>CAVZCL010000001.1:0-1058680 GCA_963773745.1 uncultured Chloroflexia bacterium
CAGTTTTCTCTATGTAAAATCGCCCATCGTCAAAATCCTTATGGGAGGCGCAGCGCTCCTGCTGACGCTTGCGCTCTTCGGCTTCACCTTCATCATTGAAGAGCCGCGCATGCAGGCGCAGACCGGCAACTGGAACGGTCGCGAGATCGAGAAAGGCGCCGAGCTCTTTGCCAACAACTGCACCAGTTGCCACGGTGTTGACGGCAAGGGGTTGCCCGGCGTAGCGCCCGCCTGCACAGCAATTACTTCTTCACCCAGCGCCTTGCGGATGTCGGCTTTGCCGGTACGCTGCACGATTACATCGCTGGCACAGTGGTGCCGGTCGACCAAGCGACAGCATCAGCCAGTGGGCACAGATGATGCCCACATGGGGTGTGAACTACGGCGGTCCCTTACGCAACGACCAGGTGCAGGCAGTCACCGCATTCGTCATGAATTGGGAAGCTGACGCCCTGACGCAGACGCCAGACGAAGACCCATGGCAGCCCTTTCAGAATGCCAAAACCACCACGATTACAGGCACTGTCACGGCGGCCCCAGCAGGCGCTGTGGAAGGCCAGGTGCGCGCGCCTGAAGAGCTCTTCATCACCATGGGCTGCCAGGGCTGCCACAATCTTGAACAGGACCAGACGGAGAGCAACCGCGGCGCGATTGCCCCCAATCTGGGCAATCTCAACGAGGAAGCGCCCAACATGGTCGCCGGCCAGGATGCGCTGACCTACGTCATCAACAGCATTACGCACCCGAACGACTTCATTGTCCCGGGCTATGTGGCGGGTATCATGCCCCAGAACTTCCCCGACCGCATGTCGACCGAGGAAATTGAGGGCATGGCACAGTGGCTTCTGGATCAATCGGCAGCCAACTAACAGGTGCATCCGATCCAAAAGCGCCCGCTTCGGCGGGCGCTTTTTGTATCCGCAACACATAGCACGCAGCGTTCTTCATGCTGAACTGTGAGGCTCGGTAGCGACGCCGGATCCCGAGGAAGCACAATGAACAACCAGCCGCGACGTGGTTACAACCTGCTGGATGACCCCCTTTACTATGTAGCAATTGTCTTCTTCGCCGCGCTTGCTACTGCACTGCCTGCGCTGCTCGGCTCGCGCTGGTTCCTGGCATTCGCGGAAACGGCTGCCCTCTGGCTGATGCTGCTTGTGCCGCTGCGGCGCGACCGTGTGCGGCCTGCCGCAATTGTGCTGGCCATCTGGGTGGGCGTGCAGATTGTCACTGTCTTTGTATTGACGCTCATTGCGCCCAACGCACTCGAAAAGGCTGTGGGCGGCGGGTTTTTGTACCGTGAAGCGCTGCTAAATTGGCTCTACGCAGGCAGAATACTGCCGCAGTCTTGGTTCTCGCAGCCGCTGCTGCACTTGCTTGAGGTGGCAGGCATCACCCTTGGCTCGCTGGCCTCGGGCGGACTCGTGGGCGTCTGGTTCCTCGTTCGCACAGTGAACCAATTTGCCTTTGGGGCGGCTGCGCTCGTGGATTCGGCTGGCGGGCTGGCAGGCATGATGGCGGGGCTGCAGCCGTGGTACCTGCTGCGCATTGCAGGCTATGTGGGGCTGTTGCCCTTTTTCGCCCTGCCCGGCTTCACGGGCGATCGGCGCCCCTGGCGGAAGTCGGACGCACGCCGGCGGCTACTGCTGGCTGGCGGCCGCCTTGCTCGTTGCGGGCTTGCTGCTCGAACTCTTCCTGCCGGCGCTCTGGGCGGGGTGGTTTGGCGCGTTGGCGGGATAATGCAGCCGACGAAAGGAATGCCGTGATGATACACGCATATTCAACGCAAGGGCGCGAGGTGAGCGGGGACACAAGGTGAAGTCAAAACAGGAACAACGACATGCCGTCCGCTTCTGCACCTGATGCGCATAACTGGAATATGCGGCCGTTTCTGCTTTTGCTTTTCCTGGCGCCCGTGCCCACATTGCGCCCTTGCATTGAAAACAGAGAGTCCACAGCGGTTTCAGCCTAGTTGAGCGGCAGGACGACCGTAAAGACGGCGCCGCCTGCCTCTCCGTTCGCTACAGCAATGCGCCCCCCGAGCAGCTGGGTGAGTTCCTTTGCCAGGGCCAGGCCGAGGCCCATGCCTCCGCTACGTCGCTGGCGCGACGGGTCCGCTCGGTAGAAGGGATCAAAGATCAGGGGCAAGTCCTCCGGCGCAATGCCTGGACCGGCATCGCGCACGATAATTGCGACGCCATCCGCAGCCTCGTCAATCGTCACCACAACCTCTCCCCCGTCCGTGTAGGCAAGCGCGTTCTCAAGCAAGTTGAGCACAACTTGGGTAAGGGTGTCAGCGTCGGTCGTCACCTTTGCCCGCTCTGGCCCCTCCAAACGCAGGAGAATCCCCTTGGCGTCGGCCTCTTCCTGTAGCGCGTCCAGCAGCGTGTGCAGCAAGCGCCGCTATGTCCGTGGGGCGGCGCTCCGGCGGCAACGTAGTGCCGTCGGCGCGGGCGAGCATGAGCAAGCGGCCGATTAGCCGCTGCATGCGCTCTGCCTCTCCCTGAATGCGGAGCAGCGTCTCCTGATAGCTCTCGGGCGTGCGTGTGCGGCTCAAGGCGAGTTCCGCCTGGCCAAGAATAGCTGCAACAGGTGTGCGCAGCTCATGTGACGCATCGGCAGTGAAGCGCCGCTGGCGCGCAAAGGCCTCTGCCAAGCGATCCAGCATTGCGTTGAAGTCCAGCGCCAGCGTGCGCACTTCATCCTTGGCGGCCGGAATGGGCAAGCGGCGCGAGCTGAGCGACGCGGCGCTAACCTCCGATGCGCTGACTGTCATTTCGGTAAGGGGATGTAGCGCGCGCCGCGCCGCCAGCAGCGCGGCCAGCCCGGCCCCAAGCAGCGCCAGCGGCGTGGCAAGCAGCAGGCTGCGGCGAATCTGCGCAAGCATGGCAATGACCTCAGTCGGTACAATGCCAATCTGTATGTAACCGAGATTTGCGTCTTCGCCCGCATACTCGTCGGACGCGGCCCGCAGTGGGCGTGTGTAGACGCGCAGCGGTTGACTACTGTCCGCGCCACGCAAGGTGAACGCTACGGTACGGCCGCGCTGCGGCGGCGGCAACATGGCAACTTCGGCCGATCGCATTGCGCCCACACCGTCTGAGACGTTGCCCTGCGCATCCAAAAGGAGCAGGAAGCCGCGCTCACCCAATCCAGCGGAACTCTGCTCCTCACGCTCGGTCAACCTGGGCTGCCCGCTCTCAAACTCCACATGCTCCAGCGCCGAATCGCTCAGGCGCGCCAACTCGCTGTCCACCTGTGCGTTAAGGTGACGCAGCAGGTCGGTCGTCAGCACGGCCGCCAGCACAACGAAGGTGACCAGGAAGACCAGTACGTTGACGAGCACAAGACGGGCACGTAGAGTGAGCACGCCTTAGCCCTCTGCCGTCATGCGGTAGCCCACACCGCGTACAGTGCGGATCAGCGGCGCATGGCCGTCGTCAATCTTTCGGCGCAAATAGCCGATATAGACATCCACAATATTCGACTCGTTGAAGAAATCATAGCCCCACACATGTTCGCCGATCTGCGTGCGGCTTAGCGCCTGGCCGGGATGGAGCATGAGGAACTCGAGAAGCGCGAACTCCTTGCTTGTGAGCTCCACTTCCGCGCCGCCTCGCTGCGCAGTGCGAGTGAGTCGGTTGAGCGTCAGGTCGCCAAGCTGCACCGTGGCGGCGCTGCCCGGGCGCGTGCCATTGCGCGTGCGTGCGCGCACACGCGCCAGCAGCTCCTGATAGGCAAAGGGCTTGACAAGATAGTCATCTGCGCCGCTATCAAGGCCGGCCACTCGATCGGCCACGTCGTCCAGCGCGGTGAGCATGAGGATTGGCGCAGCATTGCGCTGGCTGCGCAGGGTGCGCGCCACATCGCGGCCATTCAGCCTGGGCAACAGCACATCAAGCACAATCAGGTCATAGTCCGCGCTTTGCGCATAGGCCAGACCCAGCTCACCATCGGCCGCATGGTCCACCACATAGCCCTCCTCGCGCAATCCCTGCACAATGAAGGCAGCCACGTTCGGCTCATCTTCCACCACAAGTATGTGCATCGCGTGCCCCGCTCACCCTGCAGGCTGATGAATGATAGTGCGATTATCGCGCTATCCGCCTGATTCGGTTAACGTGCCGGTGCGCGCACCGGCATAGCGGCGCGACCCGCACTGCGCAAACGTGCGGCGCGACGCGTGGACACAACCCGCAGTGCCGTGAGCACGACCACTGCGGCGCTGCTGGCCGCGTACATCCACCAGAGCGTGCCGCTGTCCGTGCCTGCCAGAATGCCGTGGGCGGTCACCATTGCAAAGGCTGCAAAGCTCGCGTAGTGGAGCACTCGGAACGCGCGCTGGCCCAGGTGCTTGCGTGCATAGAAGCTCAGGCTCAGCAGCAGCATGAGGTAGAAACTGACGATACCCATGCCGACGGGCAACGGGCGGTAGCCCGACACGAACGGAATTGCGACCTGAGGCAGGTTGATGTTGATGTATCCGTCGCCAATCAGGATGAGCCCATGCAGGGCCGCCATGCCCAGGCCCAGCCAGTTCAAGTAGCTGTGCAAGCCCAGCGCCAGCAGTGGCGCAACGCGCGTGCGGAAGAGGCTGCCGCTTTGCACCAATCCCCAGAGGATGCCCAGAGTGAGCAACAGGTAGGCGACAACGCCGCTGCTGCGCGAGATGAACCAGTATGATTTCGCCGCCGTGACCGGAAGATAGAGACCTACGGCAATGACACCCAGCACGCCAACCGCACTCAGCAGTACGATGGCGACAAAACCGACTATCACGGCGCGCGGCTTAGGCGGCGCAGAAACGATCTGCGAATCGAGAAGTTGATACATATGCTCGCTCTTCAAAGTTGTTGGTCGTGATGAATCGACCGTCGTCCGTTGTCAATAGCGCCGAAATGTCCTGCAGCGCCTCCAGATACGCAACGCCCTCATGCTCGCCCAAAATGAGGGCGACCTTGGCGTGGATTTCTACGTCGGGCAAGCGCTTGCCAACGACGGTCACGCTGAGGATGGCTGTATCAGCCGGCGCGCCTGTGCGCGGGTCAATCAGATGATGTGCGGCCATACCATTTACGGTCCAGCGCCGGCGCACCCGGCTTGATGTAGCGACGGCGCCATTGTGCAAGCCGAGTACGGCGATGTCCTTGTCCGCCTCCAGAGGGTGCGCCACGCTTGCCGTCCACGCACCGTCTGGCGGCACACCCAGGGCAGCAATGTCGCCCCCGGCATCCACCATGGCCGGCCCATAAGGGGCCAGCAGCCGGACGGCCTCCTGCGCGGTCCAGCCCTTGGCAATTCCGCCCAGATCAATGCCAACACCCGCCGGCAAAAGAATCCGGGGCGCCGGGCCAAGAATGACTTCGGCGCCGTACGCCTGTGCATCAATGGCCCCAACAGCTGGGGCCGTGCGCTGTATTGGGCGCCCCGGCACCATCAAGTCCAGGCTGCGGTCGTAACCCGCCGCTTCCAGCGCGTGCAGAATCGTAGGATCATAGATGCCATGGGTGTCCCGTTGCCAAGCCAGAGCCAGCCCAACCAATGCGAACATGGGCGCTGAGGCCGCAAAGGGCCGGCCCGCACTGCGATTCATTGCGCACAGCTCGCTCTGTGGGCGGAAGCGGCTGAAGCGCGCCTCCGCCCGGGCGAAGAAGGCTTGCACGCGCAGCAGGGCGGCGCGTGCCTGCTCTGCATTTTCCATCCACAGCCACGCGGAGACCGTCGTCCCCATGGCGTGGAAGTGATGGTCGTACTGTTTCAGCATGTTGGCGCCCTTCATGATGCACGCGAGCGTGCCACTGCGTTTACAGCCTGGGGCGGGTATTCCGGCTCAAGCCCCTGCTCTATCCTGTCCACATCCGGCCCCCATACGTACCAAAGCACCCCTGCTTTGTCCTGCACGACGGCCACGGGGTCGCCGGAACGGGTGCGAACCCACTGGATAACGTCCAGTGTAACGACGCGCGCCGGCGTCGCCGTTGCTGCTTCACTTGCGGGAACTGCCGCCGTTGCGGGCACGGCAGTCGCGGCGGGTGAAGGGGTGGACGTGGGCAGGAGCGCCGCAACCTTGTGTGCGGACTTGCCACCCGTACTTGCGCCAAGTGGTGCAGCCACCGTGGGTACCGCAGTCGGCGCGGGCAGCGGGGTTGCGGAGGGCACAGCATTATCAGCAAGCAGTGCCGCCGCCGAACCACTGAAGCTTTGCACACTGGCCTGAACATCCGCAGCCTCGGCGACCGAGGCTGCGCGTGCGAGCAATCCCCAGCCTGCCAGCGTCAGCCCAATGGCGCCAACGGCGGTCGTCATACGCAGGACCGCCAGCAGCGATTTGGGGTCCTTGGGTTGAGAAGAGACCGTGGCCGGCGGCGGCTGCGCGGAAGGTGTCTTCGCAGTGCGGAAGTCGCTCATCGCAGTACCTCCGCCAGCGGCACTGTGACGTTGGCTAGCTGAATAGCCGGAACGCTCGTTTGCGTCACTGCGTAAACCAGGCCGGCCGAGGTCAGCGTCAATGAGATCGCCGCCACGGCGACGAATGCTGCCATTGCCAGCTTTGCCTTCAACTGCCCGGGCGCCTTGCGTGCGCCTGCTTTCGTAGCCATCCCTTGCTTTTGCATCATTGCCTCTCAATCTGCAGCGGCTCTTGCGAACCGCATTTGTTCTCGGGTGCAGCGGCGTCATTCCACCGCTGCCCCCAGTCTACGCCGCGAATGTGAAGCAACAATAAGCGGATTCTAAGATCATTCTCACGATGTCCATAGTGCGACACAGATGTGTTGCAGAAGCGGGCGTTCTGCTTCGGCTCATGCTGGCTTCTGTGCTATGATCGCCCTCTATGCTTATCAAGCGTGTCGTCATCCAGGGCTTCAAAACCTTCGCCAAACGGGCAGAGTTCATCTTCGATCCCGGCATCACGGCCGTTGTTGGCCCAAACGGTTCGGGCAAATCCAACATTGTCGACGCCGTGCGCTGGTGCCTTGGCGAGCAGTCGTTCAGCTTGCTGCGCTCCAAAAAAACCAGCGACATCATCTTTTCCGGCTCCGACAAGAAGGCGCGCCTGGGCATGGCGCAGGTGAGCCTGACGCTTGACAACAGCGGCGGCGAGATTCCGATTGACTTCGCCGAAGTGGAAATTACAAGGCGCGCCTATCGCGACGGCGACAACGAGTACATTGTCAACGGCCAGCGCGTGCGTCTGCAGGACGTCACCGAGCTGCTCTCGCAAACGGGGCTGGGCAAGCGCACCTACGCCGTCATCGGCCAGGGGCTCATCGACAAGGTGCTCAGCCTGGCGCCCGAGGAACGGCGCTCGCTCTTTGAGGAAGCGGCCGGCATTACCGGCTACCAGTCCAAGCGGGCGGCATCCATCCGCCGCCTTGACGCAACACAGGTAAACCTGACGCGCGTGCGCGACATCGTCGCCGAACTGGCCCCGCGCATGGGCACCCTCAAGCGGCAGGCCGAGCGCGCACACGAGCGCGAGCAGATGGCGGCCGACCTGCGCGGGCTGTTGCGCGAATGGTACGGCTATCGCTGGCACGCCGCGATTGCGCAGGTGGAAGAGCACCACGCCGACGCAAAGATTCTGCAAAACCAGGTGGACGACCGCCAGCTCCTGCTCGACGAAGTCGCCTCCAGAATCGAAGCGCTGCGGGCAAAGCAGGCGGAACTGCGCGCCGTGGTGGGTGACCGCCATCGCGCCGCCGGCTTGCTGCACAATGATGCCGAGCAAGTGGGCCGCGAGTTGGCCGTGGGCCGCGAGCGTCACCGCCAGATGATTGAACGCCTGGACGACGCCCAACGCGAATTTGACCTGCTCCAGGTGGAACAGGAGGCACTGACCACACGCCTTGCCCATATGCAGGCCGAAGTGCTTGAAGCTGAAGCGGCGCGTACCGCCGCCGGCGCAGCCCTGCGCGCCACCGAGAGCGCGCTTGGCGAACGCCGGCGCGCCCAGCAAGTGCTCCAGGCAAAGGTTGACGAAGCGCGGCGCGCGCTGGCGCAGGCGCAACAGCTTGCCACAGAGCGACAGGCCGACCACACGCAAGATTGCCGCACGGCTCCACAGCCTGCAGCAGCAGGCGATGACCCTGACCAGCGCGCTCGCGCACGCTGCAGACGCGGACGCCACCGCCCTGGCGGCTCTGGCCGCAGCAGAGAGCGGCCACGCAGCGCTGGAGACGCGCGCCGCCACTTTGCAGGGCGAACTGGCAGCCATTGAAGCACGACGCAAGAGCGTGCGCACGGAACTGGACGCCGCTGAGGCAACACGCCGCCAGGCCGACAGTGCGGTGGACAAGCTGCAGACGCGCCTCGAACTGCTTACGCGCCTCTCGCAGGAGGGCGCTGGTCTTGCTTCGGGGGTGCGCGCCGTCATTCAGGCCAACCTGCCGGGCATGTTGGGCCCCGTGGCAGCGCTGCTGCGCGTCGATTCGGCCCACGAGCGGGCTGTAGAGACTGCCTTGGGCGGCGCGCTGCAAAACATGGTCGCAGCCACGTGGAACGATGCGCAGGCGGCCATTGAGCACCTCAAACGCAGCCAGCGCGGGCGCGCCACCTTCCTGCCGCTCGATCGCCTCAATACGCTGCCAGCAATTCCCGCGCCGCGCATGGATGGCGTTCTGGGCAACGCGGCCGACCTCGTCGCATGTGATCCGCGCGCCGTTGAAGCGCGCGACCAGCTCCTCAACCGCACGTGGATTGTGGCTGATTTGCCCACGGCGCGCCGGGCGCTGGACAGCCTGCGCGGCGGCTCTCGGCCAACAGTCGTCACGCTCGACGGCGAGATCGTGCGCCCGGGCGGCGCTGTCACAGGCGGCAGCGACGGCGAGCGGCGCGACGATTCCGTGCTGGCGCGCGAGCGCGAGCGGCGCGAACTGCCCGCCGCTATCGACACGGCGCAGGCGGCAGCGCAGGGGCTGGCCATGCGCTGCCGCACGTTGGCCGAGGAGCAAGCCACGACGGCAGGCGCAGCAGAAGCGCGGCAGCAGTCGCTTGCCGACATTGCCCGCCAGGAGCGCGTCGCGCGCAGCAATCTGGAAGAGGCACGCCGTGCCGCCGACCGCGCCGCGCAGCAACTGCGCTACCTGCGCGAACAAGCCGCCACCGGCGAGAGCGAGGCCGCTTCGCTGGCGGCGCGCTTGCGCGAGAACGAAGTCACCCTTGCAGAGGCACGCGCCACGCGTGTGCGCGCCGAGGCTGCCCTGGCGGATGCCGAGAGCGCCGCCGCTGAAAGCGCCGCCGACGAACTCCTGCGCACCCTGGCTGATGACCGCGCCGCCGAAGCAACCGCAGCCGGCGCAGTGGCCAGCCGCCAGGCGCTGGCAGAGCAGCAGCAGCGCAGCCTCACGGCGATTGCGCGCCAAATTCAATCCAGGCAGCAGCAGGCCGCAACGCTCGAGGTCGAGTCGGCAGCGCTGGAGGAGAAACTGGCGACGCTGGGCGCACAGGAAGCAGCTGTGCGCCGCCACCTCGACGCGCTGCAGGCGGAGATTGCGCCGCAGGAGGTTGAACTCGCCACGCTATCGGCCGCCGACAGCGAGGCCGTTGCGCACGAGCGCAAGCTGCAGCATGCCCAGCGCCTGGATGAGAGCGCAACTGCGCACGCGCAGCTTCTGCTGCAGCGCAGCGAAGATGGCGTGGAGCTGCTGCGCGCCGAAATCGAGCGCGACCTGGGCCTTGCCGCCATGGAGACGAGCAGCGACGTCGCCTACCAGCCGCCCCTCCCCTTCGCCGCCTTCGTGGAGCAGTTGCCCGTGCGCGCAGAAGCACCCGAAGGGGTGGAGGAGGAGCTGCTCGCCCTGCGCGGCCGCCTGTCGCGCCTTGTCAACGTCAACCCCGAGGCCCCGCGCGAATATGACGAGGCGGCCCAGCGCTTTGAGCACCTGACCATCCAGTCCGATGACCTGGAGTCGGCCGCGGCGGACCTGCACCGCATCATCGCCGAGCTGGACGCCAAGATGCAGATTGAGTTCCTCCGCACCTTCCAGCTCGTGGCCGAGCAGTTTCAGGTGGAGTTCCGCAAGCTCTTCAATGGCGGCGCAGCCGAACTGATCCTGGCCGACCCGGAGAACGTGGCCACCTCCGGCATCGACGTGATCGCGCGCCCACCCGGCAAGCGCCCGCAAAGCCTCGCTCTCCTCTCCGGCGGCGAGCGGTCACTGGCCGCCTGTGCGCTCATCTTTGCCATCCTGCGCGTCAGCCCCACCCCCTTCTGCGTGCTGGATGAGGTCGATGCGGCGTTGGATGAAGCCAACGTCGACCGCTTCCGCCAGTCGGTTGAGGACCTGAGCATCGGCACGCAGTTCATCATCGTGACGCACAACCGGCGCACGCTCGAGGGTGCCAACACGATCTACGGCATCACCATGGGCGATGACGGCGTGAGCAAGGTCATCGGACTGCGCCTGGAGGGCGACGCGATTGTGCACCACAAGGCGGGTGGTGCGGCCGACCCCGGGCGCAGCAACGGCGCGGGCGCTGCAGAGGCGGCTACAGCCGATGACCTGGCCGTCATCGAAGAGATTGTTGCAATGTAGCAGCGCGTGCCGCTTTGATCTCATGGTTCACAAAGACGCCCCGCACTTGATGTGCGGGGCGCTTGTTTCATTCGGGACGTGACCATCGCAGCGGACTTCCGAGACGCACCACTTTAGCCGCCGTACTCCCGGGCGTGACGCGTTGCAGGCCATCGGCGGCTTACACCGGCGCAACGAAGGTTTTGTCTCTACGCGGACGCCTCGGCGGTTAAGGGCTCGCCATCTGCGCCCTCTTCCACCACCGGTCCAAAGCCGTGGCGTTCCTCAAGCTCGGCGTTTGGCACGTATTCAGGCGCGTTTTCGCCGGCGCGTGCCAGCGCCATGGCCGCCGCCGCCTGGCTGGCATCCTGCTTGCTCAGCCCAATACCCACCCCACGCGGCACGCTCTTTACACTTACGATGATGGAAAAGGTCTTTGCGTGGTCGGGCCCCTGCGATTCCACAACCTTGTAGCGGGGCGTGTAGCCAATCGTGCGCTGCGCGTGCTCCTGGTAGCGGCTCTTGGGGTCCTTGGGCATGACGTCGACTTCCATGCCGTCGAGGATCGCCGTCATGTGGGGCAGGACGAACTGGCTCACACGCTCAAGGCCGCGGTCAAGAAAGATCGCACCCACAAGCGCTTCGTAGCAGGCACAGAGGGTGGCGAGGCGATAGCGCCCGCCACTCGTCTCCTCACCGACGCCAAGCAGCAGGTGCTTGCCCAGTTCCAGATCATTGGCGAGTTGCGCCAGCGTTTCGCGCCGCACAAGCAGCGTGCGCAGGTGCGTCAGCGTTCCCTCCGGCGCTTCGGGATAGCGTGCGTAGAGCAGGTCACTCACCACAAAGCCGAGCACCGCGTCACCCAGGAACTCCATGCGCTCATTGTCGGCCAGCGTAGCATCCTCGGGCGAATGCTCGTTCATGTAGGAACGATGCACAAAGGCCTGCAGCAGCAACCCGCGATCGCGAAACTCAAGATTATGCTGCGCGTCAAACGCTTCCATCAACGAACTATCCATACGCACCTGTGAGGCCCGGAGTTGAATGGGAATATTAAGAACCACACAAGCAGCGCAGGGCTGCATGCCGGCGAGGGCGAGGGGGCGCATTCAACTCCGAGCAGCCGTGTGTGACGACTGCGCCCTTTCGCCCGCGCCAATAGGACGCTGGTTTCGTTTCAACTTGGCAAGCGACTCTCATGCCTCCGCGCTGTGCGGGAGCCGCTTGAGGCCATGCCCCGTAAGCACCGCAACCACATCATCGCGCGGGCTAATCGTATTGTCCAGCTTGCTCAACGCCGCTGCCACGGTGGCGCTCGTCGGCTCTACAAAAAGGCCGCGCCGCGCCAACGCCATGTGGGCCCGCTCGATTTCGGTGTCGCTTACAGAGACGGCCGTGCCGCCTGACTGCGCAATCGCCTCCACCACCGCGTGGCCGCGCACCGGCCGGCTGATCGCAATGCCGTCGGCTGTGATCGTCTCCAGCAGCAACGGCGGCTCGTCATAGTCCACATCATTGCGTACGAACGCGTCATACACCGGCGTAAAGGGCTCGGCCTGCACGCCCACAAGCCGCGGCAGCGAAGCCGTTGCGCCCGACTTCTGCAGGTGCTGAAAGCCGCGCCAGATACCCATCATCAAGCCGCCATTGCCCACGGGGGCAACAATCCAGTTGGGCACCTTGCGCCCATTCTGCTCCCAAATCTCCCATGCCAGCGTCATCATGCCCAGCAGAAAGGCGGGATGCCACGCGTGCGACGCGTAGGCGATTTCGCGGCTGCCGCGCGTTGCGTTTTCGGCCGCCAGCGCGCATTGACTGCGCGGGCCGCGCACCTCAACCAATTCGGCGCCATAGATGACAACTTGCGCCTTCTTGGGCTCGGGCGCGCTCTCCGGTACGTAGATGGTCGCTTGCAGACCGGCGCGCGCCGCATAGCACGCAAGGCTGGCCCCTGCATTGCCGCTCGAATCATCCACCAGGCTCTCAGCGCCCTGCTCGGCCAGCCAATTGACCATAACGCTCACGCCGCGATCCTTGTAGGAGCCCGTCGGCATGAGCGCATCGAGCTTCCAGCGCAGCGGGCGCCCTTGCCAGCTATCATCAATCAGCGGCGTCCAACCCTCGCCCAGCGTCACTCGATTCGGGCGCGCGGCCACAACCGGCAACATAGCGCCATACCGCCACAGGCCGGGCTCGCAGGGGTCAATTCGTTCCACGTGGAAGGGTGGCAGCTCGGTGAACTCGAGCGGATCGCCCGTAGATGGGCAGCGCAGCGGGCTCAATTGCGCAGCGACGCGAAAACGGCTTGTTGGACAATAGGCAATCACGTGAACGACCCTTGCAATAAGACAGAACGCCAAGAAGACAGAACGCCGAGCTACGCAAGCCGGTGTGGACAAAGAAATGGCAGCAGATGCGGCGAACACGCTGAACCCGCCATGGGTTCTTAAGTGTCCCCCAATGCACGCCAACTTGTCAAAGTGATCCGGCAACGCTTGCAAACGCCCGCTCGAGTAGCATCTTGTGCGCCAACATGTTACGATCACGAATGTTCCGGAGCCCCAATCCCTCTTTCCCTTTCTACACGCTGCAGCTTCCATGGCAAATTCGCCTCGGTTCTGCAGTGCAGCCCATCCGACCAGGAGACGACGCACGTGCCCAGCGAATCAGCAGCACTTACCACCGAAGCACGCTTTACCGGCTGTCTGCTGGGGCTCGCCGCCGGCGATGCCGTCGGCGCAGCGGTGGAGTTTAAAGCACGCGGCAGCTTTGCGCCCCTTACCGACATGGTGGGCGGCGGTCCCTGGTCGCTTGCCCCGGGCCAGTGGACCGACGACACCTCCATGGCGCTCTGCCTGGCCGAGAGCCTCATCACCTGCAACGGCTTCGACGCGCGCGATCAAATGGAGCGCTATCTGCGCTGGTTTCGCCACGGCCACTGGAGCAGCAAAGGCTACTGTTTCGACATCGGCGCCACCACGCGCGGCGCGCTGGCGCGCTTCGAGCAGAACGGGGAGCCAATGGCAGGCAGCGTCGCCCCAAACTCGGCGGGCAATGGTTCGCTCATGCGCCTTGCGCCCGCACCAATGGCCGCATGGCCGCATGGGGCGCTGGCGGAGACCTGGGCCGCAGAGAGTTCACGCACAACGCACGGTGCGCCCTCTGCAGTCGAGAGCTGCCGCCTCTTCGCGGCCATCCTGATCGCCGCGCTCAACGGCGCCGGCCGCGAGGATGTGCTCACTGCGGGGGCAGGCCTCGAACTGGAACATGCAGAGGTGCGCGCAATTGCGCAAGGCGCCTGGCGCACCAAGGACGTGGCGCAGATTCGCGGCTCCGGCTATGTGGTCGAGTCGCTCGAAGCGGCGCTCTGGTGCTTTGCGCAAACCGACAGCTACCGCGCGGCCGTGCTGCTTGCCGCCAACCTGGGCGATGACGCCGACACCACGGCCGCGATCGTCGGGCAGCTTGCGGGCGCCTATTATGGCGTCGATGCAATTCCGGCCGAATGGCGGGCGCTGCTCACGCGTGGCACCGAGATTGAAGCGATGGCACGCAAGTTGTTTGCAATGCGGCCCGGTTGACAAAGGGGCGCACTCTCTCCCAAAGAGCGTAGCGGAGGGCCTCCTGGCCCTCGCTTGGCGACCGCCGGCTTGCAGCGGGCACGGGCTCGAGGGCCAGGAGGCCCTCCGCTACGAATGACTCGCCCACGTTTTCATCCTGCCCTCTACCGACAAAGCGTCAGCGTCTGCCTCTCCTGCGCACAAATGCCGCCCCACTTCGGGGCGGCATTTGCGTTCCTGCATTACTGCGTTCCTACGTTCCTACGCTACTGCGTCACTTTCGCAAGCGACACTGAGCTTTACATGCCCCAGCCGCTGTAGTAGCCGCGGCCGGTCCAATAGGTGTCGTTGTCGCGAATCAAGTTGGGAGCCATGGTCGGGTCCGTAAGGAAGCCGCGATCGGTGGTCGGAGCGTCGTTCAGCCAGTTGGTATCGAAGTTGTTGTTGAAGCCATAGACGTCGCCAACCTGGTTGAAGTCAAAGGCAGTGAAGGGGATGACATAGAGGCCGTCCACTTCAATGTCCATAACGTCCACAAGGAGATACTTGGCGTAGCCACGTGCAAGGTCCAGCAGCATGTCTTCAATGTTGCCCTGGTTGCGCATGTCGTCAGCCTCGGTCGCAAGTGTTGCCTGGCGCCCGATGATGTCCGATGCGCGCACGAACTGCAAGGAACCAGCGGTGGTGGGTGTCGCTGTATCACCGAAGGAAGCTTCGCCGAAACCCATACCGCCCCAGAAACCGACTGCATCCTGGTTCCAGCCGGCGCTGTCAAACCAGTTGTCATCTGTGGACGGGAACTGATCAAGCAGATTCTGGTCGAAGTTGGCGACCAGTGTGTCCTGATTAATCATGGTGAAGGCATTGAGCGGCACAGGAATCTCGTTCTGGCCAAGGCTCAGGAAGCCACCATACTCAACAACCAGGTACTGAATCTGGCCGCTGTTGGGGTCCAGAATGATACCGCTCACATTGCCAACGCCTTCGCCATTGATATCGTCGAAGTTGTAGCCATTGAGCGAGCTGGCTGTCACAAGCACTGCACCTGCACCGTCAACGCCTGCGCCGGAGCGGAAGGCTGTGGCGGAAGTCATAGTGTCAACAGCTACCCCTGTGGTAGCAGTCGCCGCTGTGGCTGTAGTCGTCGTTGTGCCTGTTGTAACAGCTGCAGCGTCCACGTTGAGATCCGGTTCTTCGGCAATGACGTTAACGTCGGCGGTTACGTCCTCAATGACCGTCACATCAGTCACGATATCTGTGACGGCAGTAACCACGACCGTGTCGGTCACAATATTCGTGCCCGTCTCAGTCATCGTCGTCACATTGCCTTCAGGCACCTCAGCGGCCGCGCCGACAACCACAGTCTCGGTGTCGGTGGCAACATTTTCATCCGTCACCACAGCTGCATTTGGATCGACCACGGCATTTGGGTCCACAGCTGCATTAGCGTCAACAGCCGCATTGGCATCAACTGCCGCATTGGCGTCAACAACATTCGCATCTGTCACAATGCCTTCCTGCCCGGCCTGAACACTGGCATCAGGTACTGTCTCCAGCCCGCCGCCACACGCTGCCAGCGCCAGGATGGCGACCAGCAGGAGTGACAACAGGGACACCATACGAGTTACTTTTCCATTTTCCATCTGTACTGCTCCTTTCCCATTTGGGTAGTTCGTTCCACAGGAGCTTGCCCCATTGCATAGATCCTGTGAAGTGGCCGAGCGACAACATAGTCGTCCACGACCCTAGTTGATGAGGAGCGCCGTCCCTTTCCATGCCTACCGCTAGACTCACTGCAAGAAGCACAAACACGCACGTGGTGGCTCTGCTTCACCTGTCCAACAGGCTGGCCCTGGTTGGCCGGCGCAGCCTCATAACGCTTGTTGCGCAAAGCTTGGTTCCGCAAAATGACACCAATTGGTGTGAAACTAGCGGCAAAAGAGCCATTCTCCTGCAAATACATGGAATGAAATGCGTTAAATGCAAGGGAAGCATTCGGCAGGTTGTCTGCCTGCCGCAGAGTGGGGAGCAGAGTGGGGAGACCAAACGCGCAGCGGCTGCAGACGAGAATGTCTGCAGCCGCTGCGCTCAGTTTGAGGGGTGATTTATCGAGGAGAGCGCCACGCAGCCCGGCCGGCAACCCGTACCCCGCTGGGGGTTCATGGCCGGCTGTGCAGCGCAGCGTTACGAGCGGCTAATAGAGCCGCTCCACGTCCAGCACGTTGCGCAGCGGCCGGCCGTCGAGATAGCGGCGCAGGTTGTCGCAGAAGAGCTCCGTAATCCGCTCGTTCTCCTTGTCGCTCGTGCTCGCCGAGTGGGGGCTGACAAGGACGTTGGGCATCTTCCAAAAAGGGCTTGCGGCGGGCAGCGGCTCCTCGGCAAAGACGTCCAGCGCCGCACCCGCAAGCTTGCCGCTCTGCAGTGCAGCAAGCAGGGCGGGCTCGTCGACCGTTGCACCGCGCCCAATATTGATAAAGTAGGCGCCGTCGCGCATCGCGGCGAAGGCCGCCGCATCAAGCATCTGGTCGGTTACGGGCGTGTGCGGGGCCGTCATGACAACCACGTCCGCTTCGGCCAGCATCGCGTGCAGATCATCATGCGCAAAGATGCGGTCGACGTTGGGTAGCTCTCTGGGCGTCATCTTGGAGCCGATCACACGCATACCGTGCGCGCGACTCAGGCGCGCGATTTCGGCGCCGATGTTCCCCATGCCGATCACCGCCACCGTTTTGCCGGGCAGGTCGGTTGTGGCGAAGCGCTCCCAGCGATGCGCTGCCTGGTCTGCCAGCAGCTGCTCCAGGCCGCGATAGTGGTTGAGCATGGCCATAATGCAAAACTCCGCCAGGGGAATGGCGTGGACGCCGCTGGCCGTTGTGAAGATCGTGTTGGGCATGCTCTCGGCGTAGCCCATGCGCTTCACATACTGCCCAATGCCGGCGCTTGTGGCCTGCAGCCAGCGCAGGCGCGGGGCCAGGGCAGGCAGTTCGGCGCGGTGCGCGTGATCAAAGTCAAAAACCACCTCTGCAGAGGCCAGCAGCGCGCGCCACTCCGCCTCCTGTTCGGCGGTCAGCGTGCGCGGCGTGCCCACATGATCGCAGGCGTAGCGGGGCGTCGGCAGCAGGTCGGGCCGGCTGATCACCTCGAGTCGAGCATCAACTGCGCGCACACGCTCAACGTATTCGGGTTCCATGTAGCTGGCATAAACAACGCAGACAGATTCCATTGCGGATTCATTTCAGTTGTGGACGCCAAGCCAACATCTTCAGCGCAAAGGCACAGAGGAAGCAAAGAACGCAAAGGAAGAGCAACTGCCCACCAGGCAAAACCGACCGCCGGGTGTATTGCTTGTCGTTGCTTTTCCTTTGCGCCCTTTGCTTCCTTCACGTCTTTGCGTTGAAGATGTGGACGTGGCTCAGGATTCGGTTCAGTTGCGCACGGTCGGGTCCAGGGCGTCGTGCAGCCCCTCCCCCAGAAAATTGATGCAAAGGACAGTAATCAGGATGGCCAGGCCGGGAAAGAGCGTCAGCCAGGGCTTGGAGGCCATGGTTGCCTGTGAATCCTGCAGCATATTGCCCCAGGTGGGCGTGGGCGGCGAAATCCCCAGCCCCAGGAAACTGAGCGACGACTCCACAATGATGGCCGAGCCAACGCCCAGCGTCGCGCCCACAATAATCGGCCCCATGACGTTGGGGATAATGTGCCGCCCGATGACGCTGGGCGTGCGGCAGCCAATGCTCTGCGCGCCCAGCACAAAATCCTGCCGCTTGGTCGAGTGGACGGACGCACGCACAATGCGCGCCGTCGCCATCCAACTGAGCACGCCAATCACAATCACGATGACGGGCACCGATGCGCGCGCATAGGAGCTGATAATGATCAGCAGCGGCAGCGTAGGGATGGCAATCATTACCTCGGTGAAGCGCATGAGCGCATTGTCCACGAAACCGCCGTAGAAACCCGAAAGTGCGCCGATCAGCGCGCCAATGATTGTACTGAACATGGCCGCAAAAATGCCAACCATGAGCGAGATGCGCCCGCCGTACAGGATGCGCGTAAAGACGTCGCGCCCCAAATCGTCGGTGCCCATGAAGTGCTCCAGGCTGGGCGCCTGGCGCGCGTTGCGCAGGTCAATTGCATCAAAGGGATAGGGGGCGAAGAGCGGCGCGCCAAAGCAGAGCAGTGCGAGCACCAGAAGCACAACCGCCGAGACGACCGCCGCCTTGTGGCGTACGAACTTGCCCCAGATGATCTGCCCCTGCGTGCGCGCCGGGCGCAGCAAGAGGGTGTCCTGGCCGCGGCCCTGGGGTTGCCCCGCCGTAATTGTGGTGAAATCGGTCGTTGCTTCAGTCATAGCTCACGCGCGGGTCCAGCAGGGCATTGATAATGTCGGCCAGCAGATTGAAGACGACCACCATCACCGATCCCATCATGATGATGCCCATGAGCATGGGATAATCGCGATCGTACATGCTTTGAATAAAGAGGCGGCCAATACCAGGCCACGAAAAGATTGTTTCCGTAATCACCGCGCCGGAGAAGAGGCCGGCAATGTCCAGCGCCATAATCGTTACGACGGGGATTGCGGCGTTCTTGAGGGCGTGCCTCAGCATGACGCTGCGCTGGCGCAGCCCCTTGGCTTTGGCCGTGCGCACGTAGTCGGCATTGAGCACGCCCAGAAAGCTTGTGCGCATATAGCGCGACCAGCCCGCTATGTACAGCAGCGAGAGCACCAGCGCCGGCATGATGATGTGTTTGAGCTGGTCCACAAAGCCCGTGTCGCCAACGGTCACGCGGCCCGACGATGGCAACCAGCCCAGCTGCACAGAGAAGACAAGCTGCAGCATGAGGCCAAACCAGAAGACGGGCATGGCAATCCCCAAAAAGGAGAGCCCCGTGCCCATGATGTCTGTGAGGCTGTACTTGTGGATCGCGCTGTAGACGCCCAGCGGCAGCGCCACGAGCGCCGCAAACAAATAGGCTGCGCCCATAAGCTGAATGGTAGCGGGCAGCCGCTCGAGGATAATCTGCAGCACCGGCTGGGCCGACTTGAAGCTGTAGCCCAGATCGCCCTGCAGCGCTGCGCCCAGCCAG
Source organism: uncultured Chloroflexia bacterium (assembly GCA_963773745.1). Taxonomy (GTDB): domain Bacteria; phylum Chloroflexota; class Anaerolineae; order Caldilineales; family Caldilineaceae; genus UBA5069. The sequence continues at coordinate 19,166 of CAVZCL010000001.1, forward strand.
CGAAAATACTGCACAACAATGGGCTGGTCCAGCCCCAGGCGCGTGCGGTACGCCTCGAGCATCTCCGGGCTCACAAAGCGACCCGTCGCCAGCAGCATCGTCTCCGGGCCGCCCGGGGCAGCCTGAATGACGATGAAGATGACAATCGAGATGCCAATGAACAACGGTATCATCTGAAGCATACGGCGCAGGATGTATCGCCCCATGCGGCTGGCTCTCCTCTATAGTGCGAAGCTGAGGATGGACGGCCAGCGTGCTCCGCCCATCCTCAGCACCATGTAGTGGCTGAAACGTTCAGCCGGTCAGGCAACTATTCGCCCAGGCTCCACTCGTACGAATTCCAGAAGCTGCCCAGGTTGGTGCCGCTTCCCTTGAAGCCCTCGAACTCATCGCGCATGACGTAAGGCAGGCTGTTGTAGTACAGCGGCAGCTCACGCGCTTCTTCGGCCATCATCGACTGCACCGCGTCCATCAACGGCTTGCGGTCGGCGAAATCCAACGCCGTATCGGATTCTTCCATCAGCGCGTCCAGCTCGGGATTGCAGTGACCTGTGAAGTTGTTGGAACCTTCGCAAGCATACAGGCCGGTCAGGCTCGGGTCGGCAGGAATAATCCAGCCGCCAACGACCGCTTCCCAATCCATGGAGAGCCAGCGCTGCAGCCATGCAGCATTCTCAAGGTCTTCGAACTGCACGTCAACATTCACTTCCTTGAGATAGGCCTGAATGGCCTGTGCAATGGCCGTGCGCTCGGGGCGGCTGTTGCGGTTGATGATTGTGAAGGAGAGCTTTTCGCCATCCTTCTCGCGGATGCCGTCGGCGCCCACGGTCCAGCCGGCTGCGTCGAGCATGCTCGCCGCCAGTTCGGGATCGTAATCGTAGGACTCAACATCCGGGTTGTAGTAGGGGCTTGTGGGGCTGATGGGCGAATTGGCCAACTGCACTGTGCCTTCCATCAGCCCTTCCACAATCGCCACGCGGTCAATGGCGTGGAAGATTGCCTTGCGCACATTCGGGTCACCAAAGAGCACCTTGCCGCGCTCTGTGCCAACGCTCGGCTCAAAGATGATCCAGCTGTTGGAGGGCACGTTGACGACGTTGTAGCCTTCCAGATTCTCGACTTCCTTGATCTGGTTGGGCAGAATCTGGCCCAGGTCGTACTCGCCCGACTTGAGTGCGTTGAGGCGCGTGTTGGGGTCGGGAATGAAGCTGAAGATGATCTCGTCCAGCTTCGGGAACTCCTCACCGCGCCAGTAGTTGTCGTTGCGCACAACGCGCACATATTCGCCCGGCTTCCATTCGGCAAACTTGAAGGGGCCGGTGCCCAGCGGGCTGCGGTTGTAGGCGTCATAGGTCAGCACATCCTGGCCCTCGAGCACGTGCTTGGGCAGAATTGTGTCGAAGAGCGTCACATAGTTGGCGGCCGGCTGGTCCCAGGTGAAGATGACCGTGTTGTCGTCCGGCATCGCGCAGTCGATAATGCCCATGTAGTCAGTCTGGTTATAGACTTCCTGGCCGGGCTCGCTCTGGATGAAATCAAGCGTGAAGCAGACGTCGGCGCTGGTGAAGGGCTCGCCATCGTGCCACTGCACACCTTCCTGCAGATTCCACGTCATCGTCACGGTGCCGTCATCATTGAGGACGACGCCGCCATTCTCCAGCGTGGGAATCTCGGTGGCCAGCACCGGAATGTAGGTGTTCTGATCGTTGCTCATGATCAGCCCTTCGACCATCGTGATTTCGATGTCGGTCAGGTTCTGACTGGTGAGCGCGTTGAGCGTGTCAATTTCGGCGCCGTAGGCAACGCGCAGCACGTTGCTGCCACCTGCCGCAGGTGCTTCAGCGGCTGCTTCGCCGGCAGGTGCAGCGGCGGGTGCAGCCGCAGGGGCCGCACAGGCGCCAAACACCATGGCGAAGAGCATTGTCATTGAAAGAACTTTAAACCAGGTCATACGGGTCATGGGTCTCTCCTTGGTTTGCAGGGACTACAAATGAGCGTGCAACGCAAACAATGACACATGGAGCGATGCAAGGTCCAAAAAGCAGCGATCCGGTTCTCGTATGGCAGGCGCCTCCTTCGTGAATGCGTCGAGCTGCGTAATGAGCGTCATGCAGGTTAGTTGAACATGGCCACGGTTTGCGGTGAGTGCATGCGGCCATAGAGGAACTCAAGGTATTCGGAGCGGCGTGCCTCGGGCACAGCCAGGAATGCATCCGTCACAACTGTCTGCCCCCACCAGTAGGACCAGATCAGGACAGCGCGGGCCGATGCAACAATGAAGCGCATGCGGTTGTCCACCCAGCCCGGGCCGCCACCAAGGCTTGCCTGCGCCAACCACTCGCGCACCTGCGCGTCCGGCTCGCCCAGTGCGTGCAGCTTCCACGCTGCCACAGTGCCAATCGCCGAACGATAGCGCGAGAGCACGTGCTGCACGCGGTCGTCGTCATCCTCGAACCAATCAATCAGGAACATCCCGTTATCGGCAATGCCCTCAAAGGGGCTTGAGCTCGCCGTGTTCACGACAGAGAGCAGCCCATCGGCGGGGGCTTTGCCCTCGTGGTACCAGACTTCGCGCAGCTTGAACTGCACGTAGTGGCCCGGGTAGCACTCGTGCACCGCCAGGTGCTTGAGTGCCGGTCGGGTAAGAATCGGGTCTACATTCAACTCCACCTTGCGCTCGAGATAGTTGCAGCGAGCGTTGAAGGCAACGCCGTGCACCGCCATCACCTGCATCCCGTCGGACTTGTCGGCGGGAATGGGCAGCACGCGATCGGTGCGATCCCATGCTTCGTCAAAGAGCTCCTGCAGAACGGACGTCACTTCCTCGGCGGGCACACGCACCGTCTCCTGCCAGGCGGCGCACTGTGCCGCCAGATCGCCCGCAAAGCCCATGGGCGTGAGCAACGCAGCCAGTTCGGTGCGCAATGCCTCGAGCTCTTGCTCACTCACGGGCGCGGATGGCACATGCAGAAAGCGGCTCAGCTGCTCCGCCAGCGAAAGACCGGAGCTGCGCCACTCAATGAAGGCCAGCGTGGATCCGGCCAACTGGTGATAGTACATGCGCCTGTCGGCCTCGGGCAGCGCCTCGGCGTCTTTGTCAAGCTGCTGCCAGGCGGCCGTGGCGGCGGCGTAGTCACGATAGGGCGCAGCCTTGAGCGCGCCCTTGGACATATCCAGCACAACCAGGCCGTCCTCGTCGCCGCTCTCGGTGCGATAGAGCGCATCCACGCCCAGCAGGGCCGCGGCTGCGCGCTCGCCGAATGCAAGCGTCGCCTTGCTCAATGATGTACTGCCAGTGCTATCCGGCATAGGAAACCTCCTCCTGCTGCGCTTCTTCGCGCATGATGGCCGCCACACAACTGACGGGAACAGATCCAAATGATAGGAAGCGATCGTGGAAGCGGCGCATGTCGAAACGCGTGCCCAGCTGGCTCTGCAGCGCTTCGCGCAGCTGCAGAATCTGGTCGCGCCCCATGAGGTAGATCATGGCGCCGCCCGGGAACATGCTGTTCTTTACAGCCTCACCGTGCGCTGCGGCGCGGCTGATGCCGGTGTTCTGCTCATAGAAGTCGGTCGCTTCGTCCAGCGTCATACGCCCCTGATGCAGCCGCACGTCCACCAGCGCGCGTGCTGCCATGCGCAGGTCGGTCTGCAATTCGGAGAAGCTCTCCAGCGGCGTCAGAAAGCCCGCTTCGCCCATGAGCGTCGTCGCGTAACAGGCCCAGCCTTCGGCCATGGTGCCACCGCAGAACATCGCGACGCGTGCGGCTGTATCCACGGCGGCCACGCGCCCAATGCGCGAGTCGCTGCGGTACGCATTCCAGTTCTGCACATGGTGGCCAATGCCGCCATGGTGTACGACGTGGTTGAGCTTGATGACGCTGTCATTGTTGGCGCGCAGCAGCTTCTGCTGCTGGCTGCGCGTCATGCTCTTCTCAATCGGCGTCACCAGATAGCGGTGTACAGGCGGCCGATGGTAAGCGGCAGGTGCACGATAGAAGAGGAAGTAGAGGTAAGGCGCCGCCTCACGCGCCCACGCAGGCTGGGGCACATATTCAATGGGGAAATCCGGCCAGGTGACCAGCCCCTGCTCGTTGGAGAGCGCCTTGCTGGCATCCCACAGCTGCTGATAGCGGCCGTAGTATTTGCTGGGCGTGGGGTGAATGTCGCTCAGCTGGGCCAGCGCATCCTGCCACTTCTTGACGCCGAATGCAGCCGCCTGCTCGACAAGCTGCTCCTGCGTAATCGCCAACTGCTCCATGGCGTAGTCGGCAATTGCGTCGCCGCTCATCTCAAGGCGGTGCCCTTCGCGCATGAGCATATCGAAGGTCTCGCCGCCGGCAGCAAGCGTGGTCACGTCGGCGCGCAGCAGTGTGTCGCGCAGGTATGCTTCGTAGCGCCGGAAGGCTTCCAGCGCCACGTCGGCGGCGCGCCGCAGCGCCTGCTGGTTTCCACCCATGTCGGCTGCAAGGATATCGATGCCCTTGCCCAGGAAGTTGCGCGCACCCGTGCACTCGCGCAGCGCCCGTTCCGTCCAGGCAACCGGCGCGCGCTGCACGTTGCTCTCGCCCTGCTCCAGCAGGCGCGGAATCAGTCGCATACGTTCAACAGCAGCCGCCACGCGCTCTTTCGCCGGCGCGTAGTCGGTAAGAAACAACGAAATCACGCCAAAGATCGCCTCCCCAGTGTAGACACTGGGGTTGCCCCGCTGAAAGTGGGCCGAAGCGTACTCCCACTGCTGAATGCGCAGAAAGCCCTCGGCCAGGCGCTTGTCCATGCGCTGCACTTCGGTGAGCCCCGCGTCGTCGAGACGTGCGCTCTCACGCAGGAGCGCCTCGGCATCGGCCTGCGCCGCCTCCACCCCCTGCTCCGAGTAGTCGGGCAGTGCGTGGTCGTAGGCGTGCTCGCCGATAAAGGTCGCGTTCACCGGGCGGTGGCGGTAGTATGAAGCAAAGAATTTGTCGAGCCAGGCCTGCGTGCGCAGGCCCCCGTTGCGCTCAGCCACGATCAGTCTCTTTCCAGGGGCAGGTGAACCCAGCGCTCCTCGTGGTGCGACTGCTCCACGGCATTGATGACTTCCTGCACCCACGCGCCATCATCAAAATTGCCCTGGTTGCGGTCGCCGCCGTCAAGCATCTCGTCAATGAAGTCACGGATCAGGTTGGCATAAAAGAGCGAGCGCCAGGACTCACGCGCGTGGCCGCCGGTGGGGTAGAAGCGCTGCGGAATCTCCATTTGCTTGAATTCGACAGAGTCAGGCGTGGCAATCTTGATCGTCTCGGCGACGCCGAATTCCTCCACCAGCCGGCAGATAATCGCACCCTTCTCACCATAAATGCGCGCCTCAATGCCCGGGTAGTTGCCGATGGTGACAAAGCTGGTCTGGATCGATGTCAGCGTGCCGTCGGTGAACTCACCCAGGTAAATGTCACCGTCGTCAATGTTCATGCGCATCATCGTGCCGGTTTCTCGCACCATGCGCTCGGGGATGAAGTTGCGCATTGCACCGACAACGCGCTTGAGGTCGGCTCCCACCCACCAGTGGCTAATGTCGATGATCGGCGCGCCGTAGCCTTCCAGCGATGAGGTCTGTAAGCACCGACTGGTCGGCGTGGATGTCCACCTGGCGCAGCGGCGACTGCGGGTCCAGCCATTGCGAGTTCTGCTCGTAGCCATTGAAGATGAGGGGGCGGCCGACAAAGCCCTCGTCCATCAGCGACTTGGCATACTGCACGCCCGGGCTGTAGCGGAAGGTAAAGCCGAGCTTGGTCTTCAGCCCCTTGCTGCGGGCCAGGTCGGCCGCCTTCAGCGTGCCGCGAAAGTCATAGGCCACGGGCTTCTCGCACAGCACATGCTTGCCCGACTCGAGCGCCGCCCACGAAAGCTCAAAGTGGGTGGCCGAAGGGGTGCAGACGTCCACGGCGTCAATTGAGCTGTTACCCACGACGGACTGCCAGTCATCGGTCGCCACGGGGATGTTGAATTCCTGGGCGAAGGCCTGCGCCCGCTCGAGAATGGGATCGCAAATGGCCACCACCTCGCAGCGCGGGTCGCGCTTCCAACCCGGCACATGCGCGTGTTGCGCCCATGCCCCTGCTCCAAGTACGCCAACGCGCAGTTTGCTCTCCTGCATGGTCGTCTCCAGCTCTCTGTGTGGTATTCGATTAAGTGATGCGTAATTGGCTTTACAGTCGACTGTATCGCGACTGTGACGCGACTGGATCGGAATCCCTAACTGCCGTCGACCATCACCATTGCCTGCACGGCCTGGTCAATCGACTCCATGTGCAGTCTGCGGCTTTCGGAAACGGGCAGGTAGTGATTGATGACGGCCAGGCAGCAGGCGCGGGGGCTGCGCGTGCCCAGGGCGTCGAGAACTTCTGTGTGCAACTGGGTGACGTCGGCAATGTCAAGGCGGTTGGCTTCAACGCTGCGAATAATCAGCGCACCGATGCGCCCGCTCAGGCTGCTCCAGACTTCAAGCAGCGTATCAGAAGCGGCCAATTCGGCAATGCGCTGGTGAAAGATCAGGTCCATCTGAATCAGGCGAGGCAGGTGCTTGGGAAGCGCACACTGCTTCATCTGCTGCACGTAGCCCTCAAGCTCGGCGATGAGCGCGTCGGTCACGTTGTCCATGCCCACGGTGACTGCATAGCCTTCAATCAGGGCGCGCATGCGGCAAAGCTCGGTGGCCTCTTCTTCGGCAAGGCGAGTAATGTAGGCGCCGCGCCGGGGAATTGTCTTGACAAGGCCGCGTCGCTCGAGCATGAGCAGCGCCTCGCGGATGGTGGACTGGCTCATGCCAAAGCGCTGCACCAGCGGCAAAACCGTCAGGTGATCACCAGGGCGCAGTTCGCCGGAGAGGATCTCCTCCTCAAGCGCAAGCGTCACTTCATCAACCAGCCGGGCATATTGATTCTGCATAGAATTCCTGAGCGTCGGCGCTCAACCTATGCGGCATCCCAGCGCCCTGCCAAGGGCGACACCGCCATCCGTGCCATATTCTCGATTATCGATAATTGCGTGCGTACTGTAACCCCATTCCGGCTACGTGTCAAGTGCCAATTTTCTGCCAAGCGCTCATTGTGGATCACGCCTCCCGGCGGGACTGCAGCCCGCCGGGCTGAACCTCGGCGCATAGCCAAGTGTTCAGCGCATCGCGAACATTCAGCCTTGCGGGCTGCGTCACGCCAGGAGACGTGACCTACAACTGCAACAGCGTCAGCCTACGACGTTGGCGCGACATGTGCCCACCAAAAAAGCGAGGCTTCCGTTTCTGGAAGCCTCGCTTTGGTCACTCGCCTGCCTGAAAATTCGCTACGGCGTTTCGGTCTGCAGCAGGTTGCCATAGATGAGAACTTTCCCATCTTCCGAGTGGCTGGAGCGGCCGGACATTGAAGAAGAGTTGCTACGGCGCGAACCGATCACCGTGGGCAACGCACCATCCGGCGGCAGCGCTGCGGCAAAGACACCAACGGTGCCACCCAGGTCGTTGACCATGAGAAGGCCTGCCTGGTCAGAAGTGAGTCCCGCCGCCCAGGGCGAGAAAGCGCGCCACGGCAGGCTGCTGTCCGGGGCCAGGTCAAAGTAGGCCTGGGGCGATTCAACGCTGCTGAAATCAACCAGTGCAGTTGCGTCGCCCGTCTCTACATCCACGTAGTGCAGCACGGCGAAGGGGGTCTGCGTCGACGTTGTGTTGCTGAGCGTGGCAATGCCGGCGCTGTCACCCGTCCAGGAGAGGCCGGTCATCGACGCAGGCCAGGAACTCCATGCGGGAATGGCTTCCTGGACAAAATCACCTGTGAGCAGTTCCGCCGCATCGCTCTCGCCATCAAGCGGAATCAGCCAGACGCTGTTGAGGGTCGGGCCAACCGACTGCGGGCTGCTCATGATGACCGCGACTGCGCTGCCATCGGGTGCGAGCGCCGACGGGCCATCCATCGTCAGCGTTTCGGTGCGGAAGGTGGGCACTGCATTGGGAATCACAGTATCCACCGCGACCAGCTCTTCGGGATCGCCGCCGGCTGCATCAATGCGGTTCAGCGTCAGGCTGTAGGTGAGGCCACCCAGCGGTGTGAGCCGCCAGAAGACGAGCGTGCCATCGGTCTGGTCCCACATGGGCAGGTAATCCAGGTTGACATCCTCGTCGGTATCCAGCCAGCGCCACATGCCCGTCAGGCCGTCATCCGTGAGGTTGGTAAAGGCCTGCGACGCCACATCGTACGTCCAGATGTCACTCTCCATGCCCAATTCGACCGGGTTCTCGCTGAAGGCAATTTGCGCACTATCGGGCGACCACTGCAACTCGTAGGGCATACTCTCGAAACCCTCATCCATGACGTTGCAGACCTTGCCGGCGTTGGAGAAGGTGTAGACGCATAACTGTGCGTCGCGCCCACGATTGCCGCCGTCCTGGTTGACATAGGCGAGGAAGGCGCCATCGGGCGAGAGCGCGGGCATCCACACATTTCTGTCACCGACGACGTCGGGGAGCGAGCGCGCGCTCGTGATGGTGACGGGGGCGGCGTCCTCCTGTGCGGCCGGTGCGGCAAATGCAGAGACAGGGACAAGCAGGCCAGCGATGACCAGCAGCGCCACAAATGTGGCTCGGCGGAATCTCATGGTGTTGTCTCGCTTTCGTGAGTCTGAATCGGTTGGATGATGGGTTGAGAGAAGGTTGGATGCTTCCAGTGCACAATCGCCGGCCTCAGACGGAGCGCGGAGCAACCAGCGTTGACACAAACCGATTGTATGCGCGCACCCCTCCAGAGGTAAAACCCGCGATTCGCCGTGTTCATCTCGCCTGCGTTGGCACTGCCCGCGCTCGCGTCCACGCGGCCAACACAGCGCAGAGCGTCGGCAAAGGCACGCCACGTTGCTTCTTCCACCGATAACGTGGCGCGGCAAAAATAACCGACCAGTGCGAAATGCGCCCCAGCCGAATGCTGATTGCCGAGTGCTGATTGCTGATTGGATAATGCGGAAAGTCAATGCATCATAGCTGCAGACAGACCTTTGGTGAAAGCGCGCCCGCACACATTCGGTCCGTTGCACCGCCTTGCCCATACGATGGCAAAGATCCATCGATATCTCAACGCGCGCGGTTGATGCGGCCAGCCGCCGGAGCGCCCATAATCGGCTGCGATGATGGCGAGGTCGCCACTGCGTTCGCAACACAGAATTCGCAATAGAGAGCCACCCCATGACCAGGAAGGCGTGCACAATGACAGCAAGTGTCCTATCCCCCACGAATGCGGCCCATGCCCCCCTGGCCACATGGCGCGAAGGCGCAACCAAGCGCGCCATCCTCGACTTTGTGGCACGCGTGACGGACACCCAGGGGCCGGATTACGTACCGCCTGCCGAACGCATTGCCACCTTCGACAACGACGGCACGCTCTGGAGCGAAATCCCTTTGATTCAGGGCGTCTTCATGATGGAGCGGGTGAAGGCCATGATGGCGGAGGACCCGGCGCTCGCCGAGGATGAGCTCTTCACGCGCGCAATCGCCGGCCAAATCAGGATTCCCCAGGACATCCAGTTGATTGTTGAGCTGGCGGCGCGCACCCATACGGGCATGTCGCGCTCCGCATTCAAGCAGATTGCGCGCGATTTCTTTGACAACGGCCGCATTGGCCCGCAGCAGCGCCCAGTGCGTGTGCAGGTCTTTCTGCCCATGCGCGAATTGCTCGAATACCTCGTTGCCAACGACTTCAAGTGCTTCATTTGCACGGGCGGCACAATCGACTTCGTGCGCATCATTGCGCAAGAGTACTACGCCATTCCACCCGAGCAGGTCATCGGCACAGATTGGAAGACCCATCTCGAGGAACGCGCAGACGGCGTCGAATTGATTATCGACCCCACGCTCGTGACCTTCAACGACAAAGCCGCCAAGCCCGGCAGCATTGAGCTGCACATCGGCCGCCGCCCCATTCTGGCCGCGGGCAACGTGGGCGGCATGGGCGACATACAGATGTTGCGCTACTGCCAGAGCCGCCCGGGGGCAACACTGCAGCTTATGGTCTACCACGACGACGCCGAGCGCGAGGCCGCGTATGACGAGCCGTCGGGCGCATCGCTTGAGGCGGCGCGCACCTATGGTTGGAACGTAGTAAGCATTCGCGATGACTGGGCAGTGGTGATGGCAGACGTCTGAACCGGCCCCAACGCTTCAATCGAGCCGGCTGTCATATATTCCGGGTCTACTCTTGCAAAGGAAAAAACGCACGATGGCAATTGAGGCCCCAGCAAACGACACAACACCCACGACGCCTGAGGCAGTGGATTCCCATTCTGGAGTGGCTGCCGAGGTATAACCGTGCCTGGCTACGGGCGGATGTGATCGCGGGCCTCACGCTCTGGGGCCTTATCACACCGGAGGCGATGGCCTACGCAGGCATTGCTGGCATGCCGCCCCAGGCAGGTCTTTATGCAATGCTCGTTTCACTGCTCGTCTACGCAATGCTGGGCACGGCGCGTCACCTCAACGTGGGACCCACCTCGGCCTCCGCCGCGCTGCTGGGATCGACGGTCGCGACCGTCATGGCGGCCGCCGGCATTGCGCAGGCAGAGCAGGCGTCTCTCTATCTTGAGTATGCAGCCGCATTGGCGATTGTTGTCGGCCTGCTCTTTCTGTTGGCGGGCATTGCCAAACTGGGCTTCATTACGCAGTTCCTCTCCAAACCGGTGATGGACGGCTTTGTGCTTGGTCTGGCCATCTTTATCGCAGTGGGCCAGATGAACAAGATCTTTGGCGTATCCAAGGTTGAGGGCAATACCGTTGAAAAGCTGCTCCACCTTATCCGTGAGCTGCCCCAGGCCAACTGGGTTACGTTCGCCGTTGGCGCTTCGGCACTTGCGTTGCTCTTCCTGCTGCCGCGCCTGAGCAAGAAGCTGCCCGCTGGTCTGGTCGTCCTCTTTGGCTTCATCTTTCTCAGCACGCTGCTGGATTTGAATGGCCGCTTTGGCGTTGCCGTTGTCGGCGCATTGCCGCAAGGGCTGCCGTCACTGGTGATTCCGACGATTTCGATTTCGGAGTGGCTTTCCTTCGTCCTGCCCGCGATAGGCATCCTGCTCGTCGTCTTCAGCGAATCATTGGGCCTGGCATCGGAATTTGCCGAGAAACATGGCTATGAGGTGGACGCCAACCAGGAGTTGCGCGCCATCGGCATGACCAATTTGCTCAGCGGTATCTTTGGCGGGCTGCTTACCGGTGGGAGCATGTCCTCGTCGGCGGTCAAGGAAGCGGCGGGCGCGCGCACGCTCGTCTCGAACCTGGCCGCGTGGGTGGCAGTTGTCATCACCGTGCTCTTCCTGACGCCCCTCTTCACCTCTCTGCCCGAGGCTGTGCTGGGTGCGCTGATTATTCACGCCGTCTATCACCTCATAGTGGCCGGCAAGCTGCATAAGGTGCGCATGATTTCGCCCGCCGAGTTCTGGCTCGGCCTGGCGGCCATGCTCGGCGTCCTCCTCCTGGACGTGCTGCCTGGCATGCTGATCGGCATGGTGGCAGCGCTCTTGCTCGTGATCGCGCGCTCCAGCCGCCCACACGTGGCCTCGCTTGGGCGAACCCCGACGGACGCCCCGGACTACACAGATCTGAAGCGCCACCCCGAAAACAGCGCCGTACCGGGCGTGCTGATCGTACGTGTTGATGCACAACTTTACTATGCGAATGCACAGTACTTCCGCGACAGTGTCAGAGCGCTGGTCAAGGAGCAACTGGCGTCTGCCAATGGCCTGCGCCTGCACACGGTGATCATGGACGCCGACCTGCAGGATTCGCTTGACCTGACGAGCAGCGACATCCTCAAGGGGCTGATGAAGGAATTGCACGCCACGCAACTCAACGTGTACGCCGCCAACGTGCATGGACCCGTCGCCGAATTTGGCCGACGCAGCGGCCTGGGCGAAAACTTCGGCGGCGCCCGAAACTTCCCCTCTGTGGATGCCGCCGTGCGCTATGCTGAAGCGCACCCCACCTTCATGCAAGGGACCGAAAACGGGGAGGTCTCCTCTGCAGAGCCGGCAGCGGCAGCGGCATAACGCTGCCAACGCTACACGCAAACATCATTTCCAAACCGAGTTGCTGTAACATCATGCGAGTTGCCTCGCTGTCGTGCGCTTTTGCTTGCGCCATCGCACAGACGTGACAGCCAGTTTTCCATCGCCTGCCGACGTCCCGTTCCTTTTTCAGCTAACCGAGGCAAAGCCAATGCAATCAACAGCAGACCCCAAAACGCTGGTCAAGAAAGTACAATTCGACCCGGAGTACCTGGCCGCGTTTCAGAAGAAACTCTTTATCGAAGGACCGCTCACAGCGCGACGGCTCTCCAACTTCTTCGTCCTCCTACTCCTTGCCACGGTCATAGCCGCCTTCGGCATCGTCAGCGATTCAACCGCGACAGTCATCGGCGCCATGATCGTCGCCCCGCTCATGGGGCCGATTATGGCCATGGCGGCTGCCATTGTCATGGGTTCCACCACTCGTGCGCTCGCGCGCGCTGGCGCTCGTTGCCGCCGGCGTCGTCTCGGTCATCATACTGTCCATCCTGATCACGCTGATTGTCCCATCGACGAATATCTCCTTCATGGAGAACTCGCAGATCACCTCACGCGTCGCGCCCGGGCTGGTTGCGCTGTTGACGGCGCTGGCCTCAGGCGCAGCCGGCGCCTACATCATGTCGCGCGAGGAAATTGCCGACTCCATGGGCGGCGTGGCGATTGCCATATCACTTGTGCCGCCGCTCTGTGTCGTGGGCATTGGCATCGGCGAAGGCGAATGGCAGGTTGCACTGGGCGCGATGACACTGTTCATGACCAATTTCCTTGCCATTCTCCTGGCCGGCGGCATCACCTTTTTGCTGGGCGGCCTGGGCAGCCTCGCCACCAAGGCCGAAGATCAGCGCATGCGCAACCGCTCATTTGCGCTCGTCTTCATTGCCACACTGGCGATCGCAATTCCTCTCAGCACCACGACCTTCCAGGTGGTGCGTGGCGCGATTGAAACACGCACGGCAACCAATGTGGTGGACACATGGGTTGATGGCACGGGCTTCGAGGCGCTGCGCGTGGAGGTAAATGGCAACCGCGTGATTACAACCGTCGTCGGCTACGGCACGCCTCCTTCCGCCAGAGAACTCGCCAACGTGATGGCAGTGGCGTTGAATCGGCCCGTCGTTATCAGCCTGCGCGCGATCCCTTCGCAGATTGAAGCTTCGGGCCTGCCGACGCCCTGATGGCGCGTTCACTGAGAAAGCCGTCCGAGCGAGGCTTCCGTTTATGGAAGCCTCGCTTTGCGCGTCCAAATGCGCGAGTGGCACTTTTCACTTTGGGGCGCGTTCCGGCTAAAGTTGAGGGGTGCATCGTTTCGCAGCCGCGCACAGGGTCGCCTCTCACCCGCCACCTTATCAACGCCGATACCTACCACACCCTCACCACCGAAATCCTTATGATACTGACGATTACACCGAATTCTGCCGTCGACCGCATTCTGATCATCGACGAAATCATCCCTGCCACAACCATGCGCTGCAGCGCCATGATCGACCACATTGGCGGCAAGGGGCTGGACACCTCTATCGCGCTCCACTGCATGGGGGTGGATACGCTGGGGCTCGGCTTTGCCGGCGGCGTCAACGGGCGCATCATGGCGGACGCGCTGGTGGCCCTTGGCGTGCCGCATGAATTGATTTGGCTTGAGGGCGAAACGCGCATTGCCCACGTCATCGTCGAGACGAAGCACCACCGCCACAGCCACATCATTGGCGGTGCGCTGCCAACGACCCCCGCGCAAGGCAACGCGTTGCTCGAGCGCATGCGTTTCCATCTGCCCGAGGCCAGGTGGGTTGTGGGCGGCGGCTCGCTGCCACCGGGACTGCCCACCACGTACGCGGCACAGATTCAGGCCATTGCCAAAGCGGCAGGCGTGCCCACGCTCTTCGACATGACAGGCCAACCAGTGCACGATCTGCTCGCCGGGCCGGGCGGCCCACCCACAATTCTCAAGATGAATGGCGACGAATTTGCCGCCACCTTTTCCGTCGCTGATGAAGTTCTCGCAAATGGTGACCTGCACGCACTGGCTGCCGCAGCCACAGCAACTGTTGCTGAACACAGGCTGAACGCGCTTGTCCTCACGCTGGGCAAGGAGGGCATTCTGGCGATTACGCCAGAGGGCAAGTTCCATGTGCAAGCGCCCATGCAGCGGGTCTACAACGCGGCCGGCGCCGGCGATTCGGCATCTGCCGGGATTGTCTGGCGCCTTGGCGAGGGAGACACGTGGGCCGCTGCGCTGCAATGGGGCGCTGCGATAAGCGCCGCCTCGGTGCTCACGGATCGCACCGCAATTGTCAATCCAACCGACGCCCAATCGCTCTTCCCCCAGGTGCGCGTGACTGCGCTCACCTGAGATTTCTGTACGCAGCAGAAGCGGAATACAGCGAAAGCAGAGTGCTTGTTCCAAACGCGCCATACGACCTGATATCGGGGCTTCTCAGAAGTCAGAATGAGGTGTGGCAAGCGCCAACAGCAACCTCACCCCCGGCCCCTCTCCAGAAATTGGAGAGGGGAGCAGAACAAGTGCGTCACGCTGGAGATGTGACCGATAACGGCGGCGCTGTGCTCCCCTCTCCAATGTTCTGGAGAGGGGCCGGGGGTGAGGTTGCTGTTGGCGCTTGCCACACCTCATTCTGACTTCTTGAGAAGCCCTACCTGATATCGAGGCGACTGGACTCCACCCCTCCTTTGCGGTATAATTGTGAAAAATGGAACAAGCGGATTGGCCCGACCGCTCTTTGTACGGACCGCTTTACCACCCGGAGGAGATCATGGGTAAGATTACAACCTTCTACAAGGGCGACATGCTCTTTGCATCTCAGATCGGCAACCACACTGTCATGGTGGATGTGCCTGCGTCCATGGGCGGCAGCGACCGCGCGCCCACCCCACCCGAGTTCTTTATTGCATCGCTCGGCTCGTGCGTGGGTGCATTTGTGGCGCAATACTGCAACCGCAGCGGCATCAATGCCGAAGGCATGACGGTCGATGTGACCTTTGACAAGGCCGACGAGCCAACTCGTCTCTGCAACATCAAGGCAATTGTGCACCTGCCCAATGGCGACGTCGGCGCACGCAAGGAGGCCATCCTGCGCGTGGCCGAGCACTGCCCCGTGCATGAGACCATCAGCACGATGGAAGGGCTCGAAATCATCCTCGCCGAGCGCGGTGAACTGGAGCCGGTTGCCTAGCCATAGAGGCTCGCGCCTTTCCAATCCGAAGGATTGAAGTGCAAACGGCCGCCGACGAATCTCGTCGGCGGCCGTTTCGTTGGCTGCGACAACGACAGGACGGCCCGCCGCAATCAGCCGCAGCGGCCGTTGGGGATGCACCCTGCGGGAAAGCCACGTGTGACCATACGTATGAGAGCGTCTATACTGATTCCATCGACGCGCACGTTACACCGAGCAATTGATAATGGCATCTCCCGAAAAGACCGAATTGCAACAAACAGCAGCCACCATGGCTGCCGATGTTGATGCGCCAACCGTAGAATCGCCGGCCATCGAGGAGGCCGTTGCCGAGGCAGCGGCTTCATCCGAGTTGGAGGAGTATCTTGACTTTAACCAGCAGCGCCGCAACCTGATCCCGCGCGCGGCGCTGGTGGGGCTGCTGGCAGGCGGCGTGGCCGTTCTCTTCCGCGCCTTGCTTGCGGGTGGCGATTCGTTGCGTAACGGGTTGATTGCCTGGGCGCAGCAGTGGCCGATGATCGGCTGGATCGCCCCTGTGCTCTTTAGCGCTGTCGGGGCTGTCGTCGCCGTGTGGATTGTGCGCCGCTTCGCACCGGAGGCAAGCGGGTCGGGCATCCCGCACATTGAGGCCGTCCTGCATCGCCTGCGTGATCTCAACTGGCGGCGCGTGCTGCCCGTCAAGCTGGTTGGCGGCACGCTTGCCATCAGCGCCGGCCTTGCACTGGGGCGAGAGGGGCCCACGGTGCAAATGGGCAGTTCAATGGGTGCGGCTGTGGCTGAGTGGCTGCACTCGTCCACGCGCGAGCGGCTGGTGCTGATTGCTGCGGGCGCAGGCGCGGGGCTGGCCGCAGCCTTCAACGCACCGCTGGCAGGGCTCGTCTTCGTGCTCGAAGAGGTTCAGCGCGACTTCCGCCCGGTCGTCTTCGGGGCCGCCTTTATTGCCGCCGCCATTGCCGATATCCTCGCACGGCTTGCTTCCGGCCAGTTTCCCGTCTTTACGGTTCCAAGCTATCCCGTGCCCCCCATGACTGCGCTGCCCGCGTTTGCGCTTCTGGGCTTGCTGGCCGGGGTTTTCGGCGTCTTCTTCAACCGCAGCCTGCTGGCTACAATGAATGTCTTCGGTCGCCTGTCCGGCCGCAATATGCTGTGGGCCGTGGCGGCCATCGGTGCAGCCACAGGGCTCGTCGGCTGGTTTGCACCCGGGCTCATCGGCGGCGGTCACGGCCTCACCGAAGTTGCGCTCGTGGGGCGTGTGGCGCTCGTCACCATTCCGCTCATCTTCATCATGCGTTTTGCGCAGACAATCCTCAGCTACAGCACGGGCGCAGCAGGCGGCATCTTTGCGCCGCTGCTTGTGTTGGGCGCGCTGCTGGGGCTGGCAACGGGCAACCTTGTCCACGAAATTGCCCCCACAGTTGCACCGGATCCCGCCGTCTTTGCCGTGATAGGCATGGCCGCCTACTTCACGGCGATTGTGCGCGCCCCACTCACCGGCATCGTGCTCATTGTGGAAATGACCGGCAACTACAATCAGATGCTGCCCCTGCTTGTTGCCTGCTTCTGCGCCTACGCCGTTGCCGAGAGCATGCACGACATCCCCATCTACGAGGCGCTGTTGCAGCGCGACTTGCGGCGCGGCGGCATTGACCACGAGCTGCACAAGCCCATGGTGATTGAGCTTGTGGTGGAGCCGGATGCCCCTTTTGCAGGCAAACAGATTCGCCAACTGGGGCTGCCGCCCGGCTGCATCATTGTGCGCTGCCGCCAGAGCGGGCGCGAGTGGGTGCCCAACGCAGCCACGCGCATGGAGCCGCACATGCGCATCACTGCCATGATTGCACCAGAAGCCGCGCTTGGGCTGATCGCCTTGCGCCACGGCTGTGGCATGGAACCGTCATAGCCGTGTAAACGAAATGCGCGCACAGGGATAGGAGCGTAAAAGGCTGGGGCCAGGACGGATATCCGTCCTGGCCCCAGCCTTTTACGCTCCTATCCCTGTGCGCGGCACAATCTGCAATTGCGCTACTCCTAAGCCACCCATGCGGGAAAGACGCTGCGCAGATATGCCTGCTCCTCAGCGCTCAAATCCCGATACTCGGTCGGCTCTCCACGGTCGTCGCGGCTCTCCACAATCAGCCACTGCACGTCGCGCGTGCCAATCACGTTGTGCCAGGTTCCTGCCGTCACGTTATAGACAACGCCCGGCGTCATCTCCACGCACTCCAGGCCTGCGTCCGCTTCGATAAAGAGAACCCCTTGCCCTCTTTGCAGGACAAAGACCTCGTCGGTGCTGGTGTGGCGCTCGAGCACACCCCAGCCGCTCAGGTCAAAGCGGGGCGACCAGTTCATCAGCGCAACCAGCCAATCGCCATACTCGACGACCGGCTGAAAGTCCGCTTCCTCATAGGTCAGTTGATCGACGCGCTGTGCACGCATCATCAAAGCACAATCACTTGCGTCAGGTTTTCGGGGTTATCGGGATCGTCACCTTTGGCCAGCGCACGGTGCAGTGCCAGCCACTGGAAGAAGGGCAGATAGAGCACGGGGCGCTGCCACTCGTCCAACCCGCTTTGCGTCTCCAGCACGTAATCCACGCCGGACCAGTTGAGCTCTCCCCGTGCTTCGCAAATCGCCAGCGTGTGCGCGCCCAGCCCCTTCATTTGGCGCAGGACGGCAATCTCGGCCTCCGCAGCCGTGTCCGAAATCATGCCCACCACCAGCGCGCTGGGGGCCACCACCGACATGGGGCCGTGGCGGAACTCAAGCACATGGTACGCCTCCGACCAGGAGGTGGTCATCTCCTTTGTCTTCAGCATCGCCTCGCAGGCCAGCCCGTAGAAGGCCGCGTTGCCAAGGTAGAAGAAGCGGTCAAGCGAGAGGTCACAGCCCAGCGTCCTGGCCAGTGCGCCGTCGCGTGCGAGGAAGTCGGTGAGCGCGCCCGGCAGTGCCGCGAGGCTCTCAAAGCGCGCGCGCTCGTCGGCCAGCAGCGCCACCAACACCTGGCACATAAGCGCCATGGAGCTGAATGAACGCGTTTGCGCCACCGAAGTCTCCTGCGCAAACTCGGAGAGGAGCACAACGTCGGCCTTGTCAATCATGGGCGTCTCGGGCACGCACGTAATCGTGACAATCCTGCCATGCGCCCCGAAGCGCGCCCGGTAGGCGTCCATGGCCCAAAGCGTTTCGGTCGTCGTGCCGGAGCGCGAAATCGTAAGCAGCACCGCGTCAGCGGGCAACTGCGCAACGGGGAAGAGCGCAAGTTCCGACGAGGGAAAAGCCTGTGCGGCCATGCCACCATGGCGCAGCAGCGTAGCCGCGTGCTGGGCCAGGTAGTAGGTGGAGCCGCAACCGATGACCACGAAGGGCCGCTCGCGCATGCCGACAACGGCTTGCGCGAGCGCGTCCCACTGGCTGGCGAACTTGTCAAGCGTCTGCTGCCAGACGACCGCCTGGCTATCAATTTCGAGGCGAGTGAATTCACCAGCGCCCATATGCAATATCTCGTTTCTTTGCAGGCGTGGCTATTTGACCGCGCCCATGGTAATGCCTGAAATCATCTTTTCGGAGAGGATGATGAACAAAACAATGGTTGGGATCATGACAATCGACACACCCGCGAAGAGCCCCACCCAGTCGCCCGTGTACTGCATGGCATTCTGCAGCGAGTAGAGCCCCAGCGACAATGTGCGCCTTTCACTATCCGCCACAAAGACAAGCACGAGCAAATACTCATTCCAGACCATAATACCGTTGAAAATGGCGGCCGTTATGAGGCCGGGCGAAGCAAGCGGCAGCATGATGTGCCAGAAGACGCCAAAGTCCGATGCGCCATCGATCACGCCTGCCTCTTCAAGTTCGTTGGGCAGCGAGGCGAAGAAGCCCGTGAGGATATAGACGGTGAAGGGGATGGCCACCGTGACATAGACGAGGATGAGCCCGGGCAGCGTGTTGACGATGCCAAGCCCTGTGACGATGACAAAGAGCGGAATCAGCAGCAGCAGCACCGGAATGCCCATGCCCGCAATGAAAACTGTTGTAATAAGGCCACGGCCGCGAAAGTTCATGCGGCTGAGCACGTAGGCTGCGGGCGCCGAAACCGTCAGAATCAGCACGACGGCGCTGAATGTGACAATGAGACTGTTGCGGAAGTAGAGCGCAAAGTTGGCCGCTCCCCATGCCTTTGCATAATTCTTGAACTGCCAGATTTCGGGCAACTTGAAGACGTCGCGGAAGACCTCGGAATTGGTCTTGAAGGACGCGAGGAGTACCCAGGCAATCACAAAGATCGTAAAGAAAGACCATGCGCTTAGCACCAGGTAGGATGGCGCCTGTGCCCAGAATTTGCGCGTGCGGGCGCGGCGTGCACTGGCATTTTGTTCGTGGCTGCGATCGGCGCTCATCGTCGTCATAAAACTCTCCCGGCTGTCGTCGCGACTCTCGTCGCTTATCTCGTGGCTAATACTGAAGCACGTCGCGCCGCATAATGCGGCGGAGAACAATGCTGGTCACCACGACCAGCAGCAGCATGAGCACGCCAATCGCAGTGGCATAGCCCAGTTGAAAGATGGGGTCGCGCTTGCCGAAGCCCATTACATAGAGGTAGACACCCATCGTGTAGAGATTTGAGTCGGTCGTTGGCCCCATGAAGGCGAAGGGGAACTCGAAGACCTTGATGGCGCTGATGCTCCAGAGCACCACCGCAATCGTCACCACATCCCACATCAGCGGCAAAGTAATGTTCCAGAACTGATGCCACATGTTTGCGCCTTCAATGCGCGCCGCCTCGTAATACTCCAGTGGAATCTTGTCCATGCCGGCCAAGAGCAGCACAACATAGAAACCCACCTCAATCCAGATAATTGCGGCCAGCATGGACCAGAACACATGGTCCGCGCTCATCCACAGGAAATTCGCGCCGGCATCCCAACCAATCACCTTGAAGAAGTTGGGCAGCACACCCGTCGTGGGACTGTAGATCGCAAACGCCCACAGCGTGGTGAGGGCAATCACCGCGATCACCTGCGGCATGAAGATGAGCGCACGGAAGAATTTCTTGCCCTTGATTCCCGAGTTGAGCATGACGGCCAGCAGAAACGCGATGGTGAAGACGGCAATGCCACCCACGAACAGAATCCTTACAGTGTTCAGGAAACTCTGCCAGAAGACGGCGTCGGAGGTGAGCAGCCGCACATAGTTCTTGAAGCCAATGAAATCCATCGACTCCCCAAAGCCGGACCAGTCGAATGCACTGTAATAGAACGCCCACCCTGCCGGCACGAGAAAGAAGGTCAAATAGAGCAGCGCAGCCGGCAGCAAAAAGAAAAAGATTAAGCGCGGGTTTGTTTTCATGGGGCCTGGCCTCTTCGATAGCATCCCGTCTGACAGGAGGCTACTGTGAGTGGTATCGTGCGGTGCCATCGGCGCGCATCAAACACGATGCGACGTGCACACGTGTGCGCTGAAAAACGCCATCCGCCACACAAGGCGGCAAAAGGGGCGGGGCCAAATGGCCCCGCCCCGCTGGTTCCCATCCGGCAATTACTGGTTCGCCCAGAATGCGGCGGAGTCCGTGACCAGATTCTCTACAAACTGCTCCGGCGTGATCTGACCAACAAACATGCTGTTGTTCGGATCGCGCAGAACCTTGGTCCAGTACTCGGCATTCGAGCCCTGGAGGCCGTCGCCTTCACCGAAGACTGCGGTCGCATTTTCAGCAGCGATCTGTGCTTCGGCAATGTTGGATGGCCATGTGACGCCCTTGCGCGTGACGCCGACGACACCGACATCCACCATCTTCTGCTGGCTCTCCTTGGAGACAATGAACTTCAGCAGGTCGGCGGCTTCCTGAGGATGCTCGCTGTCCTTGAGGATCATGAAGGAGAGGATGAAGGCCATCAGGTCGGTGCTCTTGCCTACGCCGCCATCGACTTCAGGGAAGTTCAGCGCGCCCCAGTTGAAGTCGGGGCCGGTGGCGGAAAGCAGTTCTGTTGGCAGCCAGGAACCGACAAGCTCGGCAGCTGTCTCGCCGGCGGCGATTGTCTGCTGCGCCTGCGGCCACTTGTAGCCGGCGGAGACTTCAGGAATGCAGCCACGGTCCCACAGTTCGCGCGACATCTGTGCTGCCTGCAGCACTGCGGGATCGTTCCACATCTCGCCTGTCTTGTCATTGGCGGCTTGCGTCAGCCAGCCAACGCCCTTGAGGCGCGCCATAAGATAGACGAAGTAGTTGCCGTTGTAGCCGGGCTCGGTTCCTTCAATCGCAAGGGCATTGAAACCTGCATCGTTGATCTTGTCGCAGGCATTCAGCAGATCATCCCAGGTGTTGACTTCGCCGACGCCGGCTTCCTCGAAGATGTCCTTGTTATAGAAGAACTGACCCGTGTTGTAGATGTAGGGCAGAAGGTAGGTCACCCCGTCCACATCAAACATGTTCAGCACGCCAGGCACGAAGACATCCTTAAGGGGAACGTCCTCATCGCTCGCCGGCGAATTGAGCAGATCGGTTAGGGGTAGCCCAAGACCAGCTGCAACCATGCCGCCGGCCACCTGGTCAGCGTCCTGGTCCATAATGTCAACGTTGGTGCCTGCGGCCAGTGCGTTGCGCAGCATCGTCTGATTCTGGCGGCCATTCCACGTAGGCTTGATTGTGACGCCTGGATTGGCTGCTTCGTACTCGTCGAAGATCGCCTGGAGGGCCAGTGCCTGGTTCTCGCCCTCGTTCCACATGGACCAGAAGTTGAGCTCTACCGGCTCGCCACTGGCAGCGGGTGCGGCTGCGTCGGCGGGGGCGTCGGCGGCAGCAGGCGCTGCGGGTGCGGCTGAACCGCCACACGCACTCAGCACCAGCGCCAGCAGCGCCACGAGCATAAAGATGGAAATTCGCTTCGTCTGCATTGCGACTATCTCCTTGGTTTAACGACAGAAAGGGTTGTCAGCAGAGACTCTGCTGTTGTACATCGTCGAAGTTGCCTGCGTTTCCTCCTTGGTTCGTGTTGCAGAGGGGATTCGATCAACCTGCTTGCGCATTCCAATTCCAGTGGCGTTCAGCGAGATGCGTAAGCGGGATGTGCGGATGTGTGCATAAGCGTTAGCGCCGGCGTCTGCAGCACGCAGCGAATACAATGCGGATTGCAGGAGCCTATAGCGCTGGCGATTATGCAGCTTTGTGGCGGGATAGCGCCATGGTAAACAAGCTTGTCCGGCCTGTCAAGCGGCACCCACGTGCGCCGCATGGCTGCGACACCTACTGCGCTTCATGCAGAATCAACCGCAGTGCATTGCTTCTGTAGACCTTCTCCAGCACGTCGTCGGGCAGATAGAGGCCGTAGATGCGCCAGCGGCCCTGGCGCGGCGTCGGCTCGGGGCCATACGGGAAGTACTCATCGTCCGTCTCCAGGAAGCGGTAGTAGATGCGATAATCTTCCACGCTCGCCGGCCTGTCGAGGCCAAACAGGATGCGATCGGCGTACTTGATGAAGAAGCGGCGCGCCGCATACGGCTGCCTGCCCAGCTCGCCAATCCGCTCGGAGATGTCGACGTTGAAGTTGGGGCAGCGATCCATCGTTGCGGAAATCCACTCCAAATTCTCGGCATAGCAGCCGCAATGCGCGCCAATGAAGGTGGTTGCAGGGTTGCGTGCCATAACGTCTGCCATGTCATTGACAATCTGCAGGAAGGGCGGGAAGGGGGGTGACGGGAACTGCCAGTCGGGGTTGGCCTCCAACTCCTCCCAGCGCTCATTGCTGTTATCCAGCGGATCGAAAAATGCCACCGGATCGGCAATGTGGAGCGTCACCGGTACGTTCAGCTCGGCGGCCGTTTGCCACAGCGGCTCGAGGCGCGGGTCGCTAATGCGTACAAGCTCGCCCCTCTGATCCTTCACGAGCAATCCCAGTTGCTTCCAGACCTTGACCCCCTGCGCGCCGCGTGCCACCTGCGCACGCAGCCGCTCGGCCGCATACGCACCGAAGCCGTCGCCATATTCGGGCCACATCTCCCAGTTCACGCCGCCAAAGATGATGAAGCGCTCGGGCACCGCCTCCTTGAAGTGCTTGAGGTGCGCGTCCAGCACCTCCTCCGACCACATGCCGTCGAGATCGAGCAGATGGGTTACGCCGGCTTCGTCCAGCACATCGAGCAATTCGCTCACCGGACGCTGGTCCCAGCCGCCACCGAAGCCGGGCAAGAGATGGTTGTGTGCGTCAAATACGGGGAAACGGGGCTTGGTGATGGTCGTCTCTTTGGTTACGAGAGACGGCCTGGGCTGGAAATCGCGAAGTTCCATATGTGGTGCTCCCTGCTGCGTGTAATCGCGGGACGTTTTGTCCCGCCGTAGACTCGACGATGCTGGACTGCGGCGGCCTACTCCTCAACAAACATGAGGAAATCGATGTTGGCCGGCAGCGGATACTTCTTGCGTACCTCCTTGCGCAGGCTCTCGTCAAGTGGCCTTCCGGTTGCGGCGGCCTCGCGCCGCATCCACATCTCCACCCACAGGTCGCTCGTCTCCGTCTCGCCCTCCTGGATGACGGCGAATTCGCGCTGCAGCACTTCTTCCACGACATCCAGCTTGCCCAACTCGAGGGCAATGCGGCCGCGCAGCAGTTGAATGCGATCAACGTCGCGTATCGCCGCAGGAAGCTCGTCATAGAGCAACTGCCCCTCAGCGAACTTGCGCTGCGTCACAAGCGCCTGCAGGCATTCGATCGCCAGCGCGGGGGCAGTTACGCCGTGGGCTACGGCCAGATCCCATGCCTGTTGATAGTAGTGCTGCACAAGCGCCTCGTCGCCGCTGCGTGCGGCCGCCACCGCCAGGTTGCGATAGGCCCAACTCGACGGCTCCAGCGCAATCGACGCCTGCCACGCCGAGACGGCGCCCTCCAAATCTTCGGCTTCCATGCGCATGACGCCCTCGTGCAGCAGCGCAAACCAGCCCTTGCTCTCAGCCGCGGCCAGCCTTGGCAGCCATTCAGGTTGCACCAGCCACTCGCCTGGCAGTTCGGCGGGATCCTGATCCCCAAAGCGCCCTTCGTTGAGCAGTGTGACCCAGCGAGACTGGTCGGGCCCCAGGGTGCTCTGCGGGAAGGCGAACGCGGCCGGCACGGGCAGCGCCGCGGGCTCGGTGGCGCGGCGCATGAGCTCCAGCGCGCCCCAGCCGGATGCAGCAAAGAGGATTTCATTGGGCGCGCGGTCGGCGCGGCTGCGTGCGTCATCCAGCAGCGCAGCAAGACGCGACGCCGGCATCTGCTCTTTGATGACACCATCCACCCACGCACATGCGCGTGCGTAGTCTTCGTCGTGCACACGCGCTGGATCACCCGAGAACCAGCCGAAGACCTGCACCCAATCCTTGCGCCCGTTGGCGGGCAGCACCAGACCATTGACCTGTGCAGGCGTCATGCCGGACTGAATCTCGATATACGGATGGCCTGGGATGGAGAGGAAATCCTGCCAGTGGCGTCCGCCCGGGTGCATGCCCCAGCAGAACATCTTGCGATAGTTGACGGGCGGCGTGGATGCCTCAATCAGCCCCTTGCCGTCGCCGTCAAGCGCGGCTTCCCACGGCACGTCCACATTCTCGCACTGAAAGAAATACTCGCTTGCAAAGGTGAAGTTGGTCGAGTAGCTGGCGTCGCGCCCCTCGGTTGTGGGCAGATAGGGCATGGTGCCGTAGCCGTACGACTGTTCGGCCTGCGCGAAGTCGACGTAAATCACCTCCTGCACGGGTGCGAGCACGCGCACGTCCTCGCGTTCCGTCACAGCGGTATTGTTCCACCAGTAGACAGATGTGTCGGCATGGCTGGGGTTGATGACTCGACAGTACGTAATCAGGAAGGGGGAACCGGGCGGCAGCAGAAAATCAATCTGCCAGAAGAGCCCCTTGCAGCGGTCGAAGTCGTAAAGACGCAGCCCGGGCGAACCATCCGCACCGGTGATGCTGGCCGCGAATACGGGCGAGGCGGTCATGAGCGCATGGCCGTAGTGGCCCAGATTCCACTCAATGCCGCCGGAGAACCAGGCATTGCGCAATGCCAAATTGGCTGGCTGGAAGACGGGATTGCGCGCCAGTAGTTCGTACTGCTCGGGCTTGTACTCGAGCGAGATGAGCCTGCCGCCCAGCTCGGGCAGGAAGGTCGCCTTGAGCAGGTCGTTCTCCAGCACCACAGACTGGAAGGTGAGTTCCTGCCGCCTGCGTGTGTAGTTGTCCTGCATGGCATAAGGCAGCACACGGTAGCCCGTATCAAAGCCGGCCAGGTGGCGCTTTGTCTGCGGCACGGACTCTTGATAATTGACCGTGCGGTTGTGGTTGGGGTTGCGGAAGACGGGCAGCGGGTTCTGAGGGCCCAACGGCGCGCCGGGGATCACCAACTCTTGCGCATAAACCTCAGTCATTCAATCCCCCGAGCTTGGCAATTGTCGACCAGTGGTGGCTGATTCTATATGGCTGACGTGCGAATGGGGTGGCGGCGTGAGGGATTTGTTGCGGAATCTGCACCTTTTGCGTCACAGAGCACGCACAATCAATCACATCCAATCACAGTATAGTGAAATTGTGACGGAATGTCAACCACTTTTTTGTTGCGCGTGACATGGGCCGACGAAGCAAGACGGCCCAAGTGCTCCGGCGAGCTGCGAAGCCGCAAATTCCCTATTGACGCGCACCCCGCTTTATGCTACCCTGCGTACATTACACGTGTAAGCTTGTACGTGTAAACCACTTCCCCTTTCCAATCCAATCGATCACTATGGCCAAGCGTGCTGAGATCCAGCCCAATCGACGGCCCATACAAAGCGATGTTGCGCGCGCCGCAGGCGTCTCGCGCGGCACCGTCTCCTACGTGGTCAACGGCATCACTGGCGGCAATGTCTCCATCTCCGAAGAGACGCGCGCACGTGTCTGGCGCGCCGTTGAGGAGCTGGGCTACGTGCCCGACGCCGGCGCACGTGCCCTGCGCTCGGGCGCAACACACACCATTGGCCTCATCATTCCCGACCTGCGCAACCCCCACTTCTGGGAAAATGCCGAGGGTGTCGAGCAGGCGGCGCGGAGCGCAGGCTACCGCATCCTGCTCTCGAGTATGGACCTGAACGCCCGCCACGGTGAGGAGGTCTTTTTGGATCTAATGGGGCGGCGCATAGACGCCATAATTCTCAGCGGTTCACTCGTTGACCAATCTATCAAGGTGCAGCAGGGTGTGTCACGCAGCCTCAAGCGCGGCATGTGCATCGTCGAAATTCATGACCGCCTGCCGCATAACGGCGTGGATGGCGTCGTCTCGGACTACGGCGCTGTGGCCTCTGAAGCGATGGCCCACCTGCTGGAACTGGGCCACCGCCGCATTGGCCTCATTTATGGCGTGGCCGACGCCGTACTTGCGCAGGACCGGCTCCTGCCCTATCGCGAGGCGTTGGCGCAAGCGGGCGTTGACGTGGATCCGGCGCTGATAATTGAATGCGGGCCCACGCTTGAGGACGGATATGCGGCGGCGCGCCGGTTGCTGGCGCTGCCTCATCGCCCAACGGCCATCTTTGCCATTAATGATTTGCTCGCGCTGGCCGCCCTGCGCGCTGCCGGTGACTGCAACCTGCGCGTGCCCGACGATTTTTCGCTTGTAGGCTTTGACGACATTCTCGAGGCGCGCTTTCTTGTGCCGCGGCTGACCACCGCATCCAAAGATGCGGTGCGGTTGGGGCGCGAGGCTGTGCAGCTGGTGCTCAGGCGCCTGCAGGAGCCATCGCTGCCAAGGCAAATTGTTCATGTGCCGGCGCTCTTTATCGTGCGCGATTCCACAGCACCCGTACCGGTATAAACGCGAAAGTACGGAAGGAGGCCAATCAGGAGATTTTGCAGGACAAGGGTCTGTGCAATACCAATCTGCTGCATCCATCTACTTTTGAGGAGACTATGAAAACCAAGCATCTGTTCTATTCGCTCTTTGCCCTGCTGGTCGTCACCGGCTTGCTGGCGGGTTGCGCCGCCGTGCCTGCCGCCGCACCGGCCGCCTCCACCGGTGCAGACGTCGCGTCGGCTGACGCACCGGTGTCCCTCGTTTATCTGGTGGACGACAGCCCCCCCAGCCAGGCGCGTGCCAAGGCATTCGTCGACGCCTACATGGCGCAAAACCCGAACGTCACCATCACCATCGAGAGCCGACCCGGCGGCACTGAAGGTGATAATCTTATCAAGACACGCCTGGCCACGGGCGAGATGCCCGATGTTTTCTGGTACAACTCGGGCTCTCTCATGCAGGCGCTCAACCCGTCGGAGAGCCTTGTCGACCTTTCGGGTGAGCCCTTCATCGCCAATGTCGCCGAATCGTACCTGCCCACCGTGTCGCAGGGCGAGGCGATCTTTGGCGTACCCGGCGAGACGGCCATGGGCGGCGGCATCCTTTACAACAAAAAGGTGTACGCCGACCTGGGCCTGAGCGTGCCGCTGACGTGGGAGGAGTTCGCTGCCAACAATGAGGTGATCAAGGCCGCCGGCATCGCCCCCGTAATCGCCACCTATGGCGACTCCTGGACGTCACAGCTTTTCGTACTCGCCGACTACTACAATGTTGCACAGGCCGTGCCCACCTTCACCGCCGACTTCACGGCCAACCAGGCCAAGTACGCCACAACCCCCGCCGCGCTGGAGGGCTTCAAGCACCTGCAGGAAGGGTACGAAAAGGGGTGGTGGCAGCAGGACTTCGCAACCGCAAAGTTTGACCAGGGGTTGCAGCTACTGGCCGAGGGCAAGGGCGCACACTACCCCATGCTCACCTTTGCGCTGACGACGCTTGCGGACAACTTCCCCGAGCAAATTGACGACATCGGCTTCTTCGCCCAGCCGGGCAACGACGCCGCGACGAACGGCGCCACCATCTGGATGCCCGCCGCCACATACCTGCCCCAGACGACGCAGAACGCGGCAGCCGCCAAGGACTTCCTGGCCTTCATCGCCTCGACGGAGGGCGTAGATGCCCAGAACGCCGCTGTCGTTCCATCTGGTCCGTACGTGATCAAAGGCGCAACACTTCCCGATGATGTGATCTCCGCCGTGCGTGACGTCGCCACCTACATTGACAACGGCAACGCCGGGCCGGCGCTGGAGTTCCTCTCGCCCGTCAAGGGACCGTCGCTCGAGCAGATCACCGTTGCCGTGGGCACCGGCCAAATGACGGCTGAAGAGGGCGCAGCCGCCTACGACGCCGACGTCGAGAAGCAGGCGCAGCAGTTGGGCTTGCCGGGTTGGTAGTCCGCGCGCAAATTGCGTATTGAAATCGCATCGGGGGCCGGCGCAGTTCACCGGCCCCCGACCCCCGACTTCACCGGCCCCCGAGACTTCACCGGCACTGCCGAGAATGTACACAGGTCCCCATGTCCAAGTCCCCACGCCCGCAAGCCATCCTGCGGAGTTATCCCAATTGGTTCTACTTGCCGGCCGCGCTCGTCTTCGCAGTCTTCTTTGTGGTGCCGACGCTGCTGGCCTTCTACTTCAGCCTCACCCGCTGGACGCTCTTCAACGCGACCTTCATCGGGCTGGAAAACTACCGCAGCTTTCTCAGTGAGCCGATGCTGATGGCCGGCTTGCGCAACACCATCGTCTACGCCATCCTGACAAGCGGACTGAAGGTGATCATTGCCCTGCCGCTGGCCACGCTGCTCACCTCCCGCATTCGCATGACAGGCCTCTTTCGAGCCATCATCTTCTTTCCCGTGCTCGTCAGCACTGTGGCCGTGGGCATCACCTTCTCTACGCTCATGCAGCCATCAGCGGGCATCATCAATACGGCGCTGGGCGCAGTGGGGCTTCCCACCCCCGACTGGCTGGGCAATCCCCGGCTGGCACTCTATTCGGTGGCGCTGGTTGATGTCTGGAAGGGCATCGGCATCGCCCTGGTCATCTTCATTGCCGGCATTCTCTCCATCCCCACCGACTACTTCGAGGCCGCGCGGTTGGAGGGGGGAGCATGGGTCAAGTTCCGCCACGTGATCCTCCCGCTGGCGCGCAACGCCACCTTCACCGTGATCCTGCTCTCCTTCATTGGCGGCCTGCGCACTTTTGACTTGATTTGGACGATGACGAAGGGCGGGCCGGGTTTCGCCTCCGATGTGCTCACATCGGTGATTTACAAGTATTACCAGGCAGGCTTCTACGGGCTTTCCACAGCGGGCAATGTGGTTCTCTTCGTCGTTGTGACCGTCATCGTCTATCCGCTCATGCGCTACTTCAACCGGCTGGAGCTTGAACTATGAGGGCATGGAAGTTTGTAAAGAGCATCTGGCTGGACGTGGTGGCGCTGCTGGTCATCGGCGTCATCTTTGTCGTGCCCTTTGTCTTCATTGTGATGACGGCAGGCAAGACTCGCCAGGAGGCAGCGCTCTTCCGCTTCTCCTGGCCCAGTGAGTTCCAACTCGTCCAGAACATTCGCGAAGTCATGGCCTACGGCGACAGCCGCATGTGGCTGGCGCTCTGGAACAGCACGCTGCTTACCGTTGGCTCCGTCACACTGCTGGTGCTGCTGGCAGCGCTGGTAGCCTATGTGATGCAGCGGCGCGCCGACCGCACGGCGGCCTTTGTCAGCGCCGTCATGCTTGCAGGGCTGATCATTCCGCCCGCCGTGGTTCCTACTATCTTCCTGCTCCAGGAGATAGGTCTCTACAAGACTCTTATCGGGCTGATCTTTATCGAAGTGGCGCTGCAACTTTCATTCGCTACGCTCATTTTTCGCGCCTTTCATGGCATCCATTCCCAAAGAGATTGATGAAGCCGCAATCATCGATGGCGCGTCGCCACGGCAGCTCTTTTTTCAGATCATCCTGCCGCTCCTGCGCCCGGCCATGATCACCGTCATTGTCGTATCTTCGGTGGCCATCTACAACGACTTTGTGGGGCCGCTTTACTTCCTGCCGGGCGCGAAGAACGTCACCGCGCAACTCACGCTCTACAGCTTCATCAGCCAGTTCAGTTCGCAATACAATCTGCTCTTTGCCAACGTGATTGTCATCACGATTCCCCCGTTGATTATGTTCATGTTCTTCCAGCGGCAGATCGTTTCAGGCATGACCACCGGCGCAATCAAGGGCTGAGTCGCGCCGCTATACCGCATTCAATTTCCAACACCATTCAGAAGCTAACCAAGGAAACTCCCAGGAACATGGCTGACTCTCAACTGCAGGTTGTCGATGTACGCTTTGAGCACTTGCCGACAGCACTCGGCATTGGTGTTGCGAAGCCCCGCCTCTCGTGGATTGTGCAGACCGAAACGCAGGGCTGGAAGCAAGCCGCCTATGCACTTCAGTTGCTGGATGTTGACGGCGCACAGCTGGCGGAGACAGGGCGCATCGATTCGAGCGAATCCGTGCTCGTGGAATGGCCTTTCGAGGCGCTCTCTGCGCGCGACCAACGACGCGTGCGCGTCCAGGTGTGGGGCGCGGATGGTGTTGCGTCGCCGTGGAGCGATGCAGCACTGGTTGAAGCCGGGCTGCTCGCCACTGGCGATTGGCAGGCGCGCTTTGTGTCGCCGGATCGGGACGAAGATGCGTCAAAACCGCAACCCTGCCCCTTCCTGCGCACCGAGTTTGAGGTGCGCAGTGGCATTCAGCGCGCGCGCCTCTACATCACAGCGCTGGGCGTTTATGACGCCGAGATCAATGGCGCGCCCGTAAGCGATGATGTCATGGCGCCGGGCTGGACGAGCTACGACCACCGCCTGCGCTACCAAACGTACGACGTGACAGCGCTGCTTTCCGAAGGGCGCAATGCCCTGGGCGCGGCGGTTGGCGAGGGCTGGTATCGAGGACGCCTTGGCTATCACCATGGCCGCCGCAATATCTATGGCGACCGTGCGGCACTGCTTGCACAGCTGGAAATCGACTATGCCGACGGCACGCGCACAGTGATTGTGACGGACGACAGTTGGCGTGCCGCCACCGGCCCCCTGCTCTCCAGCGAAATCTACGATGGCGAGAACTACGACGCGCGCCTTGAGATGGATGGCTGGTCGACCCCCAACTTTGACGACGCAGCCTGGCACGGCGTGCGCTATGTAGAGCGCGACCTGGCAACGCTCGTCGCGCCCACGGGGCCCGCCGTACGCCCCACCGAAGAGCTGGCTCCCGTCAGCGTGACAACCTCGCCGACCGGCAAGATTATTGTGGATTTTGGCCAGAATCTCGTGGGAAACGTGCGCATCTCCGTGGATGGACCTGCCGGGCAGACGGTGACGCTGCGCTATGCCGAGGTGCTCGAGGATGGTGAACTCTGCACGCGCCCGCTGCGCTATGCCCTTGTAACCGACCACTACACGCTGCGCGGTGGCGGCGTGGAGACGTGGCAGCCGCGCTTCACCTTCCACGGCTTCCGCTACGCCGAAGTGAGTGGCTGGCCCGGTGACTTTGACGAAGAGGCCATACGCGCCCTCGTCTGTCACTCGGACATGGAGCGCACGGGCTGGTTCGAGTGCTCGAATCCGCTTGTGAACCAGTTGCACGAGAATGTTGTCTGGAGCATGCGCGGCAACTTCTTCGACGTGCCCACCGATTGCCCGCAGCGCGATGAGCGACTGGGCTGGACCGGTGACATTCAGGTCTTTGCACCGACGGCCTCGTTCCTCTACAACGTGGCAGGCTTCCTGCAATCATGGCTGGCCGACCTGGCCGCTGAACAGGCCGCTGCCGGCGGCATTGTTCCTTACTTCGTTCCCAATGTCATGGACCCGCCGCCTTCGCCCGCCGCCGCCTGGGGCGATGCAGCAGTCGTGGTGCCCTGGGTGCTCTATCAGCGTTACGGCGACAAGGCCATTCTCGCCCAGCAATTCGAGAGCATGCGCGCCTGGGTGGACCAGCTTGCGCTCGCTGCCGGCCCCAGCCGTCTTTGGGACCGCGGCTTCCAGTTTGGTGACTGGCTTGATCCCAAGGCAGCGCCCGAGAAGGCCGCCGATGCGCGCACCGCCCCCTACATCGTCGCCACAGCCTACTTTGCACACTCCGCCGATCTGCTGGCCAAGGCTGCCCGTGTGCTGGAAGACGAGGCGACCGCTGCGAAATACCAGGCGCTGGCCAACGAAGTGCGCGCCGCCTTTGCAAATGCATACGTCACGCCGGCCGGGCCGCCTGGTGAGCGACGCGACCACGGGCTATGCGCTGGCGCTGCAATTTGCGCTGCTGCCCACGCAGGAACAGCGACGTGCTGCGGGGCAACGCCTGGCTGCGTTGGTGCGCGCCGAAACCTATCACATTGGGACTGGCTTCGTTGGCACGCCGCTTGTTTGCGATGCGCTCTGCGAGGCGGGCGAGTACACCGCAGCATTCCGCCTGCTGCTCCAGCAAGGCTGCCCGTCGTGGCTCTATCCCGTTACCATGGGCGCAACGACCATTTGGGAGCGCTGGGACAGCATGCTGCCGAATGGCAGAGTGAACTCCGGAGAGATGACCTCCTTCAACCACTACGCATTTGGCGCGGTGGCGGATTGGCTTCATCGCACAGTCGCCGGGCTGATTCCAGCCGCGCCCGGCTATCGCCACATTGAGATTCGCCCGGTGCCCGGCGGTGACATCACCCACGCCTCGGCAAGCCACCGCACGCCCTATGGCCTGGCCGCCTCCACCTGGCGCATTGCCGATGGCAAGATCACGCTTGATGTGGAAGTGCCCGCCAACTGTGACGCCACCATCCACTTGCCCGGACGGGATGACGCACCAATCGAGGTCGGTTCCGGCAAGTACACGTGGAGCTATGCCTACAGTGCGCCTGAAACGACGCTGCCGCCCTTGACCCTCGACAGCACAATTGAGGAGCTGATCGATCACCAGGTCGCCTACGATTTGGTCATGGAGACGATTGAGCGGGACCATCTCGACTTCAAGAACATGATCGAAGGCCAGCCGACGGTCACGCTGCGCCAGGCCATAGGCCTCAGCCCCAGCGGGCAGGGGCTGCAAGCAAGCCTCACGCGCGTGCTCGAAGAGATGGCCGGTTAAGTCCGCAAAGGTCGTCGCCCCCACAAGACAAGCCCCAACAACGAACGTACGCCCTTCCAGTCAGTCATTGTACAATGACTGGAAGGGCGTACGTTCGCGTTCAATGACTCCGTTGGCTCCTCGGGGAAGGTTTGCACTTCCAACATTTCAGTTAACGACGCAGGGACCGCAGGTTGGAGGGGTCGCCACGTACCGCCTCGGCGCTTGGACAGTATTCGAGAGATCAAGCTGTCACCTCTTGCGGTGCAATCTGCGGGCGGCGCGCGGCCGTGGGCGCAACGTCGGGCATGAGGTCGGCGCCGCGCAGCAACTGCGCATTGAGCGCCACCACAATTGTGCTCATGGCCATGAGCGCGGCCCCTGCGGCAGGCGAAAGGTTAATGCCCCACGGTGCAAGAATGCCGGCAGCCAGGGGGATGGCGA
Source organism: uncultured Chloroflexia bacterium (assembly GCA_963773745.1). Lineage (GTDB taxonomy): Bacteria > Chloroflexota > Anaerolineae > Caldilineales > Caldilineaceae > UBA5069. The sequence continues at coordinate 52,807 of CAVZCL010000001.1, forward strand.
CGATGTTGTAACCCGCTGCCCACCAGAGGTTCTGGATCATCTTGCGGTAGGTGGCCTGACTCAGGCGGATGGTCTTGACGACCGCTCGGGGGTCGCTGGAGGCCAGCACAATACCTGCCGACTCGATGGCAACATCGGTGCCTGCGCCAATCGCCAGTCCCACATCGGCGCGTGTGAGCGCCGGTGCATCGTTGACGCCGTCACCCACCATGGCCACTATCTGCCCCGCCTGCTGGAGCTTGGCAACGGCGGCGTCCTTGTTCTCGGGCAGCACCTCGGCAAAGTACTGGTCAATGCCTAGCTCACCCGCAACGCCACGCGCCACCGCCTTGCTGTCACCCGTGAGCATAGCCACTTCGACGCCCAGCGTGCGCAGCGCCGCAATCGCCTCATGGCTCTCCGGGCGAATCTGATCGGCAATGGCAAACGCGCCCTGCACTTGCCCATCGCGCACCAGATAAACGACACTCTGCGCCTCATCACCCGCCTTCTGCGCAAAGGCCTGCAACGCCGGGGGCGGAGTTTGCGAAAGCATTTCAAGCAGGCGCGGCCCACCCAGGTGCACCTCGGCTCCGTTGACATTCACACGCACGCCGCGCCCTTGAATGGCCTGGAAGCCATCCACGCGCGGCAAGCTCAGTTGCTTCTCTTCGGCGGCGTTGCGAATGGCACGCGCAATGATGTGCTCCGAATCGCCCTCGGCGGCAGCAGCCAGCGCAAGCAGCGCATCCTCCTGGCCGGGCGTTGCGCTCGCCATACCCACCAGCCCCTGCTGGCCGGTCGTGAGCGTGCCCGTCTTGTCAAAGAGCACCGTAGTCGCCTTGCGCGACTCTTCCAGTGCCAGGCGGTTGCGCACCAGAATGCCATTCTGCGCCCCCTTGCTCGTACTGATGGCCACCACCAGCGGCACTGCCAGCCCCAACGCATGGGGGCAGGCAATCACCAGCACCGTCACCACGCGCTCCACAGTGCTGAGGTTCAGGCCATCAATCAACGTCCAAACGATTACGGTGACGAGCGCAGCGGCCAGCGCCACATAGAAGAGGAGACCGGCGGCTCTGTCCGCCAGCAGTTGCGTGGGCGATTTGCTCCTCTGCGCCTCGGCCACCAGCCGCATGATGCCCGCCAGCGCCGTCTGCTCGCCAATGGCATCCACGCGTATGCGCAGGCTGCCCGAGCCATTGACGGTGCCGCCGATCACGCGCGCCCCCTCGATCTTTGTCACAGGCTTTGATTCGCCAGTCAGCATGGCCTCGTTCACATCCGACTCGCCACTCACCACCACGCCGTCGGCGGGAAGGCTGGCACCCGGGCGCACGAGCACCAGATCGTCGGCTTTCAGCTGCGAGACGGCAATCGGCTCAACTGAGCCGTCGGCCAGAATGCGTTCGGCGGTGTCGGGCATGAGCTTGGCCAGTTCGCCCAGCGCGCCCGACGCCTGGCGCACGCTGCGCATCTCCAGCCAGTGGCCCAGCAGCATCACATCAATCAGCAGCGCCATTTCCCAGAAGAAGCCGCTGGTTGGGTCAATAAAGGTAATGATGATGCTGTAGACGAAGGCGACCAGGATTGCCAACGAGATAAGCGTCATCATGCCCGGCGTGCGGTTGCGTACTTCGGGCACGGCCATCTGCAGGAAAGGGATGCCGCCATAGGCGAAGATGACCACCGAGAAGAGCGGCCCCACCCAAGTGCTGCCGGTGAAGGTGGGCATGCGAAAACCGAACCACATTTGCAACATGGGGCTGTAGAGCAGCACAGGCACCGTCAGCGCCAGGCAAACCCAAAAGCGGCGGCGAAAGAGCTGCTCATGGCCGCTGTGGTCGGTGTGGGCTGCGTGTGCGCCATCTTCAGCGGTGGCCATGTTGTGGCCTGCGTGCTCGTCGGCGGCCATGTTGTGGCCTGCGTGTTCGCCCTTTTGCACAAAATCAGCGGCGCCTTTGTCAAGCACCATCTCTTCCGTGGCGTGTTCCAACTCGTCACCTGCGCGCCTTGTGTATTCGGTTTCACGCGCCGGCGCATGTGTCATGTTGTGACTTGCGTGCGGGTCGCTGTGGTTGCCGTGGCCTGCATGTGGATCGCCAGTGGATCGCTCATTGATATCGCCTCCTGCGGTTTCTTCTCCTGTTTGTAATTCGTTGCCCATACCGGCTGTTTCTGGCCGGCGGCGCGTTTGTGTTGAGATCGAATAGATTGGGCGGGATGCGCGCATCCCGCCCAATTCCAGATGATGGAATGCCCTGCAGCGGCGTGCGCTGCGGCCGACTAGTGCTGCATCATACCGTCCATCATCCGTCCATCATGCCGCCCATCATGCCGCCCATCATGCCGCCATGCATCATCTCCATCATCTGCATCATGCCGGCCATGCCCTGCATGCGCCCTTGCACCCGGCCCATGGCAGCGGCCTGTTGCGGCGTCATGCCGGCGAAGTCGTCCGCCGCCATTTCACCCATCATGGCGTTCATTTCTTCCGCCATTGCACCCATTTCGCTGTGCATCGTACCCATGTCGCCCATCATGCCCGCCATGGGCATCGCGCCGGTCATGGGCATCGTACCGGTCATGGGCATGGTGCCGGTCATGGGCATCCGTGCCGGCCATAGGCATCGTGCCGGTCATGGGCATGGTGCCGGACATGGGCATCATCGCGTCCATGCGCCCCTGCATCTCCTGCATGCGCGCTGCCATGGAATCGGGCAGGTCGGCCATGAGAGTGGCCATGTCCGATCGAGTCTTATGCATCATCTCCATCGTGCCCATCATATCCATGGAGCCCATCATATCCATGGAGCCCGTTCCCTGTGCGGGCGCTGCGGCGTGGTGGCCGGGCATGGTCGCAGCCTCGACACCGTACCATTCCTTGAGCCACTCCTGCATCTGTGCGATCTCCGCCTCCTGGGCAGCAATGATCGCCTCGCCCATCTGCTGGATCTCCACATTTTCGGCTTGCGTCAGCGCGGTTTCTGCCATCATGATCGCGCCGCTGTGGTGCGAGATCATGGCGGTGAGGAAGCGTTGGTCAAAGTCAATCGTCTCATCGTCAGGAATCTCCATGTCACCCATGTCCATCCCCATGCCGGTTGACGCGGGCAATTCCGGGTACCAGGCGGTGCGCCACGCCATCATCTGGTCAATTTCGCCCTGTTGGGCCGTGATAACCAGTTCCGCCATGGCGCGCAGCTCATCGCGATCGGATTCCTCCAAGACAAGCTCAGCCATGGCAATCGCGCCTTCGTGGTGCTCAACCATGCTATCAATGAACTGAGCGTCAAAGGGGATGGCGCCGGCAGTTGTGCCGTGGTCCATACCGGCCATTGCACCGGCAGTTGTGCCGTGGTCCATCCCGGCCATTGCCCGGCATCGTGCCACTCATGGGCATCGTGCCACTCATGGGCATCGTGCCACTCATGGTCATCGTGCTGTGCCCCATCATGCCGCCCATGCCGCCCTGCATCATGCCGCCCGTGCATGCCGTGCATTTGCACCATCATGCCGCTCATGACCTCCATGCGCCCCTGCAACTGCCCCAACTCTGCGGCCAGCGCAGGCGTCATTTCGTCAAGGTGCTGCGCCATGATCTCGTCCACAAGCGACTGCATTTCGCCGTGCATGCCGCCCATGTTCTCCATCATGCCGCCCATCATCTGCGGCCCCATGCCCATCATGCCGCCCATCGCTGTCCCGCTCAGGGGCTCCGTCGCGCCGGCCATGCCCGTGCCCGTCATCGCCTGCCCTGCAGCCGGCCCTGCGGCTGTGGCCGGATGGTGCGCCGCATGATCAACTGTATCAGTAAGGAACGTTGTCGCACCTGCGGCAATCCTTCCCTTTGTCAACGCTTCTTCAGCGCCCTGGGCTCCCACGGCTTGCCGGGGTGCGCCCGCGTTGGCGTACAGCGGGCGCGCCGCCAGGACGCCAAGCAGCGTGCCAATCAACGCTACTGTGCAAACAGACAGAAATGCAATACGGGACAATGTGCGCATCGAGCTCTCCAAGTGTAGATGTTTATTGATTTGCTATGGGTTGCGCAGCTCGCAGCCCATGCAAACAGTGTTGCACACGCACGTGCAATAAACACGCGCCAAATGGCGCGCTCTACACCCCTGCATTGCGCGCAGAGAGGCGCTATCTATCGAGAGAAAGCGTGATTGTGGCGCCGCTACCGGGGGACGAATCGAGGGTCAATTGCGCGCCAATGAGTTCGGCGCGCTCTTCCATGCCCATAAGGCCAAAGTGCCCTTGGCGGCCCAGGCTGCCCAGGTGCGCGGGTGGCGCAAAGCCAATGCCGTCATCCTGCACCTGCATCAAGAGTTTTGTGGGCGAAAAAGCAAGGCGTAGCGCAATCTGGCTCGCCTGGGCGTGGCGTCGCGCGTTGTTGATGGCTTCCTGCGCAACACGAAAGAAGGAGAGTTCAGCCGTCGAATCCAGGCGGCGCGCTTCACCCGTGACGCTGAACGCAACCTCTGATTCGTCGCACAAGAGCTCGAGCGCCGGGCAAAGCCCAAGGTCCTCAAGGTAGGCTGGCCGCAGCCCGCGGCTAAAGCGGCGCACCTCCTCCATTTCGGCGTGCACCAGGGCGCGCACTGCGCTCACCTCATCCTTGAGCAACCCCGGGTCCCGCTGGAGGGCGCGCTGCGCCTTTTGCAGGCGGTGGTCGAGCGCGACCAAGCCCTGTACAGTCTCGTCGTGGAGTTCGCGCGCAAGGCGCGCGCGCTCCTCCTCCTGGGCGCGGTTGACGGCGTGGAGTTGCTGCTCCAGGGCGCGCTGGTGGGCGCGAATCTGCCCCGCCATCTGGTCCAGGGCAACACGTGCATCTTCGATTTCGTCCACGCCGCCAATGCGCTCGCTGGCGGCGGTGAAGTCGCCCTCGCCAATGCGTTGCGCACGTGCAGCCAGGGTGCGCAGCGGCTGCACCACAAGGCGCAAGCCAAAGAGCAGGGTCAGCAGCGAGACGGCCGTGGCAATCACAAGCACAAAGGGCACCGCCTGCTCAAAGCGCAGCATGGGCGCTGTATTGGAGTGCCACGCCTCGCGCATGACGATTGTCCAGTCGGTGCCAGGCAGCGGCGCAGTCGCAGTGACCGTCTCTGCGCCGTGTGCTTCGCCTGCCGATGAGGCCATGCTGCTGTCGTCGAACGCCTGGCCTGCGCTCAGGATTGGGGTTCCGGACGTGTCCACCAATGCCAGCGTGCTGCCGTAGAGGTCGGCCGAATCGCCCAGGTACGAAGCAAAAGCAAGCGCCTGCACGGGCACTGCTGCGACAAGCGCCCCCGTGCCCTGCGGCAGGTCGGCACGCATTAGTATATAGTCGCCGGTGTGGACAATCGCGCGCCCCTGTGCATCCGCATCAATTTCCTGCGCCCACGCAGGCAGCGCCCCGTTGGCGTTAGCAACGGGGCCGTTTGCGTCAAAGAGCACGAGATCGAGATTGCCCATCACACCGCTGGTCTGCGCGAGGAGCGCATCGCGCGAGGCGGGGTCATCCATATGGTGCACCAACGCGCCGGCGGCAGCCTCCAGCCCCACCTGGTAGCCTTGCAATTGCGCCGCAAGGCCAGTGGCCACGGCATTGGCCAGCCGTTCCGTCTCTTCGGCTGCAAGTGCGCGCATGGACGCCTGGTGGCTGCCAATGCCTGTGAGCGAGATGGCGATCAGGAGGATGGTGAGGGGCAGTGCTGTCCACAGGAGGACCTGCACGCGCAGGCTGCGCCAATGCAGGCGGGTCATAATGGCGCATCGCCAACGGGGGGCAGGTCAATCAAGCCCAGATGGAGAGCCCTGGTTACGGCTTCAGTACGGGAAGCAACCTGTAACTTGGCGTAAATATTGGCGAGGTGTCCCTGCGCCGTGCGGTCGCTGATATCGAGTTGGAGGCCAATGGCACGGTTGGTGAGCCCGACGGCTGCCAGCACAAGCACCGCACGCTCGCGCTCGGTCAGCGGCTCAATGCCGAAAGGAAGAGAAGGGGGCACAATGCTTGCACCCTTCAGCAGGTGCAGCGCCAGCCTCTGTGCAATGAGAGGGTCCAGCGCACTGTTGCCTGCCGCCACTGTGCGCACGGCCTCAACAATCTCTTCCGCGTCGGCGGTCTTGAGCAAATAGCCATATGCGCCGGCCTGGAGCGCCAGCGCTGCAATCGGTTCGTCGTCAAACGCGGTGAGCATCAGCGCGCGCACAGGCAGCCCTTCGGCGCGCAGCCACTGCACAACCTCAATGCCGGTTGCCCCCGGCATGCGTACGTCAAGGATGGCTACGTCCGGCCGGAGTTCGCGCAGCAGCGCCTGCGCGCGCAGGCCATCCGCCGCCTCGGCCACGACGTCAATGTCCGGCTCCTCAGTCAGGAAATCGCGAATGCCCTTGCGCACAACGGCGTGGTCATCCGCCAGCAGAACGCGAATTGGAGCGGTACGGGGGTCAGCTGCCATGAGCGGTCAATCGTCCTCACTCTCAGTTCAAACTTTTCAAGAGGACCGGAAGCTGCGCCCTGGGCACTTACTCTTTCCCCAGCCGAAGCCACACGGCAACGATGCCGCCAATGAACGCGGCTGTCGCAATCAGCGCGAGCGCCGATGCGTGTGCACTGAGCAGGATCGTTTCCATGATCTGCCTCTCCTCCACGTGCATATCCACGTAATCATACCATTGCATCCGGTCGTGCGTTGCGTCACCTGTCCTGCCGGTGCATCCCACCAAAGTGCGCACGCGTGCTGCTGAGTATGGCACGCTACGCGGCTGGACCACAGAGCCATTGCGCCCACCGTGACAAGGCCGAATGGCCTACTGGCGCTGCCCACTTGCGCGCGTGGCGGCGCAGCGGTCAATGTGCTCTGCACTGTTGCAGTGCGTTGTGGTGGCTGATGCTCCACCGCGACGCTCTGCGCATCCGGCAAAGGTTCTTGTCAGTCCAGAACAGACAAAAGGGAGTTGCTCATGCCAAATCCACGCGTGATTCCCATTCGCGTGGCGGAGCAGCAAGACGCCCTGCATCCAGAAGCCCTGGGGATGTCCGCAACCTCTACCATACCATGTGGGCAAACAGCGTGTGGTGCGCAAGGCACAAAATCAGGATGGAGGCTTTTCGCTGCTCCGGCTGCGTAACAGGAGTGCATAAATGCGCGCCCTGGAACGGCGCGCCAATTGTGCCCGTTCCATAGAAAACGAATGCAACCAGGGCGCAGCGCGACGCGCCCGCAATATGCGCAGCCGAATTGCGCTGGATTCCGGAGACAAACGATGCAGACAGCCGAATTTCCCTCATCCCGCGCCGCTGCACGCTTTGTAGCCGATGCGCGCACCGAGGGCTATGCGGCGCGCCTGGTGCAAATGCCCCCATTGCTGCCCCGGCGCAGCGCGTGGGGCGTGTGGATTGGGGCGCTGGCCGGTGGCTCCACTGGGGCCATCGTCGGGCTTCTGGCCGAGACGAGCGTCATTGGTTTGCCGCGTTTGGAGCCCCTCTTTGCGGCCCCCTTTGGGGCGGTAACTCTCTTGCTGGCCGCGCTGATCGGCTCGCTGGGCGCGCTGATTGGGGCGCTTGTGACGCTGCGGCCCGCCCCTTCGCGCTTGCCGCAAGGCACCGTTGCAGTGGCTATCGGCAAAGAGAAAAGCACCGGTGCGGAGATCACCGGTGACGACCGTCTGATTCACCTGCTTCACGCCAATCAAGGCTTGCTCCACGCGCGAGGCGGACCTGCCGCAAGGCCGGCGCGCCAGGTGCCCAAGACGACGGCGCCGGCTGTGCAAGCGCGCATGACGCCGCTGCACCTGAGCGCATGGCTGCTGACTGTGCTCACGCTGGGGATCATTTTGGGGGCGCTCTCCTACATTTGGTATCTAAGCATCAACTACGGCAACGGCAGCGACCAGCAATCGCGCATTGGCTGGACGCTGAAGAATGTGCAGCGGTACCCTGCCGACACGCCCGAAGCCCTGGGCGCGGCAATGGCCACCACCTTTGGCGGCGCAACCTTCGCCAGCCCTGCCGACCCCTTAACCGCCGCAATGCTTGCGCCCATTGCCGCAGCGCAAAACGCAGTGCTGATCTATGGAGAAGGCGAGGCGGCGCAGGCTGACGCGGCGATGCGTGCGCTGATTGCCGACAGCAATGTGGCCGTGGTTGTGGCCGACGAGCAGCCCGCCTATGCACTGCCCGCCGCCTACGCCGCTGCGCACTTCCGTGTGCCGGTGGTGCCCCTTGCGCGTGTGGGCGATCTTCTGCCCGCCTCAAGCGAGCGGCTGCTGTTGGTGGCCGCGCCGCGCTCGCTGATCGCCAACGATGCGCTGAATGGCCTGGCCCAGTATGGCCTTGTGGAACGGGTGGCCGAGCGCAATATCTACAAGCATGCACTGCTGTGGGCGCGCAGCCGCTGGGGCAACTTTGGCTGGGGTATTGAGGAGAACGTGTGGCATGACGGCTACTACAACTTCACGCTGGCCAACCCCGCTGATCCCGGTTTTGCCGCCGCAGCGCTGCCCACCGCCTGGCTGGGCAACTTCGGCCCCCTGCTCTACACCCCGCACGACGATCTGGATGTCTTCACCGACCAGTACCTTTGGCGGCTGGGGCCGGACTTCTTCGCAATCCCCTCCGACGGCCCCTTTATCAACGTGCGCGTAGCCGGCGGCCCGGAGAGCGTGGGCTATGGCGCGCAGGCACGCGCTGATCTGGCACTGGAGACCCACGCTTATCGCAACCAGATGGCGGGCGCAGCAGGCTCTGCCATCGGCGGCTGGATCTGGTTCTTTGTGGGGCTGGCAGGGGCCATTTGGGCGCTCTTTGCCATGCCCCGTATTTTGCCCGACAGCGGCTTCTATGCCGCGCCTGACATGGCCCGCCGCCATGTTGGTGCTGGGGCCGGTGGGCATCCTGGCCTTCTACGCCGCCTACCGTCATCGCCCCGTTGAGGGCATGGGCAAGATGGCCCTCTACGTGCGCCCTCCGTGGGCGCAGGCGGTGGCAGCCACCATCTCGGGCATGGGCATTGGCATGGCGCTCATGATTGCATCCATGTATCTCTTCCAGGTGACCGGGCTGCCCCTCTGGACAGGAGCGGCCTACACGTTCTTCTTCTGGCTGGGCTCGCCCATGGATGCGCTCATGTGGTTCCTCATGGTGATTCCGGCAATCCTGCTCAGCACCTTCTTCTTTATGGGCCCCATGATGGCGGAGATGGCCAGCGCCAAGGGGGGCAAGGGCTACTGGATGGGTGTGCGCAAGGCTGCGCCCGTCGTCACAATGTCCATGGTGGCGGCGTCGGTGGGCATGTTTACGCTGGCGTGGTGGATGATGAACTGGGAGGGACAGATGGCCGGTGAGGATCTTTGGCTTTGGGTGACACCACTATGGTTTGGGGCGGCCGCGGGCTTCTTCACGGCGCTGATCCCCAACTATCTGCTGGTGCGCAACGGCCGCAAAGAGGGAGGGATGTAGGCCATGATACGCCCGCTTTTTACATTCATTGCCGTGGTGGCGGTGGCCGCACTGACGCTCTTGACCAACCGGCTGTCGTGGGAGGCCCAGGGGGAGCCCGCCGGCTTCAGCGCCACACAGAATGCGGAGCTGCTCAGGCTGACCGGCAGCACAGCGCGACTGGCGGGCGAAGACTTTGTGCGCCAGCCCATCGCTTACTCACAAGCCATCTACGCTGCGGCGCAGGACAAGGATCGCCCCGGCGCAGTGGTGCTTGTGCGCGATGATGACCCCGCCACCGCCATGGCATCCACGCGCCTGCAGCACTTCCCCATTAACGCACCCATGCTCTTTGTGACGGACGAAGGCACCGTTCTGCCCGAGGCAACAAGCGCCGAACTGGAACGGCTGGGCCCTGAGGGCGTGATGATGGACCACAACAACCAGGTCTACCTGCTGGGCAACATTGCGCCAGCTCTGGCTGACGAGATCCGCGGCATGGGCTTCAAGGTGCGCCAGATTGCCGCCGATTCGCCCATTGCCTTTAGCGAGAAGGTGGATGAATTTCTGGCTGTGCTTGAATCGGACCACGCCAAGTCGGTGCTCATTGCGCACATCGATGCGCTTCCCTACGCCTACGGCGGCTCCAACTGGAACGCACACATGGGGCAGGCATGGGCCTTTGTGACCGATGAAGGCATACCCGCCGAGACGCGCCGCATTCTGGAGCGGCGCAAGGTGGGGCCGCCCTTCATTTACGTCTTTGCGCCGCCGGATATTGTGCCCCAAAGCGTGATGGAGGAGTTCTCTGTCTATGGCCACGTGCAGCGCATTCCCGGCGCCACACCGCAGGAGATGGCCGTGCGCTGGGCAGGCTTCAAGGATGTGGGCGGCGTTTACGGTTGGTGGTATGGCAAGTATTTGCGCAATGTGGGCTGGGGTTACGCCGAACCGGGCCATAATGTGCTGATTGCCAACCCCAATGATTGGCGCACCAGTGTGCCCAGCGGCGTGCTGAGCCACATGGGCAAGCATGCCATGCTGATTCTGACGAATGACGACGGCACATTGCCTGAGGCAGCCACAAGCTACTTTGAAATCCTGCAGCCCACCCTCACCCACCCCAGCCAGCAGCTCTTCACCTTCGCGTGGATCCTGGGGCAGGATGTGCCGATTGCCACCCAGCGCGCCGTGGATGATGCGATTGGGGTGCAGGGGCTGCGCTAAGGCGAGCATCTGCGCTTGAATTGCGGCTCAACCTTGTAGCGGAGGGCGGACGATTCACTCTTGCTCATGGGAAGTGGTTGCAGAGTGCGTGATGGTGGCATAGAATCTGCCCCATGCTCGAAGAGACTACCGTCCACCTATGTCGATCATGCGGCCGTGAGACTTGCGGCCATGACTATGCGGCCGTGGACTGGCAGACGACAACTGTGATTGCATATACGTTTCAGTTCCGGGAAAGAGACAATGAGTCAGACTGCCGTGAAGCGCCTGTATCTGATGCAGGTCGGGTCCGTGCCGGATTACCAAATTCCGATTGTCTGCTATCTGGTGCAGACGGATGATGACAGAAATATCCTGATTGACAGCGGCCTGCCTGCCATCATCCCGGAAGCACAACAGGATTTCGTGAACGGGCACATGGTTTTGGAACAGCTTGCCACGATCGGCCTGCAGGCGGACGATATTGACATGGTCATTTCGACACATTATGACTTCGATCATTCAGGCAGTCACGGGGCCTTCTCCAAAGCGAACTATGCTGTCCAGCGCGCGCATCATGAACAGGCGTTTGGCAACGAACGCTTTGCACTTACGCGCCCACAGTGGGATCAGCCGATGGAGCGCATTCAGCTCGTGGATGGCGACACGGAACTGTTGCCGGGAATCACGTTGATTGAGACCAGCGGGCATGTTGTGGGTCATCAATCAGTACTGCTGCGGCTGCCGCAAACGGGCGCGGTGCTGCTAACGGTTGACGCTGTATCCTTCCGAGCAGGCTTTGTACGTGACCTGGCGGACGATGGCAGCGACCCGGATGCCGCAGCGATTCGTGCCAGCACGAACAAGCTGCTTGATCTGGTGGAAGCGGAGAAGGTTGGGCTGGTAATCTTTGGTCATGATCCGGAACAGTGGGAAGGGCTGAAAAAGCTGCCAGAGTACTGCGAGTGAGGATGCCAGCACCTTTATCGCTCCAACCCCCTACCCATGCGAGAAACAATAGAGAAAGGGGAGAGTCGCCGAGCTTTCAGTTGATCTCCTGGCGCTCCTCCGTCATTTCTACCCTGAAAACATCGCTGACTTCGTAGCGGAGGGCCTCCTGGCCCTCACTTTGCGGGCACTGGAATCCACGGGCGCCAGACGAGGCGGGAGGCCCTCCGCTACGGAATGCGCCACACCCATTTTCATCCTGCGTTGTGCCCCAAAGGCATGAATGTCTGCGGTCTCAGCGTCAGGTTGTTTCCGGCTTAAGTGCCCCTCCACAATCTCCACCATGCGCAGCACTGTGATCGCGCGGTTGACAATCCCCTCCGCTTCTTGATCTTGAGTGGCGAGGATCGCCGCCCTGTCCACTGCGTATGAGTTGCTCCTCCGCTTCCACCCAACGTGCGTATGCCATGCAGTACATCGTCAGCACGTTGGCATCGAGTATGCCGACATGAACAGGTGCTTCATCTCACCTCTGCAAAACAAAAAGGCGCCGTCATGCGTGACGGCGCCTAATCAAAGGCCAACCAGATTCAATATGGGGATGCAGCGGTTCAGGCTACTTCGATTGCGTGTACGTCACCCGCTGTTTGCGACGCTGCTCAGCCCGTACTTCGACTCAAGCTGTTCCATCAGCCATAGCAGTATGCCCTGCTGCTGCACATGGGCGATGAGCTTCTGCCAACTGCAACTGCGCAGCATGGCTGGATTCCGCAAAGCGGCACGCGTTGACTGATAGGCGGCATACCCTTTCCCCCCAGCTTGAAACGCCGGATTGCGTGCGTCGTAGATCAGCACGGCATGCCCATCCCTGTGCGGCGCCGGCGTCTCTTCGCCTGTGCAGACCGCCAGAACATTGCGCACCAGTTGGTAGTTCAGGTTGAGCGGGCAGGGCGTCAGGTCAATATCATCGCGCCAGGAAAAAAGCTCGTGCACGTAGCGCCAGTAGAGGACGCCCGTCTGCGTGAGTGCGCATCGCTCAGACCGCCCCTGCTGAACTGCATAATCTCCGCTGCAATAGCCGCTTGCTTCGTTCGCATCCTTCGGTTTCAGCCGCGGGCGCGAACAGGTGCCAATGTCTGCTTCCGTGAACTTGCACTCAATTGCCACCTGATGCTTGCCGCAGATGTATCCATCCAGGCTTGTGGGCCGCGGTTCTCCCAGATGACTGACCGCATGCTCCATTGCAAAGCTGGATGTGGATAGGTCTGCGCCTTCGAACAGGAGTTCGCCTTCGTCTGCATGCAAGTCCGCCAAGCAGTGAAGAAGATTCTTGACTGCCAGATTGCCGAAGACGCTCTGCGCCAATGCCTGCGAACTGCTCATGCTGCCGAACCATCTGTGCCGCAGCGGCTTTGGAACAAGCGCAAGCAGCTTGCTGCATTCATCTGCACTTGCGTCAGGATCAACAAGGACGTTGCGCTCTACTTCATTTGGAAGAAAGACCGGCGGGCGACCATCATCAGCATGCGGCCGCTCGAAGATGCCCGCCACGTGCGGATACTGGCAACACTGATAGTCCCAAAAACGGCTAATCCGTTCTGACTTGTAGTCCGTGTATGCCGTCACAATGCCATCCGGTTTCCACGCGTTCCTTGACTGCCGCTTGGACTGACGATGCTCTCGATGGTTGGTGCCATGCTGCCTCCACTTGTTGGTTCAGAGCAATGCAGTATAGCAGCCATGCGCCCGAATGGATAGCTCCGTTCTCAACCCAATTTCCCGTCATTGCGATTCTCTTCACCACTTCTGGCACAGCGACGGACTTAAGCTTCTGCTCGAAGACGGTGCTCGTTGCAAACTTTTCAGTTTGCAACCAATGGCCGCAGAGAATTGTGCTTGCTCCCGGCAAAAGGGCCGACTCATTGCGCGCGCGTGCATAGTTCCGTCATGATCTGCCAACACGTGAGCTCCATGCGCGGCAGATGGAACGCGCCCTTGTAGGTGTTGCCCTTGATTGTGGATGAGACGCGGCCATCGCGGTGCAGGTAACCGAACCACTCGCCATGTTCGGGATCGGGAAAGTGGGCGTAGCTCCAGTCATGGATCAGCTGGTGGCGGCGGGCATACTTGAGGTCATCCGTCATGCGCCACGCCATGAGGTTGGCGATGATGGCCTCGTTCTGCGGCCACCAGAACTTCATGTCGTGCCAATACTCCTGCACGGGCAGCCCTTTGACGTCCACAAAGTAGGTGATGCCGCCGTACTCCTTATCCCAGCCCCGCTCCCACATCCAGTCGAGAATGGTGAGCCCCGTCTGCAGCAAGGCTGAATCGTTGTTGCGCCGCCGCGCCTCGTTGAGGATGAACCAGGATGCCTCAATGGAATGGCCGGGGTTGAGCGTGCGGCCGTCGAAATGGTCCAGAAACTCGCCATTGCGGCCAACCGTCTCGAGGACCGTATCAAGCTCCGGGTGCATGAAATCGGCGCGGATTTCGGCGATTGCGTCGTCGATCCACTGCGTACATTGCGCCGCATCCGCGCCGCAGTCGCGCAGCGTTTGCGCAGTGATGAGCAGAATCATGGGCACGGCCAGCCCCTTCATGGGGCGTGTGCCGGTGTTCCATTTGGGCTCCAGAATGCCCGGCGTGCGCAACATGTGGAGCACTCGCGCATAGAGCGCCATCGCTTCCGCCAGCGCTGCAGCATCGTTTGCCGCGCGCGCGTAGGCCGCCAGCGCAACAATCATGAAACTCTCGCTAAAGACGTAGCGCCGCTTGCGCAGCGGTTGCCCATCGCGTGCGACGAGAAAGAACATGCGGCCGTCGTCGTCAAAGCCGTAGCGACGCAGAAAATCGAGGCCGTGGCGCGCCCACTGCAGCCACTCCGGGCGCGGCTCAACCTCACTGTAGAGCGTTGCCAGCAGCCACACGGCGCGGCCCTGAAGCCAGATGGCCTTGTCGCTATCCAGCAGCGCGCCGTCGCGGGCGCGCGCAAACATGAAGCCGCCCTGCTCCTCATCCACGCAGCGCGGAAACCAGAAGGGCAGCGTGCTCTGCAGCAGCCCGTCGCGATAGGTGCGCAGAAGCGCGTCCAGGCGTGCGGGCGCAAGCAGTTCTGCGTCGGAGAGTATCTGCATATGTGAGCCCTACAGAGCTGCAATCGCGGCGAAGTCAACCTCGGCCAGCGCAGCGTGGAGCGTGGCGCGCTTGTCGGCGGGCAGCGGCAGGTTGGGCAGGCGGGGCGCGCCGCAGTCAAAGCCAAGCAGGCGCATTGCCTCGCGGAACGAACCCGCAAAGCCCATGCTGATGAGCAGGGACGTCACTTTGTTGGCGCGCTGCTGCATGGCCAGTGCACAACTGCTGTCGCCGCTGCGGTATGCTTCCAGAATCTCCCGATAGGCCCCCGGCATGAAGTTGAGCGTCGAGCCGATCATCCCCGCAGCGCCATACATGAGCCCCAGCACCGCCTGCTCATCCATTCCCGAAAAGACCGTCCAGCCCTCACTGCGAAAGCCGACGATGGTGTTCATTTCATACATATTCGGGGCCGTGTACTTGGTGCCCGCCAGGTTGGGGATGTGCTCAAGCTCATGCATGAGCGCCACAGCATCCTTTGCATAGCCGTAAAGATAGGGCATAAAGGGTAACTCGGGCGCGGCTGCGGCCACCCGCGCAAAGAAGGGAACAATCCCGCGTGCATCGTAGACAACGGGCGGCAGAATACTGCTGATGCCCGCTGCGCCCGCCGCCTGCGCGTGCTCCGCCAGGCGCACCGAATCGTTGATCACGGCCGCGCCCACATGCACGATGACGGGGATGCGCCCTGCCACCTCGTCCAGTACAGTCTCGGCCACCAGAATGCGCTCGTCGGCATTCTGCAGCGGCCCCTCACCCGTTGAGCCGCAAATGTAGAAGCCGCTGACGCCCTTGGCAAGCAAATAAGCCACCAACTGACGCACCATCGGCACGTTGATGCGATCGTCGTCCGTGTACGGTGTAATCAGCGCCGGCCAGAAACCATCGAATGTGCGCAAGAACATGCCTCCAAAAGAGTGATGCAGAAGAGTCTGCAAAAGTGACTACTTCAGCGAGCGTGGGTCCACCGCGTCGCGCAGCCCGTCCCCAATGAAATTAATGCTGAGCACCGCCAGCGCAATCATGATGCCGGGCGAAAGCCACAGCCATGGCATGCCCTCGAGGATGGAGAGCGTTTGCGCATCGCGCAGCATATTGCCCCAACTGGGCGTGGGCGACTGCACCCCCAGCCCCAGGAACGAGAGCGACGCTTCCTGCAGAATCGCACTGGCCATGCCAAAGGTGGCTGCCACAGTGACGGAGCTGACCACATTGGAGAGCAGGTGCTTCGTCATGATCGAGCCTGGGGCCACACCCATGGAGCGCGCGGCCAGCACAAACTGCTGCTCGCGCAGTGAAAGAATCTGCCCGCGCACAAGGCGCGCCGTACCTGTCCACGTCAACATGCCAATGACCAGCATCGTGTTGTAGATGCTGGGTCCGAGAACCGACGCGACGGTGATGATGATGACGAGCGACGGAAAGGTCATGACCATGTCGGTGAAGCGCATGAGCAGCATGTCAAGCCGGCCGCCGGCATAGCCCGCCAGGCCGCCAATCAAGACGCCAATCAGCGTTGAGAGGGTGACAGCGACGAGGCCCACCGAGAGCGAGACACGTCCCGCATAGAGAATGCGCGCCCAAACATCGCGGCCTGTGGTGTCGGTGCCCAGCAGATGCCCATTGCCAGGCGGCTGGCTCATGTTCGTCAGGTTGATTTCAATCGGCGAGTATTGGGTGAGCAGCGGTGCGAAGAGCGCCATGAGAATCATGGTGGTCAGAATGACAAGGCCCACCATGGCCAACCTGTGGCGAAAGAAGCGTTTGCGCGCTTTGGTAAAGGGGCTTTCGCCGCGCTCCACACGCTCCGCTGGAAAGAGGTCAGTCGTTGCCGCAGTTGTCATTGCATCACCCTGTGGTCAATCCACTCGTGCGCCGGCGGTCGTTGGAAATTAGCAACAGCAGCAAAATCAGTCATAGCGAATGCGCGGGTCTGCCCAGCTGTAGACAATATCCGTGAGCAGATCGGTGGCCAGAACGATAATCGCCGAGAAGAGCACATAGCCCATGATGACAGGCGAATCGCGCCCCGTAATCGCATTCATGAACATGAGTCCAATCCCCGGCCACTGAAAGATCGTCTCGATGATCACCGAACCGCCGAAGAGGATGGGCAGCGAGAAGCCGATGACGGTGATGATGGGGATCAGCGCATTGCGCAGGATGTGGCGCGCCGTGACGATCCACTCGCGCACGCCCTTGGCGCGTGCCGTGCGCACATAGTCATCATTCATTACTTCCAGCACGCTGGCACGCGTGTAGCGCATGAAGGTGGCCGTGCGCACCAGCGCGAGTGCAAATGCAGGCAGCACCAGGTGGCGCAAATTGTCCGACAGTGAATAGGGCTCCCCACGTGTACTGATTCCCGAGGTGGGAAACCACCCCAGCTGGATGGCAAAGACATAGACCAGCACCATGCCCATAAAGAAATCGGGCACGGAAATGCCGGTAAAGCCTGCGAATGTCAGCGAATAGTCCAGGAATGAGTACTGCCGCAGCGCCGAAATCACACCCAGAAAGACACCCAGCACAATTGAAATCAGCAGCGCCGTGCCTGTCAGCTGCAGTGTGGCCAGGCACGCGCGCCGATCACCTTGGAGACCGGTTCACCCGACTGGAAGGAGAAGCCCAGATTGCCCTGCACCAGGTTGCCCAGCCAGCGCCCATATTGAACATAAATGGGCTGGTCCAACCCCAGTTGGCCGCGACGCAGCTTGACAAGCTCTTCGGCCATGGGTGTCTCTTGCGAGATCATGGCCTGCACCGCGTCGCCCGGCATCTGCGACGCAATGAAGAAGATGATGACCGTGATACCCAGCAGAATGGGAATGCTGATAAGGAGCCTGCGCAAAATGTAGGTGAACATGGCATATCCCTGTGTTGCAGCAAGCAACGCGCTTCAGGCCCGGCGGGCGCAGTGCAGCGTGCGGCCTCTGCCGCACGCTGCACTGCGCAGTCAACTACTGCACCACTTCCCAATTCTCAACTTCGTTGTAAACCGGCACGTCGAAGATCAGGTTCGGCATCTGCGAGAAGTGCTCGGCAGGGCCGGAGACACGGTTGTTGAAGGCCATGGGGCGCACTTCGTACCAGAGCCAGCCACGCGGCATCTCTTCGTTCAGAATCATGGAAATTTCCTGGTAGTACGGGGCGCGCAGCTCGCGCTCCGATTCGCTCAAGCCCAGGTCAAAGAGCTCATCCACGCGCTCGTTGCAGTACCCCAGCGCCAGCTGGGTGCCGCAGCGAATGATGTTGGCGCCCACCGACGGGTCCAGGCCCTGCCCATTGGCGAAGTAGCCCATTTCGAAGGAGCCGTCGGCGTAGACAGCCTGAATCTCGGCGGGGTTGAGCAGGCGAGGCACAATGTTCACGCCCACAGCGGAGAGGTAGGACTGGATGGCGGTCACCGTGTCCTTGTTCACCTGGTCGGCATAGTAGTAGATGAAGTCAATCTGGCGGCTCGAATCCCAGCCAGCGTCAGCCAGCAGTTGCTTGGCCAGTTCGGGGTCGTAGGCGTTGGGGTCCATACCTTCGGGGTGGGTCCACGCTGCCGGGAACATCGTGTTGGAGAGAGTGCCCGTGCCCTTGCGAATGGAGTCCATGATCGCCTGGCGGTCAATCGCAAGCACCATTGCGCGGCGCACGTTCGCATCCGCCAGCCATTCCTGCTGGTGGTTAAACTGGAGATAGGTGGGCAGGCCGGCGTCCATGTCGGGCAGCACGGTCAGGTAGTCGAGCGCCATCATGCGGTCGAGTTCGCTCACCGGCACGCCGCCGCCTTCATAGGAGATGATATCCAGTTCCTGGGCTTCGAGCGCGTTCATGATCGAGGGGATGTCGGCGTAGATCTGGTAGATAATGCGCTCGGCCTTGGGTGCGCCCAGGAAGTAGTCGTCGTTGCGCACAACTTCCACATACTGGTCGGGCACATACTTCGCCCACTTGAAGGGGCCGGTGCCGACGCGGTTCTCTGTCCAGTACGGGTCCTGCTGGAGGGCGTCCTTGGCAACGCCGCCCAGAATGTGCTCGGGCAGAATGCTGATGGAGATGTTGAGCAGATTCACCCACAGCGGGCGCGGGCCCACAAGCTCGATCTGCACGGTGTAGTCGTCGATCTTGGTGACGCCGGCCAGGCTGTCTGCAGCGCCGTCGCGGAATTCCTGATAGCCCTTCACGTCAATCAACTTGGCCGCATAGACGGAGGCCACAGCAGGATCGGCAAAGAGGTTGTAGCTGAAGATGACGTCGTCGGCGTTGAAGTCCTCGCCGTCATGCCACTTCACATCCTGGCGCAGGTTGAAGACCCATGTTTGGCCACCATCCGGCGTATCCCACGATTCGGCCAGCAGCGGCTTGACGCCATCGCCGGTCCAAAGCACGTGAGCCAGCCCCTGCAGCACTGTCTCGTCCAGGCGACGGCCACAGGTGGTCCACAGCGGGCCGGCCATGCAGCCTGTGCGGAAGGCGGCACGAATCGTGCCGGGGGTGGCGTCGGCGGCAACGGCAACGGGCGCTTCGGCGGCCGGCGCTGCGGTTGCATCGGCTGCGGGCGCAGCTGGTGCAGGCACCGCGGGCGCACATGCCGTGAATACCATCGAGAACAGCACAAGCAAGGCCAGCAATCGGTAGAACTTCATGCGTCTCTCCTTTGGGGTTGTTTGGGACGGGCACGGAAAAGGTGTGGCAAAACGAGAGTGGAGTCCAGGTCAGGCAAGTTCTTCAGCGTGATGACAGGCCACCTGGTGCGCGCTGGTATCCAGCGTGCGCAGGGGCGGCTCAAGTTGGCGGCAGATGTCGGTGGCAAAGCGGCAGCGCGGGTGAAAGTGGCAGCCGCTGGGCGGCGATGAGGGGCTGGGCACATCGCCCTCCAGAATGATGCGTTGGCGCTGACGCTCGAGGCGCGGGTTGGCAACGGGTACGGCCGAAAGCAGCGCACGCGTGTAGGGATGCAGCGGCTCGTCAAAGACCTGCTTGCGCGCGCCGATTTCCACAATCTTGCCCAAATACATCACGGCGACGCGGTCGCTGATGTAGCGCACCATGGAGAGATCGTGGGCGATGAAGAGATAGGTCAGCCCGAGCTGCTCCTTGAGGTCGCTCATGAGGTTGACGACCTGCGCCTGGATGGAGACATCGAGCGCAGAAATCGGCTCGTCGGCCACAATAAAGTCGGGCGATGTGGCAAGTGCGCGCGCAATGCCAATGCGCTGGCGCTGGCCGCCCGAGAACTCGTGCGGGTAGCGATTGATGAAGGCAGGGTTGAGCCCTACCAGGCGCAGCAGTTCGGCGACGCGTGCGCCGCGATCGGCCGCGCTGCCCACGTTGTGCACGCCCAGCGGCTCGCCCACAATCGCGCCCACGGTAAGGCGCGGGTTGAGCGACGAATAGGGGTCCTGGAAGATCATCATCATGTGGCGGCGCAGGGGGCGCAGTTCGGGCTCGCTCAGGTGCGTCAACTCCTGACCGCGGAAGAAGACGCTCCCCTCGGTGATCTCCAGCAGCTTGAGCACGGCAAGGCCCGTGGTGGATTTGCCGCAGCCGCTCTCGCCCACCAGGCCCAGCGTCTCGCCCTTTTCCACGGTAAAGCTTACGTCGTCCACGGCCCGCACGGCGCCCACCTGCTTGCGCATGAGGCCGCGCCGAATGGGAAAGTGGACGCGCAAATTGTTGACGACTACAAGCGGCTTGGCGTCCTGCCCGGGTGCGGCCACAGACGAGGCGGCGGATAGGGCGTGGTCGCTCGCGTGGTTGCCATGCGTAGTCGGCGGCGTGCTCTACAGCAGCGTTCATAGCGGATCCCCAAAAACCTGCACCGTCTGAAGCTCTTCCCAGCGCCAACAGGCCGATGTGCGATTGGGGCCACACGCCATCAAGGGGGGCACTTCGGCACGGCACTTGGCAATTGCATAGGGGCAGCGCGGCCCAAAGGGGCAGCCCGTGGCAGCCTTGCGCAAGTCGGGCGGCAACCCTTCAATCGAGGCGAGCCGATCCTCCTTGTCCTGCTCCACATGCGGGATCGCGTTGAGCAACCCCAGCGTGTAGGGGTGCAGCGGCCGCTCGTAAATGTCGTCAACCGGCGCCTGCTCCACAATGTAGCCCGAGTACATGACGATCACCTTGTCCACCATCCCCGCGACCAGCGCGAGATTGTGGCTGATCCAGATAATGGCCATGCCCAGCTTCTGCTGGATCTCCTTCACCAGCTCCACAATCTGCGCCTGAATCGTTACATCGAGCGCAGTCGTCGGCTCATCGGCAATCAGCAGGCTGGGATTGCACGCCAGCGACATGGCGATCATGATGCGCTGGCGCTGCCCCCCGAGAACTGAAAGGGAAAATTGTCCAGCCGGTCCTCGGCATTGGGCAGCCCCACGAGCGTCATCAGCTCGGCGGCGCGCACGCGCGCTTCCTGTTTGCTGGCGCCTGTGTGCGCACGCAACGCCTCGGTCATCTGCAGGCCAATCGGCAGCACGGGATTGAGCGAGGTCATGGGATCCTGAAAGATCATGGCAATCTCGCTGCCACGTACGGCACGCATATCGTCGGCGCTCAGTTTGAGCAGGTCGCGCCCGTTGAAGATGACTTCGCCTCCCTCCACACGGCCCGGCGGAAAGCGAATGAGCCCCATGAGGGACATGACGCCCACCGATTTGCCCGAGCCGCTCTCGCCCACTATCCCCAGCGATTCGCCGGCATCGAGCGTGTAGGAGATGCCGTTGACGGCGTGAATTTTGGCGCCGTTGGAGTAGAAGCGGGTGACGAGGTCGCGCACTTCAAGCAGGTGGTCCATAACTCAGCCCTGTCCCTTGCGCAATGGCGGCATGTGCTTCGTCGCGCGCAGAATTCGCTCTTCCAGGTTGCGGAAATGGTCATTCATGCGCATGCGCGCCGACGCGCTGTCGCGCATGCGCACGGACGCAAGCAGTTCGCGGTGGTTTTCAACAGTGGCCACAGGATCGTGATCGGGCCCCATTTCGTCTTCAGGCATGGAGTGGTAGACGAGCCAGAAGATGTCGATCAGCTGCGAGAGGGATTCGTTGCGCAGGCCGGCGTAGAGCAGGCGGTGAAAGGCCCGGTCCTCTTCGGAGGTGTCGGCACGTGCTTCGGCCTTGGCTGTCCAGCAATCGAGCAGAGCGTCCATCTCGTCCAGCGTGGCGTCGTCAATCGCGTCCACCGCCGGTACGACGGCCGAATCCTCAAGCCAGATGCGAATCTGGAGGATGCCAACAACCCGGTCGGGGTCAAAGAGCACACCATAGGAGAGGAGATCGAGAATGGAATCAAAGTTGAAGCTGCGCACGCGCACGCCGTCACCGTGGCGCACTTCGACAATGCCGAGGGACTCAAGCGCCTTGATGGCCTCGCGCACGGAGCCACGGCTGACACCAAGATCAATGGCGAGTTGTCCTTCAGGGGGGAGCAGATCATCGGGCCCCAAACGGTTGGCCGTGATGTACTGCTTGATTTGATCCTGAATGGCACGATTCAGAAGCTGGCCGCGTGCGAGCTTTTGCATAGCGTGGGCCGTATTGGGTTGGAAGTCTGGAAAGTTGGGAGAAGTGATTAGATATCGGATATCTAACCTGCGCACAGAATAGCACTTGCACAGGGCGCTGTCAATAGGCAATGTCGACGAACTTCAGAACTTCCAATGATCCGCCGGGCTTGCCTTCTTCTGCGCATTCTGCACGTCCGATTCGGCGAGCAAGGCACAGATGCGCATCCATGTTCCACCCTCGGCAAGGTGGTATCCACCAGCATGAGGACAATCGCACAGTCGCGCAGTTTCCAGTGGCGCACGCTCTTCACTGCCATACCGGCGCGCTGAACTCCATTCCTTTGTCGAATACCCCTAAAAAGACTTGAGACCATTCGGTCAGTGCATTTGCACTGACCGAATGGTCTCAAGTTGATGGCCCACAACAATCTGGCTCCTCGGGGAAGACTCGAACTTCCAACATTTCGGTTAACAGCCGAATGCTCTGCCGATTGAGCTACCGAGGATTATTCGATTGACGTGCGCTCGAGCAATGCTCGCTGCGCACGAAAATAAATTCTACCAGCAGGAGGCGGCATTGTCAAAATGCCGCCTCTGCAAACGGCTTTCACCATCACACAAGACGCGCAGCGGCCAACCTCCGCCGCATCACGCCAGGAAGTCGCGCAGCTTGCGGCTGCGCAGCGGGTGGCGCAGCTTGCGCAGCGCCTTTGCCTCAATCTGGCGCACACGCTCGCGCGTCACGTTGAACTCCTTGCCCACATCCTCCAGCGTGCGCGGAATGTCGTCCTGCAGCCCAAAGCGCATCTCCAGCACCTTGCGCTCGCGCTCGTTCAGGCCATCCAGAATCTCGGCCATCTGCTCGCGCAACATGCGCCGGCTGGCCGAATCGACCGGGCCGGGCAGGCTGTCATCCTCAATGAAATCGCCCAGGTTGCTCGTCTCTTCATTCCCTACGGGCGTCTCCAGGCTCAGCGGCTCCTGGCTAAGACGCTGAATTTTGCGCACCTTCGCGGCTGCCCGCTCAAGGCGATGCACCACTTCCACGTCAAGCTTCGTATCAAACTGCTGCGCCGCCAGCACCAATTCGGTATCTGCCGGCTCAAGAAAGTCCATGCGCACTGCCAGTTCCTCGTGCGTGGGGTCGCGGCCCAACTCCTGCTGCAGCGTGCGCTGAATGCGCGCCTGGCGGTTGATCGTCTCCACCATATGCACGGGAATGCGAATTGTGCGCGCCTGGTCGGCAATGGCACGGCTGATCGCCTGGCGAATCCACCACGTGGCATAAGTGCTGAACTTATAGCCAAGCTTGTGGTCGAACTTGTCCACGGCGCGCAGCAGCCCCAGGTTGCCTTCCTGAATCAGGTCCAGGAAGCTGAGGCCGCGCCCGATGTAGCGCTTGGCCACACTCACCACGAGGCGCAGGTTGCTCTGCGCCAATTTACCATGCGCCAGTTCGCCATTGCGCATGAGTATCAGCGCCCGAATGCGTTCGGGGCCCTCAATGCCCGCCTCGCGCAGTGCACGCATGATCTGCTGCAGGGACTCCAATACGCCCGCCAGCGTGCGCGACGCAACGTGGTCTGCCGCACCCAGCACCCCAAAAGCATCGCCAACCGCTTCCCAATCCGTCTCTATGCGAGTCAACTTCTTTGCCTCGGGGTCATAAAGGCTATCGGTAATGGCGGCAATGGCGCTGTGAATCTCCGCTTCATGCTCATCAAGCGGCGTCTCGCGCAGCGCCTGCGAGCCGTCGATGTAGAACTCGTCCAGCAGATCGAGCAGAAGCTGCGCGTCGGTGTTGCCTTGTGCATGCAGGAATGCCTGCGCTTCCACCCCTTCTGCAATACTGCGCGCGAGGTCAATCTCCTGGTCGCCTGTCAGCAGGTCGTGCCGGCCAATGTCCATGAGGTACATCCGCACAGGGTCAAGGCTCTGTCCCAGCTCGGGCACATCCTCAATCAACTTCTCAATCGGCAGGCTCTTCTCGCGCTCAACCTCTTCTTCGAGCTTGGTGTTGCGCCCGATTTGAGGAATTGGCGCCGACTCCTCCTCACTCGGTTCCGGCTCATCAGTAAAGAGGTCGTCCTCCTCAACCGCCTTTCCTTCGCCCAGATTGATATACTCATCAAGCTCACTCTCAGCCGCCGACTTTGGCGCCCGCTCAATGCGTCCGTTCGCAGGGCGCGTGCGCCCCGCGTTGCGCGGGAGGCCGGGCAACGTGCCGCTTGCCGTGTTCGCCGCAAAGCCGGCCCCTGCAGTGCTCTCGGGGATGGTCAAGGGCGAGTCCTCGAAGAGCTCGTCCTCAAGGTGTGCAGCTGCGACGTCAACTTCCATTTCAGCGACGGACGCCTGCGACGGCTTCACGTCAAGCTCTTCGCCAACTCGATTATTGGCCGGTTTCGCCGGCTCTCTCTTCGACGACTTGCGGGTTGGGTTTGCCATTAATCTCCTTCACAACCAGCGCCGTGCGCCGGCCGGCCCCTGCCGAGCGGGCCACAAACTCGGGCTGCATCTCAACCGGGGTTAACGCAGCAGCCTATCCTGCACAAAAACTCTGTACACTGTGTGTGGATAACGAAATTGTGAGGCGAGCCGTTCAGCCCAGTCGCGAACTGGGTGATTCCTTGCGCCGGAAACCGTTCCGATGGTTCTCGCGGAGCTTGAGGGGCTGCAGATGATCCAGCTCGCGTTGAATGCGGCTGTAGACGCTGCCGAGTGATCGTGACGTAGACATCTCACCGTTCGACTGCGCCTCCTTCATCAGAAAATTCACTGCCACGCTCTCGATTTTCAGTCTTTGCAGGCGCAAGTGGACTATATCCTTTATCATGCCCTCACGCAACTCCAGATCGGTTCGGGCGGGAGGGCCGCGCCGTAGGCAACGAGGCTTCCGAGCTTGGCGTGCAACGCGGGCGAAAGCTGCTCCTGGAAGCTTTCCAACTCCCACGGCTCGTCGCTGGTAATGTAGCGCCTGAGCGCCGAAAAGATCTCCTGATTCTCGGCGTGCTGGAGGTCCACCTCCGTAAGCGGCTCGATCTTGAGCTCAGCCGTCTGCTGCGCCAACCAGACGAGCGAGTCAGGCTCGCGGATCAGCATCGCCAGCAAATGGTCCTCCACCTCAATTGCGGCCGGCGCCTGGGCGGCCGGCTTGCGCGCTGTGGCACTCTCCCGCTGCGCGCCTGGGCCGCCCCTGGCGCCGCCTTCACGCACAATCGACCCTCGTCGCTCGGCGGGCGGCTCGGCCTTTGTGGGGCGGGCGGCAGCACGCACACGCGCATCAATAATATACTCCTCCACCTGCACCAAACGCGACAACTGGTGAATGTAGTGCTGCCGCTCCACTTCGTTGTCCACTTCGGCAATCAGGGGCGTCAGTTCATCCACAGCCTCCGCCTTGCCGTGGGCAGTGCCCAGGTCCAGCCGGCGGCTCGTTACCGCAAAGTAGAAGTCCACCAGCGGCAGCGCGCGCTCGATCAGCGTTTCCCACAGCGCCGGGTCGCGCCGCACCACATCGTCGGGGTCCATCCCCTCCGGCATGGAGATGATGCGCAGCGTGGCATCCAGCCGCTCGGTCATTTGCACGCCGCGGCCGGGCGTGAGCACGGGCTTGCTGACGCGGGTCAGGGCCTGGCGCGCCTGATTGAGGCCGCGAATTGTGGCTGCCTGGCCCGCAGCGTCGGCGTCCAGCGCCATGACGAAGTTGCGCGTGTAGCGTTCAAGCTGGCGCAACTGGTCGGAGGTGATCGCCGTACCCATGCACGCTACCACGTTGGCAAAGCCATGCTGGTGCGCCGCAATCACATCCATGTAACCTTCCACAATCACCACTTCGTCGGCTTTGCGGATGGCATCCTGGGCGCGATCAATGCCAAAGACCACGTGAGACTTGTGAAAGAGGGGGGTCTCCGCCGTGTTGAGGTACTTGGGCTGGCTGTCGTCGAGCACGCGCCCGCCAAAGCCAATCACGCGCCCCTGGCTGATCGCGAATGGGAATGATGACCCGATTGCGGAAGGCATCGTAGATTGTCTCGCGCTGCTCATTGCGCTTGACGAGCCCCGCCGCCAACTGCGTCTCCAGCGGAAAACCGCGGCCGCTCAGATAGTCGCGCAAGCCGCTCCATTGGTCGAGCGAAAAGCCAATCTGGAACGAGTCCGCAGTCTCGCCGTCGAGCTTGCGCCGCTCCAGATAGGCGCGCGCCCGCGCAGCCTGCGCATGGTTGAGCAGCAGATCGTGAAAGTACTTGGCTGCCGCCTCGTTGACCTCATGCAGCGCAACCTTGAGCGAGCGCTCCTCGTCGTGCTCGTCCTCCTCAAGCGATACGCCCGTCTCCTGCGCCAGGCGCACCAGCGCCTCGCGGAAGTCGATGTTCTCCTTGCGCATGAGGAACGAGAAGACGTCGCCGCCTGTGCCACAGGCGCCGAAGCAATGCCATGTTCCGGAATTGGGATAGACGACGAACGACGGTGTACGCTCGTTGTGGAAGGGACAGAGCCCCTTGAGAATGCTGCCCGCCTTCTTGAGCTCGGTATAGCGCCCGATCACATCTTCAATGTTGGCTCGAGCCTTGATTTCGTCAATTGCACTCATCGAAACACTCCTCCCGTCCACAGCCGGGGACGCACGGGAGCCGGAGCGAGCGGCACGATTCTACAGAATGCCCATGGCGGTTGTCAAAGAGGTGAAGGGAGCGCTGTGTTACAGGAGGCCGTGCGCAGCGGCAATCGCGGGATAGACCTTCTCGCACTCATAGAAGAGTTCGGTCAACTTCATCATCTTCAGCATGTTGCCGCGCGGCTTGATCTGGCCGCTGAAGAAGGCCTCGCGTGTGCTCTGCTTGCCCAGCCAGAGCGAATGCAGCAAGTTGGCAGCCAGCACAATCTCTATGTTCGCCTCGCCCGGTCGCTTGCCAAAAAAGACCTCAAGCGGCGGCTGGCGGCCATCAACCAGAATTTCGGCATTGGGCCCCGTGGCGCGAATGCGGATGACCAGGTTGCTGTGCGTAATGCCGTGGATGTTTTCCGGCGCGGCTGCAACCTGCGTGAAGACATCGCGCATGACCGTATAGAACTGCTCCTCCGACGTGAAGATCGGCTTCGTGACTGTCACGTGCGCTGTGCGCCCTTTCCGTGTAGCATGTGCCCGTAGGTATGCGCTTGGCCTGTGACAATCGCCATCCTGCGCGACCCGTGCGGACCCATTCTCGTACTGTGTGCAGGGCGCTTCGCGTCCCCTGGGTTGGGAGTGACATTGTACCACCACCGCCCGACAGCGCACAGGACGAGCAAACAAAATCGGGGCGGGCGTTGGACTCGCGTCTGATAATGCAGGGCAGCCAAATCACCTTAAGGAGACGCCGCAATGGCAAAGCCAAGGAAGAACAAGAGCGATGAACCGGAACTCCCCTTCCAGTGGGAGCAGGTGCAGAGTGCAATCTGGCTAGTTGGCATTGCAATTATTGCCTTGCGGGGATGGTGGTGGCCCGGCATGCTTGTGCTCGTGGCAATCAGCGGCCTCACCCAGGCCGCCATTGTCGCCTACCTCGAGCGCAACAAGGCGCGCGACGAGGCCGTGATCGAGCAGAAAAACCTTGAAGAAGCACGCGCAACAGCTTTGGCCGACAATTGCCCGGGCTGCGGTGCTCCACTCGACACCAAGAGTGTCATCTGGCGCAGCGCCACAACGGCATCATGTCCCTACTGCAACCGTTCAATCAAGGCAAGCCGGCCACAAAACCGCCCAGCCGTCCTGCTGAGCCAAACGTGCCTTCTACACCGGCCTGGCCAATTGCAGACGAGCAGGCAGACACCGTCACGAAGCGTCCGGTTGACGCCCGCTAAGGGGTTTGAGCAGCGCGGCGTTTGAGCAACGCCATCGCACGGGGCAGCACCTGCACGTAGGCAGCATAGAGGACTTGCGACACGGGATAATCCCACGCACCCACATGCTCCTGCAATGTCGCGCCCATGCCCTGCTTGAAGCCCCATACGCCCTGCATTGAGTCCGCCTCGTCAGCAGGATTCGTGGGCGCACCCCACCAGTCATAGTGGGTGCAGCCCTGGCCACGCGCCCAGCGCATGGCCTCCCACTGCAGCAGGTAGTTGGGCATATCGCGCCGCCGCCGTTCGCTGCTTGCCCCATAAAAGTACCAGGCCGTCGCCCCATACTTCAGCAGAAAGAGCCCCGCAACGGGGCTTTTCTCGTCGGGATGCTCGGCCAGCAGCAGCGCACCCCCTGCCGGATTGGCGCCATCCGCCTGCGCAGCCAGGAACGTTTCCCATGTCGTGCGGTAGTAGGCCGCAGGCCGAATCAGAAAGCCATCGCGTGCGCCCGTTTCGGCGTAGAGTGTGTAAAACGCGTCCAGGTCGGCAACCCCGCCAGTGCGCACGGTGATGCCGCGGCGCTCGGCCAGGCGCAGGTTGTAGCGCGCCTTGCTCTTCATTTGCCCAAGCAACGCCTCTTCGTCCAGCCCCAACTCCGTAACGCCTGTGTTCTTGAACTGAATCTGCTCACCGCTGTAGCGCCAGCCGCGTGCGCGCAGCTTGCGCAGCAGCGACGCGCCTTCTGGCGAATCCTCCAGCACATTGGGGTCAATCTTCACCAGCACACAATTGCGCGCACGTGCGTGCGCCTGCAACGCGTTGAGCGTGGCGTCAACGGTGCGTCCATCGCTCCAGTCCAGCAGCGGCCCCTTGGGCACATAGCCAATGCGCAGGGGCAGCCAGGGCAGCGGCTGACGCACCAGGAATTGCGCAGCGGCGCGCCCGTCGGCCAGCGTCAGCCGCTCGGCCTGCCAGCCCGTTTGCGCCTTGATATCGCCCCATTCCCAGCTTTGCAGCAGATGGGTCTGCGGCAGCGCGGCCAGCTTGACCCGCCAGGTGGCCGCATCGGCGATGACTTCGACGGATTGCGTGCGCACGGCGCGCGCGACCTGCGCTGAGCGCAAGGCCTTTTGCGCTGTCTGCGCCTTCAGCCCAAGCTGATAGACGGCATGGCCGACCGGGTTCACTGGCATGTCCCACGCGCCGACCATACGCACAACGTTGCCGCCAAAGCCCTGCTTGAAGCGATAGACGCCCCACAGCCCATGGCTCGGCAACGCCTCCACATCCACAGGCAGCGCCTCCACGGGCGTGCCGCTGCCGTCGCCGTTGCGCAGCCCTTGC
This sequence comes from uncultured Chloroflexia bacterium, assembly GCA_963773745.1. Lineage (GTDB taxonomy): Bacteria > Chloroflexota > Anaerolineae > Caldilineales > Caldilineaceae > UBA5069. The sequence continues at coordinate 82,167 of CAVZCL010000001.1, forward strand.
GCAAGCTGCCCCAGTTCATCGGGGATGCCCCAGAAGTCATAGGTGGTTGCGCCGCGGCGGCTCGCCCAGCGCATGCCCTCCCACTGCAGCGCGTGATTGGGCATGCGGTTGCGCTCGCGGTCGCTCGAGGCACCCCACAAATACCACGCCATTTTGCCCACAGTGCAGACAACAATTGACGCCACCGGCACGCCCTCGTACTCGGCCAGCAAATAGACCGCATGGTCGGGCGCAAGCAGCGCAAAGGCCGTATTGTAGTAATCGGCCGTATGTACATCAAAGCTATCGCGCTGCGCCGTTTCGGCCATGAGCGCGTTGAACGCGGGCAAATCGGCGGCCGTGCATGCGCGCACGGTGATGCCCTTGCGCTCGGCAAGGCGCACGTTGTAGCGCCACTTGCTCTTCATGGCCGCCAGAATTTCATCCTCGCTGCCCGCAATGTCCAGCTGGATTGTGCTGCGCGGTTGCACCGTCTGTGTGCTGGGGCGCAGGCCAAGCTCCATGAGGAGCGACCGATTCACTGGCGTGTCGGGCAGTTCCGGCTCCAGCTTAAGCACGGACGCGCCGTAACTGCGGCAGCTTGTACGCAGGGCGTTCAACAGGTTGCGGGGTGCGTCTGCGTCCTGCCAGTCGACCAGCGGGCCGCGCGGCACATAGCCCAGCGTCAACCCCATGCGGCGCTGGAAGAGCAGCAGCGCGCCCGCATAAATGGTTCCGCCCTGTGCTTCGTGGGGAAGGGTGACAACCTCGGCCTGCCAGCCGTAGCTCGCCTTGAGTGCGCCCCAGCCACTAAGCTGCAAGAGGTGAGGCGCGTGGTGACGGGCCACAAAGTCATCCCACGCTTGCTCGACTCGTGGGATGGGGCGGCTGGCTGGATTCTGTTGCATTCGGTGCCGGGCTTGGTGCGCGCATTCGCCCATGATACCATCGTGGAGCACACACGCGCGAGCGCGCACGGGCGCGCGTTACGCATTCGTGTACGCATTTCGTAACGGCGGCTGAAGTGGTGCGTCTCGGAAGTCCGCGGCATTCGCAGCGGGGCTTCCAGAATATCAACCGTCTATCCACCCGGAAGGACAAACCATGACTAAAGCGGGGCGCGCACCCAGCGCCACTGGCCAGGATGTGATTATCGAGGCCGTGCCAAACTTCTCCGAAGGGCGTCGCCCTGAAGTTGTGGCAGCCATTGTCGCCGCCATTCAGACGCCCGGCGTGCTGCTTCTCGACTCCAGCGCCGACTGGGACCACAACCGTAGCGTCATCACCATTGCAGGCACGCCCGCAGCGGTGGTTGAAGGACTCTTCCAGGCGGTCTCCATAGCCGCGCAACAGATCAATCTCTTTGAGCACCAGGGCGAGCACCCGCGCATCGGCGCGACGGACGTTGTGCCCCTCGTGCCTATCCAGAACATCAGCCTGGAAGAGTGCGCAGCGCTCGCCACGCAGCTCGGCCAGCGCATTGCCGCCGAACTGGACATTCCCGTCTATCTGTACGAAGCCGCGGCCACCCGCCCGGAGCGAAAGAACCTGTCCACGCTGCGCAAGGGGCAGTTCGAGGCGCTTGTCAACGAAATTGCCACGCCCGCGCGCGCGCCCGACTTTGGCCCGGCACGCATAGGGCCCGCCGGCGCGACCGCCGTTGGCGCGCGCCCATTCCTGATTGCCTATAATTTCTATCTGACCACGCCCGACGTGACCATTGCGCGCACGATTGCCAAAAGCATCCGCGAGAGCAGCGGCGGCTTCCCTGCCGTCAAGTCCATGGGGCTGCTGGTAGAGGGGCAGGCGCAGGTGAGCATGAATCTGGTTGACTACACGCAGACGCCCCTGCACGTCATCTACGATGCCGTGCGCACACAGGCGCAGGCCGCCGGCGTGGACATGGCGCGCACCGAACTCATCGGCCTCATCCCACAGGAGGCCATGCTCCAGGCCGCCGCCCACTACCTGCGCCTGCCCAACTTTGGCGCGGGGCGCGTCGTCGAAACCGCCATCCACAGGCGCGCGCCGAACATCGGGAAACAGATTGTTGTCCGCTGAAAGGCCCTCTTTGTAACTGAGAGGCAACCACGGCTAGACGGCCTAATTCCTGAGAAAATCGCTTCGTTTATCTTTCGAGCTGCGTCGTGCACTTATCTACCAAGCCGTTACAAGCATCTGCTTCTCCTCGCGACTTCCCCGCTTTGCTCGTACTTGTGCTTCTGTGCTAGCATATGCGGATTATGGCCAATTTCAGTTACGACTTGCTCGCCTCAGAGGGCGCCGCACGGCTTGCCACGTTTCAGACGCCGCACGGCCCTATTGACATGCCCGCCTTTGCGCCCGTGGGCACACAAGCCAACGTCAAGACGCTGGAGCCGCGCGACCTGCACGAGGCAGGCTGCCAGCTCGTGCTTGCCAACACCTATCACCTCTACCTGCGGCCGGGCCATGAACTTGTGGCGCGCTGGGGGGGCTCCACGACTTTATGCGCTGGGATGGCCCCATCCTCACGGATTCCGGCGGCTATCAGGTCTTCAGCCTGGCCCACCAGCGCAATCTGGCCGATGACGGCGTTACCTTTCGCAGCCACCTCGACGGCAGCATCCACTCCTTTACGCCCGAGAAGGTGATGGAGGTGGAAATGGCGCTGGGCGCCGACATTGCCATGGTGCTGGACGTCTGTCCCAACCCCACGGATCGCGCTGCCGTAGAGGACGCAGTGGCGCGCACACACCGCTGGGCCGAACGCTGCCGCACCGCCCACAACCGCACCGACAGGCGCTCTTTGGCATTGTCCAGGGCGGCGTCTTCCCCGACCTGCGCGGGCAAAGCGCCAACTTTCTGCGCACGCTTGACTTTCCGGGCTACGCCGTGGGCGGGCTGGCCGTGGGCGAGACAAAGCAGCAGATGTACGCCACGCTGGATGCCACAGTGCCGCTCATGCCCGAGGACAAGCCGCGCTACCTGATGGGCGTGGGCGCGCCCGAGGACATTCTTGAGGCGTGGCGCGCGGCATTGACATGTTCGACTGCGTGCTGCCCACACGCGTGGCGCGCAACGGCTCGCTCTCACGCCGGATGGCCGCATCAATCTACGCAATGCCCGCTTTGCCGAAGACCCCGCCCCCGTGCAGGAGGGCTGCACCTGTTACACCTGCCGCACCTTCAGCCGCGCCTATCTGCGCCACCTCTACAAGGCGGGCGAAATCAGCGCACTGCGCCTGGGGACAATCCACAACGTCCACTTCATGATGGAGCTCATGCGCGACATTCGCGCCGCGCTGGCGCAGGCAACTTCGACGCCTACCGCGCTGTTTTCCTCGAACGCTACCAAATCACCAATCAGGCAGTGCGCCATGAGCAGCACGCGCGCCGCGTGCCGGGCGCACGGCCAACAAGCCACCCGCCGCGCAGAAGGCGATCCACAACCCCGCCCGCCGAGAATCAACCACAAGATCGCCAGCCGGACAGCCCAACCAGGAAGCATAAGGGAAAGCATGCTGCGCGTCATCATTCAAGCCATCGTCCTTGGTATTGTTCAGGGCGTCGCCGAGTTTGCGCCCATCTCCTCATCCGCCCACCTGATTATCGTGCCGTGGCTCTTTGGCTGGACGGACCCGCTTCTGAGCGGCCTCGCCTTTGATGTGGCGCTGCACCTGGGCACGCTGTCGGCAGTTGTCATCTACTTCTGGAATGACCTCTGGAATCTGCTGCGTGCCGGAATTGCCAGCATCCGAGAGTTCAAGATCGGCGATGACCCAAATCGCAAGCTCGCGTGGCTGATTGTAATTGCGACCATCCCCGCCGTCCTCGCCGGTTCTTTCTGGAGGATATCGTTGCCGCCGTCTTCCATCCAGCCGGCGAGGATGTTTCGGGGCGCATCATGCTCTCAATTGCGGCCATGTTGGCGGCCTTCGGCGTCATTATGTACCTGGCCGACAGGCTGGCGCGCCACGAGCGTCCGCTTACGGGCATTCGTCTGGTGGATGCGATTGCCGTGGGCCTGGCGCAAACGCTGGCGCTCTTTCCTGGGGTCTCGCGCTCTGGATCCACAATCACCGCCGGCCTGGCGCTGGGCTTCAAGCGCGACGTGGCCGCCCGCTTCTCCTTCCTCCTCTCTGTGCCCGTCACCCTCGGCGCAGGGCTCAAGGGGCTGTTTGATTTGCTTGGCAGTTGGCAGGATGGCGGACTTGGTTCGAGCGATCTGCTCGTGGTGGCTGTGGGCGTACTGGCTGCGGCCATCAGCGGCTATCTCTGCATTCACTTCCTGCTGCGCTATCTGCGCACACGCTCGATTACCGTCTTCGTGGTCTATCGCTTCGCCGTCGCCGCGCTCATCGTCATTGTTGTCTTTCTGCGCATGTAGCCCATGAACCAGCGCATTGCTCGTCTGCTTGCATTGGTGCTTGTCTGCACGGTGCTTGCCGCCTGTGAAGGGCTCTCCGTCAACACGCCCGAACCCACGACGATTACCATCGCAGGGGCATCGTCCATGCGCCCCGTGCTTGGCGCGCTCACCAAGGCCTTCTCCGCCAGCACGCGGATGTGCTCTTTGATGTGCGCGGCGGCGGCAGCACGCTGGGCGAGGAGCAGGTGCGCGCACGCCAGGTGGACCTGGCAGCAAGCACGCTCTTGCCCCCGCGCGATGATGGAGGCGACGCTGCCAGCGACGGACTGCTGCGCTACCCATTGGACTGGATGGCGTGGCCGTCATCGTTCACCCCACGAACCCCGTGGCCGGGCTCTCGCTGATTCAGCTGCGCGACTTGTATACGGGCGATGTGCTCGACTGGCTCCAGCTGGGTGGCGACGAAGGCGAGGTGCTCCTCGTCAGCCGCGAGGAAGGCGCGGGCAGCCGCGCAACCTTCGAGGGGCGTGTCATGGGCGACGTGGGCGTCTCTCTCACGGCGGTCGTCATGCCCACCAGCGCCGACGTGGTGGCCTACGTCGCGGCCACGCCCCAGTCCATTGGCTACGTCTCACGCGCCGCCGTGCGCAGCCTGCTTGATGAAGACCCCAACAACGACGCCGCGGCAGGCGTGCGCGTGCTCGAAGTTGAAGGCAGGCTGCCCACAGTGGAAGCACTCAAGGAACAGACCTACCCGCTGATTCAGCCACTCTTCCTGATCGCTGCTGCCGAGCCACGGGCGCGTGCGCCAGTTCCTCGACTTCGCGCTCAGCCCCGCCGGGCAGCAGATTGTCACCCAATTCGGCGCACCCATCCGGCCATAGCAGCCAGCGAACGAGCAACAACACAAAGGAAAGGCGCCATCGATTGCTCGATGGCGCCTGCGTTTCTGCAAAATGCTGTTGCTGCAACCGCACCGCTCTTTACACGGCGACGGGCTTGGCCGTGGTCACGGCGCCGTTGCTATTCTCCTTGTGCAGCCAGCTCTTCTCTTCCCACGCCACCAGCAGGGCCGCGGCGTTGAAGATTGACGAGTAGGTGCCGCTCAGAATGCCCACAACCATCACTGCCACAAACTTCTGCAGCGTGGGGCCGCCCAGCATGAGGATGCTGACCAGCGTGAGCAGCGTGGCAATCTGCGTGCCCAGCGAACGGGAAGCTGTCTCGATGATGCTGCGATTCGTCACCGTGCTGAAGTCTTCCCCACGATGACGCTTGAGATTCTCGCGGATGCGGTCAAAGACGACAATCGAGTCACTCACGCTGTAGCCGATGACCGTGAGAATTGCCGTGAGAAAGAGTGCGTCCACCTCCCAACCAAAGAAGATGTTCATGACGGCGATAAACGAGATCGTCACGAGCACGTCATGCACAAGCGCAGTCACCGCGGACGTGCCGTAGCGCAGCGGGTGGGGCACCGAACGGAAGCTGTAGGCCAGGTAGAAGAGAATCAGCAATGATGCAATCGTCACTGCAAGGATGGCCGCTCGGCTCACTTCACTGCCAATTGCAGGGCCAATGTTGCGGTAGCTCATCTCTTCAAAGGAACCAAACTGCGCATTGAGTGCATCAACCAGGATCGCCTTCTCTTCCGGCGTAATCTCCTTGGTCTTCACCTGCACCGTGCGGTCGTCGCCAACGGTGACGACTTTCGTATCTTCGAAGCCGTTGTTCACAAAGAGCTGGTGCACGTCTTCGGCCACAACGGCCTGGGGAAAGCGCATTTCCCAGTCGAGACCACCCGTGTAGTCAATGCTCAGCGGCAGGATTGTACCGCGCGCCGCCAGCGACCAGACCATGTAGATGATCCCGGGCAGCATGAGAATGAGAGAAATTGCAAAGAACCAACCGCGTCGTTCAATAATGCGCATGGGTAATTCTCACTTTCAAGCAGGCTGCTGCTGCTGGGGCTGATGCCGCTGCTTTGCCAGCCGCTTAAGGAACGATGACGTGACAAACTCCGCCGGCAGCGCCCGCATCATTGTACGGGTAATGAAGACCGACGAGAAGAGCGCGAGCGCAACACCGATTGCCAGGTTGATGGCGAAGCCTCGCACCGCGCTGGCTCCAAAGGTGCTGCCAAACCAGAAGAGGACCGCACTTGAAATCAGCGTAGAGAGGTTGCTGTCGAGAATGGCAGGAAAGGCGTGCGTGAAGCCCGACTCGATTGCCATGCGCGAATTGCGGCCATTGCGCAGTTCATCCTTCATGCGCTCAAAGATGAGAATGTTGGCGTCAATTGCCATGCCCACGCTCAGGAAGAAGGCCGCAATGCCCGGCAGTGTAAGCGTAACCGGTATGAGCTTGTAGACCGCCAGCGTCAGGATGATGTAGCAGAGCAGCGCAACCGTGGCCACAACACCGGCCGATTGATACAGAATGAGGACGAACAGGAAGACGGCAATCAGGCCAAGCAGGCCGGCCCGAAGGCTGCGCGCCACCGAATCCTGGCCAAGGCTGGCGCCAATTGTGCGCACATCCACTACCTTGAGCGGCACGGGCAGCGCACCATAGCGCATCTGCACCGCCAGGCTCTCAGCCTCTTCCTGCGTGAACTGGCCGGTGATCTGTCCCTGCGTGCTGATCTGCCCCTGAATCGTGGGCGCCGAAAGCACAAGGCCGTCAAGCACAATCGCCATCGGCTGACCGAGGTGCGAACTGGTATAGGCCAGCATCTTGTCTGCACCGTCCGGCGTGGTCTCGAAGCTAATCTGCCACTGGCCCACCTGGTCCTGATAGGCAATGGCGCTCTTGAGCACGTCACCCGTCATGGCTGTATTGAAGACCTGATCAGGATACGGCGCCTGCCGTGATGCCACGGCTCCGTTTTCGCCTGCCACCGCATCCGCCACGGCGTTTGGCTTGTTGGTGGTGTTAATGATCATGCCCTGACCCAACTGCAGCGGAACCGGATCCACAAACTCAAGCTGTCCGGTGGAGCGCACTGTCTCGATGGCCTGGTCGGGGTTGTTGATGCCCGGCAGCTCGACGATGACGCGGTCGGCGCCCTGCTGCTGAACGTTGGCTTCGACCACACCAAGGCCATTGACGCGGTTGTCAATGATCTGCTTGGCGGTTTCCATGGCGCCTTCGGCCATCACCTGGCCTTCGGGAATGTCCGCCTCGAGCAGCACCTGGGTGCCGCCGCGCAGGTCCAGCCCGAGCCGCAAATCAAGCGGTGTGCTGGCTGCTGATGGGTCATTTGTGCGCGAGCGCACGATGGAGCTTGGCTGGTTGAGCGGCAGCGCGACGTATAACGCCAGCGCCACCAGGATCCCAATCAGGATCAGGGTGATGGTGTTGCGTTGCTTGTTCATAGAGTAGATTGTTCCTCGATCCAGCGGTGGTAAATCGGGGCAGCATTCGGGTGGGAGAGGCAAGCGAAATCTGCCCAACCAGATCATTATAGGTCGCGCAACCAAAGCATGTCAAAACCACCTCGCCCTGCCTGCAACTGCACACGTGCAAATGCGTGCTTTATGCGCCAGCCAGAAGCAGGATGAGCGCGTTGAGGTGCGGCCTGGCACCCAGAAATTCCCAACTTCGGTGTTGAACTGGACATCGCTGTTGGAATCGCCCAGCACACTCTCCACGATAATTGGCGGCAATTGGCTGGCGCAAGAATTGGGCTGGCGGCAAAGCTGTCACCCTTTACGCAGTCGTGGTTGTTCTGGCTGTGGAAGAGTCTGCGCCCTGCCCAGCGCGTCTGTTTGCAGTGCGCGCCACGCAAGCACGCGCCCCTCCAACAACCACGCCACAATGTGACATGCGATCGGCATGCACGGCGTAACGCCCGCTTGGATTCATTTGCTGGTATAATCAAGATGCTCGGCAATGCCGCCGAGATTATGTACCCATGTGCTTTCATTTCAGGAGAACCTTCAATGGCGAAGCAAGCTCAACCACCCACCGAAGCAACAACCGTGCCTGCGTCCGCCGGCAGCGACAAGAAGTCGCTCAACGGCGGCACGGCCATTCAGACGGCCCCGCACCCTGCCCCCGCATTGCCGGCCGCACAGCCCGCTCCCGAGAACGGCACCATGGCCGACGCCGACGAAACAAGCACGCCCCGCAAAGCCTCCGCCTTCAGCGTTGCCCAGGCGCAGCTGGACCAGGTCGCGGTCTACATGGGCCTCTCCGACGACGACCGCCTCTACCTGCGCACCTGCCAGCGCGAGCTCATTGTCCACTTCCCTGTGATGATGGACAACGGCCACCAGCGCATCTTCACCGGCTTTCGCGTTCAGCACAACATGACGAAGGGCCCCACCAAAGGCGGCATCCGCTATCACCCAGGCGTCACCCTGGACGAATGCCGCGCCCTGGCCATGTGGATGACGTGGAAGTGCGCGCTCATGAACCTTCCCTACGGCGGGGCCAAGGGGGGCGTGGTTGTAGATCCCGGCACCCTCTCCAAGCGCGAGCTCGAGAAGATGACGCGCCGCTACGCGACTGAGGTCAGCATCATGATGGGCCCCGAGCGCGACATTCCCGCGCCCGACGTGGGCACCAACGCCCAGGTGATGGCGTGGATCATGGACACCTACTCCATGCATCGGGGCTACTCGATTCCCGCCGTCGTCACCGGCAAGCCGGTGGATGTGGGCGGCACGGCCGGACGCGAATACGCGACCGGCCTGGGCGTCACCTACATCACGCGTGCCATCCTCAAGCAGCGCACGGGCAAGTCGCTGGAGGATTGTGCGGTTGCCGTACAGGGCTTCGGCAATGTGGGTTCGTGGACGGCGCGCTCCATGCATGAACACGGCGCACGCATCGTCGCCATTAGCGACGTCTTCGGCGGCATCTACTCGGAACGGGGGCTGGACCTGGTGGCGCTCCGTCGTCACGTGGCCGAGACCGGCAGCGTGGTGGACTTCCCTGATGCCGAGCCAATCTCCAACGCAGCGCTGCTTGCACTCAACGTCGACGTACTTGTGCCCGCTGCGCTCGAAGGACAGATTACCGCCGAAAACGCCCATACAATTAACGCCGCCTTCGTTGCCGAAGGCGCCAACGGCCCCACCACGCCTGAGGCCGAGAAGTTGCTGCTCGAGAAGGGCACCGTCGTCATCCCCGACATTCTCTGCAATTCAGGCGGTGTCGTCGTCTCCTATTTTGAGTGGGTGCAGAGCCTGCAGTCCTTCTTCTGGGATGAAGCCTCGGTCCGGCGCAACATGGAGAAGACCCTCATCGACAACCTGGAGTCCGTTGTTCTCTTCCAGCAGCGTCACAACTGCGATCTGCGCACCGCGGCCTACGCCATTGCCATCCAGCGCATTCTGGAGGCGGTGGAGTTGCGCGGCCTCTATCCGTAGAATGGCTGCTATTCGGCCGCGTGATAGCAGGTAATTGGTGAAGTGGTAATTGGTGAAGTGCGCGCAGCATGACCACGCACCATTTCACCAATGATCATTTCACCAATGATCATTTCGCCAATCTGCAATTGTCGAGCAACGAATCACCTCAACCTCACCATCCGCCTTCATGAACCTTGCCCGCGCCACCAAGCAGAACCTGACCGACTTCTTCCGCTTTCTGGCGCGGTCGCCTGCCACAGAATACGGTGAGGCAGATGGCATTGCACGCTGGCGCACGCCGCTCGCGCATCCCTGGTTCAACGGGATTCTGTTGCGACGGTCGCCACGCGCCGGTGAAATCGAGACGCTGACAGAGGCAATCGCGCCGCTCCGTCACCCCGTCGCCGTCCCCTTCACGCTCTGGATCGAGTGGGATGTCCCCCGTGCGCCCTGGCAGCCGCTGCTGGAGGCGCTCGGTTTCGCGCACGATCACGGCGCGCCCGGCATGGCTCTCGAGCTTGTTAACTTGCCCGCGCAACTGGCGCTGCCCGCTGGCTTTTCCATTGCGCCCGTCACCAGCCCAAGTGCACTGCGCACGTGGAGCAACACCTTTGTCGCCGCCTACGAATTGCCCGCGTCCTGGGCCGACGGCTTCCACGCGCTCTGTGCCGGGCTCGGCCTGGAGCTGCCCGTCGAGCACTTTACGGGCATGCTGGATGGAGAGCCGGTGGCCACCTCCAGCCTCTTCTACAGCGCAGATGTCGCCGGTGTGCAGTTCGTGGCTACGCTGCCTGCCGCACGCAGGCATGGACTGGGCGGACTCATGACGCTCTTCCCCCTCTACGCCGCCCGTTCACGAGGCATTTCCGCAGCTGTGCTGCAATCGTCCGAAATGGGCTACAACCTCTACCGCGACCTCGGCTTTATCCATGTGGCGAATGTGGACAACGACTACCTTCCCGACGCAGGCGGCGTATTGCACAGTTAACGGGAGAGTATGAACGCCCGTTTTTTCGATGTGAAGGCGCGACTTCGCTTCGCCCTTCGCAACCACGCGACGTATACTACCCGCCATGAGCTCTGACCTGCGCCGCAAACTCTTCCTCTCCCTCGGCTTTGGCCTCGTTGTCTACGCCGCCGTTGTGCTGTGGAGCGATTTCGCTTCCCTCAAGGCCGCCCTCACCGACTTTCCCTGGCTCTGGATCATTCCGGTCATCCTGCTGACGCTGGGCAACTATCTGGCGCGCTTGCTGCGCTGGCACTGGTGGCTGCGCTTGCTGGGCGTGCCCATTCACCTCTACGACACAACGCGCATCTTTGGCATCGGCATGATGATGGTGATGACCCCCGGCAAGGCGGGCGAATTGCTCAAGGCGTACATGGTGCGCAACGTGGCCGGAACGCCCATGAGTACAACCGCCCCGACGATTGTGGCCGAGCGCCTCATTGACGGGGCAGCCATGATTGTCCTCGCCGGCATTGGCCTCTTTGCCTTTCCCGACCCGCGTGCGCAAAGTGTGGCCGCGCTGGTTGCCGTTGTCTTCGTGGTGGGGGTGGCGGTCATCCAGTATCGCCCCCTGGCGCTCTGGGTGCTGGCGCTGGGCGAAAGGATACCGGTCGTCAAGAAGTTCGCACATCAGCTCAACCAGATGTACGAGAGCTCGTACACGATCTTCAAGCCGCAGCACCTGATACCCGCGCTGCTGATAGGGATTGCGGCTTGGGCCATGGAGGGCGTCGCCTACGCCATTGTCCTCATCGGCTTTGGTGCGCCGGCCACTTCCGACACTGTCCTCAAGGCCATCTTCATCTTCAACATCAGCACAGTCATCGGCGCATTGCTGGCCCTGCCGGGCGGCCTGGGCGGCGTGGAAGGCAGCCTCATCTTTCAGTCGCGCCGGCTGCTGGGGCTCACGTCGGCATCGGCCACAGCTGCTGCGCTGCTCACCCGCTTCATCACGCTGTGGATGGGCGTCGGCCTCGGCGTAGTCAGCTTTCTGCTCTGGAGCGACCTGCTTGCAGGTTCCGAGGATGCGGAGCCCCCCGCCGTCGAGCCTGAGGCGAGTGCCTAGCCGCGCATGACCGCAAGAGAGCCCCTCACGGAAGGCATCACCGCCATGCCAAACAGCCACACCCCACAACCCCTCCACTCATGATCTGTACAGTTGTTGCGCGCCAACCACTGGGGCGCGCCCTTCTCCTTACAGTTGCGTTCCCCACGCCCAACGAAGCGCCCTCTGTCGCCGGGCGCTTCTTCATGGCGCGCGTCAGCACGGGCGCGCCGCTGGACAGGCCCTGGGATCCCTACTTGCGCCGCGCGCTCTTTCCTGCAGCGTACGCGCTGCAGGAGGGCGTGCCGCTCTACACGCTGCTGATTCCCGCCGGCGATGACCCGGGCCACCGCTGGCTCGCCGAGCGCGCGATAGGCGACTCGGTGGATTTGCTCGGCCCAGCCGGGCAGGGCTTCGGCGCCGGCTTGCACAACCGTGCCCTGCTGCTGGTGGCGGACGTGGCACGCGCCCCGTTACTCTTTCCCCTCATGCACGGCGCGCTCGATAGTGGCGCGCGCGTGACGCTGCTCCTGCGCGCCGCCACCAACGCCACAAGCGCACCCTTCCCGCCCGCAACCATCCTGCAGAACCTGCCCCACGCAGTGGAGGCGCGCGCCGAGCCGGCGCCCGCCTTTGCGGCGGCGCTGGCCGAGCTTTCGCCCTGGGCCGACCACGTTGCCATTGCGCTGGCCGACACCGACCCCGACGTCTATGCGGGCGTGGCGCGCGCAATCCGTGCCAACCGCATTCGTGTTGACGCCGGCTTTGCAGAGGTGATGTGGCCAGGCGCCATCCCCTGCGGGAATGGCGCCTGCCTTGCATGCCTTGCGCCGCTGGCCGGCGGCGGCTTTACGCGCAGTTGCCTTCACGGCCCGGTCTTCGATCTGCTGCGCCTCGCTCTGTAGCCCCCTGCCTACGCGGGCACCTTCACCGGCGCAAGCAGCGGCAGCACCGTCTGCGCCCACGCCTTGATGGCCGCCCAGTCGCGCTGGTCGCCCGGCTCCCTTGCAGTTTGCTGCGGATCAATCTCCATATCGTTGGCCAACTCCGCATACTCGGGCGTGTCGCGCTGGATGACGCCACCGAAGTGACCGATGATCAACGGTGTAATCCCTGGCGCGGCCGCGCGCAGTGGATCCAGGTAGCCGTCAGCTTCCTTGCGGTGCGCGGGCGTCTCCTCGGCCATGATGCGCGAGACAACGAACCAGGCAGTCGGCCGTGCAGCCAGTTCAACGGCGAATCGGTGTGCAAAATCAACCGCCTGCTGGCTCAGTTTTCCCACATGCACCGAACTGCCGAGAACGACGGCTGTGTATGGTTGCAGGTCTGTAACTGCAGCAACCTCACGCACGGTGGTGGTTACACCGGCCTCCAGAAAGACCTGAGCAATTGCTTCGGCAACCTGGCGCGTTGCACCGCTCCACGACGCATAAGCAATCAATACATTGCCGCCGAAATGGGTCTCCAAGATTGTCTCCTTTTAGTTGGCCTGCCTTAGCCGGCGCACCACAGCGTGCGCAGGAGAGCTACGTTGCTCTGCCTGATTGTTGTGCCACACTGTTCCCACAATCAACCGAATGGGTTATGGCGCAGTTTTGGTGGTGATCTCGATGGCGCATTTTCGCCGCTGCCGGCGGACGCGCAAGTTCGCGCGTTGCCACGGGCGAAAGCGCACGTGCAGCGCCATGCCATCGCTATACGCAAAGCCTATCCGGCTGCGTCACTTGTTAGGCCGTCTGTGCCACCCGCTCCTCGGCAAACCTGGGCAGCAACTCGCCGGCCCACGCGTCGATTTCGGCCCAGTCGAGCTTGTCGACAGGGGCGCTCTCGGCAACCTTTTTCGCAATTCCTTTGAAGAGTGGGAAGAGCTTGCGGTACTCCTCGCTATCCAGCCGCACCGCGCCGCCAAAGAGCCCAACGGCGACTGGCTCCACCTGCGGAGATGCAGCGCGTGCGGTGTTCAGGTACTCCATCGCCTTCGCGCGGTTTTCGGGCGTATCCTCCGCCATCGTCAGCGACATGAGGAACCACGCAACAGGTCTCTGCGCAAGCGCATCGGCAAAGCGCTTGCCAAACCTCACGCTGTGGCCCGCCAGCTTCCCTGCGTGAACAGAGTGTCCCACAACAACTGCATCGTAAGGCGCTACATCCTTGACCTTGCTTGCCTCTGCAACTGTGACCGAAGCGCCGTCCGCTTCGAGCCGCTTCGCAACGGCTTCGGCCACCTCCCGCGTAACACCCGTCCATGTGGCATAAACGACAAGCACCTTCATCTGCACGTTTGCGTTCATGACTGCTCCCTGGAGTTTGACCCCGATAGATAGTGCAGCGCCAGTAGTCTGCACACGCGCTGCTGTCTACAATGCTGCTCTCTACAATACGGGCTGGCGTGCGTGAGGTCGCGCTGCGTCTGCGGTAGTGGCTTCTGTTACGGGGGAAAATCGCCGCTGTGCGCGCAATGGTTCAGTTGCGCAGCAGTTCGAGCGGGTTGACAATGCGGCCAAAGTCGCGGACTTCAAAGTGGAGGTGCGGTCCCGTGGCATTGCCCGTGGAGCCCACCGTGCCAATCACCTGGCCCTGTGCAACGATGTCGCCTTCGTTAACAAAGATCGTGTCCAGGTGGGCGTAGAGCGTCAGGTAGTCAATCTTGTGGTCAATAATGACAAAGCGCCCGTAGCCCTGGTTGTTCCAGCCGGCGCGCAGCACCACGCCCCGATCCGACGCGGTGACTGGTGACCCGGGCGGCGCGGCAATGTCGACGGCGCGATGGTCGAAGCGGTAGCCCTGCGTCAGCAAGCCGTAGGCGGGCCACATAAAGCGCCCGGAGCCGTAGGGCCAGTTTGCCGGCACGGGGCCGCCCACTTCGGCCGTGCGCTCAATGCTGCGTTGCAGCGCATCCTGCGGGGCTGTATTCGCCGCCTGCGCCAGCATCCATGTGAGAAAGGGCGCGGTCTCGCTGGGCTGGCCGACGACCGCGATGGCATCGAACGACTTGGCTAGCGCAACCGGCACGCGCACGTAGCGCCCAGCCGCCAGCCCCAGGTCGCTGCCCGAGACGACGCCCGGTAGCGCGTTCCACACCTCACGCGCAATGGCCTCCGGATCCACACCGTAGACCGCCGCCACGCCAAAGAGAGTATCGCCCGCCTCTGTGCGGTGGCAGAGTGTGCCCTCGGCCATGGGGCGGAGCATGTCACCAATGACGAGCGGCTCTCCCGGGTCAAAGTCAGGCCGCAGGAGACAGCCCATAGCGTCGACATCCACGCCCATCTCGAGCGCAACCGTCAGCAAGGTGTCGCCCGCCTTGACCACGTAGACGGTCCCCGTGTCGGCGGCGACGCCCGCACCGGCAGGCGACGGCCCGGGCGTTGGCGTTGCAGTGGGCTGTGTAATGACGAGCGTAGGCAGCGCCGCCTGTGCGCGCGCTTGCTGCGGCGGCCCCATGCCAAGCAACGCCGCCAGTGCGAATGCCCCAACTGCGAGCCCCACGCCCAACAGTTTTGCACCCCTATCGCACGACCGCTCCACGTCCTTCGGCCCCTCTTCCCTCTGCGGCATCACTCTAGTGCGCCACAGGCACCGGCGCGCCCGTCGGCTGCGTCGCATATGCAGGCTCGCGATGGGCCAGCCCGCGTATCTCGTCGACAGTTGTGCCGTGCGCATCCAGCCACTCACGCAACTCACGATGAATCTCCGCAATGGCCTCCGGTCCGCGGTAGTATACGGCGCTGCCGACGCCCACGGTCGTTGCGCCGGCCATGAGCATCTCGACAGCATCGCGGCCGCATGTGACGCCGCCCGTGCCGATGATGGGTACGCCCGGGCAGGCGCGCGCCAGGTCGTAGACCACCTTGAGCGCCACAGGCTTGAGCGCCGGCCCGCTGAGGCCGCCGCTGCGGTTGGCGAGGATGGGCTGGCCGCTTTCGGCGTCTATCAGCATGCCGGGCATCGTGTTGATGGCGCAGAGCGCGGCTGCGCCCGCATCCACCACGGCGCGCGCGATGCGCGCGACATTCGGCACATTGGGCGCAAGCTTGACTATGACAGGAATGCCGTCTCGCTCCACAGCGCGCACCACGTTGCGCGTTACCTCAGCCGCCGCGGCGGCGTCGCTGGCATAGGGATCGCCAAACTCGCTGTGCACATTGGGGCAGGAAATGTTGACCTCAATCGCGTGCGGGCGCGCCGTAGCCACGCGCGCCGCTACCGTGCCGAACTCCTCGGGCGGCCCGGCAAAGATGCTCGCAAAGAGGGCCACGCCCAGCGGCTCCAGGCGGCGGCGCGCGGCGTCGAGCAGTTCCACCTCGGCCTCGACGCCCGGATTGGCCAGCCCAATCGCATTGATGAGGCCGTGACCCCAATCGAGGCAGGTAGGGTTGACGTGACCTGCGCGCGGCCCGGGTCCGCAGCTTTTCGCAGTGACAGCCCCGCAGCCAAGCTCACCCGCGCGCACCAGCAGGCTCACCGTCGTACCCCAAATGCCGCTCGCCAGCACAAGTGGCGACGGCAGGTTGATATCAAGAAACGTCGTGCCAATTTCGGCCATCTCATCTCCTCACGCAGGCTGTTCGTCCGTCGCACCCTCTGTTGTCGGTTCGGGCCCCCAGAACTTCTGAAAGGTGACGCCGTCGAGTGCCTCTTCATAGTAGCTGGGCATGATGTACGCAGCGCGGTAGCCGGCAGCCAGGTAAAAGAGATAGCCCCCGCGGTTCGTTGTGGGCGTATCCACAAAGATGCCGCGCATGGCATGGCTGCGCGCTGCCCCCTCGGCTGCACCCACGAGAGCAGACGCGACGCCACGTCGCTGCCACGCGGGGTGCACCGCCAAACCCTGGATCTGCGCCAACCTGTTCCATGCATTCATCTGCACAAAGATGAAACCGATCATCCCGCTGCCGCTATCCACAGACACTTCGGCGGCAAGTGCAGCGCGGTCCTCTGCCAACGTGAAGGTGCTCGCGTTTGCGGCCGCCGATTCAACGTACTGCGCATCCCAGCCGATTTGGTTGAGCATGGAGCGCACGCCGTCGCCATCGGCAGGGACCATGGGGCGTATGCTGAACGACGCAGCCGCAATCTCATTCATGCTCTCCACGATTCTTCACCTCAACTTCGCCCAGCCGCACGCGCTGCCCATCGCCTGAGCGCGCATCGCCCACAGGCAACGCCACGCCATCGGCCGCACTGTAAACAACCAGCTCAAGCGCATACGGCCCGTCGGGCAGCCAGGGCGGCGCGGCCAAAGCACCCATTGCCTCGAGCGGGCTGTCGGCCTGGGTAATGAGCTTGCCGTCGCCATCGTACAGGCGCAGGCTCATGTTCAATGCAGCGAGCCGATCCGGCGCACCGGCCCAAATCAACGCCACGTAGAGCATCTGCCCAGCATCGACCGCTGCGGACCATGCGGCGTCAGCCAGGCGCACCTGCCCGCCAAAGTCGACCGGGGCGAACCCCTTGCCGGGCGGCGCAACCGGATGGCCGAAGTCGCGCAGCTCCACCAGGCCAAAGTCTCGCCCGGGAATCGGGCGCGCCTGCGCAAGCGTCGTTTCGGTGTCCAGCCATGCGCGCACAACGCCTTCAGGATCACTCACCGTATCATACAACCGGTAGTGCCAGAGGCGGCGGTAGCGTGCCTGCAAATCTGCCAGTCCCGCCGCCGTCTCTTGCGGGCTGATGGCGAAGAAGTCGCTCGCGGGATTGCCCCAACCGAGCGTTGCATCACCGCCCACGCTGCCGCCGCGCACGAGCGGCACGCTCTCCTCACCCATCGGCAGCGCGAGCGTTGGCTTGGCATCAACCAGCCGCACGGCAGTGGCCAGCGGCGGCGGCACAGCGTCGGGCCCATCGCCCGCCTGCGGCCAGTAGACCTCCAGCAGCGGCGTAATCCAGCCGGCGTTGGCAAAGATAACATCGCCTGGCCGCCACTCGGCCGCGAGTGTGCGCACGGCGGCGCGGTGATCGTCGGCGCGGTAGGCGGGGTCATTCCAGAAGGCGCGCAGCCCCAGCGCATAAGCGATCAGGAAGAGCGCGCCGGCCGCATAGCCAAGCGGGCGCGAGCGATCAGTTATCCCAACCAGCGCCGCACCGATGATAAGGGCAAAGGGCGCGCCAAAGGCAAAGAGATAGCGCACGTGGTAGAGCGGCGGCCCCACCAGGCTCACCACAAAGAGCGCCAGAACCGGAAGGCCCACGAGCGCGAGCAGCGCAATCACGCCCCGGCGCGCCCTGCAAAGCAGCACGGCCAGCGCTGCCACCACGACGGCGGCCAGCGCCCAAAGCCAAAGCGGCCCCACCGGCGTCTGGCCGATAAGCAGCGCAGCGACCGCCTCCTGCAGCGCCCCCTGCACGGCCCCGGCCGATTGCCACGCCTCGCGCCAGGGCGGCACGGGCGGCTCGGTGGCCTGCCGCCACAGAATGGGCAGCCACGGCGCGTAGAGCAGCAGCACGGCGGCCTGTGCGCCAACCCAGCCCGCAAAGCGGCCGCGCGCTTGGCCGCATGACCAGCACAGCCGCGGCGATGGCTGCGATTGAAAACGCAAAGAAGTACAGCGTATAGAGGCCAATGGTGGCGCTTGCCACGTAGACGAGCAACCACCGCCACCGGCCTGTCTCAACCCAGCGCAGCGTGGCCCACAAGGCAAGCAGCGCCAGTGCCGCGGCCACCGTGTACATGCGCACTTCCTGCGCGTACCAGATGTGCCACGGGATGCACTGCTGCCACGGCCACACCCGCCAGCGCGGCCTTTGCGCCAAGCAGCCGCCGCCCCACCACCCAGAGCAGCGCCAGCACTGCCATGCCGGCCGCCACGCTCACCCATGCATAGAGGAATTCGAGGCCATGCGCAGGCGTGGGAAATGCGGCAAGCTGCCAGAGGTGCAGCAGCGCGTAATAGCCGGGCGGGTGGATGTCTCCGGCCGTGTGCAGCACCATGGCCGCCAACGGTTTCTGCGCCAGCCAGACGCTCACCGCCTCGTCATACCAGAGTGACTCTGCCCCGAGCTTATAGAGGCGAAGCGCAAATCCCCCGAGCAGGGTGGCAAGCAGGATCAGGCGGTGCGTAGAGGAGGGCGTGCGCGGCGCACGAGAGGCGTCCATCAGCGCCAGTATAGCATAATCGGCGGCACCACTCGTGGCAGGCAGGCGCAATGGGGTGCATTTCCTTTTGGTGGCACGCCCGCCGCCCACTTTGGCAAAGCATCCCGCCTTCGTTACAATCCATCGCGTGGAAAACACAGAGAACCTGCTGGGCCGCCGCGCCGTGGGCAGCCGAACCCGCCCACTTCGCCGCCTCTCACCAGCACTTGTGGACAGCCTGATCATTCTGGCGGCCATTGCACTGCTTGCCGTGCTGTGGGCGCTCTTCACGCGTCCGGTCACAATAACGGTGGATGGCTATGCCGACAGCGTGCGCACGCGCCGCGCCACAGTGGGCGCGCTCCTGGGCGACCTTGGCCTCGCGCTCTCGCCCCTCGACCGGGTTACGCCCCCACCGGCCACGCGCCTGGACGGCTCCACCGCGATCACAATCGAACGCGCGCGCCCCGTGCGCCTCTTTGTGGATGGGCGTGACATCACCGCCTCCACGTGGGGCAGCAGCGTGCGCGACGCCTTTGTGGACGCCGACATTGCTGTGGACCTCTACGACCGCGCGCAAATCAACGGCGTGGAAATGGCGCTCGACGAGGCGCTGCCGCCCGCCGTCGTGGACGTGGCCGCCACCACCTATGACCGCGGCTACGCCTGGTCGGGGCTGCACACCGACCCGCTGCAAATTCGCCTTCGCCGCGCCATTCCCATGCGTGTAGAGGAAGGCGGCGCGCCCTACGAGGTGCGCACGACGGCCCCCACTGTGGGCGAGGCGCTCCGTCAGGCGCAGGTTACGCTCTACCTGGGTGACCGCGTCAACCCGAGCATGGGCAGCAGCGTGACGGCCGGCCTGCGCGTCCTGATTGAGCGCAGCACGCCAATTTCCGTCATGGCCGACGGCGCACGCCACAAGACGCGTGTCCAGGCCGGCGATGTGGGCGACGCGCTCAGCGACGCTCGGCCTCGTGGCCGCCGGACTCGACCGTGTGGAGCCGCCTCTGGACACGCCGCTCTATCCCAACATCGAAATTAAGGTCACCCGTGTCACTGAGAACATCGAAATCACCGAAGAAATTGAGCCCTTTGAGACGGTCTTCGTGGGTGATTCCAACTTTCCCATTGACACGCAGCAGACGCTTGAACCCGGGGCCGAAGGCATTACCCGCCAGCGCTATCGGGTGACCTATGAAAACGGCGAGCCCGTCTCACGCGTCATGGAGGACGACTGGATTGCGCAGCCGCCCGCCACACGCCGCATTGCCTACGGCCAGCAGATTACGCCACAGACCGCCGTTGTCGACGGTCAGAGCATTACCTACTGGCGCAAGATCAAGATGCTTGCCACAAGTTACACGGCGGCCTCGGCCGGGGGCAATCGCACGCGCACGGGTGATCTGCTGCGGCCCGGCATTGTTGCGGTCGATCCCGCGCTGGTGCCCCTGCGCAGCCAGGTTTTTGTGCCCGGCTATGGCGTTGGTGATGCGCTGGACACAGGCGGCGGCATTCGCTCGCGCCGCATTGACCTGGCCTATGATGACGCGAGCTTCAAATCCGTTCTCCGCTGGGTAGACGTTTACCTGTTGTGGCCACCGCCGCCCGCCTCCCAGATTACCTGGGTTGTTCCCAACTATCCCAAGCCGCCGGGCAGCTAAGTGCCGCCTCTGCTCTCACCATCTTGCCGCCCTTGAACGCTGCCCCCGCTCGCTCACGTCTGCCCAACTGGCTGGTCTATCTGCTTCTCGTCGCGCTGCTTGCGTCGGGGCTGGCTTTGCGCACCTGGCACGTGGGCTTTGATTATGGCGCGGGCTCGCATCCTGACGAGCGCTCGACCGCCTGCTTCTACGCCGCACCGCTGCGCCTGCCCGATTCGTGGGAGCAATTTTGGGAGCCGCACCAGAGCCCGCTCAATCCGCTCTGGAGCGTCAGCGAGCAGCGCGCGCGCTCCTTCACCTACGGCCACTTCCCGCTCTACCTGGGCGCCGCCGCCGGACAAGGGCTGCACCTCCTCGCCCCCCTTGCCGAGCGCGCAGGCCTGGGCGAACCCACCGTCGCGATGATGGCGCGCGCCAACGTCTCGTGCGACGCAATTGCTGTCGCCGGTCGCCTTGTCATGGCGCTGCTCGACACGCTGACAATACTGCTGCTCTTCCTTCTGGGGCGCCGCCTCTTTGGGCGCGACGCCGGCCTGCTGGCTGCTGCGCTCTACACCTTCACGGCCCAGGCTGTGCAGCTATCGCACTTCTTTGCCATGGACCCCGCCAGCACCACCTTCACGGTGATGGCCGTTTGGGGCGCAGTCATCATGGTGCAGGATCGCTCGTGGCGCGGGCTTCTCCTCACGGGCATAGGCGCCGGATTGGCAATCGCCTCCAAATTCAGCGCGCTGCCGATTCTGGCGGCGCCGGTTGTGGCCGCAGTTGCGATTCTCTACAGCGAAAGCACGGAGAGCCGCGCCGCCGGCCTGCAGCCAAATGGGCGCGCGCAACTCTACGCATTTCTCGGCATCCCCGTGGTGCTGGCGCTGGCGATGCTGGCCTTTTTCGTCACCAGCCCCTACGCCGTGCTGGATTGGCGCAACTTCCTCCAGGCCACGCTCGTGGAGCAGGGCGCAATGGTGCGCGGCGTGGCCGACATGCCCTTCACGCGCCAATACCGCAATACAATTCCCTACGTCTATTTCATCGAGCAGCAGGTCAAGTGGGGCATGGGGCTGCCCCTTGGCATCGTCGCGCTGGGCGGCGTGGCGTGGGGGCTGTGGCGCCTCTTCGCCACCCTCTGGCAGATGATTCGCCGCCGCCTGCTCTCTCGTGCCGTGCTGGGCGAACTGCTGGTGTGGGCTTGGCTGATTCCCTACTTCGGCCTCACCGGCGCATTCCTCGCCAAGTTCAACCGCTACATGAGCCCCGTGCTCCCATTCGTGATGCTTCTCACGGCGGGCATGCTCATCGCGCTGCTGCGCCGGCCCGTGCCCTGGCAGCGGTGGCTGGGCGCGCTGCTCGCGACGGTCGCGCTGCTGGGTGGAATCTTCTGGTCCGTCGCCTATGTCAACGGCGTCTACAACCGCGACCACACCTGGTACACCGCCAGCCGCTGGATGTACGAAAACATCCCCGCCGGCTCCATCATTCTCTGGGAGCAGTGGGACGACCCGCTGCCCAAGTCGATTCCCAACGAGCCAGGCATGGACATGGGCTCGACGGGGCTGACCAACATCGACTGGGGCCCCTACGAAGAGGACACAGCCGAGAAGTACGAGAAGATGAAGCAGGCGCTGCGTAGGGCCGACTACGTCGCCTATTCATCCAAGCGCATCTATGACAGCGTGGACGAGCTGCCGCTGCGCTATCCCATGACCAACCGCTACTACGAAGCGATGTGGGATGGCCGCCTTGGCTTTGAGATGGCAGGTGAGTTCACTTCGCCGCCCACGCTCTTTGGCTTCAGCTTTGACGACCGCAGCGCCGACGAATCGTGGAGCCTCTACGACCATCCGCAAGTGACGGTTTTCGAGAAGGTGCGCGACCTGAGCGACGCCGAGTTCGATGCGCTCTTCGCCGGTACTTGGCAGAATGCCATCCCCTATGACCGCGGCCCGGGCACGCCGCTGCAGGGCATCCTTTCGTTGGTGGGCCTCGGCTCCAGCCCGGAGAGCGCCAACAGCGGCTTCATCAACCGGCTCACGCGCGCCGTCATGGGCGGCGCTGCCGCTTCGCCTTCGGCAACCGAGCCACCGGATCCCAGCATGGCGCTGCTGCGAGACGCCGCTGCGCGACCTGCCCGTGGTGGACAACTACCGCTGGAACGTGGCCGCGAGCGAATCGCCCTGGCTGGCGGTGCTTACCTGGTGGGCCGTAACACTCCTGCTGGGGCTACTGGCGTGGCCGCTGGCCTTTGCCCTCTTCCAGCCCCTGCGCGACCGCGGCTACTTCTTCAGCCGCACGCTGGGCTGGCTGCTGGCAGGCTGGATGCTCTGGATGCTCTCCAGCCTGCAACTGGTGGAGTTTACTGTGCGCAATGCGTGGCTGGCGGTTGGGCTGCTTGCCGCGCTCTCCGTGGCCGCGCTCACACGTCACGCGCGCGGCATGGCTGAATTCCTGCGCCACAGGTGGCAACTCCTGATCGTGGGCGAGCTTGTCTTCGGGGCCGCCTTCCTCGGCTTCGTCGCTATCCGTCTGCTCAATCCCGACATTTGGCAGCCCTGGTTTGGCGGCGAAAAGTTCATGGAGATGGCTTTCCTGACCGGCATCCTGCGCAGCCCCTGGTTTCCGCCCGTGGACCCCCACTTTGCGGGCGGCTTCATCAACTACTATTACTTCGGTCTCTACCTCGTCGCCTATCTGGTCAAGCTGACGGGCATCTATGCCGAGGTGGCCTTCAATCTGGCAATCCCCATGCTCTTTGCGCTCACCGTAACGGGCGCCTATGGCCTTGCCTACAGCGCAGTGGCACCCGCCGATCGCGAGCGCCCCGAACGCGCGTGGGGCATTCGCCGCGGGCTGGGTGCGGCGCTTTGGGCGCCCCTCTTCGTGGCGATCATCGGCAATCTCGACGGCCTGGCGCAGATTGTGCGCTCGCTGTCCAACCTGAGCGCCTCCTCCTTCCAGAGCGACCTGCCCGGTCTGCAGCCGCTTGTGCGCGCCGCTGTGGGCGTGGGCGAAGTGGTGGCCGGCCGGGCTTCGCTCCCCCCGTACGACTTTTGGGGGCCGAGCCGCGTCCTGCCCGCCACCATCAACGAGTTCCCCTGGTGGTCCTTCCTCTTTGCCGACCTGCACCCACACCTCATCGGCATCCCCATGGCGCTGCTCTTCCTGGCCGCGGTGCTAACGCTCGTGCGCAGCGCACGCCTGCAGTGGGATAGCCAGCGCCTCTACGCAGCCGCGCTGCTTGGCCTCTTTGCGCTCCTGCTGGGCACACTCGCGGCCATCAACCTGTGGGAACTGCCTACCTACCTTGCGCTGGGCGTGCTCGCGCTGGTGGTAAGCCAGTACTGGGGCAAGGGGCACATTCGCTGGGGAATGACCCTTGGCCTCACGGTTCTCTACGCGGCTGGGCGCGCTGGCCTTCTATGCGCCCTTCTTTGCCAACTACAGCAGCGTGGGCGCAAGCGGCGTTGGGCTGGTGCGCGCAGGTGACGACGCGGGCCTCTGGCTGCTCATCTGGGGCTTCCTCGGCTTTGTCGTCGTCAGCTGGCTGCTGTGGACGAGCGCGCAGCCGGCGCGGCCACTGCTGCTTGGTGAGGGTGACGATATCGCCGTCGTGCGCCCGGCCGGCTTCGAGCGTTTTCTAAGCTTTGCCGTGGGCCGGCTGGACGACCTGCCGCGCAACCTGCACCTGCAAAAGCTGCTGGGTGCGCGCCCTCAAATTGGCTACCTCCTGCTGCAGTTGCTGATTCCGCTGGCCTTTGTGGGCGTTGCGCTTGCGCTCTGGTTCGACCGCACAGTGCTCGCGATCTGCATTCTGCCGCTCACGCTGGCCTACCTGCTGCTCTGGCGGCGCGGCCGCATGGCCGACGCCGGCGCGCAATTTGCCGTGCTGCTCTCCGTGACAGCCTTCGCCCTGCTGGCAGGCACGCAGCTCATTTACCTCAAGGACTTCCTGAGCGGCGGCGACTGGTACCGCATGAACACGCTCTTCAAGTTCTTTAGCCAGGCGTGGGTGCTGCTGGGCGTGGGTGCGGCCATTGCGCTGCCGCGCCTGTGGCAAGGCTGGGTGCGCAATGGCACCGCACCGCGGGCGTTCCGCTGGCTGTGGGCCGCAGCATTTGGGCTGCTTCTCGTCGCATCTCTGGCATACACTTTCATTGGCACCCCGGCGCGCCTCGACCAGCGCATGGCCGGCTGGCGGCCGCCCGTTGGCACGCTGGATGGCCTCGCCTATATGGAGCAGGGCGCGTACACATGGCCCGACAGCGCAAATACAATTGAGCTCAGCTACGACTATGCAGCCATCAAGTGGCTGTTGGAGAATGTGCGCGGCAACGCCACCGTCATGGAGACCTCCGAGGCAGACTACTACCGCGCCGGCAGTTCGCGTGTGGCGTCGCTCACCGGCCTGAGCGGGCTGCGCGGCTTCCACGCAGGCGAGCAGCGCCCCGCCGAGCAGGTGGGCGCGCGCGACGGCCTGCACCGCGAGTTCTGGTCCACACCAGACGCGGCGCGCATGCAGCAGATTTTGGACGATGTCGGCGTGGATCTCATTTACGCAGGCCAGTTGGAGCGCTATCTGCACCCGGACGCCGTCGCACGCCTCGAGCAGATGGCCGCAAACGGTGCGCTTGAGATCATCTTTGGCAACGAGCGCACCACCATCTACGCCGTGCCCGGCAGACTGGCGCGTGATGGCGAGGGGCACTACATACCCGCTGGAGCCGCCCAAATGGCCGCGCCCGTTTCGCCGCTCTCTGCGCCATGACGGGTGTGGCTTGCGTAGCGGCGGCTTCAGCCGCCGTTCTCGAGGACGCGGTGCGATCTCCACCTACGGCAATTCTGGTGGTGCGTCTCCAAAGTGCGCGTTCCTTCGGGGACGCACCACTGCTGCCGCCGCTCTCGAGAACACGACGCGCCGCCACCAACGGCGGCTGAAGCCGCCGCTACGACGCACCACCTATATGTCCGAGCATTTGCACTCATGCACCTAGCCAAATGATTACTCAGTTTATTTCGTGGTATCTCATTATCACCCTTGTGGGCGTCGTCGCGCTGCCGCTCACGCTGCGTCTCTTTGGCTCGTGGCCGGGGGGCAGCACCGCCTTCGCGCGCCCGCTCGGCATTCTGCTCACAGGCTACATCTTCTGGCTGGGCAACGCGCTGGGCCTGCTGCGCAACGAGATGGGCGGCGCGTGGCTCGCGCTGCTCATCGTCGCAGCGCTCTCGCTCTGGCTTGGGCGCGGCATGCGCGCACGCCTGCGCAGCGTTGACTGGAACGCCGCGCTGCTCGTCGAGGTCGTTTTCCTGGCCGGCTTCATCGCCTGGGCCTTTGTGCGCGCCTATGACCCAGGCGCAAGCCACACCGAAAAGCCCATGGACCTCATGTTCATGTCCAGCCTCTGGGCCAGCCCCACCTTCCCGCCCCACGACGCGTGGCTGAGCGGCTACCCAATCGGCTACTACTACGGCGGCTACTGGCTGCTGATTACGCTGGGCCGTCTGATTGGCTCGCCGCCGGAGATTGCCTTTACGCTGGGCCAGGCGGCGTGGTTCGGCCTGCTTCTCTCGACCTCGTTTGGCCTGCTCTACGCATTGCTGCGCCTTGCGCGGCGGGGCGAGGGGCCGATCGGGCGCATGACAGCAGCGTTGGGGGGCTTGCTTGCTGCCACCATGGTCGGCATCACCGGCAACGTGCAGGCAATTCTCGAGTGGCTCTACGCACAGGGCGCCAACGTGACGCCGCTCGCCAACTTCGCACAGGTGCGCGACTTCCCCCAGAACGCACGCGTCACGCACTCGTGGGCCATCGAGCCCTCGTGGTGGTGGTGGCGCACGAGCCGCGTGCTCGCCGACAAGTCGCTCACGGGCGACCACCGCGAGGTCATCGCCGAGTTTCCCGCCTTCTCCTACGTGCTGGGCGACAACCACCCGCACGTGCTTGCCATGCCCTTCGTCATCCTTGTGATTGCGCTGGCGCTGGCCTGGTTCCTCGAACGTGAGGCTGCGCCTGAGGGCGACGCGCGCGTACCGCTGCTGCCGCGCAATCACCTGCTGCTGGGCGTCTCCACCCTGGCGCTGGGCAGCCTGCTCTGGCTGAATACGTGGGACTTTCCGCCCTACTGGTTGCTGCTCGTGGCCGCTGCCTTTGCGGCTGCGCCGGCGCGCCGCTGGGCCCGTGTGGCTGCCGTAGGGGGCATCCTGCTGGGCGGCGGCATTCTGCTTTTTGCGCCCTACTTCCTCACCGCGCAGAGCCAGGCGAATGGCATTGGGGCCAACTTCTTCAACCCCACGCGCTTTGGCCAGTTCCTGTGGATGTTCCTGCCGTCGCTGCTGGCAATCTCTGCACTATTGGTGCTTGCCTGGCGTGAACTGCCACCGCGCCGCGGCATGCTCGCCGCATTGACTGCCGCTGCAATTGCGCTGCCCGCCCTCTTCCTGGCCGGCGCATGGGCAGCTGTAATGAACTCCAGCGGCGCAGATCGCTTTCTACGCGAGAACCCCGTGCCCGAAACGGGCTCCGCCAACCAGCTGGCCTTCATGCTGGAGCGATGGCTGGCTTCGCCGTGGACGCTGCTGCTGGTGGCCGTCATGCTGTCAATCGCTGTGGCGCTCTGGTGGCGGCGCGTCGCCGATCATGGCGACGCGCGCGCGCAGTGGCCGCTGGCAGCCGACGCGACCACCTTCGCGCTCATGCTGGCTGCGCTCGGGTTACTACTGCTCTACGCGCCCGAATTTGTCTTCCTGCGCGACAACTTTGGCACGCGCATGAACACTGTTTTCAAATTCTACTACCAGGGCTGGCTGCTGCTGGGGCTGGCGGGCGCGTACGGCATCACCCTTGCCTTTGCCCGTCTGCGCAGCGATCAGCGTTCAATTGGCGCGGCGGCCTTTGCCACGCCGGCGCTGCTGCTCGTGCTGGCGGGCCTCGTCTTTCCCCTGTCGGCGGCGTACAGCAAGACCGGCGGCTTTGCAGGCACGCCCACCTTCGATGCGTCGGCATGGATCCAGGCTTCCTCACCGGGTGAATGGGGCGCGGCGCGCTGGCTGCGCAACCTCGCGCCGCCGGATGCGGTGGTGCTCGAGGCTGTGGGCAACAGCTACCAGAGCGACCGCAGCCGTGTGAGCACCCTGAGCGGGCGCGCGACCCTGCTGGGCTGGGAAGGGCACGAACGCCAGTGGCGCGGCGCTGACTATGCGCAGATGTCCGCGGGCCGCATGGATGCCGTCGAGCGCTTCTACCGCTTCGCCGCTCCCGACGAAATGCGCGCCATCATTGACGAATGGGCCATAGATTATGTCGTGGTCGGGCCGGCCGAGCGCATCACCTATGGCCTCTCCCCCCTCGAGGAGGAGCGCATGGCTGCCATCATGGAACTGGTGCTTGATCAGGATGGCGTGCGCCTCTATGCCACGCGCCGCAGCGTCGGCAGCCAGTGAATTCCACCGCACTTGCGCGCCACGGCGAGGGCGCGCACTTGGTCGCCCTCTACGCACTGAGTACAATACCCGTCAAACATGAGTGAAATAGCAACGAAGAGTCTACGAATCGAAGAAGCGACCGTCGTGCCGGCTCCGTCCGGTGACGGCTGGCCCCACGCGGCTGTGACACCTGTAGCGATGACCCCTGCTGCGGCCACGGTCGAGCATGCACTCTACGCCGTCATCTTCGTGGCGGCGCTGGGCGCGCGCCTGCTGCTGCTGGGCGCAGCGCCCATGGCGACGCACGAAGCGGCCGCTGCCTGGGCCGCGTGGATGGACGCAACGGCGCTCCACCCTGCCGCCGCGCCGGCGACGAGCAGCGCGCTGCTGCATGCGCTGCAAACCTTCGTCTTCTGGATAAGCGGCGGCGGCAACGAGACGCTTGCACGGCTGCCGGTGGCGCTCATCTCGAGCATTCTGCCGCTGCTTGCCTGGTTCTGGCGCGACCGTCTGGGCCGGCCTGCCGCGCTCGCACTGGCCGCGCTGCTCGCGATTGACCCGTGGCTGCTCGCCTTTGGGCGCATGGCCGACCCCACGGCGCTAAGCGTTGCGCTGGCATTGTGCGCGCTGACAGCCACGCACGTGGCAACCCGCGGCGCGCACGAGACCACAGCCAGGAGTACGCCGGCGCTCGTGGCCGCGGTGGCAACCGGCCTGCTGCTTGTGAGCGGCCCGCAGGCGTGGCCGTGGCTGATTGTGCTCGCGCTCTATGTGCTGATTGCAGTCGACGATCGCAGCGTGCTCTTCTCAAGGTACGCACTCGTCGCTGGCGCGCTGGCGGCACTCCTGGGCGCAACCGGCTGGCTGGCGTGGCCACAGGAACTGGCCATGGTGGGCGCAAGCCTTGGCCAATGGCTAAGTCTTCTGCAAAGCGGCGCGTACAATCTGCTCTGGCCCGCCACTCGCCTGCTGGTCGATCAGCCCTTTCTGCTGCTCTTCGGCCTGGCTGCCTTTGTCAACATGTGGCTGCGGCCCACCGTCGACAGCCGCGGACGGCTCTTTCTCACGCTCTGGCTGGCGTGGGCGCTGCTGCTGCTGCTCATGCCCGGGCGCGGGCCGGAGCTGCTGCCGCTCTTTGGCCTGCCGCTGGCCATTGGCGCGGCGCTGGCCGTACAATGGCTCTTCAACCTGGCGCTCACACGCAGCGATCTGGGGCGAGGCGGGGCTGCTGGCGATCGTGCTGGTTGCGGCGCTCATGTCGGTCCTCTTCTGGAGCGTGCAGTTGCTGGCGCAGCCGGCCCCGGGCACGGCGGGCGCGCTGATTGCCCCGATCATGTTGGTGCTGATTGCGCTGCTGCTGGCGGCCTTTGGCTGGTTTGTAAGTCTGCGCCAGGCGCTGGTTGTGGGTGCAGCCGTGACCGCTATCTTCCTGCTGGCTGCAACCTTCTCGTCGGCGCGCCACCTCGCCTTTTCAGGTGAGCCGTCGCATCCCGACGGTTTCTTCGCGTCAATGACGTGGCCCGACGCCGCCACGCTGCGCGCCGACGTGCGCGCGCTCAGTGACCGCCGCACGGGTGACACCGCCGAACTGCCCGTGCAGATCGTCACCGGCCCCACGCAAGCGGCCGATCCGCTCATTGGCTGGCTGCTGCGCGACATGGCGAATATCACCTTCGTGACCGCACCGAATATTGGCGGCGACGCAAACCCGGCACGCCGCGCCGCTCATCATCATGCGCCCATCCAGCGATGCAAACGCCGACAATGGTTGGAACCAGGCGTACATCGGCAGCACAGTGAATTTGCGCTCAAGCTGGCTGCCCCAGGATCTGCCTTCTCTCACCACGTACGAGAGCGGCGACCAGCGCTGGAATGCCGGCTGGAAGCCGCGTCTGCGCTGGCTGCTCTATCGGGCTGCACCCGCCGCCGCCCCCGAATCCGTGAACTTGTGGGCGACGCCGTAGCTGGTTGTTCGCCGCTGCGCCGCCTTGCCATCGCTTGCACTTCGCCCCCTTTGGAGGCTTTGGTTTATGAGTGACCTTGTGCTCGACCCCGAAATTGCGCCCGTTGCTGAGAGCGATCGCCGCGCCCCTTCCACTCGTCGATGAGGCGCCGGCGCGCGTCTCCTGGCTCGATCGACCGCTGGCTGCTTTCCCGGCGTGGCGCTGGGAGACCGTCATTTGGGTGGGACTCGTACTGCTGGCCGCCGTGCTGCGCCTCTACAACCTGGGCGCACGCGGCATGAGCCACGACGAGAGCCTGCACACCATGTACGGCTACTACCTCTTCAACGAGGGGCGCTACGAGCACAACCCAATGATGCACGGCCCCTTCCGCTTTCACATGACGGCGTTGAGCTACTTCCTCTTTGGCGCGAGCGACTTCTCGTCGCGCCTGGTTCCGGCACTGCTGGGCACATCGCTCGTGGGGCTGATGTACGCCTTCCGCCGCTGGATCGGGCGCAGCGGTGCGCTGGTCGCGGCCGTGCTGATTACCGTCAGCCCGAGTCTCCTCTTCCACAGCCGCTACATTCGCGACGACATCTTCATTGCCACATTCACCACGCTCTGGGCGCTGGGCGCATTCCGCTATCTGGAGACGCGCCGCTACCGCTGGCTCATGCTCATGGTGCTGGCCATGGGCTTCAGCTTCGTCACAATGGAGAACTCCTTCATTACGGGCGCTGTCTTTGGCGCGTTCTTTGTGCTGCTCGCGCTTTGGCAGGCGATTTCGTGGCGCACGCTGGTTGTGATCGGCCCGGCAATCCCCCTGGGCATTGTCGCCTACTACTTCCACCATAACGACCAGGACAACATCGCCGTCCCGCTGGTGGGTGCGGCACTGCTGGTGACGGTGGCGCTTGCGCTCTACTTCCTGCTGCGCAACAAGGGCTGGAGCAGGCTGCGCAGCGCGCTGCCTGCTGATATCGCCATCCTCATGGCAACCCTGGTGCTGCCCTTCATGGCCCCCTTTGCGCACCTTGCGCTGGGTGGCGAGGCCAAGGTCTTCTCCAGCTCGGAGTACATGAACGACGCAATGATCACGCGCATGGCGCTGCTTGTGGGCGGCGTGACGCTGCTGGCGATTGTGCTGGCCTTCCTCTGGTTTCGAGTCATCCGCAAGGGCGACGAAGAGGGGCGCATTGGCCTCAACCAGTGGGCCCAGCTGATGGCTGCCTTCTGGGTCATCCAGGTGCTCTTCTACACCACCTTTTTCACGAATACCCGCAACGGCCTTGCTTCGGGGATTGTGGGCAGCCTTGGCTACTGGCTGGCGCAGCAGAATGTGGAGCGAGGCAGCCAACCCTGGTACTACTACCCCTTCATTGGCGCGCTGTACGAGTTCCTGCCGATCATCCTCACGCTGGCCGGTGCGGTGGCGCTCGTGCGCGGCTTCGTCTTCAAACGCGACTGGTCGCCCGTTGCCGCCACTGATCTGCCTGCAAACGCGCGATTCGTGGTCGCCCGAGGCGGCCATTACCACGCGCAACAACTTCGTGGTCTTCGCGCTTGTGTGGGTTGTGGGCATGTGGTCGGCCTACACGGTTGCCGGCGAAAAGATGCCCTGGCTGCTCACGCATATGGCGTTGCCCATGTGCGTCTTTGGCGGCTGGTGGGCGGGGCGGCTCATCCACGGCATCAACTGGCGGGAGGCGTGGGCCAACCGCACCGCGTGGCTGATTGGCCTCATGCCCGCTGCCCTGCTGCTGCTCTTCATCCTCATCCGCATTGTGCCGGACGCAGGCCGCGGCAGTGAGGCGATTGCCGCGTGGATGGCATTCCTGCTCGCGGGTGCGGCGCTCGCGGCGCTTGTCTACTTCGCCACGCGCTGGAGCACGAAGGCCGGTTGGAAGCGCGCCGCGCCCCTCTACGGCGTCGCGCTGGTTGCGATTCTCTTTGTCATGAACACGCGCGCCTCGCTCATGCTCACCTTTGTCAACTACGACATGGCGACCGAGTACCTGGTCTATGCGCACGCCAGCCCCGACGTCAAACGCGCCATGCGCGAAATCGAGAGCATCAGCCAGCGCACTGTGGGCGATCGCAACATCGTCGTCGCTTATGACGACGAGTCGTCATGGCCCTTCACCTGGTATCTGCGCGACTACCCGAACGCGCGCTTCTACGGAGCAAACCCCGACGGCAACAGCATGAGCGCTCCGATTGTCCTGGTGGGCCCGCCCAACCGCGACAAAGTGCTGCCCTACCTCGAGCGCGACTACGTCAAGCGCACCTATCGGCGCATTTGGTGGCCCGATATGGACTACTTCAACCTCACGCGGGAGCGCATCATGTTCGCGCTCACCGATCCACAGCAGCGCGAGCGCCTCTGGCAGATTGCGCTCTTCCGCCGCCACCGCGACACGAGCGACTTCTCGCGCTTCCGCGATCTGACGCAGTGGCCCGCACGCGGCGAGTTTGACATGTGGGTGCGCAAGGACCTGGCGAACCAAATCTGGGACCTCAATGTGACGCCGCTTGCTGGAACCAGCACGAGCCCCGCCGTGACGGTGACCGACTTCAACCAGAACGCGACGGCCATCCTCACCGGCCCCTATGGCGGCCTGGCGCTGTCGAAGCCGCGCGCCGTCGCGATTGCGCCCAATGGCAACCGCGTGATTGCCGATTCCGGCAACCAGCGCATTGTTGTGGTGGACCCCACCGGCGCTGAGCGCGCCGTCTTCGGCAGCCGCTGCGACCTGGCCGCAGGCGCCGAAGGGGGCTGCGTCGATCCTGATGGTGACGGCCCACTCGCGTTAGGTGACGGCCAGTTCAACGAACCGTGGGGCGTTGCGGTTGACGTTGACAACAACATCTACGTGGCCGACACGTGGAACGGCCGCATTCAGGTCTTCGACGCCGCGGGCACGTTCCTGCGCAAGTGGGGCTACTTCAACACAACCAACGGTGAACTGGGCGACGCCAACGCGCTCTTTGGCCCGCGCGGAATTGCCTTTGACCTTAACAACAACCTCCTCGTCGCCGACACCGGCAACAAGCGCATTGTGCGCTTTACGCCCGACGGCGCGCTGGTGGATCAGATCGGCGGCGGCGGCGTGGTCGCGGGCCGCTTTGACGAGCCAACCGGCGTGGCGGTGGACCCGACCGACGGCAGCATCTACGTTGCCGACGCGTGGAACCGGCGCATCCAGAAGTTTGACGGCAACCTCGGCTTCCTGGCCGAGTGGCCGGTGCCCGGCTGGGAGAGCAAAGACATTTACGACAAGCCCGGGTTGGCCGTGGCCGCGAATGGCGACGTCTACGCCAGCGACCCGCAGTACTTCCGCGTCTTCGTCTTTGACATGAACGGGACGCTCAAGGGCTCGTTCGGCCGCTTTGGCGCAGAGGCCAACCGGCTGGGGCTGCCTAATGGCCTGGCCGCCGATCTAGCCAACAGCTCAATCCTTGTGGCCGACGCCGACAACAACCGCGTGATGCTCTTCCTGCAGGTGCCGTAAGCAAGAAGAAGGGTGGTGTTGCGTAGCGCAGGTGGAAGGCGCGACGCAGAAGCTTCAGCGTTGCATCTCCCAAGTCCGTGAGCTTGCGTAGCGGCGATGTAAGCCGCCGTTCTCAGCGAGGCGGCGCGCTGGCTACCTACGGCGGCTAACGCCCCCGCTACGAAGGGTAGCGCACTTCGTAGCGGGGGGCTTCCAGCCCTCCGTTTGGGGCCTCTGCATTGCGTCACGGACAGCGTCACGTCAGGAGACGTGACCTACAACACGGCGCACGCGTACTTCGTAGCGGCTGCTTCAGCTGCCGTTCTCTCCAATCGCGTCTCTTCCTCGAGAACGGCAGCTGAAGCAGCCGCTACGAAACGCATAGCAACACCTCTCCACCACGTCGGCCACCCTCCCCGAGCGCGAGCCATGGCAACGACCCTCTCCCTGCCCGCCAAAGCACGCACAACCCTCCCTGCCACCCTGCCGCGCATTGGCGTTGGGGTGCTGGCAATTCTGCTTGCCCTCCTGGCTCAGCGCCTGGTGCAGGCAGAGCATGGCTGGGACGGCGCTGCGCTCTATGCGGCAGCCATTGCGCTCTATCTGCTTGCGTTTCCGCGCGCAATGGAGCCGCTTGCCATCGGCGACCGGCCCTTGCTTCGGCACAGGACGATTGCCTGGGCGGGCGCGGCGCTTTGCGCTATGGCGCTGGTGGCGGCGGCTGCGGCCGCGCCCCACTTCATCGTCGACAAGCCCACAGCGTGGGGCTGGACGCTCCACCTCGCCAGTCTGGGCGCGCTGCTCCTGGGCGGCCTGGCGCTCGACTATGGCCTGCGCCCTGCGGCAAGGGGCGCGCGCCATGGGCTGGCGCGTGGCGTTGGCGCTGTTTGCGCTTGTGGCGCTTGCGTCGGCGCTGCGGCTGCCCAACATCGGCACAATGCCCTTTGGCGTCTGGCATGACGAAGCCGAAAACGCCCTGGCAGCCCAGGACATTCTCCGCAACCCAGCCTACCGCCCCTTCTTCCTCGGCTCCACCTCGCACACGGCGCATCACAACTACCTCGTGGCGGCTGCCTTCCTCTGGCTTGGCGAGACGATCACCGCCGCCCGCCTCGTTTCTGCGCTTATGGGGATTGCCATGGTGGCAGCCGGCTACCTCGCCGCCGCCGAGCTCTTTCACACCGAACCGGCGCATGGGCGCAAGCGATCGCTCGTCGGCCCCACAATGGGGCTCATTTTCGCGGCGGTGCTGGCCGTCTCGTCGTGGTCGCTCAACTTCAGCCGGATCGCCGTCAACTATATTGCCACGCCCCTCTTCATCCTGCTGGCGCTTGGCCTGTTGCTGCATGCGCTGCGCACACAGCGCATGGGCGCGTGGCTGCTCAGCGGTGTGGCGCTGGGCATGGGGCTCAATTTCTACTCATCGTTCCGCCTCTTCCTGCCCGTGCTGCCCCTCTTTTTGCTGGTGGCGCTGGGGGCGCGGCGCAACCGGTGGGCTGGATCATGGCGCGGCCTCCTGCTCTGGGCGCTGGCGGCGATCATCGTCATGGCGCCGCTGCTTACCTTCGCTGCCACAAATCGCGAGTTCTTCCTTAAGCGATCGGCCGACACCTTCCTGCTGACCAGGGTGGCGCCCGAAGAGCGCGTACAGGCGCTGCTCGACAATGCCGTGACGCATGCGCTCATGTTCAATGTGGAAGGCGACCCCAACGGCAGACACAACCTCCCGGGCCGCCCCATGCTCGATCCGATCCTCGGCGGCCTCTTTGTGCTGGGGCTGGGCATCTGCCTCTGGCGCTTCCGCCGGCCCGCGCTACCTGCTGCTGCTGCTCTGGCTTGGCTTCACGCTCATGGGCGGCATCCTCACCCTCGCGTTTGAGGCGCCGCAGTCACTGCGCGCCAATGGCGCCATGCTTGCCGCCTACCTGATTGCGCTCGTCCCCCTGGCCGAGCTGCTGCGCGCGTGGGAGCGATCCAGCGGCGGCCGCTACCGCCCCAACGCTGCAGCCGTTTTCGCCGGGCTGCTCATGCTGCCCGTGGCCGCATGGCACCTGAACCAGTATTTCGTGGTCCAACAGCATGACTTTGCCGTCTGGAACGCCTTCTCCACGCCCGAGACTTTGACCGCACGCGCACTCTCGAAGCTCGACCCCGATCAGTCGGAAGCGTACGTCGTCAGCTACTTCGACGGCCGACCGCCCTTGAGCTTTCTCGCACCCGAGTGGCGTCACCGGTACATCCCGATTGAGGGTAACACGTCCATGCCGCTCATCTGGCCTGCAGACAAGGACGTATGGCTCTTCCTCGACGCCGACAGCGACGCGCTCTACCAGCAGTTGCAAACAATGTACCCCGACGGCACATTCACGGAGCAGACGCCCTCCTTTAGCCAGTCGGTCTCCACACGCACAGTCCACCTGACGCGCACCGTGCTCGATGCGGCGCAAGGGCTCGAAGCGCGCTACTATGCGAATGAAGGTTGGGAGGGCGAGCCGGCTACCGCGACACGCGCGCCCACGATTGACTTCGACTGGCAGAGCGCGCCCCCGCTGCCCACTCCCTTCTCGGCCGAGTACGAAGGCGTGCTGCGCACAACCACCTTCGCGCCTCACCACTTCCGTCTGATTGCGCCGGCCTATGCCGAACTGCTGCTGGACGAACGCGTCGTGCTCTCGGGCACGGGCTCCCTTGCCACAACGCTCACGCCCGCACTGGGCAACCATATGCTGCGCGTGCGCGCCGTGGGTGCGCCCGGTCCGCTGCAGTTGCGCTGGGCGCCCGAAGGCGAAAGCGAGGCGGTCTTGCCCTCCACACGCCTCTTCACGGAGCCGGTGACCGCCAACGGGCTGCTGGGCAACTTCTACGCCAATGCCGATTGGGAGGGGCCCGTCATCCACGCCGAGATCTCGCCTCAACTGGCAATGGTCTTCTACAGGCCACCGCTGCCCCGCCCCTTCAGCGTGGAGTGGACGGGCAAAATCGCCATACCCGTAGCCGGCGACTACATCTTTGCGCTCAGTGCCATCGATGAGGCGCAGCTGTGGATTGACGGGCAGGATTTGATCGCCACACGCACGGGCAACCTGACAATCGAGACGTGGGCGCAATTGAGCGAGGGGCTGCACGACATTCGCGTGCGCTATCGCGCCATCAACAACCACAGCCGCATTGGTCTGCAGTGGACGCCACCAGGCAGTGCGCGTGTGCCGGTGCCTAGCGCCGCGCTCTTCCCACCTTTGGGGAGCTATGATCGCATTACAATGCCGCAGCTGGACGAGCCTGGAGCCTTGCCAACCGAGTTCGGCGCGGCGCGTCCCGTACAGGGTGTTACGGGCGTGCCCCTCACCGGCACAATCACCACGCTGCTGACGGACCTCGCGCACCCAACCGGTGTTGCCGTTGGCCCCGACGGGCGCGGCTATGTGGTGGATTCGGCGGCGCGCATGCTCTACGTCGTCTCGCCGGACGGTCGCCTCGAGCGCACTGTCACCAGTGAGGTGGCGGCGCTGGGCGAACCGTATGACGTCGCCGTAGACGCAAGAGGTGAAGGCGGCGGCACAGTCTACGTGCTCGATGCTGAGGCGGGCGCGATCGTCGTTTTCTCCGCCGATGGGGAATATGTGCGCACAATTGCGCCTGCGGAGATCGCCATCGGCCGCAGCCGCGGGCTGGCGGTCGACGCAGAGGGGCGCATCTGGGTGGCGCACACGCCCGGCCAGCGGCTGGTTGCGCTCTTGCCAAATGGCGAACTGAGCATGGAGATCCCTGTTTGGCCCGGTGAGGACGCCCAGGTGACCGACGTGGCGGTTGCGCCCGACGGCACCATCTTTGCCGTTGCCATGAGCATCAACAAACTGGTGCAGTACGATGACGAAGGCAACCGCCTTGGCGCGTGGAATGTGGCATCGGCCAACACGGTGGACAGCCCCCACCTGGCACTGGGGAATGCGCCGAACGGTGACCTCTACATTACGCAGCCGGAAGAGAGCCGCATTGTGCTGCACAGCGGCCTGGGAGCGGACGCGCCGCACGGTCTCTACTGGCAGTTGCCGCAGCAGCCCGACATGGTGAAGCCCATTGGCATTGCCGTGGCAGGCGACGGCTCGCTCTGGATTACGGATGTGCAGGGCGGGCGGTTGGTGCGCCTCGAGGTTGAGACGCCATGAAGCGCCCCGTGATTGCGGCGCTTGCAGCAATGGCCGCATTGGCTGTGGCGGCTGCGGGCGAATACCTGGTCCGCGGCGACGCACCCATGTGGCAGCCGCTGCTCCTCTACGCGCTCGCGGCTGTCGTGCTGGCACGCACGGCACGCCCATTTGTGCTCGCGCCGGTCGTGCCTCCGCGCGCTGCCGGCGAAGCGGTCGTCTGGCGCATGCTTGCGCTGGGTGTTGTGATCGCGCTTGCGCTGACTGCCATCACCTACACAACGCTGGTTGACAACCTGCGCTCGCCCTATGGCCCATGGCTCTGGCTGGCGACGATTGCGGTGCTGGCCTTCACCGGCGCAGCCGTCTGGCGCTACGAGTCGCCCACGGCGCGCTGGCAGAGCGAGCTACCCGAGGGGCGTGGCGGGCGCACCGCCTTCTACATCGCCCTCCTGATCATTGTGGCCGCGGCCATTGTCGCGCGCGTGCTCTGGATCGACCGCATCCCTCTCGGCATCAACCCCGACGAAGGCGACCGCACGGCAACCGCCATGCAGGTGCTGCGCGGCACCACGCCACAACAGCTCTTCGAGGCGGGCTGGTATCGCATTAGCATGATGTACTTCTACCTGCTTGCGGGCTGGCTCAAGTTGCTTGGCATCGGGTATGTGCAGGCGCGTCTTTTTACCGCCCTCTGGAGCGTGGGCACGCTGGTCACCGTGATCTGGATAGGCGCACGCAACTGGAACTGGCGGGTGGCGCTCTTTGCAGGGGCGTTGTTCGGGATGGCGGGGATGGTGCTGCAATTTGCGCGTGAGACCAGCGAGGCCGGCCCGACAGCCGCGCTCTGGGCGCTGAGTGTGGCGCTCCTGCTCGAGGGAGCGCGCCGCGGCCGCTCATTGGCCTGGATCGGCGCGGGCCTCGCCGGCGGCTTCTCGCTCTACTTCTATCCTTCCGGGCGCACATGGGCGCTGCTGGCCGCCCTGATTGGCGTGGCGTGGCTGCTGCGCTGGGCGGCCGTGCGCGATGGCGACTGGCCGCGCCTGCTGCGCGGCCTTGCGCTGGCTGCCATCGCCTCGGTGGCGATTTGCGCGCCCTTCTTTGCGCAAACAACCCTCTTCCCCAGGGAGTTTGCTTTGCGTTTTGCCGAGACCTCCGTGCCTCCGCCCCGAGAACGCGCAACGCCTTCACTATTACGACCCCACGTGGGAGACGCCGCGCCTGCTTGCCGAGCAGGTGGGGCGCTCGCTCGGCATCTTTGGCCGTTATGGTGACGGGGCGGGCTTCTGGCCCACGGACCACCCACTCACCGGGCCCGTGCTCGCGCTGCTGCTGCTGCTTGGCCTGGGATACAGCGCCGTGCGCCTGCGCGACCCGCGTGCGCAATCGCTCGCCCTCTGGGCCATCGTGGGCATGACCGGCATGGTGCTCACCGTGGAGACGCCCAACCTGCAGCGCATGGCCACTGCTCTGCCTGCCCTCTTCCTGGGCGCGGCTGTGCTGCTGGACGATCTGCTGCAGCGCATTGTGCGCTTGGCGCAGACGCCCCGCCAGCGCCGAAGGCTCGAGTGGCTTGCCTACCCGGCAGTTGCGCTCGTGCTGGTTCTGCCGCTGGCCGCCGATCTGCGCTTCTATTTCACCGACTATGCGCAAATGAACAGGTGGGAGGGCTGGAACCAGGAGGGCTACGCACTCACCCTGCTGCCGCCGGATACGCTTCACGTTTCAATGGGCGACTCGTTCCATATGGTCAATTCGGGCTGGGTGCGGCTGCTTGCGCCCGATGCAGCGCGCGGCGGCGTGCGCGCACCGGGATCATTCCTCCCTTTGCCCGAGGATGGCACGCGCGGCCTTGCCTTCATGTTATATCCCGGTCAGGGCGCCTACCTGCCGTGGCTGCTGGAGCTCTATCCCACTGCCACGCCCGTCGACTATCGGCGCGCAGATGAGAGCCACTATTTTGACCTGCTCTACGTTCCTGCCCAGGATGTGGCCGCCAGCCGCGGCGCGCTCGTCACCAGTGCGGGGCAAAGCGCGCGCGTCGACCAACTCGGTGCGGCGCCGCCCTTCACCGTCGCCCAGGACGCGCCTGCCACGTGGAGCGCCACGCTGCGCGTGCCCCAGCAGTGGAACTATAGCTTCCGCCTGGAAGGCGCGCCGGCAATGCTCACGCTGGACGGTGTTCCCATCCTGGCGCGTACTGCCGATGAAGAGAACACGGCAATCCTCCTCAATCTGGCGCGCGGCGACCACGCAATCGTCCTCAGCGGGCCCGCCGGCGGGGTGACGCTGACCTGGGCACGCGTGTTGCCCATGGCCGAACCGCAGTACGCCGCGATCTCCCTCGCCGAACTCACTCTCTCCGATGGCGCGTCGCAGGGCTGGAGCGGCGTTGTGGAAGTCGAGGGGCTGCCGCCCCAATTGCGGCAGGAGAATGCGCTGGCCACCTGCTGCCTGGGCGGCCAGGTGGATAGCCGTAATCGCCCGCTGCAAGCGCACTGGCAAGCGTTCCTGACCGCGCCACAAAGCGGAGAGTACGCGTTCCAGATTACCATGCCGGGCGCCGGCGCGCTGCGTGTGGGCGAGGTGACGCTGGCGGAGGTCGAAAATCCGGAGGGCGGCACAGCCGAAGGCACGGTGACCCTGCCGGCCGGTGAGCACCCAGTGAGCGTGGAGTTCGCATCCCCAACGGGCGCGAACGGCGCGCTCGAGCTGATCTGGACGCCACCGGGCGGTGCGCCCTCGATTCTACCGGCCAGCGCCCTGCGCCCCGCTGGCCCTCTCTTCGGCCCGCCCCTTGGCGACGACCAGCTGCTGCTCCCCGACGCCTGGCCCACTGACACTGTGCTGGAGACTGTGGAGTAGCGTGCCGGCATTGTGGCATACAGAAGCGGCTCGGCGTTCTGTCGCACATCCAAAAACCTCACCACAATCCTGCGGGAACCGGTCCACGCCACACTATGCGCAGACAATGCGCGCCCGTGCCGTGCGGCGCGCGCACGGACCCGCCGCGAGAAGGAGATTGACATGGTCACAGCCATCCGCACAGAGACAACCAACGGCGCCGGCCACAGCAGCGCCGCTTTGCCGCAGCATGAACTCTACATCAACGGCGCATGGGTTGCCCCCGTGGCCGGTCAGTATCGCCCCATGGTCGATCCATCCAACGGCGATCTACTTGGCAACGTGGCACAGGCCGATATCGAGGACACGCGCATAGCGATTCAGGCAGCGCGCGCGACCTTTGATGACGGCTACTGGCCCAACATGGGCCACGGCGAGCGCTCGCGCCTGCTGCACGCACTCGTAGACGCCATCGAGGCGCGCCAGGATGAGATCGCCGATGCCGAGATGCGCAACAGCGGCTGCACGTGGCGCAAGGCCAATCTCATGGATATGCCCGTGGGGCTAATCCACTTCCGCCACTTTGCCAAGCTGGCCGACTTTGAGCCGCTCGAGTCGATTCCGCAGATTACCTTCCCTGCGCTCACCTACAACATTGTGCGGCGCGAGCCGATTGGCGTCTGCGGGCAAATTATTCCATGGAACTTCCCCTTCCTCATGGCTGTGTGGAAGGTTGCACCGGCGCTGGCGGCAGGCAACACGGTCATCCTCAAGCCGGCCACCTTCACGCCCTACAGCGCGCTCAAAATGGTCGAGATCATCCACGACACTGGGCTGCTTCCGCCCGGCGTGCTCAATCTGCTCACCGGCCCGGGCCAGGTGGTCGGCCCCGAACTCTGCACGAATCCCCTTGTCGACAAGATTGCGTTTACGGGCAGCACCGAGGTGGGCCGCGAGATTATGGTGCAGGCGGCTAGCACCATCAAGAAGGTGACGCTCGAATTTGGGGGGCAAGTCCCCCAATATTATCCTGGATGACGCCGACCTTGACCTTGCCATCGATGGCAGCCTGTGGGCCACCTTTATGCACAACGGCCAGGCCTGCGAGAGCGGCACGCGCCTCTTTGTGCCCGCTTCGCTGCATGACGAGTTTGTGGAGAGGCTGGTTGAGCGAGCCAGCCGCCTGAAGATGGGTCTCTCCAGTGATGGCGCGACCGATCTCGGCCCGCTGATTTCGGCAGGCCAGCTGCGCAGCGTGGAAAGCTACATCCAGCTGGGGATTGACGAGGGGGCGACGCCCGTGCTGCTGGGCCAGCGTCCCACGGACCCCGAGCTTGCCAACGGTCACTACATCTCGCCTACAATCTTCACGAATGTGGATAACAAGATGCGCATTGCGCAGGAAGAGATCTTTGGGCCGGTGCTGGTGGTCATCAAGTACAACAGCGTGGAAGATGCCATCCGCATGGCCAACGACACCATCTACGGGCTGGCTGCGGGCGTGTGGAGCCGCGACGTGGAGCGTGCTGTGAGCGTGGCCGAGCGCATTCAGGCGGGCACAATCTGGATCAACGATTACCACATCATTAGCGCCGAAGCGCCCTTTGGCGGCTACAAGCAGAGCGGCATCGGGCGCGAACTGGGCACATGGGGCCTCAAGGAATACACAGAGATCAAGCACATTCACGTGCCGCTCAACAACACGCGCGAGTCGAAGTTTTACTATGATATTGTGGTGCCACAAGGCCAATAGCCAAATAGCCCGCATGGGCCAACCTAAACGCAAAGGCGTCGCAACCCTCTCGGTTGCGACGCCTTTGCTTGCATGTGGGCCGCGGCCTCAACCGGCGGCGGAGACAGGCGCCTGGAGTGGAGGCAGCGCGGCCTCAATGCGTTCGCGCTGCGCCTCCAGCCAGGG
This sequence comes from uncultured Chloroflexia bacterium, assembly GCA_963773745.1. Lineage (GTDB taxonomy): Bacteria > Chloroflexota > Anaerolineae > Caldilineales > Caldilineaceae > UBA5069. Next base: position 124,403 of record CAVZCL010000001.1, read on the forward strand.
CGGCAGCTTGAGCGCAGTGCCCAGGGCTGCTTCGGCTTCATCCCACAGAAAGCCCGGGCCGTCAGTGGCAATCTCGTGCAGCACGCCACCCGGCTCGCGGAAGTAAATGGAGCGGAAGTACTGGCGGTCGCGCACGGGCGTCACGCCATAGCCATCCGCATCAAGCAAGGCCCGCCAGCGCTCCTGTGTCGGATCGTCTTGCGCTCAACTCCGGCTCACTCCTCCAGCAGGCGCTGCGCCAGGATGAGTGTGCCCTGGGCCGGGTCGGCAACCCATGTTGTGGGGCCCCAGCCATCGCCAAGCAGCGCAGTCACACGTGCGCGCAAGCCGTCGCTAGCTCCAAACAGTCCGCCCGCCAGCGCAAGCGGCGGATCCACCAGCCTCAACCGGCGCGCGGCAGTCGCCGCCATGTGCGCGAGGTCAGCAGCGGCCTGCTCGAACAATCCCAGAGCATCGGCGTCGCCTGCGTTTGCCAACTTGAGCAGTGGGCGCGTCAATGCTGCCAGCTCGGGCCGGCTGATTCCCTTTTCGTAAACCTGCGCGACGAGGTTAGTGGGGTCTCGAAGGTCCCATGCAACCAGCACGGCCGCCAGTATGCCATGCGCTTCGGCGCGCCCATCGGCGGTCTGCGTTGCAAGGCGCAGGGCGCGCAGTGCGACATCGTAGCCGCTGCCTTCGTCGCCCAGCATGTAGCCCCATCCCCCCACCTGCAGCGTGCGACCGTCGGGCGCACGGGCGAAGCAAGATGAGCCGGTGCCGCTGATCAGAGCGACGCCCCAGCCATTGGGCGTACCGGCGGCCAGGATCGGGGCCACATCCGTCACGACGACGCAGCGCTGCGCAAGCTGGGAATCGTCAACCCATGCCTGCATCTGAGCCAAATGAACAGGGCGGCCGACGCCGGCAATGCCCAGGCAACCGGCCGCAAACAACGTATCGTTGGGCAGCCCGGCAGCGGCAAGCGCCTTGGCAATAGCCTCCTGAATGGCCGCCGTCGCGGCCTCAATCCCTCGGGTGCGCGGATTGCTGCCCGGCGCAACGCCGCGCCCGATCACTTCGCCTGGCGCAATCGCAATCAGGGCGCGGGTTTGCGTGCCGCCGCCGTCGACGCCAAGCAATAGCGGCATCTTAGCGCACTGCCTCGCGCACATGGCCGGCGCTCGATTCGAGCCGGCCGACGGCTCTTTCACGGTCAACGTGCGCCAGGGTCATTACGATGGCAACTTTTGTGTTGAGGCCGGCCGACTCCAGGGTTGCGGCCGCAGCCTCAAGCGGGAGGCCGGTTGCCGTGGCTACGATCTGCACAGCGCGCCGTCGCAACTTGGCATTCAGCGGTTGCATGTCAACCATGAGATTGCTGTAGGTCTTGCCCAGCAGCACCATCACCGTGGTGCTCAGGCTGTTGAGAACCAGCTTCTGCGCCGTCCCTGCCTTCATGCGCGTAGAGCCGGCAATCACCTCGGGGCCCACAAGCGGCGCAATGACAATTTCAACGGCATCGCCCAGTGGCGAGGGGTGGGAACAGGTGACTCCTGCGCGCAGCGCTCCGCGCCGACCGGCCTCGGCAATGGCCCCCAGCACATAGGGTGTGCGCCCACTGGCGGCCAGGCCGACCACCACGTCGTCCGCGCCCACGTTGAGCGCGGCCAGATCGCGCGCGCCGATTTCAGGTTGGTCCTCAACGTCTTCCATGGCGTTCGTCAGCGCGTCGGGCCCGCCCGCGATCAGCCCGCAGATGACGCCGGGCGGCGTGCTGAAGGTGGGCGGGCATTCCGAGGCATCCAGCACGCCCAGTCGCCCCGAGGTTCCGGCGCCAACGTAGATTAATCGGCCACCGCGCGCAATGCGGGCGGCGGTCTGCTCCGCCAGAGCGGCAATTTGATCGCCAACCGCGGCAACGGCCGCAGCTACCTGCGCGTCCTCGGCATTGATGAGCCGCACGATCTCACGCGCGTCCGCTTCATCAATCCGAATCGTTGCCAGATTGCGCGCCTCGGTCAGCGGTGTATAGGTCTCGGTCACAATGGGGCTCCTCAAGGACTTCAAGTGAACAGGGACCAGAGAACGAGCCGCGTTCCCCAATCCCTGCTCCAATCCAGCAAAGCTTGCTTTCATTCAATAGCTACGCCAGCACGATCCGTTCAGGTGCATCCACGGGTGCGGCCAGCACATTAGCCAGCAGGGCGCGGTAGTTGGCGCCGGGCGTTATGCTGCCCAACACGGCGGGTGTGTCGGCCCCAGTCACCTCAGGCATGCCGGCCGGGTAGCCATGCACGCACGTATAGCCCAGCAGGGCAAAGGCAACGGCTTCCTTGGCGTCAGCGTCGAGGCCGAACTCGTCAGCCAGCCGCACTTGCGTGCCGGGCATGGCCGCAACCAGCAGAGCACGTAGCGTTGGATTGCGGCTGCCCCCACCCGAGAGCCACAACTCATCAACCGGGCCGCAGTAGCGCTGACAGCTCTCGCCGATGCTCCAGGCCGTGAGAGCGGTGATGGTGGCGACGGTATCCTCAGGGGGCAGGCCGGCCGCGGCGGCGCGCGCAATAATTCCCTGCGCCTCGGCCGGGCCAAAGAGTTCGCGACCTGTGGAGCGCGGCGGCTTGCGGTGCAGAAAAGGGTGCTGCAGCAGGTCGGCCAGCAGCTCCTCGTCGAGTGCGCCCGCGGCCGCCATGCGCCCATCTTCATCAAACAGGAGACGACCGCCGCTCAATTGGCGGACAGCCTCGTCGATCAGGACGTTGCCCGGGCCGGTGTCGAACGCCAGCGGCGGCTGGTCGGGGGCCAGGTAGGTCACATTGCCAATGCCGCCAATGTTCTGTACGGCGCGGCGCAGGGTTGGGTGGCGAAAGAGCAGCGTGTCAAGGTAGGGCACCAGCGGCGCGCCCTCACCGCCGCGCGCCATATCCGCCGTGCGGAAATCGGAGGCAACGGTGCAGCCAGTACGCGCCGCAATCACCGCTGGCGCACCAATCTGCAGCGTGGAACGCACTGCGCCATTCGCAACCTGATGATAGACCGTCTGCCCGTGAGAGGCAATCAAGTCAACATCGGCCATCGTGCAGCCGGCGTCATGCAACAAGTCCGTGGCCGCCGCGGCGAAAGCCTCGCCGAGCAGAACGTTGACCTCACAGACGTCCACCGTGCTGCCCTGGTGAGGCGGCAGAAGGGCGTGTACGCGCTCGCGCAGTGCAGGGTCAAGAGGCGCCATGAGAAAGTACCTCACCTGCATGCGCAGCGTGCGCGGTGCTGCGTCCGGGCTGATCTGAACCAGCGCGGCGTCAATCGCATCCATCGAAGTGCCAGACATCAAGCCGACAATCAACACCGCGTGCTCCTCTGTATTGGCTACAAATCCACCGGCTGCCCACTCATGGCCGACTGCTCAATCGCGCAGAGAACCCTGGTCACTGCAATCCCGTCGGCGCCGGTGGCGATGGGTTCAGCACCTGCGGTCACGGTATCAACGAAGTGGACAATGCTATCGAGCACGAAGCCGGTCAAGTGCGGCCCGGTGGGCGGAGCGAGCAGATCTGGGTAGGAGGCGCGCTCCCCGTAAAGTTCCAGGAGGCGGTTGTGCGAACCGTCAATATTGATCGCGCCGCGGCTGCCCAGTATCTCCATCTTCAGATCCTTCACCGTGGGATGCGAGCGCGGCAGGATCCAGGCATGCTCAAAGAGCGCCACCGCACCGCTGCGGAACTCAACCGTAGCCACGTGGAAATCGGGCGTGTCGACACCCGCCTCGCATAGCACGCCCGACCGGCTGACGGCATAGACGCGCACGGGTTCGTCATCCAGCATCCAGCGCACAATATCCACCATGTGGCTGGCCAGAAACCAGAGCCCCGATGACCGCCCCGACCAGCGCAGCATTTCCAACGGCACCGCCACGGTGTTGCTCAGGCGTGCATAGACATAGCGCGGTGAACCTATGTCACCGCGGCGGATGGCATCACGCGCCTGCACCATGGGCGGGTTGACGCGATTGTGGAAATCGACCATGAGGGTCACATCGTGGGCCGCTGCCACAGCAGTGATCTCTTCGGCTTCGTCCACGGTGGTGGCCAGCGGCTTTTCCACCAGCAGATGCTTGCCGGCGGACGCAGCCGCTACGGCAACGTTGCGATGGAGGTGGTCGGGCGTGGCAATGGAAACCGCAGTGATTGCCGGGTCATCCAGCACGCGCTGCAGGTCATCGGTGGCATAGCTGGCGCCGTAACGCTCGGCAATCAACTCAGCCCGCTTCAAGTCCAGGTCGCAGACGGCAACGAAATCAACGGCGTGGTGGCGGCTGTACGCCTGCGCGTGGCGCTCGCCGAACAATCCTGCACCAATGAGTGCAAAACCCTTCTTGTCCATGGCTACCCTTTGACTGCGCCCATGCGCACGCCCTCGACAAAGGCGCGCTGGAATAGGAAGAAGAAGATGATCATCGGCAGCGCGGCCAGCGCCGCCCCGGCAAAGATAACGCCATAGTCAGTGGCGAACTCGCCCTGCAAATTCGCGACGCCAACAGTAAGCGTGTAGTTTTGCGGGCGGGTGAGCGCAATCAGCGGCCAGAGAAAGTCGTTCCAGTGGCGCACAAAGGTGAAGATTGCCAGCGCGCCCAGCGCCGGCACGGAGAGCGGCAGGATCACGTTGATGAAGACCCCCAGCTCGCTGCAGCCGTCAATGCGGGCCGCGTCCTCCAGCTCGGATGGCAGCGTCTGGATGTACTGGCGCATGAGGAAGATGCCGAAGGCGGTGGCCGTGCCGGGCAGAATTATCGCCCAAATCGAATCGATCAGATGCAGTTCATTCGTCACCACGAAGAGCGGCACAACCGTCACATGAATCGGCACCATGAGCGTGCTGAGCATGAGCCAGAAGAGCACTTCGCGTCCAGGGAATCTGCGCTTGGCGAAGGCGTAACCGGCGAGGCTGTCAAAGAAGAGGTGCCAAACCGTGACCGCGGTTGCAATCATCAGGCTGTTGAGCATCCAATTGATGTAATAGACGTTGCCCTGGAGCAAGCGCCTGAAGTTGTCGAGGCTCCACGCCGGCCAGAGGATTGGCGTAAGCGGCGGATCGGCCGTAATCGGCGTGAGCGCATTGACGAAGAGCCAATACATGGGGAAGAGCGAAATCACCGACGTAACAATGAGTATCAACCAACCTGCAATTGACCAACCATTGACACGTGCCTTGCGCGGCGCCCCCGCACTATGTGCAGTTGTCATTTCAATACTCCACATCGCTGCGCAGGGCACGGAATTGAATGACCGCCAGCACCGATACCATCAGAAAGAGAACGAACGCCTGGGCCGAGGCGATGCCGAAATCAAACGCCTTGAAGCCGTTGTTGTAGATCTGCGTGACTATTGTCTGCGTGCTGTTGCCCACCCCCGACGGCACCATGGCGTAGACACGATCGAACACTTCGAAGCTGGCAATGGTGTAGAGCACCACAAGGTACAGCGTCGTCGATTGGATGAGCGGCAGAGTGATGCTCCACCAGCGGCGGATCGGGCCGGCGCCGTCGAGTTTCGCGGCCTCGTAATACTCAGCCGGTACGCTTCCCATGGCAGCACTGAAGAGAACGACAGCAGTCGCCGGCATGGTCAACACGGCCGAAAGCGTAATGCTCCCCAGGGCGATATTGGGATTCGAAAGCCAGCGAATTGGCTCCACGCCAAAGAAGCCCAACATCCAGTTGGCAAAGCCCCATTGCGCGTTAAAGATATAACGCCACGTCATGCCGACAATCAGTGCAGAGGTTACAGCCGGCAGGTAGTACGCTGCGCGGAACATGCTCCTGAAGTATTTGGCTAGGGGCTGGATGAGGCTGGCGAGGATGAGCCCCAAAAGTATGTTGGATGAGACAACGAAGACGCTGTAGAAGAGCGTGTTTCTAATCGCAGTTACAAAGAGGCCGCGCTGCTGGGTAAATGCGTCCACATAGTTCTGGTACCACGGATTCTGCCAGACACCGCCACGGACCAAACTGAAATCCTGGAACGAAATGATGAAGGACCAGATCACAGGGATCAGCACGAAGAGGCTGAAGGTGATCAGGCTGGGCAGAACAAAGGCATAGCTCCAGCCGTAGCGTCTGAAGAAGAGCCTTACGGCCCCGGGGCTACGCGGCGCCGCCACCGCGTCGCTTGTAATATCGGTTGTTGCCAAAACGCTCTCCAATCACAATGTGGTTGCCGGTTCCGCCAAGGCTACTGGCGGAACCGGCAACGCGAACACCGACTACTGGCTTTCTTCCGAAAGCAAGTCGTTAATCTCGGGTGCAATTTCGTTCATGGCCTGCTCTGCCGTGATCTGGCCGAAGATCACGTTCTGCAGCGCCGGATGGACGATGCGGGTCAGCGGCGACCAGTTCTTCAGAATCGGCGTAACGTACATGTACGGCAGGAAGGGAAGGAAGTTGTCCAGCGGGGGCGCAACCACCACCGAGGCGCGTGCGCCTGGCGCGAGGTAGAAGCCAACTGGGTGAATGTCGGAAGGCGGCACATCTTCCTGAACGGCAGCGCTGGTCAAATAGCGAGCAAGGTCCATGCCGGCGGCAACGCGCGCCGCGTCGTCCTGCTGCACCACTGCGATCAGGCCCATTGCGCCAATCGTTACGGGTTCATTGTCGCCAAAGGTCGGGACCGGGTAAATCTCGAAGTTCACATTGTCGGCCTTGAACTGTGCGGCAGGGCCGGTTGCATCAATGATCATGGCCAGCTGGCCATTTGTGAAACCACCCTTGACTTCGGCGTCAGCCATGGCCCCAAAGTCAGGCGGTGTGACCTTCTCGACAAGCGCCAGATCGGCATAGCGCTGGATGGCGGCGATTGCTTCGGGCGAGTCGAAACCGAACTTGCCGTCAACCACCGGGCGAATGGACGGGCCGCCATTCATGAAGAGCGGCCAGGAGTTGACCACGCCCGGGTCTACAAAGCCTGCCCAGCCGTAGACCTGTTCGCCGTTGTCACGCGTAAAGGTCAACTGCTTGGCAACGTCAACGAATTCTTCCCAGGTCCAGGTTGTTGACGGCAGTTCGACGCCGCGCTCAGCGAAGACGTCGGTGTTCAGGTACATGCCCATGGGCACAACCCAAAGCGGCCATGCCATCGCCTTGTTGTCCTGCAGGCGCACGACATCCAGCACGTTGGGATAGAAGTCGGCGAGGTCCTCAGCAGTCATGTAATCTTCGGCGGGGGCGATCAGCCCATCAGCAACGAAGGCCAGCAGGCGGTCGGAAGGCAGGCGCAGCACGTCAACGCCCTGGCCGGTCTGCACAGCGGTGTTGAGCTTGGTGAAGCCTTCATCGTTCGGCGGGTAGCCGATGAGCTCAACGTTGATGCCAGGATTGGCTGCCTCGAACGCGGCAACAGCGGCTTCCATCGGCACGGCGAACTGGTTGCCAGGGGTGTAGCCGAGCACCCAGTAGTTCAGGTCGCCCTGATACCCGCTGGAGCTGACACGGATATCACTCGAGGCAGCGGGTTCCTGTGCAGGCGCCGCTGTTGCGTCAACGGCAGGTGCAGCGGGTGCAGCAGGGGCAACAGGCGCAGCCGTACAGGCGCTCAGCACAAGGCTGACCACCAGCACCAGCAGCAGATAGAACGAACGAGTCTTCATATCTCTCTCCTTGGCAAGTGTAGACGATGAATCCCAACACCGCAGGACGCGGTGAATGGTACAGGATAGGCAGGCGAACCTCTCAGTCGTACAGGAGATACGCGCTGCGTCGGCGCTCGAAAGCAGCCTCGGAGCTAGCCCAGCCGGCAGCAATCGTGTGCGCATCGGCGCCTTGCTCAATGGCCATGCGCAAGCTGGGCCCGCCCGCCAACCGGTCGAAGTGGGCGCTGCCCCACTCTCCTGCTGCACCATACCCGCGCGCCTCCATCGCGCGGGGATCAGCATAGATTGCGTCAGCGGGGCGAAGTGCGAATTGTTGGTGATGGATGGTGCGGAGCGCCGTGAGCAGCGCAATACCGGCCATCACAGGCTTGAAAGATGCCGGGTCGCCCACGTGGGGCTGCACCCCCTGGCATGTCTCGCCGGCGTAAGGAGGCAGGGCCGGTTCGAAGGAAAGCGCCCTCCAGCGCACCCCCGGCAACTCCATGTGGTTGAGTGCCTCGGCAAGTGCCACACCATCAACCCAGGGCGCGCCCAACCACGAAAAAGGACCGGCTGTGCCGCGGCCAACCGAGAGATTGGCCCCCTCGGCCAGGCAGGTGCCCGGATAGACCAGGGTTGTTTCCGGCGAAGGCATGTTCGGCGAAGGGGCAACCCACGGCAGGCCCGTTTCGGCCCACAGCATGTCACGCCGCCATCCGATGCAAGGCAGCACCTCAAGCTCGCAGCCCAGTCCCATCTCGGCGTTCGTCAAGCGGGCCAGCTCGCCCAACGTCAACCCGTGGCGGATGGGTACGTCATGCAGGCCCACCAGTGTGCGGTACTCCGGTTCGACCCCTGGCCCCTCCACAGCCACGCCGCCAATGGGGTTTGGCCGGTCACAGACGATCACAGCCACGCCGCAGCTTGCCGCCGTCTGCATAAGGCGCACGAGCGTCCATGCGTAGGTGTAGAAGCGGCAACCGATGTCCTGGTAGTCACATACGACGACATCAATTCCGGCCAGTTGCTCGGGCGTGGGCGCCTGGCTGGCCCCGTAGAGGCTATAGACCGGCACGCCGCCCAAGTGCTCATCGGACACGTGGGCGCCTTCGGGCGCAGCGCCCAGCAGGCCATGCTCCGGGCCGAAAAATGCACACACATCGGCAATCCGAGCGATCTCTGCTGCACTGTTGCGCAAATCGGGTGTAACGCCGCTTGGTCCGCTCAGCACAGCCACCCGCAGCCCGCGCAAGAGATCGACGCGTGCGCCCAGCAGCGTGCTAATGCCTGGTTGGACTGCGGGGCCGGCAGTGTATGCCATCAGTCTCCTGGGTGCGGTGCGTGATGTCACGATGCGAGTGGGGTAACCGGCCGACGAGGTGAATTCGCCTCAGCAACCAGTAAGCCGCTCAGTTGCAGACTGCAGTCCCAGCGGCTGGTCGCCGTAGGTCAGCAGGTGTGTCGCGCCGGGCGTGAAGACGATGTCATCCGGATAGCGCGCCGCAAGGTGGATGAGGCGAGGGGCTGCCTCAAGCACTTGCGCAGCAAGACGCTGCTGGTCGTCCACAAAGGCTGCATTGCGGGTGACGAGCAACGTGACTGGTGCTGTGCGTGCAGCATGCGCCGCTTCGTCCCACTGCGTGCGTGGTACATCGGGCAGCAGCGCAATATGGCGGCTGCTGGGGAAGTGCGTGGCGATGAGGCTGCGCAATAGGTCGGCCCGGGCGACAGCCTCCTCAACATTACTGAAGCGGGGTTGAAGGCAATCGATCACCAACAAGTCCGTCGTCGTATCCAGAGGCAGCAGCCCGGCCGGGTCATCCACGCCCAGGCAGTTATGGGCAAGATCGAGCCCGAGCTGCGTTTGCTCAGGCGTGATCGGCGCCGGCGCAGGGGTTGCAACGCCCAGTTGATAGCGTTCGCGCAGGTGGTCCAGGCGTTTAACAGTCCCGCTGAAGTGGCTCGTCTGGAGGGCGCCTGACTCGAGCGCGTCGACCAGCGCCTCGGCGACGGCGATTTGATTGGCTGCATTGCCCAGGGGCAGGAGAATGTCACATCCGGCCCGTTTGCAGAGAACGCCCGCCTGGGGCGCGCCGTACTGGTCGGCAATGGCACGCATATTCAGGGCATCGGAGACGATTAGGCCATCGAAACCCATTTCCCCGCGCAGCAGGTCACGCAGGATCGTTGCAGAGAGCGTTGCCGGGACGGCATCGAGAGTGGTGTAGACCATGTGCGAGGTCATGATCGCGGGCGCGCCGGCGGCAATGGCTGCCCTGAAGGGGCGGAACTCAATGGCCTCAAGCCGGGCTCGGTCGTGGTTGGCAATCGGCAGCCCCAAGTGCGAGTCGACGGTGGTGTCGCCCTTGCCAGGGAAGTGCTTCAGGGTGGCAATCACTCCCGACTCAGTGTAGGCGCTCAAAGCAGCAAGGCCGAAGTCGGTTACCAGTTGCGGATCGGGGCCAAAAGCACGCGTGCCCGCAATTGGATTGCGTGGATTATTGCCCACGTCCAGAACCGGCGCGAAGTTCATGTTGACCCCATGCGCGCGCAGTTGAGCGCCTGTAAGGCGGGCGGCTTCGTAGGCGAGGATAGGGTCGCCGCTAGCGCCGAGTGCAAGCTCGCTGGGCGTCACGACAAAGGGCTGGGGCAGCCGGCTGACGACGCCGCCTTCCTGGTCGATAGAGATGAGGAGCGGAGGCAGCCCTAGCTCGGCCGCTTGGGCCTGTAGGTCGCTGCAGAGCGCAAAGAGTTGATCGGGGCCACTGATATTGGGGGCGAAGAGAATAACGCCGCAGGCGCGGCGTGGCGGCCAGCAAGGTGCGGGTTTCGGCGTTTGCCGACTGCCCGTCGATCATCAACATCAGGCTTTGCCCGACAAGGTCGCGGTGCGTACCGCTCATGTCGCATCCTCTCACCGCAGCGCGGTTGTTTTCCAGCGGCGCTACTCGTTGGATTTGTGGCTCGCAGCCCGTTTCCGCGCCTGCAAGCTCCGGCTGCTTCTGGATTTCGGCGCTGAATGCGCAATTGTCATCGCGGGAGAATCCGCCGCCTTCGTGCGTCACATTGTGCATGGACAACGTTCTGAAAGTTGGCGTTAGGGATGTGGCAGCAGTTCGCCAATCACGTTGCTTTTGAGCAGCGGCGTGCGCTGCAGATAGCCATGGGAACCGGCTGACGCTGAAATTCATGCGGGGAACATGAAATAGCGAGTGTGTGGTGACGACTGGTTTGGTGTTTTGCCGAGCAAAGTACCAGCAGTGTGGCTCTCGCGGGGTGCAAGATACCAGCAACCAGCGCAGGTTGTCAACACGGCTTTTGGGGGCGGGCCGAATTTACTATCGGCGTCAGACAGGAATGCAATACTCCTGCACAGACCGTCATGTCTGGTCAGCTCTACGCAGGGTGAAAACGCGATCGGCCGTCGTATATGTGCCGACCCGCGGCCGACGCTCACCGAATACGAGACGAACGTGGTTGGCCGAGAGCGCCGGCCGCGGGCCGGCGCCTATTGTCAGCGCTACACCCAGGGCAAGAGCCCAGGAAGGTTTCAAGTTTTCAATTCGCGCTGGCCGAACGTCTTGTCACCCACTCCGAAGCGCTGTTGGCGCAGGGCATTTCCTTCGTCACGCAAGTGCTGGATGCCCGCATCCTGCCCGCTCCACCCACGGTGGCGGCGCAGCCTGAGCTGCAATACGGGAGTGCCACTCTTTTGCCTGCGGCGCACACGAGCGGTTGAGGGCATTCTGATCACACTTCTTCACAACTATGTTGTTGCTGCGCATTGCCCAGCCATTGAAGAGACGGACTTCACGCAATTACGTCTCTTCGAGGTGTTGGAAGGGCGCTACAAACTAACGCTCGAACGGGGCCGTCGTATCTTCCAGGCATTGAACGCCGACGAAGAAACAGCCGATTTGCTGGATATGACGCCAGGCGCGGCTGTTATGCACCTGGCGCAGACCACCTACCTGCCCGATGGCGCTGCCGTTGAGTATTCGGATGTCTGGCTGCGCGGTTCGAGCTTCCGCCTTTCCGCCACCATGCTGCGTGGCGAAGCTCCAGCCATGGATCTGATGTTGCTTACCAAGGCAAACCCGATCCCATCCCTCGACTGACAGAATTGACGAAGGACCGTTATCCCATGGAGCAGTCCACCGCACCGTTCTATTTGCCGGGATCGCACCAGCGTGCCCGTTGGATGCGCTTGGACGCAGCGCGCATCCTCAAGCGTTTCTTCTTCTGCGAGCGTGCGCTGCTGGTGGCGCAATCTGGCTGGCTGGCGGCGATTGCTCCGATTGATGTCAAGCTCGCTCTACCTGCTTTTACCTGGCAGGACGCTATGACGGCGCATGCGCTGCGCGAACGGGTCTTCGAAGATGATGACCAACATCCCTCTTACAATTCAGGCGCTGCAGGAGGCAGGACTGCGCGACAAGGTCAAAATCATGATTGGCGGCGCGCCGATCACAGCCGAATTTGCTCAGCAGGTTGGCGCCGATGGTTATGCCGCCGACGCCAACAAGGCGGTGAGTGTTGCCAAGGAGCTGCTCGGTATAGCAAAGTCCTTCTTGCCTGCGAAAAATTGACGCCTGCGCACTCTTTATTCACGAAAATGGCCCGCTGCATGAACAGTGGGCTGCTTTGCATCTTGGCCGCTTCTGCCATTAGCTGTACGACAATTGTACTTGGACTGACCACAAGACCATAGGTTGGGTCGTGGCCATCCGTCGGATTTCGCCGCTGGGCAAAGTCATGGTTGTCCACCCACTGGCTTGCTGAAGAATCTGTGGAACATTGCCGATTGTTCAGGCCTATTGGCACGCACACGACACATGCGCCGGCCTCGTATACGCCCCAACCGGCTCGCTACCAGTCCGGCCCAACTTATCCTCCACCTCGAGTAGAATCCCCCAAATTCCGAAAGTTTTTCAGACCGTTGCATGGTGGTGCCACAAGGCCAATAGCCAAATAGCCCACACAGGCCCACATGCAAGCAAAGGCGTCGCAACCCTCTCGGTTGCGACGCCTTTGCTTGCATGTGGGCCGCGGCCTCAACCGGCGGCTGAGACAGGCGCCTGGAGTGGAGGCAGCGCAGCCTCAATGCGTTCGCGCTGCGCCTCCAGCCAGGGCGGCAGCTTGAGCGCAGTGCCCAGGGCCGCTTCGGCTTCATCCCACAGAAAGCCCGGGCCGTCAGTGGCAATCTCGTAGAGAACGCCACCCGGCTCGCGGAAGTAAATAGAGCGGAAGTACTGGCGGTCGCGCACGGGCGTCACGCCATAGCCATCCGCATCAAGCAAGGCCCGCCAGCGCTCCTGTGTCGGATCGTCTGCGGCGCGAAATGCCACGTGATGGATGCTTCCCGCCCCCTGCCGGCCTGGCTGCAGATCGGGGGTCTCGACCAAATCCACGGCCAGCCCGGCCCCCACACCAGCCGCAACGAAGCGGCGGCGGTTGCCCTCGCGCGCCATCTCACGCCAGCCAAAGCGCTCGCCCAGCAGCGCTGCAGAAGCATCAGCATCGCGCACTTGCAGCGTCGTACTGTGGAAGCCGCGCAACGCCATCTCCCGCGCAACCGGACCCTCACCCCAGTGCGCCACTTCGGACACGCTGTCAGCGCCCACAAGCTCAATCGCCATACCATCGGGGTCGGCAAAGGCGAGCAACGGCGCGCCAAAGCGTTCGCCCTGCGTGGCATCCACGCCGTGGTCGGAAAGGCGTCTGCGCCATGCAGCCAGCGCCTCTGCAGGCACCGAGTACGCCACCGCAGCCGCCTCGCCGCTGCCGCGCACCCCCTGCCGTGCACCGGCAAACGGGAAGAAGGTAAGCACGGTGCCGGGCGTGCCCGTGGCGTCGGCAAAGTAGAAGTGATAGGTGCCCGGATCGTCAAAATTGACTGTCTTCTTTATGAGCCGCTGGCCCAACACCGCCGTGTAGAAGTCCACATTGCGCTGGGCGTCGCCGGCAATGGCCGTAATGTGGTGCAAGCCGGAAATGCGCATCGAACCTGATTGAATACCCACGGTCACCCCCTAACCAATACTGGCAGTCATGCCGCACAGCAATGCCGCAACGAAAACAATATGCACGAAAGGAGAACGGGGATCAGGGAACTCTCCGCCAACCGAGATCCCTGTCCCCCGCTCCCGATTATACTCCCTGTGTGACATTGCTCCCTGCGTATTGCCTGGCAGGATTACCCTAAACCGCCACTGCCTCGGCCTGCGCTTCCGCCGCCTTCACAAGCTCCAGTTCAATCGCAATCACCACCTCGTCGCTCACAAGCAGGCCACCTGTTTCGAGCGCCACATTCCACTCGAGACCCCACTGCTTGCGGCTGATCCGCGTCACCGCCTCAAAGCCGTAGACGCTCTGCCCCCATGGGCTCTGCGACTTGCCTATGAAGGTCACATCCAGCACCACGGGCTTGGTAACGTCCCGAATGGTCAGGTTGCCGTGGAGCTTCGCCGTCGCATCGCCCGTGCGCTCGACGCTCGTGCTCTGGAAGACGAGTTGCGGGTACACGGCGGCGTTGAGGAAATCGGCCGAGCGCAGATGCTCGTCGCGCTTCTCATCGCGCGTATTGATGCTCGCTGCGTCAATCGTCACGTGCACCTGCGTGAGCTCCGGCTGCTGCTCGTTCAGTTCGATAGTGCCGCCGAAATTCTCAAAACGCCCCTTGGTCTTTGACACCATCATGTGACGGACGCTGAAATCAATCGAAGTGTGTGAGTTGTCAATCTGCCAGGCCATCTGATTCGCTCCTTGTGTGTTTTGACATCAAATCGTTTGATGTAGAAGGAGTTTACCGCAAAGATCGGATTCGCTGCGGAGTCTGGCTTCCAATTGCACCGCCTGCGTGGCTTGCGCGTCGACTCGATCGTCTTTTTGAAGCCTTTTACCGGCCAAGAAACGCAGAAGCGCCCCGAGAATTCTGTTCCCGGGGCGCTCCACCTAACGTTTCACTCAGCTCTGCCAATCCTTCACGACTTCGGTGCGCCCATGACGCTCTCTGCCACCTGCGCCCGGCGCGAGCCACTTTCGCGCCACCATGCCCACACCGCAAGCGCAAGCGCCGTGCCCACAAGCAGCGCGCCAACGCCGAATGAACGCCCCATCGCCGTCATCTGCACGGCGGCTGGAGCCGAAGGCGCACCTCCAGCGGGCAACGCACCCATGAGTACCACAACACCAGCCGCCCAAACCGCGCCCGAAATGGCAATGCCCATGGACTGCCCCATGGTGCGTGTCAGCGCAACCAGGCCCGACGCCACCCCAAGCCGGTCGTGCGGCACCGAACCCAGGATCGCGCTGTTGTTGGGAGATCGGAATACACCCAGCCCGATGCCCACAGGGATCATGCGCAGTACATAGGCCCATAGCGGCGTGTCAATGCGCAAGGTCGACAGCGCAATGAAACCGATGAAGACCGTGGCAAGCCCCGCCACAACAATCGGGCGCGTCCCAAAGCGGTCGGAGAGCGACCCTGAATAGGGTGAAACGAGGCCGACGCAAATGGGCGTCACAGCCAGAATCAGCCCCACCTGCGCCACGGCAAAGCCGCGCAGCCCCTCAAGGTAGAAGGGAATCAACAGGATCGTGCCGGCCATCGCAATGAAGACCATGAGCGCAGTCACAAGATTGACGCTGAAATTGGTGTTACGGAAGAGCTTCAAATCCACCATCGGTTGCGCCACCCGCTGCTCAATGCGCACAAAGAGCAGCATGGAGATCACCGACGTGGCAAAGAGCGCCAGCACGCGCGCACTGCCAAAGCCCCATCCCTGCCCAAAGGTCAGCGCAAGCAGCAGCGTGAGCACGGCGACGAAGAGCGCCGCTGCGCCTGCGATGTCAAAGACCTGGCCGCCGCGTGGCTGCGAGCGCGGCAAGTAGCGCATTGCAATCCACACGCCCAAAATGCCCACAGGCAGGTTGACAAAGAAGATCCAGTGCCACGAAAGGCTGCCAAGAATGATGCCACCCAGGGTTGGCCCGGTAATAATGCCAATCGAGACGATTGCCCCGCTGATGCCCAGCGCGCGCCCGCGTTCGCTGGACGGAAACGCTTCGGCGAGGATCGCCTGACCCAGCGCAAGGATCATGGCGGCGCCAATCGCCTGCACAACGCGCATGGCAATCAGCCAGCCCACCGTGGGCGCAAGCCCGCAAAGCACGGAGCCAACCGTGAAGACCGCCATGCCCGCCACGTAGATCGACTTCTTGCCCTGAATGTCGGCCAGGCGGCCAACGCTCGGCAGCAGCGTTACCAGCGTTAGCAGGTAGCCGAGCACCACCCACTGCACAACTGCAAAGTCGGCGCCCAGTTCAGTTACAAGCGTTGGCAACGCGATGTTGACGATGCTGCCGTCAATTGTTGCCAGAAAAATGCCCATGGCAATCGCTGCCATAACGAACCACTTGCGGCTGTAATCCACGTGCACATGTGCTGCCCCATCATCAGAGGGGTGGGACGGGGGTGAAATCAACGGGTCGGGTGATGACATTTGTTTCCAGATATCTCCTGAACAATTGCTTTGCTGCTACATGAAGCCGACTACATGACAGGTGAGGCAAGCCGCCATACCGAATCGGCTAAGCGTCGCCAGATCGGCAACGCAGCATAGGCTTTCGGGTCAAAAGGCGTCGAATGCTCGATATCGTCCAGGAACTGCGCTTGCAGCTCGCGTGTCAGTTCGGCATCATAGAGCACGGCGTTCACCTCATAGTCAAGGTCGTACGAGCGTGAATTCATGTTGCAGGAACCGATCGTGCAGATCACGCCGTCAATCGCAATCGTCTTGGCATGGTAATAGCCCCCATCGTAAAGGTAGACCTTGACGCCCGCCGCCGCGACATCCTTGAAATAGGTGAGCGCCGCGCGATAGGGCATTTGGAAGGTGGCGCCGCGCGGCGTGCAGATCATGCGCACGTCCACACCAGCCAGCGCCGCCGACTTCATCGCCTCAAGAATCGTCTCGTCCGGGATGAAGAAGGGTGATTGGATGTAACAAGTCTCTTTGGCCGATACAATCATCTGAAAGAGCATCTGGCGCAGGCTTTTCCACTGCGAGTCCGGGCCACCTGCCACAATCTGCACGGGCACAAAATCGGTGACCTCCGGCAGCTCGGGGAAGTACGCGAGGTCGTCAAATGTCTCTTTGGTTGTTGCATGCCACATCGCCATAAAGAGCAACTGCACTGCAAACGCCGCCGAACCGTGGATGCGAATCTGCGTGTCCCGCCAGCGCGGCCAAAGCGTGCCAGGCATTTGCTCCCTGTCCAGGTTCATCCCGCCAAGATAGGCAATTTTCCCGTCCACAACAGTGATCTTGCGGTGGCCTCGGTAATTTGCATTGTGCAGTGTGCGCAGGCTGTTGAAGGCCATGTAAGGGTACATTTGCACCCCGCCTGCCTTGAGTTCGGCCAAATACTCCTTGCCCATGGAACGTGAGCTAGTCGCATCGTACATAGCGCGCACCTTGATGCCCGCCCTGGCCCGCTCGAGCAGCACATCCTTAACCTCATTTGTGAAGGGATCGTTGCTCCAAATGAAGTAGCACATATGAATGTGGTGCTGCGCCTGCTTCAGAGTCTCCAGCAGGCTGGGGTAAAAATGGTCGGCATCCTGCAGGATTTTGACCTCGTTGCGAGAGGTCAGGCCGGACATCGCGTTCTCTCGCACCAGTTGCATGAGCTTCTGGTTGTATGATTCGGGCTTCTTCTCCTCCACCAACTCGGCCACCCTTGGCGCGCTCGTCACTTTGAGTCGCAACTTCTCAACGAGACCATCGCTCAGAGCGCTCTTTGCCAGCGTCTTCTCCTGGCTGAAGGCCTTCCAGCTCCGCCCCAACATTATGTAAACAAGCAGGCCAATGACGGGCACCAGGTAGAAAGCCAGTAACCACGCCAGCGTTGACTTGGGATTGCGGTTTTCGAGGATGATAAAGATCGTGACGCCAACAATGTAGAGTGCGGCAATGAACCACAGAATCGTGCTTATCACAAGAATCTCCGTTGAATAACGCTGGACCTGTCTGAGCGGTCTCTTTCGTCAAGGCTCGCAACCTTCGTGGCGGCGGTGCAAGGCACCATAGGCACGGAGCTCGCCGCACGCGCGAGTACGGCGGCCAACAGCGCCGCTCCAGAAGCCTCCTCCTCACCAACATGGGCCGGAGGGCTGAAAGGCCCCCGCTCCATGAATCCACGCACTTCTGATACGAATCACTTAAGCTGCCGCTACGTCATGCGCCGGATGTTGGTGGCGGCGCCACTTCGCTCGCAGCGCCGCCGCCGCAACAGCACCGCAACTGCACAGCGATGGGCATCAAATTGCCATCGGCAGGAAGAAGAAGGCCAGCGCCAATATGCCGTAGACCGCCAGCAACATCGCGCCCTCCAGCCAGTTGGATCGCCCATCAATCGCCACCAGCGCCGCAATCAGCGAGGCCGCAATCATGGCCACCGTTTCGGGCGTGTTGAACTCCAACGCCATGGGGTTGCCCATTGCCAGCGACACGAAGACGAGCACCGGCGCCACAAAGAGCGCAATCTGCAGGCTGGAGCCCAACGCAATCGAGAGGCTCAAGTCCATGCGGTTCTTGAGCGCCACCTGCACGGCGACCAGATGCTCGGCCACATTGCCGATAATCGGCACGATGATGATACCCACGAAGAACTCCGTCAGCCCCAGCGTCTCGGTAACGCCTTCCAGCGCGCCAACCAGCAGTTCAGACATAAGAGCGAGACCCGCCACCGCTGCCACCATGACAATCAGCGCACGTCGCTGGGACCAGTGCACGCCCTCCTCGACCCCAGGCGCCTCCGTCAGCGCTTCACCGTTGCCCGGGTCGTCATCCTTGTGCCCCCAAATTGTGTAGTAGATGGCCAGCACGTACATCAGCAGGATGACGACCGCAGTCGCAAGGCTCAGCCACTCCACGCGCTGCTTGTCGGGCTCAATCAGGCTGGCAAAGAAGGAGGGCACCGTAATGAGAATGGCTGCCAGCACAACCAGCGTAGAATCCAGCCCCACGCGTTCTCGGTTAAAGCGCTGCACACCGTTGCGTAGACCACCCAGCAGCAGACTGAGCCCCATAACGAAGAGCAGGTTGCCCAGAATCGAGCCAATAATCGAAGCCTTGACCAACTCCAGTGCGCCGGCGCGAATGGCCACCAGCGTGATGATCAACTCAGCCGCGTTGCCCAGGCTGGCGTTGAGCAGCCCACCAATTTGCGGGCCGGTCTTTGCAGCAATCGCTTCCGTTGCCTCGCCCATCAGGCCGGCGAGCGGCACAATCGCCAGCGCAGCCGTAAAGAAAACGACTGTGTCGCCCCAGCCCAGAAATTCGGCCAGGAGCGAAACTGGTAGAAAGAGCAGAAGAAAGTTGATGTAGCGCATGATTTCTCTCCCCAGCAAGCCTGTGAATGTGCGAATGAATGGCTCGAATGGCTATGCCTGCACGGCTGCAATTTGCCGATGCAACACACGTTTGACAACCAGCAACACCAGAAAGGCGACGCCCAGCAGCAGCATGGAAAGCGTTAGCGCGAGGTTGATGTCAATTTCGATACCCAGATAGATGGCAAGCGGCATGGTCTGCGTGCGGCCAGGAAAATTGCCGGCAAAGATGATTGTGGCGCCAAATTCGCCCAGCGCACGCGCCCACGTCATGGCTGCACCGCTAAAGAGAATGTCGCGCGCCAGCGGCAACGTCACATAGCGCACCACCTGCAGCGTATCCGCGCCGTCGAGGCGCGCCGCCTGCTCCAGATCATCGGGAACGGCGCTAAAGCCGGCGATCGCCGCCTTGACGAAGAACGGAGAGGCGATGAAGATCTGCGCCATAACCACCGCCACAGGCGTAAAGACGATCTCCACACCCAAGATGTTGAGCGGTGCGCCGAGCAGGCCACGCCGGCCGAAAGCCATGAGCAGCGCCAACCCCGCAACCGCGGGCGGCAGCACCATGGGCAGGTCAATGAGCGTGTCCAGCAGCGCACGCCCGCGAAAGCGCCTGCGCGCAATCAGCCACGCCAGCGGCAGGCCAAGGAGCACAGAAAGCGCAGTCGCCGTTGTGCTCGTCACCAGGCTCAGTTGCATGGCCTGCAGCGCCACGGGGTCGCGCAGCGTATTCGGCACTTCGCTCAGCGGTGTGCGCAAAAGGAGCGCCACAATCGGCAACGCCAGAAAGAGGAGCAGAGGCAGACTGGCCGCGACCAGCCAGCCCTCTCCGCCACGGCGTTGCGACGGACGGCTCGTGCCAACAGCATCCACGTCTCGGTACCTCGGTCATTTGCGCATGAAAAGAGCTGCGCGTGCGCGCTGGTGCGCGTGCACGCCGCCCATAAAACGGGCTGCCGCGGCGTGCAAGGGCCGCGGCAGCCGGACTTCAGTTTAGCCTTCGATGGGCCTTTGTTACAACTTGCACGTGGGTGACAAGCAACCCACTACCACGCGTCGACAAAATCCTGTGCGAACTGCGCAAACTTGATGGGCTTGCGTCCGGTTACCTGCTCAACATCGGGCGTCGTGTCGGCCTGCTGGCCGGCGCGCACTGCTCCATAGATTCCGTTGAGAAAGCCGGCACTCGCTGCATCCCAACCGTAGCCCTGCATGATCGTTGCGAATTCCTCGGGTGCGACGGCCACATAGCGCAGCGGCTTGCCTGTGGCGGCGCTAATCAACCTTGCGACCTGATCGTGATCCAGCGATTCGCCGCCCGTCAGCCCGTATGCCTTGCCGTTGTGCCCCTCCTGCGTGAGCGCAACCGCCGAGACGGCCGCAATATCGCGCGCATCGATGAAAGAAGTCGCGCCGTCACCTGCGGGCAAACGCAGCACACCTTCCTTCACCATGCGCGCGTTCGCACCCGTTGCAAAGTTCTGCATAAACCAGGTGGGGCGCACAATTGTCCACTCCATGCCCGATTCGATAAGCGCCTTCTCCAGGCGGCGCGGCGGTGACTCAAGCGGCAGCTGCTCTATCCCGCGCGCCGTCATAAGGACCATTTTAGGGACGCCCGCCTCTGCGGCAGCCTTGATGAAAGCTTCGCCGACCTCGGCGTGCGCGCCCGTGTTGTTCATGAAGACCGCGTCCACACCCTTGAGCACTTCCCAGGTGGAGCTATCGGCGTAGTCAAACGCGACGGCTGTGCCCGCGCCCGTATACGCCGCCGGAGTACGCGTGGCGGCGCGCACGTCAACGCCCTGCGCCGCAAGCTGCTTCACAAGCCCCGAACCGACCTTGCCCGTGGCGCCCGTTACCAAAATGACCATGATTGAAGTTCCTTCATTTGGGGTTCATTGCAATTGGCGCCTGCGCAAGGTTGCGCAGAGATCCGATTGTACGTACGAAGCACGCTGCCTGCTGTTGCGCATCTCTCATTCAGCCACAACGCAATGCGGCGCGCGCTGAAGATACGGCGCCCGCGTGCCGCCGCATGAGCGCACCCTGCTCCGCAACGTCTGTGCTATACTCGAATTTACGAGTATGAAAGGTAAGAACAATGTCGAATCGTACTGTCTATCACGCCGTGCAGGATGCGCTTGCCCAAGGCGATGACGTGGCGCTGGCCACCGTCGTCAGCGTGCGCGGCTCCGTGCCGCGCGAGGTGGGCGCCAAGATGATGATCCACCCCTACGGTCACCACGTGGGCACAATCGGCGGCGGCTGTGGCGAGGCCGACGTCATACGCGCTGCCCTCGACGTGCTGAGCGACGGCGCGCCGCGCACAGTCTCCGTGGACCTGACGGAGCCAATCGCCGCCGAAAGCGTGGGCGTCTGCGGCGGCACCATGGCCGTCTTCATTGAACGCTGGCAATCTGAAGCGGGCAAAGAGCCGTGACGTGCGATCCTCTGCTGGCCGCACTGGTGGCCGCGCTGGATGCTCGCGCAGCAGTGGCTCTCGTCACTGTGACCGCGGCCCCGACTGAAGAGGCAGCGTTGCTGGGCAGCCGCCTGCTGATTTGGGCAGAAGAGGCCCATGCACCGCTGGGTGCAGAGCAGATGGAGCCGGCACTGCGTGCGGAGATTGTCGCAGCCGCCGCCGGCGTGCTTGCCGCGGGCAGCCACGCCACGCTCCAAATTCCCACGCCGAGTGGCGCGCTCACCTGCTTTGTAGAGGTGCAATCACCGCCTGCACATCTCATCATCTGCGGCGCGGGCCACATCGCCGTGCCCCTTGCTGCCATCGCGCACCTCTGCGATTTCGAGGTGAGCGTCATTGACGACCGCGCGCAATATGCCAGCGCTGCCCGTTTTCCAATGGCCGAGCGGGTGCTTGCAGGCGACTTCCGCACGGAGCTGGCCGCGCTGCGCAATGGCCGCCCCCGTTTCGATAGCCGCACCTGCGCAGTGCTCGTCACACGCGGCCACCAGCACGACGTCGAGTGCCTCGTCGAACTGCTGGACGACCCGCTCCCCTACATCGGCATGATTGGCAGCCGCAGGCGCGTGCGGGCAGTCTTCGAAATGCTGCAGAGCAGCCATGCGCTGCCGCGTACACGCTTCAGCAACATCTACGCGCCCGTGGGGCTCGACATCAACGCGCACACCCCCGCCGAGATAGCCGTGGCCATTATGGGCGAAATCATCAACGTGCTGCGCGGCGGCCCCGGGCTGTCGCTGCGCGACGCACGGCAGCGTTCCACAAGAAGCGAGACGAGTGCATGACGCTGCTGCAGGTTATTGCCACATCGGTAGCAGATTGCGTTGTGGCCGAAGAGAATGGCGCAGATACGATCGAGCTCTGCTCTGCGCTGGAGCTGGGCGGGCTGACCCCTTCGCTCGGCCTCTACCGCGAGGCAAGGAAGGCGTGCTCACTGCCCATTGGGGTCATGCTGCGCCCGCGGCCGGGCGGCGCGCTCTACAGCGATGTAGAGTATGCAGTGATGCTTGCCGACGCCGAAGCCTTTGATGAGGCAGGGGCGAGCTCTTTTGTGGTGGCCTTTATTAACGACGAGGGCGAGGTTGACTGGAATCGCTGCCGCGACTTGCGTAAGCAGTTCAGGGGCACCTATCTCACCTTCCATCGCGCCTTCGATTTGCTGGCCGACCCCGAGCACGCTCTAGGTCAGCTCGAGGACCTGCAATTCAATGCGGTACTGACGTCGGGCAAAAGTGCCTCTGCGTTGGACGGTGCGGCTACCATCAGAAGCTATGCAGACGAATGGCGTGATCGGCCCATCCTAATCCCCGCGGGCGGCGTAACCGTTGCCAACATGCGCCAGATCATCGAGATCACCGGCTGTCAGGAAATTCACGGCTCCTTCTCCAAATATGTGGATGACCCGTCGCTTGCGACGCTGCCCGGCTACCGCTTTGGCGCACTGTGACGAGAAGATGCGCGTCGCTCGACGGCGACAAGGTCGCCGCCGCACGCGCCCTTCTCGACGAGATCGAGGCTGCACAATGAGCCTGCTTTGCTTTGACGACTTCACGCTGGGACAGAGCTTCGACCTGGGTGCAACCACCGTCAGCGAGGCCGAGATCATTGCCTTTGCGCGCCAGTTTGACCCGCAACCCTTTCACCTCGACCCTGATGCTGCCGCACGCACCCCCTTCGGCGGCGTAGTCGCCTCGGGCTGGCACACGGCTTCGCTCTGCATGCGCCTGCTGGTAGACGGGCTCCTCTGCCGCACCGCCACGCTCGGCTCGCCCGGCATTGATGCGCTGCGCTGGCTGCGGCCCCTGCGCCCGGGCGACACGCTGCGCCTGACGGTTTCTATAAGCGCCATGCGACAGTCCGAATCCAAACCGGATCGCGGCGTGGTTACGCTGCACATGGAAGCGTACAATCAGGACGACCAGTTGCTGCTCACCATGGAAGGCGTCAATTTCGTCCGCCGTGCGCCACCCTGATGATCGATTTTGACCCATCGGTGGCTTCTCGGGTGTCCGGCAAGTGATTTGCGGAACATTTCTCACGCCTTATTCCGTCCGAGATATTATGGCTGCCAAAACCCGGCGCACGCGCCGCAACACCCTCATCGTTGCATTTGCCGTCACCCTCGCAGTCGCCTGGGCCATTCTCTGGCTGGCGCTCTTTGCCGACCTCCCGCCCGTGCGCGCCGTCACCGAGCGCAGCGTCCGCCCCACCACACAAATTCTCGACCGCAACGGCGTCCTCCTCTACGAAGTGTTGGACCCCAACGCGGGCAAGCAGATCAACCTCTCGCTGGATTCAATCCCGCCTGCCTGTATCCAGGCGACGCTTGCCACCGAAGACAAGCGCTTCTACAGGCATTGGGGCGTGGACCCCGTGGCGATCGGGCGCGCCTTCTATCAAAACGTGCGCGCCGACGGTTCCATTGTCAGCGGTGGCAGCACAATTACGCAACAGGTGGCGCGCACACTGCTGCTCGAACCCGAAGAGCGCTATACGCAAAGCCTGCGCCGCAAGCTGCGCGAAGCGTACCTGGCGGTCAAGCTCGAAGCGCGCTTCTCCAAGGACGAAATCCTTGCCCTCTATCTGAACCAAACCTACTACGGCAACTTCGCCTTCGGCACGGAGGCGGCTGCGCAGATCTTCTTCGGCAAGCCGGCGGCCCAGCTTGCGCGCGGCGAGTGCGCGTTGCTGGCGGGGCTGGGCCAGTACCCCACCGGCTACAACCCGCTGATCGAGCCGGAGACCGCCAAGGCGCGCCAGCTGACCGTGTTGCGCCTCATGCGCGAGGCGGGCTTCATTGACGCCTCCGCCGAGACGGCCATTGCCGCGGAGCCGCTGCGCTATCGCTCCAACCTCTTTGCCATCAAGGCCCCGCACTTCGTCATGTATGTGCAGGATCTGCTCTACAACCGCCTGGGGCCGGAGAGACTGCGTGAGGGCGGCCTGCGCGTCACCACCACGCTGGACCTGGGCCTGCAGCAGGCCGCCGAGAATGCCGTCGACTACAGGCTCGACCTGCTCAACTGCCGCAAGCCCGGCCTCTGCACCCCCACGACAGACCCCAACCGGCGCGTCGACAATGCCGCTGCGGTCGTTCTCGACAGCCATACGGGCGATATCCTGACCATGGTCGGCAGCCCGGACTACTTTGACGCCTCCATACAGGGCAATGTCAACGCAGCGCTCAGCCTGCGCCAGCCGGGCAGCGCCATCAAGCCCCTCACCTACGCGGCCGCGCTGGACCCAGGCTGGAGCGCCTCGGCCGGCGTCGAGCCGCTCACGCCGGCGACCATCATCGCCGACCTGCCCACTACCTTCTACGTCTCCGACGCCGACGGCGCACGCATGCCCTACACGCCCGTCAACTATGACAGGCGCGCGCACGGCCCGGTGAGCGTGCGCGAGGCGCTGGCCAACTCCTTCAACGTGCCCGCCGTCAAGGTGATGGACCGCCTTGGCGTCGAAAGCCTCAAGCGCATTGCCGCCGAGGCGGGCATTACCACCTTCACCGGCGATTTCGGCCTCGCACTGACCCTGGGTGGCGGTGAGCTGCGCTTGCTTGAACTGACGGCCGCGTATGGCATGCTCGATGACGGCCGACGCCTTGACCCGCGCGCAATCCTCTCGATTGAGGAACTCGGCAGTGACGGCGGCGCAGAGAGCGCACGCACGCTCTTCGCTGCGCCCCAGCCGGCGCCCGGCGCACACGTGATCGACCCGCAGACAGCCTGGCTCCTCACCGACATTCTCGACGACGACGTAGCGCGCCTGCCCGCCTTTGGCGGCAACTCCGTGCTCAGCCTGCCCTTCGCCGCCGCCGCCAAGACCGGCACCACCACCGACTGGCGCGACAACTGGACGCTGGGCTACTCCACAGAGCGTGTGGTGGGCGTGTGGGTGGGCAACGCAGACAACACGCCCATGCTCGACGTCAGCGGCATAGACGGTGCGGGGCCAATCTGGCGCGACCTCATGCGCGCTGCGCACCCAACGCCGCCACCGCCTTTCACGCGGCCCTCGGGGATTGTGGACCTGCTCATCTGCGCGCCCAGCGGCATGGTGGCCACGCGTGACTGTCCGCGCACGCGCATGGAGCACTTTCGCGCCGGCAGCGAGCCGACAGAACCGGACACGCAGTTTCAGCGTATTGCAATTGATCGCGCAACCGGTATGCGCGCGACCGACGCCACGCCTGCCAACCGCCTCGGCGAGCGCGTCTTCTGGGAGCTTCCGGCGCAATACCGTGATCTGGATGGTGGCGCAGGGCATCGCGCGCATCCCGCCCGCAGCCGCAGCGCAGCCAGGCAGCATGGCAGCCACCGCACCATTTGCGATTGGCGCAACGCCCTCGAACGCGGCGGCAGGGCCCCTGCTCCTGCGCGACCCTACCTCGAATACGGCCTTCCGTATTTATCCAGGTATGGCGCGTGCCAACCAGCGCCTTGCCGTGGGCGGCCTGGTTGCCGACGGCGTGCCGTGGGCCGAATTGCGCATTGTGGCCGCCGGCCCGGACGGAGCGATTGTGCTTGCGGAGGCAACGACAGCGCAAACGTGGCCGGCTGGTGGACGCTGGAACAGGGCGAGTGGCGCTTCCACCTGGAGGGCAGGCGCACAACGGGCGCGCCACTGGAGACGAGCAACGATGCGCTGGTGGTAGTGGAGCGCTATATGCCCGACGCAGCCATGGTTGCGCAAGGGGAAGCTGCTACAACGCCGTAGGTATAGACGTGCCGCTTCCCGTAGCGGTGGCGTCGGTGTTGCGTTTCCAAAGTGCGCAGCGCCGTTCGTAGCGGCTGCTTTAGCTGCCGTTCTTGCCAACCGTGTCGCGTCCTCGAGAACGGCAGCTAAAGCAGCCGCTACGAACGGCGCTGCGCACTTTGGAAACGCAACACCGACGCCACCGCTACGATGGTTCACAAAGCATAGGAGCATTTTTACTCCAATCGTTCGTTTCTGAACTCAAGTAATTAGCCTGAGAACAGTTTGAGGGGGGAACATGTCACAGCGCACAACGCAGCACAATCACACGTCTGCCTGGAAATTCATCTCGTTTGCCCTGATTCTCAGCATGCTGCTCTCGGCCGTGCCTGCGCCGGCTATGGCACAGGATGCACCCGCCGCACTCGTTGCGCCCCCGGCACTCGTCGGCGTCAGCCCCGCGAGCGGCGCAGCCTGGCAGGGTGAGACTGTTACGTGGACCTTTGACCGTAACGCCGCCATTGCTGACGCCAGCGTCACGCCCGCGCTCGCGGGCGAGTGGGCCGCGAGCGACAATGTTGTCACCTTTGCGCCCAGCGAAACGCCCGCAGCCGGTGTTCGCTACAACCTGCGCTTCGACGTGTCGCCCGACATGGCCGACAACCCGCCCCCGGCCGACGCGCCCACGCGCCAAATTCAGCTTGCGCTCATCGGCGCGACGCCGCTCACGGTCACCTCCACGCAGCCAACCGATGGCGCCACCGAAGTCGGCGTGGAAGGGCGCATTGTCGTCTCCTTCAACTACCCGGTCGTGCCACTTACCGGGGGTGCGGCCCAGGCCGACCTGCCCCAGCCCCTTACAATTGAGCCGGAACTTGCGGGAACCGGCGAGTGGCTGACGACCTCCATCTATCAGTTCACACCGGCCACAGGTTTCGCCGGGGCCACCGAATACTCGGTAACTGTGGCGCCGCTGGAGGCAACCAACGGCCTGATGATGGCCGACGGCTTCACATTCTCCTTCAGCACCGCCGAGCCAATTGTCAGCGATGTGCAGCCCACGGGCATGAGCGTGCCGCCCGACGCCGCCATCACGCTTTTCTTCAGCCAGCCCATGGATCGCGACTCCACCGAAGCCGCCTTCTCCCTCAACGGCGGGGAGACTGGCGCCGTGGAGGGTGCCTTTACGTGGAACGATGCGTCGACAACGCTTACCTACACGCCCACCGTAGCGCTTGCGTTCGGCGCGAGCTACGAGGTATTCCTGGATTCCAGCGCGATGCCCGCGAGCCAGTTGGGCTCGTTGCGCGAGGACTTCAGCCGCGAATTCCGCGTCGTTCCGCTGCCCGCCGTCGTCACCACCACGCCCGCCAACGGCGCGAGCGGCGTGCTGCCCGACCAGCAAGTAACGATCCGGTTCGCGTCAACCATGAGCCGCACCACGCTGCTCGACGCCATCACCGTGAGCCCCATGCTGACCACGACGACGGTCTACTCCTACTACAACGAGTGGGATGGGCAACTCGTGCTCGAGTGGAACAAGCTGGCCAACACCGATTACACCATAACCATTGGCGGCAGCGCGCAGGACATTTACGGCAATACGCTGGGCGAGGACTACACGCTCGACTTCACCACGGGCGACTTCTCCCCCTTCGTGCGCGTGGACCTCGAGCAGGTCATCCAATTCACGCCCATTACCACCACCTACGTCAGCCTCTTCTATCGCAATGTCGATGCGCTCACGACCTCGCTCTATCGTCTGCCGGTTGATGAGTTCATCTACGCCTTCAACGGCCCCAATTCGTGGGAAATCTGGCAGAACTACGATCCCGTGGCCGCGGGCGACGAGTTGGTATGGACGCGCACCTACACCACCACCGAGGAGCGCAACGAGAGCTACCAGCGGGTTATGACGCTGGACGACAGCGCAACCGACGGTGCGGGCGACCCGTTGAAGCCCGGCATCTACGTGCTGCGCACGCCGCTCCCCAAAACGGCGGATGTGCCCAACAACGGGCAGAATGCGCCCGCGTTCGCGCTCAACATCATCGTCATCAGCAACCACAACATCGTCGTCAAGAAGAGCATTGGCGGCGACAGCCTGGCCTGGGTTACAGACATTCTGAGCGGCAAGCCTGTTGCCGGTGAGACTGTCGATTTCCAGGTGGCGGGCGGCGCTGCGCAGAGTGCGGCGGCAAATGACGACGGCGTCGCGCAAACAGCGCTGGACTTCTCGCCGGATTCGCAGTGGCTGCCCCTCATTGCCACAGTGGGCGAGCCGGGCGACGACAACTTTGCCATCGCCTCTTCCGACTGGAACAAAGGCATCGCCACGTGGGACTTCAACGTCAGTGGCTATACGCAAGAGCCATGGCAGACGATCTTCTACACCGAGCGCCCAATCTACCGCCCGGGCCAGACGGTCTACTGGAAGGGCATTGTGCGCCAGCTCGTCAACGATACCTACACATTGCCCGAGCCCGGCGAGGCGATGACGATTACCGTCTCCAACGACCGCGGCGACACCGTCCACGAGCAGCGCGCCCTCTTCAACGAGAGCGGCACCCTCAACGGCTCGTTCGAGCTCGCGCCCGACGCCACCTCCGGCTACTACTACATTCAGGCCGTTCACTATATCAATGAGCTGCAGTCGATCTACGCCGGCACGAGCTTCCAGGTGGCCTCCTACCGCAAGCCCGAGTTCGAGCTTGCGCTCACGCCGTCGCAGCCCGATTACGTGCAGGGCGACACCATCAGCGTCACCGTGCAGGCCGACTACTTCAGCGGCGGCGCACTGGGCAACGCCCCCCTCACCTGGCGCGTCATTGCGCAACCGTGGACCTTTACGTGGGACGATGCCCCCGAGGGACGCTGGTACTCCTTCGAGCCCTTTGACCCCGAGCAGGAGAACTATGACCCCTACGCCGGCTCCTTCTTCAACGGCCTCGTCAAGGAAGGTGAAGGCACAACCAATGCCGACGGCTCCTTCACGCTGAAGCTGCCCGCCGACCTCGCCGGCGCACGCCAGAGCCAGCAGTGGACTGTGGACGTGACAGTGCAGAGCCCCACCAACCAGTTTGTCAACGGCTTCGTGGCCTTCCCCATTCACCTGGGCGACTTTTACGTTGGCCTAAGCCCGCAGAACTACGTGAGCGAAGTGGGCAGCGAAAGCACGGTTGACTTGGTGACCATCGCCCCCACCGGCAAGCCCGTAGGCGGTGTCGATCTCGAGGTGACCGCCTACGAGTACCGCTGGAACAGCGTGCAGGAGAAGAGCGCCAACGGCCGCTTTGCCTGGACGACCAGCGTTGAGCGCGTGCCTGTGGCCACCGATCGCGTCCGCACCGACCAACAGGGCAGCGCCACCTTCACCTGGACGCCAAGCCGGGGCGGCCAATACCAGATTGTGGCACAGGGTGTGGACAGCAACGACAACGCCATCAGCAGCGCCGTCTTCATGTGGGTGAGTGACCCCGATCCCACGAGCGCAGCCGCATGGCGGCGCGACAACAACGATCGCATTGAGATTGTTGCCGACAAGAAGACCTACATCCCGGGCGACACGGCGCGCATTCTGGTGCCAAACCCCTTCGAGGGCGAAGTCACGGCGCTGGTGACCTACGAGCGCAACGGGGTTGACGAGGCGCAGGTCGTCACGCTGCGTGGCTCCAGCCCCACAATCGAAGTGCCGGTCACCGTCGCAAGCATCCCGAACTTCTTCGTCAGTGTGGTGCTCGTCAAGGGTATTGACGAAGGCAACCCAACGCCTGCCATTCGCGTCGGCCTTGTCCAGCTGAATGTGGCAACCGACTCCAAGGCGCTGGCAATTGACGTGCGCACAAGCGCCGGTGCGGAGAATCCTGTGGCCGCACCTGGTCAGGAGATCACATGGACGCTGACTGTGCGCGACAGCGCAGGCAACACCGTGCCCAACGCTGAGGTGAGCGTCGCCATCATCGACAAGGCGCTCCTTGGCCTGGCGGACACCTACAACGACTCGCTGCTGGATCTCTTCTGGCGGCAGCGGCCGCTGGGCGTCACCACCGGCGCAACGCTCATCATTAACCGCGACCGCGTCTCGCAGCAGTTGAGCGAGGGCGCCAAGGGTGGCGGCGGCGGGGACGGCGGGGGCGGCATTGACGTGCGTGAGGACTTCCCCGACACCGCCTTCTGGCGCGCTGATCTGGTGAGCGATGCGGACGGCACCATTGAGTTCGCGCTGGTGATGCCTGACAGCCTGACCACATGGCGAATGACGGCGCGCGCAATCACCAACGAGACCCTTGTGGGCGACCAGACCTTCGATCTCGTCGTCACCAAGGAACTGCAGGTGCGGCCGCTGCTGCCCCGTTTCTTCACCGCGGGCGATCGCTCCCACATAGGCGCGGCTGTCGTCAACACGGCCGACAGCGACATTGTGGATGGTGCATTCAGCTTTGCAATCGAAGGCGCAGCTGTAGAAGGCGACACCGAAGCTGCGCTCAACCTCGCCGCCGGCGCCACCACCAGCTTCAACTTCCCCGTCACCATTAGCGGCGCAACCGATGCCGTCACCGTGACGATGACCGCCGACGGCGGCGACCTGACCGATGCCGTGCGCATCGTTGTGCCGGTCAACCGCTACCAGATGCCCGAAGTCGTTGCCACCTCCGGCCAGGTGGATGGCCTTGAGGCCGTCGAATCCATCCTCGTGCCCGATGAGGCGACTGGCGACGGTGCGCTGCTCGTCCAGATTGAGCCGAGCCTCGCCGCAGGTATGCTGGGCGCGCTGGGCTATCTTGAGCACTATCCCTATGAGTGCAACGAGCAGACGGTCAGCCGATTCCTGCCCAACCTCTTCACCGTGCGTGCCCTGCGCTCACTTGGGATTGATGACCAGGCGCTCGAGACCAACCTCGCCTACCAGTTGGGCATTGGCGTGCAGCGGCTGGTCAATCGCCAGAATCTCGACGGCGGCTGGGGCTACTGGCCCAATGAGCAGAGCAATCCCTTCATCACCGCCTACGTGCTCTGGGGTCTCGAGAGCGCGACGACCATGGACTTCACCGTGCCGCCGTCGGTGCTCGATCGCGGCGTCAGCTATCTCAACGCCCAGTTCGTCGCACCGACCGACGTGAAGGCGGCTGACAATTGGGAACTCAACCAGATGGCCTTCATTCACTTTGTGCTGGCCGAAATGGGCGAGGCAGACCCGGGACGCATGAGCACGCTCTATGACGTGCGCGAGCGGCTCGACCACTATGGACGCGCCTTTCTGGCCATGGCTATGTATATGGCGCAGCCCGACGATGAGCGTGTGACGACGCTGATGGATGATCTGGCGGGCGCGGCTTCGCTCTCGGCCACGGGCGCATGGTGGCAGGAAGAGAACGCCGACTGGCAGACGCTCAACACCGACGTCCGCAGCACGGCCATCATTCTCGAGGCCTTCACACGCATCAATCCCGAGAACCCACTGTTGCCCAACGTCGTGCGCTGGCTCATGCAGGCGCGCGAGGCGGGCACGTGGAGCAACACGCAGGAGAACGCCTGGTCCATCATCGCGCTGACCGACTGGATGGAGACCACGGGCGAGCTTGAAGCCGACTACACGTGGGATGTCACCCTCAATGGTGACCAACTGGACACCGGTGCCGTAGATGCCTCCAACCTGGCCGCACCCACCACGTTGCGGACGGCCGTGGCCGACCTGCTGCGCGACGAGGCCAACACACTGCGCATTGCGCGCAGCAACGAGAGCGGCAAGCTCTACTATACGGCACACCTGCAGTACTTCCTCGATGCGCTTGCCGTCGCCCCCGCCAATCGTGGCATCGTCGTCGACCGCCAGTTCAGCGTCAATGGCGAGCCGGTGAGCAGCGCCAGGGTTGGCGACATCATCAGCGCCACCGTCACCGTGATTGCGCCGACAAGCCTCTTCCAGTTGCGCGTCGATTCGCCGATTCCGGCCGGGGCCGAGGTGATTGACCCGAACCTGGACAATGCGCCGCAGTTCGATGAGTTCGGCCAGCCCGTGCAACGCTGGGACTGGCTCGCGTGGAACCCGACATACAAGGATTTCCGCGACGACCGCGTGGCGCTCTTCTCGAGCTATGTCCCAGCCGGCACCTACCAGTACACCTTCCGGTTGCGTGCCACAGTGCCGGGCGAATACCGTGTGCTGCCCACCTATGCTGAAATGATGTACTTTACGGAGGTGTGGGGGCGCAGCGCAGGCTCGCTCTTCACAATCACCGAGTAACAGAGTCGTGGTGCCAGAGTAAACGTCAAAGCATGGGGCCGGATTCGACATCGAATCCGGCCCCATGCTTTGACGTTGCACACGCTTTCGTTTTTGCAGCGGATGGCTGGAAGCCCCCGCTGCGAAACCCTTCTGAACAAGAAACGGGTGGGGTGCACAACGCCCGTGCGCTATACTAACCGGCATGTCCACCACGCCATCCGCCATACCCGCTGCCGCAACGCCGGCGCACCAGCCGCACACCGCCATGGGGCCCGCCGAATGGGCGCAACTCATTCTGCTCGCCACGCTGTGGGGCGGTTCATTCTTCTTCAACCAGATTGCGTTGCGCCATTTGCCCCCCTTCACCATCATGCTGGGGCGCGCGCTGCTGGCGGCCGTGGCGCTCAACATCGTCCTGCGCATTGGCGGCCTGTCGCTGCCCCGCACGTGGCGCGCCTGGCTCCCTTTCATCTTCATGGGCGCATTCAACAGCGCCATCCCCCAAACGCTGATCCTGTGGGGCCAAACGCAAATTCCCAGCGGCCTCGCTTCCATTCTCAACGCCACAACGCCCTTGTTCACTGTGCTGCTGGCGCACATCGTGACCCGTGACGAAAAACTGACGCCGGGCAAGATTGCCGGCGTGCTGCTTGGCCTCGCAGGCGTCGCCATCATGATTGGCCCGGGTGCGCTGCAGGGGCTTTCGCTCAATCTTGTCGGCGAAATTGCCATCCTCGGCGCAGCGCTCTCTTATGCCGTTGCCGTTATCTTCAGCCGGCGCTTCCGTGCCGTTTCGCCGTACGTCACCTCTGCGGGGCAGCTTACGGCGGCGGCGATCATCGTTCTGCCCTTTGCGCTCATCGTCGACAAGCCGTGGACGCTGCCACCGCCCTCGCCGGCTACGTGGGGTGCGATTGGCGCGTTGGCGTTCATCAGCACTGCCTTCGCCTACATCATCTACTTCCGTCTGGTCGCGTCCGCAGGCTCCACGAACGCCTCACTCGTCACCCTGCTGGTGCCTGCAAGCGCGATTCTGCTCGGCGCGCTCTTCCTCAATGAGCGCCTCCACCCCACCGATTTTGTCGGCATGGCCTGCATTGCGCTGGGCCTGCTGACAATTGACGGCCGCTTCATCCGCCGCGTAATGGCGCGGCCGGCGCCGGCGCTTACGTCACAGGAACCGTAATGAGTATGCAGAAACCCACTGTGTCCGAAACTGAAGCAGCGGAGCGCTGGCTGACTGTCCAACGCCGCACACGTGGCGCAAACTTCATCTATGCGGTAGCGACCACGGGCATCTACTGCGCGCCGGGCTGCCCGGCGCGCACGCCACTGCGTCGCAATGTACGCTTCTTTGCCACCGCTGCCGATGCGCAGGCAGCGGGCTATCGCGCCTGCAAACGCTGCCAACAGTAGATACCCGTGGATAGGGCGGCGGGCTGAAGCCAGCGCGTTTTGCGCCGTGAAATTGCATCGCGTGGACTATGCATGTCCGCAATCAAGTGCGGATCCGTAGCGGCGGTGACTGCGGCAGTCCCGGCGGCGAGGGGAAAGTTCTTAACCGAGCGCTTTCATCCACCCACATTCGTAGTGCGTCTCCGCAGTTCGCAGCACCCGTCGCGTTTTGCCCTGCGCGCACGGAACAGTGACTATCTGCCCTCACAGTAGTCCGCAAAAAGAAACGAAACACCAGTACACAGATTTCACAGATTAAACAGATAACAACCGATGTTTTCTTCTTCAAATTCGCTTTTAGTCTGTGCCGTTTCTGTGCAATCTGTGTACTGGCGTTTCGTTTCTTTTTGCGGACTCACTACGCACCCACTGCAAAACTGGAGCAACAGGCGCCCATGCCCGCAACCCTCCTGATCGGACCCGCCGCGTGCGGCAAGACGCAGGCTGTGCTCGCGATCGCGCGTGACGCAGCGCGCGCGCTTGCTGCGCAGCCGGTAATCTGCGTGCCCACGACCGTGCAGCGCAATCATGCCACCCGCCGCGTCGGCGAGCTGGGGGGCGCATTGGGCGTCCGCGTACTCACCTTTGACGCGCTGTACAGTGCCATCCTCGCCGGCGCGCCCTTCACCTACGTCGAACTTGCGGAAGCGGTGCAGTACCGCCTCATGCGCGACGTCATCGAGTCGCTGGCGCGTCGCCGGTGGCCTGGCGCACTTTGCGCCTATCGCCGCCATGCCGGGCTTCATCGAAAAGGCGCGCAACCTGATTGCCGAGCTCAAGGGCGCGCGCATTGATCCAGCCGCATTGCAGCAACTTTGGCTGGCCAACGGTGCGCCACCCCGCCTGCTCGATCTGGCCGCAATCTACACGCACTGGCAGGCGCGCCTGCGTGCGGGTGGCTGGGTGGACCGTGCAGGCATCGGCTGGTTGGCCGTTGAAGCGCTTGAGCAGGGTGCGGCAGCCCCACCTGCAGCGTGGTCACCGATCATCTTCGACGGCTTCGACAACTTCACCGAGGTGCAGCTGGGCTTCATCACTGCGCTGGCCCGGCTGCCCAACACGCAGGTCATTGTAACGCTTACAGGTGACGCTGAGGACGGGGCCGGCGAGCCTGCGCGTGGCGTGCACCGCCGCTTTCACCAGACGCGCGCCGTGCTTGAGGCGGCACTGGGCGTCAAAGGCACGCCGCTTCCCGCCGAACGGCCTCCCGACGGCTGGCAACCTCCACTGCGCCACCTGCGCGACAGCTTTCTCGCACCGGCCGCGATTCAGGTTGATGGCGGCGCTGCTGTCAGCTTTGTTGAGGCGTCAAGCCGCGCGCTGGAAGCACGTGCCGCGCTGCGCTGGATCAAGGAGCGCATCGTGCGTGAGGGCGTGCCGCCGGCGCAGTGCGCGCTCCTCGCTCGCTCCATGCAACCCTACCGGCTGCTTATCAGCCAAACTGCCGCCGAATTCGGCTTGACTGTCCACATTGAGGATGGGCTGCCGCTGGCGTCAAACCCCGCCGTCGCCACGCTGCTGCAGCTGCTGCAGGTCATCCAGCCCGGCGCCGATGGTCTGCCCTCCCTGCCGCGCCGGCAGACGGTGGACCTGTGGCGCTCGCCCTATCTGATGCTCGCCCCCTTTGGCGCGCAGGCGGGCGACGCCGACCTGCTCGACAGCGTGGGGCGCCTTGGCCTGGTGGCGGCCGGCGCAGCCGAGTGGCGCGCTGCGCTGGCAGCGCTTGGCGGCCGCGTACAGACAACCGGCAACACGCAAGCGCCCGGCGACATGGTGGACGATGCTGTGGAGCCTGCGCCAGGTTCCGTCGCGGCAGCGGCTGTGCAGCGTCTCAGTGTGGCGTTCAATGCGCTGCTCAACAGGCTGCAGCCGCTGCCGGCTGCCACTGTGGGCGAGCACGTGCGCTGGCTGGAAGAGCTCATCGGCGCAGACATTGCCGACGCCGACTCTGTTCGCGCGCCCAGCGATGAACAACAAAGCGCTGCGCGGCCCAGTCTCGGCATCATGCAAGGCATCCATGGCGCGGAGGCCGACGCCTGCGCTACGGCCGGCCGCGACATTGCCGCCATGCGCGCGCTCAAGGAACTGCTGCGCGGCCTCATCTGGGCGGAGGAGATTGTGGAGGCGGGGCCGCAACCGTTTGGCTCCTTCGTCGCCGACTTGACTGCGGCCGTGGAGGCCACCAGCTTCCACATGCCTGTCGCGCACGCAAATGCCATCTTCGCCGGAGCGACGGTGCAGGCGCGCGGTGTCCCCTTTCGCGTGGTAGCTGTGCTGGGCATGGCCGAGGGTGAGCTGCCCAGCCGGCTGAGCGAAGACCCCTTCCTGCGCGAAGAGGACCGCACTCGGCTGCGAGGCCACTTCCCGGGTGTCAAATCCTCCATCGAGAGCACCGAGGCCGAGTTCTTCCTGGACACGCTGACGCGCCCGCGCGATGCGCTGCTGCTCGTGCGCCCGCGTATTTCCGACTCCGGCGCGGCGTGGGAGCCCTCTTCCTACTGGCTTGACGTGCGTGCGCGCATCAAGGCCGAGCCTGAGTTGGTTGCGCTGGGCCATCCGGTGCAGCCGCAGCGTGCGGCCTCCATGGCGGAGCTGCTGGAGGCAATGGCCCCTGCCCGTGCGGCAGCAGGCGCGCCCGCATTTGCGGCGCTTGAGGCGCCCCAGCGCGAACGCATGCTCGCGCGCGCCGCTCTCCACGAAGCGCGCGTGCACGGTGCGCCATCGCCGTGGGACGGCGACCTGCGCGCCGCTGCAGAGCAGGTGCGCCGGCGCTATCACGCCGCATACACCTGGAGCGCCACCGCGCTGGAGAGCTATCTCGCCTGCCCCTTCCAGTTCTTCCTGCAGAAGGTGCTACAGATTGAGCCGCGCGCCGAGCCCGAAGATGGCCCGGGCGCAGCGCAGATTGGCACGCTCTACCATCACATTATGCAGGCCCTCTACGCGCCGCACCTGCACGCTGCGCAGAAGCCGGCTGTCGACGCCCTGCTGGCCGCGCTCCCTGCCGTTGCCGGGCCGATCCTGGCGAGCGCACCCGTCAACGAGGGCTTCCGCGCCCCACCCTCGTGGCAGCGCACGTGTGACGAAATCGTGGAAAACTGTCACCGCTCGGTCGTGGCGCTGGACGCGATTGGGGGGACTCCCATTGCACTTGAATACTACTTCGGCCAGGAGGACGCGCTGCACCTTGACCCACCCGGCGATGCATCCGTGCCGTGGCCGGACGATGAGGGCGCGCCCATGGCAATCCAGTTGCGCGGCCACATTGACCGTGTGGACAGATTGCCCAACGGCAGCCTGCTCATTATCGACTACAAACTGGGCAGGAGCGCCTACCAGTCCAGGATGGTGGTGGAGAAGGGCAAGAAGCTGCAATTGGCGCTCTATACCGGTGCGGCGCGCCGCAACCTGGGGGGCGGCGCCGGCGACGACGGCCGCTACTTCTTTATGCAGAAGAGCGAGGCGGCGGGTTGGTCACTGGCCGACCTTGGCGGCGCAGATGCGGCACTGCAGCTTGCAGCAAGCCACGCAGCCAAAGCGGTGGCAGCGATTCGCAGCGGTGATTTCCGCCCACAGCCGCCGGACGAGGGCTGCCCCAGCTACTGCGGCGCTGCAGCTTTCTGCTGGCACTATGCAGAGAAGGCATGGTGACGCGCATGCCAACATACACGGCACAGCGTATTGAAGTGGCGCTCGATCCCATTGTGGAGCGTGTGAATCCCAGCCCCGAGCAGCGCCCCGCCGTTGCCGCCCGCGGCGTGGATGTGGTTGTCCATGCCGGCGCCGGCTCGGGCAAAACGCGCACGCTGGTCTCGCGCTTTCTCTCGCTCGTTGCCGAGGGAAACGCACTGCGTAGCGTCGTCGCCATCACCTTTACCGAAAAGGCGGCCCTGGAGATGCGCAGCCGCCTGCGCGCGGCCATACGCGATTACCTGCAGCAGCCGCTACTGGATGGGGCGACTCGCGCGCATTGGGAGCCAATCGAACGCGACCTGGACAGCGCGCGCATTGGCACAATTCACGCGCTCTGCACCGAAATTCTGCGCCGCCACCCTGCCGAAGCGGTAATTGACCCCGCCTTCGCCGTACTCGACGCCGCCCAGTCGCTCCTGCTGCGCGCCAACGCGCTGGACGACGCCCTGGCCGCGGCCGTGGTCGACGAAGCTGCCGCCCCCCTCTTTGCTGCAATGAAGGTAAACAGCGTGCGCACGCTGCTCGAAGAGATGCTGGACGAGCGGCTCGCCGTCGCCGAGGCGTGTGGCGACGGCGTTGACGCGGCCGCGGCCGCGCAGATTGACGAATGGCGACAGCGGGCGCAAACCTTCATGCGCGACGGCGCCACGATTGAGACTATCGCCGATCTGCACACTCTGCATGACTACGCGCAAGAACACGCTGCCGCCGCGGGCGATGACGGCGCCCTTGTTGTGAGCGCCGCGCTGGACGCCTGGCAGCACGCGCTCGCTGCCGAAAGCCGCGGCGACTGGGCCCTCATGGCCGACGCGCTGCGCACCCTCGCAGCGGGTCTCAAGCAGAAGGGCCTCGTCAGCAACTGGGGCGGCCACAAACCCAAGACAGTCTTCAAAGCGCTGAAGAGCCTGCTGGTCGCGGCCTGCGGCGATTCCATCCCCGATTTGGCGGCCGATGCGCGCCTGCTCGCGCTGCGACCGCTGGTGCATGGAATCTACACGGACGCTGCATCCCGCTATGCTGCCGCCCGGCAGAGGCTGGGCGCGCTCGACTTTGACGACCTGGAGGCGGGTGCGCTTGCACTCCTGCGCCACCACCCGGCTGTGCGCGCCGAGTGGCAGCAGCAGGTGGCCGCCCTGCTCGTGGACGAGTTCCAGGACACCAATGCACGCCAGGCCGAGCTTGTGCGCCTTCTGCGCGCCGCGCCTGGCCGCGTCTTTATGGTGGGCGACGCCCAGCAATCGATCTACGGCTTCCGCGGCGCCGACCTGCGCGTCTTTCGGGCAGAACGGGCGCGTGTGGCGGCAGAGGGTGGGGCCATCGAGGCGCTGGACCGCTCCTACCGCACGCACGGCGCGCTGCTTGCGGCCATCGAGACGCTTCTCAGCCCCATCTTCGACAATGGCGCCGAGGCCGACTTCCGCGCCCGCTACAGCCCGCTGCAGGCCATGCGTGCAGATGCGCTGTCCATGGCCGCGGCCCCCTTCGTTGAGTTCCACCTGGCTGATGGGCGCAAGGCCGACGCCATGCCCTGCGCTGCCGATGCGCTGGCCACGCGCCTGATTGCGCTGCGTCGGGCGGGCGCCGCCTGGAGTGACATGGCCATCCTCTGCCGCAGTTCGGGCGCGTTCGCGTGGTATGAAGATGCACTGGAGCGCGCCGCGATCCCCAACGTGACGGTGGCCGGGCGCGGCTTCTACAACCGGCCCGAGGTGCGCGATATCCTCAACGCGCTGCGCGCGATTGCGGACCCGCACGACAACCTCGCGCTCGTGGGGCTGCTGCGCTCGCCGGCCATTGGGCTGAACGACGCAACCCTCATGCGCATTTGCACAGCCGCGCCCAGGGGCGAGCGGGGCGCACCGGCCGCAGGTGCGCTCTGGCAGCAGGTGCGCTCCGAAAGTGATGGCCAAATACAGGAGGCCGCCGCCTTCATCGCCGAGCTGCACAGCCGCGCCGGGCGCGTCAGCGTGCTCGAGCTGCTGGAGCTCTTTCTCACCCGCAGCGGCTATTCTGCCGCACTTATCCAGGCGGGGCAGCGGCGCGCCGCGCGCAACCTTACCAAGTTGCTGGATGAGGCGCGTGCGGCACCCACGCCCAGCGTGAGCGACTTCCTGGCGCGCATCACCGCCCTGCGCAGCGCCACCTCGCGCGAGGGCGAAGCGCGTGCCGACGAAAGCGGCGCTGTGCAGATCATGTCGGTCCACGCCGCAAAGGGGCTCGAATTCCCCATTGTTGTGATTGGCGACGTGGGCAGCGCGGGCAGCAACCGCAGCCGGCCCTTGTATGTAGAGAGCGTAACCGGTCTGCGCTTTTCAACGTGCAGTGAGGATGGCGAAGAAGGGTTGCTCTACGCGACGGCCGTGCAGCGCGCCAAGGAGATGGACGAAGCCGAAGCCGAGCGCATCCTCTATGTCGCGGCCACGCGTGCGCGTGAAATGCTGCTCTTCAGCGGAAGCGTTAAGCGAAGGCCGACGCCAAGGACCGGCGACACGTGCAGCACCTCCGGCTGGCTCAAGCAAATGGGTGATGCGGGCAATCTGGATCCGCTCCTCAACGCCGCCCTTGCCGCGGCAGGAGTTGCGCAACAGAGTGCGTGTGGGCGCTTCGTCTGCACAATTCACAATCCAGCTGCTGCCGCCACAGTCGCCACGGCCGGCGCCTTGGCCATGGAGAGCGACACGGTGGCCACACCAGAGGATACGCTGGCATGGGAGCCGCGCATGTTGGAGCCGGTCGCGTTCAGGGTTGCCGATACGCAACGCCCACCGCGCCCATGGCGGGTTACCACGGAACAGGCGGGTGTACACGCGCCTGCGTGGGTCATTGGTGAGGTCGTGCACGAAGCCGTTGCAGCCTGGCGCTTCCCCGATGACGCCAACGCGCTCGACTTTGCGGCGTGGGCCGATGCGCGCCTGCGCGCAAGGGGCGTGCATGACGAGGCGGCGCGTACCAGCGCCATCGCCGGTTGCAGGCGGCTCTTGCAGCGGCTGCGCAACCATACGCTCTACGCCGAGCTCAGCGCAGCGCCACGCCGCTATCACGAGCTACCCTATCAATGTCCGCTTGCCGCCGGCTCTGCGGCTGGCGGTGCTCAGGCAGGCAGCGCCCAGGCCAGGCGACGCAACCGATAACGGGCGCATCGACCTCCTCTATCAGCGGTCCGATGCAACCTGGTGCGTGCTGGACTTCAAGACCAACCACATTTCGGCCCTCCATACGCTGGCGAGGACCATTGCCACGGAACAGTACGAAGAGACCATGCGCCGCTATGGACACGCCGTGGAGATGCTCGTCGGTGCGCGGCCGGAGCTGTGGCTCTGCTTCGTTGACACCCCCGACGGCGTACAGCTGCACCAGGTGGAGTACGATGAGCAGGCAGCAGGAATGCAAACCGGATAGAGCGGCAAGTGAAATGAGCGGCGCGTCCCCGGGGACGCGCCGCTCATTTCACTTGCCATCTATCCGTGCGTTCAGCGCGCGCCCTCCAGCACTGGCCCGTCCATGCACAGCACGCGGCCCTCATGCTCGCACGCGCCGCAAATGCCAATTGCGCAGCGCATGTAGGCCTCCCAGCTGAGCTGGCTGGGAATGGCTGCCTCGCGCGCGGCCTTCTCCAGAGCCGCCAGCATGGCGTGAGGGCCGCAGCCATAGAGCGCGCCCACGCCGCCGGCACTCAGCAGCGGGATGAGCGCGTCGGTCACCCACCCCTGTTGACCGGCCGATCCATCTTCCGTCGTCAACAGCAGGTCGTACTCTGTGTCGGCATGGTGCAAAGCGGCAAAATGGCCGCTGTAGAGCAGATCGTCGGCCCCCCGTGCGCCAATGACTGTCGTCACGCGTGCCACGCGTCCGGCCAGCGCTTGCGCCAGCCAGTAGAGCGGCGCCACGCCATAGCCCCCACCCACGAGAACCGCATGGTCCACACTTTCAACTGCCGCAAAGCCCTTGCCAAAGGGGCCGCGCAGCCAAATGCGATCACCCGGCTGCTTTGTGTGCAGCAGCGCGCTCGAAGGGCCCCACTGAGGTCACCATGAGCGTCACCGGGTTGGCATCAACCAGGGAGAAGGGCTTTTCGTCGAAGCGGGGCAGCCACGCCATGACGAACTGGCCCGGCTGCGCATCAATGGACAGATCGAGCGTAAAGGTGCGCGTGCGATAGTTCTCCTGCCGCACGTCCACAATGCGCACGGCTGTCGGTAGACGCAACGAATTTGCAATCACGACGCGAACCTCATTCTCTGGGCGTGGTGTGAACCTGAACAGAAACCATGATGAGACCCACGTTTCATCATGGAATAACGTTAAGGCAACTTCTGCGCCACGAAGATGATTGTGACGGGAATGTGGCGCAGCGCCGAAAGTGCATCATCGACGGGCCAGATTTCGTCGAGCATGGCCACGGGCGGCGTCGGCTCGAGCAGTTGCTGGAGCACGAAGCCCGCCGCACTCAGCGCGCCAATCCACTGGGCGATTGTCCGATGATACGATACCATCGCCACGCCGGTGTTTCCAAAGGTCCAGCGCATGGGCGTTGGGTCAAAGTAGCTGCGGCTGGCGAAGGTGGTCATGTCATCGTCCACCTCGTCAAAGAAGCAGTCACGGAAGGGGTGGTCAAGGCTGATGACCAGGCGACCACCGCCGACGAGCACGCGCGCGCACTCGTGCAACGCCTGCTCCAGCTCCGCCACATATTGGAAGGCATAGGCGCTAAAGACGACATCCCATGCGCCGTCCGCAAACGCGCTCAGATCCTCGGCGCGCCCCTGTTGAAAGTCCACGTCAACTTCATTCGATTGTGCCAATGCGCGCGCAAAGACCAGCTGCGCGTCGCTGGGGTCAATTCCTGCGCATATTG
Source organism: uncultured Chloroflexia bacterium (assembly GCA_963773745.1). Lineage (GTDB taxonomy): Bacteria > Chloroflexota > Anaerolineae > Caldilineales > Caldilineaceae > UBA5069. The sequence goes on from CAVZCL010000001.1 coordinate 166,815, forward strand.
CGCCCTGGCGCGCAAAGGCGACGCTGCACTGCCCGCCGCCGCAGCCCACCTCCAGAATGCGCATCCCCTGCACAGTGCCCAGGAGGCGCAGTTCGTTCTCCAGCGGCGCCCACGGGCCATAGTGCGCGCTCTCCGTGGGAATCTCGTGGCGCGCCTGATACCACGCGCTGATTTCGTTCCATGCGCCGCGCATGTCAATCGGTTTCGCCATACATTGGGCTCAATTCATGAAAGGACGATGAGAAAACAAGCTGTGCGCCAAAGGAATTGGCGCCCGCCCTCGACAAAGTATGGGGCACGTATTACGCCGCCCGCATAATGCCTTGCGAACCAAAGTGGTCTGCTCTTGAAAGGAATGCACCATGGCCTTCAACACGAAATCGACACTGCGGCTGCCACTGCTTGGCGGGCTGCTTGCAGTACTTGTGTTTACTGGTGCATGCACCGCACCCGCGCCTGTGGCCGGCATTACCCAGGCTCTCACGCTCGCCAATGTGACCGAGCGCGCAGCAGATGTCTCGTCGGCCTTCAGCAAGCAATCCGTGCCGGTGCGCATGCTGCTCGCCGCCACCAATTCGGCCATCGAAGTGGCCACCGACGAGTATCTGGGCAAGTCCATCAATGTCAACGCGCTGGTGCTCAACACCACCGGCATTGACATGGGCCTTGACCCGCAGCCCGACGAAATTGCCACCCTTTCCGTCGTCAACAAGTTGACGAACAGCGTGCAGAGCTTTACCCTCTCGCCCGACGTCAAGAGCATCAAGCTGAGCCAGGACGGCGCCCAGAACGTTGAGCTGAAGGTGATTAACGAATCACCGCTGCGCATTGAGCTGTGGGTGGATGGCTCGCCCCAGGTTGTTGATGCAGAATTTGAGATGCGCTAACCGCACGCGCAGCCTATATGAAAGCGGCGCCCTTGTGGCGCCGCTTTTGCATTCCAGAAGAGCCAGTCACCCGCAGGCCCAATGACGCGCAACGGGCCCGATCACAACCACTGCGCGGGTCAAGAGTGATCACCACGCGATTCAATCATCTGCAGCAGCACCGGCCAGGCGGTCGCGCCGCCGCTCCAGCTTTCTCTCCACCTGCGCGATGTGCATGCGCAGGTCATACACATTGGGCATGAAGTCCACCGGCACCTTGAGTTTGACGGCAAGCTCGTCGTCCAATGTGTCCAGGCGACCCAGTTCCCGCTCAATTTCCGCGCCATTCATCTCATCGATGTTGTCCTCGATCTTGTGCACCTTTTCATACCAGCGGTTGATGCGGTTGCGCATGAAGAACTCATAGATAACGGGCAACTGGCTGAAGAATGGAAGGAGAATCAAGCCGATGGGAAGCAATAGCAGCATAAAGCGATCAATGAGAGCCGCCGCCCAGAAGGGGAAATACTTGTCGAGCATCGAATCGCCGCTCTTCACGCTCTCCACGTAGGCAAGCGATTCTGCGCGCACGGGCAGTTCGGCATAGCGCAGATTGGGAAATTCGAAGCGCTCCTCAAAGATGCCACCCACTTCATGGGTGCGCACAGCCGCGATCGTCATCAGCCGCACCAGATCGGGGTGAAAGTCATTGCGCACCACCAAATTGGCAACCGTACTGATCAGGCTCGTATCCTGCGAGGGGATGGCCCGCGCTGGGTCAAGCGTCCCCGCGTAGAGGGTCAACTCCCCGAGATAGCCATGTCGCGCGGCATAGCCCTCGGCCATTTCGACACTCATCAACTCGACCCCGGGCACCGACAGAAACTCGAGCACCCGCGCCGACGAAGGCGCGACTACCAGGAATGCCCCGTCAATACTTGCGCTTTTCAGCGCCGCAATAGCGTCGTCGGTTGATAGATGCACGAGGTCGGCAGTGGCCGTGGTCACCCCCGTTTCGCTCAATATCATCGATGCAAGCAAATTCGTCCCGCTCTGCTCTTCTCCCACAGCAACGCGTTTGCCGGCGAGCTGAGTGAAGCGCGTCACAACTTCTCCGTTCCATGCATCCGCACGGTAGAAAAACCAGAGCGGCTCGTAGAAGACGCTTGCCATCGTACTCAGCACTTCCGGATTGCCCAGTGCGCCGACGCCGCCTTGCACAAAGCCAATGCCCGCGTCGCCCTTCTCCAGGCGCGCAATCACCTCGGGCGAGCCGGCAGTCGGAATCAGCTCAAGGTTGAAGCCCTTCTCGGCGACGAGTGCCTTGTACTGCTCTGCAGAGGCAAAATATGCGCCCCCCTCGCGGCCGGTGAGAATGGCAAAGTCGGTTTCCGGCAGTGACCGCCAGATTCCGGCAACCATGACGACCAGCAGGGTGACGCCAAGCGCGGCAACCATCCACATCCAGTTTCGGCCAATGAAGCTTCGCATATTGCCTGCGCTCGTTTGTTTCGGAGGATAATTGCGCCCGGATGGATCCTGCAGCGCGCCAATCTGCACAGCGCGCTGCAGTCGATTACGTTGCGGGCCAGCCGGATTCCATGCTGTCGGTCAACACGTGGAGGCGCGCCGCCGGCGGCTCCTCTGCATTGGCAGTGCGGAAAGCAGCCAACAGCGCGCTGCCTGCGCCTTTGACGGTGATGAAGTCGCGTGCCAAATCGTAGCGCACGCCCACAGGCGCATCGAGTGCCAGCAGCCGTGTGCCGCGTGCGCTGAGCGCGCCCAGCAGCGTGCGCAAATCGCCCACGGCGCGCAAATCGGGCACGACTGCCGTGCCGGGAACGAGGCTGAGCCCGGCGTGTACGCCATCAAGCAGCGCGCCGCCTGCCACGCTGGCGCTCTCACCCACGAAAGCCAGCGCAAGCTCGTCCTGCGCCAGCTTGCCCAGTGCATCCATCAAGCGCCGTCCGCCCGAAGCCTCAAGTGTCTCCGGCGGCAGATCGACAATCAGCAGCCCAATGGCGTCGAAGTTGAGGCGCGCAAAGCGGGGCGAAGTGATGTCAACGGCAGCGAGTTCCGGCAGCGCGGCCTGCAGCGCTTCAAGCAGCGTGGAATCGCCGCTGTGCAGCAGAATCGCCGTCTTCGAGGCGGCGCCGCCGGCAAGCTCGGTCACACCCTGTGCGCAGGCATCCGCATCGGTGAAGAGAAGTATTGGCATGGGTCAAATTCTAGCGGAGCCACCGCTGATATGCAATCCGATAACGCCAATGCATCTCTGGTCGCCAACGCGCAGGCCGATTGTAAGCAACTTCATTGACACCCTGCCGGCATTCGGCTATCGTAGTGCATTCGCAACGCAAGGAGGCCGTGCAAAAATGTCGACGCACTATGAGGGCACACCCGAGGAGCGGCTCGCCCTCGACACATATATCAAGCTCTCACGCGCGATCGAATCGCTGGATTCACGCGTGCTCCACCAGCATACGCTGGACGACCTCACAATCAGCCAGTTTGGTGTGCTTGAGGTGCTCTACCACCTTGGGTCGCTCTCGCAGTCGGCAATCGGCGCCAAGCTGCTCAAGAGCGGCGGCAACATGACGCTCGTGATCGATAACCTTGTGAAGCACGGGTATGTGAAGCGGCGACGCTGCGAAAACGATCGGCGCGTGATTTGGGTAGACCTGACGCCTTCAGGGCGCGCCAAGATCCAGTCGGTGCTGCCCGTACACATTGCCGCGATTGTGGCCGAAATGAGCATTCTCTCGGCGGATGAACAGTCCGCACTGGGGCGGCTGCTGCGCAAGCTTGGTCGCGGCCGCGCAGTTCCCCAGCAAAGTCCCTACCCGGAGGGCTATCTGGATTACGACATATAGCTGGATTTCTTCACCGGCACGAAATCCGTCGCGGAGGGCTTCCAGCCCTCCGTTTTTGTTTCCGCACCTCTCGCCAATGCGCAATCATACAACCAGCATTGCATCGCCAAAGGAGAAGAAGCGGTAGCCAAGACGCTGCGCCTCGGCGTAGCTCTCAAGCAGGATGCGCCGGCCTGCATCAGGATCATCACCATGTGCCTGGGCAATGAAGGCGCTCACCAGCAGCAGCAGGCTGGAGCGCGGCAGGTGAAAGTTGGTGATCAGCGCATCCACCGCACGAAAGCGATAGCCCGGGCGAATGAAGAGGCGCACGTCTCCCTCGAAAGCACTCACTCGCTTCCACGGGCACGCCTCCGGCTCGACCCAGGGATCCACCCCCTGTGCCCCCGTCGCTCCCCACTCGAGCGTGCGCACGGCCGTCGTGCCCACGGCCACAACGCGCCCCCCATGCAGCGCAGCATCATTAATGCGCTTGGCCGTGGCCGAACTCAGTTCTGCCCACTCACTGTGAATTTGATGGTCCTCAACGCGTGCGCTCTCAACCGGCTTGAAGGTGTCCAGACCAATGTGGAGCGTCACCGTTTCGAGCTCCACGCCCTGAGCACGCAAGGCAATCAGCAGCTCGGGGGTGAAGTGAAGCCCGGCCGTGGGCGCAGCGGCGCTCCCTTCCGGCCTGCTGTAAACCGTCTGATAGCGCTCGGGGTCGCCGGCGTACTGCGTGATGTAGGGCGGCAGCGGCACTTCACCCAGCTCGTCCAGGTAGGGGCGCACGGGTGCATTGAAGCGCAGCCTGCGTGACCCATTCTCCTCGACACCAATGACCTCGGCCACAAGCGCGCTGCCGCCCGTGCGAGTGCCCGCGCCGGCGTCGCCCACAGTTACGCGTGCGCCCGCCTGCAGCCCCTTGCCGCGCGTCAGCGCAATCCATTCGCGCCCCACCTCATCCACCTGACGCAGCAGAAGCAGTTCGACCGCGCCGCCCGTGGCTTTGCGTCCATGCAGGCGTGCCGGAATCACGCGGCTGTCGTTGGCAACCAGCAGGTCGCCGGCGCGCAGAAACTGGCCGATTTCGGAAAAGCGCAGATGTTGCAGCGCGCCCGTCGCGCGGTCCAACACCATAAGGCGGCTGCTGTCACGCGGCTCGGCGGGCTGCTGGGCAATGAATTCGCTGGGAAGCGAGTAGTCAAAGAGTGAAGTATCCAAAGTAGACCGATCTCTGCTTGTTGGGATGCTGAGCCGACGGTTCACGGCGGCGGGCTTCCAGCCCACCGCTACGCAGTGCTGCCCGATGGGGTACGCAGACGGTCATGCCTGGTGGGCACAACGCAGAATGAAAATGGGTTCCGTGCGCTGCGGCACGTTGTCGTCTGCGCAGGTGGCGGCTGATGAACATTTCCGAAATAAAGCGGTGCGCGCCGCAGGGGCCGCCGAGGGTTGAAACCCCCGGCTAGGCAAACCAAGTCCACTCAAGTGGACTGGCTGAAGAGCGAACGCTCCGCGCCACGTCGGAGGGCTGGAAGCCCCGCTACGAGGTCTCCACCTGAGCCACGGTCGGAGGGCTGGAAGCCCCCCGCTACGAATCCTCCGACGTGCGGCGCGCTGTGAGTCCACTTGAGTGGACTTGGTTTGCCTAGCCGGGGGTTTCAACCCTCGGCGGCCCCGACGAGCCAACCAACCCATACCGAAACAATTCGGCAACATTCATTAGCCGCCACCTGCGGAATGCCGGATCGTATCGCGATTTTTCAGCGTAGCACCCGTCCATCGCGTGTCTTCCGGCATGCGCTTGCAAAGCTGTCCCACAGCTGATCCTGCGGCTGCGCGGTGGCGCCGGCAAAATCCTGCGCGCGCTCGGGGTGCCACTGCACGCCCAGCAACCAGCCGTGCGCTGGGCTCTCATACGCCTCAATCACCCAGCCCTGCGTGCCGTCGAACGCAGCGGGCCGAAAGCGTGGCGCAAGCGTGTTCCTGTCCAGCGCCTGGTGGTGATAGGTGTTCACGGCCAGCGCACCCGCACCCAGCACATCGCCAAGGCGACTGCCCCGCACCACAGCCACATCGTGCAGGCGGGGATTCTCCGTATCCGAGCGGTGGCCCTCAATGTGCTGCACCATGGAGCCACCGGCGGCCACGTTGAGCACCTGGCAGCCGCGGCAGATGGCAAAGACGGGCAGATTGCGCGCCAGTGCTGCCCGCCCAAGTTCCAGTTCCAGCTCGTCGCGACGCAGGTCGATGCTCTCAACCTCCACGCCATCTGCGGGCTGGCCGAAGTAGCGCGGGTGAACGTCACCGCCGCCCGCGAACACAATGCCCGCCAAATCGTCCAGCACTTCTTCCGGCAGCCGGCCCGCGTCATCCGGTACGAAAGTCGTCCCATCGGGCAGCACCACGGGCGCGTCGGGTGAAAGGATCACCGGCGTCATGCCGCGCGCCACAAGCCTGCGCTCATAGTTGGCGGTCCAGCGCGCCTTCCACGCCGCGTCACTGCGGCGCGAGGTAAGGCCCACCAGCAGCAGAGCACTCTCGGGTGCGCCATCGGCGCGCCTTGCCGATTCATCCATTGTGCAGCGCCTCGCTATGCGCCGGCGGCCAGAAACGCGCCCACACGCTCCCAAAAGCGCGCCGGCTCCTCGACAAATGGATAGTGACCGCTCGCCTCAAAGATCGCCAGCTGCGCGCCGGCAATGCCGTCCGCCAGTTGCTCGGAGGCAGGCAGGGGGAACTGCGGGTCGAAGCGGCCGCATATGACCAGCGTGGGCGCTGTCACCTCGTTCAAGCGTGCCGAGTAGTCGATTCGCGACGCGAGCAGGTGCCAGTCGTTGCGCCCCTCGCGCCGGCGCAGCCAATCGCTGAAAGTGACCTTGATGTCGGGTGCATGCTGCTTGGCCAGGTACGATTCGCGCTGCACCAGGTTCGTCATCATCTGCTGCGTGGCACGATTGGGGATGAGCATCTGCAGCGTGCCCAGCCGCGCCATGGCCCCAAACCGGGGATGCAAAGAATTCCAGAGCGCTCCCTCGGATTCCATATACGCCGCGCCGCCTGCGGTGGCCCCCACCAGCACCATGCGCCGCACGCGCACAGGGTGCTCAATCGCATAGCCGAGCAGGCTGAGACCACCCAGCCCATTGCCAATCGCATCCACCGCACCGTGGACTGCGCAGGCCTCGAGCGCCAGCGTGGCAATCTCGTGCATGGCCGCCATGGCGGCGGGCGCCTTGCGTGCCGAACGTTCGGGCCGCGGCGCGTCAAAGGTGATCACGCGGCGGCGCAGGCCCACCAGGCCGGTTATCAGCGCATCCGCCAGAAAGTCCCCATGCACGCCAAAGCGATGGGGCCCCGGCATGAGCAGAACTGGCTCGCCGCTGCCATACGCAAAGACATCCACCCCATTGACTGTTGCGAATGGTGTTCGGCTCATCGCGACTTCAGCTGCCATTGCGTTCCCCTATCCCTCTCCCGTCAACCCTTCGCCACATCCAGCCGCAGCGTGTTGACGGCGATCTTTTCGACCGCGGCGCGCTGCCACGGCATGACATGATAGACACCCTCACGCCACATGACCATCTGATCATCGTAATTCGTGCTGATTGGGTGGCCCGATTGACCTGTGGCGGTGATCGTCGTCATGCGGTCCCAGGCTCCCACCTCAATGATCTGCCGATAGGTCGGTATGACCTGCACCATGCCCAGCGGAATCTGCGGCGTATAGCGCGTTTGCAGTGGCGTGCTGTTGTCGCCGCCGATTGGGATTGGCCCGCGGTTGAAGAGGTTGCGCAGAAGGCGTGCGCTCCCCAGCGGGTGCGCGTACATAACCTGATGCGAGCGCCCCCACTGCCATTTGAGCGCGCTGTCACCCAACAGCTCGCGAATCTGGTGCACGGCGTGAGTCAGCGCCTCCTGCAGCAGCTCGTCACGCGTGCGCCGCCGGCCGGTGGCCGCTTCCGTGTACCAAACGGACTGCTCCTCATTGTTGAGCAGCGCCAGCAGCCGCACCTGTGCCTTGTCCACGTGCGACGAGAAGGGGTAGAGTGGCGTCGCGCTCGTGCCCAGATAGCCATCGCGCGCCACACCCAGCTTGTCGCCAAAGACCATCCACAACAGGTCAATCAACATATAGTGAAAGACGAGCGCCGCCGTGCTCTCCGCATCCATGCGTGCGTTCCACTTGCGCAGCGCCTGGATGGCCACCTTCTCCCACGGGTCCTCGCTGTTGAGCAGCGCAAGCCAGCGCAGCAGGTCAGCCGCGTACATGCTTGTGACATCGAGCTGAATCTCCTCCATGTCGCGCACGCTGTAGCGATCGCGCTCGGCCAGCATTTCGTTAATCCGCTGGGCGCGATAGCCCGGATCAAACTCGAGCCCCAAAAAGTGGGGATAGTCATCGCCGGCGGGCCGATTGTTGGCTGCCACAATCCACCCCGACTCGGGGTCCGCCACCTGTGGCAGCGCGTCAAAGGGCACATACCCCTGCCACTCGTGATCGCCTGTCCATCCGGGCGCAGGCACGATGCCCGGGTTCTGCGTGCGGTCGGGGATTCGCCCCACGAAGTGCCAGGCCACGGTGCCGCGTACATCGGCCAGCACAACGCTCTGCGATGGGGCCGACCACACACGCAGCGCGTCGACGGCCTCCTCCATGGTGGTGGCCAAATTCAGCTGCAGGATGCTCTGCAGGAAGCCGCCTGGCTCACTACCCACCCAGCGCACCGCAAGCGGCGGGAGAGTGGCCAGCGGCGCCGGCAAACCAGAGAGCAGCGGCCCGTGGCGCGTTATGACCACACGCTCCACGTGCGCCGCGCCGGCGCGGCGCACGTTAATGCGTTCCTCCAGCACCTGCGCCTGCTCCCAGCCGTCACGCCAGGCAAAGTAGCCGGGCCGCTGCGGGTCCTCCCGCTCGAGGTAAAGATCCTGCTGGTCGGCCTGACCGTTGGCCAACCCCCACGCCAGATGCTCGTTGTGGCCAATCATCACCCCGGGCGCGCCCGCAAAGCCTGCGCCCGCCACTTCGAACTCCGCCGCAGCCAGATGCACTTCATACCAGATGACAGGAATTTGCGCAGGCAGGTGCGAATCGTTGGCCAGCACTGGCTTGCGCGTGAGGCTGCGCTTGGGTGCAACAACCCACGCGTTGCTGCCCTGGCCCCCCTCCAACCCGCCAATCCACTGCTTGAGCGGCTCCATGAAGTTGAGCAGCAAGCCCGAGGCCTCCAGCAGCCGCTCCTGCGCCACGCCGTCCGTTTCGAGGATGGCAGGCGTGCCTTGCGGCGCGTTCGGCTCAAGCTCGGCCGCACGGTAGACGTCGCTCTGCAGCAGCTGCAGCAGGCGCACGAGTTCGCTCTCCCAGTTCACGCTCTGCCCCCAGGCAATCAGCTTGAGACAGGCGAGCGTATCGAGCGGCGTCCACGGGGCCGGCCGCGCGCCAAGCAGGTTGAGTTCAGGCGCAAGGCGGCCCGGGCGGTCGGCGATGTAAGCGTTGACGCCCTCGGCATACCAGCCCAGGATGGCGCGCGTATTCTCATCCAGCGCGTCCAGTTCCAGCTGCGCAGCGCGCCGGAAGCCGACAGTGCGGCTGAAGCGATCAGCGTCAAGCGCTGCTTCGCCAAAGAGTTCAGCCAGCGTGCCTGCGGCAATGCGCCGGTTCTGCTCCATTTGCCACATGCGGTCCTGCGCGTGGACAAAGCCCTGGGCGCGGTAGAGGTCAGCCTTGTTGGCCGCGTAGATGTGGGGCACACCGTGCTTGTCGCGCAGCACCTCAACCGGTGCATCGAGCGCAGCGACATGCAGCGTGCCGCTCAGGCGGGGCTGGGCGCGCGCAATCCGCCACCAGTAGAGGTAGCCGAAGAGAAAGGCAGCCAGCGCCAGCCCGATGATGACAAGCACGCTGAGGATGATTGCAACAATTGTGCTGATACCCATGGCTTGTAAACCGGTTCGTTCGAGTGCATCAATGTCACTGCTTGCACCCATTCTACACGCACCAGTGCCCGAGGCGATAGGCGGCGAACCGAAGCGAAGGGGCGCGAAGCGAGGCTTCCGATTTTGGAAGCCTCGCTTCAATAATCTCACTTGAAGCGAGGCTTCCAAAATCGGAAGCCTCGCTTCGCACGCTTTGCGGGACTACTCAGCGCAACTGCGTGTTTCGGGCTGGGCCAGCAGCGTGCGCGGCATGTCGCGCAATGTCACCGCGTAGCTAATGCTCCCATCGGCAAAGTTGAGCAGCACGCGGCTCTCGGCCACATAGCAGCCCAGCCGCCGTTCCACCTGGTCGGCGAGCCAGGGATAGAGGTCATCCAGCAATGCATAGAGCTGCTTGCGCACCGTGGCCGGCCCGCCTGCATAGCGGCTCAATTCAAGTTCAACCGGGGTAAAGGCCTCTTCCATGCGCAGCAGCAAGGTGTCACCTTCGAGGCAGGCGCAGGGGTGAACACCCGGCCGCCCAAAGCGGCGCTGCCACTCGCTGTGAAAACCGTACGCCATGGCCGAAAGCGTCTCCTTGACGGAAAGTTTAGTCGGCGCTTCGACGTGCAATAAAGTTGCGGTCAGCATTGTGCCTCCTGGCAAAAGGCGGGGGCCGGACTGCACAGCCTTGCGACTTGGGTTTGGCTCACCTCGCGGTTGGCGCAAACAGCCTGCCTACCGTACAGCCTTCTTGTTACGGCTGCATTTCGGGTGGATTGCGAACGCCATGCGCGATTCCCATGTTCTCCCCACGCCTGCCGAGCATGGACACCTGGGTCTGCGGACGCCGTTGCGGCACCCCACTAGGCCAGCTTAATGCCTCGCTCCTCCAGCGAGCGAAAAACAGCCAACCGCACGTCGGTTACCGTGCGTACTTTGTGGATTGCATCCTCCACCCAGAAGAGCAGCTGATAGTTGATGACTGCGGCCGAATAATCAAGAAGCACGACCCTGGGCGATGGCTTTTGGAGGACATGCAATTGCATGGATGCCGCCTCAATCAGCATTGCCATTACTTCCTGCGCGTTGCCTTCGTTCTTGAAGCCAAAGTCCATGCGCGCCCGTATTTCGCGGCTGGATCCCGTGTACGTGGAAACCGACGTGCGCAGCCAATCGCCATTCGGCACCACAATCTCCAGGCTGTCTTCCGTGCGCACCACGGTGGACCGGATGTTAATGCGGTCTACTGTGCCCTCATTGCCGCCGACCACGACGTAATCGCCCGGGCGCACGGAACCCTCGAAGAGGATGACGACGCCGCCAAAGAAGTTCTTGAGCACATCCTGCAGCGCAAAGCCAATGCCGATCGAAAAGCCACCCGTGACTGCGGCGATAGTGGTTGCGTTGAAGCCCAGCAGGTTGCCTGCAATCGCAATGCCGATTCCAATCAGGATGTAGCGCACAATCGTTAACCCGGCAGAGAGCGCGCCCTCGTTGGTGCGCGTCCAGCGCGTCATGGAGCGATAGGTGAGGTCCGTAATTGCCCAGGCCAGCACAAACCAGAAGTAGAGAAGCAGAATCACCGTCACAGCAGCCGCAAGCGTGATCGGTGTCGCGCCAAACGGAATCAATGGTGTTGCGCCCGATAGGCGCAAGTCGGTCACCGTATCCAGCAGGTAGAAAAAGATAACGACGCCAATCGCGGGCGAAAGCAAACGGCGCTGGTATTGGCGCACGGCCCGTCGGTTAAACAATATGTAGGCAACGGCAAGGAAGATTCCATAGGCGCCCAGAATCCAGACGATGACGTCAATGCGCACAATCAGCCCTGTCAACCATGCCTGCCGTGCAAAGCCGGTTGTGGCAACGCGCAACCCAATGAGGGTGATCGCGGGAAACAGCAGGAAGTTGGCAAAGGTCATCACTGTGCGGATGAGATGATAGCGAAGGGTGCGGCCGCCCTTTGTGGCCGTGCGAAACTCGTCACGATGGCGCATGAGCCACGCTGCATAGCGCCGCCCAACGTACTTACGTAACAGGCGAGTTAGCAGCAGCGCCAGGACGACAACGACCAGAATTGCCAGCAGTTGGCGCACCACCTCAGGGCGCTGGCCGAACTTGACCAGTGTATCGAGCCAATCAGAGAAGTAAGCGTAGGGGGATATGTCCGTCATGGCAACTCCTCCGCTGGGGTTGATGGCGTGGTGGGCGGCGTGGCAGGGGGCGGCGTGGCGGGCGGCGTGGCAGGCGGCGTGGCAGGCGGCGTCGGATCTACCAGCGCATCCAGCGAGCGGCTCGCTGCGGGCAGCTCGGCATCAACCAAGGCCTGATTGGCAGCGTTCACGGCATCAACGAATGTGTGCACGGCTGCCGTCGGATCAGCGCCGTTGCGCACCGCATCCACGTACATGGCATCACCGTACCTGAATACGGCCTCCCATTCCGGTCCCTGGCTAACGACCTGCGCCGTCTGCGCGGCATTGCGGAAACCGGCGAGCACAGGAAAGTCGCTCAAATCAACGTCCACGTTGGCCGGCACATATTCGCCGCTCTGAACAAGAATGCGCACACCGCGCGGGGATGTGAGAAAGTTCGCCAGGGCAAGGCCCGTGTCCAATACATCGCGCTCAATCGCGGGATTGAACATGATCCCCTCAGTCTCCAGGATCGGCGCTGCCAGCGCCACGGGGCCGGCAGGCAGCGGTGCAACACGCAGCTGATCGGTGGAGAGCGTCTGTCGCAATGTGCTGAGCGAAGTGGGCAGGCCAATCATGAACGCTGTCTCGCCTTCAGCAAAGAGCGCCTCTGCGCTGGTGCGGTCATCTGTGTAAATCATGCCTGCATGGGCGCTGGCTGTGCGCAGCCATTCCAGCCACTGAACCATGCCTTCGCTCTCGTCCAGCACGACGTTCGTGCCCTCAAAGAGCGTTGCGCCAAAAGCTTCAATGCCAAAAAACGCATAAAAGAAGGTCAGCGGCATGACAATACGGAGTTCGGTGTCAATACGAAAGAGCAACTCATCCAGTGTCACTGGGGGATCTGTGACGAGATCGGTGTTGTAATAGAGCGCAACCGAACGGGCTGTGAGCGGGATGGCGTAGAGCTGCTCCTGGAAGCGCACGTTGGCCTGCGCCTGCGGCACAAAACGCGCAAGCGAAGTGGGGTCCACATCCTGGCTGAGGTTGTAAATGCGATTTTCCGAGGCATATCTCGCCAGGTACTGCGTGGAATCGAGCAGAATGTCGGGACCTTCGCCGGCTGCAACGGCCGCGTTGTAGCGCTCGAAAAGCTCAACGTTGTCTGCAATCCGTGTTGGCGATAGAACGACCGAGGGACACGCATTGGTGAAGAATGCAAGGGCGGTCTGCAGCGCGGCGCTCTCCGCCTCGGTCCAGCCATACCAGAGTGTAATTGGGCGGCTCAGCGCAATTTTGGGGCACGCGATCTCCTCTGAACGCTGCTGCGGCGTGCCCTGGAGGACGCTCACCTGCATTGTCAGTTCGTCAACTGCCTGGATAACCTTTGCATCTCCTGCCAGCACACGCAAATAGACATCGGCCCCAAATGAGCGCAAGGTATCCCAGAGAATACGGTCCTCATAGCGCAACGGCACAGCTGTGCGCGTCTGTGCGGCAAGGGTACGCGTAATCTCGGGCATGGAGGGTGATATACGTACATTTGAGTTGGCAGGCAAGCGCCCAAGTTGGCCCGTTGTCAGGCTCGTCTGCTGGCGCGTGCTTGTCATGAACTGTGCCAGTCGTACGGCTGCGCCAATCTCCTCCGGTGTGGCCAGGCCGCTGATTGCCAGCGCCGAAGATTCGAGGATGGGACCCGCAGGCCGCCCGGCGAATCGGCCGCCCGGCAGTACGGCAACGCCCAGATTCTCCGGCCCCAACGCATCCTCCAACTGATTGAATTCGGTGGCCGAGGCAATATAGAGATTGATTGCGCCATCAAGAAACTGCTGTCGCAACTGGTTCTGATCGTTGCTCAACACAAACGCAGACTGCGCCTGCGTGTATTGCAGCGACGAAAGCCAGTTGGCCAGACCCCCGTTGTCCAGGGCGATGTTTCCGGCACTATCGCGCAGGCTACCGCCATAGGCCTGCACCCCCCAGAATGACTCCAGGAAGTTTGTGTTGAGCCCCAGGCGATAGTCATTAACGAGCGCCTCGTCCGCCAACTCAAGCAACGTGGCAGGCACCGTGGTCACCACACGCTTGTCAAAGAACATGAGCTGCGTGCTCTTCGAGACGGGCAGCGCAAAGAGATTTTCGCCGTCGGTATAGGTGGTCAGCGCAGGACCATAGATGTCGTCCGAGTCGATACCGAGCACGCGTAGATCGCGCTGGATGAAGCCGCGCTCATAGAGATTCTGCAGGTTGGCGGCGTTGGTAAGGATGAGCTCCGGCCCCAGCCCCAGGTCCGTTTCATCAACAAAGCGCGCGCCAAAATCGCCCTGAGGCACGAATTTGGCAACGACATTCACGTCGGGATTGAGGCTCTCGAACCTGTCAATCGAGATGTTGAGCACAGCAGCGTCGGCTGCGGGCCAATCATGCCAGAGAAGGAGGGTCTGATCTGTCGAGTTCTGTCTACTGCAGCCGGCGAAGAGCAAGGCGAGGCTTGCAATCAGGACAACAGAAGAACGTACCGGCAGGAGCTTCAGCATGCACATCTCCTGTCACTTCGGGTTGCGCGCCCTGCGAATGCAGGGCGCGGGCCACGGTGTAGGAACGGCGGAATGCCAGGCAACGTGGCGCAAAGATTATACGGCAATTTCTCCACATTACGGAATATTCGCGTCGTTGGGGAGAGCTGTTTTGTTGCCGCTGATGGAATAGCGTGAGGCCTCCATTGTCGGAGGCCTCACGTTTGCAATGACAAATGCGTTCACTGTAGTGGTGCATCTCCGCAATCCGAGGTGCGCTTCGTAGCGGCTGCTTCAGTTGCCGCACGCGCCAATCGCGTCACATCCTCGACAACGGCAGCTATTGTGGTTGCGTCTCTGCAGCCTGCTTGCCAAGGGCCTGTTCCCCAATCCATGCCCCCGTCTTTGGCGCATACCCTTCACTGCGACGTCACCCTAAAAGTTCGAAAAATCGGGCTTGCGCCGTTCCATGAAAGCCGTCATCGCCTCGGCCGCCTCGGGTGAATGCAACTGTTGCGCGAACTGGTCCGCCTCCGCAAGCATGGCGGCGCGCAACCGTTCGTCACTCCAGCGCTTGAGCAGTTGCTTGGAGAGGCGCAACGCCGCCGGTGGCTTGGCTGCAAGCGACTGCGCCACCGAGAGTGCATGGGCAAAGACTTCGCCATCGGCCAGCACTCTGTTAACAAGCGCGTACTCGCGTGCCAATTCGGCGTCAAAGGGGTCACCCAGCAGCAGCAGTTCGGCCGCACGCCTGTGGCCCAGCATTTCGGGCAGAATCAGGCTCGCGCCCGCCTCGGGCACAAGGCCCAGGTTAACAAAGGGGAGCTGGAAGCGCGCGCTGCGGCCGCAATAGACGAGGTCGCAATGGAGCAGCATCGTCGTGCCAATGCCCACCGCCGGGCCATTGACGGCGGCCACAATCGGCTTCTGCGCACCCACCAGAGCGAATAGAAAGCGGAAGACGGGGCTGCTTGCATCCAGCGAGAAGTTGGCGGCAAAGTCGCCAATGTCGTTGCCCGCACTGAAGATTTCGTCGGTGCCTGTGAGCAGAATGGCGCGCACCTGGTTGTCGGCCTCGGCGGAAGCCAGCGCATCGACCAGTGCGGCGTACATAGCCTGCGTAAGCGCGTTTTTCTTTGCGGGGCGGTTCATGCGAATCACGCGCACGCGCCCCTCATCCGCCACAAGCACAGTGGCATCCACATCCACAGCACGCATTGTTTCGCTCATATGCTCAACTCCTTTCGCACAGCGCGGCGCGCCCGCAATTCTCTCATAGGGCTGCCGTCAGTGTAGCATAGCCAGCGCGCTGCAGTGAGTCCGTATGCAGCCCAGTTCTTGCGGAGTATTTTGACCCGTATGCAACACCATGCAATCGCCACCCGTGCCAGTACGTGGCACGCCTACCCAACCCATGCGCCCCACACAGTGGTGGGCAAACTGCTTGTGGACGCGCACGCGCCCCATCCCCCGCTGGGCGGCACGCGCCCGCTCTACGTCTGGCTGCCGCCTTCCTACGCAACGAAACCGAACCGCCGCTATCCAGTGATCTACATGCACGATGCGCAGAATCTCTTTGACGAAGCGCTTGCCTTCGGCGGCACGGAGTGGCAGGTGGATGAGACGCTCACCGCCCTGGCTGAGGAGGGAATGGAGGCGATTGCCGTGGGCGTGAGCCACGGTGAGGCGCGGCGCGTGCGCGAAATGAACCCCTTTGGCGCAGCCAACCTGGGAGAGAGCTACGTCGCCTGCATGTGCAACACAATCAAGCCGCGTATTGACGCGAGCTTCCGCACGCTGGCCGACCGCGACCATACGGCCATCGTCGGCTCATCCATGGGCGGCCACATAAGTCTCTTCGCCTACTTTCATCGCCCGGATCTCTTTGGCGCGGCGGGCGTTCTGTCACCGTCGCTCTGGCCGGCACATGGAGCCATCAGCAACATGGTGCGTCGCGCACCCTTCGTCCCCGGGCGCATTTACCTTGACAACGGCGGCCACGAGCCCTCGGCGCGCCCCATGGCCGAGCTCCTGCGCGCCAAGGGCTACAACAACGCGCAACTGCGCTATCTCTACGACAGGAGCGGCCACCACACCGAGGCAGACTGGGCGCGACGCCTGCCCGATGCGTTGCGCTTCTTGCTGGGTGAGCCCGGCGAGCGCACACGCGCGTAGCGGGTGCTCCCAGCCCGCCGGCTGCGCCAAAATCGTAACGCCGGAGAGGTGACCTGCAACGCCCGAACCCTGCAAACGCGCGTAGCGGGAGGCTTGAAGCCTCCCGCTACGCATTGTATCGCGTTATTGCCTTCAATTGTGGCGCGTTGGCGCAACTTCGAACTATGCGCTTTGTGCGGCCAGCACGCGCGCCGGCGTGAAGGGCAGCTCGCGCAGCCGCTTGCCGGTCAGCGCGAAGAGTGCGTTGCCCACCGCCGCCGCCACGGGGCCAATCGGCGGCTCACCCACGCCGCGTGGAATCCCGTCGCCCGCCTCAAGCAAAGCAACCTCCACATGGGGTGCCTGCTTCATGCTCAGCAATGGGTATGTGTCAAAGTTGCCCAGTGCAATCTTCCCCTCTGCAACCTGCAGTTCCTCGAGCAGCGCGGAGCCCACGCCCCACATCACGTTGCCCTCAACCTGCGCCGCCGCCCCGTCCGGGTTGACAACCAGGCCGCAATCCATGGCCACCCACACAGTATGGACCCGCACCTGGCCTGCCTCATCGAGGCTCACCTCGGCCACCTGCGCAACGGCCGTGCCGGCGTCGAAGCAGGCGGCCACGCCGCGCGCGCGGCCCGCGGGCGGCGCGCTGCCCCAGCCGGAGATCTCCGCAACACGCTCGAGCACCGCGCGCTCGCGCTGTGCGTTGAAGTCATCGCCAAGGTGGTTGAGGCGGAACTGGATGGGGTCGACACCGGCGTCATGCGCCAGCTCATCCATGAAACTCTCAATGGCAAAGGTGTTGGCCAGCAGCCCCAGGCCGCGCCACCAGCCGGTGCTCACGGGCAGCATTTTGCGGAATGCCACCACCTCACGGTTGGGAATGCCGCCATAGTGCAGGCGTGCGCCGCGTGTGGCGCCAAAGTCCGCACCCATCATGAATTCGAGGAAGCCTGGCAGGAAGCCGAAGGCCACGTCGCCGCTGGCCTGGCGATGCTCAAGCGCTTCGATCTTGCCGTCATTCACCTGTGCAAAGAGCTCGTGGTGCGTCGACGGGCGGAAATAGCCGTACCGCATCTCCTCGAGGCGGCTCCAGCCCACGTGGACGGGAACGCCTGCCGCGCGCGACAAGCGCGCAGCCTCCACCGCCGACTCGAAGCCGGTCTTGCGCCCAAAGCCGCCGCCCACATAGGTGGGGTTGATGGCGATATTCTCAGCCTTGATGCCAAGCGCCTCCTCCACCTCGCCCTGCACGGCGGTGGGCATCTGCGTGCTCACCCAAATCTCGGCGCTCTCGCCTGTCACGTTGGCCAGCGCCGCCTGTGCCTCGAGCGGCGTCTGCACGGCCATGGGGGTGCGGTACTGCGCCGAGTGCGTTGTGGCATCGGCCAGCAGGCGCGGGGCGCTACCGTCGGCCTGGATCGTGATGCCGTCGTTGCCCTCGGCCACCACAATTGCGTCAATCTCGGCCTGCGTCCAGAGCCTGCCTTCATCCCACACGGGCTCGAGCGCGGCAACGCCGGCGTATGCCTGGGCGCGCGTCTCGGCGACGACGCCGGCGAAGCCATCCTCAATCAGAACGTGGAGAACGCCGGGCATCTGTGCAGCATTGCCTGCGGCCACCGAAACGAGCTTCGCCTCAATTGTCGGCGGCCGCAGCACGGCGCCGAACTTCATGCCCGGCATGCGTGCGTCATAGCCGTAGACTGCCTCGCCCGTGAGTTTGCCGGGGATGTCAACGCGCGCCGAGGGCTGGCCCACCACACGCCACTCGCGCACGGGCGGCACTGTCACCTCCGGGACCTCCCACTCGCCCGCCTTCTGCGCCACAATCGCGGCGAAGTCGGCGCGCTGGGCAGGCGTGCCCTCCACAGCAAAGCCCCGCTCACGAACCACCAGATCGGCTGCCGGAACACCAAGCATGAGCGCCGCCTCGCGCCGCAGCATCTCCTGCAGCGTGGCGCCCATGGCGCGGATCGGCTCCCACGACGCGGAGACGGAGACACTGCCGGAGGTGCCGAAGCTATCCTTCGGGCCCATGCTCGTCGTCGCCTGCACAACCTCCATGTCGGCCAATTCAACGCCCAGCTCCTCGGCGGCAATCTGCGCCAGGCTCGTGTGCACCCCTTGCCCCATCTCAATCTTGGGCACGTAAAGGCGTATGCGGCTGTCGGGTAGCACCTCGAACCAGACGAACGGGGCTTCGTCCGAGTAGCCACCCGGCGCGCTGCCACTATCCAGCGATTCGGCCATGCGTAGATGCATGAGCGGCTTGCCATAGACATAGCCAATCGCAAGCAAGCCTGCAGTCGCCCCTGCGCCAATCAGAAAGCCGCGCCGCGAAACGCGCCAGCGCCGCTTGCGTGCTGCCTCGACTACCGGCGTCTCATCCACTGCTGGAGCTTCAACCTGGGAATCGCTCATGCGGCCACCTCACCGGATTCGACCTGCGCCATGGCGCCCGCCGCCTGCTTGACAGCACGAAAGATGCGCACGTAGCAGCCACAGCGGCAGTAGTTGTCACCCATGGCCTCAACGATCTGGTCGTCATCAGGTGCGCCATTCTGCTCGAGGAAGGCCGCCGCCGTCATCACCTGGCCGCTCATGCACCAGCCGCACTGCGGCACCTGTGCGTCCACGAAGGCCTGCTGCACGGGATGCAGCGTGGCGCCCTCGGCCAGCCCTTCGATGGTGCGAATCGACTTGCCCGCCACAGAGGCCGCCGGCGTAATACACGAACGCGTCGCAACGCCATCCACATGCACCGTGCACGATCCGCAAATGCCGGCGCCGCAGCCATACTTGGTGCCGGTCATGCCCAGTTCGTCACGCAGCACCCAAAGCAGCAGCGCGGATGGGTCGTCGCCAACCTCGCGTTCCGTGCCGTTAATCATTAGTTGCATAGGTCACTGATCTCCAGTTCTGCAGGGGGCTGTGGTCTACATGCGAGGTCAAACGCCCCGCTTCGTATTTTACAAAGTATGTACAAAGTATTGATGAGAGTCTACATGCCGCCGCGTCTGGCTGCCGTAGTGCGCACTCCCATCAAGAGCGCCGTGGATGCGCAGAGGGTAAGTCTGCTACGTGGTGCGTCTCGCAAGTCCCCGGCGCGTTCCGTAGCGGCGGCTTCAGCCGCCGTTCTCGAGGGCAGCGGCGCGGTCTCCACCTACGGCAGCTGAAGCAGCCGCTACGGAACGCGCCGGGGACTTGCGAGACGCACCACGACGGCAAAATTGATAACTGAGTATTGACGACTGGCGCGCAGCCCAATCGTCAATACTCAGTTATCAGTCACTTTTTCTGGAATTCAACCGTTCAGGGCCGCGACTTGCCGCTTGATGTAGACCATGAGCGCGTGCAGGCCGCGCAGACGCTGCGGCGAGATGGCCTCATGCAGCCCCAGCAGCATGTAAATGTCCTCCGGCGTGTGCGCAATTTCCTCTGGTGCCGCACCGTTGAGCCCGCTCGCCAGAATGGAGCCATAGCCACGCACGGTGGGTGCCTCAAGCGGGATGTCGAGATAGAGCTGCACCTGCCCCGCCTCCAGCTCGCTGTGCAGGAAGACGGGCGACTGGCACTCGTGCACCTGCTCCATGGAGTCGCGCGCGGCATGCAGCCTTTCCGGCAACGCGGGCAGCTCCATTGCAAACTCCAGCAGATACTCGAGGCGCTCGCGCGGCTCAACCTCCTGGAAGTCACGGATGATTGTTTGCAACGCGGGCGGGCATGCGGCCACGCGTTCTTCCACTGTTGCGTCTTCGGTCATAAAGCTTCTTCCACTTGACTATGGGATTCCAGTGCGGCGGGATGCGGGCGCGATAAAGTGAGGCCATCCTAGCGGAGGGTAGTCAGCACGTCAAGCGAGAGGTAGGGAGGGCGAAGCGAGGCTTCCAAAATCGGAAGCCTCGCTTCGCCGCTTGCAAGTCACCCCCGGAGGCGTGACCTACAACTTGCCAAATTGCGCGCCTTCGTGCAATGCAGCGAGGTTGCCTTCGTGCAGCGCCTTGTGGCGCTCCGGCAGGTGCTGCGTCAGCGCTCGGGCAATGGCCTCAATCGCCACCACGGGCGTGGCCGCGCAGAGCGCACCCAGCATGGCCATGTTGACCAGGCGCACGTCGCCCAGGCGCATTGCAATCTCGTTGGCAGGCATGGCAATGCAGCGAATGTCGTCGCGCTGCGCCGGGCGCGCCACCAGTGCCGTGTCCCACACGATCAACCCGCCGGAGCGCACCGCAGCTTCGTACTTGTTTGCCGAGGGCAAGTTCATTGCCACCACACAATCGGGCGACTGCACCAGCGGCGAGCCAATTGTCTCATCGCCCACAACCACGGTGCAGTGCGCCGTGCCGCCGCGCATCTCCGGGCCGTAGGAGGGAATCCACGTGACCTCCAGCCCCGATTCCATCGCCGCGTAGGCAAGAATTTGCCCTGCAAAGAGTGCACCCTGTCCGCCAAAACCCGAAAAGATGATTGACGTTTCCATGTGTCTGCAGCTCTCGTTTGGGGATAACCAGGCTGGGATGCCGCGCTCAGCCACTGTCTTCAGCCACTGTCTATCGTGATACCGTTATGGCGTGAAACCGTTATGGAGCGCCTTCACTTGAGTTGCGGATGCATCTTGAAGTCACCCAGTGGGTACTCGAGCGCCACGCAATCGCGCACATGCGCGAGCGCGTCCACGGGGCTCATCCGCCAATTTGTGGGGCAGCTGCTGAGAATCTCGACAATCGCGAGGCCCAGCCCAAGCGTTTGCGCCTCAAAGGCGGTGCGAATGGCCTTCCGCGTACGGCGAATCTCGGCGGGCGAGTGGGTGGAGCGGCGCACTGCGTAGGCCACGCCCGGCGCTATGGCCAGCATCTCCGTCAGGTGCAGCGGGTTGCCGTGCAAGGCTGGCGTGCGCCCTTGCGGTGAAGAGGTCGTCACCTGCATGTTTAGCGTGGTGGGCGCAAGCTGGCCGCCCGTCATGCCATAGACGGTGTTGTTGACAAAGAAGACGGTGATCTGTTCGCCCCGCGCCGCCGCATGCAGAATCTCGTTGCCGCCGATCGACGCCAGGTCGCCGTCGCCCTGGTAGGTGAAGACAACCCGATCGGGCAGCGCCCGCTTGATGCCGGTCGCCATGGCAGGTGCGCGCCCGTGCGCCGCCTCGCAGCCATCCATGTTGAAGTACTTGTAGGCGAAGACGGCGCAGCCGACCGGTGCGACCATGATGGTGTGCTCGCGCAGCCCCAGTTCGTCAATCACCTCGGCAATCAGCCGGTGGATGACGCCGTGCATGCACCCGGGACAATAGCTTGTGGGCGCGTCGCGCAGGCTTTCGGGGCGGCTGTATACGCAATCCCACGGCAGCTCGCCGTTCTGCGCCTCAAGAGCAACAGCCGCTCCATTTGTCAGCGGCAATGGCTGGACGGTGGTCTTCATGAGTCTATTCCTGCCCTTGCTTTACCCTCGCATGCTTGCGCACAGAGCGCCCTTGCGTTGAAAATGCCGGCATCACGCAAGACTGCGTTTAGTCGGCCACGACATCGAGGTTATGGCAGCGTGCGGGCCGCTTGGTGTGCACACGGCGCAGATAGGAGAGTTCGCCCACAATTTCGTCGGGCATGGGAATCATCCCGCCCATGCGCCCGCGGAAGTGCACGGGTGCGCGCTCCGACACGCAGCGCCGCACATCCTCGGCCATTTGCCCGGCGTTCATCTCCACCACCAGCACGCTGATCACCTGGCGGCTGAGGGCACGCAGCGCCTCCTCGGGAAAGGGCCAGAGCGTAATCGGGCGGAAGAGCCCGGCGCGGATGCCCATACTGCCGCGCCGTGCGCACGGCGCTGCGCGCAATGCGCGCCACCGTGCCAAAGGCCACCACGAGTATTTCGGCGTCATCCGTCAAGTATTCTTCGTAGCGCACTTCGGCCTGCGCAATGCGGGCCAGCTTCTCCTGCAGCCGCACATTCACCTCTTCCAGCGCTTCGGGCGCAAGCTGGAGCGACGAGATCTCGCGCGCCTCGCGCCCACGCGCGCCGGTAAGCGCCCATTCCGGCGCCGGTGGGGGATCGTTGCACATGGCCGGCAACTGCACCGGCTCCATCATCTGCCCCAGCGCGCCGTCAGCAGCCAGCATCACAATGGTGCGATAGCGCATAGCCAGATCAAAGCTGCTGTAGGTCAGGTCGACCGCCTCCTGAATCGTAGCTGGGGCGAAGACGAGCATGTGGTAGTCGCCATGGCCTGCCGAGCGCGTAATCTGAAAGTAATCGGACTGGCCGGGCTGAATGTTGCCCAGTCCCGGGCCGCCGCGCATCATGTCCACCACCACGCAGGGCACCTCGCTGGCTGCAATGTAGCTCAGTCCCTCCTGCATGAGGCTGATGCCGGGCGACGATGACGACGACATCGCGCGGATGCCCGTACAGGCCGCGCCGTAGACCATGTTGATGGCTGCGATCTCGCTCTCCGCCTGCACAAAAACGCGCCCGAGTTCCGGCATGCGGCGCGCCATGTACTCAAGCAACTCCGTCTGCGGCGTAATTGGGTAGCCAAAGTAGGCATCCACACCTGCGCGGATTGCCGCTTCGGCGATGGCCTCATTACCCTTCCAGAGTTCGCGCATGCGTCTACTCCTGACGTGCGGACAATCCGGGCAGCGGCGTGCAGCGCGCCGCCCGCTTTTGGTTCTCGCAGAACCGTGAAGACCGAATCGGGGCAGACGAGCGCGCAGAGCGCACAGCCGGTGCATGCGCCCTGCGCATCCATCAGCGTTGCAAAGTGATAGCCCTGCGCGTTGATTTCGTGGGAGAGTGCGAGCACCCGCTGCGGGCAGGTGTCAATGCAAAGGGCGCACCCTTTGCAGCGTTGGCTCGCTATGTGGACTGTTCCATGTACCATCAATGCACCTCGCAGACCGGAACGGGAGATGCTGGACGTATTCGCGGTGGTGGCGAGTCGGGGGAAAAACAACGCCTCGCCGGCAGCGGCGCATCAAGTGAGAATGCGCGGCGCGCTGCAGAGAGGCAGTGGGCGAGCGCATCATCGTTGATGCACAAGGGAGTAGGGCGACTCGCAGCGATGAACAACCAACAAGCCACCTTGACTCATTATCGCACACATTGTGCCAATGCGCGCGGTACATTTGTCCCATCTTTGGAGGGACGCCCGTGCTCTTGCAGTCTGCTCGAGGCGCCGACCGCCACAGGCACCAATGCCGCCAACCGGCGCGTGCGGTATAATCGGGATGTGGGCGGCCCAGCCCCGCCTTTGCCCTTCCCCGTCCTATGTCTGGAGCAACGCACACAACCATGATTCTGCCGGTTTACATCACCTTCCACCTCATCGAGCACCACCGCCTCTCCCCAGGCGAGCGCCGAGCCATTCTGGAACTCTGCAACCGCGCGTACGGCGAACCCTTCGATGCCTTCATCGCCTCCTACACGCGCTGTACACACGTGCTCATGTATGCCCGCGACAAACTGGCCGCACACGCCTGCTGGGAGGAGCGCCTGCTGGAGCAGGAGGGCCACGCCCCGCTGCGCACGGCCTATGTGGAAGCGGTGGCAACCGAGCCGACCCTGCAGCGACAAGGCTACGGCAGCGCCGTGATGGGGGTGGTGGCGCAACAGATGTGGGACTATGACCTGGGCTGTCTCTGCGCTGCCGTACCCGAAGTCTACGCGCGCATTGGCTGGGAGAGATGGCGTGGCCCTACATTTATCCGCGAAGCGTCCGGCCTCGTTGCCACGCCCGATGAACCGGTCATGATCCTGCGCACCGGCCGCACACCGGCGTGGGTGGATTGCGCCGCACCGCTGATTGCACCTTGGCGCGACGCCCCGGAACAGTGGTAGCAAGGCAGGATATCTCCGCTTCTGGCTCGCACTGCACAGAATGCACAGTATGCACAGGAGAGAATCAGCATGGCGGCAACTTCTCCCGCAGCGACTCTCGTTCTCAACTGGTTGCTGGCGCGCGATGAACCGGCCGTGCGCGCAGTGGTCCTCCGCGACCTGCTGGGCGCACCGGCGGACGACCCCGACTACCGCGCGGCCTGCGCCGAACGGCTCACAGTCGGGCCGGTCGCCGACACACTCGCCGCCATGCACCCGGAAGGCTACTGGGAGAGCGGCGACAAGAGCTACAGCCCCAAATACAAGGCAACCTTCTGGTCACTCATCCTGCTGGCGCAATTGGGAGTCACCATTCATGACGACCCGCGCATTGCGCGCGCCTGCAGCCGTCTCGTTGACCAGAGCATCTCGCCCCACGGGCAAATCGGATACAACAATCAACCCGGCGGCACAATGGACTGCCTGCAGGGCAACATCTGCCGCGTGCTCCTGCAAATGGGCGTTCGGGATGCGCGCCTGGACCGTGCTGTGGAGTGGATGGCGCGCTCCGTAACGGGCGAAGGTATCGCGCCTGCCCACGAGCGCACAAACCCCATGCGCTACCAGCCCTACAAGTGCGGTCCCAACTTCGCATGCAAGGCCAACAATGGCCTGCCCTGCGCGTGGGGTGCAACCAAGGTGCTGCTGGCGCTGGCGGCGCTGCCCGCAAACCAGCGCACGCCCCAGGTGGAAGCCGCCATTGTGCAGGGCGTTGGCTTCGCGCTGGGGGTTGAGCCAACAACAGCGGCGTGGCCAACCCACGACGGCGGCGCACCGGACGCACGCTGGTGGAAATTCGGCTTCCCCGTCTTCTATACCACCGACTTGTTGCAACTGGCCGATGCGCTGACTGGCTTCGGATACGGCGGCAACCCGCGACTGGCCGCAACGCTTGATCTGATTCGCTCCAAACGCGACGCTTCGGGCCGCTGGCCGCTCGAATACAGCTATGGCAGCAAGACATGGGGACGCTACGGCCGCGTCGGTTCCCCCAGCAAGTGGGTCACGCTGCGGGCGCTGCGCGTGTTGCGGCGGGTGGAAGAACCGCTTGCCTGAGCGACCTGCGCCACTGCTGCCCACACCGAAGCGAGGCTTCTGATTCTGGAAGCCTCGCTTCATCATCCGCGCCCAGCGGCCAGTGTCGTGCATCCGCGAAATGCGCGCAGTGGTTCGTAGCGGCTGCTTCAGCTGCCGTTCTTCCCAAGCGCGTCTCTTCCCAATCACGTCGCGTCCTCGAGAACGGCAGCTGAAGCAGCCGCTACGAACCACTGCGCGCATTTCGCAGATGCACGACACTGGCCGCCGCGCGTGCGCAGCGCTTGCGCACGAACCCCCGCCAAAGCGAAGGCCTCTCAAAGATCGCAGTGTTCACTCTTGACTAAACGTTCAGAATCCGGTATACTTTCGTGGTCGCCGTCGCTATCTCATAGAAGCGGAGCCATCTCTTGCACGCAGAAGACCAATTTATCGAAGACATGGGCCTCTACTTTGAGGCGCAGGGCGTGCCGCGCATGGCCGGGCGCATTCTCGCCTGGCTGCTGATCTGCGAACCCGCCGAGCAGACCATGCCCGAAATCGGCGAGCGTCTTGGCGCCAGCAAGGGCTCAGTGAGCACCATGGCGCGCATACTCATCCAATCCGAATTGGTGGAGCGCATATCGCGCCGCGGCGTGCGCGCCGACTTTTACCGCATTGCTCCCAACTTTGGCGACAAGGTGATGGGCTCCGCGGTCAAAAAGTTCACAGCGATGCGCCAGATCACCGAGCAGGGGCTTGCGCTGCTGAGTGACGCCGCGCCTCAGCGCAAGTCTCGTCTGCAGAACTTGCACAACGTCTACCGCTTTCTCGAAGAGCGCTTTCCCAACATGCTGGCAGAGTGGCATACGGAGCAGAGCGCCGGCCGATCCACCATTGCGACAATACCGCCGCAGGAGACCCAATGATCCACGTTGACAAACTCGAATTCACCTATGCCGGCGCATCGCAACCCGCCGTGCGCGACGTCAGCTTTGACATTCGGCCCGGCGAGGTTTTTGGCTTCCTGGGGCCCAGCGGGGCGGGCAAGAGCACGACACAAAAGGTGCTCATCAAGCTGCTCAAGGGCTATGTCGGCGAGGTGAGTGTCTTCGGCAAGGCGCTCGGCGCGTGGGGAAGCGACTACTACGAACGCATTGGCGTCTCCTTCGAGCTACCCAACCACTACCAGAAGCTCACCGCCGCCGAAAATCTGCGCCTCTTTGCCTCACTCTACCGACGCGCAACGCGCGACCCGTTGGAGTTGCTCAAGCTTGTGGACCTGCAGGATGACGCCAACACGCGCGTCGCCGCCTTCTCCAAGGGGATGCAGATGCGCCTCAACATTGCCCGCGCCCTGCTGCACAGCCCCGACCTGCTCTTCCTTGACGAGCCGACCACGGGCCTCGATCCTGTCAACGCGCGCCGCGTCAAGGAGCTTGTACTCGAGCAGAAAAGCCTCGGCCACACCGTCTTCCTAACGACGCACGACATGAATGTGGCGGACGAACTCTGCGACAGGGTGGCCTTCATTGTCGACGGCCGGATTGCGCGCATTGAATCGCCCCGTGCGCTCAAGATTGCCGAAGGCGTGCGCAGCGTGCGCGTTGAGTATTTTGAGAATGGCGGCACGGCGCGCCGCGACTTCCCGCTGGACTCGCTGGGCGGCGATGCGGACTTTGCCGAACTGCTGCGCACGCGCCCCATCGAAACCATGCACACGCAGGAGGCGACACTCGAGGAGATCTTCATCAAGGTGACCGGAAGGAGCCTCACATGAGCCGCTTTGCCGCCACCCTGGGGTGGGAACTGCGCATTCAGGCGCGCCAGGGAATCTACTACGCCGCCGCAGTGGTCGTCCTGGTTTGGGTCGCCGTGCTCTTTGCGCTGCCCGCTGCCGCGCGCGCACTGCTGCTCCCCTTTGCGCTCTTCATGGACGTCTCGGTCTTTGGCGTCTTTCTCATGGCCGGCATGCTCTTTCTGGAGAAGGGCGACCGCGTCCTGCAGGCGCTGGTGGTAACGCCCGTACCGCGCGGCAGCTATCTGCTCACCAAGCTTGCATCGCTCACGATTGTGGGCACGCTCGCGCTCAGTGGCGCTGACGCTTGCCGTGCACGGCGTGCGCGACGTCAACTGGCCCATGTTGATTGCTGGCACCGCACTCAATGGCTGGCTGATGATGCTTGCCGGCTTCATCCTCGCCACTCGCTACGCGTCGATCAGCGATTTCATCGTGCCCTCTGTTATCTTCTTCGTACCCAGCCAGCTGCCTCTGCTCGATTACTTTGGCATCTGGCAGAGCTGGCTCATCTACCTGATACCCACGCAACCCGCTATGCTGCTGATTGGCGGCGCGTTTCGGGGCTTGGAGATGTGGCAAATTGTCTACGCACTTGTCTACTTAACGGCCGCTTGTATCTTCGCATCATGGTGGGCGCTACGTGTCTTTGACCGCTTCGTGGTCGAGATGCCGGGAGGGGGCGACTGATGGGGACCTCAATAACGACAGTGGGCGCGCTGCTTGCGTCTGACCTGCGCAACATACGGCGCGACACGCTGTTGCGCTTTCTGCTGGCCTATCCCTTTGTCATGGGGCTGGTTATGCGCTTTCTGATCCCCGTTGTTGAAAACGGTTTGCGCGACACCTATGACATCCATCCTCTCTACCCCCTGTTTGTTTCATTCTTCGGTCTGGTTACCATGGCCGGCCTATCGGGGTTGGTCATTGGGCTGCTCTTTCTGGATGAACGCGACGAGGGTTCGCTGGCGGCGTTGCAGGTAACACCGCTGCCCATGCGCAGCTACCTCGGTTACCGCATGGCGTTGCCCATGATCTGGGGTGTCATGTCGGTCTTCATCATGGTGCCGCTCATGGGTATTGCGCCCTTTGAGCCGTGGGTGTTGCTCGTCATCGGCCTGGAGGCATCACTGCTGGGGCCCATCTTTGCGGTCGCTTTCGTCTCCTTCGCCGCCAACAAGGTGCAGGGGCTGGCCTTTTCCAAGGGATTGAGCGTTATGCTCAGTGGCCCGTTCATTGCGTGGTTCGTGCCTGAGCCGTGGCAATACCTTCTGGGCATCTTCCCCTCCTACTGGCCCATGAAGGCCTATTGGGTGCACAGCGCGGGGGGCAATATGTGGCCTTGGCTGGCCGGTGGCCTGATTGTGGCGGCGTTCTACCTGCTGCTGCTGCTCAAGCGCTTCAACCGCATGATCTACCGCACCAACTGAGGAAGCAATCGCCATGGCCGATCAATTCACCAACGCAACGAATCCCCTGAGCGCGCTGCTGCGCGGTCAGGGGGTCGCAATCCTAGACGGGGCGATGGCCACCGAGCTGGAGCAGCGTGGGGCCAACATCAACGACCCCCTCTGGTCGGCGCGCATCCTGCTTGAGGAGCCGGCGCTGATTGAAGCGGTCCACTACGACTACTTTGTGGCCGGCGCAGATATTGCTATCACCGCTTCCTACCAGGCCTCATTTGAGGGCTTTGGCGCACGCGGGCTCGACCACGCGGCCGCTGCGGCGCTCATGCGCCGCAGCGTGCAACTGGCTGCGGATGCGCGTAACCGTTTCCTTGCCTCGCCCCATGCGGCCGGACGCGCGCGCCCTCTGGTGGCCGCATCGGTAGGTCCCTACGGTGCATTCCTGCACGACGGCTCGGAGTACCGCGGCGATTACGGCCTAAGCGTTGCCGAGCTTGTGGCCTGGCACCGACCGCGCTTCGACGTGCTGGCCGCCTCCGGGGCTGACCTGCTCGCGTGCGAAACCATTCCCTGCCTGGCCGAGGCCGACGCGCTCGCCACGCTGATTGATGAGTATCAGGTGCCTGCCTGGCTCAGCTTCTCTTGCCGCGACGGCACTACGCTCAATCATGGCGAACCCATGACTGCCGCTGCCGCGCGTGCGGCGGCAACGGCAAACGTTGTGGCGGTGGGCGTCAACTGTACGCCACCGCGCTTCATCGAGCTGCTGCTTGCAGAGGCCGGCGCGGCCACAAGCAAGCCGCTGCTCTGCTATCCCAACAGCGGCGAGGCGTGGGATGCGGCAGCAGCTTGCTGGGTCGAGGGCAGCTGCACAACGGACTTTGGCGCGGCAGCGCTGCGCTGGAAGGCGGCGGGGGCGCACGTCATCGGCGGCTGCTGTCGCACAGGGCCCTCCGACATTTCTGCAATTCGCGCTGCATTGCTGGCGTAAACGCACCCATTCTCCACCAATACTCCATGGTTATGTCTATAGGTCGAAGGCCAACTTGGTGGTACAATCGGCCACGCACCGAGAATTCCAGGATATTCATTCCACATAACAGGAGGTGTTTATGGGTGACAACGACAACAAGAGTGTGGTCGTCGGGCTGTTCAAGGGCGCCGACAAGGCCGAGATGGCCGCCAATCAATTAAAGGCATGGGACAAGGCCGATCCCTCCATTGCACTCGGCGCGATCCAAATCCTTACCAGCAGCGAAGGCAAGGTGGAGAATCGCAGCGTGGCCCCTGCCAAGACGGGCGGCGGCGCAAAGTGGGGCGCGATTGTCGGGGCGGTTGCCGGCATCTTCACCGGTGGCCTCTCGCTGATTGCCGGCGCAGTCGCTGGTGGCCTGGCGGGCGGCGTGCTGGGCTCGCTGCGCAAGAGCGGCCTCAAGATTTCGGACGAGCAGCTCAAGGATGTCGAGGTCTGGCTCAACGACGGCAAGGCCGCCATCGTCGTCATGTGTGACGAGAGCGAGATGGAAGCGACGAAGAACCAGCTTACCGCCATGGGCGCCGTGAATGCCATGTCCTTTGCCATGCCCGCCGAAGCGATGAGCAAGCTGAGCGAAGCCGCCGAAAAGGTCAAGGATTCGGCCGGTGACGCAGCAGCGAAGGCCGGCGCTGTGGCGGCCTCGGTGGCTGCAACAGCGGGTGATGTGGCCGGTGACGCAGTAAGCGCCGTCAAGGGCGCCGCCGACTCAACTGTCAACGCAGCCAAGTCCGCTTATGATTCAACCGTCTCCGCCGTTTCGAGCGCAGGCAAGGACGCAGCCGTGACCGCAGACAAGGCCGTCGACGCCACAGCCGATGCAGCCAAGGATGCAGCCGACGAGGCAGCCGACGCAACCAAATCCGCGGCCGACAAAACGGCCAACGCCGCCAATTCCGCTATCGACAGCGCCAAGGATGCAACCAAGTCCGCAGCCGACAAGTCGGCCAACGCCGCCAAGCAGGCCACCGACGCCACTGTAGACGCTGCCAAGTCCGCAGCCGACAAGTCGGCCGATGCGGCCAATTCCGCTATCGACAGCGCCAGGGATGCACTTTCCTAGGCTGGTTTTGGGAAGCGTTCGTTCTGCACATTGAGACGAAAAACGTCCGGTGGCCTTTGGGTCGCCGGACGTTTTTCGTCTTCTGGCCGTCAACGCAACTGGCTACTTGGCCGGTTCGCAATCGGTCTCTGCGTGTGATAATGGAGGATGTGCCCGCGCACAGCTACATCCAAACCCAATCCTGCGAGACCCACTATGGCAACTGAATTGAACCTGGACGCCCTGTTGCCCGGCGCAATGGCGGCCAAAGCAGAAAGCATTGGCGTCAAGAAGGCGCTTGCGCCGGCAGTGACGCTCTTTGTGCTCGCCATTCTGGCGGGCGCGTTTGTGGCGCTGGGCGGCGTCTTCGCGACGACGGTGACATCGGGCTTTAGCCAGGCGGGCTGGCCTGTGGGCATGCAGAAGTTCATCGGCGGCATTGCCTTCTCGCTGGGCCTCATCCTCATCGTCATTGGCGGCGCCGAGCTCTTTACCGGCAACACGCTGATTGTGATGGCGTGGGCGAATTCCCGCGTCTCCACACTGGCGCTGCTGCGCAATTGGGGCATCGTCTACGCGGGCAACTTCGTCGGCTCAGTGGGAACGGCGCTGCTGGTTTTTCTTGGCCGCCAATACACCTCTGGTGGCGGCCAGGTGGGGCTCCAGGCGCTCTCCACAGCCAATGCCAAGGGCGGGCTCGACTTCGTCCAGGCGATTGCGCTGGGCATCCTCTGCAACGGCCTGGTCTGCCTTGCCGTCTGGCTCACCTACTCGGCGCGCACCGTCACCGACAAGGTGATGGCGATCATCTTCCCGATTACGGCCTTCGTGGCAGCAGGCTTCGAGCACTGTGTGGCGAACATGTACTTCATGCCGCTGGGCATGATGATCCGCCAGGGCGCGCCCGCCACCTTCTGGGAGAGCATCGGCAAGACGCCGGCCGACTTTCCGCACATTACATGGGAGGGTTTTCTGCTCAACAACCTGCTGCCAGTCACCATTGGCAACATCATTGGCGGCGCGGTGCTGGTGGGGGTGGTCTATTGGTTTGTCTATTTGCGTACAGACAAGACGGTCTAGAGTTAGAGCACTGAGCTGCAGAAAGCAGAGGCCGGGCGAATGGAGTAATTCTCCAACGCCCGACGCGTGAGGCACGTCCGCAAACGAAACCAGATGCCCGGCGCAGCCGCAGTCGCTCGCGCCAAAGTGCGGTGCGACGATGCGTGCGCCGGGCATCTGCGCCAGCGCTGCCGCCCAGGCGCACTCGAGCGCTTCGTCGCCGGCCGCATACCAAACGCCCACGCACGGGGCCACTGCGCGCAGGTAATCCACGTGCCAGTGGGGCCGCACCACGGGTGCCAGATGATGGCGCAGCCGCCCGCGCAGGCCACCCGGCCCATGCGCGCTGCCCACGTAAAGATGAAACCCCGCCGGAAAATCAAAGCGCCCGAGGCGGCCGATGGCGACTTGGCGCGGCCGGCCATGGTGCAGCAGGAGCTGGTGCAGGTGCGAGAACGTAATTACTATGCCAATGCAATAAGGCTCTCCAACGTGGAAGCCTTCATTGCATGCATCGATCACTTTCTGCAATCAATGAGCACCCTACTTCGTGACGTAAGTGCAGTCGGTCAAGTCCAGCGAAGTGGCTCGACCCGAATGCTCTCGCAAAATGCTTGCATATCAGAACCAACAGAGCTCTTGCTTGCACGCCACATTGCAATATCACCCGTTGCATCCAGCAGCAGTAGAGTTCGGCGCACCATAAGAACGTGCCCGTGGACAAGTCGCTGTCCTTGGTTGCGACCGGCATCTTCGCTCATCAGCAAACCGAACCATTTCTCAATCAGACGTTCGGCCGTCGAGTGGCGGTCAAGGCGTGTGGATTACGTCTGCCCTCATCCTGGAATAGCGCACCTCGCACGCCGCGGCAACGGCGCGTCAAGGACCAGGCGTCCGCGGCGCTCGGTTCTAGTTCGAAAGCGCACCATGAGCTCGGTCGCGCGGGCATACGAAACGCCGCAGGATGTAAAGCTGCTGAAGATGCTGTGGCTGAGCATCTCGGAAAAGTTGTCATACCGCCGATGACGCAATTCCGAGATCTCACCGCTGGATGCGCAGTTGATGGCAAAACGGGCGCCTCGAAAAAGCGGCGGCTGCGCTGCACATCCTCTACGGCAAATTGTCATTTTAGCTCGTCGCTTTCTACCACAGTGCATCACCTCCTGCGCTGCACGAACGCATCATTTTATCACTGCACAAGCGACGGGCCTTGCACGACGCGATAACCCATCGTCTACGCCGGCGAAATATCGCGCACCAAGCGCGCCTGCATGGACCACGGCCCCGTCCAGGTGACCTGCGCCTCCACCAGCCGCCCGCGCAAATCCTGCTCGCTTTCAATGAAAACGAGCTTGTTGCGCCGGTCGCGCCCGCGCCACTTGCCCTTGTGCATATCCTCCACCAGCACTTCCACCGTTTGGCCCAACCAGCGCGCATTGGTGGCGGTGCTGATCTCCTCCTGCAACGCGTCCAGCAGCTTGTGGCGGCGCAGCTTCTCCTCTTCGGAGACATCGTCGGCCAGTCGGCGCTCGCTCACAGTCCCCGGGCGCGGGCTGTAGCGCGCCAGGTGCACCTTGGCAAATTCCACCTCACGCATCATGGCGACGGTGCCCTCAAACTGCGCCTCCGTCTCGCCACAAAAACCGACGATCACATCGGTGTGGATGGCGGCATCGGGCAGCACAGCACGAATCTCGCGAATCAGTTCGCGATATTGCGCCGTTGTGTAGCCGCGCTTCATGTTTTCGAGCACAACGTCATCGCCCGCCTGGATGGGCACCTCAATCTGCTCCATCACCTTGGGCAGGTCGCGCACCGTCTCCAGGATGCGGCGCGTCATATAGTTGGGGTGGCTTGTGAGGAAGCGAATGCGCCACAGGCCATCAATCGCATGCACGGCGCGCAGCAGGTCGGCCAGGTCGTAGCCGCCCTCGTCCATGCCCTGGTGGGCCGTCACGGAGGCGCTGTTGCCGCGGCCCGCGCCGTCGGCGCGCCAGTCATAGCCATAGCGATCCACAATCTGCCCCAGCAGCGTCACCTCGCGCACGCCCTGCGCCACAAGGCCGCGCACCTCATTGACAATCTCGCCCACGGGACGGCTGCGCTCCACGCCGCGGCGGAAGGGGATAATACAAAAGGTGCATGCGTGCGAGCAGCCATAGACAATGGGCACGTGCGCCGCCACTGGCGCCGGCCCGCTGAGCGCCAGGTGCTTGATCGATTGTGCGGTCCCCACAGGCTGCGCTTCGTCCTGCAGGCGGAAGCGCTGCTCCATCTGCGCACGCTCGATCTCGGCCATCTCGGCGTCAATCTCTGCCTGGCGCAGAAAGTTGGTCAGCGGCGACGCCTCGCTGGGCGGCATGAATACATCCACGTGCGGATAGCTGGCCAGCAGCGCAGGGCTGGGCTTGACCCCCACCATGCAGCCCATAAGCGCAATCGCACGGTCGGGCCGCGCCTGCTTCCACGGCTTGAGGCTGCCCACCTTGCCCTGCCCCTTCTCCTCGGCAGCCTGGCGCACCACACAGGTGTTGATGACCACCACGTCGGCGTCGTCCAGCGCGTCGGTCGGGCCATAGCCGATCTTCTCCAGTTCGGCGGCCACGTGATTGGAGTCGGCGACATTCATCTGGCAGCCGATCGTCCAGATGTGGTACTTGCGCGCCGCGTTGCTGCGGTCGTTGGTTGAGAGTTCGAAGGTTGGTTCTGCACTGTCGCCGTCGCGTTGCGCGCCGGGCAGGCCGCGGGGAGCGGCCGTCTTGATTGCCATACGGAATCCTGTTCTCCGGCGTAGACCGGGCAAGAAAGTGGCCCGCCCCAGGTTGGGCGGGCCACGTATTGTAGCAGGTGGGGGAGCAATCAGGAAGCGGCGATTGTTTGAATGTGAGGGTCTCTCAAAAGTCGGGTTGGCTTGCATGCCTGCAGTTTTGCGGCGCGCTGACGATTGAGAAGCCCTCCCAGAGGTCCAGGAAGGACCACATGGGGTCTTGCCAAGGTATAATACTCCTGAATAATTGCCTGAAGTCCATACGCGCAACCCCACGCACAGGGAAAACAAACCCATGATCCAATTCTACAGAACACGTGATCCCTACGGCTTTCTCTCCAACTACTTCGTCGCCCCAATGGAGATCGACGGCCTCATCTGGCAAACCGTGGAGCACTACTATCAGGCGCAGAAGTTTCCCAATGACAGCGCCTTGCGCGAGCAGATTCGCACAGCCGATGATTCCCACGCGGCCAAGAAGCGGGCGTGGCAGCAGGAAGCGATTCGGGACGACTGGGAGACCTTTCGCGACGAAGCGATGCGCACGGCGCTGCGAGCAAAGTTTACCCAACATATCGAACTGCACATGGCGCTGCTGGCCACCGGTGAGACGCCGCTGGTGGAGCACACCACGCGCGACGCATACTGGGGCGATGGTGGCGACGGCTCCGGCGTGAACCGCATGCGCGACCTGTTGGGGGAACTGCGCGCCGAACTCGCGGCGGCAGCGCAACCCAGCGTCAATCGCGCACTGCTCGACTGGCTGCTCGAACGCGGCCACATCGAGCTTGCCGACAGTCCCTTCCTGCGCATGCCGCCGCCCGCCCATGCAATCGACTGGTCGCGGGTGGAGGGCATGTTGCTTGGCATTGCCATTGGCGACTCGCTGGGCAACACAAGTGAGGCGAACAACCCCCACGATCGGCGCGCCAAACTCGGTGAAATCCGCGACTACCTGCCCAACAAATACGCTGATATGCGCGCGCAGTGGGTGTGCCTACGGACGACACGCAGCTTGCCTTTCGCACGCTTGCCCAGCTTGTGGCAGACGGGCGACTTGCTTCCCCAATCCCTGGCCGAGCGCTTCGTCGGCGAGACAGATCTTTGGCATCGGGCGAGACCATGCGCCATTTTGTTGACGCCTTCGACAGGCATAAGGCGCCATGGTAAGTGCCGGGCCGGAGAGCGCCGGCAACGGGGCGCTCATGCGCATTGCACCCGTGCTTGTCCCTTATGTGAACGCTCCCAGTGCCAACCTGTGGGCCGACACGGCGCTGGCTGCCATGCTGACCCACAACGATACGGCCTCACATCACCTCATGCGTTGCCTTCACCGCCATGCTGTGGGACCTGCTGGCTATGGCGCAGCCCCCCGAGCCGGCATGGTGGCGTACCCGCTTTGTGGAGATCGTCAGCCAACTGGAAGTCGATACAAAGTACATGCCCCGCTCGCCCCACCTGCCGAAATCGGACACACACCTTCAGCGTCTGGATCGACAAGCTGCTTGGCGATCCCGCACTCGATGGCATGACGACGCGTGCAGCGTGCGACCGCTGGTACTCGGCTGCGTTTCTGCTCGAAACAGTGCCCAGCGCCCTGCTCATTCTGCAGCGCTACGCGCATGACCCCGAAGAGGCGATTGTGCGTGCCGTGAATGACACGCGCGACAACGACACTATCGCCTCCATTGTGGGTGCGGCCGTGGGCGCGCTGCACGGTACAGACGCCTTGCCCGCACGCTGGCGCGACGGGCTTCTCGGCCGGCTCAGCTTTGACGATGATGGCGCACTCTTCACCTTGATTGACGAAGCACGCCGCACGCTGGGGATAACAAACTTCTCAACGCAAAGGTGCAAAGGGAGCGAAGAGCGCAAAGGAAAAGCAAGAAGGGCAAAGAAGAACAAATGCGTGAAAATGCCTTTTGTTCTTCTTTGCCCTTCTTGCTTTTCCTTTGCGCTCTTCGCTCCCTTTGCACCTTTGCGTTGAGAAGTTTCGTTGCAGCGGGATGAGCCTAGAAGCCCCGCCACCAATCCTTGCGCGACCGAGGGATCGAGAAAGACGCCGCGGTCGCGCACAGCCACGAGCAGCGCACCGATCGCCGTGCCCAGCACTTCGCCGTCGCGCAGCGCGGGCAGGCTGCCGCGCCCTTCGGCGTTGCGCTGTCGGTAGAGCGCCAGCAGGCCGGGGTCGACGCAAAGCGCCTCAAGGTGCAGCGCATAGCCGTTGGCCACTGAATCCTCACGCGTGTAGCCAAGCGTAATCCGCTGCTCGTCGGCATAGAGCACAAGCGCCTTGAAGCCGCCGCCATAGATTTCGGCGCCACGGCGCGCAATCGCCAGCGCCTCACCCGAGTTCGTGCCCAGGCCGAGCAGCGTGACAGCGCGCTGTGTCAGCAGGTCGCCCCGGCAGCCATGGCCATCGCAGCTCCAGTTCCAGATCGTAGACCTGCGCCGCGCTCACAAAAGCCGGCAGCCGCCCATCGCCAAAGATACCCGCCAGTTGCGGCGGGTCGCCGTCTGACGGGCCGTTTATGTCCGCCAGCGTCAGCGGCGCGTCGGTGGGCGCCCAGCCCCGTTGCCAGAGGTTCAGGTCGCCATGAATGGTATCGGGGTGCTCAATCGGTGCGGAATCGACGGGGATCGAGTCGAAGCTGCGCCCCGAAGTTGTGGGGCAGCCTGCGGGCGGCGGGGCGGGGCCGAGCTCCGCGCGGGCTAGCGCCGGTCGGGCTCAGGCAGCGGTTCGACCGGCGCGGCCTCGGCCAAAAGCAGCACCTGGCGCTGGTTGGCGGGCGGCGCCTCGGCCGCCGGTCGGGCGCCACCGCTTCCGGTGAAGGTGCAGGCGTGGCGGATGGCGCCATTGTGGGGGTGCTCGTGGGCGGCTGGGCTGTGGGCGTCTGCGTAACCTCCACAACGCGCGTCACCTCAACCACCCACGGCGTCTGCGTGGGCAGCGCGAAGATCGTCGAACGCACAGAGACGTCGATCAGGCGCGGATCCGGTGGCGGCGGCGTGCGCAGCCGCCACATGAGCGCCACGCAGCAGCAGCACAATCGCGGCCCAAGCAGCAGTGCAACGAAGAATCGGAGAAATTGAGGCACGGGCCATGCGCTAGAGGCGTGCCAGCAGTTCGCTGCGGCGCAGCGTGCGGCCGCGCGCCAATCGGTAGAGAATCGAGAGCGAGAATCCAGAAGACGAGGCCAACCACAAAGGTCAGCCATACGCTGAGGAAGGTGACGCCCGACGCCTGCGCAACCATGAGCACGACCACGGGCAGCACGACCAAACCTGCAATCTGGTTGGCATCCTGAAAGCTCTTCGCGCGTGAGGAGACGATCACCGTTGCCCCCAGCGCCATGGCGGCCGCTGCTGGCGCCACCCAGAGCGCAAGCAGCAACCAGGTCGCATCAGGCAATATGGGCCTGCCAAAGAGAGGCCACGCGCCAATATCCACAATAATCCAGTAGATGACGGCGCTGATCCACGCCACGGCAATGCCGGGAATGAGCGCGCCCAACATCTTTGCCAGGAGCAGGTCGAGATCACTGGTGGGTGTGTAGAGCAGCGCCTCGAGCGTCTTGCGCTCACGTTCTCCGGCGAAGGCGTCGGCTGCAATCACCGAGGAGGTCATGATCGGCAGAATCAGGTGCATGGGCGCAAACATGTAGCGGAAGACATAAAGCGAGACAACCTGCACAACATTCATTCCGTCATACTGTGCCCGCAGCGTATCAGGCACCATACCCAGAATATCCTGAAAGTCACTGCTCTTTTGCAGCACCGCCGAGAAGTAGTTGATGCCAATGATCATGCCCATGGGGATGAGGATGACGAAGATGAGCGGGATGATAATCATGGGCAGCATGACGGACTTGCTCTGCGTCACCATGCGCAGGTCCTTGCGAATTATGCCGCTGACGGCGCGCCAGTTGACGCGCCCGGCCGCAGGCGGAAGCGCGTGCGCAGACTTTTGCGGGATTGTCATGGGTTCACTTCCTCGCGGGCGACAGCGTCAGGCGCACCGCCGTTTGTGACAGCCGGCAGCCCGCTCGACACTTCGCCTGCGGAATCGCTTGGCAGTTGTTCATTCAGTGAATTCTGCAGCTGATCCTGCAGTTGATCCTGCAGCGCAAAGTAGACATCCTCAAGACGCGCTTCTTCGCGCATGATCTCGAAGACGGCAATGCCGTTGAGCACCAACGCGTTCACGGCATCCGGCACGCTGGTGCGCGGAATGCCCTGCACATGCATTAGCCCGCTGCCCGCGTTCTCAACTGTCACCGTCGCGCCCCATGGCAGAAGCTCAATAACCTGCTGCGCCTGCGCAAGCTGCGCGGGCGCAACCTCCACCGCCAGCCGCTGCTGCCGGCCGTAGCGCTGCGCCAACTCCGACGGCGTGCCGATGGCAAGCAGCCTGCCATGCGCCAGCACGGCCACACGCGTGCAAAGGCGCTCCGCCTCATACAGATTGTGCGTACAGAGAAAAACAGTGCGCCCCTCGCGGCTGCTGGCATCGCGTATCAACTGGTGAACTTCTCGCGTCGCCACGGGGTCCAGCGCAGCTGTGGGTTCGTCGAGAAAGATGATGTCGGGGCTGTGGATGAGCGTGCGTGCAAGCGCCATGCGCTGGCGCATGCCCTTGCTGAAGCCACCAATCTTGTCGTCGCCGCGCTCGCTCAGATCGAACATCGTAAGCAGGTCGTCGACGCGTGCGTTGACCTTGTCCTTGGGCACCCCATAGATGTCGGCGAAGAGGCGCAGGGTTGTGCGGGCGGTCAGCCGGTCATCGAGCGCCGGCGTCTCAGTCAGGACGCCGGTGCGGGCGCGCACTTGCGGACCGTCCAGCATGGGGTCCATGCCCAGCACACGCACGCTGCCGCTGTCTGCGGCGAGGACGCCATTAAGAAGGCGCACGGTCGTCGTCTTGCCTGCGCCGTTGTGGCCCAGAAAGCCAAAGACGTCGCCGGCTTCAATCGTAATCGAGAGATCATCAACCGCGGTGTTGGCGCCAAAGCGGCGCACAAGCCCCTCGGTGATGATGACATTCTCAGCCATGAATATCTCCGGTGCAACAGACGCGACGTTATGCGCCCGTCAGCGCGTTAACAAACATACCATTCACCATAATGGGCACACGCACACCATCAGCGGTGATTCCGGTGACGTCCATGGTGGCTGTGCCGATCATGAAGTCACTGTGTATCTGCGAACGATTGATGCCCGCCGCATCGCGCTCGTCGGCGTCCATGCTTTCGCCGTTGGCCACGCCGCCGGGATAGGCTTCACCGAAGGCCATATGACAGGCGCAGTTTTCGTCAAAGAGAACTTCATAGAAAACGCGTCCCGCCTGATTCACAGGGGAGCGCACGTCGACGAGTGCAATCTCGCCCAGTCGCTGCGCACCCGGCACCTGGAAGAATTCATCCAGCACCTCCTGGCCAATTTCGGCGCGATATTCAACGACCAATCCCTTGGAAAAGCGGAACCACGCATTCTCCACCCGCCTGCCAAAGGGGAAGGTAGGCTTGGAGGTTGAGACCCAACCCTCGACATTCATGTTGTGCGGCGTGGTAAAAATCTCTTCGGAGGGGATGTTCGGATCGAAGTACACCCCTTGCGGCGTCTGCGACGGGCCGCCAATCCACACGGGCGCCTCACTCAGGCCAACCACAAGATCGGTGGCTGCGCGGCCGTCAGGCCCAGGCGTGGAATCCACAAAATGGAGCGAACGCACCTGCAGACGCATCAACGCCTGTGCCACGGCTTCGCGCCTCTGCCCATGGGCAAGGGAGGCCGCGATGGGATCGGGCTGGTCGACGCGCGCCGTGGCAAAGATCATCGCCCACAGCGCATTGA
Source organism: uncultured Chloroflexia bacterium (assembly GCA_963773745.1). GTDB lineage: Bacteria > Chloroflexota > Anaerolineae > Caldilineales > Caldilineaceae > UBA5069. Next base: position 207,113 of record CAVZCL010000001.1, read on the forward strand.
CGGCCGCATCGGCCTCAAGCTCAGGAAAGACCTGCTGCGCCCACGCTACAGTCGGCACCGCCGCGACACACCATGCGAGGCGATTGGCCATGGTGGCTTCGGAATAAAACTGCATGGCAGCACGCCGCGCGGTAATCACCGTGCGCATGACGCTGGGCGGCACATCGTCCATTGCCTTGGGATGTGACTGACCCACCAGGCTGAGCCGTGCCCAGCCTTCATCCACCATCTGGCGCATGCGCGCGACCTCAAAGCCAGGTACATAGTCGAGGAATTCAGCGCGACTGCACAACAATCGCTCGCGTGCGCTTGGGTCATCATCCCACTGCAAGGCAACATACCTGGCGCCTGCGCGGTAAGCCGCGCCCACCACTCGGCGCACAAAAGGCGCATGCTCCAGCTCGGCGCGCAGCGTAAGCCCCTGGCCTGGCTGCAGGTTAACGCCAACACGAATGAGGAGGTCAGCATATATCTCCTGCTGCGCCTCGAGCGAACCTTCTGCTGCCGATTGAATGTTGGTTTCCATCCCGCATGCCTCCGCTTTTGTGCTTGAGAAAGCGCTGTGGCGCGCGCCTGCTCTGCATCAGCATGACGGCCGCTTGCCCTACATGAACTTGCGCGTGTGATCATAACGTTGCGCAGACTAATTGGCAAGATTGGTGGCCAGGCGCCGTTTTGCGTTGCGCCGCCACCGTTGCGCCCTATCCATCACTACGCGCAATTGAGGCGTCTGCCTCTTTGCCAACAAAGGCGCTTCATTTTTGCCGCGCCCGCCCCTTCGTGCTACAATTTCCGAGTTGCAGTGCAAGGCCGACTAGCTCAATTGGCAGAGCAAGTGACTCTTAATCACTGGGTTCGGGGTTCAAGTCCCTGGTCGGTCACCTAGTCGCACGGTTCGCTGCCAAGTTCACGTGCGAACGTGTCGAAAGCGCCTCAATCACCTCGTGTGGTTTGGGCGCTTTTGCTTTTGGCGCAGCAGGCATGGCAAAACGCACGCGTGGTCTCCCTTTCCATCTGCACCTATGCAGTGAAGTCCTGGCAAGAGAGGGCCGGCGGTGCGCACCGCCGGCCCTCTGCTTGTCTCACTCCTGTATAACCTCCGCCAGTCGCATCCTGCTCCTGCTTTATGACCGCCGGCAGGCAGATTCAATCCTGAGTCTGCTCCGGCTCCAGGCTCGGCACATCGGCTGTCGGCAAAATCAGGCCGGCGCCCAGGTGAAGTTGACCTGCCCCTCGTTGAGGGCTGTCTCGCTCGGCAATGTGCCCGGGGCCGGCTCTGTGCGGAAGCGAACCAGCAGCCGAATGATCTCCGTGCTGCCCGCTGGCAATCGGTCTGCGCAGTGGACAGTGACGGTGGTTACGCGCTGCACCGGCGCCAGTCTGCCCAATCTTCACCTGCAGGTTGCTCGCGCAAAAAACGGGGCGGCCAACGATGGCCGCCCCGTCGAACTGCAAATCGCGAATTGTGTCTGCATCACGCCACGTCAATGAAGACCTTCATGCTGCGCTCGCCCTCGGTCTCAATGTATTGATACGCCTCGAGATAGTCTTCGAAAGCGAAGTGGGTGGACATGAGCGGTTCAAGGGAGATCTGGCCGGAGTCAATCAGCGCAATGGCGCGCTCGTAATCCTCTCGCCTGTACATGAGCGTGCCACGCAGGTTGAGCTCGCGGTCCTGCACAAGGCCCAGGTCCACGCGGGGCTTCTCACCAAAGACGCCCACGACAATCAGCGTGCCCCCCTTGGCCAGATTCTCAATCGCGGCCGTAATTGTCGGCTCGACGCCCACGCACTCGAGCGCCACGTCGAAGCCATCGCTCCCAAAGACGCGCGCCGATGCATCCTTCATGCTCTCCTCACGCGCGTTGCTCGTGTGCTCAAGGCCGCAAGCCCGAGCAATTTCAAGACGGTGTGCGCTCAAGTCAACGACGAGCACCTTGGCCTGCTCGGCGCGGGCTACCTGCGCCACCAGATTGCCAATCGGCCCCGCGCCAAAGACGACGACGCGCCGCCCCAGCATTTGCTGGCCCGCAAGTTCGTGCGCGGACGCAGCGCGCCCCACTGCGTGCACGGCCACCGCCAGCGGCTCCACAAAGGCCCCTTGCTCGAAGCTGAAGGCCTGGGGCAGCGGCAGCACCGTACTTGCGTCCGTCACCCACAGCTCCTGCGCGCAACCCGGCGCCTGGAAGCCCTGCACCTTGAGCTTGTCACAGATGTGATAATCGCCACGCAGGCAGGGCGCGCATTCGCCGCAGACAATCTGCGGCATGGAGGTCACCTTCATGGCTGGCTGCAGGTGCGTCACGCCCTCGCCCACGGCTTCCACCGATGCCGAGAACTCGTGCCCCTGCACCACGGGGTAGCCCGTGTAGGGATGCTTGCCGTGGTACACATGGACGTCGGAGCCGCAGACGCCGATGCGCTGAATGCGCAGCAACACCTCGCCCGGACCGGGCTGGGGCGCGTCAATCTCCTGGATTGTTATGGCCCCGGGGGCCGTCATCACTGCCTGCTTCATGGAATCACCTCATGAGTTCTGGTACGCAAAAAGGGCGGGAAAAGCGGAAACAACAGGAAACAATGTCACTCCGGTATCACCGCTTTGCCCGCGCTGCCTGCTAACTGCTGCGTTTGGTACGTGCGCGGCGCGTTTCGTAGCGGCTGCTTCAGCTGCCGTTCTTGACGACGCGACGCGATTGGCAAGAACGGCAGCTGAAGCAGCCGCTACGAAACGCGCCGCGCACGTACCAAACGCAGCACTAACGTATATAGCATTTACGCCACGACATTTAGCCAGCCGCCATCCACAAAGTAAGCGGAGCCGACTGAATAGCTGGCCAGCGGTGAGCAGAGGAAGACGAAGAAATTGGCTATCTCCTCGGGCGAGGCAAAGCGGCCAATCGGCGCCGCATCCTTGGCAATCTTGTCAAGATACTGCTCGGCAGTCTGCCCCGTGCCTTCGGTAAGCTGCGTGGCGGTCTTCATCCAGTCGGGCGTCAGCACCAGGCCGGGATTGATTGTGTTGACGCGAATGTTGTCGGGAATCAGTTCGTTGGAGAGGCACTTGGAGAACATCACAAGCGCGGCCTTGCTTGTGTTGTAAATCGGCTCATAGCCCAGCGGCTGCTTGGCGCAAATGGAGCCATTCATGATGATGACGCCGCCGCCGCGTGTGCGCATGGCGGGCACGAAGCCGCGCGAGAGGCGCACCGCGGCCATCACATGCAGGTCCCAGTAGTACTGCCACTTATCGTCTGGCGCGTCCATCACGGTTTCGTTGCTGCCCGTACCGGCGTTGTTGATGAGGATATCAACCCCGTTGAAGACGGCCATCACCTCTGCCACGGCGCGGTCGCACTCTTCGGCGCGGCTCACGTCGGCGGCAACGCCCAGCGTGCGCACGCCGTAGTCGGCGTTGATCTGCGCCGCAGCCTGCCGCGCGCGTTCGCCGTCGCGTGCAATCAGCGCCACGTGCACGCCTTCGGCCGCCAGCCCCTGAGCAACGGCAAGGCCAATGCCCACGCTGCCGCCCGTAATCACTGCGATCTTGCCCTTGAGTTGTGTGTCCATGGTCAGTCAATTTCTCCGCGTGTAGGGCGTCAGCAGTTTTCGAGGTCGGCCCACTCGGCAAAGAGGGGTTCCAGCGCTGCATAGGCCCGGTTGAAGAGTGGATAGGTACGCGCATAAATGGCCTGGTTGGCCGCAATCGGTGCTGTACTCTCCACAATTTGCACGAGTTTTTCCGCTACGCCAAAATCGGGGAAGATGCCAACGCCAACGCCCCCCGCCAGCGCGGCCCCCAGCGAGGTCGCTTCCTCCAGCAGCGCGGGGCGCAGCACGGGCATACCGTAGATGTCGGCCATGATCTGCCGCCACGCGGCGCCCCGTGCACCCCCGCCAATCACGCGCATTGCGTCAATCTGCGCACCCTGCGCGCGGAAGGCGTCCAGGATGACGCAGAGGTTAAGGGTGATGCCTTCCAGCGCCGCGCGCATCATATCGGCGCGTGTGTGCTGCATGGTGAGCCCCACAAAGCCACCGCGCGCCTCGGGGTTCCAGCGCGGGCTGCGCTCGCCCAGCAGATAGGGCAGGAAGAGCAGCCCCTTTGCACCGGGTGGGCTCTTCTGCACCTGCAGATTGAGCAGCTCGTAGGCGCTTAGCCCCATGTCGCCGGCAGCGGTCTTTTCGGGCAGGCCGATCTGGTCGCGCACCCACTGGTAGGAGCCGCCCGCCGCCTGCATGGTGCCGCAGGGGCTGTACATGCCGGGCACCAGGTGCGCCCATGTGAAGGTGCGCATGGTGGGGTCGTAAATCGGTTCGGTCGACGCTGTGGCAATCCATGACGATGATCCTACGTAGTTGTACGCGCTACCGGCGCGCACCACGCCTGCGCCCGTAGCGGCGCAGCAGCCGTCGCCACCTCCAATCACCACGGGTGTGCCGGCGCGCAGGCCAACCTCGGCGGCGGCCGCGGCCGTCACCTCGCCCACCACATCGGTGGACGCGTGCAGCGCGGGCAGCAGCGCGGCGTCCAGCTCAATTGCGTCCAGGATGGGCGCGGACCAATCATTGGTGCGCAGGTCGTAGAGGTTCATCCCCGACGCGTCCGAGTAATCAGTGACGAAGTTGCCGGTAAGCCGCGCGACGATAAAGTCCTTGGCGTGCAGGAACTTGTGCGTCTGCGCAAAGATCTCCGGCTGATGGTCGCGTATCCAAAGAATCTTGGCGCCGGAGTACGAGGAACTGGGGCGGTGGCCCGTAATGCGGTAGGCCTCCTCAAAGCCCACGCCGTCGATGATCGCCTGTGCCTGGGGCACCGCGCGCTGGTCCGCCCAGATGATCGCATTGCGCAGCGGGCGCGCCTTTGCGTCCACCGCCACGCAGCCCATCATCTGCCCGCTGAAGGAGATGCAGGCAATCTCCTCCGGGGCAACGTGCGCCGCGGCCAGCAGTTCATGCGTGGAGACGCAGACCGCCTGCCACCAATCCTCGGGGTTCTGCTCGGCCCAGGTGGTGCGCGGATATTCGACGCCGTAGCCAAAGAACGCGCTGGCACGCACCTGGCCGTCGCCGTCGTAAAGCGACGCCTTGTTGCCTGTGGTGCCCAGGTCGTGGGCCAGAATGAGACGTTCAGGCACGAGTTCACCTCCGCGTGGTACGGTAAGAAATGCAATTGGCAAGTGGTAAATGGTAATGGCGGAGACCAATTACCATTTGCCATTTACCAATGATTGTTGTTAAAAGCGCAACAGCGTCTTGAGCGGCTTGCCCGTGGCCGCGTTCTCCAGCGCAGCGTTGATCTCCTCAATCGGGTACTCCGCCGAGAGGAACTCGTCTGCGCGCAGCTGGCCCGCGCGAATCCACGCGCACAGCGGCTCCTGCGCCGCCGCCTCGCGGAAGCGCGTCGGCCACTGGTGCACGAGCAAGTTGAAGTTATAGGGCCCGAGCGCCTTCTCAAGCACCACAGTCGGTCGATCAATAACGCCGTAGACGCAAACCGAACCCGCCATCTTGATCAGGGGCAGCGCCATGTTGATGATGCTCTCGCGCCCCACGGCGTCCACAACCGCGTCCAGCAGCCCCACCGTATCGGGCAGCGTCGCGCAGGGCGGGGTCATCGGGCGCAAAGGTAACGTCAGCGCCCATCTCCAGCGCGGTCTGGCGCTTCTCCGGCAGCAGATCCACCAGGCCGATCCAGCCGAGCCCCAGCAGCTTGCCGAATTTGGCAAAGCTCATGCCCACAGGCCCGCCGCCCACAATCAGCACCTTGTCGCCCGCCTTGAGTCCAAAGTCGCCAAAGGCCGCATAGACCTCGCGCCACGTGCAAAGCAGCACGGCCGCTTCAGGCGGAATGTCCGCATCCACGGTGCGCATAATCTCGTTGACCTCGGCCCAGCCATGGTTGGCGTCGGCCACGCCATCCTCCACCATGGCCAGGTGATCGCGTGCGATTAGGTAATCCGAAAAGCCGCCCCAGCCACTGGCATAGGCGCTGTCCGTCGGCGTGAGCAGCAGCGCCCCGATGACGCGGTCGCCCACCTTGAAGGATCGCACTTTGTCGCCAACGGCCTCGACAATGCCCGCCGTCTCATGGCCCAGCGTCAGCGGGTACTCCTCCACGCCCGGAAAGTGCCCTTCCACCAGCTTGCGGTCAGTGGCGTTGCAGAGGCACGCCACTTCTGTGCGCACGAGCGCATCATAAGGCCCTGGGGAGGGTTTGGGGAGCTCAACGAGCTCGACGCGGCCGGGTTGGCTCACAACAACGGATCGCACAGGAGTACCTCCATTTGGCAAGAGACGAGAGTGGATTGGAAGCGCAGCATCCCGACTATAGAGAAGGGAACGGGGAACAAGGATCGCTGCATCTCCAACGCGCCTTGTTCCTCGTTCTCCGTTCGCTTGGCACACGCTGTATGTTTCGTTCCGGTATTGCGCGACTTGATGTATCGCGCTACTTGATGATCGTAATGCGGCTGCGGTCAATCGTCAGCGCGACGGCCAGGATGATAATGGCACCGTAGATTGCCTGCTGGAACCAGGGGTTAACGCCAATCATGTTCATGCCCACGTCGAGCACCATGACGATGAGCGCGCCAATCAACGTGCGCATGACGCCGCCAACGCCGCCACTGATAGCGGTGCCGCCCAGCACTACAATCGCGATTGATTTCATTTGGAAGCCGTCGGCCATGCGCGCCGAGCCGCCGGCCATGCGTGCCGAGAGCATGACGCCTGCAATACCGGCCAGCGTGCCCGCCAGCACAAACGCGAGCGTCTTGTACTTGTCAATATTCACGCCGGAGACGGCCGAGGCGCGCTCGCCCGCGCCAATCGCCTTGACGAAGCGCCCAAAGGGCGTGAATGCCTCGAGAATGTACGTGACCGCCAGAATAACCGCCGCAATGTAGATTGTGTTGGGCAGCCCCAGCGTGTCACCACGCACCCACTCGAGGTAGGGGATGTCAGCGCTGGCCACCGAGATGGGCGTTGCGTTGGAGACGAGGAAGGCTACGCCAGTCCACAGTCCCGAGATGCCAAGCGTCGCAATAAACGATGGGATGCGCGCCTTGGTGTGAATCAGCCCCGTCATCAGCCCCGAGAAGACGCCAAAACCTGCGCCGACAACAAACGCACCATAGCCAAGCGTGGGGATCAGCATGGCCGTAAGAATCGTGCTCATGGCGGCAACGGATGCCAGCGTCAAGTCAATCGAACCCAGCAGAATGACAAAGGTCTGCCCAAGCCCAAGCACCAGCAGCGTGGAGCTCTGGTCCACCAGGTTGACCAGGTTGCGCGGCAAAATGAAGCGCGGGCTGCCGATTGTCATGATGATCATCAGCGTAACCAGCGCAATGACGGGCATCGCACTCACCAGGTTGCGCGAGTCGCGCATGCGGCTCCAGCGCGAGGGCGCATCGACAACCGGCACTGGCGGTGCGGTTGGGGTGGAAGGCGCAGAAGGGTTTGCGGACATGGAATCCTCGCTGTCAAAAATGGGGGATGGCGCAGGAGCAGCCGGCCAGCCGGCTACATCATGTATTCAATCAGGTCCAGCGGCATCGGTTTGCGCTCGGCGGGCGCATCAAAGACCTTCGTCACAACACCATCCTTCATGGCGTAGACCACGTTGGCCAGGCCGATGGTCTCCTCGAGCGTGTCGGCAATCAGCAGGAAGGCAATGCCCTGGTTCGCCAGCTCGCGAATCAGTTCGTACACTTCTTCCTTGGCCCCAACGTCAATGCCGCGCGTTGGGTGGTCCAGCACCATGATCTTCACGGTAGCGGCCAGCCACTTGGCCAACACCACCTTCTGTTGGTTGCCGCCGCTCAGGTTGAGGCAGAGCTGGTTGGGGCCAGGCGTCTTGATGGACATACGCTCAATCCACTTGATAGCCTGGTTGCGCTCGCGCTTGCGGTTGAGGAAGCCGTTGCGCACCACGCCTCCAATATTTGGGCAGCGAAATGTTCTGCCCGATGCTCAGGTAGAGAACCAGCCCTTCCACACCCCGGTCCTGCGGCACATAGCCCACGCCTGCCTCAATCGACTGCGCCGGCGCTCCCAGCGCCAATGGCTTGCCGTCGATCAGAATGCGCCCCGTGTCGGGCTTCTCCACCCCCGCCACAGCACGGCAAATAGACTCGCGCCCCGATCCCAGCACGCCTGCAAAGCCAATGATTTCGCCCTTGCGCAGCGTAAAGCTCACATCCTCGTATTCGCCCGCCTTGCACAGGTTTTCCACCTTGAGGACTTCCTCGGCGCGCGGCGTGGCCTGTTTGGCCATACGGTAATACTCGCCCTGCAGCTCGCGCCCCACCATCAGGCGGTGCAGCATGCTCTCAGTCACATCCTTCGTCTCCATCTCAGCCACGTTCGCGCCGTCCTTGAAGACGTAGACGCGGTCGGTGACCGCCATAATCTCGTCGAGGTGATGGGTGACGAAGATGATGGAGGCGCGCTCGCGCAGGCTGCGCAAGCGCGTGAAGAGCATCTCCACTTCGCTCGCGTCCAGCACAGTCGTCGGCTCATCCAGAATGATAATGGGCTCGAATTGGGTGCGGTCTTCAATCGTAAGCACCCGTGCCAGTTCCACCATTTGGCGGGTGGCAAAGTTGAGGTCCTGCACAGCGGTGTCGGGATCAAGCTTGAGTTCCACCTTGTCAAGCTGCTTCGTGGCCGCCGCACCCAGCTTCTTCCAGTCGATGATTCCGTAGCGCACAAAGGCAGTCTCGTGGCCCAGATAGATGTTCTCGCCCACGGTCATATTGGCCAGCACGGATTGCTCCTGAAAGACCATGGCAAGGCCCAATTCGGCCGCATCCTTAATGCTGTTAATGCGCACGGGCTCGCCGCGCACAACAATCTCGCCCTGGTCAGGCTGATATGCGCCGATGAGAATCTTGAGCAGCGTGGATTTGCCCGCGCCATTCTCTCCCACCAGACCCACAATCTCGTGGCGGCGAATCTCCATCGACACATCCTTCAGCGCCTTGACGCCGGGGAAACTCTTGGAGACGTTGCGGACTTCAAGGACAGGCTCACTCATGGCAGGGCTCCCAATGATGCGGGTAATGATTCAAGGCGAAGCTACTTGACATAGGGCAGCTTGCTGCGGTCGAGCGTGAGAATGACGGCCACCGTGATGATGGTGCCCTGCACGGCCACAAGTGCAATGCTGGGCACGCCGGCCAGAATCATGCCGTTGCTGATGGCCGTAACGATGAGCGCGCCGATGACCGACTGCACCACGCCGCCGCGGCCTCCTGTGAGCGCGGTGCCGCCCACGGCCACGGCGGTAATCGCCGCGAAGAGCATGAGCGCGCCGGCCTGCGCCGCGCCGGCCCCCATGCGCGCCGTGTTGAGCACGCCGCCCACGCCGTAAAAGAAGCCGGCAATGGTGAAGGCCATCACCTTGTAGCGGTTAATGGGTACACCCGCCAGCTTGGCGCGATCCTCGGCGCCGCCAATCGCCATTACATAGCGCCCAAAGCGCGTATAGCGCTCGAGCACGATTCCCACAATCGTCATGCCAATGCCAAAGAAGAGAAGGTTGGGAATCTGAAAGGTGGTGCCGCGCGCCCAGGAGAGAATCATCGGGTCCTGGAGCGGCAAATTCATCCCCTTGGCCATGTAGGTGCCAATGCCCATGCCCACATAGAGCATGCCCAACGTCGCCATGAAGGCGGGGATGCGCAGGCGTGTGTGCAGCATGCCGCAGGTGAAGCCAAAGACCACCGATGCCGAGACGGCCAGAATGACCGCCAGCATGCCAAAGTCATTCTCATTGAAATAGTTGGCTGCCAGCAGGCCAATGATGACCGAACTGATCGCCATATTGCCTTCCACCGAAAGGTCAATGCTGCCCAGCAAAATGATAAATGTTTCGCCAATCGCCAAAATCGCCAAAATGGAGGCCTGGCGGGCGAGATTCTGCAAATTGACCGGGCTCAGGAAGAGCGGGTTCAGTAGCGTCATGCCCGTAACGATGACGGCCAGCACGGCAAGCGGCCCCAGCGTGGCCGGCAAGCGGCGGCGCTTGATAACGGGTTTCAGTACGGGGAGATTGGGCGCCTGTGCGGCCATTGGGTCCTCCTGAGCGGTGGCGTAGTCCCTCCCCCGAGCGGGGTACACTCGGGGGAGGGCAGCGTTACTGCAAGTCAGTCAGGGTACTGCGTCGTCCACTATTCCTGCACGCGGCCCCACAGGTCGTTCCAGTCGTAATCCGGAGCGCCTTCAATGTAGGTGGACTTGATTTCGGCGGCGTTCGCCATGTTGACGTAGACCGGCTCGAAGTAGAACTCGCGGTGGCCCTGCGGCTCCTTGGTCGGGTCAAAGACGCCTGTCATGGCCGCATACGGCAGCGAGAGACCCATGCCGCCCTGCCACATCGGGTCATTGTTGACGGTGGCTGCGAATTCCTTGTTAATCGTCGCCTCGATGGCCTCGCTGGTGCCGTCGATGCCCACAACGAGGATTTCGCCATTCTTGCCGGCGGTGCGCAGTGCCTCAAGCGCGCCCAGGCCCATGTTGTCATTGGCTGCCCAGATGCCGGTGATGTCCGGATAGGCGGCCAGGAAGGCCTCGGTGACGCCCACAGCCTTGCCGCGGTCCCACTCAGCGGTCTGGTCGGCCACAAGCTCAATGTCCGGGAACTCGGCCAGAGCCTTCTGCATGCCCTCGAAGCGCTGGATGGCCGGCACGTTCGCCAGCAACCCCTGCAGCGCCACAATCTTGCCCTTGCCACCCATGGCGGTGAAGAGTTCCTTGGCCACGTAGTAGCCCGACGGCACGCCGTCGACGCCCATGTGGGCAACCCAGAAGGGGTCGTAATCCCACGGGTGCAGGTCATCCGGCTTGTTCCACTGTGTAAGGAAGTAGACGCCATTCTCGGCGCAGAGGTCGGCAATCGGCGTGCGCATCGGGGGCTTCGTTGGGGTCAATATTGAAGATGACGTTCTTGCCGCCCTCCTGAATGAGGGCCTTCATCAACGTCAGTTGCTTCTCGGACTCACCTTCGCAGTGCAGGCCGCGATGGTTCGGGCCCTGTCCTACGGAATCGGCGAACATCTGGCCGCCCTTGAACCACGAGGCGTGGTACTCGTTGGCCAGCGTGCGGATGACGGTGCCCATGAGGATCTTCTCGGCGCCCGCCGCCGCTGCGCCTGCTGCTGCACCAGCCGCCGGCGCAGCACCCGGTGCAACCGGCGCCACGCAGCCAGCCAGCGCCACGGCGCCGGTTGCACCTGCAACAAACTTGAGGAAATCACGACGATTGATGGTTGTCTTCACCTGGAGTTCCTGCCTTTCGAATTGGTGTGATGAGCCTGCAAGAAGGGTGAATCGGTAATGCTGTAAGACCAGCAATGCTGCACAATGGTTTAAGTGGCTTTCGCCTTGCCATGGGGTTGGATGGTGAACGGCTCCTTTCAGGAGATGCGCAGCGGTGGCCTCTAGCCAAGAAGCATCTTCTGCACAAGGCGCTGGGTTTCCACGGCGTCCAGCTCGCGCTGCGCTTCTCGCAACGCGGCGCGATCGAGGCGTGCCAGCAGCGCATAGCAAGTATTAAGCATCTCAATGCTGCGGGTGCAGCCGGCCGTCGCCGATTCCTGGCGGGGCACAATATCAAGCGTAATCCAGCCGTCGTAACCGCCGGCACTCGCATCCGTGCCCACATCGTCAATCGCCATAAGGAACTCAAGCAGCGCCCAGAAATTGACAGTGCCAACCATGAGGTCATCATCGGCCACGCCGAAGTTGTCATTGACATGCACGCCCATGAGGCGTTTGGCTTTGGCCAGCATGATGACCGATTCGGCCGCCACTTCGCGCGCCATCAGCGCGTGGCCAAAGTCCAGGTAGGCACCCACATTGGGCAGGCCGAGCATCATGCCCAGCAGCGCGGCCTTGCCGGCGTTGCTCACCAACTGGTGCGTGCGCGGCTCCTCCACCTTGTACTCAATGCCAATGCGCGTCTCGGGGTCATACTCGGCAATCTCGCGCACGCCCTGGCTTGTCCACTCCCACAGGTCGCGGTAGTCGGCCTGGAAGAGATAGTCGAAGCCATCCTCGCCGGGCCACAGGTCCATGCGGCGGCAGCCCAGCACCTGCCCAATCTCCACCGCCTCCTTGGCGCGGTCCACAGCGGCACGACGCACCTGCGGGTCGGGCGAGGTCAGCGCGCCCCGCTTCCACTGCGGCTCCGTCCAGACGTAGGGGTTGACGGAGACCGCCGTCAGGCCGGCGTCCTCGAGCATGGCCTTGACTTCGCGCGACGGTGGACATGCTGACGTGCAGGGGCGAAATCAGCTCAACACCCTTGAGGCCCGGTACGGAGGCGGCGGCAGCAATCTGCTCGCGTACGGTCCACGCCTTGTTGTAGCCGCCAAACTTCTCTTCCGACTGGGCAAAGACCCACAATCCGGCGGCAAACGAATCACGCGGCATTATGGAGACCTCCTGGCACGGCAGCGCGCCGCGGCTTGGGGAACGCCGCGCTAGGCGGCGCTGGGTTGGATGACTCGCAGAAGTTCGGCATCAAAGCGGGAACGGTCGCCCCTGTGCAGGGCGTGGTAATACTCAATCGGCGTACCGTTTTCGAGCACGCACACGCTGTTGAGCAACATCAGCGGCGCGCCCACCGGCACCTGCAGCAATTCGGACTCGCGCGGGGCCGCTGCCACCGCCTCGAGCGTGCGCCGCCCGCTGGCAATCACCATGGCATACTCGCTCTCGATCCATGTGTAGAGAGACTGGCGGGTGAGGTCGGCCTCCAGCAATTTGGGGCAGAGCGCATATGGAACGTAGGTGGTGACAAGCACGAGCGGCTCTTCGTTGATGAAGCGCAAGCGCTCAATTTCAACGAGCGGCTCGCCCACCGGCACGTTGAGGTAACCCGCCACCTTCGCGACTGCTTCCGAGAGTTGCTGGCGCAGCACTCGGCTTACGGGCGGGGTGCCACGGCTCGCCATGTCCTCATAGAAGCCGGTCAGCCGCTGGGCCAGGCTTTCGGTGATCTTGGGCTCGGCCACAAAGGTGCCCTTGCCCTTCTCACGCACAATCAGTCCCTCAAAGACCAGTTCCATGAGCGCCTGGCGGATGACCGTGCGGCTTACACCGAAGATCTGGCAAAGCTCCGGCTCGCCCGGAATCTGCTCACCGGGCCGCCACTCACCCCGTTCGACCCGCTCGCGCAAGGCTTCCTTCACCTGTGCGTAGTACGGCATCGGGCTGCTGTGGTTCACGGCAGCAGAGAGAGGGAGGTAGACGCTGTTGCTACCAAAGGTTGAGGGAGGGTTCATGACCGCCTGCGCTTGCGGGGTTGCGCCAAGGGGAGATGACGCGCCACCTGCACAATGGATGGCTGGACAGGTCGTTCAGGTGCTTGTTATGCTGTAATACCATGATGATGGGATGATGCGACGATCATAATCCCGTTTTGCTTGCTTGTCAATACGCACGTTGGGCGTTTTGGGGCGTTTGGGAGAATTCGCTGCAGCCCGAGCTTGCAGGTCACCTCGCCCGGCGTGACGGCCGCAGGCAACTATAGGGCAGAGCCCGATTCCGACCGTGCAACAAAAGAGCGAGCAGCCCACGTGGGCTGCTCGCTCTTTTGCAACGCGATTGGTTTTGGAATGGCAGGGCGGGCTACGCTTGCTCGCCCGCCTTAGCGCCATCGGCGTGCGCCGCCTGCTGCACATCCTGCGCCGCGCTGTCGCTCTCCACGTCCCGTGCAGCGAAGGCCACCGCCCACGCAATCAGAAACCAGACGCCGCCGCCCAGCACCAGCGCCACAACAATCGACGCCGGCTGCGCAGGCACCGCACCGCGCACAATGCCCACGGCGGTCAGCAGCAGGCCAATTGCGCCAAAGATCATCCCTATGCCAAGTGGCCGTGCGAAGAGTGTCATCTCACAATACCCGTCTGGAACAATGTGTGATTTTCGTAGCGGCGGCTTCAGCCGCCGTTCTCGAGGACGTGGTGCCGTCTCCACCTACGGCAGCTGAAGCAGCCGCTACGTAAGTCGGCACTCAGCCGCCCGCGCCGCTGGCAGCGATGTCGCGAATGTTCCACTGCAGCGAGCGCCGCCCGTTGAAGTCATTCACCTCAAGGGTGAAGACGGCGTCAATCTGCCGCCCTTCGGGCAAATCCGGCGCGCGCTGGCCCTGGTGGAAGCCCACGCCGTCGAAGACGGCCTGATGCGCGCCCGAATCCAGAATCAGCTTCAGGTGCTTGCCGTTGCCCACGGTGCGCGTCTCGCGAATGCGCATATTGCGTGCCAGCAGTACAGGTGGCGGGTTGTCCTGCCCCGTCGGCTCCAGGCGCGCAAATTGCTCAAAGAGCCCCCAGTTCAGGTCGTTGGCGGTCAGTGCCAGGTCCACATCCAGCGTAGGGCGCAGGTCGGCCTGCGCCGACAACTCGCGCGCCGCCACGGCGCGCAGCGCTTCAGAAAACGCCGGCAAATCGGGCGTGCGCACTGTGAAGCCGGCCGCGCGACTGTGGCCACCGTGGCGCACAAGCAGCGCCGCAACCTCATCAAGCGCACTCGAAATATCAAACTCGCGGATGCTGCGTGCGCTGCCGCGGCTCTCGTCCGGCCCTTCTTCAATGACGACAGATGGGCGGTAGTAGCGGTCCGTCAGCTTGCCCGCCACGAGCCCGACAATGCCCGAGCGAATGTTGCGGCTGCGCACAAGCAGCAGAGGTGCGTCCTCACCCGTGGCCGCAATCTGCTTTTCGGCCTCAATCTGCGCGTTGACGACGAGCGCCTGCCGTTCCTGGTTGAGCGCCTCCAGTTGTGCTGCCAGCGCGCGCGCCTCGGCCGCATCACTTGTGCGCAGCAGCTTGTAAGCAATCATCGCGCTGGAGAGGCGGCCGGCGGCGTTAATGCGCGGCCCCAGGCGAAAGCCAATCATGTTGGCGTCGACAGCGCCGCGTCCCATGCCCGCCTGCGCCATGAGCGCCGCAAGGCCCGGGCGCGTCGCAGTGGAGAGACGCACCAGCCCGCGCTGCACCAGGTCGCGATTCTCGCCCAGCAGCGGCATCATGTCGGCCACCGTGCCGATCGCCACAAGGTCGAGCAATTCGTCTTCAATTTCGGCGGCACGCTCGGGATGGAGCGCGCTCCAGGTTGATCCGCCACGGCGCGCAACACTGCCTGCGCCAGACGGAAGGCAACGCCCACGCCCGCGAGGCTCTCAGAGCGACTGGGGCAATCGGCAGCGGCGCGGGTTGATGACGGCCAGCGCCGGCGGCAGTTCCGACCCCACAGTGTGATGGTCGGTAATGATCACGTCGACGCCCAGCGCGTTGGCATGCTCAACCTCGCGTGTACTGCGCATGCCGCAATCAACCGTGACAATCAACGTGGCCTTCTGCGCAATCCTGGAGATTGCATCCACATTGAGGCCGTAGCCCTCGTCCACACGGCCGGGGATATAGGGGCCAACGCGTGCGCCTGCCGCCTGCAGTGCGGTCACCATGAGCGCGGTGGAGGTCACGCCGTCGGCGTCGAAGTCGCCATAGACACAAATTGTCTCGCTGCGCGCGATTGCAATGAGAATGCGCACCACGGCCACATCCATATCGCGCAGGCGATTGGGGTTGGCGCGCACAACGTCGCTCTGCGTCAGGAAGGCGCGCATCTCCGCCGCCGAAGTCAACCCGCGGTTGTAGAGCACCTGCACAAGGTGCGGATTTTCAGAGGCCGCTGTGAGCAGCGCCGGCGGCGCGGCAGGCAGCAGATTCCAGCGCTTGGTGGGCTGCAGATCCAACAATTTCAGCATGTCAACTCACGGAAACGGCGCGGTGCGGCGGCCCCATATGGGCGCGACGCAAATGCAATACCTATTGTCGCTGTTCAGCACGCCACGCGCAAACCTTGGGCGCGTTGCACGTTTTCCGAACAACAGTTCCATATGATAAACTCGCGGCAAACGGGGTTGGCACCCGTTGCAGCAACCACCTTCATTCCCCGTGCAGGAAGCATCGCGTATCACATGGACCAGGTCAGCCGCGCACGCAGCGCATGGCAGCAGTCGCTCCAGCGCCCCCGCCGCACACCATCGGCAGAGGGTGGCTATGGTGACGCGCCGTCGCGCCCAGCCGCGCGTGGAAGCCAGAAGCTGGAACAACTTGTCCCCGGCACTGTCCTGGAGACGCCCGTTGGCGCATGCTATGTGGTGACGCGCAGCTACCCTGCGCAGACGACACACGGCGCTGCGAACATCGGCCGCTTGCTCGACCATCACCCCAGCCTGCTCGCGCCCTTTCATCCACCCAGCGCGCTTGAGGCGTGCAGCGATTTCTCTACAGCCGCGTTTCTCGACACGGAAACCACGGGTCTCGCCGGTGCAGGAGTCTATGCCTTTATGGTGGGCGTGGGCACCTTTGAGCCCCAGCCCCATGCCCACGCACAGGCGCATGTCCAGGCAGGCAGCATGGCCTACGTCGTGCGCCAGTTCTTCATGCGCAGCCCAGCCGAAGAGCCGGCGCTCCTCTATGCACTCGGCATACTTCTCAGCGAGCGCAGGCTCATCGTCAGCTTCAACGGCCGCAGCTTCGACGTACCCCTGCTGCGCGCCCGTTACGCCGTCAACCGCGCGCTGCTGCCGCCCGAGCTGGGGCGCGTCGAAATCCTGCGCGAGCAGAGCCCGCATCTGGACCTGCTGCTGCCGGCGCGCCGCCTCTGGAAGCGGCGTCTGCAGTCGTGCCGCCTCATCAACCTCGAATCGGCTATTCTGGGCGTGGATCGCAGCCAGGACGATGTGGCCGGCTACCTGATTCCGCAGCTCTATGTGGACTACGTGCGCAGCGGCCGCGCCGGCGAAATGCAGCGTGTCTTCTATCACAACCAGGAGGACATTGTGACCACGGCGGCGCTGGCGCAACAGCTCTGCCAGGCCGTGGATGCACCCCACGCGCCCGAGAGCGGGCTGCGCGGCATGGACTGGGTTTCACTCGCGCAGAACTATGCGCAGTCCGGCCGCCCCGACGAAGCGGTGACCTGCTACCTGCGAGCGCTCGAGGTGCTGCAGCAGGCGGACGAGCAGCGCGCTGCGCTCCAGCGGCTGGCCGCCCTCTACAAGCGCATGCAGCGCTGGGAGGATGCCGCCGCGCTTTGGGAACGCTGGCTAACCACTGTTCCGGGGGCCGATGCCTCGCCCTATATCGAACTCTCCATGTATCATGAGTGGAAGCGTCACGATCTGGAGCAGGCAGAGATGTGGGCGGCGTGGGGCATGCACACGATTGAGGCAGCCCCCCACTGGCAGCGGCTGCCCGGGCAGATAGGCAATCTGCAGCAGCGGCTCGATCGCATTCGGCGCAAGCGTGCGGCGTGAGAGACTTCTGAATGCAGACGTTCAGACCTTGTCGGCACAACGCAGAATAAAGCAGTCTGTGGCGGCTTATGAACATTGCCGAATTGTTTCGGTAGTCAGCCAACGGAACCTCACCCCCGGCCTCTCCATTCTGGAGAGGGGAGCACCACGTCGGCGCAGTTCCCCTCTCCAGAATGGAGAGGCGTGACCGTGCGACCGCGCGACCGAGATTTAGCACTTCATGAGCCGCCACCTGCACAATCCCCTTCCAGGGCGGGTATTTTCAGGGTGGAAACTGCGTGCACAATTGCACGGAAACGCAGCCAACACCGCGCACGCATAGACTTGGCTGTCTTGAACACACATCAGCGTAGCGGCGCGCCTGCGCCTACCACAGTTGCCGCCGACCACAGTTGCCGCCGACCACAGTTGCCGCCGACCACCTTCACCCGCGCCATACAGCGCACCCACAGGAGTCTCCTCATGGCCTACAAGTTTCCCAGTGCCGAATGGACCGCCGCGTTTGAGTCCGAAATCAACAGCAGCGATGCCTATGCGAATGCCGCCAAGCAGTGGGAGGGCGACATCCTGCTGGTCATTGACGACAGCCCGGGCATCTACCTGGACCTGTGGCACGGCACCTGCCGCGGCGCGCGCTTCGTCGAGGATGCCACCAGCGTGAGCCCCGAATTCAAAATTCTGGCCCCCATGGCCAAGTGGCAGTCGGTGCTTGCCGGCAAGCTCGATCCTGTGCAGGGCATGGTCACCCGCCAGCTCAAGCTTGAGGGCAACCTCGTCAAGATCATGAAGAATGTCAAGGCGGCGCAGGAGCTCGTGCGCTGCGCCACGCGCGTGCCCACCGAATACTAGCAGCGGCTAAAGGGTTGAATCGTTTAAGTGGTGCATCCCTTAAGTCCGCAGCACAGAGTGTGGCACCGTAGCGGAGAGCCTCCCGGCCCTCATCTGCGCAGAAAGAGTGCAGTGCGAGTAAAAAGAGGGGCAGGAGCCCCTCCGCCACGAATGCCGCGGACTTAAGGGATGCACCATTGAGGGTTTACAGGTTAAAGGGTTGGGTAAGTCGCGCCGTGTCATTGCGCGAGAGCCTTGAACTCGTGAACCCTTGAACTTTTGAACTCTTTTTCAGGAGGGATGCCAATGTGGTACTTCAAATCACCCGAAGTGGTCTTTGGCGACGACGCCCTGAGCCACCTGCAGCAAATTGAAGGCAAGCCGCGCGTTCATCATCACCGATCCCACGCTGGCGCAGTTGGGCGTGGCCGCGCGCATTGAGGCGCTGCTCCACGAGGCCGGTTTCGAGACAGACACCTTCGCCGAGGTAGAGCCCGAGCCTTCGCTGCAGACCGTGCGCAAGGGCGCACAGCGCGCCACAGACTTTGCGCCCGACTGGATTATCGGCCTGGGCGGCGGCAGCCCCATGGATGCCGCCAAGGCCATTTGGGCCATGTACGAGCGCCCCGACCTGGACGCCACCGACATCAACCCAATGACAAATCTCAACTTCAGCAAGGCGCGCATGATCGCCATCCCCACCACCAGTGGCACGGGCAGCGAATCCACCTGGGCCGTTGTGTTGACGGATGTGGAGGAGAAGCGAAAGTTCAGCACAGGCAGCCGCGAAATTGTGCCCACAATTGCGATTGTGGACCCCTCGCTGACGGAAAAGCTGCCGCCGCGCATTACCGCCGATACGGGGCTGGATGCGCTCACCCACGCCATTGAAGGCTACGTCTGCACGTGGAGCAATGACTTCAGCGATGGCCTCTGCCTCAAGGCGGCCGAGCTGGTCTTCGGCTACCTGGAGCGTGCCTACTGCGACGGCGCGACCGATGTGGAGGCGCGCGAGAAGATGGGCGTTGCCGCCACCATTGCCGGCCTCGGCTTCGGCAACTCCAACCTGGGGCTGGCGCACGCCATGGGCCACTCCTTTGGCGCGCTCTTCAAGAAGCCGCACGGCCGTTGCGTATCGCTCTTTCTCCCTTACATCACCGAGTTCAGCATCAACGGCGGCGCGGGGCGCTACGGTGACATTGCACGCTTTGTGGGCCTGACGAGCGATCGCGACGAAGAGGCCGGCGGTCGCCTGCTGGTGCAACGGATTCGCGCGCTCGAAAGCGCCGTCGAGCAGCCCCAGTCCATGGCCGACTTCGGCATTGCCCCCGCCGACTTTGAGGACGCGCTCGATCAGCTCTGCGACCACGCCGAGCAGGATACGCAATTCTTCACCGCCCCGCGCATCCCCGAACGCGAGGAGCTGGAGAAGCTCTTCCACTATGTGTACGAGGGGCGTGCGATTGACTTCTAGCGCATTGTGAGACAACCGCGCCATCCTTGCACGTGTGTGGCGCAAGCGAAATGAGAACAACAAACGCCGGCCACGTGGCCGGCGTTTGCGCGCAGTCGATCCGCAACTGTGGACGGCTCCAGCCGCAGAAATTTCGGTTCATTCACCCTCGAATTGCACGCAAAACGCATACATCCGTCCGATATTCCCACGGCAAGCGGGCTACGACGGCAAGACGCCCATCAAATACCCCGCAGGACAAACCCGGCCGTGTTACAAGTGAAGGACCCCGAACAAGCTGGCTGCAGAATGCAGCACGTAGTTGGCTTGCCCGTTTCCTGCACCGATGCCGCCACCCTGCTTGGGCCTGGCGCGCTTCGGCTGCATCAACGCCGTGTGATTTCACACAACAAGGAGGAAAGTGATGAAGGACCGAAAAGTGAGGCTGCTTGGAGGACTTGCGCTCGTGGTTGCTCTTGTCCTCGCCATTGGTTGGCGCACGCTCAGCGCGCAGGCCTACACGGCCGACGCCTTCGCGCCACAGGTTGCGGCGCAGCAAGACGTTGCTCCAGCCGACGACGGCGACCACCAGGGTGACGACACGTCCAAGACGTACGGCCTGATCGAAGCCATGCCTGAAGCCGGCCTGGTTGGCGACTGGGTCATCAGCGGGACAACCTACAGCGCCGACGAAGCCACAATACTTGAGCCTGACCACGGCGGCTTTGACATTGGCGTGTGCGTCAAGGTCGTCACTCACAATGCAGCACCCACGCTGGCCCTGAAGATCGAAAGCGAGTCGGCTTACCACTGCACTGGCGACGATGACGGTGACGGCGACGACGATGGCGACCATGATGGCGATCACGACCGCGATCACGACTACGACAGCAAGATCTACGGGCAAATCGTCAGCCTTCCCGCCGGTCCGGACTTCCTCGGCGTCTGGGTGGTTGGGTCGGAGAGCTTTACAGTCACCACCGACACCAAGCTGGAACAGGAGAAGACCCTCTTCGCGGTGGGCGCGTACGTCAAGGTTGAGTTTAAAGAGCTGGACGGGCAGAAGATCGCCACAGAAGTCGAAACGAAGTTCAAGAGGGATGACGACTGTGACGACCGGCACGACTGCGATCACAGGGGACATGATGGACGCGCATTTGGCCCCATTGAGGCACTCCCCGATGGCTTGATCGGTACGTGGCTGATTGCCGGCCTTAACTACACCGTAACGACAGAGACCGAATTGCAGAACACCGTGCAGTTTACAGTCGGCACAAACGTCAAGGTCGAGTACTACACCGACGCATCCGGTGGCCGGATTGCCTCCGAGATCAAGCGCTCGGGCTACCACGGCGGGAACAACGATTCCCGCGTTTTCACCTTTGTGGGCTATGTGAGCGAAAAGCCCAGCGGCTTCATTGGCGCATGGACCATTGGCGGTGAGGCCTTTGTCGCGACGGACAAGACACGCTTTTACGAGTCCGAAGGATTGCTGACTGACAGCGCGTACGTTGTGGCCACATACAAGATTGCGAACGATCAGCGCGAACTGCTCAAGCTGAAGACCGAAGTGGCCCCCGGCGCAGGCGACGACAACAACGTTGGCCCCATCGAATCCATGGTCTCCGATGACGCGGCGCTGATGACGGCCGCTGCTGCGGATGTGTGGCGGATTGGTGGCGTTGACTACGTGGTCACACCTGCCACGCAAATCATGAGCGGGAGCGCACCAATGGCGGTGGGCAGCATCGCATTCGTGAACAGCTACGTGGATGCGAACGGCGCAACGACTGCAACAAGTATCCAGTCGGTTGCCATGGAGAACCGCGTGCTGTTGCCCGTGATGGTTCGCTAGGTACGCTTCTCCGGTTTATTCGTCTGAACAGAGCGAGGCTTCCCGTACGTGGAAGCCTCGCTCTTTGCATTCTGCAAATGGAACCTGGCAACCTTCACCTGCGCTTGAATGTACGTATAATGGAACTGTTTGATTTTCATCTTCAGCGCAATCAAATCCATAACGCGCACACTGCGCGCCACAAATTGAGGAGCGAAATTCCATGGAATATCGACGCATGGGCGACACCGGCATGAAGCTGAGCAGCGTCAGCCTCGGCGCATGGACGACCTACGGCGGCAGCGTGGGCGATGACACCGCCGAAAGGTGCCTCACCGCAGCCGTGGACAACGGCATCAACTTTATTGACGTTGCCGATGTCTACGCCGGCGGCAAGGCCGAAGAGGTTGTTGGCAAGTGGATGAAAGACTTCAAGCGCAGCGATCTTGTCATCAGCAGCAAGGTCTACTGGCCCATGAGCGACAACATCAACGATCGCGGGCTGAGCCGCAAGCACATCATGGAATCGATCGAAAAGTCCCTGGGTCGCCTTGGCACGGACTATCTCGACATCTACTTCTGCCACCGCTATGACAGCGAGACGGCGCTCGAGGAGACAGTGCGCGCCATGAGCGATCTGGTGCAGCAGGGCAAGGTGCTCTACTGGGGCACCAGCGTCTGGGGCGCCGCCCATCTGGAAGACGCCGCCGGCACGGCGCGCCGCTACAATGCCTACCTGCCCAAGGTGGAGCAGCCTCGCTACAACATGCTCGACCGTCACGTTGAGCCCGAGATTCTGCCTGTGGCCGCAAAGCATGGTATGGGCATTGTTGTGTGGAGCCCCCTTGCCCAGGGTGTGCTCACGGGCAAGTACAACAAGGGTGTGCCCGAAGGCAGCCGCGGAGCCAGCGGCGGCCAGTTGGAGGAATGGGTCAAGGACGAACTGACCGAGGAGAACCTGAGCAAGCTGCGCGCGCTCGACACGGTTGCCAAGGACATGGGGCTGAGCATGAGTCAGTTGGCACTGGCGTGGGTTCTGCGCCGGCCGGAAGTAACGAGTGTCATCACCGGCGCGAGCCGCCCCGAACAGGTGGTGGACAACGTCAAGGCTGCCGATGTGAAACTCGACGACGAAATGCAGAGCCGGATTGAGGAACTGCTGGGCAACCAGCCGAAGTAGGCAGGAAGCGACAAGTAGCAAGCAGCAAGTGGTAAACAATAAGGGGCCGCGTCTCGCGACGCGGCCCCTTATTGTTTACCACTTGCTGCTTGCTACTTGTCGCTTGCTACTTGCCGCTTCCTGCACGCCACTGATGTCCTGGTTGGCGACCATTCTTCCCGAAGTTACTCAGCCTCTTCCTCGTCCGTATCGTCAAACATGTCGGCGTCCGTCATAAAGCGGAACATGGTGGCCGACGAATAGACGTCGCCCGGCTGCAGCGTGGTGCTGGGGAAGTTGGGCTGGTTCGGCGAATCGGGATAGTGCTGTGTCTCGAGGCAGAAGCCGTCGCTCTGCCGGTAGGCGCGCCCGCTTGCGCCGTACTTCGTGCCATCAAGCTGGTTGCCGGCATAGAACTGGACGCCCGGCTCTGTGGTCAGCACCTCGAGAATGCGCCCCGATTCAGGATCGTACGCTGCGGCGGCCTGCGTAAGCGTAGTCGCCTCCTCATCCTCATCGCGCAGCAGCACCCAGTTGTGGTCAAAGCCGCGCCCGTAGCGCAGTTGCTCGTCATCGGCCCGAATGTCCAGGCCAATGGGCTTCGGCTCCCGAAAGTCAAAAGGCGTGCCCTCCACAGGAGCGATTTCGCCCGTGGGAATCATCCCGGCATCCACCGGCGTAAAGTACTCGGCGTTGATCGAAAGCATGTGGTCGTAGATTGAACCGCCGCCCTCGCCCCCGAGATTGAAGTAGGTGTGGTTGGTAAGGTTGACGACAGTGGTCTTGTCCGTCGTCGCTTCGTATTCGATGAGCAGGACGTCGTCGCTGCTTAGCGTGTACACAACCCTAACCTGGAGCGTGCCCGGGTAACCTTCCTCCATGTCGGCGCTTGTGTACGTCAGCGCAAGCGATTCGCTCTCCTCGTCCACAGAAGTCTCCGCCTGCCAGACAACCTTGTCGAAGCCCTTGAGTCCGCCGTGCAAGGAGTTGGCCCCGTTGTTGGTGGCAAGCGTGTAATCTTCGCCTTCGAGCGTGAACTTGCCGCCGCCAATACGGTTGCCGTAGCGCCCGATGATTGCGCCGAAATAAGGGCTCCCTTGCTCGTAGTCGGCCAGATTGTCGTAGCCGAGCACGATGTTGTCCATGTAGCCTTCGGCGTCCGGCGCGAGAATCGACGTAATGATACCGCCGTAGGTGATGATCTTCACCTCCAGCCCGTTCTGATTGAGAAGCGAGTACTCTTCGACGGCCTGGCCGTCCGCTGTGGTGCCAAAGTGTGTGCTGTTCAAAGTTGCCTCCAATTGTTGAGGGTGTACCGCAAACCGCCTGCGGCTTCTCCCATTCTAAACCGATTCGGCGTGCATGCCCACAATTGCCGTGCCATAAGCCGAAGCGAGTTGAAGCGAGTTGAGGAGCCGAGTTGAAGCGAGGCTTCCGACATCGGAAGCCTCGCTTCAACTTTGCGGCTAATTCAGGACAAATGTCACCCTGTAATACTGATTCCATTCTCTTGACAAGGCAAGCCTTTCAAGGCTATGATCATGGCTGCCCGAGAGTACAACCAAAGAGCAGGTGTCGTTGTGGCTTCATGTCCAGCGTAATGTCGTGTGAAGTCTGCGCCAAATACCATCCCGCCCCCCTGCTTGTGCCCCCGCTCTCGCGTCACACATCGAATTGCCCGCCAAATACCTGCTCAATGCAATTGACAGTCAACAATCCTCCGGTTGCACCCAGGTGACGGCAGCACGCGTCACCGGTTAAGTTGGGCGGTGTGCGGCACATTTGCGCTGCACGCAGCTTTGGCCATGTTGGCATGTTTCTCCACCGTCTTTGCCCGATCGCAGTCCCAGTATCCAAACGTTCCACCATCTTCAACACTCTTCAAAGAGGAGGAAGCAATGAAGGATCGCAAGTTCGGATCGACCTTTGGCGTCCTGTTTGCATTCGCGCTGATCGCCATGGTGCTCACCGGTTGCACGGTGCCCATTGCACCCGCAGCCACCGACGCCGCAGCCCCTGCCGAAGGCGCAGCGTGGTGCGGTGATGTTGACATCACCTTCTTCCCCGGCGGCCCTGCCGGCGGCGTCTTCGCCAACAACGTCTACAACGGCGCCAAGCAGGCCGAAGCCGACCTGGGCGCAAACGTCACCTATGTCTTCAGCGATTGGGACCCGCAGAAGATGATTCAGCAGTTCACCGAAGCAGTTGCCACCAACCCCGACGGCATCGCCGTTATGGGTCACCCAGGTGACGACGCCTTCAGCCCGCTGATTGACGACGCCGAAGCCAAAGGCATCATCGTCACCAGCCAGAATACCGAACTGGTCGTCAGCCAGGACAAGTACGCCAGCAGCGGCTTCGGCTACGTGGGCGCAAAGAACTACTCCGCCGGCTATGCACTGGGCAAGGAAGCCGTCCAGCGCTTCGGCTTTGTCGAGGGCGACCGTGCCTTCGTTTGGGGCCTTCTCTCCCAGCCGACCCGTGGCGAGCGCACAAAGGGCGTCATCGACGCACTTGAAGAAGCCGGCATGATTGTCGACTATCAGGAAATTGATCCCGCCACCAACGCTTCGCCCGAGCAAGGCACGCCGACCTTCACCGGCTACGTCTCGGCCAACCCCGACGTCAAGCTGGTTGTCACCGACCACGGCGGCCTCACAGCCACCATGGAGACCTACTTCAAGGCCGCAGGCAAGGGCCCGGATGACATCGTTGGCGCCGGCTTTGACCTGTCGCCCGCGACCGCCGCAGCCGTCGAGGGTGGCTGGACCGACCTCGTCATCGACCAGCAGCCATGGCTCCAGGGCTATCTGCCCATTCTGCAAATCTGCCTCAGCAAGGTCTACGGCTTCTCGGGCCTGGACATTGACACCGGCGCCGGCTTCGTGAATGCCGACAACATCGCCGCGATCAAGCCGCTGGCCGAGGTTGAAATCCGCTAAAGGCGCTGGGGCCTTGCCCCTGTGCAATTGTCAAAGCATGGGCGGGGGGTTGCAACCCCCCGCCCATGAACCTCGCTCTACCCCAGGAGTATCCCCATGCAAGAACCGGCACTGGAGCTTCGCAACGTCTCCAAGAGCTTTGGCGAAGTGAAGTCCCTGCACAATATCAATTTCAAGGTCTACCCGGGCGAAGTCGTTGGCCTGCTGGGCGATAACGGCGCGGGCAAATCCACCCTCGTCAAGGTGATTACCGGTTACCACGACCCCGACCCGGGCGGTGAGATCTATTTTGGCGGCCAGAAGGTCAACAATTTGTCTGTGCAGAAGGCGCGCGACCTGGGCGTTGAATGCGTTTATCAGGAGAAGGCGCTTGCCGACCTGCAAAGCCTGTGGCGCAACATTTTTATGGGGCGCGAACTGACCACCAGCATGGGCTTTATGGATGTGAAGAGGATGCAGGCCGAAACCGAGCGTCTCATGCAGGAGCACATGGGCTTCACCTCCAAGGCCGTCTCGGCCGAAACGGCGGTCAAGACCATGTCCGGCGGCGAACGGCAGGGCATCGCGATTACGCGCGCCCTCTACTTCCAGGCCAACATTATCATCCTGGACGAGCCGACCATGGCGCTCTCGCTCACCGAAACCAAAAAGGTGCTCGACTTTATCGGTGGCATTGCCAAGGCCGGCAAGTCGGCCATTTTCATTGATCACAATATCTTCCACGTCTACCCGGTCGTCGATCGCATTATTGTGCTCGACCGCGGCATGATTGCCGGCGAATTCATGAAGAGCGAGGTTACGCTCGAAGAGTTGATTGAGCGCCTCTATACAGTGGCGCGCACCGGCACCTACGACAAGGGCAACGGCGCAACGCTCAAGAATCTCGAGGTGCCCGCATGACAGCCGAAGTCACCTTCAGCGCACCGGAACATAAGCCGGCCTCAAGAACCACCCGCTGGTTGCGGCGCTATGCGCTGCAAATCGGCATTACGCTGGTGGCCTTTGCCATCTGGATTTTCTTCGTCATCGGCTCGCCACAAACCTTCTTCAGCCGCAACATCTACGCGGCCTTCATGTCGACAACCCCCTTCTTCGGCATCATCGCGCTGCCGCTGACCATGGTCGTCATCACCGGCGAGATGGACCTCTCGTTTCCCTCCATCATGTCCTTCGGGATGCTGGTCTTCTCCACGGTGCTCTTTGCCACGGCCAATCCGTGGCTCGCCATGATCGCCTGCCTTGCTGCGGGGCTGGCGGCCGGCTTTCTCAACGGCTGGCTGATCACCAAATTTCTTGTGCCCTCGCTGGTCATCACCATCGGCACGCAATTCTTCTGGCGTGGCGTGGTGCAGGTGCTCACAAACGGCACCGGCAAATCGCTGGTCGTCACGCGGGACACGCTCTTCTACAACATCTTCGTCGGGCGCATCAATGGCTGGTTCCCCATGCAGATGATTTGGATGATCCTCGTCGCGGTGCTCACGTGGGTCTTCCTCAACCGCCACCGCTTCGGTGCACATGTCTACCTGGTTGGCGACAACAAGGAGAGTGCCCGCCTCATGGGCGTCAGCGTCAGCCGCACCAAGATTCTGGTCTTTGCCATTACAGGCATGGCTGCCGCGCTCGCGGGCATGATTGCCAGCCTCGAGCTCTCCTACTACTGGCCCACACTGGGCGAGGGCTATCTGCTCAACACCCTCTCGTCGGTCTTCCTCGGCGGCACGTCGGTCTTTGGCGGCGCAGGCACAATCTACGGCACCTTCGTGGCATCATTCATCATTGGGGCCATCAACGCCGGCATTGTGGCCGTTGGCCTCTCCGGCTTCTGGACGCAGCTCATCTACGGCCTCATCATCGTCATCTCGGTGGTGGTGCAAACGCTGGTGAGCAAGAAAATCAGTTAAGCGTAGGGAGAATCGTAGCTGATAATTGGTAAATGGAAATTGGCCATTGGTCGCTCCTTCACCGGCGCCGCACCAATTGCCAATGACCATTTACCAATTGTCTTTTATTGACACGCATTCAGGAGCCTCCATGCGCATCACCGCAATCACCCCGCTCGTTCTCGGCACACAGTGGCGCAACCTCGTCTACGTCAAGGTCGAGACGGACGAGGGCATCATCGGCTGGGGGGAGAGCCGCCCCATAAACAAGGTGGAGACCCTCATCGGCTACCTGCACGATGTGGCTGAGCGCTTTGTGGTGGGGAGCGATCCCTTCGAGGTCGAAGCGCTGGTGCGGCGGCTCACCATTGAGGACTACGGGCGCCCGGGCGAAGTGGCGATGACGGGGCTGGCCGTGCTCGAAATGGCCTGCTGGGACATTATGGGCAAGGCGCTGGGGCAGCCTGTCTACAGGCTGCTGGGCGGGGCCGTGCGCGAGCGCATCAAGGCCTACGCCAACGGCTGGTACACGGTGGAGCGCACGCCCGAGGAGTTCCACGCCGCCGCATTGCGCGCCGTGAATGCGGGCTATCGCGCGGTCAAGTTCGATCCCTTTGGCGCGGGCTATTACGAGATGGAGCGCGCCGAAAAACGCAAGAGTGTGGGGCTGGTGGAGGCCGTGCGCGATGCTGTGGGGCCGGATGTGGAGATTCTGATTGAAATGCACGGGCGCTTCAACCCCGTGACGGCAATCGAGATGACGCGCCTGCTGGCCCCGTATGAGCCCGGGCTGGGTGGAGGAGCCTGTACCGCCGGGCAACATTGCGGCGCTCAAAAAGGTGGCCGACGCCGTCGCGCCGCTGGGCGTGCCCGTGGCAACCGGTGAGCGCATCCACACGCTGGATGAGTACCGCCCTGTGATGGAACTCCATGCCGCCGACATCATCCAGGCCGACATCAGCCACTTCGGCGGCATCCTCAACACGCGCAAGCTGGCGGCGTGGGCCGACACCTACTACATGCTGATTGCGCCGCATAACGTGGGCGGGCCCGTCTCCACTGCGGCGGCGCTGCACTTCGCCGCGTGCACGGTAAACTTCAAGATTCAGGAGCACTTCAACGACTTTGATGAGCCGTGGGTGCTTGGCTCCGCGCCGGGGTTGCCTGCCGTCGTGGACGGCTACTTTGCGCTGCCCACCGGCCCGGGCCTCGGTGTAGAGGTGAACGAAGATATCATTGCCGAACACCCCATGCAGCAGATTCACTTCAATCTCTACAAGCAGGACTGGCACAAGCGCCAGGCGCTTATGGGGCCAAAAGCATCTTGAAGACCCGGACACAGAGAGTCCTGCCCGTAGCCACCAATAGGTCAGGCACAACGTTGGATTCAATGAGGGAGCCAGAGCGTGATCGAAAATGACTCAGCTAAAGATTCCGGCTCGTCCAGAAGTCGCAAGCGTAACCCGCTCCAGTCTCTTTTTCTGGTAGATGTCATAAAGGATAAGGAGTCCGGGCCGGTCTTCTACTGGTTTTTGAGCACCTTAATCTTTGGCATGGTTGTTTATCACTGGCTGGAAGGCTGGGCCTATCTTGATGCCCTGTATTTCTCTCTGATCACGATGGCGACAATCGGCTATGGTGACCTTGTGCCGACGACACCAGCCTCCAAGGCATTCACAATGTTTTTTGCGGTGAACGGAATTGCTATCCTGTTTGCGCTTTTTGACCGCATACGGGCGGTGCGTGCCTTCCGTTACGAAGACACAAACCGGCAGCGCAGCGATCAAGTGGACCCGTAGGGCCGCACGCCCCGCCAGAAGTGCGTCCCGCTGCATAACCGGCGCATACACGCGAACAGACAGACACGGACAGAGGTCATTGTCCGTGTCTGTCAGCGTTTTGCCGCATATTTCGGCCTGCTGGTCCTGGACCTACAGTTCAGCTTCGCGCCACGCCTGCAGTTCGACGATATTTCCCTCGGGGTCGGTCACATAGCACCACGTCACGTAGCGGTCTGTGCCCACGGGCGTGGTAACGACTTCGCCGATGGCGCGGCCGCCTGCTGCCAGCACACGCGCGCGCATTGCCGCCACATCATCTACGCCAAATGCAAGGTGGCCATAGCCCGGCCGGTTGACGGCAGGCTGCTGCCCCTCCGCCAGTTCCGTGTAGGTGTAGACTTCGAGCGTTGGGCCATCGCTGCTGTAACCGGGCAGGCGAAGGTGCATACCGCACAGGTGCGCCCCGGCCAGCCCGGTGCCACGCTCCATGACAGCGCCACTCAGGTCGCGTTCAGGGGGCGCCGGTGTGCAGTTGAACAGATCGATGTAGAAATCAGCCAACGCACGCCAGTCGCGTGCGATCAAGTTGGTGTGAGCGTAGCGAATCACTTGTCACCCCTCCAGGTGTGTGCCGTCCGCAATCTCAAGAATCTCCCCCGGTGCGGCTTGCAGCACGACATCACCAACCACCACCACATCGCGCCCAAAGCGCACGTCGCCCTCCACCGTCAGCGAGCGGCAGCGCAGCAGCGACGGCGCGCCGTGCGCAAAGCGCGCACGCATGTCGGCAATCAGCCCGTAGTAGCGCTCGTCGAGATTGACCACAGGCGCAACCCCCTGCCGCTCCGGCGCAAGCACCATGTGGTACTCATCTGTCAGCGCATACGCATCGGACCAGAGCACGAGCAGGTCGCTGTTCTTCTTCACCGGCGCAAAGCGGCTGCGCGGCACGACCATGGCCTGCGCGCCGGCAAAGATGGAGATGGCGGAGCCCATCGCCGTCTCCAGTTGGTATACTCGGGGCGAATCAGGCTGTGTGGGCTCCACAGGCTTCTCGTTGCGGATGAGCGGCAGGTCAAGCACACCATGCGTATTGTGCAGGGCGTCGCGCAGCGAAGGCAGGTGAATCCACAGATTGTTTGTATTGAAGTAGCGGTAGCGGCTGATATCCTGAAAGTCGGCCACCTCATCGGGCGGGCATTGCGCCGACTCGCGCAGGATGAGCTGGCCATCGGGGCGGCGTGCGAGGTGGCCGCCCTTGCTGTCGGCCGGCGTGCGGTCGGCCACTTCCATGAGGAAGGGCACACCCACCGACGCGAAGAAGCCGAGGATGCGCGTATCCAGCACAGCGCCCAGGTTGTCGGCGTTGCTCACGAAGAGATACTCGTAGCCCTCACGCAGCATCTGCTCCAGCAGCCCCGTAATCACAAGCGAGGGATAGATGTCACCGTGGCCAGGCGGGCACCACTCCTTTTCGGGGTCTGCGGGCCAGATAGTGGGTCGCAGTCCCTCCTTTGCCACCTTGGGAACCATGTTCTGCACAAAATCCAGCGGCAAGTCCTGCGTGAAAGTGGGATACTCGGCGAGCGCCGCCAGGCTGGCATCATGCGTGGCGAAGCTGTTCATGAGCAGCAGCGGCACGCGCACGTCGTGCCGT
The DNA here is from genome assembly GCA_963773745.1 of uncultured Chloroflexia bacterium. Classification (GTDB taxonomy): domain Bacteria; phylum Chloroflexota; class Anaerolineae; order Caldilineales; family Caldilineaceae; genus UBA5069. The sequence goes on from CAVZCL010000001.1 coordinate 237,988, forward strand.
CTGCGCAGTTGGAGCACCTGGCGTGCGGTGATGTCCAGGAAGCTCAGCCCATCCTTCACGGGCAGCAGCGACTTGGGGCCGTCGAGCCCCATGCTGGTCCCCAGGCCGCCATTGAGCTTGCAGATCACAGTTTGCGCCAGCGCCCGTTCGCCCAGCTCCTCCATTGCGGCGGGCAGTTCGCTGTAGCTGTGCAGCCCGGCAACCGGCTGGGCAACGTTACCGAAGATGTAGCCCGTGTCGCCCACAAAGAGGCGCGCAAAGGCGTGGCGGAAATTGTCAACAACAAGTTGCGGCAGCCCCGCTTCCGCCATCTTCACGGCAAAAGGGGCGAACGCACGCTCGAGTTCCGGCGAATTTTCCATATGTCTCGGGCTCAAGGGTTCAAAGTTCACGGGTAAAAGAACGCCAGTTCCAGCGTTCATGGTTTCAATGTTCAGCAGTTCAAGTGATCAACGCGACCCGAACCTTGAACTCTTGAACCTTAGGCTCTTGAACTGTCGTTACCACCCCACGGCGCAGCCGTCCTTGCGTGCGTCGCTACCGGCGCAGAGCACGCCCGTGGCGGGGTCGCGCACAATGATTTGGCCCCCGCCGAAGCTGCCGCGCGCAAAACCGTCCACGGGCGCAAGCCTGTGGCCGCGGCGTGCCAGCTCGGCCAGCGTGGCAAAGTCCCAGCCCTCTTCCACCAGCACGAGGCCCCCCTCCTGCGCGGCGCCCAACCCATCGGTGGGGCCGGCCAGTTGCCAGCGGGGCATGTCCAGCGCCTGCTGCGGCGTCATTCCCAGGTCCACCATGTTCACCATCATCTGCAAATGGCCCTGTGGCTGCATGTAGCCGCCCATGACGCCAAAGCTGGCATGGAGCGCGCCATCAAATTCACCGTCGGCGTAGACCGTCATGGCAGGGATGATGGTTTGGTAGGGGCGCTTGTTGGGCGCGAGTGCGTTGGGGTGCGCTGGGTCCAGCACAAAGAGCGAGGCCCGATTCTGCAGGCTCACGCCCGTGCCCGGCACCACCAGCCCTGTGCCCATGCCCATGTAGAGGCTGTTGATGAAACTGCACGCATTGCCCTCGCCATCCACCACCGAGAGATAGACCGTATCCGAGCCGGCCATGGGGTCGCCCCAGGGCACGTTTTGCGCCGCACGCTGCGGATGAATGCGGGCACGCCGCCGGTCGGCATAACCCTGCGAGGTGAGTTCTTCAAGGGGAACCTCCACCACACGTGGGTCGCAAACCCACTGCTGGGCGTCCGCAAAGCCAAGGCGCATGCACTCAATGAGCGTGTGCAGGCGGTCTGCCTCGTTCATTGCGGCAATGTCGAAGCCCGCCGCAATCTGCAGCGGCAATGATGGCCGCCAACCCTTGCCCGTTGGGGGGACACTCGTAGAGGCGCAGGCCACGGTAATCGGCCGAGATCGTTTCGTCCCACGTGGAGTTGTGCGCAGCCATGTCCGCCGGGGTAATCCAGCCGCCGTAGCGCTGCACATGTGCGCTGAGTTTCTGCGCAAAGTCCCCCTCGTAAACATAACGCGGGCCATCTGCAGCAATCCCCCGCAGCGTCTCGGCGAGCGTGGGAATGCGCATGATTTCACCCGGGTAGGGCGCGCGCCCGTCAATCAGCAACTCGTGGCCGCTGGGCTGCTCGGGGCCGCGGTCCAGGTCCGGTGTGTTCCAGGTAGAGCTGCGCAGCAGCTTGTCCACCTGCGTCCGCCAGCCCAGCGCAATCAACTCGCTGACCGGATAGCCCTCGGCGGCGAGGCGAATGGCGGGCGCGAGCACATCGGCCAGCGCCATGCGGCCGTGGCGCGCTACCATGTCGGCCCAACCCGCCACTGTGCCCGGGATGCTTACGGCGTGGCCCGTGAAGACGGGCATGGCGCTGTAGCCCAGCGCGTGCACAGCGGCAATGGACGCCGCGGCAGGCGCTCTGCCCGAGCCATTGAGCGCCGTCACCGCTCTTGTGGCGGCGTCGTAGTAGAGGGCGAAGCAGTCTCCACCAATGCCCGTGGAGGTCGGCTCCACAACGTTGAGCGCGGCGGCAGTGGCCACGGCGGCGTCAGCCGCGTTGCCCCCTGCCTTGAGGATGTCGAGACCGGCCTGCGCGGCAAGCGGCTGGCTGGTGGCGACCATACCGTGGCGGGCGAGCACGTTGCTGCGGCGCGAGCGATAAACGGCGTCAATCTGCATAGTGGGTTTCCAGGTGGGGATGTTTGAGGCGTCTCTGTTGTGGCGCTCAGCTTTGCATGAACGATCCTATAGCAGCCCGCCGCGTGCGGCAAATCGCGATCGCCCGACACCCGCGATTGCCAATACAAATTGTCATCGCCCGCGCCATACCGTATACTTCTATACTGTATGGGTTTCATTATTGAAGGCGTTGCAACCTACGCAGCATACATCTACGCCCTCTGCGGTCTCGTGGCGCTCTACCACATCTACAAGGTGTGGCTCGTGCGCGGCGAGCGGCGGCAGGCGGTCTTTTCGCTGGAACGCGAGAAGGCCATGCGCGAACTCTTTGGAATCTTCTATGTCGCCATGCTTCTCGTGGGCCTCATGGGCGTCACCTACTTTGTGAGCACCACGCTCGCGCAGGCGGTTGAGCCCATTGTGGCCGAATCGCGCAGTCCCCAACCCGAATTGCCTTTCATGCCCACGCCCACCACCACGCCGCTGCCAATTACATTGACGCCGGTTGTGCCCCAAGTGGTCACCCTGCCAACGCCCACTGTTCCAGCCACTGGTACAGTCAGCGCCACACCGGAGGAGCAGACCACCGCAGTCGAGGAGGCGGTCCCTGAGACGCCCACGCCGGAGCCTGCGCCGCCGGTGGCTGCAGGGCCGGCCTGCGCCAACCCGAGCGCCGCCATTTCAACGCCAGGCAATGGCGCAACAGTGAACGGCGTGGTAAGCATCCAGGGCACGGCCATGCATCCCAGTTTCCAGTACTACAAGGTGGAGTTTGCCCCGGGCGCGAATGCCACGGGCGGCTTCGTCTATCTGGGAGGCGGCAACAGCCCCGTGCAGGGCGGCGTGCTGGCCAATGTGGACACGGCCGCGCTCGGCCCGGGCCAGTGGACGCTGCGCCTGGTAGTCGTTGACCAAACCGGCAACTTCCCCGACCCCTGCTCCGTCACCATTACTGTGGGTGGCTAGTCCCGCCTCACACTTGCCGGCTGCCCGCCGATTGCATACAGTTTGCCGGTTGACTTTCGCTGACACCATCGCACCTTCCATCGCAAGCGAGCGCGTCCCGGAACCCCTATCATGCTGAATCGCTCCAGGCTATACATACTCGTCTCATCGCTCCTTGGCGTGCTCATTCTGAGTACCATCGTCTATTTGATTGGGCTGGCGCGCGGCCGCAGCGACATTCAGGCCGCCGTGGCCACAGCGCAGGCGCAGATGCAGATGGCGCAGGTGGCAGCGACTGAGACGCCCAGCGCCACGCCCACAAACACCGAAACGCCTACCATTACGCCCACACCGAGCGAGACGCCTACACCCACGGCCTCGCCCACGCCGTCGCCCACGCCCGCCTCGCCCGAGGAATGGGCGCAGCGCTTCCGCGACCAGGCGGTCGACGGCCTCAACGCCATCACCGGCCTCGAGTTCACCTCTGAACGTGCGATCGGCGCTCCTGCGCGGTGTGGCGCAGCAACAGTTCCTGATCTTTGCACCGGTCTCATTCAGCCAGCTCTCCGAAAACCCCTGGGCCGCGCTTGCCGTGCCGCGCACGCCCGAAGGCCTCGCGCTGCCCATGCTCTTCTGGCAGGACGCCAACGACCAGAACCGCGTGCGCGGCCAGGTGCTGCTAGACCTTTTTGCGGGCGCAGAAACCGAAGCCTATACCGCGCTGCGGCCGGGCATCCAGCAGGGGCTGCTGCGCAGCGATCCGCAAGGCAGGCTCCACGCGCTGCTGGTGGAACGCCCCGAAAGCACGGGCCGGCTGCCCGTCTACCTGTTGGCGCAGCCTGCGCCTGCCGCCGACTTCGCACTCGTCTGGAACAGCCTGAACGAGCCGCTCTGGTCGGTGGATGCGCAGGAGAGCAGCCTCTCCATTGTGGAGAATGAAGGCGCATTCCTGCCCGACATCGTTGTCGATGGCACGCTGCCCGCAGGCAGCGACCTGCGCGGCGTTGTCCGTGCACCGGGCACCTTTGTCGAGCAGCCACCCTTTGCCCGCCAATGGGCCAACAGCCGCTGGACACCCGCCACCTTTGGCGATTTGAACGCCGGCGGCTCCGTCTCCGGCTACCGGCTGCAGGGCGCAGGGCTGCGCTCGTCGCCCCTCACCTCCATGGCGCAGATCATCGCGCTGCTCCAGGCGGGCTCGGTCGACAACGCGCTCACCTACGCAACGCGCCTTGACATTGTGCAGCAAACCTTTGACCTCGGCCTTGCCCAGCCGGGCTGGTGGATGGGCCAATATTTGGACGACACCGGTCGCCCCACGGGCACGGCAGCCGTTACCTCACGCCTGCGCTTCTTTGACAACGGCGACCGCGGCCGCACCTTTGACGCCGCATTTGACCTGGACGACAACGGCTTCTACCGCCTTTCGGCAATTCAGCAAACGGGCGCTTTTGATGGTGATCTGGTCACCCCGGCCGCGCCGCTGCCCACACTGACACCCACGATTGAAGACTCTCCCACGCCTGCGGCCACGGCTGCGGCGGCGGAATCACCCGTTGCACCTCTGCTGCCCACCGCATCGCCCACGGCGCTGCCGGCCGGCGCACCCACGCCAACACCCACCCGCACCAACACGCCCGTGCCGCAGCCAACCGGCACGCCCACGGCCACGCGTGCCCCCACCGAAACCGCCGAGCCAACGGCAACAAGCACGCCCACCGAAACGGCCACGCCTACGGCCACACCCTACTACCTGCCGCGCATTCCCGATGATCAGGCGGCGCTCGTGATGGGCACGACCTTCGTCACCGAGCCCGCCCGCCTGCGCGCCGGGCCGGGCACGGATTTCCCGGTCATCATCCCCGTAGGCAATGAGCTTGCCGTGGGGCTCTTCGGCGTCACGCAAGACTTCGAGTGGTATCTGATCCGCATTGACGAGCCCGGCCACCCGAACCGTGGGCAAATGGGCTGGATGTTCCGCAACCTTGTCTACACCGAGGGCGACCTCACACAGCTGCCCACGTACCGCAGCGACGGCACGCCGCTTACGCCAGAAGCGCCCGAGGCGCAGGCAGTCGCCGCACCCATGACTGAGCCGGGCGCGCCCGCAAACACGCCGGCAGCCCACCGAACCAGCCAGCCCCACGCCGCTGATGACGCCGGAAGTGCTGCTCCCCACTGTCGCAGTTCCCGCGGCGGCCGAAGCGCCCCAGCCTGAAGCCGGCGAAATTGTGGCGACGCTCTCCGGCGACGCCGCGCCGGCGAACCCACTTGCGCCGCTTGCCGCCGTGGCCGCCGATGGCACGGAGTTCCGCTTTGGCGCCGAAAGTGCCTCGGTGCAAATGTGGAGCGGCGTCGTTGGCGAGGAAAGCGGCCGCTGGCTGCCCGCTGCGGGCGAACTGCTCTGGCCGGGGACGACTGTCTACCTGCGCTTGGCAACGGCCCCTGGCGGTGAGTCGGCAGCCGAGGGCTCCGCTAGCGAAGCGCTGCCGCCGCCAATCCTGGCCCAGAGTGTGCGCATTGTGGGCGCGCCACAGGTGGAACGGGTGGCGCTCGACAACAACGACGCGCTGGCGCAGGCGATTGATGCCGGGGAAGCGGTTGCGCTCATTGGCGACGGCTCGGCAGCGGGCGTCAGCCTCTTGCGTACGGACGGCGCAATTGAAGCGCTCTGGCCCGAAGGCGCAGCGGCGGCCTGGCTCAACGGCAGCCCTGCCCCAGGCTGGGCGATTTCGCTGCGCACGCCGGCGTATGGCCAGGATGGCTTTGTGTGGGCGCGTGGCGACGGCAGCGGCCTGCGCCTTCTCGCCCAGCCCTATCGTTCCATCAGCGGCATTGCCGGCGACGCCTACACCGGCCTCTGGTGGATTGAACGGCCGGACGTTGGCACTGGCACGTGGGAGCTCTGGAACTGGAACCCCGCCACGCAGCAGATCGTGCGCGTCTTCGAAGGCAATGCCGACATCTTCAGCAGCGCCTCTCCCCTTGTCAGCAACACGCTCGCACCCATCCTGCTGGCGGTGCGCCCGCTTGAGCCGGGCGACGCCACCAACGTCTCCCTCTTCATGGACACGAGCGACACGGTGACCCAGCAGTTGAACCGCGGCCTCTTTCGCATAACTCTGCAAATCCCGCCGGATGGCGTGAGTACGCTCGACGGCGCGCCGCGCCTTGTGCTTGCGCCCGGCGCCTACCAAAGCCCGCTGGCCGTCAGCCCCGACAACACGCGCCTCGCCTACAGCGTCTACGACGCCGATCAGCCCAGCCTCACCTCTGGGCAAATTCGCCCGCCCAACCGCATCAAGCTGCTCACAATTGAGGGGCGCGGCAGCAGCACCATCCGCACCATCTACCAGGCTGAAACACGCCAGGAGTTCATTGCCCCGCTGCTTACGTGGCAGGATAACGAAACGCTTCTGACCGCGCGCAGCCGCTTCGCCTCTGCCGGCACAATCGGGCTGGATCTCTTCGGCGCCGTCTGGCTGCAGGTGCCCACGGGCGAGAGTGCCACTTCCCCGTCGGCCATCAGCGTGCGTGTGCCCGCAAACCAGCGGCTGGTCGACCTGACAGGCTGTCGCGATGATCAGAGCGCGCTGCTTGTGCTGCTCGACAACGACGGTTCTCTGGGCTACGACCGTTGGTCAACAATCGAGGCGCCTGCGCGCACCTTTACCGTGCCCAACAATCTGACGCGCGCCTTTGTCTGCTGGCGCAATCCAGCGCCCTAGCCGCCAATTATGAAGCGAGAGCTTCCGATGTTGGAAGCCTCGCTTCAATCTGCATGGACTGAGGAATCAACGCCGTGCCATTGCCTGTCTGGAGCACTCAGTGGGCCAACTTTTCCTCGTGGAGCGACCTGCCATTTGCACTGGCGGGATTGCTGCTTTGCGGCCTGCTGATTCTCTGGTGGCGGCAGCAGTCCAACCGCTGGTTTAGTGTGGCCGCAGGCGCATTGCTGGGTGCGCTGCTGCTTGCGATTGCGTCGTTCTACGTTTTCGAGGTGCCGCCCCACTATGCCGGCTGCCCCACCGGCTGCACCGGCTGGCGCGGCTACCCGCTGCGCATTGCACTGGTGGCTTTGGACGGGCGCAGCGAGGTGGCGGTGCTTGACTTTGCGCTCAATGCCCTCATGCTCTGGCTGCTTCTGCTGACTGCCAGCGTGGCGTGGCGCATTCTGGCCGAGGCGCTGCAACTGGAGACGCGCGGCAGGCGCTGGCGCACGACCTTCGTTCTGCTCTTCTTCATCATTCCCTGGGCGCTGCTGCCGCGCATCCTCAATCCGCCGCAGCCACAAGTGGAAGGCGAAGACCTGCGCCTGGCCAACAACGCGCTGCGTGCGGCGGAATCAACGTACGGTCTCACCGGCATCTGGCTGCAGCGCCTTGCCGTGGAGGACCTGCGCCGCACCACAACCCTGGTGCAGGCTGGGACGACCGCCGAGCAAAGCAGCTCCGGCAACCAGGTCTGCCTGCGGGCCTACACCTATTTTTACATTCCCTGGCAGCGTTTCCGTATTGGTCTCGACCCCAACGGTGCATCTCCGCTGAGCCTTGTTCCCCTCACGCTGGACGGCCCCTGCTGGCAATAGATCACGACGCTGCAAGTAGAACTCTGCGCCAAAGCCTGCGGTCAATGCCGCCAGCCCGCGCTACGGGCTCTCTTTCGCGTGCGCGCATGTAGATTTGTGCCGATGCAATCAGAATTCGGCAGATTACGGCTTGGCGCGAAGGATGGTCCATTAATTCACGATTAAGGTTTTGATGCCCTTGAAGTCAGCCACCTCAGGCGCATCAACCACACCAAAATCGCAAGCCGAATCCAACTGGCAATCGAATAGTCTTTTATAACCGACCCGTGTTGACTCCCTGGAACAGCCCCGGACTTATCCCCGCGCGTTTGCTGGAGCCCACACCAAAAAAGGAATAGACCCGACAATGGCTCAACATCCTCCGCAGAGCTACGTATCGATTTCGGCGCGCAGTCAATCTGTGCGCCGTGTGCGCGTAAGCCGTGCACTCTTTGCGTTTCTCATCCCCCTGCTGTTGGCATCCGTCCTCTTTGTGCTGGGTCCCGTGCGCGGCGCGATCGCGCAGGCACCGGTGCCGGGCACACCCACTCTTTCGATTGACAAATCGATTCTGGGCGGGTTGACGAGCATTGACTCGGGCGTCCCATTCAAGTACGTCTTTGCGTACCGCTGCGCCAGCATCGACACGAATTGTCTAAACGCGACAATTACGGACCCGCTGCCTGCCGGCCTCGAGTTCCTCGGCGTGGAACTGCCGCCCGGCGTCAACACCTCTGCCTCCTTTGACCCGGCGACGCGCAAGGTCTCCATCAATTTTAGTCCATTCCTCAAGGCCGGTGATTCGGGCTTCATCGTGATGAGTGTGCTCTTTGCGCCGGGCACGCCCCCGGGCACAGCTATCACAAACACGGTCGGCTTCACAGCGACAAATGCCACGGCGGTGACAGACAAGGCGCCGCCGATTACGCCCACCGGCGCCTTTAAAATGTTCGCGCGCAAACGCGTCGTTTCGGACCCAATTGTGCAGGGCGAACCAATTGAGTTTGCCCTCGAGCTTTGCAGCCCCGACGCTGTCGGCGGCGTGCGCTTTATCGGCGCCCAAATGGTCGACACAATCCCCGCCGCTGCGACCTTTGTAGGCGCGCAGGGCGTGGAAGGCGTCGATTGGACCTACGTGCCGGCCACTCGCAAGCTGACCTTCCTCACGGTGGACGATCCCGCCCCAGTGGGCGGCTGCGTGACGCGCACCATGAAGCTCTCCTACCCTGTTGGCGCAACGGCGATTACCGGCGAGAGCAATGCGCTCTCAATCACCGGCACACCCGAAGGCTGCTCCATTGCGCCCCTGCCCGCATATTGCCAGGGCCAGGGTGAACGCACCCTTACGACCACAAAGACCTTTGATGTGGGCGTTCCCTTCCCCTCGCTGGACGTGACCAAGTCCTCCGCAGCCGCCTCTTCCTTCTACGGCACCGAAGCACTGGTGGGCGAGGCCGTGACCTACACCGTGGGTGCAGAGAATGACGGCTTCGTCAATCTCACCAACGTCGTGGTCACCGATACGATTCCCTCCCAGTTCGACCTGCTTGACTTCAGCGTGGCCCCGCATGACGGCATTGCCGTCAGTGCCTTCTACCGCGCCAGCAACAACCCCACGCTCTGGGTGCCCCTCGCCGACAATCCCTACGCAACGGCGACAACAATCAACGTCTCCGGCCTTGGGCTTGGCGCGGCCACGATTCAGGCGCTCAAGTGGGAGCTGGGTGCCATGGCGCATCCTGGCTCCACCCGCTGGACCTCTGTCATCCATGGTAAGGTCAAGGCGGGGACGTCCGTCGGCTCCAATTTCGACAACACGGCCAATGGCAGCGGCGTTGGGCCGACACCCACCAACGAAGTTATGACGGATGTTGCCACATCGAACGTCAAGGTAATTGATGAGCGCGCGATCCCGCGCGCCGCCAAGGAGAGCAGCGCTACGGGTCAGGTGCGCCCGGGCGACACAATCACCTTCACCGTGCGCATCAAGAACGAGGCCGTTGCCCACCTGCCGGTTGAAAACCCGGTCATGGGTGACCTGCTTCCCGCACAGTTCGAGTACGTGCCCGGCACACTTGTGGTAGTTAGCAAGCCCGCCGGCGCGCCCGACGGCACGCTGGAGACGATTGCCAACTACAACTCCACCGGCCGCATGCTGCTTCGGGCCTCCTTCCTTGGCTCGACGCCCGCAACCTACAAGCTGCAGCCTGGCGAAGAGATCGTCATCAAGTACGCCGTCAAGGTCGTCGACGGCACGCCCCCGGGCATCATCCAGAACAAGGCCACAATTGGCGGCGCACTCTTCCCGGCTGCGCCCGCCTGCCCTCTGGACGAGCGCGGACCCTGACACCGATGACGTGGACGGCGACGGTTCGACCGCCAATCTTATTTGCCAGAACCCCGCCGGCACAGGCAACGCGCAGGTGGGTGTGCTGCTTGCGCTCGAATCGCAGAAACTCGTCAAGGGCATCTTCGACACCGAATTCAGCAAGTTTGGCCGCACTGCCCCGGGCAGCACAGCCGACTACAGGCTCGAGATCACAAACACCAGCAACGTCTCGATTACGAACATCGTGGTGGTCGACATCCTGCCCTACATCGGCGACAGGGGTGTCATTGACACATCGTTGCGCCAGTCCAAGTGGCAGCCGAATCTGGTGGGCGAGGTTGTCCCGCCCTCTGGCCTGCCGCTTACGGTCTACTACAGCAAATCCACCAACCCCTGCCGCCCCGAACTTGTCAACGGCGGCCCCGCCGGCTGTGATCCCGCATGGTCGAAGACGCTGCCGCTCAACGCAATTTCCGGCCAGCCGGACCCGACGCTCGTGCGCGCGGTCAAGCTTGACTTCTGCGAATACAATGGCGCAGGCGTTGCCACCGACTGCGTGAGCCTCGGGCTCAACAAACCGCTCACCGTCACCTGGCCCATGCGCGCCCCGGTTGATGCGCCTGTGAGCCCCGACTGTATGCTGGCCACACCCGGCGCGGCCTGCGAAATTGCGTGGAACTCCTTCGGCGTTACCGCCAAGGGCGCCGGCCTTGACTTCCTGCCCACCGAGCCGATCAAGGTTGGTATCGGCGCCTCCGATTCAACCAACTTTGGCGTTGGCGACTTCGTCTGGCTCGACGTTGCAGGTCTGCAGAATGACGGCGTGCAGCAGCCCGAAGAGCAGGGGCTCAACGGCATTCGCGTTGAACTCTGGAAGAAAAATGGCGCCGACACGCTGATTGAGTCGACGCTGACCGCCAACGATCAGTTCGGCAAGCCCGGCTACTACCTATTTGACAACTTGCCCGGCGGCCAGTACTTCCTGCGCTTCTTCAAGCCCGACGTCTTTACCGCCTCGCCCGCTAACCAGGGCGGCGATGACGCCAAGGACAGCGACGGCGAGATTGCAGGCCCGGGCAACGCCTACTATGACACCGCACCCTTCACACTGGGCACGGCGGGCCAGCCGCGGATCGACCTGACGCGCGACTTTGGCCTCGTGCGCATTACCGAGTATGCCGACGCGCCCTATGCCGGCGCATTCAAGTACCCCACCAACGCTGCCGCACTCCTTGCGGACAGCCAGAATCCGGCGCTGGCCGCCCGCCACATCATTGTGAGCGAGAGCAACCCCTTCCGCCTGGGTGCGTTGCGCGACGCCGAGCTGGACGGCCAGCCCAACCTGGCCGCCAATGGCGACGACACGGCCAATGGTACATTCCCTGCCGGCGTCACCCCGGGCGACGACGAAGATGGTGTGACGCTCCCGGGCCTGCTGCCCGACGTGGCGGGCACAGGCAACTACGGCGTCTTCATGCGCGGCGTATCCGAGCCCCGTGCAGATTGCCGTCACGGCCCCCAGCACAGGCACCGCATACGTGAGCGCCTGGATTGACTGGAACGCCAACGGAATCTGGGAAAGTGGCGAGCAGATTGCCACCAACGCCACGCGCGGCGGCAACGGCTCCGGCACGATCACGCTCAACGTCACGCCGCCCGCCGGCGCAACGCTGGGCACCACCTACGCCCGCTTCCGCCTGAGCCCGCAGAAGGACCTGCTGCCCACGGGCACGGCCATCGACGGCGAAGTGGAAGACTACCGCATTCAGGTCATCGAGCGCCCAAGCAAGTCCATTACGGCCACTTCTGAGGCGCATACATCAGGCACGGCGCTTGTCCCCGGCGAAGTGATCCGATACCGGCTGCGCGCCGCTATCCCCGAAGGCGACGTCAAGAACGTCGTCTTCAAGGACAACCTGCCTGCCGGCCTGCAGTACATTGGCAACATCAGCGTCACCGTAGAGTCCAATACGGGCATGACCATCGCGCAGCAACCCGCCCGCAGTTACGGGCGGACCCTTCGGCGACGGTACGGACCCGATCTTCACCTTCGGTGACGTGAAGAACAACGACAGCGACCAGGGGCATTGAGTACATCACACTCAGCTTCAACGCGTTGGTGCTCAACAGCACGGGCAACGTGGCCCCGCGCAACTACGACAACTCCTTCACCTTCAGCTACACGGGCTTCACGAATACAACGCCCACAGTGCGCGCCAGCCTGGTGGAGCCGAAGCTCAATATTGTCAAGACGCTTGTCACCGCCCCCGTGGACGCCGGCGACCCTGTGATCTACCGCGTGGTCGTCTCCAACCCCAGCGGCGGCGTGGACAGCTTTCGAGACGGTCATCAGCGATACGCTCAACAGCAATCTGGTTCTACAGAGCGTCACAGTGACGCCGGTCCCGGGCACAGTCACCGTCATCGAACAACTCGGTGATCGGCAACAACCTCATCAACGTCACCGTGCCGCGCGCTCAAGGCAACCGAGACAGTGACAATTGAGATCACTGCCAAGGTCATCGACAACGCGCCGACTTCGCTCACCATTCCCAATCTGGCCAAGACCACGTGGACCTCGCTGCCAGGCGACACCGGCACGCCGAGCAATGACACCGGCTCCAACCCGCCCGGCCAGCCCGGCGCGGTTGACGGCGAGCGCACCGGTGAGGGCGGCTCACCCAACACATACGTTGCCACCTCGCAGGTGCCCGCGCCGCTCACAGGCGAACCGGCCATCACCAAGGTGGTGGGCAAGCCAACCTACACAATTGGCGAAGCAGTCATCTACACGCTGACCATTACCCTGCCCGAAGGCGTGACGAAGAACGTCGTCGTCAAGGACACGCTGCCCGCGGGGCTGGGCTTCACCGGCGCAACCATCCTGCACCGCCGGCTTCACGGGCACACCCATGCCTTCGGCCACGCCGTCGGTTGCAGCGCAACGTCGTGACCTGGACCTTTGGCGACATGACGGTTGCCCGGCACAACCTGCGCCCGGCACAAGCAGCTTCCGCATTCGCGTGGAAGCGGTCGTCAAGAACGTCATCGAAAACCAGCGCCTCGTCAAGCTGACCAACAAGGCGTCGCTCATCTATGACAACCCGGCGGGCGGCACGTTGACCAAAAACACGCCCGACGTCGATCATCACGCTTGTCGAGCCGATTCTGCAGGTAAGCAAGAGCAGTCGTCACCGCGCCGAATGCCGACGCCGGCGACATCGTCACCTACACCGTGGACCTGCGCCACAACACGAACAGCGTGGGCACCGCCTTCGACGTTGTCCTCACCGACACGCTGCCGGCCGAACTGGAGAACTTCTCCATCGTTGAGGTAATCGGCACCAACATGGTGGCGCCGGCCGCAGGCATCACCGGCTCGACGCTGCGCTGGCCCGCTACAGGAACCGTCGACATCGTTAATGCTGACGGCATCAATGCCCGCGTTTCGATTATCATCAGAGCCACAATCAAGGACTCGACGCAGCCCGGCGCTGTGGTTGCCAACCGCGTCAACGCCACCTGGTCCACGCTGGACGGCACGCCGCCCGAGGAGCGCATCTCGGGCAACGGCCTGCTCGACCAGGGCGGCCTCAACGACTACGAAGTGAAGACGCAGCGCGACTTCACCGTGGCCAACCTGGCCGCCGTGAGCAAGGAGCTTACGGCCACCAGCGCGACGCACACCACCGGCTCCAACGTCACAATTGGCGAGATCGTCACCTACCGCATCCCCGTCACGCTGGGCGAAGGCACAATCGCCTCGCTCGTCCTCACCGACAGCGTGCCCGCGGGCATGACATACGTGGGCGGCTCGCTTGTGGTCGACGACAGCCGGCTTGGGCGGCACCCTCCCCACGCCGACCGTCTGCGCCCTCGGGCGACGGCGCAGATGGCCAGGACGTGGTCGTCACCTTCGGCCAGATTGTCGTGACCTTGGCGACAACGACCTGGCGCAACAACAGCTTCGCGCTCGAGCTCAAGCTGCTCGTCAAGGACCTGCCCGCCAACGTGGGCGTCGGCACGCAAACCGTGCTGCCCAACAGCGTCACCTGGCGCACAGGCACCGACACGCCCAAGACCACCAACACGGTGGACGTCACCGTGGTTGAGCCGAAGATGTCCGTCCGCAAGAACATCGTGCAGACAGTTGCCGCGGCCAATGACACGATTACCGTGACGCTGGCCATTAGCAACATCGGCACGAGCAACGCCTTCTCGGCCACGGTCAGCGATACGCTGCCCGCCGGCCTCATCTTCGACGGCGCGCCTGACGAGCAAGAGCGGCCCTGCACCGGCTTCGCTCACGCAGAGCGGCGGCACCATCACCGGCGTCTGGACGGACTTCGCGGTCGGCCCGGTGGCGGTCATCGAGTTCCGCGCCAAGCTGGCCGCCGAGCGTGACCTTCACCAGCACTATCACCAACAAGGCCTTGGTCGACAAGGCCACCACCCTGCCTGGCGATGACCCCAACGAGCGCACGAGCCGCCGGTTGAATCCAGCGACAGCGTCGCGCGTGATTGCCATCGACCTGCGCATCCTCAAGGATGACGGCGTGGCGGAAGTCGTGGGCGGGCAGTTGCTCGTCTACACGCTGGACATCACCAACACCGGTGAGCGCGCCGCCGACGGCGTCGTCATCACCGACACAGTACCTGCCAACACCAGCTTCGTCGCCGAATCCTCATCGGCAGGCTGGGTGAAGAGCGGCACGGCAAACCCCTGCGCCACGGGTGACCCCGCAGGCACCGTCTGCACCATCACAGTGGGCACAATGGCCGCCGGCGCGACCGACGAGCAGGAACTTCGCCGTGCGCGTGGATGGCGACATCCCCTTCACCGTCGAGACAATCGACAACACCGCCACCGTCGGCGACGACGGCAGCCACGGCAAGGACCCGACGCCCGAGAACAACACCGACGACGACATTGACAACCATGTGAGCGCCGGCGCTGGGCGACTACGTCTGGCTCGACGTCAACGGCAACGGTATTCAGGATACGGGCGAGGCCGGCGTGGAAAACGTCACCGTGCGCCTGCTCGACAGCACGCGGTGCGCTCATTACCACCACCACCACGAGCGCAACGGGCTACTACAGCTTCACCAACCTCGTGCCCGCCACCTACATTGTTGAGTTCGTGACGCCTGCCGGCAAGGCCATCACGCTGCGCAACGTGGGTGACAGCACGCCGCTGGCGACGCACTCGACAGCGACGCCGACCGCAGCACGGGGCGCAGCCCCAGCGTGACGCTTGCGCCGCGCGAGTTCAACCCGACGATTGACGCCGGCCTCTATGTGCCTGCCTCGCTGGGCGACACCGTCTGGCTCGATGCCAACGTCGACGGCATCCAGAATGAGACCGACGCCGGGCGTGGCGGACGTCCTCGTCACCCTCACCCGCCCCGACGGCACGACGATCACAACCACCACCAATGCGGTGGGCTACTACGAATTCACCAACCTCATCCCGGGCGACTACTCCATCCAGGTGACGCCGCCCGCGGGCTACCGCATTACGCCTGTGCAGAACGCTGTCGCGGGCACACCTGCGACCGATTCCGACGTCTCGCCCGTCACGGGCAAGTCGGCCACCATCACGCTCGTCTCCGGCCAGAATGACCCCACCTGGGATGCAGGGCTCTTCCAGCCTGCCGCCCTGGGCGACTTCGTCTGGAACGACCTCAACGCCAACGGCGTGCAGGATGCGGGCGAGCCCGCCATTGACGGCGTCACCGTCAAGCTCTACAAGGCGAGCGACCCGACGACAGCCATCAGCACCACAACGACCGCAGGCTGACGGCGCGTACCTCTTCGACAACCTGATCCCCGACGACTACATCGTCGAGTTCGTCGCCGACCCGAAGTACACAGGCACGCCGCAGAATGTGGGTGACGACGCCAAGGACAGCGACGCCAGCCCGACAACCGGCCGCACCGGCACAATCACGCTCTCGAACAACGAGACCGACCTGACAGTGGACGCGGGCTTCTACATCCCCGCCAAGCTGGGCGACTATGTGTGGCAGGATATGAACGGCGACGGCGTGCAGGACAGCGGTGAACCCGCGATCGGCGGCGTCACTGTCAACCTGTTCGAGGTGATCGCCGGCGTGCCGACGCAAATCGCCACGCAGCAGACCACAATCTTCGGCACCTACCTCTTCACCGATTTGGTGCCGTCGACCTACATCGTCGAATTCGTCAAGCCCGGCGCGGCGGTCTTCACCCAGCAGGACCAGGGCGACAACGCCAAGGACTCCGACCCCGACACGACCACGGGCCGCACAGTCGCGATCACCCTGCAGTCGGGCGATGACGACCGCACCTGGGACGCCGGCTTCTACATTCCGGCCAACCTGGGCGACAAGGTCTGGCTCGATGCCAACGTGAACGGCATTCAGGATGCCGGCGAGACGGCCATCGAAGGGGCCACAGTCGAACTCTTCCGCACGGGCGGCACAGATGTCATTGACACACGCGTGACCAACGGGAACGGCAACTACTACTTCACCAACCTCGCCCCGGGCGACTACTACATCAAGGTCACGCCGCCTGCGGGCTACAACTTCACCCCAGTGCAGAACGAGCCCAGCGACGACGCCAAGGATTCCGACGTCTCACCGCTCACGGGCGTCTCCGGCAACATCAACCTCGTCTCGGGCGAGAACGACTACACCTGGGACGCGGGCCTCTACCAGCCCGCCAGACTGGGCGACTTCGTCTGGGAGGATGTGAACGCCAACGGCCAGCAGGATCCGGGCGAACTGGGCATTGACGGCGTCACCGTCACGCTCTACAAGGCAGACGGCACGACCCTCATCAGCACCACCACGACCGCCAACGGCGGCGCGTATCTCTTCGACAACCTGCTGCCCGGCGACTACGTCGTCGGCTTCGAGGCCGACCCGAAGTACAGCCACTCGCCGCAGGACGCAGGCGATGACGCCACCGACTCCGACGCCGACCCGACGACCGGCAAGACGGGCGTGATCAATCTCGCGAACAACGAGACCGACCTGACAGTGGACGCGGGCCTCTACATCCCCGCCAAGCTGGGCGATCGCGTCTGGGATGACCTGAACGCCAATGGCATTCAGGATGCAGGCGAGCCGGGCATTGACGGCGTCACCGTCAACCTCTACAAGGCAGGCGACACCGAACACCGTCTTCGCATCCATGCTGACCGCAAACGGCGGCCTCTACCTCTTCGAGAACCTCGTCCCCGGCGACTACTTCGTCGAGTTCGTCAAGCCTGCCGGCACCGTCATCACTCTGCAGGACCAGGCGGGCGACGACGCGGCCGACTCTGACGCGAACCCGACTGACGGCCGCACAATCAGCACCACGCTGGTCTCGGGCGAGGATGACCGCACGTGGGACGCGGGCATCTACACCCCGGCCAAGATCGGCGACCGTGTCTGGCTTGATACCAATGGCAACGGCATCCAGGATGGCGGCGAGCTTGGCGTTGACGGCGTCACCGTCAACCTCTACAAGACAAGCGCGCCGGATACGCTCTTCGCCACCATGCCGACCGCAGGCGGTGGCCTCTACCTCTTCGAGAACCTCGTCCCGGGCGACTACTTCGTCGAGTTCGTACTCAGCGGCACGCAGAAATTCACCCGCCAGGACCTGGGCGGCAATGATACGACCGACTCCGACGCCAACCCGAGCGATGGCCGCGCAATCAGCACCAACCTCATCTCAGGCGAGGACGACCGCACCTGGGACGCAGGCATCTACCTCCCCGCCGCCGTGGGCGACCGCGTCTGGCTTGACGCCAACGGCAACGGCATCCAGGATGCAGGCGAGGCCGGCGTCCCGAGCGTCGAGGTGAAGCTGCTCAACATCGACACAGGCGCCTTGCTCACGCAGACCACCGGCGTCGACGGCATCTATAACTTCACCGAGCTGCCCCCGGGCAACTACCGTGTGCAGGTGATTCCGCCGGCGGACCATGTCGTCACGCAGCAGAACGCAGGCAGCGACATCAACGTAAACTCCAAGGTTGATCCGGTCACAGGCATCACGCCCGACTTCCTGCTGGAAAGTGGCGAGACCAACCTGACCAAGGACGCCGGCATCTACCGGCCTGCCATCGCCATCAAGAAGTACACCAATGGCGAGGACGCCGACGTGGAGCCCGGCCCCAGCATCTCGGTTAACAGCCCGGTGACGTGGACCTACTACATCACCAACACCGGCAACGTGCTGCTGGAGAATCTGACGCTGGTTGACGACCGCATTGGCAACGTTACTTGCCCTGTCGCCAGCCTTGCTCCGAACGCATCCACGCTCTGCACGGCCAAGGGTTTGGCTGCGCTGGGCCAATACGCCAACCTGGGCACAGTGACAGCCGCGCCGCCAAACAACCCGGCACGCCAGGTCAGCGCCAATGACCCAAGCCACTACCTGGGCGTTGAGCGTGTGATCACAGTCAACTCCCTGGTTGAGTGCCGCGCCGACGGCGCCTTCGTCGACGTCTCGGTCACCGGCCTCAACTTTGACCCGCAGAGCAGCACGCCGCTCACCCTGACATGGCGGACGACAGCTGGTGATGTCGTCTACAAGATCACCGATCTGCCCCTCAACGTGACCAACGTTGTGTGGCCTGGCACCGTGATTGATGGCTTCGCCGGCCCAGTTCTGCCCACAGCACCCGTGCAGGGCTCGGTCATCGGTTGGCCCGGTTGGGCGCAGGATGGCAGCGGCGACTGGTCCGAGATTCCGACCGACAAACGGCCGCAGCTCAAGCTCATGGCTTCTGTCAACCCGGACGAGGAAGAGACGCTCGACTATCCGGATGCGACACAGCGCTGCTCCGCCAACCCGCGCTCGAGCCTCGGCGACCGTGTCTGGAATGACACCAACGCCAATGGCATTCAGGACAACGACGAGACCGGTGTGGATGGCGTCACCGTCAACCTCTACCAGGTGGGCAACCCGACGGCCATTGCCACCACCACAACGGCGGGCGGCGGCCTCTACCTCTTCGACAACCTCATCGCCGGCGACTACGTCGTCGAGTTCGTGAAGCCGCTGGACTACACGATTACCTTGCCGCTGGTAAATGGCGATCGTGCCATCGACTCGGATGCAAATCCGGCAGACGGCAAGTCCGGTACCATCGCCCTGCCCGACGGCGAACACATTCGCACCATCGACGCAGGCATCTACAAGCCGTCGCTCATCATGAAGAAGTACACCAACGGCTTTGATGCTGACACGGCCCCGGGCCCAGAAATCCTGATCAACACACCGGTGACGTGGACCTACTTCATCACCAACACGGGCACTGTCAGCCTGACCAACATCAGCCTGAACGATGACCGCATTGGTGCGGTCACCTGTCCGGCCACAACGCTTGCGCCGCAGGCTTCCATGAAGTGCACGGCGCAGGGAACGGCCGCGCTGGGCCAGTACGCCAACATCGGCACGGTGACCGGCTTCGTGCCGCAAACCCAGACGCCGCTGACGGCGACCGACCCGAGCCACTACATCGGCTACGACACGCCGCCGACAATTGTTGTGGACAAGACGGTCAACCAGCCGTCGCTGCCGTGGCCGGGTGGCCCTGTCACCTTCACGGTGGTCGTCACCAACACCAGCGTCAACGACATCGTGACGCTGAAAACGCTCACCGACACCATCTACGGCGACCTTGTGGGGCAGGGCACCTGCACCATGCCGCAGGTGCTGCAACTGAGTGGCGTCTACCGCTGCCAGTTCCCTGCCACGGTTATCATCCCGATTGACAATGGCGGCGACTTGACGGAAGTGGACGTGGTGACGGCGCGCGGCACCGGCACCAATGGCGAGCCGGTCTCCGACGACGACGACGCGACAGTCTTCGTGCCTTGCGAAAACGGCGGCACAATCACCGGCCTCGTCTGGCATGACGCGAACGGCAATGACCTGCTGGATGGCAATGAAGCGCCATTCATCAGCGACCCGTCGCTGCCTGCGGCGCAGCGCATTGAGGTGCCGGTTATGGCTGAAGCTAATGACCCCACACTGCCCGTTGCTGACCGCACAGTTGTGGTGCTCACCAAGGATGGCCGCTTCACAATGACCGGCCTGCGCCTTGATGTCACCTACACCTTCCGCGTCGCCGACGAACTGCTGCAGGCAATGGGCTTCATTCCCACCACCTCGAGCCTTACCTTTGGTGTAGAGGCGCACTCCTGCGCCCCTGCGACCATTAACACGGGCTACAACAGCAACATCATCGGCATGGTGGGTGACTTCCACTGGTACGACGTTAACCGTGACGGCAAACAGAATGAGTGGCAGGACGCCAACGGCGACGGGCGCATCAATCAGTCCACGGGGCAGTTCTCGCTGCGTGACATGGAGTTCGTTGACCTCAACGGCAACGGTGTCGCCGACATCGAGGGCGAACTGGCCAAGTGTGGTATCAACTCAACAGGAGTTAATGCCGCAGGTGCCTCCACCGGTCCCGCCGTCAACCTGATTACAGAGGATGGCGCAGGCGATCGCGAATCCACTGTCGGCAGCACGGGCTACTACAGCTACGTGAATGATGGCCTTGGCAACCCGCTGAGTGCAACGGGCAGCTACACCGTCACGCGTGAACCGCAGGACCCCAAGACGATTGAAAGCGCCACCGACTACGCACGCCGCGGCAGTTGCCGTTCCATTGCCCTCGCCGGCAACAAGAGCGTTGTGACGGGCGCGTTGGCCGCTGACGTGGAGAGCGCGGAGGTAGCTCCGACGGTCGCGATTGCCGAAGCGCCCGTTGTCGGTGACATTACCTGTGGCGAAACCACAGCCAATGTTGACAGCACCAACCTGACCGACAAGGAGAATCACACAGACCTGACGCTCGACTTCGCCATCGTCTGCGTGGGCAATGAACAGCTTGCCGGACTGGGCGACTACGTCTGGCTCGACAACAACCGCGACGGCATTCAGAATCTGGGCGAGCCCGGCGTCGCAGGCATGACAGTGCGCCTCTACGTCAACGGCGACTTCAAGTCGCCCGTGCGCACCACCGTGACGGACAAGTTTGGCAAGTACTCCTTCACCGGCCTGATCCCAACAAGCTATGTGGTTGAGTTTGTCCTCACGGGCATTCAGGTCTTCACCAAGTGGGAGGAAGGCGACGACTACAGCATCTCGTCGGACGCCGACCTCATCACAGGCCGCACGCAGGTGGTGACACTCGCCCCGGGCCAGTATGACCCCAACTGGGACGCCGGTATTCAGGGTGATCCCACGCCGGATGACCCGAGCGACGAGCCGGGCTTCCTCAATCCGCAGTACCTCTTCCTGCCTATGATCAATCGGTAAGGCAAGAGTTGGAAAAAGCAACGGGGCAGGCGCATGCGCCTGCCCCGTTGCTTTTCGGAGACCTCGTGTAACAAACATGCCGCAAACGTTGTGGCAGTTGCGCCTCGCAATCCTTCGATGTAGCATAGGCGCAGCGCATTTTGGCTCACGACGCCTTCATCTCGCCTCACCACACAAATAGATTCTCGGGGGATCACCATGAAAGCAACCAATCACCCTGCCCACAGCGGCAGGCGCGCGCTGCAGGTGGTCGCGTGGGTGTGCGTCCTGCTGCTCGCGGGTGGCCTGCTTGCGGGCTACATGGCGCCGCAGAGGCTTCTCGCCGCCGCACCCAAGCAGGCGGCGCCGTTGCCCACACCGCCCACCGAAGACCTGAACCGCATTCGCCAGGCAGGCACGGTTGTCGTGGGCACCTCGGCAGATTACGAGCCCTTCTCCTTCTACAACAGCAGCTTCGCGCTCGACGGCTTCGACATCCGCCTTGCGCAGGAATTGGCGCAGGAGCTGGATGTCGAGGTCGATTTCAAGACCTTCGCCTTCGCCGGTTTGCTTGATGCGCTACGCTTGGGACAGGTTGATGTCGCCATCGGCGCCATCTCCGTCACACCCGAGCGCCAGGCGATTGTCGACTTCACCAATGTCTACTTCATCGATACGTCCACCGCACTCGTGCGCACCGATGCCGGCTTCACGCTGAACACAGCGGAGGACTTTGCCGGCAAGAAGGTCGCCGTCGAAGCGGGCACCACCCACCTCAGCTTTGCCCAGCAGCGGCTCGTTGACACCGGCATCATTCGCCAGCAGGACCTGATGTCGATGAATGACGTCAACGATGCCATTACAGCGCTGCGCAGCGGCACGGTGGACGTGGTGATTGTCGGCAGCCTGCCGGCGCAGGCGCTGGATGCGCGTTTCACCGATATCACCGACGGCGGCAGCGGCTTCAACAGCCAGCAGTTGGCAATTGCCGTGCGCAAAGGCTCCAACCTGGTTGAGCCCCTCAACCGTGCGCTGATTGCGCTGCAGGCCGACGGCCGTTACGGCACGCTTGTGCGCCAATATCTTACGGGCGGCGCATCGCCGGACGGTGGCGACACAGGGCTGATTCCGCTCCCGCCCGCGGCCACCGCTGAACCCAGCGCGACGCCCACCGGGCTGGTCGCGCCTCCCACAGCAACCGCGCCTGCGGGCGCCACGCCGGAGCCCGCAGCCACACCCAGCGCAACCGCAACGGCCGTGCCGCCCACTGTCACGTCGACACCCACAGAAGTGCCCTGCGTCTACGGTTCAGCCTTCGTCGAGGACCTGACCTTCGATGACCAGAACATGACCGCGCCGCCGCAGATGATCCCAGGCATGACCTTTGACAAGACGTGGCGCATGCGCAATTCGGGCAATTGCCCGTGGCAGCCCGATTTCGCACTCTTCTACGTCAGCGGCAACCGTCCCGAAGCCTCCATGAATGGGCGGCCCGTGCCCGTGGGCCGCGTCGTCATGCCCGGCGAAACAGTCGACCTGACCGCCGGCCTGATTGCACCCAACACCTACGGCGTCTTCCAGGGCTTCTGGCAATTGCGCAACAACGTGGGCAACTTCTTTGGCGAAACCGTGTGGGTGGGCATCAACGTACCCGATCCCAACCCACCCACGCCCACGCCCACGCCAATCCCGCCCACGCCGGTCCCGGCGCCAACGGCAACCCCCCAGCCCGCAGGCTGGACGGGCAACCCCAATCTGCGCGCCGACAGCCAGTGGATTAACCAGGGGCAGTGCACCAACATCCGCTGGGACGTAGACGGCGTGAATGCAGTCTTCTTTGTGGATGGCGGCAACGTCATGGGCAAGGGCGGCCATGATGCGCAGACGGTTTGCCCCCCCTTCACGCAGACCTATGAACTGCGCGTGGTGACGCTTGACAACCAGACGCAGTCCTTTTTCATTCAGATCAACGTCGCGGGCAACCCGCAGCCGCCTGCCTTCTCGATCAACTTCTGGGCGGACCGCAACGAAATCCGCCGTGGCGAGTGCACAACATTGCGCTGGGATGTGCAGGGCGTGCGCGAGGTCTTCTATCAGGATCGCGGTGTGCCAGGCGTCGGCTCCAGCGAGGAGTGTCCGGGCAGTGACCGCACCTACCGTCTCCGTGTAATTCGCCAGGACGGCGGCGAAGAGCGGCGCGACGTCTTTGTGCGCGTCATCCAGCGTGATGACGGCGCCTGGCGGCCTGACGAATAGGCCAGCACGTCAAACAGGCGCAGAAAGAGTGGGAGGAGCGATGGATCGCTCCTCCCGCTTTTTCTGTGTGGCAAATCACTTGTGGTGGCGCGTCTGCGCAATCCATTGCACTCGCAGCAGCGGGGCCGATTTGCCACCTGTTTGCTGGTCATGAAGGGAACGCATATATCTCCACATGCGATTAATGGATTGTGGCCTGCACCATCAATCAGCGCCGCGCGTTCGTTCGCATTGACACCGTGATGCCTCATACGCACGAGGTGAGGGAGAGCACCAGAATGATACAGCAACTGAAACGGGGCCGTGTCCTTGCCCCACTGGCATTGGTGGCCGCGCTGCTGATCGGCGCGTGCGCCGACGCCCCATTGAAATCGTTGCCCGTTGCCGATCCGCCGGCCACACCCGCCGCCGTGGCAACGCTCGGCGGTGAACCAACCGAGAGCACTGTCCCCGCAACCACAGCCATGGCCGGAGCCGAGGGCGTACTCATCACCGGATCCTCGCTCGAAGGCTACAACTTCGAAAACCCGATGGGCGACACCATTGGCAAGGTGAGTGACCTTATCCTGGATTCTTCCACAGGCGGCTTGATCTACATTGTCATCGACTACGGTGGCATCCTGGATTTGGGTGGCCGCCAGTTGCCCATGCCGCTCTCGGCCTTTGAGTGCCGCAGCCAGGCACAAATGGAAGCCGTCGACAGCATCGTCGGACGCGCGTGCAGCGACCGCTGTCGTCTCAAGCATTCCCACGACGACCACCGATGCACTTGCGCTCACCGAACCCGTACCACTGACTACAACCGCCCCCGCGCCGCCGGGAACCTGCGATCATATTGTCATCCGCTTTGACGAGAATGAGCTTGCCAAATTCCCCGCGCTGGATGACAACTGGTATGCAAGCACAGATTGGGGCAGCGGCGTCCAAAACTTCTGGGACGCGCTGGGCCTTGGCATCAATACGCGCGCCAGTGATGCGCCGGCCCCCGCTTACGTGCGCCTCTCCAACCTGCTGGAGCGCGGCGTCGCAAACGCAGGGCTGGGCGACGGCAACGTCGATGACGTGCTGATAGACCTCGCACGGGGCGCCGTCAAGTACGTGCTCGCGACATTTGTGGATGTGCCCAGCGGCGATCTGTTCCTTATACCCTACGATGCTTTCGACACGGCGCTCTCCACGGACGCGCTCGCTTTTGCATCAGGGTTCGACCCAAATCTGCTTGGTCGCGCGCCGCGCCTGCCACGCGCAGTGCTGATGGATCCTCCGCAAGCCGGCCCCTCCACCGAGGCGCAGGCGCATGCCTTCTGGCGGGAGCAAGGATACCTCCAGCAGTGGGGCGAGAATGGCGGCGCAGAGAGCGTGCTGCCTTCCACCAACGGGAACCTCGTGGCCGGCGCAACGATCACGAACACAGCTACGGTCACCAGCCCCTGACCATCACGCCAGGCCAGGCTATTCTGACCACAAGAGAAGGGGCGCGACCAAGTGGTCGCGCCCCTTCTCGATTTGCACCATGCACGTCACAAAGCGCTAGCGGCTCTTTCCCGCGCTTCCGTCGATCTTGCCGGTCGCGTTGGGCAGCGGCTCCTCTGCCGACCACGCCACCGCACAGGATTCGCCCGAACGAATGCGCACATCATCCACACGGAAATTGCTGACGTTGCTGCCATTCGTCGTTGCCTTGAACTCGACGTCAATGGTTTTGCCCGCCAGATCGCTCAGGTCAATCGACATGTTGTGCCAAATCCCATCGCTAGTGGCGTAACACATTGGCATAATCTCTTCGCGCACCGTCTTGCCGCCCGACTTCACCAGCACCCGGGCGACGTCATAGTCGCAATCAAACTCCTCTGATATCAGGTTGTACCAGAAGGAGAGCATCGCGTCTTCATTTTTGGGTACGGTGACGCGCTGTGACAGCACCGAAACTTCGTCGTTCAGCCCGGCGAGCCATCCCACATAAGCGCCCGTACGCGGGAATGCCCCATAGCACTCGTAGTCAGAGCAGACGAGTTCGAAATCGTTGGACGAGCTCTGCTTCCATACTGTTGCGCCCGACTCATAGCCGCCATTCAGGATAACGTCGGTGCAAACAAAGGGCGGCGCCGTGTTGAAGCGATTGAAGAGCAGCCGGTTGGGCGAACCCACGTCGATGGCCGACAAGCGCCCTGTGGTTGCGCTGTTGATAAGCGCCGCAGCAACCTGCGCCGGCGTGGCCTTGGGCTTTGTGCCAAGATAGGTGGCCGCAACGCCCGCCACATGCGGCGATGCCATGGAAGTGCCCCACTCGTAGGCGTAGTCCGTGTCCGAACTGTTCCAGGCAGACAAGATGCGTGACCCGGGCGCAAAGATGTCAACGCAGGTGCCGACGTTGGAGTACGAACTGCGCCAGTCGCCTGCATCAACCGCGCCCACAGTAATTGCGGCGGGGACGCCGGCCGGAGAGTTAAGGCATGCATTGCTGTTTTCGTTGCCTGCTGCCACCACATAGGTCACACCGGAGAGGATGGAATTGCGCACCGCAATGTCAATTGCAGTGGATCGGCTGCCGCCCAGGCTCATGTTGGCAACCGCCGGCTTGATGGCGTTCTTCGACACCCAGTTGACGCCGGCGATCACCATAGCGTCGGTGCCGGAGCCGCACGCGTCAAGCACACGCACGGAGTGGATAGTGGCCGAGCGCGCCACGCCCACATGGATGCCGGCAGCCGTCGCAGCAACGTGCGTGCCGTGACCGTAGCAGTCATTGACGCCGTTCCCATCGTTGACGCTCGTAAAGCCGCCTGCCGTCCGGTTGAAAAACTCATCGTGCGACAAGCGAATGCCCGTGTCGAGCACATAAATGTGCACGCCTGCCCCGCTGAACGCGGGAGTGAAGCTTCCATCCAGCGAGAGGTCGCGCTGGTCAATGCGGTCGAGACCCCACAGGTCTTCAGAGTTCGCGCCGGTTGACGCAGCCGGCGCAAGCTCGGTCGGCAGATCCGGCGGCGGCGCCACACGGATTACATGATTCGGCTCGACCAGCGCCACGCTGGGGTTGGCTTCAAGCGCGGCCACGGCCTCAGGCGTAAGCACGGCCGCGAAGCCCTCTACGGCGCTGTCGTAGGTAAAGAGCAGCTCGCCACCGTAGCGCTGCACGGTATCGGCGGCAAAGGCCTCAGCCGTGACGACGTCACCCGCCGCGGCACGAATGTCATTTGCCTCAAGCACCACGATGTATTCATTGGGGATGACGCTGCCGTTGGCAGGCAGGCTGGCGGCCTCTGCAGTGCAGGCGCAGACAGGCGCCGGCTGCTTGCGAACGGCGGGCACAAAGATTGAAGCGCCTGCGGCAGTGGAGTCGGGCGGCGTGTCCTGCGCCAATGCAGGCAGGGAAGCCGCCACGAGAAAGCCAACTGCGAGGAATGAGGAGAGGGCAAACCAAATACTACGTCGCTGCATAACGCCGTCCTTTCGCTGCCAAAACAAAACGCTCCAAGATACCGATGGTACAAAGAGCCGCGGCAGGACGGCGCGCTACCCTGACTACAAAAGGCGGGGGAGTGCCGATTGCGTGGCACTTTCATTGTACCGGAATTCCCTTCTGATGCAATACCCCTTTTCGCACCTCACAGGGCTTCTCAAAAGTCAGGCTGAGGTGTGGCAAGCGCCAACAGCAACCTCACCCCCGGCCCCTCTCCAGAAATTTGGAGAGGGGAGCAAAACAAGTGCGTCACGCCGGAGATGTGACCGATAACGGCGGCGCTGTGCTCCCCTCTCCAATGTTCTGGAGAGGGGCCGGGGGTGAGGTTGCTGTTGGCGCTTGCCACACCTCAGCCTGACTTTTGAGAAGCCCTTTCGCACCTCACGGAGCTCGCAAATGTACAAAATACCGAAGCGAGGCTCCCAATCGCGGAAGCCTCGCTTCAGATGTGCATCCGGCAAGTCTGGTTCAGGCAATGCCCAGCAGCCCCTTTGCCACACGCGCCGCGCTGCCCGCGTCCGGCGCATAGCCATCTGCCCCCACCTGCTTTGCAAACGCCTCGCTAACGGGCGCGCCGCCCACCACAATCTTCAAGCCGTCGCGCAGCCCGGCCTGCTCCAGCGTGCGAATCGTCGTGCCAATCGCGGGCATGGTCGTGGAAAGCAGCGCCGACAGCCCCAGAATCTGGGGCTTGTGTTCCTTCACCGCATCCACGAAGGTCTCAGCGTCCACATCCACGCCCAGGTCGATCACCTGAAAGCCCGCACCCTCCATCATCATGCCTACCAGGTTCTTGCCAATGTCGTGTACATCACCAGCCACCGTGCCGATGACGAAGGTGCCCGCGCCGGCGGACTCATCCGTTAGCAGATGGGGGCGCAACACCTGCACAACGCTCTGCATTGTCTTGGCCGAAATGAGCATCTCGGGGACGAACTTCTCGCCCTGCTCAAACTGCGTGCCCACCTCGTCCATGGCCGGAATGCAGGCGTCCTGCAGGATTGTGTCGGCGCTGATGCCGGCGTCCAGCCCCGCCTGCGCGTGGCCGGCCGCGGCGCGAATATTGCCGTCCAGCACATCGTCAAAGATGGTATCGAGAATATCTTCGTCTGCCGTCACTGCATGATCTCCTCAGAATAATGCGCCGGCGCTGTCGGCGCGCGGCCCGAATTCACAACACATTTGAACAGGAAGAACCATTGCACATCAATTGCTCTCTGCTACGGCATGCACCAGCGCCCAGAAGTTCTCAAGCGGTGTATCGGCCTGCACGTGATGGGTGGGCGCGCAGATCCAGCCGCCGCCAACGCCCAGCGTATCACGTCGCGCCTGCACCTCGGCGCGCACATCGGCCGGCGTGCCAAAAGGCAGGGTGCTCTGCACGTCAATCGCGCCAAAGAAACTCAGGCGGTCGCCATATTCCTGCTTGAGCCGCGCCGGGTCCATGCTGTCCGGTTGAATGGGGTTGAGCACATCAACGCCAATTTCGATCAAATCGGGAATAATCGGGTAGATTGCGCCATCCGAATGGTAGGCAATGGAAACAGTGGGACGAATTGCACGCACCTCGGCAATCAGCGTAGCCATGCGCTCCTTAAAGAAGGTGCGCCACGTCTTGGGGGAAATCAGCATATGTTTTTGGCTGCCCATGTCGTCGCCCAGCCAAATCATGTCAACGCCGCGCTGCGCCATCTGGCAAGCAACTGCCTTGTGATAGCGCCACGTAATTTCGAGAATCTCGTGCGTCAGTTCCGGCTCCATGAGGAAATCCAGCAGCATCTGCTGAAAGCCGCGCAGCGCCCAGCCCGACTCGAAGATTGTGCAGTGGAGGCGGCCAATAATGTAGTGCTCGGCCTGATACTCGGCAACCAGCCGCTCAAGGTTTACGTATAAGTCGGGACGATTTGGATCGGGGGCTTGATAGGTCGCCAGCGCCTCGGCGTTGGCCAATGGATGGCCCTTCATTTCGGTGAAGAAGCCCGTACCCCACGGCGTGACGTAGTTCTTTGTGGCCCACTCCACCCCCCACTCGTCGGTATAGGGCTTGGTGTCCAGATAGTAGTTCGTCACCCAGCCCACGGAGCATTGGAGCGCATCCTGCCCCGTCGCCAGCTCCAGCTCATAGCCATTCCAGCGGCCGTTGTGTGGATCGTGAATGGCAACGGGCGCGAGGCCCAGTTCGGCGCGCAGGCGGGCGGCGAATTCGGGCACATATGTGGCCTGGAATGGCACTCGATCGGGTGTTTCGCGGGCAAGCGCCATTTGGACGCGTTCGCGGGGCTTCATGCTTCTGCTCCTGGCTGGGGTGGCGGCGTGGTCATGGCTGGTGTCTCGCGCCGTAGATGGTCTCTGCCCAATTGTACCTTGCGCGGCGGTGAAGCTGTGCATGAGCGCCACAGCCATGCAACGCCGCCCTGCAACGCCGCCACACGTTGCCAATGTGCGCGTCCCACGCAAATCGGTTT
Source organism: uncultured Chloroflexia bacterium (assembly GCA_963773745.1). Taxonomy (GTDB): domain Bacteria; phylum Chloroflexota; class Anaerolineae; order Caldilineales; family Caldilineaceae; genus UBA5069. The sequence continues at coordinate 267,499 of CAVZCL010000001.1, forward strand.
AGAATGGGATATGCACAAAACGCGAAGTCGGACTCATGGCAGGTCAATCCTGCTGCTCACACTTGTTCTGCTCATTTTTGCCGCCAGCGCAACGGCCGTGGCTGCTGCAGGGCCGCTGCAGGAGAACCCATCGCCCATGGCCCCCGCAAACGCCGCTCGCGCAATCCCGAAGATTGGGGATGACACGCCGCTGGTCGACAGCGAAGATTTCCGCATCTACGGCCTCAATCTGCACGGCTCCAATGCCTTTATGATTGAGACGCCTGAGGGTGTGACGCTGGTCGATGCCGGCATGCCGATTTCGGCGCGGCGCGTGCTGCGCAAGCTTGAGGCGATCGGCCGGCCGGACGACCTCTGCCAAATCTACATCACCCACGCGCACCTCGACCACTTTGGCGCTGCAGCCGCGCTGCGCGAAAAATCCGGCGCGCCCATCATCATCCATGAGGCCGACGCAAAGGCACTGGCTGTCGGCCGCACCGAGCTTGGCAGCGTACGCAACTGGGAGTGGTCCAAGCTGCCGCTGCCTGCAATTGAGCGCCTCATCGAGATTGCGCCCACGCCGCCGGACCAGACGGTGGTCGACGGTGAAGCGATTACCAGTTGCGGGCTGGACGCGAAGGTGGTGCACACGCCGGGTCACACACCAGGCTCCAGCACCTTGCTCGTCACCGATCCTGCAACGGGCAACAGCTACGCCTTTGTGGGTGACCTCTTTTCTACAATGGGCGGGCTGCATGCGCAGAGCTCTTACGCGCACAATTGGGGCCATATTGCGGTCAGCATACAAGCGGTGCGTGAGCATCTGCCGACACTTATCTTCCCGGGCCACGGTGACAGCGTGATTACACAGGATGAGTTGCTCAATTACATCATTTCCGGGCCGGCCGCGCCATGATTGCAAAGTGCGTGGCGGCAATTTCAGCCGCCGAATGTCGATAATACATCTCCTCCTTGAGAACGGAGGGTGCGGCCGCCGGTACAACGATTGGCGTGCTGTCTACGAAGAACGGAAAGATGAACCATGACTGTCCAGCCATCCCCCACCACCACAGCCGCCCCAGGCCCGCGCGGCCTGCCCATCATCGGCAACGCGCTCGACATGGGTGGCCGCAATATTCTTGACCGCTATCTCGCACTCCACGACGAGTATGGCGACCTTGTGGGCGTCAAGCTCGGCCCCATGAATGGCTACATCCTCTTCGACCCCGAGGATGTCTATCATGTGCTCGTGAAAAATCAGAAGAATTACATCAAGGGCATTGGCTACGATTCCTTCCGGCTGCTCGTGGGCAATGGCCTGGTGACGAGCGACGGCGAACTCTGGCGGCAGCAGCGCCGCCTTATGCAGCCGCCCTTTACGCCCGCATCAATCGGCCAGTTTGCCCAGATGATGGTCGATGTCACGCGTGACATGCTTGAGCGCTGGCAGCCCATTGCCGACAGCGGCGGCACCTTCGAGATGGACGCCGAAATGCGCCAGCTCACCATGAGCATCATCGGCCGCGCCATGTTCAGCATCGACCTCAGCGCCGAAATGACCGAAGTGGGCGACGCGCTCGAGGAGGCCTTCGGCTTTATCCCCACGCGCGCCAATTCAGTTGTGCCCCTTTCGCTGCCGCTGCCGTCGCACCGCCGCTTCAAGGAGAACCTGCGCATTATTGACACCTTTGTCGATGCGCGCATTGCCGACGGGCGGCGCAATCCGGACCAGAACAATCTGCTTGGCCTGCTGCTGCGTGCGCGCGATGAGGAAACGGGCGCCGCGATGGACGCAGCGCAGCTGCGCGATGAGGTCGTCACGCTCTTCTTTGCCGGCTTCGAGACCACGGCGCGCAGCCTCACGTGGGGCTGGTACCTGCTCACCCGCCACCTTGACGCGCAAAAGCAAATTCAGGCCGAAGTGGACGCCGTTCTGGGCACGCGCACGCCCACCATTGACGACCTCTTCGCCCTCACCTTTACGCGCCAGGTGGTAGACGAAACGCTTCGCCTCTACCCGCCCACCGCCTTGCTCGCGCGCCAGAACAGCGAAGAAGACACAATCGGTGGCTACACGATACCCGCCGGCTCGCTCGTAATTCTTGTGCCCTACTTCGTGCATCGCTATCCCACCGCCTGGCCCGACCCCGATCGCTTTGACCCGGGCCGCTTTGCCGAGGGCGCCGACGCCGGCCGCCCACGCAGCGCCTACATCCCCTTTGCCGCCGGGCCACGCGTCTGCCTGGGCAACAACTTCGCCCTGCTCGAGATGGTCTACGCGCTGGCCATGGCCGCGCAGCGCTTCAACATCTACTCAGTTGACGGCGGCGAGATCGGCCACGAGTTTGCGGGAACCATTCGCCCGACGCGTCCGCTACAGGTACGTATCGAAAACCGCGTGCAGTAAAGGTATTGCGCCCACAGGCAGGCAACCGCTACCACCCAAAGAGTGAGGCTTCTCATGACCGTATTGGCCGACTATACACCGGAAGAACAGCAGCTCCTGCTGCGCAGCATGAGCGCCGCAGCGGTCGCAATCTCTGCAGCCAGCCCAGGGCGCGGCGTTGAAACCGCGAGTGAAGGCGTGGCTGCAGCCGAATACGTGCTCGCCAGCGAAGGCGACTATCTGGACAACACGCTCATTGGCTCAATCCTCTTTGAGCTTAACCGGCGCGCCAGAGCAGAGGAGCCCTTCCCCAGCTTCACCGATCAGGCCGAGGAAGCCGATGCTTTACCAAGAGCGCTGGATTCGCTGCGCGCATTGGGCCCGCTGTTGCTCGCCAAGAGCACTCCAGACGAAGCGAACGAGTTTCGCCAGTGGCTCATGGGCATTGCCACGCACACCGCCGAGGCGGGCAAGGAAGGCGGCAACTTCCTGGGCTGGGGCAGCGTACAGGTGAACGATGCCGAAAAGGCAATGCTCGCCCAAATAGCCGAGATTCTGGGCGTGCCGGCATAACTACGTGCCGGCCAGAGGCACCAACTTTGACGCTGCGCAGAAAATCGCAAAGATTCTTGCAAGTTTTGTGGTTGAAAACGCGTATGCGGCCATGCAGGCCGCTCATTTCGGCGCACGAGGGACGCTGCCTTCTGGCGACGCACCGCCCCAAGGCGTGCAGGAGATGACATTGTTGCAAAATGCGCAACAAAGCGTTGACAAACGCACCCGGCAGGAGTATATTCTCTATTGCAAGATATTGTGAGTTCTGACTGAAGTGCTGATGAGCGCTGCGCAGACCTCCGTGCCTGTGCAGCGTTTTCTGATGCTGACTGACAGTACTGGGAGCTTCACGATCTTGTCGTATATTTCCAACGGCCGGTCCGCCCTTGGCACGGCCAATCATGCAGGGCAAAGAACGAGGATTTCCCAAATGAGTCAGCAGAATGTGACCGGCACAGTGAAGTGGTTCAACGATCAGAAGGGCTTCGGCTTCATCTCAGTCGACGGTGGCAAGGACGTCTTCGTTCACCAATCCGCCATCCAGAGCCAGGGTTTCCGCACGCTGGCCGAAGGCGAGCAGGTTGAGTTCCAGATCGTAGCCGGCCCCAAGGGACCCGCAGCAGCAAACGTGCGCAAGGTCGGCCGCTAGTCAGACAGCGCAGGCGAAATAGAGAGGAGGGGGAAGCAGCGATGGCTGCTTCCCCCTCCTTTTTACGTTGGCAGCACGTTTTCGTTGGCAGCACAGTCCAGAATACGCGGCGGAATCTATTCGACAACAAACTGCAAGTCGCTGCTGGAGTGGCCAAAGGCAGCCACTATCAATTCCCCCACCTGCCGCACCGACCGAGCTGACTGATTGGTCTCCAGCCAAAACCCCGTATTGCCAATCGCCACCGGCGCAATCATGCCCTCGGGCGTCGGTTTCAGGTGCTGCCGCGTTCGGCCACGCACCATAGGCGCAACCGCGGCAAACTCGTCCGGGTGCCGTCGTGCCATTTCCTCGGCGACGGCCAGCAGAGCAGCCTTCCACGTCGTGGCAGGCACCGTCTTGCCGAGGATGATCACAGTGGACGGTTTGTTGCTTGAACCCTTGACAGGCACCGCCGCCGGCTCGTCTTCATCGACACAATCTGCAGCTGCGGCAGTCGTCTGCTCAATGAGGTCACCCCACCACTCCGCGTCCAGTTGCGTCACAACCAGGGGCTGATCCACAACGCCAATGTGGAACTTTATGAGCAGACTCACCAATTTCTCGCCGTTGACAAGCGAAATGCGCGTCTTGCCCGGCGCCTCCGCTTCTTGCCGGGCACCCTTTGAAAAGTCACTTGTGGTGATGATGATGCCAAATTGATGAACCTGCAGCGACCCACGCAGTTGCGTAACCGTTGGCGCCTGAATATTGTGCTTCCAACGCTTCACCTGTACAGCCGCGTTGACCGGCGCGAGGCCCGCCGCTGAGTAGGTGCCAATCACGTCGATGCCGCCATCCTTGGCGTAGGGCGTCACCTCCAGCGTGCTTTCTTCAAAGCCCATCTCCAGTAACAGATCCATAACCAGCGCCTCAAAGCGCTTGGGCGGAACCTGCGCCAGCAGTTCATGCAGTTGCACACGCGTGCGCGCATTCGTCTCGGCCACAAGCGCATCGACGCCTATGCGCTTCTTCCTGGAGAGCGTAAACATGCCTTTGCCGCTGCGCTCAAAGGGTGACCCTTCCTGCTTCGTAACTGTATAGAGACGTGACGACATGGTCACTTCCGGCGTCGCGCCATTCGTTGCGAGCAAGCCGGCGCTCATGGCACGCTGACAAATCTCCTGAGAGTGGAGCGGTTTGCCGGCATCAGCCAGAACCCTGGCAGCAGCTTCGAGAAAGGTCATTGGGGGCTCCTTGTGTCACGCACTCGACGTGGCTGCAAACAATCAACATATCGTAGCACAGGCGAGCATTATGGAGCAGCAACTTGCCGGAGAGTCCATCGACAGAGTGACGGCGCGTGCCGCCCAACATTGTGAAAATCATCACAACACCCTTGACAGAGACCCGGCGCCGTGCTACACTGCCCTTAATCGATTGCGCAATCGATTGCGCCTCCCTGTCCCCAAAAGCTCCCATAACGACGCAGCCGCCTGCGCAGAATCCGCATATTGTCTGCACCTCGTCTCCACGCCCCGCAAGGGACCATTCATGGTGACAATTCACGACGTGGCCGTACGCGCCGGCGTATCTGCCACAACAGTCTCCCACGTTGTTAACGGCACTCGCCCCGTCAGCAGCCAACTGAGCGAGCGGGTGCATGAGGCCACGCGCGAGCTGGGCTACCAGCCCAACGCCCTGGCCCGCAGTCTGCGTCGCAAAGAGACGCACACAATCGGCCTCATCGTCCCTGACAACAGCAATCCTTTCTTTGCCGAAATGGCGCACAGCGTCGAATACACCGCCTACGGCAGTGGCCATGCCGTGGTGCTCTGCAACAGCGATGACGACGTCGAACGTGAGGCTCTCTATCTCGACCTCCTGCTCAAGCGCCAGGTGGACGGCATTGTGCTTGTTGCCGCGGCCACATCAGGAGATTCGCTGCGTGCCCTCAACCAGCGCGGGCTGCCCCTCGTTGTGGTCGACCGCGATCTCCCCTATCCAGCGCATGATTGTGTGCTCACCGACCACGAGGCGGGCGGCTATGCGGCAACCGAGCATCTGGCGCAACTCGGCCACAAGCGAATCGCGTGCATTGCCGGTCCGTCCGATCTGGGCTCCAGCACAGGCCGCGTGGCAGGCCATCGCGCCGCCCTGCGCGCCGCCGGCCTGCGCGTGGACCAGTCCATGGTGGTGCGCGGTGATTTTCGCGACCATAGCGGCTATGTCGCGACGCAGAAGCTGCTCAAGCGCGCCAAGCCGCCCACCGCCATCTTTGCATGCAATGATCTCATGGCCATTGGCGCCATGGCAGCAGCACGCGACGCAGGGCTGAATGTGCCCGAAGACATTTCGGTGGTGGGCTTCGATGATATTCATCTTGCCGGCTATCTCAACCCGCCCCTTACCACCATCGCCCAACCAATGGCGGAACTCGGCCGCGGGGCTGTGGAGTTACTATTGGAGAGGCTGCTTGACCGCAGCCTGCCTCCTCGCCGCGTCATGTTGCGCAACCGGCTCGTGATTCGGCGTACAACCGCCGTCGCTCCCGCGCAAGCCTCCTTCTACTTCGTCGAGTAAGTTCCCACCTGCGTTTCATCTTCGGCAATCCTGCCTTTGCAAAGAAGGGAGACATGCCAGGCCAAAGTCATCACCATGGCATTCCCAACCAATGCGCATCCTCGCAGCGCTCGACACATCCCACTGCCGGTGGTGGCCCCGCCGACAGCAGAGCACCAGCGGATTGCTCAGCATGGCAACACCCAAAGGGCATTTCGATTGGAAGGGCAACGGCGCACCATGCGCTCGGGCCTGCATACGTTCCAGCACACAAAGGAGCCATACATGAAGACCGCATTACGCTATCTGGCAGTATTCACCATCTTCTCGCTTCTGCTTGCAGGCTGTGGCGCCCCCGCGGCGCCGGCCGCTCCCGCTGCAGAGGCCCCCGCCGTAGAGGCCCCCGCCGTAGAGGCCCCTGCCGCTGAAGTCGCCGCCACTGAGGCACCCGCCGAAGAGGCCGCCGCCACCGAGGCACCCGCCGAAGAGATGGCCGCAACCGAAGTTCCTGCCGAGGAACCCGCCGCTGCAGCCGAAGGCGACATGGTGCCCGCACCCGCCGGCAAGAATGGCATGCCGGTCGTGGGTCTCGTCATGAAGTCGCTGGCCAACGAATTCTTCAAGACCATGGAAGAGGGCGCCGTCGCCTACCAGCAGGAGCGCGGCGACTTTGAACTGGTCCCCGTTGGCATGAACAGCGAGACCGACATCGACACGCAGATTTCTGCCGTGGAAAACTTCATTGTCCAGGACGTTGACCTGATTTGCCTCGCCCCGGCCGACTCCGTCGGTCTGGTTGCGCCGGCCAAGAAGGCCATCGATGCGGGCATTACCGTCGTCAACTTCGACGTCAAGCTGGACAACGACGCGCTGGCCGCTGCCGGTCTTGAAGACCTCGTCTTCGTCGGCCCGGACAACGAAGAGGGTGCGTATTTGGCAGGCGTCGCGCTGGCCGAAGCCCTGGGTGAAGGCGGCAAGGTCGTCATCATCGAAGGCAACCCGGGCGCCGACAATGCCACCATGCGCAAGAATGGCTTCATGCGCGCCGCCGAAGAGTACAATCTGGAAGTCCTCGAGTCGACCACTGCCCACTGGGAGACCGAAGAAGCCAACACACTCATGACCAATCTGATAACAAAATATCCCGAGATGCAGGGCGTGATGGCAGCCAATGACTCGATGGCGCTGGGCGTCGTCAAGGCGATTGACGCCGCCGGCCTCGGCGACTCCATCCAGGTTGTGGGCTTTGACAACATCGGCGCCGTGCAGGAGCTGATCAAGGAAGGCAAGATGCTGGCCACGATCGACCAGTTTGGCCCCATGCTTGCCACCATGTGCATCGAGACTGGCTTCCGCATGATCAACGGTGAGGATATCACCGGCTGGAGCAAGACCCCCGTGCAGCTCGTTACCGCTGAAACACTGAAGTAGCCGTGCAGATTGGTTGACTGGTTGGCTGGATGCAGCAATTGGTAAATGTCCATTGGTCATTGGCGCAGTGCGTCCATGCCAATCCATGAGCCTTCCAGTCAACCAGTCAACCAGCTAACCAATGACCAATTGGCCACTTATCAGTTACCCTGTAACCCTTCCCTATGGCCCCCATCCTCCAGCTGCGCGGCGTAACCAAACGATTCCCGGGTGTTGTTGCGCTCGACCAAATCGACCTCGACATTGAGCAGGGCGAGGTGCATATCCTCGTCGGCGAGAATGGCGCGGGCAAGTCCAGCCTCGTCAAAGTGCTCTGCGGCATCTACCCGCGCGATGAGGGCGAAATTCTCTACCAGGGCGAGCCCTACACGCCGCTGCGCACGCAGGACGCGCTCCAAGCCGGTATTCGCGTCGTCTATCAGGAGTTCAACCTTCTCCCCTACCTCTCCGTCGCCGAAAACATCTTCTTTGAGCGGCTGCCCACAAAGAGCGGCCTGGTTGATTTCAAGAAGCTGAACCAGGATGCAGCAAAGGTGCTCAAGGAAGTGGGGCTGGATGTCTCTCCCAGTTCACGCGTGGAACTGCTCGGTGTGGCGCAAACGCAGCTCATCGAGATTGCCAAAGCCATCTCCACCGAGAGCAAGGTGCTCTTCCTGGACGAACCAACCGCCACGCTGACGCCCAGAGAAATCGGCCGCCTCTTCGACATCATTCGCCGCCTCAAGGCGCGCGGCGTCACCATCATCTACATTTCGCACCGGCTGCAGGAGACCTTCGAAATCGGTGACCGCGTCACCGTGCTGCGCAACGGCCGCAAGGTGGACACCGTGCCCATGGCCGACGTCACTGTGGCCGACCTGGTGCGCATGATGGTGGGCAAGAATATGGGCGAGGAATACCCCTTTGACGAGAGCGTGACGCCCGGCGCTGAGATCTTCCGCGTCAACGGCCTGCAAATCAAGCAGGGCGGCGCGCCAATTTCATTCGGCGTGCGCGCCGGCGAGCTGCTGGGCGTGGCCGGCCTCGTCGGTTCCGGGCGCACCGAGACCATGCGCGCCATCTTTGGGGCCGACAAGCGCATAGCCGGCGAGTTGACGCTCAACGGCGAGCCGCTCACCGTCAACAGCCCGCGCGATGCCGTGCAGGCAGGCATCAGCATGCTCACCGAGGACCGCAAGCAGCAGGGGCTCATCCTCGACATGCCCTGCTATGTCAATATCACCCTCACCGACCTGGCGGCGGTCTCGCGTACTGGTATCCTCAACAAGGCAGCCGAAATCAAGGCGGCCGAAGGCCTGGTGGATGACCTCTCGATTCGCACCTCCTCGGTCAACAAATGGGCGCGCTTCCTTTCGGGCGGCAACCAGCAGAAGGTGGTGCTGGCCAAGTGGCTCTTCCGCGGCCCACAGGTGCTCATCTTCGACGAACCCACGCGCGGCATCGACGTTGGCGCCAAGTACGAAATCTACATGCTGCTCTGGGCGTTGGCACAGGCAGGCAAGGCCATCATCATTGTCTCGTCGGATCTACCCGAACTGCTGGGCATCTGCCACCGCATTCTCGTCTTCTCGGACTGGGCGATTGCGGGCGAAGTGGAGCGGCCGGCGTTCAGCCAGGAGCGCATCCTCGAACTGGCCTACCTCAATTACGTGCGGCCGGACAAGGGGCCCGGTGGCGCAAGCAACGGCGCGCAATGGCCGACAATGGCGCGAAAAATAGCGCCGCGCCACACATAGCAGCCTGATGATTCTTTCCGTCTCTTCTCGTTGACCTGATTTCCACCTTTTCGTCCACGGAGTCCTTCCATGTCCATGCAGGCAAGCAGTGCCCCCGAGCGTGAAAACACCCAGGCCCGCCGCACCATGAACTTCCTTCTGCGCGAGGCCGGCATTGGCATGGCACTCCTCTTGCTCATCATCTTCTTCTCAATCTTCGCGCCCCGCTTTGCCAGCCTTGCCAACCTCAGCAACATCCTCACGCAAATCAGCATCAACACCGTCATCGCCGTGGGCATGACCTTCGTCATTCTCCTGGGCGGGATTGACCTGTCGGTGGGCGCCGTGTTGGCGCTCTGCACGGTCGTCGCCGGCCTCACCATGACGAGCACCGCCTTGCCCGAACCCATTGCCATTGCCCTCGCTGTGCTGGCAAGCCTGGCCGTGGGCAGCCTCACCGGCTTGTTCAATGGCTTTGTGGCTGAGCGCTGGAAGATCCACTCCTTCATTGTGACGCTGGGCATGTTGAATATTGCCCGTGGCGCTGCGCTGCAGATTAGCGGCTCACGCACGATCTTCTCCTTTCCAGCCGGCTTCAACGCGTTTGGCACGCAGACCATTCTGGGCATGCCCGTGATCTTTGTGATTGCGCTGGCGCTGGTGTTGCTGGGGCGCTTTGTGCTGGTGCGAACCGTCTTCGGCCGCATCATCTACGCGATTGGCAACAACGAGGAGGCCGTGCGCCTTTCGGGCCACACGCCTTCGTACTACAAGGTGGCGGCCTTCACAATCACCGGCCTCTGCGTGGGCATGGCGGCCATCATGTACATGCTGCGCCTCAACATCGCCAGCCCCATTTTGGGGGTCGGCTTCGAGCTGAGCGCAATTGCCGCTGTCGTCATTGGCGGAACGAGCATGAGCGGCGGCAAGGGATCCATGATTGGCACCTTCCTCGGCGCATGCATCATCGGCGTGCTCAACAACGGGCTGCTGCTCCTGGGCATGGGCGACTTCGCCCGTCAGATGGTGACCGGCTTCATCATCATCTTCGCCGTCGTCATCGACACCTACCGCGTGCGTCTCTCAGTGCAAATGGCGGACGAGTAAAGCAACAACAGCTTCAACGCAAAGGCGCAAAGGAAGCAAAGGCGCAAAGGAAAAGCAAGAAAGGCGAAGAAAAGCAAAGCCCATTTCCGGCTCATGCTTTTTTCGCCTTTCTTGCTTTTCCTTTGCGCTCTTTGCTTCCTTTGCGCCTTTGCGTTGAAGCTGTTGTTCTTGCGCGCGCGCCTTCCGTCCTCTTTATGACCACCTATCATCCGGGAGCGCCTGGGGACACGTGGTACAATCGGCTCGGGTGCAAGTCGCAGGCCGTGAAACAATGTGCGCTCCAAAATCGTCCTGCATACGCACGGCGCGTGCGTTGCCGTGCGCCGCAGCCTGGATTCTACGACAATGCCGATTTCGATCTCCGACACAATCGACGTCCGCTATCGCTTGCAGCCCGAAGATCTGGGCGGCAAAGCGCGTCCTGTGTTCGTGCGCAACGTCACACTTGAGGGCGTGGAAGGCTTGACGCCGCTTGTCCACTTTGAGGGACTCGCGCGCCCCTGGCGCTCGATCTGGACCAACGCACGCAGATTGCGGAACTCGCACGCAGTCACCTGCTTGTCGACTGGATTGGCCTGCCGCTGATATTGCGCCCCGAACGCACCGGCGCATTCGAGACGATCCGCCTTGTAGCCGCCGGAACGCAGCACGCACGGCCGCTGCCGCTTGCCTCTGCGGGTTGGACGTCGCGCCCGAGCACCCGCCGTCGTATCTTCCGGATCGTGATGATCCTTCTGCTGGTCGCAGCCGCCTATGCCGCCGTGAGTGCCGTGGGCATGGTGAACTCGCTGGATGAACTGCCGTCCATCTTCAACCGCTAACGGCGGTCAACCACGCTGGAAACGCACATGAGTGATGACCCTTTCGATCTGATTCCCCGCGCGCGGGCCAACCGCCCGCCCGGTGGCAACAATAACCCACCCGACGAAGGCGAACCGGAGCCACCGCGCCGCAACTGGGGCTGGCTGATTACACTGGCTGTTGTCGCCTTCCTCTTCTTTGGCGTGGGAGCGGCCATTTTCACATTGCGCGACAGGCTGGGGACACGGCCCACGCCCGCCGCCACATTGCAGATTGGGCTTGGCACACCGACCCCCTTGTTCGGCAATCTGATTGGCACACTCACGCCCGGCCCATCACCCACGACCACGCAGACGCCGGGCGGCCCCACGCCCACGCCTCGGCAGACCATGACCGCCACGCCAACAGCAACACCCACCGCACCGCCTACGCCCTGCGCGCTGGGCCCGGCCTCCTTCGCCGCAGCGGGCTACAGCCGCGAGCTCTTTGGCTGCCCCACCGACGGCGGCCAAACGGTGTGGGCCGCCTGGGAGCCCTTCGAGCGCGGATCAATGCTCTGGCGCAGTGACTCCAACCGCAGCTACTTCTTCACTTTGGGGGGCGAGTGGCAGGTCATCGACGCCTCGTGGAATGGAGAGCCGCCGCCCAGCCGCGGCGACGCACCTCCCGATCGCGTACAGCCCGAGCGCGGCTTCGGCTGGGTTTGGGGCACAAACGACGCCATCTTCAATGCGCTGGGCTGGGCCACCGATCGCGAAAAGGGCTTCTGCGCCGACGTGCAAGTCTTTGAAGAGGGCTTCATCTTGCAAAGCAGTTCGGTCGACTCCTGCACGCCCGAAGGTCTCTACAACAACGCAGCCAGCGGCGACTGGCGGCCTATCCTGGTGGCGGCGCACAATTCGGGCCTGTGGAGCGGCACGCTGGGTGGCAGCACAGTCGTTGCGCAAGCGCCCACGCAAATCATCGAAGTTGCTTCCCGCCCCGAAGCAAACGGCCTCTTCCGCGCGGCGCAGGCGGGTGCGTTGCAACTGGACGGCAACTTGAATGAATGGCCCGCTGATGGCTGGAACGCTATCTTGGCGCTCGTGGAGGGCAAGGGCAAGCACAAGGGCGCCGATGACGCGTCAGGCCGGTTTCAGGTTGCGTGGACGGCTGACGGCCTTGTGCTTGCCGCCGCCGTGGCCGATGACACCTTCCGCGCCGGCCCGCCTGGCACTGAAATGTGGCAGGGTGATGTGCTCGAGCTGCAGTTTGACGGTCAATTGACCCAGGACGCCGCCGACGCCAATGTCAACGCCGACGATTATCAGATAGGCATCGGCATCGTGCAGGGTGGCGGATCGCTGCAAACGTACCGCTGGCTCCCGCGCGAGATTGAAGGGCTCGTGCCCATTGCCGGTGCGGGCGTAACAAGCAAAGACGGCTACACGATTGAGGCACTGATTCCGTGGAGCGCACTGGGCATTGGCCAGGTGCAGGGCGGCGAATCCTTCGGCTTCAACCTGAGCATCAGCGACAACGACGCCAAGCAGCCACGCCAGGAGAGCGTCATCTCGGCCTCTCCGGCGCGCACGACGTACGACAACCCCACCGAATGGGGCACGCTGGTGCTCCTGCCCTAAGACGGCATTGCGCAAAGGTGCGGCGGCGTTTCGTAGCGGCTGCTTCAGCCGCCGTTCTCGAGGACGCGTTGCGCTCTCCACCTACGGCAGCTGAAGCAGCCGCTACGATACGGCAGTTGTAGGTCACGTCTCCCGGCGTGACGACCGTAACTCACGTCTCCCGGCGTGACGCCACGCATTGCGGCGGCCGAAAACGGAGGGCTGCAAGCCCCCCGCTACAATCGCTCACCCCACGCCCACGGTGTGTTTTAGCGCGCTTGCTTGCGCAGTGGCCTTGCGTTAGAATCGGCCCACAGTCGGCAAAGCGTGCCGTTGGCATTCCGATTAAGCCCCCACATTTGAACCTTTTCCACCCCACATCAGGTCGGGTCCTTCAGCGCGCTCACCGAACCCGGCCCCATTACGGAGTTGCTGTAGAGTCACCAAACATCCGCAGCTTTGGCTGTGCCATGGCGCTTTTCGCATGGGAGGGCGAAGGCGCCTCTGCACGGCGTAACTGGCATGAAGCGAAGATTGCCATCTGTTTCAACAAGGGGGAGAAGATGACGCAACGCACAGACCGATTTGACGATCAATGGCCTGCCGTCCACAGGCTGCGCGGCATGTGGCTGACGGTGGCGCTGCTCATGGCGGCGCTGCTTGCGCTGCTCGCAGCGCGTCCGGCGTTAGCGCAGGGGGACGAACCGGTAACGGGGCCGCTCCCCGCCGGTGTGACTGCGGAACCGAATCAGGTGCTTGCCGACGATGGAGGAAGCTGGGAAGTCGGCATCGAGGGCACGGCCGGCAACCTGACCACCGCAACCGCCGCCGAGCGCTACGGCATGTACTACTGGCTCAATGGCTGGTTCATCAGGCGCTACAGCTTCAACGAGGCCACCTCGTGGGAGTCGGACTACAAGCGCGCAGCCCTGGGAGGCAATGAGAACCAGTGGACGGACTCCGTGGACCTCTCGTTCTACGTGGGGCACGGTTCGCCCGGCACCTTCACCTTCGACAACGTGAACCACAACGACAAGTGGCTCTCGACGCCGAACGACTGCAACGCATCCTGGGGCGACAACGACAACGAGTGGTTTGCGCTCACCTCGTGCCAGGTGCTGTCGGGCAGCGGACTGGGCGCCATGGCGCAGTGCATGAACCGCCAGCACCTCATCCTTGGCTTTGTGAGCAACGCCAGCGCCCACAACAACTGGTGGGAGACGCAGTCCTACCACTTTGGCCGCTACATGCGCTTTGGCTACAACATGACACAGGCGTGGTTCAACGCTTGTGACGTCGCCCAGCGCGGGCGTGTGGCGCGCGTCATTGCCGAGGAGACCGGCTGCTTCAACGACAACCCCTACTACAGCACCGTTTGCGCCGACGTGCTCGACAACGACTACTACTGGTACACGCACAACTGCGGCACGGCCAGCGCCTCCACAAATTCCGCTCAACCAGCTGGGCGGTGAGCTGCCCGTCTTCAATCTCGTCTCGCTCGATCCTGAACAGGCGAATGCGCGTTTTGAGCAGTTGGCGGGCATCTTCAACGTGCCCATGGGCAACGTCGTCGACACGAGCACGCTTGTGGGCGTGGCATCGCCGATGGAGGAGGAGCCGCGCGACCCGCCCAAGCCGCCCGAAAACTCGCCCTTCCTCGTCTCCAACAGCAACGGCGTTGCGCTGCAAATGGACCAGGCGAGCGGCCTCTATCAGTTCACAAATCTCAATGCGCTGTGGACCGACCAGTCCGCGCAGGCGGCCATGAGCCGTGAGCACGGCGGATGCAAACTACGTCAACGCCGACTACGCCCGCCGCTACGCTGATCTGTTCCTCAAGGAATATGGCCTCTACAGCAATGATGCCGTCTTCTACGAGGTCATCTCCGACACCACCGGTTCGCAGGTGCGGGGCGTCTCGACTGCATCCGTCGCTGAGGACGAAGTCGTGGCCAACTGGCAGGTAATCTACACCCGCCTGCTGCCAACATCCATCGTCAACGCCGCCGGCGCCACCCAGCCAATTACCTTCACTGTAGTTGGCCCGGGCGCAAAGCTCAAGGTCTACGAGCCTGTCCTGCCGCAAGTTAGTTCCGACTCCGTGGCCGGCTTGCCCATGCCGTTGGGCGTGCAGGGCGGCTGGCGGGCGATTCAGCCGCGCCGCCTGCCGCTTGACGCTGCGGAGGCGCAGGCAATTACCACCTCGATCGTGGATACCGCCACAGTCGAGGCGCTCTACCTCTCGCTGGATGATGCGGTGACGCTCAACGCAATTCCGCTGGACATCGTCAAGCGCGAGATTCTCAGCGCCACCATCGCCTATTGGGAAGCGCCTGCCGGATCGCAGCAGGGGCAGCTCTTCCCTGTCTACGAGTTGCTTGTGCGCTTCACCGAGAGCAGCGGCGCCGTGAGCGAGGACTTCGTCTACATCCCTGCCAGCCCGCAATTCCTGCGCCCGCTGGCCAAGATCATCAGCCCGCCGCTGGCGGCCACAAGCGGCATCTCCGTCACCTTTACGGCGGCCGACCCGGCCAAATCGCCCAAGGCCAATGGCGTAGCCAACTTCGACTTCGTCTTCGCCTACGATCCGTCCAATCCGGACTTCACCATTGAGTGGTATCTGGGCGACCTGACGTCGGCGGGCGCAAACGTCATTCCCGAGTGCACCGGGCTGCTCACCTGCACCTTCAAGGCGCCGTCGGACGCAGGCGACAAGCCCGAACCCTTCACGGTGAGCCTGCGCGTGGTTGACAACACCAGCCCCAACGCGTCGGAATCGAGCGACGTTGCGCAGGTCACGCTGAACAACGGCACCTTCCTGCCCACTGTCACGAAGTAAGCGGTACAAAGCGCGACTGAGCCATCCGAAGCGAGGCTTCCGAATCGGAAGCCTCGCTTCACGCGTCGTGGGAGTCAAAGCCCCGGTTCTTGCCCGCGCCCGCCCAAACGGGGTACTATGAGCAGGTAAACCCCACCAATACCATTCGCTGTGTTTAAGCGCAGCTAGGATAGGCGAAACCCCATGGCCATTACCAAACAAGATGCAATGAACTATCACGCCGAAGGCCGCCCGGGCAAGCTCAAAATTGTGGCGACCAAGCCCATGGAAACGCAGAACGACCTCTCGCTGGCCTATTCGCCGGGCGTCGCCTTCCCCGTGCTCGAAATTGCCGACCATCCCGAAGCGGCCTATGACCTCACGGCCAAGGGCAACCTCGTGGCCGTCATCAGCAATGGTACGGCCATCCTCGGGCTGGGCAACCGCGGCGCACTGGCCAGCAAGCCGGTGATGGAGGGCAAAGCCGTGCTCTTCAAGCGCTTTGCCGACGTCGACGTCTTCGACATCGAGGTGAACAGCAGCGATCCCGAAGAGATTGTGCGCTTTGTGGAAATGATCTCGCCCACCTTTGGCGGCATCAACCTCGAAGACATCAAAGCCCCCGAGTGCTTCTACATCGAGCAGGAAGCGCAGAAGCGCTGCAACATCCCCGTCTTCCACGATGACCAGCACGGCACGGCCATCATCTCGGGCGCCGGCTTGATCAACGCCCTTGAGATTGTGGGCAAGCAATTCGCCGACGTCCGCATTGTCATCAATGGTGCAGGCGCAGCGGCAATCGCCGTGGCCGACCTCTACGTGGCCCTCGGCGCGCAGCAGCAAAACATCATCATGTGCGACACCAAGGGCGTTATCTACGCCGGCCGTACCGCAGGCATGAACGAGTACAAGGCTCGCTATGCGAACGACACCCCCCTGCGCACGCTCGAGGAGGCGGTCAAGGATTCCGACGTCTTCATCGGCCTCTCCGTCAAGGATGTGCTCACGCGCGACATGGTCCGCTCCATGGCCAAGGACCCCGTCATCTTCGCCATGGCCAACCCCGACCCCGAAATCACCTACGAGGAAGCGCAGGCCGCACGCACCGACATCATCTTCGGCACCGGTCGCAGCGATTATCCCAACCAGGTAAACAACGTGCTCGGCTTCCCCTTCATCTTCCGCGGCGCGCTGGACGTGCGCGCCAGCGCCATCAACATGGAGATGAAGATGGCAGCCACGCGTGCGCTGGCCGCACTCACGCGCGAGGATGTGCCCGACAGCGTTATCAACGCCTACGGCCTCTCGTCGCTCCGCTTTGGGCGCGAGTACATCATCCCCAAGCCTGTGGACCCACGCGTGCTCATGTGGGTGGCCCCAGCCGTGGCCCGCGCTGCCATGGAGAGCGGTGTCGCGCGCAAGCCGATTGACCTTGACGCCTACCTCGATCAGCTGGCAGGGCGTCTGGGCATGCGTACGCAGGTCATGCGCATTATGGAGCACAAGGCGCAGCAGCAGCCCAAGCGCGTTGTCTTTGCCGAGGGCGAGCACTCCAAGATCGTGCGTGCAGCCTATGCCGTGGCGTCGCAGGGCATCGCGCAGCCCATCCTGCTCGGCCGCCCCGACGTGATCGCCGAGCGCCTGCATGAGCTGGGAATTGACTACAAGCCCACGGTGATTGACCCAGCAAGCGCCGACACGCGCACGGCCTACGCCGAGCGCTTCTATGCCGAGCGCAGCCGCAAGGGCGTAACGCAGGCGCTTGCCAACGACCTCATGCGCCAGCCCAACTACTTTGGCCCCATGATGGTAAAGGCGGGCGACGCCGACACCTTCATCTCTGGCCTCACCTACAACTATCCCGAGGTGCTGCGCCCGGCCCTGCAGGTGGTGGGCGCACGGCCCGGCCGCTGGGTGAACGGTGTCTACGTCATGCTTGTGCAGGATCGCGTCTACTTCTTCACCGATGCAACGGTGATCATCGAGCCGACAGCCGAGCAATTGGCCGCCATCGCACTCAATGCCGCCGACCTGGCCGTGCGCTTTGGCCAGGAGCCGCGCATTGCCATGCTCAGCTTCTCCAACTTTGGCAGCACGCCCCACCCCGAGGCTGAGCGCGTGCGCAAGGCCACCGAGCTTGTGCGCCAGGCGCGCCCCGATCTCCCCATTGACGGCGAAATGCAGGCCGATGTGGCCGTCGTGCCGGATCTCATGGCGCGCAACTTCGCCTTCAGCAACGTCAAGGATCCGAATATCCTCGTCTTCCCGAATCTGGCCGCCGCCAACGCGGCCTACAAGCTGCTCAGCCGGCTCGGCGGCGCCGTGGCCATTGGCCCGCTGCTTGTGGGCATGAACGAGCCGGTGCACGTGCTCGCCACCGGCGCCGATGAACGCGACATTGTCAACATGGCCACGCTCGCCGTGGTTGACGCCCAGAGCTTTGACAACGATGCGCCCGCCGCCTAGCTCCCATGCAAACGACGCCCTTCTGGACCGACGATTACCCGCGCCCGGCCGCGCTGGAGACAGCGGCGCTGCCCGATCGCGTCGATGTGGCCGTCGTCGGCAGCGGCTACACCGGCCTGCACGCAGCCATTGCGCTGCGTGCGGCCGGGGCCAGCGTGGCCGTCATCGAAGGGCAGACGATTGGCTGGGGCGCAAGCAGCCGCAACGGCGGCATGGCGACCAGCGGCCTCAAGGCCGAAATGCCCGCCGTCTTCAAGCGCTATGGCCCCGAAAAGGGGCGCGCCTTCTGGCAGTGGGCGCAGGACGCGATTGACCTCGTTGAGCGCACCGTGGCCGAAGAATCCATCGACTGCTGCTTCGAGCGCTCGGGCTGCGTGTTGCTGGCCGCCAAGCCCAGCCACTACAAGGCCATGCAGCATGCCGAGGCGTGGCAGCGGCGCGAGCTCGGTTTCGACGCCGGCTATCTGCTGTCGCCCAACCAGTTACGCGACGAAATCGGCAGCAGCATCTACCACGGCGGTCTGGCCGAGACGGTGACGGCGTCGCTGCACCCTGCGCGCTACGTCTATGGGCTGGCGCTGGCGGCGCTGCGCCACGGCGCGTCGCTCACCGAAGATGCGCCGGTGACGGCCATCCAGCGCGAGCAGGGGCGCTGGCGCGTGGTCACACGGCGCGGCTCGCTATCCGCGGGCGAGCTGCTGCTGGCGACAAATGGCTACACCACCGATCTTGTGCCCGCGGCGCGCCAGGGCATCTTCCCCGCCGGCAGCTATGTGATTACGACTGAGCCGTTGACGCCCGCAATGCAGGCCGAAGTGAGCCCGCGCGGCGCATGTTCTTTGACAGCCGCCATTTCCTCAACTACTTCAGGCTCACGCCCGACGGCCGCATGCTCTTCGGCGGTCGCCATGATCTCTCGACCAGCCTCAACATAGAGGAGAGCGCACGCATGTTGCGGGCGCGCATGGTGGAGGTCTTTCCGCAGTTGCACGGCGCGCCCATATCGCACACGTGGACCGGCAAGCTGGGCCTCACCTTCGACCTCATGCCCCACATTGGCCGCGCGCGCCCGTTACACAGGGCAGCGCGTCTGACGGTGCCGTCTGGTACGCGTACGGCTATGCAGGTCACGGTGTGGCCATCGCCGGCAAACTGGGGCGCGAAGTGGGCGCCATGATCGCGGGCGAGCGGCCAAGCAGCCTTTTCAGCGAGATTCCAGCCGGGCGTCACTGGTGGACGCCCTACGATCGCCAATATCTGCCGCTCGTCTCGGCCTGGTTCCGCACGCTGGACTTCGTATCGTGACCGACATTGCTTTCGCCCGCATACCAGGATGTCGCTACAGAAGGAACACCTTTGAACTGGCAACGCATTGCTGAAATCGCAGCAGAATTGCAGGACAAACCCGGCGTGCCCGGGTTGGTGGTGGCCGCGCGGCGTGTGGGCAAGCCGGTGGAGGTACGCGCCTTTGGCGCCGACGCGGCCGGCGTGCCTCTCATGGCCGATACGCTCCTGCCCGTGGCCTCCATCACCAAGCTGGCCACAACGCTCGCCGTGCTGCGCACCGTGGCCGGCGGCGCCCTCTCGCTGGATGCCCCGCTCGACACGCTCCTGCCCGACGCTGCCGCCGCGCAGCCAGGCGTAACGCTGCGCCACTTGCTCTCGCATACGGCCGGCCTGCCCGAGGACATCGCGCCCGGCGCAGCGCCCTACGGCCCGGGCCTCACGTGGGAGAGCGTGCAGACGGCGCTGCTGCACACGCCGGTGGCCGACGCGCCAAACGCGCGCGTGCGCTACAGCAACGTGGGCATTGGCCTCGCCGCGCTGGCCGTCGAGCGTGCCCGCGGCCAGCGCTTCCAGGCAGCCCTGGCCGAACTCGTGCTGGCTCCCCTTGCCATTGAGGGCTATCTGGGCACAGAGCCGCCGCGGACGCCCGGTTGCACAGGTGGCCTGCTGGGCAACTTCGCCGGAACCGCGCTGGAGCCCTACAATTCACCCTGGTATCGCACGCTGGGCTTCCCGTGGGGCGGGCTCATTACCACAGCGGCGGGCGCGCTGGCGCTGGTCCACGCCTTTGCCGTGGCCGATGACGGCTTCCTGCCGCCCGCGCTGCGTGCGGATGCTGTTCGTGATCAGACCTGCGGCCTTGCCGGCGGCTTTAGCGGCTGGCTCGAGTGGGACCCCTGCCCATGGGGCCTTGGCGCAGAATTGCATGGCCACAAGGAGCCTCACTTCGCGCCCGCCCGCGCCAGTGCCGCCACCTTTGGCCACGGCGGCCAAAGCGGCGCCTATGCCGCATGGGACCCCGAGGCAGCCATGGGGTGGGCAATGCTGGGCACGCGCACAATGGAGCGCTGGTGGCGGCGTATGGCCGAGATTGGCGACGCACTGCTGCAGCCCTGAAGCGTTGCGCCTTCGCTTTCCTGATTCGTGCTTTCGCTTGCACGCTGCGAACCTTTGCCGCAGACTCTCTTCATTGCTCCATCATCGAAACGGCGCGCATCCCATGAGCACACAAGACGAACCGCACCAGCTTCCCACAACCGACGGCCACCTGCTCTTCCACGGCCACCGTGTTTGGTACCGCATCACGGGCGCAGGCGAAGCCGCGGGCAAGCTGCCGCTCGTCGTCTTGCACGCAGGCCCGGGCATGCCCAGCGACTATTTGCAGCCGCTCAGCGTGCATGCCGACGGGCGGCGCGTCGTCTTGTACGACCAGTTGGGCTGCGGCCTCTCCGATCACCCCTATGACGCGGCGCTCTGGAGTGTCGATCTCTTCGTGGAGGAGTTGAGCGTTGTGCGGCGCACACTGGGCCTCAACCATGTGCATCTCCTGGGCCACGGCTGGGGGGGCATGCTGGCGCTGGAGCACGCGCTCTCCGGCGCGCCCGGTATTGCCAGCCTCACCCTCATCTCCACACCCGCTTCCGTGCCGGCATGGATGGACGAAGTGCACGAGCTCATCGCCGGCCTGCCCATGGGCGCGCGCCTCGCCCTCACGCAGGCCATTCAGGACAATTCGACCGCTGTCACCGGTTACGCCGAAGCCGCCGCGCTCTTTGACCAGCGCCACGGCTGCCGCCTTGACCCACTGCCCGATTGCCTGCGCCGCAGTCGCGCCTCGGCGCAGCGCTATCCCGAAGTCAGGGAAAGCCTCTGGGGTCCCCACCCCTTCGCGCCCAGCGGCCCGCTGGCCACCTGGGATGTGACGGAGCGCCTCGACGCCATCAACGTGCCCACGCTCGTCTTGGGCGGCGCGCACGACGAGACGCCGCCGCACATCACGGCGTCGCTCCACCGCGCCATTCCCTACTCCGAATATCTGCTCTTTGAGCAGAGCGCGCACCATCCCCATCTGGAAGAGGCCACACGTTTCCATGCCACGCTGGCCGATTTTCTGACGCGCGTGGAGGCGTATCTGTAGCCACGGGAGCACCACTTGCCAAATGATCGGCCAGCAAACACCGGAGTCGTTTGTTCCCAATTGCTTCATTTCGAGGATTGGGGGTTGACGAGCACGCACTGGGTCGCTATGATGTGAGTATTGCTGGGTCTGGCATGCACTCCCCCGCATTCCTGTGGCCCACTCGACGTAAAATCGGGCAGCGCGCATGCGTATTGCGCGCAGCCCATTCCCGCAGTTCTTGCATCTCCGCAGCGCCGATCCACGTTCGTCACCGGTAGCCAATCAAGAGTCGTGCGGCCGAGCCTTTGGGGGCTGGCAGTGCTTGCCGGCGGTGTTACCCTGTCGACCTTTCTTCCCTCCCCCGCAAGTCCTGGTTGCGAATTGTCAATCCGCTGCGCTTCGGCGCGCTGCTTGCTGTGCTGTGCCTTCAAGCTGTGCTGTGCCTTCAAGCTGTGCTGTGCCTTCAAGCTGTGCTGTGCCTTCAAGCTGTGCTGTGCCTTCAAATCGTAGTCAACCACCATCCATGAAGGAGTCACCCGTATGCGAAAACCCTTGCTGAATCTGGTGCTTGCCATCGCGCTTGTTCTAGTCAGCGCCATGCCTGCCTTTGCGCAGGATGATCCAGATGTGCCCGACAATCCGTCGGCATTCCCCCCAGCGAGTTATCTGCCGCTCATGGTGAACGGCAGCGGCGAGATTGAAGTTGAAGCCACCGATGAAGCTGTAGACAACGCCGCGGCGGGTATCCGCCCGGCCCAGGTGCCCGAAGCCTTGCGCGTGCCCGACGGCGCGGTGCCCGAAGGGACTGCGAGCCCGGCGCTGCGTGGAGCAACAGGGCGCGTCAAGCTGGTTGTGCGCCTGAGCACGCCCTCGGTCGCGCAGGTTGTCGCCTCTGGCGAAGTGCAGTCTGCTGATGCCAGTGTGCAGGCCGCAGCCGTAGAGCAGGCTTCGCTTGTGGATTTCGTGCGGGCCAATGACCCCAACGCCGTCCTGATTGCCTCGCTCAACGTGGCCATGAACGCCGTCATCATCGAGACGGACGCGGCATTGGTTGATCAGATTGTCGCCCGCCCGGGCGTGCTCCACGTCAATCCCGTGCGCAACTACGAGATGGACCTGAGCGAGACCGTGCCCTACATTGGCGCAAAGGCAGTGCAGGACAACGGCGTGACGGGTGCCGGCGTGCGCGTGGCGGTGCTCGACAGCGGCATCGACTACACCCACTTCAACCTCGGCGGCTCGGGACTGCTCGCGGACTACGATGCGGCCTACGGCCTCTCCAACAGCGACCCGCTCAACACAACGCGCGATGGCCTCTTCCCCACAGCCAAGGTTGTGGATGGATACGACTTCGTAGGCGAATCATGGCCGAACACGGTTGAGAAGCCCGACCCGGACCCCATCGACTATGAAGGCCACGGCACGCATGTCGCCGACATCATCGCCGGCAAGAGTCTGGACGGCACCCACAAGGGCGTTGCCCCCGATGCCAGCCTGCTCGCCGTCAAGGTCTGCTCGGCAGTCTCCTCCTCCTGCAGCGGCATTGCGCTGCTCCAGGGCATGGAGTTCGCACTGGACCCCAACGGCGACATGAATATGTCTGACGCCGTCGACGTCATCAACATGTCGCTCGGCTCCTCGTACGGCCAGAAGGAAGACGACCTGAGCTTTGCCAGCGCCAACGCCGTCAAGGCAGGCGTGGTCGTCGTCGCGTCGGCAGGCAACAGCGCCGACCGGCCCTACATTCTCGGCTCACCCTCGAGTCAGCCCGAAGTCATCAGCGTTGCCCAGACGCAGGTGCCGAGCGCTGTCACCTACCCGCTTGTCATCAACAGCCCGGCAGCAATTGAGGGCTCCTACCGCAACACCGAGAGCGTGGACTGGGCGCCCATTGGCGCAGGCTTCACAGGCGACGTTGTCTATGTGGGCACAGCTTGCCCTGGCGAAACCCTGCTGGCTGATCCGACCGGCAAGGTTGCCCTGGTTGATCGTGGTACATGCGCCATTTCGCTCAAGACCGACACTGCAGCCAAGGCCGGCGCGATTGGCGTCCTCCTCGGTCTGATTGCCGATGGCGACGCAGTCAGCTTCAGCTTCGGCGGCGGCGACACCTTCGTGCCGACGCTGGTCATCATCAAGAGCTACGCCGACCTAATCAAGGCCAATCTTGCTGCACCGGTCAATGTCTCTGTATTGCCGGCCAACTCGATTGCGCTTATTGGCGCCATGGTTGGCTCCTCCTCGCGCGGCCCCAGCTACTCCTTCCAGCAGGTCAAGCCGGATATCGGCGCACCGGGCGCTTCCGTCTCGGCGCTGGCCGGCTTTGGCACCGAGGAGGGCGCGTTCGGCGGCACATCGGGCGCTGCGCCCATGGTCTCCGGCGCCGCCGCACTGGTGCTGAGCAAATACCCCAACGCCACACCCACCGAAGTGCGCGCCCGCCTCATGAACACGGGCGATACCAACATTCAGACCAATCCGGCCACACAGCCAGGCGTGCTGGCCCCGATCACCCGCATTGGCGGCGGCGAAGTGCGCGTTAACAACGCCATCGGCACCTCCATTGCCGCCTGGGAGAGCAAGAGCGGCATCCCCAGCCTCTCCTTCGGCTACCAGGCCATCACCTCCGGTGGCCTCTTCTGGAAGACCGTCAAGGTCACCAACTACGGCGGCAGCAACCGCTGGCTCAACGTATCGCCGGGCTTCCGCTACGCCGATGACGCAGCCTCGGGCGCTGTGCGCGTCTTCACACCCAGCAAGATCTTCGTGCGCGCTGGGCAGTCCACAAGCTTCAACGTGCTGATGCTGGTGGACGGCACGCGGCTGCCCATGTGGGAGTTGAACAGTGGCAAATTGGGCGGCGACGGCTCGCTGCTGCAAAGCGTGGAGTTCGACGGCTACCTGACCATTGGCGACAAGAAGGATAGCGTTGCCTTGCCCTGGCAGATCATGCCGCGCAAGTCGGCGGGCCTGGTGGCGCTGCCGCTCCGGATCCCCCCCTCAACAAGCACACGTTTGTCAAGCTCTTCAACGCCGGCGTGGAACAGGGCCAGGGAGACATCTACGCTCTGCTCGGCACCAGCCCGCGCATTCCCAAGAATCAGATTCCCGGCGCCGGTTCCAACCTCGCTGTCATAGACCTGCGCGGCAGTGGGCGCACGCGCCTATGACGGCATTCTCGACGTGGGCATCACCACCTACGGTGAGCGCTCGCACCAGGCCTACCCCGCCGAGTTCGACGTCTACATCGACGTCAACAGCGACGGCGTGGACGACTTCGTGGCCTACACGGCCGAAGCCGGAGCCTTTGCCTCCACGGGCCAGGTGCTCGTCTATGTCGTGGATCTTGCAACAGGCACGGGCGGCGCATACTTCTATGCAGATGCAGACTTGAACAGCGCCAACATGCGCATGTACATCCCGCTTGCAGCCATTGGCGCCACGGCAAACAGCAAGATGACGCTGAGTGTCTATGCCTTTGACAACTACTTCACTGGCGCCCTTACAGACGCCATCGAAGGCATGGTCTTCACCCCTGCCAAGCCAAAGTTCGGCCCGCTGGGCTTCATCGAGAACATTGCGCCGTGGTCCTTCACCTCCTTCCAGCCTGTGCGGGTGCCGGGCGGTGCAGCCGCTTCGCCGTCGCAGAGCGGCCTGCTGATGCTCTACCGCAGCCAGGCCCCTGGCTTCGAGGCGGACATCATCAAGGTCAAGTAACCCTGCGCAAGCAGCCAATCGCATAACAGTCATCGGGGGAGGGCGCAAGCTCTCCCCCTCTGTTTTCCCCTTGCTTTCCCTTTGCGCTTCTTTGCTGCTTTTGCGCCTTTGCGTTGAGAAGTTGCAGTTGTCGCCTCGAGGCCAGATTGACAGCCCGTCGCGCCGGTGCTATCATGCCGCGGCGCGGAGAAGGCGCCAACACGTTCATGGCGGCCTGCAAAACACGCAAACGATGGATTCAATTCTCGCAGCACCCGAGGCGTCCACCAGCACGCCCGAAACGGATGGCCAGCCGCCCAGTTGTCGTTTCCCTGCCGGGGACACACAACTGTCAGTGGTCGCCATGCGTTACCAACGACGGCAGACGCCGTCCACAAATTGCCTGCCGCAGCGCGCTGTGGTGGCCGGCCCCTTGGCCGGCCCGTCCGCCGTGGGCGGCTTGCAGGGTCATTTCTCCTCACCTGCTTCGTAACGAACTCTCGTTGCCGAAGTTGCTGCGCGGGGGTTGACTCCGCGAGCACCCAATTGCCGACCTAACCACATCGACGCCGCCGTGCCATCCCAGGCACGGTCTTTGCGCTTCTCAGCGCGCGCTGCCGCCATGACGACGCGCGCGCATCGCGCCGCGCCCGCAACCAGACAGGAGAGCGGCCATGGTCGACCCCGTGAAGTACGACATCGCGCTCGAGCGCATTCAGGAGCTGCTGGACGCCGCCGACTTCGACGCTGCTGCCACGCTGCTGCGCGGCCTCCACCCGGCCGACGCCGCCGAAATCCTCAATGAGCTGAATGACGCCGAGCAGACCGAGCTCGTCAAGCGCATCGAAACCGAGCAGCTTGCCGAAGTCTTTGAGCAGATGTACGAGGAGGACATGGCCGAGGTGGCCGAAAACCTCGACCGCGAAACCCTCCTCGACCTGCTCGGCGAGATGGAGCCTGACGCCGCCGCCGACCTCCTCGGCGAGATGGAGCCCGAGGAAGCCGCCGAACTCATCGGCGAAATGAACGAGCCGGCCGAGGTCACCTCCCTGCTCCAGTATCCTGCCGACACGGCCGGCGGTATCATGAACCTGCCGCCCCCCTCGCTGCGCCGCTGGATGCGTGTGCGCGAGGCCGTCAGCTATCTGCGCGAACACTATGAGGACGCCGAGGAGATCTTTTACCTCTACGTGCTCGACCGCAACTCGCGCCTCATTGGCCACGTCAACCTGCGCGCGCTGATTCTGGCGGACCCTGAGCAGACGATTGAATCGATTATGGACCGCGATGTCATCTCAGTGGCGGTGAACGCTGATCAGGAGGAGGCGGCCCAGTTGTTGGCGCGTTATGACCTGCTCGCCCTGCCCGTAGCGGATGGCGACGGCCGCCTCGTCGGCATCATCACCGTAGACGATCTCGTCGACGTCCTCGAGGAAGAGGCCACCGAGGACATCTACCGCCTGGCACAGCTGGGTGACGATGCGGACATCGACAGCCCCTTCTGGCAGATTCTGCGCAACCGGCTGCCGTGGCTCGTCATCAATCTGGGCACCGCCTTTGTGGCCGCCTATGTGGTCTCCCTCTTCGATGCCACCATTGCCAAGGTGACGATTCTCGCCGCGCTCATGCCCATTGTTACGGGCCAGGGGGGCAACGCCGGCACACAGACAATGACGGTGGTTGTGCGCTCGCTGGCGCTGCGCGAGGTAGAGCCGAGCGACACAGCCCACACCCTCTGGCGCGAGGTGCGTGTGGGCATGGTCAACGGCATTGTGGTGGGGACACTGGTGGCGCTGCTGGTGGCGCAGTTCACGCAGAACTGGTGGCTGGGCTTGATCATTGGCCTGGCCATGTTTGGCAACATGATCGTCGGGGCAACCTTCGGCACACTTGTGCCCATGCTGCTGCGCGTCATTGGCGTTGACCCTGCACTCGCCTCCAGCATCTTCGTGACGACCACCACGGATGTATTGGGCTTTGCGCTCTTCCTGGGCCTCGCCACACTGCTCATGCAGTGGGTGCTTTAGCAATGCAGGCAGCCGCTTCGTAGCGGCGGTGAAGCCTGCGGCGGCAGCTGCGGGGAACGCGCTTCACACGGAAATGAGTCGCCAACGTTCATTGGCCGCCGCCACGAATGCCCTGCGCCTGGCGCACACAAAACAGCAGGCCCGCATCTTGCGATGCGGGCCTGCTTTCCTGCTTCTCCGACAGCGATTCTAGAGGTTAACCCTCAGAGATGACGCTGCCGGAGTGGATTGGTTACTGCAATCCATAAGCATCACCTCCTTTAGTATGGGATAGCAATGTGAGCTGAAACGGCCTGTCATACTGGCCAAACGCCGGAATCCAGTGCACCGTTCCAGGATGACCACAGTATTCCATAGATAGTTGGGGATGTCAAGCGCGTTTTTGGGTCCACGTTGGCGTCAGCCGGACTGAACGGCTCCGCATTCCCTACTCCCAGCTTCCTGCTCCCTATTGCTTGCTTCCTCGCCCTTTAGCCGCCAGGGAATGCCGGCCACCAGCAGCACAACCTCATCGGCCGATCGGGCAATGTGCTGATTGGCATACCCCAGCGCATCGCGGTAGAAGCGCCCCAGGTGCGACGGCGGCACAATCCCCATGCCCACCTCGTTGCTCACAATCAGCCAGGCGGCATTGCTGGCGCGCTGCGCCTGCAGCAGCGCCTCGGCCTCGGCCAGCGCCGCGGCATTCACCTGCGCCTGCGCAGCGTCTTCGGACAGCGCCAGCAGGATGTTGGAGACCAGCAGCGTCAGGCAGTCCACCACAACCACCGGCTCGGCCGGAGGGTGCTTCTGCAGGGTGAGCCCCACATCAAGCGGCTGCTCCAGCGTGCGCCATGTGGGCGGACGTTCGGCCTGATGGCGCGCAATGCGGCTGCGCATCTCCTCATCAAAGGCCTGCGCCGTAGCCACGAAGAGCACAGGCTTGCCCTGTGCCTGTGCCCACTCCTGCGCGTAGGTGCTCTTGCCGCTGCGCGCCCCGCCCAGTACAAAGCTCAACCGACCGGCCACAGCGCCACCCCCAGGAGAGTTACCAGTTCGACAATTTCGCACAATGCGCCGTACGTGTCGCCTGTGAGACCGCCACCAAGGCGCTTTGCCGCCCATGCACCCAGACCAAGCACCAGCAGCGGCGCAATCAACAGCACCATGAGAAGCTGTGGCGCAAGCCACGCAGCCACACCGATTGCCGCCAACGTGGTTAGCGTGGCAATGGCCAGCTCGCGCCGCCCCAAACCTTCACGAAAGAGCGCGCCCATGCCGCCGGGCCGCGCCGGCCCAAAGTGCTGAGCGGCATAGACCATGGCCCAGCGCCCCGCCACGGGGGCAGCCAGCAGCGCCGCCGTGGCCGCCGTGTGGCCGTAGAGCGTGCTCAGCGCCGCATACTTGCCCAACAGCAGCAGTACAATCCCCAGCACCGCCCACGAACCCGTGCGCGGATCCTTCATAATCTCCAGCCGCCGCGCAGGTTCGACCGTGGCCAGCAGGCCGTCGCAGGCATCGCCCAGGCCATCCACATGCAGGCCGCCACTGATTGCTACCCACGCCAGCAGCAGCAGGAAGGCCCCCACTGCAGGCGGCACAGGCAACAGCGCAAGCAGCGCCAGCGCCACTCCAATCACCACCCCAACCAGCGGATACCAGGCAAAGCTGTGACCCAGCGGACGCGCATCCTCGCCACGCCAGGCGGGGATGATTGTAAGCAGCCCAAAGGCGCGCACCAGGTCAGTCCGCACGGTCGCTCACACCTGCCGATTCAAAAGTTGCCATCTCCTGCAGCGTGCGCATGGATGCCTCGATAACGGGTAGAGCCAGCAGCGCACCAGTGCCCTCGCCCAGGCGCAGGTCCAGATCAAGCAGCGGCTCCAACCCCAGCCACTCGAGTGCGGCGCGGTGGCCCGGCTCCACGCTGCGGTGGCTGGCCACCAGATAGTCGCGCACGCCTGCGTTCTGTTGCACGGCAATCAGTGCCGCCGCCGTGCTGATGAAGCCATCCAGCACCACAGGGATGCGCGCAGCCGCGGCAGCCGTCATCGCGCCGGCCATCGCGCCAATCTCGAAGCCACCGACTTTGCGCAACGTGTCAACGTTGCATGGTGCATGCAGCGCCAGCGCCTCCTCCACCAATGCGATTTTGCGCAGGCGGCCGGCGTCGTCCAGCCCCGTACCGCGCCCCGTCACCTCGGCCACGGCACGGCCGGTAATCGCTGCCACAATCGCACTCGCGCTGGTCGTATTGCCAATGCCCATTTCGCCCACCGCGAGGATATCCAGCCCCTCGTCTAGCTGCTGCTCCAGTACCGCTGCGCCCAGTGCGAAAGCGGCGTCGGCGTGGGCCTGTGCCATCGCTGCGCCCACGCTCAGGTCGGCGGTGCCGCGCGCCACCTTGCCAATGACGAGGTGAGGCGCGGCATCCAGATCGCCTGCGACGCCTGCATCCACAACGACGAGGCGCGCCCCCATTTGGCGTGCGAGCACGTTGACCGCCGCGCCGCCTGCCAGAAAATTGAGCACCATTTGGCGCGTCACCTCCTGCGGGTAGGCGCTAACGCCCCGCTGCGCAATGCCGTGGTCGCCTGCGAAAACCAGGCAGGCGCGCCGCGAGGGCAGCCATGAGATGTCGCCCGTCATTGCGGCCAGGCGAACGGAGAGCGCCTCAAGGCGTCCCAGCGCGCCCGTGGGCTTCGTCAGGATCAACTGGCGCGCGGCAGCCTGCGCCGCAACCTCGGCACTGGGTACAGTGATTGTGTACATTGTGGCTCGTTTCAATCGTCCTGTGTGGCAAGCGCCCTGGCGAGGGCGTCGCGGCTCGTAAAGAAATCGTCCTCAAAGACCTCCAGCGTTAGCACGCCGGCCCAGCCCGTCAACTGCTCCAGCACGGAAGCCAGCGTCGCTCGCGGCAGCCAGGCCAGCGTGCCGTGGTCCTCCATTGCGCCGTCCCGGCGGCGCACGCCGTGCATATGCACAACGCGCGCATGTGGCAGCCATGCGGAAATGACCGGCTCCACCGTGCTGCCCGCCTTCCACAAATGGCCAATGTCCAACGTGCGCGCAATTGGCAGCGCGGCAAAGATTGGCAGCAGATGGTCGGGCGCGTAACTCTCGAGGTTCTCCAGCGCAATCAGCGCAGGGTCGCCCGCCCACGCTGCCACCTGCGCCAGTGCATCGATGGCCTGTGCAGTCCACGCCGCCGTGCCCACGCCGTCACCATCCACGTGCATGACGTATGCGTGGGGATTGAGCGGCGCACACAGCTCGATGACCTGCTGTGCCAGCTGCAGCGAATCGCCGCCGTCGCCGCGCAAATCGCGCGGCAAATGCACCGTATAGCTCAGCCCTGCATGTGCGCCAATCTGCGCCAGGTGCGCCACCTGGGCAGCGGTGGGCAGATTGTGCGCGCCGCTTTCCGTCACATAAAGAACCAACTCCATGTCCTGCACGTGGCCGGCAAGGCGCGTGGCGTTATAGACGAGATCGCCCGGGTAGACATAGGAAGTTGCACCCAGGCGGAATGATTTTGAAGTCAAGGCTGCGGGAACCTGGAAGATTGTGTGGACACAGGATATCTCGTCGCAGGGGCACCAAAAGCTGTCGCGTGTTGTACAACGCTTTCGGAACAATGTGTAAGTACTGTATTGACGTAGAGATGCACGAAGTTCAACAATCTCAAAGATGCTACTGGCAGCTGCACAACCCCTGAGGTAGTCATATGAACTACGACGCAAACCGCATGATGCAATTTGAAGCTCGCAAGAAGTCCGCTGGTGTGGCTTATCTGCTGTGGTTCTTCATCGGCATGTTGGGTGTGCACCGCTTCTATCTGGGGCGAACCGGTTCGGGCATTGCCATTCTATTGCTTACGATCATTTCGGCGTTCTTGATACCAACGGGCATTGGCTTGGTAACAATCGCAATTCCAGGTTTATGGGTACTGATTGACCTGTTTCTCATTCCAGGGATGGCACGCAGCTACAACCTGGATCTCATCAACAGAGTTTGATCAGAGTACACGAATTGCACAAAAACAAAGCCGCCGAGAGATTTCTCGGCGGCTTCCTGGCTTGGGGCGCTTGATGGGGCTCGAACCCACAACATCTAGATCCACAATCTAGTGCTCTGCCATTGAGCTACAAGCGCCGTAGTGCTGGGGTCTTGTGCGCCACAAGGAGCGCAACCCCGGCTATGGCTGGGGGACAGGGATTCGAACCCCGATTGACGGATCCAAAGTCCGTAGTCCTGCCATTGGACGATCCCCCACCAATGGCCCCCGGATAAGGGCCTCCACCACCTACCTAACAGACTGCCCGCAGATCCGGGCACCCGTGGGCTTGCGGACGTGCGGGCAGGCCCACGCGGTTGAATCTTCCGCTTGTGTGCCGAGACCCAGACTTGAACTGGGGACACCGGCATTTTCAGTGCCGTGCTCTACCGACTGAGCTATCTCGGCGAAGGCAATGGACGCGACAGATGCCGCCGGTGCTTCGCTGACAAAAGGTCGGCCATGGGGCCGACCCGTTCAAGCTTCGGCCCACAGGCCGATATCATCTTGTCGGCCAAGTGACCGACCTGTCAGAGCGGGCGAAGAGATTCGAACTCTCGACCTTCTCCTTGGCAAGGAGACGTTCTACCACTGAACTACGCCCGCATTCATTTGGTTACAGCCAACTGCTCAATCTCACCGCTTCGGTGCGCTGCACTTTCCACACAACATTTGCGGTGCGGAATCGCCTTGCGCTCGAGCGTGGAGAGTGGACCCGGTCGGATTCGAACCGACGATCTTCTCCTTGCAAAGGAGACGCCTTCCCGCTAGGCCACGGGCCCCCACTGGCCCCTCAGGTGCCGACGAGAGGACTCGAACCTCCACACCCAATCAGGTAATAGATCCTAAGTCTATCGCGTCTGCCATTCCGCCACGTCGGCGCATGCACGCCTGCACGGCCTCCGGAGTGTACTACAGCACGATTGCTGCAGCAAATTTCGGGGGCTGCCGTGTGTGCTTCCCACCCCTGTAAAGGCAGCGTGAGCCGGGACGGAATTTTACCCCCAATTCTGTCAACCCGGCCGTTTCTGGCCCGCAGTTGCATCGTCATCTATCTCGGCGCACCAGTTGCCGGTTGCCCGGTTCCTGCTGATTGCGCCGGCGGTTTGTGGCCTGCCGGGTGTAACCCGGCCTCACCCGCACCGCTGCGACGAGATTCAACTCCATACCCTTTCAGGCACAGCGCCAAACCCACTCGCCTTGCTCCCAGTTGCACGCTCGCCTGGCCGGCTGCATTGCTGCAGCCGCCGGTGGGCTCTTACCCCACCCTTTCACCCCTCACTGTATCTGCTCAATCGCCCGAAGGCGATTGAAAGAGACAGCGGGTCTGCTCTCTGTTGCGGTTGTAGTCAGTTGCCCGTTTCCCGGCAACCGCCCCCACTTGCTGTTTCGTGAGGCAACCTTGCCGGATCGCTCCGGCTGGGAGTCGGGAAGTTCCTCTACAGGCATGGCCTGCAGTGACGATAATTCCGCCCCGATTCTTCGGCTGTTAAGCTGCGCCCTGCCGGCACAGTGCCGGACAAGGTAGAGAGATTAGTATAGCAGTCCGCCGCGCGTCTGTCAAACAATTTTGGAGTGCTCGAGCAATCGAAGCGAGGCTTCCAAAGTCGGAAGCCTCGCTTCAGTTCTCACCCTTCATGCGCGGGCGGATTGAGTTCGAGATCGGGCTGGCGCGGCCCTTCGACCCACACCTGCCCGTCGCTCCAGTTCTCCTGCTTCCAGATGGGCACCACAGCCTTGAGTCGCTCAATGGCATACTGGCACGCCTCAAAGCAGCCGTCGCCGCGGTGCGGCGTGGCCACGGCTATGAGCACACTGGGCTCGCCCACTTCAATGCGCCCCGTGCGGTGCAGGATGCTGACGGCGCGCACCATGGGCCAGCGCGCACGCATCTCGTCGGCAATCGCCGCCATGGAGCGCTCGGCCATGCCTGCATAGGCCTCGTATTCGAGGAAATCGGTGCCGCGCGTGCCCGAGTCGGTGGCGGTTGCGCCGCGCACCATGCCCGCAAAGGTGGTGATTGCGCCGCAGTCTGGCCGGTTGACGCGCGCGGCGATGTCGTCCAGAGAGAGCGGCGCATCGGTCAGTTCAAAGAGCTTGCGTGGGGCCTCGCCAGCTTCGCTGCTTGCGCTATCGCTCTCTGCGCCGCCGGAAACGGGCGGGAAGATGCCCACGGTGTCGCCCTCGTGCAGCGGCCAGTCGCCCTTGGCATATTCCTCGTTGACCGCAGCGTAAAAGGTGCGCTTGCTCAGGGCAAGCTCCGGCTGCGCGGCTTCCACAGCCGCCACCAGGTCGCGCAGCGTGGCGCCCTCAGCCAGTTCAAAGGATCGCTCCTTCCAGCCGGCCTGCTGGCGCAGGGTGGCAAAGAGCCGCACTGACACATTCATGCCGCACCCCCGTGTGCTTCTGCGCCCCGCTGCCAGTCGCCCGACTTGCCGCCCTGCTTCTCCACGAGGCAGATGTCGCCGATGACCATCGTCTTCTCCAGCGCCTTGGCCATGTCGTAGATGGTGAGCGCGGCCACGCTGACCGCCGTCAGCGCCTCCATCTCAACCCCCGTTTGCCCCTGGCAGCGCACGATGGCCGTAATGATAACGCGACTCTGCGCCGTGTCGATCTCGAACTCAACCGCCGCCTTCGTCAGCAGCAGCGTGTGACAGAGGGGGATGAGCTCCGGCGTGCGCTTGGCTGCCATGATGCCCGCAATGCGCGCCGCAGCGAGCACGTCGCCCTTGGGCACGCTGCCCTCGCGAATCGCGGCCAGTGTGGCCGGCTGCATGCGCACCTCGCCGCGCGCAACCGCCGTGCGCGAGGTGGCGTTCTTTTCGCTCACGTCCACCATGGTGGCGTGGCCCTTCTCATCAAGGTGTGTCAAACCGGACATAGGTGTGCCTTGTGTCTACAGGACAATTCGTAATATGGTGAAGTGGCAAGTGGTGAACTGGTAATTGGCAAATGGCGTATTGGTTTTTGCGCCGCTGCTGATCGAGTCAGACTCCGCCGCGTGTGGCCCTGCCCAATGACCTACATGACCACTTGCCAATTCACCAATCACCAATAATCAGCGCCTCCACCACACTTCCCGCCGCCAATGCGCCATCGGCCTGGGGAAGCTCAAGCAGCGCATTTGCGCCGTGCATGCTCAGGAGGCGGCTGCTGGCCTGGCTGCCTGTGCTGGTGGCCCGCCAGCCCCCCACGCCGCCATGCAGCGTGGCATCCCATGCGAGGCGCGCGCGGTGGTACTCGGGGCGTGCGGGGTCAAGCTCGAGCGGCGCGTCAAGCACAGCGTTGACGCGCGTCAGCGTGGGTTCGCGCCAGCCGGCCATGCGGCGAATCGCCGGCAGCGCCAGCAGGTAGAAGGTGACGAGGCTGCTGACTGGATTGCCCGGCAGCCCAAAGAGCAGGCGCGGGCGCGTATCATCAACCCCCACCGGCAGCGTGGCGAAGGTGCATGGCTTGCCCGGTTTCATGCGCAGGCGGCCAAAATGCACCGTGCCTTCTTCGGCCACGAGCTTCTTGATCAGGTCAAGCTCGCCCATGCTCACGCCGCCGCTCGTCAGGATGACGTCGCAGGTGGCAAGTGCGCGGCTCATGACCGAGCGCAGGGCCGCTTCTTCATCGGGCGCGATGCCCAGGTCCACCACCTCGCCACCCGCCCACGCCACGGCGGCGCGCAGAGTGGGGCCGTTGCTGTCATAAATGCGCCCGGGCACAAGGGGCGCGCCGGCCATGGTCAGTTCGTCGCCCGTGGAGAGCACGCCAACGCGCGGCCTGGGGTGGACAAGCACCTCCGTCACGCCCACAGTGGCAATCAAGCCCAGTTCGGCGGGCCCAAGGCGCTCGCCGCCGGCAAGCACCTGCGCGCCGGCGGCAATGTCGTAGCCCACGGGGCGCACGTCCTCGCCCACGCGTGCTGCGCGCAGCATCTCGACTGTGCCATTGGGTCCCGACTTCGTGTCCTCCACCTGGATCACCGCATCTGCGCCCTTTGGCAGTGGTGCGCCCGTGGTTATGTAGGCCACCTGTCCGGGCACAAGCACAAAGCCTGCCATTTCGCCCGCGGCAATTTTGCCGGTCACAGGATAGATGCCGGGCCCATCAGCCGCCACGACTGCATAACCATCCTTGACGGACGCTGCGAAGGGCGGCAGTGGCGCCGCTGCCGCAACCGCTTCGGCAAGCACATACCCCTGCGCCATGGCTGCCGGCAACGGGCGCGGCGCCAGCGGCTGCGCCATGCGCAACACAATCTCCAGCGCTTCGGATACGGGCAACATCGGGTAGTCAGATGAAAGCATGGGTGTGGGGTGTTGGGTGTCGGGTGTTGGGTGTGGCCGAATTCAATGCACTGCATTCTACATTGCAAGAGACGGAACGGGGATCAGGGAAGGTTCCTTGATCCCGATCCCCGTTCCCATTCCCTCTCCAAGGGCGATGGCATCCACCACCGAATCAGTTCAGCGCTTGCGGGAGACAACTTCCAAAGGAACGTCGCTCACGCGCAGCACGCTCTCCACGCCGGGCGCACGTTTGAGCAGCCGCACAACCGCCGCAGAGCATTCCATCGTGAAGGTGCCGAAGGCCGTCGGCTGGCTCACATGCTTGTACTCACCCTGTACGTTCTGCTGTTTGAGCCATGCCACAACAGCGGCGCGCCCTTCTGCGGCTGCGGCACGCATGGCTGCGCTCTTGGCAGCGCGGTCATCGCCGCTCGCGCTCGCCTTCTCCATGCCGCGCAATGCCACCATCACTTTGTAGAAGGGACCCTGGGCGGCGGAACCGCGCACGCTCTTGCGTGCGGAGCCGCTGGGCGTCGTACCGTTTGTCGACATGATCAGCCTCCATAGTTCACGTAGCGGGCCAGCCCCGCACCCACGCGGTCCCGGCTATCCTTCAGGGGCAGCGCGCTCGAAAGCAGCCGCTGGCGCAGGTCCGCTCCCTGCAGATCGGGCCGGACTGACGCATAAAGCGCTGCGATGCCCGCCACATAGGGCGAGGCCATGCTGGTGCCGCTCATGCGCACATAGCGGCTGCGGTTGGCCATGGTGCGCTCGAAGGCGCTCACCACATCGTTGCCAATGCCGGCAATGTCTGGCTTCGGCTTGCCCGATATGGGCGAAATACCGCCGCCACTGTAGTCGGCCACATTGTACTCGAAGTCCACCGCACCCACACCCATGCACTCGGGATAGAAGCCCGGCGCACGCATTTGGCCCGGGCCGTCGTTGCCGATTGCCACCACTGCCAGAACGCCAAAGTCCTCGGTCAAGTTGCGCAGGACGCGGCGAAAGATGTCGGCCGCACGCCGATAGGCCGGCAGCTTGAGCGCCTCGGGCGGGAAGCCGAGCGACATGTTTACCACTGTGGGTTTGGAGAGATTATCCGGCTGGCTGAACTGCGCCAGCATCCAATCGAGGCCGATGAGCACACGGTCGAGCGAAGTCTTGAGCGTCTCGCTCTCGAGCACCGACGCTACCATGAGCTCGCAATCGGGCGCAATGCCGATCTGCTCGCCGGCGAGAATGCCGCATACATGCGTGCCGTGTCCATCCACATCAAAGCCACGCACGGCGCGCATCGCGTCGGTCACGGCGTTGAGGGGCACGTAGCGGAAGTTGATGCGCTTGCTGCGAAACTCGATGTGGTCGGCGTCGCAGCCGGTATCGAGCACGCCGACCAGCACCCCCTTACCGGTAACCCCCTTGCTGTGCGCCAGCGCAATGCCGGTGGATTCGGGCCAGCGCTTGGCGGGGTCCGGCTCGCGCACGGTGGGCGTCCACGCTGTGGGAATGGGCATGCCCAGCGCAACATCGGGGGCGACAATGTAGTCGTCCTCGAGAATCTCGCGTGCTTGCTCCGCAATACGGCGGTCGACCGTCTCAACGACAAACGCGTCGACCCACGGCAACCGATGGAATGCGTTTTCTGCTTCGGGGTTGAAATCTTCGGGGTGAATATAGCTCAGGCCCAGTGAAGAGAGGCGCTCGACGTCTGCCGCATTGTCGACAACGTCAATCGCTTCAATCGCGAGCAGCTTGCGCTCCTCACGCGTAATGCCCACCCGCTCATGCAAGCCCCTGGGGGAGCGCTTGCGCACGGCAACGAATTTGTTCACAATGATGTCCTCGATGAAACGCTGCTGTGGTGATGATTCAGTTGTGGCACAATTATGCCACAGCCTTGGCGCAAATGCTATGTGGAAAACTGGGGTGTGGGGTGAGGGTGTAGGAAGCGAGGCTTCCGATTTTGGAAGCCTCGCTTCGGGCGACAGCCGAAACCCGACACCCGACCACCCGATACCCGCCTCTTGCATTTGCACCCATGCGCGCCGATAATCAGGCCATGTTCTCCAGACCCAAACCATCCCAACCCGCCGGCGACAAAAGCGCCGGTGGTCGTTTTGAATGGCTCGAGCTGCCCGAAAGCGCACCCGCGCCCAAACAATCGAAAAAGGTTGCCCGCACCGAGGCCAAGTTGGGTAAACGCTGCCCTGACTGCGGCTGGCTCGACGACGAGACGGCCACGCGCTGCTTCCGCTGCGGCTATCGCTACAACGTAGACCAGGCACTCGCGGCTCGCTTCACCGACATGGGTGTGGTCCTGCCGCCGCGCGTCATCGAAGCGCCCCAGAACCTTGAGAATTTCTTCCGCATCAATGGGCGCATTCGGCCGGCCGAGGCGCTGGACATCTACCAACTGCGCCTGCAGGCCGAAGCGCTGCGGTTGAGCCGCGGCTTTGATCAGCTCCTCTGCCTCGACGAGTTGGCTGTCGACCACTACGAGCACCAGATTGACGCCGCGCTGCGTGCGCTGCGCGACATGCGCGGGCGCGCCCTGCTGGCCGACGAAGTGGGCCTCGGCAAGACGATCGAGGCAGGCATCGTCATGAAGGAGCTGATTGTGCGCGGCCTCGTGCGCACGGTGCTCGTCCTTACCCCCGCTTCGCTCACCGAGCAGTGGCGCGAAGAGCTCTCCGAAAAGTTCCACGAAGAGTTCACCGTCATGGACCGCTCAAAGGATTGGAAGGCGCTGCAAGGGGAGGAAGAGGGGCGCTGGATTGTGAGCCTCGACCGCGCCAAGCTCAAGAGCTACGCCGATCCGATTCTGGCGCGCGAGTATGACCTGCTGATTGTCGACGAGGCGCACAAGCTCAAGAACCGCAACACGCTGGCGTGGCAGTTCGTCAACAAGCTGCGCAAACGCTACGTGCTCATGCTCACAGCCACGCCCGTACAGAATGACCTGCTCGAGCTTTACAGCCTCGTCACCATCCTCACGCCCGGGCAACTGGGTACAGTGCGCGCCTTCCGCCGCCACTTCCTCGTGCAGTCCGACGTGCGCCAGCCCAAGAATTCGGGCACACTGCGCCGCCTGCTCAATGACGTCATGATCCGCAACCGGCGCAGCAAGGTGGACATCACCTTCCCGCGCCGCCGCGCCGCAATTGTCCACCTGGACCTGAGCGAGCGCGAGTGGCAGCTCTACGCCGACGTCACCGACTACATCCGCCGCCGCTTCAAGGATGTCGACAGCAACAAGTCGCTGCGTCTTACGCTCATCACATTGCAGAAGGAGCTTAGCAGCAGCCCGCAAGCGCTCGCCTCCACACTGCGCAAAATGACCCAGGACCGCGAGCACAGCGACCACGTGCGCGCCGAGCTGCAGCGCTTCCTCGCGCTGGCCGAGTCGATTGAGACAGGGCGCAAACTGCTCGCCGTGCGCGATATTCTGATGACCTACCCGGGCAAGTTCCTCATCTTTACCGAATACAGGGAGACGCTCGAGGCAATCCTCGACCACCTGCGCGGTTGGGAGATTTCGTGCGTCGGTTTTCACGGCGGGCTGAGCATTCAGCAGAAGGAGGCCGCCGTCGCCGCCTTCAAAGGCGTGCCAGATGCCGAGACAGGCGAGGAGGGCGAAGAGGCTGGCGTGCGTGTCATGGTGAGCACAGAGAGCGGAGCAGAAGGGCGCAACCTGCAGTTCTGCCACCAGCTCATTAACTACGATCTGCCCTGGAACCCAATGCGAGTGGAGCAGCGCATTGGCCGCCTGCACCGCCTGGGCCAGGTGCACGAGGTAACCATCTACAATCTCTCGTGCAACGAGACGATTGAGGCGCACGTCATCGACCTGCTCGCCCGCAAGATCCGCATGTTTGAGTTGGTCATCGGTGAGCTTGATCTCATCCTCGGCAGCATTGAGGGCGACAAGTCTTTTGAGGACCTGCTGCGCGAGGCATGGGAGACGGCCACCAGCGAGGCTGATCTGCGCAAGCGCGTGGAGGACCTGGGCAATCTGCTCAGCCGCGCGCGTGAGCGCTATGACACTGTGCGCGGCAACAACGAACGCCTCGATGCAGCGATGGAGTCGTAACGAAGCCACCGCCGTACACAGATGGGACAGATGTACCCGCTGTTTTATAGCCCAGGAGGCAAGATGCCCGATATCAGTGAAGGAGACCTGCGGGTCCGCCACTTTATCGTTTCCGAACTGGCCGAGACGGGCCGTGCGCCTATGCTCGAAGATGTGGCCATGGAGATGGGCATGCGCATGGACGCGCTGCGTGCCACCCTGCAGCGGCTGCACGACGCGCACCTGCTTGTGCTGGATGGTGACGGGCGCCTCCTGATGGTGCTCCCCTTCTCGAATGGCGAGATGGGCAACCGCGTTAACGCCGGCGGCACGGGCTTCGACGTGCCGAGCGTTTTTGAAGCATTGGGCATTCTGGCGCTGCTGGGCCGCGACGGCGTAGCCACCGTTCAGGTTCCCGGCGAGCAGGGCAAGTTCCGCGTGCAACTGCGCAATGGGCAACTCCAGGCCGACGAAGCGCTGGTGCACTTCCCGCTGCCGCCCCGTCAATGGTGGGATGACATCGTCAACACCTGTGCACACATTCTGCTCTTCCGCACGGAAGAGGCTGTGGACGCATGGTGCAGCGCGCAGGGCGTGGCACGCGGCGCGGTGCTGCCGCTGACGCAGGCGTGGGCGCTGGCGCAGCCGTGGTACGGAAACCGCCTTGACGCCGACTACACGGGTCGCTCGACCGCAGAGGCCGAAGCGCTCCTCACCGAGTTGGGGCTGGACGACGCCTTCTGGAGCTTTGCGGTGTAGGAAGAACAAGAGAGACGGCGACGCAGAGGCACAGAGAACCACAGAAAAAGCAACAGCAGAACTTCTTCATTGAAGTTCTGCTGTTGCCATTTTCTGTGGTTCTCTGTGCCTCTGTGTCGCCGTTCTCTTGATGTTTGTTTACGAAGCGCCGACCATGAGACTCACCAACTCATCTCCGTTGGTGTCCTTCGCCAGCAGGTCGCCCACCTTCTGACCGCGGCGCATGACAATGATGCGGTCGGCCACTGCGAAGACATCCTGCATATTGTGGCTGATGATGATCACCGGCACGCCCTGCTCGCGCAGCGTGAGCACCAGCTCCTGCACCTTGCGCTGCTCGGGCACGCCCAAAGCCGCCGTCGGCTCATCCATAATCACCATGTGCGCGTTCCAATAGACGGCACGCGCAATTGCTACCGCCTGCCGCTGCCCACCGGACATCTGCTTGATGGGGCGCTGCAGATTGGGAATCACAATATCGAGGCGATTCAACACCTTGAGCGACTCATCGTTCATCTTCTTGCGGTCCACCTGATTGAAGATGCCCAGGAAGCGCTTCATTGGCTCGCGTCCAAGGAAGATGTTGATCGTCGCATCGAGGTTCTCGCAGAGCGCGAGGTCCTGGTAGATCGTCTCAATGCCAAGCTCGCGTGCCTCCATGGGCGAGGCCATGGTGATCTCGCGCTGGCCCAGGCTGATCTTGCCTTCATCCGGCCTGTAGACGCCCGAAATCATCTTGATGAGCGTGGATTTGCCGGCGCCGTTGTCACCCACGAGCCCCAGCACTTCGCCGCGATGGAGCTCAAAGCTCACGTCGTCCACAGCCGTCAGGCCGCCAAAGCGTTTGACAAGGTGCTCGGCGCGCAGGATCAAGTCGCCCCGCTCCTGCGGCTTCACTCTGGTTGAATCATCAATCCTTACGTCACTCATGTGCGCCTCCCGGCTAGCGAGCCAACTTCTCGCGCGCCTGGTCAATCAGGACGGCGACGATGATGACGACACCCACAGAGATGAACTGCCAGTAGGGGTCGACGCGTGTAATGACAAGGCCGTTATTGAGCACGGCGATGATCAACGCGCCGATAAAGGTGCCGATGACGGTGCCCGATCCGCCAAAGAGCGACGCGCCGCCGATGACAACGGCGGCCACGGTGTCCAGCACCATGGATTCACCCGAATTGGCCGCGCCATTCGGTAAAGCGCACGTTGTAGACAAGGCCCGCGAGCGCTGCCATGGTTGCGGACAGCATATAGATGAAGATGGTCGTGCGCGCAACCGGAATACCGGCGCGCAGCGAAGCTTCCTTGTTGCCACCAATTGCGTAGGTGTGCAGGCCAAAGCGCGAGCGCGAGAGCACCAGGTGCATGACGAGCAGCGCGATCACCATCACAATGAGCACATAGGGCAGGATGTTCACCACCGCGCGCATCTGTTGCTGCTCCAGCCCGGTAAAACGCTCGAAGAAAACGTAGCCCCTCTCGGGCAGGTATTGCGCGACGTAGCCGTTGCCCAGCTCGCCAATGCCGCGCACGCGCACGGGCACGGGAAGCCCGCCCGAAAGCAGAAAGCCAACGCCGCGCGCAATGCCGAACATGCCTAACGTGGCAATGAAGGGGGGCACATTGAGCTTGGCGACCAGCAGCCCGTTGACCAGGCCTGCGCCCCAGGCAGCTACCAGCCCAACCGCCGCACCCGCCAGGACGATGACAATCATTGAGGTGCCGGGCGCAAAGTAGTTCATCACAATGGCGGAGACCACGGAGACCATGCCCATGATCCAACCCGCCGAGAGGTCAATGCCCCCCGAAATGATGACATAGGTCTGACCGATTGCAATGATGGTCAGAATCGACATATTGGCCAGAATGTTTTGGAAATTGGCGAGCGAAAAGAATGCTGTGCCACCCGTGATGCTGAAGGTAATAATCAGCAGGCCAAGAAAGAGCCAGGCCCATATAGAGCCGAGCACCTCGAGGAATGAGCGCTTGTGCGCAGGTGGAGCGACTGGATTCGTGGATGCTAAGGTTGCCATGCGTGAGGATTCCTGGACTGGCAGCGGAGCGGCCGCAGGTGGTTGCGGGCGTTGGGTTGCGCACCGTGCGGCCGAATGAATGCGCAGGGCGCGCACGTTTTGGATAAGCGGGCGGGGAGCGATTTGTGACCGCTCCCCGCCCATTTGCTCAACTATTCACTCTTGTAGATGGCGTTCTGCGAGGCTTCGGTGTCCACATTGTCAATCGTGATCACCTGGTAGCCGGTCGGGTAACGCTTCTCGATTGCATCCATGTTGCCGGCCTTGGCGGCGACGGCGTAATCGATGCAGGTCTGGCCCATCTCGTAGGGCAACTGGGCGATGACGAGGTCAACGACACCATCGCGCAGGTCCTGAATGGCAGCTTCGGGGGCGTCAAAGGCGGCAACCTTCACCACGCCCGAGAGGCCGGCATTCTTGACGGCCTGGGATGCACCCTCGGCGCTGAAGAGGTTCGTGCCGAAGACGCCGCCAAGGTCCGGGTGGACCTGGAGAAGAGCAGCGGTCTGCTCTGCAGCCTTGGCTGCGCTGTCTTCGTTGTAGTCAACGCCAATCAGTTCGACGGCGCCATTGGTGGCCTCAACGGCCTCGCGGCAACCCTGCTCGCGCTGGTCGGTGGTGCTGACGCCGGGGCGCACGTTCTGAATGTAGAGCTTGCCCGAACCACCCATGGCCTCGATAATGGCGTTGCAGGCAATCGAGCCGCCTTCAACGTTGTTCGAGCCGATGTAGGAGAGCGGGAACTGCACGTCGCCGGTGGTGTAATCGCCGGCGGTGTCGCCGATGAAGGTGTCAACGCTC
Organism: uncultured Chloroflexia bacterium; assembly: GCA_963773745.1. Lineage (GTDB taxonomy): Bacteria > Chloroflexota > Anaerolineae > Caldilineales > Caldilineaceae > UBA5069. Next base: position 310,661 of record CAVZCL010000001.1, read on the forward strand.
AAGATGTTGATGCCGGCTTCAGAGGCGGCCTTGAGCGGCTCGATGAAGGCCTGCTTGTCGGTGGCGGCCACGCAGATCGCATCCGGCTTGGAGGCCACGACGGCATCCAGAATCGGGCGCTGCAGGACAGCATCAAACTGTGCAGGGCCATCTGCCGTGAAATCGACATTGCCAACTTCTTCGGCGCGTGCACGTGCGCCGGCTTCCATCGTTACATAGAAACCGTCACCCTTGACGCCGTAGACCAGTGCAACCTTTACGGGCTCGCCTGCGGCATCTGCTGCCGGCGCGGCTGCGGCATCTGCCGCCGGCGCTGCGGCGGGCGCAACCGGTGCTACACATGCCGTAAAGAGCATGGCCAGTACTACGATCAATCCCAATACCGCAAAATGCCTCAAATTACGTACCATGAGCTGAATCTCCTTTGACCTGCTATATGGGTTGGATTGGAATGAATGTACGGTGGGAAGGCGCCACGCGCAACGCAGTCGTGTACGTCAAAACGAAGATCGCCTGCAAGCGAACAGTCTCTTTTGGCAAACGATTGCGTTGGGTGTAGGGCAAGCATAGCGTAGCGGTCAAGCGCTGTCAAACGCGGAGCGCGCGCTTCCTGGCCCGCGCCGCCTCGTAACGCCAAACTGCGACAGAGAGAGCCACAGAGCAACAGGGAAGAAATCGAAAGCGGAACAGCGGCAGATATTGTGCGCTGTTCTGCTTTTTGCTATTTCTCTGTGGTTCTCTGTGCTGCCTCTGTGTCGCAGTTCGCCTTTCAGGAGGCGGCGCGTGCGCGCTGGCTTGCCCAGGCGCGCAGTGCTTCGATCTGCACATCCATCATGCGGCTCAGGGGCACGGTTGTCTGCAGCACGTCCAGCAGGTCGCCCATGTTGAGGGGGCGGCCCTGGTCAAAGGCGTCGTAAAGTGCCGCAATCACCGCCTGCTCAATTTCGGCGCCGGAGAGGCCGTCGGACGCCATTGCGAGCGTGTACAGGTCGAAGTCGTCGGGGTTGCGATTGCGCTTGGCCAGATGGATGTTCCAAATGGCGCGCCGTTCGGCCACGTCGGGCAGGTCCACAAAGAAGATTTCGTCAAAGCGCCCCTTGCGCACAAGTTCGGGGGGCAACTGCGTCACATCGTTGGCCGTGGCAATGACGAAGACGGGCGCCTTTTTCTCCTGCAGCCAGGTGATGAAGGAGCCGAAGACACGCGCCGCCGTCCCCGCATCGCTGACGTTGCTTGATCCCACCCCCGAGAAACCCTTCTCGATTTCATCAACCCACAAGACCACCGGCGCAATGCTCTCGGCCACCTTGATCGCCGTACGCAGGTTCTCCTCGCTGGAGCCGACCAGCGACTGGAAGAGGCGGCCCACGTCCAGGCGCAGCAGGGGCAGCCGCCACGAGTTGGCCACTGCTTTGGCCACCAGCGACTTGCCGCAGCCCTGTACGCCCACCAGCAGAATCCCCTTGGGCTCGGGCAGGCCAAAGGCACGTGCCTCGTCGCCAAAGGCGCGCACACGCTTGCGCAGCCACTCCTTGAGCACAGGCAGGCCGCCCACGCTGCCCAACTGCGCATCGCTCGCATAAAACTCGAGCAAGCCACTCTTGCGGATGATCTGCTGCTTTTCGGCGGTCACTGCCTCAACCGCTGCGCCGTCCAGCCGTCCGTCGGCAAGGATAATTGCCTTGGCGATGGCGTTCTCGGCTTCGCCCTCGGTAAGGCCAAGGCAGGCCTGCACCAGGCGCTCGCGCGTGCGTTTGTCAAGGTCCAGCGTAACGCGGCCGCTGCGCTGAACGCCCTCCTCAATGCGCGCCAGCATCTGCGCCAGTTGCTCGGCCGTGGGCAGATCGAAGTCGACGACCGTCACTTCCTTCTCGATTTCGGGCGGAATCTTGAGCACGCCGCCCAGGAGAATCACAGTCTTCATGCTGGCCTTGAGCGCAAAGGCGACCTCGCGCAGGCGGCGCACCACGCTGTTGTCACGCAGCAGGGGGTGGAAGTCGCACAGCACCCAGATGCCCGGCTCCGGGTCCTCGAGGATCGCGCTGAGCAGCGCCAGCGCGTCACGCTTGCCGGCATCGGGGCGCGCAGGCACGGCACTGTTGGTCACGCCCGTCGTCAGGCTCCAGATGAGCAGCCGCTTCTTCTGCGTGCGCGCCATCACCTCAAGCGCTGCCAGGGCGCGCTTCTCTTCGGAAGTCACCAGCCACAGCAGCGGGTAGCGGGCCCGAATATAGACGTCGAGCTCGGTCGTCATGGTTTCCATTGACTACCGTTTCCATATGCATTGGCAGCCTGCGCGGGGCCGGCACAGCCGCCGCAGCGGTGGGCTTCCAGCCCTCCGGCATTGGCCCACGCGACCTGCCCATATAAACCGCGCACGCGTCGCTCACGTCAAATACTGGGAATAGGGGTAGACTTTCCACTTCTCCAGTTTCTTGCCGTTGAGGTAGACGTGCGTTTCGGCCCAGTTCATGGCGTATTCCCAAAGCTGCCAGAAGCGGCGCATCTCCGATTTGGCGAAGCGCACGCGATAGATGACGTGACGCTGGTCATCCACCAAGGCTGAGAAGCCGGGCTGGCGCTGGGCCTGGCGCAGCGCAAACTCGAAGTACTCGGAGCGACTGTGGCCAAATTCGAGGATCAGCATCCATGCCTCGTTGTCGGCCGCCGGCTCCTCCGGTGGCGCGGCGGGCGCTGGCGCAAGGGGCACATCATCGAGCATTTCGGCGAGGAGTGGCGCGAGCCACGGCTGCAGGTCGGGCTGCGCAAAATCAATACGCAGGTCACGATGTGCACAGCGCCACGACAGCGACTCACCCGTCCACAGCGGCGCGCCCTCTGTGGCGGGCGCGGCGATCTCTTCAGGTGCGGGTTGTGGCGGGGCGGCTTCATCCCCGGCCTGCACGGCAGCGTCAGCGCCGGCCTGCGCAGCGGCAGCGTGCAGCGCCCACGTCAGTGGGTCCACGCCCAGGCTCTCGGTCAGCGAGCGCAGGCGTAGCGCGACAACCGCCTCGTCCAGGTTGGCTTCAGTAATTGCCCAGAGACGGGCCAGACCCAGCAGTTCACCTGGCGTCAGCGCTGCCGCCCAGCAGCGCTTGCTGGGCAACGGCAACGGATGCAATCGAGGGTGCGGGCGCGCCTTCCGCCAGCCAGCTTGCAATGCGCGTGCCGTCACCCAGCAGCAGGTGCGCAAAGAGGAGCGTACGCGCAGCTTGCTCATTGTTGCGCCAGTGGGGCCACGCCTCCAGCGTACGCAGCGCCGCAAGCGCCATCTCCAGCGTCGCACGATTTCCCGACGCAGCAGCATCCACCAGCGTACTCTCCACCTGCGCGAGAAAGAGCGTCTGGAAGCTGGGCGGGGCAATCTGATGCGGCGCCTCCAGCCAGAGCAGAAAGCGGCTGCGCGCTTCGGCGCCAAAACCTGCATAGCCCAGACCATTGGCGGGCCACTCGGAAGAGGGAAAGATGCGGCTGACCAACTCTGCTGGCGGCATACGGGCAAGGCCCGGGTCTATCTGCGCGTAATCCTCCAGCGGGTCGGCCGCGGGCACGCGCACGCGTATGCCCCGCTCGGCCAGCGCTGCGGCTGCGCCTGGCAAGAGCGCGTGCAACGGAGCGTCGCGTCCTGCCAGGCGGGCAAGCGGGTTCGTGGTAAGCGGTGGCGCCTCAATCGGGTGCGGATTGGCCATGGCTCCATTGTACAGGAGGGCGCGGGCGCACCCAAGTATCTCGTACCACACGAGGCCCACAGGGATCGGGGAAGTAGTCCGCAAAAAGAAACGAAACACCAGTACACAGATTGCACAGAAACGGCACAGACAAAAGCCGATTTGAAGAAGAAAACATCGGTTGTTATCTGTTCAATCTGTGCAATCTGTGTACTGGTGTTTCGTTTCTTTTTGCGGACTACTGAACAGGGATGGGAAACGGGAACTCTCAGCTTGCGGCGCTCCCGCGCTTTTACCGACTACACCTCGAGATGATAGACTGAAAGCCATGAACTTTCTGCTTATTGCTCGTTTTGGTGCCGGATTGGTGCTCCTGGTTTTTGGCGCAGAGCTTCTGGTGCGCCAAGCCGCGCGCATTGCTCAGAATTTGGGCATTGCGCCGGTTGTGGTTGGCCTCACGGTCGTCGCGTTCGGCACCAGCGCGCCGGAGTTGGCGATCAGCATTCAGTCCACCCTCGCCGGCTCGGGTGACATCGCCATCGGCAATGTGGTGGGCAGCAACATCGCCAACGTACTGCTGATTCTGGGCATTTCCGCCACAATCACGCCCATGCTCGTTGCGCAGCAGCTAATTCGCATCGACGTGCCAATCATGATCGGCGCTTCGTTTCTCTTCTACTGGATGAGCCTCAACGGCTACATCAGCCGCATGGAAGGCGCGATTCTGGCGATTCTGCTGGTCGCGTACATCACCTTCGTGGTGGTGCAGGCGCGGCGCTCCAGCTACATGGTGACGCGTGAATACGAAGAGGGTCTCGCCCAGACCGGCACGGAGGTGCGCGGCGGTCTTGCCGTGCGCCTCGTCATCCTTGCCGTGGGACTCGTGGTCATGGTGATAGGTGCGCGCTTCCTCGTCGGCAGCGCCTCCGAGATTGCACGCTCGCTCGGCGTCAGCGAGTTAATCATTGGGCTCACAATTGTGGCAATCGGCACCTCTGCGCCGGAGCTTGCCACCTCCATCATTGCCTCCATGCGCGGCCAGCGTGATATTGCTGTAGGCAACGTGGTGGGCAGCAATATCTTCAATCTGCTCTTTGTTGTGGGCACAACGGGAGTCATTTCGCCCAAGGCGCTGGTGGTCTCGCCGGCAGCACTGGCGTTTGACATTCCCTTCATGTGTGCCGTAAGCCTTGTTTGTCTGCCCGTCTTCTTTGCGGGTTCAGCGGTGCGGCGGCCCGAGGGGCTCCTTTTCCTCGGCTACTACGTAGCCTACACCGTCTACCTGTACATGTCGGCTGCGCGCCTTGAGGCGCTGCCCCAGTTCAGCCGCGTTATGCTGGTCTACGCCGTGCCCCTCACCGTGCTGGGGATTAGCCTGGCAGTGGCGGCGGAGCTCAGGCGGCGACGACGCCGCACTGCAGCAGCGGCGGCCTCCGCACCGTCGCCAACGCAGACGAGCTAGCGCACGATGGCCGACTTGCAGCGCTACCCGATTCCCGCCCAACCCCACCGCGTGGAGGAAGAGATTCTGCGCAGCCGTTTCATTACGACGGTGGCCTGCACCCCCACGCTCGAAGCGGCGCGCGCCTTCATTGCGCAAATCTCGGCCGAGTTTGCCGATGCTTCGCACAGTTGCTGGGCCTATGTCGTCGGCCCGCCGGGCAGCACCGCGCAAATCGGCATGAGCGATGCGGGCGAGCCGCACGGCACGGCCGGACGCCCCATGCTGAACGTGCTGCTGCACAGCAATGTGGGCGATATATGCGCCGTCGTCACTCGCTACTTTGGGGGCACGCTGCTGGGCAAGGGGGGCCTCGTGCGCGCCTACAGCGGCGGCGTGTCGCTGGCGCTGGCAAGCCTGCCTACGGCCGAACGCATTCCGATGAGCGAGTTGATGCTCGTCATGGAGTACGGCGCCTTTACGCCGTTGCGCAGACTCCTGGCCGATTTTGAAGCGACGCTGCTGGCTGAAGAGTTTGCCGCAGACGTGACCTGCCGCGTGGGATTGCCCACGGCACGCGTGGACGACTTCACGCACGCCGTTACGGAGCTGACGAGCGGCCAGGCCATTATTGAGTTGATTGAGTCGACCACGTCCACCGCGCCCACCGCGTCCACCGCGTCTGCCGCGCCCACTGAGACCACCGAGATCACCGAGATCAGAGATACTGATTCCTGATGAGACGAAGGTTTGATTGCTAATGCTATATTTCTGGCTTCTTGTAACCGCTGCGCTTGGCTACGCGGCCGGCGTTGCGCTCGTCTATTCTCTTACCGGCAATGTGCGCCACGTACGCCGCTACCAGGCGCTCGCACTGGTGACCGCGCTGGCTGCACTCGTCATCGCCTTCAGCGGCATCACTGGCTGGATGCGCCTTGTCGGCCTTTTGCTCATCCCTCTCTTCTTTGTGGTGGGCTACCTCATGCGCACGCGCGCGCTGCTGGGCAGCGAAGACACGCGCTACCTGCCGCCCCTAACGCGTGACGCCAACACGCCGGATGAAGGCTTCACGGCTGTCATCTACCTGACCTACGGCGAGCCTGAACAGTACGACCCCACGGGGCTGATCAACGCCTTCCGCGAGACCGACGCGGCTGGGCTGCCTGCCGGCCCCACATGGGCGCGCCCCTTTGCGCTGGCGCAGATGCGCAAACAGTATGCCGGCGCCAGCCGCAGCGACCAGCGCACAATCCACCGGCGCACCCTCAAGGCTCTCGAGCAGGCCGAGGCAGACGCGGGAGCAACGCCACGTCGCTACTACCTCGCCTTTCTGGATGACGAGCCACGCCCCGAGGCGGCGGTCATTGAGGCCATCAACGACGGCGCCAGCGCCATTGTTGTGCTGGAGGTCTATACAATCGACACGCCCCATTCGCTGGGTGGGCGGCAGAGCATGGTCAAGACGGCAGCCGCCATTGAGGGTGCGCCGCCACTGCAGTTCACCGGCGCGCTGGCCGATTCGCCGGCACTGCAGCAGTTGCACGCCAAGCGCGCCGTTGCACTTACAACTGACAACGAGCGCGCAGAAACGGGCGTGCTGCTCGTAGCCTTTGCCCGCCAACCCGTGTGGGTGGAGCGCTTCTCCGCATCGGCCGCCGCCGAGGTGCGCTTTCTCGACGCTGCACAGGCAGCGCTGGAAGCGGCGGGATTCCCCCTTGTGCGCCAAGCGCGCCTGCAGGGAGAGCCGCCTCCCGTTAACATGGCCGAAGCGCTGGCCGAGGCGGGCGCAACGCGCATTCTCTACGCCATCGTCACCGAGAGCGCAGATTCGGACCTGACACAGCGCGCCCTGCCGCAGGCGCTGTCGCGCGCGATTGTTCCCGACGGGGTGGAGTTCGTCAACATGGGGGGCTGGAATGATGATCCGCAGCTGATCCTTGCGCTGCAGGATGCGCTGCACCGCACGCTGGGCGAGTAGGCTCTCGATCAAGATTTGCAGCGAGGCTTCCGGTTCTGGAAGCCTCGCTGCGCGTGGCGAATATGCCCTCAAGCTGCGTCAGGGCTTCTCAAAAGTCAGAATGAGGTGTGGCAAGCGCCAACAGCAACCTCACCCCCGGCCCCTCTCCAGAAAATTGGAGAGGGGAGCACAGCGCCGCCGTTTTTCATAGGTCACATCTCCGGCGTGACGCACTTGTTTTGCTCCCCTCTCCAATTTTCTGGAGAGGGGCCGGGGGTGAGGTTGCTGTTGGCGCTTGCCACACCTCATTCTGACTCTTGAGAAGCCCTGATATGCCCTCAAGCCGCGTTGACATGCGTTGCGCAGCGCGTTACAATTACATCATGAGCGAACCATCGATGCCTTCCTACACTGCCAATGCTCAAACCAGCCAGACCGCCTCTGCTCCTCAGGAGAGCGGCGCACCCTCTCCGGTGCAGGCTGGCCCGCGCCCCGATGTCGCTTCCGGCGTCACCACGGGGTTGCGTCCTATCGTCGCCTACGTCTCCAGCGAATCCGATCCCTATAGCCTTGGCACACGCGTGGTTGAACCCCACGCCGATACCAGGCAAGCAGTGCGCGGCAGCCTCTATGCAGTCGTCGAGTTGAGCGCTGACGAGGGTGCAATCGACGTGCCGGCTGATGTGACGGAGCGCATGCTCAGCCTGCTTCAGCGCACCTACTACACGGCGCGCGGCAGCCAGGCCAATGTGCTTGGCGAAGCCGTCCGCAGCGCGCTTGGCGTGGTGAGCGACCACAACGCGCACAACGCCAACGCGCCGCTGCGCGTCTCGCTGTGTTGCGCAACGCTCGTCAACCAGCGGCTCATGCTCCTCTGCTGCGGCGCGGCTTTTGCCATGCTGCGCTCGGGCGAGAGGATTGAGCTTTACCCCAACCAGCCCGACAAAGCGAGCCCCGTTAATCCCGATGAGCCGCCTGCGCTCGATGTGCTTAAGTGGGAGATGACCCCAACCGACGTCGCGCTCCTGTGCGGGCCCGGCTGGAGCGAGCGGCTGCCCATCAAGACACTTGCTGCCACCGTCTACTACGTCACTTCCGACACGGCTGAAGATGCCGCCGAAGGACTGCGCGAGCAGGCGGGTGGCTCGGCTGCGCCAGGGCTGCTGCTGGTGATGCAGCCGGCGGCGCCACCTGCGCCGCCGCGGCCGGCAACGCCCTTGACCGCGCCCCGCCGTAGCGCACCGGCCGGCTTGCCCACATCGCTCTCCGCGGCGCCTCCGGTGACGGCGCCGGCTGATGTATCGAGCCAGGAAGTGACCACGACCGGCAGCTACATACCGCCCGAACTCGACGCTGCCGCCGCCGCCAATATCCCTGCGTTTCTGCGCCGCAGCGACATGGCCGCCGGTCTCTCGCTGGAGCCACCTGACGCGCCTGCAACGGCAACGCCTGCGTCCCATTTTGAGCCGTTTCCCACGCTCGCTGTGCAGGCTGCAGCCGCCGGTGCGCTGGACACCAACGCCGACGAGGCGATGCAAGCGTCGGACGATAGCGACGCGCACGATGCCGGCCCATCCGCTGCCGACCGCATCGTGCTCGGTGCGAAGGAGAGTGCCGACCGCGCCCGATCCTTCTTCCGCCAGATGTTGCCCGAGAAACGCGCGCTAAATCCCGCCGATTTCGAGTTGCTCGATGATGAGGCAATCGCAGCGGATGCGGCCGAGCCGAACGCCAATGCAAACGCAGCCGCTGAGGCACAGGCCGCCGCGCTTCCGCCGCGCAATCGTGCGGCCGCAGGTGTGGCCGCGCCGGCGCTTATGCCTGCACCGCCTTTGCCCGCTTTCGACGCGATCGAACAGCCACCCTTTGCACCGCCGGCGCCCGCCTCGGGCAGCCGTGCGCGCCTTTTCATCACGCTGGCGCTTGTGGTCGCTCTGCTGGTCCCCGTCACCGTGGCGGCTTACTACTTGACCACTGGTGAAAACAGCCGGCAGGAGGCAGAGATGCTTGTGTCGCTGGCACAGGCGAAGCTCGGCTCTGCACAGGATGAACTCAACAACGGCAACATGCGCTCAGCGCTGGACCTTGCAAGCGAGTCACAGGGTTTCATTGAGCGCGCGGTTGAGCTTGTTGGCCCCACCGAGGCATCCAATGAACTTGGCGGGCTGGTGCGCCGCATTCAGCAGGAATCATCCGAATACCAAGCTGCTCTACGGCCTGGCGTCGCCGCTGATCGTCTTCCCCGAAGGCGCATCCCCCACCCGGCTGCTCGTAGTCGATCAGGACATCTATATTCTTGACCCTGGCCGCGGGCTTGGTGGAACGCTATCGCCTTGATCAATCGCTGGAGCAATTGGCGGATCCAAACGGCCTGGCTGTGCTTAGCACAGGCGAGATGCTGGACGGCGCTACCGTGGGCGACCTTGTGGACATGGCGTGGCAGCCCGTGGTCCCCGGCTACGACGACAAGGCGACGCTGCTGGTGCTCGACGCCAACAACCAGGTTTATCGCTACGACCCGCGTGTGGAGGGTCCCAGCCGGCTGGCAATGGGCGGCGCGGCCGACTTCAAGAACCTGCGGCAAATGGAGACCTTCAATCGCCGCCTCTATGTGGCCGACGCCGGGCGCGGCCAGGTGCTGCGCTATCCTGAAGGGCAGTATGAAGAAGAACCCGCCGAGTGGTTCAATGCGCCGGTCAACCTGGATGAAATGAAGACCATGCGCATAGACGGCGACCTGTGGCTCATGCTCAAGAATGGGCAGATCCTGCGCTTTTTTGGCGGCGAGCAGGTCTCTTTCTCGCTTGACAACAGCGTGGGGCTGGTGCGCGAGCCAGTGGATTTCACGATTGGTGACGGCACCGATCCGTTTATCTATGTGGCCGATCGCGGTGGCGAACGCGTCTGGGTCTTTGGTCGCGACGGCCGCTACGTCAAGCAATTTGCGGCGCCCGAAGGCAACCCGCTGCGTGGCCTGAGCGCCATCAGCATTGAGGATGTGACCGACTCGCTCTACCTGCTAACGCCCACAGCGCTCTACAAGCACCCCCTGCCCACGGATTTGCCTGCTGAAGAGGCGAACAGCGAGAGCACCTCGCCTTGAGTTTGGGCCAGCAACCCATGCCGAGAGCCGTTTGGTGGGGCGTGTGGTCCATCGGTCATCCCTGGCGTCGCAGATTGGTTGCATCCCCTGCTTTGCACGTTTAACATCGTGGTTCATGTGAGAGTTCTGGCAAGAACTCCTCGACATATGGCGAACGATTCCGTTCGCTTTATCTTCCTCAAAACGCCGTGCCACCCGCTGCAAGTGGCACGGCGTTTTGGCATGTCTGATCCACTGCGGCGCGCCCTTGCGAGCAGCCGGTCTTAATTCAGACCGCAAATCGGCATTTATTGCACATTTGCGGCGTACCCCTGCGCGCGCACAGGCCGTGCCTTCATCCACCTCCTGTAGCGCCGCCTTCCACGCACTCGCAAAGTGCCGCCGCGCGTTTGGTTGGCGCGGCATACGTGGTATAGTCTCTCCGTATGCAAAATCGCACGCCTTACGATCCCTATGTCTCCATGGCGCCCGACCCGCAAGGGCCGCCTGCCAGTGCGCGCAAGGCGATCATCGGCACAATTCTCTATACTTTGGCAATTCTGCTCCTGGCGCTCTGGTCGGGCTATGAACTCTTTGGCTGGGCGCGTGACCGCATGGCCGACGGCCTGCCTGTCTACGAGTCGCGGCTGACGGCCGGCGCCGTGCCCGCTGTCGACGGCCAGGCCGTCGTTGCCGCAGACGCAAACAATGACCAGTCGGCCCCGGATGAGGTGGTCGCTGTGCCGCGCACCCCCTCCATCAACATCCTGCTGCTGGGCACGGACGAGCGCCCCGACGAAGGCGGTCCGCAACGCACGGATACGCTCATTCTGGCCACAATTGATCCCGACTCGCAGACCGCCGGCATGTTGTCGCTGCCGCGCGACCTCTACGTGCCCTTCCCCACGCTCGGCTACAACACCAAAATCAACACCGCCTACGGCATTGGCGAGCAGGTGCACTATGCCGGCGGCGGCCCGCAGCTCGTCATGGACACGGTCAGCAGCTTCGTGGGCCAGTCCGTGCCCTACTACGTGCGCATCAACTTCACCGGCTTTACCGAACTTGTGGACCTGATTGGCGGCATTGAAGTCAACGTGCCCAAGACTATCCACGACGAGAAGTACCCCACCGCCGACGAGGGCGTGGAGACCTTCCACCTTGACCCGGGCCTGCAGCACATGGATGGCGAGACGGCGCTCAAGTATGCGCGCACGCGCAACGTGGATGACGACTATGGCCGCTCCGGCCGCCAGCAGGATGTGATTCGCGCCGTCATGAGCAAGGTGCAGAGCGCGCAGCTTCTGCCCACACTGCTGGCACGTGCGCCGCAACTGCTCTCTACGCTGCGCAATAGCGTAGAGACGAATATCCCCATTGACAAGCTGGTCGAACTGGCCACCTATGTCAACGACAACCCGCCGCGCGAGATTCGCCAGCTTGTCCTGGACAGCCGCTTCGGCGAAGAGACCTACAGCCCCGAGGGCATGTGGATTCTGCTGCCCGACCGTGCCAAGGTGCGCGCCGCCGTGAGCACTTTCTTCACGCCGCCGGCAGCCACAACCGACAGCAGCGCAGTCGCAGCGGACGCCAGCCGCGTCAACATCGAAGTGCTCAACGGGACGGGTGTGCCCGGCATGGCGGCCAAGGCGCGCGACCTGCTTGAGGCCAAGGGCTGGCAGGTGGACGCGATTGGCGATGCGGATCGTGGTGACTATTCACAGAGCATACTGATTAACTACGGCGTCTCCGAGGCGGTTATTCAGGAGGTGAGCAGCGCGCTGGGTGTTTCGCCCTCGCTGGCCAGCGTAACCGGGCTCAACCCCGACACCCATGTGGAGCTGCGGCTGGTTCTGGGCCAGGACCTGTTGCCGATTATCGACCAGTAACACGTTTCGCCGCTGGATACCGCCTCAAACCCCACACAAGGCGCGCTTCATGAAGAAAGCCCCCATCCTTGCGCTGGGCGCAGGCGCGGCCACAGCCGCTGCCTGGGCTGCGCTGCGCCTGCCGCCGCTGCGCAACCTGCCCCTGCCGCGCCCGGCCGCCGATTTCGCCGGCGCAGAAGCGCGCGTAACGGCGCTGCAGGCCGCCGATGACGACTCCACCAACCCAATCTGCCGCACGCGCCTGTGGAGCCATGGCGCAACCACGCCAACCGCCTTTGTGCTGCTGCATGGCTTCACCAACTGCCCCGCACAATTCAACGCCTTTGGGGAGATGCTCTTTCAGGCCGGCCACAACGTGCTTGCGCCCCGTCTCGCGCGCCATGGCGCGAGCGACCGCCTGACGCCTGAATTCGGCCGCCTTTCGGCAGAGGAGATGATCGCGCTTGTCAACGACAGCTGCGACGCCCTGCATGGGCTGGGCACACGGCGCGTGCTTGTTGGCTTCTCGCTGGGAGGCGCCATGGCCACATGGGCCGCACAGCAGCGCGCCGACCTCGACCACGTCGTCATCATCGCGCCGCCCATCGCGCTGCCCGGTGTATCACGCAATCGGCGTGTTCTCTATGCCGAATCTGCTCCGCTTGCCGCCCAACCGTTTCGTCTGGTGGGACGCCGACGCGAAGGATGCTCGCAACGGCCCGCCCCACGCCTACCCGGGCTACAGCACACGCGCGGCTGGACAGATGATTCGGCTGGCGACACTGGTCGAACGGCAGGCGCAATCGTCCATATTCGCGGCCGACAAGGTCACCGTCATCACCAATCCGACTGACGACACGGTGGACAACGCCGGCATTGCGCGCATTGTGGCGCAGTGGCGCCGCCAGGGTGCGCCCGTCCACACCTACGCCTTTCCGGCTGCCTGGAAGCTGCCGCATGACCTCTTCGACCCCACGCAGCCCCTGCAACAGACCGCCCGCGTCTACCCCCAACTGCTCGAGTGGATTGACGAATAGGCCCAAAATTCGGGTACGCAGAAACTGCAGAAAGAAACGAAACGCCAGTACACAGATAGCACAGAAACGGCACAGACAAAAGCGAATTTGAAGAAGAAAACATCGGTTGTTATCTGTTCAATCTGTGAAATCTGTGTACTGGTGTTTCGTTTCTTTTTGCGGACTACTGCGTTCCCGAATCTTCCGCTACCAGGCGATGTGCGTAATCACTTCGGGGCTTTCTGTGCGGGCAAAGACAATGCCACCCGCAAAGCCCTGCGCCGTAAATTCGCCGCTGACGAACTCGTGCGTCACCGGCATGCCCAGGCCCGTGCGGCGCGCATAGGCGGCCAGCGCCGTCTCGTGGCTTGATTCGATGCCTACACGCAGCCAGGCATCCTCGCGCAGCGTGCGCAGCAGCGGGTTATCCTCTGCCGGCGGCGCAGCTGGGGGTGCCGCAATTGGGGCGGCGCGGCGGGATGCTCTGGCGCAGTTGGCGCGGCAGGGCCTCCCTCTTCGGGCGCAATCACCGGCGGCATCGGCAACTCCTGTGACGGACCAGCCACCCACGGCAGAAAGACCTTCTGGTCGCCTGGCAGCGGCGGGTTGACGATTTGCTCAACCGCCTGCCAGACGACAAAGAATGAGACGTGGTGGTTGGAGGGCATGCCGCCGCCGCAGAAGACATCGGCCGCGCCCGCCGGCGTCCAGCACCACGGCCCCTGCTGTCCGCTCTCGGGAAAGTAATTCGCACCCCCGTCCATGGGGATGTTCGCCCAGCCAGACTGCGTCTTCGTGCGACGCTGCACATAGCCCTGATAGTCGGGATTGCCCAGCTGCTCAAAGCCGTCGGACCAGTAGCGCACCTCAAAGTCGGGGAGCGGCTTGCCGTCGAGGCCAAGAACGCAGCCGAAAATATGGTGGTCGGCCCCTGCATCGTCAAAATAGTCTGGTGCACCCCAGGGCTTCAGATACGCATCGCGCGCCCACTGGTCCACAGAACCCATTTTGTCCGCGGGCTCCCAGCTGCCGTCACACGTCGTGAAGATGTCTTTGATGACATAGGCAACATTGGCCGACGGCTTGTCCGGTCGCTCGGCAATCCCTTTGACTGTGCACTTGAGATACTCAATCCAGCTTCCCGTGCGCCGCTCCACATCAGGAGGCGTGACAGGCGGCTGGACCGGCGGCGGCACCGGCGGTGGCTCGACTGGCGGCGGCTCAACCGGGAGGCTGAACCGGCGGTGGCTCAACTGGCGGCGGCTGAACGGGAGGTGGATCGACCGGCGGCGGCTGGTCGGCAATGTCCGCCGGCACCGCCTGCCAGACAACGAAGGTGGAGACGTGATGTTTGGCAGGCAGGCCGCCCCCGTCATCACCTCGGCGCGGCCGCGTGGCATCCAGCACCACGGCCCCGACTCGCCCCGCTCGGGCACAAACGAGCTGCCGCCGAAGAGCACAAGGTTGGCCCAGTGCGACTTCTCCTGGACTGCCACCTCAACAAAGCCCTCATAGTCGGGGTTGCCCAAGCTGCGCGAAACCGTCCGACCAGTAGCGCATGCTTTGCGCCGCCATAAGCTTGCCGTCAAGTCCCAGCACTGCGCCAAAGGCATGGTGGTCCGCACCGGCCTCCGAAAAGTCGGCGCACAGGTAGCTGTCGCGCGCCCACTGCGGAATGCTGCCCCGCTCATCCGTGGGCTCCCAGGAGCCGTTGATGGTGGTGAAGACATCCTTGATGAGGAAGACGAGGCCATCGACTGCCGGGCGGATCGTCGGCGCCGCTCGGCAATCGCCTTGATGGCCATGTTGTAGGAGGCAATCCACTGGCTCACGCGCCGCTCCAGCACGGGCGATGGTGTTTCAGGCGTGGACGGAGGCGGTGTAGCCTCCGTGCCGCCCGGGCCCTCCAGTTGGTCGCTCTCGGCGGCATCAAGGCCACCGCTCTCCGTATTCACCTGTGCCCAGGTACCCCGTTCCGAACGGTCGGCAAGCATGGCTGCCACCTCTCCATCAATGTTGTAGGATGCCCAGGGGCCAGTGACGCCCAGGCTGTAGACAGCGTAACCGAGTACGCGGCCCGAGAAACGCTCGAGATAACGCCCTGCGCGTAGAAGCCCATCAACATAGGCCTGTGCGGTCGACAGCGACCGCCAGCCTGCAGGGTCCGGACCCTGCAGAAGACCATCCAGACCAAATTCGGTCACAGCGAATTGCAGCTTTTTGTAAGGAATGCGCCTCAGCACCTGATGCTCAAGGCGGTGAATATGCCAGTCGATGGTCGGGGTGGTAAGGTCGGGCGCGGCGTACTGGTGCACGGACACACAGTGCCCGCGCTGCTCCGCACGCGCCAGCGCGGGATAGAGCAGCTTCCAGGCGCCCATGCGCTCGTCGGAGGGGAGGTCCGGATTGCCCACGGCGAAGCCAAAGAGCGCGCAGCGATAGCCGGCCGCCTCGGCCAGCCCCATGCGCACCATCTCAAAGTCATTGAGCAGCGGCAGGTCGCTCGTCGCCTGATGCACCTCATTCGCTACCTGCCAGAAGTCCACATGGGGCGAAAGGTGGGCCATCACACGCTCATGCGCCCAGCGTGCGGCGGCGCGGGAATCGGCCTGCATGCGGTCGGAGACCTCACCGTCGGGCACGTAGACGCGCCCGACAATGGTAGCGTCCGGGCAAATGCGCCGCAGTTCGCGCATTTCGTCGGGGTTGGGATCCACCACCACGATCAGGCGCGGCTGCCATTTTTCCAGCAGTGGAAAGTGGCGATGCACACCGCCGAGAATGTGAGGGCCAAGAATGGAGCCACGCGGCCGTTGAACGCGCGCCAGGTAGGGCAGCGGATCAGAGTAGCCATACCAGCCGTCGCCGCCGCTGTAGGGGATCACGCGCATGCCAAAGTGGAAGTGCGCCGCTGTTTCGCCGCTGGCGCCGCCGCTCAATCCTACCTGCTGCGCTGCGTCCACTTCTTCACCGGCGCGCACGTGCACCTCGGCCAAGTCCGCGTAGAGGCTTTGGCCCCATGGGTGTTCGAGCAGAACCGATGGCCCAAAGTCTGTCGCATTGCCCGTCCAAACCACTTTCCCCTCATGTACAGCGCGCACGGCCGTCTGCTCGGGGAGCGCAAAGTCAACGCCTTCGTGGCCAAGCGCCCTTCGCACACGTCGCGCGCTCTGCGGCCCCGGCGTGCGCGGCCGCACTTGCCGCACCAAAGGGGCGGAAGATTGGATGATCGCCGTCAAAGGGCATGCAACGGAGCATTGAAGGTGGCTCCAGCAGTGGTGTCCGAAGCTGCGTCAGGGTGTGGGTTGGTGCGCGCGGCGGAGCAGGGCGCTCGCCTGCCGACATGATAGTGCAATCGCTGCTTCAAGGCAACCAACCAGCGCACCACACCAAGAAGCGAGGCTTCCCCAATGGGAAGCCTCGCTTTATTTACGCTTCAACGCCATTCCACCACAATCGCCTAGCGCTTGGCCCTGCTGCCTGCGGGGCGCTGCTGCTCGGAGGGCTTGGGTGCAGGCGCCGTCGTCTTGTCCTCCACTGGGTGCGCCGCCTTGAATACATAGGCTGCCACCGCGCCCGCGGCAAGTTGCGCCACGATGAAGAGCCAGATACCAGCCCAGCTTGTGAGCCCCATCACCGAAATGCCGAAGGCAACGGCGGGGTTGAAGGCGCCACCGGTAATGGAACCGAAGGCATAGGCCATGGCCATTACAGCCATACCAATCGCCCAGCCGAAGTAGGAGTTGTTCTCGGTGGCACGCGCCGTAGCCACATTGAGCACCGTAAAGGTCAGCGCAAAGGTGCCGATGAATTCGGCCAGGAAGGCGGGGAGGATGCGTGAGTTGACGTCAATTGCCGTAATCGCAAGCGGAACACCGGCGGCGTCCGCCATTGCGCCCTTGATGTAGAGCACAATGAAACCTGCCACAATACCGGCCACAAGCTGCACCACCCAATAGATGAGCATGTCGTTGAGGTTTGACTTGCCGCGCAGATAGACTGCCAGCGAAACCGCCGGATTGTAGTGGCCGCCTGAAACGTGACCGCCGGCAAAGATCATGACCGCCAGCACAGTGCCAATGGCGAGCGGAGCGAATGGGCCCGCGCTGCCCGGCTCAATCACAACCATGCCAATTGTGAGAACAAGAAAGAAGGTGCCGATTGCTTCGTATACGTACTTCATTAGGCGCTCCTATGATATGGGTGAATAACCACGTCGGTTTTGCCGCAAGCGCGGCGGTATTGTGTCGCCAGCGCGGTACCACCCAAACCACTCCACAGCCCTTTATTCACCCACCATGCGCGGCAAAGCGCGCGCCCACATTTGGCAGGAAAGCTTCCATGCGCAAACATACACATGCGCGTCGGGAGGGATTCGTTTTTGTTGTACTGTCTGCGCTGTGGCGGTCCATGTGACCGATGGAGAGATTTTAATCGATTGGTTGCCCACTATACAAAACCGGTACATCTTTGTAGAAGACATTTAACACGCACGCACGCCCCTGTTGAAATTTCATTGCACTATCGAAGTGCCTCGCCTACAAGTCGTAGGCGAGGCACTTCGATACTATTTCTGTTACTTGCTTGATGCAACCTGCGGCCCGCACGTGCGCGCTCTAGTCCGCAGCCTGCATCTCCACATCAGCTTGCTGCTCGGCATCACGCGGCGCTTCGGCCCAAGGATTTGCGGCCAGCTCCTTCTCGTGGCGGAACTGGCGCGTGTACAGCCGATAGTAGTGGCCATGCTGCCGCAGCAGCTCGTTGTGCGTGCCCATCTCCGCAATGCGCCCATTCTCAATCACAAGAATGCGATTGGCTGTGCGAATTGTGCTCAGACGATGAGCAATCACAAACGAGGTGCACTGCTCCATGAGCGTCACCATGCCCTGCTGGATCAGCGTTTCGGTCATGGTGTCCACGCTGCTGGTCGCCTCGTCCATGATGAAGATGTCGGGCTGCGCCAGTACAGCGCGCGCCAGGCTAATGAGCTGCTTCTGTCCTGTAGAGAGCAGCACACCACCTTCGCCCACCGGTTCTTCGTAGCCCTTCTCCAGCATCTCGATGAAGGGGTGCGCACCGGCTGCATGCGCCGCTTCCTCCACCTCGGCGTCGGTCGCCTCCAGCCGCCCATAGCGAATGTTGTCGCGAATGGTGCCGCTGAAGAGATGGGGCGTTTGCAGCACCATGCCAATGCGTGACTGCACGGCGTGTTGCGTCATGTCGGTGTAGTCCATGCCGCCAATCGTGATTCTGCCGCTTACGGGCTCGAAGAAGCGGCAGAGCAGGTTCACAATCGTACTCTTGCCGCCGCCTGTGGGCCCAACCAGCGCGATCATCTCCCCGGGCTTTACCGTCAGCGAGAAGTCGCTCAGCACGGGCTTGCCATCCTCATAGCCGAAGTCCACGTTGTCGAAGACAATCTCGCCATGCAGCGTGCCGGGATCGCTCGCACCGGGCTTGTCGGTGATATCGGGCTCGGTGTCCTCCAACGAAAAGATGCGCTCGGCCGAAGCCACTGCCTGCTGCATTTCGGCAAAGACACGCGACATTTCCTGAATGGGCCACACCATGAAGAGCACATATGAGACGAATGCCTGGATGGAGCCGTAGGACATGGTGTTCTGCCCTTCGGTTAATCCTGTGTAGAGCACAATGCTGCCAATTGCGAACGCGCCAATCAGCTGCACTGTGGGCATAAAGAGCGCCGAAAGCCACGCGGCCCGGTAACCTGCTCTATACATCTCACCGGCCTGATGCTCAAACTTCTCAAGGTTCTCCTGCTCGCGATTGAGCGCCTTGATGACGCGCACGCCGGTAATCGTCTCGTTGTAGCGACCGGTAATCTTCGAGTTGATCCGGCGCACCTGACGATACTCGGTGATAATGCGCTTCTGAAAGAAGATCGCCACGGCAATAATGACGGGAATGATCGACAGCACGATCAGCGCCAGATGCCAGTTGATGCGCATCATGAAGAAGACCGCCGTCAAGATGTTGATCGTGCTCCACGTCAGGTCGAGCAAGCCCCACGTCATCAGCTCTGCCACGCGATCCGTGTCAGACGTCACGCGCGAGATAATCCAGCCGATAGGCGTCTTGTTAAAGTACGTGAGCGACAGATCCTGCAGGTGATTGAAGAGACCGTTCCGCAGGTCGTACCGCACACGCTCGCCCAGAATGCCGCAGCTGTAGATGAAGGTGAAGACCATGAGCGCCTGCACGAGCGACAGCGCGCCGAAGATGGTGAGCGTGCGCCAAAGGACGTCCGTGTTCTTCGCAACGATCGCATCATCCACAATAATGAGGCTTAGGTAAGTGAAGAGCGAATCGAGAACGGACACGATTGCCACTGCACTCACAAAGACCAGCACCCGCCACTTGTACGGTTTCAGCAAGCCCACAATCCGCCGCAGCGTATGCCCGCTGAAGCGGCCTGTGAACTCTTCTTCTTCATACTCTATTGTGTCAACTGCCATGGTTGCTACCCCCGTTCCGCTGTACTTCTGTGTAAGGCTGGATCTGGGGTGCGTCCAGTTCCAGCACAAGCTCTTCTTCAATGCGAGTTTGCGCTTCATAGATGCGCCGGTAGGGGCCCGGCTGCTCCACAAGTTCGTCGTGGTTGCCGCGCTGCACAATGCGCCCCTGATCCATCACCAGAATCTGGTCGGCATTCATCACGCTCTGAATGCGGTGCGCGATGATGAAGCTGGTGCGTCCCTGCATGAGCCGTTCGAGCGCCTCGCGAATTTCGCCTTCTGTCTCGCTATCCACCGACGACGTTGAGTCGTCGAGGATAAGGATTCGTGGATCCTTGAGCAGCGTGCGGGCAATCGCCACGCGCTGCTTCTGCCCGCCAGAGAGCGTGATGCCGCGCTCGCCCACCATCGTGCGATAGCCTTCCGGCAGCTTGGAGAGGATAACATCGTGGATCGATGCGGCTCGCGCCGCCTCTTCCACCTCGGCGTCCGTCACCGGCCGCCCCACGCCATAGCTGATGTTGTCGCGCACGCTCATGGAGAAGAGGAAGGGCTCCTGCTCCACAATCCCCACTTGCTGCCGCAGGAAGGCACGTGGGTATTCCGTGAGTTCAATGCCGTCCAGCGTCAGGCTGCCGCCCGTGTACTCGTAGAAGCGGGGCAGCAGGTTGACGAGCGACGTCTTGCCCGATCCGGTTGCGCCAAGCAGTGCAATGCTCTGCCCGGGCAGCGCGTCAAGGCTGATGCCGTTAAGCACGGCCTTATCGCCACTGGGATAGCTGAAGGTCACATCCTCGAAGCGAATGTGGCCCTTCACATTACTCACCCCGCCGGTGTCCGTCACCGTCGACACATTGCCCTCATGCACCGGCTCACGCTCCTGCTCGATGACCTCGGCTATGCGCCCGATCGAGACGAAGGACTCGGACATCTGCACAATCAGGCGGCCGAGGTTGCGCAGCGGCCAGATGATGTACTGCACCAGCCCCGCGTAGGCGGTGTAGGTGCCAACGGTAATCGTGCCGTTGATGGCCATCACGGCGGCCACGCCATAGCCCAGCAGCAATTGCGCCACACACATGACATCGGTAATGGGCCAGTAGAGCGCATGCAATAGCAGCAACTTCCGCCCGCGCTGGAACTTCTCCCAAATTGACGCCGTCGAACTTCTCGCGCTCAAACTGCTGGCGGGCAAAGGCCTTGACTACGCGCACGCCCGTCAGATTCTCCTGCACGCGGCTCGAGAGGATCGCCTCCTGCTCCTGATACAGGGTGTACGACTTCTCAATCCGCCCGAAGAAGATGATCGAAATGATCATGACAACCGGCAGGATGAAGATTGAGAGCCACGCCAGCCGCCAACTGAGCCACGCAATGGCGCCGAAGTTGACGATGAAGAGGAGAAGAATGCGCCCGGACTCAATTGCCTGGTCCGCAAAGAAGCGGCGAATCGTCTCCACGTCGCTCGTTGCGCGCTGCAGCAGATCTCCCGTTTGCGTCTTGTCGTGATAGCCAAAGGGCAGCCGCTGGATATGATCGTACAGAAAGTTGCGGTTGCGCAGCGCGATGCCTTCGGCCGCCTGCGCCGCCAGCCTGCGCGCGGTAAAGGTGAAGAAGGCCTGCAACAGCGCCAGCCCCAGGAACCCGGCCAGGATGGCCCATAGACTCATAACCGGGTTTGCCACCCCCAGCCAGTTGTCAATGAAGTAGCGAAGCAGCAGGAAGACGCCGGTATTCGCGAGCGCCCCCAGCCCGGTGCTCAGCGCCGCCACCCCATAGATACCGCGGTAGCCTGTCATGAGCAGCCACATGCTCTTGGCGCGATGCGGCTGAATTGTATTTCTTAAGTCGTAGTCCATTGCCTTGGGCAATGGTGCGTTCGTTTGCAGCATTGTTGCGTCCCCCTGGTCGTATGCTTGTCACCGCTGCATTTCACCTGCTTGCGATGGCTGCTCTTTGCAGCCCACCGCGCACAAGCAAAAGCGTAGGCTGCCTGACACCAGGCAGCCTACGCTTTCCATGGCGCGCCGCCCGCAAAGGGAGCGACTCGCCCAAATGAAAAGACCGCAGGCGCCTGGGAAGTGCGCTTGCGGTCTCGAGTGTCATCATGACAGACTCAACCGAAAATGGGCGCACCTCTCCCCTGGGCGGCATTGCCACCCTCCGGGCGATCGATGAAGAAGATGATGTTCCACATGGACATCTCTTGCGCCTCTCCGTAGTGAATCAATGAGTCGTGAATCAATCAGTGCAGTACTGTCGCGCCGTCAAACGTGCCTGAGATCATGCGAACGCACGGGCCACGTTTCCAGCCTGTACGTTCTGTGCGCGCACTCCCGATGTAGTGGGGCCGTGCTGCAGATTGTAAGATAGCATGCTATGTGGCGCGCTGTCAAGCGGCGAACCCAACGAATTTCCTACGCTGTGCACACGCGGTCGGCTTCAACTTTGCATCCTCGCCCGCGCCCTAAATGGGCGCATGTCCTCCCCGCGTGCCTGAATCGGTGCGCGTTCACGCCAATCAAAACAGGGGTGGGTGCAGCACGCGCTGCTCCCACCCCTGTGGCTCCGTCATTTCAACCCGTCACGCCTGCTTGGGCCGCACCGCCAGCTTTACTTTGGCTGTGCGGAATACACCGTTGGCGTCGAACTCTACCTCCTGCAGCTCGCCGTCGAGGTAGAGGTTGCGCCCGTCCACACCAAAGCGTGCGCCCTTGCGCGCCGCCACTGTGCCATCGCCCGAACCGTCGCCAAAGGCCTGCGCCAGGTCGCGCGCTACGGCATAAGGGCAGAGCAGGACGCGGGTAGAATTGGCATTATCGCGCGGGTCCAGCTTGTCATACATCCACACATCCAGTGCAATGACCTGATTGGGGTCATCGTGCAGCACAGGGTTCTTGCCGCTCACGCCCATGCCGCACTCGCCAATGTACTTGCCCGTCGCAGGGTCGGTGATGTTATGCGCTTCAATGTAGTCGGGCACACCTGCGTAATACTGCAGCGTGAAGGTAGCAATCGGCTTGGTTGTCGGTGCGGCGATTGGGGCACTCTTCGCCCACCCGCCTGCCACCGCCACGCCCGTTGTGATGATCGGCTCGGCTACAGCCTGCGCAGCGCCGCCCCTTGTGTTGCCGGAACCCTTGGGGGTTGTATCCCTGGTACTGCCCCTTTCCTTCGTCTCCACAGCAGCCCAACTGGGCGGCGTCAACGCGTTGATGTCTACCGGCGGCGCGTCGGCGGGCACGGGGCCGCCACCAGGGCCGCACGCGCTGCCGGAACGGCTGCCGGAGCGGCCGACCTGCGCTGCGGCTCGCCGCCATCGACATCTCCGGCATCATCTTCGAGATCATCGTCGGGATCATCGTCGTCCGCGAAGGGGTCGTCCGCATCGTCTTCATTGGATGCGTCGAAGCTTGCGCCCGTATAGCTGCTGAAGCTCTCTGCATCGTCACGCGCCGATGCATAGCGGGGCGTCGCCGAGGTCAACTCGTCATCTGCATCCGGCGCGCCCATATCGCCGGATGCACCACTAAAACGGACGGCCGGTTCTTCGTCGTCGTCGAACGAGAGATCATCGTCGTCGGCGAGGGCAATCGAGGCAGCCGAAGACGCGCCGCTATCACCATTCTTGCCCCATGCGCTGGTGCGCGATGTGCCGCCGGCCACCGGCTGCAGCGAGCCGGGTGAGCTCGGCGTGGATGGATCCTTCATCGAATCGGTGAGATCATGCGGGGTGCGCAGGCGCATGAGCAGGTAGAAGCCTGCGCCGATCAGCCCCGCCGAGAGGATGATGGCCAGAATCCAGGTCAGGATCCCCGCCAGGCGGCCCCTGCTTGCGGGCGCGGCGGCTTCTGCAGCTGTCTCCTCAGCGGCGCCATCCACCGCGGGATTAAGCGCTTCTTCCGCCGTGGTGCCCGGCGCTGCGGCAATCATCGCCGCATCAACCGAAATGTTGAGATCCGTTGCCAGAAGTGAAAGTGTAGCCACGGCGGTTTCATCCGGCACCGGCAGGCCACGATAGTACTCAATGGCGTTGACAACGGCCTCGTCGACATCGGCGCCAAAGGGCGCAAGGCGCGCCTGCATGCTTTGCGCGGCATCCTGCGTGCCGTCCAGCCGATAGGCTTCGGCTACAGCCGAGACGTAGGCCGCCTGCTGCGCGGGCGACAGGTCGGCAACGCCGGCGTTGGTCCAGCTCACTGGCCACCAAACCCAGCCAATGAGCAGGCCCAGGACGAGCCCGATGATGAGCGCCACAACAAGCGGCACCCATGGCATTAGTTTCTTGACGGTGGGATTCATGGTTGACATCCAGCCCTCCATTCTCTGCTAAACAACATTGAAAGCGGCGATGACTACAGAGACGCAGTTGCGACGGTGAATACGGCGATGGTCAGGTGGCCGGCGCAGGCGGACTTGAATGCTGCGCTTTGGCTCTGCTGCACAATGACGGGCGGACAAATGTTGGTACGCAAACGGACTGCAGGAAGAAATCGGCCTAGATGAGGTCCTCGTGCCCCTGCGCACGCAATGACTCGACGATTTCGCGCACGCGCTGCATTTGATGCTTGTGGCCGATCAGCAGCGCGTCGCCCTCTTCAACAATCACGAGGTCGTCCACGCCAATCAGCGCAACCACACGCTTGTCGGTGAAGACGATGTTGCCATAGCTCTCAAGCGAGAGCGCGTTGCCAAGTGCAACGAAGTTGTCATCCTTGTCGCGCTGCAGCACATTCTCCAGCGCATCCCAACTGCCCACATCGTTCCAGCCGGCGTGGAGGGGCGTCATGGCCATGCGCTGTGCGCCTTCCATGATGCCCACATCAATGCTGACCGCCTCCATTTGCGCCCACTGCTCGGCGAAGATGTCGGCCTCGGCAGGGCTTTGCAGCGCGTGGCCAATCGCATGCAGGCGGGCGTGCAACGCGGGCAACTGGCGTTCAATCTCGGCCAGCATCACATCAACGCGAAAGACGAAGATGCCGCCGTTCCAGTAGTAGCCGCCGTCACGCAGAAACCCTTCGGCTGTGGGGCGGTCGGGCTTCTCCAAAAAGCGCTCGACTGCATAGACGGGCGCGCTTGCCACTGCAAGCGCATCACCGCTAATCAATGCGCCCCGCTTGATGTAGCCGTAGCCGGTGTGGGCAAAGGTCGGCTCGATGCCCAGCGTCACAACATAACCCTCTGTTGCCGCCTCGGCAGCCACCGCAAGCGCCGCCTGAAACGCTTCGCGATTGGGGATTACGTGGTCGGCCGGCAGAACGGCGAGAACAGCGTCGGGTTGCTGGCGGGCCAGATGGATGCACGCGAGGCCAATGGCAGGCGCAGTATTGCGCCCGCTCGGTTCGGCAAGGATGTGATCAGGTGTCAGGTTGGGCAGTTGCTGCGCAGCGAGGCCGGCGTACGCGTCACCAGTGACAACCCAAACATGGTCAGGGGGAACAAGTCCCTCCAACCGATCGACGGTGGCCTGTATCATCGTGCGCCCGGCACCGGTGATGTCGCTGAATTGTTTGGGATGCGCCTGGCGGCTGCGTGGCCACAAACGGGTGCCCACGCCTCCTGCGAGGATGGCTGCGTACACGGTTCGATCTCCTCAGGCTGGATTGTACGCGGCCTTGGCTTGAAACGCAACCTGGAAATTGGCCTTATCGCCAGGCGAACAACAAAAGCTTGACACAGAGGTCACAGAGAGAAACAGCGAGAAACACTGAGAAGAGCAAAAGCAGGAAGAACGACTTCTTGCTTTTGCTCTTCTCAGTGTTTCTTGCTGTTTCTCTCTGTGACCTCTGTGTCAAGCTTTTGTTGTTTACGCGCGCACGTAGTGCATTGGCGAGGATTGCCTCACCAGCCCCTTGATCTCCATGACGACAAGCAGGCTCGTCACCTGCGCCGAGGGCATGGCCGCGGCGCGCACCACCTCATCCATGTGGCGCGGCTCCGTGGTCAATTGCGCCAGCACCTTCGCCTCTTCCGGCTCGGCCGGAATGGCGGCGCGCACGGCCCGCTGAAAACCGACCCGCTCGATGTCCAGATAATTGAGCACGTCATCAATCGACAGCAGCGGCGTTGCGCCATCGCGAATCAGGTTGTTGCAGCCCACGCTGCCCGCGTTGAGGATGCTGCCCGGCACGGCAAAGAGCTCGCGCCCCTGCTCGGCCGCAAATTCGGCGGTGATCAGTGCGCCGCTGCGCTGGCCCGCCTCCACAATCACCACGGCGCGGCTGAGCGCACTGATTATGCGGTTACGCGGCGGGAAGTTCGCGCGCGTCGGGCTTGGTGCCCAGCGCATAGTCGCTGACAATCGCGCCGCTCTCCACAATCGCCTCGCCCAGCGCCCGGTTCTGCGCGGGATAGAGCTCATCTACTCCGCTGCCGAGGACGGCGATGGTGCGCCCGCCCGCATCCAGCGCAGCGCGATGCGCGACGGTGTCCACGCCCATCGCCATGCCGCTCACCACAGTGACGCCATTCCGCGCCAAGGCCGCACCCAGGTTGTGCGCCACTTCGCGCCCATAGATGGACGCATGGCGCGTGCCGACAACGGCCACAGCCATCTCATCCTGCGGGGCCAGCGCACCGCGCACATAGAGCACCGGCGGCGACCGGTCAATTGTGCGCAAACCCTCTGGGTACTCAGGGTCATCCCACGTGTAGACGGTGACGCCGCTGCGCTTGATGCGTTCGACCTCGCGCAGTGGCTCCACGGTGCGGCGCGCCTCAAGCAGCGCCTCGATCGTTGTGCGGTCCAGGCGGGCGGCGCGCATCTCCTGAACGGAGGCGCGCCAGGCGCGCTCAATCGTGCCGCACTGCTCGAGCAAGGCGCGCAAGCGCGCCGGACCAATACCGGTTACCCGATTGAAGGCAAGCCAGTAGCCCGTGGTCTCTGCGCACATGGGTGAAGGGGCGAAGGTGAATTTTGGGAGAGAAGATGTGGGAAACGATCGTTGGTAAATTGCAGTGGGTAATGCGACGGTGTGACGCCGTTACCACCTGCCAATTCACTGTTTGCTGTTTTACTCCAGCAACCCTGGAATGAGATGAACCGTCATGCGGCGCGCCTCAACATCGACGACGCGCACCACTTCGTCGGTGGCGGGGAGCAGGATCTCGCGCGAGCCATCATGGGCGCGCACAATGTAGACTTCATTTGCGCCCGTAAAGAGCACGTCAAAGACGGTGCCCAGTTGTTCGCCCTCGTCGCTGACGACCTCCATGCCCAGGATGTCATGCACCCAGTAGCTGTTCTCGTCGAGCGTCGCGGCTTCGTCTTCATGCACGTAGAGCCACTGGCCGCGCAGTAACTCGGCTTCGTTGCGGTGGTGCAACGCCGAGAGCATAAGCAACATATTGCCCTTGTGAGGGCGAGAGGAGAGAACCGTAACTTCGACCAGGTCATCGCCCATCTGCAGTACGGCGCCCTCGTCAAAACGCTCGGGGAAGTCGGTGTACAGCTCGACCTTCACCTCGCCGCGCATGCCGTGCACGCCCACAATACGCCCGACGGCAATGTAGCCTTCAGGTGCAATGTTCGCCAGGCGCGGCGCAACGTCCATCGGTGCTTTGGGCCGTGGCGTACGCTTCGGTTTGGGGGCTGGGGCGGATGATTGTTCTGTCATGAAAGCAAGTGGACCCGCACGCGTCAGTCGATCTCCAGCATAACGGGCTTCTCTTCGTTGCGCGCCGCCACCAGCAGCAAAACGCGCATGGCGCCGGCGACGCGTCCCTGCTTGCCGATGACGCGACCGGTGTCTTCCGGCGCGCATTCCAGCTTGAGAATGGTCGAGCGGCGCATATCCTTGCGGTAGACGCGCACCTGCTCGGGATGCTCAACCAGCGACTGCGCCAGGTATTCGATCAGTTTTTCCATCGCTGCTCACTCCCTTTCCCATGGGCAGGCCCAATCGAAGCAGGCGGCTGCGCGATAAGATGCGGCGCGGCCCAGCGGGCCCGAGACAATGCATCTGCCACAGGCCCGCCGGAGCAGCCGCTATCTCGATGGCAAGGCGTCAACGTACCGAAATGCCGTTGTGGCGTCAGACCGCAGGGGCGACGGCTTCAGGTGCAACCATCTTGCCGTGCTCATCGGTCACGTTGATCATCTTCAGGAGACGGGCGACGCTGTCGCTCGGCTGCGCGCCCAGGCTGAGCCAGTGGGCTACCCGGTCGTTCTTGACGACGACCTTGGAACCCTTGGGGTCATAGGTGCCAATGATTTCAATAAAGCGACCGTCGCGGGGCGACTGCTGGTCAGCAACGACGATACGGTAGAAGGGTGACTTTTTCGCGCCCATACGGCGCAGGCGAATACGTACCACGTGAATTCTTGCTCCTTACTGCAGTGAAACCGCTGTTCGAGACGGTGAAAGATTCCTGTGCAAACAACAAAACGAATCGTGAGGGTTCATTCTTGATGATGGGCAACGAGGACGTGAATTGCCAAACATCAACTCTCAATCATCAGTTTTCAGTGGTTGGACTTTAGCACATTTCATGCCAAGACGATCAATTGCCCATGCCGCGGAACATGTCCATCATGCCGCCCATACCGCCCATGCCGCCGTTGCCACTGCCGCGCCCCTTCTTTTTGCCCTTGCCGCCCATGATGCCCATCTGCTTCATCATCTTCTGCATGTCGCGGAATTGCTTCATGAGCTGGTTGACATCCTGCACCTCAACACCACTGCCGGCGGCAATGCGGCGGCGGCGGCTGGCGTTGAGTAGATCGGGCGCACGACGCTCGGCAATCGTCATGCTGCTGATGATTGCCTCGGTCCGCTTGAGGGTCTTCTCTGTTTCGCGCGGGTCTACATCCTTGGCTATCTTGCTCATGCCCGGGATCATGCCGAGCAGATCGCCCAGCGGCCCCAGCTTCTTGACCTGCTTGAGCTGCTCGAGGAAATCCTCCAGGTCAAACTGCCCTTCGGTCAGGCGCTTTTCCATGGCCAGCGCCGAATCCTCGGACATGTTCTCCTGTGCACGCTCGATGAGCGAGAGGACGTCGCCCATGCCCAGAATGCGGCCGGCCAGCCGGTCCGGCGCAAAGGGCTCGAGGTCGGCCAGCTTTTCGCCGGTGCCCAGGAACTTGATGGGCACACCCGTCACCTGGCGAATGCTGAGCGCCGCGCCGCCGCGTGCGTCGCCGTCAATCTTGGTCATAATGAGGCCGGTAAGCGGCACGCGCTTGTTGAAGCCGTCGGCCACATTCACGGCTTCCTGACCAGTCATCGCATCGACAACCAGCAGGATGTCGGCCGGGCGCGTGACCATGCGCACCTGCTCAAGCTCCTGCATCATGGCGTCGTCAATCTGCAGGCGGCCTGCCGTGTCCAGGATGACGACTGTGTAGGCCTTTTCGCGCGCAATGCGCAGCGCATTCTTGGTGATGGACGAGGCGGCCACGTCGGTGCCTTCGGAATGCACCGGAACGTCAATCTGC
This sequence comes from uncultured Chloroflexia bacterium, assembly GCA_963773745.1. Lineage (GTDB taxonomy): Bacteria > Chloroflexota > Anaerolineae > Caldilineales > Caldilineaceae > UBA5069. The sequence goes on from CAVZCL010000001.1 coordinate 339,608, forward strand.
TTGCCCAACAGCTCAAGCTGCTTGATGGCAGCCGGGCGGTAGATGTCGGCGGCTACCAGCAGCGGCCGCTGACCCGCCTTCTTCAGCCGCAGCGCCAGCTTGGCGGCCATCGTCGTCTTGCCCGCGCCCTGCAGCCCCACGAGCATAATCGCGTGCGGAGGCTGCCCCGAGGTGTTGAGCGGCGCCGGTTTGCCCAGCAGCTCCACAAGCTCCTCGTTGACAATCTTGACCACCATCTGCGCGGGGGTGAGGCTCTCCATCACCTCGGCGCCAATCGCGCGCAACTTGACACGCTCGACAAAGTCCTTGACGACCTTGAAGTTGACGTCTGCCTCAAGCAGCGCCATGCGCACCTCGCGCATGGCTACGTTGACGTCGTTCTCCGTCAACTTGCCCTTGCTGCCAAGGCGCTCAAAGATGGTTTGCAGTTTGTCCGATAGATTTTCAAACACAGTTCACCACACCACTTCACTGGCAAGCAAAAAGAGAGCGCCTGTGTCGCAGGCGCAGACAACAGCATATTGTAATGGCTGAGGGCGTCTGTGGTCAAACACAGGGGTGCACCGGTGGGATCTTCGGCCTGACCGGCCAAAGCAACAGCTCAACGCAAAGGCGCTCTTTGCTACCTCCGCGCCTTTGCGTTGAGCTGTTGCTCTGGCCTTGAACTGTTGCCTATGGCAGCGGCACGGTGCCGCCCGGGCCGGGTGTCGTTTCGCCCGTGGGCGTCTCCGTGGGCGGGATGCCCGCTTGCGGCAGGTAGAGAAGCTGCCCACGAATGATCACGTCGGAATCGAGGCAATTGGCGCCGGCAATTTGACGGATGCTGGTGTCGCTGCGCACTGAGAGCGCAGAGAGAGTGTCGCCCCGCTGCACTGTGTAGTTGCCCCAACCCGCAGGCCGGCGCGGCGTGCACGGAATTGCAGTAGGCGGCGGCGCTGCGGCTGGTGCAGACTCGCTCACAACAGCACGCACACCCTGTACAACGTCCGCCTGGCCGGGCAGAATCTGCACTGTGAGCCACACCTGGTCGCCCGGCTGCAGATCGCCCTCTACCACCATGGGCTGCGAGGTGGGGCTGTTCGGATCTGGCTGCCACGAGGGCACGACGCGAATGTCGCCAAACTTGAGCAGCCGTCCTTCATAGCCCTCAAAGACCAGGAAGACGGTCTCCTGATGCACGATACCCTCAAGCGCCTCACCGGCAGCCTTGAGTTCTTCGGCGCGCAGCGCGCTCTCGGCAAAATCCGCCTGAATCGTCTCGGCAGCCGCCGCCGATACGGCGCCCACGCGCTCGGGATCGGAGAAGCTCAGGTTCATCATCTTGACCCACGACTTGATGGGATAGGTGAGGTCACCGGGCAGCGATGCGTTTGTGGCCTGCCAAAGCCCAAGCGCCGAAGTCAGTGCGATGGCCAACGTAAGCACGATTGGGGCCAGGCGCATGTTGCCAACAGTGAAGAGCTCCTGGAAGCGCCCCCACCAGCCCAGCGGGCCCTCCGCGTTACGCTGGCTGCGCCGCTGCGGCCGCGTGGCCGGCGCAACCATGCGATATCCGGCGGGCGTGGCTGCGGCCTGCAATTGCGGATCGGCCAGCTCCTGGCGTGTGCGCTCGAGGAGAAGTTGTTCCATAAACTGCTCCCGCCGTGCGGCCTGCCGTTGCGGGCTGCGGATGGGGAGCGGTGCATGCTGAATGGCTACCATGGAGGCGTTGATGAGCAGCATACCGCGCAGTTCTTTCGCCTCTTGGGCGGGGTAGCTCGCAAGGATGGAGTCGATTGACTCACCATCCTCAAGGCGCGCCACTGCATCGGCAAAGTGGTCTGCCATACGCTCTTCAAACACGCTTTCATATTGTTCGTCGTCTGGATAAATGCGACTAGCCATCATCCTGGCGTTCGAAAAGCCTTCTTCAGCCTCGTGCATCCTGGGTTTGTCCTGTGCGGCAACAGTGAAATGCGTCGGTGTGCGTTGAAGAGCAGTGCGTGCAAACAGAAGTTCCCTGTTTGGCAACGGGCGACGATGATCGGCAAAGGTGTAGCCATGCGCAACGCCGGGCGGGGACGGGCCACGGCATTACAGGTGCAGTTGTTCGTGCTCAAGCAGGTTTCGCAAGGTGGCAACTGCACGGTACTGCAGCGCCTTGATGGCCCCTTCGGTTTTGTTCATCATCGCGGCAACTTCAAAGATGCTGTAGCCCTCCAGAAAGCGCAGGCTGAGCACCTCCGCCTGTTCATCCGTCAACTGACGCATGGCAAAGCGGATACTTTCGGCAGTCATCGTCATTTCGGCGCTGAGCGCCGGATTATCGTTTTCGTTCGCGATATCCGGTGCATCATCCAGGCCGATCTGGGAATGACGGTCACGCAGCCGGTATTGGTCGATGACCACATTGTGTGCAATGCGGTAGAGCCAGCCCGAAAACGAACTGTGCCACGCCCGCCTGTCCCGGATTGCCTGCAGCATTTTGACGAATACTTGTGCTGTCAGGTCCTCGGCCAGCGGCTCATCACCAATGCGGCGGTAAATATAGCTGAAGATGCGCGCCTCGTAGCGATCGTACAACTCGCCCAGGGCCACCTCATCATAAGTCGTCGCGGCCTCCAGGAGCTGTTCTTCGCTCCAGGCGGCCACAGGGCTGGGCGGCGTCTGCCGCAGTGGATACAGCTGCCCTCTGCTCATCATGACGTTGCACCCGCCAAAAAAATACGCCGAATTTGCGCCTTTGGCGAAACTCGTCGAGTGCGTTGCCCGTGGCGCGCTGCGATTGCGGCCAGGATGGCTGCTTCCCGGGCGCGTAGAAGCAGGGCTCGGTTACGCCAAATGACCACATGAGGATGGGAGGATGTAAGAGGCATGGACCTACGCGACTCAAGTGCGACGCAGCAACGATGAATGGTTCGACGTTTCGGCAATGAGTGTGCGGTGTAGTGTGTACTGCCTATACAAGGTGCCCGGGCTGTAGAGCCCGCTTCATGGCGGCGGCCTCAGGCGGGCTGCTTGTCCTTGGGCGCAGCCAGAACGTTCTTGGTGAGCGCCTGCTCGTTCTGCTGAATCTTCCAGTAGACCTGGTAGATGCGCTGCACCGCCGTGAAGTTGGTGAGCACGGCCATGACGGCCAGCACAGGCACCATCCAGCCGGTGAAGAGGCCAATGATCAGCAGCGCAATGCGCTCGGGGCGCTGCATCCAGCCTTCCTTGCACTCAATGTTGAGCGCCTCGGCGCGCGCACGCGTGTAGCTCACCATGAGCGAGCCCACCACAGTGAGCAGGATGAGCATGAGCGCCCACTGCGAGCCTGACGCACCCGTGTAGTACCAGGCCAGCGCCATAAAGGTGACGCTCTCGGAGTAGCGGTCAAGCGTGCTGTCGAGGAATGCGCCAAAGGTGCTGGACTGCGCGGTGGCGCGTGCCAGCGACCCGTCAATCAGATCCAGCAGCGAGGCGATAAGCAGGAGCACGCCGCCCCACACAAAGGAGCCGGTCGCCAGCACAACTGCCGTAATAATTGTGAGCGCAAAACCGGTGTAGGTGACGCCATTCGGCGTCACACCCAGGCGATGCAAGCCGTTGACCACCCACGTTACCGGCTTCTGGACCCATATCCGGCCGTACTTGGAAAGCCACATACGTCAATCGTCCTGTCGCTCAATGGCGAATCACTGTGTGTTATGGCGCTCAATCGCGCCAGACGACGCGCTGTATCTTGCCTGCAAAGGAGAGCCATCGCGCAAATATGGCGGCCAGCGCGTTGGGCGCGACCGGGCCTGGGTTTCTCCTGTTGTCATCTTACACGCCCAGCGCGCACCCGTCAAGGCGCATGCGCGATACGGCAGGGCTTTCCATAATTTCTCCAGCGAGCACAGACGCCTGCCTGCGGCCGTAGCGCAGGGCTGTGGAGAGGCTTCGGCGACTCGGATATTTCCAGACTGGACAGAAAATCAGGGGCGGCGCTCCACGCTGGAACGCCGCCCCTGATTTGTCTTTGCCTTGGCTCAAGCGCCGTCGCCGCAGCCTAGCGGAAGACGCTCGGCATGTAGTTGACGCTCGACGGGCACATGAAGATTGGCACCTGGCGAATGTTGCCGGGCGGCGGTACAGCGAGCGGATCGGCCACAAGCAGCAGCACCATGCTCATTGTCTCCGTAATCGGCGCAGTACGGCTGATCGTCAGCGTTATCGTGTCGGGCACCGTGCCCGAAGCCGTGGAAGCGGTCAGCCAGTCAACCGGCGACGGCACCACCGCGTCGGGGCCGGCTTGCGCCGCCGCCACATCCGCCGCAGAGGGCGAGTCCGCAATGGCTGCCGTGTAGCGCGTGCCCGGTGAGCCAACCACGTTGATGGTCACCGTCTCGCTCACAGAAGCAACCCCTGTGATCATGCCCGTGTCCGTCAGCGGCGCGGTGTCTGTCAGCGTCGCTGTGTCTGTGCACACGCCCGTGAAGAAGACAATCGCCGGCGCGGCGGCGAGCTGCGGCGCGGATACTGTGAACTTCACGTCAATGATGTACGGCTGGTTCTCCACTGCGCTTGTGCTTGTCACAAGCAAGCGGGTTGTATAGACACCCTGTGCCAGCCCGGCGGCGTTGAAGTTAAGCACAATGTTGGCCCAGCCGTTGTTGGCGGGCAACTGCCCGGTAGACGGGTTGACCGTGAGCCACGACGGGTTGCCTTCGACCGCAATCGAGTAGTTGACCACCGCTTCGGTGGTGCTGTTGCGCAGCCGCAGGATCGACTGTGCCGTCAGGGCAAAGGGCGCGGTGGCCTCCAGGCTCTGTGTTTCCGCCTCAAAGACAGGGCCGGCTGTAAAGCCCTTGGCATCCAGATTTCCGGTTAGCAATGATTGACGATTGAAGTCGACCGTGAAGTCAATACGCGCGCCAATCCCTTGTTCTGGTTCCGTGAGGATACGGATCTTGTCCGAGCGGCCCATTACAATCTCGCCACGCGAGTCACCATCCAGGTTGCCGCCGGTAATCGCGCGCCACTCATTGTCTTCGAGCCTGTCCGACCAGCCCTCTTCTACGTCGTCACCCTTCTTGTAAATGCTGACCAGTCGGGGTTTGTTCACGCCGTCGGGCACATTACGCAGCATGAAGAGCGTCGCAGCGCCATCACCGCGCACATCCGAGAAGGCGAGACGACGGAAGCCTGGGTCGTACGGCGTTGCGACATCCTCCGTAAAGCCGCTGCTCTTCCAACGCTCAATGAAGAGTGTGGGCGCCAAGCCGGGATCGCCCGAAACGCTGCGCGACCAGGCAATCTCGTTCGCATCTTCACCGTCCCAGTTGCCAATGGCCGAGTCCTGGGCACGCTTCTTGGAGTCACCGGCGCTGAAAATGCGCTTCCAACCATCATCTGTGCGGTAGACCTCGATCTTGCCGCCATCTTCATCTACAAGCGATACCTCATCGCCGCCACCCTTGATGACGTCACCGGCGGCAACGCGTGTCCAGCGCTCCTCAAAGTAGCGGTTTGCGATGTGCGTCGTCCACGTGCGGCCATCCGGCGTAGCAGAAGTGGACTTGTAGATGTCGATTAGAAACTTCTTGGAGGTATCTCCGCCGGCATCCTGGCTGACCTCCTGGCCAACCAGGAACTCATCACCGGGTACGCCGGGATCAAAGTCACCGGCAGCAACCAATGTGGGCTTGGCAATCAGGTTTAACCTGAAGAGCTCAACCCACGGAATGCCATTAATCTCCTGGCCGGGCACCGTCTTGCCCGAAGCGACTGGATCATAAATGATCAGCACGCCGCTGCCGGGGTTCCCCTTGACAGCAATGATTTCCATGTCACCATCGTTGTTGACGTCACCCAGGGCAAAATCCTCAAAGTTGCTTTCGGGGCTAATCCAGCGGACTTCGGGTGAGGCACCGCCCCACACTGGATCAATCACGCGAATAAAGCCGTTACCACCGTCAATATAGACGATTTCGTCAGTGCCTTCAGGCTGGCCTGCTGCTGCGGGGACAACGGGTGCTTGCGCCATGGCGGCAGGCGCGGCCTGCGGCACGACCATTGCGCCAATGGCTACGAAAGCAGCCCACAAGGCAGAAGCCCTGCGCGTGCGACTCACAATTTGCATAGTGCATTACCTTTCAATCTGAACGCCCGGCCACCCCTTTTGGCGGCGGGCATAAGCATACATATGAACATTTGCGGCTTGTTCTGCAGCCGGCTGTGTGCTGCATTTGCCGCCGTGTTTTGCGCCGCCAAAGCAAAATGGGACGGCGCGCGTTGGGTGAATCCATGCGATTGGCGGTACACTGCGGGACGTTGCCCCGCCCACAGGTATACGCGCTAAAGCCTGCGGAGCTGTCACTCAATTGGGCATATGTATCCGAGTATACACCAAGCGCCGCGGCCCAAAAACACCGGCTGCCTACGATTACAATGCGCTCCTGTTCTTCATCCCACCATTTGCGGCGCGCAAATGGCACCATATGCCAAACCACCGAACCGTCCTAACCACATAATCCACCCAGATTATCCACCCAGGAGAATTTTGCAATGACACAACCAATTCGTGTGGCCGTCACCGGCGCAGCCGGCAATATTGGTTATGCGCTGCTCTTCCGCATCGCCAATGGCGATCTCTTTGGGCCCGACCAGCCCGTTATACTGCAGATGCTCGAAATCGCACCTGCGCTCCAGGCGCTCAACGGCGTGGCTATGGAACTCGACGATTGCGCCTTTCCCCTCCTCAAGGGGATGGTGATGACCGACAACCCCGAAGTGGCCTTTGACGGCGCAAACTGGGCGCTGCTCGTGGGCGCACGCCCTCGCTCCAAGGGGATGGAGCGCAAGGATTTGCTGGGGGCCAACGCCGCCATCTTCAGCGTGCAGGGCAAGGCGCTCAACGCCAATGCCGCAAGCGATCTGCGCGTGCTGGTTGTGGGCAACCCGGCCAACACAAACGCGCTCATTGCCATGAAGAACGCGCCCGATGTGCCCGCCGACCGCTTCACGGCGATGACGCGCCTCGACCACAACCGCGCCAAGGCGCAGCTTGCCAACAAGGCCGGTGTGGCGCTGACTGATGTCACCAAGGTGACTATCTGGGGCAACCACAGCGCGACGCAGTATCCCGACGCCTACCACGCCGAAATCGGCGGCAAGCCCGCAGCCGAGGTGATTAGCGACGACGCGTGGATTCGCAGCAGCTTCATTCCCACCGTGCAGAAGCGTGGCGCGGCGATTATTGAGGCGCGCGGACAGAGCAGCGCGGCCAGCGCCGCCAATGCGGCTATCAACCACGTGCAGACGTGGTACAACGGCACGCCGGCAGACGACTGGGTGAGCATGGCCATACCCAGCACGGGCCAGTACGGCTCGCCCGAGGGGGTTATCTTCTCCTACCCCGTGACGGTGCAGAACGGCAAGTACACGGTGGTGGAAGGGTTGGAACTGAGCGACTTTGACAAGGAGATGATCGCTGCGACAAGCGCCGAGCTGCTCGAAGAGCGCGACGGCGTGGCGGAGATGCTGGGTTAACAGAGGGAATAGGGAATGGGGAGTAGGGAATAGCAACGGGAGGCCGCTTGGCCTCCCGTTGCTGCAATATCCAAGGGACGCAAATACTGGATTTATCATGGCAAAGAACAAGTTGCGTCGCTCCGCCAGATTCAGAGACTCCGTCGTTTCGACACGCTCATGCTGGGTAGACTGCCTGCATCACTTTGGCGCCAACTGTGCAAGCGTGGCCAGCGCAGTGGCTCGAGACGTAATTCTGATTGCCGAGCGCAGGCGACACTATCTGCAACGGCACCCTGATATCGCCTACTATGAGGCACTGCTACCCGTGTCCTCTTTCAGCCCGATGAAGTACACAGGAATCGCTCCGATTCCGAAATTTCATATTCTGTTACCGACTCAGGATGACTTTGCGCTGCGTGTTGCGCTTTGGATATCGCAGAGGAGAGCAAACAAAACTCCGTGCACAGCTTTACTGGCACGTTCCAAAGAAATGCTCGACAGCATGGAAGCTGAAGAACTGTGTGGAAAAAGATAAGCGCCCGGTCGGTCCACCGTCCCGACGTCTTCACTGCCTGCGGGGCTAGTGCGTGAGCGGTGGCAATTCTCACCTCAGGCGCTTCTCGTCAACAGTATACCATCAATCTCAGTCCCAAACAACCCTCTGAGCAATACATGCTGCGTCGTACGCCGCCACGCCTTCTACCGCGTGGCGTGTATCACGCTCTGCTTGGTGGTTACGCGTGTACTCCATGAGTGAGAGCTGCGTGCCGAGCGCAAAGGGGCTGTCGGGGTCACCGGTGACCCGCTTGCGGTAGCGCGCATCCGGCAACATATCCCACGCCTGGCGGTTGTCGGTGAGCGACACCTGCAGAATGTGCTGGAGCTGCTCGTGCAGGCGCGGGTCTTCAATCGGCACGGCAGCCTCCACACGGTTGCTCAAATTGCGCCGCATCCAGTCGGCGCTGCTGATGTAGTAGAGGGGCGCGCCGTTATTCTCGAAGTAGAAGATGCGCGAGTGCTCGAGGAAGCGCCCTATGACGCTGATGACGTGAATGTTTTCGCTGACGCCCGGAATGCCCGGACGCAATCGACAGTTGCCGCGCACAATCAGATCGATGCGCACGCCCGCCTGGCTCGCCTGGTAGAGCTTCTGCACCACGGCGGGGTCGTCAAGCGTGTTCATCTTTGCAATGATGCGCGCCGACCGGCCTGCGTTGGCGTGAGCAATCTCACCTTCAATCATCTCCATAAAGCGTGTGCGCATGGTGACTGGAGCGACCAGCAGCTTGCGATATGAGCTCTGGCGGCTGTAACCGGTGAGGTAGTTGAAGAGGTCAAGAATATCGGCCCCAATGTCGGGCTGGCACGAAATCAGCCCCAGATCGGTGTAGAGGGTGGCCGTCTTGGGGTTGTAGTTGCCGGTGCCAATGTGGAAGTAGGTGCGCACGCCCTCATCCTCCTCGCGCACCACGAGCGAGATCTTTGAGTGGGTCTTCAAGCCCACCAGGCCATAGGCGACGTGGCAGCCGGCATCTTCCAGCTTGCGCGCCCACTCAATGTTGCGCTCTTCGTCAAAGCGGGCCTTCACCTCCACCAGCACGGCCACCTGCTTGCCCCGCTCGGCCGCCTGAATGAGCGCAGAGACGATGGGCGAATCATTGCTCGTGCGGTAGAGCGTCTGCTTAATGGCGAGCACCTGTGGGTCGCGCGCCGCCATTTCAATGAATTGCTGTGTGCTCACCGTGAAGCTCTGGTAGGGGTGATGCAGCAGAATGTCCCCCTGGCGAATCGCGGCAAAGATGTCGGAGGGGCGTGAATCCCTGTCAATGCCCATAAAGCGCGGCGGCGTCATTGGAATCCACGGCTCGAACTTCAAATGGGGCAGGTTGAGCTCCGTCAGCGCAAAGAGGTCCGTTTGGCGCAGCGGCCCGCGAATGCGGTAGACATCCATGGGGTCCAATTCCAGTTCAGAGCGCAGGAACTCGACCATGCTCTCGTCCATGGCTGCCTCCACTTCAAGGCGCACAACGGGTGCAAAGCGCCGCTCGCGCAGCTCATCGTTGATCATCTCGAGGAGGTCGTCCGCTTCCTCCTCGTTGCGCGCAATGTCGGCGTTGCGCGTCACGCGGAAGGTGTAGGCGTGCAGGATCTCCATCCCCGGGTAGAGGCGATGCAGGTTGGCGATGATGATCTGCCCCAGTGGCACATAGTGCATGGGAATGTCGAGTGGCGTCCAGCGCGGCCGGTTGGCGGGCACCTTGAGGCGGGAGAAGTAGATTTCGTTGGTGGCGGGATTACGCAGCTGCACGCCGAGGCTCAGGCTTAGATTGCTGATGAAGGGGAAGGGGTGGCCCGGGTCGACCGCAAGCGGCGTCAGCGTTGGATAGATCACATTCTCGAAGTAGCCATTCAGGTGCGCCTGTTGTTCGGGGGTGCAGTCCGCGTAATCGAGCAGGCGCACACCATTTTCGCGCAGTGCAGGCAGCACATCGTCGAGGAGCAGCTCGCTCTGGCGCTCGATCATGGGGCGCGCCGCCTGCGAGAGCATGACGAGCTTCTCGCGGGGCGTCAACCCTTCGCCTTCCAGCTTGAGATTGTGGAGTCCCACGGCATCCTGCCGCTTGATGCCGCCCACGCGCTTGCTGAAGAACTCATCCAGGTTGCTGGCGGCAATGGCGATGAACTTGAGGCGCTCGAGCAGGGGATTGCGTACGTCGCTCGCCTCGGTCAGGACGCGCCAGTTGAAGTCGAGCCAGGAAAGCTCGTAGAAGTAGACCTCTTCGGAAGTCGACAGCGCCTCGAGCGATAGCGCCGCCAGATCGACCTTTGGGTGCACCGAAACGGGGGGAATAATGATCTCTTCGGCTGCCTGGCTGCCTGGCGCGCCGCCCACTTCGTGCGCGCCGGCTGCACTGGCGGGCTGCTCTGCCAATACTGGTACTGGGAGCTTGATAGCGGCTGTTTCACTCATTGAGTCACATCCCGTTGATCACGATAGCCTGAATAGTGGGCGCAACGCGTTGGAAAGCGTGCAGGGCGTTCTGTGACCCAATTCTACCCGACAGCGGTTGCGTTGTCGAGGGTGTCGGGATTCGGCGAGGCTTCTTCATTGAAGCAAGGCTCGATTGGAAGAAGAATTGATGCGGAAGAGGCGTTCATGGCTTGTGCGCACAACGCAGGCTGAGACTGGGGCGCGCAGCCAAGCCACCCCATTCTCAGGGTTAGAGCGTCATTGGGATGGGCCGGCGCCCGTGGTCAGCGCAGTTTTCAGGATGGAAGCGGGCGGGACGAGAGAAGCACAAGGCACGAACGAGGAAAGAGCGAGGGTTCGCAGGTGTATGTGTATTGTATGTATATGCTTGCGACGAGAGAGGCTGTTGGTGTTGTATGTGTATGGTGTATGTATGGTTGTATGTGAGGTGTATATGTGGCGTGCGCTCTGCGCAGTGTAGCGGGGAACAGGGCATGCGATGCGCACAGACTGAGCGTAGCAGAAGGGGGTGCAGTGGTCTAGCGGAAGGATGTGGTTGGCGCAGAGCTCTTCAGCAGGGCTGAAAGGCGCGCAGCTGCGAGGCGCAAGGCCCGCCGGCGACCGGCTCGGCAGAGCAGCCGCCGCCCGCCACAGTGAACGCGCTTTGGCCCATTGCCGAGCGCTGCATATAATGAGCGGAATTGGTGGCAGCCATTGACAGGCGAAGGCCCGCCGCCACGCACGCAACAGCAATTCGTGCAGCCGCCAACTGTCCAGCCGCCAGCTGTGCAGCCGCCAGCTATACCGCCGCGAATGCGGGTTGACCGTCTATTTCCCAAGTCGATTGCAACGGAAGAAAGAAACCAACGCTATGAGTCGCGTTTTTGTTACGGGCATGGGAGTGGTCACGCCAATTGGCAGCGATGTGCCCACCTACTGGGCCAACCTGCTCGCGGGGAAATCCGGCGCCTCGCGTATTTCAGGCTTCGATTATGGCGACATGCCCTATAACATTGCCTGCGAGGTCAAGGACTTCAAGCCCTCCGACTGGATGGAGCACAAGGCCGCACGACGCGTGGCCCGCTCGAGCCAGTTTGCTGTGGCCGCTGCCAAGATGGCGCTGATTGACGCAGGCGTCGAAGTAACGCCTGAGAATCGCAACGACATTGGCGTGCTCATGGCAACCGGTGGCGGCGGGATTACCGACCTTGAGAACGAGTCGGTGGACATGGCGCAAAAGGGTTGGCGTTCGGTGGGCCCCTTTGCCGTGCCCAAGACCATGGCCAACGCCGTGAGCTGCGTCGTCTCAATTGAGACGGGCGCACGCGGCCCGGTGATGACGAGCGCCGCTGCCTGCGCCAGCGGCCACTATTCCATGATCGAAGCCTACCACTTCCTGCAGCGCGGCGAGGCCGACTACTTCATTGCCGGCGGGGCGGAGTCGGCCATTTCGCTGCTCACCATGTCGGCCTTTGGGCGCATGGGCCCCCTCTCCAGCCGCATGGATGACCCCGAGCACGCCTGCCGTCCCTTTTCGGTGGACCGCGACGGCTTTGTGGCGGCCGAGGGCGCCGGTGCTGTCATCATGGAGACGGAAGAGCACGCCCGCGCGCGTGGCGCCACCCTCTACGCCGAAGTGCTTGGCGGCCGCCTTACGGCCGACGCCTACCACATTACCGCACCTGACCCCGAGGGCGACGGCGCAGCGCGCGCGCTGGCCGGCGCGCTCAAGAATACGGGCTTGCGTCCGGAGGATATCGACCTTGTCTTTGCCCACGGCACGGGCACGGCGCTCAACGACGCCGGCGAGGCAAAGGCGCTCAAGCAGGTCTTCGGTGCGCACATCAACAACATGCACATTACCAGCATCAAGAGCATGGTAGGCCACGCACTGGGTGCGGCGGGTGCACAGGCGGCCATTGCCGCCATCATGGCGCTGCGCACGGGCAAGATTCCGCCCACCATCAACTACACGCCCGATCCGGCGATTGGCATTCCCATTGTGGGCAACGTGGCACAGGACGTGCCCCATGCGCGCACGGCCATTGTCGACGCGTTTGGCTTTGGCGGGCAGAATGTCGTCGCGATCTTTAAAAAGGTTTAGGGTTTACGTTTAAAGGTTTCAGAGGCCGTGCATGGACCTCTTCGCCTGAAGCCTTGAACCTTTAAACCTTCAACCTCAACCTACCTTTAGGGGGTTCGCATGGTCCGCACCATGCCTCAGGTTCATAACGAGGACATCGACCTCTATATTCGCACCTACTATTCGCTGCTGCGGTCGAGCGAGCCGATTCGCATTCGCAGCCTCGAAGAGACGCACGCCGCCATGAACTCAAGCCTGCATCAGCAGGCGGGCAGCAGCGACATCGACATTTCCGCGCTCTCATACTGTGCGCTGCGCCTGCCCGATGTGATGCCGCAGGTGGACCTGCTGCTGCTGGGGCAGATGGCCGACGTCTTTACGCGTGAGGGCTATGAGAATGTGGAGCAGTGGCGTGCCGTGAAGGCGCGCGCACGGCGGCGCAAATTCTACTATGACGAAGACGCGCGCCTGCTGGCCGCATTCATCGCCTCCGTGAGTGACATTGACGACCTCATTCCCTGCCTGACCACGCTGCAAATTGAGTGGAACAAGATTCACTTCAAGCTTGCGGCCGATGCTGTGCACGAGGGCTTGCGCAGACTTCCTGCCGGCGCGGTCACGCTTGACGAGCCGCTTGCCTCTGAAGTCCAGCGCGCCCTTGGCCTTACGTGCGAGGATTTTGCCAAGCTGGCGCAAGTGTGGAGCGGCCCCATTCTGGTGGAGAACTTGCGCCGCGCCGCCGACGCGCCCCTGGATATGCGCGTGCGCGTGCTGGGCAGCGGCCTCAGCGACTACCGGCGGAGCGTGCAGCAGTGGTGGCGTGCGCTCGTAGCCGAGAGCGGCTCCATGGATCTGGCCTCACGCCCCATTTACTTCATCAGCAGCAACGTGCACAGCATGGTGAACCTGCTCTCGGGCTACGTGCCGGCGCACCGCGAAGAAATCCTGCGCTTCATCGAGGAGAACAATCCCGAAGATCTGGTCGAAGAGATGGAGCGGCTGCCTGCGGCCGACAATGGCCACCTGCTTAACCTGCTCTACTATGCTTCGCGCCAGTATGCGGCGTGGAGTGACAGCCGCGTCACCGCGCAGCGGATGGAGGAAGAGGTTGGCATCCGCCGCATTGCCGAGCCGCACTGCCTCGACGTTGAGGCGCAGGTGATCGACCTGAGCAAGCTTGACCCAACGCGCATTGACCCGCGCGTCACCGGCTGCTTCAGCGCGGAGGAGCTTGAGCTGCTGGCACACAGCAACGCGCTCATCTTCAATATCGATTATCCGCTGGGCATGGCCGCATATCACATCTTCAGCCAGGTGAGCACGGCGGGTGGGCGCATTCTGGGCGTCTACATTTTGGGCAAAGCTGCCACACTCAACGGGCGCGTGGGCGACGTTATGCTCCCGAATGTGATTTACGATGAGCACTCGCGCAACTCCTACCTCTTCCGCAACTCCTTTAGCGCGCAGGATATTGCGCCGGTGCTCAATTACGGCACGGTCTTTGACAACCAGAAGGCCGTCACCGTACGCGGCACCATTTTGCAGAACCGCAACTTCATGGGCGTCTTCTACCATGAGGGGTACACGGACATCGAGATGGAGTCCGGCCCCTATCTGGCCGGCATCTACGAGGATGTTTACCCGCAACGCTACCCCATTGATGAGATTGTCAACCTCTTCATCAACGTGCCCTACGACATTGGCGTCATCCACTATGCATCGGATACACCGATTTCGCGGCGGCAGGCGCTGCTGAGCAAGAGCCTGAGCTACTTCGGCGTTGATGCCACCTATGCCGGCTCTGTGGCGGTAATGCGGCGCGTGCTGGGCCGCGAAATTCGCCGCCAGCGCAAGGTCGTGCAGGAACAGCCTGCGTTGGTGACCGCCTGATGGGAGATCTTCGCGCGCACTCACCAGAATCCGTTACACCCAGCGCGCCAATGGGCGCCGAAAACGGCGCAGTTGGCCTCAACGGCGGGCCCTTCCGCAGCGGCACTGCCTATCCAGGTGATGTGCCGCTGCAGCTTGGTCGCAGCCAGGCCGTCCCTCTGTTTCGCTTCCAGCGTGGCAACTTCGTTTACTTCATGGCCAGCCAGATTCTGCGCACCTACTACCTCTTCAGCGCACGGCTGCGTGTTGAGGGGATTGAAAACGTGCCCTCGAAAGGGGGCGCGGTCGTCGTTTGCAACCATGGGCCAGGCAACGACTACTTTCCGCTGGGCGTGGCTTTGCCCCGCATGCCCAACATCATGGTCAAGAAGGAAGTCTTCGAGTGGCACCCGATCATGCACTGGATTATGTCGCATGGTGAGGCCATTCCTGTGGACCGCGGCGCCGGTGACGTGCAGGCGTTGCGTCACTCAGTCGACGCGGTACGCGCCGGCGGGCTGCTGATGATCTTTCCCGAAGGCACCCGCAGCGACGACGGCAAGCTGCAGAGCGCCAAGACGGGGGCGACGCGCATTGCGCTTGAGGCGAACGTGCCCATCATTCCCACGGGCGTTATCAACGCCGCCGCCGGCTGGGATAACTTTCCGCGCTTCTGGGACCGCCCCGAGGTGCTTGTGCGCATTGGCAAGCCTTACGTGCTCGAGGGCAAAGGCGGCCAGGACCGCGCTGCCGTGGTGGCCGGCACGCGCCGTATCATGCTCTCGATTGCCGAATTGCTTCCCTACGAAATGCGTGGCGTTTGGGCCGAAGCGGACGCGCAGCCGTCGCGTGGCGAACGCGCGCGTGTGCGTGTGCCGACGGCACGGCCCCGTGAAGCGATAGCGTCTCGCGTGAATTGAGGGAACGGGGAACGGGGAACATTCGCTAACCTTGTTGCCTGTTCACTACTCCCTGCTGCCTACTCCCTACTCCCTCTTCTCGCCTTAACCTGGGTTAACTCTCCGCTGTAGCCCCTTTGCAAGAATCCTCGACCCTCACCGCATGACCACTGCTTCAAATTGGCGCGCGAATGGGACTTTTGCCCCTTGTCACAAGGCGCTTCAACCGCTATTGTAGGCAGAGGCAACGCGCCTGGGGCGCGACCATGGTTAGGAGCTGCGCCACTGGGCCGCAGGCGTGTGCGAGGGAAGAATTTTGACAGTTACAACGCTTAATCTCATCGGCCAGGGCAATTCGGCCCGCATTGTCAGCATTGGCGCCACCGGCGCGTTGCGCCGCCGCTTCGCCGAAATGGGGCTGGTACGCGGGGAAACCATCCACGCCGTCAAGGTTGCACCCCTGGGTGATCCGGTCATGTATTCCATCAAGGGCTATCGCCTTGCCATGCGGCGCGAGGAAGCGGCGCAGATTCACGTAGAATTGGGCCAGGACGGACTTGGGAACCTTGGGTAGCCTGCACGCTTCGACCTCCGGGCCTGCAGCGACATCTGCAGATGCCCCGCTTACGATTGCACTGGCTGGAAACCCCAACGCAGGCAAAAGCACACTCTTCAACGCCCTGACGGGCTTGCGCCAGCACGTGGGCAACTGGCCGGGCAAGACCGTGGAGCGGCGCGCCGGCGCATTCCGTGCCCAAGGGCGCGAGATTACACTGATTGATCTCCCAGGCGCGTACAGCCTCAGCGCACACTCGCCTGAGGAGATTGTGGCGCGCGATTGCCTCGTGGAGACACCGCCGGACGCCATTATCAACGTGATTGATGCAACCAACCTCGAGCGCAACCTCTACCTGACCGTGCAGCTGCTGGAGATGGAAACACCGGTGGTGATCGCGCTCAACATGGCCGATGCGCTGCGCAAGCAAAATGCCACAATTGATGTGGAGCGCCTCTCGGCATTGCTTGGGGGCGCGCCCGTCGTGCTCATTAGCGCCGCACGTGAGGATGGGTTGGATGCGCTTGTGGACGCAGCCGTACGCTCCGCACGCGGCCCCGCTGCAGCGGCTGGGCACGGAGCGCAACCGCTTGTGGCGGAGGCGGTGGCCGCATGAGAGCCGCTACACGCAGCGCCGGCGCGCAACCCCGCTTCACCATTGACTATGGCCCCGAAATGGAAGGCGCAATCGACGAGATTGCATCAAGCCTGCAGCAAAGTGACCCGCGGGCGACTGTGCTTTCGCCCCGCTGGACAGCTCTGCAACTGCTGGAGGGCGATGCCGGTGTGAGCGCACACGTGGCCGCGCTTGCAGGCGGGGCGCAGATTGTGGCGGACGCCGCCACACGCGCCGCCGCGCTCAGCGCTGCCGGCGGCGACGACGTGGACATGCTCCTGGCCGACCAGCGCTACGCCTCCATCAACGCGATTGTACGCGAGGTGGTGCGCCGCCCCGAGGATCAGGGACCCACGCTCTCGCAGCGCATTGACGATATTGTGACCCACCGCTGGCTTGGGCTGCCCATCTTCTTTGCCATAATGTATGTGGTCTTCAGGCTGGTTATTGACGTTGCCCAGCCTTTGCTGGCCTGGGCCGACTTTGTCATTACCGGCCCTGTGGCGCACTGGCTCAGTGCCGGGCTGACGGCGTTGAGCGCGCCGGCGTGGCTGCAGTCGCTGGCGATTGGGGGCGTGCTGGCCGGTGTGGGTGGCGTGCTTGTCTTTGTGCCCGGTTTGGTCATTCTCTACTTCTTCCTCGCGCTGCTTGAGGACTCGGGCTACATGTCGCGTGCCGTGTTCGTGATGGACCGCTTCATGCGCGTGATTGGGCTGCACGGCAAGTCCTTCATCCCCATGATTCTGGGTTTCGGCTGCGCTGTGCCCGCCATCTATGCCACGCGCACCATTGCCGGCCGGCGCGATCGCATCCTCACGGGGCTGCTTGTGCCGCTCATGTCCTGCTCGGCGCGCCTGCCGGTCTATGTGGTCTTTGGCATGGCGCTCTTTGGCACAAACGCCGGCCTCGTCATCTGGGTGCTCTATGCGCTGGGAATTGTGGTCGCGATTGTGGCGGGCATGGTGCTCACGCGCACACTGCTCAAGCCGGACGCGACGTCGGCCTTCGTGCTCGAACTGCCGCCCTACCGCCGCCCCTCGCTCAAGAGCACCCTCATCCACGTAGGCGAGCGCACGGGCGAGTTTCTGCGCAGCGCAGGCAGCGTCATCCTTCTGATGTCGGTGGTGCTCTGGCTGCTGCTCAACCTGCCGCTGGGCGTGCAGACGCAGCGCGACTCCTACTTTGGACGCGTGAGCGCGACGATTGCGCCCGTCTTTGCGCCACTGGGCTTTGGCACATGGGAAGCTACCGGCGCGCTGGTCACCGGCTTTGTGGCCAAGGAGGTTGTGGTGAGCACCCTCTCCACCATCTACGCCGGCGATACGCTGAGCACGGTTGACCTCGCCGCTTCGCCCGAGCCGATTCACTTTGGGGAGGATGTGGCGGCGATTGCAACGAGCTTTGGCGGTGCTGTTGCGGATTCGGGGCGTGCGCTGCTGACGATCATCCCGGGCGTGCGGATGCCGGCCGATGCCGCGCCCCCGACACGCGCCTGAGCGCGCAACTACGCGAAACGTTTACGCCGCTGGCTGCCTTTGCCTTCCTCGTTTTTGTGCTGCTCTATGTGCCGTGCATTGCCACGCTGGCGGCCATCCGCAGCGAGTACGGCGGGCGCTGGGCGGTGCTCGCTGCCGTCTACCAAACGGCCACAGCGTGGCTGCTGGCACTGCTCGTCTTTCAGGGCGGGCGGCTGCTTGGCTGGATGTAGGAGAAACGACATGCTGCGCGAACTGATCAGACTCATTGAGGACACGGAGGGATGCATGAGCATTCCTGAGTTGAGCCGCCAGCTGCACGCTGAGCCATCGGCTGTTGAGGGGATGATGCAGACGCTGCGCGATCGTGGCCGCCTTCTCGTGGTGGATGGCGAGGCAACGCCGTGCGAGGCGTGCGGCTCACGCGAGGGCTGCACGCTGGCTTCACTGCGCAACCGCAAGTACGTGGTGGCCCCGCGCAACTGAAAACGGCTGGTACACAGATTTCACAGAAAAAGACAGATAACAACGATGATTTCGTTGTTATCTGTCTTTTTCTGTGAAATCTGTGTACAGGTTGTTGCGGCTAGAGCGATTCCATGATCTTGTGCAGGCTCTCGCGCGCGGGGCGCAGACTTTCGACCGGCAGCTGCACCAGTGGTGTGTCGACAATGCCGAGCACATCCACAAGGCTGGGCTTCTCCGGCTCAATGTAGAAGATGCCTGTCAGCAGCTTCTGCTGCGTGCGTGCATCCTCAAGCGTCTTGTAGGCCAGCATCTTGTCCGTGGGGTCGTAATCCTCGCCCAGCTTCTTGAGCACCAGCCACGAGCCGTCGTGCAGGCGCACTTCGGTCTCGTCGTCATACTCGTCAATCACAATCTCCTCGAAGCTGGGAATGAAATTCAGCTCGTGGATGGGAATCTCGTTTTCCTTGCCAAACGCATAGGACTTGGTGCTGTCCTCATGGTTGTTGAAGGTGACGCAGGGGCTGATGACATCAAGCACGGCCAGGCCGCGGTGACGCATGGCCGCTTTGAGCAGCGCTTCGAGCTGCTTGGCGTCACCGGCGAAGGAGCGCGCCACAAAGGTTGCGTTGGCCGCCAGCGCCTCAATGCAGATGTCGAGCGGCATCAGTTCGTTGGTGCCGGCATACTTGAGCACCTGGCCGCGGTCGGCCGTGGCGCTGAACTGCCCCTTGGTGAGGCCGTAGACGCCGTTGTTCTCCACAATGTAAACCATGTTTACGTTGCGGCGCACCATGTGCTTGAACTGGCCAATGCCAATCGAGGCGGTGTCGCCGTCGCCGCTGACGCCGATTGCGTGCAGCGAGCGGTTGGCCATGAGCGCGCCCGTGGCCACCGAAGGCATGCGCCCGTGGACGCCGTTGAAGCCGTGGCTCTGCCCCAGGAAGTAGGCAGGCGTCTTGCTGCTGCAACCAATGCCGCTGAACTTGACCACCTGCGACTGCTCCAGCCCCAGGTCCCACGCGGCGTTGATAATGCGAGCACTGATGGAATCGTGGCCGCAGCCGTTGCAGAGGGTGCTGTTGCCGCCCTTGTACTCCGTCTTTTCCAGCCCAATCAGGTTGAGCTTGGGTGCTGCGGCCGGCCGCGCCTTGGCTGCGCCGGCCGTTTTGTTCCCTTCGAGATTGCTGCTCATGAGATATTCCTCCGCGTCGTACAGGCGCGCTAGTTGTTGATCTGCTCGGTAATCCAGCGGGCGGACAAGGGCAGGCCGTCGCACTTGCTTGTGCTGATGAGCTTGCCAGCGTGCATTGGCATTTCGCTGCACAGGATGTTGTGCAGCTGCCCGTCGAAGTTGTTTTCGATTACGTAGACAGCGTCGAACTTCTCGGTGAAGCTGCGCACCACGTCGTTCATGGGCAGGGCGCGCAGGCGCAGGTAGGAGCTCTCCACGCCCGCCGCGCGCAAGCGGCTGCGTGCTTCTTCAATCGCGCCGTCGTTGCTGCCCAGGCTGATAATGGCAATGCGTGCGCCTGCCACTTCATCCACCACAGGCGGGGGCACCAGGTCGCGTGCCGTATCGAACTTGCGGCGCAGACGGAGCAGATTGTTCTCCCAATCCTCGGGGCGTTCCGAGTAGGTGGCGTAGGGCGTGTGGCCCGTGCCGCGTGTGAAGTAGGCAGCCGTCGGATAGCGCGTTCCGGGGAGCGTGCGATAGGGCACGCCGTCGCCATCCTCGTCGAGATAGCGCCCCCACTTGCCGCTGCGCGCCTTCAGGTCCTCGGCGCTCAGCACCTTGCCACGGTCCAGCGGCGCATCGGGATAGTCGAATTCGTCGCTGATCCAGAGGTTCATGCCCAGGTCCAGGTCACTCAGGACGAAAATGGGCGTCTGCAGGTGCTCGGCCAGGTCGAAGGCCGTGCCCGCCATTTCGAAGGCTTCCTTGGGCGTAGAGGGGAAGAGCAGCACATGGCGTGTGTCGCCATGGCTCAGGTAGTAGGTGGAGAGAATGTCCGTCTGCCCTGTGCGTGTGGGCAAGCCCGTGCTGGGGCCCATGCGCTGGATGTTCCAGAAGACGGAGGGAATCTCGGCGAAGTAGCCGAGGCCAATGAACTCGGCCATGAGGCTGATGCCAGGGCCGCTGGTGGCCGTCATGGCGCGTGCGCCTGCCCAGCCGGCGCCAAGGACCATGCCCGCGGCGGCCAGCTCATCCTCGGCCTGCACAACGGCCACTGTCGACTTGCCCGAGTCGGGGTCCACGCGCAGTTGGGGCGCATAGGTGTTGATTGCGTCGGCCAGGCTTGACGAAGGCGTAATCGGGTACCAGCCCAGGAAGGTTACGCCATTGTAGAGTGCGCCCAGCCCTGCGGCGGTGTTACCGTCAATGAGCACCTTGCCCTCGTTGAAGCCCGTCATGCGCTCACAGCGGTAGGGCTGGTCATTGACGATATTTTCCTGTGCCCAGTTGAAGGCGCGCAGAACCATGTCCCAGTTCATATCAATGGGCTTGGTTTTGCCGTTGAAGTTCCAGACAAGTGCTGCCTTCAGCTCGTCCATCTCGATTTCAAGCAGATAGGCCGCCACGCCCACATAGATCATGTTGCCCACATACTTCTGCAGGTTGTAGGGCAGGTTGGCGCTCTTGGTGAGATCCTTGACGGGCACTGCGTAATAGTTAACATCCTTGCGGTGCGCGGCAATGGGCAGCGCATCGTCATAGATGATGATGCCGCCCTCAGCCACGGAGGCCATGTCTTCGGCTACGGTGGCCCCGTTCATGCAAATCATCACCTCAACCCTCTCGCGGCGCGCCATAAAGCCTTCGGAGCTGAGACGGATGTTGTACCACGTGGGCAACCCCTGAATGTTGCTGGGGAAGAGATTCTTGCTGGTAACAGGGATGCCCATTTTGAAGAGCGAACGGATCAGCAGACTATTGCTCGTCTGGCTGCCGGAGCCGTTCACCGTTGCCACATTGATATTGAAGTCGTTGACCACGCGGGGGCGTTGGGCCACCTCTGGCGATGACTGCACTGCGACGCTCATCTTCTTCTCTCCATGAACCTCTGAAATATGGGCTCTCTACAACAATCGATATTCTAACCTAAACGCATAGAAGTGCTGGTAATATGCTTGCTCCTCTGTCAATCACCATGCATCTGTCAATCACCATGCACCTGCCAATCACCATGCACCTGTCAATCACCATGCAAAGGCGCATCCCCGTTGAGGGGCATGGTTGCGGGCGCATGCGCCTCCATGGCGACACCGCGGCTGGTGAGCAGCAGCATATGTTCGCGCAGCAGTTGCTTGCCCAGCGCACCATCGCCCGCGACAATGGCCTCCACAATGCGTGTGTGGAACTCCCACACGCTGCGCAGGTAGCCGTAGTCGGCGTAGGTGTTGAGTTCCACCGCCTCGTAGCCCTCCCAGTACGCCTCGAGCAACCCGAGCACAAAGGGGTTGTTGAGGCGGCGAAAGATGGCAAGGTGCAGCTCGCGATGCTCCGGATAGGGAATCTGAATGCGCGGCTGGTCGAGCTTCTCCCACGCACGTGCGACCTGCGCACGCAGGTGCGCGTGGTCTTCGGGCTGCAGCAGCGCGACCGCCTCGTCCCAATAGGCAAGTTCCAGGTGGCTGCGCAGGCTGCTGAACGCGTCAAAATGGCGGCGCTCGGTGGCAAGCGCAGCCAGCAGGCTGAGGCGAACAGGCGGAAGGAAGTCGTACTCGGTACGAATGATGCCACGGCGCGGGCTGGCCTCAACGAGGCCGAGCATGCGCGCAACTTCGAGCTGCTCGCGCAGTTTGCCCACGCTCACGCCCATGCTTCCGCTCAAATCGGCGAGTGAGGGCAGCCTGTCACCGGGCTTGCACTCGTTCTCGAAGAGATAGCGCAGAAAATGGGAGCCAATGTTGGAGTGCACCATGGTGCAACGCAGTTCTCCGCACAATTAAAGGCGTCAGGTCGGACCAGGAAAAGCGGGCAAAACAAGGCTGCGCATTGTTATTAATGCGCAGCATGTAATCATTGGATCAATCAGATTGATTAAAATATTAGCATGCTAAGGTGCTGGATGTCAATTTCGAGCTGAGTGTGGATTAGGGCTTCTCAAAAGTCAGGCTGAGGTGTGGCAAGCGCCAACAGCAACCTCACCCCCGGCCCCTCTCCAGAAAATTCGGAGAGGGGAGCAAAACAAGTGCGTCACGCCGGAGATGTGACCGATAACGGCGGCGCTGTGCTCCCCTCTCCAATTTTCTGGAGAGGGGCCGGGGGTGAGGTTGCTGTTGGCGCTTGCCACACCTCAGCCTGACTTTTGAGAAGCCCTGGAATGTGGATCGAACTTGTTGCGGTCTTCAGCTTGCGATTGAATCGTCTATGTCGTCCAGTCACTTGATCGCTACACACTGTCACTGAGGTAGAGTCCGCCATGGCACATAGAGATCCACCGTCGAAGCAAGAACGTCAGCGCGAATCACTCGATTCAGCCCGGCCCGAGAAACGAGATCGACTCTCCGGCTAAGAAGGTCGCCCAACTGACGCTGGATACGATTGTACTCAATCAGTCCAATCCGGCCGCTGGGATCGAATTCGACCAGCACATCATAGTCGCTATCTTCGCGCAATTCGCCGCGCACGGCCGACCCAGAATGGCCGAGGTAGGTAATGTGGTTGGCCTGGCAGAAGGTCGCGATCTCCTGCGCGCTCACTGGGAGAAGTTCACTTTGGAACTGAAACGAGCTCATTACTCCCCCTCATCATTAAGCTCTTCAAGTGCCTGCTCAAGGTGTCGCTGAATCACAGGTATGTCCCGCACTGAAGTCTCCCAGATAATTGCCCAATTGACGGCAAAGTAGCCGTGCACAATAAAGTTACGCAGCGCGTCGTGCAGTCGTCCACTCAATCTCCGGATGGCTTGCGCGAAAGTCCGCAGAGACCCAGCCTGCAGCCTCGCCGATGACGATCAGGCGCTGTAGCACCGCCCACTTGAGCTCGTCCGTTTGCGCGAACTCGGCAGCGTTCATTACGCGGCCGACATAACGCTCAATATCGTGTGCGGCTTCCAGCATGTCCGCCAAATATCTATAGTCGTTGCGCATATACCTGCACTGCTGATTCCATAATTTCGCTGCGCAAGAACGGCTTTATGCTGCTGCGGGTACCTAAATCCACTGAACGGCCCAGTCTCTCTTCAAGTTCGTGCTGTACCCGAATCAAATCGAATAAGGAGGGTGATGCGTTTGGTGCAAAGTCCACAATGAAGTCGTAGTCGCTCTCATCTGTCAACTCACCCCGCACGGCGGAACCAAACAGGGCCATCCAAACAACGTTGTGGCGACGACAGATATCTGCAATCTCCTCGTACGAAATGGGTAGTGGCCACACTTGCGCTGCCATGTCGTCACCTCTCGTTCCCAAGAGCCGGGTACGATTCAGGATAGGCAATGCCAAAGTGCGCGCAGAGCGCCGCCACATCGGCAATGTCGTTTTCGTCGGGCGTGTAGGTGGCGTGGAACGCCACAAGCTGCGCCGCCGTAAGGCACTGCACGGGGCGGCCGCCAATTGTGCCCCTGCCGCCGAAGCCGTCCGCAGGGAAGACGCCCTCATCCACCCCGTAGATGCCGTTGCCTGCATCGTCAAAGACGACGGCGTGGAAGTCGACTTCCTCACCGTATGCGTTGCCCATGACGAAGTTGTGGGGCCGGGTGTCGGCACGCGGCAGGTCGACATAGCCGCGCGCCGCAAGCAGGGCGCGCAGGGGCGCAACGTCTGCCTCTCGCAGCACAATGTCAACATCCTCATGCAGGCGCGTTTGCCGGCCGAGCAGCGCGTCCACTGCCCAGCCGCCGTCAAGCCAGATTTCGATTCCGTGGCTGTCGAAGAGGGCCAGCAGCTCCTGCAGAGCCTGCTCCGTCATTTCTCGTATCACTTCGGTCATGCGCTCATCGCTCTGCACGTTTCAAGAAGATGCCAATCGTCACTTCAACACTTGTGCGTCGCCCATGATCGGCTTCGTTTTCAGGTCAAAGGTAACGGTCAGCGCGCGAATTCCGGCGAAGAAGAGGATCGTCAGCAGACCATCGGTGAGGGGCGTCACAACATCATAGTAGATCAAAGCCATAAAGAAGGCGCAGGCGAGCGCGAGCAACGTGACGAAGTGCTGCCCGGGCTTAAGGATTACCGGCACATCGCGCACCACAATATCGCGCAAGAGGCTGCCGCCCACGCCGTTGGCCACCCCTATCAGCAGCACGCCGGGCAAGGGTATGCGTGCGGCAATCGCCAACTGCATGCCCAGGATGGCGAAGGCTGGTGTACCGAAGGAGTCAATCATCATCACTGCGCGGTCGAACGGGATGAGGTACCGATCGCGGATAAGGCGGCGGCCCGTGATTGCAACCAGAAGCGTCGCCAGCAGCACCACGTAGAGGTAGTTGGGTTCGGTGAGCACAGGCGGTTTGCGCTGCAAAAAGAGCGCATCGCGCGCCAGACTGCCGCCTACAGAGGAGAGCAATGAGACGACGAAGACACCTGTAACATCAAAGCCCTTGCGCACCCCCACGATGGCACCGCTCAGCGCCCACGCAAAGACCGCGAGAAGGTCAATATAGACGGGTAATGCAAATGCATCAGGATACATTGGGGCTCTTCGAAAGTTACTGCGCGGGATTGCGCCGGTTGCGCAAACGAGGCTGCCTGGCGCTGCAGCGTTATTGCACGCCCCAGGGCGCGATGACGGTGAGAATGGTCAGCAGCGCATCGCTGCGGTTCTCCACGCCGTGGGGCACGCCTGCAGGGCAGAGAATGAGCTCGCCCGCAACGCAGGTGCGGCTTTCATCACCCACAGTGAACCAGCCCTCGCCACTGAGAACGAAGTAGAACTTGTCTTGATCGGCATGGTCGTGCAGTGGCTGTTGCTGCCCGGGCTGCAGGCAGTTCATGCCCAGCAACATGCGCTCGTTCTCGAGGAACGAGTACTTGAAGGGCTTGTCGTTGCGCCCCTGCGCATAATCCATGGGGTTGATAAAGGTGCTCATGCGTTGCCATTTCCATTCTGTTCGGCAAGCCAGCGGAGGGCTGTTGCGGCAAGCAGCGCCACGCCGGTGGGCAGCATGCGCTCGTCAAAATCGAAGTGGTCATTGTGGTGGGCGGCGTGGAGCGGCCCGGCCGGATCGGACGCGCCGACAAGCACAAAGCAGCCCGGGGCGCGATTGAGGAACTCGGACATGTCTTCACCCACCATCATGGGGGGAATCTGGATGGCAGCCGCTTCGCCCATGAGGTCGCTCACCACGCTGCGCATGAGCGCTGCGCCCTCAACGCTGTTCTGCGTCACGGGGACGCCGTCGGTCACGTGCAGTTCGCAGGTGGCGCCGAAGGCCGCACAGATGCCCGCGGCAATCTCGTCCATGCGCCGCACAATCAGCGTGCGCATTTCCAGGCTGAGAGAGCGGATTGTGCACGAGAGTTCGGCCTTGCCGGAGATGACATTGGGGGCTGTGCCGCTGTGGAAGGTGCCCACGGTGACGACCGCCGACTGCGCCGGGTCCACGCTGCGCGCCACAATCGACTGCCACGCCACGACAATTTGCGCGGCCACAAGGGTGGCGTCAATCGTCTCGTGGGGCATTGCGCCGTGGCCCGAAAGGCCATGCACCGTAAGGTTGACGACGTCGGCAGCGGCCCAGAGCGGCCCCGCCTGCACCACTACCGTGCCCAGCGGCAACTGCGACCAGAGGTGCAGCCCAAAAGAAGCGGCGGGCGTCGGCGTCTCCATAACGCCGTCGGCGACCATGGCGCGTGCCCCGCCCAGCCCCTCCTCGGCCGGCTGAAAGACGAGCTTGACGCGCCCGGGCAATTGGTTGCGGTGGCGCGCAAGCAGCGTAGCCACACCCATTCCCACCGCCGTGTGGCCATCGTGGCCGCAGGCGTGCATGACGCCGGCGTTCTGCGAGGCATAGGGCGCGCCGCTCATCTCAAGGATGGGCAGTGCGTCCATGTCAAAGCGGAGGAGCACGGTGGGCGCATCGGCCGGCAGGTTGTCGGGCTCAACCAGCGCGACGACGCCGGTCTTGCCGACGCCGGTGGTCACCTCCAGGCCAAGATCGTGCAGGTGCTGCGCCACGACGCCCGCCGTGCGCACTTCCTGGAAGCCAAGCTCAGGGTGCTGATGAAAATCGCGCCGCCACGCCACCAGTTGGGGAGCCAGCGCGTCGGCTTCCCGCTGCAAATCTGAAGTTGTCACCATCAATCACCTGATCTCATGTGGGATTCGCGAACAACGTAACTGCGACACAGAGGTCACAGAGGGAACAGAGAAGCACAGAGAAAAGCAACTGCGAGGCAAGCAAAAGCGCTGTGGATCATTGCACTCATCTGGTCGTTGCTTTTCTCTGTGCTTCTCTGTTCCCTCTGTGACCTCTGTGTCGCAGTTATGCTGTTGTTACGCTGTCTGTGGCTCGAGTGCTTCGTAGATATCGTGCACCTCTGGGCCGTGGAAGCGCGCGCGCTGGCCTGTGGGCGGCAGCGGCTCGTCATAGAAGAAGGCGGGCAGATCGTCATCCGCGGCGGTGAAGCCGGCCGCCTCATTGAAGAGCCGTTCGTAGCGCAGCGTTTCGCGGCCGAGGTTGAAGAAGAATTCTTCGGTCAGCTGCGTGCCCAGCGCGGCGTTTATGGCATCGATGATGAAGGCGACATTCGTGTTCGTCACCGTCATGCCGAAGATGCAAAGGCCGAGCGAGTCATTCGCCGCCACCTTGATCTGGTGCGCGAGCGAGAGCTCCATCATTTTGGGGAGTTCCATCTCTTTCGTGTTCAGGCGAGGGAGATTGCCCGCCGTGTGATCGGCCCCCTGCGCGGTCGTCATCATGGTGACGCCTGTCACCTCCACCACGCGCGGGTCATAGGCGCTGATTGCCTGCTTTTTGATGACTGGCACGCG
Source organism: uncultured Chloroflexia bacterium (assembly GCA_963773745.1). Taxonomy (GTDB): domain Bacteria; phylum Chloroflexota; class Anaerolineae; order Caldilineales; family Caldilineaceae; genus UBA5069. Next base: position 366,957 of record CAVZCL010000001.1, read on the forward strand.
CTTCGAGCCATAGTGCTCGCCCACGCGTGCCGTGCCCTGCGCCCACAGCTTGCCCTGCTCCGTGCCCATGCGGATCTCGGCCAGCGCTGCGCCCATCCACGTCACATCGCCAAAGGCCGCCACGCCGCAATCCATAAGCACACCCAGCGTGCCGCCCGTCTCGATTGTGTCGACACCCAGATCGTTGCAGATGTAATTGACGGCCGCAAGGTCGTCGGGATGGGTGAGGCCGCAGTTGGTGCCCAGCAGCCCCAGCGTTTCGTACTCCACGGGCGAGACGACTTCCTTGCCGTCGCTGTCTACGTAGATGTTGGAGCACTGGATAACGCAGCCCGGCATGCAGGCGTGGGTCTGTTCGCCGCCGCGCCCTGTGTTGAGCTCGCCAATGTAGTCGCCGCCCATGCGGAATTCCTCACCCGCCTTGACGTCGGCCAGACGGCCCGCCGTGAAGTTGCGCACGGGCAGCCCGCCCATGAAATTCTGCGTATCGGCCATGCCCATGGTGCCCACGCGGTTGTAGAACTCAACCACCACCGAGTCCGCCTGCAACATGCGCGCGTAATCCTTGATGTCGCTGTTGACCTTTTTCCTGTCGTGCAGCGGCGGAATGCGGTCCATGTCCACCACAATCGCCTTGACCTTCTTGCTGCCCATGACAGCGCCGACACCGCCGCGTGCCGCCAGACGTGCGGGCCGCCCCTCTTTGTCGCTAAAGGCAATACCCGCCAGCAGCCCCTGGTATTCGCCCACGGGGCCGCAGAGCGCCAGCGCCGTCTTGCGGCCATAGGTCGCGTAGAGTGCCTCGGCCGCAGCATAGTTGCCCAGCCCCATGTAGGGCGCGGCGTCATCAAAGGTGATGGAGCCATCCTTGTGAAAGTGGATGACGGTCCATGCCGGCGCAATGCCCAGCAGGTTGAAGCCGGCGACCTTGATCTGGCCCAGCGCGTAGGAGAAGTTGCCGCCGCCGTTGGCTTCCTTTACGCCGCCGGTGAGCGGGCTTTTGCAACCGACAGAGGTGCGATTGGCATTGGAAAAGGCGGTGCCCGCAAAGGGGCCCGCTGAAAAGATGAGTGGGTTGTCGGGACCTAACGGATCTGCGGTCGCGATGCCCATCTCAACGAGGTTTTGGCAATGTGATAGCGGCCGGCGCGCGGCAATGGACTCCCCCTCGAGCGTGTGCGCTTCGATGGAATGGTTTCCCAGGTGAATGTCATAGTAGGTGCGCATGGGATTGTGACCTCCTCGTGCGTTGAACGCAAAGCGCCGCGGCCCGCGGCCGCGCCGAATTCTGGTGTGTGCAGGGTGCAGTATACCCTTTGGGAGAGGGGGTTGTCTATACAAACGCAGCGAAACAACGAGGCTGCACAAGAGTCCGAAACGTGCGACGTCAGCGGCGAACGGCACCTCACCCCCGGCCCCTCTCCATGCGGAGAGGGGAGCAAGACAACGGCGTGACGTCACCTCACGTGCGCCGTTGCCCCTCTCCGCATGGAGAGGGGCCGGGGGTGAGGTGCAGTTCGCCGCTGCGCTGAATCATCAGAAGCCCCTTCGAGGCAGCGCGGCTTCCCATGCGGCGCTATCCGTCGCTCAACTTGTGCGGTAGCTCTTCGCGCCGCTCGGCTTGGGTGCGGCGCGCTTGCGCGGGGACTTCTTTGCCTGCACGGTGGCGGTGGAGGCAGGCGATGGCGGGCTTTCTTTGATCGGCGCGGCTGCAGAACGGCGTGCGGGCGCTGCTTCCGCCGTGGCAGGCGACGATGTGGCAGGCGACGATGTGGCTGCGATGCCCTGCTGCAGGAAGAGCAACCCCTGCGCGGCAAATTCCTCGGGGTAGAGGTCAGTTGCGGCGGCCATGCGATTTTGCTGCACGGTGCTGCTCACGCCATCGTCTTCGGGGAAGAGGCGGGGCGCGTCGAGAATGATCAGCCCGTCGAACTGTACGGCCGCAAGCCCGCGCCACAGGTCATCCCACTGCACTGCGCCGGAGCCAATCGGGCCGCCCGTGTTCTCGGCGGCGCGTATGCTTTGGAGCAGCGGCCCTGCCTGGCGCAACGCCTCGGCCATGCTTGCCTCACCAATGTGCAGCTGCAGCGTGCTCAGTCCAAGGCCAAGGTTGTCGGCTCCCACGGCGTGCACAAGCGCAGCGGCGTGGGCTACCGTGTTGACAATATGGCTCTCAAAGCGATGAGCCGGCTCGAGCAGGAGGGATATGCCTCGTGTTGCGGCCTCGTGCGCCAGGTCGGCCAGCACCTCAACGAGCAGTGCGCCGTCGCTGGGCGCAAGGGTCGGCCCCATGTCACCGGGCGTGTAGAGCAGCGCGCCGCCCAGTGTGGACGCGCCCAGCGCTTCGGCAGCGCGCAGGGCCTGCCCCAGCAGAGCACGGGCGCGTTCTGCGTGCGCAGTCATGGCACAATGGGGCGGCAGCGCCGTGCGGCAGTGAATGCGCACCTTCGCCTTCTGCGCCGCCATGCGCACCGCTGCCGCATTGCTGCGCGCCATCTATTTGCACGCCGTGCGCGAGCGAGATTTCGAGCGCGTCAAAGCCGAGGTGCGCGGCTGCACTGACGGCGCGCAGCCATGCGGCGCGGTGCGCACCCTGGGCAAAGGTCGCGGCCTGCACGCCGAAACTCGGCATGACTTTCTCCAAGCAGATTGAAAAAGGCGGCGCTGTGGCTTCTGTGTTGCGCTTCGATTATCGCCGCATCGCATGATCTTGGCAAGGGAGGCGCAAGGATGCACGGGGCGTCCAGAATATCGGCAGCATCACGCGGGCGCGCGATGCTGCCGGCGTTTGAGAAGGCTTGATGAAGGAATGGAGCGAGTTGGCTCACTGTAGTGACTGTGCGAAAATAGGCCATTCATCTCATTGCGCCCACCAAAGCGCTCCTCCATACGAAATGACCCTATGCTCAAATTCTGGAAGCGCTACCTGGACCCCGTCGATATGCTTGTGGAGGCCATCTACGCCGTTTTGATAGTCATGACCTTTACGATGGCTGTCCGTCTCTTCAAGCCCGACATTGCGGCCCACCCCGATGTTGCCGAGTTTATTGTCGAAAGTCTCTTCGTGGCCGCGCTTGGCTGCGCGATTGCCTGGGCCTTGATTGATGGCGTCATCTACATACTCACCTCGCTCGCGGAGCGCGGTCAAGTGCGGCGCGTCGTGCGCAGAAGCCAGGCTGCAGAGAATCCAGCACAAGCCGTTGCAGAAGTCGCTGAGATGCTTGACGCATGTATTGGGCAGGTGACCACGGAGGTCGAGCGGAATGCATTTGCCAAGGGCATTGTCAGCAACCTCGCCGGCCGGCACCCGACTGAATCCTGGGTGGAGCGCGATGACATCACGGGTGCGTTGGCACTCAGCAGCGTGGCTGTTATCAGCGCGTTGCCCGTAGTTTTGCCGCTGCTGCTTGTGAGCGACCCCTTTATCGCGCTGCGCATCTCCAACCTGGTCGCCGTTGCCTACCTCTACCTGATGGGTTATTGGTGGGGCAAGTACGCCGGCGCGCGCCCTGTGCGCGTGGGCGCCATGCTTGCGTTCACAGGCACGGCGCTGACTTTGATTGCCATTCCGCTTGGTGGATAACACGCGCACTGCGCAAGGTCACTGTCCATGTTCAAGTTCTGGACCCGCTATCTATACCCTGTGGACATTCTGATCGAATCCGTCTACAGTGCGTTAATCGTCATGACTTTTACGATCGCCTTCCACTTGTTGAGCCTGGAATTGCTGGCAAAGCCCACAGCGCCCACCTATATACGCAGCCTCTTCTTCGCTGCTCTGGGGGCCTCCATCACGTGGGCCTTTATCGATGCAGCGCTTTACGTCCTCGCCTCGGTTGCCGAGCGCGATAACACAGGGCGCTTCATGCGCTCGATCCAGGCCGCGCCCAGCCGTCGTGAAGCAGTGGCGGGCGTTGCCAAGTTGATTGATGAACGGCTTGGCGACGTTGCGGACGACAGCGAAAGCGCCCTGCTCGCCGGCACCATCGTGAGCAAGCTTGTGCAGCAGAAGACGCAGAATGTCACCATCAAGCGTGATGATATCAAGGGCGCGCTCGCGCTCTTCTCCGTGGCAGTTGTCAGCGCGCTACCGGTGGTGCTGCCGCTGCTGCTGGTGCCCGATCCGCTAACGGCGCTGCGCGTTTCCAACATCATCTCGGTCATCTTTCTCTTCATCATTGGCTACAACTGGGGACGGCAGGCCGGTGCACGACCGGTCCGCTCTGGGCTGATTGTGGCGCTGTTGGGCTTTGCCCTTGTGCTTGTTGCCGTCTTCCTCGGTTAACGGCACGCCACGATGAAGCCACCATTGCGCCTGTGCGCCGAGGTGTTGAACACAGCGTGGTATCACCTTCGCAAGGCGCAAGGTGGGCGCGCACGCATTATCTGCAAAGGACAAATCCATGGAGATGAGCAACGCCAACCAGGCTGCGGACGAGATTTTGCAACTCGATGACCCGCGCGCAACGCTCGCCACGGTGGGCGGCAAGGGCGCGAATCTGGCGCTTTTGGCCCGCGCCGGCTTGCTTGTACCCAATGCCTGCTTCGTGACTACGGCGGCGTATCGCAGCTTTGTGGAGGCGAACGGTCTCGACGCCGTCATCGCTGCAGCGCTGGATGGGTTGGATGCGGGCGCGCCCGAAGCACTGGAAGCGGCATCGGCGACGATTCGCACCGCCTTTGGTGCGGGCAGCGTGCCCCGCCCTATTCTCAGCGCCTTCACTGCCGCCTATGGTGACCTCGAGGGCCGCGCCGTGGCGGTGCGCTCCTCCGCCACCGCCGAGGATCTGCCCGAACTCTCCTTCGCCGGCCAGCAGGATACCTACCTGAACGTTGTGGGCGCGCTGGCCTTGCGGCGCGCCATCATCGACTGCTGGAGCAGCCTGTGGACGGCACGCGCGATTGGCTATCGGGCGCGCAACGGCATTGACCAGGCGAGCGTGGCGCTCGCAGTCGTCGTGCAGGAGATGGTGGAGAGCGAAGTATCCGGCGTTCTCTTCACCGCAAACCCCCTTACGGGGCTGCGCGATGAAACCGTCATCGACGCCACCTTTGGGCTGGGTGAAGCGCTGGTCTCCGGCCAGGTGGAGCCGGACCACTATGTTGTGGAGAGCGCCACGGGACGGCTGCGCAGCCGCGTACTGGGTGCCAAGGCGCTCTCGATTCGCAGCACGGAGGGCGGCGGCGTGGCGCACGCGGCCGAGGATGCTGCAACCTTGCAGGCGCTTTCCAATGGCGTGATTGCCGAACTGACGCAGCTTGGCCAACGGATTGAGGCACTCTACGGCGGCGTGCCGCAGGACATTGAGTGGGCGTGGGCGGATGGCAAACTCTATGTGCTTCAGTCGCGCCCCATTACCTCACTCTTTCCGCTGCCCGAGACGATTCCGCCAGGCGAGTTTGCGCTGCTCTTCTCCTTTGGCTCCGTGCAGGGGATCTCTGACCCGATTACCCCCATGGGGCAGGAGTTCATCCGCCACGCTTCGGCCGGCCTCGCGCGCCTCTTTGGCTACGATTTCGCGCCGGGCCAGGTGCCGGCCATTCACTTTGCAGCGGAGCGGATGTGGATTCGCTTTGACACATTGCTGCGCAACAAGCTATCGCGACGCATCTGGCGCGCCTTCTTCCACCAGGTGGATGCAAGCGCTGCGCCGATTCTCGACAAGCTGCTTGAGGACCCGCGCACGCAACCCACACGCGCAATCCCCACTGGGCCGGTGCTGCGGCGGATTGCGCGCGTGCTCAGGCTCTTTGCGCCGCGCATTGCCGACGCCGCGCGCCGCCCCGACGCCGCGCGCGTTGAGTTGGCGCGCCGGGTCGACACGGACATGGCACGCTTTACTGCGCAGGCCGCCGCGGCGCACACGCTGGCCGACCGCGTTCGCACCAGCGAGCAGATCTTTGCAGCGCTCTTCCCCACCTTCATTGAGATTGCGCCACGGGTTTTGCCCGGGCTTCTGGCCTTCAACCGCCTTCTGGAGCTTGCGCAGCGCGTGGGCATGCCCCGCAGCGAGGCGCTCGAAGTGGTGCGCAGCCTGCCCCACAACGTGACCAGCGAAATGAACCTGGCGCTCTGGCAGACGGCCGTCGCAATTCGCAGCAATGAAGAGGCGCGCACGCAGCTACAATCGGCCGATGCCAAAGCGCTGGCGGCGCAGTATCTCGACGGCGCACTGCCGGCCGCGGCGCAGGAGGCGCTGGACGCCTTCCTGCGCGACTATGGCGCACGCGGCGTTGCCGAGATCGACATGGGCCGCCCACGCTGGCGCGATGACCCCACGCAGGTTCTGCAAATGGTGCAGAACTATCTGGCGATTACCGATGAGGCGCAGACGCCTGATGCGGTCTACAGGCGCGGGGCGGCGGCGGCGCAGCAGGCGCAGGAGAAGCTTGTGGCCGCAGTGGAGAAGAAGTTCGGTGCGCGCGAGGCGGCGCTGGCACGCGCCTACGTTGTGCGGTTGCGCGCGCTGGCGGGGCTGCGCGAATTGCCCAAGTTCAGCGTCATTCGCGTGCTTGGCATTGTGCGTGCCATGCTGCAGGAAGGTTTCAAGAAGCTGGCCGAGGCCGGTGTGCTCGAAGCAGCCGATGATGGCTTCTTCCTCACACTGAATGAGCTGCGCGCTGTGGACGCCGGCTTTGCAATCGACTGGAAGGCGCTGGTGCGCGAGCGGCGGGCCTTGTGGGCACACGAGGCGCGGCGCAAGCAGCTGCCCCTGCTGCTGGTCTCCGATGGACGCACCTACTATGCCGGCGCGGTGGACGTTCCAGCCGACGGCGCGACGCAGAGCGACGGTGTGCTTGACTGGAAGCCCCGTCTCTCCGGGTGTGGTGGAGGGCATCGTCCAGATCGTCATGCAGCCGGAGGGCGCGGCCTTGCAGCCGGGCGAGATTCTCGTCTGCCCGGGCACGGATCCGGCGTGGACACCCCTCTTTCTTTCGGCGGGCGGCCTGGTGATGGAAGTGGGCGGCATGATGACGCACGGGTCGGTGGTGGCCCGCGAGTATGGTATTCCGGCCGTGGTGGGCGTTACAAACGCCACGCGCCGCCTGCAAAGCGGGCAGCGCGTGCGTGTGGATGGATCGACCGGGCGCATTACCGTTCTTGACGAGTAGGGCTGCGTAGCGGCGGCTTGCAGCGCCCCGCTACGAAATGGCGCTTTCTGGCGCGGCATCCAGCCAGCGCAGCACCTGTGCGGTCACCGCCTGGCTGCGGTAGTAGCTCAGGTGCGTCTCGTCGACCTCTGCGCTCAACAGCACGCTGCCGGGATAGTTTGTCAGCGGCAGCGCGCGTGCGCTGCGCACACTTACAACCCAATCATTTTCGCCCTGATAGAACCATTCTGACGCACCATGCATTGCGTCTGCGAGCACGCTGCGCCACCGCGCCACGCGTTCTGTCGTTGCGCGCTGTGCGTTGCCCGCAATCACGTGGTAGCGCAGTTGCGCCGCGCCGCGTGTCGTGTTCAATTCGGAGAGCAGCAAGGCGTCGGGATGCATCGCCATGGGACCCTGCATGTCCCACGCCACGGCCCCCAGCGCCCAGGCGATCAGCAGGCTGGGCGGCGTGGGCGCAGGCAAGTTGAGCGCCAGCGTCAGCAGCCACGGCGTGAAGAGGGCCGTCGCGGCCAGCGGCGTGCCCAGGTTGGGCGGCCCCGTGAAGAAGCAGCGGCGCACATGGGCGGCGCCGCCCAGCAGTTCGACGTAGGTGCGTGCCACCAGCGCGCCCATGCTGTGCGCAAAGATGTCGATGGAGGCACCGGGCGCCTCGCCCAGCGCGAGCGCGTTGACCGCTTCGCGCAGGCGCTCGGCGCTTGCGCGCACATCTGTCCGCAGGCTCTCCCACTCAAAGGTGAGGATGCGGTCGTAGTGCGATGCAGCGCCACTGGCGTTGAGCTGCGTGAGCCAATAGGCTTCTTCGGCGCTGTCATCGGCAAAGCCATGGATGACGAGCGCGATGCGTTCGTTTGGCTGCGCGAGCAGGGCGTTGGTGTAGAGCAGTTCGCCGCCCGGTGCGCTGCGCGCGAAGCGAGAACGGGAGGCAGTGGCGGCCCAGGGATTGGGCACGTAGCGGACGGCGAAGAGGCCGACATCGGCGGCAGGCGTGCCGCGCACCTCGCAGAAGTAGATGCGCAGCGTGCGCTCGAGGTTGGCTGCGCGTGCACTCGTGTTGCTTGCGTCGCTTTCTCCGCCGCCGGGCAGCCATGTCAGGTCGAGCGTCGCTGCGCCTGCAGCCGCACGGCCGACGGGATAGGCATCCACGCCATCCCAGGCGAAGGCCAGGAGCGCGGCGTCGTCGGGTGCGGTTATGTGCAGCCGCAGCGGCGCGGCGGCGCACACAAGGCTGCGGCTCTGCGCCGATGCGGCAATCTCGATCCCCACAATCGTCTCGCCGGCTGCCCCCGTGCGCGCGCCGCGCAGCGACGCGGGCGCTCGGAAGATGTGGGGGTGCGCCGCCAGCGCCGGCGGCCACAGCGGCATTTGCTGCGCCACCTGCTCGGTGGGGCCAAGCCAGCGCAGCGTGGCTGAAAAGCCTGGCGGGGGCTCAATACGCGGCAGCGCACGCGTCTGCGCAACGTGCGCGCCCAGCGCGCCCTTGAGTGCAAGCGCGCCTTGCGGGGGCAGCAGGCGCAGCCCTCGTTCGTCGCTGGCCCAGGGGGCGGGGGGCGGCAGGGGTGCGCTGCTTGTGGCGGCCTGCGCGGGCAGGTGCGATGCCTCCAGCGGCCCCTGTTCCAGCAGAGACGCCGCCATGGGCGCGGCCGAGCCATAGACACGAAAGAGCAGCCGCGCCTCCAGCGCGTCGTCGGGCAGGGGCGCATGAATCTGTTCGTCGGGCCGGGCGCTGCAGCCAAAGGTGCGCGTCTCGCCGCCGGCCAGTTGCAGGCTGGGCGCGCCCGCCGCAGGTGCAAGAGAGGTAATGGAGCAGGCGGGGCCAAAGCGGAAGAGCGCCACGTTGAGCGGGTGCGCCGTGTGGTTCGTCACACGTACGACGACGGGCATGCCGCCCTGGAGCTGCGGCTCGCCGCCGCTGCTCTCCAGCGGCGCGCTGTGGGGAAAACCGGCGTTATCGAAGAGCAGTCGCTCAAGCGCGAGCGACAGGCTGCCGCTGGGCAGTTCGGCAACGCCACCCCGCTGTGCGAGGGCCACCGCATAGCGCGCTCTGTGTGCCAGTTCAACGCGCAGCGCGTCCATCGCCGCGGGCGCAAAGGGGCCGCTTAGGGGGGTGCCGGTCGCGTCGTCAATCCAGAATGCGCCGCTCATCTCGCGCACGCTGAAATCGGCCGCCTGTTCGCCACTCTGCGCTACGGCGTTGAGGCGCGCAACGGGCGACGCTGCGCCCTCCAGCAACTGCGGCGCGCCCGCGGCATGGCGAACGCGCACGCGTGCGCTGCCCGGCTGCACGATGGCCGCGGGTGCGGGCAGTTGAGGCGCGTCGCCCTCCACCACTGTGCAGAGCGAGCGCGCGACGCCTGCTTGCGTCACCTCGATGAGGGCCAGGCCGGTGCTATCGTGGCCCTGCGATTGCGCGTCGCGACCCTCGTCTGTGTGCGTGCTGGCGACAACCAGGCGCGTGCCGGCCAGGACGCCGTGCGCAATGCCGGCGTCGAGCCACAGTCGCCCCTCGCCGTCAGGCGCAATTTGGTGGGGCGAACGGGGCCGCGCAAGCGCGCCGCCAAGGAAGAGGCTACCACGCAGCACGCACCAGGGCGTTTGCCTGGACGCGCTTTCCTGCGTGCGGTCGATGAGGCGCGCTGCGAAGTCGGCCATGTCAATCGGTGCGCCGGAGGCGAGCGCCTGCAGTTGCTGCTGCAGCGCAAGACTGAAGTTTCCGCGCACGGTGGCGCCCTCGCCCTCAACTCCCTCGCTCAACTCCGCCCTCAACAATGGTGCGTTCCCGCGCAGCCTCGCGTGGGCGTGCAGCGGCCAGCACCGTCGCGCCGCAGTTGGCCCACGTGGTTGGCTGCGCGTCTGCCGGTGCGTCGGCCCATGTAGAGCCAAGCATGCGCAGGTCGGGGTGCCACGCGCGGGCGGCATGCGCGCCCGCTGCGTGGCCGCAATCCAGAATCAGCGTTGCGCCGCAGCCGTGCGCTTCGATAGCCGCAAAGCTGGCCGCCAAGTCCGCCGGCAAAATGTCGGCGCCGCCCTCAATGCGGCTGTCGTAGGCGACAAGCGAATCGAGCAGCTGCGCCTCGTCCTGCACGCGCGTAATCAGCTGTGCGCCGTAACCGGCAAAGTAGAGCAGAAAGTGAGGCGGCGGCGCGCCTTGCTTGTGGCGCGCGGCCCAGCGCGCCGCACGTGCCACGAGGTGGCTCTCCACTGCGTTGAGGATGGCCACGCGGGTCGCCTCTGCGTCGTGCAGCGCCACCACGTTGCGCGCAGGAATGGCGAAGCGCTCGACCAGCGCCCCTTCGACGGCGCGTGCATCTTCCACCGCCCCGTGCAGCGGCGCAACCGCAGCCTCGGGGTGATATTGGTTGATGCCGACGAAGAGGGCGAATAGCGTCGGGCTCTTTTCCACCGTGGGGGCCTTTCAGGTAGGGCGTGTGGCTGCGTTGATTGTGCGATCATAAAGCAGCGGCCGCGCCACGGCAAACCGGCAACCGCAATGAAGCCCGACACGCAGGCGCAAAGGGGCCTGCGCGTCGGGCTTCATTGCGGTTGCCGTGGTATAATTCATGGTTATGGAACCTGTAGAAGAGCATGAGACACCGCTCGCAAGCGAGACACACAGAGAGCCGAGCGCCGAGCCGAGACTATCGCCCGGCGCGCTTGAACTTCTGCTAAACTCCGCCCCTGTGGCCATTGTGGCCGTCAATAGTGAGGGCGAAGTGGTTTTTGCCAACGAAAAGCTTGTCGAGCTCTTCGGCTACGAGCAGAGTGAATCATGGGCATGGCGCTGGAGGTGCTCATGCCCGAGCGCTTCCACGGTGACCACATTGGCCACCGCAACCGCTACGCGGCGCATCCCAACTCGCGCGCAATGGGCATCGGGCATGGAGCTCTGCGCGTGCCGCAAGGATGGCGTCGAGTTCCCGATTGAGGCCGGCCTCAGCCACGTGCGCGTGGATGGTGACATGCTGACCCTCAGCTCGATTGTCGACATCAGCAAGCGCAAGGCCACCGAGGAGCAGCTCGAGCGGGGTGTGGAGGAGCGCACGCGCGAGCTCGAGCGCCGCCGCCGCGTCTCCGATTCGTTGCGCGACGTGCTCGACATTCTCAACAGCGACCGGCCGCTGCAGGAGATTCTCGACTACATTACCACGCAGGCCAGCCACCTGCTGGGGGCCGAAGCATCTGCCATCTACCAGTTGCAGGATGACGACCAGCCGCTGGAGATTCTGGCCAGCCACGGCCTCTCGCCCGACGAGATGGCTCGCGCCGCCGATATGGCGGGCGGGGTCGTCGTGGAGACTGCCTACGACGCGAATGGCTCCTACCGCGCGGAACTGGCCGTGCCGCTGGCAACGCGCAACGACATCTTTGGCGGCCTTATGCTCTACTATCGTGAGCCGCGCCGCTTCTCATCAGAGGAGATCGAGCTGGCCGTCACCTTTGGCGAGCAGGCCAAGCTGGCAATTGAGAACGCGCGCCTGCGCGCCCAATCCGCGCAAATGGCCGTGGCCGCCGAGCGCAACCGCATTGCGCGCGATCTGCACGATTCGGTGACGCAGACGCTCTTTTCGGCCAGCCTCATTGCCGAAGTGCTGCCCCGCCTTTGGGAGAAGGATCCCGACGAGAGCGTGCGCCGCCTGGCCGAGCTGCGCCAGCTTACACGCGGCGCGCTGGCCGAGATGCGCACGCTGCTGCTGGAGCTGCGCCCCGCCACGCTGATTGAGGTGGACATCAATGAGCTGCTGCGCCAGTTGACGGAGGCCGCCATCGGCCGGGCGCGCATTCCCGTGGCGCTCAACGTGGAGGGCAGCGCGCAGGTGCCGCCCGATGTGAAGATTGCCTTCTACAATGTGGCGCAGGAGGCGTTGAACAACGTCACCAAGCACGCACGCGCCGAAAGTGCATCCATTTCGATTGTGCGCCAGCCCGGCCATGTGACACTCACCGTGGCGGACGACGGCCGCGGTTTTGAGCAGATGGCGGTTACACCCGAACATCTGGGGCTGACCATTATGCACGAGCGCGCCGACGACATTGGCGCGACGCTTTCAATCAAGAGCGCCATCGGCGCTGGGACCAGGATTTCGATATCATGGAAAACGCATGAGTAACCTGCCGAACGAGCCCCGAACAACCGGCGACAATCGCCCCGGCAGCGCACCCGGCAGTGCACCCGGCAGTGCGCCTGACAGCGCTGGCGGCAGTGGCGGCGACCGGCCCATCCGTGTGATGCTGGTGGACGACCACGCCGTCGTCCGCAGTGGCCTCATGGCCTTTCTGCTTGCCTACGAGGATTTGCACCTTGTGGCAGAGGCGAGCGACGGTGAGGAGGCGGTGCGCCTTTGTGCGCGGTGCAGCCCGATGTGGTGCTCATGGACCTGATGATGCCGCGCATGGACGGCGCCACGGCCACGCGGTTGATTCGCGAGAACCATCCGGCGACGCAGGTGATTGCGCTCACCTCCTTCAAGGAAGAAGAGACCATTCAGGATGCGCTGCGCGCCGGTGCGATTGGCTACCTGCTCAAGAACGTGGCCGCCGATGACCTCGTTAACGCGGTGCGCGCCGCACACCATGGCCGCCCCACCCTGGCGCCCGAAGCCACCCACGCGCTCATCCACAGTGCCACCCACGCGGGCTATCCGCCGATTGGCCATGATTTGACGGAGCGTGAGCGCGAGGTGTTGGGGCTTATGGCTGCGGGCATGAACAACAGCCAGATTGCCGAGAATCTGGTCGTCAGCCGGTCGACTGTCAAGTTCCACGTCAGCAGTATCCTCTCCAAGCTGAATGTCTCCAACCGCACCGAGGCTGTGGTGCTTGCGCTGCAGCAGCGTCTCGTTCCGCAACCCTCCAGCCCAAACGGCGACAGCCACTAAAATTCCTGTACGCGTAAAGAGCGGAAACAACTGAAAGAGCATGAAACGTGGACGTTCTTCATGCTTTTTCAGTTGTTTCCGCTCTTTGCGCGTACAGGAATTTTCGCCCACTAGCCTAATGACCAGGTTCAAGACTCAACAGGGGACGGGCGCTGCTCTCGTCCTGTGGAGGTCGCATTGTTTCGCAAGCGCGCGTACCCTGTGGGGAGATGCGCGCGCATGGCCTTGCGCGTGCGCGCCGTGCGATCCCATCATATGCGTTTCCGTTTGCTGTCGTTTGCGTTCAACCGTCCATCGCCAAATCCCCGCACGTCCATTTCCATCGTTTCATGGGGAGGTCCCGGAGAGGGAATATGGAAGAGCATCCGCAGAGCAACTTTGGGCTTGAGAACCACGGCATCCTGAATCCCGGCACGGTTTACTGGAACACATCAACACCCGGCCTCTACGAGCAGGCGATCCGGCGGCGAGAGGGACATTTGGCGCACCTGGGGCCGCTGGTGGTGCGCACCGGACAGCACACGGGGCGCTCACCGCGCGACAAGTTCATCGTCAACGAGGAGAGCTCCAGCGGTATGGTGGCCTGGGGCAAGGTTAACCAGCCCATGAGCCAGGCGCAGTGGAAGATGCTGCACAGGCGCTTGCGCAGCTATCTGCAGGGGCGCGACCTCTTTGTGCAGGATTGCTACGCAGGTGCGGACAAGGCGTATCGGCTGCCCATTCGCATTATTACCGAACATGCGTGGGCGGCGCTCTTTGCCCGCAATCTCTTCATTCACAGCCACCGCTTTGACGAGCTGGAGAGCCACACACCCGAGTTCACCGTCATCCAGGCGCCCAATTTCTTTGCGATTCCGAGCGAAGACGGCACCCGCTCCGAGGTCTTCATTTGCGTTAACTTTGCCGAGCGCATGGTGATCATCGGTGGCACGCAATACGCGGGCGAGATCAAGAAGTCGATCTTCAGCGTGCTCAACTACCTGCTGCCACAGCAAGGTGTGCTGCCCATGCACTGCTCGGCCAACTACGGCGACATGGGCGATGTTGCACTCTTCTTTGGGCTGAGCGGCACGGGCAAGACGACGCTCAGCACGGACCCGCAGCGCACGCTCGTTGGCGATGACGAGCACGGCTGGAGCGACAACGGCATCTTCAACTTCGAGGGTGGTTGCTATGCGAAGACCATTCGCCTGTCGCCGTCGGCCGAGCCCGACATCTTCGAGGCCACCCGCCGCTTTGGCACCATCCTCGAGAATGTCGGCTACGACACGATCACCGGGCGGGTGGATCTGGACGACGATTCGCTGACCGAAAACACGCGTGCCGCCTACCCAATCGGCCACATTGCGCACGCCACGCGCAGCGGCGTTGCCGGCCACCCGAACAACATCATCTTTCTGACAGCCGATGCATTTGGGGTGCTGCCGCCCATTGCCCGTTTGACGCCTGAACAGGCCATCTACCACTTTCTGTCGGGCTATACGGCCAAGGTGGCGGGCACCGAAAAGGGTGTTACGGAGCCGACCGCCACCTTTAGCGCCTGCTTTGGCGAGCCCTTTATGGTGCTGCCGCCCGAGCGCTATGCCGAGATGTTGGGCGAGCGTATTCAGCGCCACGGCGCCGATGTGTGGATGGTCAACACAGGCTGGAGCGGCGGCCCTTATGGCGTGGGCCACCGCATCAAGATTGCCTACACGCGTGCCATGGTCTCTGCTGCGCTCAACGGCGCATTTGAAGGCGTGCCGACACGTGTCGATCCCTTCTTTGGCGTGCGTGTGCCCACGGCCTGCCCTGAGGTGCCCGCCGAGGTGCTCGATCCACGCCTTACATGGGAAGACGGCGCGGCTTATGATGCACAGGCAATGCGCCTTGCGCACATGTTTGATGAGAACTTCAGCACGTATGCAAGCGCCGTGAGCGCTGCCGTGCTGGAGGCGGGGCCGCAGCTTCAGGCGATTGCTTAGCGGCGCGTGCGGGGACGCGTACACGCTGCGGCAGCGTATGGTGAAGTTCTGACCTATCAGAAGCCCTGAGTGGCCCAAACCCAGGTTGACACGGAGACGGGAGTCTGCAATTATGCGGGTGTTGTTGGCAGACGATCAGAAGGAACTGCGGTCGGCCATGCGGCTGCTGCTGGAGCAGGAGCCGGATACTGAGCTTGTGGCCGAGGTCACCGATGTGATTGCGCTGATCGACGAAATGGGCGCGACCAGCCCCGATTTGCTGCTGCTGGATTGGGAGCTGCCCGAACTCAAGAATGCGGACGCCGGCAAGCGCCTGCTGGCCACGTTGCACGGCCGGCACCCGCACCTGCTGGTGATTGTGCTTAGCAGCCACCCCGAAAGCAGCCGCAGCGCGCTGGCCGCCGGGGCCAATGCATTTGTCAGCAAGACGGAACCGCCCGAGAAGCTTCTGGCGGCGCTGCAGAGCCTGCGCCAACTGTCGCAGGATAGTGGCGACGGGTACGCGCTGTAGCCGGCTCGCCTACGCACCTTCACGTCTGAAACGAGACTATGGCTGATTACGATCTGATCATCATTGGCGGTGGCCCAGCCGGACTGGCAGCGGCGGCCTATGGGCTGCACGCGCAGCTCTCCGTGGCACTCATTGCCCCCGACCTGGGCGGCAAGGTCACCTATCCCTTTGCGCTGCGCGACATGCCCGCGCGCGATACAGTGTGGGGCGCAAGCCTTGTGCGCGAGCTGGAAATGCGCGTGCGCAATAACCTCGACCACCACATTAACGCCGATGTGAAGCAGCTGGAACGGCTGCCTGACGGGCGCTTTTCGCTGACCCTGAGCGCGGGTGCGCCGGTCGCTGCGCGTGCGGTGGTGCTGGCCACGGGCGCGCGCCCGCAGCGCCTCTATGTGCCCGGTGAGAGCGAGTACTGGGGCCGCGGCGTCAGCTTTTCGGCTATCAGCCACGCGCCCTTCTTCACAGACCGCACGGTGGCCGTCATCGGCGCGGGCGCACGCGCCGTCAACGCGGTGCTTACGCTGGCGCCTATTGCCCGCCAAATTTACTTCATTGTGGCACGTGCGCAGGAACTGCAAAACACGCCCGCGTCTGCGCTGGCGCTGAATCACCCGAAGGTGCTCGCCTTCCGCAACTGGGAGGTGCAGCAGATTGAGGGCGACGAATTTGTGCGCAGTATTGACCTTGTGGGCGGCAATGGCGAGATTCGCCGCCTGGATGTTGAGGGCGTCTTTGTGCAGTTCGGCCTGCTGCCCAGCAACAGCCTGGTGCGCGACATTGTGGCGCTTAACGAAGAGGGCCACGTCATGATTAACCAGCGCTGCGAAACCAGCGTTCCTGGCCTTTTTGCCGCCGGCGATTTGACCAATATCAACGCCGAGCAGGTGCCCGTTTCACTGGGCGAAGGCGCCAAGGCTGCGCTGACTGCGTGGGAATACCTTGCCAGGAACCCGCTCTCCGTCGGCGCCTAGGCAACGGAGCAGCCTTGCCCATGCGCAGGCCAGGCTGCCGGTTTGATGCCAAAACAGAGCCGCAGCGCACGAATGCGCTGCGGCTCTGTTGTCTGGTGGCTGGCAAAGCGTGACCTGTGCGGCTAGCAGTGCAGGATGCAATCCTCCGTGCCGAAACCGTTGGGCGCATAGGCGTCGGCGGCTTCGTCGTTGAACCAACTGCCGTCGGCATTCATATAGCGGAACCGATAGCTCTTGCCCGGCTCGAGCTTGACAGACCAACTGGCGGTGCCGTTGGAGCGCTTGACCATCTTGCCCTGGGCGGGGTTCCAGCCATTGAAATCACCCACGACGGCCAGGTTGCTCTTTGCACCGTTGGCTGCCTGCACGAAGGTCACCTTGACGGCATCGCCCTTCTTGCTCTCAACGCGCTTGATCATCTTCTCTTCTCCTTGTGTTTGATGCATGTATGCACACTGTGCGCTCCCAGGCGTACGCGTGGTGCGCAAGCGGAACCGCAGCCGACCCAGGCGGTGCATGCGCCCCACGTGGGTTCTGCGGTTCAGTAAGGACAAACGTCGGCCGATGCAAATCGGTGCCGCAAGCAAGTTGCCACGACGCCACTCCAGACGCAGCGGCCATGGTAGCACAGGCGAGCGGATCGACTGAAATCGGCGCACGCGGCGGGAGATAGCCGCGCCCACACAGAGCTGGAGTAGGAGCATCCACACAACATCGCAACGCAAAGGCGCGAATGAGCACTGAATCAGCACCGAAATGGTCGCTCTTTGCAGCAGGCGACGAGCAGTCTCTGTTGCAGCCTGCGCCACGCATCATTGTGGTGGGCGCGGGCATGGCCGGCCTTGTGAGCGCACGCCTGCTGCGTGACAGCGGCTTCGAGGTGATTGTCGTCGAGGCGCGGCGCGCGCCTGGGCGGGCGCTTGTGGACAGAGACGGCCCTGGGCGTGCCGACCGACCTGGGCGCATCGTGGATTCACGGGGCGAACCACAACCCGCTCACCACCTGGTGCCGGACGATTGGGTTACCGCTTGCCTATGCGCCCACGGGCAGCCGCCGCTTCTACGAGAATGGCGCCTTCATGCGCATGCCGCAGATGGCGCGCCGCAGCTTGCGCGGGCTGGCGGCCGCTGCATGGGCCGCGACCCGTTCCCAACAACAGGCTCGGCGCACGCGGACGAACGCCTCCCTGGGAAGCGTGATGGAGCCACTCATTGCCGACCCCCGCCTGCCCGACTTCGACAGGCGCTTCCTGGCCTGGATTACATCGATGAGCGAAAGCGTGGAGGGTGCGCCGGCCGACCAGATTGACCTGCGCCACTGGTACCCGGGCGAGGCCAACGGCGTCAACGCCCTGCCCGTGGGCGGCTACACCAAGCTGGTGCAAGACGCGGCTGCGGGCGTGGATGTGCGCCTGGGCGCGCCCACACGGTCCATTCGGTATACGGCAGAGGGCGTCGTTGTGGAGACGAGCGAGGCAAGCTATGCGGCCGACGCGGTCATTGTTACGGTGCCGCTGGGCGTTCTGAAGGATGAGGTGATCCGCTTTGAGCCGGCGCTGCCTGCGCCCAAGCGCGTTGCGATTGCGCGCATTGGTTTTGGCGGCGATGCGGTGATGAACAAGATTGTGATGCGCTTCGAAACGCAGTTCTGGCCCGCCACCAACGAGCGTTGCCTTGTGCTGCCCGCCCAGCCCGCCGACCGCGGCCGCTACACGAACTGGCTTAACGTGGCACAGGTGCTCAATGCGCCCGTCATCATGGGCTTTGCCAGCGGGCGCGCGGCGACGGTGCTTGAGAAATCCACCGACGACGGCTGCATCGACGCAGCGCTGGCCAATCTGGCACGGCTCACCGGGCGCACGCCGCCCCGCCCCACGCAGACAATCGTCACGCGCTGGCTGAGCGACCCGTGGGCGCGCGGCGCGTACTCGTTCAACAGCCTCCACAGCAGCGACGCCGACCGCAGCGACTACGCGTGGCCCATCGGCGGCCGCATCTACTTTGCGGGTGAGGGCACGCAGGCAACCGATTACGGTACGGTGCATGCGGCGCTGCGCTCGGGCGTGGAGGCGGCCTCGGCCATCTTTCGCCGCTGGGCGGGGCGCGAGGCGAACCTTGCGCATGCGCCGTGGGAAGAAAAGTAATTGGCAAGTGGTGAATTGGTCATTGGTGTGCGCACCAATGACCAATTCACCACTTGCCAATGATCAGCAGACAACAAGAGCTCTCCTGGCGCGGCCTATGCCCAGTAGGTATAGACCGACGGCGCGTTGTCGCCGCCGGGCGCGCTCCACTGGAAGATCCACCAGGCGTCGTAGGGGCTCAGGTTTACGCAGCCGTGGCTGCGCGGGCGGCCGAAGGCATCGTGCCAGTAGGCCGTGTGCAGCGCATAGCCGCCGTGGAAGTAGCAGGTCCACGTCACTTCCTCAAGGAAGTAGCCCGGCCCCGCCATGCGGCGCGATTCCAGCCGCCACCACGTCTTGAAGATACCCTGCACCGTGGGCGAACCCCCTGTGCCCGATGCGATCAGCGCAGCGTAGACAGGCTTGTCCCCCTCGTAGGCAATCGCAGTCTGCTCCTTGAGGCAAACACCAACCCAGCGCTCGTCCGGCTTGATGCTGGCAGGGCGGTTCCTGGCGCGTGCCACGCCAATCCAGGTGGCGCTGGTCCATTGATCCTGACCAATGCGATACCAGCGCGAGCCGCCGGATGTTACATCCTCGAGAATTGGCACCATCTGATTGTGCTGCAGCTCGCCCACAATTTCGCCATCGGGCGTCTTGCGCACGTTGAGCGTGGGTGAGACGACCCAGCCCAGCGGCAGACCCGCGCGCACGAGTGCGGCCGGCGCAGGCGCGCCCACCGGCTCCAGCGACATGGGCGGCTCGGGCAGAGGCTCGGGCAGGGGCTCGGCAGAGGGCTCCCCATCGTTGGACGATGCGCTGACAAGGCGCACATAACCCGCATGCACCCAGCGATTTTCGCCGACGCGATACCACTTTGCGCCGGCAACCGTTGTCTCCTCGAAGATCGTCACGGTTGCGCCATAGCGCAGTGAGCCAATCGGCGGGTTGTTGTAGAAGACGCCGGGGCGTGCGCGCACGTTGAGGACGCCCGCAATTACGGTGCCCTTCTTCTCGCCCGTGGGCGGGGGTGGCGGGGGTGGCGGAGGCGGCGGGGGTGGGGGCGGAGGCTGCGTGCCACCACCATCCAGCGGCACGCCACGCAGGTCCGACGGGATGATGATGGTGACCGAAGAGGCCGGAATCCAGTCAAAGCCGCCTGTCTGGAACCAGATCTGGCCGTTGGTGGCCACTTCCTGGCGTATGGCAACGTAGGTGCCGGGTGAGAGGCTGCGCGAGACGCGCCCGCCGGGCTCGGTGTAGGTGCGGGTCCATGCCCAGTTGGGGCGCGCATAGCGGAAGGGCAGCCACGCCGGTGCGGCATTCATGACCACGGGCACTTCGATGTCGGCCTGGACACTGCGCACGCCGGCAGGCGGAATCTTGATATCGGCCGGTGGGGCCATGTTCGGCTCCGGCTCGACGTCAGCAATCTCTATGGAGGTCTCGCCCAGCGTCGCAATCCGGTAGCCGTCGCTATCCAGCAGGTCGGCGGCAATGGTGTATGTGCCGTGTTTGTAGTAGACCGCGGTGAGCGCGTTCTCCTGGCCCGCCATTGCGCCTTCGAGGAAGAAGGCCTGGCCTGCGCCCGTGTCAATGCGCACGCGCTGGCTGCGGCTCAGCCCCTCGGCGCGCACATTGATGGTGACCATGAAGGGGTCGGTGCGGTCGCGCCGCGCCTGGAAGAGCGCCAGCGCCGGCGTGCCGTTGGGCGTCTGCTGTGGCGCAGCCTTGGGCGTGCCCACGGGGGCTTCGTAGCGTTCATCACCCCAGGTGAGGGCGGCGACAAAGGGCCCTTTGCCGGCATAGGTATGGCGGCCCACCTCGATGTCGGCCATGGCGCGCCAATTGACAACGGAGGGCGCGGCAGATTGTGCCAACCTCAATGGTCTTGCCATCGCCGGTTTCAACGCGCACATCGGCGCAGTCGGTGGCGGCTCCCTCGAGCGGCGCGCCGAAACGCAGAACAAAGCGTGCTCTGCGCGACGAAGGGTCATATAGAACAACAAATTGGCGGGCGGAACTCATGCGACCTCCTGGATGGGTTTGATGAAGGCTGCTGGGTCACATCACCGGTGCGGGAGGGAGGCGCCGGCCATTGTGCTGTTTGCGAGATTGGTTGGACATGCGCGAATCGCTGGTGTACTGAGGCCGAATGGATCGGCTGCGCTGGAATTGTATTGTACTCGAGGGGTAAAAAGTCGGCAACGCGGCGCAGGGCAATTTGGGCGACATGCGCCAAGGGCAAGGCATCTCTCACACCGCGGCTATGCGTGGGCCGCCCTCACGCTTCCGCACCGTCGGGCGCATCAAGCGGTGGCAGGGGCGCGCCTTCCAGCACGTGCTTCTGGTAGTGGCGTCCCCAATGGGGCCTGCGGCCGTCGCGGTCCACGAAGCCATACTCGTCCGACAAACCCCACGACGTGAAAACGCCGCCTGCCTTCCGGGCCACGTTGGGATCGGCCGCCAGCGCGGCCACGGCGCGCCCGACAAACCACGGCGTCTCCGACGCGATGAAGTGCGGCTCCTTGCGTGCACCCTCCCGCCAGTTCGCTTCGGTGACGCCGAAGTGGTCCAGCATTGCTTCGGAGCGCAGAAAACCGGGCGTCACCGCGAGCGCCGTCACGCCAAAGGGACGCAGTTCTTCGGCCAATGAGAATGCCATGCGGTTGACTGTATGCTTGACCAGATCGTAGAGGAAATTGCCGCGGTAGTCGAGCCGCTCGCTATCGGTCACCTCAACAAGCAGCCCGCGCCCCTGCTTAATGAGCAGCGGCGCACCGTAGCGGCTGGTGATGATGTGTGTGAAGATGGCTGTGCGAAAGAGGGGCTCCAGCGAGTCGAGCGACTGCTCCCAGAGGAGTTTGCCCCCCGATTCGTGCAGCAGCCACTCGCCGCCCCAAATGTCGTTGACAAGGATGTCGAGCCGCCCTTGCTCGGCTTCAACGCGTGCAAAGAGCGCTTCGACTTGTGCCTCGTCGCGGTGATCAACCTGCACAGGGATGCCGTGGCCGCCCAGTTGCGTCACCAACTCGGCGGTCTCCTCAATGGTCTCGGTGCGGCTTTGGTTACGGCCCTCGTCGCGGCTGGAGGCGCGGCCGTCGGTCGCGATGTGGCCGCGCACGCTGCGCCCTGTGCAGTAGACGGTTGCGCCCGCTTCGCCCAGCATGGTGGCAATGCCGCGCCCGGCCCCACGCGTGGCGCCCGCAACGACGGCAATCTGGTTGGAGAGTGGTTTGATCATGGTGTTGGTGGTTGCAGGTTGAATGGCAATAGAAAATTGACGGTTGAATCGTGCCGAGCAGAGCGCACGAGCGCGACCACTGTTCAGTACTTTACACTCGGTATTCAATTTCCAGGTCTGAGAGTGCAAACAGTCGGGGGACGCCTGCAGGCGTCCCCCGATTTTACACATTTTCAGCGGTCGCGCAATGCAGCGTTAGCGTCCAGCGACAACCTGCCCATCCACCAGCGCGTAGACGGCATTGGTCGCCTGCTCGTAGACGAAGGTGACCTGGCTTTCCTGGTCCAGCGTGAGGAGGATGTTGTCGCCATCCGCCACGCCCCCCTGCCCGAAGTTCGTATCCCATGAGCCATTGAGCGCTGCCTTGAACTCGAAGGTGCCCGGCGGCAGCGTCACCGTGAGCGTCCACACGCCATTGCCGGTGCTGGCAGCCTGCACAACCGGGTCGCTGGGCGCCCAGTCTGCGCCGCCCAGCGTGGCCGCGATGGTGCCCGGGAAGGAGACGCTGGTGGGCGCACCGCCCGAGGGCGCGGGGGCCGTCGCGGCTGCGGTCACTGCCTCTGTGCTGGTGGCGGCGCTTGTGCCTGTGAGCGCATCTGCACTCGTGACGACGCCTGTACCGGTGATGGTTACGGTGGAGGTTACGGTGGTGGTGGCAGCAACTGTTGCTGCAGGCGCAGCGTCGGCTGCCGCAGCGGGGGGCGCGTTGATCTGCGCCACGCTGGGCTGCGTATCACGAATCGCCTGCACGGCGTCGTCATAGGCCGCCAACTGTGCGGTCACCGACGCAGGCAGTTCCGTGGCTGTGTAGACCACTGCCGTGCGCCCGGGCACCGTGAAGACGCCGTCAGCATAGGCGGCGTCGGCGTAGCCGTCCAGCGCCGCCAGCGCGGGGTGCAGCGTCAGCATCATGTCGCCAAAGCCCTCTTCCGTGAAGGTAACCGGCCCTGCGTTGGCGTTGATCAGCGTCACAACGGCCTCAAGGTTCGGGTCTATGTCCGACTCGTCCTCGCCGCTGTCCACAATGCTCATCACAATCAGCCCAGGGATGCCGTCGGGACCCACATTGTGGAAGCGCACCATGGAATCGACCTCGCCGGCCGACTGCAGGCGCAGCAGCGGTGTGCTTGCGCGCACGCTCAGGAAGGCCTTGAAGTTCGCCATGCTCTGGTCAATCAGGTCGGGTGTCGGCTGCAGGTCGCGATTTGCCAGCAGCGGTTGCATTACGGGCCAGTCGTCACCATTCTTCTCGGCAATCGGCAGGCCGCGGCCAAAGCCGTTGTCCTGATAGGTGAAGTCAAGGTGATTGAACCAGTCGCCCGAGTTGTAGGAGTCGCGGTCGAAGGACTTGGAGCGCAGCATGTCGCTGCCCGCCTGGTGGAAGGGAACGCCCTGGCTGAGCAGGACGATTGCATGGCCCAGTGAGGCCATCTGTGCGCGCTCGGCCACCGTCGCTTCGGCCGGGGCCGAAAGCTGGATCACATCAAAGAGCGTCTGGTTGTCGTGGCTGTCGGCGTAGACGATGTTCTCCTGCGGGTCCTCGGTATAGCCGGCGGGCGCACCGTTGTACTGCACTTCGTCGCCGCGCAGGGCATAGCCGCGGTGGTCAATCAGCAGGTAGCTTTTGAGATTACCCGCCATGCCCACCTTGATCCAGTCGGTGAGCAAGCCCAGGCGCTCGGCCGCTGCCTCATCGCTGCCCCAATCGTAGCGGTTGGGCTGAATGGAGAGGCCGCTGACGAAGCCCTGGCGTTGCAAATCCTCACCCGTGTCAAAGGGGCCCACGCCGCGCACTGCGTCGCGCAGGCGATCGTTGAAGGTGCCGATGCCCGTGCCGGCCATGTTCAGCTGCGTGGCGTTGACGCCGCGGGCGTTGTCGGCCACCTCGCCAAAGTTCCACCCTTCGCCATAGACGTAGATCGCCTTGCCGTCGACGCCATCACTGGCCAGCGTCAGCCCATCAAGCAGGGCGCGCACGGCCTTCATGTCGGCCAGCATGTGGTGGCCCATGAGGTCAAAGCGGAAGCCATCCACCTTGTAGGCGGTGGCCCAGAGGCGCACGGCATCGAGCATGAGTTTCTGCATCATTGCGTGCTCGGTGGCCGTGTTCTGGCAGCAGGTGCTGGTCTCGATCACGCCGTCGGCATTCAGGCGGTAGTAGTAGCCGGGCACAATCTTGTCGAGCACGGATTTCTCGTCCTGCCCCGCCGCGCTGGTGTGGTTGAAGACCACGTCGTTGACGACGCGCAGCCCAATCTGGTTGAGCGACTGGACCATCTGCCGGTACTCGAGAATGCGCTGCGATCCCTCGGGGTTGCTGCTGTAGGAGCCCTCTGGCACGAGGAAGTGGAAGGGATCATAACCCCAGTTGTAGGCGTCCACACTTTGCGTGCCGGCAACGGCGGCCTGCTGCTTCTCGCTGTCGGGGGCCATGGTGGCCAGCTGCGCTGGATCAGGCGAAATCCAGCTGGTCTTGTCCTCGTTGATGGTGGCAATGTCAAAGGTGGGCAGCAGGTGGACGTGGCTCAGCCCGGCCTCAGCCAGATCCGCCAGGTGCTGCATGCCGTCGGATTCGACATCGGTGAAGGCGAGGTAGGTGCCGCGCGCCGGCTGCGGCACGCTGGCGTCGGAAGCGCTGAAGTCGCGCATGTGCAATTCGTAGAGGGTTATGTCCTCCGGCGCCTGCAAGGGCGTCTTGTTGTAGGACTTCCAGCCGGCGGGCTGCAACGCCGCATCGTCAAGGTCCACGATCTGGCTGCGTGTGCTGTTTGCACTCAGGCTAAGCGAGTAGGGATCGGTAACGAGGTTGACCTCAACCTGCCCCGTGGAGGGCACGAAGACGCGCACCTCGTAGAGGTAGAACTTGTCCTTCCAGGCTGCGTCGCCCGTCACGCTCCAAACGCCGTCCACGGCCTTCATGGGCACGGTTTCGGTGGGTGATTCGCTCGTCGCATCATCGAAGAGGAGCAGGCGCACGCGCTTGGCCGTGGGCGCCCACACGCGAAGCGTCGGCGCGCCATCTTCCCAGGTAATGCCAAGCGGGCCGTCGTAGGCATAGAGCTGATCGAGCACGCCGGGCAGCTGCAGGCTGGTTGCGTCCAGCAGGCCGCCGTCGGGGCCGGTCACCTGCACTGCAAGCTGGGACTTGAGCAGCGATGGCACCTTGTTGAGCTCCTCCGGCGGCAGGCGCAATGCGAGATAGCCGTCGAGGTGCGGGAACTGGACCAGCGCCTCGGGGCTGAGCCCGTCCGGGTCCAGTGTGAGAGCGGTGGTTGTTACGCCGCTGCCCATGATGCCATCCACCGTCAACTGCATGCCGCCGTTTGAGGCGTCGAAGAGGGTGAAGACGAGATCGCTGATCGTCAGCGTCTCAGTCACTTCGGCGGCGGTCGCCAGCGCCGCGGCAGGCGCGTCCAGCAGGCCCGCAGGCAGCGGATAGGCGATGGTGTCGGAGCTGAGCCAGTGCGCGCGCGCCTTGTCGAGGTCGCCATTGGGGCGGTCGTTTGGGTCTGGCTGCTCGGTGTAAAGCTTCAGGTCGCCTGAGATAATCCAGGCTTCCTTTGATTGTGCAAGGTCAAGGAACATGTCGGGGCCCGGGTCCTTTACGTCGCCCTGATGGACGATGATCCCCAGCTCAGCGGCATCGGGGATGAGGGGAACTTCCCAATAGACGCCGAAGTCATCTGCGCCCGTCTGCTCCTGGGGCGCCCCCCAATCTGTGGGTGTGGCGGCGTCCATCCAGGTGTGCAAGCCCCAGCCTTCGTAGTTGGCGTCGGGGCGGAAGTAGTGGATGAGTGCAACGTTCGAGCTGCTCGGGTCAACACCGGCAGCCGGCACGTCCTGCGCAAAGACCGCGGGGGCCGCCGGCAGGATGAGTGCTATGAGCAGCGCAAGTGTAAAGAGGACGCGGGCAGAATGGGGCAATCGAGCGGCCATGTGTCGTCTCCTTTGTAGCCTTCCGTGTGGGAGAGCGCCGCGCGGGTGCGGGCGCATGCGTTGATGGTGCGAGTTCGATGTGGAAACGGGGGCGGTCGCAAGACGCCGCCCAAGCAGTAGAACCAATGGAGATTTCACCAAATCCTTGCCAAATTGTAATGCATGAAGTGCATTGACAAAAAGCCGCGCTGTTGAGCGAATGGCGCTGTGGCCACTGATAAGGCGGCACAACCGGCTTACGCGCTTGACCAGACAATCTTGGGCCTTGTGTGGCAATGGGATTAAGATGATGCGCAAGGCGGCGCAGGCCCCCCAATTTAGTCTATCCAAAACCCTTATCAGCAAGGAGTTTGTGCAATGTATAACGGTCTTAAGATGGCGCACGACGGCTGGCGCTACATCGTGCTGGTTCTGCTGATTCTGGCGATTGTCAAGTACCTGATTGGCTGGCTGGGCAACGGCAGGTGGTCAAGATTTGACGACATCCTCAACCGCATCACACCGATTTCGGTGGATATCCAGTGGCTGCTTGGCCTGATTATCTGGATAGTGAACACATGGTGGGACAACGGTGACCGTGCGCGTGCGTGGGAGCACCCGATTACCATGACGCTGGCGCTTGTGGCCGTTCACTTGCTTGCCATGCGCGTCAAGAGGGCCGACACCGACAAGGGCAAGTTCATCTCCGGCTTCATTGCCTATCTGGTGACGCTGATTATCATCGCCCTGGGGCTCTTCGTGGTCACCGGTGGCTGGAATCTCTTCGCCTAAGGAGTACACCGGGCGGCGCTGTGTGGATCTTCCCACATGGCGCCGCCATTTCATTTTCATGACGCAACTTCCATGACACAGAGCAACGCAACTGCAGGCGCGCTGGCTATCGAGGCGCGCGGCCTTGAAAAGAGCTACTCAAGCAGCGACGGCGATGTCCACGCCGTGCGCGGGCTGGACCTGACGGTGGCCCAGGGCGAAATCTACGCACTGCTGGGACCCAATGGCGCGGGCAAGACGACCACCATCTCCATGCTTACGACGCTCCTGCTGCCATCGGGCGGCAGCGCCTGTGTGGCGGGACATGATGTGGTGACCGAAGCCGCGGCCGTGCGCCGCCGCATTGGCGTCACCTTTCAGGAAGTGGTGCTTGACCAGGAGCTGACCGGGCGACAGGTGCTCGACTTCCACGCACAGCTCTATGGCCTGAGCAAGGCGCAGCGGCTGGCGAAGATTGAGGAGCTGGCCGCGCTGGTTGAACTCACCGATGTGCTTGACCGCAAGTCGGCCCGCTACTCGGGTGGCATGAAGCGACGCCTCGAGCTTGCCCGCGGCCTGATGACTGAGCCGGCCATTCTCTTCCTCGATGAGCCGACGCAAGGGCTGGACCCACAGAACCGCGCCGGCATCTGGCGCTATGTGCGTCACCTGCGCGCCGAGCGGGGCATTACGCTGCTCCTCACCACCCACTCCATGGATGAGGCCGAGGCACTGGCTGACCGCGTTGGCATTATTGACCAGGGGCGGCTTGTGGTGGAGGGGAGCCTCGACACGCTCGTGCGCGGCATGGGGGCCGACGTGATCTCGCTTACCGGCGTAGGCGCGGCCCAGCAGCTTGCCGAGCGACTGGAGGCGCTGCCCTTCGTTCAGAACGTCAAGCGACTCGCACAGGGTGACGCAGAAGCTTCTGCAACGGGGGAGCTCTCGGCTGAAGGGGGGCCCAGGGATGCGCCCGTGCATATACTGCAGGTGGGCGTGGACGCGGGTGACCGGCGGCTGGCTGAGGTCGTTACAATCGCAACCGCCGCCGATTTCCAGATTCGCGCGGTCAGCGTGGCGCGCCCGTCCCTGGCGGATGTCTTCCTCGCGCACACGGGCCACGCCCTGCGCGACCAGCTCGACACATAATACGACGCGAAAGGCGCGAAGGCGCAGAGGAAACGCAAAGAAAAGCCAAAGCGAGAAGAGAGATCGAAGCAGAAATAGCAGGGATCAATATGGATTATCCGAATTGATCCCTGCTATTTCTGCTTCGATCTCTCTTCTCGCTTTGGCTTTTCTTTGCGTTTCCTCTGCGCCTTCTGCGCCTTCGCGTCGTATCTACTTTTTGCTAGAAGAGGGTGAGCTGGCTGCTGCCCGAGACAGGTGCAGCGAGATTGCCCAGCAGCGCGCGCATGCGCCGCACCGACGCAGGGGCGTGCCCCTCGTAGGGGTTATGCATGTAGCCATAGAACTCCTGCCCCGCATTGGCAAGGCGTTCAATGCGGCGCGCCCATTCGGCCATTTCATCGTCGCGCGGGTTGACGAGCTCGGCGTCCCCCTTGGGTCCGTTGCGGTCGTCGCCAATCCAGCGGACGAAGGCGAAGCCGGGTGCGCGGCCCTGCTCCACCTGATCCATCCACGCGGGGAAGAGATCGGGCGTGCCATTGCGCGCCACGAGCACAAGCGCCAAGCCCAGCCGCGCCAGGTACTCGGCAAAGGTGGCCGTCATCAGGTCAGCGGCGCGCACCTCCACGGCAATGCGAATCCCGTCCAGGCGCGGCGCAAGCCACTCGAGATAGTTGGCCAACGCACGGCCATAGTGGAGGCGGCTGAAAGCCGGCGGCAGTTGCAGCAGGGCCGGTGCGGCTGCACTTCCGAGCGAGCGCAGCACGTCCAGAAAAGCGAGTGATTCCGCTTCGGCCCTCACCAGCCGCTTCTCATGCGTAATGGCACGCGGCGTCTTCAGCGCGAATGTGAAACCCTCTGGTGCAGTCTCCACCCAATCAACCACCGTTGCGGCGCGCGGCAGGCCGTAGAAGGTGGTGTTCACCTCCAGGGTGTCGAACTGCGTCACGTAGTAGGCGAGCTGCTCCTTCACGGCCAACTTCTCGGGATAGAAGAGGCCCTTCCAGCCCTCAAATTGCCACGATGATGTGCCGATGTGGGCCAATGGCCGGCCCTGCGCGTTGCTCATGGCACAAGTCTAGCGGAAATTGGGCAGGCCGCCAACGGACGCTGCCTTGCGCACGGGGCTACATGCAAGTTGGCAAAGAGGCACGCACGTTTCGAGACTGTTGAAGCGAGGCTTCCAAAATCGGAAGCCTCGCTTCGCGCTTGGTCCACCTGCCTTGTGCATGTGCAGCATGTACATCGTTCACAAAGTGCGATGCGAATTATGTGCGTTTCATTTAGCACTACTGGTGCATTTATTGTGCAAACTGCCACTATCGGGGCGGGGAACGGCACGTTATCCTGTGCACAGCCACCCGATCGGGTGACAAGTGCCTCGGTTTGCGCAGTCACGACTGTGCGCGTTGTACACCGGCGAGCCGCTCAACCAGCACGCTCGGTGCTGCCCCATTCCATCGTCGTCATCCTGTTCATGGAAGCACGTACAGTCATTCAGCCATTCATCCATTGAGGGAGTCATTCATGCGTTGGTTCAAACGACTTGCCGTCCCTTTGCTTGCCGGCCTTTTCCTTGCGACCTTTGCCACCATTGCCCACGCGCAGGATAGCAGCGAACTGGCTGCCGGCCTTTCGGACACGGCAACCAGCCTCAACACGCTGTGGGTACTGCTGGCCGCCTTCCTTGTCTTCTTCATGCAGGCCGGCTTCGCCATGGTGGAAACCGGCTTCACACGTGCGAAGAATGTGGCGCACACGATGATGATGAACATCATGGTCTTCTGTATCGGGGCCATGGGCTACTTTCTGGTGGGCTTTGCGCTGCAATTCGGCGCCGTCAACCATGTCTACCCCGAGATCAACAACATGGGCGCGTGGTCCTTTGGGCCCACCTCGCTGGGCGACTGGAGCGGCCTGCTGGACAGCGGGCTGCGCATTGGCGACCAGTGGGGCATTATGGGCACCAGCGGGTTCCTGCTGAGTGGACTCACCGCCAACTTCGGCGTGCTGGCCTTCTTTCTCTTTCAGATGGTCTTCATGGACACGGCGGCCACTATCCCCACCGGCTCCATGGCGGAGCGCCTCAACTTCAAGGGCTTCATTTGGATGGGTCTGTGGGTGAGCATGTTCATTTACCCGGTGCTGGCGGGCTGGGTGTGGGGTGGCGGCTGGCTGGCCAACCTGGGGCGCACCATGGGTTGGGGCAACGGTGCGGTGGACTTCGCCGGATCGGGCATTGTGCATCTCATTGGCGGCAGTCTGGCGCTGGCGGGTGCAATTGTCATCGGGCCCCGCATTGGGCGCTTCAACAAGGATGGCACCGCCAACGCCATTCCCGGCCACAACATCCCCATGGGCATCCTGGGTGCGATCATCCTCTTCTTCGGCTGGTTCGGCTTCAACCCTGGCTCGTCGCTGGCCTTTACGGGCGGCGGCCGCAACCTGGCCGTGCTGGCTGCGGTGAACACGCTGCTGGCGGGCGCCATGGGTGGCATTGTGGCCATGTTCTACATGTGGTGGGTTGGCCCCGGCAAAAAGCCGGATCCGGGCATGTCGGTCAACGGCGTGCTGGCGGGCCTCGTGGCCATCACCGCCCCCTGCGCTTTTGTGGACACCTGGGCGGCTGTGGTCATCGGCGGCGTGGCGGGCGTGCTCGTCTGCCTTGCCACCTTCTCGCTTGAGCGCATGCAGATCGACGATCCTGTGGGCGCGGTGCCTGTCCACTTTGTCAACGGCATTTGGGGCGTGCTGGCGGTCGGCATCTTCGCCAATGCCAATCCAGACACGGCTGCCTGGAACGGCGTTGACAGCGCCGTAACCGGCCTCCTCTATGGCGGCAACACACAGATTCTTGCGCAGTTGGCCGAGGTTATCTCCGTGGGCGTCGTGGCGGTGGGCCTTTCCTACATCTTCTTTGTCATCCTCAGCAAGGCGGGCGTGCTGCGCTCTGCGCCGGCGGATGAACTGATGGGGCTGGACCTGCCCGAAATGGGCGTGCCCGGTTACACGAATGACGACCTCGTCATGCACGGTGGTATGCCCGGCAGCCGCATACGTGGCGCTCTCAGCCCTGCACGCGCCGTCGGCACAGCGATCATCAAGTAGTCACAACCTCCGGTGCATGTACACCGCCAGAGCAGGAACGGGAACCCATGACCAAGAAGATTGAAGCGATTATCCGTGAAGAAGCGCTACAGGATGTGAAGGATGCGCTGCGCGCGATCGGCATCGTCGGCCTCAACGTGCATGAGGTGCACGGCCACGGCCGCCAGGGCGGCATTGAACTCTCGTGGCGCGGCACCACCTATCAGATGGACCTCTTGCCCAAGATTCAGGTGAACATCGTCCTGAGCGACCACAATGTGGAGAAGACCGTGGAGACGATTGTTGCGGCGGCGCGCACTGGCAAGTCGGGCGATGGGGTGATCTTTATCTACCCCGTGGAAGATGTCATCCGTATCCGCACAGGCGAGCGCGGGCAGACGGCACTCCAGTACGCGGGTGATATTGACGCCGTAGCTGCGAGGTAGCCACAGCCACGGGCATTGTGCAAAAGCGACGGCCGAGGGATCACTCTCGGCCGTCGCTTTTGTCATGGTGCCACGCAGTCGCTGCCAACGCGTCTGCGGCAAAGCACGTATTGTCCGCACACGCGTTGGCAGCCAGCAAGTTACCTTTGTGCATTTCGCATTGGTGGAGTTTCCAGCAAACGCACGCCGGCTTTTCGCAGGGTTGTTCGAACACTACAGAAACTGTATCATGTTGCAGCAACAGCAAAGGCGCAAGCCTCCCCATACCCATCCATCTCAGGAATAGACGAAAGGAAGTCCCTATGAAGCACAAGACCTCTGTGCGTGTGATGACATTGCTGATGATCGCCCTGCTGAGCCTGCTGCCCATGGCAACGGCGCTGGCCGCCACGCCACAGCAGGAGGTGAACCCGGACCTCGTGGGCCTCTGGGTTTCCGAGCTTTCGGAAGAAGGCGAAACCGTCTCGATTAGCCTCTTCGATGACGGCTCCATGGAAGGGCTCTCCGAGTTTGAGGGCGGCGAAGACGACGTCGTTTATGCAGGCGAGTGGGCCGACAATGGCGACGACACAGTCACCGTCACAATTACAATGGCGGGCGGCGAGGACTTCGGCGATAACGGCGTTGAGATCGTCTTCGACGTCGTCGCCGACGACGAGCTGAATGCCGCCGATACCACGGACTTCGGCGACGATGGCATGTCCATCTTCTTCGAAGACAGCGAACCCCTCTCCTTTGCCGATGCAATGGACGCAATGGCGGACGACAGCAGCGATGAAGCCGACGCGACCGACGAAGCCGCAATGGAGACCGACGTTGCACCTGGCATCTACGTAAGCAACAACCTCTCCTCGCAAGGTTCGCCCGTGGCGGCCTTTGTCTATATCAGCGAGGACGGCAGCTATCAGTCCGTTGTGGGCAACTTTGATGCCGAAACCGCGCCTATTACGCAATTGGGAAGCTGGAGTGTGAGCGAAGAGGGCATCGTCACGCTGACCTCTGAACAGGAGCAGGTTGTCTCGGCAGAGGGCGCCGAGTTTGTGGACCTGGACGAGCCGCAGGACCTTGAGTTTGTGCTGAGCGACGGTGTGCTTGAGGGCGAGGTTATTTCACTCTACCTGCTCGATGCCGTGGAAGAGCAGATGAGCGGCTTCGCGGGGATGGTTGAAGAGGACATGAGCGACGACGACGAAGCGGCGATGGACGATGAGGCTGCTTCCGTAGAGGTTTCCCTTTATTCGTCGCCGATGTCAGAACTTGCCGCAGGCGCCTTTAGCATGCTTGTACTAACGAGTGAGGGGAACGCCATCTTCACGCACAGCTCAGTTGATGTCAGCGAAATCACTGTTGAGTCGGGTTCGTGGGAAGAAGACACCGACGGTGCGCTAGTCGTTTCGTTGACGAGTGATGCGGACGGCAATGATCTCGACGAGCCTGCAACTATCGTGTTTGAAACTGACGAAGATGGATTTCTTGTGGCAACTAACTTCGACGCCGACAGGTATGGCGATCGAATTATCTTGGAGTTGACGGAAGACGAATAGACACAAGCTCTGGTTCGTTAATTCACGGTAAAGAGGATGGGGTATGCTGGATATCTGTACTCCAGCTTACCCCGTGCTCAATAGGCATGCTTCGGCTCAATTGGATACGTGTGTCTGTACGTATACGCCATCAACCGATTGCGCGCCAGGCATTGTGATTAAGGTGTAGTCACTGAAGCTCGTGGTTTCTCCGGCACGCGGAAGCAAGTTGTAGGCTCGTGCGCTGTCAATTACAAAACCATCCGCGTCCTGGAACTGCACCTCCGCATCCAATAGGAAGTCGCTGGAGCTGTTGTTTGTCACTTCGAGAATCCACGCGTATTTCCACCAAATATCGTTTGTCTCGGTAACGCGGGTTTTGATTGACGCGATCTCGTAGTCGGGCAGAGATGCATTAACTGGAGTATGTGTAGGGCGCGGCGTCGCTGTTGCTTGCGTTTCTTTAGGAGGTTTTAGTGCACCCATACCGCGTGAGGGCGTAGGCGTGGCTTCTGCCACGATAGTTGGCGCTACTGCCAAGTCAGTAAGTTGAGCAACCTGTGTAGATAACTCCGCAACCTCGATTTCCAGACTTGCCACCCGATACTCAATTGTTGGAGCGGAAGCGTTGGCACTGGCCACCGCAGAAGATGAAACAAAGTCTTCCTGGATAGGCATACACGCCGAAAACAAGATCGTACTAGCGACAATTGCTGCCATCTGGATCGATTCTGAAACGTGTCGGCTTGACATTGAAGGTCTCCTTACTAAATCTACTCGTCTACTCAGAGGTTGACGACGAAACCGCCAATACGTTGATAGCTCCACTTGATCCGCCACCCAAGAATCTGTGATTTGCACTCAGTGTTCCGACGGACATATAGCATTTTCGACTAGCTATGCACGAGGCTTTCGGCTACCAAGATAAAGACTAGGGGTGGGTCAATCTGACCCACCCCTAGTGTCGTCGTACAATACGCGGTTTGTCAACTCGCTAGGTCTAGCACCGACCACCCCTATTCCCCACTCCCCACTCTCTTCCCTGCGCCCTTGAAGCCGGCCTTGAGCAAGTCGCGATTCATGGCGGCGATGAAGTCGAGGCTGATCTCCTTGGGGCAGACTGCGGCGCACTCGCCAATGTTTGTGCAGCCGCCAAAGCCTTCGGCGTCCATTTGATCCACCATGAGGATGGCGCGGTCATAGCGCTCGGGCTGGCCCTGGGGCAGGCTGTTGAGGTGGCCCAATTTGGCCGCTGTGAAGAGCATGGCCGAGGCATTGGGGCAGGCGGCCACACAGGCCCCGCACGAGATGCACGCGGCGGCATCCATGGAGCGGTCGGCCGCAGGTTTGGGCACGGGCACGGCGTTGCCGTCGGGCGCGGCGCCCGTATTGACGGAGATGAAGCCGCCCGCCTGCACAATGCGGTCGAGCGAGGTGCGGTCAACGATCAGGTCCTTCATGACTGGGAAGCCCCGTGCGCGCCACGGCTCAATGTAGATCGTGTCCCCATTCTTGAAGTGGCGCATGTGCAACTGGCAGGTGGTTGTGGCGCGCTCGGGCCCGTGGGCAATGCCGTTGATCACGAGGCCGCACATGCCGCAGATGCCTTCGCGGCAGTCGTGGTCAAAGGCCACAGGCTCCTGGCCGGCGTGGATCAGCTGCTCGTTGAGCATGTCGAGCATCTCGAGGAAGGAGCTGTCTTCGCTTACGTCGTCGAGCGTGTAGTCGACCATCCGGCCTGCATCAGCGCGGTTCTGTTGCCGCCACACCTTAAGTGTCAATTTCATGTCGCATTCCCCGAGGAAAAACAGGTTCGAAGGTTTAAGGGTTCAGGATTCAAAGTTGGCTCATGGAGCGCGGAGAGTTCCTGAACGACTGAACTCCTGAACCTTGAACTCTTGAACTCGCCGTTATTTGTAGCTGCGTTGTTGCAGATGAATGGTCTCGAAGCTCAGCGGCTCCTTGTGCAGGGCCGGCGCATGGTCACCCTGGAACTCCCAGGCGGCGACATAGGCATAGTTCTCGTCATCGCGCAGCGCTTCGCCGTCGGCAGTCTGGTACTCCTCGCGGAAGTGGCCGCCGCACGACTCGTTACGGTTGAGTGCGTCCGTCACCACCAGCTCGGCAAGCTCCATGAAGTCTGCCACGCGCATGGCCTTTTCGAGGCTCTGGTTAATGTCGTCGCCGCTGCCGGGCACGTTGACATCCTCCCAGAACTCAGCGCGCAGTTGCGGGATCAGCTCCAGCGCCTTGCGCAGCCCCTCCGCTGTGCGCCCCATGCCGCAGTAGTCCCACATAATCTTGCCCAGCGCGCGGTGGAAGTCATCCACGGTGCGCGTGCCCTTGATGCTCAGCAGCTTCTCCACCCGCGCCTTCACGTCAGCCTCAGCCGCCTGCACTTCGGGGCGCTGCACGTCGAGCTTCTCGAATTTGTTGCGCGCGAGGTAGTTGGCCAGCGTGTTGGGAATCACAAAGTAGCCGTCTGCCAGCCCCTGCATGAGCGCGCTTGCGCCCAGGCGGTTTGCGCCGTGATCGCTGAAGTTCGCCTCGCCCAGCACAAAGAGGCCCGGGATGTTGCTCTGCAGTTCATAGTCCACCCACAGGCCGCCCATTGTGTAGTGGAGCGCCGGATAGATGCGCATGGGCACCTTGTAGGGGTTCTCACCGGTGATGCGCTCGTACATGTCAAAGAGGTTGCCATAGCGGTCGCGGATCACCGCTTCGCCCAGGCGGTTAATGGCGTCGGCAAAGTCGAGGTAGACGCCATTCTTGAGCTCGCCCACGCCATGGCCCGCATCCACCACTACCTTGGCTGCGCGTGAGGAGATGTCGCGCGGGGCCAGGTTGCCGAAGGAGGGGTACTTCTCTTCGAGATAGTAGTAGCGTTCCGCTTCGGGGATATCCGCGGCAGCGCGCGTTTCGCCCAGATTGCGCGGCACCCAGATGCGGCCGTCGTTGCGCAGCGATTCACTCATGAGCGTGAGCTTGCTCTGATGCTCGCCCGAGACGGGGATGCAGGTGGGGTGAATCTGTGCGAAGGAGGGGTTGGCAAAGAGCGCGCCCTTCTTGTAGGCGCGCCATATGGCCGAGCCGTTGCAGCCCTTGGCGTTGGTGGAGAGGTACCAGACGTTGCTGTAGCCGCCCGTGCAAAGCAGCACAGCATCGGCCAAGTAGCTCTTGACTTCACCCGTCACCATGTCGCGCGTCGTAATGCCACGGGCCCGTCCATCGACCACAATCAGGTCGACCATCTCCGTGCGAGCAAAGACCTTGACGGTGCCCGCCGCCACCTGGCGCGAAAGCGCCTGGTAGGCCCCCAACAGAAGCTGCTGGCCCGTTTGGCCGCGTGCATAGAAGGTGCGCGAAACCTGCGCACCGCCAAAGGAGCGGTTGTCGAGCAGGCCGCCGTATTCACGCGCAAAGGGCACGCCCTGCGCCACGCACTGGTCGATGATACTGTTGCTCACTTCTGCCAGGCGGTAGACGTTGGCCTCGCGGGAGCGAAAGTCGCCCCCCTTGACTGTGTCATAGAAGAGGCGGTAGACGCTGTCGCCGTCGTTGCGATAGTTTTTGGCGGCGTTGATGCCACCCTGCGCCGCCACGCTGTGGGCGCGGCGCGCCGAGTCCTGATAGTAGAAGCATTGGACGTTGTAGCCCTGCTCGCCCAGCGTGGCCGCCGCGGCGGCTCCGGCCAGGCCGCTGCCCACCACAATCACGTTGTAGCGACGGCGGTTGGAAGGCGCAATCAACTTGTACTCATACTTCGCCTTTTCCCACTTCTGCTCCATCGGGCCGTCGGGCACACGCCCGTCGAGCGTTGCCTCGACAAAGTTGGGCGGCACGTCTTTGGTCGGGCGCGTCTGTGGCGGGCGCTGCGGGGGCGGGCGCTACATTGTTCTTGATTTCACTCATGGGAAGGCACCTTGTGAATCATGCGTGCATCAGCTTGCTGGTTCGAGTTATTCGAGATGGAGGGGCGGCTCAGCGCCGTGCTAGGTGAGGACGCCAAAGGTAATGGCGAGCGGCACCAGAGAAAAGCCAATCGCGATGACGAGGGCTATGGCGAGCGCCAGCCAGGAAAGCGGCCGTGTGGTGTTGGCATTGTTCCACCCCAGCGTCTGGAACATGCTCCAACTGCCGTGGTAGAGGTGCATGCCCAGCGCCACGAGCGCCACGAGGTAGAGAACTGTGTTGATGGGGTTGGAGAAACCGGCAATCAGGTTGTGATAGGCCGATTCGCGATCAAATTCGGGCAGCACAGCCCTGACACCCCAAGTGAACTGCATGAGATGAAAGAGGATGAAGAAGGCAATCGCCAGCCCGCCCCACTTCATGGTGAGCGCGGCAGCGTCGGCCTGCACGCTCTTTTTGGCGGCATAGCGGTTGTTGCCGCGGCTCACATAATTGCGCGCCGAGAGTTTGATGGCGAAATAGATGTGGGTGATGAGCGCCACCACGGTAACCACGCGGAAGAGAGTCAGGAAATAGAGGCGGCCCAGAATCGGCTCACCAAAGGTGCGCAGATGCTCGGCGTAGGACTCGAAGGGCGCTGGTCCGCCAAAGGCCTTGAGGTTGCCGTACATGTGTAGCGCCAGGAAGCCAATCCATATGAGACCCGTCACCGCCATGAGCACCTTCTGCCCGATGGTTGTGCGAGTCACCGTCATTACAGCCATGTGCCAACTCCTTTGGACTCGGAAGAACCGAGGGTGACAACCCTGCCGTGCGATTAATGTATGTGCGGATTCGATAATTGCTGCGGTCGGTTGCGGGCGATTGCGTGCGCAGCGCACCGGAGCCGGTGTACACTCTGGACGTGTGCGGAAAGAGGATAAGCTGGGTGCATGCGTCGCGTGCTCGGATGGTTGGCATTCATTTTAGCGCACGCCCCACTGTACCGACAATTATTGTACCGACAATTATCGTCAACCGTTTGTGAGATTCAGCGCAAAGTGGTGCGTGTTGTGCGCTCGGGCACGAGACGCTGATGCCACGCGGGCACAACGCAGCGTGAAAGTGGCGCAGCGTACGCGTCGCGCGCCCTGCAGCCGAACGTTCGTCATTTTGGGAAATCGCTGCGGCATGCCGAACTTTGAGGAAGCCTGCGCTTTGCCAAATAGCCGCCCAAATTGCCTATTGACGAAGTGCCAAACGTATGCTTTAATACGAATCACCGCATACGATTTCATAGCACGCAAGCAAACTTCTTCCGGCAGCGGCCGCAGACCACTTTGGTCACATACGCGGGCTCCCACCGCTCCCATGCCAACAAAAACAGCGGCACAGCCTGACGGCCCAAAAAGCCATTGGAACAATCGTGGCAGAGAACGTGCGCACGCCTATCCGCAGCACGATTACGATGCGCGACGTGGCACGCTTTGCCGACGTTTCGCAGAGCACAGTGTCACGCGTCCTCAGCGGTGCGGCCGACCCGATTCCGATTAGCGATGAGACGCGCGAGCGGGTGCTGGATGCCGTCAAGAAGCTTGGCTATCACCCCAATCTGAATGCAGGCAGCCTGCGCGGCAAGAAGACCCGCATGCTGGCCATGCTCATCGCCGACATCGGCAACCCCTTCTATCACCCCATGGTGCGCGCTCTGCAGGACGCCGCAAACGCGCACAAGTATGACGTCATGATTGCCAATAGCGATCACACAGCGGCCAACGAGCGACAGTTCGTTGAATCCGTTCTGCGTCGCCCAGTCGATGCCATTCTTGCTGTTCCGTATCACCTAACCGATGGGGATTTTGACGACTTGATGGCGCGCACCGGCGTGAAGATCGGTGTGGTTGGACAGCACATCGCCCATCCCATGGTTGACGTGGCCTTTGGCGATGACGCGGCTGCCGTTCGGAATGCAACAACCTGGCTGCACGTGGAGAAGGGCCACAAGCGCATTGGCTTAATCGGCACGCCGGACCAGACGGGGGCAGGTTTTCGTCGCCGTCAGGCTTACCAGCAAGCGCTGCACGATGCGGCTATGCAGTTGAACCCCCGGTACGAACAATTCGGTGACTGGTCCGTCCAGAGCGGCTTTGAAAAGATGTCGCACTTGCTGGATCTGCCCGAGCCCCCAACAGCCGTCGTTGTTGTCAACGATCTCATGGCGCTGGGCGCAATGGAAGCAGTGCAGGCATGTGGTCTCTCTGTTCCTGAAGACATGGCGATTATTGGCTTTGACGATGTGCCCGCCGCCAAATGGGTGCGGCCGCAGCTCACAACCATTGCCCAGTACCCGGGCGAGATGGGTAAGGCGCTGGCAAAGGCGCTCTTCGAGCGGCTGGAGGGTGATTACAATGGCCCGGGGCGTCGCTACGAAGTGCCCTGCCGCTTCATTGAGCGGGGCTCAACGTAACAGCAGCTTCAAGAGTTCAAAGGTTGAAGGTTTTCAGGTTCAAGGCCGGAGCCCGCTCCAAGGAGTGCTTCTGAACTCCTGAGCTCATAAGCCCATAAACTGTAGAACCCCTTTACCTGGTTGCCACGCGGCTATGCGCCGCGTTTCTCAACACGCAGTCCGTTGTCAGCAGGACCCATGTCCCCAATTTGGTTTTGGTGTGTATCGTATTTGTTCGTTTCGTCTATCGTACGTAAAGGAGAAAAACGCATGCGTAAGTTGTCCGTTATTTTCTCGCTTCTGATGGTGCTGGCGTTGATGGTTGGCGCTTGCGGCGGCGCAGCCCCGGCTGCTCCCGCAGCTCCGGCTGATGCAGCAGCAGACACAGCCGCGGCCGGCACAGATGCCACCGTTGCTGAAGAGCCCACCCTCGACCCCAGCCTGCCCACCCCCGAGCCGACCCCTGTGGTCAATGCCTTTGGCACCTGTGCCGACCCCATGAAACTCTGGAGCGGTCTGACTGGCTCCGACGGCGCTGTCTTCTCCGAACTGCTCGCGCAGTACGCCGAAGCCAACCCGGATGCCTGCTTCGAGGCACAGGGAATTCCGTGGGATCTCTTCTTCCAGAAGTACCCGACCGCAGTGGCCGCCGGCAGCCCGCCTGACATGGTCATCTTCCATGCAGCCGAAGTTGCGCAGATGGCCAACGAAGGTCTGATGCAGCCCATGGATGAGTTCTACACGCAGGAAGGCCTCGGCCCCGATGCGTTCAACGAAGCGCTCATCCAGGGTATTACGGTAGACGGTCAGATCATGGCAGTGCCGTTTGACAACCATGGTTGGCTGTTGTGGTACAACGAAGAGTTGATCAAGGCTGCAGGCCTCGACCCCGAGAATCTGCCCGCGAACGGCACAGAGTTCATCGAGTGGGCGCAGAAGATCACGACCGACGTCAATGGCCTGCACCCGACCGACGAAGGCTTCGACCCCGCCAATGTTGACGTCTGGGCCATGGAATTCACCTGGCCGCGCTTCACCGTTCCCAGCACCTTGTGGCAGTTCGGCGCCTCTGTCATCAGCGACGACGGCACAACCGCCACGCTTGACAGCCCCGAGGCGATTGCCGCCATCCAGTACTGGCACGACCTGATGTACAAGTACTACGTTGCACCGCCGAATGTCCCCGGCAAGATGTGGGCCGGCGACCTTTACAAGAACAGCAAGCTCGCCTTCATGTGGGAAGGCACCTGGACCAACGGCTTCATGCGCGACAACCCGGATGTGGCCGCCTTTACCAAAACCGCGTTCGTCAACTCGCTGGCTCCTGATGGCAACCAGGCTGTGAAGTTCGACTCGCACGTCATGTCGGTTCCGACGGGCGTGGATGACGAAGGCAAGGCACAGGCTGAGGCCATGATGAAGTTCCTCGTCGAGAATGGCGCCTTCTGGTCGACCTCCGGCCAGGTTCCCGCCCTCAAGGCTGTCCAGGCTCTGCCCGAAGTCCAGGCAATCCCGTCGGTTGCCAAGGCCGCCGAGCAGTTCAATGCAATCGGCAGCACCGACTTCTCCAGCAAGTACTTCATTGAAATTCAGACAGCGTACGAAACCGCAGTCGGCAATGCCCTCTCCGGTCCCGATACTGATGTCGCCCAGGCCCTCAAGGATGGCAACGCCGTCATTCAGGCAGTTCTCGA
The DNA here is from genome assembly GCA_963773745.1 of uncultured Chloroflexia bacterium. GTDB lineage: Bacteria > Chloroflexota > Anaerolineae > Caldilineales > Caldilineaceae > UBA5069. Next base: position 407,660 of record CAVZCL010000001.1, read on the forward strand.
TCGCCCGTAACCTGAACCGCTGTTCCGCTGGTCGGTGCGCCCGGAGGATGGGCGCACCGACCAGCGGGTCGTTCATTCATATGGAGTGAACCATGGCCGCATCCACCCTGCCCGCCGCGACGCCCGCAACAGGTTCCAGCCGGCGCTGGCGCGAGTTGCGCAAGCAGTTGCCCAACTATCTCTTCATTCTGCCCCACCTTGTGCTCTTCTCTGTCTTTCTGCTTTACCCGATCTTCCGCGGCATGCAGATCAGCATGTTCGACTGGAAGATCATGCTCAAGGAGCAGAAGTTTATAGGCCTCGCCAACTACCAGGCGCTATGGAACGACAAGGTCTTCTGGGAAGTGCTGGGCAACACGGCGGAGTTCATGTTGATTACGGTGATAATCAACGTGATTCTGGCGCTGATGGTGGCCTCTGCCCTCAAGCACGGCTTCTTCGGCAGCTCCTTTCTGCGCGTCCTCTTCTATGCTCCAGGGATTCTCTCCGTCTCCGTTTTGGGCATTGTCGGCATACGTATATGGGACACGCAGTTGGGCATCATCAACTATTTCCTTACGGAGATTGGGATTGACCGCATATCGTGGTTGGGCAACCCAAATCTCGTTATACCATCGCTCTCGATAACCACAGTGTGGTGGACCTTTGGATTCCCCATGCTGGTCTTTATAGCAGGGTTGCACAACATCCCGGAACCGCTCTACGAGGCGGCAAAGATCGATGGCGCAGGTACGGGGCGCTCATTCCGCCACATCACGCTGCCACTTATCATGCCCACCATGCTCTTTGTGGTCGTCACGCAGTTTATTTCGCATATGCAGGTCTTTGCGCAGCCTTACATCATCACCGCCGGCGGGCCGGGCAACGGCTCGCGCTCTGTGGTGCAGTACCTGTACGAAACGGCGTGGAAGTTCTTCCGCTTTGGCTACGCGTCCACCATATCGGTGGTGCTGGCGGTGATCATGATTGTGGTGGCCGCCTTGCTCTTTACGTTGATGCGCAGTCGCACCGAGTATTAGTTCGGAGGAACCGACATGGCCACCCTGACCCAGGACACCCAGACCTACCGCCGCAGAGGAATGAACAAGACATTCAAGCGCTCGCTGCTCATGTGGCTTGTACTCACGCCCCTGATCATCATCATTTTCATTCCCTTGCTGTACATAGTCACGATGGCATTCACGACAGAGAGCGACCAGTACTTGATGCCGATCAAGTGGCTGCCACAGCCGATTACGCTGCTCAACTTCCGCAAGATCTTCGCCGACCCGCTCATTCCCATGTTGCGCTGGTTTACGAACAGTCTGATTGTGGCAAGCGTGGGCACACTGGTGATTCTGTTCATCTCGTCGCTCAGCGGCTACGCCTTCGCCCGCCTGCAGTTCCCCGGCAAGAGCGCGCTCTTCTCGCTGCTGCTCTTCAGCCTCATGATTCCCGCTGCAATTACGCTGATCCCTTCATTCCTCCTTCTGCGCGATCTGAAGCTGCTCAACACGTATCACGCGATCTGGTGGCCGGCAGCGGCGTCTGTGACAGGGATTTTTCTGCTGAGGCAGCATTTCTACTCAATACCCAGCGATCTGGAGGATGCGGCGCGCGTCGACGGGGCTTCCAAGTTCCGCATCTACTGGCAGATCTGCCTGCCGCTGGTGCGCGGCGCGCTCGTGGCGCTGGCCATTTTCTCGTTCCTGGCGCTCTGGAACGACCTCTTCTGGCCGCTGATTGTCCTCTCGGACCAGTTGAAGCTCACGCTGCCGATTGGTCTGGTGGTGCTGCAGCAGGGCAGCTATGTGCAGCGTGGCCTGGCTTTTGCTGCGGCCTTCATTGCCACTGTGCCCGTCATGATTTTCTACGGCTTCTTCCAGCGCAAGATCATCGCCGGCATTACGACGGCAGGGCTGGCAGGGCAGTAGGCCTGCGCAGCCACAAGAATTGCACATGGTACGCAGTGGCATTGCAATGCAACTGCGCACCCTGTGTGAATAACGCAATTCAACGCCCTCATGGCGACTCTGCGCCCTTTTTGCGCCAACACCAAATGACAGGCTGAACCATGTCCACATCGTCTGCACAAATCTATCTGGATTCCACCCGCACGATTGCGCCCATTTCGCCCCTGCTCTTCAGCGGCTTTGCCGAGCATATGGGGCGCTGCGTCTACGAAGGCATGTATGATCCTGCCTCACCTCATGCGGATGAGCGGGGCTTCCGCACGGATGTTATCGAGGCGCTGCGCGAGCAGGGCTATGCGTCGGTGCGCTATCCGGGCGGCAACTTCCTCAGCGGCTACAACTGGCTGGATGGCGTTGGCCCCAAGGAAGAGCGCCCGCGGCGCCGCGAGCTGGCGTGGCAATCCACGGAGACCAACGAGTTTGGCACCAACGAGTTCATTGAGTGGTGCCGCGAAGTTGGCACGCTGCCCATGCTCGGCGTCAACATGGGCACGGGCACCATTCAGGGGGCGGCTGACCTGGTTGAGTACTGCAATGCGCCCACAGGCACCTATTACGCCGACCTGCGCGCCAAGCATGGCTATCCCGAACCGCACGCCGTCAAGTACTGGTGTGTGGGCAACGAGATGGACGGGCCCTGGCAGATTGGCCACCTTGACGCGCACGCCTACGGGGCCAAGGCGCTCGAGGCCGCCAAGATGATGAAGTGGATTGACCCCACCATCGAGACTGTGCTCTGTGGTTCCTCCAACGATATGATGCCCACCTACCCCGAGTGGGACCGCATTGCGCTCGAGCATGCGTGGGAGAAGGTCGACTACCTCTCCATTCACTACTACGCCGGCAACCGCGACAATGACACCACCAGCTTTCTGGCCAGCGCCGTCGCCTTTGAGAAGTATGTGGACACGCTCGAGGGCGTGCTGCGCTATGTCAAGGCGCTCAAGCGCAGCGAGCATGATGTCTACCTCTCGTGGGACGAGTGGCAGGTCTGGTACAAGGGCGATCCGGTTGAGGGTGCATGGGGCGAACGGCCGCATCTGGCTGAGGAGATCTACAACCTCGAGGATGCGCTGGTGGTGGCGCAGTGGCTCAACGTCTTCCTGCGCAAGAGCAACGTGCTCAAGATTGCCTGTGTGGCGCAGATCGTCAACGTCATTTCATGGATTCACACGCGGCCCGACGGCCTGCTGATCCAGCCTTCCTTCTACGCCTTCAAGCTTGTAAGCAACAACGCGCGCGGCAACGCGCTGGACGTGCTTGTGAGCGCCCCGTCGGTTACCACAAAGAAGTATGGCGATGTCTCGGCGCTCGATGTCTCGGCCAGCCATGACCCGGAAACGGGCAAGGGGGCCATCTTCATCGTCAACCGCAGCCAGAGTGATACGCTGGAGACGGAGCTCGTCTGGCAGGATGGCGCACCGGCGATTGGTGAAGTCTGGCAGATGGCGGGCGACGACCCCAAGGAAGCCAACAGTTGGGAAGAGCCGAACCGCCTGACTGCGCAGCAGATTGCGGCCCCGAGCGTAAGCGATGGCAAGGCGACGATCTCGCTGCCGCCCATGTCCTTCACGACGGTGTTGACGCAGGCCTAAAGTCTCTCTCATGCCGGAATGCAGTGCCAAGCATTGACAAGCGGCTTCGGGTGCAGGTAGCCCGAAGCCGCTTTCACGAACGCAACCCAGTTTGCGCTACTCGGCGTACACTCGGATCCATGAAAGACAGGATGAGACCATGAACGTGGAACGGATATCTCTCGACGGTGTGTGGGAGTTTCAGGTTGACCCCAACGATGGCGGCGACGTTGCCCAGATTGGTGACTGGCGCAGCGCTACCGTGCCGCTTCCCTGGCAGGCGCAATTTGACGACCTGCGCTACTACGACGGCACAGCCTGGTATCGCCGCAGCTTTGACGCCGGCGCAGGGCTGGAGGGACGTGTGGCCATTCTCCACTTTGGCGCGGCCAGCTACCACGCCACCGTGTGGGTAAACGGGCAGCAGGTGGGCGAGCACGAGGGCGGCTATTTGCCCTTCGAGTTCGATGTGAGCAAGGCCATGCGCGCCGGAGCAAACGAAATCGTTGTCAAGGTGGTTCTGGCGACCGACGATCGCAGCCGCTACCCCGATTACCCCTTCAGCGAAGTGCCCCATGGCAAGCAGAGCTGGTACGGCTCGATTGGAGGGCTCTGGCAGAGCGTCTGGCTGGAACTGCGCCCGAGCCTGCATATCAGCAAGCTGAGCCTGACGCCCTCCGTGGCGGATGGTGCGATTGCGATTGCGGCGTCCCTCACTGCAGCGCTGCCAGCCAACGCCACGCTTACGGCCACCGTTTATGGCCCTGATGGCAGCGCCGTCGCCGAGGCCACGCTGGACGCAACCGGCGCGGGCAGTGCGCAGGTGAGCGACCCCCAACTCTGGAGCCCCGACGCGCCCAATCTTTACAGCGTGAGCGCAGTGCTTGCCGTGAATGGTGCGGTCACCCACACCGTCACCGACAACTGCGGCTTCCGCACTGTTGAGGCGCGCGATGGGCGTATCTACCTCAACGGCGCGCCGGTCTACCTGCGCGGCGTGCTCGACCAGGGCTACTACGCCGAGACCATTTACACGCCGCCCAGCGTGGAATTGCTCGAGGAGCAGATTTACAAGCTCAAGGCGCTGGGCTTCAACTGCATGCGCATTCACATCAAGGTGGAAGACCCCGCCTACTATGACGTTGCTGACCGCCTGGGCATGCTCGTCTGGACGGAGATTCCCAACCACGCGCTGCTCACCGACGCATCGTCGGCGCGCGCCAAGGAGACGCTGCGCGCGATGATTGCGCGCGACGGCAACCATGCCTCCATCTTTGCATGGACGCTGATCAACGAGAATTGGGGCACGGACCTCAAGCGCAATCCCGAACACCGCCAGTGGCTGGCCGATTTCTACTTTGAGGCCAAGTTGCTCGACCCCACCCGACTGATTGTGGACAACTCGGCCTGCTGTGACAACATGCACGTTGCCGGCGACCTCGACGACTTTCACATGTACCGCGCCATTCCGGACCACGCCAAGGAGTGGGACGCATGGGTGGCCGACTTTGCCGGCCGCGCCGACTGGGCCTGGCACAAGGACTACACGCAACACCGCCGCAGCGACCTGCCGCTTATCCTCTCCGAATTCGGCAACTGGGGTCTGCCTGACCCGGCGACTATCCTCGAGCAGGGCAAGGAGGCGTGGTGGATGGAGAACGGCCATGACTGGGGCGACGGTATTGTCTATCCCCACGGCATGGAAAACCGCTACGTCGCCTGCGGTCTCTCGAAGCTCTTCGATTCGCTGGCCGACTTCACGCTGCATTCGCAGATGCACATGGCGCGCAGCCTGCACTACGAGATCAGCACGCAGCGGCTCTACGACTCAATCGGCGGCTACATTATCACCGAGCTTTCCGACGTCCACTGGGAGTGCAACGGCCTGCTCACCATGGCGCGCGACGTCAAGCATGGGCTGGACCCCATTCTCAAGGAGATCAACCAGGACAATGTGGTGGTGCTGCGCCCGCAGGTGTGGAGCGGCAACCCGGGTACGCTGGTCGAGATTCAGATGGAGACAAAAGGCATCGACGGCGCTGTAGCCGATGGCGAGGTGGTTTGGAGTGCGGGCAGCCAAAAGGGGACTGCGAGCGTACCCAGCAGCACAATTGCGATTACGCTCGAGGATCCAGGCATGGTGACCGTGTCGGCCGAATGGCACGACAGCGCCGGCAAGGTGCTGGCCACCAACCAGGTGGATATTGCCTGCCTGGCGCAGGTGAAGGGATCGGCCGGGCTGCGCGTGGTGGACGATAGCGCGCTTGCGCTCTCGCTGCGCGGCCTTGGCTACATGGTGAGCGAGGGTGCAGATGCGAATCTCGGCGATGAAGTCGTCGTGGCGCGGACGTACACGGCGGAGCTTGCGGCGTTGGTGCAGCAGGGCGCACGCCTGCTGCTGATTACCGACGCGGCCACGGCCCACGCACCCGATGCTGCGCCGCTGCCCACGGGCGGCATTGCCCCACGCGCCGGCACCTCGTGGCAGGGTGACTGGGCCACTTCGTTTGCGTGGGTGCGCAAGCAGGGGCCGCTGGCAGCGCTCCCCGGCGGCCCCATCCTTGAGATGGAGTGGGCCCCCATCGTCGCCGATTCGGTGCTGCTTGTGCCGCAGCCGTGGATGCAGCGCGAGCACAGCTGGGCCGGCCTGGCTGTGGGCTGGGTCCACAAGGTGGCTTCCATGCTCATGGTTATGCCCTATGGCCGAGGCAAGATGGCGGTTACGACCTTCAAGCTGAACGCCGACACGCTCGCCTCCAACGCGGTGGCGCAGACGCTCTTTGCGGGAGTTCTCGAATTGCTGGAGGCGTAAGCCGATGCGCAACTGGTACTGGCTGGCCGGCTTGCTGGCATTCATGTTCTTTGCCGGCGTCAGCCAGGGTGTTGAACCGATTGCTCCTGTTGCCGAACTCTCCGCGCCTGCGGAGAGTTCGGCAGCGCCTGCGCTCGCGGAATCGGCGCGGCCGCCAGCCGTCCTGCTGGAGCCGCAGGGCTTCACGCAGCGCGTTCACGACCCTGTGCTGGCGCACGAGGGTGACATGTACTACCTCTTCCACAGCGGCGCACGCGGCGTCATTCTCAAGTCGCCGGATCTGGTGAACTGGGAGTGGTCCGGGCGCATCTTTGACAAGAACCCAGCGTGGGCGCCCGCTGTGAATCCCGACTTCATTGATTTCTGGGCGCCGGACATCTCTTTCTTCAACGACAAGTGGCATGTCTACTACTCGATCTCGTCCATGGGGTCGCAGAATTCGGCCATTGCGCTGGCAACGAACAGCACGCTTGACCCCGAGAGCCCCGACTATGGCTGGGTGGACGAAGGCATCGTCCTGCAGTCGCGCATTGGCGAGGCGTGGAACGCGATTGACCCCAACCTGGCGCTGGATGCGGACGGCGAGCCCTGGCTTGTGTGGGGCAGCTATTGGACAGGCATTTACATGCGCAAGGTGGACGCCACCACGGGCATGTTCGCTGCCGACGACAGCGAGGTGCACCACATTGCCCAGCGCCCGCGTACGGCCGACCACGACGATTCGCTGGAAGGCGCGTTCGTCACCAGGCACGACGGTATGTATTACCTCTTCGCCTCGTTTGACCACTGCTGCCAGGGTGCGCACAGCACCTACAACGTGCGTGTGGGGCGCAGCGAGAGCATCACCGGCCCCTACGTGGACCGCGACGGCGTGCCCATGCTGGAGGGAGGCGGCACGCTCATTCTGACGGACTACGGCCAGTGGGTTGGGCCGGGCCACAATGGCCTGCTGATGAATGACGACGGCCCACAGGGCAATGGCATCGACTGGATTGTCTATCACGCATATCAGAAGAATACGGGAGCGTTCAGCCTGCGCATTGAATCCATGGATCGGGATGAGGAGGGGTGGCCCTCGCTGCCCAGCCAGAAGTAGTCCAGCAACCAAAGCGAGGCTTCCAGAATCGGAAGCCTCGCTTTTTCACGGATCGGATCGAGAGACGATGAGCACAATGACACACGGCGCTGGGCCGGTTGACAACAGCAGGTCACCACAGAGCCTGCTGCGCACGCTGCCGCTTGACGGCGTGCAGATCAGTGGCGGATTCTGGGGCGACCAGCAGCAGACCAACCGCACCGTCAGCATTCCCCACGGCTACGCCATGCTGGAGGCAACGCACGCACTGCGCAACCTGCGCGTTGCCGGTGGGCTCGAGACGGCCGAGTTTGCAGGATTCTGGTTTGCCGATTCTGACGTATATAAGTGGCTTGAGGCCGCGGCGTGGGAGATCGGACGCGCGCCTGACGCCGCCCTGCAGGCAATGGCTGATGTGGCGATTGCCCTGGTTGAGGGCGCCCAGCAGCCCGATGGCTATCTGGACTCCTACTTCCAGATTGCCAAGCCAGAGGCGCGCTGGAGCGACCTTGACCATGGGCACGAACTCTACTGCGCGGGCCACCTGATACAGGCAGCGGTGGCCTTCCAGCGCGCGGTGGGTGATGAACGCCTCATGCGCGTGGCGCTCCGCCTGGTTGACCACATCTACGATCTCTTTGGCCCGGGCAAGCGCGACGAAACCGCAGGCCATCCCGAGATCGAGATGGCGCTCGTGGAACTCTACCGCGACACGCGCGACCCCCGCCACCTTGAACTGGCGCAGCTCTTCATCGACAGGCGCGGGCGCAACAAAATGCGTGGCCACGCCGGCTATGGCGCGATCTATCAGCAAGACCATGTGCCTGTGCGTCAAGCCACCGAGGTGGCGGGCCACGCGGTGCGCCAAATCTATTTGACCACGGGCGCAACGGACCTTTACATGGAAACCGGCGAGCAGGCGCTGATGGACGCCATGCAGACGCTGTGGACGGACATGACCGAGACGAAGATGTACATTACCGGCGGCCTTGGCTCGCGCTTTGACGGTGAAGCGTTTGGTGGCCCCTACGAGCTCCCTTCCGACACCTGCTACTGCGAGACATGCGCGGCCATCGCCAGCCTCATGTGGAATTGGCGGCTGCTGCTGCTGACGGGGGAGAGCAAGTATGCCGACCTCTTCGAGCGCACCCTGTACAACGGCGTGCTGCCCAGCCCGGGCAGCGACGGCGCGAGCTACCTTTACGTGAACCCGCTGCAGGTGCGCGGCGGGCGCTATGTGCGCTCCGGCCCCGAGGGTGAAGGGAGCGACGAGCCCATGCGCCCCGCCTGGCACAACTGCGCCTGCTGCCCGCCCAACGTCATGCGTCTCTACTCGAGCCTGCAGCACTACCTGGCGACGACGCGCGACAATGCCATTCAGATTCACCAGTATGCGGATGCCTCTGTCAATGTAACGCTGCCCGTGGGCGCTGTGGCGCTGAACATGGAAACCGGCTATCCCCGAGATGGGGTTGTGGCGATCGATGTGGAGTCTACCCCTGCCGCAGCGTGGACGCTGGCGCTTCGCCTTCCTGAATGGACGAATGAATACTGGATCTCTGTGAATGGGGAAGATTTCAAGTCGGACGAGATTGTCGGTGGCTATATAACCCTTGAACGCACCTGGCAGGCCAGGTGACCGCGTTGTTTTTGAGGTGCCCCTCGAACCCACCTGGACCGCCGCCAACCCGCGTGTGGACGCCGTCCGTGGCTGCGTGGCGCTGGAGCGCGGGCCGCTTGTCTACTGCTTTGAATCGCACGACCAGCCCGCCGATGTGGAACTGGCCGACGTGCAGGTCGATACGCGCGCGAATATCACAATCGCAACGATTGCGCTTCCCCACGGCGAGGAAGCGCTGGAGGTAGCGGGACGCATGCCCGCGGCGCCTCCCGGCAGCGACCTTTACCTGCCACTGGCGCTCGCGATGGATGGTGGCGGGGCGCGCAAGGTCACGCTCAACGCGATTCCCTACTACACATGGGGCAACCGCGGCATGCGCTCCATGCGCGTGTGGCTGCCGAAGGCGCAGTAGTCGCGACACAATGCAGCACTGCAGTACACAGATTTCACAGAAAAAGACAGATAACAGCGGATTTCTGCTGTTATCTGTCTTTTTCTGTGAAATCTGTGTACTGCAGTTGTGCCTACATGTTCGCGATCAGCGCCTCGCCAAAGGCGCTGCACTTGACTTCGGTGGCGCCTTCCATGAGGCGGGCGAAGTCGTAGGTGACGACCTTCTGGCTCACGGCCTTCTCCATCGCGTGCAGAATCAGGTCGGCGGCTTCGCTCCAGCCCATGTGGCGCAGCATCATTTCGCCACTGAGGATGACCGACGAGGGGTTTACCTTGTCCTGGCCGGCGTACTTGGGCGCCGTGCCGTGGGTTGCCTCAAAGATCGCGCGCCCCGTCTCATAGTTGATGTTGGCTCCGGGCGCAATGCCAATGCCGCCCACCTGCGCCGCCAACGCGTCGCTAATGTAGTCGCCGTTGAGGTTCAGCGTGGCGATCACATCGTACTCGGCCGGGCGGGTCAAAATCTGCTGCAGGAAGGCGTCGGCGATGACATCCTTGATGATGATGCCGTTGGGCAGCTTATGCCACGGGCCGCCGTCGAGCGGTGTCGCGCCAAACTCCTCGGCCGCCACCTTGTAGCCCCACTGCATGAAGGCGCCTTCGGTGAACTTCATGATGTTGCCCTTGTGCACAAGGGTGACGCTCTTGCGGTTGTTGTCAATCGCATACTGGATGGCGGCGCGCACCAGGCGGGCCGTCCCCTCTTCGCTCACCGGCTTGATGCCAATGCCGCTGCTCTGCGGGAAGCGAATCTTGTTGACGCCCATCTCGTTCTGCAGGAAGTCAATTACCTTCTTTGCGCCTTCGCTGTAGGCTTCCCACTCAATGCCCGCGTAGATGTCTTCCGTGTTCTCGCGGAAGATGACCATGTCGATGGCCTCGGGGTGCTTGACGGGGCTGGGCACGCCGGCAAAGTACTGCACCGGGCGCAGACAGGCGTAGAGGTCGAGCTTCTGGCGCAGCGCGACGTTGATGCTGCGGATGCCGCCGCCAATCGGCGTGGTGAGGGGCCCCTTGATGGCGACGATGTACTCGTCAATGGCAGTGAGCGTCTCTTCGGGCAGCCACACCGGCTCGCCATAGACCTCGTTGGCCTTCTCGCCGGCGTAGACTTCCATCCACGCAATTTTGCGCTTGCCACCATAGGCCTTCTCCACAGCAGCGTCAAGCACGGGCTGGCTGGCTGCCCAGATGTCGACGCCGGTGCCGTCGCCTTCGATGAATCCGACGATGGGATTGTCCGGCACGTGCAGCTTGCCATCCTTGAGGCTGATCTTCTCGCCTGCGGGGACACTAATCTTTGCGTACGCCATGGGGTTTTCTCCTTCGTTTCGGGCTGGTGGGCTGGGTTTGAACGCGGGGTGCGGGCCAGAAGAGGCAAGCGCAGCGCGGTAATTGGGCAATTGGTACGCGCTAGTCTACCAAAGCGAGCGCCTTCGGGCTATTTGTGCAGGCGCTTGCGGACATTAATCACCAACAGCCAGCATACAGATTGCACAAAACCCAACAGACAACAACGGTTTGCCCATCCGTTGTTGTCTGTTGGGTTTTGTGCAATCTGTATGCTGGCTGTTCGCGTAACGCTGCCGTCTACGCCACAACGACGCTCTCATCCGGATCGCGCTTGGCAAGCAGCACAACAGCGCCCATGAGCGCCAGGCCGGAGAGGCCCAGCGGTGCAAGCGGCGGCGGGATCGTCTCGCCAGCGCGTGCGCTTTCGCCGCTTCCTTCCTCTTCGCTCTCGTTCTCCTGAACGACACGCGGCGCGTTGGATGAGATGTTCAGGTTCGCGGCAGCGGCAGTGAATGCGGGCGTCACTGCCTCGCCATCCTCGTCGCCCTCGTTGTGTTGAATGACGCCGATAATGCCCGTAACCGAAAGCAGCAGCAGCACCAGCGCCAAGACAACGCGCGTACGGCCCTTGGCAAAGAGCCCCCACAACACAACCAGGAGGCCGGCAATCGTGCTGATGAAGCCGATAAGCTGGATGCCACTATAGTGCTTGTAGAGGACAAGTTCAGCGAGGATGACGGCAAAGCCGCCTGCCAGCAAGAGAAGCAGCAGTGTGGTTTGTCGCCTGCGGATCAAGGATTGAATGCCTGCCATGGCCTGTGGTCCCCCAATCATAACTGGAAAGAGTTGAATGGTTTACCCGGCGCGGCTCTCTGTCGCGTCGTGTCTATCGCGTAACAGGAGGCATCGTCCGTCGATGGCCTAAAGGCGGGAAAAAGAAGAGGTGAAAATTGGGTGAATTACATAATCATGCGTCGCAGCAACGCGCAAAAGCATCAACGCATGGCTTCCAGCACTTGCTCACGCCAGGCTGCATCGGTGTAGCGGAAGAAGCGGCCGCTCTCGGTGCGGCTCCACGGTCCCACCAGCCAGTAGATGCCCTGAGCCACCTCGTCCGGGCTGCGCAGCTTGCCCTGCGCATAGGCCTTGTGCCAATAAGAGAGATCGATGCCCAGTTCGTCTCCATCCACGCTGCGGATATCCGCCTGCATGTCGGTGTCAAGCATGCCCGGGTCGAAGCTGTTAACGGTGAGCGGCGTGCCCGCTACCTCAAGCGCAAGCGTGCGGGTGAGCATGTCGAGGCCGGCTTTGGAGGCGCAATAGGCGCTGGCCCCGGCAATCGGCTTCTGCGCCGCGCTCGCTGGAGACATTGACAATCCGCCCAAAGCCCTTTTCGAGCATGAAAGGCAGCGCATAGCGCGTCAGATTCAGGGGGCCAACCAGATTTGTGAGGATGGTGTAGGCCCATTCTTCGGGGTCGGTCTCCACAATCGGCTCCAGCGGCCAGATGATTGCGGCGTTGTTGACGAGGATGTCCACACGGCCGAACTCGTCGAGCGCGCCCTGCACCACATTCTCAAGCTGCTCCACGTCGCTGACATCGGCGGGTATGGCTGTGGCGCGCAGCCCCTCCGTGCGCAGTGAAGCGGCTACGGACTGCACTTCGTCTTCACCGCGCGCGGTAAGCATAACGGCAGCGCCGGCGCGCGCCAGCAGCGAAGCTGTCGCCGCGCCCAGCCCGCGCCCTGCCCCCGACACAATTGCCACTTGCCCCTGCAGCTTCTTTCGGCCCATAGGCGTAGTGTACATCCAGACTGAGCACCTGGTAAAACCTGCACGCAGGGTTGGGGCAAGTTGGATGAGGGAATGGGGAACCGGAAAAGAGCTTCGACCGTCTGCACGAGTGCGATCCTCTGATCCTCGCTCCCTGTTGTCTGACACTCGGCGTAACGTTTGCGCGTGGTGGACGTCCTAATGTATAAGAAGATTCCATTATCCAGGAGGACACAATGACCACTCTTCGCAGCGTCCTGCTTACCCTGGCACTCTTTGCCCTGCTTGTTGCAACCGCACTCGTTCGCCATGCCGTCGCGGCCCCCAGTGTTGCGGCTGCAAGCTCCGGCGCGCCGGCTGACAGTGTGATGCACAATGTGACGCACGCCGCCTACTTCAACACGCGTGCGCCCTCGCAAAGCCCTCAGCTTGGCTTGCTGCCCAGCGCCGCCGTCAACCGTGCGTTCGCCCGCCAGGCAGAGACATTGCGCATGGAGCGGGGTCTTGCCTCGACCGACCCTCTCTCTTCGGCCACAATCTTTCCTACCCACGCAGCAAATCGCGCAATCTCGCTGGAAGAGGCGCGCGTGCAGGCGCCGCGCGTCGCCGCGGCACGGTCGCTCTCCACGGCCACAGTGCTGGCGCTTGTGGACCAGTACACCGAGCGCTTCGCCTTCGGCGGTGACGCGCAGGTGAATCTGCGCATGCTCAATATTGCGCTGGACGAGTTGCGCTAATGTGACGGCACCTTTGCGTTGAGAGATTGTTTTCAAGGCCGAATTGCTCTAAACTCCCCGTAGCCTGCCGTCACCCACCAGAGACATGCCGTGTTCCCGCCTCGCCCTGCCGTGCCGGAAAGCGATGAAGAGCTCATGCGCCTTGTGCGCCAGGGCAGCCAGCCTGCCTTCATGGCGCTCTACGCGCGCTATGGCGCCACCGTCTACGGCCTCACACTGCGCGTGCTGGAGCTGCAGCCCCTGGCCGAGGAGGTGACGCAGGATATCTTCCTCAAGGTTTGGCAGCAGCCCGAGAAGTGGGACCCGCACCTGGGGCGTTTCGCCGGCTGGCTGATGACCACATCGCGCAATGCGGCAATTGACAGGCTGCGGCGCGAGACGCGCCACCGCCAGGCCGAACCCACTGCCACCGAAATTGAAGATGAGGCGCTGCAGGGCGTGCCATCGCCCATGGATGCGCCGTTGTGGGCTACGGGGCACGACCTGCGCGGCCTGCTGGCCACGCTGTCGCCCGAGCATCAGCAATTGATCGACCTTGCCTACTACAAGGGCTACACGCACAGCGAACTGGCCACGCTCCTGGCAATGCCACTGGGCACCGTCAAGACGCGCCTGCGCGCCGCCATCATGCAGCTGCGCACGCTCTGGGAGGAAGCCGAAGGGGGCCGCTGATTGCGCGCTTGTGCAATCCGCCACGATCTGGATAGTGCGTTGTATTCGATAGGGAGCGTGCGTCGCAGATGAGCGGCGGCGCGGCGCAAGGAACAGTACGGGGTCACCGTGAACGAAGGGTTTGGCTGGGAGAATCGACCGCAGGAGGATGACGCCGAGCGCACGGCTGCGCTGTGGGCGCTGATTCCTGCCTATGCGCTGGGCGCAACCGACCGCGACGAGTCGGCGGCGGTTGCGGCGCTCGTTGCACGCGATGGGGCCGCGGCGGCAGAGCTTGCGCGCTACGCGCCGATGCGCGGCGGCCTGCTCTACAGCGTGCCCCCGGTCGCGCCGCCGCCTGCGCTCGAGGCGCGCCTGCGCGCCGTCACGCAGCCAACCTTTACGCCAGCGCCTTTGGCCCCGCCTGCACCAATGGCCGCGCGTGTGCCAACTGCCGCTGCAGGCGTCCAGCGGGCGCGGCCAGTTGCCCCGCCCGCGCCGCCTGCACCGAAGGGCTGGCGACGCTGGTTTGCGCCGCCCACGCGGCCGGCGTGGGCGCTGGCAGGGATGGCGCTTGCGCTGCTCGTTGTCACAAACATTTGGTGGGGGGCGCAGGCGCAGCAGTTGCGCGTGGCGCAGAGCGAAGCCGAGCTGACGCAACAGGCCGCAATCACCGCCCAGGCGACAGCCGAAGCGAAGATTGCCGAATATGACCACATGCTGGCTGCGCTGGCCACGGGACAGGCGGCCACCGCCATGCTGCCCGCCGCCGACGCCGCACCCACGGCCGACACGCACGCCATGGTCATCTGGATGCCCGGCGAATCATCGGGCATGGTGATGGCCGAGCAGTTCCCGCAGCTCAAGCCGGGCGAAGTCTACCAGGTGTGGCTGCTCTACGGTGAGGACCGGATGAGCGGCGGCATGTTCTATGTGGATGCCAACGGCTCGGCCATGGTGATGGTGGAGAGCCCCATGCCGCTCGATTCGATTGACGGCGTTGGCATTACGATGGAGCCTGCCGGCGGCAGCGCGGCGCCCACGGGCGAGCAGGTGGTGCGGGGGACGATTTAACAACAATCATTGGCAAGTGGCAAATGGTAAAGGGGGGATCGCCGCAGCGTGCGGCGATCCCCCCTTTACCATTTACCACTTGCCACTTGCTTTTCTCAGGCGCGCCGCAGCTTGCGGTAGGTGATGCGGTGCGGACGGTCGGCCGCGGGACCCATGCGGCGCAGCTTGTCCTCCTCGTACTCGGAGAAGTTGCCGGGATACCAGAAGACTTCGCTATCCCCCTCAAAGGCCAGAATGTGCGTGGCAATGCGGTCGAGGAACCAGCGATCATGCGAAATGACCAGCACGCAGCCGGCAAAGCCTTCCAGCGCATCCTCGAGCGCACGCAGCGTGTTCACGTCGAGATCGTTGCTCGGCTCGTCCAGCAGGATAACGTTGCCGCCGGATTTGAGCATCTTGGCCAAATGCACGCGGTTGCGTTCGCCGCCCGAGAGTGAGCCGACGCGCTTCTGCTGATCGGCGCCCATGAAGTTGAAGCGGCCCACGTACTGGCGCGAGTTCATTGTGCGATCACCCAGCACAAGCTGCTCGTTGCCCTCGGAGATCTCCTCCCACACGGTCTTGCTGCCGTCCAGCGTATCGCGCGATTGGTCCACATAGGCCAGTTGCACGGTGCTGCCCACCACGACGTCGCCGGCATCGGGCGTCTCCTGCCCCACAATCATGCGGAAGAGGGTGGTCTTGCCCGCGCCGTTGGGGCCAATGATACCCACAATTGCGCCGGCCGGAATGTCAATGTTGAGGTCCTCGTAGAGCAGGCGGTCGCCGTAGGCCTTGGTCACCTCGGCGGCCCGAATCACCACATCGCCCAGGCGAGGGCCGGGCGGAATGTAGATTTCGCGGTCTTCGTTGGCGCGCTCCTTGTTGGCCTGCAGCAGATCGTTGTAGGCGTTGATGCGCGCCTTGCGCTTGGTTTCGCGCGCACGCGGCGTCATATGCAGCCAGTCAAGCTCGCGCTGCAGCGTCTTCTGGCGCGTCTGCTCCTGCTTGTCTTCCAGCGCCAGCCGCTGCTGCTTCTGCTCGAGCCACGACGTGTAGTTGCCCTTCCAGGGAATGCCGTAGCCGCGGTCGAGCTCAAGAATCCAGCCGGCCACATTGTCAAGGAAGTAGCGGTCATGGGTCACAGCAATGACGGTGCCTGCGTACTGCTGCAGGTGCTTTTCAAGCCAGCCCACCGATTCCGCATCAAGATGGTTGGTGGGTTCGTCAAGCAGCAGAATGTCCGGCTCGCGCAGCAGCAGGCGGCAGAGTGCCACACGGCGGCGCTCACCGCCGGAGAGGGTGGCCACCTGTGCATCGGCGGGCGGACAGCGCAGCGCGTCCATGGCCAGCTCCAGGCGGCTGTCCAGGTCCCACGCGTTGAGTGAGTCAAGGGTATCCTGCACCTCGGCCTGGCGGGTGAGGAGCGCGTCCATCTCGTCGCTGCTCATCTCCTCGCCAAAACGCATGTTGATCTCGTCGAACTCGCGCAGGGCGTCGACAACCTCCTGCACGCCTTCCTCCACAACTTCGCGCACGGTTTTCGCGTTGTCCAGCTGTGGCTCCTGCTCCAGATAGCCCACGGTGTAGCCGGGCGTGAGCATCGTCTCGCCGTTGAACTCGGTCTCGACACCGGCCATAATGCGCAGCAGCGTGCTCTTGCCCGAGCCATTGAGGCCGATAACGCCGATCTTTGCGCCGTGGAAGTAGGAGAGGCTGATATCGCGCAGCACCTGCTTGTTGGGCGGATAGTTCTTGCCCACCCGCACCATTGAATAGATGATCTTTGTACTCATTTGTTTCCGCCCTCCCGGACAAGGCGAACAACCCTCATTCGCCGCTTCTTCATGCAGGTGGCCGCTCAGTGACGGCACTGTACTGGGCGACCGACACGCTATAGTACACGCAAGCGGAGCCATTCGGCCAAAGCCTGTACACAGATTTCACAGAAAAGAACAGATAACAGCGAAGATCTGCTGTTACCTGTTCTTTTCTGTGAAATCTGTGTACAGGCCGTTGTTGGCCTGGAGTTGCGCAGCTACGCGGCTCGCGACGCAGGCGCACCCACATAGGGCGGGCCGCCGGCGGGCGGTGCGCTGTAGTAGGCCAGACCGCTGAAGATGAACATCTGCGCAATGGTGCCGATGACACCCACGACCAGCGTCAGGATGAAGGTGATCCAGTTGGAGGAATTGCCCAGCCACCCGAGCACCGCCGGCCAGAAGAAGGCAAGTCCGGCAAAGATGATGCCAGCCCCTGCGAAGGCAGTCCAGACCATGACCATCAGATCCTTAAAGAGGAAGTACATGAGCGCAAAGCCAGCGCCCAGCACAATGCCGATGATCACGCCGATCCACTCCAACATTGGTGGGAAGAGCCAAACGCCAAAGGTGTAACCAAGAGTGAAGCCGATGAACGCGCCGCCCACGGTCATTAAGACGCTCCAATAGGCGTATGCGAGGAAAGCCAGCACCAGCGCAAAGACAATGCCAAAGGTCCATCCCCACACCGGGCCATCGGGAAAGAGCGATTTGCCCAGTATGAAGCCATAGAAAAAACCAATGATCGGCAGGATCAAGCGGAATATGGCATACCCGTAGAACGTAATGACAAGACCTACGATGACTCCAAGCGCCCCCAACAGGATGTTTTCAAGCATTTCTCTCTCCTCACTTCCGTGTGTTCACAATGTTGACTGCGATGCAAAACGGCGACTGCGAAAAAAGCGAACACTGACTGCCGACTTCCGACTGCCGAAACTGCGTCATTGGCATGACGAGGCGCCCGCCCAAAAAATGCCGAGCAAGCGTGCGTGGGCACATTGTACACGATGTCAACAAATCCTGCGACAGGATATTTCGCGCGCATGGCAAGCGCCCGTGCAGAGAGAGCAGACCGCGGCCTATGGTACAATCCGGAGACGCGCGTGCGCATTCGAGAGCCATTGCATGAAGGAAACTGATTTGTGACGCAGCAGAATCCGCAGCCGGAACAACCGGGCGCGCACTACGTGGCCGGACCGACCGCACAAGAGACGACCTGGGGCGAACGCCACGCAGGCAAGGTGCTTTATGGCTGCCTTGGCGTCTTTGCGGCGGTTGCCGTGTTCGTGGTCGGCGCGGGCGTCGGCTTTGGCTTTGGCCGCCTCTCCAGCCAACCGGCGGCCGCACCCGCTGCCAACGCGAGCGACTCCGACCAGGCGCAGCGCGCCGATCTGGAAGCGCAATTCGCGACCTTTTGGGAGGCGATGGATGTTCTCTACGGCAACTTCTATGGTGATTTGCCCGACGGCAAGGAAGGCACCTACGATGCGATCCGCGGTGTTGTGAGCCGGCTGGATGACCCCAACACCTCCTTCCTTTCGCCCGACGAGGCCGAATACTTCCGCAGCAACATTCAGGGCAGCTTTGAGGGCATTGGCGCACGCGTGGACTGGGACCCGGACTTTGACACTGCGCGCATTGTCGAGCCCTTTGAGAATCAGCCCGCATGGAACGCCGGCCTTCGCCGCGGCGATTTGATTCTGGCGATTGATGGCGAAAGCGTCATCGGCACAGAGCTGAACAGCGCCGTTGCGAAAATTCGCGGGCCGCGCGGCTCAACTGTCACTCTCAACATACTGCGCCCATCCGCAGAGGGCGCGACTGCCACTGATACAATCGAGCCGTTCGATGTTGAGGTGGAGCGAGCCACCATAGAATCACCCACAGTCACCACCGAGGCGCTGGGCGATGAGGGTGAAATTGGCTATATCCGCCTCTACACCTTCAATGAAAATGCGGGGGCGCTGGTGAAGCAGGCCGTTGAGGATGTTGTGGCCCGCGACGCTCAGGGGCTGATCCTTGACCTGCGCGGCAACACCGGCGGCCTGCTCAAGGAGGCCGTCAAGGTGACAAGCCTCTTCGTGGACGACATGGTGGTCCTTAACGAGCGCTTCAAGGATGGCACCGAAGAGGTATACCGCACAGTAGGCACACCGGTGGCGACCGAGATCCCACTCGTGGTGCTGGTCAATGAAGGCAGCGCCAGCGCCAGCGAGATTGTGGCCGGGGCGCTGCAGGACAGCGGACGGGCGACCATGGTGGGCGCAACAACCTTCGGCAAAGGCAGCGTGCAGATTCCGCAGACGCTCAATGACGGCAGCATCATGCGTGTGACGATTGCCCGCTGGTACACGCCCAACAACCGCACTATCGACGGCACGGGGCTCACGCCGGATGTCGTGGTGGCGATTAGCGACGAGGAGCGCGCGGCGGGCGCTGATCCCCAGCGCGAGCGTGCGCTGCAAGAGGTGCAGGCGCTCATCGAGGGCGCCGAAGTGCTGCCCCAGTTGGCCACGCCGCAACCGTAACGAATATGATACCGGCATGAAACCCGCAGCATGAGTTTGGGGACCAGGGATCGGGGAACTCTCCACTTGCCGCAATCTCTGTTCCCCGATCCCCGTTCCCTTTTTTACAATGTGGGTCCCAGGACGGCATCACTACAGGAACCACTGCCAGGAGTTGGCATCACGATGGCGAAGAGCGCAGAGAAGAGCACAGGTGGTCCGCGCACGGTTGCAACCAACCGCAAGGCGCGCTTCGAATACTTTGTTGAAGAGACCTATGAGGCGGGCGTTGTTCTCACCGGTACGGAGATCAAGTCGTTGCGCGCCGGCAAGGCGAGCATCCAGGAGGGCTTCGTGCTTGTGAAGGATGGCGAGGCGTGGCTCAACAACGTGCACATTGCGCACTACTTGGAGGGCAACCGCTTCAACCATGCCGAGGTGCGGCCGCGCAAGCTGCTGCTGCACAAGCAGCAAATCCGCTCGCTCTATGCGCAGGCCCGCCAGCGCAACTGGACAATTGTGCCGCTGCGTGTCTACATCAACGAGCGCGGCAAGGCGAAGGTGGAGATTGCGCTGGTGCGCGGCAAGCAACTGCACGACAAGCGCCACACGATTGCGGCGCGTGATAACGAGCGAGACCTCAAGCGTGCGCTCAAGGGTGAGTACTAGCGGCGCGCCGGTGCTTTGTGCACGCGTTGTGCGTAGCGGCGATGGAAGCCGCCGCCACGAACCACGCTTCACCTGAAACACTTGGGCACAGGTAATTGCTCCATGAAGAAGCTGGAAGCCGACCCCTCGGCGCAGAAGCTGGCCGCGCTGACCGGCGAAGCCAAGGCTGACTTTGCCGTGACGCTGCTGCTGCCCAAAACACGCCGCGATACGCTGCGCAGCGCGCTCAACGTGCTGATCCATGCGCCGCGTGATGATGCGCGTACCCAGCTTGCCGCCCTCTTTGACCACTATGCGCGCAAGGGGGGCGCGCACGACTACGGTGGCTATGTGCGCGCCGACATCGTCCGCGCGCTGCAGCCCGTTGCCCGCCAGGAGGATGCGACCCTGCTGCTGCGCGCCTGCGCCACCTACGAGTTTCCGCCGCCCAGCTTCGCAGAAGAGGGCGCGCTGCTGCGCGCCACCGCCCTTGTTGCGCTGACCGACGTGGACGAAACGCTTGCACGCCTGGAAGCCGCGCGCCTGCTCGTTGATGGCCACGCCGACCCCAATTCGGGCGAGCCGGCGCTCACGGCAGCCAGGGCGCTGGCGCTCTTTGGCGACCAGGTGCCACTCTACCAATACGCCACCGACATTCAGCGGGCGCAGGGTGAGGGCAGCCGTGCCGACATTACGGGGGAGTGCCTGCGCGGGCTGACGCGCCTGCCCGCCGCGCTGCTGCCGCTTGTGATCGAGCGCTACGGCGACAAGGCCGCCCCCGCCGCACGGCTGGGCCTTTACGACCTGCTGCTGCGTCACAGCGACGGCCCGCAGGCTGTGGATTACCTGATGGAGCAGGTGCGCCGCGCGCCGCTTGAACTGGCGCGCTACCTGCTGCTGGCGCTTGTGGCGGCGGGCGACGACGCACTGCTCGCAGAGACAATCCGCACGCTGGCGCTCGTGAGCGAGCCGGCGCGACGAGACGGCGCACGCGATGCGCTGGCGCTCGTGGCAACGCGCAGCGACGTGCGCACGCTGCTGGCGGGCTGGCAGCCGGCGCGCCGCTGATTGGGACAACCAAAGAGCATGGTTGATAATTGAGCATCAGCCACACGCACGCACCCGATCGTCAGTCATCAGTTTCAATCCTTTATGGCCACCGTTGCACAACCCACTCGCACCCATACCTGGCTCCTTGCTGCGCGGCCCAAAACGCTGCCCGCGGCGGTAGGCCCTGTGCTTGTGGGCACGGCGCTTGCCTGGGCGGATGGGCACTTCGCCTTCTGGCCCATGCTGGCGGCGCTGGCTCTGCGCGCTGCTGCTGCAAATTGGCAGCAACTTCGCCAACGACTACTTTGACTTTTTCAAGGGGGCCGACACGCACGAGCGCATGGGGCCGACGCGCGTCACGGCAACGGGGCTGCTCACACCGGCGCAGGTGCGGTGGGGCATGGTTGTGGTCTTTGGCCTGGCCGCGCTTGTGGGCCTCTACCTGGTTTACGTGGGTGGATGGCCTATTCTGGCGCTGGGCGCAGCGGCGATTGTGGCGGCGTTGCTCTATTCGGGCGGCCCGCTGCCCTATGGCTACTACGGCCTGGGCGAACTCTTCGTCTTCCTCTTCTTTGGCCTCGCGGCGGTGGCAGGTACATACTATGTGCAGGCGCTCACCGTGACGCCGCAGGTGTGGCTGGCAGCCGTGCCCGTGGGTGCGCTGATTACCGCCGTGCTCGTCGTCAACAACTACCGCGACCGCGCCACCGACGCACGTGCACAGAAGCGCACGCTGGCCGTGCTCCTGGGCGAGCGCGGCGCACGGATCGAGTATATCGCGCTGCTCGTCATTGCCTATGGCGCGGCCATTTGGCTGGCGGCTGGTTCGCTCTGGCTGCTGTTGCCCTTTGCCAGCACGCCACTTGCCTGGCGCCTGGTGCGTGATGTGCGCACCAAATCGGGGCGGGCACTGAACACAACGCTCGCCGGCACGGCCCGCCTCAGCCTCATCTTCAGCATTTTGCTCAGCATTGGATTTGTTCTCGCTTCCCTATGAGTGAGCCTTACGAGCCCGTCACCGTCTTCCACCTGGAAATGATGAACCCGGCCGATCTCCGTCCCAGCAGCGCCACGCCCACCGGGCTGGAGATTCTTGAAGCCAAGCTGCCCTCGCCCGAATTCGGCCGGTTCCTCTACACTGCCGTAGGGGGTGATTGGCAGTGGCGCGACCGCCTGACGTGGGACTACGCCCGCTGGATGCAGACAATCGGCCAGCCGGGCTATGAGACGTGGGTGGCTTACCTCTACGGCACGCCCGCAGGCTACTTTGAGCTGGAGGTGCAGGAGGGCGGCAGCGTGGAAATCTGCTACTTTGGGCTGCTGCCGCAGTTCATTGGCAAGGGGATTGGGGGGCGGCTGCTTACACACGCGATTGCGCGCGGCTGGGCCAAGGGCGCGCGGCGCGTTTGGGTGCACACCTGCTCACTCGATCATCCCAGAGCGCTGGCCAACTATCAGGCGCGCGGCCTGAGGCTCTTCAAGGAAGAGACGGTTTTCGTGCTGCCGCTGGGCGAAACGCCGGGCGCGTGGCCCGGGCCAATCGGCCGCCGGCACGCTAGAGCCATGCCAACATGAAAAGAACATCTCAACGCAAAGGCGCAAAGGTAGCAAAGGGCGCAAAGGAAAAGCAAGAAGGGCAAAGAGAAATGACTACGATCGGGCGCGCGGCTCTCCCACTGGCTTCTTGTTTTTCCTTTGCGCCCTTTGCTACCTTTGCACCTTTGCGTTGAAAGTGCCAAATTGATTGTGCCGTAAGGTTTTTCGCTCAATTCCTCTCTTCCACCATTCCCAAAGGAGGCTGCAATGACGCAGCAAAATCCCCGCAAGGTCGTGATCATGGGCGCCGCCGGGCGCGACTTTCACAACTTCAACGTCTTCTTCCGCGACAATCCCGATTACCAGGTGATGGCCTTTACGGCCACGCAGATCCCCAATATCGACGGGCGGCGCTACCCTGCTGTGCTGGCTGGCTCGCTCTATCCCGAAGGCATTCCAATTGAAACCGAAGCCGACCTCGAGCGCGTGCTGCAGGAGACGGGCGCCGATTTGGCCGTCTTCTCCTACAGCGATGTGACCTATGAACACGTCATGCGCACGGGTATTCGCGCCATGGCCGTGGGCGCCGACTTTATGCTGCTTGGCCCCGAGCACACCATGGTGAAATCCACCAAGCCGGTCATCGCGATCTGCGCTTCGCGCACGGGCGCCGGCAAGAGCCAGACGAGCCGCCTCGTCGTCAAAATCCTGCGCGCCATGGGCAAGCGTGTTGTGGCCGTGCGCCACCCCATGCCTTATGGCGACCTGGCCAAACAGGCCGTGCAGCGCTTTGCCACCATGGATGACATGGAGCTCCACGATGTGACGATTGAGGAGCGCGAGGAGTACGAGCCTCACGTGGTTGCCGGCGGCGTTATCTATGCCGGTGTTGATTACGAGGCGATTTTGCGCGAGGCCGAAAAGGAAGCCGACATTGTGATTTGGGATGGCGGCAACAATGACCTGCCCTTCTACAAGCCCGACCTGCTGATCACCGTCGTCGATGCGCTGCGCGCCGACCACGCCATACGCTACTACCCGGGCGAGCTCAACGTGCGCAATGCCGATGTCATCGTGCTCAACAAGATTGACAGCGCATCGCTGGAGCAGATTGAGCTGGCACGCAAGACGGCCGTCGACCTGAACCCTAATGCGGTCTTCATTGACGCCGCCAGCCCGATTACCGTGGAGCAGGGCGCCGAGGTGAGGGGCAAGCGCGTGCTTGTGATTGAGGATGGGCCCACCCTTACCCACGGCGAGATGGCGATTGGGGCCGGCTGGGTGGCGGCGCGCAAGCTGGGTGCGGCCGAAATTGTGGATCCCCGTCCCTACGCCATTGGCGCGCTGGCCGACACCTACAAGAAGTACCCCAACACGGGCACGGTGCTGCCCGCCATGGGCTACGGCGCGCAGCAGGTGGCCGACCTCGAGGCGACAATCCGCAATACGCCCCACGACGTGGTGCTGATTGCCACGCCCATTGACCTGCGCCGCCTCGTCACCTTTGACAAGCCGGCGCTGCGCGTGGGCTACGAGCTGCAGGAGATTGGCGAGCCTACACTGGAGCAGGTGCTGCGCGATTTCGTCAAGTAGCGCAGCTTGCGAAACAGGTAATTGGTAACAGGTCATTGGCAAGTGCCATGCCTTGCAAGTGCGCGCGTGTGCGTTGCGTAGCGGCTGCTTCAGCTGCCGTTCTCGAGGACACGCTGCGGTCTCCACCTACGGCAGCTGAAGCAGCCGCTACGCAACGCAGCGCGGACCACATTATGTAGCGGAGGGCCTCCCGGCCCTCATCAGTTCAACAAGAGTACAGTTTGAGCAAAACGAGGGGCGGGAGCCCCTCCGCTACGACGGCCACCGATATTCGGAGACGTAAGACTTCAGCCGCCGTTCTCGAGGACGGGCGCTTCTCCACCTGCGGCAGCTGAAGCAGCCGCTACGAACAACTCCGCGCACTCAGGCGATGCGCCTCGATTGTCATGTGGCAATTACGCTTGTTCACACCCAGCTACAACGCCCTTCCGCCGCCCAAAAGGGACATTCGTCCCGTTTCCAATGGGACGCCTGCCCGTTGACGCGTGCGCTGCTCGGCGCTATGGTTAGGCGCGCGGCCCGCGCATCCTGGCCGTTTTTGCCTCCCTTCCCCAGTGAGGTGGTAATGTGATTCGCCGAATGAGTCGCCCTTCTCCTCGATTTTTCTATCCGCTGCTCGTAGCGCTTGCGCTTGTGATGGCGCTGCTGCCTGCGCCTGCATTTGCCCAGATCGGCCCTCAGGCGCCACCGCCCACGGTGAGCGCCGAAAACCCGCCGCTGTGGGTGAGCCAGGACGCCGAGGGCAACACACTTGTCCATCTCTACATCTTCCACTCGCTCACCTGCCCGCACTGTCGCGAGGCGATGCCCTTCTTCGAGGCACTGCCGCAGGCACACCCGTGGCTGCGCCTGCACGCGTGGGAGCTCTCCGAGTCGTCTGCCCACGGCAGCGCGTATGTGCAGTTCGCCGATGCGCTGGGCGAAGAGGCGATGTACGTGCCCGCCTTCTTCTACTGTGGGCAGATGGTGACCGGCTATGACACCGCTGCGCAGATGGGTGCGGCGATTGAGGCCGACCTGATTGCCTGCCACGATAGCGCACTGGCCGAAGCGCAGGCCGTCGCTGCGCCCCCAGCCGCAACAGGAGCGGGCGCCGATGCTGCCGGCGAGGCTGCGGCTGTTGGCACTGCGGGCGAACTGGCTGCAGCGCCCGGACTGGCAGCGGGTTCGGCCCTGGCAGCTTCTGAAAAGCAGGCTTTCTCCATTCCTCTGATTGGCGAAATATCGGTCGCATCGCTCTCGCTGCCTGTGCTGACGGTGACGCTGGCCGCACTGGATGCCTTCAACCCCTGCGCCTTTTTCGTCCTCATGTTCCTGCTCAGCCTTATGGTGCATGCCAAGGATCGCAAACGCATGCTCCTGATCGGTGGCGTTTTTGTGCTCTTCTCAGGGTTAATCTACTTCCTCTTCATGGCGGCGTGGCTTAACGTCTTCCTGTGGCTTGGCGCGTTGCAGTGGATTACCCTCATCGCGGGCATTGTTGCGGTGATCTTTGCGCTGATCAACATCAAGGATTACTTCTGGTTCAAGCAAGGGGTCAGCCTGGGCATTCCGGATGAGGCGAAGCCCGGCCTCTACAAACGCATGCGCAACACGGTGAGCGCCGACAGCATGCCTGCGATGCTCGGTGCAACGATTGTGCTGGCCGTGGCGGCCAACAGCTACGAGCTGCTCTGCACTGCGGGCTTCCCCATGGTTTACACGCGTGCGCTTACGCTCACGGATCTATCGACGGCGCAGTTCTACGGCTATCTCGTGCTCTACAACCTGATCTACATCATTCCGCTGCTGGTTATTGTGGGCGTATTTGCCGTGCGCTTCGGCTCGCGCAAGCTCAGCGAGAATGAGGGGCGTGTGCTCAAACTGCTCTCCGGCATTATGATGCTCTCGCTGGGCATCACGCTCATCGTTGCGCCGGAAGCACTCAGCAATCCGATTACGGCCATTGGCCTGCTGGCGATGACCCTGATTGTGACCTTTGTGATTGTGCAGATTGAGAAGTGGCGCGCGCACGGGGCCAGTGGCCCCAGGAAGCGGCACGCCTGATAGAAGAGTTGTAAACAGATGGTTGACGCATGAGGCGCGTGACTCCGCAGTCACGCGCCTCATGCGTCCCTGTTTTCGGTTTTGGATTGCTTTACAGCACTGCGTCGGCAAACGCCTCCAGCCTCTCCACATCGTCCAAATCCATCCACTGGAGCAGAACGCGCTGCACGCCCGCCTCGGCGTACCGCGCCAACTGCTCGTTGACCTCCGAGGGCGTGCCGACGACCACGCCGCGCGCCCGCTGCTCGGCTGCGTCTGCGCCCTGCAGCTTGTCGCGCAGCTCGGCATCATTGCGGCCGAAGAAGAGGCCCGTCATTACAGAGCGACGCACGGCGTCGGGCGTGCGGCCCTGTGCGCGCAGGAGCTCATCCAGCGTGGCGTTCAGTTCGGCAAAGCGCGCAGGCGTGAGGTAGACGCCGTTCCACTCGCTGGCAAAGCGCGCGACGAGCGGCAGCGTGCGCCGCGGGCCATTGCCGCCGATTAGCAGGCGCGGCCCGCCCGGGCGCTGCGGCCGCGGCAGCAGGCGCGCCTCCTGCAGCTGGTAGTATTCGCCCTGGAAGGTAACCGGCTCGCTGCTGTTGAGCAACCGGTGGGTGATCTCCACTCCCTCTGCAAAGCGCGCGAAGCGTTCGGGCACCTCGAGCAGGGGGAAGCCAAACATGGCGTGCTCGCGCGCCTGCCAGCCTGCGCCAATGCCCAGCACAAGGCGGCCGTTGCTCAGGTCATCCACATCCTTGCCCATGCGCGCCGTGAAGACGGGGTTTCGGAAGGAAAAGGGGGTGACCATTGAACCGAACTCCATACGTTTGGTGTTGCAGGCCAGCCACGTGAGCGAGACCCACAGCTCCAGGGAGTCCATATCGGGCGGATTGGCATTCGTGAAGTGGTCCGAACGGAAGAGGGCGGCGAAGCCCAGTTCCTCCACCAGCGGGACAATGCGCTGCCAGCGCGGCCAGTTGAGACCCATCTGGCCCTCTACCATAATTGCAATTTCCATGCTTCTCTCCTCGATTCACTGATCGGCTTAAAGCAAAGGGGGTGGGCCGATGGCCCACCCCCCGCATATCCACCCTATACGTGCGCGTGCGAGATACGTGCGCGTGCGAGGTTACGGCCTGAAGGCGCTCAGGGCCGCTGACGCCTGCGCCACCGATGCGTCGCCCAGGGAAATGGCGCTGAACGCCTCATCAAACTGCGCCGTATCGCGTGTGTCGACGCCGGCCTGCAGCAGGTCCGCCGCCTGGTTGTACTGCGTCACTGCGCTGAGGAGCGAGTTCTGTGCGGCCACAAAGCGCTCGGGCACGCTGAGCCGCGCCACAGCCGGGCCGGCGTTGCGCAGCAGTTGAATCGCCGTGTTCATGTCCGTGAGCCACTGCTCATCGTTGAAGACGGCTGTGTTGCCACTGGCCGACG
Source organism: uncultured Chloroflexia bacterium (assembly GCA_963773745.1). GTDB lineage: Bacteria > Chloroflexota > Anaerolineae > Caldilineales > Caldilineaceae > UBA5069. The sequence goes on from CAVZCL010000001.1 coordinate 435,270, forward strand.
TGACGAGGCGATCGATGGCCGTTAGCGCACGCTGGTAGTTGGAAACGATGTTGTCGAACTCCACCAGATAGACGTTCTCGTCGACGCTCAGCACCTCAGCAGGTGATGTCGCCGTGGGCACGGGCGTGCCCTGCGCTACCGGCGTGGGCGTGAGCGTTGGCAGCAGCGGGGCGGACGGCGTTGCCGTAATCGCCGCTGTACCGGTCACCGGCGCTGTGGCCCCGGGCGAGGTGGCTGTGGGCACAACCTCGGCAGCGGGCAGCGGTGTGGGCGCAGGCGGCGCGTTGGGGTCAAAGACCGGAATTGTCTCCACTGCAGGCAGGCCATTGACAAGTTGCGCCGAGATCCAGCTGCCGTTGTCGAGCAGCAGCCAGCCGCCCGAGGCATCTCGCGCTGTCACAACCAGCGTCTGGCCGAGCGTTGTGTTGCCTGCAATGTCGAAGTTGGTGCCGGGCCCTGCACGCAGGTTGGCATTCGTTGTCGTCGTCACATTGACGGGCGTAAAGGGTGGCAATGTGGGTGTAGGTGAGGGCGTGGCTGTGGGCGGTGGCGGCAAGGGTGTCGGCGTGGGCGGCGCGTTGGCCGCGGCCACGCGCAGGGCCGTCACAATAGCCTCGTTTGCCGTAATCAAGTTGGCCGGGGCCTCGCCAAAGACGACGACCGCAATCCAGTTGCCGTCGAGCAGCAGCAGCCAGTCGCCGGCCGCATTCTGCGCCACAACCGAGAGCACTGTGCCGGGCGGCACGGTCTCGGCAACGTCGCCATTGAGGTCCGGCTCACTGCGGATATTGGCGGTGACGGGCACCGTTACGGTGACGATGTTGAAGGCATTGATATCGATGGGCGTGGGCGCAACCGTCAACTCGACCGACGGCGTGAGCTCCTCGAGCCCCGTGAGCGTAATCGTGTCGGTCAGCCCGGGCGTAAGCGTGAGCGCGTCAGTTGGCGTGAGCGCGTCGGTCGGACGTGAGCGCGTCGGTGGACGTGATGGCGAAGACCGTCTCGGTGACGGGCATGACGGAGACGAGCGCCGTCGAGGGCGCATTCACTGTAATCGAGACGGGCAGCGTCACCGACGGCAAGCCCGTAAAGCGCAGCACCAGCAGTGCAGGCACAGTGCTTGTCATTGTGTCGGTGATGAAGAACTGCAGGTCCATGTCCATGGTAATGCCAACACCCGAGAAGAGGGGCGGCACTGTGGTCAGGACATCAGAGGGCAGAATCGTCAGCGGTTCGGTCAGGGGCAGCGTGGTGGTCAGAGGCAACGCAGCGGGAATCGCCAGCGCGTCCGTGAGGAGCACGGCATCGGTCAGCGGCAGCGTGCCTGTGAGCGGCACAAGGTCGCCCACAGCGGGCGTGCCTTCCGGCAACGTCAGGGCCACGGTGGGCACGGCCGGCAGGTCGGGGGTGGTGAGTACGTCGGTAAGCGTCAGCGCAAGCGATGCGTCGGGCGCCGTGAGCGGCAGCGCTGCGGTCAGCGGCAGCAGGCCGGTGATCACCGTAGCGCCCGTAATTGCGTCACCAACCGTCAACGTCAGGCTCGGCGTGATGGGCTCGCTGTCGGCGACCGGCGTTGCGGTCTGGGTGGGGGTTGCCGCGCGCGTCGGCGTGGCCGTCGGCAGGCTGGTTGGCGTTGCGGTGGGCGCGCCGGCTGTCGGCGTCGCCGTAATTGTCATTTGCTGCAGCAGCGTGAGGACGACCGTAATCGGAATCTGCTGGCGGAAGCGGATGAGGAAGGGCTGCGTGAATGGTACGCCTGCCTCAAGTTCGGGCAAGGCAGCAGCGTCTGCAACGACATCCGCCGCAGCGTCTACAGCTTCCTCCACAGGCGCGTCGGTCGCGACCGGTGTCGCATCCGCCTGAAGCGGGCGCGCGGCCTGCACATCTGCCAATTGTGTGAGCAGGAGAAAGAGTAGCAGCGGGGCGATCAGAAGCAGTGAAAGGCTTTTCCGTCGCATATGAGCCTCCGTCAGAGAGTGGGTGCGAAGAGGGTGGAGACAGTCAGACGCTTTACAGTGTAGATTATCCTGTAGACGAGGATTTGTAAAGTCGCTTTACAGAGGAATGCAGGAGGTGCGGAAAAACCGCCCCCTTGCGCTCTGCCGTGACCACCCACTACCCGATTTTGTCCTGGACTGATACCACGATGAAACCAGCATTTCAACGTGGTTTGACTTTAGAAGCTGCGCAGAGTGCCGCGTTATGCGTCAATCTACGTCAAACGAGCCGCTGCGTCTGGACTGTTTGACGCGACTGAGCCGTCGTTTGGACTCCAGCCGGCGCACGCGGGAGGCGCGTGTGGGGCGCGTGGCGCGGCGCTCCACCGGCGGCTCGGCGGCGCGCTGCACAAGCGCTGTCAATTGGGCGAGCGCGGCCACGCGGTTCTCGGCCTGACTGCCGCGCCGTGCGTGCGGTGATGATGATTTCGCCATCGGCCGTGGCGCGCCGACCGGCCAGCGCCAGCAGCCGCGCGCGCACGTCATCGGGCAGGTTGGGCGATTGCGCCGCGTTGAAGCGCAACTGCACGGCGGTCTCGACCTTGTTCACGTTTTGCCCACCGGGCCCGGCGCTGCGCATGAACTCCTCGCGGATTTCGCTTTCGTCGAGCGCAAGTGAATCGGTAATCTGAATCATGATGCTTTCATGGATGCTGTACGGGTGCGCCTCGCAGGCACGCATTTTCGTCGGTAGCGGCGGTGCAAGCCGCCGTTGTACGGGAATGCGTCGCGTCATTGCCAACCGCGGCTTGCACCGCCGCTACCGAGCAGGCCGCGCATTGCCGCCTCTCCTGTTGTGACGCTGCAGACCGCCTTTTTGTTTCGTAACGCAATGCTGGACCCGTGCACTGTATGATAGCTGCAGCCCCCTCGAGCGGGCGAACGGCCCCTCGCGCGCGTGTGCGGTGCGCCCGCACAGCAACGTCACCCCTGTGCTTCGCCTCTTTCAAATCGGCCCAACCTCCCTTATAATGGGGCCACACAGAGGGAGCAAGGGCTCGGCGCGCAGGCGCCGGCGAAACCGGAGAGGGGCGCGGCGTCGCGCACCATACGGGCGCAGACGCTGCGCCCGTATATTGTGCCCGCCGCCTGCGCGCGCTGTGCCTTTCTGGGCGTCGCTCGAAGCTTGTGAACCAGGGCTCCGCTGGAGGTGCAACAGAATGCTTGGTGACGGTGAGGCCACGGGCGCGGCAGAGATACGCATTGCCCCTGCGACGGAAAGCGACATCGCAGGCATTCAATTGGCCGCGGCGCAATCGTGGCGGGCGGCGTATGCCGAAATCTTTACAAGCGATTTCATTGAGTCCTTTGTCGGCCGCGCCTACAGCACGGACAGCTTGCGGCGGGTGATCCATTCTACGCAATCGATCTTCCTGGTCGCGCGCGAAGAAAGCGAGATCATTGGCTTCAGCCACGCCGGCTTTGGCCCACGCGGGGCGGAACTCTACCGCATTTATCTGCGCCCGGCGTGGTGGGGCAGCGGTGTGGGCGATTTGCTGCTGGCACATACAGAGACGTGGCTACGCGAAGAGGGCTACGAGGGCTATGGCTGCTACGTACACCAGAGAAACCGCGTGGGCCAGCGCTTCTATGCCAGGCACCGCTTTGTGCGCATTGACGTCCCGGACGAGGGCGACAACGATTACCTGTGGAAGGCGCTGGTGTGAGGGTCGGGCGTCGGGGGTCGGGGTCGGGTGCCTGGCCGCCGCTTTGCCAACCTGCGAGTCACATCGTTTCAATTCGCTGCGCCAATTGTGAGTCGTCAATCATCAATTTTCAATTCGCTGTGGCTCTCGTCACACGCACTCTGAACGGACCTGGTGCATGGAAGCTCGAATCGTCGTACTGGCCGGAGACGGTATTGGACCCGAAGTAACCGCTGAAGCCGTCAAGGTGCTCAACGCTGTCGCGGGGCGCTTTGGCCACAGCTTTGCTTTTGACGCGCAACTGATGGGCGGCTGCGCCATTGATGCTGTGGGCAACAGCCTGCCCGAGGCCACTGTTGCCGCCTGCCGTGCCGCCGATGCCGTGCTGCTGGGGGCCGTAGGCGGCCCCAAATGGGACAATCCCCAGGCGGCTGACCGCCCCGAGCGTGGTCTGCTTGCCATCCGCAAGGAGCTTAATCTCTTTGCCAACCTGCGCCCCGTCAAACTGCAGCCGCAACTGATTGACGCCAGCACGCTCAAGCGCGAGGTGCTCGAAGGGGTGGACCTGCTGGTGATTCGCGAGCTCACGGGCGGCGCCTATTTTGGCCCGCGCAAGGAAGCGGGGGCGGACGGCGATGAGGCCTTTGACACAATGCTCTACTCGCGCGCTGAGATCGAGCGCGTGGTTAAGCTGGCGGCCGAAGCGGCCATGCAGCGCAAGGGCAAGCTGGCCAGCGTGGACAAGGCCAATGTGCTCGCCTCCAGCCGCTTGTGGCGGCGTGTGGCGGTTGAGGTATTGGCCGGCTACCCATCGCTGCAGGTGGAGCATGTGCTGGTGGATGCCATGGCCATGCACCTCATCCGACGCCCGGCCAGCTTTGATGTGATTGTGGCCGAGAATCTCTTTGGCGACATCCTGACCGACGAAGCCTCCATGCTCGCGGGCAGCATGGGCATGTTGCCCTCCGCCAGCCTGGGCGATCAAATGAACGGCCTCGGTTTGCCACGCGGCATGTACGAGCCGATCCACGGCAGCGCGCCTGACATCGCGGGCCAGAGCATTGCCAACCCCCTCGGCACAATTCTCAGTGCGGCGATGCTGCTGCGTCACAGCCTGGGGCTGGAGGCGGAGGCCGCAGCCATTGAGAACGCTGTCGAGCGTGTGCTGGCAGAGGGTGTGCGCACCGGCGACATTGCGCAGCACGGGATGGAGACTGTCGGCACGCAGGTCATGGGCGATCTGGTTGTAGCGCAGCTGCACTAATCCAGCTCGCACTTCAGCGGTGAGTCTCCCAAGTTTGCGGCATACGTAGCGGGGGGCTTCCAGCCCTCCGGCTGTTGTAGGTCACGTCTCTGGCGTGACGCCCTATGCAACGTACTGTGGAGGCCCAAAAACGGAGGGCTGGAAGCCCCCCGCTACGAATGCCGCAAACCTCGGTGGTTTTCGTAGCGGAGGGGCTCCTGCCCCTCGTTTTGCTCGAGCTGTACTCCTTCTCGCGCGGATGAGGGCCGGGAGGCCCTCCGCTACGAACGCCGCACACTTCGGAGACGCTCCATTTCGTCGGCAGTTGCATTGAGAAGTTTCGGCCAATCACGAGGAGATTACTTTGGGCGTTCTATCGGTGTCGACGACACTGGCAAACATGCAGGCTGCTTCGCCCGAGGCGCAGCAGGAGCAGTTGCGCGCAACCATCCGTTTTCTGGGCAACCTGCTGGGCGAGACGATCATTGAGCAGGAAGGGCAGGAGATCTTCGCGGTTGAGGAAGAGTTCCGCGCCCTGGCCAAGGCATGGCGCGTGGGTGACGAGGCCGTGCGCGATGAGATCACGCGCAAGAGCGCCCAGCTCATCGATGAGCCCCAGCGCACGCTGGCCGTGCTCAAGGCCTTTACCACCTACTTTCAGCTGGTTAACCTGGCCGAAGAACAGCAGCGGGCGCGGATTCTGCGCGAGCGCCAGCGGGTTGCAGAAGAGACCGGCGTCCCCATGCCCGAGACGATTGCGCAGGCCGTGCGCCGCCTGCACCAGGAGGGGTTGAGCGCCGATGACATGCGCGCGCTGCTCGCCAACCTCTTCATCTCGCCCGTGCTGACGGCCCACCCCACCGAGGCCAAGCGGCGTACGGTGATGGCCAAGCTCAGCGCAATTGCCGCCGCACTGGATGAGCTGGCGCGCGTCAGCCGCCTGCCCAGCGAGCGCGAGTCGATCACCGACCGCATCCGTGAGGAGATCGTGATCTTGTGGCAGAGCGACGAAACGCGTGACCGTCGCCCCACGGTGCTGGACGAAGTGCGCAATGTGCTCTACTTCTTCGAGACAACGCTCTTTCGCCTGGTGCCGCAGATCTACCGTGCGCTGGAACGTGCGCTGGCCGAACGCTATCCGGGCGAGAGCTTTGCGATTGGTCCATTCCTGCGCTATGGCTCATGGGTGGGCGGCGACCGAGACGGCAACCCCAATGTCGTCGTCGATGTCACCGAGGAGGCCATTCGCGAGCAGAAAGAGAGCATCCTGCGCCACTACAATGTGGTGGTGGACGAGCTCTATAACCAGCTGAGCCAGGCGAACACGCGCGTCGGCTTCTCGCAGGCGCTGCTCGACAGCATTGCACACGACTTTACGCTCGTGCCCGAGGAGGAGCGCGAGGTGCTCGAGCGCTTCCGTATGGAGCCCTATCGCCAGAAGCTGATTATGATGTTCCGCAGGCTGCGCGCCACACGCGCGCTGAACGAACAGCCGTGGAAGAGCGGGGCCACCAATCCACGCGCGTATGCCGGGGCCGAGGAGTTTCTCCACGACCTGCGCCTGGTGGAGGAGAGCCTGCTGCAGAACCAGGGCGAGCGGCTGGCAAAGAGCCGCCTGGCCGACCTGATTCGCGCCGTGGAGGTCTTCGGCTTCCACCTGGCCACGCTGGATTTGCGCCAGCACGCCGAGCGCCATCGCAGCGCTATGGCCGAGATCTTTGAGCGCCTCAAGCTGAGCACCGACTACGCGGCCCTGCCCGAGGCAGAGAAGGTGGCGCTGCTTAGCCGCGAAATTGCCAGCCCGCGCCCGCTGACGGCAAAGCTCGACTACACGCCCGACACCAATGAGACGATTGCGCTTCTGCGCCTCGTCCCTCTGGCCCGCGAGCGAGCGGGAGAGTGCGTGATCCAGACCTACATCATCAGCATGACGACAGGCGCGAGCAATCTGCTCGAGGTGTTGCTCCTGGCACGCGATGCAGGCCTCTTTGGCACGATCGATGTCACACCCCTCTTCGAGACGATTGACGACCTGTTGCGCGCCCCGCAAATCATGGAGGCGCTCTTTAACAATGACATCTACCGGCAGCATCTGGCGGCGCGCGGCAACCACCAGCAGATTATGATCGGCTACAGCGACAGCAACAAGGACGGCGGCTATCTGCGCGCCAACTGGATGCTCTTCAGAGCGCAGCAGGCGCTGGCCGCTGTTTGCGAGCAGCACGGCATTCGCTTCACGCTCTTTCATGGGCGCGGCGGTTCGCTGGGGCGCGGCGGCGGCCCCACCAACCGCGCAATTCTGGCGCAGCCGCCCGAGTCGGTACGCGGTCGCATCAAGCTCACCGAACAGGGCGAGGTCATCAGCAGCCGCTACGAGAACCCCCAGATCGCCTATCGCCACCTCGAGCAACTGGTCAATGCCGTCATGCTCACCAGCGGCACGCGCCCGCGTTTTGTCGAGCAGGACGCGTGGGACGCGACGATGGAAGACCTTAGCGAACGTTCCTTTGTGGCCTATCGCAGCCTGGTCAACGACCCGCTCTTCATGCGCTACTTCAATGAAGCGACGCCGATTGACCAGATTGATCGGCTCAATATCGGCTCGCGGCCTTCCCGCCGCAAGGCAACGCAGTCGATCTACGACCTGCGTGCCATTCCCTGGGTCTTTGCATGGACACAGACGCGCGTGGCGCTGCCCAGCTGGTACGGGGTGGGCACGGCGCTCGAGGGCTGGATGAACGCCGAAGGTGCAGCGGCCGCACCGCAGCGGCTGGAGACGCTCCAGCACATGTACAAGGAGTGGCCCTTCTTCCGCATTGCGCTGGAGAATGTGCAGCTGGGGCTGGCACGCGCCGACATGCATATTGCCTCGCTCTACGCCGGCCTGACGGATGACGAGGTGCGCCAAGGCATCTTTGATGGCGTACGCGCCGAGTTCGACCGCAGCGAGCGCATGGTGCTGCAGGTGAGCCAGGTGAGTGAGTTGCTTGAGCGTGAAGAGTGGCTGCAGCGCAGCATCCGCGTGCGCAACCCGTACGTGGACCCGCTGAACTTTATTCAGGTGGCGCTGCTGCAAAAGCTGCGCGGCACGGTGGACGCCGAGGTGGCGGCCCCCCTGCGCACGGCCATCCTGCTATCGGTAAACGGGGTCGCGGCCGGCCTGCAAAACACGGGCTGACATGCCATAATGGCTATGCGCAAGCGGCGGAAGGCAGCAAGTTGGCACTCCAGCGCGCGCTGGAGTGCGTGACGCGCAGAGAATGTCTTTCCTGTTGTTTCTGCTTGTTCCGCTTTTTGTTCCCGGAATATACGCTTCCTGGAAGGGGATTGCGCAGGTGGCGGCTTGAGCCGATACAATCCCGCACAACGGATCCACGATATGCAACGGTGTGCCGGCGCAAGCTGCCACTCGCGGGGCGTGGTTGCCCCGCAGCACACAGAGACCATCTTCATTCTGCGTTGTGCCCACAAGGCATGAACGTCTGCGAACAAGACTTTTTGGCAAGGAGCCTGGTGTGGCAGATTTGCTGGCGGCCGTTGACGGGCTGCTCATCGATATTGAGGGTGTGCTGCTGATTGGCAACGAGGTGATCCCGGGCACGCGTGAGGCCATTGCCTCGTTGCGCGCCCGCGGGATTCCATTCCGCTTCATGACGAACACCACCATCTACTGCCGCTACACGCTGCTTGATCGGCTGAATGCTCTCGGCTTCGCCTGCAAGCTCGAGGAGCTCTACACGGCGGGCTATGTGGCGGCCGAGTATTTGCGCTCGCAAGGCGCACAGCGCTACTTCCCTCTGCTGCTGCCCGATGCGCAGCAGGAGTTCTCCGGTATTGAGGTGGACGAGGAGAATCCGGAGTTTGTGGTCGTGGGCGACATTGGCGCTGGTTTCACCTTCCCGCGCCTCAATCGCGCCTTCCGCGCCGTGCTCAACGGCGCACGGCTCATCGCCCTGCAAAAGAAACGCGCGTGGCGCACCGAGGAAGGGCTCTTCCTGGATGCAGGCCCGTTCGTGGTGGCGCTCGAATATGCCGCAGAGGTCAATGCGCTGGTGGTGGGCAAGCCGAGCGCCGCCTACTACCGCATGGTCCTTGCGGACTTGGGGCTGGCGCCCCAGCGCGTGGCCATGATCGGCGACGACATTCTGGCCGACGTGCGCGGTGCGCAGATGGTGGGCGTACAGGGCTGGCTTGTGAAGACGGGCCGCTTTCGGCGCGAAGATCTGCAGCAGGGCATCTGGCCCGACCGCCTGCTGAGCAGCATTACCGACATTACCGACACCAACGCCGGCCCACCGCCCGACTAAGATCAATCTCTCGGTGGAGACAATCTCAACGCAAGGACGCAGGGGGGCAAGGACGCAAGGAAAAGCACAAGCAAGAAAACCGGCATTCACGTCGTCAATCATTGGCCCATTGCTGACCCAAAAATCGTCTTTCCTGCTTTTGTTTTTCCTTGCGCCCTTGCTCCCCTAGCGCCCTTGCGTTGAGATTGTCTCCACCGCATGTGCCGAGTGAGGAATCATGCCAACAAAACCCCTGTTGTACGACACTACCCTGCGTGACGGCACGCAGGGTGAAGGCGTTAATCTCTCCGTGGATGACAAGCTCAAGGTTGCGCGCCGGCTGGACGACTTTGGCGTCGACTACATTGAAGGGGGCTGGCCCGGCAGCAACCCCAAGGATGTGGAATTCTTTGCGCGCGCCCACAAGGAGTTGCAGCTTGCGCACCGCGCATGGCTGCCTTTGGCTCCACCTGTCGCGCTGACACCGACCCCGCCGACGACCCCCAAATCCAGCTGCTGATTGCGGCCGAAACGCCCGTTATCACCATCTTCGGCAAAACGTGGGATTTGCACGTCACGGAGGTGCTGCGCACCACGCTCGAGGAAAACCTGCGCATGATCCGCGACTCGGTGGCCTATCTGGTGGCGCAGGGCAAGGAGGTGGTCTACGACGCTGAGCACTTCTTTGATGGCTACAGTGCCAACCCCGAGTATGCGCTGGCCACACTGCAGGCGGCTATCATGGGGGGCGCCGGCTCGGTGGTGCTCTGCGACACCAACGGCGGCGGGCTTCCCTGGCAGATTAGGGAAGCTGTGGCCACTGTACGCAGCGAAGTGCTGGGCATTGGCGAGGGCGACAACGCGCACCCGGCCGCAAAGGTGGTGCTGGGTATTCACGCCCACAACGACAGCGAGACGGGCGTCGCCAACACGCTCGAGGCCGTGCGCACGGGCGCGAACCACATTCAGGGCACAATCAACGGCTATGGCGAGCGCTGCGGCAACGCGAACCTCGTGAGCATCATCGCCGACCTGCAGTTGAAGATGGGTCTGCCGCTGCTTCCCGACGAGAAGATTACGCAGCTTACGGACCTGAGCCGCTATGTGAGCGAGCTGGCAAACCTGAGCCACGACAGCCACCAGCCCTTTGTGGGCGCGAGTGCCTTTGCGCACAAGGGGGGCACCCACGTCAACGCCGTCGTCAAGTATGCGATGAGCTACCAGCACGTGGATCCCACGCTGGTGGGCAACGAGACACGCGTGCTGGTGAGCGAATTGAGCGGCAAGGACAACATTGCCGTGAAGCGGCGCGAGTTTGGCCTCAAGGGGCTGACGCGGGCGCAGGAGAAGGTGGTGTTGCAGCAGATTAAGGAGCTGGAGAATGCCGGCTTCGCCTTCGAGAGCGCCGAGGCCAGCGTGGATCTGCTGCTGCGCCGCACGCGCCCGGGCTATATCAAGCCCTTCGAGATGATCGACTACACCGCCAGCGTTGAGTACCGCAGCGGGCGTGGCATGTTCTCCGAAGCCACCGTGAAGGTCAGGGTGGGCGAAACGCTGCTGCACGAGGTGGCGGAAGGCAACGGTCCCGTGAACGCGCTCAACCGTGCGCTGCGCAAGGCGCTGATGCAGTATTACCCCGCGCTGCGCGGCGTCCACCTCACCGACTACAAGGTGCGCATCCTCGACTCCACGGCGGGCACAGCTGCCATGACGCGCGTGCTGATTGATTTCGCCGACGGCGAGCGGCTGTGGACGACCGTGGGCGCAAGCACAAACATCATCGAAGCGTCGTGGATTGCGCTCAGCGACTCGGTTGAGTACTTCATCATCACAGGGGTGGAGCGCGACGCAAACGCGCAGCCCTTCTCCGAAGAAAAGCAGGTGGATGCACTATGAGTGAATTGATGCGGGACAAGGTTGTCATCATCACCGGCGCAAGTACGGGTATTGGCGCGGCGGCGGCGCGCCAGCTTGTGCCGCTGGGCGCAAAGGTGGTGATTACCGCTCGCTCGCGCGACAAGCTGGATGCGCTCGCGGCTGAACTGGGCGACGCTGCGCTGGCCGTGCGCGCCGACGTCACCAACGCCGCCGACGTGCAGCGCATTGTCGATGAAACGCTCGCGCGCTTTGGGCGCATTGACGTGCTCTTCGCCAACGCCGGCATCTACATTCCGGGTGATTTCATCGACAGCGACCCGGAGGCTTACGCCCATCTGCTAAATGTCAACGTCATGGGCGTCATGCGCTGCGTGCATGCGGTGCTGCCGCACATGGTGGCGCAGGGCTCGGGTGACATTCTGATTACCAGCTCGATATCGGGCTTCATCGACATTCAGTGGGAGCCGGTTTACAGCGCTTCCAAGCACGCCATTCAGGGCTTTGTACACACGCTGCGGCGGCAGGTCATGGCCAGCGGCATCCGTGTGATGGCGCTGGCGCCGGGGATGGTCGCCAACGAACTGTGGAACATTCACGACCCGGTGGTGATTGCCGAGCACGTGGCCGATCGCACGGCGCTCACCTCGGCCGATTGCGCCGAGGCGGGGCTCTTCATGCTCAGCCGCCCGCGCCACGTTACCATCCGCGATCTTGTGATGCTGCCGCAGAGCCAGGATTTGTAGAAATACGGCCTGTGAAGCGAGGCTTCCGATTTTGGAAGTCTCGCTTCGGATGCGCCATCAGGTGCGATACAATGTGAAAGTACAGGGACGAGGCATTAAGAAGAAGCAACCGATACATGCAGACTCGAGAGTCGAAGAAGCGGGCACAATCCGTTGCGAAACGGTACGCAACGCGTCAGCCCCGCCTTCGTGCGCCTGCCCGAAGCAGCAAATACCAGCGGCTCATAGCGACCACATACAGCGAGGCTCCCGCTTTTGGAGTGGCCGCTTCGAATATCAACTTACGGCAAAAACCATGCAACGCGCCCAGTTTGTTCCCTGCCACTACTATCACATCTACAATCGCGGCGTAAACCGAGAGACCATCTTCTTTTGCCATGAAAATTGGGTGCTCTTTCTCAAGAAGCTTCACCAGTACTTCGATGGCACGCACGCATACGTCGTTGCCTATTGCCTAATGCCAACACATTATCACCTTCTCATCAATGCGGAAACGGGCGAGCATCGAGTCAGGCGAAGTGTAATGCAGCCATTTGCCACCGCCTATACAAAGTCAGTGAATACGCGTCAGGAGCGGGTTGGTCCGCTATTCCAGGGACCATTCGGAATAGCGTCTGGTTGCAAACGATCGAGTACTTGCGCGCATTTGAGCCGCTACATCCATCGCAATCCCACAGACGCAGGACTTGATGGTCAGAGACCTAGTGATTGGCAGTTCTCGAGCTATCGCGATTACTTGGACATGCGCAACGGCACGCTGCCGCATCCAAAAGTGGTATTCGATTATTCCCATTGCACAGCATTGAATGCAGGTCATTTGTGGAATCCTTCGTGCTAAGCCTCCTACGAATTGCACCTCGACTGGAATGCACTTACCCGAAGCGAGGCTACCAAAATCGGAAGCCTCGCTTCACACGCGTAGCCGCGCCCCGTCGGCTTGCCTACATCAAATATACCAAGGAGCACCCATGTCCGTTCCCGCACAAGCAAGAACCCAAAACGGTCACCTCAACAAGTACAGCAGCATCCTCACCCAAACGCGCTCGCAGGTGGGCTCGCAGGCCATGCTCTACGGCGTCGGCCTCTCGGACGAGGACATGGAGAAGGCGCAGGTTGGCATTGCCAGCATGGGCTGGGAGGGCAACACCTGCAACATGCACCTCAATGACCTCGCCAAAGAGGTGAAGGTGGGTGTGCAGGATGCGGGCATGGTGGGGCTCATCTTCCACACCATCGGCGTCAGCGACGGCATCAGCATGGGCACCGAGGGGATGAAGGCGTCGCTGCTCTCGCGCGACATCATCGCCGATTCGATTGAGACCGTTATGCGCGCACAGTGGTACGACGCCAACGTGGCGCTGCCCGGCTGCGACAAGAACATGCCCGGCACGATTATGGCAGCGGCGCGCCTGAACCGCCCCACCATCATTGTCTACGGCGGCACAATTCGGCCGGGCCATCTGGACGGCGAGAAGCTCGACATCATCTCCTCGTTTGAGGCTTACGGCAAGTGGCTGGCCAAGGAGATTAGCGAAGAGGAGCTGCGCGAGGTCATCAAGCACTCGTGCCCGGGCGCGGGGGCGTGCGGCGGCATGTACACCGCCAACACCATGGCCTCGGCGATTGAGGCGCTGGGCATGAGCCTGCCCTACAGCTCGTCCTATCCGGCCACAAGCCGTGAGAAGCGCCAGGAGTGCCGCGAGGCGGGCCGTCAGGTGCGCTATCTGCTTGAGAATGACATCAAGCCGCTCGACATTCTGACGCGCAAGGCCTTTGAGAATGCCATTGCCGTCGCCGTGGCACTGGGCGGCAGCACCAACGCCGTGCTCCACCTGCTGGCCATGGCGCACGCCGCCGACCTGCCGCTGACGATTGATGACTTCCAGGAGGTCTCCAACCGCACGCCGCTGCTGGCCGATCTGAAGCCGAGCGGCCCGTGGGTGATGGAGGATCTCTACGACGTGGGCGGCGTGCCCGCGGTGATGAAGCTGCTGTTGCGCGAGGGGCTTATCCACGGCGACTGCATGACCATTACCGGCAAGACCATGGCCGAAAACCTTGAGGAAGCAGCCGACCTGAAGGAGGGGCAGACGATTGTCTTCCCCGTCTCCAACCCAATCAAGAAGACCGGTCACCTGCAGATTCTCTACGGGAATCTGGCCACAGAGGGGGCCGTTGCCAAGATTACCGGCAAGGAAGGGATTCGCTTCAGCGGCCCGGCAAAGGTTTTCGATTCAGAGGAGCTGACGCTGGACGCGATTCAGCAGGGGCGCATTGTGGCGGGCGACGTGGTTGTCATCCGCTATGAAGGGCCAAAGGGCGGCCCGGGCATGCGCGAGATGCTCTCGATCACGTCGGCCATTATGGGCGCGGGGCTGGGCAAGAGCGTGGCGCTGATTACGGATGGCCGCTTCTCGGGCGGCACGCACGGCTTTGTGGTGGGCCATATTACGCCCGAGGCGCAGAACGGCGGCGCGATTGCGCTTGTGCGCGAGGGCGACATCATCACCATCGACGCCGAACAGAACCGGCTTGACATGGAAGTTTCGGATGAGGAACTGGCGAAACGCCGGGTGGCATGGATGGAGCCTGCGCCAAAATTCACCAAGGGCGTGCTCTGGAAATATTTCAAGAGCGTCTCGCCCGCATCAATGGGCTGCGTGACGGACGCGTAACTGCCGGGGTTGTGGGGGGTAGGTGTGCGTTGGGGTTTATGGACTTGTGGCGCCGCGAGGCTAACTGGCATGAACAACATGACGATTCTGATTCGATGGCGTTGTTGACGCGAAAGCAGCAAACATCCACAGCATACCGTCAATCGAATTGCTGGCTCAAGCGGGATTTAGAATTCACGTATAGCGATTGGCTGCCGGCCACCGAGGCAGACGGCTTTTCACATCACTTGCCGCAAGCGAGTAATTCGCCTCTATTCCACTGCCGCATGAGGCCAGTTCTTCACCTTTGCGGCCGCTGCCGCAGGGGCAGGGGCCGTTGCGGCCGGCTTTGGCCAGCGCCTCCGCAAAGCGGCGGTCACTCTCGGCATAGACGCGCATGATGGTGCTGGGCGCGCCGTTGCGGCGCAGTTGCTCCGTCATGTAGCGCATGGGGCCGTCAATGTGGTGGAAGAAGAGCTTGTAGCCCGCGCACAGATAGTTGAGCCCCTCTTCACCGGCGGGCGTGCGCATGAAAGCGATCCTTGGGGCAGCCGCCATGGCAGGCGAAGCGCACGTCGCATTGCTGGCAGAAGGCAGGCAGCGTGTCGAACTTGTTCTGCCCAAAGGCCTTCTGCTGTGGCGCAGAGACCAGTTCAATCAGGTGCGTATCGCGGATATTGCCCAGTTTGTAGGCGGGCTCAACACAGTGATCGCACGAGTAGACATCGCCGTTGTGCTCCATGGCAAGCGCCGCGCCGCAGGTCTTCGAGTGGATGCAGAGGCCCAGGTGCGCGCCGGCCCAGTTGGCCAGCGCTACGTCAAACATCTGCACGTAGACGGTGCCCACGTCGCGCCGCACCCATTCCTCAAAGACGCCATTTAGAAAGAGGCCGTACTGCTCGGCCGTCACCGATCGGGCAGTGACGTGCGTCCCTTCCTGAATGTAGAGTGGGCGGTCGCGCCACGAGCTCCACTCGTGCTCCGTCTCGGCAGGCACGCGCTCGATAATGGGAATGAACTGAATGAAGCGCGAACCGCACTCGTCACGCAAGAAGCGATAGAGCTCCAGCGGCTTTTCGGCATTGGCGGCATGGAGCGTCGTCAGCGTGTTGTATTCCACACCGTGGGCGCGCAGAAGCCCCAGCCCGCGCATGACGCCCGCAAAGGTGCCCTTCTGCCCCTTGTCCACCCGATAGGCGTCGTGGATGGCTTCGGGGCCATCGATGCTGATGCCGACGAGGAAGTCGTTTTCCTTGAAGAAGGCAGCCCAGCCGTCATCAATCAGCGTGCCGTTGGTCTGGATCGTGTGGAGCAGCCGCTGGCCAGGCTGGAGCAGCTCCCTGGCATAGGCAACGGCGCGCTGGAAGAAAGCCAGCCCCATGAGCGTAGGCTCACCCCCCTGCCAGGCAATGTTGACCTCCATGTCGCCACGGTGCGCCTCAATCAGTTGGCGCACGTAGGCGCGCAGCAGATCATCCGCCATGCGGAAGCGGCTGCCCGGGTAGAGCATCTCCTTGCTGAGGAAGAAGCAGTAGGCGCAGTCGAGGTTGCAGGTTGCGCCCGTGGGCTTGGCCAGCAAATGGAACGCGGGCGGCGCATCAGGCGGGGGCTGCGCCGGCAGCGCAGCAAAATGCACGTTGGTCAGTGTACTCTGAAGGGTGGACTCCGTCGTCATGAAGTGCTCCGGGCGTCCTGCAACCTGCGTGTGCAAGTGTGTAGCCCAAATACTCCACCGATATCAGGCTCAGTCCAAGATCATGGACGAGGTTGACAAACCCAATCAACGCCGCCTGATCGCCCAAGGGGCCGGTCAGGACCGTGATCTTCACGTCGAGGCGCGCCCGGCGCATCCGATTCAATGTCGACCAGTTCCAGCGACATGGCTTCGAAATTCGGAATCCACCGCTCGTCAATGCGGCCGATGACGCGAATTCTGTATTGGCCAACTCTATCGGTGGCTGCTATCTCCGGAGCTGCGCACATGCGATTCTCCAAGGGGAGCTTTCTGTCTGATGCGAGGCACGGGCAAAACGGGGAACCCGCAAGTCCAGCATGACACAAAGCGCAGCGGATGGCTTCGTTACATAGTGTGGAAAAAGTGGGGAAGCGCAAGAGAATGCCTAAGCGACAATGCCGAACTCGCGCGCCTTGACGACGGCGTCGCGCCGGTTCTCGGCATTCAGCTTCTGGTACAGATTGTTCAGGTGCGTTTGGATGGTGGAGGCGCTGACCCCAAGGGTGTTCGCAATCTCCTTGTTGGTCAGACGGTCAACAAGCAACTCCATTACGTCCATTTCGCGGTTCGTGAGGGGTTCCACAAGGCGGGCGGCTGCGGGCGGCGCGTCAGCAATGCCCCCAGGAATCGCAGCGAGCGCGCGTGCAATCAGGTCACCGGCCACCCCTTGCGCCAGCAACTGGCGAAGCAGCGGCTGAATTGCGCCGCCCTGTTCGACCAGCGGGCGCAGATAATCTTCGCCCTCACACAGGAGTACGGCGCGTTTGGCAGTCTCAAAGGCTGCGTCATCGCGGCCCTGCTTCAGCAGCAGGTGCGCCCGTGCCATCTCCACGTCGGCGCTCCAGCGCTGGAGGCGCGTCTGCTGTATATGGCTTGTCAACCCGTCCAGCAGCAGACGCGCCTGTGCCAGCCGCGTTGCGCCGCCGGCCGCGATGAGGACGCGCGCGGCCGTCAATTGGGGGGCCTCAAACTGGAACAAGACCGTCGTGGGGGTTGACAACCCACCGAGCGCGCTGATGTGACGCAGCGCCAATCCAACGTCGCCGCAATTGAGCGCCACACGTCCGCGGCAGGACTTAACCTGTTCCATCATTAAGTAAAGGTTGTTGCGACCAGAAAGTTCTTCAATCGCGGCCAGGTATTGGTCACTGCGTTTGGGTTGCCCCAAAAGAGAATAGATCACCGCCAAGGCCAGGTGGCTGTCAACCACACAACGTATGTGCGCTGCGTAGCTAAGCTCCACCATGGCAGAAAAGTGCTGAATTGCAGCCTGCGTCTGCCAGCGCTCATGGGCAACCATGCCAGGCGTGTAGTGACCCCACGCCGTCGTGAGAGGATAACCATGGCTGCGTGCGCGCTCGAGCAGGATGCCACCCCACTGCGCGGCCTGCTCCAAATCGGCCGAGTTGAAGCGTGAGAGTGCCTTCGCCATTAGCAAACGAATGGTGTACGCGTCGAATTCGGTATCGTTGGCCGCCAGTGCAGCATCTGTGATTGCGTCAGATTCGGGTCTGCGGTCCATCATTTCCAGCCCGCCGCTCAAGTAAATATGAGCCAAACCGCGCGCAAACTTGTAATCAGCCGGCAGTCCTGCAAGTGCGTTTTGTGCGGCCTCAACGGCGGCAAGGGGCTGCAGTTGTGTCCAAAACCGGAGCGAGTGCAAGGTGGAGATCTGCGCACGCAGAACCTGCTGCTGCGCAGGGGGCGCATTGGGAATCAAGGCGCTTGCCTTCTCCACAAGTGCTTGAATTCCATCGACGCGCCCAAAAAAGCTGTAGGACCAGGCACGCGCGAGGAGCAGAGCGGGGCGCTTCTCAATCAGCGCAGCGGGCAATCGCCCCAAAACGCGCTCGAGCAGCGGGCGGTCCATGCGGTTGAGCATGGCGGGCACGCTGTGCTCCACATACTGCGCGGCAGCATCCAAATCACCACTTGCCAGCGCGTGATCAATCGCCTCGTCCACATAGCCGGAGCAATCAAGCCAGGCCGCCGCCCGGCTGTGAAGACGCGCAACCTCTTCGGGTTGGGTCGTCGCTTTCAAGCGCAGGAGCAACAGATCGCGAAAGAGCGCATGATAGCGAAACCATTCGCCTTGCGCGTCAAGCGGAATGACAAAAAGATTCGCGCGCAGTATCGTCTCGAGTATGCGCGTGGCCTGCTCGAGGGCGCCATGCGAAACTTTGGCCAGATTCACTTCTGCGTTGCACTTTGCGGGCGGCTCCTCGGCCGGCCAGAGCATGGCAGCGCAGAGCGGCGCCGAAAAGCGCTCGACGATAGCTGAGTTGAGTAGGAAGCGCAGCACCTCATCACTCTGGCTGGCGAGCACCTGATCCATCAGATAGTCGAGCGCATGTTGCTGGGTTTGGTCCAGGCGCGCGGCCATGTCGGCCACCTCCTGGGTATTCTCCGTGGCCGCGAGCGAAAGCGCCACCATGCGCAGACCTGCGCCCCATCCCTCGGTGCGTGCATAAATGGCCAGCAACGCTGCCTCCGGCAAAGTCCGTCCCGAAGATTTCTCGACGAAATCGCGCATCTCCGGCGCGGCAAAGCGCAAATCGGCCGAGCGAATTTCCACCATGCGGCCGCGGGCACGCAGTGCACTTAGGGGAAGCGGCGGCTCTGCGCGCGCCGTAATCACAAGCTGCACCTGATGCGGCAGGTGCTCAAGCAGCCGCCCAACCAGACTATGCACCTCCATATCGTGAACAGAGTGGTAATCATCCAGAACCAGGATGAGCGGCTCGGGCAACTCCGCCAGGTCATTGATCAATTGCGCGGCAAGCTGCTCGGTGGGCGGCCGAACGGAAGCCATGGTCATGACCTGCAAGCTTGCGCACGCACGAGGGAAGACGCTCTGCACTGCCTCGATGACGTAGGCAAGGAAGGTCATCAAGTCCGTACTGCCGCCCTCCAGCGAATACCATGCGACTGCAGTCTTGACACCCTGTAGCCACTGCAGGACGACAGTGGTCTTGCCCATGCCTGCGGGCGCGCAAATGAGGGTGAGGGCGCGCTGCGGCTGCTGATGGAGCAGGTGCATGAGGCGCGGGCGCGCCAGTGCATCGTCTCCCAGCTTGGGGATGAGGAGCTTGGTTTTGATTAACCACGCAGACTGGGATTGCATTTTACTTTCGCCGGGGAACTGGGCGCGCGTGTACAAGAAGGCGAGCAGAAGCACTTGTAAGAATAGCGGCGGCCCGCCGGTGTGTCAACACAGACAGGTTCGCGGCAGGGCTTCTCAAAAGTCAGAATGAGGTGTGGCAAGCGCCAACAGCAACCTCACCCCCGGCCCCTCTCCATGCGGAGAGGGGAGCAAGGCAACTGCGTCACGCCGGAGACGTGACCTACAACGGCGGCGCTGTGCTCCCCTCTCCAATTTTCTGGAGAGGGGCCGGGGGTGAGGTTGCTGTTGGCGCTTGTCACACCTCATTCTGACTTTTGAGAAGCCCTGGTTCGCGGGGTCAGCGCCGCAGTACAGCACCGCACCCCGCCCGTATGCCCATGCGGCTATGCATTATACGCATCGTTATTTGTTAGTGAGTTTGGTGCGCCACGACCGCCGTAGGCTAAAGCCTACGGCTAGGCAAACCAAGTCGGCTGTTAAAAGCCGACTCATTCCGACGTGCAACAGACATTCTCGAGAACGGTCATCGGGCTTCAGCCGGCTTCAGCCGGCTTGGTTTGCCTAGCTGCAGGCTTGAGCCTGCAGCGGCTGCGGCGACGGAAAACCGCCGAAGCGCGATGCGTATAGGCATAGATCCATGCGGAGAGGGGCCGGGGATGGGTGCTATCACTGCGGCGCTGACTTTTGAGGGGCCCTGGTCCCCTGCTGAATTCCGGCTGCGCCTTCCCTATTCCGGCTGCGCCTTCCCTATTCCGGCTGCGCCTTCCATCGGAAATCATCAGTTCTCAATGATTTCTTTCCAGCAGCAGGGAATACAATGGCTGGTGAAATATGCCAGCTATTTTGCAAACAATCAGCGCCATACCATCACTGCATTTGTTGATATTCCTGAAGAGGGCGCAGAGGGCGTGCTGCTCAGCCACGGCGGCAACGATGGGGGCTACTCGCTTTATGTGCAGGACAACAAGCTAAAGTATGTGCACAACTATGTGGAGCAAAAGTACTACGAGATTGAGTCCAACAGGGAACTGACACCCGGCGCACACGAGCTGCGCTTTGAGTTCGAGAAGACCGGCGATCCGCAACTGCGCCAGGGCAAGGGTGCAGCCGGCATTGGCCAACTCTATATTGACGGTGTGCTGGTTGGCGCCGTTGATATGCCTGTGACGACGCCCTTCGCGTTTGGGCTTACCGGCGGCGTTACCTGTGGCGCGGACAACGGCGCTCCCGTTACCCCCGGCTACAAGCCGCCGTTTGTCTTCACAGGCAAGATGAGCCATGTGACGGTTGATGTCTCCGGTGAGGTTATCAAGGACGCCGAAGCAACGATGCGCGCCGTCATGGCCCACCAGTAGCCAAGGCTCTTCCACGGTGCGCAGGTGCGGCTGTTGTGGATACCGCAGCGTGGCAGAAGGGAACGGGATTAGGCAACGGTGATTGCGGTGAGCGGGAACTCTTCGCTGCCTCTTCCCTTTCTGCCAGGTCGTTTGCGCTGCGGCATCGTTTGAGTCGCCATGAAGCGAGGCTTCCCGTGGGAAGCCTCGCTTCATTCAGTGGCTGTGGTAAGATGACACGGGACGCCTCTGCCACCCACGCGCACCGGCTCAATGAACGAGTTGCAGGCCTGCCTCTGGTGCCAATGGAGCGTAGCCTGCCTGAACGACCGCACAGTACATTCGCTGCGCCTATACCCAAGATGCACGAGCTTCCGCCCACGAAGAAGGCGGTCGGTTCGCTGCGCCAGCCGTCGCGTCTGTGCCACCTCTTCACTGCAGTGCTTTCCGCCTACGCACGTATTTCGCACGCGTGTAGCCAGGGCCTTGCACGTGCAAGGCGTCATGGATGTGGCGCCGGAATTCATGAGCCGGCGCAGGGAAAGAGACAGCGGGCTATCCGCCGCCAAGCCCGACGGTTCTGCAGAACATCAGGATACGAATCGCACTCATTGAGAGGATCTCTTGCCCGTGAATACTGAAAGCACCTTCCCGGGGGCGTTGCCGATTGATCCAGATCCGACGCCCGCTGTATTTTTGCCCGTCGCGCCTGAAGTTGCCGAAGACAGAGATGCCGGAGCCAACGCGCTCGCTTGAGGCCAGCCTGCGCAGTATCCTGAGCACGGCGCAGGTTGTTTCGCCTCCGCTGCTTGCGTTGGGGGTCTTTGTGCTGGTGGGCGGGGCGCTGGCGATGTTGCGCGCCGGCTCACCCATTCTCAACCCGATCATTCTCAGCATCTACATCGTCACGCTTTCGCTGCCTGGGTATCGCTGGCTCAAGCGCAGCGGCGTGCCTTCGGCGCTCGTGCTGCCGATCATTGTGCTCGTCGTGCTCGCCATTGGGCTTGGTCTCAGCCTGCTGGCATGGCTCTCCGTCACAAGGCTGGTGCAGGGGCTGGGAGAATACACCCAAGTTATCGATAGCGCAGTGAATGCAGTCGCGACGCAGGTTGGCCTGGGGGCCAACGGCGAAACGGGCCAGGCTGCGGCACAGTTGATGGCCAGAATTGTGCTGACTCTCGCGCCAACGCTCACTTCCGTTGTATTCAGCATCATTCTGGCCGCGTTTCTTCTGCTCGAAGCGCCTCGCTTCGGTCGCCTGCTCAATACCTCGATGAAGGACCTGCCCTTCATCGGCTTGACGCCCCAGGTGATGAATGCGGCTATCACGTATCTTTTTGTGCGCTTCCGCATTAACGCGATTTCCGGAATTGCATCTGGTATCTTCTTTTGGCTGGTCGGCATCCCTTTTGCGCCTCTCTGGGGATTGCTCCTGGGCGTGCTCAGTTTTGTACCGTATATCGGTATTGTCGTGGCCACCATACCTGTCGTGTTGCTGGCGCTGGCAAGCGGCGGTCTTACGCTGGCGATTGTGGTCATCGTAGTGATCACGATCCTGAATTTCCTTGTCGAGAATGTTGTGGCGCCCGCCATGACAGGCAAGACGCTCAGCCTCTCGCCGGCGGCGGTCATCATCTCGTTTGCCTTCTGGATGTGGCTGCTCGGTGCAATCGGCGCGCTCATCGCCATGCCGATTACAGTGCTGCTCATGCTCACCTTCAAGCGCTACGAGTCGACGCGCTGGGTTTCACAACTCATTGGTTCAAGCGAGTGACCGTGGCGCGGGGGTGCATCCAGGCTTATGCAAAGTTATCTTGACGCGACACGTGGGGCCATTGTCGGTTCGTTGCGCGTGCTGCGACCGAGTCGCAAGACGCTTTCCGGCGACCTGTTGGCGGGCTTCACCTTTGCAGCCGTCAACATTCCGCAGGGGCTCGCCTATGCGCTCATGGCGGGCATTACGCCTGTCAATGGCCTCTATACATTGATGTTGGCAACACCCGTTGCGGCGCTCTTCACGGGCTCGGTCTTCCTGAATGTCTCTTCCACGGGCGCTGTCTCTGCTTCGCTTGCCGACACACTGCGCTTTTTCCCCGCCGACAACCGCCTTGTGGCTTTGGCGCTGATTTGCGTCGTCATGGGCATCTTCCAGCTTTTGCTGGGCCTCTTTCGCATGGGCTGGATCATGCGCTTTGTGCCCAATTCCGTCATGGTAGGCTTCATGACCGGCGTGGCGCTCAACATTATTCTGGGGCAGGTGGACGAGTTTACGGCCTATGGCAGCACGCAGGGTAACAAGGTGATGCAATTGGCCGATACGATGGTCAACTACCGCTTCATCGCCTATGAATCCATGGCTGTCGGCGTATTGACAATCGCGCTGATTCTTCTGTTTGAACGCACCCGCCTGAAGGGAATTGCAATGCTGGCGGCGATGGCCATCAGTTCGGGCACTGCGCTTGCGTTGAACCTGCGCAACGTTGCATATGTGCGGGACGTGGCCGAGATCAGCCAGTCGCTGCCGCAGCCGGTTGCGCTCAACTGGTCCTACCTACCGGCGGTGCTTGTGCCTGCGCTTGCAGTGGGCATGCTTGCGCTGGTGCAGGGTGCGGCGGTGAGCCAATCCTTCCCCAACCCCAACGGCAAGTATGGCAGCGTCAACCGCGATTTCATCGGTACAGGGCTGGCGAACATTGCTACTGGCTTCTTCCGCGGGCTGCCGGCCGGTGGCTCGGCTTCGGGCACAGGTGTGCTGGTGGGCGCCGGCGCGCACTCACGCTGGGCCAACATTTTCGCGGGCTTCTTTGTACTGATCATCGTGCTACTCTTCGGCAGCCTGGCCGAACTGGTGGCCATGCCTGCGCTGGCTGGACTGCTTATTCTGATTGGCGTGCGCATGATCAACGTGCGCGCCGTAACATCCGTGTGGAACACGAGCATCCTGGCGAGCACTTCGCTGGGGCTGACTCTGGCCGCCACTCTGCTCATTCCGCTCCAGTATGCGGTGCTGGTTGGCGTGGCCGTCTCTGTACTCATCAACCTCTTCCAGCAGTCAGAGCAGGCAAAGCTGCTGGAGATCGTCTGGTCCGATACCCAGTTCCCGATTGAGCGGCCGGCGCCGCGCTTTGTCCCCAGTGATTCGATTACGTGCCTGCAGATTACCGGCAGCCTCTTCTTTGCCGCCGCTGCCAATATGGAATCGAAGCTGCCCGACGCCGCCACCACGCACAACGCCGTTGTGCTGCTCGCCATTCGTGGCCACCAGGAAGTGGGCAGCACGTTGATAGCCGTGCTCGAGCGCTACACGCGCCAGTTGCAGGCCAATGGCAATCGCCTCATGATTGTGGGAGCGAGCAAGAGAATCCAGGTGCAGTTCAGGGATACGGGCGTAACCGCACTGGTGGGTGAGGAGAACATCTACGGGGCGGACGAGCGCGTGGGCTATGCGCTGGCACAGGCCTATGCCGACGCGGTGCGCTGGCTCAGGGCGCGCGACATAGACGTGCGTCGGCCTAGCTACCTCCACATTGGGGAGGAAGAGGCAGCGCACGAAAAAGCGCAGGAGGCCAGTGGCGAGTAACGGGTGGCGAAATCGTAAAGAGCGGCGCATCCCCAGGGGATGCGCCGCTCTTTACGATTTGCCATTTACCACTGACCCTCTTGCTTGCGTTCCCTGATTGCCACACTGCTGCCCGACTACCCGGGCTCGTTGAGCAGCGCCTCAATCGCAGCCGCGGTCTCTGCGTAGCGCCCCTCGCCAATTTTGAGGTAGCGGATGTTGCCCTGCTTGTCCACCAAATACATGGCAGGCCAGTAACGGTTGGCCCAGGCTCGCCAAGTGGACTTGTCGTTGTCGATCGCAATCGGCCAGGTGACGCCCAGGTCGGTCGCCGCAGCAGCCACGTTCTCGACCACCGCCTCATAGTTGAACTCCGGCGTGTGCACGCCAATGATCACAAGCCCCTCGTCTGCATACTGCTGGTTCCATTCCTGCAACGCAGGAATCGTGTTGCGACAGTTAATTCAGCCATAGGTCCAGAAGTCAATCAGCACCACCTTGCCGCGCAGGTTGGCAAGGCGCAGCGGCTCGCTGTTGAGCCACACATCGCTGGTGAGTTCAGGCGCGACGCCCTGCACGGCGTAGGGGCTTGGCGGCGTGACGGTGGGCAACACCACTGCCACTGCCGGCTCAGGGGCCACAGTAGCCGCAACGGGCAAAGCCGCGGCTGTTTCGTCCGGCAGCGCGCTGGAAGGGTTAACAGGCGCGGCGAGTGGCGGCGGCGGCGCAACTGCCGAATCCGGCGGCGCTGCAGGCGGCACGCGCCGGGCGGTGGGCAGGGGCGCCGCGCAGCCCGCCAGCAGCAGTGCCGACAACAGCGCTGCGACGGTCAGTGGCCCAAGGCGCAGGCGCACTTTCACGCGCCGTCGCCTTTGCGACCGCCGTTTTTTGGATCGATTCGCTCCTGCCATTGTCCCATCCTCTCGCAAACGGTATACTGATCGCATCGGCCCCGCATGACCCGGCCGATCCTCGAAGCATCCCATATCTGGTCCCGGCCTCCACGCCGAGCGAGCACTGGAGCAGAGCCATGCTGGATACACCCGTTCGCAGCGCAACCGCGCAGCCAGTAGAAGATAAAACGCAGCCGGACGCCGTAGCGGATTTCCTGCGGCGCTTTCCCGCCTATGGCGAGACGGCCCACATGGACGCGCTGCGCCGCACCGACTACGCGCGCCTGGACGCCGCGGGCCACGTCTACCTCGACTACACAGGCGGCGGCCTCTACGCCGAGTCACAGTTGCGCAAGCACATGGAGCTGCTGACCAGCAATGTCTTTGGCAACCCGCACAGCAACAATCCTACATCGCTGGCCATGACGCACCTGGTGGAGAATGCCCGCCGCGCCGTGCTCGATTTCTTCAACGCCGACCCCGAAGAGTACCTTGTCATCTTCACGCCCAACTGCAGCGGCGCGCTGCACCTTGTGGCCGAGGCCTTCCCCTTTGCGCCTGACGGCGAGTACCTGATTGCATGGGACAACCACAACTCAGTCAACGGCATTCGCGAGTATGCGCAGGCGCGTGGCGCCACGGTAACCTACCTGCCCGTGCACACACCGGAGATGCGCTTTGACGCCGACGAAGTGCGCGCCCAGTTGCGCAAGCCCGCGGCCGGCCCGCGCCTCTTTGCCTTTCCTGCGCAGTCGAACTTTAGCGGCGTGCAACATGATCTGGCGTGGGTGGCCGAGGCGCAGGCGCTGGGCTGGGATGTGCTGCTCGACTGCGCCGCCTTTGCGCCCACCAACCGGCTCAACCTGGGCGCGGTGCACCCTGACTACGTACCTCTCTCCTTCTACAAGCTCTTTGGCTATCCCACAGGCGTGGGCGTGCTGCTCATGCGGCGTGCTGCGCTGGAGCGGCTGCGCAGGCCCTGGTTTGCGGGCGGCACGATTACCATCGCGTCGGTCCAGGATCGGGGCTGGCACCACCTGATTCGGGGCGAGGCCGGTTTTGAGGATGGTACAGTCAATTATCTGAGCCTGCCTGCCGTGCAGATTGGGCTGGAGCACATGACCGCCGTAGGGGTGGATGCGATTCACACGCGCGTTGTGGCCCTCACCGGCTGGCTGCTGGAGGAGATGGCGGCGCTGCGCCACAGCAACGGCGCGCCGATTGTGCGCATTTTTGGCCCAACGGACACAACGGCACGCGGCGGCACGATTGCATTCAACTTTGTGGATGACGCGGGCGCGGTGTTTGACTACCGCCGCATTGAGGCGTTGGCGTCGGATGCACGGATTTCGCTGCGCACGGGCTGCTTCTGCAACCCAGGCGCGGGTGAAATTGCCCACGGCATTACGCATGACGAAATGGCGAAGTGCTTTGCGAGCAGTGAGCCGGTCACCTATCAGCAGCTTTACGAGACAATGCGTGAGAACGGCAAGACAGCCGCCACCTTCCGCATTTCGCTGGGGATCGCATCCAACTTCGCCGACGCGCAGGCCTTTATTGCCTTTGCACAGCAGTTCCGCGATGCGGATGGGGCCACTTTTGCGGCCCATGCCCCTGGAGAGCATGACGCCCTGCTGCGCGACGTGACGTGACGTGAGTTTACGGAGCAGATGCCCCAACGAACCTTTTGTTGGCGTTGACAATTTGAGGTGACTACGATGGCATACAAAATTCTACTGGATGAGGAGCTGGCTCGCCGCGTCGAAGCCGCCGCCGCATCGGCTGGCCTGCCGCCCGAGCAGTACGTTATGCATGTGCTTTCAAATGACGTGAAACAAAAGGAAATGCAGGCGGAGCTTGCAGCCAGGCCATGGATGCGCTACTTCGGGATATCGCACAGGCTGGCAGCTGAAGTGCAGAAGATTGACGCGACAATAGAGGACGAATTCGAGCGCTTGGAAGACGAGGACCTTGCTTGATTCTCGACACGAACGCCCTCTCCGCCTTTCTGCGCGGAGATGATGCCATTCGCGATGCAGTCGGGTCGGCGCAGATTTTTGCTGTGCCTGTCGTGGTCATCGGTGAGTATCTATTTGGCCTCCTCTCCTCCAAACAGCGGGTGCAGCTTGAGGCTGATTTAACGAGGTTGCTCGGCACCGCCGATGTACTTCATGTCACAGATGAGACGGCGAAGCACTATGCGGCAATCCGCCATGAGTTGCGAAGTGTCGGCCGCCCCATTCCGCAGAACGACGCGTGGATCGCCGCGCTGGCGCGCCAGTACACGCTGCCGATTCTGAGTCGTGACGCGCATTTTGATGTAGTCGTCGGCATCGCACGAATAAGCTGGCCGTAACTGGCAGTTACGGCAATTGCCATGGCAGCGGAATGAACGAAATGACAAGGGCGGGATCTGCAACTGCAGATCCCGCCCTTAATGTTTGAGTATATAACCTAGGTACATTAACTGATAACCTACGTTCTTTCATATACGCGATAGAATGGCTCCAGCCGCGCCCGAATGCGCGCCTCGAGGTAGCCGTCGGCGTGGGCCTTGGCCGCAATTGGCTGTGCCACGCTCCAGAGCGCATCAACCACCTGCGCCTCATCCATGCCTATTTCGCGGAGAAGCTGCGCCACCGGTTCGGCCGCATGGCTCTCCATGAAGCCATCCAGCAGGCGGGCAAGAATCGTGTCAAACGCGGGGGTGGTGCGGAAGTGCAGAGCCGCTGAACGAGCAAAATCGACAATGTCCACCAGCAGCGCGGCGTCCACCATGCCGGCGAACTCGGCGGCGGTGCGCTGCGCGTTGCTCTGCCACAGTTCGTCGGCCAACTGCCAGATCATTGCATCATCCAGCACGCTGTTGAGGTAGCGCTCGCTCTCGTTGAGCGTATCCTTGATATTGGCGCGAATGAAGGCGACAAGCTGCTTGTCCACCCCCTTCTCCAAATTCGGCGCTGCCGAACTGAGCGCGCTTTGGCCAAAGCGCACCAGCGACGATGCGCCCGGTATGCGCCGGGCAAAGACATTCTCGGTGAGGACGAAGCCCTTGATGCCGTTGTAGAGCACATTGGAAACAAGCATCGCATAGACCGAGCTCTGCACAACCTGCCGCGTTAATTCGCGCCGCAGCGGCTTCATGCCCACAATGGCCTCGGTCAACTGGTCATACTGGCGACGATCCAGGAGATCACCCAACGAGGCGTCGCCGGCAAGCAGCGTGGCGTGGATGCTTTTGACCGCCTCCTCAACTACGGCCACCAGCCCATCAACAATGGGGAACTCGACCAGGGCGTTGCGCACAGCGGCGTCAAGCGCCTCACGCGGCAGAAGATCGCCCAGGGGCACCTTCTCCAGCCACCCGTAGGCGGCCGCAACCTCATCCGCAAGCGTGGCGCGCAGCCCATCACCGCACCAGCGGTCGACTTCAAAGCGCACATGAGCATTGAGCATTGCATCCAGCGTGGACACGGCAACTCCAGTCACTGCGAAGGGGCGTACAAGCGCGGGCAGCGGATCAGCGGCGGTTGAACCAGAGGTAGAAGATGAGGTCCTGCGCAGAGGTGGGCGCGCCCAGCGCGTCCAGGCCGGACAACACCTGCGCACGGTGGTCGGTGCCGTGGTTGACAAGCTGGAAGAGCACATGCCACGTCGGCCCCATCATTTCAGGCAATACTTCGTCAAGCTGCTCGTCGGTGAGCGTGGCCACATAGGAGAGTGTATCTGCCGCCACCTCTTCCCAGTGTGCGCGCAAGGCCTCGGCGGTGGGATATGCTTCGGGGTCAATCTGATACTGCTGACCGCCGGGCTCTCCCTTGAGCCCCATGAGCCACGCCGTGCTGACGCGTGTAACGTGGGTCATCTGGTTGCGGATGGAGCCATGCGAGTAGGGCAGAGCCTGGTTGTACTGCTCAGGCGTCAGGGCGGCAACCGTTTCCCAAATGCGCCGCCACGTCGCGACGTCATAGGCAAAGAGGGTGCGGAGCATGTCAGAACTGTTCATTTGCGCTCCTTTGTGAAGTGGGCTTTGTATTGTGTGGGCGCAGGGCGGCTGCCCGTCTCAAGCGGCAGCGGTCGACCGCCGCTGCGAAAGCGTACGCGCCGAATCAGGCGGCCCGCGCGGCGCTCAGCTTGCGCTGCATGTGGCGCTTGGCAATCTCCACACTCACGGCGGCGTCGCGCCCAAAGGCGTCTGCGCCCACGTCGCGGGCAAAGTTCTCAGTGACCGGCGCGCCACCCACCATGACGTAGATGTCATCGCGAATACCCTCTTCGCCCAGCGTATCCACAACCACCTTCATGTAGGGCATGGTGGTTGTGAGCAGTGCGCTCATGCCGATGATATCGGGCTTGTGCTCGCGGATGGCTGCCAGGAACTTGTCAGCGTCGACGTTGATGCCAAGGTTGATGACCTCGAAGCCGGCCCCCTCCAGCATCATCGCGACGAGATTCTTGCCGATGTCATGAATGTCGCCCTTGACGGTGCCGATGATCATGGTGCCGACGCGTGGCGCGCCCGTTTCCGTGAGCAGCGGGCGCAGCACTTCCATGCCCGCCTTCATGGCATTGGCCGCCATGAGCACTTCGGGCACGAAAAGGATGCCGTCGCGGAAGTCGATACCGACGATGTCCATGCCGGCTACAAGTCCGCCGTCGAGCACCTCCTGGGGCGTTTGGCCGCGCGCCAGCGCTTCGTGCACCTGCGCGGGAATTTCTTCGCGCACGCCGTCGTACAAATCATCCTGCATCTGCAGGTAGAGTTCTCCAAGGTCCAGTTCTGTATAACCCATGGTTATGCGCTCCTGAATTGTTCAATCACCGAGTGCGCCCATTGTACACGATGGCAACCGGAACCAAGAACAATCCCGACACACAGGCGCAGCGGTCGCGCAGTGAAAAGCAAAGGCAGGAACAACATTGATTGTTGTTCCTGCCTTTGCTTTTCACTGCCCTACCGCTGCGCCTGTGCGCCTTTGCGTCGGGGTTATGCTAGAAGAGCCCCACCACTTGACCCGTTTCGAAGTCGATGTCGACGCGCTCGGCGGCGGGGTGGCTGGGCAGGCCGGGCATGGTGCGCATTG
This sequence comes from uncultured Chloroflexia bacterium, assembly GCA_963773745.1. GTDB lineage: Bacteria > Chloroflexota > Anaerolineae > Caldilineales > Caldilineaceae > UBA5069. The sequence goes on from CAVZCL010000001.1 coordinate 465,446, forward strand.
CGCCCACGATCGGGTAGATGAAGCCCGCACCCACGCTCGCTCGCACCTCGCGAATTGGCAGGGTAAAGCCGCTTGGCGCACCCTTGATCTTCGGGTCGGCTGTCAGGCTCAAGTGGGTCTTGGCCATGCAGATGGGCAGGCCGCCAAAGCCGTTCTTCTCGTAGGATTTGATCTGCGCCTCTGCCTGCGCCTCGAAGACCACTTCGCCCGCGCCGTAAATCTCGCGCGCAATCGTCTCGATCTTCTCCTTGATGGGCAAGTCGAGCGCATAGAGCGGGTGGAACTCGTTCGGCTCGTTGCACGCCTCCTCCACCGCGCGTGCCAGGTCAACTGCGCCGGCGCCGCCATCCATCCAGTGGGTGGAGACTGCGCAGCGCACGCCTTCTTCGCGGCAGATGGCAAAGACTGCTTCGGTCTCGCTGGGGTGGTCTGTGGCAAAGGCATTGACGCAGACCACGGGGCTAATGCCATGCTTCTTGACGTTCTGAATCTGCTTGCGCAGGTTGGAGCCACCCTCGAAGACGTCGTCCGCGTTCTCGCGCAGCATCTCCTCCGGCAGCGGCTTGCCGGGCACGACCTTGTACTTGCCCGTGTGCAGCTTGAGCGCACGGATTGTGGCCACCACGACCGCAGCATTGGGCTTGAGGCCACTGTAGCGCGTCTTGATGTTGAAGAATTTCTCTGCGCCAATGTCGGCGCCGAAGCCCGCTTCCGTGAGCAGATAGTCACCGCACTTGATGCCGATCAGGTCGGCCAGAATGCTGCTGTTGCCGTGTGCAATGTTGGCAAAGGGGCCGGCATGCACGAGGGCTGGCGTGTTCTCCAGCGTTTGGAAGAGGTTCGGCTTGATGGCTTCCTTCATCAGCACTGTCATCGCGCCCGCGGCCAGCAGCTCCTCGGCAGTGACTGGCTTCTTCTCCTTGTTCTGGCCGATCACAATGCGCCCAAAGCGGTCGCGCATGTCGCGCAGGCTGGTTGTCAGCGCCAAAATCGCCATGACTTCGCTGGCGACCGTAATGTCAAAGCCCGATTCGCGCGGAATGCCGTCGCTCTTGCCGCCCAGGCCGATGATGATGTTGCGCAGGTCGCGGTCGTTGGTGTCGATGACGCGCCGCCAGGTAATCGAGTAGGGGTCAATATTGAGCGCATTGCCCTGGTAGATATGGTTGTCGATCATGGCAGCGAGGAGGTTGTTGGCAGCCGTGATGGCGTGGAAGTCGCCCGTCATGTGCAGGTTGAACTGCTCCATGGGCACAACCTGGCTGTAGCCGCCGCCGGCCGCGCCCCCCTTGATGCCGAAGGTTGGCCCCTGGCTGGGCTGGCGCACGGCAATGGTTGCATTGCGCCCAATGTGGCTGAAGCCCTGCCCCAGGCCCACGGTTGTGGTGCTCTTGCCCTCGCCCAGGGGCGTGGGCGTAATCGCCGTCACGACTACGTACTTGGCGTCCGGCCGATCCTTCAGCTTGTCAATCGTCTCGAGCTTGACCTTGGCCATGGATTCGCCATAGAGCTCGATGTCGCTGCGCTCGAGGCCCATCTTCTCGGCAATCGCCTCGATTGGTATCAGTGTTGCTGCTTGCGCAATGTCAATATCGCTGGGAACTTTTTTTGCCACGGATGATGCTCCTTTGCATATACGGCCTTAGAATTGATACCTGAATGATGAACTCGCGAAATGTGGACAACCCTGCAGCGGCGGCGGCAGCCGCCATTCTTGAGGACGCGACGCGTTTAAGCTGCGGCGGTTGATGAAGTTGCCGAAACACATCGGTATCGCCGCGGCTTGCGCCAACGGCAACCTCACCCCCGGCCCCTCTCCATGCTCTTGCCACGCCATGGGGGCGTGGCGTGAGGGCGGAGAGGGGAGACCTGCGTCGACGGAGGTGCTCCCCTCTCCATTCTGGAGAGGGGCCGGGGGTGAGGTTGCCGTTGGCGGCTGACTACCGAAACAATTCGGCACCAATCATAAACCGCCGCTACGTACCTGCCCGCGCCGCATCTTACGCTGTGGCGCCCACGTTGCGATTGCTGCATTTCGCGTGTGCGCCTAATTGTTGCGGCGCTGCACCCGCCAGTTGGTACGTTAGCCGGCCACCGCGCGCCGTGAGGGCGTCCATGTAGGCGGCGGGCGGGATGGCCTTCTCGGGCACGAGGACGCCCGGCTCGCTGATTGTACCGTCGAGCACCAGCTGCGACGCCGCGCCCGTTGCCCAGCCTACAGCCTCGGTGGTGGATGGCGCATAGAAGTGGATCACCTCGTGCAAGTCCGGCCCAAGCACATCGATGCGAATCGCAAGGGCCTCACCCACAAGGCGATCAAGCTTGTGCACCCAGGGGATCATGAAGGAGGCGGCATTGTCGAGCCAATTCAAGTCGCTGCGCAGCGAACCGGGCAGGCGCGCCAGCGCCCATGTGGACCAGTTCCACAGATCGGGCACCGTGCCAAAGGAGCTGGTCACCGTCTGCAGCTGCGGAAAGCTCTCCGCCAGGCTCCAGATTTCGGGCACCTCAAAGCCGTAGACGGGACGCCTGCCCACCGGCGGGGCAAAGTCCACAACGTGCCGCCCGCCGTACGATGGCCTGCTCTGCCATGCGCCGCCATGCAACTCGGCGTAGGGGCGGCTGACGGCAATAAACATGGTCTGCAGCACGCCGAAGCCGCCACCGCCCGAGCCTTCACACAGGAAGTGCAGATGCACCGTGTGCGCCTGCGGATGGCGCGCCAGCGCATGTGCCACCAGCACGTTGTCAATGCCCGGGAAGGTGCCCGTGTCGATGAGCGCCGTGACACCCGCCGCACGTGCCGTGGCGTCAAATGCCAGCCGCTCGGCGGTCGCGCGCTGGTCGTCGCAGACATCCACGTAATTTACGCCGGCGACAATGCAGGCCAGCATAAGGCTGGCGGGGCGTGCGCGGAAAGGCCCTACGCACTGCAGCACCAGGTCATAGCCACGCACAATCTGCACGAGATCGTCAACGGTGGCGCTGTCCAGGTCCAGCGACCGCGTCTCCACGCAACCAACCATGGCCGAAGCCGCCGCGTCCAGCCCCGCCTGACTGCGCCCGGCGAGCGTCAGTAACGCCGACGTGTTGCGCTGGAGATCGCGTGCGACCGCCGACCCGATGCGTCCGGAGCCACCAACAATGAGAAGACGCTGGGCCATGCAGGTTTCACGTTCTTTGCACAGTGGCGTTATGCCAAAGGGAGAATGAGGGGCTCAATCGAGCAGGCACGCGAGCTTTACGGATGGCACGGACCGAATAGAGAACATGACTCAGGAAAGTGAACTTGAAAGGAGACACCCCACGACACATGTTCACATCCAACCCGTGCCATCCGGAAAGCCAGCGTGCGCGGCCAAAGTGAAACAAGTTTCGATTGCCCATTTGCAACACAAGGGCGCAAGGTGGGCAATCCATAGCGGTTTAAGTCTAGATTCTGAGTCTGCGCTCGCCGTCGGGTTGCGCCAGCGATGGGCGGGTGATCGCAAAGGCCTTTATATCATACTGGGTCACGCCATCCAGCGCCAGTTCGCTCAATATGCGCCCCACAAGGCCGGCGAATTTGTAGCCGTGGCCTGCGCCCACAAAGACGAAGATGTTGGGGTGCTGAGGCAGCGCGTCAAGCACAAAGTCGCGGTCGGGCGTCATTGCGTAGAGACAGCTCTTGGTGTAGAGCGTGGGCCCGACGAAGCGCGGAATGCGCTTGGAGAGAAATTTGTAGAGGCGCGCCTCGCGCGCTTCGTCGGGCACAAAGGTACGCGTGGCGGGCGTCACCTCGGGGCCGGAGGCATCAATGGCAGCCTTTGTCGCCACCTCATTGTAGAGCGGAAAACCGTAAATGCTCTCGTCATGCTGCCACTGGAAAATTGGAAAGCGGCCGATAATGAACTCGCGCGTGTGCGTGGTGGCGTAGTAGGTCACCTGCTCCTGCGTTACGGTAATCGGCAGGGGCGCGCCCATGCGCGCCGTCAATGCGGCGGTCCACGCGCCGGCCGTCACCACGAGGTTGGCGCATGTGAATGTGCCTTCCGCCGTGACAACCGCCACCTCGCCATCCCCCGAGATCACATCCAGCACGGCGAGCTTGTCGAGAATGGTGGCCCCGTAGAGGCGGGCAAGCGCCACGTGGCTGGCCGTTCCATAGTTGGGGTTCACCAGCCCCGTGCGCGCCTGATAGAGGACGGCAATATCCTCCTGCGGCGTGAATTGGGGGAAGCGATAGCGCAACTCGTCGGCGGTCAGCCGTTCATAGTGGACGCCCGCGTCATCCATGGCCGTGGCGTACTCTTCGACAACGGGGGCGTAGGGCCCCTCCTTGCCGGCGATGATGACGCCACCCGTCAGCCGCACGGGGTTCACGCCCGACTCGTCGGCCAGCACGGCCCACGCCTCGTAGGCATGGGGTGCGAGGTGGACGTAGCGGGCATCGTGGTATGCCAGGCGGATAATGCGTGAATGATCCTGCGAGCCGCCGTTGCCGTGGAAGAGCGGGTACTGCTCAATGCCCAGCACTTCGCCACCGGCGCGGCGTGCAAGCCAGTAGAGGGCCGCACTGCCTGCACCTCCGCAGCCGAGCACAATTGTGGGATAGTGCGTGCGCAGTGTCATTGCCCTTCGCCTTCGTGCGGTGAGGTGGGCAGGGAGGTGGGCAGGGAGGTGGGCGGCCCTGCGTGTGCACCGTTATCCGTGGCAGCCGCCGCTGCTACAGCCGCGCGCGGGTTTACGTGCCCTGTGCGCTCTGCACCGGCCGCGTGGCGGGGGAAGAGGCCGGCGCGGTGCACAATCTCGGCCACCGTCTCTTCCTGCCTGTAGGCCATGATGTGGACGCCTGCGACGCCTGCTATCTCGCGCACCTGCTGGATGATTTCGATGCAGATGCGCTTGCCCTCTTCGGCCTTCTGCTTGGGAGCCACGCCGGCCAGCCGTGCGACGATTGCGTCGGGAATGTGGACGCCCGGCACTTTGGTGCGCATGAACTCGGCCGCTTTGTCGGAGCGCAGCGGCCCCACGCCCACAAGGATGAAGGCCTGCTCGTGCAGCCCCATGTCCACCGCCTGCTGCATGAAGCTGCGCAGGCGTGGCACGTCAAAGCAGTATTGCGTCTGGATGAAGCTTGCGCCCGCTGCGATCTTTTTGGCCATGCGCGGCGCGCGCCAGTCAAAGGGGGGAACAAAGGGGTTTGCGGCCGCGCCCAGGAAGAGGCGCGGCGGCGTGGAGAGCTTGCGGCCGCTGAGGAAGACGCCGCGATCGCGCATGAATGCAGCAATGTGCAGGAGCTGCAGCGAATCCAGGTCGAAGACGCGTTTGGCTAACGGCTGGTCACCTGCGCTGACATCGTCGCCGGTGAGGCAGAGGACATTCTTAACGCCCAGCGCGGCGGCTCCCAGCAGATCTCCCTGAATGGCAATGCGGTTGCGATCGCGGCAGGATATCTGGAAGACAGGCTCATAGCCGGCGCGCACCAGCAGCGCGCAGCAGCCCAGGCTGCTCATGTGGCAGTTTGCCCCTGAGCCATCGGTGGCGTTGATGGCGTCGCAGACTTCGGCGAGCACCAGCGCGTTCTTGTAGACATCCTCGGGGTTGGCGCTGTCCGGCGCATTCAGCTCCGCCGTCACTGCAAAGCGCCCCGACCGCAACACTCTCTCCAAGCGACTATTCGCTAACATGAGAAACACCTGTACACAGATTTCACAGATTTGACAGATAAAGACAGATAACAGCCAGGTATCACGGGCAAGCTGCTCGACTTGGGTGAGACTTCATCCATGTAAGTGCACCTTTGCGTTCGTTGTCCAGCACCTTGCGTTCAATCTGTGGCAGTTGCACCAAAGTTGAGCAGCAATCCGACTTCGATTTCGGTTGACTTCAAGTAGTTGAGAAGCTGAGCTCGATGGACGTCTTCAAGCTCTTCCACTGCTTTGAGCTCTAGAATGACAACGCCATTCACAACCAAATCAGCAAAAAAGTGCCCTACAGGTTGACCATGGTAATACACATGTATTGGCGCTTCAGAAACGACATCCATATTCCTGGATCGCAGTTCAACAAGCAACGCCTGATGGTAAATCGTCTCAGAGAAACCGCAACCTAACGCATTATGCACAGCATAGAAACCCGCGATAATTCGGTATGTCAGGGCAGCGTGTTTGCCGTTTGCGTTCGCCATTTCTTCTTCCCCATTTTGATGGGAAAAGATCTATCCGCTGTTATCTGTCAAATCTGTGCTATCTGTGTACTGCTGTTTCACCGTTCGCCTGGCTGGGAGGGCTCCAACCGGGCGGGGTGATTTTGTCGATTCCTTCGACCATGTTGATCCAGGAACTGGTGTTCTTGAGCGTGCGGTTGACGGGCGGCTGCAGCGTAATGATTTCGGGGCCGTAGATCGGCATCTCCTTGCTGCGCTCCCACGCCTGCACCCACACGCACATGCGCTCGGGAATGACCTCGCAGTGGCCATTGGCGCGCACGCCGCCGCACGGGCCGTTGCGCAGGTTCTTGGGGCAGGTCATGGGGCAGGTCATGCCCGTGCTGTGCAGAATGCACTGGCCGCACATCTGGCAATTCCAAACGTAGCCCTTGCCCACCTTCTCCACGAAGACCATTACCCGCTCCGAAGCGCTGGGCGCGACCTTCTTCATGAGAGGGTAGACGCGCTCGAAAGCCCGTACCGAAACGCCATAGATGCGCTCGAGTGTGGCGGGATGATCCTTAATCCACTCACTACCCGGCCAGCGCCGAGCTTCAGGAAGATGTATTGTCATGAGAGCCTTGTTGTCGCAATACGGGAAGCTGCGTCAGAGAGCCGCGCGGGGGAGACCATGCAGCGACGTCATTGTCCCATGTGCGGGGCGTTTTGACAATGGACTGGGCGGCACGCTGTGGGGGTCATCTGTCACGTTTCGCCGGCATAGCGTCGCTCAAAGCGTTGAGCAGCGACCGTAACGGCTGCTTCCGCTGCCGTCGTCGAAGACGCGAGGCGCTTGGTCAGTTCGGCAACTGAGGCAGCCGCTACGAAACGCGCCGTGCGAATCTCGCGCGCCCAGGCAGCGCCAGCACAGGAATGAAGTGCTGAAAGTGAAGCCGGTTGGTTAACACGATCATTGGCCGAGCGCCCCGTGCTCACGCGACTGTGCGCACGTCTACAACCTGTTGATCGGGGATGGCGGCGAGGATGGCGCGCGCCTCCTCAGCCTCCACATTCGGAATCTTGAGGACAACGTCATAGTAGCCGGGATGGCGGCGCGTGGGGAAGGTGCCCACACCCATGACGCCCCACTGGCGCTCCACCAGCACAGCCATCAGCTTGGTGAATTCACCCGGGATGTTGCGCATGCGCACGGTGATGCGCACGCCCTCAGTGGGCAGCCCCAGCATCTCCTGGAAGGCGTGCAGCAGGTCTGTTTCGGTGACGATGCCCACGACGACGTTGTCTTCCTCCACGACGGGCAGGCAGCCGATCTTCTCGTCAGCCATGATTTGGCTGGCGCGCTCCACGGTGCGCTCCTTGGTGATTGTGACCACGTCGCGCCGCTTGATCATCACCTGGTTTACCTTGAGGTCGGCGAGATAGCGCGAAATTTCCCAGACGTTGAGGCTGCCCACAGCGTCGGACTTGAGCGAGAGCTGCTGCCGAGTGACAAGGCCCGAGAGGCGCTTGCCGCTGTCTACCACGGGCAGGTGGCGGATGTGATTCTCGGCAAGAATGCGCTGCGCTTCGGTGGCCGACATGGTGGGCGGCACAAGGATGGGGTGGCGGGTCATGCAGTCAGAGATGAGCATAGGCGTTGGGTGGCGTGCGTACTGAATCGTGAGTGTGTACAAAGGGTAATTGGTCATTGGTGCAGTCGTCATTGGAGCGTGCGCCAAATTGCGCAGACCACCGAATGACCAATGCACCACTTGCCAATTACTTTTCAATCACTGGCTCCAGCCCTGCCAGCGTCTCTTCGGGCAGGTGGCAAAAGATGCGGTGGCCGTCGCCGAAGTCGCGCCACGGTGGCGTCTCGCTGGCACAGGCCGCGCCGCCGTCGGGCATGAGGTGGCGGCGGGGGCAGCGCGTGTGGAAGCGGCAGCCGCTGGGCGGGTTGAGCGCGCTGGGCACAGAGCCCTCCAGTCGAATGCGCTTCTGCTGCGCCGTTGGGTCCGGAATGGGCACGGCCGAAAGCAGCGCCTCGGTGTAGGGGTGGTAGGGTGGCGCGTAGATCGCCTCGGTCGGTCCGATCTCCATGATCTGGCCCAGGTACATCACCGCCACATTGTCACTGAAGAAGCGCACCACGCTCAGGTCATGGGCAATGAAGAGCATGGTGGTGCCATATTCCTTCTGAATCGCAAGCAGCAGGTTGAGTATAGCAGCCTGCACCGAAACGTCCAGCGCGCTTACGGGCTCATCGCAGAGGAGAAGATCGGGGCGGCTGGCGAGGGCACGGGCAATGCCCACGCGCTGCTTCTCACCACCGGAAAGCTGGCGTGGCAGCCGGTCGTAGTAGTTCTCGCCCAGGCGCATGGCTTTGAGCAGGCGCATGACCTCGTTGCGCACTTCGCTCCTGGGCACAGTGCCAAAGCGCACCATGGGCCGCCCAATCTGCTGCCCCACCGTGTAGGAGGGGTTCATTGTCGAATCCGGATTTTGGAAGACCATCTGCAGCTCGCGGATGAGGGCGCTGTTGCGCTCGTCGAGGCTGCCGGTGACGTCGAAGCCCATGAAGTCGGCGCTGCCGCTGGTCGTCTCCTCCAGGCCGATAATTGCGCGAATGAGCGTGCTCTTGCCGCAGCCCGATTCGCCCACAATGCCCAGCGTGCTGCCCCTGGGCACCGCAAAGCTGACGTCTTCAACCGCCTTGACATAGCGCTTTGCGCCCATGCCCAGCACGTCGCGCAGTGCGTTGCCTTGCACGGGATAGTACTTCTTCAGTCTGCTGACGGTCAGCAGTGGCTCAGTTTCAATTGCTGTCCCGCTTGCGCCATTGCTCGAGAAGTGTCCGGTCTCTGCGCTGGAGATGGCGCTTTCGGCAACTTCCTCGGGCGGCGTCCATGCGGCTGGGTCAATCTCCTCGGCAAAGTGGCAGCGCACGGTTGTGCCGGAGGGGAGCAGGCGCAATTCCGGCCGCTCCTCGCGGCAGAGGCTGCGCGCATAGTCGCAGCGAGGCGCAAAGACGCAGCCGCTGGGGCGCTGGTTGGGCGGCGGCACGCGGCCGGGGATTGGGTAGAGGGTGCTGCCGCTCTTTTCGGTGCCAAGGCGCGGCAAACAGCGCATGAGACCCTGCGTATAGGGGTGCTGCGGATGCGCGAAGGTCGCGGCGACGGTTGCGCGCTCCACCATTTCGCCTGCGTACATGACGCCCACACGGTTGCAGACGCGCGCCACCACGCCCAGGTTGTGGCTGATGAAGAGGATGGCCGTGTCAAACTCGCGCCGCAGGTCGGCAATCAGGTCGAGGACGGTGGCCTCCACAGTCACGTCGAGGGCGGTGGTGGGCTCGTCCATGATGAGCAGCGCTGGGTTGTTGAGGAGCGCCATGGCAATCACAACGCGCTGCTGCTGCCCGCCTGAAATCTGGTGGGGAAAGCGCTCCATCACGAGCGACGCGTCGGGCATGTGCACACGCTCGAGCATGGCGATGCTGTGGGCGCGCGCCTCCTCGTCGGCCATGCCGCGGTGTACGGTAAGCACTTCCTTCAGCTGGTCGCCAAGGCGCATGGAGGGATTGAGCGCCTGCATGGGGTCCTGGTAGACCATGGCAATCTGGTCGCCGCGCAGCCGGCGCAGCTCCTCGCCCGATTTGCCCACCAGCTCCTGCCCCAGAAACTTGATGCTGCCCCGCTTGACGTAGCCGTTGTTGCCCAGGAAGTTGACAATCGACCACGCAACCGTGCTCTTGCCGCAGCCCGATTCGCCCACCATGCCAAAGGATTCGCCGCGGTGAATCTCGAAGGAGACATTCTGCACGGCCTCAATCTCGCCACCGCGCACCTTGTAGGCAATGGCCAGGTCTCTGACGCGCAGCACCGGCGAGGGCGCGCTGGAATGCGCAGCCTCCGCCTTCTTCTCTTTGGGCTTTACCACGGTTACGGCCGTTGCCATCTGTTGACTCCGAAGTCATCAATTCTGGAAAACACGCAATGTTTTCGTAGCGGCTGCTTCAGCCGCCGTGAGTCTGGAGCGCGCCGCGTCCTCGAGAACAGCGGCTGAAGTGGTGCGTCTCCGAAATGTGGAACCGCCGTAGCGGGGGGCTTGCAGCCCTCCGTTTCCAGCCTCGGCAATGTGTACGCGTTGGCGCCACGGCAGGAGACGTGACCAACGGTCGTCACGCCAGGAGACGTGACCTACAACAGCCAGAGGGCTGGAAGCCCTCCGCTACGCTGGCCACTTGTGTGGGCGCGTTAGCGCTGATAGCGCGTAATCTCCTCGCGCAGGCCGTCTGCCATCATGTTCAGCCCGATCACCAGCGAGGAAATCGCCAGCGCCGGCCAAATGACCTGGAGTTGGTGCGTGAAGATGTCGCCACGCGCATCGTTGACCATGGAGCCCCAGTCCGGTTCGGGCGGGGGCAGGCCAATGCCCAGAAAGCCCAGCGTGCCAATGGCGAAGATGGCGTAGCCGACGCGCAACATGGCATCCACCAGCAGCGGCCCCATGGCGTTGGGCAGAATCTCGCGGAACATGATCCAGTTGGCCGACTCGCCGCGCGTTTGCGCCGCGCGCACATAGTCGCGCCCTTTGATATCGAGCGCGAGGCTGCGGATGAGGCGCGCCGCACCGGGCGTGCCCGTCACCACAATGGCTAGAATCACCACCAGATCGCTGCGGCCAAACGAAGAGACAATCACCAGATAGAGCACAATGACAGGGAAGGCGATGAACGCGTCGAGCACCTGCATGATGCTCGTGTCCCACCAGCCGCCGCGATAGCCTGCATTCAGCCCAAAGAGCGCGCCGAGCAGCATGACGCCCAGCACGCCCCACACCACCACGCCGCCGGGAATGGTTGCGCCGCCGGGCAGCCGCGTCTTGAGGAGCACAACCTGCGTGCCGGCCATAATGCGCGACATGACGTCGCGCCCGAGCTGGTCGGTGCCCAGCCAGTTTGTGGCGCTGGGGTTTAGATTCGCGTCAAAGAGATTTGCATTGGGCGGAAAGGGCGTCCAGATAAACGAAATCAGCCCCAGCACAACCCAAAAGAGAACAATGGCAAAGCCAACTGTGGCAATGGGCGACGAAAAGAGCACCGACACACCGCCCCACCAGCGGCGCAGCCGCGAGGGGCGTTTGGCGCTTTTCACTTTTGTTTGCTGCGTCATTGCTGTCATGAATGCTTCTCTTGGTATGCGGCAAAGCGTATCGCAAACTCATCGCGGCGGCTTCAGTGGTGCGTCTCGAAAGTCCGCTGCATGCGTAGCGGGGGGCTTGCAGCCCTCCGTTTCCGGCCTCGGCAATTTGTACGCGTTGGCGTCACGCCAGGAGACGTGACCAACGGTCGTCACGCCGGGAGACGTGACCTACGGTCGTCACGCCAGGAGACGTGACCTACAAGGGCCGGAGGGCTGGAAGCCCCCCGCTACGATCGGCAACGGCTTTTGGAGACGCGTGCGCCGCTTACGCATACCGAATCTTCGGGTTCAGATAGAGATAGATCAGGTCGCCCAGAATACGCGTGAGCACGGCCACCAGCACGAGGAACATCGCGGCCGCCTCAACCGAGTTGTAGTCGCCGAACATGGCCGCCTGATAGATGAAGTTGCCCAGCCCGGGGAAGCCGAAGACGACCTCCACTACCACAATGCCACCCACCAGCCAGTTAATGTGGAGCATGATGATTGTGATTGGGGCCATGAGCGCGTTGCGCAGCGCATGGCGAAAGACCACCCGCCGCATGGGCATGCCCTTAATGATGGCCGTGCGCACATAGGGCGAATCCATCACCTCCACCATGCTGGCGCGCGTCATGCGCGCCACATAGCCAAGCTCCACGGCGGTGAGCGTAATCACCGGCAGCGCGATCAGCCGCATGTTGAAGATGTCGCTGTCGCTCAGGAAGATGGACGCCGGCGGCAGCCATCCGAGCCAGATGCCAAAGACGAGAATCAGGAAGATACCCACCACAAACTCGGGCGTGGCCGTCAGCAGCAGCCCGCCAAATGAGATGGCGCGATCCTGCCAGCGCCCCGCCCTGACGCCTGCCAGGATGCCCAGCAGCAGCGCCAGCGGCATGACGACGAGGAACGCAATCCCTGCCAGCACCATGGTGTTGCGAATGCGCGGCCACATGATATAGCCCACGGGCCGCCCATACTGGAGCGAAATGCCTGGATCACCGCGCACCAGCCCCTTGCGCAGGGGAATGTAATCCACCGGGCCGCCGCTTTCCTCGAGCATGCCCTGGCGGCCAAAGCGGAAGACCGTTTCGCCCCCGCCGCGCACCCACTGCACCACATTGCCCTTGGTGTCTGTGCCCCAGAAGGTTTCGCGGCCATCGGCGTCCGCCGTCCAGTTGACGGCAGTATTCAGCTCCTCGCGGTAGGAGCCATCCTCATTGCGCAGGATGGTTACAAGTTCTCCATCCTCCATGCGCCAACGCGTGTACTGGCCATCAACGTTGGTCCACCACTCGTTTTCACCTGCGGTGGGGTTGCGCACGGTCTCCACCGGGTGGCCCACTTTTCGGCTGGCACGCCAATCGTTGCCCAGCAACCAGTCGCTGTAGCGCAGGATGGCGGGCTCATCGAGCGCAAACTGGTTGTCGTAGGAGGCGTACTGCTCTTCTGTGGCGAAGACGCCCAGCACCTGCACCGAAACGCTGCGCCCCAGCACCTCCATGAGGGTGAAGAGCAGAGCCGACACCAGGATCATGGTGACGAGCGTGGATGTAATTGTGCGGATGAGGAAGCGGGCCATGGGGAATTCGGGTGTCGGGTGTCGGCGGTCTGGTGTAGGACGGGCCGAAGCGAGGCTTCCAGAAGCGGAAGCTTCGCTTCAAGTGCTTGGGGGGCCGGGTGCGAAGCGCCGTTGCCGCTGTTCACGACAGCCGACGCCCAACACCCGACTCCCCGCCGTTACGCGTCCTTCCACACTTCCGTCAGCAGGTCATAGCTGGTGGGGTGCCCCTGTACGTTCTGGAATTCCTTCTTTGTAATGTTCCAAACGCTCTTGAAGAAGGAGATGAAGACTGGGCCGCGCTCCTGGAAGATGTCCTGCAATCTGCCCCATGACCTCGCGGCGCGCATCCACGTCGAGGGTGCGCTGCGCCTGCGCAAGCAGCGTAACGAACTCATCATCCACCCAGCGGGTCTCGTTCCAGTCCACGGGGTTACCGTCGGCGTCGGCGGTGTAGGCGGCAGCCAGCGCCATTGTACCCAGCGGCCTGTGCGCCCAGACGGTAATGCCCAGGTCCACCTCGGTCCAGCGGTCCCAATAGCCATTTGCGTCGGTGATGTCGAGCGCAATATCGAAGCCGGCGGGTGCCGCCATCTCCTTGAAGGCCTGCGCTAAGAGGTCTTCACCTTCGTCGTTCTTGGTGGCGAGAGTCACCTTGAGGGGCAGTGTTATGCCCTTTTCGGCGGCATACTCCTCAAGCAGCGCCTTCGCGCCGTCGGGGTCATAGGCCGGAATCGGGCGCGGCGCATAGGCGGGGTGGACGGGCGCAATGTGCGCATCCATCGCCAGGTCGCCCTGTCCCTTGTAGGCAAGCTCAAGAATGCGCTCGCGGTCCTGGCACATCTTCAGGGCGTTGCGCACGCGCACATCATCCCACGGCTCAAGGTCGGTGCGGACGCGGCCGACGAGCACCTGCGCCGTGCTGGCGGGGATCACGCTCAGACTCTCCTGTGTGCTCAGTGCCTCCCAGTCGGAGGCCGTGGGGTTGTACATGGAGTCAATCTGCCCGGCCAGCAGCGCCGCAACGGCGGCATCATGATCGAGCGAAACGTAGGTCACCGTATCAAGATAGGGGAGCGGTGAGCCATCCTCGCCCATGCGATAGTAATCCTTGCGCGCACTCATCACCGCGCGCTCGCCCTCGCGATATTCGGTCAGCAGGAAGGGGCCGGTGCCCAGGGGCTGCTTGACGAAGTCGCCCTGGAAGCTCTTACTGAGCATGACGCCAGGGTACTGGTTCAAGTCCTCGGGCACACTGATGCTCGGTTCGTTGAGGTAGAGCTTGAGGGTGTAGTCGTCCACCTTCTCGACATTCTGCATGCCGCCCAAATAGCTGAGGAAACTCTTCATGCTCGAGCCGATTTCGTCATCGAACCAGGCATCCATGGTAAAGAGGACATCGTCGGTGGTGAAGTTATCGCCATTGTTGAAGGTAACATCCTGGCGCAGGAAGAGGGTCCACTCATTGACATCATCGTTGGCTTCCCACTTGTCGAGCAGGAAGGGGCGTGTGATGTTGTCGGAGCCGGTCATCGTCAGATACTCGTTCACCTGCATGACGACATTCGCGCCCTGAATCCAAGAGAGGCGGGAAGGGTGGTCGATCTTCTGCAGCTGCATAGCGCTTGTCCACGAGCCGCCGCGCTTGATGGCGCCGGTGGCGACGGCTGCGGCTGCGCCTGCTGCGGCCCCGGCTGCCGGTGCGGCGGCCTCGCCCCCTGGCCCGCAGGCGGCCAGCGCATAGGCCGTTGTGGCGGACGCGCCCAGCAGGGTGGCAAAGCGCAGGAAGGAGCGGCGGGAGATCTTGCCGTTGGCAAGGCTGCTCTGCGCGTCCAAAACACGGGGGTGAAGCTGTTCGGGCTTGTTCATGCTGATTTCTCCTTGGTGGGTTCTGCCTGATCTGGAGGTCGGCACGAGCAACAAGCCTGTGCGCGACCAGCGATAGGGGCCGGAGGTTCCGACCGGAGATGGGGTTTGGCTGATTAAGCTGATTGAGAAGCGAACGTTGTGGACACCCACTCAACGCGCAGGCGCGGCCAGCGGTTCCTCTATGCAGCAGATTGCTGCGAGGTATGGGCTGCGGACAACGCGATGTGCGCGGTCGCCTGCTCTGCGGCGCCGCGCAACTCAACTTGCTGTGCAATTCAATAGCGAGTTATCACGAAAAGTTTACGGGCCGTTCAATGGCTAGTATAGCACACAAACAGAGACGTGCCAAAAGTGGCCGGCATGGGCTGGCACGCGTTCGCTCAGTCCACTTGCCACTTGCCACTTGCCACTTGATGGTCGAGACGATTGACTGTCGTGCGCGACCCGCGTCGCCTGTGTTTTAGCGCACATTGACATTATCCAAAAGCCGAGTATGATTGCGCAGCCTCTCCACAGTTTCCGGTTGCACAGCCAGCGAGGATCGACGTCATGCAGCGCACGTCAAGGCGCGCCCAGCGCGCACAATGGTTATTATGGCCCTCCTTATTCGCAATTCTGTTGTCACTCGTGCCTGCTCGCCCCGCACTGGCCGCCCCGCCCTTGCAGGAGCCGCTTGCTTCATCCGGGGCCATCACTGATGTCGTGAGCGACCGTTTGTCACCGCTCACCCTTACACTGGCCACCGACGGGCCTGTGGCCCCGAGTGGCGCGGCCAACCTGACGCTCGAAGTGCGTCTTATGACCGATGCGCCCGACTTGCGCGTGCAGTGGCTGCTGCCGGACGGCGGCGAGCTGCTGGGCGGGCCGGCCGAGGAGAGCAGCGGTCCGGTTGTGGATGGGCAGGTTGTGCGCGCCCAGCGCCAGGTGCGCTTTAACGGCGAAGGGGTTTATCGCGTCATGGCCATGGCTGCCATCGCACCTTCGCCCAGCGAGCAGTACGCGCCCCTTGGCGTCATCTTCTTTGATGTGCGCGCAACGGGCGCGCAAGTCAGCACCAAGGACATCACGGCAGTCGACCCGCGAACGGTCCCCATGGTGCCAGAGGTTGAGCAGCTTTCCGCCACGGCCGCCGAGGTGGACCCCGCCTCGCCCGATGCACCCGCCGAGCCGGCCGAACCGAACGATCCCTGCTTCAGCATTTCGGGGCGGGTCATGCGCATTGAGCGCCGCCCTGTGGCAGGCGGGCTGGCGGCTGCCGTTATGGTGCCTGTGGCCAATGCGGTCATTGCCATGCGCGAAGAGGACACTCTCTTTGATGACGAGTATGGCCGCAAGCTGACGAATGGCGACGGCCGCTACAGCTTCAATTTCTGCGATGACGACGGCGTCTTTGACGACGAACTGGAGCTCTACGTGCGGCTGCGCGCACAGCTGAATTCGGGCGGCAAGACCGTGGTTGAGGTCGAGGACAGTTCGTGGATCGATGAGGTCTACGAGTTTGATTCGAGCATCATCGAATCCGAAGGCGGCACCTTCACAATCAACTTCAACCTCAACGACGAGCAGAGCGGCATCTTCAACATTGCCGATGCCGTCTTCCAGGCGTGGAGCGTTTGGAATGAGAGTGGCGGCGCACGCGACGACGACGCCACTTTTGACGAGGCGGCTGAGGTCCACTGGGAAAAGAACTATGGGGATACCGGCTCCTACTACACGAGCTTCTGGGGAGAGATTACGATTGCCGACGACCCATCGGACCCGGACCAGTGGGATGACAGCGTCATCATGCACGAGTGGGGCCACATGGCCGACGATGAATATGGCTGCGATGACAATGGCGGCGGCCCGCACAATGTGGACACGCTTGTGGCCGACCGCGAACTCTCATGGGGTGAGGGCTACCCCGACTACTACCAGAGCGCCGTGCGCCTGGCGCGCGGCTATGCGAACGCCAGTTTCTACTTCGACATGAACGGCGCGGGCGTACCCGGGATCAGCGTGGATTTGGAGCAGTACGATTCCACCCGCCCGGCCAATTTGCTCTCCGACCAGAACGAACTGGCGATTGCCGCCATGCTGTGGGACTTCACAGACAACGTGCAGGACGGGCGCACATCGGGCGGCGGCCCCGCAGGCGCACCGGTGGATCGCGTCGCACACGGCCATTCCATGGTGCAGCGCGCCTATACGGACCCCAAGTTCGAGTCGAATGGCGACATCTTCGACGACACCTGCACCGCTTTCGTCTACATTCTGGCGTGGCAGCAGATGGGGTTGCCCACCGACAGCAACACCGCCGAGGCGATTACCAAGAACATCGGGTTGGCCAATCCCTTTGGCAGCGCCACGGGGGCGGCAGCATTGCTCGCCGCGGATGGCACACAGGGTGCGCAGAACGCGGCGCTCAACGTTTCGCCCCCATCCGGCGGCGAGGACTACCAGTGGTGGAAGCGGCTGACGATGGTCGTTGACAATTCAGCGAGCATGGCGGGGCCCAAGATAGAGGGCATCAAGACCGTGGCGATTGAGCAAACCAATGACGCCGCACAGGAACCCAAGGGGACGCAGTTCAAGCTCTTCACCTTCAACAATGGCTCACCTGCAGTCCAGCCGTTCTTCAAGGATTACTTCACCGCGGCCAACGCCGCCACCGGCATCAATGCGCTCACAGCCACCGGCGCAGCCGATCCGAACTGCCTCGTCAATGGTCTGGGCGCGCTGGCGCAGGGGGCCGAAACCATGCGCGGCGGCCAGGCGTGGCTCTACACCGATGGTGACTCCTTCGCATCGCCCACTGCCGCCACCATGCGCCAGCTGCTCACAGGGCGCGGCGTGCGTGGGTCTGTGGTGCTGCTGGGCGGCTGCAGTTCAGCTCCGCCCACGCCGCCCAACGTCTCGTCTTCCATGAAGGCATTCATGGGCAAGGCGGCCGACGCCTCGCAGCCAACCGGCATTGTGCCTTACCTGCTGACGGCGCTGGGCAGCGGCGGCCAATTCTTCTATGTGAACCCCTCGCAACTGGCACAGACGGGCGAAGTGCTGCGCGCCCAGCTTGGCCACTCTGCCGGCGCGGGCCGCTGGAGCGACTACGTGAGCGACAAGTGGACCTACCGCTGGGACAAGATGGACCCGCCCGATTATCAGTGGTTCGAGATTGGATTGAGCCAGGATGCCGGAGTGCTGGGCACCTATCTCGATGTGCCGATGAAGGGACCGGTTTGGGGTGGCGACAACACAGTGGCGCGCGTCTATCCCACGGGCTACATCAAGATGGACCCGTGCACGGGCCCATTTTGCCTCCTTGGCGGCAGTTTCCTGAACACGCTCTACAACACGAACATGAAGTGGGCCTATGTGAGCCCTCCACCGAGCCTGGCAGCGGAAGCAGCGGCGGCTGTGCAGAGTGCGACGGCAGCCCAGGCAGCCGAGGTGGCTCAGGCGGCCGAGGCGGGCGTGCCCTACAGCAGCACCACGCCAATCAGCGAGACAATCGCGATTGCCTCTCCCGACGCGCCCCAGGCCGCATGCTACTTCGGCAACAACTACGGCCAGCAGGCCAAGGTCTATACGGCCAACCTGGGTATAGACGAGTGGCACATTGTGACGACGATTGGCGAGGCGCTGGGCGGCGGCTGCCGCGCCTACCAGGTGTGGCTCAACGAGCAGACGGGCGAGATTCGTTACCAGTATCAGCAGTTGCAGGCGGGCGACTCCGGCGGCGCTCAGATTGGTCTATCACGCTTCTCATCGCTCATTCTGCAGCCGCCCGACGAAGTGATTGTGAGCAACAACGATGTGAATGGCGCGACCAACAACTCAGGCTATATCTTCACGCCTGCACCGCCGCAGCCCACACGCACGCACACGGTGACGGTGGACTCTCTCATCGAGAGCATTGGCTTCCTGCAAACCGGCTTCAGCGGCAACTTCGAGCCGCTGCTGGTGAAGACGCCCGATGGCAATCCGGTGGACTGCGCCGCAAGCGGCGTGCTCTGCCTCACCGTGGACAACAGCCCGGGTGACCGCAGCGTGCAGTATGTTCAGGTGGATGTGAAGGGACGCAGAGGCGTCTGGAGTGCCACGGTGGACGCCGGGACTTCGGGTTCCGCCACCTATTCCTTCAGCAGCCTGGCGGCGAGCGAGCTTGAAGCCGTGGGCACATTTGACCATGCACCCTCTTCCTTCAAGGCGTTCCCGCTCAAGGTCAATATGGGACGCGCCTTTGCCGGCAACGTGCTTACCGGCTGGCTGCAGAAGCCCGACGGCAGCCGCTGGGGCAGTGAGTTCCAACTCTTTGACGACGGCGCGCACGGTGACGGCCAGCCCGGCGACGGCCAGTTTGGCTTGCCCGGATTCACGGGCCCCGGGCGCGGCGTGGGGTATCTCTGGCTACGGGGCCAAATCGGTAGTGAGACAGTGCAGCGCATGGACCCTGCACCGATCAACTTCCAACCCTTCAGCCTGACTGTGCTTAACCCGGGTGTGATTGCCAACGACGGCAGCCCATTCCTTGTGACGCTGCGCTACGAGAATCGCGATGGCAAACAGCGCTGCTTCACCACGCCCGACTTCAAGTTGCCCGCGGGCTGGCTGGCCGAGTGGAATCTCGTCCCAGGCAATCCCTGCCTTAATTTCGGCGAGACGGCCGACCGCACGGTGAAGATCTACCCCAACTGGGAGGCTGTCTCCTCAGCCGAAGCCGAAGCGACCACGACGGCCAAGAGCGGTGCACAAGCAACGGTGACCGCTTCCACACAGGACAAGTACGATGACGCGATTGGCGATAGCGTTGAGTTCGCGGTGCAGTACTTCCGCCCGCCCGCAGAAATATTCTTCGATGAGCAGAACTTCAACCACTATCTGCGGCCCAACGGGACGGATACGGTGGATGTGGTGGTGCGCGTTCTCGATGACCAGGGCATGACTGTGGCCGACGGCACGCCGGTTACCCTGAGCGCATCGGATGGTTCGCTGGCGGCCACCAACCTGGCGACGGTGCTGGGCCGCGTGGCAACTACCTTCACGGCTCCCAATACGCCCGGCGACGTCACGCTTACGGCGCAGACCGGTGCGCTCAGCGCCAGCGCCGTGGTGCATATTCGCAACCCAATTGCGAACACCATCCTCTTCACCGCTTCTCCGCCAAACCTGAGCGGCGGCCCCACAACGACGCTCGTGGCCACTGTGGTGGACGACTGGGGCACGCCGATGGCAAACCAGAAGGTACGCATTGGCGTTGAAGGAGATGGACAGACGGGGCTTTTGGTGGGCAACGTTGAAGTCGTGGATGGTGTCACCAATGCGCAAGGGAAGCTGACCACCACCTTCACCAAGGCCAAGGGCGTGATCGCGCCTGTGGGGGTGCGCGCACAGCTGCTCTCACCCGGCAATGTGGTGCTGCAGGAGGCGCGCTTGAGCTTGTCGAGCGGCACGGAGCGCTTCCTCTACCTGCCGGTGGTTACAAAGTAGCCGCAACAAAAAGCGAGGCTTCCAGAATTGGAAGCCTCGCTTTGCATGTGGAACAACCGTTCACATCTACCAGCGCGGGCGCGCTTCGTATGCCAAAATCGCCTCATCCTTGGACATGATGTAGCCCATGTCATCCACGCCGTTGAGGAGGCAGAGCTTGCGGAAGGGATCGATCTCGAAGGCGTGGGTCTGGCCATCGGGCAGGGTGACGGTCTGGCTCTTCAAATCAACCACGAGGCGCGTCTCGGGCTCTTCTTCCACCAGGTCCCAAAGCAGGTTGACCGCCTCCTCCGAGAGCGCCACGGGCAACAGGCCGCTCTTGAGCGAGTTGTTGTAGAAGATGTCGGCAAAGGCGGGCGCGATGACGCAGCGGAAGCCGTATTCGGTGAGCGCCCACACTGCGTGTTCGCGGCTGGAGCCCGAGCCGAAGTTGCGCCCGGCGATGAGGATTTCAGCGCCGTCAAACTCGGCGCGGTTGAGGACGAAGTCGGGGTTGGTCGAACCATCGCGCGCATAGCGCCACGAGGAGAAGAGGCCGTCGCCCATGCCTTCCTTCGTCACGGCCGTGAGGTAGCGTGCGGGGATAATCTGGTCGGTGTCCACATTCTCGGCGCGCAGTGGCGCGGCGGTGGCTGTCAGGGTGGTGAAGGGGATCACTCGATTCGTTTCTTATCTATCTTATTTTAGTCCACTTTGTGCAATACGATATACTGTTTTCATGCGGTGCAGAGCCGATGGCTCACATGCACATCAGGCAAACGGAGTGACTTATGGCGTTTTCAACTGGACGTGGCAGGAGATTGCGATGAGCGCTGAACGAGAATCAACATGTTCCACTGGAGCTGCCAGCCGTGCAACGACCCGAGCAGCCTCCACCGGACCGAATTCACGTATTAGAACATCGAACAACTTGTCGGAGAGTTCGTCGTCAGTCATCAAGGTCCGCTCAATCATATAACGACCCGCCTTTCGACAAAAGTCAATCGGGCTGCCAAAGGATAAATCCCCAGGCAGAACACGGCGCAATTTCCGAATCAACCGGTCATCGCACGTCACAAAGTCTGCATGCAGCAGTTGTGCTGTGACAACGTGCATCGCATCCATTTCGTCCGAAACATCCTCCCGACCATGAGACTGGTTGTGCGATCAAGCTCGCCAACCCGATAGGTTAATCCCTCCGCCAGAGCTTGGCGCTGGTGAAGCATGAAGCAATCGACGTTGGCAGTTGAACTGGGATTCGCATCGATTTACTGATCGAAGACGGGCACAGGGTCGCCACGTAACAACACGCTTTGGTCAGTGCCTTAGAATCATGGGTACACTCGGCCTCAACACGGATTGAAGCGAAACGCCGCGGCTCATTCGCATAGGCGTCCAGCTGATGGAATCAAGTAGATTCAGTGAAGCGGGTTTTCGGTCAGCGATGAGTTGCTTTGCGCATCCTCGCAGATGGACGAAAGTAGCTCGATTCTACAGCATCTCCCTCACATCCACCACATGGCCATTCAGCGCCGCGGCTGCCGCCATGATCGGCGACATGAGCAGGCTGCGCGCGCCCGGCCCCTGCCGCCCCTGGAAGTTGCGGTTGCTGGTGCTTGCCACGTACTTGCCCGCGCCCGCCTTGTCGTCATTCATGGCCAGGCACATGGAGCAGCCCGCGCCGCGCCACTCAAAGCCGGCCTCGGTGAAGATGCGGTCGAGCCCCTCGGCTTCGGCCTGCGCCTTGATGGCCTTGGAGCCCGGCACAACCAGCGCCTGCACGTTGCTCGCCACACGCTTGCCCTGCACAATCGCCGACGCCTCGCGCAGGTCCTCAATGCGGCTGTTTGTGCACGAACCGATGAAGACAATGTCGACGTGTTGCCCCTCCATGGCCTGGCCCGGCTGCAGCCCCATGTATTCGAGCGCGCTGAGCAGGCTGCGGCGGTCGGCTGGGTCCGCCAGTTCTTCCACGGTGGGGATGCGGCCGTTGACGCCGACGCCCTGCCCTGGGTTGGTGCCGTAGGTCACCATGGGCTGCAGTGCGTTTGCGTCGAGCGTCATCTCGCGGTCGAAGATGGCGTCATCGTCCGTCACAAGCGTTCGCCAGTAGGCAACTGCCTTCTCCCAGTCGTCTTCCCCGGGCGCATAGGGGCGTCCCTTGATGTATTCAAAGGTCGTGTCGTCGGGTGCAATCATGCCGGCACGCGCGCCGCCCTCAATGCTCATGTTGCAGATGGTCATGCGGTTTGCCATGCTCAACCTGCGGATGGCGCTGCCGCGGTACTCGAAGACATAGCCGGTGCCCCCCGCCGCGCCGTTCTGCGCGATGATGGCAAGGATGATGTCCTTGGCGGTGATGCCCAAACCCAACTCGCCCTCTACATTGATAGCGAAGGTTTTTGGCTTCTTCTGGAGCAGGCACTGCGTTGCCAGCACATGGCCCACTTCGCTGGTGCCAATGCCAAAGGCCAGTGCGCCAAAGGCGCCGTGTGTGCTTGTATGGCTGTCGCCGCAGACAATCGTCATGCCGGGCTGCGTGACGCCCATTTCGGGCCCCACCACGTGGACAATGCCCTGCACGTCCCCTTCAATGTCCCACAGGGTGACGCCGAAATCGGCGCAGTTTTCGCGCAGCGTGCGCACCTGTGTGGCGGCGTCGGCCGGCCACAGCGCAATGTCCACGTTGCGCGTGGGGATGGCGTGGTCCATGGTGGCAAAGGTGCGCTCGGGGCGGCGCACGGGCAGCCCGCGCTCGCGCAGTGTGGCAAAGGCCTGCGGTGACGTGACCTCGTGGATCAGGTGTGCGTCAATATAGAGTACAGCGGGAGCCGCTTCGTCCTGCGAAACAATGTGGGCGTCCCAGACTTTTTCGAATAGTGTTTTTGACATGCAAATTCCTCGTTGTGAGAATAAACCCGTGTTAAGCGCGCTCGGCGCTATTCCTCAAGAATCCAGTTCGACAGTCAAGCACCTCGTGTTACCTATTCCGAAGGAGACGCTTCACCCGTTCGTGAATCGATTCGGCAATTCCCGTAGCGCTCGCCACCTCAGCGCTGGTCACATCTTCGTCAAGACGTTTCAAGTTCACGCCGTTTGGTCGTGGCTGCAGCCTGCAACTCGATCAGGCTCAGAATGGCACCGCGCATGGGGTGGCGCTTTCTGCATGATTCTCCCTGGGGATTGAGGAGAGACGAATCGCAGCTTCTTGATCATCTGATACCATCTTCAAGCGCACTCGGACTCGAGCGCCCTACCCCTTCACAGTCTCTTCCACAATCCCTTCTTCTTCTTCCGAGCCCTCGGTGGCATTTTCGATGGCGACGATGTTCTCGCGCGGGCGGCCTGCCAGAAGAGTTGAAGCTGCCGCTCCCAATCCTCCAGAATCGCCTTGGCGCGCAGTGAGCCCGTCTTCTCGTAGTGTTCGAGGATCAGTTGCTTGAGCAGCGCGTCGTCACCGTTGCCGCGCATGCGGCGCACCGCGATGAGTTCGGGGTTGTAGCGACGCTCGAAGGTCTCGTTGATGTCATAGATGAAGGCCTGGCCACCGCTCATGCCGGCGCCAAAGTTGCGCCCCGTGTCACCCAGCACAACCACGGTGCCGCCCGTCATGTATTCGCAGCAATGTTCGCCCGCGCCTTCAATCACGGCTACGGCGCCGCTGTTGCGCACGCCAAAGCGCTCGCCCGCAATGCCGGCCGCGTGCAGCCGTCCGCCCGTTGCTCCATAGAGCACGGTGTTGCCGATGATCACATTCTGGTGCGGCACGTAGCGCGCATCTTCCGAGGGGCGCACAACAATCTCGCCGCCGCTCAGCCCCTTGCCCACGTAATCCTGCGCCTCACCCACGAGCAAGAGCGAGAGCCCGTTGATGCCAAAGGCGCCAAATGACTGCCCGGCCGACCCCGTGAAGGTAATCCGCACCTTGTCGGAGGGCAGCCCCTCGTCGCCGTAGCGCAACGCAAGTTGACCCGACAGGCGGCCGCCGACCGTGCGCTGCGTGTTGTCAATCTTGTGCGCCAGACGGACGGGCGCGTCCGGATCGGCGCGCAGGCTGGCGAGCACCTGCTCGGTGATGCGGTCGCCAATGTTCGTCTCTACGGGCAGTTCGTTTCTGGGGAGCACGTTGCGGCGTGCGCTGCCCGTGTCGGGAACGCCCAGCAGCGGTGTCAGATCCAGGAAACCGGCCTCGCGCCCATGCACAACCTGCTCCAACAATTCGGGGTGGCCCACAACTTCGTCAAGGCTGCGGTAGCCCAGCGCGGCCAGCACCTCGCGCACCTCTTCGGCCACCGCCGTGAGGAAGCTCATGACCATCTCCGGCGTGCCAATGAACTTCTTGCGCAGCTCGGGGTCCTGCGTGGCCACACCCACAGGGCAGGTGTTCTTGTGGCAGACGCGCTGCCATGGTGCAGCCCTCGGCAATCAGCACGCTGGTGCCAAAGGAGTACTCATCGGCCCCCAGCATGGCGGCCATGACCACGTCGCGGCCGGTGGCAATGCCGCCGTCCGTGCGCAGGAGGACGCGCGGCCGCAGCCCGTTGGCCAGCAACACCTGATGCGTTTCGGAGAGGCCGATCTCCCACGGCAGGCCGGCATTCTTGATGCTGCTCAGCGGGCTTGCCCCCGTGCCGCCATTGGCGCCGCTAATGTGAATCACATCGGCAAAGCCTTTGGCCACGCCGGCGGCAATTGTGCCTACACCCTGCTGCGCCACCAGCTTGACGCTGATCTTAGCTGTGGGGTTGATTGTCTTGAGGTCGTAGATCAGCTGCGCCAGGTCCTCAATGCTGTAGATATCATGATGGGGCGGCGGGCTGATGAGGGCGACGCCCGGCGTGCTGTGGCGCAGGATGGCAATCTCGGCGGTGACCTTGTGGCCCGGGAGCTGGCCGCCCTCGCCCGGCTTGGAGCCCTGCGCCATCTTGATTTGGATCTCTTCCGCGCTCATCAAGTAGGCAGGCGTAACGCCAAAGCGGCCGGACGCAATCTGCTTGATGTTGCTGGCGCGCTCGGTGAAGTAGCGCTCCTTGGCCTCGCCCCCCTCGCCCGAGTTGCTCTTGCCACCCAGGCGATTCATGGCAACGGCCAGGTTTTCGTGCGCCTCGCTGCTCAACGCGCCGTGGCTCATGGCCGCGGTGCTAAAGCGGCGCAAGATGTTCATGGGCGATTCAACCTGCTCGACGGGAATCGCGGGGCGCGTGGCCACAAAGCCGAGCAGGTGGCGCGGCGCAAGGCGCATGCTGTTGAGCATGGCCGCATAGACCTTGTGCTTTTCAAGGCTCTCGGTGCGCGTTGTGGCCTTCGCCACAGCTTGCAGCGCATGCACCACCTGCGGGCTCCACTCGTGCAGTTCACCGCCGCGGCGGGGCTTGTAGAGGCCCCATGTCTCAAGCTTGACCGTGCGGCTGGTCGCTGATTCGGGATAGCCTTTGGCGTGCCAGGTGAGCACATCTTCGGCCACGCTCTGGAAGCCGACGCCGCCAACGAGGCTCGGCGTATCAACAAAGGCAACGTCAAGCAGTTCGGAGCCCACACCCAGCGCCTCAAAGGTCTGCGCGCCGCAATAGGCGTCAATTGTGGCAATACCCATTTTGCTCATGATCTTGAGCAGGCCCTTGTCCACCGCCTTGACGAAATTACCCAACGCCTGCGCCAGCGTCATGCCCTCCGTGTGACGACCTTCGGCAACCATCTCTTCAATCGCGCTGTACACAAGGTGGGGATAGACGGCATTGGCGCCATAGCCAATCAGCGCGGCAAAGTGGTGCACCTCGCGTGGCTCGCCGCTTTCGCACACAATGCTGGCATTCATGCGCAGCCCCTGGCGAATCAGGTGGTGGTGGACGGCGCCCACGGCTATCAGTGCGGGAATCGGCAGCGTGTGCATATCGGCCGTGGCGTCGCTAATGATGAGGATGCGCGCACCACCCCGCACCGCGCGTTCGGCCTCGGCGCAGAGGCGCGCCACGGCCGCGCGCAGGGCTGCGCCTGCCGCGGCTGCGCCGCCGTCCGGCGACTGCCAGACGGAAGCAACCGTTGCGGCGCTAAACTCCGGCTCGGCCATGTTGCGCAGCGCCGCCATATGCGCCGGCTTGAGGACAGGCGATTTCAGTTCGATGAGCCGCGTTGCCTCGGGCGTCTCGCTGAGCAGATCGGCGCGCTGACCAAGCAGCATGCGCGTGCTCATCACCATCTCCTCGCGCAGCGGATCTATGGGCGGATTTGTCACCTCGGCAAAGCGCTGCTTGAAGTAGCCGAAGAGAGAACGCGGCAGCATGCTCATGACGGCAGGCGGCGCGTCGTCACCCATGCTGCCCACGGGCTCCTGCCCATTCAGCACCATGGGGCGCAGCACGACCACAATCTCCTCGCTGGAGTAGCCAAAGCTCAACTGCTGCTGCACCAGTTCCGGGCTCGGATGCTCGCGATCGGTCTCTTCAAGCCCATTGGATGACGCTGCGCCATCGGTTGCATGCGCCGGTGCGGCCTGGGCTGCCCCCTCGCCTGCGGCTTTTGCGCGTCGGGCCACCACATCATCCAGATTGACGAGATTCTCGAGCACCCAGCGATCATAGGGTTTGCGCGTGGCAAAGTAGCGCGTCACCTCGTAGTCATTCATCACCGCGCCACGCGTTGTGTCGACGCAAAAGATTTCGCCCGGCCCCAGCTTGCCCTTCTGAATCACGCGGCGACTCGTCGTAGTCAACCGCGCCCACTTCGCTGGATCTGGATTACGAAACCGTTGTCGAGCACGACGTAGCGGGCGGGACGCAGGCCATTGCGGTCAAGGATCGTGCCTACGATACGGCCGTCGGTCCACGTAACGGCCGCGGGGCCATCCCACGGCTCAATCAGCGCGCTGTGATATTGGTAGAAGGCGCGCCGCGACGGGCTCACTTCGCCCTCGGGCATGCGCTCCCACGCCTCGGGAATCATCATGAGCATGGCGTGGCGAATGTCGCGCCCGCTGCGTACAAGCAGTTCGAGCTGGTTGTCGAGCTTGCCGCTGTCGCTGCTCTCGCGCGCAATAACGGGGCGCAATTGGCTTACATTGTCGCCCCACACCGGGTGCGACAAATCGGCCTCGCGCGCGCGCATCCAGTTCTCGTTGCCCTGGAGCGTGTTGATTTCGCCGTTGTGGCAGACCATGCGGAAGGGCTGTGCGCGTTCCCACGTGGGGAAGGTGTTGGTCGAGTAGCGCTGGTGGAAGACTGCGATGGCGCTTGTGAAGTCGGTGTCGCTCAGGTCGGGGTAGAAGTGCACGAGTTCGGTGGCGAGCACCAGCCCCTTGTAGACAATGGTGCGCCCGCTGAGCGACGCAATGTAGAGGCGCTGGACGCCCTTCTCGTGCGCCCGGTTTACGATCATTTTGCGCGCCCGGTAGAGCGCGCGCTCGAACTCGTCGCCCGCATCGCACGCCTCGGGGGTGCGCCGCACAATCACCTGCTCCATCCACGGGCGGCTGGCAGCGGCGCGCCGTCCCAGCGCTTCCTCAATCACCGGCACTGAGCGGAAGGTGAGCACCTCGAGCTTGAGTTCGGCGCAGACGTCGCGAATGATGGCGCGTGCGTTGCTGCGGTCTTCGGCATCCTGACGGAAGAGGTAGAGCTGCCCCACGGCAATGTCGGATGCAGGGGGCGCTTCAATGCCCAGCCGCTCGAGCTCGCGCTTGAAGAACTCGTAGGGAAGCTGCGTCAGAATGCCTGCACCGTCACCCGTCTTGCGGTCGTCGGCCACGGCCCCGCGGTGGGCGTGGTTGCAAAGCGCCTCAAGCGCCATCTCGATGACGCGATGGGAGCGCCGCCCCTCCACATGGGCCACAAAGCCAATGCCGCAGGCGTCGTGCTCAAAGCGCGGATTGTAGAGTCCGTTGGCAGCGGGCAAGTCGAAGGCGCGCGGCACGATGGCGTCGGTGGCGCGCGCACTATGCGCAATTTGAGGGTGTGCGGGCATGAAGTCAGGCTGAGCGGGTTGCTCGGATGAGGTGCTCAATGGGTTTCTCCTTCAAGTGCGAACACGCACACGCAGCAAGTGGTGCTGCGGCGGCGATGGTTGTTCGTTCGGGATGCACACAATCGTGCGACCGGCGAAGTGGCGACAGACAGTCGAGCGATTCAGCTTCGTGCGACAAATCGGTCGTCGGCCGTGACGACAATGGGCCTTCCACATTGAAGGAAGCAACACTGCGTGGGATGGCGAACTTTACCACAGGATACCTCCTGTAGCAAACACTTTTTTCGCTTGTGCAACATGGCACAATGGGGCGGTGCAATCCCTTCGCGTCGCCGATGTCAGCGGTCCGATGTCCGCGGATCGATGTCCGCGGTCCGATGTCCGCGTCGCGTTTCGTAGCGGCTGCTTCAGCTGCCGTAGGTGGAGATTGCAGCGCGCCCTCGAGAACGGCGGCTGATGGATGGTGCAAAATTGTTTCGATATGGGTTGGTTGGCTCGGCGGGGCCGCCGAGGGTTGAAACCCCCGGCTAGGCAAACCAAGTCCACTCAAGTGGACTGGCTGGAGAGAGTGACCGCTCTGCGCGAGCGCCACTGTCGGAGGGCTGGAAGCCCCCCGCTACGAGTCCCCCGACGTACGGCGCGCTGTGAGTCCACTTGAGTGGACTTGGTTTGCCTAGCCGGGGGTTTCAACCCTCGGCGGCTCCTGCGGCGCGCACCGCTTTATTTCGGCAACATTCATCAGCCGCCGCTACGAATGCCGTACACTGCGGAGATGCACGAGTGAAGCCGTCGTGCTAGTCCTTTGGCGCGCGCCGCCAAAGCAGCAGCGCCGCCACAATCGCAAGCAGCAGCACCAGCGCACCCAGCAAGCCAAGCGTGGCCGGGTCCGTGTTACCGAAGGGTCCAGGGGGCGGCTGACTTGTGCCTGTAGCGGTCGGAGTCAGTGGCGCATCCGGGCTGCCGGTGGCGTCCGTCGTTCCCGCTTCAGAGCCGGTTGCAGCGGGCGGGGGCGTGGAGGGCTCTGCTGACGGTTGCAGTGCGAAGGTGGGCGCAGGCGTTGGCCCTGCGGTCACCTCGGCGAGGGTGCGTGCGCCGGCAATGAAATCACCCGCAATGCGCTGGCGGTCGGCGGCGGGCCAGAGCGCCAGACCGGCGGCCAGCGACTCTATTTGCGCTTCCTCGAGCAGGGAGACAACCGTGAAGAGCGTTTGCCCGCCCAGCGGCCAGAGAATCTCGCGCGCCGATGCATCCAGCAGCAGGAAGCGGCGCGCGGCCACGCCATCGTTCCAGGCGAGGAGCTTGTCGAGGCGGTCACGCGTCATCTCGGCCGGCTGCGTAAAGCGATGGATGCCAATCGCTGCCACCTGCGCGAGGTCATCATTGGCCACGTCCGCCCAGGCCAGTGTTGTCTCTACAGAGGCAGTATCGGCCAGAATTGTGCCCGCAGCGGGCGGCAGCGCGAGCAGCTTGTCGAAATCGCCCGTTTCAAGGGCCTGATCAAGCGCGCCGCGGCCCAGGCTATCGAGGAAGACATCCTCGAGCATTTGCAGGCGTTCAAGATCGCCCAGCGGCAGTTCACTCAGAAGCGCGCGGAACGAAGCGTTTTCCGCAGCGAGCGTGCAGACGCTGGGGTAACGGCCGCAGAAGCGGTCCCACTCTTCGATCATGCTTACCGCCGTCTCGAGCGAGGTAATGGAGGCTTCCTCGGGCAAGCCGGCGCGCACGGCGTCGGCCACCTCGCTGCGAATGCGCGTCTTCACATCCTCGCTGGTGAGCGCTTCCTCAATCTGCGGGAGCGCGCCCTTGCCCCCCTCCACAAGATCCCAAACAATGAGCGCGATGCCCACCACCCAGCCCGCTACAGGTATGAAGGTTGAGCCTGCGCGGCCGAGAACGCGCCCGATAATCTTGCCCGCCACCCGCTCCGCAAGCTTTTCGCTAATGCGTGCGGCGACGCGCGTGCCCACCTCCGTAACGACGATGATGCCCGCACCGGTGATGAGGCCGCCGTGGGTGTCAACGATGCCGATGTTCACGTCGTCCGGGTCAAAGGTCACCGTACCGGTGCTGGCAACGGACGCGCGCACGCTCTCCTGAAATGCGCCGAAGAGCGCGTTGGAGTAGGTGCTGCCCACGTAATCGCGCAGGCAGAGGAAGGCAGTGGAGGCGGCGGCGGCCAGTTCGGCGTTGATCTGGCGCGCGATTTCGTCTCCGATCGCCGCCGAAAGCGCACCAATTGTGGAGGTGAAGACTTCTGACGTAAACGCATCCTGCGAGATGCGCTGGGCGAACTCTTCGGCCCTGCCGGCAGACCAGCCGGAGAGCAGGCGCGACCAGTAGCCCTCCTCGGCGGCTACCTGTTCCACGGCGCGCGCCACTTCGGCATCGACCACAGCGTCTACGTTGAGTTCGCGCCACTTGCGCTCCACCAGCGCGTCAATGTCCAGCGTGCCGGTGGAGTCGTCAATCACCGCCAGCGCGGCGCTCTGGATTTCGCTCCGCAGCGTATCGCGGTCAGCGTCGGTGCACTGCCCCACCGTGTACCTGCTGGCGCTGGGCAGATCCATCTCGGCCGCCCTGGGCAGCGGGTCGATCATCGAAGCCGGCACGGTTGGGGAGAGGGGCGCAGGCGTTTGCGCATGTGCAGGCAGGTGGTTCAGCAGCAGCGCAATCACGACCGCCACCTGCACTAGCGCGAGGTGGCGGTTGTGCAATTGTCCTTTGCAATTCCTTGCGTCTCTGCGTCTTTGTATCGAATCTTTATTCGGCATTTGGGAATTGTTTAATCGGCCTGCGCAAAGCGAAAGCCGTTGCCATAGGCGATCACCTGCACAGCACCGTCCACCACCAGCGGATGCGAGATTTTCAACCCGACGACGCCGTCATAGCCCATGGATGCGGCGCGCGCCTCCATCTCGGCCAGCGCCACGTTGATTCCATCCTGAATCAGCGCCTCATAGTGGGGCATGCGCCCGCCCAGCATGTTGCGGATGTTCTCGCGCACATCCTTGACGACGTTGGCGGCGCTCACAATTACCACGGTGACAATGCCGCCCACCTCAATCGGGCGATCCGGCAGCGTGTCGAGCGCAATCAATTGCGTCATGAATCGTCCCCGTCGTTCTCTGGCGGCAACTCTTTGGAAGGCGCGTTGGCAGGCGGCGTTCTGGGCGGCGCTTTGACGGGATTCGTTTTGCGCGGACCGTAGCTAACACTTTTCTGCGGGCGCTCTGCCGGCGGGTAGCTGGGTTGGCGAGGCGGACCGGCCTGCCTGCGCCCCAGGCGGCCAATCGTAAGGACGGGCGCGAGTATCCACGCACCCGCCGCCCAGAGCAGGCGCAGTGCAATCAGCATAATGAGCAGCGTCGCCAGCCCCACGAGCACGGAGGTGCCCCAGCCATATTTGCCCTGGTACATGCCCACGGTGGCCGGCCCCGTGACAACCGCAGCCGCGTCGTTGATCATGCCAAGCGCATCGGTGCGCCCGCTCAGAAAGGCGACCGCCTGGTCGAGGTTCGCGCCGGGCGGCAGTTCGTCGAGGAGGTTGGAATTCTGCAGCACCTCAATCAGCGCGGGGTCGCTCACCAGGCGCGAGACCAGCGTGTTGCGCTCGCTCTGGGACAAGGGCGCGAGCGTTTCTGCCAGCCAGCCAAGCTGCTCAGGCGTGAGCGCAGCCGTGAGCAGGTGCAGGCTCTCGCTGGAAAGCGCCAGCAGCGTGGTCAGCTCGGTATTGGGGAGCAGTGCCAGGTCGGCCACAGTGCGTGCGTCATCCAGCGCAACAAGGCGCTGGAGGGTGGCGCGGTCGAGGTCGGCGGGTGACTTCTGCTTGTAGATTTCGAGCTGGACAACGTTGGGCAGGTACTCGCCGGCGGCCGCCACCCAATCCAGCGCGGCGTCGAGCGAGCCGGTGGCCTGGATGATGGGTGTGAGGTTGGCGCTGCTTTGGAGCGCACGCGCCAGCGCGCCGCTTTGTGCTGCATCGAGCACGGCGCTGCGTCCAGCCGCGCCCGTCAGCGCGCCGCTGATTGTGACAAGGCGCTGCAGTTCCTCGGATGATTGGACGTCGCTCAGAACGGCGCTATAGGCTTCGCTCTCACCGGCAAGCTCGAGCACAACGCGAATGTCGCGCTTGACTGCCGTCCACTGGCTGTAGAGGCTGTCGGCTACATCGCGCGCCACCTGGGGCAATTCGGGGCCAAGCTCGGCGCCAATCGCATCGGCAATCTCGCTGCGGATGCCCGCCATGACCTCTTCAGATTTGAGCGACTCCTGAATTTGCGGCAGTGCGCCGTCGGCATTGTTCCAGATGTCGTACGCGATCATGCCCGCACCCACCACCCAGCCTGCCAGCGGAATCACCGTGCTGCCGACGCGCCCCAGCACGCGCGTCACCACACGGCCGGCCACGCGCTCGGAGACTTCTCTCGTCAGGGTCACGATAATGCGCTTGGCTACCTGCGCCGCCACAATGACGCCAATGCCGCCCAGCGCAAGTGTGTGTCCTTGAATGACGCCCAAAATGCCCGAATCGCTTTCACCTTCGAGCGCCCCTGCACCGCTGGTGGCAGACTGCACTTCACCTTGAAAGGCGGCCAACAGCGCCGGTGAATAGTTCTCCTGAATAAACGTTTGCAGGCAGTAAAGTGCGGCCGAAGATGATTCGGCCGTGAGCGCGCCCATCTCATCGGCGACGTTGACCGCTACCGCGCTCGAGAGATCCTCCATCGCCTGGCGGAACTCTTCGGAGCCAAAGGCGCGGCTGCTGACGGCCAGTGTCAGCTCCTGCGCCTTGTTGCCCGACCAGCCGGAAAGGAACTTGTTCCAAAGATCCGTTTCGCTGCGCACGCTGTTGGCGGCACGGTCGACTGCGCCGGCCACCACGCTGTCGAGGCGCAGTTCGCGCCACTGCGCGTCCACAATTGCAGGGATGTCGACGCGTGCGAGCGCGTCGGCAAAGACCGCCTGCGTGACGCGATTGAGCTCGTCCTGAATGGACGCCTCGTCCACAGTGGTGCACGCCTCGAGCGCGCCCGCGCCGACGAGGGGCGCGGCAGGGGTGGCGGCGGCGTGGCGGCGGTGTCCTGTGCGGCGGCGGGCAGCGGAGAGAGCACAATCGCTACGACAACGAAAAGCATGAGCCACCGCGCGGCGCGCGCGCGGTGGCTAGCGCTAATCTTGCAGAGCGATCCACTTTGCGAGGGACTTTCGGCCGACGGCTGTGTGATCTTCATGATAGCAAAGAGAGTACCATACGCTGATCGTGTATTGAACTTGCCGCATTACCCGAATCAGCGCTCTTCTCTACTCTCAAGTTGTACAATCTTGCGGCGGGAGAACGCTGTCCCTGAGCTGAATGAGAAATATGCACCGACCAACGGAGGATCGCCAGGGTCGCACACAAGCCCAATCAGACAGCGTACGTTGGCAAACGAGTGACGCCCTATCCGCCACTGCAAGACAGAGTGAACCCGACGGGCAGGACTGTGATGCTGCCGGCAAGTGTGCAACCACAGGTTCACTTGTTGAAGTGGCGCTTGACCTGCGTAGCATCTGGCTGGGGGGTAGGAGTCTGCTGAACTTGTGGAGTAGACGGAGTTCGCCGTCAGCATCTGAGTAGGTGTCAGAAGCCATTCGGCTAAGTTCCTCAAGAGTAGTACTTTTTGCACAGTGCTCACGATTTCAGGAATGTTTCATATTTAAGATAGCCGATGCATGAGTCTCGGTAGGAAAGAGCGAGGGTCAGGGCTGACCGCATTGAGGCTCAGCGCCCATCTGCGAGCAGCTTTCCAAAATCACTGGCAATCAATTCGTTTGGTGTTGCCTGCGTGTGAATTTGGAGGTGGATGAGTCTGCACAAGGTTTGCTCTCGTCGTCACTGCGCAAGTTGGAACCAACCTACCGTCTCGGTGAGCGATTCGGTTGACAGTGAGGATGTACCGCGGCATGCAAGTGGCGCCTCTGTGCAAGTTCATCGAATCTGATAAGTCTCCAGCGCGCGCGTATAGAGTTCCCGATCGGGGAGAGAACTTATTAAACGCCTGCACAAGCACCGCAAGGTCATCAATCTGGTCAATAGAGCGTGGAATCAAGAATTTCATTGAAGTGGTCGCGTTCTCTTTGGCAAGTTGGAACAGTGTCAGCTGGGAACTCTGTCCTGGAGCGCGTTCCATGCGCTCCAAGCAGTGCTTCAGCCATTCGCACCGCAATGAAGGTCTTTTCCTCGACAATGCTCGACTGCAATGGCGTCAGAAACCTCAGCCTGGATCTTGACCGCAACCTCAGGCGCTCGTGAGCGCCTGCTATGATCGAGTGGCTTACCGATCCGTCCCAGCCGTACCAGATGATCATAGCGTAAGCATGCCTAATGCCGACGGCCCACCCTGCCACGGGGATGGCCGAAGCGCCGGCTCTGCCCAGTACGATGCGGCTAACGACCTTGCCGACTGACGCGCTCCGACATGGATGTGAGAACTTTGGTCGAGACTTTGCGTCCAAGCGAGAGCGATGAGGATCGGAAGCGGAACTGGCTACCAATGGTGAGCTGATGTTGCCGGCCATCGGTTGATAGCTGGGAGCCTTCGGGGGTACCTGGGTCGACTTCGACTCGGGGATCGCGAATGCTCGATCAGCGATTTGAATGAAGAAAGAAATCAGCGAGGCCTTTGGGATACTGAGCGCCTACATTGTGCAGACAGACATAGCAACGCTGTGGAGGCAGCGATATTCAACTGCGTGTCGAACGCATCTCGCGATCTCACCGCTGACCTCGGCTGTCAGTCACAGTGAGCGCATCGCCGAAGAGCGCACCTGTCGCCGTATATGGCGAGGATAGAGGTGATGGTGGCTGTGTCGGTGAGCGTTTGCGTCTGCGTAAATACGCGCGGATTCGCAAGCAGACGTCGTGAGCTCCTTGGCTTGTATTTGTATTCCAGATTCGTGTAGGAGCAGAATTCCACCAAGGCGTCAACTGAGCTTGTATTAGTCGACTGCCGCTTCCTGTCAGAGCGACCTTCAATGAAAGCGTCCATGTGCATAGCGTTTCCAGGCAAGTTTTAACCGCGTTGGGAATGTCAACTGCCTCTTGTTTGTTCAACGTATCGACGAATTAACTCCTCCAGCTCGATCCTTAAGTTCTTCTTCACTAATGCTTGGCGCAATCAGAATAACGGGGGGATGGCTGTCGCTGTTTGTCCTGCTGGCGCTGACCGACAGGTGACGGCAACAGCGTGCCAAGCAGAACACATAGACACAACAAGTGACATTGACGGTTCTGTGACAGGGCACATGGAGGAGTTCCTCTGGCATTGAAAATTCGACGCCAACGAGTGCTTACGGTTGATGCCTTGGATATGGCCAGTGTGCCAGACTATCCTGTGCGCGTCAAGAAGTTGCCCAACGATGAGGACGACGGCTGCCATAAGCAGCGACAGCCGCTACCATAGAAGCTGCAGCTCATTGCCAAAGCGATCGGAGAAGGAGGTACCACGAAACATCGTTCTGCGTAGTATTTGACGAGCGCACTGACAAAACCATTGGAGGCTGTTGGGCGTTTCCCAGAAGCTTCAATGACCGCATAGCATGGATGCACTCGATCGGCAACAGCGGTCAGCGGCAGGCGTGTTGACGAGTGCTATTCAACGTGTGCGGGTCGGGCTGGACGATCATCCACAGTTCGTGGCGTTGCTGCAAAGTCAGCCGCGAGATGGACAACCCAAGCCATTCCAGCTTGTGCCTGCGTCATGCTGCGTCGCAAGCTCCAGCAGTCGTGGGTGCGCGTGACAGCCTACGAGCGCGCCGAAGGCATCTGGCGAGAGCTGGCGCAAGCGCGAGCCAGCAATCTCGGGGCTGTCCAGCTCGAAGCAGGCTCGACCAACTGGCCCGGTGCCAGATTATGCAGGCTCGTAGTATGCGCAAAGGTGAAACTTCATGAATTTCATCCCAGTAGATGGGGTTGTAGCTCGCCCATTTAGGAGTGGCTGCTCGAGCGATCCGGAACAGTGGATGAGCGTACGGATAGTCAATGGTGTAGTTGAGCGATTGTTCGAGCGTGCCATCGGCCGACTGTCAGCAAGCACGAGCCGCTTCGCCGCCCACTTCCAACAGCGCGCCTGTCACGTCGCTCAGGGTATCCAACTGGCCGGCGTCCGCCACTTTGTCGAGCAGCGCGTCATAGCTCTTATGCTCGTTAGCCAGGACGAGAATGACGCGGCAGGTCTCGCTGCACCTCGGCCCAAAGTGTGGCAATGTCGTCGGCAATCCCCCTTGCCAGGATCTGGAATTTCTCGATTCAACTGCTTGCGCACGTTGGCGGCGATTTCAGTGCGCAATGTGTCACCCAAGACCGGCCCAGTCAGGTTTTGCTCAATCATGCCCAGTGCACCGTCGCGGTTCTCCCAAAGGCCATGGCCAACCATGGCAACCCCGATCACTGCACCAATGACGGGGATTGCCGCCCCCGCCGAAGCGCCGAGCACAGATGCCAACGCAGCACCGGCAACCTTGCCGGCGATTTCCGTAACAATTCTTGCCACCAGGTTGCGCGCCAGCAGTGTGACCACAACCACACCTGCGCCGCCAAGTACTTCGAGTTGGTCGCCAACCAGGTCTGGAATGCGGGGCGCTGCGGCGTCCACCAACCTGTCGATATCGATGTGGACAGCCGCTTCGGCGGCCACTTTCTCCAGATAGAACGTCACCGAGTCGATGTAGTCATTCTTCTGCAGATAGGAGCGCAGACATCTGAAGGCTGTGGACGACGATTCCACGGCAAGCGCGTCAACCCGGCCACCAGGTCGGTAGCCGTACGGCGGCCCATCTCCTCAAGCGCTATGCGCACCGACTCCGAGCTGAACGCCTCATTAGCAATACGCGTTGTGAACTCAGTCGCCTTCTCCTCCGACCAACCACTGCTGAATCGGTCCCACCAATTTGTATCTTTCTTCAAATCGGCAATGGCGCCGCTGACGGCCGCAGCGATCGTGGCGTCAACGCCAACGTCCTCCCAGTGTCGCGGAATCGAGCCTTCAATACCTGCACCAGCAAGGAGTTGCGCCATTATGGTCTGCGTTATCCGGTTCAGCTCATCCTGGATTTCAGAGGCGCCGACATTGGCACATTGCTCGATCTCCGTCTCCCAATTTGAAGGTCGTTGCGCCACTGCGACGTGCCAATCGCCAATGCAAATGGAAAACGCGACGAGGAGTGCCACTGGCGTATAGCCATGGCCAAAACAACGAAGCCACTGTTGGGGGAACATGGGCGAACTCCGAAACTTGCTGAATTGTGGGTGGTATGTGATTTGTGAGGGCATTGCTACAGACTGGCGACGGAAAACGAATTGGAGCTCATTCATCTTCCGAACGCAGATGCACATCCGCGAACGCAGTGGTATCGTGGGCGTGTCGGTCTGTGCCATTCAATTATACAATAGTGAACCGTTTGGCAGCGGCAATTTGAGCCACGCCAAACGATTCACCAAGACGATCGGTTGTTGGCCGCGATGCCAACGCCTAAGCGAGAGACCATTCACCCCGCGGTAATTGCAAGCTCGCCGCTGGGGGCCCCGCTTGCTTGCCCCTCACGCGCCTCGTCCTTGGATGAGGCAATCAGCTTGTTGAGCGCCTGCATGTAGGCCTTGGCACTGGCGACGATAATGTCGGTGTCAACGCCGCGGCCGCTAAAGAGGCGGCGGCGCGCGCGCCCCTGCGCCGTCTCGCTGTAGCCACGGCTGTCGGGCACCTCTATGCGAATCGTCACATCGCCGTTTGCGTCCATGCCCTCGGTAATCGCCTGCACCAGGAACTCCGCCAGTGTGTTCGGCTTCTGCACAATCTGGTTGATGGCCTGGTAGACGGCATCCACCGGCCCGCTGCCAACCGCTGCGCCCAAATGCTCGGTGCACCGTCTCGGTGTCGAGCAGCTTGACCACCGCAGTGGGCGTCAGCCCGGAGCCGCAGTGCACCTGCACGCTGAGCAAATCCCACGCCTCCACAGGCTGGTAGAGTTCATCGCTGACCAACGCCTCCAGGTCCATCTCGGAGACGGTCTTCTTCTTGTCGGCCAAATCCTTGAAGCGCGCAAAAATTTCCTTGAGCTTCTCAGGCGTCACATGATAGCCCATCTCCTCGAGCTTCTTGCCCAGCGCGTGTTTGCCGCTGTGCTTGCCCAGCACCAGCGAGCTTTGCGACAGGCCAATCGTCGAGGCATCCATAATCTCGTAGGTGCGCTTGTTTTTGAGCATGCCATCCTGGTGGATGCCCGCCTCGTGCGCAAAGGCATTGCCGCCCACAATCGCCTTGTTGGGCTGGATGACCATGCCCGTGTAGCGGCTCACCATGTCGCTCGAGCGATGAATTTCATGGGTGACAATGTTGCTCTCGAGGCCAAAGACGGCCTTGCGCGTGTGCAGCGCCATGGCGACTTCCTCAAGGCTGGTGTTGCCGGCGCGCTCGCCAATGCCGTTGACAGTCACCTCCACCTGGCGTGCGCCGTTGCGCGCACCGGCCAGCGTGTTTGAGGTGGCGAGGCCCAGGTCGTTGTGGCAGTGCGTACTGAAGACAACGTCCTTGCCGCCCGGAACGTTCGCGCGCAGGTGGGCAATCAGCCCGCCGTACTCCTCGGGCGTGGTGTAGCCAACGGTGTCAGGGATGTTGAGCGTGGTGGCGCCGGCGCGGATGGCCACATCGCAGACCTGCACCAGGAAGTCGCGGTCACTGCGGCCTGCATCTTCGGGGCTGAACTCCACATCGGCGCAGAGGCTGCGTGCGTACTCCACCATCTCGCCCACGGCCTCGAGCACTTCGTTGGGTGACATGCGCAGCTTGTGCTGCATGTGCACTTCGCTGGTGGCGAGGAAGGTGTGAATGCGCGGGCGCACGGCCCCCTGCACCGCCTCCCACGCCTTGTCGATGTCGTTCTTTGTGGCGCGCGCCAAACCCGCAATTACGGGTGGTGCGGTGACCTTGCCATCCTTGTCAATGCGCGGCGTGCGGCCCACGCTCTGCGCAATTTGGCGCACTGCGGCCAGGTCTCCGGGCGAGGCGGCAGGAAAGCCTGCCTCCATAATGTCGACGCCCAAACGCGCCAACTGGTGGGCTATGTCGAGCTTCTCCTGGCTGTTGAGGGTGGCGCCCGGGCTCTGTTCGCCGTCGCGCAGCGTGGTGTCGAAGACGAGCACGGTGCTGCCGTGCGCAACTTGACGCGCATAGGCGCGCATGTCGTCAATCCGGAAACGATCTACGTTAATCTCGGTTGCGTTGGCTGCCTCAGGTTCCGCGTCGGCCCTGGGGCCGCTGTTTTTCTTGTCCACTGGGGTTCCCCCTCCTGGGGGGAGATGCATGGGTGCATGCAAATTGCTGACTGAGTGTACTGTAACGCAAATTCACAGAGTAACCAAGCGTAAGGTCAGCAAGGTCACTGGGAGCAAGGTCACTCGCAGTAAGGTCACCAAGGGCATCGTCCATGCAATCACCCCCTTTCGTGGACAAACAAGGGTTTGGGCGTTCAAAGGTTCAAGAGTTCAACAGCATAAGGCGCGCGATTGCGAAAGGGTGCTGGAATGCGAAAGCAGCTACAGTCCGTTATGTGTGGATGCGGCCGCCCGCATTGAGCATCTCGATCATCTGCGCAATCTTCTTTGCACGCGTCTCGGGCTTCTTGGGCGTAATGATGCGGTAGAGCACGGCGTACCGATCGGTACTGTTCAAAGCCGCGAAGTTGGCCTGCGCAATCGGGTTCGCCTCCAGCGCGGCGAGAAATTCGGCGGGCGGCTCAATTTTGGCTGGCGAGGCGTAGGCAGCGTCCCAGCGACCGTCGGCTTTGGCGCGTTTCCACCTCTGCCAGCCCCGCCGGTTGCATGCGCCCCTGCGCAATCAGCGCCTCCACTTTCAGCACGTTGATCTGCGACCACATGCTCTTTGCGCGGCGCGGCGTGAACTTCTGCACCCAGTAGCGCTCATCGAGCTTGCGCGACTGCCCGTCAATCCAGCCGTAGCAGATCGCTTCGTCCACGGCCTCGGCATAGGTCACACTCGCCACGCCGCTGGCCTTCTTCGCGAATTGCAGCCACACGCCCTGCGCCGTGGCGTGGTTCTCGGCCAGCCAGCCATTCCATGCTGCAGCGCTCGCGAAGGGAAGGGTGGGATAATCACTCATCCGGCGCACCTTGCCTTTCTTTGCGATTTCTTTGCGCCTTTGCGCCTCTGCGTCGGGTTTCCCCTACAGCACGAAATTCTGGCGCGCGGCGTGGGGCACCATGGGCGTGGACAGCGTGGCGCTTGCCTCGCGATTGCTAATGCGCGTGCCGTCCTGCGCATGGGGCGGCAAGGTGCCCTGGCTGATGACCGCCATGGTGCGCACCGCCTGCACGGGGTACGCTCCCACTGCCGTCTCGCCGCTGAGCATGATACCGTCGGCGCCGTCGAGCAGCGCATTGGCCACGTCGCTGACTTCGGCGCGTGTGGGGCGGTGGTTCTGGATCATGCTCTCGAGCATTTGCGTGGCTACGACGACCGGCTTGTTGCCCTCGCGGCAGGCACGCACAATCTGCTTTTGCAGCAGCGGCAATTGCCAGGGGCTGGTCTCCAGCGCCAGGTCGCCGCGCGCCACCATCACGCCATCGCTTGCGCCGATGATTGCGCGCAGGTTCTCCACGCCGTCGGGGCGCTCAATCTTGGCCATAATGCGCGGCGACAGGTGCTCGGGGACGGTCTGGCGCTCGGTGATTGCGCGCAACTCGTGTACATCGGCAGCGCTGCCGGCAAAGCTCAGCGCAATCCAGTCGACGCGCAGCGCAACGGCATACTCGGCGTCCGCTCTGTCTTTATCGGTAAGCGCAGGGATGGGCAGCGAGGTGTAGGGCACGTTGACGCCCTTGCGCGACTTGACATCACCCCCATGCACCACACGGCAGTGCACGTGGCCGTGGCTTATCCGCTCGACGGCAATCTCGATATTGCCGTCGTCAATCAGTACGGTCGCCGGCACCTTGAGGTGGGGCGCGAGGTCGAAGTCGACCGGCAGGGTCACCGCGTCGGCCTCGTGTGCGTGGAAGGGCTCGCGCACATCCTGCTCGGGCCCCACCAGGATAACCTGCTGGCCTGGATGCAGCGGCACCGGCTGCGCCAGCCAGCCAATCCGCACCTTGGCCCCCTGCAGGTCAGCCAGCAGCGCGATGGGCATGCCCACCGTGTGCGCCGCCTCGCGCACCATTTCGGCCATGCGCGTGTGGAAGGCGTAGTCGCCGTGGCTAAAGTTCATGCGCGCAACGCTCATGCCGGCGCGCATCATCGCCGCCAGCGTTTCTACTGA
Source organism: uncultured Chloroflexia bacterium (assembly GCA_963773745.1). Taxonomy (GTDB): domain Bacteria; phylum Chloroflexota; class Anaerolineae; order Caldilineales; family Caldilineaceae; genus UBA5069. The sequence goes on from CAVZCL010000001.1 coordinate 506,904, forward strand.
TGCACAGGATGGGCCTAACGTTGCGAGGATGTCAGTCATAGGGAGTAGGGAATAGGGAGTAGGGAGTAGGGTGAGTAGGGAGTAGGGAGTAGGGAGCAGGAGACCTACTCCCTACTCCCTATTCCCTACTCCCCGCAGTGATTATTCCGTCACTTCCTTGGCATTCAGGAAGGTCATCATGCGGCGCAGGTCCTTGCCCACTTCTTCAATCTGGCCGGTCTGCTCCTGCTTGCGGCGGGCGAAGAAGGTGGGGCGGCCGTTGTGATACTCGTCCATCCACTCCTCGGCAAAGGCGCCCGTCTGGATGTTGGTGAGAATCTGCTTCATGGCCGCACGCGTGTCGTCGGTGATGACCTTGGGGCCACTCACGTAGTCACCCCACTCGGCCGTGTCGCTCACACTGTAGCGCATGTAGGAGAGGCCACCCTGGTAGACGAGGTCCACGATCAGCTTGAGTTCGTGCAGACACTCGAAGTAGGCGATCTCGGGCTGATAGCCTGCCTCGACCAGCGTGTTGAAGGCGGCCTTGATCAGTTCACTCACGCCGCCGCAGAGGACAGCCTGCTCACCAAAGAGGTCGGTCTCGGTCTCTTCGGCGAAGGTCGTCTCGAGGACGCCGGCGCGCGTGGAGCCGATGCCCTTGGCATACGCGAGTGCGTTGGCGAGCGCGTTGCCGCTGGAATCCTGCTGCACAGCCACCAGCGCCGGCACGCCCGAGCCTTCCTTGAAGACCTCGCGCACACGGTGGCCCGGCGCCTTGGGGGCAACCATGGTGACATCAATGTTCTCGGGCGGCACAATCTGGCCGAAGCGAATGTTGAAGCCGTGGGCGAACATGATGGTGTCGCCCGGCTTGAGGTTGGGCGCAATTTCGTCGTGATAGACCTGGCCCTGGATCGGGTCGGGCAGGAGGATCATGATCATGTCGGCCTCGGCGGTGGCTTCGCCCACACTGAGGACGCGCAGGCCGTCAGCCTCGGCCTTGGCCTTGCTCTTTGAGCCTTCGTGCAGACCTACGCGCACGTCTATGCCCGAGTCACTCAGGTTGAGCGCGTGCGCGTGCCCCTGGCTGCCGTAGCCGATAATTGCGATCTTCTTGCCTTCCAGCAGCCCCAGGTCGGCCTGCTTTTCGTAATAAATCTTTGCCATGAGTTGAGTAATCTCGCTTCGTTGATTGAGGTTTGAAGGTCAAATGGTACGTGGTGAATTGGTAATTGGTGACAACGCTTGAATCCACGCACGCCGCGTGCCAGTGACCCATTCACCACGTATGCTCTTGCACATCACCACTTATGCTCTTACACACCACCGGTGCGGAAGCGTTCCGCCGCCGATGCATCCTTGCCGTTGGCCTGGGCGCGCCAGACGGCTGAACTGCGCCGCAGCCGCTTCTCCATGGCCCCGCGCACGACCGCCACGCGCCCGGTGCGCACCATTTCCTGAATGCCGAAGTTGTCAAGCAGCGCAATCAGCGAGTCAACGCGGTCCTCGGCGCCGACAATCTGGACAACCATGCTGTCCATGGCCACGTCGACAATCTCGCCTCGATAGATGTTGACCATCTGCACGATTTCGCTACGGGTGTCGGCATTCGTGGCTACGCGCACCAGCGCCAGTTCGCGCGCCACAATCGGGTGGTCCGACAGATCTTCCACGCGCGTCACATCCACGCTTTTGCGCAACTGCTGGATCACCTGATCCACCATGCGCTCGTCACCGTCCACCACGAAGGTCATGCGGCTAATGCCCGGCTCTTCGCTGTGGCCCACCTGCAGGCTGTCAATGTTGAAATTGCGGCGGCGCAGCAGTCCAGCCACCCGGTTCAGCACGCCCGGCTTGTCTCGCATCCATGCAACCAGTGTATGTTTCATCTTGAGATTCTCCACTTGTTTATGCGGTTCTTTGCGTTCTCTTTGCGCCTCTGCGCCTTGGCGTCGCAGTGACTACGGCTAGAAGCTCGGCTCGATGCCGCTGTAGCCCTGCATTACGGCCGGCTTGGGGCGGCGCATTTGCTCGTCCACAGCCATGCCCGGCGCAACCATGGGATAGACATTCACCTCTTCAAGCACGCGGAAGTCAATGATGAAGGGGCCGGGCGTGGCATTGGCCGTGGCAATCGCCGAGGCAACCTCACTTGGGTGATGCACCTCAAGCGCGGGGATGCTGTAGGCCTCGGCCAGCTTGACGAAGTTGGGTGACCAGATGGGCGTGCCCGTGTAGCGCTTGTCATAGAAGAATTGCTGCCACTGGCGCACCATGCCCAGAAAGCCATTGTTGATGATGGCGATCTTGATGGGCAAATCGTGCTCCTGCTTGAGCACGGCCAGCTCCTGCAGTGTCATTTGGAAGCCGCCGTCACCGACAACCGCCCACACCAGCTTGCCCGGGTGTGCCATCTGCGCGCCAATGGCCGCCGGCAGGGCAAAGCCCATGGTGCCTGCGCCGCCACTGGTGATGAGCATGTCGGCGTGGTCATGCGTAAAGTACTGGCACTCCCACATCTGGTGCTGGCCCACGTCCGTCACAATAATCGGCTTCACATCTTTGGTGGCGTGCCAAAGCTGGCGGATGACGTAGGGCGGAATCAGCTCGTCGACTTCGTAGTTGATGATGTCCGTCTGCGTGGAATCCTCGCGCCACTCCTGCAACTGCTGAATCCACAGCTGGTGGTGGCGCTCCTCGGTCTTGCTCAGCAGCGCGGGCAGGCTCACGGCCAGATTGCCGATGACTGCCACGTCGGGGACGATATTCTTGCCGACTTCGGCTCGGTCCAGCTCAAAGTGGACAATCTTGGCCTGCCGAGCAAACTTGTCGAGGCGGCCGGTGATGCGGTCATCAAAGCGCATGCCCAGGGCAATCAGTACGTCGCAGCCCTGCACGGCGCGGTTGGCGTAGGCTTCGCCGTGCATGCCGCCCATGCCCAGGCTCAACGGGTGGCTCTCGGGGATGTTGCCTGTGCCCAGCAGCGTTGTCACCACGGGAATTTCGGCGCGCTCCACCATTTGCAGCAGTTCGTGGGCAACGCCGGCAATCTGAATGCCGTGTCCGGCCAGAATCAGCGGGCGCTCGGCCTTGTTGATCAGGTCGGCGGCAGCCTGCAGCGTCTCCATGTCTATGGTGGGGTAGGGCTCGAAGCCGGGCAGGCTAATCTCCTGCGAGTAATCAAAGAGCCCTGTCGCGTTCTGCACATCCTTGCAGATGTCCACCAGGACGACGCCCGGCCGCCCTTCGCGCGCAATGTAGAAGGCCTCCTTGAGGACATGCGCCAGGTCATCCACCGAGGTGACGAGATAGTTGTGCTTGCAGACGGGCTGCGAGACACCCACAACGTCGGCCTCCTGGAAGGCATCGGTGCCGAGCAGATTCGTGGGCACCTGGCCGGTGATGGCCACCATGGGCACGCTGTCCATCTGCGCCGTGGAGAGGCCGGTCACCAGATTGGTTGCGCCCGGGCCGCTGGTGGCAATGCAAACGCCCACGCGACCGGTTGCACGCGCATAACCATCGGCCATGTGTGCGGCGCACTGTTCATGGCGCACCAGCACGTGGTGAATGCGGCCGTCCGCCTCATAGGGCGAGAGGGCATCATAGGTGGGCAGAATGGCGCCGCCCGGGTGGCCAAAGACAATCGACACCCCTTCGGCAACCATGGCTTCCCAGACCATTTGGGCGCCGCGCATTTCACCGCGGCTGATTTGGCTCGGGCGCTGGGGCGGCGCCGTTGGTGGTGGAGTCACTCATGCAGTACGCTCCTTTTGAAGACAGTTCAAGAGTTTTTTGGTTCAAGAGTGCAGGGGTTTAAGGGTTCGGCGTATACAAGATTTTCGGGTTATGACAGAACCCGTAAACTCCTGGACCTTTGAACTCTTGAACCTTTGAACTGTTGAACCTTTGTTCGCGGGTACAAAAAAACCCTTCCCTGGTCGGGAAGGGTCTGCGGTGACCATGACGTGCTTGTGTCGTCCGCTGACTAAACCTCACCAACCGAAAGTGGCCTCTGGCCGAGTACTACGACCAGAAGCGCCGGAAGAATGAGGCTAATTACGTTGAGTGATGCCGCTTGTGCGGAATGCATACGATGCTCGCTGCAGATGATGCTGCGAATGACCGGCTTGATGCACTCCGTTGTGCAGGATTCCGGAGCGCCATGGAGACGCCCCTGAACTGGAAGGCAGTATACAGGCGGGCCGGTGGCTTGTCAACTGGCAAACAAGCTCGTTTGCGCTTGGACTATGCGACAGCGGCGGCCCCTCCGCAACAGAGGCATTGACAACCGGCGGCAGGTTCATTACATCTATCGTGGCGTGTACCCTGATCTGGTGTGTACCCTGCTCTGGAACAGGGTTTGTCATCTTGACGGGCGCTTATGGTATTATCCCGACACATTCTTTGAGGAATGGCGAGTCACACGGCGTGCAACTGCAGTCCCTACCCAACCTACCCACATCAGAAAAGGAATACGATTCATGCGACTTGCCCGACGCGAGGTTCGCTGGCTAACGCTGGCGCTGGCTATCATCGTGGCAACGACGGGCATTTTCCTGTTGTTGCGCCCTGCGCAGGCTGCGCCCGCCGCACTAAGCGGCCCAACCACTGCTGCAGTCGACTCGCCCGCAGGTGCAGTGGAGCCCACACTCGGGCTAACCCTGACGCTTGGCGCCGGCCTCTATCCCTGGGAGTGCGCCACGGAAAGCAACCTCGTGGTTGTGCCTGGCACAACTGTCTACTTCTGCTATGTTGCAACAAACAGTGGTACTGGGACATTCGTCTATCACGAAATTGAGGACAGCGTGGACGGGCCCCTGCCTGGTTTTTTCGCCGACCTGGCCCCCGGTTCCAGCCTGGATTCGCGCTCGTACGTGGGGCCCCTGAGCCAGGTCGTCACGACCGATACGACGCGCAGCGGCACGTGGACTGCCATGGATCAATTGGAGCGCAACGCATCGGCTACAGTGTCGACCACCGTGCGCATTGGCACGCCGGCCATCACGGTTGACAAGTTCGTGAGCGCCAGCCCCATTTGCAGCGCAGAGACCGACCTCTTGACACTCGCCGGTGAGGACGTTTATTACTGCGTCCAGATCACCAACACAGGTGATTTCACCTTCACTGAGCACACCATTCGCGACGCGCTGCTGGGTATTGATGTCACGCTTCCCTACACGCTTGCGCCGGGTGCGTCGGTCACCCTCTCCAACGCAGAGCTGGCGCCGCTGGGGCCAGTCGCCGTCACTGGTGATGTGACCAACACCGTTGTCGTCACGTCTGTGCTGGTCTATGCCCCCGTTGCCCTTCCCACCGGCGCAGGCCAGGAGTTGCCGCTGCTGCCGGAGGTTGAAGCAACGGGCAGCGCAACCGCCACCGTGCGCATTGGCACGGCCGCAATTGAGGTGACAAAACTGGTTGCGGCCAGCGACACCTGCGCAGGTTCGACCGAACTGCAGCTTCCCGCCGACAAGTCGGTCTACTATTGCGTCGTAATCACCAATACGGGCGACTTCACCTTCACGCAGCACCAGATTAGCGATCCGCTGCTGGGCATCAACGCCACGCTCGACCTGCAGCTTGCGCCCGGGGCAACCGCCACAGTCTCCAATGATCAGGTTGCGGCACTTGGCCCCGTCGTGCTCACGGGGCCCATTACCAACACGGTGATGGTCACATCGACCAACGTGCCGCAGCAGTCGCCCGAAATTGCTGGGGCGCTGCTGCCCGGCGTTGCCGTCAGCGCCTCCTCCACGTCGAGTGCAGTTGTTGTCGATGACGTACCCACAGCCGACCTGCCCTGGCTTGAGCCGGTAGATGTATCGACACGCATCTTCCTGCCATTGCTGACGCAGTAACGAGCGCATTTTGTCACAGAACAAACGGGCGGGCATCGACATTCGATGCCCGCCCGTTTTCTTGCCACTTCGCGCGACCGAAGCGAGGCTTCCAAAGGCGAAGCCTCGCTTCAATGCATCGCCGGCCATTTCACCCAATTGCCTCTTCCGGCTGCGGCCTGTGGCCGCGCACAATTGTCTCCACACCGGCAGGCGCTGCCCACTTGACGGCATTTGCCAGCACCCGCTGCACGTTGGCATCGTAGTAGGTGGGGAAGGTCTCGTGGCCCGGGCGGAAGTAGAAGACCTTGCCCTTGCCGCGGTAGTAGCAGCAGCCCGAGCGGAAGACCTCGCCCCCCTTGAACCAGCTCACGAAGACCAGTTCATCGGGCGCTGGGATGTCAAAGTGCTCGCCGTACATCTCTTCATTCTCCAGCACAATACACTCGGGCAGACCCTGAACAATGGGGTGCGACGGCGCGACCACCCACAGCCGCTCGCGCTCGCCCGCGTCGCGCCACTTCAGATCGCACGTGGTGCCCATGAGGCGCTTGAAGATCTTCGAGAAGTGCGCCGAGTGGAGCACGATGAGCCCCATGCCCTGCATGACGCGCTCGTAGACGCGCTCCACAATCTCATCCCGCACGTCGCCGTGGGCCATGTGCCCCCACCAAAGGAGCACGTCGGTCGACGCGAGCACGTCGACTGATAGCCCGTGCTCCGGCTCGTCCAGCGTGGCGGTGGCAGCTGCATAGCCGGCCTGCCCCAGCGCATCGGCAATCGCCTGGTGAATGCCTTGTGGATAGACGGCGCCGACCGCTTCGTCCTCGCGCTCGTGGCGGTACTCGTTCCAGACAGTCACTCGAATCTGCTTTGTCATTTTTGCCCTCGTCTTCTGATCCTCCAGGAACGCCGCCGGTCTGCACGGCGTACAAAATCGCACTTGATCCGCACTGCAAAAGCGGCGGCGTGTTCGCTGCGCTTGGCCCAGCTTGCGCCAAAATAGAACATATGTTCCAATGCAGCCAGCGTCAAACCGCCAAAGAGCCACCAACCGGCGGCCAATCGGCCCATGGCAGGCAGCGATGAACGAAACTCCACCGGCGCCACACCTGAGCATACAGATTATGACAGCCGTGCGCACGCGCGGACCGCTCACCTTTACGCAGATTGTGCACGCCACGCGTGCCAATCGCGGCAGTGTGTGGCGGCTGCTCAAGCAACTGCAGCGAGCGCGGCTATGTCTCCACTGTGACGCAGCATGGGCGCATTCATTACGTCGCGACGCGTGAGGTGGAGTGATTTGCTGCAGTCATGGGTCAGTTCTGGTCAGTGGTCAGTGGTCAGTGGTCAGTGGTCAGTGGTCAGTGGCAATGCGTGCGACATGCCCAGGCTGACGGCCATTGACCACTTACCACTTACCACTTACAAATTGCCAATCTTCAATCCTCATTGGTCAGTCTTGCCCTTCCAACCATGCCACCATCATGAACAAACCGCACCGTCCCTGCTCGGCGCGGTGGCTGAAGAAATCCTGCGTGTTCTGCGCTGTATCAATGGCCGCCACCTCGATTTGGGAGGAGAGTAGACCTTCTGCCTCCAGCTGGCTGGCGTTGGCGCGCCAGAGGTCAAAGTGTGGCTGCCGGTCGTCTCCCTGAGGCCAGCTGAACAGCGCGTCGGCGTTGGGCAAGCGCGCCTGCGCCATGTCGACAACGTCGCGCCCTACTTCATAGCTGGCAGGGCCAATGCTGGGACCAATGCAGGCGCGCACGTCGGTCGGCTGTGTGCTGTAACCGGCCTGCATGCTCCAGAGCAGCGCGGCCGCTGCGCCATTCACCGTGCCGCGCCAGCCCGCATGCACCACGCCCAGCACGTTGTGTGCGGGGTCGTAGAGGAGCACGGGGACACAATCGCCAAAGACCAGCCCCAGGGGCAGCAGTGGCGTATCGGTAACAAGGCCGTCACACTCCTTCTGCCGCGTGCCGGCGTCGGCCTCATCCACCTTGGCAATGCCAGTGCCGTGCACCTGGGTGCAAGTGACGAGCCTACTGCGCACATAGCCCAGCGCACCGGCAAGGCGCATGTGGTTGTCGGCCACGCGCTCGGGCGCGTCGCCGCGGGCAATGCTGAAGTTGAGCGACGCCCATGGCGCGGGGCTCACGCCGCCGTGGCGTGTGGCCACGTGCGCCGCCAGCGGCAGGCCGCGCAGTTGCTCGAATTGGTATGTGACAACGCCGTTGGCGTGGGTGGTGCGGAGCATGGTTGAATCCGAAACGGGGCTGCCCAGGGCGCGGGAGCTTGCGAAAGGTGCAATCCATTCATTCTATCAAAGAACGAAGCGAGGCTTCCAAAGGCGGAAGCCTCGCTTCGCGGTCAACGCTGGCGGCTGGTGTGGCTCAGCCTGGGTTCAGGTCAATCTGGAGTGAATCGCCCGGCTCCAGCGCCATGTCGCCGTTGAGCGAGCGGCCGTCCCAGGTGGCTGCGGTATAGGTGTACTTGCCCGGGTCCACGCACTGCCCGCCCGACTGACCCTTGTTGACGGTGAAGGTCGTATTCCAGTTGTCGCCCTGGCGCGTTAGCGTGATATTCACCTCGATGCCGACCTGGTTCTTGAAGCTGACGCAAGGCTTGCCCGAGGCCGCAGCGGAACCCTGCGCGGGTGCAGTAGCGGAACCCTGCGCCGGCGCTGCTGCACTCGCGGGCGCAGCCACCGACGCTAAATCGGCGCATGCCCCGTCGAGGCGGGTGAATTGCGCCGCCCCCGAGACCCAGCCCTGCGCGCCATCGCTGTCTTCAATCAGCAGCCACGCGCAGTTGCCATTCTGGCCCACCGCCAAATAGCTGCTGCCGGCGTCCACGTTCGAAATGATTTCGTAGTTGGTGCCCGGGCCGCTGCGCACGTTGAGCTGGTCCCCGAGGATCATCACCGAGGGTGTGGCATTGCCCACCGCAGGGGCCGCCGCGGGCGTGCTGGATTCATCGGCCGGCGCCACACGCAGCGAACTGAGGATGGGGTCGAGGATGCTCAGATCCTCATCCGTGGGCATGACGACGTAAAGAACGACGAGCGCATCGGGCGCGGAATCGAAGGCCAGCGCAAAGGAGGCAAGATTGGAGCCGCCAGCGCCGCCGCATTCATACCAGAGATCGTACTTGCCCGAGAAGTTGTCCGCTTCATACTCGTAGCGCGAGTCGTAGGTGCAATCGTCGTCGAAGCCGATTGAATCGAGCACTTCGTCGGAATCGGCCGAACCAAAGTCGTCCCACACGGCAATATACGCGCCGGCCGCCTGCCAGCTGTCGTTGTATTCGGCCACATCGGGCGCAACGGTAAACTCAATGCCCACGGCCTCATCGTCAATCTCGAAGGGATTGCTTTCGGTGTCTGTCCACGAGGTGGGCGCCTGCAGCGAGATGCGGCCGGTCTCGTCGCGCACCGGCGCAAACTCGTCACTGTTGAGCGCCGGCTGCACCGCAGTCCCCAGGAAGAAGGAGTCAAGCAGCACCTCAAACGCTTCGTCATCCGCTTCCGACTCGGAAACGAAGTCGATGATGTAGGCATGGTCCTTGCTGTCGGCCAGGTAGACGCCCGTGTAGTAGATGGCGTCGCTGCCATCGCAGCGGGTGTATACATCGGTCTTGCCGCTGTACGTCACGCCGTAAATCGTGTGCGTCACATCGTCGATGCGCTCCTCGTAGGTGCACTGATCCGAGAAGTCCACGGCATCCATGGATGCGTCCACGTCAAAGTCGGGCCCCACGTCGGTGAGCAGAAAAGCCTGCATGCCCGCTGCGTCCCAGCCGGCGCGATAGGCCTCGATATCAGGTGCGACCTCGGTAATGCGACCGAGGTATTCGCCGTCTTCGTTCTCCCAGTCGCGCGAGTTGATGTCCGTCCATTCGGCGGGCAGCACGGCGCTGAAGTACGGCTCGTTGACGAATGCATAGTCATGCTCGAGACCGTCTACATCCACATAGTCAAAAATGTCGGACCCCACATCCACCGGCGCGCTCGTCGTGCCACCCTTGCCGATGTAGAAGGTGTCGAGGATGTGATCCAGCGCCTGGAGGTCGGCATCGGTGGTGGCATAGACTTCGATGCGCACCAAATAGTCGCCTGCCTGGGGAATGAGCGCAGCAACCACAGCCGTTGTATTGCCGCTGCCACAGCCGTTGTACTCGTCATAGCTGCCCGTGAAGGCGGCGTCGTCCGGCATGTCATAGCGCTCGACACCAGCGCACTGGTCCGCGTAATCCACACTATCCAGAATGTCTGCGGGCGTGTAATCGTCCTGCATGTCCTCGGAGTAAGAGAAGACCACGCCCGGGACGTCCCAGATCATCATAGAAGGCCTGAATATCGGGCGATGCCGTCAACTTGGTGCCGCGCACCTCGTCATCAACCTCCCAATCGTCTTCGGCAATGTCCGTCCACGTGTCGGGAACCTCGATGTGAACGATGTTGGCTTCGCCCGAAATGGGCACGTAGGTGTATTCGTCTGCGGCCGTAGTCAGTGCCGTGCCGCTTGTGCTCTCCTCCACCTGATCGGCAATGGAGTAGTTCAGTTCAAGCGTGCGGCCGTTGAACTGCCCCTCAAGCACCTCGTCGGTGTCGGGGCGGAAGACCTGGACGGAGAGCACGTCGGTGGGGTCGTGGCTTGCGAGAATGTCGCAGTAGTCGGTCATGGTGGCTCCGCCGCCCACGGCAAGCCCCTCAATCTCGAGGATGTAGTCGCCCGGCAGAATGCCCACACGATCGGCAGGCGAACCTGACTTGACCGAGTAGACATAGACAGCACTGATGCCGCCATCGGTCTCGATAGCCTCGCCGTTGATGCCAAGCGACTCAACATCGCTGCCGCCGATCAGTTCGTCAATGATGCTTTGCGCCTCGGCGGCCCGGATTGCAAAGTACTGGTTCACGGCGTCATCCGACGCATAGTTGACACCCACGACGCTGCCGTCCGTTGTCACCAGCGGACCACCCGAGTTGCCCGGATTGATGGATGCATCGTGCATGAAGACGCCGTCGAGCGAAGCCCAACTGCTCTCGCCATTGGCATTGGTCTTGGCGATGATGCCGCGCGTCAGGGTGAATTCGGGGTCGCCGAGGGGAAAGCCGGCGGCGTAGACGTCGAGGCCAACGCGCACGGGCTTGTCGTACCACGACAAGTAGGGATAACCGTCGCCCTGCAGGTCAATCACGGCGATGTCGTAACACTCCGAGGCGCCGAGAACGCGCGCGTTGACGGGCCTGTCGCGCCCCGAGACGAAGACCTTGAAGAGCGCGCCGCCAGTGACGACGTGGTTGTTGGTCACGGCAATGCCCGAGGGATCAATGATGAAGCCCGAGCCGAAGCCGGGTGCGCTCTGGCGTCCTTCATCGGGGTCCACAAAGGTGCCGACCGCTTCAATCTGTACGACGGCGGATTCGACACCGTCGAGCGCGTCCACCGGCTCGTCCTGGCGGATGGCAGGTGGCTGTGCCGCAGCGGCGGGTGTGGCCACGCCAACCAGGGGCAGCAGTGCAAGCGTGAAGATCATCAGCAGGCGCATAACTGTCGTGCATGAGCGATACATGGAGTTCTCCTGGTGGTGGTCGCGGGATGCCAGATGGGAGCGCGCGCAAGCGCACAAAACTCTTGCGTGCCGCACGAAGCAGACGGCATGATATGTCGTGGGGAGTATTGCAGCATTCTAGCACGTTATTGGCCACGCGGCGAAGGTGGATTTTGGGGGCGATTATTGCGCAGAGTTGCGCGCATTTGGTTGCGGCGGCTTCAGCCGCCGTAGGTGGAGCTGCAGCGCGTCCTCGAGAACGGCGGCTGATGGTGTATGACAAAATAACTCTATGGTAGCGCATAACTGCACCTCACCCCCGGCCCCTCTCCATGTTCCTTGCCACGCCATGGGGGCGTGGCGTGGGGGCGGAGAGGGGAGACCCGCGTGTCCGTTGCAGGTGACGTCTCCCAACGTGACGCCGTTGTAGGTCACGTCTCCTGACGTGACGCAGCCCGCAGGGCTGAACGTGAGTGTTATGAACGAGCTTCGTGTTTGTGACGCAACCGGCAACTGCTTCAGCCCTGCGGGCTGCGTCACGTCAGGAGACGTGACCTACGATCGCGTCAGCCTTGCTCATCAGGCCGGCAGCAGCATGCACTCTGCAGGATCGAGAGCGAAGGTCAGCGCTGTTCCCTCGGCAAGGGGGGTGGACAAGCGGCGCTTCAAAGACAAGCGGCTCCTGCGTGGCGCGGCCGGGAAGGGCAATCTCCACGCGCTGGTGACCACCGCGGAAGGCCACTTTGGCCACAGTGCCCGTTAGCAGCGGCGCGCCGGTTGCAACGGTCTGCGCCGCCTCGTCGCCGAGCACCAGCGCTGTGGGCCGCACCAGCAGGACATGCGGCTGTGTGGAGAGAGACGCACTCGCTGCCAACGCCGTGGGCAACGAACCCACTTCGGTTTCCACACATACAGCGCCATCAACGGCTTTCACGCCCTGCACCGGCAGCAGGTTGGCATAGCCCAGGAAGCGGGCCACAAAGGCGTTGGCGGGCGCAAGGTAAATTTCCTGGGGCGCGCCCTGCTGCACAATGCGCCCATCATTCATGAGCACCACACGATCGGCAACAGCCAGCGCCTCCTGCTGGTCGTGCGTCACGTAGAGCGACGTCAGCCCCAACCGCTTGAGCAGTGTGCGCAGTTCATCCATGAGCGACTCGCGCAGGGCGCGGTCGAGGCTGCCCAGGGGTTCGTCGAGCATGAGCAATGCCGGGCTGGGGGCAAGGCTGCGCGCGAGCGCCACGCGCTGCCGTTCGCCGCCGCTCAGATCAAAAATGGAGCGCGCGCCATAGCCGCGCAGGTTCACGAGCGCAAGCATCTCATCGACGCGCTGCGCGATTGCGGCCGCGTCCCAGCGCGCCATGCGCAGGCCAAAGGCCACATTCTGCCCTACGCTCTTGTCGGGAAAGAGGGCGAATTCCTGAAACATGAGCCCGAAGCCGCGCTGATAAACGGGCACATCGGCGAGATTCCTGCCAGCAAAGCGAATGCGCCCGCTGTCGGGTTGCTCCAGCCCGGCGACTATGCGCAACAGCGTCGTCTTGCCGCAGCCGCTCGGGCCCAGCAGGCAGACGATCTCGCCGCGCGCCACAGCCAGGCTCACGCCGCGCAGCGCAATCACATCGGCTGCGTACGCCTTGTGGACATCGTCAATCACCAGCAGCGCATCATTCATGAATCACCCGCTAAAAGCTTAACCCGACGCAGAGGCGCGAAGGCGCAAAGGATCGCAAAGAAAAGCAAAAGCAAGAAGGTGCTTTTCTTATTCCTGCGCTTTTCTTTGCGTTCCTTTGCGCCTTTGCGCCTCTGCGTCGGGGTTTGCTGTTCTATTCATACTAGAACTCCTCGCCCGGCAGGCGGAAGCGCTCGATCAGCAGCAGCGCCGCCATGCAGACCGCCATGAGAATCGTACTCATTGCCAGCGCCTGGCCGTAGTTCAACAGGCCGGGCTGCCCCAGCGCACGGTAGATGACCATGGGCATTGTGGGCCGGTCGGGGCGGTTGATGAGCAGTGTCGCACCAAACTCGCCCAGGCTAATGGTAAACGCAAAGGCGGCGCTCACCAGCAGCGCCCGCCGCAGAATGGGCATGTCCACCTCCCACCAACTGCGCAGCGAGCTTGCGCCCAGCACGGACGCCGCCTCGCGCAGGCGCGGGTCCAGCGAGCGCAGCGCAGGCAGAAAGGTACGCAGAACAAAGGGGGTGGCAATCATTGTATGCGCCACGGGCACAAGCCAGAGCGACGTGCGCCATGCGCCCATGGCCACAATGTAGCCCAGGCCAAGCGTGACGGCCGATGTGCCCAGCGGCAACAGGAAGAGAGGATCGAGCACCGCGGTAAAGAGCGTGCGCGGGCGCGCCAGCGCGTAGGCCCCGCTTACGCCCAGCAGCAGGCTCAGCACCGTGGCCGCCGTGGCGTAGATGAGCGAGTTGCTGATTGCGGTGATGGGCGGCGCAAAGAAGGCGCTCTGGCGGCGGTTGACGGCCAGTTCACGGTAATAGTCGAGCGTGAAGTGGCCGCCCAGCGTAAAGCTGCGCCACGCCAGCGCCAGCAGTGGCGCCACCAGCAGCAGCACCATCACTGCCAGCAGCCCTCCCACAAAGAGTTTGTGCAGCGCGCTGCCGGCCACGCGGGCGCACTGGCGGCCGGGCGCATCTCCAGGGGCAGCGACGCACGCGCCTGCACGCGAGTGTAGATGGCCATGACTGCGAAGGTGATCACCATTTGCACCAGGCTCAGGAAGGCCGCCACTGGCAGGTTGAAGAGGTTGACCGCCTGGCGGTAGATCTCCACCTCCAGGGTGGCAAAGCGCAGCCCACCCAGAATCAGGATGACGCCGAAGCTGGTGAAGCAGAAGAGGAAGACGAGCATCCCCGCCGCCGTAATGCTGGGCAGCAGCAGGGGCAGCGTCACGGTGCGAAAGAGGCGCAGCCCATGCGCGCCCAGCACCTGCCCCGCCTCGCCCAGCGCTGGGTTGAGCGCCTCCCAGAGGCCCCCCACCGTGCGCACGACCACGCTGATGTTGTAGAACGCGTGCGCCAGCAGGATGATCCAGATCGTGTTCATGAGCTGGATTGGCGGATCACCCAGCCCCAGCCCGCCGCGCAGCCAGTTGTTGATGAGCCCGGTGGGGCCGATCAACGTGGTGAAGGCCGCGCCCACCACCACTGTGGGCATGACGAACGGAATGGTCGTGAGCGCGCGCAGGATGCTCTTGCCGGGGAAGCTGTAGCGCGCAAAGATGGCGGCGAGGGGCAGCCCCAGCGCCATGGTGAGCGCGGTGGAGGCCGCAGCCTGCCAGGTGGTGAACCAAAGGATGCGCCAGAAGGTCGCCGAGCGCGCTGCGTCCAGCACCGGCCCCAGCGCAGGCACGCCCTCGGGCCAGAGGCTCAGCCGCAGGATGGCGACCAGCGGGTACACGAAGAAGACCGCCAGGAAGAGCAGCGGGAAGAGCAGTGCTGTGGCGCGAATGAACCTTGCCGATGCGTTCATGGGTTAGCGCAGCATGATCTCCGTCCACGCTGCAATCCACGCCTCACGATTGGCCTCAATCGTCGCCGTATCGAGCGCGACCGCGTTTTCGGGCGGCGACGCAAAGTCGGCGAAGGAGGCCGGCAGCGTCGCGTTTTTGTTCAGGGGGTAGACAAACATCTGCAGCGGAATGTCATTTTGGAACTGGGTGTCGAGCATGAAATCCACCCAGCGCTCGGCCAGCTGCTGCTGCTGCGTCCCCTTGAGGATGCCCACGAATTCAATCTGACGGAAGACGCCACCGTCGACGTTCACATTTACGCTGGCAGGCTCGGTGCGGCCATCCGTGGCAAAGAGCATGTCGGCCGGCGGGCTGGTTGTGTAGCTGACGACAAGCGGCCGCCCACCGGTTCCGCCCGATCCAACAGTGAAATGCTCGTAGTAGGCCTGGCTCCAGCCATCCACCACCAGCGCGCCGTTGGCCTGCAGGGCAGCCCAGTAGCCCTGCCAGCCGCCGCCGTCGCCATCACCGCCGTCAACGCCTTCGCCAAAGTGGGCAATGGTGGCCAGCAGGAACGCGAGCCCGGGCGAAGAGGTGGCCGGATTCTGCACCACGAGCAGATCCTTGTAGGCGGGGTCGGCCAGGTCCTCCAGGCGCTCCGGCAGCGGCAGGTTGCGTTCAGCGAACCAGCCACGGTCGGCGTTGAGCGTCACGAAGCCCATGTCCACAGGCAGCAGGCGGTTTTCGTCGTCAAGCTGCACATCCGCCGGCAGTTGCGCCAGCAGCGGCGACGCATAGGGCACGAAGACGTCGGCCGCCAGCGCGCGCGAGAGGAAGGTGTTGTCAACACCGAAGAAGACATCGGCCAGCGGCGCGTCCTTGCTCAGGATAATCTTGTTAAGCGCCGCGCCGGCATCACCCAGCGCCAGGAATTGGAGAGAGGCGTTGTTGGCTTGCTCAAAGGCCGCGATGACATCTTCGCTCACCGCAAAGGAGTCGTGCGTGGCGACGACAAGCGTCGTGGGCTCAGCCGCAACCGGGCCGGTGGCTGCGGGCGCAGTGCAGGCGGCCAGGAATACCAGGGCGAAAGCAACCACCAGCGCCGACGTCCAATCACCAGTCAGTCTTATCTGTTTCATCACTGCTCTCCTCTGGATATGAGCTTGTCAGGCTGCTCCGGATTCGTCAAAAAAGCACGCCTGGATCCGTTGGATCCAGGCGTGCAGGGTGGCAAGTTGCGCCTCTTCTCCCTCCGCCGGCATTACCCGGATCAGGTCAGCGGGTCGGTGGCGCAGACGAAGTCATGCCACCCTCTCAGCCTGGATTTCCCAAGCTCCCCGTGTATTGTCAGTGGAACCATTGTACCACGGTTGTGACGTTATAACTAACAGCAATCGATACCCCCACGCATGCTCCACGCAACGAAACAGTGAACGAAACCAAAGCCGTGAAGATGCCAAGCGCACGCAATGGAGCATGCCGTACAGGGACATGCTGCGCGAACGTTGCGAGGCGTGCAGGAACGCGCTACACTGATCGGCGCGGTGGAACAGGCATCGATCGCTGCGCGCCGGGCAGAGTGTCTGCCGATAGCGGCATTGCGGCGGGCCCACATGGGCGCGCCGGTGTAAGGAGTTGGGAATTATGCGGGCGTTTGTATTAAGTGGTGGGGGGAATCTTGGCTCGTTGCAGGTGGGCGCTTTGCGCGCCCTCTTCGAGCGCGATATCGTCCCCGACATGATTGTTGGCTGTTCGGCGGGTTCGCTCAACGGCGCGCAGATTGCGCGCAATCCAAACATGCTGGGCGTGGACAACCTGGATGCAAGCTGGCGCAGCGCGCGGCGGGTGGACATTTACCCCGGCTCACGCGCGGTGGCCGCCGTACGCTTCCTGACCGGCAAGGACAGCCTCTTCAGCAATCGCAGCATGTACGCGTGGTTGCAGGGTCAGGGCGTTACGCCTGCCAGCACCTTCGGCAATCTGGGTTCCGTGCCCTTCTACGTTACGGCGACCGATCTGCGCACGGGGGGCCTCTATGTCTTTGGCGATGACCCCAACGAGCGCGTGCTCGATGCTCTGATGGCCAGCACCGCGCTGCCGCCCTTCCACCCCCCGTGGGAGGTGAATGGCGAGCGCTTCGTGGACGGCGGCACGGTGACCTCGCTGCCGATTCGCACGGCGCTGGAACGGGGCGCAACCGAAGTCTATGCGTTACATATTGTGGATTCGGCCAAGGAGAACCAGGAGCCTGGTCTTATCCGCGGCGTGGTGCGTGTGATGACGCGCAGTGTGGACACAATGCTGCGCCTTCAGCCACAGTATGACCTGCACATGGCCGAGACGGCCAACATTACGCTGCATTACATCAAGTTGGCGGTGCCGCACGCCGTGCCCGTGGCCGACTTTTCCATGGCGGATGAGTTGATTCCCCACGGGTACAGGCTGACGCGCGAATACCTCGACGCGAACGTCGCTCCCTCGCCGGCGGACGCGCCCGAAGACGAGGCGACGCACGCACCGTCGGCCATGCGGCGCGTGTCAAGCACGGTGGCCTCGTGGTTCACGCCCCGCAGCGCCTACGCCCACGTTGAGCAGAAGTAGAAGCCATCGCAGTACACAGATGT
Organism: uncultured Chloroflexia bacterium; assembly: GCA_963773745.1. Lineage (GTDB taxonomy): Bacteria > Chloroflexota > Anaerolineae > Caldilineales > Caldilineaceae > UBA5069. The sequence goes on from CAVZCL010000001.1 coordinate 524,382, forward strand.
ACACAGAAAAAGACAGATAACAACGGATTGAATCCGCTGTTATCTGTCTTTTTCTGTGTACATCTGTGTACTGGTTTTGTCAGGCCTTCTGTTCTGCGGCGCAGGATGGGCAGTGGAGGGGGTCGGTCAACTCCTCCATGTGGCGCGTGCAGACAGCGAAGGAGATCTCCACACGCTCGCGCAGGAAGCGACGGGTCACCGTGCCCTCCAGTTCGAGGTCGCGACAGTTGCTGGCAATCAGCACTTCGGGCACCGGGCAACTGTCACAATGCTTGCGTTTCCAGGCGATCGGGTTGTCGGGGTTGGCCTCCAGCAGGCGACACGCTTCCACATTCTTGCCGCGGAAGTAGTCGCCGTAGAAGTACCGGCAATTTACGGGTTTATTCACACGCTCGACATCAATCCATGGGCCGGCCGGCTAGTTCCAGAGGGCCGGGCTGTCCGTATCCAAATCGTCACCTTCGTCCCATGGGCCATCGACGAGCGATTCGGGGTCAATAAAGAGGCGGTCGGCCAGGCTTGACTTGCGCGCCTGCTGGTCGGCCAGGAGATAGCCAAACTCGAGCTCAAGATCAACCAGCGACTCGAGCTCGGCCTCAAGCAAGTGGAAATCATCGTGGCTGAGGACGTCGTCCTGCCGCTCGGAAATGGCGTGCGCCTCGCGATACTCCTCGTACGCTTCGCAGGTTTCTTCGTCGCCGCCGGCGGAATCACCGAAGTCAAAAAGGTCCATACTCTTCCCCCGTTGTTGACTGCGCTGATTGACGTTTTGGGCAGTACCATTGCGGGACGGCTTCACCGGCTTGGCGGCTGCGCGCTGTATGAGCGCCTGGCCGCGCGTGCGCCCCTCGGGGCGGCCGGCCATTTCGCCTGGCTCCACAAGTTCAAGCTCATAACCCACGCCCTTGACGAGGCGTAGCCGACTATACTCCTCAAGCACAAAGTGCATGTCGTCCGCGGGGACGGAATCGCGGAAGACGCCGCGCCCGATCAGGCGCGCCACCAGCTCCCATGTGTAGAGGCCGGAGCGACGGTGCGTAAGCTCAGCGGCCACCTCCTCGGCGGCGCGTGCCAGCATGCGGTTGCGGCGGTCGATGACCTCCTCGTCGCGCACTTCGCGCGGCTGCAGGCGCACTGTATAGCGCCCTGCCGCGGCATCGTCGGCGCGCATGATCAGGTCATCATTGGGCATCACGCCCTGGTCGTCAAGCCACGTGCGGAAGAGCGGATCGAGATGCAGCGCCCAGATTTCGCGCTCGGCAGCAGCGCGTGCCTCAATTACAGGCCCGCCGAACAGTTCAACGTGCAGCAGCCGCTCTTCGGCCTCGCCCTGCTCCTGAAAGAAGGCGGGAAAGAAGAAGGCATGCTCCAGTTCATCGAGCAGGATGAAGCCGCGGCGCGCCTCGTCCGCCTCCAGCGTGTGGCGGATGGCGTTGTCGCGCAGCAGGTTGGGCAACCAGCCCACGCGCATGCTGCTCACAGGCACGGCCTGGTAGAGCGCATCGACGGCACGGTGGATGGCACTGCGCCCGCCTCTTGTCATGGGGCGACTGCGTTCCACGTCGGCAATCAGCGCCTCAAGCGTCAGCGGCTCGGACGCCGCATGCAGCGCCTTTGCGACGCACTCAATGTAGCTCGGATATCGGTTTGATTCTGCTTTTGTTTCCAGATCACTCATTGCGAAATTGTAACCTCTTTCAGTTAGTATCCCGAGTATTATCGCACAGCGAAGGGCAAATGTCCATTGATTTGACGCCCCAGTTCAGGTGCTTCTCTTAAAAGTCGGCGTGCCGCAAAACTGCACCCTCTACATGCGGAAGCCTCGCTTGGCCTTGCTCTGCTATAATGGAGAGCATGACAGCAGAGAGCACATTTCCCGGGCCGTCGCAGCGCAGCTTTGTATCCGTTGCAGGGGGGCCCATCTACGTCGTCTCGGGCGGCACGGGCGCAACCGGCGAGCTGCTGGCGCGCACCGTGCTGGCGCAGTTCCGCGTGCAGTCGCCCATTTACATCGTTGCCAACATTGGCTCGCGCGAGGATATCTATGGCGTCGTCGAGAGCGCCGAGAGCGCGGGCGGCTGCATTTTGCACACCCTTGTCAACCGCAAGCTGCGCAAGCTGCTGATTGAGCGCGCTACCGAACGGGGCGTCTTTTCGTTTGATCTGGCGGGGCCGCTGATTGAGCACCTGAGCGCCGAACTGGGGCAGGAGCCGCTGGGCGTGCCCGGCCTCTATCGCCAACAGCAGATCGCCTACTTCCGGCGCGTTGAGGCGATTGAGTTCACTGTGGCGCACGACGACGGCAAGCACGCCGATGACCTGCTGAACGCCGACATTGTCATCCTGGGGCCTTCGCGTTGCGGCAAGACGCCCCTGAGCATGTATCTCTCCATGCTGGGGTGGAAGGTGGCCAACGTGCCGATTGTGCCCTTTGTTGAGCCCCCTGCGCAGCTGGCCGAGGTGGACAAGCGGCGTATTGTGGCGCTGCAGATTGCCCCAGCGCAGTTGATGGCGCACCGCAAGTGGCGGCAGCAGCGCATGGGCACAGCCGAGGGGCTTTACACGGACCGCGCCGGCATTGTGGAAGAGCTGCGCGAGTACAACCACTTTGTGCACCGGCGTGGCTTCCCTACGCTGGATGTGACGGACAAACCCATCGAATCCAGTGGCGAGGAGATCGTGCGCATGATCTCGGGCCGCGTGCCGCGGACGGAGATGGAAGGGGAAGGAACAGCGTAGACCCGACATCACTGCGCAGCACCCCGCTACTCACCGCTCTGCGGGTCCACGCCATCACGCAGGCCATCGCCAATGAACGAGAAAGTGAGCACCAGCAGGGTCAGCACAGCGCTGGGAAAGAAGACCTGCGTCCAGTTGGTTTCCAGGTAGTCGATTGCCTGTCGAATCATCTGGCCGATGCTGGGATCGGGCGGCTGAATGCCCAGGCCCAGCAGGCTCAGCACCGCTTCGTTGACGACCACAGCAGCCACATCCAGGGTGGCGCTCACAGCAATCAGACCCACCACGCCGGGCAAAATATGGTTGAGCATTATCCGCTTGTCGCTCGCGCCCAGGCTGCGCGCCGCCAGGACAAAGTCGCGCTCGCGCAGCGCCAGCGTTTGGCCCCGGACATAGCGTGCCATCAACGGCCAACTGACCAACGCGAGCGATCCTGCGACCAGCAGCAGTCGACCCACGCTGCCGAAACGCTCCGTTACCGCCTGGCCAAAGACTGCCGCCACGAGAATGGCAAAGAGCAAGCCGGGGAAGGCAAAGAGCATGTCGGCCGCGCGTGAGACGAGGGTATCTACCCAGCCACCCCGGAAGCCCGCAATCAACCCCAGCGTTGCCCCCACGCCAATATTCAGAAGCTCCACATAGAAAGCCACCAGCAGCGAAACACGCAATCCTGAGAGGATGCGCGCCAGCGTGTCGCGCCCCAGGCTGTCGGTGCCCAGCGGGTGCGCCGATGAAGGAAACGCATTGATTGCCGTGTAGTCCTGATGATTCGGGTCTACCGTATAGACAAGCGGGCCAAGCAGCGCCGCAAGTATGAGCGCCAGCGCAAGCACAAGGCTGAGCAACGCCAACCGGTTGCGCGCAAAACGACGCCACGCCAAACGCCACGGAGCAGGGGGTGCGTCGATCGTCCGGGGGCTCTGGATGGCGGCGGATGCGAGCTGTTCGGCAGTGGCCATCAGGCTTCCGCCTTGATGCGCGGGTCGAGCACGGTATAGAGAATGTCCGTCACCAGGTTCATGAGCACGACGACAACGGCAAGCAGCAGCGTCGTGCCCATGATCACAGGGTAGTCGCGCTGGCCAATGGCTTGCACACCCAGGTAGCCGATTCCCGGAATCGCAAAGAGGCTCTCGACGACAAAACTCCCCGTGACGAGGAAGGCCAGCGAAGGGCCGATGACCGTCACAATCGGCAAGAGTGCGTTGCGCAGCGCGTGCACGCCCACCACCGTTCGGTTGCGCAGGCCCTTGGCTTGGGCGGTGCGAATGTAATCCTGGCGCAACGTGTCAAGCATGCTGGCGCGTGTTAACCGGGCGAGATAGCCCATGTTGACGGCCGCGAGCACAAGCACGGGCATTACCCAGTGGGCGGGCGTTCCCCAGCCGGCAGGTGGCAAAGAAGGCAGGTTGTTGCGGTAGAGCACAAAGTAGTTAAACGCCCGCAAGATTGGAATCATCACAAATGTGGGGATCGAGAAGAGCGCGAGCATAACCACCATGCTGCTGCGGTCAATCCAGGAGTTGCGGCGCAGTGCGGCGATGATGCCCGTGGGCACGCCCAACACAAGACTCAGCACAAGCGCGACAAAGCCCAACGTGATCGACACGCCAATCCCGTCGGCAAGAATCGAATTGACGCTGCGCCCCTGAAAGCGATAGGACATTCCCAGATCGCCCTGGAGCAGCCCGCCCAGATAGCGGAGATACTGCTGCGCCCAAGGTAAATCCAGCCCGTATTGGTGGCGCAAACTCGCTGCGAGCACAGGGTCGCGCCGCGGCCCCATCAGCACCAGCACGGGGTCGCCCGGCGCGAGCGAACCGACGAGGAAGGTGAGCAGCGTAATGCTCAAGATGACGAAGACGAGGCCCACGAGCCTGCGCCCGATCAAACCACTCATGGCGGGCAACTGCTCCTGCTGGCAGATCAGATGCAGGCAGACGGGCGGCGGCACAAGCTGGCACCCAGAACGGCTGGGGCCAGCTTGCGCCGCCGCAAGCAAGTCAATCCATCCGGGTTATTCGGAGCGACTGGTCACCTGCGACCAGTCGGGGAAGATCAGCCCCTGGCCCGTCAGCGAGTAGCCCGTGACCGCAGGGTTGATCAACACACTGAACTGCGGAACATAGAGAGGCAGCCAGCCCACTTCGTCGATGGCAATCTGCTCCGCCTGATTATAGAGCTGGAGTCGCTCGTCGACCGGGCCGAGGAAGGTGTCGGCCGTCTTGGCCAACTCGTCGAACTGTGCGTTCTCCCAGTGGCCGTTGTTGTTGGGCGAATCACTGCGCAGTTGCTGCGATATGAAGTTCTGCGGATCCGGGTAATCGGCCCCCCAGATACTCAGGTAGAAGTCAACACCCTCTTCAGGCGTGAGATAGGTCGTGTCAAGCGCCTTGCTGAAGGTGGCCAGTTCAAGCGGCTCGAGCACGACATCGACGCCCAGGTTATCCTTCCACTGTTGCTGCAGGAAAGTTGCCACGCGCTCGTTGTCTCCTTCAACGCCGTAGGTGAAACTTACCTGCGGGAAGGGGTTGGAAGCGTCGTAGCCTGCATCGGCCAGCGCCTGTTTTGCCTGCGCCGGATCAAACGGAATGCCGGTGATGGGAAGCTGCGAGCCGGTGAAGCCGGGCGGCAGGAGGCGGTCGGTCGGGGCAACCGCATCGTTCAGGACTGCGCTGGCCAGCGTTTGCTTGTCGACGGCAAGGGCGAAGGCACGGCGCACGTTGACGTCGTCAAACGGAGCCAGTTTGTTGTTGAATCCAACATAGCGCACGGCGAACGAAGCCGCACTGTGGAAGTCGGGGCTGTCCCTGACCTCGGGCACACGCGCTGCGGGCACAGGATTCTGCTGGCTGCCGCTGATGTCCAGCCCGCCCGTGCGATAGAGCTGGAACGATGTTTCGGAATCCTGGAAGAAGGGCAATTCCACAGTCTCCACCGAAGGCGCACCCGCCCAGTAGGTGGGGTTCGGCTCAAGGATCAGCTTCTGGTTGTGCTGCCATTCCTTGACACGGAACGGACCTGTTCCGAAGGCGGTCTCCGTCCAGCCTGTGGGGTCCTCGGCAATTGCCTCAAAGGGCACGGCAAAGGAGACAGGGTAGGTCAGTTGGGCGAGGAAGTAGGGCACATTGTCATCGAGCGTGATCTCGAGCGTGCTCGGGTCGATTACCTTGACGCCGCTGGCTTCCGTGGCCGTACCCGCCGCCACGTCATTTGCGCCGACGATGTGCCCCAACTGGAAGGAGGCTCCGTAGGAAGCCGTCTCGGGCTGAAGCGCCCGGTTGATTGAGTCGGCAAAGGTTTGGGCGGTTACGGGCGTATTGTCGGGAAACTGGAGGCCGTCGCGAATCTTGAAGGTGTAGACGGTGCCATCGTCGGAGACAGTCCAGGATTCGGCGCCGTCGGGCACAACGTTGAGGAGCCCATCCAGCTTGACGAGACCGCCGAAAATCAGGCTGATCGCCTGGATCGACTGGGCGTTCTGTGGATTGGCTGGGTCGAGTCCGGGCAGTTCGTTCACGCCTTCAATGGCCCAAATCAACTTCTGGCCGCCGGGGGCGGCTTCGCCTGCGGGGGCAGCAGTCGCACTGGCGGCCGGTGCGTTGGCTGGAGGCACACAGCCCGCCAGGAGCAGCACCAGCACGGACAAGGCAAGGAATGCCGGTAGTGTACGTCTCATCGTCTTCTTCCTTTCGCAACCACGTTGTGTGGACACGCCGAAATGCCCAGCGGCATGCCCGGGCCTTCTGCAAACGAGGGGTTCTTGCAGGATTGAGTACGCGTCCGCGCTGCTGACGCGCCTACATTACACCACCGACCAAGCTCGACGTATGTAATGCAATGTGCAGGATTCCGGGCGCGCCGTGCGAGAATGAATGGCCCCTAAACAAAGCGCCGCCGGGGCCATGGCCCCGGCGGCGCTCAATTACACAATCAGCCTTACTACCAGAAGCGCAGGTTCTGGGGCGGTGCGTGCAGTTGAATGTCGCGCACAAGCTGGAAGATCATTGGGCCGTAGGAGAGGACAACCAACGCCACGGCGCCCCAAATCCACGGCGCCCAGCGGTCAAGCCATGCGGGCGTGGGGCCCGGCTCATAGGGCAACGCCACGGGCATCTCCACCTGCTCCTTGCTCTTGGCGCGCATGAGTGTGCCGAGTACTACGGTGAAGAAGAGAATTGCGCTAATTGCCAGCAACGTCACGCCCACTGCCGATTCGTAGAGGAATGGCTGCCAGCGCGGATCAAAGTAGGGGGTCGCGCCCAGCATGGTGCGGCGCGGCGCGCCCAGGTAGAGACCCATGGCGTGGTAGCCGTTGGCGAAGAGAATCATGCCGCCAAACCAGGTCCACGCTTGCGCCAGCGCGAGCTTGTTGGAGAGCAGCTTGCGGCCAGTAACGCGGGGCAGCAGCCAGTAGATGATGCCCATGAAGGTCAATGTGCTGGCAGAGCCGACCGTGAGGTGGAAGTGACCTGGAATCCACGACGTGTTGTGGACGATGAGATTCAGGTCATAGGAGGCATTGATCATGCCGCCGATGCCACCGAAGATGAAGAGGATCATCGCGAGGTTCTGCGCCGTATACGAGGCGCTGCCCCAGTTCAGGCGTGGAATCCAGCCCAGCCAGCCCTTGCCCCCACGCGCGCGGCCCCCAATTTCCAGCGAAGCCACGACCGTGAATGCGGTGAGCAGGCTGGGGAAGCCCACGCCCATGGTGAAGATCATGTGCAGGTACTTCCAACCCTGCGGAATGCCAGGGTCGGTGTACTGGTGGTGGAAGCCAACCGGCGTTGAGAAGATGAGGAAGAGCCAGAAGACAAGGCGCGCCAGCGGCTCGCTGAACATTTTGCCGTTCGTTTGCGCAGGCAGCATGCCGTACCACGAAACATAGGCGGGCAGGAGCCAGAAGTAGACGAGCGGGTGGCCAAAGTACCAGAAGAGCGTGCGCGCCAGCAGCGGGTCCGTTCCCGAAATCCAGCCAAAGGACCAGGGCAGGATGAGGAAGAGAATCTCGGCGGCAACACCCAGCGTGGCAATCTGCCACATCACCATGGTCACAATCGAGGCCATGGCGATGAAGGGGGTGGTCTCGCCCGGGTGCTCCTTGCGCCATGCGCCAAAGGTGAAGAACATGCTGTAGCCCATGACCCACGAGCCGACGACCACGAGCACAAGGCCCACATAGAAGGTCCAGTCGGCCAGCAGCGGCGGGTAGAAGGTGTAGAGCACAGTCGCCAGGTTGGCGAAGAGCGGGTAGGCGGCCAGCAGCACGCCCGCAATCATCATGCCCAGCCCCAGCCAGCTCACCCAGGGGTACTTGATTGGGCGCTTGAAGGAATTGGAAACGGTAAAGGTAAAGAAGCCGACAATGAAGAAGGTGGTCCAGACAAGTGCGTTGAGCACGCCGTGAAGCGTGAGTCCCTGATAGTAGCTCTTGATCAGGAAGGGGCGCAGCGCCCAGTACCAGTCAAAGCCGGCGTGCTCCATGCCCTGGAAGACGCCCAGGGTGACGCCGATTGAAAGCGCGCCCATGGCAACGCCAATGGCTGTGCCCGTCACTCGATTAATTGTGCGCTGGTCCTGCGCAGTCATCACTGCGGGGGTTGGCGCCGCTTTCACCTGGGGCGCCGACATGGATTGAACAGCCATTCGTGCATCTTCCTCTCGTTCGTTCCTGTGCAGTCGGAGAACCCGCTACTGAGTGACCGTTGCCGTTGCAGTGACTGTTTCAGTAACTGTGCTCGTCTCCGTAACGGGCACTGTAATCAGGCCCGTCTCCGTAACCGTGCCCGTCTCCGTAACGGGCACTGTGATTAGCCCCGTCTCCGTAACTGTGCTCGTCTCTGTAACGGGCACAGTGATTAGCCCCGTCTCGGTGACCGTGTCTGTCTCTGTGAGCGGCACTGTAATCAGGCCTGTCTCGGTGACTGTGCTTGTCTCTGTGAGCGGCACCGTGATCAGCCCTGTCTCCGTAACTGTGCCCGTCTCTGTGAGGCCCCCGGGTGGCTCCACAATCAACTGCCCATACATGGTGTGGTGGGCAATGCCGCAATACTCGTGGCAGATGATGTTGTGGACGCCCGGCTCGTTGAAGACCGTGCGCAGCGTGCTGATCTGCCCGGGCAGCACCATCATGTTGATGTTTGTGTCCTGAATCTTGAAGCCGTGCTGGATGTCGCGGCTGGTCACATAGAAGGTCACTTCAGAGCCCTGTGGAATCACAATCGGATTCGGGTTGAAGGCCCATGCCTGTGCGACAACGTGCGCTTCGTATTTGCCCGGGGCAAGCTCGCGCACACCCGGATTGGCAAAGGGGCTGCCCGGCGCATCGAGTGCGTTGGGGTCAATGCGCCCGCCCACGCCCGGCACCTGTATGTTATAGGCTACAGCCGCTACGGTGATCGCAATGACGAAGATCACCAGCAGAACCATGCTGACGCGTACCCAGATGCCTTCCCAGCGATCCACATGCAGGCTGACATCCTGATTGGTCTCCGCAGCCGCACCATGTTCACTCACTGTGTCACCCCCCGAGAGAGCATGATCAGGTAGACATTCGTCCACAGAGCAATCATGAGAATCAGGAATACAACAAGCAGCACAAGTGTGCCCATTGGTGTCTTGGGGTCTCTAAAGTTCACTGAATTGCACTCCTTCGTTGGTCCCTACCTGCCGGTTGGTCTGCTTGTGATTGTCCAACACGCGCATAAATGGCCGGGCGGCCGATCCAGACAATCGCGTTACGCCATTATAGTACAGAAGCGCTTGTCCAGTGGTTTGCCCGCGCGTATAACGCGCATTTACGATGTGGCGCCTTTAGCCGCGCCGCATGAAGTACTGGAGGTCGGAGGCTATGTCTGCGCCGGGCACGCCATAGGGAATCACCATGCGCAGGTAGCCATCCGGGTCAATCAGGCTGACAGTGCTCGTGTGGTCAACCAAATAGCCGCTTGCGCCCGCACTCTCGTGCTTCTCGTAGAAGACGCCAAACTCGGTTGCGGCCGCATCCACGGCGTCGAGCGAGCCGGTCAGCCCGATGAAGGTTGGGTCAAAGGCGGCGGTGTAGGCGCCCATGCGCTCGGGCGTGTCACGTTCCGGATCGAGCGATACGAAGACAACCTGCACCTTGTCGGCCTTGTCTCCGAGCGCCACGTTCATGGAGCGCAGGTCAGCCAGAGTCGTGGGGCACACATCCGGGCAGAAGGTGTAGCCGAAGTAGAGCAGCGTCCACTTGCCTTGCAGATCACGCAGATGGACTTCCTCGCCCTGCGCGTTGATGAGTGTGAAGTCGGTGGGCAAATCCGGCGATTGCAGCACTGTGCCGTGCAGAACCGGCGGGCGCAGCCATTGCAACGCCAGGAAGCCAACAACAACCACTGCAACAATGGCCACCACCAGATAGAGAATGCGGTTGCGGGTTAACATATGTCTTGCGCTTTCGTTCGGGGAGCCTGAAGTGTACCGGGCCGGCACACCTGGCGCAAGCCGGCCAGTGGCTACTGGGGATAACAGAGAAAGAGATGCGCGGCGTCATAGGCCAGTCGGCTGGCGCCTGTGCTGTTGGCCACCTCGGCGAGCACAAGCTCCAGGTCCCGCTCAAAGAGCACCGGATCCGGCGCCGCCGTGCGGTACTTGGTGCGTATGATGCCGTTACCGTCCACAAGCACATAGGCGGGGTCAAACTCCCACGCGCCCTGCTCGTTCTGCCCGTAATAGGAGGAGAAGCCGGAGCCGATGATGTTCTTCAGCCGCTTGGGATCACCTGTGGCCACGCTCCAGACTTCAGGGTCGGCCCCGTGTTCTTCCGCCCAGGCCTTCATCACCTCGGGCGTATCGTTCTCCGGGTCAAACGAAATCGTGACCAGGCGGACGGGGATGCTTTGCGTGTCGATGCCGGCAAGGCGCTCTTGCAGCGCAGCCATGGCCGCGCCGCTTTCGGGGCAATCGGGTGCGCTGCAGCCCATATAGGTGAAGTTGTAGAGGGTCAGCTTGCCGCGCACATCTTCGCTGGTAATCTGGTTGCCGTCCTGGTCAATGAGGGCGTAGCCAGGCGCGAGCGTCATGCGCGGCAGCACCTGCACGGGCTGGATGGTGACAAAGAGCACCAGTGCAACCACAATCAGGGCGGCCACGCCGATGAGCGCATGCCACCATTCAAAGCGCAGTTTATGCTTGTCGGCCCCACCCGAAGGTGCGGCAGTACCATTTGAGATTGACATGAGCTATCGGGGCAGACGGAAGAAGGGTCCACGTGCGCGCAACCAGCGTAATCCACAGCTACAATTGGGCTGTTGCAACTGGGCTGCTGCAATTGGGCTGTTGCGATAGGAGTGTAAGCTACATAACGCCCCTACGCCAAACCTGGCTTTGGCCACAAAGCACTCGACGTTGATGCAGCAAGAGGCGCAGGGTTCAAACCGCGCCGCACAGAGTGCGCGCGAATTTCAGCCAGCGCCGCATCATCGGCCAGCGCCGCTTGAACCGCAGCGGATAGCCCCTCCCCGTGATCAAAAGCGAAGCCATCTACGGTGAGCAGCCACGCCGGCGGCACGCGTGCCCCCAGGACGGCGGCATAGGCCAGCAGCACAAGCGGGCCTACCTCGTGGGTAAAATGCCCGGTTGTGGCTGCCGCCGCTTCGTTGTTGAGCCGGGCCAGACGCAAGCGCGCGCCCTTGCCCTCATAATGCTCGTCGACGGCCATATCCACAAAGCAGACTGCAGAGAGAGCGGGCGCGAGAAACTCGACGGCCTGCTCGGGCGCAAGCTGCTGAAAGGTGAGCACGCGATTGGGGCAAGCCATTGCGCTGCAGGGCGTCGCCCAGCCGCTGCGCAAGCAGCCAGCCGGCGCCGTCATCCTGCCGCAGCGGATTGCCCATGCCGATGATGAGGATCATGCACCCAGCAACTCGACCGGCAGGTTGCGCTCCACGGCAACGAGGGTTGGCTCGATGATCGTCACGCCGCCCCCGGCCTGCGTAACGGCCTGAATGGCTGCCGCCACATCCTTGAGGCCGCTGCCGGTGTTGATGACCACAATCGACTCTTCGGGCTGCACAAGGCCGTCGTGCAGCGCCTGCTCCACGCCGGCCCAGGCCGTTGCGCCGGCCGGCTCGGCAAAGACGCCGCCCAGGCGCGCCAGCGGCAGGATGGCAGCAAGGATGGCGCTGTCCTCCACGAGGACGAAGGCACCGCCGCTGGCGCGCACGGCACGCAGCGCCTTGAGCGGGTCGCGCGGGGCATCGACGCTGATGCTGTCGGCGCGCGTCGTGGCGTTCACGGGCAGCGGCACCTCGAGCCCGTCGCGCCAGGCATTGGCCAGCGCGGGGCTGAGCGTGGACTGCACGCCGTAGATGCGCGGCAGCTTCTCAATCCACCCAAGCGCCAGCAGGTCGGCGAAGCCCTTGTAGACGCCGCCGATGATGCAACCGTCCCCCACGGAAACGAAGACGGCGTCGGGTGCGACGAAGGGGGCCGCGCTGCCGGTGGCCTGCGCATATTGGAGCGCGATTTCGAAGGAGACGCTCTTCTTGCCCTCGCTCATGTAGGGGTTGTAGCCGGTGTTTCGGTTGTACCAGCCAAAGGCGGCGCTGGCCTGCATACAGAGGTCAAACGCCTGGTCGTAGGAGCCATCGACCGCCAGCACAGTGCTGCCGTAGACGAGCAACTGGGCAATCTTGGCCTGAGGCGCCGTTTTGGGCACAAAAATGACATTGGCCTGCCCCGCCGCAGCGCACTGCGACGCCAACGCCGCCGCGGCATTGCCCGTTGACGCAGTGGCGATGACGGCGCGCCCTTGCTCGCGCGCCTGCGCCACGGCAATGGCTGATGCGCGGTCCTTGAACGAGGCGCTGGGGTTGCGGCCGTCATCCTTGACGTAAAGCCGCTGCATACCCAGCGGCGCGCCCAGGCGCAGCGCATGGAAGAGCGGTGTGCCGCCCACAGGCAGCGGCGGCAGGCTGGCGCGCTGCACAATGGGCAGCAGCGGCCAGAAGCGGCCGATGGAGCCATCGGGGTCCGCCGCAATCTGCGCGGGGTCGAAGTCACGTTGAATCGCGGTGTAATCCCAGAGCGACGTCGAGGGTGCCTACGTCACTGCCCACGTTGGGGCGGCAGTCGCAGGTGAAGGCGGGCGAATCGGCGGGGTATGTGCGTCCGCAGCGCATGCAGCGCAGGGCGGTAAGGTAGGGTGCGGGTGTGGGCATGAGAGATGATTGAGAACTGATGATTGAAAATTGAGTGGTAATTGATGAAGTGGCGCATGTGGGATGGTGCGCATATGATAGCAGTGAACGGGGAGGAAGCTCCAATGTGGCCTTGAGACCCACGCATTCGTAGCGGCGGATTAAGCCGCCGTTGGCCAGGAACGTGTTGCATTCTTGAAAACGGTGGCGTAAGTGGTGGATCCCTTTAGTCCGCGCGCTCCGTAGCGGCTGCTTCAGCTGCCGTAGGTGGAGAGCGAACCGCGCCCTCAGAACGGCGGCTGAAGCCGCCGCTACGCAGCGCTACGCGATGCCACACAAACCGGACCGCCGGAAACCGTACGCTGCCGAATGCGCAGGCGATCACCAGATCTTCAATTTTCAATCGTCAACTCCCCATGCGCCTCGGCCTTCAGGCGGCTCCAGGGCTGCCAGTCCTGGGCGCGCCAGGGGCCACCCTTGGCTGCGGGAACGGGGCGGTTGGCGTTGTCGCCATAGCGGAAGGCCCACGATCTGGATCGCACGCCTGGCAGGCAGAGGCAGCCGGCGCTGTCGGGCGGGCAACTGAGGCCCGTTTCGCTTTGCGCGGCCAGCCGCAGCTCATACTGGAAATAGTTCTCGCTGACGCCACTCTGCACCACATCCCACGGCAGGGGTGCGCCCTGCTCCCACGCGCCGACGTAATGATCCTTGTCCAGGCCGCACTCCTCCATGGCCTGGAAGAAGCGCTTCACGCTCAGCCCACCCGGCTCGAGCGCCAGCAGCACATCGGCCAGGTCGACGGTCGCCGCGGCTGAGCACCGCCTGCACCTCGGCCCAGTCGGGCGAATCGGCGCGCACATCGACGCCGTGACGGGCCAGTGCCTTGTGAATGGTGCGCTGGCGGCGGCGCAGCACTGTTGGCATCGGCCATCCCCTCCCACTGGAAGGGCGTGTGCGCCTTGGGCACAAAGGGCGTGGCGTTGATGGCAATGCGCCGCTTAAAGCGTTGCGCGCGCGCCTCGAGCGTGAAGTCGATCAGCGCCTGAATGTCGTCATCGGTTTCGGTGGGGTGGCCGACCATGAAGTAGAGCTTGAGCTGCGGGAAGTTGAACTCCTGCGCCAGCGCCACCGCGCGCATCATCTGCTCTTCGGTCTGCGTCTTGTTGATCACATTGCGCAGCCGCTGGCTGCCCGCCTCGGGCGCGACGGTGAGATTCTGCGCGCCAGTCTCGGCCATGGCGCGGATCAGCGGCACGCTGATCGGGTCCATGCGCATGGAGGTGGCGGAGATGCTAGCACCCAGCGCGCTGCAGGCCCACGGCCAGGTCATCGATCTGCGTGTGGTCGCTCACCGCGGCGGTGACCAAGCCCAACCTTGCGCAGCCCTGCCGCACTGCTGCCTCGGCAGAGGCCAGCAGGTAATCGAGCGGCTGCTCGCGCGGCCGGGCGATAGACATAGCCCGCCAGGCAGAAGCGACAGCCGCGCCCACAGCCGCGCGCAATCTCCATGAGGTGCATGGATGAGAACTCGGTGTCGGGCGTATAGAGGGTGCTGGAGGTGGCGAAGTCGGGCAGATTGCGCACCCACAAGCCGTGCGCACCTGCTTAAAGTGCGGGTGCGTGCGGTTGGAGGGGCGCAGCGACGGCACATACCAGCCCGGCGTATCGGCCAGGGTGGCCAAGCAGCGCCGATCATGGTCGTCCAAGCCGTCGCGGCAGAGGTCAATCAAGTGCGGGCACCGCCTCTTCGCCCTCGCCAATCAGGATCGCATCAAAGAAGGGCGCCATCGGCTCGGGGTTCATTGTCACGCCTGGGCCGCCTGCAATCAGCAGCGGCCAGGGCGAGCCATCCCACTGTGCTGGAATTGGCGCGGTCGGCGGCCAGCGGCGGGATGTTGGCGTGGCGCAGCAACTCGACCACATTGAAGTAGTCCATCTCCCACGAAATGGTGAAGGCCCAGAGTGCAAAGTCGGCGGCGGGCGCGCCGCTCTCCAGCGAGCCCAGTGCCTTGCCGCTCTGCGCCGCGCCCTTCTCCCAGAAGATCGCGCTCGCACACCACGATCGTCCTCGCGGTTGAAGGCGGCATAGAGCAGATGCAGCGCCAGGCTGCTCATGCCCACATAGTAGCTGTTGGGCATGGTGAGAGCGACGGGCAGGCGGCCGCCCCAGTCCTTGTAGACGGCGCCTGCTTCGTTGAGCTGCGTTTCGTTTTGTCGCCCGTATGCGCGGGCTTGGTGCGCAGTGGCGCCCGTTTTTTGCCATAGGCGACCATTCTATCACGCTGCGTGCAAATGCAGCGCAGGGGCGCTGCTTCCGAAAGCAGGCTTCTTACCATTTGGAATCAGGGTGGGCGCGAGCTAACAGCAACCTCACCCCCGGCCCCTCTCCAGAAATTTGGAGAGGGGTGCACAGCGTCGCCGTAGGTCACGTCTGCTGGCGTGCCGCAGTTGCTGTGCACCCCTCTCCAATTTTCTGGAGAGGGGCCGGGGGTGAGGTTGCTGTTAGCTCGCGCCCACCCTGATTCTGACTCTTGAGAAGCCCTGCCACGCAAATTGCGCACTTCCGCCACGCGCGCCGCCAATGCTACAATAGGGTTATCAATCCGCCCGCCATCCCCCAAAGCCCATGCCAAACACTCACCTCTACACAATTGGCCACAGCAACCTGGCCATCGACCCCTTCATTCGTCTGCTGCAACAGCACGCAATTGCCACAGTGGTGGATGTGCGCACGTCGCCCTACAGCCGCTACAACCCGCAATTCAACCGCGAATCGCTGACGCAGAGCCTGGCTGGGCATGACATTGCCTATGCCTACGAAGGCGACGCGCTGGGCGGGAGGCCCAGCGACGCCTCCTGCTACAAGCATGGCGCGCTGCCCGAGCCAGACGGCGACTATCTGCACGAGGTGGATTATCGCACTGTGATGACGCGCGCCTGGTTCACCAAGGGGATTGAGCGCCTGCTGGCGCACGCCGCTGCGGGGCCGACTGCAATCCTCTGCAGCGAGGCCAAGCCCGAGGAGTGTCACCGCCACCATTTGATTGCCGTGCACCTGCTGGAGACGCAGCCCGAAAGCGAGGTGCTGCACATCCTCTCCAGCGGGGACGCCATCAAGGCAAGTCAGATACATCTTTCGGTGGACGGCATCCCGCCCGAGCAGTTGGGCTTTACCTTTTAGAGCGGCGCGTCATGGAAATCTACACAATTGGCTTCACCCAAAAGAGCGCCGAAACATTCTTTACGCTGCTTGCGGAGAATCAAATAACGCTTCTTGCCGACATTCGCCTGCGCCCGGGTGGCCAGTTGAGCGGCTTCAGCAAAGGTAGCGACCTCGCCTACTTCCTCGATCGGCTCTGCGGCTGCGCCTATCAGCATATGCCGCTACTTGCGCCTACCAAGGATATCCTCGACGGCTACCGCAAGGATGGCGACTGGACGCGCTACGAGCGCCGCTTTCGCCTGCTGCTGGATGAGCGGCGCGTTCCCGATGCGCTCGACAAGGCGCTTTTCGAGGCCAACCGCGCCTGCCTGCTCTGCAGCGAGGCGACGCCCGAGCAGTGCCATCGCCGCCTCGTGGCGGAGCGGCTGGCAAAGGCATGGCAAGCGCAGGTGGTGCACCTGTGATCACGCGGCTGCGCATTACTGATGTGACGCGCATGGGCGCACCACGCGTTTGCGTGGCGGGTTACGACGACGAGGGGCGCTGCGTGCGCCCCGTGCTGCGCTACGCGTCCATCAGCGAGGCGGAGCTTGAGACCAGTTCCGGCCTGATTGCCCCCTTTGCCGAGGTCGAATACGACCTCACGCCTGCACCCTCCACCCCGCCCCACGTTGAGGACCACGTTTATGCAGGCGAGAGCGTACGCTGGGTGCGATGGCTGAGCGAGGGCGAGCGCCTTGCGCTGCTGCGCGCCACCGCCCGGCCACACGTGGAGGACGCCTTTGGCGCGCCGCTGGTGCACATCTCAAGCCACTTTGTGCGCATGGGCAGCGGCGACTGCTCGCTGATCACAGTTCCCGTGCGCGGGGCACCGGCTGTGCAGGCACGCGAAGCGGATGGCAAGTTGAAGTGGCGGTTGCTCTTTCGCGATAGCGCCAGTCGCGACTACAGCCTGCCGATTACCGACCTCACATGGCATTACTTCGCAGCTTTGCAGCAGCACTTCGACAAGGGCAACCCCTCCTCACTGGCACAGCGGCTGACCCGCCTGCTTAACAAGGAACTCATCTTCCTGCGCCTTGGCCTCACAAGGGAACACCCAGCCGGCTCGCACCAGTGCTGGGTGCAGGTGAACGGCATCTACACCTTCCCCGATTATCTCGACGGCCATAGCTTTGTGGAATACCGCAACGGGCTTGAGGCAACCCCAGCGAATCAATGAGCGCACCCTCCCCTGAGGGACGGTTGTAGGTCACGTCTCCCGCGTGACGTCGTAGGTCACGTCTCCTGACGTGACGCAGCCCGAAGGGCTGAACGTTTGGGATACGCTGCACGCTTGGCTATGCGGCGACGTTCAGCCCTGCGGGCTGCGTCACGTCAGGAGACGTGACCTACGACGGCGTTCCGCTGACTTCCGAGATGCGCCAGAACTCTCTCTCGAGCCATGGCGCAGCGCTTTGGGTCTTCACATGCGCGCCGCTATAATGCGGCCAACCCCTCCCCCTATCGTCACCCCATCCACATAGAAAGCTGCAAAATGGCTACACGCACCCTGCGCTGGGCGCTTATGTCCACCGCCAACATCAACCAGGCGCTCATCAAGCCACTCAAGAAGGCCGCCCGCAGCGAGCTTGTTGGCGTTGCCAGCCGCGACGGCGCACGCGCGGCCGCCTATGCGCAGGAGTGGGGCCTCGAGCGCACCTGGTCCAGCTACGAAGCGCTGCTGGCCGACCCCGACGTGGACGTGATTTACAACCCCCTGCCCAACAACATGCACGCAAGCTGGTCCGTCAAGGCAGCGCAGGCGGGCAAGCATGTCCTCTGCGAAAAGCCCATGGCCCAGTCCATCGCCGAGATGGATGCGCTCGAGCAGGCGGCGCAGGCAAATGGCGTCACCATCTTCGAAGCCTTCATGTATCTGCATCATCCGCAAACGCGGGCGCTGCTTGAGATGATTCAGGGCGGCCGCATTGGCAAGCTGCAGACGATCCACTCGTGGTTCAACTTCTACCTCCCCGCCGCGGACAGCGCCAATGTGCGGCTGCAGCCGGCGCTTGAAGGGGGCAGCAACTGGGATTTGGGCGTCTACACCAATTCCATGGCGATTGTGATGAGCGGCGGCAAAGCGCCCGATGGCGTGTGGGCGCAGTCGATTGTCGGCGAGAGCGGCGTGGATGTGGCCATGCGCGCCCAACTGCGCTTTCCCGAGGATGTGACGGCGCAGGTTAGCTGCGGTTTCCGCACGCCCTTTGTGGAAGGGGCCTGGTTTCAGGGCGACGAGGGTTCGCTCTATGTGGCGGAGCCGTGGAAACCCGGCCACACCGGCCAGCCCAGCACTGTGGTCTTCACCGACATCAATGACAGGAACGAGGAGATTGTCTTCCCCGCCGCCGACCCCTATGACTTTGAGGTGGAGGCCATGGAGAAGTGCGTCCTCGACGGCGCCGAACCGGTGGTGCCGCTCTCGCTCAGCCGCGAGTTTGTGCGCACAATTCTCGCCATGTACCGCTCGGCGCAGAGTGGCCAGATAGAGCGCCCGTAAAGCTTCGACACAGAGGGCACAGAGGGGAAAAGCGAGAAACACAGAGAAAAGCAACTGCAGTGAAGTGTCTGCAGTTGCTTTTCTCTGTGTTTCTCGCTTTTCCCCTCTGTGCCCTCTGTGTCGAAGCTTTTGTTATGCTATACAGGGATGGTCAGGCCGGCTCGGCAATCCCCACACTCTCCTCGCTCAGCTGCCACAGCCGCTGGGCCGCATCCATGTCCAGCGCGGCGGCAGACGGCGTCACAGGCTTGCACCTGTCAAAATAGAGGCCGGTAACCCCTTCCACCTCAGGCGAGGTGGCGAGGAAGAGCGACGTCTGCGCGCCCTGCTCGGGCGTAATCGCCGCAACGCCCTGAATCCACCCCATGACTGTGGTGATGGCGCCGTTGCCCGTGCGGCCAAAGCGGGAGGCCACAAAGCCCGGGTGCAACGCATTCGAGGTGACGCCCGTGCCGTCAAGACGGCGCGCCAACTCCTTGGCAAAGAGGATGTTGGCCAGCTTGGACTGTGCGTACGCGCGCCAGCCGCTAAAACTCTTCTTGCCCTCCACGTCGTGGAAGTTGATCTTGCCACCACGGTGCGCGGTCGAGGAGACGCTGACCACACGGCTGGGCGCGCTGGCCTTCAGCACATCCAGCAGGCGGTTCGTCAGCAAGAAGTAGCCGAGGTGGTTCAGCGCCCAGGTCATTTCAACGCCATCTGCGCTCTCGGCGCGGCTGTAGAAGACGCCGCCCGCGTTGTTGATCAGCACGTCGAGGCGGCGGTGATTGCGCAGAAATTCGTCGGCCACGGTGTTCACGCCCTTTTGGGTGGAAAGGTCGCCGACTATGAACTCAACTGCCGGATTGGCCGTTGCGGCGCGCAGCTCCTTCTCGACGGCAGCGCACTTTTCGGGATTGCGCCCAACGCCCACGACTGTGGCGCCGCGGCGCGCCAGTTCCAGCGCGGTAACCTTGCCAATGCCGTCCGTGGCCCCAGTGACAAGCATCACCTTGCCCGAAAGATCGTCCGGCATGATCGCTCTGAGTTGTGCTTGCGCCGGGTCCTGCTGGTAGGGTGCGTTCTGTTGTGCCATCATTCACGTCCTTGCTTGCGCAGGTTGCGAGTGCGCCGCGACGGAGCGCTCTGTGGGAGGGCAAAATGGAAGCACAGTGCAACCGAGCCCGTATTCAGCATTCAGCCCTAACCATACGGGCAAATACTAAAGCGTACTATAAGCTAGCATCAATTCTTGATGAGAATGCACAGGAAGCGGGCGGCTTTGGCGTGCAGCAGGGCTTCTCAAGAGTAAGGGAACAGGGAACGGGGAACGGGGAACTATGCGCTACGTAGCGGCTGCTTTAGCTGCCGTTCGCAAGGACGCGACGCGATCGGTGGGTACGGCAGCTAAAGCAGCCGCTACGTAGCGCATAGTTCCCCGTTCCCTGTTCTTCCTGTTCCCTGTTCCCTTACTCTTGGTAAACCCGAGGGCGTGCCGGGGCAGGGTTTGGGTGCAGCACGCGCGCTGTGCTAAACTCGCGCGTTGATATGGCACTCATTGACCTCCTGCGATCGCCCGTTGGGCCGTCGCTGACGCTTACATTTGGCGCTCTACTCGTGGCTCTGATCGGGCGCTGGGTGCGCCGGCCCGTGCTGCTCACCGGGTTGGCGCTTCTTTTTGTTGCCATCTCCGGCGTCATCTGGATTGACCTGCGCTTTCAGCAGGTGATTCCGGTCTACAGTCGCTCGTGGCAGCCTCTCTTCCAGGCAGGGGCCAACCTTGAATGGGTGGGCGATGGCTGGAACTGGTATGTGGCAGGCCTGATGCTGCTCCTTGGCGGCCTGAGCATTCTGCTTGACATGGGCGAGGATGAGCGCACTCCCTGGCAGCACGGGATTGGCATTGCCGTCAACCTGGCGATTGCGGCGGCGGCAATCCTTTTTGTCAGCAGCGGCAACCTGCTCACCGTGGTCTTCACCTGGGTGCTGCTCGACATTGCCATCCTCGTGCGCGGGATTGCGCGGCCCGGGGTGCTCCCCGCCACGGGGCAGACGGAGCGCTGGTATTCGCAGACGCGCGCGGCCTGAGCCTGCTGGGCGCAGTGCTGCTCATGATTGCGCTGCTGCCGGCCGGCCCAACCGGCCCCAGCCAATCCCTCCAGGGCGGCGCGCTCCCTTTTGAGGCGCTGCTCCTGCTCATGGGCGCGGCGCTGCTGCGCACGGGTGTCTACCCCTTCCACTTCTGGCTGCTGCCCGACAAGGGCGAGACGATTAACATCGCCGAGCGGCTGCTCGACCACGTGGCGCCCGTGCTCTCCGGCATGTGGCTGGTGGGCTGGGTTATCAGCCTGGGCGGTGCGTCGATTCTGCAGAGCGCCGAACTGGCCACCTTCCTCACCTTTTCCATGCTCATTGCCGCCTTCGCAGCATTTGTGACGCGTGACACGGTGAGCCACACGACCTTCGTCTTTGTGGCGGCGGCGGGGCAATGCCTGTTGGCGGCAGCGCTCTTCTATAACCACAGCAACCCGGCCGCGATGCTGTGGCCGGCAACGACCTTTGTACTGGGCGGGTCGCTCTGGCTGGTAGGCCGCCGCATTTGGCAAGGGTGGGGTTGGCAACTGCCTGTGAGCCTGGGCGCGCTCACGCTGGCCGGCGCTCCCTTTACGCCCGGCTTTCTCATGCAGCCTTCGTTTGCCTCGCTGCTGGGCGGCGGCGCGCTCTCGTCCTTCTACTTCTTGATCTACGTTGTGGCGCAGGGCCTGCTTGTGGCGGCACTGCTGCGCAGTTGGGGCCAGGGCGAATCGCCCAATATGCTGCTCTCGCCCGGCGCCGTACTGCGGCTGCTGGTTGGGGCTGTGGCGCTGGCCATGCCGCTGGCACTGGCGGGCTTTCTGCCAAACGTGCTCAGTGCGATTGCCAACATACCGGGCGCGATTCCGCCGCAAATGGGCACACCGCCCAGTGTGGTGGCCGAGCTTGCCGTGTGGATTCCGCTGCTCGTTTCGCTGGGCATCGGCATGACCTTGATCTATCTCTCGCCCTATATGCCGCCGCGCCTGCAGGTAGCGCTGGCCCAGTTGGGCTCCTTGCTGCGCCTCGACTGGTTTTACCAGGGCACAGGCTGGAGCCTGGGCCAGCTCTCTTCGCGCCGGGGCTCCGGGTTCAGCGTCATTGAGGGCGCCGGCTACATGGGCTGGATGCTGGCGTTTATCCTGCTGGCGTACTTGTTGATCACATAAGGGGATGGGACTTTATCGGCAATAGTCAATCGTAAATCTTCCATTATTGAAAATTCATGACTGATAATTGACGATACGGTCCCGGCACACAGACAATGGGCCCGCTTTCGTTCTTCACAACTGGAAATGGCGTTCTCCTGCTTGGCGCCCTGGCGGCGCTGATTGTGCTGCTGTGGGATTGGCGCGTCGGCCTGGTGGTTCTCTTCATTGAGCAGCTGGGCATTGCCGCGCTCGTCGTGGGTGTCGAGGATGTGCCTGTGCAGATGATGCTCGTGCAGACCTTCATTGTGGGGCTGGCGTGTCTCATGCTGGCAACCTCCGGCATGCAGGTGCAACTGGGGAGCACCGGCCGGCAGAGCGGCGGCTGGTTCTTTCGCCTGCTTGTGCTGGGGCTGCTGGCCGCGGCGCTGCTGTCGCTTGATCTGCGCTTTGTGCTGCCGGAGGTGTCACCGGCGATTGCGCGCCTCTTCGGCTGGCTGGGGTTGATCGCCTTGCTCATGCTTGGCCTGGGCGATCACGCCCTCTTCACAGCCGTGGCGCTGCTGCTGTGGAGCGTGCTGGGCTACGCCGTGGCCGCGTTCTATGCGCCCGTGGCCGAGGTTATGGTGGTCATCGGCCTCGTGGAGCTGGCAGTGGCCTTTACCTGCAGCTACCTGATTCTGGCCGAACGGCTGCCTCTGGTGGAGCGCGCTGCGCGTGCACAGGCGGCCTATGCGCCAGCCGCTGCGCGCCCGTCCGCCACGGGCGCTGCGGGCGCATCTCCGCTTACGCGCAGGCAGGCACGCGACGCTACACAAACCGTGGCAGTCGTGCCTCCACCTGCGGGCAGCGTCGCGCCCGCAGCGGCCCCTCCGGCTGCTGTGCCGCCACCTGCGGGGCCGCTACCTGCAGAGCCGCCAACTGCAGGGCCGCCACCTGCCAACCCGCCGCCCGCCGTCCCGTCCAATCCCGCGCCCCCAAACCCACCTGCTGAAGCGAGCGGCGCGTGAACGGTGCACTGCTGCTGGCTGTCAACGCGCCTGCCATCCTGCTCGTCGTCCTCATTCTGACGGCAGCCATTACCTACATCCTGCGCGATTGGGAGCGCTGGACTGCGCTGGGCGCGGGCGTCATCACCGCCGCCTTTGCGCTGCTGCTCTGGCGGCTGGACATCGCGCAGTTGGCGGCCGGCCCCACGGACGAAGGCACGCTGCTTACGACCAGCCAGACGGTTGAACGCTTTGGCTTCACCCTGCAACTGCACGCCACGGCGCTGCCTGCCATGGTGCTCGTCTTCGGCATTGCCACATTTGCGCTGCTGCTTGCCGCACGCTTCCCGCAGGGGCGCAGCTTTGTCCCCATGACGTTGGCGCTGCTCGCGGGCTACACAATCTGGTATCTTGTGACAATTGCGCCGATTGACGTCACGCTGCTGTTGCCGCTTGGCCTCATCATCCTGAGCGCGCTTTCGGCGGTGGCGCTGCAGGCGGGTCGCCCTGTGCACGCCGCAGGGCCCTTGCGCTGGATGGTTGCGCCGGTGCTTGCCTTCCCGCTCTTTCTGGTGGCGCGCTTCTATCTGCAACAGGCAGCGCTGACGCCCGATGACATTACACCGCTGCGCACGGCTGCGGCGCTGCTCACCTTTGGGCTGCTGCTGCTCATGGCCCCCGTGCCGCTCCACAGCGTGGCCCCCTCCACGGCCGAGAGCGCGCCGCCGCTGGCTACGGCGCTCTTCACGCTGCTCTACCAGCTCGCGCTCGTCTTCCTGATTACGCAGGTGGTCATCAATTTCCCTTTCATGGAGACGCTCGCGCCGCTCAACATCTGGTTTGCGTGGGCGGGGCTGGTGACGGCCATTTGGGCGGGCGTGGCGGCGATTGGTGCGAACCAACCCGGCCGGCTGTGGGGCTATCTCGCGCTGCATGACTGGGGTATTATCATTCTGCTGCTCTCGGTGCCGGGCATTCGCACGTGGTCGCTGGTGGCCTTCCTCTTTGTGCTGCGCAGCGTGAGCATGATGACGGCGGCCACAGGCTTGACGGCGCTTGAGCACTACGTGGGCAGCGTAGAGCCGGAAGAGTTGGAGGGCGCGGGCGTGCGCCTGCCGTGGAATTCGGCGGCCTACCTCCTGGGCGGGCTGGGTCTGGTGGGATTCCCGCTTAGCGCTGGCTTTTCGGGCCACTGGGCTGCGCTGCAAATTATCGCCGCGTCCGACTGGCGCTCGGCCGTGGCCGTGCTGCTTGCCTCGAGCGCGGCAGTCTTCGCACTCATCCGCATGGCGCGCATACTCTACGGCCCACTGGCCGACGAGCGACTTGGCAACGAGCAGCCGTTGAGCGTTGTCATGGCTGTCGCGGTAATTCTGCTTTCGGTTGGATTGGCCGTTGCGCCGCAATTGCTCAATGTGCCGGTCAGCCGCGCCATCCTTGCCTTTGGTTCGTAGCGCTGCCTGGCGCATCAGTCGAGTTCATCACACGCACATGACTCGCTCCAGCCGCATGAGTGGTTTTTATCAGAAGAGCGTGGACGAACGCGTTGCCCTGCTGGCGGCGTGGTCAGCGCTCACACCTGACGACGTCGCCCTCCTGCACGACGGCCTCGCCCTCGCCCAGGCGGACAAGATGATCGAGAATGTGGTGGGGCGCTTTTGCCTGCCGCTGGGCATTGCCACCAATTTCAAGGTGAACAGTGTGGACCGCCTGGTGCCGGTGGTGATTGAGGAACCGTCGGTTGTCGCGGCCATGAGCTTTGCCGCCCGGCTGGCGCGCAATGGCGGCGGCTTCTTTGCGGGCAGCAGCGAACCCATCATGATTGCCCAGGTGCAGTTGCTGGAGGTGGCCGACCACGCCGCGGCCACTGCGCGCATTCTGGCCGCAGAGGAAGAACTGCTTGCGCTGGCCGACACGAGCCCAACTATCAAGCGATTGGGGGGCGGCCCGCGCGCCATCGAAGTGCGCGCTCTGCCCGAGACGCCCACCGGCCCCATGCTGATTGTGCATCTGCTGGCGGACGTGCGCGACGCGATGGGCGCCAATGCCGTCAACACCGCCGCCGAGGCGATTGCGCCGCTGCTCGAAGAGTTGAGCGGCGGGCGCGCGCTGCTGCGCATTCTGAGCAACTACAGCACGGAGCGGCGCGCATGGGCAGAGGTGCTCATCCCCGCCGAAGCTTTCAGCACCGAGCACTTTGCCGGCGACGAGGTGATTGCCAACATAGCCCACGCCAACGCCTTCGCCGTGGCCGATCCCTATCGCGCTGCCACACACAACAAGGGTATCTTCAACGGCATTGACGCCGTTGCCATGGCCACCGGCAACGACTGGCGTGCGCTGGAAGCGGGCGGCCACGCGTGGGCGGCGCGCGACGGCCAATACCGCGCGCTGACAGAGTGGCGCGTGGTTGACAGCAACCTCACCCCCGACCCCTCTCCATTCTGGAGAGAGGGGAGAGGCGTACAGCCTTCCGACCCCAGTGCGCCAGAGGGGAGAAGAGCGTACAGACTGCGCAACAGCACGCGTGGCAGAATGTGAGCCATGCCTGCGCTCTACGGGCGGATTGAGTTGCCGCTGGCAGTGGGCATTGTGGGCGGGGCCACGCGCACGCTGCCCATGGCGCAGGTCGCGCTCAAGGTGCTGGGCGTGGAGGATGCACGCACCCTGGCCGAGATTCTGGCCACTGTGGGACTGGCGCAGAACCTGGCGGCGCTGCGTGCGCTGGCTACCGAGGGCATCCAGCGGGGGCATATGAGCCTGCACGCACGCCAGATTGCGCTGGCCGCCGGCGCGCGCGGTGCGCAGGTCGATCGCATTGCCGCCCGCCTTGTTGAGGCCGGCCAGATTCGCCTTGCATTTGCACGCCAGCTTGTGGAAGCGGAACAGCCCTCGCAGAGCGGGGACGCTGCGGAGAAGAGAGAGTGACCATGCTGAAGTCGCCGTCCAACTCTGTGGGGATTGTGGGATATGGCGCGTATGTGCCGCGCTTCCGCCTGCCCGGGAGCGAGATCAGCCGCGTCTGGACAGAGGGCAACTCGAAAAGCCCCGTGCGCGAAAAGGCCGTGCCTGGCCTCGACGAGGACACCGCCACCATGAGCATGGAGGCGGCGCGCAACGCGCTGGCCCGTGCGCAGATTGACCCGAGCCAGATCGACGCTGTCTGGATTGGCAGCGAGAGCCACCCCTACGCCGTGAAGCCCACGGGGGCGATTGTGGCCGAGGCGATTGGCGCGACGCCCGGCACGCTGGCCGCCGACTGGCAATTTGCCTGCAAGGCGGGCTCCGAAGCGATTCAGGCCGGCATTGGCCTTGTGGGCAGCGGCATGGCGCACTATGTGCTGAGCATTGGCATGGACACTGCGCAGGGGCGCCCCGGCGATGCGCTCGAGTATACGGCCGGCGCAGGCGGCGCAGCCTTCCTGCTGGGGCCCGCCGAGGAGTCTCTGGCCATCATCCAGCGCTCGCTCAGCTACGTCTCCGACACCACCGACTTCTGGCGGCGGCAGTCCACCCACTATCCCAGCCACGCCGAGCGCTTCTCGGGCGACCCGGGCTACTTCGGCCATGTGATGCCCGCCGCCGAGCAGATGCTGGCCACAATGGGCACGACCGCGGCCGATTACGACTACGTCGTCTTCCACCAGCCCAACCCCAAGTTCCCCACGCGGGCCATGCAGGATTTAGGATTCAGCGCGCCGCAGTGGCAGGCGGGGCTGCTTGTGCCCGAAATCGGCAACACCTATGCCGGTTCTGCGCTGATCGGCTTGAGCGCAATCCTGGACATTGCCCCTGCGGGCCGGCGCATACTCGTCGTTACCTACGGCAGCGGTGCAGGCTCCGATGTATTTGACATCGTGACAACCAACAAGCTGCCCGCCGCGCAACTGGCCGCACCGCGCACGCGCGACTACATTGCGCGGCGCGTGCTCATTGACTACGCGCAGTACGCACGCCTGCGCAAGAAGCTCGCGACGCACTGACAGAGAAGCTTGGACGCAGAGGCAGAAGAATTACGGAGAACCATAGAGCTCTATAGTTCTCCGTAATTCTTCTGCCTCTGCGTCTCTGTGTCTCTGTGTCCAAACCGTGGGTTTGTGGGATAAGTGTGGGATAGATGTGGGATAGTGTGGGAAAAGGCACGCAATATGATGCCGCAACCCACGCGAAAAGTGTAACAAGTCGGCCGGTTAGCTCGACTCGTTACACTTCAATACTGGAGAAGAGATCAGGCCTCAGGACTCACGCGGGACAAATTCAATCTTCAGATCCGCATCGAGTGCCTCGGCGATCCTTTTGAGGAACGAAAGTGACGGAGACGATGCTAAATTCTCGAGGCGCGAGATGCTTGACTGTTTGGTGTCAATCGCCTCGGCAAGTGCGGTCTGTGACACATTACGTTTTGTGCGCAGCATAACGAGCTGTCGCGCGATTTGACGCTCCGGCTCCAAGTCCTTGTATGCCAGAGCAAACTCTGGATCGCACATCTGCTGTGCGATGTACTCATTGAGAGGCAAACCCATTCGAGTCTCTCCATTCGCAAATACGTACGAACGCATGCACCCTAGCAACCTACCTGAGTCCTTCAATTGTCAGGGTATTCTTCCTTCGGCAATATCCAATTCGCGCGACGGAAGCCTTCCCCTCTTTTTTGTTACGCCGTGGACAAGTACCGCAGTCCGTTCGGCGTTGATGTAGAAGAAGATTCGCACCTGAATTCCTTGTATGGAAATCTTGTACTCAAGCAACTTCCCCCGAATGTGCTTAATATGAATTGAATCGACTCCGATTTGATGGCCCACGAGTAATTCAAGTCGTGAAACCAGAATGGCTCGCTGGTCTGCCGGAAACGAACTTACATAGTCAGCGACTGGGCACCTTTCGTTCTGCAGTACCTGAAACTCCACCTTGCCAACCACACGTCCGGTGGCCTTTGACTTCATTCAGCGCACCTTACTTTGTCGGTTTCGTCATAACAACTCAGCACATACAAGTTGGGCATACACCGTCCTCGTCTTGTGAGTGATTACTTGAC
The DNA here is from genome assembly GCA_963773745.1 of uncultured Chloroflexia bacterium. Classification (GTDB taxonomy): domain Bacteria; phylum Chloroflexota; class Anaerolineae; order Caldilineales; family Caldilineaceae; genus UBA5069. Next base: position 552,231 of record CAVZCL010000001.1, read on the forward strand.
ATGACAACACGACAGTTGTGGCTCAGGTAGGTTGTTAAGGTGCAACAGACAGTTTATAACAATATTGGTATAGTGTCAACAGTCAGTTTTCGGGGGGATTCAAGTGCAAAGGGCCTAAGGATGGCGATGATAGAAGCTGAGCTCTGCGTTTCTCAGCCCACCGCCATGATCTCAAGCGTGCGCAGGAGCGCTTTTTGCCAGCGGCCGTCGTCGTCAATGGGCAGGTAGATGGCGCGGCGGCCGACGCGTGCCGCCTCCTCGGGCACAAAGCGGCCGTGCTCGTCGCTCAGCTTGCCCAGCGCCAGCCGCAGCCGCCGCTCGAGCGTGCGCCGGTCCATGTTCTCCAGCGCATCGCCATAGAGCACAATCTGCTCCATGTCGCGGCCAATGCGCTCCACGCCTGCGCGTGCAGCCAGCGTCTTCACGCGTATCTGGTAGAAGAGGTTGTCCACTTCCTCGGGCACGCCGCCGGTGAGTGCATCTTCGCCAAAGCGATCGATCAGCTCGCGCCGCATCTCCTCAAGGCTCTCGTCATGCGTCATGGCAGCAATGCGCCGGTAGAGCTGCAGCCGCAGCCCCTCATCCTCCACATAGGCAACGGGAATGCGGGCGTCAATCGGCAGGTCCAGCGTGACGGGTGCAGCGAGGGGATCTTCCATGTCGAAGGGGGCGTCAAGGTCATCGCGCGGCACGGTGGGGGCGGGCAGCTCGCCCGCCGCTGACGGAGCCGCACTCGACTCCTGGGCGATGTCGGCCGTGCCGTCCACCACAATCTCCTCGTCGCTTTCGCTGTCGCCATTTTGCTTGACCGCCTGGTCAAAGCGATCCTTGCGCTTGCGCGCTTCGTTGACAGCCTGCGCCACAAGGCGCGTGTAGAGGTCGAAGCCAATGCTGTCAATGTGGCCATGCTGCTTGGCCCCCAGCAGCTCGCCTGCGCCGCGAATCTCCAGGTCGCGCATGGCAATGCGGAAGCCCGCGCCCAGCTCTTCGCTGCTTTCGATGATGGCGGAGAGGCGGCGCTGCGCGTCGTAGCTCAGCACCGTATTTTTGTCGTGCAGCAGGTAGCAGTAGCCCCGCTGCGCGCTGCGCCCCACCCGCCCGCGCAGTTGGTAGAGTTGGGCCAGCCCAAAGTGCTCGGCACGGTTGATGATGATGGTATTGGCGTTCTGGATGTCCAGCCCGTTCTCAATGATTGTCGTGGCCACCAGCACGTCAAATTCGCCGTCGGAGAAGCGCATCATCACTTCCTCCAGCTCGGCCTCATGCATTTGCCCGTGGCCCACCACCACCGACGCCTCGGGCACCAGGTGGCGCACGCGGTCGGCCAGGGTCTGAATGCCACGCACCTTGTCGGTGACGATGAAGACCTGCCCGTCGCGGTTGATCTCGCGCTGGATTGCCTGGCGCAGCAGCGTGTCATCCCACTCGGAGAGCACTGTGTGGATGGGCTGGCGCTCTCGCGGCGGCGTGTTGATTGTGCTCATGTCGCGCAGACCGCTCAGGCTCATATGCAGCGTGCGCGGGATGGGCGTGGCGCTCAGCGTCAGCACATCCACCTTGTTGCGCAGAATCTTGAGCTTCTCCTTCTGTCCCACGCCAAAGCGCTGCTCCTCGTCAATAATGACCATGCCCAGGTCCTTGAACTCAAGGTCCTGCGCCAGCAGCCGGTGGGTGCCCACCACCATGTCGATTGTGCCCGCGCGGAAGCCTTCGGAAATCTGCTTCTGCTGCGAGGTGGTGCGGAAGCGGCTGAGCATCTCCACACGCACGGGGAACTTGGCCAGGCGGCGGCTGAGGGTGCGATAGTGCTGCAGCGCCAGCACCGTGGTAGGCACAAGCATGGCAATCTGCTTGCCGTCCATCATTGCCTTGAAGGCCGCACGGATCGCTACTTCCGTCTTGCCGTAGCCCACATCGCCGCAAATGAGGCGGTCCATGGGGCGCTCGGACTCCATGTCACGCTTCACCGCATCAATCGCGTGAAGCTGGTCCTCGGTCTCCTCATAGGGGAAGGCGGCTTCCATCTCATCCTGCCAGGGGCCGTCGGGGCTGTAGACGTGGCCCTGCACAAGCTCGCGCTCGGCGTAGAGCTTGAGCAGATCGTCGGCAATGTCGGCAATCGCCTTGCGCGCTCGCTCCTTGGTGAGCGCCCAATCGGCCGTGCCCAGGCGGCTAATGGGCGGCACGCGCTCGCCCGCGCCCACATAGCGGCTGAGGCGGTCGGCCTGATGCACGGGCACGTAGAGCTTGTCGCCGCGCGCATAGTTGACCTGCAGATACTCCCGATCGGCGCCCCCCACCTGGATGCGCGTCAGCCCGTCAAACTGGCCGATGCCATGCTCGATGTGGACGACGAAATCGCCCACCTTGACGTCGGCGAAGAAGAGTTCGGGGGCGACGCGACTGTGGTGCTGCGGCCGGCTGCGCGCCTGGGGACGACTCCAGCCAAAGAGCTCGGCGTCGGCAAAGAGGTGGACATTGCTGCCGCTGTCGGGCGCGCGCGCTTCGTCGCCAGGCGCGTCTTCAGCGTCCCCAGTCGCACTGGTGCTACCCCCGTTGCGGCCGTTCCGGCCCTTCTGCGGCGCAGCCACGCCCTTGACGACGAAACCCTCGCCCAGAATGCCCTGCAGCAGCGTAACGCCGGGCAAAGGCGGTCGCTCGAGGTCGCTCTGCACCGCAGCGTCCATATCGTGCTCGCGCAGCAGCTCTTGCATGCGCGCCGCCTGGCGGGTGACGAGCACAATGCGATCCTGCTGCGCCTGGAGCTTTTTCAGTTCGGACGCGATCTGCTTGGTCTTGCCGCCAAAGCGAGGCCCGGGCGCAAAGCAGACGCGCCAGCGGGGTGTTGCCCGCGGCCGTGCGGCTGTAGAGGTCACCATAGCCCAGCAGCAGCGGGTTGCGTGCCCGCAGCGCGGTGCGCACATCCTCGGTAACAAAGTGGCTGCCCACATAATCGCGCGGCAACTCGCCCGTATGCTGGAGTTCAAGGCAGAGGGAAGTTGCCTGGTTTTCCAGCTCGTTGAGCGTGGCGAAGAGATCGAGCGCGTCATCCACGATGAGCAGGCCATCAGCGGGCAAGTGATCAATCGGGCCGGCCGGCTGGTCATAGATATAGGGCAGATACCACTCAATGCCGTGGAAGCTGTGTCCCTGCGCCAGGTGCTGCACCTCGACGCGCATCTCCTCGCGGTACGGTGAGGAGCAGCGAGGCGTCGGCCAGCAGTGGCTGCGGCTGCCCATCAACGGCCACATTGGCAGCGGAAGTCAGCGATCCGCCCCGAATGTGCATGCGCTCGAGCGCGTTGGGTCCAAACTTGCTCAGTGCCTCGCTGCCCGGGCCAATCTCCACACTCTGCACCTTGCGCAGCGTGCGCTGGGTCGCCGGGTCAAAGAGGCGCAGGCTCTCCACCTCGTCGCCGAAGAGATCAATGCGCACGGGATGGGGCAGATTGGGCGGCCAGATATCGATGATGCCGCCGCGGCGCGAAAGGTGCCCGCCTCCTCCACCACGTCGGCGGGATTGTAGCCGGTTTCCACCCATTGCAGCGCCATCTGGTCCAGGCGCACAACCTGACCGACCTTGAGGGGGCGCAGCGCCATGCGCAGCTTCGCGGCGCTGGCAGTGTCTTTTGTGTGAGCGCACGTGCCGCGGCGACCACGATGACAGCGCCCGTTGCTCGCGCCCACGCGCCCCTGCAGCGCGGCGAGCGCCGTCAGCCTGCGCTGGCGCGTCGCGCTGCTCCAGTGAATGCGCTCATAGGGGAGCGCGTCGGGGTCGGCGAGATGGTAGACGCTGGGGCCGCCCGCCTCGGGCGCGGGCAGCCACTGCTTCAGTTGCTCAATCCACTGCGTGGCCATCTCGTTGCGCGCCGTCACAAAGAGGATTGGCCCGTTGTGCTGCGCAGCCAGCGCAGCGACGAGCGCGGGGCGCGCCGCGGCCAGCAGCGCCTGTGGCGGCAACTCGGCGCGCGCCGTTGCATCCGCCAGCGCCGCCGTCAGGTCAACGTAGGCGGGCAGGCGCTGTATGACATCCAGCATTCCAGTCAGGCGCATGTTCAGTCACTTCCCAACGACTCGGCCGGTGAAGGGAGACGGGCAACCGGCGCATGACGCGCCGCCGCCCGCCCGAGGCGGCATCGACTTGCGTTTCGCGGTGGGGCTTCGGTCGAGGTCTCCGAAGTCCGCAACAGTGGGCAGCGGGGGCTTCCAGCCCTCACGTCCGGGCAACGTTTCTGAGGACACAGCGCGTTCCATCGCTACGGCTTGCACCGCGGCTACGAAACGCATTCTCTACGCAGTTCGTTCAGCTGCCGGCTGCCTTCTCGCCCACATTGTCGCTCATCTTGTCACCGTTGAAGCGGTTCATGGCGACCTCCATGCCCTCGAAGAGCCATGCTTCGGCGGCGTCGGCCACACGGCCGCGCGTAGAGGCGAAGAGCGCTTCCTCGTCCGCCGAAAAGTCCTGCAGAACGTAGGCGGCGGGGTCCATGCGGCCGGGCGGTCGCCCAATGCCGACGCGGGCGCGCCCAAACTCCTGGCTGCCCAGGCGGTCGATGAGCGATTTGATACCATTCTGGCCGCCGCTGCTGCCGCCCGGGCGCAGGCGCAGCCGCCCGCTGTCAAGATCCAGGTCGTCATGGATGACCAGCATCTGCTCAAGTTCAACCTGGTAGAAGCGGGCGAGGGGTGCAACGGCCTCGCCAACGAGGTTCATGTAGGTGAGTGGTTTGACGAGCAGCACCTTGGCACGGCGACCGCCGGCGCTCACCCAGCCCTGGCCCACCAGGGCCTTGTTCTGCATTTTGTCGAGCGCAATGGAGTGGCGACGCGGCAAAAAGCTCGAGGCACTGGAAGCCGATGTTGTGGCGATTGGCCGCAAAGCGTGGCCCCGGGTTGCCCAGGCCCACAATCATTTGAACTGAACCCACTTGGCAAAACTCCTTGCAATCAAACCCGACTCAGAAACGCAGGGGCGCAGAGCAAGGCGTAAAGGTTCCCAAAGAAGTGCAACTGCAAGAACTGCCTATCCCTCTGCTGTTCTGCTCTCGCCAACCATTTCCTTGCGTCTTTGCGCCTGCGCGTCGCAGCCGACCGTTTATCCGTAGCGGCGGCGCGCCCAACTGAAGACGCGCTTGCCCCCATAGGCGGCCAGCGCCAGCAGAAAGAGCGCCGCACTGAAGCGCATGCCCCGATAGAGCTGGTCGCGCAGCCTGTTGATGGAGAGTGCCACGCCCAATTCGACGCGTGGCGGATGTGGCTGGCGTCGCCTGCTCGTTGGCGGCGGCGCTGGGCTGCGAGGGGGCCAGATCGCCCGGCTGCACGACGACGGGCGCAGCGGCCAGGTCGGTCGCGGGTTGCGCGGCGTTCACATCGGGCGCAGGTATGGGCGTGGGAGCAGCAGCGTCCTGGCCCAGCTGCGGCTGCACCACAGCACCAATCGCCGGCGTGGGCGAAGGCGCCGGCGTAAAGGTGGGCGTGGGCACGCTTGAGGTTGGCGTAATCGTGGGCGTTGCCGACAAGTCGGGCGTGGGTGTGCCGGCCGGCCCCTGGTTCACGCTCAGGTTGGGAGCCAACGTCTCGGCATAGTTGCCGTCCTGCTTGACGACGCGCAGGCGCAGCGTGTAGATGCCGGGCGGCAGCCCTGCAGCGCGCCAAATACCCAACTGGCCGTTGATGACCTCGGCCGTGCCGCCGTCAAAGTAGACAAAGGCATCGTCGCCGCTGGGCTCCAGTTTGTAGTGCAGCTCGTACTTCTGAAATGGGTCGATGGTGGCGGTGCCCATGACCGGCACATCGCCCGAGAGCGCGGAGCCGGGCGCGGGGGACGTAATGCCCGACTGCGCGTGCGCTTGTGTCGTGCCAAGCAGAAGCATGAGTGCGGCACATGCGATGAGCCATGCGCTGCGCACCAGCCAGTATTGAACTTGTCGAACCATTCCATCACTCTCCGGAGAAGTGCGTTGCGCGTTGAGGACACGCGCGCCTGCGCCGCCTTCCCTCCTACTGGGTTTGCTGCGCGCGCAGATAGGCAATGATCGTGCCCATCTGCACGTCGTCCAAATCGGGCCGGCCGCCGCTCGCCGGCATGACCAGCCCCGTGGTGTTCTCGGGGCTGTTGAGGTCACGCCCGGTGCGAATGAACTGAAGCAGTTCCGTGTCGTTGAGCGACTGGATGAATGCGTTGTTCACCAGCGTGTTGCCCAAATTGGGCACGCCTTCGGCGTTCTGTCCATGGCACGCTGCGCACGCTTCGCGGTAGAGCGTTAGCCCTTCGCTCTGCGTCGCGTCCAGCGTCGCGCCCGAGGCCGCGGTCATTGGGCCCGCCACGGGCATCACTGCCATCTCGGCCGCCTGCGCGTGCGCCTCGGCGGTGCGCTGCCAGCCATTGCTGAATAGTACACCAAAGACTATTAAAACCACGCCTACGGTTCCCGCAACGGGCAGCCACGCACGCCGCCGTGCTGTGACGACGCCCTCGTCATCCTCGTCCGCTTCGGCCGGCTCGCCCGCCATGAGAGCAATGACGCACATGGCCGTGATTGTCGTAAAGGCAACCAGCGCAAGGAACGGAATTGTGACGAAACCAAACCAGTTGATCCAGAGCGTTGTGCACGAAGCGCCGTTGCGGCAGACCTGCACCGCATCAAACCAGTCAGTCTTCTCAAGCAGATAGTGGTAGCTGGAGACGCCCATGCCCAGCACGCTCAGGGGCAATACGTACTTCGGCAGATGGCGGTCGCGCAGCAGGAGGCCGGTGAGCAGCACCAGCGTGAGCGGATACATGAGGATGCGCTGGTACCAGCAGAGGTCGCACGGGATAAAGCCCATGACCTCGCTGAAGTAGAGACTGCCGAGCATGGCAACCCAGGCCGCAACCAGTGCAATGTAGAGGCTGGCGCGATCCAAATAGTAGGAGAGTGATCCCATAAGCCTGCTTCGATCCCTTCGGAAGGGAGTGGTTGATTGAAGTGACACCGGCACGCAACACTTCAACGCAAAGACGCAAAGGGTTGCAAAGAAACGTCAAGAAAAAGCAAACACAGAGCAGCAGGACTATATAACCGGCTTTCCTTTGCGTTGCTTTGTGTTGCTTTGCGACACTTTGCAACCCTTTGCGTTAAGACGTAGCCGTTGTCACGCCGGTATTACGTTAGTTGGCTGCGGCCTGAATCTGCGCCGACAACGCGTTGTAGTCAAAGGGTTCGGCAGCGAGCACGTCGTTCACCAGAATGGAGGGCGTGCTTGTTGAGCCCAAGCTGCTGGGTCTCGACCAGCGACTGTGCGATTGCAGCGTTGAACTGCTGCGTGTTCATGCACGTTCTGAATTGGTCTACATCCAGCCCCACGGCTTCGGCGTGGATGACCAGCTGGTCAAAGGTCAGAGCCGCCTGTCCGCGTTGCTCCGCCACCTGGAAGATGCGATCATGGAAGGGCCAGAACATGTTCTGGTCGGCGGCGCACTCCGGTGGCGTTTGCAGCCATCAGCGCGCCCGGCGCATGCTGCCCCAACGGGAATTGGTGGAACTCCAGGCGAACCGTGCCGCCTTGACAAGTCATTGACAAGCTGCGGCTTGATTGTGCGCGCAAACTGCTGGCACGCCGGGCAAACGAAGTCTTCCCACATCTGCACCACAACCGGCGCGTTGGGGTCGCCCAGCGATGTGCCGTTGATCCACTCGGCGGGCACGTCGGGCGCGACACAGTGACTGTAGCGGGGGTTCGATTGTTCTGCCAAAGCAGGAGCACAACCAGCGCCAGCAGCAGAATGCCGCCGACAACGATCCAGACGCCTGCCGAACTGCTCTGCTTCTTGGACTTGGACTTGCTCCGTGTAGAAGTCGTCATTTGGCTTCCTCGTGGTAATCAGGTGATGGGGCGTGCACGGCCGTTGCAGTACGGCAGAGCGCAATGAATTGACATCAGGATGAGATCAACATTTCAACGCAAAGGCGCGAAGGTGGCAAAGAGCGCACTGCCGCGCACACGCGAAAGGTTGATCACAAGCCTTTGCGGCCTCTGCGAGTGCCCAGTATACAGGCCAGCGGCCATGCATCCAAACCTGTGCAAGGCGTTCGGCGGCGCAATTACAGGAGAACGGCGCACGCTGGCAGCCGTGCGCCGGATTAAGAGTATATGAGAAAGATTGATGTTAAAAGGATAATTGGTAAAGTAGTCGTTGATAACAAGTGCGTCGCCCATTACAGGTGACCACTTCACCATTTACCACCTTACCAGGTTACCGCACTCAATGCTCCCAGTAGCTCGCGCCGAAGACGCGCGTGAGCAGGCTGTTGCGCTCGTCTGGAGACATGAAGCGCGGGCTGGCCAAAGTCGTAGAGCAGCGTCGTCAGAATCTGCGTGCTGATGTGGCGGCCATTGTAGAAGGTGTGTTTGTAGATGAGATTTTCGCGCGTGGCCTGGCTCCACATCTGGTCGAAGTAGAGATTTCCCAGCCCGTAGAGGATCATGCGGTCATCGGTGAATTCGATGCCCTGCGGCACGTGGCTCTGCACGCCCGTCACAATGTCGGCGCCGGCGCGCGCGAGTGCGTTGAAGTCATCGCGCTGCTCGTAGAGCGGCTCGGTGCCGTATGACTCCTGATACTGCAGCTCGGCCAACACCACGTCAGCCAGGTTGTTCTCCTTGATTTCGCGGATGGCCGCCGACATGATGTTCACGTCGAACTCGGCGCTGCCGGGATAGTTGGTGTCGGCCCAAGCCATCTCGGGCCCGTAGCTGTTGGCCCCAATGAAGGCCATGCGGTTGCCGTTGTGCTGCACATAGAGGGGTTTGTAGGCCTCCGCAATGTTGCGTCCGCCGCCGTAGACGGGCAAATTGTGCGCCTTGTAGAAGTCCAGCGAATCGAGCGCGGCCTGCTGGCCAAAGTCATTCTGGTGATTGCCTGTGAGTCCGATAATGTCCACGCCGCTCAAGCGCAACGTCTCGAAGTACTCCTTCTTGGTGCAGAAGTTGAAGTTGTCCTCGCGCAGGTCCGTGGGGCAATCTTCAACAAAGGGCACCTCATTGCTGATGTGCGTAATGTCGGCGCTGGCAAGTTCCGGTCCCACATATTCGGCGGGCCACGCGGCGCCGCGCCGGTCCATTTCGTCGGCCATCATGCGTACCATCGCGGTCACGCCCGTCATTGTGAGCACGGTGAGCTTGGAGGCGTCGCGGTTGCCTTTGGGCAGCGCGGCCAGCAAGCCCTGCACGTCCTCACGGTCGCCACGGCTGGACGCCCGATCGTGTGCGTAGAGCACCGCGGTAAAGGGATAGTACGCCGGATCGAAGTGGTTGACGTTCTCAATCGGCGTTTGGCCGTCAATTGCCAGCACGGCCAGTTCCGGGTCCAGTTGCTCAAAGGGGAGCAGCGCCAGCGTTGGCTCCTCGGACCATGCCGCTGCCACGACGTCGCTGACGACCACCTGCGTTGTGACCGTGGGCCCCTTGGGGCCAAGCAACTGCTCGAGTGCCGGCAGCGTGTTGGCAAGAATCGAGACAGCGGTGTAGGTCGTCACCTGGCCGCTCCACGCGCTTTGGACGTCGGCCCACGTGGTCTCGGGGAAGATCGTGTCGAAGCGGGTGGCCGCGGCAAAGGTAACGGTATAGACGGCGTCCCCGTTGATGGGCGACCAATCAAGCCGAAGCGGCCCTTCGTCGGCTTTGCTGCTCACCTTGACGGCCGTACCGTCAGGCAGGGTAACGGCGGCCAGGTCGCGCAGGAAGCCAACCGGCACCGCGGCGGGTACGGCGACCGTCATGCCAATCGGGCGCGGGTCAACCGTAGGCTTGGAGGCGGCGCTTTGGGCCTCGCTGAGTATCGTGATAGGGGTGGATTTGGGCACTGCGTGCGCGGGGTTGGAGATCTGCGCGGCCGCCGGCTGCGCGGGCGCGGCCGCCGTGTCGGCAGGCGCGACTGCGCCGCGCGTGGAGCCGAACTCGGTTGTTGAAGCGGGTGTACTGGCAAAAACGGCGGAAATGCTGGATACTGCCCAGATGGCGACGACGCCGCCAACCACGATCAGCGCGATGCTGATCATCACCATGGCTTTCTGCGGCAAAGGGTTCGATGGCATGGCTATTCGGCTTTCAATTCGATCACGATGCGGCAGCAATGCAGGCATCAACGAAGTTGGGACGATTGATTTGATAGTATAATTGGTGCAGCGCAAAATGCGAACTCGAACTGCACGCATCGCTCTCGCTGCGCAAACCCACCGAGCTTATGGACGATCTACCTTCCGTCTCGCAAACAATTCGTATGGCGCTTCGCCTGGATTCCACCGTCTACACGCTGGTGCAGGGTTCGCGCGCCGGCTTGACGCTGGCGCTGGTGGTTGTGCTGCTGGCGGCAATCTCCGAAGCGCTGGGCCAGAGCGTGGTGCTCTTTCTCAATCGCGTGCGCCCATTTCGCTATGCGCTGTCGCTGGTGATGGCTGTCGCGAGCAACCTCATTGGCTATTTTTTGTGGAGCACCGCCATCTGGCTGGCGCTGTGGCTGGCCTTTGGCGTGGAGGAGCCCTTCGTCGGCGCGCTGGCCGTGGTGGGCCTGGCCTATGCGCCGCAGCTCTTTGCCTTCTTTGAGGTGACCCCCTACTTCGGCAACTTCTTCGGCCTGGTGCTCACCTTGTGGACCATGGCCGCAGTGGTTGTGGCCGTGCGCTTCGGCATGGGAATGTCCACCTGGCAGGCGGCGCTCACAGGCATTGTCAGTTGGGCTGCGATTCAGCTCTTCAGGCGCAGCCTGGGCCGCCCGGTCTACGCACTTGGCACGTGGGTGGAGCGGCGCGCCGCCGGCTCGCGCCTTGAGGTTTCCGTCGACGACGTGATGCAGGGCAAGCTCTACCGCGAGCAGTACAGCCACAACTGGAACATGTGGAAGACGGCGCAGGCGGGCACGCAAAGCGCAACGGCGCTCCATACCCCGCCGGCCGAGCTACCAACCGAGCAGCCAGCCGCGCTCGCGGCCGAAGCTGCCATCCCCGCCAGTGAAGGGCCGCAACGCGATGGCTGACACCGTGGGCGTGGTCCTGACGCTCTTTGGGCTCTTCATGGCGGGCATCTTCATCTGGCTGGCGTTGTCGCCCTTCGAGATGCTGGGCTGGTGGGCGGGCTGGTTTGAGGACAAGATCTTCTGGGAATTCCCGCCTGAGGAGGAGATTGCCTTCCCTGGCGAAAAGGAGAGCTACATCATCTTCTTTTCGGGCATTGGCCGCGCCACGGGAGAGACCCTCAGCTACCGCGAGCGCGAATTTCTGCGCCGCCTTGCCGAAGCGAACCCGAGCGCGCATGTCATTGACGACATCTTTCCCTATGCGGTTAACAACCAGTCGCTCACCAGCCACCCGCTGCTGTCGGGTCCGTGGCGGCTGGCGCTGCGCAGCAAGGCCGGCGGCGTGCCGCTGGCGGGCTACTTCATCAACATCCGCAACATCATGCAGGTGTTGATTTCCGCCGACCGCCGCTATGGTCCCCTCTTCAACCAGGGGGTGGCCGAAGTGATCGTCAACGGGCTCATGCGCCATGGCTACACACTCGAGAGCAGCGCGCCCGTCTTCATCATTGGCTACAGCGGCGCAGGGCAAATCGCCGTGGGATCCTCCGGCCATCTAAAGCGCTGGCTCAAGTCGCCCATCTACGTCATTTCGCTGGGTGGCGTCTTCGGCAGTGACCCGGCGTTGCTGCAGATTGACCAGCTCTTTCACCTGGTGGGCACGCGCGATGCTGTAGAGCCGTGGTGGGTGATGGCACCCGGCCGCTGGTCGGCCTTTGCCACCTCCGAATGGAACCGGGCACGCAGGCAGGGGCGCATTTCCATTATCAACATGGGCCCCATGCGTCACACGGGGGGCGGCGGCTACCTCGACGCCAAGAAGCACCTGTCCGACGGGCGCGCCTACGTTGAAGCAACGGTGGACACCATCTCGAAGATTGTGCAGTCCAACCGGAACTCGCCAGAGGAGGAAGGAGAATTTCGGTACGCAGAAAATGCGGGAACAGCGGAAACTACATGAAACGCGATTTTCGTATTGTTTCCGCTGTTAGCGCATTTTCTGCGTACCTGAAAGTAATCCGCAATCAGAGACGAAAGGGCAGTACACAGATTTCACAGATGCGACAGATAACAACGGATTGACCAGACAGATCATCTGTTGTTATCTGTCGCATCTGTGAAATCTGTGTACTGCCCTTTCGTTTCTGATTGCGGCTTACCAACTTCCACCGCATTGTGCGCGAAAACACTTGACCGCAGCGGCGGCAGGTGGTACTGTTAGGCCATAACTGAATATATCCTTCGGGGCAGGGTGAGGGAGAAATCCCAATTCCCGATCGGCGGTAGTCCAGCAAGTTGGCTGGAGAGCCCGCGAGTCGATGTTTGGCAGGAGTCCGGTGCGCGCATCTGCGCAATGCCGGCGCCGACGGTATAGTCCGGATGAAAGAAGGAGTGACACGCGTGTGGCAGCTGTGCCATGTGCGCGGTTCTGCTTGCATATGCCCCGGTTTGGCCTTCTGGCCTGAACCGGGGTTTTTGTTGCAAGGCGCTCCGTGCATTGGCCTGCGCTGCTCCGATTGTCCCATTCTGCCCTGGAACGACGCTTCAACGCGTTGTCTCCGGGGCTATTTTGTGGCTGCAATGACCAAAGAACTGCTGCGCGGCAGCGCCGACCCACAACGGCTCGGCGCAAGCCGGACGAGAGGTGAATTTATGATTGAAGCGCAAGGCATGCCCGCGCCGCTTGGCGCGCAAGCGAACGCGCCGCTAACCGAGCCCGCAGCGCGCACCGGACGCACAGGTGCACGTCGCTTTGTGCAGCGCCATCGCGATCTGCTCTTTGCACCCATTGTCATCGCCGCCGCCGTTCTGCTGTGGGAAGGGCTGGTGCGCTGGCAGCAGTACCCCGCCTTTGTGCTGCCCGCGCCCGCTGTCGTGGCGCGCCGTTTTGTGCAGGTGGCGGCCGAAGGGCTGCTCTGGCGGCACGTCTCCACCACCGTCACGGAGATTGTGCTGGGGCTGCTGCTGGGGGTGACGACGGCGCTGCTGCTTGGCTACGTGCTGGGCAAGAACGAGACCATTGAGCGCCTTGTCGCGCCCTACGTTGTGGCCAGCCAGAGCGTGCCGATTGTGGCGCTGGCGCCGCTGCTCGTCATCTGGTTTGGGGCCGGGCTGCTGAGCAAGGTGCTGGTCGTGGCGCTGATCGCCTTCTTCCCCACGCTCATCAGCACAATCGTCGGGTTGCGCAACGTGGATGTGGACCTGCGCGATCTCATGCGCAGCCTCAAAGCGTCGCGCCTGCAAACTTTCCGCATGCTCGAGCTGCCGTCGGCGCTGCCCGTGCTCTTTGGCGGGCTCAAGCTCAGCGTGATTCTGGCCGTTGTGGGGGCGGTGGTGGGCGAGTTCATGGGCGCGTCCTCGGGTCTGGGCTACATGATCAACCTGGCGCGCGGCGTGCTGGACACGCCGCTGCTCTTCGTCGCCATCTTCAGCCTGGTTATCCTGGCGCAACTGCTCTACGCCGGCGTGGCCCTGCTGGAGCGACGTGCGCTGCGTTGGCAGTAAGTGACGGTGCGGGGCGAGGTGAAATCGTGAGCAAACAAGTCACCTACAGTGGGAAGCGCGATCCTCGCTTTGTTACCGTGCGCCGCGGAGGTACGCTCCAGGATGAGGATCATCATTTGCTGGCGGTGTGGGCGGCCGACTGCGCAGCGCATGTGCTGCACTTCTTTGAGGAGGCGCATCCCGGTGATAGCCGGCCGCGCCTGGCAATTGAAGCGGCGCGCGCCTGGGCCGGGGGCGAAACCACAATGATGCAGGCACGCGACGCTTCCGCCGGCGCGCATGCAGCGGCCAGGGAGGCGACCGGCCCTGCGCGCGAGGCCGCCCGCGCCGCGGGCCACGCCGCCGCCGTCGCGCATATGGCGGACCACGAATTGGGCGGGGCGGCCTATGCAATCAGGGCGGTGCGCGCTGCGGCTCCGGCCGCGGAGCGAACTGCCGCAGGGCGGCAAGAGCGCGAGTGGCAGCGGGCGCAACTGCCTGACACAATCCGTGAACTTGTGCTGGATGACCAGCGACTGCGTAACGAGAAGCTTTGGTCACTCTTTGGCGCATAGGCAGCGCGTTCGGCAGGTGCGCGTCTGTTGGTGCGTAGCTTCAGCCCTGCGGGCTGCGTCACGCCGGGAGACGTGACCTACAACGGCCGGAGGGCTGGAAGCCCCCCGCTACGCAATCTGCGACATTTGGAAACTCGAGACGCGCACTCACTGAACGTGCGACAAAATTGGAGCAATCAAGTATGAAACACAAAAGGCATCGCATGACTGGGGCCCTCGTTGCGGCAATCCTTGCCGCCCTGCTGCTGGCCGGCTGCGCGGCTGTAGCGCCGGCAACCACATCAGGCGCGTCAGCGCCCAATGAAGCCGTTTCACTGGGCGTTGGTTTTGTGCCCAATGTTCAGTTCGCGCCCATCTATGTTGGCATTGAAAAGGGTTTTTTCGCCGACGAAGGCATCGATCTCACGCTGGCCTATGGCTTTGAGAACGACTACCTCACGCTTGTGGGTACGGGCAACGAGGACTTCATGATCGGCAGCGGCGACCAGGTGATTCTGGGACGGGCGCAGGGGTTGCCGGTGCGCTATGTCTTCAACTGGTACAGCCGCTACCCGGTGGTTCTCTTTGCCAGGAGCGACGCCGGCATCAACAGCCCTGCCGACATGGCGGGCAAGCGCATTGGCCTGCCGGGCACCTACGGCGCGAACTACATTGCGCTGCGCGCCCTGCTTGAGGCAGCGAACTTGACGGAGCAGGATATCCAGCTCGAGAGCATTGGCTTCACACAGGCGGCCGCCGTTAGCCAGGGCACCGTGGATGCGGCCGTCGACTATGCGGTGAATGGGCCGGTGGTGCTCGCACAGTCGGGCATCTCCACAACGGTCGTCACGCTGGATGATGTGTTGACCATGCCCGCCAATGGCCTTGTCACCAACGACACCGTGATTGCAGAGCGCCCGGCGCTGGTTGAGGGGATGGCGCGGGCCATGGCGCGCTCGATTGCCTGGACAATCGCCAATCCCGACGAGGCCTTTGCCATTGCGCTCAAGGTTGTGCCCGAAGCGGGCGGGCCGAATGAAGCGGCCAACCGCGCCGTCTTCGACGCCTCACTCCCCTTCTGGACGCCGGCGCCCGGGCCGCGCAGTGGGCATCACGACGACAGCCGAGTGGGAGGCCGCCGCAGCCTTCATGGAGCGCACGGGGCTGGCTGCCACACTCGTCCCGGCCGAGGCGCTCTTCACAAACCAATTTGCCGAAGAAGCAGCTTCACAGTGAGCACCACGCCGGTGATCCTTGCCGTTGAAGCGATCTCCAAGAGCTTCGACGAGCCCACCGCACGCGTGCGTGCGCTTGCCAACGTGAGCTTTCGCGCGCGACAGGGCGAGTTTATCTGTTTGCTTGGGCCCAGCGGCAGCGGCAAAAGCACGCTGCTGCGCATTATCGCCGGCCTGGTGAGGCCCGACAGCGGGCGCGTGCTCTTCGACGGCGCGCCCCTCACCGAGCCGCAGCGCGACATCGGCTTTGTCTTCCAGAGCACGAACCTCATGCCCTGGCGCTCCGTAATTGACAACGTGCTGCTGCCGCTTGAAATTGCCGGCCCCGTGGGCGACGCCGAACGCACGCGCGCCGTGGCGCTGCTGGACCTGGTGGGGCTGCACGGCTTCCACCATGCCTACCCGCGGCAGCTTTCGGGGGGGATGAGCCAGCGCGTGGTGCTGGCGCGCACGCTGATTCACGAGCCACGCCTGCTTCTGCTGGACGAACCCTTTGGCGCGCTGGATGCCATTACCCGCGAGCGGCTGAACCTGGAGCTGCTCCGCATCCACCAGCGGGATGGGCAGACTTCGGTCATGGTGACGCACAGCATCCCCGAGGCGGTGCTGCTGGCCGACCGCGTGCTGGTGTTGAGCGAGCGGCCGGGCCGGCTGATCGCCGACATGCCGATTCCGCTGGTGCGCCCGCGCACGCTGGCACAGACGGGCACGGAGCACTTTGCCCGTCTTACGCTGGCACTGCGCGAGCAAATTGAGGGAGTAAGGGAATAGGGTGTGGGGGGTGGGGGTGGGGGGTGGGGTGTGGGGGTGGGGTGTGGACTAAACCCTACACCCCACACCCCACACCCTTGCTTTACACGTCATTGCGCAGATTGCCCGTCGCCTCGGCAATCAACTCCTGCTTCAGATCCCAGAGCTTTTCGCTGAGCGAGACGTGGTAGATATGCGGGTTGACGAGGCGGCGAATGCCCGGATCGAGCCGCTCGACGTCGGCGGTGCGCCGCGCGCGCATCTCGTCAAGCGCGGGGCGTCCCTCGGGGCGCACGCCGTCGCGCAGCGCCACCTTGTGCAGCGGCTCAATCCGGCTGATCTCACCTACATGCAGCCGGCGCAGCCTGGTGTGGTCGTTGGGGTGGTGCAGCAGCATGCTCTTGCCCAGCGAAGGCTCCTCATCCGCCGTCGTCAGCAGGTCGGCCGTGGCCTTGCCGCGCTGGTCATAGAGGCGCCATGCGCGTTTGATGCCCGGGTTGGGCGTCTTGGCGGGCGTCTCCGAAATCTTGATGGCAGACTCCCACGCGCCGCCATCCTGCACGGCCACCAGCTTGTAGACGCCGCCCAGCGCCGGCTCGCCCCATGAGGTGATCAGACGCGTGCCCACGCCGTAGACAAGGCGCTTGACAATCTTGTCGGCGTCCAGCCCGTAGCGCGGCGCTTCCTGCGCAATCTGGGTGATGATCTGCCAGACGACAAGCTCGTCGAGGTCGCTTGAGAGCACGATCGAGGTCTCCTCGAAGCCCGCCTCATTGAGCAGCCTGGCCGCCTGAATGGCGAGGTAGGCCTGGTCGCCCGAATCGAGGCGCACACCTGCGGGGCGGTGGCCCTTGCGCCGCAGCTTCTCGAAGACGCGAATGGCGTTGGGCACGCCGCTTTCCAGCGTGTCAATCGTATCGACCAGCAGCAGCGTGTCGTCGGGGTAGGTCTCGGCGTAGGCCTCGAATGCGCCTTCCTCGCCCATGCCTAGCGCCATGCAGAGCTGGACCAGGCTGTGGGCGTGCGTGCCCTTGGGCGCAAGGCCCATGACGGCGCTCATGCCTGTGTTGGATGAGAAGCCGGCGCCGCCGATCAGCGCGGCACGCGTGCCGGCGTTGCCGCCAGCGCCCTGCGCGCGCCGCAGGCCAAACTCAAGCATGGGCTGGCCGAGGCCGCTCTCGAAGATGCGCGCCGCCTTGGTGGCAATCAGCGTTTGGTAGTTGAGGTAGTTGAGCAGCGGCGTCTCGAGAATCTGCGCCATGGCCAGCGGCCCCTGCACCGTTGTCAGCGGCACATTGGGGTGCACCACGCGCCCTTCGGGAATGGCCGAGATGGTGAGCGCGCCGAAATCGCCGGAGCGCCCCAGCCAATCGAGAAAGTCCTCTGCGAAGAGGGGGCGGCCGCCGCCATCCTTCAGGCTGCGCAGGTAGTTGAGCTGCGCCTCGCCAAAGCACACGTCCTCGATCCAGTCGAGCAGCGTCTCCATGCCCACGTTGATGCAGTAGCCGGCCTGGTGGTTGCCGTAGTCGGGGTAGCGGCGGAAGAAGTGGTCAAACTGGACAGTGCGTTCGTGCAATCCCAGACGAAAGTAGACCTGGGACATGGTCAATTGGTAGAAATCGGTGAAGAGAATGCCTTCAGCCATTTCGCGGTCGCTTGCGCGCATGGGGTTCTCCTGGCATGGGTGCAGGTAGTGGTGCGGGGATTATAGCACCGGCGCGGCGCAACCGCTGCCGGCAGATTGGCGTGTGTGCAACCTGCCGGCAGCTACTTGTGAGCGTCAGTCAACCGAAGTGGCTCAGGCGCACACCGTCAGCGGATGATGAAGGTGATCTCGAAGTCGAGCGTGGGGCTTTCGGGGCTGCCCGCGGGCGCCACCATAACGGTATAGTCGCCGGCAGCGCCAATTTCTGTGGTGACGAGGTTGCCCACTTGCCCGTTCGTTCCCGAGAGCGCCAGCTCATTGCCGCTCGCGTCAAGAACGCTTACTTCAAGCGGAACGGCGCCTGTGTCCGTGCGCACTTCGAGCATGACGCCACCATCGAGGTTAAGCACAAAGCCCACGGGGATGGCCTGGTAGATGGTGGCGTTGCGCGTTGCGCGTTCGGCCCCGGGCGCAAAGGAGACCCGTTGCAAGGTGCCGGACTCGGGCTCCTGCGGAGCCGGCTCGGCCGAGACACCGGGGAGGCGCAACACCTGGCCTGGCACGATCAGGTTGCCGTCAAGGTTGTTGGTGGCGCGCAGATCGGCGGCCGAAACACCGAAACGTTCACCAATCGAGGTCAAGGTATCTCCGGCGGCCACCGTGTAGTTGGGTGGCGACCAGGTGCCTGTGGCATTCGGCTGCGTGCCACGATCCCACACGCCGCTGGCTGTGCCACCCGGGTTTATGTCCGGAGTGCCATCGCCGGCTTCCCCATCGCCGGTGTCCCCATCGCCGGCGTCATTGCCACATTGATCAGAAACGGTCAGCGCAGCGCCCGGCTGAATGACCGACGGATTCGCACCTATCAGCGCTTCGTTTGCACTGTAAATGGCCCGCCACGTGGTGCAATAGAGGCGCGCAATCTGGGTTAGCGAATCGCCCGGCTGCACAATGTACGTGGTTGTGTCGTTACCGCCGGGAAGATCCGACGGTGGCGGCAGCGTTTCCTGCGACAGCAGCGTCAACGCGCCGTTGACAAATCCAAAGCGCTTGCGCACATGCTGTGTGGGGCAGCACAGGGGATCATCCGGCCCCTGCTCAATCATCTCCACTACAATGGTGCGCTGCTCCGCTCCGCCTGCTTCGCCAATATAGAGATCGCGCACATCAACGCGGTCGCCCAGCAGCACGCTTGCCACATGGACGGCCTCGCCCGCCTGGTTCTCCATCACGCCCAGGTGGACAAAATTGCCGCTGCCGCCGCCATTGACCACATAAATCACCGCTGCGTCTTGCCGGTAGTCGCCGGTGATGTCGCCGCGGGCGCGCAGGTCAAGCAGCCAAACCTGCCATTCGGTCGCCGCGCCGGCAATCGGCTCGCTATAGCGGCCGCCGCTCAACGTCACCGCTTGGTTGCCCATCTCCTGAACCACATAGGTCGCATTGTCAAGGACGGCATCTGTCAGTACATCGCCTTCGCCCTGCTGCGCCAGCGGTGCGGCGTGGACTGTCGTCGCAGCGGAGGCAGCCAGGATGGCTGCAAAAGCAAGTGTCGCTGCGGTGCGGATGAGATCTGCACCATTCGATCGCTTGAACCACTTTGCGATCAGCATGTTGACTCCTTTCCATTTGTCAGTAGCAGGCGCTTCCACCCAGGCGCTTTCCGGCGGCGCATTACGCACCTCTTCGATCCCGTCTCGTCGCAGCGGCTGATGGTTCAGCAATGGCGCATGGCTCCAGCGTGACGTCGTTGTTGTGCGGTTGCGCACGGCCTTGACGGAGGGTTGGAAGCCCCCTGCTCCGTAACACGATGGCCGATTCGCGGGCCCGCGTATGCCGCGCGCCTGCGTCTTTCGGATGTGTAGCGGCAACGGGGCCTCTGTTAAACGCTTGCGCCTGGGCGGGGGTTTCGCTGCGCTCGTGCAGAATCGGCTCGCGGGGATGGTTAGGGCTTCTCAAAAGTCAGAATGAGGTGTGGCAAGCGCCAACAGCAACCTCACCCCCGGCCCCTCTCCAGAAAATTGGAGAGGGGAGCAAAACAAGTGCGTCACGCCGGAGATGTGACCGATAACGGCGGCGCTGTGCTCCCCTCTCCGAATTTTCTGGAGAGGGGCCGGGGGTGAGGTTGCTGTTGGCGCTTGCCACACCTCATTCTGACTTTTGAGAAGCCCTGCAGGGATGGTTCACATCGTTGCGAGCGCCATACGATTATGCTATACTCGCATGGGTCGGAACATCTGTTCGGAGCACACTTCTCTCGCCATGGCAACACGCAAACCAACCCGCAAGAAGAAGACGCAGCCGAGCGCCTGGCAGGCGTTCGTGGATGTGCTGACGCGCCCGGGCTTCATCGGCTCCGTGCTCGTACTCGTGGCCATCTTCACGCTGCTCAGCCTGCTGTCGGGCAGCCGCGGCACCCTCACCGGCGCATGGGTGAACACACTGCGCAACTGGTTTGGCATGGGCGTTTGGCTTGCGCCGCTGGCCATGGGCATCATCGGCCTGTGGCTCGTCTTTGCCGCCATGGATCAGATTCCCACGCCGGCCTGGCGGCGACCGATTGGCGTCTTCGTGCTCTTCATGGCCTTCATTATTGGGGCCAGCTTGTTGCTGCGCCCCGAGGTGCGCGACCAACTGGCCGGTGAGGGCACTGCCGGTGGGCGTGTGGGTTCGCAGCTTGCCACACTGCTGCAATCATCGATTACGAATCTGGGCGCATGGGCCTTCGTCGCCTTTCTCGCCATTTCGGGCATCATATTTCTCACCGACCGCCTGCTCATTGACGGCATGGCGCGCCTCATCATGACGCTGCAGTTTGCGCTACGCCCTCGTGCGCAGAGCATGCAGAGCGCGCCGCACGGGCGCATTCGCCCGCAGGTGCCGCTGCCCCTGGGCGAGCTGTCGCCCTTGCAGCGCTGGCGCGAGCGCTGGCTGCGGCAGCGCGACAATCCCTTTGGGCTGCCCGCGGATGCGCGCGACAAGCCAGCCCCTGCAGGGAAGCACAGGATCCTCATTGCGCCAGGTGGTGGGGCAGCCACAGCCGGCCTCTGCGCCGCAGCGCGCCCCGCACATGCAGCCATCACACGCGGAGGCGAGCGCACCCGCTGCGCACGCCAGCGCAGGCCGCGCCGCGCCGCCCCAGCACGCGCCGCAGGGTTCGCCACAGCGCGCGCCCGAACTGCTGCACCCGCGCATTATCGGCGGCAGCCCCGTGTGGCAACTGCCGAAAATGGAGCAACTGCTCGACACCTGGGAGCGCCAGGCGGAGAGCGACGCCAAGCTGCGCGAAAACTCCAAGCTCATCGAGACGGCGCTGCTCGACCACGGCATTCCGGCCACGGTGGAGGATGTGAACACGGCGGCAAGCGTCACCCGCTTTTTGCTGCGCCCCGACTACAAGGTGCGCGTTGTCAAGGGCGAAGAGGTGCGCAAGAAGGTCAAGGTCTCCGAGATTTCGGCGCTCGTCGCGCGACCTTGCGCTTGTACTGGCAGCCAAGAGCGTGCGTGTGGAAGCGCCTGTGCCCGGCACCAACTATGTGGGCATTGAGGTCTCCAACACCAACAGCAACACTGTGGGGCTGCGCGAACTGCTGGAGACCGAGCGCTTCCAGACCATGAAGGGTGCGCTGCGTGTTGCGCTGGGCGAGAACCTCACCGCCGAACCGGTGGTGGCGGACCTCACGCGCATGCCCCACTTGCTGATTGCCGGCTCCACCGGCTCGGGCAAATCGGTCTGCATCAACTCGATTATCACCTGCCTGCTCCTCACGCATACGCCCGACAGCCTGCGCCTGCTTATGGTGGACCCCAAGATGGTGGAGCTGAGCGTCTACAACGGCGTGCCGCATCTGCTCAGTCCGGTGGTCACCGAGGTGGAGAAGGCGGCGGGTGTCCTCTACTGGGCGGTCAAGGAGATGGAGCGGCGCTACACGCTCTGCAACAAGGCGGGGCGCGCGACATCATCCGCTACAACGAATACCTGGGCAAACGCAGCGAGAAGCCGCTGCCCTACATTGTGGTGATTGTGGACGAGATGGCCGACCTGATGATGGCCGCGCCGGAAGAGGTGGAGAAGCACATTTGCCGCCTGGCGCAGATGGCGCGTGCCGTCGGCATCCACCTGATCATTGCCACGCAGCGCCCGTCGGTGGATGTGATTACGGGCCTCATCAAGGCCAACTTTCCGGCGCGGATTGCCTTTGCCGTCACCAGCCAAATCGACAGCCGCGTTATCCTCGACGTGCAGGGCGCAGAGCAACTGCTGGGGCGGGGTGACATGCTCTTTATGTCGCCCGAAGGGGGCAAGCTCGAGCGGCTGCAGGGCACCTACCTGAGCGACGACGAAATCAACCGCGTGGTGAATTACTGGAAGGGGCTGCGCACACTCCAGGCCACGCCCGCCTCGTGGGAGCAGCCGAGCCTGCTGCCGGCCGAGGCGCCGGCTACCGGCGAGAAGAAAGCTGCGCCCTCGGCCGCCAGCGCTGGCAGCGCCGCCAGCGCGGGACTCTTTGCCGACGAGAAGAACGCGCCCGTGTCGCAGTGGACCAACCCGCAGCCGGGCGCAGGCGCGCGCACGCCGCCCGTTACCAGCCTGGACTCGCCCCTCTTCGAGCAGATTGATGCGCTCAAGGCGGTGGACAACCGCGATGTCCTCTTTGATGACGCCGTGCGCGTGGTGCATGAGGCCGACAAGGGCAGCGTTAGCCTGCTGCAGAAGAAGCTGCGGATTGGCTACGGACGCGCCTCGCGCATTATCGAGCAGCTTGTGGAGGCGGGCGTGCTGGACGATGAAGTGGGCGCGGGCGGAGTGCGCCCGCTTGCAGGCGCAGCCAAACCACGCACCAGCTATACTCCACCGGCAGGCAATGCACCCGACAAGCCGGCCGCACACCCGGACCAGCCGGCCCAGCCGCTCCTCAAGCCGCGGATTATTGGTGACGAAGATGATGCCGACGACGGCGCGCGCATTGCAACCCAGCCGCCGGATGAAGCCGGCGCGCCCAACTCCGCCCCTGGCGTGTGGATGTAAGAGTTTAGCCAATGCAAAGCCCACAGAATGAGGCTGCGGCCGTTCGCGCCGACAGCCGGGCACCCCTGCCCGCCCCCGTGCCCCAGGCTGGGGACATTTCATTTCTGCGCCTGATCGGCACCAGCACCGGCGTCAAGCTGATGGTGGACACAGCGGTGCAGATTTTCAACCCATTCCTGGCGATTATTGCCGCCGGACTGGGAACAACGGTCGTCGTCATGGGGAGCCTGGTCAGCCTGCGCAGCATCATGGGGCTCTTCGCGCCCGTCTTCGGCGCGCACGCCGATCGGGTGGGCTACCGGCGTACAATTCGCCTCGCGCTCGTCCTGACAGCGGTGGGCATCCTCATGGTCGGCCTCAGCCCAAACATTTGGATTGCTGCGATTGGCATGGGCGTCATGGGGCTGGGCACGGGCAGCTTTGTGCCCATGCTGCATGCCTACCTGAGCGGCAAGCTGCCCTACACGCGCCGTGCGCGCGGGCTGGGTATTGTGGAATACTCGTGGGCGCTGACGGGGATTGTGGGGCTGTCGCTGGTGGGCTGGCTGATTGCCGCCACAAACTGGCGCGTGCCCATGGTGCTGCTGGGTGTGCTTCTGCTGCTTGCGGCGTGGATCTTTTCGCGCATGCCTGCCGCCCCCCACCCGCCCCGGCCCGCACGTGACCCCGCCGCTGTTCGCCCGGGCCTGCTGACCCGCACGCGCAACTACTTTGACGTGGGGCCGACCGCCCTCTCCACCTATGCCGCAATCACCGCAGGCGCGTTCAACTACTTTGCCGCCATGTCGATCATGATTATTTACGGGGCCTGGTTTGGCGATGCCTTTGGCCTGGGGGCAGCCGCGCTCGGCACCGTCGCGCTTGTCTTCGGCATCTTCGACCTCATCTCCTCCGTCGCAGTCAGCCTCTTCACCGATCGCCTGGGGAAGCGCAACAGCGTCATGCTCGGCTGCACCATTGCCCTGCTCGGCTATATTGCACTGCCGTGGCTGACCTTCGCGCTGATCCCCGCCGTGCTTGGTGTGGCGGTGGCACGCGCCGGCTTCGAGTTCGCCGTCGTCGCCAACTTCCCGCTGCTTAGCGAGCAAGCGCCGGCGCAACGGGGCAAGGTGCTTGCGCTGGGCTCGGCGGCAGGGCTGCTGCTCGTGACCGCAGCGGGCTTCACCTCGCCGTGGCTCTATACGCAGGTCGGCATTCTGGGGGTGATCGCGTCGCGGCCGTGGCCACGGCAGTCGCGCTGTTTATCCTCATCTTCGTCGTGCGCGAGCGTGGCGGAGCGACAGACTAAACAGCAACCGCGCAACGCAAAGCGTGCAAAGCGAGCAAAGAAACGCAAAGAAAAGCAAGAAGCACGGAGACTACATTGACTGTCTGTGTTTCTTCGCTTTTCTTTGCGTTTCTTTGCTCGCTTTGCACCTTTGCGTTGCGCTTTTTAGTTGGCTAGGTGGCTGAGGATGATGGCGGCCCAGTCGGTGAGGCTGTGCAGGGCGAGTGCGTGGTGCGCGCGGCCGGCCCCCAGCAGCAGCCCGAGCGCGGGATTGCGCGTGTGGCGCGTATGGTTGCACTCCTCCACATTGCCGTGATCGCTGCCAACGAGAATGAGGGTTTCCTCAAGATCCACAGCGGCGAGCAGGCCGTCAAGCACGCCGTCAATCGTGGCGAAGTCCTCAATCGCCGAATCCAGATCGCGGTGGTGGCCCAGCACGTCCGTCTGCCAGTGCTCGAAGAAGGTAAAAGCATGTGGCTGGGCGATGGTCGCCAGTCTGCGACCGGCCTCCTGCGGGGTGTAGAGCGGCGCACCGGCATAGCCCAATTCGCTGCGCCAGCCCACGCCGGTGAAGTCGGCGGAGAGTGCCGTACCGGCAGCGAGCTCGGCATATGTGGAGAGCCGCTGGCCGGCCTGTTGCGCAGCGTAGGGGTTGACGCTGAGCAGCCGCTTGCCGCGCGCCACGGCCGCAAAGTAGCCGTCGGGAAAGGCGTTGCAATAGCAGCTGCTGAGGCCCATCTCTGCCAGGCGCACGAAGAGGTTGCCCTCGTCCACCACGGCACGCACGCGCGCGTCGGGGCGAGGGCCGTAGTGCTCGCCGAGGCGCGCGGCGGCGTTGATGCCCGTGATGATGGCCGCCTGCCCCGTGGCGCTCTGCGGGCGGCCCGCCACGCCGAGGCATGCATCCACCGGCACAAGCTCGGCCTGCGCCGTGGAGCGGCGACCGGAGGCGGCAATGAGCGCGTGTCCCTCGAGCAGGCGCGCCAATGTGGGATATTCGCCGCGCCGCCAGCGGATTCACCGCGGCGTCGTCAGCGCCGAGTCCGACCCCGTCCAGAAAGAGAAAAATGACGCGGCGCAAACCTAGTTAGCGTCCTTTTGTGGGGAAGGCGGTGGGGGCAATACGATGCCTTTACGCTGCGCAAAGTCGGTGACGGCCGCAACGAGGCGCGCCTCGAGCAGATCCAGCCCCGTGTCGAGATGTGCGAATTCGAGGTCGAGCTTCTGCGCCGCGGCCTGTGCACGCGCGCGCTGGTCGTTGTCGTCACTCTGCTGCAGGTAGAGAACGTGGGTGTAGTTTTCGAAGTAGAGGTCGCGCAGTTCGGGGTGGCGGTCCAGCCCCAACCCGTTCCAGACGAGTCCATCGAAGTGGCGGGCGAGGAAATCGGTGAGATAGAAGGTGCCAAGGTGCTCGTCATTGTGGCGCTCAAAGCCTTCGCCGCCGTAGAACTCGTAGCAGTGGGGCCCGGGAATACGCACGACGTTGTCGTAGCCTGCAAGCAGCTCGTCCAGCGCGCCGCCGGTGCCGCAGTCGGCATAGCCTACCAGAATGAAGTCAAAGCGCGCGGCCCACTCGTCCAAGTGGGCAGCCACGGCGGGCGCAATACGTGCGGGCCGGTTGTGCAGTTGGGCGGGAACGGCGGTCAGCTCGAAATCCCACCCCTGGCGCTTGGCCACGGCGATCATTTCGCGCACAATGGCCCCACAAGCGACAATCCCAATCTTCACGCGCATCTCCAAGTGGAAAATCCAGGTACGCAGTAGTCCGCAAAAAGAAACGAAACACCAGTACACAGATTTCACAGATTGAACAGATAACAACCGATGTTTTCTTCTTCAAATTCGCTTTTGTCTGTGCCGTTTCTGTGCAATCTGTGTACTGGCGTTTCGTTACTTGTTGCGGATTGACTAAGTTAGGCCTCGGTGTGGGAGCGGCGGGCGGCGCGCCGGCTGGCGGCGCGGTCGGCGCGGCTTTCGGCGCTTTCAATGCTCGCCGATTCGACGGTGGGCGGCCCCGCGATCGGGCTGCCCTCGGCCTCAGCCAGCGCCTGCGCCATGGCGGCAATATGCGGCGGCGTGCTGCCGCAACATGCGCCGATGACGTTGATGCCCAGCGCGCGCAGCCGCACGGCGTAGTCCGCCATCACGTCGGGCGTGCCGTCGTAGGAGATGACACCCGCCTTGTACTGCGGCAGCCCCGCATTGGCCTGCGCCATGAGAAAGACGCCCTCGGGGCGATGTTGCGCCATCTGCGTCATGACGGTTTCGATTTCGGCGGGGCCGTTGCCGCAGTTGGCGCCGATGACGCGCACGCCCCACGCCGCCAGTGTTTCCACGGCCTGGCGCGGGCTCACGCCCATCATGGTGTGGAAGTTCGTGTCAAAGCTGAGCGTGGCGGCAATGGGCAGTTGCGGGGCCACCTGCTGCACGGCGCGCACGGCCGCCTCCACCTCGTTCAGGTGGCTCATCGTCTCAATCAGGATGAAGTCTACGCCGCCCGCCACGAGGCCGGCCACCTGCTCGGCAAACATGGCCTGCGCTTCGGCCATCGAGAGCGGGCCAACCGGCTCAATCAGCTCGCCGCTGGGGCCAATGTCGCCGGCCACGAGGATGCCAAATTCGTCGGCCACTTCGCGCGCCAGCTGCGCGCCGGCGCGGTTGAATTCGTGGACGCGCTCCTGCAGGTTGTGCATCTTGAGGCGCGCGGAGGTGCCGCCAAAGGTGTTTGAGGTGATGATCTCGCGCGCCGGCCTCGGCATAGCCTCGATAGATTGCCTTCACCTTTTCGGGCTGCGTCACGTTCCAGAGTTCGGGCGCGCCGCCGTCGGTGAGGCCGGAGGCCTGGAGCATTGTGCCCATGGCGCCGTCGCCCACCACGATCTCGCCGGCAAGCAGCCTGCGGAACAGAGCGTTGTCGGCCGTGGCCGCGGTGGGCGGCGGCGTGGGCGGCTGGGGAATGCCGGCAGCTTCGCCTTCCTGCGCGTACGCAAGCAGCATGGCGCGCAGCCGCTCACTGTCATACTCGGCCTCAATTTGCGCCACAACGCTCGCAGCCAACTCGCTCGGTTCGCCCTCGCCGGCCAGCCATGCGCCCTTGCGCCACTGCTCCATATAGTCATCCGAGCCGGTCATACCCAGGCGCATGGCGGCGGCATCCGCTGCCACCATAAAGCGGCCGGAGAGCTGCAGCTTGGCCGTGTTGTTGCGCCCAGCGCGCGCCGTCACCATGGTGGGAATGTCACGCCAGTAGGTAATCTGATATTCGCTCATACGTTTGCTCCATCGTTCTGTGGATCGTTGGGTCGCGGCTGGGTGGAGAGCTAAAGAGATGCAGCGCTGAAAATGGGCAATCCATAGCGGTTTGAGTTTAGGTGGTTGGCTCGTTTGCGGACTCGGCGGAGGCCTGGGCAAGGCTGCGGCGCTGCGTGCGCAGTTCGCGGCGGGCAGCGCGGTCGGCGCTGGTGGCGCGCTGCGAGCGGCCCGCCTGGGCGGCGGCCACAGCCGCCGCGCGCGTCTCAGGCCACTCCGCCCTGGCGGCGTCCAATAGCGGCTGCAGGTGGGGAAAGGGGTCGCGCGCGTGGGGCAAATCGAGCGCTGCCACAAATTCATCCTGGAAGGCAGGCTCGACGGCTGTCTCGATGTAGGTGGCCCAGCGGGCAGCCCACTCAGCCTCAGTGCGCTTTGCCTTGTCCAGCAGCAGCATGCGCGCACCGTCGCCGGCTGCATTGCCCACGGCGACAACCTTCTCCAGCTCACAGTCGGGAATCAGCCCCAGGATCATGGCATGCAGCGGATCGATGTAGGAGCCGAAGCCACCGGCCAGCACAACGCGGTCCACATTCTCCAGCGCCAGCCGCTGCATGAGCAGCTTGGCCCCCGCATAGAGCGCTGCCTTGCCCAACTGAATCGCGCGGATATCATCCGAGTGGATGAGCACGCCGCGTCCGCTGGTGGTCTCATGCGGGAAGGCGAGCACAAAAGCCGCCTTGCCGCCGCCATCGCCCAGGCCCGTCTGCAACCGCTCGTGTGCAATGTCCACAAAGCGACCGTTGGGGGCAATGACGCCCGCCTTGAAGAGCTCGGCAATCGCCTCGATGATGCCCGAGCCGCAAATGCCCCCAGCGCGCAGTTGCGGATTGAGCAGCTCTTCGCGCTTGCGCTGACGCAGTGCGCAGCGCGTCGAGGCCAACGGCATCCTCTACGGCTGCGGGCGCGCTGCTGCTCTCGATCCACTCTTCATTGCCGATGATCTTGTAGCGCACGTCGAGCGTGGCAGGGTCCACACGCACGCGTTCAATTGCACCTGGCGCGGCGCGCATGCCGTGGCGAATCTGTGCGCCTTCAAAGGCGGGCCCTGTGGGGCTGGAGGCGCTGAGCAGCCGCTCCTTGTTGCCCAACAACAGCTCGCCATTGGTGCCAATGTCGAGAATCAGCTGCTGAATCTCGTGTGTGTAGGGCGCTTCGGCCACCAGCACGCCCACATTGTCGGCCCCCACATGGCCGGCCTCGCAAGGGGGAATATAGACGTGGCCGCCGGGCGCAATGCGCAGCCCCATGTCGCGCGCCTTCAGTTCGAGCGGGGCGTGCGTTACAAGGCTAAAGGGAGCGCCGCCCAGTTCGCGCGGGTTCACCCCCAGCAGCAGGTGATGCATGGTGGTATTGCCCACCAGCACGACGTCCACCACATCGTCCGCCGCTATCTGCGTGCCGTTGGCGGGCTGTGTGCCGGCAGCGGGCTGCGTGCCGGCAGCAGGCCGTGCAGCGGCGCAGCACTCCTCAATCATCTCGTTCAAACCCGTGATGATGGCGTCTTGCATGCGCTCGGTGCCGTCCTCATTGACCATTGCATAGGAGACGCGGCTCATCAGGTCTTCGCCAAAGGGCACCTGCGGGTTCATGCGACTGGCCGAAGCCAGAATCTCGCCCGTGCGCAGGTTGCAGAGGTGCCCCGCGACTGTCGTCGTGCCCACGTCAACGGCAATGCCGTAGAGTGCGTCGTGGAAACCGGGCTGCACGCGCACGACCTCACGCTCGTTCCAGACGGTGACCGTGATGGCGCGCATCGCCTTGGCCAGCGCCGGCTGCAGTTCGCGCAAAGCAGCAATGTCGATGCGCAAGTCGGTCAAGCCAAAGGTGGCCTCGAGTTCAGCCTGCAACCGCTCCCAGTCGCCGCGATGGTCCTTCATGGTGGGGATGGGTAGCTCGGCATAGTGGAGGCGCATTGGCGAATCTACGGTAATCGGGCGGTCCACGCCGATGCCCTTGCGCACCACCTGCTTGCGGGTCTGGCTCTCCTCTGGCACACGAATGACCACATCACCCAGCACCTGGCAGGCGCAGCTCATGCGCTCGTCGGGTGCAAAGTCGAACCTGGCGGCATAGGCGCGCTCGCGCTCGCCGGGCGGCGTGAGTGCGCTGGCGCTCGAGCGCACGCCGAACTTGGCGAAATCACCCGATTCGACGCGCACTTTGCACTTGCTGCAGGTTTGATGGCCGCCGCAAATCGATTCAATTTCGACGCCCATGTCGCGCGCTGCAGTCAGGAGCGTGGTTCCAACGGCAACATCATCCTGCCGCCCGTTGGGCTGAAAGATGACGCGGGCTGTTTTCTGATCGTTCGACGCGGCTTCAGTCATTGTCAGTTCACACGGTTCGTTGCACCGGTCCCCAAGATGGCCGGCGCACCGATTATAGCCTCGAGGGGCCATCGCGACCAAGTGAGGAGGTCAAGCGGAGGGCTTCGCAACAGGCGGCGCACCGCAAACCGAGGCGCATCCCCGGCCCTTCTCCTGCGCCTGCCACACCAGCGGCCGCGCCTGCGCGTGGCCAGGTGGCGGCGCCTTGCCACGCCAGCGGGCGTGGTGTGGGGCCGGAGAAGGGCGGAAACTGCTGCGTAATGCCAGGAGACGTGACCCAAGCAACCGGAGGGCGGGAAGCACCCGGCGACTCAGTGCGTGGTGCTTGCAGTGTGGAGAGCAACAAGAGCGAGAACTGCGATGACCATTGGTCTCGCTTTTCTCGCTCTTGTTGCTCTCTATGTTGCGCTGGTCGCTCTGTAACCTCTGTGTCGCCTTACTCTTTGCAGCCTACTTCTGCACAATCGGCAACAGCACCGTATTGCCCGAAACTGTGAGGAAGACGCGCACCTGCTGCGTTGCCAGTTCTGCCTGTGGCACCTGCGCATCGGGAGCGCTTGCCGCCTCGGTGCTTGTGGTGCGAATCGTAATGATGCCTGCATGTGTGCCCGCGCCCAGCCCCGTGCTACGGATGCGCAGCGTGAGGTCGGCCGGCGTTTGGCCCTGCGTTGCGTCAAGCGTCAGCCAGGGGACGTTGCTCGTTGCCTGCCACTCCAGCAGCGCGCCTGAGGGGTTGCGCAGGCTGATGGTCTCCGTTGTCTCGCCGCCCAGCGGCAGCAGGGCAGCGGTGGAGGCAGGTGTGGCATTCAGTGACGCCGCCGTCACCGATGTGTCGTTGTTCACGGTGAGGGTGCGCGTGGCCCGGCCGATGCCGCCGTTGGAATCCACCACCTCAAGCGTGATTATGTGCACGCCGATGCTTTGCAGCTCTACGTCGGCCGCAATCCCGGTCGCCAGCGGCCCATCCAGGCTGGAACTCCAGCGGAAGGCGCTTTCGGGCAGCGCGCCGTCTTCAAAGTCCGATGCGGCAGCACTCAGGTTGAGTGCGGGGCCAAAGGCCACGGTGCTGTTGCCGGCCGGCGATAGAATTTGCACAAGCGGCGGCTGATTGGGGGCGGTGAAGAAGCCTTGCGATTCCGCCTGCGCGGTGAGAACGCCGTCGTCGACAATCACGCGCACCTTGCCCTGCGTTGTATAGCCCAACTGGTTGGCGGGAATCGTCACACGATTGCCGCTCACATGGTCAATCAGGGGCGCGTAGGTAGCGCCGCCGTCACGGCTGTAGAGCACTGTGGCTGTCAGCGGATCGCCGTCCGCGTCGGCGGCAGTCCACGAAACCACCAGGCCGCCGCTGCCCACCACCTCGCCACCCGAAGGCGCCGTGACGGTGACGGTGGGCGCATTGGCGCTCACCAGGCGGGTCGCACGCACAGCGGCGCCCTGGCGCACCTGGATCTGCCGTGTGCCGGCCACCCACGGTACCTGCTCCATAATCAGGGCGTCGTTCTGCTCGCCAGGATCGTCGGTATCGACGCGCGGGGTCACAGCGTACGTTGCCAGCACGTTGCCGCCGCCGTCGAGCAGGCGAATGTCCCAGCCGCCGGGCGTGGGTGCGGGCAGCACGCCGGGGGCGGTAATCCGATAGGCCTGGCGAATGCTGACGCTGGTTTCGTCGGGGCTGATGGCCGCCTCAAGAATGAGGTAATCCGCAGGCGCTGTCATGGCCGCCGCCTGCGCCGCAGCCGCGCTGTTCTCGCTCACGATGCGGTTGCGGATTGCCTCGTACGTGTAGTTGGAGATCCACTGGTTGGGGCAATAGGTCATGATCTCGGTCCACGTGGGTGGATAGACCACAGGCCCCTTGAGCGAAATGTCGAAGCCCCAGTAGGCATCTGCGTTGCTCTTGCGCCCAATTGTGCCGTTTTGCAGCGGGAAGGCGCCGTCGGGTCCCACTTCCGTGCCGGCGCAGTTGACGTGCTTGCGGCCCCAGGTGTGGCCCAGCTCGTGGCCCATATACCAGTCGCCGTAACTGCTGCCGTCATTGCCCACGTCCCACGCGGCGATGCTTACCGTACTGGTATCGCCCGTTGGGCCGGAAGCCACGAAGCTGGGGATGTTGTCTGCACAGCCACGCATGAAGTTGGCGGATGTGCCGCCATCGCTCACCATACCGTAATAGCGCGTGGGCTGCGGATCAATGCCGCCCCAGCGCAGAAAGATGCTTGCCCAGATCAGCCGTCCGTTGACGCGTGTGCAGTCCGGCTCAAAGCCAAGGTCGGTCATATCCAGCGCATCACGCTTGACCACCAGGCGCGAAATCGGATAGGCGCGCCGCAGCCAGTCTTCCGCCTCGCGCAGCTGCTGATCCGTGGGTGTGTAGACCGTCCCATTCTTCTTGTAGGAGACGGCATAGAGGCGCAAGACCATTGCAGGCGTCGAGTTGAACGAGACGGTCGCACTCGCCTTGTTGTCGTCGTAGGTGCTTTCGAGGACGCGAGTGGCAACGCCGGCGGGGTTTGCCTCGGCCTCGAGTGACAGGTCACCTGCCGCAGTCCATGCGTCCGGCAAGCGGAAGTAGAAGGAGTCGTTCAGCGTGTTGCGATTGGGATTGGCGCGCACGGTGATGTACGGGTCACTCACATATCTGCTGCCGCCAAGGTAAACAGGGATGAAGCGGGCGAAGCCGATGGCGCCACTGGGATAGATCGGATCGCCCACGCGCTGGCCGTTGACAATGCGCCAGAGGCGCGCGCCCACCACGGGATCCGTCGAGCCGAGGTCGCGGCGCACGTGGAAACGCACGTACGTGCGTTTGTGCGCCACCAAGGGAACGCCCGTGCCCGCCGCGGCTTGTATCCCCTGCGTCACCTCAAGCCGCTGCGCCACGATGTTTGTCGTTGCAAGGTAGATGGGCAGGCTGATATTGCGGACCAGCAGCTTGCCCAGATAGAAGGGCTGGGCGTTTGGCTGGTTGATGGGCAGCGGCGGCATTTCCGTGGGCACTCTGTCGACCGCCCCTTTGTCGCAGCCTGTACCCTGAGGGCGGGGAAAGCCGCGCTGGTCCACGGTTACACCGCAGGCTGCTGCGGGAATCGTATCGACGGCGGCGCTGCCCACCTGTGGTGCGTGGGTGAAGGTGGGGCCGCCATTGTCGCCGAGTTGGCCAAGCAGCGGGTCGGCCACATTCTGCACATCATGCGCGCCGCTCAGCCCGCACGAGTCGTCGTTGGCCAGGTTGTAGTCGCCGGAGACAAGGTCGCCAAGGCGGTTGATGAAGCAGTTTTTGGGTGCACCGCTTGCGTAGAGGATGGAGTTGCGCAGTTGAATCGGCGCTACATTCGTGCTTGCCCCAAGGTTGCCCGCAGCGCCATCATCCGTGTTGAGGTAGAAGGTGTCATGCAGCAGCGCCACGCTTCCACCGTCCGGGGCGATGTTCGAGAAGAGACCGCCGCCGAGTGATGACGCCTGGTTGGCGCTGATTGTGCTGTTCTCCAGTGCGAAGTCGCCCCCCTCCAGGTAGAACGCGCCTCCATTGAGAGACGCGAAGTTGCCGTTGAAGGTGCTCTGCGCAATGCGGACTGTGCCACCGGTCACCGCGATTGCGCCCCCGCTGCCGCCGCCTGTGGCCGAATTGCTTTGCAGCGTGCTCTGTTCAATCGTCAGGGCGCCGCCCCGATTCAGGATTGCGCCGCCGTTGCCGCCCGATTCAGCGGTGTTGTCCTGCAGCGTGCTGCGCTGAATGAGGAGCGTGCCGGCGTTGTCGATGGCGCCGCCGCCGCCGCCCCAGCGTCCGCCGCGCAGCGTGAGATCGCGCAGCGTAAGGCTTGCGCCTGCGTTGACGATGAAGAGCTGGCGCGCGTCCTCACCGTCAATTGTCACCAGACCGCCACCGTTGATGACTGTACTGACGCCATCCAGGACCATGGTGTTGGCAAGGATCGTGACGGGCTCCGGCCCGCAGGCAAAGGTGACTATCCCGCCGGCACGCACGGCCGCTTCGAGCGCATTGCCGTCACAGGAGGCGGCCGCGCCGTTGCCGACGATTGTGTCGAGTACCGCCAGCTGGTCGGCAGGGCTGACATCCTGCGCACGCACGGCCAGCGCAGGCAGCGCAATTCCTGCAGCAATACAAAGGGTCATTAGCACGCGCGCAACCGCGCGCATGCGCAGCAAACGGCGATTCCCAGACGTTCGCTCATGTCTGTACCACATACGCTTCTCCTTGAGGTGAAAAATCCGGTGAACGCAACAGCAGCGGAATCGCGTGGGGGCATAGATATGAAATAGAGGGCGCAGGGGATTGTACTCCGATTGGCGCTGCGTGCAAGCGAACAAATTGTCATGGCGCCTGTGGCCCGGATCACAGCCGCGATGCTGTTTGCGCTGGACAAGCTACCGCGCACGATTTGCCCGCAGGGCCAATAAAGAAAGAGCGTCGCACCTTGCGGTGCGACGCTCCGACTCTTGAACCTTTAACTCTTGTACCCCAAAACCCTTGCTAAACTTCCATTACCAGCGGCAGCACCATGGGCCGGCGGCCCATTTCCTTGTGCGCAAAGGTGGCAAGGGCGTCACGGATTTTGTCCTCAAGCACCTGCACGGGCATCTTCTTGCGCAACACACGGTTGACCGCATCCTGCGCCCGCACAAAGAGCTCTTCGTTGTCGCGCATGTAGACAAAGCCGCGGCTGATGATTTCGGGGCCGTAGATCACAGCGCCGTCCTCTTCATCGACCGCGACGACGCAGACGATGAAGCCATCCTGACTGAGATGGCGGCGATCGCGCAGCACCACATTGCCCACGTCACCCACGCCCAGGCCGTCTACATAGACATGGCCTGCGGAGACGGTTTCGCCCAGCCGCCCAGAGACGGCCTCGCCTTCGAAGCGGCCAAACTCGACTACCTGGCCGTCCTCCACGACGAAGATCTGGTCGGCGGCAACGCCACACT
Organism: uncultured Chloroflexia bacterium; assembly: GCA_963773745.1. GTDB lineage: Bacteria > Chloroflexota > Anaerolineae > Caldilineales > Caldilineaceae > UBA5069. Next base: position 586,837 of record CAVZCL010000001.1, read on the forward strand.
GCTCGGCCAGGCGGCCATGCAGAATGAGGTGGCGGTATTCGCCATGCACGGGAATGAAGGCCTTGGGGCGCACGAGGCTCAGCATGCGCTTGTAGTCCTCGCGCCCGCCGTGGCCGCTAACGTGCACATCACCCAACTGATGGTAGAAGACATCCACACCCTGGCGGAAGAGATTGTCCACGGTGCGGTTGAAGAGCTCCTCATTGCCCGGAATGGGCGTGGCGCTCAGCACAATTGTGTCGCCCGGGCGCAGCGTGATCTGACGGTGATCGTTGATGCTCATGCGCACCATGGCGCTGGTCGGCTCGCCCTGGCTGCCTGTGGCAATGATGACCACCTCACGCGCCGGCAGCGATTCCATCTCGCCCGCCGTCAGCAGATCCTCGTGCTTGATGTCGAGATAGCCAAGCTGGATGGCGATCTTGACGTTGTTGACCATGGAGCGGCCAATCACGCCGACGCGCCGCCCCTGCCGTTCGGCGGCATGAATGATCTGCTGGACGCGGCCCAGGTTGCTGGCAAAGGTGGCCAGCAGCACGCGCCCGGGCGCTTCGCTAAAGACGCGGTTGAGCATGATATCGAGCGAGGCCTCACTCGGTGTGTCTTCGGACTTTTCGGCGTTGGTGCTGTCTGCCAGGAGGAGCAGCACGCCGTCGTCGCCCCAGCGCTGCAGCTTGTCGGTCTCGGTCGGCTTGCCGTCGGTGGGCGTGGCATCAAAGCGATAATCGCTCGTGTGGATTACGCGGCCGGCAGGGGTCATCACCGAAACACCCACGCTGTCGGGGAAGGAGTGGGTGGTGTGAAAGAATTCAACGTTGAAGGGGCCAAGCTCCACCACATCATCGGCGGTAATCGTGTGCAGGTCCATATCGCCCAGCAGCTTCTGCTCGCGCAGCTTGACTTCGAGCAGGCCGCGCGTCAGCGCCGTGGCATAAACCGGGGCTTTCAGTCCCTCTTCCACAAGATACGAGAGTGCGCCAATGTGATCCTCATGGCCGTGGGTGAGGATCACCGCGCGCACATCGGCGGCACGCGACAACACATATTCAGCGTCGGGGATGACAATATCGACACCGTGCATTTCACTGCTGGGGAACATGAGCCCCGCGTCGATAATCAGCAGGTCCTTGCCGGTCTCCAGCACCATCATATTCTTGCCGATTTCACCCAGGCCGCCCAGCGGCACGACGCGCAGCAGCGCTTTCGCGCCGCCCGCGCCGCTATCTGCGGCGCTCTGAGCGCCGCGTTCTGAACTATCCATACAACTTCCTTTCTTGTCGCGCCCAGTTTCGTGCTGTGCGCAGTTTGATTTCAACGATGAATCATCAAAGCCGGGACGCAACCCGCCCTGGCTGGAATCAACATTTAACGATTTTTCAATGGTGCGGCGCAGCGCAAGCGCCTACAGGAGCCGCATCTGCGACGAGTCACTTTCATCTTGCGAGGAGTCCGCGCGCCCTTCCGGCGCGCGGGCCTCGTCAGCGGCCGGCGATTGTGGGTCAGCAAAATCAGCATCACCCGGATGAGGCATGCCCGCCCACGGCGCTTCGCCGCGTGCAGCCGCCTCGTTGGCGCGCAGCGCACGCTCAATCAGCGCCGGCAGCTTATCAAAATCCTTCTCAAAGGCAACCCGCCACTCAGGATTGCGCAGCGCGGCTGCCGGGTGGAACATGGGCAGCAACACGCGCCCGTGGCCAATGTTCTTCACCTGGCCGTGAATCTTGGTAATCGCCGCGCCCTGCAGCCAGCGGTTCATGCTGTGGCGGCCCAGCGTCACAATAATGCGCGGGTTGATGAGTGCAATCTGTCGAGTCAAATAGCCGGAGCAGGCCGCAATCTCGTCCGCCTCAGGGTCACGATTTTCGGGCGGGCGGCACTTGACGATGTTGGTAATATAGACGTCGGCGCGAGCAAGCCCCACGCGCGTCAGGTTATCGGTAAGGAAGCGGCCGCTGCGCCCTACGAAGGGCAGCCCCTTCTTGTCTTCCTCAAAACCCGGCCCCTCACCCACGAAGAGCACTACAGAGGCATAGTTGCCGTCGCCAGGCACGGCGTGCGTGCGCGTGAGCGCCAACTTGCAAAGGGGGCAGCCGCGCACTTCAGCGTCCAATGCTTTGAGCGCTTCGACGCGCTCTTCAAGGCTCAACTGCGGTAGTGGATTCATGGCGTCCACCTGCGTATCACTTCCATCTCATAGCAGCATGCGGGCCACGCTGCAGAGTGCAGAATAACGGCAAATAAAGGCGTGTGCAGTATTCACGCGCACAAAGCGACGGCATAGTGCACAAGACATGCTCTAAACTTATCGAATTCTACCACAGGCCGCCTCATGCAGCGAACCAGTGTCGAGGTGGAGATGCGGTTCACTCTCGAGATGGAAGCATGCACAATTCGGCGCGCCCCGCCGCCTCATCTTCACTCCAGGGCTACGCAAAGGCCCTCCGCTGCACGCGTGCGTTCGCACCTGCTGAGTACGAGCGACCTTTGCGAAGCCCTGTTTTTCTCTCGACACCCGACACCCGACAGCCGACACCCAGCGTATGCTATACTGCTTTTCGATGCCCTCCGCCCGCGCCCAAGGAACGTTTGCCATGTGTTTCGATGACGTCCTCTCCTATATCAATAATTTCTGGCCGCAGCTCACGCGCTTTGTGCCCATCGACCAGCAAACGCTCATCGGCCTGCCGCGCCCCTACATCGTTCCCGGTGTCGGCAGCATGTTCCAGGAGATGTACTACTGGGACTCGTACTTTGCCGCGATTGGGCTGATTGGCACCGAACATGAGCAGCTGGTGCTGGACATGACGGAAAACATGGCGTGGATGCTCGAGCGCTTTGGCGTCATCCCCAATGGCAGCCGCTACTACTTTCTCTCTCGCAGCCAGCCCCCTTTCTTTACGCAGATGGTAGCGCTGGCGTGGCCGCTGGTGCAGGCGCGCGGGGAGACTGACGCGTTGGCCTGGCTGGCGCGCATGCTCGCCCTGTCCGAGGCCGAACATGAGACGGTTTGGCTGGGCACGTCGCAGCCCCACCACAGGCAGGTCTACGGCGGTCTCTCGCGCTACTTCGACATCAATTATCTTGACATGCTCGCCTCCTGCGAGAGCGGTTGGGACCACTCGACGCGCTGCGGCGACTTCTGGCTCTCGCATCTGCCTGTGGACCTGAACAGTATCCTCTACGTGCGCGAGATGGACATGGCGGCCTTTGCGCGCTTGCTGGGTGACGAGCCACGCGCAGCCGGCTGGCAGGCGCGCGCCGAAGGCCGCGCCGAGACTGTCAACCGCTTGCTCTGGGACGACGCCGCGGGTCTTTATTTGGACTACGACTTCGTCTCACAACTGCGCACGCGCACGCCTTCGCTGGCGGCCTTCTACCCCCTGTGGGCCGGCCTCGCCACACAAGAGCAGGCCGACCGGCTGGTTGAAGAATGGCTGCCACGCTTCCTGCAGGAGGGTGGACTGGTCACCGCGCTTGACACACAATTGGGGCGGCAGTGGGCATGGCCCATGGGCTGGGCCCCCTTGCAATGGATCGCGGCTGAGGGGCTCGATCGCTACGGCTACCAGGGTGAGGCGCGGGAGATACGCACGCGCTGGTGCACGACCTGCCAAACGCACTTCCAGCGCACCAACCTGCTGTGGGAAAAGTATGACGTCGTGAGTCCGGGCAGCAGCGGTGAGGGCGGGCTTTACGGCCACGTGACCGGCTTCGGATGGACCAATGGCGTCTTTGTGGATTTCGCACGCAAATTGAATCCAGAGCTCTCAGGGGCCGACACGAAGGAATCCCCCGCTGATGAACATTGAAACAGTTCGGATCGGCAACTTTGATGTGAGTGTAGTCACATCGGATGACGTACTGATTCGCACGCCCGACGATGCGCTCGATCTCATTGCCAACGCGCCCACGGAAAACCTGCTGCTGTTTCTGCACAATTTTGAGGCCGATTTCTTTGATCTGAGCACGCGCAAGCTTGGTGAAGCTCTGCTCAAATTCACCAATTACCGTACCCGACTTGCGGTCATCGGCGACTTCGATCAATTTCCCAGCACAAATCTCAAGGCCTTCATTTATGAAAGCAACCGGCATGGAGAGCATATCTTCGTGCCGACAATGGCGGATGTGGCGGCCATTTGGGAGAGATAGGCTTGCACGCCGGCTCTTGCGCAATCTGAAGAAGGAAAGCATGACGGAAATGGACTGTCGCCCCGGCTGTGGCGCATGTTGCATTGCGCTCTCAATCTCATCGCCCATGCCCGGGCTGCCGCACGGCAAGCCGGCGGGCATGCGTTGCCCGCACCTGACAGAGGACTTCCGCTGCCTGCTCTTCGGCCTGCCGGAGCGCCCGGAAGTCTGCACGCGCCTGCGCCCCATGGCCGAGATGTGCGGCGAGAACCGTGACGAGGCGCTCGCTTACCTCGAGTGGCTTGAGCGTGAAACGGCGCCTGCATAGGTAAATTTCTGTACGCGGAAACTGCGGGAAAAGCGGAAACAACATGAGAGGCGCTTTCTTTTTCCTGCTTTTTCTGCAGTTTCCGCCCCTTCTGCGTACAAGAATTTGGGAGAGCACCATGGAAATTCGACGGCTGGGACGGACGGGCCTGCACGTGAGCGAAGTCTGCCTGGGGACAATGACCTTTGGCAACCAGGCCGATGAAGAAGCCTCGTTCGCCATCATGAATGCAGCGGATGCGGCGGGCATTCAGTTCATCGACACCGCCGACGTCTACCCGCTGGGCGGCGACCTCTCCATGGTTGGCCGCACAGAGGAGATTGTGGGGCGCTGGATGCACTCGCGCGGCAACCGCGAGCGCATCATCCTGGCCACCAAGTGCCGCGGCGCAATGGGTGACTCACCCAATGATCAGGGGCTGAGCCGTTACCACATCCAGCGTGCCTGCGAGGCCAGCTTGCGCCGCCTGCAGACCGATGTCATCGATCTCTATCAGGTGCACTGGCCCGATTTGGAGACGCCAATCGAAGAGACGCTGCGCGCGCTGGATGACCTGGTGACGGCGGGCAAGGTACGCTATGTGGGCTGCTCCAACTACCCTGCATGGCTGCTGGCGAGCGCGCTGTGGACGAGCGACAAGCAGAACCTGGTGCGCTTCGAGACGGTGCAGCCGCGCTACAACATCCTCTTCCGCATGATTGAAGAGGAGTTGCTGCCCCTCTGCCAGGCACAGGGGTTGGGCGTGATGATCTACAACCCCCTCGCGGGCGGGATGCTGACGTCGCGCTATGTGGAGAAGGCCGAGCTTGCGCCGGACGCGCGCTTTGGCCTTGAGCGCAGCGGGGAGCTCTATCGCCGACGCTACTGGAACGACGCGGTGCTCGAGCAGGTGCGCGGCCTGCACGCCAAGCTGCAGGGCGTAGGCAAAAACCTAACGCATGTAGCCCTGGCGTGGACACTGCAGCAGCCCGGCGTAAGCACAGCCATCCTTGGCGCGCGCACTGTTGAGCAGCTCACGGACAGCTTGCAGGCCGTAGGCATGCAGCTCTCCGAGCAGGAAGCTGCCTGGTGCGACGACGTGTGGTTCAATCTGCCGCGCATCCGCGACAGGGAGATTGCGCGCCGGTAAGAACGGAACTTCGACACAGAGGTCACAGAGGGAACAGAGACACACAGAGAAAAGCAGAAGCGAGAAAAGCAAGACCAAATGTGTCTTTGCTTTTCTCGCTTCTGCTTTTCTCTGTGTGTCTCTGTTCCCTCTGTGACCTCTGTGTCGAAGTTCTTTTGCGCAGGTTCCGCCCCCGAATCGGACTTGCATATTTTCCCCTTTTGTGAAATACTTCACATGATGCACGCTCGCAGTGGCGGCATGGCAACTGATTCCCCAAATCCTCATGGTGATGGCGCATCGTTTGCCGCCGTACGCACCTGCATCGCCCGTCGGCTTCCATTTCGTCGGCCCCAATGCAAGGGGCCTCGCTGATTGAACGAGGAACGGTATGGGCGTACTTACCGACCCGAAACCCAGGGTCAAACCCCGCAATGCCCCTGGGGGGCAGACGCACCCCAGCGGCGACCCGCGCTTCAAACTGATTGACCGCACGCTGAAGCGCTTCTCTTACCAGCAGGATGCACTCATCGAAGTGCTGCATACTGCGCAGGAGGCCTTCGGCTTCCTCGAAGATGACCTGCTCGTTTACGTCGCGCATCAGCTCAAGCTGCCGCTCAGCTGGGTCTACGGCGTGGCCACCTTCTACCACTTCTTCTCTCTCAAGCCCCAAGGCGAGCATTCGTGCATTGTCTGCATGGGCACCGCCTGCTATGTGAAGCGTGCGGCGGAGATCGTGTCGGCGCTGCAGGCCGAGTTCGGTGTGGAAGCAGGCGCAACCACACCCGACGGCAAGCTCAGCCTGAGCACAGCGCGCTGCCTGGGCAGTTGCGGGTTGGCCCCCGTTCTCATTGTGGACGGCGAGGTGCTTGCGCGCCAGACGCCCGAGGCAACACTCGAATATCTACGTGCGAAGCTGCTCGCGGCGTCCACCAACGGCACTGCGACCCCGCCCCCCGATTTGGTACCCGCCGGTGAGCCATAACTCCCCGCAGCTTTCCCGCTCGACAAAGAGGAGCGTATTGCATGAACCGAGCTGATTTAGCAGCCATGGCGCAGCGCGAGCAAGACAAGCAGGGTGCATACCGCTGCCGCGTGCTCTGCTGTGCCAGTACACCCTGCCTCTCATCCGGCGGCACCGCCGTGCGCGAGGCAATTGAAAAAGCAATCAAGGAAGGCGATCTGGATGCAGATGTCCAGGTTGTCTCGACGGGCTGCATGGGGCCGTGCAGCCGCGGGCCTGTGGTCACGCTCAAGCAGCGCGACCAGGCGGACGTTGTCTACGAGCAGGTGACGCCCGAAGCGGCCACGCGCATTGTGCAGGAGCACATTACGAAGAACGAGCCTGTCAAGGAATATGTGTTTCCCAATGACGCGCCCTTCTTCGCCAAGCAGCACAAGGTTGTGCTTGCCAACAGCGGGCAGATTGACCCCGAATCGCTCGAGGATTATGTGGCGCAGGGCGGCTACGCTGCGCTGGCCCACGTATTGCGCGAAATGAAACCCGACGAAGTTTGCGACGCAATTACGCGCAGCGGCCTGCGCGGGCGCGGCGGTGCCGGCTACCCCACAGGCATCAAGTGGGACCTGGTGCGCAAGTCGCAATCCGACAAGAAGTATGTGGTGGCCAACGGTGACGAAGGCGACCCGGGCGCATATATGGACCGCTCGCTCATGGAGAGCGACCCCCATCGCATTCTCGAAGGCATGGCGATTGCGGGCTATGCAGTGGGCGCCGAACAGGGCTTCATCTATGTGCGCGGTGAGTACCCTGTCGCAGCCAAGCGCCTTGAGCGCGCGATACGCTCTGCCGAGCGGCGCGGCCTGCTGGGCAGCCGCATGGTTGACAGCCAGTTCAACTTTCGCATCGATATACGGATTGGCGCAGGCGCCTTTGTCTGTGGCGAAGAGACGGCGCTCATGGCCTCCATCATGGGCAAGCGCGGCCAGCCGGTGCCTCGCCCGCCCTACCCCAGCCAATCGGGGCTGTGGGGCAAGCCCACGCTGATCAACAACGTGGAGACCTTTGGCAGCATCGCGCCGATTATCGACAACAGGGCCGAGTGGTTCGCTGCGATTGGCACGGAGAAGAGCAAGGGCACCAAGATCTTTGCGCTGGCGGGCGACGTCAACACCACCGGGCTGATTGAAGTGCCCATGGGCATTACGCTGCGCGAAATTGTCTATGACATCGGCGGCGGCATCCCTGGCAACCGCGCGTTCAAGGCAGTGCAAACGGGCGGCCCCAGTGGCGGCTGCATTCCTGCGCAATATCTCGATACGCCGGTCGACTACGAAAGCCTGCGGGCGCTTGGCTCCATCGTCGGTTCGGGCGGCCTTATCATCATGGACGAACGGTCGTGCATGGTGGACGTGGCCCGCTTCTTCCTTGAGTTCTGCGCCGACGAGTCTTGCGGCAAGTGCGCCCCCTGCCGCGTGGGCACCGTGCAGATCCACAACCTGCTCGACAAGATCACACGCGGCGCAGCCACGCTGGCCGATCTGAACACATTGCGCGAGCTCTGCCTTATGGTGCAGGAGACGAGCCTCTGCGGGTTGGGGCAGAATGCTCCAAACCCGGTGGTCAGCACACTGCACTACTTCCTCGACGAGTACGAAGCGCACATTCTCAAGCACAAATGCGCGGCCGGCGTTTGCGCGCTTGATGAGAGGCCTCTCTCGCCGGCTGTGATCGCTCCCCCCAAGCCCAAACGCAAGGCCGCTCGCCTCGATGAACTGGAGGCCGTCTAATGGCAGTTGTCACCCTCACAATCAATGACGAACTGGTGAGCGCGCAGGAGGGGCAAACGCTGCTCTCGGTGCTCCAGGAACATGGCATTCAATTGCCTACGCTCTGCCATTTGGAAGGGCTGAGCGAGCGCGGCGGCTGCCGCCTTTGCCTGGTGGAGATTGCCGGCAACAACAAGCTGCAGCCCGCCTGTGTGACACCCGCTGTCGAGGGGCTGGTTGTGCGCACGCACAGCGATCGCCTTGTCAAGTATCGCAAGATGATTCTCGAGCTGCTCTTCAGCGAGCGCAACCACGTTTGCGCCGTCTGCGTGATGAACGGTAACTGCGAACTGCAGTGGGAAGCCGCCAAAGTGGGCATGGACCACGTGCGCTATGACTACCTCAACCCCTCGCTGCCGGTGGATGCCAGTCACGAGCGTTTTACGCTCGACCACAACCGCTGCATCCTCTGCACCCGCTGCGTGCGCGTCTGTGACGAGATTGAAGGCGCGCATGTGTGGGACCTGATGGGCCGCGGCGCCAACAGCCTGCTCATTGCCGACCTCAACCAGCCCTGGGGCGAAAGCGACGCCTGCACCTCATGCGGCAAGTGCGTCCAGGTTTGCCCAACGGGCGCGCTCTCTGCGCGCGGCTCCTCTGTGCATGAAATGGAGAAGCAGCACGACTTCCTGAAGTGGATTCTTGAAGGCCGCGAAAAGAACGTTTGGGAGTACACAGATGCCAAACCGAATTGAACCCATTCACCCCGCAGCCACAGATACCAAGCCCACAGCAGCCAAAGGCAACGGAAAAGCCGCGGCCAACAGTCGCCCCCCCAAGGTGCGGCTGGCAACCGTTTGGCTGGGCGGCTGCTCGGGCTGCCACATGAGTTTTCTGGATCTGGACGAAAAGCTGCTTGATGTGGCCGAGCTGGCTGATCTTGTCTACAGCCCGATTGCCGACATCAAGGAGTTCCCCCACAACGTCGACGTGGCGCTGGTGGAGGGGGCCATCTGCAACAATGATCATCTGGAGCTGGCGCGCCAGGTGCGCGAGCGCAGCAAGATTGTCGTCAGCTTTGGCGATTGCGCCGTGACGGGCAATGTGCCCAGCCTGCGCAACAGCCTGGGGCTGGATGACGTTCTGACCGCTGTCTATCACGAAGGTCCCGGCAACGTACCCCGCGGCAGTGATGACCACGTCATGCCGGAGCTTCTGCCCAAGGTGCTGCCCCTCCATCAAGTCATCCAGGTGGATGTCTTCCTGCCCGGCTGCCCGCCATCGCCAGAGCGGATCTGGGCCGCCGTCTCGAGTTTGCTGATGGGCGACGCGGTGATTCTTGAGCCTTCCATGCGTACTTTCGGATAATGGAGAGATTCCTATGAGCAAAACAATTACCATTGATCCGGTGACACGTATTGAAGGACACGCAAAAATCACCGTCATGCTGGGCGATGACGGCAAGGTCAGCGACGCGCGCTTCCATGTGACGGAGTTCCGCGGCTTCGAAAGGTTCTGCGAGGGGCGCTCCTTCTGGGAGATGCCCGGCATTACGGCGCGCGTCTGCGGCATCTGCCCCGTCAGCCACATCATGGCCTCATCCAAGACGGGCGACGCGATTCTGGGCGTCAAGATACCGCCCACGGCCGCCAAGCTGCGCCGCATTATGAACTGGGGGCAGCTGGTCCAGAGCCACGCGCTCAGCTTCTTCCACCTCAGCGGGCCGGACCTGCTGCTGGGCATGGAGAGTGACCCGGGCGCGCGCAACATCATGGGGCTGATTCAGAAGTTCCCCGATGTGGCGCGCAACGGCATTCGCTTGCGCTACATTGGCCAGGAGATTATCCGCATTCTGGGTGGGCAGAGCGTGCATCCGGCGTGGAGCGTCCCCGGCGGCGTGCGCGAGCCGCTGAGCGACGAAGGGCGCAGCGCCATCAAGCGCATGCTGCCCGAAGCCTTTGACATTACCGGCGTCGCGCTGGACATGCTGGCCGACATGACCGCCATGTACGAGACCGAGGCGCAGGTCTACGGCGAGTTCCCCAGCCTCTTCATTGGGTTGGTGTCGCCACAGGGCGGGCTGGAGCATTACGACGGCGTGCTGCGCGTGATGGACAGCGACGGCAACATCCTGCAGCAGGGCTTCCCGCCCGAGCGCTACCGCGAGATTCTGGGCGAGGCGGTGGAGGAGTGGAGCTACCTCAAGTTCCCCTACTACAAGCCTGCAGTCACGAATGGCGATTATAGTGCCGGCATGTACCGCGTGGGGCCGCTGGCGCGTGTCAACATCTGCGACTTTGCCGGTACGCCCAGGGCCGACGCCGAACTGCGCCGCTTCCGCCACATTGTGCCGCGCGGCAAGCCCGTCACCGCATCGTTTGCCTTCCACTACGCCCGCCTGCTCGAGATTCTGCACGCTCTAGAGCGCATTGCCGAGACGGTGGAGGACCCCGCCATCACCAGCGACCGCGTGCGCGCCAAGGCCGATGTCAACAACCTGCACGGCGTGGGCGTGAGCGAAGCGCCGCGCGGCACCATCTACCACGAGTACGACGTGAACGAGGATGGCATTCTGCAGAAGGTGAACATGATCATTGCCACGGGGCAGAACAACCTGGCCATGAACCGCACCGTCAAGCAGATTGCGCAGCACTACATTGACGGCTCCAAGCTGAGCGAAGGGCTGCTGAACCGCGTTGAGCACGGCATTCGCCTCTACGACCCCTGCCTCAGTTGCTCCACCCACGCCATGGGGCAGATGCCGCTGGACATTCAGCTCTATGGGCCGGATGGGGAGTTGCTGGATAGGGTGAGGCGGTAAGATTAGGCAGCAATCAGAGTCAAGAATAGAGTGGGCGCCAAGATCTTGGCGCCCACTCTTTATTTGCTTCCACTAGTGACTTGCTTAACCGCTCTCTCTGCTACTCGCTTGCGCTGTTCTCCACAAACGTAATGAACTGTTCCAGCGTAATCAGCTCGGCTTCACCTTGGAATCGAAGAGGGTCTTCGGTGGCGTTGCTAATACGCAACATATCGTCGTCGATGATTAGGCGACTCCACGGACCGTTACGGAAGCTGTAGTTCTCCCCGTCGGGACTGGGCGAGAGCAGGAATAGTCGTCGTTCTCCTGGATAGCTAAAGGGAAACTCAACGCCAGCCGTCGCTTCTTTCATGTCTTCCGTAATATGGCCGGGCATTCGCAAAACAACCGGCTCTCCGCGGGCAATTGTCCCATCATCGCGTATGACCCTCTCAACGTGGAGGACGTAGTCAGTGGCCGGCTGACCCGGACTCCCATTGCAGGGCAGAACGGTGATTCCATCATCCGCATAGCCACAAAACGTTTCATACTGGGGAACGGACCCTACCGTACCCACGATGATTAGCGGGGAATTCCGAATAAGGTCGCCAAGTGTACTCGGAGGCAGATAGCTGGATTCGAAGGGGAGCGGACTCAGGGGTGCAATTGCACCTGGGGGCATACAGGTTCCCTCAATGAACTGTTGCGCCCAGCATTCCGTACCGTCTGCGAAAACACAATAGGGAATAACCCCTTGTCCATTATTGGGCAGTGGGCGGAATTCATAGCGCCCACCAAACTCCACACACCGCTGGGCAGCCACATCAACTGGAACACACGCGGCTGCCATAAATGCCAGGAATAGAAGCCCAATACCGCCGGTAAAGCGGCCGGCCCTCTTGTTGCCAAACACAGCAATGTGCCCATACATATGCCGGATTGTCGAACGCATTATCTTCTCCCAGATACCTGAAGCTAGTCATGGAAACACTTGCTGCGAATGGCATGTTCATCTCGGTTGGCTGCGTGAAGAATCGTGGAGTACAAAGGTTGAGCTACCACATCCACGACAGTCTTCTCTTTCCCTAACGCACACCCTCCACAAACGCGATGAACTTCTCTAGCGTAATTGGCTCGGCATTGCCTGGTAATCGGAGCGGCGTCCCTATGCCATCGTTGACGAGTAGTTTGCCATCATCATCAATGTTCAATAGACTTATCGCACCGTAGTAGGGTCCATAGCTGCGACCGTCCGGATTTGGTGCCAGTACGAAAAGAAAGCGTCTCCCCAGGAAGCCCTTGCCCAGCGTATCCAGAGCTTCGTTGTCACGCTGCCCCAGACCCACCATGCGCAGGATAATCGGCTCACCGCCTGCAATGCGGCCATCATCGTGCAACGCCTGTTCGACTTCCAGTCGGAAATCAGTCGTCGGCATGGATGGCGGTCCACCGGCTTCGCCAGCCTTCTGCGGCAGTCCATCCTCCCCGTAGCCGGCGAAATCAAGATAGCGATCCACCGCCCCTACCGTGCCGATGAAGATGAGTTCGGTGTGACTCACCATATCCTCAAGCGAACTGGGAAACACACCAGCGAGGGCTGGCCCGCCCTCGGCACTGGGGAGCGGAACAGGGCTAATGGGGCCGTTGCTTGCGACGGCCGGACAGGTGCCATCGAGAAGCGCTTGCGTACCACATTCGCTGCCGTCGGCGAAAACGCAAATGTTCGCAACGCGACTCGTCCCGTCCGCAAGCGGCCGCTGAACAATGCGCGCGCCGAACTCTTCACACTTGATCATGCCATAATCGGGAAGGGCGCAGGCGCTCACTAGCCCGATCAGGAGCACGCTGCTTGCCACACGAGCCAACCACGCAATTCTTCGTTGTGCCGAGGTTTGCAACAATACAGCACGCCGCTGTGCCATCGTTCTCATAGAGCGCTCTCAAAGTTGGGTTTTGTGCAGTGAATGCTTCAATTATACGCCCGTCCCTCTCAGCAATCAACAGCATTTTTGCTATTGCCACATTCGCAACAAATAGTGCATCGATCACTTGCATGCGCGAGTGGCGTAGGATGAGAGACTTGCACAATAGCGACCAAACCCTCGCAATTGGGGACTTGCTGTTGGATTCGACAAGTTGGCGCGATTTGGAGACAATGGCTGCATGGACACGAATGCTGTGCGCTCCACGCTGGAGCACCATCAAAATGCGCTGCGCAACGATTATGGCGTTGCATCCCTGGCGATCTTCGGCTCAACTGCGCGTGGCGAAGCCGGTGCGACAAGCGACATCGATATGCTTGTGGAGTTTAACCAGCCAGTAGGCTACCTGGGGCTGGTTGGCCTGCAGGAATACCTTGCGGCCATCCTTGGTAGAGACGTTGATCTCGGTACGCTACACGGGTTGAAGCCGCGTGTGCGCGAGCAGGTGGAGCAGGAGATGGAGCGTGTGCTGTAGGCGGTACGACGGCCCGTTACGCTGGAGGTTCAACAATGCGTGCGTCTATTTTGATGATTGCACTCGCTTTAGCCTGTTTGACTGCATGCGGTTCGCCTGCCGCGTCGGAAGTGTATACGACAGCTGAGTCGGCAGACGCAAGTTATGGCATCCCGCCATTAGGTGTCGTGCTTGACAATGCGCAGACGGTGATTGATTTGGATCCGGGTGGCGCTGCACAAACCGCGGGCGTTCGTCTCGGTGATGTGCTGTTGACGCTGAATAGTGTGCCTTTTAGTGACGTTGAAGGCGTTGGGGAGGCAAAGCGCCGCGCCGTAGTAGAGGCAGGCGAAATTCCACCCGCGCAGGTGATGGTGACGCTTGTTCTGAACCGTGACGGACAACAAGTCTCCTTACCCGTCGACCTTGTCAAGAAGACGCCCATCGATCCGCCAGCGACCGTCACTCCGTTTTTCGGCACAAAGGGAGAGCACTACTTCTAGGCAAACACAGCGCGTGCTTCCCTGCGCGCCATGTTGCGCGGCACCATCGTCCCCTCCTTTTCGTTTACCAGGCAGCAAAGCAAACGAAAGGGAGGGGATATGTTTTTTGAATCATGGCAGGGCATTGGGCGTGTCATCCTGGTGGGTGCGCTGGCCTATGTGGGCATTGTGCTGCTGCTGCGCATCTCCAAGAAGCGCACGCTGACCAAGATGAACGCGTTTGACTTCGTTGTCACGGTGGCGCTCGGCTCGGTGCTGGCGACTATACTGCTCAACACGAACGTCGCGCTGGCCGAAGGGCTGACGGCTTTTGCTGTGCTCATTGGCATGCAGTTTCTTGTGACGTGGCTCTCGGTGCGCAGCGAGAGGTTTCTCCATGTCGTCAAGTCGGAGCCGACGCTGCTCTACTTTCGCGGGCAGATGCTTGAGGATGTGCTGCGCAGCGAGCGCGTGAATCCCGTGGAGGTGCGCGCCGCCGTGCGCGCCGAAGGCATCCGCAGCATGGACGAGGTGCAAGCCGTCATCCTTGAGACTGACGGCACCTTTAGCGTCCTGAAGAAGGGCGAAGGCCCCGCCACCGCCGCCAGCCAGGATGTGGACAACTGGCCTGCCTAACAGCAGTACACAGATTTCACAGATTCTACAGATGACCACAGAGAAAATCTGCGTTCATCTGTAGAATCTGTGAAATCTGTGTACTGCTGTTGTTCTCATTCTGGAGGCCTTCATGTCTGTTCCACCCTTTGAAATCGGCGTCTTTACCTTTGCCGAGCGCACCGCCGACCCCGCCACCGGCCACCTTGTTTCTCCGCAGCAGCGGCTGGCCGACGTGATTGAGACCGCCGTCCTTGCCGACCAGGTGGGGCTGGACCTCTTCGGCGTAGGCGAGCATCACCGCCCCGACTTTGTTTCCTCGGCGCCGGCGGTTATCCTTGCGGCGATTGCCGCGCGCACCAAGCGCATCCGCCTCACATCGGCCGTCACTGTGCTGAGCAGTGACGACCCCGTGCGCGTCTTCCAGGATTTTGCCACGCTCGACCTGATCAGCGGCGGGCGCGCCGAAATCATGGCAGGGCGCGGATCGTTTATCGAGTCCTTCCCGCTCTTTGGCTTTGATCTACAGGATTACGAGTCGCTCTTTGCCGAGAATCTTGGGCTGTTGCTCAAGCTGCGCGAGGGGGAGACGGTCACCTGGTCGGGCCGCCACCGTGCGCCGATTGAGGGGCTGGGCGTCTACCCGCGCCCTGTGCAGGAGCCGCTGCCCGTGTGGCTGGCCGTGGGTGGCACGCCGCAATCGGTGGTGCGCGCTGCCACGCTGGGGCTGCCGCTGGCGCTGGCCATCATCGGCGGCATGCCCGAGCGCTTCCGCCCGCTGGCCGAGCTTTACCGCGAAACGCGCGCGCAAGGTTGGGCGCGATCCGTCCACGCTGCCGCTGAGCATCAACTCGCACGGGCTGATTGGCGATTCCACGCAACAGGCGCTGGACGACTACTACCCCTCGGCCACGGTGGTGATGAACAAGATCGGCCGCGAGCGGGGCTGGCCGCCCGCCTCGCGCCAGCAGATGGAGCAGAACGCCACGTTGCGCGGGGCGGACTTCGTGGGCGCGCCCGGCGAAATCATCGAGAAGATTCTCTTCCAGCACGAGCTCTTTGGCCACCAGCGCATGGCGCTGCAACTGGGCATCGGCACGATTGCGCACAGCAAGGTCATGCGCGCCGTGGAGCTGCTGGGCACGGAGGTTGCGCCGGTGGTGCGCAAGGAGATTGGGGCGCGCGTGGCATAAACGCAGCGCCGATTCAACTCACTGCGACAAGTCTGCGTTTGTGGCTACCCAGCGCAGCCATGCAAGTACTGTGCCTGCACGCCGACTGGGCGTGGACATGCCCAGCGTAGAATGCCGCGCAATGATTTCCGCAACCACCGCTTTTGATGGGAATTCTTCGCCAAGACCCAGCGCGGCCCATTCAATAAAGACGTCACGGAAAGAGGGCTGGGACAGCATTGCGGTTATCAGTTCACGAGTGCGCCGGTTGCGCTCGGGTAGGTTAATCAGCGAGACCCCAGTTGGGGTTAGCGCAAAGCCATTGATGCTTCTGTGTACCAACCCTAGATACGTTGCAGCATTTCCGTAGTAATCGCCCTGACGTTCATCGAACTCGAAGTGCTCTGCAACTTGCACTTTGGTGGCAGGGCCACCTTCAAGCATGGACAGCAAGTCGATCACCTTATCCAGATCGTCAGCCTGAGGGAAGGGTATGGACGACGGAGACTCCAGGGGCGTCTGGCGCATTAGCGCCGAGAGACTGATGCCAGGGAGCTTTGTCTCCTGGAGAGTGTAGCTCTCGGCACGTGCGATTTTGAGATCACCAAATGTGTCACTGAACTGAAATTCGACGAAGTGAAAGATCCCATTCGTTATCACGAAGAAGATCGGCACAATCCGTTTGCGCGAACGTGACCGCCACTCCAGATACGGGTAGTAGAGCTGTCTGATATTGAAATCCGCTCGCCTGCCTTGTTTCGCTTCAAACAAGTAAATGGCGTCAGCACTCTCATAGCCGCCATCAACCTCAATTTGGACTCCCTGTACTCTCACTTCGGCTTTGTTGACTGGCAACTGAAACGAAAAGGCACGGCTAAACATGCGCCCTCGGATTGCAAGCTGTATTTTGGGATCCTGCGTAAACCGGCGCAGAAGTGATGAGATGTATGCGAAATCGAGGGCCTGCGACTCGTTGAGCTTCTGAATGCCAGGAAACGAATCGTATGCGGAAAGATCCTCCAACGGCTCGTGCCACTGTACGTCCGACGAATAGCACGCACTCGCGAGCGGGAAATAGGTCTTTTGCTCAGGATCGTTGAATAAGATGTATTGCCCGTTGCGGGTTGGGAAGAGTGCAAGATCGTTGCTCTTGAAGACGCTGGGGCGCTCGGCAAGAGTATCGATTTTGGCAAGCAGACGCGGTTCACGCCCGCTCAGGGCTTTCAGTTCGGCCGCGCTGACTAAAGCGTGGCCATTCGTTTGTATTTGGTCCAATACATCGGTTGCGTCAAAATACCGCTGCCACGCGCTGTCGTTTTCGGTCATCGCTAGACCTGATAGTTCGTGATCACGAGTTCGCTGATTTTTCCGCGCCCACGCCTTTGGAATTAATCATTCGACTTGCCAGCACACGCTGAATGTATTGGCCTGCGTAAAGGTCATCAAAGAAAGAGTCATCGGGATTGGCGTGCCGTGGGTCGGAGTTGCTCAGCATCATCTTCGCACGCGTCCTTTGCGAGAGTTTGCAGAAGAGTGACGCAAGCGCCTTCTGTTGTGTATCACCAAAGCCACTCCGCGCATATGCAGTAAAGCTCGCCGATTTCGTTAAGGGGCGATAGGGCGGGTCAAAATATACGAAAGACTTGTCGTCTACATAGTGCGCGCAATCCGCGTACGATCCGATGTGCAGATTGGCGCGCTTTAGCAGTCGTGATGCAGCGTACAGGTTCGCTTCATCAAAGACGACGGGGTTTCGATACCCACCAAATGGGACGTTGAATGTGCCACTGCGATTGACACGATAGAGGCCGTTGAAGCAGGTCTTGTTCAGGAAAATCATCTGGGCGGCACGGGCTATCCAGTCATGCCCGAAGGTTGCAAAATCGATAGCCTGACGATTTTGGTTGTATTGATGACGTAACTCGTAGAAGAACTTCTCGCGATCTGACTCATTGCGCTCCAAGTAGTGCGTTCGATACGCAACCAACCCATCAATGAGCGCTTCCGGTTCATGCTTGACGACGGAATACGCAAGTATCAATTCCTCATTGATGTCAAACAGATGCGCTTCTTCAACTTCGTAGCCTTGGATCACATCAAAAAAGAGCGCGCCACCGCCCAGGAACGGTTCGATGTATCGATGGATGTCGCCTGCGCGCAATTCCGGAGGATACAGCTCGCGCAGCACAGGCAGCAGTTGCGACTTGCCACCTGCCCACTTCAAGAACGGCTTCGCTTCAACTTCGCCGAAGAGAAACTTCGTCACTTCCACAATCCGGATCCCCTGCAGATCGCACCCTGTAATCTGTAGCCCATGGAGCCAGTATAGCAGAACGCCTGTGCGCACGCCAGCCTTAACGTGCTAGCCTGACCCGCACGCGCTTTTGCTCTTGCACGCCCCCCACGCTACACTGAGGGGACGCACACCCGCCATTCCAAAGGAGCTTATTGCCCATGTCCCGCCCCATTGTGCCCGGCCCCACCTATGCCGAGATGCGCAACCCGCTACTCCTGCCCGCGGGGCTGCGCGACGCCGCCAACGCCGCACGCAGCGACGAGCGCAATGCGCTGAATCTCTTCAACATCAACTGGAAACAGACCGACGACAACCCCGACGCCATTGTGCTCCCCAAGGAGCTGACGGGCGTGCAGGCCAACATCATCGTGCTCAGCGGGCGCACCTTCCCCAGCGGCAGCATGAAGGTGGGCCCCGCCTACGTCACCCTGGCAGAGCGCGAGGCCATGAAGCACCTGCGCCCGGGCGACCGCAAGGTCATTGGCCCCAGCACAGGCAACTTTGGCATTGGCACGGCCTACGTCTCCATGCTCAAGGGCTACGACGCCATTGTCGTCATGCCAGACAACATGAGCGAGGAGCGTTACGACCGCATTCAGAAGTACGGCGGCAGCCTGGATTTGACCCCCGGCACAGAGTCGGACGTCATCCTCACGCTCGAGCGCACGCACGCTGAATATGTGAGCAAGCCCGACGAGTACGTGGTGCTGGCGCAGTTTGAACTGCTGCCCAACTACCGCTTCCACCGCCACGCAACGGGCGCTGCGGTCGCAGCCTCGGCGCAGGGGGTGGGAAACGGTCGCGTGGCTGCATTTGTGAGCGCCCCCGGCAGCGCCGGCACGCTGGCCGCTGGTGACTACATCAAGAATCTTTGGCCCGACAGCAAGATTGTGGCGCTGGAGCCGCGCGAATGCCCCACGCTTTACGATGGCGGCCAGGGGCAGCACCGCATTGAGGGCATTGGCGACAAGATGGTGACGCTCATCCACAACGTCTTCAACACGGATCTGCTCATGCTGATCCACGATGAGGACACCGTGCGCGGCATGGAGGTCATCCAGGCCGGCACCGATGTGCTCGTCAACCGGCTGGGCGTGGCCCGCGATGTGGCCGAGAGCCTGGTGGGACGCTTTGGGCCGTCGTGCATCTGCAACATCATCGGCGCCATCAAGACGGCCAAATACCTGGGGCTGGGGCCGGATGACAACGTGGTGACCATTGCCACCGACTCCTACGACCGTTACCCCTCCGTCAGCCAGGCGCTCTATGGGCGCAACGGCGGCCGCCCGAACGACGACCAGCTTGAGATGTGGGCGCGCAGCGCACTTCTGGGTGCAAGCCTGGGCGAGATTGTGGACCTGAACAAGAATGGACAGCACGGCCGCCTGCAGCAGATGAAGGAAAGCACGTGGACGCAGTTCGGCTACGACGCTGATTACATCCGCGCCATGGGCGACCAGGAGTTCTGGGATGGCGAGTACGCGAAGATCAAGGAAATTGATCCCGTCATCGCCCAGGTGCGCGGCGCACTGCCGACTGCATAGCTGCGACGCAGAGGCGCAAAGACGCAAAGTAACGCAAAGAAAAGCAACGGCAAGGAGGAATTTCTCCTCCTGCCGTTGCTTTTCTTTGAGGTCCCTTTGCGTCTCTGCGCCTTTGCGTCGTAGTTTATTTGCTACGTATTGGAGTCAGGCAGCTACGCCGTGGAGGAAGAAGTCGAAGACTTGCTCGATCACTGCATCGCTGGGCGGCGGGCCGCCGCTGCTGCCGAAGTAGGGGTAGAGGATGCCCAGCAGCGCCCATGTGGCCAGCGCCGGATCGACGCTGCGGAACTCCCCTGCTGCAATACCTGCAGCGATGACGGCCCCGATTGGCCCCAGAAACTGCGCCTGATAGCGCTCATGGAAAGCGACCCGCGCAGCGCCGCTCATGTGGACCATCTCGACGCTTGCCAGCCGTAGAATCGCGCGCTGCTCAATCGGCTGGCGCAGAATATCGCGCACGATTGTGCGCAGCCCCTCCCTCGGCGAGGGTGCAGAGGCGCACGCATCGCGCACTACGACCTCCATGCTGTCCAGATAGCTTTCGAGAATCGCGAGGAAAAGCGCCTCCTTGTCGGTGAAGTAATGGTAGAGCGCAGGCTTGCTCACGCCCACGGCCTCGGCGATCTCGCGCATGGAGAGCCCCTTGTAGCCCTGCTCCACGAAGAGGCGCTGCGCCGCGCCCAGAATGCGCTCGCGCCCACCCTCCTTGCCCGCGTCTCGCAGACTTCCTCGCTCCACCTCGGTCGCCATCATGTTGCTCTCTAGCCTCTCACTCTCCACAAAGAAGTGGCCTGGCTGCCTGTACAGACGCCACCATGCCGTCTGCCGAATCGTTATGCCACGGCCGGGTGACTCTCCTCGAGCGTCGCATCCGGCGCGGCGCCGAAATCGGCGCGCTCCTGCGCTCGGCTCTTGAGCAGCATCGCCAGAGCAAGCAACACAACCATGACCGCACCGAGCACGAGGAACGCAGTCGTATAGCCAACCAGCCCGCCACCCACGCTGGCCGCAACAGCCCCTACCAGCGCGGCCCCCACGAGTTGCCCCGTGCTGGTGAAGATTGTGACGACACCCTGCGCCGACGCGCGATCGGCCTCGGGCGATTCGTTGATGGTGATGTAGCGAATTGGCGCGCCCAGCAGGGAGGCAAGGCCAAAGCCAATGAGCACGCTGGAGGCGTAGAAGCCCCAGAGCGCATCGCCCAGAAAGCTCATCCCCAGCGCGCCAACTGCCATGAGCCCGACGCCGCCGAGGATGACAAAGCGCGAGCCCAGCGCATCCAGCATGCGCCCCGCCAGCGGCGAGCCGATTGCCAGCGCCACCACCAGCGGCATGAGCATGAAACTGGCGCTCGAAGAGCTCACGCCGAAGGCTGCCACGGCCAGCGCCGGCATGAAGATCGTGGCCACCTCGCCCAGGCCGGCGCCAAAGGTAATGGCATTGGCCAGCTTCAACTGGCGCGGGGCCAGCAGCTCGGGGCGCACAATCGGGTCGGCGGCGTGGTGCTCCAGCCGCCAGAAGACCGGCAGCAGCACGACCGCCACAAGCAGCAAGGGCCACACCAGCGGCGAGGCGAGGCTGGCAAGGAACTGCGTCGTGTCGATCTGGTTAAGCGCAAAGGCCAGTGCCGCCAGCGCCAGCGGCGAGCGTGGCCATCCCGGCCCAGTCAAAGGGCAGCAGCTCCTTGCGCCGCGCAGAGGGCAGCTCGCGCCAGGCGAGGAGGATAACGACCAGCGCAATCGGCAGATTGATGGCAAAGACCCAGCGCCAACTGAAGAGCAGCAGCACGCCGCCAACGATGGGGCCAATGATAAAGGCAAGGCCGAAGACTGCGCCAATCAGCCCCAGCGCGCTGCCACGCTTCTCGGGCGGGAAGGTGTCACCGATTACGGCCGACGCCACGGGGAAGATGCCGCCTGCGCCCAACCCCTGTACAGCGCGACCCAGCAGCACGAACCAGAAGGCCGAAACCGGCGCGACAACGACCAGCAGCGAACCCAACGCGAAGAGGCTCACCGCAAGGACGTAGATAGTGCGGCGGCCAAAGCGGTCCGACAATTTGGCAAGCAGCGGCGTGCCCACCAGATTCATGAGCACATAGATGGTGAAGACCCACGCCAGCGCGCGCTCATTGACGCCGAAGATCTGCTGGATTGTGGGCAGCGCAGGGCCGACGATGGCAATGTCGAGCGCCGCCATGAGGACGCCGACGAACAGTACTCCAAGAACTCGATTGCGCATGATGGCAAATCCCTCCGCTCATATGACCTACCGGTCGGTAACATACTTACCGGTCGGTCAAATTTACCACCATTGTTGTGTGTTGTCAATAGGCAAATCGAGATTGGGGTTGATCAAGGGTCCCCTTGACGAGCAAGTGCGTGCGCGTGGCCGTAGTCGGGGCTTCCAGCGCTCGGCCCAGTCTGCGCAGACCCGAGCTTTCGAAGCGGCGGCTTCAGCCGACACCTGTGGAATCCCGCTCCAACGAGTAGAAATCAGCGTGGATGAACAATGGCCAACAAATACAAAACCGAGGGCTGGAAGCCCTCGGCTACGGTGCGCGGAAGTGTTCGGCGGCTATACCGTGCGGTCCAAGTCCTGGTCATCCATCGAGCTGGGGTCATCCAGCGGCTCGAGGTGCGTGGATGCCACAAGGCCGGGCAGCGCGTTTGCCAACGCCGCCTCAATTGCATCCGCAACCACATGGCCGCGCTGGATGGTCCAGCGGCCGGGCACGAGCACGTGCATGGAAACGAAGCGGCGCGTGCCCGCCTGGCGTGTGCGCAGCGCGTGGAATTCCAGCCCCTGGTCGCGGTAGGGCTGCAACACCGTGTCGATCTCCGCCACCTCGGCGGGCGAAAGCGACGCATCCATAAGCCCCTCGGCCGAGCGCCGCACCAACTGCACCCCCGACCACACAATGTTGAGTGCAACCAGCAGGCCAATGATCGGGTCCAGGATGAGCCAGCCCGTGACATAGACAAGCGCCACCGCGACAATAACCCCTGCCGAGGTATAGACATCAGTGAGAAGATGTCTGGCGTCCGCTTCAAGCGGAATGGAGCGGTAGCGTGCGCGCCGCACGCAGCAGCGTTATCGACACGCCCAGGTTGACGGCCGATGCAACCACCGCCACCAGCAAGCCGATGCCAATGTTTTCCAGCGGCTGCGGGTCCAGCAGCTTCTGGAAGGCGCTCCAACCGATTCCTACGGCCGCCACGAGAATGAGCGCGCCTTCAATGCCGCTGGAGAAGTACTCGGCCTTGGTGTGGCCAAAGGCGTGCTCGTCGTCCGGTGGCCGCTCGGCCACACTAATCAGCAGCAGCGCCATGGTGGCTGCGGCAAGGTTGACCAGCGACTCAATCGCGTCGGAGAGGAGCCCCACGGAACCGGTCAGCAGATATGCGCCGGTCTTCAAACCAATGGTCAGGATGGCAGCCCCGATGGAGAGGAGGGCGAAGCGCTTGAGCGAACCGCCCTGCTTGCCGGCCACAGGCGCGCCGGTGGGGATCAGCGCGCCGTGAGCGGCGGCGTCTGCTGCGTTTTCTTCATAGTCGCGGGGCGATCGTTGTTGCTCCATGGGTTGCATGTTTCCTGAGTCGTGCGTCTCTTGCCTGTATGCTTAAGACAGATCATGATGAGACAGATATCTCATCGTGGTTTCAGTTTAGGTGTGACTTTCGACCTGGCCGATTGGCAGGCGAATGATCGTCTTCATCTTCTCCGGCGCGCTCTTTTGCGGGTCGCTCAGGTAGATTTCATGGTGTTTGCCCGACTGCACATAGCCTTGCTCGGCGATGAATGCATTCAGCCGCGCCACGGTAGGCGTCTCGTCGGCAAAGGGGCCCAGATGCAGAACCTGGGCCGAAGGTCCTTCATTGAAGTGGTCGAAGGCAACGCCGTCGAGCGCGGCAAGGCCCTTTTTGGCACGGGCGGCTGTGCGTGCCTGGGCAACCTGTGCATCGGTGACGAAATCGGGCAGCACAATCAAGGCGCGCCAGAGCCAGTTGCGCTTGTCATCCAGCGCGAACGCTTCGCCCTCGCCCACCCACCAAAGCGCCTCGAGCGGCATGACGACGAAATCCGGCGTCGCACCCGCTTTCTTGAGCATGAACTTGAGCGAGTACGCGGTGCTGTAGAGCGCCTCGACCGCCGCCTTCCACGCCGGCGCACTGTTGGGGTCGCCTGCGCCGTCGATGGCCAGCACCGAGAACGTTGGTGGAGTGATGAGGCTGCACGCCGTGCCGCGCGGGTTGTAGAGGAGCGGCAGCGCCTTCTTCAGATCAAGCTTTTGTTTGTCCTCCGCTGCTGCAGCCATCGCGCCTGCTCCTTGCCAGGGTGCTCTTTCGGTTTGCAGAATCAGTCGCGCGCCAACGGCACTGCGCTCGCCGGCTCAAAGCGTTGCTCGGATGTCGTCCAAAAACGCACGCCGTGGCGTGTGGTCAGGCGCGCGCGGCCGCTGCGCGCCAGTGCCTCGAGCGCCGCCGCAACAGCTGTGCTCTCGCTCCCTGCCAATGCCTGCGCCACCTGCGCTTCGCTCATGGGGTGGCGCTTGAAGACGGCCAGCAACTCTTCTTCGGGATCAGCGCCCAGCGCAAACTCAAACGAAACGCCGCTGGGCGGCACGACTGCGGCCCCGCCGTGGAGCACGCTGCCAAGGATTGCCGTGGCGCGCATGAGCCCCTCACTGTCAGGCGGCTGAATCCACGGTTCGGTCGGCGGCCGATCAGGCAGAGTCAGATGAACCTGGTCGGGCTCGGCACGGCGCGAGCAGCTTTGCCAGCGCGCGCAGCGACGCATCATCATCGTTGACACCGCGCAGCAACATCACTTCAATCCACAGCCGTCCCGAGTAGATGCGCCGAAATGCCACCAGACCCTGCACCATATTTGCCAGATGCAGGTCAGGATGGGGACGATGGATGCGGCGGTAGAGCGCCTCGCTGCCTGCGCTGAGGGTAGGCATGACCACATCAGCAGCGCTCAGTTCGTCACGCAGCGCAGGATCGCCCAGGAGGGCGCCATTGGTGATGACGGCCACGGGCACCGCCGTAAGCTCCTGCACGCGGCGTATCATCCACCCCAGCCCGCTGTGCAGCGTTGGCTCACCCGAACCGACAAAAGAGACGAAGTCGATGGCGCCCGGTGGGTGCGCTGCCAGCGCAGCGCTCACCTCGTCCACAATTTCGGCGCGCGGCACCCACTCACGCCGCTCGTTCACGAGGGGTGACGTTCGCCCCAGTTGGCAGTAGGCACAGTTCCAGTTGCACGTCTTCAGAGGAATCGGATCGACGCCCAGCGACTGGCCCAGGCGGCGTGAGGGGATTGGGCCATAGACATATTGCATGCAGAAGTTCCTGACTCAGCGAGGCGCAAAGCGCAACAGGCGCAAATGCGCCACGCTGATGTCGCCTCAATATCCGTTTTGGGCGCGAACGAGGAGCAAAGGCCTGTCGGCGCGGTGCAGCACACCCGCTGCCACACTGCCGTAGAAGACTCGGTTGAGGCCGGTGCGCCCGTGGCTTGCCATGGCAATCAAGTCACATCCCTCGCGGTCAGCGACGTCATTGATGGCCATGACCACAGGCCCATTCTCCACAACGGAGCGCACGTCAATATGCTTGCTGCGCAGCGAGCCCTCCTGCGCGTCCAGGTAGGCACGCGCCTGCGCAATATAGCGCTTGGTCTCTGCCATGGCGTCATAGGGCGCAATGTCGTAGGGCGAAACGAGCGCCAGACTCGTCTCCACAACCTGCAGCAGGGTAATGCGCGAGCCGAACTTGGCAGCAATTTCCTCTACATAGGGAAGAATGCGCTCGGCGCGTGACGACCCATCCAGCGGGACCAGGATGTTTGCGTACATGTGACCATCCTCCTTGATGGCGGTACTCGACGTTGAATACGCTGGCCCTATTATATACCGCGGCGCGTCACAAGGCAACGCCAAGGGGGTGCCGTCTCAGGGCTTCCCGCGCAGCCTTACGCATTATCCTATTCCGACAGTTCTCTTGCGCAGATATGCACCACATGGTTCAGGCAGTGTGCAGCTGCCAGATGCGCACGCGCCCGTCGGCCGCGCTGCACGCAACCAGGGCACCGTTGGGCGACCACGCGACGCCATACACGCCCTTGACCTTGAGATTGATCGTCTCCAGGCGCTCAAGACTGTGCGCATCGAAAAGCGCCAGCGTGTGCGCTGCGGTCGCGGCGAGCAATGCACCATCGGGCGAAATGCGCAGGGACGAGATTCCCGGCAGGTCGAGTGATGCGTCAAAGTAACATTCACCACTTGCGGCTCTAAATCGGCGCACGACCCCCATGCCGTCGTACGTTGCGATGGTCGCTCCATCGTCTTCCCAGCCAACCAGGCCGCTGACGATGCTGTGACCCTGCAAATCGTGAAGCAGTGCGCCATCAGGCACGCTCCAGATCATGACGCTCTGGCCCAGGCCACTGGAGGCGAGCAGGGCGCCATTGGGCGAGAACGCGACCGCAAACGCGTTGCGTGCATGGCCCTTGAGGGTGGCGCGCAATGTGCCCGAGGGCAGGTCATAGAGCAGGACGCGGCTATCATACGAAGCGGTGGCGAGCAACGTCTCGTTGGGTGAGAGCGCCGCGCTGCTCACTGGCTTCTTGTGTCCCTCAAGGCGCTGAAGCAGTTCACCGCTGGGGAAGGCCCAAAAGCATGTGCTCTTGTCAGAGGAGGTGGTGATGAGGCGCGATTCATCAGCGTTGAGCGTCGCCGATGTGACTGCATTGGCATGGCCGCTGAATGTCCCGACCGGCGCCCAGTCGGCTGTCGACCACAGGCGAACGAGAGGCTCAGTGCCGGTTGTCACCAACAGTGGCGACTTCCGGGCAAAGAGGAGTGCAGCCGCGTGGCCTGGGTGCGCTTCAATGACGGTCGGCGCCTGGGCTGCAAGACTTGCGAGGCTGTTTGCCATCAGATTCCCCCTCTATCCTGTGAATACCCACACTGGCCCGGACCACGCAGGTGACGGCTAAAACCGACAAGGTATGAACACCCGCGCACGGAACGCAAACGGCGACGCCCGTGGGGGCGTCGCCGTTGAGTCAGGCTGTCACAAGCACCCCTGAGCCGCTAATCCGCAAGGTCAAGCAGCGTCATGTTGCTATCATTGGCTGCGGCCCACGCATTCTTGCCGTCGTCCAGCTGCACTTCCCACCACACAATCGTATCGGAGTTGCCCTTCAACATGGTCGGCCCACCGATGACGGTCGCCTGCGCGCCATCCTGCATGTAGCCCACAACGTCGCCGGCGTTCGCCCCAGGCTGTGTGCGCAGCGTCAGTATAGCCCCATCGCGAATCTTGACGCGCCGGCCAATTGTAATGTCGGCGGGAGCGTTTCGGCTCGGCGGCAGCTCAATTTCGGGAACAACAACGGCCGGCAGCGGCTGTTCAACCGGCGTCAGCGACGATTCGGGGATGAGAATGTCGCCTATCGCATCGCCTTGCTCAATGACGCCGCCACTTACCGGCCCGACGACTGCCAGTGTCGGCTCACCTTCGCGCATGCGGCTGACAATGCCGGCGAGCAGCGCAAGCAATACCAGTGCGATGACGCTGACGGCCGCGACTTTCCACAAAGAGGCAAGGATGCCCAGCTTCCCGCCCTCCTGCTCATCGTCCGCGGCAAAGTCTTCACCGGGACCAAGCGGTATATGGAGCGGCTCGCTGCGCAGGAAGCTCTGCCACACCTGCAGCGGCAGCTCATCCGGGCCGGAGTAGCGCTCCTCAATAATGTGCTGCGACTGGCGCACGGCAATGCGGCCCGTGTCATCGGTGGCCGCGCCATTGAGGTGCAGTTCGGCGCGCACAGGGCGCTTGCGGCTGTCGACGAGCACAAGCAAGCTGGCAATGGGCTTGCCCTCGTTGTCGGCCACAGAGAAATAGTCGGCCAGAGTCAATTGTACGAGATCGCGAGCGCGGGGAGACGGAGCAGTCGGGTTGCCGGCCATGGGCGCGGCGAGTGTTTGCTGGGTCATTGTGGGTCTCGATGTTTTGCTCAATGGGGGAGCAATGCCGACGACACTCCCCAGGGACGATGCGGCTTAGCCGGTGCGATGTTGCGTCAGAGAAAATCCAGCGTCAGTTGGTCTGGCAAGAATTGAGATGGATGGCGTGAACGCGCGGTGCAGAATCAAACTGCGCCCGCATTGTACGACAAAAGTGCAAACGGCGCAATGCACGAAAAGAACGGTGCGCGTAGTGGGCGAGTGCAGCTATGCACGATCTTGAAGCTTGGGTTTACCAGAAGCGTCTGAGGGTAGTCATCAGGATCATCAGCGCTGTCAACCTCGTCATTCGCATACTTCGGCGGGAAATAGCGACTGAAATCGATTAGGTCATTCTCCAGCACAAGGCGAAAGTCGAGTTCTGGCCAATACAGGCTTTCGCAAGGATACCCGCTGACCGCGGAGCTCTCATAAGCGTCTTCTGAAGCTTGCGCCGCAACCTGCCGGAGTCCAGCGTCCTGGAGGCGGTCACCAATCAACTTTGCGACTTCAAACTCAAGCTGAAAGACGCTTTCTCTGGCCTCACGGCTATGCGAACAGATTTTGCACTCACGCAACGGCAATCCATGGCCGCACGTGGTGGTATGTGAGAACAATGCGGGCCAGCTTCGCACAAGCCCAATTGCAACGGTCGACTTGCCACATTCTGGACAGCCTATCCTCAGCTCCGCGCCAACGCTGAGCACAAGCAGACGACCGCAGAATCTGCAGGGCGTTTTGAGCAGAAGCCGGTTCCGCTCGTACAGGCACTTGGGGCGATTGGAGCAGCGAATCACGCTCCGAACATCGGCCCCAATTCTATCTCGATGGATTTCCAAACGGCCGTCGCAGCAGAGCGGGCACGCGACATCAAGCGATTCTCGAAACGAACCTCGGCAAAACGAGTTGCAGTCGAAGACCGGTTCTGATAGCAGCGCGCGGAACATGCGCGCCGACTGGTTGGTCCGCAGGACGCAAACGCCACACGGAAGCGGGGCGGAGAGTGGAATCTCACCCATCTCTCCTATCTGCGCGCATTCTGCAGCGGAAAAGGCAACGAAGCTTGAGCAGTCCAGACAGGTGTGGTGACGCTCCATCATTGACCTCCCGACGGGCGGGCGTTCATGCGCACAAGTACACGCCTTCTGCTCCTACTCCACCATGCGCAGCTTGCAGGGCGTGGGATGGATGGTGACCAGCAGCGGGCGCGCCATGCTGGTGAAGGAGACGATTGCCTGGCCCGGGGCGAGGTTGGGTAGGCGCGTCCACAGACCGTTGTCAACGCCGCCAATCATGCGCTTGAGCCGGTTGGCCATGTTGACGTCGGAAATCTTGTGGATGATGGTGTTGTTGACGAGGCCCAGCACTTCATCGGGCAGGTGCTGCGGCAGCTGCGTTACGAAGACGAGGCCCAGCCAGCGTTTGCGCCCACGGCGGGCAATGCGCGCCACCTGTTCAAAGAGCGTCTCCATCTTGGCAATGCGCTCGGTGGAGAGGAACTCGTGCGCTTCCTCAATCACAATCATCATCGGCGTGGGCGAGCGTCCGGCCCGCTCGGCGGCCTCGTACGCCGCTTCCTGCTGCTCCTGAATGCCGCGCAGCAGGCTGGCGATGACGAGGTTGTTGATGGTGGTCGAATCGCTGTCACTCAGGTCAATGATCGTCGTCTGTCCGGGCACAGCAAGGGCGGCAAAGTCCACCGGCGGCGCCTTGGCATTGTCGAAGACATTCGTGCGCGAGAGGCGGAAAAGCTTGCTCACCAGCGTGCGCCAGCTAATCGCGTGGTTCGTCTCCACCTGGTTGATGCGCTCGTCGTAGCGCCGGCGGTTATCGCCGTCGCGGAAGATGCGGTTGAAGGGCTCGAAGCTCGTGCGGTTGATGCGGCTGCTGATTGATTGCGCCACGTCCAGGAGCATGGAGAGGGTCATGCGCGGATAGCCGGAGACGTACTCGTCAAGGTCAAGCACGCGCCGCTCGTCGTCGGCGTTGTCGCGGCTGGGGAAGATACCCACGTCGCGCAGAATAAGCTTGGCAGCGTCGTAGGCCTTGAAGTAACGGTCCTCCTGCGCCTCGCTCAGCCCCATGATTTCGGCCGCGGCATATGGCGAGATGCTCGAGAAGTCGAGCCGGAAGGGCGTCTGCGCCACGCCCGAGGGGGCCGTGGTGTCGCGCCCGACCAGGTAGCGCACGTGCACCGGCCCCGCCCCGTGCGGACTGCGGCCCGCCCGCTGCAGCAGGCGCAACATGGTGGGATCGACCGTGGGCCGGCCAATCTCCGTGTACTCGCCTTCGGTGTCGAAGAGGACGGTGGCCATGCCATTGCGCGCGAATTCGGCGATCATGCCGGAGACGGTTGTGGACTTGCCGCCGCCGGTTGTGCCCAGCACGGCCACGTGGCGCGGCAGCACTGTCTTGCGGCGGGCAGGCACCTGCACGGCCATGGACTCGAAGCCCACCGCCAACCCAAGCTCAATCGGCTCCGGTTGCAGCAGCCCCAACTGCATGCTCGTCTCTTCTTCGCCCAGCACAAGCACGGGGCTGTTGGGGAGCGGGCGATAGCGTGGCGGCACCAGCGCGCCGTCAACCTCCTCACCCAGAATCTCCACCTGCACGCGCCCATGATAGCGGGGCATGAACTGCGTGCCGCGCACCGTGGTCGTTACCACAATAGGCGCATCGGCGCGCAGGCCATCGGGCTCGGCAAAGGGTCCCTCAACGACCGCGCCCAGGTACTGGCGACCGTCGCCCCCCGTGTCGGCCGACCGGCTCAGGATGCGCACAAGCGCCTGCGCCGGCACACGCCCAATTGCGTCGGCGGGCAGCAGCACCGTCACCGTGTTGTCTCGGCTGCCCGGCACATCGAACATGGTGCGGCCGGCCGCCTCGGCTTCCTGCGCCGACACAACCACGGGGCCACCGCTCTGTGCGATGTCCTGTTCCAGTTCGTGGGCAAAGAGGGCGCCCGGGCCGGGCAGCGATGGGTTCGAATGGGGTTGCGTAAGGCTCACAGAATTTCTCCATTACAGGCGGCTTGCGGCGAAGTACGGCGCGTTCCTGATGAGCCACTATATGCCGAAGTCGCGCCCTGAAAGCGGCCGCAGCGGTTCGCCGCTGCGCGCGTAGGCCGTCTGCACGGTGGGCACAAGGCTGTCGACGCCAAAGGTCGTACGGCAGACCGTGTCGGCCAGGTCAATGAGCATGGGAAAGCCACGGTGCTCCTGCAGCATCGCGTCGGCAATGGCCACGTGTGCGGCCATGTGCGCGTGCTCGGCGCTGGCGTAGAAGATGTAGGGCGGCGCACCCTCCCACACACGGAAGACGCCGATCACAATCCTGTGCGCCACCTCATTATGGAAGCGTTCCATGGCCGGCCGCACGCCGTTTTCGTCGCGGTAGTGGCCGCGATCAATCAGGTTGCGGACATCCGGTGCGAGCGTGTGGACAAGGGCGTATTCGCGCGGGCGCAGCGCGTTGCCAATCATGAGCAGGTGGCGCTTCTGTGTGCGGTGGGGCACGAAGACAAAGCGGCCGTACTCCACGTACCACTCAACCAACTCAAGGCTCTTGCGCAAATTGCCCAGCGTTGAGGCCCACAGGCCCGAGACAAGCTCAAAAGGGAGCACGCTGCCGTGGCCCATGCGCCACGTGGCCGTCGAGTTGCCACGCAGCAGCGCCCGCTCGGCGTAGGCCATGATACCGCGGCGCGCCAGATTGCTAAGCTGGTCGCGGCCGTCAGCGTATTGCCGGCGTCGCTCCAGCATGCTCATCACCTCGTCGACCGGGTTGCCGGAGCGGCTGCGCAGATCGCGCCGGAAGAGGCGGTGCGCCCAGGAGCCCTGGCGGCCATTGTACGCAACGAGGCAAACGCCAATTTGCGTAATCGTGAGCGGAAGCGTCTCGTGCACGACGCTGATGCCGTCGCACGCCTCAACGCCGCCGTTGAAGAGGAGCCCGCCGTGCACCTGCTGGATGTGCTCGGGGTCGGCTGCGTAGACACCGGCGCAGGCGGGCGCGCCGGGCACATGGGCAAGCTGCGGGAAGACGCTGCTGCGAATGTGGCGGCTGTAGTCGTCTTCCCGAGTCAGCGCTTCGGCCACCTCAAGCTCAAGGCGGCCGTATGCTGCTATCAAGTCCTCGCCCGGGCGCCATGTTTCAAGGTCCACCGTGCGCGCGAAGGACTCGCCAAAGGACTCGTCGAAGTCGGGCAGCGAGACGGAAAAGCCGTTCTCTGTGCCAACAAGCCCATCGAGATCTTCAGCGCCGGCTGCAAGAGACGCGCCGCCAGATGCGCTACCGGCCACACCAGGGGTCGCACCGTCATGCACATAGACTTCAGATTCGTCGCTCATCAAGGGGAGGGAAGCTCACTGCTGTGGGCCGCGCTGTGGCCGTGCGGCTGGAGATCGTCCACCGGTTCGGCGCTGTGCGCCTGCAGGCGGGCGCGCAGTCCGTCTATCCACGAATCGTTCCGGGTTTGCAACTGGAAGAGCTCGGCCGCGTAGCGACGCGCCGGCTCGATGGGCAGGCCAAACATATGCACGAGTATGCACTCTGCTCTCTCCATGCGGTCCTCGGGCGTTCTGCCTACCACACGATCCAGCAGCTCTTCCGGCGGGGCGAGCAGTGCCAGCGCCACCTTGTCGGCGCGGTGCTCCACCTGCCACACGGCCAGCGCATCGCCGCCTGCCACGCTGCGCTGCATGAGGTTGACCAGCGGCTGCGTCGAGAAGCCATGATAGAGCGAGCCCAGCCGCTCGGCGGTGGTGGGGCCGCGCCTGCCGTCCAGCACTTCGGCAAAGCCCTCGCCAAGCACAGAGCAGGCACGCGTGCGCGGCAGCATGTAGTCAACCAGAAAATGGGCAATCTCGTGTGCAAGGCTGAAGCGCTGTTCGTCGGCGCTGTCGGAGGCATCCACGAAGATGATGCCATTGCCGCGGTAGGCGAAGAGGCAGCCGTGGAGCAGGCGCGACGGTTCTGAGAGCACAAGGTCGCGCCGGCGCGAGCGCAGCCAGTTGCGCGCGGCGTCGGTGTGCAGCCCGGGTATGCGCACGACGGCGACAGGCAGCGCAAAGCCAAGCGCAAGCTCAAGCGTGCGCGGGTATTTTTCCTCGCCACCGGCGGCGGCCCAGAAATCGCGGACCAGGTCGCTGCATTCGGTGTCAAGCCAGGTTGTCGTCTGCTTCTTGCGGCGACTGGGCAGAAGGGTCGCTTGGGCTGTCATCGCGGCTCTCTTCGCGGCCGGCGGTGGGCCGCTCACTCTCTGCACTGCTTGCGGAAGGGTTGTGTTCGTCATCGATGGCGGCAGCCGGGTCATCAGCGGCAACGGCCGGGTCATCAGCGGCAGCGCCTTCGTCCGTCGACTGCCTGGGTGAACTGTACGTCTCCGGCGACTCGGCAATGCGATCGCGTGCCGCCATCATAGCCAAAATGGTGGGCGCGGGAACAGGCCGGCCTGCGGGTGCTGGGCGCAGCACCGTGATCCAGGGTGCGCGCATCCATGCTTGCCAGGGCGTCCACTTGCCGGATCAGCTGGACCAGCGAGGCAGGCGTTGCGCCCGTGTAGCGTGCGATCTCTTCGACCTGGGCACGAAAGGTGGCCTGGTCTGCGTCGGGCCTGCGGCAGAGCGCCAGCCGCACAAAGGCCAGCCGGCTGAGGCCCAGCTGCTGCTGCTGCGCGTCGCGGCTCTTGCCCTCCTGCCGCCGATAGGCTTCGAGAACGCTTGCCATATAGTTGGGGTCGCCCTCGAGACGCTGTGCCAGTTGCTCCAGCAACGGGTCACCTGCATCTGTATAGCCGCCACGTGTCTCAGTCATTGCCCCGGGCCTCCGCGCGTATCGCTTCGGGATCCAGAGAGCGCCGCAGACGCGCTTTGATGCGATCCTTGTTCTGTTTGACCGTACGCGCCTGCTCGGCGGCCGGCAAGTGGGTAATGCCCAGAACAATCGCATACTGTTCCGTCCTGTGAACGCCTTCAAGCATTAGTTCTACCATCGCATAGTCTGTCGCGCTGGTCAGCCGCTCGGCCAGCCACACGTAGACATTCGACTCATTCTCAATCAGAGCGGCCACGAAATCATTTTCGTCGCGATACTCTGCCTCGTATTCCGAGTCGCCCGCGCCATTCGCGACACCCTGCTGCCAATCCACCTCACGCCGCGCCCGCCGCCGCGCCGAATCATAGGCGTTGCGCGCATCGCCTTTGGCCGACATTACCAGATAGCCCAGCAGGTCCAACTCTCCGGGATCGTATTGCTGGGGACGGCCAAGATAGCTGACAAGTGCATCAATCGCAGCCTGCTCGACCACGTGCCGGTCACCCGGGTCCACCTCAAAGCCCTCCAGCCGCTTCAGGAGCAGCGGCAGGAAGATTTCGGAGATTGCGGCGCTGGCCGTGCGGTCGCCGGCAATCAGGCGCGCATGGAGCATGGCGCCAAGTTCTTTGGGTGAGTGATTCAAATCCACGCAGAAGACCCCTTGCACAAACGCGCAGCAACGAGGAGAGCGGAGGGTACAATAAGCACGTTGGCCGCGGGTTCGGCCGAATCATGTGGAGAGAAATGCAGCAGATTACGTCAAGTGGCGAATGGATTATACGCTGAAGCTGGCTAACTGTGCAATCCCGCTTACATTCGGCAATAGGGCTTCTCAAAAGTCAGGCTGAGGTGTGGCAAGCGCCAACAGCAACCTCACCCCCGGCCCCTCTCCAGAAAATTGGAGAGGGGAGCAAAACAAGTGCGTCACGCCGGAGATGTGACCGATAACGGCGGCGCTGTGCTCCCCTCTCCAATTTTCTGGAGAGGGGCCGGGGGTGAGGTTGCTGTTGGCGCTTGCCACACCTCAGCCTGACTATTGAGAACCCTGCATTCGGCAAACGCGCATGTTGCTGCATCTTGTGCGTGGTGTAGACTAGCACCAGCCTTGCGCATCAAGGCGCAGGCGTCTCAGTGGTCCGTCTTCGAAGTGAGCAACCTGTTTCGTAGCGGCTGCTTCAGCTGCCGTTGTCGAGGACGCGACGTCATTGGTGAGTACGGCAGCTGAAGCAGCCGCTACGAAACAGGTTGCTCACTTCGAAGACGGACCACTGGGTCGCACAGTTCAAATCGCCATCCCGAGATTATTGCCATGTTCTATCTCTCCAAGCTGCTCCCGCTCCTTGTCTACCCGGCCGGCCTTGCCTGCGTGCTGCTGCTGGCGGCATTGCTCTTGCGCAGGCACACGCGCACACGCACTGCGCTGGTTGTGGCGGCGCTGCTGGTTGTGTGGCTTAGCGGCAACCGCATTGTGGCCATGGCCGCGGCGCGCAGCCTTGAATGGCGCATTCCGCCGCTGGCAGCGGGCGCGCAGGGGGACGCGATTGTCGTCCTCGGCGGGGCCACGCGTGAGGGATTGCCGCCCCGGCCAACCCATGAGGTCAATGAGGCAGGCGATCGCCTAATCTACGCAATGCAGCTGTGGAAGCAGGGGGCCGCACCTTACATTGTGGTGACCGGCGGACGCGTGGAGGTGCTTGGACCCTATGGCGAGAGCGAGGCGGAGGTCATGGCGCAGTTGCTCGAGGCGATGGGGGTGCCGCGCAGCGCGCTGCTGCTGGAGGAGGAGTCGCGCAACACCTATGAGAACGCCGTTTACACGCAGGCGCTGCTCGAGGAGCAGGGTATCGAGCGTGTGCTGCTTGTGACTTCGGCCATGCACATGCCGCGCGCAGCTGCCATCTTTGCGCGGCTGGAGATCGACGCCACAGCTGCGCCCACCGACTACATGGTGACGCAGGCCGACTTCGACTTCTACCTGCGCCCCGAACTAGGCATCCAGCTTTTCAACCTTGTGCCCAGTGCCGATGATATGCGGCTGACGACCCTTGCGCTGCGCGAGTGGATTGGGATTGCGACGTACAGGATGCGGGGGTGGTTGTAGTGTGAAGAGAATTGACGATTGCGTATTGACTATTGAGGGTGCGTGGGGGATACGTAGCGGCGGCTAATGATTATTGCAGAATTGTTTCGGTATGGGTTGGTTGGCTCGTCGGGGCCGCCGAGGGTTGAAACCCCCGGCTAGCCAAACCAAGTCCACTCAAGTGGACTCACAGCGCGCCGTACGTCGGGGGACTCGTAGCGGGGGGCTTCCAGCCCTCCGACAGTGGCGCTCGCGCAGAGTGGTCACTCTCTCTAGCCAGTCCACTTGAGTGGACTTGGTTTGCCTAGCCGGGGGTTTTAACCCTCGGCGGCCCCTGCGGCGCGCACCGCTTTATTTCGGAAACATTCATAAGACGCCGCAGGTCTGAATCGCGTTGCGTCCTCAAAAAAGAGCCGTAGCCGCCGGTTCGCTGGATTGCCCCCTACGCACGAGAACGCACCACAAAGCGGCCGTCGGACGGGCTGCCCACCCATGCTTCGTTCTCCACAATCACCTTGCCGCGCAGGAGTACCGTGCGCGGCCACCCCTGCAGCTGCATTCCCTCGTAGGGCGTCCAGTCGGCGGCCTCATGCAGCGTTTCGTGGCCCGGGCGTTGGCTGAGCGTTTTTGCGCGCGCAGGGTCAAAGAGGACAATATCGGCGTCGTAGCCGGGTGCAAGCTGCCCTTTGCGCGTTAGCCCCATGCGACGGGCAGGGTTGCTGCAGCAGAGCTCGACCCAGCGCTGCAGCGACAGCCGCCCTGTGCGCACACCTGCGCTGTAGATGAGCGAGAGGCGCGCTTCAATGCTGGGCACGCCGCCAGGAATCTGCGTAAAGTCGGGCTGCGCCTTCTCGGCGAGGGTCCACGGGCAGTGGTCGGTGCTCACCACCTGCAGGTCGCCATCGGCGAGCGCGCGCCAGAGGGCATCCTGATCAGCCTGTGTGCGCAGTGGCGGCGCGCAGACGTAGCGCGCGCCCTCCGGCCCGCCCAGGTGCGCGTCGGCGGTGAGCAACAGGTACTGCGGGCAGCTTTCGCCCCAAATGTCTACGCCACTCGCCCGCGCCGCCGCAATTGCCTCAATTGCCGGCGCGTTGCCCACGTGGAAGATGAGCAGCGGGCAGCCTGCAAGCTGTGCGAGTTCGGCTGCGCGCGCAATCGCCGTCGCCTCCAGGCGGGTCGGACGGGTGCGCTCATGCTCAATGGGTGCGGTGCGGCCAGCGGCGAGCGCTTCGGCGCGCAGCAGCTCCAGCACGGGGCCGGTTTCGCTGTGCAGCACCGCGCTGCCGCCCGCCTGCCGCGACGGCGCAGAAGGCACGGTAGAGTGACGCATCGTCGAGCATCATCCCCGCGTAGGCTTGATACATCTTGAAGGTGGGACAGCCCGCCTGCAGCGCCGCCTGCACATCGGCCAGCCCCTCGGGCGCAGCGCCGTGCCAGGTGGGAATCGTCATATGCAGGCCATAGTCTACAGCTACGCGCCCGTCGGCCTCGGCGCGGCGCGCGGCCAGCGCGTCGAGCAGCGGCTCGGCCGGGTTGGGCGTCACAAAGTCGATGAAGGTGGTGGTGCCGCCGTAGGCCGCAGCGATACTGCCCGTGGCGAAGCTGTCAGTGCTCACGCGGCCCGCCAGCGGCAACTGCATGTGTACATGCTCATCCACCCCGCCCGGAATCACAAAGCAGCCGCGCGCGTCGAGCAAGGCGCGCCCCTCCAGCCCGCTGCCGATGGCGGCAATCCGCTCGCCATCCACCGCTACGTCGGCCGAAACCAATCCGCCCTCGGTGATGATCTCTCCGCCGCGAATTACCAGGTCATACATAGCGCACCCTCGATCGCTTGCAGGTCTACTGCTTGCCTGCCGTATCTATGCTGAAAATCCTCGTGCGGAGATTTGATTCCGAAGGTGGCGACCCGCCGCGGCGCGTGGCCTCATTTTCATCCTGCGTTGCGCCACAAGGCATGAACCTCTGCGTGCGGAGCCTTTAGGGCACGAAGACGCGCAGGATGCGTGCGTTGCTTTCGGCGACAACCTCAAACTCGCCCAGCGATGCGGGGATGAGCACCCAGTCGACACCTGCCACGGTCACCGGCTCGCCACTCCATTCAATGCGCGCTTGCCCTTCCAGCACGCCGTAGATCTCGAAGGTCGCGCCGTCGGTTTCGCCAAAGAAAGCGCCGCCGGCGGGTATCGTCAGCCGCTCCGTCTGGAAGTAGGGGCAGGTGGCGAGCAATTCTATGCGCAGCGTCTCTTCGTCGACCAGCAACTCGGGCTTGACAGGCTGCGCGCCCACAAGGTTGAAGTTCGTCACAGCCAGCGCTTGTTCCAGGTGCAGTGGGCGTGGGCGGCCCCAATCATAGACCCGATAGGTTGTGTCGCTGTTCTGCTGAATTTCGGCCACCACAATGCCGGGCCCCAGCGCGTGCATGGCGCCGGGCGGCACAAAGAGCACGTCGCCCTTCTGCACAGCCATGCGGTGGAGCGGCTCTTCGCTGCGCCCGTCGGCAATCGCCTGTGCATACTCGGCTTTGGTAATGGGGTGTTTGAAGCCGTAGAGCAACTCCGCGCCTGGCTGCGCCTCGAGCACGACCCACATCTCGGTCTTGCCCGGCTCGCCCTCGTGCGCAAAGGCGTAGGCGTCGTCGGGGTGCACCTGCACGGAGAGCCAGTTGTTGGCGTCAAGCAGTTTGATGAGCAAGGGAAAGCGTCCGGCCTCGACGGCGGCGGCGTTTCGTTCGCCCACCAGTTCCTCACCCTGCTCGCGCACGAGGTCGTTGAGCAGCCGGCCCTGAAACGCGCCGGCGCGTACCGGGCTGGAGCCATTGGGATGGGCGGCGACGTCCCAGCTTTCGGCGACAATACCATCGGGCAGCGTGCGCCCGAAGTGTTCGAGGTTGCGCCCGCCCCAGGGGTAATCCTTGAAGACGGGGGTGAAGGTAAGCGGGTAGAGTGACGAAGCTGGCTGATCCATGGGGTTTCACTTTCGGATTCAGAGTACGGTTGGCGGAATGGAGCCTTTGCTTCTGCTGGGCTGCGGGCTAACGCCGTTGCAGGTCACGTCTCCGGACGTGACGCAGCCCGCAGGGCTGAACACGCGCCGCATAGCTGAACGTTCAGCGTATCCCGAACATTCAGCCCTGCGGGCTGCGTCACGTCGGGAGACGTGACCTACGACGCACGCTCCGCGCTGCCAAAGCGCGCGCGCAGCCGCTGCCAGAGGCTGGGCGGCTCCGGCTTGGGCGGCGGCTCGGGCGGAAAGGGCGGCAGGTCCCACATTTTGCGCCAGCCGTAATTGCCCAGCAGCTTGGCCGATGCGGCTACGGGGGCAGCCAGCACGGCGCCCAGAATGCCCGCCAGCGAGGTGCCCATGAGCACAACCACAATCACCACAACGGGGTGCAGGTCCAGCGCATCACCCACAAAGCGGGGCACGAGCACAGCGCCTTCAATTTGCTGCAGCGCGATCATAACCGCAACAATCAACACTGCATACCAAACCGGCGAGAGCCCCAACCAGTTCCCATCCTGAAAGATGGCGACGGCCACGGCCGCCAGCGCCGAAATCACAGGCCCCAGCACGGGCAGGAACTCGAGCAGACCTGCCAGCCCTCCAAGCGCGAGCGAGTTGTTGAGGCCCAGAATCGTGAGGGCCAGAGTGACCACAACGAACATGGTGAGCGCGAGCAGCACCTGTCCACGCAAGTAAGCCGCCCAAATATCCGTGAATTTCTCGCCCAGTCGCTCCATGTCGGCGCGGTAGCCGGGGACTGCCGCAAAATCGTTCAGCGAGCGGCCAAAGAGCGGCGTGTCGCGCGACAGATAAATGGCAACAAACATGACAACGAAGAGGGTGCTCAGCGTGGATATTGTGCCGCTCAGCAGGTTGGCCGCAATTGTGCCGCCCTGCGTATAGTTGAGCCCCGACGCAAGTTGGCGAATGGCTTGCTCAATCGACTGATCATCCACCCCTGCGAAGGGCACAAAGCTGAAGTTGCCAAATTCCAAAGTCAGCGAGGTGATGTTGCCCGTAAACCAACTGTACACTTCGGTGACGGCCTGCGGAAGCGCAGTCGCGAGTCTGTCGGCCTGGGAGAAGGCCACGAAGCCCACACCGCCCAGCAAGCCAAAGGCAACCAGAATGAAGGTGAGGTAGACAATCAAAACGGATGTGCCACGCTGCGTTTTGAAGCGGCGCATGGTGAGATTTACCAGCGGGTTGAGCAGGTAGGCCAGGATGGCGGCGAAGATAAGGGGCTGCACCAGCGCGCTGAAAGCGCCAGAGAAGAATGCCGATCAACACGACCGTTGTCGCAGCCACAACACCCTTGATCAGGTTGCTCCACGGCGGCGACTCGTGCGGCACGATTAGCACCGGCTGGCCATCTGCACCAAGCAGTGTAACTTCTTCATCTGCGCCATCGAGTTGTATCTCTGCCACGTGCGCTCCGCTGCCCCCACATGCACCATTGTTGCGCTGCTGCCTACAGCTTCTTCAGTCCCGCCATGGAGACAAGCAGCTTCTTGATGCCCACACCGGGGAAGGCCACCGTCACCTCTTCGTCATCGCGCGTGACGGTGCTTTCGATGATTGTGCCCACGCCGAATTTGGCGTGCTCCACGCTGTCCATGCGCTTGAATTGGGCCTTCTTGCCGCCCGTGGGGCGCGCCGGCGCAGACCGCGCGGTTTGGCGCCGCTGCGACTGCTCGATGCGCCTCCCGTTGCGCCCCCTGCCGAGCCGCTGGGCGACCATGCCTGCGAGCGCCCGCTGCCGCTGCATTCCCGCTGCCTGCGCCGCTGCTGCCGGCTGCACGCCCGCTCCCCTGTGAGGATTTCTGCTCCCAGGTATAGGGGCTGCGCTGGCTGCGCACGCTGCGGTCCCAGCTGTCGTCGTCACTGCCCCACTCGGTGGCGCGGCGCATGCTCTCCATCTGGCGGCTGCGCTTGTCCACCATGCCGGTGAGCAGATCGTCGGGAATTTCGTCAAAGAAGCGGCTGGGCGACTGCGTGTTGGAGCTGCCCCACAAGCTGCGCCGCATGGCGTGCACGAGATAAAGACGCAGCCGTGCGCGCGTGATGCCCACATAGGCCAGCCGCCGTTCCTCGGCCATGTCCTCCATGTCGCCGCTCTCAATGCTGCACGCGTGGGGCAGAATGCCCTCCTCCATGCCCACCAGAAAGACCACGGGGTACTCAAGCCCCTTGGCCGTGTGCAGGGTGAGCAACGTCACCGCGCCGCCCTCCTCGTCAATCTGGTCCGAATCGCTGACGAGGCTCACTTCCTCAAGAAAGAGTGAAAGGATTGTGGTCTCGGGGCGGCTGTCGGTGAGGCCGCGCGTGTAGGCGGCGGCCACGCCGCGCAACTCCTTGAGGTTCTCAATGCGGTCCTCTGCCTCGGAGTGCCGTCGTTGAGATCCGCCACGTAGCCGGTGTCATCGATGATGCGGTCGAGCAACTCCGCCACGCTGCCGAAGAGGCCGGCGTGCAGGTCCTCGATCCAGCGTTCAGTCATGCCGGTAAAGTGAT
Organism: uncultured Chloroflexia bacterium; assembly: GCA_963773745.1. Lineage (GTDB taxonomy): Bacteria > Chloroflexota > Anaerolineae > Caldilineales > Caldilineaceae > UBA5069. Next base: position 627,907 of record CAVZCL010000001.1, read on the forward strand.
TGAAGCGGTCCAGCGTCCCCTTCTTGAACGGGTGCTCGGCCATGGCGGCGGCCGAAAGGGGTTCCGTGCGGCTCGCGGCCACCTGTTTGGGGCCATAGTAGAGAATTTGCAGCGCAGTGTACTCGTTGACGCCAATCTCCGCCGCCCACTGCTTGAGGTCGGCATAGCTCTTGGCGCCAATGCCGCGCGTGGGCACGTTGATGATGCGGTCGAGCGCCACGCGGTCGGGCGGGTTGTTAACAAGGCGCAGGAAGGCGAGTGCGTCCTTGATTTCGCGCCGTTCGTAGAAGCGCGTGGCCCCAATCAGCTTGTACTTGATCTGGCGGCGGACGAAGGCTTCTTCCAGCGCGCGGCTTTGCGCGTTGGTGCGGTACATGATCGCAAAGTCGCCCGGCCCCATCTTGAGCCCGGGCATGAGGCGCTCGATTTCGTCGCACACATAGGCCGCCTCTTCACTTTCGTTGTACGCCTCATAAACGGTGACGGCAACGCCCTTGCCGTTGTCCGTGCGCAGCTCCTTGGGCGTGCGGTTGCGGTTGTTGGAGATGACCGCGTTGGCCACGTTGAGGATGGCCTGTGTGCTGCGGTAGTTCTGCTCCAGCAGAATCACACGCGCGTCGGGAAAGGAGTCGCGGAAGAGGTTTACGTTGCGGTAGTCTGCGCCTCTGAATCGAAAAATCGATTGGTCCTCGTCGCCCACGCAAAAAAGGTTGCGCCTGCCTTCAGGTTGGCCAACCAGAATGCGAATCAGATCGTATTGCGCAATGTTCGTATCCTGAAACTCGTCCACCAGCAGGTAGCGCCACTTGAGCTGATACTTGCGCAGGATGTCGTCCCGCTCGCGCAGCAGCATGACTGTGCGCATGAGCAGGTCGTCAAAGTCCATCGCGTTGTTGCTGTGCAGCGCATCCTGATAGCGGGCATAGACACGAGCGCCCACCTCGTTGATGTAGCTGCTCCGGTCGGCCAGTTCGGGCGTGCGCAGTTCGTTCTTCTGATTGCTGATGTAGTGCTGCATGGCCGAGGGGCTGTGGCGCTTCTCGTCCAGCCCCATTTCGGCCACCACCGAGCGGAGCAGCGCGAGCTGGTCCGCCGAATCGTAGATGACCCAGTTGCGCTGGAAGCCAATGGCGTCGGTCTCCACGCGCAGCACACGCGCACAGATGCTGTGGAAGGTGCCGATCGAGAGGCCGCCCAGGCGCGGCGGCTCGCCCGGGCGGGGCGCGCCGAACTTGTCCTCAAAGATCTTTTCCACGCGGTTGCGCATTTCGCGCGCCGCCTTGTTGGTAAAGGTGACGGCGAGGATGTTCCACGGCGCTACGCCCGCCTGGTCAATCAGGTAGGCAATGCGGCGGGTGAGAACACGCGTCTTGCCCGAGCCCGGGCCGGCGAGCACAAGCACAGGGCCATCCACAGCTTGCACGGCCGCCGCCTGCTGGGCGTTGAGCCCGGCAAGCGGATCATTTATCTGCAAAGAAGATTTCGTCATAAGCCTCAATCATTGCGCGGGGCACTGAGTGCGCCACTACACGCCCTGCGCCGGTCCAGCAATCAATCATCGCCGTGGAGAAGGCGCAGGTAGCTTTCGTAGCGCGGCACGGAAATTGCGCCGGCTTCGACGGCGGCGCGCACGGCGCAGTCGGGTTCGTGATCATGGGTGCAGGCCGGATAGCGACACTCATTTAGATAGGGCTTCATCTCCACAAAGGCAAACTGGAGGTTGGCCGGGTCCATGTCATAGAGGCCGAGTTCGCGAATGCCGGGCGTGTCGGCCACGTAGGTCTCGGGTGCGTCGGCGTCAGCATCGGCGTCGGCGTCGGTGTTTGGGTCGGCATGGGCGCTGGGGGGCGCTGCTGCCGCCAGCGGCGGCAGCGCGAGCAAGTGCGACGCGCGCGTGGTGTGCTTGCCCTTGCCCATGAAGTCGCGCAGCTCACCCGTGCGCAGCGCCAACGATGGATGCAGCGCGTTGAGCAGGCTGCTCTTGCCCACGCCGCTGGGTCCGGTGAAGACCGTGATGCGCCCATCCAGCAGTTGGCGCAGTTCGTCAAGGCCAAGCCCATCCTCGGCGCTGGCGTAGATGACCGGATAGCCAATGCGCTCGTACTCGCCAAAGAGCGCGCGCGCCGCTTCAAGGCCAGTCAAATCCACCTTGTTGACGCAGAGAACGGCGGGCAGCTCGTTGGCCTCAGCCACGACCAGAAAGCGGTCCACCATGCGCAGGTGGGGTTCGGGCTGCGCTGCAGAAAAGACCACAAGCACCTGATCCGGGTTGGCCAGAATGACCAGCTCGGAGGCCACGGGGGCCGATGGGTCCTGCCGCGAGAGCACACTTTGGCGCTCGTCGATGTGCTCGATAAGCCCACCCTTCTCGCCAATTGGGGAGACCCAGACGCGGTCGCCCACGGCGACAAGCGTGCCCCATGCCGCGCTCCTGGCGGAGGCGGCCGCGCACCTCGCACATGCGCTCGCGGTGGCCATCCGGCTCGCGCGTGCGCACGTCATAATGGTGGCCGCGGGCGCGCATGACAACGCCGGGCAGCAGATGCTCGGCCAGCCGCTTGGGGCGCGCCTTGCGGCTCATCATGCGCCGCTCATCGACTTCAAGGTCATCGTATGACCGGTTTTTCTGCCGGTTGGCCAAAGGCACTTCCTCCAACAACTCCACCGCAGTGGCGAAGAACTCGCACAAACTGGTGCATCCCCGAATTGCACGGCCAATTTCGTAGCGGCGGCTTCAGCCGCCGTTCTCGAGTACGCGTTGCGATCTCCACCTACGGCAGCTAAAGCAGCCGCTACGAAACGCGCCGCGCACTTTGGAGAGGCGCCACGAACCCGCCGAAGGGGCCGACCGCTCCATTTTAGCCCATTCGCGCCGAATTGACTGCCTGGCAGCAACCCTCGGCCCCCAACGCCAAACAGATCGGGGGCAGCGAGGTGGTGATGATGACGCCAAAGCCGGCAAGCAGCGTACGCAAATCGCCCAGGGGCAGCCCCATGACGCCCGCATAGCAGCCCTCGATGCCCGCCACAGGGCGAAAAGCAGGGTGCTGAATGGCGTACGCGCCCGCTTTGTCAAAGGGGTCGCCCGTAGCAATATAGGCATCCATTTCGTCATTTGTGTAGAGGCGCATGGTCACCGTCGTATCGTTAACCAGTGTGCGCTGAATACCGGATTCGCTCTCCAGCACGCTGACGGCGCTAACCACGTGGTGGTCGCGCCCGCGCAGCGCCGTGAGCATCGCACGGGCATCGGCCGCGTCGAGCGGCTTGCCCATGAGTACGCCCTCCAGCGCGACGACGGTATCGGCGGCAATGATCAGTGCGGGCGCATGAAGCTGGGCGCTGACGACACGCGCTTTTGCCACGGCCAGCCTGTGCGCCAATGCGGCCGGCAGTTCATTGACCAGCGGCGTTTCGTCAATATCGGCGGCGTGCAGCGTGCACTCCAGCCCCAGCGTCTGCATGAAAGGCGCGCCGGCGCGGGCTGGTAGAGGCAAGCACAATGGCTGGGTTCGACACGGGCCACTCCTGGCGCTGGACGGGGGATGGTTTGAAACGCATTTGAGATAGAATAGTGCGATTGTAACGGAGATTTTGCCATGAGCGAAGAGCCACACACAACGCGGCGAAGTTTCGGTTTGGGGACGCGACACCGGCTCAATATCCGAATCGTAATCAGCCGCCGCAAATCACAAACGCGTCGCGTCCTTGAAAAGGTCGGCTTGCAGCGCCGCCACGCAGAGCCACATTTTCTACTACACCCTACCAAATCCCAGAGAGTCAGGTTGCTGAATGGTCACTTCTGTCCGTGCCCCGTCCGCTCGCCCCATACGTGCTCACTTGCCGGCCGTGCGTATGGCCATTATCGGCACGGGGGGCATGGCGCGCCACCACCTGCGCATGCTGCTGGCCGCACCCGTATCCGTGCGCAGCCAGGTTGAAATTGTCGCACTCTGCGAGCCTTCCGCCGAGCAATACGCGCTGGCTTCAGCGCACTTCGCCGAGGCCGGCATCGCCCCGCCGCCCCATGCGCCTACGCTGGAGGCGCTGCTGCGCGACTTTGCCGGTGCACTCGATGCCGTCTTCATTATTACGCCGCACGTGCTGCACCATGACCAGGCAGCGGCGTGCATGGAGGCCGGGCTCGACGTGCTGCTGGAGAAGCCCATGGTGATGAATGCGGCCGAAGCGCGCAGCCTGATCGCCATCCAGCAACGCACAGGGCGGCTGCTGGTGGTGGCCTTCAACGGCAGCCTCTCGCCGCAGATCCGCAAGGCCGCTGCAATCATTCAGGCGCGCACGCTGGGCGAACTGGTCTCCATCAGCGCCACAGTTTGGCAGAGCTGGCGGCAGAACACCGACGCCACCTGGCGGCAGGATGCCCGCTTCAGCGGTGGCGGCTTTCTCTTCGACACGGGCGCGCACATGCTCAACACCGTCTGCGACATCGCGACGGACCCGATTGTGGAGGTGACTGCGCGCCTGGAGCCGTGGGGCGCGCCGGTGGACATTGCCGGCGCTGTACTCGGCCGCATGGCGTCGGGTGCGCTGATTACCATGCATGCGTCGGGCCAGACGGCGCCTGTGGGCGGCCTCACGATTGGCTCTGAGGTGCGTGTTTTCTGCACGCAGGGCCACCTGCTTACGGGCATTTGGGGCGAGCGGCTGCTGGTGCAGCGCACGGGAGACACAAGCCTGCGCCCACAATCCGTGGCCAAGCGTGTGGGCGTGTGGGAGCAGTTTGTGCGCGTGCGCCGGGGGCGCATGCGGAACCCCAGCCCGCCCGCCGCCGGCCTGCGCATGGCGCTGCTGTGGGATGCAATCCAGCTCTCCAATCAGCGCAGCGGTGCGTGGGTGGATGTAGAGCGGTGAGTGCGAAGGCGCAGGCGACCCTGTTGAGACTACAAGCGGCGCACGCATCGCGTGTTACAATCGAGAGATGATGGCGATTGCGACGGAGTCCCACACAGCCAATGGCGTAGCGATTGCCGCCCAGCTTGCGCTGGTGCGGTCGCGCATGGCCGCAGCGGCGGAACGCGTTGGCCGCAACCCCGCCGAAGTCACGCTTGTGGCCGTAAGCAAGACCCATCCCCTCTCTGCCATTGCCGCCGCCAACGCCGCCGGCCAGCAGGATTTCGGCGAGAATCGGCTGGAAGAGCTGTGGGACAAGGCGCAGGCGGCCTATGCCACAGGGCTGAATGGGCTGCGCTGGCACATGATTGGCCCCATCCAAAGCCGCAAGAGCAACCAGGCGATTGGCCCCTTTGGCCCCTTCACCCTTGTGCATGCAGTCGACCGCACGAAGATTGCCCGGCGGCTAAGCCGCGACGCAGAGGCCACTTCCTGCGTACTGTCAGTGCTGCTTGAGGTCAACGTGAGCGGCGAAGCATCCAAGCACGGCTTTGTGCCCGATGCGCTGCGCGACCGAGATGGCCGCGTTATTGGCGCTGCCGCACCTGCGCATTGAGGGGCTGATGACCATGGCCCCGCTGGTGGATGACGCAGAAGCGGTGCGGCCGGTCTTCCGTGATTTGCGCCTGCTGCGCGATGCGCTTGCGCAAACGCACGGCCACCCGCTGCCGCAGCTTTCCATGGGCATGAGTGGCGACTTTGAAGTCGCAATTGAAGAAGGGGCCACGCTTGTACGCGTGGGCAGCGCCATTTTTGGAGCGCGCGCCTGATGGACAGAGAGTCTGGCCGCAAAGTCGGCCGCCACAGTGGCTCGAAGAAGGGGAAATCCGCCATGCAGGAGAATGGACAGAGTGCGACCGTGGCCGTGTCCGCATCCGACCAGAGCGCCGCGATTGCCTCCCTGCTGGCGGGCAAGCGCATTGCTTTCATTGGCAGCGGTGTCATGGGCGAAGCCATGATCAAGGCGCTGCTGAGCCAGCAGTTGACGACGCCCAACATGATTTCCACAAGCGACCCGTGGCTGGAGCGGTTGGAGTACATTCACAGCACCTACGGCGTGGTTGCCACGCCCGATAACGTTGCAGCCGTGAACGGGGCCGAGGTTGTGGTGCTCAGCATCAAGCCGCAATCGCTGCTCAAGGCGGGCGAGGAGTTGCACAACCGCATTCCCAAGGAAGCGCTGATTCTCAGCATTATTGCAGGCGTGCGCATTAACACGCTGCGCACCAAACTCTTCCACGATCGCATTGTGCGCGCCATGCCCAACACGCCGGCGCAAGTGGGCAAGGGCATGACCGTCTGGACGGCCATGCCGGAGGTCTCGCCCGCGCAGTTGCGCCAGACCGAGGCAATTCTCGAGGCCTTTGGCGAGCAGTTGCAGGTCTACGAGGAGAGCTACCTCGATATGGCCACTGGCCTTAGCGGGTCGGGGCCGGGCTTCATCATGCTCATGGTTGAGGCGATGATCGACGCCGGCGTGCACATGGGCTTCTCGCGCCGTGAGGCCAGCCAACTTGTGTTGCAAACATTTGAGGGCAGCATCGACCTGCTGCGCGCCACCGGCACCCACTCCGCCGAATTGCGCAATCAAGTAACGAGCCCGGGCGGCACAACCGCAGCCGGCCTTTATGAACTGGAAAAGGACGCATTGCGCGCCACCCTCAGCCGCGCAATCTTCGCCGCCTACCGGCGCAGCCAGGAATTGGGCGCTTTGAGTGAACAGAAAGAACCAAAATGAACTCCATAGTTAGCTTGCTTTCGTTTGCCCTGCAGATCTTCAGCTACCTGCTGTTGGCACGCGCACTGGTTTCGTGGATTCCCAACCTGGACCCGAGCAACCAGGGCGTGCAGATACTCTACCGCCTGACGGAGCCCGTTCTGGAGCCGATTCGCAAACTGATTCCGCCGCTGGGTGGCGTCATGGACGTCTCTCTCATCGTGGCTTTCTTTGGCATCATCGTGCTCCAGCAACTCCTGCGCCAGATGTAGTCTGCTGTTGCGCCGAATCGTGAGGAGGGCGTCCCGTGGGGCGCCCTTCTGCATAGGCGGCTATGGCCGGGGCTGGGGAAGCCAAATCACACGGAGCAGGGCTGGTTCAGTGCTATACTCGAATCCATCAATCCAGTGCAAGCCCACAGGTCGCTTCACAGCGGAGAGCGCGCACGATGTCGGATAGCGAAGCAGAAGAATCTCTCATCTATCAGGAAATTGAAGCGAAGTTCCGCGTCACGAGCGCATCGCAGGCGCACGCCTTGCGCACCGCCCCAACCCTCGCCGACGAGTACCCGCTTGGCCCTGTTGTCGATGTCGTCAACGTTGATACCTATTATGATGCTGCTGACCTGCGCCTGCTGCGCCAGGGGCAGACGCTGCGCCTGCGCGCCGTGAATGACACGGTGCTGATGACGAGCAAGAGTGTTGGCCTGCACACGCCCAAAGGGCTGCACACGCGCAGCGAAATCGAGCGCCCCGCGCCTGAGCTTGACGCCGAGGCCATGGTATTGCGTGCAAAGGATTTGCCCACAGACCTGCTCGAAGGCGTGGGCGACCTGCTTGACAACAAGACGCGCCTGCGGCCGCTTGTGCGCCTGCACCAGGCGCGCGCCAAGCGCGCCGTCTACATGGGGCCACATACCGACGCGCTGCTGGCCGAATTCAGCCTGGACGACATCACGGTGCTGCGCCGGCAGGAAGCGCTCGAAGATGACGCCGACCCTGACACCGCTGCCGCCACCGACACCGATGCAGCCACCGATGCCGCCACCGATGCGCCGGCCGAAACATGGGCGCCCATTGCACACTTCACGACGCTTGAGATTGAGCTGGCGCCCGGTGGCGACCGCGACGCGCTGCGTGATATCGCACTGTGGCTGCGTGCATGGCCCGGCGTGGAGGCTGATGACCAGAACAAGCTGCAGCAGGCGCTGCTGGCACTGCACGCCGTTGACGCGGCCACGCAAGCGGCGCAGCCCAATGGTGTTGCCGAGCCGGACCACCGCCAGCATATGGCCGAGCTCTGCCGCACGGTGTGGGCGCACCAACTGCGGGTGATGCTCGTCAACGAAGCGGGCGTGCGCGCGTCGGACGACATTGAGTACGTCCACGACATGCGCGTGGCCACGCGGCGGGCACGCGCGGCGGGCCGCCTTTATGCCGGCTACTTCAAGGCCGACAGCAAGCAGATCAAGCGCTTCATGCTCCGGCTGCGCAAGACGGGCCGCCTGCTTGGTAGCGTGCGCGATCTGGACGTGGCCCTGCACAAGCTGGAGGGATTTGCCGACGCGGAGGATGCCGAGAACGAGGCAGCCGTGGCGCTGGCCGAAGCATGGCGCGACAAACGCGATCGGGCGCACGCGCAGCTTGTTGACTGGCTCGACAGCAGGAAGTACCGGCGCTTCGTGGTGGAGTTCCTGGAGTTCTGCGCAACGCCGGGCGCAGGTGTGGCGCGCATCAAGTACAAGGCAGGTGAGCCGCCGACCCCATGGCAGGTGCGCCACGTGCTGCCAGGCCTGATACTCTCGCGCTACGAGGCGATTCGCGCCTTTGAGGTGCTCTTTGAAGAGGCGCAGGCCACCGGCGTGGAGATTCCCATTGAGACGCTGCACGCGCTGCGGATTGAGTGCAAGTACATGCGCTATCACCTGGAGTTCAGCGCGCCGCTCATGGGCCCCGAAGCAGCGGCGCTGATTGAGAGCCTCAAGGGGCTGCAGGAGCACCTGGGCAACCTCAACGACGCCTCCGTGAGCCGGGCACTCGTAGCGGAGACGCAGGTGCAGGCAGAGTCCACAGCGATTGCCGACTACGCGTCGCTGCAGGCATCAATGCAGGAGGAATTGCGCCACAGCCTGCCGGCGGACCTGGCGCGCTTCCTTGCACCCGAAACGCGCCGCGCGCTTGCCCTGGCCATTGCGCACATCTAGATTTATGCGTCGTGCAAGGGCGGCGGGCGTTCGCAGCGGCTGAAGCCGCCGTTCGCGAGGGCGCGGCGCGATGCAATCCTGCGGCGGCAGAAGCCGCCGCTACGAAATGCTCCATGATCACGCCAATGAACGCTGTCCCCTACCAAAACCCGTACCCAACGAGCGACCGCTTTGAGGAAATTGTCGGCGAGGCGCTCGACAGCATCCCCGATGCGCTTTGGGCTGTCATCGACAACGTGGCTGTGCTCGTGGAGGAGTGGCCCACCCGCAATCAGTTGGAGAGCGTGGGGCTGCGCTATCCCGTGCAGCTGCTTGGGCTCTACGAGGGAGTGCCGCTGACGGCGCGCTCGCAGTCGTATGGGCTGGTCGCGCCCGACCGCATCTCCATTTTTCGCCGTCCCATTTACCGCGCCTGCCCGCCCGATGAGGCAGCCATTCGCGAACAGATTCGGCGCACTGTGTTGCACGAAGTGGCCCACCACTTCGGCATTAGCGACGACCGGCTCCACGAGCTGGGCGCCTATTGAGAGGAGGAGAGGGAGCCGGGAAGAGGAATCCGAACGCTCCGCGTGCCGCCAGCCCTGTTTCCAGCGCCCGAATTCACATGTTCTTTTCACTGCAGCATCACTCAAGAACGCGAGCGAGTCGGCCGTGGCTTTGCAGCGCATGCGCGCTGATTTTTGCCGCGCTGCTGGCCGCTTGCACACCCAGCGAGTATCCGGCGCTGCCCGGCATTCCCGACGAATTGCGCGCCATTCCCAAGACGCTTGAGGGGCTGGAACTGCCTGAGCTGAGCGGCATCGCGCTGCCCGGCCTCGATGCGCTGGGGGTCCTCACTGCGCCACCCGGCGCGCTTGTCTTCATCGGGCCAACTGCGCCCGAGGTGGCGGCGGGCGCACGCCTGCCCGGCACCAACGTCACCTATCTGGGGCTTGAGGGCGAGGACGCCCTCTTCACCTTTGGCGACCTGCGCAGCGTGCGCCGCGTGGGCGACTCGGTGGATTTTGACGGCGCATGGCCTGGCATTGCCGGCAGCACCTACCAGACGCGCCTGCGCATCTACGGCTTTACAGAAAAAGGGGTGTGGCTTGCGGGCGTGCACCAGCTCCTGCTGCCGGAGGTTGACCCTGTGCCCGGGCCGCCACCCGCCGGCGTTGTCACCCTGCGCTTCCCCTTTGTGGATGGCGTGCAGGCAGATGGCAGCAGTCGAATTGACGGCACAACCTACGGCTATATGGGCAAATATGAGCGTGGCGCGCAGCTTTCAGGCGTGAGCGAAGGCGATTACCCCTACCGCTCGGTAGGCGATTCGATTGTGTGGCAGGGGACGCTGCGCCCAGAGGTAGGCGCGCAGTTTGACTTGCGCACGCTCGCCTATGGGCGCGACAGCCTGCGCGTCGGTGGCACCGTCGCGCTGATGATGGCGACTGAGTGAGCAAGGCAGGTGCAACGTCGGCAGATTTGGAAAACAAAGCGAGGCTTCCAGAATCGGAAGCCTCGCTTTTTGGTCTTGAGATTCGCGCTACTTGAGCGCGTCGCGCAGCTGCTCTTCAGCGTCGCTGTCGAGCGTCGTCTGGTAGAGGGTGCCCTCGAAGGGCTCGAGCACGGCGCGCATGGCACCGATATCGCCCGTCCCCAGCAGGAAGAGCGCGGAGCCGCCCGGCTTCAGTTCATCGCGCACATCAGCCACAAACTTCTTGTCCACGGCGCGATCGAGTGTGGCAGCCACTGCAGCGCCGCCCGCTGCGCCCACGGCCAGCCCGGCCAAGGGAAAGGCGAAACTCACCAACAGCCCCAGCACGCTGCCAATGCCGATGCCGGCCCACATGGTGCTGCTCACCTCGTTGTCAGTCTTCACGGTGCCGTCGGCCTCCTTGTAGATGACGGCCGCATCGTTCACCTTGAGCAGGCCGCGCTTGGCGGCATCTGCCACAGCGTTGCGCACCTTGCCCGCTGTGTCCACACCATCAAAGGTCATGACGACCAACTGACTCATACGCTCCTCCTTTTAATGAATTGGATTGCGATTCCGTCCTGGATCATCCCCGTGAACATGGATCTATGCACAACTGACTGGAGCATCCCCTGGATATCATAATGACAGAGCGGGGAGCTTCCATCTCTCCGCTACGAAAGCCGCGCCTTGGAGACGTGTGACGCACGCGGGCGCCCAAAGCACGTGCGCAGAATCTACACCTGCGCCTTCTCCATTGAAGAACTCGCCGGTTCGACCGGTGCATTGACACTGCCACCGCCCAGGGTCGCCATCGGCTCGGGCGCCTTCCCCGTCTTTGCCGGCAGCTGCACAGGCGGCGGGTGCAGTTGAGTGCCCGTCCAGTAGATGACATAGGTGCGCGCCATCTTGTCATGCAGTGCCTGGCGTTCGTCGTCAAAGATCGCCCATAGAAAGCCAAGGCCCAGCGTCAGCAACGACAGCGTGAATCCCACCAGGCGGATAATTGCCGTGCTTAGGCCCAACTTCCTGCCGTTGGTGCGCACAACGCGCAGTCCAACAATGCCCATGCCAATTGTGCGCCCTGCAAAGAGCCAAAGCGAGAGGTAATAGAGCGGCGCAATCGACAGAATTGTGATGATTGCGAGAATGCGCGACAGCGCACAGAAGTTGGTGAAGATGGAGCGCACGTCGGTGAAGGCTACGAACTGCCGGCATTCGAAGAGGTCAATCCGCAAGAGCCTCATCGTGCCGCTGATCAGCAGGTACGTTACGCCCGCGAGAACGAGGATAACAATCAGGTCCAGGATGGATGCAACCGTGCGCGACACAAAGCCGGCACTGATGCCCGTGCGTTCGAGAACTTCATGTTTGGGAGAGGGCGGCGGAGTGAGCATGGTTGTATTCGCGGCTGGAATGGTTGCTAAAGCGAAGCCGCTATGGATTGCCCGTTTTTGACGCAAGGGCGCAAAACGGGCAATCCATAGCGGCTTCGCTTTAGGAGGGCGGCTGGATATCGGTGAGGCGTTTCTCCTCACGCGGCTTCATGCGCAGCAGATTGCGCAGCGCCGTCTCAAGCTTGACATCGCCGGTGGCGCTGCGCTGGCGCACTTCGGTAATCACATCGCCCGTAATGCTGGCCGTCTGCCCTGCCAGCAGGTCCTGCACATTGTCGGGATAGAGGCGCAGGTACTCCAGATAGTGGTCGCCCACAACGCGCACCAGTTCGTTGATCTCTTCAGGATCATTGCGTGTGCTCTCCATGAAGCGCCCGGCAGCGCCTTCCACCACGCCATCCAACAGCTCCGGATGCGCCTGCAGATGTGCAATATAGCCGGCGGCCACATTCTCCACCAGGCCATTGGCAAGCGCAGGGTTTTCGGCCAGATAGTCAATATATCCCTGCGCCACGCCGCGCACAAGCGGCTCCACCTTTTCGGGCGACTCCGTCAGATAGCCAATGTAGCGATTGCCGACAACGCGCACGAGCCCCTGCACAAGTTCGGGCTGCTGTTGCAGCGTGGCCACATAGTTGCCGGCTGCCGCCTCCACAAGGGCCGCAATTGCGTCCGGGTTGCGGGCAAGGTGGTCGACGTAACCACCTGCGACCTCGCGCACAAGGGGCTGCAGGCGCGTGGGATTTTGCTGCAGCGTGTTGATGTACCGGCCGGCTGCACCTTCCACAAGAGGGGCCACGACGTCCGGATTCTCCACCAAATAGTCGATAAACCGCTCGGCCTGCATGCGTACGAGCTGCTCAACGAGACGGCTCTGGGCCAACAGCAGGATCAACCGCTCGGCGTACTCCTCCACCAGCAGCTGCGCCTCGTTGTTCCAGAGCAGCTGCTCGGCCACCACCGACACAAGCGCATCGGAGACTTTGTTGACAACCGCGTTGGCGGCCCCCCGTGCAGGGGCCATGGGGCGGCTCATCACCACTGGCCGTGCTATGCGAAATGGGAGCGCCACAGCAGCAACGGAGAGCCGCACGGCGCCCGTGAGGCCGCGCGTAACCAGGCCGTCGGGCGGGCGCGAAAGGACCGGCTGCTGCGCTGTGCTGTTGCGCACAGCCTCAGGCGGCACGCCGTTCGTGCTGCCTTCGTCGTCACGTGCCGCGCGCGGCTGGTTGGCCATGCTCTCTGCACGTGGTGCACCTCCCCAGCCATTGCCTGAGTGCGTCATGTGCGCTTCCTTGCTGCAGAATCATAAACTCATGTTACGCAGCGGCACCTGCGTTGAAAGTGCCGCTGCGTAACATCTGTTATCAAGTGGAACGCAGCGCGCACTGCATCTCACGCACGCGTGTCGCTCGATGTCCATTCTAGCATAGGTGCGCAATGGGCATAGTGGGTAGTAAACATGGAATAAGTATCGAGAGGCCCAAAGAGACTACGTCAATACAAAGGCGCAGAGGAAGCTTTTCTAGAGAGTGATGCGCTTGTGCTGCGAGAGCCGCGCGCGCTTCGGCCACGGTTGGCTGCGCGTCCGTTCCACCCGCGCCCTGCGCCGATAATGAGCCGCATGCCGCGGCAAGCTGCAGCGACTTCTCCAGCGGCCAGCCGTTGAGGTACCCGTAGACAAAGCCTGCGTCGAAGGAATCACCGGCGCCCGTCGTGTCGACCACGCGCACGGGCAGTGCGGCGGCGCGGTGTGTCTCGCCGCCGGCACGTGCACGCGCGCCGCTCCGCTCCCAGCTTGATGGCGACGACGGGCACGCGCTGCGCCAGCAGCTCCAAGCGCGCCGCCCGTGTCGGCAGCGCCCGTCATCGCCAGCGCTTCGGTGGCATTGGGCAGGAAGATTGTCGTGGCGGCGAGGGTGGCGTGAACGTCATCGGCCCATGTTTCGTCGGGATCGTAGCCTGTGTCGAGCGAAGTGCTCAGCCCATGGCCTTGCGCTTCGGCGAAGATGCGCGCCACGTCGGGGCGCAGTCCCTTTTGCAGGAAGTAGCTGCCCACATGCACGTGGCGCGCGTTGTGCAGCAGCGCCCTGTCCACATCGCGCTGCGAGAAGAGCTCCATTGCGCCCATGTGGGTGAGCATGGCCCTGTCGGCGCCGCGGATGAGGTGCACAGTGAGGCCGGTCTTCTGCGCCGGGTTGACGACCACGCCGCTTGTGTCAACGCCCCGCTGCGCCAGCGCATTCAGCATGAAGCGGCCAAAGACGTCGTCGCCTACCATGCCCGCAAAGGCAACGCGCAGCCCCAGGCGCGCCGCGCCGCAGGCAAAGATGGCGGATGAACTGCCCGCCGTCAGAACTGCGTCGTCCAGCAGCTTTTCCACCTGGCCGAATGCGGGCGTCACATCGCCGCTCAGGATGATGTCAACGCAGATTTCGCCGAGAACGAGTACGTCGAATTGTGGAGTCATATAGCAGGTTTCTGGTTGCAGGTGGGAAGGTTAGCCTAGCGCTTGACGCCGCTGAGCGCAATGCCTTCGATGAACTGGCGCTGCGCCACAAAGAAGATCACCATGACGGGCAAAATGCTGACGAGCGCGCCCGCCATCATCAGCGTCCACTTGCCCGCATATTGCGTCTGGAAGAGCGCGAGCCCTACCGTGATGGTCGTCTTGTCCAGGTCGGCGGGCAGGTAGATGAGTGGGTGCAGCAGGTCGTTCCATGCGCCGAGAAAGGTGAAGATGGCGAGCGCCGCCATGGCAGGGCCGGCCAGCGGCAGATAGATGCGTGCGAAGATGTGGGGCAGAGTGGCCCCGTCTACACGGGCGGCCTCGGCAAGGTCAAAGGGAATGGTCAGGAAATACTGACGCAGCAGAAAGGTGCCGAACGCGCCGCCCCAGAAGGCAGGCAGCCAGAGGGGCGTTTGCGTCCCGATCAGCCCCATCCACTTGAAGAGGATGAAGTTTGGCACGAGTGTCACGTGGAAGGGGATCATCAACGTGGCAAGCAGCGCAACGAAGAGCGCCTCACGCCCGCGGAAACGCACGACAGCGAAGATAAACGCCGCCATCGCGCAGGTGAGAATCTGCCCGATGGTGGCTAGCACCGAAATCCAGAGGCTGTTGAAGATGAGGCGCGAGAAGGGCAGCCGCTCCCACAACTGTGCAAAATTCTGGAGCGTGGGGGGGTTGGGAATCAGCGTGCGTGTGAACTGGTCAGCCGGTTCCTTGAAGGCGGTCGCCACCATCCACAGGAAGGGTGCGATCATGATCACCGAGCCGGCGAGCAGGAGCGCGTAGACGATGATGTCGAGCGTGAGGCGCTGCGAGCGAATTGTGCCGCGGCTACTCATAGACCACCCAGCGTTTCTGCAACTGGAAGTAGAAGAGGGTGAGCACGAAGATGAGGGCCGCCAGCACCAGCGCCTGGGCACTTGCAAACCCCATGCGGAAGAAGTCAAAGCCGTTGCGGTATATTGAGTAGACGAGCGTGGTGGTCGCACCATTCGGGCCGCCGCGCGTTAGCACGTAGATGAACTCGAAGGCCTGGAAGGCGTTGATTGTGGCGATGATGAGCTGGAAGAAGATGCTCGGCGTTATCAGCGGCAGGGTAATGCGTGTGAGTTTGGTCCACTCGCCTGCGCCGTCCACCTCGGCCGCTTCGTAGTAGCTGCGGGAGACTGCCTGCAGCCCCGCCAGAAAGATGATGGCCCCCTCGCCCACGGCCCCCCAGACGTTCATAATGACAACCGATCGCATTGCCCACTGCGTACCCAGCCAGTTGATAGGCTGCCCCCCCAGCGACGTGATGACCGTGTTGATCAGCCCCGTATCCTTGGCATAAATCCAGCTCCACACGAGGCCAATCGCCACAGCCGACGAGACTGCGGGCAGAAAGTAGATGGTGCGGAAGATGCCCACGCCAAACAAGCTGCGGTTGAGCAGCAGCGCGACGCCCAGCGAGGTGATCATGACGCCCGGCACATAGAGCGCAGCGAAGACGATGGTGTTGACAAGCGCCTTCTGGAAGAGGCTATCTGTCAAGAGGCGCGCGTAGTTGTCCAGCCCGGCAAAGCGGGGTGTCGTGATTAGGTCCCAGTGCAGAAAGCTGATGCCCAGCGTGGCAAAGACCGAGCCCACGGCCCCGAAGGCCAGCCCAATCAGTGTGGGCGCGAGCAGAACCCACAACCAGATCCGCTCAGTTCCGAGTGGACGCAACCCTGTTTGCATGGCGAAGTGCCTTTGTCAGCATTCATCCGGACGAGACGGGTCGTTCGCAGCAGCAGCTTAAACGCAAGGGCGCAAGGGGGGCAAGGGCGCAAGGAAAAGCAAAAGCACAAATCTGTATGCAGGTTCAATGGTCAAGTTCCAATCAAGAGCATACTGTGTGCAGTTTTTCGTGCCTTTGTTGTTCATTGCGCCCTTGCCCCCCTTGCGCCCTTGCGTTGAAGCTGCTGCTGCGAAACATGAGTTACGTATATTCAGGCAGCCAGTCGCCGTGGGCCTCAATCAGGTCATCCACAAGCGACCAGATCTGGTCCAGGCTCAGTTCGGCGGCCGTGTGCGGGTCCAGCATGGCGGCGTGATAGATGTGCTCGCGCTTGCCCGTTAGCGCAGCCTCCACCGTCAACTCCTGCACGTTGATGTTGGTGCGCATCATGGCGGCCAGATGGGGCGGCAGCGTGCCAACTTTGGTCGGCTGCAGGCCGTTGGCGTCCACGAGGCAAGGAACTTCGACGCAGCAGCCCTCGGGCAAATTGTCGATGAGCCCGTTGTTCTCCACATTGCCGTAGACGACGCTGCGGCTGCCCGGTCTCCATGCTGTGAATGATGAGCGAACCGTACTCCTGGCTCAGCTCTGTATTCAGCTCAAAGTCGCCCCGCTCGAGGGCGGCACGGTCGGCCTCCCAGCCTTCGATCAGCTCTTCGCAGCGATCAATGTACTCGTCGAGCGGCACATGATACTGCTCGATCAGCTCAGGCCGATGCTGGTTGATGAACCACGGCGTGTACTCGGCAAAGTGCTCGCTCGACTCGGTGACGAAGTAGCCTGTGCGCTTGAGAATCTCGTAGCGCACCATGTTGGCACATTCGCGGTATCCGGCGCGTAGCTGCCCGCTTCACCCACAGCGCGAATGCGCGGGTAAAGATCCTCCACCATGCCATTGACATGCCGCTCAAAGCGCGTGTAGAAGGCCATGTGGTTGATGCCTGCGCAGAGATAGTTGATCTCCTCAATCGGCACGCCAATGTCCTCGGCCAGTTGTTCGGCCGTGCCCTGCACGCTGTGGCAGAGGCCGATTGTCTTGATGTTGGTGGCGCGGTTGATTGCCCAGCAGTTCATGGCCATGGGGTTGACGTACTGCAGGAAGGTCACATCGGGGCAGAGCTCGGCCATGTCGCCGCAGATGTCGAGAAAGACGGGAATTGTGCGCAGCGCACGCATGATGCCGCCAATGCCCAGCGTGTCGCCAATGGTCTGGCGCAGACCATACTTCTTGGGAATTTCGAAGTCGGTGAGGGTTGCCGGCTTGTAGCCGCCCACCTGAAACATGCTGATGGCATAATCGGCGCCGTCGAGCGATTGACGGCGGTCGGTGGTCGATTCGATGGTCGCGCCGGCGCCGTGGAATTCGGCGACCTTGTGCGCAACAATCTCGGAGGTGCGCAGCCGCTCGGGGTTGATGTCAAAGAGCGAGAGCGTTGAATCACGCAACTCGGGAAAGCTGAGGATGTCGGCAATCAGATTCTGCGCAAAGACGGTGGAGCCGGCGCCGATCAACGAGATTTTGGGCATGGTTGCTTGCTTTCAGTTGGAACAGGGAATTCGTTTGAAATGCTTTGCTGCGCGTGGTGATGGTGCCTATCGGGCCATCACCACGCGCAGCCTTGCTCATGCATCCAAATGCACATGGATGCATCATTGCCGGCTACTGTGCGTTATTCGCCAGCACTTCATCAGCCGCGGGGACGATCGCATCCAGCGCATCGTCAATCGACATTTCGCCGGTCCAGACGGGCACCAGCGCATCACCCACTGCCGTGGCCCATTCGTCATAGCCGCGGAAGGAAGGCTTGACACGTGCGTACTCGATTGCGTCGAGGAAGACCTGCTGGCGAATCGATGTTCCCTCCTGCTCCAAAAAGACGGGGCTTTCGGCCACGCTGCGGACAACAGGCAGCGCAAAGCCCATGGCGGTGAGCCGCTCCTGCCCCAACTCGCTCAGCGCAAATTCAAGGAACTTCCACGCTGCGTCGGGATTTTTCGAGTCCTTGGCAATGACGAAGCCGGCGCTGTTGACACTGGTCGCACGGCCTGCGGGGCCGGCCGGGAAGGCGGCCACATCCCACGCGAATGAGGAATTCATATAGTCCGGTACGGCCCAGTGGCCGATTGTCGTCATGGCCGAGATGCCTGCTGCGAAGGGGTCGCCGTACTGGGCAGCGGTGTCTGGATCAGGAACCGACTTGTCGACAGTCACCATGTCGGAGATGAAGCGCCAGGCGTCGCGCGGGCGGCTCGCCCAGCAGCGTCTTTGTGAAATCTTCGTTGATCACCTCGCCGCCATGGTTCCAGATCGCCTCGCTCCAGAAGAGCTCCATATCCCACAGGTCGAGCGACATACCCCACTGCTCGGGCACGCCGTCACCGTTCTCGTCAATGGTAAGCTCTTTGGCGGCTGCGCGCAGGTCGTCCATGGTCCAGTCGTCGGTGGGGTAGGCCACACCTGCAGCGTCGAACATATCCTTGTTGTAGAAGAGCACAATCGTCTGGAAGTCACGCGGGAGACCGTAGTAGCCATCGTCGCGTGCATAGGTCTCCAGCGGTCCCGGGTAGAGCGCGTCGAGGAAGCCCGGGTTGGCGTCGATGTAGGGCTGGAGGTTGAGCAGCACGCCGCGCGACTGCCAATCGGGATAGAGCGGGCCGTCCATGGCGAAGATGTCGGGCGGGGAGCCGCCGGCAAAGAGCGTCTGCAACTTGTTCCAGTAAGAGTCCCAGTCCGAGACATCCACCTTGACGGTGATATCGGGGTTGGCCTCCTCGAACTCATCGACTATCGTCTGCCAGACAGCCAGTTCGTCGGGTGATCCCCAAAGCATGTAGTTGATTTCAGTCGTGTCGCTCGCAGCCGGGGCCGATTCGCCCTCGGCGGCTGGGGCTGACGTGCCGGCCGGGCTGCAGGCCGCCAGCAGGGTCATAGACAATCGAGAGAACGATTAACCAGCGTAGTGCCTTGTGTGTCTTCATGCGATAGCCTTCCTTGAGTGGTCTGCCCCTGGGCAGAAGAGAAGTGGGGCCGGACAAGCAAACAACTGGTAAACGCCAAAGAACTTGAGAATTACTTCAGATTCCATGAGGGCGCGGGACGCAAGATGAGGTTGTTGCGCCGAATCGGATTGCCTCGGTTGGTCGGGCTTGCGGGCGATGTGGGCATCACTTGGGCGTTGCGCAGTTGGGGTCGCTCGTTCGACCAGGGACTCGAGAGAACGCCCGCCTTTTTGTTCAACTGCACAACGCCCATCACTGTCGGCCCGGGCTGGAGCAAACTTACTCTCCATCCAAAAAGACCACAGTGCTCAGGTTGTTGGGGCGGTCGGGATTGAGCCCCTTGGCAAGCGAACGGCTTAGCGCCACAAGTTGACCGGGCGGCACAAGCAGCAGGCTTTGCGCCAGCTCCGAGAGGCCGCTCTCCAGGTTAATGTCTGCGTCGCCCTCGGCAATGAGCAGCGTGCGCGCCCCCATGCCGGCCATTTCGCGCAGCACCGCTTCATCCTGCACGCGCCGGCCGGGGCCCAGCAGCCCTACAATCAGCGTGGAGGGCGTGACCATGCTCATGGGCCCGTGGCGGAACTCCATGGTGTAGAAGGGCTCGCTGTGGCTCAGCGTCATCTCCTTCATCTTGAGGCTGATCTCGCACGCGAGGCCATAGCGCACCTCGGAGCCGAGCACGTAAAAGCGTTCCACACCCAGGTCAGCGCCCAGGTTTTCCAATGTCTCCCCATAGGTGTCCAGCACGCGGCGCAGAATCAGCGGGAGGCGTTGCAGCTCGCCCCAGAGTGGAGAGGGCGCTTCATCGTGCCAGAAAGCGGCCAGCGCCGCCGTGGCCAGAGTAGAGCGTCGTGAAGGCCCGCGTCTGCGCCACGCTCTCCTCCTGCGCCGAGGGGAAGACCAGGTTAACGTCGCCCAACTCGGTGAGAGGCGTGTCTGGATAGCAGCAGAGCGTGAGAATGGGGCCGTAGTCCATCGCGCGGAAGTTTGTACAGGCGCGCAGCGTCTCGGTCGTCTCGCCCGAGCGGCTCACGGCCACGAGCAGCGTGCGGCCGCGCCGAGGCAGCGCACCCGGGTTGAGCCACACCTCCGAGGCAGGCTTCGCCGTCGCGGGGATGCCGGTCTCCTCCTGCATGAGCGCAGCCGCGGCAATCGAAAGGTAGTAGGTTGAGCCGCAGCCAGTAAAGAGAACACGGTCGCAACCGGCCTCCTGCCAAAAGCTGCGCAAGCGCGACACTTCGGCTCTCAGCACGCCCAACGCCGCCGACCACGCCTCAGGCTGGGAGAGGATTTCGGCGCGGGTGTAGAGGCCGCTTTCGCCACCCTGCGCACGCTTCTGTGCACCGTCCCACAGTGGAGTACTCACGTAAGCACCACCCTTTCCGCGTTCTCATAGTAGACCTTGCGCAGAACATCATCGGGCAGATAGAGTCCGTACGCGCGCCCAGCGCCCCTGCCCGGGCACCTCGTTGCCGTCATAGGAGAAGTACTCGTCGTCACTCTCCAGGAAGCGGTAGTAGAGCCGGTAGGCGTCCAGATCGGGCGAGGCATCGGTGCCGAAGAGGATGCGATCGGCGTACTTGATGAAGAGGCGGCGTGCACTGTAGGGCTGCCTGCTCAGTTCGCCAACGCGCGCGCTGAAGTCGATGTAGAGGTTTGGGCAGCGATCCAGCAGCGCCGACACCCAGGCCAGATTCTCGGCGTAGCAGCCCACGTGTGCGCCAATGAAGGTGGTTTGCGGGTGGCGTTCCACCAGGCGCGCGAAGCTCTCGAGAATGTGAAGGAAGGAGGGGAAGGGCGGGCTGGGGAAGTGCCATTCCGGATGTGAGCCCAATTCGTCCCAGCGCTCATTGGTGTTATCCAGCGGATCAAAAAAGGCCACTGGGTCGGCAACGTGCACAAGTACAGGCATGTTCAGCTCGCCGGCCGTGGCCCACACGGGGTCCAGACGGGGATCGTCCACATCGACCAAGCGGCCCGCGTCGTCGCGCACGCTTAGCCCAAAAGGCTTCCAAATCTTCAACCCTTGCGCGCCGCGCGCCACCTGTGCGCGGAAGCGCGCCGCTGCCCACTCACCAAAGTTGTTGCCCTGCTCGGGCCAGGCCTCCCAGGCAACGCCGCCAAAGATGCGAAAGCGCTCGGGCGCATAGGCCTTGAAGTAGTCGAGGTGCTGCTCCAGAATCGCCTCGCCCCAGCCGCCGTCCAGGTCGACATAGACGCGCACCTGTGCCTCGTCCAGCAGGTCAATCAGCGCAGGCAGTGGCTTCTTGTCCCAACCGCCGCCAAAGGGGGTGCCCAGGTGATTGTGGGCATCAATGACCGGGAAGCGGGGTGTCAGCACCTCCGTCGTCCTGGTCACAAGCGCCGGTCGAGGCCGGAAATCAGCAAGTTGCATGGGCCATTCTCTTTCTGGTGTGGCGCGGGATTTGAGGCTCGGGCCAGACGGCGGGAAGCCCCGCTACGAAGAACCGTGATTGCCCGTCATGCACGATTGCACACGTGCGAGGAGCAGGCTAGACAGCGATGACTGTAATGCCCTGCGCCTCTACCGCCGAGCGAAATTCCTGCGGCGCCGCGCTATCCGTAATCAGCACGTCGATCGCTTCCAGGCCGGCCACAAAAACCGTGGAGACGCGGCCACACTTTGTGTGGTCCGCCAGAATCAGCACTTCGCTGCCGAGGGCCAGAATGGCGCGGTCAATGAGGCTTTCTTCCAGGTAGGCGTTGGTGAGGCCCGCTTCGACATCGATGGCGCGAATGCCCATGATCACGCGCAGCGAACGCAGATCGGCAAGCGCCTGTTGCGTCATCGGGCCAATGAAGGAGTCCTCCGAAGTGCGCAGCGTGCCGCCCAGGCAAACCAGGTTGATGCCCGGTGCGCCGTGCAGCGCATTCAGCACCAGCAGCGAATTGGTGATCACTGTGAGATCGCGCCGCGTGTGCACGGCTTTTGCCAGCAGTTCAACGGTGGTGCCGCTGCCCAGGAAGATGGTGTCGCCATCCTCGATCTGTAACGCGGCCGCAGCCGCGATGCGCTCCTTTTCGGCCACCTGCTCGACAGCACGCGCCGTCACAGGCGCTTCGGGCGGGGCGCGCCGTACAGCCAGTGCACCCGCCACGCACACGCTGCAGACGCCCCTGCTCTGCCAGCGAATCGAGGTCGCGGCGCGCTGTGGCCGGGCTCACCCCAAACTCGCTCATAATTTCAGGAATGGATGCACGCTGTCTCCGCTGCAGCCACTCCAGCAGTTGCTCCTGCCGTTCAACAGAAGAGACTGAGAGCAATTCGCTCACGGCGGTTTTTCTTTCGCTAGGGGATACGTCAGGACTCATCACGAACAATCATAACCTATCACGTTGTCTGGTCACTGTCAATCATCAATATTGTGGTCAGGGCGACTCTTGAGAAGCCCTGTTGGACATGGGGCGCGCCTTTAGAGGTCACGTCTCATGACATGACCTCTAGAGGCGCGCCCCGCATTGATAGCGCAAACGCAGCGAGGCTTCCGCTGATGGAAGCCTCGCTGCACTAGCGGTATCTGTATTCTTCCGACCTCCAACACCCGCGCCGGCGCCCTTTGCCAGAGAGCTACGGCAGGCGCGCCGCTATCTGCTCAGGGCGGCCGCTTTGCGCCGATGCATAGACGGCCAGCGCAGTGCGCACGAACTCTCGGCTCAGTTCCAACGGCACCATTGGCTGCGCACCGTCAAGCACGCAGGCCTCCATCTGCTCCACCTCGCCCAGAAAGGGATTGCGCGGCTCAGTCGTCACCGTTTGCTCGTCGCCTTTTTCGAGGCTCGTCACGCTAAAGCGGCTCTCCTTGCCGTCTTCGCCGGCGCTGAAGGGCACAGGTACGTGGACCACCGCACTGTCGCACACAATGTACATATCATCGCGCCATGGCGTGCGGAAGCTGCAACTGACTTGCGCAATTGCGCCTGTGGCAAAGCGCATTTGCACATTCATGCTAATGTCCACATCGGCCTCGCTCTTGTGCTGCACCGCGTACACCTCCTGGGGTGCAACGCCGCCGTTGAGGGAAATGGCATAGCCGGCTGGGTAGACGCCAAGATCCCAGTAAGCGCCGCCGCCGAGTTGCGGCTGGAGGCGGATGTTCTCTTTCTCTTCCGGGGGCAGGTAGAAGTGGAGCCAGCCCTGCAGCATCTGCAGCCGGCCCCATTCATTGTTTTGCAGCGACTCGATGATCTTCCACGTTTGGGGGTGGTGCAGGTACTTGACGGCCTCAAAGACCACCTTGCCCGACCGCTTCTGCGCCGCCTCAATTCGATCCAGCTGCGCCTCGTTGGTGACCATTGGCTTTTCGCAGAGTACATGCTTGCCGGCCTCCAGTGCTGCAACTGTCCACTCTTCGTGCATGGTGTTGGGCAGCGGGTTGTAGATCACGTCAATCTCGGGATCGGCAAGCAGCGACTCGTAATCGCCATACGCACGGCCAATGCCCTTCTCATCGGCATAGGCCTGCGCCTTTTCGATTCCCCGGCTGGCTACGGCAACAAGTGTGCTGCGCTTCGCCGTGCGCAGCGGGCCGATCACCGAATCGTTGATGTCGGCGGTTGAGAGGATTCCCCAACGCAGATTCTCCGTCATAGTCATATCCTTTCTGACTACTAATTTCCGGCTGCAAATGTCTGGCTGCTAAGCGCGCTCCGGCGCTCTTTTCCACTTTGTGATAGAATGAACAAACGAATGTTTCCGTCCACTCTATGTCACACACGGGCGCACCGGCCCGATTGCGAGATGCCACATGCATACCTACTTTGCCGAATACCTGCAGATGCTGCAAAGCCAGCACGATGAGCTCAAGCGCACCTTTGAGAATGCGTCCGCAGCGGCGCTGGATTGGGCCCCAGCGCCCACTGCCAATTCCCTTGCGGCTCTTGTGACGCACGTTGCGGGGGCACAGAGCTTCCTGCTGGGCGACCTGCTGGGTGGGCGCACATCACAACGCGATCGCGACAGTGAATTTGCCACGCGGAAGGTGGATGGCGCGGCGCTCACCATGCGACTTGACGCGGCTATGGCGGATGCCGCCACCGCAATTGAGCCCCTCACGCTCGACGACCTCGCGCAGGAGCGTTACTCCCCGCGCCACCAGCGCAACTTTACGGTTGCATGGCTGCTCCATCATGCGCTCGAGCACGCTGCGCAGCACGTGGGCCACGCCCAACTTACACGCCAACTCTGGGACCAGCAGGAAACCTAATCGCTTCGGCTGGCCGGGATCAGCACAGGAGAGATCCAGGTCATGGGAGTTCAGGAGACAATCGTTTTGTACCCCGCTGCGGACCCGCACGATCTCGGTCCGAAGCATGTGGGCATTCACCTCTTTCCCCCCACCGTCAAGGGTACAGCCCACGCCCTGCACGCAACCGTTCCGGTTCCCGGGGCAAATGGCATTGGCTACAAAACACTCAGCTACCCCATACATGACGGTTCCTTGATGGCCGTTGCGCCCGGCATGATCCAGGTTGAAAGCATTCAGCACAGCGTGCTTAGCCTGTACTGCCTTGGCGGGTACGCGCACATTGACAATGAAGTCGCGCGCAGCACAATTGACCTTGAGTCAACCGCCCCCATCATAATTGTCAACAAGAGCATCTACGACGACGACATGGACCCGATTGACCTCTTTGTGGACGAACTGGGTGCATGGCTCTCCGTCTTGCGCGCCCGTGCACGCGGACGTGTGGATCTCTTCGACAAGCTGCTGCTCAAGGTGCCTCCCTACACGCTCTATGTGCAGGGGCTGATTCTGGCAGCGCGACGGCTGGGCTTTGTCTATGTGGACGAACGCAATCTGCGCTACTGGCGTTCCTACCATGCCATCCACAAGGCGCTGGATGCAGCCAAGGAGCACCCGGGCTACCCCAAGCCAATGCCCAACTTTGAGCAAATCCTCTCGGTTTCATAGCACCATGCCCAACCCAACCTGACGCAAATGGCCAGAATTCTTGTTGCCGGCCTCACCAACTTCGAAACGACGTTGCGCATCGATGCGTTTCCCGTTGTCTACGCGCCGGTGAGCTACCCCTTTTTCGGCATTGGCGCAACTGTCTCCGGCGTGGGATACAACGTCAGCAAGGCACTCACGGTGCTGGGCAACGACGTGGACTTCCTCTCGCTGATTGGCGATGACGGCCCGGGCGTGCTGGTGCAGCGCACGCTGGCGGCAGTGCCGTTGCGTGCGGATCACGTACTGCCCGCGCTCGATGCAACCTGTCAATCGGTCATCCTCCACGATGCGCAGGGCAAGCGCCAGATCTTCACCGACCTCAAGGATATTCAGGAGCGCGCCTACCCCATGGCTCCCTTTGCACAGGCGCTGTTGAAGGTCGACGGGTGTGTGCTCTGCAACATCAACTTCGCGCGGCCCATGCTGGCAGCAGCGCGTGCCGCCGGCAAGCCCATCGCCACGGATGTGCATGCGCTGGGCGACCTGGAGGATTCCTACAACGCCGACTTTATGCAGGCTGCCGATATTCTCTTCATGAGCCATGAGCGCCTGCCCGACGCGCCTGAATCATGGGCGCGCGCGGTGATGGCGCGCTATGCGCCCGAGCTGCTTGTGATTGGAATGGGGGGCGATGGCGCGCTGCTGGCCGAGCGCGCCACGGGCGCGCTGACGCACCTGCCCGCGCAGACGCTGCGGCCCATCGTCAGCACGGTGGGCGCGGGCGACGCGCTCTTTAGTTGCTTTGTGGATGGCTACTGGCGTGGGCTGGATGCGCGCACGGCGCTCGCGCGCGCCATGCGTTTTGCTGCGTGGAAGATGGGCGTCGCTTCGGCCAGCGAAGGTTTTCTGCCGCCCGCCGCACTGGATTAATATCGAACCAGCAACTTCTTCAACGCAAAGGTGCAAAGGGAGCAAAGAGCGCAAAGGCTTGCCTTTGCGCTCTTTGCTCCCTTTGCACCTTTGCGTTGAAGAAGTCAGGCGATGAGACGCCACAGCCAGAAGCTGGCCATGCCCAGTGCAATTGTCAGCAGCAGGTTGCGCGTGCGCCAGCCGATGAGCGCCGCCGCAATGCCCGCCACCAGGTACTCGTTGCGCCAGGTGAACTCGATGCCCGCGCCGTGCGGCATGAGCAGAGAAGGCACAACAATCGCGGCCAGCACCGCGGGCGGAATGTAGCGCATGGCATCAAGCACCAGCGGATGCAGCTGCATGCGGCTCACCAGCGCGAGCACGGGGTAGCGCACGGCTACGGTCACGGCAGTCATCCCCAGAATCAGAATCCACTCCCAGCTGCTCATGCGCTCTCATCCGCTCTGGGCGGCGCGTCGAAGCGGCGCGTGGCCATGCCCACTGCCACGCCCGTCAGCGCGGCCACAATCAGCCCCAACTGGTTGGGCAGCCCGGCGAAAAACAGCCCGGCACTGCCCGCTGCGGCCACACTCAATACAATGCTGCGCTGGCGCAACATGGGCATCAACATGCCGATGAAGGTGACCGAAATGGCGAATTCCAGCCCCCACGCTTCAATGTTGGGAATCGATCTCCCTGCCACAATCCCAATCCACGTGCAGAGGTTCCAGTTGATATACATGACGAGCGCCGACCCGAGGAAATACCAGTGCTTCCACGGTGACGCATCCATGCGGCTGTAGTGCGCAATCACCACGACGAAGCTCTCGTCGGTGAGCCAGAAGCCGAGGGGCGCGAGCCAGCGCTGCGGCAGATGCTTCATGTGCGGCGCAAGCGACGCGGCGTAGAGCGCGTGGCGCAGATTGACCACGAAGGTCGTCAACACGATCAGCGCGATGCCCGCGCCACTTGCCACCAGCCCCACGGCGATAAATTGCGATGACCCTGCAAAGACCATGGCCGACATGGCGACCGTGGCCCACGCCGAAAGGCCGCTCGTGACGGCCACGGCGCCAAAGATGATGCCGAAGGGAATTGCACCCAGCACCAGCGGCAGCGTGGCGCGCAACCCTGCCCAGAACTCGCTGCGGCGCGTGGCGTCCGCCGGCGCAGCAGTCGCCATGCCATCCAGTAGCTGTTCCTGCGCTTGAAGCATTAATCGACCTGTCCGCTTGGGAAAAACAAGTAACCGGATTTCACAGATTTCGCACGGGTTTGCACGGACAACCGCAACCAATTCACTGCTTCGTGCATGCGCCGTTCATCCGTCGTTATCTGTGAGTGGTGCATCCGGCAAGTACGCGACGCTTTTCGTAGCGGCTGCTTCAGCTGCCGTTGTCGAGGACGCGACGCTATCTCCACCTACGGCAGCTGAAGCAGCCGCTACGAAAAGCGTCGCGTACTTGCCGGATGCACCAGTGAGACATCTACGAAATCTGTGGACTAGCGTCACTTTGTTGCCACAAAGAGTGCGCCGGGGATGGTGAAGTTATCGCCATTGGCATCAATTTGCAGCGCGGCGCGCACTTCGGCGGGTGCCGCTTGCCATGCGCTCGCGCAGTAGCGCCACAGCCGCAGGCGGCGTTGCCATGCGCTGCGTCCAGTCGGCAAAGTTGAGGCGACAAGGAAAGGCGAAGTCCACCTCAGCCGCGAAGCCGGCAGCACGCAACAGCGCCAGCCACTCGGAAGGCGGATGGTCGCGCACGTGCGACGGGTCACGCAGCAGTTCAATCGTTTGCAGGTGCGTGTCAACAGTGTAGTCATCCACCGAGACAATGTCATCGAGCAGGAAGCGGCCGCCCGGCTTGAGCACCCGCGCAATCTCGTGCAGCGCGGCCAGTGGCTTGGGCCAGTGGTGCGCGCTGTAGCGACTCACCACCAGGTCAAACGAAGCATCGGGAAAGGGGAGCGCTTCGACGTCGCCCTGGCGCGTGGCAACATTGTCCAGCCCGCGCTCGGCGGCAAGCTGTGCGGTCACGGCCAACATGCGCTCGCTGAGGTCAAACGCAACCACGCTGCGGGCGGAGGGAGCCAGCGCAACGGCGGTGTGGCCTGCGCCGCAGCCGGCGTCAAGGAGCTCTTCGTGCCCGGTCAGTGCTGCCAAAGCCACCATGCGCTCCAGGTCGGCGCCGGCGGCGTGCACGCTGCTGGTGCGATAGGCGTCGGCCGTGCGGCTAAACTGCTGCTCTACCGCTTGTTTGAGAGTGTCCACAAATCAGTCCATTCGAGTGAGTTGCTGGTGAAGTGTGTCCGCCATGGCACCCATGATGTGGAACAAGGGAACAGGGATCGAGGACCGCTCGGGTGTCATCGATCCCTGTTCCCCGATCCCCGCTCCCTCATTGCCTGACTGCACCTTCCATTGCGGTATCAACAGCGTTGCTAGCTGTCGTTGTTGTCATACACAGGCGTCAGCCAATGCATGAACTTTGGTTCTTCGCCGCGGACAACGCGGAAGAAGAGGTCGCGGAGTTGTGAGGTAATCGGGCCGATTGTACCCGTGCCGATCGGCCTGTGGTCCACGCTGGCAATCGCGGCAACCTGTACGCCCGTGCCGCAGAAGAATGCCTCGTCAGCGTAATAGACCTCGGAGCGGTCGATTTCGCGTTCGGCCACAGCCACGCCCAGCTCCTGCGTGGCCAGGTGCATGAGTGTGCCGCGCGTAATGCCCTCGAGCACATTGCTTTGCACGGGCGGCGTAATCAGCGTGCCGTTGCGCACAATGAAGAGATTCTCGGCGCTGCCCTCGGCCACATGGCCCGCCTGGTCAAGCACAAGCGCCTCGTCAAAGCCGTTGAGCATGGCCTCGCTCTTGATGAGCGCGCTGTTCATGTAGGAGCCAATCAGCTTGCCGCGCGGCGGAATCGCCGTATCGTCTACGCGCCGCCAACTGCTGGTGCAGACCTTCGCACCCTCTTCGTCCTGAATGTAGCGGCCGAAGGGCTGGCTGAAGATGGTGATTGCGTCGCGGAGATCATGCAGGCGCACGCCAATGACTTCATCCGCCTTGTAGAGCAGGGGGCGGATGTAGCAGTCCTCACGCCAGCCCTCGCGCCGCAGCAGTTCGAGCGTAATCGCCACGAGATCTTCGGGCGTCTCCTCCACGTGCGCCATAAGGATGCGACCGCTGTTGAGGAAGCGGCGGTAGTGGTCTCCAATGCGGAAGACGTAAAGCTGCTGCGCGTCCTTGTTCCAGTAGCCGCGCAGGCCGCCAAATGCGCCTGTGCCGTAGTTGAAGGTGTGCGTACGCACGCTCACGCGTGCCTCATCAATCGGGCGAATGCTGCCTTCGAAATATGCCCATGCCGTCATGGTCGATCTCCTCTTTCCAGCGTCCAACTGCTATGGTTGAAAGATTGCATGTTGAAACAATGAAAGGCTTCGCGTGCCGCAGTTACATCCCGACCATTACCCAGGCTTGATTTGATGATTCTTACCGTCGAAGATCACTTGCCCCACAGCACTTCCCAGCACGACGCGGCTGCTCGATTGTACAGTTACAACAAGCGCGGCGCAAGAGAGAGGGGGCGCAGGTCTACAGGGACATTGCATGCGCAACAATGAAGCGCTGCGAACCAAGCCTGTACACAGATTTCACAGAAACAGACAGATAACAACGATAGACAATCGGTTGTTATCTGTCTGTTTCTGTGAAATCTGTGTACAGGCTTGGTTCGCAGCGCTTAATTGTTGCGCGGTGCGTCGTTGCGCCAGTGCAGCTATTTGGGCCGGCGCGCCTGGATTGTGGCGTTCGCAAAGCGGTCAGTCAGCTTCGCCGTCACCTCGGCCCCGAGCGCCGCTTCCAGCTCGTCATCGCCGGCGCGCGCCTGCAACGCGGCGTGGCCGTGTGGCTCTATCGAGATATCTTCGAAGCCTGCCTCCAGCAGCACGTCTTTCATCTCGTCAATCGTGAGCGCGCCTGCAATACAGCCGGCCCACGAAAGCGCAGCGCGCACCTGCGCTTCCGTCACGGGGAGATCGGCGAGCGTGCCATTAACCACAATGTCCGACAGGGCGAGGCGGCCACCCGGGCGCAGGATGCGCAGCGCTTCGCGCATGGCCGCCGGCTTGTCGGGCGACAGGTTGATGACACAGTTGGAGATGATCACATCCACCGCCTGGTCCTCGAGCGGAATCTGTTCGATGAAACCCTTGCGGAACTCGACATTCTTGATGTTGTGGCGCTCGGCATTGCGGCGCGCAAGGTCCAGCATCTCGTCCGTCATGTCCACACCGTAGACGAAACCGGATTCGCCCACACGGCGCGCCGCCAGGAAGCAGTCGATGCCGCCGCCTGAGCCCATGTCGAGCACAACTTCGCCCGGCTGAAGCGCCGCTATCGCAGCAGGGTTGCCACAGCCATAGGCCACGGCTGCGCTCTCTCCAGGCACAATCGATAGATCGTCGGCCGTGTAGAGCTCAGTTGCGCGTGTGTTGCTGTCGCCGCAACAACCGCTGTCGCAGCAGGAGGATTCGCTGCGCACGCGATCGGCATAGTGCTCGCTCACTTCGTCGCGAATGTCGGTTGGGGCCGTTGCCAGTTCAATCGGTTCAATTGTCATATTGTTCTCCTTGTGTATGGTTGACTGACGTCAAGTTGTCTCATCGTGGGGCGGAGGCTGCGATCCAGCCGTCCAGCAGCGCACGCAGTGGCTCGACACGCTCGCGCCGCACCTGATAGTAGGCCCATAGCCCGCGCTGTTCGGCGCTTACCAGCCCTGCCTCGCGCAACACTCGCAAGTGGTGCGAGATTGTGGGCTGCGAGAGTTCGAAGCATGCCTCTACCTCGCAGACACAGAACTGCCCGTTGTTCCTGCTGAGCAGTTCCAGAATCTGCAGGCGCACAGGGTGACCGATTGCCTTGAAGGCCGCCGCCAGCGCGAGCGCCTCGTCATTGCCAATGCGCAAGCAGTCGACAGGTGCCTGGCATGCGGTGGTTTCCAACGTCTGCTCTGTGGGATCATTCATCATGCGGCCATTATCGCACCTAGATTGACATTTGTCAATTTACATTGATGATTATCAATGTAATGGCCGACGCATGAACAAGCCCCGCCGGCTGCAGCCGGCGGGGCTTGTTTTACAGTGGATTGCGGAACGATTTGCGTTTCCTGTTTGCCAAGCACCGCATGGGCCGCCCAGGCATCACCGCATCACCTGCAGCGGCGCTACGCGTGGTCACACAGCGGGTGGCTGGCTACGCCTGGTCGAAGACCATCCACACCTCACCCTGGCCATCGGGCACGGCGAAGTTAAAGGTCTGGCTGTCGCGGCTCGCCGTTGCCGTCCAGCACCCAGATCGAGTAGTTGCCGGCCACGCTGCCGCCCAACTTGTCGAGGCCCACCTTGTACTCATAGTTGTACTTGCCATTGGGCCCCTGCCGCTGCTCGACCGAGGGATCATACGAACGCACGCTGTCGGAGATGCCGACGTTGTTGCCGTCCTTGAGGACGACCACAAAGTAGCTGCCCTGCGGTTGTCCGCCATCAATCCCGCTGTGAATAAAGCCAAGCGTGAGCTTGAGTTCGCCATTGGGCGAGAAGGAGGGGCCGCCACGCAGCTTGAATTTGCAGCCATCGCCGCCGATACCGGCGCAAGGGTCATCTGCGGGCGGTGCGGCAGGCGCCGGCTCGGCGGGTGCGGGTGCAGCCTCAACAGGGGCGGGTGCGGGTGCGGCCTCAACCGGGGCGGGCGCTGGTGCGGCGGCCACCGGCGCGGCGGTGGGCTGTGCGGCGATGTTCTCGTTTACGGTCACGCTCTCGGCGTTGGTCACTGTGGCCAGTTCGCCAAAGACCCAAACCGGCTCGCCGTTGACGCAGCAAACCTGCCACCAGTCACCCGCCTGGTTTTTGGCAATGATGTCGAACTCCTGCCCCGAGTTGGCCGTGCCCCCAATGCCGAAGTTGACGCTCGGCCCCTGGCGCACGTTGATGCCATCCTGCTGCACCACGAGCCTCGGTTTGGGGGCAGGGGTGGGCGATGGCGCAGGTTCGGCGGCAGGGGCAGTGGTGACGGGAACCGTGTTCGTGACACCTGCAGCTGCCGTGACGCCGTCCACCGCTTGCGCCGCAGCCAGAGCAGGCGCGGCGGCCACGTCGCTGTTGCCGCCCACAGCCTGGTCAAACGCAATTGTGGGGGTGGCGGCTGGCGCCTGGCCCGGGGGCGTGGCTGTAAAGGTGGGCACGACGGCGCGTGCCTCGCTCTCAACAGGGGCGGGTGCGGCATCATCGCCGCCACCAAAGAGCATGCTGCAGCCGCTGACAGAAAGGGCTGCAATGAGAAGGAGAGCAAAGAGAATGGTTCGTGATTTCATGGCTAACTCGCTTGTGTCGTAATCCTGGACAGTAAACTGCCTCAACGCAAAGGTGCCAAGACAGCAAAGAGCGCAAAGGAAGAGCTGCAACAAGGGAAAAAGGAATGACGTTTGTGTGCAGGCATTCACACACCAATCGTTTGTTCGTGAGCGCGGCCGCAGCCGCGCTTGCGTCTGGCCGAGCAGCGGGCGCTTACGACTCCTTGCGGGCGTCATAGGCGCCGCCGGCCGAACGAATGCGCAGACGCTCGCCCACGTGCGCCATTTCGGGCGCAATGACAACCTGCCCTTGCTCACCCTGGACAATGCTGTAGCCGCGCTCGAGCACGCGCTGCGGGTTGAGCGCATGCAGCCGCAAATTGGCTGTGCGCGTCTCTGCCGCGCAGCGCCGCAAGCTCTGTGTGGCCAGCAAGCCCCAGGCGGCGCGTGCGCTCGTCCACCTGCTGACGGTTGAGGCGCAGAATACGCTCGGGGTTCAGTCGCTGCAGACGCAATTGGCGCTGTGCGAAGTGGGCGCGGCTGTTTTCCAGCAGCGCCTCAACATCCTGCGCAAGGCTGCTGCGCAGGGCGTGCAGCTGCGCGCGCAAGTCGGCGCTGTCGGGCACGCAGGCTGCCGCCGCCGCAGAGGGCGTTGGCGCGCGCAGATCGGCCACAAAATCCACAATCGTGAAGTCAGTCTCGTGGCCCACGCCGGTGACAATCGGGCAGCGGCTGTTGAAGATGGCGTGCGCCACCTGCTCATCGTTGAAGCACCAGAGGTCCTCAATGCTGCCGCCGCCGCGCGCCACAATGATTACATCAATCGCGGCCAACATCTCGCTGTAGCGATTGGCATTGGCCAGCGCCGCCACCACCTGTGCGGGCGCCTCGCTCCCCTGCACCAGTGCGGGGAAGAGCAATACCTCGACCATAGGCCAGCGGCCGTAAAGGATGCGGAGAATGTCGCGCAGGGCCGCAGTGGCCGTGCTTGTGACAATGGCAATGCGCTGCGGCCGCTCGGGAATGGGGCGCTTGCGCGCAGCGTCAAAGTAACCGGCGGCGGCCAGTCGCTCCTTGAGCGCCTCATAGGCCGCATAGAGCTGGCCGCGCCCCACGGGCTGCAGCTCATTGACGTACATCTGGTACTGGCCACGCTCGGGGTAGATGCTCACCGAACCGTGGGCGTGCACAAGGTCGCCTTCCTGCGGCAGCCAGCGTTGGGCGACGGCGCTCGCGCGCCACATCACCGCACTAATCGTGCCGCCGGCATCCTTGAGGCTGAAGTAGATGTGGCCCGACGCGGCGCGCTTCCAGTTGCTCACCTCGCCCACCACCCACAGGTCGCGCAGCAGTTCATCGCGCTCAAAGAGCGCCAGAATGTGGGTGCTGAGCGCCGAAATGGTAAGCGGCGCGTTGCGCTGGCCCGGCACAGGCGCGGCGTTTGGCAGCGTCGCGGCGCCTCGTGTGGAGGGCGCGCCAACCGCTATCGTCACTGAGACCTTGCTGCTGCGCGCTGCGCGTTTCGCCGGCTGCGCGGGGACGGGCAACGTGATTACAACAGGCGTGCTCTTCTCCTGGACAGGCGCTTCCACGTCCAGCTGAGAAAAGAGCGAATCCATCTGCGGTTGGGGTTCCTTGCGACTGCGAGCCATAGAATCACCTTGGCGCCTGTAGGGCGGCGCTGCCGTGCCATTGTAGCACAGCGCATGAAAGCGGCTCGAAAGAGAGCGGGAGCGGGGGAAATTTCCCCGCTCCCGCTCTGCGATAGCGTTCTGTAGTCCAGAGTGCCGAGGACTCTGTTACGGCGTGGTTAAGGCGTGGGCGGCAGCAGAACGGAATCAATCACGTGGATGACGCCATTCGAGGCGAGCACATTGGGCGTGCTGATCAGCACGTCATTCACCAGCCAGCGCTGCTGCGCATCCTGTGTGAAGGTGAGTTGCTGCCCCTGCACCGTGGTGGCAGTGAGGCCGGGCGTCAACTGCGACGATACGATACGCCCGGGCACCACGTGGTAGAGCAGAATGTCGGTAAGCGCACCGCTCGGGTCGGCCAGGAGTGCGTCAAGCGTCGCCTGCGGAATCTTGGCGAAGGCGGCGTCGGTGGGTGCGAAGACCGTGAAGGGTCCCGGCCCCCTAAGCGTGTCAACCAGGTTGGCAGCGGTCAGCGCAGTGGCCAGTGTTTTGAACTGGCCGGCTTCCACCGCCGTGTCGATGATGTCGCGCC
This sequence comes from uncultured Chloroflexia bacterium, assembly GCA_963773745.1. Taxonomy (GTDB): domain Bacteria; phylum Chloroflexota; class Anaerolineae; order Caldilineales; family Caldilineaceae; genus UBA5069. The sequence continues at coordinate 662,259 of CAVZCL010000001.1, forward strand.
GCGACCTGCTTGAAGATGATCGGCAGCCGGATGACTGCGCCAAGGGTCAACCCCTGTACCACGGCACCCGGGGGCAGGTTGGTGATGTCACCCACGGCGTAGAGGTAGGCAATCTGCCCGTCCACAACGCTGAAGGGCGGGATGTCGAAGAGCCCTGTGGCGCAACTGCTGCCCGGTGCAGCCACAAAGGTGTCGTACGTGCCGGCGGGCAGGTTGAGGATGGCCGACTCCTTGTAGAGCAAGCCCGCAACCACTGGTGTCGTTGAACCCACGACGCAGACGTCAACCGCCGTGGCGGGGATGGTGGCCGCAATCGGGGCGAAGTGCGTCAGGCGCAGGCGTGCCTGGCCGCTCGGCGGAGGCGTCAGGTTGTCATCTTCAAGTTGGAACAGCTCAAGCGGCTGCGTCCCGTTGCCAATCGCGGCGAGCGTGAAGTCCACAAAGCCTGTGATGTTGGCCGTACCCGTAATGGCGGGCGATGCGGCGCCTGTGGGCGTAATCGCCACGGGGTATGTGCCCGGTGCAACATCAATGTAGGGCGTCAGCGTGCCGAAGACGAAGTCGGTCAGCACGGTGGAGCCACTCAGTGCAACGCTTACCGAGGTGCCGGCAGGCGTGTTGGCAAAGGGGGCAAAGTGGCCCACGGCAATGCGCGCCGTCAAGCCGTCCACCGAAAGCTGCAGGGGAATGCCGCTATCGCCGTTTGTGTCGGCAACATTTGCGGCCAGTGAAACGCTCTCACCGATGGCGAAAATGTCCGCCACCTGGCCCACGCGCAGGGCGAAGGGCGGCACGTCAAGCGCAACCGCGGCGCAATCCGTGCCCGCAACGGTGATTATCAGGTCATAGAGGCCTGCCGGCAGCGGCAGATAGCCAGTGCTTGCCTTGTACGGAATGCCTGTCAGCCCTGTTACAGGGGCGCCGGCATCCGTGCAGATGTCCACCTCGGTGTCATCCAGCTCCGACGCGAAAGGGGCCAGGTGGGTAATGCGCACCTTACCCGTGTCCGTCAAGGGTGTGCTGTCATTGACGAGTGCATAGAGCTCAAGCGGCCAGTTGTTGGCCCCGCCGATTGCTGCAAGCGTGTAGTCCACGCCGCTCTCAACCGTCGCAGTCGTTACCAAAGCAGGCGTAACTTCGCCCGTGGGCACGATCGAAATCGTGTAGGTGCCTGCAGGCAGGGGAATACCGGCCTCTTTCTCACCGAAAACGAAGTCCGTGATGACGTCGCTGCCGTTTACCTGGACGCTTACAGATGTGCTGGGGACTGTGTCTGTGAAGGGTGCGAAGTGAGCCACAGTCAACGTGGCATTATTGGGTGCAGCGGGCGCAGCTGGTTCGCTCTGCGCGCCTACGGCGGAAAAGAGCAGCGTGCTCGCCACAACGGCAAGCAGCGATGCAAGCAGCAACATGACGACTGTCTGCCTGGTAATGGCGCGAGGCCTGTCTGCACGCGCCGCAACAGCTGTCCGCGCTCCAACATCGGTCAATTGAGGCTTCATACACGTCTCCTTAGCGAAAGTAGGGGGAGGCATTGCAGCCATTTGGCTGCGGGCAGCATAGCAGGCGGGGATGGATGCGAAAGTAGGGATACTCCCATTCTGTCCGTACTGTATCCATACTGTATCCATACTGTATCCATCTTTTGTACAAGGTATGCCGCCATTCTTCGGGCGCGCGGCCACCACGCGAGGCCCAAGCGCTGCGTTTCTGGAGTGTGTGGAGGGCCTCATGGCACTCACTTTGTGGACGCCGAAACGCGCCCGCCCCGAACAAGGGGCAGGAGGCTCTCCGCTACGCATTGCCAACGATTGGCAGGCAGGATGGATGCGTGCAGCGTTGCGATTTTAGCTGAGGAGTGGAGGCAATCAGGGGGCGACAAACTTGAGCGCAAGCACACGCCGGCCAACGCATGCACCCTGCGCCAGCCCATTCTCGATTGCGGAGCGGTAGTGGATGCCACCATAGAGGCGCGAGATGGCAGCCTCGTCGGCAGCGGCGTAAAAGGAGGGGAAGGTGCGCGGCGCGATGCCGCGGTCTACGTGGGTGATGTCGGTGAAACGCCAGGGATCGCCAAAGGCATCCGTGAGAATTTCAGCGGCGGCGCGCGATGCCACCGAATGGCCCGACGTGTACTCGGGGAAGTTGGGCGTGCGCACGGGGTCAGTGACTTCGGGCTCGTTCCAGTTGGGGTCAATGAATTTCTGAATATAAGTGATGGGGCGCACTACGTTGTACTCGTACTTGGCCTGCCAGCATTCAATGAAGGCATCGTTGAGCGCAATTCCCAGCCGCGCGTAGAGAAGCGCGGCCTCGGCCAGCGAAAGCTCACCCTGCTCCAGCAACTGCGTCGCGACGGAAAGCGAGTGACCCGGCGGTGTGGCCGTCGCGCCCGCATCGTCGGACCAGTAGAGTGCGATCTCTTCCTGCTCGTCGGTCAACTTGCGCACGCTGTCATAGACCTCGCGCGCCTCGGCGTAGAATTGCGAGCCGGGGTCCGTTGAGTAAACGGGGGGTGGCGGTGCTGCGCAGGAAGCGTCACCAACGGGCGTCATGGGGCGATTCTGCCCCCATGCAGGCTGCATGGGGGGCGCATAGTCAGGCGGCGTCGGCTCCCAGAGCCCCTCGCCCATGGGTTGCAGGTAATCGCCGACGACATTGCGTGTGTACCCTTCGTGGCCGCCGTCGCTCTTGGACCACTCGAAGACCGCATTTGCCACGGCGCGGCCGTAGGCGCGTGATGCGTCGCGGACGTCCTCGGGCAGCTGTGCGACAAGCTCAGCGTCCAACTCTTCTTCCAACTCGTTGATAAGCCGCAAAGGGGTATCTGTAATGGTGGGGTAGAGGTCGCGCGCAATCTCGGCCAGGGCGGCGTTGGCCACCGCGGGCCAATCCAGCTGCGCGCCTGCGGGCGGCAGCGGCATGACGGGCATGGCGCTCAACTGGCCGCTCAGCGACTGATAGCCGGGCATTCCCGCCACCAGCGCCTCATAGAGGGTGATGCCGGCGTAGCCAAAGGCGCGCGCGGCCACAGGCGGTGAAAAACCGGGCGACCTGCGAGCAAGCTGCACGTAGAGCTTAAACCACTCGGTAGCCACGTAGGCGGGATATGCGTCCGCCGGCAACGCGCTTGCTGCTGGCAGGCGCGGGCGTAGCCGCCTCAGCAAAGGGCGCGGCTTCTGCCGCACGCGTGGCGGCGTAGGCAGGCGGGTTGAGCGTGCTCAGCGGCACAAGCGCGCTGCCCGCGGGCGCGGGGCCGCAGCCGGCAAGCACGGCGCCGATCAGCAGGCAAAGCAGGAATCGGTTGAGCAGAGGTGGTCGAGCGTTCACGCCCCCATAATAGCGCAAAGGCGGCGGAATCGCGCACATGGGCAAATTCGAGCGCGCATCCACGACCTGCGTAGCGGCGGTGCCATGGTCTTGCGAATCCCCTACACGGCGGCCAACGCCTGCTCAAGATCGGCAATCAGGTCGTCGTAGTGCTCAACGCCAATCGAGAGGCGCACCATCTTCTCGGTTACGCCCACCTCCATGCGCTCCTCGGGGTCCACGTCCGAGTGGGTCATGGTTGCGGGGTGCTCCACCAGCGACTCCGTGCCGCCAAGGCTGACGGCCATGTGGAAGAGCTTGAGCGCGTTGAGGAAACGAAAGGCCTCGGCTTCGCCTCCCACCACATCGAAGGAGATCATGCCGCCCGCACCCAGGCACTGGCGGTCAAAGAGCGCCTTCTCAGGCGAGCCCTTTGGCAGGTGGCCGAGATAATCGACGCGCTCCACCTTGGGCTGCTTTACAAGCCAGTCGGCCACACGGCGCGCGTTCTTCATCTGCGCCGTCATGCGCATCTTGAGGGTCTCCAGGCTGCGCAGGAGCTGCCAGCCGGTCATTGGGTCGGCCATGGTGCCGAGGATGGTGCGCGTGGCCTTGAGCGGGGTGATGTGTTCGCGCTTGCCCAGGCAAACGCCGGCGATCAGGTCGCTGTGGCCGCCGATGTACTTGGTGGCCGAATAGATGACAAGGTCGGCGCCGTGCTTGAGGGGGTGCTGGAAGAGCGGCCCCAGGAAGGTGTTGTCAACGGCTACGAGAATCTGGCGCGATTTGCTGTGCGTCGCGGCCAATGCGGCAATCGCCTCGATGTCTACCAGCGCGTTGGTGGGATTCGCGGGTGTCTCCAGATAGATGAGCGCAACGCGCAGCCCAATTTCCCGGTCGTCCAGCAGTGCGGCAAAGGCCGAAGCGTCTGGCTGAGCGGGCACGCCAATGGTGCGGATGCCGTACTGCGGCAGCACGTGCTTGAGCAGATAGTCAGTGCCGCCATAGACGGGCTCGCTGAAGAGAATCACATCACCCGGGCGCGCCACATGCAGCAGCGTGGTGCTGATGGCTGCCATGCCGCTGGCGAAGACCGCAGCCTCCTCTGCGCCATCCCAAAGGGTGAGCCGCTCCTCGAGTATCTGGAGGTCGGGGTTGTTGAGGCGGCTGTAGATGAGGCCGATCTCCTCACCCGGGTTGCTCTTGCGCAGCCCATAGGCAAGTTCAAAGAAAGCCTTGCCTTCCTCGGCGCTGGCAAAGACAAAGGTGCTGGTAAGAAAGAGCGGGCACTTGATGGAGCCTTCCGAAAGCTCGGGCTTGTAGCCGTAGGACATCATGAGGCTTTCGGGGCGCAGCTTGCGGCCACCGATGGTGCGCTGGTGCGAGTCGTGGTGGGTCATGGGGCGCGATCTCCTCGTTGAGATGGGCGGCTGGGCAAGAATTGAGGATTGACCTTTGTTGATTGTTGGGCGGGTGCCGTTTGATTGCTCGTTCTCTGGAACGCGAAGGAACGGGTTACAATGGCGGGATGACATCAAATACAGAGTCGTCACCTGCCGCCCCGTCAGAACCGGGCGCTATGACGGGTGCGCCTGCTGAGGGCATTCCGCCAGCGGAACCGGCCGATACCTTCCCTTCACTGCCTGGTGGCGGTGTTACGTCCATGCCCGCGTGGTTCTATTCCATGCTGCCCAACAAGGTGGGCGTCGGCTCCACAATCAACCTGCCACCGATCTTCCTGACGGAAGTTTTGGGGGGCAACGTGGCCACCGTGGGCATTGCCAGCGCGCTAACCAGCGCGGCCACAGTGCCTGCTGCCACACTCTGGGGCTGGCTCAGCGATCGCTACGGCACCCGCCGCAGCTACCTGATGATCGGCTACGTCGGCTTCGCGCTGCCCACCATCCTCATGGCCTTCACCACCAGCGTCTGGCAATACATTGTGCTGGCCGTCATTTTGGGTGCGTGGAGCGTGGCGGGCACGCCCGTTGCCAGCACACTCATTATGGACACGGTGCCGCGCAGCGACTGGGACGAGACCTTTGGGCGCTTCAATGCCATTAGCGGCTGGGGAATTGTCTTTGGCCGGCTCGTGGGCCTCCTGTTGATTGCCTATGGCATCGGCTTCTTTGGCAATGTGCCCACCCAGCGCGGGCTCTGGATCCTCAGCGGAGCGCTCAGCCTGCTGAGCGTAATCTGGGCCTGGCGCGTGGTGCCGCAGCCGGGCATGCCCAAGCCACGCCGCGCCCATCCCCACAATCCCGAACTGATTCCGCTCGGCGGCTTTGCACCGCTTGTGCGCGCCCGCCAGAGTGTGGTTGGGCTGCGCAACCTACCGCCTGGCAGCACACGCCGGTTTGTTCGCCACACGCTGCCGCGCGTGCCGGGCGGCTTTGTGCGCAAGTTCAACGGGTCGCTGCGCAATCCGCTGATTGCCTACTATTTTACTTCGTTTGTGATGTTTACCATGTCCGTCATGGCCTACACGCCCTTTGCCGTGTGGCAGCGGCAGGTGCTGGGCAACAGTGTGGCCACGGTTTTCCTCGTCGGCATGGTCAACAGCGTGGCCTCAGCCTTGAGTTACCGCTGGGTGGGGCGGCTGATCAAACGCCACGGCAGCATGCGTGTGCAAATGGTTACGAACAGCGCGCGCATCATCACCTTTGGCGGCTTCGCACTGATCGGCTGGATGGGCATTACGGGGACGCAGAGCCTTGTGCTGCTGCTGCTCCTCAACGCCATCAGCGGGCTGGGATGGGCCGGCATTGCCGTAGCGGGCAACACGACGGTGGCGCACCTTGCGCCGCAAGGCTCGGAAGGCGCCGCCGTGGGCACCTACACCTCGTTTGTGAGCGTGGGCTCGATTCTGGGCGCGTTCATCAGCGGCTATCTGGTGCTGTTTACAAGCTTCGAGATTGTCTTTGCGCTTGGCGCGGCTGGCGTCGCGCTCACGGTCTGGTTCCTGCACCGGATTCGCAAGTCCGCTTCACCAGAGGCGCGCGCACATCTCTAAATCAGCCCCAGCGACAAAGCTGCAACTTCTCAACGCAAAGGCGCAAAGTTAGCAAAGGACGCAAAGGAAAAGCGAGAAGGCAAAAGAAATGACGGTTACCTGCTGCCGACCGTTTTGCTTTGACTTTCTCGCTTTTCCTTTGCGTCCTTTGCCAACTTTGCGCCTTTGCGTTGAGAAGTTTTTGTCATGGTGTCACTTTAGAGGAACCAGGCGGCGGCGCCGGCCGCGACGATGATGAGCAGAACCGAAGGCAGAATCGGCTTGCGCAGCGCCTTTGCCCCGACGAAAACGACAATCCCCGCCTTGACCACCGTGTTGGAGAGCGCGGCCAGCGTAATTGCGTTGGCGGCCGTGTCCAGCGGAATGCCATCCGTGAGCGCCAGCTGCGCCATGGAGAGAGTGATGGCGTGCAGATCAACCGTGCCCGAGAGCAGGCTGGAGATGTAGATACCCGTGGTGCCGAAGTAGATTTCGGCCGTGCGCACGATGAGCAGCACTGCAGCATAGATGAGCCCAAACTTGAAGGCGGGCATCAGTTCAAAGGGATTGCTAAAATCGAGCCCCTCGGCCCGAATCGAGCCGCTGCGTTTGTAGAGAAAGTACGAGTAGAGAATGCCAACAACGAGCCCCGCAAGCATGGGCGGCCAGAGCGGCCCCAGCAGCGGCCGGTTCACGGCCAGCACCTCTACCAGCACGCGTGCAAACATGACAGACCAGGCCAGGACGATACCCAGCGCCAGCGCGGGCACAATCTGCGCTGCCTGTTTGCTGCGCCCCGAGAAGCTGAGGGTGACAGCCGTGCTCGAGACAATGCCGCCAAGGATGCCCGTAAGGCCAATGCCGCGGCCCGCATCCAGCAGTTTCATGAGCACATAACCGGCGAACGAAATGGCCGAAATCAGCACCACCATCCACCAGATGCTGTAGGGGTTCAGCACGTCGAAGGGGGGTGGCCCAAAGGAGCGGTTGGGCAGAATCGGCAGCACAATCAGGCTGATGACGGCGAATTTGATGATCGCGTAGATGTCTTCGTAGGTGATCTTTTCGGCCAACTCGTGCAGTTGCGGCTTGAAGGAGAGCAGAATGAGGATGGCCACACCCAGCGCCGCGGCCAACTCGACGTACTGGTAGTAGCAGAGCGCGCCCACCAGCACCGTCAGCAACGCTGTCACCTCGGTCGTGATGCCAGGACCCGAGGAGGAGTACTTCAATTGGCCGCGATAGGCAGCATAGAGCAGCGCCGCAACGCCGGCGACGGTTGTTACGAGAGGCAGTGTGGACGCCGTGTGGTTGGAGATGAGTGCGGCCGTGCAGCCCAGCAGCGCGAGCAGCGCGAAGGTGCGCACGCCGGCAAACATCTCGCTGCCTTTGCGCCGTTGGCGCTCGCGCTCAAAGCCCACGAGCATGCCAATGCCCAGGGCGACGGCAAAGCGATAGAAAAGCGCTGCATCGATGGAAAGTATTGAGTTGAACATAGTCAGGGAGCGCAACGCGCCGGTATGGCCGTTGCAACGCAATCATACTCTGGTTTGGTTCCAGTGGGAAGTTGGGCGCGTGCGCTGGCAGGGCTCCTCGCCCATCTGCACATGCATAACACCCACGTTTCGACGCATGCGCGCCTCTCGGCTACAATAAACGCTTGTTCTGCGCAGAAATGCGCAGATGCATGAGAAGACACGGAAACAGGTACAGAGCGGAGTCAGTTGTGAGCAGCACACAGGATCGCCCCACCGAGAGTAGAGCAGCAAGCCAGCCGGCCGAATCGCAGGATTTCATGCGCGCGCTTGTGGCCGAAGACCAGCGCAGCGGCCGCTATGGCGGGCGCGTCGTCACCCGCTTCCCGCCCGAGCCCAATGGCTATCTGCACATTGGCCATGCCAAGTCGATCTGCCTGAACTTTGGCATTGCGCAGGAGTTTGGCGGCGTCTGCCATCTGCGCATGGATGACACCAACCCCGAAACCGAAGACATGGAGTTCGTCGCCACGATCCAGGAGACAATCCACTGGCTTGGCTTCGACTGGGGCGAGCACCTTTACTATGCTTCAGACTATTCGCAGCAGCTCTACGACTTTGCCGAGCAGCTCATCCAGCTTGGGCGCGCCTATGTGGATGATCTGAGCGATCAGGAGATACGCGAATACCGCGGCACGGTGACGGAGCCCGGGCGCGAGAGCCCCTTCCGCAGCCGCTCTGTGGCAGAGAACCTCGACCTCTTCAGGCGCATGCGTGCGGGCGAATTCCCCGACGGCAGCAAGGTGCTGCGCGCCAAGGGCAACATGGCCAGCCCCAACATGAAGATGCGCGATCCGCTGCTCTACCGCATCCGCCACGCCACCCACTACCGCACGGGTGACGACTGGTGCATCTACCCCTTCTATGACTTTGCGCACCCGCTCTCGGACCAGATTGAACACGTCACCCACTCCATCTGCACGCTGGAGTTCGAGAATAACCGCGAAATTTATGATTGGCTGCTTGACAGCCTTGTGGAGGAGCCGCGCCCGCACCAGCATGAGTTTGCTCGCCTGAACCTCGACTATACGGTGATGAGCAAGCGCAAGCTGCTCCAGTTGGTGGAGGAGAAGCATGTGGCCGGGTGGGACGACCCGCGCCTTCCCACCATTGCCGGCCTGCGCCGGCGCGGCGTCACGCCGTCGGCCATTCGCAGCTTTGCCGAGCGCATTGGCGTGGCCAAGTCCAACTCGCGGGTGGAGATGAGCCTGCTCGAATCGTGCATCCGCGACGACCTCAACCCCGTGGCCCCACGCGTTATGGCCGTGCTGCGGCCGCTCAAGCTGGTCATCGACAACTATCCCGCGGGTGAAACAGAGTGGCTGGATGCGGCTTACTTCCCGCATGACATCCCGCGCGAAGGGTCGCGCAAGGTGCCCTTTACGCGTGAGCTCTACATCGAGCGCGGCGACTTCATGGAGCAGCCGCCCAAAGGCTTCTACCGCCTTGCGCCCGGACGCGAGGTGCGGCTGCGCCACGCCTACATTGTGACCTGTACAGACGTTGTGAAGAACGAAGCCGGCGAGGTCATCGAAATCCATTGCACCTACGATCCCGAAACGCGCAGCGGTGCGCAGGGCGCGCACAAGAAGACGCAGACCGCCATCCAGTGGGTGAGCGTGGCCCACGCCGTGCCCGCGACTGTGCGCCTCTACGACCGGCTGCTGCGCGTGGCCGACCCCGATGCCGAGGGCATTGCCTTTAAGGATGCGCTCAACCCCGACGCGCTGGTAGAGATTCGAGGCGCCGTGGGTGGAGCCGAGCGTTGTGGGCGATCCCGCCGACACGCGCTATCAGTTCGAGCGCACCGGCTACTTCTGGCAGGACCCTGTGGAGAGCGCACCCGGCGCGCTCGATCTTCAACCGCATTGTGGGGCTGCGCGACTCGTGGGCGCGTGCCGCCGGCCAAGGATGGCGCGGAGGGCACAGGCCAGCCCACAGGCCAGCCCACAGCCCGGCCTGCAGCGCGCCCACGGCGCGCCGCGAGCCTCGTGCGGAGATGCCCACTGCCGAGGGCACGCCGCGCATTCCCGAGCGTTCGCCCGAACTGGAGGCGCTGCGAGCGCAGTTCGCTGCCGAGTGGGGGCTGCCCGAAGAGGAGGCCGAGCTCATCACACGCGAGCAAGAGACGGCCGACTTCTTTGCCAATGCGCTGGCGGCCGACCCGGCCAACCCCAAGGCGCTGGCCACGTGGCTCAACCACGATCTGCCGAGCGAGCTCAACGGACGGGCGCTGGCGGAATCGGCGCTGACGCCCGATGCACTGGCCGCACTTGTGCGCCTGGTGGACGAGGATATCATCTCCACTGCGGGCGCACGCACGGTCTTCAGTGAACTGGTGGCAAACGGTGGCGACCCCGCGCAGATTGTTGAGGCGCGCGGCCTGCGCCAGGTGGACGACAGCAGCGCGCTGCTGCCGATTGTCGAGCGTGTGCTTGCCGCCAACGCCGACAAGGTTGCGCAATATCGCGCCGGCAAGACCGGCCTGCTGGGCTTCTTCACCGGCCAGGTCATGCGCGAAACCAAGGGCGCTGCCAACGCCGCCGTTGTGCAGGAGCTGCTCACTGAAGCACTCAACGGCTAACCACATCTGTACACAGATTTCACAGAAACAGACAGATAAGGACAGATAAAGCGGATATTCTTGTCGCTTGTGATCTGTTGGTTTCTGTGAAGTCTGTGTACTAGCCCTTTGTGAGAGGTCTACATGTCGAATCCAGCTCCCGCACGGGTGCGCTTTGCGCCCAGCCCGACCGGCTTTCTGCACCTGGGCGGCCTGCGCTCGGCGCTCTTCAACTGGCTCTACGCCCGCCACACGGGCGGCACGTTTATCCTGCGTATTGAAGACACCGACCAGAAGCGCTTCAACCCCGACAGCCTGGCCAACCTCATGCGCAGCCTGCGCTGGCTCGGCCTGGACTGGGATGAAGGGCCCCGATGTCGGCGGCCCCTTTGGCCCCTATATTCAATCCGAGCGCAAGGCCATCTACCGCGAATATGTGGACAAGCTCATTGCTTCGGGCCACGCCTACCGCTGCTACACCACCGGCCCCGAGCTTGAAGCACTGCGCGCGGCGGGCAAGGAATACGACCGGCGCGATCGTTTTCTCAGCGATGACGCGCGCGCCGCACTCGAGGCGGAGGGGCACCCCACGTGGTGCGCCTTGCCGTGCCGCTGGAGGGCGCGACCACCTTTACCGACGTCATCCGCGGCGCAATCACTGTGGAAAACAAGCGCGTGCCGGTGGACCCTGTGCTGCTGAAGGGCGGACGGGCTGCCCACCTATCACCTGGCGGTGGTGGTGGATGACCACCTCATGCAGATTTCGCACGTGCTGCGCGGCGAGGAGTGGCTGCCCTCTGCGCCCATCCATCAGCTTGTCTATGATGCGCTGGGCTGGGAGACGCCCGCCTTTGTCCACCTGCCTGTGATTCTGGACCCATCGGGCAAGGGCAAGATGAGCAAGCGCAAGCCGGTTGTGGACGGCAAGGAGTACCCCGTCTTCGTTGAGGATTTTATGCAGGATGGCTACCTGCCCGAGGCGATGTTCAACTTCCTGGCCAACATTGGCTGGAACTTTGACGCCGAGCAGGAGATCTTCACGCGCGATGAAGCCATTGCCCGCTTTGAACTGCCGACATCAACCCCGCTGCCGGCGCTGTTCCCTATGCGAAGCTGGACTGGATCAACGGCATGTACATTCGTGCGCTTGCGCCCGCCGAACTGCAGGCGCAGCTGGCACCCTTTCTGGCGCAGCAGGTGGGCATGGACGCCGACGCGCTGGCGCACGACGAGCGGCTTGCGCTGCTCGTGCCCATTATCCAGGAGCGCATCAAGACGCTGGCCGAGGCCGCGCCCCATGGTCGACTGGGCCTTTGTGGATGCCGACGCCATCACCTATCCCGACCCCAATGCCTTCGTTGCCAAGAAGATGACGGCGGCGCAGACGCTTGAGATTTTGCGTGCGGGTGAAACGACGCTGCGGCTGGTGGAGCCCTTCGAGGCGCCCACAATCGAGGCTGCCTTCCGCGCCCTGGCCGAGGCCGCCGGCGTCAAGCTCGGCGCCTACTTCCAGCCCTTCCGCGTCGCCATTACGGGCAAGGCGGTCTCCCCGCCCCTCTTCGAGAGCATGCATGTGCTGGGGCGCGCCGAGGTGCTGGCGCGGGTGAGGAACGGGATTGCGGCGTTGGAAAGAACGGAGACAGTTGAAGATTGATGATTGATGCCAGGCAATCCGCGATAACCAACGAAACGGCAGTACACAGATTTCACAGGAACAGCACAAACGAAGGCAGATTTACAGGAGAAGAAATCGGCTGTTATCTTTTCGATCTGTGAAATCTGTGTACTGCCGATTCGCTGCCTGCCGCGGGCCACTTAGGCGTCGTCCTGCGCGCAGGCCTGCGCAATGCTCAATCGTCAATTTTCGATTGTCGCGCGTCTGTTTCTCAAGTACTTTGGGTGCCCGAATTTGCACCCGAGCGCAAGCGACGGTAAAATAGCTCTTGTTGAGGCTGATGGGGGATAGTTTAATCGGCAGAACATCTGATTCTGGATCAGACAGTTGGGGTTCGAATCCCTGTCCCCCAGCCATAGATGAAAGAGCCGCCGGCCCCAAATGGGCCGGCGGCTTATTTGTGGCGGTTTAGAATCGCCTGCAACCGATATCAGGGTCGTTACTCGGACCCGTTCGACTCATCGTCTATGTCCTCGACAAACACCTCTGTAGATAAAACCACGCCTACTACCGGTTTCCCCATTGCCTTTTCGATTCTACGCAGGAGTTCTGCTTCACGCATTCGGAAGAACTCGTCAAAATCATCCAATCGAGCGGCGAGAGGGAAGACATTATGCGATTCAAGTATCTCATCCATTCTTTGTTCTGGCATTCCCGCCTGCTGCTGCAACAGTGACAAATATGAACTCGGTGCCTTATTACCTATGGTGCGATTCGTCTTGGCAGAGAGCGGAGTCTTGTTCACAATAGAATCATAATACTTAGGCTCAAGGCCCCGACGTATACACCAATCCTTTGGGAAGATGTGATGTATGTCAATTCTTTCCTCAAAGTAAAGTTGGGATTCAATTGGATCGCCGGTACGAAAATCCAAGGCACCGTCACGCAAGAGGAGCGCATGGATTCCTTTATAAGCTGCGCTGTTGCGGGTGCGCAACGTAAACAGTCTAGAAGGAAAGAAGTTCGCGTCGCGGACGGTTGATGGTTCAGAACCCTCATTGATCCAAGCGATGACTTCTGGTAAATCACGCGGCAAACCGGCTCTCGACGGAGCTCCCATACAAATTCGCCAAACACGCCGCACCAGAACCACTGGAGTAGCTTCAAGCGGATGCCATCACGTTCGCATCGCTCACCTAGCATTGCCATTACCGCCGCCAATGGCACCAACTGGGTGCTGTATGGCAAATCGCGCGGTCGAAGAGCTTCTGGCTCCGCAGCAATTTCGCGGAGCGAATGAAGCCTTCCGTGGCTGCGCTAACCCACCGCTGATACTCTGCAAGTGTTAGGCCAAGGATTTCTTTTCGCTTGCAACCTATGCCGGGGGCGTTTTCTGGCTGAACTCCATCCGCAATTTTGGTGAGGCGCCGTTCGGTTGTAGCTAGCAGCGCAATAGACTGAAGCAGTTCACCGGTTTGAACATTTTTGAGCACGCCATAAGCACTCAGTTGCGCATGGCGAGTTTTCCAGTCATCTCGCAAATTGAAGTCGTCGGCAGCATACGTAGCTGTCATCAATTCAAAAACCGTCAATAGAACTCCCCCGGTATTTACTTTTTCGAAGACTTGGCAGACTGCATCTTTAGGTGTCGGCCTGCGCAACAGAATTAGCGGCATTTGGTACTGCTCAAACCGCTTAATCACTAAGTCTTCAAATCGGTCGAACAACTCCGACTTGGCGCTGTCGTGCTTCCAGAATCGGCTAAAACCGCGTCGCCACTCTGCTCGAACTGAAATACTTGATTCAAAGGAAAGAGACCGGTTTCATATTCTCGTTCTGGTGTCGAATAGTCCACGACTATCTCATTGCGGAAGTTGCGCACCAATTTATCGTCAGGGATCGATACGATGGCATCATATTCGCTGTCGACTATTTGGCGTTGAGCGCCTTGGCCATGTCGATGTAGTACAAACGTCTTGATTTTCTTGCGTGAAATCTTGCGTCTCAACTGGTCTATCATATAGTGGTGCTAGATAGAGAGCAGTGAGCCGCTGCTGCCCATCGAGGGACATCGTAAATCGGTCCGGAAATACACCGGCTGCAACGACTCCTTCCACCAGACGGGGCTTGAATTTCACTTCCTCACCCCCAGCCTCTAACATCATCACCGTGCCCACGGGATATGCGAGTGAAAGACTGGCGAGTAGACTACGTATGTGGTCATCATCCCATACCCATCCTGCTGGAAGTCAGGGCAACTGTGTTTTGCTTTGGCAATGCTGCGCAGCATATCAAGCAATGATTCTTTGGTACTATCGAAGGTTGTAATTGCATTCATGAGTTCAGCCCTTATCGTTGCTAACTGATTCAGCCCAACGTATTTGGGTCAGAAGTCAGCCAGTGAAGATTCCTTGCAATTGTAGTGTTGGCCATGGTTTCAGGAAAGAAAGCGCTGCTAGCGGAAGAACTCGACGCGGCAGAGGCCACTGGCCGCCAACGGTCCAAACTCCTTGTGGTCCGCCGTGAGGATGGTTCCTTCCATGCGCATGGCCAGCGCGGCAGCAAAGCAATCGGCCAGCGCAATACCGCCGCGGGCCTTCAGGTCGCCAACCTGGATGAGAAAATCCGGTCCCATGGCCACATCGATTTCAACTACACGGCGCGCGTAATCAAGCAACTGCAACGCTCTATCACGACCCACTGCGCGCGCACAATCATAGTAGACCTCGCACAGATTGATCGCATGAATATAGGGCCTTTTTCCTTCAATCGCGGGCGCAACTGCGTCTGCCCCCGGCTCGTCGCGCAGATATGCGATCAACGCACACGAATCAAGAATGAATGGCCCAGCCGGACTCCTCACGCTCCATCTCCTCGTGTTTGCGCCGCATGATTTCATCAGTCGAAGATAGTATGTCTCGGTATTTGCCCCGCAGCGAGCGCACGAAGGCAATTCGCTCTTCTTCCGACGCGAATGGTTGAGCAGGCTCCCATGTCGAGGCCGTGGCGATGTCGGCCACTCCTGGCGTGCTTGCGGTTGCGAATGGCTCCTCGCCAGCTAGCATCGCCTCATATTCTGCAGCACGCTCGCGCAAGGCGGCAGTCATGCCTTCATTTGTCGATGTCTCTGCCACAAGGGTTCCTGCCTCTTCTGGCTGCAAAACTTGGTTCACACTCAGTCCAAGCGCCGCCGCCAACTCGCCCAGCCGCGCCATGCTCATGGCGGATTGGCCGGAGAGAACACGCGAGACATACTGGCGCGACCAGCCACAGCGCCGCGCAAAGGCCGCCTGCGTGCCGTAGAGTTCCTCAATGCGCCGCCGCAACAGCGGCAGGTTCAGTGTGATAGTGCTCATGGTTCACCTCCGCACGTATTGTAAGCCGCGCGCTGATGCGCGTCAACTGTGTGGTTGACATGCTCCCCGAAGCGAGGCTTCCAATATCGGAAGCTCCACTTCAATGACCTGATCCCTGTCCACTTGACCAGGTTCCCAACTCGCCCTTCTGCTATCGCTTGCTTGTTCCTTCGCGTGATGCGCACGTGTGCTTTGTCGCGTACAATTGAAACTTGTGGGTCGTCGCGCGCCGTTGCGGCCGTCTTAAGGGCTGCCCTGCCGCGGGCGTCGCTCCCCCTTGCGTATATCACTCACCCACTTTCGGGTGAGACAATTACCCAAAACGTTCTACGGAGGAATGTTGGCACCTATGGATACCCCTACGCAGCGCTGGGTCTATCTCTTTAATGAGCTGGACCAGGCGGAAAAGGACGCAAACCCCAAGAGCTGGGATGATATGAAGGCCCTGCTGGGCGGCAAGGGCTCCGGCCTGGCCGAAATGACGCGCATTGGCGTGCCGGTGCCTCCGGGCTTTACCGTCACCACACGCGCCTGCAATGCCTATATGGAGTTTGACCGCAGCTTCCCTCCCGGCATGTGGGACCAGGAAGTGGCCGCCATGGCCCAGCTTGAGGAAGCCACCGGCAAGAAGTTCGGCGACGCCAGCAACCCGCTGCTCGTCTCCTGCCGCTCGGGCGCCAAGTTCTCCATGCCCGGTATGATGGACACGGTGCTCAACATTGGCCTCAATGACGAAACCGCCGAGGGCATGGTCAAGCTCACCGGCAACGAGCGCTTCGTCATGGACTCTTACCGCCGCCTCATCCAGATGTTCGGCTCGGTCGTTATGGGCGTGCCCGACGAACCGTTTGAAGAGATCATGGATGAAGAGAAGGAAGCCCAGGGCGTCCGCAACGACGTCGAAATCACCGCCGAAGGCTGGCGCCGCGTCATCGAGCGCTTCAAGAGCCTCGTCAAGGCCTATCAGGGCACAGACTTCCCGCAGGACCCTTACAAGCAGCTTGAGATGGCCACCCGCGCCGTCTTCAACTCCTGGTTCGGCAAGCGCGCCGTCGACTACCGCAACGCCACCAACATTGCGCACAACCTGGGCACTGCCGTCAACATTCAGATGGTTGTCTTCGGCAACATGGGCGACGAGAGCGGCACCGGCGTTGCCTTCACACGCAACCCCGTCGACGGCACGAACGAGCTTTATGGCGATTACCTGATCAATGCACAGGGCGAAGACGTTGTCGCCGGCATTCGCAACACGCTGCCGATTGCGCACCTGAAGCAGGACATGCCCGAAGTTTATGAAGAATTCGTGCGCATTACGCATGTGCTTGAGGACCACTTCAAGGAGATGCAGGACGTCGAGTTCACAATCGAGAATCGCCAGCTCTGGCTGCTGCAGACGCGTGACGGCAAGCGCACAGCGCGCGCCGCCATCCGCATTGCGGTGGACCTGGCCAACGAAGGCTTGATCACCAAGGAACTGGCCGTCAAGCGCATTCTGCCCGAGCAGGTGGACATGCTGCTCCACCCGCAGTTCAGCCCCGAAATCAAGCGGGCTGCAACCCTCGAAGGCAAGCGTGTGGTCGAGAAGGCCGTCAACGCCAGCCCGGGCGCAGCCGTGGGTATGGCCGTCTTTGACGCCGACACCGCCGAGAAGTGGGGCAATGAGGGCAAGGATGTCATCATGGTGCGCCCGGAGACGAAGCCGGACGACGTCCACGGCATGATCGCCGCCAAGGGCATTCTCACCAGCCGCGGCGGCGCCACCAGCCATGCGGCAGTCGTTGCCCGCCAGTTTGGCACGCCCGCCGTTTGCGGCGCCGAGAACCTGGGCATCAACGTAGAACAGCGGCTGATGATGGTCACCGTTGGCGACAACGTCCACGAGATCCACGAAGGGGACTGGCTGAGCCTCGACGGCGGCACGGGTGAAGTTTACCTGGGCAAGCTGGAGACGCGCGAGCCCGACTTCGAGAACGAAGTGGACCTGACGACGCTGCTGAGCTGGGCCGACAAAATCCGCCGCCTGGGTGTGTGGGCCAACGCCGACTACCCCGCCGACGCCGAACGCGCCCGCCGCTACGGCGCTGAGGGCGTAGGCCTCTGCCGCACCGAGCACATGTTCTTCGCCGAAGAGCGTTTGCCGATTGTGCAGGATATGATTACGGCCGACAGCAAGGCGCGCCGCGTCTCGGCTCTGGAAAAACTGCTGCCCATGCAGCGCAGCGACTTTGACGGCATCTTCCGCGCCATGTACGGCCAGCCGGTCATCATCCGCCTGCTGGACCCGCCCCTGCACGAATTCCTCCCCTCCCATCACGACCTCGTTGCGGACCTGGCTGACCTCAAGGTGCGGCTGCAGCACTTCCACACCCTGAGCGAGATTGACACCGCGCTGGGCGAACTGCGCAAGAAGGAAGACATGCTCGCACGCGTTGAGGCGCTGAGCGAATCCAACCCCATGCTGGGGCTGCGCGGCGATCGTCTGGGCATCATGATGCCCGAGATTACCGAAATGCAGGTGCGCGCCATCCTGGAGGCCGCTGTGGCCGTCAAGCGCGATGGTGTGGATGTCCACCCCGAGATCATGATCCCGCTCGCGGGCCATGTGAACGAACTGACCTTCCTGCGCAAGATTGTGGACCGCGTGGCCGCCGAAGTCTTTGGCGAAGCAGGCATCACCGTTGACTTCAAGTACGGCTCGATGATTGAACTGCCACGCGCTGCCCTGACAGCCGACGAGATGGCCACCGAGGCCGAGTTCTTCTCCTTCGGCACGAACGACCTGACACAGACGACCTTTGGCATGAGCCGTGACGATGCCGAGTCCAAGTTCCTCATCCAGTTCGGCGAGCTTGGCGTGCTGCCCAGCAATCCGTTCCAGCACCTGGACCGCGACGGCGTTGGCAAGCTCATCAAGATGTCGGTGGAGCTGGGCCGCAAGACCCGCCCCGACATGCACATGGGCATTTGCGGCGAGCACGGCGGCGACCCCGAGAGCATTGAGTTCTGCCACCTGGTCGGCCTCAACTACGTATCGTGCAGCCCCTTCCGTGTGCCGATTGCCCGCCTCGCGGCGGCCCACGCAGTCATCAAGAACGGCAAGTAATTGCCGGTGATGGACCCACACGTGCCGGCGCTGCGGCCATGCAGCAGGCAGCGCCGGCATGTACCCTTCCACAGCTAAAGTACCCCAGCAACATCCCCTCCTGAGAACGTGAAACCCGGAGAGCTTCGGCTCCCCGGGTTTCACGTTTTCTTGGGTTGAAGGTTTGAAGGTTGAGGTTGAAGGTCAAAGGGCTAAAGGGGTGCAAGGTTTAAGGTTCGAGGGGCGCCGCCTGCGACGCTTGAACCTGTAAATCTGCAACCCCTTCAACCTTCTCCTTAGGGATTGCAACCCCACGGCGTGAAGTTGTCGACAAAGGGGCGCACGCGGAACTCGGGCTGGCCGTTCTGGAAGTCACCTGTGGACTGCCGGACCGAACCGTCCACCCACTGCTCCACCTTGTAGGGCTCGCCCACACTGCCAAAGCGCCCCTGATCCACAGGCAGGCCGTCAATCTTCAGGAAGCCGCTTGGCTCAATCGAGCCGATGCCCCGGCCGATGGAGTACCAACGGTTGTTGCCATCCAGCCGGTAGAGCTTGATCCACGCATAGTTCTGCGGCTGAGGCGGCACGCAGGTGATAATGTTGCCCACAGGCGCCGGCGTCGTCTCACGCGTCGAGTAGGTGAGCCGGATGGAGGCATTGCCCGTCTGCTCCATGTAATCAAGGCGTATATCGTGCACGCCGCGGCTGAGGTTGATGGTCGTGCGGTAGCGCGTCTTCGACTGCGTAAACCACTTGTCGATGATCAACCGCCCGTCCACATAGAGGCGGACGCCGTCGTCTACATCCACGGTGAAGGTTGTGCGCCCTTCGGGGAACCAGACCGCGCGCGTGTAGCGGGCGGTGAACCAGTCCACGTTGACGCGGCCGTCGGGCGAGCCAGTGCCCCAATCATTGCTGATGCGATCCTCGTGGCGCTCGAAGACCACGGGGTCGTCGAAGCTGGGGTTGCCGGGGCTGTTGTTGTAGTAGCGTGCGCGCCAGTTGTCATCACCCTGGTCGCTGCCGTTGTCGCCACCACCGCCACCGCCACCGCCACCACCGCCGCCACCGCCGCCGCCGCCGTCAATTCGACGCCACGACAGGCGAATCGTGGCGTCTTGCGCCGCGTCGAAGTACTCCAGGCGCAGCGGCACGCCGCCACCCGGCAGCCAGATGTCACTCTCGAAGGTGCGGGCAGCCTGCTCGCGCCACTCGTCGATGATCAGCGCATTGTTGACCCACAAGCGCGCGCCGTCGTCCACCGTCACCGTGAAGCGGTAGTTGCCCGCAGGGAAGTCCAGATTGCGCGTCCAGCGAACCGAGAAGTTGTCGGGCTGAATGCCCGGCGCAGGCGATCCCCAGCCCCAGGCGAAGTTGATGTCGTTGTCGTTGCGTGTAAGCGCCGGATCGCCGGCGAGATCGCGGTTGTTGAAGTAGTCGCCGCGCCATGCGCTAAAGGTGGGCGGGGGCTGCACGCTGCTGAGCAGATCCCAGCCGAAGCGCGCCGTCGCCGTGCCTGTAGACTCAAAATACTCAATGCGCACAAGGTGGTGGCCCTTGCTCAGGGGGCGATCAACCACGAAGGTCCGTTCGCCCTGCTCGCGCCACTCGTTGAGGATCTGCTGGTCGTCAATCCAGATGCGCATGCCGTCGTCAGTCGTAGCGGTAAACCGATAGGTGCCTTCCTCAAGATAGAGGTAGCGAGTCCAGCGTGCAGAGAAGTAATCGGAATTGATGACTGTGTCGGGCGAACCGTTGCCCCAGCCGAAGTCGATGCTGCGCTCCGTGCGCGTCAACTTGGGCGAGCCGGCAAGGTCCACATTATTGAAGTAGACGCCGATCCAGTAGGGGTCCGATACAGCCACGCGCACAAGGCCATCCTGCGCCTGCGCAGGCGCGGCGGGCAGCGCAGCTGCAGCCAGCACAAGCAGCAACCCCAGCAAAGCGAATACCGAACGCCGCACGTGCCGTGTGGCGGAGAAAAGTGTGTTCTGCATTGAAATCGACTCCTTGAACAGCAAAAGAAGACCTTGAACGGCAAAAGAAGAATGGACAACCAGGAACTGATCATTGGATTCTACGGCGTGCTGCAAGCAACCCGTAGCGGCTGGCTTCAGCCGCCGTTCTCGAGGACGCGCTGCGCTCTCCACCAACGGCAGCTAAAGCAGCCGCTACGGTTGGTGTGCATCCCGCTCCGCTGCAAAGTGCAGCGCCACGCCATCGCCAAAGAGGGTAAGCGTCGGCGCGTCAACCGCCCAGCGGCTGACCGCTGCAAGCGCCTTGAGATAGCGCGCCTCAAGCTCCATTTGCGGTGGTGGGCACGCCATGCGCGTCACGCCGAGCGCCCCAAATTCGATGGCGCCATCGCTCACGCGTGCCACGCCAAAGTAGCGGTTGCAGCCAGCATTGCCACCCACGCGCACCTGGCTGCTCCGTGCGGACTGCGCCTCAGCGGCAGGAGTAAAGACCAGCGTCACCGCAAAGCGCTCATTGGTGGGTGCATACGGCGCGTTGTCCAGCGCGGCGAGCGTCCATTGCGTGCCGTCCAGGAGGGTTGCCATTGTATGACTCCAGTGTGGTTCGAGCCGCTTGAAGCGTACCTGCGCGAACGACTGTATATACGCGAAATATACGCGAACCACCTGAATATATGACGTACGATGAGAATGAATGTTCCCGTACAATTGGCGGCGCATTGCACTGCGAATGCCATGCGGCAATTGTGCGGCCTGGCCCTCATTGTAGCAGAGCGCATGTTCGCAATTCGGTCGGGCGGGCGCTGTTATCCTGCCGCTGGGCGTAAATTGTGCGGGTGCGCGCTTGCCGGCTCGGTAGAGCGCCGGGTGTCGTTGTTTTGAGACGTCGGCGCGCACGCTGCTGCGGCAAGCAAGCATGCAGCCGGCCGCAACGCATTGCGGCCGGCTGCACTTCAGGAAATCTGTTATGGGATGGGACGGCTATTCACAGATGTTCTGCAAGAAGAGCCCCCTCGCCCAGATTATGGGCATAAAAATGTCCCCTTCCTCTGGTAAGGGGCTCACAGTGCCCACCGGATTCAGCGCCGGCAGCAGCGCAAAGTGATTGGCGCGCATGCGGAACTTCGGGCTCTGCATCTCGCCACCGACGTACGTAACCATATCGCGCGTGCGAAAGGCTGTGCTGGCACGTTGATCACCGCCGCCGCTGGTAATTGCCCAGCAGCCCAGCGAATAGCGCGCGCTTGACTGTGCCATAACCGCCGCCGACGTCCATAGCGTGGCGGATATGACGAGCAGTGCGACGAGCAGATTCAACAGCCGGCGCCGCGTTCGAGTTCTTCTCAACATCTCCATTCCCCTTTCAGTGAGGTTGATCTGCGCAGATGGATCAGACTGGATTGCATCAGGGCAGGTCGATCGTGGAGAAGGAGAATTTGCAGAGCTTGCGGCTGCCGTTGCTGTCAAACATGACAACGATCAGCCGGCCGTTCGAGCTGGTGGTGGAGACCGTCACGGCACGATCGCACGAGTTGGCATTCGTGTAAATCGGCGTCACGTTCGACACGTAATCATTGAGGTTGTAGTCCTCGCCAACGTCAATCGAGAAGGCCGGGCCACCGTCAAAATTGTTGATGATGCTGGAGGTGAACTGGAAACCGGCCTGCTTGGTGCCGTCAGCGTTGACCACGCCATAAGAGCGGAACATGGTCGTTATATCCGCCACCCTGGCGTGCATCGCGTAGGGCACGTAACGCAGCGGCTGGCGCGGGGTCATCTCGGGATCATTGTTGACAGTGACGCCCAGCCAAAGCTGGTTTGAGAAGATGTTCGGGTCCATGGGACCAATGGCAACCGAGAAGAAGCCCTCGACAACCACAACAGGCAACTGCAGCTGATAGACCACAGTGCCGCTGCCTTGATAGAGGCGGAAAAACATGGTGTAGGTGCCGCTGGGTTGCGCGGTGCCGTCCGGCCGCAGCAACACGCCCTGATACTGAATGCTGGTTTCAGGTGCGTTGATGGCATCAACAGAATCTGCAAAGGTGACGGTTGTATCGCTCAGCTGCATCACTGAGGCGGGCGCGTCGGTCGCGGCAGGGGCATCCTGCGCCCAGGCACGCGCCGCCAGGAAGATGACCGAAACGAGCGCTGCACCCACAAGCGCTGCCGCTGCCATGTTGATGGTGCGACGAAATTGCTGCTGCATAATGCCTCCCACTTTGTGTGATGGATAGCTGCTGCTTTGTTTGACAGTTCAATTGCAACGATTCGCTGCTTGTGCTGCTGGCGCTGCTTACGGAGAGAGCGCCACGGGGCGCGCCACAACGCGCCCCACTTTACGCTCTGGCGGGTACTTTATCATACTTTGGGGCCATACAATCTATGCACGCCGCACAATTGCGCGCTGCCGGCCATGCACCTGACACATACGACGCAGGGGCCCGCATCAGGCGTGGAGGCGCGACGCCTCCTGTGACGGAGCCATCTCTGCCGCGCTGCGCCAGCGGAACTTCTGCAGGCGTGCATCGGCGGTCCCTTCCACCGCGTTGGCGATCATGGGGCCAAAGACCGTACCGAACTTGAAGCCATGGCCGCTCCCCCCGCCCGCCACAAAGAGCCCAGGCCGGGCCGGATGGCCTGTAATCATGAAGTGCTCGTCAATTGTGTCGCTGTAGAGGCAGCGGCGCGTGTAGACCACGGGCGCATCGGCCAGCGCGGGGAATGTCTCGGCAAGGAAGCTCCGCAGCCGTACGATCTCGGCATCGGTGACGACGCGCGGGTCGCTTTCAGCATCCAGGTCGGGGCCTGGGCCGTGGTAGCCGATCTTCACAATCTGCTCCCTGGGGTGGAGCGGAAAGCCATAGTAGCCTGTGCGCGTAATGTCGGCAGTGAAGCCGGCAAAGCGGGGCGCCGTGAAGAGTGCGGGGTCCTTTGGCTTGAGCCAGACAACGGGCATGCCCGGCGTGCGGATGACCGGCGCAAGTTCGGGCAGCAGATGCCTGACCCACGCGCCGCAGGCGAGCACGACGGCGGCCGCCTCGAAGCGTTCGCCCGCACGCGTCTGCACACCAATCACGCGACCGCCTTGCTCCAGCAGCGCGTCGGCCGTCCGGTCCTCATAAATAACCACGCCCACGCGCCGCGCCTTTGCCGCCAAATACTCAATGATTTTGCCGCTCCAGGTCCAGCCGGCATGGGCGCTGAAGAAGCCATCGACGTAACGGTCGGCGTTCCAGGCGGGGAAGCGCGTGCGAATGGCCTGGCTGTCCAATCTCTCTATCGGCGCGCCGCGCCGCACGCCCACACGCCAGCTTTCGTACTCATAGCCGCCCGGCTGCATGGGCTCGGTGGTGAGCATCGTCACACCGTGCTCAAAGTAGAGCGTCTCGCCAAACTCATCATTCATGGCCAGCCAGCCGGCGCGCGCCTCGTCAATCAGCGCCGTGTACGCCTCATCAGCGCCATATTCGCCGCGCATTACCTTGCTGATGTCGGTGGAGGCGGCAAGCGGGTGCGGAATCGTGCCGCGATCAAGCAGGCAAACGGTGTGGCCGCGGGCGCGCAACTCCAGCGCCGCGCTGAGCCCAAAGATGCCGCCGCCAATCACCAGCACATCGGCTGAAGTCGTCATGCAATCTACCTCGTTGGGGATCGGCGGGCGCTACCGCGCGGTGGATGCGGCGCCGCGGGCATGCACGCGACAGAGGGCGCCACCCGGCTGCGCCAGATTGCGACAGGGCGAACCATCGCGCGTGCGCGCAACGCAGCATTTGCGCGGTGGACGTGCGAGATCGGCATCGCCGGCGCGCTGCGCCGCCACCTGCTCCAGCAGGAGGTATTCGCTGTTGAAGTAGCGGGTGATTTTGTCCGGATCGCCTACGAGCGCCTCGTCCGTAATGACGCCCATCGTAATCTTGTTGTTGTATGAATAGATGCTGATGCCCATGCTCAACCGCCCCGACTGGGGCACCCAGAAGAGCAGGTTATCGACGGCCGCGCCCGCCATGTAGAGCGGCGTGCGCGGCCCGACCACGTTGGTAAAGACGGTTGTCGCCTTGGAGGCAAAAAACTCGACAATCATCTCCTCCACGCGCTTGGGCGTCATGCCCACAACCGAGAGCAGCCCGTAATAGAAGATGGCCTCGTTCGACTGCTTGAGACTGTTCATGCGCTGCTTGACGGCCGTAAGCCGCTGCAGCGGGTCTGCCTGCGAAACGGGCATAAGCAGAAAGACCATTCCGAAGACGTTGCCCAGTTCGCCGGCGCGCGATGGCGGGCGCAGGTCCACAGGAATGATGGCGCGGATATCCTCGTTGGCGGCGGCGGGGTCGCGTTCGCGCAGATAGCGACGCAGTGCGCCCGCCATCGCGGCCACCAAGAGATCGTTGATCTTGCAGTCCAATGCGTGCGCCATGGCGCGCGTTGCATCAGTCGCTACGGGCTCCGTCCACGCGACCCGCTTGCGCACGCCCAGCTTGCCCTTGACGGGCGTCACGGGGTCGTTGGGCTGCACGATGGCGCGCCCCGCCACCGACGCATTGCGCGCGGCCATGCGCGTTGCCGTCTGCGAAAGCTCCACCAGGCGCGAGGGATGGAGCGCGCTCTCCATGCTCTCGCGCCAAACTGCGTTCACCGTGGATTGCGCGCCCGCATAAAGATTTGAGAGGCGGCCCAGCACACTTGCGTCACTTGTGGATGATGGGCGCGCCCGAGGCGGCGGCGGTTCAGTCGCGTCGGGCGTATCGTCAAAGAGGGCGCTTGCCACAGCGAGCAGCGCGGTGCCGTCGCCAATGCAATGGTGCACGCGCATGATGATGGCGGTACGCCCTTCCACATTGTCCACCACATGCACCTGCCAAAGAGGCCTGGCAAAATCGAGGGGCGTGCTCGAAAGATCGGAGAGAAGATCCGTGAACTGCGCACGGCTGCCCGGCGCAGGCAGCGCAATGTGATGCACGTGCGCGTCGAGCGCAAAGTGGGGGTCATCCTCCCAGCGGGGGCGGCCCACGCCTGTGCTGCCCTCCACTACGCACTGGCGAAAGCGGGGGAACCGAAGCATGCGTGTGCCGTAGGTCTCGCGCAGGCGCGCAAAATCGACCGTTCGCTCCAGCAGGATCGCGCCGGTGATCATCATCAGGTTGGTGGGATGCTCCATGTGGAGCCACGCAGCATCCACGGGCGAAAGCTGAACCGATTTGCTCATAGGTGCAGGCGCCCTTGTATGGCTCGACAGCGCGTGAAGCTGCGGCCGCGCGCAGCGGAGTTGTTCAGTTGCAGGCGGCAAGATGCTTTCAAAGAGATAAGGGAACCCCCACCAGGGTTGCGGGCCAACAGAATACAAGAGGCTGCGCAAAGGCACAAACGTGCAGAGCAATGTGGCTATTATAGCAAATAGCCCGCTCCATCACGGAGCAGGCTATCGCGTGGGACATGAGGTGCCCCCAGGAGGAACTGCTGTCCTTCGTATCGTGCAAGGAGTTTTCGTAACGTGCAGGACTCGCTCCCCAGTTCGTACCTGCACTTCCGTCATTATCGCGGCGGCTGGTTAACGCTAGGAGCGCTTCGTGTAAAGGTGCTGTTAACAAAACGGAGCGTTGCGCCACATAGGCGCATTGCTGCCCATTTAGGCGCCGGCCCGTGGCCGGCGCCTAAATGGCTGTTTGAATATAGGAGTTACGCAGTTGAAAGGGTAGCGAGTAAGATTTTGGTATGAATAGACCACGCGCAAGCACCGACGATTACATCAACTTTCTCATTGCGACGCCCTTCAGCTATAGCTGTCTGGAAGCAGGACGGGTGCAACCGGATCGAGCCAACAAACCGGCCCACGATGCGTTCAACCGCTTGTTGCATCGTCAGGAACCAGACCCCGAGACGCTCTGGGAGGAGGCTGCACCCCAGGTTGCTTTGGACAAAGGCGTGCTGATTGTGGATGACTCCACATTGGACAAGCCCTACGCCACCAAAATGGAATTGGTGACAAAACACTGGTCAGGCAAACACCACAAGGTGGTTGAAGGTATCAACCTGATTACAGTGCTGTGGGCAGACGGCGACCGCTACATTCCGTGTGACTATCGCATTTACGACCATGCTCATGACCAGCAGACCAAGAATGACCACTTTGTGGCAATGCTGCAGACGGCGCACGCACGGGGTTTTACGCCTGAGTACGTTCTCTTCGACAGTTGGTACAGCGGTTTGGAGAACCTCAAACTGGTACGTGACCGGGGCTGGAAGTTCTGCACGCGTCTCAAGCGCAACCGACAGGTCAACCCTGACAAAACGGGCAACCGTGCGCTGGAGGCATGTAACATCAGTGCTCAGGGCACGATTGTGCATCTCAAAGGCTTCGGCCTCATCAAGGTCTTTCGGATTGTCACTCCACACAGCGACACGGAAGCGACCACAGCAGGTGCCACAACAGAGGACGCCGCTGATAGCAAAACTGAAGGCAAAGTCGAGTACTGGGCAACCAACGACCTCGCAATGAATGAACTCACACGTCTGCGCTTAAGCGAAAATGCCTTTGCCATTGAGAACTATCACCGTGGCCTGAAGCAGAATTGCGGCGTAGAAAAGGGGCAAATGCGCCTGGCCAAAGCACAGCGCAACCATATCGGGCTAGCCATCCGTGCCTTCTTGCGCCTGGAGATCCATTGTTTTCGACGAGGCATCTCTTGGTTTGAAGCCAAAGCTTCTATCATTCGTGATGCGGTCAGAGCCTACCTCGCTAGCCCGCTCTATACCCTTTCAACTGCGTAACTCCTAGAATATTTGAGTTGATATGAAAAAGTCCTGTTTGGTTGGATAGCTACGTTTGGAACTCGCACCTATCCTAATCAAACAGGACTTTTCGTAACGCACAAATATTCAAACCGACTCTCAGAGATTGAAGGATTCGTCAATCACGGTGACAGGAAACTGCAATCACAGCGAAAACGGTAGCTTTAACATACGACAATGCGACGATTGCTATACGCTGTAATGCCCGGCTTCTGTAAGCCTCTTTACATAAGCTAACAGTCGATCTACAATCTTGACTCGCACTCACAATGCACCTTCGCACTTTTGCAGCGAAACGCGTTTTCCCCTCGCTCTTCCAATCGCCTTACACTTCCAATCGATAGTCTGCCGAGAAAGCACGTGCCGGACAAGCTGACACGTGTCAAAATCACTCGTGTACAGTGCAATGCGAATGAGGAAGAGAGCCACACCAGCGCAACCGTTTTCCGGTCTAGTTGGCCTTCCTGCATGGTTGGCGCGTGAGAGGGTGGGCTATCTACGTACCGAGTTGCCTCTCCGCAGTCCCAACCAAGTTCGTGCGGTCTTAAGTATTTGGGAAGGGAGTATGTATGGCACGTGGGCACAAGGGAGAACTAAAGATGGAGTACGCAAAAAAGGTTCTGTCGCCAGATGAGTTTGTTCGGGTTGAGCCGGAGTCTCTTGTCGTCCAACAGGGTACAGTGCTTGTGTTGGAACCGACCAACCCCGACCAGTCGAAGTACTTTGCCACCGTAGCTTTGCGTACGTATGAGGACCTCCAGACGATGGGTTTCATGCCACGCGGCATCGAACTCGAACGCATGAAGGTTGCAATTCAGGATGACGATGATGGAACGCGACGTGAAGTGGAACTGCGCAGGAATGCAACTGAAATTTACCAGCGTACGGGGATGCGCCAGCAGTATAATCAGAGCCGCAGAGAGTACCATCCGGCGTTATCACGCGTTCTTGCTGATCATTATGGTGTGAGCATCGCGGCCGACAGCACGAGCGCCAGAACGGTATGGAATTGGGCCAAGTACATCGATGTGAAGAAGGGGGGATTGATCTGGGCGAACATATTGCAGGACATCACGATTCATCAAGACGCGAACTCTTAAAGTCGGAGAGCAGGTCAAGACGCTGTTAGTCGGTGACATATACATTCACGAAACGGGGACCCTCGTGAGTTTGGGGAGTTATTTGAAGATATGGGCAAGTACGATCACTGCCTTCGATGGCCCCTCACGGATTATTGACACAGCGTTAATTGTCAAGTCGCCTCCGTGGAAGTTTGAATTACCCTAACAGAAAGGTCGATTCATGCCGAACATAAGCGCGGATGGCGCAGCAGGGGAATCGGGTGGCAAGGGTTTCAGTTTTGGTACGCCAGCGGGAAAGGGTATCAACGGGCGACACGCCAACTGCAACTTCTGGGACGATGACTGTGCTCAAGTAGGAGGTACTGGCGGTCCTGGCGTGCAAGGCGGAGAGGGCGGGCCTGGCGGCCCAGGCGCACATGGGGGAACCCTCGATATAGAAGTCGACTCTTTTTCAACCCTTATCAAACTGTCCGCAGTCGGCGGTGAAGGCGGACGAGGCGGTAAGGGGGGTAAAGGACAGGACGGCGGCAAAGGCGGAAGCGGCGGCAATGGGCAAGATTGCGAACTGGGCAGACACGGTGGCAACGGAGGCTCAGGCGGCTCAGCAGGCGTTGGCGGCCCCGGCGGCGCAGGAGGGAACGGTGGCACAATTGTTGTTCGAACTCGCAACATCGCTGACGGTGGCGTAGCGACAATCAATGTTAGCGCCGGAAGAGGCGGCCGAGGGGGCGATCCAGGTGCACCTGGCCTGCCCGGCGCGCCCGGAGACGATGGCTCAACATCCGGCGTTTTCAGTTCAAGCAGCGATTGTGGAGACATGGGTGCCGTGCCCAATTGGGGTCGAACTGGTACTACGCCCGATCCTTCATCATTGGGAAACGGTCCGAGCGGTGCTGCTGGCGTCTCTCAATTCTTGCAAATTGTCTGACAGGGTGCCAGGGTTGCTTTAACCGGTCGTTGCCATAGAATGGCTAGCGCTGCCAGCTTCGCCAAACCTCCTTATAGTGCACCGAGAAGGACAGATAACGGCGGATGAATCCGTTGTTAACTGTCCTTTTCTGTGAATCTGTGTACAAGCTTTGGTTGATGCGTCCATAAGGTTTGCGGCTTATAGAGGGCAGACTACGCTCCGAGATGAACGTTCCCCAATCCCTGCTCCCTCTTGCCACGCTAGAGTTGCCACGAATCTTCCACCTGTGCGTTGACCACATGCACAATTTGCCCGCTTGCTACCATGCGGCGCACCGCTTCCATGTAGGGATAGAGGATCGTGTCCTCGGCAATGAAGGGGACTTCGCTGCGGATGAGCGCGTATGCGGGAGCGGTGCCTGCGCCCATGTGTGCATCTGCGCCCAGCTGCTTGCGCCGGAAGTCAATCCCCTGCGCCGCGGCCAGCAACTCAATCGCCAGGATCTGCTCCACGTTGTCGTTGATGCGGCGCAGTTTGAGCCCTGCCGTGACGCCCATACTCACGTGGTCCTCCACATTCGCCGAGGTCGGGATCGTGTCCACGCTCGCAGGGTGGGCAAGCACCTTGTTTTCGGTGGCAAGCGCCGCCGCGGTGTACTGGGTGATCATGAAGCCGGAGTTGAGGCCGCCGTTCTCGGTGAGAAAGGCGGGCAGTGCGTGTGCGTTGCTGGCCTCGTCGGTCAGCCGCATGGTGCGCCGCTCGGAGATGTTGCCCAGTTCGGTCATGCCCATGGCAAGGTAATCCATGGCAATTGCCAGCGGCTCGCCGTGGAAGTTGCCGCCGGAGAGGACGGTGATCTCGCCCAGGCTATCGTCGCCCGTCTCCTCAATGAAGAGCAATGGATTGTCGGTCACCGAGTTGAGCTCAATCTCCATGGCCCAGCGCGCATAGGCAATTGAATCGCGCACCGCGCCATGCACCTGAGGAATGCAGCGCAGCGTGTAGG
This sequence comes from uncultured Chloroflexia bacterium, assembly GCA_963773745.1. Lineage (GTDB taxonomy): Bacteria > Chloroflexota > Anaerolineae > Caldilineales > Caldilineaceae > UBA5069. Next base: position 692,480 of record CAVZCL010000001.1, read on the forward strand.
CATCCTGCACGTTCGTTGGATCGGCGTGGCGGGTAAAGTCGCTGCCCGCCAGGAGCGCGCGCAGATAGGCAGCGCAATTGATCTGGCGGGGGAAGGGGCGCAGGTTGTGGATGCGCGCGTCAAAGGCAAGCGGCGTGCCGTGGAGCGCCTCAAGGCTGAGGCAGCCGGCGATGTCGGCCACGCGGCTCAGCATGCGCGCGCGATGGCTCTCGAGCGTGCCCAGCGCCGCCATCACCGAAGTGCCATTTGTGAGCGCCAGCCCCTCCTTGGCCGCAAGCGTGGCCGGCGCGAGGCCCGCCCGTGCGAGCGCATCTGCGCCTGCAAGCAGGTCGTCGCCCACACGCGCCTCGCCCATGCCAATGAGCACCAGCGCCATATGGGCCAGGGGGGCAAGATCACCGCTCGCCCCCAGCGAGCCCTTTTCGGGGATCACGGGATGCACGCCTCCATTGAGCAGCTCAATGAGCAGGTCAAGCGTTTGGGGGCGAATGCCCGACACGCCACACGCGAGCGTATTGGCGCGGATCAGCATGATGGCGCGCGTGGTGGGCGCATCAAAGGGTTTGCCCACACCCACCGCATGGCTCATGACGATGTTGCGCTGCAGCTGCACCACCTGGGCGGCAGGAATGATGCGGTCCTTGAATGCGCCAAAGCCGGTGGTAATGCCATAGGCCACGGTGCCCCGCTCAATCAGCGCCTGCACGGCGTCTGCCGCACGCTGGACGCGGGGGCGGGCATGGTCGGCCAGGGCCACGTGGGGCGCGCCCGGCGCACCGTGCGCGACGGCCATCACTTGCGCAGTGGTCAGGCTCTCACCGTCGAGGTAGATTGTTTCCATGGTGTGCGCCATTGTAGGTCACGTCTCCTGACGTGACGCCATTGTAGGTCACGTCTCCTGACGTGACGCAGCCCGCAGCGCTGAACGTTTGAAATACGCTGTGCGCGTGGCTATGCCGAGAAGTTCAGCCCTGCGGGCTGCGTCACGTCGGGAGACGTGACCTACAACGGCTGCCCGCGCTTGATTACCTGCGTCACAGGGTTGATGCCCAGCCAGTAGGGCAACAGGCGGTAATCCGCCAGATCGAGCAGGAGCAGGTCCGCCTCCTTGCCCACCTCGAGCGAGCCGACGCGTTGCGCCATGCCCAGCGCGGCGGCGGCGTTGATGGTGCAGCCGTTGAGTGCCTGTGCAGGCGTCATACCGTAGTGGCGGCAGGCCAGCGCCATGACGAAGGGGAGCGAGAAGCAAGGGGCCGAGCCCGGGTTAAAGTCGGTGGCAAGGGCGACTGCGGCCCCCGCCTCAATCCAGCCCTGCGCATTGGCGTAGTGCGTCGCCCCGAGGTGAAAGTTCACCGCCGGCAGCAGCACCGCCACGGTGCTGGAGGCCGCCAGTTGCGCCATTTCGGCAGGCGGGGTGACGTCGAGGTGGTCGGCCGAGATCGCGCCAAGCTCAACAGCCAGCGCCGCGCCGCCCAGCGCATTGAATTGATCCACATGCAGCTTGGAGAGCATGCCGAGGGCGCGCCCGGCCTCGAGCACAGCGCGGGTCTGCACAAGGTCAAAGGCCGCCGCCTCGCAGAAGGCGTCACAGAAGAGCGGCGTCTCGTTGGCAGCAAAGACCGACTGCGCGTGCCACTGCGCTGCAGCGGGCAGCAGCGCCTCGGTTACCATGTGCACGTAGCCGTCGGGCATCACCGGCGAATTCGGGCGGCACGGCGTGCGCCGCGAGGAGCGTGGGCAGCAGCGTGCAGGCGTGGCTGCGCGCAAGCTGCTCGATGACCTCCAGGTGCGCCAGCTCGTGCTCAAGCGAGAGGCCATAGCCTGTCTTGATTTCGACGGTGGTGGTGCCTAGCGCGAGCATGGCATCGAGGCGGCAGCGGGCGTCGGCCAGGAGGTGGCGCTGCGTGGCCGCACGTGTGGCGCGCACCGTGCTCAGGATGCCGCCGCCACCCGCAAGAATCTCGAGGTAGGGGACGCCGCGCAGCTTCTGCTCCCACTCGGCGGCGCGCTCGCCGGCGAAGATGAGGTGCGTGTGGCAGTCCACAAAGCCCGGGCAGAGGACGCGCCCCGACGCGTCAATGGCTTCGTGGGCGGGATAGGCAGCGCGCACTTCGTCGCTCGCACCCACTGCCACAATGCGGCCGTCGCTGACGGCAACCGCGCCGTTGGCAATGACGCCCACGTCGTCCAAGGCCGCGCCCCGGCGCGGCGCAGGGCCCCCGGCGCATGTGACTACCTGTGCGGCACTGTGGATGAGCAGATCGGCGCGTGGCATGAATCCATTTCAACGCGGTCTTATTTACGGAAACAGCGGGAGCGTTGAGGCTGTTGCACGCCGCGCCCCACCACTTGCGCATCCAACGCCCATGTGCAGTCGATCCACACAGGTGCTAGTATACGCGCCGCCCCCAGGCTGTCACCATGAGGGGAGAACAGAAGACAAAATTCGGGTCCTCCAGAAGCGCCAAGACGGCATCCACTTCCTGCTCTGTAGTCAGATGCGCATTAACGGCTTCGGTGCGTATTTGTTCGAAGTTGGCTCGATCCAGGCGCGCGCCAGGCGAATTGCCATTGTGGATGGCGTGGTGGCCTTCCATGCCCACATCGACTAGACCGCGCTCAACCAATCGCCCATGAAGCCTGCGTCCCCAGTCCAATTCTGCGCCACGCGCCATGCGCAAATGCAGCAGCGCCGTGAGCATCTTCTGATAGAGCGCAGCATGTGCAGAATTCTGAATTGGATAGCTACGGTCGATCAAAAGCGAATCAAAGTCCTCGATGACAATCCAGCCGCCGGGTTTAAGTGCCGCCACCATTCGCGTCAGTGCCTCGAGTCGGGTGGGCACATGAATCAGAACCAGGCGCGCGTGGATCAGGTCAAACGTCTCGGCGGGTAACATATCGGTGCCAATGTCGTGCTGCTGGATTTCGACGGCAGAGAGCTTCAATGCAGCCAGGGCATCCAGGAAGCGCGGACTAATATCCGTCACCAAGACATGTCCCGTCGGGCCCACCTGTTGCGCAAGCCACCGTGCAATCGACCCGCTGCCGGCGCCTACCTCGAGGCAGTTCCAGCCCGCACCTATACCAGTGGCCTCCAAATGGCGCGCCGAGGCAGCATCATAAAGCAGTTCCAGGCTGTCAAATCGCTGGCGCGTTTGGGGCGCGGCATTGTCGAAAATATACTTGCTCATGGTCTATCTCCTCGCATCGTGCTTTCAAGTGTAGCCCAATTCTCTTCGGGAGATTGACCATTCGAATGCGACAGTGCCGCTTATGCGGCACAAAAGCAACATCTCAACGCAACGTTGCAGAGGTGCGCAAAGACAACGTGACAGTTTCTGAACAGTTGCGCTTCTTTGCGCACCTCTGCAACTTGGCGCTGCAATTACGCCTTCTTGTTCTTCTTGTCGCCAACAACCGCTGCAATCATGGCGTCCATCGCCTCCTCGCTCTCAACCGGGTTTGGCTCGGCGCTCTCCACCTCGGGCACAGCGTTCGCAACGCCGTCAACCACTTTGCCGCCGTCGCGCTGCGCCATGTCCCACTCCGAGAAATCGGTCAGGTCTTCCGCCACTTTCTGCATGACGAACGCGACGAGCGCCAGATCATCCACCAGGCCAAAGCCGGCCAGAATGTCCGGCACAAAGTCGAAGGGCATAACGAAGTAGACGAGCGCTGCACCGATTGCCGCCATGGTGGCCCAGGGGACCTCGCGGTACTCGCGTTTGGCATAGGCACGCATCATACGCCCCATAAGCCGAATCGGCGCAAGCGTGGACGCAACAATGCCCCCTCGGCCTTCGGCGCGCTTCGCGTGGCGCGAGGCATCGGCGGCCAGCTTCTGCATCTTCTCGGGGTCGCGCAGCGTGCTCTGTGCTGTGCGGCTAACGCTGCGCAGAATCCCTGCCAGCGCCGTAACGCGGCAAAATGTTTCTCACTGGTATCAGTTCCTTTCGGGAAATAAGGGCCGGCTGCTCCCGCTTCAATGATCCCGCATGGGAATCCTGATATCGTGCGCTTGCGCAAAGGCAATCGCCTCGGGATAACCGGCATCGGCGTGGCGCACCACGCCCATGCCCGGGTCGCTTGTTAATACACGTTCCAAACGTTTGGCGGCTGCTTGCGTTCCATCGGCCACAATCACCTGGCCGGCATGGATGCTGTAGCCAATGCCCACGCCGCCGCCGTGATGGATGCTGACCCATGTGGCCCCGTTGACTGCGTTGACCATTGCGTTGAGCAGCGGCCAGTCCGCAATCGCGTCGGAGCCGTCGCGCATGGCTTCGGTTTCGCGGTTGGGGCTGGCCACTGAGCCTGCGTCCAGATGGTCGCGGCCGATCACAATGGGCGCTTTCACAGCGCCTGAGGCGACAAGCTCATTAAAGCGCAGCCCCGCGCGGGCGCGCGCGCCATAGCCCAGCCAGCAGATGCGCGCCGGCAGCCCCTGGAAGGCGACCTGCTCCTGCGCCATGCGCAGCCAACGGATCAGGTGTTCATCCTGGGGGAACAGTTCCATGATGGCGCGGTCTGTTACGTAGATGTCTTCGGGATCACCGGAGAGCGCCACCCAGCGGAAAGGTCCCTTGCCCTCGCAGAAGAGGGGGCGGATATAGGCAGGCACAAAGCCCGGGTAGTTAAAGGCCTCCTTGAGGCCGTTATCAAACGCGCGCTGGCGCAGGTTGTTGCCGTAGTCAAAGACAATCGCGCCCTGCGCCTGCCAGTCGAGCATGGCCTGCACGTGCGCGGTCATGGCGTCCATGGCGCGCTGCAAATAGCCCTGCGGGTCGGCCACGCGCTGGGCGGCGGCCTCCTCCAGACACATGCCTGCGGGGATGTAGCCATACATGGGATCATGCGCCGAAGTCTGGTCGGTGACCACATCCGGGCGAACGCCGCGTGCGACCAGTTCGGGCAGCACTTCGGCGGCGTTGGCCACCAGCGCCACGGAGAGCGGTGTTTGCGCAAGGCGCGCCTCCTCCACCCACGTCATCGCCTCTTCCAGGTTGGCGGTCACGCGGTCCACCTGGCGCAGCGCCAGCCGCCGCTCGGCGCGCCACGGGTCCACCTCCACGCAGAGGGCAACGCCCTGGTTCATGGTTACGGCCAGCGGCTGCGCGCCGCCCATCTCGCCCAGCCCGGCGGTGAGGACGAACTTGCCCTTGAGGCTTCCCCAGCCCTCCTGGCGCGCCAGCGAGCCGAGCGTTTCGTAGGTGCCCTGCAGAATGCCCTGTGTGCCGATGTAGATCCATGAGCCGGCGGTCATTTGGCCGTACATGATAAGGCCGGCCTTCTCCCACTTGTCGAAATTCTCCTGCGTGGCCCAGTGGGGCACGATGTTGGAGTTGGCCAGCAGCACGCGCGGCGCGTCCTCGTGCGTGTGGAAGACGGCCACAGGCTTGCCCGACTGCACGAGCAGCGTCTCGTCAGGCTCCAGGCGGCGTAGCGACTCCAGGATCGCCTCGAGCGCGTCCCACGAGCGCGCCGCCTTGCCCCGGCCACCGTAGACAATCAGATTGTCGGGGTCGAAAGCCACCTCTGGGTCCAGATTGTTCTGAAGCATGCGGTAGGCGGCTTCGATCTGCCAGTTTTTGCAGGTGAGTATTGTGCCGGTTGGGGCGTGCATTGCTCTTGGCATAGAGGTAAGTGGTGAATTGGTGAACTGATTGAATGGCGCATTGGCGACGTCAGCGCGTCGACCAGATTGCAATCTTGTGCGACAGAGCGAGCGCACCTTCACAATGAGTGGCTACACTGTGCCCTGCACACACCACGCGCGCATGGCGAGCACGATCGAACCGTCCGCCTGGCGTGGCAGCACGTGGTGCAGGTGGTCGCGAATGGCCTCGCGCTCCTCAACGGGGCGGGTGTAGAGATAGGCCGGCGACGGAAAGCGCCCCCCAGCCACGAAGGGCTGCCAGTAGTCATCAAAATCGGCAAAGTGTGCGTTTGCTTCAACGGAACCGGCGATCACGTTGCTGAGGCCGGCGTCCGTGAAGAGCGTGTGCAGCGCATCGGGGCGGCAGAGCGGGAATCGAGGCCCTTCGTCGGCTTCCAGCGCCGCACTGTTCACTGCGATCGCTGCGTCCCAGAAGTAGCGCAGCCACTCCATGCGCTCGGCATAATCCCAAACGTAAAGCGCCACAAGTGCGCCAGGGGCTGCCACGCGCTTCACTTCGTCGAGCGCAGCGACGGGATCGGGCAGGAAGTTGAAGACCAGCCCCGAGACAACGCCTCCAAAAGAGTGAGCCGCCGCGGGAATGCTTGTTGCGCTTCCCGTTTTGAAGTGTGCGCGCTGATCGGGCAGGAGATGGCGGGCGTACTCGACGAAGGCCGGCGCAGGGTCAACGCCAAGCACTTCGAGCGGCGCACAGCAGTCAATCAGCGCGCCGCAGAGCGCACCCGAACCGCAGCCCACATCAAGCCAGCGCAGACCGATGGGCGGCTCCAGCCAGCGCAGAAACTCGGAAGCTATGCGCCGGCTCCAGCGCCCCATGTACTGCTCGTAGAGTTCCCCGCCTGCCCATTCCTCACCGGGTAGAGTCGCCATTATGCCCCCATTTCGCAAATTCCATGACTGCGCGGGGGCACGTGCCACCTTGTACAATTGGCTTCAAAGCACTCTGAATGGCTTGCTACTGGCTCCACTCCGTTGGTTCGCGGTCCCAGCGGTGGGCGCGCAGGGCTTCGTGGAGTGATTCGGGCAGCGGGCCGGCGTCGCTCGTGGCAATGTTCTCGCGCACGTGCTTCTCCTTGCGCATGCCCGGGATGATCGTGCTCACCGTCGGCTCGTTGAGGATGAAGCGCATGGCCATCTGCGCCATGTTCATGCCATCGGGGATGAGCGGGCGCAGCGCCTCGGCGTGGTCCACGCTGGCGTTCAGGTTCTCGGGCACAAAGTAGGTGTTGCGCCAGTCGCCCTCGGGCCAGGTGGATTCCTTGGTCAGGTTGCCTGTGAGCGTACCCTCGTCATAGGGGACGCGCGCAATCACCGCCACGTCATGCTCGCGGCAGGCGGGGAAGAGCGCATCCTCGGGGTTTTGGTCAAAGATATTGTAGATGACCTGGACGGCGTCAATCAGCCCGCTCTTGACGGCCTCCACGCCATTCCAGGGCTCCCAGCGGTTGATGCTGATGCCAATGGCGCTAAAGAGCCCCTGGCGGCGCAGGTCATCCACCTTGTTCGCCCAGCGGTCGTCGTGCGTCCACGAATCTTCCCATGTGTGGAACTGGAAGAGATCGAAGGAATCGAGGCCGGCATTGCGCAGGCTCCAGTGCACATACTCTTCAATGTGCTCGGGCGGGAAGCAGTCGTCGAGCGTGAATTCGCGCCGGCTGGGCCACTTGAAGTTCTTGGGCGGAAGCTTGGTGGCGGTGTAGAGACGCGTATCGGGGTTGTTGCGCACGAGTCGACCCAGCAATCCTTCGCTGTGGCCCGCACCGTAGCCCCAGGCCGTGTCATAGAAGTTGCAGCCCAGGTCCACCGCCAGCTGCAGCGACTTGAGCGACTCGTCGTCGTCCGAGCCGGACCAGCCGCCCATGCCCCACATGCCGTAGCCCACTTCGCTCACGTTCCAGCCCATGCGGCCAAAGCGCCGATAGTTCATCAGATTTCTCCCTTGTGTGGATTGCGCGGTCTGCGAATTCGGTTCGGGGTTTCGCCGTGCGGCAAACCATCGCCCGCCACAGCGTGGTTGCACACCATTACCCCGTTCGGTTACCATGGATTGGAGTCATTCTAGCACAACGCAGCGCCTGCCACAGAGAGAGCGGCCGCTTTGCTGTTGCGCATCAAACCGAAAAGACGAATTGGAGATCACTCGATGGGCGAGCACGATGATGAAGTGGATTGGGGGTCGATCAGCATGGATCGCTACCGAATTGAACCCGATACCAAGGTGCGGCTCGACGAGTGGGATCCGAATGACAAGAGCCAGTTCGAAATCAGCAAGAAGGATGCGGTGGCGTTGCTGGAGGCCATGAACAAGCGCCTGGAAGCGCTGCAGGAGCTGCTCTTTGCCGAGGGCAAACACAAGGTGCTGGTCGTGCTGCAGGCGCTGGACACGGGTGGCAAGGATGGCACAATCCGCAACGTCTTCGAGGGAGTCAATCCGGCCGGCGTGGATGTTGCGTCCTTCAAGGCGCCCACGCCCGAGGAACTGGCGCACGATTACCTCTGGCGCATTCACAAGCAGACGCCTGGTCGCGGGCAGATGGTTATCTTCAACCGCAGCCACTATGAAGATGTGCTGGTTGTGCGCGTCGAGGAGCTTGTGCCCGAAGAGGTATGGCAAGCGGCGCTTTGGGCAGATCAATGACTTTGAGCAGATGCTGGCTGAAGAGGGGACGCTCATTCTCAAGTTCTATCTCAACATTGGCAAGGAAGAGCAGAAGGAGCGCTTGCAGGCGCGTCTGGATGACCCCAGCAAGCACTGGAAATTTGCAATTGGCGATCTTGAGACTCGAGCCAAGTGGCCTGCCTACCAGGAGGCCTACGAAGACGCCATCTCCAAAACAAGCACCCAGTGGGCCCCCTGGTATGTGGTGCCGGCGCAACCGCAAGTGGTATCGCAACCTGGTCATCTCCAAGGTGCTGATTGACGCGCTGGAGGGGCTGCATATGGAATACCCCGCCGCCGAAGAGGGTCTCGACAAGGTCGTCATCGATTAGCCGCCACGCCTGCTGGAGCCCGCACCCAACCTATGGACTGGAATCCGGTTGTCTTCGTCATGATTGACGGCTTGCGCCCCGACGCGCGCGGCGTGGCCGCACTGCCGGCGCTGGATGCGCTGGTGGCGCGCGGCGCAGCCACCATGTCTGCGCAATCCACCATGCCTTCCATGACGCTGCCCTGCCACATGAGCATCTTCCACAGCGTGCCGCCCACGCGCCACGGGATTACCACAAATGTCTATCAGCCCATGGCGCGGCCGCTGCCCGGGTTGATTGAGCAGGCACGCCTGCACGAGAAGCAGAGCGTCGCCTTCTACAACTGGGAGCCGCTGCGCGACATCAGCCGCCCCGAGGTGCTCAAGTTCGCGTGGTACCGCGACGGCATCTACCAGGCCGAAGGCGACGATATTCTCACCGAGGCGGTGCTGGCCAACTTGCCCGGGCTGCGATCTGATTTCGCCTTTATCTACCTGGGCACGGTGGACACCGCCGGCCACTACTACGGCTGGATGAGCGACGGCTACCTGCGCCAGGCCGAGCGGGTGGACAGCTGCCTGGCGCGCATTGTGGCGGCGCTGCCCGAATCCGCTCACGTGCTGGTGCACGCCGACCACGGCGGCCACGACCGCTACCACGGCACCGACCTGCCCGAGGACATGACGATTCCCTGGGTGGTGGCGGGGCCGCGCATTAAGCGGGGCCACACAATTGCGCAGGATGTCTCGCTCCTCAACACGGCGCCAACCCTCGCCGCCCTGCTCAACATCCCGCCCCACAGGGAGTGGGAGGGTGCGGTGGTAGAGGAGGCGTTTGCGTAGGTCACGCCGGGAGACGTGACCTACAACAGGTCACGCCGGGAGACGTGACCTACAACAAGGGGGCGGCGCTTATTGCATGCGCCGCCCCCTTGATCTCATAACTATTTAGCTATGCTACGTAGCCACACGCCTTAGCCAAGCAGCTCATTCTCCGCCTGGCCAATCGCAAAGTCCAGGATCTGGAGCGCCTCGTCCACTTCGTCGCGGGTGACCACGAGCGGCGGAATCACGCGCATGGCGTTGGTGCCACAGCCCATGAGCAGCAGGCCGTGCTCGAAGGCAATCTCCTCCACACGATTGCGCAGCTCTGGCGCCATCTCGCGAGTGGCCTTGTCCTTCACAAATTCGACGCCAATCATGAGGCCAATGCCGCGCACCTCGCCCATGCTGGGGTGCAATTCGGCCATGGTCTTCAGAGCAGCCAGCATGTAGTTGCCCTGCTCCTCGGCATTGCGCAGGCCACCGTTTTCCAGCACCTCGATTGTGGCCAGCGCCGCCGCACAGGCGAGCGGGTTGCCGCCATAGGTGTTGCCGTGCGCGCCCGCAGGCATGGTCATCACGCTCTGCTTGCCGATGAAGCCGCCCAGGGGCATGCCACTGGCAATGCCCTTGGCCGTGCACACAATGTCGGGCTCCACGTCCCAGTGCTCAATCGCCCACCAGCGCCCTGTGCGCCCCATGCCCGTCTGCACCTCGTCGGCAATCAGCAGGATGCCGTGCTTGTCGCAGAGCGCGCGCAGCCGCGGGAAGAAGTTGGCGGGCGGCACCACATAGCCACCTTCGCCCTGAATCGGCTCGACCAGAATGCCCGCCACATCGCTGGGCGGGGCAACGGTCTTGAATATGACATTCTCGATGTAGTTCACAACCGTATCGCCATAGTCCTCGTCGCCGGGCTGCATAGCCAGCAACTGGCGATAGGGGTTGGGATAGGGGACGTGGGTCACGTCGCTGGAGGTGGCAAAGCCGCGCCGCTGCGTCACCTTGCTGGCTGTGAAGCTGAGCGATCCCTGCGTGCGGCCATGAAAGCTGCCGAGGAAGCCAATGAAGCGCGGTCGCCCCGTGTGGTAGCGCGCCGCCTTGATGGCGCCCTCCACCGCTTCGGTCCCCGAATTGCCCAGAAAGGTGTAGGCGGGCTCATCAAAGGGGGCAATCTCGTCCAGGCGCTCGCTCAACTCCACCCACTTCTCGTGGTAGAAGTCGGACGAAATGTGCATAAACTTCTCGGCCTGCTCCTGGATGGCGCGTACCACGTGCGGGTGGCTGTGGCCGGTGGAGTTGACCGCAATGCCCGCAACAAAGTCGAGGAAACGGTTGCCGTCGACGTCGAAGACCTCGGTGCCGCGGCCGTGGTCCATTACAAGATCGGCAACGCGCCCATAGGCGGGCGAGACCACCTTGCGGTCACGCTCGAGAATGGCGCGGGCCTTGGGGCCAGGTACGTTGAGGCGGGTAATTGCGCGGGAAATCATCGTTCACCTCCAGGGGTAGATATGGGTTCGTTTGGCGCTTGGACAAGTTCAATTGGTGTGTGCGCAATGACGAAGGCCGCGAACGCACAAACTGCGGATATGGGAGAAGTCGGTTGTATCTGCGGACGCATTGGGTGCGTGTCAGCGTGCACCCAGTTCGTGGGAAATGCGCGCTGCAGCGGCCTGCGTGCGCTCTACGGCATAGGCCAGCGTTGCGCCTGTGAGGCGGTTGCCCGGGCCGCCCACGCTCACGGCGGCAACAACCACACCTGCGTGGTCCACAACCGGCGCAGCCACGGCCACAAAGCCCGTCTCGAGTTCATCTGCGGTAACGGCCAGCCCTGCAGTACGAATCGGGCCGAGCTGGCCGCGCAGGGCGCTTTTGCTGGTCACAGTGCAGGGCGCAAGGCGGGCGAGCGGACGGTCCAGCGCGGCAGTCAGGAGATCGTCATCGAGATGCGCGAGCAGGAGCTTGCCGGTGGCGGTAGCATGGGCGGGCAGGCGTGCGCCCACATCCTGCGACATACCCAGCAAATGGCGGCTGGAGACTTCGTCGAGGATGACCACCTCACTGCCCGAGAGCACCTCGAGCGTGGTCGATTCACCCGTTTCGGCTGCCAGCGTCTCGAGCGCACGCCGGCTTACCGTGCGCAGATCATTGGAGCGCATGGCGCAGCCGCCCAGCACGATCAACGTTGGCCCCAGCCGATAGCCGCCCGTGCGCATGCTGCGCACAATGAAGCCCTCGCTCTCAAGCGCAGCCAGCAGGCGGTGGACCGTCGCTTTGTTCAGCCCCACATGCAGCGCCAGATCGCCCAGGCTCCACTCGGGCGTGGCATCGCTGAAGCATTGGAGCAGCGCGAGCGCACGCGAAACGCTCTGCGCACCCGGGTAAGCGCCGCCCGCTTCTGCGGAGAGAGGCGCAACCGCCGCCGCTGCAGCAACAGGCGGGGCGCTCACAAGTCACCATTACTTCGAGCAATCATTGAAAGTTTCATATTGTGGAACGATTCTACACCATATGAAACGAACGCGCAAGCACCAATTTAGCCTGCGCCGCAAAGACGCAAAGGTTCGCAAAGAAAAGCAACTACAAGGAGAGTGTTCCTTGTAGTTGCTTTTCTTTGCGAACCTTTGCGTCTTTGCGTCTTTGCGTCGGGTTTATGTAGTTGGCGCGGGCCAGGCGGGATCGAGGAAGTGCTGAATCTCGATAAGGTAGCCGTTGGGGTCGCGCACGAAGCAGTGATAGATGTTGTAGGTCGGGTTCAACTGTGGCGTCTTCTCAAGCGTAACGCCCGCATCAATCAGCCGCTGCGCCCACATGTACACAACTTCCACCGCATCTGTGACGAAGGTCAGGATGACGGACTGGGGCGCGTGTGCGTCGTCCGCCAGCACGGTGGCACGTGTGCAGAAGCCCACAAAGGCATCGCCCGCCACATGGTAGATGCGGCAGACGCCCTGGTCGAGCACCAGCGGCAGCCCAAGCAACCCCTCATAGAATGCGGCGGTGGCCGCAAGGTCGTGCGTGTGCAGGAAAGTAACCTGCTGCGCAAAGGGCGGTGCGCTATTCGTCGTTGTCCTCCGTATCCGATTGCTCTGCAGCGCTTTCCTCTACAATGGCAGTCACCCACGCGCCTTCGCCGGACGCGCCATCCTGCACAGCGCCCGTGAGGTCGGCCACATACATTGCCGCGCCGATAATGCCCGCCTCGTTGAGCAACTGCGCGGGCACAAGTTGGGCACGCGTCTTGAGGAAGTGCATGAACTTGTCCTGCTTCTTGCTCACACCGCCGCCAATAATGAAGAGGTCTGGCGAGAAGTAGAACTCCAAGGCGGCAAGATACTCATTGACACGCTCGGCCCACTCCTCCCACGAGAGCTTCTCTTCCTTGCGAATGCGCGCGGCGGCACGATGTTCGGCATCCTTGCCGCGAATTTGCAGGTGGCCGAACTCGCTGTTGGGCAACAGCTTGCCATCGAGGAAAATGGCCGTGCCAATGCCCGTGCCAAAGGTGAGCATGATGGTAACGCCCTCGGCATTGCGCCCCGCGCCAAAGGTCATTTCGGCGACGCCGGCCGCGTCGGCATCATTGAGGACGCGCACGGGGCAACCGGTGGCGCGCTCGAAGAGTTTGACGCCATCCACATTGGTCCAGCGCTTGTCCACATTGGCGGCGGTTTGTACAACGCCATGGTAGACGATGCCCGGAAAGGTGATGCCAACGGGGCCGCGCCAGCCACAATCCTGCACAATCTGCGCAACAAGCGGGGCCACCGCGTCCGGATGGGACTCCTCGGGCGTCTCGTAGCGGATGCGTTCGCTGACCAGCGCGCCACGCTCCAGATCAACAATTGCGCCCTTGACGCCGCTGCCGCCGATATCAATGCCAAGTGCTCTATTGCCCATTGGTTGTGTCCCCGTTGCCTCGTTCATAGTGCCTCTGCAGGTGGTGGTGCGCTGGTGGAAGAAATGGGGCCGCGCGCCGGATGTGGAATTGACGACCAATCATCGCTACTGCGCCGCCAGCGTGCGGGCGATTTGATCGAGATGCGCCTCGCCGTGGTTGCCGTAGGTGCGCAGAATGTCATTCAGCGTGTAGGTGCGCCCCGATTCGGGATGGTAGCCTGTACGCGCCCATTGCTCTTCCGAGAGGCTCTGCCAGAGTAGAACCCAGCGCGCGTGGAGGCCGCGCAACAGGTCCATGGAATCACCAGTCTCCGCTTTGGAGGCGTCGGGAAGGTCGGCGTACGCGTCCGGGCTGTAGGGGGTGAAGGCGGGGTTCTCCTGCGTGAGCATGAGCCTGACGCGAATGAAGCTTGTCATGTGCGAGTCGGCCAGGTGGTGCACATTCTGCGCCACGCTCCACTCGCCGGCGAGGGGGCGCGCCAGCAGTTGCTCGTCCGAGAGGGGAGAAATAACGGCGGCCAGTTGCTGCGGCAGGGCGGCAATTTTGGCAATGAGTGCGGCGCGTTCTTCGGGTGTCATGTGGTTCTCGCTGAATGATAAGAGGCGGACGGAGGGAGCATTGCTCAATTCATCCGCCATTATAGGCCATCTGCCAAGCGCGCGACAAAGGCACCGCTACATTCGGCTTCACTTTGATGCTGCGTCTGGCAAGTGCGCAAGTGTTTCGTAGCGGCGGCTTCAGCCGCCGTTAGTGTGGAGCGCACGATGCGCTCGACAGAACGGCGGCTGAAGCCGCCGCTACGAAACACTTGCGCACTTGCCAGACGCAGCATTAAATGTGGGTGGCCGCGCCGTTGTAGGTCACGTCTCCTGACGTGACGCAGCCCGCAGGGCTGAATGTTTGGGAAACGCTAAACGTTTGGCTATGCGGCGAGGTTCAGCCCTGCGGGCTGCATCACGCCAGGAGACGTGACCTACAACGGCACGCGTTTCCATGCGCGCACCGGCCTCGGGTAAAATAGCCTTACCCGCACACACGCAATCCTCAACCGCAATGCCCCGGAGGTGACCATGTCCGTCGATCCCCACGCAGGCGAACACGCTGCCGCCAGCCGACTCGTCAACCTGCCCCGTCTCATGGCAGACTTCTATACGCAAACACCAGACGTGAGCGATGGCACGCAGCGCGTTGCTTTCGGCACCTCGGGCCACCGTGGCAGTTCGAGCGATGGCAGCTTTAACGAGGCGCACATTGTGGCCATTGCCCAGGCCATTAGCGAGTATCGTCAGGAGCAGGCCATCTCCGGCCCCCTCTTCATGGGCATGGACACGCACGCGCTCTCCGAGGCGGCGCAGCGCACGGCCGTTGAGGTCTTTGCGGCGCGCGGCGACAGGGTCATCATTCAGCAGAACATGGGCTACACGCCCACGCCTGCTATATCGCACGCCATCCTTACCTACAACCGCGGCCGCCGCTCTGGGCTGGGGGACGGCGTGGTCATTACCCCTTCGCACAATCCCCCTGACGACGGTGGCTTCAAGTATAACCCGCCCAACGGCGGCCCGGCCGACACGACGACCACGCGCACCATCCAGGATCGCGCCAACGAAATTCTGGCGGATGGTGTAGCGACGGTGGCGCGTGTGCCGTGGGCGCGCGCTGTGGCCATGGAGAACATTACGGCCTACGACTATGTGATGCCCTATGTGCGCGATTTGGCGAATGTGCTCAACATGCAGGCTATCGCCGACTCGGGCTTGCGCATTGGTGCTGATCCGCTGGGCGGCGCGAGCCTTGCCTACTGGGAGCCGATAGCCGAGATTTATGGGCTGGATATCACCGTGGTGAATCCGGTGCTCGACGCCACCTTCCGCTTCATGCCGCTTGACTGGGACGGCGAGATTCGCATGGATTGCTCGTCGCGCTACGCCATGGCCGACCTGATTGCACTCAAGGATCGCTTCGACATTGCCTTCGGCAACGACCCCGACGCCGATCGCCACGGCATTGTGACCCCGAGCGCGGGACTTATGAACCCGAACCACTATCTGGCGGTTGCCATCGATTACCTCTTCCGCAACCGCACCGGCTGGCGGCCCGATGCTGCCGTGGGCAAGACGCTCGTCTCAAGCTCGATGATCGACCGCGTGGCCGCGGCGATGGGGCGCACCCTCTGCGAGGTGCCGGTGGGCTTCAAGTTCTTTGTGGACGGGCTGGTGGATGGTTCATTCGGCTTTGGCGGTGAGGAGAGCGCCGGCGCTGCCTTCCTGCGCAGCAACGGCACGGTGTGGACGACCGACAAGGATGGCATTCTGCTGGCGCTGCTGGCCGCCGAGATTACGGCCACCACGGGCAAGGACCCGTCGCGGCACTATGCGGCCCTTGAGGCGCTCTTTGGCAGCCCCGTCTATGAGCGCATTGACGCACCCGCAACGCCTGCGCAGAAGAAGGCGCTGGCCGAGCTTTCGCCCGAGGCGGTGCAGGCTACGGAGATGGCGGGCGAGCCGATTGTGGCCAAGTTGACGCGTGCGCCGGGCAACCGTGCGCCCATCGGCGGCCTCAAGGTCGTTACCGAAAGCGGCTGGTTTGCCGCCCGCCCTTCGGGCACAGAGGATGTCTACAAGATTTATGCGGAGAGCTTTTTGGGGATGGAACACCTGCGCGCGATTCAGGAGGAGGCGCGTGCAATTGTGAGCGCCGCGCTCGCGGACGTCGGCTGACAGCAAGCCGTAGCGGAATGCCTCCCGGCATTCGTACTGATGGCACCTAGCATGCGCGGCCACCAATGGCTAATGGCTCGCCACTTGAGGCCGTTATCACTTTTGGAAACGAGAGCGGCATCGTTTTTCAACGCTACGTTGTCTGTGATGTGTCCATGCCGCCAACATATATCACCGACTAGTCCATAACACGCTCAAGAGAGACTTAGCCATGAAACCTGTTCTGATGGCTGTCTGCAGTCAGGCGTCCGACCTGGAGGCTGTGCGGCATGAACTGCAGAAGCGCTATGCAGCAGACTACGAAATCATCTGCGTACAGGCAGCCGAAGCTGCGCTGCTTCAACTGGATGCGCTGCGGGCCGCGGATGCGCCTCTCGTCGTTCTGCTGTCTGCGCTTGACACTGGTGGCGCGACCGACATTGGCTTTTTGGAGCGGGCACACGAGCTCCACCCGCACGCCTGGCGCGTTCAGCTGATCCCGTGGGGGAATCGCTCCGCCACCAAGCCGATGCTAAAGGCAATGACACTGGGCCAGATCGACAGGTTCGTCGCCGTGCCAGGCGAGTCGTCCACCGAACAGTTCCACTATCTGATTGTGGAGTTGCTGCACCAGTGGCAGCGGCGCCATGCCGCACCGCGCGAGAGCGTGACCATGGTCGGCGAGCGCTGGGAGGCGCGCTCCTACGAGATCCGCGACTTGCTCGAACGCAGCGGCTTGCCATTCGCGTTTCACGAATCGGACACTGAGCAGGGGCGCGCGCTGCTACGACCGCGCCGGCGTGCCGGACGGACCGTTCCCCGTTCTCATCCGCTTTGACGGGCTGGCGCTGACCGATCCGAGCAACGAAGAAGCGGCGGCGGCCTTGGGCGCGCGCGCCGCTAACACCGGGGGCCTTTTCGATCTGGCAGTCGTGGGAGCCGGGCCGGCCGGGCTCTCGGCCGCGGTTTATGCCGCGTCGGAGGGGCTGCGCACAATTGTGATCGACCGCGAGACAATCGGCGGGCAGGCGGGCACCAGCTCGATGATTCGGAATTACCTGGGCTTCCCCTACGGCATCAGCGGTGCCGACCTCTGTAACCGCGCACTCGATCAGGCGTGGTCATTCGGGGTTGAAACCACGGTGTTGCGCACGGTGGCAGAGCTGCACTCCAACGACCGCGAGCATGTGCTCGTCCTCGGCGACGGCACACAGATCGCGTGCCGCGCTGTCGTTCTGGCCATGGGCGCCAGCTACCAGCGTCTCGGCATTCCCAGCGTGGACGGGTTGGTGGGGGCGGGCGTCTTCTACGGAGGTGGAGTCACGGAGGCGCAGGCGATGGCAGGCCGTGTCGTCTTTGTCGCCGGGGCAGGCAACTCGGCCGGGCAAGCTGCGGTGAATCTTGCGAAGTACGCTGAACATGTGACAATTCTGGCCCGCGGCAGTTCGGTCGCGGCCAGCATGTCGGACTATCTTGTGCGGGAGATTGAGGCTGCGGAGAACATGGATGTGCGTCTGCACACGAGCATCGTCGCGGCGCACGGGACTTCGCGGCTCGAAGGACTTGTGCTGCAGGACAGCCTGTCGGGAGCGAGCGAGAGTGTGGCGGCGTCGGCGCTCTTTGTGCTGATTGGCGTGCGCCCGCATACGAACTGGCTGCCCGCAGTCATCCAGCGGGATGCGCGCGGTTTCATCCTCACCGACGCGGACTTGAGCCTTGTCGAGGGGGCAGGCGCGGCGCAGCGACCCCCCCTGCTACTGGAGACAAGCCTGCCGGGCGTCTTCGCGGCGGGCGACGTGCGCGCTGGTTCGGTCAAGCGCGTGGCGTCGGCGGTCGGCGAGGGCGGCATGGCGGTGCAGTCCGTCCACCAGTATCTGGCGAAATCGGCGCGCGGACGGTGAGCGATGGGCAGCAGAAAATGCAACAGAAGGGGAGAAAGGCCGTGACCACCGCAGTACCCAAGCAAGAATTCTTGAATGACCTACGCACGCGCATCCGTGCCCACGTGGAGCGTGTAGAGACAATTTACGCTGAACTGGAGCCTGCCCAATTGCTCTGGCAGCCTTCGGCCAAAGAGTGGTCCGTGCTGCATTGCTTTGACCATATGGCGCTGACCTTCGATTACTACCGTCCCCGCATTGACAACGCCCTTCAATCACCTGCACCGCTACTGGGCAACCCCGACGTCTACGCCCCGTCGCGCTGGGGGCGCATCTACATGTACTTTTCGATCAACCCGCGCTACAGCTTCCCGACGGCGGCTGCAATCACGCCTGTTGCGCAACCCGACCGCACCGTCTTTGACCGCTACCTGGGCGCACAGGCAGCGTTGCTGGACGACCTGGAGCGCGTGGGCGCTGTGGATTTGGCGCGCACGCGCATTCCCATTGAAAAAGGTGTGCGCTTCAATCTGGGCGATGTCTTCAAGTTCCTGGTCTACCACGATGAGGTGCACTTCTTGCAGGCGCAAGGCGTGTTGGCGCAGCAGGGCATTTCCCTGGAAAATCCAACCACCTCATTCTGACATATTCACGAAGTTGCGGGCGCCTTGGCGCAGCCGCTCTGCGCCAAGCGCTATGCATGTCGGCGTCCCACGCCCCAGGGCGAGCGTCCACGCCTTGCGCCAGACTACGGCCCGCGTGGCACAGTCTGGGTCTACGGCGGCCTCGAGCCTGCTGCGGGCGCAGCCTTCACCCAAGTGGCAGACAAACGTAACAGCGCCTGCTTTGTCACCTTTCTGGACGCTTTGGTGGCGCACTGGCCCGCAGGTCGTATTGTGCTCATTCTGGACAATCTGAGCACCCACCGCACCATGGAGGTCAGGCTCTGGTGCGCTGGCACACGAGCGAGTCGAGTTTCTCTTCCAGCCGGTCTATGCTCCCTGGCTAAACCTAATTGAGCCTTGGTGGAAGACCTGCGTTCGCTGGCGCTCAAGGGCAGAGTCTTCGTCACCGCCACAGCCGACACCGAGGCCATTCAGCCCGCCACCGCCTACTGGAACGCCCATCGCCATCCCTATCGCTGGCGTAAAGCCTATTCCTAATTGCACTTCCGAGACGTAGCACTTAGTGGTGCATCCGGCAAGTGCGAGGCATCTGCGTAGCGGCGGCTGCAGCCGCCGTTTAGGCACAAATCACACGTCCTCCAGAACGGCGGCTGAAGCCGCCGCTACGCAGATGCCTCGCACTTGCCGGATGCACCACTAAGGTGCCGTTCACAGAGGGTGAGTAAAGTCATGGGCAATCTCAACAAGACACGTGTAGTGCGAATGCTTCGAATCATCATGCCCATTGTGGGGATAATCAGCGCCATTGTAATCGCCCCCTGGGACCTGGTACCGCCATGGATAGCACCCTTACCCGATACGGTGCAGGAGCAGGTCGACGATGCGATCGATTATGGGCTGGATGGCATAATCGTTTATGTCGATCAGGCAGGCGAGGACCCGGCATTTTACAGTGCCGGCTGGAAGAACAAATCGACACAAGTGCCGGCCGATCCGCACGCATTGTTCAGAATTGCCAGTATCAGCAAGCTGTACATCGCCACTGCAGTCGCCAAATTGGTCAACAACGGGAGTTTGTCTCTGGATGCAACCCTGGCTGATTACTTGCCTGAACTTGCAGGAAGAATTGAATATGCCGATCAGATTACTCTGAGAATGATGGTGCAACATCGCAGCGGCATTCCCAATTTCACAGACGATGAAGAGTTGGATTGGTTCACTTCGCAGACAGACATCAACGAGGCGCTGGAACTGGTCTTGGATGAACCCGCAGATTTTAAACCTGACACGCGCCACAGTTATTCCAACACGAATTATCTATTGATTGGTCGTATCCTCGACAAGGTGTTGGGATACAGCCACCACCAATATATCGAAATGAAATTCTGGCTCCTCTCGGCCTAACGAATACATACAGTTTGCTCAGCCAGGTGGAATACGAAGATGTTGTCAGTGGGTATTGGTATGAATATGACGATGATCTAAGGAACTTGATTATGTAATTCCTGGTGGATCGATGGTCGCAACTGCGGAGGATGTCGGAATATTCTTGCGGGCATTGAATGATGGCTCATTGCTGAACGACGACGAGCAGGCAATCTACTCCTCAATTTACGAGTATGAACATACCGGCTGGGTTACCCGGATACCATAGTATCGCACGCTATCATGAGGATATTGATACAGTTGTCGTTCAATTTGTGAATACAACCGGCGGAGATACCTGGGGAATGGCGAATATAGTCGGCGGAAAGGCCACAGGGATATCGTCTATCATCTATAGCCGTATTGTTCGGATTCTGCATCGGTAACCGAGTCCTAAGCGTGAAGAACAAGCCCCTTCCTACCCAAAAGAGACTCTAAAACAGAACTGCAACTCATAGCGCAACCGACAGGTCAACCCTGACAAAACGGGCAACCGTGCGCTGGAGGCATGTAACATCAGTGCTCAGGGCACGATTGTGCATCTCAAAGGCTTCGGCCTCATCAAGGTCTTTCGAATTGTCACTCCACACAGCGACACGGAAGCGACCACAGCAGGTGCCACAACAGAGGACGCCGCTGATAGCAAAACTGAAGGCAAAGTCGAGTACTGGGCAACCAACGACCTCGCAATGAATGACCTCACACGTCTGCGCTTAAGCGAAAATGCCTTTGCCATTGAGAACTATCACCGTGGCCTGAAGCAGAATTGCGGTGTAGAAAAGGGGCAAATGCGCCTGGCCAAAGCACAGCGCAACCATATTGGGTTCGCCATCCGTGCCTTCTTGCGCCTGGAGATCCATTGTTTTCGACGAGGCATCTCTTGGTTTGAAGCCAAAGCTTCTATCATTCGCGATGCAGTCCGAGCCTACCTCGCTAGCCCGCTCTATACCCTTTCAACTGCGTAACTCCTATTACTATAGGAGTATGCAGTTGAATGGAGGTAGAGATTGCTATGCGTAGCGATTTCTCTCGAGCAAACGACTCCAACTGCGTAACTCCTATAGGTATCAACCCGTACACGAACAACATGTAGAAATCAAAGGAGAAATGTGATGACTTCAAACCAAAACAAAAAAGAGAATGAAAAATCCAGCAGCGACAAGTTTGGTGCGAGTATTGCACTAGGCGTAGGGGTTGGACTTGCCATTGGCACTGCAATAGGAAATCCTGGCGCGGGCTTAGCGATTGGCATCGCGCTTGGTGTCGGTATTGGCGCAACATTGCAAAAAAAGAAAAATGCTGAACAAGATGACGCCTAGAAGCTGCCAAATAATAAGTTCGCAATGGATCAGAGGTTAACTATCGCTCTCTGGCGGATGCGAGTTTAGGTCGCTGCTTCTCGGCAGTTACGCGCCATCAACCTCATGTCCGGCAGCGCGCAGCGCATCACACGCCGCTTCCACCCGTGCGCGTTTGATGAGCAGGTAGTCTGTATCGAAGGTGGAGAGTGCGAAGAGCGGAATGCCGGCGGCAGCGAGCGGCGCCGTGAGCGAAGCCAGCACACCGGTGAGGGCGAAGTCCAGCGGGCCGGCTACCTGCAACAGCGCCCAGCCCCGCTCAGCGGAGACGGAACGCGGTGCAGATGCCTCTTGAACGACCACCGAGAGCTCGTCGCACGTGCGCGTAACCGAGCCAAAAGTGCCATCCAACGCCCACGTGGGCACCGGCGCATCCGCCGCCAGGCGGCAAACGGCATAGTCACCCTGCAGCAAATGGAGTTGCATATAGTCTCTGCGTGTGGCGTGTTGTCTGCGCGCGGCTAGAGCACCGCGCGCAGTTCCTCGAGAGACGCGTTACCGCCGCTGAGAATGAGCGCAACACGCTTACCCTTGACGAGCTCCGGAAAACTCAGGGCGGCAGCCAGGGAGGCCGCGCCGGCCGGCTCCGCCAGCGTCTTCGCCTTTTCCAAATAAAGGCGCATGGCCGCGCGCATGGCGTCATCGCTGACAAGCACGAAATCGTCGAGCTTCTCCCACAAAATGGCCTGGGGCATCATGAATGCTTCGCCCGTCGCCAGCCCTGCGGCGAAGGTGTGGATGGGGGCCGAGCGCGCGGCGTGGTCGCGCCACGAAAGGTAGCCCACGGGCGCGCCTTCGGCGCAGACGGCCACAACGCGCACGGCCGGGTTGATTGCCTTGGCCGCAAGCGCCGCCCCGGCGGCGCCGCTGCCACCGCCCAGCGGCACGATGATGAGTTCGATTTCGGGCTGCTGCTCAAGAAGCTCCAGCGTGTGGGTGGCTACGCCTGCAATCAGCAGCGGCTCGTCGCCGCTGGAGACGAAGCGCAGCCCCTGCTCGGTTTCGAGCGTGCGGCCGTGGCGTTTGCACGCTTCAAAGTCGGCCCCATGCACGTGGACAGTTGCCCCCAGGCTATGCATCGCCTCGACCTTGAGCGGATTCGCGCCTTCGGGCACGACAATGTGCGCCGCTACCCCAAAGAGCCGTGCCGCATAGGCAATTGACTGGCCATGGTTTCCCGTCGAAGCAGTCACGACACCGCGGGCGCGCTGGTCACTGGGCAGATGTGCCATGAAGTTGATGCCGCCCCGCACCTTGAATGCACCTATCGGCTGGTAATTTTCGTGCTTTATCCAGGTCTCTGCACCCACCGCAGCATCCAGCGCCGGGTAGTTGTGCAGCGGCGTGGGCTGCAGGTAGGGGCGAATGGTGCGTTGCGCAGCAAGGACATCAGCCAGGGTGAGTGCAGACATGGGGAGGAAGCCGATCCGGTGATGCGTTCAAGTGTTTATGAGTACATAAATTTGAGCGTTGAATGGGTGAGGGCTACGCTACGTCCGTCGGACATCCCACAATCGCGGTGCATCATGGTCGGGTGGCAACCGATGAACCCCTGAACCCCTAAAGCTGTAACGCCTTTAGGGGTGGGGCTGCAAATCCTCGTCCACGGCAAGGCGCGCCGGCGAGAGCCTGTCATAGGCAATCGAGAGCAAGAGCCAGAGAAAGACGCCGATCACAAAGCCCGCCGTGGCCCACAGCCAAACGGCCCCCAGCAGCAAGCCGCTCAGTGCGCCCAGCGCACCGCCCATCACTGCAAAGAGCAGGAGTGATATCAACATTGGTCCCTCGTTTCATGGTCAAATCCGGGAGGGGCCGCAAGTCCGACCCCAAAGCCACCCGGGCGTTGCATTGTGCGATGACAACTTACCATGAATCGCGGCACTTTGATCATGCCTTGCGCCAGACGCCGCAGACAAGCCGCCCTACGGTCCGGTTTCGGTCTGTTGCGTCAGCGGACAGCGTCTGCCGGCGGCGGTGCAGGGCGTATGGTTAGCGCCCAGCAAGGCTCCGCTTGGCCTGGCCGCGCGCCATAATCAGCGCGATCAGCGTGCTGAAGGCGGCAATGCCGAGCTTTGTCAGGTCCATCACGGGCTCTACCTTGACGCCGTCGGGTTGAATGGAGATGACGGCCACGGGCCGGCCAAACGAGCCCCCGCCTCCCCCACCGCCGCCACCACCCTGGCCCGACTCGTCGCTACCGCCCCCGTAGCCAACGCCAATACCTACGTTCAGTTCGCTGCAGGTGATCACGCAGGTGTCGCCCATGATCACCGGCTCCTGGAAGACGGCGTTGGGCGACGCTGCCTCCAGTGCGCGCTCAAGCAGCGCACTCGCCTCGGCGGCGCTGCCTATTGCCCCCGCCCAGAGCGGTTGGCCGTTGGGCAGATTGCTCTCACTGGCTCCGTTATTTTCTTCACTCATCTTATGCCTCCTGATTGCTTCATCGGCGCGCAATGCGGGCGCCTGTTACCGTGGCAAAAAACGCAAGGCCCCAGAGCGCCCAGCGTGTAACATCCACAACGCGCACAACGTCGCGCCGGCCATTCGCACCAACAATTTCCACCGAGACGGGCGTGTTCCACACCCAGGCAACGCGCCCCAGCCGGAGCGCAGCGGCAAACGCGCCGCGGCGTGGCGCTGCCGCCTGGGAACTCGATGGGGTTTCCCTGGCGCACACCTACTGAAAAATGTCGCTCCATGCGGACTCCTCCAGACTTTGACTGTTCGCTCGCGTGCGTGATGGGCATCGTTTGTTGCGGGAGGCTTCCAAGCCCTCGACTGCGCTAAGCATACCCCTAAAGCGCTCGTGTGCACCCATCCAAAGTAAGGTTTGCTGATGCGAAGGGAATGGGACTTTAGTCATGGCAGCTACACCCTGTTTGTGCCAGAATGTACACTCACCTGCTTGTGTACGCGCTTGATTGCGCCTGGACAGTGAGCGATACATGCAACAACCATTTCATGCACCCATGGCCGCACCGTGCGCGCACCAGTGGCCGCACCCATGCGCGCACCCGAAACGCAGCGGCGAATCTACCTTGTGGTAGCGCTCTTTGCGCTCTCGCTGGCGGCATCGACCGGCGTGCTCATCCGCTTTGGGCTGGTTGACGGCTTTTATCCCTGGGCCAGCAACTATACGGCCATGCGCCACGCCCACAGCCATCTTATGTACTTTGGCTGGGGCACACTGGGCGTAATGGCGCTGATTTGGGCATGGCTGCCGGGCCAGACCGGGCTGCCGCTGCCGCGCGGTGTCGGCGTGCAGCTTAGCCTGACAGCGTTGCTCGCCCTGCTCAGCTTTCCGGCGTTCTGGGCCAACGGCTACGGCAGCACCCAGATTCTGGGGCGGTCGCTTCCGCTTGGCTCCATGGCGGCGGCGGTGAATGGACTGCCCTGGTTCCTGTTTGTCTGGCTCTATATTCGCGCCACGCGCAACCTGCGTGTGCGCTCCCTCTCGCTGCAGCTGTGGGATTGGGCGCTCTTCCTGCTCATGCTCGCCTCTGCCGGCGCAATGGGGCTCGGCATGCAGGTTGGGCTGGGAATTGATAGCCACGCGCTGCGTGATGCTTCACTCCATCTCTTCCTCGACCTCTTTGCCACCGGCTGGTTCACGCTGGCAACGCTCGGCTTGCTGTGGGCGTGGGTGGGTGCAAACAAGCAGCCGCACGGGTGGATGCCCACGCAGTCGGCGGCCATCTGCCTGGGATTCACCTTTGTGCTGGGTATGTCGCCTGCGGTCGTCTCGCCCTTTCTCTTCTGGATTGCCGCAATCATGAATCTGCTGGCGGCGCTGCTGCTGGCGCGCCACCTGTGGGCGCTCTGGCAGTGCAGGGAGCAGCTGCCACTGGCCGCGCGCTTTGGCCTGCTGATGTTCGCGGCCTATCTGCTTACCGCGCTGGCCATTCTTGCGCCCGGGCTCTGGCGTTGGTCATCGGGCACGCAGTTGCGCGTCTTCTATCTGCATCTTATGCTGTTGGGGTGGATGAGCAGCGCGCTGCTGGGCATGGTGCTGGAAGCGCTGGAGCTCTCCTCCGCGCGGGTGCAGACATGGCTGGCGTGGTCGTGGATTGCAGGTGTGGCCACCATGCTGCTGGCGCTGCTGGGGCTGGGGCTCGCGTCGGTTGTGCCGATTTCCGCTCTCTTCTGGCTGCGGCTGGCGGCGTGGAGCAGTGTGCTTCCGGCCACGGTGGCCACAGTGGCGTTCATCCTCGCTGCTCTGGGCTTGCTTCTGCGCAGAGAGCCCTCCCCTACGGTTGCTACACGTTTGCCAAACAGAGCCTGAACGTACGCGCACGCTGCAGCACGGTCCGGATTTGCGAGCGCTTCTGAAGTAAATTGCAAGGGATATCCCTTTCATTTTGCGTGCTGCGCACGAGGCAGCACGCATGACTTGTCGCCTTTCCATCCCTAATCCCCGTGCAAACGCAACAGCGCAAGGAGGAAACGTGCTTCAACGTCGACCTGTTCGATTTGGCGTGCTGTCCATTGCTGTCTGCATAGTCTTCGCTCTGCTCATGCTTGTGATTGCCACGCAAGGCAGCACCGTAGCCATGGCGCAGAGTGCGCCGCCACTGCCCGCACCGCCTTTGCCCGCACCCGGGCCCGTGACCGCGCCCTTTCTGCTGAACGCATCTCAAATTCAGCAGGGCGAGCAGCAAGCGGCCGCCGAGCGCTTCACCCTGCTGGCGTGGAACGACCTGGGCATGCACTGCTACAACCGTGATTTTCAGGACCTGGCCGTGCTGCCGCCGTATAACAACCTGTGGGCGCAGGTGGTCCAGGTGGGCAATCCGCCCAAGCTCATTACCACCACAGTTGATGTAGCCTATTCCTTTCCCGACAACACCTACTCTGTGGGCAAGTCGAACTTCTGGGAGTTTGACACGCAACTCTTCGGAACAAACCTGCCAGACAATATTGGCCTGACGGGCAAGGGACTGGCCGACAGCATGGATGCCAAAGCGGATCATTTCGTGGCCGAAGGCATACCGCTCACAGAATTTAGCGACAGCGCACCCACCACGCCCTATCCCTATCAGCTTGCCATGGTGATTGCGCGCGACGCCGGCACGAATGCCGAGGTGGCGCGGCTCGAGACCGTCGCGCCTGTCTCCACCGAAATGCATTGCGACTACTGCCACAACGACGGCGGCGTGGAGGATATCAGCACCGGGCGCGTGGAGACGAACATCCTCACCCTGCATGACGAGGAGAACGCCGACGAGTACCCGGCGGGCCACACCACGCCTCTTATGGATCGGCGGCCTGTGCTCTGCGCCGAGTGCCATGCATCAAATGCGCTGGGCATGGCTGGACTTCCGGGCCTGGACAGCCTCTCACGCGTCATGCACAGCAAGCATGAAGGCAAAGTGAGCAACAACACGGAGGGGTGCTACAACTGCCATCCCGGCCCGGACACAAAATGCCTGCGCGACGTCATGTCGGAACAGCACAACATGGGCTGCATCGATTGCCACGGTGACATGGAAGAGGTTGCGTCGAATCCGCAACCCTGGCTCAACGAGCCGCGCTGTGATGACTGCCACAAGGAACCGCAGTACGCGCAGAACGCGGCACTCTACCGCAACTCCACGGGCCATGGGGGCATCTACTGCGCAGGCTGCCATGACAGCCCGCACGCGATTGCACCAAGCCGCGAGGCGAATGATTCGCTCAAGTTCGTGGCGTTGCAGGGACAGAACGGGCCGCTGAAGAGCTGTACAGTCTGCCACCTGACGATGCCCACAGGCCCCGGGCCGCATGGCATGGCTGCGCCGCCATCGTACGATCGCTTCAGTTTCCTGCCGACTGTGAACAAGTAGGCCTCACGGGCGGGGATTCTCAGAAGTTAGCAGGCCGGCGAAGATGGCGCGAGATGTAAAGCGAGGCTTCCGC
This sequence comes from uncultured Chloroflexia bacterium, assembly GCA_963773745.1. GTDB lineage: Bacteria > Chloroflexota > Anaerolineae > Caldilineales > Caldilineaceae > UBA5069. Next base: position 719,738 of record CAVZCL010000001.1, read on the forward strand.
TTTTGGAAGCCTCGCTTTGGCACTCTCATCTGAAGCGAGGCTTTCAAAAGCGGAAGCCTTGCTTCGCGTCTGCGTCCCAATCAGGGCTTCTGCGAAGCCCCGCGATACCAGCCGCCTACCCCGTTGCCCCCTCCACCAAGGGCTTGACGCGCGGCCAGGCGTGCACGGCAAAGGCCGCCGCGGCAGCGGCTTCCAGCGCGCGGCCCAGTGCCGGGGCCCAGTCGGCTGCGGGCGCAAAGGCGGCCACGGCCACAATCAGCACGCCCGTATTGAGCAGGAAAAAGGCCGCCCACGCCGGGCGCACATCGCCGCGCTGCGACTGCCAGCGCGGCAGAATCCAGAAAGCCACGCCCAGCGCAAGCTGCACAGTCCAACCCACGAGCAGAAGCTCCATGTGGGCAGGCAGCAAGCGCCAGATCAGGGCGCCGGCCTGCGCGCCAAAGGGAAGCGCCTTGTTCCAGAGCAGCAGGGCGCCAAAGGTGAAGCCGGTTGCCAGGTGCAGCAGCGCCGCACGCAGATACCAAACGCTCAGCCGAGGCATTGTGGCTACTTCTCCTTGACGCGCGCCCACGTGTTGGCCACAAAGGCCATGCCGCCGCCCCACTGCAGCAGCGCGGCTGTGGCCACCAGCGCGCCCCACAGCGCCGCGGGCGGGCGCAGCAACTGCGGCTCGGCCACGGCGCGCAACAGCAAGCCCGCGTTGAGCAGCGCGTAGGTGATCCACGCCAGCCGATTGCTGCCGCGCGGCTGTTCGCGGCTGAAGCGCGGGAACATCCAGTAGGCGATGCCGATAATCAACTGCGTCACCCAGCCCAGCATGAAGAGATGCCAGTAGACGGGCCAGACGCTGCCAAGGCCACCCAGCCAACTGTCCGGCAGCAAGGGGCGAACAGCCATGAGCAGCCCCAACGCCATGGCCGCCACGAAGTAGGCGAGGGCCGTCTTGACGAAGATACGGGTAATGCGTGGCATGACGGCTTAACGCTTGGGGGCCGGGCGCGGTTCACCGGCGCTCGGGGCGGCGGCTGCGCCGGCAAGTTGAGCTCGCTGCGACCGCTTGACGGAAGAGAGGGTAAGGGCGAGGAAGAGGAGGATTGCCAGCGCGCTGATGAGCCCGCCCCAGAGGCGCGCCGGCCACCAGGGAATCAGGTCGCCTGCAACACGCAGCAACAGACCGGCGTGCAGCATGATCAGGTGTGCGTAGAAGCGCGGCATGTAGCGCATGGGAATCTGCAGCACGGCCGGAAAGATGATGGGCGCATGGCCGAAGATCATGCTGAAGGAGAAGCCGACGAAGACGCTGTGCAGCAGCGCATCGTAGACGGGCCCCGCCATTGCGCCGCCGCGCGTCAGCGCGAGCAGGCCGGCAAAAGCCAGCCACACATAGCCCGCCATGAGGCTGATGGCTGTGAAGCGCGCCTGCCCCGTTGCGCGCAGGCGGCGGCCGGCAATGTCATAGCGCAGCAGCCACGCCGCCATGGCAGCCAGCCCTGCACCCAGCAGGCGCACACCCCATACATAGTTCACAAGTCCAAGCGCCATACCGGCCATCATGGTAACCAGCGCGGCCACAAAGAGGGTGCTCGTTCTCTGCGTTAACCGCAACATGCGGCTGAGCTCAAGGCGCTCGCCGGCGATTGTGATGACCAGAAAGCCCATCCACCAGAGTGTCGCCTCGGCCACCGGCCGGCCGGCCAACCAGACGAGATTGCCGATCAGCCAGAGCACGCCGCCCAGCACAATTGTCACAATGAAGAGCGCCCAGTTAATGCGCAACAGTTGCGCCAGCGCAACCACGAGCACAAGGCTGCCCAGCGTAATCGTCAGCGCGCCCACCCAGGTTGGCAGCGGCAGCAGGATGAGGAAGACCCCGCTTGCGCTGAGCGCAGGTGCAGCCATTGCCCAGCGCCGCCCCAGCCCCACGGCGCGCTCAAGGCCGATGACGGTGCCCATGAAGCCGCAGACCATGAGCGGGCCGTGGCTGGCGGGTAACATGCGCGCCAGCGGCGGCCACCCCCAGCCAAGGCGAATCAGCCCCGCCCAGAGTGCGGCCAGCAATGCCGCAATCGCGCCCGCCATAAGCAGGAAACGCAACGGGCGCGGCAGGCGCGCCATGCCGCCCGGCGAGAGATCAAATCCCAAGAGAGAACCTCAACGCTCCAGCATGGTCAGCAGCATGACCGTTTCGCTCTCGGCCAGCACGCTGTGCGGCAGGCCGGGTTGCATGTAGACCACCGTGCCGGGCCCGGCAACAGAGGGCTCGTCCCCCAGCTTCAGCTTGGCATGGCCGCGCACAAAGTGCAGAATCGCGGCGCGTGCCGACGTATGCTCGGAGAGCTCCTGGCCGGGCGCGAAGCCGAAGACGATCATGTGCGTGCCGTCGCGCTTGAGGAAGGTGCGGCTCACAATTGTGTCGGGCGCGATCGCGCCAACAAGTGCATTCACATCCTCAAAGAAATTAAAGGGCGCCGCGCCCTGTGCCTCTGTTTTTGCTTCGTTTGTCATAAGTCTCCTGAATTGTTGCGTCTCTATCTCGGGGTCAATATCACTCTGGGCGCGAAACGCCTTGCAGGTCACGTCTCCTGGCGTGACGCAGTTGCTACAACAGCGTCACGCCAGGAGACGTGACCTGCGACTATCGCTCCCTAAAGCAGTGTTCACTCTCACAGAACGACGGCCTCGCTGCACGCTACCGGCCGGGCGGGAAGAGGTGGATCGCATCACCGGCGCGCAGCGGTGTCGAGAGCCCCTGGTCAATGTACGAGAGATCCTTGCCGTTGAGCAGCACGCGCCACATGGGCTTGACTGTGTAGCCCTGGGATACAGTGAACCAGGGCGTGCCACGGGCGTCATCACGCTCGCCGGCGTGCCATTCCACATCAAAGACCTCCGCACGCGCAGCGGGGTAATAATTGAAGAACTTGCGCAAGGCCGACTCTACGGTTGCGCCATCTGCCACATGCACAGCAATATCCTGTGCGCCTGTCAGCGTGCGCAGGACGCCAAACATGGCAAAGTCCACCGGCAGGCTGCCGCTGTCGAGCGCCAGCGCCGCCGTATAGCCCATTTGCATGAGATGGAGATGCATGGCGAGCACTTTGTTCCACCCCGCCAGCGCAGTGGGCACCGAGGAGTGGCCCGGCATCTCCTGCGTGAGGAAGCGAGCAAAGGTCGCATTCACCAGGCTGATGGAGCCGGTGACGTAAATGGGCGGCACATGCGTGTGGCGCGGCCCATGCGCGGCATGCAGCTTGCCGGCGCGGAAGAGATAGTGCGCCATGTCATCGCTGAAGTCCATGCCAATGAGGCGCGCGAGCCAGAGCGTGAAGAAGCGTCGCCGCTCGCTCAGGTGCGCCGAGTCGGCTCCCGCCTTCCCAGCCGAGAATGGCCGCCGTGTCGGAGTTGGCAAGCAGCGCATCATAGGTGCCCACCACAAGCTCGTGGCCGCGCTTGAAGAGCACCTCCACGGTCTCAAGCATTGCCTCCATCTCGGCCGCGCTCAGCCCCAGAAAGGCGCGCATGCGCTTCCACTCAACCTCGGGCAGCGCGTCAAGGCCGGCCAGGCTCCAGCGTGGGGCCTGCGCCTGCCCGTTGAGCGCGGCAAAGGGGTTGAATGCGGGCTTGGGTAGCACAGAAGTGTGCTGCTTGGTGTCAGGTTGCTTCATGGTGACTCCATCCGTCTCGTAACGGGTGCTTGCTCCGTGTGGTTCCGGTTATGCGGGCTTGCTGCCGCGCTGCGCACTCTGCGCCGGTGCAAAGAGCACGAAGAAGGGCAACGCGATCGCGTATTCCGGGCAAATCTCTTCGCAGAGATCACAGAGTATGCAGAGCTCGGGCGCGCTCAGGACCGCCTTGGCGTTCATTTGCGACAGCGCGTGTGTAGGGCAACCGTCCACGCAGCGGCTGCAGCCGGTGCAGCGCTCGGCATCAATGCGCGGCAAGACATTGTCTGCGTCCAACGCCATCACGTCCCCCATCCATCAGCGGCATAGCCCGATAGTGGAGAGTGTAGCAGGTGCGTTTGCATTGCGCAGGGACTTTGGTCTCAACGCGTGCGGCGCGCAACAAACAAGGCCGGTACACAGATTTCACAGAAAAATACAGATAACAGCAGACAATTCGCTGTTATCTGTATTTTTCTGTGAAATCTGTGTACCGGCCTTGTTTGTTGCAGTTTATTCAGCCGCGAGCACGTGGAGCTTGGCGTGGGGAATGCTTTCGTAGGAGCCAAAGTGCATTTTGACGGTGAAGCCGGCCGTAAACTGCGGCATCTCGTCGACGCGGCTGCGCACTTCGGCAATGGCAAATTCCAGCAGGTCGAGCAGCCCGCGGCCATCCTCTCGCTCCATCACTTCCGTGCTGTCCACATGCTGCACGGGAATTGCGAGCCAATGCACCACGCTCTCGGGGTGGATGCTGCGAATGAGTGCAAAGCCCTTTTCATTGTCGCGGGCAATGATTGTACCCGGCGCTTCACCGCTAAGGATGCTGCAGAAGGGGCATGCTTCGGCATCTGCCATGTGAAATCTCCTGTCGTTAGTTTGTGTGCAGGCGGCAACGGCGGAACCAGAGAATCGCAGTATGGAGCAGCAAGGCGTTGATGACAAGCAGGAGCAGCGCCAACACGCCAACCACGGCAAGACTTTCAAAGGGGCTGACGACGCCATCAAAGGTGAGGCGCATGCCGGCGGGAAGCCAGTTGTGGAGTGCGGGCGAGAGGGCCAGGTGCGCCAGAAAAGTGGCCGCCAGACCGAACGCTATGATCTGCTGTGCGCGCCGCACGCTGCGCGCACGCAATGAAACCAGCACGCCAATCGCCGCGGCCAGTACAGTGGTGAGAAAACTCAGAAGGCCGCCACAGAGCAACAGCAGCGGCTTGTAGAGCATCAGTTGGTCGCGTGCGTACACAAGGTTGATGGCGACAATGCTCGCAATGATTGTGATGAACATGAGCCCCCAGCCGTAGATGACGGCGGCCGCCACCTTGCCGAGCAGAATGGCGCGGTCGGGCAGGGGGCTGGCAAGCAGCGTTTCAAGGGTGTGGCGCTCACGTTCGCCTGCCACTGAGTCGGCCACGACGGTGGCGACAATGAAGACCGGCACCCACGCCCACAGCGAGAGCAGCCACGCGCTGTCGAGCCAGCGCGGCCCAGCCAGCAGTGGCAGCACCACGCCCAGGATGAGCACGGTAGCCGCAATTACCAGCATGCGCACCGGAGACGAACGGCGCGTTGCAATCAATTCGCGCAGTTCCTTCTGCGCAACGGTCCATGCATCCACAAGGCTCTCTCTCATGCCATCTCCTCCATGAGCGAGAGAAAGGTGGTTTCGAGAGAATTGGTGCGCCGTCGCACTTCCTGAATGTCGACACCAGACTCAACCAGCAGGCTAACGAGGGGGGCGGTGTCGACGTCGCCGCTGAGGCTGACGACAAGTGCGCCGTTCGTCACATGTGCGGCACTCACTTCGCTGCGCTTGCGCAGCAGCACGAGCACATCTTCCTCAATGCCGCGGCCCACAATTTCGAGTTGCGGCGCTTGCTGATTGTTGCGCAGCTCCACTGGCTTGCCCACAGCCAGCAGCTTGCCGTCGCGCATGAGGCCGACGCTGTCACAGAGCTGCTCAGCCTCGGCCAGGTTGTGCGTGGTCAGGAAGATCGTCACGCCTTCGCTGCGGCTGAGCGCGGCCAGTTCCTTGCGCAGCGCCGCTGCGGCCATTGGGTCAAGCCCGGCCGTGGGCTCATCGAAGAAGACCACAGGGGGCTGATGGAGGAGCGTGCGTGCAATCGCGAGTTTCTGCTGCATGCCGCGGCCCCAGGCGCCCACAATTTCGTAGCGCCGCTCCCAGAGGCCAAAGTGGCGCAGGAGCGTCTCAATGCGCACGCGCCGCGAGACCTCAGGCATACGCCAGATGCGCGCGAAATAGTCGAGGTTGTCATAAGCGCTCAGCCGCTCGTAGAGGCCCGGGTGCTCGAAGAGCGCACCTGTGCGCCGGCGGATTTCGTCACCATGTTTGCGAATGTCAAAGCCGAGCACCGTACCTTCGCCCTCGGTCGGCTCCACCAGCCCCAGCAGCAGGCGAATAACCGTCGTCTTGCCGGCGGCGTTGGGGCCAAGCAGGCCGAAGATGGTGCCGGCGGGCACCTCGATGCTCAACCGGTCGAGGGCGCGCACTGTCCCGTAATCAAGTGTTAGATTGAGGGTGGTGATTGCCGTTCGAGACACTGGGAAGCTCCAGCCCGATACGCCCTGCAACGGGGACGATTTGGGCATCATGTAGCTGGACGCGTTGAGGTGTGTGTGGCACCTCGGAGTGCGCGCACTTTGCACGCAACGCGAGTATAGACCCCTCGCGGCGTGGCGGATAGGTGCGATTGTCACGCGCCCCGAGGGACATTCTTCCCCGCCTGCTGCATTTGCACGTGCAAAGAAGCTCCCGAACAAAAGCTGGCACACAGATTTCGCAGAAAGAGGTGAGATGGGAACGGCTTATCCGCTCCTGTCTCACCTCTTTCTGCGAAATCTGTGTGCCAGCTTTTGTTCGGGGGCTATGTGGGATTGTCTGGGGAGATTACCGCCGTACTTGCGGGTACACGTGCGGGCGGCTGGTTGCGGATTGGGCGGGGGGCCACGGGCAGCGAAAGCACAATGCGCGTGCCCCTCTCCTTCTCGGAATCAATCTCAAATTCGCCATTCATGGCGCGCACGCGCTCCTGCATGTTGCGCAGGCCGTGCCCGTTCGAGCTGGAAGCGGCGCGAAAGACATCGAACCCTTTGCCGTTATCGTCAATCGCAAGGCATAGCTGACCGCCCGTGCGCGCAAAGGAGAGATGCACCAGGTCGGCGTTGGCATGCTTCTGAATGTTGGAGAGCGCCTCCTGTGCAATGTGCAGCAGTTCAGCAGCCTGCTGGGTTGTGGCGCGGGCCGCGGCCTTCGCGTCAACCTCAAGGTCCACAGTCAGCGAGGCATTTGCGCTAAAGGTGTGCGCCAGTTCGTCCAACCCTTCGGCCAGCGAGCGCCCCTCAAAGCGCTGCGGCCGCAGGTCCATAATGTACGAGCGGATGTCGCGTATGACCTCATTGAGGCCGTTCACCGTCTGGCCAATGCGCTGCTTGGCCAACGCCGGCTCGGCGTCGGCGCGGTGTTGCGCGTCATCCAGCAGCAGTCCCAGCGCATAAATGGATTGGATGACGCCGTCGTGCAGGTTCATGCCAAAGCGCTCGCGCTCCTGCATAATCGCAATTTGCTGATTCTGGCGGTAGAGGCACGCGTTCTCAATCGCGACGGAAGCGTGCGCGGCGAACATTTCAACCACGTTCTGGTCCTGCTCGGTGAAAGGGAGCGGCCCACGCCCGGCGCTGTCGTACTTGTCCGTAAGGTAGAGATTGCCGAAAATCTGCCCCTTGGAGATGAGCGAAACGCCGAGCAGCGTGGTCATTGTGGGGTGATTGGCGGGGAAGCCGGCGGAGCGCGGGTCGCCGCTGATGGAGGCCACGCGTATGGGCCGCCGCTCGGCGAGGATGGCCCCCAGCAAGCCGTGGCCCATTGGCGGTTCGCCCATGGCGGCGCGCGCCTCGGGCGGGATGCCGGCGGTAATGAACTCCTCAATGTGCGTGCCATCCGCGTTGAGCACCATCAGCGCTGCATAGCGCGCGTTGCTCAACTGCATGCTCAACTCCACCACACGCTCGAGCACCTGCGAGAGGTCCACCTCGGAGGTGAGCGCCAGCGCAGCCTGGCGCAGCGCCTCTGTCTGCTGGACGCGGTCTTCAATCTCGACATCGTGGGACTCAAAGCGGCCCGCCACCCAGCTTGAAAAGAGCGCGCCGGCCATTGCCACCAGCAGAAGTTCCACGGCGGCGGCAATGGCAACCGTTGTGTAGGGGGTCAGGTAGACGCGCAGCGCGGTCATGCTCGCCCAAAAGAGGACGGGCAGGAGAATGCCGAGCCAGCGGAGCGTTTTGGTAGACATGCGAGCCAGTGAACGAGGGCCGGTAAACGAGGGCCAGTGAACGCGAGCCAAAGAGCGTGTGCGCAGAGAGTCAGGCGCACAGGTGCACGCCAGCACTGTTCCTCGGCAAGCCGTATGATACAATGCTCCATTATACCAATGGGTCGAAACGGCGTCGAATGGCAGGTCGCCGCACTTTGCGACAACTGCTGCCCAGTACGCTGCAGGCGAGATCAAGGACGGAGCTGGATTGACAACGCGTTTGCGCATCATTCTTGTCGATGATCACGAAATTGTACGTTTGGGGTTGCGCACGCTGCTGGCGCGCTATGCCCAGTTCGAGATTGTGGCCGAAGCGAGCGACGCTCCGGAGGCCATGGAACTGGTTGCGCTGCACCAGCCCGATGTGGTGGTGATGGACATTCGCCTGCCGGGCAAGAATGGCGTGGAGGCGACGCAGGAGATCACCGAGCGCTTCCCCAACGTCCACGTCATCATGCTTACCTCCTACGCCGATGAGGACGTGCTCTTCGATGCGATTGCCGCCGGTGCTTCGGGCTATGTGCTCAAGCAAATCGGCAGCGATGATCTGGTAAAGGCGCTGGAGCGGGTGGGGCGCGGCGAAAGTCTGCTCGACCCAGCCGTGACGCAAAAGGTCTTCCAGCGCGTGCGCCAAAGCGCGCGCAAGGCTGAAGATGCGGCCTTCGGTGCGCTCACCGATCAGGAAATCCACATCCTTGCGCTCATCACCGAAGGGATGACCAACAAGGAGATTGCAGGCCGCGTCTTCCTCAGCGAGAAGACTGTGCGCAACTACGTCTCCTCCATCCTGGCCAAGCTTGGGCTGCAATCGCGCGCCGAGGCCGCGGCCTATGCAGTGCGTCACCACATCAGCAATCACCTGCCCAATGGCGGCGTGAAGGAGTAGCGCGGCCGCGTGCGCCAACGCTTATGAATCCTTCCATTGAAATCCTGATCCTGCTGCTGTTGATTCTTACCAACGGCTTTCTCTCCATGTCGGAGATGGCGCTGGTTGCGGCGCGCAAGGTGCGCCTCAAACAGATGGTGGAGCAGGGCGACGCACGCGCGGCACAAGCGCTCGCGCTCGTGGAATCTCCCGGGCGCATGCTCTCCACTGTGCAGGTGGGCATTTCGCTCATCAGCATCCTCACAGGCGTCTTTGGCGGGGCAACACTGGCCGATCGCATTGCCGTCGTGCTCATGCGCTGGCCTCCGATTGCCCCCTATGCCCGCGCCATTAGCCTGACCTTTGTCGTCCTCATCATTACCTACCTGTCGCTGATTCTGGGCGAACTGGCCCCCAAACGCATTGCCCTCAACGGGGCCGAGCGCATTGCGCGCATGGTGGCCCCGATCATGTCAGTGCTCTCTGCCATCGTCTCGCCGCTGGTGAGTTTCTTGAGCGCATCCACCGACCTGGTGCTGCGCATTATCGGCGTAAAGCCCTCCACCGATGCGGTTGTCTCTGATGAAGAAGTGCGCATTCTGATTGAGCAGGGCACGGAGAGCGGCGTCTTTGAGCCGATTGAGGAGGAGATTGTCGGCCAACTCTTCCGCCTGAGCGACCTGAACGTGGGCGCGCTGCTGACGCCGCGCACCGAGGTAGCCTGGCTGGACCTGCAGGATACCCCCGCCGAGATTGCCGAGAAGCTCACCAACTTCGCGCACTCGCGCTTCCCCGTGGTAGATGGCAGCCTGGACAACGTGGTGGGGCTGGTGCTGGTCAAAGATCTCTTTGCGCTCTCGCTGATGGGCCGCGAACTGGAATTGCGCAGTGTGATGCAGCAGCCGCTCTTTATCCCCGACTCAATGCCCGCGTTCGAGGCGCTCGAACGGCTGCGCCAGACGCGCACGCACATCGCCATGATCATTGACGAATATGGCGGCCTTGAGGGGTTGGTAACGCTGGCTGATTTTGTGGCGGCGATTATCGGTGAGGTGCCCGATGTGGGTGACCTGGACGACCCCGACGTGGTGCAGCGCGCCGACGGCAGCTATCTGCTCGACGGCATGACACCCATCGATCGCTTTCAGGAACTCTTTGACATCAAGGAGCTGCCCGACGAAAACGAGGGCTACTACCAGACGGTGGGCGGCTTCGTCATGTCCATGCTTGGGCGCGTGCCCATAACGGGCGACACCTTTGACTGGAACCAGCTGCGCTTCGAGGTGGTCGACATGGACGGCCGCCGCGTCGACAAGGTGCTTGTGGCGCTCCTCTCCGACGAAGAGGATCAGCAGAGCCGATCCGCGCCGGAATGAACGATACCGATGGTTGATCGTAGTTGATTGTTGTTGATCGCTGGTGACAACGCCACAGTCTCAACCATCGGTTGTCGGCCATCGGCCCCGGTTACTTCTTCACCAAGCCCCGGTCCAGCAGCTCCACAAGTGCCGTGTACGACGCGTCAAGGTCAACCGGCTTGCCGAAGCCGCCGCTCCCTTCGAGCGAGACAAAGCCGTGCAGCGCGCTGCGCACAGCGCGCGCTGCGTGCACGGCTTGCTCCCCCTCCAGCTTGTAGCCACGCAGCGCCGACAGCAGCAGGCTCAGCAGTTGCTCACCCGCATTGTAGAGTTCCGCATCACTGGCCTCCACGGCGCGCAGCGTCATGGGGTAGAGGCCGGGGTTGGCGCGTGCAAAGGCTCTGTATGCTTCGGCCATGGCAAAGAGGGACTCGCGGCCCGAGAGGCCGGTGCAGGCCATCTGCACCTGCTCGGTCAGGTTGCGCAGCGCAAAGAGGCTCAGGTCGCGCCGCAAACCGTCGAGGCTCTGCACATGGTTGTAGAGCGAGGGGGTGCGCACGTGGAAGCGCGCGGCCAACTCCGCGAGCGAGAGCGCGTCGGCCCCCCGCTCGTTCACCAGTTCCACAGCGCCCTTGACGACGACATCGTGGTTCAGCCGGTACTTGGACATGCGGGCTCCTTGATGGTGCTTGACTCAATTTTCATGCGATCGCGATCTGCGATGCGCGTACCCAATCCATTATCAACCCTGCGGTGATGTCGGGACTGTCGACATGGGGATAGTGCCCGGCGCCCGGAATGATCTCAACGTGGGCGTGCAGCACCTTTGCCCACTCATTGGCGATGGCGGCGGGGTCGCCATAGTCGGGATCTTTCTCACCCATAATCAGCAGTGTGGGCGCCTGAAGCTGATCCATGCGCTCGCTGCATGCCGACTTGGAGGCGTTAAGCATGGCCTTGGTTGCATCGAAGCGGCCCGGCTCGGCAAGGCTGGCGCGCAGTTGTTTGCGATAGGCCGCAAGGTCATCGGGTTTGCGCTCGGGGAAGAGTGAAGCCATGTACGCTTCCCACATACGCACACGCCAGGGGCCGGCCAGCCCTACGGCAAGCGAGAGCTTCTGAACCATCGAAAGCTCGCCGTCTGCCAGGGAAGGTCCCAAAAGAACGAGTCCCGACACCCGTTCCGGCGCCTCCACCGCGGCCCAGACTGCAGACGCTGCCGCCATGGAACAGCCGCCGAGGATGAAGTGATCTGCGCCGAGGTGCGCTGCCAGCGCCAGCATGTCGCGCCCCACCGACTGCGGCGTGTATTCGGCCCAGCCGGTGGACGACTCACCGTGGCCGCGCAAATCCATCAGTGCCACCCGCTGTCCGGCGGCAGCGAGGCGTGGCGCCAAATAGCGATACTCGGCGCGCAGGTCGCCAATCCCAGGCGCCAGAAGCCAGAGCGGGCCGTCGGAAGGTCCGGAAAGGTCGAACGCAATGCGGCCGCCATCAGTCAACAAGAAATCAGTCATTGCTCCCTCACATGAACGATTGCGAAAACTACTGACCATAGTATAACTAATGGCAGTAGTTTTGTCAATAGCCAATTTTGACATTGGACGGGCATTGCCTTGAGGGAGCGGATGGAAGGGCGAAGCGGCATGCGCGTGCAGTACACACCTCACCCCCGGCCCCTCTCCATGCCGCCCGCATGGAGGCGGCGTGGCGGAGAGAGGGCAACTGCGCCACGTCATGGATACATGATCCATGCAAGGTGGTGTTTTGCACCCCTCTCCGCCCCCACGCCACGCCCCCATGGCGTGGCAAGGAACATGGAGAGGGGCCGGGGGTGAGGTGAAGTTTTGCGGTGCGATGACTCTTGAGAAGCCCTGTTACAGCCGCCTGCTGCTTGCATAAGGCAAGTGCGCGTGATAGCCTGCACAAATCATGCAGCCCAATCCGCGCGTCTCCTATGCACTGGTCACTCTGCAGTTTGTTGCGCTGGGCATTCTTGCGATCACCGGGCCGGTAATCGCGCGCACGCCTGTTTGGTTCGTGCTTGAGGCGGCGGGGCTGGCGCTGGGGCTGTGGGCGCTATGGGCCATGCGCCGTAGCCCGCCCAACATTACGCCCGACGTGCGCCCCAATGCCACGCTTGTGCAGGCAGGCCCCTACCGCTGGATTCGCCACCCCATGTATACCATGCTGATTGTGTCGGGCGCGGCGGTCGTGCTCAACCAGCCCTCTGCGCTGCGGTGGGCCGTGTGGGCGCTGCTGGTGGGTGTGCTGATCGTCAAGATTCGCTATGAGGAGCGGCTGCTGGCCGCGCACTTCCCCGAGTACGTGGCGTACCAGCAGGAGACTAAGCGGCTGGTTCCTTTGATTTATTGAACAAAGCGAGGCTTCCAAAGTCGGAAGCCTCGCTTTTTCTGCAATTTCATTGACAGCCTGTGGTATAATAATTGTGAAAGACTTGGCGGCTCTTCACTCTTTCCGACATATGGGCGGCTAGAGGCTGAGCGAAGCCCGCAAGGGAAGCCAAGTCTATTCATTTGCCAACACCTCTCGGATATCCTCAGCCGTTAATAGTCGCCACGCGCCCGATCCTTCGCCCGGAACACTTGGCGTGCCAGCCGGTCTGCTCTCGTCCCTTTCACTTCCTGGAACAAAATGCGACGACCACTAAAGGTCGGGTCCGCACGCCGCAGCAGTGGCACAAGTTCGTTCCTTATCTTGGCCTCAGCCAATCCACCCGTGTAATCTCGATCGATTATGATGTGCTCAATCGTCTTGAGTTCACACTCCACAATGATGTACACCATAATCGCCAACAATACGTATGCATGGTAGGAGCCTTTGCGCCCAGGAAAGCGGCCACGCAACCAGCTTCGCACCTCCTGTTTCGCCCTGGCCGGCAAAATCAGGGCACACTCCCCTCCATTCGTGAGCGCAATTATGCTGTCCGCCGTCCAATTCTCTACTTTTGCACTGACGTCGATATAGACGGTTCTCATCTGCCTTGGTCAGAGTCCCACACCATGAAGATGCGACGGATTCCAGAGCAGAAATCCTCGCATCGATTGCTCCCTGCGATCAGAGTCCGTTGGTGGTCGCCAGATAGTACGGGAAGGCGAAGACGAACGTGAGTAGCCCAGCGGGATGGCGCACCAGCCAGTCCATGAAGCCGGTGCACCTCTGGCTGGGGCCGCTTTTGTCCATTCGCATGCACCCTCCTTCACCTGAACTGCGTGCACGGCAGTGCTGCGTCAACTGCCCCACGTCTCCCGCAGGACGCGCACCCAGTTGCCATGCGCCACGCGCTTGAGTGACTCTCCGCTGAAGCCCACGTCGCGCAGCGCGTCCATCAAGCGCGGCAGGCCGGCAGCATCGCCCAGATCTTCGGGCATCCACGCGCCGTCGAAGTCGGAGCCAAGGCCAACGTGCTCGTCGCCAATGCGTTCGGCGATGTAGGCGGCGTGGCGCGCGATTTCGGTGACGGAAGTCTTGCGCTTCTCGTTGCCATCGGCGCGCAGGAAGCCCTTGTGGAAGTTCACCCCCACCATGCCGCCCGAGCGGCCAATCGCATCCAGTTGCTTGTCCGTCAGATTGCGCGGCGACGCGCAGAGCGCGTGCGCGCCAGAGTGCGTGGCCACAAGGGGCGCGTCCGTCTGCATCTCCACATCCCAGAAGCCCTTCTCGGTGAGGTGCGAGAGGTCGACCATAATGCGCAGTTGGTTGCAACGGCGCACCAGCAGCTTGCCCAGATCGGTGAGCCCCGGGCCATTGTCGGGCGAGCCCGGGAAGGTGAAGGGGACGCCTGCGCCAAAGAGGTTGGGGCGGCTCCAGACGAGGCCGAGTGACTTGAGCCCCGCCTTGACCATCACCTCGAGCGCGTCGAGGTTGGGGTCAATAAAATCAGCGCCCTCGGCGTGAAGAATGGCGGCGAAGGTCTTGTTCTTGAGGCAGCGCTCGATTTCGGCAGCAGAGCGCACAATTTTCATCTGCCCGGCCGATTCTTCTTCGAGGCGGAAGAGCCCCGCCGCCATGTGCAGCGTGAGTTCAAGCGCCATGGGCTGCTCCAGGGGCGGGGGGAGCGGGTATTCGACGCGCCCATCCACCTTGAAGGGGCGCGGGCGGGCGTGCCCCTTGCGGAAGCGGTTGGGAATGAACATGGCAAAGAAGCCGCCGCCCAGCCCGCCGGCGCGTGCGCGCGGCAGGTCAATGTGGCCCAGGGTGCTCTCCTCGAAGAAGGTGCGGCGCGGTGTGGTTGGGGAGGGCGGGAACAGGTCCAGCAACGTGTCATTGTGGCCGTCAAAGACAAGCGGATTGGTGGGCATGGGATTCCTTACGGGTGAGCCGCGCAGCAACGGACTGTGCGCGTGCGCAATTCAGTATATGCGCCGCTGCGGGTAGCGCGAAAACGGCACCTCACCCCCGGCCCCTCAGTGCCATGCGGAGAGGGGTAGCAGGAGGCGAAGGCTGCGTCACGCCGCCGATGACGTGACCTACAACGGCGGTGCTTTTCTCCCCTCTCCGCCATGCGAGCCCCCAGGCTGGCCGGGGGTGAGGTGCCGTTTTCGCGCACACCCTGTCCACTTGACCAGGCCAACAACTCACCCGCAGGGTAAAGCGGGACTCAACCAGGGAGGGTCGAATGCAATCGCGTTGCGGCGTACAATACAAGGTGCCGGCGAGGCGCGCCCGCAGACGTACGCGCGATCGGGCCGGATTTTGGGATGTTTGGCAACGACTCTCTTCAACTTCCCTCGGTGCAATGGCGCACCATTCACTCGCATTGCTGCGAAAGAGGTTCTCATGCTCGTACGCGATCGCATGTCCAAACCGGCCGTAACCGTTACACCCAACACGACCTTTCAGGAAGCACTCGCGCTCATGAAGGAGCGCGATTTCAGGCGCCTGCCCGTTGTCAACGACCACGGCAAGCTTGTGGGCATTGTGGCGGAGCGCGATCTGCTCCACGCCGCGCCATCGCCCGCAACCTCGCTCAGCGTTTGGGAAGTCAACTACCTGCTCTGGAAGCTGCATGTGAAGGATGTCATGACCGATGAGGTCATTTCGGCAAGCCCCGACCTGCCGATTGAGGATGCAGCCCAGTTGATGGTCAGCAAGAAAATCGGCGGCCTGCCTGTGGTCGATGCGCACGGCGCAGTGGTAGGCGTCATCACCGAAACCGACATCTTCCGCGCCTTCACCGAGTTGCTGAGCGGTGGCGAACACGGGCTGCGTGTTGAGATTCGCGCTTCGGACCAGCCAGGCACACTGGCCACAATCACCAAGGCGATTGCCGACGTCGGCGGCGACATTATGAGCCTTGGCACCTTTGACGACAACACCCCGCAGTCAGCCATCCTGCTCTTCAAGGTGAGGGGCATTGACAAGGAGACGCTGGAAGCGGTCTTTACCAAACTGGGCGACGAAGTGATGGACGCCCGCATGGTTTAGTGCCAAATCACTGGGCGACCGCATATCTGTATTATCCATCTTACGGATCATGGATTACGGATTGCGGTCGCCCAGCCAGCCCTTGCCGGCTGCCGCAGTGTGCGGCGCACGGCAGGGGACCTATTGTCCCGACGCTGGAGACAACGCCGGGCTACCGGAACTAGAGGAGAAGGAAAACCCCATGCCACGAGAGCTTGTAACGATTGAAGGCAACGAGGCAGCCGCCTATGTTGCCTACAAGTTCAGCGAGG
Organism: uncultured Chloroflexia bacterium; assembly: GCA_963773745.1. Lineage (GTDB taxonomy): Bacteria > Chloroflexota > Anaerolineae > Caldilineales > Caldilineaceae > UBA5069. Next base: position 735,653 of record CAVZCL010000001.1, read on the forward strand.
TCATCGCTATCTACCCCATTACCCCCTCATCGGGCATGGGCGAGTTGGCTGACTACTGGGCCTCGCGCAACGACCCGAACCTCTGGGGCACTGTCCCCGAGGTAGTCGAAATGCAGTCGGAGGCCGGCGCTGCAGGCGCGTGCCACGGCGCCCTGACGGCGGGTGCACTCACAACCACCTTCACCGCCAGCCAGGGCCTGCTGCTCATGATCCCGAACATGTACAAGATTGCGGGCGAGTTGACCCCCGCCGTCTTCCACATTGCAGCCCGTGCGATTGCGGCCCAGGGGCTCTCGATCTTTGGTGACCATGGCGACGTCATGGCGGCGCGCAGCGCCGGCTGGGCACAGCTCTTCGCCGCTTCCGTGCAGGAAGTCATGGACATGGCGACCATCGCCCACGCCTCCACGCTGGAGGCGCGCATCCCTTTCCTGCACGTCTTTGACGGCTTCCGCACCTCGCACGAGATCAACAAGATCGAGAAGCTGGGTGACGAAGACTTCATGGCGATGTTTGACGAGGATCTCGTGCGCCAGTTCCGCGCACGCGGCCTCACGCCCGATGCGCCCGTCATGCGCGGTACAGCCCAGAATCCCGACACCTACTTCCAGGGCCGCGAAACGGTCAATCCCTACTACCTGGCCATCCCCGAAATTGTGCAGGGCAAGATGGACAAGCTGGCTGAATTGACGGGCCGGCAGTACAAGCTCTTTGATTACGTGGGCGCCCCCGACGCCGAGCGCATTCTTGTGATGATGGGCTCCGGCTGCGGCGCCGCCGAAGACGCGATTGAGTACATGGTTGGCCAGGGCGAGAAGGTTGGCCTCGTCAAGGTGCGCCTCTTCCGCCCCTTCTCGGTGGATCATTTCCTCAAGGCGCTGCCCGCCACCACAAAGTTCATCGGCGTGCTGGACCGCACGAAGGAGCCGGGCGCCACGGGCGAGCCGCTCTATCAGGACATCATCACCGCCGTGGCCGAAGGCTATGGCAGCGGTTCGTTGCCCTTTGCAACGCTGCCACGCGTCGTGGGCGGCCGCTACGGCCTTGGCTCCAAGGAATTCACGCCTGCGATGGTCAAGGGCGTGCTCGACATGCTGGCCAGCGGCAATCTGCGCAATCACTTCACCATTGGCATCAATGATGACGTAACGCACACAAGCCTGGACTTTGACCCCACCTTCAGCACCGAGCAGGAAGACTCGGTGCGCGCCATGTTCTGGGGCCTTGGCTCCGACGGCACGGTGGGTGCGAACAAGAATTCAATCAAGATCATTGGCGAAGAGACCGACAACTACGCGCAGGGCTACTTCGTTTACGACTCCTACAAATCGGGCGGCCGCACCATTTCGCATCTGCGCTTTGGCCCCCGCCCCATTCGTGGCACCTATCAGATTCAGAGCGCCAACTTTATTGGCGTACACCAGTTTGGCTTCCTCGAAAGCTACAAGGTGCTGGATGTGGCGGCGCAGGGCGCAACGCTTCTGCTCAACGCCCCCTATCCCACCGAAGAGGTTTGGGATCACCTGCCGAAGAACGTGCAGGAGACGATCATCGCCAAGAAGCTGCGTCTCTTTGTGATCGACGCCTATGAAGTGGCCCGCAACAACGACATGGGCACGCGCATCAATACGGTGATGCAGACCTGCTTCTTTGCCATCAGCAACGTGCTGCCGCGCGAAGAGGCCATCGCCCGCATTAAGGAAGCCATCAAGAAGACCTACGGCAAGCGCGGCGAAGCGGTTGTGCGCAAGAACTATGCTGCGGTGGATGACACGCTTGAGCATCTGCATGAGCTTAAGGTGCCCGAGCAGGTTACGAGCGAAATCCTGATGCCGCCTGCCGTCTCGCCCATGGCGCCGGACTTTGTGCAGGAAGTCACTGCGAAGATGCTGGCAGGGCTGGGCGACACCATTGCGGTGAGCCAGATGCCCGTCGACGGCACCTTCCCCGTGGGCACCACCAAGTGGGAGAAGCGCAACATTGCGCAGGAAGTACCCGTATGGGACCCGGATGTCTGCATTCAGTGCGGCAAGTGTGTGCTGGTCTGCCCGCACTCGGTCATCCGCGCCAAGGTGGCGGACGGGGGCGAGCTCGAGGGTGCGCCCGAGGGCTTCCTGACAGCCGACGCCCGCTTCCGCGAACTGCCCGACATGAAGTACACGATTCAGGTCTCCATGGAAGACTGCACAGGTTGCAGCCTCTGCGTGGAGGTATGCCCGGCCAAGAACAAGAGCGCCGTGGGTCGCAAGGCCATCAACATGGAGCCACAACTGCCGATCCGTGAGGAAGGGCGCACCTTCTGGGAGTACTTCCTCAGCCTGCCCGAGCGCCAGGCTGATCAGGATGACCTGGTCTACACCAATGTCAAGAACATTCAGTTGCTCGAGCCGACCTTCGAGTTCTCGCTGGCTTGCGCCGGTTGTGGCGAAACGCCCTACCTGCACCTGATCAGCCAGCTCTATGGCGACCGCGCGATGATTGCCAACGCCACCGGCTGCTCCAGCATCTATGGCGGCAACCTGCCGACGACGCCGTGGACGACCAATGCCACGGGGCGCGGCCCCGCCTGGTCCAACTCGCTCTTTGAGGACAACGCCGAATTCGGCCTTGGCATGCGTGTTACGCTCGACAAGCAGGTGGAATATGCCACCGAGCTTGTGCAGAAGCTGAGCGGCCACCTGGGCGCTGATCTTGTGGACGCCCTCCTGGCCAACCCGCAGGATACGGATGTGCAGATTACGCAGCAGCGCGAACTGGTGGAGCAGCTCAAGCAGAAGCTCCAGGGCGTTAACGAGCCGGGTGTCAAGGACATGTTGAGCCTTGCCGACAAGCTCGTCAAGAAGAGCGTGTGGATTGTGGGTGGCGACGGCTGGGCCTATGACATCGGCTTCGGCGGGCTGGACCATGTCCTCGCCAGCGGGCGCAATGTCAACATCCTTGTGCTCGACACCGAGGTCTACAGCAACACAGGCGGCCAGTCCTCCAAGGCAACGCCGCTGGCAGCCGTGGCGAAGTTTGCCGCAGCCGGCAAGCCGACTGCCAAGAAGGACCTTGGCCTTATGGCCACCACCTACGGCAACGTCTACGTGGCGCACATTGCCATGGGCGCAAACGACGCCCACACCGTCAAAGCCATCCTCGAGGCTGAATCGTACGACGGGCCGTCGCTCGTCATTGCCTACTCGCACTGCATTGCCCACGGCATCAACATGGCCAAGGGGATGGAGCAGCAGACGCTGGCGACACAGTCCGGCTACTGGCCGCTCTACCGCTACGACCCGCGCCTGGTGGCAGAGGGCAAGAACCCCTTCCAGCTTGACTCCAAGGAGCCGAAGATCCCGCTGAAGGACTTTGCCTACAACGAGACGCGCTACCGCATGCTTGCCCAGAGCGATCCGGCGCATGCCGAAGAGCTCCTGGAGAAAGCACAGGCATCCCTGAACGAGCGCTTTGCCCAGTACAAGACGCTTGCACAGAAGCCCGAGGCGGTTTCCAAGCCCGAAGCAGCCCCCAAGCCCCAGGCAGCCTCCAAGCCGCAGGCAGCAGAGTAGCACCCGACGCTTATTGTCCGGTGCGGGTGGGCCGCAATGCCCACCCGCACCGGCTCACCTCGCCCTGCTCGCTCTGCACGAGCGGCGCAAAGCTGCACAAGCAGCACACATTTGGCAGGAGGAAAGACAACCATGGACCTGTCCACCACCTATATGGGCCTCAAGCTCAAGCACCCCATTGTGGCATCCGCATCACCGCTCTCCTACACCCTCGACGGCATTCGCGCGATCGAGGAAGGGGGCGCATCCGCCATTGTCCTCTACTCGCTCTTTGAAGAGCAGATTGAGGGCGAGAGCCATATGCTCGACCACTATCTCTCCTACGGCACCGAGACCTTTGCCGAAGCGCTCGACTACTTCCCCGACCTCGACAACTACAATGTGGGGCCGGAGCAGTACCTGAACCTGATTCGCAGCGCCAAGGCCGAAGTCAGCGTGCCGATTATCGCCAGTCTCAACGGCGTCTCCGCCGGCGGCTGGATTGAGTACGCCACACGCATGGAGGAAGCCGGCGCCGACGCGCTCGAGCTCAACATCTACTACATTGCCACCGACCCGGCGATGAGCTCGGCCCAGGTGGAGGAACTTTACCTCGATATTGTGCGCGGCGTGCGCGCGGCCGTAAAGATTCCCATTGCCGTCAAGGTGGGCCCCTACTTCAGCTCGTTTGCCAACATGGCGGTGCGGCTGGTTGAGGCCGGCGCGAACGCGCTCGTCATCTTCAACCGCTTTTACCAGCCCGATCTGGACCTGGAAGAGTTGGTTGTTGTCCCCAACCTCATTCTGAGCCGCAGCGATGAACTGCGCCTGCCCCTGCGCTGGACGGCGATTTTGCACGGCCGCGTTGACACAGATATTGCCATTACCAGCGGCGTGCATACCCATGAGGATGTCCTCAAGGGGCTCATGGCCGGTGCGGCCGTCACCATGATGACGTCGGAGATGCTGCGCAACGGCGCGGGCCGCGTCAACGAGATTGTGGGTGGCCTGCGTCAGTGGATGGATGAGCACGAGTACGTTTCTGTGGAGCAGATGCGCGGCAGCATGAGCCAACGCAACGTGGCGCAGCCCGACGCATTCATGCGCGCCAATTACATGAAGGTTCTTCAGTCGTGGCAACCCGACCCAACGAGTGTGAAGATTCGCTGATGTGGCTGCCGACACTTACGACCCGGAACCAACCGTCCAATAACTCAGCGAGGCGCAGTATGCCGAAACGCAAAGTCCTGATCCCCATGGATGGCTCTGACTTCAGCCGCCAGATTGTGCGGATTGTGCGCAACTTCTTTGAGCCCGAAGATGTTGAGCTCATCCTCTTCCGCGCCGCCTTCCCGCCCGTGCTGCCGTCCGACTCATCCCCCAGCGATATCTTCGCCGGCGGCATGCCGCTGGCAGGCTCCTACGAAGTCTACAACCGCGCGCTCGACAGCACCTATGCCGCGCTCGAAAGCGAGCGCGAGGAGTTCCGCAAGCAACTTGCTGAAGAGCTTACGGCCGATGTCCAACGGCTGCGCGACGCCGGCTACAGCGTGCGCTGCCAGGTGGAATATGGCGAGCCGGCGCAGTGCATTGTGGACTACGTGGTGGACACGCACGTCGACATGATTGCCATGGCCACCCACGGCCGCGGCGGCCTGGGCCGCCTCGTCATGGGCAGCGTGGCCGAGCGTGTGCTGCGCAGCGTGAGTGTGCCCGTGCTGCTCATGCGTCCCGAAGTGCAGCCCGCAAGCGCCGAAAAGCCCACGGCGGGTGCGAGCCTGGCCCGCTCCATGAGCCGCACAGGCGTTATGCGTGTGGCCGCCGCCACTGACGGCAGCCCCACGGCGCAGCACGCCATGGAAATCGGCGCGATGCTCACCTGCAAGATGGGCGTGCAGATGACGGCCTACGTCATTGCCAGCGACCGGCAGACCTCTGCCCAGGCGCAGAAGGTGATGAAGGACGCGAACAACCTCATGCAGGGTTGCGCGCCGCGCCCCAACTTCATCCCGCTTGTCGGCTACACCGATGACGTGCTCCTGCAGCAGTTGGAGAAGCAGCCGCAGGATTTGCTGGTTGTGGGCCCCTTCCACGACCGCGGCACAGGCAGCCAGTCGGCGATTGGGCCGGCGGCGCAGCGCCTTGTGCAGCAGACGCAGACCTCGGTGCTCGTCGTCAAGGGCCATCGCCAAAACTTCAAGCGCGTGCTCGTCTGCGCCGACGTGGACGACGGCAATGCCGTTACGGTGGGCGCGCAGTTTGCGGCGCTACTCAAGGCACAGCTGTACGTTGCGCATATCATTGCACCTTCGGCGGCGGGCTATCTCTCGGCAGGCCAGGGGCAGGCGCTCTCGCTGGAGCAGGCGCTGGCCCAGGGAACACGCCTTTCCACGGTGCTGGCCGACTGGCTGGCGCGCCTCTCGGCTGAGGGCTTCGACCGCAGCGCGTTGCATCTGCACCGCGGCACCATGCCCGAAGGCGCACTGGAACTCTCGCACAGCGGCCATCACGACCTGATTGTGGTGGGTAGCCGCTCGGCGCCCGGCCACTTCATCGGCAGCGCAGCCAACAGCCTTGTGCGCTATGCCGAGTCGTCGGTGCTGCTGGTGCGCAGCCGCGACTAGACCGGCAACCGCGGAAGAGCGACACACAGGCACAGAGCCATACAAAGACAGGCAACTGCGAGAGGCATAGTTCTCGCAGTTGCCTGTCTTTGTATGGCTCTGTGCCTGTGTGTCGCTCTTCCGCGGTTGCCGGTCGCGGCAATTGGCGGGGTACAATGCTGGCATGAATCTGCGCAATGATGTCCAACACTTTACCGTCGCCGCCTCGGATCTTGACGACACGCTGCTCCTGCCCGACGGGTCGCTCTCGCCCCGCACAGAAGCAGCCGTTGGGGCGTGGCTGGATGCGGGCCGCCGCTTTGTGGTGGCCACCGGTCGCCCGCCCCGTAGCGTGGGTGAGCGGCTGCCCTCCTTTCTCCAGAACGTGCCCTGGATTTGCTACAACGGGGCAGAGATTCGCCTGCACGGCGAGGTCATCTACCGCCACTTCATTCCCGAAGCCACGCTCGTCGAGCTTGTGGACCATGTGCTGACGGACTTTCCCAACACCACGCTGGGCATTGAAATTGACGACATGCTTTGGCTCAACCGCCCGCGTGGCGAGAGCAAGAGTGGGGCGGCACACCGCGTGGGCGACCTGCGCGCGGTCGCTCATCTGCCCACCGCAAAAGTGCTCATCTTCAGCGATCGACTGGACGAATTGCTGGAGGCGCTTGGCCCGCTGCCGCAGAACGTGCGCCTCATGCCTTCGGGTCGCTATCGCTTTGTGCAGCTCATGGCAGAGGGCGCCGACAAGGTGACGGCGCTGCGCCATCTGCTGGGCGGGTGGGGCGAATCACTGGAGAGCGTGGTTGCCTTTGGTGATGACGTCAACGATGTGGACCTATTGCGTGCGGCCGGCCTGGGCGTAGCCGTTGCCAATGCCTTCCCGGGTGCGCTGGAGGTAGCTGACCGCGTGGCCCCCGCCAACACGGAAGACGGCGTGGCGCAGGTGCTGGAGGAGTTGATGCGCGGAAGCAAAGGGTAAGTGGTCATGGGTCGCTGGCGGTGGGGCACTGGCAATGGGACACCGGTAATTGGTTCATCGCGGGATCGCCAGCTGGCGCACAATTGCCGATTACCACGTGCTAATTGCCGCTTGCCATTTGCCCATTTCCGATCAACCCGATCAACCCACGCAACATGACAACATCACCGGCCCCGCCTCTTCCCTCTGTACCCGTACGCGCCAGCCTGCGCGAGCTGGCCGGCTACTTCACACGCCTGGGCTTTGTGGCCTTTGGCGGGCCAGCCGTACACATTGCCATGATGCAGGATGACCTGGTGGAGCGGCGGCGCTGGGTGGAGCGCCAATACTTTCTGGACATGCTGGCCGCCACGCAGCTTGTGCCGGGGCCCAACTCCACCGAGATGGTGATTCATATTGGCCATTTGCACCAGGGGCTGCGCGGGTTGGCGGTGGCGGGCTTCTGCTTCATTACGCCTGCATTCCTCATGGTGTTGGGACTCAGCATTGCCTATGTCGCGGCTGGGACGCTACCGCAGGCAGGGGCGCTCTTCTACGGCATACAACCGGTGATTGTGGCGATTGTGCTGGTGGCGGTGGTCAAGCTGGCGCGCACGGCGTGCCGTAGTGCCGCGACTGCGTTGCTGGCCGTGGCCGCAGCAGCGATTGCACTGGCCGGCTGGCTTGGCACCGTTTGGATCATTCTGCTGGGCGGGGTAATGGGGCTCCTGCTCTATCTTGTGCGCACGCGCACCTTCTCGGCCATGCTGCTGCCGATGCTGCTCACGCTGCTGCCGCCGAGCGCCGTGGCGGCCGCAAGCGCGCCCACACTGACTGGGCTCTTTGCATTCTTCCTTGTTGTAGGGCGCCACCTCCATGGGCTCGGGGTATGTCATTGCCAGCTATCTCGAAAGCGGCCTGGTGCAGCGGCTGGGCTGGCTTACCTCGAGCCAACTGGTGGATGCCATTGCCGTGGGGCAGATGACCCCCGGCCCTGTTTTCACCACGGCTGCCTTCGCGGGCTATGTCATCATGGCCGGGCCGCAGCAGCATGTGGCGGCAGGCATCGCAGGTGCGTTCGTGAGCACTGTAGCCATATTCCTGCCGGCGTTCATCATCGTCTGGCTCATGGCCCCTTGGGTCCCTCGCATTCGCACATCTCTGCCGCTGGGCGCGTTTTTCGACGGTGTAAGCGCTGCCGTTGTCGGGGCCATTGCGGCAACGACCGTCTTTCTGTTTCGGGCGGCAATCGTCAACCTGCCGGAGCCTGTCGTGCGCGTCCCGCTTGGCGGCTTTACAGTTGATCTGCCTGCGCTGCTGCTCTTCGCAGGCTGCACAGTGCTGCTGCTGCGCCCGCGTGCACCCAACTCAACCTGGCTGGTGGCGGGCGGCGCGGCGTTTGGGCTGCTGCTGCAGTGGGGCATTGGCACGTTCTAGCGAAACATTCGCGTCTGGCGCAACGTCGTCTACACTATAAGCAATCAATCAAATAAGGCCACGTGCAGCGCCAGGTGTACGGCCAGCTGCACGGCCAATCTACGTTCTGCATAAGGAGCTCGCATGTCACAAATCTCCGGCCGAACGCGGTGGATTCCTCTCGCCGCAGCCATCGCTTTGCTGCTGACTGTTTCCCTTTTTGCACGACACGCACTCGCCGCGCCGGCTCAACAAGAGATCGCACCGCTGGACCCGTTTGCTCAGTCTCTGGCCAGCGCCCTGCTGAGCAAGGACTACGCCGCGCTGGCAGAGAGTGCCGCGCCCGAGATCAGCTTCGTCACCTGGCTGGGCGAACGCAGCATGGTCTCTTCCGCCGATGCGCTGGAGGCGCTGCAAAGCGACTTCCTCGATCCGGCCAGCGACCCGTACATCGACGTGACAACCGACCTGAACGCGTGGTTCGGTATTCCGCCCGCCGAGTTGTGGCGTGATGCAGCAGTCGTCGGCAGCGTGCTCTATGTGCGCGGGCTGGGCGCCGATGGTGCAGGCGAGGCGGTTGTGGGCATTGACGATGGCACAAGCGGCGGAGCGGGCCACAGCGCGCAGTGGACTGCGCTGCTGCTCGCCGCCGAAGGCTTTGGCACAGAAGATGCGCGCGCCGAGAACAGCGCGACTACAGACGCGCTTTCGCAAGCGATGCCCGCCGCAGAGGAAAGCACGGCAGACGAGAGTGCACCAGAGGCAGCAAGCCCAGAGCCAGCAAGCCCAGAGGCATTGCCCACTGCCATTGCACTGGATACCTCGCCCGAGGCGCTGGCCGCCGAGCCGATGGCCGCTAATGAAGCGGTCGTTACCGAAGAGCTCGTCGTTACCGAAGAGCCGCTTGTTACCGACATGGCCGCAACTGATTCGGGCACAATCGAGCTGCTGCGCACCGTCAACGTCTACCCCGAGCCTGACCCCGACGCGGCGCCCATTGGCGTGCTGCGCCGCAACCAGACGATCGACCTCCTCGGCCAGTCGGACGACGGTGACTACTTCGAGATCCTCTGCCCGGTGGCGACTGATGAACGCTGCTGGGTTGTCGCCGACCCAGGCTCGGTGCAGTTGCTCTCGCCGATGGGCCCGCCGCCTGCTGCGGCGGCCATCGCGCCGCCTGTACAGCAAGCGGCGCCGGTCGCCAGTGCGCAAGCTGCCGATGCGCCGGAGCGCATCACCTTCTTGCAGGGCGAAGTCGCGGCTAACCGTACGGGCGTTGTTGGCCCCAGCACACCGCGCAGCTACGTCCTGCGCGTCCTTGCCGGCCAGATGCTGACGGTCGATCTTATCTCGGGCGGTGATGTGGGCAATTTCTCCGTTACGGGCGCTGCCAATGGCCAGCCCTACAAGCAGATCAGCAACGTTGCGCGCAATTGGACCTTCGTAGTGCCCGTTACGCAGGATTACATTATTGGCATCGTTGCGCCGGTGCCTGCGCAGTATTCGCTGACCGTGGTCGTGCCGCCGCTGGGCAACCAGCCGCCAACGCCCACGGCGACACCGCTGCCGACACAGCCCACACCTGTTGCCAGCACACGCATTAACTTTGCGTCAGGCGAAAGCTCCGCCTCACGCGGCGGCTCGCTGGGCGCAGGGCAGAGCATCCAATACGTCATCCGCGTCCTCCGCGGCCAGGAGATGATTACGGAAATCTTCTCCACGGGCAGCCTCAGTTACTCGATCGCAGGGGCGGACGGCACGCCGATCAAGCGGCGCGAGGTAGCGGGCAACCCCTTTGTCTTCACCGTTCCCACCACGCAGGATTATCGCATTACCATCTATGCCGACGTCGCGCTCGAATATGGGCTGACGGTGACCGTGCCGCCGCTGCAACCAGTACCCACAGGCACGCCCGCACCTGCTGCAGCGGTGCGCCTGAGCGTGCCCGCGGGCGGCACCTCCGTGAGCGTTACCAGCGTTGTCGCACCCAATGGCCGCGATCAGTACCTTGTGCGGGCAATCGGCGGGCAGACCATGTACGTTGGCATTCAGTCGCCCGATGCGATTGCCAACTTCTCGGTTGTGGGCATTAACGACGGCCAGCCCCTCAAGCGGCTGGAGAATGAGGACCGCGCCTGGCAGGGCATCCTTCCCTCCACGCAGGATTACCTGATTACGGTGGCCAACCCACGCGGCGTGCGCGTGCAGTACACGCTGAATGTCTCTTTCTCGCCGCTGCAGGGCAACGTGCCCACCGCTACGCCGCAACCTTCGGGGCCGCCGCAACGTATTGTCTTTCCGGCTGGAGGCACCTCTGCCACAGTGACGGGCAGCGCACCCCAGAGTTACGTGCTGCGCGCGTTGGGCGGCCAGGTGATGAGCGTGCAACTCTACGCCGAAGGCGACGCCACCTTCTCCGTCTCCGGTTCGGACGGCACGGTGCTCAAAGCGTCGGGGATTGGGGTCAGCAGTTGGTCGGGCGACCTGCCCACCAATCAGGATTACATCATCACAGTCATTCCGGTGAGCGGTTCAACGGCCTTCACGCTGGTGGTCACGGTCGTCTTCTAGCGGAAGACGCGTCGTTGGCGAACCGCAGCAGGCTCCGCATCGGGTGGCGCAACGCCGCCCGATGCGTTTCTTTTAGGCCACTTGCCCGAAGTGCAATACCTGCACAGACGATTACAGTACTTAAGTTACGTGCGACAACCATTTTAACGTGTTACTCTGCATTGGTAGATAGCGGCATCAGATGGCTACGTGCAATGCGCCCCAATGGCGATTGAGAGAGATAAAGCGATGAACGATCAGATAATCGTTGCCAATAACGTACACAAGACTTTCCGCACAGGTGTGGTGGAAGTTCACGCCCTGCGCGGGATTGACCTGGTGGTGGAGCGCGGCGAGATGGTGGCCATCATGGGGCCATCCGGCTGCGGCAAGACCACGCTGCTCAACTGCCTCTCGGGGCTGGACGAGTTCGACGAGGGTGAGGTCTTCATTGAGGCCGCCAACCTGCGCAAGATGAACGACCGCAAGCGCACCTCCTACCGCGCCGGGCGCATGGGCTTCGTTTTCCAAACCTTCAACCTGCTGCCCGTGCTCACCGCTGTGGAAAATGTGGAGTTGCCGCTGCTGGTGAGCGGTGTGCGTCCCGGTGAGGCGCGCACGCGTGCCCTTGCCGCCCTGGCCGACGTGTCGCTCTCGGATCGCGTGCAGCACCGCCCCGCCGAGCTATCGGGCGGGCAGCGCCAGCGCGTCACCATTGCCCGTGCCCTTGTTAACCAACCGGCCATCGTCTGGGCCGACGAGCCCACTGGCAACCTCGACAGCAAGTCGGGGGCCGACGTGCTGAATCTCATGCGCACCCTCAACCGCGAGCGCATGCAGACGCTGGTCATCGTTACACATGATCCAATTATCGGGGCCGCATGCGACCGCATTGTGCATATGGAGGACGGGCGCATTGTGGCTGACGTCGAGGCTGACGCCGGCCGCGCGATGGAGCCCGCCGCAGAGCCCATCGTCGGGACAGACCAATTCAGAGCGCCTGCGTCGGCGTAGGCGCAAAGCACTGCCCGCCCAGGCACGCCACTGCGGCGACTGCCCTGATCTATCGATTCACCCTGCACTCATTCCCCCGCGCCACATTTGGAGGCGCTTCCTATGCAAGCAATGACCGCAATTGGAAACAACATCGCCTTTGCCCTGCTGGGCATGGTTAGCGTTGTCGTCATCATTCTTCTGCTGCTGGCATGGCGCAATCCGGTGCTCTTTCGCATGGGTTTGCGCAACATCCCGCGACGCCCAGGCCAATCGGCGCTCATCGTCGTCGGCCTCACGCTGAGCACGATTATCATCGTGGCCTCCTTTGCCACGGGTGACACGCTCAACTACTCGGTGCAGCGCCAGGCTGTGGCGGCCTACGGCACAATCGACGAAATCCTCGCGCCGCCGCTCATCTCGCTGCTGGCCAGCATGGGCGGCGGGGGCAACGTCAGTACAGACCAGCAATCGGAGGCGACTGAGCAGCTCAGCAACCTCTTTGCCGGCGGGCTGACGAGCGTGCTCACCTTCCTGCAAGGGGGGCTGCCAGGCATTCCCACCGAACGCCTCGATCAACTCAAAACCGAGGCCGCAGCCGACCCGCAGATTGACGCCGTAGCCGGCTCAATCCTCTTTCCCACCATCATCCGCAACGTCAACACCGGGCAGGGCGAGCCCATCGGCGTAATCTTTGCCGTGGACAACGACTACGACGAGAGCTTTGGCATTACGCGCGTGGATGGCCAGCGGCTGCAGGTGGAATCGCTGGCCCCCGGTGTGGGAACAATCTTCCAGGGTGTGGCCAATGGGCTGGGCGCGGCGGGGAGCGCCGTGCAGGGGCTCGGCTTTAACCTGAGCGCCAACAACCTTGTGGCATTGGCCGGCGGCGTCGTTGCGCTGGCCTCGGGCGCTTCGTCGGGCGATCTCTCGGCGCTTGGCTCGATTCCGCTTGACATTGCCGCGCTCGAGCAGCTCGGCGTCGACACGCAGCCGCTCACGGATCGCGGCATTGAAGAGGTGACGATTGCCGACCTGTTGGCGATTGTGCCCGGGCTGCGCGACTTTCTCGCCTCTTCGCTGGGTATTAGCGGCACGCTGGGCGTGACGGACACGGTGACCGTGGATGCGCTGCAGTCGCTGCTGAGCATTCCCTCGCTGCTGGGCAGCGTGGGGCTGACAATGACTGCGCCCCTGAGCGCGACTGTGCCCCCGGTTAACACTGTGCCCCCGACTAACACTGTGCCCCCGGTTAACACGGAGCCACTGAGCGCCACCGCGCTGCTGACGATACCCGTCGCTTCTGCCACAACACCGTCGGCGACAGCGCCACTTGTTGCCCTGCCAACATCGCCGTTGACCGGCACGAGTGCGCTTACCTCGGCCACCACCGCAATCACCGGCGTTCCCGCAGCCACGGCCACACCGGCTACGTCGGGTGAAGCCAATGGCACGGGGGAAGGGCCGCGCGGCCCCGCACGCATGTTTGAGGATTCGACGCGCTTCAATACGGCGCCGGAGGTTGTTGTACCCAACGAAGGGCTGATTGCAGGCGCTGCCCTTACCGAGACGGCAGCCGTCACCGCGACCAACACAGCCACAGGTGTGGCCGGTTTTATGGACAACATCGTCCAGCAGAGCACGGATTTGGTCTCTTCGATCAACCTCAACACCGTTGGCCGCGACCTTGACAACCAGTTGGGGCGCGTCGGCCTGCAGCTTAAGCAGGGTGATGTCTTCCTCAACCGCATAGGCGCCGAGCAACTGGGCGCGCAGACAGGCGACCTGCTCGAAATCTTCATTGGTCCCGTGCCCGTGCGCTACCGCGTGCGCGCCGTCATCGAGGAAGCCAGCCCGCTGGGCGCGCTGCTGCCTGTCGTGATGATGCGGCTCGATGAAGCGCAGCAGTTGCTCTTCATGCAAGGCAAGGTCAACAACGTGCTCGTCTCCAACACCGGCGACATGCTCGAGGGCGTGCAGTACACGGCAGAGGTGAGCAGCCGCCTGCGCGCGCTGGCCATGGAGCCGGATGTGCTCGCGAACATTGCCGACATCCTGCGTGAGCCGGCGGTGCTGCGCGCGGTTGAGGCCGAGTCTGCACGCAGCATGATGGGCCGTGGCCCGGGCGAGGAGATGCCCGTCTGGATCAGGAACATCGTGGTATCTTTTGCGCCCGATGCGTTTGCCGTTCAGGAGCAGCTTGCGGCGCTGCCCGCCGCGCTGGCGGAGCCGGGCGTGAGCGACGCGCTGCGCACGGTGCTGGCCAACACTGAGGTGCGCTCGCGCCTGCTGGGGCTCAACATCCCCGCCGAGTCGCAAGCGGCGCTGGCCGACGAGTTCAGCCGCGTCAACCAGTTTGACGTCATTGACTTCCTCAACAAGCAGACGGTGCTCACGGCTGCGAATGCGGGCGGCACCATCTTCTCATCGCTCTTCTCGATCTTCGGCTTCTTCTCAATCCTGGCGGGGATCATCCTCATCTTCCTGATCTTCGTCATGCTCGCAGCAGAGCGACGCAGCGAGATGGGCATTGCGCGTGCCATCGGCGTGCAGCGTCGCCACCTGATTCAGATGTTCGTGAGTGAGGGCATGGTTTACAGCCTGCTCTCCGCCGCGGTGGGGCTGCTGCTGGGGCTCGCCATCTCGTTCGTGCTCATCAACTACCTGGGCAATATCGTCAACAGTGTGGCCGGCCAGGTGGTGCAGACTTCGGCGGGCATTCTGGACTTCCAATTCCGCGTATCATGGCGATCCGTTGTCATCTCCTACACACTGGGCGTGCTCTTCACCTTCTTCGTAATTCTGATCTCGTCGTGGCGCGTGAGCCGTCTTAACATTGTGGCCGCCATTCGCGACATGCCCGACGAAACCAATCTCAAGCGCATGAGCGTGGTCGGGCGCATTGGCCGCTGGCTGTGGCCGCTTCTGCTGCTGGCACTGGGCATTTGGATTGGCTACTATGGCTTCTTCGTGTGGACGCTGTGGAGCCTGGTTCTGGTGGGCGCGACGGTTGCGCTCTTCGGGCTGATGAACCTGGTGGGCCACCTGCTGGACATGACACGCCTGCGCCCAGAGAGCGTGCAGCGCATCGTCTATACCATCATCGGCCTTGGGCTGCTGGCGCTGTGGATTTCGCCCTGGCAGCGGCTGCTGCCCACGCTTGGGCTGGAGCGATTCACCGGCGACCCAACGCAGATTCTGGCCGTCTTCGGCATTGGCGCGCCCATGATCATCACCGGCGCGATCATGGCCATCATGTTCAACGCCACCTTCTTCACCTGGATCATCGAGCGCCTCTTCGGCTGGATTGGCTCGCTGACCCCCGTGCTCAAGACCGCCATCGCCTACCCACTCAACAGCCGCTTCCGCACGGGCACGGCCATGGTGCTCTTTGCCATGATCATGACAACCGTCGTTGTCATGTCGATGGTGATTCAAGTGACGCAATCGACGACGACGATGAGCACGGCCGAAAGTGGCGGCTTTGAAATCAAGGCATCCAATACGCTGCTCTCCTTCTTCAGCCCCTTGGGCGACATGGAGCCGACCATCGCCCGGGCGCTCCCCGACTACCCGCTGCTGGCCCAGGTGGAACATGTGGGCTCTGTGGCAACCCAGGATGTTGAAGTGCGCATGCCGGGTGGCTCGCAGCAATACATCGAAATGTTGGGCATGAGCGGTGGTTTCATTACACAAGTCGGCCCCATCTATCCACTCATGCAGCGCGCCGAGGGCTACGCCGACGACGCGGCCGTGTGGGAGGCGTTGCGCACGCGCGATGACGTGGTGATTGTTACGGAGCACCTTGTGGACGAAAGTGGCGGCGCCGGCGGCCCCGTGCCCACACCCACGCCGGAGGTTTTCATGGGTGTCGTCGTCAACGAAGAGGAGATGCAAAATCCGGAGATGGCATACGGGCGCAATTTCCGCATCGGGGGCATCAGCCTCAACCAATCCTTTGCGCCAGTGCCCGTCGAACTGCTTTACAACGACAGCGGTACGACGCGCGTGAAGACCGTCAACGTCATCGGCGTGCTGCCCAGCGAGACGATGCTGCGCGACCAGGCCATGCAGGGCAACATCCGCATCCTCGATTCGCTGACGGGAGCGGCCGTTAGCCGCAGCGATCACTTCCTCACTGTGAAGCCGGGAGCCGACGTGCACGAAGTGGCCGCCGAGGTTGAGCGGGCCTTCCTGGGCAATGGCATCAACGCCACCGTCATGGCCGATGGCTTTGCGCAGACACAGGCGCTGACGCGCAACATTCTGCGCCTCTTGCAGGGCTTCATGGCGCTGGGACTGCTGGTGGGCATTGCGGGGCTGGGCGTCATCACCACACGCACCGTGGTGGAGCGGCGGCAGCAGGTGGGCATGCTGCGCGCGCTGGGCTATCAGGCACGCATGGTGGCGCTCTCCTTCGTGCTGGAGGCCTCCTTCATCGCGATTATGGGCATTCTAATCGGCGCAGCCACCGGCATTGTGCTGGGGCTCAACATCATCGGCGTTGCCTTTGGCACCGTGGCCGACTTCCAGATGCCCTGGCTGAGCATCAGCTTGACTGTGCTGCTGGCCTACGGCTTTGCACTGCTCACGACCATTATCCCAGCATGGCAGGCGTCGCGCATCTACCCTGCCGAAGCGTTGCGCTACGAGTAGACAAGTTACCGGTTACAAGCGCATGGTACGCATTGACACTTTCAACGCAAGTTACAGCTCGTCCTGCTCTTGCTCTTCCTTGTGCCCTTGCGTTGAAAGTGTCAATGCGTACCGTGCGTAACAGGATTAACGAGTGCAGTCGGTCCATTGCCGTTGGAACACGCGACGTTACCTTTTCGTCACAATTGCGTCATGATCAATGAGATTGCATCGCGGCAGCGGAGCGCCACCTGGCGCGGCCGCTAAACGCAGTTTATCCTGGGCCCCATTTTGGGAAAGGAGCAGTCAATGTTGAGTGCGATCAGGAGTCGGAACGCATGGCGCTGGCTTGCCATTGCCGTTGTTTTGGCGGCAATGATCATGCCACTGATGCCGATGACGGCCCTTGCCGCATCGGACACCACGTCGATGGAAACGAAGTCGCAGGACGCAAGCTGGTATGGTTATACCTGTCGTGCGTACTACTGGGTGGAGAAGGGTGATCAACTGTTGCGCATCGCGCGCTGGTATGGCGTGAGCCTGCACGACATCTCGGCGGCAAACGGCATTACCAATCCCAGCCTCATCTACCCAGGGCAGAAGCTCTGCATTCCCGCTGCCAGCTACGACCATCCGAGCACGGGCGGCTGCTGGTACACAGTGCGCGCCGGTGACAACCTCTCGCGCATTGCTGCCTGGAATGGCACAACGTGGTGGCACCTGGCCAACATAAACAACCTCTCCAACCCGCGTGTAGTTATACCCGGCCAGCGACTCTACGTCTGCGGCTAGAGTTAGGCTTTCGTTCGACACCACAACTTATGGTCATCCAGCCCGCCGATCCACCAGGATCGGCGGGCGCTTTTGGGGAGAGCGCGCGGCGCGGCTACACTCAGCCAATGCGCCTCGTCATCGCCTCCGATCTCCACTACAGCCCCGCACACGAGGGCATCCATCGCCACTTTGCCGCCACCGTTGCCGCGCTGCGGCCCGACTGCTTTGTGATTGCGGGCGATGTGGGCGCAACGCCGGCCCGCTTTCGCACCGCCCTGCGCATCCACGCGCAGCATCCATGCCCCCGCCTCGTCCTGCCGGGCAACCACGATCTCTACGTCCATCCACTGCGCCCTGCACACACACCCAATGCAAAGGGCGCGCCGCCCACAGCGGACAGCCGCACGCTCTGGCTTGACCTGCTGCCGCGCATTGCCGCCGAAGAGGGCTTTGGCTGGCTGGAGACGGAGGCGCTCGTGGCCGGCTCCACGGCCATCTGCGGCAACATGGCGTGGTATGACTACTCCTCAGCGCCCGCACACCTCGGCCTCGATGACGATCAACTGCGCAGCTTCAAGGCGCTCGTCAACCATGACGCCGACTACATTCGCTGGCCGTGGAGCGACCGCGCGGTGGCGCGTACGCTGGCGCGCCGGCTGGCGGCCCAGATGGCGACGCTGCAGGCCAACCCGGCCGTGGCGCGCATTGTGGTCGTCACCCACATGCCGCCCTTTGCGCAGGCGATCCCCGTGCACCCCGAAAGCGAATACTGGAGCCTCGTCAGCGCTTATCTGGGCAACTATACGCTGGGCGCATGGCTGCGCGCCCAGCCCAAGGTTAGCCATGTGGTGAGCGGCCACCTGCACCGCGGGGGAAGCTGGCAGGTTGCGGGCGACCATGGCCCCATCCACTTTGCGGTTGTGGAGAGCCGCGCCGGTGCGCCCGGCTACGTGATGCTGGAGCTGCCGGACTGAAGGAGCACCGGCATAAAAACAACACCTCAACGCAAAGTTGCATAGAAACGCAGAAGGCCGCACCGGAGGGCTGGAAGCCCCTCGCTACAGCATCCATGCTGCTGCGCTATGGCCATGCTGCGCTATGGATTGCAGGCGCGGTGAGCGAGGACGCAACGCGATTTGTGGCTTCTGCAGGCAAACAGGAATGCGCATGAAAGATATGGCACGCATGGCGCGTTCTATAGTGTAAGCAGATGACACGGGGTTGCTCTCCGCTGCAGCAACAATGGTTACGCACAAAAGCACAAGCACCCTTGTTGCGAATTTTGCAAATTCCACAATTGCCTATTGCTTTGTGTATCTTTGCGTGATACTGTGTATGTAGGTCGCGTGCCACAGCTCCAGAGCAGGGATTGCGACCCCCATCCACGGCCCGTTTTCGAGGAGGTTCCGCCACAGCACCCGCAGATTGTTTCTGCAATCCACGAAAGTACGAGGAGGCGCGCGTGATCATCCAGAACCCGAATGGTGGCGGCTGTCTCATGGGAATAATCACCTTCGTATTTGTCATGGGTATTGTGGCAATCTTCGTGGTGGGCTGGTTTGTGGGCGCCGTCACGGGGCCGGCCTTTGGCTATTAGTGGATACACCGGACCAGCAGAAAAGAGGAACGCGCATCAGGATTGATGCGCGTTCCTCTTTTCTGCTGCGTCCGTTTTTGCGGCAGTTTCTGTGTACGGAGGTCGTATCTGCTACACCATCTGGGCCACCAGCTCTTCGGCAGGGCGCAGCATGAGCAGCGGCGCCTTGACCCGCGGCGTGACATACTGCACGGTGTTGCCATAGAGCAGGCGATTGACGCCCGTGCGCCAGTGCGTCGTCATGGCAATCAGGTCCACGTCGTGCAGATTGACATAGTTGACAATCTGCTCGCCCGGGTTGCCAAAGCGCATCTCGTAGCGAACGCTGAAACCGGCATCTTCAAGGGCGCGTCCATCGGTGCGCATGTCGGCCAGGAAGTCGGCCGCAACGCTCTGGCGCACCTGGCTGGCGAAGATGGGATGCGCCGCCTGGCGCGCATCGGACTGCGTTTCGTAGGTAAGCACCATGCCGTCGAGCCCGGCAGGGCGAGGCGGCGCGCCAAGCAGCCCGCCGACTTGTTCGCCGACGCGCATAAAGATCAATTCGGTTGTCTCGGGGTTAAGAAAACGGGTAAGAACGGGGATAATCTGACGGCAAAAGCTCGAGCCGTCCACCGGCACCAATACCTTGTACTTGTCCATACAACCTCCTCGCGGTTGCGATCTCAGGGCATGGCGAAGCACAGGATTGGGGGCGGACCACGCCGGTGTGTTTCGCCTGAAGCATATTTGACTAACCAAGATTATAGCACACAATTGCCCCAAAGTGATCAAATGGGCCTTGTGTATTTTCGCAGCGGCAGGCGGAAAAAAAGCGAGGCTTCCACCGGTGGAAGCCTCGCTTCGCATTGCACACTGTGCTGCTATGCCGGTTGGAACTGCGCCTCTTCGGTGGAGCCGTGCATGGCGGTTGTCGAGGCCGTGCCGCCCGTTACTGCCAGCTGCACCTCGTCGAAGTAGCCGGCCCCTACGAAGCTCTGGTGGCGCACCGCCGTGAAGCCCTGCTGCTCCACGGCGAATTCCTTCTCCTGCAGGCGCGAGAAGGCTGCCATGCCCTCGTCCTTGTAGCTGCGCGCCAGCTCGAACATAGCCATGTTGAGCGAATGGAAGCCTGCCAGCGTTACAAACTGGAACTTGTAGCCCATCTCCCCCAGCTTGTCCTGGAAAACGGCGATTGTGCGCTCGTCAAGATTGAGCCGCCAGTTGAATGAGGGCGAGCAGTTGTAGGCCAGCAACTTGCCCGGGTATTTGGCGTGAATACCCTCGGCAAATTCGCGCGCCTCGTCCAGATCCGGACGCGCCGTCTCGCACCAGATCAGGTCTGCATAGGGGGCGTAGGCGAGGCCGCGCGCAATCGCATATTCGACGCCGCCGCGGATGTAGAAGAAGCCTTCGTGGGTGCGATCGCCACTCGTGATGAAGGGCTGATCGTACGGGTCCACATCGGTCGTAATCAACTGCGCCGAGTCGGCGTCGGTGCGCGCCACCACCAGCGTGGGGACATCCATAATGTCGGCCGCGAGGCGCGCTGCTACCAGCTTCTGGATGAACTCGCGCGTTGGCACGAGCACCTTGCCACCCATGTGGCCGCACTTCTTGGCCGAAGAGAGCTGGTCCTCAAAGTGGACGCCCGCCGCGCCCGCTTCGATCATGGCGCGCATGAGCTCGAAGGCGTTGAGGTTGCCCCCAAAGCCCGATTCAGCATCGGCCACAATCGGGGCCAGCCAGTCGATTTCGTCATTGCCCGCGAGGTGCGCAATCTGGTCGGCGCGCAGCAGCGCGTTGTTCAGGCGGCGGGCCAGGTTGGCGGCGCTGTCGGCGGGATAGAGGCTCTGGTCGGGATAGGTTTGCCCAGCGTCGTTTGCGTCACCCGCCACCTGCCAGCCGCTCAGGTAGATAGCCTTGAGACCCGCCTGCACCATTTGCACGGCCTGATTGCCGGTAACGGCCCCCAGCGCGCGCACGAGCGGCTCGGTGTGGAGCAGATCCCATAGCCGCTCTGCGCCGCGCCGCGCCAGCGAATGCTCTACATGCACAGTGCCACGCAGGCGCAGCACATCCTCCGCCGAGTAGCCGCGGTGGATGCCTGCCCAGCGTGAATCCTGGCTCCACGCCCGCTCCAAATCGGCTGCTGTCTGTCGATTTTCCATTGCTCTCTCCTCCGCATGCTGCGTTTCGGCAGAATTACTTTGCGGGGTTTCGTACGGCCGTATCTGCGCGCCGGCAACCCCTTGCAACCGCGATCATGGCGCAGCGGCGTTCCTGCCTGGTTGCCGCAGCGTTGGCACGACGGGTCAGCCGCCCGTGGCTCGCTTGCGGCATTCGCGTCAACTTGAGTCCATTGCCCACCCAAAGGTATAACTGTGGAACAGCGCTTTCCAGAGCGCTGTTACTGCGCAGCCTGAAGCAATGAAGGCGCGCACTATGTCTCCGCCAACCGGCCACAAACGGGTGCATGAGAGCCGATGACCGACAGCCTTACCTTTACCCTCAGCGAGCGGGCGCAACGGCGCACGCTGCACATGCTCTTTGGTCAAATTACCGACCTTGCCATGGGTCATGGTCTGCACACCGCTCCACCCCGCAGCCCCGTCGTGGCGCTGGCGCGCGCACACCTCTATACCACCTTGCCCCTGCTGGACGGCGCACACAAGGGACTTCTGCTCCAGTTTCTACACGAAGCGCTGCTCATCGGCGGCTCGCCGGACGAAGCAGGCGTGGCTATTCCTGCGCGCCTGCCACTCCACTGGGCCGATCTGCGCCACGCCGCCCTTCCCTTGGGCAACCTTGGCTGGAGCACAATTGCCAACGCCGACCTCTCTCACGCCGACTTGCGTGGCGTTAGCTTCACAAGCGCCAACCTCAGCGGAACCAACCTCAACAACGCCAATCTTGCCGGCACAAAGTTCACCAACTGCAACCTCATGCTCGCCTCGTTCGACGGCGCCAATCTCGACAGTGCCTATCTTGGCACAGCGAATGTCATCCCCGAACAGCTGGCGCGCGCCCACGTAACCGAACGCACTACGCTTCCCTGGTCCGATAACCCAGCACCCACCACTGCCGATCTTCTCCCATGAGTGATCCTCAATTTCCCCTGTTGCGCCCTGTTGACGTCCGCCGCATTGAGCATGAGGGCGCACCCTATTTCATGCTGCGCGATCCGCTGCACCTGGCAGAAGCACAACTCTTCATTCCGCAGCACTTTGGCCCCGCACTGACGCTCTTCGATGGCACCATGGAGCCGCGTGCCATCGCCGCAAAGGTGCGCGCGCAATATGGCCTGCCGCTGCACACCAGCCACGTGCGCGAGCTGGTGGATGCGCTGGACGAAGCGTACTTGCTCCAAAGTGCGCGCTTTCGCAGACGCTATGGCGAGGTGCTGGCGGCTTTTCGCAGTGCGCCCAACCGGCCGCCCGCGCTCGCCGGCAGCGGCTATCCGGCCGAGCGCGCAGAGCTCTGGCAACTCTTTCAGGAGTACCTGGAGGAAGCGGACGGCGTAACGCCTGCTCCGGTTGACTGGTCGCAGGGCGTGGGCCTGCTGAGCCCGCACATTGATTACGAGCGGGGCGGCCCCGTTTATGCGCAGGTGTGGAAGCGCGCCGCCAATGCCGTCGCCGAGGCCGATGTGGCGGTGATCTTTGGCACGGATCATTTTGGGGATGACCTCTTCACGCTCACACGGCAGAGCTACGCCACCCCCTACGGCACGCTGCCCACCGACACAGTTGTGGTGGATGCCCTTGCCGCCGCTCTGGGCGAAGATGCAGCGTTTGCGGGCGAACTGCGCCATCGCAGCGAGCATTCGCTCGAACTGGTGGCCGTTTGGCTGCACCACATCCGCGCGGGAGAGCCGCTGCCCGTTGTGCCCATCCTCGTCGGGTCGCTCCACCAGCACATGCGCAACGGCAGCGCGCCGCAGGACGATGCGCAGATTGCGGCGGCGCTGGCGGCAATCAAGCGGGCCACTGCAGGTCGGCGCGTGCTTTACGTTGCCTCCGGCGACTTGGCACATGTGGGCCCTGCCTTTGGCGGCGCAGCGCTGCACAGCGCGCAAAAGCGCAGCCTGCGCATGGCCGATGAAGCGCTGCTTGCGCCCCTGCAGCTGGGCGATGCGGATGGCTTCTTCGCCGAGATCAAGCGTGTGCAGAACAGCAACAACGTTTGCGGCGTCACCCCTCTTTACATGGCGCTGCGCAGCCTGGGCAAGGTGGCGGGCACGCAGCTCGGCTATGCCCACTGCCCTGCCAACGCAGAGGGCACTTCGGTTGTGAGTGTGGCGGGGATGTTTTTTCAAGCGGAGCAGGGAGTGCGGCGTGGGGTGTCAGATGTGAACGAGTATTGAGCCGAGTATTGAGCACTGAAAATTGAATGCTGATGAATTGGCGATTGAAATGTGGTTGCCGTTCATCGCTAACCAACCTCCAATTCTGAATCCTTGTTCGCACCCGACAGCAGACTTTGGAACAAAGCGCGTGCCTCCTCCGTCAATTCTGTGTGGCCGGCGAAACCTCGTCGCAAAGGCGCATACGGTTTGCAAACCCGATCGTATTTCGCACAGACAACAGAGTTACAGGGGAGAGAAATTTCAAATGAACGTACATGTCTTTCGCAATCGCATTGTCACCACCGCCGCTGCATTTGCGGCCGTGGCACTCCTTGCTGCAGGCGCAGTGATGCTGCCGGCCCGCAGCGCGCAGGCGCAGGATCCGGCAGTCGCAGTCTTCGATGATGGCATGGCCCGCACGATCACCGTCGTTGGCGAGGGCAAGGTGGATGTTGAACCCGATGTGGCCTACCTGAACCTGGGCGTCGTCGTCACCCGCGACACCGTGCGGGAGGCGTCCGACGCCAATCAGGAGCAAATCGACGCAGTGATTGAGGCCGTGAAAGCTGCCGGCGTCGCCGAGGAGGACATTCAGACTTCCAACTTTAGCGTCAACGTCAACAATTATGGTCCCAACGGCATCATGCCCGAGGCGGAATGGACCTACCAGGTCTCCAACAACGTCAACGTGACGATTCGCGATCTGGACAATGTGAGCAACGTGCTCGACACGGCGATTGAGGCGGGGGCCAATAACATCTACGGCGTCAACTTCGCCCTGCAGGATTCTGACGCGGCCCAGTCGGAAGCGCGTGCTGCAGCCGTAGCCGACGCCCAGGCACGCGCCGAAGACCTGGCCCAGCTCACGGGCTTGGGCGTGGGTGATGTCGTCGCCATCAGTGAGGTCATCGGCAGCCAGCCGGTCTACGGCTCCTTCCGCGAGAATGCCATGGGCATGGGCGGCGGTGGCGGCACGCCAATTCAGCCCGGGCAGCTCAACCTGACCATGCAGTTGCAGGTTGTCTACGCGATTGTGCCGGCGGCGGGGCAGTAGCTCGGGCACACGCAAACGTCAAGTATCAACCGAATAATCACAAGGGCGGGAGAGCTGTTGCTCTCCCGCCTTTGTGTTATGGAACCTCCGTGTTATGGAACCTCCGTGTTATGGAACCTCGCGTTATGGTTATATTTTTTATTTCTGCGTTATGGAACCTCTGCGTTATGGAACCTCTGCGTTATGGAAACGACAAGGCGACCTGGGAAATCCTGAGGGAATATGCCTCGAAATGCGCGCGCAACGTTAACCTTGCGGGGCGCGCCCGATATGCAGACTTAACAAAAAGGGTGTATATGTGCCATACTGTGTGTGCAAGCAGTGCATGTGAACAGGTTTGATTTGTATGCGGACCTGGCATACATGTTTGCAGCGCGCACAGCAATTCCATCCCTATCGATGTTCAATCAGACAACCGAACGGAGGAACAGATGGTACGCAAGCAATACGGACTTGTCGTTTCGTTGATGTTGATTACAGTCATGCTCACCCTTTCGGCATGCGCCGCCGTGGCACCCGCCGCACCGGCCGCACCCGCCGAGGCAACCGCAGCGCCGGCAGCCGAAGCCGCCGCCGATATGAGCCCCGAAATGGCCGAACTCGTTGCCGCCGCTCAGGAAGAAGGCGAACTCACGGTCATCGCCCTGCCGCGCAACTGGTGCAACTACGGCGCCGCAATTGACGGCTTCTCTGCCAAGTATGGCATTACGGTCAACGAATTGAATCCCGACGCCGGCTCCGGTGACGAACTGGAAGCCATTCGCGCCAACAAGGACAACGTGGGGCCGCAGGCTCCCGACGTTATTGACGTGGGCTTCGCCTTTGGCACGATAGCCAAGGACGAGGGGCTCATTCAGCCCTACAAGGTCTCCACGTGGGACACGATTCCCGATGATGTCAAGGACCCGGACGGCTACTGGTACGGCGACTACTACGGCGTGCTGGCCTTCATGGTCAACAGTGACATCATCCCCGAAGCCCCTGGCGACTGGGCCGACCTGCTGGATGAGAAGTACGACGGCCAGGTTGCCCTCTCTGGTGACCCGCGCACATCCAACCAGTCAATTCTCTCTGTCATTGCAGCCGCGCTGGCGCGCACCGGCTCCATGGACGACGTGATGCCCGGCATTGAGTACTTTGCCGAACTCAACCAGGCAGGCAACCTCGTGCCCGTTATCTCCAACAACGCGCTTGTGGCGCGTGGCGAGACGCCCGTCCGCATTACGTGGGACTACCTGGCCCTGAGCGGCGCTGACGAAATGGCCGGCAATCCGCCCATCGCCGTTGTCATTCCCGAGAGCGGTCGTGTGGCTGGTGTCTACGTTCAGGCCATTAGCGCGTATGCACCGCACCCCAACGCCGCCAAGCTCTGGATGGAGTACCTGTACAGTGACGAAGGCCAGCTCCACTGGATGAGCGGCTACTGCCACCCGATTCGCGAACCCGACCTGCGCGCGCGCGGTGTTGTGCCCGCCGAGCTTGCCGCCAAGCTGCCGGACGTCACCGGCGCCGAGTTCCCCACGATTCCGCAGCAGGACGCTGCCAAGGCCGTCATTGTGGAGAACTGGGACAGCACGGTTGGCGCCAATATCGAGTAACACTCTGCTCGATGTAACAGTCAACAAAATGGGAGTGGGCCTGCAGGCCCACTCCCATTATCTCTGCACCCTCCGCAGCCGCATGGCGGCTGCGCTCCCTCCTCTATCACGACACGAAGCTGCCTATGACTACAAGCGCCGAAACCATTGAAATGACCGCGCCGCCGCTGCCCCAAGCGCCGCGCCGCCGTTCCTGGGCATGGCTGGGACTGCTGCCCTTCTTCCTCTTTGCCTTTCTTTTTATGCTGCTGCCCTCGGCGTCCCTCTTCATCGGCTCATTCCAGGACAGGCAGGGTGCATTTACATTTCAGAACATTCTGGACCTGACGCGCCCGCCGATTCCGGAAGCGTACTGGCTGAGCATCCGCATTAGCGCCGTCACGGCCATTGCCGGCGGCCTGCTGGGTATGCTTGTGGCCTATGCCGTGACGATCGGTGGGATGCCGCGCATTATGCGCTCGGCAACGAGCACCTTTTCAGGCGTGGCGTCCAACTTTGCCGGTGTGCCGCTGGCCTTTGCCTTCATCTCCACGCTCGGGCGCACAGGCTTCATCACGCTGCTGCTCAAGGATGTCTTCGGCTGGAACATCTACCAGTCGGGCTTCAACCTCTACAGTTTCCTGGGACTCAGCCTCACGTATCTCTATTTTCAGTTTCCGCTCATGATCCTGATTATGTCCCCCTCGCTTGATGGCCTCAAGCGCGAATGGCGCGAGGCGGCCGACAACCTGGGCGCCACGCCGCAGCAATACTGGCGGCTGGTTGGGCTGCCCATCCTCATGCCCTCGCTCCTGGGCGGCATGATTCTGCTCTTTGGCAATGCCTTTGGCGCCTATGCCACGGCGTACGCCCTGACCGGCGGCACCCTCAACCTGGTGACGATCCAGATCGGCGCGCAAATTCGCGGCGACGTGCTCAACAATCCCGGCCTCGGCTATGCCATGGCGCTGGGCATGGTGGTTGTGATGGCTATCAGCATCACGCTCTACACCACCCTGCAGCGGCGTTCGGAACGGTGGCTGCAATGACAATTTCAATCAATGCCAACGCCACTCAAGAAGAAGCCCTACTCGAAGGAGAGCAGGAGAAACCGCCCGTTCTGCCAAGTGGCAGGCGCAAGTTCGCCCCGTTTTCGTGGCTCTGGTGGTCGATCGGGGCCATCTATGTCATCCTGCCGCTCTACGGCACCTTTGTCTTCTCGCTGCAGAAGGTGCGCGGCACATACAGCTTTGCGGCCTACACCTCGGCGCTCTCCGAGCCGGAGTTCATTCGCACCTTCAGCTTCTCCACCATCATGGCATTTTGTACAATCATTACGAGCCTGCTGCTGGTGGTGCCTACTGCCTATTGGGTTCAATTGCGTGCGCCCAAATGGCGGCCCGTTGTGGAGTTCATTAGCCTCTTGCCCTTTGTCATTCCCGCGATTGTGCTGGTTTTCGGCTTCATCAAGACCTACAGCCGGCCGGTGGGCATCTTTGGCATTACCCTCATTCCACCGCTGACGAATACAACGATGGCAACCAACGTGCTGCTGGTGGCGGCCTACACGGTGCTCTCGCTGCCCTACATGTACCGCTCGGTGGACAATGGCCTGCGCGCGATGGACGTGCGCACCCTCACCGAGGCAGCGCAGAGCCTGGGTGCGGGCTGGCCCACAATTCTGGGGCGCATCATCTTCCCGAATTTGCGCGCGGCGCTGCTAAGCGGTTCGCTGCTCACATTTGCAATTGTCGTGGGCGAGCTGACGCTTGCCACCTTCCTCAATCGCCCGGCCTTTGGCCCCTATCTGGCGCTCATCGGCAATCAGCAGACCTACGAGCCGGCCGCGCTGGCCATCGTTACCTTTGGGCTGACATGGCTGGCGATGATCCTGATTAATGTGGTTACAGGCGGCGCCAAGAACGCCACTGTAACAGGCATGCGCTAGGGCCGGCAGCGCAATTCGAACTGACAACCATCACACTAAAGCAACCAGCAAAGACAACAGCGCGAGCACCCTATGGCCTTTCTCGATCTCATCCACGTCAGCAAAATCTATCCCAACGCCCTGCGCCCTGCAGTGGAGGACTTCAACCTGCAGGTGGAGCCGGGCGAATTCGTCTCCTTCCTGGGACCGTCGGGCTGCGGCAAGACGACCACGCTGCGCATGGTGGCCGGCTTTGAGACGCCCTCCGCCGGCCAGGTGCTGATGGACGGCAAGGACATCACCAACATTCGCCCCAACCAGCGCGAAATCGGCATGGTCTTCCAGTCCTATGCGCTCTTCCCCAACATGTCGGTGGCCGACAACATCGGCTTTGGCCTCAAGGTTGGTGGCAAACCCGCCGGCGTCATCAAGGAGCGAGTGCAGGAGATGCTGGCGCTGATCAAGCTGGAGGATCTGGCGCGCGCTTCCCCTTCCAGCTTTCAGGCGGGCAGCAGCAGCGCGTGGCGCTGGCGCGCGCGCTGGCGATTCGCCCCAAGCTGCTGCTGCTTGACGAGCCCCTCTCGGCGCTGGACGCCAAGATTCGCGTGTCGCTGCGCAACGAGATCCGCGACATTCAGCGCAGGCTGGGCATTACGACCATCTATGTGACGCACGATCAGGAAGAGGCGCTTTCGCTCTCCGACCGTGTGGTGGTGATGAACAACGCGCGTGTGGAGCAGGTGGGCGCGCCCTTTGAGATCTACAACTTCCCCAAAACGCGCTTTGTGGCCTCCTTCGTGGGCACGCTCAACACGCTCACGGCCGAGGTCGTGGATCCGGCCGCGGGGCTGCTCAGGGTGCAGGGGCAGCAAATCCACGCCGTGGCCCCGCTGGGGGTTGGTGCAGGCACGCAAGTGGCGCTGGCGCTGCGCCCCGAACGCCTCTTTCTGACGCAAGCGAATGGCAGCGACGACACAAATGGGGCTCTCTCTCGGGAGAATCAACTTACGGGCGTCCTCGAGAGCGTTACCTTTCTGGGGTCAATTGTGCGCATGCAGGTTCGCGTGGGTGATTCGATTGTGCTGCTGGACGAATTCAACAACCCCCACCTGCGCCTGCCGAAGCAGGGGGACGACGTCACCATTGCCTTTGGGCGCGAGGCATGCCTCGTGCTGGACAAAGCGGCCACCGCCACGGCCAGCGCGCCTGCCTGACGCAGCCACACACGTCTCAACGCAAAGGCGTGAAGGCAGCAAAGAATGACAAAGAAGAGCCAACAAGAAACAAGGGAGGATTGTTTGTGTTTTGCCCTTGTCCCTTATTGGCTTCGCTCACTTTCCTTTGCGCTGATTTGCTTCCTTCGCGCCTTCGGTTGAGACGTTTGTGTTGAAAAGTTCGTGGCGCATATGTTTGACAAAGGCGCGGGCGCAGGGTAGAGTTACGCCTCAGTCCCGCGCCACCTTGCCGAGTGCTTGTGCGCAATAGGCGGGCGAATAGCTCAGTTGGTTAGAGCGCCTCGCTTACACCGAGGAGGTCAGGGGTTCGAGTCCCTTTTCGCCCACACTGGAGGCCGGCCCCGTGGCCGGCCTTTGTGATCCGGCAGGCCCTCCTGTTGCCCAACCGCAACACAATGCGCAACGCTACGCGCCACCTCCCATACATGACAGCTCAGCCCACACCGCCAGCTTCACCCAATAGCCAGGGCGCAACCGCAGGTCAATCCGCAGCGGCAGCCTACCGCGCCCTCCCCTCGGTGGATACGCTCCTGCGCGAACCATCCGTTGCGGCGCTGGTTGCAGTGCATGGCAGCGCCGCCGTGCTGGACGCGGCGCGCAGCGTGGTGGCCGACGCGCGCCGCGCCATTGCCGAAGGAGGGCATGCACCGGAAGCCGCCTCGTGGCCGGCGCAGATTGACGCACACCTCGAGGCGCGCGCACGCCCTTCGCTGCAGGCCGTCATTAACGCCACGGGTGTCATCATTCACACAAACCTGGGCCGCGCGCCTCTATCGGCGGCGGCGCTTGCGGCCATTGGCGATGTGGGCAGCGGCTACAGCAGTCTCGAGTACAACCTCGAGCAGCGGCGAGCGGGGCAGCCGCCATGACCATGCCCGCCACCTTCTGCAGCGCCTAACGGGCGCTGAGGACGCGCTGGTGGTCAACAACAACGCGGCGGCGGTCTACCTCGTACTCGCTGCCTTTTGCCAGGGGCGGGAGGTGCTCATCAGCCGCAGCCAGCTGGTGGAGATTGGCGGCGGCTTTCGCATCCCTGATGTGCTGGTGCAGGGAGGCGCGCGCCTGGTGGAGGTGGGCACGACCAACCGCACCCACGTGCGCGACTTCGAGAACGCAATCACCCCCGACACGGCGGCCATTCTGCGCGTGCACAGCAGCAACTTCCGCCAGATTGGCTTCGTGGCCATGCCCGAACTGGCCGAGCTGGCCGCTGTCGCCCATGATCGCGCCGCTGCTGATGAAGCAGCCAATTACCCGCTGCTGCTGATTGACGACCTGGGCTCCGGCTCGCTGCTCGACACGCGTGCCTATGGCCTTGCCGCCGAACCGATGGTGCAGGAGAGCCTGGCCGCCGGCGCCGACCTGGTGACTTTCAGCGGCGACAAGCTGCTGGGCGGACCGCAGGCGGGCATCATTGCCGGGCGTGCGCCGCTGATTGAAACAGTGCGCCGCCACCCACTGGCGCGCGCATTGCGCGTGGACAAGAGCACGCTCGCCGCGCTCGAGGCTACGCTGCGCGCTTATGAACGCGGCCGCGCCGTGGACGAACTGCCCGTCTGGCGCATGATTGCAGCCACACCGGAAGCCTTGCGCGCCCGCGCAGCGGCATGGCAGCAGGCGCTGGCGGCGCGGGAGATCGGCGCAACCGTACTCTCGGGCGAGAGCGCCGTGGGCGGTGGCAGCCTGCCAGGCGAGACATTGGCCACATACCTGCTTGCGCTCAACGTGAATAATCCCGATGACGCTGCCGCAACGTTGCGCCGCAACCAGCCACCCGTGGTCTGTCGCATTCAGAACGACCAGCTGCTTTTTGACCCGCGCACGGTTCTGCCTGAGCAGGAAGCGCTGCTGCTTGCCGCGCTCTGCGCACTCCAGCAGGCGCACCCAGGCTGACCCATGACACGACTCGTTTACCTCAAGCTGGGCGGTTCGCTCATTACTGACAAACGCACGCCCAAAAGCGTGCGCGCCGACGTGCTGCACCGCGTGGCCAATGAAATTGCGCAGGCGCGTGCCGCCCGCCCCGAGCAGGCGCTGGTTGTGGCGCACGGCTCGGGCAGCTTCGGCCATGTGGTCGGCCAGAAATATGGCACGCGTGCGGGCGTTCACACAGCAGAGCAGTGGTACGGTTTTGCCGCCACCGCTGACGTCGCAGCGCAACTCAACCGCATTGTGGCGAAGGCTCTGCTGGATGCGAGCGTGCCTGCATGGAGCATACAGCCCAGCGCCGCGCTGCGCTGTGTGGACGGCCGCGTGGTGGATGGCCCCCTGGCAGCCATCCAGGGCGCGCTGGCGGCGGGCATTGTGCCGCTCATCTACGGCGACGTGGCGCTGGACGATGTGCGCGGCGGCACAATTGCGGGCACCGAGGAGATCTTCGCATGGCTGGCGGCGCATCTGCCCCCCAGCCGCATGGTGCTTGCGGGCGAGGTCGACGGCATCTACACGGCCGACCCGCTGCGCGACCCTTTTGCATCGCGGCTGCCGGTGATCAGGCGCGCCGATCTGCCACGCTCGCGGCGGGCATTGGCGACAGCCATGGGGTGGACGTTACCGGTGGCATGGCGGCCAAGGTGAACCAGGCGCTCGCCTTCGTGGAGCAGACGCCGGGTCTCGAAATGCTCCTCTGCAGCGGGCTGACGCCGGGCACGATTTTCGCGGCGCTCACGCAGCCGCGGCCGGCAATGGGGACGTGGGTGGAGGGGACAGCATAAGTGGCAATTGGCAGTGGCAAGTGGTCAGTGGCAATGCGCTCTCGGCGCGTGTTGCGTCGTCGCAGCGAAGCTTCGCCAACGCAACGGATTGCGCTTACAGCCTCGCTCGCTCTCGTGTACTACACTGAAGCGTCTCCTGCGCGCCGTGCTCAGGGGGCGTCATTGCGCTCTATGGTAAAATGGGCGCAGCCGGAATGCACTTGAGCGAAACGCCGCCGCTGCGCTGCGGAAACTCTGGTGCGGGCAGAGACACCAAGGAAAAACAATGTCAACGTTGATTACCGTAATCTCATTTGTGCTCGTGCTGGGCGTGCTGGTCTTCTTCCACGAATTGGGTCACTACCTCGCCGCGCGCCGCAGCGGCATCGTCGTCGAAGAGTTCGGCATGGGCTACCCGCCGCGCGTCGCCAAGCTCTTCCGCTACGACGGCACCGACTTTACGCTCAACCTGCTGCCTCTGGGCGGTTTTGCGCGCATGCGGGGTGAAGACGCGGGCGACATGGCACCCGGTTCGTTCAACGGCGCCACCATGCGCGGGCGCGCCTTTACGCTGCTCGCCGGGCCACTCATGAACCTGATCCTGGCGATCATTCTCTTTGCCAGCTCCTTTATGGTGGGTGGCTCGGAGGTTCTGCTGGCCTACCCGCAACTGGTGGTCGAGCCTTCGGCCGCAGCCACAGCGCTGGGGCTGCAGCCAGGCGACATTCTGCTGCAGGCGGGAGGCAGCGACGCCTTCGTGAACGCCATGGCCGATGAACCGATCAGAAGCACATGGGAAGCGCCCGCAAGCGGCCCCGTCGCGCTGACGGTTCTGCGCAACGGAGCGAGCACCAACCTGCCCGCGGTCGACGCGGCACAGGTGGAAACCTTCCTCAACACGCCGAGTGACTACGTGGGCGTCATGACCACGCGCATTGAGCAGACCGCCCCCGAAAGCCCCGCCGAGCAGGCTGGTTTGCAGTCGGGCGACCTTGTTTATGAGGTCAACGACACGGTCATTACGCTCAATACGCCGCTGGGCGACGTTGTGCAGGGCGAATTGGGCAACGAACTTACGCTGACGGTGCTGCGCGAAAACGCGCTGGTTGCCACTGCAATGACGCCGCGTGCCGACCCGCCGGCGGGCCAGGGCGCGCTGGGCGTGCAGATTGGCCCCATGTCCGCCTTTGCCACCATGCCCTTCTTCCAGAGCGTGCGCCAGGGCGTGGTCAGCACCTTTAGCTACATTGGCCTTGTGCTCCAACTGCCGGTGCGGCTGATTATGGGCACCATGAGCGCTGAGGCTGCGCAGCTTTCCGGCCCCGTGGGCATTGCCCGCGAAGTGGGCGGTGCGGTCAACTCGAGCATCAGCTACGGCGTCTTCTGGCCGATTCTGCGCCTCTCCGCCGTGCTGAGCGCTGCGCTTGCGATTACGAACCTGCTGCCCCTGCCTGCGCTTGACGGCGGGCGGCTCCTCTTCATTCTGATTGAGTGGATTCGCGGGCGGCGCGTCAGCCCCGAGCGCGAAGGCATGGTTCACATGATCGGCTTCATGCTGCTGCTGAGCCTCATGCTGATTATCACGGTACGCGACATTGCAGCGCCCCACGCTACAATTGACTGGAGCATGATCCTGGGGCAGTAGCCTTGGGTTGTGGCCCGGGCTGCGGCCCATCGGGTTATTTGTATCGCTGGGGTGCGCGCCGTTGCTCGCAGCGGCGGCTTGCTCCGCCGCTGTTGAGGACGCCACGTGATCGGTGAGTTCGGCTGAAGCCGCGGCGAAGCACGCGCCACGCTTCGGTTACGCACCACGTTGCACAGTCTATTTTACGAGGGTTACGCGTAGAAGATGGCACAAGGTATGAACGACCAGGCCGAGCTGCCGGAGGAGGCGGGCACACCGCCTTCGCCTGCGGGCGCGCCTGCGTCGCCCTCCTACCCAAGCCGCGCGAGCGACGCGGACCAGGGCGTGCCGACGCCGCCGAGCCACTTTGTGCGGCCCGCCACTGCGCCGCAACAACCGCCCGCGCAGCAGTTCCCGCCAGCGCAGCAGTTCCCGCCAGCGCAGCAGCGTCCGGCGCAGCAAGGCGCTCAACAGGGTCCAAACCAGCCGCCTCTGCAGCAGGTGCCGCCGGCGCAGCGCATGGCGTACCCGCAACCGCCGCCCGCAATGGGCGCGAAGCCGCAGCAGCCGGGCGCAATGGCTCCGGCAGGGTACGGCGAAGGCGGCAGAAAGCCGCCCCAATCCGCTTCACCCGCCCCTCTTCCGCAGCAGAGTCCGCCACCGCAGCGACCGGCGCAGCCGCGCCCGCCAACTGGCAACCATGGGCAACCGGCGGGCGGCAGCTATCCGCCGCCACCGCCTTCGGGGGCAGTTGCGCCGCGCAGGGCCACATTGCACTGCCCCAACTGCGGCGGGCCCATCACATCGCAATCTGAAAACTGCCCCACCTGTGGCGAGGCGCTGCAGAGCAAGCCGCGCATGGTGCGCTGCCGCCACTGCGGCAAGAAGGGGTCGAGCCAGCTTACCATTTGCCCGCACTGCGGACGCACGCTCAAGGCTGCGCCCTCGCGCCTGCTCACAATCGGTCTGCCGGTTGTGCTGGGTGCGCTGATTCGTGGTGCTGCTGGCCTGGCAAAGCGACACCAACAACCCCTTTGGCTGGGGCGTAGCACAGGCGCGTGCGGTAACGGCCTGGGTTTCCGACTTGAGCGCCGGCCTCGATCCCCAACTGGAGGTCATCCCTGCGGCCGATGACAACGCCGTGGCCGCCTTGCCCACTGCGCCGATTGGCGTTGCGCCGGCCGGCGCTGCAGAGAGCGCCGGCTCGGAAGGCGCCGGCCCTGGCGCCGATGACGCGCGCAAGCGATGACCAACACCATTGTCGTCACTGCAGGCGAGCCGGTGGCGGTGCTGCCAGCGAGCGTCATCATTTCGGCCACGGCAGAGGCGGAGGCGGCTGCGAATGAGGCTGTGGTAGCCGTGGAGATAGCGACGCTGGCCCCCATACCCACCGTGACGGCGATTCCCACGCAAACGCCCACCAGCGAGCCCACGGCGACAGCGCTGCCCACCGACACGCCCGCGCCCATCAGCTACACGGTCGTCCAGGGGGATGCGGCGGAGGCGATTGCGGCACGCTTTGGTCTCACGCTCGACGATCTGCTGCTCGCCAACAACCTTTCCGAAATTGAAGCAACACTTCTCCAGCCCGGCCAAACGCTGGTCATTCCGCTCCCTGGCGCGGGAACCGGCACGTCGGCCGGAGCGCTCTACAGTGTGCGACAGGGTGACACGCTCGTTGAAATTGCAGCCAGGACGGGTGTCTCGGTGGCTGCGCTGCAGAGCGCCAACCAATTGAGCGACGCGCAGGCCGCAAGCCTGCAACCTGGCGACCGGCTCGTCATTCCCGGGCCGACAGCAACGGCCACCGTTGAGGCGCCACCTACAGCCACGCCGCTGCCCACGGCGACTGTTGCGCCCACCGCTGCACCCACCACTGCACCCACTACTGCGCCGGCGGTTGTGCCCACGGCCACAGCACCAGCGAGTGCCACGGCTGCGCCCACTGTGGCTGCGTCTGCGCCCAACGGCATGCGCCATCCGGCACCCACTTTGCGCAGCCCGCAGGATGGTGCCACAATCGCATGCGACGCCGGCCGGCTGGAGTGGAATGCGCTTGCCAACATGGAGCCAGAGGAGAGCTACCGCATCCACCTGGGCTTTGTCAGCGGACGCAATGCAGCGGGCAATGTCCAGATTACCTGGATTATTCAGCAGGACATCGACTCAAGTATTACGCAGGTTGGCATTCCGGCCGACTTCTGCGACAAATCATCCGACGCCATGGGCAACCAGTGGCGCTGGTACGTGGAGGCCGTCGCCAAGAGCGGCGCGACCACTGTTCCCGTTAGCCCCACGAGTGACGTATGGGGCTTCACCTGGAAGGGCTAGCCGCAGAACCGGGCTGGTTCATACGCATTCACGAAGCGGCCTCTGCCGCATAAACAATATGACTCCAACAAATCAGGACCCCAATCGACCCGGCCACAGGCGCCCCACCGACGCGTCCAACGAACCCGAAGAGACGCGCGCACCGACACCCTCTGCGGAGGATGCGCGGCCTGAGGATGCGCTGCCTGAGGATGAGCTGGCCGAGGATGAGTTGCTGGCTGCCGCTCTCTTCGCCGAAGACGCGCTGAGCGACAACATGCTGATCGGCTCCGCAGACGAACTGGCCGAGCTTGAGGACGAGGCGCTCGCAAACCCAGTGGCCGAGGCGCGCACGCATCTCTCTGTAGAGGAGCTGCTGCAGCTGCTCATTCATCAGGCCGATGAAGTCGCGCTGCGCGATCTCTTCGTCCTCTCTGACCTGACGCGGACGGAAGCCGACGTGGTGGAAGCGCAGTGGCCGGCCATCCCCCTGGCACGCCGCCGTCGCCTGCTGCGCGAGCTGGTGCTGGCCGCCGAAGAAGTGATAGAACTGCTGCTGGGGCGGCTGCTGCGCATTGCCCTGCGCGACAGCGACGAAGAGGTGCGCCGCATTGCCATTGACGGCCTCTGGGAGGATGACGACCCGGCGCTTATCGGCCCCTATGTACAGATGCTCAACTCGGACCCTGTGACCAAAGTGCGCGCCGCGGCAGCCGCCGCACTTGGCCCCTATGTGCTGGCGGGTGAGCTGGATGAGCTCGATTCCGCCATGGCCATGCGCGCTGAAGAGGCGCTGCTGGCGATTGTGCACAGCAAGGATGAACCGATTGAGGTGCAGGCGGCCGCGCTGGAAAGCGTCGCCTATTCGGGCGAGGCAGGCTTGCGCCAGCTGATTGAGGACGCCTACTACGCGCCGGAGGAAGAGCTGCGCCTGAGCGCGCTGCGTGCCATGGGGCGCAGCGCCGACACCCGCTGGCGTTCACTGGTGCGCGCCGAGCTCGCCAGCCCTGATGACGCTATGCGCGTTGAGGCCGCATTGGCCGCCGGCGAGCTGGAAATCAAGTCGGCGACCCCGCAACTTCTTGCGATGCTCCAGGATGATGAACTCGCCGTGCGCCTGGCCGCAATCGAAGCGCTGGGCCACCTTGGCGGCAAGGCCGCGCGCACTGCGCTGCGCACCCTGGCCGACGAAGCCGAGGGCGACGAGGCCGAGGCCGCGGAGGTGGCGCTCGACGAAATGCTCTTCTACGACGAAGGTGGGGCCGTCCCGCTGCTTGAGGGCGACGAGGACGATGAGATGGAGATCGACAATCGGCGCGACCCCGACGGCCGCACCTACGGTGACATGGATGACGACGAGGGCTACGCCGACGACGAAGATGAGAATGATGAGGACGACGATGACACGGGCGATTATGACACGAGCGATGATGACGATCTGGGATAAGTGATCGCGCGTGAATCTCAAGCTCAAGCGTCTCGTCCGCACCCCTTCCTCAGAGCAATACGCGCTCTTTGATCTGGACCAGGCCGACGCCGACCAGCAACCGGTCACGATCGGCAAGCTCGACCTGCACTATACCGGTGAGGGGATGTACGGCACGCTGCTGCTGTGGGATGACACCATTCGCCGCATGCGCGCCCAGACGCGGCGCGACTTCGTCCACGCGCTGCTGGCCGACCTCGCACAGCCCATGGGCGTGCCCAACGAGTACGTCGTCGAGTTTTTCGCGCCCACGCTGGACCTCTACGAGGTCATCCACAACGTGGAGATGGAGGGCGATGGCGACGCCGAGGACGATGTGGCTGCCGCCGCGCCCGCCCGAGGCAACGCAGGCGGACAGGCCCCTTCGACAAAATCCACCCCAGGCCAGGGTGCTCCGCAAAGCGCACCCGCCCGCGCCTGACGCGCTGTGAGCACCCTCGCGGGGCTGCTGCCCGTCTTCGCCGAGACGGTGCTGCCCGTCTTCCTCGTGGCGATTGCCGGCTGGGTGTTGGCGCGCACCATCGAGCTGGACGGCCGCACGCTGGGGCGTGTGCTCTTCTACCTCACCACCCCCATGCTCGTCTTCCGCAGCCTCTACCAGATGCACGTGAGCGCCACGGCCGTGCGCAATACGGTCATTGTGGCCGTCATCGTCATGACGGGCACGGCGCTGCTTGGCTGGCTCTCCGCGTATGATCTGGAGCGGCGCGAACGGGCCGCAATCACCCTCACCAGCGGCATTTCCAACAACGGCAACATGGGGCTGCCCCTCTGCCTCTTTGCCTTCGGGCAACCCGGGCTGTCGCTCGCGTCCGTCTACTACGTGGTCAGTTCGTTCCTCACAAACACCTTTGGTTCTGTGATTGCGTCGGCGGGCACACTGCCGATTCAGAGTGCGTTTCTGCAAATCGTGCGCGTGCCGGTGCTCTATGCGGCCATTTTGGGCCTTGTCTTCAACCGGCTGCAGTGGACGCTGCCCGTGGGCATCTTTCGCGCCGTTGATCTGCTGGCAAGCGCCGCTGTGCCGCTCATGCTGGTGATGCTGGGCGTGCAGTTGCGCACCATTACACGTGTGGAGCCCATGCCGGGCCTTTGGCGCAGCACAATCGTGCGGCTGCTGGGCGCACCCGTGCTGGCCATTGGGGTTTGCGCGCTGCTGGGCGTAACGGGCATGGAGCGCAACGTTCTCGTCCTGCAGGCATCCATGCCCACGGCCGTCATCACCTCGGTGATTGCCACCGAATACGACACTGCGCCGCGCCTCGTGGCCATGATCATCCTGACGACCACGCTTATCAGCATGGTGACGCTCTCGGTGATTCTGACCCTGATGCTGTAGAATGGGCGGCGCAGGGGCCTTGTGTGCCGCAGCCCATGCGTACCTTGTGCGGCGCGTTGACGAGCGTGGACATGACTGATCAGCCAGGAAGCGACGACCAGCAACAGCCATACGAGCCAAGTGAATACGAGCGCAGCGCAGAGTTCCTGCGCATTCTCAACGAGAGCGCGCGCCTGCTGGGGCAGAATCGCCCAGGCGAGGCGGTGGAGCGGCTGCTGCCGCTGCACGAGGCCGCGCCCGCCAACGCCGACGTGGCCATCAACCTGGGCGGCGCATACATTTTGCAACGCAAATGGAACCGGGCCGCCAAGGTGCTGCGGCGCGCCGTTGCTGCAAATCCCCGCGACGCCATGCTGTGGACGAACCTTGGCGCGGCCGAGCTCGGCGCGCTGGAGACCTCCGGCCCAAAGCAGCAGCAAGCCGCAATTGATGCATACCACAAGGCGCTGGCGGTGAATCCTGCAGCACCCAATGTGCATTACCACCTCGGCCTCATCTATGCATCCCGGGGCGAAACGCTGCGCGCCGGTGCGTTCTTCCAGCGCGCGGTTGAAGTGAACCCGGGCGACCGCGACGCGCATCGCTGGCTGGAGCGGCTGACAGTGATGCGCGATGACAAAACGGCCAGCGAAAGCGAACATGGTGACGGACAAAGCAGCACGCGCTCCGGCCCGGATGTGACCGGCCGTGGCACCGCCGCCGATGGCGAGAGCCCCTTTTCGCTCAATTAGGCAGAAGAACAACGATTGAGAACTGACGAATGGCGATTGGTTTGCCCCGTATGCCGGATGGCTGGAGCGCGACAGCAATAACCAATCTTCAATAATCACTTGTTTTTCTGGCCTTTCAACCTTTTCAACGCGGCACGACTATGTCCACACAAGGCACAACCTGGCGCACACCTACAGCCCGCTGGCGCGAAAACTCCGAGCGCACGGCGTGGATTGTGCTGCTTGCCTGTTTCGCCGTCTTCATGCTGCTGGCCGTCGCCATTCCCACCGCGACGGTCTACTTTGTGCGCTATGCCAGCGTCGCGCAGGTCGCCCGCCTTGAGCCAACACAGGGCACTGTGCTCCTCTATGACCGCCCCGAAGACGCCGAACCGGTGGCGATCACGGCGCAGCGTGACAACATCCACGAAGGCGCACGCGTGGTGGCGGCCGATGACGCGACACAGGCGACGCTCGCGCTCAACAGCGACCCAACTTCGGGTAACACGCTGGGCAGCGTGCAAATTTACGACGGCACCGACCTCACGCTGCAGCACCTGCGCCGGCCGGTCTTCGAACGCAGCCGCGAGCCCTTCCGCACGGACCTGTTGCTCAACAGCGGCCAGGCACGCGTCTTTACAAGCCAAAGCGACAGCCGCGCAATTGAGGTGACGCTGCACACGCCTCACGGCACAATCCAGCTTGCACCAGGCAGCTACCAGGTCTCTGTAGCCGAAGAGGGCACGGAACTGACAGTCCGCTCTGGCCAGGCGACGCTCTCACACGTGGCAGGCGACGAACTGACCACTGGCGAGGGGCAGCGTGCCTGGCTATCGGCTGACGGCAGCACAGGGCAGGCCGCCACGCCCGAGATTAACCTTGTGGAGAACGGCAACTTTACGCCACCGGTGCTGGACACATGGCCCAGCTATCAGATTGCCGAGGCATCCACAACGCCGGGCAAGGTGCAGTTCAGCGAGGGTGAAGATGGCCGCCAGGTGGCGCAGTTCATCCGCATGGGCGACGAGAAGCTGCACACCGAAGTGGGCATCCGTCAGGAGGTGAACAAGGCCGTCAACGTCTATGACGACTTGCGCATCCAGGTGGACGTAAAGACGCTTTTCCAGAGCCTGCCGGGGGCGGGCAGCCTCAACTCCGAATTCCCGCTGCGCGCAGAAATCTCCTACCGCGAACATCTACGGCAAGGATCTCACCTGGGGTCACGGCTTCTACTATCGCGAGCCGGAGACAGGCGAGCCCTACCCGACCGTCACAGAAGGCACGCGCGTGCGCCAGGGGCAATGGTTCACCTACGTGTCGCCCAATCTGATCGAGCTGCTGACGGCGCAAGGCACGCGTCCGGCGTATATCGACAGCATTCGCATCTACGCCAGCGGCCACAACTACCAGAGCATGGCCAGCGAAGTCTACCTGCTGGCCGAATAGGATTTGCGGCGCACGCCGCCTCCTGTGGCCCCCTCAACCAGCACCCCAACCCGCAAGAATGTGCAGCGCCGCGCGAGATCGCGCGGCGTGCTGCGCGCCGCCTGGCTGGCGGCGGCGCTGCTCTTCTTCCTGGGAGCCAGCTTTCACCAGTTGGGTTTGCCCGGGCTGCACTACGATGAGGCGCGCGAGGCGGGACAGAATGCAATGGAACTGCTCACCGGCGCGCCAGTCATGGCCTTTCGCGACGCCGGCGTGACGCTCTTCGGCGTGCAACTGCCGCTCATGGTGCAGGATTACATTGGCGCGCTCAATGTTTACCTTGCGCTCCCCTTGCTGGCGTTTACGGGGATTGGCGTGCCCAACCTGCGCACGTTGAGCATCCTGACCGGATTGGCCGCGCTGCTGCTGCTCGAGCGCGCCGTCTCTGCGTGGCTTGCCGGCCGCAGCACGGATGGCGCCCGTCGCATCCCACTCACCACGGGCGGGCTGATTGCGGTGACGCTGGCCGCCACGTCGCCCAGCTTCATCTTCTGGAGCAGGCAGGGCATCTTCGTCACAAATCTGGCGCAACCCTTTGTGCTGCTCTGCATTTGGCAGGGTGTGCGCTGGCTGCATGCGGGCAGGCGACGTGCGCTGTGGATTGCTGCGCTGGCCGCGGGGCTGGCGCTCTACGCCAAGCTGCTGGCCATCTGGGTAATCGGGCCCTTTGCGTTGCTCGTGGCCGCCGGCTGGCTGGCAGCGCGGCGCAGACCGTCGGCCCCGGGCCTGAAGCCGGCGGATGTGGCTGGAGCAGCCGCTGCCTTTGCGCTGCCGCTGCTACCGCTGCTCCTCTTTAACCTGCAAACGGGCGGAACAGTTGCGGCCTTGAGCGCCAACGCTGCCACAAGCTACTACGGCGTGGACAACAGCAATCTTTGGGGCAATCTGCTGGTGCGGCTGCCACAGGTTGCGCAGGTGCTTGACAGCAGCCACCTCTGGTATTTGGGCGGCGTCTATGCCAACCGGGCTGCGCCGTGGCTTGCCCTGCTGCTTGTGGGCGGCGGGCTGTGGGCACAGTGGCGCGTGGTGCTGCCGCCGCTGCTACTGCTTTTGTTCGCATTTCTCAGCAGCCTGGTGACGGTGAGCGACCTCTTCGTCACCCACTATGCGCTGCTGCTGCCGCTGCTGCTTGGGCTGGCGGCGATTGGCGCGGCGGCGCTGTTGGCGCGCGCTGCCACCTTGCCGGCAGCCCGCCAGCGCGTGCTCACCGGCGCGGTGGCATTTGCTATCGTCCTGTGGAGCGCAGCCGGCGTTACCACGACGCTGCGCTACCACGGCGCGCTCGCCCGCAGCGGCGGCCTGGCCGACCATTCGGATGCATCGTACCACCTCACCTATGCCTTGCGCTTCAACGGCATGGGCGCCCCAATTGCGCTGGACTGGGGCATGGACGCCACGGTGCGCTACTTGAGCGAGGGCACGGTGACACCGCTGGAGCTCTTTGGCTACGACTCGCCGGCAGCGCCCGACGCCGAATTGGCGGTGCGCCTGGACCCCTATCTAGCCGACGCGCAGAATGTCTACCTGCTGCGCGCCCCGGGCCAGGAGGTCTTCCGCGGCCGGCGCGCCGTGCTCGAAGAGGCGGCGGCGGCGCGCGGCCTGCAGCTTGGTGCTGGTGGAGCAGTTCGCCCAGCGCGACGGCGCGCCGCTCTATGAGATTTGGCGTGCAGAGTGAGAAGCGGGAAACGGGGAACCGTGCGCTACGTATCCCCGTTTGCCAACTCTTGAGAGCCGCTGACACCTCAACCAGGGCTTCTCAAAAGTCAGGGAGCAGGGAAGCAGGGAACGAGGAGACGTGCGCTACGTAGCGGCTGCTTCAGCTGCCGTACCCACCAGATCGCGTCGCGTCCTTGGGAACGGCAGCTGAAGCAGCCGCTACGTAGCGCACGTCTCCTCGTTCCCTGCTCGTTCCCTGTTCCCTGACTTTTGAGAAGCCATGACGCCTTAGCGCGCCACGATTGACGCACGCGCGCGCCGGTGCTACAATTGGCAACGAGCGCAGCAGCCGCGAGTTTTGCGGCACGCGCAGCCTACATTGCCGCCTGCATTGCTGTGGAGGAGGAACGTTCCGTGGACGTGAACCGCGCACGCTACGATCACAATCACGCGCCCGATACGCTTCCCCAGGAGCAGACGCGCGAAGGCTATTTGGGCAGCACCCCACCGCTTCGCCCTGCACACACGCTGTTGGGCGCCTTTGCGCGCACCTGCCGCTTTGATGCCGCGCTTGCGGCTGTGACGCCCCTCATCGCTGCTTCCACAGTCGCGTGGTGGCAGACGGGCCAAGTCAACCTGCTCGTGCTTCTCTTTGCCGTGGCAGGCGGCTATGGCGCGGCGCTG
Organism: uncultured Chloroflexia bacterium; assembly: GCA_963773745.1. Classification (GTDB taxonomy): domain Bacteria; phylum Chloroflexota; class Anaerolineae; order Caldilineales; family Caldilineaceae; genus UBA5069. The sequence continues at coordinate 778,825 of CAVZCL010000001.1, forward strand.
GGCGTACAGTTGCTAACCGAATACCGCGACCGCGTGCGTGCGGCCTCGCCCTCCGTCAAGAGCGCGTTGCGCGCCGCCGGCCATGACGACTCCGGCAACCGTGCGCCCGACCTGCACCTGGGCGAGATCAAGAGCCTGGGCTACATTGCTCTGCTCTTCAGCCTGCTCTGCCACCTCTGGCTGGGGCTGCTGGTGGGCTGGCCCATGCTGCTCTTTGGCGGCGTGGCGCTTGTGCTGGCGTGGGCCTACGCGTCGGGGCCGGTGCGCTATGCCCGCTGGGGCTTTGGCCTGGGCGAGAGCGGCCTCTTCCTGGCACTCGGACTCATTCCGGCCATCGGTGGTTACTACGCGCAAACAGGAATCCTGGACCCGCTCGCCCTCTGGGGCGCGGTCCCATTCGCCATGCTCGGCAGCCTGATCATGATTGCCCACAGCCTCATCTTCGACAGGCGCGACTGGCTCATCCGCAAGCGCACGCTGGCGGTGCAAATGGGCCGGCCACGCGCTTTGGACTTTGGCGCAGTGCTGCTCATCGGCGCGTTTGTCTTCATCGTCTTCGCCGCAATTGTAACGGAACTGCCGCTGCGCACCATGGTCGCGCTGCTCGGCCTGCCCGTTGCCACCAGCGCTTTCTCGCAAATAGACCGTGAACAGCTGCCGCCTGCGCAGAGCGCGCGCCTCTACACCGCCGCCATTCACGCCACGCTGGCAACGTCACTTCTCTACACGCTGGCGCTGCTAACCGACCGGCTTTGGTAGAGAACGGAGCCTGCTGATGGCTCCAGGGCCCATCCCTGCCAAATCCGACCCCACCGCCCCGCTGCCTTTTACCCGCAAAGAGTTCTATGACCTGGCCGAGAGCTGTCGCGCCTACGCGACGGAGCTGGCTGGGCACGAGCAGCGCCACATCCGCGTGGCCGAGTGCCGGCGCATGAACGGCTGGCTGCGCGAGATCAAGCGCTACGAGCGGCTGGGACCGCGCATCGCGCCCATTCGCCCAGCGCGACCGATTGCGCGCTGGCAGGTCGCCACGCTGACGGGCGTGCTCTGGGCCATCGTCTACCTCTATGCAGCCACGCGCGGCGAACGCGTACTGGCGCTGGTGATGCTCAACAGCGCGCTCTTTGTGCTGCTTGCATTCTACATGTTGCCGGAAAGGCTCTTTGGCACCACGATTGAGGGGCTGGAGGGCAAGCTGCTGCGCGTTGTCGAGACGCTGGAGCAGATGTTGGCGAGCGAAGAGATGGGCTTCAGCGAAGCGGCGCACTTCCAGGTGCGTGACAACCTGGCCGCCGCCCACGCCGAACTGCGCCTGCAGATTGACCTGGCGCACCGAGAATCGTGAAAAGGGAACGGGGATCAGGGAACGGGGACCATTCTCTGATGGAACGTTCCCCGTTCCCTGATCCCCGTTCCCTGCTTCTACACCAAAGCACTCGTGCCGCAAATACAGCCCAAGATGGAGACGATCATGTGCCGCAGCATCAAGCAGTTGCGCGTGCCCGAGGGGCCGCCCACACAGGACGAGATTGACGCCGCCGCACTCCAGTATGTGCGCAAGATCACGGGCTATCGCACGCCCTCGCGCGCCAACCGCGCCGTCTTTGACAAGGCCGTGGCAGAGGTTGCTGCCTCCACCCAGCGCGTGCTGGAGTCGTTGGCACACGCGCAAAACGAGTGACCCTTGGTGGCGGCGGTGCAAGACGCCGCAGGTTGAGACGCGTCGCGTCTTTGCCTGCGGCGTCTTGCACCGCCGCTATGTGATCATGCGCGCATTTTCAGTTTGAGTGTGATGATCTCAAAGGGTTTGAAGGTCACTTCCACGCCATGCCCCTCAACCGCAAGCTCTCCCACTTCGTCCTCAAGCAGATTGGCCAGCGCAGCCTTTGCCAGGGGCAGGGTAGTGGTCAGGCGCGCCGTGCCGCGCGTGCCGACGCGACTCGTAGAGGCGTAGAATCAGCGCATCGTCGTCCTCAGCCTTCTTTACCGTGTCAATGATCAGGGCCGGGCAATCCACCGCAAACCAGCTTGTCTCGCCCACGGCGGCATCTGTGGGCAACAGCAGCAGGGGCACGTTGAAGCGCAACGCCTGCTCGGTGACGCCGCCACTCTGCGGGCCGCCCGCGTGCGGGTAGAGCGCATAGGCAAAGCGGTGGTGGCCACGGTCGGCGGCGGGGTCGGGGTCCGTGGGGGCGCGCAGCAGCGAGAGGCGCAGCGTGTTGCCGTGCGCGGCATAGCCATACTTGCTGTCGTTGAGCAGTGCGACGCCAAAGTCGCTCTCGGCAAGATCGGCCCAGCGATGCGCCGGCACCTCGAAGCGCGCCATGTCGATGCTGTTGCTAAAGTGCGTAGGCCGCTGTACGTGACCAAACTGGATTTCGTAGGTGGCCTGCTGCGCGTGCACATTGAGGGGAAACTCGACCTTGAGGAACTTCTGCGTTTCGTGCCACTCCGCCTCGCAGGCGAACTCCAGCCGCTCGGCCAGGGCGTCGAGCGAGACCACCATGTGCAGCGTGCTCTGCGCTGAGAGGGCATAGTCAAACACCACAGCCACACGCAGCGGCCCCGCTTCAATGGCCTGCGCCGCGGACGCGCCGGCCAGCGGCAGCGGCTTCTCCAGATGGTAGATGTCCACGTCCCACGCATCCCAGGCATTGGGAATGTCCTCGTAGAGCACCAGCTTGTTGGCCACGGCTCCGAGCGCAATGCTTTCGCGACCGGTGGCCTTGTGCAGCAGGCTGATGAGCGAGCCGGCGCGGTTGAAAGCAGCGCGCAGGTTGGGGATTCTCAAGAACGAAGCCCTCGTCACTCTCCGCCAGCGTTGCGACTGCGCCGTCGATCGCGCCGTCGATCGCACTGTCGCTTGCAGGCACCTGCACGGCGTAGCCCAGTGATGGAGCCGCGACAACGCCCAGGGTGCGCCCACCGCCTGCCGTTTCACCGCCCGCCACACCGGCTGACGCCTGCCCGCCGGCCACACGCACGGGCAACTCCACCACCTCGCGCCGTGCAAAGCCCAGCGTGTTGAAGGCGGCCACGTGGGCCGTGCCCGTGCTTGCCGGCATGAGCGCTGCAAGCGCTGCATCGCGCAGGTCGCTCGCTTCGATCAGCACGCGCGCATAGTCGCGCGTCGAGTCGGCGTAGACTTCGCCAATCGACGAGCCAGGGATGATGTCGTGGAATTGGTTGAGGAGCACAAGCTGCCACAGTTCCTGCAGCGCGCCGGCGGGATAGGTGCGCCCCTGCGTGGCAAAGGCCAGCGCCGAGAAGAGCTCCGTATCGCGCAGCAGCAGCTCCGACTGGCGGTTGAAGCGCTTGTTGCGTGCCTGGGTGGTGTAGGTGCCGCGATGCAGCTCAAAGTAGAGCTCGCCCACCAGTTTGAGCGGGTCCTTGAGGTCGGCTTCGCAGCGCGCAAAGAACTCCTGCGGCGTGCGCATTTGGGTGCGCGGCAGGCCGTCCACGTCGCCCATGCGCTGCAGTTGCTCCACCATTGCCGTTGTGGGGCCGCCGCCGCCGTCGCCAAAGCCAAAGAGCAGGTAGCTCTCGTTGGCGCGCTCGTGATCCTTGAAGTTGCTCACATTGAAGAGCACTTCCTTGACGTTGGCGACCGAATTGTAGGTATCCGCCGGCGGGAAGTGGGTGAGCACGCTTGAGCCGTCAATTCCCTCCCACATAAAGGTGTGGCCGGCTGGCTTGTTGAGCTGATTCCACGAGAGCTTCTGCGTCAGAAAGTGGCTGATGCCCGCCCGCTTCATAATCTGCGGCAGCGCACCGCTGTAGCCAAAGACGTCGGGATTCCAGAATTCGGTGCAGCGTGCGCCAAACTCGGCTTCGAAGAAGCGCTGGCCATAGAGAAACTGGCGCACAAGCGACTCGCCCGAGGGGATGTTGCAGTCGGGCTCAATCCATGTGCCGCCTGCAGGAATGAACTGGCCCGCGGCCACCTTCTCGCCAATGCGCGCGTAGAGCGCCGGCTGCTCCTGCTTGATCCACGCCAATTGCTGCGCCTGCGAGCAAACGAACTTGTAGTCGGGATAGTCATCCATCATGCGCAGGGCTGTGGCGAATGTGCGCACGATTTTGCGCTTTGTTTCGGCAATCGGCCAGAGCCAGGCCGTATCAATGTGCGCATGGCCAATCGCCGAGAGATTGTGCTGGCCATCGCCATTGTGCGCTGCAAAGAAGCGCGCGGCAATGGCGCGCGCCGCCGGCCACGTGCTGCAATCATCGAGCAGGATGGTATTCACCATCTCGTTGGCCGCATAGAGCGCCTGGCCGCCGCGCGGCGTGTTGGCGGGCAGGTGCAGCGCCATGTCGGCAATCACCTTGAGGTCCCAGTAGAGCGCCCACGCGGCGCGGTCGAAGCACGCCACTTCGGCTTGGCTCAGTTCGCCGAGGCGGGGGTTGTGCGCCCTGTTATTGATGCCGAAGAAGCCGTTGCACGCCGCCTCGATGTAATACTCGGCCGTTTCGCCGCCTGTTGCGCGTTGCGCCACACAGAACTCCGTGCGAATCGGCTCAACGCTCCAGCTATTGAAGGAGCCGGTCAGCCCCTGCAGCGGCACGCCTTCCTGCCAGAGACAGCTCTCGCCCGCCATGTCCCACAGCAGGTGCACTTCCTGCCCCTGCCACTCGTGGGGAATCTCCAGGTTTACTCTGAACCAGTGGGTGGACCAGAGCGGGCCGAACTTCTCGCCCACCTGCGCCGGGCGGTAGGCGCCCAGCATGGCTGCGTCCCAACTGATGCGGCCGCAGGCAGCATAGGTCGCGAGCGTTACGGGGGCGCGCTGCGGGTAGAAGCGCGTTGCAAGCGCCGCGGCATAGTTCTGGACGCGCTGGCGGGTGATTTCAACATGCTTTTGCATTGGGGTTTTCCGAAGAGAGTGGGAATAAACGATGCGTTGATTTTGATTCAAGATTGTTGCGCGCGGCGCAAAACTGCACCTCACCCCCGGCCCCTCTCCATGCGGAGAGGGGAGCAAAGCGTCGCCGTTGTAGGTCACGTCTCCTGGCGTAACGCAGTTGCTCTGCTCCCCTCTCCGCATGGAGAGGGGCCGGGGGTGAGGTGCAGTTGACCTACAACTCCATCCACATGGCAACCAGCAGCGCGGCGCAGGATGCCAGCTTATCCACCTCAATGTGCTCGTGGTCGGCGTGGGCGCCAAGGCCCGGGACGCCGAGCCCGTCGAGCGTGGGGATGCCCAGCGCGCCGGTGAAGTTGCCGTCACTGCCGCCGCCCGTACTGCCCTCAGCCAGCGCCAGCCCCATATCAGCGCCAATCGCGCGTACGCGTTCGTAGAGTGCGGCGGTGGCTTTGCGCTCGAGGGGCGGCCGGTTCCAGCCGCCGCGTACGGCAAGCTGCGCACCGGGCAATGCCGGCTCCAGCCCGCGGATGGCGCTCTCCACACGGTCCGCCTCGGCTTGCGTCCAGGCACGCGTGTCAACCTCCATGTGCACGCGCGCGGGAATCACATTGGAGGCGCTGCCGCCCATAATCGTGCCCACACTTACGGTCGTGCCCTCTGCGGGGTTGTTGAGCGCGTGCAGGCGCAGTATCTGCTGCGCGGCCTCCACAATCGCGTGGATCCCCTTCTCCGGCTCAACGCCTGCATGGGCGGCGCGGCCTGTCACCTCAATCCAGAACTGGCCCACGCCCTTGCGCGCCGTCTTGAGCACGCCACCAGGCAGGGGCGACTCGAGCACGAGTACGTAAGCCGCGTCGCGGGCCGCAGCCTCGATATGGCTGCGCGAGGTGACGCTGCCTACCTCCTCATCGGAGGTGACAAGAATGTGCAGCGGGCGCGGCGGCGTGAGCCCCAGCTCGCGCAGCGCGCGCAGGCCGAATTCCACAAGCACCAGGCTCGTCTGCATGTCGAAGATACCCGGGCCATAAGCCATGCCCTCTTCAATACGGAAGGGATGGGTGGCCAGCGAGCCGACCGGCCATACGGTGTCATAGTGGCAGAGCACGAGGCCCGCCTGCGCGCTGGCATCCGCGCCGGCCAGGTGCGCCTGCAGGTGATCACCCGCCTTGGCGTTGGGGATCAGTGCGGCTTCTGCGCCGGCGGCCTTATAGCGCTCCACGAGGCGTGCGGCAAAGGCATCCAGGCGGGGCTTGTCGCCGCTGGGCGTCTCTTCCTCCACCACCGCCTGAATTGCAGCGAGCATGGCAGGCTGCTGGGCGTCGAACCAGGCGCGCAGCTGGCCGTAGTCAATGGGCATTCAGTTTGCTCCCTTTTGGGGTTACGATGGGCAATCAGAGCCGACCACAATCCATTATAACCAATAAGGACGGCGCTCCCGATTGGGAGCGCCGACTGTTGTTGCGTATGCGAACCTGCACCGGTGCAGGTTAACCCTGCACGTGCGCCTCAAGGAACCAGAGCCACTTGTCAAGGTCGCGCGAGACAGCGGTGAAGAGGTCAGCGGTGTCAGCATCGCCAGCCTGATCGGCGGTGTCGATGGCTGCACGGGTGCTCCTGGCCAGCTGAGCATAGCACTTGACAATTTCCTTGACCTGCTCAATACCGTTGACCGGTTCGCCCGTGAAGGCGGGCAGGCGGCTTGAGGCAGCGGCCATGCGCACTGTGCCCATAACGAAGCCGCCCAGCGCATTTGCGCGCTCGGCAATCGTGTCCACATGGTCCTCCAGACCCTCGGCCAGCATGTCGTAGAGTTCATGCAGCTGCATGAACTGTGGCCCCTTGACGTTCCAGTGGGCCTGCTTGGTCATGCTGAAGAGGTCGAAGGTGTCGGCCAGTTGCTGGTTGAGCAGGTCGATCATCTTGAGGCGGGTCGACTCGTCCATGTCGATACTCGAATGGAAGAGTTTGTGCGCAAGTTCGCTTGCGCCATTCTGTTTCATCTTGACAGCCATCAGTTCATCCCTTTCTGGGTTGTTGTTTGGCCGGGGTCAAACAAACGATACGGGGCCTTCGCCCGATTAAAAACGATGGTATCTGCCTTCACGCGCCGCTGGCAGCCTATTCGGCAATCCAAACCTTGCCGCCCGAAGCGGGCAACTCGACTTTTTGCGTCGCCGTATCACCGAAATCAGCATCATAATCATACACCCATTCGTGCCAACGCCCTGTACGTGGAAAGGTCACGTCGACACTTTGCACTACCGGCGCGAAGTTTAGTCCGATAACGACCTCATTGCCTTGGTCGTTCCAGCGCTTGAAGATGATTAGTTTGCGTTCACCATCCACCAGCAGCGCTTCGAGATTGTTCTGCGTGAGGGCGGGCGCACGGGCGCGCAGCGCTGCCATGCTTGCAAAGAAGGCGCGCAGGTCATCCCATATGGGGTCGTTGAGGCGATCCCATTCCAGCTTGTTCACGTCGATTGTCTTGGGCGCATGCGTCGCAAACTCCTGCCCTGCATAGAGCATGGGGACGCCGGTCGCCGTGAAGAGGGCCAGCGCGCCGAGCTTGCACTTGGCGCGCACGGCCTCGTCGTTGTTCAGCGACGGGTTTGTGCGAATCTCGAAGGCGATGCGCTCCAGGTCATGTGACTCCAGATAGTTGATGGCCTGCGCGTTGTCCGTGTAGCCGCTGCGCGCAAAGATCAGTTCGTTGAGCACTCCTTGCATGTCGCCATAGGTGCGCCCCTGGTAGTCGCCTTCGCGCAGTTGGGCGCGCAGAATACCGTGGAACGATTCGTGCCATGATGCACCGATTTCTGTCTTCTCTACGACGCTGATCGGATCCGCAAGCTGCTCTGCAATCAGCCAGACCTGCGGTTTGGTCTGCCGTGCGGCCCAGCCCAGGTACTGCATGCCGCTCATGGCGTCAAAGCCAATGCCCTCGGCGTGGTCATAGCGGAAACCGTCGATGTGAAACTCGAGTAACCAGTAATCCTGCACATCATGCACCAGCCGCTTGGTTGCATCGTCCCAGTGGTTGAAGTCGGGGAAGCCCCACGGGTTGCCATCTTCGCCAAAGTAGGGATTGTCCTGGTAGGAATAAAGGCGCGTGAGGGGATTGCTCGAATCCGTGTGGTTGAGGACTACGTCAAGGATGACGCCAATGCCGCGGCGGTGCGCCTGATCGACAAGATTCTTCAGTTCATCGGCCGTACCGTAGGCGCTTTCGGGCGCGAAGAAGTAGGCAGGGTTGTAGCCCCAGCTAACATCGCCGGGAAACTCCTGAATGGGCATCAGTTCGATTGCGCGCACGCCCAGATCGCGCAGATAGTCGAGCTTCTCGGCGACACCGTTGAAGTCGCCGCCCGGGCTGAAGTCGCCCACGTGCAGCTCGTAGATGACCAACTCATTCATGGGGCATGCGTTGTAGCCCTCATCGCCCCAGAGATAAGGTTCCTTGCCCACTTCAACCAGCGCGTGGGGCTGCGGACTGCCCTCGGCCCAGCGCAACTTGCGCGCGTAGGGGTCCGAGATGTAGACCGGCTTTTCGGTCGCCGTGTCGATGACGAACTGGTAGCCGTATGTGCCTGGCTCCAGTTGCAGTTCGGCAACCCACATGCCGGATTCAAGCACCTGCATTGGCTGCGCTGCCGCATTCCAATTGTTGAAATCACCAACCAGACTGACACCCTTCTTCCATGGCGCCCACAGTCCAAAGGTGACGCGGCCATCGCCATGGTCTACTGCGCCCGACCGAATATCTGTTGCTGCTGCCTGCTCGTCAGGCTTTTCCGCCTGCTCCGGCTCGGCCGAAACGACCCCCATAGATGCCTCCTGAAGTAGTCATGTGCGTAACGCTGAACAACCGAAACTGAATCGGCTGTGTTGAGCTGCGGCGTGCGTCTGCAGTGCCAACGGCAACCTCACCCCCGCCCCTCTCCAACGTTTTGGAAAGGGACGAGGGATGAAGTTGCCGTTGGCTGCCATTGACAGCGAGCTTATGAATGCCCATCCGCCGCCGAAGCGAACTCCTGTCTCCGTTCCATCAACTACTGCGCAGGTGCGCCCTGCGCGCCAGCGTCCTTGCGCGCCGTGATCATGGCACGCTCAAAGCGGCGGCTGCCGAACATGCGCGCGTACACCTGCGTAAACTCGGCGCCAAGAAAGAGAATCTGCGCCGAATAGTAAACCCACAGCATGACAATCACCAACGAGCCGGCAGCACCGTAGGCCGAGGCGACGGTGGCCCGCGCCAGGTAAATACCGATCAGTTGCTTGCCGATGGTGAACAATACAGAAGAGATAATTGCTCCAATCCACACATCGCGCCACGCGACTTCAACGTCCGGCAGCTCCTTGTAGATGAGCGCAAAGAGCACCGTTGTAATTACAAAGGAGACGAGGAAGTTAATGATCATACCCCACGTTTGCGCACTGGCCCCCACACCGCCCAGGATGCTGCTAAGCCCCGAAATGAGCGCACTGAGGATGAGCATGATTAGCAACAGCAGCCCAACGCCAAGGACAAGGAGAAACGAGATCGCACGCGTGGTCACCGTATTCAAGATGCCGGCGGTTTGCTCACGCGGTACATTCCAGATGTGGTTGAGGGAGCTCTGCATTTGACTGAATGCACGGCTGGCGCCAAAGAGCAGCATCACGAGGCCAATCACGCTTGCCAGGCTGCCTGTGGAGGGTTCGCTGCTGTTGGCGAGCATCTCCTGTGTCAGCTCAGCACCCTGCTCGCCAACGAAGCCGCTGATCTGTTGCGTCAGCTCACCACGCGCGGCCTCCTGTCCGAAGACGAGGCCGGCCACGGCCACGGCAATTACCAGAATGGGCGCGAGCGAAAAGACCGCATAATAGGCCAGCGCTGCAGAGAGGCTCGTCCCGTTGTCAGCCGTCCACTCCGACCAGGTCAGCTTCATCATCTTCCACAGGGTGCCGGCGGAGAGCTTGGGCCGTGGAGGCAGCGTCTCCGATGTTGCTTGTTTCTCTTTTGTAGCCATTGCGATCCTTCCTTACTTGTTGGATTGCTGCACTGCACCGGCAGGCCAAGGGTGCACCGCCGCAGGGCGCTCCGCTGAAGCCGCCGCTGCGAAACGCACAGTTACAGCGACTTTTCAGCGTCAATCATCAGGGTTTGCAGCCGCTCATAGAGGCTGCGCGTACGGTGCGGAATCTCCACGTCCGCCTTGCCCATGGCGGCGCGCAATTCGGCCATCTGCGCCCCAAGCTGCTCGACATCGTCGGACCGTGATGCGGGCGCGACCTTGGCGGCCGGCGCTTGCCACTGTGCCACCAGAGTTTCGGCTGCCACAGCGATCGGGCTGGCAACAATCAGCCCTACAACGCCCAGCGCCTGCAACATGACCAGCGTCACGATCAACCCCAGAATTGAGCCGGCGCGTCGGCGCTGGTCAAGCCGCGGCTCAACACCGAACTCAAGCAGAACAAGGACCAGCACCGTGTAGAGTGCGGCGCCAACCGCCATGAGCGGGCTTCCAAGCAGGGCCAACACAACCACGGGCACCAACGCAGCCAGTCCGCCCACCAGCGGAATCATCCACGCCAACCCAGCCGCCCATGCCATGAGCATGGCATATTCCAGACCAATCAGGCGGAAGCCTATGTAGAGCAGCACAAAGGCCAATATCAGCTGGACCAGTTCGCTGCGCACGTGCGCGCCCACACCATCCTCCAGATCGTGCCAGGCCGTGCGTGCGCGGCGCCGCCGCTCTGCAGGCAGCAGGGAAAGCCAAAGCCGCTCAAACCAGTCGCTTTCCAATGACCAGTAGAGACTGAGAAAGACGAGCACGATGAATTGGGCAAAGAGCCCAAGCAGGCTCGACGTTGTACCCACGAAGAGGCGCAACATGCCGGACACCCGTTCCTGCGAGGTGACCGCCGGGCTTGTGTCGCTGTCCGGCGCGGTGACCTGCTCCGGCACCTGGGCCGATGGTTGTGACGGGCTTTCGGCCATGGTGGGGGCCGGTGTCGGCGCAGGCTCTGCAGTGGCCGGTGCGAGCAATATTTCAGGCTCAACGCCGGTTGCAGCTTCCAGGGGCTGGGTCGCAACTATCTCCTCCAGCGCTTGCGGCGGGGGCAATTGCGCCCCCACGGCCCCCCGCCAGCCCGATTGATCGACCAGCGTGTTGCGCACCTGGGCGTAGCGCATCTGAATGTCCGTTGCCGCACGTGGCAAATCCTCGGCCAGCACGTAGCCAGAGAGACCAATAAGCAGAAGCAGCCCAACCACAACCAGGAGGACGAGCAGCGTGGTGGCAAAACCGCGCCACAGCCCGTGTGCTGCAAGCCACTCGCTCATGGGGCGGATGGTTGCCGCCAGCACGAGCGCAGCGACGAGTAGCAACAGCACCGGACGAAACTCCCAGAGCAGCAACGCGCCGGCCATTGTGCTGACGACCGCAAGAGCGACACCTGCGAAGCGGCGCATGGGCGTCTGCTGTTCACTTGCGGCCGCAGCGGCCGCACCGTCGTCGATGGATGGCTTGGTGGCCGGCGCGCTGTCAATCATGGGTTTGTCAGTCATCGCCGCGCCTCCTGCCGGCCGGCCGCAATGGCTTGTGCGACAGGCAGAGGCGCTACGGTGACGTCAGGTTGCGCCGACCTGGCGAGGAGCGTCGAAATCTCAAGCGCGGTCTGTTCGATCATGTCTTCAATGGCAGCCACTTCGGGCGGTATCTCAATTTCGTCCGAGCGTAACTGCTTGCGCACATCCTGCGCCAGCTCCGCCGCCTCGGCACGCAGCAGGTCCACGTGCGACCGGCCGTTCGTGGAAGCGTCCGCGCCGGCGCCCAGTTCGGCTTCCGCAAGTTCAAGGGCCGCATCAGCACTGTCATCCACCTGGAAGAGATAGCGGTCAACAAAAATCTGAATCACGGCGGCCAGAGGAATGGCCAGCAGCGCACCCACGATGCCGAAGAGCAAAGTAAATGTGGTGATAGCGAGCAGTGTGACGATTGGGTTGACGCCCACCGCCTTGTCCATGATGCGCGGCACGATGATGTTGTTCTCGGAGGCTTGAATGAGAACACCGGCCCCCAGCGTCCATGCGACTTTGTCGGGGCCGAGCGATGTAGCGACGAGCGCAGAAACAATGGCGGTAAGCGCGGGGCCAACGATGGGGATGGCCTCAAAGACGAATGCCACGGCTGCCAGCGCCAACGCATTGGGCAGGCCAATCGCGAAATAGGCAATCAGCGAGAGTGTGCCAATCACCGAGCAGAGAATCAGTTGGCCACGGATAAAGGCGCCAACCTTTGTCTCTATCTCGCCAATCAAATCGCGGGCGCTCTCACGCCGGCGTTTTGGCAAACGCAGCAGCAACTGCTGGAGGAGCCGATCACGGTCCATTGTCAGATAGAAGGCCATGGCCAGCACTGCTACGGCGAAGAAGATGGATTTGCCGACACTGCCCACAATCTGCCAGGGAGAGCTCTGCACGCTGAGATCGCCAGCGACGGCTTGCATCAAGAGCGCACGCAGGGCAGCTGTGTCTCCGGCAGGGGGCAGCAGGCGGCCCAGGCGCATGAGCAGGTCAATCTCCGACGCAAGCATCCCGTTGCGGATGAGGCGGTAGTAATTGGGCAATTCGGCCACAAAGTTGCCCACCTGCGCCGTGATTAAAGGGGCCAGCATGACCAAAAAGGCGACAACGACCGCCAGCAGCAATGTGTAGACAAGTGCCACGCCCCATGCGCGTCGCATGCCGCGGCCATGCATCCACTCCACCGCCGGTTTCATACCAATGTGCAGAAATGCAGCGGCGATGACAGCCAGTGCCACGAAGCGGAAGCGCCACAGCATCCAGAAACCCAACACGATGAGCAGCACAATGAGCGTGCCGCGTGCTGCTTGCGCCGGCGTGGGCAAGGACAAACGCTGCCGGCCTGTGGTTGGGACGGCTGGGGCGGCGGCTGGGGCGGCGGCTGGGCGCGGCTGGGGCGGCGGTGGGGGCGCTGCTCACCCTGCTGCTGGTCCCAACTCGATCACTCATATCGATCACTCATATGACTCCATGACTATTCAATGTGGTGCGCAAGAGCGCACCAGAATGCGCGCAAAAAGACCTGCAGTCCTTCTCTGCACAGTTGGTCCAACGCTGTACAGTGGAGAGTACTGTAGAAACGACTGCCGCACCTATTTTCGCTTCGTGGTTGCGGAGAAGCAATCGGCTTATTACGAAGATTAGTGTAGGACAAACGCTTAATCTCACAGATGCGGGCTGCCATGTGGTCGGTCGCGTCACCCAGCTATTCATCCTGTTGTCCGGGAGGCACGCCAGGCTGGCGTGCACATGTGTAAGTGTTTGTCCGACACCCCCATCATCAAAATCCTGATAGGCTGATCGGCAAGCAACCGATGGAAAGCGTCCCCTTTGTTCGCTAACCTAGTGGGCACAGAGCACGGGCTGGGACGAAGCGAGAGGGAGCAGATGCGACTTCAGCAACAAGCCAGCCACTCTGGAACAATGCAAGCGTGTCTTGCAGTTGCGCGTCTATCAAGAGCGCAGTCATCAAGATAAATAACCACACGGAGAGCCGCACAAAGCGGCAACTCCCAACACAAGGAGAAGAACGTGATTAACTTCATCATTTGGCTCGTTGTCGGTGGTCTGCTGGGCTGGATTGCCAGCATTATCATGCGCACAGACGGACAGCAGGGCATTATCCTGAACGTCATTGTTGGTATCGTGGGCGCCATGCTCGCCGGCTTCCTGATCTCGCCTTTCTTTGGCGAAGGCACGATCAACAGCAACAACTTCAGCCTCGGTGGTCTGCTCATTAGCCTCGTGGGTGCCATTGTCTTGTTGGGCATTGTCAATCTCTTCCGCCGCGGTTCAGTACGGTAAGAAATCAACAGAGGCAGGCCGCAACAAACGCGGCCTGCCTCTGTGTCCAACGGATGCGGCGCTGCATATGCGCCGGCCAGAGGAAGTAGCGTCGGCGCACTATATGGAGTTGCACAGAGCCTCGCCAGCCCAGTGCTTCTGCCAGCAGGCCCCACGTCGCAGGAAACAGATATCAAACTACAGCAGCAGTTGCTGCAATCACATAGACGGAGCACAGTAGAACTGTCCCTCACACTTATTCGGTTGGGTTATCCCACCCAAGCGAATGCAAAGAGCGCCAGCCCCGGTAACGAGGCTGGCGCTCTTTGCGTTCCGCGTATGGAGCGGGATTACGCAAGCTGGCAAGCAGAAAGTGGTAACAAGCAATGAGCGGCGCGTCCTCGAGGACGCGCCGCTCATTGCTTGTTACCACTTTCTGCTTGCTGCTGTATGCGCATGGCGTGCAGCGTGTGCTCCTCGCCCAACAGGGATACCAGCCGCACTGCCGCGCGTCCAAAACGGAACCAGCGCCGTACCGAGCGCGGCAGGGCCTCTGCATCCACCTCCACAAAGCCAAAGCGCGTGTAGTAGGCGGGCATGGTGTCGCCGCAATAGAGATAGACGTCGCCCGCTTCACGCGCCAGCAGCGTCTGGATGATGAGCGCGGCAATGCCACGACGCTGATACGCCTCCAGCACCGCAATCGACGCCAGCTCGCGGCTGCCGTCACCGTGTGGCTTGATCTGTCCCACGCCCACAATATGAGGCGCGTTCCCATGCGCAACGCCATCCACCGCCTCGGCCACCAGAAAGTTGGGCCAATCGAGGTGGACTGGATTCAGCCCGGCTGCGGTGACAATGCGCCGAATCGTCCGCTGGTCGTCTGCTGTGGCCGCACGCAAGTAAACGGCGCCCGGAGACTGGTTCATGCGGCAAGCAGCGCCTCACGCAGGAACTGGACCCACGGCCACGCCGCGGCGTAGCCCTTGATGGCCGCGTCGGCCAGTTGTCCGCCCGTGAGCCCGGGCGTGACGGCCTGCGTGTTGCTCATTGCAAAGCTCTTTAGCATCACAAGCTCGAGCAGCGGCGTGTTTTCGTCAAAGCCCTTGGGCGGCCGCTTGTACGCCTCGCCGGTCACACCTTCTGGATAGGCTGCCTGGAGCGCCTTGTCCGCCAGAATGCGCTCAACCCGGGGCGCGTGGGCCACAATCGAATGGCGGATGCGCGTTGCAAGCGGCAGGTCGGGCATGTAGACGCCGGCGGCGTACATCCACTCGCTCAACTCGTTAATCTGCAAGTAGTAAAGGGGCGCGGTGATATTCTTGCCGTCGGGCGAGATGACCGCAGAGAAGGTGGATTTGTATGGGGATTTGTCCTTGCTGAAGCGGACGTCGCGATTGATGCGGAAGAGCGATTTGTCGGCGCGTACGCCCTGCACGCGCGCATCCACTGCACCGAGGCCGTAGATTACGTCCTGCACCAAATCAGTGAAGCCGGCACGCAGCACCTTGTAGCGCGCGGTGTTGGCATCGAACCAGGGCTTGTTGTTGTTTGCCGCAAGCTCCTTGAGGAAGGCAACCAGTTCTTCAATCTGCATCCTGCTGTTCTCCATCTGGCAATTGCTGCTGCCGTAATCACGGCTGCGCAGCTGCAAAGGCACGACAGGCACAGACCATTTTCATGCATTCATCCCACACAAGCGAATCTGGCGTAACCTTGCTGTGTGTTGCTGCGTCGTCATAGGTAAGCAGCGCTGCCGGCAGGACGCGTCCCCCTTGCAAGTTTGCGTTCCTGCTGGAATATACGCCGGATTTGCGGCACATCCACACCATTCAATTCGACTCGACATACCGGAGGATTCATGAAGAAAGCAATCCGTTCCTATCTTTTCCTGCCGCTTGCAGCCATCCTACTCGTGGCAATTCCCGCGCTGCTCTTTTCGATGAGCGGCAATACGCCCGTTGTCAGTGCGCAAACCATCCCTGGGCCCACGGCCACACGCACCATTCCGCCGGTGATTACGGCTACACCCACAACCACAATTCCGACAAGCCCCCTGCCCACGCCGCGGCCCCCTGTGAGCCCGCTGCCCAAGCCGAAGCCTGGCGTTACAGATGGCCGCATTCGCGTTGGCGGTGAAATCCTCAGGAAAGTCATCGGCAATCGACTCAGCCCCACCATTTACGGCCTGACCTTTGGCGACCGGCTCTACCGCACGCCCAACAACGGCCGCACCTGGACGCTTGTCACCTCGACCCCCGACGTGGACGAGTTCCTCATGAGCCCGGCCGACCCGTATGTGCTCTACAGCAGCTACCCAATCAACTGCGCAACGCGCGACATTGAGCCGGTGTACCGCTCGGACGACGGCGGCCTTACCTGGGAAAACCTTGATGTCGACATGAAGCTGCTGCCGCTCTACGCCGACCCGTATGATTCCGACATGCTCTACGCCGCTGCATGCGACGGCATTTACACCAGCGACGACGGCGGTATGAGTTGGACGGCGCTCTCCACGTCGGCCGACGAGCCGCTGTGGGCGACCTACGTGGGCCTTGAGATGCAGGCCTCGGAAGGCAACGCTTTCTATGTGCGTGCCGACAGCGCAACCGGCGAGAGTGTCATTCTCTACAGCGAAGATGGCGGCCTGACGTGGATGATCATTTCGCCCGAAGCCACGAGCAATGCGCTCTCCATCAGCTCGATCTCTGTGGATCCCTACATGAATGGCTATGTCTGGATGGCGGAGAAGCAGGGCGTCTGGTCGACCGAGGATCTGGGTCAGTTCTGGGGGCTCTCGAGTGCGGGCCTGGCCAATGTGCTGCCCGGCGGGCTGAATGACGTCATCATTCATCCCACCGATCAGCTCTTCCTGGCCACGGTGCGGGGCTTCTACAGCAAGGATGTAAGTGCAACACGCTGGACGAAGCTGGGGCGCGAGACCGTGCAATTGGAAATCTACAATTTCCACTTCACCGATAGCCTGCCCAGCCGCTTGTGGCTGAACACCGAGACCGGCGTCTTCCGGTACCTGGTGCGCTAATCTCAATCTGGTAGCAGCGGTTACCTTGACCGTTTTGGAGCCTGTACGGGCGACCCGATCTGGGTCGCCCGTACGCTATTGGTGAAGGCTCGGGTATCGGGGGTGGCTGGCGTAAGGCGCCGATTGTAGCGGCGGCTTCAAACCGCCGGCTTTGCTTGCTCGCGCATGGCGTTGAGCAGCCCAAGTGTGACGACTGTGCGGGCGGCCCACCCCTGCACCCACGGCGCAAGAGAATCGCTCGCTGCGGCCATGGCAGCATAGGCCGCAGCCGCTGCGGCCGTGCGCACCTCCAGTGCATCCAGCAGAAGGGGCAGCGCATCGTATTCGCCGGCGGCGCGCAGCAACTGCGTGAGCGTCGTGCGGCGGTCACCGAAGCCCGCCGGCAGCGAAGCGCTCGCCGCCATTTGCTGAAGCTCCTCGTGCATGAGCAAGAAGCCGGCGGACGCAGGCGCAAGCAGCCAGCCGACGATGGCCCCAAGGTTGGTCTCCGATGCGCCCACGTCGGGCGGAGCGGCAACGGTGGCAGGCTGGGGCAGCGGCATGAAGGCCGCCAGCGCGCTTGCGTGGTCAGCCACGACATCACGCAGCAGCGCGCCCACTGCGGCGTAGAGGGGTGGCTGCCGCTGCAGCGCCTCGCAGAGGGGTGGCAGCCAGCGCAAGAGGTGATCACCAAGGAAGGTGGCCTGCAGCACGCGCGCCTGGCGGGCCGGACTCTGCTTGCCATCCTCCCACGCATCCGCCTCGGCTGCGCAGAGATGCGCCAGCGCCGCCAGCTCGCACGCAAGGCTGTCAGCATCCAGGGCAGCGGGCGGCGCGAAGCCTATGTGCGCACAGGCAATTTGTACGCGCTCGGCTTCGTCTCCCCCGCGCCGCCCGTCGGCGGAGAGGAAGGCGCTCTGCCAGGCTGGAACGGACTGGCCGAAGACGCGGTAGTGGGCCGCCGCTGCCCCCTCGGCGTCATACAAATGCGGCAGCAGCTCGGCCAGCGCGCCCACTTGCCGCAGCAACTCGAGCATCTGTGAGGTGAGCCCCTGCGCCGAAAAGGCCCCCAGCAGCTGATAGCCACGACTATACGCACGCGCCTGGCTCGCTTCGTCCATCCGCCTTCCACCTCCGGCGTTTCTCAAGTTGAGCTGTTCGGTTTCGCCCCATGATCGGGTAGAATGGGAGATGACGTAGCGCATGTGCGCCGCCGCCGTTCCCCTTCACGCACGACTTCGCCACCCATTTGCACGCAAGAGGTAATCTTGCCATGAAGAATACACCCGTGCTGCGCGCCAAGCGCTTTGGCATCTACAGTTGCCATGCCGGAGACAGCCTCAAGACCGCCGCACGCGTGATGAACGCACGCAACATCAGCGCACTGGTGGTGGTTGATCAGAATGGGCTGCTTGACGGCGTGATTACGCGCACTGACCTCGTGCGCGCCTGCTTCCAGAATGATGAATGGGAGTACGCGCTCGTGGACGAGTATATGAACCATGCCGCCGTGACTGTTGAACTCGACCAGCCGCTCAGCGTCGTCATGGAGTTGCTTATCGACAAGCACATTCACCGCGTCATCGCGGTTACGCCCGAGGGCGAAGGACTGCGGCCGGTGGCCGTGCTCTCCGCCGCCGACATTGTCTATCACATGGCGCAGGACTGATGGGCCAGGGAGTGGGGAGTGGGGTGTAGGTGAGTAGGGTGTAGGCAGTGCTACGGAATGCAGTTTGCTCACCTGTGAGCAGATTCAATGCGCCATAGAAGTGCGTTGACTCCCGGCCTGGGTGCAGGCGCACCAGCGGCGTTTGACCTCTGGCATGCCACACAACCGTGAGCGTCGCTTGCAGATAGAGCGAGGCTTCATCGGCTGCCAGGATAACCGTCTGGGGCGCCTGCTGGGCCGTGTCCGTCAGTTTTTTTCGATCACTTCATCAAAGGTCATCACGGCTGCGGTGGAGCGTGACCTATAGAGATAGCCCGGCCGCTGGCGCGTAAAGCCGCACTTGCGCAACAGCGACCGATAGGAAGTGGGGCTCTGATAGGCCACGGCAAAGCGTTCTTCAACGAGATGCGCCAGGTCGGGCACACTCCAGAAGGCACCATCACCGGCACACTGTTCCTGACCCCACAATTGCGCCGGTGTGCAGGTGTGCAGGAGGGTTCTGACCTGCTCGATTTGGTTGGCTTTCAGCTTGGCGTGGTTGCCGCCTTTGCGCTTAAGCTATGGGTGCACCCCACACCCCACTCCCTACACCCCACTCCCTACTCCCTTAGCTTGTATGCCGCAGCCGAGGGCTTGAGCGGCCGCTTGAGCCACGCGGGGCGGCGCGTGCCGTCCGGGCTGGCTGCCGACGCCGGCCGCGCCAACGCCTTCCACGCGCGATAGACCTCCATGGAGCGAGCCAGGTCCACCCAGACGTCGCCGCTGCGATCGCCCGCCGGCGCCTTGCGGACGCTGGTGGCGCGCTGCAGCCAGCAGTGCGCGCCGCTGATTGGATCGGGGTGGACCGCGTGGGTCAGGTTCTGGTGAACGCCCACATCCTGCCACCAAATGCGCGCCGTATCGGGGTCGTAGCTCTCCCACGCAGCGGCTGCGTGCAGCACGCTGATACCCTGGCGGCCGCGCGTGTCCTGCTTAATCTCCACAAGGCTGGATGCGCCCTTGCTAACGTTGTTCTCCTCAGTCACGCGCCAGCGCCCCAGGTGGTGGCTGCAGGCGATCACCCCGGGTTTGATTCCCTCGGTCACCCATGCGGTATCCACAAAGTAGCCGATTTCGGTTTCCACACGCACGAGATCGCCAACGCGCACGCCCAGGCGCGCGGCGTCGGATGGGTGCATCCACACGGGATTTTTGTGGCTGATTTCGTAGAGCCACTTGGCGTTGGCGCTGCGCGTGTGGATGAGCGTGGGCAGGCGGAAGTTGGGCAGCAGCACCATTTCGCCCGCTGCGCGGTCAATGCGGCTGGGGTGCACGTGGCTCTGCAGCGGCCAGGGAATGGTATATTCCTTCTCGGGCCAGCCCCATGCTGCCAGCGTGGGGCTGTAGAACTCAAGCTTGCGGCTGGGCGTCTCAAAGCCCTTGAGCGCAGCGCCGTCCACCAGCACGCCCGCCGCCTTGCCGCCGGCCAGCAGCCGCCCTGCGCTGTCCGCCACCGTCTCCGCAGACGCAGAAAGGGGCTGGGCAAAGGGGGGCGTGATGCTCATGGGCACTTCAAACGCCCCGTATTTGCGCATGTACTCGAGCGGGGCAAGCCCTTCGGCGGCCGCGGCTTCGGGCAGGCCCGGCACACTGTTCTCAAAGATCCAGCGATAGTATTCGTCCACAGTAATCAGCTCGCCGGGCCGATAGGGGCTGTCGAACCATTGGCGGATGCCCAGGGCGCCGTCGGGGTCCATGCGCGCCGAAAGCTCAATCCACCACTCGTTTTCCTCCCACACCTGGCCCGGGTTCGCCTCGTAGGTGAAGCGCACGGGCTGCCCCAGCTTCTCCATGGCCACACGCCGCACGGGCTGGCGGAAGCCCAGCCACATGCCCGCGTGCGTCTCCTGGCTCATCAGATCGTGGCGCTCGCCGGCGTGGCCCATGGGCAGCACATAGTCGGCAAACCAGGCCGATTCGTTCCACGTGGGCGTGAGGGCGACGTGGCACTTGATCTTGCTCTCGTCGCGCAGCGCCTTCATCCACACAAAGCCGTCGGGGTTCGTCCAGAGCGGGTTGTAGACGCGCGTAAAGTAAACGTCGATATCGCCGCGCTCTTCCTCGAGCAGATGGGGGAGCAGGAAGCTCATCTCGTAGTGGGCAAGCGGCCATTCGTCGGGGAACTCGAGTTCATTCCAGCCGGGGCCGGCCGGCGGCGAGGCGAAGGGTTTGGGGACAAACTTGTTCCACTCGTTGCCCCAGGTGCCGCCGCGCGTGCCGACGCTGCCCGTGAGGACGTTGAGCAGGAAGAGGCAGCGCGCGACCTGCCAGCCGCCCAAATTGCCAATCGCCGCCGCGCGCCAGACGTGCGCCGCCAAGCGCCCCTGACAATCGGCAATCCACTCGGCGGCCTGTGCAATGCTCTCGGCGGAGACCTGCGCTTCCGCTGCGGCCCGCTCGAAGGTGAACTCGCTGTAGAGCGCCTTGAGCAACTGCTCAAAGTGGGCAAAGGTGCGCGCCGCCGGCTCCTGCACGGCCTGCACCAGCGCGGCGTCATCGCAGGGGAGCGCGCCCGAGGCCACGGCCGCCAGCGCCTCCTCCCAGTTGACCCAGCGCCGCACAAAGTCGGCGTCGTAGCGCCCCGTTTGCAGCAGGTGGTTGGCAATCGCCAGCAGCACAGTCGCCTCGCTGCCGGGCCAGGTGGAGAGCCAGAGGTCGCTCTTGCTGGCGGTGTTGCTCAGGCGCGGGTCCAGCGTAATCAGCTTGGCGCCGGCCATTTGCCCCTCAATAATGCGCTGGGCGTGGGGGTTGAAGTAGTGGCCCGTCTCCAAATGGCTTGAGATGAGCAGGATGACGCGCGCGTTGGCGTGGTCAGGGCTTGGCCTGTCGAAGCCACTCCAGAGCGCATAGCCCGTGCGCGCCCCCGCCGAGCAGACATTCGTGTGCGAATTGTGGCCATCCACGCCCCACGCGCCGATCACGCGCGTGGCGTAACCGTCCTCGCCGGGCCGCCCCACGTGGTACATGATGCCGTCGCGGCGCGCTTCACGGCTCGCGCGCATCTTCGCGGCAATCTCGTCCAGCGCCTCGTCCCACGTAATCTGCTTCCACTGGCCACCGCCCCGCTCGCCCACGCGCTTGAGCGGGTGCAGAATGCGCTCGGGGTCGTAGGTCTGGTTGATGGTGGCGGGACCTTTGGCGCAGTTGCGGCCGCGGCTGCCTGGGTGGGCGGGGTTGCCCTCAAACTTCTTCACCTCGAGCGTCGTGCGGTCCACATAGGCGAGCAGGCCGCAGGCGCTCTCGCAGTTGAAGCAGATGGTGGGGATGAGCATGTAGCGGCGCGCCACGCGCTGCGGCCACGCCTTGCCGTCCCACTCCACCCAGTCGTCCCAGCGGTCGGCCGGGGGATATTGGCTGAGGCGGCCGTCGGGCTGCTGCACGATGGTCATCTCGCGCGGCGCTGGGCGTTAACTCGCTGCGGTCAAAGGAGGGCAGCGCAACGCCGGCGGCGTTGGTAGCGGCCGTAGGGCGCGCGGGCTGCTCCGCCTCGCGGCCCAGCATTGCATTGAGAAAGTCGCGCACTGTGCCATTGCGTTCGGCCATGGGGCGTGCTCCGGAAGGCGGTTAAGGTGTGCTGGGGCAGGCGGTTGAGTCGATGATTGGGAGATCAGGAAATTGTTTCGGCAATCTCCATAAGCCGCCGCTACGAACTGCGCGTGCCACCACTCACTCACTATACAAGAAGAGCAGGTCGCGCCGTACGATCAAGTCCATCCACGAAATTGTGCTCTCGGGGTTGAGCTTCACGGTGGCATATGCCAGGCGCGCCGTAGATTCGTAGCTTCCGGTCATCACCACATCCCACTCGTCACCCAGTGGTTGCGTTGTGGCGGTGCTCACATAGTCGGAGAGACGATCGCCGAGGATTGCGGCGCTCTCCTGCGGGTCACCCTCGCTGCCCATGGCAATGAGCACAGTAAGGTATGTGTCGTCGCCGTCGCGCGTGGTGGCAAAGGCGCTCAGGCGGTAGGGCGGCAGAGGGTCGGCGCTGTAGCGCGCCATAACCGCTTCGTCCGGCGGCGCGACGGGCATGCTCAGATCCACTTGCTGCAACCCATCCTGCACAACCAGCCCAACGAGCGTGCCGGTGAGGATGAGGCCGCTGTCGAGCGCGCCGGCGAGCGTGCCGTAGATGCGGTCATCCGCCAGTGA
This sequence comes from uncultured Chloroflexia bacterium, assembly GCA_963773745.1. Taxonomy (GTDB): domain Bacteria; phylum Chloroflexota; class Anaerolineae; order Caldilineales; family Caldilineaceae; genus UBA5069. The sequence continues at coordinate 801,426 of CAVZCL010000001.1, forward strand.
GCGGCCTTCGCCACTGGCGGTGGCCAAAGCGACTGCTCAATCGGTGCGGTGGCGCGGGCAATCAGCACTTCAGTGCCGGGTGCGTCGCGCTCGAGAATGGCGATGCGGTTGAGCACGCCCAGTTGGCCCGCCCTGCTGGGTGCGTTTACATCGACTGCATAATCCTCGTTGAGGCTGTAGAGCACAGCCCCGGCCGCAACCGTCTCCGTGTATCCCGTCTGCACGAGCGCATCACTGACCTGGCTGGAGGGCACGTTGAGGGTGACCAGGTTAAGGCTGGTGGGCGGCTCGCCCACCTCCAGCGTCTGCGCCGCGTCGAGAAAATCAAAGCCATAGGCGGGACGCATGTCGCCCAGAAGCAGAAAGGTTGGCCCCAGCGCAGTGAGGCCCGCCTCAGGGGGCAGCTCCTGCAGCCAGGTCTGGTTGTCGCCGTCGCTCAGCGTATCCAGGTCGTCAATCGTGGAGAGGCGCGGCACACCTGTCGTCTCATGCCAGCCGTTGAGGTCGCTATAGGACAGCCAGGCGCGGTTGGCCTCGCTGTCGGGGATGTGCGCCAGCAGATCCGCCAGCGGCACGTGCGCCGCGCTTTCGCTGGTGTGGCGCACGTGCGCCGCAGAAGCAGGTGGCGGATTGACGGGCCGCCCGTCGGCCAGTAGCGGCTGAACCACAAGCGCCAGCGCGCCCATGAGCCAGAGACCCATACGCAGAATTTTGCTTAACTGTGCGCCCATCGTTGCCTCCATGCGTCAGCTGTTCGGTATTTCCTGCGGGGCCATCACATAGGCGTACTCATACCAATACAGACCCGCCAGCGCGCAAAGGCCCGCCAGTGCGCCCGCAGGCGGCCACGTGGGCAGCGCCAGCGCAAAGGCCAGCCCGTGGCCCACGGTCACGCTTCCCAGCCAGAAGTGCATGCGGTAGCGCCCGTGGCTAATGGCGTGGGCGGCGCGTGCCGCTGCCTCGGTGGCGTGAGGCATGCCGAATTCGCCCACAAGCAGCATGAAGAGGTCGATGACGAGCAGCGTCAGGAAAGCAACGCGCGCTGCGGTTGCAAGCGCCGGCGATTGCTCGATCACCATGCGCATGACAAGGAGGGCTGCACTGCCCGCCAGCAGCGCCTGCACCACCAGGTGAACCGGCAGCAACGGGTTCTGCCACAAATCGCGCCCTTCGGCCTGGCCAAAGAGGAAGCCCGTGTAGCAGGCGACGCCCACGGCCAGCAGCGCCGCAATTGCCAGCAGCGGCAGCCGCAGCGCGCCGGCAAGCCCTGGCCCGCTCCAGCCCAGCCATGCCACTGTCTCCAGCAGCCACCAAACGCCCACTACGGCCGTGTAGCCGAGCAGAATGAAGGTGCCGCGCGTCAGCCACGACTTCCACTGTGGGCGTGTGATGATCTTCAGAAAGCGCTCTGGACGCTCGAGGTCAAAGAGCAGCAGCCCGGCTGTAAGCGCCGTGAAGAGCAGCGCCACCGCACCGACTGCCACCGCCACCGTTGCATCAAAGGGGAATATCCCAAAGAGAACCCCCAGCGCATAGACAAGCAACACACCTGCGCCAATTGCTTTCGTCACCAGGTAGGCAGGCACAGGCCAGTGCCAGGGCAGCTTGTGCTGCGCGTTGTAGTGCACCTGCATCATCTGCTCGGCCATGCGCCCGTCGCCGATGAAGATCGGGCCGCCCATCCCCACCCCCTGCAGCGCAGGCGTGCGGATGGCGTTTTGGGGCTGCGTTCCCCGAGGGGAGTGCAAAGGTGGCCGGCGATCTGGCGGTGGTGCAGCGTGTGGCGCTGCGTGCAGCGGAATCACCTCGGCAAAGGCAAAGCTCTGCGGCGCCCGCTCCACGGCGGTGGGGTGCATGGTGGCGGCGTGGCCCTCAATGTAGAAGAGCTTGGGCACGGTGCCCTGCTCGGGTTTGCGCACTGTCACCTGCTCGGCCGCCAGCAGCCGGCTGATCTCGGTCACCGGGTCGTCCATGTCGCCCGCGATAATTGCGTGTTCGGGGCAGACGACCACGCAGGCGGGCTCCAGGCCGATGTCGGTGCGGTGCGCGCAAAAGTGACACTTTGCCGCCGTGTGGCTCTCGGGATCAATGTAAATTGCGTCATAGGGGCACGCCTGCAGGCAGGCCTTGCAGCCAATGCACTGGCGCGGGTCAAACTCCACAATGCCGTCGCTGCGCTGATACATGGCCGTAACGGGGCAAATGCGTACGCAGGGCGGGTTGGCGCAGTGGTTGCAGCGCGTCACCTGAAAGTGGCGCGTAACGTCGGGATAGGCGCCCGTCTCCACCGATTTGACCCACGTGCGGTTGACGCCCAGCGGCACCTCATTTTCGGCTTTGCACGCGGTGGAGCAGGCGTGGCAGCCAATGCACTTGCGGTTGTCTATGATGAAGCCGTAGTTCATGGGAGAATCCACACAACGAGATGAGCGATTGGGCAGAGAGGATGGCGCGCAGTATAGCAGAGAACAGGGCGTGCAGAAAGCGAGGATTCACGATACTTAAGGCTCGCTTCAGATGAGATTGATGAAGCCCTCCGCCACAGTTCCGGTTTGGCGCAGTGTCTTGCACAAGATAGCATTGGCAGACGTCACCCTACGAGACAGGAACCATAACTTTGAACCCAGGCACAACCCACCACAGCCAGTGGCAAGCAGGCCACGCCGAGGAGATTGCCTTTTGGGATAGCTGGCTCGCGACGCGTGGCGGCCAGTGGCCCGCCTCCTACAGCGATCGCCTCAACCCCCAGCGCCCGCTGCAGCGATTTCCTTGAAGCGCTCCTCCCGCCCGAGCAGAAGCACGCCCGCATTCTTGATGTGGGCGCGGGGCCTCTCACCTTCGTCGGCTTTCAATCACCCGGGCGCACGCTGGAGGTGATTGCCGTCGACCCGCTGGCCCCCGCCTACGACGAACTGCTTGCCCGCCACGGCGTGTTGCCCGTTGTGCGCACGCAGCCGGGCGACGCCGAACGCCTCAACGGCCTCTTTGCGCCCAACAGCTTTGACATTGTGACGGCGCGCAACTGCATTGATCACAGCTACGATCCGCTGGCCGCGCTGGAGTCGATGCTGGCTGTCTGCAAACCAGGTTGCACGGTGCTGCTGCAGCACGCCGTGGCAGAGGCGGAAGCGCAGCATTACGCCGGATTGCACCAGTGGAATCTGCGGGATGAAGAGGGTGATTTTGTGCTGGCCGGGAAATCCCAGCGCACCAACATCACCCGCACGCTCTATTCGCTGGCCGACATCCGCAACGAGATTCAGTACGACGGCACGTGGTTGGTGACGTGGATGCGCAAGCGCCTGCCGGAGACAGCGCAGCACGAATTGCCCCCGCACCGCCCCTCCGGCACAGTGGTGGTGGCCGACGCCACGCGCTGGCTGGAGCAGTAGGTTACTGGTAAATGGTGCAAAGGTAATTGCCTTGCGCCAATGAATCAGTCCGCCCCGTCAACCCTTCGCTCAATAGACAAACTCGCGCAGGTCGTAGTGCGAGATGCGCAGGCCTGTGCGCTTTGCCAGGGGCAGCAGCGCCGCCTTGAAGCGCGCCTCCTCGGCGCGAATCGCTGCTTCGCCCAGCGGCGCAATCCCGGCGGCCAGCAGGTCCGCATCATAGGGCGTCGTCCCGTCAGAAATGAAGGGCGAAAGGTAGATGAGATCGCCGGCGCCCAGCGGCAGCCGCTCGATGAGCGCCACCGTGTCGCGCAGGTGCGCGCTCGCGGTATGGCTCGCCCCCCACGCCCACCATGGCAATCAGCCCCACATCCAGCCCGCCCGCCTTAATGCTCTCCACGGCCGTCAGCACGTCGGAGCCATCGCCCGGCTTGCGCAGGAAGCGGCGCAGGGGGTCGTGGCCGCTCTCCAGCCCCACATAGACGCGCCGCAGCCCGCGCGCCTTGAGTGCAGCAAAGTCGGCAGCATTCTTGCGCAGCGCGTCCGGCGCGCTGATGAAGGCGTAGATCCCGTCGAGCGCACCGGCCCCCAGCGGCAGGCGCGCGCCGATCAATTCCAGCATGGGCAGCAGCTTCTCCTGGGCGATGATGACGGCGTTCGCATCCGCCAGAAAAACGGTGCGCCGCAGGGCAATGCCGCGCCCCACAAAGTCGAGCACGCCGGTAATGTGCGCGTCGAGCGCATCAAGCGTCTTGATGCGGAAGGCACGGTCCTGGTAGAAGGTGCAGAAGCTGCACTCGTTGTACGAGCAGCCCTCGGTGGCCTGGATGACGAGCGAGAGGTACTGATCCGGCGGGAGGACGGGGACAGGCTTGTAGACGTGCGCAAAGCGCGCCGCCTCCCCGTCCAGGCGCGGCCAGTTCCACTGGGCAACCGCGCCCAGCCACTCGCGGGCAGCGCGTGCGGCGTCGCTGCCTCCTTGTGCGGCAAGCAGCCTGTCCGCTTCAGCCGCGCGCGCAAGCACGGCTTCCAGCAGCGTGCGCCTTTCGCTCTGCGCCAGAAAACGGCGCAGACGGCGGCCTGTGCGCGGCGGCTCAATCCACTTGGCCAGGATGCGGTTGTCCAGCGCGCGCCGATAGGTGATGCCCTTGCGCCAGATGCCTACGGGCCGCCCCTCGCCGTCAAACGAGTAGTTCTCCAGCCCGTTGAAGCTGAGCGTGAGCGCGCCCGCCGCCATGGATATGTGGATCGGCCCGGCCGCTGTGGACAACGTAAATGCCATATGGCCACCTGTGGTTTTGACAAGAGTCTATTGCGGGCGTAAAACGAAGGGATTGCGTCGCGACACGCGCGCTGCAGCGCAGCCATTCCGTTTTCCAAAGCATGTGGCTGTTACGTAGCGGCGGTGCAAGCCGCCGTGGGTGTGGAACGCGCCGCGTCCTTGAGAACGGCGGTGCAAGCCGCCGCTACAATATGACCGCAGCCTGCGCAGGCCGATCAACAACGAAAGCACGAGAGTTCAATGCAGCGTTTGAGCCTGCGCCAGCTGTGGGCGCGCGAATTTGCCAACTACACGCCCGTCATCTTTCGCCAGGATCTGCTGGCCGGCCTCACGGTGGCGGCCGTGGCGCTGCCGCTGGCGCTGGCCTTCGGCGTCGCGTCGGGTGCGACGGCGGCGGCCGGCCTGGTGACCGCCATTCTGGCCGGGCTGATTATTGGCGCACTTTCGGGCGCACCCTACCAAATCTCCGGCCCCACGGGCGCAATGAGCGCCATCCTGATTGTGGTTGGCCAGCGCTACGGCATTGAAGCGATCTGGGTGGCCGGAGTCCTCTCGGGCATCCTGATTCTGATCATTGGCATTCTGCGGCTGGGGCGTTTCATCGCGTTTATCCCCGCGCCGGTCATCAGCGGTTTTACGACCGGCATTGCCATCATCATCTTTGTGGGCCAAATCGACAACTTTCTGGGCGTCAAGACACCGGCGGCCGAGTCGGCGGCGCTCAAGCTGCTGGGCTATCTGCGCGGCGGCTTTGCACCCAACTGGCACAGTGTGGCGCTGGGTGCGCTGGTCATCGCCACCATGCTGCTCTGGCCCAAGCAGTGGAGCAAGTTTGTGCCTGGTTCGCTGGTGGGCATCATTGCCGCCAGCCTGCTTGCGGTGCTTGCACACTGGAGTACGCCCGTCATCGGGGCCATCCCGCGCACAATTTTGCTTGATGACCGGCTGCTGCCCGGCAACATTCCCTGGAGTGATCTGAGCCACCTGATCGCGCCCACAATCTCGATTGCAGCGCTGGGGGCTGTCGAATCGCTGCTCTGCGGGGCGGTGGCGAGCAAGATGACCGGCGTGCGCCTGCAGGCCAATCAGGAGTTGATCGGGCAGGGCATCGGCAACATCATCATCCCCTTCTTCGGCGGCGTGCCGGCTACAGCGGCGATTGCGCGCACCTCGGTAGGCATCAAGTCGGGCGGGCAGACGCGCCTTGTCTCGATTATCCATTCCCTGGCCCTGTTGGCGGCCGCGCTGCTCTTTGCGCCCGCCATCGCGCTGGTGCCCATGACGGCGCTGGCAGGCGTGCTCATGGTCACCGCCTTCCGCATGAACGAGTGGCACTCCATCCGCTTCATGTTCGGGCGCGGCTTCAAAACGGCAATGATCACCTATCTGGTGACGATGATCGCGACGATTACGCTGGACCTGACGCAGGCTATCATCATTGGCGGCGTGCTCTCGGCGGCGATCTTCATCAACGACGTAGCCAACATGCAGATTGACGTGCGCGATGTGGATGTGGAGCGTATGCGCGCCCGCGGCATCGCCATTCGCACCGACTGCAAGGCGATTCGTGTGGCGTATCTGACAGGGCCGCTCTTCTTTGCCGCCACCAGCCAGTTCAACGAGGCATTCGCCCAGGAGGCCGATGCGCAGGTGCTCATCCTCTCCATGCGTGCGGTGCCGCTGATCGACATCAGCGGGGTTGAGGCGCTGCGCGAACTCAATGGCAGCCTGCGCGCCGATGGCAAACTGCTCATGCTGGCGGGCACGCAGCCGCGTGTGGTGCAGTATCTGGAGCGGGCAGGGCTTGACCACGAAATCGGCCAGAGCAACTTCTTCTGGTCGTCGGACCGCGCGATTCTGGTTGCCGAGCAGCGTTTCCTGCTCAGCGACGGGGATGCAGTGACCGAGGCGCTCGACGACCTGCCGCTCACGGCGGGGAGCGAGACGTCTATACCGCAGTGGCCGCTGCCATAAAACAGAATATGCAGGATTGAAAATGGAAAATTGAGTATTGGAGATTGAGCAATGGTGGTTTGTCCTATGCGGACAAACCACCATTGCTCAATCTCCAATACTCAATTTTCGCTCGATACCAGCAGGTCATTCTCCAGCACATCCATCATGGCACGCGGGGCGACCTGGCCCAGTGCGGCGACGACGGGCGCAAGGCCGCGGCGGTCCCACCAGGCGTTGGCAGGGCGCGGCCAGAAGTCCGTGGGCCAGTCGCCGCTCACCAGCGCGAGGGGCGGCCAGTGGTCGAGGCTCTCGGGGCGGCTGCCAGGCTCGGTGAAAAGCAGCTGCGCGCCCTGGCGCGCGCTCCCGGTCCACACGTGCAGCCACCAGAGCGGGCTGCAGTAGAGGCCGTGCAAATAGGGCAGCGACTGGTGGAAGGCCCACGCCTGCATCATCTGCACAAAGCTCGTCTCCACTGTCACAGGTTGGCCCGGGCTCGTGGCCCAGCGCGCCATCTCCTTAAAGCCAATCACCCGCTGCGTCAGCCGCCAGTACTGGTAGCTGAGCACGCGCGCCAGCGCTGCGCGGTGGGTGAATTCGGGTGCGGGCAGCACATTCTCCACAACCTCGACGCCAATGGTCACGTCAACTGCACGCACAAGCAGCAGCGCGCGTTCCACCAGGGCAATGCTGCCTGCGTAAATGAGCACCGGCCGCGCCGAACGGGGCAGGCGGGCCACGGCCTGCGCCATGGTGCGCACAAGCGCCTGCATGGCGTTGATGGCTTCGTCGGCGGCGCTGTCGTATCCGCCCGCAATGACCACCACATCGGCCTGGCTGTTGGCCATCATGGTGGCGACGGCACTCACCTCGAGCTCGATGTCGTAGACGACCTCGCCCACAATGGTCGCCGGGCTGGCGGCCACTGCGGCGCGCGCGGCGGCGCCGCTGAGGTCGGCCGTGAGGACGGCGAGGAAGACGCGCACGGGTGCACGGGCGCTGATGGTGGTGGAGGCAAGCTGCACGGGCGGAAAGCGCACAGGGTTGATGCTGCGCATGAAGGGCATGTTCAGCTCTTCGTCCCAGAGCGCGCAGCCCAGCCGCTGCCCCAGCCGGCGGCATGTCTCGGCCACCTGCAACGGCATCATCACCTCACCCGAGCGCGCCAGGTTGAGCCAGCCCACAAGGCGATGCACGCCCTCCACCGGCTCGATGAGGCAGGCGCGCGTCCCCGCCACCTCGGCGCTGAGCGCGAGCAGCCGCTGCGAAGTGGCGCTGCTATCGGCAATATCGGGCACTGTGCGGTGGAATGTGGACATGAATCTCGGGTGTTGGGTGTTGGGTATCTGCGGCCGAAGCGAGGCTTCCAAAATCGGAAGCCTCGCTTCATGCATGTTAGCTGATGATGTTCTGCCAGATCGTGGCAAACCACTGCCACAGCCCGGTGGCCTGCAGTGTGACCACCAGGTAGTCGAGGCGGTCAACCAGAAGCGTCATGCGCGAGGCGAAGAGGCGCGCCAGGATGACGCCCGTGGCAATCCAGAGCGCACGCTCGCCCACCCAGACCCAGCCGCGCAGCAGCGCGCGCAATGGGCGGGGCAGCGGCTCGGCCTGGGCAGAGCGTCCCATGGTGATCGCCAGCAGCGTCGCGGTCGTCAGCAGCAGCGCAAGCAGCCCGCCCCAGAGCGCGCCGCCCGTGCGTCCTGCGCTGAAGGTGGCCGAGAGCACCAGAATGGACTGTGGGAAGAGCGTTCCCTGAACGATGCCAACAGCGCCTGCAGCAATGCCCACGCCCAGCAGCAGCGCCAGCGGAACAACGCCCGCCGTCTGCAGGACGCGCCGCGCGCTGGCGGTTGCGACGACCGGCTGCCGCTGGGCAACCATGCGCTCAATCACGGCCGCAATCAGCAGCAGCCCCAGCAGCAGCGGTGCGGCCAGGCGCAGCCCTTCGCCCTGCGCGATGGGGGCCAGCAGCTTTAGCCCGATGACATACTGAATGGTCATCACGGCAGCATAGCCAAGGCCTGCGCCCACAAGCAGATATTGCGCAAGGCGGGCCAGCACGTTGTCTCCCAGCACGAGGCTGAAGAGCGCGAGCGTCAGCAGCAGGCCCAGCCAGAGACCGGCGTCGGTAAGCAATGGGCGGAGGTTGCCAATGTCAGCCACGGCGCTCCCTTCGGAAGAGGCGCGCCATGTTGCCGGCCACAAGGATGAGCAGCAACGCGACCGCGCCGCTGTTCTGCACACTTACGGCCAGCAGTTGCTTGCGCTGCGCATAGGCGCTCAAGGGCTCCGTGCGCAGCGCCTGGTAGGATGCGCCGCCATCAAAGCCGCTCACGAGGCCAGCCAGTTGGCCGCTCTCCAGGTAGGGTTGGAGCAACGGCTCGGCTGCTGCGGCCGTCACCGCCACCACCGGCAGCCCGTTGACCGGCTGCACAATTTCCAGCCACTGCTGCACATCATCCGCCTGGGGCGCAATGATGAGCGCCAGCTGCGGCGCAGGCGCTGTCGTTGCGGCAAAAGAGAGCAGCTGCGTGGGAGCGCGCGCCACGAGCGGCAGCGCAGTCGCGCCGCCACTCAGGAAGAGGCCGTTGCCCATCCACCCCTGGAGCACAGTCTCCATGACGCTGTTGTCCATGCCGCGCGTCGCCTCGCTATAGAGACGGCGCGCCGAGGCCACACCCGCAGGCAGCGTGCTGATCACAATCGAGCGTACGCCGCGGTCCAGCAGGTGCGAGATTACAGGCAGGGCGACCACGTTGAGTTCGCCCGTTGTCGCCGGGTCCGCCTGCCAGTAGACAATCACTTCGTCATCCACCTGCAGGCCGGCAATCGCGTCGTAGGCGCGCAGGACTCCGGGCCCCACCCTGGGCGCGCCCAGAGCGATCATGCCGCTGCCAATGAAGAAGGGCGTCAGCGCCGCAGCGAAGATAAGCAGCAGTATCCACCAGGGGCGGTAGTTGGGGTGCGTTGGGCCGGAGGCGGCGGCGGTGGCAAGCGTGGGCTCGTCGCGCAGCAGGCTGCGCAACGTGCGCCAGTGGTCGTTGTCGGCTGAGGCAGGGCGGGGCGGCAGGCGATCAGCGGCAGCCATGGGGCCCGGCGCGTCGCCCGCAATTGCCACGGACTCGAGGTAGCCTTGCCCGCCGCCCAGCAGTTGCTCGTCGGGAAAGAGCACGCTCTCAAGCGCAGTTTTGGCGCTGTGCGACTGGACGTTGGTGGAGGGCGCATCGGCTGCAGGTGCGTCACCTGGCTCACTGCCCTTCTGCCCTGCGCTGCCTTCTGTCGCGCTGCCCTTCTGCCCTGCGCTGCCAAGCAGATATTCAAGGTCGCGCTCGTCAACCTCCTCCACCGGCGCGCCCCGCTCCTGCGCGACTGGCTGCTCGGCGCGGTTGCCGGTGATTGCGCCCCGTTCCGCTGCGTCAGCCTCAAAGCCACTGCCGGCCAGTGGCGCGGCCGGATCAGCCGGCGGCTGCTCCATGTCGCCGGCCATGGCCGCGCCGCAGCGGTTGCAGAAGTTGGCATCGGGCGGATTGCGGTAGCCGCAGTGAGGGCAATAGCTGCCCTCCAAAGGCTCGAAGGTGCTCATGCGGAGCTCCGACCGGCCAGCGTGCGCAGCGCGACGACAACCAGCGCCAGCCCCACGCCCAGCAGCGCACCGCGCAGCGTGGCCGTCACAGGCCCGTTGAGAATCCACGCAATTGTCGTGGACCAGGCGGGCGCAAGCAGCGCCTGCGCCGCGGGCGTCTGGGCCAGCAGCGTGAGCAGGATGCCCGCGAGCACCCAGCCGCCGCCCGCTCGACCCACGCGCACACGGTGATAGAGCGCCGCCGCCAGGAAGAAGATCATGAGCGCAAAGAGCGCGCTGTAGCCGGGCGCGATCACGCTGTCAAAGGTCCACTCCAGCAGCGGGCTGCGGTCACCGGCGGGATTGACCATGCCCGCCAGCAGCACGGACAAGAGCGCCACAACGAGGACCAGGCTGAGCCACCATTCGCCTTCGCCATGCAGAATGCGCCGCCAATGAACCCATAGCACGTTAACCACCCCCAGCAGGATGGCGATGCCGGCGAGGATGACCGCCCACTCGTAGAGCGCCAGCGAGAAGGGAGCGAGGCCAGGCAGCACACCGGTGCGATCGATGAGCACGATCGCAAAGACGGCGACCATGACGCCAATCGCAACAGCACTGCGCAGGGGCATGCGTGCGGAGATCATGGGGAGACCAGCGCCCCCACCACCAGCGCAAGCGCAAGGATGAGACCCAGCCAGCCAAACCAGCTGCCATGGGGATTGACGCCCGTCAGCCCGCCCACAGGCTCGAGCGCGCGCAGCGGCAAGCTCTCCCAGGTGAAGGGGGAGGCGGGCTGCAGCACCGGCGCAATCGCAGCACGGTAGCCAACCGGCAGCGCCCGATCAGCCGGGTGACGCAACCCCAGCGGCGGGCGCGACAATGTGGCTGCCGAGGCGAGCGCCGAGGCAGGATCAACACCCATGAAAAGCGTTTGCGCCGAGGGGGAGCGGGCTGCGACGCCGTTTTGCGGCAGCATGAGTGCATCCAGCCATGCGCCGCTTGCGCCGCCCACAGTAATCAGGGGCGCGCTCATGTCGCTGCGCGTCTCAATCAGCAGTTGCAGTGCGGCAAGGCCGATGCACGCGGTGAGCGCATCGGCGCTTAGGCCCAGCGCAATGTGCGGGGCAATGCCGGCTTCAACCGCATATTGGAGATGTGATTGCCAGCGATCGACGATGGGATCCTGCGTCGCGGCGTTTCGATATGGAGCCATACGTGCCAGAGGTGCAGCGATGAAGGTGGCAATGATCTCGGCAATGATCTCGGCAGTGATTCGGGCTATGAATGCAAGGTCAGCATCGTCCCCTGGTCTGCCCCTGGCCGCCAGGCAGTGGGCGTCCGGCGGCGCGTCCAGCGGCGCGTCCGGCGGCGCGGGCGCGGCTGCAGGCAGCCCCAGCAGTTCGGCCATGGGGTTCACGCCCAGCCAGACCTGGTTGAGTAGAAAGCGGAATGGCTGCAGCGCAGCGCGCGCAAGCGCAGGATACAGCGAAGCACCGCCGGCAGCTGCGGGCGGTTGCAAAATGGCTGTGGGCAGGCGTGGCGACGGCACGCACAGCGAGGGATCGTGCGGGATCGGCTTGGGCATGGGTTGCGGCGATGAATGGTCAATGAATGCGGTGCGCCTTGGGGAAGATGATAGCACAGCAGCCGCCAAAACAAAAGGTGCGAAACAGTGCTGGTTAGGGCTTCTCAAAAGTCAGAATGAGGTGTGGCAAGCGCCAACAGCAACCTCACCCCGGCCCCTCTCCATGAGGAGAGGGGAGCAAAACAAGTGCGTCACGCCGGAGATGTGACCGATAACGGCGGCGCTGTGCTCCCCTCTCCAATGTTCTGGAGAGGGGCCGGGGGTGAGGTTGCTGTTGGCGCTTGTCACGCCTCATTCTGACTTTTGAGAAGCCCTGCAGTGCTGGTTAGGCACGGGCAGCGTCTCTCAACAGGCAGCGATCAGGCGCGCTTGCCCGTTCTTCATGGCAGTGGCATACTTGGCGCAACCTCCGTGCATCAATCGTGCCTCAATTCACCATTTCCCTTCATACCATGCCAACAACACTTGCAGATATTGCCAAACGTGCCGACGTCTCGCTATCCACTGTATCGCGCGTGCTCAACAACAAGGAGCATGTGAGCCTTGGCACGCGCACGGCCGTGCTGGAGGCCGTCACTACCCTGGGCTACTCGCGCCAGGATTCGCGCCGCGAGGAAAACGCCGAGACGGTGCTGATTATTGTCGACGAGGGCTCTGCCGAGCGCCCCGCCGAAGGCACCATGTCGCAGGACGCAGAGCGACTCATTGTCTCCGGCATTCAATCGGTTTTGCGCGCAGAGGGGTACCACACGCAGCTGGCGCATAAGCAGTTTGGCAAGACCAAGAACTTTGACCTGCCGCGTGTCTCCAACCTGGCCGGCGCGCTCAATGTGGGCAGCATGAGCAATCCCCATCTGCTGCGCAAATTGATTCATGATGGTGTGCCGACCGTCATGACGGGCTCGCCCTACCCTGGCATCGCGCTGGACAGTGTGACGCTCGACTTCAAGAGCGCCATGCTGCAGATTGTTGACCATTTGGTTGCGCGCGGGCGGCGCACCATTGGCCTGGTCAATGGACCGCAGGGCGCAGGCTCCAGCATTGCGCGCGAACACGGCTTGCGTGTGGCCCTTGCCTCGCACGGCATCTCCTTTGCGCCCGAGCAGATGTGCCATGGCGCGTTCACCTTTGCCTCGGGTGACGAGAACACGCTGGCAATTCTGGCGGCCTGTCCCACGCTGGATGCGCTTGTCTTCGCCGATGATGACATGGCAGTGGGCGGCCTGCGCGCGCTGCGCCGCATGGAGCGTGCGGTACCGGATGAAATCGCTGTGGTCGGCATGTTCGACTACGAGATTGCCAACTTCACCGAACCGCCGCTCACCACGATCGGGCTCGACAAGCAGGAGCTTGGCCGCGCGGCGGCGCAGCGGTTGATTATGCGCATGCAGTCCAAGGGCGGCCCACCCTGGACGATTACGCTGCCAACGCAGCTGGTGGTGCGCAAGTCCTCCTGACGTCGCCCAGCGTGCGGCCCATAGCGCGTCGCAAGTTCCCCAAAGCATGTTGGCGTGCTGCACTGTCGCAGTCATGTAGAATTCAGGTGCATACCATGAAACTCGCAATCGCCCTCGGCGTTCTCCTGCTCACCGGTTGTGCCGCGCAGACGCCCCCCACGCAGCCTGCAGCCAGCGCCGTGGCGTCCGGTCCGGTTTACACGAATCCTGTTCTCGACGCCGACTTCCCCGACCCGGACCTGCTCAAGGTCGGCGACACCTGGTACGCGTATGCGACCAACAGCGCGGGCCAGAATATTCAGACGGCCTATTCGACCAACCTCGTCGATTGGACGCGTGGCGCAGATGCCCTGCCCGAAATGCCCGCCTGGTCGCGCACCGGCCTCACCTGGGCGCCGGAAGTCACGACGCTGGATGGCGGCGAGAGCTTCCTCATGTACTTCGTTGCGCGCGACCGCGCAAGCGACCGCCAGTGCATTGGCCTGGCCACCGCCACTTCGCCGCTGGGGCCATTCACCGACACGCGCGATGGCCCCTTCGTCTGCAACCCCGATGAAGGCGGCGATATCGACGCCTCCTCATTTGTGGATGAGGACGGCACACCGTGGCTGCTTTGGAAGAATGACGGCAACTGCTGCGGCATGGACACCTGGATCTACATCCAGCAGCTTGCGCCCGACGGCATGAGCCTGGTGGGCGAAGCCACACGCCTCATCAAGCAGGATCTGCCGTGGGAGGGCAACCTCGTCGAAGCACCAACCCTCTGGAAGCAGGATGGTCGCTACTACCTCTTCTACTCGGCCTCCAGCTATGCCGACAATCGCTATGCCATGGGTTATGCCGTGGCCGACGCGCCGACGGGCCCCTTTACGAAGAGCGCCGATCGACTGGCGTGGTCCGTCAGCAACACCGGCAAGATCACCGGCCCGGGTGGGCAGGATGTGGTGGTTGGCCCGAGCGGCCGCACCTATCTCGTCTACCATTCATGGGCGGATACAATGGGCTACCGCCGCATGAACATTGACGAGCTGCTCTGGGCGGACGGCGTGCCCAGCGTCAGCGTCACGTCGGGCGTCGAACTGCCGCTGCCATAGGGGAACGAGTTCAAGGGTTTAAGAGTTCAAGGGTTTAAGAGTTGGGCGCCGGCCGTGGGGTCGGCGCCTTTTTGGAGAGCAGTGGTGCGCTTTGAGACGAATATGGAACTTAACGGAGAATCCAACCCCAAACCCACGCCGGGCGAACTGAAGGCAGCGGCCGGACGCACCCTTCCCGACCTGGTGCGGCCCGGGCTCAAGGTGCTCTTCGTCGGCATCAATCCCGGCCTCTACTCGGGCGCGACGGGCCACCACTTTGCCTACCCGGGCAATCGCTTCTGGCCCGCGCTGGAGCTGGCCGGCATAACGCCGCGCCGCCTTGCGCCGGCCGAGGAGCAGCAGTTGCTCGACTTGGGCTATGGCATTACGGGTATGGTGCGGCGCGCTACGGCCACCGCACAGGAGTTGACCACCGCCGAGTACGTCGCCGGTGCGCACCGCCTCGTGGAGACAGTACAGGCAAACCGGCCGCGCATGATCTGCTTCCTTGGGCTTGGCGCCTACCGCACCGGCTTTGGGCGCCCCAAGGCGGCGCTGGGATTGCAGAGCGAGCGCATTGCCGAGACGCCCGTGTGGCTGCTGCCCAACCCCAGCGGGCTCAACGCCCATTTCAGCCTGGAGGACTTTGGCCGCCTGCTGGCCGAAGTGCGCGCCTATGCCGAGGCGCTGCCGGCGCGTAGCTGAGCACACGAAGCGAGGCTTCCGATATTGGAAGCCTCGCTTCAACTGGACTCATCTGAAGCGAGGCTTCCGATGTTGGAAGCCTCGCTTCGTGTGCGCGGGCCACGCGAGGCCACGCGATTGCCCATTGACAACGCGCCTGCGCTGTGGTACTTTATCGATAATGTGATCGGTCATGTGACCGATCATGCTCGCCTTCCGCATTGAAACCAGCCATATTCCAAGCTGAACTGTTACCGCTCGCGCGGCAGGGTCCCTGCCATGACGGTTCCCGCTCATCATACTTCGCGTCGTCGCAACGCGACCATGCAGGATGTAGCCGACATGCTCCACGTCTCCAAGCAGACGGTGTCGGCGGTCATCAACAACAAGCCCGGCATTACAGCCGAAACGCGCACGCGCGTGCTTGAGGCGATTGCCCAGGTCAACTACCGCATGGATTTGCGCGCCCGCAGCCTGCGCACGGGCCGCACCTACACCGTGGCGCTGGTGATTACAGACGTTGCCAGCCCCATGTTCAGCAAGATGGCGATTGCCGCCGAAGAGCGTCTTTATGCAGAGCATTACAGTCTGGTCCTCTATAACACGCACGACGACCTCGAGCGCGAACGTTTTTGCATAGATTCCATCCTGCAACGGTCGGTCGATGGCGTCATGTTTGTCTCGACCAGCGACGACAGCACGTCGCTTGAGATGCTCGATGCGGCCGGCATCCCCTCGGTGGTGATTGACCGTGTGCCCAAGAGCTATGTGGGCGCGGCGGTCGTGCTCAACAACCACGCCGCCGGGCGCATTGCAGCAGCCCATCTGATCGGCCTGGGGCACAGCAAGCTTGCCTACATCGGCGGCCCGGCCAACGTGCACATTGCACGCGAGCGTTTGGGCGGCTTCAGCGCAGAGGCAGAAGATGCGGGCGTGGCGCTGCCTGCCGAAGCAATTCTTCATGCCGAAAACTGGCACGTTGAATCGGGCTACGCGGCCATGAACTTGCTGCTCAAGCGCAAGCGCCCCTTCACTGCCGTCTTCTGCGCAGGTGATCTGTTGGCTTTCGGCGCAATGCATGCGCTGGCCGAGCATTGC
Source organism: uncultured Chloroflexia bacterium (assembly GCA_963773745.1). GTDB lineage: Bacteria > Chloroflexota > Anaerolineae > Caldilineales > Caldilineaceae > UBA5069. Next base: position 817,521 of record CAVZCL010000001.1, read on the forward strand.
ACGAAAGTGCCCGATGACATTTCGGTGATGGGGCTGGATGACATCGACCTGGGCGCTTACTTCACGCCACCGCTGACGACCATCAGCCAGTCGATTACCTCCATGGCGACGCTGGGCGTGAAGCTGCTGCTGGACGACCTGGCGGGCCGGCCGCGCGAAAGCAACCGGATTGTGATTGAACCGACCCTGGTGGCGCGCGCTTCCACTGCGCCGCCGCGCATGAAGACGCCATAGTGTGTCGCACCGGCGCTTTCCCCGAAGCGCCGCAGGCATGGCTCCCTCTCATCGCCATTAGCGCACTGCACGCATACGTGCGCACTGCCACCGCATCACCTGCCGTCCACCGTGCCGCACACGCGCAACGGGACAAGGAATATCTGTGACGAAGCTCCTCTCCATGCAGGGCATCACAAAGGCATTCTACGGGGTCAGCGTGCTCAAGGGCGTTGACTTTGAACTGGAGCACGGCGAAGTCCATGTGCTGCTGGGCGAGAATGGCGCGGGCAAATCCACCCTGATGAAGATTCTTTCGGGGGCCTATGCGCTGGATGGCGGCACGATTGCGATTAACGGCGAGCCGCTCGACACGGCCGGCTTTACCCCGAGGCGCGCCGAAGAGCTCGGGATCATCACCGTCTACCAGAATTTCCACCTGATTCCCCACCTCAGCGTGGCCGAAAATCTATCGCTGGGGCTCTTTACCCATGGGCGCGGCCTCATCCGCTGGAAGGAAGTCTACGCGCACGCGCAGGCCGTGCTCGACCGCATCAACTTTCCCATGGACCTGCGCGCACGCGTCAAGGACCTGCCCGTTTCGCAGAAGCAGATGCTCGAGATTGCGGTCGCCATCTCCAAGAACGCGCGCATCCTGATCATGGATGAGCCGACCGCCGCGCTGAGCCGCAAGGAGACCGAGCTCCTCTTTACAACGCTGGCCGAACTCAAGGCCACGGGCGTCGGCATCATCTACATTTCGCACAAGCTGGAGGAAGTGCAGGTCGTGGGCGACCGCATTACCATCCTGCGCGATGGCGTGGCCGTGGCCACCGTGCCTGCTCGCGAGGCGGCGATCAAGGATGTCATCAGCCTGATGATCGGCAAGGAGCTGGCGCTGCCGCGTGCCGCCGACAGCACGCTTGTGGGCGAGGAGCTGCTGCGTGTGGAGGCGCTTGAGGGCAAGGCGTTTTCGGCCCCCATTGACATGCATGTACGCGCCGGCGAGATTCTTGGCATTACAGGCGTGGTGGGCGCGGGCAAGACGGAGCTGGCGCGCGCCATCTTCGGTGCCGACCGCAGCGACAAGGGGCGCGTTCTCTTTGATGGCCGTTCGCAGCGCATCAATGCCCCGCGCACGGCCATTCACCTCGGCATTGGCTATTTGCCCGAGGACCGCGACGCCCACGGCCTCTGCCTCAACCTGCCCGTCAAGGACAATGTGTCGCTTGTCTACCTGGCCAAGTTGCGCTCGCTCTTCTTCAGCACCGCTACCGAAAAGCGGCTGGCGGGCAAACTGGTCAACTCGATTGGGGTGCGCACGGCCGGCCTTGGCCAGCAGGTGAAGTATCTCAGTGGCGGCAACAAGCAGAAGGTCGTCTTTGGCAAGTGGTTGACGGCGAACTGCAATCTGCTGATTCTGGACGAACCAACGATTGGCATTGATGTGGGCGCACGCGGCGAAATCTATCAGCTTATACGCAACTTTGTGAGCGAGCCGAACCACGCCGTGATCTTCATCTCCAGTGACATGACCGAGGTGCACGATGTGTGCGACCGCATCCTCGTCATGTCGGGTGGCCGCATGGTCGCCGAGCTGGACCCGCAGGCGACCTCCAAGCAGGAGATCATGCACTACGCGCTCTCGGCCGTGGCGGCATAACCTCCAAAAGCGACGCAGAGGCGCAAAGACGCAGAGAAAACGCAGAGTTTGTAGCGGAGGGCTTCCAGCCCTCCGGCAGTTGTCGGTCACGTCTCCGACGTGACAACCGTAGCGGTCGCAGTGCCGAGGCCCCATTCGGAGGGCTGGAAGCCCTCCGCTACGCGGCCGTGCGGCGCGGCGCTTTGAAGCAGACGCAAAGCGTAAACCCCTTTGGAGAATGACCCCATGAGTCAGTTGGGCGATCAGTTGGGAATGAGCAACAAACTGGCCACACCACCGCCCCCGCCTGCGCCGCAGGGTGGGCCCCAAGGTGGGCCGCAGGGGGAGCCGCAGGCGCACGAGCAGCCGGCCGCTCGCTCGGCCGTGCGCACGCTGCTGAGCAATCAGGGCATCACCATGCTCGTGATTTTGATCCTCATGTGGGTGGTGCTGGCTTTCCTCTCGCCCTACTTCTTCACCGTTGACAATATCTTCGAGATTACGCTGCAAACGGCGGTCATCGCACTGATTGCCGCCGGCTCAACGCTGGTCATCATCTCCGGTGGCATCGATCTATCCGTGGGCTCGGTCTTTGCGGCCTCGGCGGTTGTGGGCGGCATCGTCTTCACGAGCACGGGCAACCTCTTCCTGGCGCTGGCCACAACGCTGGGCATGGGCTCACTGCTGGGGTTGACCAACGGCCTGCTTATCACGCGCGTTGGCGTGCCCCCGTTCATCGCCACGCTGGGCATGATGGGCATTGCGCGCGGCCTGGCGCTCATTATCTCCAGAGGAATTCCGATTTACGGCCTCGACGAGCGCTTCCGCTGGATTGGCCAGGGCAAGGTCTTTGATGTCATCCCCGTGCCCACGCTGATTGTGATTGCTGTCTACGCCATTTTCTATGTGGTGATGAACTACACGCGTTTTGGCCGCTTTGTCTACTCAATCGGCAGCAACGCCGAGGCGGCGCGCCTCTCCGGCATCAACGTTTCGCTTGTGATCGTGGGTATCTACACCATTGCCGGCCTGATGAGCGGACTGGCCTCGATTGTGGAGGCAGGGCGGCTGGCCACTGTGCAGCCGGCAGGTGGCAACGGCTACGAGCTGCTTGCAATTGGGGCCGTGCTGATTGGCGGCGCGTCCACCTTTGGCGGCGAGGGGAGCATACTGGCGACGCTGATTGGCGCACTTCTGGTGACGACAATTCGCAACGGCCTCAACATTCTGGGCGTCAACGCCTTCTGGCAGTATGTCGTCAACGGCATCGTGATCATCGCCGCCGTCGCCATCGATCAGTACCGGCGGCGGCGTTGAAACAGGCTCTGCGCATCGCGCTCGGCCGAGCAGTTCGCTGTATGAGGAGAGATGGGCAGTTTTGGTCAACGTTCCAACATTTCCGCACCATTCTGCAGGATCCACAGGAGGAAGACATGTTGAAGAAGCTGACACCGATTTTTGCGCTGTTCCTGATTTTGGGGCTGCTGGCCGGCTGTGCCGTGCCTGCTGCCGCGCCCGCCGCGGCCCCGGCCGCAGACGTTGCTGCTGCACCGGCCGCAGACGAGGCCGCCGCGCCCGCCGACAAGGGCGAGATCGTCTTCATTCCCAAGTCCACCTCGGCCACCTTCTATCTCTTCCTGGTGAAGGGTGCGCAGGACCGTGCACGGGAACTGGGCTACACCGTTGACTACCAGGGCCCCGCCACTGAGGCCGACATCGCCTCGCAGGTGGACCTGGTGCGCAACATCACCAAGAAGCAGCCGGCCGGCATCCTGCTCGCTGCCCTCGACTCTGAAGCGCTGATTCCGCCGATTGAAGAGGCAATGGCAGCGGGCGTGCCCGTGGCCATGGCCGACTCGGGCGTGAACGGTGATGCGCCGATTGCCAGCATCATCACCGACCAGTACAAGGGTGGCTTCATGGCAGGCGAAGAGATGGCGCGCCTGCTGGACGGCAAGGGCAAGGTTGCCAACCTCGGCATTCAGGCCGGCTCTGTAAGCGCAGGGCGCAGCGTGGGCTTTGCCGATGCAATTGCCCAGTACCCCGACATGGAAGTGCTTGAGACGCAGTGGACCGACGCTGATGCGGCCAAGTCGCTCAACATCGCGACCGACCTCATCACAGGCAACCCGGACATTGCGGGCTTCTTCTCGGCAGCCGCCCCCATCGCCTCGGGCATTGCGCAGGCCGCAATTGCCAAGGGCATGGACAAGGATCTGGTCATCATCACCTTCGACCCCAGCCCCGAGATTCTGCCCCTCTTCGATGACGGCACCATCCAGGCCATCATTGCGCAGGACCCGTACCAGATGGGCTACCAGGGCGTGCAGGCGATTGACGACTACATCAATGGCGTCACGATTGACCCCAAGAGCATCGAGCTGGCCCCTGTGCTGATCACCCCCGAGAATGTTGACTCGGCCGAGGTGCAGGCGCTGCTCCAGACACCCGACAAGTTTGAGAAGTAGTCCTGGATCGCGTAGTTGATATAACGGCCGTACACAGATTCCACAGAAAAGAACAGATAACGGCAGATATCCGTTGTAATCTGTGCTCAATCTGTGAAATCTGTGTACGGCGTTTCTTTGACGTGAAGGAGGCGCGCAGTGCAGCAACTCAGAGTTGGCATGATCGGCACAGGCTTCATGGGGCGCACGCATTCGAACGCCTTTCGCCAGGTGAACACCTTCTTTCCGCACTCGATTGAGCCGGTGCGCCAGGTTGTCTGCGCGCGCAATGAGAGCGCGCTGCAAGCCTTTGCTGCACGCTGGGGCTGGGCGGAGTCGACCACCGACTGGCGCACACTGATAGACCGCGCCGATATTGACGTGATTGACATCTGCACGCCCAACGATTCGCACGCCGAAATTGCGATTGCAGCGCTGGAGGCGGGCAAGATGGTCATCTGCGAGAAGCCGCTGGCAATGAACGCCGCGCAAGCGCGCCGCATGGTGGACGCCGCCGCACGCAGCGGCCGCCCCACCATGGTCTCCTTCAACTACAGGCGCGTGCCCGCGGTGGCGCTCGCCAAACAGCTTGTAGACGAAGGGCGGCTGGGGCGCATTTTTCATTACCGCGCGCTCTATTTGCAGGACTGGACCATCAACCCCAACCTGCCGCAAGGGGGCAACACGCTCTGGCGGCTCGACGCCGACGCGGCCGGCAGCGGCGTGACGGGCGACCTGCTGGCCCATGCGATTGACTTGGCGCTGTGGATGGCCGGGCCCATCCGCGAGGTGACGGCCATGACAGAAACCTTCGTCGCGGAGCGGCCGCTGCAGGATGCGCCGGGCCAGGTGATGCCGGTGCGCATTGACGACGCGTGCGCCTTCCTGGCGCGCTTTGAGAATGGCGCGCTGGGCACCTTTGAGTCCACCCGCTATGCCTGCGGCCGCAAGAACCACAACACCTTCGAGATTAACGGTGAGAAGGCAAGCATCGCGTTTGATCTGGAGAACGCCCACCAGCTGCAGTTCTACCAGCACAGCGACGATGCGCTTGTGCGCGGCTTCCGCACCATCGGCGTGTGGGATGGCGACCACCCCTACATGGCGAACTGGTGGGTGCCCGGCTGCGCGATTGGCTATGAGCACACCTTCATTCACCAGATATCCGATTTTCTGGATGGGCTGGAAGCAGGCGAGAAGCGCGTGCCCGACTTTTCCGACGGCCTCGCCACGCAGCTTGTCTGCGACGCCGTGCTCGAGTCGGCGCGCACGCGCATGTGGCAGAGCGCAAGATAGCCAATCCGACAAAACTCTTGTACACAGATTTCACAGAAAAGGACAGATAACAACGGATAATCCGTTGTTATCTGTCCTTTTCTGTGAAATCTGTGTACAAGAGTTTTGTCCGTTAGCGAATGAGCGCCTTGCGCCGCGCCGCTGCGCATGGCATCCGCCGCCTCGAGCCGCTTCTGCGCCGCTGCCAGCCATGCCACATCGGCCTGCAGCGCGGCGGCGCACCTATCAAGCACGGCGCCTGTGGCCGCCGGCGCGACACCGCCCAGCCCATTGCGCACATCAATGAAGTGCTGCGCGTCCAGGGCGAGGTTGAATTGCGCCTCGCTCAACTTCAGCCTGTCTCCGATTGCCGCCTGGGCCGCCGCCTGCAGCCGCTCGAGCGTGAGCTCTGTGCTGGGGATGCCATCAGCCACGGCCTGTTTGACCATGGTCGCCACCACCTTGTGCGCCGAACGGAAGGGTAGCCCGGCCTCGCGCACCAGCGCATCCGCCAGTTCCGTGGCGGTGGTGAAGCCCAGCGCCGCCTGCGCACGCAGGTGCTCCTTGTTGAGCGTGAGCGTGGCGAAGACCGCTGTGTAGAGCGTGACACACTCGCGCATACTAAAAATGGCGTTGACGAGAGGCGGCAGAATCTCGTCCTCAATGTCCTGCGTGTCGCCATAGGGAATGCTGTGGCACTGCAGCACCACTGTTTGCGCATAGCCCAGCGTGCGGCTCAAGCGGGCGCGCAGATGCTCGAGCACGACAGGGTTGCGCTTCTGCGGCATGATCGACGAAATCTGAATGAAGGAGTCGTCAATATAAAGCGCATTCGTCTCCCTGGTGGCGCGCACAAGCAGATCATGCGTGACGCGGCTCAACTGCACGGCCAGCGACTGAATGGCAGCGGCCGCGTCGGTGAGGTGATCGCCTGCGCCAATGCAATGCTGCGTGCTGGCAATGACGCTGTCGAAGCCCAGCAGCGCAGCCACGCGCTCCCGGTCAATGGCAAAGCCCGTACCCGTAAGCGCTGCCGCACCCAGGGGCGACTCGTTCATGTTGGCAAAGGCCGCCTGCACGCGTGCCTGATCCTTTTGCATTGCGGTGAGCACGCCGGCCAGGTAGTGGGCAAAGGTAATGGGCTGCGCCGGCTGCGTGTGCGTGTAGCCGGGCATGATGGTCTCCACGTGTTCGCGCGCCAGCGCTAGCACCGCATCGCGCAGGGCCAGCAGGTCGGCGTCCAGCCCCAGCAGCAGCGCGCGGAAGGCCATGCGCGCCAAGGCGTGGCCCAGATCATTGCGGCTGCGCGCAAGCTGCAGGTTACCGCCGAAGTCTGCCCCCGCCAGTTCGATGATGCGCCCCTCGACGCGGAAGAAGAGATCCTCAATGCCGGGCACGTAGCCCAGCGCGCCAACGCCTTCGGCGCGCATCTGCGCCACAGCGCGCAGAATGGCGGCGGCGTTCTCGGTCGAGATGACGCCCGTCTCGGCGAGCATGAGCGCATGCGCCTCGTGCGAGGCGAGCATGGGGTCAAAGAGAAAGCGCTCCGAATCCTCATAGGAGGGGAGCAGAACTGTGCGTGTGTATTCAGGGTGCGGAAAGGAGGGCATGCAGTCTTCCGGACTAGATGACAGTTATCACGGTTTCGTAGAGCGCGGGCAAGGACTTGGGGCGAAGTCTGAATTTCGTCCCGTGATTGTGTCCACTTCTCGCATCGAAGTCAATGAGCATCGCGCCCGCTTCAAGTGCTTCAAGCAGCTTTTCCACATTAAACCTTTGCAACATCAAGACGCTGTTGTACCAGTAGTATTCCCTATTGTCTTCCTTCTTCACTTCTGCCTGCACATAGAAACAATTGAGAAGTTTCGTACCCGCTTTGTGCTCAAGGTCGTCAAAGCCCCAATAGGGCTGCGGATTCAATTCATTCAATCCGATTTTCTTCTCGACATCCTGCAACCACGCTGAATGTCTTGGATCGACTTTGGAGGCGTCAAATGAAACAAGAACTCTTCGCCCCACTCGGTCAACCTTCACGATGAAGCCTCTGTCACTATATGACATTCCATGAATGGTCTGTCGAAAACTCGTTTCATCGACACCGTACCGCTTGTCCGCTTCCTGGTGTCTCCAACCATAGTTGGGCAGCAGAACCCGTGGCACGAACTTTAAAGCTCGTGGTGATGGCTCGCAATGAAAGAGAGTCACTAACGAAGATGAATTTGCTCTGCGTGTTTTGAGTTCCCACTCGGCCGCATTGGGGATTGGCAGATTGTTTTCGGTAATGCCGAGATAGTCCTCCAGTGTGTTCCCAATGCCGCCATGATTTCCGAACCGTCCGTTTTCAACCCACCCCAATGCGGCAAGTTCTTTTAGTGTCGCAATCAGCCCTTCTTTTGTATACAGCTGCACTGTCACTCTCCTAGCGCGAGCTTGTTCTGGATGAAGAGTGACTCCTGTCCATCCACTACCGAACCGCCTTCTATGCGTCGCCGAGCAAGGTCACAGTAATCACGCGATAGTTCGATGCCGATATAGCTTCTGCCGAGATTCTTGGCGGCAATTGCTGTTGTTCCCGAACCCATAAAGGGATCCAATACAACTTGCGCCATTGTGGAGCCAATGATTCTCTCAATAAGCTGAACCGGGAAAGGCGCAGGGTGAGGATTATTCATCTCCTGGTTAAACTCCCACACATCACCTAGCGCATTCGCCTTGGGGGCCAACGTGAAGTGCTTCTTTGCTATCAAGTAGATAACCTCGTATGTTGGCAGAAAGTAACCCTTGTTGAAGTTGATTCCTCCTTTCCTGCGCCAAATAATGATCTGCCGTACTGGAAATCCCTGGACAATGTCTTGCCTGTCTTGTAGCAAACCATCTTGAACACGCCATTTGTGGTTGTAGAAGATGGCTCCGGTTTCTTTCAATGTCCGCAGCATTTCGTGCAAGCACGCCCTTTGCCATTCCACATATTCTTCGTGCGGCATGCAGTCATCGTGGCTGGCATACCCTTTCTGCAGCGCGGCATTGGCCCACTTGCCGCCACGCCCATCCTTCATGCCGTTGCCTGTTGAGTTCTTCAGATTGTATGGCGGCGAGGTGACAGCAAGGTCAACTGTGCCATCAGGTATCTCTTTCATGACTTCTACGGCGTCACCGCAGATAATCTGGTTGATGAATCGATCTGGCCAATTCATTGTTCGCCCCTCATGTCATTCAAACACGTTACGACCGTTAGGCAATCGACTGGCTTTGTTAGGGGACACATCGACATCGAACGTCTTGCGATCGTTCACGTTCAAGTACACTGACCAGACTTAATTTTACTTCAGTCTTCCGTCAATCCACCCTTGACCCACAACCGTTGAACCCTTGAACCATTGGACTTGTCAACTCTTCATTCCCGTCAGCGCGATGCCCTTGATGATCTGGCGCTGGAAGATGATGAAGACGATGAGAAGCGGGATGGTGGCGAGGCTTGCCGCCGTCATGATCTTCTCCCACTCCACGGTTGATTCACCGCGGAAGAAGCTCAGCCCCACGGGCAGCGTGTAGTACTGGCGCTGGCTGGCAATGATCAGCGGCCACAAGTAGGCGTTCCAGTTGCCAATGAAGTTGAAGATGCAGAGCGCCGCCACGGCCGATTTTACCAGCGGCATGGCAATGTACCACCAGATGCCGAATTCGCTCACGCCATCAATGCGCGCGGCATCGAGTAGCTCGTCGGGGACGCTGTCGAAGAACTGGCGCATGAGGAAGATACCCGTCGCCGTGATGACGCCCGGGAAGGCAATGCCCCAATACTGCCAGAGCCCCACATTCCAGCCCAGGTCCACGCTCATCTGAAACCAGGGGATGATGAGCATCTCCGTGGGCACCATGAGGGTGGCGAGGATGCCCAGAAAAATGATGTTCTTGCCCGGGAAAGAGAACTTGTTGAGCGTGTAACCGGCCAGCGAATCAAAGAAGGCCACGGTGACGGTGCTAATGGTTGCCACCAGAATGCTGTTCCAGTACCAGCGCGGAAAGCTGCTGGTGGTGAGCACGCGCACGTAGTTGTCCAGCGTGGGGTTCTTGGGCAGGAAGGCGAACTGCAGCAGTTCGGGTGCGGGCTTGAGGCTGGTGAGGACCATCCACGCGAAGGGCACAACCATTACGAGCGCGCCAATGCTCAGCAGCACGTAGGCAAGCAGCATAGTCCACGAAAAGCGCTTGGAGCCGGGCTCCGGCTGCGACACAACCCGTTCGGCAATCTCCAGGCTGTGAGCGGCGTCGGTGTCAAGGACGGTTGCCATGGCAGAGGCTCCTAATATTCCACACGGCGTGTGAGCAGCCGCAGTTGCACAATGGTAATCACAAGGATGATGAGAAAGAGCAGCACGGTGAGCGCTGCCGCATAGCCCATGTTGAACTTGGCAAAGCCCTCCTTGTAGACCTCAAGCACGACGGTGGTCGTACTGTTGAGGGGGCCGCCTGCGCCGCGTGGGCTCATGTTCTGCACCAGCGCAAAGAGGCGCAGGAAGGAAATTGTGGACAAGACAGAGAGGTAGACAATAATCGGGTTTAGCAGCGGCAGCGTAATGCGCCAGAAGATTTGCCAGCCATTGGCCCCATCAATGCGCGCCGCCTCATAATAGATTTCGGGAATCTGCTGCAAGCCTGCCAGAAAGATGATGATGGAAAAGCCCAGCCCCTGCCACACGGCCACGGCCGCAATCGAAAGCAGCGCCTGGCTGGGACTCTGCAGAAAAGGCTGAGTGGGCAACCCAATCCCGCTGAGAATTTGATTGATGAAGCCGCTCTGCGGTGCATAGAGCCAGTTCCACACGAACGCCACGGCGACGGCCGAGGTGACGTAGGGAATGAAGTAGGCGGCGCGGAAGAAGCCCGAGAGGCGGCGAATTTGCGTCAGCAGCAGCGCCACGCCCAGGCTGACGATCATCTGCGCGGGCACGCCATAGACGACGTACTCGATTGTGTTGATGAAGGCGGCGCGCACAGCACTGCGCGGTTTGAAGAGATCATCCCAGATGTCGCGATAGTTCTCCATCCCTACCCACGGCCCCGCGCCTTTGAGTACATTCCAATCGCGGAAGCTGATGTTGAGGGCCGACAGCGTTGGGTACCAGCGGATTGTGATGAAGAAGATGAGGCTTACGGAGAGAAAACCGTAGGCCCACAACACGCGGCGCTGGCTGAGCGATATTCTCATGGGCGTCTCCGGGCAAGGGTGCAATTGCGGGGAAGTGATCGTCGTGCAAGCGTCTGGACAGACTATACAAGAGCGCATGGAGGCGCGGTCTGCGCCTCCATGCGCTCTCAGTGTGGCAACTGACTGCCACCACGCCGTCAGCCTAGTTCTCGGCCCAGAATTCGTCGTAGAATTCCTGCGAAGTCTCCACGGCGAAGTCGAGCTCTTCGGCCGGGTCAGCGTCATTGAGCTTGACGGCGTCGTACGCATCAAGCAGCGACTGACGCACAACCGACTCGTCCACAAGGAAGGTGGAAGCGGCATAGGGCAGGCCGGCGACAAAGGCGCCCAGCTTGGGATCAGCCAGGAGGGTGGCATCTGACGCAGCTTCAAGCTGTGCGGGCAACTCACCCGTCTCGGCAACCCACAGGGCGCCGGCGGCGGGCGTGGTGATGAACTTGAGGAACTTGACGGCAGCATCCATGCGCGCCGGGTCGGCGGCGGCCTTGTTGGTGATGCCATGCGTCCAGAAGGAGCCAAAGGTCATCTTGACGTCATTGACAGTTGGCATTTCGGTGACGCCGAAGTTGAGGTCCGGCGCGCTATTGGCAATCGTGCCCAGGCGGAAGGAACCGTCAATGTGGAAACAGGCCTTGCCCGAAAGGAAGAAGTTCGGGTCGCCATCAAAGAGCGTGGCATCGCCGGTCTTGAGTTCCGTCTCGAACTTGAGCAGCTGGTCCCAGGCGTCGTAGCCGGCCTGGCTGGCATTCCACAGGATGGTGCGGTTGTCTTCGCTCTGGGGCTCCTGGCCAAACTGGCGCAGCAGGACTTCGCGATACCAGTTGTGCGCCTGTCCGGACATGGAGACAGGGAAGCCCATGATCTCGTAATTGCCGGCATCGTCAAGCTTGGTGCACTGTACGGCCTGCTCCTCGAGCTCCTGAATGGTTGTCGGCGGGTTCTCGGGATCGAGGCCGGCGGCTTCCATCAGGTCCTTGTTGTAGAAGAGCGCCAGCGTGCGGACGGCTGTGGGCAGCGTGTAGATTTCGCCGTCCTGGAAGCTGGACTCAACCAGCGGGCTGAACTGCGCGAGCACTTCTTCCGGCGGGAATTCGTCTGCAGGGAGCGGAACGATGTAATCAGCGGCCACCCAGGCGGGCTGCCACGAGTAGAAGAGCGTCACAACGTCGGGGCCCACGCCGGCCGGCACGCTCGCGGCAATCTTGTCGCGGAACTGGTCGTAGGGGATGTCCGAATTGTGGATGATCTTGATGCCGGGGTTCTCGGCCTCGAACTGCTCAATGAGCATGTCCATGGCCTTGATGCGTGCCTCAAAGTTGTACTGCCAGTACTCGAGTTCGATGACATCGCCATCGGCGGCAGGGGCAGCCTCTTCGGCGGGAGCCTCGGTCGCTGCAGCTTCGGCGGCAGGGGCCTCGGCGGCGGGCGCTTCGGTGGCGGCAGCTTCAGCGGCGGGAGCAGCGGGGGCCTCGACGGCCGGGGCTGCTGCAGGCGCGCCACAGGCCGACGCAATCAGCGCGACCATGACAAGCAACGCCATCAGTGTGAACAATTTGTGCGACTTCATTCTCTCTTCTCCTGAGTGTGGATGGTTGTGCAGGCGCGAAAGGCGCCTCCGGTACAGGGAACGCTCGGACGGCTAGAGGGAAATCTTGAGCAAACGCGCGGCATTGCCGGCGAAGATCAACTTGAGGTGTTCTTCGGGCATGTTCAGATCCAGGCAGTCGCGCAGCTGATCCTGCAGATAGCGCAGGGCAAAGCCACGTGGGAACCAGCTTGAATCCGTGCCGAAGATAATGCGCTCGGGGCCAATGGTCTCGTAATACTTGCGGAAGAGGTACTTGACGGTCACCTCGCCGGGCACCCAGCGAATCCACTGGTTGCTGCCGCTGGTGTCAACGCTCACATTGGGGCAGGCCCACGCCAGTTGCAGCGTCTCCCGCTCCCAAGCGCAGCCAAAGTGGGGAACCACAAAATCAACTTCGGGGAAGGACTTGGCCACATTGTGCAGCTTGAGCGGGTTGATGTTCTGATGCCAGGCGATGCCGCCCGCTCCGCCCTGGATGCCAAAGTGAATCAGCACGGGGATGCCAAGCTCGGCGCACTTCTCCCACACGGGGAATGCGCGCGGATCCTCGATTGGCTCTTCGATATTGGGGGCCAGCAGCTTGTAGGCGCGCAGCCCCAAATCGTTGACCGCATGCTCCAGCCGCTCAACGGCATCGGGCAGGAAGGGCGAATGGTGGGCAAAGCCCACGAAGCGATCCGGATACCAGCTGCAGACTTCGGCCAGGTGCTCATTGCCGCCGCCGGTGACAAAACCAATTGCGCGGATGCCGTAGGTGTCCAGCTCCTCCACCCAGCGACGCGCCTGTTCACGGTCGCCTGGGTGCGCGTCCTTGCCCTCTGCCTGGGGAAAGTTCCACATGCGCCGCCATTGCTCCTGATAGGGGCGGCTCTTCTCCTGAATAATGCGGCGGCGCTCTTCGCTCACCTGCTCCGTATAGAGCTTCATTGTGTCGCCCATGTCGGGGAACCAGGGGCCTTCGGTGGGGAAATGGGCGTGGAAGTCAATGACCTCGAGACCTTCGTACATATCGCCTCTATTCAGGGTGCGCGTCGCCTCTGCACCTGCGAGCCACGGTGTGGTCGCCATGCGGCCACTGCGCAACAGCAAAGTGGCAACCAAGGAGAAGCGTGAAGTTGCCGAAAGGCAGCGCTGGAGAAATCGTAAAGGGTCGGCCCACGCGCTTCCGGGGAGGATTCGATTGCGTTTTAAGATGGTGCCAGTCTGATGCTGCCGAAGTTTACACGGTGGGCGCGCGGATTGTCAACGCAGGGGACGGCGGATGTGTTTCGCAAACGGGGGCAATGCGCGGCTGCGCACAGTAACTTCCAGCCTGCGGGAAAGCTCATTGTGGCGTTATGGGCTCTGGCGCGTGACCGATTTTGCGACGATCGGCACGAAGTAGCGCTGTGTGCGCGCGCCAGGCGGCGTTGCAGTCGCCGTAATCGGGAAATAGGGCGGCGACGACGTCGAGGTGGCAGTTGGCGTGGGCGTTGGCGTGGGCGTTGGCGTGACCGTCTGCGTGGCAGTGGCTGCAGGTGTGCCGGCCGGTGTCTGCGTACGCGTCGGCGTCACTGTCGGCGTTCGCGTGGGCGTTGGCACGCCGCCCCAAATCAGCCCCGTGTAGAGCAGCCGATTGGGTGAGTTCGTGCGTGCATTGGAGACCACATTGAGCGTGGCACTGCCCACCAGCGCGTCGCGCACAACTGCCGGTGCTGCGCTTGGGTGCGCTTCCAGATAGAGCGCCGCCGCACCCGCCACATGCGGCGCGGCCATGGATGTGCCCGTGCGCTCTTTGCTCGCCGTATCGCTGGCGATATCGGCCGACGTAATTGCACCGCCCGGCGCAAAGAGATCGAGACAAGGCCCGAAGTTGGAGAACCCAACGCGCGCATCCGTCCGTTCTGTTGCGCCCACGGTGATTGCGGCTGCCACTCGGGCCGGCGCTATGTAGCATGCGTCCAAAGTGCTGTTGCCGGCGGCCACCGCGTACGGGATGCCGGCGGCAATGGAGTTGTTCACCGCGGCTTCAAGCAAGAGCGTCGAAGCATCCGCATTAGCCTGAATGCTCAAGTTCGCAACGGCAGGCTGGATGGCATTGGCAATCACCCAATCCACACCTGCCGCCACACCGGCAACGGTGCCTTTACCATCGCATGCCAGCACGCGCACTGGATGAACAATGGCTTCCTTGGCCACGCCCCACGTAGTGCCCGCGGCAATACCCGCCACGTGCGTGCCGTGGCCGTTGCAGTCGCCCACACCACGGCCGTCGGTGATCACCGAGTAGCCTGCGCCCACACGCCCGGTGAACTCCACGTGCGTGGTGAGCAACCCCGTGTCAATAATGTAGAGGTGGACACCCGCGCCGGCGCCCGCGTACGAAAAGCTGTTGGAGAGGGGCAGCGCACGCTGATCCACCCGGTCCAGCCCCCACGGCGCGGGCGACTGCGTGGTTGATCCCGCGGCCTCTGCGAGAGGTGCGCCCTCATCCTCAAGGCTGATAATCCGGTCCAATTCGATGGTGGCCACACTGGGGTTGTGCTGCAGCGCCTCCAGCGCCTGCGGGCTGAGTTGTGCTGCAAAACCCTCGAGTGCGGCCGTGTAGGTGAAGAGCAACTCCCCGCCGTAGGTGGAGACAACGCTTTGCGCAAAGGCTTCTGCACTCATCGCGCTGCCATCGTCCGAGGCAGCGGCGCGTATCGCGGGCGACGCCAATGTGACAATATACTGCCCGGGGATAACGGCACCGTTGGCGCGCGCCGGCGCGCCCGCCAGCAGCGGCAAGTAGCTGGCATAGGGGGCGCTACCACCCGCAGGTTGCTGCGCCACAAGTGCACCTTGCGGCAACAGCAGCGCGACAAGGAGCAGCAGGGCGCGCGCCAGCGCACGCACGCGCCGGTGAAGGCGCGTGCGCTCTGCAGATATGTAATTGTTCTCCGCGGGCAATGTCACGTGTGATTCTCCAAACCAGCGTTGCTTATCGTGGCGGCTGCTTTAGCTGCCGTAAGTGGAGATCATGTTGCGTTCTCGAGAACGGCGGCTGAAGCCACCGCTACGCAACGCAGCGCATCGGGACACGCAACGCCACCCTGCACTCGCGCAAAAGACGCGCCTTTGGGCAGCAATCGGCTATCCCAATCCGCCGCTCCACTGCTATACTGAATCACAAGGTGGAAAGTGCACGCCTTGTACGGCATTATAGCGCCGGAGCAGCCAAAACTCATCACGTTAAATTCATCGCAGCGCACTTGCAGTGACGCGCTGGCACACGCAATGGAGCGAGGGAACGCAATGGCTTCCGACATCAAGTTCGGCACCGACGGCTGGCGCGGCAGGATTGCCGACGACTATACCTTTGCCAATGTGCGCCGTGCGGCGCAGGGTATGGCCTCCTATCTGACGGCGAACGGCAAAGCAGGCAGCGTTGTGGTGGGCTACGACCGCCGCTTCCAGGCCGAGTACTTCGCCGCCGCTGCGGCCGAGGTGCTGGCGGGCAACGGCTTTCAGGTGTGGCTCACGCCCAGCGCCACGCCCACGCCGGCCATCTCCTACACGGTGGTGGAGCGGGGCGCGCTGGCTGCGGTCAATATCACGGCCAGCCACAACCCGCCCGAAGATTGCGGCTTCAAGGTGCGCGACGAGAACGGCGGCGCAATTGCGCCCGACGGCCTCGCGCAAATCGAAAGCCTCATCCCCGCCGCGGGCGACGATGGCGCGATTCGCCGCATGCCCCTGAGCGAAGCGTTGTCCGCAGGGCGCATCGTCTATCACGACGCCCGTCCTGCGTACGTGGCGCACATTCACGAACTCATCGACGTCGAGCCGATTCGCGCCGCCGGGCTCACCGTAGTCATCGACAACATGTGGGGCAACGGTTCGGGCTGGCTCAGCGGCTTTCTGGCCGGCGGCGCAACGCAGGTGATCGACGTCCACGCCGAGCGCAACCCCATCTTTCCCGAAATGAAGCGCCCCGAGCCGATTCCGCCCAACGTGGATGCCGGCCTTGCCGCCGGGCGCGCCGCGGGGGCCAACTGCGTCTGTATCCTCGACGGCGACGCCGACCGCTGCGGCTTTGGCGACGAGAATGGCGAGTTCGTGGATCAGTTGCGCGTCTATGCACTGCTGGCCTACTACTTCCTTGAGGTGCGCGGCGCGCGCGGCACAATCGTCAAGACACTCAGCACCACCTCCATGCTCGACAAGCTGGGCAAAATCTACGACGTTCCGGTGGTCAATACAGGCGTGGGCTTCAAGTATGTGGCGCCGGCGATGATGGAGCACAACGCACTCATGGGTGGGGAAGAGAGCGGCGGCTACGCATTCCGCGGCCACGTGCCCGAGCGCGACGGCATTCTGGCCAACCTCTACCTGCTGGATTTCATGGTGCGCACAGGCAAGAAACCCACCGAACTGCTGCAAATGCTCTTCGACGTGGTGGGCGAGCACTTCTATGACCGCATTGACACACGCTTGACCGACGACGCGATGAAGCGTGAAGCCATGGCGCGCCTGAACAACCTCGACATTTCCAACATCAGCCTGGGCGGCCACAAGGTGACCGAGCTGGTAACCACTGACGGCTACAAGTTTGTCATGGATGACGGCGGCTGGCTGCTTGTGCGCTTTTCGGGCACGGAGCCGCTGATTCGCGTCTACACCGAGACCACGGATCAAGCGGCCGTGGCGGGCATCCTCGCGGATGGAAAGCGTCTTGCGGGAATCTGAACTACGGTCTGCACCCCGCCGTCTGTGATAAACTGAACAAACTTGAATGAGTGCTATGCGCAACGGGCGGATAGACGTGATGAGGGATTGCAGACGTGTCGCTCCCATCGGACCAGAACCAGGCCGCACTGCCACCCCTGGTGGACAGCCACTGTCACCTCGATCTCGACCAGTTCGACGCTGATCGGGACGCAGTGCTGGCGCGTGCCGCCGCAGCCGGTCTACGGGCGCTCATTAACCCGGGCATTGATTTGGCGCACAGCCGCGCGGCCATCAAGCTGGCGCAATCCATTGATGGCGTCTACGCCGCCGTGGGCATTCACCCTACCAGCAGCAGCGATTTTACGATGGCGCACATTGATGCACTGCGCGCGCTCGCAGCTGAGGAGGGCGTGGTCGCCATCGGCGAAATCGGCCTCGATTTCTACTGGCGGGATGTGCCGCCTGCAATCCAGCACGAGGCCTTTGAGGCGCAGCTTGCCCTGGCCGCCGAGCTGGGGCTGCCCGTCATCATCCACAGCCGCGACGCCAACGACGCCGTGGCCAAGGTGCTGCGCAAGTGGGTGGCGGGCGCGCACTTTCGTGGCTCGCCGCTGGCGCAACGCCCCTTTGCCGGTGTTCTGCACGCCTTTTCGGGCGACGCCGCGCTTGCCGAAGAAGCATACAGTTGGGGCTTTGTGCTGGGGCTGGGCGGCCCTGTCACCTTTCGCAACGCCCATGCGCTCCACGCGCTGGCGCAGGAACTGCGGCCGGACCGCCTGATGCTGGAGACCGATGCGCCCTATCTGACACCCCATCCGCACCGCGGCAAGCGCAACGAGCCGGCCTATGTGGCGCTGGTCTGCGCGGCGCTGGCCGGCCTGACAGGGTTGGCCGTTGACGAAGTGGCGGCGCGCACGACGGCGGTGGCATCTACCTTCTATGGCCTGCCGCGCATGAGTGCGCAGCCCGGCCACTTTCGTTTGGAGAATCGAAGCGCGCGTGACACCGCAATCCACCCGCTCGGCGCAAACAGTACCGTGGTTGACAACACCGTTTCTGCACCCGCCGGCTGACATGCAAAGCGAACAAGCGACGACCGTGCATGCTGCAGAACGTCTGGCGGACCGCATGGCAGATCTCATGGCAGATCGCACGGCCGATCGAGCAACAAATCGCCTGGCAGATGGCGTTGCAGAGCGCCCGCACGTACACGCCAACGGAGCCGATGGCGGCGCGGCGGTGCGCACTGCGCTGCGCGCCGCCGACCTGCTGGAGCCCGTGCGCCCGGGCCTCGAGCGTGTGGAAGCGCGCCTGCGTGTTGTGGAATCTGCAGACAGCAACGGGGGCGATTCACTCTTTGCGCCTTTGGCCAATGCATTTCTCTCGCTGATAGGCAGTGGCGGCAAGCGGCTGCGCCCTGCCCTGGCGTTGCTCGCAGCCGAGATGAACCCGGCGCGCGGCACGCTGCAGGGCACACCCGACTACGAGCGCGTGATTGCGCTGGCCGCCTCTGTGGAGATGCTGCACACCTCAACGCTTGTGCACGACGACGTGATTGACGGCGCGCTGCTGCGACGCGGCGCGCCCACACTCAATGCCACCTGGAGCGGCGGCTCCACAGTGTTGGCGGGCAATTACATGTTCGGCACAGCAGCGCAACTCTCGGCCGAAACGGGCAGCATGCAGGTCATCCGCGCCTTTGCCGAAACGCTGCGCGTGATTGTGGATGGCGAATTGCGCCAACTGCTCGACCGCTTCCGCTTTGACCAGCCACGCGAGAGCTACTATCAGCGCATTTATGCCAAGACGGCCAGCCTCTTCTGCGCTGCCACCGAAGGCGCAGCGCTTCTTTCGGCGCAGCCCGCCGAAGGGGTGAATGCGCTGCGCAGTTATGGCTACCACCTGGGCATGGCCTTCCAGATTGTGGACGACATTCTGGATTTCACCAGCGACGAGAGCACGTTGGGCAAGCCGGCCGGCAGTGACCTGCTCCAGGGCACATTGACGCTGCCCTTCTTCCACTACCTGCGCAGCCATCCGGACGAAGGCGCGCTGGTGGCCGAGATGGATCGGCTGCAGGCACGCGCCGAAATGGGCGACGACGCCGGATGGCAGGCCATGGTGCGCGAGATTGTGAGCGAGCTGCGCGCGGGCTCTGGCGTCGAAGCCGCACGCGCCGAGGCTGAAGCCTTTGTGGAGCACGCCCGCGCCGACCTGCAACTCTTCCCCGATAGCAGCTACCGCCGCGCCATGCTCGGCCTTTGCGATTTCGTCGTCCAGCGCACCTACTAAGCAAACGCGAGTACACAGATTTCACAGAAAAAGAGGGATAACAACGGATATCCGTTGTTATCCCTCTTTTTCTGTGAAATCTGTGTACTCGTCTTTACTCTGCCGCCAGGGTTTCTGCAAACCAGGTGGCGGTGCGCTGAATGACCTCTTCGGCCATGGTCTGGTCTTCGGTCAGCACCATATAGATATGGTCGCCGCCGGGGATGATCCACGCCTCGGTGTTGGCGCCGGGGGCCGCATCGGCCAGACCCGGGGCATAGGCGGCAGAGAAGTCCTGATCACCCGCCACAGCCAGGAAGGCGCCAGGGTATTGGGTAATTGCATCGGCGATGCTGAAGTCTTTCATCGTTGTGAAGAACTCGTTCTTGAGCGCAATCGTGCGCCAGCCCAGGTCCATCCCCACGATGCCGTTTTCGGCGGCAATCACGCGCGCCTCGTCATAGGGCGGCCCCGAGAAGTCGGCGTCAAAATCACCCACCGACGACCAGGTCGCCATGGACTTGAACCAGTCGGGGTGTGCGCCCGCTGTCATGATGGCGATGCCGCCGCCCAGGCTGAAGCCCAGCACGCCAATGCGCGCGGGATCGACCCACGGCTGTGCGGCCAACCAGTTGTAGGCGGCCTCGGCGTCGGCAATCTGACCGCCCACGGTGGTAAAGCCTGTGTCGCCGTCGCTCTTGCCAAAGCCGCTGAAGTCGATGCGCAGCGAGGCCACACCCTGTGCGGCCAGCGCGTCGGCGGCGCGTGCATACATGTTGCCCACTTCGTCCTTCTGGCTGGCAAAGCCATGGAGCATGAGCACCGCAGGTGCGGGCTGCTGGGCGCTGGCGCCGGCAGGCTGGTTGACTGTCCCCACTACGCCATTTTCAAGTTTTACGGCAACGTTGTCTGTCGGCTGAATCGGCATGCAGGCTGTTGCCAGCAGCGCCACAATCAGCATAATTGCCCAGATGGGCGAAACTCCCGGTACTACGTCTCAATCCACGGCTCATTCCAGTCTCCTTTGGTGTGGGCTGCAAACGCACGCCCCCGGTTGGGCACGCGCCTCTCCCTCCTCCTGCGCGGCGCTGCACAGGCGAAGGCAGTCAACGTATTTCTTGTCGGGGGTACGATGGAAGCGTAGCGCACGCGCCGCCAATCGGCAAGTGGATTACTCGAGGAAAGGAGAGATGATACGTTTGCACAGGTGCGAAACTTGACCGCCTTCGCCAAAGGGTGTATACTGTTCTTTACAGTCGAATATGACGCGGGGTGGAGCAGCGGTAGCTCGTCGGGCTCATAACCCGAAGGTCGTAGGTTCGATCCCTACCCCCGCTACCATCGACTTGAGAGCGGCCCACTGGATATATATCCAGTGGGCCGCTCTCTTTGTTGCAGGGCGATTGCTTGGTTGGTAGTTACTGTTTGCACAACGTTCAATCGCAGTTTATAGTTCTGCTGCTCAACCGCCCTGCCCTGCGGGAAATGGCAATTCGGCGGCGAACGGTCTCTACCACATTCGGCCACAAGAGGCGGTCTGCAGTTTGTCGTTAGCAGCCACGGATGCGCTCGGGTACTCTGCGCCGTAGCACCAGAGCGCAGACACTCCACAATCATTCCAACATTTTTGGTGAAGGCAACCACCCTTCACTGTGTCATGGTGAAACGCAACCATCGCTTCGGTTTCGCACGTACACGGTTATGGGTGACAAGTCAATCGCAGTTGAACTGATGCTGGCTGCGGAAGCCCAAGTGCGCCCGATTATGGCGCACCAGTAAAGGAACGAGGCTGTGATGGGCGCTGTCTACGTGGAAATGCTGCCTCTGATCCTGGGTGCAGCGCTGCTGCCAGTCTGGATCATTATCGTGCTCATGCTCTTGAGTGGCGACAGGGGCGTGGTCAAGGGCGCCGCCTTTGTGGCAGGCGTCACCCTGGTGCGCCTGGTGCAGGGCGTGCTCTTTGGCTTTGTCTTCTCGGGTGGCGATTATGCCGAGACCGACGCTGGAGCCACCGTCTTCAAGTCGACACTGCTGCTGGTGCTGGGCATCATCCTGCTTATCACAGCCTACAAGAAGTGGAGCAAGACGCCCGACCCAGATGCGCCACCCCCCAAGCTGTTCGAATCGCTGGCCGGCATGTCGCCACTCAAGGCGTTTGGCATGGGCGCGCTGCTGGTTCTCGTTGCCGTCAAGCTGTGGGTCTTTACCCTTGGCGCCATATCCACAATTGATGCCGCCAACCTGGGGCGGACGGAGAGCACTATTGCCTACCTGCTCTTTGTTTTGTCGGCGCAGTCGCTGCTCATACTGCCCGTGCTGGCTTATGCCGTCGCGCCCACCTGGGCCGGCCGCACGCTGGGGGCCGTGCGTGTGTGGCTTGATCGCAACAACCGCGTCATTACCATTGTTGTGTCACTCATCTTCGGTCTGCTCTTCCTGTGGAGTGGCTTGACCGGCTTGATGGGTTGAATTTTCTTGCGTAACGTGTGAGAGGAGAATTGATCATGGGACCTGTAGAGTATCTGGTAGTGGAATTCCCGGGCAGCCAGTTCAGCGGCGAAATTGTACCGGCGCTGATCGAGCTGGTTGAAACGGAAACGATTCGCATCATTGATCTGCTTTTCATCAAGAAGGACGAAGATGGCAACATCGCCAGCTTTGAGCTTTCGGCCTTGCCCGAGGATGAGGCCGGCGCATTTGGCGATCTTGATGGTGAAGTCAGCGACCTGCTGAGTGAAGATGACGTTTTGGCGGAGGGCGATCTTCTGGAGCCCGGCTCCTCCGGTGCGATTCTGGTTTTTGAGAATCTCTGGGCCGAGCGCTTTGCCACGGCCGTGCGCAATGCAAACGGCCGCGTTGTGGACAATGCGCGCATCCCCATGGACGTGGTTGAAGCGGCCATGGCCGCACTCGCCGAATAACAGGGCGTCACCAACAAGACGAGGAGCGGAACCAATTGAGTTCCCCAATTGATGGGCATCACCAAAAATCCTGCGTCTACATGTACAAGCAAACTGGCGCGCTGCCGGCGCGAGCGCCTGGAGCCGCCAAGCGCGCCACTTGAGCTTTCCGGCACCGCGCCGCTCTACCGCATCGCGAGTATTGTGCGCCAGATTGAAGCCGACTTCAGCGGCAATCGTGGGCTTGCCTCCGCAATTCCCGGGGCCGGCCGTGATATAACAAGTTAAGTCAAACTGTACGCAATGGTGGACGAGAGTTCACGAAAGGAAACAACACAATGCGACGTGGAGTTACTGTCAATACTCGGAGAGGCCCCGGTTTGGTGGGGACAATGGCGCGCACAGCGGTCATTGCCGGTACGGCCACTGCAACATCCAAGGCAGTAAGCGGCGCCATGAGCGGCGGTTCGTCGTCACAGCAGGCGGCGGCGCAACAGAACGCAGCATCGCAGCAGCAAATGGCCGACATGCAGGCACAGCAGAACCAATTGGCCATGGAGCAGCAGCAGCTCGCGGCACAGCAGGCCGCCGCTGCCGCCGCGCCCGCGGACGCCGGCTTTGATGAGCAGCTCGTTCAAATTCAGAAGCTGGCCGCGATGAAGGACCAGGGGCTGCTCACGGAGGAAGAATTCTCTGCCAAGAAGGCGCAGATTCTGGGCCTCTAAAGTATTGCCTTGGTCGACTCTTCAACAACCAAGTGGAACGGGGATCGGCGAACGCAACGCGTTTTTCGGTCCTCGTTCGCTTTTTGCGTCTGAGACTTGGTGGTGCGTCGCAGAAGTAGACGGCGTGGCTCGTAGCGGCGGCTTCAGCTGCCGCTCTCGGGGCCGCAACGCGTTCCATACGTACGGAGGGCTGGAAGCCCCCTGTACGTAAGCTCACGGGCTTTGTAGATAAACCATTCAAGTTCTGCCGTCAGCCACTGAGCCGCAATTGAGCCGCAAGACAAGTGACTGCGCCCTATCGACAGTCGAGAGCAGCGTCGTTCGCTATACGCAAGAACGCCGGCGCTCACAAGTCGTCACAAGGCAGCGCGCCCCTGATTTTGCACAAAGAGCACTTGTGCGTACACTGAACAGAAGTGCTTGCTTGCGTCCCCCCGCATGGCTTCATCCTCCATTTCACCCGCGGCGCCGTTATGGAAACCGACCTGCCACGCACGGCCGCCGGACGTTTCGGCAACCGCATCTTCAATCTCATCCTCTCCGTACCCGTTCACATCAAGATCGCGGGACTGGTCATCGTGCCCGTGCTCGTGTTGGGCGTCTCGCTCAACTATTGGGTTGCGCTGGGGCTGCAGGATTGGCTCTCGTATCTGCTCACCGATGTGCGCGTGGACGCGGCCATGCGCGCCGGCCGCCGCAGCGTGCAGTTCGTCACCGTGCTTGCTGCGGCCAGCTCGCTCCTCATCGCCTACCTGCTCACCTACCTCCTCACGCGGCCGCTGCAGGATCTGCGCAAGATGGCGCAGCGCGTGGCCGCCGGCGATCTGAGGGCGCGCGTGCCAATCTGGTCCAGGGACGAAATTGGCGACCTGGCCGGCGCCGTAAACACGATGACCGACCATCTGGTGGCCACGCAGGCCGAGCTCGCGTCGACCAACCACCAGCTCGCGGCCATCAACCGCATCATTCTCGCGGCCAATCGTCCGGCCGAAATTCATGATGCGCTCTTTGCTGTGTTGACCATTGTGGTGGATGTCCTGAAGCTCAAGACGGGTTGGATTTACCTGCGCGATCCCGACCGCGATTTCTTCCACCTGGCCACGTGGTGCGGCGTGGCTGATACGCTGCAGCCAGCGCTGCTGCATGCGCCCGATGCGCCCCAGTGCAGTTGCCAGAAGCGCTTCATGGAGGGCGAGCTCGCGCCCGGCTTCAATTGTGTCAGGTGCTTGCGCCTGGATGGTGCGGTGGATGCCGCCGAGCACATCAGCGTGCCGCTGGCAGCGCTTGACCAGCGCTTTGGCGTGATGAACCTGCTCGTGGATCCCGCGCACGCGGTGACCGAGGAGGACAAGGAGCTTCTGCTTGCCATAGGCGCACAACTGGCCGAGATTGTGGCCAACGCCTGGCTGCGCATCAAGCTCGACGAGAAGGAAGCGGCGCGCCAGCTGCTTCTCGAGTATCTGGTGACTGCGCAGGAAGAAGAGCGCAGACGCCTGGCGCGTGAGCTGCACGACGGCGCGGGCCAAATGCTCACCAGCCTGCTTGTGCACATTAAGGCGCTCGAGAAAAAGGACAACCCCGAGGCAATCCGCACCGGATTGAGTGCAACGCTTGACGTGGCCGCGCAGACGCTTGAGCAGATACGCGATCTCTCCTACCGGCTGAGGCCCGCGTCGCTGGAAGAGTTTGGCCTGGCCGTGACCCTTGAAACGCTGGTGAATGAGATGACCGTCGAAGCAGGCCTGACGAGCACCTGCTCGACGCGCATTGATGAACGTGCGCTTACGCCTGAACTGCAGGTAACGCTCTACCGCATTGCCCAGGAGGCGCTGACCAACGTCGTGCGCCATGCCCACGCTGCGCACGTTGACGTGGCGCTCGCAACTGTTGCCGGCGGCATCAGCCTCTCCATCGACGATGATGGCTGTGGCTTCTCGCCCTATCAGCTTGCCCAGTCAAGCCGGCAGCACATGGGGCTCATCAGCATGCAGGAGCGCGCCGAAATTGTGGGCGGCACGTTGTCCGTTAACTCCGCGCCCGATCAGGGCACACGCGTTGAAGTTTTTGCACCGTTGCTGGCCATAAAGCGATGAGCAATCAACCTTCCAACAACACCCTCCAGCCCACCGTGCGCATCCTGATTGTGGATGACCACAAGATATTGCGCGATGGCTTGCGTGCGCTGCTGGAAACAGAGAGTGGTTTCGAGATTGCGGGCGAGGCCGACACCAGCGCGCAAGCCATTACACTGGCAGCGCTGCTTGCGCCCGACGTGATCATCATGGACATCAACCTGCCCGACGCGAGCGGGCTGGAGGCGATACGCGCGATTCGCGCCGCCGCGTTGCCCTGCCGCATTCTGGTGCTTTCCATGTACAGCAGGCGCGAGTTTGTGCTCCAGGCCATCGACGCCGGCTGTGACGGCTATCTGCCCAAGTCGTCCACCCACACCAGCCTGGTTGAGGCCATCCATGTCGTCATGCGCGGCGAGCGCTATTTGCACCCCACGGCGGCTACGGCGCTCGTCTCATCCCTCACTGATGTGCTCAGCGAACCGCAGCGCTTCGCAGCACTCTCCGACCGCGAACAGGAGGTGCTGCGGCTCACGGTCAAGGGCTTCAACAGCCGCGAGGTAGGCGAGCAGCTCTTTCTCAGCTCCAAGACGGTAGAGACCTACCGCCAGCGCGCGATGGAAAAGCTGGGGCTCGAGCACCGCACCGACCTCATTCAGTTTGCGCTGCGCGCCGGGCTGCTGCAAGACCTCTCCGAATAGAGCGTGTGCGCAATGCCCGCTCGCGACTCCCTCACTTTGATGCGTGTCCGGTTTTTCCCTACGCAACACCCGCCTTTTCCTGCTATCCAAGCTCCTCACCCGATGCTAGAGTGGTCGCAGCGGAGGTCACCCCCCCCGACCTCCGCCCCCACAAAACGTCTGTAGAATTCACTTCAGAATTCTCTCATAGAGCGAGGTCCAATATGCAAGAGAAAAGCAGGTTCACGCTGGGCCGGCGCGACTTTTGCGCGCGGCCGGCATTGGTGCGGGAGCTGCAGCCGTCGGCGTGACGGCCAAGGGTGCGCAGGCCTCTGCTTCGGCTGCATCACCGGCGGCCGCGCCTTCGTTCGAGGCCGTCAAGTTTGTCGATCCGGCGGGCAGGCTTCAGCGGCCGTGGTGGGTCAAGACGGTTGACGTTCCCACCACGGAAATTGACTGGGACATGATGCAGCGCTACAACGAGGGCAACACCGTCCGCAAGGGCATGCCCGGCTACGTGGGCGCGGATGAAGTCGACCGCTACACCGAAGTCGGCAAGAAGAACGAGTTGCAGCGCATGCTCGACAACGTGGACGGTTACACGCTGAAGGATCAGGCGCTGGCCGCCGCACATGGGGCCTTCAAGCCCGAGTCGCGCACCTTCATCCGCATTGCCACAAAGACACCCGAAGAGCGCGGCGTTCCCAAGTTTGAGGGCACACCCGAAGAGGCGTCGCGCATGATTCGCGCCGCCATGCGCCACTTTGGCGCAGGCATTGTGGGCTTTGTTGAGCTTGACGACAACACGCGCAAGCTCATCTATGGCAACGACCCCGACGGCAAGGAACTGGTCTTCACAGATGACCCCGTAGCCTCAGAGACGGAGACGCAGCGCTTCATCCCCAACAGTTGCAAGTATGTGATTGTCTACACCATGCAAATGTCGCAGGAGTCCATGCGCCGCTCGCCCACGATCACCGGTTCGCAGACGACAACGCTGGCCTACCGCCGTTTGGAAGAAGTGCAGCGCTCGACGCAGGATTTCCTCAATGGTCTTGGTTACCAGGGTCTGGGCGAATCCAGCACCAACGCGCTGGGCATTGCCCCTGCCTTTGGCGTGCTGGCCGGCCTGGGCGAGATGTCACGCCTCAACCGCATGATCTCGCCCGAGTATGGCCCCATGATGCGCGTCTCCAAGATTCTCACCGACTTGCCGGTTGCCACCGACAAGCCGATTGACGCCGGCATTATGGAGTTCTGCAAGCACTGCAAGAAGTGCGCCGAGGCGTGCCCCTCTGAAGCGCTCAGCTTCGACGACGAACCCACCTGGGAGATTCGTGGCGGCTGGAACAACCCGGGCCACAAGGCCTACTTTGAAGACGCCACCAAGTGCATGACCTACTGGCGCGAAGTTGCGGGCTCCAACTGCGGCATCTGCTTCTCGGTTTGCCCTTTTGCCAAGAAGGACAAGTCCTGGATTCACGAATGGGTGAAAATGGGCACGGCCGTTGCGCCCTTTGCCGACAGCTTCTTCCGCAGCATGGATGATGCCTTTGGCTACGGCGTCAAGGCCAGCAGCGAGGACTGGTGGTCGCTCGATTTGCCCGAATATGGTGTGGACAGCAATCAATCGGTGACGGGGTAACCAATCATGACACAGCAAAGTGCAGCACAACCAAGCAAGACGCAGTACTATCAAGTTCAGAAGCGGCCATGGTATGTGTGGGTGCTCTGGATCCTCTGGGTGGCCGTGCTGGTCTTCCTGGTGCAGAACGCCATTACCAGCGGCGGCGCAGAGCTTGAACCGCGTGCGGCCATGCTCTTCTGGGTTAGCGCAGGCGTTGTAGCGCTCGCCGGCATCGTCATCGCATTCGTGCGACGCGGCCGCTAGACTGCAAAGAAGCGAGGCTTCCCCAAGGGGAAGCCTCGCTTCACGCTTGCTTACGCCGCTCGCCCATCTGCAACTCTCTCACTTGCACCACCCTGAAGCAGAACCGCTTGCCTCCATGACGATTTCACCCGAGCTATCTCCCTCACCCGCACCGTCGCCCTTACCCGCACCGTCGCCCGAGCCAGCTTCCCAGTCATCAGCCGAGCCTTCATCCTCAGCACCTCGGCTCCCTCATTCTCAATCACAATCGAGAGCGCAGGAAGTGGCTGCCGCGCGCGCAAAGGCAACTTCCAACCAGCAGCGGCGCAAGACGCGCGAGCGCTGGGCCATGATCGCCACGGTGACGATTATCATCGCGGCGTGGCTCTACGGTTATCTCAACTCGGGTGTGGACGCTTCGCCGCTCGCGCCCAAAGTGCTCCCAGGTGCAACCACAATTGACCGCAGCGGCGAACTTTACATTGGGCGCGACGCCGCAGGCGAAGTCGTGGGCTACGCGGCCACGGGCCGCGGCAATGGCTATGGCGGTCTCATGGAAGTGATGGTGGGAGTTGCACCTGACGGCCGCATTCTGGGCGTGGAGGTCGTGCAGCAACGCGATTCACCGGGCTTTTTCCGTCTGGTAGAGGGCAGCAATCTTTTTGACCAGTACTTGCGCTCGACGGTGGACAAGCCGCTACAATTGGGCGACGACCTCGACTCGATTTCCGGTGCAACCATCAGCAGCGAAGCGCTTGCGCTGTCAGTACGCACGGCGGTGCTTGTGTTGGCTACCGATGCGCTCAACACAACGCGCCCGCCCGAGAATACGCGGTTGCAAATCGGCATGCCCGAGATTGTGTTGGTTGCGCTCTTTGCCGCCGGCTATGCGGGCCACAAGCTGCGCAATCCGCGCACGAAGCGGATTGTGCGCTGGGGCACGCTCATTACTGGGATGATCACGATCGGCTTCCTCTACACGCTGCCCCTGACGATCAGCGCTGTGATCTCTGTACTCGCAGGCTACTGGCCCGATTGGCACACCCAACTCTATTGGTATCTACTCATATGGGGCATCGTCTTTGTCACTACCGTCGACGCCAAGAACCCCTACTGCTCGTGGTTCTGCCCCTTTGGCGCCTTCCAGGAGTGCATGGCGGCGGTCTCCAAGGCAAAGGTCTTTCGGCCGCGCGAGTGGAGCGATCGCCTCAAGTGGCTGCAGCGCGGGCTGGCGCTGACGGCGATTGTGATTGGCCTGGCGCTGCGCAACCCTGGCGCCGCCGGCTACGAGCCCTTTGCCACCCTCTTTGATTTCCGCGGCAACGCCGTACAGTGGGCGCTGCTCATCCTGGTGGTGCTTGCCAGCCTGATGATGTATCGTCCCTTCTGCAATTATCTTTGCCCGCTCGATCCGGTGGTGGACTTCATCGCCGCGGGTCGTCGCTGGCTCAAGGAGACATGGGCCTCATGGCGCAAGCCAAACCCGCCGGCGACGGAAGTGAAGCCGTGACAAAAGTTGATGCCGGCGAAGCTGCCGAAGCCGGTGAGTCCGTTGGCGCAACTGGGCCCGCCGAACCCACTGCACCCGTTCGCAAGCGCGGTATGGGCCGCCCCGCCCTGCTCGCCTTCGTGGCCATCTGCGTCGCGCTCATTGTCATGATCTGGGTGAGCAACCTGACGGTCGACACGAATGCGAAACCTGGCTATTACCACGGTGAGTTCCTGGTGGACGAGGGCCACTACGCCACAGTCACCGCCGAGGCAATCCAGTTCGAGTTGACGCTGGCGGTGACACCCGAGCCACAATCGACACCCGAGCCGCAGTCGACACCCGTTCCCTGAGAATCGATGCATTCATGGCCATTACCGCACCCACTGCGCCGCGCACACTCAGCCGGCGATCATTCCTCACAATCAGCGCTGCAGCCGCCGGGCTTGCCCTGGCCGGCGGCGCGTTTGGCCTGCAGGGGCATTCAAATACGCTCCACACCGTGCGCGCCGAGCGCATGCTCATGGGCACGCGCATCCACCTGAGCGTCGTCGGCCCCGAGGCGGGCGCGGCACGTGCGGCGGTCGACGCCACCTTTGCCGCCATGGAGCGACTGATTGCGCTCTTTGACCACCGCCAGCCGGCCACACCGCTGGGGATGCTCAACCGGAACGGCAGCATTGTGGACGCACCCGCACCCTTTGTAGAGCTCATGCGCCACGCGGTGGCCTTTGGCGACGCAACCGGCGGCGCGTTCGATGTGACCGTCAAGCCGCTGCTCGACGCACTGCGTGCCGGCGCGACCGCGCGCGAAAGTGCCGACCTGCGTACGCGCGTGGACTACCGCCAGATTGAGATTGCGGGCGATCGGGTCCGCCTTGCCATCCCGGGTGCGGCCGTAACGCTTGACGGCATTGCCAAGGGGCGCATTATTGACGAAGGCACGACAACGCTGCGGAACCTGGGCTTCGAGCAGGTGCTTGTCGAGGCAGGCGGTGATCTGCGCACGTTAGGCGCTCGCAGCGACGACAGACCGTGGCGCGTGGGCATTGCCAACCCGCGCCGGCCGGAGGGCCCTGTGCTCGCCACGCTCAAGGTGCGCGGGCAGGCCGCCGCAACCTCCGGCGACTACATGAATTACATGTCGCCCGATTACACGCTGCACCACATTCTGGACCCACACACTGGCCGGTCGCCGCTGGACCTGGCAAGCGCCACCGTCGTCGCGCCCACCGCGCTGGACGCCGACGCACTCGCCACGGCGCTCATGGTGCTGGGCAGCAGCGCCGGCCTCGCTCTGGCAGAGAGCCTGCCCAACACCGAGGCGGTGCTCGTTACCAAAGAGCTTGCCATCCTGCAGACGAGCGGCGCTGCCATTTCCTGAAGGAACCATCTACATCAGAGCTTATGAACAATTCCACGACAGAAACCATTGAGGCCATTGCCGCGGGCGAACAGGCGCTTGCCGAAGCGCGCGCCACCGGCGACGCCGCCGCAATCACTGCGGCCCTGCTTGAGGTGGGCAAGAGCCACTTCCAAACGGGCAACGCGCCCAAGGCGCTGACCCATTTTGAGGAAGCAATCGAGATTGCTGAAGCCAACGCCCTGGAGGAGCAAAATGCCCGCTTGTGGGGCTACAAGGGCCTTGCGCTTGCCCAGCTCGGCAACGCGCATTTGGCGCAGAGAGCGCTCTTTCGCTCCCTCAACGTGGCGCGTGAGATTGATCACAAGCCGTTGCAGAGCGACGCGCTGGGGCAGATCGGCCAATTGATGGCAGAGCGCGGCGACATCGAAAAGGCCATCGGCCGGCTGGATCAGGCGCTTGCCATGGCGCAGGAGGCCGGAGACCCGCTGCGCGCGATGCATCTGGAGGGCAAACTCGGCGCGCTCTTCCTGTCGCTGCAGTCGCTTGACAAGGCGGCCGATTCCTTTGCCGCCGCGATGCACGGGGCCGAACGGCTGAAGCTGCGTGATTCCGTGCTGCGCTACCGCATTGGCCTTGGCTCCGTTATGCTGGCCAACGGTGAACCCGATGTCGCGCTGGAGCAGTTCGAGATTGCGCTCAACGAAGCCGATGCGCTGGAGAGCCCGGGCGCACGTGCACAGGCGCTCGACGCCATGGTGCAGGCACACGCGGCCGCTGGTCACGTCAGCATGGTGCAGATGTACGCCGACGCGCTGCTGGCGCTCTGCGCCGAGGAGAAGATGGCATCGGTGGCGCTGGCGGCTTCGCTCAATACGGCCTCGTTCTTCATGGAACATGAGCAGCCGAAGCGGGCGCTCAATTATCTGACGCGTGGCCTGGAGTTGGCACGCGCCGAAGACAACTGGGCCTGGCAGGCCGTCATGCTGGAGAAGATGAGCCTTGCCCACTATATGGGGGAGGATTGGGAGGCGGCGGCCAGCGACTGTCGCGCCGCGCTGGAGGTGGCGCACCAGCTTCACGACGAAGCCGCACAGGCGCGCCTCTACGGCCACCTGGGCGCCACGCTGGCCGAACTGACTGAGTTGAGCGTGCCGGGCGCTGTGGACGAGGCCCGCGAGGCATCGCTCCAGTCGCTTGAGATTGCGGAGCGCATTGACGACCTGCCCCTCGCCGGCGAGCAACAGGTGCTCCTCGCCTTCTCCGCCGCCGACGCAGGTGACGTAACCGCAGCCCGCGACTGGTGCTACGCCGCGCTCAAGACTTTTGGCACGTTGGGTGACAGCGACAT
The DNA here is from genome assembly GCA_963773745.1 of uncultured Chloroflexia bacterium. Taxonomy (GTDB): domain Bacteria; phylum Chloroflexota; class Anaerolineae; order Caldilineales; family Caldilineaceae; genus UBA5069. Next base: position 849,305 of record CAVZCL010000001.1, read on the forward strand.
GGTGGAACGCACCAGCGCGCTGCTGGCCGAAATCGAAGCCAAAGTCTGAGCGAACCCTGACGCAAACAAGTAAACAGCCGCCTTGCAGAGGCGCCGGCCTGTGGCCGGCGCCTCTGTCGCGTCGTGCGCGTTACGCCCTGTATGCGCTTATACCTGGCGCGGCTGGGCGATCGCTGGCGATCGCTGTGGAAATTCAATTTGACCTTAAATCAGATCTTGCGCTACGCTATGCACCTTACAGGGAACCGACACCACTATGTATTTCGTCTAAGTGGCACGCATCGAGTTGATTGACACTGTTACCCGTGTGCGTCAATGGTCGTCATGTTCCTTGGCTGTTGCTCTGCCGTGCGTACGCCCTCCCCGCCGCGTGCAGGGTCGCTTCATGGCGATCCACACGTGCATTGATACAATCGTGCCTTGCCGCTGTGTACTTGCCACTCTTTACAGGGCGCGGCACGTCGTCCCCCCCACCTCGAAGCGCTTATAGTCGGCTCTTTCTGATTCTTGTGTTGTGCGGACCGTCAATCGGGCCCGTGCCTCGCGCGTCCCGTTGTGGCGCTACCACAGATCACAACGAGTTCGCGCCTTGTGACGCAGCGCACTGATCCAAGCGCCTGCCCACGCCGGACGAAAGTTTATTGTTCCGTGCGTGGGAAAGCACCCCCTCCACAGCGACTTATGAGTCGCCGGCAGCACGCGATCAGACCGCCGCGTCCAATCTCTGGGACGACGCACCCTGCAACGTGAAAACCGCCAGCGCTAACTGGGAGACGCCGCAGACGCAAACCATCAATGGCTGAAAAATCCCCTAACTCGCATGTGAATTTACCCATTGAACCAAACCCCGTACTGCCGGGCCAACCCGCGACGCCCTCGGCCGGTGACGCGCCGCGCAGCCTGGGGCGCACAATTCTGCGCAATTCGCTCTTTGTCTCATCGGGCGGGGGCGTGGTGCGCCTGCTGGGCTTTGCGTTCACAATCCTCTGCGTGCGGCTGCTGGGCGAGGACATCTACGGCCAATATCTGACTGCGTTGGCCTTTACGGGGTTGCTGAGCGTCTTCTTTGAACTGGGGACGACACAGTACGTCGAGCGCTCGCTGGCGCAGGATCGGGCGCGACTTCCCGATCTGCTCTGGAAGCTGCTGGTGATTCGGCTCGTGCTCGCCTTTGCCAGCGTGCTCCTGATTCCCACACTGGCGGTTGCGCTGGGCTATGAACGCGTGGTCGTCTACGCCATCCTGCTGCAAACGCTCACCTTCATTCTTGCGGCACTGCTTGCGCCGCTGGTTGTTGTGATGACATCCCACGAGCGGTACGACCTGTGGACCGCCAACCAGATCGTCGGGCAACTGGGGACAATCCTTCTCGGGACGACGGTGCTTTGGCTTGGGGGCGGCTTGCTGCTGCTGGTCGCTGTCGGTCTGGTGGTCATGCCCATTCAAATTGGGTACTCGCTGATTGCACTGCGGCGCAGCGGGCTGGGGCCGCTGCGCCTGGCTGCCGACATGCACACCATACGCCCCTTTCTGCGCGCCAGCCTGCCCTTTGCGCTGACGTCGCTTGCGCTTACCGTCAGCTTCAATGTCGACACAGTGTTGCTCAGCCTCATGCAGCCGAGCAACGTTGTGGGCTGGTATGGCGCTGCTTACCGGCTTGTGCCCACAATCGTATCGCTGCTGGGCGGCTTCCTCGCGGTGATCACGCCGTCGCTGGCGCGCACCTACGTCACCGACAGGGAGGCCGTGCACCGCTGGACGCGTGTGAGCATGAAATGGCTTTCGATGTTTGGCCTTGCCTCGGCTGCGGGCATCTCGCTGCTGGCGGCGCCCATCATACTTCTGCTCTACGGCGCGGCCTTTGCGCCATCAGCGGTGGTGCTGGCGATTGTCGCATGGGATATTCCGCTGCGCCTCTTCAACGCCTTTGCGGGCAATGTGACGGCGGCCGTGGGGCTGGAGCAGCGGGCGTGGCGTATCTTCATGACGGGCACCATTGTGGGCGTGCTGCTCTACGTACCGGCAATTTGGTTCTTTGGCCTGGTGGGCGCGGCCGTGGTGACCGTGGTGACGGATGCAATCAATGCCACGCTCTTCTTTTTGCTGCTGAACAAGGAACTGAAGGCCGGTCAGGTGGATGTGTTGTTGCGCACGGTGGCGGCGGTGTCGGTCATGGGCGCGGCCGTCTGGGCAGTCAGTCAGGCTGCGCCGCTGATGGTTTCGGTGCTCACTGGCGCGCTCACCTTTGCGCTGGCAGCATTCGCACTTGGGCTGATCAACCGAGCGACCGTTACGGGCGTCATCGGCTTTCTGCAGCCAAGGCGGCAACTGCAATGAGCGGGCTTTTCGGCTACTTTGGCGCGGCCGATGCGCCACTCGAGATTGCACAACGCATGGGCGCGCGCATGTGCCACACGCCGCGCATGCGCACCGATGCTGCTCAGGTGGCTCCGGACGGCGCCATCGGGCGCATATCAATCGGGCTGCTCAACGCCGCGCCCCAGCCCGTGCGCGCCGGCGACGACGGCTGCGCGCTGTGGCTCTGCGGCGAGTTCTACCATGCAGACGAACAACGGCGCGCGCTCGTGCACGCAGGGTTGCTGGAGGCGGGCGCTGACGACTCGGCACTGGCGCTGGCAACCTTCCGGCGCGACGGTGCAGCGGGCCTGGCGCAACTCAATGGTGCATTTGTGGCGGCCGTGTGGGAGCCAGCGAGCGAGAAGCTGACACTTGTGAACGATCGCTTTGGCCTCTATCCCCACTACTACAGCACGGCGGGCGGCGCTTTTGTCTTTGCGCCCGAGATCAAGGGCGTTGTCGCAGCCCCCGCTATCCCACGCCGCGTCGATCTGACGGCAGTGGCCGAATACAGCCGCTTCCAGCAACTTCTCGGCGAGCGCACCTGGCTGGAGGATGTGCATCTGCTGCCCAGAGGGTCGATTCTGCGCTTCGACGTGCGCAGCCGCCGTTTGGAGCAGACGCGCTACTGGGATTGGGACGCGATCCAGCCGGCCCCGCCCATGCGCTTTGGCGAAGCGGCAGAAGAGACCGGTCGCCTTTTCCAGCGCGCAGTAGACGCCATGATCCAGCCACCGCTGCGCGTGGGCGTCTACCTGAGCGGCGGCCTCGACGGGCGCACAATCCTCGGCTGCATTCCGCCGCAAACGCCTGTGGCGACAGTTACCTACGGCCAGGAGGGGTGCCGCGATGTTCTCTATGCGGCGCAACTGGCGCAACGCGCAGGGCGGCCCCATCGCTGGTTCCCCTTCGCCGGCGGCCGCTGGGTGGAGGAGCAGAGCGCCCTGCACCTGGCACTGACCGAAGGGATGCACGGCTGGATGCACGGTCACGGCATGAGCACGCTGGACGAGGCCGCCGCGCTGATGGATGTGAATCTGAGCGGATGGGATGGGGGCACTACGCTGGGCGGCCGCATGGACGAGTACGCGACCGACCATGCGCTGCGTCACCCGCCCGACGAAGCCGCACGCGCCGCACGCCTCTACGCGGCATTCTGTCACACGTTGACGTGGCCCGGGCTCACGGACGACGAAGCCGCTGCACTCGCCGCGCCGCCGGGCCGCGCCGATTTGCCCGCACGTGCGCACGCCTCGTTTGACGATGCTGTGGCTGCAACGGCGCACTACCCGCAACCCTACCGGTCGGATTTTTTCTACATCGACCAGCATGTCTTGCGCTCAACGCACAGCATGATTGTGTTCCAGCGCGCAGTCATGGAGGTGCGCTGTCCCTACTTTGACTATGCGCTCATGGATTTTCTCTACAGCCTGCCCGAGACGATTTTCGCCGGGCCCAGGCTGCACCGTACTGTGTTGACGCAGCGCGCGCCCGCCCTGGCACGGGTGCCGAACGAGAAGGACAACCGCCTGCCTCACAGCAGCAGCCTCATGCGGGGTGCGCACGCGAGCTACCACCGAGCGCAACGCGCCGCCGCACGCCTGGCCGGCCGGCCAATTGTGGATCGCCCCCGTCTCTATGCCGATTACGAAACGTACCTGCGTACAGACCTGCGCGCCTGGGCTGAGGCCATTCTCTTTGACGAGCGCACGCTGGCCCGCGGCTTCTTCAATCCCAGCGCCGTACGTGCGCTGTGGGAGCGCCACCTGCGCGGCGATGAGCTCTGGACAATTGGCAAGATTGCGCCCCTGATCACCATCGAGCTCGTTATGCGCTCACTGCTGGATGAGAGCACACAACTCGAAGTGCACCCGCCGGTGCACGCAATGTAGTTGCATATATGGAATGCATTATGCGAATTCTAATTGTTGCCCACGGATATCCCCCTGCCTTCACCGGCGGCGCCGAGTTGCGTGCCGAGCGTACGGCGCGTGGGCTGATTGCTGCGGGCCATCAAGTGGCCGTGCTCAGCGCCGAGTCCTTCCCCGGCGCCGAAAGCGGGCCAGCTACGCGCGAACACATGCAGGATGGCGTGCTCGTCCACCACATGCAATTGCGCTATGACGCCGGCAGTGACATGCATCGCCTCGAGTACCACCACCCGGACGTTGCCGAAGAGCTGGCAAAGTTCATAGCGGCCTGGCACCCCGAGGTGATTCACCTCTTCAGCGGCTATCTGACGGGCATGGCGGTCATTTACACGGCGCGTTCGTTGAACGTGCCCGTGGTCGTCTCGTTGACGGACTACTGGTGGCTCTGCCACCGCATCATCCTGGTGCGCACCGACGGGACGCGCTGCGACGGGCCCACGCCCGCCGACTGCGCCCGCTGCCATTGGGAAGTATATCGGCGCTTCCGCCTGCCCTCCAGGATTGCCCGGCCGCTGCTGGATCGCTTCTGGGCGCATGCCGCCGACAGCCAGCAACTGGCCGGTGCGCTGGGCATCCACCGCGAGGCCGAGCGTGCCGACGATCTGGGCAGTGCGCTGGGCATGGCCACTGCGCTGATTGCGCCTTCGCAGGTGCTCGCCGACCTTTATGCGGCGCAGGGCATTCGCGCCGACCACGTGCATGTCATGCGCCAGGGAGTGGATCTGAACGCATGCCCCTTGCGCACGCAGTCGCCCGTGCTGCGCTTTGGCTACTTTGGCCAAATCAAGAAGCACAAAGGTGTGCACACGCTCATCGAAGCGTGGCAGCAGTTGCAGGGAGGGCGCGCGCGCAGCCTGACGCTGCGTGGCTCCGATCGGGGTGAGGAAGCGTACGCGGCTGAACTGCGTGCGCTCTCCAGCACCATGGCCGACGTGTCGTGGGCCCCCACGCTGCCGCATGCCCAGATTTGGGGCGCGCTGGCCAAGACCGACGTGCTGGTTGTGCCCTCACGCTGGCTTGAGAACAGCCCAAACATCATTCTCGAAGCGCAGGCCATGGGCGTCGTCGTCATCGGTACGGACCTGGGCGGCATTGCCGAACTGGTGCAGCATGGCCACAACGGGCTGCTCTTTGCGCCCGACGACGCAGCATCGCTCGCCACACAGATGCAGCGCATGATCGACGAGCCGACTTTGCTTGAGACGATGCGCCGCAATGCGCTCCCCTTTGGCAGCTTTAGGGCGGAAATTGCGCAGATTGAAGCGCTTTACAGCCAATGCCTGCAGGGCAACGGCACGATGCCGGCCATGGTGGCCGAGACGCCGACCGGTGCGAACACCAACGATGTCTCACACTTGCCGGCGGTGGAGCTACCGTCAGTGAAGCTGCCGTCAGTGAAGCTGACCGAGGTGAACGAATGACATTTGCTGCGAGGGAGAGTGTGCAAGAGAGCCACACCGTTGCTGCAGGCGGCGCAATACTCGTGCGCCCGCGCCCGCAGGCCAACGCACGCGCGCGCATCATCTGCCTCCCCTATGCAGGGGGCGGTGCAGCGGCATGGCACCCCTGGCTGCCCCTGCTGCCCGATGGCATTGAGCTTGCCATGGTGCAGCTGCCCGGCCGCGAGGTGCGCCTGCGCGAGCAACCCTTCAGGCGCATGGACGAGGCGATCGGCGCGCTGCTGCCGGCGCTGGATGCGCTGCTTGACAGGCCCTACCTCCTCTTTGGCCACAGCATGGGCGCGCTGATGGCCTTTGCGCTGGCGCGTGCGCTGCGGCGCGAGGGCGCGCCGGCTGCCTGTCCAGCTCGTCGTTTCAGGGCGGCGCGCGCCGCAACTTGCCGACCCGGAAGCGCCGCTGCACACGCTGCCCGACGGCCCCTTTGTCGCCGCGCTCATTCGCCGTTACAACGCCATCCCCGCGTGCTGCTCGAGGATGTGGAGCTGCTGCGCCTCTTCCTGCCCGCGCTGCGCGCCGACCTGGAGCTGCTCGAAAGCTACACGTATGAGGTCGAGCCGCCGCTCGACTGCCCGATTCTTGCGTTGGGCGGCACGGAGGATAGCCGCGCCACCGCCGCCGAGTTGGCGGCGTGGCAGCAGCAGAGCACTGGGGCGTTCCAAATGCAACAATTTGCGGGCGGCCACTTCTACATCAACGATGCGCGCTCTGCCCTCGTGAAGTTGCTCGCCGGCACGCTGGCCACCGTTGCACCCACAGTGGTGGCGCCATCCCTGGAAAGGAGAGCGCTGTGACCGAAGCAAACCGACCAGCGAACGATCACACGCTGCCCCTGCCGTATGGCGGCCACGAGCCGATTGCGATTGTGGGCATTGGCTGCCGGCTGCCCGGCGGCGCAAACAGCCCGGCGCGCCTCTGGCAGCTTCTTTGCAGCGGCTTTGACGCCATTGGCCCCATCCCCGCCGATCGCTTTGATGTCGACGCGCTCTACGCCGAGCGGCCGGCCACGCCTGGCCACATCATGTCGCGCTGGGGCGGTTTCGTCGACGACATCGACAAGATGGACGCCGAATTTTTCGGCCTTTCGCCACGCGAGGCAGAGCGTCTCGATCCCCAGCAGCGCATCCTGCTCGAGGTGGCCTGGGAAGCGCTGGAGGACGCCGGGCTGCCGGCGAGCCGCCTCGCGGGCACACAAGCGGGCGTCTACGTGGGCATGTGGCTCAATGACTTTGAGGCGCGCCTCTTTGCCGACCCCGACAACCTCGACTTGTATATGACGACGGGCAGCGGTCGCTACAGCGCCGCAGGGCGCCTCTCCTATTTCCTCGATCTCATGGGCCCAAGCCTGGCCGTCGACACCGCCTGCTCGTCGTCGCTGGTTGCGGTTCACCTTGCCTGCCAGAGCCTGCGCAGCGGCGAGAGCGATGTGGCGCTGGCCGGTGGCGCCAACGTGATTCTCCAGCCCCACATTACCATTGCCTACTCGCAGGCGCACATGATGGCGCCGGATGGCCGCTGCAAATTTGGCGACGCGCGCGCCGACGGCTACGTGCGCAGCGACGGCGCGGCCATGGTCGTCCTCAAGCGTCTCTCATCGGCGCTGGCTGATGGTGACGACATCTATGCCCTCATTCGCGGCAGCGCCGTTACCAACGACGGCCGCAGCAGCGGCTTTCTGGCCACGCCCGGCCAGGCTGGGCAGGCCGAGATGCTGCGCCGCGCCTATGCCAACGCAGGCGTCGACCCCGCTACCGTCTGCTATGTTGAGGCGCACGGCACGGGCACCAGCGCCGGCGACCCTGTGGAGCTGGCCGCGCTCGGCTCCGTGGTGGGCGTGGGGCGTTCCGCCGGCGCGCCCTGTCTGGTCGGCTCCATCAAGACGAATGTCGGCCACACGGAGGGCGCGGCGGGCGTAGCCGGGCTCATCAAGGCGGCGCTGGCGCTCAAGCAGCGGCGCATTCCCGCCAGCCTGCATGTGGAAACGCCCAGCCCCGCAGTGGCGTGGGACAATCTGCGCCTGCGCCTTTGCACAGAGACGCTGCCTCTGCCCGCAAGCGACGAGCCGGCGCACGCGGGCGTCAGCGCCTTTGGCATTGCCGGCACCAACGCGCACATTGTGCTCGAGGAGCCGCCGATTCGGCCGGGCGATACGCACAAGCCAGCGAGCGCGATACACCTGCTGCCCCTTTCGGCGCACACACCGGCCGCACTAACGGCGCTGGCCGAGCGCTACCGCGGTCTGCTGCAGGAGCATGCGAGTCTTTCCGACATCTGCTGGAGCGCCGCGCTGCGCCGCGATCACCTGCCGCAGCGCCTTGCCGTTGCGGCGCGCACGCCTGCCGCCGCCGCTGCCGCGCTGGATGCTTTCATTGCGGGCAGCGATCACCCGGCGTTGGCAGTGGGCGCGGCGCCGGGTTCGGCGCTGGAAAACGCTGCGGCGCCACAGGTGGCCTTTGTCTTCCCCGGGCAGGGTGGGCAGTGGCTGGGCATGGCGCGCGATCTGCTGGCAGAAGAGCCGCTCTTCGCACAGGTGCTTGAAGAGTGCGACGCAGCAATTGCCGCTGTGACCGGCTGGTCGCTGCTCGAACGGCTCAACGCCGCCGACGGCAGTTGGCTCGAGCACATTGACGAGGTGCAGCCTGCCCTCTTCGCCCTGCAAGTGGCGCTGGCGGCGCTGCTGAAATCATGGGGCGTCGCGCCCGACGCTGTGGTGGGCCACAGCCTGGGCGAGGTGGCAGCGGCGCACGTTGCAGGCGTCCTCACGCTTGAGGATGCGGCGCGCATCATCTGCCTGCGCAGCCGGCTGCTGCGGCGCGTGGCGGGCCAGGGCGCAATGGCCGTCGTGGGGCTGCCCGCTGCCGAGACGGAAGCGGCGATTGCGCATGTCGCCACGCAGGTAGGCGTGGCCGTCACCAACAGCCCACACTCCACCGTCATTTCGGGCGATCCCGAGGCCATCGACGCGCTGCTCGCGTCGCTGCAAGCACGCAACATATTCGCGCGCCGCATCAACGTGGATGTCGCATCGCACAGCCCGCAGATGGAGCCACTCGCCGCAGAACTGCGCGCCGAACTGGCCGGCCTTACGCCGCGCGCCGCAACGACGCCCTTCGTTTCAACGGTGACGGCGCAGCAGGAGGATGGCAGTGCGCTTGATGCCGACTATTGGGCGCGCAACCTGCGCCAGCCCGTGCGCTTTGCCGAGAGCATCCAGCAGTTGGCCGGCGACGGCTACACGCTCTTTGTGGAGATTGGTCCCCACCCCGTGCTGGTGACCGCTATTCAGGAGACGCTGCGCGCAGCCGCGAGCGAGGGCCAGGCGAGCGAGGGCCAGGCAAGCGAGGGCATTGCGATTGCCACGCTGCGGCGCGACGCCGACGGCCCGCTGGCGCTGCGCACGGCGCTGGGCATGCTTCACACACACGGGCGCGCAGTTGATTGGTCCGCCGTCACGTCGGGACGAATGACGCCACTGCCCACCTATCCCTGGCAGCGCGAGCGCCACTGGCTGGAGGTGGCCGACGGTGCAGGCCGCCGCGGCCCGCGCGGATCACTGGCTGCTCGGCTGGCCACTGGCGCTGGCCGGTGACGTCCACGTGTGGGAAAACCGGCTGAGCGCGGCCGCCCATCCACTCGCCTACGCGCATCGCCTGGGCAGCGTGCCAACCATGCCGGCGGCGGCCGCGGTGGAGATGGCGCGGGCAGCGGCCGTGCAGTTGGGCAGCAGCGCGCCCCTGGTTGACATCAAGTTCGCCCACATGATCAGCCTCGACGACGAAGGCCCCACGCACGTGCAGATTGACCACGCGTCTCACCGGCACGGGCGCAACCGAGGTGCGCTGCTTCGAAGAGGTTGGCGAGCGCTGGCTTGAAGGCTGGAGCGCCACCGTGCACGATGCGCCGCCCAGCACGGAGGCAGAGGCGTCTCTCGATTTGCACACGCTGGAGACGCTGCGCCGCGAAGGCGAGCCCCTGGCCGGTGCGGCACTCTATGCCTTCCTGGAAAAGTGCGGTGTCCAGATTCAGCCCGGCGCTGCGCCGTGTGGAGTGGCTCTGGCGGCGCGAGAACGAGCTGCTCGCCGAGGTTGCCGGACCAGCGGAAGGCGACGAAGGCGCGCTCCCTCTCGAACCCTGCTTCGAGCTGGCGGCTTTCGCTGCGGCAGACTCGGCTGGGCCGACGGAGCCCTCGCTGTGGATGCCCAGTGCAGTCATGGGCATTGCGCACCTTGCACCCGCCACGGCGCGCATGTGGTGCCATCTGCGCCTTGAGCAGAGCTACGGCGCAGCCCGTGCGGCGGTGCGCCTCCACAGCAGCGAAGGCGCGCTCGTTGCTGCGATTGACGCCATTGAACTGCAGCGTTTTGACGCGGCGCAGGGCGGCAGCCAGATGCTGCACACCGTCGTCTGGCAGCCCGCAGCACGACCGGACGACGCGCCTGCTCTGCCTGCGGCGAACCCGGCGGACGCGCGCTGGCTTATCCTGGCCGACGCTTCGGGCGTGGGTGAGGCGCTGGCGCTGCAACTGGCGGCCGGCGGCGTACCCGCTGTGATCACGGGCGCGGGCGCGCACTACCAGAGCCTGCCGGATCAGCGCTATGTTGTGAACCCCGCTGCGCGTGCCGATTTCGACAGCCTCCTGCGCGACGCCTGTGGCGAGGGCGCGCCCGCAGGCATTGTCTATCTCTGGGCGCTCGACGCGCCGACTGGCGCGGCCGGAGACACCTTCCTGCAGACACAGGAACGGGTGGGCGGCGGGCTGCTCAACCTGACGCACGCGCTGCTTGCGCGTGGCGGCGCTTGCCCCATTTCCATTGTGACGCAGGGCGCGCAGCACACCCCTGGCCATGAAGGCGTGCAGCACATTGCGCAGTCGCCGCTGTGGGGGCTGGGCCGCGCCCTGGCCGAGGAGATGCCCGATTTTGGCGCTCGCCTGATTGACCTCGATCCGGCCGACACGCCTGCCGACGCCGCGACCAGGCTGGCACGCGAGCTTGTCGCCGCCAACGAAGATCAGCTGCTGCTGCGCGGTGACGCGCGGCTGGCGGCGCGCCTTGTGCGCGTGCCGGCGCAGGACACAGCACCATCTCGGCAGCCGCTGCGCCTGCGCGCCGACCGTGGCTACCTGCTCACCGGTGGCTTTGGCACGCTGGGCGCGCAGGTGGCGCGCTGGATGGTTGCACAGGGCGCGCGCCGTCTGATCCTTATGGGACGCACCCCGCTGCCGCCACGCGCCGGCTGGGCTGCGCTTGACGGCGAAAACGCCGCAGCTGGACGCGTGGCGCTCGTCCGCGAACTTGAGCAGCTGGGTGCGACCGTTCACACGCCAGCGGTGGACGTGGCCGATGCGGCAGCGCTGCGCAGCTGGCTCGACGGCTACCGCGCCGAGGGGTGGCCCCCCATTGGCGGCGTCATTCACATGGCAGCCACCTTTGACGGCCTGCTGTTGCACGAACTGGAGCCGCAAGACTACACCGCGCTGTTGCGCACCAAGGTTGTGGGCGCGCTGCTGCTGAGCGAGCTTCTGCCTGATGTCGATTTCTTCGTGCTCTTCTCGTCTATCGCGGCGCTCTTGCCCCAGTCGGGCCAGGGCGCGTACGCAGCAGCCAACGCGACCCTCGATGCGCTTGCGAATCGCCGCGCCTCGCTGGGCAAACATGCGCTCAGCGTTAACTGGGGCGTATGGGCGGCGGAGCAGCGGGGCAGCTCTGAAGCGTACCGCCAGCGCACCGACTTGGCCGACCACCTGCTTGCCGCCAGGGGCTTTGACGCATTTCGTGTGGCCGACGGGTTGGATGCGCTTGCCCGGCTGCTGCAGAGCACGCACAACCAGGCCATGGTGGCGCACGCGTCAACGGGGCAGCATTGATGAAGTCGACTGCCGCCGATCCGCTTCCCTTGCTCGCAGAGCTTGCGGCGGCGGTGAAAGATGAACGCGCAGCCATTGCCGCCGATGGTCCGCAGCAGCTTTCGCTCCGCGCACAACTTGAGGCGACGGGCAGCACTGCACGTGCAGCAATGCTCGAGTCGCACGTGCAGCGCGTGGCCGCACGTGTGCTCAAGCTGCAGCCCGACCGTCTCGACCCCGCCAAGCCCTTTGGGGCCATGGGCATGGATTCGCTCATGGGCGTTCAGTTGCGCAACCGCCTCGAGATCGATCTTGGGCTGCGCCTGCCCACGACGCTGGCGTGGAACTACCCGACGGTGAAAGCCATGAGCGCCAACCTGCTCGACAGGCTCTTCGACGCCGACCTGCTGGCCGACACTCCGCCTGCGCCAGCGTCAATTGAGCCAGTGGCGGCGAACGAGAACGGCGCCCAGCTCGCCACACTCATTACCGGTGTGCAGCAAATGAGCGACGATGAAGCCCTGCTCGCGCTGCTGGATGGGAGACGCTCATGAGTAACCAGCCAACCGGCGCCATTTCCGCGCTTGAGCTAGCCCTGCTCGCGCAACAGGCGCGGCACACTCGATGGCGCCGATCTGCTCGCCGCCGAACCGATCGCCATCATCGGGCAGGCTGCCGCTTTCCCGGCGGCGCCGACTCGCCAGAGGCCTTCTGGGATCTGCTCGCCAATGGCGTCGACGCCATTGGCACAGTGCCGCCCGACCGCTGGGACGCCGACGCGCTCTACGACGCCGACCTTTTGCACCAGGCAAGCTCAACACACGCTGGGGTGGCTTCCTCGAAAACATTGATGCATTCGACGCGCCCTTCTTCGAGCATTCTCGCCGCGCGAGGCCGATGCACGATGGACCCGCAGCAGCGGCTGCTTGCTCGAGGTCGCATGGGAGGCGCTGGAGCGCGCCGGCCTGACGCTGCGAGGATCAGTTGCCGGCAGCCTCACCGGCGTCTTCATGGCGGCCACCCTCTACGACTACACGCTGAGCCAGTACCGCAGCCGCGCCCGACATTGACGCGCACACGATCACCGGCACAATGCAACTGCATGATCCCCAACCGACTCTCCTACCTCCTCGACCTGCAGGGGCCCAGCGTGGCCGTCGACACCGCCTGCTCGTCGTCGCTGGTGGCGGTCCACCTGGCCTGCCAGAGCCTGCGCAACCGGCGAGAGCGACCTTGCGCTGGCCGGCGGCGTCAACGCTGATCCTCTCGCCCGAGCAGACCATTTCGCTCTCGCAAGTCGGGGCTCATGGCGCCCGATGGGCGCTGCAAGACCTTCGACGCGCGCGCCGACGGCTTCGTGCGCGGCGAGGGTGCGGCGTCGTCGTGCTCAAGCGCCTGGCCGACGCGCTCGCCGACGGCGACCCGATCTGGGCGGTGATCCGCGGCTCGGCCGTCAACCAGGACGGGCGCTCCACGCGCCTGACCGCGCCCAACGGCCTCGCGCAGCAGGAGGTGGTGCGCCGCGCCTGGCCAATGCGCCACGTCCGGCGTCGAACCAGATCAGCTGGCTATGTCGAGGCGCACGGCACCGGCACGTCGCTGGGCGACCCCATCGAGGTCGAGGCGCTGGCCGCTGTGCTGGGGGATGGCCGGCGACGGCGCACAGCCGGTTGCGCTCGCGTCGGTGAAGACCAACATCGGCCACCTGGAGGCGGCGGCGGGCATCGCGGGCCTCATCAAGCTTGTGGTGAGCATGCAGCACGAGGCCATTCCGCCGCAGCCTGCACTTCGACCGAGCCTCAACCCGCACATTGCGCTCGAGGGCACGCCGCTTCGACATCCCCACAGAGCTGGAGCCCTGGCCTGCAGGGCAGCAGCCGCGGCTTGCGGGTGTCAGCTCGTTCGGCTTCGGCGGCACCAACGCGCACGTAATCCTCGAGGAAGCGCCGCGCCTGCCCGCGCCGGCTGCACAAGCCGGCGCCGATGAGGCCCAACTGCTCGTCCTCTCCGCCCACTCGCCCGAGGCGCTGCACGCGCTTGCGCGCAGATACATTGAGCGGTTGAACGTCACCGACGATGTGCGCCTGGGCGACATTTGCACGGCGGCCGCACTGCGCCGCACACACTTTGATGAGCGGCTGGCGGTGGTGGGCAGCAGCCGCGCCGAAATGGCAGAGCGCCTCGGCCTCTTTGTGGCGGGCGAAACGCAGCCGGGCCTTGCCGCAGGCCGGCGCGACCCCGCCGAGCGGCGCGAGATTGTCTTCGTCTGCTCGGGGCAGGGGCCGCAGTGGTGGGCCATGGGGCGCGAACTGATGGCGCGCGAGCCACACTTTCGCGCACAAATGGAAGAGTGCAGCCGCGCTGCTGACCGAGGCCGGGGCCACGTGGTCGCTGCTCGAGGAGCTTGGGCGCGACGAGGCTGCGTCGCGCCTGGATCAGACCGAGATTGCCCAGCCCGCGCTCTGTGCGCTGCAGGTGGCGCTGGCTGGTTTGTGGCGCGCGTGGGGCGTCGTGCCGCAGGCCGTCGTGGGCCACAGCGTAGGCGAGATTGCCGCCGCCCACATTGCCGGCATCCTCTCGCTGGCGGATGCCATGCGGGTCGTGCTCCTGCGCGGCCGCCTTATGCAGCAGGCCACGGGCAGCGGCAAGATGGCCTCCGTGGGCCTGCCCGTGGCCCAGGTGGAGCAGGCCCTGCACGGAGAGGGCGCGCCCGTTGTGGCGGCCATCAACGGGCCGGCGACGACGGTCATCTCCGGCACGCCCGACGCGGTGGATGAGGCCGTCGCGCGCTGGCAGGCCGCCGGCGTGAGCGTGCGGCCGCTGCCCGTCAACTATGCCTTCCACAGCCCGCAAATGGAGCCCTACCGCCAGGCGCTGGCGGCGGCGCTCGCCGGACTTGCGCCCAGTGCCGGCACGCTGCCCTTCTATTCCACAGTCACCGGCAAGCAGTTGCCGGGTGGCGCGCTGGACGCCGCCTACTGGGGGCGCAACCTGCGCGAGCCTGTGCGCTTTGCCGCTGCGGTTGCGGCGCTGGCCGAGGCGGGCGTTAACACATTTGTTGAGCTATCGCCCCATCCCGTGCTGGGTGCAGCGATTGGCGAGACGCTGGCTGCGGACAACCGCACGAGCGTGGTGGTGGCTTCCATGCGGCACGGGCGCGATGAGCGCGCAACGCTGCTGGCTGCCATGGGCCACCTCTACGTGCACGGGATAACGCCGGCATGGAAGGCGCTGCTCCCTGCCGGCGGCCGCCCTGTGGATCTGCCCACCTACCCGTGGCAGCGGCAGCGCCACTGGTTCACGCCGCCCACAGCGGCCGCAGCAAGCAGCGCCGAGCCAACATTGCGGCGTGTGCGCGCGCCTGGCCTCGAAGGCGTCATCTACGAGATGGAGTTCAGCGCAAGCGCACCTGCTTTTGTGGCCGACCACGCGATTGGCGGCACGCCCGTCATGGCCGCCACCGTCTACCTTGCGCTGGCCGACGCCGCATTTGCACTATACAGCGGCAACTCGCCGCATCTTGTCGAGAATGTGGAAATCCTCGCGCCGCTCCTGCTGGCGGCGAATGCGCCGTGCCCTGTGCAGGTGCACCTTGCGCCTGACGACAGCGGTGCAAGTTTCAAGCTCATGGCCCTCGGCGCAGATGAGCGCTGGAAACTCCACGCAACGGGCCACCTGCGCGCCACACCTGCAGATGGCCCAACTGAC
Source organism: uncultured Chloroflexia bacterium (assembly GCA_963773745.1). GTDB lineage: Bacteria > Chloroflexota > Anaerolineae > Caldilineales > Caldilineaceae > UBA5069. The sequence goes on from CAVZCL010000001.1 coordinate 864,604, forward strand.
GCCGCCAACGTGCTGGATATTGACGCTGTTAAAGCACGATGTCGGCACCATGTGGGCGCCAGCGCCCATTACGCCGACGCGGCGGTGCGCGGGATCACCTTCGGACCCGCCTTCCAGGGCGTCGAGTCGATTCAGGTGGGTGATGGTGAGGCGCTTGGTGCAATTCGTCGCCCGGCCGGTCTGCAGGACGAAGGGACGGCGTGGCGCTTCCATCCGGCGCTGCTCGATGCCGCGCTGCAGCCCCTCAACGCGCTGCTGCCCGAAGGCAGCGCACCTTTTTTGCCCGTCACCATCGAAACGCTGCAGCTGCACGCGCCCGCCTCCGAGTCGCTCTGGAGCCACGTGCGCCGGCGCACGCTGGCAGCGGACGGCAGCAACCTGGTTGTGGATGTTGCGATTTACGCAGACGACGGCGCGCCTGTGGCGATGGTCACCGGCCTGCGCCTGCAGCGCGCCAAGCTCGACGGCTTTGCGTCCACTCCCAAACCTTCTTCCCTGTTGTACACGTTGGCATGGGAAGAGACGCCTGAAGCCACACAAACGCAGGCGATCGATGGAGACTGGCTGCTGGTGGGCGACGGGAGCAGCGTAGCCACTGCGCTTGGCAGGTGCCATCGAGGCCCGTGGCGGCCGCGCCACAACCGTCGCATCAGCGGCGGCGCTCGCCGAGCAGCTGCAGCCGAACACCGAGCTATGGCGCGGCGTCGTTCACCTCGGCGCGCTGGACAATGGCGCAGGCGATGCGAGCGCTGATCCGCTGGCGGCCATGACACCGTCGCTTGCCATGGCGCTCGACGTCGTGCAGCAGATGGCCGCCGCCAACAGCAGCGGCGCGCCTCTGGATCGTCACGTGCGGGGCATCAAGCGACGGGATAATGCCGCGCAGGACTGCCGCTGCGCAGGCGCCGCTGCTCGGCCTTGGCGCCGTCATTGCGCGCGAACATCCCGAATGGCGCACAACCTGCGTGGACCTTGACCCCGCCCAGGAAGCATCTGCAGCGGCGCATGCGCTGGCCGGCGCGCTTGCCTTCACTGGCAGCGACACGCACCTTGCGCTGCGCGGCGAGAGCTCTCTCGTGCCCCGTTTGCGGCCACTGACGCCAGCTGCAGCGCCGACAACGCACGACGAGTCCGACGCATTGCCTCGTCGCCTGGACATTGGCGTGCGCGGCGTGCTCGACAACCTCGCGCTCAAGGCGCAGGAGCGGCGCGGCCCGGCCCCGATGAGGTTGAAATACGCGTGCGCAGCGCCGGTCTCAACTTCCGCGATGTGCTCAACGTGCTCGATCTCTACCCAGGCGCCGCATGGGAGTTGGGTGACGAGTGCAGCGGCGAGGTGGTGCGCGCGAGGGACAATGTGCAAGGGCTGCGCGCGGGCGACAGCGTTATGGCGATGGCGCGCGGCGGGTTGGCCGACTACGTCACCACGCCCGCCGCGCTGGTCACGCCGATGCCGGCCAACCTCTCCTTTGATGAGGCAGCCACGGTTCCCATTGCCTTCCTCACCGCGTGGTATGCGCTGCACACAGTGGGGGCGTTGCAGGCGGGTGAGCGCGTGCTCATTCACGCCGGCGCGGGCGGCGTTGGCATGGCCGCCATTCAGCTTGCGCAGCGTGCAGGCGCGGAGGTGTACGCGACAGCCGGCAGCGATGAAAAGCGCGCCCGCCTCAAGCAAATGGGGGTGGCGCACGTCTTTGATTCGCGCGCGCTGACCTTTGCGCCGGGCATCATGCAGGAGACCGACGGTCAGGGCGTGCACGTTGTGCTCAACGCGCTGAGCGGCGACTTCATTACCAGGAGCGTGGAGTTGCTTGCGCCGGGCGGCCGCTTCATCGAGATTGGCAAACGTGACATCTGGACGCCCGCGCAGATGCACGCGCAGCGGCCTGATGTGCGTTACGCCATCCTCTTCCTTGGCGATGTGGCGCGTGACGAACCGGCCGCAATCCAGACCATGCTGCGCTCGATTGCGGCGGGGCTGGCTGACGGTTCACTGAAACCACTGCCGCTGACGCGCTTCCCCATGGAGCGGGCGATTGACGCCTTCCGCTTCATGGCGCAGGCGCGCCACATTGGCAAGATTGTGCTCTCGCCACCAGCGCACAGCGACGCGCGCGCGGAGCTTGCGATACGCGCCGACGCCACCTGGCTGATTACGGGGGGTCTCGGCGGGCTGGGGTTGGCCGTGGCGCGCCACCTTGTGGCACGCGGCGCACGCGCGCTGGCACTCGTTGGCCGCAGCCGGCCGAGCGAGGCCGCCAGCGCCGCCATTGCCGCTATGGAAGCAACCGGCGCGGCAGGTGCGCACCTACGCCGCCGACGTGAGCGACGCCGAGGCTGTGGCGAAGCTGCTGGCAGAAGTTGGCCGCACACAGCCGCCGCTGCAGGGGGTGATCCACGCGGCCGGCATCAACGATGACGGCGTGCTTGTGCAGCAGAGCTGGGCGCGCATGGCGCGCGTGCTTGCACCCAAGGTGGCGGGCGCGTGGCATTTGCATGAACAGACGCGCCACCTGCCGCTGGATTGCTTCGTGCTCTTTTCTTCGGCGGCCGCGCTGCTTGGCACGGCGGCCCAAGGCCCCTATGCGGCGGCCAACGCGTATCTGGACGCGCTCGCCACAGCGCGGCGCACCGAGGGGCTGCCCGCGCTAAGCATTGGCTGGGGCCCCTGGGAGAAGCTGGGCATGACGGCGCGCATCTCGGCGCAGGACAACGCCCGCATTGCGCGCCTGGGGCTGGAGCCGCTCGCCGCCGACGAGGCGCTGGCGGCGTTCGACGAAGCGTTTACGCACGCTGAGGCCGTGCAAGGTGGCCGCGTGGCCGTGCTCAAGCTGAGCCGCGCGGCCCTGCAGGCGAGCGACGAGCCGCTCTTCGCTGCGCTGCGTACACAAGCACCGGCAGCGCAAGAAAGCGCGGCAGCCACGCCGCAGCCCGCCGCACCCACCTTTCTGGAAGGGTGGGCCGCCACCCCACCCGCCCGCCGCGACGAACGGCTGCGCGCCTTTGTGCAGGCGCAGGCGAACAAAGTGCTGGGGCTGCCGTCCGCCCATGCCATTCCGGCGCGCCGTCCCTTTAGCGAGTTGGGGCTGGATTCGCTCATGGCGGTGGAGTTGCGCAACAGCCTGAGCGCGGCCCTCGCTGCGCCGCTGCCCGCCACGCTGCTCTTTGACTATCCAACGGGCGAAGCGCTCTGTGCCTATCTGCGCAAGAGCGTGGCTTCATTGGCAGCGGAGGCGGCAGCTCCGGAGCCGGTCGCCGTCGCGCCGATACGGCCGCCCGCACAACCTGCCGACGACCTTGCCGCGCTGTCCGACGAGGAAGCCGAAGCGCAATTGCTGGCCGAGCTTGCCAGTCTGCACGCCGCAGGTGAAGGCCGCTGATTGTCCCGACACCCGACACCCGACACCCGACACCCGAGCATAAGCCATGAGTGAGAGCCAGAACCCACAGGAATTGACAGCCGTCAAGCGCGCACTGATTGAAATGCGCGCGCTGCGCGCGCGTCTTGATGCGCAGGAAGAGGCGCGCCGCGCACCCATCGCCATTGTTGGCATGGGCATGCGCTTTCCCGGCGGCGTGGTCGATGGCGACTCCTTCTGGGCGCTGCTGCGCGACGGCGTGAACGCCATTACCGAAACGCCCGCCGACCGCTGGGATGTGAACGCGCTCTACAATCCCGATCCCGAGCATGTGGGCACAACTGCCACGCGCCACGGCGGCTTCCTGCGCGATATCGACCAGTTCGACGCACCCTTCTTCGGCATCAGCCCGCGTGAGGCCGAGGCTATGGATCCGCAGCAGCGGCTGCTGCTCGAGGTTACATGGGAAGCGCTGGAAAACGCCGCCATCCCACCCGAGAGCCTTTACGAAACAGACGCGGGCGTCTACCTGGGCATCAGCAACAGCGACTACATGCGCCTGCTGTTGCGCGACCGCAGCCGCATTGACAGCTACGTGAGCACGGGCACGGCGGCCAGCGTCACCGCCGGACGCATCTCCTATGCGCTCGGGCTGCGCGGCCCCAGCATCGCCTTCGACACGGCCTGCTCATCATCGCTCGTCGCCATCCATGCCGCCGTGCAGAGTCTGCGCAGCGGTGCGTGCACCATGGCGCTGGCGGCTGGCGTCAACCTTATGCTGACGCCCGAGCTGACCATCAACTTCTCGCGCGCCAACATGATGGCCCCGGATGGCCGCTGCAAAACATTTGACGCCGCCGCCGACGGCTATGTGCGCTCGGAGGGCTGCGCCGTGATCGTGCTCAAGCGGCTCGACGATGCGCTCGCCGCAGGCGACCGCGTGCTTGCCGTCATCAAGGGTGTGGCCGTCAACCAGGATGGGCGCAGTGGCGGCATTACCGCCCCAAACGGGCCGGCACAGGAGCAGGTGATTGCGGCCGCGCTGGCCGATGCACACGTGGAGGCAAGCACCGTCGACTACGTGGAAGCGCACGGCACGGGCACCGCCCTGGGCGATCCGATTGAGGTGCGTGCGCTCATGCAGACGCTGGGCGCAGGGCGCAGCGCCGACGACCCGCTCATCGTCGGCTCGGTGAAGACGAATTTGGGCCACACCGAGGCGGTGGCAGGCCTTGCCGGCCTCATCAAGGCCGTGCTGGCGCTGCAGCACGGCGAGATTCCCGCGCACCTGCACCTGACAACGCTGAGCCCCCACGTGGCGGCGATTGGCGGTGCACTCCACATTCCTGCGCAGGCCATGGCGTGGCCGGCGCGGGAGCACCCGCGCACGGCGGGCGTCAGCTCCTTTGGCCTGAGCGGCACCAATGCGCACCTCATCCTGGCCGAAGCGCCGCTGCCGCCACAATCGCCGGCCGATGACGCGGCCCCGGCGCAGACGCTGCAGCTGGTGACACTCTCGGCGCGCAGCAATGAGGCATTGCGCGCGACGGCCACGCGTTGGGCAGCATGGCTGGAAGCACATGCCGACGCGCCGCTGGCGGACATCGCCTTTACGGCCAACCAGGGGCGCACGCACTGGCCCAATCGCCTGGCGCTGGTCGCGCAAGATGTGGCCTCGCTGCGCGCCCAGCTTGCGGAGGCAGCGCAACACGCAGCGGGCGGCCAGGCGCAGGCGGGCAGCATCGTCTTTCTTTTCACGGGGCAGGGCGCACACTATGCGGGTATGGGGCGCGCGCTCTACACGACGGAGCCGCGCTTTCGCGCCGCCATTGACGAGTGCGGCGCGCTGCTTGCACCGCTGCTCGACCGCACGCTGGCCGACATCCTCTTTGGCCCCGAAAGCGAGCGACTGCTGGCGCGCATGGAATATGCCCAGCCCGCGCTCTGTGCGCTGCAGGTCGCGCTCTGCGACCTTTGGCAGAGCTGGGGCATTGCGCCCACTGCCGTCGCCGGCCACAGCGCAGGCGAGTACGCGGCCGCGATTGTGGCCGGCGTCATGAGTCGCGCCGACGGGCTGGCGCTCATCGCCGAGCGGGGCCGCCTCATGAGTTCGCTTGAGGGCGCGGCCGACGCGGCCATGGTGACGCTCTTTGCGCCCGAGCCACAGGTTGCCGAGGCTGTGCGCGCAGTGGTGGATGCGCTGGGCGACGTCGTCAGTATTGCGGCCGTCAACGGGCCGGAGCACGTGGTCATCTCGGGCAGGCGTGACGCGCTCGCGGCGGTCATTGCGGCGCTGGGCCTTGGCGACGACGAGCAGCGCCCGCTCGACATCAGCATAGCGGCCCACTCGCCGCTGGTTGCGCCGATCCTGGGGCCGCTGGCCAATGCGGTTGCACGCGTCCATCTGCAGCAGCCGCACATCGCATTCGTCTCCACGCTGACGGGCGACTTTGCAGAAGCGGAGTTGACCGAGCCCGCCTACTGGCAGCGACAGATGCGCGAGCCCGTGCGCTTTGGCGAGGCCGTGCAGACGCTCCACAGCGCCGGCCACAGGTGCTTTGTGGAGGTTGGCCCCCACCCCACGCTGCTTGGCATGGCGCAGCGCACGCTGCCTGCCGACGACAGTTGCTGGGCTCCGTCGCTCAGCCGCAAGGCAGGTGAGGAGGAGACGATCCTGGAAGGGCTGGGCGCGCTCTATGGCGCAGGGGCCGACGTCAACTGGGCAGCTTTCCACGCCGCGCGCCCAGGTCGCCGCATTGCGCTGCCCACCTACGCGTGGGAGCACCAGCGCTATTGGTCGCCCGCCGCCGAGTTGGAGCTACCCACAGCACTGCTTGCGCCGGCGCATGAGATCTGGCCCGCCGCCCTGGCTGCAGCCCACCGCCAGGCGGACCAGGGACCACTCGACCTGCACCTCGATCGCTTTGCTGCCGGCGAAGCGCTGCTCAACCAGCTGGCACTTGGCTATATCGTCCATGCGCTGCGCGAGCTGGGGGCGTTTGTGCACGCCGGTGAAAGTTGGCGCGTGGATGCGCTCATTGCGCGAGAAGGGCATTGCGCCCACCTATCGCCATCTGCTCGGCCGCTGGCTGGATGAGCTCGCCGCCGAAGGGCTGCTGCGCCGCACAGACGACGGCGGCTATTGCGCCGATGCCGCGCTTCCTGATGCACTGCCCGACGCGCAGCGTGATCCGCTGGTGGCGCAGGCGCAGGCGGCCACACCCGCGCCGCTGCTCGCCTACGTGCGCCGCTGCGGTGAGCGCCTCGGTGACGTCCTCACCGGACGCGAAAGCGCCCTCAACACCCTCTTTCCCGACGGCTCGTACGCGACTGTGGATTTCCTCTACAGCGAATGGGCAGCGGCGCGCTATGTCAACGCCATCGCCCGCGCCACCGCCGAAGCCGTTGCCGCGTCGCGCCCAAGCCAGCCTTTGCGCGTGCTGGAGATTGGCGCGGGCACGGGTGGCACGGCGGCGGCTCTTCTGCCCGCACTGCCCTCGTCCCGGACGCGTTACTTTTTCACCGATGTCTCTGACTTCTTCCTGGCCCGCGCCGCCGAGCGCTTTGCCGCGTGGCCCTTCGTTGAATACGCCACACTCAACATCGAAGCACCGCCCGCAGATCAGGGCTTTACGCTCCACAGCTGCCACCTGGTGGTGGCGGCCAACGTGCTCCACGCCACGCGCGATCTGGATGCAACGCTGCGCCATGCAGCATCGCTGCTTGCCCCGGGCGGCGTGCTGCTGCTCTACGAAGCGACGCGCCACCCGCGCTGGCTCAGCGTCACCACTGGCCTGATTGAAGGCTGGCAGCGCTTTGAAGACGCATGGCGCAGCGACCAGCCCCTGCTGGATGCGGCCACGTGGGAAGCGGCATTGCGCGCCAACGGCTTTGTGGATGTGGCCGCGCTGCCTGGCCCCGACCACCCCGCGGCGGTGTTGGGGCAGCAGCTCATTCTGGCGCGCGCGCCGGGGGATGTTGGTGAAGCGCAGGCTGCAACAATCGACGACGTGCGCACAGGCGCGCAACCTGTCCATTCGCAACACGAGCACGCACCGCTCCCCGAAGCCGAGACGCTGCGCGCCGCGCTGGAGGATGCCCTGCCCGGTGCGCGCATGGAACTGCTCGTTGCTTTCGTGCGCCAGTCCATTGCGCACGTGCTGCGCCTGCGCGAATGGCAGACGCTCAAGCGCGACACCCCGCTCATGGATCTGGGTTTCGATTCGCTCATGGCGGTTGAACTGCGCAACGTGCTGCGGCGCGGGTTGGAGCTGCCGCGCAAGCTGCCCGCCACGCTCGTTTTTGACTATCCATCCATCGCTGCGATTGCCGCCCACCTGGAAAGCATGCTCGAGGCGGGCCACACTGCCGCGCTGGACACGCCGAACGCGCCGCACTCTCCTGATGTGCACGCCACATCGGCCGACGCGTTGTCCGGCCTCTCCGACGCCGAAGTTGAAGCCATGCTGCTCGACAAGCTGGGCCAACTGTGAGGAATGCCATGAATGAGCCCACGCAGGGCGCAGAGCTTACCCCGCTCAAGCGCGCCTATCTCGCGATTGAGGATCTGCAGCAACGGCTGCAGGAGAACCAGCGCGCCCGCAATGAGCCGATTGCCATCGTTGGCGCAGGCTGCCGCCTCCCTGGCGACGCGAATGATCTCGACGCCTTTTGGACACTTTTGCGCGATGGCGTGGACGCCGTGACGGAGACGCCGGCCGATCGCTGGGACAGTGCGCGCTGGTATGACGCGGACCTGAGCGTTGCCGGCAAGATGAACACGCGCCACGGCGGTTTCATCAACAATGTGGACCAGTTCGACCCCCAGTTCTTCAACATTTCGCCGCGCGAGGCCGCAGCCATGGACCCGCAGCAACGCCTTCTGCTCGAGGTGAGCTGGGAGGCGCTGGAGAACGCTGCGATCGCGCCTGCGTCGCTGGCGGGCACGCGCACGGGTGTCTATGTGGCCGTCACAACCAACGACTACGCGCAGGTGCACCGCGAGGCGCGCGGCGTGGACGGGCTGGACGCCTACTATGCATCAGGGATTGCACACAGCATTGCCTCGGGGCGCATCTCCTATGTGCTGGGACTGCAGGGCCCCAGCCTCTCAATTGACACCGCCTGCTCGTCGTCACTGGTGGCAGTCCACCTTGCTGTGCAGAGCCTGCGCAGCGGTGAATGTCGTGCCGCGCTGGCGGGCGGCGTCAACCTGCTCCTCACGCCCGAGCTTTCGGTTACCCTCTCCAAATACCAGATGATGGCCCCGGATGGGCGCTGCAAGTTCGGTGATGCGCGCGCCGACGGCTTTGTGCGCGCCGAAGGCTGCGCCATGGTGGTGCTCAAGCGGCTGCGCGATGCCCTGGCCGATGGCGACGCAGTGCTGGCCGTCATCCGTGGCTCGGCGGCCAACCAGGACGGCGCAAGCAGCGGGCTAACGGCCCCCAATGGCCCCGCACAGGAAGCGGTATTGCGTGCTGCACTCGCCGATGCGGGCGTCGCTCCGGCTGAGGTGGGCTACGTTGAGGCGCACGGCACCGGCACTGCTCTGGGCGACCCTATTGAGCTGCAAGCGCTGGGCACAGTCTATGGCGACGGGCGTGCGGACGACGCGCCGCTGCTGGTCGGCTCCGTCAAAACGAACATCGGCCATGGCGAGGCGATTGCCGGCGTCGTGGGGCTGCTCAAGCTGGCGCTCGTCCTGCAGCGGGGCGAGGTTCCGCCCAGCCTTCACTTCGCTACGCCCAACCCGCTCATCGAATGGGACGAGCAGCCCGTCGCCATCGCCACACAGCAGAGCGTCTGGCCCGCGGCGCAGACGAGACGGTTGGGGGGCGTGAGCGCCTTCGGCTTTAGCGGCACCAATGTGCACATGGTGCTTGAGGGACCACCGGCACTGCCGGCACTGCAGCCGGCAGAGCCGGTGCAGGGCGAAGAAGGCGCGCTGCAGTTGCTGCCCCTCTCGGCGCGCAGCGAGACAGCGCTGCGCACGCTTGCGAATCGCTATGCACGCGCGCTCTCTGCAGCCGATGCGCCGCCCCTTGCCGACGTGGCCCACAGCGCCGGCAGCGGTCGCAACCACTTTGCCCACCGGCTGGCGGTTATTGCCAACAGCAGCGCGGCCGCTGCGGCGCAATTGGCGGATTTTGCAGCCGGCGGCGCACCTGCCATACAGACGGGCCACGTACTCCATGTGGACCCGCCCACCTTCGCCTTTCTCTTTACCGGCCAGGGCGCGCAATACGCGGGCATGGGGCGCACGCTCTACACCACGCAGCCAACCTTCCGTTCCACACTCGACAAGTGCGCGTCGATTCTGAGTCGCCACATGGATCGGCCGCTGCTCGAACTGCTCTTTGCTGCGCCGGGCAGCGAGGGCGCGCGTTTGCTCGACCAGACGCAGTACACGCAGCCCGCGCTCGTTGCGCTGGAGATTGCCCTGGCCGCGCTCTGGCAGTCGTGGGGCATTGCACCGACCGCCGTGCTGGGCCACAGCGTGGGCGAGTTCGCCGCCGCGTATGTGGCGGGTGTCTTCTCGCTCGAGGACGCGCTTGCGCTCGTGGCTGCGCGCGGTCGCCTCATGGGGCAGCTGCCCGCGGGCGGGGCCATGGCTGCGCTCTTTGCCGCACCTGCACGCGTTGAGGAGCTGCTTGCCGCACTTGGTGATGGAGCCGATGGTGTGGTCATCGCCGCATACAACGGCCCCGAGCACACGGTCGTCTCGGGGCCGCTGGCAGGCGTGCAGGCGCTGGTGGATCGCGCCACGGCCGCCGGACTGCGGGCGCAGCGGCTCACCGTCTCGCACGCCTTCCACTCGCCGCTGATTGAGCCGGCGCTCGCCGAGCTTGAGGCCGTCGCCGCGCGCATTGAACAGCACGCGCCGCGCGTGCGTCTCATCTCCGATCTCACGGGCGAAGCCGTAGGGCGCGAGATCACGCAGCCCGATTACTGGCGTCGGCACGCACGCCAGCCAGTGCGTTTTGCGCAGAGCGTTGCGCTGCTTGGCCGCCTGGAGAACACAATCTGCATTGAGATTGGCCCCCACCCCGTGCTCAACGCCATGGCCAAAGCTGCGCTGCCGCCTGGCACGGGCCGCTGGATACACTCGTTGCGCAAGGGGCGCGATGACTGGGAGCAGCTGCTCAACAGCGTTGCGGCCCTCTATACGCACGGTGCAGAGATTGATTGGGCCGCGTTTGGTGGCGCTGCATTGAGCGGCGACAGAGCGCGCCGCAAGGTGAGGCTGCCCACCTACCCCTTTGAACATGAGCGCTGCTGGGTGTCGCCGCTGCCGACCGCAAGCCGATCACCCGAGCTGCCTGCCGCCAATGCGCACCCGCTGCTGGGGCGCAGGCTGCGCTCGGCGCTCAAGCAGCCACAGTTTGAGAGCGTCATCAGCACCGAGAAGTTGGCCTTGCTGCGCGACCACCGCGTCTTCGCAGCAACCATTCTCCCCGCAGCGGCGTTGTTTGAGACAGCCCTGGCCGCCGCAAATGTCACCGGCATGGCCGGCGCGGCGCTGCAGGAGGTAACCATCCATACACCGCTGGTCGTGCCGCCCAATGAGGCGCGCACGCTGCAGACCATCCTCATTCCGCCGGTTGATGTGCATGCAGGCGCGCCCGCGGTTACCCGCTTTGAGCTGCTGAGCCAGGGAAGCGCGGATGACGATCCCTGGCTGCTGCACGTCTCCGGCACGCTTGCGCAGGCGGAGGAGACGCACTTCCCGCCGCTCGCTGACCTGCGCGCACGCTGCACGCAGGAGTTCTCGCACGCCCAGCACTATGCACGCATGGCGGCGGCCGGGCTCGACTTTGGCCCCAGCCTGCGCGGCTTGCAGCAGTTGTGGCGGGGCGAGGGCGAGGTTCTCGGCCGCGTGGAACTGCCCGCCGAGCAGGCCGAGGAGCGGGCGCAATTCCGCATTCACCCTGCCCTGCTGGACGCATGCCTGCAGTCTCTTTCGGCGTTGACGCCGGAGGAGGGTGCCACCTTCCTGCCCATGCATGTTGAGCAGGTTGCGCTGCTGGGCACGCCCGGCCCTGTTGCGTGGGCGCACGGGGCACTTCAGCCGCGCGCGACAAGCGCATCCTCCGGCGATTCGCTGCTGGCCGACGTGCACATCTACGACGCGCAGGGGCAGCCGCTGGCCGCGCTCACAGGGCTGCTGCTCAAACGCGCTGCGCCGGATACGTTTAATGTGATCGACGATCCGACGGCGTGGCTCTATGAGGTGGCGTGGCGCGCACAGCCGCTGGCCGATGCGCTGAGCGCCGCATCCGTCGTAGCGCCCGACAGGGCCGTGGCCGCTGCCAACGCTGCCGTGCCGCAACTGGCCGCGTCGCTTGACATGGCGCGCTATGCCGACCAGATGGAAGCGCTGGACGCACTGGCAACGGACTTTATTGTGGCTGCGCTGGAGCAACTGGGCTGGCAGTGGCAGGCAGGCAGCCGCGTCAACGAAGCGGAGATGGCCGCGCAACTGGCCATTGTGCCGTCACAGCGGGCGCTCTTTGGGCGCTTCCTCAAGTTGCTCGCCGAAGATGGCCTGTTGCGCGCACGCGACGGCGCGTGGGAGGTCATCCGCTGGCAGGGAGCAGCTGCGCCATCTGCCGCAAGCGTCGACGCCCTGCTGGCCCGCTATCCGGCGGCGGCGGCAGACATTGAGCTTGCGCGCCGCTGCGGCGCAGGGCTGGCCGACGTGCTCTGTGGTGCGCAGGATCCGCTGCAGCTGCTCTTTCCCAATGGCTCGTCTGCCGACACGGAACGGCTCTATCGTGAATCGCCCTGGGCGCGCCTCTACACCAGCCTGGTGGCAGAGGGCGTTGCCGCGTTTGCGTCGGCTGCAAATCGCCCGTTGCGCATTCTTGAGGTTGGCGCGGGCACAGGCGGCACGACCGCAGCGGTGCTGCCGCGCCTCTCCGGCAGCGTGTCGGAATACCACTTTACGGATATTTCGCCTTTCTTTATTGGCCGTGCACGCACGAACTTTGCGCAGTACCCATTCATGCGTTTTGCGCCGCTGGACATTGAGCGCGACCCCCAGCCGCAGGACTTTGCGCCGCAGAGCTTCGACTGCATCATCGCCGCCAATGTCGTGCACGCCACGGCCGATCTGCGCACAACGTTGAGCCACCTGCGCGAACTGCTTGCGCCGGGTGGGCTGCTGATCCTGCAGGAGATGACGCGGCCGCTGCGCTGGATTGACATCACCTTTGGCATGACGGAAGGATGGTGGCGCTTTACCGACGGGAGCCTGCGCCCCGACTACGTTCTGCTGGCGCGCGCACAGTGGCTCGCGCTGCTGGCCGAAGTCGGCTTTGAGGAGGCCGGCGCTGCCCCGACCGAGAAGACGGGCGCGGCAGACGACCTGCCCTACCAAAGCGTGCTCGTCGCGGCCGCGTCTCGGGCGCAGGGCTTGCGGCCCCTCTGCATCATTGCCGACGCCGGCGGCTTTGGCGAAGAGCTGGCGCAGCTGGCCACTGCAAACAAGCGCCCCGTGACAACGGTGCGCGCCGAAAGCGCAGTTGCGCGCACCGTTGATGGCAATGGGAACGCGCCGGGCACACACCCAGAGTGGCAACGGCTGCTGGAGGAACAGGGCATCAGTGCGACGACCGACGCGGACATCGTCTACCTGTGGCCACTTGACGCGGCCGAGTGCGGCGGACTCGATGCGACGCAGTTGATGGAGAGCGAGGAACAGATCCTCGGCGGCGCGCTCGACCTCGCGCGTGCGCTGGCAAGCAGCGGTTCGAGCGCACGCCTCTGGATCGTGACTCGCGGCGCGCAGCCGGCCGGGCGCAGTCGTGCAACAGCCGTTGCAGGCCACGCTCTGGGGCTTTGGCAAGTCGACTGCGCTTGAGCACCCTGAACTGCGCTGCACGTTGGTCGACCTCGACGCCATGCCCCATGCCGATAATGCCGCGCAGCTCTTCAACGAAATCGCGCAGCGCTCCCCCGAACAGGAGATTGCGCTGCGTGGCGGCGAACGGCTTGTGGCCAGGCTGGCCCCGCTCAAGCTTGCTGCACCGGCCACAAGCGGCGATGGCAGCGCAGGGAACGCCGGGCCGGTTGAGCTTGTCATTGTTGAGCGGGGCTCGCTGGACAACCTGCGCCTGCAACCAGCTGCGCGCCGTACACCCGGGCCGCACGAAGTTGAAATTCGTGTTGAAGCGGCGGCGCTCAACTTCAAGGATGTACTCAATACGCTGGGCATGTACCCGGGCGACCCGGGCCAGCCCGGCAGCGAGTGCGCTGGCACGGTCGTTGCCGTGGGCGCACAGGTAGACGCACTGCGGGTGGGCGACAAGGTCGTCGCGCTCGCGGCGGGCTGCATGCGCAGCTATCTGACCGTGGACGCCGCACTTGTTGCGCAGCGCCCGCCGGCCATGGATGCGCGTGCGCTCATCACGCTGCCGATTGCGTACATCACCGCCGCCTTCGCGTTGGAGCACATTGGCCACATGCGCAGCGGCGAGAGCGTGCTCATTCACGCCGCGGCGGGCGGCGTTGGGCTGGCGGCGGTGCATTTGGCGCTGGAGGCTGGATTGACGGTCTTTGCGACGGCGGGCAGCGCTGCCAAGCGCGACTTCGTGCGCACATTGGGCGTTGCACAGGTTTTCGATTCGCGCACGCTGGATTTTGCCGACGCACTCATGGCGGCTACCAGCGGGCGGGGCGTCGACCTCGTGCTCAATTCGCTGGCGGGCGACTTCGCGGCGCGCAGCCTCGACGTGCTGGCGGAGGGGGGCCGCTTTCTTGAACTCGGCAAGCGCGACCTGCTCACGCCGGCGCAGGTTGCCGCGCTGGGCAAGCGCATTGACTACCAGATCATCGACTGGGGCGAGACAGCGCAAACAGATCCCCAGTTGATCCACCAGATGCTTGTGGAGGTTATGGAAAGGGCCGGCGCAGGAGGGATTGCGCCGCTGCCCATGCAGGCCTTTCCCCTGACAGCTGCGGTTGATGCATTCCGCACCATGGCGCAGGCGCGCCACATTGGCAAGCTTGTGCTCGTGCCCGATGCGGGCGACAGCGAAACGCCGCTTGTCCGTCCGGACGCTACGTACCTGATTACGGGCGGGCTGGGTGGGCTGGGCCTGGTGGCGGCGCAATGGCTGGTGGCGCAGGGCGCGCGCAGCATCACGCTGATGGGCCGCAGCGCACCTTCGACCGAAGCGCAGCGCACCATTGCGGCGTTGCAGGCGCAGGGCGCAGACGTTCACGTCGTCGCGGGCGACGTCGCCATTGCGGAGGATGTGGCACGCGTCCTGCGCGCGCGCACGACGCGCACACACACCCGTTGCGGGGCATCATCCACACGGCCGGCGAGCTGGACGACGGCGCACTTGCCCAGCAAAGGTGGTCGCGCTTTGCCACAGTGCTGGCGGCCAAGGTGCAGGGAGCGTGGCATCTGCACAGGCTCACCGAAACAATGGAACTTGACTTCTTCGTACTCTACTCGTCGATTGCGTCGCTTGTCGGCTCGCCCGGTCAGAGCAACCACGCCGCCGCCAACAGCTTCCTCGATGCGCTTGCGCACATGCGCACTGCCTGCGGCAAGCCCACGCTCAGCGTCAACTGGGGCGCTTGGTCGGAGGTGGGCGCGGCGGCAACGCGAGGCGTGGCCACACGCGCGCAAGCCGAGGGCATGGGTACAATTGCGCCCGCCCAGGGCATGCAACTGCTGGCGCAACTGCTTGGTGCCCGCGTTGTACAGGCAGGCGTGCTGCCCGCCGACTGGCCGCGCTTTGTGGCCAACCTCGCCGGCGGCACAACGAGCAGCTTCTTTGCCGAAGTGGCTGGAGCGTCCGGCGATTACACACAACGCCTCCCACAATCGAGCTCTCCGGAGGCGCAATCGACCAACCTTGCCCCGCAAGCAAAACCGGCGGACGTTGTGCAGCAACTACAGGCCGCGCCGCCGCCGCGCCGCCGTGCGCTGCTGCGCGAGGCGGTACGCGCAATCGCCGGCCGCGTCCTCGCCCTGCCGCCCGCACGGATTGAGGACAACGCGCCCCTCAGCGCGCTGGGGCTCGATTCGCTCATGGCGGTCGAACTGCGCAACCTGCTGGGTGCGGAGTTGGCGCTCGCACGCCGCTTGCCCGCCACCCTCGCCTTTGACTACCCAAGCGTTGAGGCCATCGCCGGCTATCTGGCTACCGAGATGCAGCTGGAGCCGGCAAGCGACGCGCCTGCGTCACCGCCCCGTTTGCCCGCGATGGCAGATGGCACTGACGCAATGCAAAGTATGCTCGAATCGATTGAGGACTTGTCTGATGAAGAAGTTGACAAACTGCTCGGCCAGATGACGGGAGAGTGAGTATGCAGGACTTTTCGGAACGCATTAGTGCGCTGCCGCCCAAGCGGCTGGCGCTGCTGGCCGTCGAACTGCAGAACAAGCTTGCGGCAGCCGAACGCACGCGCAGCGAACCCATTGCGATTGTGGGCATGGCCTGTCGCTTTCCCGGCGCGGATAGCCCTGAGGCCTTTTGGGAACTGCTGCGCGATGGGATTGATGCGATCACGGAAATCCCGCTGACGCGTTGGGACAACGATGCCTACTATGATCCCGACCCCGACGCCGCCGGCAAGATTGCCACGCGCTGGGGCGGCTTTGTCGAGCCGATTGATCGCTTTGAGCCGCAGCTCTTTGGCATCTCGCCGCGCGAGGCATTGAGCATGGACCCGCAGCAACGGCTGCTGCTGGAGGTTGCCTGGGAGACGCTCGAGCGCGCCGGATACGCGCCGCAGCAGGTGAGTGCATCGCCCACGGGGGTCTTTCTGGGCCTCTGCAACAGCGACTACGGCCACATGCTGATGGCGGGCGACGCCAGCGACATTGATGCCTGGCTCTCCACCGGCAACGCGCACAGCATTGCATCGGGACGCCTCTCCTACACGCTCGGCCTGCAGGGCCCCAGCGTTTCCGTGGACACGGCGTGCTCGTCATCGCTGGTGGCCATCCACCTGGCCATGCAGAGCCTGCGCAACGGCGAATGCCGCGCGGCGCTCGCTGGCGGCGTCAACGCCATCCTGTCGCCCATTACGACCATCACCCTTTCGCGCGCACGCATGATGGCGGGCGACGGGCGCTGCAAGGCCTTTGACGCGCGCGCCGACGGCTTCGTGCGCAGCGAAGGCTGCGGCATTGTCATGCTCAAGCGGTTGAGCGACGCCGTGGCCGACAAGGACAACGTGCTGGCCATTCTGCGCGGCTCGGCGCTCAACCAGGATGGGCGGAGCAACGGCATTACAGCGCCCAATGGGCCGGCGCAGGTGGCGGTGATTCGTGCGGCGCTGGCCAATGCAGGGTTAACCCCCGCCGATGTGCAGTATGTGGAGACGCACGGCACGGGCACGGCGCTGGGCGACCCGATCGAGGTGCAGGCGCTGGGCGCGGCGCTGCGCTCCGGGCACACCCCAGCGAGCGCGGATACGCAAGCGGACGGGGGCCTCATGATCGGCTCCGTGAAGACAAACCTGGGCCATCTCGAGTCCGCCGCAGGCGTGGCCGGGCTTATCAAGCTGGTGCTGATGATGCAGCACGGCGAGATTGTCCCCCACCTGCACCTCGTTGAACGCAACCCGCACATTGACTGGGACGCCTTTCCCATGGAGATCCCAACGGTGCGCACGAAGTGGCTGCGCCGCAATGGGCGGCTGGTGGCTGGGCTCAGTTCGTTTGGTTTCAGCGGCACCAACGCGCACATTCTGGTGGAATCCGCACCCGAAAGCCCGGTGGCAGCAGAGGAGGATCACAGCACAAGCCCGCAGTTACTTACGCTGACGGCGCGCACGCCCTCGGCGCTGCGCACGCTGGCCGGCCGTTATGCAGCGCATTTCGCGGCACACCCCGCATTGTCGCCGGCAGCCGTCGCCTACACGGCCAACAGCGCGCGCACGCCTTTTGGCCCATCGGCTTGCCGTGGTGGGCGAAACGCTGCCCGAGCTTGAGGCCGCGCTCGCGGCCTTTGCAGCCGGCGATCAATCCAGCGCAACCGTGGGCGAGGCGGCAGGCGCGGGCCGGCGCAGCGTCGTCTTTCTCTTCACCGGCCAAGGGGCGCAATATGCAGGAATGGGAGGCGATCTCTACGCGCACGAACTCCACTTTCGGGCGGCGCTGGACGCATGCGCCCGGTCACTTGCCGAGCATGTCGATCGCCCCTTGCAGGAGATCCTCTTTGGCGCAGAGAGCGAGCAGTTGCTGGAGCGCATGGAGTACGCGCAGCCCGCGCTCTGTGCGCTGCAAGTGGCGCTGGCGGCGCTCTGGCGCAGCTGGGGTATTGAGCCCGATGTGGTGGCGGGCCACAGCGCCGGTGAATATGCCGCGGCGATTGTGGCCGGCGTCATGTCACAGGATGAGGGGCTGGCGCTGAGCGCAATACGTGGACGCCTCATGGCACAGGCTGCGCTGGAGAGCAGCGTGGCCGGCGCGCCCGGGACGATGGCCGCCGTCTTTGCCGATGCGGCGCACGTGGCGGCGCTGCTTGAGCGCCAGGGAGACGCCCTCAGCATTGCAGCCGTCAACGGCCCGGACAGCGTCGTCATCTCGGGTGAGCGTGTCGCTGTAGGCTCGATGCTCGCCACGCTGCTGGCGTCGGGCATTGAGTCGCGCCGGCTGGCCGTGGGCGTGGCCGCACACTCGCCCCTCATGGATCCAATGCTTGACCGATTTGAGCAGGCTGTCCGCGCCACCACGCTGCACCCGCCGCAAATCGCCTTTGTTTCGGGGCTAACGGGAGAGGTGGCCGGCGCCGCCGAAGTGACGGACCCAGCATATTGGCGTCGCCAAACACGCGAACCGGTGCGCTTTGACCAGGTGCTTGAAACGCTGCGCGTCCAGGGTGCAATGGCCTATGTGGAGATTGGCCCTCACCCCACGCTGATTGGCATTGCCCAGCGTGCGTGGGGCGAAGCGGCCGCCACCTGGGCGCCCTCGCTGCGCCGCGACCACGCCGAGCCGGAGCAGATGCTGCGCAGCCTGGGCGCACTCTTCGTCAGCGGCGTTGGCGTGCAATGGCAGGGGCTCTACGGCGCAGCAGCGCGGCCGCGGGTTCTGCTGCCCACCTACCCCTTCGAGCGCGAGCGCTACCGCTTGCAGCACACGCCGCAGCAGCACGGCGCCGCGGCAACACGCGCCCTCTGCGCAGGGACACCCGCTGCTGGGCGCGCGTGTCGAGTCGCCTGCGCTGCAGGCGACCGTCTACGCCGCAGAACTGAGCGTGCAGCAACCGGCCTTTCTGGCCCACCACCGCATTCATGGCGTCGCTCTGCTGCCGTCACCCGTCTATGTCGAGATGGCACTCTCCGCCGCGGCGCAGGCCTGGGGCGCAACGCCCTGCCGCATCGAGAATTTGACCATTCGCGAAGCCATGGTGCTGCCCGAAAGTGGCGCCCTGGCCGTGCAGACAGTGCTCGACTTTGGCGACGATCGAGCGCATTTCCAGATCTTCAGCAAGCAAACGCACGGCGCCGGCTGGCTGCTGCATTGCGAAGGGCAGCTCGCCAAGGCCATTGCGCCCGAGCCGGCACCCTTGTTTCGCGCGTTGATGTGCTGGCGCGCTGCAGCGAGGAGATTGAGGGCGCGGCCTACTACGCCCGGCTTGCGGAGATGGGGTTGGAGTTTGGCGAGAGCTACCAGGGGCTGAAGGAGATTTGGCGGCGCGACGGTGAGGCGATTGGCCTGGTGGAATTGCCCGCTTCATTGAGCGCCGACTTCGCCCGCTATGGCTTCCACCCGGCCCTGCTTGATAGCTGTTTCCACCTGCTTGGCGCACCTCTGCCCGAGGACCACGACAGCGCGCTGCTGGTGGGGATTGACCACCTGCAGGTGCTGGGCGCCCCAATGCAGCGCATGTGGTGCCACGTGCAACTGCGCGCGGGCTTTGCCCAGGATGAGAGCATCGTGGGCGACCTGCGGGTCTACACCGAAGCGGGCGGCCTGGTGGCCGAGGCCACGGGGCTGCACCTCAAGCGCACGACGCGCGCTGCGCTGTTGCAGGCCACGCGGCGCACAGCCAACGACTGGTTCTACAAACTGGCGTGGGAGCAGTTGCCTGCGCCGGTGCTGCAGAGCGGCGCTGCAGGGCAGCCCCACGCAGCGTTCGGCGCCGCCATGGAGGATCGCTTCACTGCCCTCGCTGCAGAACATGCACTGGCGCAGGCGCGCGGCCAACTCTCGCAACTCGAGGCGCTCAGCACAAATCACACGCTGCAGGCGCTTGCGGAATTGGGCTGGAGGCCGCGCGTGGGTGAAAAGGTCAGCGCCTCCACATTGGCCACGCAACTTGGCGTGCAGCCGAGCCATCAGCGCCTCTTTGCACGCATGCTGGCGCTGGCCGAGGCCGAGGGGCTGCTCCAGCGCAACACGGGCGACGCGCTGGCCGCACACGATGATGCAGCAAGCTGGACCGTGCTTTCGGAGGCGCTTGTGCCAGCAGCGGGTGCGCACAGCGAGGTGCCTCTGGCTGAAGGCAATTCGGCCATCTCCGCCGAAGCGGCGCTCATTGCGCGCTGCGGTCCGTCGCTGGCGCCTGCACTGCGCGGTGACGTGGACGCGCTCGAACTCCTCTTCCCCGATGGCTCGCTCGCGCTCACAGAGCCGCTCTACCGCGACACGCCCGCAGCCCGTGTCTTCAACACACTCATTGCCGAGGCCGTGCATAGCGCAGTGCGGAGGGCCGCAGAGCGGCGCACACAGGCCAACCAGGGTGGGCCGGTGCGCATTCTCGAAATCGGCGCAGGCAGCGGTGGGACCACAGCGCACCTGCTGCCGCGCCTTGCCGGCGAGCATGTCGATTATCTCTTCACCGACCTGTCGCCCCTCTTCACAACCCGCGCCCGCGAGCGCTTTGCCGCCTACCCCTTTGTGCGCTACGCCCGCTTTGACGTGGAACGGGAGCCGGCAGCGCAGGATATCCAGGAGGGCGGCTTTGACGTTGTGATTGCGGCCAACGTACTCCACGCCACCGCCGACCTGCGCACAACAGTGGCGAACGTGCGCCGCACGCTTGCGCCGGATGGCACACTTGTGCTGCTCGAAGGCGTGCGTCCACGGCGCTGGGTTGATATTACCTTTGGCCTGACCGAGGGGTGGTGGCGCTTTGCGGACCGCGACCTGCGCCCCAATCACCCACTCCTGGGGCAAGCGGCGTGGCACACGCTGCTGGAGGAAGCAGGCTTCGACGCAGTGGAAAGCATGCCCCCGCAGGCCGAGGAGAGCGACCAGGTGATTCTGTTGGCGCACGCAACGGCTGCCGCTGCCGACGGTACAGGCGCAGATAAGGGCGCGTGTGCACCGTGGCTTATCTTCGCCGCGTCGGGTGGCGTGGGCGAAAGCATTGCCGACGCACTCCGCGCCCAGGGCGCTGCCGTCGACCTGGCCGTGCCGGGCAGTGGCTTTGCGCAGTTGGCCGACGACCGCTGGGCGTTCGCCGGCGCTACGGCGGACGGCTACGAGAAGCTCTTTGCCGCGCTGCCGGAGACAAGCGCGGCGCGCCGTGTGGTCGACCTCGCCGCGCTCGACGCGCCCGCCGCTGCCGATCAAAACGCCGAGGCGCTGCTTGCCAACGCGCAGGTGCTCTGTGGCGAGGCTATCGCACTGGCCCAGGCCGCCGTGACGCACGACACGCGGCTGTGGCTGGTAACGCGCAACGCGCAGGCCGTCACAGATGGTGAAGCGCCCGACCCTGCACAGGCGTCGCTCTGGGGCATTGGCCGCGTGCTTGCGCTCGAGCATCCCGCGCAGTGGGGCGGGCTGGTGGACCTTGTGAACGCAACCGCGGATTCCGACAGAGCGGCTGTGGCGCAGTGGCTGCTGGACAGAGTCAACAGCGCCTCGAACGAGGACGCGCTTGCCCTGCGCAATGGCAAGACGTATGCGCCACGGCTGCAGCGTGCAGTCGGCCCCCGAAACCCTCCACAACCACGTGCGCCTGGAGTTGCATGGCGATGGTGCGTATTTGGTGACGGGCGGGCTGGGCGGCCTTGGCTTGCTGGTGGGCAAGCGGCTGGCACAGAATGGCGCGGGCTTCATTCTGCTGCTGGGTCGCCACGGATTACCCCGCGCGCGGAGTGGGCGACTCTGCCTGCAGAGAGCCAAGCCGCATCCCAGGTCAAGGCGATTGCGGAGATGGAAGCGCAAGGTGCACGGGTTGAAATTGTGGCGGCTGATGTGGCCGACCGTGCCGCCATGACGGAGCTGTTTACGCGCTTTGGCGCGGCGCTGCCACCGCTGCGCGGCATCATCCACGCCGCCGCTGACCTGAGCAACTGGCCCGTACCGCGCGCTGCCGGCCGATGCGCTGCACGCGCAGCTGCGCGCCAAGGTGGGCGGCGGCCGCCTGCTGGACGAGTTGAGCAGCAACCTTGCGCTCGATTTCTTCGTTCTATTTTCATCCACCACCGCATTGTGGGGCGCACGCGATCTGGCTCACTATGCGGCGGCCAACCAGGCGCTCGATGCGCTTGCCCAGGCGCGGCGCGCGCAGGGTTTGCCGGCGCTCTCCATCAACTGGGGCACATGGGAAAGCATCCGCGTGGCCTCGGCAGCGGAGCAGCGCGCGCTGGCCGACTTTGGGCTGAACCCCATGGCGGCCGATGCGGCGCTGGATGCGCTGGACGCGCTTATCGCAGCGGGCGCAAGCCGCGCCGCAGTGGCGTCGATTGACTGGCAGCGGTTGCGTGCGGCCTACGAGTCGCGCCGGCCGCGGCCCCTCTTTGCGCAGATCGCGGCCACCCCGCAGCGCGCCGCAGCGGGACCCGCCCAGACGCGCGAACCCGTGCTGCTCAGCCGCCTGGCCCAAGCTGTGCCGGACGCCAGCGCGGATGCGGCAGATATCGACGCAGCGCGGCGTACGCTTGTGGCCGACTTTGTGCGCGAGTGCGTGCATCAGGTGCTGGGGGGTGGCAGCGGCCACACGCTGGATGACCGCCAGGGACTCTTTGAAATGGGCATGGATTCACTCATGGCCATTGAACTCAAGGGGAAGCTGGAGGCAGCTGTGGGGCAATCGCTCCCATCGACCCTTACCTTCAACTACCCGAACATCGCCGCGCTCACCGGCTTCCTGCTGGAGAAGGTGCAGCCGCCAGCCACAGACGCTGCTGCCTTCCGTGGCGACAAAACAGACGGCGGTTGCAGGCGCAGTCAAGGCAAACGGCCATGCGCACGCCCCCGAGCGCCCGGCATACGCAAACGATGATCTCAGCGAAGACGAGCTGGCAGCACGTATTGCCGCCAAGCTCAACCGGCTCAAGTAGACAAAGAAGCAAGCCATGCACATTTCTCCACAGAACGTGCTGCCGCAACCGCGGCTGCATCAATCGCATCATCAATCCGCCCTCACGCGCCGTGCGCGGCTGGCGGTGGTGGGTGTTGTCGCGCTGCTGGCGCTGCTCTGGAACGTAGTGGAAGGCGTGCCCGTTTTGCTCTCACCGGGCTACTCGCTCTACCAGATTGTGTGGATGCGCTATGCCGCCCACCTGGTTGTGCTGCTGCTCTTTTTGGCGGCACGCGGCAAGCTGGCGCTGCTCTCCACAGAACGCCCAGCGCTGCAGATTGGGCGCGGCCTGCTTATGCTTGCCATGCCCTGGTTCTTCATTACGGGGCTCGGCTTCACAACGGTGGGCGGTGTCATGGCCGTCTTCTGGGTGGCCCCCTTGATGGTGCTGGTGCTGGCGGCGCTGCTCCTGAGGGACGTTGCACGCCTGCCCGTGTGGATTGCCACTGCCATTGGCTATGCCGCCGTGCTGCTGCTCCTGCGGCCGGACCGCCAGACAATCTCAACCACTGCGTTGCTGCTGGCGCTGGGCATGGCGTTCTCCTTCAGCCTCTACGTGGTGCTCACACGCACGCTGCGCACGGAGGCGACAGCGACCAACCTCTTCTATACGGCGGTCGCGGTCTTCGTGCCGCTTTCGTTCTTCATGCCCGCGCTGTGGAAGACGCCGTCGCCGCGTGACCTGCTGATCATGGCCGTGGTGGGAATCGCCGGGCTCGGGCTGCTGTGGGCGCTGGACCGCGCGTTGCGACCTTGCGCCCATCTCAATCTGGGCTCCGTTTCTGCTGGCGCCGCCCTTCATTTCTGCGCTGCTGGCGTTGGGGCTGGGCAGCCTGTCACTCGGCCGCGCAGCGGTGCTGGCATTTGCGGCGGCGGTCGCGGCAGCCGCACTTGCCTGGTGGTCAACCGGGCGCGCGCCCGTTCGCGAAGAGTTTGCGTCCGTTGGATTGACGCACGTAATTGAATGACGAGGTAAATCATGACCAATCGACTTGCACACGCGCTGCGCGCCTTTCTGCTTGCGAGCGGCGTGCTGCTGGCCACGGCGGTGGTCGGCAGCGGCGGGCTTTCTTTCGGCAGGCCGCTTGTGGCTCAATCTGCACCGGCTGCGCCCGACGTGCCCGCTCTCATCACCGGCCTTGCCATCCTTGGCGATAGCACGCAGGACGAATACCAGGCCGACAGCGCGCGCGGCGGTCCCTATGTCGGCGTCACAATGAATTGGGTGGAGCTGCTGGCCGCCAAGCGCGACCTGAATCGTGGGGCCATGGGGCACTTATCGCGAGCCGCGCCGCAGCGGCTATGCATATAACTGGGCGCGCAGCGGCGCCACCTCGGCGGAGATGATTGCTGATGGACAGCTTACCGGCGTGATGCGGCAGATCCTGGGTGGCAACGTGTCGCACGCACTCATCCAGATCGGCATCAACGATTTCTACTTCAGCGGCCTCGGCCATGAGATTTACGACGGCACGATCTCCGAAGCGGCGCTGCACACTGCGCTCGACAAGACGGCGCGCAACATTTTCGTGGCCGCAATCTCCCTCAAGGAAGTCGACAGAGACCGCGTGATTGTGGCGGCCGTTCAGGATTACGTCACACTCCCCATCATTCCCGAAATGAAGACGGACTACACCGATGCAGCCGGGGTCGCGCGGGTGCAGGAGGCCTTTGCCTATATCAACAACCGGCTGGCGGCGCTGAGCGCGCAGTGGGGCGTGCCCTTCTTTGACTACAATGCTGCCATGCTGGCCGAAATCAACAGCCGGTTGGACAGCGAGGGCTTTCTGGTGGTGGGTGGCGAGCGCATCAACCTGAAGCAGCGCGGCAACGATCCTCGCTACGCCATGCTCGACGACGAGTATGCGCACCCGGGCACCGTGCTTTCGGGTCTTTCGGCCAACGTCTACATTGCCGAGATGAACAGGGTCTTTGGGACGGCAATTGCACCCCTGAGCGACGACGAAATCCTGCAGGCTGCCGGCCTGCGCCCCTGATGGCAGCGACTGCCACCAATGGATGACCATCACTCCAGCAAAGCGAGAAATGCATGAGCGACACGACTGCACAATCAGAGATGACGGAGAGCGCAAACCGGCGCGCGCTGCTGCAGGACGCGCTGCAGGCGATTGAGACACTTGAGGAACGGCTCGCAGCGAATGAAGCCGCAAGCAACGAACCCATTGCCGTCATTGGCATGGGCTGCCGTTTTCCGGGGGGCGTGGATAGCCCGGAGAGCTTCTGGGAACTGATGACTGCGGGCCGCGATGCCGTCGCCCCTTTCCCGGAGGAGCGGCTGCGCCTTGCGCAAACGCTTGGCGCAAATCCCTTCAACGCTGACGGAGAGCCGCTCTGGCACGGGGGCTTCATCGACGACATTGACCAGTTCGACCCGCACTTCTTTGGCATCAGCCCGCGCGAGGCGCAGAGCATGGATCCGCAGCAGCGCATGGTGCTGGAGGTGGCCTGGGAAGCGCTCGAGCGCGCCGGCCAGCCGGCCGATCAGCTCAACGGCAGCGCGACAGGGGTCTTCCTGGGCATTAGCACGAGTGACTACGGCCAACTGGTGCGCCTGAACGGTTACGACGCGCTGGACGTCTATGCGGCCACAGGCGGTTCCATGAATGTGGCGGCCGGACGGCTGGCCTTCACCCTCGGCCTGCAGGGCCCCTGCATGGCAGTGGACACGGCCTGTTCGTCGTCGCTGGTTGCGCTGCACCTGGCCATGCAGAGCCTGCGCAACAACGATTGCCGCATGGCGCTGGCAGGTGGCGTCAACCTGGCGCTGCTGCCCGACGGCTACGTAATTTTTGGCAAATGGGGCATGACGGCAGTGGCCGGCCGCTGCAAGGCCTTCGACGCCTCGGCAGATGGCTTTGTGCGCTCGGAAGGCTGCGGCATGCTGGTCTGCAAGCGCCTTAGCGACGCCCTTGCCGACGGTGACACAATCCTCGCCATCCTGCGTGGCTCGGCCGTCAACCAGGATGGGCACAGCAGCGGGTTGACTGTGCCCAATGGCCTTGCGCAGCAAGAGATGTTGCGCAGTGCGCTGGCCGCGGCTTCGATTGCGCCCGCTGACGTGCAATACATTGAGGCGCACGGCACGGGCACAGCCGTCGGCGACCCGATCGAGGTCGAAGCGCTCGGCGCGGTGCTGGGCGAGGGGCGCAGCGCCGACCAGCCACTCTTCCTGAGCTCGGTCAAGACAAATATCGGCCACCTGGAGTCGGCGTCGGGCGTCGCCTCGCTGATCAAGGTCATCCTCTCCATGCAGCACGGCGCCATTCCGCCGCTGCTGCACCTGCGCGAGCGCAGCCCGCGCATTCCGTGGCCGGCGTTCCCCATTGAGATACCCACCGTCACCACGCCGTGGCCGGCGCGCGACGGGCGGCGTATTGCCGGCGTCAGCGGCTTTGGCTTCAGCGGCACCAACGCGCACATTGTGCTTGAATCGCCGCCGGATGTGCCTAGCCAGACGCCACAAAGGGCAGACGAGCAAGATGCCACCCCTTGCCTGCTCCCGCTTTCGGCACGGAACCGGCCCGCGCTGCGCGATCTTGTTGATCGCTACCGTCAGCACCTTGTGGATAACCCGGAGCAATCGCTGGCCGATCTCTGCCACACGGCGGCCATGGGGCGCAGCCACTTTGGCGAGCGCGCCGCCTTTGTTGCCACAAGCAGCGCGCAGATGGCCGAGCGGCTGGCCGCCTGGAGCGCCGACACCGCCCCGCCGCAGGTGCAGTTGGCCCAGCCGCCCCGAGTTGCATTTCTCTTTACGGGGCAGGGCGCGCAATATGCGGCCATGGGCGCAGCGCTCTACGCACAAGTGCCCGTCTATCGTGCGGCGCTTGATCGCTGTGCCGCGCTGCTCGACGCCCACCTCGACCGGCCGCTGCTGGAGGTGCTCTTCGGCGACGAGAGCGAGCTCATCAACCAGACGGCGTACACGCAGCC
Organism: uncultured Chloroflexia bacterium; assembly: GCA_963773745.1. GTDB lineage: Bacteria > Chloroflexota > Anaerolineae > Caldilineales > Caldilineaceae > UBA5069. The sequence goes on from CAVZCL010000001.1 coordinate 891,200, forward strand.
TGCGCTCTTCGCTCTGGAATTCGCGCTGAGCGAACTGTGGCGCAGTTGGGGAATCACCCCCGTGGCAGTGCTGGGGCACAGCGTGGGCGAATATGTGGCGGCGGTGGTGGCCGGCGTCTTCTCGCTGGAGGATGGGCTGGCGCTGATTGCGGAGCGCGGGCGGCTGATGCAGGCGCTGCCGGCCGGCGGGGCCATGGCGGCCATCTTTGCGCCCGAGGCGGACGTGCGCGCGGCTCTCCAGCCCCATGCGGCGTCGCTCTCGATTGCGGCCATCAACGGACCGGCGCACACGGTCATTTCGGGCGCAGAGGCGGCTGTGCAAGCCGTGGGTGATGGCTTTGCGCAGCAGGGCGTGCGCGTGCAGCGCCTTACCGTCTCGCATGCCTTCCACTCACCGCTGATTGAGCCTGCGCTTGACGCGTTTGCGCAGGCTGCCGGGCGGGTCACCATGCGACCGCCGCGCCTGCGTCTCGTCTCGAACCTGACGGGCAAGGTGGCAGGCGACGAGATCGCGCGGCCTGACTACTGGCGCAGCCACATGCGCGATGCGGTGCAGTTCAACGCCAGCATTGAAACGCTGCAGGAGATTGGGGTGGACGTGCTGCTTGAAATCGGCCCGCAACCGGTGTTGCTGGGTATGGCGCGCGCGATCATTGGCGACAAGAGCGATCTGCTTGCGCTGCCCTCCCTGCGCAAGGGACGCGACGAACGCGAGCAACTCCTGGGCAGCCTGGGCGCACTCTATATGAGCGGCGCGCCTCTGCGCTGGGCGGCGCTGGCCAACGGCACGCCATGGCGCAAGCTGACGCTGCCCACCTATCCCTTCCAGCGCAGCCGCTACTGGCCCGAACTACCCACAAAGCGACCGGCAGGCGCGCAGGCGCACGAGGGCCATCCGCTGTTGGGCAGGGCAGTGCGTTCGCCGTTGCTGCGCGACATTGTCTTTGAATCGACTGTTGCTGCGTCGCAACCCGCGTGGCTGGCGGATCACCGCGTGCAGAGCCAGGTTGTCTTCCCCGGCACCGGCTACGTGGAGATGGCGCTTGCCGCCGCGGCAAGCCTCTCTGCAGGCCACGTCTCTGGCGGCCATGTCTCTGGCGGCCACGTCTCCGCCAATCTCTCGCTGCGTTCCATGCTCACGCTGGGCGAGGATGAAACACGCACGCTGCAGTTGCTGCTCACCCCCGAATCACGCGAGTTGGCCAAACTCAAGATTATCAGCAGCCCCGCGGGCGCTGCGGTGGAGCCGGGCTGGGCCGGCGAAGCAGCTGAGTACACGCTTCACGCCGAGGGTTCGCTGCAGCTGAGCACGTCGGAGCGCGGCACGCTCTCCCCGCCTTCTCTGGATCTGGCCGCGCTCCAGGCGCGCCTGGCAGCGGGTGCGGTTGCGGTCGAGCCTTACTACGCCGAAATGGCCGACCATGGGCTCGACTACGGGCCCGCCTTCCGCGGCCTGGTGGAGCTCTACGCAGGCACGGGTGAGGCGCTGGGCCGCGTCGCGCTGCCTGCGCCGGCCGACGCGCAGGCAGGCGTGTACCAGCTCCACCCCGCGCTGCTTGACGCCGCCTTTCATGTGCTTGGGGCTGCCCTGCATGAGCCGGACGCCGACAGCGACGCGCGCCGCTTCTATGTGCCCCTTGAACTCGAGGGCGTGCAGCTCTTCAAAGAGGGCGTTGCGGCCGCCTGGTGCCATGCAACGCTTCTGCCGAGCAAAAAGGGGGGCCCTGGCAAAGAGGGCGAAGGCGACGCGGCGCAGATCGTCTCCGCGTCCATTCTGCTGGCCGATGAGGAGGGCAACCCCATTGCCTCGATTGAGCGGCTGCATCTGCGCCTTATGAGCGACGCAGCCACGGCCCGCCGCAGCAGCGCCCGCTTTGCCAGGTGGCTGTACGAGATTGCATGGCGGGCGCAGCCCCTTGCTGAAGCAGACGACAACGCGGCCTACGACGCAAGCGGGCGCTGGCTCATCTTCGCCGACGCTGCCGGCGTGGGGCAGGCGGTGGCCAACCGGCTGGCCACGGCCGGTGGCGAAACAATCCTCGTCCATGCGAAATCAGCAGAGCAGGTAGCCAGCGACGGCCAGCTTTGGCTGGACCCAACCGACCCCGCAGCCGTGGAGAATTTGCTGGCGCAACAGCAGGGCGGGCAACCGCTGCGTGGCGTGCTCTACCTCTGGGCGCTGGATGGCGCAGCCGGCGGTGATGACGAGAGTGCGAACCGTGCTCGGCTGACGCAATTCAACGCGGGGGCGCTCCACCTTGTACAGGCGCTTGCGCGGCTGGAGGGTGCGCCGCCACGCCTCTACATCGGCACGCGCGGCGCACAGACGGTCGATGGCAAGGACGGCGACCCCATGGCGGCGACGCTTTGGGGCTTTGGGCGCTCGGTGGCCACCGAGCTGCCCGCCCTGCGCTGCACGCTGATTGACCTCGAACCCGGGCGCGCCGCCGAACTGCTGGAGAGCTCCGCTGCGGCCCTTGTGGACGAAATGGTTGCTCACGGTGACGAACAGCAGCTTGCACAGCGCGGCGGTGCACGCTATGTCGCGCGCCTGGTGCGCCACCAGAGCCGTACCATCCATCCTGGTTTGCCACTGCAGTTGACGCTGCCCGAGCGCGGCAAGCTCGAAGCGCTGACCAGTACGCCCGCCGAACGGGTGCCGCCGCAGGCCGGCCAGGTGGAGATTGCGGTACGCGCCACAGGGCTCAACTTCCGCGATGTACTCAATGTGCTGGGCATGTACCCGGGCGATCCGGGCGCGCCGGGCCTTGAGTGCGCCGGCTTTGTAACGGCCGTGGGCGAGGGCGTGACCACGCTCAACGTAGGCGAACCGGTGCTCGCACTGGCGGGCGGCGCCTTCAACAGCTTCGTTGTTGCCGAAGCTGCGCTAACGGTGCGGCTGCCCAACAACATCACCTTTGCCGAGGCGGTGACGTTGCCCAGCGCCTGGCTTACGGCGGCCTACGGCCTCAACCAGCTCGCGCAGCTGCAAGCCGGCGAGCGCGTGCTGATTCATGCGGCGGCCGGCGGCGTGGGCATTGCCGCAGTCGCGCTTGCGCAGCACGCCGGCGCAGAGGTCTTTGCCACCGCAGGCAGCGCCGAGAAACATGCCTTCCTGCGCGCAATGGGCGTACGCCACATCTACAATTCGCGCACGCACGATTTCGCCGATCGCATTATGGCCGACACGCAGGGTGCGGGCGTGGATGTGGTGCTCAATTCGCTGGCCGACGCCTTCATTGAACGCAGCATCCACGTGCTTGCGCCCCGCGGCCGCTTCCTCGAAATCGGCAAGCGGGGCATCTGGACGCAGGAGGAGTTTGTGGCGGCGCGGCCCGAGGGCCGCTACTATCCCTACGACCTGACGGCCACGCTGCTGACCGAGCCGGAGATCATCTACAACCTGCTCGCCGAGCTTATGTACAGCGTCGCGGCCGGCACCGTCGCACCGCTGCCGCTGCGCGCCTTCTCCACCGAGACCATTGTGGACGCCTTCCGCTTCATGGCGCAGGCGCGGCACATTGGCAAGGTCGTGCTCACCCACCACCCCGAGCGCAGCGGGCCGCTTGTGCGAGCGGATGGCAGCTACCTGGTTACGGGCGGGCTGGGCGGGCTGGGGCTGGAGGTTGCGCAGTGGCTGGTGGAGGCGGGCGCAAAGCACATTACGCTGGTGAGCCGCAGCGCGCCGTCGCCTGCCGCTGCGGCGACAATTGCTGCACTGCGCGCTGCCGGCGCCGAGATTGATGTGCAGTCTGCCGACATTGGCGATCGCAACCAGGTGGCGCGCGTGCTGGAGGCGATGCCCGCCGCCTGGCCGCCCCTGCGCGGCATCATTCATGGCGCGGGCGTGCTTGAGGATGGCGTGATTGCACAGCAGGAGTGGGCGCGCTACGCCGGCGTCTTTGGGCCAAAGCTCTTCGGTGCGTGGCACCTGCACAACCTCACGCGCACGCTGCCGCTTGATTTCTTCGTGCTCTTCTCTTCGGCAGCCGGCGTGCTGGGCTCGCCCGGGCAGGCCAACTATGCTGCGGCCAACGCGGCGCTCGATATGCTGGCGCAGCAGCGGCGCGCGGACGGCCTGCCTGCGCTGAGCATTGACTGGGGCGCATGGGCCAGCGTGGGCATGGCCGCCGCGCTGGATGCGCACGACCAGCAGCGTGTGGCGGCGCAGGGTGTCGCCATGATCAAGCCGCGCGACGGCGTGGCCGTCTTTGGCCAGCTTCTCTCCGAAGCGGCCGCACAAGTAATCGTGCTGCCCATCGACTGGCCCCGGCTGGCCGCACGCATGCAGGAGAATGGTGCGACGAACCCCCTGCTTGACGAACTGGTCGCCGCATTGGGTGAGGGCGCAGACAAAACGGAGCGCGTAGACACACTGGCCCAACTGCAGGCCGCGAATACAGACGAACGACCAGCAGCGCTCCACGCCTATGTTGCGGACCGCGTCATGCGCGTGCTGGCACTGGACGCAGCGCACGCACCCGCCGCCACCCAGCCGCTAACCGAAATCGGCATGGATTCGCTCATGGCTGTTGAACTCAAGAACCGAGTCGAAAGCGACCTTGGCGTCACGTTGCCATTGATTTCTCTCTTTGAGGGGGCGACCATTGCTTCGCTCCTGGCCGAGATTGCCGCGCAACAGGTTACAGCGCGGGCCACAAACGGCAGCCATGCAGACGGCAGCCATGCAGACGGCTTGCACGCCGACCAGACACCTGTTGCGCTGGACGAACAATCGCCCGCAGCACTTCTCAGCCACCTTGATGAACTGTCGGACGCCGACGTCGACGCGCTGCTAACCGAATTGTTGCAGTCGGAAGGAACGACCGATGAATCCCCATAAAGCTGAGGTGAATGCGCTGGCGCCCGATGAACGGCGTGAGCTGCTTGCACGCATGTTGCGCGAGAAGGCGCGCGCTACCGTCACCACACATGCCTGCACCTATGGCCAGCGCGCCTTGTGGTACATCGCACAGCTTGCGCCCGAGTCAACCGCATACAATGTCAGCCGCCTCCGTGCGCCTTCAACAGACGCTGGAGCCGCACGCGCTCCAGCGCGCGCTCCAGGAGATTGTCAATCGCCACGCCGCGCTGCGCACCACCTTTGCCGAGACAGAACATGGCCCGGTGCAGCAAGTGCGCGCCGCCGCCGATGTTGCCTTCGTGACCGTGGACGCCGCAGGCTGGGATGAGGAGACCTTGCAAGCCGCCGTGCGCGCCGCGCTGTACGAACGCTTTGACCTCGCCACGGGCCCGCTGCTGCGCACAACTCTCTTCTCACGCACGCCCACAGACCATGTGCTCCTGTGCGCGTTCCACCATATTGTGACCGACGGCTGGTCCATCGGCCTCTTTCTCGACGAGCTGACGACACTCTACGCCGCCGAGGTGGAGGGCAAGCACGCGGGCCTTGCGCAGCCGCAGCACCAGTATCCCGACTATGCGCAATGGCAGGCGCAGATGCTCGCCGGTGATGAGGGCGAACGGCTGCGCAGCTTCTGGCTGGAGCGGCTACGCGGCGACCTGCCGCTGCTCGAACTGCCAACCGATCGCCCCCGCCCTGCACGCCAGAGCTTTCGTGGCGCTTCAACCGGCTTCAATATCGAGGACGAACTGCTTGCGTCGCTGCGCGCCCTTGCCCATGACGAACAGACGACGCTCTTTGTGGTGCTGCTGGCCGGCTTTCAGTTGCTGCTCCATCGCCTTTCCGGCCAGGATGACATTATCGTCGGCACGCCGCTTGGCTGCCGCGCGCACCTCGACTTCCAGCGTACAATTGGCTACTTTGCCAATGCCATGCCGCTGCGCGCAGCGTTTGCACAGGGGCTCACCTTCCGCGCGCTTCTGCACCAGACACGTGCAACGCTGCTCGAGGCGCTCGAGCACCAGGATTACCCCTTTGCGCTGCTGGTGGAGCAGCTCAAACCGCGGCGCACGGCGGGGCGCATGGCGGTCTTCGAAGCCTCATTCAACCATTTGCGCTTGCACGTTGGCGCGGACAGCGCCTGCCCCTGCGCAGGCAGATCCAGCCAAACTGTGCTTCAGCCAATACCCACTCACGCAGGAAGCAGGGCAGTTTGACGTGGCGGCCGACGCAGTCGAATTTGACGATGCCCTTTACGTGGCCATTAATTACAACCCTGACCTCTTTGATGAGGCCACGATGGCACGCATGGGCGCACACTACCTCACGCTGCTGCGCGCCATTGCCAGCGAGCCTGCAACCGACGTGGACGCGCTGCCGCTCCTGAGCGCAGCCGAGCACGCCGAACTTGCCGCCTGGAATGATACGGCCGCTGCCTATCCGCAGGAAGCGTCTCTCCACGACCTGGTTGCAGCGCAGGCGGCCCGCACGCCAGAGGCCGTGGCCATCCGCAGTGAAGGCAAGACGCTCTGCTACGGCGAACTGGAGCAGCGCGCCAATCAGTTGGCGCAGCAGTTGCGCACCATGGGGATTGCGCGCGGCGATCTTGTCTGCGTCTTCGTTGAGCGCGGGCTCGACATGGTGGTGGCGCTGCTGGCCGTCCTCAAGGCGGGGGCAGCCTACGTGCCCCTGGACCCCGCATTCCCTGTCGAGCGCATTGCCATGATGGTGGAGGAGAGCGGCGCACGGCTCATTCTCACGCAGCAGGCGCTGGCCAATGCGCTGCCCCCTTCTGCCGCCCAGCGCCTCTGCCTGGATAGCGATCTGTTGGAGAGGTCAACGCAGCGGGATGCACCGCAACCCTTGGGCGGACCGGAGGACCCGGCCTACGTGATCTTCACCTCGGGCTCCACCGGGCGGCCTAAAGGCGTGCAGATTCCCCATCGCGCCGTTGTCAATTTTCTGACGAGCATGGCTGCGACGCCGGGCATGGCGTCGGATGACGTGCTGGCCGCAGTGACGACGCTCTCGTTTGACATCGCCGTACTGGAGCTCTTCCTGCCGCTTGTCACCGGGGCCGAATGCGTCATCCTCAGCCGCGAGCAGGCCGCCAACGGTAACCTGCTGGCCGAGGCGCTGGCGGCGTCAAACGCGACCGTTATGCAGGCAACGCCGGCGACGTGGCGCATGCTGCTGGCTGCGGGATGGCGTGCGCCCGCCGGCTTCCGCGCCCTCTGTGGCGGCGAGGCGCTGCCGCCCGCGCTCGCGCAGCAACTCCTCGACGCCGGCGTAGAGCTTTGGAACATGTACGGCCCCACGGAGACCACAATCTGGTCCGCCGTGCAGCAAATCAAGGACGCCACGCCGCCCATTCCAATCGGCGGGCCGATTGCCAACACGCAGTTGCATGTTCTCAACGCCGCCATGCAGCCGAACCCGGTCGGCGTGGTGGGCGAGCTCTGGATTGGCGGCGCAGGGCTGGCGACGGGCTATCTCAATCGCCCCGAGCTCACCGCCGAGCGCTTCGTGCCCGATCCCTTTTCAACCTCTGCAACGCCGCAGAGCGGCGCACCGCGCGCGCCTCTACCGCACGGGCGACCTGGCGCGCCGCCACAAGGATGGCGCGGTGGAAGTGCTGGGGCGCACCGATCATCAGGTCAAGATTCGTGGCTATCGGATTGAACTGGGTGAGGTGGAGGTGACGCTCGCGCGCCATCCCGCCGTGCGCGAGGCGGTTGTGGCGGCGCGCGACGACGGGCGCGGTGCGCAGCGCCTTGTGGCCTACCTTGTGGCCGAAGGCGACCCGCCCCCAGCGGGCACATTGCGGCTGCACCTGCGCGCAACCCTGCCCGACTACATGATTCCAGCCGCCTTCATCATGCTGGAGCAGCTACCCCATACGCCCAATGGCAAGGTAGACAGGCGTGCGCTGCCCGCCCCGGAAACATTGCGCGCGCGGCGCGACGAAGCCAAGGCGTTGCCCGCCACGCCCACCGAGCAGGCCGTTGCTGCCGTGTGGGGCGAACTGCTGGGTGACGTGCAGGTGGGCGTCTATGACAACTTCTTTGACCTGGGCGGCCACTCGCTGCTGGCCATGGAGGCGCTCTCCAAACTTGAGGGCGCACTGGGTGTCAAGCTGGAGCCGGCGCTGCTGCGTGCGCAGTCGCTGGGCCAGGTGGCGGCAAGCTACGACACGCTGCTTGGCAACACGCCCGCTGCGGCGCACGCCGCAGCGCCGGTCGTTGAGCCTGCGCCACATGATGAGCCCGATGCAGCCAACGCGCCCTCCGGCGGCGCAGCCGGGCGCTTCCTGGGCGCACTCAAGCGCGCCGTTGCGCCGGGCGGCAACTCATGAGCGATCAACCTGTGGCGGCTGCGCTGGAACCCTTCTTCTTCGGCGCGCCGAGCAGACAGCTCTATGGCTGCTACCACGAACCGCCCACATGGCCGGCACGCGACACAGGCGTTGTGCTCTGCTACCCGCATGGCCAGGAGATGATCCGCGCGCACCGTGCCTTTCAGCAGTTGGCGCAGCGCATGGCGCGCAGTGGCTTCCCCACGCTGCGTTTTGACTTCAATGGCACAGGCGATTCGGCGGGCGATGGCAGCGACGCCAGCGTGGAAAGCTGGCTGGCCGACATTCGTGCCGCCGCCGCCGAACTGCAGGCGCGCAGCGGCGTGGAGCATGTGCTGCTGGCCGGCCTGCGGCTGGGCGCATCGCTGGCCCACCTGGCCGCACCCGCGCTTGGCAACGTCGCCGGTCTGCTGCTCTGGGAGCCGGTCTGCAGCGGCGCAGAGTACCTTGAAGAGTTGCGGCGCATGCACGAGGCGAGCATCAATCGCTTCCATGCGCGCCCAACCGATTACGTTGCGTTGGCGCGCCCGACCGAGCTGCTGGGCTTTCCCATGCCCAATGCGCTGCGCTCGGGAATAGAGCAGATAGAGCTGCTGCGCACGCCCCCGCTGCGTGGCCGCCCCCTTATGCTGCTCGAAAGCGCAGGCGCGCCGCAAATGCAGGCGCTGGCCGACTCTCTCGCGAGCGACGCACCGGTGACGCATGAGGTGATCGCATCCTTCACAGTTTGGGTGGAGGATGTGGACAAGGGGCTGGTGCCGCAACCGCTGATCGAGGCCATCATCGAGTGGCTGGAGGCAACCTTTCCATGAGCAATCCAGCCAGCGCAACAAGCGCTGCAGAGAATCCGCTGTACAGCGAAGAGGTGGTGCAGTTTGGCCTCGGGCACAGCCTTGTGGGCATCCTGACGCGACCCACTGCGCCGACGCGCGGCGGGTTGCCCGCGATTGTCTTGCTCAACGCCGGATTGCTTCATCGCGTGGGGCCAAACCGCATTTATGTGACCATTGCACGCGCCTTTGCGCAGGCGGGCTACACCGTGCTGCGCTTCGATTTCTCCGGCATGGGTGACAGTCTGCCGCGCGCCGATCACTTGCCCTATGCGCAGAGCGGGCCCAGCGAGGCCGCAGCCGCGATGGATTGGCTGACAGACACATACGGCGTGCAACGCTTCATCCTTATGGGCCACTGTGCGGGCGCGGGCTTCTCGCTGCTGGTGGCGAGCGACGACGTGCGCGTAGCCGGCGCAGCGCTTATCAACATGGAGGGTGGCGACGAAGAGTGGACCGAGTATGACCGCATGAAGAAGCGCTCGCAGGAGTATCCGCGCTACTACGGCGGGCGGGCGCTGTTGGATCGCGAGCGCTGGGCCAAGTTTGTCAGCGGCCGCGCCGACTACCGCAGCATTGCGCGCAACATCTTCAAGGACACGCTCTGGTATCGAGCCAAGAGCTACGCCTTTCAGACGCAGCAGGCGCTGCGCGGGCGGCAGGAGGATGGCCACGCCGAGCAGGAGGCGCTCGCGCAGCGCTACCTTGCGCCAATCGCAGATCGGGGCGCATTCCTGCTCTTCGTTCATTCAGAGGGGAGCACGGGGCTGGCGCGCATTCGCGCAAAGTTCGGTGCGGCGCTCAATCAGCTCACCACCTCCAGCGCAGCTGAAGTAGTCATCATTCCCCAGTGCGACCACCTCTTTACGCTGCGCGACCGGCAGGATCGCCTGTGCACAGTCTTGCTGGCGTGGGCGACGAAGCGCTTTGACGTGGCCGAGAGCCTCTCTGCAGAGCGGCCACAGGCAGCCGAGGCGCACGCTTTATGAGCCTGTTTGCGCCCGAGCCGGCGCACTATGGCGGCCTTGAGGTGGGCGCACTGCACATTTGGCGGGCACGGATGGCTGGGGCGGCAGAGCATGTGGCAGCGGCCACAGCGCTGCTGAGCCCCGACGAAAGTGCACAGGCAGGCCGCTTTGTCTTTGCGCAGGACCACGCCCGCTACGTTACGACGCCGCGCACTGCTGCGGGTGCTGCTTGCGCGCGAGGCCGGCGTTACGCCTGACGCTTTGCGTTTTGGCTACAGCGCCCACGGCAAGCCTTTTCTCATCCAAGCTGCCGTCGCTGGGCGCGAGACGTTGCACTTCAATGTGGCGCACTCGGGCGACCTGGCGCTTGTCGCCCTTGCCCGCGGCGCACGCGTGGGTGTGGATGTGGAGCGGATACGTGCAGGGCTTGACTTTCGCGCCCTGGCCAAGTCGGTCTTCTCGGCGGATGAGCAGGCCGACCTGGCCGCGCTGCCGGAGGACGCGGCGTGCGAGGCATTCTTCACCGGCTGGGCACGCAAAGAGGCCTTCGTCAAAGCAGTGGGCGAAGGCCTTTCCTATGCACTGGATCGCTTCTCCGTCACACTCTCGCCCGGTGCGCCGCCGCGCTTGCTGCTGCCGGCGGGTGAAGAGCCAACGGGCTGGGTGCTCCACGCGCTGGAGGTTGGTGAAGGCTACGCCGCCGCTGCCGTGAGCGAAGGGACGCTGCGCGTCCGGTGCTTTGAGGCGCAGCCAGCGGTGAAACTGCTTTCCGCTCTGTGACCTCTGTTAAGCCGTTGCTTCGTGGGTATGTTGTTCCAGCGCATGCAGCTGCGCAAGCATCTCGTCCACCATCTGCTCCGGCGTGCCGGGCAGTTGATCCTCATTGAATTGCAGCAGGCTCATGACCGGCATCTCCATGAGGAAGCCGGTCATATCCATGCCAATGTTGCCGCTGCCCTCTTCGGGTGCGCCAAAGGCAGCCGCCATTTGCTGCGCCACTGCTGCGAACTGCGGGCCAAAGACCTGCGTGCCCAGCGGGTCTTCCAGCCAGTCGCGCACGGTCGATTCCCTGTGCAACAGCGACGGCAGCAGCTGCGTTGATTCCACCATCACCGGAGCGACCAGCCGTATATCAGCGGACGACGCCCCCACACAGATATCAAACGCTCCCGTCTCCACAACCCATTGCTGATGCACCGGGTGCCAGAAGGCAAACGCACGCGCGTCGAGCTTCATGGTGACGGTCTGCGTTTCCCCGGGCTCGAGCTCCACCTTGGCAAAGCCCTTGAGTTCCCTGGGCGGGCGTGCCAACGTGCTCTCAACATCATTCACGTAGAGTTGCACAATCTCCTTGCCCCGCACGGTCCCCGTGTTCGTCACATCCAGCGTCACCTGCAGCCCATCCACGTCGCGCACGCTGCTCGGCAGAGAGACGCAGGTTGCTGTAGGCGAAGGTGGTGTAGCTGAGGCCGTGGCCAAAGGGGAAGAGCGTGGCGGCATTGCGCGCGTCGTACCAGCGATAGCCCACAAAAAGCCCCTCACCGTAGCGCACTGTGCCCAACTCGCCCGGGAAATTGACGAAGGCGGGCGTATCCTCAATGCGCAGCGGGAAGCTCTCGGCCAGCTTGCCGCTGGGGTTGGTTGCGCCGAAGAGCAGATCGGCAATCGCGCCGCCACCCGCCTGCCCCATCATCCACGCCTGCAGCACAGCCGCCACGCCGTCGATCCATTCGCTCATGGCCACGGCCGAGCCGCTGTTGATGATGACGACTGTGTGCGGCTGTGCTGCGCTCACGGCCTGAATCAGCGCCACCTGCTGGGGGGTCAAGTCGAGGTCGGGCCGGTCGTAGCCTTCCGACTCCTTGAAGCTGGGCAGCGCGACATAGAGCAGCGCCACTTCGGCTGCCACCGCTGCGGCCACAGCCTCATCAATCAGCGCCTGGTTGAAACCAATATCTTCAGGATAGCCCGCGCACCAACTGACTTCGGCGTTGGATGCGGCGGCGCGCACCATCTCCAGCGGGCTGTCGACGCGTGTGGGGTTGATGTGCGAGCTACCGCCGCCCTGGAAGTGCGCCTCCTGCGCCGCGCGCCCGATCACGGCAATGCGCTGCGGCGACTGGAGCGGCAGCGCGCCGTCATTCTTGAGCAGCACCATGCTCTCGGCGGCAATGCGGCGCGCCAGGGCGTGATGGCCCTCCACATCAAAGTCACCGCCCTTGGGCGTTTGCTGTGCGGCAGCCACAACGCGCACAATGCGGCGCGCGGCCTCGTCGAGCACAGCCACCTCAAGCTCGCCATTCTGCACTGCGTCAATCAGCGCACGCGTGCGGCGGGCGCGCGGCCCCGGCATCTCCAGGTCCAGCCCGGCAGCAAGCGAGACGACGCGGTCATGCACCGCGCCCCAGTCCGAGACGACGAAGCCCTCGAAGCCCCACTCCTGCCTGAGGAGTTGCGTTAGCAACCACTCGTTTTCCGAAGCGAAGCGGCCGTTCAGGCGGTTATACGCACACATCACAGTCCACGGCTGCGCCTGCTTGACGGCCATTTCAAACGCGGGCAGGTAAATTTCGCGCAGCGTGCGGTCGTCCACCCGTGCGTCAACCAGAAAGCGCTCGCTCTCCTGATTGTTGGCGGCAAAGTGCTTGAGCGACGTGCCGACACCCTCACCCTGCACGCCGTTGATCAAGGCAACGGCCATGCTGCCTGCCAGAAACGGGTCCTCCGAAAAGTACTCGAAGTTGCGGCCGCAGAGGGGCGTGCGCTTGATGTTGACCCCCGGCCCCAGCACAATGTCCACGCCGAGGGCCACGCACTCCTCGCCAATCGCCTTGCCCATGCTCTGGATAAGCCCGGTGTCCCACGAGCAAGCCAGCGCCGAAGCGGTGGGGAAGCAGGTGGCGGGCAGGCTGGGGGCCGAGAGCCCTGTGATATCCGAAGCCTTGCGCACACCGTGTGGGCCGTCGGTCATCATGATCGCCGGCAGGCCGGCATGCTCCACCGGCGTGGTCGTCCAGGTGGTGGCCCCCGTGCAGAGCGCGGCCTTTTCCTCCAGCGTCAACTGCGCGACGGTCTTTACAGGATCATCCACAATACGCCTCCCCTATTCTTGCGCAGAGCCCTGCGCGTGCGCGTAGCTATCGTAGACGGAGCGCAGCCGCAACGCGCCCTGCACCTGGGCTTCATTCCAGCCGTGGGGCAACGGCGCAGTCACCGTGACTGTGCGCCCTGCAGGCAGGTCAAAGTAGTTGTCGCTAAAGACGACGTCTATACCTTCAAGCGAGAGCTCAACAAGGCGCGCGAGCGAAGTTGCGTGCACAGAAATCGCGATCGTGTCGCCGTCAACGGTTGCTTGCGCTTCCAGTGCCGGGTCCGCAAGCTGCAGGTGCTTGGTCGGCGCGAAGGTGGCCACCTGGAGCGCGTGACGCTTGCCGCCACCCAACTCCGCCACAAAGACAAGCGCCCGCCGGCTTGCGGCGTCGATCTCCTGGTCGAAGTCGAGCGTGCAGATGTGCGCGGCGCTGTGCGCTGCCACGTCGACAGCCTCACTGCCGCTGCGCACCACCTCGCCTGCAAGCGTCTCCAGCGTCCAGCGAATTTCGCCCTGCCACGCCTCGCCCAAATCGCTGCTCACGTAGAGCCCATGGGATGTGGGCATATCCTCAATCGAAAGCAGCAGCGGGGCATAGAAGCGCTTGGCCGCATAGTGCAGCGCCTTCCAGCGGCCAAAGTAGTCGAGGCTCGACCATGAAGCGACGGGCCAGCAATCGTTCAACTGCCAGTAGAGGGTGCCCGCCACGCGGTCCATGTGGCGACGCCAATGCTCCACGCCATAGCGAATGCCCTCGGCCTGCAGCACCAGGCTCAGATAGACGAGCGACTCGAAGTCCTTGGGCAGCTGAAAGGTGTCCAGCATCTGCCCCACCATGAGCGAATTGCCGCTCGCGTTCTTCTGGTGGCGCTCCATGATGTAGGAGGTCATGTTCCAGTCGGCCTTGTCGGCATAGGTGGCAATCGTCGCCAGCGGCGGCAGCGCCTGGAAGCCGAACTCGCTCATGAAGCGGGGATACTGGTCGCGATAGGCCGTAAAGGGCTTGCGGCCATGCCACACCTCCCAGTAGTGGGCGTCGCCCTGCGCCTGGCCGTTGGGCGCGTCAAAGGGGCGATCCGACGAGGGCGAGCTGGGCCAGTAGGCATTGTCGGGGTCATCCTCGGCAATCCACTGCGGCAGTGTGTGGTGGAAGAAACGGTCATAGGCGGCCTTGAGCGGCTCGAGCTCGGGCAGCGTGTTCCACGCCCAATCCACCCAGCCCCACTCCATTTCGTTGTTGCCGCACCAAAGCGCAAAGCTGGCGCGGTGGCGCAGGCGGCGCACGTTTTCGGCCACCTCCACACGCACATTGTCGAGGAACGCGGGGTCGTCGAGCGGATAGATGCTGCAGGAGAAGATGCAATCCTGCCAGACGAGAATGCCGTACTTGTCGCAGAGGTCGTAGAAGCGCTCTTCCTCGTAGAAGCCGCCGCCCCAGACGCGCAGCATGTTCTGGTGCGTTTCGGCCGCGCCGCGTATGAGCCGTTCGAGAGAGTCGTCACTTATGCGCGTGGGGAAGGAGTCGGCCGGAATCCAGTTGGAGCCCTTGGCAAAGATGCGCTGGCCGTTGACGACGAATTCGAAGGACTTGCCCCACACATCCGGCTCCTGGCGCAGCGACAGTGTGCGCAGGCCCAGCGTAAAGGTACGCGCCTCCAGCAGCGTCGCCGCCTTCATCCACCAGCGCAACTTCCGCTGTGTAGAGGGGCTGCGCGCCGTAGCCGTTGGGCCACCAGAGCTGGGGATTCTGCACGTCGATGGCAATGCGGCCGCTATCACCGTCAATCTCGATTTCAGCGTTCTGCTCGTGCGCCGTTGGGGGCCACAAGGCGCAGCGTGGCGCGCCGCGCGCCGGCGCTGATCGTCTCGACGGCCACATCAGCGCGAACGGTGATGCGCCCGTCAGCGTGCACCTGGCGCAGGTGCACATCGGCCAGGCGCGCGCCGCTGTGCCCCTCCAGCCGCAAATCCTTCCAGATGCCAATGGGCGGCAACTGGGGACCCCAGTCCCACCCGAACTGGCTGGGGGCCTTGCGCAGATGGGGCCCGCCGTCAATCGCCTGCGAAACACCGGGCAGGTAGCGCTGCGCCTGTGCTGCGCGCACAAAGTTCACCGGCGAGGCGAAGCGGATAATCAGTTCATTGTCACCGGCGCGCAGCACGCCGCCCACATCCCAGCGCCACTGGCGGAACATGTTGTCGGCGCTGCCCAGCGATTTGCCGTTGAGCAGCACTTCGGCCAGCGTGTCCAGCCCATCGCACACAAGCTCCACGCGCTCGGACGCCAGCAGGTTGGGTGGGGCATTGAAGGTGGTGCGATACACCCAGTCGCGCTCGGCCACCCAGGCCACCAGCGCTTCGTTGTCGCCTGCAAATGGGTCGGGAATCTGGCCGGCGGCCAGCAGATCGGTGTGTACGCCGCCGGGCACAACTGCATCGAACCAGGCGAGTGCGCCGGCCTCGCGGAACTGCCACTGGCCGGACAATGAAAGGCTTTGCATGGGTATCTATCAATTCTCCGAATCGGGTATGCTATTGCGCTCTGCACGTGGGGTTTTTCGAATGCGCCTCCCATTTTCAACGCGAAGCGGCAAAGAGAGCAAAGAAGCGCAAAGGAGAAACAGAGACAGCGCATTCCTGTCCTTGTTTCTCCTTTGCGCTTCTTTGCTCTCTTTGCCGCTTCGCGTTGAAGCCTCTGCTACTCCCCGCGCAACGGCCGCAGCAGCCGCGCCCAGCCGGCGCGAATGTCGTTGCGGCGCAGCTTCCACGTGCCCACAATGCCGTAGGGCACAAAGAGCACGAGCATAATGTAGATGGTGCCGATAATCAGCGGCCAGCGGGGGCCGAAGGTGGCATTCAGCCAGTAGCCCAGCAACTGGTAGACGCCCGCACCCAGCATGGGGCCCACCAGCGTACCCACGCCGCCGATAATCGTCATCAGCAGCGCGTTGATGGTCGTCTCCACGCTCAGCACGTCGGGCGTGGCATTGAGGTTCCAGAGCGCATTCATGAAGCCGGCCAGCGCCGCCATAACACCCGCGAGCATCACCGCCATGAGTTTGTAGACGAAGGTGTTGTAGCCGATCATCTGCGCGCGCGCTTCATTCTCGCGAATCGCCACCATGACACGCCCGGGGGCGAATCGACCACACGGCGCGCAATCAGATACATGATCACCATGAAGGCCAGCGCCACGAAGTAGAAGGTAAGGCGCTGATCCGTGGGGTTGAGCCAGTTGGGCACGGGAATACCGTGCAGGCCGTCCTCGGCGCCAGTGATTGCGCGCAGGTCAGTGGCCTGAATCAGGATGTAGAACATCTGCGCAAAGGCCAGCGTTGCCATGGCCAGGTAGACGCCGCGCACACGCAGCGAGACCACGCCAATCAGCAGGCTCTGCACAATCGCCACGCCGATCACTGCAAGCAGCACAGGGGCCAGCCCCCAGCCCACTTCCTTGAGCAGGATACCCGCCGTATACGCGCCTGCGCCAAAGAACATGGCGTGGCCAAAGCTGAGGATGCCTGTGTAGCCCATGAGCAGGTCATAGCTCATGGCGAAGACCGCCAGGATGAAGACCTGAATCAGCATGCCCTGCCAGAACTTGGGCGTACCTTCGCCCACAGGCTGGCCAGTGAGCAGCGACAGGATGAAAGGGAAGCCAATCAGCAGCAGCAGCACAACGGGGCCCAGCCAGTTGCGGCCAGGGACCATGCGCACTGCGCCGGTTGTGGAGTTTGCACCGGTGGAAGTCATGTCCCTACTCCTTCTTGCCGAAGAGCCCCGCCGGACGCAGAAGCAGGACCAGGGCCATGATGAGAACGGTTGACGCGCGGGCAATCGATGGCGACATGCGAATCGCCTCGTCCATCCACGGCAGCTGTATGCCCGAGAGCACAAGCTGGTCGCCAAAGGCACGCGCCATGCCCACAAGCAGCGCACCCACGGCAGCGCCAATGTAGCTGCCCATGCCGCCAATCACGACGGCGATAAAGCCCTGCAACTGCACCTCCGCACCCAGCCCCAGGTTCACGCCCAGGAAGGGCGCAGCAGCCACGCCGCCCACCGCCGCCAGCGCCGAACCGAGCGCAAAGACGAGCGTGAAGACGCGCCGCACGTTGATGCCCAGCGCCTGCACCATCTCGCTATCCTGCACACCGGCGCGGATGATGATGCCAATGCGCGAGCGCTGCAGCAGCAGGGCGACGGCGATGAAGATCACCACACCCAGCCCAATGATGAAGATGCGGTAGGAGGGGAAAGGGCGGCCCAGCACGTCAATCGACGAGCAGTGATCGCTGAACCACGACCAAAGATTGGGCGACGGGCAGCCTTCGCCTGATGCGGCGGCAAAAGCGGGCAGTTCCATGTAGAAGCCGGCCGTGCCCCAGATTGACTTGACAAGCTCTGTGCCCACAAAGCTTACGCCGAGCGTGAGCAGAATCTGGTAGAGCGGGCGGCTGTAGAGGGGGCGAATCAGCGCGCTCTCAATCAGCGCACCCAGCGCGCCACCTGCCACCAGCCCCACGAGCAGCGCCAGCACAAAGCGGATGTTCGACGAGACGCCCAGCAGGAAGCTCTCGGTGGGCGTGCGAATGGGCACAATTGCCACGGCCAACGCAACCAGCGCCACGCCAACCAGCGCGCTCTGCCACGTGGCGTGGCGGCGTGTGGCCACCGGCCCCACCCGGCTGAGCCCCAGCCCCAGCAGCAAGCCCGAGAGAGTGAGCCAGAGCAGGCGCGGAATGAAGATGGCTGCGGCCTCTTGTGCGTCCACAGTGGCGACCGCGCCGCCTGCCGAAGTGGCCGAGTTGGCAACAAGTGCCTGGACGCCAAAGTCGCGCACTGCATAGAGCAGCACCCCAACGCTCACCACAAAGAGCGTCAGGTGCAGCGCCGTGTCAAGCCACCTGGGATTCAACTTGTCGGGCAGCATGCTGCCCAGCCAGCGCCCAAGCTGCGCGCCGCCGAGCAGCGCCAGCACCAGCGGCAGCGTGTTCAGCAGCAGTCGTGGGTTGGCATAGGCGGTAAAGCCCAGGTACGCGCCCATCATGAAGAGCATGCCGTGGGCAAAGTTGAGCACATCCATGAGGCCAAAGATGAGCGAGAGGCCCGAGGCCACGAGGAAATAGAGTGCGCCCAGCGTCAGCCCCGAAAGGATAATGCTGGCCACCACCTTTGGCTCATAGCGGTTTGTCATCCAGATGAAGACAACCAGCACAATGGCCAACGTAACAAAGAGCGCTGTGTTGCGGCGCAAATAGGCAACCATCAGGCGGCTCCTTGCTGCGCGTCCGGCGCGGCGGCGGCTTGGGTGGTGGGAGGGACGGCTGCGGCGTAGCCCGCGCCCAGGTAGCGTGAAATGAGGTCGCGGTTCTGCACCAGGTCGGCCATCTTGCCCTCATGCACCGACTGGCCGTCATCGAGAATGTAGTAGCGGTCGGCCAGGAGTGAGGCCATGCGGAAGTTCTGCTCCACCAGCAAAATGGTGGCGTGCGCCGACAACTGGCGCAGCGCATCCATAATCGACTGAATCAGGATAGGGGCCAGCCCTTCGCTCGGCTCGTCAATCAGCAGCAGGCGGTTCTCGGGCACAAGCGCACGCGCAATTGCCAGCATCTGCTGCTGGCCGCCGGAGAGCTGGCCGCCAGGCAGCTTGTAGAAGCGTTTGAGATCGGGAAAGAGGCCAAAGATCAGATCGCTATGGCGCGCCAGGTCCTTCTTGTTGCGCTCGGCGATCTTGAGGTTCTCCTCCACGGTCAGCGCGCGAAAGATTGCGCGGTACTCGGGCACATAGCCAATGCCCAGCGACGCAATCGCATAGGCGGTCTTGCCGTGGATGTCGCTCGCCGGCAAAGGTGATGCGCCCCGTGCGTGGCGGGTTCAGCCCGATGATCGAGCGCAGCGTGGTCGTCTTGCCTGCGCCGTTGCGCCCCAGCAGTGCCGTAATGCTCCCCTCCGGCACCTTGAGCGAGACCCCCTCGAGAATGTGAAATTGGCCAATGAAGGTGTCAATCGCCTCAACCTCAAGCAGGTTCGTCATGGAACTCCCCCAGATAGGCGCGCTGGACATCCTCGTTGGCGGCAATCTGCTGCGGGTTGCCCTCGGCCAGCAACCGCCCCTGGTGCATGACGGAGATGCGGTCGGAGATGTTCATGACAATGCTCATATTGTGCTCAACGAGGATGACGGTCTTGCTGCCATTGGTGCGAATGCGGTCAATCATGCCCACCAGTGCGGGCACCTGTTCGGAGGCCATGCCGGCGGTTGGTTCGTCGAGTAGAAGCACCTCGGGGTCGCCGGCAAGGATGATGGCCAGCTCGAGACGGCGCTTGTCGCCGTGGGGCAGCACGCCCGCTACAACATCGGCCCTGGCGTCGAGGCCCACCTCAAGCAGCGCCCGCTCGGCAGCCTCCTCATAGCGACGGAAGCTGTGCGCCGAACGCCAGAAGGTGAGGTTGTGCTTTCCCTGCGCCTGCGCCGAAAGACGCACATTTTCCATCACCGTAAGGTCCGGAAACACATTCGTAATCTGGAAGGAGCGGCCGATCCCCATGTGCGCCATGCGGTGCAGCGGCAAGCCGGTAATGTTGCGCCCGCGCAGCAGCACCTGCCCCGATGTGGGCTTGAGGTAGCCGCTGATGAGGTTGAAGAGCGTCGTCTTGCCCGCGCCGTTGGGGCCGATGATTGAGTGCATGGCGCCCGCGGCCACCTGCAGGCTCACGCCATCCACCGCATGCAGGCCGCCAAAGTGCTTGCTGACATTTTGAGTTTCAATGATGGGACTGCTCATCGGGGCATGTGCCTTTCGGGGCAATTGTGGGTGTAGCGGAGGGGCTCCCGGCCCTCATACGTGCGCACAACAACGAGGGGCCTGAAGCCCCTCCGCTACGCGCTGCAGGGTGAAAGCACCACATAGCGGAGGGGCCGGGTGGCCCCTCCGCAACGTGGTGCTCTCTTCCGCTATTCGCAGCGGCCAAGCTCGGCAGGCACGCTGCAGGGCGGCGCTGTTTCTTCCGGGGTGAATTCGGTCACCAGCTCCACGAACTTGAAGTCGGGGTCGGTGGTGTTGGTCAGGCGCACAAGAGTCATGGGCTGGAGCAGCGCGTGATCGGAGGCGCGCACTTCGTAGTCGCCCTTGGGGCCCTGGAACGTCATGCCTTCGAGTGCTGCCACCATGGCGTCGCCGCTGGTGTCGCCACCGGTGGCCACAATCGCGTCGTGCACCATGGTTGCGCAGTTGAAGCCGGCTTCCGCCCACAGGTCCGGCGGCGTGCCAAAGCGCTCAATGTGCTGCTCGGTGAGGTAGTTGTTGATGGGGTTGTCAAAGAGGCTGTAGTGATAGACGACAACGCCCACGGAATTGACGGCGTCTCCATAGCCCTGTGCCAGCGTCTGGTTGTCGCCAAAGCCGGTGGCAACGTCCATGGTGTCGAAGACGCCCAACTGCTGCATCTGCTGGAACATGGGCACGTAGCCTGCACCTGCCCAGGTGACGATGACGACGTCTGCGCCTGAGTCAAGCACTTCGTTGATGTACGGGGTGAAGTCCGTCGTGTCGGCCGGGGCGAAGATGGCGCCGAAGCCGGTCTCGGTGTCATTGACGGGGAATGTGCCGCCCGCCGCGGTGACGACCGAGTGGAAGCCCGCAGCCGAACCCTGCCCAAAGGCGTTGTCCTGCGCAAGCTGGATGAAGTTGTCGCCCAGCTGCACAAGCGCCGCGCCCATGGTCAGCGCATCCTGAATGTTCTGGCGTCCACAGCGGAAGACGTACGGATCAAAATTGGCTGCCGTGATGGCGTCAGCGGCTGCGGGGCCGGCGATGTAGACTGTCTTGTTCTGCGAGGCAATGCCACCAACGGCCAGCGCCACGGGCGAGCTGGGCACGCCCACGAGCACGTCGGCGCCGTCAAGCTCAATCGCCTCACGGGCCAGCGAAGCGCCCTTTTCGGGGTTGCTGGCGGTGTCCTTGAGGACAACTTCAACCGGACGGCCGGCAATCACGCGGGTGCCGTCGGTGACATAGTCGAGGCCAATCTCAAAGCCGCGCTCGAAGAGCGGCCCGTAGATGGCGAGGACGCCCGAATCGTCGGTCAGCTCGCCGATAACAATCGGGTCGCCGGTTGCTTCGGCGGGCGCGGCGGCGTCGGCAGCCGGAGCGGCCTCTTCCGCAGCGGGGGCGGTGGCTTCGGCGGCAGGTGCAGCCGGCGCAGCGGCAGGCGCAGCGCAGGAGGCAATCATGAGAATCAACAGGGCCATCAGGGAAAGGACAAACCAGCGGTTGCTACGCATCTCACTCTCCTTCAACTGAATGATGGGGCATGGTTGAAATCAACGGGCTGGTGGAGCCACAGGGTATGCGCGGAATGGGTGGATTCGTGTGGTTTTGTTCACCTCCTTGGTGAGTGGGCCGCGTTCGTTACGGCGAACGGCACCTCACCCCGGCCCCTCTCCATGCGGAGAGGGGTGCAAAACAACTGCCTCACGCCGGAGGCGTAACCTACCTGAACGGCCGTTTTGCACCCCTCTCCGCATGGAGAGGGGCCGGGGGTGAGGTGCCGTTTTTACGCGTCGATTGGAGAAAACGCGAGCACGGTGTGACTCGCGTCGCCTTCGCCCTCGTCGAGGAATGTCACGGTTACGGGCTTGCCAATCCATTCGAGCGCGGGCTGCTGCGCGTCCACGCCCAGAATGCGTGCACTGATGGAGACGCCTTCAATCAGCTTGACAATACCGGCCACGTAGGGGTTCTTGCGGTCGTAGCCCTGCGCTACCATCGCGCTGGGACCCACGAAGATGGAAGTGAAGGCCGCGATTTCGCCTTTGCCCGAGAGCTCCTCCCATGCCAGCGATGCATTTTGGCAAGCGGGGCAAATGGCGCGTGGCGGCAGGTAAACGTTACCACATTCCGGGCAGCGCGTGCCGGCCAGCTTGTGATCGGCCAGGTATGCGTTAAAGCCGGCCGCGGTCAGCGGGCGTGTTTGTTGTTCGCTCATGCGCCTACTCCCTTCGCTCGTATACATGAACCACACAGGTGGAGCCGGTTGCGCCCACATTGTGCGTCAGCGCCAGCGGCACGTCGCCCTCCAGCTGGCGTGGGCCCGCCTCGCCGCGCATCTGCTTGAAGACCTCAACAACCTGCGCCACGCCCGATGCGCCCACAGGGTGCCCCTTGGCCTTGAGCCCGCCCGACGTATTGATGGGCCGTGCGCCATCGCGCGCCGTCACGCCATCCTCCGCCGCCTTGAAGCCCGTGCCGGGCGCAAAGAAGCCCAGGTCCTCTGTGGCAATCACCTCGGCAATGGTGAAGCAATCGTGCACTTCGGCCATGCGGACGTCAGTCGCCTGCACACCGGCCTGCGCGTAGGCGGCTGTTGCTGCGCCGCGCGCCGCACCCAGCGTCGTCATGTCGGGGCGGTTATGCAGCGGCGCATCTGAAGCATGGCCCGAGCCGATGACGTAGACCGGGTGGTCGGTGAACTCGTGTGCGCGCTCGGCGTCCACCAGCAGCAGACAGGCCGCGCCGTCGGTCACAGGCGAGCAGTCGAAGAGGCGCAGCGGCCATGCCACCATGGGGTTTGCGGCGTCGTCGTGGAGGAACTCCATGGGGTCGGCCCAGGTGGGTGCGGGCTTGCCCTTGCGCACGGCGGCGGCAATGCGCCCCTGCATCCAATCGGGAATGGTGACGCCGAATTGCGCCTTGGGGTTGAGCGCGCCATTCTCGTGGTTCTTGAGCGCCACGTTCATCAGGTGTTCCGGCGTCATGCCGTATTTGGCCATGTAGGCTGTGGCGATTGCGGCGTAGAGGCCGGGGAAGGTGAAACCAGCGGGAATCTCGTAGAGCACGTCGGCGGCAGCGCCCAAGGTGTCCGTCACCTGCGCGGTGGGCAGGCGCGTCATGCGCTCGACGCCGGCCACAAGCACCATGTCGTGCATGCCTGAGGCTATGGCCATGACCCCCTGGCGCAGCGCCACGCCGCCGCTGGCGCAGGCATCTTCCACGCGCAATGCGGGAATCTGCGGCAGGCCGATTGCGTCGGCCATGATGGGGGCGGTGTGTCCCTGCCCCTCAAAGAGATCGCTGGAGAAATTGCCCAGATAGAGCGCCTCAATCGCGGTCGGCTCCATGCCCTTGTCCACCGTGCCACGCAGTTCCTGGTACGCCTCCACAAAGAGGTCGCGGCTCGATTTGTCGGCGAACGCGCCAAACTTGGAGATGCCCACTCCCACCACAGCCACGCCCCGCCCCAGCTTCCGAACTGCCATATTTTTCTCCCTATCAACTCATTTCAACGCAAGGGCGCAATGTGGGCAAGGGCGCAAGGAACAACAACAGCAGGAAAAACAACTGCCATTACTGCAACATCGTTCTTATTAAGGCGGCGCATCGCTGGTCCTGTTTTTGCTTTTCATTGCGTCCTTGCCCACCTTGCGCCCTTGCGTTGAAGCTGTGCACCCTAAGCCGGTGTGTAGCCCGGGACGACGAGGCGGGGAACAATGCCCAGCCGCTCAACCTCTGCGCGAATCCACGGACGAAAGTCCGGGTGGGCAATGTTGATCAGCGCTTCGGTGCGCGCCTTGATCGAACGCCCCTTCAGCTCGGCCACGCCATATTCGGTGACAATCGTGTCCACATCCTGGCCGGGCACCGTCACCTCGGCGCCCTCTGTGAGCATGGGCAAAATGGTGGAGATGGAGCCGTTGCGCGCCGTGGAGCGCAGCGCAATGATGCCGCGCCCGCCGGGCGAAAGCTGCGCGCCGCGGTGGGTATCCAACTGGCCGCCCGTGCCCGAGAAGTGGCGCGGCCCAATGCTCTGCGAGCAGACCTGCCCGCCCACGTCCACCTGCAGCGCCGTGTTGACGCTCACCATTTTGTAGTTCTTGCCGATGACATAGGGGTCGTTCGTGTACCGGCCCTGCTGAAACTCGACGGCAAGGTTGTTGTGGATGAAGTCGTAGAGCTTCTGCTCGCCCAGGGCAAAGGCCCCCACCATCTTCCCCGGCCACAGCGTCTTCTTGCGCCCGGTAATCACACCCGCCTCGAAGAGATCCACAATGCCGCTGGTGAACATCTCGGTGTGCACGCCCAGGTCGTGGTGCTCCATAAGCAGCGCAGTGATGGCGTTGGGAATGCCGCCAATGCCCAGCTGGATGGTGGAGCCATCCTCGATCAGGTCGGCCACATAGCCGCCGATTGTCTCCTCCCACGGTGCGGGCGGCGCTGATGGCAGCACAAAGGGGGGCGTCGAATGCTCCACCACATAATCCACTTCGGAGATATGAATCTGCGTGTCACCCAGCGTCCACGGCAGTTGGTCGTTCACCTCGAGCACCACCAGGTCGGCCGCCTCGATCATCTGCTTTTCGATGACGAGCGAAAGCGAGAGCGACATGTAGCCATTCTTGTCGGGCGGGGTGGCCGTGCCCCAGTAGACGTTGAGCTTGCCGCCGCTTGCAGCAAGCTTGCCGCTGGAGGCCTGATGCAAATTGTTGGGGATGTACGACGTGCGCCCCTCGGGATGCACGGCGCGGTCGGGCGCGCCGTAGAACCAATTCTCCACAAAAAAGTGGCCCGACATCTCCGGCCGCAGGATGAAGTCGTACTGGCGCAGCGGCAGGCAGACCCACACCGTGACATCACCAAGCCGGTCGCGGTGGTTGCCCAGCTCGGTGAGCAGCCCCACCGGCTCGGCGGCCGCCATGGCCGTGCCAATGCACTGGTGCGGCTGCACCATGGCCACGGCTTCGGGGATGGAAATCAGTTTGCTGCGATAGATCTCTTGCGCGTTCATGCGCCCACATGCTCCAGGAATGCTTGCAGCCACTCTTCGGGCTTCTCAATGTGCGGACCGTGGCCCACGTCGGCCAACAGTACTTCACGATAGCTGCCGCCCGCCGCGGCATAGCGCTCAAGTACGGCGCGCGTCTGTCCAATCATCGGCTGCGGCGGTGCAATCTCTTCGCCCGGCCACCCGGGCACATAGCCCAGCTTGCCCAGCGTGGCTATGTCAAACATGGAGTTGTCGGAGACAATCTGGTCGCTGTCGCCCCGAATCCAGAGGATGGGCGGCTTGGGCGCGGCGGCCAGCAAATCATCCACCTCGCCCGCCAGGTACTTGGGCGACCAGCAGTTGACGGGGCCGTACACGCCCGGGCCCACGTTCGGCCAGTTGGGCGAGGGCACAGCGTCGCCCGGGTAGCGCTCGGGGCCGGTCTTCTCCATGAGCGCCGCAGTGAGGAAATCCTCCTCGCGCGCTGCCGTGAAGGGAGGCTTGTAGTAGAAGGTGTTGACGATGGTGCGGGGCGAGTTGGGGTCGTCCGCCGTGCGGTCGCCCATTTGAATACGCTCGACGAAGACGGGGCTCACCACGCCGCCACCCGAGCCGGCCGCGTCGTCAAAGCAGGGCGTACCGTCAACATCCTTGGTGCCGCCAAAGCCGTAGATGCTTACGGGCGCCTGCAGCGTCGCCGTGGCAACCATCTCGGCGTGATCGGCAATAAAACGATAGGCGACGCCGCCGCCCATGGACCAGCCCACCAGGTGCACCTTGCTGACGCCCAGCGCTTCCAGCAGCGCATTCACGTCGTCGGACCAGTCGCGGTAGCCGCGGGTCGAATCAATCAGCTTGTCCTCGCTCCAGCCATAGCCGCGCAGGTCGGGCGCAATGCAGCGGTAGCCGCGTGCGCAGAGGGCGAGCATCAGCTCCTCCCAGAAGGTGGCGGCCGAAAAGTTGCCGTGCAGGAAGAGCACAACCTCGCCCGACTCGTCCCCGCACGAAAGCAGATGCTGCCGCAGCCGTGGCGTGTCGACGAAGCTTGAGGTTATGCCGGCCATCACAGGTATCTCACTCATGGCAAAGCTCCTTGCAGGTTGAAACTGCGACGCAAAGGCGCAAAGGCGCAAAGAACAGCAACAGCAAGAAAACAGGAACAGCGAATGACGTCGTGCGAAGTCGTTCGGAAACGCACTTCTTGCCGTTGCCCTTCTTTGCGTTTCCTCTGCGACTTTGCGCCTCTGCGTCGCAGGTATGCAGTTAGGGCATGATGAAGGCGGCGCCGGCCTGGTTGTAGCCCACGCCTGAACCGATGAAGGTGACCAAATCGCCCGATTTGACCTTGCCCAGCTCGCGCGCCTCGTCAAAGGCCATGGGCAGGCAGGCCGAGCCGGTGTAGCCCCATCGATCCATGATCCAGTGCGCGCGCTCGAGGGGCAGCCCCAGTTCTTCCATTACCAGTTCAATGCTCTTGTAGCGCACCTGCGTGAAAATGGCGAGGTCGATATCCTGCAGGTCAAAGTTGCCATTGGCGGCGAGCTCGCGCATGCGCCTGGGCCAGCCTTCATTATTGACTGTCGCTGGGAAGGGCTCCACAAAGCGCACCTGCGTCTTGCCTGCGGCCACATTCTCCACAGTGGCCGGCTCGGCTGTGCCCCCTGCGTAAATGCCCCAGTTGGGGTAGTAGGAACCGTCGGCAAAGAAGGTGCTGCTCACAAAGCCGGGCTTGTCGCTGGCCCCCAGCACCGCCGCACCGGCGCCGTCGCCGTAGTAAAAGGAGACGGGATCGTTCTCCCAATCGGAGAGCTTGTGCATCATGTAGGCGCCAATGACGAGGATGTACTTCATCTGTGGGTTGGTGGCAATCATCCCCGCCGCCTGCACCAGCCCCGTGGGGAATGAGGCGCACGCACAGCCGATGTCGAAGGTGCCCGCATTGACGGCGCCCAGCTTGTGCGCCACAACCACGGAGGTGGCGGGCGTTATGTAGTCGGGGCTGTCGGTGCCCAGCAGAATCATGTCCAACTGCTCGGGCTGAATGTCCGCATCGGCCAGCGCATCCTTCGCTGCTTCCACCGCCAGGTCGGAGGTGGCCCACTCCTCGGGCGCAAAGAAGCGCGTGGTAATCGACGTGGCCTTCTCAAACTTGTCGATGACCTCGCCAAAGCGCTCCCGCATCTCTGCGTTTGTGCGCTCGATTGAGGGCAGATAGCGCCCCGTGCCAATGATCGTGGCGTAGCGTGGTTTGGCGTCGCGTTCCATGGCTCAGGTCCCCACCACAAGGCCGCCGTCGACGCGCAGCACTTCGCCGGAAATAAAGCTGGCTTCGTCGCTGGCGAGGAAGAGATAGGCGTTGGCAATGTCGGCCGGCTGGCCCATGCGCCCAAGCGGCGTGCGGCTGATCATGCCGTCGATCACCTTCTGCGGCATGGATGAGAGGATTTCCGTAGCGGTGAAGCCCGGGGCCACAGCATTGACACGCACGCCATACTTGCCCAGCTCGCGGGCCCACACCTTGGTCATGCCGATGACGCCCGCTTTGGTGGCCACGTAGTTCGTCTGGCCAAAGTTGCCGTCCAGCCCCACCACAGAGCTGGCGCTGAGGATGACGCCGCTGCCCTGCTTGATCATCACCGGTGCAACCGCCTGCGTGCAGTTGAAGACGCCCTTGAGGTTGATGGCGATGACGAGGTCAAAATCCGCTTCAGCCATCTGCTTGACGAGTTCGCCGTCCTTGAAGCGCACAAGCTGGTTGTCGCGCACAATGCCCGCGTTGTTGATGAGCACATCAATGTGGCCGTGGCGCTCTACGACGCCGTCGATCCACGCCTGCACGGCGGCGCGGTCCATTACATTGACCTTGTTGAACTCAGCGCCATGGCCCAGTGCCTCGGCCGTGGCAGCACCGACTGCTTCGTTGACATCGGCAATGACAACCGTTGCGCCCTCGCTCACAAACTTCTCGGCGGTCGCTTTGCCAATCCCCGCCGCCCCGCCCGTAATCAGCACCACCCGATTTTCCATGCGCATATCAGACTCCTTAACTCCTAGATAAACCTGCTTCAACGCAAAGGTGCAAAGGAAGCAAAGAACCGCAAAGAAGAACAACAACTCGCTGATTTCTTCACATCTCCTGCTTACTTCTTCCTTGTGCCTTTGCCTTTACTTTGCTTTGCTTTTCTTAGTTTTTCCTTTGCGCTTCTTTGCTCCCTTTGCGCCTTTGCGTTGAGCAGTGCTAGCCCCAGCGCACGCAGGCCGCGCCCCACGCATAGCCAATGCCTGCCGCGACAATCGCCATAAGGTCGCCGTCCTTGAGGCGGCCCTGCTTCAGCCCCTCATCAATGGCAAAGATCGCGTCCTGCTGCCCAATGTGGCCGTAGTTGGAGAGGTAGACCGACTGCTCCTCCGTCAACCCCAGCCGCTGGAGCATGTCCTTGTGCGCCGAGGGCTTCATGTGCAGCACATTGAGGAAGTCGATATCGGCGCGCGTCAGCGGCGCATCCGGCGTGCCGGATTTGCGCAGCGCCTCGTCAATGCAGTGCATCCAGTTCTCCATGGAGACGGCGTTAAGGCGGTTCTTCATCGCCTCGGGCTCCACCAGGTCCAGATAGAAAAGCCCCTGCTCGCGTGCGGCGTCGCTAAGGGGCTGGCGCGTGCCGCTGGCGGGGACGATGACATGCTCGCTCATCGTGCCGTCGGTCATCAGGTGCGAGCCGAGCAGTTGGTTGCGGGGGTGATTCTTGCGCAGCAGCAGCGCGCCGCCGCCTGCGCCCAGGTTGAACATGAAGCTGGTGCGGTGATTTTTGTAGTCGATCAGGTCGCCATTGCGATAGCCGCCCGCAATCAACACCGTGTTGACTTCGGGGTCGGCCACCATCATGTCCTTGGCCATTTTGAGAGCGGCAATCGTGGTGCCACAGCGCATTTGCACATCAATCGCCCAGGCGTTGGTCGCGCCAATCGCATCCGCCAGTTTGATGCCCGCCGTCCAGAGCAGGTATTCCTTCCACTCCTCGGTGGTGCAGAGGACGAGGTCGATTTCGCTGGCGGGGATGGCTGTGCGTGCGAGGCAGTCCTGCGCGGCGCGGATGCCCATCTCGTTGGTATGGTCGTCTGGAGCCGGGATGTGCTTCTGGGTGATGCCGAACTTGTCACGGATTACCCATTCTTCAATACCGCTGGCAGCAGCGATATCGGCCGCGGTCATCACGGGCTCGGGCACATAGGTGCCGAGGCCAACGATGCCCACAGTCACATCCGCAATTGTGCCGACCATAGGTGCAGCCTTTCCATGCCACAGGCTGGACAACGCATTCAATGGAAATAGAGAAGCAGGGAGAATGCCACTGCGGCAGGGGAGCGACCGCCGGCACAAGAAGGATACATTGTGGCGGTTACACGTGAGTTACAAACACTTGCTTGGGTCCCAAGGGCGAACAAGGCCCTCCGCTACGAATTGTCGGCTGCCGATATACCACTTGACGATATATCGTGACCTGATATATACTCTGCCGCATGGACACCTCACTTTCGCAGGCAGAGTTCTACATACTGCTGTCGCTTGCCATTAAGAGCAGACACGGCTACGAGATCATGAAGCAGGTTGAGCAGGACTCGGGCAGGAAGGTTCTGCTGGGGCCGGGGACTTTGTATGGCGCAATCAAACGGATGCGCCAATCGGAACTGATTGAAGAGGTTGCCGGAGACAACCCCAGGCGCAAATATTACGAGCTAACTGAAAGGGGGAGGCGGGCCCTATCCGCAGAGCTGGAGCGATACAACGATGCGGTTGACCTGGCGAAGCAACAGAATCTCCTGCCGAATGCGGTAGCGCTCTAGTTGGCCCATGCCGTATGGATAACGCCGCGATTCGGTTCTCGCAACGCATATACAGGTTGCTTCTGAAGTTCTACCCGAGGAGCTATCGCAGGGAATATGAAGAGGAGATGCAGTATGTCTTTGTCGAATCTCTGAAGGACGCGTATGCGGACGATGGAGGTGCAGGGATTCTGCTGCTTTGGACCAGGACAATGCTTGATACAGGCCACACGCTTGTAAGGCAACATGTGGACAATTGGAAGGAACACTTACCTATGGAAACCAGGAACAGAGAGCTTCTTGCGCAGAACAGAGTGATTCTCTGGCTTGCGCTCGCAACAGTTCTGATATTGCTGATCTCGCTGGTGGCTATGCAATTCAGCGGCAGTATGGATTGGGATCTCTTTGATTTTGTTCTCGCAGGCACGCTGATCTTCGGAGCCGGGCTGGTCTTTGTGCTGGCAGCGCGACGGATTCACAAACACCGTCTTATACTTGGCCTGGTTGTGATGGCAATACTCTTCTGGCTGTGGGCTGAAATTGCCGTGGGCGTATTCACAAACTGGGGGAGTTGAGGACGCCGCGCATAATCTAAACTGTCCAGTGCGCAATAGGGTACGGAACGGCTGTACGCGCAGTGCGCGTGCAGCCGTTCCGTACCCTATTGCGCACTATTGACTTCGGCGCACAGCGCCAGCGTCTCCTCGGCGGGGGGAACATCGAGTTCGGCGCGCAGCGTCTCGGCGCAGCGGGCGCAAACGCGGCGCGCCTGTGCGCGATTGCCCTGCTGGATGTAGGCAGTAATCAGCAATTGCCACGCACGCTCCCAGCAGTTGTCGTGGGTGAGCATGGCCTCGCAGACCTCAATCGCTTCGTCACACCGGCCCCGTGCCAGCAGGGCGTCGGCCAGCCGCTCGGCCGCACGCAAGTAGAGGGTAAGCAAACGAGCACGTGGCCCTTCGGTCCACTCCTCGTAGAGTGCATCGGGCAGGAAGTCGCCGCCGTAGAGCGCCACCGCGGCACGCAGCGAGGCAATCGCGGCATCATCCAGCGGCCCGTGCAGGCCGCGCCTGCAGTGCGATTCAAACTCGACGGCATCCAGCCGCAGGTCGGCTTCAGGGCGCAATCGATAGGCGGTGCCGTCGCGCTCGATAAAGGCGTAGGGGCGCGGCGCAACGGTGTTGGGCTCCAGCGCGCGCACGAGCGCATTGAGCGCAACCTTGAAGTCACGCGCGGCGGCATCGGGCCCAAGCTGCGGCCAAAGGCGCTCCACAATCTGCTCGCGCTGGAGCCAGCGGCCACCGCCTTTTTCGGGCACGGCGCGCCCACCCAGCGCGGGCGCGCCGCGGGCGCTTTCATCGGCGCTCGTCTCGGACAGCAGCAGTTGGAAGAGCTGGCGCGCCTTCTCGCGCTGCCACTCACGCGCCTCAATCTCCTCCGCCCCACGCCAGACGCGGAATGCGCCCAGCGTCTGCACACGCAGTTGAAAGCCAGGATGCACCTTGATGTCGGCAATGCCCAGCTCGGCCAGGAGGCGCGCCACATAGGTGGGGCGAATGGTGTGGGTGCGCGCCGCCAGCAGCAGGGGCACAATGCGGCGCACATCGGGCAAGCCCAGCAGGCTGGGGCGCGTAAAGAGAAAGTCGTAGCCGTTGGTCTCGCAAAGCTCGAGCAGTTCCTGCGTCGATGTGAGGAAGTGGCGCACGGCCCCCGGTTCACTGCCTTTGGCCGGGCGCGCTGAGCCGTCCAGCGTGGCGCCTGCGGTGGCGGCAAGCTCAAAGTGCGCAAGCGCCATCCACAGGCGCGTTGCCGCGCGCCCGAAGCTGTCGGAGCACTCGCGGAAATAGCCCAGCGCGCGCCCCAGCAGGGGCAGGGCGCGTGTCTGCTCGCGCGCCAGCACGCAGCTTGCGCCCAGCGCCACGCTTGCCAGCGCCAGCAGCCACACATCACCCGATTCAGTGGCAATCTCCACGCCTTCGGCGGCGGCATTGGCGGCCGACTCCAGGTCGCCCCCATAGCCATACGCGCGGGTGAGCCCCCACATGGCCTCGGCGCGCGTGCGGCGCACTGCGAGGCGATCGCCCAGCGCAATCGCCTCGCGATAGCGGCTGGTTGCGTCGCCCGCGCTGCCCGTGCCGTGGGCGGCTGCGCCTGCGCCCAACTGCAGCGCGTGGCCCAACCGCATGTAGCCCACCGCTGTAATGAAAGGCGATTCCAGCCGCTCGCCCAGCGCAATGCCCTCCTGCGCCAGCACATAGGCGCGTTCGCTCTGCCCCATGAGCGCTTCCACAAGCGAGAGCAGCAGCACCGTTTCGCGGTCGGCGCGCGGCGGGCCAATCGCGCCTCCCTGCGCGTTACGCAACGCCCGCTCTTCGGATGCGGCCAGCACCTCCAGCGCGTCGCGCGCTTCCGTGAGGCGACCCGTGCGCAGCTTGACGCGGGCATCAAGCGTGCTGTCGTCGGGCGCCTCGTTGCGCAGCGTTTCGGCCGCGCGCCGCAGTGTCTCGGCTTCGGCGGGCTTGCCCAGATTCAGCTTGTTCTCCGCCATGAGCATGAGCAAGCGGGCGCGCGCCTCGCGGTCGGGCGTGCCATCCGCCAGGCGCAATGCTTCCTGCAGCAGCGATTCGGCTTGCGCGGCACGGACCGTGTCCAGATAGACCAGCGCCTGCCCGCGCAAGGCGCGGCTCATGCCGGCGGCGTCATCGCGCGCGCGCCAGCCCGCCTCGGCCTGGGCATACCACGCCAGCGCGCTGTCAAAGAGGCTGCGCAGGCGATAGGTGTCGCCGAGCAGGGCATGGAGGCGAGGATGGTGCGCCAGCACATCGGGCGGCAGCGCATCAATCCAGTCTGCCAGGCGGGTAAGGCGTCCAGCCTGGAGCACCGATTCACCGATGGCCTCAATCACACGCGCTGCTTCCTCAAATTCCTGTGCCGCCAGCCAGTGGCCAATCGCTTCGTCGTCAGCGCCCTGCGCCTCATGCCAGGCGGCCGCGCGGCGGTGGCGTGTGCGCGTGCCGGCGACGTCGGTCGCCCCCTGTGCGCGCAGAAAATCGTGGAAGAGATGGTGGTAGCGCCAGGCGTCCTCACCAAGGGCGACGACAAAGAGGTCGAGGGCATCCAGTTCGCGCAGCGCAGCGGCGCTGGGCGCGCTCTCCGCCTCACCCCGCACGGCTGCGCAAGCGCCGGGCGTGAGCGTGCCGAGCACGGCCGTCTCACGTAGAAAGGCGCCAATCGCGGGCGACTGGCGATCCAGCAGTTCGCGCGCCAGGTAATGAAAGAGCGTGGCCGACGCGCCCACAGGGCTGGCGGGCACGCCGCCCGCGAGCAAATCATGGACATCCACCGCGCCGCTGCGCAGCCCCTGCCACACCAGTTGCAGAACAATTGGCCAGCCTTCGGTCTTGTTGTGCAGCAGCGCCACTTCTTCGTCTGCCAGCGCAATGCCATAGTTCTGCGCGAAGAGCTCCACCACCTCATCGCTGCGGAAGGCCAGATCGGTGCGGCCAACCTCGAGCACTTCGCCCCGCCCGCGCCATGTTGGCAGCGCAGTGAAGTGGACAGGATGCAGCGTGGAGAGAACCACATGCAGGCGCGCGGGCAGGAAGGTGAGGAAACGTTCGACCAGCGCGTTGATTTCGGGCGCACTCCCCGCACTCTGGTAGTCATCGAGCACGAGGAGTGCGGGGCCGGTCAGGCTTTCGTCCAGGGCGTTGATGAGCGCGTCGATCACCTCTTCGGCGCGCACGGTTGGGCCGTTGGCCAGTTCCGCAAGCAGCGCCAGCGGACCATCCAGCGCCTGGGGCAGGTGGCTGCGGAAGGCGGCAATCAGGTAGGCGAGGAACTGCTGCGGGTCGCGGTCGGAGGCATCGAGCGTATACCAGAAGAGCGGGAATGGCTCGCCCTGGAGCGTTGCCAGCGCAGTGCTCTTGCCGTAGCCCGTACCTGCCTGGACGATGGTCAGCCTGTACTCAAGCGCCTCGCGCAGCCGCTCGAGCAGGCGCGGGCGCGTGAGAAGACGCCGGTGGGGCTGCGGCGGTGTCAGGCGGGGTGTCAGGACGAGATCGAAGCGGTGCATGTGTAGGAGCAAGCATACAACTGCAACAGTTGGGGGACAAAGCGCCGCAGGTGTGTCGACTCGTTTTTCATTGGGGATGCGTGCCGTTGTAGGTCACGTCTCCTGACGTGACGCAGCCCGCAGGGCTGAACCGCGCCGCATCACCAAGCGTTCAGCATATCCAGTACATTCAGCCCTGCGGGCTGCGTCACGTCAGGAGACGTGACCTACAACGGCGTCACGCAGCGTGGAACGTTTACACGCGACGCGGCGTTGCGGGGATGCAGAGAAGAAGAAGAACAAACAAGGGCATTACGCCAATATTGACTTTTCTCGCCAAGCTGTCTACTTTAGGGGCACGCCTTTGTGTTTATCGCACACCCGCACGTCCGCACGCAGGACGCGCACTCGCTCCATCGATCACACTGTGTGCGATGTGAGATTTTGCCGCGCCCGCACGATTTTACCGGCCACTGGCTTGCAGTTTATCTCCCCCACCCCTTCACTTCCAGTGGCCCTGGCAGCGGGCTTTGCGCCGGTGCGTAGTTGGGCGCGCCCAACTGTTTATCCGAAACGCACGAATCCTCAAGCCACGCACGCAAGCACGCCCAAGGAGGTGCACGACATCCAACTTGCAGGGACTGTCGATACCGTCGATTGCTGACAGTCGCGATTGCAGACACCCGCACAATGGACCCAACACTCAAGGAGCTAACATGCGCAAGAGCTATCTGCTTACCTCACTGCTTATCCTGGTGCTGATCTTCACCGCCTGCGCCGCACCGGCAGCACCCGCTGCCCCAACTGATTCCGCAGGCGCCGACGCCACCGCCGCACCGGCTGCAGAGCCAGCCGGCGATCAGAGCCTCGTCTTCTGGACAACCGAAGAACAGCCCGAGCGCGCCACCAAGGCGCAAGCCATGCTCGACCGCTTCGAGGCCGACACCGGCATCAAAGTGGAAATGGTGCTCACCAACGAGGACCAGCTGCCTAACCTGATTACCGCCGCCGTGGCCGCCGACACCCTGCCGGATGTCATGTTCTTTCCGGTTGAGTACGCGATTGGCTGGGACCAGCAGGGCATTCTCAACGCCGCCGCTGCCGCCGAAGCCATTGACGAACTGGGCGCCGACACCTTTGCCCAGGGTGCGCTGGACCTGGTGAACGTGGACGGTTCGCCCGTCGCCGTGCCTTCGGATGGCTGGGGACAGATCCTCATCTATCGCGCCGACATCTTCGACGAGAATGGGTTGGCCCGACCCGACACCTTCGCTGCCATCCAGGCCGCCGCCGAAGCGCTGCATGATCCCGCCAACAACTTCTACGGCATTGCGCTCTCCAGCGACCCGGGCGCTGTCTTCACACAGCAGACCTTCGAGCATTTCGCGCTGGCCAACAACTGCCAACTGACGGATGCCGACGGCAACATCACCCTGGATTCGCCCGAGTGCGTCGAGGCCATCCGCTTCTTTGCCGATCTGGTGGAAAACTACGGCCCCGCCGGTGTGCAGGACGTCTCCACCACACGCGCAACCTACTTCGCCGGGCAATCGGCCATGCTGGTCTGGTCGCCCTTCATTCTGGACGAGATGGCGGGCCTGCGTGACAACGCCTTCCCCGCCTGCCCCGAGTGCGCCGACGACCCCGCCTTCCTCGCCACGAACAGCGGCATTGTGCCCGCTTTCCAGGGGCCCGACGCAAGCGAACCCGCCCAGTACGGCCAGGTAAGCTATCTGGGCGTAAGTTCGACCGCCGATGTGGACCTGGCCAAGCAGTTCATCAACTACTGGTTCAACGAAGGCTACCTGGACATGCTGTCGCTCTCTGTCGAGGGCAAGTTCCCCATGCGCCAGGGCACCCCCGATGACCCGACCAAGTTCGTGGAGGGCTGGAAGACGCTGGAGACCGGCGTAGACAGGCAGGCTCCACTCAGCGACTACTACAGCGCCGAGACGATTCAGCAATTGGTGGATGGCGCCGCCATCTTCCAACGCTGGGGCTTCACCCAGGGGCAGGGCGCACTGGTTGCCGCACTCTACGAGTCGCTGGCAGTGCCGCAGGCACTGCGCGACGTTGTGGACGGCTCCATGACGCCTGAGGAGGCCGCCGCCGAGATTCAGGCTGCCGCCGAAGAATTGCAGTAGCAGCACTCGATGCGAGGCTTCCGGAAGTGGAAGCCTCGCATCTTCCTCGCCAAACCCTCTCATGATCCTTTCACGGATCCGCAAGGAGGCTCGCCCATGCAGGAGAGTGCCCGCAGCAGGCCGCGTGTGGCTGCCGCAGAGCGCGCCGGGCCCACACTGGCGCAGCGCGAGGCCCGCCTCGCCTATCTGCTCCTCGCCGTGCCGGTGGTCATCATTCTGGCGCTGGTCATCTTCCCTCTCGTTTGGAATATCCTGCTCAGCTTTCGCGAAATCCGGCTGATTGACCTGCGCGACATCAACCTCTTCCGTGGCGACTTCACGCTCGACAACTATCGCAAGGTGGTGGCCGCGCGCAACTTCTGGCCGCTGCTGCGCACTACCTTCATCTACGCATTCTTTGGTACAGCGCTGCCCATTCTTATGGGGCTTGCCGCCGCCATGACGGCCCGCGACGTCTTCGTGGGCCGTCCCATCCTGCGCGCCGTCATGCTCATCCCCTACATTGCGCCGGTGGTGGCCGTGGCCTTTGTGTGGGGCATCATGCTCAATGCACAGTACGGCATCATCAACCATTGGCTGGCCGAGCTTGGCTTTGCGCGCGTGGCCTTTTTGGGGCAGCGCTACGCCACCTTCAGCCTCTTTGGCTGGGAGTTCAGGTGGCCCGTTGCCCTTACTGCCGTGATCATCTTTCAGGGCTGGCGCTACTTCCCCTTCTCCTTTCTCTTCTTCCTGGCACGCCTGCAGTCAATTCCCGAAGAGCAGTATGAAGCGGCCAAGGTGGATGGCGCAACGCTGACGCAGCGCTTCCGCTTTATCACCATCCCCGAGCTGCGCTTTGTCATGGGCACGCTCATTCTGCTGCGCTTCATCTGGACCTTCAACAAGTTTGAGGATGTCTTCCTGCTTACGGGGGGGGCGGCGGGCACGCGCATCCTCACCGTGCAAATCTACGAGTGGCTCTTTGGCCGCTCTGACGTGGGTGCCGCAGCCGCGCTCTCAATTGTGCTCGCGCTGATTCTTGCCGTACTGCTCTTCATTTACTTCCGCTGGTTCTTTGCGGACGAGGAGGTTTGATGTCACGCGATGCGCTTGAGACGCTTCTGATTGGCAAGGTGCTGCGCTGGATTGGCATCGTCTTCTTCTTTGTCATCTGCGCGTTCCCCTTCTACTACATGGTCCTGCTCTCCTTCCGCGAGATTCAGGGCGTGCTCGTCAGCCCGGGCAATCTGCTGCCCGATTGGGAGCTTGTCTTCTCGCTGCGCACCTATCGTGACGTGCTGCGGCCGACCACGCAGGGCGGGCAGGGCTTCTATCAGTTCATTATCAACAGTTTCGTTGTGGCGCTGGTCACAACCATCGTTACGCTGTTCGTGGCCATCTTTGCCGCCTATGCGGCCACGCGCCTGCGCTTTCGAGGCAAGCAGGCCGCCAACTGGGGGCTGCTGCTGGTCTACATGGTGCCGGCGATTGTGCTTTCCATCCCTCTTTATGTCATGTACACTCGGCTGGGTTTCCGCACCACCGTGCCGCTGCGCCTCTTTGCGCTGATTGTGGTCTATCTCGCCTCCACACTGCCGGTGGCACTCTACATGCTGCGCTCCTACTTCCAGACGATTCCGGTGGACCTGGAAGAGGCGGCGCTGATTGACGGCAGCTCGCGCATCAAGACGATCTGGTATGTGATTGTGCCGCTGGCCGTGCCTTCGATTGCGGCCACAGGGCTCTACGTCTTCATGATTGCGTGGAACGAATTCCTCTTTGCGTTGCTCTTCCTGCTGGAGCGGCGCGATGCGTGGACGCTGCCACTGGGTGTTTCACAGCTCGACACGCAGGAGGTGCCCAAGACGATGCTCATGGCGGGCAGCGTCATCATCACGCTGCCCATTGTGCTGCTCTTCACCTTCTTCGAGCGCTACATCACCACTGGCCTTACCGCCGGCGGCGTCAAAGGATAACTGCGACACAGAGATGCAAAGGCGCAAAGAAATGCAACGAAAAGCAATGGCAAGAGAGAAGCAGGACAACCAACAGCATCAATATGCAAGCTTGCACTTTGTTTAGCCTTACCCTGCTTTTTGTTGGATTCCTTTGCGCCTTTGCATCTCTGTGTCGCAGTGCAGCTTTGGGAGGTTGATTCATGGTTCCCGCGACCACATCGCAGCACAAGCACATTGGCTTTGTTTCTACGCGCCTGGCCGGCACGGACGGCGTGTCACTGGAGACGGTCAAGTGGTCGCAGACGCTGACCGACCTTGGCTTCGACTGCTTCTATCTGGCGGGCGAATTGGAGTGGCCCGCGGCGCGCACGCACCTGGTGCCCGAAGCGCACTTTGCACACCCCGAAATTGAGCGCCTGACGCGGCTGCTCTTTGGCGCATTCACGCGTACGGCCGAAACGTCGCGTGCCGTGGAGACGCTCAAATGGATGCTCAAGGAGAAGATTGAAGCGTTCGTGCATGATTTCGACCTCAACGTGCTCATTGTGGAGAATGCACTGTCGCTGCCCATGAACATCCCCCTGGGGCTTGCACTCACGGAGTACGTGGCCGAAAGCGGCTTCCCGCTGATTGCGCATCACCACGACTTTGCCTGGGAGCGCGAGCGTTTTGCGGTGAGCGCCGCGGCTGACTATCTGCGCACGGCCTTTCCGCCCACGCTACACTCTGTGCATCACGTGGTCATCAACTCCTTTGCGGAGCGGCAGTTGGCGCTGCGCACGGGCCAGGGCTCGGTGCTCATCCCCAATGTGATGGACTTCGAGACGCCGCCCGCCCCGCCCGACGACTACACCGCCACACTGCGCCGCGAACTGGGCATTGCCGAAGATGACATTCTTCTGCTGCAGCCAACGCGCATTGTGCCGCGCAAGCGCATTGAGCAGGCCATCAGCCTGACGCACCAACTGGGCAACCGCGCCGTGCTTGTGGTCTCGCACAGCGCGGGCGACGAGGGCATGGACTACCTGGCTTTCCTGCGCGGCTATGCCGAAGGGCTCGGCGTGCGCGTCCTCTTTGCCGGAGACCGCATTGATGACAGACGCGGCCGCACGGCGGCGGGCGCGCCGATTTACTCGCTGGCCGACGTCTACTACGCTGCGGACCTGGTCACCTACCCTTCGCGTATTGAGGGCTTTGGCAACGCCTTTCTCGAGGCGGTCTACTACCGCAAGCCACTGGTGATGAGCACCTACGAAATCTTCGACTCCGACATCCACCCCAAGGGCTTTCGCGTTGTAGGCTTTGATGATTACATTGGCGCAGCCACCGTGGCGGAGGCGCGCCAACTGCTGGAGGACAAGGCGCTGGTGAAGGATATGGTGGACCACAACTATGCGCTGGCGGGGCGCTACTACTCGTTCCGTGCCTTGACCCAGCATCTGGTTCCGCTGATCAACGACGTCTGGCGCAACTCAAACAGCATGGAAACCGAGAGGTAGCGGCACTTCACCCACGGCCCCTTTTCTCGAAAGTGGCCGAAGGATGCGCAACAATTGTGCCCCGTCGGAAGACGCGGCCTGCACAGTTGCTCGTCCCATTGCAAGTGGTCCCCATACAGCGCCGCCCACTTGACTTAAATTCAG
Organism: uncultured Chloroflexia bacterium; assembly: GCA_963773745.1. Taxonomy (GTDB): domain Bacteria; phylum Chloroflexota; class Anaerolineae; order Caldilineales; family Caldilineaceae; genus UBA5069. The sequence goes on from CAVZCL010000001.1 coordinate 930,676, forward strand.
CTCTTGTGTATACTATATTTAGTGTCACCTAATTTTTATTTTCCAAGACAAGAATATCCGGAGACAGTCCATGCTTATCACTCCCGGGCCAGCAAGACACCCCGCCCGTATACAGGTGCAACTGATTGCACTGCTGATTGTTGTGCTGACGCTTGCAGGTTGCGGTCGCGAACTCATCTGTTGAGGGGGCAGCGGGCAACGACGGCGCCAGCGCCAACAGCGGCACACTGCGCATTCTCACGACCACTGGCCAGGTTGGCGACATTGCGCGCAACATTGGTGGCGAATTCGTAACCGTCGAATCGCTCATGGGCGCAGGCGTTGACCCGCATCTTTACGTAGCCAGTGAGAGCGACGTGGAGCGCCTGGCCAATGCCGATTTAATCTTCTACAACGGCCACTTCCTTGAGGCGCAAATGGACGATGTTTCAGGCAGATTGGAGAGCGCAAGCCCGTTATTGCGGTCAGCGAGAGCATTGATCCTGCCCGTCTTCTGCCGTGGGCTTTGGATGCCGACGAGTACGATCCCCATATATGGTTTGACGTTAAGCTCTGGTCGATTGCCGCCGAAGCGGTGCGCGACGGGCTGGTTGAGCTGGATCCGGCGCATGCGGACGCCTACACCGACAATGCCGAACGCTACCTCGATCAATTGCGCCGGCTTGATGAGTACGTTCAGGCGCAGGCCGACACACTGGCCCCCGAACAACGCATCCTCGTCACCGCGATGATGCATTCAGCTACTTTGGGCGCGCCTACGGCTTTACCGTGCGTGGCCTGCAGGGCATCAGCACCGCATCGGAGGCGGGCACCTCCGACGTGCACGGATCGTGATCTTCATTGCGAAGAACCAGGTGCCCGCGATCTTCGTTGAAACATCAGTGCCCGTGCGCACGATTGAGGCGCTGCAAGCTGCCGTCAAGGCGCAAGGGTGGCAGGTGGAGATTGGGGGCAGCCTCTTTTCCGACGCCATGGGATCGCCTGGTACGCCCGAAGGCACCTATAACGGTATGGTGCGCCACAATATCGAAACCATTGTCGCCGCGTGCTGAAAGAGTAGATGCCATAGACGGGAGAGTGAGACAACGTGATGACGCGGGCGCTGATCATGTCCCGCCATTTCCGTTGTCCCTCTCCCTTCTGCAAAGCAGCCGCTTTTTGTGAGAGGTATCTGTATGAATGGACTCAACGGAAACACGCCGGCAATCGAAGTTACCGACCTGACCGTGGCCTATGGCGAGAAACCCGGTGCTTGTGGGATGTAGATGTTGACTGTTCCGGCGGGTACGCTTGATGGCGATTGTGGGGCCCAACGGCGCAGGCAAGACGACGCTGATCAAGGCTGTGCTGGGGCTTCTGCCCATAGCCGCCGGGCAAGTGCTGATCTACGGGCAGCCCCTATAGCGAACAGCGGCGCATTGGTGGGCTATGTGCCCCAGCGCGGCAGCGTCGACTGGGACTTTCCCACCAGCGTGCTGGATGTGGTGACGATGGGGCGCTATGGCGCGCTGGGCTGGTTTCAAGCGGCCCGGCGCAGCCGAGAACGCGAGGCGGCTCTGGACGCGCTGCACAAGGTGGGCATGGCCGACTATGCAGACCGCCAGATCAGCCAGCTTTCCGGCGGACAGCAGCAGCGTACATTTCTGGCGCGTGCGCTGGTGCAAGATGCGCAGGTCTACTTTATGGATGAGCCCTTTCAGGGCGTTGATGCGACCACCGAGCGCGCCATTGTCGATCCTGCTCAAAGCAATTGCGCGCCGCGGGCAAAACGGTGGTGGTGGTGCATCATGATTTGCAGACAGTGCCCGAGTATTTTGATTGGGTAACGTTGCTCAACGTGCGCCGCATTGCCTGCGGGCCGGTGGAAGAGGTTTTTACAGAGGAGAATCTGCGCCTTGCCTATGGCGGGCAGGTTGGCTTCCTCAGCCGAGGTGCGCACCGCCGACGCCGCTTGCGCCGTCCGCTGCAAGCAGTGTCATCCTGGAACTCGGGAGGTTACACGCGTGGACGGCGCCACTGGAACTGCTCTTCTCCGATTACACGCTGCGCGTTGTGGCCATGGGCGCGGCCATCCTCGGCATTGTGAGCGGCGCGCTGGGCTCCTTTGCTGTGCTGCGTGGCCAAAGCCTGCTGGGTGATGCCATGTCCCACGCAGCGCTGCCCGGCGTGGTGCTCACCTTTATGCTCACGGGGCTCAAAACACCCGCCGTGCTGATGATAGGCGCGGCGATTGCATGTACGGGCGGGCTGCTGCTCATCCTTGCTGTCACCCGCAACACGCGGATTAAGGAGGACAGCTGCGCTGGGTATTACGCTCTCCGTCTTCTTCGGTTTTGGTGTGCTGCTGCTCTCGCTTCTGCAGCGCAACCCCGATGCTCGCCAGGCGGGGCTGAACAAGTTTCTCTTTGGCCAGGCCGCGACCTTGTTGACCAGTGATGTGATCGTCATGGCTCATCTTTGGAAGCGTTGCGCTGGCGCTGCTGCTCCTCTTCTGGAAAGAATTCAAGCTACTGGCCTTTGACCGTGATTATGCGGCCACACAGGGGTTGCCGGTGCAGAAGCTGGAGGTGTTGCTCACCTTTCTGCTGGTAATTGCAATTGTGATCGGTCTGCAAGCGGTGGGTGTCGTGCTCGATGAGCGCAATGGTGGTGGCGCCGGCTGCCGCTGCACGCCAGTGGACCAACAAACTTGGCGTCATGGTGGTGTTGGCGGCGATTTTTGGCGCAATTGCCGGAGTGGGCGGCGCGCTGATCAGCAGCCTCGGCAGCGGCCTCTCCACCGGGCCTGTGATTGTGCTCGCGATTAGCGTTATTGTGCTGATTTCGCTGCTCTTTGCCCCCAGCCGAGGTGTGCTCTGGAGCGCGCTGAGCGCGCCGTGGCGCCCGCCACCGCCTGCAAACCGGCCAGGTGCTGGCCAATCTTGCCCTGCTCGCTTCCCAACATGCCGATCCCAGCCACCCGCACGCAGTGGCTGCGCTGCGCGTTCTGGGAGCAATGATCGAGAACTGGCCAACGCATTAAATGTGCTCGCAACGCAAGGGCTGGTTACCCATGTGGAAGGTGATCTCTGGTCGCTTACGCCTGCCGGCGTGGCGGCTGCCGAGCAAATTGCAGCGTGCCATTGCGGGCCAGCCGTATGACATCGACACAAGTTGAACTGCAACTGATTGCCCTCATAGTGGCGGCGGCGTGTGCGCTGCCTGGTGTCTTTCTCGTGCTGCGCCAAATGGCTATGATGAGCGACGCCATCAGCCACACGGTACTGCTGGGCATTGTGCTCATGTTCTTTGCCGTGGGCTCGCTGGATTCACCCCTGCTCATTCTGGGTGCAGCCGCCATGGGCTGCTCACGGTGTCGCTGGTGGAGTTGCTGGGGCGCACGCGGCTCGTCAAGCAGGATGCGGCGATTGGCCTGGTCTTTCCCGCGCTTTTCAGCCTGGCGGTGATTCTGATTTCGCGCTTATGCACGTGGCGTTCACCTTGACGCCGACGCCGTGCTGCTGGGTGAACTGGCTTTCGCCCCCTTTGATCGCCTGCAATTTCTGGGCATTGATCGCGCCGCGCGCGCTCGTGATCATGGTCAATCATCCTCTTCATAAACGCGCTCTTCATCGGCCTCTTCTACAAGGAACTGAAGCTGGCCACCTTCGATGCAGGGCTGGCCGCCGCGATGGGCTTTTCGCGGCGCTCATTCACTATGGGCTGATGGCCCTTGTCTCAATCACCGCTGTTGGCGCATTTGATGCGGTTGGCTCATCCTCGTGGTAGCACTCATGGTGACGCCAGCTGCGGCAGCGTATTTGCTGACCGACAACCTGCCGCGCATGATTGCGCTGGCTGTGGGCATTGGCGTAGCAAGCGCCATCAGCGGCTACTGGCTGGCGCACGCGGTTGATGTGAACATTGCCGGAGCCATGGCCACAATGACGGGAGTTGTCTTCCTTGTCGTCTTTCTGGCGGCGCCCGAGCGTGGCATGGTGGCACGGTGGCGCCGCCATGCACGCCAGAAGTGGGAGTTTGCGCAGGTGATGCTAACCATTACACCTGATGCAGCACGAAGGCGCGATCCAATGCCGCCACGGAGAACCGCGTGGACCATCTGCTGGAGCACATTCGCTGGCAGCCCGACTTTGCCGAGCGTGTGGTGCGCTATGCAGAGCGCAAGGGCACAGTGCGGCGACAAGGGGGCATGTTGCATTTGACTAACGCAGGCCGCACTCTCGCACAGGAGCGTCTCATCGTGTAGACATTGGTGTGATTTCTGAGCGGTGCGTCTGGCAAGTGCGCAAAAGTCTCGTAGCGGCCTCTTATGGCTCCATCTGAAATTGGTGCGGTAACGACGATGTCGCGCCGGAGACGCGGCCTGCAACTGCGGCGTTGTGCTCACCCTATCCAATTTTCGGGAGAGGGGCCAGGGGTGAGATTGTCGTTGACACTCGTTGTTAAAACAGTTCAGTCAATACCAAAGCCCCGCTACGCATGCTACGCTGCACGCAAGGAAACCAACCACATGGCCCAGGCATTGGCGCTCGCTGCGCCCCGCAAACTCACGATTGTGGAGCTACCCGACACGCCGCTGTCGCCCACACAGGTGCGCGTGCGCACCCTCTACTCGGGCATTAGCGCCGGCACGGAGATGACTCAATACCGCGGCACCAATCCCTGGCTCAACAAGCGCTGGGACGAGGCTACGCGCCTCTTTTTACCCGCCGACACGCCCAGCCAGCCGTATCCGCTTGTGGGCTGGGGCTATGAAGAAGTTGGCGCTGTGATTGAAGTGGGCAGCGCCGTGACTGATCTCGCCCCGGGCGATATTGTTTACGGCACGTGGGGTCACCGTACGCATGCCGTGCTGGAGGCCGCCTATGCCGCTGTGCGCCGCAAGCCGGAAGCGCTCGACCCGCTGCTCGCCATCTTTTCGCATTTGGGGCCCATTGCGCTGACGGCCATCCTCGACGCACAATTGCACATTGGTGAGACGGTGGCTGTTTTTGGGTTGGGCGTGGTGGGGCAGGTGGTGGCGCAACTGGCCAAGGCGTCCGGCGCGAGGGTGGTGGGGGTGGAGCTCTCACCGCAGCGGCTGGCGCTGGCGCAGGAGCTGGGCGCCGTTGACGTGGCCATCAATCCGAATGGCCCAGGTGGCGATGGTGGCTCTGCTGCCGAGCGCATCAAGGCGCTGACGCAGGGACGCGGGGCCGACGTGACTATTGAGTGCACGGGCAATGCGGCCGCGCTCAATGAGGCGGTGCGCGCCACGGCCTACAATGCACGCGTCGTTGCGCTGGGCTTCGTGCAAGGCGGGGCCAACGCGCTGCAGTTGGGCGACGAGTTCCATCATAACCGCATTCAAATTGTCTGCTCGCAAATCGGCAATGTAGACCCGGCGCTCAGCCGGCGCTGGGATCGCTTGCGCCTCATCCACACCATCATGGAGCTACAGCTGCAGGGTGCGCTCAACCTGCGCCCGCTCATTACGCACACTCTTCCGTTTGCGCAGGCGGCCGATGCCTTTGCCCTGCTCGACAGCGGCGCAGCCAACGCGCTACAGGTTGTGCTCACCTTTCCGGAGCAATAGACTGACTCCTCCGCAAAATGACGTTTCAAGGCAAAGGTGCAAAGGTGGGCAAGGAGCGCAAGGGAAAAGCAGGAACAACAAAAGCAAAATCCAGCAACTGTCATCTGCAATGGCGCTTTTCCTTGCCGTACTTGCTTTACCTTTGCGCTCTTTGCCACCTTTGCGTTGAAAAGCGCCACGAATCACTGGCACGAATTGAGGAACCACTGATATGAAACCATTGCGTACCGCCATTCTCGGCTGCGGCTCCTTTGCCCACCGCCACGCCGGCAACATCCTGGCGCACCCCGATGAACTCGAACTGGTTGCATTCAGCGACCATCACGCCAGCAATGCGCAGGCGCTGGCGGCCAAGTACGCGCCCAATGCCGCCATTCACACCGATGCGGCGACGCTGCTGGCAAATGAAGGGCTTGACCTGCTCGTCATCTGCCTGCCCCCTTTCGCGCATGAGGACGAGGTGGCGCTGGCTGCGGCGCGCGGTGTTCACCTGCTGGTGGAGAAACCGATTGCCCTGACCTCGGCGCATGCGTGGGAGATGGTGCACGCTGCCGAGGCCGCCGGCATCCGCACGCAGGTTGGCTTCATGGGCCGCTTTGGCGCGGCCGTGGAGATGATGAAGCAGATGATTGACGACGGCAGCGCAGGGCGGCCCGGGCTCTGGTCGGGGCGCTACTTCTGCAACGGGCTGCACGCGCAGTGGTGGCGCATGCGCGACAAATCGGGCGGGCAGCTTGTGGAGCAGGTCATCCATCAGGTGGACCTCATGCGCTACCTGCTGGGGCAGCCCGCCACGGTCTTCAGCCGCCAGGACAATCTCTTCCACACGGAGACGCCCGACTATACGATTGAGGATGTGAGCGCAACCATCTTCAGCTTTGTGAGCGGCGCGCTGGGGGTGATTGCCGCCACAAATGGTGCAATTCCCGGCCAGTACTTGAGCGATTTCCGCCTGGTAACGCACTCTGTGACGGCCGACTTTGCCAACGCCAACAGCGCAACATTCCACTACACGCAGGAGCCGGCGCGCCCGCCACTGACCGTTGACGAGGCGCGCAATGTCTACGACGCCGAATTGATGGACCTTGTGCATGCAATTCGCAGCAACGGGCGCGCGTGCGCACACCGCTACGTGAGGGCGCGCTCTCGCTTGATCTCGCGCTGGCAGCCACCCAGTCGGCGCAGGAGCGGCGCGAGGTTGCGCTAACCTGAAGCCGTAACAGGCTGAACCTTTTCAACGCAAAGGGCGCAAAGTGGGCGAGGACGCAAGCGAAAAGCAAAGGGGTTCGGCCCCGCCTCCCACGCATCCAGCATCCAGTTACCGGCCGAATCCAGATAGAGACAGGCGGGGATGCCGAGGCCGCGGTCAGCTCCTGCGCGAAGCTTCGCGCAGAAGCTGCGCGGCCTCCCTCTTGCCCTGTATACACGTCGCCTTTAAAATAGTGCCCGCGGGCTGCGGCATGTTTGGCAGCGGTTTTTTCTGCATAGGCGTTCCCCAATACAAGAGGATCATCATCATGAGTGCGTTAACATGGATTAGCCGCGCCTTGAAGGAAGCGGGCATCAAGTTTCGCCGGGACATTGCCACGCGCGCAGTCGAAGCCTTTGTGCCGGTTGATGGCGAGCAGTACGTGATCACTTTTCTCGAAACTGATGAGGAAATTGACGCTGAGATGCGTTTCGGCCCCGTTGACGAAGCAGTTGTGCAACAACTGGACGAGATCAGCGCTCTGTTTGGCGAAGTCGATCTGCTGCACGATGAGCGCGCCAACATGCTCTATGCCGAGTTTGGCTTTGACGCAACGGCGATGGACGAAGCGTTTGCGTCACGCGTCGTCGCCACGACGGTGACTGTGGCGCGGATGGTTGGCGGCACGCTGCTGCGAATGCAGGAAGGCGCCACTGCCCACGAGGCCTTCGAAGCAACGGTTGAGACGGTCGATATCAGCACTGTTGCGTCACTATTCGCTGAGGACCTTGGCATATTAAAGGGACAAATCGACGAAGAATCGGTTGCGCGCACAGTGGCGCTGCTGGAGCAGCTTCAGCCACTCAATGACCCCGGTGAATTCCTGCTGGAACATCTCCTTGAGTTTGATGAAGATGTCATGGCCGTACTCACTCTCAGCGCAGTGCAGGCGCAAGCGGAGGGTGAAAGCGAGTATGCCACCTACCTGAATGGGCTGATTGAACTGGTTGAACGGATGAACACCGAGGACAGCCCGGAGATGTACGAGTCATTCCTCTACATGGCGCGGCTGATAGGCACATCTTCAGTTGACGAAGTGCGCGCATTGGCCTACGAGTGGCCAACAATGCTGGAATCGGCCTTTGTGGATGTCATGGAAGCGCGGGCCGACGATCTTGATGGCGCGATGGAAAGCCACATGCGCAAGATGATTGACTGGCTCAAGCAGGTGCGCCGTGAGGAGCCGCTGCTCGCCGCAGTTGCAGACCTGGCCTCTTTCGAAACGTGGGAAGAGAGCCGCTCCTTTGTGAACCAGGAGCCGCTGCTACAGGGACGCCCGGCGCTGGATCTGCTTGATGATTTGATCGCCACAGCCGAGGCGAACGACGCCGACCCGAGCAACTGGCTGGAGCACCGTGAATGGCTGGGCGCGGTGCAGCAACAGCAGAAGCGGCGCAAACGGTAGGGCGCAGGTACAACCGGGCATGCTTCGCTGCATGGTGCAGGTTACCTGACAATCGATTGTGGAGATGAGGAAGTGGGGGCCATTGGGCTCTCACGTCATTGTCGTGTTCAGCGGGGCGATGTTGCGCGCAGCCACTTCCCGCGTTTGCGTGGCCAGGGTCGGTAACCGGCTGGGCGCAGGAGACCGCTCGTATCCTGCTTGAAGAGGGGGCTCCCTGCCTGCAAGCGGCCGCATCTTTGGTGACGAACGCATCGAGATATGGCAGGCCGCCATAAGTGAAAGCATGACGCGCCTCTCTGTCCGGCCGAAAGCAATGAATGCCTGGTGGAAGAATCCACCCAGCCGCAGATTGCGCAACACAGTCCTACGGCTTTGGCGCGGTGGCGATTGCGCCCGGCTCTCGTGCTGCCGGCGCAGCCGCCGAGCCCGACGCATCCTTCAACCCGCCAACGCACGAGGGCTGGCTCCTCCAGCTAACACAAAAGCGAGGCAATTGACATGCAGTGGATTCACGATCTCTTTGGCGTCAATAAGCCCATCATTGCCATGTGCCACCTGCGCGCGCTCCCGGGCGACCCCGCCTACGACGCAAGCAAGGGGCTGGAGTACGTAATGGAAAAGGCACGCGCCGACTTGAAGGCGCTGCAGCAGGGCGGCGTTGATGCCGTCATGTTCTCCAACGAGTTCAGCACGCCCTATTTGCTTGAGGTGGAGCCGATTACCACCGTGACTATGGCGCGCGTCATCGGCGAGCTCATGCCCGAAATCAGCGTGCCTTACGGCGTCAATGTGCTGTGGGACCCCAAGGCGACGGTCGAGTTGGCAGTGGCGGTGGGCGCGCAGTTTGTGCGCGAGATCTTCAGCGGCGTCTACGCCAGTGACTTTGGCCTCTGGAACACAAACAGCGGCGAGGTTGTGCGGCTGCGCAACCGGTTGGGCGGCAGCAACATCAAGCTCTTCTACAACATTGTGCCCGAGGCGGCAGTTTACCTGGGCAACCGCGACATTGGCGCGATTGCGCGCTCCACCGAGTTTAACGCCCAGCCCGACGCCCTCTGCGTTTCGGGGCTGATTGCCGGGGCCGAGACCGACGCCGCCACGTTGCGTACGGTGAAGGATGCCGTGCAGAACACTGCGATCATTGCCAACACGGGCGTGCGCTCCAACAATGTGGCCGCGCAGCTTGCCATTGCCGATGCGGCAATTGTGGGCACAACCTTCAAGGAAGAGGGCTACATCTGGAGTGATGTGGACGAGCAGCGGGTGCGCGAGTTTATGCAGGCCGCCCGCGCTGCGCGCGGCTGAGCGGCGCAACTGAGCACACGGCCATAGAAAGCAGATCGTTATGGAGCCACGCGGGAAGGGACTGGCCCGCGTTCTGGTTACCCACTCGACAAAGGTTCAGCCGGGCGAGCGGGTGATGATCGCCATAGATGCCACGCGATTGCTGCGGGGATGCAGAGCAGTGAACGCGGGATAGCGTGCTGGTTCTGGCAAGGGAAATAAAAACCCCCTGCGCGCGCAGGGGGCCGTTCTTGGTGGCGACGCCGTGAATTGAACACGGGACCTAGGGATTATGAAGCCCTCGCTCTAACCGTCTGAGCTACGTCGCCGAACCGAATATTGATTCTACCGCGGGGCGGGCGCTCGGTCAAATTCAGGGGCTGCGGACTGGTCGTTACCGTGCACTTGTCATGCGAGCAATCGTGGCTGCAATGGACTCCACAAATTGCGTGTGGCGGATGTGAGCGAGCCACTGCGGCCATGCGCGCCGCACGCAGCACGCCGCACGCATGCTGGGCTTGGGGGAGGTGAATTGCATGCGCTCGCATCATGGCTCGCACCATGGCTCGCTCACCGTACGTTTTGGTATGGAATCGGCTGCTGATATAATGGCGTATGGAGCCGTCACACGACAGCTCGCGCCTTTGTATGCCATCTGTCCGTGCCGATTGTGCAGGCCATTGTGCCGGCCATTGTGCCGGCCAGGGGAGATGGATGGCAACGCAGGCAAGAATCTGCCACCAACCGGGTTCAACCCGTTGCACCCTTATTGAAAGCCACCTTGATGCACCCGCACCGCCTTCTCGTTGCCGTCCTGGTTGCTGTCGCTCTACTGAGCGGCGCGTGCTCACGCGTGGGAGCCAGCGCTGCGCCGACACCAACGGCTACCAAGACGCCCGTCATCATTGTGGCGGCCACAGAGACGCCGTTGCCATCGGCAACGCCCACGCTTGCGGCCCCCACCGAGACGCCCACACCCTCGAACCTGGCCCCCTTTACGGGTCTTTCCGTGGCCGATCCTGCACTCCTCAGGCAACACCCCGTCTTCATCTGCATCAACAATGACGCAGCTGGCCGCGCCCAGCACTACGGCCTGGGCCAGGCCGATGTCATCTACGAATACATTGTGGACGGCTTCGCGCTCACGCGCCTCACTGCGATGTACCAGAGCACCAGTCCCGAACGCGTGGGCCCTGTGCGTTCGGCGCGCCTGCCCAACATCAAGTTCCTCTACAGCTTTGACGGGATCCTGGCCTGCTCGGGCGCAAGTGACGCCGTGCGCTACCTGCTCAAGAACGAAGTCGGCTTCCCCTACGTGGACTCCGACATTGACGACCCCAACGCCAATCTCTACTTCCAGAGCATTGGCAACGACTACCGCACACGCATGCAGGCAAGCCCGGCAGGCGTGCGCCGCTGGATTGCCGACCGCCTGGCTGCTTGCCAGAAGAACCCCGATCTGCAATACTGCGTCAACGTCCTCAACAACTGGACGGACGGCACGTGGGTTGAAAAGGAGTGGAACCGTCCCGGCTTCCCCTTTAGCGACACGCCGCCCGCAGGCAGCGCGTTGACCTCCACCGTGGCGTCCATCGCCTATCCGGGTGGCAACAATGTGCAGTGGAAGTATGACCCGGCCGCCGGTGGCTATCTGCGCTTTCAGGGTGGCCAGCAGCAGTTTGATCTGGCAACGGGAGAGCCGATTGTAGCAAGCAATGTGGTCATTGCCGCCGCACAGCACGAGCTCACCAACATCATTGAAGATGTCAACGGCACGCTGGGCGTCGACATTCAGCTCTTCGAGTTTGGTGACCTGCGCGTCCTGCGCGACGGGCAGGTGTATGAAGGCACATGGCGCGCCGATGACAAGGCGCCGCCGCGCTGGCTGGGCGCGGGTGATGCGCCGATTCCGCTCAAGCCCGGCCAAACGTGGGTGCAGGTGGTGCAGAAGATTACGGATGCAACGCTGCAGTAGTCGTCAATACGCAGTCGTCAACACGCAATCGCCAATACTCAATCGTCAATGGTTGAAGATTGTTGATTTAGTCTGTCAATAGTGAGGAATATCCCCCGCGGTCGAAAAAACGGCAATCGCATACCATCGCTGCCACTCGGTTACATCAACGTCTTCATTACAGCAAAGGAACCGACCATGGACTACTCGCCGCTGCGCTCAATGCCCCCGCGGGATCCGAAACAACCTCAAAGCTCCTATATGCGCTGGCTGATTGCCGCCGCGCTTGCGCTCCTCATCGGCCTTGGCGCGCTCGAGAGCATGGATGTGGCCCGTGCGCAGGATAGCGCAGCCACAGCCTCGCCAACACGCACCCCAACAACCTCAGGCAGTTACGAATATACGGTCCAGGCTGGAGACTCCTGGGGCGTAATCGCGCGCGAGGTCGGCCTCACAGTGCGGCAACTGCAGGCCGACAACCCGCGCGCCGTGCGCCCCAATGACATCCTGCGCGTGGGCGATGTGCTCGTTGTGAACACGGCGCCCCCGGCCACAGCGACCGGCACGGCGACTACGGCCTCCGCAACCACAGCTGCCACGCCACGCGCCGGCGCGACTGCCACGGAGAGGGCCGTGCAGGCTGCGCCGGCTGTGGTCACCCATGTGGTGCAGGGGGGTGAATCGTGGAACAGCATCGCCGCCAAATACGACGTTTCCGCACGCCTGCTGCGCGCCGCCAACCCCGACGCCGTGCGCGCGGACCTCGTGCTGTCACGCGGGGTGACGCTGGTGATTCCCTCCGTGCCGCAGGGCGACGCCCTGCCCGACTCCGCCGCGCAGGGGGCCGGTTTTACGCCGACACCCACGTCGTCATCGACGCCCACCGAAACACCATCACCGACGCCAACGGAGACGCCGACCCCCACCGCCACGGCTACGCCATCCCCCACGCCAAGCATTGATGGCCTGGGTGATGCGCCGCCAGAAACACCGCAGCCCGCCGCAGAGCCGACGGAGCTGCCCACCGAGACGGCAACAGCTGAGCCAACAGAGACGCCGGAACCGACCGCAACGCCCACCGAAACGCCGGAGACGGAGATCGGCATCAACTGCCCGGCCGACTTCACAGAGTATCCTGCGCAGATAAATGCTGTGCTCAACAACCCGGACTTCGGCCTTGACGGGCTGCGCTCCTACCTGAGCGACTGCGGCTCCGACGTGGACGACGGCCTGGTTGTTGGGGACTTCAACGGGGACGGCGGAGACGAACTGATTGTGCTCTATGCCGACCCCAATGGCTCCGAAGATACGCCCTCCGGCGACATGATTCTCTTCAGCGCCAGCGACAACGGCTGGGTTGAGTCGCTGCGCGCACGCGCCAACGGCAAGATTACGCTCGTCAACACGGGCGACATCAACATCGATGGCCAGCCGGACATTGTCTATGCCGACACCACCTGCGGCGCCAGCACCTGCTTCGACACGATCATTGTGCGCAGCTGGAACGGCACAGAGTGGATGCTTTGGACTGACGAATCCATCACCATGGCCTATGCTGACTACAGCCTTGACGATGTGAGCGAGGATGGGCAGGGCGACGAGATAATTCTCGAGGGTGGCATCTATGGCAGCGCCGGCGCAGGGCCGCAGCGCGCCCGCACCGAGACCTGGGGCAGCGTCGCCGGCGCACCCTACACGCTGCTCGACCGCACCTTTGCCGACAATGAATGCCTCTACTTTGCCGTGCTCGATGCCAATGAGGCGTTCCTCAACCTGCCCGATGCAGATTTGGTTGAACTTGAGCGGCTCTACACCAAGGCGGCCACCGATCCGACTCTCGAAATCTGCTGGACGCGCGCCGACGAAGAGGCCGAGCTGCGCAGCTTCTCGCTCTTCCGCCTCGCGCTTGTGGCTGCCTACCAGGGCGTGCCCGAGATTGCCGGCGACTTGATTGGCAGCATTAGCGAAATCTACACCAACACAGTCCTTGCCGACGCGGGTCAGGTTTGGCTGGATGCCTACGCCGAGAGCCCCAGCATTCCCAAGGCGTGCCAGGCCGTGAACGAATTCGCCGCCGCCAACCCTGGCGCGTATGAGTTCCTCTCCGATTACGGCTACGCCAACCCGTCGTTTGGGCCGAATGACCTGTGCCCCGTTATCGACGTGGAATCTGCAGATGACACCGCCGCGGCGAATCCCGCGGCGGTGGGGTTGGCGGCGGCGGCCGGCATTGCGCCGAGTGTTCCTGCGCCCGTTGCCATGGCCAGCACGGCGGCCGCAGCGGATGCGGCAGGCAACGATGAGGACCCCGCCACCTGCCCCGAAACGCTCGCGGGCTACGCCACCAGGCTGCCCGCGATTCTCGCCGTTGCCGGGCGCGACAAGGCAGCCGTGGAGGAGTGGCTGACGGGCTGCAAGGCGCTGACTGACAACCGCGGCGCGGTGGTCTTTGGCGACTTCAACGGCGATGCGCGCCAGGATGTAATGGTGCTGCCCGTCATCGTCAGCGACATTGGCTTTGGCCCCAAGGGCACGCAAGGGGCCGTTCTTGTCTATCATGGCGACGGCGCGGGCAACTTCGAGCTGGCGGCCAACCCCGAAATCTACGGCGAGTCGGTGCTGCTGGCTGCCGAGGACCTCAACGGCGACGGCACAACAGAGCTGGCGTGGTCGGTTGTGGGCTGCAGCACCTTCTGCGTCACCGAAGTGCAGATGATCAACTGGGACAAGAACGCCGGCGCGTATGTGAGCGCGATTGAGCCAGGCGCAACCCTGGCTGAGGGTGAGGCCACAATCGGCAGCCTGCCGGCCGGTGCACCGGGCAAAGGCAAGCTGCTTGTGCTCGAAGGCGGCGTCAGTGACACGCCTGAGGGTGGCCTGGCCGTGCCCCACCGCGAGGAGTGGCAGAGCATTGCCGCTGCGCCCTTCCGCCAGTTGAGTTGGGTCTATGACCGCGAATCCGAGGGCAATGACTGCCTTGGCCTGCGCCTGGTGGAAGCCGATGTGCTGCTGCAAGCCTCGCCCGTGATTGGCCTGGCGCCTGCGCGCACAGCCTACGAAGCCGCACTCTCGCCCGACCTGCAGGCGTGCAGCATCTTCGGCATCGACGGCGTAGAGGAGCTCGTCTATCTGCAGGGGCTGGCCAGCTTCCGGCTGATTCAGACAGAGTCGCTCATGGGTAATGACAAGGCCGCCAATGATGTTCTGAGCGCGCTGCAGTTGGGCCAGCCCGAGAGCGCCTATGCCCAGGCAGCCGGCCAGTGGCTGGCCGCTTACGAGGCCAACCAGGATGCGGCGTCGGCCTGTGCTGAGGTGCAGTCTATTTTTGACGCGAACCCGCAGACATGGCAGATTACCGACCACTTTGGCTACAATCACCCTGCGCTCGCCGCAGAGCAGCTCTGCTATGTGCCACCGGCAGAGTAAGGAAGGCCGATTGTGGCGTTGCAAGTTGGAAGTTGAAGGTTCAGGGGTCACGTCGCCGGACGTGGCCTTTTTGTTATGCGTGCTGACGGAAATGAAGGGCGCGCAATGTGGCTGCGGATAGCGGCCTCGCGTACAATAGCATCCATCCCGTTGATTGTTGTCCGGATGCTACGGCATCGAAGTTAACCCCTCAGCGCGGAGCTTGCATTGGCTCTGCACACCCCATTCGGAGATTCCATGAGCATTCCCGCACAACGCTACCGGCAAATCCACCTCGACTTTCACACGGCGGCCGAATGTGGCACGCTGGGCGAAAAGTTTAACGCCGACGCCTTCGCCGGCACGTTGGCCGATGCGCATGTCAACGCCATCAACATCTTTGCCAAGTGCCACCACGGCTACTCCTACTACCCCACCAAGGTTGGCACCGTCCACCCCGGGCTGAGCTTTGACCTGCTGGGCCAGCAAATTGAGGCGCTGCACAAGCGCGACATCCGCTGCCCCATCTATGTCTCCGTCATGTGGGATGATCTGGCCGCGATTGAACACCCGGGCTGGGTTGTCGTCAACGAGGACGGCACGGCGCGCATGCGCAAGCCGCTCTCTGGCGAGTGGGGCTGGTCCACCATGGATGTAGCCTCGCCCTATCGCGACTACTACATTGCCCAGGTGGAAGAGCTGCTTGACCTCTACGAGATGGACGGCCTCTGGGCGGATATCACCTTCGTGGTGCCCAACTACTCGGCGTGGAGCCAGGCGCAAATGCGCAAGGCGGGCGTTAACATTGCCAACCCCGCCGCGGTCATGGCCTATTCTGCCGACCGCATGGAGGAGTTCTACCGCGACGTAACCAAAGTTCTGCACGGCCGCCGGCCCGATGCACACGTCTTCTACAACGGCACCGTCACGCCCAACATGCGCCGCTGGACACCCTACATGGGCCAGATCGAGATTGAGAGCCTGCCGACTTCGGAAGGTGTTTGGGGCTATTTGCACTATCCCTTCATGGCGCGCCAGGCGCGCACGCTGGGCCTTGATTTCCTGGGCATGACCGGCCGCTTTCACAAATCCTGGGCCGACTTCGGTGGCCTCAAAACCGTCGATCAGCTTGACTATGAGTGCGGCACGATCCTGGGTGCAGGCGGCAAGGTCTGCGTCGGTGACCAACTCCACCCCAACGGCCAATTGGACCCGGCCGTCTACCGCACAATCGGCAAGTCGTTCGCACGCGTGGAGAGCCTCGAGCCTTGGCTTGACGGCGCGCAGTGGACCGCCGAAGTCGCACTTCTTGTCGCAGACCCAGCGGGCGAATCAAACCCGGGTGTGGGCGAATATGCGCCCGACGTCGAAGGCGCGGGCCAGATGTTCCTCGAGGCCGGCCTGCAGTTCAACATTGTGGATGCACAGGCGGAATTCGACGGTTACAGCGCGCTTGTCGTCGCCGATGGCACGCGCGCCGAATCCTGCGCTTCTCGAGAAGTTGCGCACCTACCTCGCAGGTGGGGGCAAGCTGATTGTCTCCGGCACGGCCCTGCTCGACGCCGACGGCACCTTCGCGCTGGAAGAAATGCCCGTGGAGTACGTGGGCCCCGCACCCACGCTGCCCTCCTTCCTGCGCTTTGACCCTTCGCTACCCGAGGGGGAACTGGCCGCAGATTACGACTACGTCTTCTACGACCAGGCACACATGGTGCAGCCGAAGGCGGGTGCACAGGCGTTTGGGCAGCTTAAGCGCGCGCTCTTTACGCGCACGTGGGAACACTACACCAGCCACCAGCACGCGCCCGTGGGCGACGACCTGGGCACGCCCGTCATGGTGCGCAGCAGCAATGTGCTTTACATGGCAGCGCCTCTCTTTACAGGCTACAAGCGGCACGACTACTGGGCCTATCGCGCCGCCGCCATGGCTGCGCTGCGCGCCTTCCTGCCTACGCCACTACTCAAGGTGGAGGGCCGGGCTGGGTGGAGTGCACGCTCCACAACCAGGCTGCCGCTGATGGCCACGCCGCGCGCCAGATTGTGCACGTAACGGCTTATCATCCCCGCCGTACGCTGCAGCCTATTCAGCATGTGGATCAGTCTGCACCCACTTCAGGCCTGCGCCTGCAGGTGAAGCTGGCGGGCGCAGCGCCGCAGCGTGTCTACCTTGCACCGGAGGGTGAGGCCGTCGACTTCACGGTGGGCGCGGAGTACGTGGAGATTGCGCTGCCGCCCATTGGCGCGCATGCGGTGGTCGTGATCGAGTAGACGTCATACAAATTCAGGCACAAATGAAGCGAGGCTTCCTCAACTGGAAGCCTCGCTTCATTCATTTTGTAGCGGCTGCTGAAGTGGTGCCTCTCCGATATCCATTGACGATCGTAGCGGAGGGCTTCCAGCCCTCCGGCTGTTGTAGGTCACGTCTCCTGACGTGACGCAGTACGCGACGCAACGCAGAGGCCCAAAACGGAGGGCTGGAAGCCCCCCGCTACGAACGTCTCTGAAGCGTCCCACCCTTCGTAGCGGCTGCTTTAGCTGCCGTAGGTGGCGACCGCACCGCGTCCTCGAAAGCGACGGCTGAAGCCGCCGCTACGAAACGCGGTCAGCGCGCGCTCGTCACCACCGGTGTTCCAGCCTGCATGGCTTCGAGCACGGTCATGCCAAAGCCTTCGTAGAGGCTGGGGAAGAGGTAGGCCGTGGCCAACGCATAGAGCGCGGGTTTGTCGGCCTCATCCACCCAGCCGCAGCAGTGCACCTGCTCGCTAATGCCCAGAGACGCTGCCATGGGGCGCGGGTCCGGCGCAAAGGCGCTGTCAACGGCCGGCAGTTTGCCTGCCAGCACCAGCTTCACGCCGCCATCGCCTCCCATCTCAAGATAGCGCTTGTAGGCGCGCAGCAGGGCGTCCACATTCTTGCGCGCATCAAAACCCCCTAAATAGAGAAAGAAGCGATCGGGTAGTTGCAAGCGCCGGCGCAGCACAGCAGACCTCTCCGCCGACGGCGTCTCCGCATTGAACTGATTGGGGCCATGGGGCACGGCTGTTACGCGTGCGGGCGCAATGCCCAGCGTTGTTACCACGTCGCGTGCGCTCGCCTCGCTCACGGTGATCACCTGGGCCGAGCGGCGTGCCGTGGCGGCTACCAGCGCCGTATAGGCGCGCTGCAACGGGCCGCCGCGATAGGCAGGCAGCAGCATGGGAATGAGATCGTGCACGGTGACAACTGAAGGAACTGGCTGAATGAAGGGTGCGGCCCAGTAGGGGCTCCACAGCACATCAACGCGCAGGCGGCGCGCCCAGTTGGGCAGGCTAACCTGCTCCCACCAGAGCTTGCGCAGCGGGCCGGGCAGCGGCGGCAAGACAACCGGCGCTATCACGATGTGAGGCACACTGGGGCGCGGCGGTCCCCTTCGGCACAAGCAACGTCCAGCGCACGGAGCGCCCCGGCTCGGAGGCGGCCACCTGCGGCAGCGCAGCGAGCATGTGGTGCAGATACTGGCCGCTCCCAGTCCCCTCCTGGCCCGCAAACCAGCCGTTGACGAGTACGTGCATTTCACGCATGCAGAGGAGCCGCGCCCTCGTCTGTCGGCGCCCCATCGTGCGCCTGCGCGCCAGCCAGCGGCGGCAAAACAATGTGGCCGCCCAGCGCGCTCAGTTCAAAGGCCTCAATCCCCTGCTGGCCGAGCATGATCGAAAGCTCACCGCCATGGTGCATGTCGTGCGCCATCACGCGGAAGAGTGTCCACTGGCGCGGAATGGCCCAATGCTGCCCATTCCAGGTATAGGAATAGCTCACGGCCAGGTCATCAACTGTCCACGCCGAAAGCGTTGCGTCGATCATCAGCCACGAGCGCTCGAGCCATTCGATAAGCGCGCCCGCGTCCTGCGTGCTCTGCAGCGCCTCTTCAGCGGGAAAGCGATTGCCTTCGTCATCGGTCGTCCAGTGGGGCACAGCGGCGGCGGCCTCTGCGCTGCCCGGTGCATCCATGCGCACAAACCAGGCAATGCGCCCCAGCGCAATGTGGCGCACAATCTCGCCCGCCGAGCGCATGTCGGCCTTGGGCCGCCAAACCAGCTCCATGGGCGTGCGCTGGCGCATCGCGCCGATCAGGCTGGCGTTGTAGCCCGCCCAGCCGTCAAAGATCGATTGCAATGAAATGGGGGTCTCAGTCACTTGAATTGCTCCTTTTGCCGGGCCTGTCCCAGCAGGTGCGACGGTCACTGCCTACAGACGATTGGGCAGCACAAAGCGTTCATACCAGTCTGCGATCTGCGCGCCGTGCACAGACTGCCACGCTTTCCAGACGCTGCGCACATACGTGTCGGCAACATCGCCGCGCGCTGCAGGTGTGGGCGCACGCACAATGTCGGCCACGGTCACCGCACCCAGTGCGGCCAGTGGCGGCGGCTCGAGCCAGACGAAGCGGGCGTGCTTTGATGACGTGCCTGGTCGCAGCGCCTGCGTTCGCAGCCAGTATTGCGCATCTTCGCCTGCGTTGCGCTCAAGAACGCCATAGAGCGTGAGCACATGCACGGCCACGGACTGAATCGACTGGTTTGACGGCACGCCTGGATGCTGTGCCGCGTAGGCGTCTATCAGCAATGCGAAGAACGGGCCTGCTTTGGTGGCAGGCTCACCGATATTGAGCGCGCTGAAGAGCGCCCAGCACGATGCACTTGCGCCGAGATAACGATGCACTGGGCCATCTACAACGGGTAATTGTGCGCCGCAGTCGGGGCAGACTTCGACATTCTCATCGGTTTGCATGAGTTCTCTCTGGCCGCAATTGTACCACCGATTCGGGCACGCGCATTCCTGGTTTGCGTTGCGGCAGGCGGCAGCGCGAAGCCGTCTGGTCGAATCATCGCCGCGCAAGGTAAAATGAGAATTCCACACGACCGATCAACCATCACAAGAAGCAGGATAATGCCATGCTGATCCACAATGCGACTGTTCTCACATTCGACGACGCGCAGCGCGTGCTGGAAGATGGCGCCGTGCTGATTGACGGCGCGACCATTGCCGATGTTGGTCCCAGCGCCGATCTGCTGGCGCGCCACCCGGGCGCCGCCCGCTGGGACGCCAACGGCATGGTGCTCATGCCCGGCCAGATATGCGCGCACACCCACTTCTACGGCGCGTTTGCGCGCGGCATGTACATCCCGGGCCCGCCCGCCAAAGACTTCCCCGAAATTCTGCAGAACCTTTGGTGGAAGCTGGACAAGGCGCTGGACATGGAGGGCGTACAGGCATCAGCCGAAGTTTGCCTTGTGGATGCAATCCGCAACGGCACCACCACGCTCATTGACCACCATGCCAGCCAGCGCGCGATTGACGGCAGCCTTGATGCCGTCGCCGACGCCGTCCTGCAGAGCGGCCTGCGCGCCGCCCTCTGCTATGAAGTGACCGACCGCGACGGCCCCGAGGCGGCGCGTGCCGGCATTCACGAAAACACGCGCTTCATGCGCCGCATGCTGGCAGCGCGGCGCACGGCGGCCGAATCGCCCGAGGCGACGCGGCTGGCCGCCACCTTTGGGCTGCACGCCAGCCTCACCCTCTCCGACGCCACGCTGGAAGCCTGCCGCACCCAGTCTGACCGCTTCCACGTCCATGTGGCGGAAGACCCTTCAGACGAGTACGACAGCCTTGCGAAGTCGGGCAAGCGTGTGGTGGAACGGCTGCACCGCTATGGCATCACCGGCGCGCAGAGCATCATGGCGCACTGCATCCATGTGGATGCGTGGGAGACCGCGATCCTGCGCGAGACGGGCACTTTCGTCTCGCACCAACCTCGTTCGAACATGAATAATGCAGTGGGCACGGCCGAAATTACCCCCATGCTGCGCGCCGGCATGGCCGTTTGCCTGGGCAATGACGGCTTCAGCAACGATATGTTCACGGAGATGAAGGTGGCGGACCTGCTGCAGAAGCAGGCGCACGCCGACCCACGCTACCTTGGGGCCGACAAAGTGATTCAGATGGCGGTGGAGAACAACCGCCGCCTTGCATCGGTCTTCTTTGACAAGCCCGTGGGCATTGTGGCGCCCAACGCCTATGCCGACCTGATTCTGCTCGATTACTACCCCACCACGCCCATGAACGCCGGCAACCTGCCGTGGCACATTCTCTTCGGCTTCAGCGGCGGCCACGTCAACAGCACGATTGTGCAGGGCGAGGTGCTTATGCGCGACCGCAAGCTGCTGACCATGGACGAGGCCGCCATCACTGCCCGCAGTCGCGCCGTTGCCGCAGCAACGTGGGAGCGGTATTGGGCCATGTTTGCAGAGAAAGAGTAAATGGTAAGTGGTGCATTGGTCATTGGTAATTGCGGTGCGTCTGCTTGCCATTACGACTTCACCTATAACCAATGGCACGCAATGTCGCCAATGCACCAATGACCAATGCACCAATGACCAATTGCCGTTCATCCAGACACCTCACTAGCACAAGGACACTCGCATGACTAAACCAACAATCGCCCTCATAGGCGGCACCGGCGCCGAAGGCTCGGGGCTGGCTATCCGTTGGGCCGCGGCCGGCTACCCGGTCATCATTGGCAGCCGCAGCGCCGAACGCGCCGCGGCTGCCGCCGCCGACTTTTCGGCGCTCCTGCCCGCAGGGGGCGCGCCGCTGCAGGGGCTCGACAACGCCGCTGCCGCTGCCGCCGCCGATATCGTCGTACTGAGCGTTCCCTACAGCGGTCAGGCCGAGATGATTGAGCAGGTGCGCGCCGGCAGCCAGGGCAAGATTTTCGTCACGGTGGGCGTGCCGCTCATGCCCCCCAAGGTCTCCACTGCCTGGCGGCCTGAAGGCGGTTCGGCTGCACAGGAGGCAGCCGCGCAGTTGGGCGAGGATGTGCGCGTGGTGGCGGCCTTCCAGAACGTGGCGGCGGGCCATCTGCGCGATCTGGCCTGGGAGCCCAACTGTGATGTGCTGGTGACGGGCGACCAGAAAGAGCCGAAGCAGGCCGTTATGGAGCTGGCGCGCGCAGCAGGCTTCTTCCCGGTGGATGCAGGACCGCTGGCCAACAGCGCCGTTGTCGAAGGCATTACGGCGCTGCTCATCGGCATCAATGCGCGCCACAAGGTGCAGGGGAGCGGCATCCGCATTACCGGAATTCCGCGCGAATAAGAACTGCGATTGCACAGATTGCCAGGGGCACACAGAAGAAGCGGATGATTGGTTGTTCATCCGCTTCTTCCGTGTGCCCCTGGCAATCTGTGTACCGTCAGCACTCACACATGCGTGTGCGCCAGACGCTGTGCAGCGCGCTTTTGCAGCGTGCTGAAGAGCAGCGCCACGCAAAAGACAGCCGATTGCGTCAATACAATCGTTGCACCCGAAGCGGCGTTGATGGCGTAGCTCAAGTACATGCCCACCAACCCGCAAAACGCGCCAATCGTCATGGCATAGAGCACCATGCGGTGAAAGGAATCGGTGAGCAGGCGCGCCGTTATCGCGGGCACCACAAGCGCGGCAGCAATCAGGGTGACCCCCAGAATCTGCATGGAGGCGATCAGCGCCGCCGCCAGCGCGAGCGCAAAGAGCGTATCCACCCACTCGGTATGCACGCCGTAGACCTGCGCCACGTCGCTGTCGAAGGTGGTGAAGAGCAACTGCTTGTAGGCCAGAAAGATGAGTCCGCCCACCAGCAGCGTCACCCCTGCCACCACCCACACATCCTGCTGCTTGACGCCCAGAATGTTGCCGAAGAGCGCGGCATCAATGCTTTGCGTAAAGCGGCGGTAGCGGCTGATGAGCGCCACCCCCAGCGCAAAGCTGGCGGTGGTGATGACCCCGATTGCAGCATCGGCGCCTATACGTGTCCGGCGCGTCGTCTGGTTGATGAGCACGGCTGTGAGAAAGCCCCAGATGCCTGCGCCGATGTAGAAGTTCCAGGACATGACGTAGGAGACGACTGCGCCGCCAAAGATTGCGTGCGAGAGGCCGTGACCGATATAGCTCATGCCGCGCAGAACGATGTAGACGCCCAGCAGCCCGCACAGAATCCCCGCCAGCACGGCAACCATGGTGCCGTTGCGGAAAAACTCATACTGGAAGGGTTCGAGCAAGGATGTCATCCTGCATCTCCTTTGACACGCCATTCAACGCGCCATTTACTGTGCTGTTCACTGCGCCATCGATCACGCCAACCATCACGCCATTCACAGCGCCATTCACAGCGCCATTGCCGCCCGTTAATCCTGCGGAGTGGCCCGGCACTGGCTCCGGCACCACATCGCGCCAGGTGTGGCCGTGGGGCTTCTGCTGCACAAAGAGCATGCCCCCTTCGCGCAGCACCACAAACTCGCCGTCATAGGTTTGCTGCAGCACGGCGGGCGTAAAGACCTGGTCGGGCGTACCTTCTGCAATCACCCGGTTCTTGAGACAGATGACCCACGGCAGATGGGCCGCCGCGGCGTTGAGGTCGTGCGTGGTCATGAGGATCGTCATCCCTTGCCGGTTCAGGTCGGCAAGCAGATGAAGAATATTCTCGGCCGTGCGCATATCCACGCCACTGGTGGGCTCGTCGAGCACAAGCAGTTCGGGTTCGGCAATGAGCGCGCGCGCCAGAAAGACGCGCTGCTGCTGCCCGCCCGAAAGGTCGCGTATGTGGCGGGCGCCAAACTCGCCAATGCCAAGCTGCTCCAGCACGGCGCGCGCTTTGTGCCGATCGAGGCGCGAGGGCCAGGGCCAGAGGCTGGCGTTGCGCGTCCGCCCCATGAGGACCACCTGCTCGGCCGTAACGGGGAAGTTCCAGTCCACCGTCTCAATTTGCGGCACATAGGCCACGCGCGAGGAGGGGCGACCATCCAGCACACGCCCGTCAATGCGCACGGCTCCCTGTCCGGCGCGCAGCACGCCCAGCAGCAGCTTGAGGAGGCTTGTCTTGCCCGCGCCGCTGGGCCCCACAACGCCTGCAAATTGCCCTGCGTGCAGGTGCAGCGAGACATCCTCGAGCACGGGCACGGCGCCGTAGCCGAACGTTACATTTTGCACATCAACCAGTGGTTGCATAAGAGTCGCATTCGCCCGCCTGGGCCTGTGGCGTTGCCTTACTGCGCCTGATTGACGGCGGCATCGACGCCCGTCACGTTGCTGGGGTCCACCTGGGCAATGATGGAGGGATCGCCCCCAAGCGCCTCCGCCATAACGCGCAGGTTCTCCACCATGAGCCCCACATAGGAGTGGTTTGCTTCGCCGGGCGCGCCGGGCAGATCGTCATCGCGCAGGTTATCCACATAGGTTGCGCCTGTCTCTGCGGCAATTTGCTCGAGCACGGGCGACGCGAAGACCTCCGAGCCGAAGATCGCGGGCACCTTCTCGGCGCGAATTTGCTCGATGATGGCAACCACATCGCGCGCCGATGGCTCGGCGAAATCGGAGGGTTGAATGGCGCCGATAACCGTCATGCCATAGCGCGGGGCGAAGTAGGCCCATGAGTCGTGGTAGGTCAGAAGCTTGCGATTCTCCGCCGGAATGGTGTCAACCGTTGCCTGAATGGCTGCGTCCAGTTCGTCAATACGCGCCTTGAAGGCATCATAGTTGGCGGCGTATGTGGTGGCGTTTTCCGGGTCGGCCTGCGCTAGGCTGTCGCGTATGATTTCGGCATAGCGCAGCGCAAGGAGGGGGTTGGGCCACAGGTGCGGGTTGGGGCTGCCCCCTTCCTCGGGGAAGGAGAAGTCATAGAGGTAGGCGTCAGGCTGAATGGTCTGGTCGCCCAGCAGCACAATCTGTGCATCGTCCTTTTTGTTGGCCTCTGCCAGCGCCAGCGTGGGCTCCTCCAGCTTGAGGCCATTGACGAAGATAATGTCGGCCTCCGCCAACAGGCGTGCGTCTGAAGGAGCAGGCTCAAAGGTGTGCGAATTCACACCTTCGGGCACAATGCCGGTGATCTCCACCAGGTTGCCGCCAATGTTGTAGGCAATGTTGGTGACGGGTGAAACCGTCGTCACAATGCGCACTTTTTGCGTTGCCGGTTCGGCGGCACCGCCTGCGGCGCCGTTGGCGGAAGTGGCGGCAGCGGGTGGCTGGCCTGTGGCGCACGCAGCCAGCACAACAGATGCAGCGCAAAGCGCCGCAATTCTCTTCAGATACGACATTGATTGCTCCCTGTTCTTTTTGCGCTGATTGCGCTGCACCCTTGATAGTCGTGTCCGCAAAAAGAAAAGCCGTACTTGCACACAAATTTGAAGATGAGACAGACAAAAATGAGACAGCCAGAAGCGGATGATTCTCAGCGAGACTGATCTGTGCTTATCCTTTTCATCTGTGCAATCTGTGTACAGGTCGTTTCAGCACTTCGCGCGGATGACTGTTGAGCCCTGGGGCGCGTGCGACGGCGTTATGCCGCAGAAGGAAGCATCATCGCACAGTTGCAAGTATTCGCATGTGAGTAATGTTACGAAGAGCCATCGACTGGCGCGGCCCGCTCGACACAGGCGGCGCAGAGGCCAAAGACCACAATGTGGTTGGCTTCGGCGTGGAAGCCGTAGCCGCCATCCAGCGCCTCAATCAATGGATTAAGCAGGTGATCGGGGAACTCCACCGAATGGTGGCAGGCGCGGCAAATGGCATGGTGGTGGTCGGCATGGGAGCGCAGGGCATAATGGGTTGCACCTGTGCCCATGTCGGCGTCGGTAATCAGATCCAGCGACTTGAGAAGTTCCAGCGTGCGATAGACCGTGGCAAGGTTGACATAGGGGCTTTCGGCCCGGACGACGGCATAGAGCTCCTCGGCGGTGTGGTGCGCCGGCATGGATTCGATGGCGCGCACAATCATCGCGCGCTGGGGCGTCACGCGTATTCCGCGTGCGCGCAACCGGCTAATGAGTGCGTCCTGATCACACATGGTGCTGACTCCCGGATTGTGATACGCGCCTGCCGATTTGCAGTTGCGAATGAATTGCAGCAAATTGGAACACATCCCGCTGCAATGCACAAAGTCACGGCGTAGACTTGCGCAATACTGCCTTTCCAACCAAGAGGAGCACCCATGGATTCCGCACCCGCAACAAGGCCGTCGACAGCACAGGTTGACGCGTCGGCTCCAATCGACGGCTATGTGACCATCCGCCCCGAAAGTGGCGGCCTGAAGCTGCATTTGCTTGAGTGGCCTGGTGAGGGCGCGCCCTTTGTGCTGCTGCACGGCCTGGCCAGCAATGCGCGCACCTGGCTTGGCGTGGGCAATGCGCTGGCGGCCGCGGGCTATCATGTCTTCGCCGTCGACCAGCGCGGCCACGGATTGAGTGACAAAGCCTCCGATGGCTACGACTTTGCCACCATCTGCGACGACCTGCTGCTCCTTCTCGATACGCTGGCGCTGGAGCAGCCCATTGTTGTGGGCCAATCGTGGGGCGGCAACGTGGTGCTGGAGTTTGCCGCCCGCAACCCGGGCCGGGCGCGCGGCTTCGCCTTCATTGACGGCGGCATTCTTGACCTGCAGGAACATCCTTCGGGGGCGGACTGGGAGAGCATTGCGGTGGCGCTGCGCCCGCCCAACCTCATTGGCACGCCGCGCAGCGCCATCAAACAGATGATTGCACAGAGCAATCCGGGCTGGACGGACGCCGGCGTCGAGGCGACGCTCGCCAATTTCGAGACGCTGCCCGACGGCACGGTGCGGCCATGGCTCACGCTCGAGCACCACATGCGCATTCTGCGTTCGCTCTGGGAGCAGCGCCCGGGCGACCTCTACCCGCGCGTGGCCGAACCGGTGCTCATTTGCGCCGCCGATGATGGCAACTCGGCGTGGACGGTGGCCAAGCATCGCATGGTGGCTTCGGCGCAGGCGTATCTGCCAACGAGCGAGGTGCGCTGGTTTCACGACACCGCGCATGACATCCACGTGCACCGCCCGAGCGAACTGGCTTCGATCTTTATCAATGAGGCGGCGCACGGCATCTGGAGTGGGGAGAATGCTGCATGATGCGCAATTCAGACGCTGCCACGGTGCTGCCCGGCCCAATTGTGCTGTTGGGCTCAGGCGAGACGGCGGCCAATGTGCAGCGCGTCTATACATGGCTCTACCACCACTTTGAGCCGCCAGTGCGCGTGGCCGTGCTCCAAACCCCAGCCGGATTCCAGCCCAACGCCGAAGCGGTGGCGCAGGATGTGGCGGACTACATCGACAAGCGACTCGTCAACTTTTCGCCCCACGTGGAACTGGTCGCCGGGCGACGGCGCGACGGACGCGACGGCGCGACCAGCACCGACAACCCAGCAGTGGCGGCCCCGCTATGGCATGCGGATGTACTCATGGCCGGGCCGGGCAGCCCTACCTACGCCGTACGGCACCTGCGCGATAGCCTTGTGTGGCAGATCATGCGCGCCCGCAATCGCCTTGGCGCGGGGCCTGATGCTCTCCAGCGCCACAACACTGGCCGCCAGCAGCTTTACCCTGCCCGTCTACGAGCTCTACAAGGTGGGCGCCGATTTGCACTGGCAGCCCGGGCTCGACCTCTTTGCTGACTTTGGCCTCTCGCTCCTGCTCGTCTCCCACTGGAACAACAACGACGGCGGCGCCACGCTGGACACCAGCCGCTGCTATATCGGCCAGGAACGTTTCAGCGCTCTGCTTGACCTGCTTCCCGCCGACCCGAAGCGGACGCTGATCGGTATTGATGAGAAGACTGCGCTCTGCCTGGACTTTGGCGCAGGGCGCGCCGAGGTGGTGGGCGCGGGCGGCGTCAGCCTGATTCGCGCCGAGAATGAGGCGCGCTACGAACACGGCACGCACTTTGGCCTGGAGCTGCTGGGCGATTTTCGTCTGCCGGAAGATGGCGCGGGACTTCCCGCTGCGCTTTGGCAGGAAGCGACAACGCGCGCTGCGGCCGCACAGGCAGAGAGCGAAACCCCCGCGTGCCATCGCCGGCCCGGCTGAGATTACGCAACTGGCTACGCGGCGCGACGAAGCGCGCGCCGCACGCGACTGGGACGCCGCCGACGCCCTGCGCACCCAAATTGAAGCCGCCGGCTGGCGTGTGACGGATACGCCGGAAGGCAGTGTGGTGGAGAAGGCTTAAGAGTGCAAGAGTTCAAGGGCTGGCTCTATGGACCCAGCCCTTGAACTCTTGCACTCTTAAGCCATTCAACCCTTCGTAGGGTATAATGGCCCCAGGAGCGACCGTCACCGGCGACGCACAATCGCCCACACCATTCCACAAACACCCATGCCTATCCTGCGCGAATACTTGCGACCTGCCACACTTGCCGACGCGATGCATCTGCTTGAGGCCCACGGCGAAAGCGCCGCACTGCTTGCAGGCGGGGCCAGCCTGATCGGCGCCCTCGAATCACGCGCTCGCCCGCAAATTGAGGTCGTTATCGACCTTGGCGGGCTGCGCCTCGCCACCATCCACACCACCGCCACCCACCTGGTGCTGGGCGCAATGGCCACCCTGACCGACATAATGGAAGACGCAGCCGCCGCGTCGCTGGCGGGCGGACTGCTGCGCCGAGCGGCGCGCAATGAAAGGCGCGCTCAACTACCGCAATGCGGCCACCGTGGGCGGCACTGTGGCCGGGGCCGCGACGGACAGCGAGTTCTACGCCGCATTGCTGGCGCTGGGCGCGTCCCTTAGCACCACGGCCGGCGATGCGCCACTGCCGCTTGCGTCGCTCACGCACGTGGAGGGCATCATCACGGCCATCCATGTGCCGATGGAGAACGCGCGCAGCGGCATGGCGCGCGTTGCCCGCACCCCCGCTGACAGGCCGATTGTGGCAGCCATCGCAGTGGCGAGCGGCGACACAACGCGCGTCGCACTCTGCGGCGTGGCCGACCGCCCCATCCTCGCAGGCACGGATGCGCCCTCTTTTGCGGATTTCCGCGGCAGCGCAGAATACCGCCAAGCGATGGCCGCCATCCTGCGCGAACGTGCGCTGGCCGAAGCGAAGGCCGCTTGATCCAGACTTCCGAAGCGAGGCTTCCAAAATCGGAAGCCTCGCTTCAGCCCGTTTACCCATTCACCACTTGCCACTTGCCACTTACCACTGACTGCGTGACTGCCCATGAACATCACCCTCATCGTCAACGGCACACACCACACCGTCGACGTTCCGCCTGGTGAACTGCTGCGCACCACACTGCGCCGCCTGCGCTACTACAGCGTTAAGTTTGGCGACGAAACCGGCGACACCGGGGCCGACGCGGTGCTGATCACCAACTCGCCCGAAGAGCCCACCTCATACAGGCTGCGCAACAGCGGCGTGCTGCTTACGGCGCAGGTGGATGGCGCGTCGATCATCACCGTGGAAGCGCTGAGTGGCCCGCGCAACGAGGAGATGAGCGTGCTGCAGGAGCAGTTTGTGGCTTGCGGCGCCATCCAGTGTGGCTACTGCACCCCGGCGCAGTTGCTGGCCGCAAAGAAGCTGCTGGATGTGAACGCAGAGCCAAGCGAAGCGCAGGTGCGCGAGGCGATTGCCGGTGTGCTCTGCCGCTGCACAGGCTACGTGCGGCCGGTGCAAGCCATTTTGCGCGCCGCCGCCGAACTGCGCGGCGACACGCCCCCACCCCTTGACACCGAGGTGGTTGACGCGCACGACGTCGTGGAGTGGCCCACGGGCGACGGGCCGGGAAACGGCCTGGATGCCGGCGGCCTGGATGCCGGCGGCACCGACACCCAGACGCGCACCAAAGTGAAGCCGATGACTGTGGTCACCCCGCAGACGGCCGTCGTCAACAAGAGCGAGCCCAAGGTGGACGGCATCAAGCTGGCCAAGGGGCGCGCCGTCTTTGCCGACGACATGGAGATGCCCGGCATGCTCTACGGCGGGCTGCTGACCAGCCCCCACGGCCACGCACGCATTGTCTCAATTGATGCAAGCAAGGCGCGCGCGCTGCCCGGCGTGCATGCCGTGCTCACCTACCAGGACGTCGAGCGCGTCATCTATGCCTCAGGCGGCCAGAGCTACCCCAACCCGCCCCCCTACGACCAGGTGTCGCTTGACAACAAGGTGCGCCACGTGGGCGACCGCGTGGCTGTCGTCGCCGCCGAATCACCCGAGATTTTGCAGCAGGCGCTTGAGCTCATTGACGTCGAATACGAACTCCTGCCTGTGGTGCTTGATCCTGTGGAGGCGATGCAGCCGGGCGCGCCGGTCATCCATGACGAATCTGACGCGTGGGAGATTCACGATGCGCAGCGCAACATCGCCATCCACATCCATGTGGATCATGGCGATGTGGACGCGGCGCTCGCCAGCGCGGCGCACGTCTACGAGAGCGAATACCGTGTACAGCAGGTGCAGCAGGTAAGCATCGAGCCGCACGTGGCACTCTCGTGGTGGGATGAAGACGACCGTCTCGTCATCCGCACAAGCACCCAGGTGCCTTTCCATGTGCGGCGCATGGTTGCGCCACTGGTGGGGCTACCCGTGCGCCGCATTCGCGTCGTCAAGCCGCGCATTGGCGGCGGCTTTGGCGGCAAGCAGGAGATGCTGATCGAAGACCTGTGCGCGCACCTGACAATTGCCACGGGCCGCCCGGTGCGCTTTGAGATGACGCGCGAACAGCAGTTCACCAGCAGCCGCTCGCGCCACGCGCAGCTTCTGCGCTTCCGCAGCGGCGTGGACGCCAACGGCAAGCTGGTTGGCATGGACCTGCGCATTGTGGGCGATACAGGCGCGTACGGCACGCACGCCCTCACCGTGCAAATGGTGAGTGGCTTCCGCGGCCTCAGCACCTATTGGCTGCCTGCGGCCCGCTTTGATTGCGACGTGGTCTACACCAACAAGCCTGTCGCGGGCGCCTTCCGCGGCTATGGTGCGCCCCAGGCGCTCTTCGGCCTCGAGCAGCACATGGAGGAGTTCGCGCTGGAGCTGGGGCTCGACCCGCTGGAGTTCAAGCGCCTCAACTGGATCAAGACGGGGCAGAATCTGCCCATGGCCGAGGCGATGGGCGAAGGACGCGAAGGCTTTGCGCAGATTGTGCGCAGCAATGGGCTGGAAGAGTGTGTGCGCGAAGGCGCGCGCGCAATCAACTGGGCACGGCGCGACAATCCGGCGTGGACCCAGGATCCGGCCCGCCCGCACATTCGCCGCGGGCTGGGGCTGGCGCTCGCCATGCACGGCACGGGCATCGCCGGGCTGGATATGGGCGCGGCCAGCATCAAGCTCAACGACGACGGCTCCTTCAACCTGCTCATGGGCGCAACAGACCTGGGCACCGGCTCCGATACCGTGTTGGCGCAGATTGCCGCCGAGACGCTGGGCGTGTCTCTGGAGCAGATTATTGTCCACAGCAGCGACACCGACTTTACGCCCTTCGACACAGGCGCCTACGCCTCCAGCACCACCTACATTAGCGGCGGCGCCGTGCTCAAGGCAGCCGAAGAGGTGGGTCGGCAGATCATCGACCATGCAGCCAGGCATCTGTTCATTGACATGCCCGCTGAGCGGCTGTGGCTCGAGGAGGGCCGCGTGAAGTCTCCCGACGGTCGCAGCGTGACGCTCGAAACGGTGGCTCTGCACAGCACCCATCAGGCGGACCAGCACCAGATCATGGCGACGGCCAGCCATATGTCCTATGTGAGCCCGCCCCCCTTTGCGGCCCAGTTCGCCGAAGTTGAGGTGGATGTGGAGACGGGGCAGGTTGTCTGCACCAAGCTGGTCATGGCGGTGGACTGCGGCGTCGCCATCAACCCGATTGCCGCCGCTGGCCAGGTGGAGGGGGGCATGCTCCAGGCGCTGGGCTACGCGCTCAGCGAGGAGATGGTCTACGCTGCAGATGGGCGCATGCTCAACCCACGCATAGGGCCCTACCGCATCTACGCCGCCGACGAGACGCCGGAACTCAAGTCTATCCTTGTGCAGACGTACGAGCCGACCGGCCCCTACGGTGCAAAGGCCGTCGCCGAGATTCCCATGGACGCCGTCGCGCCCGCGGTGGCCAACGCCATTCACCACGCCACGGGCCTGCGCCTGCGCCAGATACCCTTCACGCCCGAGCGCGTCTGGCGCGCCTTGAACGACTAACCGCTTCAACGCAAGGGCGCGAGGTGGGCAAGGGCGCAAGGAACAGCAAAGGCAGGAAAAGCGAGTTGTCGGCAAATTGATGCGCATCCAAAATCGCACGATGTTGTTGCTTTTCCTGCCTTTGCTGTTCCTTGCGCCCTTGCCCACCTCGCGCCCTTGCGTTGAAACAGTCTACATATAACGGAGCCTGATTGATGTCCCGAATTCTTGTCACCGGCGCGGCCGGCTTTATCGGCTCGCACCTGTGCGGGGCGCTGCTGGACGAGGGGCACCTGGTCCTTGGTCTGGATGCGTTCATCCCCTACTACCCGCGTGTGCTCAAGGAGCGCAACCTCGCCCCGCTGCATGGGCAGCCCGGCTTCACCTTTGTGGAGGTGGACCTGCGCGCCGGCCATTTGGAGCCGTTGCTGGAAGGCGTTGACTCCATTGTGCATCTTGCCGCGATGGCGGGCCTTGTGCGCTCGTGGCAGGAGTTCGACGGGTACATGAGCTGCAACGTGCTGGCTACACAGCGCTTGCTGGCAGCCGCCACCGCCGTAGGCAGCCCGCACTTTGTGCATGCGTCCACCTCGTCGGTCTATGGGCGCTTTGCCACGGGCGACGAAAGCGCCGCACTTGAGCCGATTTCGCCCTATGGAATCACCAAGCTCGCAGCCGAAAAGCTGGTTCTTGCCTATGCGCAGCAACATGGCCTGCGCACAACGGTGCTGCGCCTCTTCTCCGTCTACGGACCGCGCCAACGGCCCGACATGGGCTACAACATCTTCATTCGCAAGCTGCTCGCGGGCGAAACGATTACGGTGGATGGCGACGGCACGGACAGCCGCAGCAACACCTATGTGCTCGACTGCGTGGAGGGCATTCGTCGCGCGCTGGCGCAGCCCGAGGCCAGCGTTGGCCAGATATTCAACCTGGGCGGCGGTGAGGAAGTGAACGTCAATCAGGTGCTGGAGATGCTGGAGGAGCTTACGGGCGCGCCCGCGCACATCGCGCATGGTCCGGCGCGCCCGGGCGACCAGCGCCGCACTGTGGCCAACACCAGCAAGGCGCGCGCCCTGCTTGGCTACAACCCGCAAACGACCGTCTACGACGGCCTGCGCGCACAGGTGGCGTGGCAGCGCAGCGTGAACGGCTGAGCGGATAATCGCGAGTCCCCCGAACTTGCAGGGTGCTGCGTCTCGAAATTGCATGTACGTTCGTAGCGGAGGGCTTTCAGCCCTCCGTTTTGCACCACTCGGGTGCCCGCCCGTGGCCGGCGATTGAAATCTGCAAAGACTTCAAAATAAACGAGGCGAGGCTTCCTTCTCAGCAAACCTCGCATGCTTTGTATGCAAACTTGACAGTTTGCATACGACGAATATACTTGCGACTCCTTGTTGTCTGTGCGGTTGGACTCATTGTCCACTCCTCCCACCCACGGCGCACAACTCTACCTCTACAATTGAAAGGAGATCTGCTGTATGCGCGTCCTGAAATGGATTGGCATGGTGGTGGGAGCCCTACTCCTGGTAGCTCTTGTTGCCGCGGGCGTTATCTACTTCCTGGGCGGCCGCGCCTTGGCGAGCACGACCGACCCGACAACGTCCGTGCGTACACTCACTGTACCGACCGACGCGGCCGCCATCGCACGCGGCGAACACCTTGTGCAGCACGTCAACCTCTGCGTTGACTGCCACGGCGATCTGTTGCAGGGCACCGCCTTCATTGACGACCCTGCGCTGGGCGTTATTCCGGCGCCCAACCTCACCTCCGGCACGGGGGGCATCGGCGGGCAGATGACCGACGCGCGGTGGATTAATGCGCTCACGGAGGGGATCGGCCACGATGGTCGCCACCTTCTCATCATGCCCGTGGTCCACTACCATGCCATGAATGACGCCGACCTGGGCGCTGTCATTGCCTACCTCAAGCAGTTGCCGCCGCAGGAAAACGACGCGGGCACGCGCAATGTGGGGCCGCTTGGCCACGCGCTTGTCGCGTTGGGCGCGCTTCCCTTCCAGTCGGATGTGGCGGCCACGTTGCCCCCGCCCGAGACCGTCCCCCCTGCGGCCGACGCTGCCTACGGCAACTACATGATGGTCATCGCAGGCTGCCAGGGTTGCCATGGCGAGAATCTGGCTGGCGGCACGGACCCCAACGCGCCCAAAGGCCCGAACATCACAACGGCATTGCTGGGCACGTGGAGCGAGGATCAGTTCGTCAACTTCATGCACACGGGCACACTCCCCAGTGGTGGCAACGTCTCCGACGAAATGCCGTGGAAGAAGTACGCCGCCATGGATGAGACCGAGCTCAAGGCGCTCTACGCCTACCTGCAAACCACCGAGGCGTTGCCTAACAACCCCTAAGCAGCAGTCGCTCACTTACGCAGTTACAGCGAGGCTTCCGACACTGGAAGCCTCGCTGACATTTCACTACCCTGAAAATGGCGTTGATTTCGTAGCGGAGGGCCTCCTGGCCCTCACTTTGCGGCCACTCGAATGCGCGACCACCAAAACGAGGGCCGGGAGGCTCTCCGCTACGCGCCCACCCCCATTTTCATCCTGCGTTGTGCCCACAAGGTATGACCGTCCACCCTGAAAATACAATGCCAATGCAGCGCGTTCGGCCTTTGTAGCGGGGGGCTTCCAGCCCTCCGAATCGATGCCGCGTGAAGCGCGTTCGTAGGTCACGTCTCCTGACGTGACGCCGTTGTTTCTATCTGCACTGGCCGGAGGGCTGGAAGCCCCCCGCTACGCAGGTCGACGCGGCGCCTGGGTGCAACCCATTTTCATCCTGCGTTCTGCCCACAAGGTATGACCGTCTGTGTACAGATCACCGTGTCTAGAGGTGAACCAAAGGCGCTGCAGCGGCGTTCTCTGCGCATGGAAAGCCACGAAGCAAAACCCGACGAATCACCAGCTGCAAAACAGGCGGCCGCCGCCGATGAAGAGGGCGAAGTCGCCGCGGTGGATGAGGCGCAAACGGCCCGCGCCCCGACGACGCCATGGCCGAAAACCTGGAGGGAAAGCACATTGTTAGCGCAGCGCGCGGCTTTGGCCCCTTGTATCAACGGCGCTATCAGGTGCGCCTGCTCGGCGTTTCCAAGTCGCCACAGGCAGTCATGGAGATCTGGAAGGAGCGCTTTCCCGCCTTCCAGCCGCCCGACAACCGCTTCTATCCGTCGCCCAAGGGGGTGAAGCCGGGCGAGGTCGTCTTCGTGGATTCCAGCCTCATGGAAGGCGCGGGCGTGCGTGCAATGACCGAAATGGCCAGCGGCGTCATGGTCACCGATGTGGACGATCTCTCGTTCACCGTGATGACGCCGGAAGGCTTTCCCGTGGCCGGCTCCAATACCTTCAGCGTTTTT
This sequence comes from uncultured Chloroflexia bacterium, assembly GCA_963773745.1. Lineage (GTDB taxonomy): Bacteria > Chloroflexota > Anaerolineae > Caldilineales > Caldilineaceae > UBA5069. The sequence goes on from CAVZCL010000001.1 coordinate 965,874, forward strand.
GAGGAAGATGGCACAGTGGTGGCGCAGGTGCTGGGGCTGGAGCGCACGAGTGACCCCCTGTATGAGTTTGGCTACCGCTTTCTGGGTGGCGAGTCGAAGCAGGATGGCACATGGATTCACGTGCTGCGCTCGCTTGCCGAGCACTTCGGCGTGAAGGCCGAGGTCACGGCGCAGGCGGTCTGCCTTGATCGGTCGATACAGTGGCGCAATGTCGCCAACATACGCCATAATGCAGCCATACGTACGGTTCTGTATCGACTGACGCATCCATTTCAGAAGCGCGCGTAGCGGAGGGCTGGAAGCCCCCGCCACGAACTTTTACCCCATTTCATCCCATAGAGGAGGCCAATCCCCAACCATGACTCTTTCCGCTGCACGGCGCACCGGCGCAGCCAGGATCTTTGACGCAACCTACGATGCCGTCATTGTCGGCTCGGGGCCCAACGGGTTGGCGGCCGCGCTCACGCTGGCGCAGGCTGGTCTCGCGGTGCTCGTCGTCGAGGCGCGCGCCACGCTGGGCGGCGGCACGCGCACGGCGGAACTGACGCTGCCCGGTTTCCGCCATGACATCTGTTCGGCGGTCCACCCGCTGGGCGTGGCGTCGCCCTTGCTGCGTTCACTGCCCCTGGCCGAGCAGGGCGTCGAGTGGATTACGCCCCCCGTCTCCGTGGCACATCCGCTGGATGAGCAGCCGGCCGCGGCTGTCTATCACTCGCTGGAGGAGACGGTGGCGCAACTGGGCGATGACGGCGCGGCCTGGCGGCGCATGCTGGGCCCCATGGTGGAAAATTGGCAATCGCTCATTGGCGAATTTCTCGCTCCTCTCCATTTCCCGCGCAAGCCGTATCAGTATGCGCGCTTTGGCGCAGTCGGCGGATTGCCCGCAACCTGGGCCGGGCGCATGCTCTTCCGCACAGAGCGCGCGCGTGCCGCCTTTGCCGGCATGGCGGGCCACGCCATCATCCCCCTCGAGCGCGCCCCAAGCGCGGCCTTTGGGTTGATGCTCAGCATGTTGGCCAACTCGGTGGGCTGGCCCGTGGCACGCGGCGGCAGCCAGGCGATTGCCGATTCACTCGCTGCCATGATCCGCACGCTTGGCGGCGATTTCGAGATGGACTGGGAGGTTGCAGAGATTAGCGAACTCCCGCCCGCGCGCGCCATTCTGCTCGATGTAACGCCCCGCCAACTGCTGGCGATGGCGCGTGAAGAGCTTCCCGCAGGTTATCAGCGCGCGCTCAGCCGCTTTCGCTACAACCCGGGCGTCTTCAAGCTCGATTGGGCGCTGAGCGATCCGATCCCGTGGCGCGATCCAATCTGCCACGAAACAGCCACGCTGCATCTGGGCGGCACCATGGAGGAGATCGCCGCATCCGAGGCGGATGTCTGGCGCGGCAAGATTCCGCAGCGCCCCTACGTACTCCTGTCTCAGCCCACACTCTTTGATGCGTCGCGTGCGCCAGAGGGCAAGCACACGGCGTGGGGCTACTGTCACGTGCCCAGCGGCAGCACGGTGGACATGACCGCCGCGATTGAGGCGCAGATCGAGCGCTTTGCCCCGGGCTTTGGCGATACAATTCTGGCTCGTCACAGCTACAACACCGTGCAGATGGAAGCGCACAACCCAAATTACATTGGCGGCGATATCAACGGCGGCGTGCAGGATCTGCTCCAGCAATTTATGCGCCCGATCCCCACCCTCAACCCCTACCGCACGCCCACGCCTGGACTCTATCTCTGCTCCTCCTCCACCCCGCCCGGGGGCGGCGTGCACGGCATGTGCGGCTACTATGCTGCGCAGTCGGTTCTGGAGGATCTTGGGGTGCAAATGCCCCAGCTGGAACGGGCAATATGAGCGTTGCGCCGCTCGCAGGGGTGGGATAGAATAGGGTCACGTCTCCCCATTTTTCCGCCGGCCAAGGCTCCACCACCCCGGATTTCTCATGAACCCAATTGCACCGCCCACCCGTTGGTCCATCGAACTGGAGACCAAGCCGGATTTCGACCAGGCCATGGGTCGCATTTACGCGTGGTATGAACAAGAGGTGATCGACCGGCCTCCGGTGCGCTTCAGCCGTCACAATGCACTCTATGCCGACGCCGACGCGGCTGCGCAAGCGCGCTATGGCGAGCGCAAGGAGTGGTGGTTTGACGCCGAATACCAGATGGAGCGCTTTCTGCGCGGATTGGCCGGCAAACGCTTTCTGGGCGAGACTTTCCCTCTCTTCTGGCCCAACCTGGGGCCGAATGTCTTTGCAGGCTGCTATGGCACGCCGCTCATCTTCGGCGAGGTGACAACCTGGGCCGAACCCATGCTGACTGACTATGCGCAGCCACCGCTGCTCAACATGCAGAGCGAGTATGTGGCCAAACTGGATGAGCTGACCAACCTGGCGCTTGAGCAGGCGCCCGGCCGCTTCCTCGTCGGCTACACCGACCTGCACCCGGGCATAGACTGGCTGGCCGCCCTGCGCGGCACCGAGCCTCTGCTCTACGACCTCTACGACAACCCCGATGACGTTGAGGCGCTGCTCGCCGCAAACACGGCCGATTTCCTCACCTTCTATGATCACTACGATGCACTGCTCAAGGCGCACAACCAGCCCTCCGTCTCGTGGATGGAGATTCCCTCCTTTGGGCGCATGCACATCCCCTCGTGCGATTTCGCAACCATGGTCTCGCCCCGCCACTTCCGCCAGTACATCTGGCCCAGCCTGGCCGCCGAGTGCGTTGCCATGACGCACAATGTCTTCCACATGGACGGCAAGGGGGTCGCGCATCACCTTGACGCAATCCTCGAGCTGCCCAACGTGCAGGCCATTCAGTGGGTGCAGGGCGTTGCAGATGACCTGCCAATCATGCAGTGGGTTGAACTGATTGCGAAGATTCAGAAGGCGGGCAAGTCGGTCGTCGTTGACCTGCAGCTGGATGAACTGGATCCCTTCATGGATGCCATCCGGCCGGAAGGTATTCTGATCTGTGTCTCCACCGAGAGCGAGGAGCAGGAGCACGACGTCCTGCGCAAGCTTGGCAAGTGGGTCAATTAGGCGAACGGCGCAATGGGAGTACCAGCGGACAAAGGGAACGGTGAACGGGCATCGGGGAACTCTCCGCTCACCATCGTGTTTCTTCCCGAACCCCATTTCCACACAGCGGATTCCATGGCGGTGATGCCTTCGCCGGGTTTACAGCTGGAGCTTTAATCCTTAAACGTTTAGACCAACTACTACGATCCATTGTTTTTCTTTCTCATACCAATACGGAGTTCAGCCGCATGGAATCTGCCGATCAGGAGCAGTGGGACCAGCTGATTGATGATGTGTACGACGCCATTCTCGATGGTAGACACAAGGAGACTCCCACCCTGGTGGCGCAGGCGCTGGATGGCGGTGTTGGCCCCGCGGACCTGCTGACCGACGGCATGATCGACGCCATGGCCGAGGTGGGGCGCCAGTTTGAGGCCAAGGTCTGCTTTGTGCCGGAGATGATGCAGGCTGCCCGCGCGATGAAGTCCGGCCTTGAGGTGCTGAAGCCGCGCCTGCAGGGTTCAGCTGTTAAGGCGCAGGGGCGCGTTGCGCTTGGCACCGTCAAGGGCGACATGCACGATATTGGCAAGAATCTTGTGGCGATGATGCTTGAGGGCGCAGGCTTTGAGGTTGTGGATTTGGGCGTGGACGTGCCGACCGAGCGCTTTGTGGCTGCGGCAGAGGAGGAGGGCGTGGACATCATTGGCCTCTCGGCGCTGATTACCACGACGCTGCCCGCAATGCAGCAGGCGGTGGCGGCACTCAATGGTTCGGCAGCGCGCGCGCGCATCAAGGTGGTTGTGGGCGGCGCGCCCGTCTCGGCCAGCTATGCCGCGCACATTGGCGCCGACGGCTACGCGCCCGACGCCAGCTCTGCTGTGGCTCTTGCGCAGTCGCTGCTTGCATAAACGAGGATTGAAAACAGAGAATTGAAGAGTGAAGATTGGCTGTGCACAGCCAATCTTCACTCTTCAATTCTCTGTTTTCAATCCTCGTCACTCGTCTGCGTCCCGCTCAAGATCACTTGCACGCAACACGGCTTTGCTGCCATAGCGGGCGCGCAGCTTCTCCAGCGCTGCGCCCAGGCTGGCACGGCGCGCCTCCTCCGCATCATCGGGAAGATCAAAGAGCGACTCCTGCTGCAGCCCCGTAATGAGGTTGCTCGCACCGGCGCCGATGAGGCGCACCGGCTTGCCATCCCACGCGTTATCAAGCAGCTTTGCCACGGCTGCGAAAATCGCGCGGTGGTCGTCCGTCGGTGTCTCCATCTGCAGCTGGCGCGTAATCGTCTCGAAGTTGGACCAGCGCAGCTTCAGCTTGATTGTCCCCGCCACAACCTGCTTGCGCCTGAGCACCAGCGCAATCTCGCGCGCCTGGCCAAAGAGCGTTTTGCGCAGAAGCTCGCCGTCTGCCACGTCGCGCACGAAGGTCGTCTCCTGGCTCACCGACTTGCGCTCGCGCTGGGTAACGATGGGGCTGTCGTCGCGCCCGCGCGCCTTGCGATAGAGCTCGCCGCCGTGCTTGCCAAATTCGTGAAGCAGCTGCGCCTCGGGCCATGTGGTCAGCTGGCCAATGGTGTGGATGCCGAGCGCGGCCAGCCGCTGGGCCGTGCGCGGCCCCACGCCCCACAGCTCATCGCAGGGCAGGGGCGCCAGGAATGCGGCCTCCTCACCGGGCGGCACCACGGTGATTGCATTGGGCGGCGTTGCGCCGCGCGCCGCCGCCTTGCCCACGTTGTTGGCAATCTTGGCCACAAGCTTGTTGGTGGCCACGCCCAGCGAGCAGGGCAGGTCAAGCTCGCTGCGGATGGTGGCCTGCAGCCGGCGTGCAATCGTCTCGGCCGTGAGGGCATCCCCGCCGCCGGTGTTCGCAGGGGCAGCGTTGGCGCTCGCCAGTTCCGTCACGTCGAGATAGGCTTCATCAATCGAGAGTTGCTCCACCAGCGGCGTGAGCGCGTGCAGGCGCGCCATGACCTTGCGCGAGACTTCGCCGTAGGCGCCGTGACGCCCCGGCACAACGATCAGCCCGGGGCAGATGCGCAGGGCGTGGCCCATGGGCATGGCCGAGCGCACGCCAAACTGGCGCGCCGCATAGGAGCAGGAGGCGACGACCCCGCGCTCCTCCGGGCGGCCGCCCACCGCAAAGGGCTTGCCGCGCAGCGCGGGGTTGTGCTGCTCCTCCACAGCGCAGAAGAAGGCATCCAAATCAAGGTGGAGAATGGAGCGGGTGGCGAGCATGAGTACAACGATAATTGGTTATTGGTGAATTGGTAAGTGGAGGCGTGGTTCATTCGTTGATTGGGAGACCGGTCGGCCGGTCCGCCAATTGACCAGGGCTTCTCAAAAGGCAGGGAACAGGGAACGGGAAACCGTGCTCTACGTAGCGGCTGCTTCAGCTGCCGTACCCACCGATCGCGTCGCGTCCTTGAGAACGGCAGCTGAAGCAGCCGCTACGTAGAGCACGGTTTCCCGTTCGCTGTTCCCTGCCTTTTGAGAAGCCCTGGTCAATTGCAAACGCATGTTACGCAGCGGCACATGAGGTATATAATAGCAAGCCATCTCGCTTACAACCGATTGCACAACGCAATCAGAGCCGCGCGGATGTGCCGCGTGAGAACAGGAACTGCTATGGCTAAGCTGGTGTTCGGAATGAATCAGTCGCTGGACGGCTACGTCGACCATACGGCGTTTGCGCCAGGGCCCTCGCTCTTCCGCCACTTCATCAAGGAGGCGCAGCAGCAGGCGGGCAGCATCTATGGTCGCCAAATGTATGAGATCATGCGTTACTGGGATGAGGATCAGCCTGAATGGGAGGCGGATGAACACGCCTACGCGGCGGCCTGGCGCAACCAGCCGAAATGGGTCGTCTCGCACTCGCTGCAGTCGGTTGGCCCCAACGCATCGCTTGTTGAGGGTGACCTGGAGGGCGCAATGCGCACGTTAAAGGCCGAGCGCACCGGGGAGATCGAAGTTGCGGGCCCAACCCTGGCGCACAGCCTCACCCAGCTTGGCCTGATCGATGAGTACCGAATCTACCTGCACCCGGTTGTGCTTGGGCAGGGCAAACCCTTTTTCCTGGGACCCCGACCGCCGCTCCGCCTGACGGCTTTTGACCGGATTGCCGACGATGTGATCAGGCTAACCTACGTGCCCGCTTAATCGGGCGAAGTTGTTCTCGCCACGGTATCGGTTCAATACCCCAGCGCCTTGTCCACCCGGCTGGGAATGCTCTCGCCGCGGGCCGCGGCGTTGAGCAGCGCCGCAAGCTGATCAAGGCGATCCTGCTCGGCTTCGCTCAGCCAGCCGCCGCGGTGCGGGCTCATGACCACGTTATCGAGCGTGTGAAAGGGGAAACGCGACGGCGCCTTGTTGGTGCGTTCGTCCAGTGTCTGGGGATACTCGTACCAGACATCAATCCCCGCGGCGCGCAGGGTGCCGTTGCAGAGGGCGTTGTAGAGCGCTTCCTCGTCCAGGGTGGGGCCGCGCCCCACATTGACGAGCAGCGCGCCGGGCCGCAGCGCGGCCAGTTCGCGCGCGCCAACAAGGCCGCGCGTCTCGGGCGTCTCGGGTAGCACCATGATGAGTGCGTCGGCACGCGGCAGCAGCGCGGGCAGCTCCGCAACCGCGTGCACCTCTGCGCCTATATCAGGCGCATCGCCTGGTGTGGGCGCGGTGCGCTTGACGCCGATCACTTCCATGCCCAGGCCTCGGCAGCCAGCGCGCAATCCGCCGCCCGATCTGGCCATAGCCTAGAATCAGCGCCGTCTTGCGATCGAGAATTGTTGCATCAGTCACAATATAGCGCGAGCTCCAGTCGCCGGCGCGCAGGTCGCGATCCATGGGCACAATCAGCTTGGCCGCCGCCATCAGCAGCGCAAGCGCCATTTCGGCCGTCGGCACTGCGTTGTAGTGGAGATTGTGCAGCGAGACGTTGGGGTGCTCCTGCAGCATCTGCTGCGTCTCGGCGGGTACGCCCGCAAAGGGAACAATCAGCGCGCGCAGGTTGGTGCAGGCGGCCAGGTGCTCCGCCTGCGGAAAGCCACCCACCAGCACATCAATGCTTTTGGGGTCAACCAGTTCGGGGCCTTCGGTGATGTGGATGGACGGGTCAAGCTGGGCGAGCAGCGGCTGCGTGCCGATGCTCGAGTGTATGTTAAGCAGATGGACGTGCAGGCTCATGCGGGGCAGCTTCGTTTCGTGGTGGCGTGCGGCTGAGTGAAAAGACCGCCGTGGTGGCACGCAGGTTCTTCATCGTGCGCGGCTGGATGCGCTCGTTACCGGCAAGATAGAGCTCCTGGTCAATCGTCAACCCGATCGTAACACAGAAGCGCGCAAAATCGGTGATGGTGAATTGTTGGCGACGGGGCGACTCGTACCACTGCTGGGGCAGATCGGCGGCCAGCGGCATGCGCCCCGTAAAGAGCAGATCGAGGCGGCAACGCAGTGACCCCCAGTTTGGGAAGGAGACAATCGCCTGGCGGCCGACGCGCAACATTTCGTCCAGGATGCGTGCGGGATCATCGAGGAAAGGCAGCGTTTGCGAGAGGATGACGATCTCAAAGGAGTCATCGGGATAATCCGCCAGCCCTTCGCCCAGGTCACCCTGGCGCACACTCAGCCCGCGCCGCACGCACGCGAGCACACCCTCTTCGGAGAGTTCGATGCCGCGCCCGCGCACCTTCTTTTGATGCAAGCAGCGACTCAAGCAGTGCGCCGTCGCCGCAGCCCAGGTCCAGCACCCGCGCCTGCGCGGGGACAAGATCGGAAATGGCCTGCAGGTCCGGGCGCAGTGGCCCAATGGCGGCTGGCCGTGCGTAGCCCAGACTCATGCGCGGCCACTTTCCACTGTGCGATCTGCGAGCAGCGCCGGCTCGACTTCGGCTACACCGGCCTCACGCGCGATGCGATCGAGGAAGCTCTCCAGCAGATTTGTCATTGTCTCCACCTCAAGCAGGAACGCGTCGTGGCCCCAGGAGCTCTGCAGGTCCAGGTAGGTGACATCTGCACCCACGGCGTGCAACGCTGAAACCAGCCGCTTGCTATGGTAGGAAGGGTAGAGCCAATCGCTGGTGAAGGAGATGACGAGATACTTGAGATCGACCGAAGCAACGAAAGCCGCCGCGAGCGAGCCGGTGGGCTGGCTCAGGTCAAAGTAATCCATGGCCTTTGTCACGTAGAGATAGGAGTTGGCGTCGAAGCGGCGCGTGAACTTGTCGCCGTTGTACTTCAAGTAGCTCTCAATCTCAAACTCGGTCTGGAACTCGTAGCCATATTGCTCCAGATCGCGCAGCTTGCGGCCGAACTTCTGCTGCATGCTCTCTTCGCTGAGGTAGGTGATGTGACCGACCATGCGCGCCACGGCGAGGCCGGCGTCGGGGCGGCGGCCGCCCGCGTAGTAGTCGCCATGCTGCCAACTGGGGTCGGCGTAGATAGCCTGCCTGCCCACTTCGCTGAAAGCGATCAGCATGGGGCTGTGCTGGGCGGTGGTCGCCACGGGAATCGAGGCAAAGAGGCGCGTGGGGTGATGCGCCGCCCACTCGAGCACCTGCATGCCCCCCATGGAGCCCCCGGCCACACAGAGCAGCCGCTCGATGCCCAGGTGATCAATCAGGTGGATCTGCGCACGCACCATGTCGCCCACAGTCACAACGGGGAAGTTGAGCGCATAGGGCGCGCCCGTTGCGGGGTTCACGCTGCTTGGCCCCGTGCTGCCGTAGCAGGAACCGAGCACGTTGGAGCAGATGACGAAGTAGCGATTTGTGTCGAAGGCCTTGCCCGGGCCGATGCACTCGTCCCACCAGCCCGGTTGGTCGTCTTTGGGGCCGTGGAAGCCCGCCGCATCCGCGCCGCCGCTGAGCGCGTGACAAATGAGAATCGCGTTGGAGCGATCCCGGTTGAGTGTGCCGTAGGTTTCGTATGCGACGGTTACGGGGCCGAGGCTTGCGCCGCTCTCCAGCGCAAAGGGTTCATCCTTGGCAAAGGTGAAGTACTGCGCTTCGACCAGCCCCACCGAGCCCGGGCTTGCGCTCATGCTCTCCATACAAGCTCATTTCCAATTGTTCGCTGCAGACCATCCGAAGCGAGGCTTCCAAAAGCGGAAGCCTCGCTTCAACAAAGGCGCGCCAGAGACGTGCTTTACGCGGCAGATGCCGCCAGCGCCTGGTCCAGATCCCACAGAATGTCCTCGATGTCCTCGAGGCCAATGCTCAAGCGCACGAAGTCGGCGGTGACGCCTGCCGTGACCATCTCATCCTCGGAGAGCTGGCTGTGCGTGGTCGTTGCCGGGTGAATGGCAAGGCTCTTGGCGTCGCCCACGTTGGCTACGTGGCTCAGCAGTTTGAGGTTGTTGATGAAGCCCTCGCCCGCGGCACGCCCACCTTTGATGCCGAAGCCCAAGATGGCGCCTGCGCCCTTGGGCATGTACTTCTGCGCGCGCGTGCGTGGTCGGGATGGCTGGCCAGCCCGGGATAGGAAACCCAGCTCACGTCGGCGTGCGCCTCGAGGAATTTGGCCACCGCGGTCGCGTTCTGCACGTGGCGATCCATGCGCAGGCTCAGCGTCTCCACACCCAGAATTGTGTTCCACGCGTTGAAAGGCGACTGGCTCGCGCCGATGTCCCGCAGCGTTTGCACGCGCGCCTTGAGGATGAAGGCCATCGCGCCCAGGTCCACGTACTTCAGTCCGTGGTAGCTGGGGTCTGGTTCGGTGAAATTGGGAAAGCGGCCGCTGCCATAGTCGAACTTGCCGCTGTCCACAATCATGCCGCCAATCGAGGTGCCGTGCCCGCCCAGGAACTTGGTGGTGCTGTGCGTCACAATGTGCGCGCCGTGCTCAAAGGGGCGGCAGAGGTAGGGCGTGCCAAAGGTGTTGTCAATCATGATGGGGATGTTGAAGGCGCGCGAAATGGCGGCAACTTCGTCAAACGGGAAGACTGTGATGTCGGGATTGCCCAGCGTTTCGCCGTAGATGATCTTCGTATTGGGGCGGATCGCCTGCTCAAAGGCGGCGGGATCGCGCGGGTTCACAAAGGTCACTTCGATGCCAAGGCGGGGCAGCGTGTAGTTGAACTGGTTAAAGGTGCCCCCATAGAGGCGGCTGGAAGAGACGATGTGATCGCCCGCGCCGCAGAGCGCGAAGATGGCCATCGTCTGCGCGGCGTGACCGCTGCTTGCCGCCAGTCCGCCCACGCCCCCCTCCAGGCTGGCAATGCGCTGCTCAAGCACATCATTGGTGGGGTTCATAATGCGCGTGTAAATATTGCCAAACTCCTTGAGTGCAAAGAGATTGGCGGCGTGCTCCGTATCGCGGAACTGATAGGACGTGGTCTGATAAATCGGTACGGCGCGGCTGCCGGTGGCTGCGTCGGGGGCTTGGCCCGCATGCAACTGGCGTGTGCTAAAGCCAAGTTCGCGTTCGTTTTCTGCCATGCGTAAGAATTTCCTCCTGGTGGCGCCGCCCTGGTTCTTTTGTGGGGCGGCTCATGGTCACATCGGCCCTGCTGCGTGCAAGAAAAACAAGACCCCCCATCTGCAAGATGAGGGGTTGCGTGACAAGGGGTAGCACGCTGCCAAACGTCAGACGCAAAACACCCCCGGACAAACGGGGATGAGGGCTGCGCGTCGAAGGCATCCTCTCATCTTCCAGATTCCTCTGCCGGATTTGGCACCCTTACCGCAGTGGGGAGCATCATCGCTGCACCACTGCCGGGTTGCCGAGGCTTCATCGGGCCGGTCCCTCCGCCTCTCTGGATAAGAGTCAAGCTATGCAATTGTGGGCGGGATGATAGCGTATGCGCGTGGGGCTGTCAAATGAAGAAATGCGGCACTTGCGCGTTTTCGTTCAATGTTAAACGAATTGCGCCACCTCGCAATGGGGGTGCAACCGGCGCTCCGGTTTGTACCACGCGCTGGAGCAAGCTTCCACAAGCGGAACCTCGCGCCGTTGGGACGTGCACTGCCGCAGCGAAGCTTCCAAAAGCGGCAGCCTGTCGCAGCGAAGCTTCCAGAAGCGGAAGCCTTGCTCCACGCGCGGCTCGCTGCCCAGGCGTGGGTGGCTCGAGCGGGCAGTGTGAACCAAATTGATAATCACCGTAGTCGCACACGCGCCGATAACCAATCTTCTCGTAAACGTGGTTGGATGTGGGGTTGTCCAAATCGGTGAAGAGGGCGCAGTAATCCCAGCCGCCATCCAGCAGGAGCCGGCTCACGGCGGCGGTGCAGGCGGCGGCATAGCCTCTGCCGCGCTGATCGGGCAGCGTGTAGATGGGCCCCAGCGTGACGCCGTGGGGCATGGGGCGGCTCCTGCCCACGAGGCAGACGGGCGCGCCCTCGTCCTCCCATAAGTAGATTTCGCCGGCTTCCACCTTGCGCGCAACACCTTCGGGCGTGGGGCTGCCGGGATCATTGCCCATCACCTCAGCCCAGAAAGCCTGCGCAAACGCAAAGGCCCTCTCCGTATCGGCTGGTCCCGCTTTGCGCAGCGCGCCGGGGACGGGCGGCGGCGCGATTACGGCGCGCAATTCAAAGGCGCGCAACCTTGTGCCCAGTACAGCCTCCCGACCCGTGCGCGCAGCCCACGCCTCGGCAAAGCGCTGCGACCACGGCACACGCCCGTTGACACCATTGAGATTGCCTGCGTTGGCCAGCACGTCATCCAGCAGGCCGCGCAATGATGGCATCGCTTTGCGCCGCCGCGCTGCTCTCCATGTGCACAACCAGATGATGGGGCGGCGTGCGCAAGGCAGCAGCCACCAGCCTGCCATCTGTCGTGCAGCGTGACGTAATAGTGCGTCTGCCGAAGCGCGCTCCGGGTGCAGTCGCCATGCTCAGCGGGACGCCCGAGGATCAGGTTGTTGGCCGTCTCTTCGGCCTCCAGCGGCGCCAGCGCCTCCGCCAGAAAGGCCTCGGCGTTCGCGTGACGGCGCAGCGTCAGCGTCATGCGCGCCCCTTCGCCTGCTGCTCGCGCACGTAGACGATCAGGTCCACGTCGCCTGGCGAACGCCCCATGGCCGTGAGCATGGCAGCGGCCTCGGCGCGGTGCTGCGTGCCATGGTTCACCACATGCAGCAGCACCTGCCACAAGGGCGCAGCCAGCGTCTTTCCGGATGTTGTTCGGTAGCGCATCTTCTCATCTAGCTGCACGTTGCTCAACTGTGCGACATACGCGCGCATGGTCTCCTGCTCCTCCATCCAGCGGCTGTAGAGCGCGTCCACGCCGGCAAAGTCGTCGGCAGGGGGCATCGCCGCCGGCGAAAAGCCCTCTTCGCAGCGCTTGCGCCAAATCCATTCGGCGCCGTAGGCATGCGCCAGGATAATGCGCAGGCTTGGCAGTCCCGGCAGCAGCGGCGCGCAGAACTGGGCGTCGTCAATGCCCAGTGCGGCAGTCAGGATGCGTGCGTTGGCCCAGCGGTTGTAGGCGTACAATTCGATAATTTCACTCTGGCGCATGGCTGCTCCTTGTAGGCGTGGCGACGCTTTGCGCCGCTGTTTGCGAGGGTGCAACGCGATCCTTGTTTGTGGCGTCTCAAAGCCGCTACGCCCGCCGCTGCGCCGCGTGGAGGATGGCGATCACGCTCATGGCGTCGCGGATTTCGCTTGTGCGCACCATCTCCACCACATCGGTAAAGGCGAAGGTGGCAATCTCAAGCTCCTCCGTCGTATCGGGCGGCAGCTTCGCGGGCAGCAGCTCGCGCCCAATGAAGAGGTGACAGGTCTCTTCGCAAACGCTCTTGGAGGAGTAGAAGGTGCTCACCCACTCGAGCCTTTGCGCCGTGTAGCCGATCTCCTCCTGCAACTCTCGCAGCGCCCCGGCCTCGGCCGTTTCGTCGGCGTGCAACCCGCCCGTGGGAATCTCCCAGCGGTGGCCCTCGCCATAGACGTAGCGGTACTGGCGCACGAGCAGCACGTGATCGGCGTCAACAAAGGGAAGCACGCCCGCTGCCTGGCCAATGCTCACGACGCCATAGAGCGTTGTGTCGCCATTGGGCAGTTTGGCCACATCCTCGCGCACGCGAATCCACTTGTTGGCGTAAACGGGCTTGCTGGAGAGCGTTGTCCAGGGGCGCACCTTCATGCTGGGTCCTTTGCACATTGTAGATGGCATGCGAGCAGCGTGCTCGCGCGCCATCGTAAACGATCAGGGCTGACTCACCCAAGCGCGGCTTCTGCTACGCTGTGCCTGCCGTGCGCGAGCGCTGCAGGAGCGACCGCAGCAGCCGCTCCTCCTCCGGCGTCAACTGCGTGAGCGGGCCATCGGCGTCGTCGAGAATGGCCTGGCCAAGGCGGCTGTTCGCCAGCACGCGCAGGTCCTCCTCCATGGGATCGCCCACGCGGTGGTCATCCACCAGATTCCCGTCGCGCATCATCAGGATGCGCTGCGTTGCCTGCGCCACGCGCCTGTCGTGGGTGACGACTGCGATGGTCGTCCCTTGCGTGCGGTTGAGATCGCCCAGCAGCGCCATAATCTCCTCGCCGCTCTGGCTGTCGAGCGCGCCGGTGGGCTCGTCGGCCAGCAACAGCGCAGGGCGGTTGGCAAGGGCGCGCGCCACCGCGACACGTTGCCGCTGCCCGCCCGAGAGCTGGCTGGGCAGGTGGTCGGCGCGCCCCTCCAGCCCAACCAGCTCGAGCAGTTCGGCGCGCCCACTTGCTGCGCACAGAAGCGCTCGGTTCCTGCCCAATCATGGGCACTTCCACATTCTCCTGCGCCGTGAGTGTGGGCAGAAGGTTGTGCAGCTGAAAGACGAAGCCGATCGTGCGCGCGCGGAAGCGGTCCACATCCTTGAGGTGGGCCAGGTTTTCGCCCGCCACGCAAATTTCGCCCGTGGTGGGCTGGTCCAGCGCGCCCAGCAAATTGAGCAGCGTGCTCTTGCCGCAGCCGCTGGGCCCCATAATGGCGACGAACTCACCCGGCTGCACTTCGAGGTTGAACGCCTTGAGCGCATGCACCGCTGTCTCGCCGGAGCCATAGCGCTTGCCAAGATCAACGGCGCGGATGAGCGGGTCGCCGGCAGGCGGGCTGGGCGCGTGCACGGGCGCGACGGGCCGCTGCGCTGCAGGTGGCGGCTGCGGCGCTGGTGGCGCAACCGGCGCAGGTGGCGTAACCGGCGCAGGTGGCGGTATGGGCGCGCTGGCTGCGCCCACGGGTGTCACCCCATCCGGTGAGGTTGCAGGTGGTGGCGCGGCGGGTGCAGGCGATGGTGCAAGCGGTGGTGCAGGCGGTGGTGCAGCAACGACCGGCGGGCGCTGGCCGCGTGCGGGCATGGGGCCGCCAATGAGCGTGAAATTGCCATCATCCTTCTTGCGCGCCATGCTCAGTTGCCGCCTTCCGCCGCGCCGGCGGTTGCGCCGGCAGGGCTGCCGGCAGTCACTGCATCGGGGTTAATGTTCACGAAGGCGGTCATCCCCCAGCGCAGGCTCGGGTCAAGGTCGGCCACATCCACCAGCACCTTGTAGTTGGTGCTGCCCTGGTCGACGTTACTCATGGGCGCAATGCGCGCCACAGTACCCTGGAAGAATTCGTCGGGCAAGGCATCAAAGCTCACCTCGACGGCCATGCCATCGTGCAGGCGCACCACGTCGGTTTCGCGCAGGTCGGTCGTCTCCACATGCAGCGTGGAAACATCGCCGAGCATGATAACGGGTGTGCCTGCGGCCGAGATCTCGCCAATGCGCGTGGCCACCTGCCCCACCTGGCCGGCAAAGGGCGCAACCACCTGCGTCTCGCGCAAATGCGCCTGCGCACTCGCCAGCGCTGCCGAAGCCGAGAGGACGTGCGCGTCAGCCATGGCAATCTGCTCGGTGGTTGCGCCCGCCAACAGCGCGTCGAGCGCGGCCTGTGCGCTGGCCTGGTTTGCCAGCGCCGACATGACGGCGGCCTCGGCCCCGGGCATGCGGCTTTCGGCGGCATCCACACCCGCTTGCGCCGCCGTAATCTGCGCCGAGAGCACAGCCAGTTGCTCGGCGGTGGGGCCATTGAGGCTGGTGGCGGCGTCGGCCTGGGCGGCCTCGAGCGCGGCCGTTGCCTGGCGCAGCGCCTGTGACTGGGGCATGGAGCCAATTTCGGCCTCGCCGCGCACAAGGTTGTACGCGGCCTGCGCCGTCTCTACGGCCGCCTGCGCCATGGCAACGCGCCCGTTGGCAGCGCTGATCTCCGACGCCGTGGGGTGGCTGGCCACTTCTTCATACTGGCGTTGGGCAATGCTCACCTGTGCCTGCGCGGTCTCCACGGCGGCCTGCGCCTCGCCCATTTGCCCGGCCGCGAGCGATACGGCGGCATCGGCAGCGGCCACAGCGGCTTCCGCCGACGCCACCTGCGCATCGGTCGCGCCTGCCATCAGTTCGTCGCGCGCCGCTTCTGCTTCAACAACGGCAGCCTCGGCCACCTGCACCTGCGCTTGCAGCCCTTCGTTGGCAATCTCGAGCAGCAGGTCGCCCGCCTGCACCATGTCGCCCTCCTGCACGTGGATGGCGCTCACAATGCCGCCGATGGCCGGGTTGAGCCCCGCCCACGTTACGGGCTGCAGCTTGCCGGAGGCCCAGATGAGGTCGGCCAGCCCCTCCGTGGCGGCTGCTTCGGCGGCCGCCTGATCAGCGGCGGCCTGCTGCTGCGCGTTGTAGTTGCCGTAGGCGTACCAGCCACCGGCCGCAACCACGGCCAGAATAACCAGAGTAATGATAGCTCGCTTCATTGCGTCGCTCCTCGAGTGAGCGGAAACGGAATAATTGGTTGATTGGTCGAATGGTGAAACGGGCGCACATCAGCGTGCCTGCGGCGCCGGTGTGCTGTACCTTCTACGCATTCCTTCACGTATCAGGCATGGTGGGCACCTCCTCTGGAGAGGCGTACGGCGGGTGTACCGTTACTCATAGCGCAGCGCCTCCACCGGCTGCAGGCGGCTGGCGCGCCAGGCAGGCCAGATGCCGCCCAGCAGCCCCAGCACCAGCGCCACCAGAATGGCCGTCACGAAGGTTGCTGCGTCCCACTGCGGAGCCAGCAAATCTCCCCAGGCCGGGATCAGCGCGACGGCGCTCATCAACACGACGCCAAAGAGACAGCCCATGATGGCCGCCAGCAGGCAGAGGTAGAAGCTCTCCTGGACGACCTGGCCGATGATGCGGCGTGGCCCCCAGCCCAGGGCGCGCAGCGTGCCGATTTCGCGCGTGCGTTCATGGATTGACATGATCATGGTGTTGGCCACCACAATACCGCCCACAAAGATCGCCAGCAGTTGGATGACCCGCATGAGCGCGGCGAAACTCTGCAAATCGTTCGTGTTCTCGGCAAATTCGCTGCTCAGCGTTGCCCGCGCCTCGGGGAAGCGCGCATTGATGGCCGCGGCCACCGCCGCGCCGTCGGTCGCGTTCTTGACGTTGACGAAGATAAACGAGACTGCGTGCGGGCGGCCAAGCAGCCGCTGCGCCTCGCGAATGGCCAGCACGCCCCCAGAATCCTCGTAGCCGACGCCCGTCTCATAGATGCCGGCGATTTTGTAGCGATTGTTGTAGAGCACCATTGTGTCGCCCACACCAAGCTTGAAGGCATCAGCGGCGGCGCGACCGACCATGATCTCGTTGGGGCGCGCCAGCGCCTTGCCCTCCACCACTTTGAAGTGGTTGCCAGCGCTCGAGGTCGGCTCAATGCCGATGAGAATGAAGAGGGGCAGCGTCTCGTTCATCACAAAACCCAGCAGCGCCGGGCTGGCACGCTCAACGCCGGGCATGGCTTCTATTTGGGCAAGCATGCGCTCATCGAGGCTGCTCAGGCTCATGTCGGCCACCTCACGCTGCATTACGGTGAGGTTGCCCGTGCTGCCGCTCCCTGCGAGCCCGTTGAGTTGTCCCATCGTTCCCTTCATCAACCCGCCCAGCATGACGAGCGTGGCGACGCCAATGCCGATAGCTGTTGCCGAAATGAGGGTGCGCGTGCGCCGCCGCCACAAGTTGCGAAAGGCCTGTCCACCAATGCGCGCCCACTGGCCGCTGGGCGCTTTGGTCGCGCCCCCTTCGTAACGCAGCGCCTCCACGGGCTCCAGGTTGGCCGCCGTCCATGCGGGATAGAGACCGCCGACCAGTCCCAGCACGAGCGCAGTGACCATGCCCTGCACCATGATGCCGGCATTCAGCCCGCCCTCCAGCATAGCGCCCAGGCCCGGAATCTGCGCCGCCCCCAGCGCAAGCAGTGACCCAATGATGACCCCAATCGCGCCCCCAATCAGGCTCAGCCCCACCGCTTCGCCCAGGATCATGCGCAGCACGCGGCCGCGGCTCCAGCCCATTGCGCGCAGCGTGCCGATCTCGCGCGTGCGCTCGAGCACGCTCATCACCATCGCGCTCATCATCCCCAGCCCGCCCACCAGGATAGCAATCGCTGCCAGCGCCCAGGCGAAGCCGGTGATGTAGCCCGTCCACTGACTGCTGCCTTCATAATCGCTGGATTTGCTGACCGTTAGCCCGTCGTCCACATTCTTGATGCGCTCGACCACAGCGCCAATGTCGGCGCCGCGCCGCACGCCCACCTGGAAGAGGCTGACAGCACGCTGCTTGGAGGCAATCTCCTGTGCATCGGCAAGCGTTACAACGCCGCCCGACTCTTCCATGCCCGAGCCGGTCTCATAAATGCCCACGACACGGTAGGGCACGCCGTTAAGGCGCACAGTGTCGTCAACAGAGGCATTGAGCGCCTCGGCGGCACGCGCCCCCAGCGCAACCTGCTTGGAGGCCAGCGCAGGCTGCCCCTCCACAATGCGATAGTGCTGCGCAGCCACGCTGTTGGGCGGATAGCCGTAGACGATGAAGTAGGGGCTCTTGCCCACTGCAATCCACGTAAAGACCCCAGCTTCGACGTTGGTGACGTCGGGGACGGCGGCAATGCGCTGACCCAACTGCTCATCCAGGCTGCTGAAGACGATGTCAATGCTGTTGGCCTGGCTTACAACCAGATCATTGCTGAGCGCAACCGAGCTACCGTAACTTGTGGCAATCCCCTGCGCAATGGCCCCCAGCGCGACCACAGCGGCCACGCCAACGGCAATGCCAAGTATTGTCAGCAGGCTGCGCGTGCCGCGCCGCCACAGGTTGCGCAAGATCATCGATCTGCTTTCGAGCTACTCATAGCGCAACGCCTCCACCGGCTGCAGGCGGCTGGCGCGCAGGGCGGGCACAATGCCGCCGACGATTCCCAGCACAACCGCCACGCCCACTGCTGTGGCAAAGGTGGCAACAGTCCACTTGGGCACAAGAATATCGCCATAGAGCGGAATAAAGGTGACTGCATGCATCATCGCCACACCCAGCACCGAACCCAGCAGCGCAGCCAGCAATGTAAGCAGCAGGCTCTCCTCCACCACCTGGCGAATGATGCGGCGCGGCGTCCAGCCCACAGCGCGGCAGCGTGCCGATTTCGCGCGTGCGCTCAAAGATAGACATGATCATTGTGTTGGCCACTACAATGCCGCCCACAAAGATCGCCATCAAGCGGATCACCATTACCAACACACCCGTATTGGCCATGTCGTTGCTGGTTTGGGCAAAGGTGCTGCTCACCGAGGCGCGTGCATCGGGAAAGCGTGCATTGATGGTGGCGGCAACTTGCGCGACCTGGCTGGGTTCCTTCACATCCACATAGATGAACGAGACGGCGCGCGGCATGCCCAGAAGCCGCTGTGCTTCACGCAGCGCCAGGGTGCCCGAACCGTCCTCAAAGCCCACGCCGGTCTCATAGATGCCCACAACCTTGTAGCGGTTCTCGGCCAGTTGCAGTGTGTCGCCAACGCCGAGTTTCAGCGAATCCGCCGTGCCGCGCCCCAGCATGATTTCATTGGGGCGCTGGAGCACGCGCCCTTCCTCTGCGACAAAATGCTCCGCCGCGCGCGAGCCCGGCTCCACCCCAATGATGATAAAGAAGTTCATCTGCTCGTTGCTCAGAAAACCGAGCAGCGACGGGCTGACTGATTTGATTTCCGGCATGGCCGCAAGCTGCGCCACAATGCGATCGTCCAGCTTGCTCAACTTCATGCTGGCGGCGCCGCCCTGCATCACAGTAATGTTGCCCTGATCTGTGCTGCCCGACATGCCGTTCATGGTGACCATGATGCCGTCCAGCATTCCGCCCAGCATGACGAGCGTGGCAACGCCAATGCCAATCGCGGTGGCCGAAATCAGCGTGCGCGAGCGCCGCCGCCACAGGTTGCGATAGGCCTGCCCGCCCATGCGCGCCCATGCGCCGGTGGGTGCGTCGGCCGAGCCACCTTCGTAGCGCAGCGCCTCCACGGGCTCCAGGCGGGCCGCCGTGCGCGCCGGGTAGTAGCCGCCCACCAGCCCCAGCACCAGTGCCGTGACCATGCCTGTGAGGATTGTACCCAGGGTGACTCCGCCGCTGAGCATGGTGCCCACGCCCGGGGCGCGCCCCGCCAGCCACGCCAATCCAACGCCCAAAATGACGCCGGCCACGCCACCCGCCAGGCTCAACAGCACTGCTTCGCCCAGGATCATGCGCACAACACGGCCGCGGCTCCAGCCCACAGCGCGCAGCGTGCCGATTTCGCGCGTGCGCTCGAGCACGCTCATCACCATCGCGCTCATCATCCCCAGCCCGCCAATCAGAATGGCGATGGCCGCCACGCCGTAGGCCATGGCGGTGAAGTAACCGGTGAACTGCGCCCCTGATTTGTATTCGCTCGACTTGCTTACGCCTAGCTCGTCATCCAGATTCTCGATACGGCTAATGACCGTGTCAATGTTGGCGCCCTTGCGCACGCCCACCTGAAAGAGGCTGACGCTGCCCACTTTGGAGGCGATCTCCTGGGCATCACCGAGCGTCACCAGCCCGCCCGACTCCTCAAGCCCCTGCCCCGTTTCGTAGATGCCCACCACGCGATAGGGCGTGCCGGCCAGCCGCACAGTATCGTCGATGGCGACGGCCATGTCGGTTGCGGCGGTGCGCCCCAACACCACCTGCCCGGTCGTTACCGCGGGCTTGCCCTCCACAATGCGGTAGTGCTGCGTGGCGGCGCTGTTGGGCGGGTAGCCGTAAACCAGGAAGAAGGGGCTGCCTTCCACATTGATGAAGGTGAAGACGCCAGGGTCCACGTTGGTGACGTCGGGGATGGTGGCAATGCGCTCGCCGAGCTTTTCGTCAAGGCCGCCCATGAGCACATCAATCGCGCCGGCCTGGCTCACGATCAGTTCGTTGTTAAGCCCCAGTGCGCCGCCATAGTTGTTGGCAATGCCGTTGCCAATCGAGCCCAGCGCCACAACGGCGGCAACCCCCGTGGCAATGCCAATGAGGGTGAGGAGGCTGCGCATGCCGCGCCGCCACAGGTTCTTCAGAATCATGTGTTGACGCTCCTGACGCCATGAACGATGGCGTCCGACAACGTGCATGCAGTTCAGCGGGCCGAGGAGTTCGATGAGGGGAGCAGTGGATTGCGCGCCCGGCGAGGGAGTGCGCCGGCATGCTGAAGGGCGTGCTGGTGAACGGGCGGCCTGGACTGCGCCGCCCGCACAGCAAGCGGGGCTATGCGCTCACAGGTGTGCCACAGTTGGCGCAGAACTTGTGCTGCGGCTGTATGGTAGAGCCGCAGTTTGTACAGAAGCGTGTTGCGCCGGCTGCGCCGGCGGGTACGGCCGTTGGCAGCGCAACAGTTGCGCCGCCGTTGGTCGGCTGCGGGCGGGGCGCGGCCGGCTGCCCAAGCGCCACGGTCTGTGGCGCGGCGTATGCAGCGGGCACGCTGTTGGGCGCAATGACCTTGCGCCTTTGTGCGATTTCGTTCTCCACCTTGACGTCGAGGCCGGTGCTCTGGGGCGCGATCGTTTCGATCTGCTGGATCAGCCCAATCGCCTGGCGGCGCAAGCGCTGGTCATAGCGCTGATAATCCTCATCGTCGAGCTTGCCCACGTTGTAGTCAAACTCAAGGTCCTTGATCGCGGTCATGACGCTTTCCTTGCGCGCGATGAGAGTGCCAAGGCGGTCATCCTCAACCAGCGGCAGCGCAGGTGAGCGGTCCAGCAGAGGCCAAATCACCCA
Source organism: uncultured Chloroflexia bacterium (assembly GCA_963773745.1). Lineage (GTDB taxonomy): Bacteria > Chloroflexota > Anaerolineae > Caldilineales > Caldilineaceae > UBA5069. Next base: position 986,917 of record CAVZCL010000001.1, read on the forward strand.
GGCCAGCGCGGCCAGAGAAACGACGAGCGCGATAACCAGCGTTACTGCAACCATAATCTACCTGTTTCGTGGAACGTTGTTTTGACTTAAATCCACAGACACCGGCCGAAAATTGAACATTGATCATTTGCGGAATGGCAGCCGCCAATTGTCAATATTCAATGATCAATCTTCCAGCCTTAATCGCCCGTCGCGTACGCTACCGCCGAGTAGGTTTCGGTGCGGCGGCGCGTTGGGTTGGGCCAGGAGGCGATCAGTGTGCCCAACGCCAGCATCAGGCCGCCAAGCCACATCCACATTGTCAGCGGATTGATGTAGACGGTGAAGGTGGCCGAATTGCCCGACTCATCCCACCCATTGAGCACCACATAGACATCCTGGATGGGTGACATGCGCAAGCCCACTTCACTGGTGGGCATGTCGGGCGTCTTGAAATAGACGTTACGGCTGGGCGAAATTTCGCCCAGCGCTCTGCCGGATTCGCTGTCAAAGATGTTGACCTGTGCTGCGTAGACGTCGCGGTTCGATTCGTTTTCGACGCGCATACCGCCGAACTCCAACTCAAAGCCGCCAAGCTGCACAACCTCACCGCGCGCCAGCGTCACGTTGGTCGTCTGCTGATAGAACTCGTTGCCCACGACGGCGACGCCAATCATCACAATTGCAAGGTGGACGAGATAGCCACCGTAGCGCCGCCCGTTGCGCCGCCACAGGTTGCCCATTGCCACGAAAACGTTCTCGTTGTTGGTTGTGCGTCGCGCCATAATGCCGCGCACATACTCCTGCAAGATGGTTGCAGCGGCAAAGGCAAGCACGGCCAGCCCGAGGGCGGCAAAGAGGCTCCCACCAATGAAGTATGTGGCCACGCCCACAACGACCATCGTTACCAGCGGCCAGACGAACTGCTTGCGCAGTGAGGCAGCGCTTGTGTGCCTCCAACCCATGAGCGGCCCAACGCCCATGAGAATCACCAGCAGCATGAAGAGCGGCCCGTTCACCTTGTTGAAGAAGGGTGCCGCCACGCTAATGCGCTGGCCGGTGAGAATCTCGCTGAACATGGGGAAGAAGGTGCCCCACAGGGTGGCAAAGGCAATCGCCGCAAAGACCCAGTTGTTGGCCAGGAAGGCCGCCTCTCGGCTCATGTACGAGTCGATTGGCTGCTCGGCCTTGAGGAGCGGCAGGCGGCTGAAGAGCAGATAGAGGAAGGCGAAGACTACAATGATCAGGAAGACGAGGAAGTAGATGCCCACGTTGCTGCGCGCAAACGCATGCACGCTCTCGAGCACGCCCGAACGGGTGGTGAAGGTGCCAAGGATCACCAGGAAATAGGTGGCCCAGATGAGCACCATGTTCCACACCTTGAGGATGCCGCGCTGCTCCTGAATGATGATACTGTGCAGGAAGGCAGTGCCTGTGAGCCACGGCAGGAAGGAGGCATTCTCCACCGGGTCCCATGCCCAATAGCCGCCCCAGCCCAGTTCCATGTAGGCCCACTGGCTGCCCATGATGATGCCAATGGAGAGGAAGAGCCAGGGGATCAACGTCCAGCGGCGCACGGTGCGCACCCACTCGTTGTCGAGCTTCCGGCTGATGAGCGCAGCGCCGGCAAACGCGAAGGGAACGGCCAGCCCCACATAGCCCAGGTAAAGCATGACGGGGTGGATGACCATCCAGTAGTTCTGCAGCAGCGGGTTCAGCCCCTGGCCGTCGGCAGGCACAAAGGGGACACGCTCAAAGGGGTTGGCGGCAAAGACCAGCAGCGTCAGGAAGAAGACCGAGGTGAACATGAGTACGCCGTTGACGTACGGCATAAGCACCTGGTGCTTGTGACGATTTTGCAGCGCCACGGCCGTGCTGAAACCGCTGAGGATCAGCACCCAGAAGAGCAGGCTGCCAGACTGCCCGCCCCATAGAGCCGCAAACTTGTAGAAGGTTGGCAGCGCGATTTCCGAGTGATTCCAAACGTAGCTCAGCTCAAAATGGTCATCCAGCAGGCCATACCAGAGAATGACCGCTGCAGCAAAGACCAGTGCGAAGCCTGCATAGACAGCGTTGAAGCTGCTGGCAACGAGCTTGACGTTGCGCGTATGGCCGCCCCAAAAGGAAACAACCACGCCAAAGACCGTAAGCAGCAGTGCAGTGATCAAAATGAGATGGCCGACGTCAAAGATCATGGGAAGTCCTTTGTCGTTCAGAAAAAGCAGGTGTGCGCGGCTCAGGCCGGTAGAGTGCAGAGGGACTACTGGACAGGGCGAATCTCGTCAAGCAGCGCTTCCATGCGCGCCTGGTTTGGAATCGGGCCAATCACAATTTCGGTGATATTGCCTTGAGGGTCAATAAAGAAGGTTTCGGGCACGCCCTTGATGCCATAGCTGCGCGCTGCGTTGCTCTGCAGGTCGGGGCCGCTGGGATAGGTGACGCCGAATTCCTTCATGTAGGCCAGCGCAGCCGGCTCCTGGTCCAGGTAATCGAGACCCAGGAAGACGATGCCGTTGTTCTGCTCCTGCTGCCAGGTGGCCTCGAGCAAGGCCGCCTCTTCGCGGCACGGGTCGCACCACGAGGCCCAGAAATTGAGCACGATGCCTTTGCCGCGCAAATCCTCCGAGTTGATCGTCTGGCCGTCGAAGGTGGTGAAGGTGAAGGGAGGCGCTTCGCCTGCGGCGCGCTGCTCGGCATTATTCGTGCGCCAAAGCTGAAAGCCGAGGCCGGCAAAGAGCAGCAGCAGGAACAGCACAATTGCGCCCTGCCAGATGTAGACGGACATTTTGGGCGGGCCGGCTGCCTCGAGTGAGGTGTCGCCGGTCAGGTCGGTGTCACCTGTAAGCAGTGGATCAAGGCTCATAGGATTACTCGTAAACTCCCGGTCGGAAAGGTGTCGTCGGAGGATCTCTGTCGGGATCGCTTAGTCGTATTGCTTCAACTCGGCGTCCAGCTTGCGCTCGTAATCGCTGGGGGGCGCAGAGGCTACCGAGGATGGAGCCGGATTGGGGTCGCGCCCCATGGCACGCGCCCGTGTGTAAAGATAGACGCCGCCGCCGGCCAGCACAATGAAGGGCAGCACCCACGCCAGCCAGTTGAAGCCCGAGCGAGGCGGTTCGCCCAGCACCTGCGGGCCGTAGCGGGTGACGAAGGTGTCCTTGATCAACTGCACATCCTGCCCTTCGCCAAGCATGATGGCGATCTCGTCCTTCATCTGCGCGCACGCCTTTAGCTCACATGCATCAAGCCGCACGCCGCTGCAGAGAGGGCACCAGAGCTGGCGCGCCACGTCGTTGACGTCATTGGAGCTGACGGGCGTACCCACCGCGGCAGGCTCCTCGGCGGGCGCAGGTGTTTGCGCAAACGCACTCTGCACCGCAAAAACGGCCCACACCGCAGCCACCAGGAGCAGCCCGCGGGCCGTGGTGCGCAGCGCGCGAACAAGGGTGCGCAGCGCGCCGGCCCGTTCAATATCTAACCACGACTGCCTGCGATTGGTCTGCTGGTTGCTCATTTTCATCGTCATCTCCGGTTCGCCATTATAGCACAACGGAACCGGTTGGCTCCTGTAAGTTGGCCTCTTATGTCTACCCCATGAAGGGTGGAAGGGCCGATGCAATAGGTTGGATATTCATTTTGGACTGTCGGGCTTGCGCTACAAAACGCAAGGCAGGCCTGGTTGATATTGGTTGCCGGCGCAGCGCCGGAGCTCTGCCCTGCGGCAACCGTCGCGGCTGGGCAAATCATGACCGGGCGCCGGAGCGCCCGGTCATGATGTACGTCAGGGATTGTGTGCCTGGCCGCTCGCCGTCGCATGAGCGAGGAGCCATCGTGTCGTTGCAGCGGAGGCAGCCACGACGACTTGCGGTTGCTGCACTTGCATTACTGCACTTGCATAACTGCCGCTCTGCTACTCGGGCCGCGTCATCTCCGACACGTCAACACCGATGTCTTCCAGGCTGTCGTACAGCGCCTGAATGACATATGTGCCGTTGTGCACAAACGAGCCTGGGTCCTTCTGCGCCCACTGGAAGTTGTAGGCGGCGCGCAGCAGGCGCGGGGTCCAACTCTTGAAGGAATTGCCACCGTTCGCTTCGTCAGCATCCAGTTCGCCATTGGCGTTGGTGTCGGCGAAGAAGTACGGGTAGCTGTTGGCGTCATAGAGAATCGACGCGCCCGTTGTCTCCGCAGCATACGCCTGAATGCCGGCATAGAGCGCTTCCAGCATCGTCTCTTCTTCAAGAGCGAGGCCTTCTTCGTCATCACCGTCACCGTCGTAGTCCACGAAGTTGTAGCGAATGTTCACAAAGTCCTCAGGCGAGGAAACTTCCTCGTGACATTCGGCGCACACATCCGGGTCAACCGTAAGCGCATGCGTCTGATGGCAGTCGTTGCACTGGTTGACGCCGGAGTGCTTGTTGAAGCCGGCGTATTCCTTGCCTTCGTACTGGTACATACCCATGGCTTCGCTGCCGTAGAGTGTTGCGCCGGCGGCGAAGTAGTGGGGGTTAATGAAGCGCAGGCTTTCGGCCTGCTCGTCAGGCTCGGCGTCGCCAATCAGCTTGGCAACGCTAACGCCCGATTCGCGTCCCTGGTGGCAGTTCAGGCAGAGGTTGGTCTCAGGCTCATCAGCGCTAATGACAGCACCGCTGGGGAACTTGACGCTCTCTACCTCATACAGCGTGAACTCAACCAGGTCGTTGTGGCAGGTCGAGCATTGGAGACCATTGGAGGGCAGCGTCGAAACGTTGACCCCTTCGGTGAGGAAGGTGGGCAGGCCATCGGCAGCGTGGCACTTGGCGCAGCTACCGGGCACAACACCCTCTTCATCCCAATGGCGGAATGCTTCTTCAGAGCCGGCAAAGTGGCCGGAGTCAATCCGGGCCATTGCCGTCATGTCCATGGGCTCGCCCAGCGCCTGGTTCAAGTCATCAATCGAGTCATACATCAACTGGATAATGTACTTGCCACCGTGCACGTAGGAGCCGGGGTCCTTGATGGAAGTCTGGTAGTTGTAGGCGGCCTTGAGAAGGCGAGGCGTCCACGACTTGAAGGCATTCGGGAAGACAGCCTCGTCATCGCCCAACACGCCGTCCGCATTGGTGTCGTTGAAGAAGTACGGGTAGGCAGCAGGGCTGTAGACAATTGGGGCTCCGGCCACTTCCGTGGCATAAGCCTGCATGTTTGCATACAGTGATTCCTGCAGACCCTGAACCTCGGCATAGATGCCCTCGTCCACGTCGCCGTTGCCGTTATAGTCAACCTGCGAGCCTTGCATACGGATGGCTTGCACGTCTTCTATGGAGGCCACGTCTTCGTGGCAGGTAGCGCACTCTTCGAGCTTCACCTCAAGCGTGTGCGGGTTGTGGCATTCGTTGCAGGTGCTGTACCCATCTACATGGGCAAAGTTTCCGTCATACGACATGCCGTCATACTCGTATCCGCCCTTGGCCAGGGTGCCGTACTTGGTGGCTGCGGCCGCAAAGTAATGGATGTTGAGGAAGCCGAGGTCGGCGCTCACTGCATCCACATCTTCGACTGCTGCCTCTTCAATCGCTGCGTCGACGCTGAACTTGGACTCGCGTCCCTGATGGCATTCCATGCAGCGCGCCTCGGCCCCAAGATTCGTCAGCTCAATGCCCGAGGGCATGATGACGCTGGTCTTGTTGACGGTGCCGCTGTTGTGGCAAGCCGCACAGTCCACAACCGTGCCGAGCGCATGGGGCGTGTCAACAACGTTGACTTCGCTGCCATCCGCACCGACATAGTCCTGGAATCCGGTGCTGCTGTGACACTTTGCACATTCCACGGGGATTTCGGCAGGATCTTCTTCATCCCAATGGCGGAATGCTTCGGCTGTGGCATCGGCGTGGGCCGAGCCCATCCACTCGCTCAGGAACGGCACTGTTCCCGTAAAGGGCACAGCGGGGTCCGCTGCATCCTGCGCCTGCGCAACACCTGTTGTCAGGAAGAGCGCCAACGCAACAACGCCTACCAGACTTGCGAGGAGTAGAATTTTCTTCATGTGCTCACCTCATCTGAGTTGATCGTGATGATCTGTGATGTACGGTGATTCTCGCAAGGTACAACTGAGAACCAACTGGATAGAGATAACAATTGATAACGGTTCGTGGGGACCCTCCTTCCTCCCGAAGTGGGAAGTTCGGCTTGATGACAACCTGCGCGGTACCAACAGCTACGGCCCAACTGCGACACACAATCCTCGCTCAACCCACTCATGACCAACTGTCCCCGGCTTTGCAGGCATCTCTGGCTGCGCACTCGGGAGACGGCCCGTTGGCGCCCTGCTACTGTATTTGCGGCGGAGTGGGCGTCAGCGGCACGGATATGCTTGCATCCGACGGAGGAATCGTCGTGATTGCCGTTTGTTCAAAGGTGAGGAAATAGAAGGTTGCCAGGAAGAGCATTGCGGTAATCACGCCGGCAATGGGCACGTAGATGCGCGCCCGCCTCCGCTTGTTCTCCCTGTTGCGCGCCAGCGGCTTGGCCTTGCCCGCGTCGTGCAACTCCAGCTCAATCTGGTGCTCTTCTTCCATCTCTTCACGCGTAATGTAACCGCTAAACATGCTCCTGTTGAAGCGCTTGAGGTGTACATGGTACATATGCCACGTAATAATGGAGAGGACCGCCAGCACGGCTTCCAGGCCATGCGCCATGCGCGCGACCGGAATCACGGAACCGGGGAAGATGCTGGTGGTGGCAATGGGGTTCCAGAGCATGTAGCCCGTCACCATCATCACCACAGTGCCCCACACCAGCGCCCAATACTCTGCCTTCTCCATGTAATTGAACTTGCCCATGCGCGGGGCCTTGCGCAAGATGCGAAAGTTGTAGCCAAGCCCCTGCACCGCATCCACAACATCCTTCCAGCCAGGCAGCATCGTCATGCGCACACGCTTGACGTAGACCTTGTAGCCCATGGCGGCAATGTGCCAAATGGAGCCCAAAATGAGCACCACGGCCGCAACACGGTGGATGATGCGAATTGTCTCGATGCCGCCCATGGCTTGAATGGCCCACAACATGATGGGCCACGTTGAGTACATCTGCGGCAAGCCGGTGACTGCCAGCACCGTGAAGCTGGCTATGGTGATGATGTGCTCAATGCGGTCGGCCACGGGAAAGCGCAGGATATGCTCGTCGAGTTCTTCCTCCTCATGCGTGGCCGCGTGCCGCGTGCTCATGGGCTGCCGCGGCAGCCTGGGCACGTGCCATTTCGTCCCTCATCTCGCTTGAAGCGCTGTCGGATACACTCATCGTGCCAATCCATTCATACTAAGCAGCTGGATGCCCAGCCTATTCTTCCTTGTTCGCTCGGCGCTGCATCGTCGCTCTGCGCTGCAGAGCCATTCCGCTTGCGCTTTGCCTCGCGCCGCGAGAGGAAGCGATCCGATGTGCGCCGGAAGATGTCCGAGCCGATGAAGAGCAGGAAGCCGCCCAGTACCGTGGGAATCAGAATCTTGTAGAAGAGCGTCACCAGATAAACAATTGGATAGTTCTCGAGCGACGGCTCGTAGTGGCTCATCCACGATGACGGGAAGTTCTCGTTGGCGTCGGGATGGCACTTCTGGCAGGTCACCAGAACGCGCTCCTGCATCTCTTCTTCGGACGTGTTGCTCATCGACTGAATGTCGTGGACACCGTGGCAGTCGTAGCAGACGGCCTTGTTTGTCGCCTCGTTGGGCGAGGTGGCCTCGAACATCTGCACTGTCTTGCCGTGGAAATCAGTCAGGTAGCTGTCAAAGACATTGGTGGAGATGTCGTACTTCTCCATCATGACATCGTTGGCATGGCATTCGCCGCAGAGGACGGGCGAACTCAACCTGAAAGCCGCGGTCGTCGGGTCGTCAATCTGATGTGCGCCGTGGCAATCGGTGCAGACCGGCACGTCGGGATTGTTGCGCCCGTAGAGCGCCGAGCCATGCACGCTGCCCTTGTAGGCTATGAAGATCTCCTCGTGGCAGGTGCCGCAGGTGTCGCTGATGCGCGTGCGTGGCACGTTGGGCGGCAGAATCAGGTGACTGCCGTGGCAGTCGGCGCACGAGGCCGTATTCAAGACTCCTTCGGCGGCCAGTTCGGCGTGAATGCCGTCGGCGGCCTGATTGCCCACATCCTCGTGGCAGCGCACGCAATTGACCTCTACGCTGGTGCGCAGCTCGCCGCGGTTCACCAGCAGTTCGGGCGGGTGGGGGAAGCCGCCGTCGCCCATGTCAGAGTGGCACTCGGTGCACTCCAGCGCGGGGTACTGCACGCCGTTAATGACGCGGTTGCCGTGCACGGACATGACGACATCGTGCTTGTTGACGTTGAGGTCAATGAGTTCCGTCTCGCCCTCCACCGTGGTGCGCTCAACCTGCGTGTCCAGCAGGCCGTGGCAATTGGCGCACTGCTGCGATTGCGTTTGCAACTGGTCGGAGTGGCAGGTTTGGCAATCCTGCGCGTCACTCAGGTTATCTACAACCTGTTCGTGCGCAAACTTGACCTGCGGCTGCTCCATGTCGGCAATCGCGTGGCACGTCTGGCAGTAGGCCACGGGGTCGCTGTACATCTGCTCCACCGGCGCCACATCATGGCCGCCGTGGCAGTCGGTGCAAACGGGCAGATTCTCATTCGTGCCTGCGCGCAGCGCCTGGAGGTGGCCCGGGTTGTGCAGTTCGGCCGACATGTGGCAGCTCTGGCAGTTTGAGGCGATCTCCGTCTCAAAGTCGTGCAGCGTCTGCGCCGGGTTGTCGGCGTGGGGGTACTGGTAGCGCTGCTTCGGCTGGTGGCAGTCGGTGCAGTAGACCGAGGCAATTGCGTGCGTGCCGTGGACGGAATTGTCGAGCACCGACAGGTCCAACCCTGCCTGCAGGATTTCGCCTGAGGGAAGCGTCATCGTCGCCGTGCTGTCGGCATGGCAGAGGCGGCATGCCTGGTCGGGTGCGCCCGCCTGCCCGCTGCGCGGCAGCGTGTTGGCCTGATGGATTACATCAAGGGCTGCAGCGGCCTCGGTCAGGGCGGCGGTCGCGGTGAGGCCGGCAGTCGCGGTGAGTGCAGCTGTATCGGTAAGCGCTGCCGTCTCCGTAACGGGTGCAGCGGCAGCCGGCTCCTCGGCAGGCACGGGCGTTGCCGCGTCCTGGCCCAGCGCGGGCCGCGCCTCCAGGCTGAAGACGGCAAAGCCGACCAGCACAGCGCAGGCAACGGCCAGCAGCAGCGCACGCCAGAGTGTCACGCGTGAGGCAGGTTGTGGTGAGATGGGAATATCACCCATAAGTCAACAGGTCAGTTCCATAGTGCCCGGGCAGCAAAGCTGTGGCCGTCCGGGCGGCGTATTCAAGCGGTAACGAACGCAGATGCTATTCGTCTGTCCCAACCGTCTCTGTAACAGCCTCGGTGTCTGTGAGGGTTTCTGTATCAGTGATGATTTCCAGCTCGTTAAGCGCAGACGTGTCGGTGAGTGCGGCCGTATCGGTTATGGTTTCGCCGGCTGCCGCGTCTTCGTCCGAAGCTGCGCCGTTCTCGTCAGCGCTCTCGGCTTCCTCACTCGGCGTAGTCATCAATGTCAAAATCGTTGGCCGCACCCGTAAGCTCGCGGCTGTGGTAATTTGTCGCCACGTCAATCAGCGCGGCATCGGGCAGCGCAGGCGCGCGGCCGTCCGCGTTGTGGCAGCCCATGCACGACGACTGCAGCGTCAGGTAGGGCGTGTCAAACTCGCCCTTGTTGTTCAACTGCGGCACAACAGTCGGGTTGATCGCCATGAGGTGCGTGCGATAGTCGGCGGTGAACTTCTCCGGGTCGCTTGTGGCCACCTCAATGATGCGCGGCATGTGGCAATCAACACAATTGGCATGTTTGCGGTTGTCAATCTTCTGGAATTCATCAGCCGCAAAGTGGCAGCTCTGGCACTCGCCGCCAATGCCCTGCCCCTTGGCGTGGATTGTGGTCTCGTGCGGATTGTGGCAGTCAATGCAGTCCATGACGGCCTTTTTGCCCATGAAGGGCAGCAGCACATGGCCGTCCATGTTGGGGCCATGGTTGGGTATAAAGCCATCTATGGTGGGAATCGGTTCGGTGGTGCCCGCCGCATGGCACTGCTGGCACGCCTGCGCATCCCGCCTAATTGTCATGGAGACCTGGTAGGGATTGTTTGCGTGGTTGCTGCCTGCGCCATGGCACGCCTCGCAACCCACGGCCGCCTCGTTCCACGTGCCAATCAGGCCGGGCAAACCGTCCTGGTTGCCTTCCGGTATGAAGCCGGTGGTATGGCAGCTGGCGCAATCGTAGAGCAGGTTGGTTTCGCCCGCGTGATACGGAACAAAATCATCACCCGTGCGCAGCGAATTGTTCTCAAGGTTGTACTGTGCGCCCTCACCCGTAATCAGATACCCTTCCTTGTCGAGGAAGAGCGCCTTCCAGCCATAGCCGCCCACAACGTAGAGGATGTCGTCCCAGGTTGTGCCATCGGGCGGATTCTTGACTTCTGTGAAGGGGAACTCGGGCGCCTCGCCATCAATCACGGCGCTCATGATGTGCGCGTGGCCCGTCTCCGCATAGGAAGCGGCCAGATCTTCGTGGCACTCGGCACAGGCCGACGAGCCAATGAAGATGGCAGGCGTCGCATCAAGGCCGGCATTGCCTTGCGGCCCACGCGGTCCCTGGTCTCCGATATCGCCTTGCGGACCCACGGGTCCCGGCGGGCCGGCTGGTCCCTGCGGGCCGTCTACGCCGGGAGGGCCCTGCGTCACAGCGCACGCGCCCAACACCCCCATCAGGAGGACAAGGAGGGCGAGAAGGGTGATTATGTGCCGATGGAAGGGGCTTCTGGGCATGACATGATCCTTGCATTTCATGGAAACCGGCGCAAATGCAGTCGGCTGCACTGGGCCACTATCCAGCATAGCGAAAGAGCGCGCACCCTACAACCATCCAGGGTGGAGTTCGCTGCCTGGCCACTTGTCCAGATGAAGACGCGTTGCCGCTCGACTATGCCGGCTGTGCTTTGAAGTGTTGTGCGCCGCCCAGCCGCCGCTCAACATCCAGCAGCTGCGTTTTGAGCTGGGCGCGTCGCCGCATCCAGTCGTTGTCGGTAATGTCACCGAGCGCATGCAGGTCGTCGAGATGGGCCATGCGGTCGAGCAGGCCATTGCGCAATTGTATGAGGTCGTTCTTTGTGGATTGCGAGCGCACCGTGCCGGAAGCTGTGGCATAGAGCAGCGCGCCCACCAGGCCGGCAGCCACAATCGCAGCGATGACGGCGCTCGCCCACGGGTCCAGCAAGGGAGCCGTTGTGCGCTCGGCTGTGCTCGTTGTGCTGCCTGCGCCCCCGGCGTTTGTGCTGCCCGCTGCTGCGCCGCCTGATCCTGTGCCGGCTGCCGCCGCGTCTTCCTGACGTGCTGCCAGCCGCGGGTCGTTGACGCCTGGCTCGGGCAGGCCGTCCATTGTGACCTCAAGCGTGCCCGGTTGCGCATCCTGGGCCGACCAGAACTGGTAGGCCAGATTGCCCATATTCTCGACGCTGACGAATGTCAGCCCGGTGGCATCCACGGTCATGCCTTCCAGGTCGGAGACGAGCATGCTGACTTCGGCGGCGGGGTAGAGCAACTCCTGCGCCAGGTCGACCGCAGTGCCCTCATAGGGGAGCACATAGCGGATGATGATCTGGCGTGTACCTGTACCCGGAGGGATGGGCATTGTGTCGTAGATGACCGGGCCCACCTGCTGGAAGCGACCGCCCAGAGCGCCACTGTCAAAGGCAACATCCTGTGCACCTGCGGGCACCTGCATGGCAAAGGTGACGGGGACATCGCTGCCGCTCACGTTGGTGCCGATGAATGTGCGGTCCGAATCGTTGCTGAGCGCATAAATCTGGCCCACAAGCAGCGCACCCTGCTCGATCTCGAGGATCCAGTGCAGCCGCGCAATCGAAATGACGGTAGGATCATTGGTCGTGTCGAAGACGGTGATGGATGTCTGCACCGTCTGTGTAACGGGAGAGAGCGTTATGAAGTTTGAACTGTAGTTTGCGCCGCCGGCCGCCACCGAAGCAATGTAATTCAGGTTCGGGTCGAGCGCGAGCTCGTTGAAGGCGAAGCTGCCGTCGGACGCCAGCGTGGTGGTGAAGGTCGCTATCGGCTCAAAGCCGAGGAAGGCGTTCAACTGAACGGTGTCGCTAATGGCTGCGGCGCCTTCTGCCGAACCCTGCTCCACGCTGCCTGTAATGACGCCATCACCGGGCTGCCAGGGCGAAACCCACGGCGGCGTCTGCGAGAAGGTGCGCACATACTCGAGCACAGCTGCCCTGTCGGCGGAGGCCCACTCTGCGCCGATGTCGGCGTGTGCCTGTGTCCAGCCGGCGTCCCAATCGGCCTGGCTGCGGAAAACGGCGTAGTCGGCGTTTGAGAAGTCGCTCGTCACATCCGCGCCATCCGGGCCGTCACCTGCACCCGTGTCGCCATGGCAGGCAGCACACGACTCGTCATAGAGCGCTGCGCCGCTGGCCACTTCCTGCTCGGATGTGTGCAGGCTCCAGGCGTAGGCCACCGTATTCCAGATGGTTGCGTCGTCATAGCGCTGGCTGAAGGGGGGCATCATCGCCTGCATGCGCCCGTATTTCGTGGTGAAGAAGAGTTCGGCAGGCTGCTGGTCCCAAAAGGTGGCCGCATCGTTAAAGATGGCCGGCTGTGCGCCATTGAGGCCCGCTGCGTCTGGCCCGGCGCCGTTGCCCGTTTCGCCGTGGCAGGGGGCGCAGCTCTCCATGTAGACAGGGCGCCCCACGCGTGCGCTGGGCGTTCCCACGGGCGGCGCAATCTGCGCCGGGTCAAAGGTGGGGGCCGGCCCCAGTACATCCTGTGCGCTCACAACAGGCGGGCCAATCAGCGCGACAAAGACGAGCGTACACAAGAGTGCAATGGCGCCGAGTGCCGAACGGCGCGATACGATGCGCTGTCCGAGGCCGGAAACCATATGAGTAAACCGATTCATAAAGGGGATCACTTGGCTCCACGCAGCCGCCAGGGCCATCGTGCGGGCTATTGCGCGATCAGCGCGCAGCTATTTCACCCCTGTGCGGGCGACTGGGCTTTGCATTTCGCGTGCTTCGCCCTAGGCGAGAGGCTAACGCAGAGCGAGAGACTCGTTGAGCCGAGCACCCGCACAGGGTATTGATACTTCGGATTGCTTATCTGTCGGACGTAACGTGGATCTGCTCAGGCTCTTCTTCATAGCGGCTGGGGCACTTGAGCAACAGATCGTTGGCCTGGAAAGAACCGTCGGGAAGCATTGTTCCCTCGACGATTGCTTCGGCGGCGCGCTGGAAGTTGTCGGGGCGAGGGCCAAAGAAGACAATGGGCAGTTGCGCGCCCTTTTCGTCGGTAATATTGAAGCGCAGCGTAATTGACTGCGGATCCCAGTTTTCGCTGCCATCCACCACCTTGCCGCTGGCGCGCACGCGCTCACCAACCAGCGCCGCCCCGCTATCCTGTATCTCGCTGACGGTCAGATAGTAGGCGCCCGTCGACATGGTTGCTTGCACAATGAGCAAGATAACTATGCCAATAAGCAAAAATCCACCAACAATAAACTTCAAGTTCTTGTTTGTGGTGCGGCCTGCCAGTTCGGCGGGAATTTGACCCGTTGAGGTAACAGACTGTGCCATCGCTCGTCCTGCTTTCGTTCTACACGGTGCTGCGCGGAACCACTCGAAAGGCGTGGCTTCTGTCCTTTGTCAGGACTCCATTTTATGTCACATTGCACGATACGTCAACCATATGCCGGGACTCCGGCATGCCGGGTTCCAAGTCAGGATAACGGCAAAAGCGATGCCCGTCACCCCCCAAATGGACAGGTTCGGAGCCACCAATTGGCGCAAGTGCGGGACGCGTTTCCGGGCCAACGCTATGGGTTGCTTAGCTTTACATAGATATGCGACGGTTTGGGGATCTGCAGCGCGGGAATCTCAACGCGTAGACGCAAACAGGTCGCCTCACGGCGACCTGTTTGCTGCATCCTATGCAAACCCCATATGCCCACTACGAGGTAAATTCGCTGTAAAGTGCAGGCTGGCATGGAGCAGAACTCCTTTGCGGCCATCGGTACTACACGCGGCCTAAGAAGCCCTGTCACCCATTTCGTTGGCCTTGTTGCTGGCTTTGTTCCAGAAGCTGTCCCACTGCTCCTTGGCCTGCTCCTTGGTGTAGCCGTAGCGCTCCTGGATCTTGCCCATCAACTGATCCATGTTGCCGTCAATCTGCTGCATGTCGTCATCGGTCAGCTTGCCAAAGTTCTCTTTTACGCTGCCCTGCATTTGACGCCACTGGCCCTTCAGAACGTCGTCATTCATCAAAATTGCTCCTTTGCAAATTGCCTTTAGGATACACAACCTGAGAGATACGCAACCTGAGTTGTTTGGAGATTCGGTAGCTCGATTTCGCTTCAGGTCGGCGCTCGGATGAGCCGAGAAGTGCGCGAACTTGTCTTCGCCAGCGTTTGTTGTGGCCTCGTTGCCACTCCGCTGCCTCTGGTTCCGCTGCCTCCGCTCTTACCTGGCCCCACTATATTGAAGCCGAGCCGCGGTGGGTATCAGCCAGGCTGCCGCGCGCAGGTAGGCGTTGGGCGAAGCCCGCTGTCAGCCATTCACTGACGCGCCTGTACAGGCAACTGTGATTCGCAGGCGCAGGTCTGCGCCCAGCACTGGCATGTGCAGAAATCAAAAAGGACGACCACAAGGCCGTCCCCACCCAACCATTCAGTTTCGGCCATGCGCGCTGTACGCAAAAACGCACCCGCACTGTGCGCATGAGTTATGGCGCCAGGGCGGAAATTAATCGTCACTTCACAACGCACGCAAACAACAGCTGTCTGCCAGGCGAAGCGTTATTGACTAAGCAGATTATTCACCAACTCTTCAATGGCAAAGGGCAGTTGGTCAAACTCGCTGGACTTATCCAGGAAGTAGGTTGCACCCGCCCGTTCACACTCTGTCTTGTAGCGTGAGGTCGTGTGGTTCGTCAACATAATGACGGACGCGTCAGGATTCGTCTTCATGACAAAACGCAGTACATCAATCCCGTTGCGGAACCCCCTGCCCCCCGGCACCTTGATGTCGAGGATGGCAATGTTGGGCTTGTGTTCTTCTGCTAACCGTACAGCTGCCGTGGCATCGCCTGCCTGGAGCACCCCATCTACGCCTTCAATTTCATCGACAAGATCAACGATTAAGCGACGCACAACCGGCGCATCATCCATGATCAGTATTCGAACTGGCTTTGCCATCATGTTGGGCACTTCGTATCTGTATTCTAGTTGCCGTGCCACATCGTAGCTCCTCAATAACCTATCTCCACTCTGGAGTGTAGCAAAGAGTAGGCACGAAGCGCTATCAGTTAGGCGCGTGTGGCACTGTCGGGGTTTATCCTACACTTGATATGCAGATAATCATGTGCAAAGGCACGATTGTGCACCATGCGCACTACGATTCGCCGCTTACGGTGTGCTTCGCGCTACGCATCCAACTTGTTGTCAATGACATAGCGGATCAGGTCTGCGTTGGTCTTCATCTCCATCTTTTCCAGAATGCGCGAGCGGTAGGTGCTGATTGTCTTGACGCTCAGCCCCAGGTCGTCGCCGATTTCACTCACCGATTTGCCGGAGCCAATCATGAGGAGGACAGTATACTCCCGGTCGGAGAGCGCTTCATGGGGGAGCTTGTCCAGATCACCGCTCAGCCCCATCGCCAGCCGTTCGGCAAGCGTTGTACTGATATACTTGCCGCCGTCGACGACACGCTGAATCGCGCCTACGAGTTCTTCCAGCGCCACCTCCTTGTTCATGTAGCCGGACGCGCCCGCCTTGAGCACCCGAAACGCATACTGCTCTTCGGGATGCATGCTCAGAATCAAAACAGGTAACTCAGGGCAACTGTGGCGCACCTCGTTTAGAATGTCAAGCCCATTGCGCCCGGGCATGGAGATGTCGAGCACAAGACAGTTCCATGTGTCCGAGCGCACTTTGTCGAGGACTTCCTGTCCACTTTCAGCCTCACCAATCTCCATGTAGGGGGCCTGCTCCCTGACGATTTGCTGAAGCCCCTTGCGTACAACGGCATGGTCGTCTGCAATCAGGACCTTTACCACTGTGTCCATCTCCTCAATTCGGCATGTGTGTAGGGCATGCACTGCTGGTCGCCGCAGCGCAACAGTGAAGTTTGCACACTCATTGTAGCATGAGTGCGGAGTTTGCGGCTGACGCTGTGATAGCTGACGCGGCTATAGATTACGTCTCTCCGCGTGAAATTTCCGTGACAGTACAACGGCGTCGCGTCGGGAGATGTGACCTGGAGTCCTATATAGCATCCCACCACGCGTTTTACACGCAACAGGCGCGCATGTATGATTGTGTGACCCATGAAGAGACTCGCATTGATTGACGACGCACGCCGTCGCGCACACGCCATCATGCAGCGCTGCATTACACCGCACGGTTTCCGCGCCTCCGGTCTGGCGGAGGGTTATCCGCAGATCTGGGCGCGCGACAGCATGATCACCTTCCTTGGCGCAGCCGCAACGGGTGATCCCGCCTATGTGCAGGCAGGGCGCGCCTCGCTCGAGATTATGGGGCAGCACCAGTCGCGCCGCGGCCTTGTGCAGTTGAACGTGAACCCCGACAGCGGCCACGTGAGCACAGAGAACGCAGGCGCGGTGGACGCCAACCTCTGGTACATTCTGGGCCACTATCTGCACCTCAAGCTGACGGGTGATCTGGATTTTCTGCGCACGCACTGGAGCAGCATTGATCGGGCGCTCCTGTGGCTGGAATATCAGGACATGAACGAGTGCGGGCTGATTGAAGTGCCCGAAGCCGGTGACTGGATGGATCTGCTGGCCGTGCGCTACAACGTGCTCTATGACAATGTGCTCTACTACGCCGCCACGCTCGCACACGAGCAGATGGCGGCGCTGCTGCAAAGCACCACGCCCGTTTACCGGCCCAGTGTGGATGCGGACGGTGTCCATCTCCGGCTGAATCTGCTCATGTGGGTAGACCGCTGCTGGGTGGCCGAGCACTTTGCCGAGCATCTGGAAAAACTCAAGGCGATTCGACTCGAATGGTTCATGCTCTATCACAACATGGGCACCATCTCGAGCCGTCCCTTCTATCTGCCGTGGGTGGCTTTCCGCGAATACGGCGACTGGTGCGACAGCCTGGGCAACCTGCTGGCCATTCTAACAGGTGTGGCCGACGGACACCGCACTGAGCACATTCTGCGTTACATGCGCCAGGTGGGCATGGCCGAGCCTTACCCCACAAAGGCCATCTACCCGCCCATTTACCCGGGCGAGCCGCACTGGCGCGACTACTACCGCAGCCGCAACCTGAACCTGCCCCACCAGTACCACAATGGCGGCATCTGGCCCATGATCGGCGGCTTCCATGTGGCGGCGCTTGTGCGCCACAACTGGCAAAACGAGGCGCAGCAGATGCTCGTTTCACTGGCGCAAGCCAACCGCGAAGGCAATGCCTGCGAATGGGAATTCAACGAGTGGATGCACGGTGAGCGCGGCCATCCCATGGGCTTTGCACAGCAGGCATGGTCAGCCGCGATGTTCCTCTACGCCGACCGCGCTGTCGAGGGCGGCGGTCTGCCGCTCTTTGATGATCTGCTCGCCGCCAAACCCGCCGGCGCACGCGCCAGCGAGAACAACGAGTTCTTTACCCACGCCGGCGGCGGCCCCGCGTAGGTCACCTCTCTCGACGTGACGAGCGTAGCCCACGTTCTCGGCGTGGTGTCAGGCGTTTGCGGTGCGCTTTCCCCTCTGAAACCTCGCTGCAGACGCAATGCGTTTTGTAGCATCCGAGCGGAGTGCTATTATAGTCCCGCTCGACAGTGAACATCCATTCCGGCTGTTACACTCGCCTGCAGCGCGGCCTGCACCTTGCCGGGTTGTGGCGCGAGGCTCCACAGTGAATCCCTTTGGCAACCACATCAGGAGGATATGAATGAGCATTAAGCGATTGAGCAGTTTGTTGCTGCTTGCAGTGGTGCTGGCCATGGTCGTTTCGGCCTGCGCCGTGCCCGTAGCGCCTGCAGCACCGGCAGCCGGCGAAGCCGCTGCAGCGGCCGCAGACGAAACCACCACGATTACGTGGGCCTTCTGGGGCAGCCCCGAAGAAGCCGCCTCGCACGAGCGTGTGGGCGCGGCCTTCATGGCCGAGCACCCCGAAATCACGATCGAGTACTGGAACCAGCCGTGGGATGACTATTTCACCAAGATTCAGGCGCTCTGGGCCTCTGGTGACACGGATGCCATTCCCGACGTGGCCTTCCTGTGGCCAACGCCCCGCTACGCAGCCGAAGGCGTGCTTGAGAACCTGGACCCGTACATTGCCGAGAGCGGTTACAACCTCGAGGACTACTGGCCCGGCCTGCTCAACTCGGCCATGTATGAGGGCAGCGTCTACGGCTTCCCGCGCGACATCGAGTCGAACATCCTCTACTACAACAAGGATATGTTCGATGCCGCCGGCCTCGAGTACCCGAACGACGACTGGACGTGGGATGACCTGCGCGCCGCCGCCGAAGCGCTGACCGTGAAGGATGCCAGCGGCAACACCGAGACCTATGCCCTGGCGATGGAGGGCGGCAAGTTCGGCAAGTTCGTCAATCAGAATGGCGGCCAGATTCTGGACGACTTCGTCAATCCCTCCATGTGCACACTCGACAGCCCTGAGGCCGTTGCCGGCATTCAGTTCTTTGCAGACCTGCTTAACGACGGCCTGGCCATGCGCCCGGCTGACCTGAACCAGGCCGGCGGTGATGCAGGCGCGTTCCAGAGCGGGACGGCAGCCATGATCATTCAGAACACCAGCCGCGTCTCGGCCTTCAACGCCGCCGGCATGAACTATGATGTGGCCCCTGTGCCGATTCCTGAAGGTGGCCGTCGCTGGAATGGCGCCGGTGGCGCAGCCTGGGTCATGTCCTCGGGCAGCGACAGCAAGGACGCCGCATGGACCTTCCTGAGCTGGCTGCAGAGCCCGGAGGGCGGCCAGAAGCTCTACACCGAGGCCGGCGAAATCTTCCCGGCGCTGCAGTCGGTGGCAAATTCGCCCGCCTTCCTCAATGACGCACCGCCCGCCAACAAGCAGGCCATCCTCACCGAGGCCGGCGCTTCCGACGTAGGCGGCTTCGGCTACTTCCCCGAATGGGGCGAGATTGACGGCTCCATCATGGGACCGGGCATGGAACTCGTCTGGTCGGGCGAAGCCACACCTGCCGATCAGGCTGCGGTTGTCTGCGAGCAGATGGACGCCTTCCTGGCCGAGAACGGCTACCCGAAGCCGTAGCTCCACCGCACCTTGTAAATTGCACAGCAGTCAGCAGTCGGCGGCTCCGTACGGGGCCGCCGACTGCACACCCGCTGCAGAGCGCTCACCGCGTCCGTAGCGGCGGCTTCAGCCGCCGTAGGTGTAAAACGTGCCGCGTCCTCGAGAACGGCGGCTGAAGCCGCCGCTACGAATCACTCTCTTTACAATTTTATCCAGCCTCACCTATCGCCATGACACCCAGAACCAGCCCAGCAGCGCGCGGCATTTTCCGCTGGCAACCTGACCAGCAGTGGGAAGGCTATCTTTTCATCCTTCCCGCGCTTATCCTCTTCGTGGTCTTTGTGGCAGCAGCCATGATCTACTCGCTGATCATCAGCTTTGCCGACTACGGCCTCATGGGCATCAAGAGCTTTGTAGGGCTGCGCAACTACCAGGGATTGATGCGCGACCCCATCTTCTGGCAATCGTTCCGCAACACGGCCTTCTACATTGTTACGGTCGTACCCATTCAGCTGATATTGGGGCTGATCATGGCGCTGGCGCTCAATCAGGGCATTCGTGGGCGCACGGTCTACCGCCTCATCTACTTCATGCCCGTAGTGACGACGATTGTGGCAGGGGCCATTGTCTTTCGCCTCCTGCTGGCTACCAACGGGCCGCTCAACAACCTCATCGGCAACCTCTACGCCCTCGTTGGGCTGCCCTTCCGCGACATCAACTGGCTGGGCAGTTCAACCTTTTCCAAGTGGGCGGTGGTGCTTCTCACCCTCTGGAAGAACACGGGCTTCACCATGGTGGTCTACCTGGCGGCGCTGCAGGGCGTGCCGCAGGAGCTGTACGACGCCGCCGAGACCGACGGCGCGGGCGCGTGGCAGCGCTTCCGCAACGTGACGTTGCCTTTGATTAGCCCGACCACCTTCTTTCTGCTGATTTTGCAGATGATTGGTGCGTTCCAGCTCTTTACCGAGCCCTTTGTGATGACGCGCGGCGGCCCGGCCAACTCCTCGCTTAGCGTGGTGCAGTACATCTACAATGCCGGCTTCCGCGACATTCGCATGGACAAGGCTTCTGCCATGGCGTGGTTCCTCTTCGCCTTCATCCTGCTCTTCACGCTCATCCAGAACCGGCTGCAGCAGCGCTGGGTCTTCTACGAGGCCGAGTAGGAGAGCGCCATGACGACTGCAACTGCCCAACCCCTTGTCAAGGCACCCTTGCCCGTAGGCCGGCGCGCCCGCCGCAACCCAATCTGGCTGCATGTGGTGCTGCTGCTCTTCAGCGCGATTATGCTGGCGCCCTTTGGCGTCATGCTGCTGGCCTCACTCGTGCCGCAGACAGCGCTCTTCTCGGGCCAGATTCGCCTTGGCGACTTCAGCTTTGACAACTTCATCGGCACCTTTCAGACAATCCCCTTTGGCCGCTACTACATCAACAGCATCATCGTCACGGCAGCGGTTACAGTGGCGCGGCTGCTGATTTCCTCGCTGGCGGCGTATGCCTTTGCGCGGCTGCGCTTTCGTGGGCGCGATATCATCTTCAACCTCATGCTGGCTACGTTGATGATTCCCGCCGCCGTAACGCTCATCCCGCGCTTTCTCATCACCAAGAACCTGGGCTGGTACGACGCGTACATGGGGCTGATTGTGCCGAGCATCTTTGGCGCGCTGGCGATCTTTCTCATGCGCCAGTTCTACCGCGGCATCCCGCAGGACTATGACGAGGCGGCGCGTATGGATGGCGCCTCCAGCCTGCGCATTTGGTGGCAGGTGATTGTGCCGCTGAGCACGCCGGTCATCGGCACCTTGGCAATTCTGACCTTCAACGACACCTGGAACGATTTCCTTTGGCCGCTGGTGGTCACTGCCTCCGACGAGATGCGCACCATCCCCGTGGGGCTCTCCTATTTTGTGGGCCAGTATTCCACAGCGTGGGGTTTGCTTATGGCCGGCGCGGTGATTGCGCTGCTGCCCATCCTCATCGTTTACCTGATTGCGCAGAACGCTTTTGTGCAGGGTATTGCGCTCTCCGGCGTTGCGGGGCGGTAGGGTTTCCGTCCCCTCTCGTAGCCAAGCCATCGGTTGGTCGTCAAGCAAATCGCGACAAGCGGAGTATAGTGGGTACCAACTGTTGCGGGCACGGCACTCGCAACAGTTTGGTTTCTTGCGCCCGCTTTGCGCGGGCGCGCTCGCGTCCCTCATGCCGAACAGGAGACGGAAATGAATCGACCTCTACCGAGACGACTCTCACTGTTTATCGTGCTGGCCCTGGCCTTGCTTATGACGATTGGCGCCGGCAAGCAGCTTCTCGCCGTCACTTCGCCCCTGGACGGCACAAGCTGGGTGCTCAACTCGCTCAACGGCCAACTGCCGCTGACAGGCACCTCAGTCACCCTGCAGTTCGAAGACGGCAGCGCAAGCGGCACCGACGGCTGCAACCGTTATGTGCGCACGTACACGACCAGCCGCAACACGATCAGCTTTGAGACGGCAGCCACCGGTGGTGCAGCAGGCATTTCAACCATGATGGCGTGCCCCGAGGCTGTCAGTACACAGGCGTCGGAGTTCATGGCGGCGCTGGACGCAACCAACGAGTTTGTAGCCCGGGGCGAGTTCCTTGTCCTGCTGAGTGACAACCAGGTCGTCGCCACCTTTGCCAGCGCTTCACAGAACCTCGATGACACGTCCTGGCAAGTGACGGCCTACAACAACGGCAACGAGGCGGTCGTCAGCTTGCTCGAAGGCACCGAGATTACGGCAGACTTTGACAGCACTGAAGGGCTGACCGGCAACGCAGGCTGCAATGACTACTTCGCTTCCTATCTTGCTTCCGACGGCGTCATTCTGGTTGGGCGCGTTGGCTCCACCTTCCGCTTCTGCCCTGAGCCGAACGGTGTGATGGACCAGGAGATTGCCTATCTGGACGCGCTGGGTACGGCTGTGCGCTACACAATTGAGGGCAATCTGCTTGAGATGCGCGATGCCAACGACGCCATTGCCGTGCAGATGGTGCGTGTTCTCGAGCTTGACATTCCCGCACCCCCCGCCGGTGTTCCCACAGGGCGTGTCGTTTCCGCCAATGGCGTCAACCTGCGCTCGGGCCCGGGCACCAACTTCACTGTGCTGGGTGTGGCGCCGCGTGGCGCCGAGGGCGAGATTATCGGCCGCAGCGCCGACAGCCGCTGGTGGGTCGTATCCATGGCTTCGGCCCCTGGTGGCATGGCCTGGGTCTCTGCCGACTTCGTGGCAGTGACAGACGCCGACGAAGTGCCCGTTGTGGCAGCGCCCGCACCGCCGGTTGTAATACCCGCACCGACCCCCATACCGTGGCCCACACCCGCCCCGTGGCCGACACCAATGCCCACACCCGCGCCGCAGACTTCGTTCAGTGCCTCTCCGACAACGATTAACCAGGGTGAGTGCTCAACGCTGCAGTGGTCGGTTGAGAATGTGCAGGCCGTGTGGGTTTACCCGCAGGGCGAGCCCTACCGCAACTTCCCGCGCGTCGGCCAGGGCACCGAGCAGGTTTGCCCGCCGCGCACGACAACCTACGAGATGCGCGTACTATTGCGCGATGGCTCTGTGACGACACAGCGGGCGACTGTTAACGTTACGCCCGCCGCGCCGCAGAACCCGCTCAACGGCACGGCGTGGCAGGCCACCGGCTTCAACAATGGCAATATGGCTGTTGTCTCGCCCCTTGCCGGCACCAACCTGACGCTGCGTTTTGAATCGAACGACACCGTGAGCGGCAATAGCGGCTGCAACAACTTCAACGGCGGCTACTCTGTGAGCGGCAGCAACATCTCTGTTGGGGCGCTGGCCGGCACGCAGCAGCTCTGCAGCGATCCCGAAGGCGTTATGGAGCAGGAGCAGCAGTATCAGGCCGCGCTGCAGACGGCGCGCACCTTCCGCATTGACGGCAACCGCCTTGAACTGCGCACGGGCGGCGATGCGATCGCTGCGATCTTCACACGCAGCCAGTAGCCAGAGGCAGAGACCTGCATCCACAAGATAACAAAAGCCCTCCGCCATGGCGGAGGGCTTTTGTTATCAGGGGCAGCGCCACCGAAAACTCGCTGCGCAAAGAGCGCACGGATGTGCTATACTGCGCGCAGGCCGTCGCGCAAAGAACGCATGCATCGGAACCAACTTCAGAACACGCGCCGCCACAACCCCTAAACGCCTATGATCCCCATCAGCGCACGCACGACTGGCCACACCACTGGCCGCACGACTGGCCGCACCACTGGCCGCACAATCGGCAAGATCGTAAAATCGAACACGCACTACGATTACGTCTGCCAGGTCTACTGCAGAGGTGAGGTGGAAGAGCTGCCTTCACCCACGGACTTTGCCCTGGGCGCATTCGTGACCATTGGCCTTGAGTCCGCCAATGGCGCGCCGTGGGAGAATCCGCCGCCCGGGGAAATCCCCGCCATGACAGCGCCTCGTCGGCATCATCTACGAGACGATTCTCTCCAATCCCGATTTCGGCAGCGCAGGCCCACGGCTGAGCCAGACGAGCGAGCTGGAGATCTTCTCGCCCGACTATCTGGCTGAGACGGCTACGCTTCTGGGGATTATTGCGCTGGGCTGGCAAACGAGCGAGGGGCACTATCACCAGGGCGTGCCCGTGCTTGCGGCAACGGTCAACGCCAATGTGGCCTGCCTGGAGGAAGATGAACTGCGCTCCTTCCACACTATCGGTGGCAGAGGGCGCGCCTTCGCAGGAAACGGGGCGGATGACGCGTACGACGACGGCCAGGTGGGGCTGCGCTACATGCCGGTCCTCATGAGCATCCAGAATCCGCTGATCCCCACCCTCCTGATGGGTATTGTCGATCGCCTTGCGCCACTCTTTCCCAAGCAGCAGCGCACGTTGACTGTCATGCGCAACAATTTGGCATGGAAGAGCATTGTGGAGCCGGCACGATGAGCGCAATCGAGAGTGTCAGCGCCGGCGCGCTGGGTGAGGGCATTGGCATCGTCAAGGGGCCGGGCGAAACGCCCCACGAGTTCACCTTTATTGCACCCGATCCTGACCGCAGGGTTCCCCACGGCGAGTTCGTCTACTACACCACCGTGGCCGACGGCGTTGCGCGGCGCATCCTGGGGCGCGTGACGGGGCGCAAGGCCGTCAAGCTCTTTCCCGACGCCTTCATGGCTGACCCCATGGTGCCGCCCGCGCGAAATGGCCGCGCTGCTGGGCTACGAAAGCAGTGCGACGGAGCTCTTTGAGATGACCGTCACTGTGCTGGGCTACTACGACGGGCTGATGAGGGAGTTCATTAACCCACGCGTGCCGACCGCTGGGGGCGCGCCCATCTTCATTGCCGAGGACGAGTTCCTGGCGGCAACGCTCAGCCGCACACGCCAGGGCGATGTGGGCAGCGCCTACCTGGGCAGCCTGCTCAGCCGCGCGCGCCGACGCTGTGCCCATGGCGCTTGACGTCCGCGGCTTCACCAGCACCCACCTGGCCATCCTCGCCAGCACGGGCAGCGGCAAGAGCTACCTTGCCGGCGTGTTGCTCGAGGAGCTGATGATGCCCCACAACCGTGCCGCCGTGCTGGTGGTGGACCCCCACGGCGAGTACGGCACGCTGCAGGAGATGGCGAACCATCGCGAGTTTGTCGAGGGCGCGTACAAGCCCACCGTGCGCATCTTCCGGCCGGATGACGTTAAGGTGCGCATTGACACGCTGGACCTGGGCGATCTGCGCTATCTGCTCTCCAACATGTCGGACAAGCAGTACTTCCAGCTGGGGCGCGGCGTGGCGCATGGCACAGAAGGAGTACAAGACCGGCTACAGCACCGAGCAGTTCCTCTATTGCGTTCGCCAGTCGGCCGACGCCAAGCCAAATGATTTGGCCGATGACCAAGATGACATGACGACCGGCGGCCTGATCTGGCGCATCAACGGGCTGAGGAGCAGCAAGGTCTTTTCGGATATCGAGAACCTGGAGCTGGAAGAGCTCTTCAGGCCCGGCCAATGCACCGTTCTGCAACTCAACGAGGTGCCGCAGCGCGAGCAGCAGGTGATTGCCGCCGTCATCCTGCGCCGCGCCTACCAGGCACGCGTGGACACGGAAAAGAAGAAGGCCGAGAAGGGCGCTCCCAACCATCTCAACTTTCCGCTCTTCTGCCTGATTGAGGAGGCGCACAACTTCGCCCCCGCCAACGCCGACGCTGTCTCCACCGAGCTGCTCAAGCAAATCCTCAGCGAAGGGCGCAAGTTCGGCGTTAGCGTGGGGCTCATCTCGCAGCGCCCGGGCAAGCTCGACAGCGACGTCCTCAGCCAGTGCATGACCCAATGCATCATGCGCATTGTCAACCCGATTGACCAGGAACAGATCGCCTCGTCGGTGGAGAGTGTGGGGCGCGAGCTCATCCGCGAGCTGCCCAGCCTGACCAAGGGACAGGTCATCATCAGCGGCGCAAGCGTCAACACGCCGGTGATGGTGCGCGTGCGCAAGCGCATTACCAGCCACGGCGGCCAGGACATTGACGCGCCGGCGCTCTGGCAGAAGTGGCACGATCAGGACGAGGCGCGCGCAGAGATGCGCGCAGGCGCCGTTATGACCAACAGCCGCGAGTGGTTTGAAGACGACGACGGCGAGCCGATGCGCATGCCGCCCGGCGGCTGGCCCAAACAGCAATAGCACCCAAACCTTGTACACAGATTTCACAGAAAAAGACAGATAACGAGCGGACAATCCGCTGTTATCTGTCTTTTTCTGTGAAATCTGTGTACAAGGTTTGGGTGCTGACTCAGGCCGTAGCGCCCTCGTCGAGCCGCCCCTCAAGCCTGCCGATCAACTGCACCAGGTCCGTACGGGTGACGACACCCACCACAACTTCGCCGTCGAGGATGGGCAGCAGCGTCTCATCCGGCTTCGAGAGCAGATCGTAGGCCGCCTCAATGGGGTCATCCGGCGCGGCAATGGGGATGTCTGTCTGGTCCATAAGGTCGGCGGCAACCGTGGCCAGCGCCTCACGCAGCCGCTCCTTATACTCACGGTGGTCCTCAAGGTTGATGGGAATCAGCCCGTCAAGCACGGAAATGTACTTGGGTTCGTTCAGGGGCGCGTGGCGTGCAATCAGATGCAGCTCGTTGATGAGTCCCAGCAGTTCGCCCTGTTCATTGACCACAGGCACGCCGCTGATGTTCTTCTCGTTGAGCAGGCGCGCCACCTGCTGCACAGTGGTTGCGGGGCCGACGGTAATCGGCGGCGCCGACATGATCTCCCTAAGTTCCATGGTTTCACCCTGATTTGGTGGGCGCCCGCTCTGTACGCGGGCGCGGAGATAGTACATTGCTGATTGCAGCCATCATACCTGCCCATCACTCTCCAGCGCGAACTTGCCATCCTTGTAGAAGAGTTCGCCGTCCACACGTATCTCGCTGTCTGTGCGCATGTCGGTGATGAAATCCCAGTGCACGGCTGACTTGTTGCGGCTGCCCGTTTCGGGATAGCCCGCGCCAATTGCCATGTGCATGGAGCCGCCGATCTTCTCGTCAAAGAGAATGTTGCGCGTAAAGCGCTGAATCTCGTTATTGGTGCCGATTGCAAACTCACCCAGGAAGCGTGCGCCCGGGTCCGTGTCGAGCGTGGCGATGAGAAACGGCTCACCGCGTGTGGCGTGCGCCTCTACCACCGCGCCGTCAACAAAGGTGAACTCGACGCCCTCCACGGCGCGCCCGGCGCGCAGCGCGGGATAGCTGAAGCGCACCCAGCCGTTGACCGAGTCCTCCACGGGGCCGGTGTAGATTTCGCCGCTGGGCATGTTGCGACGGCCGTCGCTGTTCATGAAGGTGCGGCCGGCAATCGAGAGGCGCAGGTCCACATTGGGCCCCTGCACCGTCACCTGCTCCTTACCCTGCAGCCAATCCACCAGCCGCTGCTGGCGATCGTGCGTGCGCTGCCAATGGGCCACGGGGTTGGGCTGGTCGGCGGCGGTGGCGGCGTAGACAAAGTCCTCGTACTCGCGCAGGCTCATCTCCGCCTCCTGTGCATAGGCGGCGCAGGGGAAGAGAGTGAGCACCCAGCGGAAATCACCGGCGGCGGCGCGCTGCATCATGGTCTGCTGGAAGGCACGGCGGCCGCGCTGCAACTGCTGCGCGCGCGCAACGGCGGCAGCGAAGTGAGCGCGCGTGTGTTGGCGGCGGCATCAATGGAGATGCGCACGTCGGCCTTTTCGGCCACGAGCTGCTCCAGCGGGGAGGCCCAGCCCAGTTGCGCCTGGCTGGCGGTGTGCGCAAAGGCATCCACCACGCCCTCGTTTTCGAGCAGCACGGTAGGATGCGCACCCGCTTCGGTCACGGCGCGCACGGTCTCCTCCACAAGGGGCAGGCCCGCCACGTGGCTGCGGATGACAACCCAGTCGCCCGGGCGCACGTCGGTGCAGTAGTGAACAAGGAGATTGGCAAGGCTGGTGGTGCGTGGGTCGGTCATGGCGAGATTGCTTTCATTGTGCGTGTGCGGCGCGGCGTAATGGGGTGCTTGTGGTGCCATTATAGCCCAGGAACGGAAGGGAGCGGGGCTGTTCGTAGCGGCTGCTTCAGCTGCCGTTGCCAGGAAGCGTCACGATTGGAGAGAACGGCAGCTGAAGCAGCCGCTACGAACAGCCCTCGCCGCGCATAGCGCCCCGATCCTTGGCCACGGCTGCTTGGTTGACAGCCATGCGGCGCTGTGACAGAATCACCCACCGGCTGCGGCGCGACCTGCAGGCCACTGGGTTGTTGTCATTGGTAGGCGATCACGCTGATCGCCACAGATCACAGTGCACAGATGATCACACTGCACAGATCGCACCGCACGCACGCCGGCTTCCGGCAGATGAGCATTCGACCGCCATGCAGACATTAGTCATCTTCAATCCATATTCCGGGCGTGGTGCCGGGCTGCGTGCCAAGGATAGCCTTTGTGCGGCCCTCAAGCGCACCGCGCTGCCCTTCGACATGGTGGAGACCGAGCACGCCGGCCACGCCATTCTGCTTGCACACCGTGCGCGCATTGCAGGCTACACCACAGTGGTGGCGGCCGGCGGCGACGGCACCATTAGCGAGGTCGTCAACGGGCTCATGCGCGCCAGCCTGTACGGCGCACCCGGCGCAGTGGCAGGCACGCTGGGCGTGCTTCCCATTGGCAGCGGCAACGACTTCGCCACCATGGCCGGCGTTTCGCGCAATCTCGACGAAGCGGCAAAGCGCCTTGCCCTGGGCCAGGTGCGCGTTGTCGACGTTGGCACGGCGCACTTTCGCGAAGGTGACGTCTGGCGCGATCGCTACTTCAACAACAACATGGGTGTCGGCCTTGAGGCGGCAGTCATCCTGGAGAGCAACAAGCTGCGCAAGCTGCGCGGCCTCATGCTCTATGCCACGGCGGCGGTGCGTGCGCTTGTGAAGCAGAAGTCGCCCTACATGAACATCTCCTGGGAGCTTGAGGACGGCGAGATTGTCGACTACGACAAGCACACGCTCATGGTCTCGGTGGGCAATGGCCCGCGCGCCGGCGGCGGCTTTTATCTGACGCCCGACGCCAAGATGGACGATGATTTTCTGGATGTGGCCATTGCCAAGGACATCTCGCGACCGGCAGTGCTGGCGCTGCTGCCGCGTGCCATGTTCGGCAAGCACACCGGCCACCATGCGGTCACCATGCTGCGTGTGCGCAAACTCACAATCGGTGTAGCCGACGGCGCGCCTCTGCAAATGGACGGCGAGATTATGGCGGAGAAGGTGACCGAGGTGGAGATTGGCCTCCTGCCCCAGCGGCTGCAGGTGATTGTGTAGGCGGTAAAAATCAGTGGCAAGGAGAAAGTGGCAAAAGGCAAAGGGCGGCGCGATCTTTGATCAGGCGCCGCTCATTACGTTTTGCCACTTACCCCTTGCTCCTTGCCACTTACCGCTGTGTTGATTCCCTTGCGCCCGCACCCCACTGCCGCTCACCGCCGAGTCTCTGCTATAATTATCGCGGGGTCCGGCCTGAATGTCTGCTTGTAGGCGTGCGGACCTCCGCACGAACTCTACCGAGCAGCCGAGGGCATGAACCAGAACCCACGTGCGCCAGCGGGCGACATCAATCAGCCGCAAACCATAGGTGCTGCACGCCGAGCATCGAGCGCAACGAGCCGCTTGCGTGCGGCGGGCGAATCCTGGCGCGCCTTGTTCACCCCGGTGCTCTGGCGCGGCAACATGCCGGCGGCCACGGCCACGCTCAACACACAAATCTGGGCCGACGCAGCACCGTGGCGGCTGACGGCCGGCTGGGTTGTGGCAGCGGGCTTGCTCGCGGGCGGCGTTCTGCAGCAGTGGCAGAATCTGGACGGCAAAGCCGTGCTGCTGCTTTGGCTGCTGGCCGATCTTCTGTGGGGCGCGCTCTGGCGCATGGCCGGCGGTCGCACGGCCATCCTTGGCCTTGGCGCTGCGCCCAGCGACGGTGCGCTGCGCCTTCCCTACATGCAGGGGAACTCACCGGCGGCCCAATTGCTGAGCCTGGATGAGCGAAATTCGCTGCCCTACCTGGTGCGCGTGGCGCTGCCCACGCTGCTTGTCACCCTGCTTGTGGCGGCTGCGCTGGGCACGCCGGCGCTCATCTTTACGGGCCTGCTTATGGCCACCACCGTCGGCGGCTGGATTTTACGCCGCACGCTGCAGACGCCGCCGCTCTTGCTGCACGCCGTGGCCATGGTCACGCTGCCGTGGCTGCTGGCGCTTCTACAATTTGGCGCGACGCCGGGCAGCGCGCTGTCGTCCGCCGCGTTGAGCCTGGGGCTGCTGTGGACGCTGCACGCATGGGCCGAAGCGCGTGTCAACGTGTGGCAGATGGACAGGCTGGCGCTCTGGCTCATGGGCGTTGCGCAGGTGGGCCTGCTGCTGCTGCTGGTCATCAACAAGACGCCGATTTGGGCGCCCATTGTCGCCATCCTGCTTTTGCCCACGTGGCTGCGCGCGCTGCGCAGGCAGCCTGTTGTGGGTCTCTCGGGCTGGTGGCTGGCGGCCTTTGTGGTGAGTGCCGTGGCGCTGGGTTGGCGCTAGGCGCACGTTTCCCCTTTGTGAATGTGATTAAGGATTGCAGGAATGCCGAATTTGAAGGAAGAAGAAGCAACCGAACGCGCTGGAGTTGACGCAAACAAGGCGCGCGCTGCGCTGCCGAGCCATACGCCGTATAGCGATAACAGCCGCACGCGCAATGGGCCACTTCAGGTGGACGCACTCAAGCGCGACCCTGAAGTCACGTCGTTCCTGCAGCGCTCCAACGAGTTCATGCTGACGCTGGGCTATACCGAGCATGGCCAGCGCCATGCAGGGCTGGTAGGCCATATTGCCGAGAATGTGTTGTCGCGCCTCGATCACCCCGAGCGCACCTGCCAGCTTGCCAACATCGCCGGCTACCTGCACGATATTGGCAACTGTATACACCGCGAGAACCACGCGCAAAGCGGCGCGCTGATTGCCTACGGTATCCTCTCGCGCATGGGGCTGGCAACCGACGAATGTGCGCTGGTGATGAACGCGATCGGCAACCACGAGGAGGAGCGCGGTACGGCCATTACGCCCGTGTCGGCAGCCGTGATCATTGCCGACAAGGCGGACGTCCACCGCAGCCGCGTGCAGAATCCGGACATGGCCGCCTTCGACATCCACGACCGCGTCAACTATGCGGCAACGCGCAGCTTCGTGCGTGTGCGGCCCGAGGAGAAGATCATCGCGCTGGAGCTCGAAATCGATACCAACTATGCGACGGTTATCGAGTACTTCGAGATCTTCCTGGGGCGCATGGCGATGATGCGCCAAGCGTGTGAGTTTCTGGGCTGCAAGTATCACCTGATCATCAACGACACCCAATTCACGTAGAACCATACCACCCTGAAAACTACGTCTCAACGCAAGGGCGCACCATGATGTTTGTTCTGATCAGTAACTCACTTTAGGCCAGCGCACTGGCCGCAACGACCTGCAAGGAAGAGAAACCATGCGCTTTGTTCGCTTTTTGTCACAGTGGGAAAACTCCGATATCTTCGATTCGGGCCCGCAGTGGGGCATGCTTGTCGACGATCTCGTTTTCCCGCTCGAAGACGCGCCCTATGCGCGCCCCCGCAACGGCCGCTATGTGCCGGAAATGGCCTATGGCGTCGAACCAATGCCCGTTGACTCCGTGAAGCTGCTCGCGCCGGTCACGCCCAGCAAGATCCTCTGCGTAGGGCGCAACTACGCAGACCACGCCGCCGAGACAGGCAGCGAAGTGCCCAAGGAGCCATTGATCTTCCTCAAGGCGCTCTCGTCCCTCCTTGATGTGGGCGAGGAAGTCGTCTACCCCTCCATTAGCCAGCGTGTGGACCACGAGGCGGAGATTGCCGTCGTCATCGGCAAGCGCTGCCGCTTTGTGGATGAGGCCGATGCGCTGGATTACGTCTTTGGCTACACCGTGGCCAATGACGTTACGGCACGCGACCTGCAGAATAGCGACGGCCAATGGTCGCGCGCCAAGGGCTTTGACACCTTTGGGCCGGTTGGGCCGTGGATTGACAGCAACTTTGACCCGCGCAACCGCGCCGTGCGCTGCCAGGTGAACGACACCATGCGCCAGGAGAGCAACACCGACCGCATGATCTTCTCGATCGCGCGCGTCATCTCCCACATCTCCCAGGCGATGACCCTTTTGCCCGGCGACCTGATTCTTATGGGCACGCCTGAAGGCATTAGCTCGGTGCAACCTGGCGACGTGATGACCGTCGAGGTGGAAGGGCTGGGCGTACTGCGCAACGCCGTCATCAGCGAGGCGGAGTTCAGGTCGAGGCCCCAGCCTGAGGCCGTTGAGGACGTCGACCCGTTCTAGAGCGTGGTGGGTCTGCATGTAGGTGGCGAAGCATGGTTTTGGGCCCATTGGTTCGTTGCGTCGCGCCTGCTGCAACCTCACTCCCGGCCCCTCTCCAATTTGGAGAGGGGAGCACGACAAGTCGTCCATGCAGGTCACGTCAGGAGACGTGACGACGTTGCCTTTCTCCCCTCTCCGAGTTGGGGAGGGGTCGTAGGCAGGTTGCAGAGAACGCTGTACAGGTTTCATTCATAGCCAAACCAGCGCACCCGCTGCGGTGCGCTTCACATGGAGTTGATCTCATGGCAATTGAGCCGTTGTCTCACTTTCCTGACCTGCAGTCCGTAACGCCCGAGCAATTCTGGGGGCTGTTGCACCTCGCTGCCCGCCTTAAGGACGAGCGCACGCGCCTGGGCGCGAACGCACCGGTTTGCGCGGGCAAATCGCTCGCCATGGTCTTCACCAAGCCCAGCCTGCGCACGCGCGTCAGCTTCGAGATGGGCATGCACCACCTGGGCGGCACAGCGCTCTACCTGAGCCCGGCGGAGATTGGCCTGGGCACGCGCGAAAGCGCGCCCGACGTCGCGCGCGTCCTCAGCGGCTATGTGGACGGCATCATGGCGCGCGTCTTTGAGCACAAGCACATTCTGGAACTCATCGAGTGGGGCTCGGTGCCCGTCATTAACGGGCTCTCCGACTTCAGCCACCCCTGCCAGGCGCTGGCCGACATCATGACCATTTGGGAGCAGATGGGTGACCCCTCCGAGCTCACGCTGGCCTATGTGGGTGACGGCAGCAATAACGTTGCCACCAGCCTCATGCAGGCGGCAGGCAAGGTGGGCATGAAGGTGCGCATTGTGGCTCCCTCGGGCTACCAGCCCGACGCCCAGGTGCTGGCCGATTGCGGGGCCGACGTGACTGTGAGCGCCGACCCCGACGCAGTTGCCGGCGTAGATGTTCTCTACACCGACGTGTGGACCTCCATGGGGCAGGAGGCGGAACGTGACGCCCGCCTGGCGCTCTTTCCACCCTACCAGATCAACGAGGAATTGCTCGCGCGCACCAACAATCCGGCTGTGCGGGTGCTGCACTGCCTGCCCGCCCATCGCGGCGAAGAGATCACCGATGCCGTCGCCGACGGCCCTGCCAGCCTGCTCTTTCCGCAGGCGCACAACCGCCTGCACGCCCAGAAGGCGGTGCTCGCGCACCTGCTGGGCGGCGTGGCGTTGGAGTAGTGCTGTTCATTGGTTGATTGGTGATTGGTTGATTGGCAAGTGGTAACTGCCGCCATGCTGAGCGCCACTTCACCAATTGCCAACCAACTTACCAATCAACCAATGAACAACTTCGATAATCCCACCACCACGTCGCCGTCCCACCGAGGCCCACCTGCCCGTGTCAGAAATCCTGGCCTATCTCAGCAACTTGCGCGACCCCAGCAACCTGCTGGACATTGCACTTGTCGCGCTCATCATCTTCGGGGTGCTGCGCCTCTTTCAGGGGACGCAGGCCATGCAGTTGGTGCGCGGCGTGCTGCTGGTTGTCATGGTAACGCTGATCCTTAGCCAAACCTTTGATCTGATTGCCTTCAACTGGCTGCTGCGCACGGCGTCGCCCATGCTGCTGGTTGCCATTCCCGTCATCTTCCAGCCCGAGTTGCGGCGCGCGCTGGAGCGGCTTGGGCGCTCTGCGCCCGCATTCCTGCGGCGTGGCTCCGACAACACGGTCTCCCAACGGCTGGTCAACGAGGTGGTGCAAGCCACCGAGCAACTGGCACGCAGGCGCACGGGCGCGCTCATGGTCTTCGAGGGAGTCACCGGGCTGGGGGAGATCATTGACCGCGGCGTGCGGCTCGATGCGGAAATCAGCGCCGAGTTGCTTGTTACCATCTTCTGGCCCAACACGCCGCTGCATGATGGCGCCGCCATTTTGCGCGGCGAGCAGATTATCGCCGCAGGCTGCGTGCTGCCGCTGGCCACCCAGGATCTGGGCGATCCCCAGATCGGCACGCGCCACCGCGCTGCTGTAGGCGTGACCGAGCAGACCGATGCGCTGTCCCTCGTCGTCTCCGAGGAGACGGGAAATATCTCCATTGCGCGCAACGGCCGCATTGTGCGCGTGGACGCCGGGCAACTGCGCAAAATCCTTACGGAATTCTATCGCCCTGCCAGCGCGGCGTCGGAAGAAGCATAGAAATTTGTCAATCACAGGTACACTTGCTGCGTGAGTGAAATCGTTACGACTGCACCCAAGAAGAGCCACACCGGCGCGGCGCGCGAGCGCACGCCGGCCGTTGCGCGGCTTCGTGGCCCAACTCGGCACAATCTTCCTCGCGCTCTCGTTGGCAGTCGTCATCTGGCTGATTGCCGTCAGCCAGGAGAATCCGCTCGTGACGCAGGAGTTTCCTGAGCGCATTCCCATCACCGTGCGTGGCCTCGATGCGACGTTGCAGCCTGTGCAGGATCTGGGCACGCAGGCTGTGCGCGTGACGCTGCGTGCGCCCCGCTCGGCATGGACCGATCTGACAGAGAGCAATTTCACTGCCTCGGTGGACCTGACGGGCTACGGTGAAGGCACACACGATGTGCCTGTGGATATGAGCGTGAACGACCCACGCGTTACGTTGCTGAGCCACAGCCCGCCCAGCATGCGCATTCAACTGGACCCACTCGTCGTCAAGGAGATGGCCGTGACTGTGCAGGTGCTCGACGCACCTGCCTTCGGTTATGACTACCAGACGCCCATTGTGACGCCGCCCACGGTCACCGTCAGCGGTCCCTCGACGCAGGTCGAACTCGTCGACCAGGTGAATGCACCGGTCTATCTGCTCAACGCCAAGAGCCAGGTGGAGCGTACGGTTGATCTGAGGCCGACCAACCGTCAGAATCAGCTGGTGGATGGCGTGCGCCTCTCGGCGACCTATGCCAACGTGGTGGTGCCTGTGGAGCAGTGGCCCGGCCGCAAGGAAGTGGCCGTGCGCACCAACCTTGTGGGGCAGCCGGCTTCCGGCTAC
The DNA here is from genome assembly GCA_963773745.1 of uncultured Chloroflexia bacterium. Taxonomy (GTDB): domain Bacteria; phylum Chloroflexota; class Anaerolineae; order Caldilineales; family Caldilineaceae; genus UBA5069. The sequence goes on from CAVZCL010000001.1 coordinate 1,022,045, forward strand.
CGTCTGAGCACTGTGCGCACTGAACCGTCGACCGTGGTGCTGCAGGGTGCCGCCGATTTGCTGGCCACGGTGCCGGGCTTCATTGAAACAGAGCCGCTCTCCATTGACGGCGCCACAAGCGAAGTGCGCCGCCGCCTGAACCTTGTGGTGCCTGCAGGCGTTACCGTCTTCGACGGCAACAGCGTCCAGGCCGCCGTCAGCATTTCTCCTGTGGAAGGCGGCGCCACCGTCAACGTGCGCCCCATCGGGCAGGGGCTGGGCACCGGCCTCGTCGCAACCGTCTCGCCTGAAACAGTCGATGTCATTCTGAGCGGCCCGATTCCGCTGCTTGAATCGTTGAATACGGACGACATGTTCGTGACGCTCGATCTGACTGGCTTGCTGCCCGGCACCCACGTGGTAACGCCGCGTGTGATTCTGCCTGAAGGCATTTCGGTTGAAGGCGTGCTGCCCGAAACGACCGAAGTGATCATTGCGCCGCTGCCCACTGAAGCAACGCCGGAGAATGGAGCTGCGCTCGATGGCGAAATACAACGGAACGGCGACGTTGCCACAGTGACGCCCGACGCACTCAAGATCGAGTCCATAGAATCCAGCCCAATGCTCACACTAACGCTGACCGCAGCGCCGCCGCCGATTACACCGGCCTCTGCGCCGCCCTTGGCCACAGCTGCGGCGACCGAAACTGCAGCCGTCACAGCGACGGTGACAGCGACGGTGACAGCAGCATCGCCGGCGGTTTCACCAAAGCCGCCCCTTACGCCCACCCCCTGAACGGAGAAAAAGTTCCATGGCGCAACGCAAACCCGTTGTCGCGCTGCGTTGGGCGCCCCAATGTTGGGAAATCCACCCTCTTTAACCGCCTGACAGGCAAACGCACAGCCATCGTCGAAGATGTGCCAGGCACCACGCGCGACCGCATCTACGGCGAGTCCTTCTGGAATGGCGTGGGCTTCCTCGTTGTCGACACCGGTGGCCTTGAGGCCGATCGCGAGATAACTGCAACTGCCGAGAATCGCTCGGCCGGTTCGGTCAAGTTCCTCACCCACATTCGCAACCAGGTGCAGGTGGCGCTGGACGAAGCCGACGCGATTGTGCTTGTGGTGGACGGGCGCGAAGGCGTGACAGCCGCCGACCAGGAGATTGCCGAGCTGCTGCGGCTGACCAACCGCCCGATCTTTGTGGCCGCCAACAAGGCCGAGAGCCAGACCGCGCGCCTGAACGCCGTGGAATTCTGGAACCTGGGCCTCTCCGAGCCTTTCCCCATTTCGGCCTATCACGGCGACGGCGTGGGCGACATGCTCGATGAACTGGTCACCGTGCTGCCCGCCTTCCCCGACGAGGATACGGAAGAAAACGCCATCTCGATTGCAATTGTGGGGCGGCCCAACGTGGGCAAGAGCAGCCTGCTCAATGCGCTGCTGGGGCGCGAGCGCGCCATCGTCAGCGACATTCCCGGCACAACGCGCGATTCGATTGACACCGAACTCATCTACGATGGCCAGCCGATCACGGTCATCGACACGGCAGGCATCCGCCGGCGCGGCAGCGTAGAGCCGGGCATCGAGAAGTACAGCGTGCTGCGCTCCATGCAGGCCATTGACCGCGCCGACGTCGCCCTGCTGCTGATTGACGCCACCGATGGCGTGACGGCGCAGGATGCCCATGTGGCTGGCTATGTGCTTGAGAAGATGAAGAGCGTGGTTGTGGTCGTCAACAAGTGGGATGCGGTGGAGAAGGACGAGAACACCATGAATGCCTTCGCCGAGACGGTGCGCGAGGAGTTGAAATTCCTGCGCTATGTGCCGGTGCTGTTCATCAGCGCGCTCACCAAGCAGCGTGTGCACCGCGTGCTGCCCACCGTGCTGGAAGTCGCCGAGGCGCGCAACCACCGCGTCTCCACGGCCGACTTCAACACCATGCTGCGCACCGCCTATGATGCCATCTCACCACCGGTGAAGAATGGCCGCCCGCTGCGCGTCTACTACGGCACGCAGGTGAGCGTCGCGCCGCCTACCTTTGCCATCTTCGTCAACGATGTGGACATTGTTCACTTCTCCTACGAGCGCTACATCGAGAATCGGCTGCGCGAGGTCTTCCCCTTTCTGGGCACGCCCGTGCGAATGCTCTTCCGCGCACAGCGGCGGGAGAACAATGCGTGATGCGCTCCCTGCGCAACTACAGCGTTGAATTGGCGCTTGTGAGCGCCCTCGGGCTGGCGGTGCTCTTTTTTGGCTATCTGGCGCTGGGCCTTGTGCCGCGCGACAGCGGCGATGAGGACTTCGCCGGCAGCCGTGCGCTCGAGGCCGCCGGCCGGCAGATGGCCTTTGGCGCACGTGTCACCGCCACGCAGAGCAACCTGGCCATGGGCGACTGGCTCATCGACCAGCTCACCAGCGCCGGCTGGGATGTGGTGATCCAGCAATTCTCCGCAGGCGCGGTCGTCAACGGACGCAACCTGATTGCCGTGCGTTCGCCCGATCAGCCCCCAGCCGCTACGGCTCCCGCCAGCTTCCCCGTGGCCATTCTGGCCACCCACTACGACACGCGCCTTGCCGCCGACGGCGACCCCAACCCCGACAACCAGACGAACCCCGCCCCGGGCGCCAACAATGGCGCATCGGGCGTGGCTGTGCTGCTCGAACTGGCGCGCACGATCGACGTGAACGCCACGGGCCACACGCTCTGCCTGGCCTTCTTCGATGCCGATGCCAATGCAGGGCCTGCCCGGTTGGGATGGGCGGCTGGGCAGCAGCCACTTCGCGCGCACCCTGGCACAGGATGTGCCGCGCTGCGACGCTGCCCAGTTCGTGATTGCGCTCGACCAGGTGGGCGGTGACGACGCGCGCTTCCGCCAGGATGCAGAGAGCAACGCGGCGCTTACGCAAGCGATTTGGGCGCAGGCCGACACGCTGGGCTATGGCGACACCTTCCTGGCCGAAGCCGCACCCGCCACAACCAACGCGCACACGCCCTTTGCCCTGCAGGGCACTCCCACAACGCTCATCACTGATGTGGGCTACGTCGCCGGCGACACGCTGGCCGATACCGTCGACCGCCTGAGCGAGCAAACCCTCCTGCGCGTGGGGCGCACGCTTGAGGTGTGGCTGGAGGGGGCGCGGGTGGGGGGATTAGAGGTGCAAGTGGCAAGTGCTGCGTCTGGCGAGTGCGCGGCGTCGTTCGTAGCGGCGGCTTCAGCCGCCGTTCTTACAAATCGCGTCGCGTCCTCGAGAACGGCGGCTGAAGTGGTGCATCTCCAAAATCCGCAGCACTTGTAGCGGGGGGCTTCCAGCCCTCCGTTTGGCCTCTGCACTGCGTCGCGTACGGCGTCACGCCGGAGACGTGACCTGCGGTCGTCACGCCAGGAGACGTGACCTACAACAGCCGGAGGGCTGGAAGCCCCCCGCTACAAGTGCTGTGCACTCGCCAGATGCAGCACTGAAACCGCCGCTACGCAACGCCTCGCGCCGCACTCATCAATTCTCAATTTTCAATTCCGTGATCCACCAGCGCCCGTCGCGCCGCACGAACTGCCAGTCGTCGACGCCATTTTGGAGAGTGGCGCTGTCGCCGGTGACGGTGGCCTGCAGTTGCGGGGCGTCCTCCCACGGCGGCGGCGGGTTGGGGAAGACGGCGACTGCGTAGCGGTCCAGGATGGCAGCGCGGCCCTGCCAGGTGTAGTCATCCTGCGCGCCGCGTGCGCCGCGTGCTTCCACCAGGCGCGCGTCTGCATTCCACAACGTGGCGAGGGTGGCCAGGTCGCGCGCAGCCGCGGCATTGCGTTCGGCAATCACCAATGCGGCTGGATCAGCGGAGAAATCAGCGGCGGGCAGCGGCGGAACGGTTGATCCCGGTGCAGCCGCAGGTGGCGTCAAGCGCACTGGCGCAGGCGCGCCGCAGCCGGCCAGCAGCCATGCCGCAACCAGCAGCGCGAGCAGCGCAAGCCGATGGACTTGACGCAGCCTGCGGCTTTGGCCCATTCGACCGTCGCAATCTATACTGGATGCGGCCACGTTGCCGGTCTGCATCTGCACATTTGCCTCCCGCACACTACATCCACTCGGAGTTCTCTGCATGAATCCTGTGCTTCTTCAAATTGGGCCCTTTACGCTCACCTGGTATGGCATCTTCATTGTGGGCGGGGCCGTGCTGGCCACTTACATTGCCAGTCGCTACGCCGAAATGGACGGCGAATCGGCCGACCACGTCTGGAATCTGCTGGCCTGGGCGCTGATTCTCGGCATTGTGGGCGCGCGCCTTTACCATGTCTTCAGCAACCCTGTCAACGGGCTGGGCTGGCCCTACTACCGCGAAAACCCGCTCGAAATTATCAACTTCTGGAATGGCGGCTTTCGCGGGTTGGGCATCTACGGCGGCCTGGCCGGCGGCGTGCTGGCCTTCTGGATCTACTGCCGCTGGAACAAACTGAGCACGCTGCGCTACCTGGACTACTTTGCGCCCAACGTGCTGATTGCGCAAGCCTTTGGACGCATGGGCAACTTCGTTAACCAGGAGCTCTACGGCCCGCCCACCACGCTGCCGTGGGCCTTTCACATCAACCCTGCCTATCCCTGCCAGTTGCCCAACAACTTTCCCGCCGACATTCAGCCGTGCGGCTCGGGCTATCTGCAACCGCTGACGCAGCAGACGCTGGACTGGTTTGCCGCCAACGGCTTCCACCCCACCTTCTTTTACGAAGCGCTGTGGAACGTGGGCATGTTCATCCTGCTCTCGCTGCTGATTCGCTACTACGGCAACCGTATGCGCCGTGGCGATGCCGTGTGGCTCTACTTTATGGCCTACTCGCTGGGCCGCCTGTGGGTGGAGGCGCTGCGCCCCGACGCATGGATGATGGGCACGCTGGCGACGGCGCAGTGGATTGCAATTGGGGCGATTGTCATCTTTGGCATTGTACTCTTCCTGCGCCACCGCAACTGGTCGTGGCGCGAGAATGTTGACGACACGCTCGCCCGCCTGAGCGTGCATAAGCCGGCAAGCAAAGCGGCCGCAGCGGCCTGACAACAATACGACGCAAAGGCGCAAAGACGCAAAGGTTCGCAAAGAAAAGCAAAAGCAAGAGAAGGCTATTCTTGCTTTTGCTTTTCTTTGCGAACCTTTGCGTCTTTGCGCCTTTGCGTCGAGGTTCTGTTAGCCCACCATCTCGATTGTGTAGTCCACAAGTTGTGCATCAAGCCGCCAGCCTTCCACCAGGTTGGCCACGTGCTGCAGCTGACGGTGGGCAACGGCCGCTGTCATGCTCACGCAGACGACCTCGAGCACGGCGCGCGTCCACTCGTCCTGGGCGTCGGCCTCGCAGACGCTGATGTTGAAGTCGCGCCGCAGCCGCGCCTTGGTGGATTGAAGCACGGCGCGCTTGGCCTTGAGGCTGTCGGCCAGGGGTAGATAGAGTTCGAGCGTAAGAAGTCCGATTGCCATCTTGAGCCAATCCCGATGAAAGCAAGCGGCGGCCTCCTGATCATGCCGGAGGCCGCCGCTTTTTGGCAACTTTGCAGGGCGCACCCGACCCGCATACGCTTGTTCGCGCCGCCTTACTCCTGTTCGGCGAGGAAGGCCGCCGTGTCGGCTGCGCGCGTCTCAATAAAGTCGACAATCTCCTGCACAGCAGCATCATACTCGGCAGGGCTCATCGCTTCGGCCGCGTAGGGTGCAATCACGTCGGCGTAGGTGCGCACCCTGGCAATCGCCTGCTCGGGGTCCAGCACGGTGGCAAAGTTTTCGGCCATCAGCGTCACATAGCGATCCCAATAGACCGGATCATCCAGCAGGTAGCGCACCAGCGGCGCGTCTTCCGTTACTGTCGCCTTGTCCAGTGTAAAAACCTGCAGCATGTCGCTATCGAAGCTGAGATTGTGGTCCCACGAGAACCACGTCAGGCGACCGCTGGCCGGATCGTTGTAGAGATAAAAGTTGTGGGGCGAAAGACCATAGCTGTCCGCATTGCCGGTCACGGCGCTAATGCCCAACCATTCGAGGAAGACCTCCACATCAAAGATGGCCTCCAGGTCGGCGCGCCAGGCGGCCGGGTCACTGGTGCGGCGCTCGTCCTGCAGGATGTCGTAGAGCGCCAGGATGTCGCTCCAGTCGTCCTCGTTTTCGTTATTCTTCTTCTGCAAATCCACCAGCAGTTTGTCAACGTATTTGGGCGCAAACGACGCACCGCGGTCATCGCCTTCATAGATGTTGCCGTCATCACTGCCAAAGAAGGCGGGGATACCGGTATCATCCACCACTTCCACCAGCGTGTAGAGCCCAAGCCGTTGCGGCCCCTCGCCATAGTCAAGCACAATCTCGTAGGGGGCAGTATGGAGCGAAGGCAGCCCTGCCTCCTCGAGGAAGTCGTAGACAAGCGTGTCACGCATGCCCGATGGGTCCTTGAAGTTGTTTGCCAGCGAAAGCTGCTTGAAGCCAAAGAAGCGCTGGTTTTTGATCGCGGGGTAGTCGTCCTCGAACTCGTCAAAGTCGAATTTGAAGGGCAATTTTGGATCGCCGACAACCCACAGCCCATTCAACGAAGAAACGCCCTTGTAGCGCACGCCCACATGTGTCCAATCCTGCCCCTGGAAGGAGATGGTTGCGGGCACCCATATGGGTGCGTCGTCCTCCACCACATCCTGCAAGCCGGTGTCGGCTTCGGCGGCAAGGGTAAGGGCCGCAGTCGCTGTGAGGGCGCTTGTTGCCGTCATCTCGGTGGCACTGCGCATCTCTTCAGCCCTTTTTCGCATCAGTTCCACAAGCAGCAGCTCACGCTCGTCCAAAGAGAGACCGGCGCCCTGGGCGAGTATGGCGTTGCGTATAGGGAGCGAATTGGGGTTGAGCGCCTCCATGTTCGCCTGCATGGCCGCCCAGTCCTCGGGTGCGAAGGTGATCGTGATCGTGTTGACGGCATCGACGGGGAAGACAATATCGTAGTTCGGATCCACATCGTTGCTGTGGCTCTCCTCCGTCCAGCTCGCCGGGCGCTGCTTGTCGTCGGGCTTGGGCGCGGCTGCCGCTTCGGCCGATGGGGCTTCCACGGCCGCGGGCATGCGTTCGGCATCCACAGTGATTGGGGCCACACATGCCGCCAGGCTGGCGGCCGCCGCCAGCGAGATGACGCCCAGGGCAATTGCTGCGGTACGGTTGCGTTTCGGGGGCACCTTACGTCTCCTGTTTATCGGTTGGAGTGAACAGCACGCTGGAAATGAAAACTGCCCCAAGGCTTGTATGCGCTGGAGCACTGGATTGTGAAGACACGGTGCGCATTCTATTGCAGTCTTGTGCAGCTGCACAAGACTGCAACTTAGCGGGCGCGCGTCCACTCCTCGTGGGCAAATTGTGTGCGAATGAGTTCAGCCGTGCGGCGCAGTTCGCCCGCCGTCATCGGGGCCCGGCTTCAGTTCCAGCGCGAGTTCGTCGGCAAAGGCCTGTGGCAAAGAGGTGCGCCAGGTGGGCGAAGTCGAGCACGGCGGCGTCTTCGGCCACGCCCAGCGCCGCGTAGAGGGTCGTGGCGCGCTGCGCCAATTCGCTGCGCAGGCGAGTGGCCTCCGCCGGCTCCAGCGCGAGTACGTCGATGAGCCGTGTAATGTCGCCTACAAGCGGCAGGCTGCCATGCTGGAGCACGTAGCCGGCACGGCGGCTCTGCGCGCTGCCCAGCAGCTTGCGCCCATCGGCCACAATTTCGTAGGCGCTGGGCACCTCAAAGCAGGCCGCCGACACATCCGGCCCGGCGCGCACGCTGCCCCCTGCCTTCTCTACGCCTGCCAGCCCGGCACGCTGCAAGCCCAACACCAGCGCGTTGCTCAGCCGCAGGTAGGATTCCATGACGCCGCCGGCAACGCGCGGCTCGGCCTCGGGCGCGGCCACGGAGTAGGTCAGTTCATCGGTGTGCAGAATCGCTCGGCCGCCCGTGGAGCGACGCACCAGCTCATAGCCCATGGCTGCGATGGCTTTTTCGTCTACATCGCTCACAAACTGGTGGCGGCCCAGGCTCACTGCGGGTGGCTGCCAGCGATAGAAGCGCAGCGTAGGGGGCGCGTCGCCGGCGGCTGCGGCCTCGGCCACGGCCTGATCAAGCGCCATGTTGGCGGCCCCGGAGCGGGGTTCGGCGTCAATGACAAGGCGCCAGGGGGCGGGGGAAAAGGTCTTCATTCGGGATTGCTTTCCAGGGTTGCTGACTTGTTGATAGATAAAGGGCAAGTGGTAAGTCGTCATTCGCAAGGCGCGCACGCCATGCCAATGACCATTCACAATCTACCTTTCACCTGGTTCCACAACTTCCGCTTCGCGCTCTCCTGCCCGCAAGCGTGTGCCCGGCTCGCTGTACGGGCGCTTGACGATTGCCAGCGCAATGGGCGCGCCTGTCTCGTCTGCGGCAACGCTTGTAACAACGCCTGCGTCACGGCCGTCCACAGTCAGTGCGCTTCCGGCGGCGAGGGGTGCGTTGCTGCGCAGCTGCACCAACGCGCGCGTTACCTTGTCGTAGGTGATCTGGCGCGCAATGATCTCCTGGCCCGTATAGCAACCCTTGTTCTCGGCACATGCCCAGGCGAGACCTGCCTCGAGCGGGGTAAAGTCAGCCGTCAACTCGGTGCCCGGGGCGGGGCGGCCAAGCTGTACAAGACGCGCTGCGTACATCGGTGCGTCAATTTCCACGGCACCTGCATTGCTCAGGGAACGGCGCACAATCTCGGCACGTTCGCTGGGAACAAGCATGAGGTAGCCGGGCGCCTCAAAGCGCTGCTGGGCCAGCACGAGCAACCCGTCCTGCGCGAGCCACTGGTCGTTGCCCGTTGGCGCGGGTAATGACGCTGCCGCCAGCGCACCCTGCGCCTGTGGACCCACGACGCGCATGACTGCATACTCGGCGCTTCGGTTGGAGACGACCACCTTGTCCATGAAGAAGATTTTGCCGCGCAACTCACGCTCAAGTGCGCCTGCCTGACCCGGCGCTGCAACGAGCAGAAGCTCGTCGGCGCGGCAGATCACCGTAAAGACCTGCACGATACGCGCCGTGGCGCTGGTGAGAACCGTCACCGCCGCCTGGCCCGCGCGCAGAACCGCGATGTTGTTGGTCGTCATGCGCTGCAGAAAGTCGGTGCGGTCGTCGCCCGTCAGCGCCAGCACGCCCACGTCTGGGCGCACCAGCAAGGCGGCGCCGCTCGCCATACCATCCGCCTGCACGTTCACACGCTCTTGCGCGTCCATGAGCAATCATCCTCCTGCGTGGCAAGTGTGCCGGATGCCCATTGTAGCACAGCCGGAAATGAGTCCGTTTGCGCGCATGTCGAGGCTGCGGAGCGCCACATGCGTGGAGGCAGCAAAATCGATTGCGCACCGGTGTGCGTCGAAAGCATACGGTTGCGGCTGGTTGTGTGCATTCTTTGTCCATTGTTGCTGCGGGTCCGCCTCTGCGCAGACTGTGACGTGTATGCCGGCGCAAGGGTGCCAAAGCGCAGGTGCGTCTCTTGACAAATGGAGACGCTTCCCATACCATCAACATCCTCGAGAGGTTTGGCTCAGGAGCAGTAGAGGGTAAGGGCAGTGTGGCGCAGGAACGAACTCGTTGCGTGCTCATGGTCCGACTGCACGGTCAAACCACTCTGCGTTTTCCTACACCTCCTTGGATAGCGTCTGCGGCGCACGTGTGTTAGCGCTTTGCACAAGGTTGCAGTTGACGGTCATTTTGTCACGGTGATTCCATGCCGCTCTACGACGGCATGTCACAATTGTTGCCCGATACTGGTGCACGGATATCCGGTTCATCAACAGTAGATCCAGCCATGTGTCGTCCCCGTTTCGTTTTACCGTCAGCCAAGTAATCCACATTTTCAAGGAGAAGAAGAGATGCGCAACAAATGGTATTTGATCCTCGCCATGGTGATGATCGCCGTGCTGGCGCTGGGCGCGTGCGGTGGTGGCGATGCCGCCCCGACAGTCGCGCCGGCCGCCCCTGCGGAAGTTGCCACTGAAGTCCCTGGCAGCCACCGAGGCTCCTGCTGAGGCCGTAGTCGAGGCAACCGAAGCACCGGCTGAAGAGCCTGCCGCCGAGGCCACCGAGGTCCCGGCTGAAGAGCCCATGACCGACACGGCCGCCATGACTGACACGGCCGCCATGACTGACACGGCCGCCATGACCGACACGGCCGTTAGCACAGGCACAGCCGCCAGCACCAGCACCGGCCCCAAGCTGGTGATCTGGGCCGACGAGCAGCGTGTACGTGCGCTTGAGCCGCTGGCCGACTCCTTTGAAGCAGAAACCGGCGTAGCGCTCGAGCTCGTGGAAAAGGGCTTTGGCCAAATCCGCGATGACTTCAAGGTGGCCGGCCCCGCAGGCCAGGGCCCCGACATCCTGATTGGCGCGCATGACTGGCTCGGCGAACTCGCCGCCTCCGGCCTCCTCGCCGAAGTGAGCCTGGGTGACAAGGCCGACGAGTTCGTGCCCGTTGCCGTGGATGCCTTCAAGTATGACGGCCAGCTCTATGGCATGCCCTATGCCGTTGAGAACGTTGCTTTCGTTTACAACCCTGACCTGGTTGAGACCGCCCCCGAGACCTGGGACGATGTCAAGGCCATATCGCAGGAGCTGGTTGACGGCGGCATGAAGTACGGCTACATCATCGAAGAGAATGACCCCTACCACTTCTACGGCATCCAGACCGCCTTTGGCGGCTACGTCTTCGGCCAGAACGATGACGGCTCCTGGAACGCCGAGGATGTGGGCATTGACAGCGAAGGCTCGATTGCCGCCTTTGAATGGCTCGACAGCATGTACAAGGACGAGTTGCTGACCCCCGGCGCCGCCCTCAATGGCGACCTGGTGATTGCCGCCTACACCAACGGCGACGCCGCGATGGCCATTCTGGGACCGTGGCGCCTCGACGCCCTCAGAGAATCCGGCGTGCCGTATGAGATCATCCCGATCCCGGCCGGCCCGGCCGGCCCCGGTTCGCCCTTCCTGGGCGTGCAGGGCTTCATGGTGAGCGCCTTCAGCAAGCAGCCGCTCCTCGCACAGACCTTCCTCCAGCAGTTTGTGGGCACGGAAGACACAATGATGGCCCTCTACAACGAGGGTGGTCGCCCGACGGCCATGACGGCCGTTAATGCCAATATTGATGATCCCGACCAGGTGAAGTTTGCCTTGGCGGGCGTTGCCGGCCAGCCCATGCCCAACATCCCCGCGATGTCGGCCGTGTGGGCCTCCTGGGGTAATGCCATGGCTCTGATTGGCCAGCAGAGCGAGACGCCCGAGAAGGCGTTGACCGATGCCGCCACGCAGATTCGGGCAGCGATTGCAGCCGAGTAAATCATGACTGCGATGACGCAGAAAGGTCCGGGGGGCGCTACGGCGCCCCCCGGTTCCAACCCCTCCAGATCGGGCGGCATGGGTTCTCTGCTGCTCCGGCTCGGCGCCCTGGCTATCATTGATGCCTTCGCAATCTGGCTCATCTACAGCATGTTGAGCGACGGTATCTGGACATTCCCACTGGCGCTTGGTCTCGTCACTATCGCACTTAACTTCATCTTTCTTGTGCCGGGCATGTTCCCGTTGCGATGGGTCTCCCCAGGCCTCTCGCTCATGATCCTCTTCGTTGCGTACCCCATCCTCTTTACCGTCTATATCTCCTTCACAAATTACGGTGACGGCCACCTGCTGACCAAACAGCAGACGATTGAGTACTACGAGAATTTGGCGCCGGTGCTGCCGGACGACGCCCAACTCTACGCTTACACTGTTTTCATCAGCCCAAATGAAGAACTCATGCTCTGGCTGCAGCCGGAGGACGGCGGCGATCCCTTTACGGTGACTCCCAATGGCGAGCCCGTGCCGCGCACTGGCGAACCACCCGACCAGCTGGATGGCTTCACCAAGCTGAATCCCTTCCGCGCCGCAGCCATGGAGACTGCGCTCAAGGCGGCCGTCTTCGGCATTGAGCCGGATATCTTTCAGGTGCACCCGCGCTTCCCCAGCGAGGCAGGCCGCTTCGAGCCCGCCTATGTTTACGACGCGACGCAAGATGCGCTGATCGAGAACAGAACCGACAAGGTCTACACACCCATTGACGGCACCTTCACCGCCGCAGATGGCACGCGCCTGACACAGGGCGGCTATTCGGCCGTGATTGGCCCGCGCAACTACGTGCGCCTCTTCACCGATCCCTCACTCCGCCAGCCCTTCCTCCTCGTCTTCCTTTGGACGCTGCTCTTCGCAGCGACCTCGGTCGTGCTCACCTTCTCGCTGGGCATGTTCCTCGCCATCATGTTTGATGTGCCGGAGATGCCTGGGCGGCGCGTTCTGCGTTCGCTGCTTCTCATTCCCTACGCAATCCCCGCGTTTGTGAGCGTGCCCGTGTGGGTGGGTCTGCTCAACCCGCAGTTCGGCGTCATCAGCCAGGCCATCGCCGCAGTCAGCGGCGGGTGGGTGCCGGCGTGGTTTGCCAGTCCCATCTGGTCCAAGGTGGGCATCCTGCTCATTCAAACGTGGCTGGGCGCGCCCTATATGTTTGTGATTGTGACGGGCGCGCTGCAAACGCTGCCGAAAGATGTCTACGAAGCATCCGCCATGGATGGCGCAAACGCATGGCAATCCTTCCGCAGCATTACGCTGCCGCTGCTGCTGGTAACTGTGGGCCCGCTGCTCGTTGCGTCGTTCGCCTTCAACTTCAACAACTTTACGGTGATTGACCTCTATGCGCGCGGGGGGCCACCCATGGCGAACACCGCCACGCCTGTTGGTCACACCGACATTCTTGCGACCTACACCTACCGCATTGCCTTTGCCAGCGCCCGTGGATCGGACCAGGGCTATGCCGCGGCGATCACAGTGATCATCTTCCTGATCCTGCTGGTGATCACGGCGCTCCAGTTCCGCTACACGAACATGCTGGAGGAACGAGGCGAAAATGTCTAGCAGCATTGTCACCGGCCGTTCGTCCGCATCCATCAAGCGCAACAAGCGCATTGCGCTCTTCTTCCGCATCCTGCTGGCGATTGCGATGCTGATCTTCGCGCTCTTCCCCATTGTGTGGATCTTCTCGGCCTCCATCAACCCCTCCGGCTCGCTCATCGGCCAGTCGTTGATTCCGCAAAATCCCACGTGGGATAACTACCGCTATCTCTTCAACAACAACCAGCACCCCTTCCCGCTGTGGATGTGGAACTCGCTCAAGCTCTCCATCCTCACGACCTTCCTGGCGTTGGTGATTACCGTTCTGGCCGCCTATGCCTTCAGCCGCTTCCGTTTCGGCGGCCGCCGGCAGATTCTGCAGTCGGTGCTTCTGATTCAGGTCTTCCCCAACTTCCTGAACATGGTGGCGCTCTTCATCATTCTTACGCAGTTGGGCGACTACCTGCCACGGGTTGGGCTGAACACGCACATGGGCCTGCTGCTGCTCTACCTGGGCGGCACGCTGGGAGCCAACACGTGGCTAATGAAGGGCTACTTCGACTCCATCCCGCGCGACCTCGACGAGGCCGCCACGGTGGACGGCGCCGGCCCTTTTCAGACCTTCTGGCTGGTAATTCTGCCGCTGGTGCGCCCCATCCTGGTGGTCGTTGGCCTGCTCATCTTTATCAGCACCTACTCCGAGTATGTGCTGGCGCGCATTGTGCTGACCGACAAGTTTCAATACACCCTCTCGGTGGGGTTGAACCTCTTTATCTTCAACCAGTTTGGCCAGCGCTGGGGCATCTTCAGCGCCGGCGCGTTGATTGCGGCACTGCCCGTGGTCATCGTCTTCCTCATCTTCCAGCGCTACCTTGTGGGTGGGTTGACGAGTGGCGCGGTGAAGGGATAAAAGGGGCGAAGGTTGCAGTTCAGGGGTTGAGAAGTTAAAGAGCACGCCCGTCATTTGAGGCGAGCCCCGCTTTTTAGCCTCTCAACCTGCAACCTTTCAACCTTTCAATCTCGTTTTCAGGGCGGTGAGGGAGACCTTGCCGCCCTTTTCTATGCCGATCCGAAAGGAGATTCTCTTGAACGATCTATCACACGAGGAGACCACCGCTGCGGCCGCCGCAGCAGCCGCCGCCGATGCGGCAAGCGCCACCACCGCCGCGGCCACCGCGCCGATTATGGAGGACTTTGTCTTCGGCGGCATTGAGGCCGATGAGAGTCGCCTCCTCACCACCACGCGCGCCCGCTTTGCCGGCGTGCGCCACGAATACGCCATCAGCCCGCTGGACCCACAGCCGGGCCAGCCCGTCACCCTGCACGTCATGCTGGGGGCCGACGTTGTGGCCGACCGCGTGACCGCCTATGTGACCACTGACGGCTCGCTGCCCAGCGGTGCACGCGGCGTGGCGAGCAACGGCGTTGCCGTCACGCTGCGGCGCTCCCACGTGCGTTGGGAGCGGTTGATCTGGGATTACGTCTCTGCGTGGCAGGGGGAGATTCCGGGCCAGCCCCAGGGCACGTTCGTCCAGTACGTGATTGAGGCGTGGCGCAGCGGCGACTACGCACCCGGCGTCTGGAGCCGCGAGCAGCACATTGACCGCACGGAGGAGGAACGCACCCTCTATGCCTACAGCGTCGACAGCGACGCCGCCCCTGCCTGGGCGCACGAAGCGGTTGTCTATCAGGTCTTTGTCGACCGCTTCCGCAATCCGCAGCGCAGCGACGCCGAGCATGTGGAGATTGCCCCCGAAGCGCTGCACCACAGCCGCTTCTGGGGCGGCACGCTGCGCGGCATCACCGAGCAGCTCGATTACATAGCCGGCCTGGGCGTTACCGTACTCTGGCTCACCCCCTTCTTCCGCACGGGCAGCAACCACGGCTATGACACCATTGACTACTATGAAGTGGACCCCCGCTTTGGCACGCAGGAGGATTTGCACGCGCTGGTGCAGGGCGCACACGCACGCGGCCTGCGCGTGGTGCTGGACCTGGTGGTGAATCACACTGCGCTGGAATTCGCGCCCTTCACACGCGCTGCCGCCAGCGAGCAGAGCGTCGAGCGCAACTGGTTCAGCTTTGGCACACAGTTCAAGAACGGCTTTCGCACCTTCTTTGATGTGCCCAACATGCCGCAGCTGAACCTTGACGACCCGGGTGCACGCGCCTACATGATTGAGGTTGCCCGCTACTGGCTGCGCGAGCTCGACATTGACGGCTATCGCCTTGATTACGCTGCCGGCCCATCCCTCGGTTTCTGGAGCGCATTCCGGCGCGCCTGCCACGCCGTCAAGGCCGACTGCTGGCTCTTTGGCGAGGTGACGCTGGCGGGTGACAATCTGCGCGCCTTCACCGGACGCCTTGACGGCTGTCTTGACTTTGCCTTTGCGCGCGCTGTGCGCAGCCTCTGCCTGCGCCCCCAGGCTTCTGTGGCCGGTTTTGCCGCGTGGATTGAGCGCCACCAGGCCTTCTTTGGCAAGGAATTCACGCTGCCGGCCTTCCTCGACAACCACGACATGAACCGTTTCCTCTACGTGGTCGGCGACAACAAGCAGACACTGCGCATGGCTGCCGGGCTGCTCTTTGCGCTGGGCGACGCGCCGGTGCTCTACTATGGCACCGAAGTGGGGCTAAGCCAGCCGCGCGGCAAAGGCCCCCACCGCGAGGAATCGCGCCATCCCATGCTTTGGGGCGAGGCGCAGGATGCCGATCTGCGCGCCTTCTTTGTCCGCTGGATTGCAGTACGGCGCGCCCACGCCGTGCTAAGCTATGGCGACGTGCACACGCTGCAAGTGCATGAGGCAGCGGGCATCTGGTTGGCCGAGCGCCGCCATGGCGACGAACGGGCGCTGATCGCCGTCAACATCAGCCAAACGCCGCAGGTCATTGCGCTGCCGGCAGGGGACTTTGTCAATGCCATGGGGCCGCCGGATCAGGAGCCATCTCCGCTTCGTGGTAAAATTCTCCTTTCAGAGCGGTCGGTGCAGCTGCTGCTGCCGGCAACTTGAGCGCCGCTCCTTGATTGAGGAAGATATGGACTGGAAAGAATTCCGCGCCACCTATGCAGCCGACCGGCCCATGGTGGTCGCGCACCGTGGCGTGCCCCTGGTGGAGCCGGAGAACACGCTCGCCTCATTCCAGCGCGCGCTGGATCAGGGTGCGGACGCGCTGGAAACCGACGTGCGCTTTACGCGCGACAACGTGCTTGTCTGTTACCACGACGCCACGCTTGACCGCATGACGGACGGCTCGGGGCCGCTGCGGGCGCGCACGCTGGCCGAGCTTAAGCTCTTGCGCACGCGCAAGCCTAACGGCCTGTGGAGCAATGAGCGGATTCCCACGCTGCTTGAGCTGATTACGCTGACGCAGGCCAAGGTGCCCTTGCTGCTTGAACTCAAGGATCCGCTCTTCACCAACCCGGGCCACGCCCGTGCGCTGGCCGAGACGCTGGCCGCCACAGGCATGAGTTCGAGCGTCGCCATCATGTCCTTTCACTTTGAGCACGTGCAGGGCGTCCAGGCCGTCGCGCCCGAGATTCCGATCGGCTTCATTACGCTGCGCGCGTTGCGGCCCAAAGCCGGCGCGCGCATATTGGGGCCGCTCTGGCCGATTCTGCTGCTTAACCCGTGGTACATGGAGAAGGCGCGCGCACAGGGCAGCATCGTAGCGCCGCTGGACCCCAACCCCGAGGCGCGCATGGACTGGTACCTGAGCCTGGGTGTCGATGCGCTGCTGGCCAACTATCCCGCCGGCGTGCGCCGCGCGCTGGACAACGCCCAGGCACCGCGCCGCTTCAACCTTTAGCAACAGCGCAACGCAAAGGCGCATAAGGGAGCAAAGAACCGCAAGGGAAAAGCAAAGGGAAAAGCAAGTCGGTGCCGCAACTTCGGCATACAGAACGCTTGGCTGAGAGAAGGGCATTGATCGCCGCACCGTCTTCTCACTTTGCTTTTCCTTTGCGCTCTTTGCCACCTTTGCACCTTTGCGTTGCGAACTTCTGTTGGGCCGTAGAGAACGCG
This sequence comes from uncultured Chloroflexia bacterium, assembly GCA_963773745.1. Classification (GTDB taxonomy): domain Bacteria; phylum Chloroflexota; class Anaerolineae; order Caldilineales; family Caldilineaceae; genus UBA5069. Next base: position 1,038,950 of record CAVZCL010000001.1, read on the forward strand.
TCCAATGGCAGACCTGATTGCGTGCGGACGCAAGCACGCTTGCCCGCTACACTGGAAATCCGAATGAGCAAAGATGCCGTCCTGCCTGCAGCCGAAGAAAAACCCCGCTTCGTCAACAACATGTTTGCGCGCATCGCGCCTACCTATGACCTGATGAACCGGCTGATGACGCTGGGCCAGGACCAGCGTTGGCGGCGTGAACTGCTTGACCTTGCCAACCTGCCGCCGCGCGGGTTGCTGCTGGACGTGGGCACGGGCACGGGTGACATCGCCTACGCCGCCCTGGAGAGCCTGCCCACTGTGCAGGCCTTTGGCGTGGACTTTACCTACGAAATGATGGCGGCGGGTGTGGACAAGACGCCCGGCCTGCGCGTGCCCTTTGCCCAGGCCGACACCTACCACCTGCCCTTTGCCGACAACAGTATGGATGCCGTGGTAAGCGGCTTCCTTGTGCGCAATGTGGTGGACCGCGCCGCGGCCTTCCGTGAAATGGCCCGCGTGACGAAGCCGGGCGGGCGCGTCGTCTGTCTCGAGACGACGCCGCCATCGAACACGCTCATTGGCCAGGGCAGCCGCCTCTATTTTGACATGATCGTGCCCTTCCTGGGCGGCCTTATCAGCGGCGACCGCGACGCGTACACCTACCTGCCGCAGAGTACGCAGCACTTTGTGGAGCCCGACGCACTGCAGCGCCTTATGGAGCAGGCCGGCCTGCGCCACGTGGTCTACCGCCTGCGCATGTTTGGCACTGTGGCGATTCATGCAGGAACCAAATGATGGTTGCACGTTGCAGCTTTGAAGGTTCGTTCCGGCGACGAATCTGCAACCGGCACGAAGCTGTAGCCTTCAACCTGAAACCTTTCAACTCGCATTTATGAGCATAGACGCAACCGAAGTCCTCGAACTGCATGGCGACCGCGCTGCCCAACGCGGCAACCCCAGCATGGTCTGGCGCGCGGGACAGAAGCGCCGCCTTGACCTCATTCTGCGTTGGGGCGCGACGCGCGCCGATGGCTCGCTGGGCACTGTGCTTGTCGACGGCTGCGGCGTTGGCATGTATGCGCATGCACTGCTGCCCCACAGCCGCGCTGTGCATGGCATCGACATTGAACCGGAGCATTTGCAGATTGCCGGCGTCAACGTGCCCACCGCGCGCTTTGCGCTTGCGCTTGGCGAGCAGCTGCCCTATGCCGACAACAGCTTTGACCTGGTGCTCAGCCACGAGGTGCTGGAGCATGTCTACGACGACGCCATGGCCGCTGCCGAAATCGTGCGAGTGCTTGCGCCTGGCGGCCGCGCCGTCATCTTTGCGCCCAACCGCCTCTATCCCTTTGAGACGCATGGCCACTACTGGAACGGTGCGTACCACTTTGGCAACACGCCCCTCATCAACTATCTGCCCGATGCGCTGCGCAACCGCCTCGCGCCCCACGTGCGCGCCTACACGCGCAAGGGGCTGCTGGCGCTCTTCCTGGGCCAGCCTGTGCGCGTGGTGCAACTGACCGAAATCTACCCGGGCTACGACAACGTGGTCTACCGCCGCCCGGTGCTGGGCAAATGGCTGCGCCGCGCCACCTACGCGCTCGAGGCGTCGCCGCTGACGAACTTCGGCATCAGCCATTTGCTGGTGGTAGAGAAGACAAAAGCGTAACTGACACTTGGTGACATTGGTAACAGGGCGTGACCCAGTTACCAATTCACCCATTGCCAATTGTCTCTGCCTTGACTTTCTGGATACGTGAAGACCTATGAACCGACACGAACGCGTGCTCATGAACCGCCGACAGCGGTCGCGCGCCGAAAACAACAAACCGCGTCCCTGGTTCTGGGTTGGCCAGAGCGTGCTTGCCATCACCGTTGCCAGCATCCTGGTTGTCGGCGGCATGGTGGGCGGCGGCGTTGCACTGGGCCTGAGCATCTACAACTCCTACGCCGACCAGTTGCCCGACGCCAGCTTCATCGAACAGCAGCAGGATGATTTCCAAACGGTGCGCATCTACGATCGCACTGGCCAGTACCTGCTTTACGAGAGCGTGGACCCCCGCCCCTTCCGCGGCGACCGCACCTTCATTCCTCTGGATAAGATGTCGCCGTGGGTGTGGAAGTCGGCCGTGGCGCTGGAGGACCGCAATTTCTTCGAGAACCCTGGTGTCAACCTGCGCGGCCTCTTTCGCGCCTTCTTCTCCAACGTGCAGGGCGGTGCGGTGCAGGGTGGCTCCTCGATTACACAGCAGCTGATCAAGAATGTGGTCATCCCCGTGGAGGATCGCGCGCAGCAATCATATGCGCGCAAGATCAAGGAAGTGATCCTCTCGCTCGAGGTTACACGCCGCTACTCCAAGGAGCAGATCCTTGAGTGGTATCTCAACTATAACTTCTACGGCAATCTCGCCTATGGTGTGGAGGCCGCGAGCCAGGTCTATTTTGGCAAGAGCAGCGCCGAGCTCACACTGGCCGAAGCGGCCATGCTCGCGCCGATTCCGCAGTTTCCCGCGCTCAATCCGATTGACAACCCCGAGGACGCCAAGGAGCGTCAGGGGATTACGCTGAATGGCATGGTGGAGGCGGGCGTCATTACCCAGGCCGAAGCCGACGCTGCCTTCGCCGTGCCGCTGGAGCTGAAGACATCTGTGGCCGAGCGCTTCGACATCCTCACCGCGCCCCACTTTGCGCTCTACGTGCTTCAGCGCATCAAGGATGAATTCAACACGGCCGACGACCCCTACTTCATCTGGAGAAAGGGCCTCGAGGTCTACACGACGCTGGATGTCGACCTGCAGAAGTTTACTGAGCAGACGGCGCGTGAGCAGGTCGCCAAGCTGGTGGAGCAAGGCAAGAATGCCAGCAATGCTGCGGTTGTCGTCATTCGCAACGACACAGGCGAAGTGCTGGCGATGGTCGGCTCGCTTGACTACAACGATGACAAGATTGATGGTCAGGTAAATGTGGCCACTGCGGAGCGGCAGCCCGGCTCCAGCTTCAAGCCCTTTGTCTACCTCACGGCACTGCAGGAAGGCAGCAGCGCCGCCAGCTTGATTCTCGACGTCGCAACGGCCTTTCCGCAGGCCGACGGCACCTACTATCGTCCCGAGAATTACGACCGCCAATACCACGGCCCCGTCTCGCTGCGCAATGCGCTGTCGCGCTCCTACAACATTCCGGCCGTGCGCGTGCTCGAGCAGGTGGGCGTGGGTGATGCGTTGCGCATGGCCCACCAGCTGGGCATCAACGGCCTCAACCGCGGCCTGGGCTACTACGGCCTGAGCCTGGTGCTGGGCGGTGGCGAAGTTTCGCTCATCGACCACACCTACGCCTATTCGGTGCTGGGCAACGGCGGCGTGATGATTGGCCAACCGCGCCTGCCGGAGCAGTTAAGCCCGGGCTTCCGCACCCTTGATCCTGTGGCGCTACTCCAGGTGCGCGACAGCGCAGGCAACGTGCTCAAGAAATATGACCAGCCCGAAGCGGCGCGCATTGTCGACGCCGATGACGCGTACGTGCTCGCCGATATCATGAGCGACGATGTGGCGCGTTCGCCTGCATTTGGCGCCAACACCGACCTCACGCTGCCCGACCGCAAGGTGGCCGCCAAGACGGGCACAACCAATGGCTTCAAGGACAACTGGACCATGGGCTTCACCCCTCAGTACACTGTGGGTGTGTGGGTGGGCAACACTGACAACGAATCCATGGTCAACGTCACCGGTCTCTCGGGCGCGGCGCCCATCTGGAATGCCGTCATGAGGAAGGTGCATGAGGGGCAGCCGGTGCGCTGGTACGACCGCCCGGGCACCATCATCGACAAGACCGTCTGCACGCCCAGCGGGCTGCTGCCTACGCCCTCCTGCCCGGGCAGCAGCCAGCGCAACGAAATCTTTGTGGCCGGCACCGAGCCAACGCGGCCCGACAACATGTGGCAGACCTTCGAGATTGACACCGAGACCAGCCAGCTTGCCACGGCGGAGACACCGCCCGAGCGCCGCAATGTGCAGGCTTTCATGATTGTGCCCTCCGAGGCACAGGACTGGGCGCGCGATAGCGGCATTGCGCAGCCACCCACGGGCGGCAGCAATCAGGAAAACGTGCTCGTGGCCTATGACCCCGACACATCGATTATCTCGCCCACAATCAACGGCTACATTGGCGGCAACATCGAGATTATGGGCAACGCGCGCGGCGGCAGCCACCGCCTTGAAATTGGGCAGGGGCTGGACCCCACCGAATGGCAGCAGATCGGCGAGGAGCGCGGCGACGAGGTGGTCAACGGCAAGCTGCAAAGCCTGGATACGACGCAGTTCGGCGAAGGGCTCTACACGCTGCGGCTGACCGTTAACCGCCCTGAGGGCGCCAAGCAGTGGACGACGCCGGTGACCATCGACAACACGCCGCCCAGCGTGGTGCTGAGCGAACCCATTGCCGATCGCCTCTACGTTATGGAGGACGACGAGCAGATCAACATCAACGCCATCGTCAACGACACGTGGGCGGTGGGCAAGGTGGAATTCTATGTGGATGGCGCCGTCATTGGCTCGGCCACAGTGTCGCCCTATAATGAACGCTGGAAGATCACCATGCGCGACAGTTCCGTGGATGGAGGCGTCGCGTGGCCTGCCTTCACCAGCGATGACCCCGAGGTGCAGCCGGGCACAATTCTCAGCTTTGGCGACGGCTTTGCCGCCGTACGCACTGCCGGCGGTGTCTATTTCGAGGGGCACACCATCAAGGTGGTGGCCTACGACCGTGCGGGCAACAAGACGGAAAGCGAAGAAGTGCGCGTTTGGGTGCGCCACAAGAAGGTGACGCAATAACAGCGAGTTGCAGGTTTGAAGCTTCCAGGTGACGGCCCGTTGCTCACCAGCCTGAAACCTCTAAACTCTTGACCCCTGAAACCAGGCTATGACAAACATTCTGATTACCAACGATGATGGCGTGTACGCACCCGGGCTGCTGGCCCTCAAGCACGGGCTGGATGCGCTAGGCACTGTCTACGTGCTGGCGCCCGAACGCAACTGGAGCGCGGCCGGCCACGCACGCACCATGCATGATCCGCTGCGCATTAACAAAGTGCGGCTGGAGGACGGCAGCGCTGCCTTCGCCACCTCCGGTGGCCCGGCGGACTGCGTCGCGCTGGCGCTGCTGGGCGCGCTCGATGTGGAGATTGACCTTGTGGTCTCCGGCATCAACAACGGCCACAACATGGGTAATGACGTCAACTACAGCGGCACCGTGGCCTGCGCGCGCGAAGCCACAATCTTCGGCGTGCCGGGCATTGCCGTAAGCACGGCGCTTAAGGCGCTTGCCAAGTGCGCGCTGCCCGCGGCTCGGCAACTGGCAGGCGCTGTCGCCGCCATGGTGGCATCCCAGGTGCTCGAACACGGGCTGCCCAAGGGGACCATGCTCAATGTCAACGTGCCCGCCGTTGCGCCCGAACAGCTGCGGGGCGTGGAAGTGACGCGCCTGGGCGTGCGCACCTATGCCGACGCGCTCATGCGGCGCGAAGATCCCTACGGCCATCCCTACTACTGGATCTACGGCGCGCTGCCCACCGACGAGGCCGACGACGGCACCGACGTGGGCGCCATCGCCAACGACATGGTCAGCATCACCCCCGTCGGCCTCGACATGACCGAACATGGCGTGCAGGATCTCCTGCGCCGCTGGACCTTTGACACGCTCCAGGTGCGTAAGGCGGCGGGCGTGGCTGAGGTGCGCCATGGTCTTTAAACCTGCCTCCCTGCCCGCACGCTGGGAAGGGCTGGCCGTCTGCGCGTGGGTTGCAATTGGCCAATTGCTGGTGCTGCAGTGGATTCGCTTGCGTACCACCGACTGGCTGACCTTTGTGCTGGTCACCGGACTGCTGCTTAGCATTCCCATGTTGCTGCACGTTGCCTACCGCACGTGGATTGCCTTCTCGCTCGAATACTGGGTGGATCGCAATGCCGTCACCGTGCGCTGGGCCGATGTGCGCCAGACGATCCCGCTGGCCGAAGTGCACGAGATGTCGCTGCCCGATGCGTTCGAGCACGAATCCACGGAAGCAGCGCCGACGCCTGAAGAGGTGGGACCCCTGCCGCTGCCGCCGTGGCTGCTACAGGCAAAGCGGCAGCGGCGCGGCGCGGGGCCCAGCGCGTTGAGCGCAGCGCGCGCTTCTGGATCAACTGGCCCTCCCATTTTGTGCGTCCCCACCCCAACCAAGCGGGCGCCACGCTCCTGGCCACGCGACCTCTCGCCGATTGCGTCCTGCTTGAGACGGCCGCTGCCAGCTTTGCGTTGGCCCCGGCCGCGCCGTCGGACTTTGCCGATGCCGTGGAGGAACGTGCGCGCATGGGCCCCGTGGCCAACGTGGCGCTGGAGCTTGAGCGCCGTTTTGACCCGGCGCGCCTTGTGAGCGGTGACAGGGTGGGGATCACCCTGGTTCTGCTCGGGCTGCTGGGCTCCATTTTGCTCTTTGGCGGGCTGATGATCCGTTTCCCCGGCCTGCCCGATGTCATGGCTGTGCGCTACTCCGCCGCAGGTGATCCGGAACTGGTGCGCGAGAAGGCGGGGCTCTTCCTGCTGCCCGCGATTGGCCTCATGGCATGGATTGTCAACGGCCTGTGGGGTGCGCTGCTGGCCATGCGCGGCCAAAAGGCAGGCTCATACCTGCTGTGGGGCGGCACGCTCATCGTGCAGCTCTGCGCCTTCTTCGCCATTGCGGGGCTGATTGGCTGGCGCTGAGCCGCCAATCCCAAAGCGCCATTCTCTGCAATTCTCGCATTGCGCGCCCCTTCATGTAGACTACAATGCTGCAGATTTGACTGCCTGGAAGCGGCGGTGCACCCCCTGGGGATTGTGACCGCACACCATCTGGAAACTGCCATCCCGTGCCGGATAGCCCACCTCCGTTCCTCACAATTGTCATTCCCGCATACAACGAAGAGCGGCGGCTGCCCCCTTCTCTGCTCAAGGTGGCGGAGTATCTGCGCGCACAGGCGTATGCAGCCGAAGTCATCGTCGTGGAAAATGGCTCCACTGATCGCACGAGCGAGGCGGTGGAAACGTTCATCGCGCAGCACGTGCGCCCCGAGGATAACTTCAACGTACGGCTGATGCACAGCGCGCCTGGCAAGGGCGCTGCCGTCAAGGTGGGCATGCTGGCGGGGCGGGGCGACTATCTCTTCATCTGCGACGCCGACTTTTCCATGCCGGTGACTGAAATTGGCAAGTTCCTGCCGCCCACGCTGCCGGCGCTTGGCTATGATGTGGCCATTGCCAGCCGCGAGATCGAGGGCGCCGTGCGCTACGACGAACCCTTCTATCGCCACTTCATGGGGCGCGTCTTCAATCTGCTTGTGCGCGTGCTTGCTGTTTCGGGCATTCAGGACACGCAGTGCGGCTTCAAGTGCTTTACGCGTGCAGCGGCGCACACGGTCTTTCCGCTGCAACGCATTGACGGGTGGGGCTTCGACGTTGAAGTGCTCTACATCGCGCGCCTGCACGGTCTGCGGCTGACCGAGATACCCATTGAGTGGTTCTATCAGACCGACAGCCGCGTGCGCCCTGTGCACGACACCATCAACATGGTGCGCGAGCTGCTCAAGATTCGGCGCATGGGCCGCCAGGGTGTCTACGATGCGCCCCTGACCAGTAAGACCCCTTCAGAAGCGGCTGCACTGTAGCGCCTCTACGACGCAAAGGCGCTACAAACAAAGCGGGCGCCGGTCTCTCCACCGGCGCCCGCTGACGTATTCAATTGTTCTGCTGCGCCCCGCTAATCGCCCATGATCGCGGGCAGGAAGATGCGCTCGTTGCTCGGCTCGTCGCTCGGCGCATCCGCAGTGGGCGTCTGGCTGAAGCCCGCATCGATGTCGAGATTGACGCCGCCGATTGGCAAGACGATGTTGGGAGAGCGACCCGCCGCGTCAATCACACTGACGACCGTCGGGTCGCTTCCCTGGTTGGCGAGCGTGGGCGTATAGCCACCGGGCACCGTGAAGATGACATAGTAGACGCCCCCCACAAGGTCCACGAACTCGTAGGCGCCAAGGCCGTCCGTCACGGTTGTGGCGACGAGTGTGTCAGCAGCCCCTGCCGTTGTGGGCGCGTCCACCGAGTAGAGGCCGACGGGCACGTTGGCAAAGGCCGGCTCGCTTGCGTCCTGGATGCCGTTCTTGTTAACGTCCTCCCACACATAGTCTCCCAGCGCAGCCAGCAGGCCATTCTTCCAGGTGCAGGTCACCGTCTCGGCCGGGTCAATGTTGTAAAGCGCACCCCCCTTGCCCCCGCCAATGATTTCACCTGGGTCGGGATCCGGCACAGGGAAGGAGTTGTTCGTGGGGTCTACACAGCGAATGCGCAGCAGCGCCCGATCCAGCGGCACAGTCTCGGTGACGAAGTAGAGGCCCGGACGCACGGTATAGGTCATCGAATCACCGCCACGCAGCGTTGCGGTGATACCGTCTTGCGTCAGGAGCCGCCCGCCCTCGAAGTCAAACAACTGAGCAGCGTCAGTGGGGACGGTCGTCTTCTCAACCACCAGCGTACCCGGTTGCTCGTTATAGAAGGAGCATTTGACAGTAATCGGCCCAAAGATGTTGAAGACGGCGCGGCGCGCATCCAGATCGGGTACACCGCCGCCGGTGCAGGTAATCTCATAGAGCGTCCAGTCTGGCGTGAGCAACTCTGTCACCGTGTAGATGCCTGTAGGCACCGTGTAGGTGTAGGCAAGTGAACCGTTTGACGGCGGCTGAATTGTCCCGCTGCTCGGCAGGCTGTTGGCAGGCGAATCGGGAGGCGGCGCGACCTCAAAATACGCCTCGCCCGTAAACTGGAAGGGGGGCGGATTCAAGACCGCGCACCACCTTCTCAATCACAATCTGGGCCGTACATTGAACGATCGAAACGACCTCGACGTCGTAGTCCTTGCCCTGGCCATTGATATAGGCCGTGTTACGAATGACCAGATTGCAGACCCCTTCGGGCAGCGGGTCGATCGTCACATTGAAGCGCACGCGCCAGGTCACGCCCACGGGCATGTCGTTGCCTGTCACGCCGGCGCCATCCAGCGGGAAGGGAGTGCCCGTGATGTCATCGGGCACGAGCGTCCAGCCACTGCCTAGGTCGGCAAAGGTGCTGTTGGGCACATAGCTCGTACCAGTTGGAATAGTGTCCGTGAGCGTCATCGAGGGGATGGGCGCAATGCCGGTGTTCCGGCTCTCGATTGTGTAGGTCATCGTGTCGCCCGGTGTGAGGTAGCCATTCGCGTCGGCATCTTCCGACAGCTCGGCCGTCTTGAGGCCAGTGAAGCTGCGCAGCGGCGGGATGCTCGTGCCCACGTCAAAACCCGGCTCGCCGGAACTTGCCACGTTGGGGTCCTCGCCCCAGACGGCAATGATGTCGCAGCCCGCGTCTCCCGTGTTGTTGGGGCCGCTGCGCGAGGTAATGCGCATGCCGGTCTGATTGCGATCAATGGGGTCAAAGAGGCGGATCGACTGTAGGCCAGCAACGAGCATTCCCTGGTCCGACGTGGCCTCGTTGATGCCGTCCACTGTGTCGGACGCATCATTATCGCCGTTGAGATCGGCTTTGTCGGGCGTGCCGTCACCGTTGAAGTCGGCGTAGATGTAGGTGCTGGAGGCTTGCCCGGAACAGACCGGCGTGACGAAGATGGGGCTGCCGTTCTGGTTGGGTGACTGTGACGAGGTTGGATCGCGGCCGAGGCCAAGGCCAACAAGAGCCTGGGGCGAGAGGAAACCCTCGGGGAGCATGGTGAAGCCCCAGTCCCAGGTTTGGCCACCACTACCCTGCAGCGCCGCAGAATCCACAAGCGAAATCGCGAGGAAAGTCGCACCAATCGGGAAGAGTGAGACGCATTCGGCGCCCGATCGATCAGGCACGGAAAGGATGGCTGTCCCATTGGCGCCAACCGCGATGTCTTCCGAGCTGCTGCGGAAGCGGCAGCGGACGGTGAGCGGCGTTGTCGATCCATTGAAGATCTGGATCTGTGTCTTTATCTGGGGATTTGCGTTTGATTTGACCACGCCCACAGGGCTATAGTAGCGGCTTCCCCAATCCTCCTTGGGCGTCAGCGTGAAGCCGCGATACTCATACGTGGAGTCGCGGTCGGCCGTGAGCAGATGTACCTGGATTGGGTAATTGGCGCTTGCGGTGGCCGCCTCATCAATGTTGTCGACAATCAACGATTGCCCCTGGCCCAGCGTGGCATTGGTGACGGTGCCGCCCGGCTTGGGGCCGTTTGTGTCAACGGTCACCTGCGTGCCTGGCTGCGTGGCCTGGATGGCCATTGAGGTGTACTGGAAGGTGCTGTTGTAGTTGTTGTCCTCACCGGCGGGCGACTGATACAAGGTGCCCCACTCGCTCGTGGGGTACATCTCCATGGCGCCGGCAAGCAGTGTGCGCGGCTGCGTCGCCCAGAAGACGCGGCTTACTGCTACCTGCTGCGTGGCGCCAATCTTGTCACCACCGTCGAAGTCGATCACACTCTGCAGCGTGGTCGGGTCGATTGTACTCGAAAGCACCACCACGTTGCCGCTCGCAAAAGTATCGTTTGCATTGGTGCAGGTGAGTGGCGTCTTGCCGTCCTTGTTGGGGGCGCAGCCGTCGGCAGCCACACCGTTGCCCCAGATCTGCGTGCCGCCCAGGTTGCCCGCGCTGTAGAGGTTGGCGGGGTTGGCAATGTCGGAATCGTAGCCATTCTCCCATTGGTCATAATAGACAAGCGTGCCGGTTGTGCCGATGGCAACCGACACATAGGTCAACATAGGGGGCGTGGCTTCTGTGCTGGCGGCGCGCAATGATTCGAGCGCCTTGTCTTCGGGCACGGGAATGTAATAGATCTGCACGGCGGCGGCATTCTGCGCCAGCGCCACCGCGCTGAAGAGCAACACCATGGCCAGAGTGGCAATAGAACTGCGTGCGATCCGACCTGCACATCGCAACGAGTTGCGCTGGAATCTGTGAACCATTTCACTTCTCCTGTTGGGGGGACCAGCTGGCTAATCGACCGATGCAGAAGTGGAAAGCATTGCCGCAAGTGCGCTGCTATGTGGCAAGTATAGCACAAAAGCCGGCGGCCATCCGGGATATCCCGATGGCCGCCGGCCTTGTCAACTCTCTATTGTCGCCGGCTTCGCTGCCTACCGCTGAATGGTGGGCAGGAAGATGGAGACGCCGTTGAGTTGCGGCTCCTCACTCGGCTCATCTGCCGTGGGTGTAACGAACAATCCTGCATCCCACGTCAGGTCCGAACTGTTCGCCGCAAGGACAATGGTAGCGGTTTTGCCGGTAGCGTCGATGTCGCTGTCCGTTGCCGACGTGCCGCCCGCATTCTTGTCTGTCACGGTTAAGCCCGTTGGAATCGTGAACTGCAGCGAGTACGAGCCTGCGTCCAGCGCCCTGAAGAAGTAGCGGCCGTTGGCATCCGTCGTCGTTGTCGCCAGCGGTGCAGCGCCCTGTGCGTCTGCAGCGGACGGCGCACCCGTAAGGTAGAGTTCCACCTTGATGTTCGGGATGCCAGGTTCACCCGCGTCCTGTACGCCGTTCTTGTTGAGGTCGTTCCAGACGAAGTCGCCCAGGTCGGACGAGGCAGCGCCGGAGGTGTCCACAATCGCAGCGTCCCAAGTCGGGTCATTCACGCCGGAAGCGATGTCGATGATACCGGTCAGAGCCCGGTTGGGATTGCCCAGATCAGCCTTGACGTCGTTGTCAATGGCGCGGTCTGAGCCTACTCGGAGGAGGGACGACCAGGCACGCGAGCCCGCAGGCTTGGTGAAGACCAGGTAGTACTTGCCTGCGGTCAGGCCGGTAAAGTTGTAGAGGCCGTTGGCGTCGGTAGTCTTCTCGCCGGCGAGGACATCATCGCCGCCGCCGATTGCGCCATCCGGACCCACGCCGTACAGCTCCACCTTGACGTTGGGCACGCCCACTTCTGCAGGGCTATTCTGCAGGCCGTCACCGGCCAGCTGCTCCGGCGTGGTTGCGCCATCGGGGTTGAGGTCCAGCCAGACACGGTTGCCCAGCTCGGCGGTGGCGGCAAGCACCACAACCTGAGCGCTATCGGCGTCCTCCACCTGCACCTGGAAGTCGGTGACGCCCTTTGCAGTGACTGTGTCGATCTCAATGAATTCCTCTACAGTCGGGCTCGGCGCAGTGACATAGGCCTTGAAGTTGCAGTTGTATATTTCACTCGGTTCCAGCCATATGTCGCTGGTCAAGTTACAAGTGGTCTCCTTGACCTTGCCCTGTACCTGGGTGATGTTGCCGTAGATGTTATCCGTCAAGCTGGTGAGCAGAACCGGATCAAGCTTGCTTGTATTCTGGACGCTGACATTGAAGATCACGTCGGCGCCCGGGTTCGGCACCTGCTCCGGCGTCGCCGTCTTGGTGACAACGATGCTGGGCAGGCTGTTGGTGAAGACGCAGGTTGTCGTCAGGCCGGGCTCGACCTGGGCAAGTCCAGTCGGCCAGACGCCATAGGTCGCATCTGCAGCCTGGAGATTCTCGCCCATACAGTTCTCACTGATCTCACGCAGCGTCCAGCCGTCCGGCACAAGTTCGGTGACGTTGTAGTAACCCTCGCGCAAGCTCTTGCTGAAGGATTCCCCATGCTTGAGCGGGAAATCAATGCTCTTGTCGCCCTGGCTCAGGTTAAAGTCGAAGCTCTTGCTCGTGTCATCCGGCGCAATCTTCTGGACAATCGAGATTGCCCCACTGCGTGTTGGTAAAGGTGCACTGCCAGGTTTCGCCACCGTCGACAGTGACCAGAAGCGGGTTGCTGACCACAGGCTCTCCGAGAGCGACTGCCGCCTCGATGCCAATGGGATCCGTGTTTTCGCCCACCAGTTCACAACTTGCGCCTGTCAGGTCCCAGCCGGTGGCGGGCAGAAGTTCTGCAATCTCGTAGGTGCCGGCATCAACACCGAAGCTGGTCGTCATGCCGTCCGTCAACTGGAAGCTTGCGCCATTCGGGATGGTGCTGGTGAAGTTGAAGGTCTGGCTGTTACCGGCGGGATCCGTCAGCTTCTCGATGATGATCTTGCCGTCCTTCTCGCAGCTCACCTTGACGCTGGCGTCGTCCTTGGCGCCCGTCTCCTTGATCTGCGCGATGTTGGGCAGCGTCTTCTCCCAGAGGTCCGTCTCACTGTTCCAGGTCGTGCTTTCGCAGCCGGTTGTGAGCGTGTACGTGAATGTGTCGTTCGTGTTCACATTCTCGCCCAGCGGCAAGTTCTGGTTCGTGTCTGTCACAGTAACGGAGGGGTTAATCTCCGTGATGGCAGCGTTATTCTCGAAGTCGACGGTTTCAGAACCCACGTAATCCTTGCCGAGGAAGGTCGCCGTCGCGAAGTTGGTTGCGCTGGCGAACTCATCCACACCGACTACAGGGCCGCCGTAGGTGCAGGTGATTGAGCCGTCGGCGGGTACTTCCAGGCTTGCGCAGACGGGCGGGAATTCATTGTCGCCATTCTGTGCGATATCCAGGCTGTCCGTCAGGCTCGTAAGCAGTGCATTGCTGGCCGGGTTCGGGTTGCGGACAGTGATTGTACCGGTGACGGCGAAGTTCTCCGCCACGGGACCCGTGCGCGTTACCTGCACGGTGTAATCCAGATCGGCAGTCTCACCCTGCAGCAGGTTCACTTCGGTGGGGATAACCGTCTTGGTAATCTCCCACGTGTAAACGTTGTCATAGGTCGGATTAGCGGTCTTGGTCACCAGCAGCTTGTAGCAGTTGACGGTGACAATCTCGCTGTCCGTATCTGTGACGCCGCTGGTGGTGCTGCTCACCACATTGGTGAAGTCGAGCGTCGCCTTGCCGTTTACGTCATAGACGAAATCACCCGAGGTACAGCTGAAGAGTTCGGAGTAGCTCTCCACCTTGCCGCTCGTCTCGGTTGTGTAGGTCCACGTCCGATCGTCGGTCACGGATGTCAAGCTTGTCCGTGACGTTGATCTGCTTGTTGATCTCCTTCGTCGGCGTCTCGAAGTCGAAGTCCTTGTTGTCGGTAATCGGGTCGCCCGTGGTGAGCTTGACCGCTGCCGTGTTCGACGTGACATCCGGCTTGATGTCGCCGAAAGTCTTGTCGTAGGTGCAGAGGATGCTCTGGCCCGCAGGCAGCACCAGGTTTGCCGTCAGCGGCACAGGCACCGGCGTGGCGCCGAGCAGACACGACAGATCCAGTTCCTCACCGCTCGAGAGTGTGTCGGTAATGTGCGTGAGCACGGCCGGGTTGGGACCCGGGTTGGCAATCGTCACCGTGCCGGTGAGGCGGAAGGCGGTGTCGACCGTCAGCGCCACCGTGGCCGAGACTGTATAGTTGGCGTTGACAGGCAGATCGCCCTCGAAGAGGTCGAAGCTGCTCGGATCGACTGCCTTGTCGAGGTCCCACTTGTACTCGCGTGTGAAGCTTGGGTTCGCCGTCTTTGTGACGGAGACCGTGCCCAGCAGCTTGCGGTTGTTGACGACGACCGAGCCCGTCTTGCCCGGGGTGACTGTGGTCTGCGGGCTGACAATCGAGACGAGCTCGTAGCCTGCAGTTGCGGACTCGGTGGTGGTGTAGACACCCGCCACGAGGTCGGTGAAGGTCACCACCTGCGTGTCGGTGAGCGTGAAGCTCTGGTCGAAGCCATTCGGCCCCTGCACACGGATCGGGAACTCCTGTGTCGGGACGGCGGGTGTGCCATTCCATTCCACAAGCTTCTGCACGGTCAGCTTGCCGTACTTGGTGCAGTCAACAGTTACGTCCTCGCTGCTGTTCTGCTTCGTCTGCGTAATCTGCGCAGTGTTGGGCACGTTGTACTGGGCAGTGCCCTGTCGTCTCGCTCCACGTCACGTTTTCGCAGGTGACGGGGAAGTTGTACTTGAATTCCCTGGACGACTCTGTGTTGCTCACAGCTGCCCAGGTCCGGGCTGCCAATGCCCGGGTTGCTGTCGGTTATCGTCACCGACGGGTGGATTTCCGTTACGGTTGCAGCGCCGAAGTCAATGCGAGCCGTGCCGGTGTACTCCTTGCCATAGGCAATGGCCGTGGCGGTGTTGGTGTAGACGCTCGTGCTTGCAAAGCCCGTGGCTGTGTAGCCGCAGGTGAGCGAGCCCTTGGCGGGCACTGTGAAGGGTGCCGCTGTACAGCCTGTACCGGTGAGCGAGCCCACCGTTGCGCCAGGCAGTGCGTCCGTTAGGCTGGTGAGCGTTGCGGGAATGGGCGCAGGGTTGCTCACCACGATGTTGCCCGTGGCCTGGCGGTTGCTGTCTTCCGAGCCGTTGTTGGTGACGGTGACGGTGTAGAAGAGCGTCTCCGAGCCATCCTCAAAGAGGCTGACGGTGTTGGTGTTGACATCCTTCTCGATGAGCCAGTTCCACGTGCGTGTCAGCGTGGGCGCGGCGGTCTTGCTCACGCCGAGACGATAGCAGGAGACGTCGACCTTGGCATCGTCCGAACTTCCACTGGCGGTGCCGAACTTGATTGTGGCGGTGTTGTTCTTGCTGCCCGTCGCCTTGCTGTCGACGTAGTCTGTCATCGTCTGCGTGGTGCAGGAGAGCTCCTGGCTGTACTCCTTGGTGGCCGTGTCCGTGTAGGGGCCGAAGACCGTTGTCGTGTTTGCTGTCGGTGACGGTGATCTCGTTCTTCGTGGTCACCGTCGGCGTGGTGAAGGCGTAGCCCTTGGTTGTGGTGAAGACGCTGCTGCTCGTTGTCGTCACGGTGACGTAGTTGGTCGAAGCAACCGGCGCGACTGTGGTTGGGCCATAGGTGCAGTCGATCTGCCCACCGGCGGGAATCGTGCGCGGCCACGTGCCCACACCGCAGTTCAGCGTAATGGTGTTGCCGTTGGCAAGCTTGTCTACCGGCTCGTTCACAATCACCGGGTTGGTGGCATCGGTATTCTTGATGGTCACGTTGCCGGCAATCGCGTGCGCCGAATCAATCGGATCGCTCTTGGTCACCTTGACGGTGTAGTCCACGCTCTGGCTTTGGCCGTCGAAGAGCTCAAGCGTTGCCGGATTGACATCCTTCTGGATGGTCCAGTCGAAGGTGCGGTTGAAGGTCGGCGTCACCGACTTGGTGATGAGCAGTGCGCCTTCCTTGTAGGTCTTGACGGCGTTGCCGCTGCCACCCAGATCCACGTTCACAGGCGTGCCGGTCGTGCGCGTCAGGTTCTGCACGGGCTGGCCTGTAGGCGCCATGTTGACTGTGACGCCGGCCTGCGCCGTGAAGACGCCTGCGACCGGCGAGTTGATGGTAACGGTGCACTCACCGTCGGCGTCCGTCGGCCCACAAACCACGGGGCTGCTGCCGGGTGTCGCGGGAACAGGCGAATAGGCAACCGACGGTGACACACCGACAACGGGCTCCCAGTCGGCACTGCCAACCTTCTTCTCCACCTTCACCGTGAAGGTGTGCGGCTCATTGAGCGGGTTGGTGGCTGTGTCGCCAATCTTGATGCGCAGGTCGGCCCATATCTTTTCGGCATTGCGGAACTCGCCCGTGCTGCCGCTTGTGGTCACCGTTGTAATAAGCCCAAGCACATCCACATCGGCGGTTGCGTTCAGGTTGGTTACGCCGGCTCCGTCGGCGGTTACCTGCAGTGCGCACTGGCCCACCTCATTGGTGGTGCAGGTGGGCGTGTTGAGCGTACCGAAGAGCGGCGCGGCCAAGGTGCCCGTCACGATCTGACCGCTCACAGGCTGCCAGGTCGCGCCGTTGTCCTCGCTCGTCTGCACCGTCACGGTGAAGTCGTGGGTGGTGTTAACGGCGTTGGTTGCGGTTGGCGTCTCGAAGAAGATCTGCGCCAGCCCCTTGGTGTTTGTGTAGGTGCAGGTGATGTCGCTGCCCGGCGTGGCGTCAAAGGTGCTGGTGGCACCGTTCACCGTGCCGCCTTCGGTGCATTCTGCGCTTGTCAGCACCCAGCCTGCGGGCACCATCTCGGTTACGGCATAGCTGCCCGGCGCCACAGTGGCGCTAATCTGCTCACCGTTGCCAATCGAGCCTGGCAGGTCACCAACAAAGGCGAAGGTCTCAGTGCTGTTCGAAGGTACAGTAACCTTCTCAACGGTAATGACCGCCTTCTTGGTGTTCGTCGCTTCACAGATCACGTTCTGCCCGGGGCCCAGATCAATCTGGAAGCCGTCACCGTCAGGGTTCGCATCTGCGATCGTCTGCCCATCGACCTTGCACGCAATGGGATCGACGATCCAGTCGGCGCCCGGACTCACCTCCGTCATCGTGTAGATGGCGCTGGGGATCAGGCCGTCCCATGTGACCGTCGGTTCGCCATTGGTCACGTTCTTCGTCACGCTGTTGAGCGTGAAGCCGAACGACCACGTGGCGGCGCCCACGGTGCTCTTGGTCAGGCTGATTTTGCCGTACTTGATGCACTGCACGTCGGCGCGTGCCGTGTCCTTCTTCCCATTCTCGGTGATGGTAGCTGTGTTGTTGAACGGGATCTGAATGCTGTCATCATATTGACTACTGTAGTCGGCGCACGCCACAGGCACCTCGTAGGTGCCTTTGGTGGTGGCGTCCCACGGCCCAAACGCACTGTTGATGACCGTGTTCGTGATGCCGTTCACATTTGCGTCGGTCACATTCACCTGCGTGTAGACTTCCGTAATTGACGCGGTCGTGAAGTCAACGTCCGCCGTGCCGGTGTAAGTCTTGCCCGCCAGAATGGCCTTCGCCGTATTCAACCGGGGAGCGCCCGACTGTGGGTTGGCGCTGTAGGTGCAGGTAAGCGTGTCATTGGCCTCCACCGTAAGGTCGCTCGCGCAGTTCACAGTCACAGGCGTGCCGTCGCTCAGTGTGTCCTGCACGCTAGAGAGCACCGCTTCCTTGGGGGCCGGGTTGGTCACCGTAATGACGCCTGTGGTCAGCCAGTTGGAATCGGTGTATTCGCCGGTCTTTGTTACGCCCACGGTGTACTTGAGCGTGGTTGATTCATCTTCATAGAGCGACGCGAAAGTCGGCGTTACGACCTTGTAAATGTCCCAGTCATAGGTGCGGGTAAGCGCCGTCTGGGCATCCTTCTCTACGCTGATGCGGTAGCAGTTGACGTCCACGTTGGCATTGTCCGACAGCCCATTGGTTCTGGCCGAACTTGATCTGGGCGGTGTTCTCCTTGCTGCCCGTCGCCTTGCTGTCGACGTAGTCTGTCATCGTCTGCGTGGTGCAGGAGAGCTCCTGGCTGTACTCCTTGGTGGCCGTGGCCGTGTACGGGCCGAAAACCGTCGTCGTATTTGTGTCGGTGACGGTGATCTCGTTCTTCGTGGTCACCGTCGGCGTGGTGAAGGCGTAGCCCTTGGTCGTGGTGAAGACGCTGCTGCTGTTGTCGTCACGGTGACGTAGTTGGTCGAAGCAACCTGCACGACTGTGGTCGGGCCGTAGGTGCAGTCGATCTGCCCACCGGCGGGAATCGTGTACGCGGCCACGTGCGCCCGCACCGCAGTTCAGCGTCACCTATCGCCGTTGGCCAGCTTGTCTACCGGCTGGTTCACAATCACCGGGTTGGTGCTGTCAGTGTTTGCAATGGTCACGCTGCCGGCAATGGCATGGCCCGTATCAATCGGATCGCTCTTGGTCACCTTGACGGTGTAGTCCACGCTCTGGCTTTGGCCGTCGAAGAGCTCAAGCGTTGCCGGATTGACATCCTTCTGGATGGTCCAGTCGAAGGTGCGGTTGAAGGTCGGCGTCACCGACTTGGTGATGAGCAGTCGCCTTCCTTGTAGGTCTTGACGGCGTTGCCGCTGCCGCCCAGGCCCATGTTCACACCTTCGCCGGTTTCACGTGTCAGCGGCTGGCCTTCGCCACCATGTTGACGGTGACGCCCGCCTGCGCTGTGAAGACGTTAACCACGTCCGAGTTGATTGTGACGGTGCATCGCCGTCGTACCGTCGGCCCACAAACCACGGGGCTGCTTGGTCTTCGAGATCTACATCCGCACCACGCCCGAGCGCCTGTGGGAGGCGATCACCGACCCGGCGATCAGGGCGAAGTACCACTTCGGCGCGGCGATCGAGTCCGGACTGGACAGCGGGCTCGCCCTACCGGCTGGGTCATCCGGCTGCGGAGCGGCCGCTGATCGAGGGGGAGAACCTGGAGTCGTCGAACGGCCGAACCGGCTCGTGCAGACGATGCGCGCGCTGTGGGGTCCCGACGCCGAGCGGGTCGGCACGTCCCGGGTGACCTGGGAGATCGAGCCGGTCTGCAACTCGTGCCGCCTGACGGTGATCCACGATCAGCTGCCGCCGGACACGCCGGCCGAGCTCTACGGCGGGTGGCCGATGATCCTGTCCGGCCTGAAGACGTGGCTCGAAACCGGGCAGACACTGACCACTCCCGGCTCGCTCATGTACCAGCCGCAGCAGTAACCCCTTCCATCGACGCGAGGAGATCGTCATGTCCCAGACCACCATCACCGACATCGGCACCGTGGGAATCCCGGTCAGCGACCAGGACAAGGCGGTGGAGTTCTTCACCGGCACGCTTGGCTTCGAGAAGCGGCTCGACGCGCGGATGGGAGAGAGCTTCCGCTGGGTCACGGTCGCGGCCCCCGGCGCGTCCACCTCGGTCGCGCTGATCGCCGGGCCTGACACCGGGGCCGACACCGGCATCCGGTTCCTGGTTCCCGACGCAGAAACCGACGCGCCCCGCCATGCGGCAGCGGGGCATCGAGGTCGGGGACCTGCTCCGGTGGCCGGGTGTCCCGCCCATGTTCGAGTTCAAGGACCCGGACGGGAACAGGTTC
>CAVZCL010000002.1:0-61918 GCA_963773745.1 uncultured Chloroflexia bacterium
TGTTTATGTACGTATTCCTTTCGTTCAGTTACGTATTGCGTCAACACAGTCATCTGGCTGGTTGTGCTGCAATTTGTCCTCTTCATTGGCACCGCGCTGCTGCAGACCATCCGCAGCATCAACCAGCAGGCGCTGCAGGAGCTCACCGCCAACCGCGTCCAGCTCATGGTCATGGAGCACGCCAACCGCCTCGACCTCCAATTCTTCGAGAATCCCCAATTCTACGATCTGCTGCAGCAGGCACAGCGCGAGGCAACGCGCCGCCCCGTTGCCCTCGTCGTGCAGCTCTTCGACCTTATCCGCTCCTCCATCACCTTCATCAGCATGATCGCCCTCATGTCGCGCCTGGGCTGGATTGTGGCCGTCGCCGCGCTGATTGCGCCCATCCCCGCCTTCATCGCCAACACGCGCTACGGCCGCCAGGGCTATCGCATCTCGCGGCGGCAATCACCCGAACGCCGCCGCATGAGCTATTACCTCGATCTGCTCACCCGCGACACCTACAACAAGGAGATCAAGCTCTTCGGCCTGGGCGACTACTTCATTAGCCGCTGGCGCACCATTGCCGATGCCTTCTACGCCGAAAACCAGGCGCTCAACCGCCGCCGCAACCTCATGAACTTCGCGCTGGGCAGCCTCAGCACGATCGTCTCCAGCGCAACCTTCCTCTATGTCGCCTTCCAGGTCATTGCCCGTCGCCTCACCTTGGGCGACCTTACCTTCTTCACCCAGGCCATTAGCCAGGTGCAGAACAGCTTTGGCAGCATCCTCTCCGGCATTACCGGCATGTACGAGAATACCCTTTACTTGGGCACCCTCTACGAATTTCTGGAATACGAGCCCACCGTGCGCAACCCCGCAGCGCCGCGCGAACTCCACTTCCCGCTGGAGCAGGGCATCGAGTTCCGCAACGTCAGCTTCACCTACCCTGGAAAGAGCGTGCCTGCCCTCAGCAACGTCAGCTTTGCGCTGCACCCGCGCCAGTCGGTGGCGCTGGTGGGCCACAACGGGGCCGGCAAATCCACCATTGTGAAGCTGCTCACGCGCCTCTATGACCCTACCGACGGTCAGATTCTGCTCGAGGGGCACGACCTGCGTTCCTACAGCCTCAGCGACATCTACGCCGCCGTCGGCGTCATCTTCCAGGATTACGTCACCTATTACTTCACCGCCGCCGAGAACATCGGCCTGGGGCGCGTCGAGAGCATCACCGACCAGGAACGCATTGCCGATGCCGCCGCGCGCAGTGGCGCCGCATCCTTTATCGAAAAGTTGCCCAAAGGCTACGACACCACCCTCGGCCGCTGGTTTGACGAGGGCTATCAGCTTTCGGGCGGCGAGTGGCAAAAGGTGGCCCTTGCGCGCGCCTTCATCCGCGACGCCGCCATCCTCATCCTTGACGAGCCCACCGCTTCACTTGATGCGCGCGCCGAGAACGAGATCTTCACGCGCATGAAGCAGCTCACCACAGACAAAATCACCCTCTTCGTCAGCCACCGCTTCAGCACCGTGCGCCTGGCCGACCAGATCATTGTGCTGGAAGGGGGCAAGGTTATCGAGGAAGGTTCACACGAGGAGCTGCTTGCGCTGGACGGCGTCTACGCCGAGCTCTTCGAGTTGCAGGCTGCCGCGTATCGGTAGAGGGGTGGCGAGTTCAAGGGTTCAAAGTTGAAGCGTTCAAGGTTCGGCGGGGTTACTCGGCGAGTTTACGCAAAGCGTTGGCGTAGCGTTGCACAGTCCGCTCGTGAATTCACATCGCTGTCATCGCTCTGCCGTCTGAATAATCTGACGTGTACCCGCATGTTGACCCCACACCCTACCGGCATTACAATGTAGATACGTCATGAAAGGAGCTCGCCATGTCCGTAGAAATCAAAGCCCGCGTCGTACGCATCGGCAACTCGCGCGGCATCCGAATTCCGAAACCCATGCTCGAGCAACTTGGCATTGAAGATGAGGTCATGCTGAGCATTGAAGGCGACCACCTGCGCATCCATGCAAAGCGCAGAGTACGCGAAGGATGGGCCGAACAGTTCGCTGCAATGGCCGCAAATGGTGACGACAAGCTCGTCCAGGGTGAGCCACTGCCCACGAAATTCGATGAAGAGGAATGGGAGTGGTAGAGCGTCGCGTGTTTCGTCAGTTTGACGTCTACCTGGTTCCACTGGATCCAACGATCGGGAGCGAAATCCAGAAGACGCGCCCTTGCGTGATCGTTTCACCGAATGATATGAACGTCAGCATTGCGACAGTCATTATTGCACCGCTGACTTCGAAGCAACGTCCCTACCCAACACGCGTCGCTTGCAGGTTCCAAGGCAAGGATGGGCAGGTCGTACTTGATCAACTGCGTACCGTTGACAAGACGCGATTGGTCAAACGCTTGGGGAAGCTTGAGCGGGACGCTTCGAGACAGGTGCTTCAGACACTGATCGAGATATTCTCGCCAGCACAGGACTAACAACTCGAAAGCACCTGCCTTTCATGGTCGATCCGCGCATCCCCCACCTCCGCACCGCCATCAACGCCCAGCTTGCCCTCTGGGACGCGCTGCGCGCCCTCGAAAAGGTCGCGGGCGAACGCACAGACCCCTCCTGGGACGACATCGTCCAGCTGCTGGCCATCGAATGCGACGCATCGGCCGACGAGTTGACGGACGATGCCCTGATCGACGCCATCGATTCCCAACCCCCAACCACATCCTTCCGCTAGACCCACACACCCCCTTCTGCTACGCTCATCCCGTGAGCACAGCATCCCCGCACCACCGCACAGGCTGCGCACCACCGCACAGGCTGCGCACCGTATATTCGTACATACATACAACTACACATACACATCACCTCGCCACACGTATATACATACACATACATACACGTACAAGCATCACGTACGAATCCCCGCACCGCTGCCCTGACACTGTTTCATCCCTGTTCCTGCAAAGTTTTGCACGCAAAATTGTGGGTTGCTTCCCGCGCTTGCTTCGTGCTATACTCACAATCGCAGCTCTTGTTATAGGAGCCGCTCATTAAATCTGTTCCCCTTCCCATTTTTTCACCCACAGGAGAAGATAGCATGTCCTCTGTCACGTACGAACACGTGTACAAGCGGTGGGGCGATGTGGTCGCCGTCAACGACCTCAGCATCGAAATCGCAGACAAGGAATTCCTCGTCTTCGTCGGCCCCTCCGGCTGCGGCAAGACCACCAGCCTGCGCCTCCTTGCCGGCCTCGAAGAAGTCTCCGACGGCCGCATCCTCATCGGCGATCGCGTCGTCAACGACGTCCCGCCCAAGGACCGCGACATCGCCATGGTCTTCCAGTCCTACGCGCTCTACCCGCACATGAGCGTCTACGACAACATGGCCTTCGGCCTCAAGCTGCGCAAGACCCCCAAGGCCGACATTGACCGGCACGTCAAGGAAGCCGCCGACATCCTCGACATCGGCCACCTGCTCGACCGCAAGCCCAAGCAGCTCTCCGGTGGCCAGCGCCAGCGCGTCGCCGTCGGTCGCGCCATCGTGCGCGAGCCCGCCGTCTTCCTCTTTGACGAGCCGCTGAGCAACCTTGACGCCAAGCTGCGCGTCCAGACGCGCGCCCGAATCACCCGCCTGCACCAGCGCCTGCAGACCACCTTCATCTACGTCACGCATGACCAGGTTGAAGCCATGACCATGGCCTCGCGCATCGCCGTCATGAAGGATGGCATCCTCCAGCAGATCGACTCGCCGCACCAGCTCTACAACCACCCCAACAACGTCTTCGTGGCCGGCTTCATTGGCAGCCCGAGCATGAACTTCTTCGACGCCACCCTCGTCGAGAGCGATGGCCGCCTCGAAATCAACACGGGCGGCTTCCGCATGGACGTGCCCGATGCGATTGCCAACAACTGGCGCCCCTTCAAGGGCCGCGAAGTCATCTTCGGCATCCGCCCCGAAGACATGCACGCCAAGGAATTCGTGCCGCCCGGCATCCTCGAAGCCGACATGAGCGCCACCACCGAAGTGGTCGAGCTCATGGGCAACGAAATCTACCTCTACCTCAACACCAGGGACAACAAGCAGTTCATGGCCCGTGTGGACCCGCGCGTGCAAACAGGCATCGGCCAGGAACTGGCCCTCGCCGTCAACATGGCCAACGCCCATATCTTTGACCCGAAGACTGAACTCAGCCTCGCCGGCTGAGCAAGCCTGAAGCTGTCCAAAGCAGCCAATTTACGCTAGAATAGAGAGCCGGAACGGTCATGACCGTTCCGGCTCTTCTTTTATTTGCACCGCAAACTCCAATTGATTCAGGAGCGATACAAATGCACATCTTTACAGAACACAACCTCATCCGCGAGTACAACAAACCCGGCGGCAAAATCGTCCTGCTCGTCATGGATGGCCTCGGCGGCCTGCCCCTCACCCCCGACGGCAAGACCGAACTCGAGGCTGCGCACACGCCCAACCTCGACCGCCTCGCCGCCGAGGGCAGCGTGGGGCTCAGCACCCCCATTCGCCCGGGCATTGAACCCGGCAGCGGCCCCGCACACGTCAGCCTCTTCTCCTATGACCCCATCCGCTATCCCATTGGCCGCGGCGCGCTCGAGGCGCTGGGCATTGGCTTCCCGCTCGAAGAGAACGACGTCGCCGCACGCGGCAACTTCGCCACCGCCGACGCCACCGGCGCCATCACCGACAGGCGCGCCGGCCGCATTGGCACCGACGAGTGCATCCGCCTCTCCGCCAAGCTGCAGGAAGCCACGGGCAACCTCTTCCCCGGCTACGAAGTCTTCGTGCGCCCCGTCAAAGAGCACCGCTTCGTCCTCGTCATTCGCGGCCCGCAGTTGGGCGGTGTCCTCACCGAGACCGACCCGCTCGTCACCGGCGTCAAGCCCTTGCCCGTAACGGACGAAAGCGGCACGCCCCAAGGCGCCCTCACCGCCGACATCTTCAACAAGTGGGTGGACGCCGCCCGCGCCGCCCTGGCCAACGAACCGCGTGCCAACAGCCTCAACCTGCGCGGCATTGCCAAGGACCCCGGGCTGCCCCGCTTCAACGACATCTACGGCATGAAGTCGGCCGCCATTGCCGTCTATCCCATGTACAAGGGCGTTGCCCGCCTCGTGGGCATGCAGATTATCGACTTCGAGGGCGACCGCCCCACCCACGAGATTGACGCGCTTGAGAAGGCATGGAACGATTTCGACTTCTTCTTCATTCATATCAAGAAGACCGACAGCTACGGCGAAGATGGCAACTTCGACGCCAAGGTGCATGAGATTGAGGAAGTGGACAAGATCATTCCCCGCATCCTCGCCCTCAACCCGGGCGCGCTGATTGTCACGGGCGACCACAGCACCCCCTCTCTGCTGCGCAGCCACTCGTGGCACCCCGTGCCCACGCTGCTCTGGAGCACGACCGCCATGCCCGACCAGGTGCAGAGCTTTGGCGAGCGCGCCTGCGCCGGCGGCCACATGGGCGTCTTCCACGCCACCACGCTCGTTCCGCAGGCCATGGCCCACGCCGGCCGCCTCACCCGCTTCGGCGCATAACAAAAGCTTCAGGAGTTCAAGGGTCAAGAGTTCAAAGCATACACGCTTGCAGAGGAGCGCGGATCAGCTTTGAACTCCTGAACCCTTGAACTTTTGAACCCTTGAATTTTGAACCATTGAACCCTTGAACCTCATTCCGTCGGACCCGCTCATACGCGCCGCTGCCGCGCTCGCCCAGGCACGGCGCGTTGTCGTGCTCACAGGCGCGGGCGTCAGCGCCGAATCGGGCATCAGCACCTTCCGCGACGCCGACACCGGCCTCTGGAGCCGCTTCGACCCCATGCGCCTCGCCTCGCAGGAGGGCTTTGCCGAGAACCCCGCGATCGTCTGGCAGTGGTATATGGACAGGCTCAACGTCATGGAGCGCGCCCAGCCCAACCCGGGCCACACCGCGCTGGCGGAGCTTGAGCGCATGGTCCCCGAATTCGTGCTTGTCACCCAGAATGTGGACGACCTGCACGAGCGCGCCGGCAGCCGCCACGTGCTTCACCTGCACGGATCCATCGCGCGCTATTACTGCAACGTCTGCGGCGCGCCACATCCGATTACTGCGGCGGATCGGCGGCGCACCCGCCCTCCCGCCTGCCCCAGTTGCGGCGCATTCATCCGCCCGGGCGTCGTCTGGTTTGGCGAAATGCTCCCCGAGCGCATCCTTGATCAAGCCTACCGCGCCGTGCAGCGCTGCGACGTCATCCTGGTTGTGGGCACAAGCGGCCTTGTCTATCCGGCGGCGCAGCTGCCCCACCTCGCCAAATCGGCAGGCGCGCACGTCATCGAGCAGAACCTGCGTTGTGACGCCTTCACCGAGATCGCCGACGTGCAGTTGGAGGGGCAGGGCGGCGTCCTCCTGCCGCAGCTTGTGGACGCAATGAGGCGGTTGCAGGATGACGCGCCAAACAGCACTCGCTAATTGACACCTGGAGCCACCGTGTGGACAAAGTGGCAGCAGCGGGCGCGCGCACTCAAGCAGGAAATCAAGGCGCTGGCTCTGGCCTTGCAAGATCGCGCGCACGCCTTGGGCGGCGCGCATCTTGCTCGTCACTATCATCGCGTACGCGGTCAGCCCCATTGACCTCATCCCCGATTTCATTCCCCTCCTTGGCTATCTGGATGATCTCCTGCTCTTGCCGCTTGGCATTGCCCTGGCGCTCTGGTTGATCCCTGCGCCCGTGATTGCCGACTGCCGCGCGCGGGTCGCTGCCGGAGAAGCGACAATGCCGGAAATGGCAGGTCGCTGGGCCGCCGTTGTCATTGTCGCGCTGTGGGTGGCAGGGATCATGCTTGTGGTCCGCTGGGCAAGGCGCCTGTGGGCGGCCTAGGCCGGATTGCGGGAACTTTTGGCGTTGCGCGACAATTGGGTGTGCGGATGGCCAATGCCGTCCGGCGACCCTGTGTGCTCGTTTTCGTGCGCAACGGAGCAGGCTTATGCACAACATCAGATTTCCCGAAGGCTATGTCCACGACCACCCGCCCATTCGCGACGTGGTGGCCGCCTTTGATTCGCACAAGACCTTTGGCCACCGCGCCGCCGATAAGGTGGTGCGCGTCATGGGATCGTGGCGCTTTGTTATCATCCAGTCGATCATCCTGCTCTTCTGGGTGATCCTGAATGTCACGGCCTGGATTCAGCAGTGGGACCCCTACCCCTTCATTCTCATGAACCTCTTCCTGTCGCTGCAGGCGGCCTACACTGCGCCCATGATCCTCATGAGCCAGAACCGCGAGGCCGAGCGCGACCGCATGGTGGCCGCCAACGATTACGAGATCAACCAGACGGCAGAGAAGGAGCTGCGCATTGTGCTTGCGCATCTGGAGGCCGAGCAGGAGGCGCTCTTCACCCTCTACATGGAGCTGCAGCAGATTCGCACGCACCTGGGCATGGCCTCCACCGCCGATACGCCGCCCGCGCCTGCCAAAAGTGCCGAACCGGCTTAAGCAAAAGCCAGCAAGCAGCACACGCGTCATCCAGGCGCCGGCCACGGGCCAAGTGCGGTGGCCGGCGCCTGGATGACGGCGTGTGCTGCGGGCGTCCTGCACCCGGTTATTGACACGCTGTGCTATACTCAAATCCATGATGTGCGCAGAAGAGTGCCGACACGGGCCAGCGCCCGCTATCTGCATTACAGCCCAGGGCGCCTGCAGGGGCGCTGTAGGCGGTCTACTCGCGCTTCTCTAGCCCGCGCCGAAAATCGCCGCGGGCTTTCTCCACAACGTGAAACACTGCACCTCCGGCCGCGCTCTTTTGCCGCGCCGCGCAGCGTTTCACGTTTTCGTTTGCGCCAAAATGGGTTGCAGATCCAAAGCTTTAAGGGTTCGTGCCCTGCACGGACCGCGCCGAACCCTGCAACCTGCAACCCGTCCTGCAACCTTTAACCTGCAACCTTCAACTCGGGATTAACCGCCATGTCGAAATACATTCCACAGCAAATTGAGCCCCGCTGGCAGCAGCGCTGGGAGGCCGAAGGGCTCTACGCCACACACGAATCCACCGAGCGCCCCAAGTGGTACGCGCTGACCATGCTGCCCTACCCGTCGGGCGATCTGCACACGGGCCACTGGTACGCCTACACGCCCAGCGACGCCGCCGCGCGCTTCAAGCGCATGAGCGGCTACAACGTCTTCTTCCCCATTGGCTTTGATGCCTTTGGCCTGCCCGCCGAGAATGCCGCCATCAAGAACGGCATTCACCCGCGCATCTGGACCTACGCCAACATCGAGCGCATGATTGCGCAGCTCAAGCGCATGGGCGCCAT
Organism: uncultured Chloroflexia bacterium; assembly: GCA_963773745.1. Taxonomy (GTDB): domain Bacteria; phylum Chloroflexota; class Anaerolineae; order Caldilineales; family Caldilineaceae; genus UBA5069. Next base: position 8,288 of record CAVZCL010000002.1, read on the forward strand.
GTGGGCGTGGGACAGCATGGCCGTCTCCTGCGACCCCGACTACTACAAGTGGACACAGTGGTTCTTCCTCAAGTTCTATGATGCAGGGCTGGCCTATCGGGAATACGCGCCCGTGGACTTCTGCCCCACCTGCAACACCACGCTGGCGCGCGAGCAGGTGTGGGGCGACGACCGCCACTGCGAGCGCTGCGGCACACCCGTCATCCGCAAGCCGCTGCAGCAGTGGAAGTTCCGCATTACCAACTATGCCGACGAGCTGCTCGACGGCCTGGAAACCATCGACTGGCCCGAGCGCGTCAAGGTGATGCAGACCAACTGGATTGGCCGCAGCCGCGGCGCCGAAGTGGCCTTCCACACTGAGGTCGGCAACACGGGCGGCCCCGGTGAGCCCATCGTCGTCTTCACCACGCGCCCCGACACGCTGTGGGGAGCCACCTTCATGGTACTCGCGCCCGAGCACCCGCTGGTGGAGAAAGTGACGACCGACGCCCAGCGCGCCGCTGTGGAGGCCTACAAGGAGGAAGCGACGCGTCTGGACGAAATCCAGCGCGGCGCAGCAGACAAGGAGAAGACGGGCGTCTTCACAGGCGGCTACGCCATTAACCCCGTCAACAACGAGCGTATTCCCATCTGGATTGCCGACTATGTGATGATGGGCTACGGCACGGGCGCGATTATGGCCGTGCCCGCGCACGATGAGCGCGACTTCGCCTTTGCCACCAAATTCGGCATTGAGATTCGGCGCGTCATCACTGGCCCCGAGGGCGCGACCGGCCCTATGGCAGAGGCGTACTCCTCGAAGACCGAGGGGCAGCTCATCAACAGCGGCGCCTTTGACGGCACGCCGGTGGAGGGCGCGGCCGCAGCAGTAACGGCATGGCTGGAGGAGACGGGCAAGGGCAAGGCGGCCACCAACTATCGCATGCGCGACTGGCTCTTCAGTCGCCAGCGCATGTGGGGCTCGCCTATCCCCATGATCCACTGCCCCACCTGCGGCACGGTGCCCGTGCCCTACGAGGAGCTGCCTGTGCGCCTGCCCGACGACGCGCAGTTCCTGCCAACAGGCGAAAGCCCGCTCAAGTACCATGAAGGCTTCCTGCATGTAAAGTGCCCCAAATGCGGCGGCGAAGCCGAGCGCGATACCGACACCATGGATACCTTTATGTGTTCGTCGTGGTACCAGTACGCCTACATCTCGCCCAACCACCTGCCGGAGGAGACAATCCACGCCGACTCCAACCCGTGGGATGCGGACAAGGGGCGCTACTGGCTGCCGGTGGACCAGTACACGGGCGGCATTGAGCACGCCACAATGCACCTGCTCTACACGCGCTTTTTCACCAAGGCGCTGCGCGACATTGGCGTGGTGAACTTTGACGAACCCATGCTGCGCCTCTTCAATCAGGGGATGGTGCTGGGGCCCGACGGCGAGAAGATGTCCAAGAGCCGCGGCAATGTGGTGAACCCCGACGACATGGTGGATCGCTACGGCGCCGACACGGTGCGCGGTTATCTCATGTTCATTGGCCCGTGGGATCAGGGCGGCCCGTGGGATCCCAAGTCCATTGAGGGCATCTCGCGCTTCCTGCAGCGTGTGTGGGCCGTGGTAACTGATGCCGCGCACAATTCGTCTGCGGGCGAGCCCAGCGAAGACGACGTGCGCATGCTCGAGCGCAAGCTGCACCAGACCATCATCAAGGTGACTGAAGACATGGGCGCGTTCCGCTTCAACACGGCAATAGCCGCGCTCATGGAGCTGAACAATACGCTGATGAAGCACAAGGAGTCGACGCTGCCCCGGTCACCCGTCTGGGATGAGGCAGTCGATGCGCTGCTGCTCATGATGGCGCCCATCTTCCCGCACATAAGCGAGGAGCTCTGGCACCAGCGCGGCCACGCCGCAAGTGTGCACGTGCAGAACTGGCCGCAAGGCGATGCCGACAAGGCGACAGAGGCCATGGTGGAGATTGTGGTGCAGGTGAACGGCAAGATTCGCGAGCGGCTGCAGGTGGCCCCGGGCACGCCCGTGGCTGAGTTGCAGCAAGCGGCGCTGGCCAACCCCAGTGTCATCAAGTGGCTCGACGGCAAGCCCGTGCGCAAGGTGATTGCCGTGCCCGACAAGCTGGTGAATGTGGTGGTGTAGGTCCGGCAACAAACGAACCGTGAATGAAAATTGACGATTGAAAATTGGCGGATCCGCCAATCTTCAATCGTCAATTTTCATTCACGGTTCGTTTGTTGCCGGCGATGCGGCAGCCGGCTCTCTCTACCCCGCCGCGTCTGGCGTGGGGCGGTAGAGGGTGTCGTCCATGTCGGGAGCCGAGCCATAGTCCGGGGATGAGCCATAGTCCGGGGCCGAGCCATAATCCGAAGCTGGGGAGTATTCGGGGGCGGGGCCGTAGCTGGACTGCGAAGGGCCCGCGCTGCTGCCACTGGTGCTGCCCCCGCTCGCACTGCCCCCGCTCGCACTGCCGGGGGGTGGCGCGAAGGGATTGGGGCGCGGGGCGCGGCGCACAGGCGCGCCGCCCGATGGCGCGCCCCCTGCCTGCCCGGCAGCCATAGCGAGGCCGGGCGCGGCAGCCATGCCACCGGCAGAGAGCGCCGGCGCGGTCGTCAGGCTGCCAGGCGCATAAACACCAGGGCCGGCGGCCAATTCGTTGGCAGCACGGAGATCATTGGGGCGCATCGTTTGCCCGGCGCGCTGCGGAGCGCCGCAGAAGACACAAATCGCCCATTCGTTGCGCACGAGCTTCGAGCAGTTGGGGCAACTGTGCTGCAGCTGCGTGTGGCAGTTGGGGCAATAGACCCAGTTGCCTTCCACCGGCACGCCGCACGAGTGGCAGGCGTGGCTCTCTTCCAACTCGCGCAGCAGCGCCTCTTCCTCCAGCGCGCGGTCATAGACATCGGCCAGCGTCGTCCTGGGGCGAATCATCATGTAGAGAATCAGCCCAACGATGGGGAAGACGAGGACGAGCAGCACGGCCAGCACAATCGCAAGCCAGTCGCGGCTGCGTGAGCGGATATCGTTAAAGGTCCAGATACCCATGGCCACCCAGAAGGCGAAGATGAAGGCGCCCAAAGCGGCGACAAGCACGCCGGCTACGGTGGCAATGTTGTTCATGAATTCAGGTGACATGAAGCGATCTCTCCAAAGAGCGTGCGCCGTATGTACGCGCACGCGTGCGACAGCAAAGCACGCGCAAAAACCGTGCGCGGCGCGCCGTCCAATGACGCGAAGGATAGCACAAGCGGCCATGCACGACCAAACGTCCTCGGGTGTTGGGTGGTCGGGTCCGGCAACAACAATTGAAGATTGACGATTGATGCACTGGCCAGTGCATCAATCGTCAGTCTTCAATTGTTGTTGCCGCACCGACCACCCAACACCCGACCACCCCCCCCCGTTTTTTGCCTGTTTGACAGCATCCAGCCCGCATGTTATCGTATGCCCCATCTTCTCTCGGGAGTTCGCGCACTCCTGTCGCAGCTTCGTCTCCGTTCGCAGCACATTCCATACGCCGCCACCCGGTTGGCGTTCCCAGGTGCAGCAATGACGCACACCCGGCTATGCCGAGGCGCGATTGTTCTGTCTCTCTCACCTGCCCTTTCGTGTTTCAGGCTCTGCAATGAATCCCTAACAAGGTTTCGTCGACACAACCATGTCCACGTCCTTCCACCCCACACGTATGGAGGCATCATGAATAAACGCATTACGACCCTGGCCATCGCCCTGCTGATCATTTCGGTGATCTATGCTGCGTGCTCGTCGCCCGCACCGGCGCCTGCCGCCGCCCCTGCGCCCGTTGAGGCAGCCGCAACGACGGCCCCCGAAGCCGCCCCCGTGGAGGCGCCTGCCGCCGCTGTCGAAGCTGCACCTGCGCAGGGCGAAAGCCGCCTGCAGACAGTCATCGATCGCGACAAGCTGATCTGTGGCGTGCACGGCTCGCTGCCCGGCTTTGGCGCAGTCGACTCGGCCGGCGTCTATGGCGGCTTTGACGTCGACTTCTGCAAGGCCGTTGCCGCCGCTGTGCTGGGCGACGCCACCAAGGTCGAGTTCCGCCCCCTCAACGCCGGTGAGCGCTTCACCGCCGTGCAGACGGGCGAGGTCGACGTCCTCTTCCGCAACTCCACCTGGACCCTCACCCGTGACAGCAGCGAAGTGGGCATGGAGTTCATGCCCGTCAACTTCTACGACGGCCAGGGCATGATGGTGCGTGCCGACAGTGGCATCACCTCGCTTGCAGACATGGACGGCGCCACCATCTGCGTACAGAGCGGCACCACCACCGAACTCAACCTGACTGACGTCTTCCGCGCCCAGGGCCTCGACTTCGAGCCGGTTGTCTTTGAAGAATCAGACGCCACGCGCGACGCCTATGACCAGAACCGCTGCGACGGCGTTACCACTGACAAGTCACAGCTCGTCTCCTACATCACCCAACTTACCGTGCCGGATGACCACGTCATCCTCGACGTTACCATGTCCAAGGAGCCGCTGGCCGGCGTCGTGGCGCAGGGTGACTCGGCCTGGGCAGACGTCGTGCGCTGGACGATCTTCGGCCTGATGAATGCTGAGGAGTATGGCATTACCAGTGCCAACATAGAGGAGATGAAGGACGCCGAAGACCCCAACATCCGCCGCATCCTCGGCGTTGAGGGTGACATGGGCTCCAAGCTGGGGCTCTCGAACGACTTCATGGTCAACGCCTTGAGTGCAACAGGCAACTACGGCGAAATGTACGACCGCAACCTCGGCCCCGACACCCCATTCAACCTGCCGCGTGGCCAGAATGCGCTCTACACCGAAGGCGGCCTCGTCTACGCACCGCCTTTCCGCTAAGCCATCAGGCGCAGCGTTCAAGGGGAGGGGCATTGCCGCATGGCAATGCCCCTCCCCTAACGCCACCCCCATCCCCGCAGGATTCCCATGACGTCAGAACCCTCTCCAGCCCCGCAACGCAGCGCCGGCTCATTTCTCCAGGACACGCGCTTCATCAACCTGCTGGTGCAGGCTGTGGTGGTTGCGTTTGTCGTCACGGCGCTTGCCTTCTTTGCACGCAACGTGGTCACCAATCTGCGCAGCAGCAACATTCCGCTGGGCTGGAACTTTCTCAGCCAGTCGGCGGGCTTCCGCATTGCCGAAGGGCCCCCCTTTGACCCGCAGGAGAGCTACGGGCGCGCCTTTGTCATCGGCGTTATCAACACGCTGCGCGTTGTGATTGCCGGCATTGTGCTGGCGACAATTTTGGGGCTGCTGGTGGGCATTGCGCGCCTCTCCAGCAACTGGCTGGTGCGCAACCTGGCCGGCGTATACATCAACGTCATCCGCAACACGCCGCTGCTTGTGCAACTCTTCTTCTGGTACACGGCCGTCATTTTGCAACTGCCCGACATCAAGGAACATTGGGGGTTGGGGAATGCGGTGATCCTCAGCAACCGCGGCATGGTTATGAGCTGGTTCTATGTCTCGGAGACAGGCAGCTCGCTCACCTGGTGGCTGATTGGCGCGGCGCTTGCGGCCTGGCTGGCCCACCGCCTGCGCCGGCGCCAGCTTGACGCACAGGGCCGCCTTGATAGCGGCTGGCTGGTGGGCAGCATCGTCTTTGTGGCCGTGCTCGTGCTCGGCTATGTGGTGACGGACCAGACGGCCTCGCTGCCCGCCAACGTGACCTACGAGATCAACCGCGGCGACCGCGGCACCCTCTTTGTAGATGCCAATAACGACGGTGAATTTGACGCCAACCTGGGCGACACGCCCATCCGCTACGCACCCGTTACGCTCTATGGCGCAGACGGCGTCGTGCTGGGCGAGGAACTGACCGAGAACGACGGCGGCTTCCGCTACTATGATTTGGCCGAAGAGGGCGTGTCGCTCACGTGGATCTCGCCTGCGCCGCTGGTCTACAGCACGCCCGAGTTTCAGGGTTTCAACGTGCGCGGCGGGCGCACCTTCTCGCCCGAGTACACGGCGCTGCTGCTGGGCCTTGTCCTCTACACGGGGGCCTTCATCGCCGAGATCGTGCGTGCAGGCATTAACGCCGTGCCCAAGGGGCAGTGGGAGGCGAGCCGGGCGGTTGGCCTCTCTGCCGGCGCGACGCTGCGACTGATTGTGCTGCCGCAGGCGCTGCGCGTCATCATTCCGCCCCTCACCAGCCAATATCTCAACCTCACCAAGAACTCGAGCCTTGCCATTGCCATTGCCTACCCCGATTTGTTCAACGTCTCGCTTACCATTATGAACCAGTCGGGCGCAACGGTGCAGATGTTCCTGCTCATCATGGTCACCTATCTCTCCTTCAGCCTCTTCACCTCGCTGGTGATGAACCTCTACAACAAGCGCATGGCGCTGGTGGAGCGCTAAGCCATGGCATACAACTCTTCTCCCGGCGACGGCACCGCCAACAGCCCTGGCAGCAGCAACGTACAGCCGTGGGTGAGCACGACCCACCCCAGTGCGCCGCAACCTGCGCCCATTCGCACCACCGGTGTGGTGGGCTGGATGCGCGCCAATCTCTTCAACGGCTTCTTCAATACGCTGCTCACCATTCTGGTCGCTGTGGCTGTCTACTACCTCGTTACAGGGCTGGTGCGCTGGGTTGTCTATGAGGCATACTGGGAGCCTGTGTGGGTCAACCGCAAGCTCTTCACGGTGGGGCTCTATCCGTGGGAGCGCATTTGGCAGGTGGTGGGCGTGCTCTGGCTTGTGAGCGCGCTCATGGGCATCAGCGCCGGTGAGTGGGGCAGCTTCATGCGCACGCTGGGCGTGGGGCTGGCTGCGCTGCAGTTGGCGCTGGCGCTGCTGCCGCTGGACCCCACGGCGCGCATTGCGCTCTTTGTGGGCACAGGGTTGGTGGTGGGCGGCTATCTGCTCGGGCGCTTCGCCCAGTTCAAGACAAGCCTGCTCGTCTGGGCGTGGGTACTCTCGCTGCCTGTTTCCGTCTGGCTGCTGCGCGGCGGCATTACGCTGCCCTTCGTCGGCACAATCTGGACCTTTGGCGGCAACCTCATTCCCTACAGTGTCATTGGCGGCCTTGTGCTGACCATGCTGCTGGCAGTCGTGGGCATTACGCTGAGCTTTCCAATTGGCGTACTGCTGGCGCTGGGGCGGCGCAGCAAGCTACCCATCATCAAGGGCGTTTGCGTGGGCTACATTGAGCTTATTCGCGGCGTGCCGCTGATAACGCTGCTCTTCATGGCGATGATTGCGCTGCCGCTGATTTTGCCTGCGGGCGCCAACGCCCCCGAGAACGCCGTGCGCGCGATGGTGGCGATCACGCTCTTCGCCGCCGCCTACCTGGCCGAGAATGTGCGTGGCGGCCTGCAGGCCGTGCCCAAGGGGCAGTATGAAGCGGCCGACGCCGTGGGGCTGAGCGCCATTCAGAAATTGCGGCTGATTGTGCTGCCGCAAGCGCTGCGCGCCGTCATCCCTGCAATTGTGGGGCAATTCATCGGCCTCTTCAAGGACACATCGCTCGTCTCGCTGGTGGGGCTGCTCGAACTATTGGGGATTGCGCGTGTGGTCATTCAGCAGGCCGAATGGGTGCAGGTGCAGGGTGGCATCACGCGCGAGGTCTACGTCTTCGTGGCGCTGGTTTACTTCCTCTTCAGCTACGGCATGAGCTACGCCAGCCGCCGCCTTGAGGTGCAGCTGGCGGTGGGGGAGCGGTAGCGCAGCGAGCACAGGATTGTTGATTGCATGAGGCAAAATTGAAAATTGATGACTGACAATTGTGCGCCTGGAGTAGGGCCAATCGTCAATCATCAATCTTCAATACTCAATATAGACTTGAAACAGATTGCAAGGACAGGATCCACCCATGGCCGGACATGCCGAAAACAGCGACATCATCACCTGCACCAAAGTCAACAAGTGGTATGGCGATTTCCAGGCTCTGCGCGACGTAAGCCTGAATGTGCGCAAGCGCGAGGTACTCGTCGTCATCGGCCCCTCGGGGTCGGGCAAATCCACGCTCATTCGCTGCATCAACCGCCTGGAAGAGCACCAGAGCGGCGAGATTGTGGTGGACAGCATTCCCCTCAACCGCAACCTCAAGAACATTGAGGCGGTGCGCATGGAGACGGGGATGGTTTTCCAGCAATTCAATCTCTTTCCGCACCTTACGGTGAAGCAAAACATTACGCTGGCCCCCATCCAGGTGCGGCGCAAGAGCCGCAAGGAGGCCGACGAAACCGCCAAGCAGCTGCTTGAGCGCGTGGGCATTCCCGAGCAGGCGGACAAGTATCCGGGGCAGCTTTCGGGCGGCCAGCAGCAGCGCGTGGCAATTGCGCGCGCGCTGGCCATGCAGCCCAAGGTGATGCTCTTTGACGAACCCACTTCGGCGCTCGACCCCGAGATGATCAAGGAAGTGCTGCAAGTAATGGAGGAGCTGGCCGAGTCGGGCATGACGATGCTTGTCGTCACCCACGAAATGGGCTTTGCCAAGGAAGTAGCCGACCGCGTGGTCTTCATGGATGCAGGCGAGGTGGTGGAGACGGGCACGCCGGCGCACTTCTTCACCAACCCCCAGCACGAGCGCACGCAGCTCTTCCTGCGGCAGATTTTGTAGGGAGTAGGGAGTAGGGAGTAGGGAGTAGGGAGTAGGGAGTAGGGAGTAGGGAATAGGGATAGGGAGCAGGGATATGGACAGATGGATAGAGGAGTAGGATTAGGGATAGGCAAACGACCAATTCGATTGACGATTGATCAATCGGCCAATCATCAATCTTCAATTTTCAATATTTGCCTTTACTCCCTACTCCCTACTCCCTACTCCCTACTCCCTCAGTTACTCACCGCCTGCAGCCGCGCATCGCCCACCCACTCGCGGTAGAGGCGGATCAGCTCGGGCTTGCCCAGCACGTGCAGCGCGGCGAGGAAGTCGTCCTCGCCCACAATGCCATACTTGTGGCCCGCATAGTAGGTCTGCAGAAAGCGGCGGAATCCACGCTCGCCCAAATCCTCGCGCAACGCATTAAAGAAGAGCGCGCCCTTGCCGTAGACCACTGCCTCGTACTGCATGCCACTCTTGAAGCTCTCCACCGGCCCGCTAATGGGCGCATCATTGCCGCGCTTCTTGAGGATGTCGAGCGGCGCTTCCCAGCGCTGGTATTGCAGCAAATCCGCCTTGCCCTCGCCATTCATCGCCTCGGTATAAAGTTTGACCGAATACTCGGCCAGCCCCTCGTCGAGCCAGGGAGTGTTGACGGGGTCATTGTGGACGACCTGATACCACCACTGGTGCGCCATTTCGTGGGCCACGAGGAACTCGAGGTTCACCTGCTGGCGGTCATAGAGGTCAACACCCAGCAACATGGCGGCGGGATATTCCATGCCGCGAAAGCCCAGCGGCGCCGGTGCAATGCGCATGTCGCGCAGCGGGTACATGCCGTAGATGTCGCTGTAGGCGCGCAGCGAGGCCACGCCATAGCGCAGCGCCGCACGCCCGGCCGCTTCCTCGCCGGGCAGCCAGTAGCTGGTAATGCGCGTGCCAAAGGCCTCTTCCGAAGCCTGCGCAAAGAGCGGGCTCATGTGCAGCATGAACTCGCGCGCCGGGCCCGTCACCCACGAGTGGGCTGTCTGCGTAGCGGAGACGGAGGTTGTCAGCACCTCCGTGCCCGAGCTGACGGGCACCATGTCGCTGGGCAGCACGGCGTTGACGGAGAAGAGCGCGATCGGGTCAAAGGCGGCGTCGCCGCGCACGGTGCCCAGGTCGCGCCACCAGGCGCCCGAACCCATGGCCGCGCCATCGGTGAAGACCGCCAGTGACGGATAGAAGAGGGGCAGGCTCGTCATCTCCTGGCTGCGGCCAAAGAGCACATAGACGGCGTGGTCATCCACAAAGGTGGGATAGAGCAGCGACCAGTTCATGTGCACCGTCACCTTGTCGCCCGGCAGGAACGGCTTGGGCAGCAGGACGCGCAGCGAGCTGTTCTCGTCCTCATAGGTGAAGGAGGTAGGCCGCCCGTCGAGCGCAATGTTCTGGACGAGCATGTCGCCGCCATACTGCTCGAGATTGGGGTAGAGGCGGAAGAAGAGCTGGTTCCACGGCTCGCGGCTGGTGTTGGTGACGAGCACGTCGCCCGTGCCGGTGAGGGTGCGGCTGATGACGTCGAGCGTCACATCCAGCGTATAGCGGGGTGCATCGCGCACAACCTCCAGCGCGAGGTCGCCGCGCTGCGCTTCCTTGACGGCCGGGTAGTAGCGTGCCATGGGATCGACCACGGCCACAGCGGCCTTGTTGCGCGCATTGGGAAAGAAGCGCGCAAAGGGGCCAGTGGGCGCGCCCACATCTGCGGGCAGGCTCGGCGTGGCAGATGCGGCAGGGGCCGCATCCTTGTCGTCACCACAGGCGGCCAGCAGCAGCGCGCCCAGCAACAGAGGCAGCGCAAACGCCAGCAGCACGCGCAAACGCCGCGCAGCGCGCGGCCGGGTGTGATATGGGTACACGGACGTGGAGTTCTTCATGCCGGGCAGGGTGGAGCGCAATGAAAGGTTCGATGTGCGATGCAAAGGGCGGCAATGCAGAGTATGCGCGCCAGTATAGCACGGTTCGCGCGCCGTAACACAACCTGGTTTCAATGGCGGGTGCATTTCACTTTGGTGGCTGTACGCGGAACGTGATAAATGGCAAGTAGCAAGTGGCAAGACGTAATGAGCGGCGCCTCCTTGGGGGAGGCGCCGCTCATTACGTCTTGCCACTTGCTACTTGCGTACAGAAATGTTGCTCACCCGCCGCGGATTACCGACCGCTGCTCATGATTGCACCGACGATGCCGCCGATTGTGCCGACGAAGCAGCAGCCAACCACGAAGAGAATGAGCAGCGGCGCGAGCACAACCATGATCGAGCGCCCCGACGAAAGCTTGTGCTCCACCCGCGTTGCATAGTAGGCGAGCACAAGCTGGTAGATCCAGAGAATGAATGAAACGCAACCGCCCAGCACGAGGCACAATGCCCAGCACGCTGCTGACAAGGGTGATCGGCACGTAGATGGCCGCAAGCAGAAAGCCGTACTTGCCGAAGCTGCCCGTGCCGCCCAGCAGCTTGGCCACAAGCTGCAGTACGCGCGGCAAAGATGAATGAAGAAGATAATCGCGCCCAGAATGCCCGAAATCAGCGCGCCAATGCCAAAGGCCGGGCGGCCAATGCCCGGAATGAAGCCCGCCGGCAACTGGTTGAGCTGATCCATGGCCGGGCCCGCAATGTCGGGCGGGAGATCCATCATGTTGAGGATGCCCTGCAGGCCACCCACCGCCTGGAGCTGACGGGCAGCAATCGCGCCCTGGATCAGCGAGAAGATGCCCGCCACCAGCGCCACCAGCCCCACCCAGATGGCGGCGGTGGTGAGATTTGCATACGGTCTGGTGCGCTCGAGTTCAAAGGTCGGTTCGCCCGGGCGTGTGGTTACGTTGAGCCATGTCTGAAACCAACTGCCAATGTCCATAAGTTCTCCCTCCAGGATGATGTGTGGATGTGGTGGTGCGCTGTGACAGCCTTACTATAACTTGAATCACGCTCTGTTTCAAGAGAAAACGGAGCGAGGCTCCCCAGGGTGGAAGCCTCGCTCCGCATGCTTGGGTATGGCGCTTTACCTAAAGGTGAACAATCTCGCTGCCAAGCGGCGAAACGTCGTTCGCCGGCGCAGGCGTCGCGGGTGCATGGTCCACACGTGAGACGGGTACATCCTGCATCCCCTGAACGTCAGCAACGTGTCCGTTGCGACGCGCCGTGCTCTCCAGGTCGGGGCTCCAGTGCGAGCCCTCCTCGGGCACCACCAGTGCGACGGCGAAGTAGATCAACATGCCCAGCCCCAGGGTGCCCAGGCTCAGAATGACCCATGCCAGGCGAATCAGGTTGGCATCAACACCCAGCCGGTTGCTCAGGCCGCCGCAGAGGCCAAGCACCATGCGGTTGGTGCGGCTGCGGCGAATGGGCATCTCTGCCGAAACGCCGCGCACAGTGCTGTTGGCGCCGCGCACGCCCTCGCCCACGCTGCTGCGCATGTCATCAAAGCGTGCGCGCAGCCCATCTCCGCGCCCCCGAAGCAGCAGGTAGCCGATTCCAATCAGAAGCAGCGGCCAGAAGAAGAACTCAAGGAAGCCACCCGCTACATGTGTCAGCGCGGGCAGAATGCCCAGGTTGCTCAGCAGCCAGAGGCCGCCCAGGACCACCAGCACGGTGGCAATGCGGCTGCTGCCAATCCGATTGAACTGGATGGCGGCAGGGCGCTGCTGCCCCGTGGCCTGCGTGCCCACAGGCAGCAGCAGCCAGAGCAGCAGGTAAACCATAAAGCCGGCGCCGGAGGTGGCAAAGGTGGCCACCACCCAGAGCGCGCGCACGAGCACGGGATCCCAGTGCAGGAAGTCGGCCAGCCCTGCGCAAACGCCGCCCAGCGAGCGGTCCGTGGTGTGGCGGTAGATCATGCGACGGCCAGTGGCCGGCTCGGAAACGGTGCGATACTCATTGTTAATGGTCATGGAATTGAATTCTCCTTGTCAGGCCCGGCAATGCGGGCCGCCGCGCTGGCTCTTTTTGGCCCGAATCAAAACAGCAATCATTGGGTCGCAGATCACTACGCAGGGCCGCGCAAAAGGTTGCGAATGACGCGCGCCAGCCGCGTGCGCCGAGCGCACCAAGCGCGCGTCGCGCTTGTGACGATTGCGCCGGAAAGGGTGAGAGAGGGCACACGCGCTACGATCATTCACGCACTGCCATTCACGCACTGCCATTCACGCACTGCCATTCACGCACTGCAGGGGCGCAACATGCAATGAGCACTGCCGCATATGCATGGCAACCGACGCACAGGGTGGTGCAGGCCGCCCAGGCAAGCCCGGCCTACCGGCTGGGGGTGGGCGCGCGCCTGGTGGGCGCACCCCTGCGCGCGCATGACAGCCGCCGCTGGGCGCAGCAGCCCCACCTTAGCGTCAGCCTTGCCTATGTGCGCGACATCCTTGCCTATTTGGAAAGTACGCAGATTCGCTTCTACCGCCTCTCCTCAAACCTGGCCCCCTATGCCACACACACAGGGCTGCCGCCTGAGGCGCGCGCCCGTTTTGCACGCCAGCTGGACGAGTGCAGCACCGAACTGGCCGCTGTGGGCGACAGCGCACGCGCCATGGGGCTGCGGCTGACCATGCACCCGGCCCAGCATGTGCGTCTGGACAGCGCCGATGAGCCACTGGCGGCCCGTTCGCTGGATGAGCTGGCGCTGGCGGCGCGCCTCATGGATGCCATGGGGCTCGATGATGAGAGCGTGCTTGTGGTGCATGGCGCCGCAGGTGCAAGCCGTGCAGGGAGCGCGCCGGGAGCGGCGCTTGATGGTGCGCTGGCAGATGCGCTGGCGCGCTTTGCACGGCGCACAGAAAGGATGGCCCCTTCCGTGCGCCGGCGCGTGGTGGTGGAGAATGACGACCGCAGCGCCGACATGGGTGCCTGTCTCTGGCTGCATCGACGCACCGGCCTGCCGCTCGTCTTCGATCTGCTGCACCACCGCTGCCACAACCCCCAGGCGCTGCCTGTGGCGGAGGCGCTGACAGCGGCGCTGCAAACGTGGCCCGCCGACAGGCGTCCCAAGATCCACCTGAGCAGCCCGCGCACCGAACTGCGCGTGCTGCGGCGCAACGCGCGCGACCATATTGTGGCGCCCCTCCCCAACCAGCACGCCGATTTTCTCAACCCCTTCGAGTGCATCGAACTGCTGCGCATGGCGCAGGCGCACAACCTGCGCCCCTTTGACATCCTGCTCGAGGTCAAGGCGCATGATCTCGCGCTGCTGCGGCTGCGTGCCCAAATTGCGCACTTCGCGCCCGAACTCGCGCCGCTGGTGGGGTAGCAACAAAAACCTTGACACAGAGGTCACAGAGAAAGGCACAGAGAAACACAGAGAGAAGAGCAGAGAACAACAGCAGGAATAACCGCGAGCAACTCCATTACATGGTTATTCCTGCTGCTGTTGTTCTCTGCTCTTCTCTCTGTGTTTCTCTGTGCCTTTCTCTGTGACCTCTGTGTCAAGGCCTTTGTTGTTAGAAGAAGGCGCGCTGCAGCTTGGCCTGCACCTGGCGGTTTGTCTCCGGGGCGGCGTCGGCGTCTAGCAGGGGCAGCAGCGGCGCGGCATCGTGCACCAGCAGGCTCACCGCGAGACCTGTGCACTGCACCTCCCCCTCCAAATAGAGCAGCAGCGCTCCCTTGAGCACCGGCCGCAGCCGCGCCCAAACATCGGGCTTGACGACCACATCGAGCAGCCCGCTCTCATCCTCCAGCGACATGAAGACAATGCCCTTGGATGTTTGCGGGCGCTGGCGGATGACCACCATGCCCGCCGTGCGCGCGCGGCTGCCGCGCGCCATCTGCTTCACCTCCCACGTGCCGGAGATTCTGCGTTTGCGCAGCGCCGGGCGGTAGTGCTCCATGAGCTGCACACCCGGCGTCAGCCCCAGCAACTCATACTCCCAGAGGGTGCGCTCCAGTTCGTCAAGCTCTGGCAGGTCGGCGCGGCTCTCGGCCATGGGCAGAGGCAGTTCGGCGGGGCGGATGTCGATTTCACCCAGCCGCCAGAGCAGCGCGCGCCGGTCGCCTGCCTTGCCTGCCTTGCCTGCCTTGCTCAGCCTTGTCAGCCTTGTCAGGCTGCGCACAGAAGGAGTCGCACGCGCCGGCGCGGATGAGGTTGGCCACCACAGCGCGCGCCAGGCGCGTGCGCGCGCAGAAGTCCACCAGGTCGGTGAAGGGTTTCTCAGCGCGCGCCGCGAGCAGGCACGCCACGGCCGCGTCGCCCATGGCAGCCACGCCGGCCAGCCCCGTGCGCAGCGCCCAGCGGCCGCGCCCATCACGCTCGGGCAGATACTTCTCGCCGCTGCGCGTTACATCGGGCGGCAAAAGCTCCACGCCGTGGCGGCGCGCGTCGCCCGCCAGCACCTCAATCGGGTAGAAGCCCATGGGCTGCAGGTTGAGCAGCGCCGCATAGAAGGCGGCAGGGCGATAACACTTGAGCCACATGCTCTGGTAGGCAATCAGCGCAAAGGAGGCCGCATGGCTCTTGGGGAAGCCGTAGCCCGCAAAGCCCTCCAATTGGCCAAAGATGGCTGCGGCGGTCGTGCCATCGATCCCCTTTTGCGCCGCACCCTCGAGAAAACGCTTGCGCATGGCATCCATGGCCGCCTCGCTGTTCTTGCGCGCCAGCGCGCGCCGCAGCAGGTCCGCCTCACCCGGGGTAAAGTTGGCCGACGCCACCGCCACGCGCAACACCTGCTCCTGAAAGAGCAACACGCCCAGCGTCTCCTCGAGCGCAGGCTCCAGCGTTGGGTGAAGATAGTGCACCGGCTCCAGCCCGGCGCGCCGGCGCAGATAGGGATGGACGGCCCCACCCTGAATCGGCCCGGGCCGTACAATCGCCACCTGGATCACAATGTCCTCAAAGCGGGTGGGCAGCAGGCGCGGCAGCATCTGCTGCTGGGCGCGGCTCTCCACCTGGAAAGCACCGATTGTGTCGCCTTGCTGCAGCATGGCGTAGATGGCGGGATCATCCAGCGGCAGCGTGGCCAAATCGGGCACCGGTTCACCCATGAATTCCGCCTGCGCCACCGCCTCGCTTATGGCCCCCAACATGCCCAGCCCCAGCAGGTCAATCTTGATGAGGCCGGCGTCCTCACAACTGTCCTTGTCCCACTGCGCCACCACGCGACCCGGCATGGTGGCGGGCTCAAGAGGCACAACGGCATCGAGGGGCGGGCCGGTAATCAGCATGCCGCCACTGTGAATGGAGAGGTGGCGCGGGCAGCCGTCGAGCTCGCGCGCCAGCGCCGCCAGCAGCAGCAGCGGGTGATCGGGGGCGCTTTGCATCCGCATCGGCCTGCGCCGCGGCCTCAAGCTGATCCGCCGCCTCACGCGGGGCATTGCTCTCCAGCCCCGTGGCCAGGCGGTCAATCACCGCCTCGGGAAACTCAAGCACCTTGCCCAGGTCGCGCAGCACGCTGCGCGCGCGGTAGGTGACCACGTTGCAAACCATGGCCGTGTGCGCGCGCCCATAGCGGCGGTAGCAATATTGGATGACCTCGTCGCGCCGGTCGGCGGCAAAGTCCACGTCAATGTCGGGCGCAGTGTGGCGGTCGTCGCTCAAAAAGCGCTCGAAGAGCAGCCCGTGTGCAAGCGGATCAATGCTGGTGATGCCCAGCAGGTAGGCCACAATCGAGTTCGCCGCAGAGCCGCGCCCCTGGCAGCGGATGCCCCGCTCGCGCGCAAAGCGCACAATGTCCCACACAATCAAAAAGTAGCCGGCCAGATGGGCGCGCTCGATCACATCCAGCTCATGCGCCAGCTGGGTGAGCACGGCGGGGCGCAGGTCGGGGTAGCGCTGGCCCAGGTTGGCGTGGCAAAGCTGGTAGAGCCAGGTAAACTCGCTGGCAACCCCCTCTCTTTCGGCGGGGCTGCACGAATCGAGAAAGGAAGGGAGCCGCTGCTGTGCAAAATCGAGCGTCGCCTGGCAGCGTTCGGCAACCACGCATGTATTGGATACGGCCTGCGGCAATTCGGCAAAGCGGCGCGCCATGGCGGCGGCGCTCTGCAAATAGGCCATGCTGCCCGTGGGCAACAAGCCCTGGCGGCGCGCCTCGGTAAGCGACAGGTTGGCGTCAATTGCGAGCATGGCGTCGCGCAGGCGGCTGCCCGTGCGTGTGGCGTAGTGGACATTGTGGGTGGCCACCAACGGCAGATCGACGCGGCGGGCCAGGTCGCGCAGCCGGCGCACAAGCTGGTCATCGCCGCCGCGGCGTGGTGCTGCAGCTCAACGTAAAGATTGTTTGCGCCCCAGATCTCGCGCAGGCGGCGCGCGGCAGCCAGCGCGCCCGCATCATCGCCCCGGGCCAGTGGTGCAGCAATGGGGCCGCGCGCGCAGCCGCTGAGCGCAATGATCCCCTGCGTGTGCTGCGCCAGTTGTTCCCACATAAGCAGTGGCGGCACCTTGCCCGGCCAGGCGGCCGCGAGCGCGGCAGGGTCCTCGTCGGCCAGTGCGAGGGGGGGTAGCGTGGCGCAACGTGAGGCTGTCAGCAGGCGGCAGAGGTTGGCGTAGCCCGCCTGCGACTCGGCCAGCAGCGTGAGATGGCAAGGTGGCGCGCCCTCGGCAAAGGGCGCCAGCGTCACCTCGCTGCCCAGAAGCGCGTGCAGGTTGGCCTGGTGCGCCGCCAGCACAAAGCGCACAGCGCCGGCCAGGCTGTCGTGGTCGGTGAGCGCCAGTGCCTGCAGCCCCAGCGCGACCGCCTGCTCCACCAGCGCCTCGGGCGACGATGCGCCGTCAAGCAGGGAAAAGTAGCTGTGGCAGTGCAACTCAGCGTAGGCAGTCATCGTGAGCCAACAAAATCTTGACGCAAAGGCAACCCCGACGCAGAGGCGCAAAGACGCAAAGAAAGCGCAAAGAAAAGCAAAGGCAAGAACAACAAACAATTTGGTTTTTTCTTGCCGTTGCTTTTCTTTGCGCTCTTTGCGCTTTGCGCTCTGCGTCGGGGTTGCCTTTGCGCCTTTGCGCCTCTGCGTCGGGGTTGCCTTTGCGCCTTTGCGCCTCTGCGTCGCAGTTCTTTGTTGCGTTAGTCATAGACACGCACCAGCCGCCACTCGGTGGTCAGATAGTCATAGTAGATGACGAAGAGGATGCCGTCCGTGGAGATGGCGGCGCTGTAGTCGCGCCAGACGCGCCCCTCGCTGCTCCACCAGTCGCTGTCCACCTGCCACTGCTGGATGACCTGCTGCAGCCGCCGCCAATGGCCGCACCACAAGAAGCGCAGGGGGCGGCCTGCGCTGTCGGTCTCCATGCGAATGATTTCTCCTTCTTCCCAAATCGCGCGTCATGGGACCTTTCAAAAACGGAACCCCGACGCAAAGGCGCAACAAAGAACACGACGCAGAGGCGCAAAGACGCAAAGAACTACAACGGCAAGGAAAGAAACAAATTGTTTGTTGTTCTTGTTGTTGTATTTCTTTGCGTTCCTTTGCGCCTTTGCGCCTCTGCGTCGGGGTTCTGCTTTTACACTGCTTGCAGGCGATAGACGCGCTCGTGCACGGGGTGGAGTGCGTCGTGGATTTGCCCGTAGAAGAAGATGCGCCCGTAGCGCCCCGTCCAGCGGTGGGCCAGTTCAGCCAGCGGCAGCTTTTCGGCGTCGCCGCCCTCGCCAAACTCCCCATCAACACCCCCTTCACCCTCGAGCGTTGCGCCAAAGAGGGAGAGCTGCCCGGCCACCACTTCACCCACCTCCACAAAATCCAGATCCAGCCGCTCCAGATCGCCGGGCCAAATGAGCATTTGCAGCTGCTGCGCCAGCGCCGCGTGGACACGCGCCGGCCGGCTGGCCGGCTCAATAAAGGTCACATCGATTGCGCGTGGGGTGGCGCCCCAGAAGCGCAGCGTCAACCGCAGCCGGCGCAGCCCTGCCAGCTCTGCGCCCAGCGCCTGCAGCGGGGCCGCCAGCGCCAGCGCAAGGTCGGCCAGCACGCGCCCAATCTGGTCGGCAGGGGGATCAAAGTCAAGGGTAATGGGGGCGGGCAGCGCGGCGCGCCTGCGGCCACGGGGCGATTGTCCTTGCCCTGCGCCCAGCGCTGCGCCAGCTTGCCCATAGGCCCATAGCGCTGCCAGACGGCCGTGGCCGGCAGCGCGGCATATTGCCCCAGCGTGCGGATGCCCAGCCAGCGCAGTTGCTGCTGGGCCTCTTCGGGCAGGGGCAACAGCGTCACGGGCAGCGGCGAGAGGAAGCGCGACTCCTCGGCCTTGCCCACCATGCGCATTGTCCCCGAGGCGGCGCAACTGGAGGCGGCGCGCGCGGTGAACTTGCTCGAATCCCATCCCAGGGCAGGCTGGCGCTCTGCACCCATGGCGCTGCGCACGCGCCGGCCCAGCTCGGCGGCCAGCGGGCGCACGTCGGGGGCACGCGTGGCCACGCTGTGCAGGTCCACCCAGGCCGCGCCCCAGCCATGCTCCTCCACGGGCAGCTCCCAGCGCGCCATCTGCGCCAGAAACGTTTGCTGTTCGGCCTCGCTCGCGCGGTTGTCAAGGGGGCGCAGCAGCAGGTCGGGGCAGCGCATGCGCGCCTGGCGGGCGCGCATGCCCACATGGACGCCGCATTCACGCGCCAGGGGTGAGGCCGCCCAGACGCGCTCATCCTCGCCCAGCAGCCCCAGCGGCGCGTGGGCCAGCGCAGGCTGGGCGCGCACAACGGGCGCAATCAGAAATTCGGGCACGCGGCAGAAGAGAACGCTCATGGCCCCACCGCGCGCTGCGCAGCCGTTTTGACGCAAGGGTGCAAGGGCGCGAGGAAACGCAATGCAGGGCGCAAGGAACGGCAAAAGCCCGTTTGGTTTGTGCGGCTTGCACCATAAGGCAGCGTGCTGTTTTTGTTTTTGCCCTTCTTTGCGCCCTGCATTGCGTTTCCTCGCGCCCTTGCACCCTTGCGTCAAAACGGCTGCCAAGCATGCGTTACCATGTGGCGCGCGCCTGCACGGTGCCGTTGAAGACAATCGCCACCGAGGCTTCGGGCGCGCCCCCGCGCCAGAGCGATCGCACCACCTGGGCGCGCGCGCTGTAGCCAACCACCACACCGTCGCGCGTCACCCACTGCTCGCGCCGCAGATCAACATGCAGCGCAGCCGCCTGGCGCAGCACCGCGGCCCCGTCCAGATTGAGCCAGCGCTGCCAAAGGGTGGCCTTTTCGTCAATCAGGAGCACAGCGCAGCCGGCCGTGCGCGCCAACTGGCGCAGCCGCCCCAACGCGCCGTTGAAGTGACGCGCCAGCGCGCGCTCGGCCGTGAGTTCGCTCACCCCATCCACCAGCACCATACGTGCGCGGCCGCTCTGCACCACATCAAGCAGCAGCGCCACCCGCTCCTCGGCGTGCTGCGGGCGGGCAATGAGCAGCCGCTCGGGCGCAACGCCGCAGCGCTGCATATAGCCGGGATCGGCAGTGTGTGTCAGGTCCAGCAGGATGGCGGTGGCGCCCCCGGCCTGGGCGTTGGCCAGCGTTTTGTAGGCAATGGTGCTCTTGCCCGAGGTGCTGGGGCCGCTGAAGAGGGTGATGGCGCCGCACGGAATGCCCGCACAGCCGGTGACGGCATCGAGCGCGGCAAAGCCCGTGGAGACGGCAGGCGGGAGTGCGGCCGCAAGCTCGCGCAGTGGGCGAATGGCGCGTGCGCCATGCTCTTGCTGGATGGCGGCAATGGTGCTTTGCAGGATGCGGCGTTTGTCGGGCGGCATGTGCATTCACGGGGGGTGAAGGCGGATGCGCCGGGGTCTGCGCCGCGATGAGCGGCACAAACGAGAGTGCGCAAGGAGCCAATGCTCCCTGCGCACCATCATATTAGAACATATGTTCCCAAGTCAAGAGGGAACTAAGCCCTGACAGGGCTTCTCAAATTCAGGGGAGCGGCACGTGCGTACTACACCTCACCCTCGGCCCCTCTCCGCATGCCTGTACTCTACCCACAAGTCGTCGAATTAGCTGATCTCGAGGCACGGTGATTTATGAGTACAGCATAGCCAGTCCAGAGCGGGAGCCAGGGGTGAGGTTCTGTAGTGTAGCGTAACGCCTCTTGAGAATCCCTGGCGCGCCGGCTGTACTTCAGCGCTGCAAACGGAGAGAGTTGCCAACCACAAGCAGGCTGCTGGTTGCCATGGCCGCCGCCGCAATGATTGGCGAGATGACACCGAAGACGGCAAGCGGCACGGCGACGATGTTATAGGCGAAGGCCCAGCCCAGATTCTCGTAGATGATGCGCCGCGTGCGCCGGCTGCGACGCACGAACCAGGGAACCAGACCGAGATTTGGCTGCATAAGCACGATGTCCGAAGTCTCGCCCGCGACGTCGGTGCCGCCCATGGTCGTCATGCTCAGGTCGGCCTGCGCCAGCGCCGGTGCGTCGTTGATGCCATCACCTACCATGGCAACGTTTTCGCCCGCCGCCTGCCACGTTTCAATGCGCGCACGCTTGTCGGCGGGCGTCAGGCTCCCTTCCCAGTGTTTCAGCCCCAACGCCTGGGCAATGGCTGCGGTCGTGCGCGCGTCATCGCCCGAGAGCATGACCGGCGTCATCTGCGCTGTCACAAGTTCATCCAGGGCAGCACGCGCCGAGGGGTTAATCTCGTCGCGCAGGACGATATAGCCCGAACGCCAATCCCCGGCTGCCTCCTCCCTGCCCACCCAAATGACGATCTCGGCTTGACGTGTGTGCTGCTCAACAGCCTCGCGGGCCCAGTCGGGCAGCGCGCCATGGTTGACAAACGCGAGCGATCCCACACGCACACAACGCTCTGACGCACCGACCTGCGCGCTCACACCTGCGCCGCGCTCCAGATGAAACGCCGTGACCGGCGCGGGCAGGTGCGAGGCAGCGGCCACGATCGCGCCGCGATTGGGTGCTCCGAATACTGCTCAACGGCGGCTGCCGCGTTGAGCATCTCCTCTGGCGCATCATCCGTCGCAGGGTCCGAAGCCAAATCCACCACCGTCATGTGGCCGCGCGTCAGGGTGCCGGTCTTGTCAAAGACCACGCGCTCCACTTGGCCCGCTGTCTCCAGCGCAACCGGGTTGCGCACAAGGATGCCTTCGCGCGTTGTGCGCCCCAATGTGACCGTCAGCGCCAGCGGAGTGGCCAGCCCCAGCGCGCAAGGGCACGCCACCACCAGCACCGCCACGCCGGCAAGAATTGCGGTGGAGCTGTCATGGCCTGTGGCCAGCCAGCCGAGCACGGTGAGCAGCGCGACCGCAAGGATGGCAAATGCAAACCACGCCGACGCGCGATCCGCAAGGCGCTGCACGGGCGGCTTGGTGGCCAGTGTTTGCTCTACAAGCTGGGTAATCTGCGCAAGGCGTGTTTGCCCTGCGATGTGCGTTACGCGTGCTGTGAGTGCGCTGTCGGTCACAACAGCGCCAGCGAACAGATCGTCGCCTGGGCCAAGCTCGACGGGCGCCGACTCGCCGGTGAGCAGCGCCATTTCCACGGCTGCCCGGCCGGAGACAATTTCACAGTCAGCCGGTGCGCGCTCGCCGGGCTTCACAAGGATCAGGTCGCCAACAGCCAGTTCGGCGGAAGCGCACTCCTGCCATTGGCCCTCTTGCTGGCGGTGCGCGGTCCGCGGCTGCAGGTTGAGCAGATGGCGAATGTCCTTGCGCGCACGGCTGCCACCCAGCGTTTCAAGATAGCGGCCGAGCATGATGAAGGTGACGATCATCGCCACCGAATCGAAATAGGCTTCGCCGCTGCCTTTGAGAGTGATGTAGGCGCTGTAACCGTAGGCGGCCAGCGTGCCCAGCGCTACGAGCGTGTCCATGGTTGCCGTGCGTGCGCGCAGGGCGCGCCACGCGCCGCGCAGAATCGATATGCCACCCACAAAGAGCACGGGCGTTGCCAGCGCCCACACAACAAAGTGCAGGCGCCGCAGTTCGGGGTCAGCCAGGTTGCCGGTGGCGTAGAGTGGATAGAGCCATTCGAGGTAGAGCAGCATGATCTGCATGCCGAATGCGGCAGCAACGATCAGTTGCAGCAGCGTGCGCTCCTGATTGCGTTCGCTGCGTCGCTCATCCGCATTCGTTAGTGTGCGCGCGTGATAGCCCAACCCGTCGAGCTGTTGCAGCGCCCCCGAAAGGTCTACCTGTTGGGGATCATAATCGATACGCCCGCGCTCGGCGGCGAAGCTGATGTCGACGTTGCGCACGCCCGGCTGGTTGCGCAGGAGTTTCTCGGCGGCCACGGCGCAGCCGGCGCACCACATGCCATCCACCGCGAAGTAGGCGCACTCCTGGCCGCGTGAACCCGCAGTGCCTGGCGCAACGGCAGGCGCCACCGATTTTCCCGCCAATTGGCCCAGCAGGTCGTTTTCGTGGGCCTTGGCGTAGGCGTTGGCGCAACCGCCGCAGCAGAAGTGCTTCTCCTCCCCGTCAAAGACGCGCGTAACGGGATCACCTTCAATACGCATGCCGCACAGGTCACATGTGTCGGCCATCTGCATTCACCTCCTCGCAGCGCCTTTGGCTGCGATGGGCGCCGGGCTAGCCGACTTCGGCAAAGACGCGCGTCTCAAGATTCTCCAGCGCCACGTGCGGCTCAAATTCGTTGAGGATTTTCCGCTCTGAAAGCTGCGACTGCATGTGCGCCTGCAAATCCTCCCAATGCTCCCACGTGCTCTCGAAAGCCAGATGGGTGAGATCATCACTGTCGACCGAGTACATGGCGCGCGCCGATACAAAGCCATCGTCAACGGGCAGCAATGTTTTCAGATAGCCCAGCACGCGCTGTAGACCGCCGCCCACCTGCAGCGCGCTCAACTGGTCTGGGCGCAATGTCGAAGCTGACTTGATGGATATAGGCCATGACGCTGCCCCAATCAGAAGAGACCCAGGATCAGGTAGACGACAAACCAGATCAGGATGCCGGGCAGCGCGATCTTGACCACAGGCGGCATGCCACCCCCGGCCTCTTCAATCACGCCGGCGAAGCTGTCAATGTAGCCGTCGGGGCGAATCTCCTCGTGACCGCCTGTATCATCACGGTGCCCCATGCTGCCCGGCAGCACCTTGGGCTTGTGCTTCATTGCCAGGGTGACGGCAAACAGGATCAAGACCAGCGCGCCGCCCGCCACCCAGAAGACTTCATTCCAAAAGTAGAGTACGTTTTCAGGCATCTTCCTCTCCCTTCTGGTGGGGCCAGCTTTCGGGCTCCTTCTCTTCCATCGCCTTGTATTTGGCCTCCTCAACGTTCCTGAACTGGCCGCGTCGCCATCCCCAAATCAACAAGCCGATGGCCACAAGGAACACGAAGCCAAGCCAAAGCAGGAACGCAACCGCTCCCAGTGTCATAGCGGACCTCCCTCGTCAAGCGCCACACCGGCTGTTGTACCAGCCGTGCTGGTGGCTCTGCCAGCCGTTTCAGGGGGCACGAGCAGCGCAGTAGTCGGGTTCAGCAACTCCTGCGTATAGCTCATGATATTCCAGATGTCGCCCTCGGATATCGCGAAGTACCAGTGGAAGGCAGGCATTACCGCATCGGGCACGCCATCGCGAATGCGCCAGAAGACATAGGCATCCTGCATGCCGGCGGGCAGCGGTGCGGGGCTGCCGCTGGCGTTGCCCTGTGTGCCGGGACCATTGCCCTGGCCATCATCGGCGTGGCAGGTGACGCAGTACTGTGCGTACAACGCCTTGCCCGCGTCCTTGTCAATACTGTGTCCTTCGTCTATCCAGTTTTGCTGGCTCAAGGTGAGCAGCGTCGCCGGCACCTCGCCTGTGTAGAGGCTTTGCTGCGCCGGTTTGCCCGCCATGAATCCTCCCATGAGGAACTTGACTGCGTCCCAACGCTCGCCCCAGGTGAGCCACTCGCCCCACACCGGCATTGCCGTCCCGTTGATGCCAAAGGAAACCTTGGCGATGTGCTCTCCCTGGGCCTCGGGCTTCATGCTCTTGCCCGCCATGTTGCGAAAGTCGAACGGTTGTGGATTGAGGTATTGACCGTCCCACCCCTGCCCGTCTCCGGCCAGACCATGGCAGTGCGCGCAGTTTTGCAGGAAAGCCGTTTTGCCGCGCGCAAACGATACGTCGTCAGGGAAGCGCATCTGATCGCGGAAGAAATCGGGATAGTTGAAGTCGCTGCCCTTGGGCGGAGGCTTGGGCGCATCTTCGGTTTGGGTGAAGATGCCCCGAATGTAGTGCACGAGTTTCCAGCGATCCTCTTCCGAATAGCGCAACTTCCAACTGGGCATTGCGCTCCAGGGGAGACCTTCGCTAATGCGCCAGAAGTAGTCGGCGTCGCTGTAGTCGCCGTAGCTGCCATCGCCGAAATCGGGTGGTGATGGCTGCAAGCGCTGGCTGTAGGGGCCATTGCCGCGTCCTGCATCGCCGTGGCAGACCATGCATTTCGCGCGTGAAGATCGCCTTGCCTTGATCGATGATTTCCAGTGTCGAGCTGAGCGGGTTCGTCACATTGGCGTAGACGCCGCTGGGATCGCCTTCAGCCGGGTCGCGCATGGAGGGCCGAGCAAAGATCGTCTCCACATAATGAATCACATTCCAGCGCTGCTCCTCCGTCAGGCTCACCTTCCAGGGCGGCATCACGGTCCCCTGCACACCTTCGGAGACATGCCAGAAGAACTCATCATCCGCCATGGAGCGGAAGGGCTCCTGCTTGAAGTCCGCCGGTGTGACAGTCAGCATTTCAGCATAGCCGCCCAAGCCATTGCCCGCACAGCCATGACAGGTAAGGCAGCGGTCCACATAGACTTCCTTGCCGTTTTGCAGGCCGGCAGCGCTCCAGGCCTCCCATCCCTGGTCCGTCTGCGTGGGCGTGAGCATGGGTGGCGCGCTTGGGTTTGTTTTGTGCAGATATTCGGCGGGTGGGATTACCATGCGCATGCCGGTGTTGCGGTCGCCCAAGGCAAAGAGATAAGCCGCCAAATTCGCAAGCTCTTCGTCCGAGAGGAAGGCGAACTTGGGCATGATCGACATGGGTGAGTAGACGCGCGGGCTCTTGAGGTGGTTGATCTCCCACTGTTCCGAGCGCTTGCGCCCGATGTAGGAGAGATCGGGTCCGGTGCGCTCGGAGCCCAGCACCATCGGGTTATCAAAGACATAGTTGCCTGCGTCGGCAACGGGGCCCATGGCCACGTCTACGTCGCGCACATATTGCGTGTGGCAGTAGTTGCAGCCGTTTGAGAAAAAGATCTCGCGCCCCTGCGCCTCTGCAGTGGAGCGTTCCTCGGCAATCACCGTCCGCTGGGGCTGAATGACAATGACGGGAAGAATGACAGCCACCGCCACCACCGCGGCGAAGATAAGGAATCCCCCAATCACGACGAGTCTGAAAGTCATCTTCATGGTTGGTTTCCTTTCTAGCTTCCAGTTGCCGCAAGCTCTGTCGGGAGCGGGACAGGTGTCTTTGGATGCGCAATCGCCTTGCCCTGCAAGACGGTAGCCCACATGTTCCAGGTGAAGAGCATGAAGCTGAGCACGACCAGCACCCCACCCGAAACACGCAACGCCATATAGGGGCGCAGCCCAGGCAGCACACTCCAGATTGGCAGCCCCTGGTGCACCCAGTTGGCGCCCTGCACAAGCCCTGTAAAGAGGAAGCCTGCGAAGAAGAAAGTGAAGCCGATGACATAGAGCGAGTATTCGGATGTTCGCCAGCCGCAGGCTGTAGACGCGCCTGTCGGCAATGCGCGGAATGACGTAGTAGGCCGCGCCCATAATCACCGACGCCGCAAAGAAAAGCAGCGAGAGGTGGGCATGGCCCGGCACATACTGCGTGAAATGGGTCAATTCATTAACGCCCACAAAAGCCTGGTGCGACCCCTGGAAGGAAACCAGGATATAGGCCGCCCAGCCCGTAATCACAAAGCGCAGCGGGATGCTGGCGACAAAGCGATTCCAGTTGCCGCGCATGGTCAACAGGATGTTCATGAGGAAAGCGACAACCGGCAGGATCATGCCGATGCTCTCGGCCACCGCAATCACTTTGAACCATTGCGGCACCGGCGCCCACAACAGGTGGTGCCCACCCACGCCTGTATAGAAGAATGCAATGCCCCAGAATGCAATCAGCGAGAGGAAGTGACTGTAGAGGGGTGTGCGCGTTTCGCGCGGCACAATGAAGTAGATGACGGGCAACAGCCCCGTAGTAAACCAGAGACCAAGTACGTTGTGGCCGTAGAACCAGTTGAAGATTGAGTCGTCAATCCCGGTCAGCGCGCCCGTGGCGGGGTGCCACATGACATTGCCGATGAAGTAGAGCGCAGGCATCCATATCAGTGTGCCGCTGATGTACCAGAGCGACACATAGAGTTTTTCCTCCACCCTGTGGCCGATCGTCATGTAGAGGTTGAACATGTTGAGCAGGAGTACCACCATGACGGCGACGTCAACCGCCCAGATCAACTCCGCGTATTCGCGGCTCTGCGTGTGCGCCGTGAGCAGCCCCACAATGCCAAAGGCCAGCGCCACATTCCACAGCGCCACACACAAATTACCGAGCGTCTCGCTGTACAAGCGGCGCCCGGTAAGCTGCGGCACAATATAGAACCAGAGGCCCATCATCCCTCCGGAGAGCCAGGCAAACATCACTGTGTTGGTGTGCGCCTGACGTAAACGCGGAAAGACCAGCCAGGAGACATTCTGAAACAAGTCGGGGAAAACAAACTGTGTGGCCAGCGTCAGCCCCATCAAGACGCCAAGCACCAACCAGAGCGACGCCGAGAGAATGAAGTTGCGCGCTGCGCTATTCTCGCGTGTGAACATGGTTCCTCCCTCGCGCATGGGCAGCGCGTGCGAGCGCACGCGGGCTGCACGATGATGTAATGGACGCGGTGCGATCGATGGCCGTCCGGCATGGCGGCGCGGTCACACAGACGCATCTCTTCTAGTTCATGGCAATCCTTTCGCCGGCTGAATGCGTTGGTTGATATTCCATTGTAACAATATTCACAAGCAATTTCAAGGGGCGCGCCCTCTTTTTGTGTGCAGGGCGATTGCATCTAAATTCCCACACTCGAGTAACGCCAGACCTATTTGGCACCGATTTGCCCGGTTATGCACGCGGAACGCGACACCCCTCTCGAGTACCGGAATTTAGATGCAATCGCCTTGGGGTCAGCCACGAACAGCGGTTGACATGGGCAGTTACACTCTCTATACTACTCTGGCGGAGATGGAATGCGAGGAACATGCGTGCACCGAGCGAATCATCCACGCGCCGCAATGCACCCCTTGCC
The DNA here is from genome assembly GCA_963773745.1 of uncultured Chloroflexia bacterium. GTDB lineage: Bacteria > Chloroflexota > Anaerolineae > Caldilineales > Caldilineaceae > UBA5069. The sequence continues at coordinate 36,016 of CAVZCL010000002.1, forward strand.
TCCACAACAAATCGATGATCAGAGCGCAAAGACCGTCGCACGTACAGGCGCGCGTCGTGCGCGCACAACGCGCGCCTACCGCGCGTGAGAGCAGCGCTGACGGCATGTCAGTCGTCGCATCCCAGGCGCCCGATGCAGCGCCCGCGTCGGCGGAGCTTGCCGCGCAAACGCTGCAGAGCATTCTGCAGCGGGCGAAGAGCCTGACGCGCGACACCGTTGCGAGCACTGCTCCTGAGGGTGAAGGCGCGACGGGCGGCGCGCACGCACCTGCCTTGGCGTCCATCCAGCGCAAGAGCACCAAGATCACTGCGCCGGCGACGCTGCAGAAGCAGAAAAGCCTCGTCTTCAACGACAGCTACGACAGCATCATTTCTCTGGTCGAGGCCTATCTCGATGACACCAACGCGCCCGAAACCAATTTCGGGCGCCGCCTGCGCTATACAACAATGCTCTTCGAAAGCGTAAAGGGCTGGGAAGCCGAGCACGGCCCTGTTGACCAGCCCATTAGCAGTTCGTTCTTCACCTCCACGGCCGACAAGCGCCGCCCGCTGCTCAAACTGCTCAAGGAGAGCATCGCGCTGGAAGTGACCCAGGTGCAGGATGACGGCCTGACGCAGGCGCAGCTCACGCACAAGGCAGACCGCCTCAAGCTCAAGGAGTACCTTGATGCGGGCGCGCAGAGCGATGAGCGTATGTTGAAGAACACCTGCGAGTGGTTCCAACTGGGCAAGGCCAAACTCTACGCTGTCACCCCAACAGGAGACTCCGAGGCGCGCATAGCCAAGGCCACCATGAATGTGGCTCGCGACGAAGCCTGGTTCCCCAAGGGAAGCCAGGGCGCCCCGGGCGATATCCTCGATGCCGAAGTCAAGTACAACGAGCGCAGCCTGACGGACCAAACCAACGTCGTCCTGGACCCGGACGGCAAGGTGACAGGGGGCTGGAACACGCCTGGTGTCGTGGTCATCACCAACCCCGCCAAGGCAAGCAAGGAGACTGTGTGGGAGACCTTGCGCCACGAAGTGCAGCACGACGCCGACTTCAACAAGGGGCGCGACGCCGGCGCAAATGTTCACACTGCGGGCAAGGCCTTTGATGTAACAGGGGCGGGACTCACAGTCAACGCCGCCCGCACCGCCTATGAGGCAACGGGCAGCACAGGGCAGAAGGCGAACGGCAACGCCGCGCTGAAGACCTATGAGGCCGAAGTCTCGCTCACGCGCTACAAGACCGAGTACCGCGCCTACTCCTATGAAGGAGGCGAGTCCGGGAAGTATGGCAAGCTCGACAACTCGGTCGTCGACAAGGCATTTGGCGGCAAACTCTTCACCGAGCGACAATTGCAGATCTTCAAACACATTTATGGCGGTTATGACTACGTCAAGACCAACTGGGACGCAGACACACCGCTGATGGGCGGCCGCACCTTCCGCGATGAAGTGATCGCCTATCGCAACCCCGACAGCGAAGCGGTAAACAAATACAACTCAGCGCGCGTGGACGACTTCTACCGCGCGCTGGATGCCATTGGTGTCAAGGAAGCGCAAACCAGCGTGGTCGCCAGGTACGGCAAGGACGTAGCGCCGGTGGCTGGCGGCGGCAAGATCAGCGATCTGACAAATGTGGGCGTCGTCAATCTGCTGGCAGCAATCGAAAAGCTGCATGGCGATGATGCCGACTACATCTTCAACGAATCGCCTGCGATGATGAAGAAGATCAGGAATCACCTCGACGGAGAAGCCCTGGCCAAGGTACTTGAGGAACTCAAGGACATGGCCGATTTCTCCAAGCTGGCCGGCATGTCACTCTTTGATTAACACCACACTCGCGGCATCACTTTGGAAAGCCCCGCCCCCATGCGAATCCCCAATGCGCCCGCGCCTGTACTCAGCCCGTCGGGCAGGCTGGCCGCCGTTGTTGAAGCCGATCAACTGGCGCTGATTGTGACGCGCAGCGGCCAGCGCCGCGACATTGCGTTGCCTGCCACGAGCGGCGGCGTGGCCTTTGCGTCCGATGATACGCACGTTGCCGTTGCAGCGGGGGCCCGCGCCGCGATTCTGCGCGCGGATGTCACAGAGTGGCCGGCCCAGAGCGTTGCACTGCACGGGAGCCTCTTCCGCTGGGTGCTGGGGCGCACAACGCTGGTCGCCATCATGCGCAGCGGTACGCGCGCCACGCAGCTCTGCGCATGGCAACTGGAGGCGGGTGCATTGACGCCGATTGGGCCGCCGGAGGGGCTGGCGCTGGGCACGCTGGCTGTCTATCACATGGCGCTGGACGAAGTGCGCGGGCGTGTGCTGATTGGCGGCATCACCGGCAGCGGTGCATACAGCGGTGACGGCAAGCCCTTTACGGGCATTGTGGGCCTCACGCCCGATCTGCCCGTTCTCTGGAAAGGAGAGGGGCTGCCCTTCCAGCCGCATGGCTACCTCTATCCCTTGCACGGCGGCGGGCTGGCAGTGACGCAGCGCGACCGGCTGGCGCGCCTTGCGCTCAATGCACTGCCCGAAGCGCAGGTGGTGGATGACCACGCCTTTGCAACGCCCCTTGAACGCGTGGCCCTCTCGCCCGATGGCCGCATGATGGCGTGGATGTGGGCGGGTGATGGCGACGCCATGTTCCTGCGCGCCGCCGATGTCATCAGCGAGACGCCCATTGTCGGCGTCTCCTTTGCGCTGGAGGGTAACTTTCCTGCGCTGGCCGTGGATGACGACGGCATAGCCACGGTGGTTGCCGGCGCGCGCCCGATCAACTGCGCATTGTCATCGCCGCACCTGGTCGCGAGGTGCAGACGCGCAGCGTCGCGTCCCGCCGAGCCGGACGCCTAGCCGCAACAACAGAACCCCGACGCGAAGGCGCAAAGACGCAAAGAACAGCAACAACGAGATGAAGCGGTTCTCGTTGTTGCTGTTCTTTGCGTCTTTGCGCCTTCGCGTCGGGGTTCTGTTGTTGCGTTGTATGCGGATTGGTGCGCGGCCTTTGCCTTCGGTACAATCAAACAGTACAACCTCTCTCACCTCCACACAGCAAAGATCACCCCATGCTCGCCAAGGTTCGCAGTTGCGCCCTCATCGGCCTCGAAGCGCAAGTTGTCGATGTGGAGGTGGACGTCACCAGCGGCCTCGAGCGCATGACGCTTGTGGGCCTGCCCGACGCCGCCGTGCGCGAGAGCGCCGAGCGCGTCCGCGCCGCCCTCGCCAACACCGGCTATGCCTTCCCCAAACACCGCCTCACCATCAACCTGGCCCCTGCCGACCTGCGCAAGGAGGGCCCCGCCTACGACCTGCCCATTGCCGTGGGCGTGCTCATCGCCTCCGGCCAGGCTGCCGACACCATGGGCGACGCGCTTGTGCTGGGCGAACTTAGCCTCGACGGCGGCGTGCGTCACGTCAACGGCGTGCTGCCCATGGCGAGCATGGCGCGGCGGCTGGGCTTTGCGCGCGTCTTTGTGCCCACTGTGGATGCGGCTGAGGCAGCGCTGGTGGAGGGCGTGCGAGTCTATGCGATTGATTCGCTGGGCGCGCTCATGCGCCACCTCAACGGGCTGGCCCCGCTGGAGCCGGTTGCCTGCAACCTGACCTTTGCAGACAGCGAGGAGCCCCTCTATCCCGTGGATTTTGCCGATGTGAAGGGGCAGGAGAGCGTAAAGCGTGCGTTGGAGGTGGCCTGCGCGGGCGGCCACAATGTGCTGCTCAAGGGATCGCCCGGCGCCGGCAAGACGCTGCTGGCGCGGGCGCTCCCCTCGATTCTGCCGCGCCTCTCGCTCGATGAGGCGCTCGAGGTGACGCACATCTACTCCGTGGCCGATGCGCTGCCCAAGGAGCAGCCGCTGCTGCGCGCCCGTCCCTTCCGTGCGCCCCACCACACAATCAGCCACGCCGGGCTGGTGGGGGGCGGTCGCTGGCCGCGCCCGGGCGAGATCAGCCTGGCGCACCGTGGCGTCCTCTTTCTGGACGAACTGCCCGAGTTCGGCTCGAAGAACCTCGAAACGCTGCGCCAGCCGCTGGAAGACCGTCTCGTCACCATTTCGCGCGCCAGTGGCACGCTCACCTTCCCCGCTTCCTTCATGCTCGTGGGCGCGATGAACCCCTGCCCCTGCGGCTACTACGGCGACCCCATCAAGGATTGCTCTTGCTCGGCAGGTATGGTTTACCGCTACCAGCAGCGCATCAGCGGCCCCCTGCTCGACCGCATCGACATCCACCTCGACGTGCCGCGCGTGGCCTATGCCGACCTCACGACGCTGCAGAAGGGCGAGCCCTCCAGCGCGATCCGGGCGCGTGTGGAGGCGGCGCGCGCCTGCCAGCGCGCGCGCTTTGCTGCTGCGGATGGCGCGCCCCGCCCCAACCGCGCGCTCAACGCCGACATGGGCCCCGCCGAGGTGCAGGAGTTCTGCCCGCTCGACCAGTCAGGCCGCACGCTCATGAAAGCGGCCATGCAGCAGATGAACCTGAGCGCGCGCGGCTACCACCGCATCCTCAAGCTGGCGCGCACGATTGCCGATTTGGCGGGCGTGGAGGCGATTGCCATGAGCCACCTGGCCGAGGCGCTGCAGTACCGGCCGAAGGTGGTGGAGGGGTAACGAAGAGGCTATTGCAAAGCCAGTCGGATGAGGCGCAATTCAGCAGCCAACCGATTGGTTCGGGAGCGCCGAGTCGATCGACCGCCTCCGAAGCGGCGTGACGACGTCGGGCAAGAATGATGTAGTCAAGCGAACCATCGAAATGCAAATAGCGCAAACTGTTGCAAGGTTCTGTTCAACTCAGTACTGCACGCGGAGGCTCACATGTCGGATCCAGATGAGGACTTGGCTGCGCGACGTATTTTCTGTTCGCAGGCGTCCCTTGCCGCATGTCAACAGGATCAGTTCTCTGTGAACGACGAAGGGAATCACCCGCGAATATAGACTTTCGCAAGGCGGGTTCGATTTACTGCGAAAATGAGTTCCCGTAATGCTCGGTGCATTTCCGGAGAGTTCGATCCTCTGGTTCTGGCGCGGATTCAGCCACTACTTTCTCGAACCAGATCACGTCATGGCGCTCTAGCCATATGGGAGCCACTGCCGCACTTTGAGGAAATTGAAGCGGACCTTGATCGCGCAATCGAACTCGATCCGCGAAACGGCTCCGCGGTCCTGCTCCTTTGCCACCTGTACTGGCGCGAGGGATACCGCAAGGCAATGCTAGCCAGACTGCCGGCCGCAGGTATCGACTCGGTTGAAGCGCTGTACGCAGTAGTGGAAACCGGAGGAAGGTGTATCGACGAATCATTCGAGATTCTCTATGCAGAGTTTGAGCGAATGACGAAACGCCGGACTACGCCGAAGCTAGGCGAGTGTGGGAAAAGGCGAGTCAATATCTCGAGGTGCATTGGGACGCGGTGCCGGAATGGTTCTTTTACGATTCCGAGTTTGATGGCAAGACGCACTGGACGCTGTCGGACTATGCCGGATGGGTCGAGCTGTTCCAGGAACTTGCGGACGTCTTCGGAGAAGAGGACGGGGCATGGATCGTTGCCGCGGCAGTTGCCGCTGCGAAAAGACCGAGCTTCTGGACAATTAATAGCGATCCGGCTACTCAAGTGGGCGCTTGAGGCGGTATTCCTGAACCGACCTACCAGCAGTTATGCAGACTCTATTTGCTGCGCGCAGAGATTGAGGCAAGCGGTCGGTCCGGGGCTACGCCACGCAACATTGATTTCGAAATCACTGAACTTGAGGAAGCCGTAGCGTGGTCAAAAGGACAGTAGGGTCTTTGGCACGGACTTTCCGAATAGCGAACTGATACGATCTCGCTTCGCCGGATTCCTGCTCGATCGGCTTGCTGCAACCCCGCAGGCACATGCGGAACCTGTGTCTGCGCGCTGGTCGAGCATTCGTTTCAGATAGTACTGACCGGAGAGTACGGTGAGACCGAGGAGGCACTCCGGCTCGTTCATTTCATGGGTCAGCGCTACCTTGAAAACGGCGAGCTTATGCGGGCTGAGGACGCTTGCGACGCGTGTTCAGTCGCTGACGGTCCGAGGCAGCGGCTGTTGATCTGGCACAGCGCTGCGCGACCTTCAGCGAGACGATGAGGCAATCGATGTTCTGAAGTCGGTGCGGTCGCCAACCCCTGTCCTGCGCCAGCTTCTCAAGCAGAACCTGCAATGGCGGGATGAGCGAAGTCGAATACGAAGCGTGAACTCGCTGACGACGATATTGTCAGCGGTCAGAAGGAGATATTGTCTCAACTGGAAGAGTTCCAAAGCGGAAGCGCGATAGGCACTTCCTTCCTGAGTGTCAATGTCAACGTCTTGGACCTTAAGTCGAGCTGGGAGCGTCACATCGACAGTTTCCGCAATGCGTCGGATCCTGATCAGGCAGCCGAACTCATTGCAAGGCAGATTGCACTGCGCAATGGCTGGGTAGGCGAACTCGTGCTCGATTTGGGTGCGTCTAACGGATGCGCCCGCTTGGTACCGCGACCAGATCATTAATGCGGAAGCGCTATACGACTATCTCACAAAGGTGGAAAGTGCCGACTTTGCGCCCGTTGTCATCCTATGGGGGAAGCTCGTGGAGAAAGGACTTCAGGAGGGGTTACTCATACCGTTTGGCAAGTGGCTGGAGACCGGGGGCATAAACAATCCATTTCTGTCGCCTCGAAGGGAAAGCAGGGGTTTCTCAACCGAGATGACAAGAAGAATGAGAACGATTCTGAAGGTTGGGTTTCGCAGTTTCGAGTTCACGAGCGGCGGATATGCTGCTCTTGGCGGCCGTCGATGATCCCGATCACCATCCCTTCGCCACGTATGCCAGCGAGCAACATTGCCTTCAGGATTGTGGTTAAGGCGTGAGAACATCCCCAGAAGCTTGACGAAGATCCGTGAAGCGCGAAACAACGCGGCGCACAATCGCGTGTTTTCAGCAGAGAGGATGCAGACGAAATTCGCAAGCAACTGCGGAAGAACTATGTGCTCAAGAAGGTGCGCGATCTTCTTTCCACCGATTCCAAAGAAGACGAGTCTCCCTCGCGGTCCGACATAGGATAGACCTAAATGTGGCGCTACTGGGGGTACGCTCTGATTTAGGGTTGCGGACAAATCGCACAATCGTCAGAGCCTGAAGTGAAGACGGCAAACCGAGTCGTCAGACTGAGTCAGACAAGTTTTTCGCAATGTAAGCTTGCAGTGAGAATGCTACATTGTGAGTATCCCTGCCCCTGCGGCTACTATGGCGACCCCATCAAGGATTGCTCCTGCTCGGCAGGCATGGTTTACCGCTATCAGCAGCGCATCAGCGGGCCCCTGCTCGACCGCATCGACATCCACCTCGACGTGCCGCGCGTCGCCTATGCCGACCTCACGACGCTGCAGAAGGGTGAGCCATCCAGCGCCATCCGGGCACGCGTAGAGGCGGCGGCGCGCCGTTCGTCGATTTGGTGTGAGTAGAGACAGCGGACAAGCAGGCAGAGTGAAGAGGGAGGCACGTCCACGAAGCGCACGATGCGCTTCGTGGACAGGCGCGTGGGGCAAGGGGCCGGACGAGGTGCGAGACGAGACAGCATCGACGTTCCCCCGAGGAGCCGTTGCGACCGTGCTCGCATCGGCACTGTCTTTGTGGTCAGTATAGTTGTGGAGAGGTGGGACGGGCTACAGGAAGTGTCTCCCGGCTTCGCGTCGATACGTGTTGCACCACGCCCTGCAGCCCGCGGGATAGTATAGGCGCGGGCCGCGGCGGGTGACAAAGGGCAGCGAAGGCATCACCCGCGCAGCATGCCGTTCAATTGCGCCCAGAAACCGGGCCGGTAGTTACTGCGCGGGATGGACGGGTCCTTATCAGCAGCCATTGGCAAAGGGTGCGCGTGGGCCTGGTTGCGGCCGGTGCGACAGCGTGCCTTGCGCCGCGGACAGGTTGTGGCGGCGGCATCATTTGCCTGGGCTATCCTGTGTGCGCAGTGCGTCGATTTCCGCAATCGTTGCCGCCAGATTGGGATCGACACGCGCCTGGGTCGCCTGTTCAAACGCATAGCCCACGGCGATCAGAGCCGATTCGCCCAGGCAAAGCGTACTCCGTGTTTTCGTCCGGTTTTTCTCCCTGATTGCCACAAACTACGCTGCGCTAAGCGGTGCGTTCTGCGACTCTTCAAGGAATCCCTGGCCGTAGGGCGCTCGATTGGCCGGGTCCAGGTTGATGATGCCAATGATTTCCTCAGGGCAGTTTACATCAACCTCGTCGCCATGCGCTGGAACAACGCGCGTCCACATCGGCGTTTGACTTAAGTCCACGGCACGCGTCCGCAGCACAGTCATGCGCTGCTACAAACTGAGCGCGACAGCTAGATGATTGTGAGGCAGCAAGAGGGCGGTCATGCGCAATGGCCTCTATTGGCACACGGTGTGCGTGACGGAGATCTGCTTCTGAGAGATTCGGAACACCCAATGCAAATCAGTCACGGCGCGGCCCAGCGCATTGTGGAGCATGTGGCAGCACACTTTCATTGCCAGGTTTGGGTGACCAATACCTCGGCGCAGGTGCTTGCGAGTTCCTGGCCGACGGCTTCCGAACCCGCCTTGCTCATCGATGCGGACGATCTCCGGCCTGAAGAAGCCGATGGCTATCTAGCGCTCCCACTTCAGTATGCCAGCGAGGTCGTGGGAAGGCTGGTTCTGCGCAATGAGCTTGGCTTGGAGCAGGAGCTTGCGCACGCTGCCAAGATTGTTGCCGAGTTGATCCTGCGCCAATCACTTGATGTCGAGCCGTTGCTCGATCAACAGTGGGCATTGAACCGCTTCGTCTATGAACTGCTGTTCGCGGATGAACTTCAAAAATCCGAAGCCGTTATTCTCCAGGAGGCAAAGCTCCTGGCGATTGACATCGCTACGCCCCGAGTCGTCGTTGTGATCCATGTTGCTGCTTATCTCGACCAGTTGCAGCGTGGCACCCCCTATCCGACTCCGGATCTCAACGGCTACCGGCGCCAGCGTCAGCAACTGCGCCGTCGCTTGCTCAAGCAGGTCGGGGCGGCGCTCCCGGGCAGCGAAGCCAGCGTGTGCGCCTTCCTCGATGAGCAACAGCTGGTGCTCCTGGCCGCCATCGATTCGGAATCCGCTTCGCAGTGGCGGCACAACCTCAAGGCGGCTGTCCAGCGCTTCCTGGACGAGGCGGACCGGCCGTCCAGCCGTCTCCTCCTCGCCGGCGTGGGGGACTACTATCCAGGCTGGCGGTCACTGACGGACTCGTATCGAGACGCGCGGCTCGCCATGGAGATTGGGCGGACGCTGCCCGATCAGGGAAACGTCTTCACCGTCGCCGATCTTGGCCTGGCTGCCTATGTCTATGGCGGAAGCCCCAAGACCACGGCGCGCCTCGCCGAACGTATCCTGCATCCACTTTCCGACCACCCAGACTTGCTTGAAACCTTGAGCACCTTCCTGGAGATGAGTCTCTCCCCCTCTGCCGCCGCCCAGAGTCTCGGCGTTCACAGACACACGCTGACCTATCGACTCGCGCGCGTCGCCGAGTTAACCGGTCTCGATCCGAACAACTTTGCGGCCGCCACACAATTCTACGCAGCGCTGCTACGCTTGAAAGCCGACAGCGGCCAGACCCATTGATTGGACATTTGTCCGATCAAGCCGTGTACTTTTGCTCCGCACCTCAGCCGTTTGGCCATAGACTTCGGCGTTTCCTCCCTGTATCGTAGTTAGGTCGTCAGCAAAGCCGCCGGTGGCCGCCACGCAGCCCGCGGCTTTGTGCTGATTTCCGGGTGCATTGCCCTTGGCGCCCCCTCCTGGCACCCGTCCCCCTGCACACGCGCAAAGAATCTGCCCATTGGCGCGTACATCGCCAGCGACCGCCGCACACTCGCCAACTCGGGCAACGAGCACAAAAGACGGCAATGAGTGCAAATCAAGTGAACAGTGAAGCGCCCACTTTCGTCACCCTCTCGCCCTACTTGCTTGCGCGACTGATCCGCAGCACAGACAGCCGGTTGGTCGCCATCGAAAGCCACGAGGACGATGAGCAAATGATTCTTGTCTATGTGTTCGCCGTAGCCGGTCGGGTGGAGAGCTTCTCCATTCTGGATCTGACTGCGCCCATTGAGTCGATCGTTAGCTTGTATCCGGAAGCGGAGGGCTTCGAAGCCGAACTCCGGCAGCGGCTGGGGTTGGTATTCCAGCTACCAGAGGACGCTGAGTGAGCCCCGCTGTTCGGTTGATCACATTGTAGAGGGAGGCAATCATGCCTACGGGCAATTCTGGGCGAAGTATTCTTGCCCTTGCTGTAGTCGCCGTTGTGCTACTGGCAATACTCGTCGTGTTGTCAATCTGGGATGTCGGCGTGCAGACATTCGCCGCACAGCGTGCGGTGGAGCAGTCGCCGAGTGATCTACAACAATTTGCTCAAGCCAACACTGCGCAACAGCAGAGCAGCGCAAATGAGTACATCAAGCTACTCGTTACGCCCAAGGTCGAATCATCCGGTGAGGGAGTGCAGACGAAAATGCGGGCTGGCGGACTCTCCCAAGCAGCCACGCCGGCGGGCAATCAGGAATTGATCGCAACTGGCGAGCAGGTCTACAGCGCGAACTCCGCGACCTGCCATCAGCCAAACGGCGCCGGCCAAGGGAGCTACCCGCCACTGAATGGAAGTGCACTACTAACCACCGACGATCCGACACAGGCCATTCAGACGGTGCTGCATGGCCGCGGCCAGATGCCCGCGTTCCAGGGCACACTCTCACCCAATGACATTGCCGCCGTCCTCTCCTACGAGCGAAACTCCTGGAGCAACGAGGCGAGCGTCGTGACCGTGGCGCAGGTCCAAGCGGTGGTCGACGGTGGGCAGGCGGGCGCCGGCGTTCAGGCGGGGCAGGCCGTAACGCAGACCGGCGGAGTTACGCAGACCGGCGGAGTTACACAAACCAGCGGGATCACGCAGACGGCCGCTGTGACCGCAACCGCCGGCATGACGGCCACTGTGACGCCGACCGCGACCACAAACCTGACCAACGGCGCGGCCGCGGATGCGGCTGCACCTGTCACCGGGACAGCCGCTCTGACAGCAACGCCGACCCTATCTGTAACGCCCAGCGTATCGTCAGCGCCGGCAGTGACGGTAACTAAAGAGACATCGGACACGTCGGCGGACACCTCGGCGCAGGTCGCCGTCACCGTCGTCGTGGAGGTCGTAACGCCTGAGGTCATGATGACGGTGGCGGCGCCGGCAACTCAGCCGGCAACCGCAACGCCATCAGTAACGGCAACACAGGCAACAACGGACAATTCAACTTTGGTGGTCGTAGGCGCTACCGCGGCGATGACAGCGACGCCAGGGGTGACGACGACGCAGGCGGTGACTGCAACACCGGCGGTGACTGCAACGCCGGCCGCAACTGCGACGCCCGCGATAACTGCGACGCCGCTGCGACTGCGACGCCGGCTGCGACTGCGACGCCGGCGATGACGATGACCTCTTCGCTCACCGCCACACCTGGCATCACCGCCACACCCGCCGTCAGCACATCAGCGGCGATTACCGACACAGGCGCGACGACGAGCACTGCACAGGCGACGCCCAGTGCGACGATCATGCCGCTGCCGACCCCGCGCGCGACCTTCCAGGCGAAGGAGGCCGAAGCAACAGGGCCGGCGCCGCTTGGCTCCCAAGCCGCCGTTACGATAACCACTGGTGACTGGCCGACCTTTGGTTACGACTACGAGAATACGCGCCACGTGCCCTTGAGCCAGATCGACAAGGACAACGTGAGTCAGTTGGGCCGAGCCTGGTCGGTCGACTTCCAGTCGATTGATCCCTCGATCCCGGGCGGCCAGGAGAACTACCCGCTGGAGATCGGCGGCGTCCTCTATGCCACTACCAGCTTTAACCATGCCTTCGCCATCGACGCGGCAACGGGCGCTGTGAAGTGGCACTTCGCGCCGGATCAGATCGGCCGCTTCCACAACTTCGGCCTCAGCGTGAACCGCGGGCTGGCCTACTGCAACAACACGCTCTACATGCTGACGCTGGACATGCGCATCTTTGCCATCAACGCCGATGACGGCTCGCTCGCCAAGGAGATCAACATCGCCGACACCGTTCCGGAAGCCAGCACCGACTACGGCTACTACGAGACGGCCGCGCCAATCTGCTATGACGGCATCCTGGTAATCGGCAGTTCGGGTGGTGACAACGGCGTGCGCGGCTTCGTAATGGCCTACAACGCTTCCGACCTGACCCCGGCGTGGCCGAACCCCTACTGGACAGTCCCGCCCACCGATCAGGATTGGCGCAGCCGCGGCCGCTTCCACGGCGGTGGCGCCGTCTGGATGCCGGTCGGGATCGATACGCAGACCGAAACGGTTTACTTCTCCGTGGGCAACCCGTCGCCGGACTTCTTCCCGCAGTTGCGGCCCGGAAACAATCCCAAGACCAACTCGCTGATTGCCGTTGACCTGCGCACGGGCAACGAGAAGTGGTGGCGCCAACAGTTGTCTGGCGATCAGTGGGACTACGACACCACCAGTGCGCCCATGATCTACACCACCGCGTCAACGGCGGCCTGCGCCGCATCGTCTCCGTGGGCAACAAACAGGGCAATTGGTTCACCTACGACGCAGCCACCGGCTACCCGATCTATGACGCAATCTCGGTGCTCGATACAACCGATCATCCGCCTCTGGTACAGGGTCAGCCGGTTGCGATCTATCCTTCCACGCTTGGTGGTATCAACTACGCGACGCAGTCATTCGACCCCGGCACGAATTACAGCTTTGTCGCCGCCGTGGAGTCGAAGACGATCCTGATCCAGGCGCGGTCGGCCCAGGAGGTTGACGAGGGGCCGCGCACGCGGCGACGTGGATACCGGCGCCATCAACAGCTTTGGCACCAACCCGGCAGGCTGGCATGACTATGGCAGCATCAGCGCCATCGACCTTGCCACCGGCGAGATTGCCTGGAAGCTGCGCACCTCCGAGCCTGAGCGCGGTGGCGTGACCACAACCGACTCGGGTCTGGCCTTTGTGGGCGGCGGCGACGGGTACTTGCGAGCGATCGACACCGAGACTGGCGCCGTGCTTTGGCAGTTCCAGACTGGAGCTCCGATCGCCGCGGCGCCCATCGTCTACGAGGCGAACGGTATCGAGTATGTCGCCGTCACCACAGGCGGCACCTCGACGTCCTCAGGCGGCGGTAAGGTCTCGCGCATCCATGCGTTTGCGATCGGTGGCGACCCCATGCAGTTTGGGGCGCCTGGCGTCGAGCAAGGCGGCCAGTCGCCGGAGGAGATCCAGCAGCAAGCCAATCAGCAGCAACCGGAGCAGTCGCAGTTCATCAGTCTCGATGAGAGTGCGAAGCAGGTCAACCTGACCGTGTTCGCGGCCTTCGACGCAACCAACGGCGGCCTCAACTTCAACGGCTATGCGAGCGGGACCGCGACCTATACGGTGCCCGCGGGCTGGACGGTCCAGGTTACCTTCAAGAACTTGAGCACACAGTCGCCGCACAGCAACATGATTGTGCCCGACGGCGCGCAAAACCAGGTGCGAATGCCTGCCCCAATCTTTGCGGGTGCGTCGACACCCAACCCGGAATCCGGCATCACTTCCGGCTCGCAGGTCTATACCTTTGTTGCCGACAAGGAAGGGCGCTATGTGATGGCCTGTGGCATCCCCGGTCATGCCTCAAACGGCCACTGGATCTGGTTCGTTGTGGGCCCGGCTGACTCGCAACCTTCCTTCCAGGGGGGCGATCAGGAACCCTACGTCCCTGGTAACGGCAACCAGGGCGGGATGGCCGGGGGCTAACCATGAAGACGCGACTGCGGAGGGCACTGTTGAGCGGCGTTGCACTGCTGCTCGGCGCCGCCGGTTTCGGCGCTATGGTCGCCGGCATGGGGCCGGCTGCGCTGGCACAGGCCAATTCCGGTGGGGCTGAAATTACAGCCCCACCGGTGACGGTGCTGCCGTGGTCGGCGACAAGGCGTGACAACCTTATCCCTGTCCAGGGCCAGGTAACGCTGGACGGGCAACCCGTGGCCGGCGTGCAAGCTTGCGGTGGGAGGATACCGGCTGCCCGAACCCACCGGCGGCCAAGGCCACTTCACCTTTCCGGCCGACCAGTCGTACATCCACCGCTACCCGATCACTGTGGTCGATGCCTCAAATGCGACGATGAATGGCCAGGCGCTGGGCGCAGAGCAGCAATCTGCATTGGCGCAGGCCACCGGCGGCATCAATGTGATGTACGAAGTCGCCGATGTAGCAACGGCAGTGCGTGAGGATGGCGCCATTACCGTGACAGGCCGGCTTCAGTTCGGCAACGGCGACGCTCCACCGCCCGTGGTGCTCTACTCGTACCGGCTCGAGGGGACAGCCGTCGATACAGAAGGGCAGCCGGTCGAGGGCATGACTGTTGGCACCAACAGTCCCGAGTTTCGCTGGACGTTCTCACAGCCGACCGACGCACAGGGAGAGTATACGTCGCTGTTGTGGCCCACCGATCCGGGGGCCTTCAATGTTCTCCTGATTGACAACGACAAATACTACCCACTTCCGGACGGCGAGAAGGTACGCTTCCCGCTCTATGCCAGCGCCCGCCTTGACGTTACGCTGGATCGTTCGACCGACACGATTAGCGTGACTGAGCCGGTGACTATCCCGGGCCACATCTTCGATGCCTTGCTAGTCGGCGTGCTTCAGGATGGGGCGCCGGTCAAGCCGGTTTCGATGACCTGGCCGACCGAGCAGGGCCGCTTTCAGATCGTGCTGCCGGCTAGCTCTGCCGGCAAGACATTGACGTGGTGGCAGTGGGAAACCAACTTCTTTTCGGCTGCGGCGGCCGACCCCGGTGGACCGGTCAATCTGAGCGAGTGGCCCACCGTACTAGGCCCCCACACGCCACGCGGTATGGCGAAACTGGAGCTTCCCGCACGGCCGTAGGCCGGCGCATCTGGCCGGCGCATGGGCAGCATTCTTGAAGGCGGAGGCAGGGATTGGACAGCTCGAAACGCAGTGACCGAGTCGTCTCTCTACGGGTGTTGGGCGGGTTGCTCCCGATCATTGGGTTACTCGCAGGTTGCACGGCCGCGACACCCTCAACCTTATCGCCGGCCGGCCCGGCGGCCGGCCAAATCGCGCGCTTGTGGTGGGTGCTGCTGACCATCGCAACAATTGTCTTTTTAATCGTCATGGGGTTGCTGGCCTACGCGTTGTGGCGACGGCGCACGGGTGCAAGCGCAATTGGCAATGGGCGGACCTTTGTGACGGTGGCAGGCGGTTTGCTGCCCGCTGTCGTGCTGGTTGGATTGATGATCTACACGGTCGGCGTGCAGAACGCCCTCTCCAGACCAAATGAGGCGGCCTATGTCATCCAAATCATCGGCCACCAGTGGTGGTGGGAGGTCCATTATCCCGATGAGGGTGTTGTGACAGCCAATGAGATACACATTCCGGTGGGACAGCCGGTGATCCTGAAGCTGACCTCGGCCGACGTTATTCACAGCTTCTGGGCGCCGCAACTCCAGGCAAAGACAGATCTGCTGCCCGGCCAGACGAACACAACCTGGATTACGGCGAGCAGCCCGGGCGTATACAGGACTGAGTGCGCCGAATTCTGCGGCCTGCAGCACGCGCACATGCATATGCTCATCATTGCCGAGCCTGCCGCTGATGTGGCGCAGTGGGTCCAGGCGCAGCAACAGGATGCACAGCGCGTGACGTCCGACCAATTGAAGCAGGGCGAGCAGATCTTTGTTGGCTCCGCCTGCGTCTACTGTCACACCGTCCGGGGCACGGTCGCCACCGGCAAGATTGGGCCGGACCTGACGCACTTTGCCAGTCGCGAATCCATCGGCGCGGGCACGCTGCCGAACACTGTCGGCAATCTGAGCGGCTGGATCATCAACTCGCAGGCAATCAAGCCCGGCAACGAGATGCCGCCGATGTACCTCGACGCGCCCGAACTACACGCGTTGGTGGCCTATCTGGAGTCCCTGCGCTAGCTGCACGGACGCGCATCCCGATCCGGACATACGGAGACAGGAACGAAGAGGAGCACATGGCGACGATTGCACAACCAATTCCCCGGGCCTGGGAAAGCCCCAGCGGCCTTGCGGGCGCCCTGACGACCGTGGATCACAAGGTCATTGGCGTGCGCTATATCGTGACTGGTTTCATCTTTTTCCTGCTTGGCGGCATCCAGGCGCTGATCATGCGCTCACAATTGCTCACGCCGGAGAACACGCTGATTTCTCCGCAGGTCTACAACCAGATCTTCACAATGCACGGCACAACCATGATCTTCTTCTTTGCCACGCCCATCCTCTTTGGCTTTGGCAACTACCTGGTGCCATTGATGATCGGCGCGCGCGACATGGCCTTTCCGCGGCTCAACGCATTCGGTTACTGGGTCTTCCTCTTCGCGGGCATCTTTCTCTACTCAAGCTATCTCGTCGGCATGGCGCCGGACGGTGGCTGGTTCAGCTATGTGCCACTCACAAATTACCCTGCCTCGCCCGAATTGAACATCGACTTCTACGCGCTGGGGCTGCTCTTTTTGGGCATCTCGACGACCGCCGGGGCGATAAACTTCATCGTCACGATATTCCTGTTACGCGCGCCAGGCATGTCGATCAATCGCCTGCCGCTCTTCTGCTGGACGATCCTGGCGACTTCATTTGCCGTCGTCTTCGCCTACCCCACGCTCAACGTGGCCAACGCCCTGCTCGAACTCGACCGCAAGGCCGGAGCACACTTCTACGACCCGGCCGGCGGCGGCATGGTGCTGCTGTGGCAGCATCTCTTCTGGTTTTTCGGCCATCCCGACGTCT
Organism: uncultured Chloroflexia bacterium; assembly: GCA_963773745.1. Taxonomy (GTDB): domain Bacteria; phylum Chloroflexota; class Anaerolineae; order Caldilineales; family Caldilineaceae; genus UBA5069. Next base: position 52,827 of record CAVZCL010000002.1, read on the forward strand.
ACATCATCTTCCTGCCGGCGGCGGGCATGGTCTCCGAAATCGTATCAACGTTCTCGCGGCGGCCGGCGGTGGGCTACTCCTTGCTGGCGCTCTCGTCCGTAGCAACGGCGATTATCAGCTTTGGTGTCTGGGCGCACCACATGTTTGCAACGGGCATCTCGCCCATTACGGCCAGCTTTTTCAGCGCCGCCACACTCACCATTACGATCCTGGGCGGGATTCAGATCTTCGCGTGGATCGCCACCATTTGGGACGGCAAGCCCGTGTGGCGGACGCCGTTTCTCTTTGTGCTTGGCTTCCTCTTCACCTTTGTGATTGGCGGGCTCAGCGGTGTGATGTTCGCCGTCGTGCCCTTTGACCAGCAGATTACCGATAGCTACTTTGTCGTCGCCCACTTCCACTATGTGCTGATCGGCGGCATGGTCTTCCCGCTCTTTGGCGCCTTCTACTATTGGCTGCCCAAGATCACCGGCCGTCTGCTCGATGAACGGATGGGCAGGTGGACCTTCTGGACGATCTTCCTGGGCTTCAACCTAACCTTCTTCCCAATGCACATCAGCGGCCTGCTCGGCATGCCGCGCCGAATCTACACGTACCTTCCCGGACTCGGCTTCGAGATTCCTAACGTGCTCTCGACGATCGGCGCCTTTCTGCTGGCCGCCGGCATCCTGCTCTTCATTGTCAACTGGGCCATGAGCCTGCGCAATGGCGAGTGGGCGGGGGACGACCCCTGGAAGGCGCGCACCCTGGAGTGGGCCACGACCTCGCCACCGCCAGTCTACAACTTCTGGTTGATTTCGACGGTGCGCAGCGCCGATCCTCTCTGGGACGGCCGTTCGACTGTACACCGTCCCTCACCATCCGGGGTGGAAGCAATAGCGCCCAAGCGCGAGGGCGACGCTGTCGTCGCTGCGCCAACCACCGGCAACCTGCCGGACGTAGAACACGAGGGCCGCCGCTTCACTGACCCTGAACAGCGCGAGACGATTATGACGACACCGCTCGATGGCCAGCCCGATGCCATCATGCACATTCCCGAAGATTCGTACTGGCCGCTCGTGCTGGCTTTCGGCCTTCTGGTCGTTACAGTCGGCCTGCTTGTCAACCTGTGGACGCTTGCCGGGCTGGGTGGAATCATCAGCCTGGTGGCGCTCGTGGGCTGGCTCTGGCCCGAGATGCCGCGCGGCGAGGAGGGCACTGTATGAGCGCTACACCCGCAACCGCCCGAACGCAGACAGGGGCGTCCGCTCCGGCCAAGTCCCTGCCCCACGCCACAGTGCTGTCCGGCAGTCGCACGGTATCTTGGTGGGGCATGGTGCTGCTGATCGCGACTGAGGCGACCGTCTTTGCCGCCCTCATCTCGAGCTATTTCTATCTGCGCACGAACTCGCCGGCCTGGCCGGCGGGCAACATCGATAGGCCGGAGCTGCTTCTGGCGGGCATCAACACTCTGATCCTCGTTTCCAGCAGCTGGCCCATGCAGATGTCGGTGCGCAGCATCCGCCAAAACAATAACCGCGGGCTCCTCCTGGGGCTAGCCATCGGCGGGGTGCTGGGCGTGCTCTTCCTGAGCCTTCAGGCCGTCGAGTACTCGCGAGCGAGCTTCGCCATGCAGACCAATGTCTATGGCTCGCTCTTCTTCACCATCACCGGGCTCCACGGACTGCACGTACTGGTCGGTCTGGGCATGGTGGTCTTCGTGCTGGTGCGCGCGTTTCTCAAGCATTTCGACTCGCATCGATACCAGGCTGTCGAGAATGCCGTCCTGTACTGGCACTTTGTCGACGCGGTTTGGATTGTGGTCTTTAGTTCGCTCTATCTGTCGACATACCTGACAGGCTGAGCAGGGAAAGGAAGACAGAGATGGCTACCGCTGCCTCACAGGCGAAAGGCGCCAGCGGCTGGGCGCTCTTGTTCGGCTTCTTTGGCGGACTGGTCGCCTGGGCACTCCATCTGGCAATTGGGTTCATTCTCGCCTACGGCGGCTGCCGTTGGGGATTGGCGGCCTTCCGCAGTTGGTTGCTGATCGTAACGGCCGCACTGGCACTCGTCGCACTGGCGGCGACGGTTGTCGCCTACCGCAGCGGCGCGCGCACAGGTGTGGATGAAAGCAACCCGGACAATGACGAAGTCGGTGGTTCGCTGGGTCGCAGCAGGCTGGTGGCAGTGCTGGGTACATGGTTGAGTGGGTTGTCGCTTCTGATTATCCTGATGGTCGGCATTGCCGCCGTTTGGATTGTGCCGTGCGGGTAGTCCAGCGGAAACCGGACTGAACCCGACCTGACCAAGAGGAGAAGTGCGTTGCATATTGCTATGAGCTTACTGCTGCACACACCGCCGCCGACGGTGTCTTCATGGCCGCAGGCGCTAGCGTGGAATTGGGATCCGACCGTGCTGGTCGGTCTGCTCGCCGCGGCAGGCCTGTACCTTGCGGGCACCCTCTCCTGCTGGCGGCACGCCGGCGTCGGGCGAGTCATTCGTCGCTGGCAGGTGGCGGCGTTTGCAGGCGGATTGCTGGCGCTGGTGGCAGCACTGATCTCACCGCTCGATGCGTTGAGCGAGATCTCCTTTGCCGCCCACATGGTGCAGCACCTGCTCTTCCTGCTGGTGGCGCCCCTGTTGTTCGTCCTGGCACGCCCACTGCTGGCGGCGTTGTGGTTGTTGCCGACCCACGCACGGCGCTCGCTGGCGCAAAGCTGGCGGCAGGCGCGCTGGGCGCAGACCGGTTGGCATTGGCTGACGCTGGCGCCGGTGGTCTGGCTGCTGCATGCCGCGTCACTCTGGATCTGGCACGCACCGGCGCTCTATGACGCAGCGCTGCACAACGAGGCCATACACGCTGCTGAGCACCTCTCGTTTTTGGCCGCAGCCTGCCTGCTTTGGTGGACTCTGCTCGAGCCCCGTGGAGGACGACGCCACTACGGCATGAGCATCCTGCTGCTCTTCCTGACGGCACTTCAAGGCAGCGTGCTGGGGGCTCTGCTTGCCTTCTCCACGGCGCCCTGGTACTCGACTTATGCTGTGCAGGCCACAGCGGGGAGGCTCTCGGCGCTGGACGACCAGCAACTGGCAGGCGTGATCATGTGGGTTCCTGCGGGGCTTACCTATTTCGGCACGGCGCTCGCCCTCTTTATTGCCTGGCTGTCGGCCGTCGAAGCGAGCATGCACCGGCGCGAGCGGCCCAATATCCTGCAAGAGTATCCCGTCCACCCACTCGGCTCCGGAGAAGGAGGATAGCGGCGTGAAACGACTTTGGAGGCGCTCCCGGTTCCGGTATGCGCTGGCGGCGCTTACCCTGGCCTGCATGGCGCTCGTCGCCGGCTGCGCCAATCCATCCTTCAAAGCGAACACTGCCATGGCCCGCGTCGACCGGTCGATTCCAGCGGCGGACTTGCGGCGCGGCAAGGAGGCGATTCGCGAGTACGGTTGTGGCGTGTGCCATATCGTACCCGGCGTCTCCGGCGCTCGCGGGCTGGTTGGCCCGCCACTTACAGGTATCGCGGACCGCGCCGTATATCGCGGGTGTGCTCTCCAATGTGCCAAGCAACATGGTTGACTGGATCATGAACCCGCAGGCATTCGTTCCGGGCAATGCCATGCCCATTATGGGCGTATCCGAAGAGGATGCGCGCGATATGGCCGCATACCTGTATACGTTGCGCCAACCGTAAATGAAGGTGCAGATTTCGAAAGGAGAGTTATGTCCATCCAGGATTCATCCGTGCGGACCCCACCCATGGCCCGCAGCGACGAGGCAAACGGACGCCAGCTTGAACTGGCGCGGGCGCAAGGCCGGCCTTTGCCCGAGCCGTGAACGAAATGACACAGAACGAGGCCAAAGGCGCCCAGAAGCGCAGCGGCGACTATCTCATCGGGGAGGCCGTCGAATTGGCCGAAGGCATGTATGCGCTGCGCCACGGCGCTCTGGTCTGGCAGGCAGTGGAAGATGAGAACGTGCATACGGCCAGCGCTTTGTTGCGCCGGCGCAGGCGGAGTTTCCCCAAGGCGGATTGAGCCCGGACAGAAGAAGAGTTAGGAGCGTGAGGTCAGGATGAGTGAAGCAGATGAGGTGCGCGGTGTTACGCGCCGCAACTTTCTCAAGGGCGTGGGTCTGGCAACAGCGGGCGCCACGGTAGTCCTTGCTGGCTGTGACACACGCCAGGTTCCGGTCGCGCCGGCAACGCCTGCGCCGCCCTCCGTCCCAATCCCGCTACAGTATCCTGAGGCGCCCTACACGCCGATGCAACCGCCCGCAGCGGGCGCCTTGCAGGTCTTCACACCACACGAGGCGCATACCGTCGAAGCCCTGACGGCGCGCATCTTGCCAGGCTCACCGGATGATCCGGGCGCACGCGAGGCAGGCGTGGTCTACTACATTGACAACATGTTGGCCTATCACGAAGGTTTCAACGAAGCCACCTATCGCGAACCACCCTTCGTCCAGGTGTATACGGGTGACAACCCGCCGGCGCAGCAGGGAGCAGCCGTGCCCCTGATGGGTGGCCCGCATGGTGAAAACACGCCTACGCCCCAGCCCACTGCAACGGCAGCCTTGACGCCACAGATGACTCCTTCGCCGACACCGACACCAACGCCGACGCCAACATTGACGCCACCGCCCGATACGCGCCCACTGACATCCACGGCGGGCATTACCGGCACAGCCGCCCTATCCACTGCTGCGGTGGTCAACACCGCATTAAGTGTGTTGGCGCCCTTCTCCATAATCTGGGTGCCGTCGAGCGAAATTGCCCGCTACGGGTATCAGTCGGTACTCTCGCCGCGTGAAGTCTACCGTATTGGTGTCTCGGCGCTGGACCGCTACACCGGCAACAAGTTCGGCGCCGATTTTGTGAATTTGAGCGAAGAGCAACAGGACGAGGTGGTGGGTGCGATGGCCGACGGCAAGATTACTGACGAGGACTTTGACCGCAACCTGAGCGCCGAATCCTTCTTCCACAATCTGCGCCGGCACACGTCCGAAGGCATGTTCAGCGATCCGGTCTATGGGGGCAACCGCGACCTCATCGGCTGGCAACTGGTCGGCTATCCGGGCGCCCAGCGCGCGTATGAGCCGTGGGAATTCCAGCAGGAAGGCACGGCACGCACGCCGCAGAGCATTATGGCGATGGCCGCAGTGAACCCGGGCCAGCCGGCCAACGACAATGTGATCCTGCCGGTCAGCGGCTCCGAGATCGATAAGTAAGCAATCAAGAGAAGAGGGAGCAAGGATGGCGATTACGCACCCGAAAGTCGATGTTGTGACGGTCGGCGCCGGCTGGACATCCGGGATCATGGGCTGGAAGCTTGGCAGCGCAGGATACAAGGTTACGGCGATCGAGCAGGGGCCCGCCCGTTGGGGCAACCCGGACTTCAGGCACAACCACGACGGCCTGCGCTACCGCGTGCGCAAGGCGATGATGTTTGACCTGAGCAAGGAGACATGGACCTGGCGACCGAACCCGACGGCTGGCCGCCCTGCCCATCCGGCAGTTTGGCTCCTTCATCCCGGCAACGGCACCGGCGGCGCCAGCGTCCACTGGACGGCGCAGTTCTGGCGCTTCCTGCCGGCGGACTTTCGGCACCGCTCGCACAACATCGAGCGCTATGGCGACGGCAAGATCCCTGTCGTACATGACCGTACAGGACTGGCCCGTTACCTATGAGCAACTGGAGCCCTACTATAACGCCATCGAGTATGACATCGGCGCCTCCGGGCAGGCGGGCAACCTCAACGGCCAGATTATTCCAGGCGGCAATCCCTTCGAGGCGCCGCGCTCGCAGGCCGTACCCGCTGCCGCCGCCATCCCGTGACAATTCCGGCGCAGATGTTCGCCGATGCCACACGGCACGCTTGGCTACCACCCCTTCCCGCAGCCGGCAGGCATCGTCTCGCAGGCCTACCGGACGCCACTTGGGACAGACCATGCCGGCTGCATTTACTGCGGCTTTTGCACACGCTTCGGCTGCGAAGTGGACGCCAAGATCAGCGGCGCCAATCGTTCACATTCCCGCTGCGCTGCGCACGGGCAACTACGAGATTCGCAATAACTGCAAGGTTCTGCGCGTCAACCTGGGCGCCGATGGGCTGGCGACCGGCATCACCTACATCGACCTGATTACGGGCGAAGAGCACGTGCAGCCTGCCGACGTGGTCATGCTGACCGGCTACACGTTGACCAACGTGCGCATGCTGCTGCTGTCGCGCAGCCAGGAGCACCCCAACGGCCTCGGCAATGATCAGGGCATGGTGGGCAAGAATTACACGTACCAACTCTCGCAGGGTCCGGCGACGGGAATCTTTGAGGGGCGGCGCTTCAACCTCTTCATGGGCAATGGCGTCGTGCAAAACCTGATCTATGACTTTAACGCCGACAACTTCGACCACAGCGGTCTCGACTTCATCGGCGGCGCCTCGATCTACTGCGGCTCCGGCCAGAGGGACCCGCTGACGTCCGCAATCGACATGCCATCGCTGAAAGCCGGCACGCCCGCAGCATCGTCCAGCAGCGGGCCGGCCACCAGCGGCGAGATCCCCACCACGGGCGAACTGGGCGCCTGGCGCACCGCGGCAGCGAGTGGGGAAAGGACTGGAAGGAAAATCTGCGCCAGAACTGGGATGGCGTCGTAGGTGTCGGCATCCAGGGGGAGATACAACCCTATGTCGACCAATATCCTTGATCTGGACCCGAATCTACCGCGATGCGTGGGGACAGCCGTTGCTGCGCATTACCTTCGACTTCCACGAGAACGAGTACAACCTCTACCGCTACCTTGCGCAGCGCTGCAAGGAAATCATGCAGGAGATGAACCCTACACGCATGACGACCACGGACGAGCTGTCGCCCTACAACGTTCACCAGTACCAGAGCACCCACTGTACGGGCGGCGCGATTATGGGTGCCAGACCCCGGCGATTCGGTCACAAACAAGTATGGCCAGGTTTGGGATACACCCAATGTCTTCGTAACCGGCGCGGCGCTCTACCCGCAGAACCCTGGCGCCAACCCGACCGAGACCCTGCTGGCGCTGGCCTACATGGCGGGCGACGCGATCCGAGACCGCTACTTCCGCAACCCGAATCAGTTGCTTTTGTGAAGACCTTGACTCTTCAGACGCAGGAGCGCAAGATCGTGAGGGTACACGAACCAAACTCGAATGACAGAGGCACCGGGATCAGCCGGCGGGAGTTTTTGCGCCTGGGCGGCGCCGGCCTGCTGCTGGCCCCCTTGCTTGGGGCCTGCTCGGTCAGCGCTGACAGGCAACAGTACCAGGTGTTAATCGGCGGCGTTGACGCGGCCCTCTTCTGGCCCGGAACCCTTGCCGTCCCTCTTGGGGCAACAGTGACGTGGCAGAACCGCGACGTGTATCCGCATACGGTGACGTGCGACCCCGATCTGGCGCAGAGGCAAGGTTCGTATGCGCAGCTTCCCGACGGTGCTGCGCCGTGGGATTCAGGCAATATCTACACGGGGCAGATGTGGTCACACACATTTACATCGCCCGGCCAGTATATCTACTTCTCGCGACGGGATGAACAAGGCCAGTTGCTCGGCGTAATCATCGTGGGCAGCCCAGGCGAACAAGCTGGCGCACAAGGTCGGGCATGATCGCATTGTTTGCCTTCGGGGGGCTACTGCTGCTGGCTGTTCTCCTTTCAGAACTCGCCGATCGCAGTATCCTGTCGATCTCTGTGCTCTTCCTCGTCGCCGGATTCGGCCTGGGCGCCTTTGGGCTGCTTACGTTCGACCCCCACGACGACACAATTTCGCGCTTGGTCGAGTATGCACTCTTCAGTGTGCTGTTCACCGACGCGATGAACCTTTCAGTCGGTGACATACACAGGGTGGAGTGGTTGGCGGGGCGTCTGCTCCTGCTTGGCATGCCGCTGGCTATCGCCGGTGTCGCGGAACTCGCTCACCTGCTGACCGGCGTCTCCTGGGTTGTTGCCTTTCTGATCGGCGCAGTCCTGAGCCCGACGGACCCCGTCTTTGCCGCGGCGATCGTGAGGCGCAAAGAGGTGCCGCGCCTGCTGCGGCAGGTTCTCAACGTGGAGAGTGGTGTCAACGACGGGTTCGCGCTTCCGGCTGTCATCATTGCACTTAGCTTGCTGATGCCCACAGAGCGGGGTCTCGGCGGCGTGCTTGCCGAACTTGCAGGGGGCGTTGCCGTCGGCGTCGCCGTCCCGTATCTGGCATATCAGGCCGTCAAGTACGGTCGCGGCTCGCCCACAAACCTCTATAAGGCGCTCTACTGCTTTGCCATCGCCCTCATGATTGCCGCGCTGAGTGAACTCATCGGCGTGAATCTCTTTCTGGCAGCGTTTTCGGCTGGTGTGACTGCCGCTTCCGTGAGCCCCGAGTATGTTGTCGCGTTTCGGCCGCTCGGCAGGGCGATCAGCGAGGTGTTCAAGTTAGCGGCGATCGTTGCCTTTGGCAGCTTGATCACGTTCCAGATGCTTGGATCGACGCCATTCCTGGTCTATCTCTTCGCCCTTCTGATCCTTGTGGTCGTTCGCCCGCTCGTGGTTGAGGCAGTGCTCATCGGTACGGAGCTTACATGGCGCGAGCGGATCGTCGCGGGCTGGTTCGGCCCCAAGGGCTTCGCCTCGATCTTCTACGGTCTGCTCGTCCTGCACACGGAAGGAGTTCAGGCAACATACCTTACCCAGGTCGTCGCGATTGCGGTACTCGCCTCGATTCTTCTGCACTCTTCGACCGACGTGGTCGCCGCGCGTTGGCTTGCTTCTGCACCCGAGCCATTGCGCAGAAGCAAGATGGCAGCGCAGAGCCACGCGGGCGACGCATCGGCACGCAGCGAGGCAGCGCATGGGCGCTCGAGACAACAAGGCTGATCGTCAGAACAGGCCCCGGAGAGGGAGCAATGCGTGTCTCGCGGCGAACACAGTGCCTCAATCTGCAGCGCGGGCTGCGGGTACGTGGGGCGACCATGTGAGCCCGCGGTTGTGTCATCCGTGCTTTCGCTTCATCTTTTGACGACACTTCGCGCGTTACCGGCTGCCCACCCGCGCATCGCGCCAACCCCGCTTCCAGCGGCACTCGTCGGCGCGATGAACAGCCACCCTTGCGGTT
>CAVZCL010000003.1:0-356864 GCA_963773745.1 uncultured Chloroflexia bacterium
CAGCGCTATGAACCCAGCCGACAGCAAGACAATTTGTCTTCCGATCGGCTGCAGACGAACGAAACTGTGCCATCGATAGTATTGCCTCGCCTGCGCCCACTGCGTTACCACAACCGAGCTTTGCGCCCGTCGGCAGCCGTGGTCTGCCGCGGCCTGTCGCGGCCTACCGCACCTGCACCTGCCCGTCCTCAATCAGCCACTGCACCGCCTCGTAGACACCCTGCAGCGACGAGTAGCGCGGCCGGTACTCGAGCAGCCGTTCTGCCTTGGCAATGCTGCAGTTCGGGCTGTGCGCAATGTGGTCCCACGTCGCGTTCGCCTCGGCCTCTGGCACCGTCTCACGCCACTCGGGCCACGGCAGATACGATAGCCGCGCCGGCTGCCCAAACCACGCCGCGACCGCCTCGGCGTAGCCGCGCAACGTGAGCGCCGCCGGTGACACAACGTGAAAACTCTCGCCCACGGCGGCGCCCCAGTGGGTAAGCGCGCACTCGAACGCCTGCGCGACGTCGTCGGCATGGACGTGATGCACCGTCTCCAGCCCCATATTCGGCAGCGCTACTTCGCCTCCCGCGGCCAACTGCGTGAAGACGGCGGGGTTGAAGTGGCCGGCGGGGTTCAGTGGCGCCCAGCCCGGCCCCACGATATGGCCTGGGTGCAGCACCGTTGCCGGAAAGTGGCCGCGCCGCGCTTCATCCAGCAGATATGCCTCGATAGCCGCCTTTTGGATGCCGTACTCGCCGAAGGGCGTGCGCGGCTGGGCTTCGGTTGTTGGCACGACGGCGCTCGGCCCATGCACCCAAATGGTGCCGCAGTGGAGAAAGTGCTGCACGCTGCCGCGCAACGCCTCCACCAGATGGCGCGCACTGTCAAGCGAAAAACAGATCATGTCAATCACGGCGTCCGGCTGCAACGCCCGAATCTGCGCGCCGAAGGTCCCCGCCGCCTCGGCCGCTTCCCGGTCGATTGTATGCTGCTCCACCGCCGCCCACGCACCATGCGCCTGGTAGGGCGCACGCTGGCCGCGGCTAACCGTGACCACCTCATGGCCCGCCAGCACCAACCGCGGCACCAGATACGTCCCCACATGGCCGCTTCCGCCAATGACGACAATTCTCATCGCTGTCTCCCTGTATAAGTGACACACCCTCGTTCGATCTGCCGCAACACTATTCTATCCGGAAAGCAACCAAAACTTGCACGCAGATGGCGCTGGTTTAACAGACAAAGAGAGATGGCAATCGGGTGCCAACTCTTTGCATCCGTGCTGTCTACCCTGAAAATGGGGCTGTGCCATGTTGCCAGGGCGCAAGAGTGTTTTGCGGGTGTTTGGCATAACCTGGCCCCTCTGGTAGTATGTGCCTCCCCCTCCTCGCACGATTCTCGTTGCACCTTGGTCACCTTCGTCCCAACCAGCCGCAGTTGCTCTTCAACCCGTCCTGCAGATGCAGCATGCTGTCTGAAGGCATCCTTCAACAGCGTGCGGATGATCGCTTGTAGCCGTAAAGCACCCAATGTGCACAAACCATAACTACCGTCTGCCGCGCCAACCCGCGGCGCAGCTATCACATTCGCTTGCTATTAAGGAGCCACTTGTGCATTTCACCTTGCAATCTTTGCGTCAACAACTTCGCCAAAAAGGCAGCTTGCAACTGGCATTGATCTTGTTCATTCTGATGTCCGTTATGATAGGTAGTTTCACGACAGCATCCGCGCAAACGCAGCAGAGCTACTGGCTGGGCCGCCAGGTGGGCACGGAGTACGTCTTCGATACGCAGTTGCCGGATGCGTTTGGCGTCATGATCACCGCCGCCGACCCGAAGTATGCCGCGGTCAAGAGCCTGCCCAAGTTTTCAACCGAGGAAATCGGCGGCGAGAGCTACAACTTCGTGACAACTGGCCTTGCCTGGGACTTGGATTTGATTGACAACGGCCAAATCGCATTCCACAACAATGGCGCCGTGCAGGGCAATTGGTGGTTCAACATGGACAAGGACGACGCCGAGTGGCAGACGCTCGTGCCCGAATTGAAGGCACCTGGCGACTGTGGATGGCACCTGGAAGCGTGTGACTCTCTTCGTTCTCATCGCGCCGGATGCAGCAGCACCCACAGTCCGGGTACCGATCCCCGAACTGACCCTGGCCAAGGAGAGCATGTACAAGCTTGGCCAGAAGACGGTAGCGGGCCACTATTATCCGGCAGTGAAGGTGCCGGCGGATTTGGACGCCTTCCGCGAGGCAATGCTGGATTATGGCAACGCGGGGCGCAGAGACCCCGATTTCCGCAAGAAGAATGGCTCCAAAACCGCCACCGACCTCACGCTTGACACGGTCGTCACCCTGGGGCCGAAGCCTGAAAAGGTCTTCCGGCAGAACGACACGCCGCCTTTCTTCCCCGACCACCTGTTGGCCAAGCGAACTCAACGATGCGGCGCAGTTCCAGGCAGAGTACCAGGCTTCGATTGACAAACTGGGCCATGACGGCCCGCGCGCCTGGCTTGACCCCAAGACCGGCAAGACTGTCAACATGTTTGACGCCAGCGACCGCGTCGTCTACTTCGGTGGCGCCAATGCGGTGGAGGCCGCGGGCGTTGGCGGCCTGGGCTCATTCCCCCATGGCTGGATGGCGGGTGAAACGCATTTCCGTCCCTGGTTTAATGTCGACGGCTGCTATCCCGAAATCGGCTACGGCGCCGCGCAGTCCATGAGTGGCAACTGGTACTACGTTGCGGTCCCCGTCCGCCTGAATCCCTGTGTGGAGCCGACGCCCGCAGCGACTCTCGAGCCGACCGCCGAGACAACCCCTCAGGCAACTGCTGAAGCAACCGCTCAACCGACTGTTGAGGCAACCGCAGCACCGACTGCCGAGCCGGCTGCTGAAGCAACCGCCGCACCGACTGCAACTGAAGCTGCTACGACCGCAGGTGCAGCCGCAGACGCTACACCGGAGCCCGCCCCAGCGTCGGCAACGGCAAATCGCTTTCCGCTGCCGGCGGGAACGACGATTGTGCAGGGCGAGAAGTACCCCTCGGCGTCTGGCGATCACTATCTCATCTTCCAGCCCGACGGTAACCTTGTTGTCTACGATGCCGCGGACCAGTACGTTTGGGGGCTGGAGAGCATCACTGATGACTATGCCAAGGCGAAACGTGTGCAAATGCAACAGGACGGCAACCTTGTCGTCAATGGTGATGACGACGCATTCATCTGGTCGGCGCTGAGCAAGGATCCCGACGCCAGCGCCTATCTCAACCTGACGCCTGAGGGTGCGCTTCAACTGGTCTCTGGCGATAGCGGCGCCATTCTCTGGGCGAGCGATGGCAACCTCGAGGCAGAAGAGCCTACAGTTGCCGATGCAGATGGCAACGTCTACAACACCGTTCAAATTGGTCAGCAGCTGTGGATGACGGAGAATTTGCGCACGGCGAGCTGCAGTGATGGCACGGCAATTCCTCTGGTCAGCGACGCCGATGAATGGGTGAGCCAATCGGATGCAGCCTATACGTGGGGCAGCGACGTTGCAGACGATGCACAGGCCCAGGAGGAGTATGGCGCGCTCTACAACGCCTATGCCGCGACCGCCGCCTGCAACGTCTGCCCCGCTGATCGGCGCGTGCCATCTGCAGCGGACTTCCAGACGCTGCTCGAGAGCCAAGGGGCCGACGCCCATCTCAAGTTGAGTGATCCAGCTTTTTGGGACAAGGCCAGCCTGGCAACCAACGCCAGCGGCTGGAGCGCGCGTCCGGCCGGCGGTCAGGGTGGTGATGCACCTGGCTCCTACGACTTTGGCACGTACGCCTACTTCTGGAGCACCACCGAGATCGACGAAGGGACAAATTCTCTCTTTGTGATTCACGCCGACGATGCGAGCGCCAGCGGCCTGGCCGGCCTCCGCTACGGCTTCTCAATCCGCTGTATGCAGGACCTGCCGCCCGTAGCCCAGGCAACAGCTGAGCCCACAATGCGGGAGCCGCTTGTCATTACGCATACGGCAATTGTGGACAGCGTGGCGTGGTCTCCCGATGGCAGCCAACTGGCGACTGGTGCGCGTGACGATATGGTGCATCTGTGGGATTCCACCACCGGCGCAAACGCCTTCAGCTCCACCGGCCACACCGCCGATGTGGTGCGCGTGGCGTGGTCGCCTGATGGCAGCCAGCTCGCCACTGCCAGCGACGACAGCAGCGTGCGCGTGTGGGATGCCGCAACGGGTGCAGAATTACTTGCCCTCGCCGGCCATACGGCCCGTTTGGATACTGTGGCGTGGTCGCCTGACGGCAGCAAACTTGTCTCTGCGTCACCCATCGACGAGAGCGTGCATGTTTGGGATGCGCTGACGGGCACAAGTCTGTTGACCATCACGCTCCCCAGCGCAAGCAATGTGACGAGTGTGGCATGGTCGCCCGATGGCGCTCAATTCGCCTCAACGACCAATGACAAGACAATCCTGATCTTTGATGCTGCAACGGGCGCAATCGTGCTCACCCTCAAAGGTGATACAGGAACGCCTTCGAGCTTGGCATGGTCACCTGATGGCAGCAAACTCGCCTCTTCAAGTTATGACAAGGCTGTACGCGTATGGGACGCCGTGAGCGGCGACAAGCCTGCTTACCCTTACGGACCATACCGGGGCTGTGGAGCAGGTGGCGTGGTCGCCCGATGGGAGCAAACTTGCCTCCGCCGGCTCTGACGACACAGTGCGCGTGTGGGATGGCGCAACCGGCGCACTCTTGCAGACTCTCGCTGGCGACCTGACTACTGTGCCTGGCGGCGGGATCGTTGTATGGTCGCCCGATAGCAGCAAGCTCGCGGCTGCAACCTGGGATGGAACTGTCATGGTCTGGGACGCAGAGACAGGCGCGAGCATAGCGACCTTGACAGGCCACACAAGTGGTGTGACGCAACTGGCATGGTCGCCCGATGGCAGCCGGCTCGCCACTGCGTCGGGGGATAAGACTGTACGCGTGTGGGATATGGATGCCAGACAGTGACTTTGCACAGTGCGGCAGTCAGAGTCCACAAACGCCCTCGGCCGTGTGGCCGAGGGCGTTTGGTATTCAACGGTGCAGCGCTGCGCGATCAGCCATCCTGGCGCGTTGGGCGGAAGAGGATATCGTTGATATCGATGTTGTCGGGATGGCTCATGGCGCAGACGACGGCCGCGCAGACGAATGGGGCGGGATTGCACATGACCAGTTTTGCTGCAGCGATCACGCGCCATAGTACCCGGTGCGCTTGCGCTCCTCGTCCAAAGCGACGCAAACTGATGTGCATTTCACCTGTACACCGACAGAGTCACCCCTGCGATGCCTCGCGACCGATTTCGCCGCCTGCCTGATCGGGCCGCATGACCTCTGCGCCATGCATAAAACTGACAAAGATCAATTCCTCGTCCAGCGCGCGTACGGAATGGGTTTCACCCTTTGCGAAGAGAACCAGGGATGCCGGCCCATATTCGACTTCGCGCCCATCACTTCCCGAAAACATGCCACGCCCTTGCATGACAACGACATAGAAGGGAGAATCCGGCACTGCGTGCTCTCCACTCGATCGGCCAGGCTTCAGCATCCAGCGCAGAATGCGCACATCCTGGTTGACGAGCAACGGCTGCGCATAAGGATCAGTATCGTGAAACTCAAGATGACTCAGCAGCGAACGGGATTCCATAGCGCTCTCCTTTTGAGACATGGCTCCGCCTCGTCACACTTTGGCGTGTGCAAGCAGTTGACGAGCCAGCGGATTAGCGGGGAGTATTACACAAGCCAACGCGGGATAAATTAAGGCATATGCCACTGCGCGCAGCGTTAACCACGCGAAACGCGCGGCAAAGCGTTAACGAATCGATCAACCCATGGGTTCCCATGCCCGTAAAGTGCGCAACCGAGACAAAGGGGAAAGTGGGCGCTCTTGTTGCCCAACGTGGAGCTTGAAGAAAACGCCCCCAGCCGTGTGGCTGGGGGCGTTTTGTTTTCTCGGGTGCAGTGCTGCGGGCGATCAACCCTCTTGGCGTGTGGGGCGGAAGAGGATTTCGTTGATGTCCACGTCGTCGGGCTGGCTCATCGCGTAGACGACGGCCCGTGCAAACGAATCGGGTGGAATCGCAAGGTCGTCGTAGACCTTCTGCGTCTTCTCGGCAATGTCCGGCTGAGCTGATGCTCTGCGGCAGCTCCGTCGTGATCACCCCCGGCGAGATGATGGTCGTGCGGATGTTGTAGGGCTTCACTTCCATGCGCAGCCCTTCGGAGAGCGCGCGCACGGCAAACTTGGTGGCCGAATAGACGGAGAACTCCTTGCCGATTTTGTGCCCGGAGACGGAGGAGACATTGATGATGTGACCGGACATTTGCGCCTCCATGTGGGGCAGCGCTGCGCTAATGCCGTAGAGCACGCCCTTGATGTTGACGTCGATGGCCCGGTCCCAATCCTCAATCGTCAGGCGATCAAGCGGTGCACGCGGCATGACGCCGGCGTTGTTGATCATGACGTCAATGCGGCCGTAGGTCTCCACGGCGGTGTCGACCAGTTGCTTCACCTGATCGTAATGGGTGACGTCCGTCGTGACGGCGAGCGCCTTGCCGCCGGCGGCGGTGAGCTCTGTCACGAGTGACTCAAGGCGCTCTGTGCGGCGTGCGCCCAGCACAACGGTGGCGCCCTCTGCCGAGAGTGCGCGGGCGGTCGCCTCACCCAGCCCGCTGCTTGCACCTGTAATGACGACAACCTTGCCGGCGATGTTGTTGCTCAATTGTTCCCCCTGGGTATGGCTGCTGCAGGACGAGCGGCTGGCCTGCAACGGCTGGTTTTTGGTAGCCGTCCAGCGCGCTTCTGCTGGATGACCGGTCTTCCGCCCCCGCAAGTATACCCCAGCCGCGCGCAATGCTGCGTGTGCCTTCGCCCCAGTGGCCCCGCCTGATCAGCGCGTGCGGGCAATGGCGTTTGGGGCGCGCGCGGGTACACTCAACGAGTACTTTGAGGGTGGGAGCCGCAGCGCACGTAGGATCGTTAATGAAGAGCGCCCTCCCCATTCGCGGCGCACACGTATCCACAGAGTGGCTTGGCGCACCCCAACCACCATGGAGGAAACCACATGAGCACAACGATTATTGTCTCCAACCGCCTGCCTGTCCGTTCCAAGGTGAGTGGCGGCCAGATCAGCTTCAAGCCCACTGCGGGCGGGCTGGCCACCGGCCTGAGCACAGTTCGCCAGGCGGGAGAGCAGCTTTGGATTGGCTGGCCGGGCTCCTTTGTTGAGGAAGAGGCGCAAGAGCAGAAGATTCGGGAGAAGCTCTCCCGACATGGGGATGGATCCCGTCTTCCTTTCCCAGAACGAGATCGAGAAGTACTACGAGGGCTTCTCCAACGGCATTCTCTGGCCCATCTGCCACTATGTGCCTTCGTATGCAACCTACGTGCAAGAGTTTTGGGACGCATATGTTGAGGTCAATCGCAGGTTTGCCGATTGCGTGCTGTCGCACGCCCAGCCCGAAGACACCATCTGGGTGCATGATTATCAGTTGCTGCTGGTGCCGCAGATGGTGCGCGCACGGCTGCCTGACGTACGCATTGGCTACTTTCACCACATCCCCTTCCCCTCGTACGAAATCTTCCGGCAGATCCCCTGGCGCGACGCGCTGCTCAAGGGCGTACTCGGCGCAGACCTGATCGGCTTTCACACCTATGACGATGTGCGCCACTTCATGAGCACGGCCACGCGTGTGCTGGGGATCGGGTCCTCGCTTAACCAGTTGGATGTGAACCACAGGCCCGTGCTGGTTGACGCTTTCCCCATGGGCATTGACTTCGGCAAGTACGAGAAACTGGCTGCGCGCCCGAGCGTGCGGCGCAATGTCGAAAAGGTGGAGCAGTCGGTGCACGGCGCGCGCATGATCTTCTCGGTGGACCGGCTGGACTACAGCAAGGGCATCTTGCAGCGGCTGCAGGCCTTTGAGCTCTTTCTGCAGCAACATCGCGACTACCATGAAAAGGTCTCGCTGCTCATGCTTGTGGTGCCGTCGCGCGACGTTGTGCCCGCCTACAAGCGGCTCAAACGCGAAATTGACCGCACGGTGAGCAACATCAACGCCCACTACAGCACACTGGGCTGGCAGCCGGTCTTCTACATGTACCGCTCGGTTGCGCTGGAACTGCTCTCGGCCATGTATGTGGCGGCGGATGTCTGCCTCGTGACGCCGCTGCGCGACGGCATGAATCTGGTGAGCAAGGAGTATGTGGCCAGCAGCATCGATGAGCAGGGTGTGCTCATCCTCAGCGAGATGGCGGGCGCGTCCAAGGAGCTGACCGAGGCCATCACCATCAACCCAAATGATGTGCCCGCGTTGGCCGATGCGCTCTATCAGGCGCTGGAGATGCCGCCGGAAGAGCAGCGCGCACGCATGCATGTCATGCGCGCAACTGTGAAAAAGTTCAACGTGCAGCACTGGGTGGAACTCTTCATGCAGGGGCTGGCCAACATCAAGGCTATCCAGAAGGCGATGCTGACAAAGCGGCTGACGAAGGCGAGTTACGACCCCATCCGCACGCTCTATGCCAAGGCCCACAAGCGGATGCTCTTCCTCGACTACGACGGCACGCTCATGGGCTTCAACACCGACCCGCTGGCCGTGCAGCCGGATGCGGAGCTGCTTGCGCTGCTCGAGGCGCTGGCGCGCGACCCCAGGAACCGCGTTGCCATCATCAGCGGGCGCATGCACGAGACGCTGGAGGAGTGGCTGGGCCATCTACCAGTGGACCTGATTGCCGAGCACGGGGCATGGACCCGGCACAAGGGTGGCGCATGGCGGAAGCACCCGGGGCTGAGCGATGCGTGGAAGCGCGAACTGCTGCCGGTGCTGCAGAGCTTTGCCGACCGCACGCCGGGCGCGCTCATTGAGGAGAAGAGTTACTCGCTAAGCTGGCACTATCGCAAGGTGGAGCCAGGGCTGGGCGAACAGCGCGCGATTGAACTGCAGGACAACCTGCGCGTGCTCGCTTTTGATCGCGGCCTGCAGATTTTGCAGGGGCACAAGGTGATCGAGCTGAAGAGCAATCTTACGAGCAAGGGCAATGTGGCGCGTTTGTGGCTGGAAGAGAATGCGTACGACTTTGTGCTGGCCGCAGGTGACGACCATACCGATGAGGATACCTTCAAGGCCATGCCCGAGAACGCCATCACAATCAAGGTGGGGGGCAATGTCTCGGCGGCGCGCTATTCGATCGATGGCGTTGCCGACGTGCGCGCGCTGCTGAAGGAGTTGGCCAAGGGGAGCGATAACGCATCTGTGACAGAGAAGGTCCAGCAGGCGTAGTCGCGGTCTGGCTTTCCGGCCGACACTTGGTGGAATGCAGATAGTATCAAACGCCTCCTTGCTTCTGATGGCAGGCAGGAGGCCTGTGAAGAAGGCAAACGCCCCATCCTCCAGAGCATGATCACCCGCTCTACATCAATCCCCAATCTGGCGACGGCTGCTGCCGCGCAGCGACACGAACCGCGTCGAACCGCATATCATCCACGGAGTATGCATTGCAGCTTCCGGGGACGGAGGCGTTTGCGGCGCTGCCGCTCTCCCAATATACGGCGGCAGGGACGAAAGGGGTCGTAAGCAAGTAGGCATAGACGAACATCGGCGCGAAGTCCGGAGCCACGGACAGTCCAGAGAACGAGCCACCAATGTGTGACTCGCTTCACGAACTTGACACGTGTGCTAGAATCATATAGCCCCACAGGCGACCATAGTCCCTCGTTTGATGCCTGCATGGCGTTTTTCCATCCTCATCGTCAGCGCACTCGAGACGCGCATTATTGCGCCTATCCCCCTCATATAGCCCCCTTCACGTTGTGGAGTGGCACATCGGCATGGCGTCACGACATGGTCGTGCAGCCGATGCTGCCTGTTCGTGGCCCGACGGGTTATGCGAAAGGAGACCTGCGATGAGCGATGCACGTATTTCACGTCGAACAGTTCTGAAGGGAGGCGCCGCGCTCACTGGTGCGGCCATGCTCAGTAATAGTCGATGGTATGCGCGGGCTGCACCACTGCAACAGAGTGACGTCGTCATTCCCTGGCTTGACCAACCGGCCGAGAACCCCGTACCCGAGATTGTCGACCACCAGTTGCAGTGGGAGGCACTCGACTCGTGGATCACGCCGGCTGACCAGTTCCACATGGTGTCGCACTTTGGGCAGCCCGAAATCGACGCCGACGACTGGAGCCTGGAAATCACCGGACTGGTCCAGCATCCCATGACGCTGAGCCTCGCCGATCTCAGGGCGTGGCCGCGCCAGGAGGTGACCTTCACTCTCGAATGCGCGGGCAATCACGGGCTCGACTTCTTCAATGGAGGAATCGGCAATGCGACCTGGGCCGGCGCGTCACTGGCGCCCATCCTTGACGAGGCGGGCCCACTCGACGATGGCACGGAAGTTGTCTTCTACGGGACGGACATGGGCGAGATGAATGTGCGCGACACAACCTTCATGCAGAACTTTGCGCGCGCTATGTCGATTCAGGATGCCATGAATCCGCTCAACCTCCTCTGCTACTCGATCAACGGGGAACCGCTGCCGCAGAAGAACGGCTTTCCGGTGCGCCTGATTGCGCCGGGCTGGTATGGCGTCGCCAACGTGAAGTGGCTCAAGCGTATCGAGCTGCGCAACACACGCTATGCGGGGCACTTCATGGCGCGTGACTACGTCACCATCCGCGAGGAAGAACACAACGGCGAGAAGGTTTGGACTGAGACGTTGGTCGGCCCGGCACGCATCAAGTCGGCGCCTGCGCGCGTCGTTCGTAGCGACGACGGCTTCCGGATCGATGGCGCGGCCTGGGGCGCTCCGATCGCGCGCGTCGAGGTGCAAATCGATGACGGCGACTGGCGCGAAGCGGAGCTGGACACGGAGAATGTTGGCCGCTACGCGTGGCGTTTCTGGTCGATGCCCTGGGACGATGCCACCGCCGGCGAGCACTCGGTCACCACGCGTGCGATTGACATCTACGACGACGTGCAGCCGCCTGCCGACGACCCGTTCCTGGCAGGCAAGATTACGTTCTGGGAGAGCAACGGGCAGATCACGCGGCATGTTGATATTCCCGAGTAGGAGGCGCTGCAATATCGCCTCAAGGTGGTTGAGGGGCAGGTGTTGAATGCGGCGCCTGCCCCTGCCAAAACACAGGCCGAGACACGGTTCACCGGGGCAAGGCCAGCGCAGGGGAATCAACACAAAACGGGTCTGGTTGAAGCGGCGCGCCGCTTCAACCAGACCCGTTTGTGATTTGTGCCGGATTGTTCAAGACATCGCCGCCAATTGCGGCTTGATGACCGTTGCCAACGGACCGCCCTTCGCTGCCGACAAGGTGACGAAGCTTCACCCCGTGGGTTGAGCACACTCCATTTCAGATGGCACCGCGGCCGAGTCAATGCTGCTGCATATGGGCAGCTTTGCCAAGCCGGCCGCTTATCATCCCTCTTGGCGCGTCGGCCGGAAGAGAATCTCGTTGATGTCGACGTCGTCCGGCTGGCTCATCGCGTAGACCACGGCGCGCGCAAACGAATCGGGTGGAATCGCAAGATCGTCGTAGACCTTCTGCGTCTTCTCGGCGATGTCCGGCTGGCTGATGCTCTGCGGCAGTTCCGTGGTGATGACACCCGGCGAGATGATGGTCGTGCGGATGTTGTAGGGCTTCACTTCCATGCGTAGCCCTTCGGAGAGCGCCCGTACGGCGAACTTGGTTGCCGAATAGACGGAGAACTCGCGCCCGATCTTGTGACCCGAGACAGAAGAGACATTGATGATGTGGCCGGACTTCTGCTCTTTCATGTAGGGCAGCGCTGCGGAGATGCCGTATAGCACGCCCTTGATGTTGACGTCGATCGCCCGGTCCCAGATCCTCGATTATGAGGCGATCAAGCGGCGCACGCGGCATGACGCTTGCATTGTTGATCATGACGTCGATGCGTCCGAAGGTCTGCACGGCGCGATCGACCAGTTGCTTCACCTGATCGTAGTGGGTAACATCCGTCGTGACGGCGAGCGCCTTGCCGCCCCCGGCGGTGAGTTCGTCCACGAGTGACTGCAAGGCGCTCTGTGCGCCGTGCGCCCAGCACAACAATGGCGCCCTCTGCGGAGAGCATGCGCGGGCGGTCGCTTCGCCCAGCCCGCTGCTTGCACCGGTAATGACGACAACTTTGCCGGCGATATTATTGCTCGCTTTTTCTCCCTCTGATTGCCCCATTCAGGCCAAGCGATTGGCCTGTCCAGGCTACTTTTGGACATGCGCCCAGCGGCCTAGTTGTCGATCACTTCCGTTGCCGCCGCTGCAAGTATACCCCATCCGGATACGGTAATGGGGCGCGCAAAATGAACGGTGCACGGTCAGGTCGCGCAGGCGCAAGGAACCCCACCGCTTTGGCGCGGGTGGCGATGTTGCCACCCCCCGCACCGAGTGTCTCGCTGCAGCAGACCGTGGGGCTAGACCCGGCGACCTGTGGCGTCGGCGGCGAGATCCTCGTTGAAGCGGGCACGACCGTCTACTACTGCTACACCGTCACCAATACGGGTGACAGTAGCTAAAACCGACCTGTTGTCCAGACTTCGTCTGAATTACCCATGAGATGATCCAGGCAGCGGCGGGTGCCAGCGTCCATCCCGCCGTTGTGTTCTGGATTGACATACATAGCACTGTAATGTATAATACTGCTATGTAAATGCGTATGAGCGCATACGCAGCGGGCAAAACGTGAAAGCATGGAGAGCGATATGGAGATCAACAAAGACCTGATCGCCGCTTCCTCAACTCCGATTGTGCTGGCCATCCTGGCCGAAGGGGACAGCTACGGCTACGCGATCCTCCAGCGCGTGCGAGAGCTGTCCGGAGGGCGCATGGAGTGGACTGACGGGATGCTCTACCCCGTTCTGCATCGGCTCGAGCGGCTCGGCCACATTGAGGCGCGCTGGGAAGTTGCCGAGAGCGGTCGGCGTCGCAAGTACTACCGGATCACGTCGCAGGGTCAGGCGCAGCTCGCAGAGGAACGCAGACAGTGGCAAGCGGTGGACGCCACGCTGCGCGGCATCTGGCAGACGCTCTCTGCTTCCGTTCCGGCCGGCCACGCGGCCGCCACGCCACTGCCACAGGGGGCCTGACGATGCCGACTCCAGCTCAAGAGATATCGCTCGAGGCGCAGATTGACCAATGGCGGAGTTACCTCCGCCGCCGACAGGCGATCCACGCCGTCGATGTTGCGGAGTTGGAAGACCATCTGCGCGAGCAGGTCGCAGTCCTGGTCGACGCGGGCCTTGCCACCGATGAGGCGTTCCTGGTGGCTGTGAAGCGCATGGGCGACCTTGACACCCTCTCCCGGGAGTTCGCACGCGAGCACTCGGAGCGTCTCTGGAAGCAACTCGTTGTCGTCCCTGCGGATGGCGGGGAGTCCCAAGCGAAGGCGCGCACGGACGCAATTGTCGCCGTCGGTCTTGCGGTGGCGGCGGCCTGCCTCATCAAGCTGCCGGTACTCTTCGGGATCACCCTGGACGACAATGCCAGCTTCTATGCCCGCAATCTGAGCCTCTTTGTGCTCCCCTTGCTGACCGGCTACTTCGTCTGGAAGCGGCGGCTTGACAGCAAAATTGTTCGCTGGGTGGCTGCGGCGTTTGTCGCAGCGGCTGTCTTCGCGAACATCTATCCCTTCCACCCGGAAGGCTACACCCAGGTGCTTGCGGCGCTGCACCTGCCGATCGCGCTCTGGCTGGTGGTGGGCATCGCCTATGCCGGCGGGCGCTGGAGCCAGGTTGCGGGCCGCATGGACTTCATTCGCTTCTCAGGCGAGCTCTTCATCTACTATGTGCTGATCGCCCTCGGTGGCGGCGTGCTCATGGCCATCACCGCGCAGATGTTAAGTTCGATTGAGATCGACTTTGAGCCCTTCTTCGAGTCGTGGCTGCTGCCTTGTGGAGCGGTCGGGGCCGTCATCATCGCCTCCTGGCTGGTGGAGGCCAAGCAAAGCGTGATCGAGAACATGGCGCCGGTGTTGACGCGCCTCTTCACGCCGCTCTTCACCATCGTGCTGATCACTTTCCTGGGGATTCTTCTCTGGACGGGACGCCCGGTCAACATCGAGCGGGACATGCTGATCGCCTTTGACCTGCTTCTTGTGCTGGTGCTGGGCCTGCTGCTCTATTCCATCTCCGCGCGGGACTCTCTGTTGCGCCCCGGAGCCTTCGATGTGGTGCAGGTTGTGTTGGTGATCAGCGCGCTATTGGCCAACGCGGTGGCGCTGTGGGCCATCGGCGCCCGCATCACCGAATTCGGATTCACCCCAAACCGCGTGGCTGCCCTAGGCATGAACATGATTCTGCTGGTCAATCTGGTGTGGTCGGCCGTGCTCTACATCCGCTTTCTAGGAGGGCGGGGATCATTTGCGAGCCTCGAACGCTGGCAAACCGCTTACCTGCCGGTCTATGCCGTGTGGGGCGCGCTCGTCGTGATCGTCTTTCCGCCACTGTTCGGGTACATATAGAGGGACGCCGCAATCAAATCCACATCCCTCGTACACTGGTGCCGCGCAAAGGGTTGATTTACCAAACTGCAGCCGACGGCGCTAAGATAGGTTAGGCAGCACGCACGCTGGGCAATCCACGTACTTCATCATCTTCAACACGCCGCTGGTCCTGCTAACGGTGAAACAGGGGGAAATACCATGCAGTACACATCACTGGGACGCACGGGCCTGCAGGTCAGCCGCTTGTGTCTGGGCACGATGAATTTTGGGCCGCAGACGAGCGAAGCCGACAGCTTCGCCATCATGGATCGGGCGCTGGAGCAGGGGATTAACTTCTTTGACACGGCCAACGTTTATGGTCAGAAGACCGGCGAAGGCGTCACAGAAAATATCATTGGGCGCTGGTTTGCGCAGGGGGGCGGCCGCCGCGAAAAGGTGGTCATCGCTACCAAGGTCTACGGAAAGATGGGCGACTGGCCCAACCAGCAACGCCTCTCGGCCCTCCACATTCGCCGCGCCTGCGAGGAGAGCCTGCGCCGCATGCAGACCGACCACATTGACCTCTACCAGATGCATCACATTGACCGCAGGGCCCCTTGGGAAGAGATTTGGCAGGCGATGGAGCAGCTGGTGCGCGAGGGCAAGGTGATTTATGTGGGCAGCAGCAACTTTGCCGGTTGGGACATTGCCACGGCGCAGGGCGCCGCAGCGGCGCGCCACTTCATGGGGCTCGTCTCCGAGCAGAGCCTCTACAACCTCAACGCACGCATGATTGAACTGGAGGTTGTGCCGGCCTGCAAGCACTATGGCGTGGGCATCATCCCCTGGAGCCCTCTCGGTAGCGGGCTGCTGGGCGGCGTGCTGCGCAAGATCACCGAGGGGCGTCGCGCCGAGCCGCGCCAGCAGGCGTCCATCGAGAAGCACCGGCCGCAGCTGGAGGCGTACGAAGCCTTCTGTGCAGAGCGGGGCGAAGAGCCGGCCGACGTCGCACTGGCGTGGCTGCTGCACAACCCCGTGGTAACGGCCCCGATTATCGGCCCGCGCACCATGGAGCAGCTGACGGGCAGCCTGCGCGCGCTTGAAATCAACCTCTCGGACGAGGCAATGAAGAAGCTCGACGAGATTTGGCCCGGCCCGGGCGGTGAAGCGCCCAACGCCTACGCCTGGTAGGTGCCTGACGATGGGCGGCACATCAGGTTGAGTGACGGAGTGAGTCACGGAGAACGAAAGGAAGAGCCGATGGAATATGCAAAGCTGGGCAACACCGGCATGGACGTTTCGCGCATCTGCCTCGGCTGCATGGGCTTTGGCGATGCCGAAACGTGGACGCACAAGTGGGTGCTTAACGAGCAGGAGAGCCGGCCCGTCATCAAGAAGGCGCTGGAGTTGGGCATCAACTTCTTCGACACGGCCAACGTCTACTCGATTGGCGTGAGCGAAGAGATTACAGGGCGCGCGCTCAAGGACTTTGCCAACCGTGACGAGATCGTTATTGCCACCAAGGTGCATTTCCAGATGCACGAGGGGCCGAATGGCAAAGGCTTGTCGCGCAAGGCAATCCTGAGCGAGATTGACAAGAGCCTCAAACGGCTGCAAACCGACTACGTGGACCTCTACCAGATTCATCGCTGGGACTATGAGACGCCCATTGAGGAGACGATGGAGGCGCTGCACGATGTGGTGCGCGCAGGCAAGGCGCGCTACATTGGCGCATCGGCCATGTTCGCGTGGCAGTTCCTCAAGGCGTTGCACGTTGCCGAAACGCATGGCTGGACGCGCTTCGTCTCCATGCAGAATCACATGAACCTCATCTATCGCGAGGAGGAGCGGGAGATGATGCCGCTCTGCCGCGCCGAGAAGATCGGGGTCATTCCCTACAGCCCGCTTGCTGGGGGCCGCTTGACGCGTGACTTGCGTGCGGAGAGCACGCTGCGCGCCGAAACGGATCAGATCTCGAAGCGGAAATACGACATGAACCTCGACGCCGACCGGCCGGTGATTGAACGCGCTGCCGAAGTTGCCGAGAAGCGGGGCGTGCCCCGCTCGCACGTGGCGCTGGCCTGGCTTCTGCAAAAGCAGGCGGTGACGGCCCCCATCATCGGAGCTACCAAAATCTCGCATCTGGAGGATGGCGTGGGCGCGCTGGCGTTAAAGCTGACGCCAGAGGAAGTGCAGTACATCGAAGAGCCCTACGTGCCGCACGCTGTCGTTGGCCCGCAGTAGCTTGCATTGGCGTTAGGCAACCGCCTCGCGTCGAATGCATTTAAAGGACCTCCAGAGAGGGGGCGCACCATGGTGCGCCCCCTCTCTTTTCTACCAACTCCCATCGCAACTTTAGGCCAGGTTGACTAGCCAAGTGATGCATTTGGCTCATGTGCGCGCCTGTATATCGTGATAACTTGATGTTGTGCCGATCTCCACGCGCGTCACCTGTTGCCCGTACTGCTGAATCCACCCAAATATAAGGCTGCAAGACCGAATTTCTTCCTTTACTGGTGACTCTCCCCATGGCCCAATACCCCTTTCGGGACGGGCGACTGGTAAGTGATCCAGCGTAAACGCAATTGTCATTTCAACGATGCCGTTGAAGAAGGGGAAACACCATGTTGTCGCGAAAGTCCCTCATAGCCTGCGCCAGCCTGTTTGTGCTGACGGCAGCAGTCATCTTCTTTGCCACCCTGGGGCCATCAGTCGCCATGGCGCAGGATGCGCCCGCACCTGTGGTGGATACACCCGCCATTGCCGGCGTTCAGCCCGAGTCCTGCGCGACCTGCCACAAGGATGCCGGAGAGATGCATCAGGCCTCTTATGACCAGTTGTATCAGGATGGCGTCATCCAGATCACCGACATGGCGTACACCTTCGCGCCGACGGGCACGCACACGGTCACCTTCCAGATGACCAAGGACGGCGAACCCTTCAACGCCGCCAAGGCCGACACACTTGCCATCTACTTCGCTGCCTATTCAGACGGCCAGTTCCAGTTTGATCCTGCGGAAGAGCGCCTCTCTATCAACGGTGATCTGAGCTATGACGGCGCGGGCGGCAACACCAGCACCTTCGTCGGCGACGTACCCGACCTGAGCGACGTGGACGGCTTCATTACGATCATTGGCGCCGACGAACAGGTGGGCAGCCTGCCCGCACGCGTGCGCCTGGTCAAGTATCCCTTTGCGGGGATCATGGAGACGGGCGGCGGTGTCGACTACGTCTCTGCAGCCAACAACGATGGCTGCGTCAAGTGCCACACCGACCCGTACCTTAAGCACGGCTACATCTATGCGCAGGTTGATGGCGACCCCGCCACCGATTTCCTCACCTGCAAGGCGTGCCATCAGGACAACGTGGAGGGCGGCCATTTCGAGTGGCAGCTGCTGGTTGAGGACCCTGCGCTGGCGGCCGACTATCTGGCGGGCAATGTAGAGTTGACGCCCGAACAGCAGGAGGCAATGGCCTACAAGACCTCCCTCATGAACGACGTGCACATGTCGCACGCCATGGAGTTCCCCTACCCGCAGTCGATGGCCAACTGCGCCACCTGCCACGAAGGCAAGCTTGACACAGCGCTGTCGGATGAGAACTTCACAATCGAAACCTGCCGCAGCTGCCACCCGATGAATGGCTCGGAGCTGGCAGGGAACACCAACCTCGGGCTGACGACCATCCTGGCTTCCGTTTCGGCGCACGACAAGATCGACATCAACGTCGACGCCTGCACCGATTGCCATGAGACGGGATCGAAGACCCCTGGCATGAACGAAATCCACAGCGGCTACGACAAGGCGATTTACACCGCTGACGGGCTGCGCTACAGCGACGCAATTACGGTCAGCGTTGACAGCGCCTCGCTCGACGGCAACATGCTCACCATCAGCCTCGAGCGCGGTGCAGGATGCAGCGCTGGCTGACCTCGACGTGGCGACGATTACGCCCACCGTCATGGTTGGCCTCTACGGCTGGGATAGCAAGGACTTCGTGGTTGGCCCGCACGAGCGGCTCACCGATGACAACGGCGACGGCATCATTGACAACAAGGACCAGCGCGCGCTGGAGTATGTTGTGGGCGCCGAGCATCCCCGCTTCACCACCGTGGCCGCCGACGGCGCCAGCTGGGAAGTGACCGCCGATATGTCGCAATGGGCTGACCTGCTTGCAGACGGCACCGTTGCACGCGTCGAAATTGGCGTTTTGCCGGAACTGGTTGACGCCAACGGTGTCACCCTGGCGCTGAATGCCCCCTCGCGCACCTTTGACCTGGCTGCGAATGGCTTCGCCGACGACTTCTTCGCCCCCATTGGCAAGGTGGAGGATGGCTGCAACAACTGCCACGATGCGCTGGCCACAACCTTCCACTCGGCCGATTACGGCGGCAACCTCACCGTCTGCCGCATGTGCCACATCAACAAGAGCGGCGCCTCCCACCTGGAGATGCAATCCCGCTCGCTCGATTCGTACATCCACGCCATCCACTCGTTCCAGGCCTTCGACATCGGCGACATCGACTTTGCCGACCCGGTGCAGGCCATGCACTACGAGCATCATGTGGGCACGACCTATCCCACGCATGGCATCCAGAATTGCGCCTCCTGCCATGTGGAAGGCACGAACAATGTGCCCGACCAGGCAATGTCGCTGCCCGGTATTCTCTCGGCATCCGACGAGATCACCGGCTGGGACCGGCAGATTGGCAACGTGCCGTCTGTGGTGACGGGACCTGCAGCAAAGGCCTGTGGCGGCTGCCACCGTGCCACGCTGATTAACGAGGATGAGGCCAGCGAGCTCATCTCGCTCAACCAGCACATGAAGCAGGGCGGCTACATGATTGAGGCGGGTGATGACCCCGTCGCCACGCTCAACGACGTAACGCAACAGATCATGTCGCTCTTCGGCAGGTAATCTCTACGGCTTTACGCATTAGCAATGCAAGAGGAAGGGCCCTGCGGGGCCCTTCTTTTATTTGCGCCTGGCGACGGATGCCGTGCCAACAGAGCCCTGGGCCGTTATTGTGCGTTGCGCTGCAAACAGGCCGATTTGGTACAATACCCCAGTCTCTGGGTGAACCTCAGTTACGTCAACTCGCTCGGGGGCAGTGCAGCAGCCAGCGCCACCCCGCATCAACTCCGCGATTGTGAGGGAATGTGTCTGATCTGGATTTCCTGGAAGAGCTGGTCAATCGTTCCGCCGACGGCGCGTATGTAGTCAACGAAAGCCAGCGCATTATTGCCTGGAATGCGGCTGCCGAGCGGCTGGTGGGCATTCCGGCAAAGGACGCGCTCGGCAAGTCCTGCTACCAGGTGGTGCGTGGGCGCACGGCTGGCGACTGCCTTGTGTGCCGCGCGGGCTGCATGCCGCTGGTTGCCGCACAGCGCGGCCAATTGGTGCCCAGCTTTGATGCCAAAGTGCGCACCCACGGCGGCGACGGGCGCTGGGTGAACCTCACGATCATCGGCATGAGCGTGCCAACAGGCAACGCGGCCATGCCGGTTGTGGTCATCCACCTCTTCCGCGATATCGAAACCAGGCGGCAGGCCGAGCTCTTCACCAGGGAGGTGGCGGCCTGGGCGCGCCAGTTCGATCAGCAGGGTGACAGCCTTGTCCCGCCCCATGGCGAGAGTGCGCCTGCACAGCTGCTTACGCAGCGCGAGTGCCAGGTGCTGGAGTTGCTGGTGCAAGGAGCCACCACCGAGAGCATTGCTGCCACGCTGGTGATCGGCATACCCACCGTGCGCAACCACATCCAGCGCATTCTGCACAAGCTGGGCGTTCACAGCCGCCTGGAAGCGGCGGCCTACGCCCACGCGCATGGCATGCCAGGCGAGCCGATGCATTCGTAGCGGCGGCTTACTGCCGTCTCGTAAGTACATCAAGAATAGGATTTGCGCCATTGATAGGGATGGCGATGGGCATTCCAGTAGTTGGTGCCGGCACGAATGGCGTCGGTCACATCAGCAACTGTCTCAAATCGTCGGCCTTTTAGAGCCAGTTTGCGCAGCGTCTTCCACCAGGGTTCAATCAGATTGAGCCAGGGTGTGTAGACCGGCTGAAAGAGAAACGACACTCTTTCATGTGTCAATGCCCAGAGTCTCACGTCCATGGTGCGGTGAACACTGAGATTGTCGAGAATCAATACCAGGTTGCCTTTGGGCCACTGGGCAACGAGTGCATCCAGAAAGGCGACGAAGCTTTGGGTATTGCGTGTACCCACAGACTGGGTCAAAGCAATGCCCGTACGTGGTTCAAAGGCGCCAAAGACCCAGACGCTGCCTCGCCCACCATAATCAGGCCGCACACGGGGACGCTTGCCCTTGGCGCTGACTCGCTGCCCAACATAGGTTCTACCCCCGACAGGGCCCATTTCATCTACACAGACAACAGTGGTATCGGCTGGGGGCTGCTTGTAAAGCGAGACGATGGCCCCCTTTTTTCAGCGAACTGCGGGTCGGGCCGCTCGCTGAAGTAGACCTTCTCTTGGTACCATCGTAACCCTTCGCCATCAAGCACACGTGCCAACTGTGCACGCGAAATGGTGCTCTGGTGATGCTCACGGAGATACTCCACAAGCTGATCCAATGTCCACTGCCCAAAGTCAAGCTCCAGGGCTTGCGGGTCGGTGCGGGCCAAAGCTATCAGTGCGCCTTCTCCTCTTCACTGTAGGTTGGCGGACGACCTGGTCTGGGGGCATCCTGCAAGCCGGCGATACTCTGCTCTTCAAAGCGCGTCACCCACAGACGCACAGTGTCCACGTGGCAGCCACACACTGGGCCGTCTTGCATGTGTTTGAGTTGACTTGCGGCGGCTTACGAATATTGCCGAATTGTTTCGGTAGTCAGCCGCCGAAGTCGAGGGGCGGTGTATTTCGTACCCCGTAGCGCTTCCCATCTCCAATAACAAGAAGCGTGGTGACAAGGAGGCTCTTGTCACCACGCTTCTGTTTTTTGTTGCCTGGTTGCGGGCGGGGGTGCTTGCCTACTGCAGCTTGACCACTGTAATCAGTGGGTCGCGCTTTTCGGCGGGAACGGTGACAAAGCGCCGGCCGCGGCCCGTCTTCAGTTCCAGCGGCGAGCCATCCTTCAGCAGCGACGCTTCGTGCATACTCTCCGGAAGCGAATCCAGGTAGATGCGGTCGCTGTCGTAGCGCAGCGCAAGGACATAGTGCGTGTCGCCCTTGCTGGTGGAGACGCCACTGGGGCTCGAGACCTTGCCCACGCGTGCGCCGTAAATGGACTCACCGTAGACGTCGAGCCACGCGCCCATTTCGCGCAGCCGATCCACGTGCTCGGGCACAATCACACCCTCTGCCGTGGGACCCACATTGAGCAGGTAGTTGGCATTCATGCTCGCCGACCGCACAAGATCGTTGAGTAACCTCTGCGTGGACTTGTGGTTGTCGTCCATCGAGTGGAAGCCCCAGTTGTCGTTAATCGTCATGCAGACTTCAATCGGCATCTCATAGACAGTTGTTGCGTTGAATCCTGTCGTGTTCTCGCCGGGGAGGTCCTGCTCAAAGCCCTGCACATCCTCGCCGGGGAGTGGCTCTTCGTGGCGGTTGTTGTGCACATAGGCGTCGGGCTGGAGGGTGTGGATCATGTCATACAGCTTCTCATATTCAAAGCTGCCGCCGGCCTGGAAGTACGCATTGCCCTCGTTGATCTCGTGGTGCGGCCAGTCGCCGTCAAACCAGATGCCGGCAATCTCGCCGTAGTTGGTGCAAAGCTCGCGCACCTGCCCGTGCAGAAAGTCCAGGTAATCGGACCACGGCAACCCGCTCTCCTTGGGGAAGCGATAGGCGGGATGATGCCAGTCCATGACCGATGAATACATGCCAAGCTTGATGTCGCCGCGGCGCGCGCAGGCGTCGGCAAGCTCGGCAAGGGGGTCGCGGCCAAAGGGGGTGTTCGTCACCTTGTAATCACTCAGCGCCGTGTCATACATGCTGAAGCCGTCATGGTGGCGGCTCGTGTAGATCATGTACTTCTGGCCGGCATCGGCGGCGATGCTCACCCACTCGTCGGCATTGAACTTGACGGGGTTGAACTGCGGGACAAGCTTTTCGTACTCGGGAACGGGTATATTCTCGCCGTACATGACCCACTCGGCCAGGCTCTCACGGCCGGAGCGCCCCATGATGGAATAGAGCCCCCAGTGAATAAACATGCCAAAGCGGTTGTCAAAGAACTGCTCCAGCCCCTTGGCTGAAATCTGCTTGGCTGCCACGTAACACTCCTTGCAATTGAACGGTTGTTAGCTTGTTCAGGATCAGAAAAGAAGAGACCGCCTGGAGCAATGCCGGCGCAGGGCCGGCATTGCTCCAGGCGGTCGCGCGTGCATCGGGGAGGGGCGCTGCAGTGCAGCCGATGCACGCCTTTCAGCTAGTTGGCATACTTGGCGTCGTAGGCTGCCTGGTAGATGTCCAGGTAATCCTGCAGGCCCAGGTTCTCCAGCTCGGTGAGGTAGCTGTCCCAGCCACTCTCAATGTCAGCCTGGCCAGTGACAAAGGCGGCGTACGACTGGTCGACCTGCGTCGTGATTGCAGTGTTCAACTCGCCAAGCCGCTGCGATTGCTCGGAGGTGAAGACCAGCGGCGGCATGAACATATCGGGCTTGCCATAGGGCGCGTAAAGGTCCTTGCTCCAGTTGTAGAGCAGCCGCTCCAGCGGGTCGGCGGGGCTGTACTCCTGGCCAAGGCGGAATGCGGCCGAGCGGTAGTTGGGTGCGCCCTGGTTCCAGCTGATCGCCTGTTCGCCTTCGTTGTAGACAACAAGCACCTTGTACTTTGCCGGGCTGCCGTCAATACCTTCGGCGCCCTCTTCGGAGAGTGCCCATTCCTGATCAGGGCGACCAATTGCGTTGCGCAACGTGCCCTCAAAGCTGTACATCAAGTCTGCCAGGCGGAATGCTGCGGCAGGGTTCTCTGCAGCGCTGGTAATGACGTACTTACCCGTGCCAATGGCCTGGTAGGCATTCTCGGGCGTCTGCTGCAAGCCTGTCGGTCCCTTCAGCGGGGCAATCGGCACATACTCTTCCGAGCGGCCGCTTGCGCCGCCCCAGTCAAGGAACATGCCCGGCCAACCTTCCTGCACAAAGCCCAGAACCGGCACGTCGGCGCTTTCGCCCAGACCCTTGAGCTGCGTGGAATCGTTTGTGAAGGACTCGGGGTCAATCAGCCCTTCACTGTAAAGCTTGTTAAGGTACTTTAGCCCTTCTTTCCAACCCTCCTGGGCAAAGGCAGCCTTGACCTGGCCATCTTCAACATACATGTGTTCGGTGCCGGCGCTGAGCGTGGGGTTGAGCACAAAGGCATTCATGATGAAGCGATCAATCTGGCTCTGCCAGCCACCCGCCACCGATGCAGACCACGGAACTTCGTCGGCAATGCCATTGCCGTTGGGGTCCTGCTCCTTGAAGGCCTTGAGCACGGTGTAGAGCTCGTCGGTTGTCGTGGGCACTTCGAGGCCCAGCGCATCGAGCCACGGCTTGTAGATCCATGCCTTTTGGGCAAAGGAGCAATGGTAGCAGTCGTTGATCTCGGGCAGGGAATACATCTTGCCGTCGGCCAGGCTGTTGGCATCCTTGACCTGCGGCATGTCGCTGAGGACCGTGGCAAACTCATCGCCATACTCTGCAATCAAGTCGTCCAGCGGGATAATCAGCCCTTGGTCCGCCAGCGTCTGCTGATCGGCCAGTGTAATGGGCATGTTGATGATCACGTCGGGCAGTTGGCCGCTGGCAAGGACAAGGTTCAGCTTCTGCTGCGCCTCTTCGGTGTTGTTGGGGGCTACATCAAAGGTCAGGTCAATGCCGGTCTGCTCTTCGAGCCACTGCGTGAATTCATTCACCTCGAAGTCCGAGGTGCCATTCGTGGCGCGGATCAGCACTGACAATGTTGTTGGCTCTTCTACAACTGGGAATTGCCCCTTTGGGGTGACAGTGGTTGCACCGGCGCCGGCGGCAGGGGCATCGCTGGCGGCAGGGGCGGCGGGCGCGGCTGCCGCACAGGCGCTCAGCAGGATCGACGCAGTCGCGAGCATGGCAATAAACTTCGAGGCACGTTTACTTTGCATCATTTTCCTCCAATGTGGAGCATGGGAAAGACGATTCGGAACGTGAATACCTTGTCGTTCAGCGGTTGTATCCGTGTGTCTTGTCGTTGATCATGCTGCTGTAACTGCGCAGCCTGGTCAGCAATTTGAAGTGCGCGCCCTCCTTTGTGTTGTGCTTGTGTCGTGCTTGTGTTTTGCTTGTGTAGTCCTGCCGGCTAACCCTTGACGGAGCCAATCATCAGCCCCTTGACGAAGTACTTCTGCACAAACGGGTAAATGAGCAGGACGGGTACAGAGGATACGACGATCAATGCGAACTTGAGCAGGTCGCGCATGCCTGCCTTGGCCGCCATGGTTTTCGCGTCTTCCAGCAAGTTCAGGTCAATCGTGTTGGCAATCAGGATGTCGCGCAGCACCAGTTGCAGCGGAAAGAGATCCTTGCTCGCCAGGAAGATGAGCGCAAAGAAATATTGATTCCAGTGGCCCACCGCATAGAAGAGTGCAAGCACGGCCAGAATGGGGCCCGAAAGGGGCAGCACAATCTTCGTTAGGTACTGGATGTCGTTGCAGCCGTCCAGCTGCGCGGCCTCCAGCAGTTCGGGCGGGAAGGAGGTGCGAAAGAAGGTGATGGCAATAATCATGTTCCAGATCGAGAGTGCCTGGGGAATGATAATCGCCCAGCGTGTGTCATACATGCCCAGCTTGTTGACAACCAGGAAGAAGGGAATCAATCCGCCGCTGAACATCATGGAGAAGACAAAGAAGCCCATGAGGACATTCTTGCCGTAGAGATCGCGGCGCGACAGTGGATAGGCGGCGAGCACCGTCATGGTGATATTGACCGCTGTGCCGACGACCGCATAGAAGATGGAGTTGGCGTAACCGGTCCAGACGCGTGAGTACTGGAAGATGGTTGTGTAGGCCTTGACTGTGAAATCCACCGGCCAGAGGAGTACCTGCCCCGAGCCAACGGCGTTGGGGTCGCTGAAAGAGGCGCTGACAACCCAGACGAGCGGATAAAGAACGACCAGAAAGATGAGGATTAGCAGCGTTGTATTGATGATGTTGAAGACCAGGTCTGCACCGGTGTCGTGGATGCGATTCCTGGGTTTGCGGCCGCGTGCGGCGGCCACTTTTCGGTGGGTCGTCTGGTCTGCGCTTACCATAGGGAGCTTCCCGTCAGGCGCTTGGCCAACTGGTTTGCAGCCACCAGCATGCCAAGGCCAATCAGCGAATTGAAGAGGCCGATCGCCGCTGCATAGGAGTAGTTGGTCATACCGCCGATGAGGCCAACCTTGTAGACATAGGTGCTGATGACTTCGGAGATAGAGGTATTCAGCGGGTTCTGCATGAGGTAGATCTTCTCGAAGCCGATATTGACGATCTGCCCCATGTTGAGGATGAGCAGCGTAATGGCAGTGGGCATGATGCCGCGCAGATCAATGTGCCAGATGCGCTGCAGGCGGTTTGCGCCATCCATGACCGCAGCCTCGTGCAATGCCGGATCAATGGTGGAGAGTGCCGCCAGGTAGATGACCGTGTTGAAGCCGGTGAATTGCCAGACGCCCGACCAGACATAAACCGAAGGGAACATGCTGGCCGTGCCCATGAAGTGCACCGGCTCACCACCCAGCGCCACAATCGCCAGGTTGATCGGCCCGGTGCGCAGGTTGAGGAACTGGATCAGCATGCCCACGAGCACAACCGTGGAGATGAAATAGGGCGCATAGCTGACCAATTGCACCGACTGCTTGAAGTAGCCGTTGCGCAGTTGATTCAGGCTCAGCGCAAAGATGATGGGGATGGGGAAGCCGACAGCCAGCGAGTAGATGGAAAGATAGAGTGTGTTGCGCATGAGGCGCAGGAACATGGCCGACTGAAAGAAGCGCTCGAAGTTGGTCATGCCCACCCAGTCGGCCCCGCTGAGGGTGTCGCCAGGCAGGAAGTTGCGGAAAGCAATCTGCGCGCCGTACATGGGCCAATACTGGAAGACAAAGAGCCAGAGCAGCGGCAGCGTCAGCAGTAGATAGAGCTGCCAACTGCGCCGAAAGCGCCGCCAATGGTCGCTCAGCGCGCTTGCGCGGACAGGCGCGGGGCGATAGATCGGTTGAGCCTGGGGAGTGGTTGTCTGCATGGAGTGGACGGTTCCCGGCTGGAGGAGCCAACGCAGGCGGCGCTCGGTTGCGCGGCCGGTCTCTGTACGGGGAGTGACAGAGATAGCAAAGATGCAGGCGGTGTGCCTGTCGTTGCCGTTATGACACTGCAAAAATCTTGTGTTCGTGTGGGCTGGAAGTAGTGTACCATTACAACGCAGCGCTGACACTGCTTTTTCGCCGGATATTAGCCAGATTATGGACATGGATTACGAAACGTTTAACAAAGCCGTGCGCAGCGCGCTCAACTATTTGTATGAGCCGGACCAGTTGCGGCGCAGTCCGCTGGCAGCGCTGCTGGGGATTCCTGACCGCATTGATGCACCGGCTACGCTGCAGAAGCTGCTGATCAGCGCCATCGACAGGCTGAAGCCTGCAAGCGACAACCCCGCCTATGCCGGCGCGTGGCAGATGCACGATCTCCTCTACCTGCGCTATGTGCGCGGGTATGCGCGCGAGGAAGTGGCAGGCAACCTGGGAATCAGCGACAGGCAGTTGAGCCGCGAACAGCGCACCGCAATCGAGGCCTTGGCGCTCATTCTGTGGGAGGAAAAGAGCGATGCAAGCGGCGGTGCAGGCAGCGCACCGCCGCAACTGGTTGCGGGCGCGCAGAAGGGCGATGCAGCCACAGACGCTGCAGCAGCAGCTACAGAGGCCGCAGAGGCCGCAGATCACTTGTGGGTTGAGGCGCTGCCGATCGACACGCCGGCGGCAGCCAGCCTCATCTTGCAGTCGGTGCTGGAGCTGCTGGCCCCGCTGCTTGTGCAGAAGCGCGTGCGGCTGCACTACCAGCCGCACGATTCGTTCCGCGACATGTTTGTGCCACCCAATGCCGTGCGCCAGTCGCTTCTCGTCGTTCTCAATTGGATGATTCCACTGGCGCCAGGGCAGCAGATTACGCTGGCGCCGCGTGTGGACGGAGGCAGGCTGGTGGTGGCTGCGACCATTCCCTTGCCTGCACACATGGCGCGCGATGCCTTCGCAGCGGGCGCGCTGCCGCCCGGCATTGGCGTGCTGCAACAGCTGCTGGAGCACAACGGCGGCAGCCACGCGCTGGAAGCGACAGAGAGCTCGCTAACGGTCAGCTTTTCCATCCCTGCGCTGGCGCAGATTCCAGTGCTCATGATCGACGACAACCCCGACACAATCCGCCTCTTCGAGCGCTATCTGCAGG
This sequence comes from uncultured Chloroflexia bacterium, assembly GCA_963773745.1. Classification (GTDB taxonomy): domain Bacteria; phylum Chloroflexota; class Anaerolineae; order Caldilineales; family Caldilineaceae; genus UBA5069. Next base: position 27,858 of record CAVZCL010000003.1, read on the forward strand.
AGACACGCTATGCCTTGGTGGGTGCGACGCAGCCCGCGGAGATCGAACGGCTGGTTGCCAGACATCAACCACGCATTATTATTCTTGACGTAATGATGCCCGAGGTTGACGGCTGGGAATTGCTGGTGCGGCTGCGCCAGTATCTGGATACGACGGAGACAATTATCTTCGTCTGCTCCATATTGCCGCTGGGTGATCTGGCGCGCTCGCTGGGGGCCAACGGCTTTCTGCAGAAGCCCGTCGCGCCACACCTGCTCATGCAGGAACTGAACGCGCAGTCGGCGCACCTTGCCAACATGCCGTAGCCAACATGCCGTAATGGACACGAAAGAGACGGAGGGCCGCCGCGCATGACGTCGTACACGCTCGCGACTGCCGAAGGCGTAAAGGAACTGGAGAGCTCATTCAATGACCTGCTCTTCTCCAAGGCGCGCACAACGATCCTTGTAACTGCGGCGATCCTGGTCGTTGGCGCGATTGGCCTCCTGGGCACCGCGTCGACCGGGCTCCTGAGCAGGCTTTTTGGGCTGTCGGCTGCCTTCGCGCTGGCATCGTTTGTGGCCTACCGCACGGTGGATCGACGCTACCTGCTTGCGTTAACACTGTGGCACGTGGCTCTGGCCGCTGTGATCATCGGCGCATGCTTTGCCTTTGGCCAGGCGGAGATCCTGCTGCTGGCCGCAATCCTGCCGCTGCTGGCGGCGATTACGCTGGGGTGGCAGGCCGCGGCGCTGGCGGAGCTTGGCCTCGTTGGGCTGCTTCTTTGGCTGCAGGCGACGCCCGCACTGGCACCCATGTCGACGACCTACGCCGGGCTGATTCTGCTCTTTGGCGCGCTGGGCGGGCTGGTAGGGTGGAGCGCGACTGCGCACCTCATCACGGTGACGCGCTGGTCGCTGAACAGCCTGGAGCAGGCGCGCGTAAGCCTTGACGATGCCCGCGAAAAGCGCATGGTGCTGCTGCAAACGCAGGAAGACCTCACCAAGGCCAACCAGGAGTTGACGCGCCTGGCCGCCGCGCCTCAAGGCGCTGGGCCAGGTTGCCGAAGAGGCGCGCCAGGCAAAGGTGGAATTCGTCTCAAACGTAAGCCACGAACTGCGCACGCCCCTCAACATGATCATTGGCTTTGCCGAAATCATCGGCAAATCGCCCCATCTCTACCGCACACGTCTGCCCGCCGCACTGCTGACGGACATTGCCGCGATTGAGCGCAACAGTCAGCACCTGCTCTCGCTTGTAAATGATGTGCTGGATCTGAGCCAGGTGGAATCGGGGCGCATGGCCATCAGCCGCGACTGGGTTGCGCCGGAGGAAATGGTTCGTGCGGCGCTCTCTGTGGTGCAGGAGTTGTTTACGTCGAAGGGGCTCTATCTGACTGCGGAGATTGCCGATGCGCTGCCGCGCGCGTCTACTGCGACCAAACACGCATTCGCCAGGTCATCATTAACCTGCTGGGCAATGCCGGGCGCTTTACAGTGCATGGCGGCGTGCACATCAAAGCATGGCAGGAGAAGGAAGAGCTTCTGATCAGCGTGGCCGACAGCGGCCCGGGCATTGCCGCGGAGGACCAGAAGCGCATCTTCGAGCCCTTTCAGCAGTTGGACAGCTCCACGCGCCGCATGCATGGGGGCAGCGGGCTGGGGCTCACCATCAGCAAGCAGTTCATCGAACTGCACTCAGGCAAGATGTGGCTGACGAGTGTGCCCAATGAAGGCACAACCTTTGTCTTCTCGCTGCCAATTGCGCCTGCAGTCACGGCCGGCGAGACCCTCATCGCGCGATCTGTGCGGCGCGGCATGATTCCCGGTGACGACTATGGCTACACGCTGCGCACGCGCCGCACACGCGTAACGACAATTGCATCGGTGCAGCGGCTGGTTGTACTGGAGAAGGAGCAGTCGCTCCAGAAGCTGCTGGCAAGGTACCTGCGCGATACGGAAATTGTGGCCACAAGCACGTCGGCCGAAGCGGCTGCCGCGTTGAACTCCTCTCCGGCCAAGGCGCTGGTGGTGAACATGCCGCCCTTTGCAGAGCTTTCGTACGAGGGCAGCGCGCTGGCGCCAGTGGGCACGCCTGTCATCTCCTGCTGGCTGCCGGGCGAGGTTTCGGCCGCCAGCCAGCTCGGCATTGTGCGCTACCTCATGAAGCCGATTACACGCGACAAGCTGCTCGCCGTGCTGGACGAGATTGCGCTGCAGCTTGCAATCCCGGGCGGCATCAAGCGGGTGCTCGTTGCCGATGACGTGCCGGACGAGCTGCATCTCTTTGCACGCATGCTCGAGTCGGTGGAGCCGCCCTATCAGGTCATCCAGGCCATGGACGGCAGGCGCGCGCTCGACATGCTGCGCACGCGCAAGCCCGACATTCTGCTGCTGGACTTGATGATGCCCGTGATGAACGGCTTTGAAGTATTGATTGAGAAGCAGAAGGACCCTGAGATTCGCGATGTGCCGGTGGTTGTCATCTCATCGCGCGATCCGCAGGGGGAGGCCATCACCAGCGCGACAATTCACCTAAGCCACAGCGGTGGCTTTCTCACCAGCCACTTGCTTGAGATCATTCAGGCTGTTGCCGAGATTGTTGCGCCGGAGGAGCCAGCGGCGGAGCGGGCGCCCCAGCGCGACGCGTAGGTCACGTCTCCTGACGTGACGCAGTGTTTCGTAGCGGCGGTTTGAAACCGCCGCTACGAAGGGTGCCCTGCTTCGGAGAGCCACCTGCTACGGCAGCCTGCCAGCGAGCCCATGCGCATGCAACCGCTCCTGAAAGGCTGGTCGGCGGGCATAGCGCTCTTGCACCTTTGCCATGCGCGCTGTGAACGCGGGCAGATCGTTTTGCATCACCGCCACTTCGCGCAGTTTGAGCAGCAACTCAACCGCCGAATCGTACGCAAACGCACTCTTCTTCTCCATAAAGACGTCAACCTCCTGCCACGCTTGGGAAGCTCGGGCGGCAAGCGCCTCCAGTTCCTTCTTGTGCTGCGCGGCAGCAGCAATGCGCTTGCGCTTGTTTTCGGCGTTCTCCAAGGCTGCTGCCGCAGCATGCAAAGCGCCAATCGTGCGAACCGGCGCCGCAGGTGCAGGCGCAGCGGCAGGGGCGTCAAGTTCGTGCAGCCGCCGGTTGAGTTGGAGCGAGAGCAGTGGTTCATCACTGGCCAGCCGCTGCAGCCAGTCGTTGCATTCGGCGCGCGGCAAGTGCTCGATGAGGGCATCCAGCGCCGGCACGGGGACAGAAGCGAGCGTTTCGCTTCTGCTTGCAGCTGCCTGCACCAGATGCGGGTCCAGCCCGAAGAATTGAACAAAGGTCGAGAGTTGATCATTCAACTCGCCCAGGCCGTGCGGCACAGGTGGCTCCATCTCCTCATCATCGCCTTCAAGTGCTGCGGCTTGCAGCCAGGCCAGGTAGAGCACGCGGTAATCGCCGGCAAGCAGGTCGGCGCGCAGCGGGGCCAGCGCACCCAGCACGCCTTCTGCCTCTATCCAGTCGCCGCCTTCCTCATCGTCAAAACCAAACTCCACAATCAACGAGTCGTCGATGCGGGTCAGATTGATGACCTCGTTCATGTAATAGGGTTGCAGGGCGCGCTCATCGAGCAGGCCGGCGGGATAGCGGAACGCGAGCTGCATCGAACCCCAATTGCTGGCATAGAGGAACGCATCAAAGTACTTTGCCAGCACCTTGATAGGGTCATGCTTGAAGTCGCCCCACGAGTAGTCCACCTGCGCGCGCGTGCTGCTCACATCGATATGGCTCGAGAGCTTGTTGACCGCAGCCCGCTCGCTCGACGTTAGGGGGCGATCGAGCGTTATCCATTCGTAGTACTGAAATTCGCTCATCGTTTGTCTCCGCAATTCTTCCTGTGAAGTGCAATGCAGGCTGCAAGAGAAGTGACGTGCATGGCGCCCACATAGCGCTCTACGCAGACGCCCCAGTCAGATCGCTCGTGCACTGAGCAATCTGGCCGAGGCGCTGTCGGTGCGACATCGGGTGGTGCGAGCTGGTCCGCTTACGGCAGCGTGTTGCCCGCCGCGAGATAGATCGAGTACCACTCTTCGCGCGTCAGGTGCACGTCGGCGGCCTTGGCGCAATCGGTAAGGCGGCCGATATTCATTGTGCCCGTCACGGGCTGCATCTTGGCCGGGTGGCGCAGCAGCCACGCCATCGTAATGGTTGTGTTGGAGACGCCATACTTCTGCGCAATCGCGTCAATTGCGGCGTTGAGCTCGGGGAACTTGGGGTTGTCGAGGAAGACGCCCTCGAAGAAGCCATACTGGAAGGGCGACCAGGGCTGCACCGTAATGTCATGGATGCGGCAGTAGTTGAGTACGCCGCCGTCACGATCCACGGCTTCATCAATCCCGATATTCATGTTGAGGTCTTGCGAGATCATGGTGGCGTTTGTAATGCTCAACTGCAGCTGGTTGGCCACAATCGGCTGCTTGATGTACTTGCGCAGCAGATCCATGAGCATGGGCGTCTGGTTGGAGACGCCAAAATTGCGTACCTTGCCGGAGCTCTGCAACTGGTCAAAGGCTTCGGCAACCTCCTCGGGCTCCACCAGTGCATCGGCGCGATGGAGCAGCAGCACGTCAAGATAATCGGTGCGCAGCCGCTTGAGAATGCCGTCGGTCGCGCTGAGGATGTGCTCCTTGGAGAAATCGTGCGATGTCTTGCGGATGCCGACCTTGGACTGCAGCATCATCGTTTCGCGTACGTCGTCATTCATGTCAATGGCTTCGGCGAAGATCTCCTCGCACTTTCCACCACCATAGATGTCGGCGTGATCAAAGAAATTCAGGCCGAGGTCCATTGAGGCGTGTACAAAGTTGCTTGCCTCCTGCTTGTTAAGGCCATCAAGGCGCATGCAGCCGACGGCGACGACAGGAACCTGCAGCGTGCTTGTTCCCAATTGTATGGTGCGCATTGTTCAATTATCCCCATTCGTTGATGTTTTTTGTGGACCGCAAACAGTGTGCGGCGTGGATTCATATGGGGCCTTAATTGTAGCACAGGAGCAGCGGGGTCATTCCCTGGGGCGGCCTGGCGATGGCCCCGCCATTGCGATGCTCACCCAGCAAACCCAGCACTCTGCGCCAGCGCATCTGCCCACGGCTGGCGCTCAGCCTGCACGCTTTGGCCGGATGCCAGCGCCTCTTCACTGAGGATGTCAAAGTAGCGATCCTGGCACGCTTCGGCCAACGAATAGGCATCGGGGCCGCCGCGCACGAAATCGGCCATGCGCAGCAGCAGGCTCGCCACGGCAATCTCGTCGTCGGAGAGTTCGGCCGGGGCGACGGGGTTGTGATACCACCATTGCTCGCCCGCCTGGATCCCCTTGAGGTAATTCCCCTCCAGATTGCCGTTGAGCCCGGCGCTGTGGCGCTCAAAGGTGACGCGGATGGGCGTGCGGTAGTCGGCCAGATACGCAGCGTGATCGTCGATGATTTCGCCGCGATCGCCCCGCACCAGCAGCCGCTGGCCGCGAATCCACGAGAAGTATTGTTCATCCATGAAGTCGAGCACGCCCAGGCGATCGCCAAAGTCAAAGAGCTTGATTGTCTGCTCCGCGTCGATGATCACGTCGCCGGCAGGTGGCCCGTCCGTGTCGGGCCCCTGCACCACAGGCGAATGGAAGCTGTTCACGCGAATGCGCGGCAGCTCTGCGCCAATCCCCAGAAAGCGCCGCATGAGGCTGATGCTGTGATAACCGTGCGCCGCCGAGATTTGCACCTGACTGATGCGCCCCATGCGGCCGCTGTGGGCAAAAGCCAGGCGCGCGGCGTGGTGGGGCTGCAGCCAGTACTGTTCGGCAACCTGAATGCGTGCGCCCTGCTCTGCCAGTGCCCACAGCTCGCGCAGTTCCGCCACGGTCGTGGCCGGCGGTGTTTCCGAGAGCACGGGCAGCCCGAGGGCGGCGGCTGCGCGTATCACCTGCGGGTTGACGTCCCACGGCACGCTAGTCATCACAAAATCAAGCGGCTGGGCGGCGGCCAGTTCGGCCAGGCTTGTGTAGACGGGCAGGTTGAACTCGGCGGCGAGCGCAGCCGCATGTGCAGGCGTGCGCGCCGCGAGCCCTGCCGCCTCAATCCGCCCTTGCGTACCGCGCGCCGCGCGCAAGAGCGCACACACGCGCCAGCCGCTGCCTACGATGCCAAAGCGCATGGTGCTCTCCTTGCTGTTAATTGATGGCTATTGATGGCTTGCGTGTCTTTTGAGTGTGTTGCGAAGTTGGTGTCATCAGAGTAGGCGCGCGGGCGTGCAGAGGGCAAGTTGCGCCCCGTCTCGTTGTGAACAGGCGCAACTCGATACAGGAGATTGGGCAATGCATTGCGTACGCCAGCGGGTGCGCAGTTTCTGAGAAGCCTGGTTTGCGCGCAAAAATGCTTGACAAGCCGCCACAGCCGTGCTATTTTGTTATCGGTAACGTTAGCGGTAGCGGTATTGATCATGATCCGACCGTTGTTGCTGGCTGCCAGGCTCCCACTCGCCAATTAACCCCAATTGTTCTGGAATCAAGCGCTGGCCGCTTTCTGTTTCGCGCTCCACTACCCCACTCAAACAATCCATGTCCAGAACCACGATCAAAGACGTGGCCGAGGCCGCCGGCGTCTCCACAATGACCGTCTCGCGCGTGCTCAATCAGCGCCATGATGTCTCGTTGGAGACACGCCAGCGTGTGCAGGAGATCATTCAGCTTCTCGGCTACGCACCCAACAGCGCCGCGCGCAGCCTGAGCCAGGGGCGCAGCAACACGCTGGGCGTCGTCACCTCGCACATAGAATATTACGGCCCCTCGCGCACGTTGGTGGGCATTGAGACGCAGATCAAAGAGCTTGGCTTCTCCATGCTGCTGCATCTGATCTATGACCCCAGCCGCGACGATGAGATGGATGCCATGCGCGCCATGCTCAGCCAACAAGTGAGCGCCATCGTCTGGGCCGTGGCCGAAGTTGGCTTCAAGCGCGCTGCGCTTTACGAGAGCGCACGCAAACTGTCCACCCCGATTATCTTCTTGAACGCCGAACCGCAGCCAGGGCTGCTCATGCTCTCGATTGACAATGTGGCGGGCGCGCGTGCCGCCACCAGCCATCTGCTGGCGCAAGGCTTCCGTCGCATTGGCATCATTTCGGGCCCGCTCACCTGGACGGCCTCGGTGGAGCGCCTCCGGGGGTGGCAGGAGGCGTTGCAGGCATTTGGGCTAAAGGCCGACGATCGCCTCTGTGCAGAAGGCGATTGGACGCCCGCCAGCGGTGAGGCGGGAATGGCCCAGTTGCTGGCGCAGGCCCCCGAGATAGACGCGGTCTTTGTGTGCAACGACGAGATGGCGCTGGGCGCCCTTCAGGCCGTGCGCAACGCAGGGCTGCGCGTGCCTGATGACTTGGGCATGGTTGGCTATGACGACGCGGCTATCGCGCCCTACTTTGATCCTCCCCTTTCAAGCGTCAGGCAGGGGCTGAAGGCCAGCGGCGCGCGCGCGGTGCAGATGCTGACCAACATGCGCAATGCACAAAACGAAGTCATACCCATCCGGCCGACTGTTGAGGTGTTGCAGCCCAGCCTGGTAATTCGACAGAGCTCACTTAAGAGAGGAGGCGCCAAAAGCTGAGAATGCTGGCCAACGGCCTCTGCCCGCTGCCTTCCTCTCGCTATGCCAGCGACGGATGGGGCGCGAGGCATCGGGGCGCCCGCTGTACCCCTCTCTTTGTATGCATGTTGCTTCGGGCAGGAAGTTTCTGCTGCTGTGGCTGACAAATGATCGCAGTTTCTTGAAGTACTTCGCAAACCATTCCAAGAGGTGATCCAAATGGCACGAAGAATTACGCTGTTGTTTGCCCTTGTACTGCTGGCCGCCATGCTGGTTGCTTGTGGCGGTGCGGCCCCTGCCGCCCCCGTCGCTGATGCACCCGCCGCTGATGCACCCGCTGCCGATGCACCCGCCGCTGATGCGCCCGCTGCCGACGCCGCTGCGGGCGACGACCTCTCCGGCAAGGTGACGATCTGGGGTTGGTCCTTTGACGTTATGCAGTCAACCGGCCTCTTTGACGAGTTCACGGCGCTGCACCCCAATGTGGAGCTTGAAGTCGTCGTCTACAATGCCGGCGACACCTACCAGAACCTGCAACTGGCCTGCTCCGCAGGTGTGGGCGCCCCCGACGTTGTCCAGCTTGAGAACTCCAACCTGGGCAGCTTCGTGGCCCTGGACGGCTGCCTCAGCGACCTGACTGACCAGGTCACTCCCATGCTCGGCGACTTCAACGCCTACAAGTGGGTTGATGCTGAGCGCGATGGCCGCTATTACGCAGTGCCGTGGGACAGCGGCCCAGTCGTCCTCTACTTCCGCCGCGATGTCTTTGAAAAGGCGGGGATCTCCACCGACCCTGAAGAAGTCTCCAAGATGGTTTCCACCTGGGATGGCTACCTCGAGCTCTGCAAGACTGTGAAGGAAGAGACGGGGCTGGCCTGCTTCTCCCACTCCATGGCCAACAATGACGCACGCATTCTCGAAATGGCGCTTTGGCAGCAGGGCATTGGCTACACCGATGCCGATGGCAACGTTTCAGTTGCCGACGCACAAAACGTTGCCACGCTTGAGAAGCTGGGCGAGTTCTGGGATGCCGGCGTAACCTCCGACGAAGTCCCGTGGACGGATCCGTGGTACGCCGCACTGAGCAGCCTGGATGCACCGGTGGCAACAATTGTCGAGGCCTCCTGGCTGGGTGTGAACCTGAAGGAATGGATTGCCGGTGACACCACCGGTCTGTGGGGCGTTGCCTACATGCCGGCATTTGCCGAAGGGCAGCCGCGCGCATCGAATGACGGCGGTTCGACGCTCGCCATTCCGGCCGGCACGCAGAACTTTGACGCGGCGTGGGCCTTCGTGGAATTCATGCTTGCCAACCGCGAAAACCAGATCAAGCAGTTCGCCTACAGCGACTTCCTCCCCTCGCTGGAGACCACCTACGACGATCCGATATTCAATGAGCCTGACGAGTTCCTCGGCGGACAGCCGGCACGCATTATCTATCTCGACGTTGCCAAGATGATCCCCGAAGGGCGCATCTACGGCCCGCACTATCCGCTGATGCACGGGCACGTCGGCACAGCCGTGCAAAAGTTCGCCACTGGGCAGCTGTCGGCCCAGGACGCGCTCAACGAAGCCGCTGACGCAATTCGCCGCGAAACCGGCCTGAACTAACTGCAGTGCCGGCGGCAGGCGAGGAGCCTCAAAGTCTCCCCGCCTGCCGCCTGGCAAAGCATGCGGGCTGCGCCGCGACATTTGCTCGTGCGGCGCAGCCCGCATCTCCAGTCCCTCTCACCACCTCAGTCGCTTTCCCCCGCAATTGTGCATGCAGGAGGTTACCCTTGGCAGCAAACAGCATGGCAGACCCAGCCCTGGGAAAATCAGCGCAGGGGAAGAAGAAGCGCCACAGAGAGGCCCGGTATGGGCTGTGGGGCTACATCTTCGTCGCCCCCTTCTTCATCCTTTTTGCCATCTTTGGCCTCTATCCGCTGCTCTTCTCATTTGTGCTCTCCTTTACACAGTGGAAGGGCGTTGGGCCGCTCAATTTCCTTGGCCTGGACAACTACCGCTCGCTTTTGCAGGATCAGATGTTTTGGCAGGCCATGGGCAACGGCGTGATCCTCTTTTTGCTCTATGTGCCGCTGATGACGATTCTGGCGCTGTTGCTGGCCATGGTTCTCAATTCGCAGCGCATCATTGGCTTCCGCTTCTTCCGCACAATCATCTTCATGCCCTATATCACCAACATGGTGGCGGCGGGCTTCGTCTTCCAGCTGCTCTTCAACACGCAATACGGCACAGTGAACAGCATTCTGGGGCTCCTCAACATTCCGCCGGTGGCCTGGCTGGACACCATGTGGGGCGCGCGCATTTCGCTCAGCCTGCTCGTCACGTGGGCGTGGCTTGGCTACAACATGGTTATTATGCAGGCGGGGCTGCAGACGATTCCCAACGAGGTGAACGAGGCGGCGCGCATTGACGGCGCCAACGCCATGCAATCCTTCTTCCGCATCACCATCCCCCTCATGCGCCCTGTGCTGCTCTTCTCGGTGGTGCTCTCCACCGCAGGCACCTTCAACCTCTTCACCGAGCCGGTCTCGCTCTTCCCTTCCAACTTCGGCTCGGGCCCGCTCAACTCCACGGTGACGCCGGCGCTGCATATCTACAACCAGGCATTCAGAAACTTCCGCTTTGGCTATGCCTCGGCTGTCGCGTATACCTTCTTTGCTTTCGTCTTCGTGTTGACGATTCTGCAGTATCGCTCCTTTGGACGCGAGAGAGACTGAAAGGTTGCCAAAATGAGTGCTCAAACAACCGTCCAAACAAAGCCACAGCCGAGAGAGCGCAGGCGCAACGTCAGCATAGGCCGGCTCATCGGCGACATCCTGCTCCATTTCTTTTTGCTCCTGCTCGTTGGCGCGATGGTGCTGCCCTTCTTCTGGATGCTGACGACCTCATTCAAGCCGCAAGGCGAGATCTTCACCAAGCCCATTGTCTGGATCTCGGCCAACTCAAATCTTGATGCGTACAGGGAACTGCTCTTTGATCGCAACATCATGCGCATTGTGGCGAACACCGCTATCATTGCCACCAGCGCCACATTGCTGCAGCTTTTCTTCTGCTCCATGGCGGGCTATGGCTTTGCCAAATTCCGCTTCCGCGGGCGCGAGGGCATGTTCAGCCTGCTGCTGGCCACAATGCTTGTCCCCTTCAGCATCATGCTCATTCCTCTCTACTACATCATGTTGCAATTGGGGTGGATCGACACCTTCTGGCCGCTGATCATCCCCGGGGCGGCGAATGCCTTTGGCATCTTCTTCATGCGCCAGTACATTGCCAGCGTGGCCGATGAGCTGCTCGATGCGGCGCGTATCGACGGTGCGGGCGAGTTCCGCATCTACGCGCGCATCGTCACGCCAATTATTGCGCCCGGCCTGATTAGCCTGGGGCTAATCTTCTTCATGGCCTCGTGGAACAACTTCCTCTTTCCACTGGTCATCCTCAAGTCGCCCGAGAATTTCACGCTGCCGATTACCATTCGCTCCATGGTGGGCTCAACCCTGGGGCGCCCCATCTACCATCTGCAAATGGCAGGGTCGGTGATCAGCATCGTCCCGCTCCTGATCATCTTCCTCGCCTTCCAGCGGCGCTTTGTGGCCGGCATTACCTCCGGCGCCATGTCAGGTGAATGAAAGGACCCCTCCGCATGTTTCGTTTTGGCGTGGACTATTACCCCGAACATTGGCCTGAAGCACGCTGGCCTGAAGACGCTCGCCTCATGCAGGAGCTGGGCATCAACGTTGTGCGCCTGGCCGAATTCGCCTGGTCGAAGATGGAGCCGAGCGACGGTGACTTTGACTTTGCCTGGCTGGACCGCGCCATTGATCTGCTGGCCGCGCACGGGGTTGATGTCGTTCTGGGCACCCCCTCGGCCTCGCCGCCCCCCTGGCTCATGCGTCTCTATCCCGACGCCTATCGCGTTGGGCCCGACGGGCACGCGTGGACTTACGGCAACCGCCGTGAGTACTGCCCCAACCACAGGGGCTATCGCGACCACGCCCGCCGCATTGCCGAGCAGATGGCGGCGCACTATGCCAACAACCCGGCTGTCATCGGCTGGCAGATTGACAATGAGTTCGGCGACCGCTGCTACTGCCCCGTCTGCGCCGACAAATTCCAGGGCTGGCTGCGCGGCCGCTACGAGGATTTGACCGAACTGAACGAGCGCTGGGGCACCGTCTTCTGGAGCCACATCTACAACGGCTGGGAGGAGATACCCCCGCCGCTGGCAACGGGTGGCTCGCCCAACCCCGGGCTGGCGCTCGACTTCGCCCGCTTCTCGTCAGACGCCTACGTTGAGTTCCAGCAGGAGCAAATCGACGTGTTGCGCGCCACCTGCCCGCAGCACTTCATTACGCACAACTTCATGGGCTTCGGCTACGACCGCATCAACTACTTCGATCTGGCGCGCCGGCTCGATTTTGTCTCCTGGGACAACTACCAGCGCATGCAGTGGACCATGCAAAGCGGCGTGATCGACCCTGCGGCGGGTGCGCTTGCAGCAGACACCATGCGCGGCCTCAAGCAGAAGAACTTCTGGGTCATGGAGCAGCAGGCGGGCTCGGGCGGCTGGGAGATGATCAGCGTGGCCCCGCGCCCGGGTGAGCTGCGGCTGTGGGCGTGGCAATCCATCGCGCACGGTGCAGACGCCATCATCTTTTTCCGCTGGCGCACAATGCGCCACGGCACCGAACAGTACTGGCACGGGATTCTGGATCACCACGCCATTCCTGGCCGGCGCTTTGCCGAAATCAAATGCATGAGCGACGAGCTGCAGCGTGTTGGCGACACCGTAGCCGGCTCGGCGGTGCGCGCCAAAGTGGCCATTGTGCTCTCGTACGACTCGCGTTTTGCCTTCCAGATTCAGCAGAACAACCCCCAGTTTGACTACCCCAGCCATCTGCGCCAGCTCTACACGGCGCTGCACGCGCAGCAGGTGCCGATTGACATTGTGGCCCCCACCGCTGATCTTTCGGCCTACAAGCTGGTCATTGTCCCGTCCATCTATGTGCTGCCCGAAGACGCGGCGGAGAACCTGCGCGCCTTTGCACGCGCCGGCGGCGTGCTCGTAGTGACGCAACGCAGCGGCGTGAAGGATGATGACAATACGGTTGTGGAGATGAAACTCCCGGGCCTGCTGGCGGAGCTCTGTGGCGTGACCGTGTCGGAATACGACTCGCTGGCCCCCGACATGCAGAACGAAGTGAACTTTGTGCACCCCGCGCTGGCAGATGCGCCGGCAGCGACAGTTGGTATTTGGTGCGATGTGCTGGAGCTTGACGGTGCAGAGGTCGTTGCCGAATACGCGCTGGACTATTATGCAGGCACGCCTGCGGTGACCCTCAACCACTACGGCAAGGGGCAGGCGATCTATCTGGCCACCATCGGCCAGCCGCCTTTCTACGCGACGCTTGCGCCCTGGCTGCTCGAGCTTGCCGGCGTCGCGCCTCTTCTGGACGCGCCCGCAGGCGTTGAGGTTGCCGAGCGCTGGCAGGGCGAACGGCGGCTGCTGTTGCTGCTCAACCACAGCAGTGAGCCGCAGACGGTTGCGGTAACGGACAACTTCGTTAATCTTCTGCAGGGCGCTGCCGTGGATGGCTCTGTGGTGCTGGGCCCCAGGGATGTCGCGCTGCTTGAAGCGACGAGCTAGCCGCTGACGCTGCCGGTACGTTTCACCAGGGTGGCGCGACCTGCAACGACAGGCTAAATTGTGCAATAATGGCGAGGGGCTGCCCGGCCCCTCGCCTTTCTCATACGCGGTCACAGTGCACGCCGCCATGGAAGAGAGATTCCCCGCATGGACATGTCGCTTGGTTCCAGTCCCATTCAGCAGGGCGACGGCGCGGCCAAAGCCCCGCCCAGCGCCCCGCCCAACGCCCGCACCCCCGATATGCAGGTGGCGACGCGCATTGTGGCCGAACTGGAGGTGCGCGCGCTGATTGCCCCCGAGCAGAGCAATGCACTGCGCGCACAACTGGCCGCAGGCGCGATGACGCAGGATGAGTGGATTATGGTGGCGCGCAGGGCCATTGTCGCGGCCGAAGGCGAAGGGGAAAGCTGGAGCGACGGTGATGGCGAAGACGACGGCGACAGCGAGGCGCCTCAGCATGATTGAGCGCCTGCGCCTTTCCAGCTTTCGCGGCAGCACGGGGCTGCTGGACCTGGACTTTGACCCCGACAAGAACGTCACCCTCATCTTCGGCGAGAACGGCGCGGGCAAATCCACAATCGTGGACGCTATCGACTTCGTCTGCAACCAGGAATTCGGCTCGCTGGCGGAGCACAGCGGGGCATCGGCGGCGAAGTACGTTGTCGCGCTCAACGCTACGCCCAAGCAGGTGGAGGTGCGGCTGAACTATGCGGGCGGCGAGTGGTGCGCCACACTCAGCGGGCGCACTATCAACGTCGCGCCCGACGACCCGCCGCGCGCGCTGGTGCTGCGCCGCGCCGACATCACCAGACTTATGGATGCGCCGCCGGCCGAACGCTACAAGGCGCTGGAGGCCTTCATCACCGTGCCCCACATTGAGCGCGCAGAAGCCGCCCTGCGCGCGGCGCAGAAGAGTATCAGCGCCGAAGTGGAACAGGCGCAGCGCAGCCTCGACGCTGCCACACGCGGGCTGAGCACCCTTTGGCAAGGCGAAGGCGCGCCGCTGGCCGGCCCGGTGGCGTGGGCACAGGCCAAAACGCGTGAGGATGTGGGTGCCATCCGCCGCCGGCTGGACGCGCTGCAGGCGCTGCACGCGGCATTCCGCGAGACCGAGCGGCTGCGCAACGAAGCGCGCACCAACGCCGTTGCCATGGCGCATGCCCACAAGGAACTGGATACGGCGCACGCTGCCATTGCCGCCGCAGAAAGTGGATCGGAGGCGGGCGCCGCACCCCTTGTACGCGTGCTTGAGGAAGCCCAGCGCTATTTGCAGGCTGCACCGGCCGACGCCAGCCTCTGCCCTGTGTGCGGCAAGCCGGAACCGCCCGACAAGCTGCTGCAGCGCATTGAGGCGACGCTCGCACGCACCACTGCGCTGCGCACCCTGCTGGAGCAGCAAAGCGCGCTGGAGGATAAGCTGAAGGGCGTCGGGGCCATCCAGGAGGCCACGCGCGCCGCCTACATTGGCGCCTGCCACACGCTGGCGGCGCACATGGCCGATGCGCCCAGCGCTTTCCGTGGCGATGCCGACAGCGGCGTGCTGGCAGCCGTGGACGAGAGCAGCCAGGCGCTGCTCTCGGCAAAGGCTGTGCTCGATGGGCTGGCGGCGCGCGAGATGCGCCTGCTTGGGGCCGTTGACGAAGATCAGCGCACGCTTGGCCAGTTGACGGCGCTGGCCACCTACTTGCGCGCCATTGACGAAGCAAACGCCGTACTGGCGGAGCAGCAGCAAGTGAAGGAGCAGTTGACTGCCTATCTTGTGGTGGTGGAGGAAGAGCGCAAGCGCTATGTGGAGAAGTTGATGCGCACAATTGGCGACCAGGTGAACGCCTTCTACGCCGCGATCCACCCGGGCGAGGCGCTGGGCAATTCGTCGATCAGCGTCAAGTCGACGGGGCGCGCCGGGCTCGAGCTCAAGGCGCGCTATGCAAGCGAGCAGGATATTGTCCCGGGCGGCTACTACAGCGAGGCGCACCTGGACACGCTGGGCCTCTGCATCTATCTCGCGATGGCCAGGCAGACGGGCAACAACGCCGCAATTGTCGTGCTGGATGACGTGCTCGGCTCGCTGGATGAGGAGCACTTGGCGCGCGTGGTTGCGTTGCTTGCCGGCGAGGCGCCGCAGCTGGGCCATCTCGTCATCACAACGCCAACGCGCCGCTGGTTTGCGCGCATGCGCAGCGACAACTTCCTGAACGCCGACCTGATTGAGTTGCAGCCCTGGACACTCGAGGGCGGCATCACCCGCGCCAACGCACCTTTGTAGGTCATATTTCCTGGCGTGACGCCGTTGTTGCTGCGCAAGCGGCCGGCATTCCCACACGGGAAACGCCGAGCGCATTGAGCGCCTCAACAGCGTCACGCCAGGAGACATGACCTCAACGCTTGCCCCAATTTGGATTGTGCCCGAAACATTATCGAGAATTGACAGGTCCCGCACTTGCATGTAGTCTTTCGTTCACTGCAACATGTATTTCCCCCGTGCCCAATGACGGTGCACACCTGGTTTCCCGCCAGCACCAAATAGCCAGATTAATGGCATATCGCAATCCCGTGGCAGGTCGCAAATGAACGCGACGCGCCTTGAAGTTCTGTACACCCTCTTTCGTGTTTTCCGCCGCCCGCGCGCCGCAAGTCGGGGCGATGGCACAGTTGCTGGTCGATTGCATTCAACCCACCCAAGGAGACCCACCGATGCGAAAACCCGCTGGATTCCGTTCACCGTTTGGCCTCACACTTACCCTTGTGCTGGTACTCTCCCTGTTGCTGGCTGCCTGTGCCGCACCTGCGGCCGCACCGGCAGCAGCGCCCGCCGACGCAGCCGCAGCCCCGGCCGAAGGTGCAGCGCCTGCCGCTACTTCCGGCGGCGTTATGACCTACGGCCGCTATGCCGACTCGCTCTTCCTCGACCCCGTGCTCAATGACGCCAACCTCGACATCTGGGTGCTTAACAGCCTCTACGACACCCTGATGCAGTCCACCGCCGACGGCACGGGCATTGAGCCCATGCTCGCCACAGCTGTGGAGCCTGCCGAAGATGGCCTCTCCTACACAGTTACCCTGCGCGAAGGCACAAAGTTTGCCGACGGCTCCGACATTACAGTTGATGACGTGGTCTGGTCGCTCGACCGTGCGCGCAACCCCGAAAACGGCATCTGGTCCTTCTCGCTCGAGTCTGTCGACTCGGTTGAGGCCGTGGGTGACAACCAGGTCAAGCTCAACCTCAACCGCCCCGACCCGGCGATTCCGGCGGCATTGGCCATGTTCAACAGCGCCGTCATGCCCAAGGCGCTCTTTGAGGCGACCCCAGGCGACACCGACGCCGAGAAGGCCAAGGCCTTTGCCGAGAAGCCGATTGGCTCCGGCCCCTTCATGCTCTCCGAGTGGCAGCGCGGCTCCCACATGGATCTGGTGCGCAACCCCTACTACTGGCAGACGGACGCCGACGGCGTGCAGCTGCCCTATCTGGACGGTGTCCGCTTCGAGATCATCCCCGAAGACGCCACCCGCATTCTGAAGCTGCAGGCAGGCGAAATTGACGGCGCCGAGTTCATTCCGCTCAGCCGCGTCGGTGAACTTGAGGCCGACCCCAGCATCAACATGCAGCTCTTCCCCTCGACCAAGGTCGTCAGCTTGCTGATGAATGGCCGCCCGGAACTTCTGGACGGCACGCCCAATCCGCTCTCGGACCTGAAGGTGCGCCAGGCGCTCAACCTTGCCACCGACAAGCAGGCCATTCTGCAGCTGGTCACCTTTGGCACAGGCACGCCTGAGCGCTCCTACATGTCTTCGGCCACGCCTCTCTTCGCGCCGCAGCAGATGTACGATTACGACCTCGACGCCGCCAAGGCGCTGTTGGCCGAATCGGACTATCCGGATGGCTTTGATGTCACAATCCTCGCCATTTCCGGCAACGCCGACGACGCCGCAGTCACCGTCGCCGTGCAGCAGATGTGGGCCGAACTGGGCGTCAACCTGATTATTGAGCAGGTGGATGCCGCCACACGCACCGAGCGCTACCGCGCCAATGACTTCCAGATGCGCACCTCGGCGTGGACCAACGACATCAACGACCCCAGCCAGATCACCTCGTACTTCGCCATCTACGACGTGGTGGAGTCGCTGCACACGGGCTTCCAGAATGCCGAACTCGAGGATCTCTTCGAGCAGAGCCAGAAGGAGCTTGACCCGGCCAAGCGCGCCGAGCAGTATGATCGCATTCAGGAGATCTACGTAGAGAACGCCCCCATCCTCTTCCTGTACGAGACCCCCTATCCGGTGGCCTTGCGCAACAACGTTGAGGGCTTCCACCAGATTCCGCTGGGCCAGAACATCTTCACCAACGTCAAACTGGGCGAGTAAGCTGAACCCGTAAGTCATCAGGCAGGGCGGGGTGCGTGGACAGTTGTCCACGCACCCCGCCCTCTGCACGAAGGCACGTGCGCAACGGGAGGAATCCCTGTGAACCGGTTGAACTACATTCTTGTCCGGCTGCTGCAAATCATTCCCACCTTCTTCATTATCATGTTCGTTGTCTTCCTCATGGTGCGCCTGCTGCCGGGTGATCCGGCCAGCGCCGTGCTGGGCGACCGCGCAACGGAGGCGGACATTGCGCGCATTAATGCGCAATTGGGGCTCGATAAGCCCATCCTTGTGCAGTTCGGCATCTTCGTCAGGGGTTTCTTCCGCGGTGACCTCGGTGATTCCATTAGCTTCCGGATTCCCGTCACAACGCTCATTCTGCAGCGCGTGCCCGTCACCATCTTCCTTACGCTCTATGGGGCCGTGCTGGCCATCATTCTGGCGGTGCCGCTCGCCTTCCTGGCGGCGGTCAAGCGCAACACCATGACGGACAACGTGATTCGCGCCATCTTTCAGGTGGGGCTCTCGCTGCCCACCTTCTACGTGGGCCTGCTGTTGCTGACGGTGCTGGGTGCACAACTCCGCCTCTTTCCCATTGGCGGCTATGGTGAGAGCTTCACCGACCACCTCTATTTCCTCTTCCTGCCCGCGCTGACGCTGGGCTTCAACCTTGCAGCCATTCTCATGCGCTCGTTGCGCGTGTCGCTGATTGAAGTGCTGACAGCCGAGTATGTGGACTTCGCCCGCGCCAAGGGGCTGAACACGCGTGTCGTCATGACGAAGCATGTGCTGCGCAATGCACTCATCTCCACAATCACGCTGCTGGGCCTCAACATCAGCGCGCTCTTTGGCGGCGCGGTGATTACGGAAACCGTCTTCGCCATCCCGGGCGTAGGCCGCCTCATGGTTGATTCCATCTTCGGGCGCGACTATCCCATGGTTGTGGGACTCACCCTCACCTTTGCCATTCTGGTCTCGCTTGCATTCCTGGTGACGGACCTGGCATATGCACAACTGGACCCGCGCGTTGAAATGGCGTAAAGACGCCTGCAACGCAGCGCGCAGGAGGAACGTATGGCTGTAGCAACTGCCCCGAGCATTACCCGACCCCGTATTGGCTTGCAGATCCGCTCAAGGCTCACGCTCTTCGCGGGGCTCTTTATGCTGCTGATCCTTGTCCTGCTGGCGCTCTTTCCCGAGCGGCTGGCCCCGTATAGCCCAACGGCCTTCGACTACACGGCCATCCTTGCGCCGCCGAGCCGAGCCCATTTCTTTGGCACCGATAACTTCGGGCGCGACATCTTTTCGCGCACCATCTGGGCGACGCGCATTGACCTGCAGATTGCCCTCTTCACCACCATCGCCCCCTTCTTTATCGGCACCTTCATTGGCGCAGTGGCCGGCTACGCAGGCAAGTGGGTCGATGCCATCTTCGGCCGCGTTGTCGACGTGGTGGTGGTCTTCCCTTTCCTCGTTCTCGTCATCACCATCGTGGCCTTCCTGGGACCTGGCCTGCGCAATATGTACATTGCTGTCAGCCTGGTGGGCTGGGTGGCCTATGCCCGCCTTGTGCGTGGCGAGATGATGGTGCAGAAGCATTCCGAATATGCCATGGCGGCGCGCACCATGGGCTACACCTCATGGCGCATTATCCTGCGCCACCTTGTGCCCAATGTGATTGCGCCTGCGATTACCTACTGGATGACGGCCATGTCGCTGGGCATCTTGTTGGGGGCCAGCCTGGGCTATTTGGGGCTGGGCGCACAGCCGCCCACCGCCGAGTGGGGCGTAATGGTGGCCGACGGCAAAAACTTCATGACGACCGCACCCTGGATATCCACCTTTCCGGCCCTGGCGCTCACCTTTGCAGGCATTACCTTCAGCCTGCTGGGCGACGGGTTGGCCGATTTGTTGAGGCCGCGTCAATGAGCACATTTGTTTTGGATCAGGAGAGCAATAGCAAGGGGCCGCTGCTGCGCGTGCACAACCTGCGCACTGCCTTTCACACCGGCCGCGGCGTGCTCCGGGCTGTGGATGGGGTTAGCTTTGACTTGTTCCGCGGCGAAGTGCTGGGGCTGGTGGGCGAGTCGGGCTCGGGCAAAAGCGTCACGCTGCGCTCGCTCATCCGGCTGATTGGCCGCACCGGCAAGATTGAAGGCAGCGTTGTCTGGCGCGACCGCGAGATCATGACGCTCTCGGAGTCCGACCTGCGCGAGGTGCGCGGCGGCGAAATCAGCATTATCTTCCAGGAGCCAATCAGCGCGCTCAACCCCGTGCTGCCCGTAGGCGAGCAGATCAAGGAGACGCTGCGCGAGCACACCAACCTCGCCGGCGCGCAGATTGAAGAGACGGCGGTGGAATTGTTGACCATGGTCGGCATTGCCTCGGCCGAGCGGCGGCTCAAGGATTTTCCCCACCAATTCTCCGGCGGCATGCGCCAGCGTGTGATGATTGCGATTGCGCTCGCCTCCAACCCGCAGCTGCTGCTGGCCGACGAGCCGACAACTGCGCTGGACGTGACGATTCAGGACCAGATCCTCAAGCTGATTCTGCGCCTCAAGGAGCAGTTGGGCATGAGCGTTATCCTTGTAACGCACGACCTGGGCGTGGTGGCGCAAACTTGTAACCGCGTCGCGGTGATGTATGCCGGTCGCCTTATGGAGGTGGCGTCGGTGGAGGATATCTTCCAGCGGCCGCGCCATGCCTACACGCTGGGGCTGCTCAACTCGGTGCCCAGCGGCGGGGCCAGCCGCAAGCCGCTGCTGCCCATCCCAGGCGCGCCGCCCAATCTCTCACAGCTAACCGGCGGCTGCCCCTATGCGCCCCGCTGCGCCTATGTCACCGACGCTTGCCGCGCCGAAACGCCGCCCCTTGTGGAGATTGGCTACAACCGCTTCTCCGCTTGCATCCATCACGACAAGCTGGCCTATCCCGGCGAGCCCGAACCGGAGAGGAGGTCGATCTCATGACCCTATCCACTGTGGAGCCGCTCAGTTTGGAGCCGCTCAGCCTGGAGTCGCCCACGTTGGAGCCGCAGGCAGGGCCCGCCCTGCTGGAGATAGCGGGGCTGCACAAACGCTTCCCCGTCGCGCAGACGCTCCTCGAGCGCATACAAGGGAACCGGAAACGCGAGGTCAAGGCGCTCAACGGCGTGAGCCTGAGCGTGCAGCGCGGCGAGACGCTGGGCATTGTGGGTGAATCGGGCTGCGGCAAGACGACGCTGGCGCGCTGCATCGTGCGCCTCTACGATGCCAACGAGGGCGCGATTCACTTTGACAACGCCGACGTGCTCGCCCTCAAGGGTGCGGATCTGCGCACCTATCACCGGCGCGTGCAAATGGTCTTCCAGGATCCTTTCCAGTCGCTCAACCCGCGCATGACGGTGGGGCAGACGCTGGGCGAAGCGCTGCGCGTGCACAAGCTGCGGCCGGCCAATCAGGTCAACACACGCATTCGCGAACTGCTCGATCTTGTGGGCCTTCCCCAGGACGCGGCCGAGCGGCTGCCCCACGAGTTCTCGGGCGGGCAGCGCCAGCGCATTGGCATTGCCCGCTGCCTCTGCGTAGAGCCCGAGGTGCTGGTGGCTGATGAACTCGTCTCGGCGCTGGATGTCTCCGTGCAGGCGCAGATCATCAACCTGCTGCTGGACCTGCAAGAGCGGCTCAACCTGACCGTGCTCTTCGTTGCGCATGATCTGCGCCTTGTGCGCCACATCTCGCACCGCGTCGCCGTCATGTACCTGGGCAGCGTGGTGGAGCTGGCCGACACCGAGCGCATCTTTTCGCAGCCGCAGCACCCCTACACGCAGGCGCTCATCTCTGCCGCGCCCACGCTGGACCCGACGCGCAGGAGCACGGTCGAAGCGGTGGAGGGCGAATTGCCCAGCCCGCTCAACCTGCCCACGGGCTGTCCATTCCACACGCGCTGCCCGCTCGTCTTTGACCGCTGCCGCGTAGAGACGCCTCTGCTGCGCGCCAGTGAGGCGCAGCACTTTACGGCCTGCCACCTCGTACGATGCGCCGTAACGGCACCTCACCCCCGGCCCCTCTCCATGCGGAGAGGGGAGCAAGGCACCGCCGTCACGTCGGAGACGTGACCCACGAGGGCGGTGCTTTGCTCCCCTCTCCGCCCCCACGCCACGCCGACTGGCGTGGCAAGGTGCATGGAGAGGGGCCGGGGGTGAGGTGCCGTTTTGCGCCGCAAACCGAATAGAAACCCGTACAATCAACGTGCCAACAAAATAGCAAGGAACCCCAATGCGAATCTCCGACATGAACTGGATGCAGGTGGAAGAATACCTGCAGCAAGACGACCGCGCCGTGCTCCCCCTGGGCAGCACCGAGCAGCACGCCTACCTGAGCCTGAGCGTCGACAGCATCCTCTCTGAGCGGATGGCCATCGATTCGGCCGAGCCGCTGGGCGTGCCGGTCTTCCCGGTGCAAGCCTACGGCGTCACCCCCTACTTCCGCGCCTACCCGGGCACGGTGAGCCTGCGTGTGAGCACCTACGTTGCGCTGGTGCGCGACATTCTCGACAGCATGGCCAACAGCGGCTTCAAGCGCATTCTGATCGTCAACGGCCACGGCGGCAACGCGCCGGCCGATGCGCTGGCCACCGAGTGGATGGCCGACCACCCGGGCGTGCGCGTGAAGTTCCACAACTGGTGGAATGCGCCCGCCACGTGGGCCAAGGTGCAGGAGATTGACGCCATGGGCAGCCACGCTTCGTGGATGGAGAACTTCCCGTGGACGCGCCTGGCCAATGTGACCCTGCCCGATACGCAGAAGATTGTGCCCAACCGCGCCGGCAAGGCGCGCCTTGTGGGTGCGGAGATGCGCGAGGTCTACGGCGACGGCAACTATGGCGGCTGGTACGAGCGCCCCGACGCCGAGATGCTGGCGCTTTGGGAGATTGCGATTGGCGAAACACGCGCCCTGATTGCCGAAGGGTGGGATTGACCATGCGCCTGCTGATCTGGGGCGCGGGGGCAATTGGCGGCACAATCGGCGCCTATCTGGTGCGCGCCCACCATGATGTCACTCTTGTGGACAATGCTGCCGCGCATGTTGATGCAATCAACAGTGGCGGCCTCGCCATCACCGGGCCGATTGCAGAGTTCACGGTTCAGGCGCCTGCCTTCACGCCCGAGACGCTGACCGGCCAGTGGGAGACGATCCTGCTCTGCGTCAAGGCGCAGGACACCGCCGCCGCCACGCAGGCGCTGGCGCCTCACCTCGCACCCGATGGCTACGTCGTCTCGGTGCAGAATGGCCTCAACGAGCTGGTCATTAGCGAGATTGTAGGCAAGGCGCGCACGGTTGGCTCCTTCGTCAACTTTGGTGCCGATTACATGGAGCCGGGCGTCATCATGTATGGCGGCAGGGGCGCGGTTGTGCTGGGCGAGCTTGACGGCGCACGCACGCCGCGCATTGAGGAACTCCATCGCGCCCTGCTCGACTTCGATGCGAACGCCATCATCACCCCCAACATTTGGGGCTTCCTGTGGGGCAAGCTCGCCTACGGCGCACAACTCTTCGTTACGGCGCTGACCAACGAATCGATTGCCGACGCGCTGGCCGACCCCGCGTATCGCGATGTCTATATCGCGATTGCGCGCGAGGTCATGCGCGTGGCTGCAGCGCAGGGCATTGTGCCCGAGGCCTTCAACGGCTTTGACCCGCACGCCTTCACGCCCGCCGCCGATGAGGCCACTGCGCTGCGTTCGCTTGACGATATGGTGGCGCACAACCGCAAATCCGCAAAGACGCACAGCGGCATCTGGCGCGACCTCGCGGTGCGCAAGCGGCGCACAGAAGCCGATGCGCAGCTGGGGCCGATTGTCACCTTCGGCGCACAGGCAGGCGTGCCCACGCCGCTGACGGCGCTGACAATTGTGCAGATCCACGAAATCGAGGAGGGGCAGCGCCCGCAGCAGCTTGCCAACCTCGATGAGCTCAAGACGCTGCTATAGAACGAATGAAATAACTGCGGTACACAGTTTTCACAGAACAAAACAGATAACAGTAGAAACGCCTGTATCTGCCGTTACCTGTTTTGTCTGTGAAATCTCTGTACCGCAGTTTTGCGGAGAACGATCATGAACCATGTGGGCGGGGACGAACTTCTCTTTGCGCCGATTGCCGAGATTGCGCGCCGCTATCGCAGTGGCGCGCTCTCGCCGGTGGAGGTGACGGAGCGCACGCTTGCGCGCATTGCCGCGCTCAATCCAACGCTCAACGCGTTCATCACGGTGACGGCCGATCTGGCCGTGGCGGCGGCGCGGCAGGCGGAAGCCGAACTGCGCGCCGGTGCGGACCGCGGCCTGCTCCATGGCATCCCCGTGGCGCTCAAGGATTTGGTGGATACGGCGGGCGTGCGCACTACCTGCGGCTCGCGCATACTGGCAAGCAACGTGCCCGAGCGCGACGCACCCATTGTGCAGAAGCTGCGCGACGCAGGTGCGGTGCTGGTGGGCAAGACCAACATGCTTGAGTTTGCCTACGGCATTGTGCATCCAGACTACGGCCCCGCGTGGAATCCCTACGACCCTTCACGTACCGCGGGCGGCTCCAGTGGGGGCTCTGCGGCGGCCGTGGCGGCGGGGCTCTGCTTCGCGGCTGTGGGCACCGACACGGGCGGCTCCATTCGCATCCCGGCCTCCTACTGCGGCGTCGCAGGCTTCAAGCCCACGTATGGGCTGGCGAGTGTCGAAGGCATATTTCCCCTGTCGCAATCGCTGGACCACGTAGGCCCCATCGCGCGCACTGCGGCCGACGCCGCGCTGCTGCTGGCTGCGCTGCTGGGCAACGACCCCGTCGTGCTTCAGCCCGCCAACCTGCATGGGCTGCGCCTGGGCATTCTGGCCGCGCACCGCACCGGAGCCGAGATGGAACCGGCGGTGATTGCGGCGTTTGATGATGCCTGCGCCGCGCTTGAGAAAGCCGGCGCGCTGCTCGAAGATGTCGCAATTCCCGATCTGGCGCTGGCTGACGATCTGCTCGGGAGCATCATTGCCCCCGAAGCCAGTGTCATCCACGGGGATTGGATCAAGGCGCGCCCAGATGAGTACGCACCGCTGACGCGCCTGCAGATCGAAGAGGGCTTTGACATCCCCGCGGTGGAGTACGTTGGAGCGCAGTTGGAGCGCATTCGCCTTACCGAGCAGTTTCTTGCCGCCTTCGAGCGGGTGGATGCGATTCTCTCGCCCACATCGCCATGGGTTGCGCCGGTCGAGGATCCGCCGTCGGGCAGCGAAGCGGGGGCGGCCGAGGCGCGCCGCACCGGCCCCTATAATTTGACGGGGCTGCCTGCGCTCACCGTCAACTGCGGCTACGGCCCCACGGGCTTGCCGATCGGCCTGCAGATTGCCACCTCTCTCGGCAGCGACGCGCTCTGCCTTGCCATTGGCGCGGCGTATGAGGCATTGCGCTAACACGGCACCTCATCCCCGGTCTATACATCCATGCGGAGAGGGGAGCAAAACGTGTGACGTTATAGGTCATGTCTCCGGCGTGACGCAGTTGCTTTGCTCCCCTCTCCACGCTCCCGCCACGCCAGCTGGCGTGGCAAGGAGCATGGAGAGGGGCCGGGGGTGAGGTGCCGTTGTTATTGCAATCATCACATTTATTGCAGCAGGGAGAAGAGCCATGCAGATTGAATTTCAGGGCAAAACGGTCATCGTTACTGGCGCGGCGCACGGCTTTGGCCGCGCGATTGCGCTGGCCTTTGCACAGAACGGCGCCGTCGTGTGGGCGTGCGATCGCCTGGCCGATGAAGTGGCCGAAACGGCACGCCTTGCCGCCG
Organism: uncultured Chloroflexia bacterium; assembly: GCA_963773745.1. Lineage (GTDB taxonomy): Bacteria > Chloroflexota > Anaerolineae > Caldilineales > Caldilineaceae > UBA5069. Next base: position 53,252 of record CAVZCL010000003.1, read on the forward strand.
AAGCAGGGGGCACGTGCAACGCGCGCACGGTTGACATTACCGACCGCGATGCCATCTTTGCCTTTGTGCGCGAGGCGGAGGCAAGCAGCCCCTCCGGCAGGGTGGACATTCTTGTCAACAATGCGGGCGGCGTGGCCGGGCAGGTGGGCAGGCCGCTCGAGGAGGTCAGCCTTGACGAGTGGAATGTGGTCGTTGCCATCAACATGAGCGCGGCCTTCTTCTTTGCGCAGGCGGTGGCCCCCGCCATGAAGCAGGCGCGCTGGGGGCGTATCGTCAACATCTCCAGCGGCGCGGGGCTTGGGCCCAGCCTGACCGGCATCCAGGCCTATGCATCCGCCAAGGCCGGGCAGATCAACCTGACGCGCCAGCTTGCGCACGAGCTGGGTGCATTCAACATCACCGTCAACAACATTGCGCCGGGCTTCGTGCGCTCCAACCCCACCACCGAGAAGCAGTGGCAATCGTATGGGGCCGAGGGACAGCAGGCGCTGGTCGACCGCATTGCCATGAGGCGGTTGGGCAAGGTGGAGGACATTGCCCACGCCGTGCTCTTCTTTGCCTCTGACTATGCGGACTGGATTACCGGCCAGGTGCTCTCCGTGGATGGGGGCAAATAAGATGCTTGACGCAACGCTTGCCTGGCTGCACGAGCGCCACGCGCAAATTCTGGCTGAACTCGTGGATTTCGCATCCATTCCCAGCGTGAGCACAGACCCCGCCCACGCCGCAGATATGGCGCAGGCCGCCGCCTGGGTGGCCGAGCAACTGACGCGCGCGGGCATGGAGCAGGTGCAGATTCTGCCCACGGCGCGCCATCCCGTGGTCTACGCCGAGTGGCTGCACGCCCCGGGCGCGCCCACCATCCTGGTTTACGGCCACTATGACGTGCAGCCGCCCGATCCGCTGGAGAAGTGGCAGAGCGACCCCTTTGCGCCCACTGTGCGCGAAGGCCGCCTCTATGCGCGTGGCGTCTCCGACGACAAGGGGCCCATGTTGATTCCGCTCAAGGTGGCGGAGGCGTACATGGCCACGGCGGGCGCGCTGCCTGTCAATGTTAAGTTCCTCTTCGAAGGCGAAGAGGAGATCGGCTCGCCCAGCCTTGAGCCGTTCGTGGCCGACAACGCCGCGCTGCTGGCGGCCGACTTTGCGCTCTCGGCCGACGGTGCGATGTGGCGCGTGAGCGAGCCCTCCGTCACCGTCTCCAGCCGCGGCATGGCCGGGCTGGAGTTCACGGTAACGGCCGCAGCCAAGGATTTACACTCGGGGCGGCACGGCGGCGCAGTCGCCAACCCGCTCCACGCCATGGCCCAGGTGGTGGCCTCGCTGCACACGCCCGATGGGCGCGTGGCCGTAGCTGGCTTCTATGACGATGTGCAGGAGTTGAGCGCAGGCGAGCGTGCGGCGTTGGCCGCTCTGCCCTTTGCAGATGCCGACTATCTGGCGCAAGTGGGCGCGCCGGCAACCTTCGGCGAGGCGGGCTACAGCACGCTGGAGCGGCAGTGGATTCGGCCGACGCTCGAGCTCAACGGCATGTGGGGCGGCTATCAGGGCGCGGGCAGCAAGACGGTGATTCCCGCCGAGGCGCACGCCAAGATAACCTGCCGCCTGGTGGCCAACCAGGACCCGGCGGACATTGCCGACAAGGTGGCGAGCCATCTTGAGCAGCATGCGCCGCCCGGCGTGCGCCTCACCGTGCAGCGCGAGCGCCACAACGCCACACCCTATCAGATTCCAGCCGATCATCGCGGGCTGGCCGTGGCCGAGACGGTGCTGGGCGACCTCTATAACCAGCCACCCGTGCGCGTGCGCATGGGCGGCACGCTGCCCGTGAGCGAGCTCTTCCAGCGCATTCTGGGCATCTACACGGTCTTCTTCTCCTTCTCCACGGCAGATGAAGATTTTCATGCACCCAATGAGTTCTTCCGCATCCACCGGCTGCACGAGGGGCTGTCGGCGTGGGCCATGTACTGGGATGCACTAAACAAGCCACAACTTTGACGCGAAAGCGCAAAGAAAACGCAAAGAAAAGAGATGGATGATGACAGGCTACGATGATTTTTCCGCGCAGGTGGCGCAGATTAATGACTTGCTCTGCGCGGCGAACACGCTGACGTGGGACAGCCGCACACAGATGCCGCCCGCAGGCGCGGCTACACGCGGCCAGCAGATTGCGACCCTCACCAGCATCGCGCAGGAGCGCTTCACCAGCGACGCCATGGCGCGCCTGATCGAGGGCGCCGAGGCGGAGGTGGCCGGTGAAGCAGCCGATTCCATGCGCGTGCGCAGCGTGTGCGCCGCGCGCGCAGCGCACGACATAGCGCGCCGCATCCCCGTTGCGCTGGTGGGCGAGATGGCGGTGCACAAAGCCGCCGCACAGCAGGCATGGGGCGAGGCCAAAGCCGCCAATGACTTCGCCCACTTCCAGCCCCACCTTGCCCACATGGTGCGCCTCAACCGCGCGATTGCCGAGGCGATCGGCTACACGGACCATCCCTATGACGCCATGCTGCTCCAGTATGAGCCGGGCATGACGGCGGCGCGCCTGACCGCCCTCTTTGCCGACCTCAAGGCGGGCGTGCTGCCGCTGCTGCAGCGCATTGTGGAGAGCGGTGTGACGCCGCGCGCTGATTTCCTCAAGCGCGCCTATCCGCCGGCTGAGCAGCGCGCCTTCGGCTTGGCAATTGCGCAGGCCTTTGGCTATGACCTGAACCGCGGCCGGCTGGATGTCTCGAACCACCCTTTCGAGATCTCCTTCACCCGCGAGGATGTGCGCATTACCACCCGCTACCAGACGAACTACATGCCCGGCGCCATCTTTGGCCTCTTCCACGAAACGGGCCACGCGCTCTACGAGCAGGGCGTCGCGCCGGCGCTCACACGCAGCGCGCTCGACGACCGATTTCCTCAATCTCTATGCGGTAGGCGGCACAAGCTTTGGCACGCATGAGTCGCAATCGCGCCTGTGGGAGAACCAGGTGGGGCGCAGCCGCGCCTTCTGGGATCTGCACTTCGCGCAGCTCCAGGCCACCTTCCCGGAACAGCTGGCCGACGTGGATGTCGACGCATTCCACCGCGCCGTCAACCGTGTGCAGCCCAGCCTGATCCGCGTCGAGGCCGACGAGGTGACCTACAACCTGCACATCATGTTGCGCGCCGAAATTGAGATGGGGCTGATGGACGGCTCGATTGCGGTCGCGGATCTGCCGGAGGTCTGGAATGGCAAGGTGGAGGAATACCTGGGGCTGACGCCGCCGACCGACACCGAGGGCGTGCTGCAGGACATTCACTGGTCAACCGGCTACATCGGCAGCTTCCCCACCTATACGATTGGCAACGTCATGGCGGCGCAATTCTTCAAGGCGGCCAACACGGCGCTGCCTGGCCTGGAGAGCGACCTGGCGCGCGGCAACTATGCGCCGCTGTTGGCGTGGCTCACGGAGAACATCTACCAGTACGGCCGCGCCTTCACGGCGGCGGAACTGCTCCAGCGCGTAACCGGCAGCGACCTGGATGCCGCGCCCTACCTCGACTACATCACCACCAAGTTCACCGATTTGTACGGGCTGGGCGAGGCATAGCGGCAAAAACAGCGAGTACACAGATTTCACAGAAACAAACAGATAACAGCGGATAACAACAAGAAGTCGTGTTGTTATCCGCTGTTATCTGTTTGTTTCTGTGAAATCTGTGTACTCGCTGTTTGTTCTATGTGGCGAGGCCGTTGAATTGGGGCAGCCAGGGCTGTTGCTCGGTCAGCATCTCCTCAACCATAGCGTGGATTTGGGGCAGCGTGCAGACTGCGGCCGTGAGTGGGTCCAGCATGACGGCGTGGAAGACGGCGTCGCGGTCGCCGCGCAGCGCTGCATCCACAATAAGCTCCTGCACGTTGACATTTGTCCGGTTGAGCGCCGCCAGTTGCGTGGGGTAGTGCGCCACGTGCGTGGGCTGGATACCGTTGGCATCGACGAGGCAGGCCACTTCCACGCAGCAGCCGGCGGGCAGCTTCTCAATCAGCCCCGTGTTGGGCACATTGCCGTTAATGCGCACGAGCTGGTTGGTTTCCATCGCTTCGATGATATACGAGCCGTACTCGTGCGAACGCGCCGTGGCTGGCTGCTTCGTGCCCGCAGCCAGCTCGGCAAAGTCCTCCTGCGCCAGCGCCTGCCGCTCAATGCAGTGGCGCAAATAGCCGCCCGTGCGCCCCCAGTCATACCAGTAATTCTTCTGGTCGATGAAGCGGGGCACCAGCCCCTCGTTCACCATGCCGGCGCTTTTGCGGAAATAGGGTGAATACTCGCTGGCGTGGCCGCTTGATTCGGTGACGAAGTAGCCAAAGTGCTTCATCAGCTCAATGCGTACGGGCTCCTCGGCCCGCATCGCGTCCTGGTTGGCGCAGCTGCGGATGAGCGGGTAGAGGTCTGCGTCGCCGCGCCTGAAGCTGAGGAAGAAGGCCTGGTGATTGATGCCCGCGCAGGTGAAGTTCACCTCGTCGTAGGGGACATCCACCCAGCGCGCGAGCATTTCGCTTGTGTCCTGCACGCTGTGGCACAGGCCCACGTGGGGGCGGCCCGTGGCGCGCGCCCACGCCCAGCAGTTGGCGGCCATGGGGTTGACGTAGTTGAGCAGCAGCGCATCGGGCGCGCTCGCGTCCATCTCCTGGGCAAGGCCCAGCAGCACGGGAATGGTGCGCAGCGCGGCGGAAGACGCCGCCTGGCCCCAGCGTGTCGCCCACGCATTGCTCCACGCCGTACCGTTGCGGTGTTTCGATGTCGCAGCGGTAGGCCTCCAGCCCGCCCTGCTGGAAGGTGGTGATGACGTAATCGGCATCACGCACGGCCTCGCGCCTGTCCAGCGTCGCCTCGATGCGCGCGCCAATGCCGCGCGCATCAATCATCGTCTGCACCAGGTCGCGCGCCTGGGCAAGGCGCGCGGGGTCGATGTCCATGAGCGCGATAGTGCTCTCCTGCAGGGCGGGTGCGAGCAGGATGTCGCTGCACAGATTGCGGGTGAAAACAATGCTCCCTGCGCCGATCAATGCGATTTTGCCATGGTGAACCGCTTTCTGTTTGGTTGCATGAATGTGGGAGTGCTCGCGGGGGCGGCGCATTTCCATTGTAGCAGAAGACGCGGGGCGAAAGTCACTTCGGGGCAGCGTTCAACATTTCTGTACGCTGAAAAGGCGGTAACAACGGAAAAAACAGGAAACAAAAGCGCTGCTCTTATTTCCTGTTATTTCCGTTGTTACCGCCTTTTCCAGCGTACAGAAATTTCCTTTGGTGGCGGTCTACGCCATGGCAATCAGCCGCCAGACCTGCGCCACCACGAAGGTGACCACAAAGCCCATGGCCAGGGGCAGGAACGTTGCGACGAGCGTCCACTTGCGGCTGCCCGATTCCTTGTACATGGTGTAGATCGTCGTGCTGCACGGATTGTGGAGCAGGCTGAAGAGCATCAGGTTGACGGCCGTCAGCAGCGTCCAGCCACCGGCTTGCAGCAGGCTTAGCGTCGCATCGGCCGAGTCGGCGTCAAACATGACGCCCGCGCCCTGGCCCACGCCAGTCACGCCCGTCATAAGCACGGTGAGCATCAGGATGGTGGGAATGACGATCTCGTTGGCGGGAATGGCGACGATGTAGGCCACCAGGATGATGCCGTTGAGCCCCAGCAGAATGCCAAGCGGATTGAGCCAGTCGATCAGCAACTCGGCAATGCTGACGCCGCCAATGTGAATGTTGGCAATCAGCCAGATCACGGCGCCCGCCGGTGCGGCAAAGACAATGGCCCGCCAGAGCACGAAGAAGGTGCGGTCGATCATCGACGTGTAGATGGTGTGCCAAATGCGCGGCGGCCGGTAGGGCGGCAGCTCCAGGCTAAAGGTGGAGACCTCACCCTGAAGCACCGTGCGCGAGAGCGCCCACGAGACGGCAAAGGTCAGCAAGACGCCCAACAGCGGCAATCGCGACCACCGCCAGGGCCGAGACCATGCCCGCCAGATAGGGCGGGACCAAGCGCGCCGATGAAGATCGTCGCAATCAGAATCTGCGTGGGCCAGCGGCCGTTGCAGAGGGCAAAGTTGTTGGTAATCATGGCGATCAGGCGCTCGCGCGGGCTGTCAATGACGCGCGTGGCGACCATGCCCGCGGCGTTGCAGCCAAAGCCCATCATCATGCTCAGCGACTGCTTGCCATGTGCGCCCGACTTGCGGAAGACATTGTCGAGATTGAAGGCCACGCGCGGCAGGTAGCCAAAGTCCTCCAGCAGCGTAAAGAGCGGGAAGAAGATCGCCATGGGCGGCAGCATGACCGCCACGACCCACGCCGTCGCCAGGTAAACGCCGTCGATCAGGAAGCCGCTGAGCCACCACGGCATGCCGATGCTCTGCCGCCACGCTGTGGAGGAAGGGATAGACCTGCCCAATGAGGATGTCGGAAAGGAAGGCCGACGGGTAGTTGGCCCCCACAATCGTAATCCAGAAGACGAGCGCAAAGAGCAGCAATCATGAGCGGGAAGCCCCAAATGCGGCTTGTGACCAGCTTGTCTATGGTCTGCTCAAAGCTGCGGCTGGCGGCTTTGTCGGGGCGGGTGACGACGTTGTCGGCAATGTCGGCGGCCTCGGCAAAGGTAGCCTCCATGAGAAATTCGTGAAAGTCGCCTACTTGCAGGCGCAACTGCGCGGCGCGATCGACAATCGCCTGCGCCTTAGGGTCCGCTGCAACAACCCACGTGGGCGTTGTATCCTGCTGGCGGCGCTGCTCAAGGTTGCCCTCCTGCGGGCTGGCCGTGGCTTGGGCCAGGTCGCCCAGCTCGCCATGCAGCAGCGCCTCTGCGATGCGTTCATCGCCATCCAGCAGACGCAGCGCAACCCAGCGGGCATTGGGCAGTGCCGGATCGAAGGCGTGCAGCCGCTCTTCCAGCTCCGTGGCGGCGCCGCGCACCGAGACGATTTCACGGTGGGGGCGATGGGGCTTGGTGACGAAACTGCCCGTGCCTACGTCGCGCACGGCCTGCAGCAGCGCATCCATGCCCTCGCCGTAGCGCGCGGCAGTGGGAATGACGGGCACGCCCAGGCGGCGTGCAAGCTGGCGCTCGTCAATCTGCAGGTCGTGGCGGCGCGCCTCGTCCATGAGGTTGAGGCATACGACGACGCGGTCGGTGATTTCCAGCACCTGCAGCACGAGGTTGAGGTTGCGCTCCAGGCGGCTGGCATCCACCACCACAATCGTGACGTCGGGGCGGCCAAAGAGGATGAAGTCGCGCGCCACTTCCTCGTCCAGGCTGGTGGCGAGCAGCGAATAGGTGCCGGGCAGGTCAATCAGCTTGAAGCGCTGCTCGCCATATTCAAAGCCGCCCTCGGCACGCGAGACGGTTTTGCCGGGCCAGTTGCCCGTGTGCTGGCGCAGGCCGGTGAGGGCGTTGAAGACAGTGCTTTTGCCCACGTTGGGGTTGCCTGCCAGCGCCACCACAAAGTCCCAGATCGGCCATATCCACGCCCAGCTTGCGCAGGTTGGCCTGGTTGTGGACGGCGCAGGTCTCGCAGCCCGCCGCGACTGCAGGGGGCGGGTCAATCGTAATATGGCCGAGTTCCGGCGCATCCATGAGTTCGATGTTCTGTTCCTTCATACGGCAACCATCCCTTCTTCTGTTTCCACTTCAGCGGCTCGTTCGTCCGCTGCTCGTTCATCCGCTGCAGAGGGCAAACGCTCAATCGTGATTAATGCGGCCTGCTCGCTGCGCAGCGCAATCAGCGTATCGCGCACGCGGTAGGCCGTGGGGTCTCCGCTGGGGCTAATGAGTTCGGCTTCGACCACGGTGCCGGCGACAATGCCCAAATCCAGGAGGCGGCGGCGTTCTGCGCCACGACAGCGGGGCGAAAGGCCCAGCACACGCGCTCGCTCCGGCGGGCGTAGTTCGGCAAGGCTTGTTCGGTCGCTCGCGTCGAGAATGGGCTGCAGCACCGGCTCCACCGTGATCGCAGCCGCGACAATGGGCGCAAGCAGATGCTCGTTGTTGTCGGCCCACACGCGCACGCTTTGCGCGGATTTGTCGAGCACACGGATGACCATGCCCGGATAGAAGCCTTCGGCCACCAACTGCGCGTAGATGACGTTGGGTTCGTCCTCCAGGTGGACAATGCGGGCCACCTGGCCTGTGGGCAGCGCCGTCAGGCTTTGGCCGGGCAAATGTTTGCAGCTCGCCCTGCGCGTTGGGAATGGGGTCGCCGTGAGGGTCTACCAGGGGCTGGCCCAAACGGCTGGCCAGTTGAGCAATCTCCTCGGGCGTGAGCAAATGCTCGAACTCTTCCGCCTGCCGCGTGCCAGCGGGTTTCGTCATAGCCGGTTTCGTCGGCCAGGTAGCGCTCCCAGAGACGGTGTGCGCGCACAATGTGGAGCGCATAGGCGCGACCGTCGGGCGACAATGCCAGCTGCTCGTTGTGCCACTGTACAAGGCCACGCGCCTGCATTGTCTCCACCAGTGCGGCGGCCTCGTTTTCAGTAATGTGGACACGTCCGGCAATGCTTGCCAGTGTGGGGCGGCGTGTCTCCAGTTCATAGTTGTAGAGGTGCTTGAGCACATCCTCCACCTGAATACGCTCGCTTGTGCGCTTTTCGTTGCGCCAGCGGGCAAGCAGCCCGCGCTTGGGCCAGAGCAGCAGCAGCGCTGCCATGCCAAGCAGGATTGCGAACCAAATCCATGGATTCATTGTGCAGACTCCATTCCGGATAGTTTTGCGTGTCTTGCAGTTGCGCCGGCGTATGGGGCAATGGCCGTGTGCTGGTGCATTCGCAGTAACGGTGCGACACAGTTTCTTGTTTCCCTAAATTATAGCCTAGGGTACCATAAAATAAAAATTTAGCCAAGGCTGAATTTTTCCGCGGCAGAAGCCCCCGCTGGTCATGCGCCGCCGCTGCGATGGAAGCGCCTGCGCGCAGCGAAACCGGAGGGCTGGAAGGCTCCCGCTGCGAAATTCGACCGTGCGTCACGCTAAGGCCATTTCAGGGTAGACGTACAGCTCGCGTTGCACATGGCCTGTGCCGCTTGTTCCGGCGTACAATGAGGGCGATGCACTCAGATGGGTCGTCATACGGCGCTGCACCGCAAGGTGGGCCGCTGCAACGCAGGAAGGATCACGATGAGCGAGAGTATCCGCGACAGGTACATGGAAACCGTTGACCCGCGCTTTGGCGCGATTATCACATTGCTGGACGAGGTTGTGCGCAGTGCCGCGCCGGCGCTTGCGCCCAGGATCAGCTACGGCATTCTCATGTATGGGCTGAATGGCGACTACCGCAACTGGGTCTGCGCCATCAGCGCGACCAAAAAGGTGGTCACGCTGCGCTTCTTGTGGGGTAACCTGCTGGAGGACAAGGCGAAGCTGCTGCGCGCCGGCTCCACCACAATCGGCAATCTGGACTACGCGTCGCTGGAGCAGGTTGACGTAGCGGTTGTGGAGGCGTACGTGCGCGAGGCAGTGGCGAAGTACGACGCATTCAAGGCGAACGCAGCGAAGAAGTGACCCATGAAGCGAGGCTTCCGACTTTGGAAGCCGTCGCTTCGATACGGACGGGCCAGGGCGTTGATTTGTGCTACACTGGGGTAGCCGCACTGCCGGCCGTGCGTTCCGCCGGCGCCGCAGCGTATGCCCATGGCCCCAATTGACCTGCTCCTCCTTCATCCGCCCAGCGTGTACGATTTTCGCACGCGCGCGATTATGTACGGCCCAGTCAGCGACCTTATCCCCTCTTCGCCGGTCTTCGAGATGTACCCGCTCGGCTTCCTGACGATGACGGATTACCTCGAAGCGCGTGGTCTGCGCGTGCGCATTGTCAATCTCGCACTGCGCATGATGAATGACCCGCACTTTGATGTGGCGCGCTTCCTGTCCAAACTCCAACCGCGTGCCGTGGGAATTGATCTCCACTGGCTGCCCCATGCCCACGGCGCAATCGAGGTCGCGCGTATTGTCAAGCAGCTTCACCCCACTGTGCCGGTAATCATGGGTGGTCTCTCCTCCAGCTACTTTCATGAGGAGCTGATCGGCTATCCCGCCGTCGACTACGTGCTGCGCGGCGATTCGGTGGAGCCGCCCCTCTACGACCTCATGCAGCACATTTTGGCGGGCAGCGTGCCGGATGACGTCTCCAACCTCACCTGGAAGGATGAAGCGGGCGTGCACATCAATCCGTCCACCTTCGTCCCCGACTCGCTCGACTATGCCAACCTTGCCCCCCAGCGGCTGGTGAAGATGGTGCTGCGCTACCGTGATCTGGAGAGCGTGCTGCCCTTCAACGGCTGGTGGCAAAACCCGATAACTGCCGCCTTCACCGTGCGTGGCTGCGCGCACAACTGCGTTACCTGCGGCAACTCGCGCGACGCATGCGCCATTCTCAGCGTGCGCCCGCAGCCTATCTACCGCAGCCCCTCCAATTTGGTGAAGAACATGCGCGACATCAGCCGCATTTCGCGCGGCCCCATCTTCCTGGTGGGCGACCTGCGCCAGGCGGGGGATGCGTACGCGCATGAGGTGATTGAACTGCTGCGGCAGGCCAAGCTCAAAAACGAGATCGTCTTTGAACTCTTCTCCATGCCGCCGCCCGACTATTTGGCAACGATTGACAGCGCCCTGGCGCGCTGGAGCCTTGAGCTTTCGCCCGAGAGCCATGACGAGGCGCTGCGCCGCCGGCAGGATGCCACAATCTCCTTTACAAACGCCGAGATGGAGGCCATTATTCATCAGGCGCTGGCGCTGCGCTGCACGCGCGTGGATGTCTTCTTCATGATCGGGCTCTCGGGCCAAACGCGCGCGTCGGTGATGGAATCGATTGCCTACTGCGAAACGCTCTTCCAGATGACCGACAAGCGCCTCTCCTGCTTCATCTCGCCCATGGGCCCCTTTCTCGATCCGGCGAGCCGCGTCTTTGAGTCGCCCGAGGCCTACGGCTACCGCCTCTTTGCGCACACGCTGGAGGAGCATCGCCAGCAACTTGTGCAGCCCTCGTGGGTGCAAATTCTGAACTATGAAACAGAGTGGATGACGCGCGACGAGATGGCGGCTGTGACCTATGACGCAGGCGAGGCGCTCAATGCCCTCAAGCTGCGCTACGGCCGCATTGCACAGGCACAGGGTGAGGCCGTGGCACGCCACATTCATGATGCACGCGAACTCAGCGCGCGGCTGGAGGCGGCGAAAGAGAGCAGCACGTCGGACAGCGAAGCCGAAGCACGCCTCATGGGCGAGGTCAACGCCTTCAGCGTCTCCACCGTTTGCGACAAGACGGAACTCTTCTGGAGCCGGCAGATACTCAACTTCAACCCAGGTGCAATTGCGCGTCTCGCCTGGGAATTTGCGCGCGAGTCGCTCACGCGCAAATTTCCGTCCGCAGAAGAGGCGGAAACAACGGAAATAACATGAACAGCGCTGTTCACATAGTTTCCGTTGTTTCCGCCTCTTCTGCAGTAGTCCGCAAAAAGAAACGAAACACCAGTACACAGATTGCACAGAAACGGCACAGACAAAAGCGAATTTGAAGAAGAAAACATCGGTTGTTATCTGTTTAATCTGTGAAATCTGTGTACTGGTGTTTCGTTTCTTTTTGCGGACTACTGCGGACGGAAATTTGCGCGTCGCAGCAGAGGGCGCGTGCTATACTGACGGCTCATGACGCCAAAATCTTCGTTCCGCCATAAACTGCTGCAGCGGCCGCTCTTCGACAAGATTCTCTTTGCCAATCTGGCCGTGGTGGGGCTGGGCGCATTTGCCGGCACCATCATCACCGTCTGGCATGTGCGCGCCTTCCCCAATGATCTGCACCTTGAACTGATCATCCTCTTTGCCGCGGCGGGGGTCATTCTCAGCTACTTTGTCAATCGCTGGGTGCTGCGGCGCGCGCTCGCTCCCCTCGACAACCTGCAGGATGGGGTGGACCGCGTGCGCGCAGGCGAGGCCGCCGTGCATGTGGAGATGGGCGAAGTGAGCGACGAGCGCTTCGACCGCCTGGCCGAGACCTTCAACGCGATGGTGCTGCGTCAGGAGCAGAGCGCCGCCGAGATGCAGGGGCTGACCCGCCGCCTGATTGGCGCGCAAGAGGAGGAGCGATTGCGCCTTGCCCGCGAACTTCACGATGAGGCGGCGCAATCGCTTACCTCGCTGCTCGTGCGCCTGCGCCTGCTGGAGCACGCCCACACGCCCGAAGAGGCGCAGGCACGCGTGCATGATCTGCGCGAACTCACAGCCTCGGCGCTGGAGGATGTGCGCCGTGTGTCGCTGGACCTGCGCCCGACCATCCTCGACGACCTGGGCCTTGGCCCCGCGCTCGAGTGGCGCGTCGATGAGTTCAACAAGGAGGGGAGCACGCAAGGCGCGGTCGTTGTGCGCGGTATGGAAGCGCGCATGGCGCGCGACACCGAGTTGGCGCTCTACCGTGTGGGGCAGGAGGCGCTGAGCAACGTGCACCGCCACGCCAGCGCCACACGCGTGGAGGTTGACCTGACGCGCACCAATGACGTTGTTACGCTGGCCGTGCGCGACAACGGCATTGGCTTTGACCCATCCTCGGTGCGCGGGAGCAATGCGGCCACGCGCGGCTGCGCCATGGGGCTGCTGGGCATGCGCGAGCGCATGGCGATCATCGGCGGTGCGCTTGTGATTGAGTCGACACCTGGCGCAGGATCGCTGATTCTCGCCACGGTGCCTGTAGAGCAGCACGCGCCACCAGTGCATGAAGCGCAGCCGGCCCAGGTTGCCCAGGGCATCTCGGTCGAGCCTTTACCGCTCTTGCAGCCCATACAGGAGGGCGCATGAGCGACCCGATTCGCATTCTGCTTGTGGACGATCACATGGTTGTGCGCGTCGGCCTCAAGGCGCTGATTAACGCCGAGCCGGACCTGCGCGTGGTGGGCGAGGCAGGCAACGGCGTGGAGGGCGTTGAACGGACGCGCGCACTCCAGCCCGACGTGGTGGTGATGGACATTTCCATGCCCGAGATGGACGGGCTGGAGGCCACACGCCGCATTCGCCAGGAGAACCCCGCCGCACAGGTGCTGATTCTAACTGTGCATGCGCAGGAGCGTTACCTCTTCCCCGTGCTCAAGGCGGGCGCGGCGGGCTACGTGCTCAAATCCACTGTGGACACGGAGCTGCTGGATGCAATCCGCTCGGTGGCCAGGGGGGCGCGTTTCTCTACCCCTCCGCCACGCGCATGTTGCTGGAGGATTACCTGAGCCAGCGCCAGAGCGGCCCCAGCGCCGACGCCTACGACACGCTGAGCGAGCGCGAGCGTGAGGTGCTCAAGCTGATTGCGCTGGGCCACACCGCGGCGCAGGTAGGTGAGCAGCTTTCGCTCAGCCCCAAGACGGTGGAGACCTACCGCGGGCGCATTATGGACAAGCTCTTCCTCAGCAGCCGCGTGGACCTCGTCAAGTACGCCCTCGCGCGCGGCCTGCTGGTGGAGTACCAGTAAACTCCCTGCGAGGCGGAGTCTCCCGACGTGAAGCCTCGCATTGGGCTGACGTGGTATCACGAGGTTCGCCTGCCGAAGCGAGGCTTCCAAAATCGGAAGCCTCGCTTCAAATGCACGTTGTAAGCACATTTCCCCTCAGGTTGTCGAACTTCTCCCCACAGACAAACGGGCCGGAACAGCGTAGAGTAGTCATGCGCATCCGCATGACTCTACACCGCGCGCTGCACGACCGGAGTCTCCCGCCAGAGTATCCCGCCAGAGTATCCCCATGGTCATCCGCCTGCTCTTCGCCACGCCCGACCCCGCCACGCGCGAGCTGTTCGCGTCGCTGTTGGACTCCGCGCTTGAACTGACGCCTCTGCATATCTCGGTTACCCACACCACCACACGCGACGAACTGATGACGCGCGTCGACGCACCGCGCCGACGATGTGGTGATTCTGGATTGGACGATTGCCCACGAGAGCACGCCTGCGCTGGTGCGCACCATGATGGAACACAACCCCCAGGTGCGCACTGTCACACTGCTGCCGCTAAGCCACCGCGCCTATCGCCGCGAGGTCTGGCAGGCGGGCGCATGCAGCAGCATTGCCAAGGAGCACATTGAGCAGGAGTGGCTCTCGAGCATTTTGTGTGTAATGAACCGCGCCATGGAGCACGAGGCGCGGCTGCTGGCCGCCTTTGAGGCAGGCATGCAGCCCCCGTCGCTGGAGCCGAGCTTCTGCTGCGGCGACGTGACGATCTGAGGGGCGTGCGTTGCGCAGCGGCGGGTCAAGCCGCCGCTGCGCAACGCAATTTTGTGCGACCAACCGCACGCGTAAAGACGCACGTGCGTGTTCAAAAAAGGATGGGAGTATGGGAAAGGTTGCATTACAGATCACCCGCCGCAGTTTCCTCAAGGCGGCCATGGCAGGCGGAGGCGGCATGGCCATGGCCACACGCCACGTGCGCCGCACTGCAGCCGCCACGCTGCGTCAGGCGGGCGTCCCCGATGCCTGGTTCTATCGAGGGGCCATCAAATCCACCTACAGCGTCTGCGACATGTGCCCGTGGCGCTGCGGCATCATTGCACAGAGTGTGGGCGACACCGTCTTCAAGATTGACGGCAACCCCGCCGACCCCAAGAGTCGCGGCAAGCTTTGCGCGCGTGGGCAGGGCGGCGTCTCCTTCATGTATGACCCCGACCGGCTGCGCGCACCCATGATGCGCACGGGCGAACGGGGCGAGGGCAAGTTCAAGGAAGTGGCCTGGACCGAGGCGCTGGACGCCGCTGCCGAAAAGATCAACGCGATTGCGGCCGAGTATGGCCCGGAATCGGTGGCTGTCTTTGGCCACACTGCGGGCGACTACTGGTTTGCCGACTACTGGGCGCAGGCCTTTGGCACCCCCAATGCCGCCAAGCCCTCCTCATCGCTCTGCCTCTCGCCACGCGAGGAAGCAGCCAAGCTCACCTATGGCTTTGCCATTGGCGGCCACGAGCCGGTGGACTGGGACGGCCTCAAATGCCTCACCCTGATTGGCAGCCACATTGGCGAGGACGCACGCAATACGGTAATGCAGGACTTTGCCACGGCCGTGGCCAACGGCGCCAAGGTGATTGTGGTCGACCCCCGCTTCTCCACAGTGGCCTCCAAGGCGGACTACTGGCTGCCCATCAAGCCGGGCACCGACACGGCGCTGCTGCTGGCGTGGATTCACGTGCTCATCAACGAGAGCCTCTACGACGCCGACTACATTGCCGAATGGGCCGAGGGTTTCGACGAACTCAAGGCGCATGTGGCCGACTTCACCCCCGAGTGGGCCGCCGAGATCACCGACCTTGACGCTGACATGATTGCCGTGACGGCGCGCGTGATGGCCGAGAACGCTGCCGCAGTCGGTCATTATGCCGGGCCGCCACGTAACGTGGTATGGCAACGACACACAGCGCATGCGCGCGGAGTACATTCTCAACGCGCTGCTGGGTGCAGTGGGACGCGAGGGCGGCTTCTACTTTGCCAAGTCTCCCTATATTGAAGAGTATCCCCATCCTCCCTTTGCCGTGGCGGGCAGTTCGGGCGGCTGTTCGGCCGAGCCTGGCCAGGAGAGCGCCGAGCTTCCCACCGGCCCCAGCGGCAAGGCGCGCGCCGACGGCGCGCGCACCAAGTTCCTGCGCGGCTCCACCGCCATGCAGGAATTGATTGAGCCGATGATCACGGGCGAGCCCTACCCGATCAAGGCGCTGATCGTCTCCGGCGTCAACCTGCTCCAACAGCATTCCCATGGTCGAGCGCACGATTGAGGCGCTCAAGCAGCTTGAGTTCGTGCTGGTGATCGACGTGTTGCCCATGGAGCACGTGGCCTGGGCCGACATTGTGCTGCCCGAGGCGACCATCCTCGAGCGCTACGAAGAGCTCTCCACGATTGCGCACAAGACCCCCTACATCTCGCTGCGCGAGCCCGCCGTGGAGCCCTTCTACGACACCAAGCCGTCCTGGTGGATTGCGCGTGAAATTGGCCTGCGCACGGGGCTGGAGAAGTTCTTCAAGTGGGAGAGCGCCGAGGAGTTCATCAACGCCCGCCTGGCGACGATTGGATCGAGCATCGAGAAGATGCGCGCGAGCGAGGGCATCATCGTGCAGAAGCCCAAGGCCTTCTTTGCGGACTTCGGCACAACGTCGCCCTTCCACACACCCACGGGCAAGATACAACTCTATTCGCACGAGCTGGAGCTTGCGGGCTTCGACCCGATTCCAGTCTACGAGCCGGTGGAGGAGCCGCCCGAGGAGTACTTCCGCCTGCTCTATGGCCGCCACCCTGTGCACACCTTTGCCAAGACGCAGAACACGCCGCTGCTGAGCGAGCTCTACAGCGAGAACGAGGTCTGGATCAACGCCGACGCCGCCAAGGCGCTCAAGATCAAGGATGGCGCAACGGTGATCCTGGAGAATCAGGATGGCGTTGAGAGCACACCGGTCAAGGCCAAGGTGACGCAGCGCATTCGCCCGGACGCCGTCTACATGGTGCATGGCTTTGGCCACAGCGCCGAGGGGCTGACGCAGGCCAATGGCAAGGGCGCCAGCGATACACTGATGCAAAGCCGCTATGTGCTGGACCCGATCAGCGGTGGCGCGGGCATGCGCGTTAACTTCGTCCGCATCAAGAAGGGGAAAGCCAAATGAATCTGAATCCATACCGCGCCGTGCCGGCCCTGGTGCCTGCCTCAGCGCCGACAGCGGGCGTACGTGCGGACGTGCAATATGCCTTCCTGCTTGACCTTTCGCGCTGCGTTGGCTGCCAGGGCTGCGTGGCCGCCTGCAAAACGGGCAACGAACTGGCTGCCAAGACGCAGTTCATTCAGATTGGCGAAATCGTGACTGGCGATTTCCCCAAGCTGACCGGCTATGTGAGCAACCACCGCTGCTATCACTGTACCGACGCCGCCTGCGTGAACGTTTGCCCCACAGGCGCGATGTACAAGGAGAACGGCCTCACCCGCCTTGATGTTGAGCCCTGCATTGGCTGCGGCGAGTGCGTGTCGGCGTGCCCCTATGAAGTGCCCAAGCTGCGCAACAAGAAAAGCACCAAGTGCGACGGCTGCAAGACGGTGGTGGAGGCGGGCGGCGAGCCATGGTGCGTTAAGACCTGCCCCAGCCAGGCGCTTATGTACGGCGAACGCGCCGACATTCTGGCCGAAGCACAGGCACGCGTCGAAGCGATCAAGGAGCGCTACCCCAACGCCCAGGTCTATGGCGAAACGCAGGCCGGCGGGCTGGGCATGCTGGTTGTGCTGCCCGACGACCCAGCCGTGTGGGATTTGCCCGAGGACCCCGATACCCACGCCGACGCCAAGGCCCAGGTGCCGCAATCCATGGCAAAGGCGCTGCCCGCCAACTTTGGCTTCCTGAGTGCGTTAACGCTGGGGCTGGGTGCGGTCATTGCCCGCCGCAACAAGCTGGGCGGCGAAAAGCAGGCCGTTGCTGATGACGAGACGCGCGAGACGGACCGCGTCGCGTAGCGGCAGCTATCACCGGAGATTGACAGCGAGCCAGACACTCGCTTTGACACTATTCAAACCCCTATCATTGCAGGAGCAGATTTTATGAAGAATCGAACGACGTTGTTCTCGCTTTCACTGCTGTTTGTACTCTTGTTGGCAGCCGGCTGCATGCCGATTCAGGCCCCCATCGCCGACGCCCCCGTCGCCGAGGCTGCAGCGCCGCTGGCCGAAGCCGCTGCGCCGCTGGCTGGCCCCTTGGCCCAGGCCGCTGCCCCTGCTGCCGAAGCCGCCCCCGCCGATGCCATGGCTGCGCCTGTTGGCGGCATGGATGCCATCGACGCCTTCGCCTCCAACATCCCCGAAGGCTTCCTGGCCACCGGCAAGATGGACGATGTGCAGTCGGCCATGGACGCAGGCGTGCTGCTGATTGACGTGCGCGAAGCGGGTGAATATGCCGAGGGACACATCCCCGGCGCCATCAACATCCCCCTGCGCACTGTGGCCCAGAACCTGGACAAGATTCCGGCTGACCAGCCGGTGCTCGTCTACTGCGCCAGCGGCTTGCGCGCGGGCACGGCGCTCTCGGCGCTGCGCACGCTGGGCTTTGACAATGTGAAGTCCTTCCCCGGTGGCTGGAAGGCGTGGAGCGGCGAAGGCCGCGAGGCGTCGCTCGAGGCTACCGAAGCACAAACCGTTGAGCCCAAGGAGGTCGACGCCGAGCTGCTGGCCCAGGTGGACGGTTTCCTCTCCGCCATTCCCGAAGGCTTCTACAGCGTGGGCGCTGTGGAGAAGTTGCAGGAAGCTATGGACAACGGTGCGTTCCTGGTGGACGTGCGCGAAGAGAGTGAATTTGCCGAAGGCGCGATCACTGGGGCGATCAACGTGCCGATTCGCACGCTCGTGGCGAACCTTGACCAGATCCCCACCGACCAGCCCGTGATTGTCTACTGCGCATCGGGCCACCGCGCCGCCATGGCGAATGGCATTCTGCATATGGCCGGCTATGACAACGTGCGCGTCTTTGCCGCCGGCTATGGCGCATGGGAGGCCGCGCAGGAGACAGTTGCAGCGGCCCCTGCGGAAGCCCCCGCCGAAGCAGCAGCAGACGTTCCGACCGAAATCGTTGACGCGATGGGCTCCGACTTCGCCATCATCATGCAGACGGCCGACATGCTCGAGGCGATTCCCGAGGGCTACTACTCGGCAGGCAACTTCGAGAAGTTCAGCGAGATGATTGAGGCGACCAGCCCGCTGCTGATTGACGTGCGCGAAGAGGGCGAGTTTGCCGAAGGGCACATCCCGGGCGCGATCAATATCCCGCTGCGCACACTGACGCAGAATCTGGATTCTGATCCCCACTGACAGCCCCGTCGTCGTCTACTGCGCATCGGGCCACCGTGCCGGCACAGCGCTGGCTACGCTCAAGGTGCTTGGCTACGAGAATGTGAAGTCCTTTGCGGGCGGCTGGAAGGCATGGAGCGAGGCCGGTGGTGAAGTCTCCACCGAGGCGACCGAAGCCACCACAGTCACCCCGCTTGAGGTGAATCCCGAAGCACTGGCGGCGGCGGACGAGTTCCTCGCCAACGTACCCGAAGGTTACTTCAGCGTCGGCGATGCTGAGAAGATGCAGGCTGCCATGGACAACGGCGCTTTCGTCATCGACGTGCGCGAAGAGAGCGAATTTGGCGAAGGGCACATCGCCGGTGCGGTGAACATTCCCATTCGCACGCTGGCAAGCAACGCCGACCAGATTCCGACGGACCAACCGGTGATTGTCTACTGCGCATCGGGCCACCGCGCCGCGATGGCCAACGCCGCGCTGCACCTGATGGGTTATAGCAATGTGCGCTCCTTCCCGGCCGGCTACGGCGCGTGGGAAGCAGCGGGCGGCGCAACTGAATAGGTAGATACGCGGTCATACGGTGTGGGCATTGCGCCCGCACCACTCTCTCCCCACAAGTGCAGGAATGCAGGCAGAGGCCCGTGCCGCCGTAATCGGCACGGGCCTCTCTGTTACAATGGAGCCACGACAATCAGGGGTTAATTCTCAATCGCCAGTATGCAATACTGTCAGTATTCAATACTGATTGTTGAGGACTGCGTACTGGCTGCGCGACAGATTCAACGAGGTGAACGCATGAACGAAAGACTGCCAACGGCCTATGAGCGCTTCAAGGATGAGTTTCCTGAAGTGTGGGCGGCGTACGATGCGCTGGGCGCAGCGGCCCACGGCGCGGGTCCGCTGGATGGGACGAGCCGCCATCTGATCAAACTGGCGCTGGCGGTGGCCGTGCGCTCCGAAGGGGCCACGCATGCGCACACGCGCAAGGCGCTTGAAGCAGGGATTGCGCCCGAGGCCATCCGCCAGGTTGTGCTGCTGGCCATTCCCACAATCGGGTACCCGGCGGCCATGGCGGCTATGACCTGGGTGGATGACATTCTGCGGGGATAGACGATGAGCGTTGCATTAATCGCGCCGATCATGGCGCCGGTGGATAGTGCTACACTGGCTGCGCTGCTGGCGGAGTCGGCCACGCTGCATCGCCACCTTTGCCCGCGCCAGGTGATTGGCGTGCGCATGGGCATGCTGGCTGCCCGACTGCTGGATTTGCCCTTGCCGCAGGGCGACAAGCGAGTGCTGACGATTGTGGAATCGGACGGCTGCTTTTGCGACGGCGTCTCCGTGGCCACCAACTGCTGGGTGGGGCGGCGCACGCTGCGCGTGGTGGATTACGGCAAGGTGGCGGCCACCTTTGTGGACACGAAGCTGGGAAGAGCGTGGCGCGTGGCGCCCCACCCAGCGGCGCGCGACGGCGCAGCGGCCTATGCGCCCAGCGCCCGCAATCGCTGGGAGACGATGCTGATGGGCTACCAGCAGATGCCCGACGCCGAGCTGTTTCTATGGCAGCCGGTCGCGCTGACGCAGTCGCTGGCTGAAATCCTCAGCAAGCCGGGCTGCCGCGCCATCTGCGCACGCTGTGGCGAGGAGATCCTCAACGAGCGCGAAGTGGTGACGGGCGGCGAAACCCTCTGCCGCGCCTGCGCTGATGGGGGCTACTGGCGCGCCCAGTAAACCCCGACGCAGAGGCGCAAAGACGCAAAGGAACGCAAAGAACTGCAAAAGCAAGAAGGCCATTCTTGCTTTTGCAGTTCTTTGCGTTCTCTTTGCGCCTCTGCGTCGGGGTTCAGTTGTTGGTGAATGGGTCGCTGAAGGCAGGGTTGGTGATGAAGGTTTCGTCGGTCAGGCTCTTGAGGAAGGCGACAAGGTCGGCGCTCTCCTGCTCGCTAATGTCAAAGCCGGGGACGAGCGGGCTCTTGTTGGGGTTGGCGCGGCCGTCGCCCGCGTTGGGGCCGCTTTCGGTCAGCGTACCGCCATTGGCATAGTGGCGGATGACCGCCTCCAGCGTGTCTATGCTGCCGTCGTGCATGTAGGGGGCTGTCAACTCCACATTGCGCAGCGATGGCGCACGGAAACGCCCCATGTCGCTCTCCACACCGGTGATCTCGTAAACGCCGCGGTTGCCCATGGGATAGCCGCCCTCGCCATCCACATTGTAGAGGCCGTTGTTCTGGAAATTGGATGAACCAAAGGTGCTATTGGCGTGCACCGTGGACGCGCTGAAATTGAAACCGCCATGGCAGTGGTGACACTCAAAGCGTTCCGAGAAGAACATCTCCATGCCCCGCTGCGCCGATGGCGAGAGCGCGTCGCTGTCGCCGGCAATGTAGCGATCGTAGGGCGAATCGCCCGAGACCATACTGCGGATGAAGGAGGAGAGCGCCAGCACCGTGTTGTGCCAGTCGATGGCATCCGCATCCGTGGGGAAGGCATCGGCAAAGCGCTGCTGGTAGTCGGCATCAGCGGCAAGGCGCGCGAGGATCTCATCCTCGTGGCCGGTGACGCCCATCTCCACGGGGAATTCGGAGAAGAGCGGAATGAGCGCCTGCTGCTCAATTGTGGTCAGTGCGGGATTCGCCCACGTGAGCGTGGCGTTATAGCCCACGTTGACCAGCGCCGGGCTGTTGCGCAGCAGCACTTCGCCCGTGGCGCCGGTGGGCAACGCCTTGCCGTCGCTAAAGGCCAGCGCCTGCAGATGGCAGCTTGCGCAGGCCTGCGTGCCATTGCCCGAGAGGCGCGTGTCGTAGAAGAGGTGGCGGCCCAGTTCAATGCCCGCGGGCGTGGGCGGATTGTCGTCGGGCACGCGCATGGGCGGGAAGCCGCGCGGCAATGGTATGGCGCTCCCCTGCACAGCCGGAGTCGCTGCCTGCTGCGCTGTTTGCGCCTCCAGAGCCTGTGCCTCGGCCACCTGGGCATCCAGCGCGCTGACAGTTGGCGCAGCAGGCAGCGAGCCTTGCACCACGCGCGACGCCCACCCCCACGAAGGCAATGCCTGCAAGCGCGAGCGCCACACCCAATGTATAGTTGATGATCGATTGTCGGTCGAGACGTCTCATACGACTATTGTACGCGGAAGAGCGTCTGCGTCGGGCAGTCTTCTTCCAGACACGCGCCCGTTGCCACATCCAGCCCAAAGGCGGGCAGCAGCGCAATGCAGTCGGGGTCATCCGCGCCCGACATGCAGCCGGGGGGCATGGGCACGGACTGCGTCAGGTCTACCTGCGCCAGCAACGTGGCCATGTCGGCCACAATCACATTCTGCGCGGCGTCAAAGCCCTCCAGCCGGATGGTGGCAAGGTTGGGCCGCGTGCAGGCAGTGGTGGGAGGCGTCGACTCGTTGGCCGAGGCGCAGCCTGTGCTGCCCAGGTGAATGAACCACGCGCCGCCAGTGGGCGCATCTTCTTGTCCGGCCACCTTCATGTCGACGCGAATGAACTTGTAGCCCCCCTGCCAGTTCCACCACATGGCGGGGATGTTGAGGGGTGACGGGGCCACGGTCACATCCTGGTGGTTGGCAGATGCCGGAATGCCCAGTTCAAACTGGATGCCCGTGTAGTCGCCCGGCGTGACGGTGCCGGTGACCGCACTGTTCAGCTCGGCATTGCCCGAATCTGCGCAGCCTGCGCTGCCGTCCTCAAAGTCGAGCAGCGCCGTCGCGCCCGACTGCCACATGTTCTGCTCCAGCGCGACGGGAACCAGATCGCCCGCCGTGTTCAGCAGCGCAATGTTGGAGACATAGAAGCGCAGGTCATTGAATTGGACTTCATTCTGCGAGAGGCCCAGCCCCGTTGCCCCTTGCGTACAGGTAAGTGGTTGATCGGCAGCCTGCATGGCAAAGCGAATGGAAATGGCTTCGGCAGGGATTCGCGTGTCGGCGGGGGCGTCGGCGGCAACCTCGGCAGCAGGCGCGCCGGCGGGGGTTGGCTGCGCGGGCGTGCAGGCCGAAAAGAGAAGCGTGACAAGCAGTAACGGCAGGATCATCCAGCGGCTTGACATTTTGTCCTCCTGGCTTGAACCCGGCCTGCGGCTTGCGCCGGGTAAAAGGATCACACCCAATATCGCGCATGTTGTGCGCAAGCGCCAAAGTAAACGCTGCTCCAACCCCAATAAAGCAAAGCGAGGCTTCCACAATGGGAAGCCTCGCTTCTCTCTACACATCAACTGCGGGTACTGGCGAATGGCCTACTTGACCACAACCGGCAGATTGACGTTGGCGTAGACGACATCCACCCCAAAGGGAGGGGCGGTGACTGTCTGGCCGACTGTCACGTTGAGTGTCAGCGGAGCCGTGGCCGAGAGTTTGTAGCCCTCCGGCGCAACGAAGCTAAGCGAGTACGCTCCGGGTGGCAGTTCGTTGAAGGTGTACGTGCCGTCGCTGCCGCTTGTCGTTGACTGCTTGAAGTTCGGGCTGTCAATCGAGGCGACGGCGGCGGCTTCGCCGTTGTCGGCGGTGATGATTACGCCGCCCACCCCTTCGCCGGGGTCGGGCTGCTTGTTGCCGTTGGCATCTGCGAAGATCTTGCCGCTAATGTTGCCTGCAGTCGGGTTCGCAAAGCCATTGGCAATCACCTCCTGCGGCGGGACGGTCGTCGTCAGGCCGCTTTGCACAGTGATCAAGACTGGCTGGGTGATGGCCATCGTATAGCCAACCGGGGCCACAAAGCTGACGAAGTAGGTGGTAGGCGGAATCGCGGCGAAGCCATAGCTTCCGTCGGGATTACTGAGCGTGGTATTCGACGCTGCTGCCGCCCCGCCCAATGCCTCTGCTCCAGCCGCCTGTGCCGCAATCGGCGCGTACTCGATACTGACTTCAACCGTGCCCACGCCTTCGTCGGGGTCAACCTGATCGTTTTTGTTCTTGTCCACGTAGACCTTGCCCGCCACAATGCCGGGCACCGGCGCGGTGGCAGTCACCACTTCGAGATAGAAGTTCTGCACGTCCGTCTCACCGGTTGTGTCCACCACCAGCAGTTTGACTTCATGGACGCCCAGGTTGGCAGCGGATGGGTTGCCCGCGAGTGAGGCCGTGCCGTTGCCGTTGTTCACAAAGGTGAGGAAGTCCGGCTTCACAGGTGCAGTGATGGTTGGCGGGCTTACTTGGTCAAGGTCACTGGTGGTAATGGCGTAGCCGTACGGCGAGCCGACGCTGACGGTGTAGGGAGGTGTGCTTGTAAAGGCCGGCGGAATGTTGAAGGTGCCCGATGCCTCAACGGTGAAGACGACACTCGTCACATCCACATTACCCGCGAGGTCGGTGGCGGTTACGGTGAAGGTGTGCTGGCCCACGGCCGGGTCAATGGGTTGTCCCTGGGCCACAGGGTTGCCGTCGAGTGTTGCCAAGGTGGAGAGCAGGCCAGAAACGGCGTCGTAACTGTACCACGACGCCGTCAGAGGCGTGGCCTGGTTGTAGGTGACGGCCTGCGGGCTGGAGACGTTGGTGGTGGGCGGCGTTGTGTCGACTTTGAGCCGGGCGGTGGCCGTCTTGAAGCCGCCGTTGCTGGCCGCAATGCAGCGATAGTCCACGCCGTTGGCGTTGCTGAGCGTGATCGGGTCGCAGTACTTCTTGATGTTGACCGGGGACTGGGAATCGTTCACGCTCCACGAGAGGGTGGTGGGCACATTGCGCCAGCCATAGCCGTTGGCGCTGCCGCCGGTGATCACGGCCAGAATGGTGGGCGGCGTGCTGTCATACTGCGGCCAGAGCGACTTGGTCTGCGGGCCGGTGGGGCCGCGGCCAACCTCTTCCTGGGTGTATGTGTAGTCGCTGAAGAGATAGTCATAGGTATACGCGAATGAGAGCCGCTCGTTCTGCCCCCAGCGCTTGAAGAAGCCAAGCCAGTCGGGGTTGGTTGCGGCAACACCTGGGAAGTCCGAAGAGACGATCTCGTACTTGCCCGGAAGGTAGGTGCCCAATGCAGGGCCGCTGTAGGCAGTCCAATCCTCAAGATCCACATTCACAGTGCCCACGCCAATGTTGGTGTCGCCCACGCGCTCGTAGTACTGCGTGGCGGCGTTGGGATAGTGGGCGTGCGAATCGCGTGCGGCAAAGGCAATTGGGTGGTTGGTCAGATACTTGAGCAGCGCAGGGTCGCGCCAGGCGAGCACCTGGTTCGTGCCGTGGCGAGACATATAAAAGGACATGGGCTTGAAGATGCCGTCATTGGCGTCTTTGCCCAGGCGCACGGTCACGACCTCCCAGTCACCGAAGTGCCGGCCCGTGGGGTCGGTCAATACGTGGTAGGATTCAATATCGCCAATCTGCAGATAGAACTTGCCCGAGCCGTTAAAGGGGTAGTAGATCCAGAATTGCAGCTCTACAAACGCCTGGCTGTAGCGCGTGGCGCGCACGTAGGCCTTGGCGCGGGCCATGCTGCCGCCGGTTACGGCCGTATTCACTTGCATGAAGTAGTCATAGTCCGGCGAGCCGAAGCGAGGGTCTTGTTCGGAGTCCGCCACGGTATCAAGCAGGCTGGCGGCGTTCGTGGTATAGCAGAGCGTCTCATCGTACCTGAAAGTCGCGTAATCATTCGGGTTGCGGATGTAGCCGCGACACATGGTTGTACCGTTGTTCAGCACGTAGTCGACGCTGTCGGGCAGATACTGCTCGGTGGGGTGCAGTGCGATCACCGGGCCATAGGTGGCAATCATGCTGTTGACTTCGGCCTGTGTGGCCGTGGCCGCCTTGACATAGGCAGCGGCGAGCGTCTTGGCGGGCGCGGGCGGCTGGCTGTAGTTGTTTGTGCCCACAAAGGTGCCAATTGTCAGCCCGGCGTCGGCGCCCGCTTCAGAAAGTGGATAGACGCCCCACGCGCTAAAGTTGGAGTCCGCGCCTGATCCCTTGTCATCCCAGATCGACACATCATACTTGGCAGCAACGGTGAGTTCCGTGCGCACGCAGCGAATCGCGTTGGTCGAGGGCATGGCGTAGCCCGCCTGCGCCACCGTGCCCAGGCAGGTGTAGTTGGCCGGCGCATCGGGCTTCCAGAAGGAGCCGTCGTTGTCGGAGCCGGAGCCATAATCGGCCCAGATCAAGGTGTAGCCTGTGGGCGCGGCCAGCGAATTGGGCGCGATTTCTTTCGCCACCAACACGGGGCCATAGGCGCTGCCAACGCCACCGCCAATGCCGTAGGAGCCCAGCGCATACCAGCCTGGCGGCACAACGGGTTGCCAGAAGGAGCCATCTCTGTCGCTGTCGGAGCCGGCATCATTCCAGCGGAAGGCGAGTTGGTCGACATAGGCGATTTCGAGGTATTCGCCCGGAGCGATGGCTACGGCCGGTACAGCGTTGGCAGCCGTGTCTGTTTCAGCGGGCGGTGCGTCCTGCGCAAACGCAGGCTGCGTGGCAGGCAATGAGAGCAGCGTGAGAATGAAAGTGAAGAGCAGCGACAAAGCGATCCGAGAGTGCGATTGAGTGTGCGCGCGACGGGAAGTCAAGACAGACAGGGGAGTCATTGGGCTCATTCCTCCGGTGAAAAGGCCACATGTTGGGGCCAGGCATGGTGCGGCCCACGCCGCAACGTAGAGTTGGGACGCGGGTGCATGGTTGCGAACGCACTTGTTAGCTGGTGGAACGCCGGCCGGCAGGGTGCGCGTGATTGCGCACGAGGCAAGATACAGCCATGACCGGCGCAGGTGCGCCGGTCAGGGTGTAATTTGCCTTGAGCATGGGGTGCGCCAGTGGCTGCACTGCGCAAGAGAGCGCTGCCTATCCGAAGACTATCGCGCTGACACAGCGAGATAGTGACAAAGGCGTCGCGTTTGAACTGAAGGGCAGGGCTCTGTGGCTCTCCGCAGGCTCGACTGTTGGTTAGCTTTCTCGGCGAAGCGCGTCGCCGCTTGAGGGAAGGGGGCCAACCATAGCACAGAAGCGAGCACTGGCATAATTGCGAAAATGTGGGGTGTAGGGTGTTGGGTGTGGGATTCGGACGAGATGAAGCGTTCCCCACACCCCACCCCACACCCTACACCCCACACCCTACACCCCGGCCTGCATAACGGCATCTGTCCCGCCTGCCCGTTGTGCAGGTGCGCACCGCCTTTGGTATCATCTGCCAACGCGCACGCTTGCGCGGCTTTGCTGGAGAACGCCGTGACAGAAACCTTCTGGCAGACGCTGCCCCGCCCCATCATCGGCCTCGCGCCCATGAACGGCGTCAGCGATCAGCCCTTTCGCTTCATCCAGAAAAAGTATGGCAACCCCATGGTGCTCTACACCGAGTTCACCGCGGTGGAGCGGCTGCGCTTTGGGGACCCGGGACTCTTCAAGGATTTTCTCTTTGACGAGAGCCAGCGGCCGATCATTGCGCAGATATATGGCCACCAGCCCGAGCTTTTTCGCCACATGGCCCTCTTCGCCTGCGAACTGGGCTTTGACGGCATTGACATCAACATGGGCTGCCCCAGCCACAGCATCGTGCACCGTGGCGCAGGCGCTGGGCTGATTCGCACGCCCGACGTGGCACAGGCAATTGTGGCCGCGACGAAGGCAGGGGTGGCCGATTTGGGTGAATGGGCGTAACCTGGCCGACGACGCATACGCGCCCCGCCGCTTTGTGCGCGCGGTGGAGGCGCGCCGCGCTGCGCTTCCGCTTGCCTCCCAGCAACGGCGCGCGCTGCCGGTGAGCGTAAAGACGCGCATTGGCTATGAAGTGCCCGAAGTGGGCGAGTGGATTCCGCGCCTGCTGGAGAGTGAACCGGCCGCGATTGCCATCCACGGCCGCACGCTGCGCCAGGCCTATGCAGGCAGCGCCGACTGGGACGCGATTGGCCACGCCGCTGCGCTGGCGCAGGGTTCGCCCACGCTGCTGCTGGGCAACGGTGATGTGGAGTCGCTTGACGATGCGCACGTCAGTGCACGTGCCTATGGGCTGGATGGCGTGCTGATTGGGCGGGGCAGTTATGGCAACCCCTTCATCTTCAGCGATCGGGGCGCGCCGCCGCTCAACGGGCCCGACGCAGCGCGCAGCCTGCTGCGCATGCAGATTGCGCTCGAGCACGCATGGCTCTACGAGGAGACCTTTCGCGCCATCGCGCGCTATCGCTTCATCCCCATGCGCAAGCACCTCAACTGGTACGTGCGCGGCGTCCATTCGGCGGCGTACATTCGCAATGCGCTCATGCGCACCACCTCGCCCGAGGAGGCAGAGGTCGTCCTGCGCCCCTACCTGGAGGCAGCGCAAACGGCCGTGGGGCGCGTCCCCAACGGACACCCGGCTGCCGTAGCGGCGGTGTAAGCCACCGTTGGCAAGCACGCGCTGCGCTCGTAGCGGGGGGCTTCCAGCCCTCCGTTTTCGGCCGTCGCACTGCGCAGACTACGGAGTCACGCCGGGAGAGGTGATCTACGGTCGTCACGCCGGGAGACGTGACCTACAACAGCCGGAGGGCTGGAAGCCCCCCGCTACGACGGGCCGCATGCTTCCAACACGTAGCGATAGCCCGCCGCTACGCATCTGCCCCTCGCTGGTGGTAGACTGAACCTATCCCCCATTTCTCAACAGCGAACCAGCCATTGATCGCGTGCGTTCGCGCGATCAGGGAGAGCGCACGCATGACACCACCCCTTTCTCGCACAGTGCGCCGCGCCGGCGCAGGCCTCGGCGCATTGATTCTGCTCGCCACGCTGGCGCTCTTTGCACGCGCCGCATGGGCACAGGACGCAGCGCCCACTGGGCCCGTTACACCTCCACTGGCCACCACCCCGCGCGACTTTCTGCTGCCCGGCACGCAGCCCGGCGGTCTCGATGCGCCGCTTGTCGCTTCGCAGTCGTGCGGCTTCTGCCACGTCAGCGAGATTGTGGATGACTTCGCCGGCTCGATGATGGCCAACGCCGCACGCGACCCTCTCTTCCGTGCAGCGCTGCAGGTGGCAAATGCAGACGCCGCCGGCAGCGGCGAGCTCTGCCTGCGCTGCCATGCGCCCAATGGATGGCTGGAAGGGCGCTCCAGCGTGACGGATGGCAGCGCGCTCACCAAGAACGACCTGCAGGGCGTCTCGTGCAGCTTCTGCCACAGGCTGGTGGCCCCGCAGCCAGTGGCCGGCGAAGCGCCGTCCGACGCCGGCCGAACGCGCCCACGCCGCGGCCACGTCGGGCGCGCACCTCATTGCCGGCAGCGGCGCGTACATAGTGGACCGCAATGACCTGCGCCGCGGCCCCTTTGGCGCAGAAGGCGCCCCCCACGACTCCGCACAGAGCAGCCTGCTGCGATCCGCGCAGCTCTGCGAAACCTGCCACGACATCGACAACCCAACGCTATCGTTCAACGAAAGCACGCAGGAATACGAGCTCAATCCGCTCGATGCGCCTGCGTCCGCCAATGCCAAACTCTTCCCCATTGAGCGCACCTACAGCGAGTGGGAATTCAGCGCCTTCAACGGGGAGAACGGGGGCGTAGCCGAGGTGAGCGCGTTCTATCCGGGCATGAAGCGCGCCACAATGACGGAAGATGGCCCCGTAACGGTCTGTCAGGATTGCCACATGCCCCTCATCGAAGCGCCGCTCAGCGAGGGTGGCACGGTGCGCACCGTGGGCCGCCACCAGTTCGCGGGCGGCAGTGCCCTCTGGCAGAAGGGAATTGCCGCCTTCTGGGGTGATGTGCCGGGCGACAGCCTCTTTGACGCAAGCGTGATCACCAACTCGGTGGCCCTGGGTGAGGAGATGCTCCAGCGCGCCGCCACGCTGGAGATTACTGTGACCGCCGCCATTACGCCCGATGTGGCCAATGTCGCGGTGAAGATTATCAATAACACGGGCCACAAGCTGCCCACAGGCTATGCCGAGGGGCGGCGCATGTGGCTTGAGGTGCGCGTCTATGATGCCAACGATGCGCTCATGGCCGTCTCGGGCATGCCCACGGAGACGGGCGGCCTGCTGCACCCGGGCCGCATCTACGAGATCAAGCAAGGGATCACCGCCGCCCACGCGCTGGCGCTGGGGCGGCCCGCGCTGGAGGGCGAGAGCTTCCACTTCATCCTCAATAACACAGTCGTCAAGGATAACCGCATTCCGCCGCGCGGCTGGGATAAGGCGGGCTACACCGCACGCGACATGCTGCCGGTGGGAGCGACTTACCAGCCCGGGCAATACTGGGACCTTGACTATTTTGTGCTGCCCGCCGGCGCACGCCGTGTGGATTTCCGCCTGCTCTTCCAGGCCGCATCCGATGAATACCTGGATTTCCTGGCGGCGGAGGCCAACACGCCTGTGGATGACGGCGTGGTGGGCGAACCGGTCAACTGGGGGCAGGTGGTTGCCGACCTGCGCACGGAACTCAAGCTCGACGCGCCCGTCGTCATGGCTCAAGCCTCGCGCCTCACCCCAGCCGCCTACACCGAAAGAACCTACCTGCCAACAGTCAAGCAGTAACAAGAAACAGCGGTACACAGATTCCACAGAAAAGAACAGACAACAACGGATATCCGTTGTTGTCTGTTCTTTTCTGTGGAATCTGTGTACCGCTGTTTCTTGTTACTCGAAGGCGCGCAGGAGTGCGGTGGCGCGGGGGCCTGTGGCTGTGAAGGTGAGCGTGCGCTCATCGTCGCCGGCGGCGTAATCGAAGTGCACGGTGAGCGCCTCTTCGGGCAGGAGCGCGGCAATGCGTTCGCTCCACTCCACCAGCAGCACGCTGTCGCCCTCAAGCAGGTCAGCCAGGCCCAGCGTATCAACCACCTGCTCGCCTGCTTCGGCCATGCCCAGTCGATAGGCGTCCATGTGGTGCACCGTGAGGCCGCCTGCAACCGAGTACTCGTTGACGAGGGTGAAGGTGGGGCTGGTCACGCGTACGCCGCCACCCTTGCCCTGCACCATGCCCTGAACCATGTCCTGCACCATAGCCCCCACCACACCCTGCACAAAGGTCGTCTTGCCCGCGCCCAGGTCACCTTGCAGCCGCACGACGTCGCCGGCGCGCAACAGGCGGCCCAGGCGCGCGCCCAGCGCGCGCGTCTCGGCTGCCGATTGGGTCAGGACGGTGTACATGGTTTCGGGCCGGCGCGGCGTCTCCACCATACTTAAATGCCGTTGTCGCGGCTGCGCTCCACTTGCTCAACGGCCTGCCGGACAATCGCTTCGGCAAGCTTCTGCGAGCGCGCTTCGGCCACAATCTCCACAGTCGGCTTGTCGCTGTGCGGCGAAATATGCACCCACGCATCATCGGGCAGCCAAACCTTAATGCCGTCAACGGTCTCTACATCGCTCGCCTTGTAGGCATCGTTGACGCGGCGCATGACGCCACCCTTGGCGTCCCACGGCGTATGCACCGAGCCCTTGACAAGATGCATGGGCGGCAGATAGCGCACGATCTCGCTGAGCGGCATTGCGCGTACGGCCAGGTACTCAAGCAGCCGCACTGTGGCCATGAGCCCGTCCACCACCGGCATAAAATCGGGGAAGATGAAGCTGCCTGTGCCGTCGCAAACGAGCAGTGTATCGCCCTGGGTGGCGGCGTGGGTCTGCGCGTTGCATGCTTTGGCCAATGCGCTGGATGGGCGCATCATGCCAGCCGGCGATGGTGTCGAAGGCGGTGGGCATGGTAATGGGCACGGCGACAGGGCGGCCCGGGTGGGCGTAGAGTGCGATTTCGAGCATGAGCGCAGCGGCGACCTCATCGCTGATGGTCGCACCGGTTTCGTCGACAATGAAGATCTTCTCGCCACCCACATCCAGTTGCACGCCCACAGTGGCGCCCAGGGCCAGGACGATTTTACCCACGCGCTCCTGGTTCTCGCGGAAGTCGTCGTGCAGCATGGCCAGCCTGGCTTCGTCGGTGCGGGCGTTGAGCGCCACCACGTCGACGCCCAGCTTGTTGACAATGCGCGAGAGCGCGTCGGCCGCCGAACCGTTGGAGAAGTCGAGCACGACCCTGAAGTTGGCCGACCTGATGCGCGCCACGTCCACATGGCGCAAGAAGGTTTCGAGGTAGGCCTCGACAGGCTCGTGCGCGTAGTCGATGCGGCCGATGTCATCGAGGTAGGCGCGCCGGAAGTCGGCGCGGAAGAAGTTGCGCTCCATATTGCGCTCGGCGGCGGTGTCGGGGTTGAGCCCTCTCACGTCGAGCATGCGAATGTCCACCACGCGCTGATCAAATGGGCTAATGCGCACATGCAGCCCGGCCGAGGTATCGGCACGATGGCGCACAAAGTGGCGCAGCACGGGAATGGGCACCGAGCCCAGGTCCCACACATTGACGCCCGTGCCCGGCAGCCCGCTGATGAGCGCGCGCTTGAGCATGCGCGAGGCGCGGTGCTCGTCGCGATTGATGGCAACATAGGAGCCCTTGGGCAGGGTTGCCCCCAGCGCCGCACCCAGCTTGGCGGCAAACTCGGGCGTCAACTCCACATTCACAACGCCGGAGACACCGAAGCGGCCAAAGAGCGAGCGCCGCCCCTGGTTGCCCCAGATGATGCTCTCCTTGACGACGGTCCCCGGCTCGATTTCCTTGCGCGGCCAGAGCTTGACGTCGGGGTGGATGACGCTGCCTTCGCCGATGACGCAGTTGTCGCCAATCACTGCGCCCTCAAAGATCATCACCTTGGGCTTGAGGCTGCACTCGCGCACGATGATGGCCCCGCGCACCTCGCAGCTTTCGCCTATGTAGTTGTTGCGCCAGATGACGCTGCGTTCGATGAGCGTGTAGTTATCCACCACCGAGTAGTCGCGCACCACGGCCGGCCCATAGATGCGCACGCCATCCTTGATTTTGACCTCGTTGCCAAGGTACAGGGGACCATAGAGCTGCGCGTTGGGGGCAATCTCCACGTCATTGCCCACATAGACGCCACCCCCCAAATGCTCGCCAATGGGCTGCGCCAGCTTGACGCGGCCGTGGAGCACATCTGAATTGGCGCGGTGATACTCCTCAATTGTGCCCACGTCACACCAGTAGCCCTCGGCAATGTAGCCGAAGAGGTGCAACTGCTCCTGGAGCATCGCCGGGAAGAGATCCTTGGAGAAATCGTACTGCGTATCGGGCGGGATCATGTCGAGAATCTCGGGCTGGAGCACGTAAATGCCCGTGTTCACCGTGTCGGTGACGATGTCACTCCAGCTCGGCTTCTCGAGAAAACGCACAATCGAGCCATCCTCGGCGGTCACCACAATGCCAAACTCGGCAGGGTTGGGGACGTGGGTGAGGGTCATAGTGGCGAGCGCGCCCTTGTCCGTGTGGGCCGCCACAATTGCGTTGAGGTCGAAGTCTGTCAGCGCGTCGCCGCTAATGACGAGGATTGGTTCGTCGCCGCCCAGCAGGCCGCAGGCATTCTTGACGCTGCCTGCCGTGCCCAGAGGCGTCTCCTCTACGCAGTAGGTGATCTTGAGCCCCATACTGCTGCCGTCGTCGAAATAGTCCTGGATTGCGGAGGCCATGAAACGCAGCGTCACGACAACGTCGGTAATGCCGTGACTGCGCAACTGGTCCAGCATGTGGGCCATGACGGACTTGTTGACAATGGGCACGAGGGGCTTGGGGCGGCCGACTGTAAGCGGACGGAGCCGCGAACCTTCACCGCCAGCCATTACAACTGCTTTCATACGGTCACGCGCACGCCTTCATTGGGGGGAAAGTGGAACAGGTGATTGGTTAAGTGGTTGATTGGCAACGGGTAAGTGGCAAATAGCAATCCTGGCAATCCAGCGCGGCGCGCACGCTTCCATGCGCCGAACCCTTGAACCTTGAAACCCCGTTCAAACCGGAGGCCAGGGATAGTTGCGCCGAGCCGGTGCCGGAGCGGGGAAGCAGCCCTGCTTGAGCAGCGTGTGCACGCGCGCCACGAACGCGCGCCGCTCTGCCGTGCTCAACAGCAAGCTCAGTTGCTGCGTCAGGTCGCTCTCTTGGGCCACAAGCTGCATGCGCAGGTCGTCGAGGTCATCGAGCAGCGGCTGCGCGATCGGCTCACCGCTAAACTCCCAGAGCACAGTGCGCAGCTTGTACTCGGTGTGAAAGGTGAGGCCGTGGTCAATTGCCCAGAGCCGCTGTTCGGAACCGACCAGGCAATGGCCACTCTTGCGGTCGGCGTTGTTAACAATCGCATCGAAGAGCGCCAGTTGCCGCAGCGATTCGGCGTGGCGTGCATCGGCCTGGATCGTAAAGTAGTGGGCCTCGGAATCGTGGTCCACGTAGAACTGCACGCTTCCCAGCCCACGCGAGGCGTCGCGCAGCACGGTGGGCGGCACCAGGTCCCAGCCCAGGGTGTGAGAAACGAGGTAGGCGGCGGTTTCGCGCTTGCAGAGGGTGCCCCACTCAAAGTCCCAGAGCGGGTTCTCGCCGCGCTGCGGCTTGTAGACAACGGGCAGCTCAAACTCGCCATGATGCACCACTGCCAGAAAGCTGTGGTTGGAGCTGTAGGGCAGCAGGCCGCGCTCGCGCACGTCTCCGTTCAGCAGCGCATCGAGCACGTCGGCTTCGGTGATTGCGACCGGGTCATCCGTCGCATCAACGTCGCGAGTGTCACCATCGTGGCTCTCGGTGGGGCTCTCGGTGGGGCGCTGCTCCGGTCGGTTCTTTTTGGATGGTGCAGTGCTGGAGGACATCGGCGTGTGGCCCTGTTGCCATTCTCATGGCAGCCTGATCAGAAGATGACGGGGACGGAGTGGCCGTCGCTGCGCGGGCAGAAGTGGCCGCCGCGGTCAATGGGGCGGCCGCAAAGGGGGCAAATTGGCCTCCCCTGGGAGATGACCTCGAGCGCGTGCTCGCTCATGGCGCGCATGAGCGCCGCGCGAGGCCACAAAGCGCACCGCAGGCACCGAATCGTCCTCGGGGTCAACGACGGCCCCCTCTTCGTTGATGACCAGCGCCTTGGCCACAATCCAGATCTGGTCGTCATCCTCATCATAGCCAATGCTCAACTCGCCCACGCGGAAAGCGGGCTCGGCAGGCGGCTCCACCTGCAGGCGTATGCCGCGCGTCGTTGCGGGTGGCAGCTCGGGATACTGCTTCTCAAGGTCCTCCAGCAACTGGAGCACGCTGAGCGCGAGGCTGTTCACCTCCTGCTTCTCCATCACCAGGCTCACTGTGTCGGCGCCGGCGCGGGCCTGCAGAAAGAAAGTGCGCTTGCCGGGTTCGCCCACGGCATCAGCCACAATCTGGGAAACTGGGTTAAGGTCATGCATATAATCTGCCATAGTCACCATACGGACGCTGTCCGCCAGCCAGAAAGGGGGGATGTTCGCCAGGATGACGAGCACACATTGATAAGAGAAGCAACGCAACGCAGGAGTGCGCTGCCAGCCGTGCGCTACACTTTGAGCGCTAAACGTTCGTGGTATCGGGCTGCGGCAGCACGTCGGGCGCAGCGGTAGGCTGCTCACTCTCCGCCTCCGCCTTGGGCGGCTTTACCTCGTAGATGGGCAGTTCCGCCGTCACATTCATGTTGAGCAGCGCCGGCCGGCCATCAAAGAGGGCCAGCGTGCTGAGCGACGCCGTGCTGATCTGGATGCGCTGGAAGAGGTCCATGGGCGTGCCGGCAAAGTGCGCAAGCAGCGTGCGAATGACGTCACCGTGGCTGAAGATCACAATGGTTTGGTTGGGGTGCGCAGCAGCCAGCCTCTCCACTGCACTCACAGCGCGCGCCTGTGTTTCGCGCAGCGTCTCGCCACCGGGGAAGCGAAAGGCGCTGGGAAAATGCTGCACCTTGGACCAGTCAGACAGCTTGTTAAGTTCCTTGAGCTCGGCCCCCATCCATTCGCCGTAATCGACCTCAAGCAGGCCGGGCTCCTGGCAAACGGGCAATCCCAGAACGTTGGCAAGGGGCTGTGCGGTTTCCACGCAGCGCTCCAGCGGGCTGGAGTAGACGGCGCTGATGGGCTGTTTTGCCAACATGGCGGCCAGCGCCTGGGCCTGCTCGCGCCCCTTGTCGTTCAGATGCACCTCGGGCGCACGCCCGGCCAAACGGCCGCTGCTCACCCACTCATTTTCGCCATGGCGCACAAGTAACACGAATGTCGCCGTCGGTTGATTTTCAGTCAGCATGCTCTCGGTTCTTCCTCTCAGATCTTTAGGCCAAGGATAGCACAGGCAAGACGGGAACAGAAGTGGATTCCTTCCCGTCGGGGAGGGCCGCGATTGGGATGCGTGTGAGACGGGTTGATTGGTAACTGGTCAAGTGGTAAATGCCAATAGGGGCCGCCAGCTATCATTTGACCAATTTACCAATCAACCGTTCACCTCTCTCCATCTGCGACCAACCACATCTGCGACCAACCAATCTGTGACCAACCAATTGACGAAAGCGCCGAAGTTTGTTACCGTTCAACTGCCGGGCGCTGTTCCGGCCTGCGGACGCACGCGCTTTCTTCGCGCCGCAGCTTCTCCACACTGCAAGGAGCGAATTTGCATGAGCGCCGTAACCACTGCCTCTGCTTCCACCGTGACCGACGCGGCCTCTTTTGACGAGGCTGCCATCCGCCCCTGGACCGAAACGCCGGACCCCCGCGTCGAACTCGCCGCGGTTGACCCCGAGATGTACGATGCGATTGAGCACGAGCGTCTGCGCCAAGCCGAGGGCGTGGAACTAATTGCCAGCGAGAACTATGTCTCCGGCGCCGTGCTGGCCGCGATGGGCAGTGTGCTCACCAATAAATACGCCGAAGGTTACCCGGGCAGGCGCTACTATGGCGGCTGCGAATTTGTGGATGTCGCCGAGCGCATGGCCATCGCCCGCGCCAAGGAGCTCTTTGGCGCCGACCATGCCAACGTCCAGCCGCACTCGGGTGCACAGGCAAATGAAGCCGTCTACCTCGCGCTGCTCAAGCCAGGTGACCCGGTGCTGGCGCTCAAGCTTGATCACGGCGGCCACCTGACACACGGCTTCAACCTCAACTCCTCGGGCAAGCTCTACGACTTTGTCCACTACGGTGTGAACCGCGAGACAGAGCGGATTGACTACGACGAAGTGGCGCGCCTGGCTGAGGAACAGAAGCCCAAACTGATTGTGGCCGGGGCCAGCGCCTATCCCCGCCTGTGGGACTTTGAGAGGCTGCGTCAGATTGCCGACAGCGTGGGCGCGCGGCTGATGATGGACATGGCGCACATTGCCGGCCTCGTGGCCGCCAAGCTCCACCCCGACCCCGTGCCCTTCTGCGATGTGGTGACGACGACCACGCACAAGACGCTGCGCGGCCCGCGCGGCGGCCTCATCCTCTGCACCGAGGAACTGGCCAAGGAGATTGACAGGGCCGTCTTCCCCGGCATGCAGGGCGGCCCGCTGATGCACGTGATTGCGGCCAAGGGCGTTGCCTTTGGCGAGGCGTTGCGCCCCGGCTTCCGCGCCTACCAGCAGCGCGTGCTCGACAACGCTCAGGTGCTTGCCAACACGCTGGCGGCCGAAGGGCTGCGCATTGTCTCGGGCGGCACCGACAATCACCTCATGCTGGTGGATCTGGGCGTGCTGGGCAATGATCCGCAGGGCAACGAAATCACCGGCAAGGCTGTGGAGAAGGCGCTTGACAAGGCGGGCATCCACTGCAACAAGAACATGATTCCCTTTGACCCCAAGGCAGCGCTGGTGACGAGCGGCATTCGCCTGGGCACCCCTGCCGCCACAACGCGCGGTCTGGGCGCCGATGAGTTTGCCCAGGTGGCGCGCTGGATTGCGGCGATTGCGCGTGAGCCGCACAACGATGCGCTCATTGAGCAGACAAAGCAGAGCGTGGTGGCGCTCATGCGCCAGTTCCCCGTGCCGGCATAAACAAGGGGTAGCGCGGCGGGTCTATGCTGTAGAGCATGGCCCGCCGCTTTTTTGTTACGCGACGCACGGACAGAAATTCTCCTGCGCCAGGACTATTGATGCCCCCAGGACTATTGATGCCCGATGATTGGATGGGGCACGTAGGGTTCTTCAAGAAGCGCAACTTCATTCCTTCAGCGCGCGACCGAGAATTTCTTCGCTGCTGCCGCGAGCATATACATTGGCCGTATCAAAGAAGTTGACGCCAAGCTCAATGGCCCTTCTAACGACAGCACGACTCTTTTCCTCATCGAGCGCCCACGGGTTGTGCACCCATCCCTCGGCAGAGCCAAAGCTCATTGCGCCAAGACAAATGGGGGATACGTCCATGCCGGTGTTGCCAAGTTTTACGTAGTTCATACCAAGTCTCCAATTGACAAGAATGGCTCGGCCGAAGCGTTTTCGAGGCAGGCTAGCTTTTGTTCACCTTCGGCAATCCGTTCAGCGTTGCGCATGGCGCCACATTGTGCAAGTGGCAAGTGTGAGGCGGCTTCGTAGCGGAGGGGCTCCTGCCCCTCATCTGCTCAGCAAGAGTACGCCTTGCACTTGCCGAATGCACAATCCAGTCTATACGATCTCTCGCACATGAATCGGTGCGGCCCCTTCACCGCTCTGCACTTGCCACTTGCTACGCAGCGCCAACCCATTCCCTGCCCAACACGGAGACTCAGAGATTATGGCCGTTCGTGCAACCACGCTTGCCACCGCAGAACCCGTCTATTCACGCCACGAGCAGGTGGGCTGGTACTTCTACGATTGGGCAAACTCCGCTTTCTCCACAACCGTCATCTCGGTCTTCCTCGGCCCCTACCTGACGGCCATCACCCAGAGCGCGGCCGATGCCAACGGCTTTGTCTACCCGCTGGGGCAATGGCTGCCGATTGCCGCCGACTCCTTCTTCCCCTACATTGTCTCGCTCTCCGTGGTGCTGCAGGTCTTCTTCCTGCCCATCATGGGCGCGATTGCCGACTATACGCGCCTGAAGAAGCGCATGCTGGCAATCTTTGCCTACGTGGGCGCGTTCGCCACCATGGCCATGTACTTTTTGCAGGGGAGCAACTATATCCTGGGCGGCGTGCTCTTCCTGATTGCCAACCTGAGCTTTGGCGCGTCGATCGTCTTCTACAACGCCTATCTGCCCGACATTGCCTCGCCCGACGATCGCGACAAGGTCTCCTCGCAGGGGTGGGCGATTGGCTACCTGGGCGGTGGCCTGCTGCTGCTGCTCAATCTCATCTTCCTGCAGGTGCTGGCCCCGCGTCTGGGCGTTTCCACGGGCGACGCGGTGCGCATTTCGCTGGCGTCGGCGGGCGTCTGGTGGGCCATCTTTACACTGATTCCGCTGCAGCGGCTCGTGACGCACCAGTCGCGCAAGGCGCTGCCCCAAGGCTCTACGTATCTGGGCGTGGGCTTCAGGCAATTGGGCCACACGCTGCGCAAGCTGCCGGCGCTGCCGCAAACGCTGCTCTTCCTCGTCGCCTACCTGCTCTACAACGACGGCATCCAGACGGTTATTGCGCTTTCGGCGCAGTTCGGCAGCCGCGAACTGGGCATGGAAAGCTCGCAGCTTGTGCTGCTCATCCTTATGGTGCAATTTGTGGCCTTTGGTGGTGCGCTGGGCTTTGGCTATCTGGCGCGCGCATTCGGCGCCAAGCGCTCGATTATCGCCAGCCTTGTGATCTGGACGGGTGTGACGATCTACGCCTACGCGTTTCTTGCTTCGATCGCACAGTTCTTTCTGATGGGCGCAGTCATTGGCGTTGTGCTGGGGGGCAGCCAGGCGCTGAGCCGCTCACTCTTCTCGCAGATGATTCCGCGCGGGCAGGAGGCTGAGTACTTCAGCCTCTACGAGGTGAGTGAGCGGGGCACAAGCTGGATGGGGCCGCTGCTCTTTGGCCTTGCCGTGCAGTTCACCGGCAGCTACCGTGTCGCGCTGCTGAGCATTGGCATCTTCTTCATTGCCGGGCTGGCGCTGCTGCCCTTCGTCAACGTGCGCCGTGCGATTGAAGAGGCGGGCAATGTTGCGCCGGAGCGGGTGTAAGCAAGGCGCCTTGTTGACCTGGCGAGCACACCCTGCATGGGGGTTGCCGGCTCGCACAGAAAGCAACAGCGGGCTGGTACACAGACCTTCACGCCTTGTAGGAACAACGCAAGATAAAAATGGGTGCGTTGTTCGTAGCGGAGGGCCTCCTGGCCCTCACTTTCCGGCCACTCGGAGGGTTGGTGTAGGAATTTAGGAGAGAATGTAATGGTGTTATAGGTTTGGGCAGCTATGATGGGGAAAGAGAACAGCGTGCGTGGAATGGGTTGTGATAAGTGGGTTATGGGGATTGTAAGCTGCAGCGGTGGTAAGGATTGGGAAGCGCAGCAAAGAGCTAAGTTGGTAATCATGCGCGCTTTTGAACAACTATTTGTGGATGTACGCAATGGTATGTGTGGCAGAGCAACTGCTACATATCTTTGCCAACCAAGACATACGCTGGTGATTGACTGCACTAAGGTTGGCTTCAACTTTCGCATGTTGACAATCGGAGTGGCTTGGCGTGGGCGCACTTGCCCTGGCCTGGAGCATTCACGTGGCGACCGAGGCAACGTGACTGTGGATGCACAGTTGAAGTTGTTGCGCTACGTGTGCAGTCTCACCGCACCATCCAAGTGTTTGCCTGCTCGGTGACAGCGGCTTTCAGACAGTTGCCAATACAGTGGCTCTGTCAGCACGGCTGGCACTTTGTGCTGCGTCAACAAGGACGCATTCTGGTCTCTGCGGACGGACAAGCCTGGGAGAGGATTGATGCCTTGACGGTGGCACCGGGTGCAACACGTGAAGTTGGCTGGGTGCGCGTGACACGCACAAACACGTCGGCTGGTTCTGGTTGTACTCCGCTGGCAGAAAGGACAAGAGGAGCCTTGGTATTGCTCTCTGACCGCAAGGGGACACAAGCTTTGTTGCGCTTGTACCGCATCCGCATGTGGACAGAAGAGATGTACGGTGACTTCAAAGGTCACGGCTTTGACCTTGAGAGCACGCACCTCGACGATGAAGACCGCATTGCGAGTTGTCTGGGTGTCTGCCTGATCTATGTTTGGCTTATTTCTCTCGGCAGTTGGGTTGTAAGAACGGTAAGCGCTACTTAGTTGAAAGCAAAGATAGCTGTGATAAGAGCTATTTATGTATAGGTTGTAAAGGAAAGAAAGATGTTTAAGTATGGATGAAAATATAAATTATAAATAAGATAAATATGTAATAAAAGTGATAGGTGGAGTGCGCGGCCACCAAAACGTGGACCAGGAGGCCCTCCGCTACGAAGTGCAAGCGATTTTCAGGGCAGAAAGAGCGGAAATAGCAACAAGAAGCCTGCTTCTCGTTGCTATTTCCGCTTCTTCTGTATAGCAGTCTGCTGTTGCTTGCGTTGAGGCGCCGCATGCTTGCCGGCAGCGTCTTACCGGCCTACAAGCTCGTAGCGCAGCTCCGGCAGTTCGCCATCCACTTCGGCTGAGAGCGCGCCGCCGGATAGCCCCACAACGATCGTTGCTGCGCGCGCGCCTGCCAGCGTCGGGATCACAACCTCCACAGACGTATCCTCTGCCAGTTCAAAGGCACGCAGCGTCAATCCCTGCGTGTAATCGTAATCCGGGCGATCGTCAATCGCGCCCACTGCGATCACACTGTTGGGGCGCACCAGCAACGGCACACTCAAGAAGTCGTGTTGCTCGCGCTGCCAGCGCGGACCTTCGACGACCTCTCCGCTCAGGTAATGGGTCCATCGCCCTTCCGGCACGTAGTACTCGACCCAGCCATCGGCCGAGAAGACCGGCGCGACCAGGAGCGAATGCCGCCCAGCATGTACTGGCGGTCGAGCGTGGCGCAGGTCGGGTCGTCGGGGAACTCGAGCAGCATCGCGCGCATCATGGGAACGCCAGTTGTCGATGCGACTGACCGCCTGCTGGTAAATGTAGGGCATTAGGCGGCACTTGAGCTTCGTAAAGCTGCGCATCACGTCCACCGCTTCCTCATCAAAGAGCCAGGGCACACGGTAGGAGCCGCTGCCGTGCAGGCGGCTGTGCGACGAGAGCAGCCCAAACGCTACCCAGCGCTTGTAGAGTCGCGGCGTCGGGCTTGCCTTCGAAGCCGCCGATGTCGTGGCTCCAGAAGCCAAAGCCGCTCAGCCCCAGCGAGAGGCCGCCCCGCAGCGTTTCGGCCATGAGCCTCGAAGGTCGATTCGCAGTCGCCGCCCCAGTGCACCGGGTAACTTCTGCCCGCCGGTCGTGGCGGAGCGGGCGAAGACCACCGCCTCGCCCTTGCCCCGTTCCTCCTCGAGCAATTCGAAGACCGTCCGGTTGTAGAGGAATGTGAAGTAGTTGTGCATGCGTACCGGATCGGCTGCCGTCGTGGTAGACCACATTCGTGCGGAATGCGCTCGCCGAAGTCGGTCTTGAAGGTATCGACGCCCATATCGAGCAAGGCGCGCAGCTTCTCGCCGTACCATGACACGCGGCCGGGATTCGTGAAGTCGACAATCCCCATGCCCGCCTGCCACATGATCCGTCTGCCAGACGATCGCCGTTCGGGTGTTTGAGCAGATAGCCGTTCGCCTTGCCCTCGGCGAAGAGGCGGCGAACATCTGCGCGATGTAGGGGTTGATCCAGACGCAGATGTGAAGGCCGCGCTCGTGCCTTAAGGCGCTCGAGCATGCCCTCGGGATCGGGGAAGCAGGCGCTGTCCCACGTGAAATCACACCAATTGAACTGGCGCATCCAGAAGCAGTCGAAGTGGAAGACGCGACAGCGGCATGTCGCGGTCGGCCATGCCCTGGATGAACTCGGTGACCGTCTCCTCGTCGTAGGCCGTTGTGAACGAGGTGCTCAGCCAGAGGCCGAAGGACCATGGCGGTGGCAGCGCGGGCCGGCCGGTAAGCGCGGTGTATTCGCGCCAGAATCTCCTTCGGCGTCGGGCCGTAGATGACGTAGTACTCGAGCGCTTCGCCCGGCACGCTGAACTGCACGCGCTCACCTTCTCCGACGCCACCTCGAGCGACACCGGGCCGGGCTCGTTGATGAAGACGCCGTAGCCGCGGTTCGTCAGGTAGAAGGGGATGTTCTTGTACGTCTGCTCGCTGAGCTGGTGCCGCCGTCCCGATTCCAGATGTCGACGCTCTGGCCGTTCTTGACGAAGGGCGTGAAGCGCTCGCCCAGGCCGTAGACACAGTTCGCCCACGCTCAGTTGCAGTTGCTCGTGGATGTAGGGCTGACCCGCCTTGCGCAACGCACCGAAAGCTTTGGCGCGGCTGGCGGTGAGCAGCTTGTCAGCGGCGCTGAATTCAAGGTTCCAGGGAGCGTCGCGTTCGATGTGCAGCGCGAGGCTGCCGCTGGTTAAGGTGGCATGTGCGCCATCAATGGTCGCTTCGCCCGTGGGCGCATCCGCCTGCGCGATGGTGAAGTTCGGCCCTGGCGCACAGCCGCCATCGAAGTGGCTCAGGCGCACGCGAATGACGTCTGCCATGGGGGCGGAAGCGTGCACGCTGAGCAGTGGTGAATTGAGCGTGTCGCCGCGATGCTGGGTGCGCCTGGTGACCGCGTGAATTGTCAGTTCGTGGGCCGTCGCTGTCACACTCTCGGCGGCCACGGCGTAGTGCGCCTGCACATCGTCACGCAGGAGCCAATATCCATTTGTGAATTTCATGGTGGATTTCCGTATTCGTTGTGCTTTGCGGCTACAGGAGCCGCCTAATGACTCCAGTCCTGACTGCCTACTTGATGCTGCCTGCCGTCACGCCGCGCGTCAGCGTGCGCTGGAAGAGGAAGAAGAAGATGATGCAGGGCAGAATACCCAGGAGCGCGGCTGCGCTCTGCGTGGTGATCACCACGCCGCGTTCTCTGCTGCGCCAGCGCAATTGCAGCGGCACCGTCTGCTTGCCGTTGCTGATGAGAAAGATCAGTGGCAGGAAGAACTCGTTCCACGTCCAGATGAAGAAGAAGACGAAGAGCACAGAGAGCGAGGGAAGTGAGATCGGAATCACCATATGCCAGAGCAACTGCAAGCGACCGGCGCCGTCAATGAGCGCGGCGTCGAGAAGTTGCGCGGAAACGCGCGGAAGATCGATGTGAGCAGGTATGTGCCAAAGGCACTATTGAGCGCCGCCAATACGATAATCACCGAAAGGCGTGTGTCGTAGAAGCCTACGGTTTTGAACATGTAGTAAAGAGGATAAATTAGTGATTCGTTTGGCAACGTAATTGCCACAATGAAGAAGACCAGAAAGAAGGTGGCGCCGCGCATGCGGCCGATCCCCAATGGCAAACGCGTTGAAGAGCGAAATTGCTATCGCCAACAGCGCCGAAAGACTGCTAATGATAAGGCTGTTCATCAGCTTGGTGGTGTAGTCCACCCTGTTCCACGTAATCATCATGCTCTCGAGCGAGAAACCGTGGGGCAGCGCCAACGGGCCGCCTTGCGCATATTCGGCTTCAGTCTTGAAGGAGTTCGTGGCAACAAGTAGCAGCGGCCCGACCATGATGACGAGCAAGAGCGCAAGCGCCGCAATCGTCGAATCCAGTTGGGAATGCGCGTGCGGCATGAATGCGTGCAGTCATGGCTCATTTCCCCCAGATTCTTCCTGGCGCATTTGCACACGCACGTAGAAGACGGCGATGAGAAGGATGAGCGCCGTCAGCACGGTGGAAATGGCAGCGCCGTAACCGACCTGCGACCGCTCGAAGAAGTTTTGTAGGCGAAGTAGGAGGCGACAATGGTGGCGGTGCCCGGACCACCCAGCGTCATGGCGTAAATCGGCGCAAAGACCTTGAGAGCATGGAATGGTGGTAAGCACCACCACGAAGACTTCCGGCCGCAGGAGGGGTGTGGTGATTTTGCGAAAACGCTGAAACCAGGTTGCGCCGTCGAGCGCTGCCGCCTC
Source organism: uncultured Chloroflexia bacterium (assembly GCA_963773745.1). Classification (GTDB taxonomy): domain Bacteria; phylum Chloroflexota; class Anaerolineae; order Caldilineales; family Caldilineaceae; genus UBA5069. Next base: position 97,719 of record CAVZCL010000003.1, read on the forward strand.
GTAGAGCTCCGGGTCAATGCGCTGCAGCCCTGACATGAAGATGACGAGTGGGTAACCGATCTGGAACCACGTCATAACTACCATGACTGAAAGCATCGCGGTTGAAGCGTCACCCAGCCAGTTCTGCTGCAGGCTCTCGAGCCGACGCGCCCAAGCAGGTAGTTAATAACGCCCCATTCCGGTTGGTACATCCAGCGCCAAACCACCGCTGCGATGACCGAAGGGATTACCTGTGGCAGGTAATAGCCGCCACGGAAGAATGTGGCCCATCCCTTGCCGATCTTGACAGCCACGTAATCAAAGAGAAAGGCTGCCAGAAAGAGGCCAACGAGCGTGGGGATTACCGTGATGGCGAAGATCAATGCGATGTTGTTTTGGAAGGACGCCCAGAAGGTGGCGTCGCCGAAGGCTTTGACGTAGTTCGCAAGGCCGATCCACTTGGGCGTGCCCACACCGTTCCAGCGCGTGAAGCTGATGACAATGTTGGCCAGGAAGGGAATGAAGATGAAGACGGCAAAGATGACGATACCCGGAATCAGGAACCAGCCATAACCCCGTTCCAGGTGTGAAGTGCGTTTGGTCATGCTCTCTCCTGACCATGCAGGCGATCTGGCGGTGGGTCGGCCACTGCCAAGATCGCCTGCAAGCCGTGCTGTCGAGCGGCGAGCGCGCAGAAGGTCGCTGGTTATTCCTCCAGCGTGGCCTTGAAATCGTTATAGGGGCCGGCAATATAATCGTTATACTCGGCGGGGGTCATTGTCGCCGGCAATCAACTCCTGGAGACCGGCGCCCAGCACGGAAAGGTAACCCGGCGCGGGCCAGTCGGGATAGTAGGCCAGGCCGTCATTCTTGACGATGTGTCGAAGGCCGCTGGTCAATTCCCTGGTCTTGGGGTCGGTGATCTGGTCCAGGTCGGCGCTAATCGGAATACCGCCGGCGTTAGCCATGATCGTCTGCGATTTTTCCTTGTCGTCAGGTCAATGAAGTCGTAGGCAAGGTCCTTATTCTTGGCATTGGCGGGCACAACCCAGTTGTTGCCGCCCGAGCCGGTGACGAGCGACTTGCCCGGCATCAGGAATATGCCCCAGTCAAAGTCGGTGATCTGCGTTGAGAAGCCGCCGAAGGCCCAGCTGCCTGTGATATTCATGGGCGATTTACCCTGTACGAAGGCGGCATTTGCATCGTCGTAGATGATGCCATTGGCGTTGTCGCCGTAGTAGCCCTTCTCTACATGCTCCTGGAACTTGGTGGCGGCATAGGTGAAGGCTTCATTCTGGAAGTCAACGTCGCCGGAGAGGAACTGGAAGTCGCTGATCAACTGGCGATCGGCCTTGTAAAGCAGCATTTCCTGCCAGTTGTGCGAAGCGGGCCACTGTGATGATTCGCCCAGCACAATCGGCTGAATGCCTTCCGCCACGAACTTGTCGGCAATCGCCTCGAATTCCTCGAGCGTTGTGGGCACTTCCACGCCCATCTCGTTAAACATGTCCTTGTTGTAGTAGACCATGACGTATTCGCCATAGTTGGGAATGCCGAAGAGCGGGCCGGTGCCCATGATGCCTTGGTCGCTGTAGCGCGCCGTCGTCTGGATGCTGGGGCTCAGCAGCTGGTCCCAACCGCGCTCTGCCGCAACGTCGTCAAGATTCGTCAGCAGACCTTCCTTGGAATATAGGCCCGTGGTCGCATTGCCCTTATTGATCTCCATGACATCTGGGACGTCATTGGTATTGAGGATCATGCGGCTGGTTTCGACCATCTGCTCGAAGGTCTTGCGCTCGAATTCGACCGTAACGTCAGGATGCATCGCCTGGAAATCGGCAAGCGCATCGTCCCAGGCAATGGACATTGCGCTATCGGCGGCTTCATACCACCAAACACGGAAGGTTCGGCCTGCATCGGCGGGGGCCGCGGCGGCTTCACTGCCGGCAGCGGGAGCGGCGGGGGCCGCGGGGGCCGCGGGTGCCGCACATGCAGTCAAGAGCATGGCCAATACCATGACGAGTGCAAAATACTTCCCTGATCGTGCGAACATATTCGTCTCCTTGTGATATGGATTGACAGACAAGACGGAGGGTACTCCAAGACTGGTAGTAAACTGGTAACGACCGTCAATCGGCCGCAACCCGACAACACGGTACAGACAACTCAGGCGGGGATGGCGCGCTGCGCTTACACCTTTGGCGCTGCAACACTGCCACGCTCGATCAGCATGCTGGGAACCAGCACCTGACGGCTCACGTGGTTTGGATTTTCCAACTGGTCTATGAGCAACTCAACGCCGCATCGGCCAGCCTCTTCATTGGCTGCAGCAAACGTAGTCAGCATCGGCCGAAACATCTCGCCAATGCGCGGCGATGAGACGATTGTTATGAGCGAAATGTCCTCAGGCATGCTCAAGTTCAGTTCGCCAAACGCTTGTAAAATGCCGCCCAAGGCGGGATCATTCATAACGACAATTGCTGTTACGTCGGGCAGTTTGTTCCGCAGTGAACGAAACGCTGTGTACCCCGCTTCTGCAGTCGCCTCGCAGTACTGTATCCGGCCGCGCAGATCATGCCTTTTGAGCGCAGCAGCAAAGGCTTCACATGTGCGCACAGTGGGGCCGTAACCTGCCTCGTGTGTCTTTCGCGATTGGGTGATGTAACCAATTGAGTGGTGGCCGTGCTCAACCAAATAGCGAACGGCGTCGGCCATCGTGGCTTCAAAGTCAATATCGACAGAATCAAGACCTCGATTGTCAGCACATCGTCCAATGAGCGAGAACGGAAAGTTCAGTTCGCGCAGCGTGGAAACGCGTGAATCATCCTGATGCACTTCCATTAGAATGACGCCATCGACTAGTTTCCGCTGCGTAAGGCGACGCACCTCATCGGGCTGGCCAACATTTGAAGGAGTAAGGATTAGGTGGTAGCCCCGCGCGAACGCGCTATTCGCAGCAGCGACCACAAACTCGAGTTCGGTGAGCCCAAGGTTGCGGTACTGCATGGGATAGAGCAGCGCCAGAATGCGGCTGCGCTTGCTGGCCAGGCCACGCGCCATGGCGTGGGGCTGATAGCCGAGTGAATCCATCGCGGCAAAAACGCGACGGCGCGTCTCTTCGGAAATGGGCCGAGTACCGCTGATCGCATAGGAAACCGTGCTTACCGAAACACCAGCGGTACGCGCGACATCGGCAATTGTGGGCATTATCGCCGCGGCTCTTCCGTGTCTGGATTGGATGATGTTGGAGCGGGGATACGGTCGATCGAGAGAGCATCGAAGCGTTTCGACGAACCAATACCAAAATAGCACGGTTGGGGACATGTGTCAACGATCAATTTCCGGGTTTTCGTTTTCGCGCGTGCTTCCGCGCTTTCGTGCTTCACAATCTGTCGCTTTTTCGCGACGGGCCTGCTGGTGAAGAGGACGCGCGCTTTCCAACGCAGGCAATTTGCAACTCTTGTCGATGGGCGAAGATTCACCCATCGACAAAACGGTGCTTGTGGCCACGCTGGGGCTGATCAAACGGAAACGGCTGGAAACAACATGCAAAGCGCTTTGCATGTTGTTTCCAGCCGTTTCCGTTGTTTCTGCGTACGGGTGCCTTTGTTTACGCCGCAGCGCGGAGGGACTTGCGCTTGCCGAAGGCTTCGTTGATGGCCGTCTCGACGCGCGTGAGCGTGTCGGCAATCACTGCTTCGCCATGGCTGTAGGAGAGAAACCACGGCTCGCGCGCGTCGTCATCCACCAGCACGCCATTGGCAATCAGCGCTGTGCCCAGCTTGCCAAAGAGTTGCGCGTCAAAGCTGCTGTAGGAGCGATAGTCCGTCGGCGCTACGTCGCTGCCCAGCAGAACACTGAACATGGAGGGGACGCCGCTCACCACGTGGGCAATGCTGCGCTGCGCCAGCAGCGCGCTCGATGCCCTCCATGAGCGCACGCCCGCGCGCAAAGATCGTCTCAATCACCGGCTGCGTGTCGATGATCTCCAGCGTAGCCGCGGCCGCGGATGCTGCCACAACGTTGCCGCAGTAGGTGCCGCCGTGGGCCACGCGCCCGGGCTCCACCACAGCCATAATCGCGTCGCGGCCGGCCACCGCAGCCACGGGGAAGCCGTTGCCCATGGCCTTGGCATAGGCGGCCAGATCGGCGCGCACGCCGAAGTACTCCTGCGCGCCGCCGCGTGCCACACGAAAGCCGGTCTTCACCTCGTCAAAAATCAGCACCACGCCATATTGCGTGCAGAGATCGCGCAGCCGGCGCAGCCACGTGAGGTTGGCAACAATGCCGGCCACGTTGCCCATCATCGGCTCCACAAGCACAGCTGCCAGCTCCTCGCCCTGCTCGGCAAAGGTGCGGTCCAGCAGTTCGATGTCATTGTAGGGGAGCGAGACCAGGAAGTTGCGCACAGAGATGGGCATGCCGTCGGTGGCGCTCACACGGTGGGGCTTGGCGCGCGGCCCCAGCATATCAGCGCTGGCGGTGGGGCCGCTAAACATCACATAATCAAAATTGCCGTGATAGTTGCCCTCGAACTTGATGAACTTTTCGCGCCCCGTATAGGCGCGGGCAATGCGCAGTGCGTGCATGTTGGCCTCGGTGCCCGTGTTGCTCAGGCGCACCTTGTCCATGCCCGTCATGCGCGTAAAGCGTTCGGCCACTTCGATCTCCACGGGCGTGGTGGCGGCAAAGAGCACGCCCGACTGGATCGCCTCGGCCACGCGCCGGGTGACGGCGGGGTAGGCATGGCCCAGGATGATGGGCCCGAAGCCAAGGCGGTAGTCGATGAAGCGATTGTCGTCAGCATCCCACACATGCGCGCCCTCGCCGCGGTACATGATGGGCGTCTCCTCATCTCCCCAATAGCGGAAGTTGGAGTTGACGCCATAGGGAATGTACTTTTTCGCCTCTGCAAAGAGGGCGCGTGCGCGTGTGTGCTCCATGGTGACCTTTTTCGGGTGGCGGGTGGCGGGTGGCGGGTGTCGGGGATTACCAGTTACCAATTGCAGTTCAGTCAACTTGCAGTTCAGTCAACCAATCCCATCCCCACGCGGCGGATCCCACGCATAGATTTCCTTGACAATGTCCAGATAGATGAAGGTCTCTGCCTCGCGCACACCCTCGACGCTGTAGAGCTTGTCGGTAAGGAAGCGCAGCAGGTGGGCGTTGTCAATGCAGGTGACTTCGACAAGGAAGTTGTAGGCGCCGGCCGTGATTGTGAGATAGATGACCTCGTCAAACGCGGCAATTTGACGCGCAATCTCCTCAATGTGCTGGCCGTCGGCCTTGACGCCAATCAGCGCCATGGTGCTGTAGCCGATTTTGAGCGGGTTGGTGACGGCCGCAAATTGCAGCACGCCCCGCTCGTTGAGGCGCTGCACCCGCTGGCGTATCATGCCGGGCGAGACGCCCAACTCGGCAGCGATGGTGCTGAAAGGCAGCCTGCCGTCACCCTTGAAGGCTTGAATGATCTTGCGATCGGTGCTGTCCAGCGTCTCCGTCATCAACTTCTCCGGTGGGGAATCGTGCGCGCCTGCAACGCTGTCGACAGGATAGCCGCAGAACTGGCGCGTGTCAACCCCCCAAAATGAGAAATATGCACTCAATATCGGCTGTTTGTGCGGATTATGCACTGTAGTTGCCTGCACGTGCGCAATTGGCAGTTTCCCCTGGGGAATCAGGGTTGCGCAAGGGTGCAAAAAAAGCGGAGGGCTGGGAAGCCCTCCGCTTGACTGTTGGTGCAATTGTGCGAACTACAGGGTAACGCTGTCGTCCGGCTTGTTTTCATCCGCAGCGCCCATGGGCGGCTCCAGCGGCTCGTTATCCAACTGATCTTCCGGCGGGGCTACCGGCTGATCTCCCGGCTGATCGACCGGCTGATCGACCGGTTGCACCACCGGCTGCACCACCGGCTCATCGTCCAGCAAAGGGGCGGGCGCAGCGTCCGCAAAGTCAGCGGGCGAACTCGGCGCGACGTATGTCACGTGATCCTCGGCCTGCGCCGGCGCAGCATCCACCGGTGCAGCGGGCGTGCGCGTTTCATAGGGCGCGGGCAGCAGCGGCGTTGCCGGCCCTGCGAAGGCTCCTGCCACAGGTGCACCAAAATCATGCGCCAACTGGCCGTAGAGGTGGTATTGCACGAGCGTGGTGAGCAGCGTGGCCAACGGAATCGTCACGATGAGCCCCACAATGCAGAGCAGCGCGCCCACAATTGCCCCGCCAATGGCCAGCACAAAGCTTGCCGCGAGATAGACCAGCGACACGACCACCACCGGCCCAATGTGCGCGCGTGTCCACTCCCAAATGGCCGTGAAGTTGAACGCGCTGCGGATTTCCTCGTCGCGTGCGAAGGCAATCGTGATTGCCGGCGTCGCCACGGTGAGGAAGAGTCCGTAGAGGAAGATGAGGCAAAAGCCCAGCACCATCAGCGGAACACCGATGAAGCCTGCGCCGCGGCTGCTGTCTGTCATTGCTGCGCCGATGGTTGCGGGAATCCACAGCACCATCATGGGCAGCGCGTAGACGAGAATGGCCACGCCATACTTGAAGCCTACGGCGAGATCCTCGCTCCAGCGATCCCACTCTGGCAGGGGGTGCTCCTGGCCATCGCGTACGTTCTGCAGCAGGCGGATGGCGTAACCGGTGAGAATTATGTAGCCCACAATGCCGACGAGCACAGGCAGCAGGATGGAGCTAATGAGCACGACCGCCGTGCCAACGCCCAGTTTTTCCCAGCGGCGCGGGTCATCCAGATAGAAGGTGAGTGACTTTGTGATGTTCATGGGGCATCTCGTTTCGTGCACTGGCCGCAAGCGCGGCAGAATTGATTGCGTTCTTTAGCTTACAGTACGCAGCGCCGCGCCCAAAGTCGCGCTTCGTGCCTCGTAGCGGCTGCTTTAGCTGCCGTTCTGTAGGACGCGTCGCGATCTCAACCTACGGCAGCTAAAGCAGCCGCTACGAAATCGGCCGCGCACTTCGGAGACGCACGTCCTCAGTCGCGGCTACGGGGCGGGCGGCTGGTTGTCCCCCAGCGCCTGGACAATTTCGGCGCGCACCCATGCGTCTGTCTCCTGGCTGCGGCGCGCCAGCAGAAGCGGCGCGACCCACTCCATAGCGTGCTTGCGCCCCACCTGGCCCAATGCCCAGGCGGCGTGGCCGCGCGCTTCCGGCGCGCTGTCGACCAGAGCCTGCGCCAACGCGGGCAAGGCGTCGCTGCTGCCCCAGTTGCCCAGCGCCACACTCACATTGCGCAACATGCCCGCACGCGTGGCGCGCAATACAGGCGAGCGCTTGAAATGCGCAGCGAAGGCCTCATCATCAAGCCAGTAGGGCGCATGGGGGTCGAAGCCATCAAGCAGCGGCGGGGCCATGCGATCAGGACGGGCACGCAACGCTTCAAAGGCGGGGGCGCGCCCGTCAAGGCGCGCATTCCACGGGCATACATCCTGGCAAACGTCGCAGCCGAAGATACGGTTTCCAAAGAGAGGGCGCAGCGCAATGGGAATGGGTGTCTGCGTCTCGATTGTCCAGTAGGAGATGCAGCGCTGCGGATCCAGGTGGAAGGGCCCCACGAATGCATTCGTGGGGCAGTCGTCCAGGCAGCGCGTGCAGCGGCCGCACGTTCCCGTGGCGCTGCCGCCCCCCTCAAGAGGAATGGACCATGCGCCGTAGTCGGCGGCGGGTGGCAAGCCGCGCAGCACGGCGCTTTGTGAAGGGCCCGTGTCCGTAGCGGCGGCTTCAGCCGCTGTTCTCGGGGCCGCGGCGCGATCCACGCCAACGGCGGCTGAAGCCGCCGCTACGTGCTGCGTCTCGTCATTTTCAAGGGCCTCGGGCACAAGCAGCGCGGCGAGCAGGAACCAACTGCCAATTGCCGGGTGAATGATGCAGCAGTTCTTGCCAAAGAAGCCCAGTCGCGCAACCTGCGCCCAGTCGCGCTCGAGCAGCGGGCCGCTGTCCACCAGTGCCTTGGCGAGCGTGGTACGGCCGCTTTGGGCGCGCAAAAAGGCGTCGAGCGTGTGCAAGCGCGGCCGCAGGATGGCATGGTAGTCGTCGCCCCAGGCGTAGGCGGCAATGCGGCCGCGTGCCGGGTCGTCGCGCACTTCAGCCGGCAGCGTGGGTATGGGATAGCGTGCGGCGAGCATGACGAGCGTGCGCACGGGCGCGCGGCCGGGGCCGACGAGAAGGGCCGGCTCGCGCCGCAGTGCGCGGCTGCGCTCAAGGTACTCCATTGCGCCGGCGCGGCCAGCGTCCAGCCATGCCTCAAAGAAGTCGGCGTGGGGCGCGCTGCCGGCAGGCGCAAAGCGGCAAAGGGCAAAGCCCAGCCGCCGCGCCTCGCCCGCCACCGCGCGCCCCAACTCCACGCTATCCATCGGCACAAACCAAAAACAAACCCCGACGCAAAGGCGCAGAGGCGCAAAGGTTCGCAAAGAAAGGCAACAACAAGAAATGCATTTCTTGCTTTTGCCTTTCTTTGCGGTCCTTTGCGTCTTTGCGCCTTTGCGTCAAGATGTTATTTCTCCATAGCGTAGCCGAGGCGGCGGAGCATCTCCTCCCGCTTGCGCCAGCGCTCCCAGACCTTCACCCACAGCTCGAGGTAGACGCGCGTCCCAACCAGCTCCTCAATTTGCGGGCGCGCCGCCTGGCCAATCTGCTTGATGGTGCGGCCGCCCTTACCCAGCACAATCGCTTTCTGCGTGTCGCGCTCCACATAGAGCACGGCCGAAATATAGGTCATGCCATTGTCGCGCTCGCTGAACTCGTCCACCTCCACGGCCACGCTGTGGGGCACCTCGTCGCCCAGCAGCAGCAGCGCCTGCTCGCGAATGAGCTCGGCGACGACGAAGCGGGTCTGCACGTCGGTGATCTCGTCCTCGTCATAGTAGCGCGGCCCCACGGGCAGCAGGCTGCGCACAAGCGTAACCAGTTCGGGCACGCCTGCACCGTGCAGCCCGCTGACCACCTGCATTTGGAATTTGTGGCCGGGCGTCTCCATCCACGGCACCAGCGCGCGATAGGCGGCGGCGTTTTCGGCACGCGCGCCTGTGGGCTGGTCGGCCTTGTTGAGCGCGAGAATGAGCGAACGCAGCGGCGCACGCGCATCAATCCGCTGGAGCAACTCGGCAATGTGCTCGTCCTCGTCGGTGGGGGGCGCGCTGCCGTCAACCAGCCAGAGCACCACGTCGGCGTCGGCAATCGTCTCCTCGGCAATGCGCACCATGTGCTCGCCCAGCTTGTGCAGCGGGCGGTGGATGCCGGGCGTGTCGAGGAAGAGAATTTGCGCGTCGGGCTGGGTGACAATGCCCAGAATCTGGTCGCGCGTGGTTTGGGGCTTGGGGGTGACAATGGCGAGCTTCTGCCCCAGCAGCCGGTTGAGCAACGTGGATTTGCCCACATTGGGGCGGCCAATCACCGCCACATAGCCGCTGCGGTGGTCGGCAGGCAGGGCACTTTGGTCGGGCAGCAGGTTCATGTCCATCGGATGGATCCCATCACTAGCGCAGCGGCGGGGGCGGCTGTGGCAGGGTGAGGTTGAGCGTGCCCGTCGCCTCGGTGGGCTGGAGCATGCGCCAGCCAAAGGTCGCGCCCAGCGTGCGCAACTGCGGGTCGGCGTTGAGCGCCTGCTCGATCATGTAGGTGGAGCCGGTGAGCAGGATGATGTCGCCGGGCTGGCGCATGGCGCGCGCCGCATCGAGCGCGTGGCGCGGCTCAGCCACCACAAGCGTGGGCGTGTCGCCGGCGAGCGGGGTGATTTCGGCAGCCACCTTGCCTGGGTCCAGCCCCTTGTAGGATGCGCCGGTGACAATGATGGTCTTGGCCATCTCGGCCAGCGCGCCAAAGATTTTGGCGGGGAAGCGCTTGCCCGACATGCCGAGCACGAGGATCTTGCCGGCATCGCCAAACTGCTCGCGAATTTCGCCGGCGAGCGCGTTGATCTTCTCGTAATTGTGGGCAATGTCGGCGTAAATGCCCTCGTCCACGCGCCAGAAGCGCCCCAGCAGGTGTGCACCGGCAAAGACGCGCAGCAACATTTCGTCGTCAATCTCGGGTGCAAAGTGGCGGATGGTTGCTGCAGCCAGCGCCGCGTTCCGCTTCTGATAGGGAGCGTGGAGCAGCGAATCGGTCGTCACTGCAATGTTGTGGGTGGCAAGGCCGGCCACCAGCGCGTCCACATCGCCCTGTCCCACAACCTGCAGCGGCGCGCCGGCGTGCTCTGTAACCTGGCGGACGATTTCGATGCTGGCAGGATTCTCTTCCGTGGTGAAGAAGGGGACGCTCGGGCGCGCCGCGCCTGCCTTGTCGAGCACGCGCTGCCAGAGCGCCTCACCCAGCAGGTGGGCATGGTCGCTGCCTACGTTGGTCAGCGCCACGGCCGCGGCATCCGCGGCGCGCGTCTGGTCATAGCGCCCGCCAATGCCCGCCTCAAAGGCGCCCCATTTCACCTCATGGCGCTCAAAGAGGGCGAGCGCCATGAGGATGGAGACCTCGTGGAAGGTGTGAACCTGTTCGGGCCGCCTGTGCGCCAGCCGGGTGACGTAGGGGCAGACGCGCTCTTCCCACGCCCACACAACGTCGGCCTGGCTCACAAACTCACCGCCCACGCTAAAGCGCTCGCGGTAGTCGAAGAGGTGGGGACTCATGAAGGCCCCCGCCTTGCCCAGCGTGCCAAAGCCCATCTCCAGGAAGCGGCAGGTGGAGCCCTTGCCGCCCGTGCCCACCACGTGGATCAGGCGTGTGGGGTGGCCCGTAGGCCAGAGGGTTGCAATCGATTCGCGCAGCAGATCCAGGCGCGCCAGTTTGACGGCCGACCACTCGGCGTGAAAAATCTGGTCGACCACATTGTAGTAAGGATAATTGGCGTTGGGCATGAGATAGAGGCCGTGGATGGCGAGGAGAAGAACGGCAGTACACAGATTTCACAGATTGAGCACAGATAACAACGGATAGGAACGAGTCGTCAATCTGTTGTTATCTGTGCTCAATCTGTGAAATCTGTGTACGGCAGTTTTGATTTCGTCTGCTACGCGTTGGCGAATTCGCTGCGGCGTGCTTCAATCGTCTCGAGCAACTCGGCAAAGGACTTGGCGAATTTCTCTACCCCCTCGCGCTCGAGTTCGTCGGTCACCAGTTGCATGGAGACGCCCAGCCCCTCGAGCGCGGCGATGTCGGCAGCGGCCACATCCACGCCCGTATCCACCGTGCGCGCCACAGTGCCGTGGTCGCGAAAGGCGTCCAACGTGGCAGGGGGCATGGTATTGACGGTGTGCGGCCCAATGAGGGTGTCCACGTACATAAGGTCGGGCAAGGCCGGATTCTTGGTGCTGGTGGATGCCCAGAGGGGGCGCTGTACGCGTGCGCCTGCGTTTGCCAGCGCCTGCCAGCGATCGCCGGCGAACTTCTCCTCAAACTGGCGATAGGCAAGTTTGGCGTTGGCTACAGCCGCCCTGCTCTGCAGCGCCCGCGCCTCGGAGGCCTTGTTCGGCTGATCGAGGGCAATCTCCTCCAGGCGCGCGTCCACATTGCTGTCGACGCGGCTCACAAAGAAGCTGGCCACGCTGGCTACACGATCCACCGCCTTGCCCGCGGCCATGCGCTCTTCCAGCCCCTGCATGTACGCTTCCTTGACGGCGGCGTAGCGCTCGAGGCTGAAGATGAGGGTCACATTGATGTTGATACCGTCTGCAATCAGCTGGCGGATGGCGTCGATTCCCTCCTCCGTGGCCGGCACCTTGACCATGAGGTTGGGCCGATCCACGAGGCCGTGCAGGCGGCGCGCCTCGGCCACGGTCGCTTCGGTGTCGTAGGCGAGCGTGGGCGCCACCTCGAGGCTGACGAAGCCATCGTGCCCCTGGGCGCGGTCGTAGACAGGGCGCAGCACATCGGCCGCGGCCTGAATGTCGGCCACGGCCAGCGCCTCGAAGACGGCCTTGGCATCGTTCCCGTCGCCCGCACTGGCGAGCAGGCTGCGCAGATCGTCGCTGTAGGCGTCGCTCTTGGCAATCGCCTGCTGAAAAATGGTGGGGTTGGATGTGACACCGGCGACGCCTTCATCGACAAGGCGCTGCAGTTCACCCGAGCGCACCATGCCGCGCTCGATGAAGTCCAGCCAAATACTCTGGCCCAGCGCATAGAGTTCCTGAATACGGTTCACAAGTGGCCTCCCTCTCGTGGCGGCAAACGCCTAATGGCGTAGGTGGCTGTATGTGCGCGTCCTCTCCGGAGCGCATGGCAATTATACCACGCGAATGCGCCTGCGCTTGCTCTTGAAGCAAGGGAACGGGGAACGGGGAGCCGTGCTCTACGTAGCGGCTGCTTCAGCTGCCGTACTCAATGACGCGACGCGATCGGTGAGTACGGCAGCTGAAGCAGCCGCTACGTAGAGCACGGCTCCCCGTTCCCCGTTTGCTTGGCTCGTGGCGCAGGTTCATCGCGCCATTGCCACAGTCAGATGTGGTAGAGTAGCACCATGCACTTTGACGCGCTCTGCCTTGCCTGCATGGTCGATGAACTGAACGCCACCCTCTGCCCCGGCCGGGTGCAACAGGTGGTGCAGACGGGCGCGCGCAGCGTGGGGCTGGAGATCTACGGCCACGGCGCGCGCCACGCGCTGCTGCTCGATGCCGCCGCCGACTTCCCGATGCTCCATGTGGCCCCGGGCAAGCTGCGGCGTGGCAGTGGCGGCGACACACCGCTGCTCTTGCTGCTGCGCAAGTATGTGCGCGACGCCGGCCTGGTGGCCGTGCGCCAGCCAATAGCCTACGAGCGGGTGCTGGAGCTTGAGTTTGCCAGCAAGGAGCATGGGCCAACGGTGCTGGTGGTGGAGCTGATTGGCCGCGCCGCGAATGTGATTCTGCGGCGCACAAATGGCATGGTGCTCGATTGCCTCGTGCGTGTGCCCGCGGCTGCCGAAGGGGCGCGCGTGGTGAAGCCGGGCCGCCCGTGGACGCCGCCACCGCCCCAGCAGAAGATGCCCCCGCTGGATGACGGCGCGCCCGACTACTACTCGCGCCTGGCCGCCATCTCCGCCGCCGAGGGGCTGCTCTGGAAGGCGCTGGTGGCGCAGGTGGCCGGCGTGAGCCCGGCGCAGGCGCGCGAAATGGCATGGCGCGCGGCGGGCGCAGTGGCCGCACCCGCGCGTGCGGCCACTCTGCCTGCCCTGGCCGATGCGCTGCAGGCGCTCTGGCTGCCCACACGCACGGGCGCCTGGGCCCCCGGCTGCCTGCTCTCGGATGAGGGACGGGTGACGGCTTATGCGCCCTATGAGATGCATGCGCAGGCGGGCGCATGGCAGCCGCAACCTACGCTGAGCGCCGCGATTGCAGCAACCGTGGCGGCGCGTGCTGTCCCAACCATGCCAGCCGCCGAGGTCGCGCCCGATGCGCCTGTCGAGCGTGATGAATATGCGGTGGTACGCGCCGCAGCCGCGTGCGCAGCTGCGTACGGCGCGGCGGCGCGTCCAGCGCCAGCTTGCGGCGCTGGAGGGCGACGACCCCGCCCCGGGCGAAGCCGATGCGCTGCGCGTGCAGGCAACATGGCTGCTGGCGCTGCAGAGCCGCATTGAACCGGGCCAAACCTTGCTCGAGGTGACGCCTGACATTTCGGGCGACGCCACGCTGCAGATCCCGCTGGATGCGGCGCGCACGCCCGTGGAGCAGGCCGAGGCGCTCTTCAAGCGCGCGAGCAAGCTGGAGCGTGCGGCGATCTTCATCCCCACGCGGCGGGCGCATTTGCAGAACGACCTTGCGTACATCGACCAGTTGGAGGCCGACCTGGCCCAAGCGCAGAGCCAACCCGAAATTGCCGCCGTGGGGCAGGCGCTGCAGGGTGCGGGTTTGCTGCCGCGCGCCAAGACAGGCAAAACAGCGCGCGCCGCTGCGCCGGCCGGGCCGCGCCGCTTTGCGCTACAGGGCTGCACAATTTGGGTGGGGCGCAACGCGCAGCAGAACGACAGGCTCACCTTCACCACGGCCAAGGCCGAGGACCACTGGCTGCACGCGCGCGGCGCGCCCGGCTCGCACGTGCTTGTGCAGTGCCCGCAAGGGGAGCCGGCCCCCGCTGTGCTGGAGGCCGCGGCGCAACTGGCCGCGCACTTCTCCACGCTGAGCGGTGAGCGTGCGGCGGATGTGATTGTGACGCAGCGCCGCCACCTGGCCCGCCCGCGCGACGGCCGCCCGGGCCAGGTGCTTGTGCGCGAGGAGCGCGTGCTGCGCGTCCCCGCCACCCTGCCGCCGGGCCTACAAGAAAAGCCGTACACAGATTCCACAGAAACAAACAGATAACTGCGGACAAAAGCAAACTGATTATTGAAAATTGATGATTGACTACTGAGCATAGGTACCGAGCAACATCCAGTAGTCAATCATCAATTTTCAATAATCAGTTTGCTTTTGTCCGCAGTTATCTGTTTGTTTCTGTGGAATCTGTGTACGGCTTTTCTTTACTCGATGGCAATGCCGCCGCGGCGCTCGCGGCGCACTTCGCGCGCCTGCTGCTCCTTGTCGGCGGCGTTGGTCTTCTCGATGATCGACTCGAGTGCGGCGTGCATGGCCAGCAGTGTCTCGCGCCGCGCCGCCGCGGCGTGCATCCAGAAATCCTCCGAGAGCCCCAGGTCATTGTGCTTGAGCTCGTCGGCAACGCCGGCTGCACCCTCCACCAGCCACGCCAAAAGATTGAACGCATTCTCACGTTCGTCGGCCGGACGGCGGTCAGGGCGGGTGTAGTTGGGCGTGTAGGATGGGCGCGGCGCGGCTGCATCCGGCTCGGCGCCGGTGACTGTTGCGCGCTGCGGCGCAGTCGCCTGCGGCTTTGAGATGTGGACCTCACCATTGGCGGGGTCCTGTGCGGCTGCGTTCAGTTTGGGGTCCTTCTTGCCGGCTGCTGCCATGGTGCCGCTTCAATCTGTGTGGCTGCGCATTCTGTGTGGCTGTGCATTGCGCGCACAGTATATCACCCGCCCGATCGAAGCGAAGCGTCCGTTGGGGATGCCTCGCTTCGTCTGATCCACAATGCGCAACTACGCGTCGGCGCGCTGCGCAATCACGCGCATAACGCGATAATCCTTGCTGCCAAAGTAGTACTTGTAGGACTCATCGCCCTGCATAAAGTCGAAATGGGTGTCCCCTACGGCAATTGCATACTGGATGGCGTAGGCAAGCTGCACCCAGCCCGGGCTCAGATGGGCGTGCGCCTCGGGGTCATAGCCCGAGTTGTAGAGCAGAAAGCGGCGATCAAACTCGAAGGCAAAAAGCGATGCGGCCTTCTCGCCATTGACGGTGAGGAAGCTCAGCCGCAGCCAGCCGGCATCAAAGAGCGAACGTGCTGCGGCGTGGAAGAAGCGGCGCATGGGGGCCGTCATGAATTCGGATTTATCGGTGCGGCTGGCGCGCTGCAGGGCGATGAAGTCGTCCACCTCGGCCTCAAGGCTGTGCTCGCGTCCGACGAAGTAGAAGCCAATCTCGGCCTCGCGCTCGGCGCGGCGCTGCTTGCGGCGTATTTCGTGGCGCTGCTTCTTCTCCACCGTATCCTGAAGGTAGCTCTCGTAGTGCAGCGGGAGCGCAAACTGGGGCGCTACATCCTCCTGAAAGGTGCGCACTGTCAGCCCGGCCGCCTCAAAGTGGGCGGACATGTCCTGCCACGTGCGGCTCTCCTCGGGCAGGTTGCAAAGGTCGACGAGATCCCACGCAGGTGCGTCGCTGCCCAGCAGCCATGCGGCGAAGTCGGCATAGACAGCCTCTTCGCAACACTCGTCCACAAGGATATCGAGGTAATCGCTCACCTCAATACAGCCCACAATGTTCAGTTGCGTCTTCCCCGCCAGTTCTCCCTTGGTAAAGGTAACGCGGTAGAGGGGCGCGATGCCCACAAGCTTGCCGGAGTGTGCCTCGCGCCACGCCACAATCCACAGGTCGCCCTCGCCCAGGTAGCGCCACCAGGTGGTCTGCCACTCGTACGTGAGGAAGAGGGTGCGGAAGCGGGCGCGGCAGAGCAGCGCGTTCCACTCGTCGGCAAGCAGGTCAAAGCCGCGTGGGCTGCGCATCGGGACCGTAGACGGTGCGCACCAGTTGCGCTGGATTCGCCGACTGTGCCATCGGCCTGGCGCTGGGCCTGGCGCTGGGCCCTGCGTTTGCTTGCGCCGGCTGGTGCGGGGCATTGGTTACAACTTCGCTCATCAGGTATCTCCGCGCGCAAGTTGTGCTGCCACCGCGCGTTTGTATTCAATCACCGGGAGTCAATAACAGATCATGCGTGCACGCACAGATGCTGCCGCGTCATTGTAACGACGCAGCCTCGCCGTGCGTTTCACGCCAGTATAGCCCAGCGGGGATTGGCCTTCAAGTAAGCGCGCGTACCGGGGTGCATCTCACGTTGCGTGCGTGAGGCTGCAGTTCGCACGCCCCCAAAGCGAAACACACCCGGCGTATCGTTGCGGGAGACAAAAAAGCGAGGCTTCCAACTGCTGGAAGCCTCGCCCTAATCACGCGTGCAGCGCGGATCACGGCGTGGGATCACGCGGGCGCGAGATCACGCGCAGGATGCCAATGGAGAGACCGCCCACTACAAGCAGCACAAGGCAGAGGCCGGCAATCGTCATGGTCGTGCGGCGTGTTGTGCTCGAGTCGCTGGGCGTGCTTTCCGGGGCAACCACCTCGAGCAAGCCGTCGTTGTCCACATCGCTCATCTCGACGATTGCCGGTGCGGCGCCGGCAGGGTTGATGAGGCTGTTGGCGTCGGGTGTGGCCTCGCCCGGCTGCACCTCTGGCCCGGGCGGCAGCGTGACGATGGCCACGGGGCCGACGGCTGGTTCCTGCCCAGCGGGTGCGGGGTTGGCAACCAAGGGGGCCGAGGGGATTGGCGTTGCCTGCTGGCTGTAGTCGGGCAGCGGCTGTGCGCCTTGGTTCTCGTTACCATTGCCCAGGCCGCTCTGGATGACTGTTGTTTGCCCGCCCGCGCCAACGGGCGCGGGTGCAGCGCCGTAGCCGGCCGGCTGCACATAGCCGCTGCCCTGCTGGCCGGCAAAGGGGACGCCCTGAAGATCAACGCAGAGCAGGGCGCTGTCGATGAACATCCACGTGCGGCGGTTGTTGCCGTCGTTGAAGGCGTTGAAGTAGATGTAGACGCTGCGCCCGCGATACTGCGAAAGATCGACTACCTGTTGCACGAAGGCATTTGTGGTGGTGCGGGTGCGCCGCAGCACGGCAATTGTGGAGAGATCCGGATTCAGCAGCACGACATCCTGCCGGTCCTCGCCAATGCCGATCATGTTGGATTGCGTTTCTTCGGTGCCGAGCAATTCGAACCAGCGCAACTGCACAACGGGGCTGTTGGCGGGAATCGTAACCAGTTGGCGCATGGATGAGAAGCTGAGCTCGTCGCGCCGGTAGTTGGGCGGGTTGCCCAGTTGCGCGGCGCGGTTGCCCGCCTGCCTGAAGGTCCACACATATTGGCCAGGGATGGCATTGGGGCCGAAGATCCAGCCCGCGTCGGACTCAAAATCGCCGTTGACGAGGATGTTGGTGCAGCCGAAGTCGGGCGGAAAGGGGGTGACCGGTGGGTAGTATGTAGGCGGCGGAGAGCCCGTGGGCGGCACGAAGGTGGGCGGCATGAAGGTAGGCGGCACGAAGGTGGGCAAAAAGGTCGGCGTCCACGTGGGGAAGGGGCTGGGTGTGGCCGTGGCGGTGGGCGTCGAGGTGCAGTAGTAAAGCGAGACTTCGTCCAGATTCATGGCCAGGCGCGCATTCTGGCCATCGTTGTCCACGCCAAAGGAGAGGCGCACGGTGCGGCCGCGGTAGGCGGTGAGGCTGTACTGCGCGCCCAGCCAGAGGCGATCCTTGTTGCGCGCCTCAAATTGGCGCACGATGAACTGATTTGTGTTCGCGTCGAAGATGTCGAGATACTGGCGATCGTTGGCCCCCAGCGCCACTTCGTCATCCGTGCGGCCGTAGTAGCGGAAGGAGAGGATGATGGAGCTGGCGTTGGCGGGCAGCGCAATGGTCTGCTCGGCGCGGCTGCTGGAGGCCACATTCGCCTGGCCCACGTTGCCCAGCAGCAGCGAGTAGTTGCCGGTAAACTGCGTGCTGTTGTCGTAGACAGGCGGGTTGAGGCTGGGCGGGAAAAACCAGACCTGGTTGATCTGCTCAAATGAGCCGTTGCCGATGAGTTCGGCGCAGCCATTGGGCAGCTCGGCGACGGGCGGTGCGGCGCTCGTCGCGCCGGGCAGGAGGCCCAGCAGCAGGAAGAGAAGCGCTGCGCCAATGGAAGCTGCACGCGCGAAAAACCGGCGCGCAGATTGGCGCGCAGGCGGTCGCCTGTTAAGGGTGCGTTGGGAGGCGGGCGCCGGAGGTCGCGAAGTCGGCTGCAGTGGATTCATGGTTGGCTGGGATGGGTGCGAGGGAACCCGCACAGGCCGCGATGCGCCGGCGCCACATAAGAAACCGGCATGTGCCATTGTAGCACAGCCGCGCGTGCGCTGCAATGGGGTTTTTTGTG
Source organism: uncultured Chloroflexia bacterium (assembly GCA_963773745.1). Taxonomy (GTDB): domain Bacteria; phylum Chloroflexota; class Anaerolineae; order Caldilineales; family Caldilineaceae; genus UBA5069. The sequence continues at coordinate 116,181 of CAVZCL010000003.1, forward strand.
GGGTGTGGGGTGTGGGGTATCGGGCACCCGTACCGTTCCCCCACACCCCACACCCCACACCCGACACCCGAAGTCTACAGGTTGCTGTAGACGATGCGGCCGTCGCACATGGTCATGTCGACGTGCACGCGTCTGATCTCCTCAGGCGGCACGGCGAAAATATTCTCGCTCAGCAGCACGATGTCGGCCAGATAGCCGGCGCGCAACATTCCCTTTTCGTGCTCCATAAACTCGGCATAAGCGCCATCGCGCGTGTAGCCGGCAATCAGATTCGCCAGCGTCTGGCGCTGGTCGGGATCGCCGGGGGCCCAGGGCTGGCGGTTGAGACCGGCATCGAGGCCGAGCATGGGGTTCATGCTCACCACCGGCCAGTCAGAGCCGTAGGCAAGCTGCGCGCCCGCCTGGCGCAGCGTCTCCCAGGCAAAGCTGAGCGGCCAGCGCGCCGCGCCGACCCGCGCCGGCCAAATGTCGCCCGCATGCAACGAGGGCGGCGCATGGTAGGGCTGCATGGAGGCAATCACACCCAACTGCTTGAAGCGGGGGATGTCATCGGGGCCAATTACCTCGATGTGCTCCACGCGGTGGCGGCTGTCGCGCCGCCCGTTGACGCGCTGCGCATGCTCGTAGCCGTCGAGCGTGCGCCGCACGGCGCCGTCGCCGCAGCAGTGGACAAAGATTTGCAGCCCCAGCCGGTCGGCTTCGGCGGCCACAGCGTTGAAGCGCTCGGCGCTGTGCAGGGCGTCGCCCAGATTGCCCGCATCGGTCGCATATTCCTCGAGCATCAGCGCAGTGTAGGATTCGAGCACCCCATCCATGAAGAGCTTGGCGCAGCCGGCGCGCACAAGTCCGCTCTGGAAGCGCTCACGCATGGGCACCGCATCGGCAATTGCCTCCACGGGCGTGTCGGGGTGAATGTCGAAGGGGACGTAGACGCGCAGCGTCAGTTCGCCCATGTCCTCCAGTGCGGCGTAGAGCTCAATCGAATTGTCCTTGTTGTCCATGTTGTGGACGCTGGTGATGCCGAACTGCGCCGCCTGCGCCAGCCCCTTGTGGAGCAGCGTGCGCTTGCGCGCGTCGTCTGCGTCGGGAATCAGATCCTGTACGGGGCGCATGGCGGCCGGTTCGCGCAGTTCGCCGGTGGCGGTGCCGTCGGCCGCCATGACGATTTCATTGCCCGGGGGCAGCGCACGGCCGTTGATGAGATCGGCGCGCCGCAACGCCTCGCTGTTGGCCCACATGGTGTGGCCGTCAAACGCGAGCAAGCACAAGCGGGCGGTCGGCCACAACTGTATCGAGGAGGATGCGGTCGAGTCGCTGCTCCTGGTGCGCAAGCGCCGCATAGCGCAGTTGCACCCCTTCAATCCACTCGAGCGTCGGGGTTGGCCGCTGCGTAGGTACTGATGGCGTCCAGAATCTCGGGGATGCTATCGGCGGGGTCAAGATTGAGTAGATTCAGTCTGCAGCGAGCCGTAGAGGAGGTGGAAGTGGCTGTCAATGAAGCCGGGCATCAGCGTGCGGCCGCTGCAGTTGATGACGGCGGTGTCGGGTGCGTGGTGGTGCAGTGCGCCACCGTTGTCGCCCACGTAGAGAATGCGGTTGTTGCGCACGGCCACCGCCTGTGCCGTGGGCTCTTTGGCATCCACAGTATAGACGGCTGCATTCATAAAGATAGTGTCGGCGGGGGCGCCGAACATCGTCGGCATAATCATGCTCATCGGGTTTGGTTCGTTTCCAGAAGTAGTTGGTGGGCTGGTGGATGGTGAACGGGTGAACGGGTGACGGGTGTAGGCGTTGCAGATGGTGAAGTGGTAGTAGGGTGGCAGGACTGCGCCGAATCCAGCTACATTCGCCTATACCGCCCACCCGTTCACCCCACACTCTCGCAGTTACTGCAGCTTCCAGTTCGCCACGTCCCACGTGAGGCTGCCCCACATGTTGACGTTGTAGCCGCTCAGCTTGTTGGATGCGCCATAGCCCTCGGTAAAGCGGAAGAGAACAATGCGCGGCAGGTCGGTGGCAATCTCGTTGGAGAGTTCACAGTAGATACGCTTGCGTTCGGCCAAATCAATCGTTGCGGCGGCTTCATCAATCAGCGCATCGGCCGTGGCATTGACCCAGCGTGAGGCGTTGTCGCCCGCCGTATTGTCGGCGCTGGGAATGCTGGTGGATGCATAGGCGTCGCGCAGTGTCGCCTGCGGGTCCATGGGCAGGCTTGTATCGTAGACGAGTACGTCGTAGTTGCCCAGTTGGCGGGGCGCGTTGTCCTCCCACGCCGCCAAAGATAATCGAGAAATCGTCATTCTGGATGGTGGCTTCAATGCCCACCTGCTTGAGCATTTCGGCCAGTGCCTCTTCCAGCTTCACCAGCGGCTGGAAGTTGGTGTAGCCGTTGAGCTGGATCGTCATGCGCGTGCCGTCGGCGGCATACTCCGCGCCCTGCGCCACACGAATGCCGTCGCTGCCCATCACCCAGCCCGCCTCGTCCAGCAAAGCGTTGGCCTTGTCGATGTCAAAGGGGTAGATGCGTTCCTGCGCGCAGCCATACCAGCCGTACGGGATTGCGCCTGCTGTGGGAATCGTCTCAGGGTTGATGGAGGTGGTGATCAGCTCGTAGTCAATTGCGTGGGCAATCGCCTGGCGCACACGCAAATCGCCCAGAATGGGGTGGGGCGGCTGCGCCGACGGGTCGCCATCAAAGGGCTGGCTGAGGTTGAAGAACATTGTCATAATCCACTGGCCGGGCGTTTCGGCCAGCGTGGCCTGTCCCTCCACCTGGGCGTTGTAGACGGCGCGCTCCTCGCCGGGCCACAGCTGCACGGTGCCCTCGCCCTGCGCCATCATGGCAATCTGCGCGCCCGTGTCGGGCACCACCTTGAAGATGAGGCGGTCGATGTAGGGCTGCCCCTCGAGGTAGTAGTTGGGGTTGCGGTCCATGACAATGCTGTCGCCCGAGTTCCACTCGCTCACCACGTAGGGGCCGGCGGTGACGGGCTGGCGGTTCCAGTCCCACGTCATCATCTCCTCGGGCGCGCCGGTGGCGTGGCGCGGCAGCAGGCCGTAGGTCCACTGCGAGAGATAGGCGAGCGTCGGCTGGCTGTAGGTGATGATGGCCGTCTGTGCGTCGGGCGTCTCGATGGACTCGATGAGGTCGAAGCCCGTGGCGACCACTGCGCCGCTGGCGGGGTTGCTGATGACCTCCCACGTGAAGTTGATGTCGTCGGAGGTGAGCGGCTCGCCGTCGGACCACTTGAGGTCCGGCCGCAGCTGTCCAGGTGACGACCGTGCCGTCGGCCGAGACGCCGCCATTCTCCACGCTGGGCACTTCGCTCGGCGAGGACGGGGATGAAGTCGCCATCCTGGTTGGGGACGACGAGGAAGCCGGTGGTGGCGTCGGCCGCCTGCTTGACGATGGCCGCCACGGCCAGATACTGATTGAGGGTGGCAGGCTCTTCGGGCAGGATGAGGATGGCCTGCGAGGGGGCGGCGGCGCCGTCCGTGGCGGCGGCCGGTGCAGCTGCGCCGCCACACGCGGCCAGAAGCAAGAGGGCGACCAACAGCGCGCCCAGCCAGAGCGGCGCCTCGGGATCGATTGTGCAACTGTTGCGTTGTTCACTGGGTGTCCTTTCTTGGAACGAAGGGAGTAGGGAGTCGGGAGTAGGGAGTAGGGAGTAGGGAGTTGAGCCGGTCTACTCCCTATCTCCCTACTCCCTGCTGTTCACCGCACCGCATGCGGGTCAAAGGCATCGCGCAGACCATCGCCGATGTAGTTGATGGCCATGCTTGTGATGAAGATCATGAGGCCGGGAAAGATCATGAGCCAAGGGGCGCGCAGGGCGTAGATTTGCGCCGTGCTCAGCAGATTGCCCCAGCTTGGGGTGGGCGGCTGCACGCCAAAACCCAGATACGAGAGCCCGGACTCGGTGATAATGGCCGAAGCTACCAGCAGCGTCCCCTGCACAATAATCAGCCCCACGGTGTTGGGCAGGATGTGGCGCGTCATCACGCGCGCAGGGGGCGCGCCCACACCGTGGGCGGCATGCACAAACTCCTGCTCCTTGAGGGTGAGGAACGCGCCGCGCACAAGGCGCGCCGGCCACATCCACGAGAGGATGGCGATGACCGCAATCACCACCGAAACACTGCTGCCCACACTGAGCGCCGGCGATTCGCGCAGCAGCGTGGCAATCAGGATGAGCACAAAGAGCGTGGGCAGCGTGAGAAAGGCATCGGTAATGCGCATGAGCAGGTTGTCCACCCAGCCGCCGGCATAGCCCGCCAGCATGCCCACAAAGACGCCGACGAAGAGCGCGAGCAGCGTGGAGAGAAGCCCGACAGTCAGCGAAATGCGCCCGCCGTAAAGGGTGCGGGTAAAGACGTCGCGGCCCAGGTCATCGGTGCCAAACCAGTGGGTGAGCGAAGGCGCCTCGAGGCTGTGCGTCGGGTTGATCTCGGTGGGCCCATAGGGGCTGAGGGGCGCGAGCGCTGCACTCAGGATGATGAGCAGGAGCACGCCCACAGCCACCAGCGCCATGCGGTGGCGGCGAAAGCGCCGCCATGTTAGTTGGCGCAGGGTAAGCGCCTCGTGCATCGGCGCAGGCGCACGCGTGGCCGGCGCGGGCAGCGTCAGCTCACTCATGCGCTGTGCCCCAACGGCACCTCACCCCCGGCCCCTCTCCATCCGCGGAGAGAGGGAGAAAAGACCACGACGTGCGTCAGGCCATCATGACGCCGTTGTTTTGCTCCCCTCTCCGCCCCCACGCCACGCCGGCTGGCGTGGCAAGGTGCATGGAGAGGGGCCGGGGGTGAGGTGCGGTTAGCCATACGTCACCCGCGGGTCCATTTTGCCGTAGAGCAGGTCGGCGGCGAGATTGGCAAGCACAATCAGCAGCGCGTTGATGAGGATGATGCCCATGAGCACCGGGTAGTCGCGCCCGCGCGCCGCCTCCCAAAAGAGCCGCCCCATGCCCGGCCACGAGAAGATCGTCTCAACAAAGAGCGCACCGCCAAAGAGGGCGGGGAAGTCGAGCGCAATCATGGTGATGAGCGGAATCACCGCATTGCGTGCGGCGTGGCCATAGATTACGGCGCGGTCGGGCAACCCCTTGGCGCGGGCTGTGCGCACATAGTCGGCGTTGAGCACCTCAAGCATGGAGGCGCGATAGAAGCGCGAATACCACGCCACCCACGTGAAGACGAGGGTGCTCACGGGCAAAATCATGTGCCACGCCAGGTCAATGATCCCCTTGCTGCCGCCGGTGGTATACATGCCGCCCGCGGGCAGCAATGGTCCGCCGGTGAATGGGTTCTCCAGCCAAACATAGAAGATCAAAATCAGCATCAGGCCGAACCAGTAGACGGGGGCCGACTGGCCGGCGAAGGTGATGGTGGTGAGAGCGGTGTCAAACCACGAATAGGGACGCCGCGCCGACAGAGTGCCGAGCGGGATTGCCAGTAATATGGTGATCAGGAACGAAACGCCCACAAGCAGCATTGTGTTGCCAATGCGCTCGCCCACCATGAGGCTGACCGGACGATTGCTCTTGATGGAATTGCCGAGATCGCCGCGCACAACGCCGCCCAGCCACTCGGCATATTGCACGGGCAGCGGCCTGTCCAGCCCCAACTGGGCGCGCAAATGTACGCGCTGCGCCGCGGTGATGTTGGGGTTGCGCAGTGCCTGTGCGAGCGGACCGCCGGGCGCGGCGCGCACCAGCGCAAAGAGAATGGCGCTGAGCAGCAGTAGTAGCGGAATCGCCTGGAGGAGGCGGCGGAGGGCGTAGTTGCGCACCGAAGCGGCAGGCTCTCGTTGGTTCGTGGAGGTGGCGGAATGGGGGTTGGCGGTGCGGCGCTGCGCCAGGCAACCGAGTGGACACTGACCTTGGGACTACCGTGCGCCGATTCTAACGGAACAGGGGGTGCGCGTCAAACGCGACGAATGGAAAGGGATGCAATGGTTGCAGGTCACGTCTTCTGGCGTGACGCAGTGCAGTTGTAGGTCACGTCTCCCGACGTGACGCAGCCCGCAGGGCTGAATGTTTGGGTTATGCTGCACGTTTGGTTATGCCACGAGGTTCAGCCCTGCGGGCTGCGTCACGCCGGGAGACGTGACCTACAACTGCGTTGCGTTGGGAGACGTGACCTGCACTGCGTCACGCCAGAAGACGTGACCCGCAGCATCCCGTCCAACGTAGGCCGCGCGTAGCGAATTCGCAGCAATCGCGAAAATTGATCACAACTTTTGCGCCTCCTTCTGCGTCATTGATTGTGAACGGGCATTGCAGGTGTGCGCGAGTGGCTCCAGGCTGTTTGAGCCCAGTGTGCCAATGCAATGGCCTTCGTTCCGTCCTTATTGCTTGCGTCATGCGCGCAAAACCGTGGACAGCAAGCGCAGACATCACAACAACCGCATGAAAGCTGCACCGATTTTTCCATTATTGCCGCATTGCATAACGCTGCACTGCATACCATTGCATGAAAGGAGTCGTACCATGAAATCGACCCAGTCACGGTCCCGACTGCGTCTTCTGGTGCTGACAACGCTCACAATCCTGGCCCTCCTGCTGCCGAGCGTGGCAATGGCGGCGCCAGCGGATGTGCAGGCGGAGTCGGCGAGCCAGTGGTCTGGCTGTTCCACGTGGCACACTGTGCGCATCGGTGAAACACTCTCCGAGATCGCGCGCGACTACGGCGTGTCAACGTCGGCGCTGATGAACGCGAACAACATCAGCAACCCCAACCGTATCTTTGTGGGGCAGTCGCTCTGCATTCCCACCAGCGGCGGCGGCAACTGGGGCAATTCGAGCTGCAGCACAATCCACGTTGTCTCGCGCGGCGAGACGATGCTGGGCATTTCGCGCTATTATGGTGTCTCGGCCTTCGACATCATGCAGGCCAACGGCATCTTCAACGGCAACCATATCTACGTAGGGCAGCGCCTCTGCATCCCGGGCAGTGGCGGCACGGGCGGCCCTGTGCCGCAGCCGCCCAGCAGCGACTGCTGGGTTTGGTACACCGTTGCACGCGGCGACACGCTCTCGAGCATTGCCCGCTGGTACGGTACAACCGTCAGCCAGATTATGTGGCTGAACAACATCAGCAACGCCAACCACATCTATGTGGGTCAGGTGATCAAGGTGCCCACGGCGTGCAACGTGCAGCCGCAGCCGCCTGTGTGGCCGCCGATTGACCCCTGCGGGCCGCCGTGCCAGCCAGTGTGGCCTACGCCGCTGCCGCCGTGCAACCCCTGCCAGCCGGTCTGGCCTACGCCGGTGCCGCCGATCGTCCCCACGCCCATTCCCACCGGCCCGTGGTTCAGCGAGTTCTTCAATAACTCCGGCCTTTCCGGTGGACCGACTTTTACCACCAACGTGAACCAGGTCGGCTTCAACTGGGGTACAGGTGGTCCAGGCGGCGGCATCTCGGGTGACAACTTCAGCGCCCGCATCACCCGCCAGGATTGGCTGTCGGCCGGCGTCTACCGCTTCTACGCCACCTCCGACGACGGCATCCGCGTCTTTGTGGATGACCAGCTGGTGATTGACGGCTGGAAGGTTCAAGCGCCCACCAGCTACTTTGGTGACGTGCAGGTGGGTGACGGCATGCACACCATTCGCGTCGAGTACTTCCAGCAGGGTGGTGAAGCGCTGCTCTTCGTGAACTACGTGCGCCTCTAGACGCAAGCGCACAAGCTCAAGGGCGCGCATGCGTCCCGGATTGCATATGCAAGATGCGGGGACCGGTCCATCCGGTCCCCGTTTTTTTGTTGAGGCGCATAAAGCCTTGGGGTGTCGGGTGTCGGGGAATGTTCCCCGACACCCGACACCCGAACACCCAACACCCTCCACACAACGCCCACCCCACGCAATGTCTATGTGGCTCGTCCGCAGGGCAGTCACCGCCTGCGCACCCATTGCGCGCTCTCTTGCGCTGCTATGCTGGCGGGGGGGGTTTGCCACTGCCGCTGCGCGCGCCCCAATCCCCAAGAGTGCCGCTTCTCACCCGTGTTGCTCTTACTCTGATTCTGCCTTGCGTGGGTGCATACGTATGTGCGCGCCCACGCGCAGGCAGCACCCCTCAGGAGGTCCTTCTTTGTCCGCGCCCATACAAGCAAGCAGAGGAAACAGCAGTGGCAGAAGCCGCCAATCGACAGGCAGCCGCTGCCGCGCCGCGCCGGTTCAGCCGCCGTGCGCTGCTGCGCCAATCGGCGGCTGTGGCGGCGGGCGGATCGCTGGCTGTGGCCGCCGGCGCAACGCCCGCACACGCACAGGAGCCGGCTCCGCCCGATGACGCAGGGGTTCCTGCGATGCGCTCGCCCGAGCGTGCGTTTGTGGCTGCCGTGGCCGAAGGGCTCGACGGTGACCCCGCGCTCCCCTCGCCCGAGGTCATCGCACTCAACCGCATGGGCTTTGGCCCGCGGCCGGGCGATCTCGCAGCGCTCATGGCAATGGGGGCCAACAGCGAAGCGCGCCTTAACGCCTACATTGACCAGCAACTGAATCCCGCCGCCATTGATGACAGCGCCTGCGACGCGATTATCGCAGCGCAAGGCTTCACCACCCTCAACAAGTCGCTGGGGAGGCTCTGGGCCGATCACACGATCAAGGAAGGCATCGACTGGTCCGAGCGCATTCGGCCTGCCAGCGAGACGGTGCAGGCCACCTTCCTGCGCGCCATCTACAGCAAGCGCCAACTTGTGGAGGTGCTGGCCGACTTCTGGCACAACCACTTCAACGTCTATGGCTGGGACAACTGGAGCGCGAGCACGTGGGTGCACTATGACCGCGACGTGATTCGCGCCAACCAGCTTGGCAACTTCCGCAAGATGCTGGGGGCGGTCGCGCACAGCCCCGCCATGCTCTACTACCTGGACAATGTCTCCAACACAAGCGCTGGTCCCAACGAGAACTACACGCGCGAGATGTTCGAGTTGCACACGCTGGGTGCCGAGAACTACCTCGGCGTTGCCTCAACCGTGGGGCAGGATGGGCAGTATCACCATCCTGCGCCGGCCGGCGACGATGGCATGCCGCTGCTTTATGTGGATGAGGATATCTACAGCGCCACGCAGTGCTTCACTGGCTGGCGCATCAACCGCGACACAGGCGCGTTCGTCTTCGAGGACGATGTGCACGCCAAGTACTCGAAGATTGTGCTGGCGCGCAACATCCCCAGCGGTTCGGGACAGCAGGATGGCGAGACTGTGCTCGACATTGTGGCCAATCACCCGGGCACGGCACGCGCCGTCTGCCGCAAGCTCTGCCGCCGGCTGATTGCCGACAACCCGCCGGAGAGCGTTGTGCAGGCGGCGGCCGATCTCTTCTATGCCAAGCGCAACGCGCCCGATCAACTCAAGCAGGTTGTCGCCCTGATTCTGCGCTCCGCCGAGTTCCGCTCGACCTGGGGACAGAAGATCAAGCGCCCCTTCGAGTACACGGTAAGCGTGCTGCGCGCAACCAACGCCGACTTCGCCTGGAGCGAATCCCTGCGCTGGCGCTATGAAAACATGGCGCAAAGTCTCTTCTCGTGGCGGCCGCCCGATGGCTACCCCGACAAGAAGGAGGCGTGGTCGAGCACAATGCCCATGCTGCAGCGCTGGCGCATGTGCAACTTCCTGACGGACGGCTGGCGCTATGGGGGCGACGGCGCAAACAAGGATGATCTGCGCATCAACTTCCGCAAGCAAATGCCGGACAATCGCAAGAGCGCAGAGGCAATTGTGGACTTCTGGGCGCAGCGGCTGCTGGGCCGCCCGTTGCCCCCCGCCGAGCGCCTGCCGGTTGTGGAGTTCATGGCGGCGGGGCGCAACCCCCAGAGTGACCTGCCTGATGGGGATATTGACGAGCGCCTGCGCTATACGGCCTGCCTGGTGCTGATGGCGCCGTCGTTCCAGTGGCGATAACAAGGTAATTGGTAAGTGGTAACCGGTCATTGGGTTCAGCGCCAAGTCACCAGTTACCCATTACCCATTACCAATTACCCCCAGCACCTTTTCCGCTCCACATGCCTTGTAGAGGAGAGCTCTGTGTTTGAAACGACGCGACGTGGGTTTATGGTGGGCTGCTCGGCAGCGATTGCCGGGTACATGGGCGGCGTGCACTTCACCGCCTTTGGCAGCCCCGAGGCCGAACCCAACCAGGAGATTCTGATTGTGGTCTTTCTGCGCGGCGGCATGGATGGCATCAATGTTGTCATGCCGATTGCCGGGCCGGACCGCGGCCACTACGAGTCCAAGCGCCCCAACCTTGCGGTGCCCGTCAGCGGGACAGGTGCAGCGCTGCCGCTGGATGCGCGCTTTGGCCTGCACCCGGGGGCGGCCCCGCTGCTGGGCCTCTTCCAATCCAAAAAGATGGCCATTGTGCACGCCGCCGGCCTGACGAGCGACACGCGCAGCCACTTTGATGCAATGGAGTTCATTGAACTGGGCACCCCCGGCGCCAAAAGCGCGAGCAACGGCTGGCTCACACGCCACCTGCAGACAGCGGGCAATCTGCCCCCCAAGGTGATCATGCCTGCGCTGGCCGTGGGCAGCCAGCAGCCCACGTCGCTGCTAGGCAGCCGCGAGAGCATTGGCATGAGCAGCCCGGGCGACTTTTCGCTCAACGCCAACTGGTACTATGGCGACAACCAGCGGCGCGCGCTGCGCGATATGTACACGGGCAGCTCGTGGCTGCACGCCGCCGGCATTGACACGCTTAACGCGCTCGACGTTGTGGAGCGCGCCGACCCGGGCGACTACACGCCGGGCAACGGCGCTGTCTATCCTGGCGGCCAATTTGGGCGGAGCCTGGCCACGATTGCGCAGGTCATTCGCATGCAACTGGGACTGCGCGTGGCCACTGTGGACCTGGGCGGCTGGGACACGCACGAGTATCAGGGCGATTCGGGCGGCGGCTACCTGGCCAACAAGCTGGCCGAAGTGGGGACCGCCATGGAAGCCTTCTTCACAGACCTGAGCAGCGTGAATGGGGTGGACCAGACGAAGCGCGTGACGATTGTGGTGCAGAGCGAGTTTGGCCGCAGCTTTCAGGAGAATGCCAGCCGCGGCACGGACCACGGCCACGGCAACATCATGCTGGTGGCGGGAGGCATGGTCAACGGTGGCGAGGTCTATGGCGAGTGGCCCGGGCTGGCCACGGAGCAGCTCTATGACCAGCGCGACCTGGACATTACGACCGACTACCGGCGCGTGCTGAGCGAGATTCTGATTCGTCGGCAGGGCAACCCCAATCTGGGCTCGATTTTCCCTGGCTACAAGGACTACGCGCCGCTGGGGATTGTGCAGGGCGCGGACATTCCGCCCGACTACGGTCAGGTGGCCCCGCCGCCCGAGACGCTCGTGGAGAAGGTCTTCCTTCCCAGCGTGCAGCAGTAGGTGCAGGGGTTTTGCGGTGAGACGGTTGAAGCGAGGCTTCCAAAATCGGAAGCCTCGCTTCGCGCCTGGCGCGCTTCTCGAGCTTCGCAATAGTTGATTGACAACTTGGGCACGTGGGATTACGATGCTGCGAACATTATTTCCGTGGCGCCCCTGTCTCAGGCATTCCCTTGAGGCGCATGCAATCCCTCGCAATCGGAGCCTCAAATGAGTGGTCATACGTTGCTCCGCAAGGCGCAGCAGGCACTGCGGCGCAAGTCCAGCTCTGTGGCCTTGGATAACCAGGCCATTTCCACCGTGGCGCATGCGCCCATACGCCGGGGTGATGCGCCCCAAGCCATGGGCGCCAACCAGATGCAGCGCACGTATGGCAATCTGGCGCTTGTGCGCGCCCATGCGCGCAGCGGCAGCATCCAACCCAAGCTGTCCGTAGGCCCGGTGGATGATGCGTACGAGCAGGAGGCCGACCGGGTGGCGTCGGCGTTCGACCAGGCGGCGCACACTCCGTCCGATGGCGCAGCCATCCAGCGCGCACCGGGCAATGATCCGGACAATGATCCGAATCTGCTCGAGGGCGGTGCTGTCGGCCCCGACTTTGAACAGACTCTCAACCAGAACCGCGGGGGTGGCGCTCCGCTGCCTGCCTCTACGCGCAACGTTATGGACGGCCACTTCAGGGCCGACTTCAGCAGCGTGCGCGTCCACAACAACCCGCAGGCGGACCAGCTAAGTCGCTCCATCAGCGCCGATGCCTTTACGACAGGGCGCGATATCTTCTTCCGCCAGGGCGTCTACAACCCCGCATCGCAGCAGGGACAGAGCGTGCTCGCGCACGAACTCACCCACGTGGTGCAGCAGGGTGCTGCGGGCAAGGCGCAGGTGCAGCGCCTAACGTCCGCCAAGGACTTCAAGAAGAGTACAAGTCTGGCACTGCGCGATGGCAAGAGCAGCGCCTTTTTTGCGGGCGTTATCGGCGCGCTGCTTGCCTATGAAGGACGCCTCGCGAACGCACCTGCCCCTCTCAAGATCAGTCACCTTAAAGCGCTCTCGAAAACCCTTGCCGAGTGGGACAAGAATCGCGGCGCCAAGAGTTCCCGTCGCAAGCACGTCACCGCGCTCAAGGATGATGTCGACGCCGAAGTCGGCCTTGTCTCACAGCGCCTCTCCGCCCTGCAAGGCAACGACTTCAAGAGCGGAAATGAGGCAAGCGCCGAGAACCGGAAGTACGGCGACATGATGAATCAGATCGACGAAATCGTTTACAACTTCGCGATCGTTGAGGCCGAGGATGGCACCGAAATGAAGGAGAGCGGCGGCGAGTTCATCGCCGTCTTCAAGGAAAATCTTGATGTTGACCCCATGGGTTCACAGCAGGACAACAAGAAGGATGGCCGGGGTGGCCATCGCGGCGCAGGCATCCCCAAGAACAAACCCGAGTTCGCCGGCCGCAACCTCGCCATGCAGGCGCTTGATAAACTGCTGGGTGGCAATGTTGTGCCCAAGACCTTTCTTGCCGAGCACGACGGCAAACAGGGCTTCGTCATGGAGAAGGTGCAGGGCAAAACCATGCAGCAGTTGGAAAAGGCGGCCACTGATGAAGATGGATACGACGATGATGCCGAAATGGCCTTCCTCCAGTCGGCTGTCACAAACCCGATGGTGCGCAAGAACCTTTCCACCATCTACCTGCTTGACCAGATCTGCGCCCAGGTGGACCGTCATTCCGGCAACTACATGGTCGTTATCGAAAACGGGGTGATCAAGGGGGCGAAGGCGATCGACAACGACCTTGCCTTTGGCAAGGATGTCCGAATGGAAGACATGCTCAAGATGACTGGCCCCAATGCGAGGTTCCGGCGCTTCGGAACAGCCGGACTTCTGATGGACGAACTCAACGAGATTGACCGACCTTTCGCCCAGCGCATTGTGCAGGTGGCCGACCAGCCGCAACTGGTGCGCGACGCGCTCAAGGGGCTGATTACTCCGGAGGAGATGGACGCGACGTTGAAACGCCTCGACACGCTGGCCGACTTCTTGCGCCCCATGCTCACCAACAACGATCCCATCCTCAAGACCAAGTGGGAGTAGCCGGAGGCCATGCCGATGCGCGTTGACATTCCCGTTCCACAAGATTTGGCCGATGCCGGTTTGCCGGCACCCTATGTGCCCGACGCTTTGCGCGCAGATGTGCGCCCCCTTGATGGCAATCTTTTTGGTACCGCGCGAGGACCTGCCTGGTCTCTACAACCTCTTGCCCGCCGCCGAAGAAGCCGCCGCACAGACTTGCGACGACTATGTCTACTACGGCAGTGCCGGGCGCGGGATGCAGTCCAATGCACTCTACTACGCGCTGGTGGAGGGGCCACTCGCCCTCTTCCTGGAGCTTGCGTGGAAGCGCAATGTCTACGGTGACGATGCGGCCATCGTTGCCGTGGCGCGTGCCGAGTGGGCACGGGTGGACCAACTACGCGCAGAGATGGATCGCCACGCCTGGGCGCCCGGGGAACGGCTGGTGATCATGGCGAGCGACTTCACGGGGACGATGTGGGCGCGCCTGCCCCACCCGATCGAGGCGACGGCTCTTCACTCCTTTCCAGATTGGCACAGCGCCAAGGGATCCATTGCCAGCCTTGCGCAAGTGCTCGAGTGGCTCAAAGCTGAGGCAGCATAGCCGGGCAGGCGTTGTGCGAACGAACTCTGGAGAAAAAGAGAGAGGGATGGTTGCGGGTTCTCGCAACCATCCCTCTCTCTTTCGTTATGCGCTTTGGCACCGCATCACACTTATGATGGGCCGTTCTCGATGTTCACCTTAAGGCGCAGGTGCTTCTCAAGATCGTTGATCAGCCGCTCGTTGATCGAGCAGAGGTCGTTGGGGAAGGCGAGCCGCGCTGTTTGCACGCCATCCACGATCGAAATGGCAAAACGGTCGCGCCCGCGTGGGTCGCGCACCATTTCGTAGATTTCACGCAGGCGGAACTTGTCGCGCTCGACATCGCCCGTGCGGCGGAAGGTGATGACGAGAAGCTTCTCACCGGGGCGATTGCCGGGCATTGGCGCGTCTTTCGTGGGGCGGACGGCGGCTGGCCGCTGTCTGCAGGCGGAGTGTTTGTACGCGTCGCGGGCCGGCGCATCCGGCGCAGGCTTGTCCGCGGTTGGCAGCAAGGCTTTTGCCGTTAACGCCGTGCGCCGCGACGCCGAACCGCCCGCCCCATCTGCGATGCATCGCCTGCTTTTCGCCTCGTGCAACTGAAGTGACGCAGGGGCGCTTTCCGCGACGGGCTCGGCGCCACGACGGGCTGCGGCTGTCGCCTGCTGGCTTCGCTGCAGGCGGCGCTGGCTCTGCTGCATCCTGCAGACTGCGTCATTGAAAAACGACGGCGCATCATGCATAAAGGGGTTCGCCTCTTGTTCAATGCCGCTCGAAAGCACCGTCCGCCGCCCGCCAGGTGGTCACTGCGCCGATCTCCTCATCCATGGGATCATCGACAGCGCCATCAGGATCCGCTCCGTCTTCTGCAGCGATGGCCACGCCGTTGATCGTGGGCAGGTTGCGCAGCAGCGGCGGCTGCAAGCGGGCGCCTTCATCTCCTGTGGAGACGATGCGGTCAAAGTGCGTTTGCACCACATCGGCCAGCAGGTTGGTTTGGCCGTTGCGCGTCTGCGCCGTCCCCTTGATCATGACGACGGCATCGAGCACCAGTTTGTCGCGGTATTCGGCGAAGGACTTGGGGAAGACGACGACCTCGCTGCTCCCCTGCAGGTCCTCGAGCATGACATAGGCCATGAGGTCTCCCTTTTTGGTCGTCAGCGTGCGCACGCTGGTGATCAGCCCGGCGAGGGTAACGCCGCGCCCATCGTAGCGCTCATCCAGCTCGGCGCAGGAGCAGGTGGTGTAGCGCGCCAGTTCAGCGCCCAGGTTCTGCAGCGGGTGGCTGATGCTGTAGACGCCGAGCAGTTCGCGCTCCCAGGTAAGCTTCTCCTTGCCTGTAACTTCCTCCATTTCGGGCAGACGGATAGGCGTGACATGCTGTTCCTCGCCGCCGCCCATAAGATCGAAAATGGAGAGCTGGCCGCTGTCACGCGCGTCGTGCACCGCCTTGGACTGGGCGAAGGCCTGGTCCATAACGGCAAGCAGTTGGCTGCGCTTGCCAAAGCGATCGAGCGCACCCGCCTTGATGAGGCACTCGAGCGCGCGCTTGCCCACCTGCTGGAGATTGACGCGGTCGCAAAGATCCTCAAGGCTCTTGAAGGGGCCATCCTCGGCACGCGCTGCCAGAATCAGCTGCACCGGCTGCTCGCCCACATTCTTGATGGCCGCCATGCCAAAGCGGATGGCGCTCCCCTCGGGCACGGGGAAGGCGTAACCAAGCGACGGGTCGCGCTGCGCAATCTGCTGCGTGTCGGGCGGGCGGATCTGGATGTCAAAGTCGAGCCTGCTGTAGTTGATGTCGGGCGGCAGCACGTCAATGCCCATGCGCCGGCATTCGCTGACGAAGGTGACAACCTTCTCCGTCTTGTCGCGCTCCACCAGCAGCAGCGCCGCCATGTACTCCACGGGATAAATCGCCTTGAGCAGCGCCGTCTGCACGGTGATGACGGCGTAGTCGGCGGCATGGCTGTTGTGGACAAGGATGTCGTTGGCCACAAAGTTGTGCGTGCCCGGGACTTCGAGGTCGTAGGTCTGCTGCTCGCCCACGTACTCAATGGAGACAATGCGATCCCAGTAGATATCACTTTCGGCAAAGCGTTGCAGCGACGCGCTGGCAAAGTAATCGGCCAGCCGCTGGAGCGTGGCACGGCGAAAGCCGCTGCTTTGTGGCAGCACCCACGGGATAGAACTCACGCTGCGCAATGCCGGTGGCCGCGTTGAGTTGCGGCCAGGTGAGGGCATGGCTCTCCTTTTCAGCGCGCACAAGCTCCTTAACGCCAAGGGGCACAACATCCTTGCTCGATTGCGAATACGTGTGCGCAAGCACAAGCGCATCGAGCTGCACACGGCGCGCGGCACTGACAAAGTGCGCGGCAATGGTCGCGCCAAAGCGGGCCAGGTTTTCGTTGCCGGTGACAAAGAGCTGGTAGCCGGTGCGCCCTTCCTTGTACGGGAACTCGACCGTGCGCAGCCGGCTGATGATGCCAAGGCGCAGCAGCAGATGCTGCAACTGGCGCGCCATGCGCTGGGATGCTGTCGCATAGAAGAGGCTGCGACCCGCCACATCGATGTGGCCGTCGCCCTCCCACATGCGGCTGATAAGCAGAGCAAGTCTGACGCGTTGGTGAGGGTGAAGACGTCGGCGGGGATCTCCTTGGTGCGCGCATTCTTGCCCAGAATGCCCAGATTGCGCGCCCACGCCACGATGCCCGGCTCACGCGCGGTGTCGATGCGCCGTGCATAGACGGCGAAGACGCCGCGCGGCGCGCTCGTTGTGCAGATGACGTTGTCGAAGCGCTCGGCCGCGGCAATAAAATCATCGCGCTGCGCGGGGTCCTTGCTGTAATAGTAGACCGAATGCGGGTGGCACAGGTTGCCCTCGGCAAGGAGGTGGCCCAGCGCAATCACCTCGTGCGCAGGCCATTCGACCGCACCCTCCACGGGCACGGTGCGCGGCACGGCGATCAGTTCATCGGGCCGCAAGTCGCCCAGAATGCGCCAGCCGTCGTAGGTGTAGAAGGGGTGGTTGGCGGTGGCTACAATCTGCCGGCCCAGCGCGGTCGTCAGCTGGTAGACAGGCTTTGCGCCATTGTTGATGACGGCGCTGACGCGGCCCGTTGCCAGCTTGAGTCTGTCCACGTCGCACGTCACAGTGGTGGTGACCAGCGAAGGGTCGCGATAGAGATCATCCACGCGCACCATGCGGCCACTTGCCGCGTCAACAACTTCCACATGGCCCGGCAAACACTTGTTGAATCCATACCGCGCAAAGAAGGCAATGTCGGCGTAGATCGCATCCGCAGTGGCCTTTGGGATGCCGCGCGCCTCGCTCCCCTTGACGAAGGTCACACCATGCTTGATGATGTCCGATTCTTTTTTCTTGCTGATGGCGCGACGCACCAGGTCGGCCTCGCCCGGCGTGTAGCCCGCCAGCGCGCTCAGAATCTGGATAATCTGTTCCTGGTAGACGATGATGCCGTAGGTCTCGGAGAGAATCGGCTCGAGCGACGGGTGCTTGTACTCGGTCTTCTCCTTGCCGTGCAGGCGCATAATGTACTGGGGGATGTAATCCATGGGGCCCGGGCGGTAGAGCGAAATGGTGGCCACAATGTGCTCGAACATCGTGGGCTGCATTTCGGTGAGGACGCGCCGCATCCCCTGGCTCTCCACCTGGAAGACGCCGCTCACCTCACCGCTGGAGAGCAGCTTGAAAGCCTCAGCCGCCTCTTCGCCCTCGTAGGGGATGTTGCCCAGCGTAAAGGTAATGCCGTGGCGCTCCTGAATGAGCCGCGCCGCCTCGCGCATGACGGAGAGTGTGCTCAGCCCCAGAAAGTCGACCTTGAGCAGGCCGATTGACTCGAGGATGGGAAACTCATACTGCGCAATCGAGGTGGTAATCCCCCCCTTGCTGGGGCGCATGAGCGGCGTGTAGTGGCTCAGTTCGCGATCGGCCACAATCACCGCCGCGGCGTGAATGCCCGAATGGCGCGCCACCCCCTCCAGCTGCATGGAGGTGTCGAGCAGATCCTTCGCCCACGGTTCGCTGCGGTAGATTTGCGCCAGCTCGGCAATGTAGTTCTCGCCGCCGTCGGCCAGGCATTGGCTGATTGTGACCGGCTTGCCCGGGATGGCGGGGATCATCTTGGCAAGGCGATCCACGCGCGCCAGCTCCACGCCCTGGGCGCGCCCCACATCGCGTACGGCGGCGCGTGCCTTCATGCGCCCAAAGGTGACAATCTGCGCCACCTGCGATGCGCCGAACTTCTGCACTGTGTAGCGAATCATCTCCTCGCGCTGGTCGTCGGGGAAGTCCAGGTCAAAGTCGGGCATGGTGACACGCCCGGGATTCAGGAAGCGCTCGAAGATGAGGTTGTTCTTGAGGGGGTCCACGCCCGTAATGCCTGTGCAGTAGGCCACGAGCGAGCCCGCGCCGGAACCGCGCACGTTCCACCAGATGTTGCTGCGACGTGCGAAATCGCACAGGTCGGCCACAATCAGGTAATAGACGTCAAAGCCCATCTCGTGGATGACGCGCAGCTCGTGCTCCTTGCGCGCCTGCACCTCGGCATCGGTGGCACGCACGCCAAAGAGGCGCGTCAGCCCCTCTTCCGTCAAATGGCGGAGGTATGTCTCGTAGTTATAGCCCTCGGGAATGTCGATGTCGGGCAGGTGATACTGGTCATCCTCGGGGTTCACATCGCACATTTCGGCAATGCGCAGCGTATTGGAAAAGGCCTCGGGCGGCAGATCGATGAAGGGGCGGAAGGTATCCTCCATCTGCTGTCGGCTCTTGAGGAAATAGGAGCGGTCCGACATGCGCATGCGCTTGGGGTCGGTAACGGTGGTGCCCGTCTGCACGCAGAGCAGCACCTCGTGGGGGCTGCCGTCCTCCTCGCGCACATAGTGCACGTCGTTGGTGACGACGTATTGCAGCCCAAATTTCGCCGCCCAGGGGACAAGTTGCTTGTTGATCTTCACCAGATCAGGAATCGAGTGCTCCTGCAGCTCGATGAAAAAATTCTCCTTGCCAAAGGTCTCCACATACCAGCCAAGGCGCTCGTAGGCCTCGCGCTCCTTGCCCTGGTCCAGCAGTTGCGGCACCTCGGCACCCATACAGCCGGTGGTGGCAATCAGCCCTTCGGAATGTGCGGCGAGGAAGTCATGGTCCACACGCGGCTTGTAGTAGTAGCCATCCAGTTGCGCATGCGAGGCAATCTTGAGCAGGTTATGGTAGCCGGTGAGGTTCTTCGCCAGCAGCAGAAGGTGATAGTTCTCCTTGTCGAGCTGGTTGTCACGCCCGCCCATGGGGCGGCCCCACTGCGTCTGGTAGGCTTCCACACCCAGCAGCGGCTTGACGCCGGCATCTCTGGCGGCGCGGAAGAACTCTATGGCCCCGTGCATGGCGCCGTGGTCGGTAATTGCGAGCGCGGGCTGGCCCAGCCGCTTGGCCTCGGCCACCATGTTTTTCACTCGCCCCAGGCCGTCGAGAAGTGAGTATTCGGTGTGTACGTGCAGGTGGACAAAGTCGCCGGACATGAGTCAGGTTGTTCCGAAAGCAGGCCGGACAGTGGCAGCGCTGGTGCGCGTACTCGAGCAAGCACACGGCGGGAAGCGAATGCACGACCCTCCGGCGTGGTGTCACAGTCGGCTGCAATACCCAATGGAGGCGTGCAAAGTGCGTGCAGAGCGGCGCGCGAGTGGGGTCATTCCCCGCGAAATGATGATACCACACGCGTAACACGCGCGCTCTACGACGGCCCGCCGCCGCGGGTTGAACCCCTCCCACTCTGCGGGTATACTGGGGCCATGGCTGGCATAATTACGCGCCTGGAGGTGCAAAAACACAACCCCGAACGCGTCAGCGTCTATTTGGACGATGAATTCGCCTTTGGGGTGGATATCATGGTCGCCGCCGGCATGCGCAAGGGACAGCCGCTGGACGACGACGACATTGCCGCCCTGCGCGCCGACGATGACCGCCATCGCGCCTATCTCGCGGCGGTGCGGCTGCTGAGCCTTCGCCCGCGCAGCCGCGACGAGATTGAGCGCGCGCTGCGCAAGAAGGCGTATGAGGAGCCAGTGATCGAGGCCGCAGTCGAGCGGCTCACGGTGGAAGGGCTCATTGACGACGCCGAGTTTGCCCGCTATTGGAGCGAGAACCGCACCGCCTTTCGGCCGCGCGGCACGCGTGCGCTGCGCTATGAGTTGCGCCTCAAGGGCGTGACCAACGACGACATGGAGGAGGCCCTCGCCGCGGTGGACGAGGACGAGGCCGCCTGGGCCGCCGTAGAGCGCAAGGCCGAGAGCTGGCGCTCGCTGCCCGAGGAAGAGTTCAAGCAAAAGGTGCTCGGCTTTCTGGCGCGGCGTGGCTTTGGCTACAGCACAGCCAACGGCGTCTGGAAGCGGCTGCGCGCCGATGAGGAAGATGCAGACGATGACGCGTGGGAGGGCGACGCGTAACACCGAACAGCAAGCTCACTGACGAAGTAGTTCGTGATATGCGTGAAACTGCCGCCTCGCATTCCCGACACCCGACACCCCAGTTTTCTTTCCAGAGGATGTACTTATGGCCGGCACCAAGCCGCGCAAACGCAGCAAACCCACAGGCAACGAGATTATGCTCACCGGCAGCGCGCTCGATGCCGCAGCAGCCAGCGCGGCCTCCGCGTCGGCGGGGCAGGCGGGACCAACAGGGGCCCAGCGCAAGGCGACGGCCGCGATTGTTGAACCTGTGAAGTTGATCGACGGCTCCGCTGCCGCGGCAGCACGGCGCCGGCAGCAGAAGCGCGTCAAGGTGCGCGCCTGGCGCAAGGAGGACATCCCCGCCGTGCTTGCCTGTCACCGCGCCGCCTACCCGGACTACGACGACAGCGCGCACTACACAGAGCGCTTCTACGAGCTGCAGTGGTCCACCTTTGCCGAGGGGCAGATACTTGCCGAGCTGGACGGGGAGGTGGTCGGCTATGCCACCTCGCTCATTGTGCAGTTGGAGGATGACGCACACACCTACACCTACGAAGAGATTACCGGCGGCGGCACCTTTGCCACACACGATCCCAGCGGCGACACCCTCTACGGGGCCGACATTGGCGTCCACATTGGCTACCGCGGGCTGGGCATTTCGCGGCTGCTCTATGACGCGCGCAAAAAGCTCATGCAGCGCTACAACCTGCGCCGCATGGTGGCCTACGGGGTCATCCCCGGCTACATCAAGTTCGCCGGCAAGATGACAGCCGAGGAGTATGTGGACAAGGTGGTGGCGGGCGAACTGAGCGACCAGTCGCTGCGCGCCCACCTGAGCGCGGGTTACAGCGTCAAAAAGGTGCTGCTCGACTTTTTGTGGGACAACTCAAGCCTCAACTACTCCACGCTGCTGGAGATGGCCAACCCCAACTACCAGCCCGAGAAGCGCAAGATTGCCGCCGCGCCACTGCAACGGGTGGTGCGCAAGATTCGCATCTGCGCAGCGCAGTACTACATGCGCCCCATTCACTCGTGGCAGGAGTTCCAGCGCACTGTCGAATTCTTTGTGGACACGGCCAACACCTATCACTCGCACTTCCTGCTCATGCCGGAGCTCTTTACGGCGCAGCTCTTTTCGCTCATGCCGGCGGACCTGGACCCGCGCGTCGCCATCCGCCGCCTGGCCGAGATGACCGACCGCTATATCGACATGTTCACCCAGTTGGCGCAGCAGAACGGCATCTACATCATCGGTGGGTCGCAGCCGGTGGTGCGCGATGGTGATTTGTACAACGCGGCCCACCTCTTCACGCCTACGGGCAACGTCTACACGCAGGATGCGCTGCACATTCCCCCCGCCGAGCGCACGGATTTCGACATTGAGCCTGGCGACGACATCCGCGTCTTCGACACGCCGCTGGCGCGCATTGGCATTCAGGTCTCCTACGATGTCGAGTTCCCCGAACTCTCGCGCCTGCAGGTGCTGGCCGGCGCCGAGGTTATCTTCATTCCTTACAGCACCGACGAGCGCAAGGCATACGACCGCATTCGCATCTCGGCGCAGGCGCGTGCCGTGGAGAACTTCATCTACACAGTGATTGCGGGCAATGTGGGCAACCTGCCAACGGCGCGCAACTACCTCATCAACTACGGGCGCGCGGCGGTCTTCACGCCCAGCGATTTCGCCTTCCCGCCGCTGGCGATCGCAGGCGAAAGCGATGCCAATGTGGAGACCGTGCTGATTACCGACCTTGACCTGACGAGCCTTGCCCAGCAGCGTGATCTTGCCTCGGTGCGCCATCTCTACGACCGGCGGCTGGATCTCTACGACGTGCGTGCCAAACGTGCTGTGCGGGTGGTTCGCACCGAATAGAGAACAACAACAGCAGAACTGCGACAGCAGAACGACGACACGGAAGCACTGAGAGCACTGAGGAACCGAGAAAAGAGAGAGCAGCAACTGCGGGATCATCCCTCGCAGTTGCTGTTCTCTCTTCTCTGTATTTCTTAAATCTCTGTAACCTCTATGTCGAGGTTTGTTGTTGCGCGTTACGCCGCGACAACCCTCTTCTGCTGGCTGCGCTGTGCAAATGCACCAACCATTGTCGCAATGCCGCCGACAATCGCAAAGATGCCGTAGACCCATGGCACAGCCGCTGCCGTAAAGAGCACGTTGTTGAAGAGCAACATGCCACCCAGAATAATGCTCACGACGCCCAGAATGCCGGCGCCAATGCCTGCGCCCTGGAAGGAAGCCACGAGCGCCGTCGCACCGAACAGGAGTGCCTGCACGCCGAGAATGATCACAATCCAGACCAGCAGCCATACTGCGGACGCAATGGGGTTACTAATCACCCACAAGCCGGCGATAATGCCCACGATGCCCATGAAGAGCTTCCAGCCCCAACCGCGGCGGTCCACGAAGATCATGACGATGCTCAGGATACCTTCGAAGAGGAAGAACCAGCCCAGGATTTGGGTCAGAACCAACGTGCTGGCAACTGGTCTGCGCAGCAGGAAGAAGCCAACGACCAGCAGTGCAAGGCCGGAGAGCAGCGTCGCCCACCAGGGGCTAATGGAATTCTCATTCAGTGCAGTGTTGGCAGGCGGATTTGCTACAGCCATGTTCAGACTCTCTTTCTGCGCCTATGCGGCGTTAATGACGACCAATGACGAAGATACTGCGAAATTCACTCCATGCACGATAAGTTTGTGAGACATCTGCTGCACACGAGCTGTGCAGAATCCCCCAACCGATTAGCTTGCCGGCTTGTAGGCCCCGGCGAGCTTTGCCTTGGCCTTTTGCATGTTGCTGCGGCGAATGAAGGCCATCACAATCAGACCAACGCCCAGAACCATGAGTGTGGGCGCCACCCATATGCGCATGATCCCTGCTTCGCGCAGGAAGAGCGCCGAAATACCCAGAAAGAGAAAGAGCGCCGATGCGATGATGGTCAGAATCCGGCTGTTGCCCTTAAGCCCGGCAAAGGCCTGATAGAGCCCCACCACACCGTAAATCAGCAGACCAACGCCAAGCAGGATCAGCCCCATGTCCGGCGTCACCCACTGCATAATCAGCAACACAATCAACACGCCGCCAATCAGCGCACCGGCCACGCCCTTATAGTAGGCAATCTTGCCGCCCTCTTCTCCCAGCATCATGCGCGGACCCGCCTCAATCGCGAAGAGGCCGCTCACAAAGAGGTAGAGCGCGAGAAACTGCCCAAGAATGCGTGCGGCATCCGCCGAGTTGAACCAAAGCAGCAGCCCCAGCCCAAGCGCCAGCAGCCCCTGAATGAGCGCGTTCCACCACGATCCCGCCCATGGCTTGTACTTCTTCGCCATTTCGACAATGTCGTCGGATGTCGGCGTCTTAACCATTATCCCGGCCCCTTTCGCACTGCGAGACACCCTTTGACGTGCGTCCTAGCGCTTCTGCTGGACAACCGGCATGCCAAAGGCCGCCTTGGTGCTGGGCAAGAGCCCCAGAAGCAGCGCCAGTGCGTTGATGATGATGCCTGTCGACACCGCCTGCCACGGTGAAGCGCCAATCCAGGCCATCACCAGGAAGATCAGGTTCAGTGTGGCAACCAGCACCACAAAGAGCCAGCCGCGCGGGTCCAGCCGCCACAACTGCGCTGCCGTCGAGAACCAGATCAGCGCCAGAATGCCGGCAAAGGTGGCGCCGAGCCAACTGACATTGTAGAAATTCATTGCACCCAGCGTGCCCATGGGCAGAAGGCCCAGGAAACGCAGCATGTCAAAAATGGCGTAAACACCCGCCACCGCAGCCACAATGGCCAGAATGGTGATGGGCAGAGTGCGACGCTTTACAGTGCTTGTTGCCATGGCTTACTCTCCTTGTGAATCGACTGAAATCAAACGTGCACAATGAACGAAGGCTGCGATGTGTCTGACTGCGATGTGTCTGGCTGCAAGGAATCACGTGCCTGAGCAGGCAACAATCGCGCGAGCGGCTCCGCACTCCACACCTCACACAAAGAATAACGGCTGGAATGCGCGTTTGTCATCGTCAATTAGAGACTAAATATCGTTGAATATTGTCGAATTGACGTTGCAATCGTCACCGTTTCATCAGCCGCTTCCACGTGACGGCAGCACAGAAGGCGCGAACCAAAACGTACGCGTTGCGTAGCGCGGCAGTAGTATACAAGTCCGTCACTCCGCATGCAACCCAGGTTGCTTGTGGTGCATGGTTGGACCCGTCCACGTGTCCACCCGTCCACTCCAAAAGCTTGCCCCACGCGCCTGCCGCAGTTACAATCGCAAACCATTGCAACCCAACGCCCTTTTCGTTCATGCGGAATTCCATGCCCCTGACCTCGTTACGCGCCCGTCTCAACGCCTTTCAGTCACGCCACCCGGTGCTGCTCTTTTGGGCAGCGTTTGCCGCTCTCAACCTGCTGCTCTTCCTGCCCGCGTGGCTGCTGACCACCAGCGCCGAGGCAACCACGACACCGCTGCTGGCGGGGGGCTGGGCCAACACGCTGCGCCGCCTCTTCGTCTGGCGCGCCGGCGTGGACCCCTTTCGCATCTCCATCGAGCTGACGCTGCTCACGGCGCTCTGGGTCTGGGTACCGCCGCTGCGCGGCCTTCTCTTGCGCGTGATCATCGCGCTTGTCTATATCGTCGCGCTGCTCTATGCCATCTACGAAGCCGTCATGCTCTCCGTCTGGCTGCTGGAGCCGAACTTCTACAGCCAAATCCAGCTGGCGCGCGACAACCTGCCCTTCCTGCTGGAGAATTTGGGCAACAGCTGGCTGCTGGCCGCCGGCGCGCTGCTCGCCGTAAGCGCCGCGCTGGCCATCATTCTCAGCCTGATCAACGTGTTGCTGGCGGCCGGCGGCGCACTGGCGGCCGGCGGCGCTTCCTGGCAGGGTCGTATCAGCCGTGCGCTGGTGGGTGTGGCGGCGCTGCTCTGCATTGTTGCGCTCGCGCGCTACCAGTTCTACACCGCCCGCCCCGAAGTTGTGGCCAGCAGCCTGGGTTGGAAGATCGAGCGCAACATCGTTGCATCACGCGCCTTGCGCAACGACGTTCTTTCCTTTGATGACGCCGCCGTGCAGGCAGGCTATGACTATGCGCCCGGAGCGCTTTCTGGCGCGCCCGACATCTATCTCATCTTCGTTGAGTCCTACGGCAGCGTCCTCTACAAGCGCGACGACTACCGCGTCGCCTACATGCGCCTCCTCGCCGAACTGGAGACCAAACTGGCAGACGCCGGCTGGCAGAGCGCCTCGTCGCTCAGCATATCGCCCATGTGGGGCGGCGGCTCATGGTTGGCCTATACCAGCGCGCTGTTGGGCGTGAAGGTGGACAACCAGCCGCAGTACCTCTCGCTGCTCAACAAATATCAGGTGGACAAATGGCCCAGCCTGGGGCGCACCCTCTCGGACCAGGGCTATAACTTCGCATGGCTCTCGGCGCTGGATGACAACTTTGGCGAGGTGGCCTGGCAGCGCATTGCGCGCTTCTACGGTATTGACACCCTCTTCCGCCACGAGGATCTCGACTACAACGGCGCGGGCTATGGTTGGGGCCCTGCCCCCGCCGACCAGTACACGCTCAACCGCGCCATCACCACGCTGCGCGCCGCCAGCGACAAGCCGCTCTTCCTCTTCACCATTACGCAGAATTCCCACTACCCATGGGCACCGCTGCCTGTATTGGTGGATGACTGGCGCACCCTCTCGGGCCCCGCCGCGGCCGTCGGTGCAGACATCACACCCGTCGACCCCGACGCCATTGCCCACGACGAGCGCCGCCAGAACTACATGCGCGCCATAACCTACGAACTCGAGATGCTCACGCGCCTCGTGCTCGAGCAGGGCGACGACAACAGCCTCTTCATCTTCGTGGGCGACCACCAACCGCCCGCCGTCTCGCGCCGCAGCGACGGCTGGGAGACTCCCATCCACGTTGTCAGCCGCAACCCCGCGCTTGTGGCCGCCTTCGAGCAGTACGGCTTCACCCCTGGGCTCACCGTACAGAGCATGGAGACGGAGCTGCATCACGAAGGCATCTACTCGCTGCTCATGCGCGTGCTTAGCGAGAAGTACGGTGATCAGCAGTTGGCGCTGCCCGCGTACCTCCCTGCCGGTGCGCTCCCCATGCATGAGAGCAACGCCGCCGGCAGTGACGAATAGAGCCATTCCTGCGACATACATTACTGACGGCACGGAACACGGCAGTGTACGCTGCAGTTCGTTGGGCCGCGACTGAACGCGGCGCAGAATCGCATACGACGCTACCCTTTGGAGAGATGCCATGCACCAGAAGCTACTGACGCACCCACGCCCATATCTGTTGAAGATATTCTTGCTGCTGACAGTCGTTGCGTTGCTTGCAGCCTGCGGCGCACCCGCTGCGCCAGATGCCGAGGCGGCCCCTGCCGCAGCCACAAGCGCCCCCGCTGCAGCTGCCCCTGCTGAGGCGCACCCGCAGATGCAGCACCCGCAGATGCAGCGCCCGCCGCAGATGCAGTGGCCGGCCAGCGCACCTTCGTCATCGTCCCCGCAGAGTCGCGCGCCGTCTATGAAGTGAAGGAAGAGTTCTTCGCCGACGCCCTCTCCAAGCTGGGCATCAACGCCGGCAAGGCGGATGTGGAGGGCAGCACACAGGAGATTTCCGGTCAGCTTGAGTTGAACCTGGACGACCTCTCGGCGCCCCTTGGCAGCAACAGCTTCACCGTGCAAATGAACACCCTCGAGACGAACCAAAGAAGCCGCGACAACTGGATTCGCACCGACAGTGGCGGCCCGAACTTCAACCAGTACCCCGAAGCTACCTTCGTTGCCAACGCGATTGAAGGCGCGCCCGCCACCTACAGCGAGGGTGACGAAGTCAGCTTCAAGCTGCTGGGCGATCTCACAGTGCGCGGTGTGACGAAGCCCGTCACCTTTGACGTAACGGCCGCGCTGAATGGCGACACGCTCACGGGCGTTGCGCGCACCAACGCGCTCATCAGCGATTTCGGCATTGAGCCGCCCTCCTTCGTCAACACGCTCACCGTGGCGGACGAGCTGGGCATTCGCGTCGAATTCACGGCGCGCGCGCGCAGTAGACAGCAAATTTCGGTACGCAGAAAAAGCGGAAACAACGGAAGAGGCAGGAAACAGCAACACCACGTTGCTGTTTCCTGCCTCTTCCGTTGTTTCCGCTTTTTCTGCGTACCGAAATCTCTACTGGGGTGCGATGGGCGCAGCCACGGCCCTCTTGGCGCTTCGGCGGCGCAGGAAACCGGCGGCTAACCAAAGGCCACCCAGCCCGAGCAACAGGTCGCGTGCGCGGATCAGGAGCGCCATGCTCATCCCCGCCGCCGGCTCCACGCCCAGCGCACCCATGGCAAAGATCAGGCTCGCTTCCAGCGCGCCCAGCCCCGCCGGCAGCGGCAGCAGGATAGCCCAGCGCATGGCCAGCAGCGCCACCATCGCCTGGCCAAAGTCCAGCTCCAGCCCCAGAATACGCGCCATCAGCCAGAACTCGCCCATAAGCGCCGCCCAACTGAGCAGCGTTGCCGCGATCGCCGCCGCCCACCAGGCAGGGTGGCTGCGGCAGAGCGACGTGCTCTGCGTTTCGGCAGCGCGCACAGACTGGTAGCTGCGCCCCAGCGTGTAGGTGCGCTGCGGCGTGCGGCTGCGCAGACGCGCCCATAAGTACACTGCCCCATCCCACGCGCCCGACACCGGCCGCCTGCCCGCTGCCAGCGCTGCAATCAGCGCGGCGGGCAGCAGCAGCAGCCCCACGCCCGAGGCAAGCAGAGGCCCGCGCAGCCCTGCCGGCAGCAGCTCGGGCCGCACCACGAGCAGCAGCCCGCCCACCAGAAAGATAAAGCTCGCCACCAGCTCAAAGGCTTTGTCGAGCAGCACGGCCGCCGCCGAAACGGGCGCAGGTACACCGTGGCGCGCCGTCACCGCATAGACCTGCAGCGGCTCGCCGCCAAATTGGGGGCCGGGCGTAAAATAGCTCACGCCAAAGGCAGCCAGGCGGTAGCCCATGAGCCTGCCATAGGGCAGCGCGTAACCCTGCGCACGCAGCAGAATCCACCAGCGCGCGCTGAAGGTGGCGAGCACAGCCACGTTGGCCAGCGCCAGAATCGCCAGGTCGCGCATGTTGAGCAGGCGCAGCTGCGCCCACACATCGGCGCGATTGACGCTGCGCAGGCTGAACCAGAGCAGCGCAAGCGCCAGCAGCAGCGCCGGCCAGCGCAGCCCGCGCGCCCAGCTACGCCAGTTGCGCATCACAGCCCGCCCTCCGGCCCTGCCTGGGCAGCGGCCACGGCGGCCTGCGCCGGTGCGCCCAGCGTCGTGCGAAAGAGGCGCTCCTCCGGCTGCCAGAGTGCCCATTGCCCCGAGCCTACATGCAGCACCAGCGTCGCGCAGGCCAGCAGCAGCAGCGTCGCCCCATTCATGCCCACCACAATGGATTGCACCATAACGAAGCTCAGCAGCAGCAGCGCCGCCACGCGCCCAGCCGCGCCCAGCACAAAGAGCAGCGCCGCCACACTTGTTGCAATCACAACGAACGAGCTCCAAGGCAGAAGAGGCGCGGCTTGCCAGAGCAGCCAGAAGGCCGCCCCGCTGCCCACCACCCGCGCCACCAGCGGCAGCCATCCCTCAAGCAGCCATGCGGCGCGGGCGTGCAGGCGCGCATAGCCGTCGCTCGCTGCATCCAGCCAGCCGATCACCACCAGCCAGTCACGTCCAAACGAAGCCACCAGCGGCAGTGCAAAGAGGATAGCGGCCCCATGCGTCAGTTCGGCAGGCAGCGGCGGCCAGAGCATGACGCTCACGAAGGCCGTCTGCACACCCGCCACCAGGCGGCGCTGGCTGCTCGGCGGCAGATCATGCACGGGCAAGCCCCACCGCTGCCGCAGCGTCATTCCCAGCACAAAGAGCGGGCGCGCCACTCCCAGCAGCAGATACCACGCCGGCAGTTTGCCCATCTGCACGGCTACGGCGGTGCCAATCAGGATGCCCAGCCCGTCAAACTCCATGTCGAGGATCGAGCCAAGGCGGCTTGCGCGCCCGGTCACCCGCGCCACATAGCCGTCCAGAAAGTCAATCAGCCGCTCGCTGCCATAGAGCAGCGCCGGCAGCCACGCCCACGCGCCGGCAGGCAGCGGGCTAAAGATGAAGCCCGCCAGCAGCCCCACCAGCAGGCCGCGCATGAGCGTCATCCAGTTGGCAAGGCCAAGGGTAGGCCAGAGCGGCGCGCCTGTCGTGCTCTCTCCGGCAGCGGGACGGTTGGTAGGCAGCGCCCACCAGAGCACCGCCAGTTGAATCGCCAGCAGCGCCGCAACCGGCAGCAGCCAAAGCCACGCCGCGCTGCCCAGCGTGCGCAGGAGCGCCCAGCCCAGCAGCAGCCCGGCCCCGTAGACGAGCGCGACGATCAGCCAGCGACGGCGCAGCGCGGAGAGGGGCGCGTCGTCACTTCGCGTGGGTGCTGTATTGGGCATGGGGGTGCTCGTTGGCACGTTGCTCAAGATTCGGGGCTCTTCACTTATTCAATCGGTGTCAATTGTGTCGCAGCGGCTGGGGATGCTGCAACAGAGCGTGTGGCAACTTGTTCGTTCCACGAATTTTGCCACAAGTATCAGAGTGCGCCCATTTGCGCCGCCAGTCTGTAAGCGCACGCGCCAGATAGAGAAAACGCGCAGAACCCATGGCCCTCCGCTACGGTCAGGCGTACGCACTTGTTCGCCCTGGAGGACGGTTGAGATGGCCTGAAAGCCCACCCTCACGGTTGACAGCGGCGCACCCACATAGTACAATTCGTGCAAATATTTGCCGCCACAAAGGTTTTTTTGCGGCTGGTCTGCTCTCCCCTGATGCCCTCCAGCGCACTTGCGTAACTGTACTGCATTTCACTGCGCAGCTGTACTGATACGCTGCACTGCTCCGTATCAGTTGTCCAATTTGACTCCCGTTCCCGCCCGCAGCCGTTGCGCCGCACACGCGCGCTGGCTGCTCCGCTGTAAACCACGGTCTACCACGGTGAACAATGGCGCTTATGGATGGACGCGAAGAGCTCCTGGCCACAGTGGCCAGCCTCTATTACAAGCTTGACCGCAGCCAGGCAGAGATTGCCGAGCGCTTTGGCGTATCCACCTCCAAGATCTCGCGCATGCTCAAGGAGGCGCGCGATCGCGGCATTGTGGATATCCGCATTCACATGCCCATTCCGCGTGATGTGGCGCTGGAGCAGGCGCTCTGCACCGCCTTTGGGCTGCGCGACGCGCTCGTGCTGCAGTCGGGCAGCGAGAGTGACGAGGAGCAACTGCTCATTGCATGTGGTCGCCTGGCCGCATCATGGCTGGCGCGCGAGATTCCCGCCCTGCCCACGGGTGCGACGATCTGGCGTCGCCTGGGGGCGCAGCGTCTACGCCGCCATCAACGCCGTCGCCGAGATGCCCAAAGAGCAGATTGACGTCATCCAGATCATGGGCGGCGTGGGTTCGGAGAATGTAGACAGCCCCGACATTGCGCGCATCCTGGCCACGCGCCTGGGCGGCCGCCACCACGATCTGCATGCGCCGATTATGGTGGAGCAGAGCGAATCGCGCGCAATCCTGCTTGGCGAGCGTTCGCTGCGCGAAACCCTGGAGCGCGGCCGGCGCGTCAAGCTGGCCGTAGCGGGCATTGGCGCTGTGGATGAAGAGGCATCGAGCTTCTTGCGCGCCGGGCTGCTTACACGCAGCGTCCTGGCCCATTTGCGCGAGCAGGGGGCCGTGGGCGAGATGGTGGGGCGCTTTTACAAGCTCGACGGCACGGTGCTTGGCATTGAAATCAACCAGCGCGTCATCGGCATTGAGCTGGACGACCTGCGCCGTATCCCCAATTCGCTGGCCGTGGCGCGCGGCAAAACCAAGATCGAAGCAATTGTCGGCGCACTGCGCGGCCGCCTTGTCACGGTGCTGGCCACCGACGACATTACGGCGCGCGGCGTGCTTGCCTATGCAAAGGAGCCGGAACATACATGAGCAGCAGCCCAGCCACGACCCCGCTTGAGACGCACGAAGAGCAGCTGAACAGCTTTGACGCAAGCACGCGCTTTGCCGCACTCGACGCGCTGCTGGCCGCCGAGCCCAACCCACCCGCCACATGGCAGCCCGTCTGCAATATGCACTGCCACACCTTTTTCTCCTTCAACGCCTACGGCTACTCGCCCACTGGGCTGGCGTGGCTGGCGCGCGAGCAGCGGTGGCCCCTCATGGGGCTGATCGACTTCGACGTGCTCGACGGCGTGGACGAGTTTCTGGTCGCGTGTGATGCGGTGGGCGTGCGCGCCAGTTGCGGCATTGAGACGCGTGTCTTCTTCCCCGAGTACTCCACACGCGAGACCTCTTCGCCCGGCGAGCCGGGCGTCACCTATTTCATTGGCCTGGGCTTCACGTCATCCACCGTGCCCGAAGCAGCGCAGCCCATGCTCGCGAGCCTGCGCAGCGCCTCACGCGCACGCAACGAGGGTGTCGTCGAACGCGTCAACGCGCATTTGGCCCCAATTGCCGTGGACTACGAACGGGATGTGCTGCCGCTGACCCCCAACGGCAACGCCACTGAGCGCCACATTGTCGAGGCGTACATCAGCGCTGTAGAGAACGGGACCGAGGACGCGGCCGGCTTCTGGGCCGAGCGGCTGCAGATGACGCGCGCCGATGTGGACAAGATGATGGCCACACCGTCGAGCTATCGCAACACAGTGCGCATGAAGCTCATGAAGAAGGGGGGCGTGGGCTATGTGCAGCCGGGCAGCGGCTCCTTTCCCTCGATTGACGAAGTGACCAGATTTGTTGTCCAATGTGGCGCACTGCCTTGCGTGGGCTGGGTCGACGGCTTCTCGGAGGGCGAGCAGGCGGGCGAGGAGCTGCTGGGCACGCTCGTGGCCAAGGGCTTTGCCATTGCCAACATTGTGCCCGACCGCAACTGGAACTTTGCCGATCCGGCTGTGCGCGCGGCCAAGGCCGCCAAGCTCGACGAGTTCATTGCCCAGTGCCAGGCGCTGGACCTGCCGCTCAACGTCGGCACGGAGATGAACAGCCCGGGCAACAAGCGCATGGATGACTTCGACGTGCCCGAGCTTGACAAGCATCGCACGGCCTTTCTCGACGGCGCATACTTCATCTACGGCCACACCGTCATGCAACGCTATCTGGCCATGGGCTATCAAAGCGACTGGGCGCAGCGGCACATGACTTCGCGGCGCGAGCGCAATGGCTTCTACACCGCCGTTGGCAAGATTGTGGAGCCGGGCGCCGGTGCGGCCTCGCGGCTGGATGGCATTGACGCAACCATGACACCCGTTGAGATTCTGAACCGGCTGGAAGGCTGACACGGCAGAACTGCACCATAACCGTTGGATACTTTGCTCGCACAGGAGAGGGAACCCATGGCAACTGACGTATTGAACGAATACCGCAGCGGCGCAAACGCGCTGCCCGAGAGTTATCGCCTCTGGCCGCTCTACGGGGCAGGCCTTGAGAATCTGGGCAAGGATGGCGAAATGCTCGAGGTGCCGCTGGTGCACCCGGGCCCCGACGAGCTGCTCGTGCGCCACGACGCATGCGGCATCTGTTTCTCGGACGTCAAGGTCATCCGCACAGGGCAGAACCACCCGCGCATCCACCGCGACATGTCGCAAATTCCCGTTGTGCTGGGCCACGAAGTAACGCTCACGATTATTGAAGTGGGTGAGAATCTGCGCGACCAGTACAAGCCGGGCGAGCGCTTCATTGTGCAGGCCGACATCTACCTCGACGGCATTGCTTACGCCTACGGCTATGAAATTCAGGGTGGCTTTTCGCAGTACAGCGTAATCGACTGGCGCGTGCTCAACGGCGACGACGGCAACTACCTGATTCCTGTGCAGCCCGAGACGGGCTACGCCGAGGCCGCGCTCAACGAGCCGTGGGCTTGCGTAATCGCTTCCTACACGGTGGACTATCGCAGCCACTGGAAGGAAGGCGGCGCGGTCTGGGTTGTGGGTGATGGCGCAGGCGTAACCCTGGGCAAGGCGGAGGATTGGCGGCCGCGCGCAGTGGTGATGGAACTTGACGACGAACCGTTCCGCCGCTCGATTCGCGAGTGGGCCGCAGACGTGGGCGTGACTGTGGGCGATGCTGATCAGGGCGAGCGCATGTACGACGACATCGTCGTCCTCTCCAACGACGCCGACCTGATCGAGCGCGCCTTCACACGGCTGGCCAATGGCGGCACCTTTGCCATCGTCACCGACAAGCCCATCGAGCGCAAGGTGCAGCTTGACATTGGCCGCATCCATTACGACAAGCTGGCGCTCATGGGTACGACCTCGAGCGTTATCAGCGATGCCTATACGCCGATTCGCACGGAAGTGAAGGCGGGCGGGCGCATGCTGGCGATTGGCGCCGCGGGCCCCATGGGGCAAATGCACGTACAGCGCGGGCTGGAACTGCAGGGGCACCCTGTGCAATTGGTGGCCACCGACCTCGTCTCCAACCGGCTGGGCGCACTGGGCGAGAAGTTCGGCGCGACGGCGCAGGAGCAGGGTATTGACCTTGTAACGCTGGCGCGCGACACCTTCCCCGACCAGGCCGCCATGGATGCGGCGCTGACCAACGCCACGGGCGGGCAGGGCTTTGACGACATTGTGGTGCTTGCGCCGGCCACAGTGGCAGTCGAAGGAGCCTACCAGCACCTGGCCGACAACGCTGTGATGAACATCTTCGCCGGGCTGCCGCGCGGCACCATGTGCGGCTTTGACGTCAACCTCGTCACCGCACGCGGCGTCCGTTTCACCGGCATGAGCGGCTCCTCAATCAGCGACCTGCGCCAGATGCTGGCGCTCACCGAGAACAAGGAACTGGTCACCAACCGCTCCGTGGCTGCCGTGGCAGGTCTGGAAGGCTTCCCCGACGGCCTGCGCGCCGTGATTGAAGGGCGCTTTGCGGGCAAGGTGGTCATCTACCCCAACATTGACAACCTGCCGCTGACGCCGATTGAGAAGCTGGGCGAATCGCTGCCCGACGTGGCCGCCAAGCTTGGCTCCGATGGCTCGTGGACCAACGCCGCCGAGGAAGAACTGCTGCGCGAACTGCTGTAATTGACACTCGACCGGCAGGAACTACGGTACACAGATTGCACAGATTTTACAGATGACAACAGATGACGCCATGTGGACCTGGTTTCTTTGTTCGCTGTTATCTGGTTGAATCTGTCTCATCTGTGAAATCTGTGTACTGCAGTCCAGGCCGGTTCAATCTCGGGATAGGAATCCATGACGACAGAGACACTCAAGGACAAGATCGCGCTCGTTACCGGCGGCGCACAGGGGCTGGGCGCGGCCATTGCGCTGCGGCTGGCGCAGGAGGGCGCACACGTCGCGATTGCCGACCTCAAGGTGGAGACTGCGCAGGCCACCGCCGAAAGCGTGGCAACTGCCACCGGGCGGCGCGCCATTGCCATTGGTTGTGACGTAACCAAGGAGGAGCAGGTGGAGGCCATGGTCGCCCGTGTGGTGGCTGAGTTCGGCCGCCTCGATCTGCTGGTCTCCAATGCGGGCATCCTCTTCTCCGGCCCCGTGGACGAGTTCGACGCGGCGCGCTGGCGGCTGGTCATCGAGGTGAATCTCGTCGGTTACTTCCTCTGCTCCAAGCACGCCATGCGCGTGATGAAGGAGCAGAAGGCGGGCGTGATTCTGCAGATCAACTCCAAGTCGGGCAAGAAGGGATCCTTCAAGAACTCAGCCTATGCAGCCAGCAAGTTTGGCGGCATTGGCCTGACGCAGTCAATTGCACTTGAGGGGGCGGAGTTTGGCGTGCGCGTCAACTCGATTTGCCCGGGCAATCTGCTGGATTCGCCCCTGTGGAAGGACTCGCTCTTCAAGCAGTATGCGGCCAACCAGGGCATCACCGAAGAGGAAGTGCGCCAGAAGTACATTGACCAGGTGCCCCTCAAACGCCCCTGCACTTATGACGACGTCTGCAATGTGCTGGTCTTCATGGCGTCGGATCAGGCTTCCTACATGACGGGCCAGGCGGTGAATGTGACCGGCGGCCAGGAGATGCGATGAGCGCGGGCGTTGACGAAGGCAACCGGGCTGAGCGCACCTTCGTCGGCTTTGGCTTCGGCGCCATTCAGGCGGGACTCTTCCTCTACGAGGCGCAGCAATCGCGCGCCTTTGACCGCTACGTGGTGGCCGAGGTTGTGCCCGACGTTGTGGCTGCAGTGCGCGCCGCAGATGGCTACTACACGGTGAACATTGCCCACGCCGACCGCGTGGAGCAGGCGCGTGTGGGGCCG
Source organism: uncultured Chloroflexia bacterium (assembly GCA_963773745.1). Taxonomy (GTDB): domain Bacteria; phylum Chloroflexota; class Anaerolineae; order Caldilineales; family Caldilineaceae; genus UBA5069. The sequence continues at coordinate 151,963 of CAVZCL010000003.1, forward strand.
GTAGAGGTCTACAACCCCCAGGTGGAGGAGGAGCGCGATGCGCTGGTGGCTGCCATTGCCGCAGGCGCAGGAACTGGCGACGGCGCTGCCCAGTGTTGCCTTCTACACAAATGACACGCCGGGCAGCGTCCACCGGCTGATAGCAGCCGGACTGCTGCAGAAGGCGCAGCAGGGCGGGCCGCGCGCGCTGCTCTACACCGCCGAGAACAACAACCACGCCGCCGAAATTCTGGCAACCGCAGTGGCCGAAACGCTCGAGGACCAGAACTTTGATGCGCAGATGCGCGCGGATGCACTGGCGCACATCTGCTTCACCAACACGGTCATCGGCAAGATGAGTGGTGGCGGCGAAGCGGGCGACATGCTTGCGCCGGTGACGCCAGGGGGCAATCGCGCATTTCTGGTGGAGGAGTTCAACCGCATCCTGATCGGCCGTGTTCACTTTGCCGGCGAACAGGGCGACGGGGGCGACTTCGTGCGCGGCATCCAGGTCTTCACCGAGAAGGACGACCTGCTCCCCTTTGAGGAGGCCAAACTCTACGGCCACAACGCCATGCATGCACTGGCGGCGTACCTGGGCGCCTTCGCGGGCAAGCAGGTAATGTCCGACCTGCCGCAGTTGCCCGGGTTGCTGCCCTTTGTGCGCGGGGCCGTACTGCGCGAGCCCGGGGTGGCGCTCATCCACAAATATGCGGCGCTGAACGATCCGCTCTTCACCAGCGACGGCTTTGCCGCCTATGTGGATGACCTGATCGTACGCATGGTGAATCCCTTCCTCAGCGACGCAATTGAGCGCGTGGGGCGCGACCCACAGCGCAAGCTTGCGTGGGACGACCGCCTGATCGGCGCGATGCGGCTGGCGCTCGCCAGCGGCATCACACCCAGCCGCTTTGCCGTGGGTGCGGCGGCAGCGCTCCGCCAAATCTACCCGAATGCGCTGCTCTTCCCGGCCGGCGCGGCGGAAGCGCTCTGGCAGCGGCCGCCCGCCGACGCCGACACGGTGCAGACGCTCGACGGCCTGCTCGCCCAGGGTTGGGCGCGCCTCGACCGCTGGGAATCCGCCGCCTTCAAATCCACCACGGCGCTGCGGGGGTAGTCAAAACGATAGGCACGCAGACTCTCATGCCTTGTCGGCACTGTAGAGGATGAAAAGAATCAGGCCACCGCTACGAAGGCCAAGCGGCGATTTTCAGAATAGAACAACCGGAAACTGCAGGAAGAAGCAGGAAACAGATAGTTGTTCATGTTGTTTCCATTGTTCCCGTCGTTTCCGCAGTAGTCCGCAAAAAGAAACGAAACGCCAGTACACAGATAGCACAGAAACGGCACAGACAAAAGCGAATTTGAAGAAGAAAACATCGGTTGTTATCTGTTCAATCTGTGAAATCTGTGTACTGGTGTTTCGTTTCTTTTTGCGGACTACTGCGCACAATAATGTTTGTCATACAAGGAGACCCTAATGGGCATCGAATCAATTCAGGAACAATTGCTGGATCTTTCACATCAGGTGGGGCTGGAGGAGCGCAATCTCGCCATTCTGGGCGAGGGCAACACCAGCGCCGATTGCGGCGATGGCACCTTCCTCGTCAAGGCATCCGGCTCGTCGCTGGGCACGCTGACCGCCGAGGGGCTGAGCCGCTGCTCCTTTGAGAAGGTGCTCGACTACCTCAAGGCCGACAGCATGGACGACACGGCCGTCAAGGATGCGCTCACCGACTCGCTCATCGACCCGACCCACCGCCGCCCCTCCACCGAGACCTTCTTCCACGCCCTCTGCCTCACGCTGGGCGGCGCGCACTGGGTTGCGCACACGCACCCGGTCTCGTGCAACACCATTCTCTGCAGCAAGCAGCTCTCCACGCCTTTCCTCAATCACCTCTTTCCCGACGGCATCGTGGTCTGCGGGCGCAACGTGGCCGTGGTGCCCTATGTGGACCCGGGCTTCCAGCTCTCCAAGGAGTTCGAGAAGGAGCTGCACCGCTTCCAGGATGTCTACGGGACGAACCCCAAGCTCATCCTCATGGAGAACCACGGCATTTGCGCGCTGGGGCAGACAGCGACCGAGGCGCTCAACATTCAGCTCATGGCCGACAAGTGGGCGCGCATCATCCTGGGCACGGCTGCCTTTGGCGGCCCCAACTTCCTGCCCGACACCACGGTCGACCGCATCGAGTCCCGCCCCGACGAGCATTACCGCCGCGAGATGCTGGCAAGCAAGAAGTAACAACGAAATAATTGGTAAAGTGGTAAGTGGTCATTGGCTCGCTGCGAAACTTACCACTTTACCAATGCCAATTGCCATTTACCCTTTCCCCAACCTCCCAGATTCCTCCGGAGCTAACCCATGCCCACAACCGCCAATTTCCTCGCCGCCGACATGGGCGCGTCCAATGGGCGCATCCTGGTCGCCCGCTTCGACGGCAACCGCTTTGATCTGGACGTGATCCACCGCTTCCCCAACTGCGTGACCAACATCCTGGGGCAATACCATTGGGATATCATCCGCCTCTACAACGAACTGCTTGCCGGCGCGCAAATGTTTGCCCACCAGCAGGGGGGCGCACTCGCCGGCATCGGCGTGGACACCTGGGGCGTTGACTTTGGCCTGCTCGACAGCGCCGGGCGGCTGCTGGGCAACCCCGTGGGCTACCGCGACGCGCCGCACTGATCGCCATGCCCGCAGCGCTCGCCGCCGAAATCCCCAACGCAGAGGTCTTTGCGCTTGTGGGCACGCACTTCCGCCAGTTCAACACCCTCTACCAACTCATGGCCATGCGCCGCCAGGGCGACCCGCAACTGGACTGTGCGCAGACGCTGCTCTTTACGCCCGACCTGCTCAACTACTGGCTCACCGGCGTCAAGGCGGCCGAGTACACAATCGCGTCGACCAGCATGATGCTGCACGCGCAGCGAGCGCCGTTGGGTGACGGAGCTGCTCGAGCGGCTGCAGATTCCCGCAGCCATTCTGCCGCAACTGGTGCAGCCGGGGCGTGTGCTGGGCAACATCCTGCCCCACATTGCCACCGAAACGGGGCTGGATGCATCCACGCCGGTGATTGCCGTGGCCAGCCACGACACCGCCTCGGCCGTGGCCGCTGTGCCCGGGCTGGACGACAACAGCCTCTTCATCAGCAGCGGCACGTGGAGCCTGACGGGCGCAGAGATTCCGCAGCCCATCCTCAGCGATGAGGCGCTGCGCTACGGCTTTACGAATGAGGGGGGCGTGGCGGGGACGATTCGCTTCCTGCAGAACTTTACAGGGCTCTGGCTGCTGCAGGCGTGCCGGCAGCAATGGCAGCGCGAAGGCATTGAGTATTCGTGGGAGAAGCTCATGGCCGAGGCCGAGCGCGCGACCGCCTTTACGCTGCCTGGTAGACCCTGATGCGCACGACTTCTTTGCACCGGCCGATATGGTGCAGGCGATTCGGACCTATGCGGCGAAGTCGGGCCAACGTGTGCCCGAGAGCGTGGGTGAATTCACCCGCTGCTGCCTGGAGAGCCTGGCGCTCAATACGCGCTGGGGCGTGGAGGTGATCGAGCGCGTTACGGGCCGCGGCCCCGGCACGGCAGGTGGCCCCTACACGGCCATCCGCATTGTGGGCGGCGGCTGCCAGAACCGCCTGCTGGCACAGTGGACGGCAGATGCTTGCGACCGGCTCGTGGTCACCGGCCCCGTGGAGGCCACCGCCCTGGGCAATGTGATGATGCAGGCGATAGCCACGGGCCACCTGGGCAGCATTGCAGAAGGGCGCGCCGCGGTTGCGGCCTCCGTCGCGCAGGAGAGCTTCGATCCCCATCCCAGCAGCGGCTGGGACGACGCCTACGGCAAGTTCGTTGCCATCAAAGGAGAGTAAGAACAGAGTACACAGATGTCACGGAAACCAACAGAGAACGGCGGATAACAACAAGAAGTGTTTTGTTATCCGCCGTTATCTGTTGGTTTCTGTGACATCTGTGTACTGCTGGTCTTACTCTCCCACAGCCACGGCAATTTCGGCGGCTATGCGGGCGTTGTTCTCGAGCAGCGCGAGGTTGGCGCGCAGGCTGCGCTCGCCCGTCAGCTCGGCCAGGCGGCTGAGCAGGTAGGGCGTCACCTCGGCCGAGCGCAAGCCACGCGCCTCCACTTCGCCCACAGCTTGCAGAATGGCCGGCTCAATCTCGGCCGCGGGGATTTCGTCGCGCGCCGGGATCGGCGCACAAACGAGCAGGCCGCCCGGCAGCTCCAGCGCGCGCTTGGCGCGCCAGAGCGCGGCCACTTCGGCGGCGCTGTCGCAGCGCACATCCACCGCCAGTCCGCTCGATCGGCTGTAGAAAGCGGGGAAAGCATCTGTCTGCCAGCCCACAACGGTGACCCCGTGCGTCTCAAGGTACTCGAGCGTGGCGGGCAGGTCGAGGATGGCTTTTGCCCCTGCACAGACCACAATCACGGGCGTCTCGGCCAGCTCCTGCAGGTCGGCGCTCACGTCGCGGCTGGCTTCGCCCTGTGGGCCGCGATGCACGCCGCCAATGCCCCCTGTGGCAAAGACCTGAATGCCAAAGCGCTGCGCCACCCACATGGTGGTCGCGACGGTGGTTGCGCCGTCCAGCTTGCGGGCGACGACAATGGGCAGATCGCGCCGGCTGACCTTGCGCACATCGCGTGCGGTGGCCAGATGCTCCAGCTGCGCGGGCGTAATGCCGGCGCAGAGCTCGCCGCTCAGGATGGCAACGGTGCGCGCTTCGGCGCCGCCTGCGCGCACGATCTCCTCCATGCGCCGTGCAAGCTGCAGGTTTTGCGGGTAGGGCAGCCCGTGCGAAATGACTGTGGATTCAAGGGCAACGGATGGTGGCATGGATGGTCCTGTGGGTGGGTGGCCGTATTGACGGTGAATGAACGATTGATGATGGATCATTGGGAAATGGTAACAGGTAAGTCTCTATGCATCGCGCCGAATTCCCATTGACCATTTACCATTGACCATTCCAATGATCAGTGCTCAATTTTCAATCACCAAGCTACTCATACTCCTCCTGCAACCGCGGCAGCACAAGGAACATGCCCGTGAGGGCGGGGTGGCGCATGAAGCCGAAGTGCGCATAGAACGAATCCTTGCCCTCTGCGGCGAAGAGCCCCACAAATGCCCGCTCGGGCGCGTGCGTCTGCAGCCAGCCCATGAGGCGCTCCACAATGCGGCGGCCCAGGCCAATGCCCTGATATTCGGGGCGCACAATGATGTCCTGCAGGTAGAAGAAGAGCGCGCCGTCGCCAATGATACGCCCCATGGCCACGGGCCGCGTGACGGAGCGGCCGCGGTCGAGCACCACAATACTGGTGAGCGAATTGGCCAGCGAGAGAGGTGCAGCGGCGAAGTTGATCGTCTCGTTCCAACCCACCGAGGCGCAGAGCTCGCGGTACTCCTCAATCGTGGGCGTGCGCTGCTCAAAGAGGAGCGTGTCGGCGACAGCGTCAGCGAGCGGTTCGAGCAGGCTGTGTGGGGGCGTGCGCAACACGGGAGGCTCCTTTCCGACAGCGGCTGTGCTGGCTGGTGGTAGCTTCACTTTACCACAAATCCGTGCGTCCCTTGTCCCCGCAGAGTTGCGGGACGGTCGGGTGTCGTGTGTTGGGGAAGTGAGGCTTTCCGACTTTGGATACTTCGCTTCGCCAGGCCCGGCAAAGCCGGCGGGTTCAAACCGCCGCTGCGTTCAACCCACACCCGACACCTGACCGCCACGATTGACGAAAGGCGCACAAGGCGTTATCGTAACAGACAAACCAAATTGCCGGTCTGTGGCCGCGCAGCTGTAGATGATGGCTCCATTTTCTTTCGTCTGCTGAATCCAAAGGAGATTCCCATGGCACAGTTCCACATGACACGCGCCAAGTTTGACCGCATCAACGCCATTGCCAACGAGCGGGGCGTCATTGCCGCCGCCGCCATGGACCAGCGCGGCTCGCTGCAGAAGTCCATCTCCAAGGCGCGCGGCAGCGATGCCACCGCCGCCGACCTCTCCGCCTTCAAGGAAGCGGTGACGCAAGTGCTCACGCCTCACGCCACCGCCATTTTGCTTGACCCCGAATTCGGCCTCGACGCGCTCAAGCTGCGCGCGCCCGGCACCGGCGTGCTGCTCTCTTACGAAGAGACTGGCTACGATGTCAACGTCAAGGGCAGGCTGCCCGACCTGCTGCCCGAATGGAGCGCGCTGCGCCTGCTCGAAGCGGGGGCCGACGCCGTTAAGGTGCTGCTCTACTACAACTTTGAGGATGACGCGCATGTCAATACGGTGAAGCAGGCCTTCATCGAGCGCGTGGGCGCCGAGTGCGCCGCAGTCGGCATCCCCTTCTTCCTGGAACCGCTCTATTACGCCGATGGCATGTCGGACGCCGATCTGGCGCGCCGCAAACCGGCGGGTGTGACGGGCTACATGGAGGAATTCTCCAAGCCCCGCTACGGCGTGGATATTCTTAAGGTTGAGGTGCCGGTCAACATGAAGTATGTGGCAGGCACGCGCTCCTTTGCGGGTGACGCGGCCTACACGCAGGCCGATGCGCAGCGCCTCTTCCGCGAGTCGGCGGCGGCGGCGCAGAAGCCCTTCATCTATCTGAGCGCAGGCGTGAGCAACGAGATCTTTCTGGAGACGCTGGAGTTGGCCGCCGATGCCGGCACGAGCTTTGCGGGCGTGCTGTGCGGGCGGGCCACGTGGCAGAACGGCATTCCCGTCTATGCCACACAAGGCTATGACGCGCTGGTGGCATGGCTGCAGGACGAGGGTGTCGCCAACATCGAGGCGCTGAACAAGGTGCTCGTCAAGGGCGCCAAGCCGTGGTGGAGTGCCTACGGCGGCAAGGAAAACATCGTCGTCGCATAACCAGTTACCTACGACGCAGAGGCGCAAAGGCGCAAAGGGTCCGCAAAGAAGCAGAAACAGCAGAGAAGAGGATATCTCTTGCTGTTGCTGCTTCTTTGCCGGACCCTTTGCGCCTTAGCAGCGTCTGTGCCCGTTAGCGCCTCTGCGTCGCAGGTCTGCGTTAGGTTGTGCGGCGGAGCTGGCCGTTGACGTAGACGTCGCCCTCGTCCACCATGATCTCGTCGCCCGGCGCAATCATCCCATAGGGTACGCTGTTAACGGTGAGCTGGTCGCCTTCAATCAGGATCACGGCCGCGCTGCAGGGTTCAAAGCGCCACGTCTCCACGCGGTCGCCCTCGGCGGGCAGATGCTCGGCGGGCGGAACCTCCAGCACATAGCAGTCGGTTATAACAATCGAGTAGCCACCGACTTCCGCTTCCACCACACCAAAGAGGGGGTTGAAGAGCGGCGGTGCGTAGGTTGGGCCGCTGAACATGCTCATCAGCATGGCGCACAAGCCACCTACCAGCAATACGCCTAATCGAGCCATAGGATTCTCCAGGAATGCGCATTGCGCGCAGGTATTTCGTACAGGGCTATTGGCGGGGCAACACGGGGCGGAACTTGAAGCCGTAGATGATCTGCCCTTCGTCGCCATCTTCGCGGAGCTTGCGCGTCACCATCTCCACGCGCAGGCCAATCGCTACATCGGCGGCATCCACGTCGGTCAACTGGGCGGTGACCATGGGCCCATCATCCAGCCGGATGAGCGCAACGGTGTAGGGCCCCTGTTCCTCATAGCCGCGCGGTACATTGTACATGGTGGTGAAGCTGTAGATTTCGCCATGCCCGCTGAGAATGCGCGGGTTGTTCTGCTCGGCCACGGCCGACTCGCCGGCCGGTAACGATGCAGTATGGGTTTGGAGATGCGACTCTCCCGCCATTGTGATTTCCTTTGCACGTGATGACAATAATGCGCCCCAGTCTTCATGGGTCTCCGCAACGCACTGCAGAAGCGCACCCCCATGGTAACACAAACCCATACGCGGGCCACCGCATATGGGCAAAGTGTGATCAGTTGGTCATCTGCATGTTCGACTGGCAGTGCGCGGCGCGCCTGATTTGGCCCCGTGGCCACTCAGTCGCTGCTCAGTCGTCACCGGTGGCGGCCACCAGCATGGGCTGCGCGTGGGTACTGGTCGCGTAGATGAACTCACGGCCCTGGGCTGTGGGCTGCGTTGCCAGCGCCACGGGCGTGGGCAAACAATCCTGCAGCACAACGTGCGCGTGCATGGCTGTTTTGCAGTAAGGGCAGACGGCGCGCGGCGGGAAGACCGCGCTGCTGCAGTGGGTGCAGACCTCAGCCTGCAAGCTATATCGTTGCTTCTGTGTGCGCCACAGTACGGGAACTGCCATAGCGAGTGCTCTTTCCAGTAATGGCCGGATAACGGTTCGGTTCTTGATTACGGTGATACGCTGCCTGTGCAGCGCCCTGTACAACAATTGTACGTCCATCAATGTACCAGTACTGGACTCTCAATTCCTATCCACCTGCCTGTCAGGAGGTATTGGCAGCTTTTGAGAGCAATTATGAGAAAGTGGCGGGTCCATTCAGCGCCACATGCCGCGACAAAGGTTGCACAATATAGCTCGGCAAAGGCTTTCACATCGCGGCAATGAGCGCAGCAGGCTCAAGCCTGCAGCTAGGCAACCCAAGCCGACTGATGGTCTCCCAGCCATTGACACGGTATCGCCTCATCAGCGCCACTGTGCATAAACCGCACTTCTCAACGACGCATCGCGCAGGTGAGAACGGCGGCTTACACCGCCGCAACGCAGATTGGCATGTTTGCGCATCGCCTGGCGCGCACAACGCCCCCGCCCGCCACTTCCGGCCCTTCGCATTCTCCGCCAACCTTTGTACAATACGTGCCAGCTCGGGCTGCACCATCGACGCATCTTTCGCAATCTTCGCGATTTTGAGAGCTCTGCCGGCCAGCACATGCAAACGGACTCTTTATGAACAGAATTCGACAAATATGGGGTGCGGTACGCGACAGCCTCTGGTTCGTGCCCACGCTCACCGTGCTCGCGGCAGTGCTGCTGGCGATTGTGCTGATTGATGTCGACAGCATGCTCGGCAACGAGATGTGGCTGCGCTGGCCGCGCGTCTTTGGGTCGGGGGCCGAAGGCTCACGCGGGATGCTCTCGGCGATTGCCACATCCATGATCACCGTGGCCGGCGTCGTCTTCTCAATTGTAATTGTGGCGCTGGCGCAGACCTCCACGCAGTACAGCTCGCGCATCCTGCGCAAGTTCATGGGCGACCGGACAAACCAGCTTGTGCTCGGTGTCTTCGTCAGCATCTACGCCTACTGTCTTATTGTTCTGCGCACCATCCGCGGCGGCGACGAGGGCAACTTCGTCCCCTCGCTGGCAGTGCTCATGGCGATTGTGCTCGCCTTCCTTGGCATTGGCGTCTTCATCTACTTCATTCACCACATTGCACGCTCGCTACAGGCTTCGCATATTCTGGCTTCCGTTGGCAACGAAACGCTGGAGGCCGTGAAGACCCTCTTCCCCGAACCGCTGGGGACGGGCGCGGATGAATCTGCAGAGGCCGAAGCGCTTCTGGCGGACGAGACGGTAGTGTGGCAGCCCGTGCCCGCGCGCCACACGGGCTACGTGCAGTGGGTGGACACACACGCGATGCTCTCGGCCGTTGCCGATAACGGCGTGGTTGTGCGCATGATCAGAGGCATTGGCGATTTTGTCATTGAGGGCGTGACGCTGCTGCAACTGACGCCCCCGCTGGACGATGACGACCCGCGCATTGGGCGGCTGCAGGGCGCATTTGGGGTCGGCCCGCAACGCACCATTGATCAGGATGCGGCCTTTGGCATTCGCCAGATTGTGGACGTCGCGCTCAAGGCGCTTTCGCCCGGCATCAATGATTCGACGACGGCGGTCATGTGTCTCGATCGGCTAACGGCAATCCTCGTGAGCGTGGCAGAACGCAATATCGATTCACCCTACCGCTACAGCGATGGGAAGCTGCGCGTGATTGCCCGCGGCCCCACCTTTGCCGCCATGGTGGCGGAATCCTTTGACGAGATCCGCCGCAGCGCGGCAGGGAATGTGACGGTGCTTGCCACAGTTGCGCGCTCGCTGGCAATGCTGAGCGAGATCACAACCGACCCCGCTCGCGAAATGGTGCTTCTGGAACAGGTGGAGGCGTTGTCGGAAGTGGTGCAGCGGACGGTGGCGGCGATGAGCGAGCGCACGCAGTTGCTCGAACTCTGCGTGGCCGCTTCGGCTGTGGAGCCCTACGAGGAGAGTGTTGCCGTCATGTAATGCACCCCAAGCGCGAAGCCGCGGGCTGCATAGTAGGCTTGCGTTCCGGTGGCGGCAATGACGGCAAGGCGCGTAAAGCCAGCCGCGAGAGCAATGCGACGCGCTTCGTCCAGCAAGCGCGTGCCGAGGCCGGCATGCTGCGGATCGCCCGAACGGCTCTCGTCGCTAAAGTCGAGCGCGGCTCCGTAGACATGCAGTTCGCGGATGAGCGCAGCGTTGGCCAGTTCGGGCAGGAAGGCGCGGCTGCCACTTTCGCCCATGCCCTCCAGCGGCAGACTCAGGCGCAGGAAGGCTGCGGTCTGCGGCCGCCTCTCTTCGCCGCTATCGGCTTCTTCCCCTGCAGTCATGTACTCCAAAAAGTGCTCGCGCGTAAGGTCGGTCTCGTACGTCGTTACGCGCAGTGTCAGCGCGTCGGCCTTTACGGCGCGGCGCTTGATCTCGCGGCAGCGAATGCAGCCGCAGGCTGTACCGCGCCGCGCCAGTTCGCGCGCCACAATCTCGCGCAGGTTGCCGGCGCGCACGCCCGCCTCTATGTGGTGCGCCGGAATGTCGCGGAAGAGGCGGCTAATGCGCACATAGGGGGGCGCTGCCGGCTTGACGTCGGCGAGCAGCGCCACGAGTTCATCCTGCGTATAGGGGATGTAGGCCCCGGCCTGCCAGCGTGCGAAAAGCGCCGTGCCGGCAATCAGCGAGCAGGGGTAAATCTTCAACTCATCGGGGCGGATGGCGGGATCGTCAAAGAAACGAGCAAAGTCGGCGCGGTCGCCGGCGGGCGTCGCACCGTCGAGGTTGGGCATCCAGTGCAGGTGAATCTTGAAGCCGGCGCTGCGCAGCAGCCCCACCGCGTGGCGCACTGATGCCACATCGTGGCCGCGCCCGTTGCGCGCCAGGATGGCGTCATCGAGGCTCTGCACCCCCATCTGCACCTTGGTCACGCCCAGCGTGCGCAGGTGGACAATCTCGTCGGGCGTAATCCAGTCGGGGCGCGTCTCGATGACAAGGCCCACATTGCGGTGGGTGGCGGAAATGTTGCGCAGCTGCGCCTCGGCCAGCGTCTGCGATGTCGCATGTGCAGGGTTGCCGGCTGCGTTCATGGCATCAAAGCAGCGCTGCACAAACCAGTTGCGGTAGTCGCGGCTGTAGGCGCTCCACGTGCCGCCCAGAATCAGCAACTCCACCTTGGCGGCGGCATGACCGATGTTCTCGAAGGCGTGAATGCGGTTGAGCGTTTGCAGGTACGGATCAAAGCCGTCGCGCTCGGCTCGCTGGCAGCCCGGCTCGTCGAAGATGTAGCTCTTGGGCATGCGCACATCGTCGGGGCAGAAGATGCAGTGGGCGGGGCAGCCTGCCGGCGCCGTGAGCACGGTGACGGGCGCAACGCCGCTTTGCGTGCGCGTCGGCTTTTTGCGAATACGGCGCAGAATGAGGGGGTCGGGCGCAAGCATGCCCTGGGCCACAAGGTCGTGATAGCCGGCCACAAGGTTGGCCTTGGAAAAGGGTCCCTTGCCGGCGCGCGCAAAGCGGTTGACCATGCGCTGGAGGGTAACCGGCTCTTGCCACTGGCTTTCGGGCACCGCTTGCACCGCCACCAGAAGCTCGAGCAGGGCTGCGCGATGCGCGGGGGCGTCAAAGCCGCCGCGCTCGGCGTGCCAGCGGTCGCTGCGCTCGAGCACTTCTCTGGGGATTTCGTCGGTTGGCGTAATGCGGCGCATGGTGGCACTCCCTCGGCGCCCAAAGCGGCGCGGGTGCTAGTATACCATGCGGCGCGGGGCACGGGGTGCAGGTGGGGATGCAGATGGCGTTGCAAGAGGTGCAGAACGCGTCGACTCCTCGAGTACAGCGGCTGAAGCCGCCTCCCCGAGGCGCAGCATACGCAACGCGACCCCGTTGTCGCGCCATTGCAGCGCGGCTGCCAGAGTCGGCAGCCGCGCTGCAATGGCGCTTGCTATTGACGTAACGCGTGACCTACGGCCGCATGATCGCCGGCAGGAAGATGCTGCGCAGCGGTGCGCCCGGCTCGTCGGTGGGCGGCAGCGACGTGGGTACGTAGCAGGGCAGCTCCCCCGTCGGTCCGCCCATCATCTGCGCCACCACTTCACCTTCGTAGAGCACGCGCACCTCCGCCAATTCGTTGATAGCGCCGTCATACGAGAAATCAGTCGGCACGCCCGCAACAAGGTTCAGGTTGAGCATCGGATTCTCCGGGCTCTGCGCCGGTGCGCCAATTACAAACTCAACCACATATGCGCCGCTTGCCTCAACCGTCACCGTCCAGATCGGCACATTGACGTCACAGAAGGCGGTCAGCACCACCTGCGGCAGGCGACAGGTAAGGTTGACAAGCGCATCGGCCTGCAGGCCCGTCTGCGTAATTGTCACTGTATTGTCCACGCTCCGCTGGAAGAGATTTTCCTCGTCATAGACAACGTCCACGCAGGCAAAGGGAAGCTGGTAGGTTTGCGTACCGCTCTCCGTAAAGCTCCACGGCTGGCCGGCGGCGGGATTTGTGTCCGTCACCGTCACGGTATCGAGCGTCGTCTGCGAAGGCGGCAAGCCGACGAAGGTGTAGGGCACAACCGGGCTGTTGTAGACGATGCCCGTGGTGGCCGTCACCGTGGCCGTGTTGGTGCCGTCGGCGTTGTTGGGCACGGCGGTTGCATAGCTGCAGGCAAGCGAGCCGCCCGCAGGCACAGTTGTAGAGGCGCACTCTACGGCGGCGCTTTGCCCGTTGCCCAGCCGATCGGTAATGCCCGTCAGTTGCAGCGGCGCATCGGGGCGGGGATTGAGCACGGTAATCGTCCCAAAGACGCGGAAGTTCTCGTCAATGGGGGCGGATTTGGTCAGCGTCACCGTGTAGGTCACTGGAGCCGTCTCGCCATCCACCAGTTCAAGCGCATCCGTGGATGCGCGCTTTTGGATCTGCCACGTGTAGCGGCGTGTGAAGTCGGGATCGACCGTCTTGGCGACAGAAGGGCGGTAGCAGTTGACGGTCATGGTGGCGTCGGCGCTCTGTTCGGTCTCCACAATGCGCGCTGTGTTGGCGCGCGTGTAGCTGGCCACACCTTGCACATATTCGAGGTTGCTGCCGCAGGTCACCGTGCGCGTGTAGGTAAAGGTGCGCGCCGTGCTGACTTCCGTGGCCAGATTCTCGAAGGGCCCGCCGTTGTAGGCATCGTCAACCGTGACAACAGCCGGATCGCCGTCGATCGGCACGGGCGGGCCGAAGATGACATCCGCCTCGCCCCTGGCAAGGCCGGGCAAACCATTATTGTCGAAAGTGACCAGAGCCTGATTGACGCGCTGGTTGGCGTTGGGCAAGGGCCCGCCATAGGTGCATGTCACCTGCTCGCCAAACTCCAGTGTGAGCGGAAAGGCATCGGGACAGGTAACGGGCAATGGGCCACCATCCGGCCCGCTGACGGTATCCGTAACCGAGGTGATGACCGTTGAGATCATGCTTGTGTTGCTAATGTCGATGGAGCCGAAGACTCGATAATCGCCCACAGAGGTTGTCGGCGTCACCTGCACCGTGTAGACCACATCAGCGCTTTCGCCTTCAAAGAGGTTGACGACTGCAGGCGTCACACTTTTGCTGATCTCCCATGTTGTCGAGATCACGGATGATGGATCGGCTGTCTTGGTAACCAGCACGTCGGGTTCGCAGAAGACATCCCAGTCCTGGCCGCCCGGCCCCAGCGTACCGGGTGCGTTCACCTGATCGCCGCCAACCCAATCGACGGTGAAGCCCTCTTCGTCGCGCACCTCAATGGCGACGTCCACGTGAATTTCACGGTTGTTGCCGTTGTCCTGCCATTCGGAGACAGGCGGATAGGGAACCGTACGTTGAGTTCGCTGGAAGTTTGGTTTACGTTGATGATTGTGAATGCGTTGGCCGGGTTTGGATCTGCGGGCAGCCGCACGACAATGGTCCCTTGCAGTGTCCAGCCGGGGCGCATGCCGATTGTGTAGATCGTGTCCTCAATCGCCTCGCAATCATTGCGGATTTCCACGGTTGAAAAGGTGAAGTTGGGGCCGTCGCTCGGGTCGATCCAGGTGCGCGTGTCCCGCGGCACACCATCCTGTGCATAGGCCACGGGCGCCTGCACAAAGGTGAACAGGATAAGCATAAGGGCGAAAAGGGAGCCGGCGTATGCAGCGGATAAGCTGCGCCGCACTGTGTGTACAGGGTCTCTGCGGCTCTCTTTCGTGTCTGTTGTACGTTGCATATGATCCATCTATGAACCTGCCTTTCTTGCGTGGATGTTAGGGATAAGTTGGACTGTACTCAAGGCGTTGTACGCGCTGCTCAAGGCGTTGTACGCGCCACCATGGAATGCACGCAGAGACGCGCAGTACAAAGGCCCGTGGGCCGTGCACGTGTTGCGCATGATACGGCAGGAACGATGCACCCTGCGCGGGTTCGATTGGGGGAGGGCAATTGAGTTGTAATCGTGCGTGGCGCAAGAATGGGGGGTGAGAGCGCCGTTCGCGCTTCAGACACGCGTCAGGCACGGACAGGCATAATGAGGCGCTGTAAATTGCGTGGGAGCGCAATCACAAGCCGGCGTGCGCAAGGCACGCGCAGGGAGGGGGAAATGCTTGTTTGCTGAACTCTGCGCACGCAGCCAATGGTGGGGAGGCGTGCGACAATGAGCACCGCTGCGCTCGCTTAGCTTTTGCTCGCTTACCGCTGTGCTCGATTACAGACGATTACATTACCTTACACAAACTTACAACCATCTGGGCCAAAGTATAGAGGAGCGCGATGCACTTGTCAATATGCCGCTCGATCAGCAGTTTATGCCGCGCGACAGAGTTTGTGGTGCCTTGCACCGCCGCTACGCAGCTTGTTGCCATTCGGCCGCCCCTCATACACCGCGCTAACGCCGCACCGACGTGATTCATACACTACCCTGCTATCATGAGAGTTGAATTGAGGAGACCTCAACGGCAGCGCGCGGCGCGCGCCGTTTACACAATCTGTTTTGACCGCGACCATGCCACGGCCATGTCACTGCCATGGCGTGGCGCGAACATGCTCTCTTAAGGAGGCATCAATGCGCTTTGAGAAATACACACAAAAGGCCCAGGCGGCTGTGGTTGAAGCCCAGGGCGTGGCCGAGCAGATGGGCCACTCGACCATTGAGCCCGAACATCTCCTGCTGGCACTCATGCGCCAGGAGGGGGGCGTCGTTCCTGCCATCCTGAGCAAGATCGGGGCCGACGAGCAGAGCGTGGCGCAGAGCGTCGAACGCGCGCTCGCCGCCATGCCGCGCGCCACGGGTGCTTCGCTGCAAATCAGCTTCGGCACAGCCACACGCACCATGCTGCAGGAAGCGCAGACCATTGCCGGCAACATGAAGGATGAGTTTGTCTCCACCGAGCATCTGCTCATGGCTATGGCTTCGTCGCAGCACAAGGTGCGCGACCTGCTGGCGCGCAGCGGCGTCGACTACAACGCCATTATGCAGGCGCTGGCCAGCGTGCGCGGCAACCAGCGCGTCACCTCCGACAACCCCGAATCGCAGTACGAAGCGCTGAGCAAATATGGCCGCGACCTGACAGAAGAGGCGCGCAAGGGCAGGCTCGACCCCGTCATCGGCCGCGACGAGGAGATTCGGCGCGTCGTCCAGATTCTCAGCCGCCGCACCAAGAACAACCCGGTGCTGATTGGCGAGCCGGGCGTGGGCAAGACGGCCATCGTCGAAGGGCTTGCGCAGCGTATTGTCAACGGCGACGTGCCCACCAGCCTGCGCGACCGCAAGCTGATTTCTCTGGACATGGGCGCGCTTGTGGCCGGGGCCAAGTACCGCGGCGAGTTCGAGGAGCGCCTCAAGGCCGTGCTGCAGGAGGTCGTCAAGTCCGAAGGGGAGATCATCCTCTTCATCGACGAGATGCACACAATTGTGGGTGCGGGTGCAGCCGAAGGCTCCATGGATGCGGGCAACATGCTCAAGCCGCTGCTGGCGCGCGGCGAGCTCCACACCATCGGCGCGACCACGCTCGACGAATATCGCAAGCACATTGAAAAGGACGCCGCGCTTGAGCGCCGCTTCCAGCCCGTCTTTGTGGATCAGCCCTCGGTGGAGGATACGATCAGCATCCTGCGCGGGCTGAAGGAGCGCTACGAGGTGCACCACGGCGTGCGCATTACCGACCCGGCCGTGATTGCCGCCGCCACCCTCAGCCATCGCTACATCAGCGACCGCTTCCTGCCCGACAAGGCGATTGACCTGATCGACGAGGCGGGCAGCCGCCTGCGCATGCAGATCGATTCCAAGCCGCAGGCGCTGGACGAGATCGACCGCGACATTATGCAGTTGGAGATTGAGCGCGAGGCGCTGAAGAAGGAGCGCGACGCCGCCAGCAAGGAGCGCCTCGACGAGGTGGAGCGCCAAGTGGCCGACCTGCGCGAGCAGAGCGCCGAATTGACGGCACGCTGGCAAGCCGAACGCGAGGCGATTGCCGAACTGCGCAAGCACAAGGAGCAAATTGACCAGGTGCGCGTGGAGATGGAACAGGCCGAGCGCGCGTACGACCTCCAGAAGGCGGCCGAATTGCGCTATGGCAAGCTGCGCGGGCTGGAAGCCGAGCTGGCCCAGGCCGAAGAGCGCGTGCGTCAGGTGCAGGCCAGCGGCGCGCTGCTCAAGGAAGAAGTCGACGGTGAAGAGATCGCAGCGATTGTGAGCAAGTGGACGGGCATTCCCGTCACCAAGCTGCTCGAGGGTGAGCGCGAAAAGCTTGTGCGCATGGAGGCCGTGCTGCACCGGCGTGTGGTGGGGCAGGAGCCGGCCGTGCGCGCCGTCTCGGCCGCAATTCGCCGCAGTCGCGCTGGCCTGCAGGACCCCAACCGCCCCATCGGCTCCTTCATCTTCCTGGGGCCCACCGGCGTGGGCAAGACGGAACTGGCGCGCACCGTGGCCGAGTTCCTCTTTGACGACGAACAGAACCTGATTCGCATTGACATGAGCGAGTATCAGGAGCGCCACACGGTGGCCCGCCTCATCGGTGCGCCCCCTGGCTATGTGGGCTACGACGAAGGCGGACAGCTCACCGAGCAGGTGCGCCGCCGCCCCTATTCGGTGGTGCTCTTTGACGAAATTGAGAAAGCGCATCCCGAGGTCTTCAACGTGCTGCTGCAGGTGCTGGACGATGGCCGCCTGACCGACGGCCAGGGGCGCACGGTGGACTTCCGCAACACCGTGATTGTGATGACGAGCAACCTGGGCAGCCAGTTCATTCTCGACATCGCGGGTGACGATGAGGAGATGGAGCGGCGCGTGCGCGAGGTGTTGCGCACCCATTTCCGCCCCGAGTTCCTTAACCGTGTGGATGAGGTGGTGATCTTCCACGCGCTGCGCCCCGAGCACCTCAAGGAGATCATCGAGATCCAGTTGGGCCGCTTGCGCCGTCTGCTCAAGGAGCGCAACATCGTGGTGGAGTTGAGTGATTCGGCCAAGGGGCTGCTGGTGGCCGAGGGTTACGAGCCTGCCTTTGGCGCACGCCCCCTCAAGCGGCTGCTGCAGCAGCGCATTGCCGACCCCATGGCCGTGCAGATCCTCGAAGGCAAGATCGAGAACGGCGACGAGGTGCTGGTGGATGTGCGCGACGGCCAGCTGGCCTTTACGGTGATGGCTCCGGAAGTGGTGTAACTGCGCGGGAGCAGGGAGTAGAAAATCTACTCCCTGCTCCCTAAGTATTGCGCGAAACGTTTGTGCGATTGGACTTTCACTTTAGTCTGTGTTAAATTGTACTCTGTGAACGGTGGCAACGCCATGTCGCGTGCTGCTGTTCTCTTTTTTTGGGCCATGGGGCCCCGTGGAGTCTGCCAATCGTGGCAACTTCCACTTACGCAGCCGCAAACGAAACGCGGCAATCTTTTCGAAGGGCTAAGAGTGCGACTTGGCTCAACGGAGTCTAAGGAGCATTTTTAGTGAATTTCGACCAGCTTTCCCTCGATCCGCGCCTTGTTTCTGCCACTCGGACGGCCGGCTACACAACAGCCACCCCGATTCAGGAGCAGGCTATTCCCCTTGTGCTGCAGGGCCACGACGTTCTTGGCCTGGCGCAAACCGGCACCGGCAAAACTGCCGCTTTCATGCTGCCCATCCTCAACCGGCTGCTGGCCACCAAGCCGGCCCGTCCAGGCGCCATTCGCGCCCTGGTGGTAGCACCCACGCGCGAACTCGCCGAGCAGATTCACCAGGCGGTGAAGCAGCTTGGCATGAACACGCGCATTCGCAGCGTGCCCATCTATGGCGGCGTGAGCAAGCACGCCCAGGTGCAGCAGTTGCGCCGCAATCCCGAAATCGTTGTCGCCTGCCCCGGCCGCTTGCTGGACCATGTGGGCGACGGTACGCTTGACCTGACGCACGTGGAAGTGCTTGTCCTGGACGAAGCCGACCACATGTTTGACATGGGCTTCCTGCCGGACGTGCGCCGCATCCTGCGCCTCGTCTCCAACCGCCAGCAGACGCTGCTCTTCTCGGCCACCATGCCCTATGAGATTCGCAGCCTGGCCGACAGCACGCTGAAAGACCCGCAGACCGTCCAGGTGGGCCATCGCGCCCCGGCCGAGACGATCTCGCACGCCCTCTATCCCGTGCCCGAGCGCATGAAGAGCAAGCTGCTCATGTCCATGCTCGAGCAGACGGAGACGCGCCGCGTGCTCATCTTCACCCGCACCAAGCGACGCGCACGCGACCTCGCTGACATGCTCGAGCGCAACGGCAACAATGTGACTGCGCTGCAGGGCAACATGGCGCAGGCCGCCCGCCAGAAGGCCATCGATGGCTTCCGCTCGGGCAAGTATTCGATTCTTGTGGCCACCGACATTGCCGCACGCGGCATTGACGTGACCGACATCTCGCATGTCATCAACTACGACATGCCCGATACGGTGGATGCCTACACCCACCGCAGCGGCCGCACCGGGCGCGCCTACCACAACGGCGAAGCCTTTACACTCGTTGCCGAACTGGACGAACTCCAGGTGCGCGCCGTGGAAAAGGTGATGGGCGAACGCATTGAGCGCCGCCGTCTGGATGGCTTTGATTACCAGGGCTATCCCACCGATGCGCCCGAGATTCGCACGCAGGCGTCGTCGTCGCGCTGGGGCCAGCCCCGCCGTGGCGCTCGTCGCCCTTCGGGCGGATCAACCGGCTACCGCGCGCCCTCCCAGGAGAGCATGACGGCGGCGACCAACGCGCAGCAGGCATCGCGCGACAGCGCCGCCAGCCGCCAGCAGGCGCCGCAAAAGGGGCAGCCGGCGCAGGCGTCCAACAGCGCCGCCTCGAGCCAGCGCCGCCGCGGCCAGCGCTACGGCCGCCCTTCGGCTGCGTAACAGCAAACTGCGACGCAGAGGCGCGAAGGCGCAAAGGCTCGCAAAGAACGACAAGCAAGAACAAAGGCAGGAACAGCGCAACGCTGTTCCTGCCTTATTTTGTAGCGCAGAAACGCGAGCCTGCATCGTGATGCGTCCACGAAATCCGCAGGCATGTTGCGTAGCGGGGGGCTTCCAGCCCTCCGGCTTTGGACGTCGCATTGAGGACATAACTGCGTCACGCCAGGAGACGTGACCTACAACAGCCGGAGGGCTGGAAGCCCCCCGCTACGGCACGGGGCGCGCCGGTTGCCTGTCTCCGCTGGGTTTGAAAGATGGTCGCGGGAAGCGTACTATGTATGCAAGTGTTTGCTCTGTCGGCCTCGAGCTGCGAGAAAGGGTTGCACATGCCTTCATTCAATCTGTCAAAGAGCGACCAACTGCTGCGTGCGGGCTTCCGCTATTTCAACCGCTTCATGCTGCTGCTGTGGCGGCTGGGGCTGGGGCCATGGCTCAACATCTGGCCGCAGGTCCTAAGCACCTACATGGTGATCGTCCACAAGGGGCGCAAGTCGGGACTCTGGCGACGTACGCCGGTGAACTATGCAATTGTGGACGGCGAAATCTACTGCGTCTCCGGCTTTGGGGCCGTAAGTGACTGGTACCGCAATCTGCTTGTCAACCCCGAGGTGGAAGTCTGGCTGCCCAACGGCTGGTGGCGCGCCATTTCGGAAGAGATTACCGAGCCGGGGGAGCGACTGCAGCGCATTCGCCAAACGCTCCTTGCCAGCGGCTGGGCCGCCTATATGAGCATCCTTGACCCGCGCGGCATGAGCGACGCGCAGCTTGAAGAGGCGACGAAGGAATACCGCGTCATGCACATCCATCGCATGCAGGCGCGTACCGGTCCGGGTGGCCCGGGCGATCTGGCATGGGTGTGGCCGGCCGTTGTGCACGCGTATGTGCTGCTGGCTGGACTGCGTGCGCTGGGCCGGCGGCGCGCACGCGACGCGTCTCTGGCCGCGCCGTCGCATCACAGGCTGCCCGCAGCCGGTGATCCGCGAACCCGCCGTCTCATCCGGCCTCTCCAGCGCCGGCGCGGGCGCCACCGGCCCGGCCGCGCCTGCCGAGATTGCCACCGTGCGCATGGCGCCATGGCTGCTGGTAGCGCTGCTGGCGCATACCGGCTGGGGCATCTATCCCGTGCTGGCGCGCTATCTGCAAACCGAAAGCCACATCCCCAGCATGGCGTTGCTGGCCGCGGCCTACTGCCACTGGCGATTGCCTTTCTCGTCTACGGGCTGCCCAAGTTTGGGCGCACGATTGCGCATTCGCGCCCGCTCTGGATCTTCGCCTTCGTGGTGGTGCTGCGCAGCGTCACCAACGTGCTGGCCACGCGCTACACCATGGCCATCTACGTCCAGTTGATGACGCTGATGACCCCCTTCCTGATTGCGCTGCTGAGCTTCTTTGTGCTGCGCGAGCGGCTGCCGCGCGGCGCGCTCACCGCCATGGCGCTTTCGTTTGTCGGCTCTCTGCTCATGCTCAGCAGCAACCTCGCCGGCGGCGGGCTGCACTTTGCGCTCGAACGCTCAGACCTGCTGGGGATTGGCCTCGCGCTTGCCAGCGCCGTCTTTCTCGCGCTCTACATGCTCTCTGTGCGCCGCACTATGACAACGCCCGTTTCGGCGCTGGGCGTGCTTCTCTTCCAGAGCGCCGTCATCTTCGCTGTGTCGATCACACTTAGCCTGCTGCTGGGCGAGGATTGGTCGCGCTGGGGCGCGCTGCAGCCGAGCGACTGGGTGGTCTTTGTTATCTTCGCCATCCTCATTCTAAGCGGAGCCAATGCCCTGCAGATTGTGGCGCTGCGCAGGCTGGGTGCGCCGGTGGTCAGCAGCCTCATGGGCTGGCGGCTGGTGAGCACCCTGCTAGTAGGCATGCTGCTGCTGGGCGAGGGGCTGCAAGGCTGGGTGCAGGGGCTGGGCATGGTGATTGTGCTGGCCACGGTGACGTGGTATGTCGGGAGAGAGGCGCACAAGACGCACTGATAAGTCGTGCGTGGAAGGTGGGAATTGTATCCGCGTTCAGGGCAAGGCTTCCGATCCTGGAAGCCTTGCTTCGTTTGTATGCGGGCGCATCGGCAAACGATTGCGCTTGCGAATTCCTTAAAGTTGACACAAAAAATCAGAAAATGCCTATTGACTTTGCAGATCAACCGGTGTATTTTGGTCTTCCTGCAGTTCGGCCGTAAGGATATTGTAATCTTTTTGTAATTCACCAGTCTACCGCCACCGCCCCCGACATTCGAGGAGATAGAGATGCTTGTTGTCATGAAGGAAGTTCTAGGAAGAGTGCGCAGCGGCGCACCACTTGCGCTGCTTGGATTTGTTGTTCTGTTGCTTGTAGCAGGCTGCGCGCCGATTACCCCCGAAGCGCCCGGGAACACTGTGCCTATGCCGGCTGAAACACCGATGGCGATGGAAGAGCCCACGGCAGTGAGCACAGGCGAGATTCCCACGGTGACCTTTGCCTATGCCGACGGTGCGGTCACTGGTCCGGCCGAGGTGCCTTCGGGGATTGTGCGCTTTGTCTTTGAGGGTGTGAGTGAGGATGGATGGATTGACATTGCCTACGTCACCGAAGGGACAGCTATGGATGATGTGACGGCAGCGCTGCAACAGGCTGAAGAAAACCCGGCGGCAGTTCTCGATTTGGTGCGCATCTTTGGCGTTGCCGGTGATGCCACAGAGGCAATCTATGACCTGCCCGAGGGTGACTATCTGGCCGTCTACAAGGCGGGCTGGCCTGACTTCGCCACCATGCCCTTTGCTACCGGTGCAGCGAGCGGCGCTGCCGCGCCCGAGGCCGATGTGTTGGTGCAGCTTGACGATTTCGCCTTCATTATGCCCGACACGGTGCCGGCAGGTGAAAGCGTTTGGGAATTCAGCAATACGGGCGACCAGTGGCACATGATGCTTATAGTCAAGCCGGCCGAAGGGCAGACCGCAGATGATGTCATGGCCATGATGATGGGCGAGGGCGATCCGAATGCAGCCGAGCCCGAATTCATGAGCTCATTTGAACCTATCAGTCAGGGTAACCGTGCGTGGGTCACCATGGACCTGCCGCCGGGCAAGTACCTTGCTGTCTGCCCACTGCCCGACCTTAAGACCATGCAGATGGACCATGCCAGCCTGGGTATGGTTCGGGAGTTTACAGTGGAATAGCAACAGCAACGCTGCGTTGTCAGAAGGACAAGGAGAGGCTATCCATATGGGTAGCCTCTCCTTGCATTTCCCGGTATTCAGCACTTTTTGTTAATGTACATTAAATTGGGTATTGAATGTGCTGGTAAAAGTGTTATTATCCCAAATGACAATTTGGGATAACTGCGGCGCAAGCGTTCGCTACATGTTCTCAAGGGCCTGCCCGCAACGCTGGCTTCTCCAGCGGCGGATGCCGACAACATCGCACGCAGGAATGGAAAACTTTGTGACAGATAACTCGCACGCGGCCGGCGCTGCAGCTGCCGCCGGTGTTGCCGGCTACGCGCATGCCGTGCCGGTGATTGATTACGAGGGCAGTCCGTACAAGACCGAGTTCTGGGCGGGCCAGGGACGCGACTATGAAGACGCGACCGAACGCCTGGCACTCGGCTCTTTGTTGCCTCCAACCGGACGCCGCATTGCCGAAATCGGCGCGGGCTTTGGGCGTCTTGCCGACATGTACCGCGGCTATCAGCAGATTGTGCTCATGGATTACAGCCGCACGCTGCTGCTGGACGCCGTGCAGCACTGGGGCCATGATCCCCGCTTTGTCTTTGTGGCGGGCAACATCTATCAGTTGCCGCTGGCCACGGGGGTGCTCGACAGCCTGGTCATGGTGCGTGTGATGCACCACCTTGCCGATGTGCCGGCCGCGCTGGCCCAACTGCGGCGCGCCATGCACAACGGCAGCACGGCTGTGCTCGAGTATGCCAACAAGCGCAATCTGAAAGCGCTTGCACGTTGGGCCGCGCAGAAGCAGGCGTGGTCTCCCCTGGACGAAGCACCGATTGAGTTTGTAGAGCTCAATTTCGACTTTCACCCGGCGTGGATGGATCAGCGGCTGCGTGAGGCGGGCCTTGTGGTGCGCCGCCAGTACGGTGTGTCGCACTTCCGTATGGGCGCCATCAAGCAGCGCGTGCCGGCGCAGCGGTTGGCACGCGTGGATGCAGCTCTCTTTGGTGTGGGAGGGCGCTTTCCGCTGGCGCCCAGTGTTTTTGTGCAGGCACAATCGCCCGCGTCAGGGCCTGCTTCCGGCGCAAGTACGGCGCCTGAAGAGGTTACGCAGCTCTTCGCCTGTCCCGAATGTGGTCAGTCGGCCATGGAGCGGGTGGCAGAAAACCGCATACGTTGCACTGCATGCGGCGCAACGTATGCCAGACAACAGCAAATTTGGGATTTCAAGGATAGACTGAAATGATCGGCGCGGCGCAGGAATAGGCGCGCACGTGCGATTAAGGAGCTGTAATCTGACTGCCATGAGCCGTTGTTGCGGCGCAAGTCGTTATTCATGGATACAAGTCATCCAGCGTGTGCGTATTGACATACGGACGCCTATTGCCACAGCCATTGCCACAGCCGCCATTGTAGCGGCTGCCATTGCCACAGTTGATCGTTGTGATTGTTGTGGCAAGCGATCATTAACTGTTTGGGACGTCGAGACGTGGTTCTATGCGGATTATACCGCACACTTCTGCCAATTCGGAACGTCGCACAGATTTCTTTACGACGGGGGAAACCAACCAATGGCCAAGCAACGACAGCAAAGCCGCCGTGCAGAGCCGGAATTCGAGGTCGAGATCGAAGAGGATCTGGAGACCGCAGCGCCTGCCACTGCACCCGTGCTGAAGGGTACGCCTGAGGAGCAGGAGCCTGCCGCGCCGAACCTTGCATTGAGCCCTGAGGCAGCACTGGAAAAACTGATTGAGCTGGGACGCAGCCAGGGCTTCGTTTCGTACGATGACGTACTGACGGCTGTGCCCGATGCTGAAAACAACATGGAGCAGCTTGAGGACCTCTTCGCCACCCTCTTTGATCAGGGCGTGGACGTGGGCCAGGCCCGCGAAGAAGAAGAGCCGACCAACCTGATTGAGGTTGAAAGTGAGCCCGTGGAAGAGGACACCTTTGACCTGAGCCAGATCGAGATCGACGACTCCATCAGCCTTTACCTCAAGGAGATTGGGCGCGTGCCCCTCCTGACGGCCGAGGAAGAAGTCACGCTTGCCAAGGGCATGGAGAAGGGGCGCGACGCGCGCAAGAAGCTCCAGGGCGGCGTGGATGACTGGGACGAGCGCGAGCTGCTGCTCTTCCATGTGCGTGAAGGGCAGAAGGCGCAGGAGCATCTGATCAAGGCCAACAGCCGCCTGGTGGTGAGCGTTGCCAAGAAGTACGTGGGGCGTGGCGTTCCTTTCCTGGATCTGATTCAGGAGGGCAACATCGGCCTCATCCGTGCGGTGAAGAAGTTTGACTACCGCCGCGGCTTCAAGTTCAGCACCTACGCCACCTGGTGGATTCGCCAGGCGGTGACACGTGCCATTGCCGACCAGGGGCGCACGATTCGTGTGCCCGTGCACATGTACGAGCAGATCAACCGCCTCACGCGCACAAGCCGGCAGCTTGTGCAGGAGTTGGGCCGCGACCCCACCACTGACGAGATTGCCGATCAGCTCGGCGTCTCGGCACGCAAGGTGGAGCACATCATGCGTGTCAGCCAGCGGCCTCTGAGCCTGGAGATGCCCGTAGGTGAGGAGGAGGACTCCTACCTGGGCGACTTCATTGAGGATGAGGATGCCGACGCCCCCAGCGAGGCGGCGGGACAGCAGCTGCTGCGCGAGGTGATCGACGAAATCTTCCAGAGCCTGACGCCGCGCGAGGTGCGAATTTTGCAACTGCGCTTTGGGCTGGTTGATGGCTACTGCTACACGCTGGAGGAAGTGGGCAAGAAGTTTGGTGTAACGCGTGAGCGCATCCGCCAGATTGAGGCCCAGGCCCTGAGCCGCCTGCGCCACCCCAGCCGCAGCCGCAAGCTGCGCGACTATCTCTAGAGCTGCGCCGCAAAGGCGCAAAGGCGCAGCGAACTGCAACTGCAGGAACAACAGAAAATGTTTCATGTGAAACATCACAAAGGCCGCCGGAGATTCCGGCGGCCTTTGTGATCCATTCCGCAAATGCGCGGCGTAGCTCGGGCGCGATTTGTCGTCGCCATAGTGCTCAACTATAGTGGCTGCCTGCAAAGCATATGCCACAAACCAGCGAGAGGGACGATCATGGCCACAAAGCAAGAGCTATCTACAGAAGAACGCGCTGAACTGCTCGAAACGCTGAAGGCGCGCTTTGAGAAGAACATGCAGCGCCACAAGGGTCTTGCATGGGCCAACGTTCAGGCAAAGCTGGATGCAAATCCGGAGAAGCTCTGGTCACTCAACGAGATGGAGCGCACCGGCGGCGAGCCGGACGTTGTGAGCTTCGACAAGAAGACCGGTGAATTTGTCTTTTTTGATTGTGCCGCGGAGAGCCCTGATGGCCGCAGAAGCATCTGCTACGACCAGGCAGCGCTCGATTCCCGCAAGGCAAACAAGCCAAAGGACAGCGCTGTGCACATGGCGGAGCTTGCGGGCACCGAGCTCCTGACGGAGGAGCAATACCTTGAGTTGCA
Organism: uncultured Chloroflexia bacterium; assembly: GCA_963773745.1. Taxonomy (GTDB): domain Bacteria; phylum Chloroflexota; class Anaerolineae; order Caldilineales; family Caldilineaceae; genus UBA5069. Next base: position 178,163 of record CAVZCL010000003.1, read on the forward strand.
GAAGCTGGGCGAATTCGACCTGAAGACCTCCAGCTGGGTGCAGACACCAGCCAACATGCGCGAGCGTGGCGGTGCTCTCTTTATGGATCGCCGCTTCGGCAGGGTCTTCTCCTACCACAACGGCGCAGATTCCTACTACGGCGCAAGGGGGTTCCGCGCCTCGCTGCGCGTGTAGACATTCGGCACCCGAAGCGGCTTGTACCGCCGCTATGAAGCTCCGCGTGCATGCGCATAACCACCCCAAAACAGGGGGCCACCGGTGATTCCGGTGGCCCCCTGTTGTTTCACGTGAAACATCCCGCACGCTTCTTGCCCGTCTGTTCTTTGCGTTTCCTTTGGGTCTCCGCGCATGTCGCGTCAAAGCTGGCTGTCGTGCTGCGCGATCAGTGCTTCAGCCTTCTCCACCAGCGTGCGGTTGCCTACAAAGAAGGGCACGCGCTGGTGCAACCCGGCGGGCGTCACATCCAGAATCGGCCGCGCGCCGTCGCTTGCGTAGCCCCCCGCCTGCTCCGCCAGAAACGCGAGCGGGGCCGCCTCGTAGAGAAGGCGCAGCTTGCCCTCGTCCTTCCCGCCCGCACGCGTGTCGGCGGGGTAGTAGAAGACGCCGCCGGTAATCAGGTTGCGGTGGAAATCAGCCACCAGCGACCCAATATAGCGCAGCGAGAGCGATAACCCGCTCTCCTGGCCGCCCTGCAGCCAGTCCGTGTAGGCCTGCACGCCGGGCGACCACGCCCGCTCGTAGGCCTGATTGACGCTGTAGTACTTCGGCTGCTCCGGAAAACGCATGTTGGGGTGCGAAAGGAAGAACTCACCCACGCGCGGGTCCAGCGTAAAGCCGTGCACGCCATTGCCCGTCGAATAGACCAGCATGGTGCTCGAGCCGTAGACCACATAGCCCGCCGCCACAAAGTCGCGCCCGGGCTGCAAACAGTCGGCCAGTGTGCCCGGCCCCTCGTCGCTCTGGCGCCGGTGAATGGCAAAGATGGTGCCCACGCTCACGTTCACGTCAATGTTCGATGAGCCGTCGAGCGGGTCGTAGACCAGCACATACTTGCCCGGTTTGTGGTGCGCCGGAATCGGAATGATCTCATCCTCCTCCTCGGAAGCCATCACCGCCACGCGGCCCGTGTGGTCATTGAGCCGGTAGATCGTGCGCTCGGCGTATTCGTCGAGCTTCTGCACCACCTCGCCCTGTACATTCATCGCGCCCGTGCTGCCCAGAATGTCGGCCAGGCCGGCGCGGTTGGTGTGGCTGGCAATCAGCTTGCCCGCCAGCGCAATGTCGTAGAGCAGATTGGTGAGAATGCCGGTGGCTTCGGGGAAATCCGACTGCTGGTCGAGGATGTAGCGCTCAATCGTGATGATTTTGTCGTCAAAAGTGCGGCGATCGGTCATCGTTGACTCTCCTCAGGGTACACAGATTGCACAGATGCAACAGATTATCACAGAAACAGCATCTATCTGTGAAAATCCGTTGCATCTGTGCAATCTGTGTACCGCCGCTGTTCAGGGCGTGCCGTACAGGCGCGTGTAGTGGTAGAGATTCTCGGTGATAAGCTGCACGTAGAGGCGCGGCTCACTGTAGGTGAGGATCTCCACAAACTGCGTGTCGTCCGCGCCGGAGAGTTCGCGCCAGCTTTCGGAGTTGCCCGGCCCGGCGTTGTAGCCCACCAGCGCCGAAACCTCGTTGCCGTCCAGATAGTCGCGCACAAAGTCGAAGTAATACGCGCCAAAGTTTACGTTGATATAGGGGCGGTAGATCAACTCGTTGTCCCAATCGGGGTGCCCCTGCTGTGTGGCCACCCAGCGCGCCGTGTCAGGGATAATCTGCGCCAGCCCCTGCGCAGCGGCGTAGCTGCGCGCCCCCTCCTCAAAGAGGCTCTCCTGGCGGATCATGCCATAGTAGAGGAAGGGGTCCATGTCGTGGGCGCGCGCCTCAGTGGTAATCAGCTCATCGAAGTAGCGGGGATAGACGAAACTCTGCAAAAAGATCGGCGCATTCTCCACCAGGCCGGCCGGGCTGAACTGGAGCAGGCGCGCCATGCTGGTGATGCTGTGGCGATAGGCTCCAATGCGCGCGAACTCGAGGCTTAGCGGATAGAGCGCCTGCGGGTCATCCTTGTAGCGGCCATAGAGACGGTCGAGCGCATCGTTGGCGCTGATGCGATCATCCACCTGCAGGAGCAGGCGGCCCGTGCGCAGGTCCTGGTCGGCGGCAACGGCAGCGGGCAGCACGGCGGGGTTGGAAACGCCCGCAAAGGCATCCCACTGCAGCAGCCACTGCTCCGCAAAGGACTGGCTGCCGTCATCACCCGCCAGGCGCGAGGGCGGCCCCACAATCTGGCTGATGTTGCTGAGCATGGCGGCGTCGGTGACGGGCAGCCCCTTGAGCGCCTGCGCTGCCAGCACACCATAGTAGATATCGGGCGCACGCTCAACCAGCGCCTGCCACACAGCGCGGGCAGCATCCGGCTGGTTGTCGGCCGCGTGCGCGCGCCCCAGCCAGTAGGCCACACCGGGCCAGCGATAGTCGGGGTACTCGGCCTGCAAGCGCGTGTAGGAGGCCACAGCCTGGCCGTGAAGCCCAGCGCGCAGCGCGCCCGTGCCCACGGCATAGAGCGCATCTGCGGCACGCGAGCTCTGCGGAAAGAGCTCGGCCAGCGCCAGCAAGTCAACGGCGGCCTCCACATCATTGCCCACACGCAGCGCCATGGACGCACTCTGCCAGAGCGCCTCGGGAGCAAGCGCATCGCCTGCGTAATCACGCGCAAAGGTGCGCAGCACGCGGCGCGCGCCCGCCTCGTCACCCTGGGCTGCCAGCGCCGTGGCCTTCTGGAGCCAGGCCTGGCCAAAGGAATCAGACGCAGCGAACTCGTTGATAATGCGATCCAGCAGCGGGATAGCCGAGGCCGGATCTTCGGCCCCAATATGCGACTGCGCCAGCCCCAGCAGTGCAGAGGCGTAGCGCGCATCCGTGGGGTCGGCGCTCTCGAGAAACGCGTTGTAGGCGTTGATTGCGGGGAGATACGCGCCCTCGATCAGGTCAATGTAGCCGCGGTCCACAAGGTCGAAATCCAGATTGCGGTTGACGAGCTCCACAAGCGCAAGATACGCGGCATGGCTGGCGGGGGCCTCGGCGGTGGCGGCGCGCCACTGCTCAATCGCGGCCGGGTCGTTGCCGGCGTTGGCCAGCGCCGTGCCCGCCTGATAGCGAATGCTTGTGCGGTAGACGCTGTTCTGCGCAAAGTCCAGAATAGCGAGCAGAGCGGCTGCGGCCTCACCAGGGCGGCCGGCGTCGTTGAAGAGTTGCGCCTCGCGCTCGAGCAGGCGCGACTTGGCGGGCGGGTCGGCAGAGGCGTCGGCGGCGCGGCGCAGAGCATCGGTGGCAGCGTCCACATTGCCCAGCGCCATGTAGGCGTCGGCAATGCGAGGCTGTACATACTCGTTCATCCAGGGATAGGCCTCAAGAAAGGACCAGTAGGCCTGAATCGCGGCGTCGTATGCGCCGGAAGCTTCGAGCGCGCGTGCCCGAAGGAAAGTGTCGCGCCCAAGGAAATCGGCCGCGCTTGCGCCGGCAGCCTGTGCAGTGGCGTCCAGTTGGTCCAGCGCGGTGAGGGCAGCGGCGGGCGCACCGTTGGCCAGCGAAGCACGTGCGAACTCAAAGCGCGCCTCCATGGCGAGCCTGTCATCCAGCCCGCTGCGGCCGAGCAGCTCGTTGAGCGCGGCCAGTGCGGCGTCATAATTGCCCACACGGTAGAGCTGTCGCCCCTTGTTGAGCAGAAAGGTGGGGTCGACAACGGCCGCATTCGCAGGCGTGGCTGTCGCTTGGGGCAGTGTGGGGGCCGCCGTGGGCGCGCCACCGGGCACCTGCGCCGAAAGCCCTTCGACCAGGGCCGCGTCCACGGGCAGCGCAGCCACATCGCCCTCTACGCCGGCGCTGCTCGCGCCACTGGCGGCGGCAGGCGTGGGCGTGTAGGTGGGCACGGCGTCAGCGGTCGCGGCGTCAGCACCGCGATTGCAGCCACTCAGCAGGAGCAAGAGGGCCAGCGCGCTCATCTGCAGCAGCCATCGACGGCGCAAGGGCAATAGACGTGCGTTCAATTCAGTGGGCATTGGGTTCATGGGCAATTTGTGGTGGGGTGGCCACAGCAATGGAGGAACCAGGGAAAATCCTTTGCGCTTCGTCGCGCCATCTGGTATGATCGTTGTTTGACCGTGTGGCGTTTCGCCATGCAGTGAATAACCATGCAATATGCATATACTCTACACCAGAGTACGCCAGGAAGCGACGTGCATGCTGCGACGATTGTTCCATTTTAACCCACCGCCGCGCATTCTTTTCATGCCGATTTCATCCCCACTGCCCATGAGCAACCTACCCGCAACCGACGCACACGCTGCAGCCAATGCAACCGACCGCTACGAACTCGTTGTGGGCATGGAAGTGCACGCCCAGGTGCAAACGCGCTCCAAGATGTTCTGCGGTTGCGCCACCGACTATGCCGGCGCGCCGCCCAACACACGCACCTGCCCTGTGTGCCTGGGGCTGCCGGGCAGCCTGCCCGTGGCCAACCGCGCCGCCATCGAGGCGACCATCCGCACCGGGCTGGCGCTCAACTGCCGTATCAACGAGACCGCCGTCTTTGCGCGCAAGAATTATACCTACCCCGACCTGCCCAAAGGGTATCAGATATCGCAATACGAGCTGCCCCAGTGCGAAGATGGCTGGCTTGACATCGAGCTGCCTGACGGCGCAACCCGCCGCATTCGCATCCACCGCGTCCACCTGGAAGAAGACACGGGGCGCTCGATCCACGAGGGTGGCGCAACCTACGTGGACCTGAACCGCGCCGGCGTGCCCCTCATGGAGATTGTCTCCGAGGCCGACATCCACTCGCCGGAGGAGGCCTACGCCTACATGACCAAGCTGCGCGCGATTTTGCGCGCGCTGGGCGTCAACAGCGGCGACATGGAGAAGGGGGCGCTGCGCTGCGAGCCGAATATCAGCGTGCGCACCCTTGCACAGCGCGATCGGGGCGAGTACGGCACCAAGGTGGAGGTGAAGAACCTCAATTCCTTCCGCTCCATGCGCAGCGCGATTGCCTGGGAGCTGGAGCGGCAGGCAGCCGTGCTCGACGGCGGCGGCGCAATCCAGCAGATGAACATGGGCTGGGATGAGGTGCGCCTGCAGACGGTGGTGCAGCGCAGCAAGGAGAGCGCGCACGACTACCGCTACTTCCCGGAGCCGGACCTGCCGCCGCTGCATGTATCCGAAGCGGAAGTTGAGCGGCTGCGTGCCACCCTGCCCGAGCTGCCCGACGCCAAGCGCGCCCGCTATGTGGCCGAATGGGGGCTGCGCGCCGGCGAGGCCGATTTGCTGGCAAGCGAGCGCACCGTCTCCGCCTATTTCGAGGCAGCCGTCGACGCCTATGGCAGCGACGCGGGCAAGCCGCAGCGCATGGCCAACTGGCTCACGGGCGAGTTCTTTCGCCTGCTCTATGCCGATGGAGACGGTGTTGACCTGCGCCAGATTGCCGAGACGCGCGTCCAGCCGCAGCAACTGGCGGCGCTGCTCACGCTGATTGACGAGAAGGTCGTCAACCCCAACACGGGCAAGCGCGTGCTCGAGACGATGTACGCCACTGGCGATGACGCCGACGCCATTATTGCGCGCGAAGGGCTCGCCATGGTCAGCGATACAAGCCTGATTGACGAAATCATCGCGCAGATCTTTGCCGTTCATGGCGACGAACTCGCACGCTACCACGGCGGCGAGGAGAAGCTTTTTGGCTTCTTCATGGGCCAGCTTATGCGCGCCACCAAGGGCAAAGCCGACCCAGCCCTCGCCAAGCAGCGGCTTGAGGAATTGATAAAGGCCTAATTTCGAGTCTCTGGTTGCGGCGCAACCTGAAGGTGGAATCACGTTTTGAGGAGCGCCTATGTCCGTTTCGATGAAAGCCCGCGCAACCGCGGCGGGGTGGTACACAGTCACCGCCTTCATTGTGGTCATCGCACTAATGACAATCGCCTGGATGGCCAATATCCTCTTCCCGATTGCAGCCGCGGGCTGGATTGTGCTCTTGCTGCCCCTTCCCTGCTCAGCTTTGATGGGCTTTCTCTTTGGCGCACAGAGGCAGCAGAGAGCCGTGCGTGGCTGGCGCGCGGCTCTGCGCGGTGCGGGCGTGATGCTGCTTGCCTTCCTTCTGTGTACGCTTGTGATTGCGCTTATGGCAAACGGCGAAAATGAACCGGCCCTTTCGCGGCGCATCGGCTTTATTCTCCTGGTGGGCGGATTCAGCGTTGGCTGGCTGGCGCTGCTGCTGGGCGCTGTAACGGGTTGGCAGCTGGCCAAGCGCAACCCATCCGTCCCTTCGTCGCCTGTCGCCCTCCAACCAGAACACTGAGCTACATTGCCCATCTCTGCACATTCACCTGCAACCCAGGCCGCCATTGACTTTGGCATCTCCAATACCGACGCCGTTGCACTGCGCGATGGGGCGTGGACGCGCTGGACGCACGCCTACATCGGCAAGCCCGACGCGGCGGTGGTGCGCGCTGTGCTGGCCGAAGGAGACGTTGCCCTCGACGATCTGGCGATGCTCGCCGTCACCGGCGGCAGCCATCGCCTGCTGCCGCCGCAGATCGGGCGCACGCGCATTGTGGGCGTCAACGAAGTGCCCGCGATTGGGCGCGGCGGCCAGGCTGCGCTGCCGGAGGTGAGCCGGCGCACACGCATTCTGGTCGTCAGCGCAGGCTCGGGCACGGCCGTCGTTTCGGCGCAGGGAACGAAGTACAAGCACATTACCGGCGCGGGCGTCGGCGGCGGCACGCTGCTGGGGCTGGGGCGCAAGCTGCTGGGGACTGTGGACCCCACGGAGATTGATCGCCTCGCGCTCGCGGGCGATGCCAACGCCGTGGACCTGAGCCTGGGCGATGTGGTGACGGGCCCCATTGGCGCGCTGCCCGCCAGCGCCACCGCGGTCAACTTTGGTCGCCTCGCGCACGAGGATGTCGACGCTTCGCCCGAGGATATGGCGGCGGCGCTTGTCACATTGATTGGCCAGGTGATCGGGCTGCTTGCCATAGCGGCCGCCAACGCACTCCACTGCAAGCAGATAGTCGTCATCGGCCACATGACGGACATGGCAAGCCTGCGCAATGTCATCGGGCTGGTGAGCCAGTACTATGCCACGCCCATTCACCTGCCCGAGAACGCCGGCTACTACACGGCGATTGGCGCGCTGGAGACGGCGGCGCGCGATTGACTTAATCTCAAATCATCTTTAGAGCGTCAGTTTCAACGCAAGGGCGCAAGGGTGGCTAGGGCGCAAGGGAAAAGCCAGGCAAGGAAAGACAACAGCCTCAAGAACCTGGCGCATGCAGCATGATAATTTGTGCGTGCGCAATGTTGCGCCGGGAGACGTGACCTACATGGGCGTCACGCCGGGAGACGTGACCTACGCGGTGTTACGTCTGCTTGGAAACATTTTCGGGCTGAATTTGCGATTGGGCGCGGGAGAGTGCTACGCTGTAAACGCATACTTTGCGTTTGTGCATTTTCTCACAATATGAGGCTACACCCATGGACCCCGTACTCTTGGCTCGCCTTCAATTTGGAGTCACCACGGTTTATCACTTCTTCTTTGTGCCGCTCACCTTGGGATTGACCATCATCGTCGCCATCATGCAAACGTTCTACTACCGAACGGGCGACGAAAAGTACAAACAGATGACGAAATTCTGGGGCAAGTTGATGGTGATCAACTTTGCCATGGGCGTCGTCACGGGCATCGTTCAGGAGTTCCAGTTCGGCATGAACTGGTCCGAGTATTCGCGCTTTGTGGGAGACATCTTCGGTGCGCCGCTGGCGATTGAGGCGCTCGCCGCCTTCTTCATTGAATCGGTCTTCCTCGGCATCTGGATCTTCGGCTGGGAGAAGCTGGCAAAGGGTCTGCACTTAATGGCGATCTGGCTGGTGGCGTTTGCAGCCAACCTTTCCGCCTACTGGATTCTCGTTGCAAACTCCTTCATGCAGAACCCCGTGGGTTATGCGATGGGAGCCAGCGGACGCGCCGAAATGACCGATTTCGTGGCGCTGATCACAAATCCCAACGTGCTGCTGCAATTCCCCCACGTTGCCCTGGGCGGCCTGACGACTGGTGCGTTCTTTGTCGTGGGCATCAGCGCTTTCCATCTGCTGCGCAACAGGTCGCAGAATCTTGAGACGTATCGAATCTCCATGCGTATGGGGCTGGTGATTGGCGCAATCGCCGTGCTTGGCACCATGTATTTTGGCCACTTGCAAGGGCAGCGCATGGCCGACACGCAGCCCATGAAACTGGCCGCCGCCGAAGGACTGTGGACGACCGAATCCCCGGCGGGTCTTTCCATGTTCCAGATCGGCAACGAGAAAGAGCGCGAGTCGATCATTAACATCACCATTCCCTCGCTGCTGAGCCTGCTCACCTATCACACGCCCGACGGCCTGGTGCATGGCATCAATGACCTGCAGGCCGAGTATGAAGCAACCTATGGCCCGGGCAACTACATCCCGCCGGCAATCTGGCTGACGTACTGGAGTTTTCGCGGGATGGTGGGCGCGGGCGGCCTTCTGCTTCTATTGGCAGTGCTTGGACTCTGGCTGTTGCGCGACAAGGCACTTAAGGAAGGGAGGCACAAGTGGCTGGTGACGCTGCTCCTGGTCTCAATTGTGTTGCCCTATGTTGCCAACACCACCGGATGGCTTCTCACCGAAGTGGGTCGACAGCCGTGGATTGTCTTTGGCCTGATGACTGTGGAGACGGCGGTCTCGCCCAACGTGACGGTGACGATGCTGCTCATCTCGCTGATTGGCTTCACTCTGGTCTACGGCGCGCTCATGGTGGCCGACATCTATCTGCTGCAGAAATATGGACGGATGGGCATCGGCGACGGCGGCGCCATGGTTCCATGGTTCGGCAAGAAGGAGATCGAGTCATCCACCACCACACCTGCAGGCCTCAAAGGCGCCTACTAGCCAACCGGCAAGGAAAATCTCATGGACCTGCAATTCTTCCAGATACTTTGGTTCCTTCTGATTGCAATACTCTTTACGGGGTTTCTTTTCCTCGAGGGGTTCGACTATGGCGTGGGTATACTCATGCCTTTTGTGGGAAAGAGTGATCACGAACGCCGCCTGGCGATCAACACGATTGGCCCGGTGTGGGACGGCAACGAGGTGTGGCTGCTGACGGCCGGCGGCGCCATGTTCGCGGCCTTTCCCCACTGGTATGCCACGCTCTTCAGCGGCTTCTATCTGGCGCTCTTCCTTATCCTGATTGCCCTGATCGTCCGTGGCGTCGCCTTCGAGTTTCGCAGCCTGGACAAGAACCTGCGCTGGCGTTCGCTGTGGGACGGGTGCATCTTTGTGGGCAGCCTGCTGCCCGCGCTGCTCTGGGGCGTCGCCTTCGGCAACATCCTGCGCGGCGTGGCAATTGATGCCAACATGCACTACGTCGGCACCTTCTGGGATCTGTTAAATCCCTATGCACTGCTTGGCGGCCTCGTCACGCTCACACTCTTCACGCTGCACGGCGCGCTCTATCTCGAGATCAAGGCCGATGGCCCCGTGCGCACGCGTGCGCAGCGCATTGCGCGCACGCTTGTCATACCCGTCATCCTGATTATCGTCGCCTTCCTCGCCTACAGCATGGTGGAGACGCAATTCCTCCAGCGGATGAATGCCGGTCAACGTCACAGCGCTGATCGTTGCCGTGGCGGCATTGCTGTGGACGGCATTCTCCATCTTCCGCGCCCGCTATGGACACGCCTTTGTCGGCACATCGGTCACAATCGTCAGCGTGACGGCATTGATCTTCAGCACCCTCTTCCCCCGCGTGATGCCTTCCACGCTGGGGTACGACCTCACAATCTACAACGCCTCATCCACTCTCTACACCCTGCAGGTCATGAGCATCCTCGCGTTCACGCTGGTGCCGCTCGTCCTGCTCTATCAAGGTTGGACGTATTGGGTCTTCCGCAAGCGCCTCACGCTTGAGAGTCATCTCGAGTATTGAGGTGAAAGTGCCAGGGAATCCGGCGCACAGGGAACGGGGAACAGGGAACAGCGAACGTTCCCTGTTCTTTGTTCCCTCTTGCCTTGAGGCACGCCGCCAACGATGACGCCCTTTCCCAGTCGGCCTTCCGCCAACGGGCCCTCGCTCGATAGGCGTCTGCTGCAGGAAGCGCACGCGACGCGACGGCCGCTGCTCCTCGCCTTCGGCGCCATCACAGTCATGGGCGCCGCCATTCTTGCCCAGGCGTGGCTGCTCAGCCAGGCCATCAGTCGCGCCTTCATCGAAGGCACGCCGCTCAGCGCGCTGCGCCCGCTCTTTATCGCACTGGCGGGCGTCATCGTCGTGCGCGCGCTGCTTGGCTATCTGGCTTCGGTGAATGCGGCCGGCTTCTCGATTGGCACGCGCGTGCAACTGCGCCGGCGCTACGTGGCGCATCTGCACGCGCTGGGCCCCGCCTTCACACGTGCCGAGCGGAGCGGCGATTTGGTGCTCGCCGCCACCGAGGGCGTGGAGAAACTGGACGGCTACTTCCGCGACTATCTGCCTGCCGCCTACGCCGCACTCGTCATCCCGCTGCTCATCCTCATCACTGTCTTCCCGCTGGATCGCCTCACCTTCGCCATCCTGCTGATCACCGGGCCGCTAATCCCGCTCTTCATGACATTGATCGGATCGGCCGCCGGCACGCTGGCGCGCCAACAATTCAATGAAATGCGCCTTCTGGGCGCGCATTTCGTCGACGTCATGCAGGGGCTGACAACGCTCAAGATCTTCAACCGCAGCCGCCACCAGCTTCACACCATCGCACGGGTGACAGATGACTTTCGCGCAGCCACCATGCGCGTGCTGCGGGTAGCATTCCTCTCGGCCTTCACGCTGGAATTGCTTGCGACGCTGAGCGTGGCGGTCGTCGCTGTGGAGATCGGCGTGCGGCTGGTGTATGGCAACATACCCTTCGCTACGGCGCTCTTCCTGCTGGTAATCGCACCCGAGTTCTATCTGCCGCTGCGCAACCTGGGGGCGCGCTTTCACAACGCCACGGAAGGCAAAGCGGTCGCCGAACGCATCTTCGCCGTGCTCGACACGCCCGCACCGCAGGGCAACCTCACCCCCCGGCCCCCTCTCCATGCTGGAGAAGGGGAGGCACTGCAGACGGATTGCTCCCCTTCTCCAGCATGGAGAGGGGGCCGGGGGGTGAGGTTGCCCTGCGCACCCCTCACCTTCCAGAACGTCACCGTGCATTACCCAACTGCATTCCAACCGGCGCTGCGCGACCTGACGCTGACGATTGCCGCAGGGGAGCGCGTAGCCCTGGTTGGCCCCAGCGGCAGCGGCAAGACGACCATTGCCAACCTGCTGCTGCGCTTTATTGCACCGACGGGCGGGCGTATCAGCGTGAATGGCCAGGAGTTGGCCACGATTCCAGTTGAGGTGTGGCGGCGCCAAATCGGCTGGATGGCGCAGGCCCCCTATCTCTTCAACGCCACGGTCGCCGAGAATATCCGCTTGGCCAATCCAGGCGCGAGCGACGCCGCAGTAGAGAATGCCGCGCGCGCTGCAGGCGCGCACGACTTCATCACGCGCCTGCCTTCGGGCTATGCCACACTCTGCGGAGAGCGAGGCTTGCGCCTGAGCGGCGGTCAGGCGCAACGGGTGGCGCTGGCACGCGCGCTGCTGCCGCGATGCGCCCCTGCTGATTCTTGATGAACCCACATCGCAACTTGACCCCGAAAGTGAGGCCTCAATCATGCAGGCGCTGGAGAGCAGCACGCGCGGCCGCACGTTGCTGCTGATTACGCACCGGCTGGAATCGGCGCGCTTCGCCGACCGTATCGTGGTGCTCGAGGCGGGCGCGATCGTTGATAACGCAGCAGTCGGCCTGCGTGCGGCGGAAAGCAGCGCTGCCGGTGAGGAGTGAACGCACAGGCCGGCGCCCCCTGCCGCGGCTGGTGAAGTTGCTCGCTCCCTTGTGGCGGCGCATTGCGCTCTCCGTGCTGCTTGGCGTGTTGACGATTGGCAGCAGTGTCGGCCTCATGGCAACCTCGGCATGGCTCATTTCCAAAGCCGCTCTACAGCCCTCCATGGCGGACCTGGCCGTAGCCGTGGTGGGTGTGCGCTTCTTCGGGCTCTCGCGCGCCCTCTTCCGCTATCTGGAGCGCCTTGTATCGCACAGCGCCACCTTTCACATGTTGGCGCGGCTGCGCGTCTCCTTCTATGCTGCGCTTGAACCGCTGGCGCCGGCGCGCCTTGTGAGCCTGCGCAGCGGCGATCTGCTTGGGCGCGTGGTGGACGATATCGAGAGCCTGCAGAACTTCTATCTGCGCACGCTGGCCCCCACTCTGGTCGCAATTGTGGTAGCGCTCTGTTTCACGCTCTTCCTGGGCTTCTTCAGCCTGCGTGTGGCCGCAGTTGCACTCGCCTTCATGGTCGCGGTGGGCGCAGGCGTGCCGTGGCTGGCCGCATGGGGCAACAGCCGCTCGGGCGGCCGCCGAGTGCAGCTGCGCGCCGAACTGAACGCAACGCTTGTGGACAGCATACAGGGTGTGGCGGAGACGCTGGTCTACGGGCAAAGCGACGCGGAACTGGCCCGGATCGAGGCGCTGGCAAGGGCGCTCGCACGCGAAGAACGCCATAGCGCCCGCTATGACGCCCTGCAGAGCAGCGCGCTTCTGCTCCTGACGAACGCAGCCGCCGTGACGGTGCTCGCGGTGGCAATCCCGCGCGTGAATGGCCTCCTGCTGGCCACGGTGACGCTGGCCACGCTGGCGGCCTTCGAGGCCTTTGGCCCGCTGGCGCAGGCTGCAGTGAACCTGGGCGCCAATGCGGCTTCAGCACACCGCCTTTTCGAGATTGCCGACATGCAACCGCTTGTGGCGGAGCCGGAAGAGCCGGCGCCAGCCCCGGTGCGTCCAACGCTTGCCATCGGGCAGTTCAGCTTTCGCTATGCGCCCGAGGAGCCGTGGATCATCAACAACCTGACGCTCACACTGCGGCCTGGCGAGCGGATCGCCGTGCTGGGTGAAAGCGGCGCGGGCAAGTCGACGCTCGTCAACGTGCTGCTGCGCTTCTGGGAGTATGAACGCGGCAGCATCACGCTGGACGGCACCGATCTGCGTGCCTTTGCGCAGCAGGATGTACGCAGCCTGCTGGGCGTGATGTCCCAGCGCACCCATCTCTTCAATACGACGCTGCGCGAGAACATCCGCCTTGCCAGGCCCGAAGCCACCGACGCCGAGGTGGAAGATGCCGCGCGTCGTGCGCAGATTCACGACCGCATTCTCGCCTTGCCCTCCGGTTACAACACGTCTGCTGGTGAGGATGGTGCGCGCCTGAGCGGCGGCGAGCGCCAGCGCGTTGCCCTCGCGCGCGTGCTCTTGCGCAATGCGCCAATCCTGATTCTGGACGAAGCCACAGCAAACCTTGACCCTGAAACAGAGCTGCGCATCCTGCAAACCATCCTCGCGACCACGGCAGATCGTTCACTGCTGCTCTTCACGCACCGCCATGTCTTGCTCGAGAAGATGGATCGTGTCTACCAAATCGGGTTGCAGGGTTGAAAGGTGCAGGTTGCACCTTTGGGGTTTTAAGGGTTAACGCGTGGCACTCGCTGCTTCGCAACCCTAAAACCTTTAAACCTGCAACCTCTTCTGTGTGCTATACTGGCCTGAAATCCTTCAGCCATGGAGGCCTCATGCCTGTGCCCGAACTGCTGGCCGTGGCCCGCGGCGACCAGCCCGCCGATCTGCTCATCCGCAACGCACGCATTGTCAACGTCTTCTCAGGACGCATCGAGGAGGCTGATGTCGCGCTCTTTGAGGGGCGCATTGCCGGCGTGGGATCGGGCTACAGCGCACGCACAGCGATTGACCTGCACGGCGCCTACCTGGCCCCTGCGCTGATTGACGCGCACGTCCACATTGAATCCAGTCTCTGTACGCCAAGCCAATTTGCGGCGGTGGTGCTGCCGCGCGGCGTCACCTGCGTGGTGAGCGACCCGCACGAGATTGCCAACGTGGCGGGGCTGGAAGGCATCCGCTTCATGGTGGAGGCGGCGCGCGGGCTGCCGCTGACGGTCAAACTCATGGCCTCCTCATGCGTCCCCGCAACACCCATGGAGACATCGGGCGCGGCGCTGGACGCCGCCGCGCTGGCCACGCTGCTCGACGAGCCAAGCCTGATTGGGCTCGCTGAGGTGATGAACTTCCCGGGCGTTGTCAACGGCGCACCCGACGTGCTGGCCAAGCTTGCGGCCTTTGCCGGGCGTCCGCTCGATGGCCACCTGCCGCTCATCACCGGCAAGGCGCTCAACGCCTATGTGGCGGCGGGCATTGGGAGCGAACATGAGTGCGTCACCGTGGCCGAAGCCGAAGAGAAGCTGGCGCGCGGCCTGTATATTTTGATACGCGAGGCGACCAACGCGCGCAATCTGCACGCGCTGCTGCCCATGATTACGCCCGCCAACAGCCGCCGCATCTGTTTCTGCACCGACGACCGCATTCCCGCCGACCTGCTCGACGAGGGCACCATCGACTACATGGTGGCCGAGGCGATTCGCTTCGGCATTGAGCCCGTCACCGCCATCCAGATGGCGACGCTGAACACAAGTGAGTGGTTTGGCCTGCGCGAGCGGGGCGCAATTGCCCCCGGGCGCGTGGCCGACTTCATCGTCTTCGACAGCCTCGCCGACTTCAAAGTGCGCCAGGTCTACAGTGCCGGCCGCCTTGTAGCAGAGGAGGGCGTGCTCGCTGCCACGGTCGCACTGCCGCAGCCCGAAATCTCCGCAGCGATTGCGCAGAGCGTGCATGTGAATCTCGACGCGCTCGATTTGCGCATACCGGCGCGGAGCGACACCATCCGCGTCATCGGCGCACGTGATGGCCAGTTGGTGACGGACGCGCTGCAAATGGCCGCCACCATCGTCGCCGGCGAGGCCGTAGCCGATGTTGAACGCGACCTGCTCAAGATGGCGGTGATTGAGCGCCACAAGGCCGGCGGCGGCGTGGCGCTGGGCTTTATCCAGGGCTTTGGGCTGCAGCGGGGCGCGATTGCGGGCACTGTGGCGCATGATCATCACAACCTCGTCATCATTGGCGCGGATGATCGATCCATGACCACAGCCGCGCACGCGGTGGCGGCCATGGGCGGCGGCCTGGCCCTGGCCGAGGGTGATGCCGTGATCGCCACGCTGCCCTTGCCCGTAGCCGGCCTCATGAGCGACCAGCCCGTGGCCGCTGTGCGCGCCGCCTACGACCGCCTGCTCGACGCCGCCCACGCACGCGGCTCCGAGATGCACGACCCTTTCATGGCCATGTCCTTCATGGCGCTCGAGGTCATCCCCACACTCAAGCTCACCGACCGCGGCCTTGTAGACGTGGAACGCTTTGATTTTGTCGATCTCTTTGTGGACTCTGCGGCCAACCCACCATCCTGAGCAACACCTGATTGAGGACCAAATTCTTATGTTTGAGACAATTACCCCTGCGCCCCCCGACCCAATTCTGGGCCTTACCGAGGCTTTCAACAAGGACACCAACCCCAACAAGGTGAATCTGGGGCAGGGCGTCTACAAGGATGCGGATGGCAACACCCCTGTGCTGCGCTCGGTGAAGAGCGCCGAAGCAGCCATGCTGGATGCCGAAGAGACCAAGGATTACCTCAACATTGCCGGCCTGGCCACTTATGGCAAGTTTGTGCAGGAGCTAATCTTTGGCGCCGACCACGCCATTGTGCAGGAGGCGCGCGCCGTCACCGCGCAAACACCCGGCGGCACGGGCGCGCTGCGTGTGGCCGCCGACTTTGTGGCCAAGATGAAGCCCGGCGCGCACATCTGGGTGAGCGACCCCACGTGGCCCAACCACCCCAGCGTCTTCAAGGCCGCCGGCCTCGATGTAAAAACCTACCCCTACTTTGACGCCGCCACCAATGGCGTGGCCTTCGATACGATGCTGGACGCGCTGCGCCAAATCCCCGAGGGCGACGTGCTGCTCCTGCACGGCTGCTGCCACAACCCCACGGGCGTGGACCTGACACGCCGACCAGTGGCGCGCAGTGGCCGACGTCGCACGCGAACGCAAACTGCTGCCGCTCATCGACTTCGCCTACCAGGGCTTTGCCACGGGGCTGCGCGAGGACGCCGAGGGCATCAACATTGTGGCCGAAGTGCTGCCCGAACTGCTGGTGGCCAGCTCCTACTCAAAAAACTTTGGCCTCTACAGCGAGCGTGTGGGCGCGCTGACGCTCGTGGCCGCTTCGGCCGATGCCGCGCAGGCATCGCTCAGCCACATCAAAACGGTCATCCGCTCCAACTACTCCAACCCGCCCCAGCACGGCGCGGCGATTGTGGCCACTGTACTGGCCGACCCCGCCCTGCGCGCCCAGTGGGAGCAGGAGGTGGCCGAGATGCGCGACCGCATCAACACCATGCGCCACCTCTTTGTGGAGACGCTTAACGAAAAAGGCGTGGACCGCGACTTCTCCTTCATTGCGCGCCAGCGTGGCATGTTCTCCTTCTCCGGATTATCGCCCGAGCAGATCAAGGCGCTGCGCGAGCGCCACGCCGTTTACGCCGTGGGCTCGGGCCGCTTCAGCGTTGCGGGGATGACCGAGCACAACATGGATTACCTCTGCACCGCCATCGCCGAGGTGCTCAAGGCATAACTTCAGTACACAGAGGACACAGATTCTACAGATGACAACGGATAACTGCGTCGCTGTTATCCGTTGTCATCTGTAGAATCTGTGTCCTCTGTGTACTGATTTTTCTGTGTACTGACTTTTCGGGATTCGTTTATGAGCAAGAAGGGCAGCGCGAAGGGTTCCATACGCCACGTGGTGAGTGGGCTGGAGAAGCCGGACCGCATTGACCGCTACCTGCGCAACACATTCCCCGATTGGGGGCGCAAGGAGACGAGCAAGCTCATCACCGCCGGCGAGGTGGAGCTCAACGGGCGCACTGTCCACTTCGGCTCGTGGGAGGTGGAGAATGGCGACGTTATCGAAATCGACACGCCGCCTGAGCCGCTGCCGGTTGGCTTCACCACGTTCGACCCTGCCTGGATTCTGGCCGACGACGGCGAAATCATCGCGCTCAACAAGCCCGAAGGGCTGCTCTCCGAGCCGACGCGCTGGGGCGAGGGGGTCAACCTGCTCGATCTCGCGCAAGCCCACTTTGGCACGGACCTGTGGATGCCCCACCGCCTCGACCGCGACACCTCGGGCGTGGTAATCTTCGCCCGCGACGAGGAGATTGGCCGCTGGCTTGACATGCAGTTCAGGGAACGCACTGTGGAGAAGCACTACGTGGCGGTGGTGCACGCACCCAACAAGCTGGCCGCCGAGGGCGAAATCCGTGCGCCGCTGGGCTTTGACGCCAAGCGCCCCGACCGCGTCAAGGTGGTGCGCTCGGGCGGCAAGTGGGCCAGGACCGTCTACAAAACGAACCCGCCCGCAGGCGACAAGCAATTCGTTAGCCTGTGGCCCGAGACGGGGCGCACGCACCAGTTGCGCGTACACCTTGCGCACATGGGCGCGCCGATTCTGGGCGATCGCTACTACGGCGATGCCAGGAGCGCGCCGCGGCTTATGCTCCACGCCGCCGAGCTGTCGCTGCCGCGCCGCAATGCGCGCGAGCCCGTCCTCTACAGCGCCCCCATCCCACCCGAATTCAAACCCTTGTACACAGATTCCACAGATTGAATCTGTGTACGGCAGTTTTTCTGGAAGGAACCGCTGGATGAAGCCGCTTTCGTCGCTGGTCAGTTCAATTGCGCCGTCGGTGACGGCCATGATGATGCAAAAGGGGCGCGATCTGGCGCGCGCCGGCGTGGAGGTCATCAACCTCGCCGGCGGTGAGCCGGACTTTGCCACACCGCCCCATATTCTCGAAGCGGGTTATGCGGCCATGCGCGCCGGCGACACCCACTATCCGCCCAGCTTCGGCACGCCCGAACTGCTGGACGCGATTGTGGCCAAGCTGGCGCGCGAGAACAACGTCCACGTGCAGCCCACGCAGGTCATGGTGACCCCGGGCGCCAAGTGGGCGCTCTACGCCGCCCTTGCCGCCATGGTGGACCCGGGCGACGAGGTGATGCTGCTGGACCCCTCGTGGGTGAGCTACGCCCCCATGGTGGAGCTGCAGCGCGGCATCCCCGTGCGCGTGGCGCTGCAGAGCGCCGACAACTTTGCAATTACGCCCGAGCTGCTGCGCGCGCACGTTTCGCCGCAAAGCAAGCTCATCATGGTCAACAGCCCCAACAACCCCACTGGGCGCGTGCTCAGCGCCGACGAAATCAGCACGCTGGTGGCTTTCGCGATTGAACACGACCTCTATGTGCTGAGCGACGAGATTTACGAGCACATTACCTATGCCGGACACAAGCATGTCTCCCTGGCGGCACAGCCGGGCATGGCCGAGCGCACGGTTATCGTTAACGGTTTCAGCAAGGCCTATGCCATGACGGGCTGGCGGCTGGGCTGGCTGGCCGCACCGCCCGCAATTGCCAGGCTGGCGCGCACCTATCAAACGCAGAGCGTGACCTCAGCGGCCTCCTTTACCATGGCGGCCGGCGTGGCCGCGCTCAACGGGCCGCAGGAGTGCGTGCATGAAATGACCGCGGCCTATGACGCTCGCCGACGCTTCATGCTCGACGCGCTCGAAGAGATTCCGGGCATTGAGTGCCCGCCGATTGAGGGCGCTTTCTATGTCTTCCCGCGGTTTACGCAAACGCGCCTAAGCAGCCTCGAGGTCGCCTCGCTGCTCATCGACAAGGCGTTGATCGCCACTACACCGGGGGTTGCCTTTGGTGAGGCGGGCGAGGGGCACGTACGTTTTTCCATTGCCACACACATGCACGATCTCGAGCGCACCATCGAGCGCCTGGCTGAAATTGTGCCGACGCTGGAGTAACAGAACGCGTAGGCAGCAGGATCAAATTCAGAACACCACAGCTGGCAATCCCGATCGAGACGCCGAATCACTTGTCCTGGTATTGATGAACGGGCCTCACGGCCGTTGGCGCGTCAATCAGGCCCTGCGTACGCGCCTACTTCATCGCCCAGACGTTGGTGGGGGTGATCTTGTAGATGACGCGCACCTCGCCCTCTACATAGGGATAGTCGCGTCCAAAATACTTGTGCGCCAGGTCATTGATCATCTCCTCCGCACCCTCCTCGGTAATTTCGCTGACAATGCCCTGCACGCCCAGATAGCGGTAGGGATCCTCAGGGTCGGGGATGCTCATGGCCACATAGGGGCGCTCGCGCAGGTTGCGGTCCTTCTTGCGCCCGCGCGCGCTGTTGATGAGGATATGCGTGCCGTCATAGGCCACCCAAACGGGCGTTACATGGGGCATGCCATCCTCGTCCACCGTGCCCAGTTGGGCAAATGAGCGCTTTTCAAAGAGATCGAGATGGCTTTGGGGAATGGTTACCATGGTCTTGCTTCCTTTCACTTTGCGTGCAGCGTTATTGTCTGACTGTCTGCCGAGTGAACGTCATTGTAAAGTGATGCCCTCGTGACACCCACATTTTTTAACGCACGGGCGCAAAGGGTGCAAAGAACCGCAAAGAAGGTGCAGATGAAATGTAGAGATAGGATAGATAGGCGAGAACCTGTTGCAGATTGTCCTTTGCGGTTCTTTACACCCTTTGCGCCCGTGCGTTGAAGAAGTTGATTTCATGCCGGTGTCAGTATAGGCGTTGGTTGGGCAGTGGCATGGCGACGCACCCCGGCAGTGCGCAGGTATGCAGTATGCGTACACACAGCCGATTACTGCAACCTGACAACCTGGGGACGTATCGTGCTTCACGGCTTCAGCCCGGAAAAAAAACGCCTGCCGGTTCACCCAAGGGGAGACCGGCAGGCGTTTTCATCGTGCCTGTTCGCAGCGCGTGCCGCAGGCGTCATGATGCGCCTGTCGCGCCGCGATGGATTTAGGTGGTGGCGCGCTCCCAGCCGTTGCGCACCGCATCCTTGAAGTTTTCCCAAGGACCCTGGTTGCGCGACTCCCAGTCGCGACGCACATCGGGCTCAATCTGCGTCCACGTGCGACCGCGCCAGTCCGTGCGCCCTCCCAGACCATAGCCGTAGCGATAGGCGGGCTCATAGGCGCCAAAGGCACGCCCCGAGTTGGCATAGTTCGTTTGGTAGTGGCGCTGGAAGTCATTCCGGTAGCGGTCCCAGCCCTCGGTTGTGCCACCGGGAATCTGGTCGACGTCCACGTCGGTGTGGCGCACCGTATCGCGAACCTTCTCCTGATGGACATCCGTCTCCTTGCTCACCACAACCTCTTCGACGACGCGTGCCTGCTTGTCTACAACGGCTTCTTCGGAAGTCTCGTGGACCTCGAAAGTCCGATCCTGCAGGTTGTTGACATCGGCCGCGCTGACCGCGCGATTGGCCGGGCGGCGCTCAACCTCAACGTGCTCCTCGCGCAGGTTAACGGTCTCTTCGACCGGCGTCTCGGTCACATGCGCCCGTACGCGCACACCGCCGCTCTCCACCTCGCGCTTACCTACGCGCACCTCTTCCTCGATCACAGGAATGGTTGTTTCCTTCCCGTCACCTATGGTGCGATCGGTGGCTCCAGTGCCCCAGGTCCGCATACGATCGCGAATGTCGATGATGTTGTGTCGGCTCATGATCTCCACGGCCTCGTCAATGCGAGCATCCGTGGTTGAAACCGAGACCAGCGCATGGCCGCGATGGAGCGCTTCAGCGTAGTTGCGCGCGTCGGCGCTTGGCACGCCGGCGGAGATAAGCGTTGCGCTGGCATCACCGTTGACGCTCTGCCGGCCGGCGGTGCCGACTGTGGTCTGGTCCTCTGTCCACTCGCTCACCTGGCGTGTGGACTGGTCGCCAAGCATAATGCGAACCGAAGTGCGGGCGAAGCCGGCCTGCAAGAGCTCGTTCAGGACCTGCCTGGCTACTGCCGCTGTCTCGTAAAGTCCAACTGCTGTCTTACCCATAGTTGTAGTTGCCTCCTGTTTGTAGAGTGCAAGTTTACAGATCACAAGTTCTGTCCGCTTGCTGTCTTCTGTGTGGCGCCGTCTACTGCGCCACCATCTAGTGTGCAGCCGATTCGGCGCCCGGCTGCTCGTGTGTATCCGGCTGCTGGCGCGTAATCGTCACTTCTTCACGCTGGAGGGTTACGCTCTCCTGGTGCGGAGTTTCTTCACGGATGGTTGTGATGTGAATTTCCTCGCGCAACAGCAAGCGCTTGTGCACCACCAGCACCTCTTCCATTACAGGGATCACATAGGTGTCCCCCCTGTACTCGGGCGCCGCCACTTCGTCCAGATAGCGCCCCACCTGAACGTGCTCCACCTGCACCTGGTCATGCAAGAGCGGGACATCAACCTGCTCCTCGATCACATCAACCAACTTGCGGATGCGCACGCTGCCTGTTTCAACTTGGCGCTTGGAAACGCGCGCCTCTTCGGCAATCACCGGGACGACAGCAACAACGTTTTTCACTACGTTCGGAGTCGTTGTTCTTGCCCCCCGGTTGGCTTGCCGGCGATTTGTCCGCCAGTGCACGCAGGCTAATCGGCAGAATGTAGTTGCCGTCCCCGGTCTCACGCAGCATGTCGCGCGACACCTCAACCTTGCGGCCCTGATCAAAGACGATCAGAATTTGCGCATCCGGCTGCTGCAAAGCACGGGCCGCAATCGTGCCGCGCACACCCTCACTATCGAGCACGGTAAAGCGCTCGGCCTGGTTCATATCCGCCATCTTCACTTCTCCTGGTCACCGACTTCACTGCCGTTACCGACGGCACCGGTGTGGTGATTACGCTACATCTGCGCAATCTGCCGTGCGATAGGCTGCCGTGCGATAGATCGGGCGATAGATCGGGCGATCCTCCAAATGTTGCGTTCATTTGCATGCGCCATCATCTGGAGGAGGCATCGCTAGAAGTACCAGATGAAGAAGTAGATCAACGCGAGCACAACGAGGATGCCGAGTATGATGGCACCCCAGTTAACCGTCGATCGCGTTGCAGGCGCACTCGTGGGAGTGGTCATGGTTCTCTGCTTGTTGTTGTCGTAGACCTGCACCTCCGGCGTATTGCCGACGGTGTCGGTCGTGTTCACAGCCGTCTTGGTGGTTTGCTCATCGCGTACGTTTGCCATCATTGCCTCCCTTTCACTTGCTTCGTCTGAAGTGGCCCGGCACGTCATCCCGCTTCAATGCCAGGTGCCTTGTGCGTTACCTGAAATGCTTTTCGTGCGGTACCATAGAGCACCCGACTGAAGCGTGATGTCGGGCGCCCAGCGCTTATCCGGATTAACGATGGGGATGCGCCACTCGGTTCCATCCTGTTTCGTGGCGGCGCAGGCGCGCGCGCGACACGCAGTTGCACCAGTGCGCCGGCCAGCGGCGCGGCCGTGCTGCGCAACTGGCATTGCGGCCGCGCAACGCGCCGCGCAAGCGCATGTTCCGGTTTGGGAAGGGTCACGGAAGCCAGAGTGGTACCGCAATGAATCCCGCGGAGTTGGCGCGGGATGGAGGGCAGCTACCCGACATTTGAAGCGTTCACTGCGGGAGGTCGGCAATGAGCGAGATGTCTGCTGCGCTATTGTGGTGGCAGATGGACTTGTTGGCTGTGCGAGAGGGCATGTATCGCTCACCGACGCCACGGTAACGGGAACGGAAACGGGAACGCTGGCATGCGTTGTGGTTTTTGGCACCGGACGCATGGTATTGGGGCGAACTGAAGCGAGGCTTCCAGAATCGGAAGCCTCGCTTCGTTGCCAGCCGGCGCGCGTAATGATATTGTTGGGGTCGCGCCATTATCCAGCCAGACACCAGCTACACGCAACACGCCAGCCACAGATCAGCCACAGATCAGCCGGGGTAGCCCATGAACCTCTTCCTCATTCGCCACGCCGAATCCGTCAACAACCGCATTGCCGAAAGCAATGAATACGCCGACTTTATCGCCACACGCTCGTTTGATCCCGAGATCACCGATACGGGTGAGAAGCAGGCCGAAGCGCTGGCCACCCATCTAGCCTCCAGCAGCCACCCCGAGTTCATTCGCAAGGGCAAGGCCCCCACGCATGGCTATGGCATTACGCGCATTGTGGCCAGCCCCATGCTGCGCACGCTGCGCACCGCAACACCCACAGCACGCGCCCTGGGGCTGCCACTGGAGGTGTGGACCGACATACACGAACAGGGTGGCCTCTTTGATGGTGACCCCACAGACGCCGACGCGGTGCGCAGCTATCCCGGCCTGAAGCGCGCCGAGATGCTGGCGCGCTTTGGCGAGCTGCTGCTGCCCGATGAGGTGACCGAAGCGGGCTGGTGGCGGGGCGGCTACGAGGATTACCCGCAGAGCGCCGCGCGCGCCGTGGCCGTGGCCGAGCGGCTCACGGCGCTGGCCGAAGCCGAGCCGCAGACGCACCTGGCCTTTGTCTCGCACGGCACCTTTCTCAACCAGCTGCTGCATGTGCTGCTGGGCGTCCCCAACGAATCATCCATGTACTTCTTCCACGCCAACACAGGCATTACGCGCATGGAATTCACCGGCGACGGCTTCCGCGTGCTGCGCTACACAAACCGCATTGCCCATTTAGCGCCTGAGATCATGACGCGCTAAACTGGACCCGCGCCGCAAAGGGCTTGACACAGAGGTCACAGAGTAAACAGAGAAACACAGAGAAAGGCAACAGCGAGAGGGGACTGTCTCTCGCTGTTGCCTTTCTCTGTGTTTCTCTGTTTACTCTGTGACCTCTGTGTCAAGCCCTTTGCGGCGTTGCCGATGCTTTACTGGGGATAGGCTTCAGGCTCGAGACGCGCGGCGATGTTATGCGCCGTACCCACAAACATCTGCAACCACACGATGCCCAGCCCAAAGGAGATCACCTCCAGCCCCACCGTGTTGAAGATCTTGAGCGCGCTCAGCAGCAGCGTAGCGCCGAGCGCCAGTGTGAGCACAAGCGTGAAATTGCGGAAGTCCCGGTTGATTTTGGGAACAGCCCAGGGCAGCGCGACCATCATGGCCCCCAGAATCGCGGCCAGTGAATAGGCCGACAGGTTATGCATGAGTGAATTGAATGTGCCGTCGCGCGTCTTGAAGAAGCCCACAAAAGCGATGGCAACCGGCACCCAATAGAGCGCAATGCGGTACCAGTAGAAGCCGCGCGCCGTTGCATAGTCATGGCGCTCCAGCGTGGCCAGATCCTTGACGAAGAGTGACGCCCAAAAGAGGAGCAGAAGGCCGCCAACGATCAGCGTCATGTTGAAGACCCAATGCACGCTCGAATCCCAGCTCCCAAGATAGCTGAAGGAGACGCGCCACCATTCGGCGTTATCAATATTGCTCGCTGTAATGTAGATGCCCACGGCCAGAACGATAATGGCCGTGCGCAGCAGCCGCACGGCGTCCGTGAGAATGGCTTGCTTGGTGAGTGAGAAGACAATCGCCCCCGCAAAACCTGCGCCAAGCATGACAGCCTGCCAGCGACCCAGTTCCAAGCCGCGAAAAGCGCCTTCAATGGTTTGGTTGGCAATTGATGCGATGGCGAATGCGGCCAGCATGTAGGTAAGTGCAACCGGAATCACGCCCCGCCACCACGAGCGATCGTGGGTATCGGGGGCGCGATCGTTATACGCCTGCGTTCCCATTGCGTAGCCAACCGCAGATGTGATGAGGGTGCCGAGAATTGCGCACAGCGCGCCGATTACGCCAAACGCGCCCCATTCGTCAAGATGCGGCACCAGCGCATTATTCAGGTTCAGGACGTAGATGAGCACCGCAGTCAGCAAGCCTACAGGCAGTGCCAGGCGCATGGCAATCTGGTCGGCGTATTCGGCCATAGTCACCAAAGGGCGGGTGCCGGGCGCGGCGGCAACGATGGCCGGCTTGACAACCATGGCAGGTACACGTGTGGTCATTGTTCGCCTCCCGAAAGGTGCGGGCGCCAGACCATGGCGCGCTGGGTTGGGTGCGCAGGGCTGCGTATGCTGCTGAATCAATTAAAGGCGCGACAATTTCCGCGACATGTTGATGGAGAGCGTACACCGCCAAGGGAGATCGAGTCAAATTGACCATTTCACTATCAAGCTTTGGCTAGTAATTGTACAATGTTTCGCAGTCGCTGCGGCGCACCCATGGAGCGACAGACCCGGCACGCGCAAACGCCGGCGCGTGGCCGGCGTTTGCGGGGCAGGTGCATTCGGTTGATGGAGCGTGCAACTACTTCTTCTTGACCGAGGCAACGGTCTTGAGCTTGGATGATTTACCCTTTGCGCTCTTTGTTTCGGGCGCAGTCGGTGGGAGTTCACCCTCGCCAAAGAGCCCCGCCTGCTCGGCGGGCGCGTCTTTCTGTGCTTTCGCATCCGGCTTGGTGGGCAGCGCGACTCGCTTGGGCGTCTCAGTAGCCGCAGACGATGCCTTGGCTGCTGCCGGCTTCTGCGCTGCCGGCGCATTGGCCGCGCCCTTCGGCAATACGGCCTTTGCAGGCGCTGCATTCTTCTGCGCAGATTTTACCGGCGCTGTCTTGGCTGGCGCTGTCTTGGCTGGCGCTGTCTTGGCTGGCGCTGCCTTGGCTGGCGCTGCCTTGGCCGGCGCTGCCTTGGCTGGCGCTGCCTTCTTGATCGGTAGTTCTGCCCTGGCCGCAGGCGCTGGCTTTGGCGCTGGCTTTGGCGCAGCCTTCTCTTCCTCAATCAGCCGAGGGGGGAGAGTGCGCGGGGCCGGCGCTTCTCCAGCCTCGTCCCCCTCCAGCCAGCGAATGGCCACCACCGGCGCGCCCGCGGCCGCTTCCACCACCTGCTTGCCCTGCGACGAGCGCCCCTGGTTGGGAATCTCGCCCAGTTCCAGCACGCGCGGCGTCGACTTGGGCGTAACCAGCGCCAGCAGCTTGGGCAGCCGGTCCGTAGGCAGAATCGCCGCCGCCGTCAGCCCGCCGGTGCGCGCGCTCAGCTTGTGCGCCGTGACGCCGCCGCCGTTGCGCCCCTGGCGCGGGAATTCGGCCAGCGCCGTGAGCTTGGCAAAGCCCTTCTCTGTGTAGGTCATCAGCAACGCGTCCGTCTCGAACACGCCAGCGAAGACGATCTTTTCATTCTTGCCCAGCTTCATGCCGCCCACACCGCCTGCGGGCAGCCCCATGCTGCGCACGTCTTCCTCGGCAAAGCGGATTGCCTGGCCGCCGCTGCTTACCAGCAGCAGGTCGCGCGCGCCGTCTGTGCGCAGCGCCCAGCCCAGGCGATCCTTATCGTCCAGGTTCATGACAACCGAGCCGCTGTTGACCGACTCGGTGACATTCTCCAGGTTCACCCGCTTGACGCTGCCCCGCTCGCTGGCCAGGAAGAGATAACCGGCGGCGTCATCGGCGGCAGGCGCAGCGCCGCTCTCTACGCTCCCCGGCCCGGCAGGACCCGCCAGGCGCGACAACGAGAGCGCCGCGGTGGCGCGCTCCTTGCGCTCCAGCTCCGTGAACTCGGCGGCGGATTTGTTGTCGGCTTGCAGCTCGTGAATGCCCAGCCGCGCCGCGCGCCCGGAATCGGCAAAGAGGTAGAGCAAATCGCGTGTGTTGGCCTGAAAGAGCGCGGCTTCGGCTCCCTTGGCCACCTGGCGCAGCGATGTTTGCGTCAGTCGGCCTGCATCGGTGCGGCGCAGTGTGCCGTCGCTGCCCACACTCACCCACACCTCCTGCTCGGGAAGCAGATCGTGTGTGGTGTGTGCGCCACGCGTCAGATCCACAATTTGCGTGCGGCGCGGGTCACCATATTTCTCCTTGATCTCAAGCAGATCGCTCTTGATGAGCGCGAGCACCTTGGCAGGGCTGGCGAGCAGCGATTCGAGCCACGCAATGCGCTTGAGCAGCTCGTCGTGCTCCTCCTGCAGTTTCTTGCGCTCGAGCGCGGCCAGCCGCCGCAGCTGCATGTCAAGGATCGCCTGCGCCTGCAATTCGCTGAACTTGAAGTTGGCAATCAGATTCTTGCGCGCCGTGTCCGCCGTCTGGCTGCGGCGAATGGTGGCAATAATTTCGTCGAGCATGTCGAGCGCCTTCAGCAGGCCCTCAACAATGTGCAACCGCTCCTGGGCGCGTTTGAGGTCATAGGCCGAGCGACGGCGGATAATCTCCTGGCGGTGGCGGATGAAGTGCTCGAGCATGCGCTTGAGGTTGAGCATTTTGGGCTGCCCATCCACCAGCGCCAGCAACTGCATGCCAAAGGTCTGCTGCAGGGGTGTGAACTTGTAGAGGTCGCGCAGCACAATCTTTGGGTCCACGTCGCGCTTGAGCTCGATGACAACGCGCATCCCCGTGCGGTCGCTCTCGTCGCGCAGGTCAGAAATGCCCTCGAGCTTGCCGTCGCGCACAAGGTCGGCAATGCGTTCGAGCAGCGCAATCTTGTTCGTCTGATAGGGCAATTCGGTAATGAGGATGCGCATGCGGCCGCGCGTCATCTCCTCAAAGTGCGCCTTGGCCTGCATGATCAGGCGTGCGCGCCCGGTGGAATAGCCCTGGTGGATGACGTCGACGGTCTCGTCCACGCCCGCGCCATTGCCAGACGCGCCGTTGCTGGACGCGCCATTGCTGGACGCGCCATTGCTGTTGCGTGCCGCCTTGCCATTGGACCCCTTCTCGTCATCGCGGAAGCGGTAGACGATGCCTCCTGTGGGGAAGTCCGGCCCCTTGACAAACTCCATGAGGTCAGTGGTGTGCACATCCTCAAGGTTGTCGAAGTGGTCGATCATGTAGGCGGCAGCATCCACCACCTCACCCAGGTTGTGAGGCGGGATGTTGGTGGCCATGCCCACGGCAATGCCGCTGGAGCCGTTGATGAGCAGGTTGGGGAGCGCCGCCGGCAGCACGAGCGGCTCGCGCAGCGTATTGTCAAAGTTGGGACCCCACTCCACCGTCTCCTTCTCGAGGTCCTCGAGCATGAGATTGGTGATGGCGGCCAGGCGCGCTTCGGTATAGCGCATGGCCGCGGCGTTGTCGCCGTCCACCGAGCCAAAGTTGCCCTGGCCGTCAATCAGCGGATAGCGCAGCGAGAAGGGCTGGGCCATGCGCACCATGGCGTCGTAGACGGCCGTGTCGCCGTGGGGGTGGTACTTGCCCAGCACCTCACCGACGATGCGCGCGCTCTTCTTGTGGGGCTTGTCGTGCGTCAGCCCCAGGTCGTGCCAGACGGCGTAGAGGATGCGGCGGTGCACCGGCTTGAGGCCGTCGCGCACGTCGGGCAGGGCGCGTGCCACGATCACACTCATGGCGTAATCGAGGTAGGCCTCCTGCATCTCGTTGACGATGTCGGCCGCGCGCACAAGGCCCGCGTTGGCTGTCATGACGGCGGCGTTGTTGCCGCCCTTTGTTGTTTTGCCGTTCTTTTGGTTATCGCTCATTGTATTCGTTGTCGTACAGCGTAGCGGCGGCTCGCGCCGTCGTTGTTGAAATGGGCGCACATCGTCGGTGTGCGGAGGCTGTGGAACTCCAGAGATTGGTGCAGTAACAACGGCGTCACGCCGGAGACGTGACCTACAACCTTGCCATACTCCAGCGGTTACCGTTGTTGCTCTTCTTTGTGAGCCTCTATGTGCTCTGTGCGCTCTGTGTCGCAATGTATCGCAGTTCTGCGGCTAGTCCGCCCCAATCTTCTGCTCCACCTGCACGCGGCGCAGCTCCACAAGCTGGTCGCGCAGCATCGCCGCCTTCTCGAACTCAAGCGACTTGGCCGCTTCCTTCATCTCCTTCTCCACCTGCTTGATCAACTTGTCAAGCTCAATCGGAGAAAGCTCTTCGGCGACGAAGCTCGGCGCCTCCATGGTGTCGTAGGCGCTCTTCGTCTCGGCCATGTGCATCACCTTGACGCGATCGGTCAGATCGCGAATCCCCTTGGTAATGCCCACGGGCGTGATGTTGTGCTCCTTGTTGAAGGCCGCCTGGATCGTGCGGCGACGGTTCGTCTCATCAATCGCGCGCTGCATGGAGTCGGTGATCTTGTCGGCATACATGATCGCCTTGCCCTCCACATGGCGGGCGGCGCGGCCCACCGTCTGGATGAGCGCCGACTCGCTGCGCAGGAATCCTTCCTTGTCAGCGTCAATCACCGCCACGAGCGAAACCTCGGGCAGGTCCAGCCCTTCGCGCAGCAGGTTGATGCCCACGACGACGTCGTAGATGCCCATGCGCAGGTCGCGCAGAATCTCTACACGCTCAAGCGTCTGGATGTCCGAGTGCAGGTACTGCACACGTATGTTGAGCTGCGCCAGGTATTCGGTCAGGTCCTCGGACATGCGCTTGGTGAGCGTCGTCACCAGCGCGCGCTGCCCCTTGGCCGTGCGCTCCTTGATCTCGCGCAGCAGGTCGTCAATCTGCCCCTTGGTGGGGCGCACCTCCACAACCGGGTCGAGCAAGCCTGTGGGGCGGATGACCTGCTCGGCCACCTGCTCGGCCAGCTCGCGCTCATAGGGGCCCGGTGTGGCGCTCACATAGATGACCTGATTGAGATGCTCCTCGAACTCGTCAAACATGAGCGGGCGGTTGTCGAGCGCGCTGGGCAGGCGGAAGCCGTAGTCCACCAGCACATTCTTGCGCGCCTGGTCGCCGTTGTACATACCGCGCACCTGCGGAATTGACATGTGGCTCTCGTCAATGAAGAGGAGCCAGTCGGCCGGGAAGTAGTCAAGCAGCGTCCACGGCGTCGAGCCGGCCGGTCGCTGCGAAAGGGGCCGGCTGTAGTTCTCGATCCCGTTGCAGAAGCCCACCTCGCGCATCATCTCCAGATCATACATGGTGCGCTGCCTGATGCGCTGCGCCTCGAGCAGCTTGCCCTGTGACTCGAAGATCTGCACCTGATCGTTGAGCTCATTCTCGATATCCTGCAGCGCTATCTCAAGCCGATCCTGTGGCGTAATAAAATGCTTGGCGGGGTAGATGTCAATCGTTTGGTGCTCGGTGAGCACCTCGCCCGTGAGGGTGTCAATCTCCCAAATGCGCTCAATCTCGTCGCCCCAGAGGCTGATGCGGTAGGCGGTCTCGCGGTCGGCGGGCTGCACCTCAAGCACGTCGCCGCGCACACGGAACTTGCCGCGCGAGAGATTGTTGTCATTGCGGTCGTAGTAGATTTCAATCAGGTGGCGCAAGAGCTGCTGCCGCCGCACCAGTTCGCCCACGCGCAGGTTGAGCACCACACGGCCGTAATCCTGCGGGCTGCCCAGGCCGTAGATGCACGAGACCGAGGCGACGATGATGACGTCGCGCCGGCTAAGCAGCGACGAGGTGGCCGCCAGCCGCAACCGGTCAATCTCCTCGTTGATCTGCGAGTCCTTCTCAATATAGGTGTCGCTGCGCGGGATGTACGCCTCGGGCTGGTAGTAGTCGTAGTACGAGACAAAGTATTCCACGGCGTTATTGGGAAAGAAGGAGCGAAACTCGGAATAGAGCTGCGCCGCCAGCGTCTTGTTGTGCGCCAGCACAAGCGTGGGCTTCTGCACCTCTTCAATGATCTTGGCCATTGAAAAGGTCTTGCCCGAACCCGTGACACCCAGCATCACCTGGTGCTTCATGCCTTCGTTGAGGCCGCGCGTCAGGGCGGCAATAGCCTGCGGCTGATCGCCTGTCGGTTCGTATTCACTGGCAACCTGAAGTCGCTGCATACCCGTCAACTCCTTCCCTCACTCGAGGGATACGCCGTCCGAAAACGCGTTTAGCACAATAGTTCTAGTTAATCGATTATACCCCAAGCGGGCCAATAAGTCCATATCTGGACAGAAAATTCGTGCATGGCTATGATGGTTCCACCCCGCACAGATGTCTTCGGATGGTCCTTCGCCAGGGAGGAAGATTATGCCTCAAGAAGCACCCAGCGCGTGGATGTGGGCTGAGATGGGCAACGTCTACGGCCTCTCGATTGACCTGGAGACGCGCACGCTGCGCTGGTTCGCCAACGCCGGCTGCCTTTGCGACCACGACGACAGCACAGTCGATCAGTCGCCCGCGGCCTTTTTGGCGCGCGGCACGCCCGGCGCCGTGGCCAGAACCCCCCGCCGACGTGCGCGCCGAAATTGTGCACGCTGCCAGTACATTGATTATGCAAGGTGGATGAGAATGGATGAACCTCTGAAATTGCTGGCCGTCTTTCCACACCCCGATGACGAATCCATGGGGCTGGGCGCCACGTTGGCCCATTATGCCGCCGATGAAGGAGTCGAGACACACCTCGTCTGCGCCACGCACGGCGAGCGCGGGCTGGTTCGGGCCGGAGGCGGAGAACCCCGGCTTCAGCGCCCTTGGGCGCATGCGCGAGGCGGAACTGCGCTGCGCGGCGCAGGTGCTTGGCCTGCGCTCGCTTACCTTTCTGGACTATATTGACGGCGATGTTGACCAGGCCGACCCCGCGGAGATTATCCCGAAAATCGTGGCCCAGGTGCGGCGCATCCGTCCGCACGTCGTCGTCACCTTCGGCCCTGACGGCACCTACGGTCACCCCGATCATATTGCGCTGGCGCAATTCACGGCTGCGGCACTGGCCTGTGCGGGCAATCCCGCCTACGCCGACGCGGACAACGGCGAGCCGTTTCAGGTCTCCAAGTACTACTTCATGATCGACAGCAAGGAGACAGTGCAGGCTGTGCTTACCCTCATGGGGCCGCTCGAAATGGAAATCGACGGTGTCCAGCGCCAGATGGTAGGCTGGGATGAGTGGATGGTGACCACGCGCATCGACGCACGCAAGCACATTGGCACGGTGCGTGAAGCCATCAGTTGCCACAAGTCGCAGTTGCCAGGGTATGGCCCCTTCCTCTCGCTGCCAAACGAGACGCTGGCGAAAATCTTCGGCGTTGGCACCTTCACGCGCGTTTTCAGCCTCGTCAACGGTGGCCGCACCATCGAGACGGACCTCTTTGAAGGGCTGCGCTAACAGGCGCCATGCGGTTGCACAGCCTGCACTCTGCGTGATTCGCTCACTGCCCGCTGAAGAGAACAGCGCCTCGCTTCCAGCTCTGGAAGCGAGGCGCTGCAGCAGGTTGCGCACGGAAGGAGGCCTCGCCCGCTTCCGTGACGGCGTTTCTTCGGCGCTTGCCGCCACCGCAGCTAGCGCTTGCGCACCAGCGGCAGATAAACAGGGTGCCCGCCACCCGCCACGGCCGCAATCTGGATCACATCCATCGCCGGCTCCGAGACATACCCTGCTGCGTCACGGAAGAGCACGTAGACTTCGCCCAGGTTGCCTGACGGCGCCAGCGTCCACGGTTTGCTCGTCGCCACGGCCTCCCAACCCTGGGCGTCGTCAAAGTCGGACATCTTGTTGCGCACCTGCATCTGCACGGCATCTTCGCTGGCGCCGATTGCCAGCATCACCTGGGGCGAGGAAGTTTGCATGGCGCCGTTGTTGATTTCGACTCGTCCTTCAGGCGGCGCGGCGTTCGGGTCCAGCTTGACGCTGACAGGCCCAACGATGCAACTCTGGTTGAAGGCGGCGTCGTTGGCGGCCAGCCAGTAATGGTAGGTCGTCCCAACTGTCACGTCGGTGTCCGAGTAGGTGCCGGTGGCCGGCAGCTGGTCGGTAACGAAAGTGCGCGCGCCGCCCTCCACCTGGCGCCAGAGTGAAAAGCTCTTGTGGTCCGGGTCCACGTCGTAGGTAAGCCAAATCGCACCCGTATAGATCCGTTCATCGCGGTCCTGGAAGGTGGACTGCGCCTGGAAGGCGCGCACGCAGGGCGTCAGATCATCACTTGGGTCGAGCGGGTCCTGGTTATTGGTCATCTCCGAGCCATCGTTCTGGCCGCCGTGATCGGTATCGCTCGTCATGGGATCGGTGCCCCGGTTGAACTCGTCCTCGTTGCTCAGCCCGTCAAAGTCAGCGTCGCCTTCGGCCTGGTTAGGGATCGAGTTGGTGGGGTCGAGCCCCGTCGCCACCTCCCACCAGTCCACCAATCTGTCGCCGTCCTTATCTACACGGCCCCGGTTGGGGTCGTTGGGGTCATTCCAGTCCACGGCGTGGTTCGGGTCGTAGTTCGGAAAATTGGGGTCAAAGTCGAGGTAGCGACTCTGCACCATGTTGAAGCCCAGGCGCGCGCGCCGCACAAAAGGCTTGCCGTCCGAGCCGTTTCCCGAAGCGGTAACAACCAGGTTGTAAGCCCCGTGTACCTGCGTCTGGTAAAAGGTGCCGCCGTAGAAGCCGTCGTTGGCGGCGCCGTCGCCGTGAGCGCCGTCATCCTTGAGCGTGACGTTGTAGAAGCCCGCCGGCGCCGTAATGAACGCGTTGACCGTAGCACCGGGCAGCGGGTTGGCATCGGCCAGGCTGGCGAGGATGGGCATGGGTTTGCCCACCAGCCGCTGCTCCACGGGCAGCCCCAGGTAGGTGCGCATCGTCAGCGTGCTGAAAACGGATGCCTCGAACATCACCTCATCCGGGACGATATTGCCGGCCGCCACGGCGCCATTCTCCTGATCGATGACAATTGCCCAGTCGCCCGGCTCGGGGGCGCTGACGCGGTAGAGGCGATGCAGGCTGTCTTCTTCACTGGGCACAGGGAAGATCGCCGTGCCGTCAGGTTTGCGCAGGTAGGTCGCGCTGGAGATCACACCCTTATTCCACTTCACCACGAAGACCGCCTCGCTGGCGCTGCCGTCCACGCGGAACGTGAAGTATAGAGGATACTCATCGAAGTTGAAGGCCCAGGTCTGGACGCCAAGCTGCTCCTGTCCGGCGACAAACTCGCTGCCGGCGCGGTAGATTTCGGCCAGGTCGTTGGAAAGCGGCGCTGCCGCCACCGCGTCGGGCGCCGCCACGGTATCGGCGCCAACGGACGAAGCCGCGACTGCGGGCAGCGCGGCCACAAAGTAGACGCCCCCGGTGTCGCTAGCCAGTTTCTCCATGCGCACGCGGTCGGCGTCGGGGCCTAACGCGACCGCAATCACCTTGGGCACCTTCTGCGCGGGATTGGCGTTGCGCCGGGCGTTGTAATTGGTCAGGAAGGTCTCAATACGGATATCGCTGTTTTCGATGCCGTCGCTGAGCAGCATGATCGACCAGGTGCGGCTCGATGCATCACGGTCGATGAGATTCTGCATAGCCGCCTGCGCGCCGTCGCCGATGCTCGTTTCGCCCGCGCCCACCAGGCCGTTGATGGCGTTGAGTGCATTGCCGCGCTCGGTCTCAAAGGCGCCCAGGTTCAGGTCCACGGTGGCATCGGTGCTGAAGCTGGCGACACCGATCAGATCGCCTGCCGCGCCATGAATCGATGTAGAGGCGCGCCGCGTCCTTGGCGGCCTGCAGCTTGCCAAAGTCGTTCATGCTGCCCGAGCGATCAATCACCACCAGGGTCGCAGCCTGTATGGCAGGGCCATATTGCACGGCGAAGAACTCCGTGTCGGTCAGCCCGGCATAGCTGACCGTGAGCGTCTTGGCGCCGGCCGAGGGCTGCACGGGGGCGCGCACCAGCAGCCAGTACTGCCCCTGGATGTAGGCAGCGGAGATGCGGTCGGCGGGTGTCACGGCGACGCCGCCCACGGTGATGGCAAACTGGCTGGGGTCAACACCCGCGATGGGGGCGCCACTCGCTCCGCCGAAGAGATTGACTTTGATCAACATCTTGCCGGGCGCGGCGGGATTGCCCACCTCGACACGGCGCGCTGGCCAGGGGATCCATGATCTTCAAGCCCATTGTCGCGTTGATCGAGTAGCGGTAGTTGGCCGCCTCGTTGAGCCCAATCACAATCAGCACGATGCGGTCGAAGCCACTGTGCGGAATGCTCTTGACGAAGTCTCGGCCGATGTACCGCTCCTCGCCGATCACACGGCCGCCGTTGATGAGCAGCAGGCTATAGGCAACGCGCCGGTTCAACTCCTGGCGCACCTCGACATTGACGACGGGCACATCGGCGGCCACGCTGTACTCGTAATAGCGCATCGCCCATGCATTGACGCCGCTGAGCGTGGGGATGACGGGCGCGTCTTTGGTCAGGTTGCCCACGGGCGACGAAGGCGCCGGATAGTCGGGCGCGCCGGCATGCGTTTCATCAAAGTAGCGCCACTTCTCGGGCACGCCGGTGTAATCCTTGGCGAAGTTGGTGACGCCAAAGTCAATCCAGATGCTCTCGAAGGTTTGGCCCGGGTTGCGGGCGCGAATCACATTGTCCATGCGCGCAAAGTCAGTGGGCGCCGGGTCGGCCCAAAAGACGCGGACCGAGTCGACGCCGCGCTTGAGCGTGTCAGTGCCACTGCTCGTGCGCTCGGAGAAGTACTGCCACCAGAGGGCCGCTGAGTAAGCGAGACTGGTCAGTGATTTCTTGTAGTCTCCGCCAAGATAGGCACTTACCCGCCACATATAGTCGTTGTCGCTGTCATTATCGATGCCATTGGTCGTGTGGTCGGTCATGTGTGAGGCGCCGCCTTCGACTGCCCAGGCGTCGTGGCCCACGTTGGGCGTCATGGCATGCCACATCTCGTGATAGACGATCGACTCGGCGTTGCGCGGGTCACCGGGAAATGTCAAAGCCGAAACGACGGATGCGGCCTCTATCTGGTACTGAAAGGTAGGGCCATCGCAGCACCAGCCGGCGAGCCCCGGGTTGACGATGTCAAAGATGTGCACGGTCATGAAATCGCGGTTCAGCGGGTCGCCCATGCCGTAAAAGCGATAAAGACGCCAGGCATCCACCGTCCAGTCGGCGACCTGGTTGGCCAGGGCGTCGGCGCTCTTTTCGGCGCCGTTGGCGGGGTTGCCGTCGGCATCGACAGCCACCAAACGGTCAGGCACGCCACCGTTGACTGTGGTGTAGTAGACAACCAGCTTCTTCTGCACGCCGTTGTTGTTAAAGATGCGGATAACGCAGCGCTCGAGGACAACGGTACCCTGCGTGCGCTGGGGTTCCCCACACGAGGAGTTTTGGGCATAGGCAGGCCTCGACACAATAATGCAAAGCAGGCACGCGAGCAGGAATGCGGCGAGAAGCAACCAACGGCGTCTATGCGCCGCGGGCGGTGAGATGACCATGGTGGCCATGGGATTCCTTCTCTGGGTTGGGACCCAATGTGAAAGCGCCCCGTTTGCGAAACGGGACAGAGTGTAGCAGTCGGCCTGGAATGGAGGGTGCGCCATTGTACCACGCGGGCGCGCAATACAATAGGGGTGCAAATTGCGCCAAACCGCCGCAACGCAGGGGCATATGGGGGCACAATTCAGCGACAGGTTGCTACAGATTCAGCCTGCAAAATAGAGCAGCCGCGCCCCGATGCCGGGGCGCGGCTGCTCCTTGCGAAAACCAGGCGCTTCTACTCTACCGGCGTGAACACATACTCCGTAAGCCCCAGGCCGATGATGACATTGGGCGTGCCGTCATCCGCCAGCTCCAGGCGAAGCGGGTAGCCGGCAAGCGGCGGGTCAAAGAAGATATAGTTGTCGGGCTCGCCCTTGTCGTCGGTCTTGGGTCGTATGCTGGTCGCGAATTCACCGAAATCGGCGACGAGCTTGCCGTCCACAAGGCTCATCGTGAGGTCGCCCAGCGCAGGGCTGCTGTAGTCGCCCACAAAGGGGGTTACGGCCTCTACATCCAGTGTGCCGCTCAACTGCTCTGCGTACTTGCTCTCCCGCTCATCCATCAACCCCAGCACGAAATCGAGGTTCGGCTCAATCGTCGAGGGAACGTCATAGAGCAATTCCAGCAGGCGCAAGCGCACGGCAGCGCTGAAGTTGTTGGTACCCTGCGCATTGGTCAGCACAATCACACCCAAATCGGCGGTGGGCAGGAAGGCAAAGTCGGAGGTGAAGCCGAGCGTATTGCCGCCGTGCTCGATCATGGGCAACCCCTTGTACTCGCCCACCAGCCAGCCCAGCCCGTAGGACATGTCGGCGCTCACCTTCACCTGCGGCTCGCGTGTGACAAGCAGGTTCTCCTCGGAGATCACCCGCTCGCCATCGGGGGCAACGCCCGTGCTCAACTGCGTGATCATGTACTTTGCCATGTCATCGAGCGTGGACCAAAGGCCGCCCGCCGGGGCAATCGGCCGCAGCCCATGCTCAATGGTCAGTGGAACCGTTACATACTCACTCAGCGCGTTGAGGCTGTGGGGCGTGGCGTAATTGTCGCGCGCGATCACATCGTCAAACGAGAGTGTTGTATTGTCCATGCCGATTGGGCCGGTCACACGCTCGCGCAGCGCTTTGCTGAAGGCAGCATCGGGGTCGCTCATGCCCGGCTCGGCGGCAAGGCCGGCGATGTAGCCGCCCGTGGTCACCATTTGGTTCGAGTACTGGAAGGCCTCACCGAAGTCGGTGAAGAATTCGAAGGTGCGCAGGGACGAGATCACATCGGTGGCGCTCAGTTCATCGGCGTTCATGATGAATTCGAGGTCGCGTCGCGGCACGCCCGTGCAGGCGCAGACGAGGTTGCGCATGGTGATGGATTGGCTCAGATCCGGATCCATGACCTCAAAATCGGGATAGAGCTGTTGCGCAGGTGTATCCCAGGTCATGATACCGTCGTCCACCAGCGTGCCCATCATCATTGTGGCAAAGCTCTTGCTGGTGGAGCCGATCATCATCTGCGTTTCAGGCGTCATGGGCGTTTGCATGGTGTCGTCGGCGTAGCCAAAGCCCTTGGCATAAACGAGCTCACCATCGCGCACAACGCCCACCACGGCGCCAGGAACATTGAACTTGGCCTGCGTGTCGGTGATGAACTGCCTCCCAGGTGTTAATGATCTCTGGGGTGAGTTCAGCGGGCTGCTTGCCGGTGAGATCGGTCTTCTGATCGGCAAGGATCTTGAAACCCGAGTCAATGATCGTGATTTGTGAGGTGCGCCGCTGCGCCGCATCAAGCGAGAGCTCGAAAAGCTGCACATAGTTGACGCCGTCATAGAGTTGCGCTGCAGCCTGCACAATGCGGTTGTCGTCGCCGGTTTCGTAGGAGTTGACAACCACCTTCTCAATACCCTCGGGGGCAGGTGGTGTCACGGTTTCGTCGATTGGCATATCAAAACCGGGTTGCGCAGCCTGCCAGCTATCGGCAATCGCCGCCTGTTGATCCTCATTCGGCACGGTGAAGATGTGGACGGTGACTTCGCCATCGGGCGCCTGCAACGTGACGAAGCCCTCTGCAGGCGTTACCGTCCAGCCCGTGGGCACAGGCACCGACCAGAGACCGCTTGTGTCGGTATAGATTTCGCTGATGCCGGTTGTGGCGGGTCCGGGCACAACAGCAGGGGCTGCCACGGCTGCGCTGTCGGCGCGTACCATGGCAAAGGCGCCTTCCTGGCCGGCCTGCGAGAAGACGCCACTGATGGCGCCATCCTCATCCAGCGCGCCCTCGAAGCTCGCCTGTTGCGCGCCCTCCAGAATGGTGAAGCGCACAGCGGGCGGCTCTACCACCAGATTGCCCACGGGCAGCCCCATGGCGCTCTGCTGGGGAATGTCGAGCGTCGCGCTGTATGCGTCCCCATCCCGAGTCAGATGCAGGTCGATGTTCAGCTCAACACCGGCGATGGAAATGCTGCCCGTCCAGTCGCCGGCCAGCGTGTCAGTCACTGTGTCGGTCACAGTGTCAACGGAACAACGCCCTCCGTGGTGTCCACGGTAACAGCGGCATCCGGCGCGTCCACAGAGACTGTGCCCGCCGACGGGTTGACGGTGATGTTCGCCCCAGGCGCATCAACGGCCACTGTGTCGCCTGCCGGCTGGATCGGTGCACAGCCGGCGACAAGCGCCAGCACAAGCAGTGATGGGATGATGGCCGCAGCCCAGCGGCGCGGTGCAAACGGTGCAAATTGCGAACTTCTCACGGCACTCTCCTCTTCTTGTCCAGCGTCCGCCAACCTCTATTGTTGGCAAACGGGCGGGCAAGTGCCCGCCGCAATCAGTGTACGGTTTTGCCTGGCGCGCGGCGAGTAACTAAGGTTATGTTTGCATGGGCACATCGCCAGCAAGAACGACTTTGTGCCAAAGGCAGACACGCTGCCTGCACGCCGTCGTGCTCTTCTTTCATAATGAAGGCCTTCCTGATTGCGCGGTGCTCAACGCACACTCGTCAACCAGGAAGGCCTTTTCTTGTCACCCCAGCCTGCCTAATCCCCGGGATGATTCACGTCTTTGCGAAAACCGCGCGCTTGCCCTACTCCGCAGGCGTGAAGGTGTACTCCGTCAGCCCCGCCCCAATGACGACGTTGGGCGTGCCGTCGTCGGCCATCTGCAGCTTGACGGCTGTGCCGGCCAGCGGCGGGTCGAAGAAGAGGTAGTTATCAGGCTCGCCCTTGTCGTTGGTCTTGGGCGCAACGCTCGTCACAAGCTCACCGAAGTCGGCAATCAACTTGCCGTCGGCAAGGCGCAATTCCATGTTGCCCAGTGTCGGGTTGCTGTAGCTGCCCACAAAGGGAGCAACTGCAGCTTCGTCAAGTGCGCCGCTCAGCTGTTCGGCCATCTTGCCGCGCTGCTCGCTGGTCTGATCCACAATGAACTGCAGGTTCGGCTCGGCGGTGCTGGGCACATCGTAGAGCAGTTCAAAGAGACGTGTGCGCACACTTGCGTTGAAGTTGTTGCTCCCCTGTGCATTGGTGAGCACAATCACGCCGATATCGGCCGTGGGCAGGAAGGCAAAGTCGGAGGTGAAGCCGAGGGTATTGCCGCCATGCTCAATCAGGGGCAAACCCTTGTATGTGCCGACAAGCCAACCGAGCCCATAGGAGACATCGGAAGTCACCTTCACCTGCGGCTCGCGTGTCACGAGCAGATTCTTCTCCGAGACCACACGCTCGCCATCCGGGGCAACACCGTTGCTCAGTTGCGTCGCCATGTACCTGGCCATGTCCTCCAGCGTCGACCAGTGGCCGCCTGCCGGGGCAACGGGGCGCAGCACCTGCTCCACAGTAAGGGGAATGGTCACATATTCGCCCAGCGCGTTGTAGCTGTGGGGCGTGGCATGGTTGTCACGCGCGATCACCTCGTCAAACGAGAGGGTGGTGTTCTCCATGCCAATCGGGCCGGTGACGCGCTCCTGCAGCGCCTTGGTGTAGGCAGCATCGGGGTCATCCATACCCGGCTCGGCCACAAGGCCGGCGATGTAGCCCGCCGTGGCAACCATCTGGTTGGAGTACTGGAAGGCCTCGCCAAAGTCGGTGAAGAACTCAAAGCTCTGCAGCGACGCGATGACGTCGCTTGCGCTCAGCTCGTTGGCGTTCAAAGCAAACTCGAAGTCGCGCCGCGGCACACCCGTGCACGCACAGACGAGGTTGCGCATGGTGATGGTCTCGCTCAGTTCAGGGTCCTTCACCGCGAAGGCCGGATAGAGCTGCTGCACCGGGGTGTCCCAG
Source organism: uncultured Chloroflexia bacterium (assembly GCA_963773745.1). GTDB lineage: Bacteria > Chloroflexota > Anaerolineae > Caldilineales > Caldilineaceae > UBA5069. Next base: position 218,481 of record CAVZCL010000003.1, read on the forward strand.
GTCATCAGGCCGTCATCCACCAGCGTGCCCATCATCATGGTGGTCAGGCTCTTGCCTGTTGAGCCGATCATCATCTGCATGTCGGTGCGCATGGGTGTCTGCGTCTCGGGGTCCGAGTAGCCAAAGGCCTTGGCATAGACCAGTTCACCGTCGCGCACCACGCCCACCAGCGCACCCGGCACCTCGAGCTTTGCCTGTGCGTCGTTGATAAACGCTTCCCACTGCTTGACGATGTCATCGGTGAGCGCGGCCGGCTGCTTGCCGGTCAGATCCAGTTGCTTGGTGGCGAGGATTTTGAAGCCCGAGCTGACAATCGCCAACTGTGCGCCGCGTCGCTGCGCCGCCTCAAGCGGAAGGTCATAGAGCTGCACATAATTGACGCCGTCATAAAGTTGCGCTGTGGCCTGCACAATATGGTTGTCGTCGCCTGTGTCGTAACTGTAGGCAATCGTCTTCTCAACCCCCTCCGCCGACGGAGGGTTGGCTGTCTGTTCGATTGGCAGGTCAAATCCCGGCCGCACCAATTGCCATGCATCGGCAATGGCCGCTTCCTGGTCTTCGCCGGGGACGGTGAGCAGATGCACGGTGATGTCCTGCTCGGGGCCTTGCATCGTCACATAGCCCGCTTGTGGCGTCACCGTCCAGCCGGTGGGCACGGGCACAGACCAGAGGCCGGTGGTATCGGTGTAAATTTCGCTGATGCCCGAGGCTCCGGCTGGAGCAGTGGGAACTGCCGCACCCTCTGTGCCCGCGGCAACGTTCTCGCTGCGCGCCAGTGTAAAGGCGCCCGACTGCCCCGCTTGCGAGAAGTCACCGCTGATGACACCATCATCGCCCAGCGCGCCCACAAAATCGGCCTGCTGTGCCCCGCCAAGAATTGTGAAGCGCAGGTCGGGCAGCTCCACCTCAAGGTTGCCCACGGGTAGGCCCATGGCCTGCTGCTGGGGAATGTCGAGGGTGGCGCTGTAGCCGCCGTCCGTCTGCGTCACGTGCAGGTCGATGGCCAGCTCAATGCCGGCAATTGCAATGCTGCCCGTCCACTCGCCGGCGAGCGTGTCCGCGGCCGGCTGGGCGTCGGCAGGCACAGTATCAACAGGGGCGGGAATCGCGCCGGCCTGCGGTACAGGCTGCGCGTCCACGCCGGTTGCCTGGGGTGGGGTGGCTGTGGGCGGCTGAATCGGCATGCACCCCGCCACCAGCGCCAGCACCAGCAGCGCAGGGACAAAGGCCGCAGCCCAGCGGCGCGGCGTAGAATGGGAATTCATCACATCAAGCTCCTTTGCTTATGAACGCCTCCACGCACTTTACCGGTGCGGGAGGAGCAGACAAACGTCCACCTCCATCAGTATAGGGAGTTGCGCCAGTGGGGTACAGTATCCAAGGTTGTGTTTAGGGACGCTTGTCTGCAGAGGCAGCGTTCCCACATGGCTGCGCGCCCGAAGCGAGGCTTCCAAAATCGGAAGCCTCGCTTCAACAACAAAGCGGGCGGGGCCACAGTGGCCCCGCCCGCTCTCTGCTTCTTGTTGACGCGGCGTGCGCCGCATCGCTGATTCGTGCCATCAGGCGCTGGGCCTGGCAAGCAGCGGATAGCGCTCGGGATGGCGAATCGATTCCAGTTCCAGATCGACATCCAGGCAGCGGCCAATAGAGATGAATGCCGTGCGACCGCTCCACATCTACAATGGCAGCAACCGTTGCATCCTTGAACCACGGAAACTCGGCGTAGGGCAGAAAAAGTTCTTCACCATCAATCAACAGCCAAAAACCGTGCGCCGAGATGTTCGTAACCTCAACTGCCAAAGTACTTGCGCCAGGCGTGGAGAAACTCATTATGCTGCTCCTCAACCACAGGAATGGCGCGAGTATACCAATATCTGTGGAGGAAAATATCGGCGTCGTGCTGGGTTCTTTGCTCTTTACACGTGCGCGTGAGCGAATAGCCGCGCCAACTGCACCTCGACCCCCGGCCCCTATTCTCCCTACGCAGTGGAGAGGGGCCGGGGGTGAGGTGCAGTTGTGCTTGCCAAGAGCAAGAGAGCGGGCGGGGCCACAGTGGCCCCGCCCGCTCTCTTGCTCTCAGTTCCACATCGTGCGCAATGGCTTAGCGATAGCCGCCGCTGTTGCCGCCGCTGCGGTTGTCGCGGCGCGGGCCGCGATCACCACCGCCGCGCCGGTCACCGCCACGGTCACCACCGCCGCCGCTGCTGCGGCCGCCGCGATCCTTGGATTGCGCTTCTTCCACTGACCAGCCTTCGAGTACGGCCTGGCGGCTCAGGCGCACCTTGCCCTGGCCGTCCACGTCGATGACCATGGCCGTGAGCTCATCACCCACATTGGCCACATCCTCCACCTTGCCCACGCGATAGTCGGCCAGCTGGCTAATGTGCACCAGGCCATCCACGCCGGGCATGATGTTGACGAAGGCGCCGTAGGGCTCCACACGCACCACGCGGCCGGTGTAGATGCGGCCCAGGGCAACCTCTTCCATCATGCCGGAAATGGCTTCCTTGGCGCGCTCGGCAGTAATGCCTTCGCCCGAGACGAAGACCGTGCCATCCTCTTCAACATCAATCTTGACAGCGAACTGCTCCTGCAGGCTGCGGATCATCTTGCCGCCCGGGCCGATCAGCTTGCCGATCTTCTCGGGGTCAATGTGCAGCGTCAGAATGCGCGGGGCAAAGGGGCTCATCTCGCTGCGCGGCTCGGGCAGAACTTCCATCATCTTGCCCATAATGTGCATGCGGCCGGCCTTCGCCTGCTCCATGGCCTGGCGCAGGATATCGAAGTCAAGACCCTTGATCTTCAGGTCCATCTGCAGGGCGGTAATGCCGTGCTCGGTGCCCGCCACCTTGAAGTCCATGTCGCCCAGCGAGTCTTCCATGCCCTGGATGTCACTGAGGATGCGGTAGGCGCCCGTCTCCATATCCTGCACAAGGCCCATGGCAATGCCGGAGACCGGTGCGGTAATCGGCACGCCGGCATCCATCAGGCTCAACGTGCTGCCGCAGACGGAGCCCATGCTCGAGGAACCGTTGCTGCTCATCACTTCGCTAACCACACGCAGCGTATAGGGGAAATCTTCGGGAATCACGGGCAGCAGCGCGCGCTCGGCCAGCGCGCCGTGGCCGATTTCGCGGCGCTTGGGGCCGCGCATGGGGTAGGCCTCGCCCGTGCTGTAGGGCGGGAAGTTGTAGTGATGCATATAGCGCTTGGAGTCACCGGGCTGCAGCGTATCCAGCCGCTGTGCGTCACCGGGTGTGCCCAGTGTCACAATCGAGAGCACGTGCGTCTCGCCACGCATGAAGAGACCGGAGCCATGGACACGGGGCAAGCGCCCCACCTGCACCGAAATCGGGCGGATGGTCTCGCTTTCGCGGCCGTCGGGGCGCAGCCCCACGTCCAGAATGCGGCGGCGGGTCGCCTTCTTCATCACTGCATCGTAGGCGTCGCCAACAATGTTCTTGGAGACGGCGCCACTCGCCACACGCTCGGCAAAGGCTTCCTTGACTTCGGCCTTGATTGCCGAAAGGGCATCCTTCAGCGCATGCTTGGCCGATCCTTCGGCCAGCGCCGCAGTAACCTTGTCATAGGCAATGTCATTGACTTCGGCCATCACCTCTTCGCTGGGCAGCGCGGGTGTGAAGTCGCTGAACTTTTCCTTGCCCAGTTGATTGCGCATCTCGTCGATGAGATCAATCACGGGGACCATGGACTCGTGCGCCAGCTTGAGCGCCTCGAGCATCATGTCCTCGGGGAACTCGGCCGCGCCTGCCTCAACCATGAGGATGTTGTCGCGCGTGCCCGCCACCTGCAGGTCAAGGCTGCTGTTTTCCATCTGCGAGGCGGTGGGGTTGACGATGAACTCACCATCCACAAAGCCGACCGAGGCGCCGCCCACAGGGCCGTTCCAGGGAATGTCGCTGATGTGCACCGCGGCCGAGGCAGCGATGATCGCCAGCGGGTCCATCAAATGCTCGCTGTCGCTGGCAAGCACGGTGAGGATTACCTGGACGTCGTTGATGAAGCCCTTGGGGAAGAGGGGGCGCAGCGGGCGGTCCACCAGGCGGCCCAGCAGGATGGCGTCATCGCTCGGCCTGCTTTCGCGCCGCTGGAAGGAGCCCGGGATGCGGCCGGCGGCGTAGAGTTTTTCCTCAAACTCAACCGTCAGCGGGAAGAAGTTGATGTCCGGGCGGACATCCTTGCTCATCGTGGCCGTAGCCAGAATCACCGTGTCGCCAAGACGCACGGTTACGGCGCCGCCGGCCTGGTGGCCAAGCACGCCCGTCTCGATGGTCAGGGTCTTGCCACCCATTTCGGTGGTGAACACCTGCGCGCCATCAAAAATTTGCATATACAATTGTCTCCTTGCGGGGTTGCCCCGCGATCCGGGGCAAGGGGGCCGGCGTCCAGCATACCGTGCCGGCTGAGGTGCGGGACTGGAGACCGCTGCCAACTGCGTTTGCGTTTTCATGCGCATGATGGCGCATGATGGCGCAGGCACAGTTGGCCCCGCTCTCCAATTCCGAACCTCACCGTCGCTGCTGGCGGCCAATTGCGTTGCCACGTGTACAGTGCGTGGGTCAGCGCTTGCCGCCTTGAGGTCCCATTGCCCAATAGTCAAACCAACGAAATCAAACCAACACTTACATGCGAACCTACAGTTACTGCGAACCTACAGAACTGCCAACCCAATACACGAAAAAAGGGCGGGGCGCGCCCGAGCGCTAAAACCCGCCCCTCTTCTCGCTACTTCAACCGATGCCCATCCAGCACAATGCCATGCGCCAACCGCCGGAACGGCGGAAGCGCCTTGCAGACTGCCTGCACATTCCGGGCATCTCTGCGGCACCGCCTACTTGCGCAGGCCGAGGCGCGTGATCAACTGCTGATAGCGCTGCGCATCCTTGCTCTTGAGATAGGCAAGGTGGCGACGGCGTTGGCCGACGAGCTTGAGCAATCCGCGGCGTGAACCTTCATCATGCTTGTGGATATTGAGATGCTCAATCAACTGGTTAATGCGCGATGTGAGAATCGCCACCTGCACCTCGGGCGAACCCGTGTCGGTTTCGGAGAGACGATACTCTTCAATCAAACCACCCTTTTGTACTTTGGACATCGTCATGCTGGTACTCCTGTTCCATTGCTGGGAACTGAACGTAACGGCGCCACCAGCGGTTACACACCGCCGGCGATGCGAACCAGACCATCGCTGTACCCGGCGTATGTTCCAGAATCGCTCAGGCAACCATTATAAACCATTGACACGCCGCGGACAAATCCTTGCGCGGTCTTAAGGTAGACGTTGTGAAAAGATGGCGACAGAAGAACCGAGGATTGACGCACATACCAGATGTGCCAATCACACCATGCCCGCAATCCCATACCCGCAATCACCATACCCGATCGTCAGTCCTCAATTCTTCTGTCACCCCCTTGCATCCCTGTGTACAATAGCATTATGGAAACACTGCGCGGCGTGCTTGAACGCATTACCTTCCAGAACGAGGAAACGGGCTACACCGTGGCGCGCCTCTCACCCGAACCGGTGGTGGCCGCCGGCGCGCGCCAGCGGCCTTCCCAGCCCGTCACCGTGGTGGGCACGCTGGCTGCCGTGGCGATTGGCGAATATGTCACCCTTGACGGCCACTGGATTGTGCACCCCGACTATGGCCGCCAGTTTGTGGCCGAACAGGTGCAGACGGCCCTCCCCGTTACCCTCGAGGGCATCGAAAAGTATCTGGGCAGTGGCCTCATTCGCGGTGTGGGGCCTGTGATGGCGCAGCGTCTTGTCAAGCGCTTTGGCGTTGCCACGCTTGATGTGATTGAGAAGAATCCCGAGAAGCTTACCGATGTGCCCGGCATTGGGCGCAAACGCATTGACCAGATTGTGGCGGCGTGGAACGAGCAACGCGCCATCAAACACGTTATGCTCTTCCTGCAGAGCCACAATGTAAGCGCCGCGCTGGCCGCGCGCATCTACAAGGCGTGGGGCGATGAGTCCGTCGCCAAAATTCAGGCCGACCCCTACCGCCTTGCCGCCGAGGTCTATGGTGTGGGCTTTGTGACGGCCGACGCCATTGCCCACGCACTGGGCATTACCGCCGCCGACCCGAAGCGTGTGGCTGCAGGCATTGCCTTTGCCCTCAGCCGCGCCACCGACGAAGGCAATGTGCTCTCCCCCTGGGAGCGGCTGATGGAGGAGGCCACGGCGCTGCTCCATGTGGCCCCGTCCGATGTGGCCGCCGGCCTGCTGCACGCGTGGGCGGCGGGCGACATTGTGCTGGCCGCAGCGCCCGGCGGCGAGGCCATTGGCTACACCCCCGCGCCTGATCCCGACGCGCCGCAGGCACACCCTGTGCTGCTGGCAGCGCCGGTGGTCTATCTCACGCCCCTTTACTATGCCGAAGTGGGTTCCGCCAATGGGCTGCGCCGCCTGCTCATGGCCCCGCGCAGCCGCCTCGCAGATCTCTTTGCCGAATCCACGCCGTGGGATGTGCTGACGGCCGAGCTCGAGCGCGAGTTCTCGCTCACATACGCGCCCCACCAGCGCGAGGCCATCCGCACTGCGCTCACAAAACGGGTGGCAGTGCTCACCGGCGGCCCGGGCACAGGCAAGACGACCACATTGCGCGCTGTGCTCGAGCTTTGCGTGCGCCACGGCAAGGAGGTGCTGCTGGCCGCGCCCACAGGCCGCGCCGCCAAGCGCCTTGCCGAGAGCACGGGCCAGGAGGCGCGCACGATTCACCGCATGCTCGAGGTGAAGCGGGGCGGCGACGGCGCGCATGCCTTCGCCCGCAATGACACCAACCCGCTCGAAGCCGACCTGCTCATCATCGACGAAGCGTCCATGCTCGACATGCTGCTGCTCAACCATCTTGTCAAGGCGCTGCCCGCGGGCATGCATCTGCTGTTGGTGGGCGATGTGGACCAGCTGCCCAGCGTGGGCGCGGGTAACGTCCTGCGCGACATCATCGGCGCAATTGAGGAGGTGGCCCCGCTGTCCGCGCCGCCCGCGCCGCCCAACAGCCTGCTGCTCAGCCACCCAGCCCGTCGCGCGCGGCCGTGGTGCGCCTCGACACCATCTTCCGCCAGCAGCAGGGCAGCTACATCATCAGCAACGCCCACCGCATCAACAACGGTGAAATGCCCCTCCTCGACAACGCACGCGCGCTCGATTTCTTCATCTTTCGCGCCAATTCGCCTGCGCGTGTGCGCGAGCTCTGCGTGGAAATTGTGCACGAGCGCATTCCCCGCCGCTTTGCCATTCCGCCGCGCGACATCCAGGTGCTCTCACCCATCCACAAAGGGGAAGCAGGGGTGGCGGCGCTCAACGAGGCGCTGCAGGAAGCGCTGAACCCGCCCCACCCGAACAAGGGCGAGAAGCGCGCCGGACCGCGCACCCTGCGCGCGGGCGACCGCGTGATGCAGTTGCGCAACAACTATGACAAGGAAGTCTTTAATGGGGACATAGGCACAATTGCCACGGTGGATGCCGACCGCAACCAGCTGAGTGTGGAGTTCGACGGCCGCGTCGTTGCCTACGAGCCCTATGAGCTCGACGAGCTAACCCATGCCTTTGCCGTGAGCGTGCACAAGAGCCAGGGGAGCGAGTACGCTGCGGTGGTGCTGCCTGTGCTCTCCAGCCACGGCTTCATGCTCCAGCGCAACCTGCTCTACACAGCGGTGACGCGTGCGCGCCGCCTGGTGGTGCTGGTGGGGCAGCCGCGCGCCATTGCCCAGGCGGTGCGCAACGCCCACGTGGGCCTGCGCCACACCGGCCTGCGCGAGCGGGTTTTGCGCGTCGCGTTCGGGGTGGTGGAAGAACCAAAGTTAAGAACCGAGGATTGACGAAGGGCGCATCGTAGGTCACGTCTCCCGGCGTGACGTCGGCGGCCATGGCCGCAGGGGTCGTTTCAAGTATTGACAAGTCGCACGGGATTGACGACAATTGGACCATGAACAACCAAACACGCGAGGTATTTACGCCTGAGCAGGCAGCAGAATATCTGCAGGTCAACCGCGAAACCATTTACCGCTACATTCGCAGTGGCAAATTGGCGGCGTCCAAACTTGGGCGTAACTATCGCGTCCATCGCCGCAGTCTGGAGCTGCTGCTGTGGGAAACGCGCACCAGTGACGACATCCCCTTGCGTATGTATACAGACGAAGAGATTGCGGGCTTTTTGGAAGACGATCGGCTTACCAGTAAGCAGCAGGCGATTGTTGACGCGTTCGCACCGCGTCGTCCGCTTGCTTCATATAGCGAGGATGAATTGCGCGATTTGTACGCCACAGTTGCGGCAGAAGATGTGAAGATTGCAGAAGAGGATATTGAAGATTATTCGGGGTAAGTGGCAGGTCACTCCGTATTTCGACTTTGCGAAAGAATCACACCTTCGCAGTGACGACATCGCGCAACTTCTGTGCGCATAGATATCATTTGGGGTGTATTCATACTCCGAAATTACAAGCGCTGCTTGCTCAACAAGGTACTTTACAGACTGCAGTCAGGAACTGGCATGGTACGGGAACTGCATTAACGTCGTTTACATCCATATCAACTGGTTCAAGAAGCCTCAGCGTCGCGAATTCGGCCTTTCTGCCGGAATAGACTACATGGCCAATGCCTGGTCTCCGTATACGGATTCGGTCTATTGGATCGTATGGTAAATCCTTTAGGGTTACCGCGATGTTTATCTTCGCGACGCATACGCCATCGACCAGATCTACTGCTCCACTCGACGACGGTAGGTAGATGAGTGCTGGCATTTGTTCTAAGCTTGGCCGGTTCAATTTGGGTTTTGAGGAAGGAGTCCATATTACGTAAGAGAGTGAAGTCCCAGTGTCCGAGTGCTTCATATCTGCTGTAACACGTCGGTAACAGAAAGCAAGGCGAAGATATGTTGGTGCGGATTCCTATTACGGCCTTCTTCATTGCAGTCCTTCTTTCCGTGCAGTCACCCGTTACATCCACTTATGCGGCGTTTCCAGAACAGGATGCGCCACCCACGCAAGTCACCACTGTCTCGGATTCCAACCTCCGAAAGGGGCCAGGCACAACGTTTGACCGCGTTGGAATGGCACCCGCTGGCATGACTCTTAAGATCATTGGCTGCAATAGCGCCTGCGATTGGTATCAAATTGACAGCGGTGCATGGATTGCAGCGTTCCTTGTCAACCCTGTCACTGGAGCGCTTGCGCCTGTCGCCCTACCCACACCCACCCCTTCGCTTGCCCGCCCAACCACCAATGTGCCTTCACGCGTTGTCCTGCCCACTCTCACGCCCTTTGCTCGGGCCAGCGCTACCATCGCTGCGCCTTCGCCAATACCAGGAGCTTCTGCTCCGCAAGTAATGATAGAGACGCCGGTAGCACCAGTGACGGGTACTGTTGCGCTTAACGCAGGGAACTTACGCTCTGGCCCGGGAACCACGTATTCTATCTTGGGATCCGTACAAGCAAATCAGTCACTTGACATAACAGGCAAGACGAGCGGGGGCGATTGGCTACAGCTTAGCAACGGCAACTGGATTGCTGCTTTCCTCGTCACGAACGCGCCAGTCGACCTGCCAAATGTCGACGTACCTACACCTGCAATTGTGCCCGACGTTGTATCTGAGCAACCGGCTCCTTCTTCGACGCTTACATATCAGGATATTGAAGAGGCTTGGGACAGGACATCCGAGTTTGGGCAGTCCTACACATGTGGCCATTTCGAGTTCACAGTCACAAAAGCGTGGCGCACGAAGTCACTTTGGCAGTACGACAGAGATTATGTTGCGCAGGGCGAGTGGCTGCTCGTTTTTGTGGATGTGAAGAACATTAGCCCAGGCACCAGTTACTTTGGCAGGACATCGCCGCGCCTCGTTCTCACCAAGTATGGTGACATATCCGCAATGGTAGATGATGATAAGGCGACGCGGTACGCCAGCTGGATGTATCAACACGGGCGCTTCTACGAAGACATAAACCCGGGCGTATCATTAGGTCTTGTTGCGGCATACGATGTACCTCTCGAACCCAATTACCTTCTCGGACTCGGTATGATGGACTGCGAGAATGTGCTGATTTCACTGGGTACTTGGAAAAACGTTCCCCTCGCGGAGAAGAAGTAGACGATTGTGCCGTCTAAAGCAGCTTCTCATGGGACGACGGACAGCCACGTCTCGAATAGGATTGCCGTTCATCCGTTCTGGAGGAGCGCAGGAGAGATGGGGACACGACGTGATTGGCAGGAACGGCAGCTGAAGCAGCCGCTACGAAACGCCGCGCCGGCCCATTGATGGTCATTTCACACACCGCCCCACAAAAAAACAGCCGGCCCCACGCGCGGGGCCGGCTGTTCGTTTACACACACTCGTTGCTGCGTCAGGCTTACGCCTCGGCGACGGCAAGCTCCTCTGAGCTCTCGGCCACAACCTCGGCCACCTCGGCGACTTCCACAACCTCAACTTCTTCAACGGCCACAAACTCCACCACATCATCGGCCTCGGCCACAATCGTATCGGCGGCTTCGACCGCGTCGCTCTCGTCGCTCGGCGCAATCTGCCAGTCGAGTTCGTTGTCGGCCGCTTCGGGCGGCAGCGCCTGCTTCAGGCTCAAGCCCAGGCGGCGCTTGTCCGTGTCAATGCGGATAATGCGCAGATCGTACTCTTCGCCCTCGTTCACCACTTCCTTCGGGTGATTGATGCGGCGCTCGGCCAGTTCACTAATGTGAATCAGCCCCTCTACGCCACTGTCGCCAATCCGTGCAAAGGCGCCAAAGTTCACCAGCTTGGTGACGCGGCCGCGCACGACCTGCCCCACTTCGTAGGTGTTGTTGACGATCTCCCACGGCTGCGGCGCCAGGCGACGCATGCTCAGGCCAATGCGGCGGCGCTCGGTGTCGATGCTCAAAATCTGCACCTTCACCTTCTCGCCCACCTTCACCACTTCGCTGGGATGGTTGACCCGGTTCCAGGCCAACTCGCTCAGGTGGATCAGGCCGTCAGCCCCGCCCAGGTCCACAAAGGCGCCAAAGTCCGCAATGCTGCTAATGACGCCGTCGTAGACGTCGCCCTCCTTGAGGGATTCGAGCAGCTGCTCCTTCTGCTTGCGCCGCCACTCGCGCATGGCCAGCCGTTCGGAAAGAATCAGCCGGTTGCGCTTGCGGTCAATATCAATGACCTTCAGCTTGAGTTCTTCCCCATACAAACCCGACCAGCGGTCCTCAGCACTGTCCTCTACATTGGCCGCCTGCTGCACGCCGCTTACCAGTTGGCTGGCGGGCACAAAGCCGCGCACCTGCCCCAGCTTGACGATGACGCCGCCGCGGTTGAAGGATTCAACCGTGGCCTCGAACATCGCCTGCGACTTCATCAGCTCTTCAGCGGTGTCCCAGTCCTTCTCCGCCATCGCACGGCTAATGCTGAGCTGTACAGTGCCTTCCTTGTCTTCACGCATGATGTAGACAGGCACTTCATCGCCCAGTTCAAGCGACTGGAAAAACTCGGCGACGCGCTCCAGTTCCCGCCCTGACACAACGCCTTCGGACTTGAAGCCGATGTCGATGAGCAGTTCGTTCGGTCGCTTGTCTACGAGAATTCCTGTGCGGATTTCTCCGGTCTGGGGTTCCTGCAGTGAACCATCAATCTCGTCCAGCAGGGCAGCCATGGGGTGGTCGGCGGGGTACGCCTCAGCAAACATCTCACGAGTAATCATACGATGGAAGATACCTCCGGAAAATAGAATTACTGCAAATTATAGTGCCACCTCGAGTCGATGCCAAATTTGTGTAATCCTGTATACAATCTTTCGATCAGATGCGCGTCTCTGATCTTTTGCGGCACAGGCTTCACAACGTCGGCAGCTACCTTGGTGTACACATAATCGCGAACGAGGCGCTGCCACTGCACAGCGCCGAGCGGGTTGCCCCTCACGCATAGCGAGTGGGCGCACTGGACGGACAAGCACTACAAGCGAACAACCACAGCCGTTCACAAACAATTGCAGACCACTATCGCAAACCACCACCGCAAACCACTGTCACAAACGGGTCGCACACGTGCGACCCGTGAAACACTAATCACAGAGCGCAATCATCTCGATTTCCACCAGGCCAGCCTTGGGCAGGCCGGCAACCTGCACCGTGCTGCGCGCCGGCGGCGTGGTGAGGAACTCCTGCGCATAGACGGCGTTGACGGCGGCAAAGTCTGCCATGTCGGCCAGGAAGATGACCGTCTTGACAACGCGTGCCATGCTGCTGCCGCCGGCTTCGAGCACGGCGCGCAGGTTGGAGAGCGCCTGTCTGGCCTGCGCCTCTACGCCGCCCTCCACAAGCTCCATGGTCTCCGGGTTTAGCCCCAATTGGCCTGAGCAGAAGAGCAGCGAGTCGGTCTTGATGGCCTGCGAGTAGGGCCCCAAAGCGGCAGGGGCGAGATTGGATGAAACGGCTTCGCGCATGATTCCTCCACAAGCAAAAAGTTGAAGGTTGAAGGCTTCAAAGGTTCGCGGGATGCGGGGCGCGCAGAAGGCGGCGCAACCTTTAAACCTTAGTTCGGCACAAGCGGCAGACTGCGCCGCATGATTTCATAATTCTCCAGCGCGCGGCCGGCGCCGAGCGCCACACACGCAATCGGGTTTTCGGCCACATAGGCGGGCACACCCGTCTCCTGCGTAATCAGTTGGGCAATGTTGCGCAGTTGCGAGCCGCCCCCCGTCATCACCATGCCGCGATCGATAATGTCGGCGGCCAGCTCGGGTGGGCACTTTTCAAGCGTGGCGCGCACAGTGCTCGCCACCGCCATGAGTGGCTCCTGCATGGCCTCGGTGATTTCGCTGGAGCTAATCTGCATAATGCGGGGCAGCCCCGTCACCTGGTCGCGCCCGCGCACTTCCACCGAGCGGTCGTGTTCCATGGGCAGTGCGCTGCCGATGGCAATCTTGATCTCCTCGGCCGTCTGCTCACCAATGAGCATGTTGTACTTCTTGCGCACATAATTCATGATCGATTCGTCGAAGCGGTTGCCGCCGACGCGCACACTGCTCCACGTCACAATGTCGTACATGGAGACGACGGCCGCCTCGGTGGTGCCGCCGCCCATGTCCACCACCATATTGCCGGTGGGGGTGCCAATGGGCAGGCCCGCACCGTAGGCAGCGGCCAGTGGCTCGGGAATCAAATAGGCAGCGCCCGCGCCCGCCTGCATGGCGGCGTCGTGCACGGCGCGTTCCTCCACGCTGGTAACGCCGCGCGGGGTGCTGATCATGACTTTGGGGCGAAAGAGGGTGCGTCGTCCGCCCACCACCGCCTGAATGAAGTAGCGGAGCATGGCTTCGGTGACGACAAAGTCGGCGATAACGCCATCGCGCATGGGACGCACGACTTCGATGCTCTCCGGCGAGCGGCCGAGCATGTCGTATGCCTCGTGGCCCACAGCGACCATGGTGTTGTCGCGCGGGCGAATCGCCACGACAGAGGGCTCGTGCATAACAATGCCGCGCCCTTTTACGTGGACCAGCACGTTGACCGTGCCGAGGTCTATCCCAATGTGCTTTTCAAACATGAAGAGAGGAAACCGCTTTGTCCAAGCAGCGAGGGGCGGCAACACCCTCCACAGGTTATGCCGCAATGCGCTGTCGCCGCACCAATATGCGTTATTGTGCGCGTGCAAATTCCGCGCGAACACTCACGACTGTGCATTATACGCCTGTAGACCAAGGAGCCACAAAAAGGCCAACCGGCTACGCGCAATTGCGCATAAATTGCGCCGCCGGCCCAGTCTATATGCTGAAACGCGAACTCTCGCAGCCCGGGCCGGAGGGCTGAAAGCCCCCGCTACGATCGTCCATGCATGGCCAAGGTGCATCATTGCATCGCCGCCAAACAAAGCATGGGCCGGGGAGACGCATCTCCCCGGCCCACACGACCTTGATCCTTAAACCTTGAACCCGCTGTTACTCCTGCACAATGCGCCCCTCAACCTCGGGCGCCACAGGTGAGTTGGCGGCAATCTCATCAATCGTCACCTGCATGAGGTCGTCGCCGGGCTGCGCCACATCGGTCCCCTCCAGGAAGATTGTGTAGCCGTCACCGCCGGTGGCCATGAAGTCATTGGTCACAATGCGGATGGAGTCTTCGGGGGCAATCGGCGTCTCGGGCCCGCCCATGCCTTCGGGCGTTGTCCACATGCCGGTCACCACAGGGGTCGCGCCTTCGCAGGTGAAGGTGACGCGTGCGCCGGAGATCTGCGGGAAGCGCCCGGTGGCCACTTCAGGATTGCAGGCCGGCTCGAAGCCGGTCAGGAAGGCCTGCTCGAGCTGTGCACCCGTGAGGGTGAAGAGCACCGTGCGGTTGCCAAAGGGGAGTACGCTGAAGACCTCGCCCCAGGTAATCTCGCCCGAAGCCTCTTCGGCGGCCGGCGGCAGCATGGGCAGGTCGGCGCGCAGGCCGCCCGAGTTGGCGTATGCAATATCCACGCCCGGGTACTTGTTGCGCATGGCATCGGCCACCATGTTGCCCATGGCCGATTCGCTGAGGCGGTTGGGGTCACGCAGAATGTCGGCGCTCTGCGTGGCCACCACCTGGTTGCGCAGCACGCCGGTCATTTCATTGGCGTCGTCGACAATCGCCTGCACGTCGTCGCGGCCTGCCACGCCGATGTTCTTGGCCACGCGTGTGGAGACGCCCACCCACTCAACGTCGTCACCATTGACGATCAACTGCGCCACAGAGAAGGAGCCACCTGCATTCAGCCCCTCACCCACCATAATGTGGCCGATCTGGAAGTTGGCAATGCGGTGTGTGTGGCCCGCCAGCACCAGGTCCACCGTGGTGTCCTGAATGCCTTCGACAATCGTGGCCACCGGGCCGTTCCATGCCGTGGGAACCACGGAGTTGACGGCGTTGTTGCCCTCAGCCGCGCCTTCATGGATCACCACAACCTGAATGTTGACACCCTGATCCGTCAGTTTCTGCGATTCGGCCTTGATGACTTCAATCGCAGGCAGGAACTCCAGCCCTTCGGTCGCGCCGGCGCTTACCAGCTCAGCCGTGTTCTCCAGCCCGAGACCGATGACGCCAATGCGCACGCCCTCATGCTCGAAGATTTGCGTCGGCTCCACCCAGTCGGGGTTCTCGCCTGTGGCTGCGTCCACAATGTTCGCCCCCAGGAAGGGGAAGTCGGCGCGCTCAAGCTGCTCCAGCAGCGCATCGACGCCGTAGTCAAACTCGTGGTTGCCGAAGGAAGTGGCGTTGAGCCCCCACGCGTTCTCCACGTCAATTGTGGGCATGTCATCGAGCAGCCCCGAGTTGGCAGGCGAAGCCCCCACGTTATCGCCCGAGGCCAGCAGCAGCGCCGGGTTGGCAAAGGCGGCAGCCTCTTCGTCAAAGAGCGTAGCCAGTTGCGGCGCGCCACCCACAGAGGCGGACACACCGTCAATGCGCGTTGTGGTCGGGTCAAGCTGGCCGTGGAAGTCCGTCAGGCCGATGATGGGCATCAGCGTCAGCGCATCGCCGCCACGCAGCAGGTCCAGGCGCACAATGCCCTGTGCGTGCTGCGGCACGGGCACGTCCAGAATGAAGGCGGCCGTGGGCGCCAGGTCAATCGAGCGAATGCCCTCGGCGGTGACATTGGGCTGAATCATGCTGCCGCCGGCCAGGAAGGTGGCGCGCATGTTGATATTTGCGTCCAGGTCTTGCACATCGGGCACGTAGCCGTGCTGGCCAAAGAAGGCCGAGCGTGCGACGAGCGTGCCGGGGGTGGCGGCGTCAAACTGGTAGGGCGGGTAGGCAAAGACCACAAGGTCGCCCGTGCGCGTGGGGTGCGCCATGTCGGCCGTACTATCGTCCCCGTTGGGAATATAGCGGGCCTCGGCGCGGGTGAAGGCGCGGTCAATCAGCGTCCACGCCTCGGGCTCGCCGTCGCCGTCCCAGTCATTGGGGTCGCTCAGCGCAAGGAAGGCATCCTTGATCTGCGCAACGGTCGCGTCCACATCTGCGGGGTCAATCTGCTGCAGGGTTTCGCTCTCGGGGTCGCGTCCGAGCACGTTGAGGTAAATCTGCACGGTGCCGCCGGCCCAGCATGCCTTGGCCTTGCCAATCGTCTCTTCATCGGTCAGGCGGCAGTTGGAGCGCTGCGCGTTGGAGAGCAGCCCCAAATCCACCAGCACCTGGCTCGCATCAATTGCCAGGAACTGCGGCGCGAAGCCGTGGTCCGAAGCGACAAAGGTCGTGGTATTGGAAGGCATAAGGTACTGCGTCAGCGCGAGGGTCGCATCTGCGCCCTGATAAGCGCGGCGCAGGAAGCCGGCGCGCTGCTCTACGCGGCCGTCGGGCGTGCCGTCCACCTGCACGTCGTCATAGGCAGGGTTGTCGGCGCCGCCGGGCAGCGTGGGCGAAACGAGACCCAGGAATTGATGCTGGAACTCGTCGCTGACGGGATAGCCGACCATGGCCAGGTCGGGCTCGTAGGTGCGGATGATGTAGGTGATGAGCGGCAGGTAGAGATTCTCCCAATAAAGTCCCTGCTGCACGTAGGTTTCTTCACTGGTAATGCCGGCCTCAAGAATGGCATAGTCGGCGGCGGTGGCAGTGGGGAACTTCTGCGCAATGAATTCGGCGAAGTCGCCCTCAAAGCCATCTGCGCCCGGCCAATCGGCCCAGGTCGCGTTGGCGCGGCTCACGCTTGTGTGGAAGAGACGCACCTGCGAAAGATCGGGGGCCAGGGTTTCCACCTTGACGAGCATGCCCGCGGTCTTGCCGTCCAACTCTTCGTCCTCGCTCGCAATCTTCACCTTGACATCGGCCCACTGGCCACGCCGCAGGATGCCGGCGTTGCTGCTGCCATCCTTGTCGTCATCGAAGAGCACGCGGTCATAATTGACTTCGCCGTCGTCGCTGCTGTCAAAGATGTAGGCGTTAAGGCCGTACTTGTCTTCGCCGCCGTCGAGAACGCGCAGGCGCATCTCCTGGGCGGGGCTGAAGGATTCGGGAACATTCGTCCAGCCGGTGGCCTCGGCAGGGGCGGCCTCGGCAAAGGGCTCGTTGCCGGCAAAGCCCTCGGGGTGATCAAACTGCAGGCGGAATGACTGGGTAAAGGCTTCGTCGTCCGTGTCGCCGATGTAGTTGGTGGCCACGCCGCGCCCGGAGAAGGAGGCGCGATAGTCGACTGTGGGGCCATTGATGGGGGCGCTGCGCCCGCCGGCCCACTCAATCTGCACAACCTTCTTGCCGCCGCGCTCGGCTGACTGCGCCAGCGTCTCGGCCTGGAGCACGCCCTCGTCAAACGCGGCCGTGCGCGTATTGAAATCATTCCCCACCACGTGGAAGGTGTTGTTTGTGGAGCCTGTCACAGCGGGCCATGCACCCGTCGCCAGAGTGTACCAGCCTGCGCCGGTGTTGGGCGGCGCCTGCGTCAAGAGCCCGTTGTCGGCGGCCACGGCGCCGTTGCTAAACATGGCGCCCATGGCAGGCATCCAGCCTTCTGCCACATATTGCTCAACAATGTCCTGGCGCAGTCCATCGGCCACAAAGAAGAGCATGCTGTTGCTGTCGGCGCTTGCCTCGTCGGCGGCGGGTGGGTCGGCAGGTGCAACATCCTGCGCGAACGCAGGTGCGGCGGGCAGTACAAGGCTGACCAGCGCAAGCAGAAGCAATCCCTTGCGGAGGAAGCGACTCCATCGTTTGGTTGACATGGTTAACACTCCTTTGTTGTGTAGGTACGCAGGACCATTCGGCGTAAAGTGCACAGACAGGTAGTGGGCACTGCAGGGGAGCAATTTGAGCGAGGGCGCAGATCGGTGGATGGCTGCCCGTGCGAACTGTGAGTGGGTCGAGGAATGGGCCGAGTGTACCGTGCCACGCGCCGCATGAGCAAATTGGCGCGGGCCGATGGTTTAGAGTGGTGCGTTGCGCACGTGCGCCATTAAAGCCACCGTAACAAACTGCGTGGGCCGGGGAGATGTGTCTCCCCGGCCCACGCGAACCTAGAACCCTTGAACGTTAAACCTTGAACCTGTTGTTACTCCTGCACAATCCGGCCCTCCACAACCGGACCAACGGGCGAGTTGGCGGCAATGTAGTCAATCACCACCTGCTGCAGGTCGTCGCCCGGCTGCAGCACGTCCGTGGCCTGGGTGAAGACGGTGTAGCCATCGCCACCCGTCCACATAAAGTCGTTCGTCACCACACGCAGCGTGTCGGTCGCGGCAATCGGCGTTTCGGGGCCGCCAATGCCGCTGGGCGTCTTCCACATGCCGGTGACGACCGGCGTCGTGCCGCTGCAGGTGAAGGTGACGCGCAGGCCGGAGATCTGCGGGAAGCGCCCTGTGGCAATCGCAGGATTGCAAACAGGCTCGAAGCCGGTCAGGAAGGCCTGCTCCAGTTGCGCCCCCGTGAGGGTGAAGATGACCGTGCGGTTGCCAAAGGGCAGCACCGAGAAGGTTTCGCCCCAGGTAATCTCGCAGGGCTGCTCGCCCGCTGTGGGCGGCGAGCAGTTCAGGTCGGCGCGCAGCCCGCCCGAGTTGGTATACGCGGCGTCCACGCCCGGATACTTGGCGCGCATGGCATCCGCCACCATGTTGCCCATGGCCGACTCCAGCAGGCGGCTGGGCGCGCGCTTGATGTCGAACTGCTGCGTGCCGATGACCTGGTTGCGCAGCACGGCAGTCTGGGCGTTGGCGTCATCCACAATCGCCTGCACGTCGGCGCGTTTGGCCACGCCAAGGTTGCGCGCCACGCGTGTGGCCACGCCTGCCCACTCCACATCCTGCCCCTTCACCACCAGTTGCGCCACCGAGTAGGAAGCGCCCGCATTGAGCCCTTCACCCACGGCAATGTGGCCGATCTGGAAGTTGGCAATGCGGTGCGTGTGGCCCGCCAGCACCAGGTCCACCGTGGTGTCCTGAATCTGGTTGACGATGTCGACAATCGGCCCCTGCCAAGGCGTGGGCGCAACGCCATCCACCGCGTTGTTGCCCAGCGCCGCGCCTTCGTGGATGAGCACCACCTGAATCTTGATACCCTTCCTGCGCAGCTTCTCCGATTCGGCCTTGATTGTCTGCACGGCGGGCAGGAACTTGAGCCCCGCGGTTGCGCCCGCGCTCACCAGCTCGGGCGTGTTCTCCAGCCCAATACCAATGACGCCAATGCGCAGGTTGCCGAAGTTGAAGACATGCGTGCCCTGCACCCAGTCGGGGTTCTTGCCCGTAAGCTCGTCCACAATGTTCGCGCCCAGGAAGGGGAAGTTGGCGCGCGCCTGTTGCGCCTGTAGCCGTGCCACGCCATAGTCAAACTCGTGATTGCCGTAGGCGGTGGCATTCAACCCCCACGCATTCTCCACGTCAATCGTTGGCATATCCTCAAGCAGCCCCGAGATGGCAGGCGAAGCGCCCACGTTGTCGCCCGAGGCAAAGCGGAAGGCCGGATTGGCGAAGGCCGCCGCCTCCTCGTCAAACATCGTTGCCAGTTGTGCCGCCCCGCCCACGGGCACGTTGATGCCGTCAATGGAGGTCGTCGTCTGCTCAAGCTGGCCATGGAAGTCCGTGAGGCCGATGATAGGCACCAGCGTGCGCGCATTGCCGCCGCGGATCAGATCGAGCCGCACAACGCCCTGCGCGTGCTGCGGTTCGGGAACGTCCAGGATGTAGGCGGCCGTGGGCGCAAGGTCAATCGAGCGGATGCCTTGTGCGGTGACGTTGGGCTTGATCATGCCGCCACCTGCCAGGAAGATGGAGCGCATGTTGATGTTGTTGGCAAGGTCCTGCACGTCGGGCACGTAGCCGTGCTGGCCAAAGAAGGCCGAACGCGCCACCAGCGTGCCCGGCGTAGCTGCGTCATACTGGTAGGGCGGATAGGCAAAGACCACAAGGTCGCCCGTGCGCGTGGGGTGCGCCATATTGGCCGTGCTGCCTGCGCCGTTGGGGATGTAGCGCGCCTCGGCCTTGGTGTAGGCGCGGTCGATCATCTTCCAGCCTTCGGGGTTGCCGTCGCCGGTCCAGTCATTCGGGTCGGTGAGGGCAAGGAAGGCGGCCTTGATCTGCGCGACAGTGGCGTCCACATCTGCTGCGGCCACCTGCTGGAAGGCAGGGTTCGCCGGGTCGCGCCCCTCGACATTCAGGTAGATCTGCACAGTGCCGCCGGCCCAGCACGCCTTGGCCTTGCCAATTGTCTCGCCGGTGGCCGGGCGGCAGTTGGAGGTCTGCGGCGCGGAGAGCAGCCCCAGGTCGACAAGCACCTTGCTTGCATCAATCGCCAGGAACTGGGGTGCGAAGCCGTGGTCGGAAGAGACAAAGGAGGAGGCGCTCCAGGGCATGAGCCACTGTGTGAGCGCCAGCGTGGCGTCGGCCCCGCGGTAGGCGCGCTTGAGGAAGCCCTCGCGCGCAGCCACGCGCCCGTCGGGCGTGCCGTTCACTTGCACGTCGTCATAGGCGGGGTTGGGGTCGCCGTTGGGCAGCGTCTTCGTCACCAGCCCCAGGAATTGGTGCGAGAACTCGTCGGTGATGGGGTAGCCCACCATGGCCAGGTCGGGCTTGTAGGTGCGCAGCAGATACCAGGTGAGCGGCCAGTAGAGGCGCTCCCAATAGAGCCCCTGCTGCACATAGGTCTCCTCGCTGACAATGCCCGATTCGAGAATGGCAAAGTCGGCGGCGGTGGAGGTGGGGAACTTCTGCGCAATGAACTCGGCAAAGTCGCCGGTGAAGCCTGCCATGCCGGGCCAGTCGGCCCAGGTGGCGTTGGCACGCGTCACGGAGGTGTGGAAGAGGCGCACCTTCGAAAGATCGGGCGTCAGCTCTTCAACCTTGACGAGCATGCCCGCCGTCTTGCCGTCGAGCGCGCCGCCCGACGTGCCGGTGAGAGTGACCTTGACGTCGGCCCACTGGCCGCGCCGCAGGATGCCGGCATTGCTGCTGCCATCCTTGTCAAAGTCCAGCAGCACGCGGTCATAGTTGGTTGCGCCGTCGTTGCTGCTGTCAAAGATGTAGGCGTTCAGGCCATACTTGTCCGTGCCAAAGTCGAGCACGCGCAGGCGCATCTCCTGTGCAGGGCTGTAGGATGCGGGCACGTTGCTCCATCCCGTGGCGGGGCTGGGCGCGGCCTGGGCAAAGGGCGCATTGCCTGCAAAGCCGTCGGGATGATCAAACTGCAGCCCAAACGACGCCGTGAAGTTGGCATCGTCATTGGGGCTAATGTAGTTGGTGGCCACGCCGCGCCCGGAGAAGAAGCTGCGATAGTCGACCGTGGGCCCGTCGATGGAACCACTGCGGCCGCCGGCCCACTCAATCTGCACAACCTTCTTGCCGCCGCGCTCGGCTGATTGCGCCAGCGTCTCGGCCTGGAGCACGCCCTCGTCAAACGCGGCCGTGCGGCTGGTGAAGGGAGCTCCATTCTTGTGGAAGGTGTTGTTTGTGGAGCCTGTCACGGCGGGCCATGCACCCGTCGCCAGAGTGTACCAGCCTGCGCCGGTGTTGGGCGGCGCCTGTGTCAGCAGGCCGCTGTCGGCGGCCTTGGCGCCAATGCGCAGCAGGCGCGCCATGGCTGGCATGATGCCCATGCGCGCCGCCTGTTCCACAACGTCCTGACGCATGCCGTCGGCAACGAAGAAGATCAGGCTGTCGCTGCGCCACGGCGTCCAGTGGTTGGTGTTGTCGGCGCTGGCCGCGCCCATGCCCTCTACCTGCGCCTCGGCCGTGGGGTTGCCTTCGGCGTCAAGCACAAGGTCACCCGGAGCCGCGCCCCAGACGCCGTTGGCCACATTGGCCCAGACGTCGGTATAAAGATCGCCGGCAATCTCGCCCCACACATCGGCAGGCAGATCACCCGTGGCAGGGTCGCCCACTGGCGGCTCATCGCTAGGCGCACTGCTGTCCTGGTTCACCAGCGGCAGGTAGGCGGCCGGCGGCACATTGACATCAGGCTGCTGCGCCATTGCCGGTGCGGCGGGCAGTACAAGGCTGACGAGCGCAAGCAGCAACAACGCCTTGCGCAACACGGAACTCCATCCTCGAGATGACATGCAGTTACACTCCTTTGTGTGAATAGTGCGCGTCAAACGCATGCACAAAGCGCGGCCACAGGTGGCCGTGCCCAACACGGGGGGGAGTGAAGCGGCCTCTGCGCCCGCGAAAAAAGGGCGCAGCCAGCAAAAGTGAAACGTCGGAGGATTGGGCACAGTGTACACCTCGCCGCATCGTAAATCAAGCGTAAAGTTGTGCAAGAAGCCTCCGCCTGCGCTGCGCGTTGCGAGCCGATTCGGGCGGGCCGCGTGACTGGCGAGCGCCGAAGGCAGCGATATTCCTCATTCTTTGCAGCTTTGCTGATATCCAAAGTTACAGTTATGTAATGTCGTGGTATGATGTATCGTACCCCTCACATGACAGCGCAGGCAGCTCTCAAAGAGCAGCGCGGCACAATCCAGCGTAATAACCCCCTTGCGAATGGAAGTGCAGGTTTCTCCATGTCTACAACTGCCGGCTCACCCCATGGAACACAAACAGCCGACCCTGCGTTGCCAAGTAATGCCACTTCCCTCTCAGAGCCACAATTTGTGAATGAAGCGGGGCGCGCACAAGAACTGTACCGGCTGGCGCGACCGGCGCGCCTGCTGCTGATTGTGGCCGCCGCAGTCTTCTTTGCCGAAGTCATCATCATGTTCGGCCTGCGGCGCGTGTCGCTCCCCTACGAAGAGCTGCTCGACAGCATCCTGCTCACCCTCATTGTGCTGCCGCTGCTTGATCGCTTTATGCTGCGCCCGCTGCGCATGCAAATTGCCGAACGGGAGCGCGCCGAAATGAACCTGGCGCTGAGCAACCAGGCCCTGCAGGCGCTAAGCGTGCAGGAGCAGAGACTGCGTCGATTTGCCGAAACCATGGCCGAAGCCAACGCTGCCCTCCACAGTAGTCTGAACCCCGACGTTGTGCTGGATGAAATTCTTGTACAGGCGCAACGCCTGGCCCCCTGCAGCGCCACGGCCATTCTCAAGCTGCACGCCAACCACGCCGAGGTGATGCGCCGCCGCGCCCAAGTAAGCGCATGGGACGCTTTGCCCGCGTATATTGCCCTGGATGACTTTCCGCTGCTGCGTGCAATTGCCCGGCCTGCAGGCCCATACACCATTCCCTACCTCGAGCCGCTGACAATTGCCGACACTTCAGCCGACAGTACAGCCGCCAGTGGGGCCGACAGTGCGACCGACAGTGCGACCGACAGTGCGACCGACAGTGCAGCCCATGCGCGCGGAATCCTCCTGCCCGGCGCCGAATGGGTGCAGTCGCTTGCGCTGGTGCCACTGGTGGAAGAGGGCGTCGCGGTTGCCGTGCTCGTGCTCGCAAGCGACGCGCCCAATGGCTTTGGCGCAGAGAACAACCGCTTTCTTGGCGCCTTTGCCTCGTGCGCCTCCACTGCGCTGCGCCACGCACGCGCCTATCAGCAGCTGCGTGAAGGACGCCAGCAACTGCAGGCGCTTTCCGCACGCCTGGTGCATGTGCAGGAGGAAGAGCGCTCCTACGTCGCGCGCGAATTGCATGACGAAGCCGGCCAGTCACTTGCTTCGCTGCTGCTGGGCCTGCGCGAAATGGAGCGCGCTGTCGACAATCCGGCCCAGGTTGCGGAATATATCGAGCAGACGCGTGCCATTGCCAATGGCGTGCAGGAGGGGCTGCACAGGCTCGCCATGAACCTGCGCCCCGCCAGCCTGGACCATGTGGGGCTGGAAGCCGCGCTCCTCTCACTTGTCGAGAGGCTGAACAAGAGCAGCACGCTGGAGGTGCGCTTCAAGGCCACAGGCGCCCAAGAGGGCCGCCCTGCGCGCGCCGTTGAAAACGCGATCTACCGCATTGCCCAGGAATCGATAACAAACATCATGCGCCACGCGCAGGCGTCCACTGTCGATTTGCTGCTGCACCTCGGGCCCGACTCGGTCATGCTCTCAGTGGAGGATGATGGCGTGGGCTTCAACGTGAATGCGCCCCGAACGGGCGAGCATATGGGGCTCGTCGGCATGCGCGAACGGTGCGAAATGCTGGGTGGCCGACTCACACTCGAAAGTGCTCCGGGCGCAGGCACAACAGTCGTTGCGGAGGTCCCGAATGACAATTCAAATCCTCGTCTGTGACGATCATCAGCTCATGCAGCGCGGCATTGCGACGCTGCTTATGGACGAAGCCGACTTCACCGTTGTCGGCGCGGCCTCAAGCGCCCATGAATGCATTCGCCTTGCGCAGGAATTACAGCCCGACCTTGTGCTGCTGGACGTGAGCCTGCAGGAACCCACGGGCAGCCGCTCCGCAGATGGTGATGGGCCCGATGCGACTGCACATACGCGCGCGGCCCAGAGCATGGCAGACGGCATCACCGTCACGCGCCGCCTCAAGGCACTCATGCCCAACATACGCGTGCTCATTCTGACCCTTCACGAGGATGAGCGCATTATGGTCGAAGCGCTCAACGCCGGCGCCTCCGGATACATCGTCAAACGGGCGGCGGAATCCGAGTTAATCGACGCCGTGCGCGCCGTCATGCGCGGTGATATCTACATTCACCCCACAATGACACGCGCGCTGGTGCGCAACCTCACAGCCAAGCCCACCGGCGAAGAGAGGGAAGAAAGGAAAGACGCCGCTGGCAAGGCCGAGGCCGGCGAAGGCCCGGTCGAGGCACTGACGCCGCGCGAGGTGGATGTGTTGCGTTTGCTGGCGCGCGGCCACACCAACCGCCAGATTGCCGAAAAGCTCGTCCTCAGCGTGCGCACTGTGGAGGCGCATCGCGCCAACATCTCCGCCAAGTTGGGCACAAAGAGCCGCGTGGATTTGGCCGAGTATGCCGAAAGCCACAACCTCCTCGACTGATTCTTCGCGAGCCCCGAAGCTACCCTACGGCTTGCCGCCGTTCCCCTTGCGACCGCACCGCACATTTCCTACGTAGTTCCTACGCGCGCCCTCCGTAACAATCCGGCTCCACAGCCCGCAAAGATAGGCAATTCCTGCGCATTCGCAGCGACTTAATTTGCGCTATCCTGTCTTCCGCAACAGCAAGATAAGTCCTCTGTACAAAACTGTCAGCCCTACCCCGGCTTGACGGCCCTCTCAACGCCTCGTGCGAAGCGGCCCGGCCTGGGAATTCCCCCCCCACGTTGTCGGCTTGTTTTTGCGTACACCAGCAAAGGTGCGCGCCTGGTAAGTGTTCACAGGCGCTCGCGCCCCGCAGCCCTTCGCGCTTCACAGCGCTATAGCCTGCGCGCTGGCCCTGCTGCGCCCGAATGACTTCCTAACCCGTATTCCAATTCAAAGCACTGATCGCGTCGGCACAAAGCGGCGCGGCTCACAGTTGTGCACACTTGCAACGCCGTTGTCGCGCCATTGTCGTGCCATTGTCGCGCCACGCATGCGCCGGCATTGCGCCAACAGTGGGCCAGCGTGCAAGCCTTCACTCGCAACTATATCCCCTGCGGCTCCTGCCCCTTTGCGCGGCAGGCATGGATTATCAACTCTACAGCGCATTGTTTGGTGATTGAACAGTAAGGAGAAACAGATGCACAAGCTACTCTCATTCATGCTCTTGCTGTCACTGCTCCTCACGCCGGCGCAGGCCTTTGCGCAGGAGCCGACGCCCGATGGAGGCGACTCGGTGGGCGGCTCCACCCTCTACCTGCCCGCAATCAACCAGGACTCGGTCGCGCCGCCCAATCAGGATCAGGGGCCTGCCGACGACCCACAGCCGGCGCCCGTAGCCAGCCCTGTGCCACCGGCACAGCCCGAGCCCCCGGCACAGCCACCGGCACAGCCCGAGCCAGGCGCGCCCACGCTGCCGCCCACCCAGGTGGAGCCGCAGCCCGAAGCACCTGTGGACCCGGCCGGCAACCTCAGCCGCCAGCCGCGGCGCATGACGACGGAAGACCGCAAGGCCGCCGCCGCACGCGCTGCCGCCCAGGGCTTCCGCGCTGGGCTGCCTGTCGAGAGCGGCGCACCCTCCGCTGCCGCCATGGGCGGCATGGCCGAGGTGCCCCACTACTACAGCGTGCCCAACTATGCCAACAGCCCCCTGCCTGTCATCACGGGCACAGTCATTGCCATCGGCAATCCGCTGGTGGCGCGCGCCTATCCCTCGGACACGGCCCCGAATGTTATGGTGCTGCTGCCGCAGTCGCTTCCCGAGGGGCAGATCACGAGCTTCCAGAGCTTCAATCAGACCAGCGGCAGCGGCTCGGCGGGCAAAAGCTTCCACGCCTATGTGCTGCGCCCCACGGTCAACGCCAATGAATATACGGTCGTCCACGACAGCGGTGCGCTTCTCGTCCCCGCCGCCACCGACCCGGCGGGCAACGTGGTGAGCTACCCTGCGCCCAATGTCCCGGTGCAGCAGGGCGATCGCATTGCCTTCTATGGCGCAGGCATTCCCCTGGACATTGGCGCTGGGACCGACACGCTCATGTACCCTGCGAATGTGGCCCCGATGACAGGTGACACCCTCACGGTAGGCGCGGGCAACTACCCCATCTATCCCCAGAACCGGACCTACTCCTTTGGCGTCCAGGTGCTGGATCTTTCGGGCGCCAACACGCAGATCATCGGCGGCATGCGCAAGTTTGTGGACACGCTGCCCGGCCTCAACGCCGACGGCGCCAACAACCTGGGCCAGTACATTCCCGTGGCGCAGGCCGACACCACCACCTATCCCGGCTCAGAGTACTACGAGATTGCACTCGTTGAGTACGAGGAGCAGATGCACTCGGACCTGCCGGCCACTCGCATGCGCGGCTATGTGCAGCTTGCCACCGATGTTGTCCCTGGCGACGCAAGTGCCCCTCGTCAACCCCGACGGCAGCCCGATTCTGCTGCCCAACGGCACCCAGGCCATTGGCGTCGACAAGGCCCACTATCTGGGCCCGCTGATTGCGGCCACCAAGAATCTGCCCGTGCGCATTCTCTTCCGCAACCTGCTGCCCACGGGCCAAGCGGGCGATCTCTTCATTCCGGTGGACGTGACGGTGATGGGCGCCGGCATGGGCCCAATATGCCCGCCATGGACGGTATGAACGGCATGGACATGCCGGAGGACCCGCAGAACCCCATGTGCAGCGGCGATCCAAGACCGAAGGCTGCTATCCCGACAACCGCGGCACGCTGCACCTCCACGGCGGCATTACGCCCTGGATCAGCGACGGCACGCCCCACCAGTGGATTACGCCTGCGCCCGATGCCGGCACCAACGAGTACACCTATCCCAAGGGTGTGAGCGTGCAGAATGTGCCCGACATGCCCGATCCCGGCCCGGGTGCCATGACCTTCTTCTACACCAACCAGCAGAGCGCGCGCCTCATGTTCTACCATGACCACGCGTGGGGCATTACGCGCCTCAATGTCTACGCCGGTGAGGCAGCCGCCTACACAATCACCGACGACATGGAGAAACAACTCATCACCGCAGGCCTGCTCCCGGGGGCCGAAGCCACCATTCCGCTGGTGCTGCAGGATCGCACCTTCGTCCCCAGCCAGAGCAGCTTGACTGGCAGGATCCCACCTGGGATTCGGCCCGCTGGGGCGGCTAAGGCCAGCTCTGGGTGCCCCATGTCTACTCGCCGGCGCAGAGCCCGGGCGACAGCAGCGGCGTCAACCAGTTTGGCCGCTGGGCCTACGGCCCCTGGTTCTGGCCGCCCACAACGCAGATCGCGTACGGGCCGGTTGACAATCCCTACTTCGACGAAATGTGCGACAGCGACATGCAGTGGTGCGAGTCGCCTCAGATCCCGGGCGTACCCACCATCTCCATGGGCATGGAAGCCTTCAACGACACGCCCATCATCAACGGCACGGCCTACCCCAAGCTTACGGTGGAGCCGAAGGCCTATCGCTTCCGCCTGCTGAACGCGGCCAATGATCGCTTCTTCAACCTGTCACTCTACCAGGCCGACGCCTCGGGTACCGAAGTCGCGCTCAACGCCGCCGAAATGGCAGCTGCGCTGGTGGACACCTCCGTCTTCCCAACGCCCGACACTTCACTCAGCCCGGCCGGGCCCAGTTGGGTGTATGTGGCCAGTGAGGGCGGCTTCCTGCCTGCGCCAACGGTCATCCCGCCGCAGTACATCACGTGGGTGACGGACCCCACAGTCTTCAACGCGGGCAATGTGGACAAGCACTCGCTGCTGATTGCCCCCGCCGAGCGCGCCGATGTCGTTGTCGACTTCTCGGGCTATGCTGGGAAGACGCTGATTCTCTACAACGATGCACCGGCCGCCTTCCCGGCGCGCGATGCCCGCTATGACTACTACACGGGCAATGCCAATCTGGTCGACATCGGCGGCACGCCGCCCACGCTGCCCGGCTATGGCCCCAACACGCGCACAATCATGCAGATTATCGTGAGCGACGAGCGCGCCAGAGCCGGCCTACGACGTCAACGCGCTTGTGACTGCCTTCAAGACCGAGGCGCAGGGCGGCCTGGGTGTCTTCAAGAACTCGCAGCACCCGATCATCGTTGGCCAGGGCGCGTACAACTCGGCCTATGGCTCGACCTTCCGCAACACGGCCCCGCGCGACGGCTTTGTGCGCATTCAGGACTTCAGCTTCACCTTCAACACGCTGCTGGGACAGGGTGCAGGGCAAACACTCACCTTCCCGCTCACGCAGAAGTCCATTCAGGATGAGATGGGCGAAGCCTTCGAGAAGGAGTATGGCCGCATGAGCGGCAACCTGGGCCTCGAGGCGCCAGGCGTGGTGCAAGGGCAGCAGAACCTCATCCTCTACCCCTTCACCAACCCGGCTACGGAGATCATCGACGCAATCGAACTTCCCGTGGGCGAGATGGAAATTGCGCCCATCTCCAGCGCCGTCGACGGCACGCAACTGTGGCGCATTACCCACAACGGCGTGGATACGCACCCCATCCACTTCCACCTCTACGACATTCAGCTCATCAACCGTGTGGGTTGGGATGGCATCATCCGCCCGCCGGAGCCGAGTGAACTGGGCTGGAAGGATACCGTGCGCGTGAGCCCGCTGGAAGACACAATTGTGGCGCTGCGCGCAATTGTGCCCAAGGTGCCCTTCGGCGTGCCCGACAGCATTCGCCCGCTGGACCCGATGATGCCCCTTGGCTCCAGCTACGGATTCAACGACACGCTGCCTGACGGCCAGCCGGGCCCGGAGATTTTCAACGTGATGACCAACTTCGGCTGGGAGTACGTCTGGCACTGCCACATCCTGAGCCATGAAGAGATGGACATGATGCGCCCCGTCTCTGTGATTGTGGCCCGCGCCCTGCCCGACGCGCCCGTATTGAGCGCTACGGGCGACCCAGGCAACCCCATCGCCCTCAGTTGGACCGACGGCACGCCGGGGACGATGAATGTGCTTGAGTGGGGCGACATGTCGGCGGAAATTGGCTATCGCATTGAACGTGCACTGGGCGGCGGCGCCTTTGAGCCGCTGGCCGAAGCGCTGGCCAATGTGACGGCCATGACCGACAGCACGACGGCGCCCACAAGCTCCTACCGCTACCGCGTGATTGCCTATAACGCCGCAGGCGATTCGGTCTCCAACGAGGTTGTCGTCGGGGTGGTCCAGTCACCCACAAACCTCGCCTACACGCTCCAGTTCGGGCCGCTGGTCAACCTGACCTGGACGGACAACGCACCCGACGAGACGGGCTATGTGGTGGAGCGCAGCGACAATGGCGCACCCTTCGCACAGCTTGCTACGCTGGCGGCCGACAGCACTACCTACAGCGACAGCACGGCGCAGCCAGGGATGAGCTATGCCTACCGCGTGCTGGCTGTAAAGAACGCGCTGCTCTCGGATCCCTCCAACGAGGTGCCGGTGAGCATACCGGCTTCGCCCGCTGCACCCACGAACCTGACCGCGCTGGTGCAAACGCCCAACACGGGCGCGCGTGTGCGCATTGTCTTCACCGACAACGCCAACAACGCCAACAGCGAAACGGGCTTCAAGCTGCAGCGCAGCGACAACGGCGGCCCCTTCGCTGACCTGGCCACGCTGGCGGTGCGCAACAACACAGGCAATGTTACCTACTTCGACACGGCGTGGATTCCGGGCGCAACACACACCTACCAGGTCTATGCCTTTAACGCCACGAGCGCGTCGGCGCCCTCCAACAGCGCCAGCGTGGCCATTCCCGCCATCCCGGCAGCACCGGTAAACTTCGCCGGCGTGGCCCAGGTGGCCACCGCCACGACGGCACGCGTGGTCATGTCGTGGGTTGACGACTCGACTACCGAGACGCGCTTTGTGGTGCAGCGTGCCAGCGACGCAGCCTTCACGACCAACGTAGCTCACTGTCAACCGCGGCGCCAATACGCAGAGTTACACGCAGACGGGCCTGCCGCGCGGCGCAACGCTCTACTATCGCATCCGTGCAGAGAATGCCTTTGGCGCATCGGATTGGGTGAACATGAACCAGTTCCCCATCACAACGCCCTAGCCCCCCTACGGCCATGCCGCGGTGCATGTAGCTCGGCAGGGCCGATCGTTCCAAACAAAAATGCGTGGCTGCTTCAGTCGCAGCCACGCATTTTTGTTTGGATCTACCCTTGCATCACGCATCATCCGCCCGCACGGGGCGCACGCCGCGCACCGCTCAGGTCTTCTCCATCTGCACCCACGCCTCCACGGGGGCAAAGCCGCGCTCCTCATAGAGATGCACGGCGGGCGCGTTGCGCAGCAGGTGCGTCATCAACTCCACCTGCGCAAAGCCGCCCAGCGGCGGCGGCAGCGTGACGATGCGGTGGAGCACGCTATCCAGCAGGTAGGCGCCCAGATCCTGATTGCGCAGCAGCGGCGCGACGCGGAAATCGGAGAAGGCAGCGCGGCCATCGGTCAGGGGATACCAGACGGCGTGCGCCTGCAACAGCCCGTCGCCATCCACCAGCGCGAACGCGCCAAAGGGATCGCCGCCGTTTGCGCCAATGGCGGCAAAGTGCGGCTGATCGCCGGGCTCACGCCCGTCAAAGGGCCGCGTATGGTCAAACGCAACCGGGCGCAGACCCAGTGCGCCCAGGGATGGGGGTGCAGCGGGCGGCGCGGCCCAGCGCGCACTGTCGGCCGCCAGTTCCAGCACCATGGACACATCGCCCGCGTCCACAACGTGGTAGGCGCGTCGTCTGAGGAAGCGCGTCAGCGAATCGTCACACCGCGCTCACGCCCATGTGCTCGCTGCTGCCAAAGAAGGGCGCATGATAGCCCTCCACCGCCCCATAGGCAGGCGTGCCCGGCCAGCCCACCAGTACGGGGCAGTAGTAGAGCCAGTTTTCAGCGGCCTGAATCAGCCGGCTGCCCAGCCCCTGGCCCCGTGCGTTGGGGTGCACATAGAGCAGCGCCAGCGCGTGCCCCTCGCCCCAGGTCGCGGCCGGCCCCTCCTGCGGGGCAGGGCGAAAGGCGTGGGCCACGCCAACCAGCGTGGCGCCGTGCGCATCCTGCCGCCACGCCAGCAGCAAGCCGTGTGGGTCAAATGCTGGGTGCGACAGAACGCGCGCGCTGTATGCCTCGGCCGTGAGCGGGCGGAAGTTACGCCGGTCGGCAAAGGCCTCATTCCAGAAAGCCACAAACGCGGGCAGATCGGCGAGCGCAAAGGTGCGCACAGTCATGCGGTCACTCATGGGCGCTCCAGCGTGTGCATGCGCATCAGCCCCCCACATAGCACGCATAGAGGCTGCGCGCCAACTCCACATCATCGGTGCCCTTGATAATGGCGCGGTTGTCGGGGAAGATGGTGAACTCGAAGCCCTCCACCGTGGCGCGCAACAGGAACGCATTTCGTTGCAGCTGCTGCGCAACGGGCGCAAGCTGCTGCTCTACGCGCGCCAAATCCAGCGCAGGTGCGCCGCGCACCGTCACCTGCACGGCATTGCGCCCGCAGAGCGCCGCCGCGCTGGCGCCGCTCTGCGCGTCCAGAAAGTCGTATTCGTGGCGGGCGCAGGCGCGGCAGTTGGAGTCACGCGGCAGGCCGCCCAGTTGCTCGTATTCGTGTGTCCACGCATCCATGTGCAGCAGACCGGCGTTCAGGTCGCCGCTGCCCACAATCAACTTGATGGCCTCGGCCGCGCTCACCGAACTGATCAGGCTCACCGCCGGTCCAATGACCCCTGCCGTGTCGCAGCTGGGCGTTGTGCCCGGGGCGGGCATCTCGCCGAGCAGGCAGCGCAGGCAGCCCGTGGGCTTACGCGCGCTGGGCAATACAGCGCTGTCGGGCAATACAGCGCCGTCGGGCACAAAAGTGGCCGTCATCCCCCAGGAGGCAATAACGCCCGTGTAAACCCACGGCTTGCCCAGCTTGAGGCACGCGTCGTTCAGCAAATAGCGCGTGGTAAAGTTGTCCGTGCCGTCAAGCACTACCGTGGCGTCGGCCAGCAGCCCCAGCACATTGCTCGGGGTAACGTCGGCAACCACCGCTTCAATTTCGATCGTGCTGTTGGCGCGCCGCAATGTGCGTGCGGCCGCCTCGGCCTTGGGCAGCGCCTGCGCAATGTCGCCCTCGCTGAAGAGGAATTGGCGCTGGAGGTTCGTCTCCTCCACAAAATCGCGGTCCACAATGCGCAGCCGCCCCACGCCGGCCCGGGCCAGCAACATAGCCAGCATGGAGCCCGTTGCGCCGCAGCCAACCACCACGACAGTCGCAGCGAGCAGGCGCGCCTGCCCCTCCGTGCCAATGCCCGGGAAGATCGTTTGGCGTTGATAGCGGCTGGGCATGGGAATCGCGGGGTTCATGGGTTCAGGAGTTCAACAGTGCAAGAGTGCAAGAGTGCATGGGCTACGCTGCCATTGTAGCCGTATTTGCCGCGTGGCACGAAGGGCCTGCGTGAAGGGCCAGCGTGAAGGGGCTTTCACCTTGGTGGAATGCATCCGACGCGGCGCGGGTTCCCTGTTACCCGACAGCCGACAACCCGACACCCTCGCGTTGCATTCCCGCTTGTGGATTGGATGCGCATAACGAAGTATACTTGGGCTTCGGACCCGGTGGACTCGTACTCAAAGGAGATGGTGCTACGGAATGCAATTCCTGAATAGCGTAAAGTTGATCCAAGGCGGAATGGGCGTCTACTTTTCCAATTGGCGTCTGGCGCGCGCCGTATCCGCCGAGCGACCGGGCGTCACGGCCGGCACCGTGTCGGGCACCGCACTTGATGTTGTTTACGTGCGCCTGCTGCAATTGGGCGATCCGGGCGGCAACGTGCGCCGCGCCTTCGCGGCGCTGGACGCGCAGTTCAACACCGACATGGGCCGCCGCCTCATCGATCGCTACTATATTGAGGGGGGCAAAGCGCCCAACGCCTACTTCAAGACCGCGCCCATGCAGATTGCGCGCGCCATTGACGGCGGCAATGCCTTTCCCGCACCCAGCAGCGAGCCGGCCTACTTGCCGCTGAAGCTGGACGAAAGCGCCGTCGAGCTTGTCATCGCCACCGCCTTTGCCGAAGTTTGGCTGGCGAAGCAAGGGCACAGCGGCAAAATCTTCATCAATTTCCTCAACAAGATTGAGTTGCCGCTGCTCTACGCGATGTACGGGGCCATGCTCGCCGGCGTTGACGGCGTGATTGTTGGTGCGGGCAATCCCGAAGGACTGCCGGCCGCCTGCACCAGGCTGGCCAACCATGAGCCCGCTGCGCGCCGCATACCCGTGCTCTATGCAGCGCCGGGCGAAGAGTTCCTGCTCACATTTGATCCCAGCGCCGTGGCCGGCGGCGTCTTCACACGCATGCCGCTGAAGCGGCCGGCCTTCCTCGCGATTGCCTCGCTCGATGATCTGGTGCTGGCGTTGGCCGCGAGCACCACCGAAGCACCCGATGGCTTCATTATCGAGCACCACACCGCCGGCGGCCACAACGCCAGCCCGCAAGGACCGGCGCGGCGCGATGAACTTGGCCAGCCCATCTACGGCGATCGCGACGAACCGAAGCTGGAGGTCATCCAGGCGGCAGGCCGTCCCTTTTGGCTGGCGGGCGGCTATGGCAGCGCCGAGGGGCTGCAGAAGGCGCTGGCTGCCGGCGCGACCGGCGTTCAGGTGGGCTCGGTCTTTGCGCTTTGCGAGGAGTCCGGCATCAAGCCCGAGTTTCGCGTCGCCATCCTCAAGGAGCTGCGCAACGGCGGCGACGAAGAGCTTGTGCGCACAACGCTCTTCTCCCCCACCGGCTTCCCCTTCAAGGTGGTTAGCCTCGAGGGCACGCTTTCCGATGACGACGTCTTTACCGACCGCAGACGCACCTGCGACATTGGCCTGCTGCAACAGGTTGGATTGAGCCAGCCCGACGAGAACGGCACGCGCACCCTCTTCCAGCGCTGCTCTGCCGCACCGGTGGATACCTATGTGAATCGACGCGGGTTGGAGCGCAACACCGAGGAGCGCCGCTGCCTGTGCAATGGGCTGCTCGCCTGCGCAGGGCTGGGGCAGGTGCGCCGTTCGGAGATTTCGTTCGTGGAGGAGCCGGCAATTGTTACGCTGGGCAACCATCTGGACGGCATCAAGCGCATGTCGCGAAAGGGCCAAACGCCCTACCACGCGCAGGAAGTTGTGGCCGACATATTGGGATAACGGCAGTTGCAGAGACAACAACTCGCAATTGGTAAGTGGTCATTGGCAAGTGGTAAATGGTAAAGGGGTGCGCGCTCAGCTCGAGCGCGCACCCCTTTACCATTTACCACTTGACCAATGACCAATTATTGCTGTTGGCATTGCGTCACGGACGAAACGTTAATCTGCAATCCGCGCCAGCCCGCCGCTGTCACCGCCCACCCACGCGCTGCCGTAGCGATCAATCACAATCGAACGCACAACTTGCCCCAGCGCGCCCCCGGAAGGCGAAGTGTACGCCACAAAGTTCTCCCCGTTGACAGCCACATAGAGGCCGGAATCGGCGGTGCCGGCCCACACGGTGCCGTCGGGCGCAGCCGCCAGCGCCGTAATGCGCGTGGCCGGCAGATCCTCCACAAGCGTCACCACACCTCCCTCAAGGCGAGCAAGGCCGGCATCGGTGCCCACCAGCGTCACGCCATCGCCGGCCACCAGCAGCGCCGTAATGCGGTCGCTGGGCAGCCCCACATTGGCCTGCGTCAACACCTGCAGCTGGTTGCTCTCAAAGCGGTAGAGGCCACCGTTGGCCGAGCCAATCCACATGCCCGTGCCATCGGCTGCCAGTGAGAGGATGTCGCTGTCAGGCAGCCCGTTCTCCCCCGTCAAATTGAAGAAAGTTGCGCCCGTCCAGATGCTGAGGCCCGTGCGCGTGCCAAACCAGACGCGCCCCTGATCGTCGGCCGCAATCGCCGTAATCTCGTCGCCGGCCAGCCCATCGGCCAGCGTGTAGTTGGTCCACTGTGCGCCGTCGTAGTAGCTTGCGCCCACGCCACCCAGCCACACACCGCCACGCGCATCGCCAAAGAGCGTGCGCACGTTGGTCGCCAACATGCCGTCACTCGCGGCAGAGAAGCGATAGGATAGATCATTGGGGCGCGCCGGGTCGGCCTGCTGGACGCCGGCCGTGGTTGCCACCCACAGGAAGCCGCGCACATCACTTGCCAGCGCAAAGATGCGGTTGCTGGCGGGGAAGCCAGTGGGCTGCGCCAACGTTGTCCACTGGCCGCGCGCCTGCAGGCTGCTCCCCTGCCCGGCGGTGCCATAGGCGACCGCGCCGGCTGTGTTGGCGTCGAGCGCGGTGGCAGGGCCGGCGGCCATGCCTGCGGTCGCACTAATATTTGCGCCGCCTATCGTCGCGACGCTGTCACTGGCTGCATAGAAGGGAGCGCAACTCTCGAACTCGGGATCAAAGCGGCAGACTTCGGCATCGGCGGAGAGGATCCAGGCGCGCCCGCTCTGGCTGGGGGCCACATCAACCAGCACGCCGCGCGGAAAATCGCCCGTGCTGCGCCCGCCGCCATAGCTCTCCCAGCTTTCGTTGCGCAGACGCA
This sequence comes from uncultured Chloroflexia bacterium, assembly GCA_963773745.1. Classification (GTDB taxonomy): domain Bacteria; phylum Chloroflexota; class Anaerolineae; order Caldilineales; family Caldilineaceae; genus UBA5069. The sequence goes on from CAVZCL010000003.1 coordinate 254,364, forward strand.
GGAGACGGCTGCCCGCGGTCACCCAGAGCGCGCCATCGGCATCCGTGCGCAGCGCCGTAATGGCCTCGCCGTTGAGCGGGCTGTTGTCCGCCGTAAAGGTGGTCAGGCGCGTGCCTTGAATTTCCACCAGTGTGCCGCCCGATGCCGCCCAGACGACCCCGTCGGCGCCGATTGCCACCGCCGGCGCGCCCTGCGTGAAGAGACCATCCGCCGGCGCAGTGTAGCTCCAGCGGCCAAGGCGCGCCCGGTAGATGTCCACGCCGTGTGCGCCATAGCCCACGGCCAGAATGCCCTGCTCGGCATCGCAGGCCAGCGCTGCCACATCGTTGTACGCAAGCGCGGAGCCGCCGCCAACAATCTGCTTCCAGCTTGCGTCGGCACGGTCATAGACCTGCAAACCGTTGTCGCCGCCAAAGACCGTGCCGAAGCCGTCGATGGCGCAGAGCGCAACCGCGGTGAGCGGCCCGGGCATCACGCCCTCGGCGGGCGAAAAGGTGGTTGCCGTGGCAGTGGCAACATCCCAGCGCAGCGGGCCGCCCGTGGTTGCCGCCCAGAGGGTAGCGCCATCCAGCGCCACATCATTCACCGTGTTTGCGTTGGCAAAGAGGGTGAGCCCGGGGACCGGGGCCGCCGCCGGATCGGGCGTTGGCATGGGCGGCGGACCACTTGGCGTCGTCTCCGGAGCATCTGATGCAGCCGCCGCGTCGGAGCCCGCCTGCATGTCGGCTGTCGGTTCTGTGCCCACAGCGACGGCGGCTGCATCGACCGCAATGGTGGGCTCGGCTATCGGCTCGGCTATGGGCTCGGCTGTCGGCTCGGCTGTGGGCTCGGCTGTGGGCTCGGCTACCAGCTCGGCGACAGGCGCAGCGGCAGGTGCATCGCTGGCAGCACCGTTTGGTTCGGCGGCAGGTGCTTCGGCCTGTGCGGTCGCCGTGGGCGCAATCACAGCCAGTTGCGAGGTGGGCGTCACGGGCGTGGCGCGGGCGGCTTGGCCGTCATCACCGCTTATGGGAAAACGCACCAATGTCACCGCAATCAGCGCCACAAGCGCCAGCAGCAGCAACGTCACAATGAGCCCGGTAAGTCTTTGAAAGCCTCGATTGGATGAGGCAGAGGGGACGGATTTTGGTGCGGCCGCAGCGGGCCGCTTGGGGTCAGACTGCACGCAATACTCCTTTTGCCCGCGCGGCCCTGCGCCCGCGGGGACATTGTACCCCTGCCCGCGGCGCGATGGCGAACGTGTGGCCCCATGTACGGAAAACGGCTGTACACAGATTTCACAGCGCAGACAGATAACAACGGATGACGGCTTCTTTTGTGCCGTCATCCGTTGTTATCTGTCTGCGCTGTGAAATCTGTGTGCTTGCGTTTACTCCTGGCGCACCACAATCGGCATGTAGACAGCCTTGGCGGCGAATTCCAGCGCAATGGGAAGCGCAGCATCCACATTGAGCAATCCCGCGCCGTAGACGTTGTTGCCGCTTGTGGCTGTGCCAGCGCTTGCGCCACCAGGGGCTGCGCAGTCTGTCGTTAGCACCGGCAGCGCGCTCGCGCGCAGAATTTGCTCCGTCAATTCCACATTGCCGCGCAGTGCCGGGGCCGCCGACCAGAGCAGCGCCACCGCGCCTGCCACATGGGGCGAAGCCATGCTTGTCCCCTGCGAAAAAGCGCTCACACCGCCGTCAAGGCTCACCGAGCGCACGCCGACACCGGGCGCGCTGATGTCGGGCTTGGGGCGGCCGCTGCCGTCCACCGTCACCGGGGCCACGGCTGCTGAAGGGGGCAATCATGCCCGTTGAATCGACCGCACCCACCGAAAAGACCTCATCATAGATGGCGATTGGGTCGACCACGCTGCTGCACGAAGAACCGTCGTTGCCGGCCGACGCCACCACAAACTGCCCGGCGGCGCGTGCCGTGGCCACCACCTGGCGCAAAATCTGCGGGTCGTCGCAGCCTTCATAGGGCGGGCAGCCCCACGAATTGTTGATAATGTCGGGCGCAAGCTCGGGCTTGCCGTCGGTGAAGGGGTTACCCCCCTGTGGGTAGGGAGCAAGGAACCACTCGAAGCAGGTGGCGTAGGAGGAGGGCTTGCCCACGCCGGCGCTCATGTTGCGGCAGCCGATCCATTGCGCGCCTGGGGCCATGCCCAGCACCGTGTCGCTGAGCACGGTGGCGTCGCCCACCATGGTGCCCACAGTGTGCGAGCCGTGGCCGTAGTCGTCGCAGGGGATTTGCGCGTCGGTGGCTGCGTCGCCGCTGCAGCGGATGGCGCGCGCCTCGTCAACGCCAAAGGCGTCAAACCAATTGTACGCATGGGTGACAGTGAGCGTCGCGCTGTCCCAGCCCCGATAGGCGTCGCGCAGCGCGGGGTGATCCCACATGACGCCCGTGTCCTGGCTGCCGATGACAATGCCCTCCCCTGTAATCCCCTGTGCCCAGAGGGCCGGTGCGCCCGTCTGCGTGAGCCCCCACGGCAATTCGGCCTGTGCAGTGGACTGGGCAACTGCCTCCGCCGCGCGCACAATTTGCCAGCCGGCAGGGAGCGGCAGTGCGCGGCTGGTTGTTTGACCGGAAAGCGCGGCCAGCGGCGGGTCGGCCGCAAGGCGCGCCACGTCGGGCCGTGCCAGCAGCGCCTCTGCAAGCGCAGCGTCGCCGGTGACGGAAATCATGTTGACGATATAGAAGGGACGGTAGGCGACACCCTGCGCATCAAGCCACGCGCGCAGCGGCGCCTGGCTTGCCGCTGCCTGCGCAGTGAGCGAGCCATAGAGCGAGGCGGCGCGATCGCTGGGCGATGCAGCAGCCGCCAGCGCCGGCGCGTCGGGCTGCTCCTTGAGGATGACGAGGAATTCCACCGGCCCGCTTGCCGTCGCGAGCGTGGCCGCGAGGCGATCCGTCATGGCGGGCTGCTGAACGGCGGCAGGCAGCACGGGCGAGCCAGCGGGCGCTGGCCACGGCGATTGGGCCTGCGCCGGGAGAACTGTCGCCAGCGCCAGAAGCACCACGAGAGCAAAGAGTGCGGCAGCGGCCATTCGCCGGGCCGCATAGCCGCGCACATGCATACCAGGGATGTGATTCATGCGGATATGATCCAGTGAACCCAATGCACACGCTGGGCCCGTGCCCTGTGCAGTGAGCGCAGTATAGCAGAAGGCACGGCGGCTAATCTGTTGTCCAGGTCACAGCGCGTCGCCGCACGCGGCCCAAAGCGAGGTTTCCAGCGTCGGAAGCCTTGCTTGACGGCCGCCGCAACTCGCGCAACCTCCAGTGCGTAGGGTATTATTGCGTGGGGAACGGTGCGCGCTGCATCCCTTTTGGCGTATTCCCACGTCACCATTTACCACTCTATTACTTGCGCCTTTGCGTCGAAACTGCCGCTGCGCAACCTGAGTTACCACGTACCCATCTTTCCCATCCCACTCCAGGAGGCAATCATGGCCGAACGCATTGGCTTTATCGGACTCGGCATCATGGGGCGCGGCATGGCGCGCAATCTGCTTAAAGCGGGCTTCTCCCTCACCGTGTGGAACCGCACCGCCGCGCGCATGGATGAACTTGTGGCCGACGGCGCGCAGGCCGGCGACTCGCCCGCGGCCGTGGCGGCGCGCAGCGACATCATCTTCATCTGCGTCAGCGACACGCCCGATGTCGAAGAGGTCGTCCTCAGCGAGAATGGCATCATGCAGGGCGCAGAGCGTGGCGCACTGGTGGTCGACTGCAGCACAATCAGCCCCAAGGCGACGCGTGCGCTGGCCGAGAAGCTCGACGAAAAGGGCATTGCCATGCTCGATGCGCCCGTAAGCGGCGGCAGCGAGGGCGCGGCGCGCGGCACCCTCAGCATCATGGTGGGCGGCCCGGCCGATCAATTCGAACGCGCCCGCCCCGCCTTTGAGGCTATGGGCAAGACAATTACCCACGTGGGCGACCACGGCGCCGGGCAGACAGTGAAGGGCGTCAACCAGGTGCTCGTGGTAGGCAACACGCTGGCTATGTGCGAGGCGCTGCTCTTTGCCGAGGCAGGCGGCGTGGACCTCGAAAAGACCCATGCGGCGATTAGCCAGGGAGCAGCAGGCAGCTGGATGTTCAGCAACCGCGGCCCGCAAATCATCGCGCGCGACTGGCGGCCGGGCTTCACGATTGATCTGCAGCAGAAGGATCTGCGCCTTGTGCTGGAGGCCGCCCAAGAGCTGGGCGTGCCGCTCATCGGCACGGCGCTCATCAACAACCTCTACCGCACGCTGCAGGCACGCGGCCTGGGGGGCGACGGCAACCATGCACTCATGAAAGCGCTTGAAAACCTGGCCGGCATAACAGTGGGGGATGCGGACGCTGAGAGCGCAAAAAACGCGTAAATTCCTGTGGCAACGCGCTCTGCAAAAGTGCTATGATACGCACAGCAAGTTTGCGCTGCACTCTGAATTGCAATACAATCATTGAAGTTGTCTATATAGTTTGAATATCTAACCATCGCGCCCAAGGCCTGGGTTTTGCCTCGCTTGATCTGGGAGGACTCCCACCGATTTGGGCGCGATTTGCGAGTACAATCGGCCTGTCGCGCACTGCGTCCCTTCGTTTAAACGTGGGCGGCAGAACAGAAGGAATGGATGCTGGACTATGTGGAAATGGATTATCGGCCTGGTGGTTGTGGTGGCGCTGGCGGGCGGCGGCTGGTTTTACTATCAGAATGTCTATGTGCCCCAACAGGCAGCGGCGGCAGCGCCCCAATACGAGACCTTCACCATTCAGCGGGGCAACATTGCCGCCACCGTCAATGGCACGGGCAGCATCCAGCCCGAGCAGGAGGTCGCGCTCTCGTTCCGCAGCGCCGGCCGCGTGGAGGATGTACTGGTGAGCGCCGGGCAGGCCGTGGAGGAAGGGCAGCTGCTGGCTACCCTCGAGACCACCGATCTGGCGCTGGCGCTGGCACAGGCCAAGGTCAATTTGCAAATTGCCCAGGCGCAGCTTGCCAAGCTTGAGAATCCGCCCGAAGAGAACGATATTCTCTCGGCGCAGGCTGCGGTGGAGGTTGCGCAGAGCAGCGTCGCCGGAGCCGAAGCCTCGCTCAACGCAGCGCGCAGTGGCTACAGCCAGCTCTTTGCCGACAACACAGCAGCGCAGATGCAGGTGAACGAAGCCAACCTGCGCCAGGCAGAGGTCAACCTTAGGTCGGCGCAGCAGCAGTACAACCGTGTCAAGGATCAACCCAACATAGGTGAGCTGCCCCAGTCGGCGCAGCTCGAATCCGCTACGCTGGCCTATGAGGTAGCGCTGGCGCAAACGCAACTCACCGACGAAGGCCCCACCGACGCGCAGGTCTCCAGCTCGCTCAACCAGATCGCCCAGGGTGAAGTGCAGGTGCGTCAGGCGCAGGCCAATTTGATCCAGGCGCAAAACAACCTCACCAATCTGCTCGACGGCCCGTCGAACGAAGACCTGGACATTGCCCGCGCCCAGGTGCAGCAATCGCAGCTGAGCGTGCTCCAATCCGAGAATGCGCTCTCCAATGCGCAGCTGGTGGCTCCCTTTGCGGGCATTGTCAGCGTGGTGAACATAGCCCGCGGTGAGCTCACCGGCGGCGGCCCTGCCATCGCCCTGGCGGACCTGGACCAGTTCCACCTCAATGTGCTGGTGGATGAGACCGACGTGCGCGCGATCGAGGTGGGCCAGCCGGTAACGTTGCGCGTGGACGCGCTGCCCGATACGCCCCTCACGGGCACGGTGACCGAAATCTCGCCCACGTCGCAGAATGTGGGCGGCGTGGTTGCTTATGAGTTGACGATTGTGCCCGCCGATACCGACGCGCCACTGCGCTCCGGCATGAGCGCCACTGCGGTGATCACGACGGCCGATGTGCCTGATGCGATCCTGCTGCCCAACCGCTTCATTTCGCTCAACCGCGAATCGGGCGAAGCAACTGTTTACAAGATGGTGGGCGACCAGCCCGTGTTGCAGTCGGTGGAACTGGGCTTGCGCAATGAGCGCGAGAGCCAGGTTACGGCCGGCCTCGATGATGGCGATCAAGTGGCGCTTGTGACGCTCACCGGCGCCGAGCAGCTGCAGCGCGCCTTTGGCAACTAGCCCCGGGGTCGTGTAGCGGCGGCTTCAGTGCTGCGGACTTAAGAGACGCACCACTGAAGCCGCCCTGCGCACTGCTCGCATAACATTGATTTTTGTTCGCACGTTCAAGGAAGCTTTTCAACAATGCCTCTCTTTCGCCGCAAGCAGAAAAACGGCGCCGACACACAGTTTGAGCTTGTTGGCGGCCCACGCCTGCAGCCCGGGCGTGCCAATCCGCTGGTGGAGGCGCCGCCCGCTGCTGCGCCCGCAGCAGCGGCTGCACCCGCCAAGGCAGCGCCAACGCCTGCCCATGCAGAGCCGGCAGCACCGCCACCCGTTGCCGTCACTCCCATTGCCGCCGCACCCGTTGCACAAGCTCCGTCACCATCGGCGCCGGCCGCTGTAAAAGAAGCTGCGCCAGTTGCTGCCGCACCTGCCGCACCTGCGCGCCACCTGCCGCCTGCACCCGTCGCCCCTGCACCCGTCGCCGCTGCACCCGCCGCACTGCACCCGCCGCAGCTGCACCCGTGACACCGGCGCCAAAGGCGGTCGTGGACAATGACCGAGATCTCGCGCGCCAAGGGCTGACCGCTGCCACCAAGCGCAACGGCAATGGCGCGGGCAACGGTATGACGCCCGTGATCTCCATCAAGAACATCACCAAGGTCTACCAGATGGGTGAGATGGAGGTGGCAGCGCTGCGAGGCATCAACGTCGAGGTTTTCCCGGGCGAGATGACAGCCATCATGGGCCCGTCCGGCAGCGGCAAGTCGACGCTCATGAATGTCATCGGGTGCCTGGACGTGCCCACATCCGGCACCTATCTGCTCGACGGCACGGACGTGAGCAAGCTGAGTGACGACCAGCTCGCCGACATTCGGGCGCGCAAGATTGGCTTCGTCTTCCAGAGCTTCAACCTGCTCTCGCGCACCACGGCGCTGGCCAATGTGGAGCTGCCGCTCATTTATCTGGGAGCGGGTGCACGCAATCGCCACGGCCGCGCGGCGGAATCGTTGCGTCTCGTGGGGTTGGGCGACCGCGTGCACCACAAACCAAACGAACTCTCCGGCGGCCAGCAGCAGCGCGTGGCGATTGCGCGTGCGCTCATCAATAATCCCGCCATGATTCTGGCTGATGAGCCTACGGGCAATCTCGACAGCAAGACCAGCGTCGAGATTATGGAACTCTTCCAGCGCCTCAACGTGGAGCGTGGGATGACGATTCTCTTCGTGACACACAGCCTTGAGACCGCCGACTATTGTCACCGTGTCATCCACGTGCGTGACGGCGTGGTGGAGCGCGACGTGCGTCACGAGCCACGCGCCGGCATCTACCGTGACCTGCTGCCCGAAAATATGTCCCTTGACGATCTGCGCCCTGCTGTGGGTGACGAGGAAATGTCCATATGAAGTTTGTCGAAGCTCTCCAGGTTGCGGCGCGCGCCCTTGCCGCCAACAAGCTGCGCAGCGTGCTCACCATGCTGGGCATCATCATTGGCGTGGGCGCGGTGATTGCGCTCATGTCGATTGGCGCCGGCGTGCAGGCCTATGTCACCGATCAATTCGCCGGCCTCGGCGCCAACCTGCTCATCGTCATCCCTGGGTCGCTCTCTGGCGTTGAACAGCAGGGTCGCGGCGGCGGTATGCAATTACTCACCATGAGCGACGCGCAGGCCATCAGCGATCCACTCAACGTGCCGGACGTCGCCGCCGTCGCGCCCTTCTTTGCGCGCACGGGCAGCGCGTCGCGTGGCGACAAATCCACATCGGTGGACATTAACGCCACCACGCCCGAATTCACGCAGGTGCGTTCATGGCAGCCCACGCAGGGCACTTTCTTCACGCAGGAGGATGTGGACACGCGCGGGCGTGTGGTGGCCATCGGCTCCGAGACCTACAAAAAGCTCTTCGAGCCGGGCGAATACCCCATTGACCAGACAATCACAATCAACAATGTCATCTTCCGTGTGATCGGCGTCATGGACAGCAAGGGCAACGCCGGGCCAAGCGGCAGCCAGGATCAGTCGGTCTTTGTGCCGCTGAGCACCGCGCAGGATCGCCTCTTTGGCAGCAAGACCGTGGGCGGCGACTACAACGTGAGCACCATCTACACGAGTGTGGACACGGCCGAGAACATGCCGCAGGCGCAGGAGGACATTGCCAGGCTGCTGCGCGAACGGCGCGACATCAACTACCTGGACAGCGACAACTTCTCGGTCATCAGCCAGAATGACGTGCTGGGTGTGCTCGATGGCGTGCTCGGCGCGCTCACAATCTTCCTGGGCGCGATTGCGGGCATCAGCCTGCTCGTGGGCGGCATTGGCATCATGAATATCATGTTGGTGAGCGTGACCGAGCGGACGCGCGAAATCGGCTTGCGCAAGGCCGTAGGCGCGAAGCGACGCGACGTGCTCACCCAGTTTTTGGTGGAGGCGGTGGCGCTCTCCGTGCTGGGCGGGATCATCGGCATTCTGCTGGGTGTGGGCGGCGCAATTGCCGTTAGCCAGATTTCGGATGCTTTCGGCGCCGTCGTCAGCACAAATGCCATCTTCCTGGCGCTTATCTTTTCCATGGCGGTGGGGCTCTTCTTCGGCATCTACCCAGCCTATCGGGCCAGTCGTCTCAACCCCATCGATGCGTTGCGCTATGAATAGCAGCACGCTGGAATTTGGATCGGCCATGAGCAAGCGCATTGAGCGCAGGCAGGCAGCGCGCTCCGGACACGCCACAAACGCGCTGCGCACTGGGCGCAAGGCGCGCATGATTGTGGTGCTTGTGGCGCTGGGCGCACTGGCGCTGCTGGCGGGCTGTGGGCCAGGCGCCGGCGTTGAGGCCACCCCCATCCCAGCCGACATTGTGCGCCCCGTGCAGCCCACGCCGGACTTTGCGCGCACGCTGCCACCCTATCGCCTGACGCCGATCACGCGCACGCCCGTCTTTGTGCCCACGCGCAACCCCAACGCTGCAACCGAAGTCGAGGCGCCGCAATCCTCTGCTTCGGCGCGCCGTTCGCTGCTCCAGGCATTCCTCATGAAGCAGCCGCCGTCGGCCATGGGCATTGCCACAGGTGGCGCGACCCTTCTCGATGCGCCGGGCGGCAGCGCCGTGGGCAGCGTGCCGGTTGCGAGCACCGTCACCGTCACCGGCCGCTCGGCCGATGGAGGCTGGCTGGCTGTCTATACGGATGACGCCACGGCGGGCTGGGTGCCGGCGGGTGCGCTTGTGGTCTACAACGCCGAAGGCTTGACGACCGTGGACGAGGCCTTCTCGCCCGGCCCCGTGGCTACCCTCATTGCCGATGCCATGATCCCCATGTCCACGCCGATTGCGGACATGCTCGCAGCGCTGCCCACGCAGGCGGCCCTCAACGCAGCACGCGCCACGGCCATTGCATCCGGTGGCAGTGCGGCTTCCGTTGCCACGCCCGAACCGGCAGCGGCGCTGACCGCCGCCATGGATGACGCCTCCGCCAGTGACCCTGCCACCAGTGACGTGCTCATTGGCACGGTGAACACGAGCGGCAACCTGAACTTGCGCGCAGCGCCCTCCACCAGTGGCAGCGTCGTCGCGTCGCTGCCCGCCCAATCGCAGCTGATTGTGCTGGGGCGCACACCCCAAAGCGACTGGCTGCGCGTGCGCACCCCCAGCGGCGACGGCTGGGTGAACGCCAATTTCATTGACGTAGTGGGTGGCCTGGTGGAGGAGTTGGCAGTCGTTGAGGGGAATTAGTGACTGGTAAAAAGTAATTGGCAAGTGGTGAAGTGGTAACAAGAGAGGCGCCGCGGATGATATTCCGCGGCGCCTCTCTTGTTACCACTTCACCACTTGCCAATTACTTTTTACGCCCCGCCACTCGTGTAGATATTCACTGCATCGCGCAGCATGGCGGCGGCGGTGGGCAGGGGCTCGCGCTCCCACACCTTGTACATCTGCCGGCCGTAGATATCGCTCTGTATCTCAATGCCCATCTCCCAACTGGTGCAGCCGCCGAGGAAATCATCGGCCGCCACCACCTCTGGTGCGACGGTAAGGCGGTAAGCGCGCCCTGTGCGCTGCGCCGTGGCCACCAGCTTGATGGTCTTGCCTTCGGCGCGGGCCGCGGCCAAATCGGCCGCAGTCACGTGGCGTATCCCTGTCACCGCCACATCCTCGAGCTTCGGCGAGACGCCCAGCGCCGCGTTGGCAATGATCACCAGCTTGTTGGCAGTGTCCCAGCCATCCACATCGAGGCTGGGGTTCGTCTCTGCAAGACCGCGCCGCTGCGCCTCGGCCAGCGCCTCGCCATAGTCGCGCCCAGCCTCCATCTCGCCCAAAATGTAGTTGGAGGTGCTGTTGAAGATGCCGCGCACGCTGCGGATGTCGGCGGCAATGAAGTCGCGCTGCAGAATGTTGATCACCGGCAGCGCGCCGCAGACTGTGGCGCTGAAGGCAAGCTGCGCCCCGTTGCTGCGCGCCAGCTTGTGCAGATCGTCAAAGGCGAGCACAAGCGGGGCCTTGTTGGCCAACACAACGTGCGCGCCGCGCGCGAGCATGGCGCGCGCAGCCCCCATGCCGGGCTCGCCCGTTTGCAAATTGACGGGGGAGGACTCGAAGAGCAAATTACAGTGGCAAATGGCCAGCGCCTCGGCCGGCGAGCGGTTGGGCAGAAAGCCCGACAGTTCGTCCATGTGACCGCCCAGCTCCTTGGTGCGGCGCAGGTCGCCAATTTCAAAACCTTCGGGATTCACGGCCACGCCGCTGCTGTCGGCCGCAAGGATCACGCGGAAGTCCAGCCCATAGGCGCTGGCCAGCAGCGCGCGCTTCTCCTCCAGCAGGCGCAGCACATTGCGCCCCACATTGCCCATGCCGACAAGCGAAACATTCACAGAGCGTACGCCGTTCGGGGTTGCGTTCATACTGGATTCTCCTTATACATTCATGCTCGCAAACGAACATCTCAACGCAAAGGTGCAAAGGGAGCAAAGAACGCAAAGGAAAAGCAAAGGAACAGCAAAACAAGAGTCGGCTCTAAATCGTTACCCTTTGCTGCCATCATTCGCTATTTGCTGTACGCCAACTACTCTATTCTTTGCTTTTGCAGTTCCTTTGCGTTCTTTGCTCCCTTTGCGTCTTTGCGTTGAGAAGTTACTGCTGCCGCCTGTGCTCGTTGACGAGCGCGGCGAAGCGGGCAAAGAGCAGGTCGGCGTCGTGGGGGCCCGGGCTCGCCTCGGGGTGATACTGCACACAGAAGGCGGGCCGGTCGCGAAAGCGCAATCCCTCCACGGTGCCGTCGTTGAGGTTACGATGGGTCACCTCAACGCGCTGCGGCAGCGTCGATTCATCCACAGCATAATTGTGATTCTGCGCCGTAATCTGCACATTGGTCGCGTCCACATCCGAGACGGGCTGATTGCCGCCGTGGTGGCCGAACTTGAGCTTGTAGGTGCGCGCGCCGGCCGCCAGACCCATAATCTGGTGGCCCAGGCAGATGCCGAAGGTGGGCATGCGCGCATCGAGCAGCGCAGCGACCGCCTCGGCGGCATAGGGCAGGCCGGCGGGATCGCCCGGGCCATTGCTCAGGAAGAGGCCGTCAGGGCGCAGCGCCAGCACCTCAGCCGCGGTGGTGTGCGCGGGGACGACCGTGACGCGCAGCCCGTGGCTGGTAAGGCGGCGCAGAATGTTGTGCTTGATGCCGTAATCGAATGCCACGACAAGGGGGGCCACCACCAGCGGCGCGTCCTGCTGCAGGGGCGCGTCCTGCGCGCCAGGCGGCTGCCACCCGCCCGAGGGCACCGGCGTCCACTCCACACGCGTGCCGTCCACCCAGTTGTAGGGTTCCTGACAGGTCACTTCGCGCACCAGGTCGCGCCCGTCGAGCCCCTCCCAGCCGCGCGCCAGCGCCAGCAACTGGTCGGCGCTGTGGCTGCCGTCGGTGCAGAGCGCGGCGTGGAGCACGCCGCCGTCGCGCAGTGTGCGTGTGAGCGCGCGCGTGTCCACTTCGCTAATCCCCGGAATATTGTGGCGCGCCAGATAATCGCTCAGCGTCTCGTTGGAGCGCCAGTTGCTCACCACAGGGCTCACCTCGCGCACAACCAGCGCCGTAATCTGGGGTGCGTCGCTCTCTACATCTTCGGCGTTGATGCCTGTGTTGCCCACGTGGCTCACGGTCATCGTCACCATCTGCCCGCGGTACGACGGGTCGGTAATGACCTCCTGATAGCCGGTGAGGGAGGTGTTGAAGACCATCTCGCCCACGACCGTGGTAGCCGCACCAAAACCTTCACCTCTGTAGACAGTGCCGTTCGCCAGCACCAACAGCGCTTCAGCCATCCGTTTCCTTCTCGCTTCCCTCGGGTTTGCGCCGATAAGCCAGGCGCAGCGGCTGCCACTCTTCCCATTTAAGCAGCGGACTCCACGCCCCCGCGCCGGTGGCCTGTGCGCCAGCGGTGGCCGCCGCATCGGAGGATACAGCGGTCAAATCCATGAGCACAGCCACCTCATCGCAGCGGTGAAACTTGCGGCAGTAGATGCACTCCTGCCAGACCTTGGGGCTGATGGCCCAGCGATCCACCAGCGCAAAGCCGTGGCGCACAAAGAAGTTCTCGCGCAGCGTGAGCGCGCAAATCTGCGCATAGCCTTGCTCACGCGCCATCTTCACCAGTGCATCAACGATGACGCCGCCCAGCCCCTTGCCCTGCTGGCTTTCGTGCACCGCCAGCGAGCGCAGTTCGACCAGCGTGTCGGTCAGCGCCACCAGCGCGCCGCAACCCACAACGTTGGGCTCGCCGGGAGGTGGTTCGCCGTCGTGCGCAGCCACCAGCCATGCGTCAATCGTCTGGCGCACGCTCTCTTCGGTGCGCGGCAGCATGACATTCATGTCGGCAAAGCGGTTCACAATGCTCAAAATCGGTGGCACATCGGCGGCAGTCGCCGGGCGGATGATGACGGGCATGGCGTATCCGGGAAAGAACGAGCAAGAAGGGACGATTGAAAATAGACGATTGACGATTGTCGCAAAGATTCGCCGGCGCTCATGTGGCGGCGCGAATCGTCAATCGTCCGTTTTCAATTATGCTGCTACACCCTGCAGAATCTCGCCCAGCGCACCCACCACGAAGGCGATTTCCTCTTCGCTGATGATGAGCGGCGGCACGAGGCGCAGCACGTTGGGGCCGGCATTGACGACCAGCAGGCCGCGGTCATAGGCGGCGGCAATCACGGGCGAGGCGTCAATGTCCAGCTCCACGCCCACCATGAGCCCCTTGCCGCGCACCTCTACAATGTGGGGGCTGTTGAGCTCTTCGAGCATCTCGCGCAGCAGCTTGCCCTTGGCGTCCACCTCGGCCAAAAAGGCGGGCTGCTGTACGCGGCCTACCACGTGTGTGGCCACACTTGTAACCAGCGGGCCGCCGGCAAAGGTGCTGCCGTGCTCGCCCTTGTGCATCACATCGGCCACCTTCTGGCGCATGAGGATGGCCCCCATGGGCATGCCGCCGGCCAGTGGCTTGGCCGCGGTCAGGATGTCGGGGGCCAGCGCCTCCGGGTCGCCGGCAGACGCGCCATCTCTCGCCAGCGCCTGGTAGGCCCAGAAGGAGCCCGTGCGCCCTACGCCACACTGCACTTCGTCGTAAATGAGCAGCGCGTCGTATTGATCGGCCAAAGCGCGCAGCCCGCGCAGAAATTCTTCGGACGCGGGATAAACACCGCCCTCGCCCTGAATCGGCTCAACGATGATGGCGCAGACGCGTTCGTCCATCTGCGCGCGGGCGCTCTCCAGGTCGTTGAAGGTGGCAAAGCGCACCCCGGGCATGAGGGGCGTGAAGGGTTCCTGGTACTTGGGGCGCGGCGTGGCCGCGAGCGCGCCAAAGGTGCGCCCATGGAAGGCGCCACTGAAGGCCAGAATTTCGAACTTGTCGGCGTGGCCCTTGTCTCTTGCATAGCGGCGCGCAAACTTGAAGGCCCCCTCATTCGCCTCGGCCCCCGAGTTGCTGAAGTGCACCTTGTCGGCAAAGGAACCCTCGCAGAGCATCTGCGCCAGCTGCGCGTGCGGGGCCGTGTGGTAGAGGTTGCTCGTATGCCACATCCCGCTGGCCGCCGCATTGGCAAGCGCGGCGTTGATGCCCGCATCGTTGTAGCCCAGCGCGTTGACGGCAATCCCCGCCACGCAATCGACGTACGCCTTGCCGGCCGTGTCATAGAGGGTGCAGCCGTCGCCCCGCTCAAGCACAAACGGCGCGCGCCCGTAGACGCCCAGGACGTATTCATGTTCGAGATCGATGATTTCTTGTGCGTCCATGCTGTCTGCTCCGTCTGAGATTCATGGCCTGGGCAATTCGGCGTGACGAAATGTGCAAGATGAAATGTGCGAAACGAATTGTGCCTAAAGTTAGTGTGGGCGACCGACCTAACGCGCTATCGTGTTGATGCGAGCGCATGAGCGCTTTCAATAACTCGCAGACGGCGATCCTACCCACAACAAACCACGATTGCACTGCTGTTGAAGCGCATCCCAAGAGGTGAATCATGGCCGGCAGCAACACAACATGGCCCGCAAAGCTATCCTTCCGGCGTTCGGGACGACGCGGACTGTTCGTCGTCCTCTTCCTCTTGTCGGCATTCGTTGTCTGCATTGCAGGCATTGCGCTTTACTGGAGTTATCCCGGCAGACTCAAGCCCTTCGTCGACAAGAACGGAAGCCCGCTCGCAGGAAGCATTGCAGAGAAGACCCATGTCGAAATCAACGGTGTGCAACAAGGCATGATCATCAAGGGCAAAGACGTGTCGAACCCGGTGCTGCTCTACATTCATGGGGGCATGCCGGATTACTTCCTGACACAGCGCTACCCAACGGGTCTCGAAGATCTCTTCACCGTCGTCTGGTGGGACCAGCGTGGTGCGGGACTCTCCTACAGTGCCGACATTCCGCCGGAGACGTTGACGACCGAGCAGCTTATATCCGACACGATCGAAGTGACGAATTACCTGCGCAAGCGCTTTGGCCAGGAGAAGATCTTTCTCATGGCACATTCCGGTGGCACATTCATCGGCATCCAGGCCGCGGCGCGCGCACCGGAGTTGTACCACGCCTACATTGGTGTGGCCCAACAGGCGGACCAACTCAGATCCGAACAACTGGCATACGATTTCATGCTTAAGCAATATGCTGAAAACGGCAATGCCGAGATGGTGCAGAAGCTCACAGCGGCTCCCGTCTCCCTGGAGGGCGGCATTCCGGACGCATACTATGCCATACGTGATGATGCGATGCACGGGCTCGGCATTGGCACAATGCACACGATGCGATCCGTCATCCGCGACATCTTCTTCGAGTCATTCAAGAACCGGGAGTACACTCCTATAGAGAAATTCAACCTCTGGCGTGGCAAGTTCTCGTCCGGCGTCAGTGTCGTCTGGGATGACATCGTAAGCACCGACCTGAAAGAACGGGTGCCGGTGCTCACGATTCCCGTCTACTTCTTGCACGGCATATACGACTACACCTGCTCCTATGCGGAGGCCAAGGCCTACTTTGATGGTCTCACTGCACCGGTCAAGGGATTCTATACATTCGAGCAATCGGCGCACAGCCCCATGTTTGAAGAACCAGAGAAGGTGCGCGAAATCCTGCAGAAGGACGTTCTTGCAGGCACGAGCAGCCTTGCCGACGCAGAGTGACCGGCAGCGCAAGACAACCTGCGCGCCGGACCGCAGCGGGCAGTTGGCTACACCTCGCTTACCCGCCCAGCACACCGGTGCCGCCACCCTCCTGCACACCCGCCAGGTTGGTGATCACCGCCTGCGCCACGCCGCTGCGCACAGCATCCACGGCGCTGCGCACCTTGGGCACCATGCCCCCGTTGATAATTCCCTCGCGAATCCACGCCTCGGCCTGGCCGGCCGTCACGGCGCGCACCACCCGCCCCGCCACCAGCACGCCCGGCACATTGCTCACGAAGACGAGCCTGATGGCCCCCAGGCGCGCAGCCAGGGCTGTGGCGGCGTGGTCGGCATTGACGTTGTAGCTCTCCGCATCAAGCGCGCCAAAGCTGATGGGCGAGACAACGGGCACGATTTTTGCGGCGATGAGGGTGTTGAGCAGATAGGGGTCCACATCGCGCACCTCACCCACCCGCCCCAGGTCGCCCAGGGGATGCCACATCTTTTCCACGTAGATCGTGCCGTCGTCCACACCGCTCATGCCGGCGGCGCGAATGCCCTTGTTGACGAGCGCGCGTACAATGCGCTTGTTCATGAGGCCACTGAGCACCATTTCGGCCAACTCCATGCTGGCGGCGTCGGTCACCCGCAGCCCTTCAATGCGCTGCTCGCTCAGCCCCAGCCTCGCCTGGTAATCGGAAACGGCCTTGCCGCCCCCGTGCACAATCACGGGGAAGTGCCCGTCATCGAGCACGGCGCGCACGGCCTGCACCAGCCCAAAGAGGAAAGCGGGGTCATCCAGTTCATTGCCCCCCACCTTGAGGACAACGATGTAGGGCATCTCCGGCTCAGCCATTTCGCTCGCACCGGCGGCTTCGGTTATCTGCTGCATTTTGCCTTGTCTCTCTTATCACACGGTTGCGCCCACATTGCGGCGCGCCGCCACACTGACGCCACTACAAGCAATCCCGCCGTCTCATCCAGCCCCGCCGCAATGTTGAAGCACTGCAGCGCCTGGCCGCTTGCCCCCTTGATGATGTTGTCGATACAGGCCACAATCACGTAATCCGGCCCGTTGGGGTTGCGCGGGTCCTCCGGGCGTGATGGAGATGGCGCAGCGATTGGTGCCCGTCACATGGCGCAGCGTGGCCTGCTGTCCGGCGGGCAACAAGTGGATAAAGGGTTCACCTGCATACTGCTGCGCATAGAGCTCGCGCACCTGCACCTCACTCAGGCCGCCGCCGACGCTCACATACATTGTACTCAGAATGCCCTGATTTACGGGCAGCAGGTGCGGGTTGAAACTGAAGCGGTGCGCTCGGCCCGCCTGACCGCCTTGCCCGCCGGCTTGCGCGGCGCTGTTGAGCACAAGCTCCATCTCGGCAATGTGGCGGTGGCGATAGCCCAGATTGTAGGGAGTGAGGTTCTCGTTGGACTCAACGAACTGGTAGAGCAATTTGGCCGATCGCCCTGCGCCGCTGATGCCGCTCTTGGCATCGATGACCACACGCTCGCCTAACACTCCTGCGCGCGCCAGCGGGTAGAGCCCCAGGTTGACCGACGTTGGGTAGCAGCCCGGGTTGGCAATCAGCTGCGCGCCCCGCATCTGCTCTCGGTTGATTTCGCACAGGCCGTAGACGAAGCGCGCCAGCAGGGCCGGATCGGCGTGGTCATGGCCATACCAGACGCCGTAGGCTTCGGGCGTATCGAGGCGGAAGTCGGCGCTCAAGTCAATCACGCGCACGCCCTCGGCAGCGAAGCGGCGCGCCGCCTCAAGCGATTCGCCGTGCGGCAGGCAGAGAAAGACGACATCCACTTCACCGGCGCGCGTATAGCTCTCCTGCAGCGGAATCAGCGGGATGGCCCAGGGTACGGCATGCACATCATCGAAATGCTTGCCGGCGTTATTTTCGCTGGTGAGCCAGCCGACTTCCAGTTGTGGGTGGCGCTGAATGAGCTGCACCAGCGCCAGGCCGGTGTAGCCCGTGGCACCGGCAATGCCCGCCTTGTACTGCTTGGGTAATTCCGTCGAGCTTGGTGATTCCATCAGATCCGCCTCTATTGCACAGGACGCGTTGTACACGCTGTATGCGTCGATTCATGGCAAACAAAAAAGCCCTCCGCCGGAGGACTTTGCAGAAAGAGCAACAGACAAGACGCGCAAAGGCCCAGAGCGGCTACAACCTCCCCGTGGTGCGCATCCTCGATTCAAACGCGGGCACAGCGCTGTTTGTTTGCATCATGCGGCAAGTGTAGCATGGGGAGGATACGGTGTCAACGCGGGCGCAAAGCGGCTGCACGGTTGAAAAGCGCAAAGGTCTCAAAGGCTGAAGCTTCGTCTTGATTGAAGACGCGCTCCTGCAACAAACCTCTGGCCCTGCAACGCGTCAACCCTTAAACCTTTAAACCTTGAATTCATTATGCCCATCACAACCCTTATTCTCGTCCGCCATGCGGAAACCAAAGCCAATGTAGATGGCGTCTGGCATGGCTCGCTCGATGCGCCACTCACGCCGCGGGGCCGGCTGCAGGTGGCCGCCACGGGCGCTCGCTTTGCCACCCTCGCGGCCGAAGTCGGCGGCATTGATGCGTTCTACGTCTCGCCGCTGCAGCGCGCGCAAACAACCGCCGCCGCCATTGCCCAGGCCATTGGGATGCAACCGGAGATTGACGACGACCTGCGCGAGTTTCACATTGGCGATTGGGAAGGGCGCGCCATGGCCGAACTCGGCAGGGATGAAAACCTGTGGGCTACCTGGGCGGCCGATCCCACCTTTGCGCCGCCCAATGGCGAATCACCCGCCTCCTTCGGCGCGGCGGCGCTGGCGGCTGCCAAGCGTATTGCGCACGATCACGCCGGCGAAACCGTGCTGCTGGTAACACATGGCGGTTTCATCTGCCACGTGCTGGCGTCATGGATTGGCGAGGGCCCCGCAGACTGGCAGAACTGGGAGCCGCACAACTGCTCAATCGCAATTCTGCGCGCCGACGGTGCAAGCTGGCAAGGGGTGACTGTCAATGACATCAGCCACCTGCCCGAGGCCGCCATTCAATTGCACGACACCTCGGCCTACACATAAACCGAGTTCAGCAGTTCGACCCGCAGTACGCAACGTGCAGTGCGCAACGTGCAGCAGAGGAGCCATCCGTGCCAACAAGTGAGCCTGAATCGACACCCCGCCCCATTGCTGCCTCCTATTGGGTGGAGCCCGGCCGCTTTCTTGCCGGCGAATACCCGGCCGCACTCAATGAAGAGGCGGCGCGCACCAAGTTGCGCGCCTTCCTGGCCGCGGGCATCGACACCTTCTACAACCTCACCACGCCCCACGACCCGCTCAATCCCTACGCCGCCATGGTGCAGCAGGAAGCCGCCGCATTGGGCCACGAGGTCATCCACCGTCCCTTTCAGATCATGGACCTGGGCGTTCCCACCCCCGAACTGATGTCCATTATCCTCGACAGCCTTGATGCAGACCTTGAAGAGGGGCGCACGGTCTACGTCCACTGTTGGGGCGGCATTGGCCGCACGGGCACGGTAGTGGGCTGCTGGCTGGTGCGCCACGGCGTGGCCGCCGACGACGCGCTGACGTTCATCCAGGCGGGCATCGATTCCACCCCCAAGGCGGGCCGCCGCTCCCCCGAGACCAGCGAGCAGCGGGCCTACGTGCGTCGCTGGGAGGAGTGGGTGACGGCGGGGCTGGATGGGTGAGGCATTGAGTTCGCATGGATGGCCGGTAAACGATCAGTGGTAATTGGTAACTGGCAAGTCGTAATTGGTAACTTGCGAGATCGCTATCGTGGCGGGCCACTACCAATGACTACACCACTTACCAATTACCCTTTGGTGCATGACGAATGACGCAATCACAAACTGTCCTCATAAAAGGCGCGGGCGACCTGGCCACGGGCGTGGCGCTGCGCCTCATGCGCTGCGGCTTCCCGGTCATCCTCACCGAGCTGGCGCAGCCGCTCGCGGTGCGCCGTACGGTCTCCTTTGCCCAGGCCGTCTACGACGGTGCATGGCAGGTGGAGGAGGTGACGGCGCAGCGTGCCACGCCCGAGCAGGCAATGGCGCTGGCGGCGCAGGGCATTGCCCCCGTGCTCGTGGAGCCCTCCGCAGAGACAGTGCGCGCGCTGGCCCCCGCTGTGCTGGTGGACGCCATCCTCGCCAAACGCAACACAGGCACGCACATTGATGACGCATCCCTGGTCATTGCCCTGGGGCCGGGCTTTGCCGCCGGCGTCGATTGCCACGCCGTCATTGAGACCAACCGCGGCCACTGGCTGGGGCGCGTCATCTGGCAGGGAGCGGCCGAGCCCAACACGGGCACACCCGGAATTGTGGGCGGGCGCGGCGTTGAACGCGTTCTGCGCGCACCGGCGGCGGGCAGCCTCACACCCCACGTGCAGATCGGCGACACCGTGGCCGCAGGCGAACCCGTGGCCACGCTCACAACCGCAGCGGGCGAGGCAATTGCCATACGCGCCCCCTTTGCCGGCCGGCTGCGTGGTATGATTCACCCATCGGTGGCGGTAACGCCCGGCATGAAGATTGGCGACGTGGACGCACGTGCGGCGCGCGATTTCTGCTTCACCGTCTCCGACAAGGCGCTGGCCGTCGCCGGCGGCGCGCTGGAGGCAATTCTCGCCGTAAAGCGGCAACCTTGACGCGAAGACGCAAAGGCGCAAAGGCACGCAAAGAAACAGAGCACAAGCTTGCCCCTTCTTACTCTTGCCGTTCTTTGCGTGCCTTTGCGTCTTCGCGCCTCTTGCGTCGCAGTTCCCTTCATTCTCACTCTGGAAAGCAGTATGTCTTGACCGCTGTCACGCTCTTCCCCATTCCCGCCATACCGTTGGTGCAGCCGGGCGATGATCTCGCCACGCTCTTTGTCGAGCGGCTGGCTGCCGTGGGCGAGACATTCCAGCCCGGCGATGTGCTGGTTGTCGCGCAAAAGATCATCAGCAAGGCCGAGGGGCGCATGGTCGACCTTGACATCGTCCAGCCCGGCCCCGAAGCAGAGCGGCTGGCCGCAATCGTCGACCGCGACCCGCGCGTTGTGCAGGTGGTGCTGGAGGAGAGCAATGCCGTGCTGCGCGCCCGCCGCGGCCTGCTGGTGGTAGAGCAGCGCAATGGCTGGGTCTGCGCCAATGCCGGCGTCGATCGCAGCAACGTACAGCAGAGCAACGTAGCGCAGGAGGGCGCGGGCGACACCCTTGCGCTCCTGCCGTGGGACGCCGACGCCAGCGCCGCCGCCCTGCGCAGCGCCATTGCCGCGCGACACGGGCGTCGCGCCGGCGGTGATCATCAACGATAGCCATGGGCGCGTGTGGCGCATTGGCACAGTGGGCGTCGCCATTGGCTGCGCCGGACTGCCGCCCCTTTGGGATCAGCGTGGCCTCTCCGACCTCTTCGGTTATACCCTGCAGGCGAGCGAAGAGTGCATTGCCGACGAACTGGCCGCGGCCGCAAGCCTGATCATGGGGCAAAGCGACGAAGGCAGGCCGGCGGTCATTGTGCGCGGCTACACGCTGCCGCCCGCCGCCCACGCACCCGCGACGGCCATTCAGCGCCCCGCCGCAATGGATACATTTCGCTAGCGCATGCGTTGTGGATGAAGAGCCACACGCTCTCTGTGATACACTTGTGCGTCGAGACAGGGGTTTTGGAGTTCAAGAGTTTACGGGTTGTTGCCCGTCACACCCTTGAAGTCGCCGCAGGAACCTTTGAACCTTCAACTCTTCAACCTGCAACTTGTTGTTCATCACACCCGGTGCCACCGGGGAAAGGAAGGCCCTTCTGGAAAGTTTGGATAGCATTTCACTTGCCCGCCAGATGCTGGAAATCATCGAGGACAAACAGGCCTCCAATATCGTGCTGCTGGATGTCCACGAAATGACCAGCCTCGCCGGCTACTTCCTCATTGCCACTGTGGACACCCTGCGCCAGGCCAAGGCCATCGAGGATGAGTTGCTTGAAAAGCTGCGCCTTGAGCAGAATCTGCGCCCGCTCACGATTGAAGGTGTGGAAACAGGCGGCGGCGGCTGGGCCGTACTCGACTACGGCGACGTGATTGTGCACCTCTTTACCGAGGAGATGCGCGACCACTATCAGCTGGAGCAGCTCTGGACCAAGGCAAACGTGGTGGTCAAGGTTATTTAGCCGCCACGGTGTCTGCACCTTCAACCGGCCCGGCGTCGGCGCCCCGGCCCGCGCCCACAGTGGTCGCGCTCCTCCCCGATCTCTTCCTCGCGCCGTGCTTTGACGACGTCATCCGCACCCAGGGCGGCAGAGCCCTGCTGGTGGATTCCCCCGAGGCGCTTGTTGATGCGGTGGACCAGCACTTCCCCGTGCTCGCCCTCGTGGACCTGAGCACAGAGGGTGATTGGGCCTCGGCCCTGCGCCGCATCAAACTGCGCCCCCACACACGCGCCCTGCCCATCTACGCCTTTGGCAGCCATGTGGATGCCGCCACGCTGCGCGCCGCACGCGCCGCCGGCGCCGACCATGCCTGGGCGCGCAGCCGCATGATGGAGGAGCTGCCCGCGCTTGTGGCACGCTACGTCGCGCCAGATCACCTGGCCCGCCGGCTGGGATGACGCACTCAGCGCCGAAGCGCGCCTGGGGGTGGAGGCATTCAACCGCGGCGACTACTTTGACCAGCATGAGCACTTTGAGCACGCGTGGCTGGCGGAAAGCAGGCCGGTGCGCGAAATGTACCAGGGCATCCTGCAGGTGGGCGTTGCCTTTTTGCAGATTGAGCGGGATAACTGGGCGGGCGCACTCAAGATGTTCCGGCGCGGCCTGCCCCGCCTGCGCACGCTGCCGCCCATCTGCCAGGGCGTTGACATTGCCGCCTTCCGCAGCGCGGCAGAGGCGATCCACGCCGACGTCACGGTGCTGGGCCCCGAGCGGCTGCACGAATTTCGATCGCAGCCGCTTCCCAAGGATCTGCTTCAGCGAGTAGGGAATGAAAATTCCAGTCCGCGAAAAGGGCGGCAACAACGGAAACAACAGGAAGGCCCTTCCTGTTGTTTCCGTTGTTGCCGCCCTTTCCGCGGACTGAAATTTTCATTCCCTACGCTTCAATCTCTAGCCTCTTACTTGCCCCAATCGTCCATCAACTTCACCACTGAGTGGACGATGTCGGCTGTGGCGTGGGGACGCCCCAGCGCCTTGGCGCGCGCCGCCATGCGCAGCCGCTCGGCGCTGCCTGCACCAAACCAGTGCGCCAGCGTGCGCCCAATCGCCATCGGGTCCCCCTCCAATGCGCCCGCGCCACGGCTCACCACATAGGTGACATTGCCCTCTTCCTGGCCCGGAATGAAACCACTGAGCAGAATGGGTAGTCCGCAGACGCACGCCTCGGCAATGGTGCCGGGCCCTGCCTTGGTCACAATTGCGTCGCTCGCATGCATCCACGCGGGCATATTCTCCACAAAGCCAAGGATGTGCATGCGGTTCTGCCAGCTACGCCGCTCTAGCCGATTGCGCAGGCTGTCGTTGCGGCCGCAAATCACCACAATTTGCGCCTGTATGCCCTTGGTGGCAAAGGCCTTGTCGGCTGCAATTGCAATGGACTCGACGGGGCCTACGCCATCACCACCTCCCATGAGGATTACCGCAGGCAGGCTGGGGTCCATCCCCAACTGGGTGCGCAGAGCGTCGCGCGTCAGCGTGTGCGGCTCGGCAAAGGCCGGGCGAATGGGCAACCCCAGCAGGTGCGTGCGTGTGGGCGGCACGCCCGCGTTGCGCGCCGCGGCCAGCGCTTCTTCACTGGCGAGGTAAAGCGCATCGACACGCGGCGTGAGCCACAAGGGATGGACCGACGCGAGGTCGGTGACGACGGTAACAAAGGGGCTGCGTGATGGGCGGCGCGCCAGCACGCCCAGCGTAATCTCCTGTGCCAGTGGATGGACAGAGATCACAAGGTCGGGCTTGTAGCGGTCGAGCGCGGCGCTAATGTGCCCGTTGGCCAACTTGCCCGCCAGCCGCACAGCGCTACGTGTGATCGTGGGTGTCAGTTCGGTGGAGTAGGCGACGCCCCACAACCAGGGCGCTTCTGTTGCAATCAGCGAGTAGATTTGCGGCGAGTGGTTCAGGGGCCAGAAGGTGTACTCGGTGAGGATGTCGACAATGTCGACGGCAAAGCGGCCGGGGAAGGCTTGCTCGAAGCCGGCCTTGAGAGCAAGCGCGCTGGCGCGGTGACCGCCTCCGGTCATGCTCATCAAAACCAGAATCCGTTGCGCCGGTGGGGCGAGCGGGTCAGCCACGCAGAATGCCTCCGCATGATGGAGAGGAGGTAGTACTCAGATTTCGTAAATTGGAGAGACAACCACGTGTAATCCGTTGTTGTCTGGTCAATCTGTGTAACCTGCGCACTGCCGTCCCTGGTGAATAACGCATGTTACGCGGCCCTTGCGTTGCAACTGCCGCTGCATAACATGCGTTAATAAGCACCCCGCGCGCGCAGAATGGCCGGCAGCGAGCGCAACATGATGCTGAAGTCAAAGAAGACGTTCCAGTTCTCCACGTAGTAGACATCCAGCAGCACCATCTCATCAAAGGTGAGATCGCTGCGCCCGGAAACCTGCCAGAGGCCCGTAATGCCCGGGTTCGCCACCAACCGCTTCTTGTGCCATTCCTGATACTGCGCCACCTCGCCCGGCAGGTTGGGGCGCGGCCCCACAATGCTCATTTCGCCGCGCAGCACATTCCACATCTGCGGCAGCTCGTCCAGGCTCCAGCGGCGCAAAAAGCGGCCCACGCGCGTGCGGCGCGGGTCCTCGCGCACCTTGAAGAGTGGGCCGGAGGCTTCGTTCATCGCGGCCAGCGAATCCACCAACTGGTCGGCGCCATCCACCATGGAGCGAAACTTGTAGCAATCAAAGAGCTTGCCGTTGCGCCCCACACGCTGCTGCGCATAGATGACCGAGCCGCGCGTGTCGAGCTTGATCGCGATGGCAATCAACAGCATGAAAGGTGAGAGCAGCAACGCAAGCAGCCCGCCCAGCAGCAGGTCGCTCGCCCGCTTAATGACGAAATTCCAGCCCGTAATCGCCACGGCGCGCTTGCTGATAAGCGGAATGCCGTTGAGTTCCTCCACCTGAAACTGGTCGCGCGTCATCTGGAAGAAATCGGGCACAACCTGCGCACGCACGCCCGACTGCTCGCAGAGGTGGAGCAGTCGCTGCGTTGTACGGTGGCTCTGCCAGGGCAGGCAGATGATGACATGATCCACAGGCGCTTCGGCAAGGACAACGGCGCAGTTCTCAATTGGCCCCAGCGCGCGGAAAGGGCCAATGTCGGTGAAGCCCTTGGTGGGGTTGTCGTCGAGAAAGCCCATGAGCTGGTAGTCGAGATCGGGGCGGGCGGCAATTGTGCGCATGACCATCCGCCCCACATCACCCACGCCAATCAGCAGCACGCGCCGCACGCCAATGCTGTACTTGCGCAGATAGCCGCGCGCAATGGCAATCAGCCCGCGGCTGATCGAGAGCAGAACCGTCACCAGCAGCGCGGTGTAGAGGTAGATGAGGCGGCTGTAGGAGAGCGGGTTGAAGGCGAGGCTGACGACAATCAACACCACAACGCCCACGGTGGTGCCGGTGGCAATTTTGTAGGTCTGGTCAATCACGCTGCGGCCGGAGACGTAAGGATAGACGCCCGAGAGGCGGAAGGCCATGAGCAGCACCAGCACCAGAGCCACGGCAAAGGGGGCGTAGGTCCACAGCGATACCTGGAAGGCGGGATCGACCGAGCGGAACCACTGCAGCTGGTAACGCAGGTAGTAAGCGAGGATGAAGGCCAGCAGGATCAGCACAGCGTCACTGACGACGAGTAGATATTTCCACGCACGCGGGTCTACGCGCCGCGCCTGGCGTGCGAGCCAGCTGTCGCTCATCTCGGGGTGGAAGTGTGCGTTATAGGCGCGTGCGCCGGTTGTGGCGCCGGTTGTGGCGCCGCTTGCAGCGCTGCCGTTGGCAGCACCGGCCGCCGTGGTCATTTCAATGGGATCCACTCTCTGCATGGGTATAGTCTAACATAGGGAATGGCGTACGACCGGCCGCGAGATGTGCGTACGCCCCATGAAACAAGGGTACGGGGAATGGCAACCTCACCCTGGACTGGAGAGCGAGTCGTAGCGGGGGCTTTCGGCCTTCCGGCCCGTGCATGGGGACGTCAACGCAACAGCGGCACATCCGATGCCACGCCGTGCGTATGGCGCAGCAAGACATAGAAGGGCTGCCCCTGCTGCTGCCAGAAGTCCGCCGCATCGCGCAGAATCTCCAGCGCCGAACGCCACGCCTTCGGGTCGCCCTCGGCCAGGGGCGCAGGGTAGTCAAAGATGAGCAGGTAGCCATCGGCGCGTTGCCCTTCCAGGTCGCGCAGCGTCTCGTCGAGCGCGTCCCAGTTGCGCCCAAACCATTCCGGCAGGTGCATGGCACGATTGAGCGCCGAGAGAAACTCCGCCTTGCAGGTGACGTTGGTGCCGTTGATCTGCCATGCACGCCAACCGCGCGCGGTGGCCCAACGCTGCAGCGCAGTGTTGCCCACACGCCCGGCATAGCGATAGACGCCCGGCGCCAGCCCCCCAAAGAGAATGGTGAGTTCATCCACGGAGATGATGGGGATCGGCGCAAGCGCTTCGGCCATCTCGTCCATGCTGCCCGTCGCGCGCATGCCGCTTGTGCCGTTCATTGTGTGGCCATCCATTAGCGCACCACCACACTAAATGAATCGTAATGATCGTCCGTATAGTAGAGGACGCCGTCTGCGCCCTCAATGATACGGCGTGCGCCGCGGTCGCTGGAGCCAGGCGTTTTGACGGTATACTCCTTGTAGAAGCCGCCGCGCTCCTGGGGCAGAAGCCCCTCGCGGTTCTGGAAGGTGATGCCGTCGCGGTCATAGGCAAAGGGGCCGCCCTGGTCGATCGCATCGATTGTGTCCCACGCCTGGGGCGGCAAATCATCCCACGCAATGGTGGGCAGCCCGTTGATTTCGGAGGGCATGGTAGGCGCGGCGGTAGGGGTCTCGGTGGCTTCTTCAGCCGGCGCCTCGGTTGATTGCGCAGCGGGCGCGTCAACGGCCGCCGCCTGTGCGCCGCCTGTCTCCCCTTGGGCAAAGGCAGCTTCCTCGGCCTGCACCATGGGTGTGGGCGTGAGGGTCACGTTATACTCGTCGGGCAGCAGCACGGCCAGCCCACCGGTGTTGAGGAAATAGATGACGCCCACGGCGACGGCAACCACCAGCGCGATGAGCGAGTTGCTGGATTTGGGCCTGCCGGCCGGTGTTTGGTTGGACATGGAAGATCGCCTCCAGCAGACGCGTGGAATTTGTGGGCCGCACAGCTTCAAGGCTGCGCAATCCTGTTGAGCAGCGGCACGCGCCAGACGATTGAAGGAGCCGCGTGGCGCTCACCAGGTGCATATTGAGCAATGAGATTGTAGCAGATGCGGGCCGAATCGGGTACGGCGCACCTGCCGCAGATGTATACTGCCCGTTGCCAGCTTCCAATGATCGCACCCGCAACGAAAAGAGCCCTGCCATGCGCGCCGCAACCCAGGTTTTGGAGCAGCTCAACACCTTTGCCGCTGCCGACGCACGTGTGCGCGTTGTGCTGCTCAACGGCTCGCGCGTCAACCCTCTCCACGCGCCTGACCTGCTCAGCGACTACGACGTACACCTCTCCGTCACCGATGTGGCGAGCTTCGCTGCCGATGAGAACTGGATCGCTCGCTTTGGCGACGTGCTGCTTATGCAGCGGCCCAGCAACCCGCCCGGGCAGCGCGCCTGGCTCGTAATCTTTACCGACGGCGTGCGCATTGACTTTACCTTTTCACCCATTGCGCGCATTGAAGTGGACGCACGCGATGATTCGCTCACGCGCGTGCTGCTCGACAAGGATGGCATTTGCCCTCCGCTGGGCGCGCCCAGCGAGGCCAGCCACCTGGTGGGTCTGCCCGATGCCGCGGCCCTGGCCGCAACGTGCAACGAGTTCTGGTGGGTGCTACTCTATGCGGCCAAGGGACTGTGGCGGGGGCAACTGCTCTACGCCAGGCAGAGCTTCGAATGCATCGTACGCTGCGAACTGGAGCGAATGCTTGTGTGGCACGCTGTGGTTGCGCAGGATGGTCCCGTCAACCCGGGCTCCTTCAACAAATACCTGCCCACGCTCCTGCCCGCGCCCGTCTATGCGGCCTATCTCCACACCTTTGCCGGCGCGAGCATTGCCGAGAATTGGAATGCGCTTGAAGCCGCCGCTGCGCTGATGATGGCGATTGCGCCTCAGGTGGCCGCCGCAGCCGGCTGCAGCTATGACCACGTTGAGGGGGAAAACGCGCTGCGTCTGCTGCGCGCATTGCGTTCGCTGCCGCCCCACGCGCAGGATTTGTCGCTGCCGGAGGCGTCTCCGGGCTGTCACACCGCCACCAGGTAGCCATCGGCATGCGTTTCGCATGAGGCGAGAATGCAAGGAGGGGGCGGGCCCCATGGGGCCTGCCCCCTCCTTGCATTCATTACACAGCAGGCGCACTTCTCTGCGCGCCTTTACGCCTGGTTACGCCTCAGCGCCTTTGCGTCGCAGCGCCTGCTCTTCTGCAGTCTAGAAGTCGAAGTCGTCGATGTTGTCGGCGCTGAAGACTGTCGGTGCGCCCAGGAGGACGGTGCCGTCTTCGGCGATGGTGTAGTCGCCGAGCTTGCCGCCGCTGAAGCTTTCACCAGGCGCGCCGGTGATCTCGCCGCTGGCAATCGCATTGAGCGTGTAGATCGCCAGGTAGCCCAGGTCCACGGGGCTCCACAGGGCGAACTGCGGCGCGGCGCCACTCTTCACATACTCGCGCATCTGGTTGGGTGTGCCCAGGCCGGTCACCATGACTGTGCCGATCTTGTCGGCGTCGGTCACGGCGCGTGCGGCTGCGGCAATACCGACGCTGGTGGGGCTGACGATGACCTTGAGGTCAGGGTAGGTCTGCATCAGGCCCTGGGCTTCGGTGTAGGACTTCTCGTCATCGTCGTCGCCATAGACTGTGGCAACCAGGTCCAGGCCGGAGAACTCATCCTTGGCCAGTTCCTCTTCCATGTAGCCGATCCACTCGTTCTGGTTCGGGGCGGTGGAGGTGGCGCTGAGGATGGCGATCTCGCCTTCGCCGCCGGCCAGGCTGCTGGCCATTTCAACCAGCGCGCGGCCGATACCGGCGGCGTCAGCCTGGTTGACATGGACGTTGCGGCCGCCTTCGGCAATCGCAGAGTCCCAGGTAACGACGGGGATGCCGGCGTCCATGGCTTCGGCGCCTGTGGGAACGAGTGCGTCGGAGTCATTGGCCGAGATGGCGAGGCCGTTGACGCCCTGGGCGATGAGCGAGTTGAGCAACTGGATCTGCTCGGTGGCATCTGCCGTCGAGGAGCCCTGATAGTTGACAGTTACGCCCAGTTCAGCCGCTGCTTCCTGTGCGCCCTTGTTGCCGGCGTCGAAGTAGGGGTTGCCCATGTTCTTGGGGACGAGCACATACGTCACATCACCGGCAGCAGGGGCTGCGGCTTCTTCGGCCGGGGCGGCCGTTGCGTCTGCGGCAGGGGCGGCCGGGGCTGCGGGCGCAGTCGGCGCAACACAACCGGAGAGCATCAAACCTACCACCAAAGACAGAACCAAAAACTTGCGTACCATGAGACTGCTCCTTTCGGGGTCAATCAACTTGAGATACTCCGATACAACGTTGATGATGCTTCTACAACTGGACTTCAACCGGCGTAGATACGCCGAGGTTGACAAATAAAGAGGATGACTTGGGATCTTACGACTCAGATACCTCCGTCGTTGTTACTCCACACTCTTCAAGCCAGCGATTGGTTGTTTGCACCGCATGATGTTGTTTTTGTCCCTGTACGTATGCAACAGCGCTATGCAATTGCCTCTCGCCGAGAGTCAAGGTGCCGTAGCCAGCCTCCCAGGCAAATCCACCGCTAAGGCATAGGACTTTGTTGACGTGGTGGCTGCTGCTACCCTTCAACTGCTTGACTACACTGGCCACGCTCTGTGCGGGTGGTATTGATACTATCATATGAATGTGTTCTGCCATGCCGTTGATGGCATGAACCTGGCAGCCAATTGCTTCAGCCTTTGCCTTCAAATAGTCATGCAAAGGCTCTTCAATCCGCTCATTAATCATGGGCTCGCGCTTGTATGTGGCCCATACGAGATGATAGAAATGACGCCAGTAGGCCATGCGACCGTCCGTCAAGTCTCTATTTTATGCTGCTGCAGAAGAATTTTGCCTGTAATTGCAACGCTATGATCTGTTTACGGCTTGCGCAGCTTAACTGAGCGTGCCGCTTGAGCCGCCGAGGGTTAAAACCCCCGGCTAGCCAAATCAAGTCCACTGAAGTGGACTGGCGGTAAACGGGGAACGCCGCGCTCTGAGGCGACGGATTGCCAGCTTGGCTATGACCTCGGTCACGCAGCCGCGCACCTTGTAAGGCAGTCCACTTGAGTGGACTTGGTTTGGCTAGCCGGGGGTTTTAACCCTCGGCGGCCCCGCGCACGCAACTCGAATAATGCATAAATCGCCTACAACGACGCCAGATACGTTGCGCGCAGCCAGAAGAAGAACCAGCCCGCTGCGCCAAAGAGTACCAGCCCGCCCACAATTGCCGCCAGCGTGCGCCCGCTCAGGGATCGGCTCTTGCCGATCTTGCCCACAAGGTTGGGCATAAGGATGGCGAGAATGAGCAACATGCCCACCACCACGCCCTGCACCTGCCCGGGCACGTTGACAAGGCCCATGCCAAAACGCAACTCACCAATCAGGATCAAGGATAACACGGCGCCTATCATTGTACCGCTACCACCATTAATGCTGATACCGCCAAGCACGGTTGCGGTGATTGCGTCCAACTCCAGCCCCAGGCCAATGTCCGGCCGCGTGCTGCCAAAGCGCGCGGCCAGCACAATTCCCGCCAGCGCCGCCATAAAGCCCGAGAGCATGTAGATTGTCAGCTTGATGCGCGCCACGGGTACGCCCGAGTAGCGCGACGCTTCCTCGCTGTTGCCAATTGCAAAGGTCATGCGTCCAAAGGGGGTGCGGTGCAGCAGCAGCCCAAAGATGACTGCCATGACGCCGAAGAGCAAAAGCGAGAAGGGCACCTTCCAGATCGCCAAAGACACGCCCCTGGCCAATGAAGGTAAAGGCGCTCGGATAGCCACGCGCCGCCTCGTCGCCCAGCAGCACATAGGCCATGCCGCGGTAGAAGGCCAGCGTGCCCAGCGTTACAACCAGCGGCGGCAGCTTCATGCGGCTGATGAGCAGACCGTTGAATCCGCCCGCTGCAACACCGAGCAGCAGCGCTAACGCAGCCGCAATCCAAATGTTCCAGCCCATGTTAAAGAGCCAGCCCATGAAGGAGGCCGTGAGCGCAAGCGTTGAGGCGACCGACAGGTCAATCCCACCGGTGATGATAACGAAGACCATCGTTAGCATCATCAGCCCAATCTCAACCGAGTCGCGCGAGGCGCGCATGAGGTTGTCCCAATTGAGGAAGAAGGGCGAAAGGGTGGAATTGATGGCTGCCAGCAGGATAATCAGCAGGACCAGCATCCACTCCCAACGCAGCAATGCCCTTGCACCGGAGCGACGTGCCAAAGGGCGCGCGGCCGTCGTCACCATGCCCATCATCAGCAGCGCCGTAATCGGCAGCCCCCACTCGCGCAGAAACGCACCAATGGCCGTGCCGATGGTTGCAGCAAAGGTAATCAACGCAAGCCCCAGCGGGTGTGCCGCCATGAAGAACTCACTCATCACAGGCTCCTACTCGATGTCCCGCGCCGAGCGGTTGCGGATGGCGAGGTCCACAATGACCGCCAGCAGAATCAGCAGGCCCTGAGTGGCCTGCTGCCAGAAGGGCGAAATGCGCACCTGCGTCAGCGCGCTGGTAATGATACCCAGAAGCAGCGCGCCCAGCGCCACCCCCGGCACGGTGCCTGATCCGCCGGCAATGTTCACGCCGCCCACCACCGAGGCAGCCACCGTTTGCAGCTCAAAGCCCAGCGCCGTATTCGTCTGCGCCGACTCAACACGCGACGCCCAGAGCACACCCGCCAGCCCGCAGGCCAGCCCCGAAATTACATAGACCATGAAGATGACCCGCTGCACGCGCACGCCGGCCACCTGCGCCGCATCGGGGTTGCCGCCCACGGCGTAGATGTCGCGCCCGGAACGGGTGTAGTTGAGGAAGTAGTAGACCAGAATCGCTACGCCAATTGCAATCAGAATCAGGTTGGGCACGCCCAGCGGCGTCCCTTTGGCCAACTCCTTGAAGGCCAGCGGCATCTCGAAAGCGTTGATGTAGTTGCCCTGGCTAAAGTAGAAGACCAGCCCGCGGTAGACGCTGAGCGTACCCAGCGTGGCAATAATCGGCGGCACGCCGCCCACGGCAATGATCACGCCGTTGAAGGTGCCCAGAATCGCACCCAGCACCATCCCCAGCAGCAGCACCACCGGCATGGGCAGCGTGGGGAAGAGCACCACCGTCGCTCCCACCATCATCGCCACCAGCGCAATGTTGGAGCTGACGGAGAGGTCAATCCCGCGCGTGATGATGACCATGGTCTGCGCCAGCGCCACAATCAGCAGAATCGAAATATTCAGCGCGATGTCGCGGAAGTTGGAGACGCTAAAGAAGTAGGGGCTGCGGATGCTGACCGCCGCTACCAGCAGGACAATGAAGAAGACCAGGCCCAGCTCGCGGTAGCGCCCAAAGAGGAGCAGCAAACTGCGGCGTGGGGGTGCGGCGGGCGTGGCAGATGCGTTTGCAGCCATGATGCGTGCTCTACTTCCTGAAAAAGACTGTTGTTCCTGAAAAAGACTGTTTGCGGCGGCATCATCCGCCGTGTATGCGGTCCATGTGGCCATGTGGGAAGCCATCCGCCATTCGTCGCGGCGGCTTCAGCTGCCGTACCCGCCAATCGCGTCGCGTCCTTCGCGAACGTCGGCTCAAGCCGCCGCTACGATGGGCGCGTTCGTCTGCGCATAGAGCCCATCCTGCGAAATGGGCTCGCCGGTGGTGGCAGCCATCATCACCTTCTCCTGCGTAGCCTCGGCGCGGGTGAAATGGGCCGTCATTCGCCCTTCGCGCATGACCACAATGCGGTCGCTCATGCCCAGCACCTCGGGCAATTCCGAGGAGATCATAAGGATGGCCATGCCCTGGCTTGCAAGCTCGCTCATAAGGGCGTGCACGGCGGCCTTCGTACCCACATCAATGCCGCGTGTCGGCTCATCCAGAATCAGCACGCGCGGGTTCGTTTCAAGCCACTTGGCCAGCACCACCTTTTGCTGGTTGCCGCCCGAAAGCTCGCGCGCTTTCTGCCAAACGCTGGCGCGCTTGACTTCCATGCGGTCCGAGGCGGTCTCTGCGACGCTGCCCTCTGTGCGCGAATCAAAGAAGGGGCCCTTGCGCATGCGCTGCAGGATCGGCAGCGTCACATTTTCGGCAATGCTCATGGGGAGCACAAGCCCCTGATGCTGGCGATCCTCGGGCACATAGGCCACGCCCAGCGCCATCGCCTGCTGCGGGCTCTTGATCTGCACGGTTTGGCCGTCGAGCACAACCGTGCCGGCGGTGGCAGGGTCCACGCCAAAGATGGAACAGGCAACCTCGGTGCGCCCCGCGCCCACCAGCCCGGCCATGCCCACAATCTCGCCGGCGCGCACGGTGAGCGAAACATCGCGGAACTTGCCCGCGCGGGCCAGCCCCTTCACTTCGAGCAGCGGCGCGCCGGGCGTTACATCCAGCTTGGGGAAGAGGTCGATCAACTGGCGGCCCACCATCATCTGGATAAGCATGTCGGTGGTCACGCCTTCCATGGGGCGCGTGTCCACATAGCGGCCGTCACGCAGAATCGTTACGCGGTCGGCAATCTGGAAGAGCTCTTCAAGGCGATGGGAGATGAAGATGATGGCGGTGCCCTGCGCGCGGCAGGCGACGCACAATCTCGAAGAGATCGGCCACTTCGGCCAGCGTGAGCGAGGAAGTAGGCTCGTCCATGATGAGGATTTTGGCGTTGATGGAGAGCGCACGCGCAATTTCCACCATCTGCTGCTGCGCAACGCTCAGGCGATCGGCCTTGGTGCGCGGGTCCAGCTTGACGCCCAGCGTGTGCAGCAGCTCTGCAGACTCACGGGTCATCTGCTTCCAGGCCACGCTGCCGGCGCGCACGGGCTGCCGCCCCACAAAGATATTCTCGGCAATGTCCAGCTCAGGGAAGAGGCTGGGCTCCTGGTAGATGGCGGCAATGCCTGCATCGCGCGCGTCGCGTGGGCCGGGGAAGTGGACAACCCGGCCATTCAGGCGCAACTCGCCAC
Source organism: uncultured Chloroflexia bacterium (assembly GCA_963773745.1). Classification (GTDB taxonomy): domain Bacteria; phylum Chloroflexota; class Anaerolineae; order Caldilineales; family Caldilineaceae; genus UBA5069. The sequence goes on from CAVZCL010000003.1 coordinate 288,416, forward strand.
CATCAGGCTGGTGCACACCCGTGAAAATCTTGATCAGCGTGGACTTGCCCGCACCATTCTCGCCCAGAAGCGCATGCACCTCGCCGGGTGACGCCTCAAAGCGGACATCCTCAAGCGCATGCACGCCGCCGAAGGATTTTGTGATGCCGGACGCGACAAGCACTGGAGAGCGATCAACCATGGGGTCGGACACGGGGAGACTCCTTGCAGGAGATTGCCAAGGGCACGGCGCCACAAAAAAAGGCGCACACAACACGTTGGGGAACTCTGTTTGGGAAGTGAAGTACAGCAGCCAGGAGACGAAAGGCGGGAATAGTCAGCCGCAAGAAATTGTATCATTGCGCTAGTTATTGCGCAACTGAGTGGAATTCAGGTTACGTTATCCACAAGAGTATGCAGAACACCCCTTTTGTCAGTTGCCTTCGGGGAAATCGTCTGGAAGCGTCTCCAGGATGAGGCGGATCTCACTTTCCAGCGGCACGAGTGAATGCTCAACAACTTCCCAGACTCGCAGCAGATCGACGCCCAGATATCCGTGGATCAAGACATCGCGGAAGCCGGCGATGCGCCGCCAAGGCACAACATCATGTTGCGTCCGCAAAGCAGCGCTCACGTGCTTCGCTGCCTCACCAATGATTTCGAGGTTGCGGATCACCGCGTCCTGCACCATAACGTCGACAAGAAAGACATTGCGCCCTCCATGCGTAAACGATTTGATCCGCTCGATCCGTTCAAGGATGCTCTGCAGGTATACACGATCGTCACGCATGAGTTTCTGCCTTATTCTCCACTTACAGCGGCACAGCCGATGCAACTACGCGCCCGCGCAGCAGTGGGTGCAACGCCTCGACCGTAAGCACATCCACGGGGGCGTCCAACAAGTCCTCAAGATCCTGCGCCAGCGCGATTTGATCGAGCAGGCTGCGCGTTGGCTCAAAATCAACCAGCAGATCTATATCGCTTGTGGGGCTCTCGGCTTGGGCGGCAACTGAACCGAAGAGGCGCACGTTGTTCGCTCCATAGCGTCGGGCTGTAGCGAGTATTGCCTCGCGCTGCAGAAATACGCGCTTGTACAGCACATTGTCACTCTTGCTGTCAGCAGGGGCAGGGGTTTGCACTTGTCTGTGCTGCATGTTGGCCTCACGTATAGAGTCTTGCGTGGCGCATGAACGGAAACGTTTCTGCGGCGGCGCCCCATACAGTAGAGCCGCTTCTCGCCATGTACAACAAGGATCATTGCTACGCTACCGTTTCTATTCTATCGCCAATCCTCGATTTTCAATCATCCCGCTCTTTGCCACCCCACCCGCGGCCCCCTCTGCTACAATGGGGCCATGGAAACTCCCCTGGGCAGACCAGTGCGCGTCGTCATGGTGAGCAAGGCGCTGGTGGTGGGCGTCTATCAGCGCAAGGCCGAAGCCATCGCGCACATGGGGGTTGACCTGACGGTGCTCACACCCCCAGCGTGGCGCGACGCACGCGGCAGCCAGCCCGCCGAGGCGCTCTACACGCAGGGCTACACGCTGCGTGCCATCCCCTGCCGCCGCGTGGGTGATTTTCATCTGCACCACTACCCCACGCTGGGGCGCGAGCTGGCGGCGCTGCGCCCCGACATCCTGCACATGGATGAGGAGCCCTACAACCGTGCCACCTGGGAGGCGCTGCGCGGAGCGACGCGACTGGGCATCCGCAGCACCTTCTTCACCTGGCAAAACATTCTGCGCCGCTACCCACCCCCCTTCGCGCAGATGGAGCAGAGCAGCTATCGCCATGCGCCCATTGCAATTGCGGGCAGCGCCGAGGCGGCCGACGTGCTGCGCGCCAAGGGCTACTCTGGCGAGGTGGCGGTCATCCCCCAATTCGGCATTGACCCCGCGCTCTACGCCCCCGCGCTGAACGCGCCCACGCAGCAACAACTGACCGATGGCCCGCTGCGCATTGGCTATGCCGGTGGGCTGCTGCCCGAAAAGGGGGTCGATTTGCTGCTGGCCGCCTGCGCACAGCTGCGCGGCAACTGGAGCCTCACGCTCTACGGCGAGGGCAGCGCGCAGGCCGAACTGATGCAGATGGCTTCCGCGCTGGGAATTGCGCAGCAGGTGATCTTTGCCGGGCGCGTGCCGGGCACTGCAATGGCCGGGGCATACCAAACGCTCGATGTGCTCGTCCTTCCCAGCCGCACAACGCCCTCGTGGAAGGAGCAATTCGGCCGTGTGCTGATTGAGGCCATGGCCAGCGGCGTGGCTGTGGTGGGCAGCAGCAGCGGCGAGATTCCCCATGTGATTGGCGATGGCGGCCTTGTTTTTGCCGAGGGTAATGTGGCCGCGCTGCACGCGCAGTTGCAGGCGCTGCTGGAGAATCCGGCTGGCCGGCGCGCGTTGGCCGCAGCCGGCCGCGCACGTGCCCTCGCCTGCTACAGCAGCGAGCGCATTGCCGCCGAAACTGTGGCGCTCTATCGCCGGATGATGAGAACTGCAGTACACAGATAATACAGATGTGACAGACAACAGCGGATAACGGCTGCCACCGGTTTTGCCTTTCCCTGCGTTCCTTTGCGCCTTTGCGCCTCCACGTCGCCTTTCCCTTCTGCCATGCACATTGCGCTTGATGCCCAACTGATCCACACCGGCGCAAGCTTCCGCAGCGCGGGGGTCTCCGCCTACAGCCTCAACCTGCTGCGTGCGCTGGGCGCGGCGCGCCTTGAAGGCACGACGGAGCACTCCTTTGCCGCGTACGTCAATGCCGACGATCTGCGCATCCCCGGCGTTTCGCTGCAGCGCAGCCGCCTGCCGCTCGATCACCCCATCGCACGCATTGGCTGGGAGCAGGCGTACTTTCCCTTGGCGCTGGGTGGGGCCGACCTGGTGCACGGACTCGTCAATGTGCTGCCGCTGGCGGCGTGCGTGCCCGGCGTCGTCACCGTGCACGACCTCGCTTTCCTGCGCACGCCCCAGGCGCTGGCACGCGCCAAGCGCACCTACCTGGCCGCGCTCTGCCGCGCATCGGTGGCGCGCGCCGTGCAGGTGATTGCCGTAAGCACCCAAACAGCCGACGACCTGATGGCGCTCTTTGGCACGCCGGCGCGCAAGATCACTGTTGTGCCCAACGGCGTGGGGCCGGAGTTCGCGCCGGCAACGGCCACCGCGAGCGCACGTTTTCGCGCCGCCCGCGCGCTGCCCGATCGCTTCATCCTCTTTGTGGGCACATTGGAGCCGCGGAAGAATCTGGAAGCGCTGGTGCGCGCCTACGCCGCCTGGCGCGCGCAGGCGCGCGACGAGGATCGCGATGTCAAGCTGCTTCTGGCCGGCGGCAAGGGATGGTTCTACGAGCAGATCTTTGCCCAGGTGCGGGCGCTGGGGCTGGAGGAGGCGGTCCTCTTCACCGGCTTTGTACCGGCCGCCGAGCTGCCCAGCCTCTACGCGGCGGCGCTGGGTTTTGTCTATCCCAGCCTGCTGGAGGGCTTTGGGCTGCCCGTGCTCGAGGCCATGGCGTGTGGTGCGCCGGTCATCACCAGCCGCGCGCCCAGCCTGCTGGAGGTGGCGGGCGACGCCGCGCTCTGCGTGGAAGCCACGGACGAAGCGGCGCTCGCCCACGCGCTGGCACTGCTGGTGACGCAGCCCGCCCTGCGCGCTGAACTCAGCGCCCGCGGCCGTGCGCGCGCCGCCCACTACTCCTGGCGGCGCACAGCGACGGAGACGGTGTGCGTTTACGAAGAAGTTGCAGGTGGCAGGTTGCAGGTTTAAGGTTATGAAAGCGAGGCGCTCTTTCATCAGAGCGCCTCGCTTGTCATGAACCTTTAAACCTGCAACCTGAATCGATTTACTACTACACCCACCAAAGCGCGACGCCAAAGATGGCCGCGCCGAGCACCGCGCCGCCAATTGTTTGCGCCAGCGTATGGCGGCGCAGACGGACACGCGCCCAGGCAATCAGCGGCACAGTCAGCGCAATCCACAAGCCCGTGCTGCTCAGCGCACTCAGCCCCAGCACGGTGAGGCCGCCGGCCGCTGCGCTGTGCAGGCTAATCTTCCAGCGCAAGGTAATCAGAAAAAAGATCAGCGCCTGCAGCCCGTTTGCCAGCGCCAGCATGCGGAACATGGGCGGCGCAGGCCACAACGCAAAGATCAGCCAAACCGCCAGCGATGCGCCCAGCGCCACAAGGTAGGGGCGCGTGCGCTGCTCCCGATCGGGCACATGCACGTCGGTAATGTTGCCGCGGTAGACCTCCCACACCACATAGAGAAGCGGCAGCGCGACGGCAAAGGCACCAAAGAGCAGCGCCCACTCCCATGCGCCCTGTTCCGCCGTCTGCAACGCCACAAGCACCACGCCTACCACCGCCAGAATGGGTGGCGCAGCGATGTTGGAAACCCAACTCGCCACACGGTCCTGTTTGGTTGTCGGTTGTACAACCGCAATTGCCGTTATCTCGTTCATCGCTCTCTGTTTGCCCTCGCAAACCCTGCAAGGAGCAGCATCACTCTCCTGCACACATCTTCTCACGCGGAGATAAAGAAATCTGTAACATCGCGTTAAGAAGTGATACCGATCGTCTTGCCTGTAGCGGCCACAAAGGTGTGGGTCAGGAGACCCTCCGCTGCGGAGTTTCAGCCCCGCTGGCAGCCCCGTTGGCAGCGATGAAACGTTCCACGTCATCGCGCTGTGGGGCGTCAAGAATACCACATTCGGTGCAAACAACAAGTGCGGCCATGGCAGCGCCATAACGGAGCGCGTCGGCGTCATCCCATCCCTGCGCAGTGCCCCATAGCAGCCCGGCATTGAAGGTGTCGCCTGCGCCTACGGTCTGGCGCGCTTCCACAGCAAAGGCCGGCACATGCAGCGGCGCGCCTGCGTCACTGCTCGCGCCGTTCCCTGCGCCAAAGAGCGTTGCGCCCGCTTCTCCCTGCTTCACCAGCACGCGTCGCGCGCCGGCCGCCTGCAGTGCCGCCACACGCGCTGGAATGTCAACCGCAATCTCGGCTGCCTCCGGCGCATCGACGCAGACTGCAAGTTCGTGGCTGTTGGCAATCAGTGTGTCGACCCAGGGCAGCATAGGGGCGATCTCATCGAGCCGAGCGACGTGGCCAACGGCGGGACCAATGTCCACGGCCGTATGCGCGCCTGCTGCACGCGCCTGCTTGAGCATCTCGATGTACCCCGCCGGTCGCAGCCCCTGCATGAGCGTGTAGCCATTGATGAGCAGCACCTGCAGCCCGGCATCCCACCCCTGCGGAAGATCAGCCAGCGTAATCGAGGGGTATGCGCCGGCGTGGTGAAAGATCAGCCGGTTGCGTTCTCCATCCACCACCAGTATGGTGGTGGCTGTGTGCTGGTCGCGGCGGCGCAGCCCAGCCGTGGGCACGCCCGCTCCCTCCAGCCAGCCGCAGACAAGGTGGCCAAGCGTGTCATCACCCACGGCACTGATCAGGCGTACATCGGCCCCCAGCCGCCCCAGCGCAAAGGCGGCGTTGGCCCCGTTGCCCCCCAGTGACATGCGCAGCGGCACATCGGTGAAGGCAAGGTTGGAGACAGCAAACTCCTCACCACCCCACCCGGGCAGCCGTTCCACCCCCAACACAAAGAGATCCACGGTTGTGCAGCCGACGATGAGGAACATGATTTTCTCCCACTGATGCAAAACGGCGGTACACAGATTTCACAGATTCGACAGATAACAACGGATAACAGGCCATCTGCCTGTTATCCGTTGCTATCTGTCGAATCTGTGAAATCTGTGTACCGCCGTTCTTAGGCTAAAGCTCCAGCGCCTCATCCTTGTGCAGCGCGTTGATCCACGCCCACTCCTCGTCCGCGGCGGCGCGCATGCCTTCCACCAGTTCAGCCAGCGGAATTGTACGCATCTCGCCCGTACGGCGCATCTTGAGCTCCACGATCCCCTGCTGCAGCCCCTTGCCGCCCACCGTCACACGCAAGGGCATGCCCAGCAGGTCGGCGTCGTTAAACTTGACGCCGGCGCGCTCGTCGCGGTCATCAAAGAGCACTTCAAAGCCGGCCGCCTGCAGTTGTGCATAGATCTCCTCAGCCGCAGCCGCTACTTCGGGCGATTTTTCGTTTGCCAGGCTCACCAGCGCCACCTGATAGGGCGCGACGCTAATGGGCCAGATGATGCCCTTGTCGTCGTTGAAGCGCTCGACAATGCACGCCATGAGCCGCTCCGAGCCAATGCCGTAGGAGCCCATGACAATGGGCTTGCTTGCGCCGTTCTCGTCGAGGAAGGTTGCGCCCATGGCCACGCTGTACTTGGTGCCCAGCTTGAAGATATTGCCCACCTCCACGCCGCGCACGCGCGCAGCGCTGCGCCACACTGCGGGCAGGCGTGCCCTTCGCCCGCCGCCACAAGGTCGGTCACAATGTCGGCCTGTGTAGTCGCGGCCGCAGTTGGTGTTGCGCAGGTGATAGTCCACCTTGTTGGCCCCGGCCACCAGGTTGGGGCTGGCTGCCACCAGATCATCCACCACCAGCAGCACCTGATCGCGCGGAATGCCAATCGGCGAGCCGTAGCCCGCCTCGGCGCCCACGGCGCGAATCTCCTCCACCGTGGCCGGGCGCACCGAGCGCGCCTTGATGGCGTTGGTGAGCTTGGTCTCGTTGAGTTCCATGTCGCCGCGCAGCACGGCAAAGATGAAACGGTTCACGGGATTGCCAGGCTTGCCGTCGGGGCCTGCCGGGCCGTCCAGTTCGGCCATGAGGAAGACAGCCTTGGCCGTCTGCTCGGCGCCGATGTGCAGGAAATCGGCCAGGGCGGCAATCGTGGTTGCGCCGGGCGTGTGCACCTCTTCGAGGGGCAGCGCATCGGCCACGGGCGGCTGCGGCTTGCGCAGGTTGGCAATCTGCCGGTTGGCGCTGTAGCCGCAGCTATCGCACACAATGATCGTGTCCTCGCCAATGGGAAGCAGCGCCATGAACTCGTGCGCCATGCTGCCCCCCATCATGCCCACGTCGCTCTGCACGGCAATTACATCCATGCCCGCGCGGCGGAAGATGTTGAAGTAGGCCTGGTAGATGTGCGGGTAGAAAGCATCCAGCCCCGCCTGGTCGCGGTCAAAGGAGTAGGCATCCTTCATGGTGAACTCGCGCACGCGGATGATGCCGGCGCGTGGGCGCGGCTCGTCGCGGAACTTGGTCTGGATCTGATAGAGCACAAAGGGAAGCTGGCGGTATGAGCTGACAATCTGCTGCGCCATGTCGGCCATGATCTCTTCGTGCGTCATGCCCAGCACCATGTCGCGGCCGGCGCGGTCCTTGAAGCGCGCCATGTCGTCGCCAATCTGGTACCAGCGCCCCGACTTCTGCCAGAGTTCGGCCGGGTGGACAACAGGCAGCGAGACCTCCTGGCCGCCGACCGCGTCCATCTCCTCGCGGATGATCTGCTCAATCTTGCGCTTGGCGCGCAGCCCCAGCGGCAGGTAATCAAAGATGCCGGCGGCAATCTGCTTGATCATGCCCGTGCGCACCAGCAGGTTATGGCTGATGACTTCGGCGTCGGCGGGGGCGTCTCGCAATGTTTGGAAGAAGAGGCGCGACATGCGCATAGGGCAGTGCTCCGTTGTAGTGGATAAGGGGATGCGGGGAGTGCGTGCGGAGAGAAAATTGATTATTGAGTATTGACGATTGGTAATTGGTAAGTAACGAGTCGCATTATTACCAATTACCAATCGTCAATACTCAATAATCAATTTTCTCTCCGCACCCTACTCGTCATTCAACAATCGCGCAGTCTCACGCTTGAGTGTTTCGTAATTCGAGACGCCGGTGGTGCGGTGCACCTCTGCGCCGTCGCGGAAGTAGATGAGTGTGGGCAGCCCCATGACGTTGTACGCTTCGCTGCTGCGCGGGTTCTCGTCCACGTCCAGCGAGAGCACATGCAGCTGGCCGGCAAAGTCACGCGCCAGAAACTCCACATAGGCCGACATCACCGTGCAGGGCTGGCACCAGTCGGCCCAGAAGTCCACCACGGTGAGGCCGGGCTGCTGCAGGCGCGCGTCCCACGTGGCGTCGGTGACTTCGGCGGGCGCAGGGCGCGGCGTGCTCTCGGGCGGCGTGGGCGCAGGCTGCGGCTTGCGCCCAAAGAGGCGTCCAAGCATGGGTCAGGCGGCATCCGCGTCACGGCTGCGGATCTCGAAGTCGTGCGTAATCCGGGCAACGCCCTTGAGTGTGGCGTGAACGCCGCAGTACTTCTCCACGCTCAGGTCAATTGCGCGCTGCACTTTGGCTTCGTCCAGGTCGCGCCCGGTGACGATGAAGTGCATGTGGATTATCTCCCACGCCCTGGGCACTTCTGTGCCACGCTCGCCCGAGACGGAGACCTCCAGCGCGTCCAGCTGCATGCGCTGCTTCTTGATGATGTCGACCACGTCAATCGAGGCGCAGCCGCCCAGGCCCAGCAGCAGCATCTGCATGGGGCCCACGCCGGGGGTGCCGCTGGCCATGACAACATTCTGGCCATTGTCAGCCGTGCCCAGGAAGGTCTTTTCTTCAATCCATTTTACGCGTGTAGTTTGCATGGTCATTTTGTCTTTCTAGCGATTCACAGTATCTTTGATTGCTTTGGAGCAGACCGGTAACGGCGTCACGCCAAAAGACGTGGCCTGCGGCGGATCACACCGTTGCGCCGCCAACAACATACCCGCGTCCGTGTGAGTATAGAATTTTCACGGTGGAGATGTCAAAAGCCCTGTGCTATAATTATGTACGGTTTGTCCACAGCGATGGCTCAGGATAATGGCGCGTGCGCTCCTTGCACGGCAAAAACGCCGGAACCCCTTGCAACTATCCTGTACGTCTTGTTCCTTTTGCAAATTGCATTCCATTGGCATCAATCGCAGCTCGGCAGGTAGGCGCGCGGTACGTCAGCCGCGCTGCATACCACCGACTTCCCCTCGAACAGAACAGTTCACAGGAGAGGCTATGTCATCCCCAACGCCCTGGTTCGCCCATTACGAGAAGAGCGTCCCACAGACTATTGACATTCCCGAGAAGTTTCTGCACGATCTGCTGACCGATTCCGCCAAGCGTTTTCCCAACAACACGGCCGTGCGGCTGGTGCTCAAGTACCTGCCGGCAGGGCTCTCCATCAGCTCACGCATGACCTACCGGGAGCTGGATACGGCCAGCGATCGCTTCGCCTCGGCGCTGCAGGGGCTGGGCGTCAAGAAGGGTGACCGCGTCGGTATCATGCTCAACAACATCCCCCAGGGTGTTGTCTCCTTCTTCGGCATCCTCAAGGCCGGAGCCACCGTCGTCAACATCAACCCCACCTATCCATCGCCCGAGCTGAAGCACATTCTGCAGGACAGCGGCGCTGAGGTCATGATCATGCTCAGCGGCCTGGTGGAGCGCCTCGCGCCGATCAAGGATGACATTCGCGTCAAGCACGTGATTGTCGCCGACATTGTGGATTCGCTAAGCTGGCCCTTCAAGAGCCTGGCCGCCAAGACCGTGCGCGCCTCGGGCATGATGAAGGATGTGACCTACGGCCCCACCGTGCACCAGTATGATGACCTGCTGGCCGGCTCGCCCAGCAAGCCGCAGCCGATTGACGCCACGCCCGATGACGTGGTGCTCTTCCAGTACACGGGCGGCACAACCGGCGTGCCCAAGGCGGCCATGCTCAGCCATCGCAACCTGGTGGCCAACTGCCTGCAGATGGATGCCTGGTTCACGCGCGTTGAATATGGCAAGGAGAAGGTGCTGCTGGCGCTCCCCTCCTTCCACGTCTATGGCATGACGGTGGGGATGCTCTTCGGCGTTACCCTCGGCTCCGAGATTGTGCAGGTGCCCGACCCGCGCAACACCGCCCACATCATCGAGGTCATCAGCAAGGAGAAGATTACCCTCTACCCAGGTGTGCCGGCCATGTACATCGGCCTCATTAACCACCCCAAGGCCAAGGAGTTTGACCTGCACTCGGTCAAGGCGTGCCTGAGCGGCGGCTCGGCGCTGCCCGTGGAGGTGGCGCAACGGTTCGAGGCAATTACCGGCGGCAAGCTGGTGGAAGGCTTCGGCATGACCGAATGCGCGCCGGTTGCCACCGCCAACCCCATCTACGGTGAAGTGCGCACAGGCTCGATTGGCCTGCCCATCTCCAACACCATCTGCACCGTCGTGGGCCTGGAGCCGGACGAAAACGGCAAGTTCCACGAGCTGCCCATGGGCGAAGAGGGCGAGCTCGTCCTTAAGGGGCCGCAGGTAATGAAGGGCTACTGGCAGATGGACGACGAGACGGCCAAAACCATTGACACCGACGGCTGGCTGCACACGGGCGACATTGCCAAGATGGACAAGGATGGCTACTTCTACATCGTCGACCGCAAGAAGGACCTGATCATCGCCAGCGGCTTCAACATCGTCCCGCGCGAGGTGGAAGAGGTGCTCTTCCAGCATCCCAAGGTGATGGAGGCCACGGTCGTCGGCATTCCCGACCCCAAGCGCGGCGAAACGGTGAAGGCCTACGTGGTGCTCAAGGAAGGCGAGAGCAGCAGCGAGGAAGAGCTGCGCGCCTTCTGCAAGGAGCGCATCGCCCCCTACAAGGTGCCGGCCATGGTGGAGTTCCGCAAGGAGTTGCCCAAGACACAGGCGGGCAAGGTGCTCCGCCGCCAGCTTGTGCAGGAAGAGAAAGAGAAGCAGGCCGCCAAGGCATAACGAAGGGCCTTGACACAGAGGTCACAGAGGCAACAGAGGAACACAGAGAAAAGCGAAAAGCAGAACTGCACTCAAGACCCTTTGCAGTTCTGCTTTTCGCTTTTCTCTGTGTTCCTCTGTTGCCTCTGTGACCTCTGTGTCGCCTTTCAGTTATTACTCGTCGTCGGGGACGGGCGTGTCCGGCTGGGTGAGGAAGGCGAAGGTCTGCGCCACACTGTCGGCGCGCCGCTCGGAGTGCTCGCTCCCTTCGCGCCCGGCAAGGGCCACAATCACCCCCAGCGCCGCCACCAGCGTCACCAGGCTGGGCAGTGGCCCGGCAGCTTCGGCCAGCGCGTAGATGATCAGCTCTGCCATGCGGTTGACGGGCGAAGAAAGCGCACCGGTGACGCCCAGCGTGGCACAGCCGCGGGAACGTGCGTACTGCATGGCGCGCGCCACATCGCGCCCGTAGGCCGTGGCGGATATGCCCAGGAGCAGCGTTTCGGGCGTGAGCGCCGTGAGTGCGCCTGCCAGCCGCGACGGATCGTTGCCCGCCGCATAGGCCGCCACGCCAAAATGGCGCAACTGCTGCGCCACCATTTCGCCCAGGGGAATCGCGTACCCCTCGCCCACAATCATGATGGCCTGCGCCTTGTCCAGCATGCGCGCCAGTTGTTCCACATGTTCGGGCGGGTTGTGCGCCAGCAGCCGCTTGAGGTTGTCGCTCTCCTGCTCGGCGTGCACACGAAAGATGCCCGCCGGGTCCTCCGGCGTAATCGGCTGCGGCACGTAGGCGGCGTAAATCTCGGATTTGACCTGGGCGCGAATGTCGTGCAGCAGTTCGGGATAGCCGTTGTAGCCAATACGCTGCGAAAAGCGCACAACCGTGGTGGTGTCTACACCCACGGCAAAAGCCAATTGCGCCGCCGTCATGAAGGAGACTTCGTAGTAGTTGCTCAGCACAAAGTCGGCCACGCTGCGGTAGCTGCGGCTTAACCGATCATAGTAATCGCGGATTCTCTGCCGGTACATGGCAATTCTCCATGCTAAAGCCGCGGGTGGGCTTGGGAAAAGCAGGATGGATTGCGCATTGGGGGCCCTGCGCCGGCGATTGCATACGCTGATTCGCCACGCAGAGTATACGTCCATCAACCCGTGTTGTCAATCCCTGTTGTCAATCGCCCCCTAAAATTGCACGCAAATATGAGTGCGACGGCGCGGGCCAGCGCACGCTTGGCTGGCAGCCGCAGTTCGCCGCATTGACGGCCCCCTGCGATTGCGCGCTACGGGGGCGCGTGCTACCATCGGGCGATGCAGGATGAGCAAGCGGGCCGCGCGCGCCCTCAATCGAGCGCCCAACCGAATGAAGAGACCGTGCATACGCCGCAAAGACGCGCGCAGCGCTGGCTGGGCGCGCTTGTCGTGGCGCCGCTGCTGGTTGTGGCTTCGCTGCTGCTGCTCTACGGCTGCACGCTGCCTGCGCCCCTCGGTGCGGACAATGCTGACGGAGCTGCGGCAGCGCCTGCGGCAGCGCCTGCGGCAGCACCTGCGACAGCGCCTCTGATTGTGGGTGAGCCGGAGGTTAGGCTTGCGCCTACTGGAGAGGCGCAAGCCATTGCCGCGCCAATTGTGGAGAACGCGGGCCTGGCCGCGGCATTGGTGGAGCCGGACGCGCCCGCGGCAGCTATGCCGACGCGCGGCGAAAGCACCAGTCAAGCCGCAGGCGCCGCAGCACCCGCAGGCGCGGTTGCGCAGCCGGCCGGCCCGGGCGGCATCGCCGGCCTCGCCGGGGCCGTACAGGCAGCTTCTGCAGCGCGGCCGAGCCGCGCGCTCTTCCCCACGGCCACGCCCACCGCGCCTGCCGATGCCACGGCCGAAGCGTTGGCGCTGCCCGTGGCCCCACTGACTGTTGAGCCGCCAGCCATTGAGCCGCCAGCCATTGAGCCACCAGCCATTGAGCCACCGGCAGCGGAAGCTGTCGCCACCCTCTCGATCACCGAAGCGCTTGCGCTGTCGCTGCCAACAACAATTGAGGAAGCTGCACCCGTTGCTGAATCAGCCGCAGGCGCGCCAACAAATGCGCCCGAAGCCGCAGCAGCGCCCCCTGGCGAACTCGCCTCTGACGGCGTCGCGCGCACGGCCACCGTGCCCATTCTCATGTATCACTATGTGAGCACGCCGCCGGCCGACGCCGACATCTACCGGCGCGACCTCTCCGTCTCGCCCGACCTCTTTGCCGCCCACCTTGATCGCCTGCAGGCCGACGGCTACACCACCATCAGCCTCTACGACCTCATGGCGCATCTGAATCAGGGCGCGCCTCTGCCCGAAAAGCCGGTCATCCTCACCTTTGACGACGGCTACCGTGACCTCTATGAAAACGCGCTGCCGGCCCTGCGCGAGCGCGGCATGAAGGCCACCGTCTTCGTCCTCACCGATTTCATGGACGAAGGTCGCCCTGGATATCTGACGTGGGATATGGCGCGCGAAATGCTGGCCGCGGGCATCTCCATTGAATCGCACGGGCGCAACCATGTAAGCCTGCGCGGCAAGCCGGATGACTACCTCATTTGGCAGGCGCTGGGCAGCAATGAGACGATCGCCTACGAGCTGGGTGTGCGCCCGCGCTTTGTCTCCTACCCGGCGGGCGATTTTGACCAGTCGGTGATCGACATCTTTACCAGCGCCAACTACTGGGCGGGCGTCACAACCGTGCAGGGGGCCACGCACAGCAGCGACGATCCCTTCCGGCTAACACGCCTGCGTGTGCGCGGCACCACCTCTCCCGACGACCTGGCGCGCTTGCTGCGCGTCGACTGGTAATCCCAACCAATGTCGTAGCAGGGGGCTTCCACCCCTCCGGTTGTTGCGGCTGTGCAGGCCGGAAGGGTGGAAGCCCCTGCTGCGTAGAGTCGCAACTTCGTAGCGGCGGTGTCAGCCGCCGCTACGCGCACCTCGGCCCCCGTTCACCTCACAAATTACCCATGCAACCACTTTCGGCGCAACCACTCGCGGGTAAAACGGCGCTTGTCACCGGCAGCGGGCGCGGCATTGGCCGCGCCATTGCGCTGGCACTGGCCGCACGCGGCTGCAACGTGGCCGTCAACTACCTGCGCCGGCGCGCCGACGCCGAAGCAACGGCCGCCGAGATTGAGGCGCTGGGCGTACGCACGTGCGTCATCAAGGCGCACGTGGGCGAAGAAGCCGCCATGCGCAAGCTTGTGGAGGAGGCCGCGGCAGCGCTGGGCGGCGTGGACATCTTCGTCGCCAATGCCGCCAGCGGGGTACAACGCCCGGTGCTGGAGCTTGAGAGCCACGCCTGGGAGTGGACAATGAACATCAACGCACGCTCGCTGCTCGTGGGGGCGCAGGCGGTGGCCCCCCACATGCAAGCGCGCGGTTGGGGACGCATCATCGCCATCAGCAGCCTTGGTTCGCAGCGCGTCTACACTGACTATGCTGCCGTTGGCGTGAGCAAAGCGACGCTGGAGGCGCTGGTACGTTATTTGGCCGTAGAGCTGGCCCCCCAGGGCATCATTTGCAACGCCATCAACCCCGGGCTGGTGCACACGGAAGCGCTGGAGCACTTTCCCCGCAAGGACGCCATGCTGGCGCACGCCAAAACGAATACACCCACGGGCCGCCTGGCCACGCCGCAGAATGTGGCCGAGCTTGCCGCGTGGCTCTGCAGCGACGCCGCCGCGCAGATTGTTGGCCAAACCATCCAGATTGACGGCGGCTACTCGCTGGTGGTTGGGAGATAAGGTGTGGGGTGTGGGGTGTGGGGTGTGGGCGACAGGCGCCTGACGTCCGACACCCCACACCCCACACCCCACACCCGCACTTGACGCGCCAATCCCGCTGCGCCATAATCAATTGATACTCTGTCTCATTACGTCGCGCTCTCTATCCCAGGAGTCGGGGCCATGACGCCTGCACACCGCACAACTGCACACGACCCCGCCGCACCTGCGTTGGAACTGGTGGATGTCACAGTCAGCTACGGCAATGTGGTCGCGCTCGATCACGTTACCATGCGCCTCAACCGCGGCGATCAGGTGGCGGTCGTGGGCCCCAACGGCGCGGGCAAAAGCACGCTCTTTAATGTGATTGCCGGCGTGGTGCGCCCCGATGCGGGCACAGTGCGCGTCTACGGTAGCGGCCCGGACGGCCACATTTGCGTGGGCTACGTGCCGCAACGCTCGCGCATGGACAGCAACTTCCCCGTCACCGTCTTCGACGTGGTGCTTATGGGGCGCGCCGGCCGCATTGGACTGTTGCGCCGCCCAAACCGCGCCGACCGCGCCGCGGCACGCGCCGCCCTCGATCGGGTGGAGCTGCTCGACCTCGCGCAGCGCCCCATTGGCGCTCTCTCCGGCGGGCAGCAGCAGCGCGTGCTGCTGGCACGCGCGCTCGCGCAGGAGTCCGAAATTCTTCTCCTCGACGAGCCGCTCACGGGCCTTGACCAGCCCAGCCAGGAAGCGTTGCTCGCCACGCTCAACGTGCTGCGCGACCAGGGAATCACCCTGCTCGTTGCCACGCATGACCTCAACCAGGCGGCCACGCGCTTTCCGCTGGTGGCGCTTGTCAACCGCCGCCTTGTGGGCTTTGGCCCGCCCGCGCAGGTGCTCAGCGCTGCCAACCTGGCCGGCGCATTCGGCAGCCACGTCCATGTGGTTCATACCAACGATGGCGACCTGCTGGTGACGGACACCTGCTGCGACGACGCGCACCTGCTGCCCGATGCCGTGGTGGGGCGCAGCGCCGAGGCCGTCGCGCTCCCGGGCTACGAGGTTGAAGTGGACGGCGAGCGCACGAAAGGCCGCGCCTGATGGACGGCATGGGTGCATTTGGATGGCTCTGGCAGCCGCTGCAATATGGCTTCATGGTGCGCGGGCTGCTGGCCGCCATCATGGTTGGAATCATCTGCCCCGTCGTTGGCTCCTACATGATCCTGCGCGGCATGTCCTTCTTTGGCGATGCGCTCTCGCACTCGATCCTGCCCGGTATCGTCATTGCCTATCTGCTCTCGCTGCCGCTGGCGGTGGGTGCGCTGGCGGCGGGCGTCGTTGCAGCGCTCTTCATTGGCTTCATCAGCCAGCGCGGCAATTTGCAGGAGGACACCGCAATCGGCATTGTCTTTGCCGGGGCCTTTGCGCTGGGCGTCGCCCTCATGAGCACCGTCAGCGGCTATTCGGTGGACCTGACACACATCCTCTTTGGCGATGTGCTCGGCGTCTCCGTCTCCGACCTGTGGTGGACCTTAGGCCTTGGCCTGCTGGTGCTGGCGCTGGTGGTTGCCTTCTACAAGGAACTGGCCATCATCACCTTTGACCCCACGCTGGCGCTGGTGCTGCGGCTGCCGGCGCGCATGCTCCGCTACCTGCTGCTGGTGCTGATTGCGCTCACCATCGTCGTCTCGCTGCGCACCGTGGGCATTTCGCTCATGCTGGCCATGCTGGTGACGCCGGCCGCATCGGCGCAGTTGCTCACCCGCCGCCTGCCGTGGATGATGGTGGTGGCGGCGACCATTGGCGTGCTCTCCAATATCACGGGGCTCTATCTCTCCTATGCGCTCAACATCGCCTCGGGGCCGGCCATGGTGCTGGTGGCGACGGCGGTTTTCGCACTTGTTTTTCTCTTCGCTCCGCAGCGTGGTATGCTGTGGCGACGTCTTCACCCGGCATAAACCAAACCCCGACGCAAAGACGCAGAGGCGCAAAGAAAGCGCAAAGAAAATCAAGGGCAAGGAAAAGCGAGACACTTATCGATTCATCTTGCAGTTCTTGCTGTTGCTCTTCTTTGCGTACCTTTGCGTCTTCGCGCCTCTGCGTCGGGGTTCCTGATAAGGAGGCCCCATGACCATCAAGGCTGACCACTGGATCCGGCGCATGGCGCAGGAGCACGGCATGATCGATCCATTCATCGACGGCCAGGTGCGCAACGGATCCATCTCCTATGGGCTCAGCAGCTTTGGCTACGACATTCGCGTGGCCGACGAATTTCGCATTTTCAGCGCCGCCACAGGCCAGTTAAGCGTGGTCGACCCGAAGCTGATTGACGAGCGCGCCATGGTGCACTACCAGGGCGACATCTGCATCATTCCGCCCAACTCCTTCGCGCTGGCACGCACGATGGAATACTTCCGCATTCCGCGCAATGTGCTGACGATTTGCCTGGGAAAAAGTACCTATGCGCGTTGCTTCAGCGGCGACACGCGTGTAGCACTGGTGGATGGCACGGCCCCCACGCTGGAAGAGATGGCACGCCGCGCCGACGACGGGGAACTCTTCTGGGGCTACAGCATTGGCCAGTTTGGGCGCATTATGGTGACACTGCTCGAGCAGCCACGGCTGATTGGGCAGGATACGCTCATTGAACTGGAACTCGACAACGGCGAAAAGATCAGTTGCACGCCCGACCATGAATTCGTCACACGTGACGGCAGGCTTCTGCAAGCCGATGCGCTGCGCCCGGGCGATTCGCTCATGCCCCTCTACCGCAAACCGGCGCGTGGTTATGAGATGGTCTATCAGCCATCGAATCGCCACCTTTACCCCACGCACCTGTTGGCAGACGAATGGAACGTGCGCCACGGCTTGTATGAGAGTACGCCCGGCACCCATCGCCACCATATTGATTTTGACCGGCGCAACAACCGGCCACGTACTTCCCCAAACGGAGCTTGCCCATCACGCCGTACGTCTGGCGGATAACCACAAAGTCACCGCCATCCGCAGCAAGCCGGGCGTCCACGATGTGTATTGCCTTACGGTACCCGAGGCAGGCAACTTCGCGCTGGAATCAGGCGTATTCGTGCGCAACTGCGGCATCATCGTCAACGTAACCCCCTTTGAGCCTGAGTGGGAGGGGTACGTCACCATCGAAATCTCCAACACCACGCCGCTGCCCGCCAAGATCTATGCCAACGAAGGCATTGCGCAGGTGCTCTTCTTTGAGGGCGAGCAGCCGGATATCTCCTATGCCGACCGCAAGGGCAAGTACCAGAAGCAGACGGGCATTACCCTGCCGCGGCCTTGAGAGTGTGCAATGAGTGAATCCCCAAGCAGCACGAAGCCACGCAAGGACCCGCGCCGCGCCCTGGGCGCCGCGGGTGAGGAGATGGCGGCGCAGTTGCTTGCCAACGCCGGCCTCACCATCATCGAGCGCAACTGGCGCTGCACGGGCCAGGGGCTGCCTGGCGAACTGGACATCATTGCCGAGGAGACAGCGCCTGATTATACGCAGGCAGGCAGACCAGCGCGCTGGCGGGTGATTGTAGAGGTGCGTACGCGCCGCGGCCGCAGCTACGGCACAGCGGTGCAATCGGTGGACGAGCGCAAGGCGGCGCGCTTGCGCAATCTGGCCGCCGCCTATATTGCCGAGCGGGACTGGGAGGGGCCGTGGCGCATCGACGTTGTCGCCATCCAAATGGACGCAAGCGGCCGCCTGCTCGAAACCGAGCACATCCGCCACGCCGTCTCCGGTTAGGAATAAAGATTTGACGCAAAGGCGCAAAGGCGCAAAGGAACGCAAAGAAAAGCAACAACAAGAAGGGCTTGTCTTGTTGTTGCTTTTCTTTGCGTTCCTTTGCGCCTTTGCGCCTTTGCGTCAAAATTGCGTATGTGACGGAGGGCGCGCGTGCAGCCGCTGATTGTGCTGCTGGGGCCCACGGCCGTGGGCAAGACCGCGCTCAGCCTCGAGCTCTGCCGCCGCTTTGGCGGTGAGATCCTCAGCGCCGACAGCCGCCAAATCTACCGCGGCATGGACATCGGCACGGCCAAGGCCACCCCAGCCGAGCAGGCGCAGGCCCCTCACCACCTCATCGACATCCGCAACCCCGACGAAACTCTCACCGTTGCCGAGTACCAGGCGCTGGCCTATGGCGCAATTGACGCGCTCCACGCACGTGGGCGCGTCCCCTTCCTGGTAGGGGGCACGGCGCTTTACGTGCGCGCCGTCGTGCAGGGGCTGCGCATTCCCGAGGTTCCGCCCAACCCGGCGTTGCGCGCCGAGCTTGAGGCCACGCTTGCCAACCAGGGGCTGGATGCCCTCGTCGCGCAGCTGCGCGCCCTCGACCCTGCCAGCGCCGCCGTGATAGACCTGCGCAACCCGCGCCGCGTGCTGCCGCGCGCTGGAGATTGTGCGCATTACCGGCCGCTCCAAAGTGGAGTTGGAGGGCGCTGATCCGCCGCCATACACCATCCTGACAATCGGCCTGACGCGGCCGCGCGCACCAGCCTGCACGCGCGCATTGATGCACGCGTTGACGCCATGCTCGATGCCGGCCTCATTGACGAAACGCGCCGCCTGCTTGCGCTCTACGACTCTGCGCTGCCCGCTCTCTCCAGCCTGGGCTACCGCGAAATTGGCGCTGTGCTGCGTGCTGACATGGCGTTGGACGACGCCGTCGCGCGCATCAAGACGGAGACACACCGCTTTGTGCGCAACCAGGCCACCTCTTTTCGCAAGCTGCCCGGTGTGGAGTGGTTTGATTTGGATGAGGTGCCGGAGGCAGCCGTAGTAGATCGCGTGGCGGCTTTCCTGCAAAGAGGCACATGAAGCGAGGCTTCCGATTTTGGAAGCCTCGCTTCGAAGGATGGACGTACAAAGCGAGGCTTCCAAAATCGGAAGCCTCGCTTTCGTGCACGTTCGATTTTACACACCCTTGCTCCCTGCTTTTCTACCGCCGCCGATTCAGAATCGAGACGTAGTAGAGCAGCGTGGCAAGCGACTGCACCGCTGCCGCCACATAGGTGAGCGCCGCCGCATCCAGCACCTTGTCGACGCCTTGCACCTCCTCGGAGGTGAGAATGCCGTTGGTCACCAGCACCTGCTTTGCGCGGCTGCTGGCGTTGAGCTCAACAGGCAGCGTCACCAGCGCAAAGAGCGCAGTTGCACCGAAGAAGGCAATGCCCACCCAGGCCAGCGCCGTGAACTGCAGGAAGAGACCGATGAAGAAGAGAATGGGCCCGACCATGCCGCCCACCTTGACGGCAGGCACAATCGCGCTGCGCAGCTTGAGCGGCCCGTAGTTCACCTGGTCTTGCAGCGCATGGCCCGCCTCGTGCGCGGCCACACCCACGGCGGCAATGCTGGCCGATCCGAAGACGCCTTCGCTCAGCCGCAGCGTCTTGCTGCGCGGGTCATAGTGGTCGGAGAGATTGCCGGGCACCCGTTCCACGTCAACGCCCTGCAGGCCGGCGCTGTCGAGCAGCATGCGCGCCGCCTGCGCGCCTGTGAGGCCTCGCCCGGAATGGACCTTGGAGTAGCGATTGAAGGTGCTCTTCACACGCGCCTGCGCCCAGAGCCCCAGCAGCAGCGGCGGGATGACAAAGAGGAAATACGTGGGATCAAAGTACATAGTCGATTCAACTCCTAATGCTGATGCGCCGCCCGAAACGATGCACGCAAAGGCAATGCCGCGGCAGATACTCTTCTCAGCCTATCACCACTACGTGCAAACCATGATTAGAGTTCCATCAGAGTTGCGTTAGTGCGCCTCTGCGCCTCTGGCCTCTGCGCCTCTGTCGGGTTTCAGTTAGCGGCGGCGGCGGGCAAGGGCCATCACCTGGCCCAGTTCGGGCGCGCGCAACGAGCGCGCTGACGCCCACGAAGATTGCCACGCCGCCAAGCAGTGCGCCCAAATCCACCAGCAGGCGCACGCTCTGCGACTGCGCAGCGGCCCACTGTGCCAGGGGATAGAGCGCTGCGCCCATGACCGCCGCCGCCAGCGCCGTGCGCCCCGCAGAGAGCGCCAGCGCACGCCCGTCGATGCCCCCCAGCGCCCGCCGCAGCAGAATCAGCAGCAGCAGCGCCTCGAGCAAGGTGGCCACGGAGTTGGCAAGCGCCAGCCCGCCAAAGCCCAGCGGCTGCACCCACCAGAAGCTCAGCAGAATATTGAGCAGCATCGCACCCACACCCACCAGGACGGGCGTCCACGTGTTGTGTAGCGCATAAAAGGCGCGCACCATAATTTCGAGCGAGGCGTGGCCAACCAGCCCCAGCGCATAGAAGGCGAGCGCGTAGGCCACCAGCGCCGTGCTGTCGGCGGTGAAACTGCCTCGCTCCAGCAGCAGCCGCACAATCATGGCGCCAAAGGTAATTAGACCAACCGCGGCGGGAATGATGAGGAAGAGCACCGTGCGCAGCGTTTGCGAGAGCGTGCGGCGCATGGCGTCGGCGTCACCCTCGGCAATCTGTGCGGCAAAGGTGGGGAAGACCGCCGTCGCCACCGACTGCGCGAAGATGCCCAGCGGCAGCAGCATGATCAGCCATGCGTAGTTGAGCGCACTGAGGCTGCCTGCCGCCAGGCCACTCGCAAGGATGGTGTTGACGAGGAACTGCATCTGCACAAAGAAGAGCCCCAGCACGCGCGGCCCCATCAGGCGCAGCACTTCGCGCACGCCGGCATCGCGCAGGTCGGCGCTGGGCGCGTAGACCACCCCCGTGCGCATGAGCTGCGGCAACTGCACAAGCAAGTGGCCGATTGCGCCCGCCACCACGCCCCACGCCAGCCCCGCAATGCCCATACGCGGCGCAAGCCACCACACGCTGGCAATGATCGCCAGGTTGTAGACCACCGGCGCGGCTGCCGGCCACAGGAAGTGCTGTGTGGCATTGAGCGCGCCCATCACCAAGCCGGACGCGCCAAAAACCACCGTGCCCGTGAGCATAATGCGCATGAGCTGCGCTGTCTCCGCCTGCTGCTCGGGCGAGAAACCAGGCGCAATGATGTTGCTCACAAGTGGCTGCGCAAAGAGGATGGCCGTCGCCGCGAGTAGAATCAGCAGCAGCGTCACCAGGTTGAGGACGCGGCTGAAGAGCAGCCAGGCCGCCGGCTTTTCGCCCCGCACCCAGTGGCCCGCAAAAACGGGGATGAACGCGCTGCCCAGCGCGCCCCCCGCCACAAGCTGAAAGAGCAGGTCGGGGACACGGAAGGCGGCGAGGTAGGCGTCGTACTCGGCGGAGGTGCCAAAGCGCGCACCGATGATGATTTCACGCGCCAGGCCGGTGAAGCGGCTGATGATGAAGAAAGCCATGACGATGAGCGCCGCACCCGCCACCCGGCGTGATGTTGCGCTTGCACCACTCGCCGCGCCGGCTCCATTTGGGGCGCCGGCGCCATCGTTCTCAAGCATGGCTCCGGCTTCAACGGCGAGCACATCGGGCGCGCCATCGGCGGGCGCTTCAAGCAATGGGGGCGGCGGTGTCAGGCTCATTGCACGATTATAGCAGCAGGACGCGAGGAGGCAGCGAGTGATGGAGCATTGGAAACTGCGTATTGAAGATTGACGATTGCTGAGGCAGCCCGAATTGTCAATCTTCAATACGCAGATTTCAATGCTCCATCACTCGCTGCCCACTTTGCCAAGCTTGCGATCCTGGCGCGCATTGCCTACAATGCCGCTATCGTTGAGTGCATCGTTGAGTGCTTTGACAGCTTCCACCCGACACACCACCCACAACCATGAGCGGCAACTATCTCGCAATGAGCGCATGGCGCGAAATACTGATGCGCATCTTTGGCACGCTGCCGGTGCAGGAGAACGTCACGCCGGAGTGGCTCGTCAATCCCGCCACCAAGCGACGCCTCAAGCTCGACAAGCTTTATACCGATCTCGGTATTGCCGTACGCTTTGAGGGGCTAAAGGCCAAGGGGCAGGGGCGCTCGAGCGACTGGGAAGCAGCCGAAGCGGAGCAGCGCGACGGCACGCGCGAAGAGCTCTGCCGTCGCCACGGCGTTGAGCTCGTGCGCATTGACATCGACGGTGAAGAACCGATCAAGACGCTGGACGCGCTGCTGCGGGCCATTGCACACGCTGGGCGCACCATTGAGCAGAGCAACCGCAGCGCCGCAGAGAAAGCGCGCTGGATGACGACCATCGGCGCGGCGCGCGAGCGGGCCAACGCCATTCGCACCAACGTGATGCGCAACAGCGACGACGCCATGACCGCCCTGGCTGATGGCTGGCGCGACCGCGAAACAACGCTCGCCACGGCGCCGGACCCTGCACCGCGTCCTCCCCCCACGGCCGGCGATCGCCTCGCGCTCCACACCGAACAGCGGCTGGTCCACGACCGCTTTGGCGCGGGTGTTGTCACGGCGCTTGCCCCCAACGGCGACGGCGACACCAAGGTGACGATTCTCTTCGACGGCGCAGGTGAGCGCACGCTGCTGCTCTCGCTGGCCCACGACAAGTTGTTACCGGAGTAAAGCGCCTGCAACTGCAGGTGGACGGTTGGCGATTGCGTATAGAAAACAGGGGCGGCTGCGTGTGCAGTTGCCCCTGTTTTTTATACGCAATCGCTAACCGTCCACCTGCGCTCAAAACATCTGCGCTCAAAACTCGGACAGCGGAACCCGAGCGCTACTACCCCTCGAACGGCTCGCTGGGATAGCCGCCGGTTGCGTACGCGCTGCGTGTGTCGGGCTGGCTCTCCTGATGCATGCGCAGGAGCAAGGCCGCCGTCAGGCGCGTGTTTTCCTCAATAGCCAGTTGCATGCTGATCGTTTCGGCCAGCGCATAATAGAGCACAAAGAAGAGGATGCCGCTCAGCGCCGCGATGATGCCGGCAATGATGCCGCTTGCACCCGCACCCAGCAGGGAAAGGAGTTGGCCCAGGATGGGGATGCTCACAAGATTGGGCTGCTGCAGCACCGTTGTAAAGTTGCTCAGCGCAGCGACAACGCCACCCAGGACAGCGAGAATCAGGATAATCCACGCGAGCACCCTGAGCAAGGCCGCGACAAATCTAAGCATACCAAATCGCTTGGGAACAGTCATTCCATCCTCCCGTCTGGTTCTTGGGCTATCAGTTCGGTTGTACTGGTGTATGAATCGAGTTTTGGCGGCACAATGAGCGCGCCGCCGGCTGTTGCTGTGTGGTGCTTGCAACCCTGCAAGTGTATTCTACACGATTACGCACAAATGCAATAGTCGCGCGCAGCCAAGGGCAGGGTCTCGCCCAAGTGGGTGCCAGGCGCGCAAAGGCGCCGGCGATGGCCGGCGCCTGCAACTGCGTGCCCATTCGGTGCGGAGAGCAACAATCAGGCGGCGGGCTTGCTTTCGCTCTGGCCGCCGGATTTGCTGGCGCTCTTTGCGTCCGCCCCGCTCGACTTGCTGTCGCTCTTGCTCTCGGTCTTGCTGTCGGTCTTGCTCTCGGACTTGCCCT
This sequence comes from uncultured Chloroflexia bacterium, assembly GCA_963773745.1. GTDB lineage: Bacteria > Chloroflexota > Anaerolineae > Caldilineales > Caldilineaceae > UBA5069. Next base: position 312,230 of record CAVZCL010000003.1, read on the forward strand.
CGCCACCACCGCCATCGCCCTTCGCGTCGGCGGCGCTGCTTTCGCCCGCACCCTCCTTGGCACCCTCTTTCGCGCTCTCCTTGGCACCCTCCTTCGAGGAATCACCATTGGCGCTCTGCTTGCTGGAGCCCTTGCTGTCATTGATATACCAGCCGCTGCCCTTGAAGTGGATCGCCGGGCGCCCCATGAGGCGGCTTACGTGCTCACTCCCACACTGTGGGCAGGGCGGATGACCCTTGGCCGAATATGACTGGATCTGTTCAAACTGGGAGCCACAATCGCGGCACACAAACTCATACAGCGGCATGAACTTACTCCTGCACCCTTTGTACACAACTGACGCACCAATTTGCGCCGGTTGACTGCGCCCAACGCCCGCAACCATACGCCGCAACCAGCGCCATCGCGCAGCCTGCCGGCTTTGCGGCGCCCTTTGCCGAGGTCTATACTCCCTGCGATGCGCTCGGCACACGGCGCCTGGCGGCCGACACGCACAAGACAGCTCTCGGGCTGCGGCCCCACACGTGGCAACCGTCTGTTCGCTAACAGACCAAGTATATTCAGGGCTGGGAGCCCTGTCGAATTCACATGAGCTTCAAATTTGCTTCGCAAAAACTGCTGAATGGCCTCTTCGAGCCGGAAGGCATCTATCTGGCGGCCCCGTTTGAGGGTGAATTGCCGGTGACACAGGGATGGGGCGAGTCGCCCGACTTCTACGGTCAGTGGCACTACAACGGCATCCCCCTCAAGGGACACGTGGGCATTGATGTGCAAATTGCCCCTGGCGCGCGCCTTTTTGCCATGGACGCCGGCAAGGTGATCGAGATCAGTATTGAACGCGGCGGCTTTGAGCACTACATCAAGATCGAGCACCGCTGGGGCGAGTCCTTCTACGCCAACGTGGGCGATGTGTTGGTGGAGACAGGGCAAAGCGTTGGCCGCGCCGAAAAGATTGCCACCGCGGCGCAGTTGGAGCCTGTGCCCGCGAGCAAGGGCCCCCGCGCCGGCGCTTCGGGCGCTGCCACCGACGTGCTCTTTCACTTCGCCATCCGCGTTCTGCCCTGGAATCGCTATGATGGCTGGGGCGGCTTTACCGACCCGCTGCCCTACCTTGCGCCCGGCTGTGTCATTCTGCCCGACGATGCCGGTGAGGATGCCGGCGACGAGAGCCGCCGTGATCCGCCCCACCCCATGGTCGATGATCGCCCGGGAATGCGCCGGCCGTAGCCTTTTCACTTTTCTTTCCCTTTCTCGTTCACCTTTCTCTTTGCTATATTGAATATACTTACTGTTGTAGGAGTAGGCCCTGTGGAGATGCGGATAACGGGCCGACGCACGCCATCATAGCCGTATATGGCGGGGGCGTTCGCCGCTGCAGCACTACATGTTGTGGGGCCGGCATACGGGTGGATGGGGAGAGTTATGCGCTGCGTTGCGGGAGAAGTTCTCCCCAGGGCAGCCGGCGTATTGGGCGATGAAATGTTGCACCCCTGCATATAGTGCCAGTGTGCTACAAGGGCACGGGGCTGCAGATAAATGGCACTGCCATTCCTCAGCCAATCCAGCCCTTTTCCGCCCTGTTGCCCATTGCTTTTCCCCGTACTTTTCTGCAGCGCATGCTTCTTTGCAACGCAAAGGAGATCGCACGCCGGCGCAGGGCTTGCGGCGGCTCAGAAAGGATTCATGTGAGCAGAATGAGTCGTCCCGATTTCAACTTAAGTGTGCGCACACGCGCCCTGCTGGCCATGAGTGCGCTTCTCCTCTTCACGGCATTGGGCTGCAACTCGGTGGGGCAGAGTGTGTCGAGCCTCTTTGGCGAAGAGGCCACGCCCGAAGCTGTTGCCACGGCCACGCCAATTCCGCCCCCTTCCCCCACGGCGCCTGTCTTCGCCGAACCTGCCGCCGCCGGCATGGGTGAACTTGCCGCGCTCACGCCTCTCATCGATGCCGCCGGCCTCGACTTTGCCGAGCGGCGCAATATCGATGTCTATGACCAGGTGGCCCCCTCTGTGGTCAACGTTACCACACAGGTGCTCGTGCGCAACATGTTCGGCGTAATGCCCGAAGAGGGCGCCGGCTCGGGCTTTGTGCTCGACACCGATGGCCATATTCTCACCAATTATCATGTGGTGGAAAACGCGCAGCAGATAAACGTGAGCTTTAGCGACCAAACCGTTCTCTCGGCGCGGGCCGTAGGGCTCGACCCGCGCAACGACCTCGCCGTCCTCAAGGTGGATGCGCCTGACGGGCTGCTGCGTCCGGTGGTGCTGGGCTCATCCAGCGACCTGAAGGTGGGCCAGTGGGCGATTGCGATTGGCAACCCCTTTGGACAGTTCGATCGCACGCTGACGACGGGCGTCATCAGCGCGCTCAACCGCTCGCTCGAAGGCGACAACGGCCGCACCATCACCGGCGTAATCCAGACCGACGCCGCCATCAACAAGGGCAATTCGGGCGGGCCGCTGCTTGATTCGAGCGGGCGCGTGATTGGCATCAACTCGGCCATCTTCAGCCCATCGGGGGCCAGCGCGGGCGTGGGCTTTGCCGTGCCCGTGGACACGCTCAAGCGTGTGTTGCCCGATCTGCTGAATCTTGGCTACTACCGCCACCCGTGGCTGGGGCTGACGAGCGGCTATGCGCTCTCGCCCAACCTGGCGAACGCGCTCGATCTGACGACGGATAGCGGCATCCTTATCGTGCAGTTGGTCGATGGCAGTCCGCTGGTGAGGGCCGGCCTGCGCGGTGCGCAGCGTCAGATGATCATCGGCAACCAGCGCGCGCTGGTGGGCGGAGACATTCTTGTGGCAGTGGACGGCCAGCCCACAACCGGCGCCGGCGACCTTGATGCGCTGCTCGAGAGCCGCTACCAAGTGGGCGACACCGTCACGGTGGAGTACCTGCGCGACGGCCAGCTCAACTCGGTGACGGTGCAACTGGCCGAGGCGCCGCGCTAAGGCGCTGTGGGAGACGCATTTTCAACGCAAGGGCGCAAGGTGAGCAAGGACGCAAGGAAAAGCAAAAGCAGGAAAACAGCATGCATTTCAGTCAGTCACGCCCGATGAGTAGACTGAAAAGTATGCAATGTTCTTCCTGCTTTTGCTTTTCCTTGCGTCCTTGCTCACCTTGCGCCCTTGCGTTGAAAATGCGTCTCCCACAGCGCCGCTACGGCATTGGCCCCTGCCACAAGCTGACGCTGCAGGCGGCTGTGTCGCTCACGGCCAGCAGCAGATCGCCGCTGCGCTGCCATGCGGCCACGCCGGTGGGCTGCTCAAAAGCGCCTGCGTCGCCCAGCGCGGCCAGGGGCTGCCCCTGTGCATTGAAGAGCAGGACAAGCGCACGCGCCGGATCGCTCATGAAGAGGCGGCCGTCATCCAGATGCGCCAGGTGCGGGCCGTTGATGGTGTCGGTGGGGCGCACGGCCGTAATCGAACCAAGCGTGTCCAGCCGCCAGAGCCGGCCGTGCTCGGCGGTGATGGCCCAAACCGCCTGCGGCGCGGCCGTCACCGCCACCGGCTGACCACTCCCCAGCGCAGAGCCCTGCCCACCAAAGGTCCCCAGCACGCTTGCGCTCGCGTCGTCACCCTCGCCATCTACAGCAACCACAGCCACGCGCGCGCCGCCCGTATCCGCAATGTAGAGCAGGCCGGTGGCGTCCACGGCCAGCCCACGCGGGCGGTAGAAGCCATCGCCAAGCGCGATCGTCCGGGCTGCCTCGGTGGCAGGGTCGTAGGCAATCAGGCGCGGCGCGGCGGTGTCAAGCACATAGAGCGTGCCGTCGGGCGCGACGGCCACATCCACCGGCTCTTCCAGGGCAGGCATGGTGAGAAGTCGCGACTCGAAGGCCCCGGATTCAGCGATAGAGAGCGCGAGCACGCGCCGGTTGCCCGTATCGGCCACATAGAGCGTCTGGCGCGTGTCGTCCCACGCGAGGCCGTGGGGTGCATTGAGCTGTGTCTCGGCAGCGCCGCAGCCGCCAAATGCGCCCACCCGCTCCAGCTTCAGCGCAGGCAGATCGCGCGCCGGAACGCGTCTTTGCGGCATCCAGTAGCTCGTCTCGCCACTGAGCGCAAAGTCGTTGTCGCCATGGCGCGGGTCCACGACAGGAGGCAGCGTGGGCAGCGCCACATCGCGGGATGCAAGCGGCGTCATGCTCGGGTTCAGGTATTCAACGTTGAGCGGCGCAGGGCCACTGCCTGCAGGCTGCCAGTAAAGCTTGAACTCTGGTGCGCGCGCCGGATTGTTGCCCGTCGCATAGCGGATGGTGATGGGCGTCCAGCCTGCACGCAGGTAAATGACGCCCTCGGCCGGGGCATAGGCGCTCTCGGCGTCGCCGCTCGGCATCTGCGCCACCACGGATTCCCCATCCACCTCAACCAAGACGGCGCCGTCGCTCACCACGCCGATCAGATATTCGCCGGCACGCGGCGCGGCCAGCTGCCCCTGCCAGCGCACGCTCCACGGCGTGGCCAGCGCGGGGTCGGCCTGAACCACGCGGTCCTTGCGCTGCGTGAGAAGGGGGCCGTCCCACGTGGCGCCCGCCGTATAGGTGCCCAGCAGCCCTACGCTGGGAATGGCTGGGTTGTGAAGCGCTTCGGCGGGGATAGGCGTTGGCTCCATGCCGGGCGGCTGCCAAAGCACGCGCAAGTCGCCCGGCGCCGCGCTGCTCTGATAGCGCATTGTCATGGAGTAGGCGCCAACGGCCAGCGTGTCGGCGCGGCTTGTGAGGCCCGCCGACGTGTCAAGAAAGAGCTGGTTATCGAGCAGGAGTGTGAAGAGCGCGCCGGGCGCGGCCTCCACCGAAAAGGTGTAGTCTCCCCGCTCGCGTACAATCAGCGAGCCGCGCCATTCGGCGGCAAAGGGGGGTGGCGCAGGCGGATAGGCGGCCCAGCCAAAGTCCAGCGCGCCGGAGCTTGTGCTCAGGTCGGCGCTGTTGGCCCCGTTCGTGGCTGTGCTGCCGCCCGCCGAGGCAACCAGTTGCTGCAGGCCGCGGCTTGACGCAAGGTCGGCTCCGCTCACGGTAAAGGTGGTAAGGGCGGGCAGCGCATCGTCGATCTGCGCCGCGGCCATTGCACCGGAGGGATAGACGCGCCACAGCTCTTGCTGGGCCGGCGCGTCATCCATCGCCAGCAGGTAGACAATGCCATCGGGCGCAGCGCCGGCAAAGGGGAGATCGCTCTGCAAATTGTAGCCTTGCACGCGCCCCGACTGAAGCTCGCCGGCGACAGCAAACTGGAGCGTGGGCTGATCGAGCAGCGGCTGGGGCACGAGCAGGCGCGGGCCTGCACTGCCGTCGCCAGCCGCTGCGCGTGCATCGGCGATGTAGGCTGCCACGGCCTGCGCCATCTCCGAGCCGCCCGCATGAGCCTGGCCCTGCGGCGCGGCCACGGTGCGCCACGTGCCGGGAAGAATCACCAGCAGCGCGACGGCAAGCGCGCCTGCAGTGACGGTGGCGGCGCGGCAGCAGCGATCGGCTGCCCAGCGTCGCGGCGCGCAGGAGTTGGTCTGCGCCCAACGCCCCCAGCAGCAGCAGAAAGGGGATAAGCAGCGGCCACGGCAGTGCGTCGGCGGGCAGCAGCAGCAGCCAGAGCAGCGTTGCGCCTGCGCCGCTCAGCAGGACGACGCCGCGCCGCCCATAGCGGAGCGCCGCGCCTGCGCCCACCACAGCCAGCGCGCCCAGCCCAAGCGCGCCCGGGGCAAAGAGGGCGGCAAAGAGCGCCGCTGCGCCCGCTGCCCACGCAGTGGGCGCAGCGGCGTTGAGCGGCAGCAGCGCCAGCGTTGGCCCCGACACAAGCAGCGCGCCGCCAGCCGCCGCGCCCAGCAGCAGTGCGCCGGAGGCAGCCCAGCGCCCCTCGCCCGATTGCGCAACCACAAGCAGCAGCGCCAGCCAAAGCAGCCATCCACCCAGCAGCGCCGGCGCGGCCAGCGCAGTCAGGCCCAGCGCAATCCCAGCGACGCCCCACGCACGCGTCCCGCCACCGTTGATGCCGGCGCAGGCCCCCCACACAACCAGCGGCACGAAAATGGTTGCTTCGGGCCAGGGGGTGGCCGCCCATGCGCCCAGTCCTGCGAGTGCCACGCCCAGCAGCACGCCGCCGGGCGACAGCAGCCGCCGCAGTGCAGGTATCAACGCAACCAGCGCCAGGCTGCTGATCAGTGCGCCGGCCAGGCGCAGCGCCTCCAGCGGGTCAGCCGGTCGCTGGAGCGGCAGCTGCATGAGCCATGCCGCCAGCGGCTGCAGCAAGAGCGTGGTGCGCGGCGCGCCGGTCGCTGCGGCTGCCAGCAGATCGCACTCGCTGCCCAGGCAGTAGTCCGGCGCACCCAGCGCCAGCCAAATCCGCAGCGCCACGGCTGCGGACAGTATCAGCAGAAGCGCGAACCAGTCGCCCTTGCCCAGCGCGCCCGCCCCACTGGCCACCCCATTGCCCGTCCCATTGCCGTCCCCATTGGCCGCGACAATGGGCTTGCCCACAATGCGCCCGGCGGCGTCGCGCTCCCAGCGCACAGCGGGCGGCGCATAGCGCAGCACCGGGCCGCGCCAGAGCGCGCCTGCCAGCGCCAGCGCGATCCCAATCAGCCAGACAAGCGGTGCGTATTGCGCCGCCGGGGCGATGCGCATCAGCGGCCGCCCCCGCCAGCAGTGCCCCCGCCACCGCAGTGAGTGCGCCCGCACCAAAGAGCGCGCGCCCGGGTCCGGACCACGCGTATTCACGGCTGCGCGGCGGTGCGTACCTGTGCGCCGCCCACGCCGCCACGCCGACCGCCGCGAGCAGCAGCAGCAGCGTGTCGCGCAGCACATAGGCGGGCAGCGGCTCCATAGCCACAGCGTAGCGCAGGAGGGCCCACACAAGGAGAGCGATTGTAGCCAGAAGGAGGAGACGGCGCATAGGGAAGGGAGCTTTTGGGTCACGTGGGACGTGTGACGCGGTTGCAGGTCACGTCTTTGGGATGGCGCAAGGCGATGCCCATTATCTTGCCTTGTGACGGCCCATTCTCGCCATTTTGCGCGTGGGTGTTGCGCCGAGAGACGTGGCAGGCGCCCGTCACGCCGGGAGACGTGACCTACTCCGCGCGCACAGCCAGCGCAGGGGGAATGCGCCCCAGCCGCCACGCCGGATAGAGCCCCGCCAGCAACGCCGCTCCCAGCGCCACAACAAAGGCCTGCACAAACGTCTGCGGCTGCAGATACATCTCCAGCGTCCACCCAAAGGAGCGCAGGTTGATGATGTAGACCAGGATCAGCGCCAGCAGCAGCCCCGTGGGCAGCGCCAGCAGCCCCGCGCTTGTGCCTATCAGCCCCGTCTCGATGAGCGAGAGCCGCCACAGCTGGCGGCGCGTCATCCCCGCGGCGCGCAGAATGCCGATTTCACGCGTGCGCTCCAGTTGCAAACTCATCAGCGTGCTCAGAATGCCAATGAAGGCCACCAGCGTGGCCAGCAGTTGCAGCGCCACGGTAATCGCAAAGGTGCGGTCGAAGACGGCCAGCGCCTCGGTGCGTGTGCCCACGTTGGAGCGCACAAGCAGATTCTCCGTGCCCGCATAGGCCGCGCGCAGCTCATTGACGAGTGTGTCCACATCCACGCCCGGCGCGGCGTAAAGCGCCACCGCGGAGACGCCTGCGTCATCCCACAGCGTGCGGTAGATCGCCTCATCCATAATGACCAGGGGATTGACGTCGAAATCCACCGAGATGCCTGCCACGGTGAAGGGCTTCACGCCGCTGTCGGTTTGCAGCTCAATCGTATCGCCCAGGGCCACGCCGTAGCGGTTGGCCATGGGCTCGTTGACGAGCACATCACCGCTGCGCACGGCCTCCCACGTTTGGGCGTTGTTGCCTACCTGCGCGCGATAGCGGCGTTGATCGCCCGAAAGGTCATCGCTGAGCGCCTGCACATTGATGTCAAGCGGCTCGTCGCGCCCCGCCACATAGGCGGTGGAGGGGATTGTACGCGTGGTCGCGCTGCGCGCCACATTGGGAAAGGCGCGCAGCTGATCCACAAGCGCGGGGTCCAGCGCGGTGAGTACCGTGCTGCTCTGCAGTGACGGGGGCGAGACGTAGATGTCGGCCTGGAGCACGTCGTCGAGCCAGCGCACGACGGTCAGGCGGAAGGAGCCGATCATGACGCCCACGCCAATGATGACGCTGACGGCCACCATGAGCGCGGCCACGGCCACGGCTGTGCGGCTGAGCGAGCGGGTGACGGTGCGCGGGGCCATGCGCTCAATGATGCCCATGCGCGCCACCAGCAGGCGCGCCCCGGCCATGAGCGCGAGCAGCAGCGCGGGTGTGAGCAGCGCCGCGCCCAGCACCACGGCAAAGAGGCCGCCAAAGGAGACAATCAGGCTCCACGGCGGAATCAGCAGCAGGCCGCCCACGGCCAGCAGCAGCAGCCCCGCGCCCGTTAGCCACGGCAGCGCGCGGCGTGTGCGTTCTTCCACGCTGCTGCGACGCAGTGCGCCGGCGGGGGGCACGCTCGTCGCCTCCCACGCGGGCACAACGGCAGCCAGCAGCGCCGCCGCCACGCCAATCAGCCCGCCCTTGACCAGGGTCATCGTCGGCACGTGAATCTCTCGCACGGAGACGACGAAGAAGAGGTCGTTCACAGTTTGCGTCACAAGCTGCACAGCGCCGCGCCCCATCACAACGCCCAGCGCCAGCCCCAGCAGCGTGCCCACCAGCCCCAGCACACCTGCCTCCAGCAGAATGAGCGCGAAGATTTGGCCGCGCGTCATCCCCAGCGCACGCAGGCTGCCCAGCACGGGCCTTCGCTGGATGACGCCAAAGGTGACGGTGTTGTAGATGAGGAACATGCCCACCACCAGCGCCAGCAGGCTCAGCGCCGTGAGGTTGAGGCGGAAGGCGCGCGTCATTTCGTTAACGGTGCCCTGCCGCGCCGAGGCTTCGCGCAGGAGCGCATCTGGCGGCAGCGCGGCGCGCACGGAGTCCAACTGCGCAAGCCCCGCGTCTGTGGCCGGCACAATCAGGTCTATCCGGTCGAGCTTGCCTACGCGCCCCAGCAACTCCTGCGCGCTGGCAATGTCGGTAATCAGCAGCCCCTCCAGCGCACGCCGGCTCAGTTCGTCTGAAGGAGCGAGCAGCCCCACAATCGTCAGCGTTGCTGTATCGGACCCGTGACGGATGGTGAGCGGGTCGCCCGTGGTGAGCCCATAGCGCTGCGCGACGTCGGCGCTGAGCAGCGCGGTGTTGGGGGTGGCCATCAATGCGGAGAGATAATCGGCGGCAGGGGCCTGCGATTGGTCGCCCAGCCCCAGGTAGCTGCGGAAGGGTTGCTCGGCAAAGGGGTCCACGCCAAAGAGGCGCATGGGTTGCGTGTCCAGCTCGACGGCGGTGACGTAGTCCTCGACCACCGGCGCGCTGTTGCGCACGCCCTCTGCTGTGCGCAGCTGCACGTAGAGCGCTTCATCAAGGCCGCTGGGGCCGCCGGTAATGGTGTGGGTGGCGCGGCCGGTGACGCTCTCGGTGCCCAGTTCAAAGGCGCGCTGCGCCGAGCCATTGGCCAGGTCAATCGCCACAATCATGGCGACGCCAATCGCCACGCCCAGAATGAGGAAAAGGCTTTGCAGTGGCCGCCGCAGCGCATGGCGCCACGCCTGCTTCAATACCGGCATCTCAAATCTCCACTCCTTGCCACTTACCACTTACCACTGATTCGTATACAAAAAAACAGATAACAACAGATCATCCGTTGTTATCTGTTCGTTTCTCTAGAGTACGTGTGAAGCGATCGTTACACAGTAATCCGCGTGCCGGTTTCGCCGCGCAGGGCGCGCGCCAGATTCTCCGGGTTGGTGATGATGGCGGCGGCGTTGGGCTTTTTGCTTTGCGCCAGGAAGTTGATGCATGCCTCGATCTTGGGCAGCATGCTCCCCTTGCCAAAGTGCCCCTCGGCCATGTAGCGCCGCGCGTCGGCCACGGTCATTGTGTCAACGTCCACCTGCTCGGGTTTGCCGAAGTTGAGCGACACCTTCTCCACGCCCGTGCTGATGAGGAAGAGGTCGGCATCGACACGGCTCGCGAGCAAGCTGCTGGCGCGGTCCTTGTCGATGACGGCGTAGACGCTGCGCAGTTCGCCCGTGTGGTGGCGCACCACGGGGATGCCGCCGCCACCTGCTGCAATCACAATCCAGCCCATGGCAATGGCCTGTGCAATTGCCTCCACCTCCACAATCTCCACCGGCTCGGGCGAGGCGACGACGCGCCGCCAGCCGCGGCCGGCGTCTTCCATCACCTGCCAGCCATCCTTCTCAAACTCGCGCGCGTCTTCTTCCTCCATAAAGCTGCCAATCGGCTTGGTGGGGTGCTTGAAGGCAGGGTCGTCCGCCTCCACGCGCGTCTGCGTAATCAGCGTAATGCACTGGCGCTCAATGTGGCGCTGGTAGAACTCATTGTTGAGCGTTTGCTGGAGCATGAAGCCGATGCTGCCCTGCGTGTCGGCCCCAATCAGGTCCAGCGGCGTGGGGTGCACCTCATGCGCCGAGAGCTCGTTGCGGCGCAGAATGAAGCCCACCTGCGGCCCATTGCCGTGGGTGACAACCGCCTGCCAGCCGCTCTCAACCATCGCCGCAATGTGCGAGGCCGTCTCACGCACAGCGTCCCACTGGTGCTTTACGTCCGGGTGCTGCGAGTCCATGATCAGTGAGTTGCCCCCAATCGCGACGAGCACAAGGCCCGCCGACGAGGGCGCAGGGCGTGGCTGGGCGTGCGGCTCCGGCAGCGGCAGGCCGGACGATGGTACGGCGCTCATAGAGAGTCCGTTCCTGATCAGTGAGGGCAGCAGCGCGTAGAACTCGGTGGCCTTGACCACGTCATCCAGAATCACGCTGTCGTTGACGGTGTGCGCCGTCTCCTCTTCGCCCGGGCCAAAGCCAATCGAGGGGATGCCCGCCTTGCCCGCCCAGTAGATGCCGTTGGTGCTAAAGTTCCACTTGCTCGGCGTCAGTTCGGTCAGGCCAATTGCGCCGGCAGCCGCTACCGCCGCCTGGACCAGCGGGTGGCTCTCATCCAGCGCCCACGCAGGGAAATACTTCTCCACGGGGAAGACGAAGCCGGTGTAGCTCGGCTCGGCGTACTGAAGCATCTCGACGGTGATCTCGCCATTTTCCTGATACTTGGCGGGAATCAGGTCGCGCACCTGCTGAATGGCGTCTTCCTTGCTCTCGCCAAAGGTGAGGCGGCGGTCGATGAAGGCAATTGCCAGGTTGGGAACGGCGTTGAGGCTGGGCGTCTCCACTTCCATGTCGGTGACGGTGATCTTGCCGTGGCCGAGGAAGGGGTGGTCGCCCAGTTCCGGCTCAAGGTTGGCCACGCCCTCAATGACGGGGAGCAGCTTGTAGATGGCGTTGTCGCCCACATGGTTGCTGGCGGCGTGGGCGCTGCGCCCCTTGCTCACCACCTGCATCTCCACGCGCCCCTTGTGGCCGCGGTAGACCTGCATCTTGGTCGGCTCACCGATGACCACAAAGTCGGGGCGCAGCCCTTCGTGCTCCACCAGCGCGTGGCAGGCAATGCCGTCGCACCACTCTTCCATGTTGCCAAAGTAGTAGGCGGTCCAGCCCTCAAGCAAGCCCATCTTGTGCGCCAGCGCCAGGCCATAAACCATGCCCGGGGTGCTGCCCTTTTCGTCGCACGCGCCGCGGGCGTAGAAGCGGCCGTCCTCAATCTTGCCGATGAAGGGGTCCCACTGCCACTCGCTGATCTCGCCCAGCCCCACGGTGTCGATGTGACTGTCGTAGAGCAGAACTTTCTCGCCGGTGCCAATCTTGCCCAGGGTGTTGCCCATGGAATCAAACCAGCATTCGTCAAAGCCCAGCTTCTTCATTTCGGCCTGGACGCGCTCGCCCACGGGGCCGATCTGCGAGTCCATGGAAGGGATTGCGCACAATTCGCGCAGAAAGGTGATGATGTTTTCGCGTTCGGCCTCCACGGCTGCATGGATGGCGGGTACCACATCGGTGTGGGACATGGGTGGGTTCCTGAGTGGTTTTCTGGGTGATGGATGGGTTGGTGGGTGAATTGTAATTGGTAATTGGTAAATAGCAAGTGGTCATTGGTAATTCGCGGCTGCGCGCTCAATTACCAATGACCACTTACCAATTATCGTTTTGCTACCTAATCCACAATCGAAAGTGTCGGCTCGGGCGCAATCACCATGACGCTAATGCGCGCGGCGATAACGCGGGCGAGGTCGCGCAGCGCTTTGGCAGCGGCGCTGTCGGGCGCGGCGATGACAATCGGCTCGCCGCTGTCGCCCCCCTGGCGGATGCGCGGGTCCAGTTCGATTGAACCGAGGAAGTCGGTGCCGATGAGCCGTGCCGCCCTAAGGCCGCCGCCCGTGCCAAAGACATCACCCGCCATGTTCTCCACAACGCCCACAATCGGCACCTCGAGCCGCTGGAAGGCGGTGGCCCCACGGTGCGCGTCGCTGATGCTGACGGCCTGGGGTGTCGTCACGATCACGCCGCCCGTGAGGGGCACGCTCTGCGCCAGGCTCAATTGCGCGTCACCCGTGCCCGGGGGCAGGTCGACAATCATGTAGTCGAGTTCGCTCCAGCGCACGTCGGTGAAGAGCTGCTGGATGGCCTTGTGGAGCATGGGGCCGCGCCAGACAACCGCCTCGCCCTCGGGCATGAGGAAGCCCATGCTGATGACCTCCACGCCGTAGGCCACAAGCGGCACCATCTTGCCGTCCTCCACGCGCGGCTTGCCCGAGAGGCCAAACATCATGGGGATGTTGGGGCCGTAGATGTCGGCGTCGAGCACGCCCACCTTCGCGCCGTCGAGCGCGAGGCTCACGGCCAGGTTGGTGCTGATTGTGCTCTTGCCCACGCCGCCCTTGCCGCTGGCGATGGCGATGATGTTCTTCACGGGGATGTTCAGCTTGCCGATGATGCGGTGGTCGGTGCGCACCACCGAACTGAAGCCCACAGTGACGCCGCTCACGCCCGCAATGGCGGAGACGGCGGCCACGGCGTCGCGCTCCATCACGGCGCGCAGCGGGCAGGCAGGCGTGGTGAGCTCAATTGTGAACGAGACGGCGCTCCCATTGGGGCCGCCCTCAATCACAATGTCCTTGATCATGTTAAGCGACACGAGGTCGTTGTGGAGTTCAGGCTCCTGCACGCTGCTGAGCGCGCGCAGAACGGCTTCGGGTGTAACGGAAGTGTTTGCAGCTACGGCCATGAATAGGTTCCTCGAATCAGCATAAAAAGGCGAATGCTGCGGTCATAATGGTACAGCCAGCCATGCGGCCTCCAACTGACTGCACACTTCGTTGGATACAAAGCTAAAGATCAATCGCGGGCAGCCCATGCACGCCGAGCGTGAAAGAGAGTTCGCCGCCATGGTGCAGGTCATGCTCGATCAGATGCCAGATAACCCATTGCCGGGTATAGGACTTCACGGGTTTGCCGTCATCGTCAAGGTCCCACACGACGTCGTCAAGGTCAGCAATGGTCCAGCGGTTCAAGGCAGCGTCGATCACCTGCCAGGTCGTCTCGAGGCCTTTGACCAGCTCGGCGGCCGGTCGGTACGGCCGCTCCCATTCCTCCCATCCTGCAATCTCATTCAGACGCTCGTCGCGCTCCTGAAGCACGAAGTAGAACCAGCCGGCGCGGACACTCACAATATGGGTGGCCAGCATGCCGAGGGGGCGCAGTTCCGGCCCGGCACCCAGCGCCATCTGATCGGGCGTGAGTTGCGCCACCACCCGAACGAGGTGCTGCTGATACTCATTCCAGCCCTTGTAGAAAGGTGCAATTGTCATGGGAAGCTCCGTCCTCAATTGTTCCCAGTTCCAGGTGCGTGCCATGCGTGACGGTTGATCAAGGATCACGTCGCCGTCTTCACATCTTCTACCACCATCGCCGCCACGGTGCGCCCCATCTCCACGGCGTAGTTCGTGCCGCGGTCCCAGGGGTAGACCTGGCTCATGGAGGCGAAATAGAGGCCGGGCAGCGGCGTGCGCACGTCGGGAATCTGCGCAGCATAGCCCACGGGCGGCACGGGCTGGGCGTAGCGCGCGCTGTGCTTCCACGCGCCGGTGATCCACGAACGCTCGAAGGCCGGGTTCATGCGCTTGAGCGCGGGCGCGAATTCTTCCAGCAGCGCCTGCGTGTCCATGGCAAAGTAGGGGTGATCCGCAGGCAGATAGTCGCCCAGATAGAGCAAACGGTCGCCGCCGTAGTGCGACGGGTCGATCATGTTCGTGTGCTCCACCAGCGCCAGGAAAGGGAAGCCTTCGCGCTTGGGCAGGTTGACCCAGTAGGCGCCATCGGTGAGCAACTGGCGGTCGAGCGCGACCGTGAGCACGACCGCGCCAATGCTGGTGAGCCCCTCGAGGCGACCGAGGTAATCGGCCGGAAGGTCGGGCGCAATGCGCTGGAGCAGGCTGGGGCTCGTGGTGGCGATTACGGTGTCATAAATAACGGGCGCCGCGCCCGCAGCCTCTACGAGCAGGCCGCCCCGCGTGCTGCCGGATGCGGGGCGAATCGACTCCACCTGCGCGCCGAGAACAATACGGCCGCCCAGCGCGCGCACCTTCTGCGCCAGCCCCTCCACAAAGGATTGGAAGCCGCCGCGGTAGTAGGCCAGTTTGGGCGTGCGTTTGTAGATGCGCGCCCAGAACCACGCCAGGTTTACCTGCTCATAGTAGGGGCCAAATTTGCCCTGCAGCATAGGCCGCCAGACCATGTCGTAGCCCCGCTTGCCCATCCAGCGCTCGAGCCACTTGTCGGCCAGAATGCGGTCATAGCGCTTCCACGGCGCAAAGGGCAGATACTTGAGAAAGGCAATCACCATGCCCATGCGCAGCTTGGCAATCAGCCCCAGCTTGGGAAACTTGAGCAGCCGCATGGGCGTGTCAAAGGGAAAGTTCTCATTCTGAATGTGCATGACGGTGGTGGGGCGATGGGTCTCCAGCAGGTCGCCCATGCCCAGTTCGCGCGTCAGCCCGATAATGGCGTCATCGTTGGTGAAGAGGTGGTGATAGAAGTGCTCGAGGGGCCACGCCCACGACGAGCGCCCGCGAAAGCCCGCAGCGAGGCCGCCCAGGTGCGCGCCCCCTTCATAGATCGTCACCTCAATCGGGCCGTCTATGTGGCGCAGCAGGTCGTAGGCGGCGGTGAGCCCGGCAATGCCGCCGCCGATGATGGCAATGCGGCGGGCTGCAGGGCGCGATGCGCCCTGGGCTGCTGGGCGCGCGCTATCGCCAGCCTGCAGCAGGCTACCGGCATGGGCTGGCGCGGGTTGCGAAGTCTTTGTCATGGAAAGAGTGGCGAGCGGGCAATGGCCCGGCTGCGCCCGCTAGGCCGCCAAAGAGAATTCGCCGGGACGCACGCCTTGCGTCAGGTGGAGAGTCAGTTCCTGGCGGGCGCGGCCGTAGAGGTCGAGCAGCTCGCTATCGGCGCCCTTGTACGACTGCACCGTTTGCGTGGCGCAGAGGTAGCAGCCGCGCAGGAACTTGTAGTTGTTGCTGTTGCACTTGAGGCAGCCGTCCAGCTCAATCATCATGAGGACGAAGGCGAGGCTGTCGGGGTGCGTTTCGGGCAGTGCCGCCACGCGGTCCACCAGGGCGCGCCACTCTTCGCCGCGCAAATCACGCAGGCTCGAGATCAAATGCGCGGGGAAGAGCAATTCGGCTTTGGTATGGACGATTAGATCGTTGACGTCGGACAAGAGTCGTATCCTTTTGGCAAGACAATCAGCAAGAGCGGGGGGGCCATCAATAGCTGTGGCGGCGTTACTCCCTCTGCGCCGCGTCAAACTCAAGCGTCATGTTGGGAATCTTGACGAGCACGGGGCCATGCCCGCCGTTTTGGCTGGACGCTGGCGCGGCTTCGGCCGCCACAAGCATGTTGAGGTTGGCAAGCAGTGTATCCAGCGCCACGTTGCGCGCCGTGCAAATCTGGGCCAGCGTGTCGGCGGGGGCCACGGCGCAGTCATCGCAGCCGCCCATGTGGAAGGCCTTGAGCAGCTCCTTCGCCTGCGGGTGCATAAGCTCGGCCTCCTGCACGGTGGTCTCGGGGGCAAAGCGCAGGCCGCTCCCACCGCTTCCACCACGCATAATCGCCACACGCAGCGCCGCTGCGCCCTGCTCCATGTCGGCGCGCAGCGTGCGGATTTCGTCGTTGGCGTCAAAGAGCGCGCGGTTGTAGCGGTCAAGGCGGCGTGTGGCCGCGCCCAGTTCCTGCTGCAGCTTCCAGCCATAGGCAAGTGCGGCAAGGGCCGCAACCAGCGCAACGATGGAGAGAAAAGTCGCCATTCGGCAAACACTCCTGAACGAATTTGCTACACAACGAACTTCTCAACGCAAAGGAAAAGCAACAATGTGTTCACGCAAGGGCAGTTGCAGCACGCTGGAATTAAAGAACTCAGGAACGATAGCCTGCTTCCTGCTGTTCTATGCTTCCTCTGCGTTGAACGGCAGTTACAGTTCGAGCGTGTCGCCCGGCTGCATCACGGTGCAATCAATTTCGGCCACGCGCCGCAGCCGCTCAGCAAAGGCAGCGCCATCCTGCGCAATCAGCGGCCAGGTGTTGAAGTGCACGGGCACAACATGCTTGGCCTGCACCCACTGCGCCGCCGTCACCGCGTCTTCAGGTCCCATGGTGTAGTTGTCGCCAATCGGCAGCAAGGCCAAATCAACGCCCCCCGACTCGCCAATCAGGCGCATGTCGTAGGTGAGCGCGGTGTCGCCGGCAATGTAGACATCGTGGCCCGAGTTGAAGTTGACGATGAAGCCAATGGGGTTGCCCCCGTAGCTGCCGTCGGGCAGGCCGCTGGAGTGGTGTGCAACCACCATCTTGACGCGCCCAAAGGGGAAGGAATGGGCGCCGCCGGTGTTCATGCCGTGTGCCTTCTCAACGCCCTGCTTGCCCAGCCAGCCGCGCAATCTCGGGCACGCAAATGACCGTTGCGCCCGTGCGTTTGGCCAGCGCAACGGTGTCGCCAATATGGTCGCCGTGGCCGTGCGTCTGCAGGATGAATTGTGCGGACACATCTTCGGCGCGCACGCTGGCAGCGGGATTCTTGGGGGCGAAGAAGGGGTCCACCACAACATGGATGTCATCAAGCGCAAACGCGCAGGTGGCGTGGCCGTAGAATGTGAGCTTCAGAGACATGAGCTTCCCTCGAGCAGAACTGGGTTGGAGCCTGCTGTGAATGACCCATTTTAGGCGCGAAGGGGCAAAAAATCAAGTTGCGCAAAAGGCGCCGCTCGCCTGGCCAGAGACGAAACCAAGGCGGCAGCCGGTAGAATGGGTGGTGTGGGGGCCGCGCACTGCTTGACGCGATGGCCCGGACGTGGTACAACTCAGCGCCCTCTCTCCTTTTCCTTCCTGCCCTCACCCGTGCGCGGGTAGAAACCGAGAACTCATGTCCTGTTTGCCGAACCGGACCGGCGCGCGCCGCGCGCCGCTTTCTTTGCGTTGGCACGTGCGTCACGGCGCAGCACTCCTGCTGGCGATTGTTGCCTTGCTCTTCGCTGTAAATGGCGCACAGGCGCAGGAGGGCGCGCTGGCGCAGACCGATATCACCGGTCCCACAGGCAGCGGCGCGTTTGGAGAGAAGGTCTACACGCTGCCCAACGGCAACTTTGTCGTCGTCGATTCGCTGTTCGATACCGGTGCCATAGTGGATGTTGGCGCAGTCTGGCTCTATGATGGCGCGACGCTGGCCCCGATCGGCAGCTTGAAGGGCAGCACCGCCCAGGACAAAGTAGGAAGTGGCGGGGTCGTGGTGCTGACCAACGGCAACTTCGTCGTGAGCAGCCCACTCTGGGACAACGGGCCCGTTGCGGAGGCAGGGGCGGTGACATGGGTCAACGGCGTCAGCGGGATTTCGGGCGCGGTTTCGGCTCTCAACAGCCTCGTCGGCAGCACTGCCGATGACAAGGTAGGTGCGAACGGTATAACGGCCCTGAGCAACGGCAACTACGTCGTGAGAACTGATTTGTGGGACGGAGCGGCCGCGGATGTGGGTGCGGTGACATGGGGCAATGGCGAAGCGGGCATCAAGGGCGTTGTATCTCTCAGCAACAGCCTCGTGGGCAGCACCGCCAATGACCAGGTGGGCAACAGCGGCGTAACGGCTCTGACCAATGGCAACTATGTGGTCAACAGCCGAAACTGGGCGGCTGCGGATGTGGGTGCAGTAACTTGGGGAAATGGCGTCACAGGCATTACTGGCATCGTATCCGCAAGCAACAGCCTCGTGGGCAGCACTGCTAATGACCTGGTAGGCGTTTTCGGCGTGACGGCCCTGACCAACGGCAATTACGTGGTCGACAGCCCAGTATGGGACGGGGCGGCTGTGGATGTCGGCGCGGTGACGTGGGGCAATGGCGAAACGGGCATCAAGGGCACCGTTTCGCCTCTCAACAGCCTCGTGGGCAGCTTGGTCGGTGACCAGGTGGGCTTTGGAGACGTGACGGCCCTGAGCAACGGCAATTATGTTGTGAGCAGCCCTATTTGGGACGGAGCGGCGGTCGATGTCGGTGCGGTGACTTGGGGCAACGGTCTCGGTGGCACCGTCGGCATTGTCATTGCAAGCAAGAGCCTCGTGGGCAGCACGGTCGATGATGCAGTGGGCAGTGAAGACGTTACGGCCCTGCGCAACGGCAACTATGTCGTGAGTAGTCCGTTCTGGGACGGGACGGCGGTCAATGTGGGTGCGGCGACCTGGGGCAACGGGGCGACGGGCACCGTCGGCGTCGTATCTCCCAGCAACAGCCTCGTGGGTAGCACGGCCAATGACGCAGTGGGCAGACCCGGTGTCACAGCCTTGGCCAACGGCAACTATGTGGTCAGCACCATATTCTGGAAAAGCGCGGGCGCCATTGCTGGTGCGGCAACCTGGGGCAATGGCACAACGGGCGTCAAAGGCGTCGTTTCGGCGAGCAACAGCCTCGTGGGTACCGCGTTCGATCGTGTGGGTGATGGGGGTGTGACGGCCCTGGCCAACGGCAACTATGTCGTGAGCAGCTACACATGGGACGGGGCGGCTACGGATGTGGGTGCGGTGACATGGGGCAATGGGGCGACGGGCATCAAGGGGGTCGTTTCGCCTCTCAACAGCCTCGTGGGCAGCACGGCAAATGACCAGGTGGGCTATAGTGGCGTTACGGCTCTGACCAACGGCAACTATGTCGTGAGCAGCTACACATGGGACGGGGCGGCTGCGTATGTCGGTGCCGCGACCTGGGGCGATGGCGCCAGTGGCACGGTCGGCGTCGTGTCTCCCAGCAACAGTCTCGTGGGCAGCTTGGTCGGTGACCAAGTGGGCTATGGCGTGACGGCCCTGACCAACGGCAACTATGTTGTGCGCAACCCAAACTGGGACGGCACGGCCGTTAATTCCGGGGCGATCAGCCTTGGCAACGGTCGCATCGGCCTTGCCGGTCCAGTCACGGCAACCAACTCCGTGCTGGGTGCGGCGGCGTCGGGCGGCGCTACCATGGTCTACGCCTTTGACGCCGTGCACCAGGCGATCGTCGTGGGCCGCCCTGCCGACAACATCGTATCGGTGGCCGCGCTGCGTTGGACACTCACGGTGACCAGGGCCGGCAACGGTGCAGGCACGGTGACCTCCTCGCCGCAAGGCGTTGACTGTGGTGCGACCTGCGCGCCGCTGCTGAACGGCAACAAAGTCTACACGCTCACCGCCACACCGGCCACAGGCAGCAGCTTCACCGGCTGGGGCGGCGACTGCACGGGTTCCGGTGTGTGTACAATCACGTCAGACAGAACGAATGCGGTCACAGCGACCTTCACGCTCAATACCTTTGAGGTGGGCGCACCACCGCCAAGCACAGGCGGCACGGTCACAGTCGATGTCGTCACTGCTGCCGAAGCCGTAGACACTAAACTCTTCCCGGTGGATGTTGCGCCTGCTTCCGCAGCAAGCGTGAACACGCTCTACGCGTACGGCACGGTGCTCAAGTTCACGGCCGTGCCCGCAGCAGGCTATCACTTTACGCTCTGGGGTTTTGGCAGTCTGAGCAGCAGCCAGAACCCGATCGAGGTCACGGTGACCGGGCCGCTGAGCGTTACGGCGAGCTTTGTGCAGGACAAGACCTATCTCTACCTGCCCACGATTGCGAAGTAGCGCCAGCATGCAGTAGATGATGCACAGAGGCGGGGCTTTCGGTTGCGGAAGCCCCGCCTTTCCATTTCGCGCGTGACACATGCCCCCCAAACACGGGCAATCTATCAGGGGACAGGCGTGCGCTTGCGTGGTAGACTGGCGCAAAGCCATTTTCGCAGTCCCGATTGCGCCAGCGTAACCTGCGCCGAGTGCACAACTTTTCCAGCCTTTGGAGCACATTCAAAATGAAGTGGAAAACCGTTGAGGAAGCCGTTCAAATCATTAAATCAGGGGACCGCGTCTTTATTCATGGCGGCGCGGCCACACCCAAGCAGCTTGTCAAGGCCATGGCCGACCGCCACGCCGAGCTGCGGCGCGTCGAGGTCGTCAGCATCCACACCGAGGGTGAGGCTGCCTATGCCCGCCCCGAGATGGCCGACAGCTTCTACACCAACGCCTTTTTTGTGGGGGCCAACATTCGCGCCGCCGTCGACGAGGGCGTGGCCGACTACGTCCCCGTCTTCCTGAGCGAAATCTCCGGCCTCTTCCGCAACGGCATCATGCCGCTCGATGTGGCGCTCGTGCAGGTCTCCCCGCCCGACAAGCACGGCTACTGCTCGCTCGGCGTCTCCGTCGACGTGGCGCGCGCCGCTGTGCAGACCGCCAAGCATGTGGTGGCGCAGGTGAACCCCGAAATGCCCCGCACCCACGGTGACGGGTTGATCCACGTCAGCGATATTGACTACGCCGTTGAGGTGCACAACACCCCGATTCATGAGGTGAAGCCCGCCGAGATGTCTGACGCCGAAGAGCGCATCGGCCAGTTCTGCGCCGCGCTGATTGAGGATGGCGCATGTTTGCAAATGGGCATCGGCGGCATTCCCAACGCCGTGCTCCATGCTCTTACCAACCACAAGAACCTGGGCATCCACACCGAAATGTTCTCCGACGGCGTGATCGACCTGGTGGAGCGGGGCGTGATTACGGGGGAGAACAAGCGCGTCCACCCGGGCAAAATCGTGAGCACCTTCATCATGGGCTCGCGCCGCCTCTATGATTTTGTGGATGACAACCCGCTCGTGGCGGTGCTCGACGTCGCCTACGTCAACGACACGGCTGTCATCCGCCGCAACCCCAAGGTGACTGCGATCAACAGCGCCATCGAGATCGACCTCACAGGCCAGGTGGGGGCCGACTCGATGGGCACGCGCCAGTATTCAGGCGTGGGCGGCCAAATGGACTTCATCCGTGGCGCGTCGCTCTCCGAAGGGGGCAAGCCGATTATTGCGCTGCCTTCAATCACCAAGAAGGGCGTTAGCCGCATTTCGCCCTTCCTGCGCCTGGGCACCGGCGTGGTGACGACGCGTGCACACGTGCACTATGTCGTCACCGAATACGGTGTGGCCAACCTCTATGGCAAGAACCTGCGCCAGCGCGCCAAGCTGTTGATTGATATTGCGCACCCGTCGCAGCGCGCGATGCTCGAGGAAAAAGCCTTCGAGCGCTTCAAGCGCTGGACCGATTTCTAAAGCAATACCGTCCCGTAACCGCTACGTGTCAAAAGCGAACAGGGATCGGGGAACAGGTCACTTACCAAGGTCCCCGTTCCCCATCCCTGTTCGCTCCTTAGGCATGTCGTCTGCATCGCGCCATCGCTATTGGTTACCATGAGTTTTCTGCTGGGGAGCTTCTTCATCAAGAGTCTGCTCGCAGCTTCAGCTAGAGGCTAAATGGAGAATCAGACATGCTAAGGCACGTAGTCCTCTTCTCGTTCAATACGAGTGCGGCTGACGAAATCGCGAACGTTTGTTCCCACTTTGCACGCCTGCCGCTGGAGATCGACCTCATTCGTGCCTTTGAGTGGGGCACGAACGTGAGCCCTGAAGGCATCGCGCGCGGCTTCACGCACTGCTTCTTCGTGACCTTTGCCTCTGAGCCAGATCGCGATGCCTATCTGGTCCATCCTCTGCACCGAGCTTTTGTCGACGCCGCATCGCCGCTGCTGGCGAACTCGCTCGTTGTGGACTACTGGGTGGAGTGAGGAATTTGAGCAGACAGTCACGGGGACGCGCTCGGTGCGTTGCCGCCAAAGGCTGTCGCGTTGAAAAGGTTCAAGCGTCATTCGAGGTGTTTCGATCCAGGTCACGACCTTGTCCTTGAATTCCTGAACTCCTGAACCCTCGAACCCTTGTACTCTTGAAGCCTTGAACATCTCCGACCAGGGTGCGGGACGCGATCGCCACCATGTGGTGCCGCGCACGCTCATCTTTCTCTCCAGCATCAATCCGGATTCAGGTGCACGCGAGGTGCTCCTGTTGGAGGGCGCGCCCACCAAGCGCCTGTGGGCAGGGCGCTACAACGGCATTGGCGGCCATGTGGAGGCCGACGAAGACGTTCTGGCCGCCGCCCGGCGCGAGTTGCTTGAGGAAGCCGGCCAGAGTGTCGACGCACTGGCGCTGCGTGGCATCGTCCACGTGCAAACAAGTAGAGGCGCGCCGGGCGTGCTGATCTTCGTCTTCCATGGCGAGGCGCAGGCGCGCACCGTCACCCCCACCGCTGAAGGGACGCCGCGCTGGGTGCCGCTTGATGATCTGGCCACGCTGCCCGTTGTCGACGATCTGCCTGCGCTGCTGCCGCGCGCGCTGGGCGACGGGCCTCTCTTCTACGCCCACTACGCCCCCCAGCTCGACGGCACGCTCCGCTACACGTTCAAGTAATTTCTGCACGCTGAAACAGCGGCAAACGCAGAAAAGAACATGAAGGACACCGTTCATGTTGTTTCCTGCGTTTGCCGCTGTTTCAGCGTACAAGAATTTGGTTGTCGCTCTAGCGCACAAGCTCCCATGCAAGGTGTTGGAGCTCGGGCAGGAGCAGCTTCTCCATGGCCAGGCGCACGGCCGCGGGCGAGCCTGGCGTGCTCACCACTACGCGGCCCCGGTAAACGCCCGCGGTCGCGCGGCTGAGCATGGCCGCTGCGCCCACTTCCTCATAGCTGAGCATGCGGAAGAGCTCGCCAAAGCCCGGCAGCGGCTTCTCCAGCGCGCGGCTAATCACATCATAGGTGCGGTCGCGCGCGCTAATGCCCGTGCCGCCGTTGAAGATGATCACGCGCGCCACACCGGCGGCAAACTCCTCCAGCGCACGCTGCACCTCGGCAGGCTCATCCTTCACAATGCGGTAATCGACAATTGCGTGGCCCGCCGCCTCGGCGAGTTCGCGAATGGTTTGGCCGCTCACATCGTCTTGCGGTGTGCGGGTGTCGCTCACCGTTACAATGGCAATCGGCACGCTGCCTTGCGTTTGCGCCTGCTGGCGGTGGGTTTCTGCTGACATGGGATAGTTGGTGTGGTGAACGATTGAAGATTGAAAATAGAAAATTGAGTATTGACGATTGAAGAGTGCATCGTCTCTGGATGCACGAAAATCTTCAATCATCAATTTTCAATTTTGTTGTTCTACGGTGCCAGCCGCTCCAGCGCCCAGCCATCACCCGTGCGCGTGTAGCGCAGGCGGTCGTGCAGCCGATTGGGGCCGCCCTGCCAGAACTCGATCATGGTGGGGACGACAAGATAGCCGCCCCAGTGGGGCGGGCGCTCGGGTGAGCGCTCTGCGTACTCGGCCTGCAGCGCCGCCAGCCGCTCCTCCAGCACGTCGCGGTTCGCGATCACCTGGCTCTGCGCCGAGACCCACGCGCCCAGCCGGCTGCCGGGCGGGCGGCTGTTGTAGTAGGCGTCCGACTCTGCAGCGGGCAGCTTTTCAACGTGCCCTTCCACGCGCACCTGCCGTTCCAGCGGCCCCCACCAAAAGCAGAGCGCCACCTGTGGGTTGGCCGCCATCTCTTCGCCCTTGGCGCTGGCGTAGTTTGTAAAGAAGCGGAAGCCCGCCTCGTCCACATCCTTGAGCAGCACCACGCGTGCGGCGGGTCTGCCGTCGGGCGTGGCGGTGGCGAGCGTCATCGCGTTGGGCTCGCGCAGGCCGGCCTCCACGGCGGCGCGCAACCATGCGCCAAAGAGGGGCAGCGGCGTGGCGGGCGCGTCCGCCTCAAGCAGACGTCCCTGGTGGTACTCTTTGCGGATGTCGGACGGGATGGAAGTCATAGTTCTAGGGATGTAGGGGTAGGGTAGGGAGTGTGGGGTAGGTAGGGCAGTGCGACAGCTACACCCGACACCCTACTCCCTACACCCTGTCGTTACTCAAAATGCGCGGGCGCTCTCTTGCCCACGAGGCTCTCCAGACGCAAGGCGGCAATTTCCGCCTCCTGCGTCTCGGGCCATTCGTCAATCCATGGCGCCGTGCGCCCTTGAATGGGCATGCCGCGCCCATCCACAAAGCCCAGCTTGCGCAGGCGGTAGCGTCGCGCCGAGAAGACAGCGTCTTCTACGCGAATGCGCTTGGCCGAGCGGCGCAGGAAGAAGCGCATGAAGGGCCAGCCCTGCTCTGGCACAACGCCTTCGGGCACATGGTAGATTTCGTGGATGAGCGTCTGCTCGGCGGTGATGGGGGTGAGGTGGCTTTCGATGACCATGCCCACTGCAAGCCCGTCGAAGACTTCGTTGCGTATCTGCCACGCACTGGGCGCCCAAACGCGCGTGCGCGTCATCAGCGACTTGCCGAAGGGCATCTTGTAGCCCAGTTCCACGAGGTTGATCTCGCCCTCGCGGCCCAGATATTCGCACGTCTGGAAGGTACTTGTGTGGTAGGCCGCTGGATGCAGAAAATCGAGGTAATTCTCCTGCACGTGGTAGACATCCGAGTCCACGTGAATCTCGAACCAGAAGCGCATTGCGCCGGCAGGGCCGCGCCTGGAGCGGCGGCGCGGTGTACTCGTTCACATCCCACGGCAGCCGCACCCAGAGCAGAATGCCGTCATCATGCGCCAGATAGCGGGGCAGCTTGAGGCGCGGCCTGTTGAGGCAGAAGCCATTGCGGAATTGCCAGCCGTGCCAAGGGCAGGTGAGCGCGCCATCGGTGGTCACCTTGCCTTCGCCCAGCGGGCCGCCCCAGTGGGGGCAGACGGCGGAGGCGGCGTGCACCGAGCCGCCGTCGTCATCCGTGCGCCAAAAGACAATCTCCTGGTCGGCAATGGTCTTTACGAGCGTGTTGCCCGCCTTCAGTTCGTCGCGAAAGGCGGCCACATACCACTGGCCGGCGTGCTGATCGGGTTTTTCGGGGCTGGTGGGCATCGAGCATCCGGGGGAAAGGGCGCGCCAAGCAATCGGGCGCGCCGCGCGGCAATTGGGCTGGGCATGATTCTACCACGCGCAGGCGATTCGTAGCGGCTGCTTTAGCTGCCGTTCTCACCATTCGCGCATGCAAAGGCCGTTGTAGGTCACGTCTCCCGGCGTGACGCAGCCGCAGGCTGAAGTTATACCCAGAGAGCGACGTGCGTGTAGGCGCGCTTCAGCCTGCGGCTGCGTCACGCCGGGAGACGTGACCTACAACGGCCTTAGCTTCAGCCTGCGGCTGCGTGACGCCGGGAGACGTGACCGACAACTACTTTTTGACAATCGGCAAGTAGGAGCCGCCAACGTCAATTAGCCGCCACTCCACTGCGCCGATGTCGCAGGCGCTGCCCACAGGGCGGGCCACGCCGCGCTGGTCGGTGGCGGCGCAGGAGCCGTTGTCGCCTGTGTCAATGGCCGGGCTGCCTATCAGCGGCAGCAGCGTATCCGTGGGGCCGCCGTTGGGGTTAATGAAGGAGAGATTGGGGTTGACGCTGCGTAGATCGGTTGCGTCGCTGCCGTTCACACAGCTGTTGTCACCAATCAGATTGTGGCCGTCGGAGATAACGGACGGGCCGTCGCAGTTGAGCGAAGGGGTGCCGTTGTCGGCCGTCACGCTGCTGTTGGCAACAATCGTGTTGCCCATGCGCACCGTGCCCCCATTCCAGATGCCGCCGGCAACGTCGGCATTGTTGCGCTCAATCGTCACGTTGTTGAGCGCGGTGTTGACAGCTGTATTGCTCGAGTAGATGGCCCCGCCGCTGCCGGCTGTGCCCGCCCTGTTTTCAGCAAAGGTGGAATTGACAATCGTGGTTGCGGCCTGCGCCGTGTAGAGGCCGCCGCCAAAGCGCTTGGCATCATTGGCGTAGAAGGTGGAGCCGTCTATGGTGAGCGCACCCGCGTTAAAGACGCCGCCGCCATCGCCCAGATTCAGGACTGGGTGGCGCGCCTTGTTTCCCAGAAAGGTGGAGTTGCGCACGGAGAGCGTTGCGCCTGTGCCGTTGTAAATGGCGCCGCCTACTTGGCGCGCGCTGTTGCTGCGAAAGTAGGAGAGTTCCACTTCAAGCAGCCCCGCGTTGTAGATTGCACCGCCTTGCGCGGCGTCCTCGCCGCTCTCCTCAATGGTGACGTTGCGCAGCGTTACATCGCCGTTGACATTGTTGTAGACCACGCTGCCGTTGCCGAAGCCGCCCCGAGTCAGCGCAATGTTGCGCAGCGTGAGCGTGCCGCCGCTGGAGACGATAAAGAGCTGGCGCAGATCCTCGCCGTCGAGCGTGATCTTGTTGTTGCCGTCAAACACATAATTCTGGCCGGCGCCGATGACGCGCGTGTTGGCGCTGATGGTGAGGGGCGCCGCTCCGCAGTTGAAGGTGATTGTGCCGCTGCCCGCTGCAAAGATCGTATTGATGGCGTTGTCGTCGCAGGAGGCGGGCGTGCCGTTGCCCACCACACCGGCTGCCTGCGCGGGCCGCGCGGCCGCAACCAGCCAGAGCAAGGCAAGAAGAAAGGCAAGGAGAAGCGTCAAAGCCGAAGGGCGCAGTGTCCTGGTTGTCATGGCGGGTGATCCTTTGCGTGCGTACGGGGCGCTGCAGCGCGACCCATGCCGCGCCAGACTGCAATTCTAGCAAAGGCAGAAACAGACGCAAGTGACCCCAAACATCCCCCGCCTGTGCCCCGCGCCACACAAAGTTCCGGTCCGCAGAAAAAAGCGAGAACAACGGAAACGACATGAAAAGCACTTCATGTTTTCCGTTGTTCCCATTTTTCTGCGGACAGGAACTTTGGTTATGCCTCGGGCAGGTCACCCCAGCGGCGGTCGAGGTCGACCGTGCCGCGCTTGATGGCGAGGAGCAGCGCATCCTGATCAATGGGCAGCGCCAGACAGCGCACGCCCACGGCGTTGAAGATGGCGTTGGTGATTGCCGGGCTAATGGGAATCGAGCTGATTTCGCCCACACCCTTTGCGCCATAGGGGCCATCGGCGGTGGGGTGCTCCACAATGAAGTGCTGCATCTCCGGCGCCATGCGCACGCTGGGCATCTTGTACTGCCCCAGGTGGCGCGTCCACGGCACCCCCTCTTCCTCAATGTAATGCTCGGTAAGGGCATTGCCAATGCCCATGACCACACCGCCGTCAATCTGCCCGTTGAGGCTGAGAATGTTGATGGCGCGCCCCACGTCGTGCGCCGTAATAACACGCTCCACCGAGAGCTCGCCCGTCTCCACGTCCAGCGCAATCTGTGCGGCGTGCACGGCAAAGGAGAAGGCGAAGTGCATGTCGCCGCCGGTGCCCAAGGGCTGCGTCTTGGGGGCCCAGTAGTCATAGGTAAGGCGCGGCTCGCGCCCTTCGTCAATCATCAGTTGCACAGCATCGGCAAAGGAGATGGTGTGCGAGGTGGGGGGCGCATGCTTTGCGCCATTATGCCCGTTGGCCCCATTGCTGCCGTTCGTCCCATTGCCCGCGCCATTGCCGCGCCATTGCCGCGCCATTGCCCGCGCCATCGCCCGTGGCGCTGCGCACGGCGTTGAGGCGCGCCTCATCCACATAGGCCAGCCCCTCGTGGAAGGCGATTACATCAGGCGGCACGTCGAACTTCTCGGCCAGCACCGCCTGCATCTGCTCGCGCATCGTGCGGGCCGCCAGGCGCGCCGCATTGCCGCTCAGGTAGGTCTGCCGGCTGGCGGTGGTGGGGCCGCCGTCTGGCGAGAGATCGGTGTCCATGACCAGCACGCTCACCTTGTCAAAGGGGAGCCCCAGCTCCTCAGCGGTGCAGGCGGCCAGCACGCCGATGAGGTTCTGCCCCATCTCGGCGCTGCTTGTGCGGATTTCGGCGCGGCCGTTGGGATAGACTTCCACCTGTGCCGCGGCTGCATCGGGCGCGCCGCCGCCCAGCCCTGTGTTCTTGTAGCCTGCGGCTACGCCCCACACATAGAGCTTGCTGCCCTTGCGCACAGGCTGCCACGGACTGGCAGGTTTGCCGTTGCCGGCGCCCGCGCCCTCGTGCTCGGCGTGCCAGGCGTGCACCGCCTGCTCCACCGTCTCCATGCACTGGAGCATGCCCACGCTCTCGCGCAGCTCCTGCCCCGTGGCGGTGATTGCGCCGACGCGCATGGCGTTGATGCGGCGCAGCTCCAGCGGGTCCATGCCCAGCTCATGCGCGAGGATGTCCATGTTGCTCTCCACGGCAAAGGCCGACTGCGTGACGCCAAAGCCACGGAACGCGCCGCAGGGCGCGTTGTTGGTGTACATGGCGTAGCAATCCACCTTCGCATGGGGCATGGCATAGGGGCCGGTGGCATGGGTGGTGGCGCGCGTCATCACCTTCTCGCCCAGGCTGGCATAGGCGCCGCTGTCGCCGTAGAGTTCGGCTTCCACGGCCGTAAGGCGGCCATCACGCGTCGCCCCCGTCTTCACGCGGATGAGCGTAGCGTGGCGCTTGGGGTGGAAGCGCAGGCTCTCCTCGCGCGTGTAGAGCACCTTGACGGGGCGGCCAGTGACCATGGCCCCCAGCGCTGCGTGGAGTTGGCCCGCAATGTCTTCCTTGCCGCCAAAGCCGCCCCCCATAACCGTGCCGCGCACGCGAATGGCCTCTTCGGGCAGCCCCAGGCATGCGGCCGTCTGGTTGCGATCGGCGTAGGGAATCTGGCTGCCCACGTAGATGGTGAGCTTGTCGTGCTCTCCGTGGCGTGGGTCGTTGAAGCCGGCGGGCACGGCCACCGAGCACTCGGGCTCGAGGAAGGCGTGTTCCGTCATGGGCGTGCGGTAGGTGCGCTCAATGATGACGTCGGCCATTGCAAAGCCTTCAGAGACATCACCGTGGCGCACCTTGATGTGCTTGAGCAGGTTGCCATCCTTGCGGTCGGGGTGGAGCACCGGCGCATCGGGGCTGCGTGCCGCGACGGGGTCGGTGACGGCCGGCAGCACTTCATATTCTACGCGCACGAGCGCCATAGCGGCGCGCGCCTGCTCGGCTGTCTCGGCTACAATCAGCGCAATGGGGTCGCCCACATAGCGCGCCGGGTTGGGGCCGCCGGCAAAGGCGGGCCAGTCATTCTCCACCAGGCCGTGGCGAGACTTGCCCGGGATGTCGCGCCAGGTGAGCACCGCCTGTACGCCGGGTGCGGCCTGCGCAGCCGACGTGTCAATCTCCACAATGCGCGCATGGGGATATTCCGAGCGCAGCGTAGCGCCGTGCAGCATCCCCTCAAAGAGATAGTCGTCGCTATAGAGCGCCGCACCCGTCACCTTGGCAATGGCATCGGGGCGGGGAATGGCCTTGCCAATCTGCTCCATGGGCTCCACGGTGCCCGGCAGTGTGGGCAGCGGCAGGTGGCCCGTGCGCATGCATTCGGCCGCGGCATGGACTGCTGTCAGCACGGAGGTGTAGCCCGTGCAGCGGCAGTAGGTATCCTTGAGTGTGTGCTTGATGTCCTCGTCGTCCGGGTCATCGTTCACGTCGAGCAGCGTCTTGGCCTGCAGAATCAGCCCAGGCGTGCAGAAGCCGCACTGTGTGGCGCCATGCTCCACAAAGGCGGCCTGCAGGGGGTGTAGACCGGCCATCTCGGCGCCATGCTCGCCGGGGAGTGCGGCCACCTGCACGCGGCCATGCTGCTGCCACGTGGCGGCCAACCCCTCAATGGTGAGCACGACGGCCCCCTGTGCTTTGAAGGCGGGGAAGATGCACGAATCGACGCTGCGCCCGTTGACAATTACGGTGCATGCGCCGCATTCGGCCTCGTTGCAGCCGATCTTGGTGCCGGTGAGCCCCAGGTCGTAGCGCAACACTTCTGCCAGGAAGCGGCTGGCAGGTACGTCCAGTTGATGCGATGCACCGTTTACTGTCAGGTTGAGGATGGGCATATGCGCCTCCGGGAAAGCGGGAGATCGGGCGTCGGGTTGCCGGGTGGTCGGGTGTCTTGGTCGGGTGTCTGGCTGGTCGGGTGGTCGGGTGGTCTGGTGCCGTTCTTTGCGCTTTCTCTGCGCCGTATCTGGCGTGCCGTATCTTTGTGCCGTATCTTTGTGCCGTATCTTTGTTTCGTACCTATGCAGTGGCCCGCGCGTAGGCGCGCTGCAGTACGCGTCGCAGCAGGACGGGCAGCAGTTCCTCGCGGTAGGCGCGGCTGGCGCGGTGCTTGCTCGTGCGCAGGCTCACCTCGCCCTGCGCCGCAGCAATCGCCGCTTCGATCACGCCATCATCAAATGTACTTGCACTGGTGAGCGCCGCCTCGGCGTGGAGGGCGCGGAAAGGGATTGGCCCGGCGGGGCCAATGGCAATGGCGGCATCAACCACGTGCGTGCGGCTCTCATCCACCTGCACACGTGCGGCAAGGCCCAGAATGGGGAGCGCAATCCCCTGTGGGCGCATAATGCGGTCGAACGCGCTGCCTGTGCGCGCGGCCAGCACGGGCACGCGGAAGGCGCTGATCATCTGCCCGGACGTGAGCGTGTTGCGGCCGGGCCCGGCAAAGAGGCTAAGCAGCGGGTGCCAGGCCGATTGCGCACCCTCGGGCTGCCAGGTGCTCACCTGCGCTTCTGCGCCGAGCGCCAGCAGGCCGATTGTGCCGTCGGCGGCGGGCAGCGCATGGGCTACATTGCCGCCCAGCGTGGCCACGTTGCGCACCTGTGGCCCGCCTACAACGCCGCAGCTCTCCACCAGCGCCGAGGCGTGGTTGCGCAGCAGCGCGTTCTGCTCAATCTGCGCATGGGTGACGGCCGCGCCCATGACAATCCAGCCGTCCTCCTCGACGATTTCGGCCAGGCCCTTAATGTGGGTCACGTCCACCATGACGGCGGGTGCGCCGTGGCGGTTGCCCTGTTGCATGTCGAGGATGAGGTCGGTGCCGCCGGCAATAATCTGCGCGTCGGCGCCGTGCTCATGCAGCAGCGCGAGCGCGTCGGTAATGGAGGCGGGTGTCAGGTACTGCTGCCAGCGGGTGGCGGAAGGTGGTGCAAGTGCCATAGTGGATTCCTGCTCTCAGCGCTTGGTGTGGCAACGGCGGGGGTGCAACAGGAGGCTATTGTAACAGGCAGTGGGCGCTTATGTCTACATGGGCGCGCGACGCAGAAGCCCTGCCTCCGCCTCGTCTCCGCGCGCCATCTGTGCGCACCTGTAGTAAACTGAACCCCCTTGCCCCCACGCAATGCGCAACGGAAAATGAGGCCCCATGACAGCGACACAGGCGCAGCCCCCTACATACGCCCTTGAGCTGCGCACCGAGTTTGACCGCCTGCTCTACATTCTGGCCCAACTGGAGCCCGAGGAGCTTGAGAACGCCCATCTCAACAATGGCTGGACGCCCAGGGCCGTGTTGGCGCACGTGGCCTTCTGGGATGACGCGCAGCGCCGCCGCATGCAAGAAGCGCTGGCGGGAGCGCGCACCTGGGCGCGCCCGCCCAGCGACAATGACAATCGCGCCGCAAGTGAACAGCGCCCTTTTGCCGAAGTTCTCGCCGAAGCGGAAGAGTCCCGCGCCGCGCTGATTGCCTTTGCCGAGTCGCTCTCGCCCGAAGAGCTGGCGCGCGACTACCCCGAAGACGACCACACCCTCTCGTTCGACAAGCTGCTGCGCCACATGGGCAACCACACACGCCAGCACGCCGACGAGCTCTTTCGCTATGTCGCCTCGCTGCGGCGCTGGGGTCGCGCCCGCCTGCGCAACCTGTTGAGCGTGCAGCACGAGATGATGATGGACAGCATTGCCGGCCTGGACGAGGCGACAATCCTCTCGACCCATGTGGCGGGGGGCTGGACGCTGCGCGACCAGCTTGTGCATTTGCTGGCGTGGAGCGAATATGGCTGGCTTGTGCTGGCTGACTGGCCCACCGCTGCCCCGGCAGCCCTTGCCGAGTGGATGGCTGCAGATGGTGAAACGGAAGACGATGTAAACGCGCGCCTGCTTGCCAACCGCGCCGACATGAACATGATTGCCGTCGTGGACATGCTGGCAACCTGGCACCGGCGCACGCTGGCGCGCCTTGATGCGCTGGATGAGGCAGCGCTCGCCGTTTCGGGCGACTATGGCTGGGGTGAAGAGGGTGAACTTTGCGGCTTCCTCTACCGCATCTGCCTCCACCAGGCCGAACATGCGCTGGAGATTTGGGAGACGCGCGAGTAGAAGCAGGGAATAAGAACAAAAAACTGGCGATTGACGATCGGAGATGCGTCCCCAATCATCAATCGCCAGTTTTTTATTCCCTGTTCCCTGCTTCTACTCCCTGCCGCTACCGCATCGTGCTCGGCAGGTTGCCCGCAATGTCCTCCCGTTGCACATCGGCAGCGGCTGTTTGGGCTTGCAGCCATGTCTGGAACGCCTGGTTGCGCTCCTGGGTTAGCGTGCTGGGGTCAATCGGGCGGGCCGGATCTCTCTCATTCACCTGAATAATATGATAGCCAAAGGTGGTGGAGATGGGCTCGCTGATGGAACCGACCGGCAGCGAGAAGGCGGTGGACGCAAAGGGCTCCACCATGTCGTTGCGGCCAAACCAGCCCAGATCGCCGCCCTGGGCAGCGCTGCCGGTGTCCTCGCTGTACTGTGCGGCGAGGGCGGCAAAGTCGCCGCCGTTGTCAAGCTGCGTGCGCACATCCTCGGCAATGGCGAGCGCTTCCTCGCGTGCGGGGAGCGGGCGTAGCCGTAGGTGTGGGCGCGCCTGCAGGCAACTCGGTTGCGGTCGCCGTCGGCTCGGGCGTCGGCTGGCCTTCGGGCACCGCCGTGGCGGTGGGTGTCGGGTCAATCGGGCGAATGAGAATGTGGCTGGCGCGCACTTCTTCCTGCGTGTCCGTCACCGTCTCGCTGCCGATAACTTCGGCGAGCTTGTCGGCCAGGAGGCGATTGCGCGTCACCTCGCGGTACTCATCCAGGCTCATGCCGGTGGTGGTTTTCACATTGGCGGCCAGCGCTTCCAGGCCGGTGGTGAAGGCCGTATCGGAGATGACTGCCGGTGTGGGCAGCGGCTCCGGCGTGGCCGTGGGCGTCAGCGCCGCACTGATCGTGATGCCGTCCGTCGCAGTTACGCCGGCGGTGGGCAGAAGTTCCAGCGGGGCGGGCGTGGGCGTCCACATGACGGCCGTGGCCGTCGCATTGGCCCATGCTTCTACAGTGGCTGTCGCCTGCGGGCCTGTTACCAGCCCCTGGCTGATTGGCCACCTGGGCGCGCAGGTCCTCATCCACCTCGGCGTCGGTCACGGTAATGCCGCGTGCCTCGGCCTCGCGCTGTACGAGGATATCCTGCACCATCTTGTCCACCGTCTGCTGGCCCATGGTGAAGGGGCTGGCAAGGGTATTCTGAATCTCGGTGATCTGCTGGGTAAAGATGCCCTGGTTGCCAAACTGCTCTTCGCGCTGTGCGTAGAACTGCAGCGCATTCTCCAGGTTGCTCTGTTCGAGCAGGACGCGCTTCTGGAAGTCCCTTGCGACGATCTTGTCGCTGCCCAGGGAGGCTACCGTGGCGTTGGGCTGAATGAAAAGCGCGTAGACGATGCCGAAGACGAGAAAGAGCAGCGCCAGGCCAAGGCCCACGCCCACACCAATGTAGAGTGTGCGGTGCTGCTCCCGCTCGCGCTTGCGCAGGCGTTCCTGTTTGCGGTTGATCTCCTGCTCAAGCTCTGTTTGCGAGGGCTTCGAACTCTTTGCCATCGATTACCGTCGCTTTCGCACCACGCGGGTTTGGTCTGCAGTGTAGGGCAGCAGCGCCAGATGGCGCGCTCGCTTGACGGCCTGGGCAACACGACGCTGCACCTTGGCGGTGACGCGTGTCTTGCGGCGCGACAGAATGCGGCCGCGGCGGTCGAGGAAGCGGGAGAGCAGAGCAATATTTTTGTAGGTTACGTCACTCGGCTTGACGCCTGCGCCAATGCGGCTGGCGCGTCCGCCTTCGCTTTCAACATAGTTGCTGGGTCCACGGCGCTCGGGAGGAGCGGCAGGGGCTTCATCCTCGTCCTCATCATCGTCGTCGGCCTTGACGGGGTCAAGTGCGACGACGGATGCGGGCTTGGAGGGCGTGGTGGGTGTGGCTGCAGTCGGCGGCACAGCAGTCGCTGCAGCCATCTCTGGCGCGTCTGCTGCGTTCTCGGTCGGCGCAGCTACAGGTGCAGCCTCAGCCTCGGGTGCGCTTTCCACAGCAGGAGCGCTCTCGGCCTCCGGCGCAGTGGTGGGCTTCAATTCATCACTCATTGAGATGGGTCCTTTCAATGCGGGCGCTCTCGCCCGCTTGTGCAATGCTGATGCAGTCAGGTGGTGTGCTCGCTGCCGGCGGGTGGATTAGTCCGCGTCGGTGCGCAGGATCAGGTAGCGCAGGATGTCTTCGTTGAAGCGCAAATAGCGTTCCACTTCCGCGGTCTTCAGCGGCGGCAGCGCAACGCGATGCAACATATAGACACCCTCGAAGAATTTGTTGATGGGATAGGCCAGCGTGCGCTTGCCCCACATCTCCGTGCCCTGCACCTCACCCGACTGGCCGGCAATCACCTGCGCCAACTTTTCGTTGAGGGCGGTGATGCCGTCCTCGCCCAGCGTAGGCCGGGCAACAAGGACCATCTCGTACTCGTTTCTCAATACGTCGGTCATGCTACAGCTAACTCCTTGCCTGCGAGCAGGCGGTGGCGTACAGGGGCGGCCCCCTTGCGCGCGGGCGCAAGCGGTGCGTTGTCTGTACTTTCTCTGGAGAGGCCCGCAGGATCGATTACCTGCGAACAGAAAGAACGAGAGCCGGCGCTGACCGGGCTCCCGTTGCAGACCATCGGTTACTATAGCACCGGCGCACGCGCGCTGCAAATTTGTGGCACTTCGTTTGCCGGCGAAAGATGGGAAGTCGGGCGTCGGGTGTCGCGGTACCCGATACCCGAGCTGTCTAATTTGACGCCGCGCACGGCCATGCGTACACTCGAGTTACGCATACAAAAGCATCCGGCTGTGTGCGTCTCCTCATCCTGCAGCAAGCCACGCCGCCCACAACTTATGCGGCCACCACGCCTCGCTTCCAACTCTCTGCATTGCGCGCACGCGGCGCGTGCGCGCCTGCGCTCCTTTGCGCTCTCCATCTGCTTCATCGCCTGCGCGTGCGGCATCCTCTTTGGCATGGCGGCAACGAGCGCTCGGGCCACTGCGCAGGCAGCCGGCGGCAGCTCCATCTCCGGGCGCATTGTGGATGCGCAGGGTGATCCGCTGGGCGGCATCCAAGTGTTGCTCTTTCGCGAAGATGGCGACGGCATCTGGGACAACCGGTGATTTCGTGACGTACGTAGACCAAACTCCCGTCACAGGTCTCTTCCTTTTTCCGGCCTGGGACCGGGCGACTACCGACTGATTTTCACGGATCCGGCCGGCGACTTCGAGCCTGTCGCTTATCTGGGAAAACCGGATCTGGCATCCGCTACCACTGTGTCGCTTTCTACAGCTGACCCAAGAGATTTGCTGGACATTGTCCTTGCGCCTGCGGCGCGGTTGAGCGGGCTTGTCACGATGCCCGGTGGCGATCCCCTTTCCGGCAACATCCAAGTGGACGTGTTCCAGGCGCTAGAGGGTGAGACTCCTGAGTGGCAGTCGGGTCCACGGGCTACACCGGACGCCAACGGTGCATATTCCATCGGCGGCTTGCGTGATGGCCGCTACCGCGTGCAGTTTACCGAGGTTCAGAGCCCTCCAGCTCGTCTTTGGTGAATACTTCGACGACCAGGCCACGCTCGAGAGCGCGACCGAAATTGTGCTTTCCAGCGGGCAAGTCATTACGGACATCAATGCCGTACTCGCGCCCTCTCGGCAATCACCGGCGCGGTAACTGTACCTCGACAACAGCACGCCAGAGCACATCTACGCGTGCCTGTTGCCTGCCGGTGCAGTGGTCCCGCCCAGTGGTATCTGGCAAACAACGGATTGCATCGAATCCAGGCCGGTCGAAAGCAGACGGAACATACAAGATCAATGGTCTGCATGCACGGCGCCTATCGAGTGGTCTTTTTCGACACACGAGTGGCCGCCGCGCTATCTTGACCAGGCATTTAACCATCAGCCCGATATGGCGCGTGCGGACGTGATCGATTGCGCTTGCCGCCGGCACAACGCCGGGGACGTCAAACGTCACGGTGCGACCCAGCCGGTCACGTTGCCGGGACAGCCAAAGCGCCTGACGGTTCACTACTTGAGGATCGGACGTACGCCTATACCGGCCAGGCGCGACTGGATGGTGGTGAAAGTTCAGAGCGCACGCACGAATGAAGCGGGGCGATATACCTTCCAGACGTATGATCCCAATCACCTACAAGGTGGGCTTCTTTGATCCACAGGGGCGCTATGCGCCGGATTACCATGCTGCTCTGAAACCCCATCGAGGCAACTGCCATCATCACACTGATGGTGTGCACCCAAATGTCGACGGCAAGCTCAGAGTCGGCAGCACTCTGCACGGGACGGGTCACTATGGATACTGCGCCGCTGCCCGGCGCGGAGGTAAGCCTCTATCTGCGCGGCAGGGAGTGGCTGACGCAAACGACGACCGACGCAGAAGGGCGCTATGCGTTTACGGGGCTGGGCCTGGAGACGCACACGGTTTATGCACGCGACACGGCGGGAGAGTACACGCCGGCCAGCAGCGCGCCCTTCACGGTAACGGCCGAGAGATACTCTTTCGCTACCCGATATTCAACTTGTGCCCGCGCCAACCCTCGTTGCGACAACGCCTGTGACGACGACCGGCCATGTGAGCACAACGGAAGGCGCTCCGGTTATGGGTGCGACAGTTACACTCTTCAAGGTGCCGGGTCTGCGGGCGCGCATCTTTGGGTGGGACGCCGAACCGTTTACCTGTGCGTCGGCGGCGTCGCTTGCTGACCCTCCGGTATGGGACACGGCTGCGCCTGTCAATGGCACGATCTTTGCCTGTCCCGCCGCCGAGGGGCTGGAGCCCGCCGTCAATCCGCAGCTCACGGGTGATTCGGGTGCCTTCGACTGGGTTTTGCCGCCGGGCTGCTGGTTCGTGCGCGTGACTGCGGACGGCTATGAGCCGGGGCAATCGGCGCTGGCAGGCGCGCCGCCGCGTATTGCAGGGCTGGATGTGGTGCTCGTGCCGTTACCCGCGACACCGACCTTGACTCCAATCGCCCACATGGACGGCAACCCGTACTAAGACTCCACCCGTACACCCACGGCGAAGCGTACGCCCACGCCAACCGCCACGCAGACGCCGCTGCCGAACCCCACGGCCGTCGGCACGGCCACGGCTGCGCACACGCCCACAGCTATCAGCACGCCCACAGCCATTACCACGCCCACAAACACGGCAACGCCGACGTCCATCCCCGGCACACTCACGCCCGTGGGCGGCTGCGACCCCCGACGCGGCGACACCAACGCCCGATATGCGCGTGCTATTGCCCTTGGTGCAGAAATAGCGCGCAAAAGAAACACGCCCGGCTGCTCGCCAAGCGCGTTGTGCTGTAGAATCCCCAAAGCCGACCTCCTACGCCAATGTCGACGCAGCGCTTACGGCCGGTATTGCGCTTCAACCAGCGTGCAAATGCGGTCGAGGTCGCCCTCGCTGAGGCTTGAGCCCGAGGGCAGACAGAGGCCGCGCGCGAAGAGATCTTCTGCGACATTACCGCCCACGGCTTCAGCGGTGGCGAAGGCGGGCTGCATATGCAGCGGCTTCCAGACGGGGCGCGCTTCGATGTTCTCCACCTCCAGAGCGCAGCGAATGGCTTCGCGGTCTGCGCCGAATTGGGCGGGATCAACCGTGATGCACGTGAGCCAACGCGCGTGCCGCCCCCATGGGGCCTCGGGCATGAAGTCGATGCCGGCCAAGCGCCCAAGCCGCTCGCTGTAGCAATCGAAGTTGCGCCGCCGCGCCTGGACGCGCTCCTCAAGCACCTCAAGCTGGCCGCGACCAATCCCCGCCAGAATGTTGCTCATGCGGTAGTTGTAGCCGATTTCCGAGTGCTGGTAGTGGGGGGCATTGTCGCGCGCCTGCGTGGCAAGCTTGCGCGCGTGCTCCACAAGCGCACTCTCATCCGAGACGAGCATGCCACCGCCTGAGGTGGTGATGATCTTGTTGCCGTTGAAGGAGTAAATGCCCACTTTGCCGAATGTGCCTGGGCTCCGTTCGTGGTATGTGCTGCCCAGCGCTTCGGCGGCGTCCTCAATCAGAGTGACGCCGTGACGCTCGCATGCGGCCTGCACAGGGGCGATGTCGGCGCTCTGCCCGTAGAGGTGCACGAGAATGACGGCTTTGGGCAATTTTCCGCTACGGGCGCGTGCGTCCAGCGTCTCGACGAGCAGCGCCGGGTCCATGTTCCACGAGGTGCGTTCGCTGTCGATGAAGGTGGGGCGGCCGCCCAGGTAGACAATCGGGTTGGCGCTGGCGGCAAAGGTGAGCGTGGAGCAAAGGACTTCGTCACCCGGGCCCACGCCGGCGAGGATGAGCGCCAGATGCAGCGCGGCCGTGCCCGATGAGACGGCGGCGGCATGGCGCGCGCCTACGGCCTGGGCAAATTCTCGCTCGAACGCGTCCACGTGCGGCCCTACGGGGGCCACCCAGTTGGTGGCAAAGGCTTCGTTGACGTAGCCCTGCTCGCGCCCGGACATATGCGGCGGCGAGAGGTAGATGCGCGGCGGCGCGGCAACTGCCACGCTCATGCGGCGCGCTCGGCGAAGTGACTGTTGAGATACGCGACGACATCTTTTACCGAATCGAGCTTTGCAAAATCCTCGTCGGGGATCTGGATGCCGTACTTCTCTTCCACCTGCGTGAAGATGGTGAGTGCGTCCAGCGAATCGATGCCCTGTGTATGGAAGGGTTCGTCCACATCGAGAAAATCGACATAGACGCCGGGGAGGTTAAGCTCGCGCAGAACGTTGAGGACGTCTTCCTGGGTGATAAGTGCCATAATCAATATCCTTGGTGCGAAATACAATACATCGAAGTAAATGCGGCGTAATGCCTTCAGCATAGCACCGTTCTATGCCATGTGTGCAACCGTGCGGCGCGCAGTGAAGCAAGGACCTTCAACTTAACAGCGTAGTCAATGGCCTGCAACCGCTTTTGCCGGCACACCGACAACGGTTACCTGCTCGGACACATCCCGAATAACCACCGAGCCTGCACCAACGACCGCGTTGACACCAATTTCGCGCACGCCGGTCATGACAGTGGCGCCAATGCCGACAAACGCGGCGCTTGCCAGGTGAATACCGGCGCCAATATTGACGCCCGTGGACACAAAGACGCCATGCTCCAAGCGGGAATGGTGCGCGATCTTTGCGCCCATGCTGATGATGCAATCATCGCCAATTGTGACGAAAGGCATGAGCAGCACACCGGCAAGAATGGCGGTTCCCTGCCCGATCAGCGTGCCTTTGGGAATGAGCGCTGATGGATGGATCAGCGCGGGCGTATTCAGCCCGGCCAGCGCGTGCGCCAGCCATGATCCGCATACGCGCACAGTTGTTGCCGACGGCTACGAAAAGATCACAGCCCTCACAGCGGTGGTAAGCGCCCGTGGGACCAAGCACAGGCGCGCTCTGTACAATTGTACCGACGACGGCAGGATCGTCATCCAGAAAGCCAACGACCTCATAATCAAGGTCATGCACCAGGTAATGCCAATAGACAAGACCATAACTGCCCACACCGGCAATAATCGCACGTTTCACAGTCGATATTTCCAGAATCCAGTTCTTGCCCGTTGCTTGTTGAAACGTGCGTTTTGGCGCCGCGCAGGCTAATTCGTAGCGATGGTTGCGTAGGCAGCCAGCGCCGCCACCGAGTTCAGCCCTGGAATCTCATCGTCAGGGATCTTCAAGCCGAAGGTCTCTTCTACGTTGAGGTAGATGGACATGGCATCCAGCGAATCAATGCCCTGGTCGCGAAAGGTGGCGTCAATCTGCAGTGTGTCGGCCTCAATTTCAGGGATGTCGGCTTTGCGAATGATGGCGAGAATATCTTGCGCTGTAACAATCATGCGGGCTACTCCTCCATGTAGTCGATGGCTAACAATGTATGGCTGTGTTCGACCTACGTCATGCGCTGCAGCAGGCCGCTGGACCAGGAAAGACCGACCCCAAAGCCGCTGACAACGAGCGTGCGCATGCCGGTATCGTCCATTAAATCTGCCAGCATGATCGGGATTGACGAAGAGACCGCATTGCCATATTCACCGGCCAAAAAGGGGGCTTTGCTTTCATCCACCTGGAGGCGCGTGGCAATCGTGCGCAGCATGTAGCGTGATCCCTGGTGAAGCAGAAAGCGGTCCACATCGTCGATGGCAACCTGGTTCATTTCGAGCAACAGACGGATGTCATCGGGGACGCGGCGCGCCGCAAAATCAAAAATGCCTCGCCCGTTCATGCTCAACTGCCCATTGCGGCAGATTAGGTGCTCATAATCCTTGCCAATTGTGCCGAACGTAAAGCGGCCGCTGCGGAAACGCGCCGTGTTGTGAATCCAGGTCGCAGCGGCGGCATCCCCAAAGAGCATGACGGTGTTCTTGTCATCAGGGTCCACAATTTTGGAGTAGGGATCCGCTGTCACAAGCAACCCGCTCCGCAGTCCGTTCCGCGCCATGAACGCCTCAACCACACTGAGGCCGTAGACCCAGCCGCTGCACCCCATTGAGATGTCGAAGGCTGCACAACGCTCTGCCAGGCCCAACTTGCCGTGCACAATGGCGGCCGTGTGGGGCAGATTGTAGTCAGGGTTTTGCGTCACGACGACGAGACAGTCCACCGCTGCGAGATCGAGCGCGCTTGTTGCCTCCAGCGCGCGTACGGCGTGCACTGCCAGGTCGGACGTCGCATCTTCCTCCGCTTTGACGAGCGTACGGCGTACGCCCAGCTTGTCGTTGACAAAGCGCTCGTCTACACCGAACTGCGCCATGCGTTCAAAGTTGGAGACGCCGGCAGCGGGCAAGTAGACGCCAATGCCGGCAATACCAAGCGTTTCAGGTGAAGCCATCATGCGGGGGCCACCTTGCTAAAGTACATTTCGCCTGCAGACGTGCCGTTGACTGTGAGGGCGGTGCGCGTCATGCGGGTGCCCATCACAGCCGTAATCTGCAAAGTGATGTCGGCATCGGCAACGGCAGGCAGCGGGCGGGGGATAACAAGGCGGGTGAAGTACCACTTGCCCGGCCCTTCCATCGTGCGCAGCACGAGCTGCTTGTTGAGCGCGACCAGCACTTCAATTGGGCTGTACGCGCTGACGTTGCGGATGTTAAGGGTGCGGGCGGCTGCGTCGATTGCAGCGCCCACCGCAATCGCATCCTCATCGTAGTCGTAGCGACAGTCCACGGCGCTTGCGTTCTCCACAAAGTGTGCCTTGTGGCGCACGCCTGCCACCACAAAACGGATGGCAACGGCCGTGGCAGGGGGCGCTGGCGCATCCACAGGCTGGATACTGCCTGTTAGCCCGTGACGGACGATCTTGTGGATGGCCAGGTCAATCTCCTTGATGGGCTGCTGCAGCGGCACGCCCATTGCCTCCTGCAGCCACGGCGCCATGAGATTGTACATGTCGGTGCCATGGACGTAGTCGCGGCTTGCCTTGAAGCAAAATGCAAAGTCCCGTTCGTGCATTTCGACGCCTTCCTGAGAATCGGGTGCTGTCCAGCTATTTTGCGCGTGCGGTCGCGTAGTCGCGCAGCCGGCTCCGGTGGCTGGTAGCGAAGTTGCCGGAGACTACAGCACCCTCGGCCACATCTTCAATGACGACGCTGCCAATCAGCACACGCGCCCGATCGCCCACGGCAATGCTATCGGTCAGTGTAACGCTTGGGCCAATCCATACATGGTTGCCAATGGTGACACCGCCCGAAATCTGTGTGTTGCCACTGATCATGGTGTGGTGGCCAATGCGCCCCGCATGGCCCACGGATACCTTCACGCTGATCTGCGTGTCATCGCCAATTTCGGTGTAGACAGCGTTGTAGGCGCGCTGGATTATGGCATTGGCCAGCACCTGGCAGCGGGCGCCAATGCGTACGCCGCCTGCAAAGTCCACCGGATAGAGGCTGCCGTCAATGCGCAGGTTCTGCAGACCACGCGTGCCGGTGACGACATTCTCACCAATGTAGGTATCCGCACCAATGATTGTGTAGTCGCCAATAATCGCGTATTCAGCGATGACAGCGCCCGGCCCAATTTGCACATGGCGGCCAATGCGCGCGGTTTCCGCAATCTGCGCCGTCGCATCGATGTGGCCGCCGCTGTGGACGGCCATGTCATGCTCGCGCACAAGTACATTGTGCAAATCATAGTAGGCTTGCTGGGGGTTGTCGGCAATGGTCACGCCCAGCGTTTCCGGCACAGCCGCGGCAAGCGCAGGCGGGACAATCACGGAGGTAATGCAGGGGTTCTGCAGAACCAGCGTCAGAAAGCGCTGCTCCTGCACAAAACAAATGGAATCCGGCACGTCGCTTGTGGGGAGCATTGTCCACAGGAACGAGCCGTCACGCGGGACGCGGGATCGGGGAAAGAAATCGGCTAATTTCACAAGGACCTCGCGTGGCTGTTGCCTTAAGCGATGACGGGCAGGGGCATCTTGAGGCTGCGCCCTGCTTCGTCAAAAAAGTCCAGGAGCTCGGCGGCAGACTCGCTTTGGTCCACGACATGCGCGCGCGATTCGCCAGCCGCAACGATGTAGAAAAAACGATCGCGCGCATGGCGCAGTGGTCGAATCTCCTGGGGCCGGGATGGATCGTTGTAGAACTCTGCCTCCATAATTGCGTCCAGTGCCAGCGCTTGCTCTCGGCCCGTCATACGCGCCACGGCGCCGGGTCGCAACGGCCCGGGCTTGCAATTGATAAACTTTACGGTCACAGCGGAATGGGCCACATAGCTCCTGTAGGTTTCCAAATCCGCAATGTTTCCCAGCGAGACATCAAGCTGTAAGCGCACAAGGTCATAACCTGTGGCGTACTCAAAGAGCTCCTTCATGACACCGCCAGGCACGCGCTCACCGGTCTCAACGAGAACAGGACCGCGGCGCGTCAAAATCACTTGCGGGAATATAATACCGTTTGTGATCTCCATGGCGCGCACGGTCTCCTGGCAGAGCGCATGGACTTGCTCCAGTTCGTCGGCGGAGCATGCCGAGGGGTAGAGGTGACGTTGCACAATGCCAAAGGCCTGATCGGCATCCTTGATGCGATCAGAGATGGCGAGCGCACGAATCGCGCCGTCCAGCACAATGGCCACGCCGTTGACCTCAGGACCGTCAAGCCACTCCTCAATGATCACCTCACCACTCACTGAATAGTGCAGCGCTTCGGCAAAATGGGTCTCCACATCGGCCGGTGCATCGAGGCGAAAGAGCCCCAATTGTCCACCTACGTCGGCCGATTTCATAACGGATGGGAAGCCAACTCTTGCGGCCACACCTGCTGCTTCGGAAAGAGTTCGCGCCTTGCCGTAGGCAATTCCTGGGATGCCGGCATCGGCGAGGATGTCGCGCATGCGCACCTTGCTCACCGTCGCCTCCACCGACTTGTGACTTGGCCCGGGCAGCCCCAGCGCATCGGCCGCATAGCGAATGGCCGGCATGGGTGATTCCGTAATCATGTACGTCAGTGCCTTGGCGTTCTCGGCACGCGCCACTGCCAGCACCCCTTCATTATAACGGGTGCTGACGACGACGCCCTTGTCGGCAAACTGAAGTCCATAGGCATTAGGGTTGCCGTCCAGCGCAACTACACGGTGTCCCTGCTTGCGCGCCTCCTTAATGATGGGCGTCTGGTCCCAGCCTGCCCCGACAACAAGTACAGTCTTTTGTTCTTGCAATTGCGCGCTCATTCGCTGGTATTGTCTCCGGTTGGGGCTGCCGTGCCCATGAAGCGGCTCATGATCGCCTGATCAGTGGGGCTCACGCCGCTGCGACGCACCACCTTGGCGGCCGTCATGAAGAGAATGCGCAAGTCAAGCCACGGCGAGAGGTTATCCACGTACCAGACGTCAAATACGAACTTTTGCTCCCACGAAATAGCGTTGCGGCCGTTTACCTGCGCCCAGCCGGTAATGCCCGGGCGCACCTCGTGGCGGCGCGCCTGCTCGGGCGAGTAGAGGGGAAGATAATCCATGAGCAGCGGCCTGGGGCCCACAATGCTCATGTCGCCCTTCACCACGTTCCAGAGTTCGGGCAATTCGTCAAGGCTGGTTGAGCGCAGCAGGCGCCCAAAGCGGGTGAGGCGCGCTTCGTTGGGAAGCAGGTTGCCCTGCGCATCGCGCGCGTTGGTCATGCTGCGGAACTTGGCCATGCGAAAGGGCTTGCCGTGCAGCCCGGGCCGCTCCTGGTGGAAGAGCACGGGCGCGCCCAGTTTGACGCGCACCATGATGG
>CAVZCL010000004.1:0-345738 GCA_963773745.1 uncultured Chloroflexia bacterium
CTGCTCGGGGCCATCGGCCAGGTAGGCGTCGAGGTGCCAGTTGAGCAGGAATTGGTAGGCCCCCAGCAGAAAGGAGCCGGAGCCGCAGGCGGGGTCCACAATGCGCAGCTTGCTCACACCGCCCAGGGGGCCCGGTCGCTTGCCCTCCACCAGCTTGCCCACAGTTTGGCGCACAATGTAATCCACAATGT
Source organism: uncultured Chloroflexia bacterium (assembly GCA_963773745.1). GTDB lineage: Bacteria > Chloroflexota > Anaerolineae > Caldilineales > Caldilineaceae > UBA5069. Next base: position 192 of record CAVZCL010000004.1, read on the forward strand.
AGGTGGGCGTATAGTAGACGCCGCCCGCCTTCTTCACCTCGGGCTTCTCCTCCACGCGGGCCTGATGGCCCGCCGTGAGGCGAATGACCTTGCCCAGGAACTGCTCGTAGATCTGGCCCAGGATATCGGCGGGGATAACGGCAAACTCGTAGGGGCTGTCAGGATAGTAGAGGCTGGTGAGGATCTCCTTGAGCACCTTGTCGTCAATGCGCAGCGCGGGGGTCAACTCGTCAGCGTCGCCTGCCTGCCCCTTTTCATTGACAAAGTGGAAGATGCCCGAGTTGTAGCGGTTGTCGGCGCGGCGAAACTCGACCATAAGCCGCTCATAGGTGTTGTTGCCGTTGGTCTGGCTCAGCAGTGTGCCGTACTGCTCCAACCCCGCGCCTCGCAAATGCGCAGGAAGATGATGCGGTCGAGTGTCTGCTGCACGGCAAAGTTGAGTTCGCGCGTGGTGAGCGTGGGATTGCGCAGCGCCAGCGAACGCGCCAACGCCTCGCGCCAGCGTTCAATGTCCGCGAGGAAGGCGTCATCCACCTCGGCGGTGCCACGTTTGAGCTTGTTGGAATCAGCGTAGGCGTCGAAGGAGCCTTTGCGGATGCTGTCGGGGGCGAAGATGCCCGCAAGCTCGTCCCACTTTTCAACGTAATCGCTGTAGTGGAGATACATCACTCGGCCGGTGGCGGCTGCGTCGCTCTTGTCGGGTTTGCCGCGGCAATCATAGACGGCCAACTCCTCAAAGTCGGTGAGGATGCTCAGCGGCAGCTTGGCCGACCATGCGTAACGGCGCAGCTGGTAGGCGGGAGAAACATCGCCGCGCAGGTCCACCGACGGCTTCTTGGCTTCGACAAAGAACTTGCGTGTACCGCCCATGCGAAAGCCGTAGTCGGGGGCCTTGTGCACACCTTCAACGCGCACTGCGTCCTCGTGGACGACGTCCTTGTAGGCTTCGGCGTTGCCCTGCTTGTTATGCACATCCCAGCCCATCGCCTCGAAAAAGGGGTCGATGTACTCGACACGCACCTGCGTCTCGCCGTAGTTCACCTGCTTGTAGGAGTGGAGATGGCTGTGGAAGCGCGCCACGAGGTCGATAATGGTTTGGGGGGCGGGCATGGGCAGGCTCCGTGGTCGGGTGTCGGGTGTGGGTGTCGGGTGTAGGGTGTCGGGTGGCAGTATTCCATTATAGCGCACAGCAGCGGCGCAACCACCGGCCTTGCTCTGGGCAATAGGGCTTCTCAAAAGTTAGAATGAGGTGTGGCAAGCGCCAACAGCAACCTCACCCCCGGCCCCTCTCCATGCGGAGAGGGGAGCAAAACAAGTGCGCACGCCGTAATCGTGACACATACCGGCGTGACGCACTTGTCTTGCTCCCCTCTCCAAGTCTGGAGAGGGGCCGGGGGTGAGGTTGCTGTTGGCGCTTGCCACACCTCATTCTGACTTTTGAGAAGCCCTGCTCCGGGCAAGACGACGCCGGCTCTTGGGCAGCCCTGTCTCGGCGCGATTTTGAGACTTGCGATCCTGCCCGGTTGCTCAACCATGGCGCAAACAAGCATCCGCGCCATCCACCCAAGACGTTGCGCTGCACGTGCGATGAACCCTTGAACCTTGAAGCCCGGAATCCTTGAATTTGCCTCGACCATGCGTGCTAACTGTGCTAAAATGCAGTCATGCTGCACGAGTTGCACATCAGCAATTTTGCCATTATCGACGAGCTCCATCTCGTCTTCCGCCCGGGGCTGAATGTCCTTACGGGCGAGACGGGCGCGGGCAAGTCAATCATCATTGATGCCGTGGGGCTGCTGCTGGGCGACCGCGCCGGCGCCGAGTGGGTGCGCGCCGGCACGGAGATGGCCTCGATTGAGGCGAGCTTTGCGCTGCCCGTCGCGTCCGCCCCGTCCACCGCGTCCACCGAGCCCGCGGTGGACAATGGCACAGACGACGGCGAAGGCGCTCCCCTCGACATCCACGCGCTTCTTGTGCGCGAAGGGCTGGACGACCCCGACAATCCCGCCGGCGTGACGCTTGCGCGCGAGGTGCGCACAACCGGCCGCAACATCTGCCGCATCAATGGGCGCGCCGTCAGTCTGCAGCTTCTGGCTGATGTGGCCGGCGCGCTCATCGACATCCACGGTCAGGGCGAGCACCTCAACCTGCTGCGCCCGCGCACCCACGTTCATCTGCTGGATCGCTACGCCAACCTGCTGCCCCTGCGCGAGAAGCTGGCCGCGCAGGTGGCGGCGCTGCGCAGCGTGCGCGCCGCGCTCCAGCAACTGCGCCAGGATGCGCGCACGGTGGCCCAGCGCATTGACATGCTCAGCTATCAGGCCGAGGAGATCTACGGCGCGAACCTGCGCCCGGGCGAGGATGCGGAGCTTGAGAGCGAGCGCCGCCGCCTGGCCAATGCCGAGGCGCTGCTCAAGCTGGCGCAGGCGGCGCAGGCCTACCTGGCCGGCGGCGAAGGCGAACTGCCCGCCGCGCTCGACCTTGTGGGCGAGGCCGTGGGCCGCATGGAGAAGCTCGCCCGCATTGATCCCGACCTGGCGGCCCCTGCCGCAGAAACGCAGGCGCTGCTTGAGCAGTTGGCCGACACAGCGCGCATGCTTGAGGACTACGCCGAAGCGCTCGAATTCAACCCCGAGCGGCTGCAGGAGGTGGAGGAGCGGCTTGAGCTGCTCGCCTCGCTCAAGCGCAAATATGGCGACACAATCGAGCAGATTGCGGCCTTTGGCAAGCGCGCCCAGGATGAACTGGAAGCGCTGAGCAACTGGGAAGCGAAGAGCGCCGACCTTGAAAAGCAGGAGGACTCGCTGCTGCACACAATCGGCGCGCTGGGGGCTGCGCTGAGCGCAGAGCGCACGACGGCGGGCGAGCGGCTTGCGCGTGCGGTGGAGCACGAACTGGGCGATCTCAAGATGGAGCGCGCCCGCTTCGCCCTCGCCGTGGAGCAGACAGCGCGCGCCGACGGCGCCTTCCTGCCAGATGGCCGCCGCGTCGCTTTTGACGCCACCGGCATCGACCAAGTGGAATTCCTCATCAGCGCCAACCCGGGCGAGCCGCTCAAGCCCATGGCCAAGGTGGCATCCGGCGGCGAGACGGCGCGCCTTATGCTCGCGCTCAAGGGCACGCTGGCCCACGCCGACGCCACGCCAACGCTCATCTTTGACGAGATTGACCAGGGTATTGGCGGCCGTGTGGGCGCTGTTGTAGGCCACAAGCTCTGGAACCTGACCGAGCGGCGCGCTTCGCTGGCTGCGCCCGCCCGCAATGGCAGCGAGCCGGAGAGCGCTGGCAGCGGCGTCGAGCCGGAAAGCAGAGACAACGGCGTCGCGCACCAGGTGCTTGTGATCACCCACCTGCCGCAACTGGCGGCCTATGGCGACGCCCACTTCACCGTCAACAAGCGGGTGCATGTGGAGGAGGGCGTTGAGCGCACGACGACCGTCGTGCAGGCGCTCGACGACGCCGCCCGCATTGCCGAGCTGACGCAGATGCTGGGCGCGCCCGGCGAGGTGGGCCGTCTCTCAGTCGAGGAGATGCTGCGCGAGGTGGCCGTCGTCAAGCGGGCCGCCGCGCACATCTGAACATCCTCAACGCAAAGGCGCGAAGCGAGCAAAGAACGCAAAGTAAAGCCAAGGAAAAGCAAAGAAGAGCAAAGAAAGACCGTCGTTGCGGTCTGAGATTTGAGGGCGCGCATGAGTAAACAAGCTCGGCTTGCATTCTCTAGTTGTTGCTTTTCTTTGCGTTCCTTTGCTCCCTTTGCACCTTTGCGTTGAAGCGTTGCTTTGAAGTTGCGTTCTCGACGGAAACCCAACCATGACCCGTACCAAGCTGCTGGCCGCGTGGCGCACCCTGTGGGTGGCTGCGCTCATGTGCGCCGCGCTGCTGCTGCCCCTGGGCGGAATTGTGCAGCCTGCGCACGCACAGTCCGGCGCACCCCAAATTTACCTGCTCTCCTTCAGCGGCGCCGTCACCCCCGTGCTCGACCGCTATCTGGCGAGCGGCATTGAGCGCGCCGCCGGCCAGCCCAACGCCACCATTGTGCTGCGGCTGGACACGCCCGGTGGCAGTGTGGACGTTACCCAGGCGATCATTCAGCGCATGCTCGCCTCGCCCGTACCCGTGATTGTGTGGGTGGCGCCCAGCGGCGCACGCGCGGGCAGCGCAGGCACTTTCATTACGCTGGCGGGCCACGCCGCGGCCATGGCCCCGGGCACCTCGATTGGCGCGGCCAGCCCTGTGGATGCAGGCGGGGCCGAAATGGACGCCACCCTCGCCGCCAAGCTCACCAACATTCTCAGCGCCGATATTGAAAACCTGGCCACGCGCCGGGGCGATGCCGCCGTGGAGTGGGCGATTGGCGCCGTGCGCGATGCCAGCGCCGCCACCGCCGACCAGGCCCTCACGCTGGGTGTCATCGATGCCATCGCCGGCGACCTGCCCACGCTCATCAGCGCGCTCGACGGTGTAGAGGTGACTGTGCAGGGGCGCACGCAGCCGCTGCAACTTGGCAATGCCGTGGTGGTGGAGGAAGAGCTCAACTGGCTGCAGCGTTTCCTCAACTTCATCACCAACCCCACCGTTGCCGCGCTGCTGATTACCCTGGGCACGGCCGGCCTGCTGGCCGAAGTCTGGAACCCGGGCACGTGGGTGCCGGGCGTGATTGGCGCGGTGGCGCTGCTGCTCGGCCTCTATGCGCTGGGGCAGCTGGACGCCAACTTTGCCGGCCTGGCGCTCATGCTGCTGGGCGTTGGCCTCTTTGTGGCCGAGGCGGCGACGCCCGCAGTCGGTGCGTTGCTTGCCGCCGGCGCAGTCTCGTTTGGATTGGGGGTTGCCTTGCTCTTTGACCAGCCGGGGATTGAAGTGTCGTGGCCGGTGATTATTGCCCTGGCCGTGGGCACGGGGCTCTTCGTCAGCTTTGCCAGCGCCAAGGGGTTGGCGGCGCAGCGGCGTCCGGCGCTCACCGGCGGCGAAGGGTTGATTGGGATGATGGGGCGCACGGCCGACGCGATGGCGCCGGGAGGCAAGGGCAGCGTCATGGTCAACGGCGAGTGGTGGACGGCAGAACTGATTGGCAGCCCTGTTGTAGCCGGCGAAGAGGTGCGCGTGACAGGTCGCAAAGGCTTCATGCTGGTGGTCGAGAGGAGCCTGGAGTAAGGAGCAGGCGTTGACGGAACTGATGATTGAAGACTGACGATTGGGGAATGCCTCCAATCGTCAGTCTTCAATCATCAGTTGCCGTCAACGCCTACTCCCTACTCCAGCTATTCCCTATTCCCTATTCCCTACTCCCTGTTTCCACTCCACCGCTCGCCGTTGCGCAGCACCTGGTAGGGCTGGCCCAGGCTCTCGCAGGTCACAATGAATTCGTCGGGCGTGGCCGTGTTGAAGGCGAACATATCGTAGTGGCAGGGAATGACGCAGCCGGCGTGGATGTCGTACGCGAGCTTGGCCGCATCCTGTCCGCTCAGATTGCCCGCCACTTTGCGTTCGGGGCTGCGCCCGTTGATGGGCAGCAGCGCCACATCAATCGGCCACTGGCGCAGAATCTCGGGCATGCCCGGGTAGAAGATTGTGTCGCCGCTGTGGTAGATGATCCACGGCCCCGCCTCCACAATGTAGCCCAGAAACTTGCAGCGCCCCAGGTCATCGCGCTCGATCGCCTCATGCGCCGCAGGCACGCCCGTTATGCGAAAGCCCGCGACGGTCTGGGTAATATCCTCGTCCAAACCGATGATTTCCGCCTGCGGAATACCCAGCCGCTCGGCCACGAAGGCGCGGTTGGCTTCGGGCGCAATCAATGTGATGGCGGGATTGGCAGCCAGCAGCGGCTTGAGTGTCTCCACGTCGAGGTGGTCCGTGTGGTTGTGCGTGGAGGTGACCACATCCACGAAGTCGAGGCGCGCCGGGTCAATCACGCGGCCGGTCATGCGTACGTGCGGGTTGTCGCTCTCCGCATACTTCTTCGATAGCGAGTCGGAGAGGTAGGGGTCAAAGAGCAGGAACTTTTCCTGCCAGTAGACGAGGAAGCCGCTTTGGCCAAGCCACCAAATGTGCAGCTGGCCGGGCGCTTCGCTGCGGGCGGCGCGCACGTCATCGAGGAAGGCATTGTCTGCAAGGTATGGGGCGAGGTAGGGTGTTTCCATGGCAGGCCTCGTAGGTTGAGGCAGCGTGCGCTGCCCGTGCAAAAGCGTTTTTGATAGAGTACGGCGTACAATGCGCCTCGCGCATAGTATAACCCGCGCGCGGGATTCGCGCCTTTTTGGCGTTTTCCACTGATCCCCGCTACGCAATCATTGTCATCTGAAAATGGAGTGTGAGTCAATGGCTGAAATCAAGGGTTTGGAGGCGTTTGACGAGGTGCAGCGGGTGATTGTGGTCGCCGCGCATCCTGATGATCTGGAATGCTGCTGCGCCGGTACGCTCATCAAGCTGATTGAGCGGGGCGTGACGGTCATTTCGGTCAACTGCACGCTGGGCGACATTGGCGCGCAGGAGGACACGCTGCCGCGCGTCACCCTCGCCAGCGCGCGCCTGGCCGAAACCGATGCCGCCGCGCGCATCCTGGGACTGCACAGCACCTTCAACCTGGGCCACCACGACGGCGAGCTGCTCCCCAGCCTGGAGCTGCGCGCGCAACTGGCGCGCCTCTACCGCATTACGCAGGCGGACACCCTCTTCACCTTTGACCCCTTCTGGAGCGGGCAGATTCACCCCGACCACCGCGCCGCCGGCCAGGCCGCGCTGGACGCCTACATGCCCTCCAAGATGCCCCTCTATCGCCCTGAGCAGCTGCGTGAGGCAGGCGCGGGCTTGGGCAAGCTGCAGCGCGTTTTCCTCTTCAGCACCGACCGCGACCCGAATGTGCTCGTCGACGTTACGGACGTGCATGCGCGCAAGCTGGCAGCATGCGTGGCGCATGTCAGCCAGTTTCCCAAGGGCGAGGAGAGCCTGGGCTGGCTCAGGGAGATGGATGGCGCGCCGGGCAAGGAAGCAGGCTACACCTACGCCGAGCCTTTCCGCACGATGGATGTCTGGTAGAGCGCAAACAAGCCGCGAGTACACAGATTTCACAGAAAGAGACAGATAACAACAGATGAATCCGTTGTTATCTGTCTCTTTCTGTGAAATCTGTGTACTCGCGGTTTGCTTGCATGAGCAGTGCCAGCGTTTCCAAATCGCCGTGGTTGCCCGCCTTGAGCGTGATCCAGAGCGGCGCATGGTTGCCTGCGGCCGTGGGCGCAAAGTGGGCGCGGCAGGTGGGCATGCCTGCCAGCGCAGCGTAGGCAACCTCAAGCCGCTCCACACCCAGGCGCGCCAGCAGCGCGTGGGCCGTGTCGCCGCCGGCAATCAGCAGGTGGCGCACGGGATGCTGCTCCATTAAGGCCACTGCGGCAATGGCAAGCGTCTTGGCAGCCGCCGCCTGCTCGTCCCGCGTGGCCGGCGCCGCAATGCGGGGCAGATGCAGGATTGTCTGTCGCTGCGCAGGAGCGGTTGGGGCGCGCCCAACCTGCACAACAGTGACACCGGGCAGCGCCGCCGCGGCTGCAATTTCGCGCGTGCGCCATGCTGCTTGCGCTGCCCACCACGGCCAGATCGACCGGCGGTGCGACAGCGTGCGCAGGCATCGGCTGCACAGCATGGGCGCGCAGCCATGCCGCCGCCAGCCCGGCGCTGCCGCAGAGCAGCCCGTTGGGCAGCACCGAAGCCCACGCCGCCACAAGCTGGTCGAGGTCGCCATCACTTTCAGCATCCGCTACAAGCAGGGGTGCAGATGCCGCCGCAGCGGCGAGCACGCTGCGCAGTGAGCTACCCCCTGCGCGTACCGCCGCCAGGCCGATGCAGGCCTGCGCCAGCGCCGTCTGCTGCGCCAGCCGGTTGCCAACCGCCACGCTTTCGCCATGCGCGCCCAGCAACACGCCGCCCACGACGCGCCGCCCCTGCACGGGCAGCGCAGAGCAGATCAGCGCGGCCGTGGCATTCGTGCGCGCGAGCAGTGTCTCCACCTCAGCGCCCACATGGCCGCGCAGCAGCGAATCGATCTTCTTGAAGCAAAGCATGGGGGGATGGGCCGGAGCGACACGCGCCAGTGCAGCGCGCGCCGCATCTGCGTCCAGCGCGCGCGAGTGCGTGGAGAGTGCATGCAAACCACCTGCAAGCGCTGGTGGCAGCGCGTTCAGGTGAATTTGCGCGGGCAGCCCCACGGCCGGCGCGTAGGCGGCGCAGTCGGCCGCGCCCGTCAGATCATCGGCAATCAGCAGCAGGTGGGGAATCACACAGGGGTGAAGCCAAAGTGGGTAAAGAGATCGCGCGTGGTCTCTTTGCCATCGGCAACCGTGGCGCGCACTTTCTCATAGTGCGCATCCTGCAGGCTCAGCAGCGACTGGCGCAGCAGGAACGAACCGAGGCCGCGCCCCTTCCACGGCGACATGGTGAGCACGTACTCCACCAGTGGCACGCCCGCATCCAGCCGCACCAGGCAGGCTGAAAGCAGCGCGCCGCTGCTCTCGTAGACCCACGAGCAGGTAAGCAACGGCTCGCCCTCGCGCCCAGCAAAGAAGGCCTCCACCGCCACCAGCGCATCGTCGGTGCTCTCACCCGCACAATGATCGCTGCTGCGGTAGGCGTCGAGCATCAACTCTGCCAGCGGCTCGGTCTCGGCTGGGTCGGGAAAACGCAGCGCGCCGCCCGTGGGGTGCTTGGTGAGCACTGTGAGCGGCGCGGGCAGTGGCAGATGGTAGAGCGTGCGACCTGAAGTCATCTCTCACTGTTCCTTTGTTTCGGATTGTGCGCGCACCATTTTGACGGCCACCTCGATCGCCGCCAGCAGGCTCGCCGGATTGGCGCGGCCCGTCCCCGCGATATCAAACGCGGTGCCGTGGTCCACAGAGGTGCGGATGATGGGCAGCCCAATGCTTACGTTGACGCCATCCTCGAAGGCAAGCAGCTTCATGGGGATGTGCCCCTGATCGTGGTACATGGCGACCACAATGTCGAATTCGCCGCGCATGGCGCGCAGAAAGACTGTGTCGGGCGGCAGCGGGTCGCTCACGTTGAGGCCGCGCGCGCGCGCCCGCTCAACGGCCGGGCGGATCTGCGTTGCGTCTTCGCTGCCAAAGAGGCCGCTTTCGCCGGCGTGCGGATTCAGCCCCGCTACGGCAATGCGCGGCGCGGCAATCCCCAGCGCCTCGCACGCGTACTCTGCCAGGTCGATCACCTCTTCGACGCGTGCCGGCGTCACGCGGCGAATCGCCTCGGCGAGGGGCACATGCGTGCTCACATGCACCACGCGCAGCGAGTCGCTCACCAGCAGCATGCTGACACGGTCGGCCCCTGTACGCTCTGCCAGCAGCTCGGTGTGGCCGGCATAGGGGTAGCCGGCAAGGCGCATGGCCTCCTTGTTGAGCGGCGTGGTGACAATCGCGTCCACGTCGCCCGCGAGCGCCAGATCACAGGCCAGCGACACGGATTCCACCGCGGCATCACCTGCGGCGGCCGAAAGCACACCCGGTGCAATCTCGGCCGGGTCGGCATTGTTCTGCTCAAGCAGGGGGATCGTCCCGACCGCATAGTCCGCGTCGGATGGCGTTTCCACACGCTCAAAGCGCAGCGGCGGCATTCCCAGCCACGTCGCGGCGCGCGCCAGCATCCGCGCGTCGCCGATGACCAGCGGGCGGCAGCGTGCAAAGACGGCTTCGTCCTGCAGCGCCTTGACGATGATCTCGGGGCCCACGCCTGCGGGGTCGCCCTGGGTAATGGCAAGCAGGGGGCGCGTATCGTTGACCATCTCTAGAAGCCCGCATCCTCGGGGAAGACGTTGTTGAACATCATGCTGGTGCGCGGGGCGGCCATCATGGGAGCCACGCTGTCGCGCCAGGTGGCGTAGTGCGCCGTCTCCTTGTGGGCCACGGTAGCCTGGGGCGTGCGGTATGCCTCGCTGAGCACAAAGCGCGTGGGGTCGTCCGCCTGCTGCAGGATGTCGAAGCGGGCAATGCCCGGCTCCTGCACGCTGTTGCGGGCGTTTTCCATTGTGGCCGCCTTGAAAGCCTCGACGTCGGCAGGGTGGACCTGGATAAAGACGTGAACGACGAGCATTGTGCCTCCACTTGGAAACGAAGAATCCACGTGCAATTGGTCAACACCTTTGTTGCTGGGTATCTTTGTTGGGTATCTTTGTTGGGTGCGCAACCGATAATTGTGGGCGCACACGAAGGAAACAGGGGCGCTACGGCCCTGCCAACACAGGCTGTAGCACAAGTATAACTCACGCAGGTTACGTAGCGACCCTTTTAACGCAAGCGCGAAGGCGAGACAAGGGCAGATTCGCGCCTGGGAGGTGCTCAATTTGTTGCCACTTGGAACGAAGAATCGAGCCCGTGGCGTTATGGCGAGCAGTGCAGCATGAACAGGGGTGCAGACAAGGACTTTGCACCCTCTGAACGCTGCGCAATGCAAAGCGCCGCGTTTACGCTCAGAAGCGAGCAATGACTATGGCTATCACGCTTGAACTGTTTGCGCCACGTTGTCAATGAAACAGCAACTCAAGAGGCAATTGGGATAGCTGAACAAGCCGCTGAACATGCAGCAAGGATGACGGATGGTCACTTTCGCGCAGAAGTGAGCTGGCTGATGGAGACTATGAATACCAGTTTATCGTGCGCTCCAACAGCGAGTCCCTGAACGGATCAGATGGTTGAGGTCGGGGATCCCACAGCCGTGCGCATCACCGATGACGGTAAATCGGTGCTGATTGTGCGCGAGGGGAAGCCCATCCCTTTGGGCTCTATCGAATGGCAGAACGATCAGCACACCTTTGCCGACAACAGCCAACTCGTCATCTACGAGATGCACGTCGGCGACTTCAGCGGCGGTGAGGAGACGAGGAAGAGACGGGGGTGATTGGCACCTTCCGCTCCGCCCAACACAAGGTTGATTATCTGCGCGACCTGGGCGTCACGGCGGTGGAGCTCATGCCTGTCAACAGCTATCTCCGTCCCAGCGACTGGGGCTACAGCCAGCGCAGCGTTTACGCCGTGGAGAATTCCTACGGTTCGCCCGAGGATCTCTGCCGTTTTGTCGATGCGCTGCACGGCACAGGCATTCGCGTAATCCACGACGGCGTCTACAACCACACTTCGGAAGATGCAATCCTCACGCAGATTGATTACACCTACTGGTTTTACGCCGTAAACCCGGACGACAAGGATCTGCAGTTCGGCCCCAAGTTTAACTACGAGTATTGCGATGAAGCGCTTGACGTTTACCCGGCGCGCACGCACGTGATTCACGCCATTCAGCAGTGGGTGCGCGGCTTCCACCTTGACGGCATCCGCTTTGACATGACGCGCGGGATCAAGCACTTTGACCTGCTGCGCTGGTTCCATGATGAAGCGGAACGCATGGACTTTGGTCGCCCCTTCATCACCATTGCCGAGCACCTGCCACCTGATCCGGCGATTGTTGTACCCACCGGCCCCATGGACGCAGCCTGGCATGAGGACTTTCGCACGCAACTGCTTGCCATGCTTGCAGGCACCGAGCAGGAGGGCAAGCAGCCGGACGATCTCGACGGGCTGGCGCGCATTCTGGACGCACGCAACGAAGGCTTTCCGAATACGCGCTGCGTGGTCAACTACCTTGACAACCACGACCACGATCGCCTGCTGTGGACGCTGACACAGGCGGGCGTCTTCAATCACGGTGCGCTCTGGCGGCGGGCCATGCTCGGCGCATCCATCCTGCTCACCGCCCCTGGTATCCCCATGATCTGGATGGGGCAGGAGTTTGGCGTGGCGGTGCCCAAGGACCCGGACCGCCGGCCACAGCCGCTTAGTTGGGCGCTGCTTGGCAACGAGCCAAACCGCGTGCTTCTGGAGCACTACAAGCGGCTCATTCGGCTGCGGCGCGAGATACCCGCACTTACCAGCGATACGATTGAAATTGTTGCCGTCGACAAGGAGCGGGGGTTGCTTGCATTCAAGCGCTGGACGGATGAAGGCAGCGTGGTGCTGGTGCTGATCAACACGCGCGATGAAGAAGCGCGTGACGTGCAGATTACGGCCCCGAATATCCCCAATGGTGTATGGCAGGAGTCGATGCGCGAAGTAACTGTGACTGTAACAGAAAACAGGCTGACCGACAGCGTACCCGCAAGCGCCGTCAATATCTATATCAAAACGGCATGACGTAATGTGCACGCGTTGCTTGTACGCTTGACACATGCACGGCGTCACGCATGGATGAAGAAAAGGCGATTCTATGGCACAGATTGGCTTTCATTGCTCGCATGAAAACCATACACCGAGCGACCTGCTGCGCTATGTACAGATGGCGGAAGACAACGGCTTTGAGGCAGCAATGTGCTCCGACCACTTTATGCCCTGGCACGAAAGCGGACAAAGCGGCTTCGCGTGGTCATGGCTGGGTGCGGCCATGCATGCGACACACTTTGATTTCGGCGTTGTCTGCCGCGCCGGGACAGCGTTACCATCCGGCAATCATTGCGCAGGCGGTGGCTACGCTTGACGAACTCTTTCCAGCGCGCATTTGGTGCGCGCTGGGCAGCGGGCAGAACCTCAACGAGCACATTACGGGTGGCGGCTGGCCGGCCAAGCCGTTGCGCCAAAAGCGGCTTGAGGAGTGCGTACAGATTATGCGCCAGCTCTGGATGGGTGAGACTGTAACCCAGCGCGGGCTTGTCACAGTGGACGAAGCCAGGCTTTACACCCGCCCTACGACAACGCCGCGCATCTATGGAGCCGCGCTGAGCAACGAAAGCGCCGCCTGGGTGGGAGGCTGGGCAGAAGGCATTATTACCACGGCCAAGCCTGTAGAGGAGCAAGCGCAGTTTATTGATGCCTTTCGCAGAAGCGGCGGCGCAGGCAAGCCCATGGCCCTGCAGGTGCTGGTGGCGTGGGATCCAGATATCGACCCGCGCGCCAGCAAGCATGGGAGAGGTGGCGCACAAACATTCATGGCGCGCGCGCACAGGCAGAATTGAAGATGCCCGCCGACTTTGACGCTGTTTCCTCACACGTGCGCCCTGAGGATATGGACCAGATGATGCGAATCTCGGCCAATCTTGACGACTATGTGACATGGTTGCAGCGCGATATTGACATGGGTTTTGAACGCATTTACGTCTTTACGGCCATGCGCGATCAGGCCCCATTTATCGAAGCGTTTGGAAAGCACGTGCTGCCCCATCTCAACCTGCGTCGCGCAACGGATGCGGGACAGAATGGGAGCTCCCAAGGCGCTTCTGCAGCTGCATAAACGCCACTTTCTGCGCAGGGACAGAGCACTCTTCCGACAACAGCCGTGGATGGATCACGCGTGATCCATCCACGGCTGTTGTCACATTTCAGCCTCTGGAACCGGCTTCGAACCCGGCTACCTAAAGTCAAACTACGAAGAAACAACCGTTTCAACGCAAAGGCGCAAAGATGGCAAAGAGCGCAAAGAAAAAGCAAGAACGACAAAGAAAAGCACCGTAGCAGATGGAAGCTATGCGTTATTGCCCTTCTTGTTGTTCTTGCTTTTTCTTTGCGCTCTTTGCCACCTTTGCGCCTTTGCGTTGAAACGGTTACTTCATCGTGGTATCAGTTTAGTCCAGCTTGTCATACGCAATCAGCGTGAGGAACTCGATGAACTCGGGCGCAAGCACAAGCTCGTCCATGAGCGCGACCGCCGTGGCGTAGTTCTCGGTGCTCGCCCCACCCAGCCTGGCCAGCTCCTCGTCGCGGATTGCGCGGTAGAGTGCGGCGGTCACGGGGCGGCCGTCATCCAGCGTCGCACCGTGGTGAATCCACTGCCAGAGCTGCGAGCGGGAGATCTCGGCCGTCGCGACATCCTCCATGAGGTTGTTGATGGCCGCCGCGCCGTTGCCCCCCAGCCACGCGTTCAGGTACTGCAGCGCCACGTTGATGTTGGCGCGCACCCCCGCCTCGGTTACCCTGCCGCCCTCAATCTCGGTATTGAGCAACTCGTAGTCCTGAACATCCACCTCGGGGCGCAGCCGCTCCTTCTGGTTGGGGCGGCTGCCCAGCACGGCGTCGAAGACTTCCATCGCGGTGGGCACAAGGTCGGGGTGGGCCACCCAGGTGCCGTCGCAGCCGTCGGCCGATTCGCGCTGCTTGTCCTCACGCACACGCGCCAGCGCATTTTCCGTGACCGCCATGTCGCGCCGGTTTGGGATGAAGGCGGCCATACCGCCGATGGCATGCGCGCCGCGCTTGTGGCAGGTTTGAATCATGCGCTCGGTGTAGGCGCGCATGAAGGGGACGGTCATTGTCACCTGTGCGCGATCGGGCAGGATAAAGCGCTCGAGCTTGCGGAACTTCTTGATGACACTGAAGATGTAATCCCAGCGTCCGGCGTTGAGGCCGGAGGCATGGTCGCGCAACTCGAAGAGGATTTCGTCCATCTCCATCGCGCCCAGAATCGTTTCAATCAGCACGGTGGCGCGCACGGAGCCGTGGGGAATCCCCAACGCCTTCTGCGCGTGGACGAAAACGTCATTCCAGAGTGCCGCCTCGTGGCGTCCTTCGAGCTTGGGCAGGTAGAAGTAGGGGCCGCTGCCGCGCGCCAGCAGTTCATGCGCGTTGCGGAAGAAGTAGAGGCCGAAGTCGAAGAGGCTTGCGCTTATGGGCTCGCCATCGACCGTTACATGCTTCTCCACAAGGTGCCAGCCGCGCGGCCGCACGACAAGCGTGGCGACGGTGTCGTTGAGGGTGTAGGTGCGGCCATCGGGGTTGGTAAACTCAATTGTGCGCCGAATCGCGTCGGAGCAGTTGATTTGCCCCACAATCACATTCTCCCAGGTGGGCGAAAGCGCATCCTCGAAGTCGGCCATGAAGACCTTCGCGCCCGAATTGAGAGCGTTGATCATCATTTTGCGCTCGGTGGGGCCGGTGATTTCCACGCGGCGGTCGTTCAGGTCTGCCGGTGTGGGGGCCACCTGCCACGTGGCGTCGCGCACGGCCTCGGTATCGGCGGGATAGGTGGGCATAAGGCCATTGTCAATGGCAAGCTGGCGGCGTGCGCGTGCGGCGCGCAGTTCCATGCGGCGCGGGTTGAAGGTGCGGTGGAGGTCGGCCACGAAAGCCAGCGCCTCGGGGGTGAGCACGGCGTGAACGGCGGGCGAAGGCGCGCCCAAAATGGCGACGCCGGCAGGGAGGTTGTCGGTCATGGGTGACTCCTGGCTGGTGTGCGGGCGCAAGCCACACGCCGGCAGTACGAATCATGCGGATGGAATGAGTTGATGATAGCGCGCCAACGTTGCGCGTGCATTCAGCCCGCGTTGAGAAAAAACGAACTTCTCAACGCAAAGGCGCAAAGAACAGCAAAGGGCGCAAAGAACAGCAAAGAACAGCGAACACAAGAGAAAAGGTCAGTCAATGAACCATATAGTACTCGCTGCAACACTGTATGGCTGGGTAGTTCTTTGCAGTTCTTGGCAGTTCTTTGCGCTCTTTGCTTCCTTTGCATCTTTGCGTTGAGACTGTTCGTTGTTGAGGAGGCTTCGGCTTTATTCGCCCAACATCCAGCGCGCCACCTTGCCGGTGCGCGTCTTTGGCAGCGCCTCCACGAAGACGATCTCCATTGCGGGGGCCGTATCGCCGAGGTGCTGCGCGACATAGCCGGCGAGCGAGGCGCGCTGCGCGTCATCGGCCGTCGCGCCTTCTGCAAGCACCACGTAGACGCGCAGCGGCGCATTGGTTATGGGGCTCTCGTCAGCAGGCCCGCCCGCCAGCGCGGCGGCCTCCACCACAGCCGGGTGGGCAATCAGCGCCCACTCCAGTGCAACGACGCTCGGGTCATTCTGCGGCTGCACGCCGCCTTCGCTGCTCATCACCACCGCTCCGTTCCAGAAAACTGCTCAACGCAAAGGCGCAAAGGAAGCAAAGGGCGCAAAGAAGAAACAAGAAACGACCAAAGAAACAAAGTTGGAGATGAAGCACGTCTGTTTTCTGCTCCGGTCAGTCTCTTTTGCTTCTTTGCTTTTCCTCCGCGTTCTTTGCTCCCTCTGCGCCTTTGCGTTGCGCTGTTTTGTTAGACGCTTGAGCCACCTTTGCCGCGGTCTATGCTCTTCCAAGCCGCCACCACGGCGATGGTCAGCGCAGCCGCCACCACCGACTCGAAGATCGCCTGCGGGACGACGGTGGGGATGATGGCCACGGGCAGAATGCCGAAGAGGATCCCCAGCCCAATGACGACCACCGTATTGGTCAGGGTTCCTACGACAGCTGCCGCACCCAGGGCAAAGATCTCGTTCGTGCGCTTGAGGCCGATGTAGGCCAGCCATGCGCCCACGCCAATCAGCAGGCGGGGCAGAAAGAGCACAACGAAGGGCATCCACGCCGGCTGGCCGGCAAAGATGGGCAGCCCCGAAAAGCGCAGCAGCGCGTTGAGGCCGAAGACGGCGCCCACAATCACGCCCACAACCGGCCCTTCCAGCACGCCGCCAATAATCGCGGGCACGTGCATGACAGTTGCCTCGCTGGTGACGTTGGGTACGGGGAAGTAGCCCAGCCCTGTCAGCGCGAGCACCGACGAGACGGCGATCAGGATGCCCGCCACGACAATACTGCGTGTCGAAATCGTCATACGCTCTCCTCTTTGTGCGTGCGGCTTGTGGGCGCCTCAGCGCCCGTTGCCTACGCCTGGTTCCCCGTCATGATAGGGGCAGTCTACCCGATGCAGTGAGGCGGCGCAACCAGTTGGCTGCGACGCAGAGGCGGTACGAGCGAGTACCGGCGACGCAAAGGCGCAAAGACGCAAAGAACAGCAACAGAAAGAAAGACACGAATGAAGATAAAGGCGGATATCAGTTGTTACCCGTGTTGCCCCCGCCTTGATCTGCGCTCCTGTCTTTCTTGTCCTTGCTTTTCTTTGCGCTTTCTTTGCGTCTTTGCGCCTTTGTGTCGCAGCTAAATCTCAGGGCTGCCAGCGAATGCCGAAGAGTGCATTCTCCCACGCCGCCCAGGGCAGGCGCATGGCGGCAATCCACAGCAGCGCCGTCAAGGCAACCACGGCCCAGTCGCTGAGATGGCTGTTGAAGGTGACGAACTTGGTGCGCCCCTTGCCGCCCACATAGCCGCGCGCCTCCATGGCCACCACAAGCTCCTCGGCGCGGCGCAGCGCATTCACAAAGAGGGGCACGAAGAGGGGCATGCGCTCGCGCACCATCTTGTCGGGACGCCACCAGCGCCGCTCGCCAATGTCGGCGCCACGGCTGGCCTGCGCCTTCATGGTGCGATCCAGCTCATCGGCCAGCGTGGGGACAAAGCGCAGCGCAATCATGTTGGCCAGCGCCACTTCATGCGCGGGCAAGCCAATGCGCTGGAAGGGGGCGCAGCAGCATCTCGCTTGCGTGCGTCAGGTGCGAGGCCGTGGTCGTCAGCGTGAGCAGGCTTACGAGGAAGAGGAAGGCGACCACGCGCACGGCGCCCAGCAGCAGGATGTAGATGAGGCAGGGCGAGATCTGCACAAAGCGCCACTGGAAGAGCATGGTGCTGCAAGGCACATTCGGCCCCTGGAAGAAGAACTGTATGGCAAAGATGAAGATCAGCGCGCCCAGGCCTGGCAGCAGCCCGCGCAGCACATAGCGAATCTCCAGCTGCGCCAGGCGCGTCGTCACCATGAGGATGGCCAGCAGCAGCAGGCTGGCGAGAATGCTGCGCGTGGAAGCAATGGCCAGCCCCACAAAGAGGGTGGCCAGCAGCTTGGCGCGCGGGTCCAGCCGGTGGACGGGCGACTCGGCCGGAATGTACTGGCCAATGGTTACGTTACGCAGCAGTTCAAAGTCCGACGACATATGCGTGTTTGCAGGTGAAAGGCAAGGGGTAACTGGTAAACGGCAACTGGCAAACAGAGCGTGCACCTTGCGTTACCAATGACCGTTTACCGTCTACCAATTGCCTCCTAACCCCTCGATCATGAATCTTGTGGTTACCCCAGCGCCACCAGCGGCGGCGTGTAGGCCATGTCAAAGGCTTCGGCCACACCCTTGTAGGTGAGGTGGCCGTCAAAGGTGTTCAGCCCCAGCTGCAGCGGCCGGTTCGCACGCACGGCGTCCAGCCCATCGCCAGCAATCCGCAGCGTGTAGTTCATTGTCTGGTTGTTGAGCGCAAAGGTGCTGGTGCGCGGCACCGCGCCCGGCATGTTGGCCACACAGTAGTGAACCACGCCATCCACCACATAGGTGGGATTGCTGTGCGTGGTGGGGCGCGTCGTCTCTACGCAGCCGCCCTGGTCCACCGCCACATCCACAATCACCGAGCTGGCGCGCATGTGGTGCAGCATCTCGCGCGTGATGAGCCAGGGCGCGCGCCCGCCCGGGATGAGAATGGCCCCAATCACCAGATCCGCTTCGTAGACCACATCTTCGATGTTGTACTCGTCGCTCGAGCGGGTTTGGAGCGAGCCGCGGTAGATGTCGTCCAGATACTTGAGGCGATCATGGTTGATATCGAGCACGGTGACGCGTGCGCCCAGCCCCACGGCCACGCGCGCCGCGTTGGCGCCCACGGTGCCGCCGCCCAGAATCGCCACATTTGCCGGCGCCACGCCCGGCACGCCCCCCATGAGCACGCCGCGCCCGCCATGTGTCTTTTGCAAATAGGTGGCCCCCACCTGCGTCGCCATGCGCCCGGCCACCTCGCTCATGGGCATGAGCAGCGGCAGCATGAAGTCGTCGGTTTGCACGGTTTCGTAGGCAATTGCCGTCACCCGCTGCGCCAGCAGCGCCTCAGTGAGGGGCCGGTCCGCCGCCAGATGCAGGTAGGTGAAGAGGATGAGCCCCGGGCGCAGGTAGGGGTACTCCTCGGGAATCGGCTCTTTTACCTTGACCACCATATCGGCGGCCCAGGCGTCGGCGGCCGTGGCCACAATCTCGGCGCCGGCGGCCACATACTCGGCATCCCACAGGCTGCTGCCTGCGCCGGCGTTCTGCTCAACCAGCACGCGGTGGCCGCGCCGGCAGAGCGCCTTGACGGCCCCCGGCGTCATTCCCACGCGACTCTCGTTGTCCTTGATCTCCCTGGGGAGCCCGATCAGCATACTCTCTCCTTGGACTGCTGTGGGAAGCAAAGCGTGACATTCGGTTGTGAATTGTGGATTATGGAATAGGCGGTGGAGGCGCATGCTGCTGTAGAGAGTGCATCTGCCTCGCGCCAGTCTATCAGCACGGAGGATCTTCCGCCAACTTGTTGCGCGATTACTGAAGGAGCAGCGCGAGCAGAAAGCGAGGCTTCCGCTGTTGGAAGCCTCGCTTCGGATCGTCAATCAGCCAGTCACGTCGCCGACACAACCGAACCCAGCGCTGGGCTACAGCGGGT
Source organism: uncultured Chloroflexia bacterium (assembly GCA_963773745.1). Classification (GTDB taxonomy): domain Bacteria; phylum Chloroflexota; class Anaerolineae; order Caldilineales; family Caldilineaceae; genus UBA5069. Next base: position 19,526 of record CAVZCL010000004.1, read on the forward strand.
TGGCCCTGATGAAATCAACGATCTCGTCCACCGTGGAGAAGGCGAGCCCGACCACCGTGTCGGCGGCGCCGTAGTAGATGGCGAGCCGCCCGCTGGGCGCATCCACCAGCGCTGCGCAGGGAAAGACCACATTCGAGGTGTCACCCACGCGCTCGTACATCTCCTCGGGCCCCAGCAGATAGGGGCCTGTGCGTGCAATCACCTTCCATGGCGCGTCCAGGTCCAGCAGCGCCGCGCCAAAGCGGTAGATGAAGCCGTTGCACTGGGTAATCACGCCGTGGTAGATGAGCAGCCAGCCCTCGCTCGTCTCAATCGGGATGGGGCCGGCGCCAATCTTTGTGCTCTGCCAGCCCCCCGCCGGGCCCATCACAAAGCGGTGGCGACCCCAGTGCTCCATGTCGGGGCTCTCACTGTAGAACATGTCGCCGAAGGGGGTGTGGCCATTGTCACTGGGGCGGCTGAGCATGGCGAATTTACCACCGCCCTTGCTGCCGATCTTGCGCGGGAAGAGGACGCCGTTGCGGTTGTAGGGCAGGAAGGCATTCTCCAACTGATGGAAGGTGCGGAAGTCGTGCGTGTAGCCCACGCCAATGGTGGGGCCGTGGTAGCCGTTGCACCAGGTGACGTAGTAGCGGTCGTCAATCCAGACCACGCGCGGGTCATAGCGATAGGCCAGCTTGCCAATCTCCGGGTCGTCGCAGACAAACTGGATTGTCTCAGGATCAATCCGCCAGTTGATGGCGTCATCGCTGAAACCGGCGTGGATGTTCATTTCGTGGCGGCGGTCGTCGCAGCGGAAGACGCCGGCAAACGCACCCTCGAAGGGCACCACCGCGCTGTTGAAGATGCTGTTGGCGCCAGGCAGCAGGTGGGCCGGAATGATGGGGTTGGCGCTGTAACGCCAGACGGCGGCATCACTGCCCGCGGGGCGATCCTCCCACGGCAGCGAAGGCAGCGCATCGCCAACGACAGTTACGGACGAGGGTTGCGAATGTCTGTTCATGTGCATGTCCTTTTTTAATGAGGGAGCGGAGAGCAGGGAACAGGGAGCGGGGAACAGTGAGCGGGTGAAGCGAGGCTTCGGATTTTGGAAGCCTCGCTTCGGCTGGCGTGCCATTCCCTGCTCCCTATTGCCTACTCCCTACTCGCTGCTTTATGCGATTCGCGCTCAATCAAGCGCGGTGAAATTGTGGCTACGGCAGGTGCGGCGTCGGGGAAGGCAACACGGTCGAGCAGAATCTCCACGGCGACGCGCCCCATCTTGAGCATGTCCACCGCCAGCGTGGTGAGGGGCGGCGTGGTGTGCTCGCCCAGTGCAATGCCGTCAAAGCCGACGACTGCCAAATCATTGGGCACACGCCGCCCTGCAGCCTGTGCGGCGCGCATGGCCGCAATTGCAAAGAGGTCGTTGCCGCCAAAGCAGGCGGTTACTTGTGGATGCGTGCGCAGAAACTCTGCAAAGAGCGCCGCGGCCTCAACCTGATTTTCTGCCCGTCCAACGGGATAAAGGTGTGCGCTGCGGTGGAGCGTCACGGCGTCGGCAAAGCCGTGGTAGCGTTCGCGCAGGCTGGGATATGCGTCGGCGGCGGCCCCCAGCACCGCCAGGTGGCGATGGCCCTCGGCCAGCAGCAGGTTGGCGGCCAGCGCGCCGCCCACGCCATTGTTGGAGAGCACGGCATCAAAGCCGCCCCGCTCCGAATGGGGCGCGTAGGCGTCGACCAAAACCAGGGCCTCATGGCGGCGGCGCATGAGCGCCAGCAACTCGCCCTGCAGCTGCATGCCCACCACCAGCAGGCCGTCAGCGCCGCCATCCTCCAGCAGCGCAGGCATCTCCAGGGCGCGGTTCTGTTCGTCCACCAGCACAGTGCCCAGGAGCATGTGCAGGCGGTGGCTGCGGCACGCGGCTTCAATGCCCGCCAGCACACGCGAGTAAAAGTCGTTGACCAGGGGGTCGTCGTTCTCGCGTGCCTTGATGATCACGCCCACGCTCTTCACGCCCGCGGCGCTGTGCGCTACAGCGCGCGTGGCGCGTGCGCGGTAGCCCAGCCGCTCAGCCTCTTCCTGAATGCGGCGGCGCGTCGCCTCACCCACGCCGGGCTTGTTGCGCAGGGCAAGCGAAATTGTCGTTGCCGAGACGCCCAGCCGGCGCGACAGGTCATCGAGTGTAACAGCGGGTTGATCGCTCATGGGGCAGGGAACCGGGTTAAGGGAGAGTTCTTTTGCAAAGAATAGCACGGAGTTTTAGTAAAATCAAGTACTCAATTACGCTATTCTTCGCATGACGGGATCGTTCGCAGCAGGAGCTTCCAGCCCTCCGGCTTGAATTCGCGAAATGCAGCGTAGCGGCGGTGTAAGCCGCCGTTTGTATGGAGCGAGCCGCGTCCAGCGAGTACGGCGGCTTACACCGCCGCTACGCGCACGAGCCCAACTCCCGACACCCGACACCCAAGTGGTTTGACATCCTCACCAACTCATCCTATAAAAGAGTGCGGTTTGCAGGCAGAAAAACGCGTCGCCACACCGGCGCGCAATGAATGGATGGGTATTGCATGGTCGAAAACATTTGGATATGGATTGGCTTCCTGGCATTTGTCTTCGCCATGCTTGCCATTGATCTCGGCGTCTTTCACCGCGAGGCGCATGCCGTCACAGTGCGCGAAGCCGCCACCTGGACCGGTGTTTGGGTGACTCTTGCCCTTGCCTTCTGCCTGCTCATATTCACCTCCTGGCAGCGCATGGCCCCGGCCAGCCCCTACTCAAACGGCGAAGCGTCCATCGTCTTCCTCACCGCCTACATCATCGAGCAGGCGCTGAGCGTCGACAACATGTTTGTCTTCGTCATGCTCTTCACCTACTTCGCCGTGCCCGCCGCCTATCAGCATCGCGTGCTCTTCTGGGGCGTCATCGGCGCACAGATCATGCGCGGCCTGCTGATTGTGGCGGGCGCGGCGCTCATCAGCCGCTTCGCGTGGATACTCTACATCTTCGGCGCTTTCCTCATCTACACCGGCTACAAGATGGCCTTTATGGACGGCGGCGAGGTGCAGCCCGACAAGAACCCCATCCTGCGCTGGGTGCGCCGCTTCATGCCCGTGACGGAGAGCTACGAAGGGCAGAGCTTTTTGGTCCGCCACCAGGGCATACTCATGGCCACGCCGCTGCTGCTCGTGCTCGTGGTCGTTGAGACGACTGACCTTGTCTTTGCGCTCGACTCCATTCCCGCCATCTTCGCCGTTACGCAGGATCCCTTCCTCGTCTTCACCTCCAACATCTTCGCCATCCTTGGGTTGCGCTCGCTCTACTTCCTGCTCGCGGGCGTTATGGACAAGTTCCATCTGCTCAAGATTGGTTTGGCCGTGGTGCTCACCTTCGTGGGGCTCAAGATGGTCACGCATGATTTCATCCACATCTCCACAGCGCTTTCGCTGGCCGTTGTGGCCGGCGTGATTGCCCTCTCGATTGGCGCCAGCCTGCTCTTCCCGAAGCGCACAGCCGCATCGTCCACGGTCAGCACGCCCGCCGACTGATGGCCGCGGCCAGCGCCCTCACCATCACAGCATGACAATTTGGGAGCTCACATGCAGCAGAGTGCTTCGCCCGTGCGCTTGCCGCGCGCCGTCTACGACGCCATCATTGCCCATGCCCGTGCGGGCAAGCCCGAGGAGATTTGCGGCATTCTACGCGGGCGGGGGCTGGAGGCATTCGAGGCCATTCCGGCACGCAACATTGCCGAAGAGCGTGTGGAAAACTACACGGTGGACCCGCAAACGCTCCTCCTCCAGTTTGATTTTGAGGACGCCGGCGATGCGATGATGGGCATCTACCATTCCCATCCCGTCTCTGTCGCGTATCCTTCGGCCACGGACGCGTGGAACGCGCACTATCCCGAGTCGGTCTATCTGATCTGCTCGCTGGAGGATGACGACGCGCCCGTGGTGCGGGCATGGTGGCTGGTGGCCCAGCCCTTTGCGGGGGATGACGACGGCGCGACATGGGACGCGCTGCGCGCGACGCTGCCCTTTCGCGAGGTGCGCCCGGGGCTCTGGGGCTGGCACGCCGCCGCAGATGGTGAGCTGCCTGCGGGCACGCCTGCGGCTGCAGCACCTTACTATCTGGTCTTCGCGTTGACTGAGAGCGGCGAGTGGATTGATGGCCGCTTGGTTACGGTGTGCGAGTCGCCCGTGGAGATTGTCTGACAACAACGTCTGTACGCAGACGTTGCTTGTTTCTACATCAAGGCGCTTGTTGCGGCGGCCAGTCAACGCGCCCTTCGGTCAGCACAAAGGCGTCGCGAATGCCGCCAATGTCAAGCTGCACCGGCAGCGGCCCTGTGCCCGATTGTCGCTGAATGCGCAGTGCATAGCCGTCGGCGGTGAGCGCTGCGGGCAGCGTATAGGTGAAGGTGACCGTTTTGCTTTCGCCCGGCTTCACGCTCAAATAGCCGCTGAAGACCTGCGTCCCTTTCTCGCCCCGCTGGCTGCCAATCGAGTCTTCGTCCACCCCCGCAATGGCCACAAGGTCGCTGCCGGCCGGCACATAGAGGCGCACATAGTTGAAGTAGCAGCGTTCAATCATCGCCTCATATGTCTCGCCATAGAGGGGTTTGGCTTCGCACTGGTTGGGCGTGCCGGTGAAGGTGTGCGTGTAGGTGACGCTCGTCTCGGCCAGCGCCGCCTCGCCGGCAGTTGTGGGCCAGGTGACGGTATAGGCCAGCGCGCGCTCAATCACTGCATCCACCTTGTTATAGCCCATATTCGTGTCGACCACTGCCAGGAAGTCGGCAGCGGGCAGTGGCGACAGTGCGCCGTCCCAGCCCTGCGTGGCCAGCAACTCTGCGAGTGCCTCATCCTGCACGGAAAGCTGAATGCTGCGGTTGTCAAGCGTTTGCAGCGCGGCCACGCCCAGGGCAATGGGGTCCGCCTTGCCGGAGAGCACCTTGTTGAGCACTGCCTGCGCCAGCTTGGGGATGAAATCCTTGCGCTCGCGCCACCATTTGCCCAGGTCCTCGGTAATGCTCACGTCGGAATCGGGCGGCTGCGCCCAGAGCACACGCATGATTTCGATGATGTTGTCGCCGGTAATCGGCTCATCCACCCCGCTGAGCGTCAGCGGGCTGAGCGCGGCAATAAGCTTCTGTGCGGCGTCGAGGTCGAGCGTGACAATATCGTCAAAGCTCGTGCCGGTGTCATTGCCGTAAATGACGCGCGCAATCTCGCCCGAGGTGGGCAGATCAGGTGACCAGTTGCTGTCGCGAAAGGAGATGTACGGGATTTGCATGTACTTTTGCAGCGGGGCCGGTGCGGTTGGATAGTCGCGAATCGCGTTGTAGCGGAAGATTGCGTAGCTGTCCTGAAAATCCATCTCCGCAATCTGCCCCTTGTCGAGCGTCACCCGTCCCACAGCGGTGATGAAGCCGCCGGTGGGGCGCAGCTCGTTGTTGTTCTGCACCAGCACCAGCAGCGTGTGCGGCTCCTCCATGCCCAGCAGCGTGGGCAGGCTGGGCAGTGCGGGCAGCAGCTCGGGCAGGGCGGCCACGAGCGGGGCCGCGGCCACAAAGCGATCGGCAATGGACGGGGGCAGCGCTGCGGGATCAATTTGGACGTAGGCCGCTGCGCCCGCTTCGGCGTGGGCCACCATGCGCGCCAGCCGCTCGGGGTCGCCGCCCAGGGTGGCGGCAAGCGCCGCGCCGCGCTCCAGGGTTGTGCCGTCGCCCAGGGCGCTGCCGAGCAGCGGCGCAACCTCGTTGGCCAGCGCCGTGTAGGCGCGCCCAAAGTTGAGCAGTTCAGGCGTCTCGGCAATGGCCCCGCCATAGGGCGTCACGCCGTCCATGGCGCGCAGCAGCGGGTTGAGCGGCTGCGTGCCGCCGGCAAGGTCCACCACGGCGGCATCAATCTGCGCGATGGCTGCCTCAAGCTGGGCCGCGTCGGTGGGGTCCAGACCATCGGCGGCGAGCGTGCGCAGCGACTGCGCCGCGCGATAGCCCTGATAGCCCGGCAGCGCTACGCGTGCGATGAGGAAGCCCAGCGCCAGAATCAGCAGCAGGCCCAGCGCGAGCAGGATGGCGCGCATGACGTAGCGGCGCGTCCGTCGTTCCGGGCGCACGCCGGCAGGCGCATTGGGGGAGGATGATGTGACTTCTGATTGGGTCATGAAAGTAACTGGTAGGTGGTGAATTGGTAAAAAGGCGAAATAGTGAAATGGTTGGTGGTGAAGTTGTGCGTGGGGCAGCGGCGCGGTGCGGTTGTCTCTCGCTTCTCACTCAGCCACGACGTAACGCCAGAGCGGCGGCGCAGGTTCAAGCGTATCTGCCGGCACAATGCCCAGCTTCTCGGCAAAGTAAATGGGGCGCACGCCGGCGTTGGCGGCCAGCAGCGCATCGATCGAATCGGCCACGCCCGCCACGTCGGGATTCAGATCGCCCTGCAGCCGCCGATACCATTCAAACTGGTAGAGTGCGTCGTTCAAGGGCAGCAGATGCGGGGCGGCTGCCTCGAGCGATCCATCACCCCATGCACCATACCACAGCGCAAAAGTTTCCGCGTCACTGCGGCTGATGACGATGCTGTTTGGCTCCAGCACGACGGCTGCGTTGCGCACAAAGTCACGCGCGGCGTGGTCGCTGCGCAGCGCCACGGTGGGCCACGTGATCACGGTGGTCGCCACCAGGCCGACGGCGCAGAGCGCAGCGACAGCGGGGGCAGCGCGTGCATCCCAGTGCGGGCGCAGCCAGCGCTCCACCTGTGCCAGCCCCGCCGCAAGCCACAGGGACATCATCCACGTTACGGAGAGCAGGTAGATGTAGCTGTCGCGCGTGTAGTAGCCGATGGCGTAGATGCTTACGGGCGTAATCCAGAGCAGTGCGAAGTTGCGCAGGCGTGGCTGCTGCTGATCCCACGCGGCCAGGCCGACGATCGCCAGAAGCAGGCCGACCGGCGTCAACTGGCGCGCAAGGGTGCCCGCCCACGCGCCCAGCTGCCCGAGGATTGCTGTGGGGGGCGTGGCGAAGAGGTTGGCGCGGTAAGCCGCTCCGCTCACCAGCCAACGGAAGCCCTCCCACGAATCGGCGTAGCCCCAGCTGACGGGCGGCACCTGGCGCGCCGCAAAGGGAATGCGCAGATAGATGAGCGCTGCGGCGGCCAGTCCAAGGCCCATCCACAGCGCTGCAGCAATCAGGGTGCGCAGTGCGCGGCGCATGCCCAAGCCGCGCACGCGCGTCGCTCCACACGTGGTAGAGCGCCGCGGGCAGGAGCAGCAGCAGCGTCAGGTGATGGGCTGCGCCCAGCGCCACGGGCAGCGCCAGCAGCCACAGGCGGCGCCTGGCCCCAATCAGCGTCACCCAGCCCAGCAGCGCCACAAAGAGCATGTGCAGCGCGTAGACCTCGGTGAGGATCGCCTGGCTCCAGAGGAGCGGCGACAGCCCCAGCGCCAGCCCGGCAACGGCCGCCCAAAGCAGCCGGCGCGTCTCCCGTGGCAGCACTGCGGGGATGGTGACCACGGTCAGCGCCACGGCTGCCGCTGCGGCCAATGCGCTCAGAAGATTGCCGCGCCAGGCAACGTCGCTGGCTGGCGCAACCCAGCCCAGCGCCAGCAGCCAGCCACGCAGCAGCAGCGTGTAGAGCGGATAGCCAGGCGGATGGGGCACGCCGTTGGTCATGGCGGCGGCCAGCAGCTCGCCGCCGTCGGCGCCGTCATGCGCCCACGTGAGGCCCGGCGCCAGGCTGGTGACGTAGAGCACGAAGAGCGCCGCCGCCACCCCCAGGGCTGTAACCACAGTTGGCCCCAAACGCTCCCCCGCGCTCGCGTTGGGCTGCGCTGCCAGCTGCATCGTGTCCTGCCATGGAGCGACTGCGGCCTTTATGCTGGAACCAGAAGCCGCCGCGACCGAACTCGGTCGCGGCGGCTGTCACTGCTTTTCGTCATGCGCGCAGGCTCGACGCTACTGGAAATCAGGCAGCGATGCAGGCGGCATCCCCAGGCGCACGCCTGCGGTCTGTGCGGGCGCGTTTTGTGCGGCTGCGGCGGCGATGTTGTCAATCACATCCCCCACGGCCACCTCTGGCGAAACCAGGAAGGCAATGGTTGCGGTCACCACTGCGCCGCTCTCCAGCGTGGGCCAGATCGCGGCGACCACCACGCGCTCCTCCGCCGTCTTGCTCTGGCGCAGGAGGCCGCCTTCGCTCGCCTCGCCGCCCACCAGCGTGAGCGTTGGCGTCAACTCGTTGCGCAGTTCAACGGCCGTCGCAGGTGCATCGCCCGTGTTGGTGATTGCATAGCGCAGTGTGACGAGCGCGCCGGGTATCACAAATTCCGGCTCGGCGAGTATCTCCATCTGCAGCGTGGTCGTGGCTTCGACAGTGGCCGCAAGCGCCGGCACGGTGCCGGCGCGCGGCGTGGGCGTGGGCAGCACCACACGCACCGCCTGGAAGACGGGCAGCAGGGTGGCTGCTTCTGCACGTGCAAAGTCAGGATCAATGAATGCGGCGCTCGCCCAGCCCGACACGTCGAGGCCGTTGGTGTCAACCACACAGCAAACGTACCACCACGATCCATCCTCGTTGCGCGAATTCACTGTCACCTGCTGACCCTGCAGCAGCTTGCCCATGATGGCCCCGCTGGTTGAGGCTTCCTCGCGCAGGTTGAGGCGCGCCACATTGATGACGCCGCCCAGCGCTTCGCCGGCTGCGCTCGGTCGCAGTGTTACCACGGGCGCAACGGTTGCAGTCAGCGGCACATTGCCGGCGACAGGCAGCAACGTGCCGGCGTCGGCCACATCAAACGAGGTGGGGCGAATGAAGAGGGCGCTCACCCAGCCGCTGGTCGTTGTGCCGGCCACTGTGTCGGTGCTGCAACAGGTGTACCACCAGTCGCCCGCAGCGTTGCGGAACTGGATTGTCACCGTTTGGCTCTGCACCACGCGGCCAACCACGGGAAACTGATACGCCTGCCCCGCTGCGCATGTTGAGGCGCGGCGCGATCACAATGCCCTGCTCGTTGGCGGGCACGCCCATGGAGAGGGCTTCCGTCGTGGTGACTGCCAGCGTCGGCGCCGCAGCGCGCGCCGGCGTGGCCGTGGCGGTCGGCGCGTTGTTGTCGCCGCCGCTACCGCCCGAGTTTCCACCGCCGCCCGGATCTGGCGGCGGCATGGGCACGGTGCCCTGCTGCCATTCGCCGGGGCCTGATGCCGCCCAGGCGGGCGCGCCCATCATCAAAACAAGCAGCGTCAGGGTCAGTGCGACCCAAAAGAGAAGCGCCATGCGTGTGCGCGCAGCGCGGTGCGCAGGCTGAGTTGTCTTGTGCATAATGTCCCTCGTTTGCAGACTGGGGTCACGTGGACCAGGGGGGCGATAACCATCAAGCGCACTCACCACGGGGGCGGTGCTGACGCAGAAACTCGGTATGTGAGAGCGGGCGCCGTTGTGAGACATGTGGTGCATGCTGCGCGCAGTGCGCGGGTAGCACACCCGTACGGTGAACGTACGCTGCAAAGATAGCGCATAACAGGCGCACGGCGCAACCCGCAATCAAGACCGTTGACCGTTGATTGGCGGGCACAATGCCCTGGTAGAACCATAAATTGAAGCGGTTAAGGACTTCACAGTTCAACGCAAAAGCGCAAAGATGGCAAAGGGCGCAAAGGAAAAGCAAGAACGGCAATGAAAAGCGCCATCACAGATGGAAGCTGTGCGTTTTTGCGTTGAAACTGTGAAGTCCATTCAGGTTAAAGTTTAGTACGCCCCCTTGCCGCGCAGCACAATGGCGACGGTCTTCCAGAGGATCTGGATGTCGAGCCAGAGTGAGTAGTTCTGCACGTAGTAGAGATCTTCCTCGCTGTGGAGATAAAGGAGCGGGCTCTCCTCACGGCTGTTCACCTGCCACCAGCCCGTCATCCCCTGGGGCACGGCGAAGCGCTTCTGCTGCCAGGGCGAATAGCGATCCATCAGCCACGGCTGTTCGGGGCGCGGGCCCACCAGGCTCATGTCGCCGCGCAGCACATTGAGCAGCTGCGGCAGCTCGTCGGCGCTGGCGCGGCGCAGAATGCGACCCGCTCGCGTCACGCGCGGGTCGTTGGCGCGCTTGTGGACGACGTTGCCTGCATCGTCGCTGCTGTTCACATCGCCCTGCAGCTGCTCGGCATTGACGACCATGGAGCGAAATTTGAGCATGGAAAAGACGCGCCCGTTTTCGCCCATGCGCAATGTGCGGTAGAGCACGGGGCCGCCATCCTCCAGCTTGATGGCGAGTGCAATCAGCAGCAGCAGCGGCGAGAGCAGCAGCAGCGCCGCCGCCGCAATCACAATGTCCATCACCCGCTTGAGGATGCGCTGCAGGCCGTCAATGGCGGGGTCACGCAGGCCGATAACGGGCACTACGCCCAGCCGCTCGATGGTGGCGTCGAAGAAGGCAAGGTCAAAGTAATCGGGCACAATGTAGAGGCGCACGGGCAGGGTATTGAGGCGCGCCACAAGCATGGCCATGGCGTCGTGCGCGTTGCGGGGCAGGGCAATCAGCACGGCGTCGGCCTGGACGCGGGCAACCACCTGCTCGGCCTCGGCCAGTGCGCCCAGGTGGGACAAGGCCGCGCCATCGCCATTGGCCGCAAGCTCGCCATCGCCAATGCGGCCTACAAGCTCCAGCCCGGGCCAGCTGTAGCGGCGCAACTGCGCGATGATGGAGGACGCAGGCGCGCCGTCACCGGCCACCAGCAGGCGCAGCGTTTGCACTGCGGGCCGCCGGCGCGCGATACCAGAGACGCAGCGCCACACGCGCCACAATCATGAACGCCAGCGAGAGCAGAACGAAGTAGGCGAAGGTAAGGCGGGGCAGTTCAACCTTGGCAAGGTAGAGCACGCCGGCGAGGAAGAGTGATCCGGCGGCGTGGCCCAGCAGCAGCCGCTGCAGTTCCTCACCCCAGTAGGCCACGCGGCGCGGCGTGTAGACCGATGCCATCGTCAGGCTGACAAGCCAGATGACAAAGACCGCCGCGTGCATCCAGAAGGTGGGCGCATAGAAAAGCTGCGCCGCCCATTCGGGCAGCACGGCGCGCCCAATGGGCAGAATATAGCGCAGCCGCATGGCCACAGGCACAGCCACCTGGAGCACCACAATATCCAGCACAAAGAGCGCCGCCAGATAGCCTGTGGCGCGTGCCGGCTTGATCACGCTGCCTCCTTGGGCGCCTCCACCTGCTCGGCGCTGCGGGTTGGCGCTCCCTTGCGCCCCAGCAGCGCGCGGACAATGCCCGCGTCAAAGGCCAGCGCGCGCACCAGGCTGCCAACAGGCACCCATGGGGTGGCCGGCGACTTCCGCCGCAGGCCAAAGCGCACCATGGGAATGGTCGTCAGCAGGAAAGGCAGCGCCGCGCCCAGCCGGCGCGGGTTGCGCGTGGCCAGCGCCACCACCATGGCCAGCAGCGCCGGCGGCCCCAGCAGCACCTGCAGCTTGAGCATTTGCGGCGTATAGCTGTCGCGCCCGGCCTTGCCTGGATGGCGCTTGTAGACCACGGTGCGCCAGAAGCCGCGCCCCATCTTGGTGGCGGCGTAGTCAACCCACGACGGGTCGTGCTCATGCGCAACCTGCGCCTGCGGGGCGAAGACGAGACGCCTGCCCGCCTTGCTCAGCCGGTAGGAGAAGTCGACATCCTCGTTCTCCGCCAGGTGCGCGTCAAAGCCGCCTGCGGCAAGGAAGACGTCGCGCTTGTAGGCGGCTGAATAGGTGGCAATCAGGTCAATTGCGCCCTGGCCCGCCATGCGCGCATAGCGCTCTTCAAACTCAAGCTGGGCAAAGCGAGGCGCGGGCCAGCGCTGTGTTGAGATGTAGCTGCCCATGGCCGCGTCGGGCGCATCGGGGCCGCGGATTGCTTCAAGGAAGGCCGCGGCCCAGCCGGGCACGGGCACGCAGTCGGCGTCGGTGAAGAGCAGAATTGGCGCGCGCGCCTCACGTGCGCCATAGTTGCGCGCCGCGCCCTGCCCGCTGTTGCGTTGCGTGAGGACGCGCACCACATAGGCCGGATGCGCTCGCTGCCAGTTGCGAATGACCTGTGCCGTGTCGTCGGTCGAGCCGTCATCGACGAGGATGATCTCGAAGCTGGCGGGCGCGAGTGTCTGCGCCGCCAACGCGTCCAGCGCGCGCGACAGGAAGCCCGCTCCATTGTAGACAGGGATGATGACGGAGCAGAGCAGCGGCGCCGCCTCACCGGCGGGGGCAGGCGGCAAATCGGGATTGATCCAGGCCGGAAGCGTGCCTATGTTACTCTCCCACAAGCTCTGCAACGACAAACTGACGGTGCGTGGTCGTAAAGGCCGGCCAGCCGGTAATGAGGGTAAGGCGCGTCACGCCCGCCTGCTCCACCAGCGCGCGGGCGGTGGCGTCGGCTCCGTTGTCAACCGAGCGCTCGGGCAGCGGCTCCAGCACCTGCGTAATCTGATAGGTGAAGCTGTTGCCCGCGCTGTCGGTGAGGATGACCTCCTGGCCGATGGCGGCGTCGCCCAGCGCCAGCGGCGCAAAGACGGCGTCACCCGCAAATTGGCTGCCGGAGATGACGGTGTTGCCCGGCCCGCCGGCAGGGGCGCTGTTGGCGTGCCAGCCGGCCGCGTCGGTGGGCAGCACCCACTCCACGGCCATACTGTCGCCATTGGTCACCTTCCAGCCCATGGGCACAACCGGTACGTCCATGGCAATTGCGGGAATGGAAAGGCGCACCGGCGTCACGGCCTCGGGCGCCGTGGTGGGCAGCGGCGGCACCACCTCTTCGGGGCGGAGTGTGGCCGTGGGTGTTGCGGCGGGGCTGGCAGGGGCCGCGCCGCCAATCGGGCTGCAGGCGGCCACGAAGAGTGCGGCCATCAGAATCAACGTCAAAAGCAACAGGGGGCGCAGGGTGCGAAAACGAGTCATGGGCAAACGGGTGCTCTCGGTTCGGGACAACATGGCGGCAGGATCCTTTGGCGGTGATGAGGGCGGCGGTGATGATCCAGTGGATTTCTATTGGCGAATTGTAGTGGAAAGGCGGCGGTCGAGCAACTTGAAGTGAGGCTTCCACCGGTGGAAGCCTCACTTCAAGTTGCTCGACCGCCGCAGCGGCGTTACTTGCTGATCGTGGGCAGGTAGATTTGCACCGGCTGTTGCGCAGGCGGCTCTCCGCCTGTCTCCGCCACAAAGGTTGCGCCCACGTTCAGCGGCGCGGTCAGTGTGTGCTCGAGCGGGTTCTGGCTGCCGCTCAGGTCGCCGGTCCAGGCGCTGAAGAGGTAGCCCGAATCGGGCACGGCTGTGAAGCGCAGCACCGTGCCGTAGGGATAGGAGGCCGCGGGGCTGGTGGCGTTTGCCGCGCTTGTCTCCGCCTCACGTCCGTTACCACAATTTGGCCCCCTGGCACGCTCGCCGGCAGCGTTACCTGTAATTGCTTGAGCGCAAACTGCGCTCGCACCTGCTGCGCACGATCCATTGTTACGACGCACGTGCCTGTGCCTGTGCACGCCCCCTTCCACCCCTCGAAGTTGCTGCTCACATCGGATGTAGCCGTCAGCGTCATCACCGTCGACTCGTTGAAAGTGCCTGTACAAGCAGTCGTGCCGCAGGTGAGGCCGGGCGGGGTGCTCTGCACGCTACCCTTGCCCGTGCCGATGAACTCCACATTCAGCGGAAAGGCGAGGGTCATCAGCACCACGCGCTTGTCGAAAGGCAGGCCGACAATCAGATTGTTGTGCACGCTGTTGAAGGCGTAGAAAATTGCTGTGCCTTCGCCCTCGGTATTGCCGAGTACGCTGTTGGTGGTGGAGACGATGCCTGTCGTCCCCATGCGCCCGTCACCGAGCGACAGAGCGCCCAGTTGGGTGCGCACGCCATCCCCCCAGAAAGGGCTGAAGACAACGTAAAGACCGTTGGGCAGCGCGCTGTTTTCGTAATCGCCCACCTGGTCGTTTTCGTGGCTGCCGGTCAGGCTATTGGCAATAGAGACCACCCCTGTGCAGGGGGCCGTGCGATTGCACCAGGTGGCCGCACCGGCGAAGGGCGCGGCGGCGGAATTCCAGGCGGAGCTGCCCACAACATAGTTGCCATTGCTCAACGCAGTGATCTCTGAACCAACCGAATCATTCGTGCTGCTCCCCCGCAGGTTGCTGCCAGGCACGATGATGCCAGTGCACCCTCCTGGCGCAAGGCAGGGGATCACCAGCCCCACATCGGCTGTCGCGCCATCGTCCCAATTTTCTACAGGCACAACATAGCCGCCGTTGACAAGCGCAACGGCGTAGCCCACGCTATCAAGTGGATTTGCGCCAATCAGGCTGTTGCCTGCCGAAAGAGGGCCGGGCGCGCAGCCGGTGGCTCCGCTGCACCAGGTCACCGCACCCACGTTGGAGAGCGCGCCGTTGTCCCAAACCGTGCTGCCCACCAGGTAGTTGCCGTCGGCCAGCAGCGTCAGGTGATCGCTGCCGATGAGGTCGTTGGCAGTGCCGCCGGCCAGGCTGTTGGACGTTGACACAGCCCCCACGCAGCCGGTGACGCCACTGCACCATGTGGCCGCGCCCGCATTGGCAATCGCACCATTGTTCCACTGTGTCGAGGAGACCACGTAGTTGCCATTGGGCAAAGCCAGGACACTCGTGCCAACGATGTCGCTTAAACTGCTGCCCACGAGGCTGTTAGCGCTGGTAACATTGCCACTGCAAGGCGATGCGGCAGGGCAGAAGGTGACTGCGCCCACATCGGCAGTGGTATTTGAATCCCAATAGGGGCTGCTGACAACGTAGCCGCCATTGGCGAGCAGCGTGACTCTGCCCCAGCCCACCAGATTGTCGGCACCCGTGCCCACCAGGCTGTTGCTGCCAGAGACTGTGCCCGTGCAGCCGCCGTTGCCATTGCAAGGCGTGACTGCCCCAGCAATGGCCGCAGCGCCATTGGCCCAATTTGGGCTCAGCACAACGTAGCGTCCCTGCGTAATGGCTACCACGCCGGAGCTGGAGACCTTGTCGTTGGCCTGGCTGCCCACCAGGCTGTTGCCGTTTGTAATTGTGCCCATACAACCGCTTGTGCCGGAACACCAGGTGGCAGCGCCGGCATCCGGCATGGCTCCACTGTCCCAAGTACTGCTGCCCACCACGTAATTTCCGCTTTTCAGCACATTTACGCCATTGAAGCCAACCTGGTCGTTTGTGCTGCTGCCCACCAGCGAGTTGGCTGCGGAGACGGGGCCGGTGCATCCATTGGCAGGGCACCAGGTGATTGCGCCGGCGTTGGTTGCGCCGTTATCCCATAAGCGACTGTTAACCACATACGCGCCGTTGGGCAGTGGCGTAATGCCATTGCTGCCCACCTGATCCTCAGCCGTGCTGCCTACAAGCGAGTTGGTGCTGTTGATGGTGCCCGAGCAGCCCGTGACGCCGCTGCAAAGGCGCACCGCCCCCACATTGGCCGTCGTGGCACTATCCCACAGGTAGTTGTAGACAACGTAGTCCCCGTTGGGCAGCGGCTCAACGTCTGTGCGCCAGTTGATGTCGCCAAAGCGCGAGACACGCAGGGCGCTGATCTGGGCGTTGGTGGCCCCATCATAAAGATAGACCATGCCCCCACCCCCGTTGCCGTCGTCAAACTCGGGGTCCGTGATGACGAAGTTGCCGTTGGCCAGCACATAAAGCTGACCGCCAAAGAAGCCGCTACCCAGCGGCGCGGGGATTTCAATCTGCTGCGTCTGCGATGTCGCGGCTGCGGCTGCGGCCTCGGCAACGCCATTTTCGTCCTGCCGGACAGCGGGCGCGTCCGTGCTTGCCGATGCTGGCAAGGGCACAAACAGTACGCAGAGCAGCCAAAGCCCCAGGGCAGCGCCCAGCGCGCGCCCTACTGCGGGCTCACGCCAGATCAGGGGCCAGCGATTCCATCCATTCATAAAGCAACTCGATTTCCCGCGCGAGCGCGTGCAGTGGGGGCGTAACCGCGTGGAGGGTGTGGTCGTATTGGGGGAAGCTCAAGATGGACTGCGACCCTGGGGCCGCCCGCAGGAGGAGTGCTGCAAGCATAGGGGTCGCGCAGGCCAAAGTCAAGGTCTGCCGCGACACACCTCAGGTGTGCGTGGTCGCACACCCGACACCCTACTCCCCCATCCTCTTCTTTCCCTAACCTCTGGCTACGATGTGTAGTGCGATCGGTTTTCTGCGACAAATTGCAGGCGGCGGTGAGCCGGCTTCTGCAGCGGCGCTATTTGTTGATTGTGGGCAGGTAGATTTGCACCGGTGTTGCGCAGGCGGCTCTCCGCCCGTCTGCGCCACAAAGGTTGCGCCCACGTTCAGCGGCGCGGTCAGCGTGCGTGCTCGAGCGGGTTCTGGCTGCCGCTCAGGTCGCCGGTCCAGGCGCTGAAGAGGTAGCCCGAATCGGGCACGGCAGTGAAGCGCAGGAGCGTGCCGTAGGGGTAGGTGGCTGCGGGGCTGGCTGTGCTGGCCTGTGTGACGTCCGTCACCACAATCTGTCCGCCGGGCACGCTCGCCCGGTAGCGTCACCTGCAGTTGCTTGACGCAAAGGCGGCGGAAACGTTCTTCGGCCCATTCATGAGCACAAGCTGCATGGGCCTGTGGCCTGTGCAAGCGCCGCCCCAGCCGGTGAAGTCTGCTGCTGGCGTCGGGCGTGGCGGTCAAGCGTAACAACCGTGCCGTAGTCGAGCGTCTCTGCTGCAGTCGGCGCCGCACGTCGATGCCTGCAGCACTGTTGACTGTGCCCTGCCCTGTGCCGCCTTTCGTCACCGTGAGCGGGTACTGCTTGAGGTTGAAGTTGGCTTGCACCGTCTGCGCCTGGTCCATCGTCACCGTGCATGGGCCTGTGCCTGTGCATGCGCCGCCCCAGCCGGTGAAGTTGCTGCTTGCAGCGGGCGTGGGCGCAAGCGTGACAACCGTGCCGTCACGGAAGGCGCCCTCACAGACGCCGGCGGCGCAGGTCAGGCCGGATGGGCTGCTCTGCACAAGGCCGCTGCCCGTGCCACCCAGTTGCACGTCGAGCGCAAAGGCAAGCGTGGCGAGCACCAGACGGTTTTCGTCGGGCAGCGCCACAATCAGGTAGTTGTGTGTGGCGTTCCACACGTACCGCATGTTGTATCCCTGCCCTTCGATATTGCCCAGCACGGAGTTTGCGAGGCTGATGGCGCCCGTTGTGCCCGAGCGCCCGTCGCCCAGCGTGACTGCGCCCAGTTCGGTGCGCGTGCCGTCGCCCCAGTATTCGCTGAATACCACATAGTGACCATTGGGCAGCGCCGTGACGTCGGAACTGCCGATTGTCTCACCGGCACGGCTCCCGATCAGGCTGTTGCTCGCCGAAACGACCTCGGCGCAGGGCGCCGCACGATTGCACCAGGTAACGGCGCCAACGTCACTCAGCGCGCCGTTGTCCCAGCTGGGACTAACGACCACATAGTTGCCGTTTGCAAGGGCAACGGCGTCATTGCCAACATAGTCCCTGTACGCACTCCCGCGCAGGCTGGCTGCGCCGGAAACGGCGCCTGTGCAGCCGCCTGGGCTGAGGCAGGCAAAGGCCAATCCAACGTCTTCGGTGCCTGCATCATCCCACAAGCTCGAAAGCGCAACGTAGCCACCGCCTGCCAATGGCGTTGCAGCACCCATGTAGTCATCCGCAGAAGCGCCAACCAGACTGTTGGCTGTCGTCACCGGGCCGGGTGGGCAGCCGGTGGCTCCGCTGCACCATGTGAGTGCGCCCAGGTTGGCCAGGCCGCCGTTGTCCCATGACAAGCTGGTGACCACATAGTTGCCGTTGCTGAGCACGACGACGCCGAAATTGCCCACAGCATCATTGCTTGTGGCGCCAAAGAGGCTGTTGGCGGCTGACACAGTGCCAAGGCAGCCTGTTGCGCCATTGCACCAGGTTACGGCCCCTGCCCGCGTATCTGTTCCGTTGTTCCAGTATGGCGAGGTTACAACGTAGTGGCCGCTGGGCAGCGCCACAACATCGTTCCCCACTTGGTCATTGGCCGTGCTCCCAACCAGGCTGTTGGCGCTGCTTACGATACCAGTGCAGGCGCTGCCGGCGCTGCAGAAGAAAACAGCCCCTGCATCGGCGGTAGCGCCGTTATTCCAATAGGGGACGGGTACGACATAGCCGCCGCTGCTCAGGCGTGCAATGGATTTTGTGCCCACATAATCGCTGCTCTGTGCGCCCACCAGGCTGTTGGCGCTTGAGATTGTGCCCGTGCAGCCGCCGTTGCCGCTGCACGGTGTCACTGCGCCGGCAAAGGTTGCGCCGCCGTTTGCCCAGAAGGGACTGCGCACAAGGTACTTGCCCCCATCCAGGGGTGTAATGCCGCCGTTGCTCACTTGGTCCACTGCGCTGCTGCCCACAAGGCTGTTGGCGGAGGTGATTGTGGAGGGGCAGCCCGTTGTGCCGCTGCACCAGGTGGCTGCGCCCAAATTGGTGAGGCCGCCGTTGTCCCACGAGAAGCTGGAGACAACGAAGTTGCCGTTTTCCAGCACATAGATGCCGCCGCTGCCTACAAAGTCGCTGGGTGACGAGCCCAGAAGGCTGTTGGCGGCGGAGACAGTACCGATGCAACCGCCCGCAGGGCAAAATGTGACTGCGCCGGCAGCCGCTGCCGCGCCGTTGTCCCAGTTCTTGCTCGCAACCACAAAGCCGCCATTGGGGAGAGGCGTGATGCCCGACTCGCCCACCATGTCATCGATGCTGCTGCCCACAAGCGAGTTGGCCGCAGTCATGTTGTCCGAGCAGCCAACGACCGCGCTGCACCAGCGCACTGCGCCCACATCTTCAACCGTTGCGCTGTCCCACAGGTAATTTGCAACAACAAAGTTGCCGTCGGCGAGCACAGTCACGCGTACACTGGTGCCAAAGTCGCCCGGGCGGTTCACACGGAGCGCACTGACCATGGAGTGTGTTGCACCGTCATACAGGTAGACCATACCTGTGCGCCCGCTGCCGTCATCATGATTAGGGTCTGCAACCACAAAATTGCCGTTGGGCAGTACAGTGATCTGGGAGCCGAAACTTCCGCTGTTTGGCGGTGCGGGAACCTCAATCTGGCTGGCGCCTGATGCTGCTGCCGTCACCTCATCCTCCTGCAGCAATGGCGCGTTGGTTGCTGCCGATGCTGAGCGAGGCATCAGCAGTGCGCAAAGCAACGTGACGCCTGCCATCAGAAGCAGGGCAAGCCACGCGCCCTGCCACGTGGCGCTTCCATCGTGTTGTTCACGGTTTGCACGCTCAGCGCGCAAGCAAATCCAACCATGCATCAGAGGACTCCATTTCCGCGCATATGCGCGCACATCGAGGGCGTGAATGTGTGGTGGGGGTTTGCAATGGGGGAAGCCGAAGCAGGATTGCAGGGCGGCATGGGATGCTGCCAAGTTGAGGGTGACGCCAGAATACGCCTGAGTGAATGCGCTGTCAACATCTCTTCCAACACACAACTGCTGTGCGCCAGCGCATAGATGCGGGGTGCAGGCGCTTGGCAATGGGCCCAGGCGCACGGTCGCACCTGCATCTTGTTCCTTCCACTCCTGCCCGTTACAATGTGTGCTTCACGTATACTGTAGTGTCACGTATGCTGTAGTGTGGGGAGGCATGTGTCCCGGTGGATGCCCCGGTCTTCAAAACCGGTGGCAGGCGGCGCTGAGCCGGCTGCGGTGGGTTCGACTCCCACACCTTCCCGCTGATTCCTGCACGCGCCATACCCACCATACCCGCCATATGCGCATGGCGCACTCAACAATCGCTTGACCACCGGAGCATCAGCTCATGGAAATCTCCCTCTTTGAGGAAGGCGCATCGCTGCGCTTTGAGCGCATCGTCCTCTATCCCTATCCCGATCTCAAACGCGTCTGGACGCGCATCTGGCTCACTGCCGTGCTCGACGAAAGCCCCAACATCGAGCTGACGATCTTCAATCCCGACGGCAGCGAGAATTGCAGCGTCTACATGATGGCCCACGCCGAGCGTCGCGCCGAGACGACGCTCCACATTCGCGACCACCAGCCGGGCGAGAGCTACCACGTGGTGGCCGAGTTGAGCCGCGGCGTCAACGAAACGCCCGAAATCATTGACCGCCAGGAATTTGAGATGCTGCTTGAGTTCCGCGACCCTGACCGCGGCGACCCGGGCTTTGGCATGGGCGTCGACTGGAGCGAGTTGCACGAGGATCGGGCGGACGAGCAGGGCGGCGCACCGGGGGACGAGACCCATTGAGCGCATGTCCGCTCTGCGGGGCAGCAACCGATCCGCGGACTTATGGCGCAGGCGCGCACCCTGCAGCCCGCCGTCGTACGCACCATCGCGCGCAAGCGCCCTGCCTGGCGCGCCGAACAGGGCATCTGCCCCGCGTGCGCACAGGAGGCGGCGGATGCCATTGCGCGCGGCCGCAGCGCCTTCTCGCTGCACACGCGCACCGAGCCGCACACCACCTTTCCCTACTACCACCCCGATGAGGAGGCGCTGCTGGGGCTGCCCGAACGGCTGCCCGACGCCTTCACCTTCACCGGCGCGGGCGTCACGCTGGGCTTCCTCGACAGCGGTTACTATCCGCACCCCGACCTGATGTCCCTGCCCCTGCCCGCCGACGTGGCGTGGGAGCGCCTTTCGCCGTTGCAGTGGCGCAAGCAGCTTGAGGCCACCGGCCCGCGCCTTGCCAACTATGTGGACCTGACCAACGGTCACCACGCGCAGGGGCTTGCCCTTGCGAGCCTGTGGGACGGCGCGGGCGTCTCCTGGCACGGCGAGATGACCACGGCGATTGCCGCCGGCAACGGTGCGATGAGCGGCGGGCGCTACCGCGGCTTTGCGCCGGATGCACGCGTCCTCGCAATCAAGGTCGGTCGGGGCGACGGGCGCATTCCCGAGGCGGACATTTTGGGTGGGATGCAGTGGCTGCTTGAGGGCGATCGCTGGGAAGCGCTGGGTGTCCGCGTCCTCAACGTTAGCATTGGCGGTGATTTTGACGAGCCGTGGCAGCACAATGCAGTCTGCCTGGCGGCCGAGGCGCTGAGTGAGCGGGGCGTGCTGGTGGTGGCCGCCGCGGGCAACCGTGCCGCCGAAATGCTGGTGGCCCCCGCGCAGGCGCCTTCGGTGCTCACCATTGGCGGCATTGACGACGGCAACCGCCCGTTTACACCCGCACGTGCGCAGAGCGCGCATGATGGCCTGACGCTCTATCACCACAATTTCGGCGTGGTGCGCAGCGCGCAGGGCCGCCGCTACAAGCCCGATCTGCTCGCCCCCGCGGCGTGGATTCCCGGCCCCATTCTGCCCGTCAGCCCTATCCTGCCGCGAGGCCTATGCGATTGACCGCCTGCGCCGCACGCTGCGCGATAACAGCGGCGACGAAATCGGCACGCCCGATCCCCTTGTGGCCCACTGGCAGCGGGTGCTGGAGGCGGGCCAGCAGCCGACACGTGGCGACGGATGCCGACGGACTCATGGGTGAAGAAGCCACGACCGGCGAATGGATGGGTGAGGTGTGGCAGGCCGTGCGCAAACGCATGAACGCACACAAGTGGGCGCACGCCGCCTACCAGCATGTGGATGGCACAAGTGTCGCTGCGGCGGTTGTCTCCTCGGTGACGACGCAAATGGTGCAGGCCAACCCGAGACTGACGCAGGCGTCGCTGCGCGCGCTGTTGACGAGCAGTGCGCTGCCGCTGCCCCATCTGCCCGCCGAGAAGCAGGGTGCGGGCCTGCTTCAGCCGGCTGCCGCTGTGGCAGCGGCGCTGCGTGCGCCGGGCGGCCCGCTTGTGGGCTTTCCCCACAGCGGCAGCGTTCTCTCCGAAATCGAGTTGCGCAAAGTGGGCGAAGGGGTTACATTTCTCACGTTGCCCGCAGGCTCAGCGGGATCAATGGGACAGCTACGCCCTGTTTACTTCGGCCTCTACGCCCCTGCTGCGCACCACGTCGCGCTCACAGGGGCATGGGACAACTGGCAGGCGCTGCAGCCGCTGCAACGGACGGGGCGCGGCTGGTGGCACGGCGTGCTGCCCCTGCCCGCCGGCGCGTACACCTATCGCTTTTGGGTGCAGAGCGACGACGGCGCGCCACGCTGGCTGCCCGATCCCGAATCCACCCACCGCGTTGAGAGCGGCTATGCCATGCCGCACAGTGTTGTGACAGTCAAGAATCATTGGTAAATGGTCATTGGTAATCGGCGGCGCTCTCGAGGGTGCCGAGCGACTTACCATTTGCCACCTGCCACTTATCATTTACCGTTTACCACTTGCCGTTTACCACTTACCAGCATCAGCCGCCCACCCACCAACCCCGAGCGCCATGCATCGCGAACATCACAAATGGTACAGTCCCCGCCTTGAGCACGACATGGAGTTGCTGGTTCATGGCCATGCCGGCGCGCGCGTGCTGGTCTTTCCCACCAGCCGGGGGCGCTTCTTTGAGTACGAAGACCGCGGCATGGTGGCCAACCTCACCGATGCCATCGAGGCGGGGCAACTCCAGCTCTACTGCATCGACAGCGCCGACAGCGAGAGCTTTTACAACTGGAGCGCGACCCCCGGCTGGCGGCTCTGGCGGCACACGCTTTACGAGGAGTACATCCTCAACGAGGTGCTGCCTTTCAGCCGCGCAAAGAACGCCAATCCTTTTCTAATCGCCCACGGCTGCTCCTTTGGCGCCTTTCACGCCGCCAACATCGCGCTGCGCCATCCGTGGCTCTTTGGGCGCGTGCTGGGGCTCAGCGGCAAGTACGACATGACGAGCTTCTTCCCGGGCTACTATGGTGACGATCTCTACTACAACACGCCCACCCACTTTGTGGCCGGCCTGGGCGACGGGCCGCAGCTCGACGCCATCCGCAACCTGGACATTATCCTCGCCAGCGGCAAGGATGATTCCAACATCGAGAGCACACGCGCACTCAGCCGTGCGCTCTGGTCCAAGGGCGCGGGCAATGCGCTGCGCGAGTGGGACGGCTGGAGCCACGACTGGCCCTATTGGGCGCAGATGACGCGCACGTACATTTCGGGGCACGACTGAGAAGAGGTTCAGGGTTTAAAGGTTGAAGGTTCGTGCCGGGGGCGTGTCTGCGCCGAGACGAATCTGCAACCCTGCAACCCTGCTCCTTGTTTCCGCACAACTGGTTTGTCTCGCTCAGACGCTTCCGCCCGCACGAAGCCTGAAAGCTTGAACCGTTAAACCCTTAATCCCTTAAACCGCTTAACTCGGGGGCGCCATGGCAGACGTGAAGAAGATTGGGCTGATTGTGGGCCGTGAGTGGAGCTTTCCGCCCGCATTTCTGGATGAAGTGAATGGGCGCAACGCCGGCGTTGTGGCCGAGTACGTCAAGCTGGGCGGCACGAAGATGAACGAGCCGTGCGAGTATGCCGTGCTCATTGACCGCATCAGCCACGAAATTCCCTACTACCGCACCTACCTGAAGAACGCCATGCTGCAAGGGGCCTACTGCATCAACAACCCCTTCTGGTGGAGCGCCGACGACAAGTTCTTCGGTGCAAGTCTGATTACACGCATGGGGATTGCCTCGCCGCGCACCATGGCGCTGCCCATGAAGTCCTACCCCGAAGGGGTGGTGAGCGAGAGCCTGCGCAACCTTGTCTATCCGCTCGATTGGGATGCGATTGTGGGCTACGTGGGGCTGCCCGCCATCCTCAAGGATGCCTGGGGCGGCGGCTGGAAGAATGTCTACAAGGTCAACAATATCGATGAGCTGATCCGCGCCTACAATGACACGGGCACGCTCTGCATGATTCTGCAGGAGTTCATCGACTTCGACCAGTTTGTGCGCTGCGTTTGTGTGGGGCAGACCAACATCCTGCCCACGAAGTATGACCCGAAGAACCGCCGCTACAATGTGGAGCACGATCACCTGAGCCCGGCGCTGGGCGAGCGCATTGTTCACGACGCCACGCTGATTAACCAGGTGATGGGTTATGACATGAACAGCATCGAGTTCGCCATCAAGGATGGCGTGCCCTATGCGATTGACTTCATGAACCCGGCCCCGGATATGGATATGAACAGCCTCACGCCCTTCTACTTTGAGTGGGCTGTCAAGGCGATGGCGGATTTTGCCATTGAAATGGCCTTCAACCCCAAGCCGCAGCGCGCCGAGCAGCGCTGGGCTGCCTTTGCGGACTGACAGCAACAGCTTCAACGCAAAGGTGCAAAGGGAGCAAAGGAACGCAAAGAACAGCAAAGAAGGGCCAGGAAACTGGATTGCGTAGATATTCGACTCCAACACTGAGTTGATGGCCTTTTTCACCAAACCGGCTTTTCCTTCCTGTTGTTCCCGCTTTTTCCGCAGTTTCTGCGTACTCGAATTTGTTTGGAGAAATCATGGCTGACATTGCCCTGACGTCACTCGTCGCCTGCGCCGGTTGAGCCTCCAAGCTCCAGGCTGGAGCGCTGTCGCAGGTCGTGCGACACCTGGCTGATTTCTTCCCGGTCTCTGCTTTCCCCAATGTGCTGGTGGGGCTGGGCGAACCGGACGACGCTGCCGTCGTCCGGCTGGACGACGCGCGCGCCATCATTTCCACCACCGACTTCTTCACCCCCGTGGTGGACGACCCCTGGACCTTCGGCGCCATCGCCGCTGTCAATGCCATGAGCGACGTATACGCCATGGGGGGCGAGGTGCTCTTCGCGCTCAACATTGCCGGCTTCCCCGACAGTGTGGATTTCGACGTCATTACGCAGGTCTTCGCAGGCGCCGCCGCCAAGATGCGTGAGGTGGGCGCAGCGATTGCCGGTGGCCACACCGTCAACAACCCCGAGCCCTTCTTTGGCCTCAGCGTTACCGGGCTGATTCATCCCGACCAGATTATGCGCAAGGGGGGCGCGCACGTGGGCGACCGTCTCTTCCTCACCAAGCCGCTGGGCACGGGCATCATCACGACGGCAGCCAAGGCGGCCGGGCCGAGCGAGAGCGCCGAGAGCCGCGCCGCGCGCCATGCCGCCGGCAAGGTGGACCTGGACCCGCTGCACTTTGACGCGGCGGTGCTCTCCATGCTGCGCTTCAACCGCGCGGCGGCACAGGCCGCGTTGCTCTGCGGCGTGCGCAGCGCCACCGACATCACCGGTTTCGGGCTGCTGGGCCACGCGAGCGAGATGCTGGGCCACCAGAAGGAGGCCAGGGTTGGCTTCCGCATTGTGGCCGCCGATGTGCCCATGCTGCCCGGGCTGCCCGCCTATGTAGCATCGGGCTATATTACGCGCGGCACCACGCGCAACCCCGAGTATTATGGCCACCTGGTGCGCTTTGGTGACAGCGTCACCGCCGACCAGCGCGCCGTGCTCTGGGAGGTGGAGACGAGCGGCGGCCTGCTGCTGGCCGTGCCCGCCGCGCAGGCGCAGCGCTTTGTGGACGAATGCGCCGCCCGCGACCAGCAGGCGTGGGAGATTGGCGAAGTGGTGGCGGGCGAGGGGATTGCGGTCGAATAGTAGCCACAACACCCGACGCAAAGGCGCAAAGACGCAAAGAAATCGCAAAGAAAAGCAACAAGGAAGAACAACAGTCAATGTTGTTCTTCCTTGCCTTTGCTTTTCTTTGCGATTTCTTTGCGTCTTTGCGCCTTTGCGTCGGGTTGTTAGTTGGGATAGCATCTCCTCAACCAGAAAGCGCAACTCCTCAGCGAAGTCCAGTGCGGTGCGCCGCTCGGTCACGTGCACCGTGCGCTTGCCCGTCAAAGGCTCGACGGCCAGGAAGAGGTTGCAGACACCCTGGCGAGCATACTCGTAGTCCTGTCGTTTGGCATGACCTGGTTTCATGGGCAGCGTGCCGTGCGGTGTTGTGTGCAGCTCCTTGCTGATTTCGTCCAGACAGACCAGCGGACGTGTCGCGTCGTAGGGACGGGCATAGACGTCGAGCACATCCTCCATCTTGGCGACGTACTGCGCTGAAGGCTTGCCGATGCACCAGCTCTTCACCTGCTGCGGCTTGAGTTCGTTTTTTTGAGTAGCTCACCAACTGTCACATGGCTGATGGACTCGACGTAGCCCAGTTCAATCATCTGGTCGGCGAGCAGAGCGCAGCGTCCAGCGCACATGGCCCTGCGGGCGGCTGGCTGCAAGCGAGCATCGTGAGGTGCGCTTCGTCCTCGCGAGCGTCACCCTAGTAGAGCGTCAAGTACCGGTCCAGCTCCCACTGCGTGACGTACATGCGGTAGTCGTTCCACTCCTGTGTCTTGGCCTCAATGTAGCGGTCGAAGACATGCTGGCCCAGCGCAGCCCGAATGACCTCATCCTTCTGCAGCTCCTCCATGGCTTCGCCCAGGTCGCCCGGCAGCGTGTCCAGCCCGGCGCGCATGCCATCCACGTGGTAGAGGTCCTCCTCGGCAGGGGTGGGCGGAGCCATGCGCTTCTCAATGCCTTCAAGCCCGGCCGCCAGCATGGCGGCGAAGGCGAGGTAGGGATTGGCGCTGGGGTCGGGGCAGCGCAGTTCGACGCGTGAACTGCGTTTGCGTCCCTGGCTAATGCGTGGAAT
The DNA here is from genome assembly GCA_963773745.1 of uncultured Chloroflexia bacterium. GTDB lineage: Bacteria > Chloroflexota > Anaerolineae > Caldilineales > Caldilineaceae > UBA5069. The sequence goes on from CAVZCL010000004.1 coordinate 45,966, forward strand.
GCGGATAAGCGCGCTGCGGTTGGTGCGCCCCCACGATATGTACACGGGCGCTTCGTAGCCAGGGACAAGGCGCTTGTAGCTGTTGACCAGCGGTGCAATGATGCCTGTCATCGCCTTGGCGTGGGCCAGCTGCCCGGCAATGAAGCTGAGCGCCATGCTGCTGAGCCCATACTCATTGTCGGCGTCATACATCATCGTCTCGCCCGAATGAATGTCCCACAGGCTCTGGTGCACGTGCATGCCCGAGCCACTGATGCCTGCAATGGGCTTGGGCATGAAGGTGCAGTGCAGCCCATTCTTCTGCGCCACCCCCTTCACAGTCAACCGAAAGGTGATTGTGTTGTCGGCCTGGCGCAGTGCCTTGTCATAGCGGAAATCAATCTCGCTCTGCCCGATCGCCACCTCGTGGTGTGAAGCCTCCACGGTGATGCCCATGGCTTGGAGCGCGTCCACCATCTGGCGACGCACGTTGTGGGCCAGGTCGGTGCTCACATCAAAGTAGCCCGCATGGTCGTGCGGCTGCAGCGGCTGAATGTCGCCGTTTGGGTGGCGCTTGAAGAGAAAGAATTCGAGTTCCGGCCCCACCTGATAGTCGAGCCCCATGTCGGCCGCGCGCTTGAGCTGGCGCTTGAGGACGTAGCGCGGGTCGCCCTCAAAGGGCACCCCCTCGGGCGTATAGACATCACAGATGACGCGCGCCGTCGAGAGGTCCATCTCCCACGGAATCACCATGAAGGTGTTCAGATCGGGCACAAGGTACATGTCCGATTCGGCAATGCGGGCAAAGCCCTCGACTGACGAGCCGTCAAACCAGATACCGTGCTGGGTGGCAGTCTCCCAGTGGCCAATGGGAATGGTGATGTGCTTGGCAATTCCCACGATGTCGGAGAATTGCAGGCGGATGAAGCGGATGTCATTGCGCCGGATCAGATCATCGACGCGCTGGAGTTGCTCGGGCGTATGGTGTGCAGACATGGGCGAAACGCCCTCCTGACGGTGGGGAGAGATCGAGTTGGTCTCTGGCGGGGCGTGGGTTGTAGTCGCGATCCGAGCCCATTGTAGCATCACCTCAGGGGGCGACAAAGCATGGTTGAGATGAGGAGCGCACTTCTCTTTGGCGGCGCGCCACGTTGAGATTGACTGAAAATTGAGTATTGACAATTGAAAATGGCGCGCCCTGGCAACCCACTCTTCAATCATCAATACTCAATTTTCTTCGTCCTATGCGTCACAGCAAAGCAGAGCGTATTTGGCAGGGCTAAATGCCGTAGTACATGACAAATTCATGCGGGTGCGGGCGCAGACGCACGGCGTCCACGTCGGCAATGCGCTTGGTGGCAATGTAGGTCTCGATCAGGTCGGCCGTAAAGACGCCACCCTCGAGCAGATAGGCGTGGTCGCCTTCCAGCGCGTTGAGCACTTCGGTGAGTGAACCTTTGACGGTGGGGCGGGTGCTGTGCTCGAAGAGGTCGGTCTCCGCCGGCTCGCCCGGGTCAATCTTGTTCTTGATGCCGTCAAGGCCCGCCATCATTACCGCAGTGAAGGCAAGGTAGGGGTTGGCCGACTGGGTCGGGGCAGCGGAACTCAACGCGCTTGGCCTTGGGCGACTGCGAGTAGACCGGAATGCGGCAGGCGGCCGAGCGGTTGCGTGCCGAGTAGGCCACATTCACGGGCGCTTCGTAGCCGGGCACAAGGCGGCGGTAGGAGTTGGTTGTGGGCGCGCAGATGGCCAGCAGCGAATCGATGTGCGACGAGGATGCCGCCGATGAAGTGCAGCGCCATTTCGCTCAGCCCGGCGTACTTATCACCGGCGAAGAGGGGCTTGTTGCCCTTCCACAGGCTCATGTGCGTGTGCATGCCCGAGCCGTTGTCCTCAAAAATGGGCTTGGGCATAAAGGTGGCCGACTTGCCGTTCTTCTTGGCCACGTTCTTCACAATGTACTTGTACATCTGCATATAGTCGGCCATCTGCACCAGCGGGCTAAAGCGAATGTCGATCTCGCACTGGCCTGCGGTGGCGACTTCGTGGTGATGCACCTCAATCGGAATGCCCGCGTCGAGCATGGTGCGCACCATTTCGCTGCGCAGATCCTGCAGCGTGTCAAAGGGTGAAACCGGGAAATAGCCGCCCTTCCAGTTGACGGTGTGGCCCAGGCCCGTGTCGCCCGAACGCCACGGCCCTTCTGCGCTGTCCACTGCGTAGGAGGAGAAGTAGCGGCCCGTCTCGTAGGAGACGCTGTCGAAGACAAAGAACTCGGCTTCGGGGCCCACATAGACCGTGTCGGCAATCCCTGTGGACTTCAGATATTCGATGGCTTTTTTGGCAACCTGGCGCGGGTCACGGCTGAAGGGCTCCAGCGTCAGCGGCTCGTAGATGTCGCAGACCATGCTCAGGGTCGGAGCGGCGCAGGCCGGATCAATAAAGGCGCTGGTTGGGTCGGGCATCATCACCATGTCGCTGGCTTCAATCGTCTTGAAGCCGCGGATGGAGGAGCCGTCAAAGCCAAGCCCTTCCTTCATTGTGTCTTCGCCAAAGTGTTCAACGGGCAAGCTGAAGTGATGCCACTGGCCGTAGAGGTCGGTAAACTTCACATCAACGAACTGGATGTTGTTTTTGGAGATGGCCTCCATGACGTCCTTGGCGGTATTGGTGCCGAGAGCCATACAATCTACTCCTCATCTGTGAAAACTGTTTTGGGGAATGCAGTGTGCGAAAACGGGAATGCGTTCACTCGATTGCGTGACTGCCGCAAGCAGATGTGCGTATTAAACAAATGGTAGGGATAGAGGGCGCAGCAAGCCGCGCACAGCCGCCCAAGGCAAGAGTGTACCGAATTCCAGCACGCGTAACCAGCGCGAATCCCCACAAGCTTTGTGCATGGGGCATTGTGCAGGATGCACAGGAGAAGCAAAATTGAAGGCAAAATTGAAGACTGATTATTGACGATTGACACGCTGCCCGCCTGTTGCGTCGCCACACTCTTCAATACGCAATTGTCAATTTTGCTTTGCTCGTCACTGCGCTAAACTGTTCCCACTTGCATTCCATCCATCCGGAGCCACCATGTCCAAATTCGCCCAGTATGCCAACGACCCCAGCATCAACATCGTCACCGGCGCATGCCCGCACGATTGCCCCGACACCTGCACGTGGCAGGTGGCCGTGGAGCGGCAGAGCGGCCGCGCTGTCGACATTTGGGGCCACGCCGATCACCCCGTCACGCAGGGGCGCCTCTGCGGCAAGGTGGACCGCTACCTTGAGCGCACCTACCACCCGGGCCGCCTGACGACACCGCAGCGGCGTGTGGGCCCCAAGGGTTCGGGCCAGTTCGAGCCAATCTCGTGGGAGACGGCGCTGGCCGAGATCGCCGCCCGCTTGCAGGATGTCATTGCCACGCACGGGGCCGAGAGCGTCATGCCATGGTCCTACAGCGGCACACTGGGGCAGTTGCAGGGCGAGGGCATGGCGGCGCGCTTCTTCAACCGCATGGGCGCGAGCAAGGTGGCACGCTCCATCTGCTCCGAAGCCGGCTTTGAGGGCTATCTCTACACCATGGGCGCGGCCGAAGGCATGGAGCCGGAGGCCTTTGCACATGCACGCCACATCCTCATCTGGGGCAGCAACACCCTCACCAGCAACCAGCACCTCTGGCCCTTCATCACTGACGCGCAGAAGGGGGGAGCGCAAAAGGCGGGCGCACGCGTGATTGTGATTGACCCGGCCGAAACGCGCACCGCCCGTGCCGCCGACGAGTGGATTGCCATTCGCCCGGGCACCGATGGCGCGCTCGCGCTGGCGATGATGCACGTCATCATTGGCGAGGGGCTGCACGACGCCGACTACGTGGCCCGCTACACGCTGGGCTTTGACGCGCTGGCCGCACGCGTGGCCGAATGGACGCCTGCCCGCGCCGCCGCCATCACCGGCATCCCCGCCGAGCGGATTGCAGCGCTGGCACGCGACTATGCCACGGCGCAGCCCGCCGCGATTCGTGTTAACTATGGCATGCAGCGCCACTACGGCGGCGGCATGGCCATGCGCACAATCACCTGCCTGCCGGCGCTGGTGGGTGCGTGGAAGCATCTGGGCGGCGGGATGCAGCTAAGCAGCAGTGGCGCCTTTCGCCACATGGACAAGCGCGGTCTGCAGCGTCCCGATCTGCTGGCCGGGCGCACGCCCCGCACGATTACCCTGCACCGCATTGGCGATGCGCTGAGCGTGGAGCCGGCCGTGCGCGCGCGTGCGCTCTATCACCCTGTGCCCGCGATGGCTCTACCCACCGCCGCCGACGCCGGCCCTGCCGTGCACGCGCTGATTGTCTACAATGGCAACCCCGCCGCCGTCGCACCTGATCAGGCTGCGGTGACCGCCGGCCTGCGTCGTGATGACCTCTTTACCGTTGTGCTGGAAAACTTTGCTACGGACACGGCCGACTACGCCGACTATCTGCTTCCCGCCACGACGCAACTGGAGCACATGGACCTCCACCGCGCCTATGGTCACCTGTACTTGGGGCTCAACCAGCCGGCAATTGCGCCACTGGGCGAGAGCCTGCCCAACAGCGAGATCTTCCGGCGGCTGGCGGCGGCCATGGGCTACGACGACGGCTGCTTCCGCGAGAGCGATGCACAGATTCTGCGCGCGCTGGTGGAGGCGCAAACGCACGAACGCTTTGCCGGCATCACCTGGCAGCGGCTGCAGGACGAGGGCTTTGTGCGCATGAATGTGCCGCAGCCGTGGCTCCCCTTTGCCGAGGGCAACTATGCCACGCCCAGCGGCAAGTGCGAGTTCTTTTCGCAGCGCATGGCAGATGACGGCTACGACCCCCTGCCCACGTGGACGCCGCCCCACTGGGCCGAAACGATTGCGCCCAATGCCGAGGAGGGTTCGCTGCCAGCAGGCGCGTTTGTCTGCATCTCGCCGCCCGCCCATTCCTTCCTCAACAGCACCTTTGCCAACCTCGAACGCTTCATGCAGCGTGAAGATCGGCCGCTGCTGCAGATGCACCCGACCGACGCCGCCGCCTGCCAGGTGGCCGATGGCGACATGGTGCGTGTCTTTAATCAGCGTGGTGCAGTGGAACTGCCCGTCGTGGTGACGGCGCGCGTGGTGCCGGGCACGGTGCTTGCACCGGGCGTCTGGTGGGCCAAGCACAGCCCGGGTGGCGGCAACATTAACCAGGTGACGGCGCAGGATGAGGCGGACATGGGCGCGGGCGCACTCTTTTACGATGCGGTGGTGCAGGTGGAGCGCGTGGCCGCCGCCGAGGCAGTGGCGCAGCAGCGCGTCGCCGTGGCCTGATAGCCAGAATAACAAAGCCAAGTACAGAGATGGCACAGAAACAAAGAGATAACAACGGAGCTCCGTTGTTATCTCTTTGTTTCTGTGCCATCTCTGTACTTGGCTTTGTTGCTACGTCTACTTGTTAACGTCTTGCTTGGGGCTGAGCGCGAGCGACGGTGTGGTGGTCGCTGTGGCGGTGGTGGTGGCGGTTGCCGCGATCTCTGCGCCCGGGATGGTTGCGCCGGTCGCGGCCGCAATCGCCTCGTCTTGTTGCCAGATCGGCGGGCGGCGCATCGAGAATTGTCACCATGCGCATCTTGAAATCCCAGCGCGTGGCTGTATCGAAGTCAAGGTCCACGCCCCAGTTGCGGCCCACAAGCGGCGCCACATCCCACGTGTGGGCGCAATCCGTCACCAGGAAGGGCCCTTCCACGGTGCGGTCGTCCAACTGCAACCAGATGCGGCGGTTGATGTCGCCGGCGCGGATGAGCGCGACTTCGCCAATGCATTCGGGGCAGGGGGTGATGTCGCCAACGCGCGTGCGATAACGCACCACCTCCTCCATAATGCCCGGGTTGTAGTAGGTGCTGAAGCCGCGCACGGGGAAGTTGGTGGGCTGCTTGTAGCCTGGGTTAATCGTTGTCCACGTCTGCCCGGGGATGCCGTGGCCGGGGATTGTGCGCACAGTGGGCGCGGTGTCGGCATAGGGGCCGGGTGCGGGCGTGATCGGCTCGGTTGCCGAGATGGACGCCGTGTCGGTGAGCCCCGCGCTGTCGGTAAGCGCCGCCGTCTCCGTAATCGGCGCCGTCTCCGTGATCGGTGCGGCGTCAGTGATGGGCGTGCCTTCAGTGATCGGCGCCGTCTCCGTGATTGCTGCGGCGTCGGTGATCGGCGCGCTATCTGTGATGGGCGCAGTTTCGGTAACCTGCGCGGCGTCAGTGATTGGCGCCACGTCGGTAACCGGCGCAGTGTCGGTGATTTGTGCGACGTCGGTGATGGGCGCAGATTCCGTTATCTGTGCGGTCTCTGTAACTGTCGCCACGTCGGTAATCGGCGCAGTCTCGGTGACGGGCGCGCTCTCTTCTACAGGCGGGGCCTCAACCACGGGTATGAGGCCGTCCGGCACCACATTCATGATGCCGCCACAAGCAAGCGTCTCCACGCCTGCCGCGTCCACCTCGGTTACAAGTGTGGGCGTGCCCGTCAGGGCCAGCGTGGCCATCATGGTGTAGCACTCTTCGAGGGTAAGCGGCGTGGCGGGATCCTGCTCAACAGTTGCAGGAGAGGATGTTGATGGGGCAAGCGAGGTGATGACACTGGCCGGAGATGGCTCGCTGCTGGCAGCGGCATTGCGGCTTGTGACAAGAAGTGCGGGGAGAACAATCAACGCTACAACAACTGCATAGGCTGTCTGGATACAACGTTTCTTCAAGATCTCCATTAAAAACATCCGAAAGAACGACGGATTCCCACCTGTACGCCGGCAGACTCACGGCGCGCACAACAACAATGCAGCAGCAACGGGGGCAGGAAGCCGTTCGAGCGGCGGGGCGCACGCTGTTCATGCGCCTCAGGCTCGTGCGGTACAACACAAGGCTGTGGCTCGGCTCTTCCTATTGAAACTCGAGCTTGCGGTGGCGCATGATCACGCTCTGCGCCAACCCCACAGCAACCAGCATGGAGACAAGACTGCTGCCTCCGTAGGACACGAAGGGGAGCGTCAGGCCGGTCACCGGCATGATGCTGACGTTCATCCCAACGTTGACCACAATTTGGAAGAAGATGATCGCGGCAACGCCCACGGCCAGCAAGCGGCCAAAGTGGTCGCGCGCCTGATCGGCAATGCGCAAGACGCGCCAGACAATAAAGAGCAGCAGCGCCAGCATAATCAGTGAACCCACCAACCCCCACTCCTCAGCAATCACGCTGTAGATGAAGTCGGTGTGGCGCACACGCAGGAAGTGCAGCTGGTTCTGGCTGCCGTAGGTCCACCCCTTGCCCAGCCAGCCGCCGGAGCCAATCGCAATCAGCGCCTGGTCAATGTTGTAGGTGGCGGCGCGGTTGGAGCCAGGGTCGAGAAAGATCTGAATGCGCTCAAGCATGTAGCCCTGCATGGATCGCCACACGAAGGGGGCGGTGGCCACAAGCGCCGCCGCCATCACACCTACCTGCCAGATGCGAATGCCGCCCGTCAGGATCAGCACGCCGCCAATGAAGGCATAGGTGATGGTCATGCCGAAGTCGGGCTGGATGTAGACCAGCACCAGGGGTGCGACAAGCAGGATTGCAGCGAGGATCAGATACTGAAGCTGGCCCATGCGATCGTGGAACCAGCTGAGGTACCAGGCGAGGAAGATAATGAGAAGGAACTTGCCGGCCTCGGTGGGCTGCACGAGGGTGCCGCCCACATTGAGCCAGCTCTGCGCGCCACCCTGGGCTGTGCCCACCAGGTCTACAAGAATCAGCAGCGCAACAAAGACGAGGTAGCCGGGTACGGCGAAGAGCTCAAGCTGACGGTAGTCAAACGCGGCGACGGCAAAGAGGGCTACAAGACCGATCGCCAGAAAGACAACCTGACGCAGCCAGTAATCTGATAGGTCAATCGTGTTAAAGGTGGCGCTGTAGATCATGGCGATGCCGAGGCCGCAAAGAATCAACACAACGGCCAGCAACGTCCAGTCAAAATTGCGCCAGAGACTTCGCTCTCGCATAGACCGACAAGCGTATCATCGACCGAAAAGATTCGACAAAAAGCCGCCCGTACTGAAGCGCATGAGCGGAACGTTGTTGCCAAGCACCCGTTGAGCGATGTTGTTGTACGCCACCGCGGTCGCTATTTTCGGGTCATAGACAGCCGGGGTGCCCCGATCGGAAGCGAGCACGATATCGGAATCTTCGGGCACCACCCCGAGTAGATCGATGGCCAGAATGTCGAGCACATCGTCTATCGTGCGCATCTCGCCCTTCTGTGCCAGGCGAGCGTTGTAGCGGTTGATAACGAGGCCCGGAGGTTTGCGCCAGTCTCGCTCCAGTAGGTAAATCACCTTGTCGGCGTCGCGCAAAGCGCTAACATCCGAAGTGGTGACGATTAGTACACGATCGGCCGGCGCGATGGAATTCTGGAAGCCATGCTCAATGCCGGCGGGCGAATCGATGAGAATGTAGTCGGCATATTGGCGCAGGGCGGTGCAGACGCGGATCATCTGGTCGGTGGTAACGTCTGCCTTGTCGCTCGTTTGGGCGGCGGGCAGCAGCCAGAGGGCGGGCGCACGCTGGTCGCGCACCAGCGCCTGCGTCAGCGAGCAGCGCCCTTCCACCACGTCGATCAGGTCATAAACAATGCGGTTCTCCAGCCCCAGCACAAGATCGAGGTTGCGCAGGCCAATGTCGCCGTCCACCATGATGACGCGCTGATTGGCCAGCGCCAGTGCGGCCCCGATGTTGGCTGTCGTAGTCGTCTTGCCAACGCCGCCTTTGCCAGAGGTGACTGTAATGATCGTGGCAGCCATGGAAACCCCGTTTGCTTAGGCGCGTCGCCGTTTGAGAATCGGCGCGCCGGCTGTTTTCGCATCATCCCACGCCTCAACCAGCAGGCGGCCGTTGGCCAGGCGGGCAATCTCGGGGCGGCGCTCGGCACTGCGCGAGCCGCCCCAGCGGGGGCCGTTCCCCTCGGCCTGGCCGGCTTGCGCCGCTGCCACCACCGTGCCAATGCGCAATTGGACGGGGTCCAGGTCCAGCGCGGCGATGATGGCGCTGGCGTTGCCCTGCGCACCTGCGTGGGCAATGCCGCGCAGCCGCCCCCAGACGAGAATATCGCCACTGGATGCCACCTCGGCGCCCGGGTTCACATCACCCATAATCATGATGTGCTCGTGGCGGTGCAGCTGCTGGCCCGAGCGCAGGCTGCCGCGGTAGACAAAGAAGGGGAAGGTGTTGTCGTCCGCCTGTGCGGGCATCGCCTCGTTGACGACGGTGCCGTCCAGCGCCACCTGTGCGCAGGGAATGCCCAGCGCCAGCGCCGCCTGGAAGGTGCGCTCGGTTGAGGAGCGCACAATGCCCGCCTGGAGCGCGTAGCTGGCAAGCACCTGCGCCAGCAGCGAAAGCTCGGCCTCGGTCAATTGACGTGTGCCCACATCAACGGCCACATAGCCGCCGGCAAAGAAGCCGTCGGTCTGCTCCAGCCGGTAGGAGAGCAGTTGCAGCAGATCCTGCCATTTGCCCGAACCGATTTCAATGGCGATGCCGTCGCTGCGCCCGCGCAGTGTGACCGAGTTCTGGTCCAGCCCCGCAGGAATGGTAAAGGGGCTGCCTGGCTCGCGCAGCACAAAGTTGCCGTGCGGATTCTGCGGCTGATAGTGCTGCTGTGGCGGCGGCGTCTCGAAGAGTGCGTCGTCAGGCTCGGGTAGAAGTTGCGGCCCCACGCCGGCGCTGCCTGGCGCGTTGGGCTTGTCGGCGGGCGCCGGTGCGTCTACAGGCGCAACTGGTGCGATAGGGGGCTCCGGCGCGACGGGGGGTTCCTGGGCGACGGGGGACTCCGGTGCGACAGGCGGCACGGGCGCAACGGGCCGGCTGCCGGGCGGCAGCAGCGGCGGCGGCGCCCAGCGCGCAGGATCGCTGTTCTGCGACGGAGCGCTGTCAGAGGACGAAGCAGGAGCGGGCGGACGTGGCGCAGTTTGAGGTGCGTTTGAGGGCGCGGATTGGGGCGTCTCCTGCTGTGGCGCAGGTGGCTCGGTGCTCATGGCAGGCGCAGCCTCTGCGACGGGCACAGGCTTTGCGACGGGCGCAGCCTCTGCCTCGAAATCTGCCGGCGCCGCCGTTTCAATGTAGCCGCCCCACGCGCCGGCGTTGTCGGGCGCCGTCTGCGGCACAGAGGCCTCGGCCGAACTGCCATCAGCGCGCACGGTGGTGTTGTCGAGCAAGGCGGCCATCGCGCTCCACATCTCGCGCATTTCGGCGCTTTCGGCGCCGGTTGGGTTCGCATCGGGCGCATAGGGATTCGCTGAATGCGCGCCGCCAGGTGACGCGCTGCCAGCGGGCGGCTGGGCGCTCGGTTGTCCCGAGCCCGGCTGCGCTGCAGCAGATTGGCCCGCGGCGGGAGGCGGCTGGAGAGGTCGGCGTTTGGGAAACATACTGGGGCCCTCGTTCCTGCTCATGCTGGTGGCGGCTGACGCGACGCGTGCGCACCGTGGTCTTGCTCTGCTGTCGTAACGCTGGCACTGGACGCTGGCACTGGACGCTGGAAAGGGTGCGGGTGCAGATGGGACGGTGGATAAGAGACTCAAGCCTGCAGCTGCCCAGCCCACGTCGGCCAAAGCCGACTGCCACCGCCGCACTCGAGCAAACAAGGGATTCGGCCTGCTGCAGCAGGCCAGGTTGCCGAGACGCAGGCTTCAGCCTATGGCGGTGGCTGCGGCAAGTGCGCAGCATGCCGAGACAATTCGTCAACGTTCATGACGTTACGCAACATTGCCGCGCACATCAATCATCGGTCATCGGTTGCCATGCGTCACTACACGCTGTGCGTAAACTGTACCAGAAGCGCAATCGCTGCGCAATGTGGAGACGCGGCTAACCGGCTACACGGGCACGACGCGACTACTCGCTGGGGCCAGTGGGGACTATCACAGGTGCGGTCAGATCCTCCGATGCTGGCGGCAGCACCGGATTGATTTCGCGGAAATACGCCTCAAGCACCTCGCGCGCAATCGGAATCGCTGTAGCCGAGCCTTCGCCGCCGTTGTAGACAAAGGCCACAACCGCAATCTCCGGCGCTTCGTAGGGGGCGTAGGCCACATACCACGCATGTGTGGGCAGGTTGTCATCCTTGTCGCGTCGGCAGTCCTGCTCCTCCGGTATGTACTCGCAGAACTCGGCGGTGCCCGTCTTTCCCGCCACGGTGATGCCGGGAATGCGTGAGGTAATCGCCGTGCCAAAGTCGGCGTTCACCGCCGTCCACATTCCCTCCTGCACCACCTTGATGTTTTCGGGGCTGGCGGGCAGCTCCCGCGTGACCTTCGGTGTGAAGTCGCGCTGCAGGCCGTTGTTGGCATCGGTAATCTGATAAACCACCTGCGGCTCCATCACCTTGCCGCCGTTGGCGATTGCGGAGGTGGCCACCAGCACCTGCAGCGGCGTGGCCAGCACATAGCCCTGGCCAATGCCCATGTTGTACGAGTCACCCGTTGTCCACGATTCAGCGTAGGTCTGCCGCTTCCACTGGTCGTTGGGCACCTGTACGCTCACCTCGCCGGGCAGGTCAATCCCTGTCGCGTCGCCATAGCCAAAGAGCGACGTCCACTTGGCCAGGTTCTTGGGGCCAAGGCCCGGCACATTGTCGGGGGGATAGCCACCGGCAATCCAGTAGAAGTAGATGTCGTTGGAGAGCGCCAGCGCCTTGACGACGTTGACCGCGCCGTGAACGATGCCGTACTTGTGGTTCCAGCTGACGAACTTCTGCGCCTGCGAGAGATCATTGGGCGCGAAGCGGTTGGGCAGCAGCATGGGGCCGGTGTCCACCACAGTGCCCTCAGGCGTGATGACGCCCTCCTGCAGCGCGGCGGTGGCCGTCGTCATCTTGAAGGTGGAGCCTGGGGGATACTGGCCGCCAATCGCGTAGTTGATCAGCGGGCGGCGGTCATCCCGCTCCAGCGCCAGGTAATCCTCGTTGATGCCCTCGGCGAAGATGTTGTTATCAAACGAGGGCAGGCTCACCATGCCCAGAATCTGCCCGGTCATGGGGTCCATGGCAATCACCACGCCCCACTTGGCCTCCACGCCCTCCATGCCCTTCTCCAGCGCATCGCGTATCGCGCGCTGCAAGCGCAGGTCAATCCCCAGAATCAGGTTGGAGCCGGGCACGGGGTCATTCACCAACCCGACGGTGCGCATCTCGCGCCCCAGAATGTCGACTTCAATATTCTTGTAGCCGGGGACACCGCGCAACTCATCCTGATAGGAGTATTCGAGGCCATTCAGGCCAATCTTCTCGTTGGGATTGGTGTAGCCGTCAGCTTCGTAGTCGTCGGCAAGGGCGGCGGGAATGGGGCCCATAAAGCCGAGCACGTGGCTCATGAGGTCACCATAGGTGTATTCGCGCACGGGCACCTGGTTTACGCGCACGCTGGGCAGCCGGTAGATCTCCTCCTGAATCGGGAGGGCGATGTTGCGGTCCACCAGGTCCAGAATGGGAATGGGGCGCGAGGAACCGCCCTGCCGCCCCAATTGCACCGAGCGTTGCACCAGCGCCACAAGCCCCTGGATGGGCAGCGGCTGTGAGATGTCGGGGATCTCAATGGTGTCGGGGAGCGCCTGAAAGCCTTCGGCAGGGTTGGCGGTGTTTGCCTCAACGGCCCCCGGCACGGTGACGAAGGAGAGCGTTACGCCCACATCTTCAACCGTCTCCTGGAAGTCCACGCGCCCCAGCTTGCGGAAGAGGATTTCGCCCATGCGCAGCGCGACCACGGTGTTGCTGTCGGCCTTGAGCAGGCGCAGCACCTTTTCGATCTCCACCGCTTCTTCGTCTACCTCGGGCGTGTCGGTGTCATCCTCGGGGATGTACTCAGGGACAAGCGCGATCTCGAAGCTGGGGCGGTTGCGCGTCAGGATCGTCGTCTGCTTGTCGTAGATGACGCCGCGCGGTGCGCTCGATTCGACAATCTGGAAGCGGTTTTCGTCGGCCTGCGCGTTGTAGCTCTGCCCCTCGCGCACCTGCAGTTGATAGAGGCGCACGCCGATGACCGCGAAGAAGACGATGACCCCAAGCCGGAAGAGAAACATGGTGGCTGGGGCAATATCTCGGGGACGACGTTGTTGTTCGTACATTCAATCCTTCAGGGAACGTTGCCTTGCCAGGTGGCCGGCAAACGAATCATTCAATTCTGCAACAGCTTCAACGCAAAGGCGCAAAGGTGGCAAAGAGCGCAAAGGAAAAGCAAGAAAAGCAAAGAACAGCGCCATTGCAGATGGCAGCTGTGCGTTGTTGTCCTTCTTGTTGTTCTTGCTTTTCCTTTGCGCTCTTTGCCACCTTTGCGCCTTTGCGTTGAAATGTGAAATTCATCGTATCAGCCTAGAGCGCCGCGTCGGTGGTCTCGGGCACCATGTTTAGCAGCGGCACCAGCGCGAGCATCACCAGCGAATTGTACGCAATTGACGGCAGCACCACATTCTCAAGTGTCGCCATAAAGGGCAGCATGTGCTGCACGCCCTGCGGCTGCACGCCTGCCAGGAAGGGCAGGTTCATTGTAAATTCGAGCGCGAAAAGCACCACGATGTAGGTGACGCCATAGGCCAGTGTACCCAGCGCGGCGGCGCTCAGCGGCACCAGCACGTTGAAGCGCGAGAGGGTGTGGTGACCCGGCGCAGCCACCAGCGCGGCAACCAGCAGCGCCAGGCTCGAACTGCCCATGGGGCCGCCGCTGAAGAGGTCCAGCGCGACGCCCCCCACAAAAGCCCACAATATGCCCGACTGCGCACCGTAGACGAGCGTCCCCAGGAGCACAAGGATGAGCACCAGGTCCGGTTTGACGTTGCGCACTTCAATGCGCGTGAGCATGGTGGATTGCACCAGCGCGGCCAGGAAGAGCCCGGGGATCATCAAATAGTAGAGCAGGTCGCGGCGGCCGACTGTCATGGCTGGGTGGCTCCTGCGGGCTGCTCGCTTTCCGTGGGCTGCGCGCCGTCCGCTGGCGCACGCGCGTCCGGAGTTGTCGCATCAGGCAGGGTTTCGCCAGGCACAGCCTCGCCAGGAATTGTCTGCAGGCTGGCAGGGTCAATCTCCAGCGGGTTGAAGTTCGTGACCACGGCCACAAGCTCGAGGCTGTTGAAGTCCACCGTCGGCTGCACCACCGCCTGCTGGAAGACGTCGATATCGCGCTGGTTAATCTGCACCACCTGGCCAATCGGAATGCCCTTGGGGAAGTTGCCGCCCAGCCCCGATGTGAGCACGACTTCGCCCACGCTCAGCGCCGCACCCTGCTGCAGGTAATCCATGAGCAGATTGCCCCCCGGCCCGCCGCGCACAATACCGTTGAGGCGGCTGCTCTGCAAAATAGCATTCACGGAGCTGTTCGAGTCTGTGATCAGCAGCACCTTGGATGTGCCCCTGTTCACCTCGCTAATGCGCCCCACCAGCCCCTGGTTGGTGACGACCGGCATGCCCACCTCAATACCGTGGCGCTCGCCCAGGTCGATGATGAGCGTCTCCAGAAAATTGTTGGCTTCCTGGCCAATTGCGCGGCCCACAATCTGCGCGCCGCGCAGCTCAAGGCTGGGGCGTGTCTGTGCAAAGTTGAGCAGCTGGCGCAAGCGCTGGTTTTCCTGCTCCACCTCGCGCAGGGCAAAGTTCTCGGCCAGCAGGTCTTCGTTGCGCTGGCCCAGCTCGGCGGCCGTCTGACGCATGGTGCGAATGCCCACCACAAAATCCACCGCACCTGCCGTGTTGTCGGCAACCCCGGTGGCGCCCACCTGCGCCGGCGTGGTGATGTTGGCAATGAAGCTCTGAATCGGCTGCAGCTGGCCCGTAATTTGGAGCGCCATGAGCAGAACCGCTGCCAGAATGAGCAGCAGCAAGCGCACAACGATCTCGCTTAGGGACCAGCCACGGCGTTCAGTGTTTCGCATTTTTGGGGTGTGGGGTGTCGGGTATAGGGTGTCGGGTGGGGGGGCGAGATATCTACACCCTACACCCCACACCCTGCCGTTATCGAATGTTCGCCTTGCGCTGCATGCTTGTCAGCGTTTCGCGATAGAATTCGGGCTTTTCCAGAATCATGCCCGTGCCCATAACGACGGCGGTGAGGGGGTTGTCGGCCACATAGACATGCATGCGCGTCTCGTCCTGCAAACGCTGCGCCAGCCCTTGCAGCAGCGCGCCGCCGCCCGCCAGCACAATGCCATATTCCATGAGGTCGGCTACAAGTTCGGGGGGTGTTTCGTCGAGCGTGCCCTTGACGGCATCCACAATCACCTGGACGGAGCCGGAGAGCGCCTCGCGGATCTCCACGGAGCTGACCTCCACCGCCTCGGGCAGTCCGGTGATGAGGTTGCGGCCGCGCAGGATCATGGTGCGCTCGCGCTCAAGCGGGTAGGCCGAGCCAATTTCGATCTTGGCGCGCTCGGCCATGCGCTCGCCAATCAGCAGGTTGTACTTCTGGCGCGCATAGTTGACGATGTCCTCGTTCATCTCGTCGCCCGCGACGCGGATGGAGCGCGAGACGACAATGCCGCCCAGCGAAATCACCGCCACTTCGGTTGTGCCGCCGCCAATGTCCACAATCATCGAGCCGACCGACTCGGTGACGGGCAGCCCCGCGCCGATTGCGGCGGCCATTGGCTCTTCCACAAGCCCCGCCTCGCGTGCGCCTGCGCTAATGGCGGCGTCGCGCACGGCGCGCTTCTCCACTTCGGTGACGCCTGAGGGAATGCCGATGACGACACGCGGGCGCGCCGTACCAAAGGCACGGTTGCCATGCACCTTGCCAATGAAGTGATGAATCATCTGCTCCGTCACGTCAAAGTCGGAGATCACACCATCCTGCAGAGGACGGATGGCGACGATGTGGGCGGGCGTGCGGCCCACCATCTCCTTGGCATCGCGCCCAATCGCCTTGACGCGGTTGCGCTGACGTGACGATTTGTCGATGGCCACTACCGACGGTTCATTAATGACAATGCCGCGGTTTTTGACATGCACGAGCGTATTCGCCGTGCCGAGGTCAATCCCGATATCGAGCGAAAAAAGGCCCAGGAGCCAGTCAAATGGGTTGTTCACGCGTCTTCGATCTCCGGCAGCACCCGGGGGCTGCGTTCTTCCGGGCCGACATGGGGCAGCAGAGATTGCTGCCAGGGCAGGCGTGCGCGTTTCGCGCCAAGAGGCGCACCCGCCCATTGGGTGCGGACGCGCCACAGACTCATGCCCGTTCCGAGTATATCATAGCGCGCGGCGCGCTCAAGAATCAGCCCCCAACTACAGACGGTGCAACGGACAGAACTACGACGCAGAGCAGGCGCAAAGAGCGCGAAGGAAGCGCAAAGATAACGCGACAACAAGACAGCGCTAGTCTTCGTTGTTGCTTATCGTTTGCGCTTCCTTCGCTTTCTTTGCGCCTCTGCGTCGTAGTTCTGTTGTTGCAGTGTATAATCGCCCCATGGCTGATGACCTGGTAGCTGTGGTGGAAAAGGCGCTGGCGCACGCCCACGTGGCGGGCCCGGGCAGCGTAATCGTCGCGGCCGTCAGCGGCGGCATGGACAGCGTGGTGCTGGCCCACATGCTGCACAGCCTGGCGCCAGAACGCGGCCTCGCGCTCCACCTGGCCCATTTTGACCACGCGCTGCGTCCTGACTCCGCCGCCGATGCCGCCTTTGTGGCCGAGCTGGCCGCCGGGTGGGGCTTGCCGCTGCATGTGGCGCGCTGGGCACACGGTGGCGTCTTCGTGGGTGGGGTGGAGGCAGCGGCGCGTGCGGCACGCTACCGCTTCCTGGCCAAAGTCGCCGGCACGGTCACACCCACGGGCCGGCAGCCGCTGGTGGTTGTGGCGCACCACGCCGATGATCAGGCCGAGACGCTCCTGCTCAACCTGACGCGCGGCAGCGGGCTTTACGGTCTGGCTGGAATGCGCGTGGAAGCGCCATGGGAGCAGCCGGTGCGCAGGACGACGGTGCGCAGGACGACGGTGCGCAGCCCCCTGTCCCTGTGCGCATTTTGCGCCCGCTGCTGCGCACGCCTCGCCACGCGCTCGCCGCCTATGCCGCGCAGCACGCGCTCACCTGGCGCGAGGACGCGAGCAACGCAGACACCGACCGCACGCGCAACTTTCTACGCCATGAGCTGATTCCCCTGCTTGCCGAGCGCAACCCCGCCATTGTGGAGACGCTGGCACGCACTGCCCAACTGCTGGCGCAGGAGGCGGAGCGTCTCGATGCGCTCGATGCGCGCTTGCTGGCGCAGGCCACTGTGGCCGAGGCAGCAACTGTGCGCCTGCTGCTGCGCCACGCGACCCTGCACAATGCTGCCTGGGGCGACCGCTGCGGTATGCTGCGGCTGGGGCTGCGCCGCACCTTTTCTGCGCGCGAGGTGGCCATGGCGCACATTGAGGCGCTGGCCGCTACGGTCGACGGGCCAGCGCACGCCACCGGCCCCCATCCGCTGGTAGAGGGCATTGCGTGGAGCATCCTCTACGTGGATGGCGAGGCGCTGCTGAGCATCCATCGCGCCGATGCGCTGCCTGTGCAGCCCGCGACGCCCTGGCTGGATGGTGCGTGGCGCGATGCTGACTCTGGCGATCCGCTCATTCTCTCCGGTTGCGCCGCCCGTGCCAATGGCTGGATGCTGAAAGTTGAGCCGGTTGAGTGCCCACCACATACAACGCTGCACGCCCCGTGGGAACTCTGGCTGGATGCGACGCTGTTCAACGGCCTCCGGTTAACCGTGCCGCGCGCCGGTATGCGCATGGCCCCGCAGGGCATGGGCGGCCGCACGCGCACGCTGGGCGACATCTTCACGGACCGCAAGGTGCCCGCGGCGCTGCGCCCGGGCTGGCCCGTGATTGTGAACGCCGAGGGACGCGTGCTCTGGCTCTGCGGGCTGGTGGTGGCGGAGGGCGCGCATGCGCAACCGGGCGCGCCTGCACTGCACCTGCATTGGCGCAAGGATAATTTGGAGGAGACGCAATGAGCCGCGCCAACATCAAGCCGCTGGTCCACTGGGCCATTGCCAAGGGCTACACGCTGCGCTTTGGCGAGCGTACGCCCGAGCGCGTCACCGGCGCACTTACCACGCCCGCCGGCGAGCGCGCATTCAGCTACGAAACCGCCGTCCGCCTGATTACGCTGGATGCCATTTCCAGTTCGCAACCTGCCGCAACCATTGCCATCAACGAATATGGCTGGGAAGAGAACGCCCCATGATTCGCCCCAACAAGAGCAGCGCCAGCAAGAGCAACCCCAGCAAGAGCAGCGCCAGCAGCACGCCTGTTGAAAGCCCTGCGACCAACAGCGTCGTTCTGAAGGCCGGGCGCGAAAAGCCCGTGCGCCAGGGGCACCCCTGGATCTTTAGCGGAGCGATTGCCCAGATTCCTCACGACGTTCCCAACGGTGCGTTTGTGGACGTGACCGACAGCACGGGGCACTGGATGGCGCGCGGCATGCTCAACCGCCGCAGCCAGATCCAGGTGCGCCTCGTCTCCTGGCAACAGGAAGAGGCCATCGACGACGACTTCTGGCGGGGGCGGCTGCTGCGCGCCATCAACGGGCGGCGCGCGCTCGAGGCCGAAAGCAACGCCCTGCGCCTTGTCTTTGCAGAGAGCGATGGCATCCCCGGCCTCACCGTGGACCGTTACGCCGACTGGCTCGTTATGCAGGTGGGCACGCTGGCCATGGACAACCGCAAGCACGACCTCGCCGCGATGCTCATGGAGCTCACCGGCACACGCGGTGTCATCGAACGCAGCGACCTTGCATTGCGCCGCCAGGAGGGGTTGGAGGAGGCGCAAGGGCTGCTCGCCGGCGTCGCGCCCGAGGGGCCGGTTGCCATCCACGAAGATGGGCATCGCTTTCTGGCGGACATTGTAAGCGGCCAGAAGACCGGCTTCTACATGGACCAGCGCGCCAATCGCCGCCGCACGGCTGCCTACTGCGCCGGCAAGCGGGTGCTGAACGCCTTCAGCTACACGGGTGCGTTCGGTGTCCATGCGCTGGACGCAGGGGCCGACTTTGTGACCAACGTGGATAGCTCCTACGAGGCGCTGGAGATGGCCGAGGAGAATATGCGCCTCAACGGCATGGATGTGGAGGGGCAGAGCGAGCAGATTGCCGGCGATGTCTTCGAGATTCTGCGCGCATGGCGCGAACCCGGCTCGCCCCAGCATGATGTGATCATCCTCGACCCGCCCAAGTTTGCGCACAACCAGGCACAAATGGACAAGGCGCTGCGGGGCTACAAGGACATTAACATGCAGGCGCTGCACCTGTTGCCGCCGGGCGGCACGCTGGTCACCTTCTCTTGCAGCGGCCTGGTGAGCGCCGACCTCTTCCAGAAGGTTGTCTTTGGCGCGGCAGTGGATGCCGGGCGCGACGTGCAGATCCTCGAGTGGCTGCACCAGGATCGCGACCACCCTGTTGCCATCACCTTTCCTGAAGGCGAGTACCTCAAGGGGCTCATCTGCCGCGTGCTTTGACCTCGGAGCGCGCGAGCAGTTCGTAGCGGCTGCTTTAGCTGCCGTAGGTGGAGATCGCGGCGCGTCCTCGAGAACGGCGGCTGATGGTTTTCCGTTGTGAACTTGGTATCGCGTCTTCAGCGCCAACAACAACCTCACCCCCGGCCCCTCTCCAGAAAATTGGAGAGGGGAGCAAAGCGGCAGCGTCGTGCTCCCCTCTCCAATTTTCTGGAGAGGGGCCGGGGGTGAGGTTGTTGTTACGCAACGCCCGTGCATTGCCAGGAGGCACGGCTGCGCCCTCGTTGCAACGCATACCACCGGATTACGCAGGAACCGCCGACCATGGAAAGCACGACCGGCCACACCACAGCGCTGGAACGCACAACGCCCCTGCTTGCGGCGCTGTGCGACGCCCTGCAGGGCGCGCTGCCGGGCGAGGCGGCGCAGGCGCGCATGGCCCCCGCTGCCCGGGCCGATGGCCGCCGATGGCCGCACCGATGGCCGCACCGATGGCCGGGCCAATGAAATCTTCCGTGTGCCCAGCCCCGACGCGCGCCAGGGGGGCGTGCTCGTCCTGCTCTATCTCTACGGCGGCCATGTCCATCTGCCGCTCATCCTGCGCCCCACCTACAGTGGGGTGCACAGCGGCCAGGTGGGCTTTCCAGGGGGCGGCCGCGAGCCGGTCGACGCCGACCTCACCGCCACTGCCCTGCGCGAGGCGTGGGAAGAGGTGGGCGTCGACCCCGAAGAAGTGCGCATCCTCGGCCAGCTTTCACCCCTCTTCGTCATCGCCTCCAACTACCTCGTGCAGCCCACAGTGGGCTGGTGCAGCAGCCGCCCCGACTTCCGCACCGACCCCTATGAGGTGGCCCAGCTGCTCGAGGCGCCCCTCGCACACCTGCTCGACCCCGCAACCACCCGGCGCGAGCTGTGGACGCTGCGCGGCAGCGCTGTGGAGGTGCCTTTCTATGCGGTGGCCGGCCAAACCGTGTGGGGGGCCACAGCCATGATGCTAAGCGAGTTGCTCGTCTTGCCTTCCGTACAGGCGTTGGCGGCGGTGTAGCCGATCGTCTTCAGGTCGATGCTATTGTGCGATTCCCTGCTCCAGAGCGCGAACTGCCTCCACGATGGCGAAGTGCCAGCCATACATGTCCGCAGGCTCGACTGCTGCGAGGCGTGCGCGGTCCAGCCGTACGCCCTCGTCGTCAATTGTGAGCAGGGGTTGAAAAGGGTCCATGTTCATTACCCCGGGCCCACCTAGCCCTTCCCACTCCATCCAGGTGAGCGAGCCACGCTCTGCAAGCGTCGCCAACAGCGTGTAGAAGCTGCGCTGCATGACGGCAACCGGCAGGTTGGGAAAGAAGTTGCGGCGCACGTGATCGTCAATTTCCTGCCAGAGTGCTTCGATCTCTGCCTGGCGCGTGCGCAAACCGTTCGCATCCATACTGCCCGTGCTCAGCGCGCGAGCGAGACGTTCCGGCCAGTTGTCGGGCATCCACGCGAGCGTGCGGCTCATGTGGAAGAGCCACTTTTCGTGCGGAATCAGCTCGCAGTTGGCGGCAAAGAGCGCACGCACCAGCGCCGCCGTTGCCTGGTTGAGAATGTGGTGGCCCTGCAGCCAGTCAGCGCGTGCAATCCAGATATCTCCGGCAAGCCTGTAGTACCACCAGCACTGGAAGAGCTGCCCCTCGACACCGTCGATGACAGGCGGCGCACTCTGCGTGGAGAGCATCTGCTGCAGCCGCCCCGTCGGATCATAGAGGACTTCGGCATAGGAGCCATCCCAGCGCGCATCGCTCTCCCAGCCATTCTCTTCGCGCGTGGCGAGATCGAAGGCTGCCACATCCCATGTCCAGCCGGCATGTTGCGAAATGCCGAGCGGAATGGGGCTGCCGGAGCTGCCCCACGCCTGCAGGATGCCCGGCGCCAGGTAGAGCGTGACGTCGATTTCCGAGAGCGCATCGGCGAAACCGCGCGCGATGCCACCGTTAAGCGTAATGCCCAGCACGCCGGGGATGGCCTGCAGCGCGGGCAGCCGCGCCAGCAGGCGTGCACGCAGTTCCGGTGCGCGGTTGGCGACAGCAAGCGAGACGGTTGGGCGCGACATGATGGCTCCTGGGAGAAAGCGTTGGCACAGCGCCCACGCGGGCACGCCGGCGGTTATTAAGATGGCGGCGAAAACGACCTGCGCAACGCTTAACCCGAGCATTCCTGCGTTTGACAGCCCGCAAAGCCACCATCTATACTACGCAAACTTGAGATATGTGCAATCTTTGCCTGCCTTGCCAGCCAGCGCTGAACCAATGAGCAACGACATCCAGCCGGTATCCGCAAACGCACTTGCAGCCGCCCTTATGGCGGCCGCTGCACTTTGCGCGTCCCGGTAGTGCGGCTCTGATGCCGCCGCCGTGGACGCCGAAAACCGGCTCACGGCGCAGGCAGCTTGTGCAACGTTTCTGCTTTCAACGCCGTGGACATGCGCCGCGGCGTTTTGTTTTGCCAACTTCAAAATTCCGGTACACGGTCACAGCGGAAACAACAGGAAAAGCAGGAAGCAACAAGAATACGCTTTGCATGTTGTTTCCGCTGCGACCGCTTTTTCCGTTTACAAGAGTTTCCCTGCGTGCAGGTGTAAGGGACAACCGATGCACATCAGCAACGAGGAAGTGCGCCATGTGGCCGAACTGGCCAAGCTGGCGCTCAGCGACGAAGAAGTGGCCACCTATGCGCAGCAGCTCTCGGCCATTCTTGACTACGCCGACAGCCTGGTCCAGGTCGACACCAGCCACGTGGCGCCCATGCCCCACGTGCTGCCGCTGACCAATGTGCTGCGTGACGACACGGCGCAGCCTTCGCTGCCCAACGCCGCCGCGCTGGCCAATGCCCCCATGCAGGCCAATGGCTTCTTTGAGGTGCGTGCCGTCTTTGAGGAAGCAGGGGACGCTTGATGGATACGCCGCTGCATACCCTCACCATTCACGCCGCACTCGACGGCCTGCGCGCCGGAGATTTCACCGCCGTGCAGCTGGCCGAAGCACACCTGACGCGCATCGACGCACTTGAGCCACAGGTGCGCGCATTCATCACCGTCACACCTGAGCACGCGCTGGAAGCGGCGCACGCCGCCGACGCCCGCCGCGCGCAGGGCGACGATGCACCCCTGCTGGGCATTCCCCTTGCCATTAAGGATGTGCTGAGCACGGCGGGCGTGCGCACAACCTGTGGCAGCCGCATTCTGGAGAACTACATCCCGCCCTATACAGCCACCGCAGTGGCGCGGCTGGAGGCCGCCGGCATGGTCATGCTGGGCAAGGCCAACATGGACGAATTCGCCATGGGCTCCAGCACGGAAAACAGCGCCTATGCGGTGACGCACAACCCGTGGGATGTGCAGCGCGTCCCCGGCGGCAGCAGCGGCGGTTCGGCCGCGGCGGTGGCGGCGGAGCTGGCGCTGGGCGCGCTGGGCACCGACACCGGCGGCAGCGTGCGCCTGCCTGCATCCTACTGCGGCGTGGTGGGGCTCAAGCCCTCGTATGGGCGCGTCAGCCGCTACGGCCTTGTGGCCTTTGGCTCCAGCCTCGATTCTGTGGGCGTGCTGGCGAAAGATGTTGAGGATGCCGCCCTCCTGCTCAATGTCATTGCCGGCCCTGATCCCAAGGACAGCACCTCCATGCCCGATGCGGCGCCTGATTTCGCTGCGGCGCTGAATGGCGCACGGGATGGCGCGCTGGATGGCTCGCTTGCGGGCGTGCGTGTGGGGCTGCCGCAGGAGTATTTTGTCGATGGCCTCCATCCTGCCGTTGAAGCTGCCGTGCGCACGGCGATTGGCCAACTCGAGGCGCTGGGCGCAACCATTGTGCCTATCTCGCTGCCCAACACCGACAAGGCGCTCTCCGTCTATTATTTGGTGGCCACGGCCGAGGCGAGTGCCAACCTGGCCCGCTTTGACGGCGTGCGCTTTGGTTACAGCGCAGGCGCTGACACCGTGTTCGAGAACTTTCGCCAGACGCGCGGGCACGGCTTTGGCCCCGAAGTCAAACGGCGCATTATGCTGGGTGCCTATGCGCTGAGCGCGGGTTATTACGACGCCTACTACGGCAAGGCGCAGCAGGTGCGCACCCTCATCAGGGATGATTTTGCGCGCGCCTTTGGCGATGTGGATGTGATTGCCTGCCCGGTTGCACCCACCACTGCCTTTCGCATTGGCGAGAAGAGCGACAACCCGCTGGAGATGTACCTGAGCGACATCTTTACGGTGCCGGTGAACCTGGCGGGTGTCTGCGCCGTTAGCGTACCCTGCGGCTTTGACGGCGACAACCTGCCGATTGGCCTGCAACTGATTGGCCCGCATATGGGCGAAGCGCAGCTTCTGCGCGTGGCCCACGCCTACGAGCAGGCCACCGACTGGCATACCCGCCGCCCGGAACCGCAGTACACAGATTACACAGAAACCGCACGGAAACAACACGGATAAAGAGAGCATCGAAACCAGGTGGCCATCCGTTGCTATCTGTAGAATCAGCGTAATTCGTGTACGAGTCTTGATTTTGAGGACGTCATGATCCAACCACTGTGGGGCTTGAGTTTGGGTGGAATGGCCGTCGCTACGAGCCGGCAGCGTGCGGAGCCCACCGGGCTGCACGCTGCAAACGGCATTCACCGGCGGCGCACTGACGCAGCGCGAGCGCTGCGAAACCACCATTCCATCTGCTGACCGATTGACCTTGAAACGTACCAGAGCCTGGAGGCTCAAGTCCATGAACTCGCAAACGCTGCCCACGTTGCAGACAACGACGTTCTCGCAGCACAACGGCCACACCATCCAGAACGGAAGCAGCACGCTCACCATGCGCCCCTTGGCCGATCGCCTGAGCGCGCGCGTCCTCGCCGTGCCGCCCTCGGGCATCCGCAAGTACTTCGATATCGCCTCCACGATGGAGGATGTGGTGAGCCTGGGGATTGGCGAGCCCGATTTCGTGACGCCGCCGCCCATCCTCAATGCGGGCATCGCCTCGCTGCAGAAGGGGCACACCGCCTACACCTCAAACTCGGGCATGATGGAACTGCGTGAGGCGGTGATCCAGAACCTGCATACGCGTTACGGCGGCCGCCAGTACGACCCTAACAGCGAGGCGCTCATTACGGTGGGCGTGAGCGAGGCGATGTATGTGGCCATGCAGGCTATCCTCGATCCGGGCGACGAGGTCATTGTGCCGCAGCCCTGTTTCGTCTCCTACACGGCCAGCGTGATCATGGCCGGTGGCACCGTGGTGGATGTGCCGACCTATGCCGCCGACAACTTCTTTGTGAACCCCGCCGCTATTGAAGCCGCCATTACACCGCGCACCAAGGCGCTGCTGATTGGCTTCCCCAGCAACCCCACCGGCGCCATTATGGACTACGCCGGCATGCTGGAGATTGCGCAGATTGCGGCGCGCCACGATCTAATCGTCATCTCCGACGAGATTTACGACAGGCTTGTCTACGGCGACCACCAGCACATTATGTTTGCGGCGCTGCCCGGCATGGCCGAGCGCACCATTCACCTGGGCGGCATGAGCAAGGATTACGCTATGACGGGCTGGCGCATTGGCTATGCCCTGGGCCCCGACCCGCTGCTGGGCGCAATGCGCAAGATTCACCAGTACCTGATCATGTCGGCCCCCACGGTAGGGCAGGAGGCGGCGCTGGCGGCCTTTACGGATCCTGCCGCCGAGGAGTATGTGCTCGAGATGATCGCCTCGTACGATCGCCGCCGCCGCTTCATTGTGGATGGCCTTAACGAGATTGGCCTCGATTGCTTCGAGCCGAAGGGCGCGTTCTACGCTTTCCCCAGCATCAAGAGCACGGGCATGACGGAGCACGAGTTCTGCGAACGGCTGCTGCTGGAGGAGCATGTGGCGGTCATCCCCGGCAGTGCGTTTGGGGCGGGGGGCGAGGGGCATATCCGCTGCGCCTACGCGTCGAGCCTGGAGAACATCGAAAAGGCGCTCGAGCGCATGTACCGCTTCACACGCCGGCACGCGTAACCAAAGCAGTACACAGATTCCACAGAAACAAACAGAAAAGAGCAGGAAAGACGCCCATCGGCAGCTATCCGCTCTTATTCCTGTTTGTTTCTGTGGAATCTGTGTACTGCTTTGGTTATGGCCGCGGCGAGAGGATGGGGCCGAGCGTCGGCGCGCGTGGGGCGGGCGCCTCGGCCGGCGTGCGCAGCTTCTCGCGGCTTGCACGATGGGAGCGGCTTGCACGGCTTGCGTGGCTGAGACGGAGGCTGAGACGGCCACGGTCGCGCCCAGCTCACCCAACGCCAGCAGCGGCGTCCCCGCCACATCACCCGAGGTGCGCACAAAGTCGCCGCTCACCCACGCGGGCTGGCCGCCAACTTCCACCTGCAGCCACGGCGTGGGCGTATCGCTACGGCCGGTCACCAGCAGCATCGCGCCTTCGCTCAACTCCTGCACTACGTTGAAATTGGTGCCTGGGCCGCTGCGCGCGTAAAGGACTGTCGCCTCCACCCATGCCGTGGGGCCGCTGGGCGTCGGCTCAGGCGTCGCGGCAGGCGCTGCGGGTGCGGCGACTGCAGCGACAAAATTGCCCGCAGGCGCGCCCCCGCCCGACTTGAACTGGCCGCTCCACTGCGCCGTCATCCCCAGATACGCGTCCCCGAACGCCTGGCTCGGCTCAATGTACGAGCCTTCGGGCCACTCGTTGAATGAGGTAATTACCACCCAGTTGGGGTTGCTGGCCAGCGCTGCCGCCCACGAGCGCGCGTAGTAGCCGCCGCCCTCGCGATCCTGCGCAAAGCCGTTGTCCGGGCGCGTCTTCACATCGTTGTAGCCGGGCATGGCCGTGGCCACCCAGAAGCGCTGGCCATAGCTCTCACACGCCCGCGCGACCTGCCGCGGCGAACTTGGCGTTCACCGCTTCCAGGTTGGCGGGGGGGTTCCACGTGTTGCTGTAGAGGTGGTGGCCGTCGAAGACCGCCAGGTAGGAGGTGTCCGTGCCGTCGGCAATCCAGATGGCGCTGTTGTTGGGGTCCGCCTGGGTGCGGATGGTGCGCCACTGCTCCACGCTGTAGTTCTGCGTGCGCCAGAAGAAGATGACGGGGCGGCCATCCACGCGCAAATAGGCGGGCTGCTGCGCGTGTACGTTCAGCAGATGCTGCAGCGCGGCCGTCACGTCACCCGTGCCGCCCAGGAAGGGCGAGTTGGTTTCGAAGAGGATGGCCGCTTTGGAGCCGCGCGCCGCCGCTTCATCCAGCAGCGCAGCCACGTTGGGCTCGGTGGGGTTGCCACCGCCCGGCCCGAACCACGCTGCCACAAGCGCGTCAATGCCCGCTGTGCGCGCCTCATCCAGGTGGCGGCCCATGGTTGCGCGGTCGCTGCTCGCGTAGGTCTGCGCGGGCAGGTCGCTCAGCCTGTCATATGTCCAGGTGGCATCGTCGTACCAGAGGTAGTAGAAGGCGAGAACAAGGGGATCGCCGGCGCTCTGTGCGCCGGCGCTGGGCGGGCGAGCGGCGGCGAAGAAGAGCAGCAGGGCGAGCAGAAGCAACGTAAGGCCGATGCGCCAGCCCAGCGCTTTG
The DNA here is from genome assembly GCA_963773745.1 of uncultured Chloroflexia bacterium. GTDB lineage: Bacteria > Chloroflexota > Anaerolineae > Caldilineales > Caldilineaceae > UBA5069. Next base: position 72,985 of record CAVZCL010000004.1, read on the forward strand.
AGATTCTTGGGGGGCATGAAGATCCGCACTGTGTTACGGCGCCGCACTGGCGCGGCGCTAAAGAATCTGGAGTGATGACAGCATCCTCAGCGTAACACACGACAAGGAGACGCCGCAAACGAAGCGCCGGGCGCGGCAACACTGGCTTGCCTGCACAAACCAAACTTCAGATAGGTGTGCCACGCGTCATTCTGGCGCATGCTGAGCGAGCAAGATACCGCCCATTCTGTCCGCTCAAGAAAGCAAACGACCTATGAAAGCAAAAGTGGTTCGTCTCGTCGTGTTGGCCTGCCTGCTCACGTCCGCTGCGTTTGTCTTCTCGGGCTGCGACGCATCCGTGCCCGAATCTGTTCCCACCGTGGCTCCCACAGTGGCGCCAACCATGGCGCCAACCATCGCGCCGCCGATTGAAGCGACGGCTCTTCCCACAGTCGAACCCACAGTCGAACCCACAGGACAGAGCCCACTGTGGCGCCCGCTGCTGGAGCCGACTGAGGCGCCCAAGCGCATCCTGCGCGAAACGATCCCTGCTCCATCGCTCGCCGCGAATCTCGTGGGCGAAGAGCCGCAGCGCATGATCACGGTTTTCCTGCCACCTTCCTACGCCACATCCGACAAGCGCTACCCTGTCGTCTACTACTTGCCCGGTTACGGTGATTCGGACTTCATCGGCATGATGCCGAATCGCGACACCGACCCGCTTATCGAGAGCGGCGCACTGCCCGAGATCATCTTTGTCGTCGCGAACGGCGTCAGCGCGCTCGGAGGCAGCTTCTATGCGAACTCACCCGTCACCGGCAACTGGGAAGATTTCATCGCCAAAGACCTTGTCGAATACGTGGATGCCACCTACCGCACCCTGCCACAGGCCGCTTCGCGCGGGATTGCAGGCCACTCCATGGGTGGGTACGGTGCGCTTAACGCGGCCATGAAGCACCCCGACGTCTTTGGTTCGGTCTACAGTATGAGTCCGGGCCTCTTCGACGAGAATGGGCTTGCCGAATCGCAAATGTTCAGCAACGACCGCATTATCCAGGCCTACATTGACATGGATGAGAGATTGACCGGCGAAGATGAGGCCGCGGCGCTGCATGACATGCTCCGCCAGTACAGCGACCTCGGTTTTGCTGTCGCTTATGGCGCCACCTTTGCGCCTAACCCCGATCGCCACCCGCCCTACATTGACTATCCCTACCACATGGAGAATGGCAACCGGGTGCTCGACGATAGCGTCTGGGCACGCTGGCAGAGCGGATACGGCGGCATCGCCGAAGGGATCACCCAGTATGCCGACAACCTGCGCAGCCTGCGCGGGCTGGTGGTGGACTATGGCACACGCGACGGGTACGCCTGGATTCCCAAGGGCGCAGCCTATTTGGACGCGCAACTCACTGCGGCTGGAATTCCCCACGAGTCGCGCGCATTTGACGGCGGCCACCAGGATCAGTTGGGGAAGCGCCTCAAGCAGCAGATGCTTCCCTTCTTTGCCGAAACGCTTGCGGTGGAGTAACAGGCTTCACGCGACGCACAAGGGTTGTGCACGAGAAGTGGTACGCGGGTGACGAGGACGGACCTTGGCACGGCGGTCTTGGAAAGCCGCGGCTATCCTTTGCAACCGCGTACCCACTACTGTTTGTATCCAAAACGCCGCAGCAGCGCCTTGCGCTCGGCAATTTCCGCTTCGCCCTCAATACCCTGGCTCTGCATCCCGTCCACCACACCCAGAATTGCGCGCCCTTGCTCCGTCTGCGCGTAGATCACCTCGACCGGGTTGGCCGTGGCGCAGAAGATGCCGCAGACCTCGGGCACATTCTGCACGCTGCGCAGCACATTCACGGGGTAGAAGCCAGGCCCCAGAAAGATAAAGAAGCTGTGTCCTGCCCCCAGCGCAAAGGCGTTGTCGCGCGCCAAGGCGATCATCGCCTCATTCGTGCCCGACCACCGCACGAGCGCCGGCCCTGAGGCCTCGCAGAAAGCCAAGCCAAACTGAATCCCGGGCACGGCAGTCACCAACGCCTCATGGAGATCCTCCACGGTTTTTATGAAATGACTTTGGCCGAGGATGAAATTCACATCCTCCGGCTTTTGTACAGCCAGGCTGTGCAGTTCCATGGCTCCTCCTTCATGTGTTGGTTGCATATATTGGTTGCAATGTGGAGTGGCACGGAGCCCCGCCGAAAACGCGCCGCGCCGCTTCGTTCTTTCCAGTGTATCATGGTACGCGACGCAGTGAGTGCTTTTTGCGTACTGTTACAGAGGGGCTCTGTATCGTCGACACCTGGGCTGAAACCCCCAAGCAAGGCGGCGGATGATACCGCGGATGGATACCATGGAATGGATTACGTGGTTGTGGGCGGCGCTGGCAATTGTGCTTTTGATTGCCGAGGTCTTTGTCAGCGGCTTTGTCATGATGTGCTTTGCAGCCGGTGCGGTTGCGGCTTCGATTGCCGCGTTCCTGGGCTATGGTGCGATTGCGCAAATGCTCTCCTTCATTGTGGTCACAGTGGTCACGGTGCTGCTTATGCGGCCACTTGCGGCACGGCTCACGCGGGAGGGGGGCACGAACAAGTGGGGCATTGATCGGGTTATGGGCAAGCAGGCAGTGGTGCTCATTGAGATCAACCCGCTGCAGGCACGCGGGCGCGTGCGCGTGGACCGCGAGGAGTGGCAGGCCCTCTCGGCGGACGGCCTGCCGATTGCCGAAGGCGCCATTGTCACAGTCGTTGCTGTGGACGGCACCCATCTGCGTGTTGCGCGTACCTGAGTGATTGAACATTGATGAGTGAAGATTGACGCCGCCAATCGCAGTCTCCGCAATCTTCAATCTTCAACTTTCAATCGTCAGTCGTCAATTTTTGTGCTTGCTTCCCTGAAAGGGTTACCCCGAAATCCATGAGCGCTCAACAGATCGGACTGACCGCCTTCCTGGGCGTGTTGCTCATCTTTGTGTTGGTTATGTCCGTAGTGGGCATCCGCATCGTCTCGCCTTACCAAAAGGGCGTCATTGAGCGGCTGGGGCGCTTCCTGCCGCGTCGCGCCCTCGGGCCTCACCATCATCGTCCCCTTCCTGGACCGCATTACCAAGGTGGACATGCGCGAGCAGTTGGTTGATGTGCCGCCGCAGGAAGTCATTACCAAGGACAATGTGGTTGTTACGGTGGACGCCATCGTCTACTTTGAGGCGACCGACCCCGTCAAGCTCATCTACAACGTGGTGGATTTCTACGGCGCAGCCACCAAGCTGGCGCAGACCAACCTGCGCAATGTGGTGGGCGAAATGGAGCTGGACCAGGCGCTGACATCGCGCGACACCATCAACGCCAAACTGCGCGAGGTGCTGGACGACGCCACGGACAAGTGGGGCGTGCGCGTGGTGCGCGTCGAAATCAAGCGCATTGATCCGCCCACCGACGTCATGGTGGCCATGCACAGGCAGATGAAGGCCGAGCGCGAGAAGCGCGCCCAGATTCTGGAGAGCGAAGGTTTGCGCCAGGCGGTCATCCTTAAGGCCGAGGGCGACGCCGAGGCGGTGCGCCGTGTGGCCGACGCCGAACGCTACCGGCGTGAGGTGGAGGCGGCCGGCCAGGCCAACGCCATCACCACCGTCTTTACGGCCATCAACGACGCCAACCCGACAAGTGAACTGATCGCGATTCAGTACATTGACGGCCTCAAGGCAATTGCCAACGGCACGGCCACCAAGATCTTCATGCCCTTTGAGGCAAGCGCGGCGCTGGGTGCGGTGGGCAGCCTGCAGGAGCTCTTCCGGCGTGAACCGCCCAGCGTGAGCCCCACAGGGCCGGCACGGGTTGAAGGCAGCACCACCGGCGGCGGGCGTGCACCTTCCACAAGCTAAATTTCGGTCTGCAGAAAAGGCAGAAACAACGGAAAAGGCAGGAAGCAAGGGCTTAAGCTCTTGTTTCCTGCCTTTTCCGTTGTTTCTGCCTTTTCTGCGGACTGGCTCTTCGTCTCTGTGCTACAATCCGAGCATGCTTGAGGCGATTACCTTCGACTTTTGGGACACGATCGCGATTGATGACTCGGACGAGGCCAAGCGGCGCGCGCGCGGGCTGCCCTCCAAGGGCGACGCGCGCACGCAGATGTTCGTCGAGTACATCGCCCGCAAGCACCCGCGCGTCTCGGCGCGGCGCGCCGCCGAAGCCTATGCTGTGGCCAACGCGCGCTTTGGCGACGAATGGCACAACGGCCATCACACCCCGGCCGTTTCCACGCGCCTGAGCTACGCCTTTGAGCACCTCGATCTGCTGCCCGGCCCGGGCCAGTACACGCGCCTGCTCGCCGAAATTGACGAGCTGGTGCGCGAAATCGAGGTCATGGAGGTGCGCATCCCGCCCGACATTGCCCCGGGCGTGGAGAATGCGCTCTACCTGCTCTCGCGCGAGTACAGGCTGGGCATCATCTCCGATACCATTCACACGCACGGCCGCGGGCTGCGCCACCTGCTCGACCAGCAGGGGCTGCTCCCCTACTTCAGCGCCTTCATCTTCTCTGACGAAGTGGGCGTCTCCAAGCCCGACAGTGCCGTCTTTCGCTATGCCGCCGAGGCGCTGGATGCGCCGCCGCGCGCCATTGCCCACGTGGGCGATCGCGAGAGCAACGACATTATCGGCCCGCGCGAGGCGGGCTTCCGCACGGTGCTCTTCACCGGCATTGTGGATCGCGGCGCCGAGCGCACGCGCGCCGACGCCATATGCCGCCACTACAGCGACCTGCCCGCCATCGTCCAGCGCCTGCGCTGACGCCCCATGGCCACCCACGCAGTCTCCGCCGCCGATGTGCCCGCCGCCACCTACGGCGCGCTTGCTGAGCGTTTCCTGGCCGACTTTCCCGAGGTCGTTGCGCGCCCGCGTACCGTGGGGCGCGAGCTGGAGATGCCGCTCGTTGCGGCCAACGGCCAGGCCGTCGATGTGCGCCGCCTGTGGGACCTGCTGCTGGCCTATGGCGACCTCAAGCCCAAGCGCGACGTGGGCAACCCCAACCTGATTGTGGAGGCGGCCGGGCGCGACGGCAGCTTTGCCATCGAAGTGGGCGTGGGCACCATGGAGATCAACACGCGCCCCTGCCAGTCGCTGTACGAGGTGCGGGCGATTGCCGAAAAGATGGTGGCGCGCCTTGTGCACGTCGCCGCGCCCTATGGCTGGGCGCCGCTGGGCTATGGCGTGCAGCCCGTTACCGCGCCCGCACTGAGCCTCATGACCCCCAAACAGCGCTACCAGAGCCTCTATCGCGCGATGGGGGCCGAGTGGCTCTGGTATACGGTGACCGCGGCCGACCAGGTGCACGTGGCCATCTCCCGCGCCGAGGCGATTCCACTGCTCAACTTCGCCAACCTCATGGCGCCGGTCATCATCGCACTCTGCGCGAATTCGCCCGTCTATGCCAACGCGCTCAGCCCCTGGTGCAGCGGGCGCGAGGCGCAGCATGTGCTCATCCACGCCAACGAATTTCGCCACGGCATGCCGCTGCGTCCCTTCCGCGACGCGCTGGACTTTGTGGAACGCGTGTCGCAGGCCACCTACCTCATCCACCGCGAAGTGCGTGGCGAATCGGGCGCAGCGGCCGTCATCCCCAGCGCCATTCCCTTCACTGCGTACTTGCAGGAGCACGGTCCCGACTACGACGCATTCCTCTACCACGAGCACTATGTTTGGAACAGCGCACGCGCGCGCGCCAGCTACGGCACGATTGAAGTGCGCCCCGCGTGCCAGCAGCCGTGGCGCGAACACATGGCCGCCGCCGCGCTTGGCGTGGGGCTGATTGAGGCCCACGTCTCTATTCAGGCCTATGTGGAGGAGGCGCTGGGCGTTGATTACTGGGAGCAGATGCGCACCTTCCACAGGCAGAGCATTCGCAGCGGCCTGGATGCGCCGCAGCCTGCGCCGGGCTTTCTGGAGGAGGTGGCGCGCCTGGCCGCCGAAGGATTGCGCAGCCGCGGCCTGGGCGAGGAGCCGCTCATGGATGCGATCTTCGAGCGGCTGGCGCGCCGCGAGAACCCGGCGCAGCGGGCGCGCCGCATTTATCGCAGCGACGGCATGGCCAGCTTGCTCGCCGCCGTCGCCATTCGCCCGAGCATGGTGAACCGGTGAGCAACAGAAGCTCTGTGCCTTTGTGTCGCTGTGTTTTTGTTCGGCTTTCGCTGTTCTGTTGTTAGGCGGGCGGGAAGAAGAGCGGCACAAAGGCATAGGCCGCCAACGTAAAGAGCGTGCCCAGCGTCAGCGTGTTGACAACGTAATTGGCGTCCGCCTCGGAGCGCTCGGGGTGGGCGCTGTCGGGGCGCATGAAGATGGGAATCACGAAGGGGCCGGGCAGCAGCACCATCGTGAGCACGGCCGCCTGGAAGACGCTGTCCAGCCCCAGCCAACGGCCGACCACAAGCCATGCAAAGAGCGCACCCGCCGGCAGCCAGATGAGCAGCCGCAGCGCCGCCGTCAGCGCAGGGGCACGCAGCGCCCCCGGCCGCAGGGCCAGCTCGTAGCCAATGACAAACGCCACCAGCGGCGTTGTGATTGCCCCCACCAGTCGCACCGCCTCCAGCACGCCGTCGAGCAGTGGGCTGGCCGCAAAGAGCGCCGTTAGCCCGATCGCCTGAAAGAGCAGCCCGCCGACAATGGCCACAATTACCGGCGTGCGCACAAAGCCCAGCAGCGTCGCACCGAAGGACGTTGGCCCGTGGGGATTTGCCATGCGTGCCAGCCCGGGCACGAGCACGAAGAAGACAAAGAGCACCTGCCCCAGATCAACGATGCCGAACTTGTAGATGTTCTCTGCGCCATAGACCGCGCCAAAGATGGCATAGCCCATCATCCCCGCCTCAAAGCCCGTAAGCAGCGAGGGGAAGTAGGCGGAATCCACACCCACGCGCAGGCCCAGCGGGCGCGCCAGCAGCAGCACCAGCAGACATGCGCCAAAGACGGCCGCCACAATCAGCAGATAGGCGGGCTGAATCTGCACCGTGCTGAAGGCCAGAAAGAGCGCGGCCGGCAGCGTCACGTTGACGATCATCTTCTTCAGGTCGGCCACTGTGGCCGGGCCGAAGAAGGCCAGCTTGCGCAGCAGCACGCCGGTAAGGATGAGCAGGAAGACAGGCAGGACTTTGGCCACAGCGCCAAGAAACAGCATGGGGGAATCACTTTCCAGCAGGGCATTGATGGTTGATCGAGGTTTCTCCATTGTACCGCAGGCAGGCGTACGGCGTGCGCGCGCCCGATCCGCCGTCGTAGCGGGGGGCTTCCAGCCCTCCGGCTTTGGTTTCCCGCGGACTTGGTTTCGCGCGCAACAAAGGCCGGAGGGCTGGAAGCCCCCCGCTACGAAGACTCACGCAAGCCCAATTTTGCCCCTCACATCTTCGCTTGCACCGCGCCGCGTGGTATAGTGCAGGAGTGAAACCAGAAGCTCAAACCCAATCCAAAGCCGTCCCGCTGCCCGTGCGCCCTCGCTCCATGGCCACCAGCGTCCGCATGCGCTACCTCATGCTGGTGGACCTTGCCTGCATCGAAATCGCCATTGTCATGGCCTTCGTCATCCGCTACGAAGCGCTCATCAATATTTGGCCCTACCTCGAACGCAACTGGACGCTCTTCATCGTTGCGCCCCTTATCTATCTGCCCGTCTATTACGCCTTCCAGCTCTACTATCGGCTATGGCGCTATGCCAGCATTCGCGAACTGGTGATGATCACCAGCGCATCGATTGTGGCATCGGTGCTGCTCTTTGTTGTCAACTTCGGTTTGCTGCCGCTGCTGGGCATTGTGCACATGACCTCGCGCTCCGTCTGGTTGCTTACGGGCATTCTGGCGTGGGCATTCCTGGGGGCCACGCGCTTCCTGCTTCGCTTGCTGCAGGAGCGCTACCGCCCGCAGGATCTGGAGCGCACCGGCGCATTTGTGGGCCGGCCATCACGCGTGCTCATTGCCGGCGCGGGTGATGCCGGCGCGATGATTCTCGCGCGAGATGATGAGCAACCCGTCGCTCGGCTACAAGGTCATCGGCCTGATTGATGATGACCCGAGCAAGCGCCGCTACAGCATCTATGGCGTCTCGGTTCTGGGTGGCCGCAGCGACATTTCCGCGATCGTTGAAAAGCATGGCGTCGAAGAGGTGATCATCGCCATGCCCACCGCACCGGGCGTGGAGATTCGCGCGATTGTGCGTATTTGCGAGGATGCGGGCATCCAGCCGCGCACCATTCCGGGCATCTACGAACTGCTCGACGGCACGGTGGGGCTGAGCCAACTGCGCAATGTGGAGATTGAGGACCTGCTGCGGCGCGAGCCGGTGAAGACCGACTTTGCCGCTGTGCAGGCACTGCTCAAGGGCAAGCGCGTGCTTGTCACAGGCGGCGGTGGCTCCATTGGCAGCGAGCTTTGCCGGCAGATTCTGCGCTGCCAGCCTGAGGGCATCTACCTGATTGGCCACGGCGAAAACTCGATCTTCGAGATTCAGAACGAACTGCTGCGTGAGGCCGCCAAGCTGGCGCGCAACGAGACGCCCACGCAGGTGCATGCCTACATCGCCGACACTCGCTTTGCCGAGCGCATACTGCGCCTCTTCCGGCAGATTCGCCCCGACATCGTCTTCCATGCCGCTGCACACAAGCATGTGCCGCTTATGGAGGCGAACCCCGCTGAAGCGATTACCAACAACGTGCTGGGCACACGCAACGTCCTCAACGCTTCGCTGGCCTGCAACGTGGGCCGCTTCGTCATGATCTCCACCGACAAGGCCGTCAACCCCACCAGCGTCATGGGGGCCAGCAAGCGTACGGCTGAACTGCTGGTGCACAATGCCGCCACAAGCAGCCAGCGCCCCTATGTGGCCGTGCGTTTTGGCAATGTGCTGGGCAGCCGCGGCAGCGTGGTGCTCACTTTCAAGCGGCAGATTGCGGCCGGCGGCCCCGTCACCGTAACCCACCCGGACGTCAAGCGCTACTTCATGACGATTCCCGAGGCGGTGCAGCTGGTGCTCCAATCCAGCGTGCTGGGCCATGGTGGTGAGGTCTTCCTGCTCGACATGGGCGAGCCCGTGCGCATTGTGGACCTGGCCGAAGATCTCATCAGGCTCAGTGGCCTGGAGGTGGGGCGCGACGTTGCCATCGAGTACACGGGCATGCGCCCGGGCGAGAAGCTCTTTGAGGAGCTCTTCACAACGGGCGAGGAGTACACGCGCACGGAGCACCAGAAGATCTTCATTGCGGCCAACGCCAGCACCTTTGTCCCCGAATCGCTGGATGCGTCGATCCGTGCACTGGAGCAAGCGGCCGAGGACAACGATCGCGAGGCTATCGTGCGCAACCTCCAGCACCTGATTCCCGAGTACACGCCAGAGACAATGGCGCGCGCCCAGGATGCCGCGCCAAAGGCAGCGCCCAGCAAGGCGACATCAACGCTGAACCCCGCTGCAAACTAACACACTGGATCCGACGCAGAGGCGCGCGGCGTTGTTCGTAGCGGCTGCTTCAGCTGCCGAAAGTCAGGAACGCGGCGCGTCCTCGAGAACGGCAGCTAAAGCAGCCGCTACGAACAACGGAACGCCGCTACCGCGCCTCTGCGCCACTCTGCGTCACGGTTCATCGCCCATGGCCGCGCCGATCCCGCCCTTGCCATCAATTGAGAAGCCCGCGCAGGCAGCGTCAACGGGGCTTGGCACGCGCGTGCTTGCGCTGGAGCCGCTCTGGCTGCTGCTGCTGACGCCGCTGCTGCTGCTGCCCGGCCTGCTGGTGCCACCCGCCAACCAGTGGATTGTGGTGCTGGCCGCGCTGCTCTTTTGGCCGCTGCGCCTGCTGCTGCAGGGGTATGTGACGCCACGCACGCCCGTGCGCCTCTCCGTTGGCCTGCTGCTGCTCTGCTTCCCCGTTGCTATTTGGGCCGCGGTGGACAAGACGCGCGCCTGGGAGACGGCGGGCTATGTGCTGCTGGGCGTGGCATGGGCCAACGCGCTCATCAACTGGCCGCCCACCCAGCGCCGCCCCGAGTGGATTGCGTGGCTGCTGCTGCTCATGGGGGCCGGTCTCTCACTGCTGGGGCCGGTGATCCTGAGCGAAGCCGGAACAACGCTCGCGCCCTTTGTCGCGCTGCAGCGCGCCACCGCGCCCTTTGTGGGTGCGCTGGGCGAGACCATCAACGCAAACATCCTTGCCCAGGCGCTGCTCACCAGCCTGCCGCTGGCCGCGGGGCTGGCCCTCTTTGGCGGTTGGACGGCGCGCCGCTGGCCGCGTCCCTTGCTTGCGCTGCTCGTGGTCTGGATGCTGCTCGTCATCTACATCACACAGAGCCGCGGTGTCTGGCTGGCGGTGGCCGTGATGACGCCGCTACTGCTCACGCTGCGCTGGCCGCGCCTGGCCTGGCTGGCGCCTGTGCTGGCAGCCGCAGCCGTGGCGCTCTTCATTTGGCAGGGGCCGCAACTGCTCGAGGGGCTGACCGCCGGCTCGGCCACCAGCGGCATTGAGGAGCGCGTTGAGATCTGGCAGCGCGCCCTCTACGCCATGCACGATTTCTCCTTCACAGGGCTGGGGCTGGGCAACTTCGACCGTGTTGTGCCGCTCCTTTACCCCTATCTGCTGATCCCCCCAACTGTCTCCATCCCCGATGCGCACAACTTGCTGCTGCAGGTGGGCGCAGATTTGGGCATCCCGGGCTTGATTTTCTTCATTGCCTTTGCGCTGGGGCTGATTGTAATGGCGGGAGGCGTCGTGCGCCGCAGCCGTGGGCAGCCGCTACGCCGCGCGCTGGGGGCAGGCGCATTAACGGCGCTGATCGGCATCCAGTTGGCGGGGCTCTTCGGTGCGGTCAACTGGAGCGTCAAGCCCACGGTGATGGCGTGGCTGCTCTTCGCGCTCGTGGTGCTGCTGCACCGTGCGGTGTTTGATCCCTTTGACAAGAACGAAAACTGAAGATGCATAGTTGACTCTTGCGCATTGACGGCTGCCGTCAATGCGCAAGAGTCAACTATGCATCTTCAGTTTTCCGTCAGTGATAGTTGCAACCCAACGCCTCTCCATGCCGCTCTCTGCCGGCGCGGGGTGTATACTGGGCGGTGGCAGCGTTGCCCTCGAGCGCATGCTGCCCCGCAACAGTGCGCAGCAAGGAAAGACTTTCGCATGGCAATTACCTTTGGCACCGACGGCTGGCGCGCCGTCATTAGTGACGACTTCACCTTTGCCAACGTGCGCCACGTGGCACAGGCCATTGCCGAAAAGGCGCTGGCCGATTGCGCCCGACAAAACGGCCCACCGGACGGCGCACACGCGCTTAGGTACGTGGTCGGCTATGACACACGCTTCCTCTCCGACCGCTACGCCATGGCTGTGGCCGAGGTGCTGGCGGGCAACGGCATCAGCGTCTGGCTCACACAGGGCGACAGCCCCACGCCCGTCACCTCCTACGCGATTGTGGACAAGCAGGCCGACGGTGGCGTCATGATCACCGCCAGCCACAATCCGCCACGCTACAACGGCATCAAGCTCAAGGCAGCCTTTGGCGGCTCGGCCAGCCCGGGCGATTGCAAGGATGTAGAGCGACGCATTGCCGCCAACCTTGCCGCCGGGCAGGGGCCCATTGTGCTTGAACGTGAAGCAGCCGTGAACAAGGGGCTGATTACCTACTTCGACCCGCTTCCTGCCTACGGGATGCAGGTGCGTCGCCTCATCGACTTCGAGGCGATCCGCCGCGCCCGCCTTAGCGTGGCGGTCGATGCGATGTACGGCGCAGGGCGCATCTATCTGCGCCGCCTGCTGGAAGAAGCCGGCTGCACCGTCACCGAGCTGCGCGGCGAAATGAACCCGGGCTTCAACGGCATTCACCCCGAGCCAATCGCGCGCCATCTGCAGCCGCTCATCGACGAGATGGTCGCCGGCAGCTACCAGATTGGCCTTGCCACCGATGGCGACGCCGACCGCATTGGTGCAGTTGATCCCACTGGCCGCTTCATCGATCCCCACCGCATTATGGCGCTGGCCGTGGAATACCTGGTCCACAATCGCGGGCAACGGGGCAGCGTGGTCAAGACCGTCAGCAGCACGCAGATGCTCAACCGGCTGGCGGCGCGCTATGATTTGCCCATTCACGAAACGCCCGTTGGCTTCAACCACATTTGCGACTACATACGCAGCGAAGCGGTGCTGCTGGGCGGCGAGGAGAGCGGCGGCATCAGCATCCTCGGCCACATTCCCGAAGGTGACGGCCTTCTCATGGGGTTGCTCCTGACCGAGATGGTGGCTGTGCGCGGCAAATCGCTGGCCGACCTGCTCTGCGAATTGACCGACGCAGCGGACGTGGGTCCCTTTGCCTATGCCCGCAGTGACCAGCCGGTGCGCCCCTTCAAGAAGGCGGAACTTGTTGCCGGTCTCATGGCCGACCCGCCTGCCATGCTCGCCGGTGTACCCATTGTGCAAATCAACGCCATGGACGGCGTGAAGTATATCCTTGCGGACAATGGCTGGCTGCTGATTCGCCCCAGCGGCACCGAGCCGGTGCTGCGCATCTATGCCGAAAGCCGCGACGACAGCGCCGTGGCGCAACTGCTTATCGAAGGCGCGGCGCTGGCCACCAGCCAAATTGACAGGCTCTACGCTGCCAACGGCGCGCGTGTGCCGGCATAACAGAGAGCTGATAGAGCCGCTGCAGCAGTGCTTTACCGCAATTGCAAAAGACGCCGGCCCCGTGCAGGGGCCGGCGTCTTTTGTGTTCCCCATTGAACAAGGGCAATTCTGGAGCTTTTAGCCCCGCCCCACTCGATCGCCTGGCGTCAGCAGGCGCAAGATAAAGATCACGACAATCGCACCCACGATGGCCACCAGCAGGCTGTACCAGTTAAGAATGCTATCACCTGTCGGTGCGGCGCCAAAGAAGCCGAAGATCCATCCGCCGACTACGGCGCCCACAATGCCGGCGATGATATCCATAAGCAACCCCTGCGACCGGTTGCTCCCCATGATGAGGCTGGCAAGCCATCCTGCAACTGCACCCAAAATGATCCATGCAATCCAATCCCACATACTCTGTTCTCCTTCGTGCTCATGTGCGATGTGTGCGGTGACGTGTTGGCCTGAATTGAATCCTGCGACCTACGCAAACGGACCCTACAGAAACAACAATCTTCCAATGAAACACAAGTACGGGCGATTTTGTTCCGCCCGCATGGGGAACGCCAAAAGTTTACACCAATGCCACTGTCGCTGCAATCACGCCAAAGAGGCCCCAGAGCGCCAGCACAAGCACAGCCGGCAACAGCATGACCATGAGTGTGCGTGCGCCATCCAACTCGGTGGTGGCGCGCACGGCGCGGTAGAGGGCAACGATTGCGAGCAGAATCGCCGCCACAACGCCAATCAAGCCAACAAAAGGCAGCGGCCTCAGCATGAGCAGCAGCAGCGGCACGGCCACATAGCCAAGCGCGGCATAGAAGCGGGGCAACGTCGTCCCCGCACCAAAGAGCTTGGCCACAAGCAGCATGAACAAGCCGTAGACAATCCAAAGCGCCAGCAGCCGCATGGGCAGGCTGAGCCAGTCGCCAAGGGCGTTCAACCCGGCAGCCACCCACGCCGGCGCACGCGGTGAGAGGCCGCTCACCTGCTGATTGATGAGCAGGAAGGAATCAACCGTGGGGAAGCGCGCCGCCATCCAGGCCGACCAGGTGTCGAGCCGCTGCAGCGGCATGACCGTGCCCGCACGCGCCAGCAGAACCCAGAGCCAGATCATGCGGCCCACGCCGCTGATGAGCCCCACTGCCACAATCAGCCCGAAGCTTTGCCGCATGCTGGTGTGCATGCCGGGCACAAAAGCAATGCGCGGGTCGTCGGGAACGTAATCGGGACCCAGCGCCCTGGCAATGCGCAGCCGTGCAGCGTCGGCCAGCTGGCCAGTGGTGGGCAACCAGCGCGCCGCGCGATCACTCAGCGATTCGCGCTGCGGCTCACTCTGCGCCGTCCCGGTCTGTGTCTCTGCTTCGTCATCCGGTAGAGGCAGGCGTGCAACGGGCGTGACAGCCGGCTCCGCTGCGGTCGCGGCAGCAGCCTGCGCGGCGGTGGCTTCCTGGTGTACGGGCTGCGCGCCGGCAACGGTCTCGGCGGGGGCGATGTCGCCCGTGGCCAGGCTTGCGGCCGGCAGCAGATGGGGCGCTGTACCGCTCACAAGCGCGTCGTCAATTGCGCCTGCGCCGGCAATGCCGCCCAGGCCACCTTCAGGCGGCAGGTTGGAGTCGATATCAGATTCATCACCGCCCACGGGCGGCAGCACATTCTCGTTCACAAGCACTCAATTCAATGGTTGGCCCTGCATTTACAACCACACCACAAACAAGCCGGCACCCAACGCAATCAGGCCGATTGCGACCAGCAGCAGCGCAGCCGCAATCACGGTGACCCACGCCGCCGTTTGCCAAGGCAAATTGTGCGTGGATTGTGCGGCGCGGTAGGCAATCAGCATGCCCCATGCTGCCGGCAGCAGTGGGTTGATGGCCACAAAGGGGATTGCGCTGACAAGGAAGAGGGTGAAGGGTGCGGCAATCAGTGCGCTGGCCCCCAGCACCCGCGGCAGAGAGCCAAGGCCGCCCGCCACGCGACCGACGCCGTAGACAAGCAGCCCCGCCGCCAGCCAAAGCACAATCAGCACAAAGGGCGCCCAAATGAGGCTGAAAAGGCGCGCCCAGCCCGTGTCGTAGCCGGCTGTAAAAGTGAAGCGTTGCCAGCTCTCCAGCAGGGCGCGCGCCGCCGGTTCGGCCCCTGGCGGCAGCATGCCAACAGCCTGGCGTGCCACGGCTTCGAATGCGACGGCGGGCGGCATGGCCCAGGAGAAGAGCAGCCCGCGCACGACGCGCGCAATGCCCACCAGCATGCCCACGAGTGCGGTCAGCGCCAGCCCCTCAATCAAGGGCTGGTCGTCGTGGGCCATGACGGCAAAGGGCTCGGGCTCCAGCACGAGCGACTTGGCGAGCAGTTCAGGATAGTTGCGGGGCTGAATCATGGCTGGTTTCGTGTGCAGGATGGCGTTGGGGCGCGGCCTTGTGAACGACAGGTGCGCGCCTCCAGTGTAGCACCAATACGGGGGTGGCGCAATGGTTTTTGCGCGCGCCAAGCGCGCGGCGCCGCGCCGCACACATGCTATGGCAGCAGCGCGATCGCTTCGGCCACTGCTTCTTCCGCCGTTGCCGATGGTCGCAGCTCCAGCCCGACGTAGCCTGTGTAGCCCGTCGCATCAATGGCCTTGAAGATGGCGCGGTAATCAAGATCGCCCCCTACGAGATTTGTGCGGCCCGGTGTAGCCGCGACGTGAATATGGCCGATAAGCGGTGCGTAGCGTTGCAGATTGACAATGATCTTGCCCTCCGTCACCTGCTGGTGGTAGATGTCGTAGAGGATGCGCAGATGTGGGCTGCCCACTTCGTCCACCAGGTCGGCCGCCTGCGCCATCTCTGTCAGCCAATAGCCCGGGTGGTCAATGAAGGGATTCAGCGGCTCAAGCACCAGCGTCACGTTCTCCTCAGAGGCTGCGGCCGCCATGGCGACCAGCTTGCGCAGCACACGCCGGCGCGTCGCCTCGCTGGGCTCGCCCGGGACGACGTTGCCTGTGGTCACAATCATCGTCGCGCAGTCCAGTTCGCGCCCCACCGCAGCGGCGCGGTGCACACCCGCCACATGCTCGTCCACGGTGGTTGCGCCGGTGAGCGCAAAGCCGGGCTCGCACACAAAGCCGGCCACCTGTACGCCGGCCTTCGTGTGCCACCGCGGCGATGGCTGCCACGTCCTTGTTGCTGTAATCCCAGAACTCGATGGCTGTCGCCCCCGCCGCGGCGGCGCTGCGGATACGCTCTTCAAAGGGCAACTCGGTCCATAACATCTCGATGCAAACCGAAAGGCGCACCATTCGTTCTCTCTCCTGATTGTGGGTGAGGTGGCAAGGGGCCGCTCTGTCAGGCGCCACTGGGTGCAGGAGTGGCGTTGCGCGCTTGCCAGTCGTTGGCAATTGCGGCGGCCAGCACCTCCACCGATGTTTCGGCCGGAAAGCGCTGCTCTTTCGCGGGGTCGGGCACGAAGCGTCCGTGGTCGTCGCGCATGGAGATGGCCAGGCGCACGCCGTCGTCCGCCCAGTCAATTTCGTAGGAGATGGCGTAGAGGGCAAGGCGCGTCCACGTGGCCGCACCCGTGCTGCGCAAAATCGGGTCGGCCGCCAGCGCCATTTGGCGGGCGGAGATGGGCGGGTTGCCCGCACGCCGTGCCTTGGCAATGGCGCGCGCCAGTTCGTCGGGCGTAACGGGCACCACGAGCACCGGCTCGCCCGTGTACCAGCCGCCCGTGCTCAGCGTATGCATAACCGGCACATAGGCCAGATCGCGATAGATGATGATGTTGCCAATCCACATATGCGCCTCAAAACTTAAGTGATGCCGTCATGGAACCGACATCGGAAAAGAGGGAACGGGGATCAGGGAACAAGGATCGCGGTAAGCGGAGAGTTCCCCGATCCCTGTTCCCCAGAGAGACGCTGCGGGTTTCGTTCCGGTATCACTTTAGCGGTTGCGATCTCTCTTCTTCTGTGGCATCTACCCTAAAAATGGGATGGACTTCGTAGCGGAGGGCCTCCTGGCCCTCATGTTGCGTGAGCGCGCACCTTGGTGCTCCGCAAGATGAGGGCCAGGAGGCCCTCCGCTACGCGCCGCTGCTCATTTTCATCCCGCGTTGTGCCAATTAATCATGAACGTCTGTGTACCGGTGGTTCGTTTCGTAATCGCGCGCGAGCAGCGCATAGATTACATCATCCCAGTAGCGCCCCTTCTCCCAGGAGTGCTCGCGCAAGTAGCCTTCCTCGCTGAAGCCCAGGCTGCGCAGCAGGGCGCGGGACGCTTCATTCTCGGCGTAGACCAGCGCCTCCACACGGTTAAGCTGCAGCGTTCCAAAGGCGTGCGCCAGCAAAGCGCCAACGGCCTCGCGGGCGTAACCCTGCCGCCACGCCGCACGTGCCACCACATAGCCGACTTCGGCGCGGCGGCGGGGGCTCTGCGCGCCTTGCAGCTTGAGCATGCCGATCATGCGCCCGTCGCTCTTTCTGCGCATGGCCCAGCGCAGCTCGTCGCGCTCGACGCGCACGCTGGCAAAGCGCGCCAGCATTTCCGCGGCCTCGTGCTCTGAGCCAAGCGTCTCCAAGCTGAGAAAGCGGGTCACTTCGGGTTCGCGCATCAGTGAGTAGAGCGCAAAGGCGTCGGCAGGCGTCAGCGCGTCGAGCCGCAGGCGTGGGGTTGTGAACACGGGCAGTTGTGCATTCGGGAGTGTGGCCATTGGGAATCCGATAAAGTAGTGGCCGGCCGAGGCAGGGCTTCCAGAGGCGGAAGCCTCGCTTCAGTTGGCGCTGCATAAACAAAACTCGGCGACCACAGGGGCCGCCGAGCGAGCATACATGGTGTGCGCGTGGCTATTCGCTCTCTTTGCGCCTGGCTGCGCTCTCTTGCGCCTTGCGCTTAAGCTCGTCAATGCGCGCCTTCTTGGCGGCGGCTTCGTCATCCAGCACCGGGGCAGCGGCCGGCGCAGCCGCCTCGGCGGCAGGGGCAGCGGGCGCTTCCTCTACGGCAGGAGCAGCAGTTTCAGCAGCAGCTTCGGCGGCAGGGGCAGGGGCAGCCGGCGCTTCACCGGAGGCGGCCGCACGTGCGGCTGCGCTCTCCTGCGCCTTGCGCTTGAGTTCATCAATACGCGCCTTCTTGGCGGCGGCCTCGTCGGTGGCAGACTCGTCGGCGGCACCGGGCGGCGCAACGTCGGTTGCAATCTTCTCTGTCGCGCCTTCAGCCACGGCCTGCACGTCTTCGGCGGGCGCACCGGCCAGCGCGTGCCTTGGCAGCGGCGGCGCGCGCCTGGGCCTGCTTCTTCAGCGCCTCCACATCAGAGGCGCTGCGTGCAGGCTTGGCGGTCGCGCCCGCTTCGGCGGCGGGCCCCGCTGCCTTGGCTGCCGCGGCGGCGGCCTTCTTCTCGGCATCGGCCTTGGCCTTGGCTTCGGCCTTGGCGGCGGCGGCTGCCTCTTCGGCGGCGCGGCGCTCTTCCTCCTCTGCATATTGCACGGGCCACAATGCCGCGTAATACTCGAGCGGCACCGTCAGTTCCACCTTGTCATAGATCAACTGCGGGTAGCGATCAAAGACCGCCAGCTCGTAGTCATGATTCATGCGAATCGCGTCAAACGGACAGAACTCGGCGCAGAAGGAGCAGGACATGCAGATGGACGCGTCGATGTAGAACTCGGCGGGCCGCGTCACCGGCTTGCCGTTCTCATCCGAGTCGCGCACAATCCAGATGCACTGCGGCGGGCATACCTTGGCACAGATGCCACAGGCCGTGCAGCGATCCTCGTTCTTCACCGTGTCGAAGAGCAACATGGGGATGTAGCGGAAGCGCTCGGGAATCTGCCGCTTCTCTTCGGGATACTGCAACGTCAGAATGCCCTCCTGCGTGCCCGGCTGGCGCATAATGCGCCGGTCGTTGCCCAGTTCGGTGCTCTGTTCATAGCGGCTGGGCACTTCCTTGCGGTCATCCAGATAGGTGTCGCGCAGGTGCTCCAGCGTAATCCCCAGCCCCTTGAGTATTCCAGATCCAAACATGCGTCTCTCCAAAGTCTACAAATACGACGCAAAGGCGCAAAGCCGCGAAGGAAAGCAATGGCAAGGAAAAGCAACCTGCACTTGCTCGAACGATTCTTGATGCAGTTGCTTTTCTTTGCGCGCTTCTGCGCCTCTGCGCCTTCGCGTCGCAGTTCTCTTTACCGATCCACTTCGCCCAGCACAATGTCGATTGCGCCCAGAATCACCACCGCATCCGCCACCTTGTAGCCTACGGCCATTGGCCCCAGCCCGTTGATGTTGATGAACGAAGGGGCGCGCACGTGGTAGCGATAGGCGTTGGGCTTGTTGTCGCTCACCAGATAGAAGCCCAGTTCACCCTTGGGCGATTCAATGCGGTGATAGACTTCGCCTTCCGGTGGGCGGAAGGTGTAGCCCCCCTTGCCGCCCAAGAAGTCGCCTTCAGGGATGTCGCGCAGTGCCTGCTGCAAAATGCGCAGGCTCTGGCGAATCTCCAGCAGGCGAATGTAGTAGCGCGCGTAGATGTCGCTCTCGGGCAACGTGGGAATGTCGAAATCGAAGCGGTCATAAATGCAGTAAGGCTCGGCCTTGCGCACGTCATAGGGGACGCCCGCGGCGCGAATCAGCGGGCCGGTGACGCTCAGCGCCAGCAGGTCGGCGGCGGGCAAGTGGCCCACACCCTTGCCGCGTGCCTTGACGATTTCGTTGTTGCTCAAGAGATCGTCAATCATATCGGCCGCGCGCGGCATGCGCTCGTTGACGAGGTAGCTGGCGCGATCGGCCCAGCCGGGCGTCAAGTCGCGCACCACGCCGCCAAAGCGCATGTAGTTGCAGAGCAGACGGCCGCCGCTCACCTCTTCGAAGAGGTCAAGCACCATTTCGCGCTCTTCAATGCCGTAGAGGGCCGGCGTTTGCAGCGCGCCCAGGTCGTTGAGGATGAAGCCGATCGACCAGAAGTGGTTCACCACGCGCGACAGTTCGGCCATGATCACGCGGATGTAGTTGGCGCGTTCCGGCACTTCAATACCCAGGAACTTCTCCATGGCCAGCGCAAAGCCCAGGTTGTTGCTCATGCTGTTGATGTAGTCCAGCCGATCGGTGAAGGGCATGTTCATGAGCCAGGTATTGCGCTCGCCGATCTTCTCGTGGTTGCGGTGCAGGTACCCCATCTCGGGCTCAAGCGCCGTCACGGTTTCGCCTTCCAGCCGCGTGAGCATGCGAAAGACGCCGTGCGTGCTGGGATGGTGCGGCCCCAGGTTCACAACCACGCTCTGCGTGTCCATTTCGCCGTAGCCGCCCGCGTTGGGCGCCTGGCTCACGGGCACATAGGTTACCGGCTCCTTCCACGACTCGGGATCCCATCCATCGGGGTAGGTGCTGTTGGACTTCCAGGGCAGCTTGTCTTCGGCCCAGATATAGTTGCCGGCCGGGTGGCGGCTCTTGAAGGGCTTGGTCTCTTCCTCGAAGTAGGCCTCTTTCCAATCCTTGCGCATGGGGTGGCCCGCAAAGGCATCCCACAAAAAGACGCGCCGCAGGTTGGGGTGTCCCTCAAACTTGATGCCGAAGAGGTCAAAGATCTCGCTCTCCTGCAAATTCGCGCCTGGGTAGACGCTTGTGGCCGAGGGCACCGTTTCGTTCTCGGGGACGCGCACATGCAGCCGCACGGGGCCGCCCCCCTTGCTTGTGCTGTAAATGTGATAGACGGTGTCAAAGCGCTCAGCAATGCCTGTGCGCGCCTTGCCCTTGTAGGTGAGGTAGTCCACGCAGGTGACGCTGGAGAGGAAGTCATAGCTCTCCACGTCGCGCAGGTGCGTCAGGAACTCGAGCAGCTTTTCAGGTGCGACGACGAGCGCGGCGTCAGTCTCATCCGCCCAGGTGCCAATCACGGCGCCGGGCACGGCGTTGGCATAAGGAAGGTTCGTCTCCACAACCGGCGCTGCGCTTGCTGCGGCCGCGTTCTGCGTCTCTTCGGGTGTAGCTGCGACGACATCACTCATTGCATTTCACCTTGTCTCTCAAACCGCAGCTCTCAAACTGCAGTCTCTCAACCCAGTCTCTCAAACTGCAGTCTCTCACAAATCGCGGGATGTGCGTGCGCCTGACTTGCGTTCTTTGGCGACCTTGCGACCTTGCGTCAAAAATCCGTGGGTTATGCCGGCTGGCGTGCGCCCATGGCCTTTGCCTTGGCCGCCTTGACGCGCGCCTTGGCCTCATCGGAGAGGGGCACGGGCGTCACGGAGCGACGCACACTCTCGCCGCCGGCCTTGGCGCCGCCGCCGTCCATGGTCACCGATTGAATCAGCTGCACCTGGCGTGGGTCAAAGATGTCGGCCCCGAGCACGGGCACGGGCACGCTCTCGCTGGAGCCCTTGCGGTACCAGGCGACCTTCGTTATGCTCTGTCGCTCCACCTTCTGCTGCAGCTTGAGCAGCCCGAAGATAAGCGCTTCGGGCGTGGGCGGGCAGCCGGGCACGTAGACATCCACAGGGATGTAGGTGTCAATGCCGCTGACGACATTGTACCCCTCCTTGAAGGGGCCGCCACCTGTGGCGCACGCGCCCATGGCCATCACATAGCGGGGCTCGGCCATCTGGTCATAGATGCGCACAATCGCGGGCACCATCTTCTTCGTCACCGTGCCGGAGACGATCATCAGGTCCGCCTGGCGCGGGCTGGGCCGCATGACTTCCATGCCGAAGCGCCCCAGGTCCCAGCGGCTGGCGGCGGTGGCGATCATCTCAATTGCGCAGCAGGCGAGGCCAAAGAGGAGCGGCCAGATGCTGGCTTTGCGGCTCCAGTTGTAGACGTTGTCGAGCGTGGTGACAAAAACGTTCGCCTGCAGATCCTCGGGCACGACGATAGACTCGTGTGCAAGCTCCTGGACCTGTTCGCGTTTGATTTCGGCAAATTTCTCAATGGGTACTTCAAGCATGAGGAGATCCCCTCGCGTTCAAAAAGAATCTTTCGGGATTCGCGCAGGTGGGTCAGAGGATGCTGCCCGAGGCGCGAACGTGGCTGCGTTGCGCAGCACCTGCTTCTTAGCCACCTACAGCATAGCACGTTTTGCGCCTTGTGAATGTTGGCACAACGACGATTCTACACGAGAGGGGAATGCGATGCAAGGAGAATGCACTTTAGGCGGCAGATCGGCGCCAGCGTGCAAGGGAGAGATGCGTTTCGTAACGGTGGCGGCTCATGGAACTTCACTATCAACCCGGTATCGCTCAACCAGGCATCGCTCAACCCGGTATCGCTTCCTCAGTGCCAACAGTCACCCTGGCGAGACATATCGCCGATATTTCCAGGCCCCCGCCACGCGTGCCTCCGCCACGCATGCACCCGTTCGCCCCGCACAATCACGCTTTGGTTGCGCATTCGTGTTACTCTGTATCTACGTATACGTGGCGCACACGCGTGTTGCCTGCGCTGCATTCGCACCAGATGCCCATTCAGGAAGGTTCGCCATGCGCATTGCCCTCCTTCACTATGCGGTTCCGCCCGTTGTGGGCGGCGTCGAACGCGTGCTCGCCGCACAGGCCGATGTGCTCGCTGATGCCGGCCACAGCGTGCAGGTGCTGGCCGCGCGCGGCGCGGCCTGGCGCGCCGACATCCCCGTTCGCCTGCTGCCCCTGGCCGACTCCATGCACCCGGCCATCCTCGAAATGAAGAACGCACTTGATGCGGGCCGCGTGCCGGTGAGCTTTGCCGTCGTGCGCGACAAGCTGCTGGCAGAAATGTCCGCCATGCTCGCCGGCGTGGATGTACTCATTGCCCACAACGTCGCCTCGCTGGGCAAGAATCTGGCGCTCACCGCCGCGCTGCACGCTCTTTCGCAGCAGCCCGGCGCGCCGTCGCTCATCCTCTGGCATCACGATTTGGCGTGGACGACGCCGCGCTATCGCCCCCAGCTGCACGACGGCGCGCCGTGGGATCTGCTGCGCACGGACTGGCCGTGGGCCACGCAGGTGGTTGTCTCCCTCCAGCGCCGCGATGAGCTGGCGGCGCTGCTGGATGTGCCCGCCGAGCGCATTCACGTTGTGCCCAACGGCGTCGACATTAGCCGCTTCTTCAAGCTTGACGGCGCAACGTTGCCGCTCATGACGCAGCTCGATCTCCTGGCGCCAACGCCGCTGCTTCTGTTGCCCGTGCGGCTGACGCCGCGCAAGAACATTGAACTTGCGCTGCAGATGCTTGCCCCCCTGCGCGAGCAGCTGCCCGGCGCACGCCTGCTGGTGACGGGCCCACTGGGCCAGCACAATCCCGCCAATGTGGAGTACTTTGCCCGCCTGCGCGCCCAGCGTGATGAACTCGAACTGGGCGACGCTGCCATCTTCCTGGCCGAGCGCTACGACGGCTTTGTGCCCGACGGCGTGCTGGCGGATCTCTTCCGCTTTGCCGATGCGCTCTTCATGCCCAGCCGCGAAGAGGGCTTCGGCATCCCACTGCTGGAGGCGGCGCTCAACCGCATGCCCATCTTCTGCAGCGACATCGCGGTGCTGCGCGAGCTTGCCGGCGATGACGCCCACTACTTCGATCCCGACGCCGACCCGGCGCAGGTGGCTAATCTGGTGGCGCACAGCCTGGCGGCCTCGCCCACGGCCCGCTTTGGCATGAGAGCGCGCGCCGGCACATGGCAGCATGTCTACAAGCAGCACATTGCGCCGTTGCTGAGCGAAGCTCAACTGTTGAAAACTGGCGATTGACGATTGCGATCGGCGCGGCTTTGGAGCCAATTGCCAATCGCCAATCGTTCTTTTCTGCGCGCACCATCGGCACTTATTCAGGAGTCACCCGTGCAGACCACTGAACGCAAACGCACCTTCTTCCAGCCTGTACGCACGGTTGTGGTGCCTGTTTTTCCCGATGAAGGCTACACCGATGTCTACGACACCGCGTTGGCGATTGCGCAGCACGTGGTGCTTGTGGGGATTGTGCCCGTGGCCGACGAAGCTTCAATTAGCGGGGCCGCAGGGCAGGCGCGCATTGTGCGCCAGCGCATGCTCGAAATTGCCGCCGACGTTGCCATCAGCGCACACCCGAAGGTTTCCGTCTCCGTGAATCCCTGGCAGGAGCTTGTACAGGCTGTGCGCGAACTGCGCCCCGACCTGCTGCTGCTCGACATGGGCGTCCACCTGCAGGCGCTGGGCGTCGCTGCTGATGAGGTGCTGGCCAACACGCCCTGCAGCCTGGCGCTGCTGCGCGGCTCGCTGCACAACGAGACTGGCGATCTGGATATCCGGCCCATCGACGCCAAGCGCATTCTTATGCCCGTGCGCGGTGGCCCCAATGCCGAGCTCGCCGTGCGGCTGGGGCTCGCCTTCCCGCATGCGGCGCACACGGCGCTCCATGCGCGCCCCGCTGCGCCCCAGGTGAATGATGATGCCCCCTTCCGCGGCCTGCAGCGCGTGCTGCCCCAGCTGCATGGTCTTGAACTGCAGGAGGTGGTGACCGACGACGCGCCCGCGCACATTACTGCCGCCGCCGCCAACTATGATCTCGTCATCCTCGGCGCGCCCATTCTGCCCCAGGCCGACGTTGACTCTGTGGGCGGCGTGGCCGACAGGCTGCTGCGCGAGAGCCCTGTGCCTGTGCTCGTTGTCAAAAGCCCCCACGGCAGCCAGTATCTGACCAACACGCAGGTGGAGGACGACGAGCTGGCCGGCCAGGGAGCCATCTCGATTCTTGTGGACACCTGGTTTGCCGAGAATACCTTCCACGCTGACGAGTTTGCGAATTTACTCTGGCTGCTCGAGCGCAAACAGGAGCAGAAGCTCACTATCAGCCTGGCGCTGCCCGCGCTCAACGAAGAGGCCACGGTGGGGAAAGTGATCCGCACCATTCAACGCGCGCTGATGGAGCGGATGCCGCTGCTGGACGAAATTGTGCTGATCGACTCAAACTCCACCGACCGCACGCGCGAAATTGCCGCGTCGCTGGGCGTGCCCGTCTACATCCACCAGCAACTGCTGCCCGAAGCAGGCGCGCGCCGCGGCAAGGGCGAGGCGCTTTGGAAGAGCCTGCTTGTGACCAAGGGCGACATTGTGGCGTGGATTGACACGGACATTGCCAACATTGACGCTCGCTTTGTCTATGGTATTCTGGGGCCGCTCATTGCCAACCCCAGCCTGCACTATGTCAAGGGCTTTTACCAGCGCCCCATCTTTGCGGCGGGCGCGCTGCAGGCGGCGGGGGGCGGCCGTGTGACGGAACTGATGGCGCGCCCGCTCATCAACCTCTTCTACCCCGAGTTGAGCGGCGTGATCCAGCCTCTCTCGGGCGAGTATGCCGGGCGGCGCAGCGCGCTGGAGAGTGTGCCCTTCTACTCGGGCTACGGCGTGGAGACGGGGCTGCTCATCGAGATATACGAGCGCTACGGGCTGGGGGCGATTGCCCAGGTGGACCTGCTCGAGCGCGTTCACCACAACCAGCCGCTCGAGGCGCTGAGCAAAATGTCCTTCGCCATCCTGCAGGTGGTGATTGACAAGCTGGAGCAGCGCATGGGCACGCACCTTCTCGCCGACGTCAACAAGTCGATGAAGCTGATTCGCCAGGGTGCGGCGGGCTACAGCCTCGACGTGGCGGAGATTGTCGAGCGCGAGCGCCCGCCCATTGTCTCATTCGAGAGCTATCGGCAGTCGCGCGAACAACAAATCTAACGCTCGGAAGGGCGCCTCACTTTCGTGCAGCGTTGCGCCCACATGGCTCGAATGTACGTGTTCTGGACTTCTACCTATGGAAAGGAATTGGGGATGCGCAAGTTGGTTGTCACTGAATTTGTGTCGCTGGATGGCGTGATGGAACAACCCGCCTGGACCGCTCCGTATTGGAATGACGAGATCGCCCAGTTCAAGGCCGAGGAGACGCTGGCCGGCGACGCTTTGCTCCTGGGGCGTGTGACCTATCAGGGCTTTGCAGCAGCCTGGCCGGAGAGCAAGGACGAAGGGGCGGCTTACTTCAATCACGTGGCCAAGTACGTTGTATCAACCACGCTGGACAAGGCAGACTGGAACAACTCGACGCTGATCAAAGACAATGTCGTGCAAGAAATCGCCAAACTCAAACAGCAGGATGGCAGGGATATCGTGGTCCACGGCAGCGCCACCCTCGTGCAAACACTCATCCAGCATGATCTGGTGGACAGCCTGCGCCTTCTTGTCTACCCGGTGGTTCTGGGCAAAGGCAAGCGTCTCTTTCAGGCAGAAACCAGTGCGACGCTCAAGCTTGTCGATGCACGATCATTCAGTTCGGGTGTGGCCACACTCATTTATGCGCCCGTGCGGGAGTGAACTCCAGTGCAAGCGATGAATCTGGAAAGGCGGCCCGATGGATAGCACCCACGCGTCGTTCTGCGATTTCACGCTCCCGTAACGCAAATAACTGTCCCTGTTTTTGCTTTTCTTTGCGCTTCCTCTTGCGCCTTTGCGCCTTTGCGTCGTATTGACTGTTAGGAGTCATATTGTCTGATACCACCGAACTCTGGCTGGTGCGCCACGGCCAAACCGACTGGAATCTGCAGGGGCGCTACCAGGGCAACACCGACCTGGCTCTCAACGAGACGGGGCTGGCTCAGGCGGTGGCGCTGGCCGAGGTCATCGAAGGCGAGCGCATTCAGGCCATCTACAGCAGCGATCTGCAGCGCGCCTTTGTGACGGCGCAGGCGGTGGCAAAGAAATTCCACCTGCCCATTCACCCCGAGCCGCGCCTGCGCGAGGTGCGCCTGGGCGAGTGGGAGGGCATGCTCTTCCCCGACATCAAGGCGCAATATGCCGAGAACTGGGCCGAGCGTGAAGCCGATCCCCTCTACGCCCGCCCCATTGGCGGCGAGTCGGTCTACGATGTGGCACAGCGCGCCTGGCCCGCCGTGGATGAAATTGCCGCCCGCCACCACCCGGGCCCTGTGCTTGTGGTGGCCCATGGCCTTGTGCTGGCCACGCTCATTTGCGGCGCAAGCAACAGGTCGCTCAGCCACACCTACCAGAACATTCCCGACAACGCGGCCATCACCGTCATTCAATGGCCCACGCACTCGGCGCGCCTGCTTGCCCAGCTGGCCCCCGCTCCCATACCTGCCAACCATGATGACTGAACACGAAGAACCCATGCTTGTCTCGTCACCCTACCTGCGGCTGCTCAAGGATCGTATCAATCTGACGCAGGTGCCGCTGAGCGAGCGCGGCTCGCGCCTGATGATCTTCCGTGTGAATGAGACTCTCTCGTTCCGCCTGGCAGAGCGCTGGTTCAAGCTGGACAACCAGCTCAGCAGCTACCGCCGCCGCCGCCCCATCCTCAGCGAGTTCACGATTACCACAGAAGCGGGTGAGCCGCTGGCGCTGGAACAGAGCACCTGGCCCCACGCCGTGGCGCTGGATAGTGCCGCCGGCCTCTTTCGCCTCACCTTTGTGGACAGCGAGACGATCCTGATTGCGCTGCCCGCGGGGCGCTACGGCATTCGCTTTGCCACCACCCTCGACAGCGCCCGCACGGACAGGCGCGGCGGTGTGCTGCGCCTCAACGGCGACATTCGCCGCAACGTGGCCTATACCACCAACGCGCGGCTGCTCGTCAATGAAGTGGAAAACGTGGAGACCAACGATCAGCACGTGCGCCTTGTGGTCGAGTCGGACGGCACGCACGCGCTGCTGCTCAACATGACGCCCCGCCTTGGCTTCAACCGCTCCATTCCCAACGTCGAAAGCGCCTTTGCCGAGGCCGAGGAGCGCTGGCACAACTGGTTTGCCGCTGCCCCGCCCGTGCGCGACGACCTGCTGCCCCATTACCTCTACGCGTGGTGGGTCATGCGCGCCGGCCTGATTTCCACGCGCTTCTACACCACGCGCGAGGCCATGACCCCCTCCAAGATTCACTATGTGGGCGTGTGGCAGTGGGACGCCTTCTTCCACGCCCTGGCCTATCGCCACGTGGAAATGAAGCTGGCGCGCGACCAGCTTCGCATTGTGCTCGATCACCAGCGCGCCGACGGCATGATCCCTGACGCCATCCACGACGAGGGTATTGTCACCCACCTCACCTTTCCCGTGGAGGCCGACGTCACCAAGCCGCCCCTGCTGGCGTGGACGGCGTGGAAGCTCTACGAGATGGACCACGACCCCGAGTTCCTCGATGAAATCTACGAGCCGGTGGTGCGCTGGAACCGCTGGTGGCTGGAGGAGAACGACCGCGACAACAACGGCCTGTGCGAATATGGCCACCCCTTTTCCAGCGGCCTTGACGACAGCCCGCTGTGGGATGGCGGCATGCCCGTGGAGGCCACCGACCTTAACAGCTACCTGGTGATGCAGTGTGATGCACTGGCGCGCATGGCCGAGGTGCTGGGGCTGGACGACGACGTGGCCGAATGGCGCACACGCGCCGAAAAGCTTGCGCAGCGCATGATCGACAGCATGTGGGACGCTGAGGCGGGGCTCTTCTGGTCCACTCGCGATGGTGAGCCGATTCGTATCAAGACCCCCTTCAGCCTCTTTCCGCTCTTTACGGGGCGCATGCCGCACGAGATTGCCGAGCGCCTTGTGGCTGCCCTCACCGACGAGAAGCTCTTCTGGACGCGTTACCCTGTGCCCACTGTGGCCATTAACGACCCGCACTATGACCCGCTGGAGATGTGGCGCGGCCCCACCTGGCTCAACAGCAACTACATTATCATGGAGGGGCTGGAGCGCAGCGGCTACCCCGAACTGGCGGCAGAGCTGCGCCGTCGCTCGCTGGCGATGGTGCAGACAACCAGCGACATCTTCGAGTATTATCACCCCGAGAGTGCCGAGATACCGCCCAAGGCCGCGCCGATTTTCGGCTGGTCGGCCGCAATCTACATCGAGATGGCCATTCGCGAATCGGCGCAGGTGTAGGCTGGCCTCATCCTGCGTGCATCAGCGGGCTCCAGATGCGCGGCATGAATTGCCGCGCATCCGCCAGTGGGTAAGTGCGCCAGTGGCCAGAAAGTCAATCACCCATCTTCAGCTATCCTGATCATCCACCGCCGGTTGAGCAGCCGGCGTCTCGTGCATTTGTGGCTCGCCCACGGGCCCCACAATGGCGCGATCAGGCGAAATCGGCCCAACAATCGTCACTGTCACCGGCACGCTTAACCGGAGAGAGGCGTTCACTGTTGGCGCGGTGACGTCAATTGTTGTTTCAGTGGCCGTTGTTGATGTTGTTGACGTTGCCGGCGTCGTTGACGTGAGCGGCGCTGTCGCCGGCGCGGCCGAGCCTTGAGGGGCCGGGCTTGCTTCTGGCGGCGTGGCCGTCCCGCCGGCGCCACCGTTGGGTTGCAAGGGCACGCATGCGCCCGCAAGCAGCAGGGCCGTAGCCGGCAACAACCGCAGGGTCTTGCGCAAGAGACTTGTCATCGGCTTGCCTTTCTGAACGAATCTGCACGCACTGCCTACCAGACGTATGCTCGCCGGTAAATGTTGCAGCGCACAAATTGAAGCAAGGCTTCCCTAAGCGGAAGCCTTGCTTCAATTTGTGCGCTGGCAGTACGCACCCCTCTCCGATATAATAGCCACCCCACCCCATTTCACCACCTGCAGGAGGCATATCACCATGGCTGAAGGTAGAGGCACGAAGGATGATCCGTGGCAGTTGCAAACGCCACCCGGCACATCCAGCTATACGATCTATCGGGATGAAAGCGCCTCACCGCCGCGGCTTGTCTGCACGGTTGGCAGCACGGTGCTCTACTATGACGCACGCTGCATTGAGGACCTGCACGCCATGCTCAAGCGGCACGGTGACTGGATGGAGTTGGGCAGCGCGGACGAAAAGAAGGAACCCAAAGCGGGCACAGTGGAAGCCTGGGGACGGTCACCCGACAACCCAATCGGTGGCTGGTACGGCATGAAGAACGGCTTTCGCGGCCGCTTTGGTATGTACATCCCCCCGCTGCTTGAGGCGCTTGGCCTGACCGAGGTGGAGCACAACGCACGCAATAACCGCATGCGGGCGCTGTAGAGCTGCAACGCAAAGATGCGCAGCCGCAAAGCAGAAAGGGCCGTACACAGGCATCGCTACCTGCGTACGGCCCTTTCTGCTTTGCGGCGATCTACCCCGGCCACTGCTTGCGCCACTGCGAATTGATGAGCGGCTGCGCGCCGGTTACCTGCGCGTAGAGTGCGTTGGCCGCCTCGCTGTACCCGGCCACTGTGGCGCAGGTCGCGCCGATTGCCTGCAATCGGCGCATGCCTTCCAGAAGCAGGGCGCGTGCCAGCCCCCGCCGCTGGTGCTCGGGCGTTACACCCACCGGTTCAAAGTAGCCCAGGCGCGTGGCCGCGTCGTACCAGACAGTGCAGAAGCCCGCAACCGCACCGTCGGGGGCAATCGTCACAAGGTCCAGATCCTGGCGGTAGAGCGGGTTGCGCTGAATATTGCGCGCGTACCAATCGTGGCCCTCGTAGGCGGAGTCGGGATCGTTGGGGTGAAAGGCCCGCCATGAGGCCCAACTGCGTGAAGGCAGTTCCGCGGCGTCGCCCAGGGCGCGCAGCGTGTAGCCGGTGGGCACGACGGGCGCAGGCACCTCCGCGCCGCCATCAAGCCGGCGCAACCATTGGGATTCGGGCCATGCGCCGCGGCTGTAGCCCTCTTCGGTCAGCAGTTCGGGCAGCAGCGTGTCGCTGGCGTGCACCCAGATCTCAAGCACGCGGCTGCCGTCGGCCTCGGTGCGCGCCAGCCGTTCTTCGGCAACCGCAATCAGCGCACGCTCCACGGCGCGCGTGCGGTGCGACGGGTGAACATGGAAGAGCGCATCGCCCCACCCCTCGGGCGAGAGGACGGCCACGATTTCACCCGCCACCTCTGCCAACAGCAGGGTCTCCGCCATGGGTGGCTGGGGTGAGACGTCCTGCACATGCCAGCGCCAATACTCGAGCCGGGCGACGGGGTAGGCCATCAGCCCGCATTCCTTCCACGAGTCGAGCGTGCGCAGGAAATCGCGCACGCGTGCGTATTCGGCTTCGCTGCTGCACGGAATAATCTGCATGGGGGTCGCTCCTTGCTTGCGCTTGAAAATTGCTTGCGCTTGAAAACCGCTTGCGCCTGAATATAGAGGAGGGGCGAAACGCGCTCTGCGCTCACCCCTTCCTTTACAGCCCTGCACATGCCGCTAACGAACAGCCGCGCTTCAGATTCTGGCGCGCCGCAGGCGCAGGGAGTTCGTTACCACAAAGACGCTGCTGAAGGCCATTGCTCCCGCGGCGACCATGGGGTTCAGCTTGACCGCCGGCCCCAGCAGCGGCACAAAGAGCCCAGCCGCCAGCGGAATCGCCGCCACGTTGTAGGCAAAGGCCCAGAAGAGATTCTGCTTGATCGCGCGCAGCGTGCGCTTGCTCAGGTGGATGGCCTGGGGCACGCTGCGCAGATCGCCGCGCATGAGGGTGATGTCAGCCGCCTCAATCGCCACATCGGTGCCGGTGCCAATGGCCATGCCAACGTCCGACTGCGCCAGTGCCGGTGCATCGTTGATGCCGTCGCCCACCATGGCAACCACGCCGCCAGCCTCCTGCTCGGCGCGCACGGCTGCGGCCTTGTCGCCGGGCATTACCTCGGCCACAACCTCGCTGGCAGGGTCCAGCCCTACCTGCTGCGCAATGGCATGCGCCGTACGCGTGTTGTCCCCCGTAAGCATCACCACGCGCAGCCCCATGGCGTGGAGCGACGCAATCGCCTCGGCGCTGGACTCCTTGACCGTGTCGGCCACGCCCAGCACGCCCTGAATCGCGCCATCCACCGCCACCACCATGGCGGTCTTGCCCTGCTGTTGCATAAGGAGGACGGCCTCGGCGGGGTCATAGCCATTGGCGCGCCGCTCGTCCATGAAGGCGGGGCTGCCCACGGCCACAGTGCGCCCATCCACCTGGGCCACCACGCCGCGCCCCGTCACCGACTCAAAGCCGGCGGGCTCGCTCAGGCGTCAGCCCATCACTCTGCGCACGCTGCACAATCGCCGCCGCCAGCGGGTGCTCGCTAACGCGTTCGGCGCTGGCCGCCAGCCGCAGCAGCGCGGCGCCGTCGCCATCGGCCGCCACCACATCTGTCACCGCCGGCTTGCCGCGGGTGATTGTGCCTGTCTTGTCCAGCACCACCGTGGTAATGTCGCCGGCGCGCTGCAGTGCTTCGGCATTCTTGATAAGGATGCCCCGCTCGGCGCCCATACCCGTGCCGGCCATGATCGCCGTGGGCGTTGCCAGCCCCAGCGCGCACGGGCACGAGATGAGCAGCACGCTCGCCATAAAGATGAGCGAAACACCCAGCCTGCTCTCCATTGGATAGTATGCCGCCGCGCCCCAGAAGTACCAAACAAGGAACGTCAACAGCGCGAAGCCAATCACGGCAGGCACAAAGACCGCCGACACCCTGTCGGCCAGCGCCTGAATGGGCGCGCGGCTTGACTGCGCCTCCTGCACCATGCGCACAATCTGCGCCAGCGCAGTCTGCTTGCCAACGGCCGTGGCCTCAAAGCGGAAGCTGCCGGTGCCATTCACCGTGCCGCCGATGACTATATCATCGGGGCCCTTGTCCACGGGCAGGCTTTCGCCGGTGATCATCGACTCGTCCAGCGTGCTGCGCCCCTGGGTAATGCGGCCGTCTACGGGCACCTTCTCACCAGGGCGCACGACCACAATGTCGTTGACGAGCACGCTGTCAATCGGTACATCGACCTCTTCGGCGGCCGCGCCCACACCGCGCACAATGCGCGCCGTGCGCGCCCGCAGCCCCAACAGCTTGCGGATGGCCTCGCCCGCCTGCCCCTTGGCACGCGCCTCGAGATATTTGCCCACGATGATCAGTGTGATGATCATCGCTGCGGCCTCGAAAGTAGACGTGGTAGTGCATGGGGTCCAGCCCCAGCACGAGGATGGCCAGGCTGTAGAAGAAGGCGACACTGGAGCCAAGCGCCACGAGCGTGTCCATATTGGTGGTGCGGTTCCTGGCTGCTTTCCACGCACCCACGTAGAAGTCGCGCCCTACCCAGAACTGAACGGGGGCGGTGAGCGCGGCCACGAGCCACAAGCGGCCGGGGAAATCAAGCGGAATGCCCACCATCTCGGCCATGCTGAGTACCATGATGATGGCCGTAAGCGTGCCGCCCACGATCACCTTGCGCTTTTTGTCCGCCAAATCGGCGGCGCGCGCGGCCTGCTCGGCGTCCACCTGCGCCTCTTCGTCGCCCTCCACCTCGATGACGCTGTAGCCTGCATCGCGAATGGCGCGCTTGATGTCGCTCACCTCCACCATGGAGGGGAGGTAGCGCACATGCGCGCGCTCGCTGGCGTAAGAGGCCTCGGCCTCGAGCACGCCGTCCACACGGCGCAGGTTGCGACTAATGGTATTCGCGCAATTGTTACAAGTCATTCCCGCAATGGGGAGATCCAAAGTCGCCATGGTTGCGCCATAGCCGGCGCTTTCCACAGCGTGGATCAGCGCATCGGGCTGCACACGGGCGGGGTCATAGGCTACAGTGGCGCGCTCGTTGGCATAGCTGACAGTGGCGTCGCTCACCCCGTCGACACGTTTGAGCGTGCGCGTGACCGTATTGGCGCAATTCGTGCAGGTCATCCCGGCGACGGGAATAACCAGTTCTTTTGTCTCACTCATTCTGGACCTCCAAAAAGCAACAACTATCAAACGTCTCTGTAGCGGGCAGTGCATTTCGTAGCGGCGGCTGATGAACGTTTCCGAAATGGACGGGTATTCGTCGCGGGGCCGCCTGGGACTGAAGTCCCAGGCTAGCCAACCCAAGTCGGCTGAAGCCGACTGACGCCAACCTGCGCCCAATGGCGCCATTTGGCGCCATCGCACTCGAGCGCAAGAGGGTGTAAGCCTGCTTCAGCAGGCTTGGGTTGGCTAGCCGTAGGCTTTAGCCTATGGCGGTGGCCGCGGCGAGGCTTATACCGAAACAGTTCGTCAACACTCATAAGCCGCCGTTCTCGAGGATGCGACGCGATCCATGCGAACGGCGGCTGAAGCCGCCGCTACGAATTGCATGCCCGCTTAGCGGACAAACAACTATGCCGCAATCGGGTAGCCGATCTCCTGCAGCATGGCCTCCACGTTGGCCAATGTTGCTTCGTCCTTCACCTCCACCGTCACCTGCTTGCTCTCCTGCTCGGCCTTGACACTGGTCACGCCATCCACCAATTTGAGCTCGCGCTCGATGGTTGCGGTGCAGTGGCCACACGAAATGTCGGGAACTGTATAGGTCTTCGTCATGATGCTCTTCTCCTTGTTGATTCTGCGAATGGTGACAATCTACAGCTTGCCGGTGGCTTTGAATACATCCATGATCTCATGCACCACGCGGTCCTGCTCGGCCGCGTCCTCGCTGCGAATGGCGGTGGAGACGCAGGTGTTGAGGTGATTCTCAAGCGTCAGCGCACTCACCCGCTCAAGCGCCTGTTGCACGGCCTTGATCTGCTTCATGATGTCCATGCAGTAGACATCCTCATCGACCATGCGCTGGATGCCGCGGATGTGCCCCTCGATGCTCTTGAGGCGCGTATTGAGTTCCTGCTTCTTACCCGTATCGAGCATAGTGCCTCCTGTACCCCACCCCTCCCCAGCCTGTACCCCACCCCCCAGGGGGAGGGGTACGTCTATTGTAGCATTGGACAATGTGCGTGTCAAGGGGGAATTTGGGTGTCGGGTATGGGGCGTCGGCTGGCGCGTAAAAAAGCTGACGATTGACGATTGATATCCGGACAGTGCGCCCAATCATCAACCGTCAATCGTCAGCCTTCAATTTTTGTTGGCCGACACCCGGCACAGGAGACCCGAGCTACCCCTTGACCGCGCCCGAGGAAAGGCCGCTGATCAAATAGCGCTGGAAGATGATGGCGATGATCACCGGCGGGATGGCTGCAATGATGCCGCCCGTGGCCATCATGCCAAAGTCAATCGAGTGGCGGCCCTTGAACTCGGCAATCGCCACGGGCACCGTCTTGGACGCGCCCGTGGACGTGAAGATGAGCGCAATGAGAAACTCCTCCCACGCCATGAGGAAGCAGAAGAGCGCCGTCGCCACGAGTCCGGGCACGGCCAGCGGCAGAATGATGCGCACGAAGGCGCCCATGCGCGACGAGCCGTCAATCATCGCCGCCGCCTCAAGCTCGGCCGGAATCGTCTGGAAGAAGCCGCGCAAAATCCACACGGCGAAGGGCATGATCAGCGAGGTGTAGATGAGGATGAGGCCAAATTTGGTGTCCGTAAGCCCCAGCGTGCCCATGATGCCGTAGAGCGGAATCACCAGGATAATGGGTGGCAGCATGTAGGCAACCAGCAACACATAGACGAGGCGGCCGTGGCGCGCAAAGGGCATGCGTGCAAAGGAGTACGCGGCCAGACTTCCCAGCACCACACAGATAACCGTAACTGATGTGGAAACAATCAGGCTGTTGAGGATAGAGCGCCGGAAGACCGCGGCCGAATCGGAACCCGTGGCGAAGATCACCTGGCGGTAGCGCTCGAGCGTCGGCTCGCGCGGGATCCAGTGGACTGGCACGCTGAGCAGCTCGGCCGCCGAGGAGATGCTCGAAATCAGCAGCCAGATGGGCGGCGCCAGCACCACAATCGCCACCAGCAGCGCCCCGCCATAAACCATAATGCGATTCAGAACAGTATGCTTTGCCATTGGCGCTCGCCTCAAGGAAATTTCTGTACGCGGAAAGTGCGGTAAAAGCGGAAAAGGCAGGAAACTATGCCAAGTTATCGAATTGCTATGTATCGCAGCAAATTACGAATGAGTACTCGTTAATTGCCTATGATTAGTATTCCGTCTCTCGGTTGATCAACTTGATATAGATCCACGCCATCAGCCCCACGGCCAGCGTGATGATGTACACGAGCGCGGCGCCGCGCCCCATGCGCAGGAAGGAGAAGGCCTCAATGTAGGTGTAGTAGGAGATGACCTTCGTCCCGTCCGAGGGGCCGCCTGCCGTCATGATGTAGATGATGTCAAAGACGCGGAAGGCATCCATGGAGCGAATCACCAGCACAATTGCCAGGGTGGGGCGGAGCAGCGGCAGCGTAATCCCCCAGAAGCTGCGCCATGCGCCTGCGCCATCCACCTTCGCCGCCTCGTAGAGCGTGGGCGGAATTGTCTGCAACCCCGCCAGCGTTAGCAGAATCACCAGCGGTGTCACCTTCCACACATCGGCCAGAATCACAACGTTCATCGCGCTGGTGGGCGAGCTGAGCCACGTCTGGTATTGATCAATCAATCCCAGTTGCCAGAGCAGGCTGTTGAGCGCGCCATAGCTGGGGTTCACAATCCACAGCCACATAATGGCATCAATCGTCACCGGCAGCGCCCAGGGAATGAGCACAATCGCGCGCAGCAGGCCACGCCCGCGGAACTGCTGGTTGAGCAGCAGCGCCACCAGCACGCCGAAAAAGAGTTCAGCCGCCACTGAAACAACGAGAAAGTA
Source organism: uncultured Chloroflexia bacterium (assembly GCA_963773745.1). Taxonomy (GTDB): domain Bacteria; phylum Chloroflexota; class Anaerolineae; order Caldilineales; family Caldilineaceae; genus UBA5069. The sequence continues at coordinate 108,993 of CAVZCL010000004.1, forward strand.
GAGAGTGCGGTTGATGGTGGCCCAGAAGTTTGGGTCCTGGAAAATGTCCGCATAGTTGCCCAGGCCAATGAAGGGTTGTCCCAGGGCCGGCTGCTTGAGGTTGATGCGGTGCAGACTCATCCAGAAGGCGCGCACCATGGGCACCAGGATAAGCGCAAAGACGACGACAAATGAGGGCAGGATCAGAAGCCACGCCAGCCTGCGCTCGCGCATCAGGTACCCGGCGTGGTGGGGCTTGGCGGTCGGCGCAGGCTGGGCGTTTGTGCTCATGTCTTTGTGGCCGAAAGGTGAACGCAGATGAGGAGGATATGCCGAACAAAACGACGCGGTGCAGGGCCATTGACGCGGCCCTGCACCGCAACCCGCAACAACTTCCGGATTACTTGTACTCTTCCACCAGTTTGGCTACGGCCGTCTCGGCGTCGGTCAGCGCCTGCTCGGGCGTCTTCACACCAGTCAATGCGCTCTGCACCTCAAGCGCCATTACCTTCGACATTTCGGAGTAGAAGGGAACGGCCGGCCGGTTGCGCAAATACTCGTACTGCTGCTTGGAGACTTCCACAAAGTTTTGTGCAACTGCAACTTCCGGCTGTGCGGCCTGCATCTCGGGATCGTCGAAGAGCGAAATCCAGATGGGCAGTGCGTTCTGCGCATAGCGCTTCTGCACGTCCTTGCTCGAGAGGAACTGGATGTAGTTCCACGACGCCTCGGGACTATCGGAGCCCTGCATGATAGCCAGGCCCATGCCGCCGTTGATTGTGGCGCTCGTCTCCACTTCGCCCGGCATCAGGGTAACAATCGCGCTGCCTGCAATCTGCGATTCGGCCGGGTCATTCGCCAAATTGAGCTGGTAGGCCCAATTGACGGAGAAGAGCGATTCGCCCTGCGAGAAGGTGCGGCGCACCTCTTCGTAGGTGGATTCCAGCGAGGCCGGGTTGATGAGGCCGCTGTTCATGCCGTCAACCATCCACTGCAGCGCAGCCAGCCCTTCGGGGCTGTTGAAGGCAGGCGAACCGTCTTCGTTAAAGAACTTGCCGCCAAAGGCAAAAAGGTAATACGCATAGGCGATCGTCAAGCCCTCTTCCTGGCGGAAGTACTCGATGAAGGGATAGTCGACCAGCCCCTGCTCCTTGGCCGAAAGCCCCATCTCCTGCAGTTCCGTCCACGTGGTGGGCGGCGCATTAAAGCCCGCTGCTGCCAGCATATCCTTGTTGTAGTAGAGATAGAGCACGTCGTTGAGCCACGGCATGCCGTAGAGCTTGCCCTGGTAGGTTACGGACTCGAGCGCACCTGGCCAGATGTCGGCGCGTACGTCGTCGGAGATGCGGTCGCTCACGTCGAGAATGAAGTTGGCGGCGGCGAACTCGGCCGGCCAAATGCAGTCGACCAGCACGACGTCGTAGGTGTTTGCTCCCGACGTGGCCGATGCGACGATTTTGTCGTGCAGGGCTTCGTACTCCACAAACTCAAGCTCCACATCAACATCGGGGTTGGCGGCCTCGAACTCGGCGGTAATCGCCTCAATGTCCGACTGCTGATAGCCTGCCTGCTTCATGAAGAGCGCGCGCAACTGCGTCTGCTCAGCAGGGGCGGCCGCGGCGCCACCGGTGGGAGCTGCAGCCGGGGCCGCACAACCTGCCAGCACCATGACAGCAACCAGGAAAAAGAGAAGTGCTCGCTTCAAATGCATGGGTATATCCTCCTTGTGTGCGAAACAGAGTGAACGGATAGAGCTTCCAGAAGTACATAAATACAGAACTCGCGAGTGGATAAACGAACTGTAGCGGAGGGCTGCCGGGCCCTCGGTGTGCGGGCCCTCGGTGTGCGGGGCTGCCCTGGTGAGCGGGTGCAAAGATGCGGGCCGAGAGGTCATCAGCTACGTTTGCGTCTGGGCGCCGGCAAGGGCGCCAGCCGTGTAGCGCCCGTAGGTGCGCGCTTCGTCAATCAGCGCCTCAAGGTTGGCGTGCGGCGTGTCGCGCGGCAACTCGCAGCCCGGGCTCAGGATGAAGCGCCCCTTGCCGCCCGCGTCATTCATGCAGCGGCGGGCCGCCGCACGCACATCCGCCGGCGTCCCCTGCCACATGATGCCGGACGGGTCAATGTTGCCCTTGAGCACCTGCGCATCGCCCAGAATGCGGCGCGCGGCAGCCAGATCGATGAGCGAATCAAGGTTGAGAATGTCTGCCCCCAGCGAGGCAAAGAGGGGCAGCAGCGACGCCGTGCGCCCGCAGGCATGGTACTTGACGATGGCCCCCGCCTTGCGCAGACCGGCGATCAGCTCCGTTATGTACGGCAGGTTGAATTCTTCGTAGTGGCGTGGGGAGGCAAGCGAGGCAATTGCATCACCAATCCCGATAATGCGCGCGCCCGCCTCAATTTGCGCCAGCCCATAGGCGAGTTCCATCTCCGTGCTGAAGCGCATCAGCTCATGCACAAAGGCCTTGTTCTCGTAGAGGTCCGTCATCAGCGTGCTGATGCCGCGCAACATGGATGACTCCTGGAAGGGGGCCTCCACCCATGCCCAGACCAGCCCATCGGGGCCAAGCGCCTGCTGCATTATGCGCATGGCCTTGATTTGCTCGTACATGCGGTTGGGGCCCAGCGGGTCGGGCAGGCGCAGCTTGCTGATGTCGCCGGTGGTGACGAGGAGCACGTCGTCGCTCAACGCGCCGGGCACCTCGTCCTCCTGCCAGTAGACGGGTGCGCCCACGGCTTCGGCCTCACGCACGGCGTCGGAGCCCACATAGACGCCATCATAACCAAAGCGCGCGTGTGTCTTCAACTGCGCTTCAGCCATCACCTCGCCGTAGCGGCTGAAGGCTTCATAGGTCACGCCCGCAAAGCGCGCAGCGAAGGTCATTACAAAGGGGCTTACGGGCACGCAGTCCGGCAACTCCCCTGCGCAGACTGCCCGGTAGCGTTCCCATTCCGTCATGGGCATGGCGGTTCTCCATCTCGGCAAGCCTGTGAAGCGAGGCTTCCGGTTTTGGAAACCTCGCTTCGGGCGGACTGAATAGCGGATCGTCCGAAGTCGGCGGTAGCATTTGCATCCGAAGCGAGGCTTCCAAAATCGGAAGCCTCGCTTCCCCGACACCCGACCACGCAGCACCCAAGCCGTTAGTGCATTTCCGATTCCGTCGAGCCGATTCCGCCGCGCAGGAAGTTGAACTGCACGTTGGGGTGATCGGCCAGCAACGACATGGGCACGCTGGTGTCGGCAATGCCCTTGCTGATCATGAGCGTAGTCAGCCGCTGACCAAAGGGGTTGTCGTGCTGGCCCGCATGCCAGATTGAAACTTTCTCGGCGCGCCATGTCTCGGCCGGCCCCACAGTAATTCCGCGGTCGGGCACATTCTGCACCACGCCCCCGCCGGATGTGCGCGCGTTCTGCATGAGGGTCATCGGGTGCAGTTCCACCACACGCGTCGTCAGCTGGCGGAACCACGCGGGCGGCGGCGGGTTATCGGCCCATTCGCCCACGCGCCGCGGCGGATCGTTGAAGGCCCAGTGCTTCACCTCGCCCTGCCCCCCCTGCATGACGACGCAACGCGCTTCATCCCATGTGGCAATATACGCACTGGGTTCTTCCGTGGGGAAGTGGATGTTCGCCATGGGCATGCGCAGCTCCGGGCGGATGCGGTTAAAGCAGAGCTCCATGTCGGCACGCGCAAAGGAGAGCGGGAAGTCCATTGGTGCGGCCTTGCCGTCAAGCACCCACTCATCCATGCCCCAAAAGTGGGCGTGGCGCAGGTCAATTTCCAGCTCATTGACGAGGCGCGCCACCAGCGGCAGTTGCTCGGTGGGGCCAACCGGGCCGCAAATGCCCGCGGGCGCATCAGCCGTTGCCTGCCGCCACACGTTGATGTACTCGAGCGCCTCGGCAAGGTAGAAATCCTCTACCGTGTCGTAGAAGACGACTTGAAAGCCGGGCCGGCTGAGGCCGAGCAGGTCGTCCGGGCGCAAGCGCGCTGCGTCGTCGAGGATCTCCCTATCGAGCGTGGTGTAGTCCCACCACGTCGGTGCAATTTTGCTGACGGCTCGCATGTGTAACTCCTTTGATAGGGGAATCAATGAAATTGATGTTGCACGACATTTCGTAGCGCGGGGCTTTCAGCACCCGCCACGGAGTGCTGGCAGAAACGCGCCTTTGCGCCAGCGCTTTTATGCTTCAATCGTTAGTTCAGCCAGCGCCACGCGCAACGGGTTCGCATCGGCCGCGCAGTAGCCCAGCGGCAGGTGGCGCGTCCACCCTTCGGCATACGCAAAGGCGCCGGAGAGCGTACCGGCCGCGCGGCCCATCTCCTCCATGTGCGTCAGATAGGCATCAATCCCCTGGCTGGCGTCGAGCCACTCCTTCTGGCTGCGGTGGCAGGCGAGCATGGCGCGCTTCTCGGCCAGCACGCTGCTCGTGTTTACATAGAAGTCGCACGCCGCCGGCCGCCCCAGCGGGTTGCGCAGGCCGTAGGGTTGCGCATGGTAGACAGTCACCGGTTGCTCAACGGGCGGCGTGGGCGGCGTCGTCACGAAGTTGGGCATGCCGCGCGCAAAGGCCGCCGTAAGCACCAGCCGGCAGCTGTTCATGTGGTCTTCCATATAGTCCGCCGGCGGATGCGTGAGGATGATCTCCGGCGCAACCTCGCGCATGACGGCTGCCAACCGCCGCAGCAGCGCCACGTCGTAAACGATCTCCAGGTCGCGGCAGATGGGGTCGTGATAGGTCGCGCCCACAGAGGCGGCTGCCTCCATCGCCTCTTCGCGGCGCACGCGCGGCGGTGGTGGCTGCGTCCATGGTCATGCTCCCGCACGAGCCATCGGCCAGCGTCATGTAGTGGATGGCATAACCCGCGTTGCGCAACAGCAGCAGCGTGCCCGCCATCGTGAACTCGATATCATCGGGATGTGCGCAAACAGCAAAGGCGGTGTGTGACATTTTCGGGTAGTCGGGTGATCGGGTGGTCGGGTATCGGGTGGTCGGGTGTCGAGCGTTGGGGCCGCTGTTGCCGATGCCCGGCCACCCGACACCCGGCCACCCGATACCCCGCTTAACGACTCGCTTCGTGCCAGTTGGCGCCTTTGCTGCTCTCCATGAATTCGTAGACGGCGCCGTCGCGCAGCACAAAGACGACGCGCACATGCGGGTTGGCGTTGAAGGGCCCCAGCAGAATCGGCAACCCCTCCATTTCCGGTTCAAGTGCGGGCACGCGGAACGCGATGTGCGGCAGCGTGCGCACTTCATTCGTCACGGGCGAGTCAGGCTCATAGCGCAGATGCTCAATTTTATAGGGGTGGCTGCTCGGGTCCGTCACCCAGACGCGTGTCGCCTCCACCCACATCTCGTTTGGCTGCTTCTCATCGGTGACAATGCCCACATGGTCAAATTCGCGCATGCCATCCTCCCTTTGCTTCTCTCGATGATGCTCGGTGATGCACAGGCCGCGACGCGTTACGCAGACGCACAGCCATTGCGTCAGGGCTGATCAACCGTCACAACCTCGCCCGTCTCAATGGAGCGACGCGCCGCAAGCGCGGTGGCCACGGCCAAGCGCCCCTGCGCAGGCGTACCGTTGGCCGGCGCCACACCCGTTTGCGCCGCCTGCACGAAGGCTGCCACCTCGACGGCGTAGGGATCGCCCGTCACGCATGGCAGCGGTTGTGGCGGCTCACCCGGTTTGTAGACAAGCAGGCTGTTCTGTCCGGCCTCTGCCGAATCGACTTGTTCGCCACCGGCGCGCAACACATACTCGACCGCACCTCCTTCACAACGCACGGTGAGGAGCATGCTGAAGGGATAGCCCGCGGGCATGAGCGTCGTCCCTTCGGCCACGGCGTTGACGCCGTCATATGCGATGAGTGAAATCGCCTGGTCATAGCCGCCGCTGGGGCCGCGTGCGCCACGCGAGTAGATGGTGCGCGGCGCGCCGAAGAGCCAGTTGAGCGCATCCAGATCATGGATGTGCAGGTCCAGCACGGCGCCGCCCGAACGCGAGGCATCGTTGAACCAATCGGACCATGCGGGGTGCGTGAGGTGGCGCCACGCCATGGCCGACTGGGGCCTGCCCAGCGCACCGCTCTGCACAAGCGCGACGATGGCCATGTATTCCGGCCAGAAGCGGAGCACATGCGCGAGCATGAGGATGCCCTGGCTGCGTTCGGCAGCGGCCACTATGGCATCGCACTCGGCCAGCGTCAGCGCCATGGGTTTTTCGAGGAAGACATGCTTGCCTGCGTCGAGCGCAGCCACAGCAAACTCGGTATGGAGATAGGTGGGCAGTGTAACGCTAACCGCGTCCACATCGGGGTGGGTGGCAAGGGCCATGGCGTCGGCAAAGGGCTGCGCGCCCACTTCAGCAGCCAGCGCGCCGGCCTTTTCGGCATTGCGCGACGAAACGCCCACCACCTGCACGCCCGGCTGCGCCGCAAACGCGCGCGCGTGTGTCCCGCCCATAAAGCCGGACCCCAGAATGCCAACTCGCAGCATGTTTCTCAGTTCCCTCCCCTTGACGTTTCGCAGCGGCGGCTGCGCGCTATGAGATGCCCCACTGCAGCAGCCGCTGCGAAAACTCTACGCGCGCTGCACACGCACCCTAGACGACGCCCAGCGCAGCCAGCGTCTGGTATGAAACGGCCATCGATCGGTTCACTTCCTCCAGCGACGGGAAGGGCTCTCCCTGGAATTCGATCTCGACGCTCAAAGGGCCGTCGTAGCCAATCTCCTCGAGGATGGCGAAGATGCCGGCGAAGTCCACCTCGCCTTCACCAACCGCCGGGAAGTTCCACTGCTTGGGCCCGCCGATCTTGTCCTTCAGGTGTACGTTAACCAGATAGGGCGCTGCCTCGCGCAGATCATCCACCGCCTGCACGCCGCCGTAGAAGACACAGTTGGCGGTGTCGTAGGCAATGCCCACATTCTTGCGCCCGATCTCCTTCATCAGCGGCGCCGAGAGCGCGCCCGTTGCCATGATGTCGCCGTGCACTTCCAGCCCAACTGTAATGTGGCGCAGCGCGGCGTAGTCGGCTAGCTCATGAATGTGATTCATGAACGCGCCCTTGTCTTCGCCCTCGCTGTAGTGGCCGCCAATGGCCGTGTTGAGCACCGAGACCCCCATGCGCTCGCACAGGTCCACCGCCTTGCGCCCCACCTCAAGGCCGTGCGAAGTCGTCAGATCAGAGTGACCGGAGAGGACGAGGGGCGTGAGTTCCAGGCGCGCCAGCTTCGTCTTGACATCGGCAATTTCGCCGTCGCTCGCGTCGAGCGAGTTGTGCTCTGTCCATCCCTCCACGGCAGAGAGTTCAACGTACTTGAAGCCGGCTGCGGCAATGCCCTCGAGCGCCTGGTCCTGCGTATGGGTATGGTAACTGTTTGTATGTCCACCGATTTTGAACTTCATGCGCAAGCTCCTTAACTGATTGCTGTCGCGACTGCTGTCGCGCAAGCGAGTTGGCTTTGTGCGAAGTGGGCCGGCGAGGGCGGCATGCGCACCCGCCCTCGCCGGCGCCAACGGGAATTATTCGCTCCAGGGAGAATCGGCCGGCAGCGCCGCCCGATCCTCGTTGAGTTCGTAGGCGGCGGCGTCCGCAGCCACGCGCTCGGCGTCAAAGTCGTTGGCAGCTGCAATCAGCTCATTCGTCACCACCTCTTCGGCGGGATAGTCGTTCGTGATCTGCCCCAGGCCATAGACGGCATCAATGTACGCCTGCCAGTTGGCAATGTCATTGTAGCCATAACCATTGCCATCCCTCCAGGATTGCAGATAGAGGTTCGTGAGCTCGACCATGGAATCGTAGGCGAGCTGTGGCGTCATCTGCTCCTGAATTGCGGGGAACTTCTCGTAGACAATCTGCGCGGCAGCGCGGGGATTCAGGCGCGTGAACTCGAAGCCCATGGCGTTGGCGCGGAAGAACTTCTCCCACATCTCGCGCATGGCCGGATCCTGCAGGTCAGCCGCACGAATCACATAGCCGTTGGACGGGTGCTTGGAGAAGTCGGTGCCAAAAATGTAGTCGAAGTCCAGCCCAACAGCCGACCATTGCGGCGTCAGGCCGCGCCATGCCAGCGCCGCATCGGCTTCACCGGCGGCCACGGCCTGCGCCCACTGGTTGCCCGCATTGACGTATTCCACCGATGCCGGATCGACGCCCGCTTCCACCAGAATTGGGTCAACAATGACCTTCCAGCCTTCCGAGCCGAGCGAAATCTTCTTGCCCTCCAGGTCCTGCACCGTCTTGATGTCACTGCCCTTCTGCACGGCGAAGTTGAAGGTCTGGCCAAGCATCATCTCCCAGGGCTGAATGAGGGGCATGCCCGCATCCAGGCTGGCAAGCAGCACGCCCGGCGAAGGATAGCCCACATCGGCCTGGCCCTCGGCCACAAGCTTGGTAACGGCCAGCGCTTCCAGCGGGCCCGGCTCAAGCGACACGTCCAGCCCCATCTCCTCGAAGTAGCCCAGCTCCTTGGCCACCCAGAGGTTGACGTCATCCATCACCTCCAGCGAGCCACGCGGCGAGACCCAGACAATCTGCTGCATTTCGGCTGGGGCCGCAGCCTCCGCCTCACTGGCGGCTGCGGGGGCGGCCGCTTCACCTGCCGGCGCAGCAGGCGCCGCCGGTGCAACGCACGCCGCCAGCAGCAGCGCAAAAACCAACATCCCAGCCAGTACGATCCGCTTCATGGTTCTTCTCCTTTTGTGCATGTGGTACACGCTGAACCTCCTCGGACCTACGGTCTATCCTCCACGCCCGCTGCGTCGTTGCAGCGAACGGCCAAACCAAAGCACCTGCGCTGACAGATATGTGCCGCTGCGCACATAGGAGCGCTTGCGACCGCTTAGGCCTCCCAACTGGCCCACTTCTTGCCCACAAAGTAGAAGAAGACATAAGCAAGAATGCCGATCGTGGCAATGATGATAATCACCGCGAAGAAGGGGGCCATGCGCGCCAGCGACGAGTAGTAGGTGAGGCGCGTGCCCAGCCCCATGCCGCCGCCCACCATCTCGGCGCCCACAGCGGTCACCAGCCCAAAGATGGCCCCCACCATGAGGCCGACAATGATCATGGGCAGCGCCAGCGGAAAGCGCACCTTCGTAAAGGTCTGCAGCGTGGTGGCGCCGTAGGAGCGCGCCAGCGCAAGTTTGGCGTTGTCCGTGCGGCGGAAGCCCGTCGACGAGTTGATCATCACCATGGGGCCCACTGCCAACGCAATTGCGATAATGCGCGGCGTCATCCCAAAGCCAAAGCGCAGAATCAGCAGCGGCACAAGCGCCACCGCTGGTGTCATCACCAGCACCAGAATGTAGGGCGTAATCACCTTCTCCATGAAAGGAAATTGGGTGATGACTGCCGCCAGCACAATACCGATGCTCGCGCCAATGGCATAGCCCATGCCCAGCTCCTGCAGCGTCACCAGCAGGTGGGGCCAGATTGTGGGGAAGTTCTGCACCAGCGCCGCGCCGATTGCGCTGGGCGCTGGAAATACATACTGGGGGATGTCAAAGGCGCGCACGGCCAATTCCAGCCCCAGGATCACCGCCACGGCAATGGCCGCGATGATGCCCGCCTGCGCCTTCCCCACCGACACCGACGTCAGCGCAGACCAGTCGATGAAGCCCTCGTCCTTGAGCGAAACCTTGTCGGCGTCGGCGCCCTTGCTGGTTGTCATCTCTGCCATCCTCTTTCTCCTGCCCGCGTTTTGTTGCTGACTTTTCGTAGCGGCTGCTTTGGCTGCCGCAGGGGAGATCGCGTCGCGCCCTCGAGAACGGCGGTTTCAGCCGCCGCTACGAAACGCATCGCTCCGGCGGTGCGCCACCTAGTGCGCGAACCGGTCAATTTCGTAATCACCGCCCTCGGCCGCGCGCGCCACGTTGCCATAAATCGTCTCGCGAATCTGCGCCACAATCTCGAAGAAGTGGGGCTCGTTGGTGATCGAAAGCGGGCGCGGGCGGGGCAGGTCAATCTTGAAGATGCGCGAATTGCGCCCGGGGCGAGGCGTCATGACGTAGACGCGGTCCGAAAGGTAGACCGCTTCGGGAATTTGATGCGTCACAAAGACAATCGTCTTGTGCGATGCCTCCCAAATGTCCAGGAGCATGACGTTCATCTCGTCACACGTAAAGGCGTCCAGCGCGCCAAAGGGCTCATCCATCAGCAGCACGTCGGGGTCATACGAAAGCGCGCGCACAATCGACGCGCGCTGCTGCATGCCGCCCGAAAGCTCCTGCGGATAGTGGCGCTCGAAGCCGGTGAGGGATGTGAGGCGAATCAGCTCATCAATGCGCGCCTGCGCCTTGCCAGGTTTCTCGTGCATGATCTCGAAGGGGAACTTGATGTTATCCTCCAGATTACGCCACGGCAGCAGATTGGCGCTCTGGAAGACCATGCCCACATCGCGCCGTGTGCCCGTAACCTCGCGCCCGCCGATCGTGATGCTGCCCCCGCTCAGCGGCCAGAGCGCCGCCATGGCCCAGAGCAGCGTGCTTTTGCCGCAGCCACTGGGGCCGACGATGCTCACAAATTCGCCTTTGTCCACCGTCATCGAGAAGCTGTCGAGGGCATGCACCGGGCCGCGTGCGCTTTCAAAGGTCTTGGATGCATTCTCCACCACAATGAGGTACGGGAGGGGCAGAAGCCGCGGCCGGGCTCTCCGGCGTGGCAGGTGGGGCTGTTTGAGCGTCCATGGCGACTCCTTGAGGGCGTGCAGGCAAGGGCTGCAGGGTGGGGCAAGTGTGTGGGCAAAGCCGCGACAGGCGTGAAAGCTATCGACGCGACGAATTCTCTTCTCTCTTCAGGCCCGGGCGAAGGAGACTTCGACCGCGCCTGAAGTCTCGCGCAGGGCCGTAATCACCGCGCCCAGAATCGGCGCGTCAAGCTTGAGTTCCGAAAGCACCACTTCGGGGAGGAAGGGGAGCAGCCCGTGCAGGCGGCGGCGAATCGGCTCCAGAAAGAGGTCTCCATGCGCCGCCAGTTCGCCACTGATCACAACACGCTGGGGGTCCACAATGCAGGCAAGGTTGGCCAGCGCAATCGTTAGGTAGTCAACCGTTTCGTCAATGACCGCGCAGGCCAGCGCATCACCGGCGCGGGCTGCTGCCAGCACATCGTCCACAGCAATGGTGCGCCCCGCCAGCGCCGAGCCGGCCTGGCCGTTTTTGCCATTGGCAAGGCGCAGCTGCGCCCGCCGCACAATGCCCTCGTAGCCGGCCAACCCTTCCAGACAGCCGTAGACGTCGTAGATGTGGCCCAGAAAGCGCTCGCCGGGGATGACGTAGCCCACTTCGCCGGCGGCGTGGTGCGCCCCCCGGTAGAGCCGCCCATTGAGCACAATTCCTGCGCCAATGCCCGCCCCCAGCGAAAGACAGACGAGCGCATCAATGCCCTGTCCCGCCCCCCGCCATGCCTCACCAAGCGCAATCAGGTTGACCTCGTTCTCTACAATCACCGGCAGCCCGGTGGCCTCCTGCAGCGCCTGCTGCAGCGGCAGGTCGCGCCAGCCCAGGCTGGGCGCCAGCGCCACCACGCCTGTAGGATAGTGGACCACCGAGGGGGCGCCCACGCCCACGCCGCGCACGGGCACGCCCAGCGCCTGCGCCTCCGCGACCAGCGCAAGGATGACGGCAATCACCTGAGCGACGCCCGCAGTGCCCGGCAACGTGGGCAGCGCATGGCGGCACAGGATGACACCGTTCAGGTCTGCCAGTGCGCCGGCCACCGTTTGCCCACCCACATAGACGCCAATGATGAGGCTCGCGCGTGCGTTTAGCTCGACGAGCGTGGGGCGGCGGCCGCCCGAGGATTCGCCCGCGCTGTGCTCGACCACCACGCCGCTTTCAATCAGCCCGGCCACAATGCGGGTAATGGTTGCGGGCGAGAGGTGCAGGCGGCGTGCCACCTCGGCACGCGCAATGGGCCCTTCGGTGCGCAATAGTTCGAGCACAGCCGATGCGTTGACACGGCGCAATAGCGTTGTATCGCCGGTGTGGCTCATGGCGGATTACCGTTTGTGTGTACAATGCATACATGCCGCGCTGACAGTGCGGGTGCAGGCCGTGCCATGCAGTGGGATATGTGATGTGTGGAGGAATGGGTGTGTAGCGGACTGGGCGGGCGCACCGCCTCGGCAAGAAGAGGGAATCTTGCTTTCTGCAAGAAAGTATAGTGGCCACGCGGGCGCTTGTCAATCCCCAATTTCGCCGCTCAGGGACAATTTCGCACTCCGGGACACCAAAACCTTGAGCCGGACGTTCATGCCTTGTGGGCACAAGTGTGGCTTGTGGGCACACGCAGCATGAGAAAGGGTTCCCTGCACAGGGGCGCATGGCCGCCTGCGCAATCCTTTGCAGGGCGGGTGTTTTCGGGGCGGAGAGAAGCACCAGGCCTTACCGCCGTTGCTTGTCGCGGTGTTTCTCTGTGCTCATCTGTGATCTCTATGCCGCCGTGTCGTAGTTCCGTTTTTACTCTCGCGAGGAATGATGACCGTGATGCCGATTCCTGAAGCGGGCAGCCACTGCAGCGCGTGCGGAGCAGCGTATGCGCCTGCGCAGCCGTGGCCGCGCCAGTGCGCGCAGTGCGGGGCGATTGCCTACCGCAACCCGCTGCCCGTCGCTGTGCTTCTACAGCCCGTGCGTGAGCAACTGCCCGCGGGTGGCGAGCGCTACGGTGTTGTCGTCATTCGGCGCACGGTAGAGCCACGGGCGGGCTGGCTGGCGCTGCCGGGCGGCTTCATCGAAGTGGGCGAGACGTGGCAGGAGGCCTGTGCACGCGAAGCCTGCGAGGAGGCGGGGCTCGACGTAAATGTCGCGACCGTTTCTGTGGTGCGGGTGGCCTCAACGCCGCTAAACCTGGCCGTCTTTGGGCGGGGTGCGCCGCTGGAACTGGCCGACTTGCCGCCTTTTGCGCCCAACAGCGAAGCGAATGAGCGCCACGTGCTCTTCGCCGCCGTCGAGCTTGCGTTTCCGCTGCACAGCGAACTGCTGGCCGAGACGCTGGCGCATTTTAACAAGGCAGCCGCCCATGCACCCGCTTGATGCACCTCCGCTGGACAAGGCCGGTATTGCCCAGGGCGCGGCGCAACTGGCGGCGCGCGACCCCGCGCTGGCCGCCGTGCTCAAGCGGCGCGGCCTGCCGCCGCTCTGGGGGCGCGAGCCGGGCTTTGCCACACTGCTGCTGATTATTCTTGAGCAGCAGGTCTCGCTGGCTTCGGCGCGCAAGACCTTTGAGCGCCTCAACGTTGCCGCGGGCGTGCTCACGCCCCAGCGCTTGCTCGAACTGGATGACGAGACGTTCCGCGCAGCAGGCTTCAGCCGCCAGAAGAGCGCCTACGCGCGCGGGCTGGCGCGCGACCTCGCGTCCGGCGCGCTTGATCTGGATGCGCTGGAGACGCTGAGCGACGCGCACGCCTTTGCGCGGCTGGTGGCGCTGCACGGTGTGGGGCCGTGGAGCGCCAATATCTACCTCCTCATGGCGCTGCGCCGCCCCGACGTCTGGCCTGCAGGTGATCTGGGGCTGATTGTGGGGGCGCAGATCATTTGGGGGCTGGACGAGCGCCCGCCTGCGGCCTATGTGGCCGAGCGCGCCGCGGCGTGGTCGCCCTGGCGCGCGGTCGCGGCGCGCCTCTTGTGGAGCGAGTATCTGGCCCACCAGCAAGCCGGCACATTGCCCAGGCCGCCGCGCGCAAGCGGGAAGCAGGGGCACGGAAGCCGCGCCCAATCGGCGCGATCATGAACCCCAACCTGACAACTTTATAAACCCTTAAACCCTTGAGCCCTTCATGCCCACCTACTACTTCATTGAGAACGGCCACCTGGAAAGCAGCAAACGCCCACCTGTGGGGCTGATGCCCTTTACCCACATCGATGCAATGGTGCAGATTCCGTCAGCCGAGGCGCTCCACCGCGGCCTGCACGCATGGGACGAGGCCGGCTTCTCGCCCGGGCCAATCACGCCGCAGAGCCTCTTTCTGGGTGCAGGGGATGATGTTGCACGTGTGGCGCTGCTCTTTGCCGACGGCCATGGCCCTGCGCCGCTGACGACCATCCCCGGCGCGGCCAAGGACAGAGCAGCGTGGCTTGTGCTGCTCGACAAGACCATGCCCACCGCTGCGGTGATCACAAGCGCGACGACCGTATGGTCGCACGGTGAACTGGTGACGACGCTGCCCTTTGTCACGCCGGTCTTCCTGCCCGCCGCGCTCGTGCGCTATCCGCCCGAAAATTGGGAACGCGTGGCGCGTGCGCTGGCTGCGCTGGCCGCAGGCGCCTGAGAAACGCATGGATGCAATGCCGGCCTCTCCTGCACCCGACCCCGCGCCGTTGCCCACCCCACATGGGCGGCGGCGACCGCCCGCGCCCGAGATTACGGCTGACGTCAAGGCGACGTGGAGGCAGCGGCGCTCCGACTTCTCGGCGGGAGGTGTGGCATTCCGCAAAGGCGAGAGTGGCTACGAGGCGGCGCTGATTGCCACGCGTGGCGGCACTCGCTGGCAGTTACCCAAAGGCACCTGCGAGCCAAACGAGACGCTGGAACAGACCGCCATTCGCGAGGTGATGGAGGAGGTGGGGCTGCATACGGCGATAGTGACTTTTTTGCAGCCCATTGAGTACTGGTATTGGGACACCTATCAGCGCGCAGTGCCCGAGCTTGTGCACAAGCGGGTGGACTTCTTTCTGCTGCGCGTGGTCGGCGGCGAGTTGACCGACACCTGTTACGAAGTGGACGCGACGGGCTGGTTTCCGCTGACGCAGGCGCTCGAATTGCTCTCCTTCCGCGGTGAGCGCGACGTCATGCGCGCCGCCATCGCCTACCTCGCCGCGAACAAGTAGAGATGACGCAAAGGCGCAAAGGAAACGCGAAAAAGAGCAACGGCAAGAATGGAGACCAGGGCGGAACCATCGGGGATGACAACGGATAGACCGAAATGACCCCTGCTGTCATGGCTTTGTTCTGCGTTCGCGGGGTTGCTCTTCTTTGCGGTTCTTTCGCGCCTTTGTGCCTTTGCGTCGTATCTATCGCTGGTAGGCGCCGGCGGATTGGCCGTAGCCGGTGAGTTCCACGTAGCCGCGGCCGCTTACGGGCGCACCCTGCATGGTCCCTGCGGCGCGCACGGCACCCTCCCAATAGATGAAGCTCACCTGCATCTCCTGGTCATCCAGCAGCGGCGTCACAGTCACAGCAAGCGCCTGCCCGGGCACTTCAATTTCCCACGCCACAGGATAGGTGGCAGCCGTGCGCGGGCTTGTCCAGGTGCGCGTCGGCGTAATCGTGAAATCCTTCTCGGTAATGGGTATCTGCGTGCCATCGGGCCAGGCGAGCGCGCCTGTCAGCGGCAGCAGACGGCGCGCCGGGGGGCGTGCGAATCTCGTAGAGCATGAGCGCCGCGCCGTTGTCCAGCTGCAGGCTAAACCAGTCCCACCCCAGCGCGTCGCCGCCGAGCGCACTGGTGCCGTACTCGTGGTCCATCCAGCTTTGGCCCGTCACCGCCACACTGCCTGTTGGCGTTGTGACACGACCGGTCGTCTCCAGGCCGGGCAGGCTGTAGTAGTAGGAGGCGTTGCCCGCCTCGAGCCCCTTCTGGTGCAGGCCCGCCTCGCCCTGCAGAATGGGGGGCGCGTCTCGCGCAGTGTGAGGTCGATCGCCACGGGGCCATCGGCGTGATCGGCAGCGGCGACAATCTGCACCACTTGCGGCTCCAGCTCGCGCGCCGACCAGATCCTCCAGCCAGACGCTGAAGGTTGGCTCGCCGGTTGCGCCCGCCAGCCCGCCTGCGCCGCGGCTGAAGCGCTCAAAGCTGTAGTGCGCGTTGGCCGGGCCGTCGGTCAAGGCAAAGTGGGCCATGTAGATCTGGTTCGTGGCCAGTGTCGACGGCCGCTCAACCGACTGCGGCGTAAGCGCATTGCGGAAGATTGTGAACTGGTAGCCGTACTCGTTGCCGGCTTCATCCTGCAAATTGCCTGTGTAGTACCACCACTCGGTGCGGTACTCCGGGTGGGCGCCATGATCGCGCGGGAAGACGAAGGGCGCCGGCTCGAGCGCACGCGCGAAGCCGGCATCGTTGGGAACGCGCATAGCCTCCACCACATTGGCGGCGAGCGCGGGCGTCTGGGTCTGCGCTGTGCAGCCCATCAGCAGGATTGCGACGAACAGCAGGGGCACGATACGGGACGTTCGACCTGTTTTCATGCGACAAATCATAGCGGCAAAGGCGGCGCGTCTCTGTCATCTTCTTACCGATGCGGGGCGGATTGATCTTGATCCAGGAATCCCTCCCTTCGTCGCGGCGGCTGCAAGCCGCGACGAAGGGAAAGATGCGCCATCTCCAGCCTGGATATTCGCCGGCCGCTGTACGACTTCTGTTACAGACGGGCGCGCCATATCGCGCGAAAGTAAACGCAGAACGCGGCCCTCGCCGCGCAAGGCAACTAAACCACCATCCCTCCCCAAGCGGCGGGCACAAGGAGATTTCCCCTCATGTTGGAGTTTGGCGCGGTGCGCGAGAAGCGCATCTCCTTTTCCGAATTGACAATTAACCTCACCCTCGAAGATTTGCGCAGCCTCAGCCACGAGATGGTGGACACACTGCTCACCCTTATTGCCGACTGCACGGATGCCGACGTCGTTTTCCGGCCGGTGGACGTTGACGCCAATGACCCCTATGCCAGCGGCGAGGGTGCGAACCAGGTGAACGAGGCATGGACGCTGGGCCATGTCATACTGCACACCACGGCCTCGGCCGAGGAGGCTGCCTTCATGGCGGCCGAGATGGCGCGCGGCATAGAGCCGCACGGCCGCTCGCGCTACGAGTTGCCGTGGGAGAGTGTGACAACGGTTGACCAACTGCGGCAGCGGCTGCAGGAGAGCCGCCGCATGCGCGTGGCCAGCCTCGATTTGTGGCCCGACCACCCCCACATGAATATCTACTTTTCGTATGGGGAGGGCAAGCCCCAGTACAACGCGCTGCAGCGTATGGCACTGGGGTTGCGCCACGAGGATGACCACTTGGCGCAGATCCGAGAGATTGTGCGCCAGGCGCAGGAGAGCCGTCAGGCGGCGGCGCGCGAAGCGGCTGTCGGGAAGTAATTTCCCGGCCGGCATAACGCAAAAAGTATCATCGCAAAACCGGGGGCTGCAAAGCCCCCGGTTTTGCGTGCGCAACTGATGCCGGGCCGCCCGCTTTGTCTATGCGCCCGGCGCTTCCGTCAGCTTGCCCACGGCGCCGGCGGGGTGGTTGTGCAGCACCTTGTCCCACGAGTGCTCGCGCTGCTGCATGAGGGTAAAGGCAAGTGCATCGCCCCAGACGCCCACGGCGAGCGTGCTGCCCATGGCGATGACATTGCCCGGGTCGATGTCGGCGAGATTCTCAAGCACTACGCTGATGTTGGCCATGCGCGCCAGCGCCGATGCGGGCGCGCTGGTGATGGAGACGATCGCGACGCCTGCCTCCTGCAGCCGTTGTGCGAGGTCGTTGATTTCATCCGAGGCGCCGCCGCGCGAAATGGCAATCAGCATGTCGCCCCGGGTGGCCGCGCCCATGGCGCCGTGCAGCGCATCCATGGCGGGCATGAAGAGCGCCGGCGTGCCGCAGACGGTGAGCAGGTGCGCCATGCGCCGCGCCATGATCCCCGACGTGCCCGAGCCGGTGACAAAGACCTTGCCGGGCAGCGCCAGGATGCGCTCCACAGTGTGTGCAAAGCTCTCGTCCAGTTGATCGGCAATTGCGCGCACGCCTGCTGCTTCGTGTTCAATCCGCGCGCGTGCGCCATCCAGCAGGTTTTCGTGGTCGATTGCGGCCATTGTTCATTCCCTCACTCTTTGCAGATCAAGGTTGGTTTCGCAGCGGCGGCCGAAGCCGCCGTACTCGTGTGTGCAGCGCGTTTCCAACCTTTGGCGGCTGGCTTTTCAGATAGAAACTCGGTATCGAGTCATCCAGCGCGGGTCATAACCTCACCCCGGCCCCTCTCCACGCGGAAAGAGGAGCAGAACAACGGCGTCACGCCCGGAGACGCGACCTGCAACGGGGGCTTTGCAGGCGGGGGTGAGGTTGCAGTTAGCGCGGCAACGCCTATGAGCCGCCGCGAAGTAGTTCACCCGCTCCCATAATGTGGAGAGGTCGCCCTGCCATTCATTCCACTGCCATTCATTATAGATGCAGCCTGTACATGATGGCATTTATCGCGTTCGCTGCCATTCTACCCGCTGCCACCCCACCGCGGTCCCACGGAGGCGCGCAAGAGCGACCCCTGCCTGCCGGCCATTGACCTGGGCACGACCCTTTGCAAGACGCTGCAACCGGACGCTTTGTCTTGATGCAGTGCCGCGCACATGCGCGCAGAGAAGCTCGCGCGGCTTCTCGTTGAGCAGTCGCCTGTTTCAACCCGTTGTTGCGCCATTGCGCTTGTGCTAGAATGTTAACAGGAACGGGATACGCCGTTCCTGTATCCCCAGTGTCACCTCACGTTCTGGTTCACACATACTCTTTGGCATGGCCTTTTGGTATGTAGTTCGGCACTTTTTGCTTTGGACGGCGCAGTTATCCTTTCCCTGGCTCGACCTTTCCCTGGCTCGATTGGATCAAACCTCAAAAATCCACCCAAACTTGAAGGAGATTCCCCATGCTGACGCGCTTCACACAGCTGAGACGGTTGACGGTGGTTCTGCCACTCATGCTCTTTGCGCTGCTGGCGCTGGCCGGCTGCGGCCCGCGTGCGGGTGGCGGTGATGTTGCACGCGCTGCCAGCGCGTCGGACGTAGTGGTTGATTTGCCCGCCATTTACATTGATTTTAACACCGACGGCGTGGGCACGATTGGCGGCATGACCGTCAGCCAGGCCGGCATGTTGATCGGCCAGTCCCTCCCCGACCTGAGCTTCGGCGTGGACACTGTAGCCGCCATGGAAAAGTACAACATCCAGCACGTGCAGCTTGTCAACACCGACAAGGGGCTGGATATCCTGGTGAACGGCCTGCGCGTGCCTTCGCTGGGCTGGAACGCCGAAGTGCTGACCAACCTGCAGGAGCAGATGGCGCTGCTTGGCGTAGACCTGGGCGCTGTTGGCAGGCTGTTGCCGTTGGCCGGCAACTTCAACACGGGCATCGTGTTGCGCTTCCCTGTGGCCGCCGGCAAGGAGCCGATGCCACTGGTTGATCCAATGGCCGCCGAAATTGCCCAGCGCAGCCAGCAGGCAACGCAGGCCTTTGCCGCCGGCGTGGGCGACCTGCCTACAATCAAGTTCTCGGTTGACTACCAGCCCGATGGCACGTGGACAGTGCAAGGCAAGGATGCCGCCGCCTGGGAAGAGACGCTGCCCATTGGTTGGGATGGCTTCGACTTGCCTCCTGACCTTGTGCAGGGTGCAGGCGCTGCCGGCCTGAAGACGCTCGGCATCTCCACCAACGAAGAGGGCATCAACTTCAGCCTCAACGGCAAGGCGTTGCCCACCATCACCTGGGGCAGCGGCGAGATGTCCAACCTCATCCAGCTGCTCAAGAACTCGGGCGTGATGGATGAGTTGACGGGTGGCAACCCGCAGGTGGCGGGGATTTTGGACCTGGGAGAGCAACTGCTGCCCACGATTCAGGCCGCCGACTTTGGCATGACGGTCAATTTCCCGCAGTAGCCGTTGCGCAGAAAAGAGAAGAGGGGCGGCGGCCTGCAGGCCGCCGCCCCTCTCTTTGATTGGGGGGGCTTGCGGTTGTTGGTCGGGCCAGCCCAGGGCGTTCGTAGCGGCGGCTTCAGTGGTGCGTCTCCGCAGTGCGCGGACGATTTTGTAGCGGCTGCTTTAGCTGCCGTAGGTGGAGATCGCGTCGCGTCCTCGAGTACGGCGGCTGAAGCCGCCGCTACGAAACGCGCCGTGCACTTGCGGTACGCACCGCCGTGTGCGCCCATGCCAAATCACCCATCCCGTCCAGCAATGGGGTGCGAGACGGGTGTAGAATGGCGTGAACCATGAAACAGTCACTGTTTGGCCACAATTCATGCAGGCGTTGTCTGGCCGTCGTCGTGGCCGGGCTGATTGCGCTTGGCCTGGGGCCGCTACGGCCAACTGCGGCGCGCGCGCGAAACGCCCATTGTGCCAGGTGACACCTTCTTGCCGGTGCAGCCACTGCCGCCGCCGGATTCGTCCATCTACCTGCCTCTCATTTCGGGGATTGTGAGCGGCACACCCACGCCGGTGCGCACGGCGCAGCAGGTAGCCGGCCTCCTTGGCACACTGGAGGCGGGCGAACGCACCGCGCGGCGACGTGCGGCTGCGTCTGCCTGCGGGCAGCCGCTACACCCTCGTGGCCGCAACCTCTGCGCTTGACCGCGAAATTGCTGAGCTGGCTGCTGCCATACCCGCCACCGCCCGCGTGTGGGGCACGCTCTACAGCGGTGCAGCGGGCGATCCAAACGCCTACATTGTCGTGACGGCAATTCTGCCCAATACGGAGGAGCCCGTTGTCGCAGGTCGGCCCACGCCCACATTGACCCGCACCTCCACCCCTACCCCCACTCCCACCCCCACGCCGCAGCCACTCATGGCCGTGGCGCGCTTTGACATGGTCAACCTCTTTGCCGGGCCGGGCAGCACGTATGGGCGCGGCGGGCAGCTTCGGGCGGGTATGCGCTGCCCCATTACCGGCCGCAACGCAGCGGCGACGTGGATTCGCATTGAGTGCACGGACGGTGGTGGCGCCGGCAGCAGTGCCGGCACGACCGGCTGGATTGAACCGCGCTTTGTCATTGTGATGGGCAGCGTGGACGACGCGCCTGTGGCCACGGCGCCCCAACCAACGCCATCACCCACGGCAACGCCGGCACCCACCGCGACAGCGCAGCCCTATGTTTTTCGCGGCTGGCGCGCGCTCTACTTTGCCAATGCACAGCTGCGCGGCCCGCCCGCCTTTGTGGATGACGTGGCGGAGATTAGCGCCAACTGGGAGGTGGGCGCGCCCCGTGCCGGCATGCCTGCCGACTACTTCTCAATCGCCTTCGAGCGCACTGTCTACTTCGCGCCCGGCTACTACTTCTTTACGGCTGAAGCCGATGACGGGCTGCGTTTCCTGCTGGACGGCGTAGCTCTGCTGGACCAGTGGAACAACACCGGCGCGCAGACCTTTCGCCTTGGCATGCCGCTGGCAGGCGCGCATGATTTGCGCGTTGAGTACAACGAGGTCTCCGGCGCGGGGCGGCTGCGCTTTGAGTGGCAGGCGGGAAGCACAGCTATGCGCTGGCAGGCCGGATATGCAGGCTTGCCCAATACGCCCGGCGGCGTGGTCACCCGCCAGGAGTCCGAGGCGAATTCCTATCGCCTTGATTACAACTGGGGCATCGGCTCGCCCACGGGCGCGCCCGCCGCCAACTGGACGGCGCGCTGGGTGGGCACCTTCCGCTTTGAGGCCGGCAACTATATCTTTCAGGCGCAGGGGCGGGACGGGATACGTGTGACGCTCGACGGCACGGTTGTGCTGGACAAGTGGAATGACGGCTATGGTGACCTGCGCAACCGCTTCATCGGCGTGGGCGCGGGCGATCACACGGTAACGGTCGATTACTATGACCGCGTCGGCGATGCGTCGATCCGTGTCTGGTGGTACCGCGACACGACCTTCGCGCCGCAGTAAAGGCGACGGCTTCAACGCAAAGGCGCAGCCATTCGGTTTCATTCTGCGTTCCCCCATGCCATCGGCTAAAATGTGCGGTGCGTGTCCATTGGGCGCGCACCGCACATTTTAGCCGGGTCGTTTGGAGTATCCGATGCAGAACACCAATCGCAGCCATTTGCCACGGGGCATGACAGCCTTCACCCTCATCTGGTTTGGCCAGCTGATTTCGCTGGTTGGCACCAGCATGACGCGTTTTGCGCTCACCGTGTGGGCCTTCGAGACGACCGGTTCGGCCGCCGTTCTTGCGCAGGTGGGCTTTTTCTCCTTTGTGCCCATCATCCTCGTCACCCCCTTTGCCGGCGCACTTGTGGACCGCTGGAACCGCAAGCTGGTGATGATTCTTTCCGACCTGGGGGCCGGGCTTTCCACGATAGCGCTGCTCGTTCTCTACTTCACGGGGAATCTGCAGATCTGGCACATTATGGTGGCCGGCGCATTTGCGGGCATCTTCGAGTCCTTCCAGTTTCCGGCCTTCTCCGCCTCCATCAGCACCATGCTTACCAAGGCGCAGTATTTGCGCGCCAACGCGATGATGTCGCTGGCCGAGTCGTCCAGCAGCATTGTTGCGCCGGTTATGGCGGGTGTGCTGCTGCCGCTCATCGGCATTGGCGGCATCATGACGATAGATATCGTCACCTTCTCGCTGGCTGTGCTGGCCGTGCTCGTCGTCTTCATTCCGCAGCCCAAGCGCTCGCAAGAGGGTGAAGAGGCGGGGCGGGGCATTTGGCGCGAAGCGGCCTATGGCTTTCGCTATATCTGGCGGCGGCCCAGCCTGCTGGGCTTGCAGTCGACCTTCTTCTTCAGCAATCTCTTCAGCGCGGTAACCATTATCCTGCTGCCTGCAATGATTCTAGCGCGCACGGGCAACAACGAGACGACGCTGGGTATTGTGCAGTCGACGCTGGGAATCGGGGGCGTGGTGGGTGGCGTGCTGCTGAGCACGTGGGGCGGGCCGCAGCGGCGCATTCACGGGCTGCTGGTTGGCTTCATCGGCATCAGCCTGTTGGGGCAAACGCTCATGGGGATGGGTCAGGCGCTGCCGCTGTGGGCGGTGGCGGGCTTCTTTACGGGCTTCTTCATTCCTTTCATCAATGGCTCCAACCAGGCCATCTGGCAGGCCAAGGTTGCGCCGGATGTGCAGGGGCGCGTCTTTGCGGCGCGGCGCATCTTTGCCCAGATTACTATTCCGCTCGGTTTCCTGCTGGGCGGCTATCTGGCCGACGGCATCTTTGAGCCAATGATGATGAACCCCACGGGGCCGGTGGCGCGCTTCTTTGAGCCGCTGGTGGGCAGTGGGCCGGGGGCGGGCATGGGGTTGCTCTTTGTGATTGCGGGGCTGCTGGGCGCAGCGGTGGGTATGGCGGGCTATGTCATCCCCGTCATCCGCAACGCCGAGGAGATTCTGCCCGATCACGTTGAACTGGCCGAGGATGGGGCAGTCGAGCAGGCAGCGGCCGTACCTGCGTGACGTTGTTCGGGTTGGCGTGCGAATGGCACGGCCGGAGGGCTGAAAGCCCCCGCTACGCACATTTGCTGATTGCCGAAGTGCGCTACCCTACGTAGCGGCGGTTTCAAACCGCCGGCTCTGCTGCATACGTTGGATCATAACAACCGGCGGTTTGAAACCGCCGCTACGGATTCACAGGCGCTTTTCGGATGCAATAGGCATCAATTGCCAATGACCAATTGCCAATGACCACGCACCCGTAGTCCCTGCCGTCTCGTTCACTACCCGGAGTCACCCGTGCGCCTTCTAAGCAGCGGGTGGGAGGGGCCGCCACGCCCCTTCCCGCGCCGCTTCGTCACCTTCATGATCGTGCTGGTTGCCCTGCTGGCAATCTTCCCGCTCTACAGCCACCTCAAGCGTAACGCCGCGCCTATCCCGCCCGGCGTCTACGTGGGTGGCCTCGCGCTCAGCGATATGAAGGAAAGCGACGAGATTCGCAGCCACATTGAGGGCGCCTACAGCAGCCCGATCGGCGTCAGCTTTGGCGACAAGAAGCTGGCGCTGCGCCCCGAGGATGTGGATTTCCAGCTTGACCTGGACCACATGCTTGCCGAGGCGCGCCAGTATGTGGATGGCCCCATCTTCGTAGAGATTGCCGCGCGCTACATTATTGGCGTTGAGCAGCGCCGCCACGATGTACCCACCGCCTATACGCTGGACGTGGACAAGCTGCGCAGCTGGCTGGAGCAGGTGGCCGTGCAATACAACAGCGAGCCGAAGCGCGCGCGCGTTGTTGGCCCTGCAACCGTCGCTGGCCCTGAAGCTGCTGAGGTACCGACGCCCGCTGATGAGGGCGAGAGCGCAGATTCGGCCGACGCTGGTGCTGCCGCCAGTGCAGCCGACACAGGTGAGCCGGAACTCAACCTGGATGAGTGGCGGTGGGTGGCCGGCTCGCCCGGCTACACACTGGACGTCGAGGCGAGCATCCCCACGATTGTGAACGCACTCGTGCACGCCGACGGGCGTGCGGCCAGCCTGGTGCTCATCGAAACGCCGCCGCCCGCCCCCTCCATGGATGACCTGGCGCGCGCGCTCAACACCAACACCATGCAGTTTCCGGGCTTCGCCGCCATCTACGCGCATGATCTGGTGCTGGACGACGAAGCGGCGGTCGATGCGGATGTCTCCTTCTCGGGCATGTCCACGCTCAAGATTGGCATTGCGGCGGCCGTCATGCGCAAGCTGGCCAATGGCGTGGCTGCCGACGACCCCGCCGCGCAGGAGATCGGCCTGCTGCTTGACTATGCGCTGGGTGAAAGCAACAACTTCGCGGCCAACCAACTGCTTGGCTTTCTGGGCGATGGCGACACGACGGCAGGTACACGCGTCTTCACCGAGTTTATGCGCAGCCTTGGCTTCACCTCCACCTACATGCAGTCGGGCTATGATTTCCAGACGCAACTGCCGCAGATTGCGACCCCGGGCAATTCCCAGGACGAATGGGAGACAGACCCCGACACAAATCTGCAGTCCACGCCGCGCGAAATGGGGCGCATTCTCTCCGCGATCTACGCCTGCACGCAGGGCGAAGGTGTGCTGATTGAGAATTACGCCGGCGAGATTACGCCCGATGAGTGCTGGCAGATCCTCTTCTACATGACGCACGACCAGTTCCGCGAAATGGTGTGGGGTGGCCTGCCCACGCCGGACGAGCAGTGGATTGTGCACAAGCACGGTTTTGCATACGAGTCGCACAGCGATGTGGCGCTCATCTGGGGGCCCACGGGCCCGTATGTCATGAGCATCTTCCTCTTCCGCGAGGGGTGGATGGACTGGGCGACAAGCAACAGCACCATGAAGAAGCTAAGCCGCATCGCGTGGACCTTCTTTGAGTTTCAGCGCGCGCAGGAACAGGAGCCGGCTGAAGTCCCGCCTGCGCCCGAGCTTAAGCCGCCGCCCGGCTATCAGGAGATCTACATCGCGCCCGAGGCTGCTCCCTAAGCCCCACGCCATAGAGAAGTGATCCTTATGCCGACTGTGCTAATTGACGGACCCTATACCTTTATCTTCTTCAGTTCTGATGGTGGTGAGCCACTCCACATTCACGTCAAACGTGATCGAATGCTTATTAAAGTATGGCTTGACCCGTTGCGCGTTGCATACAACCGAGGTTATCCTCAGCACGAGGTCAACGAGATTCTGCGCTTGACTGCGAAGCATGAGTTGCGAATCCGGGAGGCATGGAATGACTACTTTGGTGCTTGAAGCCGACCCCGCAGCCACATCTGTGGAAATCCGTGACAACCAAATTATTGTGCATCTGAGCGATGGCCGACTGCTTGGCGTCCCGCTTGCGTGGTACCCGCGACTGCTGCATGCGACGCCGGCAGAGCGTGAGCACTTCCGGCTGCTTGGTGATGGCTACGCCATTGAGTGGCCGGCGCTGGACGAGCACATTGGCATGGAAGGTCTGTTGGCGGGCCGACGTAGCGGCGAGAGCGAAAGCTCGCTGGCACGCTGGCTGCAAAGTCGATAGCGAGAACTCAGCCTTGAAATAGCAGCGCATTCCGTAGCGGAGGGCCTCCCGGCCCTCACTTTGCGGGTACTTGGTGCGCGGCGACCGAAACGAGGGCCGGGAGGCCCTCCGCTACGGAATGCGCCGCACCCATTTTCATTCTGCGTTGTGCCCACAAGGCACGAACGTCTGTGTACAGCTCTTCTCAACCCTTGAAACCTTGAAGCTGAAACCCCTTTTATGGCCACAAAGAAGCGCATCGTCGTCAAGTTTGGCACCAGCGTGCTCACCGGCGGCGGCAAACAACTGGACCAGGCGCATATGGTGGAACTGGTGCGCCAGTGCGCCGAGCTCTACCGTGCAGGCCACGATGTCGTCGTCTGCACGTCGGGCGCGGTGGCCGTGGGGCGCGCCACGCTCGAGTTTCCCTCGCTGCCCGCTACGATTCAGAGCAAGCAGTTGCTTGCGTCGGTGGGGCAGCCACGCCTCATGCTGCTGTGGGATCGCTTCTTTGACATCTACGCCATCCGCACAGGGCAGATTCTGCTCACACGCGCCGATGTGGAGAACCGCCGCCGCTTCCTGAATGCGCGCGACACCTTTGGCGTGCTGCTCGAGAGGCGCATTGTGCCCGTTGTCAACGAGAACGACGCCGTTGCCACCGAAGAGATTCGTGTGGGCGACAATGACAACCTCTCGGCGCTGGTGGCCACGCTCGTGGGGGCCGACCTGCTTCTGCTGCTTACCGACCAGGACGGCCTCTTCACCGCCGACCCGCGCACAGACCCCAATGCGCAGCTCATCGCCGAGATTCATCGCATCGATCAATCGCTGCGCGAGCGCGCGGGGGGCAGCTCCACCGGGCTGGGCACAGGCGGCATGGTAACCAAGCTGCAGGCCGCCTCGATTGCCCACCAGGCCGGCGCCGACGTGGTGATCGCCGCCGGGCGCGAGCCGAATGTGATTACGCGCGCTGCCGCCGGTGAGGCTGTGGGGACGCGCTTCCCTGCGCCCAAAAGCCGCCTCGAGAGCCGCAAGCAGTGGATTCTCGCCGGGCCGCGTGCCAGCGGGCGCATTGTTGTTGATGCCGGTGCGGCCGATGCTGTGTTGCGCCACGGCCGCAGCCTGTTGCCCGCGGGCATTGTGGCCGTGGAGGGCGACTTTAACCGAGGCGACACCGTGCTGGTGGTGGACAGCGCCGGCCAGGAAGTGGCGCGCGGGCTGGTCCCCTACACGGCGGACGACCTGCGCCAGATTGCCGGCTGCAAATCTCACGAGATTGTGCAGCGCCTTGGCTTTGGCTACGGCAGCGTGGCCATGCACCGTAATGATATGATTCTGCTGGGCGAGTGAAAAGCAACAACAATTGGTAAGTGGTGAATTGGTCATTGGGTACGCGCCCAATGACCAATTCACCACTTGCCAATGATGTCTTTAGATTGAAGGCCCCTTGGAAGAACCCATCCTGCGCGTTGAAGATGTCTCCTATGCCTACCCCGCCGTGGGGTCGCGCCCGGCTGTGGCTGCCCTGCACGAGGTGACTCTGCGCGTGCGTCGCGGCGAGTATGTGGTGATCCTGGGCCACAACGGCTCGGGGAAGTCCACGCTGGCGCGCCACCTCAACGGGCTGCTCCTGCCCGATGCCGGCAACGTGTGGGTGGAGGCGTGGAACACGCGCGACAAGAAGCAGCTGCGCAACATCCGCACCAGTGTGGGCATGGTCTTTCAGCAGCCCGATAACCAGATTGTGGCGACGATGGTGGAGGAGGACGTCGCCTTTGGCCCCGAGAACCTGGGCGTGCCGCACGCAGAGATGATTGCGCGCGTCGATTGGGCGCTGGGTCAGGTGGATTTGCGCGACCTGCGCTATCGCGCGCCCCACTTGCTCTCGGGCGGGCAGAAGCAGCGCGTCTGCATTGCGGGCGTGCTGGCCATGCGCCCCGACGTGCTGGTGCTGGATGAAGCCACGGCTATGCTCGATCCGCAGGGGCGCGCCGAGGTGCTGGCGGTGGTCCAGAAGCTCAACCGCGAGCAGGGGACGACCGTCGTCGCCATCACGCACTTTATGGAAGAGGCGCTGGCGGCCGACCGCATTGTGATTATGGAGCAGGGGCGTATTGTGCTCGAGGGGTCGCCGCGCGAGCTCTTTGCCCAGCCCGAACGGCTGCGCGCGCTCCGCCTCGACGTGCCGCAGGTGGCGCAGGTGGCCGCCGATTTGCACGCACGCGTGGCAGCGTTTCCGGCGGGGCTGCTTTCGCGCGATGAGGTGGTTGCCGCGGTGGTCGAGCTTGCGGACGGGCGCGTGCAGCCACCCAACGCGCCGCCGGACTTGCCACCGGACGTGCCACCACCGAGCGCGCTGGCTACAGATGCGCCCGCAGACGTACCAGCAGAGAGAGTCATCGATGTAGCCGATTTGGTCCACTTCTACATGCGTGGCACGCCTCTGGAGGTGCAGGCGCTCTTTGGCGTGGATTTGCAGGTGCGGCGCGGCGAAGTCATCGGCATCATTGGCCACACGGGTTCGGGCAAATCGACAGTCCTGCAGCACCTCAACGGGCTGTTGCGCGCACACGGCGGCAGCGTGCACGTCTTTGGGCAGGATACGGCCGACCTTGCCACCGACCTGCGCGCCATTCGCCGGCGCGTGGGGCTTGTCTTCCAGTTCCCCGAGGCGCAACTCTTTGAGCAATATGTGGGGGACGACATTGCCTTTGGCCCGCGCAAAATGGGGCTCGATCACGCACAGGTGCGCGCCCGCGTGCGCAAGGCCATGGAGAGCGTGGAGCTCGGTTTTGAAGAGTACAAGGATCGCATGGCAATTCAGTTGAGTGGCGGCGAGCGGCGGCGCGTGGCGCTGGCAGGCGTGCTCGCGCTGGAGCCGGAGGTGCTTGTGCTCGACGAGCCAACGGCCGGGCTGGACCCGCAGGGGCGGCGCCATCTGCTGGGCAACATTCTCGCGCTCAGGGACAAGGGCGTGACGCTGGTAATTGTTTCGCACAACATGGAGGAGCTGGCCGAGGTGAGCGACCGCATCTATGTGCTGGCCGAGGGGCGCACGGTGATGGAGGGGACGCCCGCCGACGTCTTTGGCAACGGCGCAGCGCTGCGCGCACAGGGGCTGGACGCGCCGACGATTATGCAACTGGCGGATGCGCTTGCGGCCAAAGGGCTTCTGCCGCCCAGCGCCATGACGACGCGCGCCGCGCTTGTGGATGCGATTGCGCCGCTGCTGGGGTGATGGCGCGATGTATGAGCGTCCGCAGGCAGGGAACAGGGATCGGGGAACTATCCGCTTCCCATGGTCCCTGGTTCCCTGTTCTCACATTGTTTTGATGTCGGCTTAAACGTTAACGTGCGCACAATGCAGCGCTAACATCGTCATTGTACAGTAATGGCAGAGCAAAGACGCTGCCCTTGCTATGCGCCCCATGTGAAGAATGCGGGCGCGGATCAAATTTCCGCGGTTGCTCACTACGGAGGATGGGCGCACGGCCATGCGAAGATTGTCCGCCGCCATATCCTCGCCAAACAAACAGGAGCGCCGGTCAATAACCGGCGCTCTTTCGATCTGCGAATGTGTGGCGACGCACGTGCGGTTCTTCGTAGCGGCGGCTTCAGCCGCCGTAGGTTTGGAACGGGTCGCGTCGTCGAGAACGGCGACTGAAGCCGTCGCCACGGTTGCCGCTCGCTGCGCTGCACCTACCCCAGCGCCTGCAGCAGATCGGCGATGAGGTCGTCGGGGTGCTCCAGCCCCACGGAGAGGCGCAGCAGGTTGGGCGGGGCAACGGAAAAGGCCCCTTCCACCGAGTAACGGTGCTCAATCAGGCTCTCCACGCCCCCCAGGCTGGTGGCGCGCGTGAAGAGCTGCACACGTTGCGAGACGCCCAGCGCCTCCTCTGCGCCGCCACGCACCTCAATCGAGAGCATGCCGCCATAGAGCGCCATCTGTTTGCGCGCAATCGCGTGGCCAGGGTGGGTGGCAAGGCCCGGGTAGTTGACCCGCTCGATGGCCGCGTGCCCCTGCAGCGCCTCGGCCACGGCCGTGGCGTTGGCCGTGTGGGCACGCACGCGCCACGGCAGCGTGCGAATGGAGCGCAGCAGCAGCCAGCAGTCGAAGGGGGCGGGAATGCTGCCGCCCACCGTCTGCGCAAGGCGCACACGCGCCAGTAACTCGTCGTTCTGCGCGGCAATCACGGCGCCGCCCGTAAGGTCACTGTGGCCGCCCAGATACTTGGTGGTGGCGTAGACCACGAAATCCGCACCCAGCGCAATGGGCAGCGTGGCGAGGGAAGTGGCCCACGTGTTGTCGCAGGTGACGAGCGCACCCACGGCGTGGGCAATGGCTGCCACGGCCTCGATATCGGTAATCTTGAGGCGTGGGTTGGAGGGCGTCTCGATCCAGACCATGCGCGTGGACGGGCGCAGCGCCGCACGCAGGGCGTCCAGGTCGGTCATGTCCACTGTGGACCAGGCGAGACCCCACGGGCCCAGCACCTCATCGGCCACGCGGCGCATGGCAAAGTAGCAGTCATCGGGGAGCAGCAGGTGGTCGCCCGGGCGCAGCGCGCTGAGCACGCCGTAGGCGGCGGCCTGCCCTGAGGGGAAGGCAATGGCAGCAGCGGCGCCCTCGAGCGCGGCGAGGCACTCTTCCAGCGCGCGGCGGTTGGGATTGTCGCTGCGCCCATAGACGTAGCCCTCGGTGTAGGAGCCATCGACGGCGCGTGCAAAGGTAGTGCTCAGGTGAATGGGGGACGTGACTGCGCCGGTGGCGGCGTCAATGTGCGTGCCTGCGTGCACGGCCACCGTCTCAATTTGTTGCCGGGTGCTGTCGGTCGTCATGGGGAATCCTGGCCCTGGGCTGCACTGGCTGCACAAGCGCGACTGGTTGGCAGGAAGTGTGCAGCGGTGATTGGTTATCAAACGGGCGCGGCTGGATGGCCGCGCCCGTTGCGTTCGCTTGCGAGTCGTGCAGCGAGTCGTGCAGTCGCAAGGTGACTACTGACCGTGCACGCGGAAGATCCACCAGAGGATGGCGGGCAGGCTGAGCGCCATGCCGCCAAAGAGCAGCCAGGCGGCCATAATGCCCAGCCGGTCTAGCGCGGTCAAGTGCTCTTCAACGTGGCCATCGGTGCTCTCACTGTGGCTGGGCAGGCCGCCGCTGAGCGGTTTGTCGGCCTCGAGGCCAATCATGATCAGCACAATCCAGCCGACGATGACCAGGAACCAGAGAAAGTCGGAAATCAGCACTTCAGAACCCATACCAAACATGGCTTATGCTCCTTCGCCTGCCGCAGGCTGATCTTTTGTGCGCGCATCTGCCGCAGGTGACTTGGGTGCCGGCGCCTCAGGATTGACCAATGGCGGCGCAGCCGGGTGCGCAGCTTCGGCCGCGGCAGTAATCGCCTTAAGCTCGCTCGCCGTCATCACGTCACCTTCCTGGAACTCCACTTCGGCGTCATCCTCGACTG
Source organism: uncultured Chloroflexia bacterium (assembly GCA_963773745.1). Lineage (GTDB taxonomy): Bacteria > Chloroflexota > Anaerolineae > Caldilineales > Caldilineaceae > UBA5069. The sequence continues at coordinate 140,056 of CAVZCL010000004.1, forward strand.
TCGCGCGTATCAGGCCGGCCGCGTGCTCGATCTCCTCGATATCCTCTTCGTCATCTTCCCAGCTTGTGCGCGGAATGGACGTGCCGGGCACAAGTGCGGTTGCAACTGCCCCCTCCTTGCCTGCCTTTGCACTCTTGCCGTTGCCGGCCTTGGCTGTTTTGCCGTTGCCATGCCTGTTGCCGTGCCCATTCCCATGCCCATTCCCATGCCCGTTGCCAGAGCCATGGGCAAGCTCCTCGGCATGATCCTCGCGCCAGGCTTCCAGCTGGAAGGGCACAATCGTCGCGACGACGCCCGGCAGGTCGTTGAGCGCCAGCCGCTGGATGATGTGCGCGTTCTGGTGCAGCGCCTGCGTGGCGGTGTTGCCCGTGCGTAGTTCGCCCATGACCACCTGCACATAGCCGTCGGGGTGCGCCTCGAGAATCTTCTCAACATAGGCGCGCAATGGGCAGTGTGAGGCTGCGGAAGGGCGACCGGATGATGACCAGTTCGCCCACGCCGACGCGCTCATCCCACTTGCGCTTGACGTCGGCAATGCGCTCCTCGTTGACGGCAATGTGCACAGCCTTCCACGGCACGTTGAGCGATATGGCAAATTCAACCAGGCGCAGGGTTTCGCGGTGGACATCGCCCACGAGCACAATCGCTTCCACATGGCGCTTTTCGCTGTTGATGTGCTGGCCGGCGGTGCTCAGAATCTCTGCAACACCCTTGTAGTGGTTATGGATGCGCGTGAAGATGTAGACGAGGATAGGAATCAGCAGCATGATCAGCCACGCGCCGTCGCGGAACTTGGTGATCATGAAGATGACGGTGACGACTGCCGTGACCGCGGCGCCAAAGCCATTCATGTACATCTTGGTGCGCCAATGGGGGTCATGATGCATGACGCTGCCCATGGTGGGAATCGCATCGCCCGGCTTTAGCTGGCCGGCGCGCATGAGTGCGCCAATGCGGCGCGCGCGCCAGGCCATACCTGCTTGCGAGAGGGTGAAGCAGATGAAAACGCCAATGGCGTAGAGCGGAATCAGCCGTGAGACGCTGCCCTGGAAGATGACAAGCAGCAGGCTGGCGAAAGCAGCCAGCAGGATGACGCCCCACGAGAAGACGAGGCGGCTGCCGCGAAAGGTGAATTGCTTGGGCAGAAAGCCGTCACTCGCCTGCAGTGCCGCCAGGCGGGGAAAGCCGTTGAAGGAGGTGTTGGCGGCCAGCACCAGGATGACCGTTGCTGAAATCAGCACGAGCAGGCGCATGATGCCGGGGCCAAAGACGACGCGTGCCACCTGCGAAATCAGCACTTCCTGATGCGAGGGCTGCGCGCCCACCAGATAGCCCAGCGTGCCCAGCCCCAGGAACATGAGCATGAGCAGGCCGGCGTCCCACATGAGCGTGGTGGCGGCATTCCTGGATGCGGGCGGCTTGAAGGCGGTGATGCCGTTGCTGATTGCCTCGACACCGGTGACGGCCGTTGTGCCCGAACTGAAGGCGCGCAACATGACGAAGGCCAGCGCCATGCCCGATAGCGCCTCTACCGGCACATCCAGCGGCGGCACATTCTCCACCACACCCAACGTGCCCGACATAGCCTGTACCAGCCCAGTGCCGATCATGATCAACATCATCGTCACAAAGAAGTAGGTGGGCACGGCAAAGATGGTGCCCGATTCCTTGACGCCGCGTAGATTGATGATGGTGATGAAGAGAACGAGGATGAGCGCAATCTGCACCTTGTAGGCAAAGAGGCCCGGGAAGGCGCTCGCCATTTGATCCACTGAGGAAGCGATGCTCACGGCGACAGTCAGGATATAGTCGAGCAGCAGCGCTGCGCCGGCAATCTGCGCGGCCACTTCGCCGAAGTTGTCACGCGCGACGATGTAAGCGCCGCCGCCGCCCGGGTAGGTGAAGATCGTCTGCCGGTAGGAGAAGGTGAGAATGATGAGCAGTATGGAGATGCCCACCGTAATCGGTATGGCCGTCCAGAAGTAGCTTGTGCCCAGCACAGCCAGAATGAGCAGGATTTCGCCGCCGGCGTAGGCCACTGACGAGAGGCTGTCCGAAGCGAAAACGGCAAGGCCAACGGTCTTGCTAATGGTCTGGTGGGCGCTGTCTTTGGTGCGAATGGCCGCCCCGAAAAGCGCTTTGCGAATGGTGCCGGTATTCATGAAATATAACCTCGATTAGACCGAACAACGCGTGCAACAAAAATGAATGTCGCACAAAAAAAAGACCACATCACGGTGCGGTCTCCAATAGCGCGCAAGGTGGTGCTTCCAAGCCGGCGAGGTTAGCTGTCGGGTTCGGGGGTAGCACTCCCCGTCTTGCAGCGCTGCAAGATACACCCCGGATGTTTGGTGGGTCCCCCGCTGCCGTAAAACGGCATTTGGCCCGATTCTGTTCCCAACGCAAAGGAGTGTACGTCGCTTTTTGCGGGGCGTCAATTCGCAATTGGGTGTTGTAATCATGGGGGATTCCGGGGGCGACCATCCATTGTCGCGGGGGGCTTCCAGCCCTCCGTTTTTGGCCCCTGCGCAGCGTCGCGTACTGCGTCACGCCGGAGACGTGACCTATGGCGTCACGCCGGGAGACGTGACCTAGCGGTCGTCACGCCGGGAGACGTGACCTACAACAGCCGGAGGGCTGGAAGCCCCCCGCTACGAACGGCTGCGCACTGCGGAGACGCAGCACTTCAGCCGCCGCTACGCGCCCGGGCATGGATTCCGCCAATCAAGACGAGGCTCCCACATTGGGAGCCTCGCACGGATGCATTGTTCAGTTGGCCTCTCGCTTCAATCAACTCTCCGGCGTGGCGAGGGCGGCGGCTTCCAGGCGCGAGCGGCGGCGCTCGGCGAAGTATTCGTAGATCGCAGGCAAAATGGAGAGCAGGACGATTGCCACCACCACCAGCTCGAAGTGCGACTGCACAATGGGCAGCGTGCCAAAGAAGTAGCCCAGCGCCGAGAAGAGGAAGACCCACAGCACTGCGCCGATGACGTTGAAGGAGATGAAGTGAGCGTAGTCCATTGCGCCAATGCCCGCCACAAAGGGGGCAAAGGTGCGCACAATCGGCACAAAGCGGGCGAGGATAATCGTCTTGCCGCCATACTTGGCATAGAAGCGGTGGGTCCGGTCCAGGTGCTCCTGTTTGAGCATCTTGAAGCGACCATCAAAGAGCTTCAGCCCAAACCAGTGACCGATCCAGTAGTTGACCGTGTCGCCCAGAATGGCCGCCGTGAGGAGAACGACGATCAGCAGCCAAATGTTGAGCGAGCCCATGGCGGCAATCGCCGCAGCCGCAAAGATGAGCGAATCACCCGGCAGAAAGGGTGTGAAGACCAACCCCGTCTCTGCAAAGATGATCAGGAAAAGCAGCAGATAGGTCCAGGCCTGGTAATTTTCGACGAAGGCCTTGAGGTGCTCATCAAAGTGAAGCAGATAGCTGAACAGTTGTTGGATCAGGTCCACAAAAGGGCTCCTTGGGGCGGGCTGCGCCTGCCGAAAGAAACGATCACGAAGCGGTTGCTGCAGCAGCTGTACCGCGCATTGCGCGCCACAGCGTAATCCCCAGCGTCACAAGGGTGAGGGGGAGAACGAACCAGAGCATGGCCACGCCGAAGGCTGCCTGCGTGGGCGACTGCGTGGCCACAAGCACGAGATAAGTCGTGTAGGCCACATAATACCCCAAAAAGAGAAAGCCCTCCCAACGGGCGATGACGTTGCCAGTAAAAAAGATGGGCAGGCAGGCCACCGCCACCGCCGTCATCACGGGGATGTCAAAGCGCTGCGCCTCGCCTGCCACGGCAACGCCGGCTGGCGAGATGAAAGCCGCCAGCCCCAGCACGGCGAGCAGGTTGAAGATACTGCTGCCCACCACGTTGCCCACGGCGATGTCGCGCTCGCCGCGCAGGCTGGCAATGACCGAGGTTGCTACCTCAGGCAGCGACGTGCCCGCAGCGACGATGGTGAGGCCAATGATCAGTTCGCTTACCCCAAGCGACTGCGCAATTTCCACCGCGCTGTTGACCAGCCAGCGCGCCCCCAGCACCAGCAACAGCAGCCCGCCCAGCACAAAGGCCACATCGCGCACAATTTCGCGTGAGCGGTTGGGCACATGGGGTGGCGCATACTCAGCGTCATACTCTGCCTTTACCACAGCGTTCTTCTCGCGCCGCGCCTGCCATACCTGAAAGAGCGTGTAGGCAATGAAGGCCGCAAAGAAGAGCCCGCCTTCGACGCGGCTCACCTGTCCATCGAATGCAAAGAAGAGCAAGGCGAAGGATGCGGCTACCATAATCGGCACATCCCAGCGCACAAGTTGCTGCGCCACCACCAGCGGCGCAATGGCAGCGGAGATGCCCAGCACAAAGAGCACGTTGAAGATGTTGCTGCCCACCACGTTGCCCAGCGTGAGGTTGGGCTGCCCGTTGATGGCCGACGTGATGCTCACGGCCAGTTCGGGCGCGCTGGTGCCAAAGGCCACAATCGTAAGGCCAATGATGAGCGCAGGGATGCCGGCCATGGCGGCGAGGCGGCTCGCGCCGCGCACCAGCCCCTCGGCTCCCACCACGAGCACAATCAGGCCGAGTATGAGAAATGCGATGTTCGTGAATGTCATCGGATCCAGGGTGTAGGGTGTCGGGTGTCAGGCGTCGGGATCGTAGCGGCGGTTTCAAACCGCCGGCTTTTGCGGGCTAGCCGAAGCGAGGTTTCCAAAATCGGAAGCCTCGCTTCAACGACACCGCCGGCCATGTCGGTCGCGCAACGTGCGCCGCAACGCGACGCACGCCATAATTGCCACTTGCCATTTTACCAATTATCAGTCTTCAACCGTCAATTCTGTACTTACTCCCACTCAATCGTGGCAGGCGGCTTGCTGGAGATGTCGTAGACCACGCGGTTGACATTTTGCACTTCGTTGACAATGCGGCTGCTAATGCGTGCCAGCAGGTCGTAGGGGAGGCGCGCCCAATCCGCAGTCATGAAGTCGTCGGTGGTGACTGCGCGCAGCGCGATCACATTGGCGTAGGTGCGCCCGTCGCCCATGACGCCCACGCTGCGAATGGGCAGCAGCAGCGCAAAGACCTGGTTGGCTGAGCGATAGAGCCCCGCCGCGCGCAGTTCATCCAGGAAAATCCTGTCGGCGTGGCGCAGCGTCTCCAGCCGCTCCCAGGTCACCTCGCCCAGCAGCCGAATCGCCAGACCGGGGCCCGGGAAGGGGTGCCGCCAGACAATCTCCTCGGGCAGCCCCAGCGCCTCGCCCAGGGCGCGCACCTCATCCTTGAAGAGCAGGCGCAGCGGCTCCACCAGCGCAAAGGTCATGTCCTTGGGCAGGCCGCCCACGTTGTGGTGCGTCTTGATGGTGCGCGCGTGGCGCGTGTCGTCGCCTGCGGCCGATTCGATGACGTCGGGGTAGAGGGTGCCCTGCGCCAGAAAAGCGGGCGAATCGCCGCCCCACTCGGTGGCAAGGCGCGCCGCTTCGGCCTCAAAGACGCGCACAAAGCGTGTGCCAATGCGCTTGCGCTTCTCTTCCGGGTCCTCAACGCCGGCGAGGTCGCTGAGGAAATCCTCCTTGGCGTCCACGGCAATCAGCCGCATGCCCTGGTGCGTGCGGAAGGTTTCCACCACCTGCTCGGGTTCGCCCACGCGCAGCAGGCCGTGGTCCACAAAGACGCAGGTGAGCCTCTCGCCAATCGCGCGGTGCACCAGCGCAGCGACAACGGCTGAATCGACGCCGCCGCTCAGGCCGCAGATAACGTGCCCCTCTGCACCGACAGTGGTGCGGATGCGCTCGAGGCTCTCGTTGAGGAAATTACCCGGCGTCCAGTCGCCCACGCAGCCGCAAATGCGCTTGACGAAGTTGGCGAGCAGCGCGCCCCCTTGCGGCGTATGCACCACCTCGGGGTGGAATTGGATGCCGTAGAGGCCACGTGCGGGGTCGGCAATGGCGGCCAGGGGTGAGTGGGCGCTCTGCGCAATCGCAACAAAGCCGGCGGGCAGCAGCTCCACGCGGTCGCCGTGGCTCATCCACACCTGGAGCGCTTCGGGCAGCCCGGCGAAGAGGGGCGAGTCCTTGCCGTCGGGGGCCGAGATGGTAGCGGCGCCATACTCACGCTCTGTGCCCGGGGCCACGCGCCCGCCCAGCGTGTGCGCCAGCAGTTGCAGCCCATAGCAGATGCCCAGCACGGGGACGCCGCTCTCCAGCACACCTTCGGGCAGGGTGGGCGCGCCCTCGGCATAGACGCTGTTGGGGCCGCCCGAGAGGATGATGCCTTGCGGCTGCATCGCGGGCAGAAGTTCAGCGGCGCGATCCCACGGCACAAGCTCGGCGAAGACCTGCTGCTCGCGCACGCGACGGCAAATGAGCTGGCTGTACTGGCTGCCGTAGTCGAGCACGGCGATGGTTTGGTGGCGCATGTGTGGGGCTCGCGGTGGAGTTTAATGATTGAAAATTGCGTATTGACGATTCACTGCGCTGCGAGTGAACTACAGTTCGTAGCGGCGGCTTATTGCTTCGTCTCGTAAGTACATCAAGAATAGGATTTGCGCCATTGATAGGGATGGCGATGGGCATTCCAGTAGTTGGTGCCGGCACGAATGGCGTCGGTCACATCAGCAACTGTCTCAAATCGTCGGCCTTTTAGAGCCAGTTTGCGCAGCGTCTTCCACCAGGGTTCAATCAGGTTGAGCCAGGGTGTGTAGACCGGCTGAAAGAGAAACGACACTCTTTCATGTGTCAATGCCCAGAGTCTCACGTCCATGGTGCGGTGAACACTGAGATTGTCGAGAATCAATACCAGGTTGCCTTTGGGCCACTGGGCAACGAGTGCATCCAGAAAGGCGACGAAGCTTTGGGTATTGCGTGTACCCACAGACTGGGTCAAAGCAATGCCCGTACGTGGTTCAAAGGCGCCAAAGACCCAGACGCTGCCTCGCCCACCATAATCAGGCCGCACACGGGGACGCTTGCCCTTGGCGCTGACTCGCTGCCCAACATAGGTTCTACCCCCGACAGGGCCCATTTCATCTACACAGACAACAGTGGTATCGGCTGGGGGCTGCTTGTAAAGCGAGACGATGGCCCCCTTTTTTCAGCGAACTGCGGGTCGGGCCGCTCGCTGAAGTAGACCTTCTCTTGGTACCATCGTAACCCTTCGCCATCAAGCACACGTGCCAACTGTGCACGCGAAATGGTGCTCTGGTGATGCTCACGGAGATACTCCACAAGCTGATCCAATGTCCACTGCCCAAAGTCAAGCTCCAGGGCTTGCGGGTTGGTGCGGGCCAAAGCTATCAGTGCGCCCTTCTCCTCTTCACTGTAGGTTGGCGGACGACCTGGTCTGGGGGCATCCTGCAAGCCGGCGATACTCTGCTCTTCAAAGCGCGTCACCCACAGACGCACAGTGTCCACGTGGCAGCCACACACCTGGGCCGTCTTGCCCATGTGTTTGAGTTGATAGATTGTCAGAATCATACGCGCACGCTCAACAAGCCGGAATCTCATCCGTGCGTGACCGAGCCAGTTGTTCCAGTTCCGTCTGTTCGGTATCCGTTAGCGGTCGCAATGTGTGTGTACGGGGCATGGCATTCCCTCCTTGCCTCTATTATACACCGACTTACTTGCGAGACGAAGCACTTATGAATATTGCAGAATTGTTTCGGCAGTCAGCCGCCAACGGCAACCTCACCCCCGGCCCCTCTCCAGAATGGAGAGGGGAGCACCACGTCGGCGCAGGTCTCCCCTCTCCAGAATGGAGAGGGGCCGGGGGTGAGGTTGCCGTTGGCGCAGGCCGCGGCGATACCGATGTATTTCGGAAACATTCATCAGCCGCCGTAGTGTGGGACAGCGTCGCGTCCTCGAGTACGGCGGCTGAAGCCGCCGCTACGAAGGGCGTTATGGCGCGAGCACCGCATAGCTGTAGGCCGCCGCCTCGGTGGTGCCTTCGGTTACGGGGCTGACCATCACCATGGCCGTACGTCCATTGCCCAGCCCGGCAATGGGGATGGCGGCGTCGCCATCGCTGTCCACGGCGACCTGCTCGACCGTCTCCAGCATGCCATCCTGCAGCGTCAGGAGCTGCAGCAGCCACTGCTGGGGCAGCGCGCCGTCGGTCAACAGCCAGCCCTCGCTCACCCAGCCGGATGCGTCGCTCTCAAAGTCCTCGGCGTAGCCAATGGCGTCAATGCGCAGGTCGTCAATCCACCAGCCGGTGCGCGTCACCGCGTCGTCGGTCACATAGCTGAAACGCAGTTGCAGCGGCCCACCAGCAAAGGCTGCCAGGTCGTATGTCTCCGTCACCCAGCCGCTGGCCGATGGGTCGGGATTGCTCACGCCCGTGTAGCCTTCGCCCAGATTGTTGCCCGCCGTGTTCCGGCTGGTGGTGCGTTGGCCGGGGAGGATGGACCATGCCTCGCCGTCGCTGCTCGCCATCACGTAGCCGTAGTCATAGTCGGGCTCAATGTTCCACGCGGTGCGCACGCTGAGCGTGACGGGTGCGCCGGCGTCGACCTGCGCGAGGTCAAAGCTGCGCGTCAGTCGCGCCTCGCCCATGTCGCTGCGGTTGGCCCACCACGCACGCGTCCCGGTCGGCGGCGCATTGGGCGAGACGGTTGTCTTGGTCGCGCCGTCGAAGAGGAAGGTCACATCGCCTGCGCCGTCGAGTACGTAGGTGCGGCCGGTGAAGTTGTCGGCCGTGGCGGTGCGTGCTTCCACAGGGAATGCGCTGAGCGTTGCGGCTGGGGCGGGCGTCAAGGGGTCGAGTTCGGCATAGCCATAGCGGCCGTCACCCGCCGGCGCGGTGGGTTGGTCAAGCGTCACGGCCACGAGCCAATCGGCGAAGAGATCCTCAAAGGAAGCGCCATAGGTGGCCAGCACGCGCCGCAGCCCCTCAATGCCATTAGCCGGCTCGTCCACAATCGCCTGCACAATGGGCGGGCCAAAGCGCTCCACCAGGTAGCGCACAAAGAGGTAGGAGGCGCCGTAGTGAGGCGCGTTGTTGTCGGCCGCACCGCCCCAGCTGTTGAGCTGCGTGTTGGGCTGGAAGGCGTAGGCATTGGCAAAGCCCAGGTCCGCGGGATAGCCCGCCACCTCCTGCGCGTACTCGCTGAGCCCCTCGCTGATCCAGACCTCTTCGTTGGGGTCATGCGCGCTGTGGATCATATGCTGGAACTCGTGTGCGAGCACCGTCTCGTAGGTCTCGGCATCGTCCATGTAGGCCAGCCAGTCGAGGCTGATGTAGAACATCTCTTTCTCGTTGGAGTAGGGGTAACCGAGGCGGCTGATCTGGTCGCCGCTGAGGAAATAGCCCGCCGCGCCCCCCATGCCCGAAGTGTGGAGAACGTGCAGGCGCGTGTCGCCATCCATGCCGGGGAACGGTTCGCGCCCGAAGGCGGTGACTGCGGCGGGGTAGATGCGGCTGCTGAAGATGTCAATCGAGCGCGCAATGAAGCTGGCGTCGTATTCCTGGCCAGCCTCCACCCATGCGTAGGCCACATCGGTCTTGTGGACAAGCGTGGCGCTGATTTGGCGATTCTCGGCGGTGTCGGAGTTGTGCACGTAGAAGGTTGTGCTGTCGCCAATCTCGTATGCGGGCTGTGTGGGCGCAGGCGCAGCGGCGGTGGCCGTGGCAGCTGCGGCCATGTTTGTGTCCAGGCGGGTGCGCAGCGAGACCATATCGCGCTGGGGCACAGCCACGAGGCGCAACTGCTCGGCCGCGCTGCGTGCGGTGAGGTCGGCCGCCGCAAGCGGTTGGGGCGTGGCCTGCGGCGCGGGGGTGGGCGCGTCGGGCAGGGCGCCATCGGCGGGCATAATCGGCGTAGGCGCGGCCATGCTGCCCGCCCCGCTGCAGCCGCTCAGCGCCATAGCCAGCAGAATGAGCGCAAGCGCCACAGCCAGTGGCGCCCGCTGCATCGGTTTTGCATGGGTCTTGTTCGCAATCATGGCCGAAAGTATAGCACAGGGGCAGAGGGCAGCGACCTTCATTCACTGCCCCGATCCCCTCTCAAACTATGGCCCTTCCGCCCCACCTTGTGTACAATCGGGGCAGCACCCACTTTCCGCAATCAGTCCACCTGCCATTCCATCTGCGAGGAAATCCATGGCTCAACGCACACTGGCGCGCAGTAGCGGCCTCTACTATGACGAATTTACCTTGGGCGATTCCACCGAAAGCGTGGGCCGCACGATTACCGAGGCCGACGTCGTCGCTTTTGCCGCACTCTCGGGCGATTGGAACCTTATCCACACCGACGCCGAGTATGCCAAGGCGCAGATGTACAAACAGCGCGTGGCCCATGGGCTGCTTGTGCTCAGCATTGCCAGCGGCCTGGCGATGCGCATGGGCTTCATGGAAGATACCGTCATGGCCTTCCGCGGCCTGGCGTGGAAGTTTGTGAAGCCGGTCTTCATTGGCGACACCGTGCGCCTGCGCGTGACTGTGGAGGAGACGAAGCCGATGGCGCGCCTGGGCGGCGGCCTGGTCATCTTCAAGCTGGAGGTCGTCAACCAGGAGAATGAAGTGACGCAGCGGGGCACGTGGGAAATTCTTTGCAAGGCAGCAGCAGAATGAGCGCTGACCCCTCCGCCATCGCCATGCGCCCCATGACAATGCGAGCCGTCGTGGCGCGCGCCATCAACCAGATGGGCGTCGAATCCGTGCTGCTCGACCCGCCCAAGGCCCACGAGGTGCTGGTGCGCATGCACGCCGCGGGCGTCTGCCACTCGGATCTGCACACGCTGCAGGGGCAGCTGCGCGCCACGCCGCCCCTTGTGCTGGGGCACGAGGGCGCGGGCGTTGTGGCCGCCGTTGGCGCAGAGGTGCACCACGTGCAGGTGGGCGATCCCGTGCTCGTCAACTGGGTTCCCGCGTGCAATGAGTGTCCCACCTGCCGGCGCGGCCTGCCCAACCTCTGCGAGCGGCTGCCGCTGACCACCTTCCAGGCGCTGTTGCCCGATGGGACCACGCGCCTGCATACGCAGGACGGCATTGCGCTCAAGCACTTTCTCAGCGCGGCCACCTTTGCCGAGTACGCTGTGCTCGACGGCGCAAGCGTGCTGCCGATTCCGCCCTTCGTCCCCTTTGAGGTGGCGGCTGTGATTGGCTGCGCCGTGGTAACGGGCGTGGGTGCGGTGCTCAACACGGCGCAGGCGCGCCCGGGCCAGAGCGCTGCGATCATCGGCTGCGGCGGCGTGGGGTTGAGCGCACTGCTGGGCTGCCTGCTGGCGGGCTGCCACCCGGTTGTGGCCGTCGACACTGCCCAGGCCAAGCTCGACTTCGCATTGAGCCTGGGCGCTACCCACACGCTTCTGGCCGGCACGGGCGTGGATGTGGCTGCCGAACTCAAGCGCATTGTGGCTGGCGGGCCTGATATCGTGCTCGACAGCGTGGGCGCAACCGTCACCATTGGCCAGGCGCTCGACGGCGCACGCGCCGGTGGCAGCGCCGTCATCATGGGGCTGCACGATGTGCGCAAGCCCGCCACCATTAACCCGGGTTCGCTCGTCTACCAGAACAAGCGGCTGCTTGGCTCCTTTTTCGGCCAGGCCAGGCCGCAGGTGGATCTGCCCATGCTGGTTGAACTCTTCCGCGCCGGGCGGCTGCCGGTGGACCGCCTCATCACCCAGCGCTTCACGCTCGATGAAGCGCCCGCCGCGCTTGAGGCGCTCGACCGCGGTGAGATTGAGGGGCGCGGCGTCATTCTCTTCCCATGACGTGGCTCTGGCTTGCGGCGCTGCTGCTGGCGACCACCGGCGCGCTGCTCTGGTGGATGGGGCGCAGCGTGCGCGTGCGCACGGGGCTGCCGCGTGGCAGCGTGCTCTACAGCGATACAGGGGCCGAAGAGGCGGTGGAGGCGCCGCTGCGCAGCCACCGCTATGGGCTGGTGGGACGGCCCGATTATCTGCTTGTGCGCGAAGAGAAGGGGCGCAAGGTGATTGTGCCCGTAGAGGTCAAGAGCAGGCGCACGCCCAACCCGCCCCACCCGGGCCATGCACTGCAACTGGGGGCCTACTGCTTGTTGGTGGAGGAGGCCTACGGGGTGGAAGTTGGCTACGGCCTGCTGCGCTATGCCGACGCGACGCAGCCGGTGCCCTTTACGCCCGCGCTGCGCGCGGCTGTGCTGCAGGCTGCCGCGGAGATCCGCGCGGCGCGCGCCGCTGACGATGTGCCGCGCGACCACAATGTGGCCGCGCTGCACCCACTGCGGCTATCGTCACGCCTGCGGCCAGGCACTCACCTGCTAGCTGCGACGCAGAGGCGCAAAGACGCAAAGAAAAGCAACTGCAAGAAAAGCCACTTGGTACACGGAAACTGCGGTAAAAGCTGCCGACCTAAGAGCCGAGCTTTTACCGCAGTTCCGTGTACCAAGTGGCTTTTCTTGCAGTTGCTTTTCTTTGCGTCTTTGCGCCTCTGCGTCGCAGCTAGCCGTTAGTCCAGCATGTAGCGGCGAATGTAGATTTCGACGTTGGCGGCGACGGCGCTCCATGCCACGAAGGGCGTGCCGTCGGGGCCAACCGCCGCTGTGGGCTCATAGCTGAAGGTGCCCGTGTTGCTCACGCCGCTCCCGCCCGACGAGCCGCCTACCGCCTCCCAGCCGCCGCCATTCCAGCGTTTGAGGTAAATCTCCGAGGTGCCGCTGCTGAGGTCACCCCACGCCACAATCGCGCGGCTGAAGCGATCCACGGCAATGGAGGGCTCTTGCGAGGGGGCGCTGTTGTTGCTGACGCCGCCGCCCGCCGCCGAGTTTGCGCCCAGGCTGGCCCAGGTGCTGCCCGTCCACGTGCGGGCGTAGATTTGGGTTGAGCGGTTGTCGCTCTCGTCCACCCACGCCAGGTAGAGGCGCCCGCCCGGGCCTGCCGCAAGTGTGGGCGCATAGGAGGCCGCGCCGTTGTTGCTGATGCCGCCGCCGCTGCTGGAGCCGAGCCCCACATCGCTCCACCCCTGCCCATCCCTGTACTGGCGGATGTAGATCTCGCTGTCGCCTGCCGAATCATCGCTCCATGCCACGTAGATTGCGCCGTCTTCGCCTGCGGCCACCACAGGGTCGGTGGATTCGCCGTCGTTGTTGCTGATGCCACCGCCACTGGCCGAGCCCGCACCGATTTCTTCCCAGAAGCTGCCATTAAAGCGCTTGATGAAGATTTCACCCACCCCGGCGCGCTGGTCACTCCACGCCACGTAGGGCGTGCCGTTGGCGGCCACGGCCACACTGGGCTTGCGCGAGCGCGTGCCGTTGACGCTGATGCCGCCCCCCGCCGCCGAGAAGGTGCCCACCTCGGCCCAGCGCACGCCGTTCCACTCCTTGACGTAGATTTCGCTGTTGCCGCCGCTGGTGTCCTGCCACGCTACGTAGACCGCGCCATTGGGGGCAACGCCCACAGCCGGCTCGGTTGATTCGCCGCCGTTGGCGCTGATGCCCCCGCCCGACGCCGAGCGGCCGCTCATCTCCTGCCAGAGCAGCCCGTCCCAGCGGCGGATGTAGATTTCGGGGTTGCCTGCGGTGTTGTCCGACCAGGCCAGGAAGGGGCGGCCCTGTGCGCTGATGGCCAGCGACGGCATGGATGATTTGTCGCTTGTGCGGCTAACACCGCTCAAGCTAGCGTCCTTGGGCGCAGAGGCCGAGCCGGCGGTGGTCTCCTGCCAGCCGGCGAGCGCGCACTGCTGCGGCAGCGAGAGGTCGCTGCTCAGCCCGCAGAGTTCGATGTTGTCGAGATAGAGATTGCTGTTGAAGTTGCCATCGGTCTGCACGCGGAATTCGATCTTCACCTTTTTGCCGCGGAAGGCGCTGAGGTCGAGCGTGCGTTCAGTCCAGCCGGTGGAGACGCCGCCGCGGCAAAGCGCAAAGGCAGGCGGCGCGAGGGTGTCGTTGACATAGAGTGCGGCGCGGTCATCATTGAGGTTCGGGTCGGCGTTGCAGGTTGGCTCGGCCGATGCGGTGAAGTAGTCAAAGCGCAGGCGCACAACGTAGTCGGCGGGCAACTGGATGCTCTGGCTCAGGCGGTCGTCGAGGTTGAAGCCACCCCCCATCCACGCGAGGTAGGAGGGTGTGGCGGCGGGCGGAATCTGGCCCGGAATCTGCAGCGGGTTGGTGGCATAGATGAGCGGAAAAGACGCGCCGTTTTCAATCCATGTCCATCCAACCTGGCTGCCTCGATCAAAGGTGCCATTGGTGACAATCGGCACGAACGAGACCTTGCCCGGCGGGAAGGCACGCTCGTCGAAGACCAGCGGCAGCAGGGCTGTGCTCTCGGTCAGGAGCGCCGTCGCAGCCACTGGCTCGACCTGGGCGGCCTCTGCAGCCAGCGCCTCAACCTTGAGAGGCGGCTCCAGGGGCTCCAAGGGCTCCTGCGCGCGTGCGGGCGCGCTCCACAAGAGCGCTGCGCTGAGCGTGGCAAGCATGAGAGCAGCCGCGGCGAACCGGCGCTGGCTGCGGATGAAGAGGGTTGTCATACGGCAAATCACCTTCGTGAACGTAGGGGGCAGCAGGCGAAAACACGTGCCCAAATCGTTACGGCTTGCAGGGCGCGTCGGGCGGGCAGTCGCCGCCTGGCTCGGCCGTTGGCTCCGGTTCCGGATTGCCGCCGTCGCCACCGCCGTTATCGCCACCGCCGTTGTTGCCGCCAGGGAGTGGCGCTGCGGTGGGCACAGGCTCGCGCGCTACCTCGATTGGGGAGTCACCGCCCAGATAGCGCAGTCGGTAGTACTGGCCATCAACGTAGGTGCCCAGCCACACGCCCCAGAAGTAGGTGCCGGGCGCCTGCTCGTAGAGCTTGGCCGAAACAGTATTGCCAATGGTGGCCTCGGTCCAGCCCAGCCCATCCACAGGGCCCTGGCCAGGCAGCCAGAAAGCAACCTCAAAGACCTGGCCCGGCTGCAGTTCGGCGTCGGCGGCCCAGGTGAACTCAACGCGGTCGCGCGAGGTGAGGCCGGCCGGCGGTGCGATGATGCTCACTGCGCCCGGGCCGCCCACAGCGGCGGCAGCCAGCAGGTTGGGCGTTGCCGTGGGCAGCGCCGGTGCAGCCGTGGCACGGGGGCGCAGCGTGGCGGTGGCGCGTGGGCGCGGGCGAGCGGCGTCGGGCGTGGGCGTGGGCGGAAAGACGCGCGGCCCCATGCCCAGCGGCGGCAGTGGCGATGCCGACGGCGTGGGTGTGGGCGTCTCGGTGGGCGTTGGCGCAGGTGTGCGCGTGGCTGCGCTTGAAGCGCCGCGGTTTGCGCCGCTCAACGCCCCGGGGATATCGCTGCAGGGGAATTCAAACGCAATGAAGCGTGGGTCGGCGTCCACCCAGCCGGCCACGCCATCGTCGGTCATAACGCGCAGCCACGCGCAGCTGTTGTTCTCTCCGGTGACGCGCAGCAGAGTGCCGCGATCCACGCGGGTGACTACGGGGAAGTTTTTGTCCGGCCCCAGGTGCAGGCGCACGCGGTTTGTCAGAACGGTTGCCTGCAGGAGGGCTGTTTCTTCCTGCGGTGCGGGCGTCGCTGTGGTGTGCGCGACGGCGTTGAAAGTGTGCGCGCGTGCCGTGGCCGTGGCACGCGGCGTTGCAGTGGCCGTTGCGCGGCGTGTGGCTGCGGCGCGCGCTGTAGCAGTGGCGCGCGCGGTTGCAGTCGCCGTTGGCGCCACAGTGGGTAGCGGCGCCACGGTGGCGTCGACCGCAGGCGCATCGGCCGCTGTCTCCGCAGCCGCGGCGGTAGGGGTAGGGGTGGGCGTGGCTGTGGGCCATGTGGTCGGCGTCGGCGCGGGCGTTTGCGCCAGCAGGGGCGATTGCGCCAGCAGATTGGTCGCGACGAGCGCTGCGGCCGTAATCAGTGCCACTCCAGCCGTGCGCTTGATGAGTCCGAGGGCATTCCGGGCCATGCAAAGTCTCCTTGTAAGCTACGCAAGCAGCAGCTTGCGCCCTTGCGTTGGAACGGCCGCTGCGTAACATAAGTCAGTAAGGCACTTCATAATCAACAGCCGCCCGCACTGCTGGCCTGCTGCAGCAGCTCCAGCCGCCTGAGGTCGTCGGGCAAATCAACGTCAAAGGCGAGTTCCGGTGCTCGGCGCACAAGCACCGCGAGGCCCAGGGCGTCGGCCATGGTGCAGTGGTGGGCGTAACTCTCAACGCCAAAGGCAAAGGGCAGCGCATTGGCCGGGCGCTGCAACAGCGCGTTGGTGCCGCCTGTGTCGCTGGGGTTGATGACAATGCCGCGCCCCGCAGGCGCAGCCGCGACCAGCGCACGCAGTGCATCTGCGTTGACGAGGGGCAGGTCGGCCGGCAGCACGAGGATGCTCTCGGCGCCCCGTTCCAGGGCGGTGCGGCGCGCCTGCTCAAGCGCGGCGTTGAGATCGGCCACTTCTTCGACAAGCGGCTCTGCGCCCCAGGCCGCAGCACAAGCGCGCACAGCGGGGTCGCGGCTCACCACCAGCACACCGGCAAAGATGGCTGCATCCTGTGCGCTGCGCAAGAGACGCTGCAGCAGGTTGCGGCTGAGAGCAGCACGCGCTGCGCCATCCAGTGGCGGTGCAAGGCGACTCTTGCTCTCGGCAAAGGGCTTGACGGGCACAAGCAGCCAGAGTGCGTGCGGCGGCGATTCACTCATGGGCTAACGGCCTGTGGGCGCGGGCAGCGGCAGCGGTGCACGCAGGCCAAGCCCAAAATCGAGCACGCTCTGGCCCAGCGCCGAGCGCACGGCAGGCGTCGTCATAATGGTGTCTGTCACCAGCAGGGGCAAACCAGCGGCGTCGGCCAGCACCTCGTCTTCCACATCAAGCACAAAGCCGTCAAGCAGGTCGGCGAAGTAGTCAATCACGGTGAGCGGGCTCGGCATCTGTCCCAGTTCGCGCATCATCTTGGCGGCGGGTCCCTTGAGCGCGCGCCCGCCCACAATTGGCGAAACGGCAACGATAGGCGCTTTGCAGTTGAGCAGACTACGCCGCATGCCCGGGATTGCCAGGATGGGATCAATGGACAAGTAGGGGTTGCTGGGGCAGATCACAATCAGGTCGGCGTTGTGAATGGCGTGGCGGGCGGCACTGGTGACGTGCGCCTCGGCCGCGCCCACAAAGGTGATGTCGAAGACCACCGGCTCGCAGCGACGGCGCACAAAGTAGTGCTGGAAGGGCAGATCACCTTCATCGGTGTGGACGAGCGTGCGCACGGGTTCATCGGCCATGGGCAGAATAGAGCCGGTGACGCCAAAGCTGCGCCGCAGCCGGTCAGTCACTTCGGTGAGGGTATGCCCTTGGTGCAACCACTCATTGCGGCGCACATGCAAGGCCAGGTCGCGGTCGCCAATGCGGAACCAGTCTTCGCCCCCAATTGCACTCAGGGCGTCAAGCGTGGCGAAGCTCTCGTCGCGTCGCCCCCATCCCACGACGGGATTGTGCACATCGGCCAGGTTGTAGAGAACCGTATCAAGGTCGGGGCTGATGGCCAGCCCCCAGTGCTCAAAGTCGTCACCCGTATTCACGAGCACGGTGAGCGCGCCCGGCGGCAGCACGGCCTGCAGCCCTGCGGCCATGCGCGCGCCGCCAACGCCACCGGCCAGTGCAAGCACGCGCGGCGTCGTCCCGGGGGTTCGGCTTTCCCTGATCTCTTTGCTTGTGCGATTCAATGCGTCTGCCATGGTCTCCTCACAAGCAGGCCAACAGGATCATGCAAATGCGGGTTTGCAAACAGGGTCCCGCAAAGTGGGGGCCCGCAACCAGGGGTGCACAAACAGAGAGAGTACCCGTTCAGCGCCAAACAACGCGCGTGGCCAACGGCGTGCGCTCTTTCTGCTTCTCTTCGGCGGGCCAGCCCAGCGTAAGCAGCGCTTGCGGCTCCCAGTCGGCAGCCAGCGCCAGCGTTGCACGTACAACCTCCGGCACGAAGAGGGGGGCGCAGATCCAGCAGCTCCCAAGGCCGGCAGCGTGGGCCGCCAGCAGCAGATTCTGGCAGGCCAGCGCGACGCTTTGCGTGCCCATGGTTCGTTCGGCCTGGGCGCGGCGCGCGTCGGGATAGCTGTCCATCTCGGCCATGCTCAGGCAGGCCACAACCAGTGCGGGTGCACCGGCAATGCGGGTGGCGCGCATGGTCACGTGTTCATTTACCCAGGCCGGGTCTGCGCCGTCGGCCAGCAGATCGCGCCGCCACGCCACCGCCATGGCGGCGCTCAGCGTTTGCCGCATTGTGCCTTGCACCACGCAAAAGCGCCAAGGCTGGCGGTTGTGCGCGGAGGGCGCCCAGATGGCCGCCTCGAGCAGTTCCTCGAGCAGCACCGGCGCCACGGGCTGATCGGTGTAGCGGCGAATGGAGCGGCGGCCGCGCACAATGCGCTGCAGGGCGGCTGTGTCGCGGCTGCGTCCGCGGCTGTGTCAAGGGACGAAGGCGCGCCCAAAGCGTCGTTTGTTTCTGCACTTGCCGGCACTGGGGCAACCATCATCAAGCCTTTCGCAGGGAGGCAATTGGAGCGGATCACGGGCACGGCAAGCAGCGCGCATTATAGCATCGCGCAGCGACGGCGCCCAACTCTCCTTGACGCTCTGCCTCGTGCGTTGTACACTTGCCACACCACCTCACGCGGCCTGTGCCGCATCTATTCAACCCCGGTGTGTTGCGCCGGCGCCCTAGGGCGCCCCAGGGCGCGCTGTGATGCACCGCCTGCAGAAGACGCCAAGGAATCGCCATGTCAAGCCAGGTTACAAGCCCCAAACGGGTTGCCCTCTATCTGCAGGACAAGCACCCAATCCGCGAGGGCATGGAGTATGCCCAATATGCCGAGGCGCGCGGCTTCGAGGCCGTCTGGCAGGCGGAAAGCCGCCTGGTGCGCGATGCAATTGTGCCCATGGCCGCCTTCTCCGCCGTCACCGAGCGTATCAACGTCGGTTCGGGCGTGATCAACAACTGGACGCGCAATATCGGGCTGCTGGCGGCCACATTTCTCACGCTGGACGACCTGGCCCCCAACCGCATTATCTGCGGCATTGGCGCGTGGTGGGATCCGCTGGCGCGCAATGTGGGCATTGAGCGGCGCAAGCCACTGCTGGCCATGCGCGAGACCATCGAGGTTATGCGCCGGCTGCTCAACATGGAACGAGTCACCTTCCATGGGGAGTTTCATAATGTGGATGGCATTGAGCTCGACGTGGTGCACGGTCGGCGCGAGCCGCGCCACGTGCCCATCATGATCGGCGCCACGGGCGAGAAGATGATGGAGATGACGGGCGAGATTGCCGACGGCGTGGTGCTCAACTACTGCGTGCCGCCCGAGTACAACATTGAAGCCATGGAGCAGTTGGAGCGGGGCGCAGCGCGCGCCAACCGCAGTCTTGATGACATCGACCGGCCGCAGCTCATTGTCTGCTCGGTGCATGAGGATCGCAAGACGGCGCTCGACGGCGCACGCGAACTGCTTACGCAGTATCTGGCGCAGCAGCCGCACATTGCCAAGGCCAGCGGCGTCAAGCCCGAGGTTGTAGAGCAGATTCAAGCCACGCTGGGCTGGCCCGCCACGCACGAGCAGGTGCGTGCGGCCATGCATCACGTGCCCGACGAGCTTGTGCAGCGCATTACCGCCAGCGGCACCCCCGCCGAGGTGAAGGCCAAGGTGCGCGAGTACGTTGACAACGGCGCCACCTGCCCCATCCTCTACCCGTTGGGCGATGTGAAGCTGATGATTGACACCTTTGCAGACGGGTACTGAGTGGGCAGCGGGCAATGGGCAAAGGGTCAAAAGCAAGTGGTCACTGGCAAGTGCTCGTTGGCGAAGCTGTCGTCAGCCCGAACCTTTACCACTTACCAACGACCAATAACCAATCACCAATGACCCATTGCCCACAAATCTGAATTGAGGTGGAACCATGATTCGCTTTTTGCTGGGCACCGCGGTGACGGCCATTGTCACCTTCTTCTTTGCAGCGTGGGCGCGGCGCGAAACCGAAGCGCAAATTGGCAAGATGCAACTGAACTCGTACAACACGCCTGGTGCGGAATCACCCGTGCCGCGGCAGGTGATGGCGACGGGCGTCAGCACGCTGGGCGCGGTCTGGTGGGTGCAGCACAAAATTCTGCGCCAGAAGGGCGGCGGCGCGGTCTTCAGCATGCTGCTTGGCGCGGCTGCCGGTGTGGCGACGCTCTTCGTCGTTTCGACGGACGACCCGACGAAGCCGATGTAGTGGCACGTGCCAAATGGTGAAGTGGCAAGTAAGAGTGAAGTGGTAAGTGTGAATTGGTAACTCGCAAGTATTGTCGCGCGCAGAACTTGCGAGTTACCAATGCACGACTTGCCACTGATTTACCAACGACAAATCGCAGGCTCCGAATCCTCACTCATGGGTCCCCATCCCTTCATGTATCCATTCTACGAATCACCACGCACGCTGGATGAAGCACTCAGCCTCAAGGCGACGCATGGAGCGGACGCGCGCGTTGTGGCCGGCGCGACCGACCTGCTGCTTGAGGTGGAACGAGGCGGCCGCAAGAGCCCCAGCGGCGGCGCGCCCGGACTGATTGACCTCACACGCATCCCCGGCCTGGCTGCCATTCGCGAAGAGGATGGCTGGATTCACCTGGGGCCGCTGGTGACGCACAATCAGGTGGTGGCCAGCCCGCTGCTCGTCACACACGCCTTCCCGCTTGTGCGCGCCTGCTGGGAGGTGGGCGCGCCGCAGATCCGCAACCGGGCGACGGTGGCGGGCAACATCATCACTGCCAGCCCGGCCAACGACACCATTCCACCGCTGCTGGCGCTGGATGCGCAGGTGACGCTGTGCAGCGAGGCGCGCGGCGAGCGCACGTTGCCGCTGCGTAGCTTCATCACCGGCTTCCGCCAGGTGGAGATGGCCGACGACGAGTTGCTGACCGACATTGCCTTCCCCGCGCTGGGGCCGGCCGCAACGGGCACTTTTATTAAGCTGGGGCTGCGCAAGGCGCAGGCGATTAGCGTGGTGACGGTTGCCGTGGTCGTGGAACGCACGGCGGAGACGCTGGGTGCGCCCATTGCGCGCGCTGCCATTGCCCTGGGCTGCGTTGCGCCAACGGTGATTCGCGCCGACGCGGCCGAGGCCCATTTGGAGGGCAAGGCGCTCGATGCGACGACCATTGCCGAGGCCGCCCGCCTTGCCATGGAGGCCAGCGCGCCAATTGATGACATTCGCGCAGGCGCAGAATACCGGCGCGCAATGGTGCAAACGCTTGTGGCGCGCGCGCTGGAGCAGATTGCAACCGGCAGCGAGCGCAGCGGCTGGCCGGCCGCCCCGATTATGCTTTGGGGCGAGACGGGCGGGGTGTGGCCTGTGGTTCGTGCTGAGGCTGAGACGCTCACGCAGAGCGCCATCGTTAACGGCGCAACGGTAAGCCTGGAGGGGCATCAGTCGCTGCTCGACAGTCTGCGCGCCGCCGGCTTTGCGGGCGTCAAGGAGGGTTGCGCAGAAGGTGAGTGCGGTGCGTGCACAGTCTTTCTGGATGGCATGGCGGTCATGGCGTGCATGGTTCCGGCCGAGCGGGCGGCGGGCAGCGAGGTCGTCACTGTGGAGGGGCTTGCGACCGAGGATGCGCTCCACCCCGTGCAGACAGCCTTTGCAGAGGCGGGTGGCGTGCAGTGCGGCTACTGCACACCGGGCTTTCTGATGAGCGCTGCCAAGCTTGTGGAAGAACGCCCCCACCCCACGCGTGGCGAGGCGCAGGAGGCTTTCACGGGCAACTTCTGCCGCTGCACCGGCTACCGCAAGATCATTGACGCGGCGGTGCAGGCCGGGCGCGAATAAGCCAGTCCAGAGATGACACAGAAATAAACAGATAACGACGGATGATGGTGTTGACCATCATCCGTCGTTATCTGTTTGTGTCTAACCCTGAAAACGCGACGAACTTCGTAGCGGAGGGCCTCCCGGCCCTCACTTTGCGGCCACTCGAAACGCGCGGCCACCAAAACGAGGGCCGGGAGGCCCTCCGCTACGCGACGCCACCCATTTTCATCCTGCATTGTGCCTACAAGGCATGAGCGTCTGTGTACCGGCACTTTTCTTACTTCGCCTCGGGAAGAAAAATCTCCTCGATACTTGACTCAAAGAGGTGCGCAATTGCAAAGGCCAGCGGCAAGCTGGGGTCATACTTCTCCGTCTCGATGGCGTTGATGGTTTGCCGCGAGACGCCCAGCTTCTCCGCCACATCGGCCTGCGACCAGCGCCGCTCTGCGCGCAGCACCCGCAGCCGATTCCTCATTGGTACCTCCGGCTCAACACGCCTGTGGCAATGCCCCACGTAGCCGTCAGCAGCGGAAAGACCCAGATCAGCGAGATTGCCGGCAGCCCTGCGTTCTCCGAAAGCAGCCCATATGTGAGCGTGAGAATGCCGGTGATGCCCGCTGCCCACGCATGCGCCATCACCTGAATGCGCTGCTGAAGCTCATCAAGCTGTGCGATGTAGCGCACGTAGGCGCGGAAGCCAAAGAGAAGTGGCAGCACAGGCATGGCGGCGAGGAACATGCGCAGCGCCAGCGGCTGATCGTCCCGCAGCAAATAGAGGGAAGCAAACAGGAGTGCGGAATAGCCAACCATGGCGAGCAGGAACTCGATCAAGTACTGACGCGCTGCTTTGTTCATGACAGCTCTCCTTTACCAAATGTAAAATACGCTTTACATTTGCGAGTTTACCATGCATTGCATGCGGTGTCAAGCCTCCTTGACATTTTGCCCCGCATGCTCAATAACCATGCACGGCAGAGTGCATCATCTGCATGACCGTAGCGTAGGGCCTCCTGGCCCTCATTTGTGCGATACCCCCGCCTGCTAAATGGTGCGTCTCCAAAGTGCGTGGCATGCGTAGCGGGGGACTTTCAGCCCTCCGTTTTGGGCCTCTGCATTGCGTCGCGTACTGCGTCACGCCGGAGACGTGACCTACAACTCCGCTCTGTCTGACGCACGGGTCGGAGGGCTGGATGCCCCCCGCTACGCATGCCACGCACTTCGGAGACGCACCATTTCAGCCGCCGCTACGTAATGTCGACGCTCTTCCGAGATGCACCAGTAAACCTGCAAAAAGAAACGGAGGGCTGGAAGCCCCCCGCTACAATGTCACGAGTCACAGTCGTCAATCGTCAATCACAATCGTCAATTTTCTTCTACCTACACCTCAAAGTGCGTCTCTTCGCCCAAAATCATGGTGCGGCTCTCCGCCAGGCGGGGGTGCAGCGGCTTGCCCGGGCGCGAGCGGTAGATGCGCCGCCACGCACGCTCGGCACGTGTGGCGCTGTCGTGCACCGCCTCGCTATAGGGCGCGCCGCGCAGCCATTTGCGCAGGAAGAGCGAAAGGGTCGGCTCAGGCAGCCAGTTGACCCCACCGGAGCCGTTGACGGCCACAGCCCCCAGTGCACGCCAGTAGCCCGCAAGCGAAGCGCCGTAGCAATTCATCTGCCAGACCATGCGCAGGCGCACGCGGGCCGGGTCGCGCCGCTTTTCCTCCAGCAGCGGCAGAAAGGTCTCACGGCCAATCGGTTTGCCATCGTGGCCGATGATCTGGCCGGGCGCACCGTGGGCAAGGATCATCAGGTCTACGCGGTGGGTGCGGCTCAGGCCAACGAGCGCTGCCCGCAGGTCCGGCCCCGTGGCACGGGCATCCTCCAGAATGAGCACGCGGTCATAGCGGCGGTAGACACCGTGGTAACGGAGCGCAAGCTTGACGTACTCTTCGGCCACAAAGTCGACGACACGTGTGACCCACGGCGGCAAGCTAACGCCGCTGATTCTGCCCAGATTCTCCAGAAAGACAAGCAGTGCAAGCGGCGGCGGTGGCGGTGTTGAAGGTGGCATCGGCAGCCCCGCGTGCTATTCGGCCGTTTCGCTGCTGCCGGCCTGCACCACGCGCACCTTGAAGTTCTCGGTCAGCGGCGCGATCTCCTCGAGCATCCCTTCCCATTCGTCGGACTGGAAGATCTTTTGCGCCTGACTCAGGTCGCGCAATTCACCGCCGCCCAGAATCTGCGGCGCATCACCCCAGAGGGTGAACCAGACATCGGAGAAGCGGAAGCCGAGGCGACCGAGCCCTGGTGCGAGCTTGTTCACCAAATACTCCTGGCACTCCTGCTCCTTGCCGCTTGCCATATCGTAGCTAATCATGACTTTTAGCACAGGTTACCTCGCAATCTGTACAGCCAGTGCAGCAGTTGTGCTGCAATCGTGCGGCCCAGGCGGTGCGGCCACATTTACTCCCTATAGTATCTCACACTTTTCATTCCGATGACGCAACCGTTCTTACGATGGTTCCCCACGGAACCCCGACGCAGAGGCAAACCCGACGCAAAGGCGCAAAGACGCAAAGGTTCGCAAAGAAAAGCAAAGGCAAGGAAAAACAACATTGAGATGTTGTTTTTCCTTGCCTTTGCTTTTCTTTGCGAACCTTTGCGTCTTTGCGCCTTTGCGTCGGGTTTGCCTCTGCGTCGGGGTTCCTTTGTTAGTCGCCACTGAGTGCGAGGACGTCGCTCAGGCGCAGTTCGGCGTCGCGGCGGAACTGGCTGACGGAGATGGTGCGGAAGAGGTAGACAGCCAGCATCAAACCTACAATTTCGAGCCCAAAGACAAGTGCATAGCCGTAGAAGGGCTGGCCGGTGAGCGCCAATGTGACATCGCGCAGCGCGCCGCTGGTGATGCTCCCCAGCGCCTGGCCGGCGAAGTTGGCCACGCCCCACGCACCAATGTAGAGGCCGGCCGCCTCGGGAATGGTCATGTCGAACATGAAGCTGAGATTGGCCACAGTCATCAGTCCGCCGCCCAACCCGAGGACGAGCACGGCAAACATGAGCATTGACGGCCCGCCGACAACGCCCGCGAGCACAATGAGCCCAAAGCCGAGCGCCGCCCCAAACGCGCCAATGTTGGCCGTGGGCTTCTTGCCAATGCGGCGCAGCAACGGCAGCCCGCCCACCAGCGTCAGCAGCACGCCCACGCCCCAAATCGAGGTTAGCCGCGAAGTTTGGGAGACGCTCATGCCCAGCACCTCCGCGCCGTAGGGTTCAAGCAGCACATCCTGCGCGTGAATGCTGATGAGGACGAGCAGCAGGTAGAGGAAGAAGCGCTGCGCCGAGGGGTTGACCGCCAGTGTGCGCATGGCCGTCACGGGGTTGTCGGCGCTGTTCTGCACATCGCGCCCGGGCACGCTGGCCGGCTCGAGGTTGGATGCGCCCACGAGCACCATCAGGGAAGAAATCAGCCAGATGACGCCGAAGGCAGTGTAGAGCGCTTCGGTGCTGAAGTCGCGCAGTGCAATCGAGAGGCCAATCGAGACCAGCGATTGTGGAGAGGATCATGGTCGTCCACATGGCGCTGACGGCGCGGCTGCGCCAGATGGGTGCGCCCTCGCTCAGTTCGGAGACAAGCGAGAGATAGCTGACCGAGGCAATGTTGACGCCCATGCCCCATACAGTGAATGCGCCCAGGCAGGCAATCAGCCCCAGTGCGGTGTTGTCGGCCAGCAGGTAGGCGGCATGGGCCGTCAGGTAGCTGCCAAAGGAGGCCATGAGGCCGCCCAGCACAATCCACGGCGAGCGGTGCCGCCCCCACAGGGGGTGGTGGTCGCTCCACGCGCCCATGAGCACCTGCAGTGGCGAGAGCAGATAGGGGAGCGCCACCAGAAAGCCGACCAGCAGGGCGGAGAAGCCGAGGTCGGCAATCATGACGCGGTTGAGGGTGCTTGTGACGGGGACCACGGTAATCGAAACGCCCACATGCACAAGGGTTAGCTGAAAGACGCGCCGCCAGTTCATCATCTCTAAAGACCCCACAAAAGAAGGCCCCGTTCAAGAGAGCCATTCGATCGTAAACCTATGCTTTACATAGATTTGCTATGATTTCGTGAGGCCATTATCGCCACAGATGGGCGAGTGCGCAAGTGGCGGCGCGTCCAATTGAACGGCTGAAGGTTAAGAGGCCAAAGGTGCGCAGGCGGTAATTGACACCCGCGCACCCTTAGCCTCTAAGCCTTCAACCCTTTTTCACTGGCGCAAAATCTCCAGTGCGGCATCGTTTGCCAGATTCACGTCATCGGGTGTGGGCGAGAATTCGGGGCCGCCGACGAGCGACTCGAGCACCTCCTGCTGGGCGAGGAAGTCGCGCATGGCCTTGCGCCCGCCATCCACGAGGGCTTCGCGCTGGCCGTCGCTCATGTCAAACTGCGTGGTGCCAATGCCGCGCGAGGGCAGCCGCACCACATGCTTGGCAAAGACGGTGACCGCCATGTTGTCGTGCGCGCTCATCATCGTGGAAACGAGGCTGGTCAGCCGGCGCACCGTGCGCAGTTCGCCCATATTTTTGGGCAGGCTAATCATCTCCGGCGGGGACGGGAGATTGGGCACCTCCAGCAGGTCGTCGATCAGAAAGCCGAGGACATTCTTTGATTTGGGCGGCCCAACGATATCCCCGACTTCGGGACGGGTGGAGAGGAAGAGCGCAATCGGGAAATTGGAGAGCATGCCGCCGTCCACAACCACAGTGCCCGCAATCTGTTCGCCCTTGTAGGGCCCCCACTCCTTCTGCCAAACGACCTCCTGCCAGAGCAGGGGGATGCTCATGGACATGCGCGCCGCCCACACAACCGGGCACTGTGGCGCGGTGGTGCGGTTGAGGAAGAGGATGCGCATGGCGGTGGTGTCGGCGGCAACGAGGGTCAGCTCCTTGCCCGTTCGCTCGTGCAGTTGCGCCAGCGTGAGGCTGCCGAAATCGCGCGCTTTGCCATCCACACTCCCCTCGTTGAGCTTGCGCTCCATCCACAATGTAAAGGCGTCGGCCGAATACCAGCCGCCCCGCTCGACAAAGGAGAAGAGGTTGCGCGGCCAGCCGCCTGCGGCCATCTGCGTGGCTATCCAGTCATCCATGCGCGACTCCACAAAATCGGGCACAAAGGGCAGATTCATTTCGTCGAGGAAGCGGCGTACGGCGCTGTCACGCACCTGCTCGCTGGTGAAGGGCGCGGGCACGCCCATGAAATTCTCGAAGACGGAACGGCCGTTGGCATCCTTCTCGGCCAGCGCGTCCTGCATCTCGGCAATCGTGTAGCCTGCGGCCAGCAGCACGGCGGTAATTGCCCCCGCCGACGTGCCCAGCAGCCGCCCCGTGCTGTGGCTGCTGTCGCGCAGCAGTTCCTCGAGCGCGCCCACAAAGACCATGCCCTTGGCGCCCCCTCCTTCAAAGACCATATCGATGACGGACATTTGTTGCTCCTTTCAGTCGGGAATCGGGTGTGGGGTATCGGGTGTGGGGTATCGGGTGTGGGGTGTCGGGTTTCGGCTTATCGGGTGGCTGGATGAGTGGTTATTGGCAGATGGTGCATTGGTCATTTGCCTGGCGCCGGCACAGGTGCGCAACTTGCCAATTCATTATTTGCCAATTGCCTCTACACGACGCCCACATACGCATTCAGCGCGGTATCCAGCGCAGCGGCGCGACGGTTGACGCGCGACTTGGCCACCTCCACCAGCTCGACCACGCGTTGCTCGGCGTGTGCTGCCTCAAGCACGTTCCACCACAGGTCGGCCACAATGTCGCTCAGGCGAATGTAGGCGGCGTCGAGCCCTGCCTGGCTGGCCATGACAAGGGGCACGGTGCGGTCGCGGAAGTATTCCACCAGCACCTCATGCAGGCCGCGCAGTGCGCGTGCTACAGGCAGGCTCAGCAGCACGTGACTCTGCACCTGTACAGCCACAGCACCCGCCGGCTCGGGCATAGCGGCGGCTCGGGCATAGCCGCCACAATGGTGCGCTGCGGTGCGGCGGCGGGGGCAGACTCGGCAAGTTGCCCGTCTGCTGCGGTGGTGTCCACGCCTGCAGTGCCAAGCCGCTCCTCCTCCTGGTAGACGGTGACGAAGATGGAGATCGGCCCCGTGCGTTTGGGTGTGAGGTGATAGAGAAAATCGGGTGAGTCGCGTCCGGGTTGCAAGCGGAAGGTGTCGCTCTTGCTGCCGTGGATTGTGCAATCGGGCGCACTGATGCGAATGCGCAACGTGACGAAGGCCGCGCCCTCGGGCCAGAAGACATCCACGCCGCCCGAACCTGTGACGGGCAGCCCGTCGCGCATGAGCACGGGCGATGTGGACTGACGTACGGCCACGGCCAGCGTAAAGGCCTGCTTCACAAAGACCCGCTCGGGCACGGCCGTATCGAGACGCAGCGTCTCGAAGTGATCGCCTGCGGGCACATGGTCGGGGAGCGCATCGTCGCCTGCGCTGCGGGTGTTGCGGTTATTGTCGCCCTCATCACCGCGCGTTGCGGGGGGTGGAGACACGGTTTCGCCCGCTTGTTGTTTCGGCGGCCACTGATCTTGCGGCGTTGAGGGCTCGGGGAAATCCGGCAACGGCGGCGCCATGGGCAGCGGAAATGTGCGCATGTCGTCCGGATCCACGCCCACGCGTTGCGCCAACAACCTGCCGTGCCGCGTAAGGATGGCCTCGATGGCCCCGGCCATGCCAGGCGCTCGCTCGTACAGTGCGCGCAGCAACTGCAGCAGCCGTCCATTGGCTGCGGCCGCGGCTACAAGCGTGCGCTGGAGCAGCGCGCGTTGGGCAGGGTCTTGCCAAAACGCATCGCGGTCGAAGTTGCGCGTCTCTATGTCGGCAGCGCGCGCCGCTTCAAGCATCGTTACCGCGTCCACATCGGCCTCTGCCAGCATCTGCACAATCAGCCGCAGCGTCGCTTCCAGTGTTGCATTCTCGCCACTTTCCATGCTGTGCCGTCACTTCCTGCCTATCAGGTGCATCCGGTAAGTACAGGGGCTCTTCGTAGCGGCGGTTCAGCGCCGTAGGTACAAGCCGCCGCTACGAGCCCCTGTACTTACCGGATGCACCACTTAATGGTCCGCGGCAAGCAACGTCACTGCACAGATTTCACAGATCGAACAGATAACAATCGATGAATTACGCCTGCAATTCCGCCCTTATCTGTGCTGTTTCTGCGAGATCTGTGCAGTGACGTTGCTTGCCGCGGACTACTTTTCTTTGCGTTCCTTCGCGCCTTTGCACCTTTGCGTCAAGATGTTTGTTTGCGCTTGTGCGTCAAAGCAGTTGTGCGCCTTTCAGCCCAGCAATCACGGCCCCAATCGCAATCCCCTCGTTGCGGAAATAGGCCTCCTTGCCCCCGGGCTCGCGCAGCCAGCCGCCGCTGTGGTGGAGCGCCACCACCTCCCATGCATCGTTGAAGCAGGGCGAGCCGGACGAGCCGGGCAGCGTATCGGTAAGGTATTGGACGACGCGTGCATCGCTGAAGACCACTACATTGTGATAGAGCGCAATTTGTTTGGGGCCGCCGCCCGGGTGCTGGATGATGTTGATGGCATCCTGCTTCTGCGTGGCCACAGGGCGCAGCGGCAGGCCGCCCCACGTCGCCACCAGCGCCGCCACATCACCACCAATCCGCGCGGCGCTCCAGTCATTCTCCAGCGAGGTGGCGAAACCGGCGTCCACATTCAGGCACGTATCGTGCGGCAGCACGTCGAGGCCGTTGGGCGTTTGTTGATAGTTGAACTGGATGATGGCGCGGCGGGCGGCGTCGGCGTCGGCCAGCACATGGTGATCGGTGATGATGAGGCCGTTGTCGCTGAGGAAGCCCGAACCGGCGGAGGGCGCGCTGTTGCCGTCACCCGGCAGCAGGATGCGCACAACAGCGCGTGCGCATGCCATGCCCTGCTCCAGGAAAGAGACGGGCAGCAGCGTGCTTCGTTCGCCGATGATCTTCTCCAGAGCAGCGGTCTTCTCCGGCCCTCGCCACGTTACGTCTGTGGCAATGTCCGCCCCGCGCACGCCGTTGAGGTCCCCCTTGGCTGCGCTCTGCAGAAAGGGGTCCTTTGGGAAACGGCGCAGCGCGGCCGCCACCACCTCGTTGACAAGCTCCTCGCCCGCAGCGGCCGTGAGGATGTTGAACCAGTAGGTGCTGGG
Source organism: uncultured Chloroflexia bacterium (assembly GCA_963773745.1). Classification (GTDB taxonomy): domain Bacteria; phylum Chloroflexota; class Anaerolineae; order Caldilineales; family Caldilineaceae; genus UBA5069. Next base: position 169,922 of record CAVZCL010000004.1, read on the forward strand.
CATGGGGTCATAGGCGATGAAGACAGGGTTAAGCCCCACCTCCTCGGCAATCTGGTCGGCCTGCGCCTGCGTGCGGAAACGGTAGGCGAGCACGTCGTTCAGATTGCGGAGCAGTGGATTGGTCCAGTCAACGGGCATGTGACACTCCTCAAAGCATCTCAACGAAAGGCGCCAGTGAAGCTCTCCTCAACTTGTGCGATTAGCTGGCTGCGCGCGCGCCAGGCGGTGGTGACGACCCCTTCGCCGAACCAGTGCAGCAGATCGGCATCGGTGGCGTTGCGTGCCTGCAGCTGGCGCACAATGTCGCGCACAATGGCCTCAATGCGGCTGCCCAGGTTCGTCATCTCGGTCCGTGTTCCAATCTTGACGGGGTAGTTGCCAAGGTGGTGAAGGCCTACCAGTCGCAGCGCATCATCGAAGAGCGGCGCGCCCGAACTACCTTCCAGAGTGTCGCTGATGTAGGTGACGAATTCGGTGCTCTGATTCACCTTGCGGTTGTGGTTGAGGACATAGGCCTTGGGGTCGCCGCGTGGGTGCTGCACAATGTAAATGGCGGCCGTGCGTGCGGCGGTCACCCCTTGCACGGGCGCAAGGAAGCCCAACTCCTCGGGTGCGGGGCGGGGCAGGCCAACCAGCGTGTAATCCAGACCGCCGAAGGCCACATTGGGGCTGGTGAGGAAGAAGGCATCGGGATCGAGGCGCAGCACGTGCTGCGTTCGCGCGCCGGTGCGGATGTCGCGCTCGTAGCCGAACTCGGCCACGGCAGCGCGTGCCGCCTCGGCCAGCGGGATGACGTGGTTGTTTGTGATGATGAGGCGGCGCGCGCTGCCCAGAATCCAGCCCGTGCCAAAGCCCTGCACCAGCCCGTTGGCGGCTGCGGCCTGCGCCCACGCGTCGTCGCGGGCATCGGGCGGGAGGGCGTGGATGCCCGGCGCGCCGGGGAGTACAAGGCGCGCCACGGCGCGTCCGGCGCGCAGCAGCCCCGCCACGAGCGCGTGATCCACCAACTCATTCGTACCGATGATTGCCTCGAGCGTTTCGTCCAAATCGCCTGCCTGCTCAAGACGGAGCACTTCATCGTCGGCGTTGGCAGGATTCAGCGGGGCGGGTGCGGCGCGGCCCAGCGATGCGGCCAGCAGATCATCAGCCGAAACGGGGCCGGCGGGCGCAACCCGCGTCGCCGTGCCAAGGATGACCGCAGGAGATGGCGTCATGAGGGGTGCGACTGCCTGCGTAACCTGCACGTCCAGCGGCGCGCCTTGCGTTGCAGGCGGTGGCCGCAGCAGCGCCGCAAGCGTGTCGAGCGTGGCGCGGTCACGCAGTGGGCCGGTTGCGCCGTAGTGGCCGGTAAAGGCGGCACGCGCGCCCACGGGTGCGCTCTCAGCCGTGCGCGAGAGCAGCAGCCGCTCGGGATCGGCCTGGAGCAGCGTGCGCACGGCCAGCAACGGGTCGGGTGACGGCGCTGGTGTGGCCTGCCCCGCCAGCGCCGGTGCGTAGACATGGCGCGCCAGCCCCAGCAGCGGCGTCGCAGGCTTCTCCTCCAGCAGCCCGCTGATGAGGTAGAGCAGCGAGCGTGGGTAGGCCAGCGGCAACCAGCGCACGACGGGGTCGGCACGCTCGAGGCTATCCTCCAGATTAATGACGCGCAGCGTTTCGATGGCATCGGCGTGGGGCAGCACGGTGCGTGCAAAGAATGCGCATGTGCAGGCGGGCGTCAGCAGGAGAAGCGTGCGGATGTGCAACCCGCTGCCCGCCCCGCTGCCCGCCCCGTTGCCCGCCCCGCTGCCCGCCAGTGCGGCGGCGTTCTCCACAAAATGGCAGGCGTGGAGCGCGCCTGCGCTGTGCGCAATCAGGTTGATTTCCAGGGGCCCATTCCGGGCAATATCTTCCTGTAGCAGTGTGAGCAGCAGCGTGCCGCCCGGCGCGCCTTCACCCACAGCGCCCGGCGGCAGCGGCAACCACGCCGCCTGCGCGTTCTCCTGCATGCTCTCCCAAATGAAACCACCCACGCTGTCGGCGTAGACGGCGCGATAGATCTCCTCGAGCGTGGTTGCGGTGAGGCCGTGGTGCGTCTTTGTTCGATAGCGGTTGATGACGTTGCGCAGCACCTGCCCGGCAAAGGCCCACACTGCGGCGGCGGTGAAGAACTCCGCCTCCACACCTGCAGGCGGTTGAGACGCCTTCACCACGCGCAGCTCCTCGAGCAGACTTGCGGAGAGGAAGCCGGTGGATTGCGCAGGCGCGCGGCTGCCGGGTGCGTTCTCCGCGTCAAACTGCGGGGGCGGGGTCGCTTGCGCAGCGTTCAGAATCGCATCGAGCGCAGCCACGGCGGCCTTGTCACCAGCCAGGTCGGCTTCCAGCGCGCGCACTTCGGCATCGGTGACCGCGTCGATTTCTGCGTCGGGGGGCGGTTCAAGCATCTCCAGGGCGGCGGGATCGTCCCCAGGCAGCCGCTCCGCCTCAAGCTGGGCGCGCAGGGCAGCAGGTGCGCCATCGGTGGCGCCGGCCGGCAGCGACTCGAAGGCCCCGCCCACGGTGGCCCACGCAGGCAGCTTGCGCGCAGCGTGCTTGAGCAGCTTGCGCAGCAGCTGTGTGAAGAGGGGCGATCCCGTCACAACGTCCACCAGCGACCCTTGCAGCGTCTCCAGCAGCCCGGACTCCCACACCACGAAGAGCGGCCAGGTTTGGCCATTCTCGGCCAGGTCGGGGTAGAGGCGGCGTGCGGTCTCCATTCCCTGCGCTTCGGTTACCAGGCCGCCGTGGAAGACGAGCGTCAGCTGCGCAGGGCGCGCCTGGGCGGCTGCGTCGGCGCGCAATGCGCGCAACATTTCGGGCAACTGCCCCGCAGGGGTGCCGACATCACCGGTGTGCTGCAGCGTGCCGCCCGGCGCCAGGTTGAGGACGTGCAGTTTAGGGTCGAAGGGCATGGTGGGACCTCAAGTCAAAGGATTGAAGATTGAATATTGAGTCATGAAGCCATGCCGGCAGCACAGTTCAATACTCAATCATCGATTTTCAATTTTCCGGTTGTCATCCATTCGCCTTGTCATCCACATAGACGGTGTAGCGCATTTCGGGGCCGGCGGCGGAGACGCCCTTCACGCGCAGGCCGCTGTCGTTACCATCCCATAGCAGGCTGCTGGGCGTGGTGGTGGCGGTAAGTGCATCGCCTGGTACGTTGGCGAAGAAGTCGCCCTCATCACCTGTGTTCTCGTCAAGTTCGAGGCTGGAGCGGGCGTCAGCCTGGAGGAGCCCGCACTGGTAGTGGCGGTCGGCGCTGTTGCCCTGCCATTCGTTGGAGCCGAGGATGTCGCAATGGTAGACGGCCAGCCCCTCGGCAGGCAGCCAGGCGTCCATGCCGACGCGGCTGCGGTTTTCGACAAGGAAGTACTCATTCGGCTTCGCTGTCTTGTAAACATGGAAGATGCCATAGTCGCTGTGCTTCGCCAGATAGTCACCGGGCGTCGTGAGGTCGACCTCCTCCTTCACCCAGCCGGTGAGATAGCGGAGGTAGGCGCAAATCGGCGAGGGCGTTTTGCCGCCGGCGAGGTGATTGCCTGAACTCATGAGGCAGTAGACGCCCAGCCCTGCGCTCTTGAGGTTGTCCTCGTCGCGACGGCCGTAGTCATAGAGATCGGGGAAGCGGCAAAGCATGTGGCCGCTCTCGTGGCAGAAGGTGCCGATCTTGAGGTCGTTCGGGCGCAGGCCCAGCGATGAAATCTGGTAGAAGTTGGTCTGGTAGTCGCCGTGGCTCCAATCGAGAAAGTGGTTATGGGGCCAAAGCCAGCCCTCATACTGCGTGTCGCCGGCATACATGAAGCTGACTGCGTCGAGCACGCCTTCGCCGCGCGAATCGAAGCGCGCCAGGTCAATGCCCATTTCGGCCACGGCGTTGAGCGCCTCGGCTGCGAGCAGCGTGTCGACGTATTCCTTGCGCGTGCCGCTGAGCGTGATGGGGCCGACGACTTCATTGGAGTAGTCGAGCAGCCCTGCCGACATCAGCTTGTAGTATTCCCGTACGGAGCAGGCGTTGCCAAAGGGCTGTTCGTTCTCGCTGTTGAGGAGCTTGTCCACCTCTTCGGGCGTAATCGCCGCAGTGACATCCTGGAAGTTGACGAGGATGGTGAGGCCGCGCACGCTGCCTGTGTTGGCCTGGCGGCCTGAGAGCAGGCCCTTGTTGGGGCCAAATACCTCGGGGCGACCATGGCCGCTGACGAAGGCCTCGGGCGGGAGCGCAGCGTAGAGGCGGCGATCGAGCTTGGCGCTGCGCACCTCCACGCTTTCGATGAGATGGGGGTCTATGCCGTTAGGGGTGGGCTTGGTGACGGCAATGCCGGTGGAGAGGTACTCGCCCTCGTCGAGCGTGGCGAAGCAGTAGTAGCCAAGCATGTCGTCATCGACGGCCGAGAAGCCGTCAAGCGTTTCGTAGCGGGCGTAGAATTCGTCGCCAAAGACGCGCAACTGCACGTCCGGGCCATTGCGCTGGGCGAAGGTCTGGATCAGGCCATCGACGACACTCATGGAGCCTCCTTGCACGGGCGAAGCCGCGCGTGTATGCCGGCAGAGAGCGGGCGGCGGGCGCGCACCGGCAGCAATGACAAAGCGGCCTTTGCGCGCCGACACAGTGGTAGGGGCAGTCTGATGTGTACGTTATGTGGGGGAGGCAGCCCAGGCGCGCCCGAGATACTGCTGCGCCGCTGGGTAGTTGTCAGAGTATAGGGAGAAGGGTGGGGCGTGTCAAACGGATATATTTGGTTGCAGCGCGCAATTCGAAGCGAGGCTTCCGATATCGGAAGCCTCGCTTCGGAGCGTGCCGACTATTCCTCGGGCGGGCCGGCGGGCATTGAGAGATCGACGACCGCACCTTGATCGTCGATCACGACGCGGAAGCCCAGCATGCCCAGGTATTGACGCGCCTCGGCGGGAATGGGGTTGCCGACCGCCTCTTCCATGTTGTTGATGGAGGATTCGACCGCAGCCTTGGTAAAGATGTCGTCGCTGCCCATCATCTGCAGCATGGCGGCAACGGCCATGTCGCGCTGCCCCTCCACCTGGCCGCGCAGGGCGCGCAGCACCTGGCGGTCAACCACTTCGGCGCTGATGTGGCGCTTGAAGCCGTCCTCATCCACCACATAGCAGGCATCGCTGCCCACCATGGCCACAGGTGCGGCGACGCCGTTTTCGTCGAAGACGAGACCTTCGAACATTGCTGTATTTGCCATCATCACTCCCAGAAACAGGCGCGAACGCACCGCCCGCTCATGTACTCATTACGCTGCAACGGGCCAGCGGTCGCGCAGGAAGGCGGCGCTGCGCTGGATGGAGCCGATCGGGTCGGCCGGCAGGTCGTGTTCCACAATCAGCCACTCAACGCCCGCCTGCTGGGCTGCGGGCAGAATTGTGGCCCAGTCGAGCGTGCCGGCGCCCACGTCGGCGTGGCCCCCCTCATCTGCGTTCTCGCCGGCGGGTGCGGCATCTTTGACGTGCAGGCGCGGCAGCCGCCCGGCGAATTCGGCAATGAGCCGCAGCGGGTCCTGATCGCCGCGCACAACCCAGGCGATGTCGATCTCGGCGCCTACGTTGCTGGCCGACGTGCCGTCAAAGAGCCATTCCAGCGCGGTGCGGCCGTCCACGTCCACCATCTCGAAATCGTGGTTGTGGTAGAGCAGACGGACGCCGGCCGCATTGGCGCGCGCGCCCAGTTCGTCGAGATGCTGCCCCATTTCGGTCCATCCGGCGGCGCTCGTGGGGCGCTCTTCCACATCCATCCAGGGGATGGCGAGGGTGTCGTTGCCCAGCGCCTTGTGGTAGGCGGCCACGCCTTCCATGTCGTACTCAAGCATGCCCATGCCCACGTGCGCAGAGATGACCCGCAGATTGTGCTTCTGCAGCAGCGCGGCCATTTCGTCGGCGGGGGGCTCGAGCGGGCCAAAGGTCTCAATGCCGGAGTAGCCGGCGGCGGCCACGGCGGCCAGCACTTCGTCCAGCGTCATGGCAGGCGCGCTGCCCGTGTAGAGGCTGCGCAGCGTATACATTTGCACGGCAACGTTGGGGATTTGGGGCATGGGGCGATCCTTTTGGAGTGCATCGGTTTTGTTGATTGGGAGTATTGTACCATTGGGGGAAGTCCAGGGAATGCCACGTCTGTGCGGCGCGAGAGATGCGCAAGGAAGTATTGCCGGCCTGACCGCGTTTTGGCTCTCTATGACCCAGCCAAAAGCAGGGGTTCACAAACCCCCCATTCTGCCGATTGACAAACAGGGAAACCGATCGCTACAATACAGTCGTTACATAGTTACGCTGATTAATACTTCACTTTCGCTGTTCACCTTGCTGCAGCCACACCGCTTGTCCGCATAGTGCACGCGGCGCGCTGCACCTTACCCGGGCTTGCGGCCCAACGGTGGGCCTGCCCGCTCCTCTGCCGTCTCTCCCCTGTCCACCGCGTCCCTCTCTCTGCGGAATCGCCAATTCACACAGGTATATCACAGACGTATTGTCATCTGTATTGTGCGCAGAACATCGTGCGCAGAACGTCCCACAAGCGGAACGTTTGTTACGGCTTCCCCGTCAAACCAATGGTACAGTTTGACGTGCCCGGTTTCTCGGCCGTTTACACTGGAATTGAAGGAAGAAATAGACCATGTCTGACAAACTGGATCGCTTCACCAAGCGTGCGCGTCGCGTATTGACGCTGGCCCAGGAAGAAGCGCTGCGCCTCAACCACAATTATATAGGCACCGAGCATTTACTGCTTGGGCTGGTGCGCGAGGAGAACGGCGTTGCCGTCAAAGTCCTGCGTGAGTTGGGTGTTGAGCCCAGCCAGGTGATTCGCGCTGTTGAGCGCACCGTGGGCCGCGGCGAGCGGCCGCCCATTGGCAAGCCGACGCTGGCCCCCCGCACCAAGCGGGTGATTGAGCTGGCGGTGGATGAGGCGCGCCTCATGGGCCATCACTATATCGGCACCGAACATCTTCTGCTTGGGCTGGTGCGCGAGGGCGAAGGCATTGCCGTCAACGTCCTGCGCGGCCTTGGCATTAACCTCGAAAGCGTACGCACGCAAACCGCGCGCAACATTATGCAGACGCAATCGCAGGCCAAGGAGAAGCAGAAGAAGGAATCCAAGACGCCTCTTATGGATCAGTTGGGCTATGATCTCACGGCTGCGGCCGAGGAGAACAAGCTCGACCCCGTGGTCGGCCGCCAGCAGGAGATTGAGCGGTTGATCCAGATCCTGAGCCGGCGCACCAAGAACAACCCTGCGCTCATCGGCGAGCCGGGCGTCGGCAAGACGGCCATCGTCGAAGGGCTGGCGCAGCGCATCATCGAGGGCGACGTGCCCGAGCCGCTGCTCAACAAGCGCTTGCTCATGCTCGACGTGGGCAGCCTGGTGGCGGGCACCATGTACCGCGGCCAGTTTGAAGAGCGCCTCAAGAAGGTCATCGAGGAAGTGATCGCCACGCAGGCCATCCTCTTCATTGACGAAGTGCATATGCTCGTGGGCGCAGGCGCGGCCGGCAGCAGTGTTGACGCCGCCAACATCCTCAAGCCCGCGCTCAGCCGTGGTGAGCTGCAGGTGATTGGCGCAACCACGCTTGACGAGTACCGCAAGTACATCGAGAGCGACGCCGCGCTCGAGCGACGCTTCCAGCCGATTCTGGTGGCCGAGCCTTCGATTGAGGAGACAGTTGACATCCTCAAGGGCGTGCGTTCGCGCTACGAAGATCACCACAAGCTGCTCATCACCGACGCAGCGCTGGAGGCCGCCGCGCATCTGGCGGCGCGCTATGTGCCCGATCGCTTCATGCCCGACAAGGCCATCGATCTGATCGACGAAGCGGGCAGCCGTGTGCGCATGTACAAGGCACCCTATGCCGCCAATCTGCGCGAAACCTTCATGAACCTCAAGAAGTTGCAGAAGCAGAAGGAAGAGGCGCTCGACACGCAGCGCTTTGATGACGCGATTGACTTGCGCTACAAGGAAGTGGAACTGGAAACGCGCTTGGCCGAACTGCGCGAAGGCTGGAACGAAGTATCCAACCAGCCCAAGGTGACGCCCGAAGACATTGCCGAAGTCGTGGCCATGTGGACCGGCGTCCCTGTGAGCCGCATTGCCGGCGAGGAGCGCGAGCGGCTGCTGGAGATGGAAGGCGTGATGCAGTCGCGCGTGATCGGCCAGGTGGAGCCTATCAAGGCCATCTGCAAGGCCGTGCGCCGCGCCCGGGCAGGGCTCAAGGACCCGCATCGCCCGATTGGCACCTTCATGTTCCTGGGGCCCACAGGCGTCGGCAAGACGCTGCTGGCCAAGACGCTGGCCGAGTACATGTTCGGCAGCGAAGAGGCGCTCATCAAGCTGGACATGAGCGAGTTCATGGAGCGCCACAACGTCAGCCGTCTGGTTGGTGCGCCTCCGGGCTATGTGGGCTATGAGGAAGGCGGCCAGCTCACCGAGGCTGTGCGCCGTCGTCCCTACAGTGTGATTCTGCTCGACGAAATCGAGAAGGCGCACCCCGAAGCCTTCAATATGCTGCTCCAGATCATGGAAGACGGCTACCTGTCGGATGCGAAGGGGCGGCGCGTGGACTTCCGCAACACGCTCATCCTGATGACGAGCAACATTGGGGCCAAGGTGATTCAAGGCGCCAATAAACTCGGCTTTGCGATTACGCGTGAGGACGGCGAGCAACGCGAGCAGGAATACGAGGCCATGAAGGCCAAGGTGATGGAGGCTCTGAAGAAGACCTTCCGCCCCGAGTTCATCAACCGCCTTGATGGCATCATGGTCTTCCGCAGCCTGGCACACGAAGAGATTGCGCGCATTGTGGATCTTGAGCTCAAGCCGCTGCGCATGCAGTTGGCTGAGCAGGACATGAAGCTCGAACTCACCGAAGCGGCCCGCCTGGCCGTGGCCGAAGCCGGCTTTGACCCCGACTACGGGGCGCGCCCGCTGCGCCGTGTCATCCAGAATCGCATTCAGGATGGCCTGAGCGAGGGCATGCTGGCCAACAGCTTTGGCCCGGGCGACACCATTACGGTGGACTTCCGCGATGCTGAGCAGGAAGACGGCAAGACGATCAAGGACTATGTCTTCGAGGTGACCGACCACCAGGACATTGAAGAGGTTGAGTCGGAGACAGCCGAAGCGCTTGAGGCGCTGCTGCAGTAACAGCGACCTGCAGCACGGCTGAAGGACGACACAGAGTACAGAGAGAAACACAAAGAAGAGCAACGGCAGAATGGTTCTCTGCCGTTGCTCTTCTTTGTGTTTCTCTCTGTACTCTGTGTCGTCGTTCAGTTGTATCGCATCGGAAGCGAGGCTTCGGACTTTCGGGCGCGAAGGTGCCACAATGGCGGGAGTTTGGAATCAATCCTTTGCATCAGGAGAACAAGCCATGAGCGAACTGAAAATCGGCGACAGCGCCCCCACCTTTGAACTGCCCGCCGACACAGGCGAGACCGTGAAGCTGGAGGATTTGCGCGGCAAGCGCGTCGTGCTCTACTTCTACCCCAAGGACGACACCTCCGGCTGCACCACGCAGGCGTGCGGCTTCCGCGATGCCTACCCGCAAATTGAGGAGAAGAACGCCGTCGTGCTGGGCGTGAGCCCCGACGGCATCGCATCGCACCAGAAGTTCAAGACCAAGTTCGACCTGCCCTTCATACTTCTGGCCGACGAAGAGCACAGTGTGGCCGAGGCCTACGGCGTCTGGCAGGAGAAGAGCATGTACGGCAAGAAGTACATGGGCATTGTGCGCAGCCACTTCGTGATTGACGAGCAGGGCAAAATTGCCGACATCCAGCTCAAGGTCAAGCCGGAGGAGAGCGTGACGCAGGCGTTGAACGCGCTAGGCTAGAAGCCCAACTGCGGTACACAGATATCACAGATTTGACAGATTACAACAGATGGAAACAAATCTGTTTTTGTCTGTCGAATCTGTGATATCTGTGTACCGCAGTTCGATTGCGCGCCCTCAAAATGGGCCGGCGCGCTGTGGTATACTTTGCGAATGTTTGGGCCTTGTAGCCCAGTAGAGAGACTCTCTTCTATGCGTATTCTGCTTTACACCGGCAAGGGTGGTGTGGGTAAAACCAGCATGAGCGCCGCCACCGCGGTGCGCTGCGCCGAACTTGGCTACCGCACCGCGGTGCTGAGTGTGGACCCCGCGCACAGCCTCGGGGATTCGTTCGACCGGCGCATTGGCAGCAACCTCACCGAACTCGCGCCCAACCTCTGGGGGCAGGAGATTGACCTGCTCAGCCAAATGGACCAGTACTGGGGGCGCGTGCAGGGCTATCTCAACGCGCTCTTCTCGTGGCGCGGCATGGAGGGTGTGGTCGCCGAGGAGACCGCCGTGCTCCCGGGCATGGAGGAGCTTGCCAGCCTCATGCAGATTACGGCGCTGGCCGACAGCGGCAATTTTGACGTGATCATCATCGACGCGGCGCCCACCGGCTCCACGCTGCAGTTGCTCTCCTTCCCCGACATGGCGCGCTGGTATCTGGAGAAGGTCTTCCCTTTCCAGCGGCGCGCGGTGCAACTGGCGCGCCCGCTGATGAAGCGCATGAGCGACATGCCCATGCCCGACGAAGATGTCTTCGACAGCATCGAAGAACTGGTGATTTATCTCGAGCGCATGAGCCAGCTGCTGGGCGACGGCGAAATCAGCAGCGTGCGCCTTGTGCTCAATCCCGAGAAGATGGTCGTCAAGGAGGCGCAGCGCGCCTACACCTACCTCAACCTCTACGGCTATTCCGTCGATTCGGTCGTCTGCAACCGCGTCTTCCCGCAGCAACTGAGCGACGCCTACTTCGATGGCTGGAAAGTGGCCCAGGCCGCCAATCTGGAGCTGGTGCGCGAGGCCTTCCAGCCGCTGCCCATCTTCGAGGTGCCCTTCTTCGCGAGTGAGGTCACAGGCATTGAAATGCTGCGGCTGCTGGCGGAAAGCCTCTACGGCCCTGCCGAGGCCCAGGGCGATGCGGGTGATCCCACGCAGAAGTACTTTGTGGGCAAGCCGCAGGAGATTATGCGCCAGGATGGCCACTACGTGCTGAGCATTGCGCTGCCGCTGGTAGGGCGCGACGAGGTTCACCTGCACCGCAGTGTGCTGGACGAACTGGTGGTGCGCATTGGCAATTGGAAGCGCAACGTGTCGTTGCCCATTGGGCTGGCCCGCCTCGAGGTCTCCAGCGCAAAGTTTGAGGACGACCGGCTGAATATCTACTTTCCTGTAGATGAGGCTACCCCCGCCCCCACGCTCGAGGAACTGAAGCCCAACCGCTGGCAACTGCTCAAGAGTCGGTTGGGCGGAAATGGACAAAACGACAATTGAAAAGTGATGATTGAGGATTGGCAAGCGCGCCAATCCTCAATCATCAACCTTTATTCATTCCCGACAGGCACAGCGCAATGGCAACCACAACCGAACAACCCGCCACCGTCGACCTTGACGCCATGGGCCGCGCCGCGCAGCTCGCGAGCCGCCGTCTGGCCGCGCTCACCACGGCGCAGAAGAACGCCGCGCTGGAGGCCATCGCGGTTGACCTCGAGCGCCACGCGACCGCCATCCTGGAGGCCAACGCCGCCGACGTGGCCGATGCACGCGCGCGCGGCGTAAGTGAGGCCATGATCGACCGGCTGCAACTGACACCGGCGCGCGTTGCCGCCTTTGCCGCCGATACACGCGGCGTTGCTACCCTGGCCGACCCTGTGGGCTCCGAAATCGAGAGCCGCGTGCTGCCCAACGGCATGCGCCTGAGCCGCCGCCGCACACCGATTGGCGTGCTTGGCGTCATCTATGAATCGCGCCCCAACGTGACGATTGACATTGCCGTGCTCTGCATCAAGACGGGCAATGCAGTGATTTTGCGCGGCGGCAGCGACACACTGCGCTCCAGCCGTGCGCTGGTGGATGTGATTCGGGGCGCGCTCGCGCGCGTGGGGCTGCCCGTAGACGCCGTCCAGTACATTGCCAGCAGCGACCGTGCGCTGGTAACGCAACTGCTGCGCCTTGATGCCTTTGTGGACATGATTATTCCGCGCGGCGGCGCGGCGCTGCACAAGCTCTGCCGCGAGCAGGCCACCGTGCCCGTCATCACCGGCGGCGTGGGCATTTGCCACCTCTTTGTGGACGCCAGCGCCGACATTGAGCGCTCCATCGATATCATTGTCAACGCCAAGACGCAGCGGCCGGGCACCTGCAACACGCTGGACACCGTGCTGGTGCACCGCGCGATTGCCGAGCGCTTTCTGCCGCCCATGGCCCAGCGGCTGGCCGCACAGAAGGTGGAGATGCGCGCCGACAGCGCTGCCTTTGCGCTCCTCAAGGATACCCCGGGCGAGGCGCACATTCTGCCCGCCGGCCCCGATGACTTTGACCAGGAGTGGCTTGCCCTGATTGTGGGCGTACGGATTGTGGACACTTTGGAGGAGGCAATAGACCATATCCAGGAGCACAGTCTGGAGCACACCGACGGTATCCTGACAAACAACTGGCAGCACGCGATGCAGTTTGTGAATGAAGTGAATTCGGCGGCAGTCTTTGTGAATGCGTCGACGCGCTTCAATGACGGTGGCCAGTTTGGCCTGGGGGCCGAAGTGGCTGTGAGCACGCAGAAGTTGCACGCCCGCGGCCCCATGGGGCTGGAGCAGCTTACCACCTACAAGTGGGTTGGCCTGGGCGACTGGCACGTGCGGCCGTAGTGCCCCGAGGCAGAAAGACGCGACAATGAATGCAGACACGTTGCGCGCCGTGCAGGCGCCCCTCAAGGATCGCTACCGCCAGGAGCCGGCCGCGGCACTGATTACGCTGCGCGCACAGGGGCGGATTGGGGAAGGCATTTCGTGCAAACTGGAGACAGGCCGTGCGCTGGCAGAGGCCGGGCTACACCCTGCGGCGGGCGGTAGCGGCCTTGAGCTTTGTTCGGGTGACATGCTGCTGGATGCACTGGTGGCCTGTGCGGGCGTCACGCTGCGCGCAGTGGCGACTGCGCTTCAGATTAACCTGCGCGACGCCGTCATCCATGCCGAGGGCGACCTTGACTTTCGCGGCACGCTGGCCGTCTCCAAGGAGGCACCCGTGGGCTTTCAGGCCATTCGCCTGCTCTTCGTGCTGGATTCCGAGGCGACCGCAGAAGAGATTGCCACGCTCCTGCGCTTAACTGAACGCTACTGTGTCGTCCTGCAAACCCTCAAGCACCCACCAACGTTCGAAGTCGTCACCCAATCGCAGTGACCCAATCGCCGTGAAGTAATCTTGACGTATCGTGCCGGACTACAGTTGACCAAGCTCAACAATGAAGCTTTCATCGCGGACCTGGAGACCGCACTGCGTATGGGATCCTACACCTACTATGTAAATGGCACGTTTGTGGATGCTGACGAAGCGGGGGTCTCTTTTCACGATCTCGGCTTTGTGCGCGGCTATGGCGTCTTCGACTTCCTGCGCACCTATGGGCGCGCGCCCTTCCGGCTGGTGCCCCATCTGCAGCGGCTGCAGCGTTCGGCGGCTGCAATTGACTTGCCCTGCCCCTGGTCAATCGAGGAGCTCGAGCGCATTTGCCTCGAAACGCTGGAACGCAGCCCCGGTGTGGAGAATGTCTCCATTCGCCCCGTGCTCACCGGCGGTTATTCGGGCGGCTTTCTCATGCCGGGCGACGAGCCAGGGCTCTATGTGCTCATTGCCCCCCTGCCCGTGCGTGACCCGCGCCCCTTTGCCGAAGGCGCGTCGCTGGTTACTGTCGATTACGAGCGCTTCCTGCCCTCCGTGAAGAGCCTGAACTACATCACAGCGATTCGCGCGCTGAAGAAGGCGCGTGCGGCGGGCGCGGCCGAGGCGCTCTACCGCACCAAAGATGGCCACATTACCGAGTGCACCACCTCGAACTTCTTTATTTTCCGCGATGGGCGGCTGATTACCAGCGACGTGGATGTGCTCGACGGCATCACCCGGCGCGCAGCGCTCGACGCCGCCGAGGATATGTACGATATCGACTATCGACTCATCACTGTCGACGAACTGGCCAGCGCCGACGAGGCATTCATAACGAGCACGACCAAGGAGATTCTGCCAATTGTGCGCGTCGATGACGTTGTCATCGGCAACGGCCAGGTGGGGCTGCATACGCAGCGGCTGATGGCCGCACTCTCGGCACTGGTGCAGCAGGAGACCTCCGAGCCGGTTGCCGATCGCTGAAGCAGCCATCCCGCGCAAATGGTGTGCTGCATCGCAAGCGACGCGGGTTTACGCGCTACGCCACCTCGTCCGGTGAACTTAAACGAGTTGTCTGCCGATGTACACCGGAAACGGGCCATCGGTAGACAACTCGTTTCGTTTGTCCGCAACGTCCCCATGGCGTGATATGGGCAGTACCAACTCCACTGCCGCACACGCAAGCTGCACCCCTTCAGCCCCGCGCTAGTAGAGAATGAAGAAGTGCTCCAGCGCAACCCTCGCCAGGTTGGCGTCGCCGGAAAGTTGGCTGCGCGCAAGCGCGTCGTCCGCAGAGATGCGCTCAGAGGAGCGCAAGCCGAAGTCCACGGCATCCATGCGAATGGTGGCGGCAGGCGGATCGGGCGGCCCGATGCGGAAGGCACCCCCGGCCGGGCCGGAAATGTCGAGGACGATCGTACGGCCCGCCAGCGACCGCGACAAACGCTGCGACAGATCGCGCACGAGCAACGCGACGATGCGCCCGTCAACCTCCGCATCAAGGCGCAGTGGTCGGCCCGTCGCATGGCTGATGTCAATCGTGTGGATCCAGGCGTCGCGCAGATAGATGTCGTCGGTGAGGTAGCCGGCCCTGCAGAGGCCCATGGGTGCGATGGGGATCGGGATTGTGCGCACGACGGGCGAGAGGCGGCCACGCGCTGCAATTGCGCGCGGGCCCACGTCGCGCAACTCGTCGATCAGATCGGCCGGCGACCGCCCCGCCCGTGCGCGAACCTGCGCGGCATTGATTGTATCCACGAGTGGGCGGCCACGCTCGGGCAGGCGAAACCATGTGCGCCGAAACGCTGCGAACGACGTGCCGCTCTCATACCCGCCTGCTTCGTGCGCCACAATATCGCGCACAGTCCACTCGGTGCAGTAGGTGGGTGCTTGCCACTCTTCCGGGTCCAGCGACTCCAGGAGCGTCATGAATCGTGCAAAGAGTGCTGTGGCAAGTGGTTTGACTTCAGCATGCACAATCGCCGGAATCCGCGATGCATCCTGAACGTCGGAGTCAACTGCGGCAGACGGATAGGCACGAGCGCGTGTGGTCATTTCTCTGCTCCTTTTCCTGTTTCGATGTGGCCGGGCGCGACAAACAACGCATGCTGCAGGATGGCGTTTACCACGGGCAGGAGACTGCCGAAGCGGCCTTCGCCCGGAGGAAGATGGGGCTCGTTTGCAAGGTGCAGCGCGGCAATTCCATGCATTGCGGCAAGGATCAGATTCGAGAGTTGATCGGCTGTAAACCCGAAAGGATTCTCGGCCTGCGCAAGCAGTTGTTCGCTCAATGTGTGCAATTCACCAAGCAGCGCGAGGCTGCGGCGCATGCTCTCTTCCGAAGGAACAAAGTCCGGAATGGGGCGTTCATAGCAAATCTGGTAGAGTTCGGGCGCTTCGACGGCAAAGCGCAGATAGCTGGCCATCGCCTCACGCAATCTGTCGGTCGGTTCGGGGAGCGCGAGAACGGACTGTACACGCTCGCTTAGCGTCGCGATCCCAATCCGAAAGAGCTCGTCGAGCAGCGCGTGCTTGCCCCCCGGGAAGTACTCATAGAGTGAGGGCGTGCGCAGGCCCACCTGGCGGGCCACTTCGTTCAGGCTGAGCGCGCCCGCCCCGTCACGGCGCATCTGTGCACGTGCAGCCTGGATGATCTCGGCAACAGTTGCCTGGTGTTTGCGCTGGCGGCGGGATGGGGCTGATGTGGGCGTTTTCATGAACAACTCCTAATCATATTCGGTATTCCGAATTATATTAGGTAAATAGTCCGGTGTCAAGAGGCAATTTCGACCTTTGTGCTGGGCAACCTGCAGAATCGGCGGCACTCCTTATGCAGGGGGCGCGCCCAGCCTCAGGCGCGGGCATGCAGTTGTCGCGCGTACCCATGCGTGGGGTAGAATGAACTATTATGTACTGGGCGTTTTGCGTCACAGTGTGCCGGGACTCGTGCTTTGCGGCGCAGCAACGCAGCAACGCTTTCTCACTCCAGCGCGCCGACGCAGGCAATGTCCAGCAGCCAATTGCAGAATATAGAAGTTTATTGTCGTCCCCATATCCAAATTCGAGAGGGAATATATCAATGTCTACCACAGGTGTCATTACGAAGAGTGTGGACCCAACCTTCGAAACCCAGGCCATTAACACAATTCGCATGCTGGCCGCCGACGCCGTGCAGGCGGCCAAGTCGGGCCACCCGGGCATGCCCATGGGCATGGCGGCAGCCACCTACACTCTTTGGACACGCTATCTGCGTCACAGCCCCGAGAATCCCCAGTGGGCCAACCGCGACCGCTTCGTGCTCAGCGCGGGCCACGGTTCCATGCTGCTCTACGCCATGCTGCACCTCACCGGCTATCCGCTGCCGATTGAGGAGCTGCGCAACTTCCGCCAGTGGGACAGCATGACGCCCGGCCATCCCGAAGTGAAGCACACACCCGGCGTGGAGACCACCACCGGCCCGCTGGGGCAGGGCGTAGGCAACGCCGTGGGCATGGCCATGGCCGAAGAGTGGCTGGCGGCGCGCTACAATCGCCCGAGCTTTACGCTGGTGGACCACTACACCTATGCCATTGCCGGTGACGGCGACATGATGGAGGGGGTGGCCAGCGAGGCCGCCAGCCTGGCGGGCCACCTGCGCCTGAGCAAGCTGGTCGTGCTCTATGACGACAACGGCATCACCATTGACGGCAAGACCGACATTGCCTTTACGGAAGATGTCTTCAAGCGCTTTGAGGCCTATGGCTGGCACGTGCAGCGGGTGGATGGGCTGGACACCGCCGCGGTTGCCGCAGCCATTGAGGCGGCGCAGGCCGATTCGCGCCCGAGCCTGATTGGCTGCCGCACAACGATTGGTTTTGGCAGCCCCAACAACGCGGGTACATCGAAGGTGCACGGTGAGGCGCTGGGCGAGGACGAGCTCAAGCTCACCAAGGAGAACCTGGGCTGGCCGCTGGAGCCCCGCTTCTTTGTTCCCGATGACGTGCGCGACTTCTACCACAAGGCCACCGACCAGGGGCGCATTTGGGAAGCCGAAAGCGATGCTCTGCTGGACGAATACGCCCGTGAATATCCCGCAGAGGCCGCCGAGTACCGCCGCATTATGGCGGGCAAGCTGCCCGACGGCTGGCAGGATGCGCTGCCGACATTCGTCGGCAAGGCCGATGCCACGCGCAACACCTCGGGCAAGGTCATCAATGCGCTGGCGGCGGTCATTCCCAACCTCATCGGCGGCAGCGCCGACCTGGCAGGCAGCAACAAGACCACCATCAGCGGCAAGCCCTTTGTCAAGCCGGGCGACTTCAGCGGCCCCAACTTCAACTTTGGCGTGCGCGAGCATGGCATGGGCGCCGTCCTCAACGGCATGGCGCTCCACGGCGGCATCATTCCCTATGGCGCGACCTTCCTCGTCTTTAGCGACTACATGCGCCCCAGCATTCGCCTGGCGGCGCTGATGAAGGCGCAGGTTATCTATGTCTTCACGCATGACAGCATTGGCCTCGGCGAAGATGGCCCTACCCACCAGCCGATTGAGCAGTTGGCGGCGCTGCGTGCAATTCCCAACGTGAATGTCATGCGCCCGGCCGACGGCAACGAGAGCGCGTGGGCGTGGAAGGTGGCGCTTGAGCGAACGAGCGGCCCCACGGCGCTGGCGCTGACGCGCCAGAACTTGCCCGCGTGGGATCGCGCCGCCGAAGGGCTGGGCGACGTCTCCGGCGTGGAGAAGGGCGGCTATGTCTTCTACGAGAATGCGCCCAATGGCCTTGATCTGGTGATTGTTGCCACGGGCAGCGAGGTGGAAATTGCCCTCAAGGCCGCCAGGCAGCTTGAGGGTGCAGGCGTGGGCGTGCGCGTGGTGAGCCTGCCCTCGTGGCTCCTCTTTGGCGAGCAGGACGCAGCCTATCGCAACAGTGTGCTGCCCGCAGGCGTGAAGACCATCTCCCTTGAGGCCGGTTCGACCTTTGGCTGGGAGCGCTGGGTGGGCAATGACCCCGCCCAGGGTGTGGCCATCGGCATTGAGCACTTTGGCGCCAGCGCCCCCTTCGAGCGCGTCTACCAGGAGTTCGGCATTACAGCCGAGAACGTGGTGGCGCACGCGCAGCGGTTGCTGGGAAAAGCATAATTGAAAGCTGACAATTGGCGATTGGGGCGCGCTTCTTGAGGCAGCCCCAATCGTCAGTCATCAATTTTCAGTTTTGGTATCGCTTGACACGAGAATTGAAGGTAACCACCCATGTTAACGACCCTCTCAACACTGGTGCGGCGCACACGCCAGCACCATGCCATTGAACACGCCGCGCTGCAGTTGCTGGCGCAGCGACTGCCGGCCCGCCGCATGGTGGGGCTAAGCGACCCGCTGGGCTTCACCGTCTTCGGCGATCTGACCCCCGCGCAGGTGCAGTTGGCGGTGAGCGATGGCATGCTGCGGTTGCAGGCGGGCGAGGCGTCGCTGGCAATTCACCCCCACTGCGGCACGAATCTGGCCACGTCGGGGCTGCTGGTGGCGCTGGCGGCTGGCATGGCGCGCATTGGGCGCAAGCGCGATCCATTCACCCAATTTGGGCGTACGGCGCTCTTCACAATGCCCGCGCTGGCCGCCTCCGAACCGCTGGGCCTCTACCTGCAGCGCTACACCACGCTCGCCGAGATCGGCGACCGCTGGATGGTGGGTGTGCGCACCCTCAAGCTTGGGCCGCTGACGGTTCACCGGGTGGTGTTGGAGTAGGAAATGCATAATTGGCAAGTGGTGAATTGGTCATTGGGGCAGCAGCGCCAATGACCAATTCACCACTTGCCAATCGACCGAATTCACCAATGAACGATAACTTTCCAATGATTCACCTCTTCCTCAACTGCGACGAGTTCCTTGCCTCCCAGCAAATTGCTGCCATTCGACAGCAATTTGTGGCGCAGGCGCTCGCGCCCTATGTGGAAGAGGGCGCGTGCCCACGGCCGACGAGCGCGCCTCGGCGCTGGCGGGCGCGGCGGCCAACATGGTGGAGATCGACGGCGCAACGGCGCGTGGCCCCGATATTCTGGCCGCAGCGATGACCGTCTCGCTCTTTGCCGAGCCGCGCTTCATCATTGTGCGCGGCTATCTGGCCATGCTGCGCGAGCGCATTGCCCGCAGCAAGGATGAAACGAGCGCCGCGTATCTGGAGTACACCAACTTTGTGGATGCGCTTGCCGATCTGCCCGCCGAGACGGGGCTTATCCTCAGCGACCAGCTGCCGGCGAAACGGAGCGCGAAGGGCAAGGGGCAGGATGGCAGTGACGGTGATGGCGGCGGCGACGGGGCAGGGGGCGGCGACGGGGCAGGGGGCGGCAAGCGCCTTGACATGGACATCAAGCGGCTCACCAAACTCCCCGCCGATCTGCTGACGCAGTACAATTTGCCCACGCCCCGCCCGGGCGGCCGCGAGTCGGCGCTGGAGAGCTGGATTCAAGCCCACGCCACAAGCAAGGGGATGAAGCTGCAGGGGCCGGTGGTGCGCATGCTCACCGACCGCATTGGCCCCGACCTGCGCCGCATTGATAACGAACTTGAGAAGCTCAGCCTCTACGCCGGTAACCGCCCGATTACCGACGGCGATGTGCGGCTGATGGTGGCCGACATGGGCGAGGAGGCGATTTGGGGGCTGACGGATGGCCTCAGCGAGCGCAACAGCGCCAAGGCCTTCCGCACCCTGGCCGAGCTTTGGGCGGGTGATGCAACACCCTTTATGGTTATGGGCTCGATTGCGGCCAACTATCGCCTCATTCTGCGCGTCAAGGCGGCCCAGGATTCAGGCATGCGCAGCGCCGGCGAAATTGCCAAGGCGATTGGTTCGCGCTCCGAGTACCCCGTTACCAAGGCGCTGCGTGTGGCCAGCCTCTACAGCAACAACGAGTTGGAGGATGTCATGGAGCGGCTGCTCGACGCCAACCAGGCCATGGTGACCGGCGCCGAAGCCGAGTTGGAGATTGAGCTGCTTGTGGCCGATCTCACCCTCAAGCCCCGCGCTGCGAGGCAATCATGAAACACATCTTTGACGCAAAGGCGCAAAGGCGCAAAGGATCGCAAAGAACTAGCAACAACAAGAAATGCTTTTCTTGCCTTTGCAGTTCTTTGCGATCCTTTGCGCCTTTGCGCCTTTGCGTCGAGGTTCTGTGGTGTGGGTGGGTGCGTATGTATTTGACGCATCTCTCGCTGGCTCACTTCCGCAACTACGGCAGCCTTGAGCTTGACTTCGACGGCCCGCTCACGCTCCTGCAGGGATCCAACGCGCAGGGCAAAACCAACCTGCTCGAGGCCATCTACTTCCTGGCCACGAGCAAGCCGGTGCACGCCCTCACCGAGCGCGAAGTGGTGGACTGGCAGGCCAGCGCCGAGCCGATTCCGTACACGCGCGTGGCGGCGCGCGTCATCGCCGACGGGCGCGGGCTCGACCTGGAAATTCTGCTCACCCCGCGCGACGATGGCGTCAGCTTCAAAAAGCAGGTGCGCATCAACGGCGTCAACCGGCGCGCCATGGACCTGGTGGGGCTGCTGCGCGCCGTTCTCTTCCTGCCCGAAGACATTCGCCTGGTGGACGGCTCGCCCGGTGACCGCCGCCGCTACCTCGACATCGCTCTCTGCCAGATGGACCGCGCCTACTGCCGCGCGCTCTCGCAATATCAGAAGGTGGTGGAGCAGCGCAACAGCCTGCTGCGCATGTTGCGCGAGCGCGAGGCTCCCACGCCCGTCTCGAACGAGGATCAACTCGGCTTCTGGGATGAGCAGCTGGTGACGCTGGGCAGCACCGTGGTGGCCGCGCGCTACCGACTGCTGCGCGAGCTGGAGGTGACGGCGCGCGCCCACCACGCCGAATTGAGCCAGGGGAACGAGACGCTGCACCTGCAATATCTGCCCTCCTTCAACCCGGGCCACCTGAGCGAAGCCGAGTTCGGCCAGCTTGACGACGAGCGGCGCGCGCCGGAGCTGGCCGCACGCACCCTGCCCGAATTGACCACGCACACAGTGGCCACACACTACCGCCACAAGGTGCACCAGCGGCGCATGCGCGAGCTGGATGCGGGCACCACGCTCTACGGGCCCCACCGTGACGATTTCCGCTTTCTGGTGAATGGGCGCGACCTGCGCCTCTACGGCAGCCGCGGCCAGCAGCGCTCGGCGGCGCTGGCGATCAAGCTGGCCGAGGTGCGCGCCATGAAGGAGCGCACCGGCAGCGCACCGATTTTGCTGCTGGATGACGTGATGAGCGAACTGGACGCCGCCCGTCGTGCCATGCTCCTCACCGCGCTCGAGGGCGTTAGCCAGGCGGTGCTCACGACGACCGATTGGGATGACTTTTCGCCTGCGCTGCGCGCACGGGCGCGCTGTCTGCATGTGCGCGGCGGTGTCATCGAGGAAGTCGCGCCTGAGCCAGAGCATAAAGCAGGGCTCAGCCCATGACCTCCTATCGCATCCTCCGCCGCAACGACTATGAGGACCTTGTCGCCCAGGTGCCGCTCGCCGTACAGCGCAAGGCCACCTGGGCACAGGTGCTGCTGGGCACGCGTGGGCGCACGCCCACAGTCAAATCCACCACGGGCCTCAATGCGGCGTGGCGGCGCACGCCCGTGCAAGGCAGCCACTACTACCTCTGGTGGATTCCCGCGGCGGACACGCCGCTCCACTTCAACGGTGGCGTGGGCGCTGCAAGCGCCGGCGGCGCCGCGCCGCGCCGCACGCCCGCCATCCTTGTCCACTCCATTCGCCACCACGACGAAACTGACCGCCCCCTCGAAGTCGGCCTGACCAGCGACTACGAGCAGGTGGAGGTGGGGCTGCTTGATCCACGCTTTGAGGAGCAGACAGAAATTGGCCTGGCAGCCGACGCGCCGGGGGTCACCTTCAACCTGATTGAGGGGATGCCCGGCAGCGGCAAATCGGTTGCGCTCATCTATCTGGCGCGCGACCTGACGCTGCGGCCCGGCATGAACAAGGTGCGCTACATCACCTACACCGAGCGGCTCAAGCGTTCGGCGCGCGAGATATTCGACGGGCTGGGGCCGGAGATCGCCCGGCACATCACCGTGCACACACTCAACGACGTTGTGCGCGATCTGCTGAACGACAAGAAGGGGGGTGCGCAGGCGGCGCTGCTCTCCACGCCCTATGCCGAACTGCGCAGCTTTGCTCGCGACCTGGAGAACTTCAACCCGCGCGACGTGGGGCCGTGGCGCGATTTCCCGCTCACGCTCTATACCGAGCTGCGCGCCGAGGTGGTTGGACGCACCTTCCCGCAGGGCTACACGCTGCCCCGCCACCGCGATGAGCAACTGCGCAAGCGCGGCGGCCAGATTGACGTTGCACGCTATGCGCGCATGCGCGGTCTGGAGCCGCGCGCCGCCGAAAATGCCATTGCCCTGGGCGAGCGGCTGCGCGGCCGCTACTTTATTGACCAGGTGATGGCCGGCCACGCGCTTGACAAGGTGCTCAAGAGCGAGGCGCTGCCCAGCTGGCTGGCGCACACCGACGCCATCATTGTGGACGAGGTGCAGGACCTGACGCTGCTCCAGATTGCGCTGATTGGCGAGATGGCGCGCGTGCGCCGCACGGGCCTGCCCGAGCGTGCCTTCGCCCTCACCATTGCCGGCGACGAATCGCAGATTGTGCAGCCCACGGGCTTCAAGTGGGGCGTGGCCAAGGACCTGCTCGCCGAAGCCCTGAACACCCACCCTGTACGCCATGAGTTCGGCGAGCAGCGCCGTTCGCCACCCCTGCTCGCGCGCCTGATTGACGCTTCGTGGTCCTTCTACGCGTCGCTGCCCAAGGAACTGCGCCCCAGCGCTCGCCAGGGCAATCCCCCCACGGACGCTCCCGCAACAGGCGGCACGCCCGACGCCGAGCCGGGCCTCGCCATTTTGCTCGAACCGCCCGCGGGCGAGGAAGGCGCGCAGGCGTGGCGCAGCCTGCTTGGCGAGGTGGCCGCGCGGCCAGGCCGCGCCGTGATCGACCTCAGCGAGGATCTGGCGGCGCTGCTTGGCGGCGGTGAGACGAGCAAAGGTGCTGGAAGTGGCGCCGACAACAAGGGAGAAAGTGACAGCGAGGACGAGAGTTTCTCCGAAGTGCTCTTTGCCGCACGCGAAATCAAGGGGCTGGAGCGCGCCACAATCCTTGTGCACGGGCTGGGTGCGCTCTATGATCGCGTGGTGGAGCTAACCGAAAACGATAACGGCACCATCATTCCGCAGATGGAGGCGCGCCGCTTGATTGACCAGATGCGCGTGGCGCTCAGCCGCTCCACCAGCCGTATTGTCTTTGTTGAATCGCCCGACGCCGACGTCTTTGGTGCGCTGGACTTTGACCCCCGCGAAAACGCCATCGGGCTGGGCTGGGACGAGTTTGTCGAGTTTCTCCAGGCCGACACGATGACCGAGTTGGAGCTCGTCAGCGGCCTGCTTGACGAGGCGGAGGAGCTGGCCGACCGCAGCCGCATGGAGGATGCGCTGCGCCGCAACCGGCGCGCAGCTGCGATTGCCGAGCGCGCCGGGTCGGTCTATGCCGTGGCGCAGGCGCGCCGCCAATTTGCGGAGCTGACGCTGCGCCACGCCGAGGAATTGCTTGAGGCCGGCGCCCTGGTGCAGGCACAGGATGCCTTCCAGCAGCTTAGCAAAGTGGCCGACGCGCTGCCCGATGATGGCTACAGTTCACGCATAAACGAGTTGGAAGATCGATTGACCGCAGCCTCGGATTCGCTCTTTGACAAGCTGCTGGAGCAGAGCACCACAGCTCTGACTGCGCAGGAGTTCGCCGAAGCGCACGCCACCGCAGCACGCGCCTTGGCCATCGCCGGCCGTGCTGCCCTGGCGGATCGTTTGGCACGCGCGCGCGCAGTCGCTCTGGCGGCCGCAACAGGTTGGGCCGCCGATCTCCTGACCCGGCAGATGCTGCTCATGCGGCGCAGATTGCGGAACTGCTCGAGGAAGCGGCCGCGTTGCTGCGCAGCAGCGGCAACGTCACGCAGTCGCGCATTGTCGCCTTGCTCGCCCAGCGCTATATCAGGGTGCCTGGTCGCAGCGGGCTGGATACGAACGCCATCCGCACTGTGCTCGGCATGATCGCCGGTGCGCTGGCCGAGCCGCCCACTGCGCCTTACGTCACAAACCACCTGCTGCTGTGGCTGGAAGAGACGTTTGCCGATTTGGCGGAGGACGGAAGCCTCTACTACCTGTGGGCGCACACAGCTTCGCTGGTGGCGGCGGAGGCCGCATATGCCGAGCTTGACGAGCATTTGTGGGATCTGGAAAATCGCCTCGATCTCGCCGCAGCCAACGCCACGGACGACGGCGACGTAGCGCGCTTCCGCGCCTTCCTGGCCGACTACGGCGGCGATTACGCAGAGGCATCAACACTCTGGGAAGCCATCGGCGACATGGACGAGGCGATCGCGAGCGCACGCAATGCCGGCGACCTCGAGCGCGCCTATACGCTGCTGCGCAAGGTCAATCCCTCGCACGTGCCTGAGTCTGTCTCCACGGCAGTGAAGGCGCTGCGCCTGCTGCAGCAGTTGCGTCAGAAGCAGCACCACCTCTACCCCGCCGAGCGCCGCGCCCTGCTCGAGGAGATTGCGCGCCTGCACGCCGCGCTGGAGGAGTAGCAGAACTGCGACCAGCGGACTGCGAACTGCGACACAGAGGTCACAGAGGGAACAGAGACACACAGAGAAAAGCGGAGACAAACAAAGAGCAGACAGGCGATCAGTGTCGCTGTCTGCTCTTTGTTTGTCTCCGCTTTTCTCTGTGTGTCTCTGTTCCCTCTGTGACCTCTGTGTCGCAGTTCGCTGGTCTCGCAGTCCGCTACTTCTTGACCTTGTTGAAGAAGACCTTGCGCTTGCGCAGCTTGAGGGTGGGGCCTTCAATCTGGAAGGTGGCCTCCTCGGGCAGATTCTGAGACGAGTTGCCCACCATCACGCGCACAGTGGCAGGCTCCACCACCAGCTTCATGTCCAGATCATAGTAGGCCATCTGCGGCATGCTCAGTGTAAAGGTGACCTTCTTGCTCTGCCCGGGCCTGAGGGTGACGCGCTTGAAGGCGCGCAACTCCTTCACCGGGCGTGTGACGCTGGCGCCGTCGGTACGCGTGTAGAGCTGCACCACCTCATCGCCTGCCACCTTGCCCGTGTTCTTCACCTCCACCGTGGCCGTGACGCTGCCCTTTGCGTCGACCACGCTCCTGTCGAGCTTCAGGTTGCTGATTTCAAAGGTTGTGTAGCTGAGCCCAAAGCCAAAGGGGAGCAGCGGCGTATTGCTCTCCTCCACATAGGGGCCATAGTTGAAGGACTTGGCCCCCGAGGGACGGTGGTTGTAGAAGAGCGGCACCTGGCCGGCGCTGCGCACAACCGTCACAGGCAGCTTGCCGCCCGGGTTCACGCTGCCAAAGAGCGCGCCCGGCAATGGCCGTGCCACCCTCTTCGCCCGGCAGCCATGCCTCGAGCACAGCGTTTGCCTGCTCCAGAATCCAGCCAATGGAGAAGGGGCGGCCGTTGACAAGCACCACGACCACGGGCTTGCCTGTCTCCAGCACGGCACGCGCCAGTTCCTCCTGCACGCCGGGCAGCCCCAGCGTGGTGCGGTCGCGGAACTCGCCCACGCTGCAGCTGAGCGTGAGGCCGGCCTTGTCGCCCACCACAAGTACAACCGCATCGGCAGCCTGCGCCGCCGCCACGGCCTCGGGAATGGCGCTGGTGTCGGGATCGAGCACGCCGCAGCCCTGCGTATAGGTGACCGTCGCGCCGTTGCCCAGTACGTTGCGAATGCCCTGCAGCACGGTGACGGTGGGGGTGAAATCCTCCACCATTTCCATGTGCTCGGGTGCGGGCGTGTTGTTGGCAAACTCCTCGGTCATGTTCACTTCAACCAGCGTCTCAATGTGCGCGGGGTAGGCGTAATCGCCCACCATGTTGCGCATGGAGTCGGCATTGGGGCCTATGACGGCGATTGATTTGGTGGCCTTTTTCGCCAGCGGCAGCGTGCCGTCGTTCTTGAGCAGTACAAGCGACTTCTCGGCCATGGTGCGTGCAAGATCGCGATGGGCC
Organism: uncultured Chloroflexia bacterium; assembly: GCA_963773745.1. Lineage (GTDB taxonomy): Bacteria > Chloroflexota > Anaerolineae > Caldilineales > Caldilineaceae > UBA5069. Next base: position 196,188 of record CAVZCL010000004.1, read on the forward strand.
GGTGTGTCGAGTACGGCGGCCACACCATCGGGCTGCACGTAGGGGTTCTCGAAGATGCCAAAGGCAAACTTGTAGGTGAGCATGCGCTCTACGGATGCGTCAATGCGCTCCACCTTCAGATCACCCCGCGCGACTGCGTCCAGCAGCGGCTGGCGGAAGCAATCGATACTTGGAATCTCCAGGTCCATGCCCGCTTCCAGCGTTAGCTGTGCGGCCTCGGCCTTGTCCTGGGCATAGGCGTGATAGTTGACGAGCTGGTCAATCGCAAAGTAGTCGGAGACGACCATGCCTTCGAAGCCCCATTCGCCGCGCAAGATGTCAGTCAGCAGTTCCTTGTTTGCCGTGCAGGGAACGCCATCCAGTTCGTGGTATGCAGGCATGATTGTGCCCAGCCCGGCTTCGCGGATGGCGGCCTCGAAGGGGAGCAGGTAGACCTCGCGCAATTCGCGCGGCATGATGTGCGCCGGCGCCCAGTTCAGGCCGCCTTCGGGCAGGCTGTAGCCCACAAAGTGCTTGCCCGTGGCCACCACGCCCTGCGACCAATCCTTGCCCTGCAGGCCGCGGATGTAGGCAACGCCCATCACCGATGTAAGATAGGCGTCCTCGCCAAAGGTCTCCTCAATGCGCCCCCAGCGCGGGTCGCGCGCAATGTCGAGCACAGGCGCCAGGCCGTGATGAATGCCCAGCGCGCGCATCTGCTGGCGGATGACGCCGGTCATCTCCTCCACCAGGCTCGGATCCCATGTGCTTGCTGTGCCGATGATCTGCGGGAAGACGGTGGCCCCACGTGCCAGCATGCCCGCGCAGCATTCGTCATGCACCATGGCGGGGATGCCCAGGCGGGTCTCCTCAACGAGGTACTTCTGAATGTCGTTGCAGAGTTGCGCCACTCCTTCGGGGGGCAGTGTGGAGGCGCCGGCGGGGCGGGTGATCTGACCAATGCCGTTGCCAATGCGGTCGGCGGCCTTGGTCGGCGAGAGGCGCTGCTCGGCGTCCAGAATCTCGTAGACCCACACGCCGCCCAACTGCTGCAGCTTCTCCGCAAGCGTCATCTCCGCCAGCAGCAGCTTGACGCGCTCGGCGGTGGGCAGCTTTGCATCCATCCAGGCACGGTCGGACGATTTCTTTGTCACGTCTTCCAAATCCCTTCAATGAGTTGGCAATCGATTGCGAATCATTTTGCAGCTTGATGCGGCCCTGTCTGCTTGCGCCCTGTCGCTACTCCTTGACAGCGCCCAGCGCTATGCCGCTGACGATGTAGCGAGAGAAGAGGGCGTAGATGATCATGATGGGCGCGATGGTGGCCGCAATGCCCAGGTAGATGCTGCCGTACTCCGTGCGGTAGACGTCACCGCGCAATGTTTGCACCAGCATGGGCAGCGTGTATTTCTGAATGGAGGAGATGAGAATGAAGGGGGTGAAGAAGTTGTTCCACGAGGCCACGAAGGCAAAGATGCCCAGCGTGAAAGCGCCGGGCGCAGCAATCGGCAGCATCACACGGTGGAAGGTGGCCAGTTCACCGGCCCCGTCTATGCGGGCGGCGTCAATCAGGTCGGTAATCACAATTGATTCGAGATATTGCTTGGCAAAGAAGACCGAGCTGGCCGCGGCAATGCTGGGCAAAATCAGCGCCAGATAGTTGTCGGTGAGCCCCAGGCGCGACATGTACTGGTAGAAGCCGATAATGGAGAGTTGCAGGGGCAGCAGCACCAGCACGAGGATGGAACTGTAGAAGAAGCGCTTGCCCGGAAAGTCGTAGACGACGACGCCGTAGGCCGTGAGCAGTGAAAAATAGACGGTTACAATCGTAATCGAGACGGAGAGGTAGAGGCTGTTGATAAAGCCTCTGGGCAAGTTGAGGCCGCGGCCCACCAGTATGCCGTAGTTCTCAAATATGTGCGTGCTGGGCATCAAGCTCAGCCCCTGCTGAATTTGCAGCGTGGAGCGGGTGGCGTTGACCAGCAGCGCCCATATGGGTGTGAGCGTGAGGACGAGGAGCAGGATCAGGAAGATGTAGATGAAGAAGCGCTGCAGATGCGTCCCAGTTTTGTAGCTCATAAGGAGTGGCTCCGAAAAGCGCGCAGTCGCCTAGGCGCGTTCACGCATGAAGTAGAAGATGCCCAGCGCTACGATGGAGGTCATGAGGAAGACCATAACGCCCACGGCCGAGGCGGCCCCAATATGCCCCTGGGCGCTGCTGAACTTCATGTACATCAAAATGTTGTTCGTCAAGATCGACTGGCTGGGCGAGCCTCTGCCGTCGGTGAGCAGAAAGGGGATATCGAACATCTGCATGCCGCCAACGAGTGATGTGACGAAGACATAGACCAGCACCGGCCGCAGCAGCGGCAGCGTAATGCGCCAGAACATCTGAATCGCAGTAGCGCCGTCCACCATGGCCGCCTCATAGAGGCTGAGCGAGATGGAGGTCATTCCTGCCATGAGCAGAATGATTGTCGCGCCAAACCACATCCACCACTGGATGAAGATGACCAGTGAACGTGCCACCACGGGTGATTGCAGCCAGTGCACTGCCTCGTCGACAAAACCGTTGCGCACCACCAACTGGTTGACGGGGCCAAAGTAGGAGAAGAGGCTGAAGAAGAGCGCAGCAATGGCGGCGGGCATGAGCAGATTGGGCAAATAGAAGAGGCCGCGCCAGATGCCGGCACCCCGAATGCGCAGCCGCGCGCTGGTGAACCAGACGGAGAGCAGCATGGCAACGCCAATTTGGGGGATGAAATTGAGCAGCCACAGCGTCCACGTGTTGCCGATCGCCGTCATGAAGGTGTCGTCGGCAAAGAGGCGTGTGTAGTTCTTCAGCCCCACAAACTCGTGCGCCGACCTCATCAGCGTCGTGTCGGTAAAGCTTAGCTGCACTGTATTGATCACCGGCCAGAGGCCGAAGATGAGAAACGCAAGTGTGAACGGGAGGATGAAGAGATACCCGTGATACTCGCGACGGGACCTGCGCTGGCTGCTTGCCATGGCTCAACTCCAGAAGTGGGCCGGCGCGCGCTGGATATGCTCAAGCGCGCGCCGGCCCATTAGAACCGGCTGGGAGTGACTAGTTGATGATCAGATCGGGGTATTCAATGCTGACGTTGCTCTTCCACGAAGCCCACATCTCATCCAGCGTGATTTCGCCGTTGAGGTACTGGTTGATCGGGTCGTTCATCGCACGCTGAATGGAGTCATCCGCGCCTGTCATCAGCTTGGCATTGACGGCGGGCGCTGCTTCGGCGAAGCCTGCGTAGGAGTTCTGCCCACCCAGGAAGGCGCTCAGCTCGGAGTCATCGAAGAGGGGGACAATCTCGTCGACCACAACCTGGCTGGAGACGAAGTCGCCGGCGGCCTGTGCCTGATCGGGGGCCACGTTCGGGTCAATCGCCTTGAGGAAGTCGTTGGTGTAGACGCCTGTCGCCCAATTCTTCAGGTTCTCCTGGTCCAGGGTGGCGAAGCGCACAAACTCCTTGGCAAGCTCCATCTGGTCGGTGCCCGGGAGCACGCCCAGCCAGGTGCCGCCCCACTGGTAGGGCAGCGGGCCGGTGATGACTGCCCAGTCGCCGCTGGTGTCGCTGCTGCCGTCACTGGCCGTGGCATTCGGGGCCAGCACATAGGGCAGGCCCCATGTGGGCAGGAAGTAGGAGAAGACCTTTTTGGGATTGCCGTTGGCGTCTGTCAGGCTGTCATTCATGCCGGCGAACCAGCCTTCCTGCCACTGCTGCGCCTGGGCTTCGTAGCCTTCGTCGCGGAAGAGCTTGGCAGTTTCGACGTACTTGTCAACCATGGGGTCCACAACCAGTTCGTCGTCCACAATCCACGGCTGGGCGCGGTTGGCGAAGAAGGGGTTCTGGAAGTCGCCGCTGGAGGCAACCATGAAGGTGTCGCCACCGGATTTTTCCTTGACGACGGCGGCGGCGGCGGTGTACTTGTCCATGTCGCCGAGGATTTCCTGCATCTCGATGGGATCGTCGGTGCCGAAGTATTCCTTGGCCAGGCTGCGGCGGTAGAAGAGCGCGCCCGGGGTCGCCTGGTAGGCGAAGGCCTTGGTCACGCCATTATCGGTGCCCACGTCGGTGACGAAGGAGTAGGTCTGGTTTTCCTCGGCGTAGGGCAGCAGGTCGCCCAGATCAGCCAGGAAGTCGCTCTCGACATAGCTCTTGACGAAGGCAGCTTCCAGCGCCATAACGTCGGGCGAGTCAGCGGTGCCAAGGGCAGCCTTGAGCTTCGTCTGGTATTCGCCATTGGTCATCGGGATCATGGTGTAGCGCACGTCCACGTCGGGGTGCGTCGCCTCGAAGGCGATGGCCATGGTGTTGATCTCGTTGGTGAAGGACCAGACGTCGAGGACAGTCTTGCCGGAATCGGCAGGAGCGGCGGCCTCTTCGGCAGGCGCTGCGGTTGCATCTGCAGAGGCAGCAGGGGCGGCAGGAGCGGCAGGGGCGGCAGGCGCACAAGCGCCCACAACCATTGCCAGCAGGACGAGCACAGCAAGCAAAGTCGACAAACGTTTCTGCATGGGTATATCTCCTTGATAAACCACTTTGTCAATCAACACGGGAGAAAAACAAGCGGACGTACAACAACGGGTAGGGCGAAACATTCGGCAGAGGCCAAATGGTCAGACACTGGGTTGGGATGGGACTTTCGCTTCGGGCGGCTTTTGCCTTTACGGCCTGCCGCGGGCGGCACCCCCTTCCTGTATGGCGAAGGGTTGCACCTTCTTCGCAGCAAACGCCCTGGGCTGCGGCGGCGCGCAGGAATTACGTACAATCAGCCGCGAAGGAAGAATGACCTTGGTTTCGGCAACGGCGCGCCCGGCGATCATCTCGAGGAGCAAGTGCATCGCGCTCTGCACCATGGGCTCAATGCCCTGGTCAACGGTCGTCAGTGTGGGGCGGGCGACGGCGGCTTCGGGCACGTTGTCATAGCCCACAACCGAAAGCTGCTCCGGCACGCTGATGCCCAGTGCGTTTGCCTGCTCAATCACCCCCAGCGCGGCATCGTCATTGCAGGCGAAGATGGCGGTGGGCGGCTCGGCCAGCTCTGAAAAGCGGCGCATGGCGATTTTGCCCGACGTGCGTGTAAAAGCGCCCGGTTGCATCAACGTGGGGTCAATGGGCAGCCCTGCAGCCTCCAGCGCCATAACGTAGCCGGCGTGGCGCTGTACGGCGCTTTCCAGATACTCCAGCCCACCCACAAAGCCAATGCGCGTGTGGCCCAGCCCCAGCAGATACTTCATAATGGCCTTTGCGCCGCCCAGGTTGTCGCTGCTTACAGTCGCGTAGGTGGCGTCCTGGGCAATGCGGTCAATCGCAACGAGAGGGTAATCCGTGTCATAGTGCGCCACGTCGGGCACCACAATGATGACGCCGTCGGTGATTGTGCCGTTGAGGCGGCGCACCCGCTGCTGCTGCCAAACGCCCCGCTCGGTATGGTGCTTGCTGCCACAGGTCATGGCAATCAGGTCGTAGGCCGTGCCTGTGATGACGCGACTGGCCGCCTTGATAATCTCGACGCCGTAGGAGTGGTCCATGTCGGGCATGATGAGCCCGATGACCTGTGTGCGGCTGCTGCGCATGCCGCGCGCCGCCATGCTGGATTCGTAGCCGAGGGTTTCGATCACCTCGCGGACGCGCGTCGCTGTTTCGGCGGCCACGTCATCCTTGCCGTTAAGAACGCGCGAGACGGTGGAGACGGAGACGCCTGCACCGGCTGCAACATCATGGATTGTGGGCGCAGAACGGGTGCGCGGCATAGAGGTTTACCAGTGGCCCGGAGTACAGATCTGAGTACGGATCTGAGTACGGATCGGCGTACCGCTCCAAGAGCAGCTTGGAGAGCGGGCAAACGAATGGGCAACTGCAGGAAAAGGGGTATTCGTACTGCAAGGGAGCTTGGTAACGTTGCCGGCAAGGTTTCCGGCAATGATGCCGGTAACGTTGCCGGTAGTATAGCAGCGTGCCGAGTGCGTGTCAATAGGCAATTTGGGGAAAAGCTAGGGTGTAGGGTGTGGGGTGTGGGGTGTGGGGTGTGGGGTGTGGGGTGTAGGGTGCCTTTAGTCAGCGCACCCCACACCCCACACCCCACACCCTACACCCCACACCCCACACCCCACTACTTCGGCTTCATTGCCAGCAGGCGCAGGCCGTTGAGGACGACGATGAGGGTGCTGCCTTCGTGGCCCACAACGCCCAGCGGCAGCGGCAGGCGGAAGCCTTCCACAATCAGCGGCACGAAGATGGTGAGCGTGACCAGCGTGGCAATCACGGCCACCGAGAAGTAGACATTCTGGCGCACAATGCGCGCCGCCTTGCGCCCCAGAGAAATGGTGAAGGGGAGCTTGGAGAGATCGCTGGACATGAGCACCACGTCCGCCGTCTCCAGCGCAACGTCGGTGCCGCCGGCCCCCATGGCAATGCCCACGCTGGCCGTGGCCAGCGCCGGTGCATCGTTGACGCCATCGCCCACCATGACCGACTTGTCGCCCACGGAGAGCTCGCGCACGATCTCCACCTTTTGCTCGGGCAGCAGGTCGCTGTAGACGTCGGTAATGCCCACCTCGGCCGCAATCGCGTGCGCCACGGCGTGGTTGTCTCCCGTGAGCATGACGATCTTCTCAATGCCCGCCTTGCGCAAATCGGCAATTGCCTTTTTGGCTTCGGGGCGTACAGCGTCGGCCACGGCAATGTAGCCCACAACCTCCCAGTCACGGTCGTCGCCCAGCGTGTCGCCCATGGTGCTGCGGCGCACGACGAGCATGACGGTTTTGCCTTGCCTCTGCAGCGAATCACCGATCATGCGGATGGCATCGGAGAAGTGCATCTCGGCATCCATGAAGAGCTTATCGTTGCCTATATAGATGGTCTCGCTGCCCGTCTCGCGCTTGAAGCATGCCTGGATGCCATGGCCGGCAACCGAGTAGAAATCGGTGGGCTGCTCCAACTCAAGGCCGCGTGCGCGTGCCTCATCGATAATGGCGCGACCAATGTGATGCTCGCTGGCAAGTTCGGCGCTGGCGGCGTGGCGCAGCACATCGTCCTTGCTGTATTCGATGAAGGGGTGCACGTCGGTGACCACCGGCTTGCCGGGGGTGAGGGTGCCCGTCTTGTCAAAGGCCATGATGCGCACAAGCGCGATCTTCTCGAGGTAGGCGCCACCCTTGAAGAGCACGCCGTTACGCGCCGCCGCCGCAATTGCACTGAGCACACTGGCCGGCGTGCTGATGACCAGCGCGCAGGGGCTGGCCACCACCAGCAGCGTCATGGCCAGGTAGACGGCATCGTTGGTTTGCAGGTTGAAGAGCAGCCAGCCGATTAAGAAGACAAGCACTGTGGAGCCAATCACCGCCAGCGTGTAGGGCTGGCTAAAGCGGTCGATAAAGCGCTGCGTGGGGGTGGCGTCCTGCTGCGCATCGGCCACAAGCCGAATGATCTTGCTGAGCGTCGAGTCGCCCGCGAGTTTGGTTACCTCAACCACCAGTGCGCCGCCGCCGTTGATTGTGCCTGCGAAGACCGGGTCGTTGACATCCTTCTGCACGGGGATGCTTTCGCCGGTAATGGGGCTCTGGTCAATGGTGCTGCGCCCCTTGATGACAACGCCATCCATAGGCAGCCGCTCGCCCGGGCGCACGACGACCTCATCGCCCAGCACAAGTTCCTCCACAGCCATTTCCACTTCGGCATTGCCACGGCGCACGCGTGCCACGGCCGGGCGCAGATCGCTCAGCGCCTCAATCGCGTGGCGCGTGCGGTCGAGTGCAAAGGTCTCCAGCGCGCCCGAGAGGGTGAAGAGGAAGAGCAGCAGCGCGCCCTCCTCCCACTCGCCAATCGCGGCTGCGCCAAAGGCAGCCGCCGTCATCAAAAAGTCAATGTCAAACTTGGCCTCGCGCACGCCGGCCCATGTTTCACGCACGCCCACATAGCCGCCCGAGGCAAAGGCCACCAGCGCCGCGGCCCAGACGCCCCACACAGGCAGCACGCCAAAGACAGAGCCGCCCAGCCAGCCAATCAGCAGTGCAATCAGGCAGATGATGGCGAGCGCCAATTCATAGTTGGTCGTCCAGAACTCGACCCACGAGCGCTGTCCAGAGCGGCCCGTCGCGCCGGCAAGGGATGATTCGGTTGTGGTGGATGTGATCTCTTGTGCGGTCATTGGGTCCTCACGCAAATGAAGCTGGATTGGCGGGCGGGTAAGGAGGAGGGGTGGCGAATTGCTCGCGTATTTTGCAGTCGGCGCAAAGGCCCAGCAGGTCAGCGCGCGCCGTTACGGCGTCAAAGCCCGTTTCGGCCACAATGCGCTCGCGCATGGAGGCGAGCGGCAGGTCGCCGTGGTAGTCCACAATGCGGTGACAGCGCAGACAAATGAGGTTGGCGTGGGGTGTGGGGTCGGTGTCGTAGTGGGTATGATCCGCGCCAAAACTCAACTCGACGATCACGCCGAGTTCCTGCAGTGTGTTGAGCGTGTTGTAGACGGTGGCGCGGCTGATTTCGGGGTGGTGCTGCGCCACATCATCGTAGACCTCGTAGGGAGTCGGATGACGTTCAGTCTCGGAGAGATACGCGCAGATTTGGCGGCGCTGATCGGTGAGGCGCAGGCCGGCGCGCTTGAGCGCATTCTGGTACAACTCCATTTTCTCGAGAGCAAGCATGAGATTGCAACGCTTCCTGGCGAATAGATGGGGCAAAGTCTGGAATCATTCCAAATGAACTGAGGTGATCATAGCAGATTTCCATCGACACTGTCAAGTTTACTTTAGAATCAATCTAAGTAAAGACTTAAGGCTTGTGAAATACATCACAACATAATACGTAGCCTGGGCTAAATATTCTTTGACAACCACGGATTGACTCTGTTACCATGCGCACCCGTTGCAAGCGGCCCCACAAGAGATGCGCCGTGCCAGTCGGATTTGCGCTTACCGACAGCAACGCCCTTTAAAGCGACAATGATTTGTACATTTGTTCTTGGCCGTTCTGAACCGTTCTTAACCGTTCATAGCAGAGGCGACTTTCGTTTCGATTCTTCGACCGACCGGCATCTGCCTGGAATCGAGTGACCTGTGCGTCGTTGGATACTCACCTTCGTTTCACTGGGCGTCATTGGGCTTTGGCTGGTGCTGGCCTACGCGCCCTCGTTGCCGCGCCCCACGCTGGGCTGGCCGGCCTGGAGTGGCGTCATACTGGCAGTGTTGGCAGGGGCAGGCGTGCTTGCTTTTCTCGCCATCCAGGGCTGGCTTGTGCGCGACACTGATCGCTTCCTCAGCGGCCACGTGCCGGAAGCGCAGATCGTCATCCAGTCCGAGTTTGCGCTGGAGAAGCGGCGCGAAATCTTCTGGACGGCCATGCCCATCGTCATGACGCTGGGGCTGGCGGCGCTCTCCTTCGGGCTGTGGCGCTCGCTCTTCAGCTAAATCGCTTGTGCGGATTCCCGTCGATGCGTCGGTTTCGGCTGCGCAACGCCTGTTCCTTACTCACCCTGAAAACTTGGGACGGAGTCATACCCTCGCCCCTGGCCAGGAGACCTTAGTTTATGCAGAGATCATCAACTGACAAGCGTCACTTCATCATTGCCGGCGTGCTGATCGTCATTGTCTCGGTGGCGCTTTATGCGCTGCTCTATGTGGCGCTGCCGCTGCCGCTGGAGGCCAGCACGCAGGCCGCCACCATCGACTGGGTCTTCCAGGCGCACATGATTCTATTGTCGGTGCTCTTTGCGCTGGTGGTGGTTTTCATGTTGTACGCGGTCGTCGTCTTCCGCCGCAAGGAAGGGGAGACCGGCGACGGTGAGCACTTCGAGGGCAATACGCCGCTCGAAATTGCCTGGACGTTAACGCCGCTGATCGCGGTGGTCATCTTTGGCTACATTGGCGTCACCTCGCTGCGCACAGTGGTTGCGCCGCAGGAGAACGAAGTTGTGGTCAACGTGGAAGGCTTCCAGTGGGCGTGGGCATTTACCTATCCCGACACAGGCGCTGCCACGTCGGAACTTGTGCTGCCCGTGGATCAGCCGGCGCGCATGGAGTTGACATCGCGCGATGTCATTCACTCCTTCTGGGTGCCCGAGTTCCGCGTCAAGCAGGACGCCGTGCCCGGCCAGACGACGCACCTGCGCTTCACGCCTACGGTTGAGGGCGAGTATACGCTTGTGTGCGCCGAACTCTGCGGGCTGACGCACTACAACATGGTAGCCAAGGTGAAGATCGTCTCCGAGGCTGAGTATGCACAGTGGCAGCAAGTGCAGCTTGCGGCCATGGGCAAGACAGCCGCTGACGCCGAGGGCCTGGGAACAGAGGGCCTGGGAGCAGCGGGTGTGGCGCAGAGCCCGGTGGCGCAGAATGGTTTGACGACGGTGAACAACTAGCGACCGTAACAGGTATCCGGCGCTTTTTGCGGCAGGGCGTCCAACGCGCCACGCCGCACCGGTGGGGAGAGAAATCATGGTTGAAAACAAACGGATGTCACTGTTGGAGATTGGCCTTGTACGCGGCCTGCTGGGCCAGCTTGCGGGCACATTGCTTGGCTTTGCGCTGGTGGTGCTCATTCGCAGCATTGCCGGCTATGACGAGGTCTGGTCCACCGAACCGGCGTGGATTGCCGGTGCGATCTTTGGCGGGCTGGGCTTTCTGATTGCAATCGGGGCCATGAGCGACTGGTTCTCGTGGTGGGGCGGTGGCGAGACGCCCTTTGAGCACGGCCCCCGTCATCCGGGGCGCCCCACCTGGGCGCGCTACTTTGACGTGGACTACAACCACAAGGTCATCGGCATCCAGTACGGCGTCACAGGGCTGATCATGCTCTGCATTGGCGGCACCTTCGCCGTGATCTTCCGCTCGGAGCTGGCGCGCTCGGGCTTGCAGTTTTTGGAGCCCAACACCTACAACACCTTCATTGGGATGCATGGCTGGGCGGCGCTCTTTGGCATCTTCATCGGCATTGGCGGCATGGCCAACTATCTGGTGCCGCTGATGATTGGCGCCGACGATATGGCCTTCCCCCGCCTCAACGCATTCGCCTTCTGGATCAACGTGCCGGCGATTGTGCTGCTGCTGGGCAGCGTCTACTACAACTGGGACGCCGGCTGGACGGTCTACCCGCCGCTGAGCCTGAAGGGCAGCCCGGGTTTCCAGCTCATCTTCTGGAGCATCTTCCTGCTGGGCTTTTCATCAATTCTGGGATCGCTCAACCTGGTTGCCACCATGCTGCGCATGCGCTCGCCCGGCATGAGCCTCTTCCGCATGCCCATCTTCTGCTGGGCGATGATGGCCACTTCGCTGATTCAGCTGACGGCGACGCAGTTGATTGCGCTCTCATTCCTCATGCTTTCGATATCGCGTGCGGCCACACTTGCCATGCCCTTCTACGTGCCGGTGCTGAATGCGGCCGGCGTCAATATCGGCGGTGACGCAACGCTCTTCCAGCACACCTTCTGGTTCTACTCGCACCCTGCCGTCTATGTGTGGGTGCTGCCTGGCCTGGGCATCATCAGCGAGCTGCTGCCGGTCTTTGCTCGCAAGCCGCTCTTCGGCTACCGCTGGATTGCGCTTTCGAGCCTGGCGATTGCGTTGGTTGGCTTCCTGGTTTGGGGCCACCACATGTTCACCTCTGCCTACTCGCCCAACCTGCGTGTCTGGTTCATGATCAGCACGCTGCTGGTGGCAGTGCCCACAGGCGTCAAATTCTTCTCGTGGCTGGGTACAATGTGGGGCGGCAAGATGAGCTTCCCAACGCCCATGCTCTTTGTGCTTGGCTCCATCTCTGTTTTCCTGCTGGGCGGCCTCAGCGGGCCGGTGCTTGCCACCGTGGCCACCGACATGCACCTGCAGGACACGTACTTTGTGATTGGCCACTTCCACGCCACCATCTTTGGCGGCTTTGTCTTCCCCTTCTTTGCGGCCATCTACTACTGGTTCCCAAAGATTACCGGGCGCATGTATAACGAGCGGCTGGGCAAGATGCACTTCTGGATGATCCTGCCCGCCTTCTGGTTCATGTCTGTGGGGCAGATGTCGGTGGGCGTGGCAGGCATGCGTCGCCGCATTGTGGACTACGATCCCCTGCTGGGCGGCATGACGCGCTTCAACCTGGGCTTTGTCGAAATCGGCCAGATCGTCATCACGATCTCCGCCTTCGTCATTGCCTTCTCGATTCTGATCATGATCTACAACCTCTTCCACAGCGCCGAAATGGGGCGCGTGGCCGGGGCCAACCCGTGGCGCTCGCGCTCGCCCGAATGGCAGATTCCTTCGCCCATTCCCGAGCAGAGCTTTGCCAGCCCGATTCACGTTGTGGGCGAGCCCTACGACTACGGCCTGGCCACCTCGCCCCGCTTTGTGGCCGGGGATGACTAAAGAGTGGAGCGTAGTGGATTCGCCCGTTTTCAACGCAAGGGAACGCAAGGCAGGGCGCGAGGAATAGCAGCGGCGGCAACAGTGCGCCGGCACCAAATTGAGGGGGCAACGCATGGCAAGCAAGACCAAGACAGAAAACAAGCAGCGATCGAAGTCGTCTGCGTATATAACGGGGCTGATTGTGGCGCTGGCACTGGGGGCGCTGACGGCCGTTGAGTACTACCTGGGGTTGCACTATCCCAGCGTGGCCTTCCTTCTCCTGATCTCGGTGCTGAAGAGCATACTTGTGCTTTACTTCTTCATGCACGTCTACCGCCTGTGGCGGCCTGAAGGGAGCCATTGATCATGGCGATTGTAACGTCTGCTGCACCCGCCACGGCTGTGGCGCACACTGAAACGGGCCATGGGGCCCATGGGGCACACGCGGCGCATGGCCACGTGCCCACCTATGCCGAGACGCTGGCCAACAACCGGCTGGGGCTGTGGCTCTTCTTCATCTCCGAAGCCTTCCTTTTCGCCGGGCTGCTGGCTGTGCGCTTCTACCTCTGGGGCGGGACGCGTCCCGAGGTCAGCCAGTTCATTGGGCTGCTTGTAACAGTGGTGCTGCTGCTCAGCTCCATCTCCATGTACACCGCTGAGGTGGCGCTGGAGAATGGCAACCGCCGTCTCTTCATGGTGCTGCTGCCGGTAACGGCGCTGCTGGGCCTCGTCTTTTTGGCCGGTGTGATGATCTTCGAGTGGGGTCTCTTCCCGGCGATCTACGAGGGCCACCTGACGCCATGGGGTGACAAGTACGGCGCTGTCGTCTTCCTGATGACGGGGATGCATGCGCTGCATGTGGTCAGCGGCATCATTTTCATTGCCATCGTTTGGAATCTGGCACGCAAGGGGCACTTCTCGCCCTCACGCAAGTGGGGCGTTGAGTCCTGCGCCATCTATTGGCACTATGTGGACCTGGTGTGGATCTTCTTCTACCCGGCCATCTACCTCATCGGCACTGCCGTCACGCACTAAAAGCGGCACAGCGGGCACAGGGGCCACAGAGAAGAGCAGAGAAAAGCAAGTGAGAGGCGGGGAGCTCCCAAAGCACCCTGCCTCTCTTTCGTTTTTCTTTGCTGCTCTCTGTGGCCTCTGTGCCGCTGTTCCGCTGTACTCTTCCTGGCTGAAGCCCTGGAAGCCAATGCCGCTTACAGCAGACGAAGCGTTTTGGGTGTAGACTAGGAGCACTATGGATCACCCTCTGTTGCGGGCCTTGCTGGGGCCGTGGGAATGGCGCCCGGAAGTATTGGTGGTGCTGATTCCGCTGGCAACGATCTATCTCGTGGGCTGGGTGCGGCTGCGCCGGCGCGATGCCACGCGCCTTGCAACCAAATGGCGCCTCGCAGCCTACGTGGCCGGCATGCTGCTGCTGAGCATCTCGCTCATGTCGCCGGTGGACATTCTGGGCGGCCAGCTCTTCTTCATGCACATGACGCAGCATATGCTTTCGATCATGCTGGCTGCGCCGCTCATCTGGCTGGGGAGCCCGTTTCCGATTGGTGTGTGGGGGCTGCCCATGGCGGCGCGCCGCTTCCTGATTGGCATCTTCGCCGACAGTTCGCCCGTGCGCCCCTGGATTGCCGCTGCCACACAGCCCTTTGTGGCGTGGATTCTCTTCATCTTTATCTATATCGGCTGGCATGACAGCGGCGCGTACAACCTGGCGCTTGTCAGCCCGAGCGTACATGACGTGCAGCACATCACCTTCTTCGGTGCCGCCATGCTCTTCTGGTGGCACATTGTGGGTGCGGCGCCGCGCCTGCACAAGAGTCTTTCGGCGTGGGTGGCCATCTTCATGCTCATGGCGGCCATTCCCTTCAATGCCATTGCAGGCTTTGCGATTGCCAACAGCGACTCGGTCATCTACACCTATTACGAGAGTGTGCCGCGCATTTGGGGCTTCAGCGTGCTGCAGGATCAGGCGATTGGCGGCGTAATCATGTGGATTCCCGGCAGCCAGATGCTCTTCATGGCCGCGGCTGCCGTGCTGGGCGTCATGTTCTGGCGTGAGCGCAAAAAGCGCCTTGCTGGGGATTTGCCCGACACGCCCCCCTCCGGTGCCCTCGATGTGCCCGATGCGGCCTTGATTGCGCCCGGGCTGGAGCAGCGGATGCGCCACGACCAATGGCGCGAGATGGCTGCCCAACGCACGCACGGCACCCATGGCACAACGCCATAAAGCGGAACGAGTTTCGTAGCGGCGGCTTCAGCCGCCGTTCTCGAGAACGCGACGCGATTCAAACCTACGGCGGCTGAAGCCGCCGCTACGAGAGACTGGCATGATTCGCCCGAAGTTGTTTTCGTTGTTATTGATGGCCCTGGCTCTACTCCTGCTGCCGGCGGCGGTGCGGGCGCACGGCGGCGGCGTGCCCATGGCCACAGGCGCCGAAGCGGGCGGTTACCGCCTTTATGTTTGGGTGAACCCGGGCAGCCCCGCGCGGGTGACACCGTGCACGTGACCGTGGGCGTGACCGTGCCCGGCGCCACCTCCGACGCCGAGACGCCGGTGACTGACGCCGACGTGACGGTGCGCTTCCTGTCCCCGGGCGGCGGCGCGCCTGTGGAGGCCCAGGCCGCAGCCGGCGTTTCGGCCGGCTCGCTCTACTATGAGGCCGACAGCGTGCTGCCATCCGCCGGCAACTGGCAGGTGGAGGTGGCGGTGGCGGGCGCAGCGGGCAGCGGAAGCAGCTCCTTTGCATTGCCCGTGGGCGCCAGCAAGGCGTCGGGCTATGGCTACATGATTGCAGGTATATTCATCGTCGGAGTGGGGATTGCCATCTTCGTCCGACAAAACCGCCGCGCCGCGGCGCGGCCTGGACAGGCACAAGCATGAGCGACAAACCGAGTGACGACGGCTGGGGCGGCGCAGGCTACATGCCCGATCTGCCCGATGTGGCGCCGGACAACACGCCCAAAGTTTCCATTTCCTATGGCGAGACCTTCGCATGCGATCTTCAGCCGCCGCCTAATCGTCCCCACCCTTTTTGTGATTCTGGGCATGGCCGGCATGGTGGCGCTGGGCATTTGGCAGATTGACCGGCTGCAGCAGCGCCGCGCCTTCAATGCGCTCGTCATGGAGCGCTACGCCGAGCCCCCCTATGACCTGGCGGCGCTGGGCCTGCCTGATGACCTTGATGCGCTTGGCTATCGTCGCATTCAGGCAGACGGCACGTTCGACTACGAGCACCAGATGCTTCTCTCCAACCAGCCCGGGCCCAACGGCGAGCCGGGCGCGCAGATCATCACCCCGCTTGTGATGGCCAATGGCGATGCCGTGCTGGTGGCGCGCGGCTGGGTGCCCAACGATCTGCAGGGCGAGGAGAACTGGCCCCAATTGGAGGACCCGCCCGGCGCGCTGGTCATCGGTATGGTGCAGGCGTCGCAGCCGCTGGAAGAAGGCGCGCCAATGCCGGAGGGCTTCCAGCGCGAGTGGTGGCGTGTGGACATCCCGCGCATGCAGGCGCAGATGCCCTACACGCTGCTGCCGGCCTTCCTGCTGCAATTGGCGGAACCCGGGCGCGCGCTGGATACGTTTCCATCACGCTTCGTGAATTTCTCGCTGGACGAGGGCAGCCATCTCTCCTATTCGGTGCAGTGGTTTTCTTTTGCCCTCATTCTGGGCTTCGGCTATATTCAGTTTGCGCGTATGCAGGAATCGCGCCGCCGGCGTGAAGAGCTTGGGCAGCAGGCCGGAGAAGAGGTTGAGACGACTCAGGAAGCGCCGCTCGCGTAGGCTGCACCGCGCAGAGCGGACATTTTTGTCTCTTGCGCCCGCGCACAGTGCTGCAAATTCTGCTGGAAACAAGGAGGGGTTGGCCCAGCGCCCACCCAACCAATTGCCATGACGATACCCCTGGAAAAATCGACCGCCGTTGAGCCGCCGCTGCCGCGTGAGACTGCGCTGCGCCGCCTGGCCGTGAGCGACTACGTGGCGCTGACCAAGCCGCGCATCATTCTGCTGCTGCTGGTGACGACGCTGATTCCCATGTACCTGGCCGGGCCTGCCGCACCGGGTGGCTGGCTGGTGCTGTGGACGATGGTGGGCGGCTTTCTGGCTGCCGGTGGGGCCAACGCGCTCAACCAGTATGTGGACCGCGATATCGATCACGTGATGGTGCGCACGCGCCGCCGGCCGCTGCCGGGCGGGCGCATGTCGCCCAAGCAGGTGCTTGTCTTCGGCATTGTGCTCAATGTGCTCAGCTTCGTGGTGCTTTGGTGGGCGGCCAACCTGCTCACCGCCGTGCTGGCGCTGGCGGGCACGCTCTTCTACGTCTTCATCTACACCAACACGCTCAAGCGCACCAGCACGCAGAACATTGTGATCGGCGGCGCTGCGGGCGCATTTCCGCCACTGGTGGGCTGGGCGGCCGTTGCCAACGAAATCTCGCTGCTGCCCATCTTCCTCTTTCTGATTGTCTTTTACTGGACGCCACCCCACTTCTGGGCGTTGGCACTGCTGCGTCAGCGCGAATACCGCGCTGCGGGCGTGCCCATGCTGCCCGTCATTGCAGGCGAGCGCATCACGCACAAGCAGATTCTGCTGTACAGCATTTTGCTGGCGATTGTGAGCATTGCGCCCGCGCTGCTGCAACTGCTGGGGCCCGTCTACCTGGTGGCGGCGCTTGCGCTCAATGCAGTCTTCCTGCGTCAGGCGTGGGACATTTGGCGCGACCCCACCAACCAGACCATCTGGCGGCTCTACAAGTTCAGTCTGCTCTACCTTGCGCTGCTCTTCTTCGCCATGGGGATTGACCGCCTCTTCTACACGGTGGCGGCCACCGCGCCCAACATCCACCTGCATTTCTAAACAAAAGAACCTCGACGCAAAGGCGCAAAGTCGCAAAGGTTCGCAAAGAAAAGCAACAGCAAGACACGTCCTTCTTGCTGTTGCTTTTCTTTGCGAACCTTTGCGACTTTGCGCCTTTGCGTCGAGGTTCTTTTGTTGCTGTGCGCGCGTGCTACAATGGCGGCCTATGGCTTACCAACGCGTGCGCGCCCGCTGCCGGCGTCTCTGCCCCCTGGATTCCCTTGAAACGAAACGCATTGCTCTGGGTTGTGGCTGCTGCCGCAGTCGCGCACCTGCTGATCTTCCTCCCTCTGCATATGGTTGTGCAGGCTGCCGCGCTGCTCGTGCTGGCGGGACTGCTGCCCGGGCTACTGCTGGTTGAGGCAATGGTCGGCCGCAGTGACGCGCCCCCGGCGCTGGGCGAGCGCGTTCTCTACAGCGTGGCGTCAGGCTACGGCGTCATGGTGCTTGTCATGCTGGGCCTGAGCTATCTGCCCGGTGGATTGAGCGGCTGGCAGACAATTGCCGCGTTTGACCTGCTGCTGGTCGCGCTGCTGGGAATCGTTTGGCTGCGCGCAAAGAACCCCGCGCCCGTTGCGGCGCGCGAGTGGGCCGGCATGGATGGGCGCTGGCTGGTGGCAGGCGCGCTCGTGCTGCTGCTTCTGGGCGGCACACTGCGCTTCACGAATCTGGGCTACACCGATTTTCAGGGCGATGAGGCGCGCGCCGCGCTGCGCGCCGCCGCGGTCATCCAGGGCTACGACGACGTTCTCATGCTCCACAAGAAGGGGCCCACGGAGATTCTGCTGCCCACGGCCATCTACAGCGCCACGGGCGTGCTCAACGAGGCCACTGCACGCCTTCCCTTTACGATTGCAGGCGTGGTGGCGCTCTTTGCCGTGTGGCTGCTGGGCTGGCGCATCTTCTCGCCGCTGGCCGGGTGGCTGGCCGCGCTCTTTGTTGCGCTGGACGGCTACTTCATCGGCTTTGCGCGCATTGTGCAATACCAGAGTGTCGTGCTGCTCATGTCCATCTGCCGCGCTGCTGGTGATTGTGCGGCTGGTGCAGAAGCCGCAGGCGCTGGCGGCGTGGCTGAGCATGGCTGCGCTCTTTATTGCCACGGGGGTGCTCTCGCACTATGAGGGCGTGCTGGTGGCGATTCCAGCCGCATACCTGCTGGGCGTGCTGGCGTGGCGCGAGCGGGCGCGCTGGCGCGATTTGCTGGGCGCAACGCTGATTGCTACCGGCGTGGGAGCCCTGCTGCTGGCTCTCTTCTACGTCCCCTACGTGCTCGATCCCCACTTCAGCGCCACTTATACATATTTGACCGACCGGCGCATTGGCAATTCCTTCCCCTATAACAACCTGAGCGATGTCTTCATCCGCACCACGCTCTACAGCACCACCTATGCCGTGCTGCTGCTGATTGGGCTGACGGTGGCGGGCATGGTGGGCGTCTTTGTGCGCGGCTGGAACCGAGCGATTGCGATTACCCTCTCGCTTGCGACTGTGGCGCTGGCTGCGAGCACCCTCTGGAACCCGAGCTGGGCGACGGTTGGCGCTGCCGCCGATGGCACAGGGGGTACGGATTGGGTCGTTATCCCCATGGCGCTGATGCTGGGGCTGGTGATCCTCAGCCCGCGCCAGCGCGCCGAGCGACGGGCCATGTGGCTCTGGTTTGGCGTGACCATGGTGCTCGCCATCTTCCTTACCGAAAAGCCGCGCACGCATGTCTACACCTTCTTCATGCCGTGGATGCTGATCTCGGGCGATGTGGCGGCAAGTGGCTGGCTCTGGCTGCGCGCGCGCATGGGTGCTCGCAACGCACGCACGCTCAATTTTGTGGGCGCGGCTTTGGCCGGCGCGCTGATCCTCTTCCTCGGCTTCTACTCCTTCCGCATGTTTGCCAGCCGCGATGAGGTGCTCTTCAACTACGATACCCAGCGCCCTGCGGGCTACTGGACCGTTTACGACGAGCCGGATGACAAGGCGATCTTCGGCTTTCCGCTGGACAACGGCTGGAAGGTGGTGGGCGAGCTCTACCGCACGGGCGCAATCTCCGGCCCCTTCCACAGCAGCGAGAAGGAGGCATGGGTGCCGGCGTGGTATGGCCGCGGCGTGGAGCGCTGCAGCCGCGACGCCGACTGGTTCTTCGAGATTCGCAATCTGGAACCGTGGAGCAACCGCGACCAGCGCGAGATGGAAGGCTATCTGCGCGAGGGCTTTGAGAAGTGGGGGCGCGTGCAGGTGGGCGGCGCCGACAAGATGATCATTTATGAGCGCACCGGGGTCCAACGCGACAACCCGGCGGCCGACCCAATCGACGGCCTGCCCATCTTCCACCTCGAGGACTTTGCCGGCGCGTTCGACCGCAACGCCGCACCTTTCATCCCGCTGACATACCCTGCTGTGGACCCCAAAACGATGACGCCGATCGGCGCCAACTTCGACAACCTGATTATGCTGGAGGGCTACGCACTCGAGGCCCCCACGCCGCTGCGCGCCGGCGACAGCTTCCGCCTCACGCTCTACTGGCGGGCGCTGCAGCCGATTGACGAGAGCTTCAAGGTCTTCAACCAGGTCTACTTTGGCGACAGCCCCATGATTGCACAGCGCGACGGCTATCCCGTCTGCGAGGACCGCCACACGGACCAGTGGGATCCGGGCGAGTTGATTACCGACAGCTACGTGGTGCCCGTGGCCGCTGACGCGCCCGACGGCCTCTATCCGCTGCACACGGGCCTCTATCTGGAAGAGACGGGCGAGCGCCTCTCGGTGCTGGACGAAGCGGGCGCGCCGGTGGACTCGCAGGTGCACGTCACCGACATCCGCATTGGCCCCGCACCGGAGTAGACACATGACGCAGAGGCCAAAGCAACCCCGACGCAAAGGCGCAAAGGCGCAAAGGATCGCAAAGAAAAGCAAAAACAAGAAAAGCCTTTCTTGTTGTTGCTTTTCTTTGCGATTCCTTTGCGCCTTTGCGCCTCTGCGTCGGGGGTGGCCGTTGTAGTTTGGTCGGGTGTATAGATGTCCATGCGTCTCTCACCGCGGGTGCGGACGTCGCTGATTCTGCTGCTGCTCTTCTTTGCAGCGTGGCTGCCGCGCGTGCTCGCGCTCGACACCTTCGTGAGCACCGACGAGCGTAAGTGGCTGGCGCGCTCGGGCAACTTCCTCCAGGCGATCACCCACGGCGATTTGGCCGATACCTTCCAGCGCGAGCACCCGGGCGTCACCGTTATGGCGGCAGGGGCGCTTGGCTTTCTGCAGAAGCTGCCCGACTACGCCGCGCGCGCCCCGGGGCAGTTTACCTGGGAAGTCGAGCACATTGAGGCGTGGCTCGAGGCGAACAGCGCCATCTCGCCGCTGGAGATGATGACGGCCGGGCGCTGGTGGATTGTGCTTGGCGTCGCCCTGACGATTGCGCTGGGCTTTCTGCCGCTGCGCCGCCTCTTCGGCACGGGGCCGGCCATCCTCGCCACCCTCTTCGTCGCGTGGGATCCCTTTGCGATTGGCTTTTCGCGCCAGCTTCACCCCGACGGCTTTGTCTCCGGCTTCACCTATCTTGCGCTGCTGCTCTTTCTGTCGTGGCTCTACACAGGGCGGCGGCGGGGTGATCTCGTTGCATCCGGCTTCGCAATGGGGCTGGCGTGGCTCACAAAGACGCCCGCCATCTTCCTGGTGCCCACGGGCGCTGTGCTGATTGCCATCGAGCTTGTGCGCACGCGCCGCATCGCCACCGGCGGGGCGCGCTCGGCGCGTGGCGGGCGGCTATGTACTCTGGGGCGCAATTGCCACTTTCACCTTCGTTGCGCTCTGGCCCTCCATGTGGGTGCACCCGGTGAGCACGCTGTCGCGCATGGCCGTGGAGATGGGCGACTATGTGGAGCGCCACACCAACGTCAACTACTTCATGGGCCGCCCCGTGGCGGACCCGGGCCTCTTCTTCTACCCCGTAGCGTGGCTCTACCGCACAACGCCTGGCGTCATTGTGGGCCTTGTGGCTGCGGCCATCTTTGGCTGGCGCAAGCGGCGGCTCTTCGCGGCGCCCCTTGTGCGGCGCGGCGTCATGGCGCTGCTGATCTTCGCGCTGATCTTTGTGCTTGGCATGACAGTGGGTGCGAAGAAGTTCGACCGCTACATTCTGCCCGCGTTCCTCGCGCTGGATGTGGTGGCGGCGCTGGGCTGGTGGGCCATTGGCCAGGCAGTTGCGGCGTGGCGCGGCGCAACCGGCCGGCGTGCCACGCAGTGGACGGCGGGCGTGGCTGTGGCCGGATTGCTGACGCTGCACGCCGTTTTTGCCGCCATTCACTTCCCCTACTACCTCACCTACTTCAACCCGCTTACAGGCGGCAGCGCTGGCGCACCGCAGACGCTCATCATTGGATGGGGCGAAGGGCTCAACGAGGCGGCAGAGTGGCTCAACCAGCAGCCCGACGCGGAGGATTTGCGTGTGGCGGCGTGGTATTTCGACGGTCCCTTCTCCTACTACTTCGACGGGCAATCGACCAACCTTGGCAGCGGCTCGGTGCTGGGCTGGCTGGACACCGACTATGCGGTGACGTACGTCAACCAGTGGCAGCGAGAGATTCCCTCGCCCGAAGCGGTGGCGTGGTTCCAGGCGCAGACGCCCGTGCATACGGTGCGCTTCCGCGGGCTGGAGCTGGCGCGCATCTATGATTTGCGCGGCGCGCCGCTGCCCGGCTTCCTCGACATTCCCAAGGAGAACGCCGCCGACTTTGGCGAGCAGATTCGCCTGCTCGCCTACACGGCAGAGCCGGTGCAGGTGCAGCCAGGCGCAGCGAGCCAGCTGACCCTCTATGAGCAGGCACGCGCGCCCATGGCGCGGAACTACAACGTGCTGCTGCGGCTGGTGGGTACAGACGGTGAAGAAATCTGGCGCAACGAGGGCTGGCCGTGGGGCGCGCCCACATCGGGCTGGCCCGTGCGCGAGGTGCGCCCCGACGGCCACACGGTCGTTCCGCCCGAAGACACGCCGCCCGGCCTCTACAAGCTGCTGCTCAGCTTCTACGATCCCGAGACGCTGGAGACGCTGCCGGCGCAATCGCTCGCGGGCGTGCCCCTGGGCGATGCCGTTGCCGTGGCCACGCTCCAAGTGGGTGATGCGCCTGCCGTGGAGGGGACGCCATGGCGCTTCGGCGATTCTATCGCGATTGACGGCGTTGCGCTGGAAAATGAACCCCGGCCCGGTGGAGAGATCACACTGCGCCTGAATTGGGAGAGCCTTGCGCGCACGGCCACGCCCTACACGCTCTTCACCCATCTGATTGGGCCGGATGGCGCGCAGGTGGCGGGCAGCGACAGCCCGCCGTTGGGCGGCTTTGCCCCTACGAACCTGCTGCTGCCGAGCCAGCGCTTCGCCGACGTGGTCACGCTGGCCCTGCCCGCCGACGCGCCTGCAGGCGCGTACCGCGTGCAAATGGGACTCTATGATTCTGTCAGCGGCGCGCGCCTGCCGCTGACAGGCGCAGGAGAGTCGGGCGACGCAGCCACCGTGCTCGAGTTTTCGCTGCCATGAGCGCGGCCGCAACGCCGCCGCGGCGTACGCTTGCCATGGCCGCCACGCTGGGCGGGCTGACGCTGCTGCTGGCGCTGGCCGGCTGGCTGCGCTGGGATGCACTGCGCAGCCTGAGCCTCTACGTCGATGAGTTCACGACGCTCTGGGCGGCGCGCCAAGTGCAGGCGCACGGGCTGCCGATTATGCCCAGCGGCGTGCTCTACACGCGGGGCTGCTTGCCTCCTACATCCAGGCGGGGGTGGCGACGCTCTTTGGCAACGGCTATACAGCAGGACGCATGCCTGCCTTCGCCTTTGGGTTGCTCAGCGTCCTGCTCATTTGGCAGGTGGGGCGGCGCGGGTGGCGCTGCCATGTGGGCTGGCTGGCGGCGCTGGGGCTGGCGCTCCTGCCCGAGGCCATTCTGTGGAGCGCCCGTGCCCGCTTTTACACACAGGTGCAGTTCTTTGCGCTGCTGGCTCTGTGGGCCGCGTGGGAGACCATACCGCGCCTATGCACACGCGCCCAATCGTAACGGCTGGCGCAACCCGTTGCTCTTTGCGCTGGCCTTCGTGCTGGCGCTCTACTCGCAGGAGCAGGCGCTGCTGCTCTACCCCTCGATTCTGCTGGCCATGGTGCTCTGGCTGGGGTGGCGCCGGCTGCTGACGCCGCCGCTGCTGGTTGCGCACGCGCTTGCGCTCGCAGCTATGGGCGCGCGCTATGCCATCGAGATTTGGGGGCAGCCGGGTTACTTCGAGACGATTCAGGCGACGCGTCCCTATGTGGGCTGGGTGCTGGATGTGGCGGGCGCGTGGCAGACCTACGCGCCCCAGCTCATTGCGCCTGAGCGCCTGCCGTGGACGTTGGCCGGGCTGATTGCGCTGGCCGCTGCGCTGGTGATTGCCTGGCGCGCACGCGATCAGCGCAGGCACGGGCTGCGCACACTTTCCCTCTTTCACCAAAGCACTCTCTTTTACGCCCTGAACCTCCTTTTTGTCATGGGCGTGCTCTTCCTCTTTGTGGGCACAAGCTGGCGCGATCCGCGCTATCTCTTCATGGTGCAGCCGCTTTGGCTGCTGCTGGGTGCGGCGGGCATTGTGTGGCTGGTGGAGCAGTTGCCCCGGCGTGCGCGCACGCCCGCCTTTGTGGCTGCCGGCGCTGGGCATGGTGCTGATGATGGCGCAGCCGGCGCTCGCCGTTGCCACGCAGCAGGTGGAGGGCTATGACCGCGTGCTGGAGAGCGTGCGCGCGGCGCGCATATCGGGCGACGCCGTACTCTCGCCCCAGCCGCCTGCCTGCGCGCTGGTGCTGGGCAACTGCGACGGCTACGCCATTGAGAAGGGCTACGAGGAGTACGTGATCCGCCGTGTGGGCGGGCCGCTGGTGGACCGCTGGACGGGTGCGCCCCTCATCGACAGCGCGGCAGCGCTGGAGGCGGTTGTACGCACACACCCGCGCACCTGGTTCGTGGGCGACGCCTTCCGCCTTGCCACCCGCTACAGTGCAGAGACGCTGCGCACGCTGCTCACACAGTTCGCTGTGGTGGAGCAGGCGCAGGGGGTGGTGGCGCTGCGCGCCGACGGCTGGCAGGAGCCGTCGCCCTGGTGGGTGACGCAGCCGCTCTCGCCCACGCTGCGCTTCGGCCCGCTGGAGCTGGTGGGCTGGAGCCACAACCAGGACTTCGGCCCCGAGAATCCCCTGACGGTGCAGCTTGAGTGGGTGGGTGTGGAGCCTGTCGATGTGCAGATCAACACCTCCGTGCGCATTGTCAACGCCGCAGGCGAAATCGTTGCGCAGCAGGACGGGCCACCAGCTGCGGGCGTTATCCCCACAACGCTCTTCTTCGAGACGCCGCTGCCCGACACCAAGGTGTTGACGCTGCCCGTGGATTTGCCCAACGAGCGCTACCGCATTGATGTGGCCGCCTATCGCGCAACCGACGGCGCGCCGCTTACGGACCCGCAGCCGCTCGACTGGTTTGCCTACTTTACAACGCACGGCCCGCTTGCGCCGGGCGGTTTGGGCGGCTGGGAGAACGGCACGCGCCTGCTCGATGCATCGCCGATTCCCGAGCAACTGAGGCCGGGCGAGCCTCTTACAGTGCAGCTCATGTGGGCGGCGACCGGCCCTACAGCCACGCCGCTAACCGCCTTCGTCCACCTCACCGGCCCGGACGGGCAGCCCCTGGCGCAGGACGACCACCAGCCCGAGGGGGGCTTCTATCCCACCACAGGCTGGCACGCCGGCGAGCCGACGACCGACACCTTTACCCTGCAGCTACCCGCAGAGCTGCCCGCGGGCGAGTACGCGCTCGTCACCGGCTGGTACGACGCGGCAGGCGCACGCGTGCCGGCGGACGGCGGCGGTGATGTGGTGCAGATTGGCGCGTGGGCAGTAGAGGAATAGCGGAAATGCAACGTATGGGCGCCGGCCATGAGGCGGCGCCTATACGCACACGAAACGATCGCGATTTGCCGAGAGCGCCAGCCACGGGCCGGCGCCCATGCGTTGTACGTTTTGTTGTGCTGCACCCACTGCGCGGGCGGGGAACTTGGTCGCCTCGGAAACGTCTTGTATACTGGCCCAACACCGATTGTTTGAAGTGCAAAGTGATTGGCGCGCGGGCTGCACGTTTGAAGGTTGAAGCCGCCCTTCATCCCTGCAGCGTGTTAACCTGCAAGCCGCAACCTGAAATCTGTAACCTGTAACCTGTAACCTGTAACCTGGAACTGCTGCCTTATGGGAATGATGCGCAATTCGTTAAGCGCCGAAGCGTACGACCGCGAATATACGAACCGCGAGCTGATTCAACGTATCGCAGCCTACTTTGCGCCCTACCGCACGCGCTTCATTGTGGTGATTACTTCGGTCGCCTTTCTATCGCTGCTGGGTGCGGTCTCGCCCGTGCTGATTGCACGCGGCGTGGAGTTTCTGGCCGGGCCGGGCTCGGGTGACAGGCGCACGGCCGCGTTGCTGGTGGGGGCGATTCTGGTGCTGGGGCTGGCGACGTGGCTCGTCAACTACGTGCGCCGGCTGCAGACCGCCAAGCTCATGGGTACTGTGATTATGGACATGCGCGACGACGCCTTCGCCACGGTCATCCACCACGACCTGAGCTTTTTTGACCAGTATCAGTCCGGGCGCATTGTCAGCCGCATCACCAGCGACACCGACGAATTCGGCCGCACTGCGGTGCTCATCACCGAGGTCTTCTCGCAACTGCTGCTGGTGGTCATTCTGCTCGTCTACCTCTACACCATCAACTGGCAGCTTGCCACCATGCTGGCGCTGCTCATGCCGATTGGCTATTTCATTGCCAGCCGCTACCAGAAGGTGGCGCGCCGCATTACCCGCCAGAGCCAGCGCGCGATCGCCGAAGTCAACGTGGCCATTCAGGAGGCGGTGACGGGGATTCGCGTTGCCAAAAACTTCCGCCGCGAGCAGGGCATCTACGAGGAGTTCCTGGCGGTCAACACGCAGAGCTACGAGATACAGGTCAAGCGTGGACTGGTGCTTTCGTCCATTTTTCCCACGCTGCAGACGGCGGTGGGCGTGGGCACGGCGATCATCCTCTATGCAGGCGGTTACGGCGTGGCGGCGGGCGTCATCACCGCCGGCGCGTGGTTTCTCTTCATGAACTCGATTGGCGAGTTCTGGTTTCCCATGACAAACCTCTCGGCCTTCTGGAGCCAGTTTCAGAGTGCGCTGAGCGCGACCGAGCGCATCTTTGCGCTCATGGACGCTCGCCCGGCGATTGTGCAGAGCGACGACGTGAAGCTGGGGCGGCTGCGGGGCGACATTGACTTCGAGCACATGGACTTTCGCTACAGCGAGAAGGAGCAGGTGCTTGACGATTTCACGCTGCACATTCGCCCGGGCGAGAGCGTGGCATTGGTGGGCCATACGGGCGCGGGCAAGTCATCGATTGCCAAGCTGGTGACCCGCTACTACGAGTTCCAGTCCGGCTCGCTGCGGATTGACGGCGAGGATATTCGCACCTTTGACCTGCCCACCTATCGCCGCCAGCTGGGTGTGGTGAGCCAGGCGCCCTTCCTCTTTGCCGGTACTGTGCGCGACAATATTCGCTATGGCACGCCCGAGTTGAGCGACGCCGACGCCGAGGCAGTGGCGCGCCGGATTGGCGGCGGCGAGTGGCTTGAGACCCTTCCCAACGGCCTTGACACCGACGTGGGCGAGCGCGGCAACCGCTTGAGCATGGGGCAGCGCCAGCTTGTGGTGCTGGCGCGCATGTTGGCGCAGGACCCTGCCATCTTCATTCTGGACGAGGCCACTGCCAGCATTGACCCCTTCACCGAGGTGCAGATTCAGGAGGCGCTGGGACTGCTGCTACGGGGGCGCACCTCGATTGTGATTGCGCATCGCCTCTCCACGGTGAAGGCTGCCGACCGTATCCTGGTGCTGCAGAAGGGGCGCATCATCGAGCAGGGCAGCCATGACGAGCTGCTGGCCCAGGGCGGCCACTATGCAGAGCTGTACAATACGTACTTTCGCCACCAATCTCTTGATTACATCGAAGGCCGCGCCCCAGGCAGCGGGGTACTTGTCGCCTCTGATTAGCGCCAGGCATCTATAGGCAGCAACAACGGAAATGGCCGGAAACAAGATGATGGACGCGGACATCCGCGTCCATCATCTTGTTTCCGGCCATTTCCGTTGTTGCTGCCTATAGATGCCTCATGCCGCGCTGACGGGTTGCGTCTCTGCGACGGCAGTCGCGCTATCCTCCAGTGTGCCAAAGACCTGGTCACGCGTCTCGCGCCGCACAGGACGCGGCAGCACGGAGGCCAGGTTCACCTCTGTTTCGGTGGCAGTTGGGCCCTCCATCTGCTGGTGGCCGTACATGAGGAACATGAGGTGCGTCACCTGGCTGATGGTGGCATCCAGGCTCTTGATCTCTGCCTCGCTGTAAGGGTTGCCATTCTGCCGCCTGCCCAGCGCCAGCCAGCCACCGCACTGGTCGCTGCAGATAAGCGGCCGCTGTAGCACCACCGGCCCATACCACTCTGGCGTGGCGTGAATCAATTGCGGACCGTCCTCCCTGGCCAGATAGATGGCCCCACCCCAGGCATCCAGCGCCGCCACCGCATCATCCACCAAGCGCGCCAGCAGTTTGTCGCGCGTCAGAATGTCGGAGACAGAGCGCACCTCGTTGTCCAGCCGCTTGAGCGCCTTCAGCGGGTCGGGCGCTTCCTTGAAGCGGAAATCCACCCACTTCTGCAATTCGGTGCGCATTGGGTTAACCAGCATGGTGAGCAGCACGGTGATGAACACAATCGACCACTCGGAGCGCACCCCTGTGACGGAGACCATGAAGCGCTGTGACAGCGTGGCCAGCAGCGCAAAGATTCCCGCCAGCACGCTTGTGAGCGGCACATAAACCAGCGTGCGGTTGATGAGGAAATCAATGTTCCAGAGGCGCAGTCGCAGCACCGAGTAGATTGTGGCCACGGGAATGATGCAAAGTGCCGCCTGCCGCACTGTCCGCCCGGCCATGTTCATGACCACATTGCTACCCAGACGTGGGTGCATGGCGGGCAGCGCGTTGAGCAGGATGACATAGGCCCCCACCACCAGCACCGCCACGGAGGTTGCCCACACGAGCCACTTGGCCTGCAGCTTTTGCGCAGGCGTGTAGTCGCGCCGGTAGCGCCAGACCTGCAGCCCAACGGCAAGCAGCACAATGGCAAAGAAGAGGAGCAGATCGCGCGAATCCTGGCGCAGGAAGGGGTAGCGGTCGCCAATGCGGCGGTCGGCATAGAGCCAGGGGATGTAATAGACGCGCCAAATGTAGATGCGCCAGATGGCCAGCGGTGGCAGAATCAGCCACATCCAGCGGGGGCGGAAGCGGCCATTGGGAAAGATGAGGAGGAAGAGCACCTGAAAGAACTCGGCGGCGGCGGCGCCCACCGCGACCAGCAGGATGGGAATGCGTGCCTCGTACGCGGGCGCGGTGTAGAGCATGCCCGTGAAGAGGAGCATGAAGGAGGTGACAAGCGCCAGCATGTCGCTGGAGCGCTTGCGGAAGATGATGATTGCGGCTAAGACAAAGAGTTTGAAGGTTACCGTGTCGAGGATGAGGAGATACCACGCCATGGCGGTATCGGGGATGCCGAGCAGCAGCATCCGCCGGCGCGATGCTTCGCTGAGGGTGGAGGCAATCGCGAAGCTGCGAGGCATGCCCGAAATGAAGCAGATGACGCCGGTGAAGATGGTGACAAGCCAGACAAAGCGTGCAAAGTCCAGCCGCCAGCCGCGCAGGAAGAGCTGCGCGTCGGGTGCGCCGTATGACGTCTCGGCGCGCCCGTCCGATGAAGGTATATGCATTGCCATAGACAACCTCCAGGCGACAGGGCCGCCATATCCGGTGCGCTGTGGGCGGAGGATGCCCGTATGCAGGCCGTAAGGTTACCACAAGGTCGAGTGAGTTTCAAGCCCCAATTTGCACCATGGAAAGAAGGGCGCATTCGACTTGACAGCGCCTTCCCACCGTTTTAGAATTCGTTGCAGCACCACATCCCAGTGGTGCGCCTCTCCACCTTTACACCTATCCGCACAACCGCATACTTCGTCAAACCCCACCGTTCGGGAAGGAGTTCCCCATGCTTCACCGTCGGTCTCTCCCTGGCACACGTTCATTCTCTGTGATCGCCCTCGTTCTTGTCGCTCTTCCCGTGCGCGACCTGCACACATGACGCCACTCTCAACATCATCACCGTACCGGTGACACACTTCTCGGAGTTCGTCCTCACCGCCCAGGCACAGACTTTCCTGCCTGCGGTGCGCAGCCAGTAGGTCGCTTCGGAGAGCGTGGCGCGCGCCGTTTGCCACGGGGCTCTCTCGAAGGTCAGCAATAAGCGCGCAGTACCTTGCAGGACGCGAAGCGAGGCTTCCAGAAAGGAAGCCTCGCTTCAAATGTCCACCTACCGGTTGCGCCCGTAGCGCTCGTGGCTGGAGACCCAGTCGGAGGAGGAGATGGCGGCCGCCAGCGAAAGCTCTCCCGCGAGCACCACACCGCCGATGATCTCGGCCAGCTTGTTTACCTTGTCCTTGCCGTAGCAGCCAATCATCTCCAGGCACTCGCGCTGCGTGGCCAGCCCCGTGCCGCCGCCATAGGTGGCCACAATCAGCGACGGGATCGTCATGGAGAGGTAGAGGTCGCCCGCGGGCGTGCGCTCGGCGTAGAGGATGCCCGCCGAGGACTCGGAGACATTGGCCACATCCTGCCCCATGGCAATGAAGGTGGCGGTGATGCCGTTGGCCGAGTGCGCGCCGTTGTTGTTGGCGCCCGAGAGCAGCGATCCCACATTGCCCACGCCATGGTGGTGCAGCAGCGTCTCCGGTTCCACGCGCAACTGCTCGAGCAGCACATCGCGCTTGATGGTCGCCTCGGCGATGACCCGCTTGCCGCGCGTGCGCATGACGTTGACGTGCGACGCCTTCTTGTCCGTGGCCAGGTTCGATTCGAGATAGAAGTGGCGCACCCCTTCGTAGTTGTCCACAATCCAGCCGCAGGCGGCGAAGGTGGCGCGCCCCACCATGTTCTGGCCGGCGGCGTCGCCCGTGGAGTAGGTGAAGCGCAAATAGGCGAACTTGCTCGCCAGAAAGGGCTCGATGTTGAGCAGCTTGGCCACGCTGGAGGTGGCCTCCGCCATCTCGGCAATGCGCTCGAAGTTGGCCGCCACCCACAGCGAAAAGTCGCGCGCCTGCAGCGCATCGTCGAAGACGAAGACGGGCGCGCGCTGCATGCCGTCGCCCGAAACCGTGACGCGGCAGCCGCCCGAGAGGTTAATCACCTTCATGCCGCGGTTGTAGGAGGCGACGAGCGTGCCCTTCGGTGGTGGCCATGGGGACGACAAACTCGCCCTGCGCGTGCTCGCCATGGATGACCATGGGGCCGGCCAGCCCAATCGGAATCTGCGCCGCGCCCACAAAGTGCTCCACGTTGCCGTTTGTTGTGTGTGGATCGAATGAGTATTGCTTGATGTGCTGGTACTTGCTGCCGCTGAACTTCTCAATGAAGTGCTGGCGCGTGGCGATTGCCTCGGGCGAATAGTCGTCATCGCGCGCGCGGGAATCGTCGTGCGCTTCTCCGTCTCCTTCTGGATCGAGCCTTCCACCTTGAGCGTCAACGTGCCAAAGGGCTTGGCGTCGAACTTGACCTCGATGTGGTGGATGCCGATCGGCAGCGGCGCAATGTCGCAGACGATGTCGATCACGCGGCGCAGCGGGAAATCAATCGGATTGCTGCGCACTTCGTCAGGGGTCAGCGCAACGCCGTCGCTCATTTCGAGGCGAAGGGCGCTGCGCGGCACCTCGACGCCGTCGAACTTGACGTGATGCAGCCCCGTCACGGTGCCGTCGCTCAGGCGATTCTTGAGCGAGAAGCGCACGCCGCTGTCGCCATTGGCAAGGCTGCCAAAGGTGTAAAGCTGTTTGAGCAGCATGCTGGGAATGGGAAACGCCATAGGACGTCATGCCTCCTTGTGGAATGCGCGTGTGGGTGCGGGTGGGTTGCTTGTTATGCAGAGTGGCCGATTATAGCACACGCGCCGCGCCATAAACGGCAACATCTCAACGCAAAGGCGCAAAGAGAGCAAAGAACGCAAAGGAAAAGTAAGGAAAAGCAACAGCGGGAACATAGATCAAGGCGGCAACAACAGGGTTCAATGAGCGGATATCCGCTTTGAACCCTGTTGTTGCCGCCTTGATCTATGTTCCGCTGTTGCTTTTCCTTACTTTTCCTTTGCGTTCTTTGCTCTCTTTGCGCCTTTGCGTTGAGATGTTATTCAAGCGCGCCGAGCGCCCCAACCACCGTGCACGCAATCAGCTTCTGGCCTGCCAGGGAGGGGTGCAGGCCGTCGGGGAGGTAGAGCGTAGGGATCGGGATTCTCGCCAAAGGCGGCCTGCACGTCGATGACGGGCTCGGGGCGATTGCGCAAAGAGGCCGCCAGCGCTTGCAGCGGGGCGTTGCGCCACATCATGTTCTGCGGGCCAAGCCACCAGTCATGCGGGATGGCTGCCTCGATGACGGGCGGCGGCGTCAGCCACACCCAGCGCGCATCTGTTTGCGCAGTGGCGTACTCACGCAGCAGTTGGTAGTTTGCCACGGTCTCGTCGTGGCTGACGAGCGAGCGTGTGGGCGCAAGGCCGTGCGTGCGTGTGTCGTTCGTGCCTGCCATGCAGATGATCCACGCTGGATCGAGGAGCGTCACCGCGTGGAAGCGGCTCACGAGCGCTGTGGTGGTGTCGCCCGAGATGCCGGCATTGACAAAGCGCACGTTGTCGTTGGGGCGCGCCATGTTAAAGGCGGTGCGCAGGAGCTCGAACCAGGACTGCAGGTCGTCGGTAATGCTGTCGCCCAGCCCCACCACAGTGTCGCCGGCGGTAAAGGGAAGTGCGGCAATCTGGGCGCGGAACGCAGCATCTTCAAGCAGCTCTGCAGCTGCCTGCTCCACGGCGCGGGCAAAGTCGGCAACCACCTCGGCGTACACGTCCGCCGCGATGCCCATTTCCGCGGCAATTGTCTCACCCGACACCTGTGGGAACATGCCAAGAATGTTAACAGGGTGGATAAACTGGATGAAGTAGCGCGCTCTGCTGGTGCTGAGTGGATCAGTCATGCGTACTGTTCCTTTAATGGGTTATGGTAACAAAAGCGTGTACACAGACGTTCATGCCTTGTGCGCACAACGCAGAATGCAAATGGTGCTGATTTCGTAGCGGAGGGCCTTCCGGCCCTCGCTTAGCGAGCACTACAGTGCCCGCACAGTGAGGGCCAGGAGGCCCTCCGGCTCCGAAGTCAGCGCCATTGTCAAGGGTAGATTTCACAGCAAAAGGAGGGGTAACAACGGATGAATCCGTTGTTATCTCTCCTTTTCTGTGAAATCTGTGTACACGCTTTGATTGCAAAGTCCATTACGTGGGTAGCGCAATCAGCCCCTGTGCCAGTGCCTGCTTGAAGATGACAATGCTTTCGGCCACGCCCTCCGCCAGCGGTGTGGTGGGCACGTGGCCCAGCAGCGCGGCGAGGCCGGTCTCCACCTGGCCACTTGGGACGGGCAGGGAGACATCGTCAAAGGCAATCTGCCCGCGTGAAGCAGGCTCGGCCGCCTCAATCGCGGCGATGACCTCACGCATGTCGACGACGGCGCCGCGCAGGTTAAAGACCGCTGCGCCCTCGTGGGGTGCACGTGTGGCGGCCACAAAGGTTTCGGCTACATCACGCGCATACTGCATGCCAAAGCGCCCGCCAAAGGCCACGGTGTAGGGCACACCTGCGGCTGCGGCCAGCATGGCTACGGTGGGGCCGGAGGTCATTCCCTGGTCGCGTCCTGGCCCGTAGACCGTGTGGGGGCGCAGGCCGATGGTGCTCAGCCCCTGGTCAATCCAGTAGACGCGCGCCGAGCCTTCGTTGGCCTGTTTGAAGACGCCATAGTGGGTGCGCGGGCGCAGCGCCGTGGCGTCATCCACCATGCCCGCGTCAATCTCGTCGCCGTAGTCTTCGTTTGAGCCGTAGACAGCCACGCTGCTCGCATAAACGACGCGCCCGAGGCCGGCGCGCCGCGCCGCCTCGAAGATGTTGACGGTGCCGAGCACATTGACGCGCGCACGCCCAGCGGCGGGTCGGCGCGGCAGAAGGGCACCTGCAGCGCTGCCAGGTGAATGAGGTGGCGCGCGCGGCTGACCTCCAGCGCACCCTCCACGGTGGGCAGGTCGGTAATGTCGCCCACGAGGAAGCGCACCTGCGCCAGTTGCTCAGGCTCGAGGATCAGGCGCAGGCGGCGCGGGTCTGAGGCGAGGTCGAGTACGGTAACCTCGGCGCCGGCGCGCAGCAGCGTGCGCACCGTCCACGCGCCAATGCAGCCGAGCGCGCCCGTCAGAAGATAGCTTTCGCCCATCACACCCAACCTTTCAATCATCCAGCCAGGACGGAATACATACCGCAACGCAAAGGCGCAAAGGAAGCAAAGAATTGTAAATCTGCGCCTTTGCGTTGAAGACCTTAAGCAGCAATCAGTGAGCGCACCAGCGGCACCACCTGGCTGGCATCAGCCGAGTAGCCGTCAGCGCCAATGGCCTGCGCATAGGACTCGGTGACGGGCGCGCCGCCCACAATCACCTTGACGCGGCTGCGCACGCCGGCTGCTTCCAGCGCATCGAGCGTCACCTTCATGTTGGCCATGGTGGTCGTCAGCAGCGCAGAGAGCGCAATGACCTGCGCCTGCCCCTCTTCAATCGCGGCAATGAAGCGCTGCGGCGCCACATCCGTGCCCAGGTCGGTCACCTCAAAGCCCGCACCCTCGAGCATCATGCCGACGAGGTTCTTGCCAATGTCGTGCATGTCCCCCTTGACGGTGCCGATGACCACCTTGCCCGCCGACTCCACCTTGGCCTCGAGCAGGTGCGGGCGCAGCAGCGCCACGCCGGCCTGCATGGCACGCGCCGAAACGAGCATTTCAGCCAGATAGTACTCACCATCCTCAAAGAGTTGGCCCACTTCCTCCAGGGCCGGAATCATCGCCTGGTTGAGGATTACCTCGGCGGGCTCGCCGGCAGCCAGCGCGTCACGCACCATGGTCTCCGTGCCCGGCGTGTCGCCATCCAAGACGGCATCGTAAACATCCTGCAATTGGTCGTTCATGTGGATTCCCTCGGCATTGGCCGGAATGGCTGCAAACTGCGGGTTGTTGGCAAAAAGCTCCGATAATAAGTCTGTAAACTACCGATATTCATCCACGGCCTCGTACATCGCCAGAATGTTCTCGGGCGGTACGTCGGGCA
This sequence comes from uncultured Chloroflexia bacterium, assembly GCA_963773745.1. GTDB lineage: Bacteria > Chloroflexota > Anaerolineae > Caldilineales > Caldilineaceae > UBA5069. Next base: position 230,679 of record CAVZCL010000004.1, read on the forward strand.
GGATATTGTGCACGGTGTTGAAGACGAAGCCGCCGCCCGGGGCAAAGGTTTCGATGTTGCGGCGGGTATGCTCCTTCACCTCCTCGGGCGTGCCGCGGTTGAGCACTGCGCGCGTGTCGCAGCCGCCGCCCCAAAAGGTGACATCCTTGCCGAAGGCGGCCTTGAGCTTCTCCGGCTCCATGTCGCGCGAAGAGATCTGCACCGGGTTGATGATTTCGAAGCCGGCGTCGATCAAATCGGGCAGAAGCTTGTAGATGGAGCCGCACGAGTGCAGGAAGGTATGCATCTGGCTGTGCTGCTTGACGTAATCGGTAAGGATGCGCTGGCGCGGCTTGATGAGCGCACGGTAGGTCTTGGGCGACATGAAGGGGCCGTGGTCGGTGCCCAGGTCGTCGCCAAAGCGCACGATGTCGGCCACGTCGCCCACGGCGTTGCAGACGTTTTCCAGGGTGGCCAGGTGGCGCTCCATGAGCGCATCCAGCAAACCCTCGACGGCAGCCGGTGTCGTCACCAGGTCCGCCAGGAAGTTGTCAATGCGGCGCAGAAAGGTGCCCCACTCGAAGAGATTGCAGCCCACCACAATCATCAGCGCGCGGTCGGATGTTGCGCGCAGGTGCAGAGCGCGGGCGCGCAGGTCATCCCAGAAGCCGGGTTCGCTCGCGTGGTCCCACGGGCTGTGCACCAGCCCCGACCAGAGCACGTGGCCCATGGCGGTGTCGAGGCCGCTGTAGTCGGCGGGGTAGCCGTCGAGATAGGGGAAGCAGGTCTGATCGAAGAAGTTGGCGCCGAGGGGCATGGTGGCAATGCGCGTGCCGTCTGGCGCATAGGCGTCCCACGCACCATCTTCTGTTTGCACCGGTTTGAACCAGGCGGGGAACTTGACGGTGGGGCCTTCGGGCAGGGTGAAGTCGGCCCAGTCGCTCGGCTGATCATTAAAGGCACGGCCGATGTCGATAGCGTCGACGTGGAACTGGTCGAGGATGCTCTCATCGGGTTGGGCCAGCTGCTGCACCACGTCATAGACAAGCGTGGGCTTCTCAACGCCCATCTTCTGCAGCAGTTTGTGGTAGGCAATGGCCGAGATGCCGCTGCTGGGCGTTGCGCTCAGATCCAGCGGGAGGCCGTCGGGTTCCTGGTGGTTGATTGCAGCCAGCACTCGTTCGCGCGAGTTCATGGCGGCTCCTTTCTTGTTGCGCGGCGGGGGGTGGTGAGAAACAATTGAAAATTGACGATTGAGTATTGGTTGATTGGCGTTTGGTGCGCCATCTCGCAAGAACGTTGCATTTCGTAGCGGCGGCTTCAGCCGCCGTTGGCATGGTACGCGTCGCGTCCTGGAGTACGGCGGCTGAAGCCGCCGCTACGGATCCTTCGCGCGCTCTTTGCGCCTTTGCGTCGTAGGTGTTTTGCTATGCCAAATAGGAACCGATTTCATTGGCCACGTCGTCATAGGGGCGTGGGGTGGCGCCGTCGTTGCGCACTTCGCCCACAATTTTGTAATCGCGGAAGACCAGTATGCGGCGCGCCACGTTGATAATCTCGGGCATGTCCGACGAGATGAGGATGATGGATTTCCCCTCTTCTGCAGCCAGATTCCAGATGAGCTGGTGGATGTACTCCTTGGCGCCAATGTCCACGCCGATGGTGGGCTCGTCGATGATCAGCAGGTCGCACTGCGCCGCCAGCCATTTGCCAATACTGACCTTTTGCTGATTGCCGCCGCTGAGGCTGTTCACCTGCTGGTCAATGCCCGTCGCGCGAATCTCCAGCGCGCCCATAAAGTGCTGCGCCGTGCGCGATTCTTCGTTGAGGCGAATTGCACGCCAGCGATTGACCATGCGATTCCACACGGTGACAGTGGTGTTCGCCTTGATGGTTGCGCCCAGTATCAACCCCTTCTCCTTGCGGTTCTCGGAGACGTAACCCATGCGGTGGGTGTAGAGACTGTCGGCCATGCTGTGAATGGCGGTGGGCTGCCCATTGATGAGCACCTCGCCTTTGTCCTTGCGATCCTCGCCGATGAGAAGCTGCGCGAGTTCTGTACGGCCCGAACCCACCAGGCCGTAGAAGCCGAGAATCTCGCCCTTGTAGAGGCTGAAGTTGACATTGTTGAAGCGGCCGTACTGCGTGACGTCGCGCGCCTCCAGCGCAACGTTCTCTCTGTCCACGTGCAGCTCGCCCAGCGAGGTGGTGCGCGCCTCGCGGCCGATCATCATGCGCACGATGTCCACCTTGGCAAGCTCGCGCGTGGGGACCGTGCCAATGTGCTGGCCGTCGCGCAGCACAGTGACCATATCGGCCACCTGCAGTACTTCCTCCAGCTTGTGGGTGACGAAGAGGATGGTGACGCCGCCATCCACAATCTTGCGCAGCAGGCCAAGCAGATTCTGCGTCTCGTGGCGGGTGAGCGCCGAGGTCGGCTCGTCGAGCACGAGAATGCGCGCGTCGGAGGAGAGCGCACGCGCAATCATGATGAGCTGCTTCTGTGCGGCGCTCAGACTACCCACGAGCGCTGTGGGCGCAATCTCCAGCCCCACCATGCGTGTGAAGCGCTCGGCGTCGGCGTTGATCTGCGCCCACTGCAGACGCCCGCCGCTGAAGTAGCGATCGAGCTTGTCGAGCATGATGTTTTCGGCCACCGTGCTCTTGGGGATGACCTGAATCTCCTGGCTGACAAGGTTGATGCCCCGCGCCAGCGCGCTGCTGTAGCTGCGCAGCGCCAGCCGCTCGCCGTCAAGCAACACGTCGCCTTCGTCCGGCGTGTAGATGCCGCAAATGATTTTGATTAGGGTGCTTTTGCCTGCGCCGTTTTCGCCGACGAGGGCGTGGATTTCGCCTGGGTTGAAGGTGACCGAAATATCGGCCAGCGCCTTGACGCCCGGGAAGGACTTGCTCACGTGCTGGATTTCAAGCATACCGCCCTGCTCCTGCCTGCTGATCGGGAGGGAGACGATGGTATCGTCTCCCTCCCGCTTCCGGGGCCTGCAAATCTGCTTACTTGACGAGATACTTGGTGGTCAGCTCGTCCTTGATCTGCGCCGTCACGGCCAGAATGTCGTCGTTGTAGGTCTCAAGGTTGTCCTTGGTGGCAAAGGCAAAGCCGGCGTCCACAAAGTAGACGTCGGGGGCAGGCGTCCAACCCTCGGACATGAGTTGGAGCAACATCAGGCTCAGGTAGCCGTGGCCGTAGGGGTTCTGGACAATCGTGCCGTCCATGACGCCGTTGGCAATCGCTTCCATGACGATGGCATCGGTGTCAATGCCCACGGAGTGAATCACGCGCTCGCCGCCCTTGTCCTTGTACTCGGTCAGCGCCTGGGCAATGGCCACTGTGGGGTTGTAGCCCGTAGCGATGATGCCGTCCACTGTGTCGATGTTCGCGGCCAGCGCATCGCTCACCTTCTGCAGCGCTTCCTGCGCGCTCGTCATGCCGGCCACTTCCTGGATGATTGTGACATCCGGGTACTTGGCCACAACTTCTTCAATGCCTTCCTTGCGCAGGACGGTGTTGGGGTCCTCGAGCACCTCGAGCACGTTGATGATATTGCCCTTTTCGCCCATGGCCTTGATCAGCTGCTCAGTGGCTTCCATGGCTGCAACCTTGACGTCGGTGGCAACGGCAAAGCTGGCCGAGGTGGGCTGCAGGGTGGTGGTGCCGAAGTTGGCAATGTGGATGCCGCGCTGGGTCAGTTCCTCATAGAGGCTGTTCGCGCCGCTGGCGTCGGCCGGGTAGACGCTGAAGGCGTTGAAGCCGTTGGCGGCCAGCGCTTCCATGCGCTGATTCTGGCTGTCCTGCTTCCAGTCGGGGCCGAGCTGCTTTTCGACGGTAATGCCGGTGTCGGCCTCGAAGGCCTCAACGCCCTTGCGCACATCCTCAAAGTAGGGGTGGGGCGCCGGGGCATACCAGACGGGCTTGAAGTCGCCGGCGGCGGGAGCGTCAGCCTCTTCGGCTGGGGCTGCGGTCTCGGCGGGGGCTGCCGCTGCATCAGCAGCCGGCGCAGCCGCGGGCGCGGCCGGGGCCACACAGCCCATGAGCGCGCTTGTCAGCAGGGCAATCAGAAGAAAGAGCGAAACAACGCGCAACTGTTTACGATTCATGGTTCATCTCCTTAGGATTTCTCGTGGTCATCGTTGATTCACAAGCCAACCTGCATACAATGCTGGGGTGGAATCGGGAATCAGGGTTTCGATGGACGCTCCTTTCCTGGCCCAGGCTGATCGCTGGGCGCATTGCGATGTGCAATCAACTATGTAGGGCCGATGGAACCTGCAGCCGCTGTGGCGTTGGCCGCCGTGCTGCGTTGCGCACGGTTGCTCATCCACATGCGAATGCTTTCCACCGAAACGGCCAGCAGAATGATGATGCCCAGGAAGGTCTGCTCGAAGTAGACGTTGACATTGAGCATGACCAACCCGTTCTTGATGAGCGTGAGCATGATGGCGCTGGCGAACATGCCCAGCGCCGAGAATTCACCGCCCGAAAGCGCCGTGCCGCCGATGATGGCCACGGCAAAGGAGTAGATGAGCCAGTCGCTGCCGGTGGAGGGCTGCGCTGAGCCCATGCGCGATATCCACAGCACGCCCGCCAGCGCCGCAAAGAAACCCGAAGCCGTGTGCGCCAGCAGGATCATGTTGTCGGTGCGGATGCCCGAGAGGCGCGCCGCCTCCTGGTTGCCGCCCGTGGCCAGCAGCCGCCGCCCCACCACCGTGTAGCGGAAGAGGTAGCCCATGAAGGCCAGCACCACAATCATCAGCAGGAAGAGGTAGGGGACGTTGTTGATGTCGCCCTGCCCCAGCCACGTGAAGCCCTTGGGGATGTTGGTGTAGGGGAAACCCTGCGAGATTCCGGAGACGAGGCCGAAGAAGATGAAGGAGCTCGCCAGCGTTACCACAAAGGAGTTGAGTTTGGAACGCACGATGATGATGCCGTTGAAAAAACCCGCAGCCATGCCCACGCTCAGTGCAATGAGCGTGCCCCAGATCGGGTTCCAGCCCATGGTGTCCATAGCCCAGCCGCCTATCACCACCGCGAGGCCGCCAATCGCCCCCAGCGAGAGGTTCATATCGCCGATGACGACCACAATCGCCTGCCCCAGCGCAATGAAGGCATAGAGCGAGGCCGTGCGCGAGACGTTGTAGAGATTGAAGGGTGTGAGGAAGCTGTCGTTGCTGAGTGCAAAGATGATGAAGAGGACAAGGGTCGCGAGCAGGACGCTGGTGTCGCTGCGGCGAAAGATGTTGCGCCAGCCGCCGCTGCGTTGGGCCGGCGCAGGGGATGTGGATGGGACGGGTGCGGATTGGGCCATGCGATTGCCTCGTTTGTTTATGCGGAATGCAGCGCCCAGAAAGACGCTGTGTCCGTTGGAATGTGAACTGGTTTGAGGCGAGGCTTCCGATTTTGGGAGCCTCGCTGCGATTGCGCTTACTCGCGCAGATCAGAGCTGCTGCCCGGCGCCTGGGGAATGGCGTAGAGGCCGCCCTCCACATGGGCAGGGTGCAGAAAGTAGTCGCGCAGGTGGGGAATGTATTCGAGAAAGATCTGCTCGTGGCCCAGTGCAATGTGGTTGAAAAGCACGAGGTGCTGATGGATCTGTCCCATGTCGCCCACGTGGGGCACAACGGGCAGGCCAAACTTGCGCGCCAGCAAGCTCACGGTAATAAACTCGCTGATGCCGCCGACGCGCGTGCAATCCACCTGCACAAAGTGGGTGGCGCCCGCCTGCATGTAATTCTTGAAGAGCACACGGTGGGGAATGTGCTCACCCAGCGCGATCTTCACAGGCGCAATCGCCCGCGCCAATGTCTGGTGCGCCAGCACGTCGTCAGGGTGGGTGGGCTCCTCAATCCAGTAGGGGGACATCTGCGCCAGCTCCAGGCAAATGCGGACAGCGCGCGGCAGCGTCCACTGCTGGTTGGCGTCGAGCATAATGCGTGCGTCGGGGCCGGCCACGTCGCGCACAAGCTGGGCGCGGCGGATGTCGCGCGCGCTTTCGGCGGAACCGACTTTGAGCTTCATGGCGCTGAAGCCGGCATCCATCGCGCGCAGTACGTTGTCGCGCACCTCGTCGTCGTCATAGTGGAACCAGCCCACCGATGTGTCGTAGCCCGGGTAGCCGCGGTCGAGCAGGCCGGCACGTTCGCTGCGGCGCACCTGCTCGCCGCGCAGCATGTGAATGACATCATCCGGCTGCAGCACATCTTCAAGATAGGAGAGGTCGAGCAGCGCAACGACCTGCTCGGGCGTGAGGTCGAGCAGAAGCTTCCAGAGCGGCACGCCGCGCGCCTTGGCCCACAGGTCAAAGCAGGCGTTGGTGATCGAGGCCAGCGCCAGGTGGACAACGCCCTTGTGCGGGCCGAGCCAGCGCAGCTGGGGGTGGTCGGCAATGGAGCGGAAGACCTGGCCGAAGCCTTCCATGAGCTCCTCAATCTCCTGCCCCACGAGAGGGGCCGAGAGCGTCTCGATGGCGTTGCAAACCATTTCGGTGCCCTGGCCCAGCGTGAGCGCGAGGCCAATGCCGGTGAGGCCACTGTCGCTTTCAAGCTCGGCCACGGCGTAGGCATATTGGGGGTTGGTGTGGATGGCATCCACGCCTTCGCCGGGCTTGAGCTGGAAGCGGGCGTCGCGCGAGCGAATGCGTGCAATTGTGTGGGCCATGGCGCCTCCTGGCGGCTGGCAAGGCAGAGAACTGCTCAACGCAAAGGTGCAAAGGGAGCAAAGAAACGCAAAGAAACAACATAAGAACAGCAAAGGAATAACACGGGCAAGGCGAAGCTATTGGGTTCCTGACAACGGGGTCCGTCAAGGTTGTTTTTGTTCTTCCTGGCTTTTCCTTTGCGTTCCTTTGCCCCTTTGCGCCCTTGCGTTGAGCAGTTGCTCTGTTTAGTGCAGCTTGCGGTAGCCGAGTTCGGCGCCGCCGGAGACGGGCAGCGCCACGCCGGTGAGAAAGCGGGCGTGGTCGGAGAGCAGGAAGAGAGCCACATCGGCCACCACGTCACCCTCGGGGCAGAAACCCAGCGCGTGGATGTGGTTAAGAAAGTACTCGGCGCGGTCGGGGTGGGGCTGCTCGGCCACCCACTCGCGCAGGAGCGGCGTCCACACTGCGGCGGGGCAAATGGCGTTGACGCGAATGCCATAGGGGGCGTAGTCGAGCGCCATGGCCTTGGTCATGGAGATGAGGCCGCCCTTGGTCGCCACATAGGCGGCGTGGTTTTCCTGCCCCATGAGCCCCACCATGCTGGCCGTGTTGAGAATGGAGCCGCGCGTGGCCTTGAGCGCCTCAATGCCGGCGCGCGTCGTGTAGAGAATGCTCTTGAGGTTAATGGCGAAGAGCAGGTCCCACTGCGCATCGCTGGTCTCGTGCAGCGGCTTGGAGGGGCTGCTGAGGCCGGCGTTGTTGTGAATGGCGTCAATGCGGCCGCACTGCTCCAGTGTGGCTGCAATCGCCGCCTCAACTGAGGGAGACGAGGCCAAATCGCACTCGATGGCGTGGCCGGGCGGGCCGTCGAGCAGCGCCAGTGTCTCCTGCGCCGCAGGCAGGTTGATGTCGGCAATTGCCACTGTGGCGCCGGCGCGCGCGTAGGCGAGCGCACACTCGCGCCCAATGCCCATGCCGCCGCCGGTGAGGAAGATGACCTTGCCCGCAAGCAGCCCCCCGCCGGCTGCGCCCGTTGCGCCAGCCGTACCGTAATCAGCGCTCATGCTCGCCCCTCAAGTGCAGGCGCAGCGCCCGCCACAATTTCGGCAATCTGCTTCCTCATGCGCGCCAATGCGGTGTCAATCTCAACTTCGCCCACCATGGCAGCCTGCACTGTGCGCCAGAGAACCTCTTCAATTTCGGGGTAGCGCGCCAGCTTGGGGGGGATGACCACTGTGTCGATGGCCGCCTCAAGCAGATGCAGGCGCTCGGCCTCAACGGGCTGGGCGACGGCGCGGATGGTCTGCCATGACGGACGCGCGCACTGGTACGGAGCCGCGCTGCGCCTCGAGCATCTGCTGCTCTGGCGCCGTCAGGAAGCGGAGCAGCGCCAGCGCCTCGGGCTTGCCCTGCGCCGGCATGGGTGAGCGCAAAGGTGTGGCTGCCGCCATAGACATGGCTCTCGCCGGTGGGGCCCACAGGGTAGAGGGCGAGTGCAAAGTCGTCGCGTACGGGCGAATCGTCGGCCACGTAGTCGCCATAGTAGCCGGGCCAATCGCCCACAAAGGCTGCGCCGCGGTTGCGGAAGCAATCATGCACACGGTCATAGTGCCACTGGGTAATTTGGGGCGGCACAAGGCCATCGCGCCAGCAATCGCGGCAGGAGCGAGAGTGCCCAGCGCCCGCCTTCATTCTCAATGTCCGGTACAAGGTTGGCCGGGAAGAGAGACGCGCCGGCCGATTCGCACAGTTCGTAGAAGGTGCCGAAGAGGCCAGAGTCCATACCGGGAAAGACGAAGCCGTAACAGTCGGGCGGGGCATTGAGCGCACGCGCCTGCGCAACAAGCTCATCCCATGTGGCGGGAGGGCGCTCCACAAGGTCTGTGCGATAGTGGAGGAGGCGCACGTCCACGTTGCGCGGCAGGGCGTAGAGCGCGCCATCAATGCGCGCAAGTTCAATCAGGCGCGGCAGGAAATCGGCCAGTTCATCGGCAGCCAGCAGTCCATCGAGCGGCGCAAGAAAGCGCAGCTGCGAGGGCGCGGTACTTGGTGTGCGTGGAGACGAGATCATAGTCGGCGGTGGGCAGCGCTTCGAGGTGCGCGTTGAGGGCGGGGTGGTCGGCGCTGAAGGCCACATCGACAGCAATGCCGGTCTCCTGCGTAAAGGCGGGCAAGCGCGCGTAGAGCGCATCGTACATGGGGCCGGCAATGAGGGCGACGCGCAGGGTCATGCGGTGTTCTCCCTGTGAAAGCGGGCGCTCTGTGCGCCGTTGGCCCTGGCAGCGTGCAGCGCATCTGCCTCGTGGGCGTGCTGGTCAATCAGGCGGAAGACGCGCCGTTCTGTTTCGGCGAGGTGCGCCTCAACGGCCTGGGCCGCCGCCTCACCGTCGCGCGCAGCCAGCGCCTGCTGAATGCGCTCGTGCTCGGCGCAGGTCTGCTGGTGGTCGGGATTCTGGAAGACGTCGTAGAAGCGGCCCAGCTCCACGTGGATGTAGAGCGAGCGCCATGCGCTGAGCAGGAACTGGTTGCCGGAGACCATGATCAGCATCTCGTGGAAACGTTGATCAAGAAGATTGAAATGCTTGTAGCCGTGCGACCAGTTGCCTACCTCGACCAGTTGGCTGTCGTTCAGGATGCGCTCGAAGATCAGCAGATCGGGCGTGCGAATGCGCTGCGCGGCCACGCGGGCGGCGTCGGTCTCGATGAGCCGGCGCACGTGCATGAGGTCCACCACCTGCTGCGTGGTGAGAAGCGGGCTAACGCGGTAGCCCTTGTAGGGCTCGACAGTGACGAGATGCTCGGCCAGCAGGCGTGCGAGCGCCTCGCGAATGGGCGTGGGGCTGACGTTGAGGTCGACGGCGAGCGCGTCGATGTTGAGGCGGTCACCGGGGGGATAGTACTGGTCCATGATGCGCTCTTTGAGCGCGTCGTAGACGGTGGTGGCAAGAAGGGTTTTGTCGTCGGCGGATGGCTTGCGCATGGCAGCTGCTGAGGGCCTGGGACAAGGCAGCGCGCACGGCCGGCAGGAGTGTCGGCTGGGGCGCCGCGTACTGAAGGAAGTTTTTGAGAAGCAGGGAGAGCAGGGAGTGTTTGTGCGCTGTCTTGCGCTGCGCAGTGCTGCGGTGGATTGCGGCAACGGATTGCTGCGAAGCAGGTGCGCGGTCGTAATCCTATAGGAAAGATACAATGAATATAGGTTCTTGTCAACCCCTTTTGTGAAATCTCGCGCGGATCGGTGCTACAGGCAGTGGCGTATGTGCAAAGCGGGGTGGCATGCGTAGCGGCGGCTTGCACCGCCGCTACGATTCACGTTTGAAATGCGCTACGGCATTGCTGCCAAGCTACGTAGCTTCAGGTACGCAGCTTCAGGGTGGCCCGCCGCTGGGGAAGGGCCACCCTGAAGCCATTATTCGGCGGGCAAACCGGCCACGAAGTCATCAAAGACAATGGCCGCGGGCGCGCTATCGTCGAAGTTCTCTACCATATAGCCGGCACTGCCGGACAAATAGCTGTCGTCGGCAAAGCTGCCAACCTGCACTTCGTTCACATAAAGGTCGTAGATGCCATCGCTTCCAGCGACAGCCAGCGTGTTGACGGCCTCCTCTGTGCTATCGAAGGAGTCCAGCGGCGTCCAGTCAATTATGCTCTCCAGAGTCTCTCCGTCCGCCTTTTCAACGAGGAAATAGCCATCACCGCTGACGCGGAAGACGTAGAATTGGCTTTCATCCTGCAGCTGAAAGATGAGGCCGTAGGCTGTATTGACGGCGCCGGCACTCTGCGCCGCCACCTGGAGCATGAACTGATCGGGCAGCGTGAGATCAAGATAGTAGTCAAAGATTGCGCCTGAGGCGGGACTCATGGCATAGACGTACTGCTCGCTCTCGGCGTCGTAGAAGCCCTGCCCCCATGCTTGCGCCACGGCATCATCGTAGAGGCCACTGGAGGCGTCGCTGTAGTCATCCATGAAGAATGTTTCGTCAAAGGCAGGCTGATACGCCGCCTGGGGGGCGCTGTCGATCCCAGGGATCAGCACGTCGAAGCTGTAGAGCACTGCGTCGAGATCGGGGAGCAGATCCTCGGCATCGGCGGCGGGCGCAGCGAAGTCTACAATATAGGTGAGTCCTTCAGCCGGTGTGGCGGCTATGATCTCACCCGTGTAGGCAACGCCGTCCCGCTCAAAGGAGAAATCAAGCAACTGCGCATCGAAGTAGCCCAGGTAGTAGGGTACGGGATCGCCCACAGCCTCGAGCTGCTGAACGCTCGTGTCGTTGCCAAACTCGGCGAAGATGTCCTCGAGCGCACTCAGGTTGGCCTCGTCCGCATCGGCCGCGTCGGGATACTCGAAGAGCGAGACTGTCATCTGCGCTGCTTCATCTGCGGTGGCGAGGACGACGCGATAGTCGGCCGCTGCATCGTCCAGCGGCGCCCAGCTTTCGGGGTGGAGCAGCGCAAAGCCCATCTCTTCATTCACCAAAGGTACAAAACCCTCCTCGGTGACGCCATCGTCGCTGACAACGAAGAGACTCTCGTACGACTCGACCTGGTTGCCGTCGAGGTCTTCGGCAATCACACCCACCACATAATTGCCACTGGGCGCGGCGGTCGCCTCAATTGTAAAAGGGGCGTCGCCAAAGGTTAGGGTGCCGACTGGAGCGCTGTAGTCCTCGTCCGGGGCGTCGTCGCCCAGGTAGAAGCCCTGTTCCATTACGGTGAATTCATCGCCCGGCTGGGGCGTAATTTCGCGCGGTGCGCCCATGCCCAGCGCGCTTGCACCCAGAAAGCCAAAGACCTGCGCTAATGCACCATCGCGGAAGAAGAGGCGCGCGTAGCGATCGGCACTGCCGTCAACGAAGTGATAGGTGCCGTCCACGGCGTAGGTGGGGTCATCGCCGTAGGTTTCGGGGGCAAAGAGGGTACGAATTGCGCTCTCCCCGTCGCTGATTGCGTAGACAACCGGCTCCCAATCATAGGCGACGCTAAAGCTTCCATCCGGCCACTGGGGATACGAGACGCCGCCCACGGTCGTCTCTGCGTCGGCAAAGATGAAGTCCTGGTCCTCGATGATCATGATGTCGTCTTCGGGCAGAAGCCGGCCAATGAAGCTGTAGAGATAGCCCACCCGGTCGCCCGTGATTTCGGTCTCCACTGTCACAGGTTCGTCAAAATAGGCCACTTCGGCGGAGAGGGTAATGGGGGCAATCTGCAGCGGCTTGCGCACACTGTTGTTGACGGGCGGCGCACCCTCCACCGCGCTTGCGCTCAGGATCCCCTGGTCAACGAGTTCATTCACCACATCTGCGGGCAACTGATAGTCGTCAAAGAGGGCTTGCGCAATCGCGTCCTCGGAAGCTCCGTCTTCGAGCAGCGCGGCGATTGCGTCATCCAGAATCTGGATGTACTCAGGGTCAAGCTCGGGCATGAGCGCCTGCAGGGCCGCGCTGCGCGCCGACGCCGGACGTGCAAAGCCGCTGCTGGTCGCGTCGCCGGCATGGAACGCCAGGAATTCGTCCCACGTCGTCTCGGCCGCAAAGCGGGCGGCCACGGTGGTATAGCCATAGTTGTCCAACGTATTGTAGAGGCTGCGCACAGGAAAGTGGATGGCAATGCCCGTGGAGCCCGGGCGATTGGGGCCATGCTTCTCGGCAATCACCGCGGCTGCACGCGCTGTTTCCAGTGCCTCGGCTGCATCCAGCACCGCCGGGTCGGCCGTCCCCTCCTGGATGAGCTGCACAAAGTGACCCAGGTCGATGAAGGGAGAGGGCGTGTCGTCGCCGAAGATCGATTCGTAGGCCTGGGCATAGGTGCGTGCAGCGGCCACGCTGTTCTGGTCCATACCCTGCAGCACCGTCACGAACTCATTCAGGGCGGCATTGAGGGGTGCAATCTGCGCCAGGTCAATCGCTGCCAGCGTCACATCCGCGTTGATAACGTCGCTCGCCTGCTGGCGGGTCAGGCTGCCCACATAGTCGGGATTATCAAGCTGCGTGTCGTCATCGATATAGGAGGCGACGATCGCCTGCACAAGTTCATCGCCGCCCATAGCGGGGTCCGCAACCAGCGTGCTCAGGAAGGCTGCGTAGGCCCAGCCCAGCCCGGGCTCCACTTCCGCGGAAGCGACTGCATACTGCGCATGTGCAGCCAGCGCCGTGTAGACCTCGAGCTGGCTCATGAGACAGGCGTCAAAGCCGATTACGTCGAGCGAATCCAGCCCCACATTAGCAAGCGCCTGGCCCAGCACAATGTCCAGTTCCATCAGCCACACGTTGTCACCGAAAAATTCGGCCAGGGCAATTGCGTCGGGGCCGTTGCCGCCCGGGTCCGGGTCGCTCAAGCCGCCCGGCCAACCTGCGCCGTGGTCCGACATGATGAGCATGCGCTTCTGCGCGGGGAAGTTTGTCACGGCCCATTCGATGAACGCCTGGAGCGTTGCGCCGTCGGCCATGTTGACTTCGCCCAAATCTTCAAGCACCTGGGAGCCGAAGCTGTCCATGTCGTCATCCTGCGTAATCAGCAGCCGTCTGGCCCCGGTCCAGTCCTCCATGCCCGCATAGCCGCCCTTGAAGCGGTCCGTTTGTGCCACAATTGTGACCTGGTCGGTGGAGCCAACCAACTCGGCCTCCTGCAAATCGAGCAGGATGTCTTGTTCGAGTACATTGTCATCGGCATCGCTGTAGAGCATGATCAACCACTGGGCTTCGTCACCCTGAGCCTGGCCCTACAGCCTGCCCCGCAGCGGGTGGCGCCGCCAGCGCTGCAACCGGGGTGAGAGAGAGAGTGAGGGCGGCAAGCACCAACAGCAACGAGCGCAAACGGGGCAGGGCAAGCGCGATTATCTGATTAGACATTGAGACTCCCGGGAGACGGCGTTGTGAAACATTAAGGGCGCGTACTGCAGTTGCCGAGCGTTTTGCTGCAACGGTATGGCAGTGTAATGCGGGTGTTGAGGACGGTCATTTACAGCGAGGCGTAAGTATAACGGGGATGCATTGATTGAGCGAATGAGTTGCGCTCGCTCGGGTACGGTGGTGCGTGTGCGTACTGCGCGCTGTTAAGGGTAGCGGCGGCTTGCACCGCCACGGTTACTGCCACGGTTGCCGCTATGCGCCCCGCTTGAAGTGGGCCACCACGTTGCTGAGGATCTGCACGGCTTCGAGGCGGTTCGGCCCCAGTGGCGGGCCAAAGCTGAGGTGGTCTGCGCCGGCGGCCACCAGTGGCTCAAGGCGCTCAATCACGTCGGCCGCGCCGCCCACAACGCCAATGCGCAGCATGCGTTCATCCACCAGCGCAATGGCCCTGGCTTCGTCGCGCTCCACCATCATGGCCTGCTCAATCGCGTCGAAATCGGCGCGCACCAGTCCCAGCCGCTCCCACAGCAGCGGCCCCAGGGCGTGGCCGTAGTAGGCTACCTTCTGCGCCAGCACACGCTCTGCCGCCGCGCGGTCCTGCGAAAGCGAGACCCATATGCAGGCGGCGAAATCAAGTGCGCCAAGCGTGCCGTCGCGCTGCGCCTCCCCCGCCGCCACCAGCGGGCGCACGCCAAAGTAGTGCTCAGGCGGGAAGAGGAGGGGCAGCGCACCGTCGGCCACCTCGCCGGCAAGCTCAAGCATTTTGGGGCCCATTGCGCCAATGTAAATGGGCGTGACGCGCGGCGCGGCAAAGCGCAGGTACGCTTCATCGCTCCATTGCAGATAACGGCCGTCAAGCGAGACGCGCTCGCCGCGCAACAGGCCACGCACGGCGACAATGGTCTCGCGCACGGCGGCCAGCGGCATCGCCTGCTCCAGGCCAATCCACTTGAGGAACTCGCCCGCGCCCGCAGCCAGCCCCAGGTTGAAGCGGTTGCCCGACAGCTCGTCCATGGTGGCGGCGAGCATGGCCATTTCGGCCGGGTGGATGGTGTAGGGGTTGAGAATGCCGGTGCCCACCTCAATGCGGCTGGTGGCCTGGGCAACGGCGGCCAGAATGGCAGGCCCAAAGCGCAGGAAGAGGTCATTGCTGACCCAGAACTGGTCAAAGCCTGCAGCCTCGGCGGCCTGCGCGAGGGCCACGTATTCGGAAACGGGCAAATCGTTGTTCAGCCGCAAGCTAAAGCGCATGGTTAACTTCCTGAAGCAAAAAGCAGTACACGGATTTCACAGATGCGACAGATGGCAACAGATAACAGCAAGTACACAACCTGATGTCACTTGCTGTTATCTGTTGCCATCTGTCGCATCTGTGAAATCCGTGTACTGCGGTTACGGAGCCGAGCCGACGATGGCCTCGGCCTCGATTTCGACGAGGTATTCCGGCCCTACGAGGCGCGCCTCGATCAACGTGTTGGCGGGGCGGATGTGGGCGAAGCGCTGCCCGTGGACGCGCGCCACGGCCTCCCAGTGGCCAATGTCGCTCACGTAGACGCGCGTGCGCACCACGTCGGCGAGCGTGCCGCCAAGGCTTGCAATCGCCGCCTCAATCTTGTCGAGCGCGTAGGCGGCCTGGGCCGCGGGGTCGCCGGCTCCCACAAGGCCGTCGGGCCCGGTGGCGGTGGTGCCGGAGACGTGGATGATGTCACCCACGCGCACGGCGCGACAGTAGCCTGCAAGTTCCTCCCACGTGGTTCCGCTGGAAACGCTTTGGCGCGGCATCGTAGCCTCCTGGCTAATGTACGTAGGTGCGTAGCGGCTGCTTTAGCTGCCGTTGGCGATGACGCGACGTAATTGGTGAGTACGGCGGCTGAAGCCGCCGCTACGAGGGCGTATGGCTCCGCGGCCTGGGCCGGAGGGCTGGAAGCCCTCCACTACGCAAGGCGCCTAGGCCACAACGTGCAACTGCTGGAAGCCACTGGTCAGCGGCTCGCCTGCACCCGGGCGCACAACCACAACATCCTCCACGCGTGCACCCATGACATGGGGCATGAAGATGCTCGGTTCGGCGGTGAAGCACATGCCTTCCTCGAGCACAGTCGTGTCGCCCGCGGTGAGGAAGGGGGGCTCATGCACGTCCATGCCAATGCCGTGGCCCAGGCGGTGGCGGAAGGCCTCACCGTAGCCCGCCTCCTCAATGACGGCGCGGGCGGCGGCATCGGCCGCTTCGCAGGTGTTGCCCACGTGCAGCGCGGCAATGCCCGCCGCCTGCGACTCCATCACCAGCGCGTAGATGCGCCGGTACTCCTCGTCCGGCTCGCCGAAGAAGAGCGAGCGGCCGAAGTCGTAGCAGTAATCCTTGTAGACAGCGCCAAAGTCGAACGAAATCGAGACCGGTGCATCGAGCGGAATCAGCAGCACTTCGTCGCGATTGTGGAAGTCAAAGGGATAGTTGCGCCCCATGTTGTAGAAGGAGGTTACAAACGAATCGCAGGTGGCCCCATTCTTGCGCAACTGGTAGTTGACCTCGGTAATGAGGTCGAGGTTGCTCATGCCATGCTTGAGTTGCGGCAGGGTCGCGGCGAAGGCGGCCTCGGTGACGGCTCCTGCTTCGCGCATGATCTGGATTTCGTCGGCGTCCTTGATGCGGCGCAGCGGCCCCAGCAGCGCCGAGGCCTGGCTGAAGGTGGCGCTGGGGCGCAACGTGCGCAAGTTCATGAGCGTCTCGGCCCAGGCGCGGTCCTCGACGCCAATGTGTGCGCCGGCGGCTATGTGCAGGGCGTCGAGCACGCCGGCGGCGGTGGGCAGGCCGTTGTCGCCGGCGCCCAGCACGCGCACCTCCATGTTGCCCGAATCCACTGCGTGGAAGTCGGCCACCATTTTGGGCAGTGTGAGGATGGGCGCACCGTTGGCGGGCACCCATGCGCCGGTGAGCCATTCGCCGGGATACATGGTGTTGCCGTAGTTCGGCTGCTCGCGCTCCACGCCGGTGACGTAGCTGAGGTTGGCGGAGCGGCTGAGAAAGAGGAGGTCAATGTTCTGGGCGTGCATTTGCTGCTGCACGCGCTGCAGGCGGGCGGTGTAATCTGGCATGGTTTCGTGCGTTCTCCAAAATGCTATGGTGGATAATTTTTTGCTCCGACATGCAGGAGCCACGAACAACTGAAAATCGATGGCTGAAGATTGATGACGTGTCGCGCAAAGCCACGCATCTATCATCAATACTCAATTTTCAATCATGGCACACCCGTCACCCGCCACTCGCGTCGCCCTACAACGCCTTGCGCAGGCGCGGGTCCAGCGCATCGCGAATCGCATCGCCAATGAAATTGAAGGCCATCACCACAGTAAAGATGGCCAGGCCCGGGAAGGCGGCAATCCACCACTGGTCAAAGTACTCAATGCCGTCGGCAATCATGCGCCCCCATTCGGGCGTGTTGGGGGGCGGGCCGAGGCCCAGGAAGCTGAGGCCGGCGAAGATGAGGATGGCGTTGCCCAGGTCAATTGTGGCGAGCACAATTGCAGGCGCGAGGCAATTGGGGAGCACCGTGCGCCAGAGGATGCGCGTGCGTCGTGTGCCGATGGCAAGCGAGGCCTCTACAAAATCGCGCGATTTGACGCTGAGCACCAGCGCACGAACAACGCGCGCGTAGTTGGGCCACCAGACGACCACCATGGCCAGGATGGCATTCACCAGGCTGGGGCCAAGGGCCGCGGCAATGGCCATGGCCAGAATGATGGTGGGGAAGGCGATGAAGACCTCAGTCACGCGCATGAGAACTTCGTCAAACCAGCCGCCAATGAAGCCGGCCAGCGCGCCAACAAATGTGCCCAGAAGGCCCGCAATCAGGATTACGGCAACGCCCGCGGGCAGCGAAAGCCTGCCGCCATATATGACGCGGCTAAGCACATCGCGCCCCAGTTGGTCGGTGCCGAACCAGTGTGCGCTGCTGGGGCGGCTGCAGGCGGTCGGGAATGGACTGCTGCATGGGCGAGAAGGGCGCAATCCACGGCGCGGCGAGGCTGACGACCAGCCAGAAGATGACCAGTGCGACGCCGATCAGCGCAAGCGGGTTGGCGCGCAGGAAGGACCACGTTGTGGCGGCGGTGCTCCTTTGCAGGCGCGCGGGTTCGGTCGCTGCCGGCGGGGCTGGTTGGTGCAGCGGCGATGGCGCTCATTGGATTGCCATCCTATGCTTGTGCGCGCAGGCGCGGGTCGAGCGAGAAATAGAGCACATCGGCAATCAGGTTCACAATAATGAAGATGATGGCGATCAGCAGGCTGACGCCCATGATGGCCGGGAAATCGAGCGAGGTGGAGGCACGGTAGGCATATTGGCCAATGCCGGGCCATGCAAAGATGCTCTCCGTAAGCACGGTGCCTGCGAGCAGGTTGCCGTAGGAGAAGCCGATTACCGTCACAATCGGAATCAGCGCGTTGCGCAGCGCGTGCTGCATCACGACAACGCGCGGGGCCAGCCCCTTGGCGTGCGCGGTGCGCATATACTCCTGCCCAAGCACATCCAGCATGGCGGAGCGGGTGACGCGCGTGATGACGCCGGTGGTGAAGCTGCCCAGCACAAGCGCGGGCAGCGCCAGGTGCCAGAGCGCGTTAAAGAAAGTGTCCCACTCACGCGCCAGCAGTGCGTCCACTGTGAAGAGGCCGGTGACGTGCGGCGGCGGCGCCATGCCGATGTCGAGGCGGCCCGGGCCTGCAGCCACCCCCAGCCAGGCATAAAAGACGTAGAGCGCCAGCAGCGCCAGCCAGAAGACAGGCACGCTCACCCCCAGCAGCGAGATGACGCGCACAACATGGTCCAGCATTTGATTGCGCTTGAGGGCCGAGAGGACGCCGAAGATGAGCCCGACAATGACGCCGAAGAGAATGGCAGCAGTGGCCAGCTCAATTGTTGCGGGCAAATAGGCGCGCAAGTCCTCGATCACGGCGCGCCGCGTCTTGATCGAGCGCCCCATGTCGCCCTGCACCAGATTGCCCACATAGCGCGCATACTGCACAGTGAGCGGCTGATCGAGCCCCCACTCGGCGCGGAAGGCCGCCACAATTTCGGGGTCGGACATTGCCTTTTGGCCGAGGTTGGCGGTCACAGGGTCGGCGGGTACGGCGTGCGAGATCACGAATGCAATCAGCGTAATGCCGATCAGCAGCGGGATGGTGAGGACAAGTCTGCGGAGGATGTATTGGTAGACGGGCATGTTTTTGGTGCTGCGCGAGAATAAGGGAACGGGGATCGGGGAACAGGGATCGCGGAACGTTCACCGTTCCCCGACCCCTGTTCCCTCTGAGAAATGCTTACTTGCTCAGGATGCCAAGGTCCACGCGCCACTGCGGGTTGTAGACGAAGCCCTGTACGTCCTTGCCAAGCCCAACCTGCAAGCCCGGCTGCACAACGGCGGCGTAGGGGCCGGCCTCAATCAGATAATCCTGCATCTGCTTGAAGAGTTCAACGCGGGCGGGGGGATCGGTCTCCACACGCGCTGCATCGCGGATGGCCTTGACTTCGTCGCTGGCGGTGGCGTCCACCCAGCCGGTGCGCGTGCCCACAACACCCTCGGGCAGGAACTCAAGGTAGTCATTCGAGTCGCGGTAGTCGGGCAGCCAGAACCAGAGGCCAAAGGGTTCGGTGCCCTGGCGGTAGGCCTCGAGCGCAACCTGCAGCTCGGTGGGCTGAAGCGTTACATTCATGCCCGCTTCCTGCAGGTCGGACTGGATCTTCTGGGCGAAGGTGCCCATGTTGATGCCGTTGTAGGTGAAGTCGGGGTAGGCCAGGTCGAATGCCAGTTCGCCCTCGCCAAAGCCTGCTTCAGCGAGAAGTGCCTTGGCGGCGTCGAGGTCGCGCTGCGGGCCGCTGTTGGCCTCAAACGCACCCAGGAAACCCACGGGCAGCATGGAGGCGGGCGTCACCGACTGGCCACCGGCGAGGGCGCGAATGCCCTCGTAATCCAGCGCCAGGCGAATTGCCTTCTGCACGAGCGGGTTGCCCATATCCGCGCTGATCTCGGGGTTGTTGTTGCCCTTGAGGAAGACGAGCGTGTCGCTCAGCCCCTCATAGACCTGCACGTTGGGGTTGTCCTTGAGGCCCGTCACCTGGTCTGCGCCGAGGTCAAAGGCAACGTCAAGGTCGCCCGCCTCAAGCTGCAGCTTCTGCGTGGCCGATTCGGGCAGGTTGCGAATGATAATGCGCTCGAGGGCAGGGGCCGCACGGTAGTAGTTCGGGTTGCGCACGAGCACCGTCTCGACCTGCGGGTCCCACTTCTCGAGGACGTATGCGCCGGAACCGGCTGAGTTGTTGTTAAGCCATTGCTCGGCTGTATCGGCCGTGGCGGCATCTTCGGCGGCCGTGCCACCCTGCGCCTCAACCATGGCCTGGCTGGTGACGCTGAAGGCGCCAAATACCAGCTTGGCAAGAATGGCGGGGTCCGGATTGGCCAGAGTCAGCACAAAAGTTGCGTCATCCGGCGCTTCCATGCCCACAATGCCATCGGCCAGGAAGGAAGGATTGCCCTTGATGTTGACCATGCGGTTGAAGGAGAAGACGACGTCGCTGGCCTTCACCGGGTCGCCATTCGAGAAGACGGCGTCGGGATTGAGCGTGAAGGTGTAGACGAGGCCGTCATCGGAGATGGTCCATGAGTCGGCAAGCGCCGGCTCAATGGTCTCAACGCCGCCGGCCGGGAAGGTGACGAGCGTTTCGTATGTGGAGCGATGCACGATGGTGGGCAGCGTCTCGTAGGCGCGTGCCGGATCGAGCGAGGCGGTGTCCTCGGCAATGCCGACGACAAGCTGGCTTGCATTGCCGGCTGACTCAGCAGCTGCTTCGGCAGCAGGTGCGGCGGCGTCACCAGTGGCGGGCGCTGCTGCAGGTGCGCACGCCGCCAGCAGGGCCAGCATGGCGATGAGCGCGAAGAAAAGGGGCGTACGTGCGAATCGCATGGATCGCATGGGCATGGGTCTCCTTGTCCAACAAAGGATTCGATTGGGTTGATAGTTTTGCTATCGGAGGAAAACCGAGAGGGCCGCTGCGCTGGGGACCACCCGCATGGCAGCACTTTACTCTACAACGGGCGACCATGCAAAGAAGGCGAAGCGCTGGGCCACTCAAGCGAAGCAGCGGCTATGGAAGCACCTGCGCGCCGCGCGCTGGCGGGCGCAATGCACCGCGTGCGACGGCCGTCTGCGCCCGCACGGCGAAGAGATACCAGAGCAGTGTGACAGCCAGGCTGCCCGCCGCCACGACGATAAGGGCCTGCGGCACGCTCCAGCCCATTTGGTCAAGCGCGACACCGCCATAGATGGTGCCGATCGATTCGGCCAGCGTCAAGGTGGTGAACTCAAAGGCGAGCACGCGCCCGCGGAAGCGATCCTCCACCGCGCCAATCAGCAGCGAGGCCGAGAAGACCCAAATCGCCCCCGAACCCACGGCACGCAGCGTAATCGAGATGAATACGACCCAAAGCGCGGGCGCGAGGCCAATCCCCAGCGCACCGATGGTGAGCAGGATATAGCCTATGCCAATTGCACGCAGCAGCGCACGCGGCGAATCGCCCAGCCACGCGCGCAGTATGACCGGCCCAATGCCCGTGCCAACGCCCACGAGCGCATAGATGATGCCCAGCGTGAGCGTCCCCGACCCGCGCAAGGGAAAAATGTCATTCGAGAGGGGGATTTCGAGGACGTTGATTGCGCCCCAAATGAGGCTGCCGCCGGCCTTGGCCAGCGCCAGGCCCAGCAGCAGGGGACGCAGTTTCAAGTAGCGCAGGCCGTCAACAAAATCGAGGAAGCCCCCCTGCGGCGTCTCCACCTCGGGCGCACGCGGCGCAGCGTAGACCAGTTGCACGCGGCTGACAAACGCGGCCGAGACGAGGAAACTGGCCGCATCGAGCATGAAGGCCACCTGCAGGCCAAAGACGGCCGCCGCCACGCCGCCCAGCAGCGCGCCCAGCGCCAGCATGGTGCTCCACGTGAAGCCGTCGAGCGTGTTGGCAATGACCAGTTCCTCGGGCTTGACCACGTTGGCGAGGACGGCCGAATGGGCGGGGTTGTAAAGCGCGCTCAGCGTGAACTGGAGCGCGGTGAGCGTATAGAAGAGCCAGATCTGGCTGGCGTCGCGTACGAGCAGGAAGCCGAGCACCGTGGCAGCGCGCAGCAAATCGGTGGTCACAAGAATTGCACGGCGGTTGATGCGGTCAGCCAGCACGCCTGCAAAGGGCGTTGCCAGGAAGACGGGCAGAAAGCGCGCGAGGAAGAGGAAGCTGATTGCCGAACCCGAGTTGGTGAGCGAGGCAATGAGTTGCGCCGAGGCAAGCAGGTTGAACCAGTCACCCAGATTGGAGACGAGCCGTCCTATCCAGAGGCGGCGGTAGTGCGGACGATTGCGCAGGAGGTCGAGATAATCTTGCATGCTTGGGTGTTGGGTGTCGGGTGTCGGGTGTCGGGTGTCGGGTGTTGGGTGTCGGGTGTTGGAAACTGACGGCGCGACGGCAAACAGGCAAGCGCCGGGTTGGGCGCTTGCGCCTGCATTGGGTAGACTCAGGGGCGGTTGGCGCGCACGAACCGCCATTGTAGCACGGGACCGCATTGTGGCCTGCCGCGGAAGAGTATGGGCGCGGCGGAACCTGTAACGGCGGCGCATTCGTTGTCGCGTTGGGCCGGCTTGATCGACGCACGGCAGGGAGAATTGCCGCGGTTTGGGATCACACAGAGAATCAGGGGCCGCAATGGCGCGGCTTTGTCGACAGCAACGCTGCTGCCAGGCGCTGCAGGCAGAGCGCAACATCGGTCGCCGGACATTTGTACACGCAAATCATACACGCAATACGTACACACAATTCGTACACGCAATTCGTACACGCAACGGAAGCAGGGAGAGATGGGTATGAGAGGGAATCGCAAGGAGACGAAGTTTACGCTGCGGGCTGCCGCAGCTTCGGTTGGTGTTGTGGCCATTCTGGCGCTGGGGGCATGTGGCAACGACGAGCGCGGAGAATTGCCGGCCACGCCCACGGCAATCGCGCCGCTCGCGCCGAGCGAGGCCGTCGTCATCGAACCGACTGTGGCGCCGGTGGCTGCGGCCCCACCGAGGCGCCCACCGAAGCGCCCGCCACCGAAGCGCCCGCCGCTGAAACGCCGGCAGAAGCACTCGTGATTGTGGAGGAGCCATCGGTTGCCGTCACCACCACGGAAGCGGCTGCCGTGACCGCAAGCACCGTTCTTACGGAGAGCGCAGCCGTGACGGAGAGCGTTGCGACCACAGCGACGGCTGACATGACCACCACGGCTGACATGACCACCACGGCCGATTTGACTGTTATCGAAGAATTGACTGCGACCTCAGAAGTGACGACAGCCGCTGCGTTGACCGCAACACCGGAGATGACGGCCACTGAAGAGTTGACCGTTGTGCCCGTTATGACTTCCACAGAGACGCTATCTGCCACCGATTTACTGACAGAAAGCGCGCCAGTCACAGCCACGGCCGAAGTGACTACAGCGAAAGACTTCGACGGAAACCGAGGAGCTTGTTGTAGTGCCGGAGCTAACCACGACCGATACGATAACCGATAGCGAACTCGTATTTGTAGGTCCGCGAGATCACCGAGACAGTCGCTTCGACGGAAACCGAGGAGCTTGTTTTAGTGCCGGCGCTGACCACGACCGCCACGATGACTGATAGCGAACTTGTGTTTGTGGGCCCGCAGGTCACTGAGACAGTCGGCTCGACGGCAACGGAGACAATAAGTGAAACCGCCGGTGTGACCGAAAGCGCTGCGGCGTTGCTGGCAGCCGAACTGACACCCGTGGCCACGCTTGAAATGACAGCCACCGCCGAGATGACCGCTACGTCTGAACTGACGGTCATTGCGGAGCCAACGCCTGCCGCGGCCATAACGGAAACAGACACGCTAACCGCCACGGAACTGGTGACTGTGTCGACTGCGACCACTGCGACCACCGCGACCACGCGCCGGCCCACCCTCACCGAAATCTCGGGCGCGGCGCTGACGCTACCCAATGTGGGTGAGGGCGAAGGTATTACGCTTAACGACGGAATGTATTCGAGCGCGATCACCGGCACCGCGGCTGTCACGGACGCTGTCACGGAGGCAATCACGGAGGGCGCAGAACTTGCAGGCGCCGTCGTGGCACCCGTGCGCGTGCAACTGCTGCCGCTGCTGGCAACTGGTGATTTGAACGACGATGGCATGGATGACGCAACTGCAATCGCCAGTGTCTCCGGCGGCGCGGCGCAGCGGCCTCTATTTGCTGGCCTTCACCGCGCAAGCAGAGGGCATGCTGGAGCAGGCGGGTGCGGTGCTGATTGGCTCGGGTCAGGTTGCCTCTGGCTTGGCAATCACCGATTCCCAGAGAGCGATGGCCAGAGCACCGGTGGCCAGATCATTGTCGAGCTTGAGCAGATGGCAACGGCGGACGCGACCTGTTGCGCCACGGCCGCCGAGCGGCGCACATACGCGTTGCGCGATGGCCGCCTGGTGCTTGTGGATGCGCAGCCCATCGAGCTGCCCTACCTGCCGCGTGCGGATGCCGCCGCAGCCAAGCGTTTCCCGATGGCCCGCAATGCGATGACGGGCACAGTGGAAGCTGAACTTGAGGCGGGCACGGTGGCCTCCTACCGTCTGGAGAGCGGCGTTGCGCAAACCGCCACTGTCACGCTGGAGGTGGCTGACGGCGCCGCGGCGCTGGCTGTGAGCCAGCAAGGCATGCCGGCTGCACTGCTCGCGGCACGCACGGGTGCGGTCACATGGAGCGGCGCGCTTCCCAGCGAAGGAGCACTGCTGCTGGACGTCGTCTCGCTGCAGGCGGAAGGCGACGCAACGCCCTATGCGCTAACCGTCTCGCTCGAGGCAGCCGAAAGCAAGTAGCAGGCATCTTGATTCGATTTGCCGCTGCACTCTGCGCTATACTGCACGGCACCGTACGTGATGGATGGGCGGGGCGCACATGCGCCCCGCTCGTTCTTTTTATGGATATTTGGCGAGGATTATGACTTTACCCCCTTTGTTTCTGACAGGTCTGGCGCAGTTCATGACCGCCGCGCTGGTTGTGCTGGCGCTGCTGGCGCTGGCCACTTTGGTTACCATCAACTCACAACGCATCGCGCGCTGGATCGTCGGCTTTGGGCGGATTGTGCCCCGCTTCAAAAAGAATGCGGCCGACCGCCAGCAGACGCTTATCCGTCTCTACGCCAGCGTCATTTCCACCGCAGTGATCCTCTTCGCGCTGCTGGGCATCCTGCGCCTCTTTGTGGATTCGGCGCAGATTATCTGGATCATCGGTCTCTTTAGCGCCGCCTTTGGCCTGGGGGCGCGTGGCCTGGTGGCGGATATTGTGGCCGGCGCAACCTTCATCTTCCGCAACACCTTTTCGATCGGCGAGAAGGTGGAATTCGTCGTTGCCGGCAACAAGGTTGAGGGCGTGGTCGAGGATGTCAATCTGCGGGGCACGCTGGTGCGATCGCCAACCGGCGAGCTCTTCACCGTCTCCAACGGCGAAATCAGCATTATTCGCAACTTCACGCGCAGTCACTTCTCGGGCACGCTCATCAAGTTGAGCATCCCCACATCGCAGCTTTCCACCGCACTGGATGCGCTCAAGGAGCTGGGCCAGCGTGCGCCCGAGCTTGTGCCCGAATTGATTGAGCCGTGGCAACTGCTGATTACAAACGAAAATGTGGGCGCCACAACCGAGGTCACGGTTGTAGCGCGTTTCGTCTTTGGCAAGGCTGCGCCTCTCAAGGCGCGCCTTGTGGCAGCGATTGATGCTGAACTTGTGCAGGCCGGTGTGCGTTTGGATCAGACGGGCGCGGCGTCGGCCGACGCCGCGCCTGTTCGAAATGCAGACTGATGCTATGAAAGGGATGCACAATGAGCACAGCCAATCGCCTCACTCCACAACCTGTTAACCCCACGCCGCCACCGACGCGGCGCGGCACCGTCTACGTTCCCGATCCGCCCTTTGCGCGCGCACTCTTTGGTACAACCCGCTTTGCGTGGCTCTGGCTCATCATCCGCGTCTATGTGGGCTGGCAGTGGCTCGAATCCGGCTGGGGCAAAATCACCGGCGGCGTCTGGTCCAGTGGCGAGCCGCTCAAGGGCTTCTGGACGAACGCCGTGCAGGTGCCGGAGGGTGGACGGCCAGCCATTGCCTATGACTGGTATCGCCTGTTTCTTCAGTCCATGCTCGACCAGGGTTGGTACACCTGGTTTGCCGACCTGGTGATGTGGAGCGAATTCCTGATCGGCATTGCGCTGATTCTGGGCGCCTTCACGGGCATTGCGGCCTTTGCCGGCGGCTTCATGAACTGGAACTTCATCATGGCGGGGTCGGCTAGCAGTAACGGCTTTCTGCTGGTGCTGGCCGTGGTGCTGGTGCTGGCGTGGAAGGTGGCGGGCTGGTATGGGCTGGACCGCTGGCTGCTGCCAGCGATTGGCGTGCCGTGGCACTGGGGCCTTCAACCCGATTCGCTGACGCAGCCGCCGACTTCGCGGACGCTGGTTGAGCCGTAAAGGGGCAGGACCACGCGACGAGGAGTGGAGACACGAGTTATCGTAGCGGCGGCTTACAGCAACTGGAGCAGCCGAAATGCAGTGCTGCACGATGCAGCACGCAGCGCGGAGGGTGGTGGCCCTCCCGCTGCGATCGCTCAACGATCGCCACCGGAAACGCGACTCTGATCAGTTCAAGTAAAGCTCGCGCGCTGCGGGCGCAGCCAACGCAATCACCGTCGCAACGGCCAGGAGCAGACCCGGCCAGTCGCTGTTACCGGAGGAGACCCACGCGGCCGTTAGCAAGGCGAGCGCCGCCAATGAGCCGGCCGCCGCACCTAACCACGCCCACGCACGCCCGTTGGGCAGCGCCATGGCCGCCACCAGCAGGAGCACGCCAAGCACCAGCGCAGCCGTGGCAAACGCAACGGTCGCAGGATCGGCAAAGGCCATGGCAGCGGCCAGGCGCGCGTCGGGCATGAGGGTTTGCAGCGCGCGTGTCAGCAGCCAGCCGCCCAGCGCCACAAGCAGCAGCGCATGCAGCAGCCGCAGCGCACGCTGCCCACGCCAGCCCGGTGCAATGCCTCTTGCGGTTTCATCCTTCGCTTCGTAAGCCATTGCGAGTAGTATACAGGCTGGCGGGCGCGATGATGCACCGTGGCGCACGATTGTGCAATGTGCCGCACTGGGCGCCGCTGGGGCTGCAGCTTGTGGCCGCACATGGATGACTTAAGCAGGTACATTCAGGGAAGATGCGCATGAAGACGCAATGGTATCGCGTAGTACTGGTTGCCGCGTTTGCCGTAACCTTGCTGGTCGCCGCCAACAGCGCGCTGGCCGCACCACCGCAGCAGGAAGGCGCCACCCCGACGGTTGACCCCTTCCTGGGGGCGCCAACACCCACGGTGGACCCGCTGCTGCCCGCGCCCACGACTGATCCGCTACTCCAGGAACAGCAGAACCCGCCGCCGGATTCGCCCCTGCCCACGCCCTTCCCGGCCCCTGGCGCAGAGCCAACACTGGAGGGCAGCGCGCCTGTTACCAGCGCAGTGCCACTGACGGACGGCGTGCCGTTGCAGCCGGAGCAGCCCGCCGCGCCGGAGCAGCCTGTTGCGCCGGTCGCGCCCGTTGTCCCCGTGGAGCCAACGCCGCCGCCGCCGCCTCTGACGGCAGAGCAGTTGCTCAACGCTACGATCCTTGTGCCCGCCATCAGCCCCACTGCGACGGTGCAGCTGCAGGGGGGCACCTACCAAATCCCCGGCCTGGGCGCAACGGTGACGCTCTCGCCGACGCTGGTCGCGATTGGCGATCTCAACGGCGACGGCGCAGAAGACGCTGCTGCCATCCTGCAGACACTCTTCGCTGACGGCGCCACGCGCACCAACCTTGTGGCCTTCGTCAACAGTGGCGGCCAGCCCATCGCCGCCGCCGCAACGGAGCTGGCCGGCCCCCTGCGCGTTGACGCGCTGCGTGTGGAAAAGGGCGCCATCTGGCTCGATTTGCGCGTGCAGGGCCCCACCGATAGCCCAACCAGCCCGACGCTGGCGCTCAAGCGCATCTATGTGCTGCGTGGCGACACGCTGCTCGATCTGCCAGCCGCTTCCTACGGCAAGCTCTTCCCCTATCGCTACGGCAGGCTGGCAGGTTACGTGAATGTGTTGGGCGAATTCGTCGTGCCACCCCGCTACAGCGTGGCCGATGAGTTTGTGGAGGGGCTGGCGCTGGTCAGCGAGGACGGCACGCGCTTCGGTTTCATCAATCGGCTGGGGCAGGTGGCCATCCCGCCGGCCTATCTCTCGGCCACGCGCTTCAACGACGGCGTGGCAGTGGCCGTACCGGCGCTGATTGGCGCTGCGCCCAACACGTCGGGTGCGGTGGTCTACATCGATCGCACGGGGCGCAACATCTTTGGCGCGGCGACCTTTGGCGCGGGCCAGCCCTTTGCCGAGGGGCTGGCGGCCGTGCAGGAGGCCAATGGCCTTTTTGGCTTCATTGATCGCACGGGCGCGTATGCAATTGCGCCGGCCTTTGATTACGTCCTCTCCTTCAGCGAGGGGCTGGCTGCCGTGCTTGTGGGCGACAAAGTCGGCTACATCAACCGCATCGGCGAGATGGTGATTGAGCCCCAGTTTGACGCCGCCGATCTCTTTGCCGAGGGTGTGGCCGCCGTGGGGCTCGACACGCAGGTTGGCTTTATTGATCACACAGGCGCCTTTGCGATTGCGCCCGACTACACACGCGCCGAAGGCTTTGTTGAGGGATTGGCCGTGGCGCTCCTCGACGGCCAGGAAGTCTTTGTGGACCACAGCGGCACGCCTGTCATTTCTGCGCCGGCCTTCACCGATGCACACAGCTTCTCTGAAGGGCTGGCGGCGGTGAAGGTGGGCGATCGTTTTGGCTACCTGAACACTCGCGGCGAGATGGCGATTGAGCCGCAGTTTGTGGTGGCGACCCCCTTTAGCGACGGCCTGGCCGTGGTGGAGACAGCCGACGCGTGGGGCGTCATCAACGCCGACGGCGTGTGGATGGTGCAGTTGACGCTTCTCCAGCCCTCCACGGCGCAGGCGGGCGCGCTGACAACGGTCATCACTGATACGACTGCAACCGTGGCGACCACGGAGACCCTTGTGCTCACTGCGGCGGTGACTGCACCCGGCACGGCGCTGGTTCCCTTCGCGCCGCCTGTGCCCAGCGAAATTCGCCAGGGCGCTTGCTATGCCGGTTCGGACCTGCTGCGCAGCACATCGGCGTGGCGCTGCGGGGTCACCGGCGGCGAAATCTTTGACCCCTGCGTGCTGGCGAATGACGGCGCAACCGTTGTCTGTGGCGCCAACCCTGCCACAGGCGAGCCGGGCTTTGTGCTCGAATTGACCGATGCGCTGCCTGCCGTTGCTCTGGACGAAAAGGTCTATCCGGGCGCGTGGCTCTTCCAGTTGGGCAACGGCGCCATCTGCAGCTTCAACCAGGGCGCAAGCATCACCGTAGAGGGGCAGCGCATCAACTACACGTGCGATGACCTGACGCAACTCCTGGGCGAGATCGACAAGAGCGGGCCGGTGTGGACTATCAACATTGTCACCACAAGCGACGACGGCCAGGGTGTCTACGCCATTGAGACGCTGACGCCCATGACGATTGTGCGCGCGTGGGCGGCGCCGTAACGCCGCAGAGAAACGGCAGACTTGTGATTTCTCCGCGTATTCGTGCGCTGTCAGGAGCGCTGCTGCTGGCGGCCCTTCTACTCATCTCCAACCGCGCGCTGTGGGCGCAAAGCGGCGGGCCTGTCTTTGCGCTGCCGGGCCGCCTCGAAGACGCGCCTGCGCCCTTTGCGGCGCTGCTGGTGGATGATGACGGCGGCAGCACACTTCTGCTGGCTGCGACGGCTGCCATCGGTGAGCAGCTTGCTGCGCTGGCAGCGGAGAATACACGCGTCCTCGTGTGGGGCATGGGGCAGAGTGCAAAGAGCGATGGTGTGCCAATTGTGCGTGTGAGCCGTGTCGCAAAGATGGCCGCCGATCGACCGGCAACTGTGCGCCCTGCAGCAACGCCACGCGCAACGCCCGTCGCCGCTGGCACGCCCGCCCCAACAACCTATCCCACGCTGGTGAGCCTGCCGGCCATCGGCCAGACGATTGCCGACATTGCGGTCTACGCCGCGTACGTGCGCGCCGGGCCGAGCGACGCTGCGCCCCCCATTGCCACCGTGCGCCAGGGGGCGCGCTGTCTGGTGCTGGGGCGCGCACCATCGCCGGGCTGGTACTATCTGCAGTGCCCGGGCGCAACAGGCTGGGTGCGCGAGGGGCTCTACGTAGTAGAAGGCGCGGTCGATGCGCTGCCCGCGCTCGCACCCGCTCTGTCCACGCCCGACCCAGCCGCCACGCCGTTGCCGCCGCTTTGGCAGATCACCGGCTATCCCAACCGTGGCCTTGCGGGCGACCCAAGTGCCACCTTTGGCGCAGACACAGTTGACTTCAACTGGGGCCTTGGCGCGCCGGCGGACGCCATGCCGATGGACGACTTCTCGTTGCGGCTGCAGGCAACGCTCCCCTTTGCCACCGGCGTCTACTCGGTCGCGCTTACCTACGACGACGGCGCGCGCCTCTTTGTGAACGATGAACTGGTGATTGAAGATTGGAACGAGGGCGCGGCCCGCACGCAGTCGTGGGTAGGGCCGCTGGCGGGCGATGTGCCGCTGCGCATTGAGTACTTCGAGGCCTACAGCGAGGCCATTCTCAAGCTCGAAATTACACCGCTGCAGAGCCAGGCTGCACCGCCCACACCGGCGCCAGCCGGAGCGCGTTTGGTTACGCCACCGGTGGGCGCAGGCTGGCTGGCTGCCTACTACGCCGACCCTGCGCCCGGGCGGCAGCCCGCGCTGTTGCAGCTGGAGGCGCTGGATGCGGCCTACCCGCTGAACCGCGAGTACAGTGTGGAATCGCCCGCGCCGGGTGTGGTGGGGGTGGACAACTGGTCGGCGCGCTGGCGCGGCCGCTTTGACTTTGAGGCAGGCGACTATCGCTTTGTGGCGCGTGGCAATGAGGGCGTGCGCCTCTATATTGATGGCGTGCGGGTGATTGATGCGTGGCCCAATCAGGCCGACGAAGTGAGCACGATTGTGCGCGACGTGGCCGCAGGCGTGCATGAGGTGATTGTGGAAATGTACGACGCAGGCGGGCTGGCGTGGGTGCGCGCCGGCTGGGATCTTCTCCCGCCGGCGCAGTAGGCGGCGCAGTGGCTGCTGGTCAGGGCTGCTCGTCGGGTACAGTGAAGCGGTAGCCAACGCCGCGCAGCGTGATGAGGTAGATGGGGTAGGCGGGTTCCGGCTCAATCATCTCGCGCAGCCAGTGGATGTGCACGTCCAGCGTGCGCGTATCCTCGAGGTAGGACGTCTCCCAAATCGTCTGCATAATGTCGGCGCGGCGCACCACCTGCTCGCTGCGCATGAGCATCTCCA
Source organism: uncultured Chloroflexia bacterium (assembly GCA_963773745.1). Classification (GTDB taxonomy): domain Bacteria; phylum Chloroflexota; class Anaerolineae; order Caldilineales; family Caldilineaceae; genus UBA5069. The sequence goes on from CAVZCL010000004.1 coordinate 261,632, forward strand.
GCAGCGCGCACTGTTTGGGCGTCATCTCGCGCTCACCTTTGGGCGAAGCCACGCGGCGCGTGCTCAAATCCAGGCTGATGGGGCCGCGCCGCAACTGCATGGCAGACGCGTTTGCGAAAATCCCGCGCAGCGCCGCCAGCGCCTCGGCGGGCTCCACCGGTGTGTGCACCTGGGCGTCAAAGGGGAAGTCGTACGGCTGGCCGCGGCCACCGGCTACGGCCACAATTGCCACGCCGGGCAGCCGCATGCGCAGCGCCTGGCAGAAGTGCAGCCGGCTGTCGCGCTTGCTGGATGTTTCCACAAGCACGAGCGAAGGCGGCTGCAACTGGATATGGCGCAGCGCCAGCTTCTGGCTGGTGACGACCTCAAGTTGAGGGCTGGTCGCGTCGTAGCTATCCGTGTGCGTCCGTTCGGCCACTTGCAGGCCGTCGCGCAGGAGGGCGCGCAAAGCGTCGGCCGTGGCAATGCTGCGACCGAGGTAGAGAATGCGCGGCGGCGCCTCATGGAGAGACTCTGCGTCCGCCGCGCGAATTGAATTGTTGGATACGTCGTGCGCCGTCATGGCTGGAGTTCTGGCGTGCGCTGAGATGAGACAGTCTCCCAAGTATACTTTATCGTGCGCAAGGGGTACAATCGATTCGCTTCCGGCGGGCCATGCGTCCTTGGGAAAGCTGAAGCAGCAACCAGCCGACAAGCAACCGTCTGTACTGCAATTCATCAAACCGTAACTCTGAGAGCCCTATTCGATGGCAAAGACAAACACCGAGCCCCTGAGCGGCATGCGCGATTTCCTGCCGCTGGACGTGCTGCGGCGCAACTATGTAATTGGCGTCATTGAGCGCGTCTACCAGGCCTACGGCTTTGAGCCACTGCAGACGCCTACCATGGAGCGCCTTTCGACGCTGCTGGGCAAGTATGGCGAAGAGGGTGACCAGCTCATCTTTCGCGTGCTCAAGCGCGGCGACAAGTTGGAGAAGGCGCTGCTCGATGATCCCACACAGGAGAGCGTGGCCGATGCCGGCCTGCGCTATGACCTGACGGTGCCCCTGGCGCGCGTGGTGGCCCAATACCGCGACAAGCTGCCGCGCTTCTTCAAGCGTTACCAGATTCAGCCCGTCTTCCGCGCCGATAGACCGGCGCGCGGTCGCTACCGCGAGTTTTACCAGTGCGATCTGGACATCGTCGGCTCCAACAGCCCCACGGTGGAGGCGGAGGTGATCGCTGCCGGTGCACAGGTGCTGCTGGAGCTTGGCTTTGCCGCGCCCGATGCCTTCGCCATCCGCCTCAACCATCGTGGCGTGCTCCACGGCCTCATGGAGGTGGCGGGTGTGCCGGCGGCGCTGGAAGGTGCGGCCCTGATTGCCATCGACAAGCTGGACAAGGTTGGCATGGAGGGCGTGCGCGCCGAACTTGATCAGCGCGGCGTTCCTTCGGCGGCGGCGACGGCGCTCATGGAGAGCATGGCCGCTGCGCCGGCGGGCAACGCTGCGCTGCTCGATTGGCTGGAAGCGCTGTTGGGCGCCAGCGCGGCCGGCGTGGCGGGTGTGCAGAGCCTGCGCGCGGTGGTGGCCTGCAGCGCCCACGGCCCAGCCGCCGAGCGGCTGCGCGTCGACGCCTACCTGGCCCGCGGCCTCTCCTATTACACCGGCCCCATCTTCGAGATTGAGTTCCCGGGCCTAAGCGGTTCGGGCGGCGGCGGCGGGCGCTATGACGATCTGATCGGCATGTTTAGCGGCCAGCGCATTCCCTCTTGCGGCTTCAGCCTGGGGCTGGAGCGCATCATGCTGCTCATGGAGGAGCGCGCCATGTTCCCCGCGCACCTGGCGGGCGAGCCGCAACTGCTGGTGACGCAATTTGACGAGGAGAGCGTTGGGGCGAGCCTGGCGCTGGCGCACGAGCTGCGCGCGGCAGGGATGCGCGCCGACCTCTATCCCGACACCGACCGCTATGGCAAGCAGTTCAAGTATGGCGAAGAGCGGCGCATTCGCTATGCGCTGCTGGTAAGCCCGCGCGAGATCGCAGCCGGCGTGGTAGCCATCAAGGATCTGGTGAGCGGCGAGCAGGTGGAGGTGGCGCGTGGCGATGTGGTGGAGGCCATGCGCGCTCGGCTGCTGGAAGATTGACGATTCAGATTTGTCGATTCAGATTTGACGGTCAAGGTTCGACGGTAGCAGATTGCCAATTGAGAATTGAAAACCAAGCGCCGGCCCATGGGCCGGCGCTTTCTGTGCTGCATCTGCAAGGTGAGCGATTGCGTAGCGGCGGTGCAAGCCGCTGAACTCGAGGATGCGACGCGTTCCACATTACAAAGGCGCTGCAGCGACCGCTGCAGGCCGAAGCCTGTGGCGCTTTTCTTCCCTCTCCAAACTGGCTATGCGTTATACGCATCGCGTTTGGTTGAGGTTTGGTGCGCAGCCGTTGTAGCCCGCAGGGCTGATGTCGTATGTAGGTCAAGTCTCCGGCGTGACGCAGCCCGCAGGGCTGAATGCTGCGACGAGCATGCCCAAGCGATTAGCTGTTAGCCGCGACTTCAGCCCTGCGGGCTGCGTCACGCCGGAGACGTGACCTACGACCGGCGTTAGCCACATCAAATCGAGATGCGTAAAATGCATAGCCAAACTGGAGAGGTGACGGGGCTGAGGTTGCTGTTGGCGCGTATCGACGAAGCAACTTGCCAACAATTCATGAGCCGCCGCTACACGATGCGCCGCGTTCAGCGCCTGTAGCGCGCCAGCACGGTTGCTGCCACGGCATGCAAGCCTCGGCTGCCCATCACCACGCCGCCATAGACGACGCGTGTGATCGCCTCCTGTGTGCCCTCAACGCCGTTGACGATGCACGCAGGCGCGCCCACACGCCGTACGGCGCCGTAGACCGTATCGGCAATCGAAAGCTGCGCGTCCAGAAGTTGGCGCGCGCCCCGCTCCACGCCCACCTGCAGCAGGTCGTTCGCCCCCTGCAACTGTTGCAATTCTTCCTGATTCATGGCGCATTCACTTCCTTGTCGAGAGGCAGCGCACACCATTCGAGGATTTGCGCATAGACAGCATGGCTGCGCGCAAGCCCCACGTGATGGATGCCCGGAAAGACCCTTACGTTGGATTGTGGCGGCGTTTCGGCTGCGGCGCCCATACGCGCCGGCGTGCGCGGTGGGTGAACCAGGCCGTCGCCAAAGAGCAGGCTGGCCGCATGGCGCTCCGAGCCGCCCAACGTGCCCGCAATCAGATAATGCTCGGCGCTGCGGAGCCAGGGCAGCGGCTCGCCGGGTGCGGCAATGTCGTCAGCGTAGCGCATTTCGTGTTGGGCGCCGTGGCGCAAATCCTGCACACCCTGGCTGCGCAAGTTGATGAGCTGGCCAATCAGGCGCGTAATCGGGTTGGGCAGCGCCATGAGCGTCGAGGCCGTCTTGTGCGCGAAACGCTCGAGGTCGGCCCCTTCGTGCGGCGTGCCCAGGTAGATCATGCGCTTGACGGAATCGACCCACTTGAGCAGTGTGGCCGAGCCTTCGTAGCAGGCGTGGCGGATGACCAGCCCGCCCATGCTGTGGCCGATCAGCAGGATCTCTTCGATTGGCACGGGCCACGCCGTTGCCAGCTCCTCGAGTAGTTTGGCCAGGTGGCGGCCGTTGGCGGCAATGGGCAGGCCGCTGTTGTAGCGCACGCCAATGGGCGTATAGCCCAGGTCGGCCTGGAGTTTGTGGCCGTAGGAGGTTTCGACGGCGCCCTCTGCGCCGCTGCACGGCTCCGTCCAGTTCCACATGCTTTCGCTGCAGCCCAGCCCATGCACAAGCAGCACAATGCGCGGCCCCGGCGGCGGCTGCATGGCAGCCAGCGCACTAGGTGACAGGCGCAGCCGCTGCCCGCCGGCATAGAACGCCATGTCAATTGCGAGCGGGTTCAGCTCGGCATGCAGAAAATCGCCCAGTGCGCCATTGAGCGCGCACTGCGCCCAGAGAACCCAGCGCGGCCCGCCCGATGCGGTAAGTTGTTGGCTTTCGATCACGATTCACTTCCACGTCTCAGCGCGTCTCCCGGGGAATCCCCCTACGCGTACCCTTATTGTACTGCACTGTGTGACGCAATGCGAGGATTCAGCATGTGCGTTCTACGCAGTGCGTGCGTCTTTAGGTCAGGTCTCCAGGCGTGACGCTGTGGCTGTACGTCCGCTGTGCCAGGCCAGGAGATCTGACCTAAAAACGCACGCGCGACATTGCCAGTTTCATACGCGACAACCGAGGGCTGGAAGCCCTCGGCTACGAAATCCCTGCTCTGCATCGTACGTATTGCCTAAACGTAGCGCTGCGCCATCCACGGTGCGGAGTTGAAGAAGCTGGCAATGACGCCACCCGGCGGCGACAGCGCATCGCAGGCGGCGCGCAACTCGTCGCTCAACGTCATCTCCAGCACGGGGAGGAGCGTCGTCAGTTGCTCGGGCGTGCGCGGGCCAATGATGGGCGCAGTGACGCCTGCCTGCTCCTTGACCCACAGCACGGCCAGTTGCGCCGGCTCCATACCATGCGCGCGTGCCAGCGCGGCGAAGCGGTTGCCCACCTCCACGCCGCGTGCGGTCACGCGCTCGGCATAGATGCCGCCGCGCAGCTGCGCGCGCGAGTCGGCGGGCACCTCCTCGGCGCTGGCATAGCGCCCGGCCAGCATCCCCATGGCCATGGGCGACCAGGTGATGAGCCCCAGCCCCTGTTTGCGCACCATGGGCAGCAGCTCGTTCTCCACGCGCCTGTCAAGCAAGTTGTAGGGCGACTGCTCGGAGACAAAGCGCACGTAGCCGCGCAGCTCGCTCACCATCAGCGCCTCCATAATGTGCCACGCAGGCGCTGTGGAGGAGCCGATGTAGCGCACCTTGCCCTGGCGCACAAGGTCATCGAGGGCGCGCAGCGTCTCCTCAAGCGGCACGTCAAAGTCGGGACGGTGCAGCTGGTAGAGGTCGATGACATCAGTTTGCAGGCGGCGCAGAGAAGCTTCGCAGGCGCGCATGATGTGATAGCGCGAGTTGCCGCGGTCGTTGGGGTTGGCGCTGGTGGGATAATAGCACTTGCTGGTGAGGATGACTCGATTGCGCGCGCCCAGGCTTTTGAGGATGCGCCCTATCATCTTCTCGGTTTCGCCGGCGGCGTAGAGATCGGCCGTGTCAATGCAGTTGATGCCTGCATCGAGCGCAGCGGCAACGATGGCGAGCGCGTCCTCCTCCGGCGTAGGGTTGCCGAAGTTATCGGTGCCCAGCACAAGGGGCGCAACTTGCAGGCCGCAGCGGCCAAGGTGGCGGTGGTTCATGAGGCCCGGGTCTGTTCGCTTGGCGTAGAAGTAGCGTAGAAGTAGCGTAGAAGTGGCGCAGAAGACAGAATTGAAGACTGACGATTGACGATTGGCGTGCCGATCATCAATCGTCAGTCTTCAATGATTTGCTATCGACCGTCATCGTTGCCGTTAAGCAGCCCAAAGACGGCCTCCCCGTAGGCGCTTGCCTTCCACGGGCCAATGCCGGGAATGGCGAGCAGGTCGGCCTCGGTTGCGGGGTGGCGCTGGACAATTGCGAGCAGCGTGTCGTTGTTGAAGACAATCTCGGGGGATACGCCGCGTGCGCGCGCCGTTTCGGTGCGCCAGCGGCGCAGCTTCTCAAAGCGCCCCTGATCCTCCTGCGAAAGCAGCAGCTCCGGCCGCACGGTGGGGCGGGGCAGCGGCGGCAAGGGGCGTTCGGCGCCTTCGCGCACCAGCCGCAAGACTGTCGTCCCGTAGCGGTTGGCCTGCTGGCGGCTCAGGCGCGCAATGTTCTTGAGCTGGTCCACGCTGGTGGGGCGCGTTGTGGCGAGGTCTACCAGCGATTCATCACCCATGATCTTGAAGGGCGGGCGGTTGGTGCGCTGCGCCTCGCGCTCGCGCCAATTCCAGAGCGTCTCCAGCACGCCCGTGTGCGCGAGATCAATCGAGCGGGTCAGCTTCATCTGCCAGAAGGAGCGATCATTGGGGGAGCGTTCAATCGTGTCGAACTGCTGGAGCAGCGCGATGGATTCCTCGAACTCCTCGAGTCGCCCGGCGTCCGACAGCGCTTCAAGCAACTGGTCGCGCAGAGCGAGCAGGTAGTGGGTGTCCATTTGCGCGTAGACGATTTGATCCTGCGTGAGGGGGCGCACAGCCCAGTCGGTGCGCTGCATGCGCTTGTCCGAGACGACACCGAAGCGCTCCTCGAGCATTGAGCCAAGACCGACGTGCTCCCAGCCCAGGATGCGCGCGGCGAGTTGTGTGTCGAAGACGTTGGGAAAGGTGAAGCCAAAATCGCGCTGCAGTTGCAGAATGTCATTCTCGGCGGCGTGCATGATCACCTGGATGTCGCCGCGCGCCGTGAGCGCGCCGAGTTCCTCCAGATTGGTCAGCGTTAGCGGGTCCACCAGATAGTCGACAACGTCGCCCGTCGCGGGGTTGTGCGCGTCGGCGAACGTGGTAATCTGTATGAGGCACACTTTGGGATAGTAGACGTAGAAGCTGTTGCTCTCGGTGTCGAGGGCAAATGCGTTCTGCGTGCTCAGGTGGGCAGCCATGGCGGTGAGCGCCTGCGGCGTATCAACGAGCACAGGCTGCGACGTGCTCGGCTTGCTTGTGGATTGAGTCATGGGTACCATGGTAGCCACAGTGAGGGAGGATGTCAAAAGGGCGCGCCTCGAGTGCACTTGAGAGCGGGCTTGCCGTTGTACGCGCCACAAGGAGTATTCCGTTGGAGACGCAAGCGTGAATCAGCCATTGAGCGCCAACCTGGACGAACAGCGCCGCCTGGAGCGGGTGGCCACCAACAGCGCAGGGCTGTGGTGGGCGCTCGCGCTCGAAATTGCGGGGCTGTTGCTCTTCGTCCTCATCTTCAACTTTGTTTTCCCCTCACTGGGTGACGGCCTGGGCGATGGCACGCGCATTGCGCTGGGGCTGCTCTTTGCGCTTCTGCCGGCGCTCCTCTGGCTCAGCTTCTTCTACAGCTTCGACAGGCTGGAGCCGGAGCCCAAGCGCATGGTGATTGCCACCTTTGCGGGGGCGCGATCATCTTCGCCGCAGTGGCGGGGCCGCTGCTCAACTATCTCTTCGGCGTCGACCAGTGGCTGGGCGCAACGTGGTGGAGCAGGCTGCTGGGCGGCGTGCTTGTGGTAGGCGTCATCGAGCAGTATCTCGTCTATCTCACGGTGCGCTATCTGGTCTTTGAGCACCCCGAATTCAACGAGCGGGTGGATGGCGTGGTCTACGCCGTAGCGGCAGGACTGGGCGTGGCCACTGTCATCAACTTCCAGTATGTGCTGGCGCGCGGCGGCGTGGATTTGGACATTGGCTCGCTGCGCATGGTCATCAATGCGCTGGCCTATGCGTCATTTGCGGGCTTGCTGGGCTACTTCATTGGGCAGGCGCGCTTTGAGCGGGTGCCGTGGCACTACCTGCCGTTGGGGCTGCTGGCGGCAGCGTCGCTCAACGGGCTGCTCTTCTTTGTGCTGGAGCGCCCCAGCACGGCTTTGGCTGGTGGCAAGCCGTGGGCATCGCTGGCGCTGGCAGCAGGCGTGGCGCTGGCTGCGCTGCTGCTCATCTTTTGGCTGATTGCGCGCGCCAACGAGGAGACGCTACGCGTGCTCCACGGTGCGGCCGAGGCGCCGCGGCCCGCACCAGGACCCGCACTGCGGCCCGCACTACGGCCCGCTCCTGGACGGGCGCGTGAGGGCGCAAGCTGGCGTGCATGGTTTGGCGATGGCGCTTTTGCGGGTGCGCCTGTGGCCGCTTCCGTCTCCATACCCCAGCCGGTGGATGATGTTGGCGAGGATGATGCTGGCGAGGATGGAGTGGGCGAGGATGACGAATTCCTTGCGCTTGGTGACGTGCGCCCGCAGCAGGAGCCGCCCCCGCCGCGTGCACCCGAAAAGGGCGACCCGACCGGAGGCGACGCATGAGCACATTGAGCGGATCGTGGCGGCGCAGCCGCACCAGTGCAGCGCCTGCGCAGGGCGAAATCCTGCGCCATGACGCCATCCTCTTTCTCTGCGTGCTGCTGCTGCTGGCGGCCGGCTGGGGCGTGCGCCTGCTTGCCCAGAGCGAGGCGACGCGTACCGTGCAGTTGGGGCCTGCGCTGCCCGCCATCGCGTATCCTGCGGCGTGGGTGGCCACGGTGAATCCGACTTCCGAAGCAAACGTCCTGACCGAGGGCGGGGGCGCGCTGATCCTTCAGGCGCGCAATGCGGGCGCACCCAGCACCTTCAACAGCACGCTGCGCGTCGAGGCGCTGCCCGTGCTCCCCGACGATTCGCTGGGCGCACTGCGCATTCGCCAGGGGCTGCGCCGCGCGCAGGAGCTTGACCGCTATCGCGAGCTTGCGGCCGAGCCCGTGGCCGTGCTGCGCGGTGACGGTGAAGCAGGCCGCGAGGCGCTGCTCACCACCTACGCCTTCCTGGCCGACCCCACGCACGACAGCGGAGGCAACGGCCTGCCCGTCGTGGTGGAGGCGCAGGACCTGCTTTTGCGTGCAGGCAACCAATGGCTCGTGGTCACCGTCGCCGCCGACGCAAGCGACTGGGCCGCGGCCAGCGCCGACTTCGCACCCGTTTTCGAGAGCTTGCAGTTGGAGCAGATGGCGCAATGAACAGCCTGCGCACACAGCGTGTGAGACTCTTCCTGATCATGTTGGCGGCAGTTGGCCTGCTGGCGAGCGCTACGCGCGGCTACGCCGTTTGGGGGCTGGACCGCGCCCCGCGCGAGCAGGCGCTGCTCGCCACCGTGCAGGTGATTGTGCCCGACAGCAACGGCAGACCCTACAGCAGCGGCAGCGGCACGGTCCTCGACGCCGACCAGGGCTACATTCTTACAAACTATCACGTTATGGGCGATACCGAGACGCACACCCTCTTCAACGAGGAGGGGCTGGCGATTATCGGCGTCAACCCGCCCAGCCTGCGCAGCGTCCCCGTCTTCAAGTACTACGCAAAGATGATCCACGGTGACCCCGACATTGACCTTGCTGTTCTGCAGATTGTCTCTCCCTTTGACAACCCCAAGGGACGGCTGCCCTCCAACCTGGGGCTCACCGCTGCGCCGCGCGGCGAAAGCGGGGCGCTCCTGATCGGCGACCCCATCTACGTACTTGGCTTCCCGGGCCTGGGCGGCGATACCATCACTTTCACCTCCGGCACGGTTTCGGGCTATCTGGATGAGGACAAGGATGGCGCGGAGGAGTGGATCAAGACCGACGCCGAGGTGAACCACGGTAATTCGGGCGGGCTGGCGGTGGATGACCGCGGCGCGTTCATTGGCGTACCCAGCGCGGGCCTCACCGATGCCGAGGCCGCGGGCAAGATCAGCCTCATTCGCCCGGGTGACATGGCGCTGCGCTACTACGACGCGTGGACCGTAGCCGGCGCGCAGCCGATGTCGAGCAGCGCGCCGCAGATTAGCCGCGTGGAGTATGGCGCGGCCATTCAGCGCGACGGCGTGGTGCGCGCCGCGGCCAGCCGCTTTGCCAGCGGCGCTACCGACATATACGCCGCAGTTGCCTATCGCAACCTGCCGCGCGGCCAAACCCTCGCCTATCGCTGGTACAAGGACGGCGTGGAGCTCGAGCGCGGCACGCTCCAGCGTGGCGACAGCGAGACGGGCAGTGACTGGATCAGCCTGAACGCCGACGCTGGTCTTGCTGACGGTTTCTACGAGCTTGAACTCTGGCTGGGCGGACGTCAGCTCTACCGCGGCGGCGTCTCCGTGGGGCAGGCCAGCGCTAATGGCGAAGCGCTGGTGCAGCTTGGGCGCGATCAACTTTGCCGAGGGGGTGCAGGCCAACGGTTCGCCCATTGGCCCAGCCTCCAACTTTGCCGATGTGAAGGAGGTCTTCGCCATCTTCCCCGCCCAGGGGCTGCGCAACGGCGTGGTGCTGCGCTCGGCTTGGTCCTATGACGGCCAGGAAGTGCTGCGCGAGGAGTGGGCGTGGGACCAGGGCGATGTGCAGACGGCGTGGCTGAGCATTACCCACGCCGAAGGGCTGCCCGTAGGTGAGTACACACTTGAACTCTTTGTGGAGGGTGAAGCTGCCCAGTCGGGCGCATTCCGCGTGGTGGCGCAGGCCGCCACCACGCGCAGCACGGTCAACGTTGCCGGCAACGTCCACGATGCCGACAACAGCCGCCATGCAGTTGAGGGCGCACTTGTGGTCTTTCTCAAGCCGGGCGTGAGCGTGGACCAGTGGATCGAGTCCGGCTTTGACGAGGCGCAGATCTTCACCAGCGGCACGAGTACGCGCGCCGGCGACTATCGGCTCGACAAACGCGTGGAGACAGGGCAGAGCTATGCCGTCATTGTCGTCCACGAAGAGTATCTGCCCGTGCGTGAAGATTACTTCCAGCCACCGCTCGATGCCAGCGACCCCTTTGTGCTGGATGTCCCCATGGCGCGGCGATGAGCACATGGGCGTACGGCTTTCGTAGCGGGGGCTTCCAGCCCTCCGGCTGTTGTAGGTCACGTCTCTGACGTGACGACCGTAGGTCACGTCTCTGACGTGACGCAGTACGCGACGCTTTGCAGAGGCCCAAAACGGAGGGCTGTAAGCCCCCCGCTACGTATGCTGTGGCTTGTGTGGAACGCCGCCCACCGCCGTGTGCGTTCTTCGCCACAGCACCATCCGCCGTCTCGCGCGTCCCTTTGCGCAAGGCCGACATGTGCAGAGTGCGACTCAAGCCACCCAAAGCGCGAGCGTGCATCTGCCCTGATAGAAGGGGAACCTAATGTCTTTTCGCACCCATGTGACCGCCTTGCTTGCCAAGCGGCCACTTCTGCTTGCCTTGCTGTTGGTCGTTGCAGCATCTTCCCTGCCGGCCGCGTCTCAGGCCCTGGCGCAAACGCCGCAAGGCAGCCCCGCCTGGCCCGCGATTGTGTTGCAGGATGTGGCCGACGGCTTCACCCGGCCCGTCTACCTTACTGACGCCGGTGACGGCACGAACCGCCTCTTTGTTGTGGAGAAGTCCGGCAAGGTCTATATCCTTGAAGGCGGCGTCAAGCAAACAACGCCCTTCCTCGACATCGTGAGCAAGGTCAACTCCACCTGCAGCGAGTGCGGCCTGCTGGGGCTGGCCTTTCCGCCCGATTTCGCTACAGGCGGCTACTTCTTCGTCTCCTATACAGCCACAGGCAATCCCGCGGCGCCCATTTTGCGTGACGAACCTTCGCCTGCGAATGGCAACGACAACGTGCTGGCTCGTTACCGCGTCTCCACGGCCAACCCAAACCTGGCCGACAATGAGAGCGAAGAGCGCATTCTCACCATTAACCAGCCCTACTTGAACCACAACGGCGGCGCCATTCTCTTTGGCCCCGACGACCTGCTCTACATGGGCGTGGGCGACGGCGGCAGCGGCGGCGATCCCCTCAAGTCCGCCCAGAATCTGACCTCTCCGCTGGGCAAGCTGCTGCGGGTGGAAGTGGGCGCTACGGGAACGTACACGATTCCGGCTGATAACCCTTTCATCGCAGCCAATCCAGACAATCCCTTTACGGCTGGATCCCCGGTTCCACCGCAACAAGCGACACCAGGCAGCGACACCTTCCTGCCGCTCATCTCTGTGCCGGAGCCGACGGCGCAGCCCACACCGCAGCCCACGGCCACGCAAACGCCTCGCCCTACGGCTACGCCAACCGCGATGCCCACGGCAACTGCCGTGCCGCCCAGCCCCACGCCGCAGCCACTGGCGCAGGCCATTTGGGCCTACGGGCTGCGTAATCCCTGGCGCTTCTCGTTTGACAAGGCCACGGGCGACCTCTGGATCGGCGATGTGGGCCAGAGCGCCTGGGAGGAAGTCGATTTCGTGCCGGCCGGAGAGCAGGGGGGCGAGAATTACGGCTGGAGCATTCTGGAGGGGACGCACTGCTATCCGCCCGGCAGCGGCGGCTGCGACAGCGCCGGCAAGACGCAGCCCGTGCATGAGTACGACCGCAGCGTGGGGCAGTCCATCACAGGCGGCTACGTCTATCGAGGGCCGATTGAGGCCCTGCAAGGCATCTACATCTTTGGCGATTTCAGCGCAGGGCGCATCTTTGGCCTGCGCAATGAGGGCGGTGTGTGGCAGCGCCATGATTTTCTGGATACAGGCTTCGCTGTGGCCAGCTTTGGCGAGGGGCCGGATGGCACGCTCTACGTGGTAGACTATGGGGGCGCAATCCACCGGATTGCGCTTGCGCCGTAACCGCCACGCCTGCACCCAAGGAAGCCCCGTGATCCGCATCCTCTACCGCCACCGCAGCACCGGTATTGTGGCCGAATTGCCCGTGGAACAGCTGCAGACGGCTCTCCAGGATAAGCTCATTAATCTCTGGATCGACATGCTCGCGCCCACAGAAGATGAGTGGCGCATGGTGCTTGAACAGACCTTTCGCTTCCACCCGCTGGCCATTGAGGATGCCATCCAGGACATCCACGTGCCCAAACTGGATGACTACGGCAGCTACCTCTTTGTGGTTATCCACACCGTTTCGCTGGGCGACGAGCCCATGGACCTGGACACCGACGAGGTGGACATCTTCCTCGGCGGCAACTACATCGTCACCATGCACGATCGCCAGCGCTCGTCGATTGACCGCCTCTGGCAGCTGGATTTGCACGAGACGCGCGGTCTCTCACGCGGGCCCGCCTTCGTCCTTTACGACATGCTGGACCGACAGGTGGATGGCTTCATTCCGATTCTGGACGAATTCGAGGCGCACCTGGAGGAGCTCGGCGATGTCATCTTCCGTTCGGACTCGCAGGGCACGCGTGCGCTGCTGCTCAACGACATCCTCACGGCCAAGAGCAGCGCGCTGCGCCTGCGCCGCATTCTCATTCCCCAGCGCGAGCTTGTCAACCGCCTGGCGATGAATGACTACGCCGTTATTCCCCACGACATGCGCATTTACTTCCGCGATGTTTACGACCACATGGTGCGTCTGGCGGACCTGTCGGACGGCATGCGCGATCTGGCCGGCTCCACCATTGAGACGCACCTGGCGCTGGCCAACAACCGCATGAACGAGATCGTCAAGCTGTTGACGATCATCTCCACCATCTTCATTCCGCTGAGCTTTGTGGCGGGGGTCTATGGGATGAACTTCGAGTACATGCCCGAGCTGCACTGGCGCTATGGCTATCTCTTTGCGTGGGCCATCTTTCTGCTGATTGGCGTGTCACTGCTGATTGCCTTTTGGCGGCGTGGCTGGCTGACCTCCGGCGAGGATGGCACGCTCTCCTCTGACGAGCGCAGGCGGCGCTGGCAGACGCAGAACGCGCTCAATCCGCTGCCCCGTGTGGGGAAGAACGGCGAGTAGGAACTGCAGGGAATAGGGAGTAGGGAGTAGGGAGTAGGGAGTAGGGAGTAGGGACGTAGGGAGTAGGGAGTGGGGTGTTGGGGCCCCAACACCCCACACCCTACTCCCTACTCCCTGCGGTTACGCCTCCACGGCGTTGCTGTGCCATGACTTCGGTTACGAAGTGGGCGCTCTCCTTGGGGGTGCGCTCCAGGCTCTCGAAGTCCACCCAAACTGTACCGAAGCGCTGCTGGTAGCCCTCTCCCCATTCAAAGTTGTCCATGAGTGACCAGACGAAGTAGCCTGCCACCGGTGCACCGGCGGCGCGGGCGCGTGCCACGGCAACAAAGTGGCTGCGCAGGTAGTCAATGCGCTTGGTGTCATTGATCTTTCCGTCCGGCCCCGGGCCGTCGGGGTAGGATGCGCCGTTTTCGGTGACGATGATCTTCGGCGTCTGGTAGTCAAAGTGCAGTCGGCAGAGGAGCTCGTAGAGGCCGTCGGGATAGATCTCCCAGTTCATGGGCGTACGCTCAAGCGGGGCCGCTTCGGGTGCGCTCTGCCAGCCGCTGCTGTCGCTGTCCGGATCGCTTGCCTTGACGACCTCACGCGTGTAGTAGTTGACGCCCAGGAAGTCCGTGGGCGTGGCGATGATCTCCATGTCGCCCGGCTGCACAAAGTCCTCCAGCCCATTGGGCAGGAAACCCTGCTCGCTGTAATAGGTCACCATGTCGGCCGGATATTCGCGGCCATGCACGGGGTCGAAGAACCAGCGGTTGAAGAAGCCGTCGTAGAGGCGCGCGGCGGTGTAGTCGGCGGCGGCCGTAGGCGCCGGCGCAAGCGTTGCAGGTTGCGACTGTGTATAGTTCAGCGTGATTGCCACCTCGGCGCCCGGGCTGTTGGCGCGCAGCACGGGGACGGCGAGCCCGTGCGCAAGGAGCGAGTGGTGGGCGGCGCGCAGGGCCAGCGGGCCATCGTGCAGGCCGGGCGCATGCGCGCCAATAAAGTGGCTGAGCAGGCTGACACACCACGGCTCGTTAATGGTGATCCAGTTCTTGACGCGGTCACCAATCGCGCGGCTCAGCACGTCGGCGTAGTCGGCAAAGGCTTCGGCGGTGGCGCGGTTGCCCCAGCCGCCATCATCCTGCAGCGCTTGTGGCAAATCCCAGTGATAGAGGGTGGCGTAGGGGGTGATGCCTGCCTCAAGCAGACCATCCACCAGGCGACTGTAGAAGTCCACGCCGGGCGGGTTGATGGTGCCGCGGCCGGTGGGGAAGACGCGCGGCCAGGCAATGGAGAAGCGGTAGGCGCTGAAGCCCAGCGATTTGATGAGCTGGATGTCTTCGGGCCAGCGGTGGTAGTGGTCGCAGGCAATGTCGCCGTTGCTGCCGTCGATGATCTTGCCGGGCGTGTGGGCAAAACGATCCCAAATGGATTCGCCCTTGCCGTCTTCATTAAAGGCACCCTCAATTTGGTAGGAGGAGGTGGCGCTGCCCCAGACAAATTCGGGCGGGAAGGTGTAGCGTGTCATTTTGTTTTTGTCCTGTGTGCGCCGCTGCATGTGCAGCGAAGTGGGTGAGGCGAAGTACAAGTTGGCGCGCATGGGCGCGATTGGTGATCTTATCACATTCGGACGCGGGAGCCGCAAACAGAAAGCGAGGCTTCCGATTCCGGAAGCCTCGCTCTGCGTGCATTCATGCGTTATGGCGGGAGACGTGACTGCTGTTCGTCACGCCGGGAAACGTGACCTACGGCTTGCTTTGCACAGGCAGGTCAATCGCAATCGGCGCCTGGTCCATCTTGGTGAAGGTGAGCGCATTCTCGTCGGGGCCGCTCCCTGCCTCGGGGTTGCGGTCGATGAAGACGTGGTCACCCGTGCTGTACTCGCCATTCAGCAGCCGCCTGCTCAACTCATTCTCCACCCGCCGCTGCAGCAGCCGGCGCAGCGGCCGTGCGCCATAGGCCGGGTCATAGCCAATTTCGGCAATGTAATCGGCGGCGCTCTCACTCATCTCCACAGTGAAGCCCAGCTCGCTCATGCGCTTGGAGATTTCGTTCATGAGCAACTGTACAATCTTGCGAATCTCGGGCCGCGAGAGGGTGTCAAAGACAATCGTCTCGTCAATTCGGTTCAGGAACTCAGGCCGGAAGAGGCGCTTGAGCTGCGCACTGTACTCGCCCTGCGCATACTTGCTCTCGTCGAAAGTGGGCGTGCTGAAGCCGAAGGGGCCACGCTTGATCGAATCCGCACCCACGTTGCTCGTCATGATGATGACGGTGTTGCGGAAATCCACCGTGCGTCCCTGGCCGTCTGTCAGGCGGCCGTCGTCCATAATCTGCAGCAGCGAATTCCAGACGTCGGGGTGGGCCTTTTCGACCTCGTCGAAGAGAATCACCTGGTAGGGGCGGCGGCGCACCTGTTCGGTAAGCTGCCCACCTTGATCGTAGCCCACGTAGCCGGGAGGCGCACCGAAGAGGCGGCTCACGGTGTGCGGTTCGCGGTATTCGCTCATGTCCACACGCAGCAGCGCGTCGTCGTCGTCAAACATGAAGCCGGCCAACGCCTTGGCGAGCTCCGTCTTGCCCACGCCTGTGGGGCCCAGGAAGAGGAAGACGCCAATGGGGCGCTTCGGATCCTTGAGGCCGCTGCGGGCGCGGCGGATGGCGTCGCTGACGGCCACAATCGCCTGCTCCTGGCCAATGATGCGCGTCTTGAGCGCATCCTCCATGCCCAGCAGCTTCTCCGCCTCGGACTCGAGCATGTTGCTCACGGGGATGCCCGTCCACTGGCTGACGATTGAGGCAATGTCGCTGGCTTCAACCACGTCGTCGAGGTTGGCATCAATGCGCCACGTCGCCATCTCTTCGGTCAGTTCGCCCTCAAGGCGCACACGCTCGGTCTTGACGCGTGCGGCGGTCTCGTAATCGCGTGCGGCCCAGGCCTCCTCCTCCTCCTTCACAAGCGCTTCGAGCGCCGTCTTTTTCTCCTTGAGCGCCTTGGGCATGGAGAAGATTGCCACGCGCAGCTTGGCCGCGGCCTCGTCCATAAGGTCAATCGCCTTGTCAGGCAGGCGGCGGTCCATTACATAGCGATGGCTCAGGCGAACGGCTTGCACAAGCGCGTCGTCGGAGAAGGTCACCTTGTGGTGCTCCTCGTACTTCGAGCTCAGGCCGCGCAGAATCTCGATGCTGTCCTCCACGTTGGGCTCGTCCACAAATACGGGTGCAAAGCGCCGTTCGAGCGCGGCATCCTTCTCAATGTGCTCGCGGTACTCGTCAAGCGTGGTTGCGCCAATGCACTGCAGTTCGCCACGCGCCAGCGCCGGCTTGAGCATGTTGCTTGCATCCATCGCGCCTGCAGCGTTGCCTGCACCCACCACCGTGTGCAGCTCGTCAATGAAGAGAATGACCTCGCCTTCGCTGCGCTGCACCTCTTCGATGGAGGCCTTGAGGCGCTCCTCGAACTCGCCGCGGAAGCGGGTGCCGGCAAGCATCGCGCCCAGGTCGAGCGAAATGACGCGCTTGTTCATGAGCGTCTCGGGGACGTCGTTGGCGATAATCTTCTGCGCCAGCCCCTCCACAATCGCCGTCTTGCCCACGCCGGCCTCGCCAATCAGCACCGGGTTGTTCTTGGTGCGGCGGCTAAGCACCTGCATAACGCGCAGGACTTCGGTGTCGCGGCCAATTACGGGGTCCAGCTTGCCCTCGACGGCTACCTTGGTCAGGTCGCGGCCATACTTCTCGAGGACACGATACTTGGTCTCGGCGTTGGGTTCGGTCACACGCTTGCCTTGGCGCAGTTCCTCAATCGCCGTGTAGATGCGCTCCTTGGTGACATTGCTTTCGCGCAGGATGTTGGCGCTGGGCGTGTTGCGCTCGCTGGCAATCGCCAGGAAGAGGTGCTCCGTGCTGATGTACTCGTCCTTAAGCTTGGTGGCTTCCTCCAGCGCAACGTCCATCAGCCGCTTGAGGCGCGGCGTAATGAAGACCTGCGCCTGCGGGCCGTAGCCCATGCCGGCCGCGTTCTTGGGCGAGGCTTCGAGCACCGCCTCGAGCTTGTGCTCGATGACGTCCGCCGTCACTTCCATGCGCCCAAGAATCTGCTGCACGGCGCCGTCGGCCTGCTGCATGAGCGCGAGGAAGACATGCTCCGTGTCCACCTGCGTGTGCTTGTACTGCTGCAGGATTTCATAGGCGCGCATGGCGGCTTCTTGTGCTTTTTCGGTAAATCGATCGAATCGCATTCTGGCAATCCTCGTTTTTCAAATAAGGCTGGGCGTATAACACGCTCAGCGGCGAAACGGGTGTGCGGGCAGTCAAGAAGCCCTGCGCTGCACACGGGGCGGCATTCGTGTTGCGCGAAGCGCGCAGCTTTCGCCGCCGGCACAGTGTGGAGGACGCTCGTCGCGTTCTCCATCTGCACACACTATACTCCTTAATTGGCACGTATGGGTAGGGGGAGTTACGAAACTAACGGAGGTTTAACGCGGCGCAAACGGGATGCAAACAAAAGCGGCACGTGGCAAATGTCAAGTGGTAACTGGTAACCGGCAAATGGTCATTGGCAAGCGAGTTGCCTCTTGCGAATGAGCACTTGCCGCTTACCATTTGCCTTTGTCACCCGCCGGCCCCTCAAAAGCCGCCTCCAGGCGCGCAAGCGTTGCGGCGAGGGGCTCCCAGACGGCGGGCTGGTCGATGTCGAAGAGGGTCATCAGGAGGGCATCTTCGTCGTTGTCGCGATAGTAGCGCTTGCGCAGGCCTACCTGCTTGAAGCCACACTTGGTGTAGAGCCCCTGCGCGGGCAGATTGCCTGCGCGCACTTCCAGCGTGACGGCGTTGATGGCCGCCTCGCGCGCACGGTCCAGCAGGTGCAGGAACATGAGCTCGCCAAAGCCGTTGCGGCGCAGCAGCGGGTGGGAGGCAATGGTGACGATGTGCGCCTCGTCGCCAAGCACCCAGTAGCCGCCATAGGCAAGGATGGGGGGCAGCAGGCCGTCGGCCGCGCCAACTGTGCCGGCCGCGCCGGCTGTACCCGCTGCGCCTGTACCGCCGTTCGCGCTGGAGCGCAGCACAAAATAAAAGGCGCGCTCGTTCTGGTTGATCTCCACACGGAAGGTGTATTCGGTCCACGGTGTGGGGAAGCTGGCGCGCTCGATGTACAGAATCTCGGGCAGGTCGTCGTTCGTCATGGGTGTGAATTGGGGCGTAGACATGGGCCGCGTCTTTTAGGTTGCAGGTTTTGGAGTGCAGAAGGCAGGGTATCGCGGCCTCAGGGCGCGCGCAGGTAGAGGGGTTGCAGGGTGGCGATATCGTCGTCGACGCCTTCGTCAAAATAGAGGCCGGCCAGGTGCGCGAGCGTACCCGCGCGGCGCATGGCGGAGACGGAGTTGAGCAACGTAACACGCGGCAAGGGCGCGACCGCCTCGGCCAGGGCTGCGTCGGGCTCGCCCGCCAGCCAGATTGCAGGCGCGCCGTGGGCAGCCAGTGCGGCGGCAAATGCGGTGGTGTCGCCTGCGAAGTGGTCTGCCGCTGCCGGGCGAAAGAGCAGATCTTCGGGGCCAAACCAGCACCAGTTGTAGCGGCCGCGCCCTGCCTGCACAAAGGCGCACACAATGGTGAGCGGCGAAGTGCTCCACGCCGCCTGCAGCCAGGGGGCGGCGGCCACGGTGAGGGTGGGCACGCCCACCACGCGTGGCGCGGTGGGCAGCCCCAGCGCCATCCCCTTGATGGTGCTGATGCCCACGCGCACGCCCGTGAAGGAACCGGGGCCGGTCGTTACCGCCAGCGCGGTCAATGCAGCGGGCGCGATCTCCATGCGCTGCAACAGTGCCTGTGACGCAGGGATCAGCTCCTGCGTGTGGCGGCGGCGCGCCTGCCACGTCTGCTCGGCAAGCAGGCGGCGGGCGTCAAGGTCATAGAGGGCGAGCGAAGCCGTGGCGGTGGCTGTGTCGATAGCGAGCAGCATGCAAGTCAGTATACCAAAACCCGCCCTACTCTCTGGTACACTGACTCGCCAACTGCGAAACACGACGCAGCGGCGCGAAGGCGCAAAGATAGCGCAAAGCAAAGCAAGAACAAGATGAAACGCACCTGAAGTGACAACTATTGAACCCTTGAAGCGCTGAACCTGAAAGAATGCAGCCGGGAGCACGTGTGACGACGAACCTTGAACCTTCAACTCTGGAACCTTCAACCCTTAAACCTGAAACCCTTATTCTCGGCGCGCACATGTCCATTGCCGGCGGCGTCAGCAAGGCGCTGGGCCACGCCACAGCGGTGGGCAGCAACGCCGTGCAGGTCTTTACCAAGAACAATCGCCAGTGGAAGGGCCCGAAGATTGACCAGGATGACGTGGCCTGCTGGCAGCGCGACATGCCTGCGCAGGGCATTGGCTATGCGGTGAGCCACGCGTCGTACCTCATCAACCTGGCCACGCCCAAGGACGATCTCTTTGCGCAGAGCCAGGCCGCGCACCAGGACGAAATCGAGCGCGCCCACGCCTATGGCATCCCTCATGTCGTGCTGCACCCGGGCGCGCACACGGGCGGCGGCGCCGAGTTTGGCGTGCAGCGCGTGGCCGCGGCGCTCAACGCCATCCACGCCGCCACGCCCGACTGCGGCGATGTGACGACCTGCCTCGAGATTATGGCCGGGCAGGGGACGACCATGGGGCGCAATCTGCAGGAGCTGCGCGCCATTATGGAGCTGGTGGAAGACCGCTCGCGCGTCGGCGTCTGCCTCGACACCTGCCACATCCACGCCACAGGCTACGACCTGCGCACGGCCGACGCGTACGAGCAGTTCATGGACCAACTGGAGCTTGAGATCGGCATTAACCAGGTCTGCGTTTGGCACTTGAACGACAGCAAGGGGACGCTGGGCAGCCACCTGGACCGCCACACGCACATTGGCGACGGCGAGATTGGCCGCGATGCCTTCGGCTACATCCTCAACGACCCGCGCTGGGAGAAAGACGCCCATGCTGCTGGAGACGCCCAAGGATGACACGCTCGACGAAGACCGCATGAACCTTGCGCGCCTGGTTGCGCTGGTAAACGACGGTGCGCGTCATTCCGCCGGGCTGCGGCGCAAGTAACGACGGCGCGAGGCGCAGGGCGCAGAGGGAACGCAAAGAAGAGTAAAGGCAGCGAAGAAGCGAGGCTTCCGATTCTGAGAAGCCTCGCTTCGGTGTATAATTGGGCAACGCCACCCGCCGCGCTGTGGCAACAGAACCCCTCTGGAGGCGCGTATGCAGCACCCTCTTCGCGTGTTCTGTCAATTTGTCCTCCCGTTGTTCTGCTGTGCTGTTCGTCACACTGGCCTTGGCCGGCTGTGTGAATGAGCCCGGCCGCGCCATTCCGCCCACGCCGCCACCGCCCTTGACCACCATGGACGAGCTTATCGACCCTTTCATCAGCCCGCTGCCCAACGGCGAGAAGCCCCCTGTGGGCGTGGCCGGCCTGCCCGGTGGCGCGCGTGGAGCCGACTGGCCCTTTGTTGCGCCCGACGGCCGCCAGCTCAAGCTCTCGCAGGTCGAGGCAGAGGAGGTTGCACTCACCTATGCGCGGCAGCATTCCCGGCACAGCTGCGAATCCCATCGTCGCCCTCACCTACGCCCGCCTGCCCGATCTGGGGCGGGACGTACTCTTTGTCACGAACAATCCCGACTACCCCAGCCTCTACCACGCCATTCCGGTTGACCTCAATTCGGGTGAGCGGTTGCTTTCAGAGTGGATCAAGAACGCCGACACGAGCAATCCCTGGTACACCTACCTCAATGGCAAGTTCGATGAGCCGTTGGTGGCGGCGCTCGAGCGCGCCGCGCCCGATGCGCGCCTGCGCGTGGGTGTGCACGCCTTCCCCGCCGACATGGAGCTGGTCTACCTCGAGCTTGAGCGCCTCTACCCAGAAGTGCGTCCCGACTTTTTCGACATAGGCACCATGAACCAGTTGTATCAGGTGAGCCCCGATCTTTATGCGGAGATGAGCGCGACCATGGCGCGCATTTATGCGGCGCGCCAGAGTTCGGCACGCGAGCCGATTGTGGCGTGGCTCCAGGCCGAGGACGCGCCGCAGAGAGCTTCAGCGGCGAGATCATCTGGACGGAGCTAACACCCAATCAGGTGTTGCGGCTGGTGCATGAGGAGGCCGTCAACTTGATCAGATATTACGGCCCGCCTGATCCCAACGCACTTGTGCACGCGCCCACACCCACGCCGCTGCCCGATGGCTGGCGCAAGCTGCCGCTCGAGACGCTCGTCATTGACAACGTCGGCACTGTGCCTACGTGGACCTCCGGGCAGCCCTCTGTGTGGCTCATGCGTAACCTGAATGACGTGGGCGGGCCGGCGCCGCTGCCCGAATCCACATTGGTCAAGCTGCGCCAGTTGACCTTCTACAATGACGCCGCGCTGGTGGTGCACCGTGGTGTGCAGAGCAGAGGCTCAAGCGTGCGCATTACGGACGTTGCCACCGACGGCACATCGTTGCGCGTCTACGCCGATTTCTACGACCCGGCGCCGGGTGGAATTACGAAGGCGAAATGGTTGCCCCCTACCATATTGTGACGCTGCCGGCGCGCGATCTGCCGCCCATGTATCCTCGTGCGCCCATTGAACTCATCATCAACACGCGCACCGACAGCCCCTGGCCGCCCTGAGCGGTGCAAGGCCCAAGTGCGCGGGTGCGTAGCGGCGGCTTCAGCCGCCGGTGTTCTGCGAAGGCCATTGACAACGGCCGGCGGTTTAAGCCGCCGCTAGGCGTGGTGACTGCAACAAGATAGAGGGCCGTCCTTGTGTAAGGACGGCCCTCTATCTTGTTTTGCTTTTCTTTGCGTTTCCTCTGCGCCTTTGCGCCTCTGCGTCGCAGTTATCCCGTACTACTTCACCACATCCAGCATCACTTTGGCCACGGTGGGCGGGTGGAGGAGCATGTTGGCGTAGTTGGCATTGGCCATGGGGCAGGCGCACTCCTTGCGCTTGATGCTGCCGCGCAGCTCCTCCATCGCGCGCCCGCGCCAGAGCGGGCTGATGTCGTAGTTCGTCTGCCGCACGTTGCCCACACTCTCGGCGCGAATGCAGCAGGACCAGAGGTCGCCATTGGGGGCTATGTGCGCGCTGGCCCAGCCCGCATAGCAGGGGATGACCTGCGTGCGCTCGTGCAGCACCCGCTTCGCCAACTGGTAGTACTGGGCGCGGAAGGCCTGCGTAAAGCGTGCAATGCCCCGTGCGGGCGATTGATGCGCCTGCCGGCTGAGGAAATCGGCAATCTCGTCGTAGTCGTCGGGCAGCGGGGTGATGCCCCAGCCCACCGTGTCCAGCTCCACGCGTTCCTCGGCCACCTCGGTAATGTACGAATCCGGCTCGAGGAACTTCAGCCCCTCCTGAATCGCCTTGAAGCGCGTCACGTTGAAGCGGCTGATGACCGTGTGCACGGTGAGCACCAGATTCTTGTGCTCCTTCTGCAGCTCCTTGAGCTGCCGCCACGTCTCCATGGAGAGCTTCCAGTTGCCTTCCACGCCGCGGATGTCGTCATGCTCGTCGCCAATGCCGTCGAGGCTCAGGTTGATGCCGATGGAGGACTTGGGGCACTCGCGGCACATGCGCGCCACCTGCGTCACAACCCGCTCGGTGAGCATGCCGTTGGTGGGGATGGTGATGACTTCGGGGCGGCAGCGGTTGTAGGCGCTGATGACCATTTCGTCGAGGTCGCTGCGCAGGAAGGGCTCGCCGCCGGTGAAGGTCATGTAGAAGGGCGAGCGCCCGAGCGACTGAAAGACGCGATCCCATTCGGCGACGCTCATGTCGTCGTTGGGCTTGCGCCAGACATCGCAGGTGCGGCACTTGGAGTTGCAGCGAAACGAGATGCTGATCACCACCGAGAAGGGCTTGACCTTGGGCCAGCCGAAGTAGCGGAAGGACCAGTAGAGTGGCAGTTTGGGAACGAGTCCGAGCATGAGGTGATTCGTGTTGAAAGAGAACGCAGCGCTGCGAATCGAGCATTGAAGTCGGATACAAGCCGTCCGCAGGAACCAGGTGATGTCTCAAGAATGCCGGTCCCGGTCGAGCGGGCGCCGCCAGAACAGAAACCGACGAACGAGGGCGGGGCGCGCCGGCACGAGAAAGCAGACACCTAACTCTTCGTGGTGTCCGCCCCAAAGCCTAACACGTCGAGCCACCACATACAATTACGGCTTTCAGATAGTTCCTAACCATCAACGATCTTCCAGTAGGAGTCCTTGCGGGTGATCCGACCCTCTTCAAACTCCAGCAGATCGCACCCACGCACCGCCAGGCGCTGCCCGTTCGTCGCGGTGCCGGTCAGCAGCCAGGTGGAGACGCCACGGTCGCCGCACACCCAATGGTGGTCGTCCCCATAGTGCACGTCGGGAATACCGGCGAAGCGACCGGCAAGCCCGGTGCGCACCTCCTCGTGGCCTACGTAGCGGCGGCCCCAAGGGTCCGGTCCGCGTGGTGTTTCAAGCACGCACTCCTCTGCGAAGAAAGCCATGATAGCGTCGAGATCGTGGCGATTGAACGCGTCGAGGAACTGCTGAAGCACATCTGTTGTTGCGGCCATTGCGGTCAACATCCCCTCCTTGCGGTGTCATTTCATCGGCCAATGGGGGATTGGAGTGACTGTATTCGGGCAGGTGCTGCGAGATACCAGTGCAACAGGCAATCCTTCTCGGTTCACCCTTCACAGACAACCTTCTTCGCAATCGGGGCCACCTGCGCGGCGGTTAGCTGGATGAGATCGGCGGGCGCGATTTCCAGCGTGCGGTCGCGGCGGCCCGTGCCGCAGAAGATGGTTGCGTGCCGCAGCACGCCGGCGTCGAGCCAGACGGTTGTTTCGCCGTTGCGCGCAAAGGGCGCAACGGCGCCAACCTCGTAGCCCAGCTCTGCCTCCACCTCGTGGAATTCGAGACGCACAAGCTGCGTGCGGCTAACGCCCACGGCCTCGGCAAGGCGCTTGTAGTCCACCTGTGCATACCCGCAGAGCCCTGCCAGCAGCCAGCCGCCCCGCTTGTTGCGAAAGGCAATGCTCTTGAGCAGCCGCTCCACAGGGAAGGCAAGGTGCGCCTCGGCATCAGCGATCGTCACCGAGGGTGCGTGTTCGTGGATGGTATACGGCGCGCCCGCGGCAGCCAGCGTAGCGACAATCTGCTGGAAGGGTGATTCGGTTGTCACAGCATTCTCGGGCAGCATCGCATCACTCGCAAGGCAAAGGGCCACAGACCACAGCAGCGATCGGCACTGAGTATAGCCGCATACTGCCCACGAGCGAAGTGCGCGCCCTTACAACAGTAAACCCGACGCAGAGGCGCAAAGGCGCAAAGGAAGCGCAAAGAAGGGCGACAGCAAGGAAAGACAACAACTTTTGTATTTGCGTCTTCCTTGCCCTTGCTTTTCTTTGCGCTTCGCTTTGCGCTTTTGCGTCGTTCGCGTCGCAGTTATAGAGCGAGACGCGGGTAGCCGATGGCCTCCATGACCTCAAGCATGATTTCGGCGGCGCGCACCGTGGAATCCTCGAGGTACTGGTGCGACTCGGCGGCCTCAAAATCGCCCGCGGCAATCGCATCCTGGCGTGCGATGAGCCTCGTCGCGGCGTACTGCCCCGCCTCGCGCACAATGCGCGTCCACATGTTCACGCGGATCACGCCGTCGTCAGCAAGGTTCAGAATCTGGTCAATCGAGAGGCAGGAGGTGCCGTGCAGCACGAGCCTTGCCTCGCCGCCCAGGCTCTCCGTTAGCGCCTGGCCGCGCGCCTTCAGGTAGCGCCCCTCACCAATGCGGTCGGACTGCTGCTCCGTCCCCAGGTCGGCCACAAGCAAATCGACGCCGGTCTCCTGCATAAAGCGCACGGCCTTCGCCACGTAGTCATCCTTCTGCACGGCCTGCTTCAACCCGCCCACGGCCAGCTCTTCGATGATGCCTTCCACCATGACCTGGCTGCCATATGTGGCCACATACTCCTTGGTCCACGCCAGGTTGTCGGCAAAGGGATATTTCTGCGCGTCGAACATCACCGTGGCCAGGTGGGGCAATCCTTCGGTCAGTGCCCACTGGTCGCGCTTGGGGTCGGCGTGGTCCAGATGGGGCAGCGCGACCACGTTGGGATAGGGTGCATCGGGGCCATCACACAGAATCCTGAGGTGCGCCATATTGGAGAGGAAGCCGGCGGGCGCGTTGCCGCTGTGGGTGGCGCGCACCGCCTGCGGCATGTAGGGATAGGTGTAGGTCATGGCGACGGCCAGCGGGACTTCACTCAGCCCATGCTTTTCGGCCAGCATCTGTCCCGCCAGCAAAATGGCTTCGGTGTTCCAGTGCGAGGCAGTGCAGAAGATAGCCATCGAAGCGTGGCTGCGGCGGAACAACTCGGTGTACTCCAGCGCCTCTGCGCGCCGTGTGACAAGAGCCATGCGCATTCCCTCTCGGTGTGTGGGTTTGTGGCGACATGTGCGGCCGTGCGAAGCGCCGCCTTGCCGCTGTGAGTCACCCTCTATTCTACACCCGTGCGGCTACAGGCGCTCGCGCGCGCACCGTGCCAGGTTGAGCCTCCCAGGAGTCTTGCAGAACGAACAAGCGCGTCTTCACGCCGTCGCGAACCAACTGCTGCCCACCGCCGTTGGAGCAAGAGCACAATTGGGTGCGCGGCTCACTGCGCCACCATCGGCTCTGCGCGATGCTCATGTCACTGCAAACAGCGCTTTCCCGAAAGCTTCCCGAACAAGAAAGGACTCGCATGTTACACAGAACGAACGCTCATGCGCCTGCCCGCGCCAAGCTGGCAATGGCCCTGGCCGCCCTGGCCGCCACGTTGCTGCTGGGCGCGTGTGGACTGCCCGCCAACCAAAACGCCCCCGTGGTCTCTGCACCCGCCGAGGAAGCCCCGGCGCTCCCGACAATCACCCCAGCGGCGGAGATTGAGCCGGTGGTGCAGGTGGAGCCGGTGGTCGAGCCGATGGTGGAGCCGGTTGTCGAGACAGACGCCGGAAGAGGGCTGGCAGCGCCCGCCCGCCCCTTTGACCCGGAAGCGACGCCGTTGCGCCTGGAGACGGTTGCCGACGGCTTTGATATGCCTGTCTTCCTTACCCACGCGGGCGACGGCAGCGACCGCCTCTTTGTTTTGGAGAAGGCCGGGCGCATCCGCATCATCGCCGATGGGGAGGTTGTTGACACGCCATTCCTCGACATTACCGACCGTGTAGGCAGCAGCGGCAGCGAGCAGGGGCTGCTCGGCCTCGCCTTCGCGCCCGATTACGCCAGCAGCGGGGCGTTCTTCGTGGACTACACCAACCGCCAGGGCGACACAGTCATCAGCCGCTATCAGGTGACGGATGATCCCATGGTCGCCGACCCAGCCAGCGAGAGTCTGGTCCTGACGTACGCGCAGCCTGCCACGAACCACAACGGCGGTATGCTCCTCTTTGGCCCCGACGGCATGCTGTGGATAGGGACGGGCGATGGCGGCGCTGCCAATGACCGCTTTGGCAATGCCC
Source organism: uncultured Chloroflexia bacterium (assembly GCA_963773745.1). GTDB lineage: Bacteria > Chloroflexota > Anaerolineae > Caldilineales > Caldilineaceae > UBA5069. The sequence continues at coordinate 288,419 of CAVZCL010000004.1, forward strand.
AGAATCCGGCGACGCTGCTTGGCAAGATGCTGCGCATTGATGTGACCAGCGATCCCACGCAGCCGTACACCATTCCCGCCGACAACCCCTGGGTGGACGCGCAGTGGAACGGACAAGAGGTGCGCGACGAAATCTGGGCGCTGGGGCTGCGCAACCCCTGGCGCTACAGCTTCGACGCCGCGACGGACGACTTGTGGATTGCCGATGTGGGCCAGAACGTGTGGGAGGAAGTCAACCTGGTGGCGGCCGGCAGCCCGGGCGGGCTCAACTTCGGCTGGCCGATTCTGGAGGGCACGCACTGCTTCCAGCAGGACAATTGTGACCCTGCCGGTCTCGAGCAGCCGGTCATCGAGTATGACCACAGCGGCAACTGCTCGGTGACGGGCGGTTACGTCTACCGCGGCGCAACGCCTGCAATGCAGGGCGTCTACTTCTACGCCGACTACTGCAGCATGCGCGTTTGGGCGGCCACGCCGCCGGCCAATGGGGACGAGAATGCAATGTGGGAGAGCGTGCTCGTTCTGCAGGGAGAGAGCCCGATCACATCGTGGGGCACGGATGCGCAGGGCGAGCTTTACGTCGTGGAAGCGTCCGGCCGTATAAGCCAACTGGTGGAAGACAAGTAGAGCGCAATATCAAGGGGCGGCGCCAAATTGTGGCGCCGCCCCTTGATATTGCGCTTGATTCATCAGCCGTGGGCTGCCCGCTCCCCCCGGTGACGGGCAGCCCACGGTGCTGACGCGAAGGTTGGAATGGACTGCCGGCGCTACCACTCCTCGACCAGCTCTTCCTGGTCGCCCACAACATGGAATTGGCGCGCCGGCCGTGGGCTGCTTGTGGGCCACATGGGCAGCCCCATCTGCTGTCCGCGTCCGTCACCCTGGCCCTGCGGCAGCATGTTGGGCGTGGTCACAACAATCACAGGCGGCTGGCCGTTGAAGCCGCCGTACTGGCCGTAGCCGTTGCCATAGGCCGCATCACCGCCGTGGCGGCCAGAGGGCGGACGCTGCTCCACATACTCGTGGCGGCGCGACGCAGCCATGACGAGCAGGGCCGCGGGCAGGCCGGCCAGCATGCCAAAGAAGATGCCGAGGCCCATGCTGATGGCGTCACTGCTCAACGTTTCACCAATTCTCCACGCCAGAACGCCACCTGCCACAAGCACACCCAACACAAGTATCTGTCGCATTTTCTCCTCCAAGAGAGCCGGGTGCGCCGGGCGCACGCCTTGAATCAGTGTCATCAATCGGGACACAGCCGCAACACAAGCCGTCAATCGGCCGCCGCTTGCACTTCGTAGCCAAAATCGGGAAGCTCCAGCGGCGGCTTCTGCCAGGGCGAGACGATCTTGGGCCCGTAGAGTTCGTCAACGCGATGGCAGAGTTGCGCGAAGTCCTGCGGCCCCATCCACGCCGCCTGGAAGCGCAGCGGGCTGGCCGACGCCACGAGCAGGAAATCGCCCTTGCCGCTGAGCTTTTCCGCACCGCTGTCGCTGATGCCCGTGGCGTAGCGCGCTTCGTCCTTGCTCGCCACTGTCCCAACCAGCCGCACGGGGAAATTCGCCTTCATCGCGCTGCCAATCAGGCTGGCGCTTGGTTTCTGGGTGCAAGCAAGCAGATGGATGCCTGACTCGCGCCCCCGCTGCGCCAGGCGCGTCAGCAATGCCTCCACTTCCTTGCCGCCGGTCTGCAGCAGGTCGGCCAGTTCGTCCACTGCGACGACGACGACAGGGCGGTTGGTGTGGGCGCGGTCGCGTAACTCCATTTCGCCCACCACGGCCTTGAGCTTGGCAATCGCCTCTTCGGTGTCCACGACCACGGAGCCGGTGGCGTGGGGCAGCTTCTGCAACATGCCGAAGCCGCGCCCCTTGGGATCAATGAGAACGAAGCGCAGCTCCGCAGGCGAATTGTGCAACGCCAGCGACGCAAGCATGGTGCGCGCCAGCGCCGTCTTGCCGCTGCCTGTGGTGCCGGCCACAAGTACATGCACAACGTTGGACGACGTGAGACGCAAGAGCAGCGGAGTCCCCTTTTCGTCAATGCCAAGCATTGCCGTGGCGCTGGGCACCTGGCCCGAGACCGTCTCCATGAGGCCGGCGAGACGCACCGGATCACCCACGGCACGTGCAACTTCGATGTTGATGAGACTGCCTTCGCGATAGACACGCACGCGGTCGCAGTCGAGCGCCAGCGCAATCTCTTCAGAGAGTGCGGAGAAGCGGTTAAGCTTGACCGATGCGGCCGGGATGACCTGGTACTGGACAAAGCGGGGACAGACGATGCCGCTCATTACCTGGCCCGGCGCTTTGTGCAGCGCCAGGATGGCCTCTATGCGGTCGGCCTGCGCTTCGAGAACGGCGCGGCGGAATGGTGCGGCTTGCGGGTGTTGCTGGATTCGTTCGGTGAGCGTTTTCGTTTTCCATGGTGATTTACTCGAGAATTGTCTCTGCGGGGTCAAAGGTGGCGGCGGAAGAGACGCAGAAGCCGGCTCGTGGTCTATTCAAGCCGGCCCTGTTTGATCACGAGTATATAGAACAAATGTTCGCGCGTCAATACCCAACATTTTTGCGCCGCTGGGATTGGGATAGTTGGGAAAATGGCAACGGGGCGAGCGCAGGGAAGATAAAACGGCCGAACGCAATCTTAGCGTTCGGCCGTTTACAGACTTCACTTCCTAACCTGCAGGCCAGATGCGTGTTAGCACCCTGAGGCGTGGCAGCAGGCTTGTGGTAAGCCAGGGAAATTACCGGACGATCGTGGCTGGGGCTTGCACCGCCGCTACGCCGTGCCAAGCGATCGCGCAGGCAAACTGTGAACCGCGGCGCCTCCTGTTACGTAGCGTCGGGGCTCACCGTAACGCTCGCCAGCCACTTCACCTGGTGGAGGGCGTCGTCAGTTTCCTCGGCCACGATGAGGCGTACGAGCCCTTGGTCGCGCTGCATGGGCACGCCGTCGATCATGTAGGCCAGCAGCGGGCCCGGGTGGTGCTGGAGCAGGTGGTGGGGCAGGCGCGTGCCATAGCCGTCGGCGCTGACGAAGAGCACTTGCGCACGCCGCCGTGTCAATGCCGCGGGCGGCCAGAAGGTCGCGCACGGTGACGCCGCCAAAGCGAAAGGGGCCGGAGGAGCCATGGCCGGTGCTGACAATGGTACAGTTGGGGATTTCGGTGAACGGGTGACTGCGCAGAACGTCAAGCGTAATGCGTTCGGTTGCACCATTGATGGACAAGGTGAACGAGCCGTCGCCGGGCGGGGTATTGGGGTTGGGGTCATGGCCGTGCGGGTGGTCATACGCTGGGTCAGGTTCACTCATGCGCGTCACACCTCCGGCTCCACCGAGAAGGCGAGCGGAAAGCCGTCAACACGGGCACGGCTGTGCGCCACCGTGACCAGCCGGATGGCTTCGGCACGCGGCCGCACCAGGACGACGGCGCGGCCCTCACTGTGCGCCGTCCAGGCCACGTGCTCGGCCAGCTCTTCGGAGAGCATGAAAAGGCTGCCCAGAATGCGCAAGACATACTCGTAGGGCGTCACATCGTCGTTGTGGATGATAATGAGGTAGCGCGGTTCCTGCGCCGTTTCGACAACGCGCTCAGGCGCGGCTTCGGCTGTCTCAAGCGCACGGACCTCTTCGGCGCGCTGGGTGGAAGATGTCATCGCGGGCTCCTGCATGCTGCCAACCTCACGGTTGCACGTCTGTTCTGAACGAGTGCGCCGACCGGCGCAGCAGCCTTCATTATAGCGGCTGCGCGTGCGCGCACAAGTGGGCCGGATTCGACAGCGGCTTGCACGCGTGGCGAGTGGCGCGCCGGTTTCTGCGCCAATCTGCGCGCATGGTATGATCGGCGCATATGAAATCTTACCCCCGAGCGAGGTTGGCGGTGCGCACAGAATCACTGGCCACGGATTGCGCGGCGCCTCTTCCGGCATCAGCCCGGCGGCGCACACGCGCGTTCGCAGTCGCGCTGATTGTGGCTGCGGCTGCGCTGATGAGCGCCTGCAGCGGCCAGGAGGCGCACGCAGAAGGGGATGCGCCGCCCCCGGTTGTCGCCGCTGCGACGCCGGCAGTCGTGCCGACAGTGGCCGAGTCCGCAGGTCCGACAGTGGCCGCGTCCACAGAGACACCCGAGCCAACTTTGGTGACTGAAACGATAGAATCAACTGAAACGGCAACACCCGATGCGACGCCAACGGTGTCTCCCACAAGCCCAGGCGCGCCCGAGGCCGTAGGTACGGTTGCATTCTACGAGTCGTCGCTCACCATACCCTCCTACGCGGTGGAGGCTTTTCAGAGCGATGCGCTCAGCCCTGTCTATAAGTGGCCCTATCGGCGCACGGACATTGAGGCCTTCAAGACGGCCCTTCCAGCGCCCGTTACGCGCACCTACAAGACGCTGATCCTTGAAAACCGATTTTTGCTGATCACGATTCTGCCCGAATTTGGTGGGCGCGTTCTGCAAGTGGAGCACAAGCCCACCGGCACGCGCATGTTCTACAACAACAGTGTGCTCAAACCGACGGCGTGGGGCCCGCCCGAGCAGTCCGGCTGGTTTGCGCTGGGCGGGCTGGAATGGGACCTGCCGGTTGAGGAGCATGGCTACGCGTGGGGTGAGCCGTGGGGTTACATCCCCCTGGTCTTCAGCCCCGAGCGTGCCGCGGTGACGGTCTTCACACCGCAGGATGGCCGCGCACTGAGCGCAAGCATTACGATTGAATTGCTGGCCGACGCCGGCTCGTTTACCGTGGCGCCAACCATTACCAACGTGAGCGGCGCGTCGCAGCGCTTTGACTTTTGGAGCAACGCCATGCTGGCCCCGGGGAATGGCGCCAGCATATCACCCTTGATTCACTTTGTGCTGCCGACGGATAGCATGATGGTCCACTCGACCGCCGATGTGCGCCTGCCGGCGGCCGGGCAGCAGGTGAGCTGGCCCATTTACAGCGGGCGGGACCTGAGCCGCCTGGCTACGTGGACGAACTACGCCGGCCTCTTTGAGGCGCCCGCCGCGCACGGCCCCTTTGTCGCCCTCTATGACACGCTGCAGGATGCAGGTGCAGTGCGCACCTTCCCGGCGGACGTGGCGCAAGGCAGCAAGATCTTTGCGCTTGGCGGCTCGGATGCGCTCAATCCGGCGCTCTATACCGATGACGATAGCGCGTACGTGGAACTGCATGGCGGCCTTGCGCCCACCTTTGCCCAGCAAACCGAATTGCCCCCGGGTGATGCAGTCTCGTGGCGCGAAAGCTGGTATCCTGTAGCGGGCATGGGGGACCTGGACGTGGCCAACGAATTGGCTGCACTCCACGCCACGGTGGATTCCAGGATGGTGCAGGTGACCGTTTTCGCTGCGCACGCTTTTGCAGCTGACCTGATCCTGCTCGATGCAGCAGGCAACGAACTGGCGCGCACGCCCGCTGCGCTGTCGCCCGCTGCGCCCGTGCATGTGGCGTGGAAACGCGCCGCGCTGGCAAGCGCGCCGGCGAGCGTACACGTCGAGAGCGCACGCGGGTCCATTATCGAGTGGGCCTTTGCCGATTGACCCAGAAATTGCTTGGCGCGGCCCGCCTTGGCTGGAGCCTGCGCCGCTGATTGTATTTACGAGGGCATAGTGCGTGACACAGAGTAATCCACGCGGGAACGACAATTGGAAGCAGTCTGGCCCGCAGTCTGGCCCGCCGCCAGGCCCGCCAAGCCGCGCGGCCTTTCCGCGCTGGGCGACCTTCATCATGGCCGCCGTCACGCTGCTGGCGCTGGCGATTCTTGTAATCTCGCTTGTGCTGGGCGTGCGCGCCGGCCAGAAGCAGCTCGACCTGCGCCGTCAGCAGGAGATTGGCATCGCGCTGCAGAAGGCTATGGACCTGCGCGCCGATGGCCTCACGCAGGAATCGATTGACGAATACCGTCACGTTTTATCGCTCGATCCGAGCAACGCAGCCGCCGGCCAGGGGCTCGAGTCGCTGCTGGCAGTTGTTGGAGGTGCGCCTCCACAGCCGGCTGCGGCCATTCCCACGGCCACGTCACCTGCTGCTGCGCCCCCTGCTGGTGCTGCTCCTGCCCTTGCAACGCCCGCCGTTGCTGGCGCCGTCTCTGGAGAGCAGACCGACAGCAGCGCGCTGCTGCGCCCCCAGGCTGTAATGGGCAGCGGCGGCACAGCCACCGCCAACACGGCGATTGCGCCATTGCCAGTGAGCGCAATCACACCGGCCGCCGCGCTGGCGCCCGCAGCCACTTTGCCCGCCACCACCATGAGCGACCTGCTGACGCGTGCCCAAACCGCATCGCGTGCCGGGCGCTGGCAGGAGGCGGTGTCACTTCTTGAGCCGTACGCCGCGCAGGCGGCCACCAACCCAACGATTGGCGACCTGCTCTTTGAAGGTTACGTCAATTTGGCCGTGGAGCGCGACAACGAGGACCAGCTTGAGGCGGCGCTGGGTTACTACGACAAGGCGCTGGCCATTCGCCCCACCGTTGCCACTGTACAATCCGAGCGCGGCCTGATTGCCGACTACCTCGACGTGCTCACCGCGTGGGACATTGAATGGCCCACTGCCGTCACACTGCTGACGCAGATGTATGCGACCGATCCCCAATACCGAGATGTGACGAAGCGCCTGGCCGAGGCACTGCCGGCCTATGGCGATAGCCTGGCGGCTGCGGGCGACTGGTGCGCGGCCGCGCAGCAATATCAGAGCGCAACGGCGCTGGACACGACAAGCAGCACGCTCCTGACCAGCTTCTCGCAGGCCACTGCGGCTTGTGCAAACGGGGGCACGCCGGTGGCCGGCGCGCAAGCAATCATCAGCGGTACGCCGGCCGCCATTGGCGCGGGCACGCCCGCGGCTGTGGCGGACGCGCCGGCACGTCAGGCGAGCGGCGCGTTCTCCGGGCGGATCCTCTACGCAGCACGGGACGGTGTGGATGGCCGCACGCGCGTCTTTGCGCAGCCAGTTGCAGGCGGCGCCGCATCCGTTGTCATCGAGGATGGCGCACAGCCTGCCCTGCGTCCTGACGGCCAGCGCTATGCCTATCGCAACATGCGTTCGGATCAGGGCGGCTTGAGTGCGCTCGACCCGAGCACGGGCATCTTCTTCCGCATTACCGACTTCCCCGAGGACACGCTGCCCAGCTGGGACCCATCAGCCGGGCGCGTTGTCTTTGCCAGCAACCGAGAAGGTGACCGCCGCTGGCGCATTTATGCCGTTTGGGCGGAGGAGAATGGCGAAGTCGCCACCCTGAGCTTTGGCGAATCGCCGGCGTGGAATCCGGTGAGCGACCTGATTGTTCACAACGGCTGCGATGAAACAGGCAACGGCTGCGGCCTCTGGCTTATGGATGGGGCTGGTGCCAACCGTCGCCCCCTGACGAACATGCCCGGGGACAACCATCCGGCCTGGTCGCCCAATGGCGCATCGGTCGTCTTTATGAGTGACGGGCGCGACGGCAACATGGAAATCTACCGGCTTGACCTCACGGCTACCGGTGCTGCAGGCGCGGTTACGCGGCTAACAAACGACAGCGCGCTTGATGCTGCGCCGACCGTAAGCCCGGACGGGCAGTGGGTGGGCTTCCTCAGTAATCGCGACGGCGGATGGAAGCTCTATGCAGTGCCAATGAGCGGCGGCGAAGCGCAGTTGATCTCCCCCCTCAAGGGTGAGGCCGGCGATTGGCACGATCAGAGTATGCTCTGGCTGCGCTAGCTCTACTTTGACTTGGGAATTACACTGATTGCGCCACTGCGCTCAAGCACGGCGTACTCTACTTCATCCATCCCCGCGAGCCCTTCGCTCATGCGCCCCGCTTCCAGAATGTCGCCTTCATCAACTCGCGCCTTCTGCATGCGCTCGTGCTGCTGCGCGCCCTTTTCCACGATCACGAGCGGCTGGCCATCAAGCCACTTATCAAGCGTAGGGAAACGCTGCTTGACGAACGACAATCCCACGCTCATGCCTACAAGCGTGAGAACGAGCAGAAGGCCCGTTGTGAGGGACTTGTCGTCGTGCACCATGGCCTGCTGGATCGTTTCGGAGATTATGAGCAGCAACACAAGCTCAAAGGGCGTTATCTGTGAAAGCGTGCGCTTGCCCGCCACCCGAAAGATGATCAGCAGCACCAGATAGATAGTGACTCCGCGTAAAATTGCGTGCATGCCAATAATTCCTTGCTCTCTTGTGCGGCACGTGCCGCACGCTTGAAGACCGCTGCGTTCAGGGATAGACAAACTGGTTGAAGAGCAGCGGCAATTCACCTTTGACGCCAATGTGGCCGCGCACCACCCCCACAGTATCCGGGTTTATGCGCAACTGGATGCGTGCATCCCTGCGCAGGCTTGATATATTGTAGACATAGACGATTGCGTCGTCACCAACCTCTTGGTGATCGGGCGCAGGTGTTGAACTCGTAATATTGATGGCACGCGCATAATCGGCGCCGATCGCCAGACGCAACACAGGCCCTGTGTCGCTCTGCTCAAGAGCGTCAGGGGAAAACGTCACCTCCACGATGGCCGGAGAGAGCTTGCGCTCAAAACGTTCATAGTCAATTTGCAGAGGAGCGTCCGTTTCGCCCGCATGGGCGTAGGCAAGCGGTCCTGAGCCAAAGAGGCCGAGCAGCGCAGCGCCGAGCACAAGCGCAAAAATCATTTGGCTTGTACGCTCAATGCGCCACTCGCGCCGCTCATGTGCCAGGTCTTGCGTCACCTCAAGTTCATGTGCATTGCTTGCCTTGTCCACTGTCGTTCTCCGTTGCAAAGAAGGCCTGCAAAGAAGGCCACCATGATTGGCGGTGGCCACAACATTGTGTGTGATGCACAAAAAGCGCAGCAGGTGCGCTAATCGTTCCAGTACAGAGGGCCCTTTTCGCGCTGCAAAGCGAGCGGGCAAAGCAGATACAAAAAGAGAGGGCCGCCCATGAATGGGCGGCCCTCTCTTTTTCACACGACTATCGGTCTGCACTTACATCGATGCGCCATCCTCAAGCATCTGCTCCAGCGGGATAATCTGGGCGCCTTCAGGGGCTTCGATCTCGACATCGCTATTGAAGTTGCTGTTGACGGCACTCACGTCGAGGCTGAATGCGGCGTCGCTCGCCACGCCTGACGCGCTCGGGTCACCCATCATTGCGCCGGCCATACCGATCGTCGAACCCAGGTCCCAGTAGACGTTGCTCTCCGTGTTGTAGACATAGAGATCGTCCAGACCGATCGCGCTGTTGGTTTCCCACTCCAGGCCAGAGAGGAGCATGGGCGCCAGCATGGGCACCATTTCGGCAACCATCTGGATGTCTGCGTCGGTCATAGGTGCTGCTCCGGGATCAACGGCAGCCTGCATTTCCATCTGTGCCGAGATCTGCTGCATCAGCATGTCGATAACCGCTGGTTCGGCAAGGAAGCCGCCCAAGTCAAAGCTCCAGGCGAACTGCGCCACATCGACGCCATCCACGGTTGCGTCATCAAGGCGCTCGACCATGGTATTGGCATCGACGGCAGCCTGCAGTTCGGGGTTCATCGCAGTGCCCGAGCCCATCATCGCGCCCATTGTGGCGGGATCCATCGAGTTCACGCCCTCTTCCAGCGCGGTCATCGTCTGATCCATGCTGGCTTCGAGGAAGCCGACCATGTCGAAGCCAATCCAGCCGGAGAGGCCGGGGACAATCTGGCCCACGTCGTCGAGGTTGGCGTAGAAGAAGCCATCGACAAGGCGCAGGGGCAGGTTCAGTTCAGTGGGGATGGCGACGCCGGCCTGCTGCGAGAGCAGCGTTGCAACCTCATCGGAGAGGCTGATGTCCCAGGTCATGTCAAAGGCGGCTTCATCATAGAACATCATGCCCATGTTCATACTCTGTTCCATCATCGCCATGGGATCAGAGCCGTCATCCTCCTGCATCATGGCCTGGAAATCCTTGGCCTGTTGCATGAATTCCGGGCTGAAGTAGAAGCTGCCGTCAGACACCACGCCGAACGAAATGTCCTGCGGAAGATTGGGCAGCCCAGTCAGCGAGAAGTCAAAATTAACGCTCGCGTCGTAGGAATTCACTTCCATGTTAGCGGCCCTGGAGTCCTGCAGCAGGGCGCAATCGTCCTCGGAGAGATCGCCGCAAGGGACGGGCGGCATCTCCTGGGCAAAGGCGGCTGCAGGCATGGCAAGCAGCGCCACAAGCAGTGTGAGTACAAGAAGAATCCTGCGCATTGGGTCGGTTCCTTTCATCATGTTGGGAAGAATGGTTGATATTCCGGCTGTCTGCGGACGGATAAACTGCGGACGGATAAACCCGGATAAACAAAGAGTCGAACGACGAACAATTGCTGTGTGCACCGTTGTCGACACCAAAGTTTGTCGACACCAAAGTGAAGTGCCGTGCAAGGCCGCAGCGCCGCGCAAGCGCCTTGGGGTGGCTCACAGTGTACACCGCACACCTAGAACGAAATGTAATGCCACCTTGTTTCACAGGGATTTCGTGTTTTTTAGCCAACTGCGCGCCAATTGCTGATTGAGTCTACCATGCCCGGCGGCACGTGGCAATGGCGAAGGCCTCCTTTCTTGTTAACATAACGTTAAGAGGGTGACAGATTACTTGTTCCACATGGCGCAATGGGCTATAATTGAGCCTTGAAAAAGTGTACATGGCAATGCAGCCCACGCCACCGCCCACGCCACCGCAACGGACTCAACCATGAAGCGTAGTGACCTGTGATACGACCTTTCCGCCTGGGCGATGTTTTCCTTTTGCAACGCGCGCAGAAGCAGGCGCCAAAGCTGAATGTGGCGCAATCGCTGCTCCAGCCACGCGCTGCGGTGTGGACTGCATTGACAGCAGGCAACCCGCTCAACCACGCGAAAGTTGCGACCTACGTCCTGCACCAGAACGGACATGGTTTGGCGCGTTCCGGGTTTTTGCAGGCGCAGCGCCGGCCAGGGCGGGGCGAGGTGGACATTTTGTGCATCGCGCCTGCGCTGGCCACACGGACGGGCCATCCCGCAGTTTGGGAGAAGCTGCTCGCGCACTGCATTGTGGAAGCGACGCGGGACGGGATGACGCGGCTCTACGCCGACGTGCCTGACCAGCCGCTGCTTGTCAACACGTTTTCTCATGTGGGCTTTAGTGTTTGTGCGCGGCAGACGCTGTGGCGGCTCGCGCCCGACGAGGTGGCGAGCGCCGTGGTCGCACGCGGTGAAGACGCACAATTGGCCTGCGTACGGTCCGTGCGACGCAGTGACGAGTGGGAGCTGCTGCGCCTCTATGGGCGCGTCACCCCCAAGGCAGTGCAGGCGGCGGATGGCACATTGACTGAGAGGGGCATCCGGCCGCCGATTTTGGAGTGGTGGCAGGGCGGCGACGTGCAGACTTATGTCTGTTGTGACGGGAATGGTGCGGGTCATGGTGCGGGCGAAGCGCTGAATGGCTGCCTGCGCGTGGTCTCCACCCGCGCCGGTGTGTGGATGCAACTGTGGGCCGACGCCCGCCGCGCGGATGCGGGCGCGGCGCAGGCGCTGTTGGCAGCCGCGCTGCGCACGCTGCAGAACAAGCGCCGCAGCACGCCTATATACATGCCCGTGCGCGACTACCAGGGCGGTTTGGGCCCGCTACTCAGCGATTACGGCTTTGCGCCGATTGCTGATCACGCGCACATGGTCAAGCACCTGCTGCAGCGCGTGGTGGAGAAGGAAACTGTGCGCCAGCAATCGGTGGAGGCGGCGACCGAGATTGCGGTGACAGCGGGCGGCTATGACGTGCCGCACGGTTCCGGCAAGAGTGCACGCGTTATGCAGCGGCCCGCGTTGCGCCATCGCACCTATGTGGCGCTGCAGATGGCCCCACCGGAACAGAGTGGCGACGCGTAACGTCTTTGGTGCAACGTGGAAAATGTTATGGCGGCCTGCTGGATGTCCAGCCCGATGCCGCATGAGGAGGTGCAAAATGCGCTGTTCAGTCGTCCAACCTGCCACTTAAATGAACCAATGCCCGGGTACGCGCACAGTGTGGACTCTCAGGGCATACAGGAATTGAACTGACAATAGACGAGACATAATCAAGAGGAACCAGAGAACCCTTTGAAACCATACCTGGCAACATTGGGCCCCGGCCAGCGCAAAAAGAAGGCCGCAGGCAAGCCCAATTCAAATGAGGCGGAACGATCGCGGCGCGATGCGCATGCAACAGATCAACCGTCTGCTTATCCGACTACCGCCTTCCCGAAGAACGGCGAGAATGGGCATACACCCTCCTCGCACGCTCACGGCACTCCAGTTGAACACCTGGACCTTAACAATATGACAACTCTGCAGATTACGGACGACCTCGACGTTCTGCTTGCCGTGTTGCCGGACCGTATTCGCGAGCAGCTTGAAGAACTTGAACAGGCTGGTGACCTGCTTGAAGTCGTGCTGGACCTGGGGCGCAAGCCCGAAGCCCGTTTCTCAAACGCCGAGGAGACGTTGGGCGATGTTGAGGTGAGCGCCGAGGATATTCAGAAGGTCATCAGCCGCATCGGTGACTTTGGTGGCGACAACCGCGCCGGCATTGAGCGCACGCTCCACCGCATTTCGGCCATCCGCAACCGCAAGGGTCAGATTATCGGGCTCACCTGTCGCGTAGGCCGCGCCGTCTACGGCACCATTGACATCATCAAGGACATTGTCCAGAGCGACAAGAGCATTTTGCTGCTGGGGCGGCCCGGCGTAGGCAAGACGACGCTGCTGCGCGAGGCCGCGCGTGTGCGCGGCGAGAACCGCCGCGTGGTTGTTGTGGACACGAGCAACGAAATTGCCGGCGACGGCGACATCCCGCACCCGGGGATTGGGCGCGCGCGCCGCATGCAGGTGCCCGATCCTGCGCTTCAGCACGAGGTAATGATTGAGGCGGTGGAAAACCACATGCCGCAGGTCATCATCATTGACGAAATCGGCCGTGAGTTGGAGGCCATTGCGGCGCGCACGATTGCCGAGCGCGGCGTGCAGCTGGTGGGCACGGCGCATGGTAATTCGCTGGAAAACCTGCTCATGAACCCGACACTGTCGGACCTGATCGGCGGGATCGAGTCGGTGACCCTTTCCGACGAGGAGGCGCGCCGGCGCGGCACGCAGAAGAGCGTGCTCGAGCGCAAGGCGCCGCCCACCTTCGACGTGCTCATTGAAATCCTTGACCGCCAGCGCATGGCAATTCACCATGATGTGGGCGCGGCGGTGGATGCAATTCTGCGCGGCCGCGTCATCCCGCCTGAAGTGCGCTCGCTCGACGAGGGCGGTCGCGTTCAGGTGGAGGCGGCCGAAGTGGCGCAGCCCACGCGCGGGGCCGATATGTCGGGCCGCAAGTCCTCTTCGGGGCGGGGGCCGGTGCAGGGGGGCTATGCCGCCACGGGTGCTGTGCGCAATGGCGGGGCTTACCCGGCCAGCGCGCCGTCCGCCGATTATGTGGCCAGCGGTGGATCAGCCGGCACCCGCGCCGGCGCTTCTGCTCCAGTTGCGCAGGGGCTCAATGCCCTGCCCGCAGCGGGCAAGCACCGTTCGCTCGACCTCAACCCGGGCTGGAGTGACGACATCGCCGCCGAGTTTGAGGAGCAGCCTGCGAGCGACGGCACGCAGGGGGATGAGCAACCGGGCAAGCGGCGTCTGGCGCGCATCTACCCCTATGGCATTGGGCAGAACCGTCTGCGCACGGCCGCAGCCAGCCTGAACGTGCCCGTGCAGTTTGTGGAGCACCTGAACCAGGCCGATGCCGTTGTCACACTCAAGAACTATTATCGCCAGCAGCCACAGCCGCTGGTGGAGGCTGAACGCCGGGGCAAGCCGATCTACATTCTGCGCAGCAACACGATTACGCAGATGGAGCAGTGCCTGGTGGACATGTTTCACCTGACACAGGATTCGACGGATGCCTTCGACACGGCCATGAACGAGACGCAGCTGGGCATCCAGCGCATTATGAACGGAGCCAGCGACGTTGAGTTGAGCCCGCAGGCGGCGGGCATCCGCAGCCAGCAGCATCAGCTCGTGCGTGCGGCCAACCTCATCAGCCACTCGTACGGGCGCGAGCCCTACCGGCGTGTGCGCATCTTTCGCAAGTAGCTCGACAACCGACGGCGCAGAGCGGTAGAGCCGAAAGGCGCAGAGGCGCAAGGGGACACAAAGAAAAGCCGCAACAAGCACTCGAGGCTTGTTGCGGCTTTTCTTTGTGTCCCTTTGCGCCTCTGCGCCTTTCGGCGCGTTTGTGATTTACGTGCTTTGCGTGTACATATCTGTAGAGACCCCGCCCAAACCCCACCTGAAGATGGATTGCCTGTGAGCCTCTTTGTAAGCTTTGAAGGACCCGATGGGAGCGGCAAAACGACGCAGATCCTGCTGCTGCGCACTGCGCTGGAGGAGCGCGGGCTGCATGTACTGGCCACGCGTGAGCCAGGCGGCACGCGCATTGGCAACGCCATTCGCGCGCTGCTGCTCGATCCGCAGAACACCGAGATGTGCCAGCGCGCCGAGACACTGCTCTACGTGGCCGCACGCGCCCAGATTGTGCATGAGGTGATCCGCCCGCGCTGGCCGAAGGCGCCGTTGTTCTCTGCGACCGCTACGGCGACAGCACGCTGGCCTATCAGGGCCACGGCCATGGTCAGCCGCTTGAGGAACTGCGCGCGCTCAACCGCTATGCCACGGACGGCCTGCAGCCCGACCTCACGCTCTACATTGACATTGACGTGGCAACGGGGCTGGCCCGCAAACCCGCAGGCGCGCTCGACCGGCTGGAAGCCAATACGCTTGCCTTTCATGAAGCGGTGCGCGCAGGGTATCATACGCTGGCGAAGGCCGACCCGGCGCGCTGGCTTCTGCTGGACGGCACGGAAGCAATCGAGACTCTCCATACAAGAATTCTGGGGCGCGTCACGCAGGCGCTTGCCACACAATCCTGAAGCGGCCCTCGGGCCATCCCCTGCACCCAAACCAGGAGGCAATTGAAGATGAAGCTGATTATGGCAATCATCAACAGCGACGACAGCCGCAACCTGCTTGACAGGCTTGCGCGTCGTGGTTTTTCGGCAACGGTGACGTCGACCACGGGCGGATTCCTGCGCGTGGGCAACACCACCATCTTTTGCGGTGTGGCCGACGACAAGGTGGATGAGGTGCTTGGCATCATCCGCGAGAGCTGCCCCAACCGCGTCCAGTATGTGACCCCGCTGCCACCGGTGATGGAGCCGGGCGAAGTCAACATTCCCACGCCCGTGGAGAAGCATGTTGGCGGCGCGACGATATTCGTGCTCAACGTGGATCACTTCGAGAAGATTTAGCGACCGCGTTCGCACCCCACCCCAGGCAGTCATCCGTTCAACCAAGCGGCCAGCCACGGCCGCCGACAACCGAAGCGCGTGCGCGGCCCTCTCCGATAGCGGTGCGAGCCGCTTTGGCGCGCAACCGAATACGGCGCGTATGCGTAGCACTGACTGTGCGTGAAGACCGCATGGCGCATACGCCAAAGGGCGCGCATCGTTTGCAGCGGCGGCTTCAGTGGTGCATCCGAGACGTGCGGCACTCGTTGCGGAGGGTTGGAAGCCCCCCGCTATGAAAGCGCAGCGGTTTTATATCCAAAGTTAGTCGCGCACCGGGCACACCGGCTGTATCCTCAAGTCAAGGAGATTGAAGATGGGCTTCAACAGATTTATGCTGGGCGTGCTCAATTCGCCCCTGCACGGTGTCATGAGCGGGAGCATCCTTGCCCTCACCTTCACCGGGCGCAAGAGCGGCAAGAGCTTTACCACGCCCATCAATTACGTGCGCGAAACGCAGCCAGACGGCAGCGAGCGCTACTGGGCCATGAGCGACCGCGACCGCCACTGGTGGCGCAACCTGCGCGGCGGCGCCGAGGTGGTGCTCGAGATCAAGCGCCGGCGCGTGCTGGCGCAGGGCCAGCTGATTGAAGAGCCTGTTGCGGTGGAAGAGGCGCTGGCGCACTATCTGGAGCTTGCGCCCGGCATGGCACGCTTCATGAAGGTGCCGAAGCGTGAGGGTGGGCTTGACGCCGCAGCGCTGAAGCAGGCGGCGCAAAAGCAGGTCATCACCTACTTCACGCCGGTCGCGGGCAACGCCCAGCCTGGCGCAGATGATGCACAAACGTCGCCATAGCCAAACTGCGCAAGGGCGAGTGGCACACGCGTCGTAGCGGTGGGCCAGGAGGCTCTCGTGTTTCGAGCACTGGGGTGTGCGGCCACCAAAACAAGGGCCAGGAGGCCCTCCGCTACGACCCACGTCCACAATTTTCATCCTGCGTTGTGTCAATTCGGTAAAACCGTCTCAATCGATTTCTACAGGAGGCAAGAAATGTTCGTACGTATTATGGCGCTCTTTTCGCTTCTGGTTGGCGGCCTGGCCGCCGCAGGCTGCACCGGCTTGCCCGCCTATTTGGCAACCCAAACGGTTTCCGGGCCAACCGTAACACGCAGCTTTGACATCACTGACTTTGACGGCGTGTCGACAGGCAACGCCTTCAACATCGCCATCACACAGGGGGACACATACTCGGTGGTGGTGACGGTTGACGAAGACGTGATCGACAGGCTGGTGGTGGAGAAGAATGGCAGCACGCTCGTCATCGGCTTCACGCGCGGCCTCATTACCACACACACGCTGCAAGCCGAGATTACCATGCCGCAATTGAGTGGGCTGGAGGCGAGCGGGGCTTCCACCGTGGCGTTGGTCGGCTTCTCGGGCGGCATGGCATTCAGGGGCGTTGTATCTGGGGCCAGCCGCATCACCGGCGACATGTCGGCCGCGCGCACGGTGCTGAATGTCGAGGGCGCGAGCCAGGTAACGTTGCGGGGTGAGAGCGATACGCTCACTGCAAATGGCTCGGGCGCAAGCAAGCTCAACCTGGGCGAACTGGCTGTTCGCAGTGCGCAAGTGGAGCTTTCGGGTGCGAGCAGTGCGCTCGTCAATGCGGCCGAGGAACTTGACGCGACGGCTAGCGGCGCATCAACCATTGCGTATCTGGGCAATCCGCAGGTGCGCGAGGACACGAGCGGTTCGTCCACGGTGAAGCCACGCGAGTAGGACGCTGCGTTGGGGCGCGAAACTTTTGCGGCGCACGCAGCGTATAGTACGGTGAACGGTCAGTTGAGTTGGCCGCGAGCAAACGCAATCAACGCACGACAATTGGCTGCCGCGCAGGCAATTGACGCCGCGGCCGCTGTGCCGCAAGGAGAGAAATTGTGGAGAATTCGAACAAGCAGTTGCGCCGCCAAAACGGCGTCTTTGCAGGAGTATGTGGTGGGCTGGGGGCCTTCTTTGGCATTTCGCCCAACTGGTTCCGCCTGCTTTTTGTGCTGCTGGCGTTGCCAGGCGGCGTGCCAGGCATTCTGGCGTATGTGATCCTGTGGATCATCATGCCGCGGGGCTAGGCTCTGCATTCTGGCGGTGAGCAGCGCGTTCGGTACCTGCGGCGGCTTACACCGCCGCTGCGCAAGCGAAGGCATCGTATTTGGAGCCACCGGCTGGTGTGCATAACGAAAACGGGCAACCCCGAGCGGGTTGCCCGTTTTGGATTGGTGCGCTAGCCGTTGTCGGCAAGCAGGCGCCACTTGCGGTCGTAGTAGAGGAGTGGCGCACCTGCGGCTGCATTGCCAGCCGCCACCACTTCGCCAACGAAAATGGTGTGGTCTTCGCCATCAAAGACATGCTTGACTGTGCAATCCACCCACGCAAGCGCGTCGCCAATAATGGGGCAGCCGGTGAGGGCGTAGTGTGTGTCGACGCCGGCAAAGCGATCTTCCACCTCGGGCACCATGCCGGCGAAGCGCATGCCCAAATCCGTCTGCTCGGCGCGCAGGATGCTGGCGGCGAAGCGCCCCGAAGCGAGTATAACGTGATGCGTAAAGAGCTTTTTGCTGACGCTGATCAGAACTTCGGGTGGGTCGATGCTCAGGCTGGTGAGCGAACTCACGGTGATGCCAACCTGGCGGCCCTCTTCCGGTACAAGCGCTGTGACGATCGAAACGCCGGTGGCCCAGTGCGCCATCGCTTCCTTGTAGCTCTGCACGTCAACTGTGGTGAAGCCATTCTGCAAAGTATCTGTCATCAAAGCAACCTCCGTGCTGCGCGACAGGGCAACGTCGCCCTGCGGCGGGACCAGTATACGCCAGAGTATACGCCAGATCGCCACGCCTGCGCGTAGCCTTGTGTCCAGTGAGGGCAGCCAACTGCAAGGCTGCGCAGCAACGGTGCGTTCGCCGCGTGGCCCATGCGCCAGAATGGACGCAATTTGCTACAATAGCCACATTGCGTCACAAATCAGCGTGCGCCGCCGCGATCACTACGGCTCGCTTCGGCCTGCAAGGGGGACTGAACCATGAAGGGCATGCTTTATTTGGCTGGCCGCGAGGAGCCTGTGGCAGTGCTGGACAATGTGAAAATTTTGGCGTTCAACGACAACCACATGGTTGCGCCGCTGCGCATCTATTACCAGACGTTGAGCCTGAATTCCGGGCGCGTCATGCTCGAGCTCCAGCGTGACGAGCGCATGGTGCTCAAGCTGGACGACGGCCGCAGCGCCAATGTGCTGCTCCAGCACGAGAGCATGGATAGCGAAGGCTACAGCGTCGGCGTGCTGCGCGTGCTTGGCCCGATGGTTGATCCGGCGCTGGCCGCCGTTGAGGCCCCTGCCGCCGGAGCCCTCGTCGCCGGAGCCCCTGCCGCCGCAGCACCAGTCGCCCCAGAGTCGGCGGCATAGGCTGCCCAACCACATGACGGCGCAAAGGACATCGCCCTCGAGCCGGCCCCAGCCGAGCCGCGCCCGGCGCAGCAACCGCGGGCGCTACTGGCTTGGCTTTGTGCTGGGTTTTACATTGCTTGCCCTCGTTTCGTGCGGCGGCATGGCTGTTGCCATGGGCTTCAACCGGTTGACGCTGGCCGATCTGCGCGGCAATGGCAGTGGCTGGACGCCGCCCACGTTGATTCCCACGACAACGCCACCGCCGCCGGGTGTTGTTGAGAGCGATCCCACCTCGGGGCGCTTTGGCGCCGGGCAAACGGTCTTCAACATGACGGGCAGCCGCGTGAATTTGCGCCAGACGCCGGGCCACGTGGGCAAGCCCAGCGGCGACGTGCTGGCCCAACTGCAGCCGGGTGATGCCGTGGTGATTCTGGGCGAGAGCGCCTCTGCCGACAACCTGGCGTGGTGGCGTGTGGCCTACCAGGGCATCGAGGGCTGGGTGGCCGAAGCCACCGCCAGCGGCGTCGAGATTCTGGGGCAGCCGTAATCACTCCAGCCCAACCGATCAATCTGCAACTCAAGATTCCGGCATCCCCTCCATGACCCCACTGCGCACAGCGTTTGACGGCGCATCCGTGCTGATTACCGGCGGCCTCGGCTTCATCGGCGCGACGCTTGCCCGGCAGCTTGCGGCGCTCAACGCGCGCGTCACGCTGGTAGACAGCCTAATCCCCGAATACGGCGGCAAACTCTTTAATGTGGCGGGTCTGGAAGAGCAGCTGCGCATCAACATTTCCGATGTGCGCGACGCCCACAGCATGCGCTATCTGGTCCAGGGGCATGACTATCTCTTTAACCTGGCCGGCCAAACCAGCCACATGGACTCCATGCAGGATCCACTCACCGACCTGGAGATCAACAGCCGCGCGCAGCTTTACATACTCGAGGCGTGTCGCCAGCAGAATCCTGCTATCCGCATCGTCTTCGCCTCTACGCGCCAGATCTACGGCAAGCCCGAACGCTTGCCCGTTGACGAAAGCCACCCGTTGCGGCCGGTTGACATCAACGGCATTCACAAGATGGCGGGCGAGGCGTACCATACCCTCTACAGTCACGTCTATGGATTGCGCACCACCGCGCTGCGGTTGACAAACACCTACGGCCCGCGCATGCGTGTGGTAGACGCGCGCCAGACCTTTCTGGGCATCTGGATTCGTTTGCTTGTGGAGGGGAAACCCTTTGCCGTGTGGGAGGGCGACCAACTGCGTGACTTCACCTTTGTGGATGACGCGGCCAATGCCTTTCTGCTTGCGGCAGCAGCCCTCAATGGCAACGCAGCCCACTCGGGCACTGTCTACAACCTGGGGGGCGACGAGGTGATCTCGCTGCGCGATTTGGCAGCGCTGCTGGTGGCGGCGGCCGGCAGCGGTGATTTCGAGATTCGTCCCTATCCGCCCGAGCGCAAGCCGATTGACATTGGCGACTACTACGCCGACGACAGCCGCATTCGCGCAGCGCTGGGGTGGCGGCCGCAAACACCGCTGCGCCAGGGGCTTGAGCAGACAATTGCCTACTACCGCGCCCACCTGGCCAGGTACATATGAGCATCACAACCACCTGCGACGCAGAGGCGCAAAGGCGCAAAGGCTCGCAAAGAAAAGCACGAGCAAGAGACGCATTTCTTGTTGTTGCTTTTCTTTGCGAGCCTTTGCGCCTTTGCGCCTCTGCGTCGGGGTTAGCTGTTGTTGTAGATATGGTGACGGCATAGCCATGGCGAGCCTGGTTCGGCGCAGCGTGACGTCGGTTTCGTGGAATGTCGCTGCGCAGGCGGTTGTGGTGGTGGTTGGTTTTGTGCGCTCCATCCTGCTGGCGCGCCTGCTCAATGTTGAGACCTTTGGCATCTACGCCGGTGCGCTTGCAATTGTGGCCGTTACCAGCATTCTTGCCGATTTTGGCCTGGGCGGGGCCTACCTGCACCGCTCGCCCGAGACTGAAAACGAGGATGACGCCGCGGCGCAGTTCCTGGCGCTGCGCCTGATTACCGTCACGGTGTGGGTTGCGCTTATGGCGCCTGCGGTGTTGATTTGGGCGCACGGCCCCACGCGCATGGCGCTGCTGGTGATTAGCCTGACCATGGCCATCGAACTGCTCAGTTCGGTCGTGGTGGGCGTACTCGTTCGCCGCGTGCAGCACAAACGCACGGCCATTCTGGGCATCGTCAATGTGATTGTCGTCGCAGTCGTCACTGTGGGGCTGGCGTGGCGCGGCGTTGAGCTGTGGGCGCTGCTCTCCGGCGAGATTGTGACGACGTTGGTGATGGTCACCGGCCTCTTTCTGTGGAAGCCGCCGTGGCGGGCGCGCCTGCGCTGGAATCGCGCCGAGGCGGCCTACTTTGTGCGCTATGGTGCGCCGCTTATGGTGGCCGCTTTTCTCGAGACGTCAATTCAGCGGGTGGACGACCTCTTCGTGCGCTTTCGGCTGGGCGTGCTGGATATGGGCTTCTACTCGCGGGCCTACACCTTTGCTTCCTACCCGCGCAGCATTCTTGCCGGCCCGGTGACGCTGGTGGCGGGCGGCACATTCGCCGAAGTGGCAGACAATCGGCTACAGTTGTCCAAGGCCTTCTTTCGCACCAGCGCGCTGCTGCTGCGCGCCGGCTTTCTGCTGGCCGGTTGGCTTGTGCTGATCGCACCTGAATTTGTGACGCTTCTGCTGGGCGAGAAGTGGCTGCCCATGGTGCCCATCTTTCGCCTCATGGCGGTCTTTGCGCTGATTGACCCGCTGCGCGACCTGTTGACCAACATCTACGTGGCCGTTGGGCAGCCGCGCAAGCTCATGCGCTACAAGCTGATTCAACTGCTTGTGTTGGTGGCCGGTCTGCTGCTGCTGGGCAATCGCTGGGGAACCATTGGCGTGGCGCTGGCGGTTGACCTGATGCTGGTGGTGGGAATTGGCCAGCTGATGTTTGGCGCGCGCCCATGGGTTGATTTTTCCATGCGCCGCCTTTTTATGTGGCCGCTGCTGGCACTGCTGGTTGGGGGTGCGGGCGCGCTGCTGGTTGTGCGCCTTGTGGGCGGCGACGCCAACTTGTGGATTGTGGCCCTGCTCAAGAGTGGCGTCTTTGGGGTGCTCTATATTGGGGTGTTGGCGCTGGGCGAGCGGCGCAGCCTGCTCGAGATGTGGGCGGCGCTGCGCGGCCAATTCTCCCGCGCATAATCTACGAATGGCTGGAGACGACGAATGGGCCGATTGATCCAAGGCATTCTCAAGCGCTTGCTGCGCCTCTATCACTGGCTCTATGCGCGGCTGTGCGGCAGCTACCCCAACCTGCCGCGTGTGGCACTGGCAGTGGTCCGCCACCCATACAATGCAGCGCGACCTGCGCGAGTTGCTGCCCCTGCTGGAAGGGCGCGTGCTCGATGTGGGTGGCGCGTCCCGCCACCTTAGCGCTTGGCGCGCCGAGACACACGACGTGGTGACGGTGCTCTCTGCGCCGCACGCGGCGCTGGTGCGGCGCGCCGCACCGCCAAGCACACTGCGCCCGAGCGGCGCAACGCTGACCGTGCATCCCAACCAGCCGTGGCCGCTGGCTGATGCTTCGTTTGATGCGCTGCTGTGCGTGCAGTCGCTTGCGCAACTTGACGATCCTGATTACGCTGTGGCCGAGATGGCGCGCGTTATGCGGCCGGGTGGCCTGGCGGTGGTGAGCGTGCCGGCCATGGCAAGCGGCACAGGCGTCGACCTGCGCTACTACACGGCCGCCGGCCTGCGCCAGTTGCTGGGCGCACACTTCACCATTACATCCATTCGGCGTGAGGGCGCGATTGGCAGCGTGCTCGCCCTGCTGATTCTGGGCTGGATGGATGCGCTGGCCGAGCGTAGCCTGCTTGTGCGCGCCCTTCAGGCGCTCTTCCTGCCCCTTTGGATTGGCACTTGCGCCGCAGTGAATTTGACGGGGGCGGTGGTGGATGCAACCGACCCAAGACGCGCCTTCTACACACACGTACTGATTGTGGCCGTGCGCAAGACCGTTGCGCCGGAGATGCAAGCAGCGTCCGAACTGCGAGGCAGCGAATGACCCTGAATTACATCAAGCGCCATAGTGGTCGTTTTCTGACCGAGGAAACCTATACGCGCTTCCACATCAATACACTAATGATGAAGCGTCAGGGAAAACGAGAATGCAACTGTGGTGCGTGCCGCTGCACGCGACGCACTGCCCTTCTTCAGAGAAGAACTAGCCGCCCTTACCGGGCGCAATGGCGATTGGTTGGCCGAGACCATGCGCGAGTATGCTGCCTGCAGCGAGGCGTGGAAGCGGCTCAGCGGCCTGCGCTCAGTGCGCCGGTTGACGCTTGGCTTCATTGAGACGCTGGACGTTGCCGAGGGCTTTGCACTCTGGGCACTTGTCAAGCATTTGCGGCCGCGCGTGGTTGTGGAACTGGGCACGCAGTATGGTATTTCGGCGCGTCTGTGGAAAGAGGCACTCAAGACTTACGTGCCCGATCACACGCTCTACCTGTGCGATCTTGAGGATCGGCGCCGCTTCATAGGCGATCACGAAGCCACCTTCCTGCAAGGCGACGCACGCGTGCTGCTTGCGCAGCTCTTTGAGAAGAAGCAAGTGGATCTCATCTACAACGATGCACACCCATATGGCCTCATTCGCTGGTCGCTGGATGAAGGCATTGCGCACAACGTGCGCTGCTTTGCCTTCCACGACGTCAGCGGGCACGAATTCCGCGGCTGGCCGTACCTTGTCGAGAGCAGCAGCCTGTCGGCGGAAGAACGCATCGCCAACAGCACAAACTACGCTGCTTACGGTCACTGGGAGCGCCACTGCATGGCCGAATCGTTTGATGCTTCAATTCTGACAGCGAACGCAGCCGAAAACGATGCATGGAAGCTGCAGATCTTTGACTCGCTCTTTGGCTTTGGTGTTGTGCTTACGCAAGACTCTGCTTCACAAATCTGACAATCATGACGACCAGCATGACGTTTACCGTTTTCACTGCAACTTATAATCGCGCGCACACGCTGCACCGCGTCTACAACGCGCTTCAGCAGCAGACGTTTCGTGATTTTGAGTGGCTGGTTGTTGATGACGGCTCAACAGACAATACCGAGGCGCTTGTACGCAGATGGCAGATGGAAAGCGCCTTCCCTATCCATTACATTATGCAGCCCAATGGGGGAAAGCACTCGGCGCACAACAGGTCGCTGCCTGAGCGCACGGCGTGTTTTTATTTCGATTGACTCCGATGATGCGTGTGTGCCTGAGGCGCTTGAGTACCTAAATCACTACTGGAATACCATCCCTTTCGCCCAGCAGCCGGCATACGCAGGAGTCGCTGTACTTTCGCGCTACGCCGAAGGCGGCACGTTGGCTATTCATATCCAGCAGAGGTGATGGACACGAATCATCTTGAGATGGTTTACCGCCAGCGGATGCGGGGCGACAAGTGGTATTGCTTTCGCACCGATGTACTGCGTGAATATCCCTATCCGCCGGTTGAGGGTTGGGCGACCCACTTTAACGAGGCGACGATCTACATGCAGATCGCGCGGCGTTATCTGCTGCGCTATGTCAACCACCCGCTGCTCATTGTGCACGCCGATGCCGGATCGCTGAGCCGGCCAAGCGGCACACGGCGTGCGCTTAACCAGCGCATCGCCGCGACCTTTGAGGCGCACTATCGGATTATGCTGAACGAGCAGATGGACTATGCGACTGTTGCGCCACTTATCTTTTATCGGGCGGCCGTGCATTATGTACGTTTTGCTTGCTATCGCTCGATTTCGCCTTTGCAACAAGTTCTGGCGCTGACGTCATGGCGCACGCGCCTACTCTGGCTGGCAGCGTTTTCACTTGGTATCACGGTTTTCATCGTTGACCGCTGGTGGCCGTTACCCGAAGGTGACGATGGAGCGCGGCGTAGCACCAGCGCTTAACCGGAGGCAATGTGAATGAGTGACAGTTCCTGGTGGAGTTGCAGCCCCTGCCTCTTCACGGTCTTCACGGCGGCCTACAACCGCCCTGATACGTTGCGCCGTGTCTATGCCAGCCTGGCAGCGCAGACTCTGCACGACTTTGAATGGGTAATTGTCGATGACGGCTCCGGCCCTGAGGTGGGCAAGGTGGTTGAGGAGCTGAAGGCAGACGCAGCGTTTCGCATCGTCTACATCTGGCAGCCAAATCAGGGCAAGCACACGGCGCACAACCGCGCCGTAGCGGAAGCAAGCGGCCGCTATTTTGCTCCCCTGGATGACGACGATACCTGCATGCCCAATGCGCTCGAGCGCATGAACTATCACTGGCTGAACATTATTCCTGCGGAAAGGGAGAGGTATGTAGCCGTGATGGGACTGTGCACCGACCAGCATGGCACCCTGCTGGGTGAGCGCTTTCCCAGCGACATCTTCGATTCGGACTACATCAGCTACTTCTACACCCAGCGGATTCCCGGTGAACGATGGGGTAGCTACCGCACAGACGTGCTCCGCGACTATCCTTATCCTGTTGCGCCAGGGCAGAGCGCCTACATGATTGAAGGTGTTACATGGTTCCGCATGGCACGTCACTACAAAACGCGTTATGTCAACGAGGTGTGGCGTACCTGGTATATTGGTCACTATTCGACAAGCAGCAAGCAGGCGCGCGCATCCGTGGACTACCGACGCATTGGCCCGACACAGATGGTCGTCTATGGCCAGCAACTTAACGAGTTGATTGACCAACTGCCCAACCGTCCGCGCTTCATGTGGATGGCGGCAGTGCACTTCTCTCGTTTCGGTTTCCACGCGGGCTTAGCGCCACGCACACAGAGGTGCATGCTACACAACACACGACGCGTATACTGTGGCTTTCGGCCTTGCCGCTCGGCGCTACCTACTGGGTGCGCGATCAACTTGTGAGCCGTTGGCGCGCACGGGCCCGTACCTAGGCACCGAAGGCGTAATAGTAAACGTCTGGCAAAAACGTCGGTGATTGCAAAGGCAGCAAGAACTCGCCCATGCGCGTTGCCATAAGTGAAGTGGTCCTCGAAAACCGATCCACCGGCACACGCCAGCGTGACCTGAATCTGCTGCCTGCCTTGCTGCGCCAACTTCAGAGCGGCGGCCATGAGGCTCTGGTCTACATTGCATCTGATCTCTCGGCAGAAGTTGCGAAGCTGCTTGCTGGCGATCCGCCACTTGCCGAGGTAATCCGCGCTCCTTTTGGCGCGCAGCCCACGTCAAAGCGGCTTGTGTATGGGGCACGCTACTTTAGGCGCCAGATGTATATGCGTGGGATCGATCTCTTTCACACCAATTATTTCCCGCTGCCACCGGTGGGCGTGCCAACCGTTCTCACCGTGAACGATGTCCGTTTTGTTCACTTTCCCGAGACCTATACAAGAAGCCGGCTCGCCTACCTGCGCTTCATGGTGCCTTTGGCGCTGCGCCAGGCCACACGCGTTGTCGCCATCTCCACGGACACGCGAGACGACATCATCAACCACTTTGGCGTCGATGCGACGAAGATAGATGTGGTGCCCGTGGCTGCGGCGCCGAACTTTAGCCCGAGCGCGGCCAAGCGCGCCTGCATGCCGTACAGGCGCGTTCAATTTGCCGCCCGAGTACATTCTCTATGTAGGCCATCTGGAACCGCGCAAGAATTTGCTTCGGCTCGTCCAGGCGTACCGTAATGTCCATGCGGAGGACACCACGACGCCCCCCCCTTGCAATTCTGGGCAGGGAGGACTTTGGCTTCCAGCCTGTGCTGGATTTTGACCGCGTATGGCCTTGAGGAGCAGGTTCGCTTCACGGGCTTTGTGGCCGAAGATGACTTGCCAGCAGCTTACTCCCTGGCGCGGCTTCTTGCTTTCCCATCGCTGCACGAGGGCTTTGGCGTGCCTGTGCTTGAGGCGATGGCCTGCGGTGTGCCTGCTTACGTCAAACAGGTCCGCGCTGCCAGAGGTTGCCGGTGACGCCGCCTGTTCGTAGATCCTACCTCGGTGGACGCGATTGCGCAGGGTCTCGCGCTACTGCTCAGTGACGAAACGCTGCGTGCAGCGCTTGTTAGCGCGGCTTTGCCGCGCGTGGCACACTTTTCGCCCGAGCGCAGTGCCGAACTGATGGTTGAGGCCTACCTACGCACGCTAAAGTTGCAGCCCTGATTTCGGAACACTCCAGCAACCGAATTTCGGATAAAGCCATGGCGCTCATCCCCGTCCTCCACCCCATCACCCGCCTCATTATCGGCGGGGCGCAGGAAAACACAATGCTGACTGCCGACCTGCTCGACAAGGGCACGTGGGCGGTGGAGGTGCTCTGCGGCCCGCAAACGGGCAGCGAGGGCAGCCTCATCGAGGCCGTGCGCGCCCGGGGCATCCCGCTCCACATTGAGCCAACGCTCGTCCGCGAGGTGAACCCGCTCAAGGACGCGCAGGCGCTGCTGCGGCTGGCGCTGCGCATGCGGCGCGGGCGCTTTGCCGTGGTGCATACGCACAGCAGCAAGGCGGGCATCCTGGGCCGCTGGGCGGCGTGGCTCGCGGGCGTGCCCGTGATTGTGCATACGGTGCACGGCTGGGGCCATCACGAGCGACAGCACCCCCTTGTCCGCGCCTACTATGTGATTCTCGAGAAGTTGACGCTGCTGATTACCGACAAGCTCATTGTCGTGTCGCCGCTCAATATTGAAAAGGGGCTGGCTGACGGCATCGGCGTGGCGAGTGACTATGTGGTCATCCGCAGCGGCATTGAACTGGAGCGCTTTGGCCATCCGCAAGTGGGCGCGAGACGACGCGGCGCACATGGGGGATCCCCCTCGATGCGCCCGTGGTGGGCACCGTGACGCGCCTCTCGGCGCAGAAGGCGCCGCTCGACTTCGTCCGCGCCGCGGCCACCGTTGCACAGAGCCGCCCCGATGTCTGGTTTGTGATGGTGGGCGATGGCGACCTGCGCCCGCAGGTAGAGGCGCTGGCAAGCATGCTGGGAATCCGCGACCGCCTCGTCCTCACGGGCCTGCGCCGCGACGTGCCCGAATTGATGGCCGCCTTTGACATTTTTGTGCTTTCGTCGCTCTGGGAGGGGCTGCCACGCGTGCTGCCACAGGCCATGGCCACGGGGCTGCCGATTGTGGCCACCGCCGCCGACGGCACCGCCGAAGCGGTGGAGCAGGGCGTCAACGGCATCCTCACGCCGCCGGGCGAGCCAAAGATGCTGGCTGGCATGGTGCTGCAGCTGCTGCAGAACCCCGCGCTGGCGCAGCAGATGGGCGCGGCAGGGCTGGCGCGCGTCGCCGCCTTCAGCGACACGCGCATGGTGGCGCAGATAGATGCCCTTTATCGGGAGTTGCTCGCGGCAAAGGGTGTAAAAGGTAAATGGTAATTGGCAAATGGTTATTGGTCATAGATGCACGCCTATGACCAATAACCATTTGCCAATTAACCAATTTGCCACTATCAAAAGGGGAGTAAGTTGATGGTGGCGGCGATAACGAAGAGGGCAACCTTGGTCTCGAAGCCCTCTTTGGTGACGGCATGGATGTGCTTTGGCATGATGCGCTCGAAGAGACTGTTGGTGGTCTCGATACACTGGCGTTTGACGGATTGCATAAAGCGTTTCCAGGCTGGATCAGGGACTTTGGCATTTGACCTGCGTATCGGTGCATAGTCGATGCCATAATCCTTGAAGAGCATTTCGAGCACCTGCTGGACATAGGCTTTGTCGCCATAGACGGTGGCGCCGGGTGGCAAGTCAAAAGGCAGTGCATAGATGCCTGTCAGGTCATGCTCGGAGGCGGCACTTAGCGAGAATTCGACTGGTTCACCCTTCTCTGTGACCAGCAAGTGAATCTTGAGTCCGTAAACCCAGCGCCGCTTGCTGGCCTGTCGGCCGCGGTAACGCTTATCCTGATACATGCGAGCCCGCAGGATGCGGTAGTTGTCGCACACAGCAACCGGCATGCTGTCCACAACATAGATCTGCTCTTTGTTTCGTTGCTTGAAGTACTCGCCTAGATGGGCAAAGAGCGCTTCATAGAACTTACGCACCCGCTGCAGGCGACGACAATAGCGACTGCGACTCAGCTGAACCTTTATGTATCCCTGTTCAAACAGAAATGTGTAGCTCAGAACCTGATTGCCACCAAAGAACATGGCTGCCACCAAGGCGACTGTCATCACTTCCGCATCGCTTACCTGACATTGCGGGTCTTCACGATGGTTCGATGCCTTCAATAAATCGTCACATAAACAGTAGACCAGTACAATGTAGGCGTCCATGAGGGTCTCCAGGTCTGGTTTTTGGTTTGGTCACCTACAACCGTACCTGACCCTCATGGTTTCTTCAATTGGTCTATACGCAAATTCTCAAGGTAGCAACTTGGGTCAATTTACTATTTGCTCGTTGCAGTCAAGAGCTCTCCGCGGCGAGGAACGCCTCCACCTCGGCACGCGTGGGCGCGCCCTCCATCGGTCCCTGCTTTGTGACAGCGAGCGCGCCCACAGCATTGGCAAAGCGGCCCGCGTCGCCCAGCTCCATGCCCTCGAGCATGGCCACCGTAAAGGCCGCGCCAAAGGAATCGCCTGCGCCCGTGGGATCCACCTCATCCACGGCAAAGCCGGGCACGTGCAACAGCTGCTCGCCCTGATAGATGCGGCAGCCCTCCGCCCCCAGCTTCAAGACCACGGTCTTGCCCTGTGCCACCCACAGCCGGCAGCCCTCCTCGTCGGAGGCCGCACCTGTCAGCATGGCCGCCTCGCCCACGCTGGGCAGGACGAGATCGGCGCGGTCAATAATCGGCTGCAGCATCGCGCGCAGCTGCTCCACTGTCATCAATTCGGGGCGCACGTTGGCGTCAAAGCTAAGGCGTGCCGTGGGCGGCAGCAGCGCAGCGGCGCGGTAGCACGCCTCGCGCCCCGAATCGGAGGCGGCCATGGTGCAGCCCGTAAGGTGCAGCCACTTGGCGCCCTGGATGGAGTCGGCGTCCACATGTTCGGGGCCAAGGCGGCCTGCAGCGGCGTAGCGCCAGTGATAGACAAACTTGCGGCTGCCGCCGGTGAAGTAGGCGACAAAGGCCACGCCGGTCGTTTGCCCCTCGAGCACATGCACGGCGCGTGCATCGACGCCATCACGCGCAAAACGGTCAAGCATGCACTGGCCGAAGTCGTCCGCTCCCACGCAGCCAATGAAGCCGGCCGAGCGCCCCAGGCGTGCCACGCTGTCAATGTAGATGCTCGTGTCGCCGCTGGGGAAAGGGCCAACGAAGGGGCCCGGGCGGTCCATAGGCTGGTCCAGCCCGGTGCGCATGATTTCTACAAGCATTGTGCCAACGCAAATGACATCGGGGCTGGTGGGCATGGTGCGTTCCCAGTGGATTTGGTGGATGGTGAAAAAGGGATGATTGGAAATTGATGAATTGACGATTGGCGCACGCCAGTCATCAATTCATCAGTTTTCAATCGTTTTGCCCTTCCAACAGCGGCAGAGAGCCGAAGAGATGGAAGTGGGTAATGTAGCGCTCCATGGCGAGGGCAATGCGCTCAACAACAAAGGCGTTGGCGTCGGCCATCACCGGCGCGAGGTTGGCGTAGAGGCGCGCGCGTTCGGCTTGCACGGCGCGGTCCGTCCAGATGTAGCGTGCGCCGGTTTGCACCAGCCAGGCGCGGCGCTCGGGCGCAATGTCGGCAAAGGCCATGTCGCGCTCCTCGGGTTGGAGCCACTTCTGCCAGCGGTTGGAGCGTTCGACTGCGTCCTCCAGCGCCTGCATCAGGTGAGAGCTCTCGGCAGCGGGGTCGGCGCGCAGCAGATCGCGCTCGCGAATGGCCAGTTCCCCCAGCGCCAGATACTCGGCCGCAGTGAACTCCGGCCCCACATTGGCCCCGCCCATGCCCGTGGCGGGGTAATCTTCGGGATTCTCCACCCAGTCGCTATAGTGCCCCTTGATGAGCGAACCGTAGGGAACCACGGTTTCGTAGAGCACACGTGCGCTTTCGGGGTCAAAGTAGCTGGTGTGGAGATCCGTGCCCACCTTGCCCACAATGAAGGAGGGCCACGCTGCGAGCAGGCCGGCGCGCTCGAGACCTGTGCGCAGACCTACGAGGAAGGCCGTGAAGTTCTCCATATCCACCAGGCCACCGTGCACTTCCTCGGTGCCCACTTCGTAGGCAACGGGGGGCAGGTCCAGGCGCATGCGCTCGGCCTCGGCGTGCTCAATCAGCGCAACCGTGCGCTCCACGACAAGCGGAATGGGCACGGGCGCATCAGAGGGCAGCGTGCGGTCCACGGTGGGGTCGATGTGCAGGAGGGAGTAGCCCGCCTGAAGGCAGGCGGTGAGGCTCTGGCGCACCTCTTCCATGCTCTCTTCGAGCCCCAGGTTGTCGCGCGTGTGGCTGTCCTTGAGCCATGGGCCACCGTGGTCAAGGCAGGGATAGAGGGGGCTGGTGCAATTGTACTTGGCGCGGTACTTCTCGATTTCGCGCACGAACGCGTCGGCTGTCCAGCCGGTGTAGCCGCCGTCGCGGTCCACCTGGTTGAGGGTGGCGGCGAAGAGCATGGGGCATTGGTTCGCGCGCGGCCACCAGCACTGCGGCCTCGAGCACGGCCGCGGAGTTGGGGCACGCGGCAAAGAGCGTAATCTGAATTTTCTGCTCGCGCCGCAGGTGGATCAGGCGCGGGATAATCTCCTGGATGGTGAGCACGGCGCGGTTTCCTTTCGATGGAACAGACGGGTTCAGGTATTGTAGTCCTTGCACCGTACAGCGACAAGATTAAGCGCCAACCCACAAGGACACCCTCTCCGGCAGGTTGCTTGGTGAAACGTGCGCACCTATACTTCAGCGTCGAGCCACACAAATTCGGTCTATCGGGGAGAGTTAGATATGTTAGCAGCCGAAAAGTTGCCTGAAACCATTGAGCAAATTGTCGAAGAGATTGAAGCAGCCCATAAGCGTTTGGTGGCAGCCATTGCACCACTGTCGGATATACAATTGCAGGCGCCGCTTCTTGCCGACGACTGGTCCGTGAAAGATGTGCTTGCGCACCTCACCTTTTGGGACGAGCGACTGCTGTATGGGATTGCACCGGCGAGTGACCCGCATGCCAACCGGCTGACACCCCCTGCCATTGCCGACATACCACTTGATGACGAGTGGCTGGAGACCGTCAACGCACGCGTTTATGCCATCAATTGCGAGCGTGACCTGCGAAGTGTACAGGAGGACTTTGATGCCACGCGTCGTCGCCTGCTTGACGTGGTTGCATCCTTGACTCTGCACGATGTCTATGACGCCAGTGGACTTTCGGCGGGTCTCGGCGAGCCCTTTGCACCCATGCTGCGCGGCGCCTACGAACACTATGACGACCACATTGCGGAGTTGGTGGCGCTATCGCAGTGAAGCCACGCCTGCGCCAGCGTGCGATTCATCATAAAGCAAAGCGAGGCTTCCACAGCGGGAAGCCTCGCTTCGCGAGCAGACCAAATCTTTAACCGTTGGTCTTCAACACAGCCACGCGAACCTGCAATTTGCAGCCAGCAACTTCTACGCCATCAGCCCATCCACCGCCGCCGTCAACTCGCCAAGGGTGGAGGCAACGACCACGTTGTCGCAATGGGGCACGTACTTGAGCATGTCGCTATCGCCGCTGCCCCAAAGCATGGGCGCTTCGGGATTGATCCAGATGGTGCGGCGCGCCCGCCGCGCCATGCGCTGGAAGATCTCCAGTTGCGGGTCGTTGTAGTTGTTGCGCCCATCGCCCACCACAATCAACGTCGTGCGGCTGTCGACAGTGTCGAGATAACTGTGCGCAAAGTTCTCGAGCGCGTAGCCCATGTCGGTGCTGTAGTGGCCCGGCGGCATGCGCACGAGCACCTGCTGAATGGCCTCATTGGCCTCGTGGCCGGCAAAATCGGGCGTAATGTACTCGAGGTGGTCGATGAAGGCGAAGGCATGCGCCTTGGTCACCATATCCTGCAGCGCGTGCACGAGCGCCAGCATCAGCTCCGAGCAGTAGCGCATGGAGGTGCTGATGTCGCAGATGACCACAAGCTTGGGCTTGAGGCGGTGGTCGCGGTGCTTGATCTCGAAGGGGACGCCGCCGTGGCGCAAGCTGGAGCGGATGGTGCCCTTGGCGTCCAGCTGGCCCGATTTGGCGCGTTTCTGGCGCAAGGAAATGCGGCTGCGCAGGCGATTGGCCAGCCGCCGCACCTCGCGCCGCAGCGCGTCCATTTCGCGGTCGCTGAGCGCGTTGAAGGGGCGATCCATGAGCTCATCCAGCGCCGCTTCGGGGCGCGTCTCGCTCATATTCTCGGCAATCTTCTGGCCGGCAAAGCGCTCCGCCTGCTCTTGCATGGCCTGCTGGTTGCCCTTGAGCAGCTCGCGCATCTGCTGCAGCCGCTCCTTGCTCATGCCCATCTGCTGGAGCAGCTTCATCATCTCCTGCAGCGCCTGCTGCACCTCATCAAACTTGAGGGCGCGCAGCATGCGCTTGGCCATCCACTCCTTGTAGCGCATGTCATCCATGCGGTTGAGGCCCACCATCTGCCCCAGCCGCTCCATCTCCTGCTGCGAGAGCTCCTCACCGCGCAGCAGCCGTTCCATCATCTCGCGCAACTGCTTGTTGAACTGGCGCAGCGCCTGCGCCAACTGTTGCGCTTCCTCGGGCGACATCTCCTCGGTGATGTCGCTCATGGCGGGCGCGCCATCGGCCGTGTCAAAAAAGAGCGGAAAGAGCTCGTCGAAGACGCCAAGGCCGGGCGCGTCCTTGACAAGCGTGGCGCGCAGCCCCAGGCGAAAGTGATCGCGCGCCTGCACGCCCATCATGTCGACGGCGTTAAAGGCATCGGCGCTTTCGGCCAGGCTAATGCGCACCCCGCCCGCGCGCAGCGCCGTAATGAAGCGAATCATGCGTTCTTCCATGTTGGTTTCTCCTCATCGGAGGAGAGCGGGAAAACATCATTGAAAACTGATTATTGACAATTGGCGCGGTGCAGTTCGTTCCGCGCCAATCATCAATGATCAGTTGTCAATGATTGTGCTCCCCGTCTCTCCCCACGCAAATCTCTAATTCCTCCACCGCTGCTCGTCGTTGCCCAGGTCCACACCGCGGTCGGAGACCTTGAGGCGGCGCTTGACCTTGGAGAGGTCG
Source organism: uncultured Chloroflexia bacterium (assembly GCA_963773745.1). Taxonomy (GTDB): domain Bacteria; phylum Chloroflexota; class Anaerolineae; order Caldilineales; family Caldilineaceae; genus UBA5069. The sequence continues at coordinate 322,237 of CAVZCL010000004.1, forward strand.
CTCTCGTGCTTGAGCAGCACGCTGAGCGTTGTCTCGAGAGTGGCGGGGTCCAGGTGGTCGGCGTTGAGGGCGACGAGCGAGTTGGCCCAGTCGAGCGTTTCGCTGATGCTGGGCGACTTGCGCAGGTCCAGCTCGCGCAGCCGCTGAACCAGTTCGACGGCCTGGCGGGCGAGTTTGGCGTTGAGATTCGGGCACCTTGAGGCGCACGACGGCCAACTCCTGCTCCACGCTGGGGTAGCCAATGAAGAGGTAGAGGCAGCGCCGCTTGAGCGCCTCGCTCAGTTCGCGCGTATTGTTGGAGGTCAGCAGCACAATCGGCCGGTGCACCGCCTTGAGCGTGCCCAGCTCGGGCACAGTGACCTGGAAGTCGCTCAGCACCTCAAGCAGAAAAGCCTCGAACTCGGCGTCGGCGCGGTCAATTTCGTCAATCAGCAGCACGGTTGGCTGCTCGCTCAGGATGGCCTTGAGCAATGGCCGCTGCAGCAGGAAGCGCTGCGAGAAGAAGACATCCTCCTCGCCCGCCAGGCGATCGGCGGCCTCCACCAGCGAGTGCGTGCCGGCCAGCTCCTCCTGGAGTTTGTCGCGCAGGAGCTGCGTGTAGAGCATCTGCTTGGCATACTCCCACTCGTAGAGCGCCTTGGTTTCGTCCAGCCCTTCGTAGCACTGCAGGCGAATCAGCTCGCGGCCGGTGGCGCAGGCAATCGCCTTGGCGAGCTCCGTTTTGCCCACGCCCGCGGGCCCTTCGCAGAGCAGTGGCTTGCCCAACTGCTGGGTCAGATAGACCGTGGTGGCGATTTCGTCGGAGGCAATGTACTGCTCTGCGCCCAGCGCGTCCTTGATGGCGGCGGGCGATGCATAGCGTTTGGTAAGGTCTGTGGATGGTGTGCTGCTCACTGGTTCATCTCCTCGCAGAGCCGGCGGCGCAGTGCAGCCGGGAAATGGGGCCGCACTATACACCCGCTTGGGCACTTTGTAAACCGCGGCGTGCGTGGGCAAAAGGGTCATTGTCGGTCGGATTGGTGCATCGGACTGGTGGCATAGCAGGACTGGCGGACGCCGCACATGAAGCGGCGCTTCCTTGCCAATGACCAATAATTCTTGCCAATGAATCTTGCGACCCACCTGAAGCACGGCTTCGGTGGTACACTGGTGCGGAATATGTTTGAATCCACAACCGGCCAGCCAGAGAGAAAGTTCCACCGCGATGAATCAGCAGCGGCTTGTTGAATTTACCCAGGCGCTTGTGCGGCTGCCCAGCCTCAGCGGCGAAGAGCAGCAGGTGGCGGCGCGCGTTGAAGCCGAAATGCGCGCGCTCGCCTACGATACCGTTGATGTGGACGCCAACGGCAGCGTTATCGGCGTCATTCAGGGCGCGCAGCCCGGCCCCACATTGCTGCTCGACGCGCACACCGACACCGTCACAATTTCGCCGGGCACCCCCTGGCAACATGACCCCTTTGGCGCGCAGATTGAGGGCGGCGCGATCTATGGCCGTGGCGCCGCCGACATGAAGGGCGCGCTCGCCGCCATGGTCCACGCTGCGGCCGCCGTGGATCGCGCGCAGCTGCGCGGGCGCGTGATCGTTTCCGCCTCCACACTCGAGGAAGTGATGGAGGGTGTCGCGCTGCAAGCGGTCATGGCGGCCTACCCGCCCGACATGGTCATCATCGGCGAGTCGACGAACCTGCAGCTTGTGCACGGCGGGCACGGGCGCGCCGAGCTGCACCTGACGACCACCGGCAAGCCGTCGCACTCGTCGGCCCCGCAGCTGGGGCGCAACGCCGTGCTCGACATGGTGCGCGTCATCGACGCCGTGGAAACGCTGCAGCTGGGCGAGCACCCGCTCATGGGCCCGGCAATCATCGCACTCACCGACATCATCTCGCAGCCGTGGCCGGGCAATTCGGTCATTCCCAGCATCTGCAAGGTAACCTACGACCGCCGCCTGCTGCCGGGCGAGAGCGCCGATGGCGTGATTGGCGAGATCATGGCGTTGCCTGGCGTGCAAGGGCTGCCGCTGGATGTGCGCATTGGTGAAACCGGCTACACGGCGTGGACAGGCGCGCAACTCTCCACGCACAAGTTCTTCCCGGCGTGGCTGCTGGACGCCGAGGATGCGCTGGTGACCCGAGCCCTGGCCGCGCTGCAGCAGACCGGCCAGACGCCGACGTTGAGCGCCTATCGCTTCTGCACGAATGCGGCCTACTCGGCGGGGGTAGCCGGCGTGCCTACGATTGGCTACGGCCCCGCCACCGAGGCCGATGCGCACATGATTGACGAGCGGCTGCTGCTGGATGACCTCTTTGCCGCAGCGGATGGGTATCGCGCATTGATTACGGGGCTGCTGAACAGCCAATAATTCACGATTGTAAACTGAAGATTGACGATTGCGAATTGGCGGAGCAATCGTCAATCTTCAATTTTCAATACTCAATTTCCAACCCTCAACCCTCAAACCCTGGCTTACTCCATGGCCTACTCCCTCGCTGATCCCTATCGCCCACTGCGGCTGCTGCTGCGCATTAACGGTGCGCTGCTGGGGCTGCTGCTGGGCAGCTTTTTGCTGCTTGCGCCGGCGCGCCGGCTGGCGGCGCTGGGGTTGCCGGGCGCTGATGCCGGGCCACTGGGCTGGCGTGTGGCGGGCGTGGCGCTGCTCTCCTTTGGCCTCTTTCTCGTGCTGGCAGCGGGCGTGCGCGACCTCGACCTCTTTGTGCTGCTCCCCTGCATCATCTTCCACGCGCTGCTGGCGCTGGTGCTCCTGCTGGCCTACCTGGGCGGCCAGTTGGCGGGCTTGCGGGTAAGCGGAAGCGTGGGGCTGGTGGTGCTCTTTGTGCTCTGCCTCGTCGGCGCGCTGCTGCCGCTGCGCTACTTTAGCGCCGAATTTCGCTTCTGACTGGCTTATGCACGTGCCGTGTGCCAACAGTTTGTGGCTGGCGCTTTTTTATTTGTTTGACACTCAACTTGTTGTCTGCTAGGATGTTGGGACACACTACCGCTGGCAACGCTGCCACAAATGCACCCGATGAGGGGGAACGACGCCTTCTCTCCGCACGGCCCGAGCTGTCGGGTTGGGTGGCTTATTCCTCATGTTTGTACGCAACAGATACAAATGCCAATTCTCACGGCAACCGCTTGCACAACTGCGGCGATCGAATCCGGCGCGGCGGCACGGGCAGCGGCCGACTTCCTCCGCAAATCCACTTCGAGCAGAAGCTTGGTTTCATACCGCAATGGTGGGAGAGAGATCGCGCGTCCGGGCGACGTACGCCTGGCGCGATGCAGGCACCTGCATCGCCGTATGCGATACACGTGGTTCCGGATCTGAGTTCATTTTTGCTTTCATAGGGCAGGAGCACTCGGCAACATGGCAAAATTGCTGGAAGTGAAGAACCTTAAAACGCAGTTCTTCACACAGGACGGCGTAGTCCATGCGGTCAACGGCATCACCTATTCGGTGGGCGCCGGTGAAACCGTGGCCATTGTCGGCGAGTCCGGCTCTGGCAAGAGCGTAGGCGTGATGTCACTCATCCGCCTCATCCCCCAGCCCCCCGGCAAGATTGTTGACGGCGAAGTCTGGTTTGACGGTGAAGACCTGCTCAAACTCAGCGAAGAGGAGCTGCGCAAGATTCGCGGCAACCGCATCGCAATGATCTTCCAGGACCCAATGACCTCGCTCAATCCCGTGCTCACCATCGGCCGGCAGATTACCGAGGCGCTCGAGCTGCACCTGGACATGAACAAGGAGCAGGCACGCAAACGGGCGGTGGAACTGCTCGAGCTGGTGGGCATCCCGGGGGCCGACGCACGCCTGGAAGACTATCCCCATCAGTTCTCGGGCGGTATGCGCCAGCGTGTGATGATCGCCATGGGCCTCTCGTGCAATCCGCAGCTTCTGATTGCCGACGAGCCGACCACGGCGCTCGACGTAACGATTCAAGCGCAGATTGTGGACCTCGTCAATCGTCTGAAGAACGAACTGGGCATGGCCATTATCTGGATTACGCACGACCTGGGCGTGGTTGCAGGCATGGCCGAGCGGGTGATTGTGATGTATTCGGGCTATATTGTTGAAGAATCGCCCGTGGACAACATCTACTCGGACCCGCGCCACCCCTACACGGTGGGTCTGCTGCGCTCCATCCCGCGCCTGGACCTGGGACGGCAGAAGCGGCTCATCCCCATTGAAGGCTTGCCGCCGGATCTTTTGGAGGCGCCCACGCAGTGCCCCTTTGCACCGCGCTGCGCCTATGCCGAGGAGAAGTGCTGGCAGGAGAATCCGCCCCTCGAGCTGGTCGCGCCCAACCACAAGTCGGCGTGCTGGCCCGCCCAGCGTGGCGTTACAAATTGGGAGATTCCCGCCGGCGTGCCCGAGCAGGCGCTGCGCGATGAGCAAAGCGTGCCGGCGCACACCATTGAACAGGTGCAGGCAGAAATCCAGCAGAATCTTGACCCGAGCATTAGCGGGCTTGAGGTTGAAATGACGATGATGGAACATGACAAGGAGACGCCCGCGCAAAGCGGCGTAGATGGCCGATGAGCGTAGAGACGAATCCTTCTCCGGTACCAGCGGTTGCAGTGGCAGAGGGTGCAACGCCGGTGCGCGCCCCGCAGTCAAACGCAGTCTCGGTGAATGGCAGCGAGGGTGTGCTGCTGCACGTCAAAGACCTGAAGATGCATTTCCCGATTACCAAGGGGATCATCTTCCAGCGCCAGGTGGGCGCAATCAAGGCTGTCGACGGCATCTCCTTTGACATGTTCAAGGGTGAGACGCTGGGGCTGGTGGGTGAATCAGGCTGCGGCAAGAGCACAACCGGCCGCGCAATTCTGCAACTCTACCGCCCCACTTCGGGCGAAGTGGTCTTCGAGGGCACCGACCTCGTGGCGACCAAGGGCGAAGATTTGCGCAAGATGCGCCGCCGCATGCAGATGATCTTCCAGGACCCCTACGCCTCGCTCAACCCGCGCATGACGGTGGGCAGCATCATCGGCGAGCCGCTGGAGGTGCACAACATTGGCGCCAACCGCGCCGAGCGCCAGGAACGGGTGCAGGAACTGCTCAAGATCGTGGGCCTCAACCCATACTTCGTCAACCGCTACCCGCACGAATTCTCGGGCGGCCAGCGCCAGCGCATTGGCGTGGCACGCGCACTTGCCGTCAATCCCGCCTTCATCGTCTGCGACGAGCCCATTTCGGCGCTCGACGTCTCGATTCAGGCGCAGGTCATCAACCTGCTGGAGGATCTGCAGGAGGATCTGGGTCTTACCTATCTCTTCATTGCGCATGACCTCTCCGTGGTGCGCCACATCTCCAACCGCATTGCCGTCATGTATCTGGGCAAGATGGTGGAGCTCGCCGACCGCGACGACCTCTACGCCAATCCGCTGCACCCCTACACACAGGCGCTGCTCTCGGCCGTGCCCATTCCAGACCCGGCGATTGAACTGCAGCGCAAGCGCATTATCCTTGAAGGTGACGTGCCCAGCCCGGCCAACCCGCCGCAAGGCTGCCACTTCTGCACCCGCTGCCCGCGTGTGATGGATGTTTGCCGCACCGTGGAGCCACCCTTCAAGGATTACGGCAGCGGCCACTTTGCCGCCTGCTGGCTCTATGAGGATGTGGAGGGCAAGACGCCGCTTTCTTCCACCGAGAAGCACGCGTTGCACGCCGCAACCATGGGCGCACCCGTCGATGTGGCTGCACCCGCAGCAGCCAGCAGCACGGCAGCTATCGAGTAGTTGCGACGCCTCCACTTATCCGGCAAGGCTGTGGCTGCGTGGTTGGCGTAGCCTTGCCGGAGCGAACAAGTATGCAAATCGACCGTAGCGCGCAGATTGTTTTGCGAAAGTTGCGAATAGTCGCTACACTCAGAGTGAGATAGGCAGTTCATTCTGCGAGAACCGGATTTGAAATGCGCGGGTCAATCTGTTGTGGCCAGCAGGTCTGCATGGAAATCAGCCTCTCATCGCACGCAAAGTCCCCTGGGAACGCCACATAGTAACCAACATCCTCGACCCATGCATCGTTGCACGAAACGCTGTAGATTCTAGACTAAATCGCGCTTGAGGCGTTTTGAGTTTTGTCGGTTTGGGGGTGGATGCGCCGACACCCAGTTGGGGTATTATGATTAACGAGGGTATTCAGCCGTTGCGCTCCAATCCGCACATTGTGCTGGTGCCTGCGATTGCGCTTTCGCTCACTGTGCTGGCCTTCAACTTCCTGAGTGAGGGGCTGCGTGACGCCCTTGATCCCAAGAGGGGTGAGCGATAGGCGGGCAAAAAAACGCCCATGCGCCTGCGATTGCTCTGTTGATGTAGAATGCCCCAGTGCTGTAGCACGCATAAATGCTGTACCACGCATAAATGCAGTAGCACGCGTAAATACAGTAGCACATACATCTTGTGGTTGTTGCGGCCAGTTGCACCACAGAGCGCCGCTTGTTGGTATAGAATCGCTGTTTCCAATTTAAGCCATTCACTTCCCATGCAGTTTTGTTGTTCAAATCGTTCACCCACTGAAGCACTTGAGCATCACTCACGTACCAAAGGAGAGCAACGAATGAAGAACCGTACATTTGTACTGTTGGCGATTTTGGTTGTCGCCGCCATGGCCTTCTCGGCATGCGCCGCGGCAGTACCCGCTGCGCCCGCCGGCGAAGCAGCTGCCCCCGGCGCCAGCGCCGGTGCAGTTGAAGATGTCAGCCGCCCCCATCCCTACCTCAGCAACATTGACGTCCGCCATGCGATTGCACACTGCATCGACCGCGACGCACTGATCGCCGCCGTCTACCCGTACGTCGACGACTCCGTCAAGCCGACGCTGCGCATGGACACCGGCTGGCCGAAGACCCACTGGGTGTGGGATGGCCCGTACACAGACTATGAGTACGACCCTGCCCTGGCCAATGAGCTGCTCGACAAGGCCGGCTTCACCGATGATGACGGTGACGGCTACCGCTTCGAGCTGACCATGACCACCACCACCGCTCAGTTCCGCCAGACATGGGCCGCTGTGGTTGAGCAGCAGCTTGCCGATTGTGGCATCCTGCTCATCCGCCAGCACACCCCTGCTTCGTGGTGGTTCGGCGACACGACCGGCCTCCAGGTCCGCGACTTCGAACTGGGCGCCTACGCCTGGGTCGGCCAGACCGAGCCCGCCGGCCGCACCCTCTACGCTTGTGACCAGATTCCGACCCCCGCCAACAACTGGGAAGGCCAGAACTACATGGGCTGGTGCAACCAGGAGGCCAGCAACCTGATCGTGCTCGCCACCAATACGCTCGAGCGCGAAGACCGCCAGGTTGCCTACGATGACTTCCAGCAGATCTTCTCCGACGACATGGTCTCTCTGCCGCTCTTCCAGCGCGCCGAGGCCGAGGCCTGGAGCAAGAACCTCGAAGGTGTCGTCACCAGTGAGACCGAGTATGCGACCGCCAGCGCCTTTGACTGGACCCTTGTTGACGGCAGCGACACGCTGATCATTGGCTTCTCGCAGGAGCCCGCCTCGATGTTTGACCTCGTCGAGAGCGCCGCTGTGCAGCGCCAGGCTTCGCAGCTGGGCCGCACCCTGTACAACACGCAGTACGACTACGACTACCAGGCCAACCTGCAGGACGGCCTGAGCACCCTCGAGAGCGGCAAGGCCACCAACACGATGGTTGCCGTGGAACCTGGCGACATTGTCTACAGCGTTGAAGGCGAACCGGTGGAACTGGCCGCCGGCGTCAACGTCATGGTCAATGGCGAGCCCATGGAATATGACGGCACGAGCCCGCTCGAACTGCCGCAGCTGGTCGTCACCTACGACTGGCCCGCCCACAAGTGGAGTGACGGTGTGGACGCCAGCGTTGATGACTTCAAGCTGGCCTTCGACATCAACTGCGACCCGGAGTCGGGCGCGACGACCTTCACCACCTGTGACTCCATCGAGAGTGTCGACTACGCCACCGACGGCAGCATCAGCTACACCGTCACCTACGTGCCTGGCGTACAGGACCCGACCTACTACATTGCACCCTTCACGATCAGCCCCTCCTCGGCCTCCTACCCGAGCCACCAGGTGCTGAGCGATGGCCGCAACCTGGCCGACGTGCCCGCCAATGAGTGGAGCACGCTGCCCGAAATCGCTGAGAAGCCCCTGAGCATTGCGCCGTGGGTCATCACCGAATGGGTCAAGGGCCAGAGCATGACGCTTGAGGCGAACCCCTACTACTTCAAGGGCGAGCCGGCAATCAAGCGCATCGTCATCGTCTTTGTGCAGGACACGACACAGCTCGTCGCCCAGCTTCTCTCGGGTGACGTGGACTACGTCGAGAAGGCCACACTGGGTGGTGGCGCCGAAGTCGAGCTTGGTGAAGGCGGCTGGCGAAGCCGGCACGCTCAACTTCGAGATCATCCCGAGCGCGACCTGGGAGCACATCGACATGAACCTGTTCATCAAGGAGAAGTAGTCCGGCCGGGGGCGTTGCAGCAAATGATCTGCTGTGACGCCCCTATGCTGGTCTCTCTGCTGCATGCAGCAGAGAGACCAGCGCTCCTCAAGGCGGGCGTGCGGTGCATTGTGGACCCCGCCCGCTTTTTGGGTGTCGCAACGGCTAAGCGTACGCTGCTATTGTTGCCCCCTCCATTGTGGAGCGGGACCGGGGCTGAGGTTTGTTATGACCGGATATATCATTCGCCGCCTGATTCAAATGGTCTTTGTGGTGCTGGCTGTTGCCGTTGCCACCTATTTTCTCTTCAGCATTGCGCCTGGCGGCCCCCTTACGGGGCTGCGCCAGTCCCAGCAACGGCTGAAGGACACCGACATTGCCCGTATTCGGGCGCAGTATGAGCTGGACCTTTACTGGCCTGTGCGCTTCACGCGCTGGCTGGCGGGCTTTCCCCAAGGGCCGATTGTCGTTGGCGGCAATGAATTGTTCTCCAATGTGCCCGTGGGCTGCTATTTGCCCGACTCCGAAACCGGCGGCTGCAGGGATTTTGTCTACCTGAGCGAGATGCCTCAACTTCACCCGCCCATTCGCAGCAGCCAGGGTGTGCTGCGGGGGGATTTTGGCCTCTCCAGCGTGGTGAGCATTGGGCGCCCTGCCATGGATCTCTTCCGTTCGCGCATTGGGCCCACACTCGAGCTCATGGTTTCGGCGCTCTTCCTGTCGTTGCTGATTGGCATCCCCATAGGCATCTACAGCGCAGTACGCCAATATTCCAAGTTTGACTATTTAGCCACCACAATCTCCTTTGTCGGATCAGCCATGCCCACCTTCTTCTTTGGGCTGATCATGATTCTGCTCTTCTCGATTGTGCCGGTGCTGCTCGCCGAGCAAGCGCCCTGGATGGTGCGCCTTCCACCTGGGCTGCGTACAGCCATTCGCCCCTACGAGATTGCATCGTGGCTGCCCACGATTCAGCCCAAATCGGGCGCCGACCGTTTCCTGCACCTGCTGATGCCCCTCTTTGTGTTGACCTTCTTCAACACGGCGCAGTGGAGCCGCTTTGTACGCTCCTCCATGCTTGAGGTGCTGCGCCAGGATTATGTGCGCACGGCACGCGCCAAGGGGCTGGTTGAGCGCGCGGTCATCGTCAAGCATGCGCTGCGCAACGCGCTGATCCCCTTCGTCACAATTCTCGTGCTGCAGATTCCCAGCCTCTTTGCCGGCGCCACAATTACGGAGACGGTCTTTGCGTGGCCGGGTATTGGCAGCCTCTATGTGGATGCGCTGAACCGCAGCGACTGGCCCGTTGCACTGGCCTTCATCTTCATTACGGCGGTGTTGACCGTGATTGCCACCCTGCTGGGTGACATTCTCTACACCGTGGTGGACCCGCGTATTCGCTACTCGTAACCGTATGGAATTCGCTGGCGATTCTGCCCAACCGGCCGCACCGCCCGCTTTGCAGGAGTCTACCGACTATGGCTTCATCAGCCGCCGCTGTATCACTCAAGAAAAAAGCCGACGCTGAAGAAGGAGAGCCGCAGGGGCAATGGTCTGTGGTTGCGCGCCGCTTCCGCCGCCACCGCATGGCCATGATCTCGCTTGTGGTGCTCATCTTCATTCTGGCTTTGTCCTTCCTTGCACCCTACGTTACACCCTACGCGCGCGACACAATCGACGTGACGGCCCCAGTCCGCCCGGCGCCGCCCGGCGTGGTAACCGACGCCGGCCGCCACCTGCTGGGCATTGACCACCTGGGGCGCGACCTCTTCACACGCCTGCTTTATGCGGGCCGCATTTCGCTCACGATTGCGATTTTCGTTGTCGCCATCTCCGAGACTGTGGGCGTGATGATTGGCGCAGCGGCCGGCTACTTCGGCGGCTTCACCGATGCGGCCGTTTCACGCGTCATTGAGTTCATGCTCGCGATTCCGCTGCTGCCCATCCTGCTCATCGTCTCCGCGATTCTGCTCAAGGGTGACGACATCCTGCAGCCGCCCGAGTTTTTGAACCGAATCATTGGCGCGGTGCTGCTGACGCCGGCGCGTGAGACGCGCCAGGTTGTCGTCATGATCATGATTCTTGTGGTCTTCAGTTGGCTGGGGGCGGCGCGCCTTATCCGCGGCATGGCGCTTTCGTTGCGCTCGCGCGAGTTTGTGGAGGCGCTGCGCGCACAGGGTGCATCCGAACCGCGCATCATCTTCCGCCACATCATTCCCAACGGCATTGCGCCCATTCTGGTCAACGCCAGCCTTGCGCTGGGCGGCATCATCATCCTCGAGTCGGCGCTCTCCTTCCTGGGCGTCGGCATTCAGGACCCTACGCCCACATGGGGTAACATGCTCGCACAATCACGCAGCTACATGTTCACCAACCCTTGGCTGCCCTTGATTCCAGGCATTCCGCTCGTCATCGTTTCGCTCTGCTTCAACTTCATTGGCGACGGTCTGCGCGATGCGCTGGACCCGCGCCTCAAGCGCTAGTGTGGCGTTGTTCCTTCACCCGAATCCGAACCTTGCTGTCTGCTGATTGTGGATCGATTTATGACGACTGAAACTCCATTTGCAGCGCCCACCGCGGCGCCTGTTGCCGCTGTTGACCCCGTGCTGCCCGCCGCCAACGGACGCACAAACGGCGATAAGCCCCTGCTTGACGTAAGAGGGCTCAAAACCTACTTCTACACCGAAGACGGCATTGTACAGGCCATCAACGGCGTGGACTTCTCGATTATGCCCGGTGAGGTAATGGGGCTGGTGGGCGAGTCGGGCTCCGGCAAGAGCGTGACCTCGCTGAGCATCATGCGCCTGCTGGCTGCGTCGGGCAAGATCGTTGATGGCGAGGTTGTTTTCGACGGTGTGGACCTGATCGGCGTGCCCGAGGAGGCGATGGTGGAGCTGCGCGGCAACCGCCTCTCCATGATCTTCCAGCAGCCCACCTCCTGCCTCAACCCCGTCTTCCGCATTGGCGACCAGATTGCCGAGACGCTGCAGACCCATCAGCGGCTGGCACAGGGCGAGGCGCACAAGCAGGCCGTCGCACTGCTCAAGCTCGTAGGCATTGCCGACGCCGAAAGCCGCGCCAAGGCCTTCCCGCACGAAATCTCGGGCGGCCAGGCGCAGCGTGTGATGATCGCCATGGCGCTCGCGTGCCGCCCCGCGCTGCTGATCGCCGACGAGCCCACCACGGCGCTCGACGTGACGATTCAGGCGCAGATTCTCGACCTCATGCGCAATCTGCGCAAGGAGACGGGCACCTCCATCCTGCTGATTACGCACGATATGGGCGTAATTGCCGAGATGTGCGACAAGGTGGCGGTGATGTACGCCGGGCAGATTGTGGAATACACCGACGTCAACACGCTCTTTGATGAGCAACTGCACCCGTACACGGAGGGCTTGCTCGCTGCTATCCCCGTGCTGGGTGAAGTGCGCGACCACCTGGCTGTCATTCCTGGCTCAGTGCCCAATCTCATTCGGCTGCCGCAGGGCTGCAAGTTTTCGCCTCGCTGCCCGTATGCCAAGGAGTTTTGCACACAGAACGACCCGCGGCTGCTCGAAGTGCGCCCGAATCACAGCGTGCGCTGCTTCATGCGCGACCCTGAGACAGCGCACATGTGGGAAGGCGTGGAGCGTGTGGACTGGCGTTTTGAGGGCAACGAGGTCTTTGTGGAGCCGGTGCTCACCTCGGCATACGACATTGGCGCGGTGGCTGCGGACTGACGTGCGCCATGGCGGCACCAACTGGCGAACGTTTGGCACCGGTCGCGGCCTCGAGTACGACGGCTAAAGCCGCCACTGCGATTTGCACACGATTAACACTTGATTGCGGAACAGGCACAGTATGACGGTTCAAATGGATGTTGCCAGCAGAGACCTGCTGGTTGTGGATAATCTGAAGACATATTTCCCCATTCGCGCCGGCGTCCTTCAGCGTGTGGTGGCCAACGTCAAGGCGGTGGATGGCGTTTCGTTCACCGTGCGCGAAGGCGAAACCTTTGGGCTGGTGGGCGAGTCGGGTTGCGGCAAGACCACCATTTCGCGCACCATCCTGCGCCTGCAGAAGGCGACAGAAGGCTCCGTCTTCTTTGATGGCGAGGAGGTCTTCGCCAAGCGCGGCAAGGATCTGACGGCACTGCGCAGGCAGATGCAGATTGTCTTTCAGGACCCGTACGCGTCGCTGGACCCGCGCATGCCCGTGGGCGACATCATTGCCGAAGGGCTGTTGATTCAAGGGATGCGGGACAAGGAAGCACGCAACAAGGTTGTAAAGGAGATGCTCGACAAGGTGGGGCTTAACCCCTACCACGCGCACCGCTATCCCGCACGAGTTTTCGGGCGGGCAGCGCCAGCGCATTGGCATTGCGCGCGCGCTCGCACTGGAGCCCAAATTCATCATCTGCGATGAGCCGGTGTCGGCGCTGGACGTCTCGATTCAGTCGCAAATTCTGAACCTGCTCAAGAGCCTGCAGAAGGAACTTGGCATCACCTACCTCTTTGTGGCCCACGACCTGAGCGTTGTTGAGCACATTAGCGACCGTGTGGGTGTCATGTATCTGGGCAAGATGGTGGAGATGAGCACGCGCGAGAAGCTCTTCCGCACGCCGCTGCATCCCTACACGCAGGCGTTGCTCTCGGCAATTCCCGTGGCCGACCCGCGCCGCAAGCGCGACCGCATTGTGCTTACGGGTGAAATCCCTTCACCGGTGAACCCCCCCTCGGGCTGCCGCTTCCACCCGCGCTGTCCGCTGGCCATTGACCGCTGCAAGGTGGACGAACCGCTCTTCGAAGAGAAGCGGCCCGACCACTGGGCGGCCTGCCACCTGGTGGAGCGTATAGGCGGGGCCACCCCTGCCATGCAGGGCACAAAGCCCCTGGCCGACATGGCTGCTGTGCCTGTGTAGCGCAAGCGCATGGATGCCAACTTTCCACCGGCACACTCGATCTTCCGGCCCAGCCCACTGATTCTGACGCTCTACCTGGGCTTCCTGGGCTGGTTTGGCACGGCGCGCTTCATGCGCGGCAATGTGCTCAAGGTGCGCTCGCTGGACTACACGCTCTCGGCGCGCGCCATCGGTGCGACCGACGGACGCGTCATGCGCTCGCATGTCATCCCCAACAGTCTCCCCGTCATTATCGTAATTACCTTTATTGACGTGGGTGCGCTGATCCTTACCGAGTCGATTCTCTCCTTCCTCGGCGTCGGTGTGCCGCCCCCCACGCCCTCGTGGGGCAACATGCTCTACGGGGCTAACGACTTCATCTTCTATCGTGACCCGGTAACCTATTCGATGTCGGCGCTGCACCTGCTGATCCTGCCCGGTATTCTCACCACTCTCACGGTGCTCGCCTTCTATCTCATCGGCGACGGCTTGCGCGATGCGCTGGACCCCATGCTGAAGAACAAGAAGTAGACCCTAACACGATCTCTGTACGCAGTAGTCCGCAAAAAGAAACGAAACACCAGTACACAGATTGCACAGAAACGGCACAGACAAAAGCCGATTTGAAGAAGAAAACATCGGTTGTTATCTGTTCAATCTGCGAAATCTGTGTACTGGTGTTTCGTTTCTTTTTGCGGACTACTGCGTACTGGCTTTTTGCGTATCGTTCACTAGAGGTTCTGCCCATGACGCCCCGCCTGCGCACGGCTTTGCTGCGCGTGCTCTGTCTGCTCATGCTGCCCACGTTGGCGTGCAGCGCCAACCCCTTTCGCGCGGCCGCGCCCGCTGACGCGACCCGCACGCCAGAGGCGCCAGCCGCAGCCGGCGCGGCCACGCCACTTGTCGCAACGCAAGACACGGCAGTCACCCCCAACGCCGTCGCCCCGCCCCTGCGCTTTACACAAGCGCTGGCGACGGATGTCGAGTCCTTTAACCCCATCCTCACTGCCGACGCCGCATCGCAGGCGGTGATCGGCTTGCTGCTGCCGCGCGTGCTGGAGCTGGACGCACAGACAGGTGCGTCCGCTGCTACAGGGCTGGCCGAAGGCTGGGAGTGGTCGCCCGAGGGCGCGACGCTAACCGTGACGTTGCGCAGCGATCTGCGTTGGAGCGACGGCGTGGCTGTAACGGGGCGCGATGTGGGCTTCACCTTCGCAGCGCTGGCAGCGCCCGCCGTGGAGAGCCCACTGCGCGCGCGCTCGCGGGGAATCTGCGCGCAATCACGCCCGTGGGCGAGCATACACTTGGTCTTCAGCCTCAACCAGGCCGACTGCACCTTTCTGCAGGCGCTCACGCTGCCCATTTTGCCCAGCCACCTCTTTGCCAACGACCTGAGCGATATCGCCACGAATGCGTGGAATGTTGCGCCCACCGTGGGGGCCGGGCCCTTCCTCTTTGCCGGCCGCAAGCCGGGCGAGGATATCGCGCTTGTGCGCAACCCTGCCTACTACAAGGGCGCGCCGGAAATTGCCGCGTTCGACCTGCGCGTTGTGCCCAGCCAGGAAGAGCGCATGCGTCTGTTGATGGCCGGCAGCATTGACCTTGCAGAGGATCTCCCAACCGTGGCAAGCGCGCTGGCTGGGGGCGTGCGCGTGGCGCCCATTCTGCGCGACAGCTTCGCCATGCTTGCCATGAACGTCGCCGATCCCGCGGCGCCGCAGCCCGGGCGCAGTGAGGCGGGCGCGCTGCTGCCGCAGACGCCGCACCCCATTCTGGGTGATCTGCGCGTTCGCCAGGCCATCGCGCAGGGCATGGACGTGCCGCGCCTTGTGGAGCTCAGCTACCGCGGCGACGCCGCGCCCATTACGTCGTGGATACTGCCCACAACGCCCTGGGCCTATGCGGCCGACCTGCCGCCACTTCTCCATGATCCCGAGGCAGCGCGTGCCTTGCTTGATGAAGCGGGCTGGCTTGTGACGGATGGCACCACATCGCGCGATTCGCGGCGGCGCACGCCTGGCGCTCTCGATTGTGACGAATGAGGACAATTTGCAGCGCGTGGCGCTGGCCGAGGCGATGCGCGATGCGCTCAAGGCGCTGGGCTTTGACGTGACAGTGGAAGCGCTCCCCTTTGCAGAAGCGGCCAACCTTATTATGCAGCAGCGCTACGACCTCGCCCTGCTGGGGTGGGAGCAGGTGGGGCCGGAGCCGGCGCTGGGCCCCTGGTTTGACTCGCGCGCCGACATCCCCGCCACCGGCGTGAACGTGACCAGCTATCAGAATCCCATTGTGGATACGCTCTTTGATGCGGCGCGCACCGCGCCGGCGTGTGATCTGGCTGCACGCGGCGAACTCTACCGGCAGATTCAGCGGCAGGTTGCCGGCGAGACTGTGGCGATTCCGCTCAGCGGTGTGATCAATCACGTTGGCACAGGCGCCGCCTGGAAGGGGATTGCGCCGGGACCCTGGTCGCTCTACGAGGGCGTGGAGGGGTGGCGGAAGTAGCGCGAGCGCATCAAAGTGACGGCATGTGAAAACAGACGCGCCGGCCCATGGGCCGGCGCATCCTCTGTATCGGTTCTACCCTGAAAACAGCCTCGCTGAAGCCGCCACCTACGCAGACGACCACGTGCCGCGGCACACGAAAGCGGACTTCATCCTGCGTTGCGCCAACATGGCGTGGACGTCGGCGCAGCAATGACAAACCCTAGGCCTGCGGCAGCGCAATATCAAAGTCCAGGTACTTGCCCAGCGCCTCGCGCAGCGGCTCCTGCACGCAGCCAGGGGTAATGCTCACATGGTGGCGGTGGCCGTGCACGCCAATGTGGAGCAGCACATCCTGCAGCTTGTCAATCTCTGCCACGCCCGCCACACCGAAGAAGTTGGGCGGAAGCGGGTCTGCCGTAATGCGCCCCTCCCCCAGGTACATCTTCACGCGTCCCTCGTCGGTCATCAGGCTGCCGAAGGTGAAGTCCATGGGGCGAATGCGCCCCTGGTTGCAGCCGTAGCTGACACCCTGGCCCAGCGTTGTGAGCAGGATTTCGTGGTCAGTAATGCGCCCCTTGCCATCCATCATTGACGCCGGCATGGGGCCGCAGTGGAAGAGGATGCACTTGTCGTCCTCGTCCTCATAGTTATTGTTCCAGTCGAGCAGCCCCACGGCGTCATACGAAGCGAGATGCAGCGCCTTCATTGCCACGGCGTTGCCAATGTCCACCTCGCAGGCGGAGGCCATGCCTTCGTCGTTGAGCATGCCCATGGCCACGCAGGGTGAGATACCCATCTCCGTCTGGATTTCGGTCCAGCAGCGGATGGCGAGCGCGTCAAGGTGGGCCTCTGCGCGCAGGTCGTCGAGCGTGACGCCCAGGCGCACGATGTTCTCGAAGGCGTTCGCCGGCACACCCTCCCACGAGGCGTAGTTGCGCAGCCCTTCGGCCTTGGCGTCGAAGGCAGGCGCGCTGGGCGAGACGGCCTTCATGCGCTGGAAGATGTCAGACATGTCAAACGTTTCGACGGTGATGCCATGGCGCTGCAGGGCAACCTCGTCAATGCGCACCGTCTTGAAGGGCGTTGTGCGTGCGCCCAGCGCGCCCACCACCATCCCGCGAATGCCGTTAACGACCTGGCAGGTGCGGTCAAATTCGTCGATGTTCTTGCGGAAGGGCTGGCTGCCCGGGCGCACGGTATGGGGCTTGAGCGCCGTGAACTTGACGCCCACCTGGCGGAAGACATCCATAATGGAGATTTTGCCGCAGAAGGAGTCGCGTCGTTGGGCGGGTCCCATTTTGTCGAGGTCGTCGGGGTAGGCCTGAATCCAGATGGGGACGTTGGCCTCCTTGAGTGCGGCGACGGCGCCATTTTCATCGCCGAAGTTGGGCAGGCAGACGATAATGCCGCCAAACTCGCCGCGGTGGGCGCGCAGGAAGTTGGCATAGACCTCGCCTTCGGCCGGCGTTTCAACGGCGCCGTGGCGCGTGGCGTCGGCGTCGAGCATGAGCACGTCGTGGCCCAGGGCCTTTAGTTCTCGCTGCATCTCCTCGCGTGCGGTGGCAATGACCGACGCAGGGAAAAAGCCGCGGTTTCCAAAAAAGAGCGCGAATGTGGTCTTTTGCATGGGGTGCAGTTCGCTTTCTGAAGGCGCAGTATGCGCTGATGACGCTGAGCCATTTGTGGAGATTCCAAACGAAGGGGTGGCGGTGTGGCGCCGGCCGGTGCGGGGAGCAGGGCAAGCGCGATTCACCACCCAAAGCATACTACGCGGCGGGTTCGCTGTCGAGTTTGGGGGGAAGGGCAAAATTGACGATTGAATATTGGACGTGTCGCGAAACAGAGCGCTGGAAGCCATCCCCCGCTAAGCACCGCTAAACCCCACTCCCTGCGTAGTGGCGGTGTAAGCCGCCGCAGGTGTGGCACACGTCGCGTCCGCAATAACGGCGGCTTACACCGCCACTACGCAGACCACTGTGTCCCACAAAATCTGGAAGTGCGCCAAAGATAGGATTGAATTGGCGCATTATTCGGGCGTAAAATGGCACGTGAATCGCCATTTGGCCATGGCACTCCGCCACTACTCTCAAATCCCCCAAGAGGTTCAATCCATGCGCAACTTCATTATCGGCATTCTTGAAGGCTCGTTGTACATCCTGATTGCAGTCATGACGATCGGTGGCTTGATCGTAGGCAACTCTGCGGCCCGAGTTATTTCGGGCCCGTATTGAGATGGGGGCTCTGGCATAGGTTACACTCTGTTTGGAGGGGCATTTGGCTTCTTTGTGAGCGTAGCCGCCACAGGCGTGATCTTCGTATTGCTCAATATCAACGACAATGTGAAGCGCCAGACCGAATTGGCGCAGGCGGCGCAGCGTCGAACAAAACAGCACGCGCACCGCGCACAGACGACTCCCCCTTCAGCCGACTATGGCGCCCCTGCGGCTGGCTCTGCAACGAAGTCCCTGAACCCTCAAACACACGCAATACCCTCCAGCTGCCCCGGTACACAGACAAGCCCAGAAGGCGCACGCCAGACGCGTTTCGCCTGCTGGGACCCGACGCAGTTGCTTGTTCCAGATGCGGCAACCTGAACCACGCGGATCGCCAGGTATGCTGGAATTGTGGGACGCCGCTTGCAAGCGAAAACGGGGACCGAAGCGCGTAGCAGCGTGGGCGTGGATTTGGCCGTTGCGAGAATATCTGGCCTGCGTAGCGGCGGTGTAAGCAGCCGTAGGAATGGAGCACGTCGAGTCTGCGAGAACGGCGGCTTACACCGCCGCTACACGTGGGCCAGGGCGTCTTTCCGCACAAATAAAACGGAGGGCTGGAGGCCCCCGCTACGGACTGCGCTTGTACACGCAATCGTCAATACTCAATTTTCAATTGTGGCTTTCACTCACCACTGCATCCACCGGCGCGCGCCTGCCCCGCATCCACAGAATGCCGCCCGGGATGCTCACAATATAGCCCAGCGCCTGCTGCAGAATGCCCACGGCGAGGCCCAGCGAGCCGCTCGCGCCCACAAGCAGGAAGGTCGCGTAGAAGGCGCCCTGGCGCACGCCCAGGCCGCCCGGCGCCAAGGGCAGCGCAAGCGCTACGAAGACGATGATCGGGTTGACGACAAGCACCTCGAGCAGCGAAATGCCACCCGGCTCGAGCGCACGTGCAATCAGCCAGATGTTGAGGCTGGTGAGCAGCACAATCGCCACGCTGCCCAGCGCCACCCACAGCAGCGCGCACGTGTGGCCACGGTAGGCGTCAAAGGCACGCGCCCCTTTCTGCCAAACAGGCACTGTGCGCGCCTGCAGCGGCAAACGCGCCAGCAGCCGCTCCACCTGCGCCTTGAGACGGCGGCTGAGCAGCATGAGCACGACGGCCAGCAAACCAAGGCTCACAAGGGCGCTGCCGATGGCAATCAGCCGCAGCGAGAGAAGCTGTTCGGGCGCAAAGGGCACGTGGTTGGGCCGCCCCCACAGAAGCATTGCCGAGGTAGCTACTGCGGCAAAGACCATGAAGACGAGCAGCCCGATGAAGCGGTCGATGACAACGCTGGCCGCGGCATCTGCTGTGCGTTTGGTGTCGGCGGCCACGGCATAGCCGCGCGCCACATCGCCGCCGACCTGCGCGGGCAGAAAGTTGTTGAAGAACTCGGCCTGCCACTGGTAGGAGAGCAGCCGCCCCATGGGCACACGAATGCCCACGGCGCGCAGCAGCACGCCCCACTTGACGCCGCTGAGCGCCACCGCGCCGCTGTAGCATATGCCGCCCAGCAGCATGAGCCACTTGTTGGCGCCCGCTATCTGCCCCCACAATTCGGCCGGATTCTCCAGACGCGTAAAGAGGAACGCAATCAGCGCGATGCCGACTGCGAACTTGAGGAAATCAAGCAGGCGTTTGCGCGTCATAGGGCGAGGGAACGGAGAGCGGGGAACGGGAAACCGTGGTCATCAGCGAAAGCTGTGTGCAGAGGCACTGGGAATAAGCCTGGCGCGCCCATGCACGCACGTAGTCCGCGTACGCCTCCCGCTGCCTGTTCGCTGTACCATCGCACTATCAAACCTTGCGCTCCGAATTCGTGTGGGAGTGCATGGCGAAGGAGTCGGCGCTGCCGTTGCTGGATGCGCGCACGTCGGATACATTCTGTTTCTGCGTCCAGGCCATGTCCCACACCACGTGGCGGTCGCGCTTGATGGCGAAATCGTACCAGCCCATGATGCGGCTGTAGCCCTCAATGAAGGCGAGCAGCCCCAGCACCCACACCAGTTGCACAATGCCCCAGAACTCCTTGAAGGCCACGCACGCCACACGACGGTTCTGGATGCTGCTGACGGCGTACCCATACTTGTGCTTGAGGTAGAGATGGCCGGCGTGGTTGCGCCGGCGCTGGCGAATGAAGTCGGAGACACTCTCGGGCCCTGTGTTGTAGACAACCGCATCGGGCGCATACTTGACCTGCATGCCGTTGCGCACGACGAGCGCCTCGACAAAGGCTTCGTCCATGGCCACGTCGTGGGGAATGCGCTCGAAGACCTTGCGGAAGGCAATCATCTCGCCCAGGCGGGGAATGGTGAGACAGAGTTCGTGCTCCATGCGCAGGCGCAGGTGGCTGAGGAGGCCCACAATGTGGTCGGGCGTGTTGACGGCCACCTTCTGCGCGCCCACCATGCCCACGGTGGGGTCGTCAAACATGCGCACCAGGTGCTCCACGGCGTACTCATGAGGGAGCGTGTCGCCGCTCTCGAGCACGCAGATGTCGTGCTGCGATGCGGCGAGGAAGATGTTGACGGCGCTGGTCTTGCCCTCGCGGCGCGCCTGCTCGATGAGCTTGACGCGCACGTCGCGCGCCATGAACTCGCGCACAATCGGCACGGTGCGGTCGGTGCAGGCGCTGGCGACGACGATGATCTCGCCAATCTCCACACGGTGAAGATGCTGGTCGAGGAGTGCGGCCAGTAACGGGCCAATGTTTTCTTCTTCGTTATAGGCCGTAACGCCCACGCTGCAGATGAGCGGGCTGGTCGGTTGGGGCATGCAAGGTCCTTAAGGAATGGGGTGTCGGGTGTTGGGTGTGAGGTGTTGGGGGTGGGGTGTCGGGAAAGGCGCATGCGCCGTTTCTCGACACCCTATACGCCACACCCCACACCCTAGCTTGTCACCAGCTTCACCACGGTCACGCCGTCGCCGCCTTCGTTGCCTTCGCCGGCGCGGCTGGAGGCGACAATGGGGTGGGCTGCGAGGGCGTCGCGCACGGCGCTGCGCATAGCGCCGGTGCCGCGCCCGTGGATAATGCGCACAAAGGGCAGGCGGGCACGCGCCGCCTGATTCAGGTAGCGTTCCAGACGGTCCAGCCCTTCGTCAACGCGTACGCCGCGCAGGTCGAGCTCCATGCCCGGGCTTTCGGCGGCGATGCTGCTGGCCTGCAGTGTAACACGGGCGGGCGTATCGTCACGCGTGGCCTTCTGGCGCAGTTCGAGGCGCTTGACGGGCAGGCGCAGGCGAAAACTGCCCAATTGCACGTCGGCCTCCCCCTCACGCTCGTAGATGGCGAGCACGTCGCCCCCGGCCTGCAGGCTGGGCACAAAGACACGGTCGCCCACCTCAATCGCACCCATGATGCGCTCTTCGGCGGGGCCGGGCATGACGACGCGGCGCTCGATTTGGCTCTCCTGGCGGCTGCGCCGGTTGAGTTCCTGCTGCGCACGGTTGAGGAATTCATCGTGCGTGGGCGTGGCTGTGCTGCCTGCGCCCCCCGTGCCCCCCGTGCCGCCGAAGGGATTGGTGCGCAGGGTGCGCCGCATTTGGTCGAGCTCGGCGCGCAATTCGGCCACCTCGGCCTCCATTACGCCGCGCGCCTCGGCAATCACCGTGCGGCGCGCCTCCTCAATCGAGGCAAGCTGATAGCGCAGGTCGCTCTCCAGCAACTGTGATTGGCGCTCGCGCGCCTTGGCACGCTCGGCGGCAGTAAGCGCCTCCATCTTGGCGCGCTTGATGTCGGCGAGCAGCTGGTCGGCCTCGATCTGATCGGGGCGCACCATGGCCTCGGCGCGGTCCACAATCACGGGGTTGAGGCCGAGGCGGCGCGCAATTGTCAGCGCGTTGGAGCGGCCGGGCAGGCCAATGCTCAGCTCGTAGGTAGGGCTGAGCGTCTCGACGTCGAATTCGACGGAGGCATTTGTTACGCCGGGCGTGTTGTGGGCGTAGAGCTTGAGATCGCTGTAGTGGGTGGTGGCAAAGGTGGTGATGCCGCGGTCGCGCAGGTTTTCCAGCAGCGCAATCGCCAGCGCCGAGCCCTCGTCGGGGTCGGTGCCGGCGCCCAACTCGTCGAGCAGCACGAGCGTGTGCGGGTCGGCCTCATCCAGCAGCTCGATGATGTTGGTGAGGTGGCTGGAGAAGGTGCTCAGGCTCTGCTCAATCGACTGCTCGTCGCCGATGTCGGCGTAGATGCCCTCGAAGACGCTCAGCTTGCAGCCCGGGTCGGCAGGGAGCAGCAGCCCTGACTGCGCCATGAGCGCAAGCAGCCCCACCGTTTTGAGCGCGACCGTCTTGCCGCCCGTGTTGGGGCCGGTGACGACGACGATGAAGGTCTCGTCATCGAGATAGATGTCGACGGGGACGACGGTTGTGGGGTCGAGCAGGGGGTGGCGGGCGCGGCGCAGATCGAGCACGGCGCCCGGGTGAAAGACAGGCTCGACCGCGCCGTTGGTCTGCCCCTCACGCGGGGCGAGCGGCTGCTTGACGGTGCGGAAGCTGACGACTTCGGGCAGGGTGCAGTCGGTGTCGAGCGCATAGCGGGCGCGCGCGAAGACGAAATCGAGCTCGGCCAGAATCTCGGCGTTGCGGCGGATGTACTCGGCTTCGTCGGCCACCAGCTCGGTCAGCTCGGTGAGGATGCGCCGCACTTCGCGCTCTTCCTCAAGCTCCCACTCGCGCACGGCGTTGTTCTGCTGCACCACCTTGATCGGCTCGATGAAGAGGGTGGCGCCGCTGGCCGACTGATCATGCACGATGCCTTCAATGGTGCCCTTGTACTCGGCGCGCACGGGGATGACGTAGCGCCCCTGCCGCTGGGTAACGAGCGTGTCCTGCAGGTAGGGCTTGAGGTCGGGGTTGTGGACAAGGCGCTCGAGGGTGCTGAGGAGGCGCTCCTGGGCGGCACGCAACTCGCCGCGCACCTGCTGCAGCTTGGAGCTGGCGCTGTCGACGACGTCGCCCCGCTCGCTGATGCAGCGCCCTATCTGGTTGATGACCTCGTCGCACGGCTCGATGTTCCAGGCCAGCTCGGCCAGGCTGGGGAAGCTGCTCTCAAGGCGCACAAGCAGCGTGCGCAACTGGCGGGCGCGCTGCAGCGTCTGGCGAATCTCCAGCAGCTCGGGCGCAAAGAGGAGGGCGCCGGCGCGTGGCCTTGTCGGCCGCGGCGCGCACGTCGCGCACGCCGCCAAAGGAGATTTCGTCCTTCTGCTCGAGCAGGCGCACGGCCTCGGCGGTTTGGGCCAGCCGCTGGCGCACGGTGTCGAGGTCATCGGAGGGGAGGAGGGCGCGGGCCAACTCCTGCCCGCCCGAGAATGCGCAGCGCGTGGCCACTTTCTCGAGGATTTTGCTGTATTCAAGGACGTGCAGCGTGCGTGGATTCATGGCTCCCCAACAAGGGCGCCGCGTCGGAGTGCGGCACCCTTGCAGAGCCAAAAGTGTATCACATGGGGATGGGGA
>CAVZCL010000005.1:0-810000 GCA_963773745.1 uncultured Chloroflexia bacterium
CTCGTTCAGCGTCGTCGCCTGACCCGTCGCCACATTATAG
This sequence comes from uncultured Chloroflexia bacterium, assembly GCA_963773745.1. Classification (GTDB taxonomy): domain Bacteria; phylum Chloroflexota; class Anaerolineae; order Caldilineales; family Caldilineaceae; genus UBA5069. The sequence continues at coordinate 41 of CAVZCL010000005.1, forward strand.
ACGCGGCCGAACGCTTCCGGGTTGTCCGTGGTGGCGGCGAGCAGGTTGGCCTGCACCACGTTGGACACGTGGCAGTAGTCGCGCGTCGTCTCGCCGTCGCCGTTAATGACGCAGGGCTCGCCGCGCAGCAGCGCATCCACCCAGCGGGGGATGACGGCGGCGTAGGCCCCCTTGGGGTCCTGGCGCGGGCCAAAGATGTTGAAGTAGCGCAGGCCGATCGCGGCAAAGCCGTAGACACTTGCGTAGAGTTGCGCATACTGCTCGTCGAGCAGCTTGGTCAGCGCATAGGGCGAAAGCGGCTTGCCGATGCGATCCTCGATGGCGGGCAGCCGCTGCTCGTCGCCATAAACGGCGCTGGATGACGCATAGACAAAGCGCGCCGACGCCGGCCCCACGCGCCGCCTCAAGCATGTTCACGAAGCCCGTCACATTCACGTCGTGGTAGAGGCGCGGCTGCTCCAGCGAGCGAGGCACCGAGCCCAGCGCCGCCTGGTGCAGCACGAAATCCACACCGCCAACGGCCGACTGGCACGCGCCAAAATCGCGAATGTCCCCTTCGATCATGCGGAAGCGCGCCCAGGCTTCTTCGCCCACCGCCTCCTGCACCTGCGCCAGATTGTGCGCGTAGCCCGTGGCAAAATTGTCCAGCCCCACTACCTGCTGGCCCAACCCAAGCAGCGTCTCCAGGAGGTGCGAGCCGATGAAGCCGGCAACACCCGTTACCAGCCACGTGCGCGGCGCGGCGCGCAGGGCTGCCTGCGTCTCCGTGTAGGCGCTCATGCGGGCAACGCCTCTTCCTGCGCGGGGCATGTCGGCATGCGCCTGCTCCCATGCCAGCACATCGGCCAGGATTCTGTCCAGCCCGTGAGCGGCTTGCCAGCCCGTAACGCCGTAAAGCTTGTTTGTATCGGGGACGCGCCGCCGCATGTCCTCAAATCCGGGGGCATAGGCCTCGCTGTAGGGAATGTGCTCGATGCCCGCGACAGATCCCGTCAGCGCCACCACGGCCTGCGCCAACTCGTTAATCGTCACCTCTTCGCCGCTGCCGATATTGAAGACCTCGCCGGCCGTGCGTTCAGGCTTGTCCATGAGCGCCACCAGCGCGCGCACAGTATCGCCCACGTGGCAGAAGCAGCGGCTCTGCTCGCCATCGCCAAAGACGGGGATCGGCTGGCCCGCCAGCGCCGCACGCACAAAGCGGGGCACCACCATGCCATAGCGGCCGGTTTGCCCGGGCCCCACCGTGTTGAAGAAGCGCAGAATCGTCACCGGCAGCCCATATTCGCGGTGCGCAGCAAGGCCCAGAAACTCATCCAGCAGCTTCGATGCCGCATAGCTCCAGCGGCTGCGGCTGGAGGGCCCCAGCAAGAGGTCGTCCTCCTCGGCAAAGGGAATCTTCACGCCCTTGCCGTAGACCTCGCTGGTGCTGGCTATCAGCGTGCGGCAGCGATAGCGGCGCGCCGCGGCCAACACGGCGTGGGTGCCCAGCACATTGGTCTCAATCGTCTCGGTGGGGCGCTCCACCACCAGTTGCACGCCCACCGCCGCCGCCAGATGCACAATCGCGTCGGCCTCACTGGCCAAACGGTCCAACACCTGCGTATTGTTGATATCGTCAATGGCAAAGGAGAAGCGCTCATGCGCGCGAAAGCGCGCGATGTTCGCGTATGAGCCTGTGCTCAGATTGTCGAGCAAGGCCACACTGTCGCCACGGTCCAGCAGCGTCTGCGTAAGATGACTGCCAATAAAGCCTGCGCCGCCCGTAACCAATACATGCATGATTGTCTCGCGCCTTTACACTTCAACCGCTGTCGCTGTCGGGTAGCGCAGCTTCTGCTCCAGCGCATAGAGGAGCGCCTGGCCGTACTGATTCTGCCGCATGGGTTCGGCCAGTGCAGCAAGCTGCGCGTCATCAATAAAGCCCATGCGCCACGCAATCTCCTCGGGGCAGGAGATGGTCATCCCCTGGCGATCCTGGAGCGCCTGCACAAACATGCTGGCCTGGAGCAGCGACTCGTGCGTGCCTGCGTCCAGCCAGGCGGTGCCGCGGCCCAGTTGCTCCACACGCAGCGCACCTCGCTCCATGTAAACACGGTTGAGGTCGGTAATCTCCAGTTCGCCGCGCGGTGAGGGTTTGAGGTTGGCGGCAATCTCGCTGACGCGGCTGTCGTAAAAGTAGAGGCCGGGCACGGCAAAATTGCTGCGCGGCGCAGCGGGCTTCTCCTCAATGCTGATGGCCTTGCCGCTCTCATCAAACTCCACCACGCCATAGCGTTCGGGGTCACGCACAGGGTAGGCAAAGATGAGCGCGCCGTCGCGCAACTGCGCCGCCTGGCGCAACTGGCCGGGCAGACCGTGGCCGTAGAAGATGTTGTCGCCCAGAATCAGACAAGTGGGTTCGTTGTCAATGAAGTCACGGTCGAGCAGAAAAGCCTCGGCCAGGCCGCGTGGTGCGTCCTGCACCACGTAGCGAAACTCCATGCCCCACGCTTCACCTGTACCGAGCAGATCTCTGAAGAGAGGCAGCGCTTCAGGCGTGCTGATGATCAGCACTTCGCGAATCCCCGCCAGCATGAGCATGGAGAGGGGATAGTAGATCATGGGCTTGTCGTAGACGGGCAGCAATTGCTTGCTCATGGCTCGTGTGAGCGGATAAAGCCGCGTACCGTGACCGCCTGCCAGGATAATACCCTTCATATGCTTTCCTCAATATCTCGCTGCGCAGTGAACCGGGCGCGCCGCACGCCAGCCGCTAGGCCATCTGCTTGCGACGCGACAGGAAGGGCTGGCCGCCCATGGCCTCAGCAATGAAGGCCACCAACAGCCCGAGCATCAGGCCAACCGCCGCACCCAACACGCCCATGAGCAGCCAACTCAGCCCCGCGTCGGCGCGGTCGGGTGCAACCGCCGGCGCGGCGAAACGCACTTCGCTGTCGGCTGCCGAGCGAGAGACTGTGAGCTCGGCCACCTTGTTGCTCACAGTCTCAAAGGTGGTCGCAGCGAGATCGCGCGCTTTGGTCAACTCGTTCAGCCGTGCGTTCTCCTGCTCCAGTTGCGAACGCAAGAAGCGCAACTGCTCCTCTTGGGCGGCAATGACATCAGTGGCGCCTGTACTGCCCGCCTGTGCGGCGGCCGCCAGTTCTGCCCCGGGGAAGAATTGCGCCATGTCGGAAGACGCAGGCCTGACAGCTGCTACGTCTGCGCCCGTTGTACCCGTAATCACCGCGGCGCTCCCAAGCACACTTTGGTTCAGGAAGGCAGGTGCGTCATTCTGCAGCGCCTGTACCAGTGCGCTGCCGGCGGCATCCGTGGGGAAGAGATTGGCATAGGCGTCGCCGCCCAGCAGGCGTGCACTCAAGGTGTCAATCGCACTTTGCAGCGTCGTCTGCCGCTCGGCCAGCACCGCATTCAGCGCGTCCAACTCATCGAGCAGCGCCTGCCGGCTGACTGTGCCCGCATCGCTCAACTGAATTTGCAGCGGCGTAGCGCCAATCTGCACCTGTACGGGCTGATTCGTTTGGACTGTGGCAGGCACTGCGACGACGGGCGTCGTCTCCTTGTCACCTGTGGCGGAAAGAGTCGCGGGGCCACTGCGCAAATCCGACTGTTGCGCCAGCGGCGCGGGTGCATCGGTGGCCTGTGTGAAGGCCTGCAGCTTGAGCAGCGAAGCCACCAGCGCGCTGCTGCCGGGAACATCCGTACCATCCGTCGCCGCCACGAGCGCGCGCAGCGACTGTGCGCTGTCCAGCGCGCGCGTCACCTGGACGAGACTGCTATGATAGCCGCTGAGCAGTGCCGTGTCGCTCTGCACCTGGTCGGCCAGCACGCTCGTCTGCCCGCCGTAGAGCGCATCAATCGACGCGGCCACATAAGCGCGCTTGGCAGCCTGCTCAGCAGCATAGGGCTGGGTAATGTTGAGCGCCTGCTCGTCGGCCTGGCTGCGTGCGATCGTACCAAAGGCCTGCACAACGCCATCGATAGAGGCAGCCAGCGCATCCTGGCGCCCCTGATAGAGCGCTCTGATCGAGTTTTCGGTGTCGCCAACGAGGCGGCTGAGTTCCCAATAGGAAGTTGTCTTGAGGAAATCGCTGTAGGCGGCCTGGGCGGCATCATAATCAGCCTTGGCAGCAGCCTGCTGCGCAACAACCGAAGCCAGACGCTCGTCGGGCACGCTGCCGTAGACGGCGTTGACCTGCTCCACGTAGGCGCGTGCCCACGTGGTGGCAATCTGCGCGGCGCGGCCCGGGTCGGCCGAGGTGGCGGTAATGCGGATCAGGTCGCTGTCACCGCGTCCACCATTGGCAGCCATGGCGGCCGTTACATGGCGCGCCAGCGCCGAAGCGTTCGCTTCTGTCTTCGGGCAAAACAGCCGCCATCTCCTCCACAACCTGTGCGGCCAGCGCCGGGCTTACCGCCAGCGCAAGCAGCGCGTTGCGGCGCGCGCTGACGTTGGCGGCGGCCAGCGCTTCGGGCTGCGTGGTGAAGCGCTCGTCAAAGGTGACGTCGCTCACCGTGCGCACAATCGCCACATCAGCGTAGGCGCTGTAGCTGGGCGTGCTGAGCGCGCCAAGCAGCCAGACGGCCGCGGCCGCCAGAATGCCAAGCAACACGGTCATCAGCAGTATCTCGCGCCACCAGCGGCCGATCGCGGAGATATAGCGGCGCAGATCGATCACGTCATCATCAGCATAGGGATCGGGCTGCGGGCTCTGTTGCGCAGGGGGAAGTGTGTCGATGGATTGCACTGCCACGTGAACCATGTACCTTTCATTCGCGCCGGCCAAAGTGAACCGGATTCGGTCAGTTTGAATCAGTCACTACGCGCGTACTGGCACCGCAACCGGCTCGCTTCTGAGCACGCGTCCGCGTATCCACATACGTGGCAGCCAGCGCCCGCACCTGCGCCCAGTCATAAGCGTTGTGGTCGGTAACGACCACCACGCAGTCAGCCGCACGCAGCGCGCCATCCAGGTCGGTAATGCCCGTCATCTCCACGCCTTCGTGGTGGAAGGCGGGCACGTGCGGGTCGTGATACTCCACGTGCGCACCCTTCTCCTCCAGCAGGTGGATGATGTCGAGCGCGGGCGACTCGCGAATGTCGCTCACATCCTTTTTGTAGGCCACGCCCAGCACAAGCACGCGGCTGCCCTTGACGGCCTTGCCCACGTCATTGAGCGTGTCCTGCACCTTCTGCACCCAGTAGCGGGGCATTTCGCTGTTGATTTCGCTGGCCAACTCGATGAAGCGCGCGTTGTACTGCAGCGTGCGCAGCTTCCACGAGAGATAGAGCGGGTCAATGGGGATGCAGTGGCCGCCCAGGCCCGGCCCCGGCGTGAACTTCATGAAGCCGAAGGGCTTGGTGGCGGCGGCTCCCAGCACCTCCCACGCATCCAGCCCCAGCTTGTCGCACATGAGCTGCAGCTCATTGGCCAGGCCAATGTTCACCGAGCGGAAGGTGTTTTCATAGAGCTTCACCATCTCGGCGGCGCTGGCGGACGAAACCGGCACCAGCGTATCAATCGCCTCGCCGTAGAAGGCAGTGACGACCTCCATGCATGCGGGCGTCACGCCGCCAATGACCTTGGGCGTGTTGCGCGTGGTCCAGTCGGTGCGGCCGGGGTCCACCCGCTCGGGCGAGAAGGCAAGGAAGAAGTCCTCGCCACAGCGCAGGCCGCCCTCTTCAAGGCGGGGCAGCAGCAACTCCGTGGTGGTGCCGGGATAGGTGGTGGATTCGAGCACAATCGCCATGCCACGGTGCAGATGTGTGGCAATCGCATCGGTGGCGGAGGCAATGAAGGTCATGTCAGGGTCGCCCGTCTTGTTGAGGGGCGTGGGCACGCAGATGGAGACGCCGTCGCAATCGGCCAGCACGGAGAAATCGGAGGTGGCGGTGAAATTGGGGATGGCTGCGAGCGCCGAGGAGGGGACATCTTCAATGTACGATTCGCGGCGCGCAATCGCCTCAATCTTGCGACGGTCGAGGTCGATGCCCGTGACCGTGTAGCCTGCCTCGGCAAAGCGCACGGCCAGCGGCAGCCCCACATAGCCCAGGCCGATGACGGCCACGTGGGCCTTGTGCCCCGTGAAGCGGCCGATCAACTCTTCCTTCGCACCCGCCATAAACGCCTCCTGCATTTGCCATGATCGACGTGCTCACCACGAAATCGGCCACCCAAAGAGCGGCCGATCTGCAAAGGATGACTATAGCACAAGGGCAATAGATACGCGAAGAATTCCGCCGCGCAACTACAGAACTGCGACACAGAGGTCACAGAGGGAACAGCGGAGGAACACAGAGAACAGCAACAACAGAGCTTGTTGCCTCATTGTTGCTTTTCTCTGTGTTCCTCCGCTGTTCCCTCTGTGACCTCTGTGTCGCAGTTCTGTACTTGTTTAGCCCGCGAAGCGCTCCTCGTACGCCTGCCAGTGGGCATCGAAGACGCCCGGGGCCACGGCGTGGAGCATGCGCAGGGCGTGCTGCGCCATGGTGCGAATCTCCCACTGCGCCGCCTTGTCCACGGCGCGCAGCCAGAAGAAGTGGCTCCACGCGGCGTAATTCATGCTGGTGACGATGCGCGTCTCGGCGGCGTTGGGCAGCAGAAAACGGGCATCTTCCTTGCGCACGCCCAGTGCACGCAGCTGCGCATACTTCTCCTCGGCCAGCGCCCAAAAGTCGTCGAGCACGGCGCGTGCCTCCGGCTGCTCGTCAAAGGGAGGTGGCACAATCGGCGTCCACGCACCCTTGGAGAGGTCCACATAGCGCTGCGACTCCTGGCTGAAGCTGCCCAGGCGGTGGCGCACAAGCTGGTGCGTGCAGGTGCGGCTGATCCCCTCAAAGAGGAAGACCGCCGCGCCGTGATGCTCGAGCAGCGCCGGGTCGTCCATCACCGGCTGCGTGTAGCCCAGCAGGGTGATGCCCATCTGCCCATCCTTGACGGGGACGAGCAGGCTGGCGTCGGCGGCGGGCGCATCGTCCAGCTGCGGCGCGGCCTCTGCAAAAGCGCTTTCGCCGAAGACGGCCGGGGCAATCGGCACGACGAGCGGCCGCGCCTCAAGCGCCAGCCCCTGCTTGAAGAGATCGAGCCAGACGCGCAGGTTGCCGCTCACCACCCAGCAGTGAGGCCCCGCCTCGCTGATTTCGCAGTGGCGGTTAAGGAGCCGCCAGCGCGCAGGCGCATCGTCGCCGCTGAACTCCACCGTGGCCCAAATGTGCTCGATGATGTCCTCGTGCCCCTCGCGCACGCGCGCCACAATGAAATCGGGCGCAGTGCCCATGCGGTGCGTGCTGCGGTAGCAGACGCGCCCCGCATACTCGACCACGTTCTCGGCATAGGTGCCCTTGCCATCCCAAATGGTGGCAAGATCGGAAAAGCCCTCGGCGCGGGCGCGCGAGAGGGCGGGGTTCTGCTGTGTATAGGCGAGCAGGCGTGCGTTCATGGCTGTGGCCTCCCCATGCAGTGCAATGTATGCCGGCGGCTGATGCCCAGACTATAGCACAAATGCAGGGATTCGGGGGAGCAGGAAACAAAATCTTGTCCGCGGAAAGGGCGGAAACAACGGAAACCACATGAAAGATGCCCTTCATGCTTTTTCCGTTGTTTCCGCCCTTTCCGTGGACAAGAATTTTGTTTCCTGCCCCTCTCCCCTAAAAAATGAGGCTGAAGAGCAGGAAGAGCACACCCCACACAATCCAGCCGATAATGGCGGTGAGGATGGCGTTGTTGGTGTCGAAGCCGTGCGCCTCGCGCACCGCCAGCACGCCACACGCCAGCGACCAGATGCCGCCCACCAGCCCGCCCACCCAGCCAATGCAGGGAATGAGGCCGATGATGCCCAGCGCCTGGGGCGCCCACGCATAGCCCAGCGTGCGCTGCAGCTGCGGGAAGGTGCCCGTGCCGTGGAAGAAGTTGGTTCCCACCAGATGCGTAATGTAGGCCCACGCGTAGTAGCCCACTACGCCCGACACCAGCGCGCCGAAGATTGCGCCAAAGCCGCCCCAAATGGAGCCAATCGCCCCCAGCGCCACGGCGATAATCACCACAATCAGCGCCTCGCGCGAGAGGCTCGCGTCGTCCTTGGCCTCCTGATAGAACTTGACGTCGAATGTCACTGCCCGCACAACCCGCTGCATCATTGCTGTAAAGTCCATAATTGTTGCTCCATTTCACTGGCCAAACAGAAATGAGTCACGCGAAAGGAGGCGCGCACGCGCCGGCGCTATTCGTCAATGTGCTGCGGATTAATACGCAAAGTGTGCCACAGGGGTCGCGTCGCAGCGGGCGCTGGATTTGGCGCGTACCTCTTCCGGCAGTTGCAGTTGACGAGCGAGCATATGAGCAACTTCGGCAGGCACAGGCAGGTGAATCTCACGGTACAGAATGCCCGCGCTTTGAGTGAGTTCTTGCAGCAGGCCTGCAAGAGGCATCATCGTGGCCGAGCTGACTTTGGAGTTTGCCGTCGTTCGGCATGCATTTCCGCAATGCCCTAGACGATTGCCGATTTGCGTGTACAAGCTTAAGCGACTGATGAAGGCAATCTACGGTGCTTTGACCTGGTCCCCTTCCACGTGCGCGACGATGCCGAATTCCATTTGGTCATTGGCCATGCCCCAGGCGTGAACCCAACTGCTTTGAACAAGTGTACGCCTGCATCCAGATAGCCACGCGCCGCGGCGTAGTCGCCCTGATCCATGGCGACGAGGCCGAGGTTGCCCAGTTGATTTGCCTGGCCCAGCGGGTTGCCAAGCTGCGTGTGCAAGTCCAGCGACTGCTGGTGGTAGTCACGCGCGGCGGCGTAGTCGCCCTGATTCCTGGCGACGAGGCCGAGGTTGCCCAGGGCGCCATGGCTTCGCTTTCTCCGTCACCTGCATGCGTAGCCTAGGCCAGCGTGCGCTCGGCAAATGCTGTGTGCCGTGCGTACAAGCGCACGCTGAGTCAAGATAGGTCGACGCAGCGCAGAGTAGTAGGCGTGCGACCAGCGGGCTATCATTCGGGCAGCTTTTCCCAAACGGCGTCGATCTGCGAGAGCGAGGCGTCGATGCACTGCCAGTCGTTCTTGTGTTCTCGCAAGAAGGCAAGGTAGTGGTCGCGGTGCCGCGCCCTGCGTCGCCCTGTGGGTGCCGACGTGCCAATTCGCTGAAGGACTGGTGCAGCGCCAGTTCAGCCAGCGGATTCGTTGCCTTGTCACGTTCAACAAGGTTGCGATCCACAAAGATCGAGATGGTCTTGCCATCGCATTGCGCCACGGCCCTGGCCGCTTCCCAATCAAAGCGAGCAGGCAGGGGCGCAAAAGCACCCAGCGCGTAGAAAGCACCACGCCGCTCAGGCGCAAAATCACTCAAGCTCGAGCGCCAGCGCGTCTTCCAAATTCAGGTCTCCGCTGTGGCCGATACGCCGCGCTGCCAGGGCAAGACGCTGCTCCGTATTGCCCACTTCTCCAAGCGCAGCATCAGCCAGGTCTGCGTGCATGCTGTTTTCAGGCTCAGCCAGGTACACGCCAATGGTTGTGAGCGTAATCGACCGGCCGCCGGTTGCAACGGCAATTGCTCGCGCTTTTAGCTCGTGGCCATCGCACGCTTCCGGGGCCAACGCCCGCAGCAACTTGAAGGAGGATTCATCGTCCAGGTAGGCAAGGTGCATATGCGCATTGGGGGCAAATGCCTGGGCAATCGATTGCGTCCGCGTGGTGAGCAAGTGGGCGGCACTGGGCGAGGCAAGCGTCAACAGGTCGGCATGTCTTTTGACCCAAACGTCGTCGAGTACAACCAGAATGTGGCGCGACGCCAGTGCGGTGGAGATCAACCGAATGCGATTGTGTGGGTCTGATTCGTGGGCGATGTCAATGGGGATGGCATCGGCCCATTCCTTTTGCAGTCTCGCGATGTCCGGATTCTCGCCGAGGCTGGCCCAGAGCACGCCATCGGCAAAGTGCGCGCGCGTCGTGTCACTGTAGGCGACCGCTGCGGCGAGAGCCGATTTGCCCACGCCACCTGATGCGTCCACGCTGACAAATGGTTGTTCGCCAAATGTGAGAAGCTGCGTGATCCTGGTGCAGACCTCATCGCGGCCTATGAAGTGTCGCCTCTTTGTGGGCACGTTAACCCACAGGTAGCCGGGCATGGCGCGCCGGTTGTCAAGCGCCTCGCGCAGCAGTGCTTCAAGATTGTCGAAGCGATCATCATAGTGCGCACGCTGCTTGAAGAGGATGCCTACGATATCCTCGCCCAAGAGGTGCGCCTGTACACGCTGTTCATTGACGCTTGTGAGGATCTTCAGTGTGCGGTCATCAATCACTTCAAGCGTTGTTGTCACGATGCCCAAGGCAGCGCTAAATTCGCTGATCTCTGCAGAACCAGACGCCTGAATGCGGCGAATGAGTTCGTCAATTTCATCCGGTGAGGGCCGCTTGTCCTTGTTTGCCCACCCGATAAGGTCGCCCGTAAAGATGTTGATGCCTATCGAACTCATGAACAGCATGACTTCAGCACTTGTACCACATGCAAAGAGTGCGGCAACGCTGCAGCCAATCGCCGCAGCAATGCCGGCCTTCGCAGCAATGGGCAAGGCCTTCTGCAAAGCTGAATGCACGCGCTCCGTCATGGGGCGTGTGTCTTTGGGCACGATATCAATGAGGTCGTAATATGATACTGCGGCCATGCAAGCGCTCCGGGGAGGTGCGTTCAGTTGTGGCGTGGTGTTCCCTCATTGTAGCACACGTCCCAGGTGCGCCCCAACGCACGAATATCCCCTGCACGGCTCACCATTTCGCGCAATCAGCCCCACCTTTTCCCTCCCCACCGCCCGGTGCTATACTGCCACGCTATGGGCAAACAATATTATGGCGGCCAGGCCGTCATCGAAGGCGTGATGATGCGCGGCCGCAAAACCATGGCCGTCGCCGTGCGCAACCCGCAGGGCGAAATCGTGCTCCACACCGAGGAGCTGACCGCAAAGATCTACACCAGCACCTGGGGCCAGTGGCCCTTTGTGCGCGGCCTGGGCATGCTCTGGGACGCACTCGGCCTCGGCATGCGCGCGCTGCTCTGGAGCGGCGAGGTCTCGTCGCAAGAGGAGGGCAAGGAGAAGGTCGAGTTCTCCGGCCCCGTCGCGTGGACCACCATCGCCGGCAGCCTGCTCTTTAGCGTGGCGCTCTTCTTCCTGCTGCCCACGCTGCTGAGCAAGTTTATGGCCAACTACCTGGGCGACCATGCCGTGGTCGATGCCATCCTCGAGGGTGCGCTGCGGCTGGTCATCTTCCTGGTATACCTGTGGGCAATTGGGCGCATCCCCGAGATTGCGCGCGTCTTTGGCTACCACGGGGCCGAGCACAAGACCATCAACGCCTACGAAGGCGGCGCCGACCTCACAGTGGAGCAGGTGCGCCCCTACAGCGTGCAGCACACCCGCTGCGGCACAAGCTTTCTGCTCTACGTGCTGGTCATCAGCATCTTCCTCTTTGCGCCCCTCACCTTCCGGGGCATGGAGAACGTCTGGCTGGCGCTGACGCTGCGCTTCGTCACCCGCCTCGCGCTCGTGCCCGTGGTCGCCTCCATTGCCTACGAGAATCATCCGTTTCAGCGCCAACCACCAGGAGCACCCCGTCATGCGGGCGCTCATTTGGCCGGGCTTGCAGTTGCAGAAGCTGACCACGCGCGAGCCCGATGATTCCATGCTTGAGGCCGCCATCGCGGCGCTCAAGCCGGTCCTCGTCGCCGACGGCATTGGCGTGGAACCGCAGCCGGTGGTGGCTGGCAGAGCCGGCGTTAGTCACTGCCTAACAGCAAAATTGAAAATTGATGATTGAAGATTGGGGGCGCTCGCGATGCATCGCGAGCGCCCCCAATCTTCAATCATCAATTTTCAATTTTGCTGTTGTTCACTCCACCTCAACCACCAGCACCTCGCCCTCAAACTCCACACTGTCGCCCTGGTGCAACTTGCGGCCGCGGCGCGTCTCCACCTCGCCGTTCACCTTCACATGGCCGGCCTGAATCACCACCTTGGCCTGGCCGCCGCTCTCCACCATGTTGGCCAGCTTGAGGAACTGTTCAAGCTTGATGTACTCGCCAATCGCGTCTACCTGCTTGGGCCCCTGCGTGGGGCGCTGCCTGGGGGCATCCATCACGCGCCCTCCAGCAGTTTCTTGAAGGAGCGCAGCCCAAACCAGCTGCAGAGCGCCACAAAGCCCACCAGCACCAGCAGGCTCAGCCACACAGGCAACTCGCCCGTCTGATAGAGCGAATGGCGGATGCCGTCCACCGCGTAGGTGGTGGGGTTCATGTAGGCGAGCACGCGCATCCACGTTGGCATGGTGGAGAGGGGATAGAGCGCGTTGCTCAGAAAGAGGAGCGGCAAATTCAGCACAAAGAGCAGCATGTGGTAGCCGCCCACGCTCTTGCTGCGCGCCGCCATGCCGTTGCTGAAGCCCACGAAGGCCATCACATAGAGCAGCAAGAAGAGGCTCGCGCCCAGCAGCCCCAGCAGGCCACCCGTAATGCGCGCCCCCAGCACCACCGCCAGCAGAAGGATGATGGCCGACTGAATCAACGTCTTCACCAGGCCACTGCCCGTGGAGGCGAGCAGAATGCTCATGCGCGGGATGGGCGCGACAAAGTACTCTTTGAGCACCCCCTTCGTCTTCTCCTCCAGCAGCACCATGCCGGCGTTGACCGCACCGCTGAGCGCCGTGAGCGCGATGATGCCCGGCGTAATGAAGGCCAGATAGCTGCCCGTGCCCCCCAGATTGCCCGTGTCGACCATGCGCTCCATGCCCAGGCCGAACATGACCACCCAAAGGATGGGCCAGCCCAGCGTGCCGCCAATCTCCATGGAGTTGGAGGCGAACTTGCGCATGTGCTTGACAAAAATCACCCAGCCGCCGCGCCAGAGCTCGGCCCACTCCGTGCGCATCGCGTCCTGACGGCTCGGCGTGCCGACTTCAACTGTCGCGGGCGCTGCGCCCGCACTGCTCAATTGACCTTGCATGGTTCCTCCCCTGAAACACGTAATGCGAACAGTCTACTCATCGCGCACGTGCGGAGCAAACAACCGAACAGGTGGACAACACGGAGGCACAAAGAGCGCAGAGAGACACCGAGAAGGGCAACCGCAGAGCTGCCAACTGCGTTGCTGCACCTGGAAACGCGCTTGCATCTCATCCCGTGACAGGCTGCATCTCCCTGATGTACGGTCATCAACCACCCTGTATTGGCTCCTGTATCGGCTAATCGTCAATGGGTCGAAGAGGTCTGGATTAACGAACCTGTGCTCCCTCATCACTGGTGAGTTCCCATTCTGCACTCCGTTTTTCCTTCAACTCGCGCCACTCGGGTGTGACCTGGATAGACCCCACTTCCCGCGCGAGTTGCCTGGCCGCCACTCCAACGATTGCCACAAACGTAGGATAGGCTAGCTCCAGCTCTGCGAGTTGACGAACCTGTAGCTCTCCGGCCATACCCGCCGAGACCATCGAGACAATCTCGACTGCATCTTCGCCCACCACATGCGCGCCCAGAACACGGCCTGTGCGCCGATCTGCAACCAGCTTGCAGAAGCCAGTCTTGCGATCATCAATCACCGCCCGGTCGAGTGCAGCAAAGGGAACGGTTGCAGTCACGACATCGTGATGGCGTTGTGCGTCAGCTTCCGTCAGGCCTACACCCCCATACTCGGGATCGGTGAAGCCGCCATGCGGCACGAGGCGTTCACGGGCGGGCTGGGTGTAGGAGAGCAATGCGTTCTCGACCGCAATCCGCGCCTGATAGCCTGCTGATTGCACGAGCATGCTTCGACCGGTAATATCGCCGGCCGCATAGATATGTGCTGCCGAAGTACGTAGATAATCATCCACAGTCACATAGCCGCGGTTGGTTTCAACACCTGCGGATTCGAGACCAAGGTGGTCGATGTTCCCCGGCCAGCCAACAGACGCAAGCACGACATCGACAGAAAGTGTCTGAGGCGCCCCGTTTGAATCACGGTAAAAAAGAACCGATTGACCACTGTTCCGTTCAATGCGTTCCACGCTGTGAATGCCCGTCTCGATCCGAATACCGCGCTGCTGGAACTGCCGGTTGATTTCGTTGGATACATCCGTGTCTTCGGTGGGGAGAATCCGCGGGGCGATATCGAGAATGGTCACACTTGCGCCAAAATCCTCAAAGACGGAGGCAAATTGACAGCCTGTTGCGCCACCACCAATGACAGCAACGGACTGCGGCGCTTGCTTCAAATCCCAGACCGTAGAACTCGTGAGGGCGTATTCTGCGCCTGGAAAGGGGAGCTGGCGTGCGTGCCCACCAACACACAAGATGATGTTCTTGCCTCTGACTTCGCCCCGGTGGGTCGTTTGCAGCGTGTGCGCATCGATGAAGCGAGCGTTTCCCGCAGGGCTGTATACCGTGATGCCGAGTTCTTCCATATGAGATGCAAGCTGCTTTTTCTCATGGACTTCAGCGACCACATCCTTGGTACGCTGCATCACGGCGCCGAAGTCTACCGTTGGACGTCCTTGCACCTGAAGTCCATATTTGCCAAACTGTTCACTATCGCGGCATCAGACGCGCTGCTTTTGCCAGTGCTCGTGTTGGAACACAGCCATCGTTCGTGCATGTGCCGCCGAGTCTTTGACTCTCGATGAGCGCAACCGTCGCCCCAAGTTCACGCGCACGCAAAGCAGCGGTTACCCCCGCCGGACCACCGCCTACTACCACAATGTCGTACATGTTCACCTACCCCCATTCATGACTCCTCATGATTCGTCATCACCCGACACAGGTGTCAGGTATAACGACAGGTTTGGATAGCCCAGTTTCAATATGCTTGAAGTCATACTGGCCCTCCAACATCGGTGCATGGAGGCTGCCTGAAGGTTACCACTGGATACAGAAACATGGCTGTAATGGTAGCGGGCATCGACACTCAAAACGCGTTGACACTGGCGATGTTGACACTGGCGATCCGAATCCGCGTTTGAATGGTGCATCCCTTAAGTTCGCGGTGCGTATTGTAGCGGCTGCTTTAGCTGCCGTAGGTGGAGACCGTGTCCAGAACGGCGGCTGCGCGCTACGAAACGCAGCGCCAAGTACGAGGCAATTGCGTAGCGGGGGGCTTCCAGCCCTCCGTTTTGGGCCTCCGCGTTGCGCCGCGTACTGTGTCACGCCGGAGACGTGACCTACAACAGCCGGAGGGCTGGAAGCCCCCCGCTACAAGTGCAGCGGACTTCGGCGGCTCTCGTAGCGGAGGGGCTCCAGCCCCCCGTTTTGCTCGCGCCGTACTCCTTCTGCGCAGATGAGGGGCAGGAGCCCCTCCGCTACGAGAGTTGACCATGCACCGGATTTGGCGGATGCACCACTAAAGCCTCAGCAGGGTAATGCGTATGACACGTCTGGTAGCCAAACCAGCATCAATGAGTACCTCCTCTGTAGCCCATGCTGAAGCGTAGAAGGAAATATGGACAGTTCTGCGCATGCTGTACTCCATGTTTTTGAGTGTTCTTGAGTCTCCTCTATGCCTGCCGCGTCGTCGTCTTGCCAAATAAAAACATATTCATTTGACAAAATTGTTTTTGCAGGGCATAATGTCCATATTCTGTATGAGATTCCGTACACACTTTCGCCACGGCCTGTTGAGACCGAGACGCAATGAGCACCTACACACTTTCCCAGGCAGGCGGCAAAGAGTCGCCTACCCGCCAAATAATCGAGCACCTGCAGCGCCACGGCACTGCCACCGTCAAGGAGATGGAGGCGCTGCTTGGCGTTACGACGACGGCCGTGCGCCAGCACATCAACACGCTCACGGGCGAGGGCTACATTCGCCGTCAGAGCGTGCACAACGGCGTGGGGCGGCCTCATCACGTCTACGCCATGACGGACAAGGCGCAGGAGCTTTTCGGCTGTCACTGCGACGACCTCGCGCTGACGTTGCTTCAGGAGGTCTTCGCGATTGAAGGCCCCGCACGGGCACAGTTGCTGCTCGACCGCGTGGGTGATCGACTGGCGCAGCGCTACGCCGGCTCCGTGCGCGGGCTGGGCTTGCAGCAGCGCGTCTCCGAAATGGCCGGCGCGCTTGAGGAACGGGGCGTCCTCACCGACAACATCATGCAGGACGACGGCTCGATTGTGCTCACAGCCTACAACTGCCCCTACCACGAGCTGGCACAGCAGCACCGTGAAATCTGCGAGATGGACGAGAAGATGATGCGTTCGGTGCTCGGCTCCGACGTTACGCTCTCTTCATGCATAATGGACGGCCATGCGCGCTGCTCGTTTGTCGTGCGGCCGGCCGGCACAGTCGCGTCGCTTCCGTAGTATTTGCGTACGGTACAGGAGTATCTGCGTACACGCAATTTGGTATTGATTACCGACACCAGCACTTTTATGCCGGTAGAATAGATGAATTCGTAGCCACAGCATTTCGCACTTGAGAGGAAAGAAGCAGCCATGAGTGTTCTTGAAATCCGCAACCTGCACGCCACCGTCGAGGATACCGAGATCCTCAAGGGCGTCAACCTGACACTGCACAGCGGCGAAATCCACGCGCTGATGGGCCCCAACGGTTCGGGCAAGTCGACGCTGGCCTATGTGATTGCCGGCCACCCGCATTACACCGTCACCGAGGGCGACATCCTTGTTGACGGCCAGAGCCTGCTTGAGATGGAGGCCGACGAGCGCACCAAGGCGGGTATCTTTCTCGCCTTCCAGTATCCAGTCGCCGTACCGGGTGTGAGCGTGGCCAACTTCCTGCGCACGGCCGTCTCCAACGTGCGCGGCTACACCGAGCGCAAGGAAGAGACGGGGCAGAGCGCCGTCATCGGCAGCAACCTCATGCCCATGCGCGAGTTCCGCAAGGAATTGAACGCCAAGATGGCCGAGTTCAATGTGGATCCCTCATTCGCCCGCCGCTATCTGAACGATGGCTTCTCGGGCGGCGAGAAGAAGCGCACCGAGGTCTTGCAGATGGCCATGCTTGAGCCCAAGTTCGCGATTCTGGACGAATCGGACTCGGGCCTCGACATTGACGCGCTGCGCGTTGTGGCTGACGGCATCAACAAGTTGGCCACAGAGGATCGTGGCTTTCTCATGATCACCCACTACCAGCGGCTGCTCAACTATGTGACGCCCAAATACGTTAGCATTTTCCACGGCGGGCGTGTGGTGATGACCGGCGGCCCCGAAGTGGCGCACATGCTCGAGGAGCGCGGCTACGGCTGGGTGGAGAAGGAATTCGGCCCTGCGGACCCCGTCCTCGCATAAGACAGTTCAAGGTTCAGGGTTCGCCATTGCGGCGCTCTGGGCAGGAATCATGAACTCTTGCTCGAGCCGGACTCTTGAACTTTCTCTTGAACTTTGAACCCTTGAACTCTTGAACCTTTTTTCGGAGAACAACCAATGGCTACACAAACCGATCGCGAACAACTCTCCGGCGTCAAGGACGATTACCGTTATGGTTTCCATGACGTAGCTTCGTCCGTCTTCCAAACGCCGCGCGGCCTCAATCATGGCGTGATTGATGCCATTTCCGACCAGAAGAACGAGCCCGACTGGATGCGCCAGTTCCGCCACGAGGCGCTGGACATCTTCCTCAGCAAGCCCATGCCCAGTTGGGGCGCGGACCTGAGCGGGATTGACTTTGACGACATCATCTACTACCTCCGCCCCATGGACATGAACAAAGAGGGCAACCGGTCGTGGGAAGATGTGCCTGACAGCATCAAGCAGACCTTTGACCGTTTGGGCATTCCCGAGGCCGAGCGCAAGTTTTTGGCCGGCGTGGGTGCGCAGTACGACTCGGAGGTTGTCTACCACAGCCTGCGCGAGGAGTGGGAGAAGCTGGGCGTCGTCTTCCTGGACATGGACGGCGGCCTGCGCGAGCACGAGGACATTGTACGCGAGTACTTTGCCACAATCATCCCGGCCGCAGACAACAAGTTTGCGGCATTGAACAGCGCAGTCTGGAGCGGCGGCAGCTTTGTCTACGTGCCCAAGGGCGTCCATGTGGACATCCCTCTGCAGGCCTACTTCCGCATCAACACGGAGAACATGGGCCAGTTCGAGCGCACGCTGATCATTGTGGAAGAGGGCGCGAGCGTCCACTATGTGGAGGGCTGCACAGCCCCCATCTACAGCAGCAACAGCCTGCACAGCGCGGTGGTGGAGATCATCGTCAAGAAGGGCGCACGCTGCCGCTACACCACGATCCAGAACTGGAGCACCGACGTCTACAACCTGGTGACAAAGCGCTCGGTGGCCCACGAAGGCGCTACCATGGAGTGGATTGACGGCAACCTGGGCAGCAAGGTGACCATGAAGTACCCGGCCGTCTATATGATGGGCCCCAAGGCACACGGCGAAATTCTCTCGATTGCCTTTGCGGGCAAGGGTCAGCATCAGGATGCGGGCGGCAAGGTGGTGCACGGCGCACCCTACACCTCCTCCAAGATCGTCTCCAAGTCGATCAGCAAGGATGGCGGCCGCGCTTCATACCGCGGGCTGCTCAAGGTAGCCAAGGGCGCGCACCACAGCAAGAGCAACGTCGTTTGCGACGCGCTGCTGCTGGACGAGGCAAGCCGCTCCGACACCTATCCCTACATCGAGATTGAAGAGGATGAGGTGAGCGTGGGCCACGAGGCCAGCGTGAGCAAGATTGGCGAAGAGCAGCTCTTCTATCTGCAGAGCCGCGGCATAGGCGAAGACGAAGCCGCAGCGATGATTGTGGGCGGCTTCATTGAGCCGCTCGTCAAGGAACTGCCCATGGAGTATGCGGTGGAGATGAACCGTCTCATCCAGCTCCAGATGGAAGGGTCCATCGGATAATTGGCGACGAAGGGAAAAGCAAATTGATCATTGGTGAAGTGGTAATTGACTGTGTGTCGCGCAGCGATGCGCCCATTACGCAATCCTCAATTACCAATTTTAATCCTTTTCCCTTCGCCCACACATAGACGAAGAACGGAGCAACGCCGTGAGTGAAATGGTTAAAGAAATCTCAAAGCAGGATGCTGTGCCGGCAGGCGGCACAGGCCGTAATCGATAAAGCAAGCGCCTTCAGCGAGGCCACCGTGCGCGCGCTTTCGGCTACGCGTGGCGAGCCGGGCTGGATGCTTGATTTCCGTCTGGCGGCGTGGGCCACCTTCGAGGCCATGCCCTGGCCCAGCCCCACCGACGAAGCGTGGCGGCGCACAAGCCTCACAGGCTTCAAGCTGGACAACTTCAAGCCCGTGGCCGCAGGGTGACGCACAGGCAGCGGTGAACGAGAGCCTCCAGCACGAGCTGGACGAACTCAAAAGCGCCGCCAGCCTCGTCTTCCAGGATGGCGCTGCCATCTACCAGCGACGACGAGAGCAACGTAGGCGCGCAGGGCGTCATCTTCATGGACCTGCGCCAGGCGCTGCACGCACACCCCGAGCTGGTGCAGAAGTACTTCATGACCGAAGTCGTGAAGCCCGACCACAACAAGTTCACGGCGCTGCACGCGGCGCTGTGGGACAGCGGCGCGCTTGTCTATGTGCCGAAGAATGTGAAGGTTGAACTGCCTCTGCAGATCATCCTCAACCAGGCGGCTGCAGGCGTCGGCTCCTTCCACCACACGCTGCTGGTGGCCGAAGAGGGCGCCGAAGTGACCGTGGTGGACGACCTGCTGGGCGGTGAGAAGGGCTTGCAGAGCGGCGTCGTTGAGCTTTGGCTGGGCGACAACGCAATTGTCCGCTACATGAACCTGCAGGACTTCGACCACTCAACGTGGAACTTCCTCACAGGGCGCGCCGCACTGCAGCGCAACACCGACCTGCGCTGGATTCAGGTCTCCTGGGGCAGCCGCGTTACCAAGGCCTTCCTCGATGTGGACATGCTGGGCGAGGGGGTCCACGCCGAACTGCTGGGCATCTACTTCCCCACGGGCAAGCAGCACATTGATCATCAAACGCTGCAGTTGCACCGTGCGCCTCACTGCTTTAGCGACCTGCTCTTCAACGGCGCGCTCAAGGACAAGGCGCGCAGCGTCTACCTGGGCGTCATCAAAGTCTTCCCCAAGGCGCAGCGCACCGATGCCTATCAGCGCAACGGTAACCTGATTCTTGACGGCACAGCGCGCGCCGACAGCATCCCCGGCCTGGAGATCGAGGCCGACGATGTGCGCTGCACCCACGCCGCCACTGCTGCTCAGGTGGAGGAGGAGTATGTCTTCTACCTCATGGCGCGTGGCCTTAGCCGCCCGCAGGCCGAGCGCATGATTGTGCAGGGCTTCTTCCAGGCAGTGCTCGACCGTGTGCCTGTCGAGAGCGTCGTGCACAAGCTTGAGCGCGTCATCGAGCGCAAGATCGGCGGATAAACAAGCGGTTCAAGAGTTCAAGATTCAAGGGTTCGGCGCGTTGCAGTGGCTCTGCCTGGTTGCAGAACCGAATGGCCGATGATGCACGAACCCTTGAACCTTTGAACTCTTGAACCTGTTGTACAAGGTGCGACCGGAGAGTGGGCGCTCCCGCCTGCGGTCTCCGGTTTTCTTTTGCAGCGAAGCTGAGGGCTGATGGTGGCTAGCAACGTGGTACATACAGCAACGGACGAGGCAACACGCACCGAAGCAATCCGGCGCGATTTCCCCATTCTGCAGCGGCGGATTGGGAAAGAGGCGCGCCCGCTGATCTATTTGGACAATGGTGCGACAGCGCAGAAGCCCGAAGCCGTGCTGCAGGCCATGGACGACTACTACCGGCAGACCAACGCCAACGTCCACCGCGGTGTACACACGCTGAGCGAAGAGGCCACCATGCTCTTCGAGGGGGCGCGCACAAAGGTTGCCCGCTTTATCAACGCCCCCAGCGATAAACAGATTGTCTTCACACGCGGCACCACCGAGGCGATCAACCTGGTGGTGCAAACGTGGGGACGTGCCAACCTGCGCCCGGGCGACGAGGTGCTCATCACCGAGATGGAGCACCACAGCAACATTGTGCCCTGGCAAATTCTGCAGGCCGAGCTTGGCTTTACGCTGCGGTACATACCCATTACGCCCCACGGCTTGCTGGACGAAGACGCGCTCGATCAACTGCTGACTGAGCGCACAAAGCTCTTTTCGTTTATCCATGTGAGCAACGTGCTGGGCACGGTGAATGAGGCCGCGCGCCTGATTGCGCGTGCCCACGCCGTAGGCGCGCTGGCGCTGGTGGACGGCGCGCAGAGCGTGCCCCACATGCCCGTGGACGTGCAGGCGCTCGACGCCGATTTCCTCGTCTTTTCGGGCCACAAGATGTGCGGCCCCACGGGCGTTGGCGTCCTTTATGGACGGCGCGCGCTGCTTGAGGCGATGCCGCCGTGGCAAGGGGGTGGCGACATGATCCGCGAGGTGAAGATGAGCGGATCGCTCTGGAATGTGGTGCCCTACAAGTTTGAGGCGGGCACGCCCGCAATCGCCGAGGTGATTGGTCTGGGCGCGGCGGTGGATTACCTGAGCGGCGTGGGCATGGAGTGGGTCGATGCGCACGACCGCGCGCTCACCACCTATGCGTATGAGCGGCTGAGCCAGGTGGAGGGGCTGAACATTCTGGGCCCGGGCCCGACGCAGCGCAGCGGCCTCGTCTCCTTCACGCTGGGCGATATCCACCCGCACGATTTGTCGGCCATTCTCGACGGCTCGGGCGTCGCCATTCGTGCCGGCCACCACTGTGCGCAGCCGGTGCACGACGCGCTGGGGATTGTGGCCAGCGCCCGCGCCAGCGTCTACCTGTACAATACGCCTGCCGAAATTGACATTCTGGCCGCAGGGCTGGAGCAGGCGCATGATATTTTTGCGTTCTAAGACGAAGTATTGGGTTAAAAGACAATTGAACATTGAAGACTGATAATTGGCTTTGCACGCGCAATTAGATGCGCAAAACCCAATCTTCAATCATCAATTTTCAATCATCCTTTTACCCCCGAAATGGGGTTCTTATGAGCGACCAACTCTACAGGGAAGCGATTCTCGACCACTACAAACACCCGCGCCAGAAGGGGCATCTGGAGAATCCGGACATCCACTACCACGACCACAACCCCTTCTGCGGCGATGATCTGACGATTGAATTGAAGGTGGAAGACAACAAGGTGGTGGCGGCGGCCTTTGACGGCCACGGCTGTGCCATCAGCCAGGCGTCGGCCTCCATGCTCATGGAGGAGATTGTGGGCATGACGCTGGACGAGGTGCGTGCGCTCGACAAGGAGTATATGCTCGATCTGCTGGGTATTGAGATTGGCCCCGTGCGCCTCAAGTGCGCGCTGCTGCCCCTCAAGGTGCTCAAGGCGGGGGCGTATGGCATGGAGGAGTGGCCCGAATAACCAACAACAAAATTGAAAATTGACTATTGATTATTGGGACGCGTTACATGGTGCGAAGCTCCATTTTCAATATTCAATAATCAATTTTGTTGTTCTCACCAGGAGAACAACATGGCAACAAGTGACGATTTTGTGGAAGTGGCGACGCTGGCGCAGGTGCCCGAAGGCACCAGCCATCTGGTGGAAGTGAACGACGTACGGATTGCCCTCTTCAACCTCAGTGGCGAGATTTATGCGATTGAGGATCGCTGCACGCACGATGGCGGGCCGCTGGTTGAAGGCACCATTGTCAATGGCTGCGAAGTGGCCTGCCCGCGCCACGGCGCACGCTTTGACATCCGCACCGGCGCGGCGCTGAGCATGCCCGCGATTGCACCCACCGGCACCTTTGCCGTGCGCATGGATGGTGACAAAATTCTGATTGAGGCGCCCGAGTAGCGCCAGCAGCTCTTGACGCAAGGGCGCTGGGACGCCAGGAAATGCAAGGCAGGGCGCAATCAACTGCTACTGCGTTTTTCGCTGCACGAACTCTGGAGAATAAAGGAGAGTAAACATGAGCATGCCCACACCTGAAGAAATTCGCGCCATCCTGCGCCAGCGCGTGCATGACCCCGAGTTGCAGCTCAATATTGTGGACCTGGGGCTGATCTACGAGATTGATGTGACGCCCGAGAAGACCGCCGAGATTACGATGACCCTGACCAGCCCGGGCTGCCCGGCGGGGCCGGAGATCATCACCAACGTGCAGCGCGAGGCGCATACGGCCTTCCCCGACCTGGAAGAGGTGAACATCCACCTGACGTGGACCCCCTTCTGGAACCCCGACATGCTGTCGGATGAGGCGAGGGACGAGCTGGGCGTTTTCTAGCAAGCCGCAATCTCTGACGTGACGCCGTTGTGGTGTGAAAACGGGGAGTGGACCGCTTGTGGCCCACTCCCCGTTTTCGTTTTGCACCCACGATTTTTGCAGCGTCTCCACGCAAGTGAACGGTATATGCGTAGCGGCTGCTTTAGCTGCCGAACCCACTAAGCACGCTGCGTGCCTGCTCAACGGCCGTCCAATGGTCCCTTCGTAGCGGCGGCTTCAAACCGCCGCTATGTATAAACGAGGCACATGGGAGACGCACCGTTAAGTCTATGCGTCTCCCAACTTTGCTTCGCGGCCCACACGTGCCCCGAACTTGCCGAGACTTTGCTTGTCAAAACCAATTGGGTTGCCAAGATTTGTGCTCAAGCCAATTACTTTCACGCCAAGTTCGGTGCTTTGGCCAACACAGTAGCTGCCCTTCTCAAATGCAGCCCAGTCGAGGCGGCCAATTGCAGGGTCCACATACGATGCAAAGTGCGTTACGTTGGTGCGCCCGAAAACAACCAGGGCTCTCGGCTTGAACATCCTGATGAGGCGCGTAATCATCTGCTGCGCCCAGCTTGACCGGAATAGATCGGCTTCGGCCAGATGTTGGAGTTTCTTAAAATCATCCAGCGTGGCGAACGGAATAGGTCGATGTGTAGCGCCTGAAGTGGTTGTGGTTGCCGATCGTAGTAGCTTGCGCCCATGCCCCGCAGGAACGCCTCTACGTTGTATGGCTCTTGCTGTCGACCAAACCAGATATAAGGATTACGAACAAAGTATTTGTTGTAGCCCGTAAGTATCTCGCTGCGCATGTGAGGACTACTCAACACATCGGCGAGCGATTCAGCCGGGGCAAGAACGCGAAAGCGACTGGCTGAGCGCTCGAGATGTGACAGGGTGCCGTGACCGTTGCTCCGGTCGAACTTTGCAAGTGCAACTGCTGATGTATCGGAAAGATACTCTTGGCGGGAAGGATTGGCGCCCACCGTGAGCACAACAGGCTTTGCAACAAGCGCATTGCCAAACCAAAGAATTGGTGGCAGCGGGGTGGCGTCTGCCTTGCCCATTCAGGGTTGGTGTGCAATTCAATTAGTTTGGCGGTTGCGTCAATCAATAGAGAACTGGCAGCTTGATCGTCAAACGGCAGGGGGGGCATTCGAGAGTCTCCTGTTCTGGTGAGGGCAAGTTTTTCGCAGCGCATGGGTGCCAATGAAAATATGCGCGCTGACTCTTGTTCCGACAGTATCAAGACTGTCGCGATACCTAATGAGATGGGTGTGTGCCTTCATGCGGGCACGCAAGATGAGGGAAGTTTGGGCAGCACAACCTACCGTCTTCTTATTGCACACAGTAAGCGCTGCAAAAGCGAGATGTTCCGATTCTTCTATCTACGCATTGGCGCGCTGCGTGGCTTGCGCTGCTTTTCCAGGCCGCGGCGCAGGGCGGTGTAGAGGAGCGGGTTCTCCACCAGCGGCCAGTTGGCCAGCGTCTTGGCCAGGCGCACCGTTTCGCCGGCGAGCGCTGTGCGTCCAGCGGCGTTGAGCCAAATGGCCTGCAGGCGCAGCCCATTGTCCAGATTGCGCCGCACGGTGGTACCAGCCGCACCGGCGTCGATCAGCTCCAGCGCCTCGCGCGTCATGCGCTCGACCAGTGTGTCGGCCGGGCCGGAAACGGCCTGCGCGAAGGTCTCCTGCAGTGGGCGCGCAGCAATCAGCCACTCGTCCATGCAGGGCTCGGCCGCCAGCGCCGCGGCCACGCGCGGCACGTCACCGTCCGGCAGCGCCGCGACATCACTCGCGAGCAGCGCAAGCGCATCCGGCTGCGCTGTGGGAGGACCATGGAGCCAGATGCGCTCGTTGTGGAGCAGGTATTCGCCGCGCAGCGCGCTCTTTGCCTTGCCCGCACTGTGGGGCGCAAGGCCGCGCTGCAGCAAAAAGCGCCCCAAATCGAACGCTACCTCGAGGTAGAGACGGTCTCCCGCCTCGGAGGGAAGGCTCACCGAACTGCCCAATGGCTCAGGCGGCGGCAGCGTCGCGCCCGCCTCGCCGTAGAAGCTGTCGAGAATGCCATAGTCCAAATGAAGGTGAAAGCCGGCCAGCAAGGGACGGCTGACAGCCATTTGCGGGTCGGCGGGCAGCACCAGCAGCAGCCACTGGGCGCCGCTGATTTCGGCAGGGGCAAGCAACGCACGTGTGCCTGCGCCGTCCGCCGCGTGAAAGCCGCTGCCACGGAACTGGAGCTTGCGGTGAGCCGCGCTCGGCCAGCGCGGCGATGTCGGGCGCAGTCGCCCACTGCAGCGTGTAGAGTGCACGCGCCGCCAGTGCATTGCCGCTGGCGGCAAGGGTGTCCAGCCGCCCCAGCGCTGCGCGCGCAACAATGGGGCGCGCGTCCTGCGCCATGAGGCGCAGCAAGGCGACGCGATCGTCGCCATCCAGCCGATCCAGGTGGTGAAGGACGAGCAGTGCAATCTCCTCGCCATAGGGCTGCATCTGCGTCACATACTCGAGCAACACATGGGGGTTGGCGCGCGCGTCAGCCACCGCCTCGGCCAGGCTCTGGAAGGCGGCATCGTCGCTCTCGCGCAAATCGGCAGTGAGGGCGGGGGGCGCGGGATCGCCAAGGAAGCGGTCGAGGATCATGGCGGCGGTGGTGCGCGCTGTGGGTGGATTGCGCCTGTCGCCCACATAGCGGCGCAGCGCTGGCGCAGCCTCCTCGGGCGGGAGGAGCGCAGCCAGGCGCGCCAACCCGCCGCGCAGCTGGCTGGAGGGCGTGTCGAGGCGCTTGAGCAGCGCGGGCAGCAGCAACTCGGTGGGATAGGCAAACTTGAGCGCGCGCACGGCCTCCACCAGGTCAGCCTCGCTGGCGGTTTCGGCGAGCGCGCCAATCGCCTGCTCAAGCGCGCGCCGCTGCTGGAATGTGTTGATAATGGGTTCGTCGGCCATGCGCATCATGATATGCGCAGGTGTTCGCGACGGCAACTGGATGAGGGAGTAGGGAAAGCACAATTGGTAAGTGGTAAATTGGTAATTGCACCGCGCTGAACGTAAGTAGCAGACGGTGCAATTACCAATTTACCACTTACCAATTATGCTTTCCCCACCCCTTATTCCCCACTCCCCGCCTACCCCGCCCGCCGCAGTGTGAGCAGTGCGGGCGCTGCGTCGAAGAAGATGAAGCCCAGCGGAATGCCAATCAGCGTGAGGCAAAGCAGGTAGCCAATGAAGAGCGCAACCGCCGTCAGCCACCAGCCCACCAGCAGAAACCAAAGCGAACGGATGAAGATGTTCAGTTGCGGCGTCGACACCGGCCCGTAGACGGTGACCCGCTGCGCGGCAGGGCGCAGCGCAATCAATTCGGGCAGCGCGTTAAGCACCAGCACGCCAATGGGTATGGTGATGATAAAGAGGAACATGAGGTAGGCGAAGGCAATCGCTGCCAGCCCCAGCCACCACCCCACAAAGAAGAACCAGATCAATTGCAGCAGACAGCCCGGCCGCTCGCGCACCACAACGGCCGTGGGAACAGTGGGGGGCAAATAGCCAGGGGGCGGGTTTGTTGCCATAACAACCTCCAGGGAATCCTATGTCGGTTCCGTCCATCAGTTCTGGAAAGGCGCGTGCGTACGCGCAGCAGGGCGCGGCTTCTCCACGCACCATCCACTACGCAGCGCGGCGCACCTGGGTTGCGCTCGCCGGTCGCCGCATCGTTTCTTACGGAAAACTAACGGTTCGCATGCCCTTTTCTAACTCTTCTGCGCGACCATAAATGTATGGCAGGTGCTCAGCAAGACGCCGAACATCTGCAAAGAGATTGCTTTTGCAGAGAGATTGCTTGCAAGTTTGACAGCTTTGAGAAGGAGGAGGAAATCTATGACAGCCCTATCACGCTGGGATCCATCGCGCGAGGTGATGAATATGCGCCAGTTCATGGATCGCTTCTTCAACGATCCCTACCGCAGTGAAACGTTCACAGGGTCGGGCAGCGGTGCACAAGGTTTTGCGCTGGACGTGGCCGAAGAAGCCGATAACTATGTGATCAAGGCATCGGTGCCAGGCGTGAAGCCTGAGGACATCGACATCACACTCACCGACAATGTGCTCACCATCAAGGGCGAGAGCAAGGCCGATGAGGAGATCAAGGAAGAGAACTACCACGTGCGCGAGCGGCGCTTTGGCAGCTTCACCCGCAGCATCTCGCTGCCGGCGTCGATTAACGCCGACAAGGTAGAGGCCAACTGCGAGAATGGCGTGCTCACGCTGCGCCTGCCCAAGAGCGAAGCCATGAAGCCCAAGCGCATTAACGTCAACCAGACGATTGAGCACAACGGCGATCAGCAGGGCCAGCAGGGCCAGCAGGGCCAGCAGAAGCAGCAGAAGCAGCAGGTGGATGTGAATCAGGGCAACGGGCAGTAGTTCATCACTGTAGTTGCTCTCAAGATAGATGCCAGAGAAGAGGGCCACAGCGATTCGTTCGCTGTGGCCCTCCTGTATTTTCTTTGCGTTTCCTCTGCGCCTGCGCCCTTGCGTCTTTGCGTCGTGCCTAGCTGTTCGCCCCCAGCGCCAGCCGCCGCAGCCGCCCGGCGGGCAGCGCCTTCCAGATGATCTCCATGTCGGGCGCACGCAAGGCGCCGCTTGCCAGCAGGGCCGCGCCATAGACCAGCGCGCCCGCGAGCGTAGCCAGCCACACGTTGATCGCCATCCCAGCCAGCGCACCCGTCACGGCCAGCATGGCCACCGCCGCCAGCACAGGGCGCAACGTCACCGAGAGCCACGGCACCACGCCCACGTGTTTGCGCACAGCGTAGTAGAAGGGAATGAGCAGCGTGAACTCGCTGAGAATCGTGGTGAAGGCAGCCGCCACATAGCCAAAGCGGGGAATCAGGATCAGGTTCAGAATCACGTTGACGACGACGCCAAAGACAAATGCGCGCGGTCAGGTAGTGCTGCTGGTTCACCGCAATCAGCACATATTGCGTCACGCTGTTCATGAAGCCAATCGGAATGCTCCAGATGATGATGCGGAAGGCGAGATCTGCGCCGCCCATGTATTCCCACGTGCGCCCAAAGGCGCTCATTGTGCCCGGAACGTCGAGGTATTGCTGTCCGCCCACAATTGCCACCAGCGGGCGCGCCAGAAAGGTGACGGAGACCGCAATCGGCAGCGCCACCAGCAGCAACATGCGCAGGCTGAGCACGTAGGAGCGCAGCAGGTTGTCACCCTCCTTGCGCGCGAGGCGGCTCATGAGCGGGAAGAGCGCCATTGTGAACATGCTGGGGATAATATTCAAACCGTCGAGATACTTGAGGCCCACGCTGTAGAGCCCGACGCTCACCGCGCCTGCCAGCGGGCGCAGAATCCAGATGTCAATCCGCCAGAAGATGGTGGCCAGCAGGTGGTTGATCATCAGCGGGCCGCTGACGCGCAGCATGTAGCGCTGCAGCTTGCCATCCCACGCCCACTGCGGCTTGAAGAGCGTTGTGCGCATGAGCAGCCAAAGCCAGACGACCTGCAGCATGTTGACCGCGAGGCTCACCAGCGCCAGCCCTACAAAGCTCCAGCCCAGCAGCAGCACAAGCGCGCCCAGCGTCACCTTGAGGAGCGCCACCGCATTCGTCAGCCCGGCGGGATACTCCATCTTCTCAAAGGCAAAGAACATGCTGCTGAAGGCGTCGGCATAGTTGGCAAAGAGCATGGCAAAGGCAAGCAGCGCAATCGCCTGCACCTCCTGCGTGCCAATCGACTGAATCTCCACCAGACCGCCGCCGAAGAGGTGGTAGCCGAAGACGTTAACCTGGATGCTGCCGATGTTGACGTAGAAGAGCGTGACGAGCGCCAGAATGGGCATCACCGCCGCCCACAGGAAGGTGCGCACGGCGAGCACGTTCGTCAGATAGGCGCTCGAGCGGTTCTTGTCCTCGGCCACGTCGCGCGTCAGCAGCGTGCCCAGCCCATAGCGGCTCACAATCTCGAAGAAGCCGTAGAGCGAGACGACGAAGTACCACTTGCCCGTCCCCTCCGGCCCGAGCAGGCGCACGTAGAGCATGGCGAAGGCGAAGTCAATCGCCTTGTTGGCCAGGCTCAGCCCCATGGGCACGAGCGAATTCTTGGCCACCACGCGCACTTCGCTCTGGTTCTCGTCTGGGTGGTAGTAGCGCCCCCAGAGCCAGAAGAGCCCCAGGAAGAGCAGCGCCATTACCGCCAGGAAGGAGGCGTAGAGCCCCACCTTGAAGCTCATGGGGCTGTAGACAAAGCGCACGGTCCACTGTCCCGCCTCGGGCAGGTAGACGGCGCGCAACGCGCTGTTGGCACGCTGGATGTCAAGCTCCATCTCGCGGCTCTCATCCGCGCCAAAGGGGCGAATGTAGGCCTTCCAGCCGGGGAAGTAGCCGTCGGCCAGCAGCAGCCAGGCACGGTCGCTGATGTTCACGTCGACGAAAACGTCGTTGGGGGTGGCGCGGCTGATGCGCGCCTCGGCCACCTGCGGGCTGGATGGAACGAGGGCGTTGGCGTCGTCGGGCGCTTCCTCAATGAAGAGGGTGCGGCGCAGGTCGGCCTCAAGCAGCGGCTGCGCGTCCACGGCCACAACCTGCGCCTCGGGGAGAATCAGCGCACGTGGCGCGGCCTCCAGATTCTCGTAGACTGCAATCGACGCATCGCGGTAGATCTCCTGCCACGTGGCGTTGGGGATGGCGTGCTGGGTGAGCACATACTTGACGTTGAGCAAGTCCAGCAACGGATTATCCAGCACGGCGTACGGGGTATCGCCGGCGGCGTAGAGGGGGGCAATGCGGTTGTAGAGCAATTCGCCCGCCTGCGGCTGAATCTGATTCATCAACTGCACATACTGCAGGGGGATGATGGAGTCGTAACCGCGCAGGTCGTGCCAGCCGTAGTACATGCCCACGTTGGCGTTGAAGGTCTTGTCGCCGGGCACATCGAAGGTGGTGAAGCGCCAGGTGGCGTTGAGGTTGCCCGCCTCGCGTGCGTTGACGAAATTGACCACGGGTGGCGTGCCTGCCTCGGTGCGGGGCGAGAGCGCAACGTCGGCGGCCGGGTTGAAGTGGCCGTGCGCCACGTAGAGATCGAGCGCAATCAGCAGCACCAGCCCAAGTGCGGCCCAGCGGCGCGCGCCGGCGCGCATGGCCAGCCCAAGCAGCAGCGCGCTCCCCAGCGCAAACGCACCAAAGCGCACGATGTTGAGCCACTGGTAGCCCCAAAACATCCGGCCGTCGGCAAAAGCAGCCTGTGCCAGGTCGCTGCCATTTACAATGCGCTGTCCCAGCGCGATGAAGGGCGCAGCGCTGAAGAGCGTGGCGAGCGCAACCGCGAGCGCGCCAATCCCCGCGAGCGCGGCCGCAAGCGCAAAGCCGCGCGCCCAGTTGCGCGCCTGATTGCGCAGCAGCAGGTCAAGCCCGCCGCCGCCCAGCGCCACCATGCTCAGCGTAAAGGGGAAGACCCAGCGGAAGGGGCTGTGCAGTTGGTTCCAGCCGGGCAGCCCATAGAAGAGCAGCGCGTAGAGCGGCGTGCCAAAGGCAAAGAGCAAACTCAGCGCCGCCAGCCCTACAAAGAAGCCCACGTGCACCGGCCGCAGCCCCTCCTGCGCAAGCCAGTTGAAGCCTTGGCGCGTGCTGCGCCGCACAAGGCGCGCGGCCGTGGCCCCCACGGCAATTGCCGCCAGCAGCCACGTGGCAATCCCCAGATAGTTGCCCCCCTCAACGTAGTTCTTGATGCCCCAGTCGATTGTGTCAATGGGGCGACCGGTCGCATCCACGCTGGCTTGCACCCACACGCGCTGCCAGGGATCAAACCAGTGGTGATGGCTGGGATTGCCAAAGATGTCGGGCAGGGCAAAGGTGAGCACGTGGCGCGAGGGCCACGCCCAACCGCGCACCTGCTCCAACGAGGCCGAGCCCTGGCGAAAGTTGAGGGGCAGCAGTTCGGCCAGGGGCAGCAGCTGCACCGCACCCAACGCCAGCCCCAGCCCAACCATGGCCAGCAGCCAGAGGCCAAGCTCGACGATGCGCCGTGTGCGCCCTCCGCCGCGTTCTGCGCTGGGATCGACAGCCTCTTGCACGAGGCCCAGCAGCCGCCACGCGGCAAGCAGCCGCACAAGCGCATAGGCCCCCGCCACCAGCAGCGTGTAGTAGATGAGCTCGGGGTGGCCCGCCAGCGCCACCATGCCCACAATCGCCGCGCCCACAGCCACATAGGGAATGGGCGAATAGTGGCCCGTGCCCTTGCCCTCCTGCTTGCGGATAATGAGCTCAATCACAGCCAGCAGCGCAGGCAGCCACGGCACGGCGGCAATGAACATGGTAAAGACCACGCTCACAATGAGAAAACCGCTGAACATGTAGGCGACGCCGGCGAAGAGCGCCGCCGCGCGCTTCAGCCGCAGCACGCGCCCAAAGGCGTACATTGCCCAGCCCGCCAGCGCCACCTGCAGCGCGGTGAACCAGCCGAAGGCGGCATCCAGCGGCAGCACATAGAAGAGGAGATTCAGCGGGTAGAAGGTGCTGGCCTGGCCGGCCGCAACGAAGGGGATGCCGCTGAGAATTTGCGGGTTCCAGAGGGGGATTTCGCCCCCGGCCAGCGTGCTGCGAATGTGCAGCTTCCAGGGCGCGTTTTGCAGTACCAAATCGGCCGGCAGCCCGTTGTGGGGGATGATGTCGGGGCGCAGCGAGCGCCACGGCGCGAAGGTGTAGAGGGCATCCCACGGCAGCAGCGAGCGGCCGGTGAGGGCGGGGAAGAGGACTGGCGCAAACCACAGCAGCGCCAGCGCCAGGATCACTCCCAGCGCGTACAAATCACTGCGGTGTGTGCGAAGGCGTGCCATAACCAATTACAAACCCCGACGCAAAGGCGCAACAACATCCCGACGCAAAGGCGCAAAGGCGCAAAGGAACGCAAAGAAAAGCAAAAACAAGAAGAACATGTTCTTGTTCTTGTTTTTCTTTGCGTTCCTTTGCGCCTTTGCGCCTTTGCGTCAAGATGTTGTTTTCCTCGGTAGCGCCAGCGGATTTGCCAGGTGCGCCAGGCGGACTCGATCTTCACCGGCATGTCGAGCTTGCTCTTGCCAATGCGGCGGTCCTCAAAGTGGATGGGGATCTCCACAATTTTGTAGCCAAGCTTCTCGCAGAGGAAGGCCATCTCCACCTGGAAGGAGTAACCGTTGCTGCTGATCTTCTCCAGCCCGATGCCCTGCAGCGCGCCGGCGCGCCAGAGCTTGAAGCCAGCGGTCATGTCGCGCACGCGCAGGCCCAGGATCATGCGGCTGTAGAGGTTGGCCCACCAGGAGACAAAGCGGCGCCAGGCGCTCCAGCCGGCATCGAGCGAGCCGCCCGGCACATAGCGGCTGCCCACGACGACATCTGCGCCGGTGGCCTGCAGAACGCCCAGCATCTGCGGCACATAGGCGGGTGAATGGCTGAAGTCGGCGTCCATCTGCACCACAAAGTCGGCGCCGTCGGCCAGGGCGCGCGTCATGCCCGCCACATAGGCCGTGCCCAGCCCCCCCTTGCCCTGCCGGTGGATGACGAGCAGGCGCGGGCGGTCGGCGCCCGGTGCGTTGTAGGCATGCATGAGTTCATCGGCCACGCGGCCGGTGCCGTCGGGCGAGTTGTCATCCACAATCAGCAGTTGCAGCGTGGGCAGCGGGCCACCCGGCGCCGAAAGAGCCAGCAGCGCCGCCGCCATCGCGGGCAGGTTGTCGGCTTCGTTGTAGGTGGGGATCACAACCGTGAGGCGGCCGCCGGCAGGCTCGGCAAGAGAGGGGGCGGCGGCCTGTGCGGTCGGCTGTGCGGTCGGCTGTGCGGTCGATTGTGCAGTTGGCTGTGCGGCGGGCTGTGCGAGAGAGTGGTCCATCAAGCGCGAGAAGCTCCTGTGGGCGCAGCGGGCCAAAAGCAGGCCGAATGGAGGGCAAGCGCCGAACGATCATTCTAGCACGGGGGCTTTGGCGGCGCGAATTGGTGGGGTGGGCGTGGGCGTGGGGAGGGGTTTCTGGTAGTTGATGGTTGTTGGAACAAGAGGAATGTGAGAACATCAAAGGTGTTGATTTTGTCAGCCAACTGAAATCGAGCAGACCCTTGTTATAGACCGCAAACGTTTATTTGAGATACCCTCCACCCAAATCTCCCAGGACCCTTCCCTTTTCGATCAAGTCTGCAATGCATTGCGCACTGCCGTATGGATGTGGGCAGACCAACCTCTTGATACCACAACCTGGCCAGGTCCAGATACGTTACTGGACGGGCGCACGCTTGCTGTTGATGCGTGGGATTCGCCTGCTGACGTGGTGCGCTGCTTACGGTGGAACTGAGCGAAAGGCGCGGGGATCTCACCTGGACACTACGCTACACTCTTTGCTCAGCGGGTAGCCGCCGTAACGGCCTATGAGGAGTGCAATTGCAGTCAGTTGCTGAGCGGCTCGAAAGAGAAGGAGCCGCCTGACTTGACAGATTCTTGAGATAAGTTCGGGCCGCTTGACATCGATGGCCTGCAGGCCTCCAAGCCGTTCACCGCTGCCTTGGAGGCCAAGGCGGATGCTGCACCTGCTGCGCAAGGATTTAGCGCAGCGCCGGTTGCCTGTGGTCGTCATCTCACCCACACGCACCGGTGAGACCTTGCTCGATGCACGCATGCTTGCACACCGGCTACGGGGCATGGCGCATGTATTCCGCCTCAAGAGCGACTTCTGGTGGACCAAGGAAGAATTTGCGCATATTTGCTTTGGAGGCAGCGTGCGCCTGTACCATGCAGGCTATCGCGCGGACGACAAGCCGGGCGAACACCGCTTTTGGGCTATGGACGAGATCATGCCCGACCCGGAGGCGGTTGCACGGGACATTGTTGAGAAGGTATTGCGCGATATCCTTGCGCTTGAATGGTTGTCAACGGATCTGGAATCTTTACTGCACGAGCGCGGTGACGTACGCTTCCATGAAACAGCTTGCGCAGTTGCGAGCCAATGCGCAGGAGTTGGAAAAAGAAGAGCGAGAATCGCATATTCGATGACCTTTTCTCGAAATTCAATAGGGCGTGCGTTGAACGCGATGAGTTCAAGCGGCTTTACAATATCGCCAAGGCAAAGGCCAATGCGCTTGAATATGACTGGAATTATGATGCGCCAACCCTAGATGAGGAACCGCAAGATCCTTCTATGGTGAGCGGCTCGTTTACTTATCCAGCCAGGCCTGCGCAACTTACAATGCCCTTGACAAGGCCCTGCAAAGCGAACTTGACCAAGTTGCTCTCCAAGCTTGCATATGAGGACCTTGGCGACCAACACACTGAACCCGTAAAAGGGTGCAAGGGCGGAGCCTGCTTCGTCTATCCACGCAAACGAGGCGCCGCCGGGCGTGCGGTGTCTATATATCCGCGTGCAGGATAGAGTGGTGCAGGTGCTCGAACTCTACCAGAACCATGATGTATACAGCGCCGAGCGCGATAAGGGGTACATACCTCGGCTGACTACGATCTCGCCCAATTCATGCCGTGGAGATTCACGCCGGATGCGATCCTGTCGTAGAGACAAAGTCGTAGGCCCCACTTGCTGTCGGCGGCTACAACACTAAATCGTACCGGGACTATCGAATCAGCCAAAGGAGCCACATTATTATTCCCATAAACACCTCCCCAAGTGAAGAACGGTGCCAGTTGCTCCAACGGATATGTGATGAACGCAAAATTGATCACCTCGTCCACTTCACGCCGGCCTGTAATCTTGCTGGTATCCTGAAACATGGCCTGATGAGCCAGACGACATATCAGAAGTTGCTGCAAGGCAACGAACAGCCCACACCTAATGATCTACTTCGGCTGGATGACAAGTTAAACCGAATCTCAATGAGCATCAGTTTCCCAAACTACAGGTTGTTCAAGAAGTTCCGACAACAAAGACCGGGGCCTTGGGTTGTGCTCCTATGTGATGCGTCGATCTTGTGGGAGCGCGATTGCGCATTCTGCCTTGGAAACGCAGCTAACTCTGGAGTCGCAAACTTGTCGCTGAAGCAGAGACAGCAACCGTTGATGCTTAATCTGATGTTCGGCGATCTGCCCGGTCATGTGCGCTCGGATCTTCACATACCATCATGGTTCCCAACCGATCCGCAAGCCGAAGTGCTCGTGCGCTCACACATTAAAGTGAAGCGCATTAGTGCGATTATCTTTGAGAGCCATACTGACCAAGATCAGTCGAAATTGGCTCTGCAAAATAACGAAATCGCGCCGATCGTTTTGGAACCAGAATACTTCCAGCCACGAGCCGACTGGCGACATTGGTCACAGTCCGTAAAGTCTGAGATTGAGTGATTATCGCTGACTTTCACAGGATAAGCACCAGCTTTGTTCAGCCGATGAGTACACTTGTCAAAAGATCTTCGGTTTTCGCATGATGACTTTCGCTAAAACCGAGTCATGTGGTTATCGTCGGATGGAGAATAGTGGAATGGCCAACCGCCCTGTCTTTGTACCAGCGCCTCAACAACATCCGTATGTGTGTCCAGTCGATGTGGAGTTTGCGTGGCACCCAGGCTTCTCCGTGTCGCAAGCTCAGAAGTCGATTCGTTGCTTGCATCAAGAAGCACAAAGGCATGGTTATTCGCCGATTCTGGAGGTCTCATCCAAGTCACCAGACCAAATTGGTGTCGCATTGAGCGCCTTCAACCTGCAACTCAAACACGCCCACAGGTCACTCTCGGTGGAGTGTGCGTTTCAGGGAAGCAAGGTGTTTAGTCATGGCGGGCCATATGTGGAACTCTATGATGCGGCAAGCAGAGACTCTAAGCGTGATTCGCGCTTGCGCACATCAGGGATGCTCACCGCCTTCGAGTTTATGGGCACTAGTTTTCCCTTGCAACCCACGACGGCATTCTATGATTGGCTCTACGTGACGGCTCTCGTACAGAATCCCAGGCTGGCAGCACAGGTGCTTCACTATCGTGGCTTCACAGATATCGCCTTCAATCCCGAGAAGTCATGGAATTGTCAGGCCAGGTCCGTGGCGCTCTATGTCGCGCTGAGACTACGTAGCGTAGACGTGGAGGCACTTGTACAAGATGTAGGGGCGTACCTCGCCTTGATGCGAGGCGAAGTTCCGGAGTTTAATCATGCAACGAGCGAGACTGTGACGCAGATGTCTTTGCTGCCGGAAATCGCACTCACCAAGCCGCACGCTCTGAAGACGAGGAAGAAGAAATAGGCGCGTGGGCGCGTCCGTCCTGGGCACGCACAAATCAGCGAGGCCCACACACCCGGATGCTTCGCTGTCAATCTATCTTCACACACGGCGTCACGCCGGGAGACGCGACCCACACCTGCGCAAAGACCTTCTCGGCCGCGACAAGCGTGGCGGCCACATCGACCTCTGCATGCGCAGCGCTCGTGAAGGATGCCTCAAACTGGCTAGGGGTCATTCACGCTGAGTAGAACAAATTTGCGTACAATATTCGGGACACAAATCCATTTGTTGCCAACTTTCGGCCGAAAATGGGACACAAATCTGGCGGGAAGCTTTTCCCATGCGTGAACTCCACGCGTAGCCCCGCCCACTGCGCGCGCTGAAATCCGCAGAAAGAATGTAACTCGCGCATGATTGAAATCTCACCCCGCCTCTTTGTCGGTGATGCGCTGGACTATGAAGAGCGCGTGCGCTTCCAGCGCGGTTGGGCTGTGGTCCAGGCGTGCACGGAGCCCTACCATCGCGCGGCGCTCGGTTACAAGGGGCGCGCCGCCCCTACAGAGCACCCGGAATACCTTGTGGCCTTGCGTGGCAACCGGCTCATTTTGAACCTGGTGGATACCGACAATCCAGACTGGATCGCGCCCGCGCTGGTCGACGCGGCGCTGCAATTCGTGCATGCGCACCTGGTGGCCAGCAACAAGGTGCTCATTCACTGCAATCTGGGCGTGTCACGCTCGCCTGCGCTTGGCCTGCTCTACCTTGCCCAATACACGGATGAACTGCCCACCGAGACATTCCTCGCGGCCGAAGCGGCATTTCGCAGCTTCTATCCAGCGTACAGCCCGGCAATGGGTATGCGTGGTTTCATGCTGCAGAATTGGGACAAGTACACAACTCGCGCGTGACAAGCGGGCATGGTCAATCATTCGTGCCGGCGCCGACTTGGCAACCAGACGCGATTCAGGGTAATCTGTGCACTGTTCGCGTTGAGAGTAATCGCAAAGATTACAATGTCGGCAAGTTGTGGTACAATTTACTCGAGTACAGACGGGGCGTAGCGCAGCCTGGCAGCGCACAGCGTTTGGGACGCTGGGGTCGGAGGTTCAAATCCTCTCGCCCCGACCTTGCGGGCCGGCCTTCCCAAGGCCGGCCCCCTACATCGCCCCAGCAGAGGGGCGCATGCACTACGGGCGGGCATAGCTTAGTGGTAGAGCCTCTGCCTTCCAAGCAGATGATGCGGGTTCGATTCCCGCTGCCCGCTCCACCTTCCCCCCTACACCGCGTCCCGCAATTCCTCGCACGCACTTGCATTCGGCACGCACCCGCATGGATCGGTAGCTCAATGGCAGAGCAGGGGGCTCATAACTCCTTGGTTACAGGTTCGAATCCTGTCCGATCCACTGCAATCTCATAGCGCCATTGTGGCCATAACGGCCATGGCGTCCTCACGCAATGACGCCTTCTGCGCTGCTCCAAAATCCAGAATTCTTGCAAATTGACGGTCACAATCCGCCCAAAATGGGGTAGAATGTCTCCAATTGCAGGCGATTCATTTTGGCGCGCTTGCGCGCTCTTACCCGTTGGAGAGTTTATTCATGCAAAAGCAACAACAAAATTCGTCGCCGCCCACGGTGCAGATCTATCAATTCAAGATCACGCTCAAGGATACGGATCCCCCCATATGGCGGCGTTTTCAGGTGCGCGACGACACCACCCTTGCCACACTCCACGAAATTGTCCAGTTCGTTATGGGATGGGAAGATAGCCACCTGCACCAGTTTACGTGGAAAAACGTGCGCTATGGGCCGCTTGAGGGCGAATTCGACATGGGCATAGAGGACGAGGAAAAGGTTACCCTGCGCTCGCTGGAGATGAAAGAACGCGAAAGCCTCGCCTATGAATACGACTTTGGCGACGGTTGGGATCACAAGATCGTGCTCGAAAAGATTCTGCCGCCCGCACTGGCTGCCCGCTATCCCGTTTGCCTCGAAGGCGAGCGCGCCTGCCCGCCCGAGGATTGCGGCGGCGCCCCGGGTTACGAAAACATCCTGCGCGTGCTGGCGCTGCCGACCAAGAAGCTGTCGGAAGAGGATCTGGACATGCTTGAATGGGTGGGTGAGGATTTTGACCCCGAAGAGTTTGATGTCGCTGCCATCAACATTGAGTTGAGCCAGTTTGCGCCGTCGCGCACAGGCTGGGTGCGCTAGGGACGACCGAGGGCTGGAAGCCCTCGACGACGGGGCGAATGGTTGGTTTGTCATCGTGAAATCAAAAAGGGGCCGGCTGCATTATGCAGCCGGCCCCTTTTGCTTTCGCTGGGCCGATTGGCCCTTGTTGGGCAATCGCGCTACTGGCCAATCACCAGGAACTGCGCGCTCACCCAGCCGCCTTCCGTGTTCTCGGGCGTTGCGGGCGAGCCACCCAGCCGCACCCACTGGCCATCCGCCGAGACCTCGAGCACCGGGAAGGTCTCGCCGCGGTAGCCGAAGCCCACAATCGGCGCCTCCGTATTCGGTTCGGCGCGGATGCGCACGCGCCAATCGGCTGTCACCGTGGCTGAGCCATCCGCCGGCACCGCAATGCCCTCTGCCGTTGGCGCAGGCGTGGGCGTGGGTTCGTCCACAGTCGTGTCGGTAAGGGTCACTGTCTCGGTGACAGGTGCGCCCGGCTCGACAGTTGCCTCGGCAGGTACTTCGACGGTCTCGGTGATTGCTGCGCCGGCCTCGAGTGTGGGCGTGGGCAGTGCAACCGTGGGCACCGGTGCAGGCGTAAAGGTGGCTGTGGGCGGCGGCGGCGTGGGAATCTTGACAATGGGCAGGTCGGTAATGTCACCGCGCATGGTCACAAGGTCCACCGACACCCAACCGCGCCCAAAGTCAAACTGAGGCAATTCCAGCTCCAGCCACATGCCGTCGGAGCTGCGCCCGATGACCGGAAAGCTCTCGCCGTTGACGATGTCACCCACGAGCGGACTGTTGACCGTCGGCTCCTGACGCACACGCAAGGCGCGCGTAATCACCGTAGCAGTGGCGCTGTCATCAGGCGTTGGCGAGGGTGTAACAGTGGGCGTTTCGGTGGCAATGGGCACCGTGCCGCCGGGGAGGGCCTGCACGCCGTCGACCGTAATCGGCACGCAGGCGACAAGCAGAGAAGCGGCAACTGCCATAAGTGAAACGCGCTGCAACCAGACTGGCATAAAAACTCCTTTGGCGAGTTCGTATTGTACGGCGGCCTATCGGTCGCCGGAATTTTGCGCCCGGGCAAAGTGCGCGGCGCGGCACGGCTGAGTATGGCATAGGCACCCGCGCTGCCCAAATCCGCCGCGTGCGCCACATCGGTTGTAGAGGGGAATTCTTCAGTACACACTTTCAACGCGAGCGTGCAAGGTGCGCACCACCCACGCGAAATGCACCCCATCAAGGTGTCACTTCAGCCGTTGGCAGCGGCGCTTCCCAGCGTCCGGCTTCGGCGAGGGTGGCGCTGTCGTAGAGGATGGCGAGAATGCGTGCATCGGCCGTCGACGCGGGCAGTTCAATCTGGTAGGCGTCGCGTGTCACCTCGCCAGGCAGCCACGTGGAAGTGGGCGCAACCATGCGCAGGGGGAAGAGGTCCTGCTGGGCAGGTGCGCCCGAGGGCAGCTGCAGCGTTGCGCCCGCGCCATCCACCACACGCAGCGAGAGCTTGAGCGTCTGCGTCAGCGGCTGCTGCGGCTGCCAGTAGAGCGCCAGATCGGCCGTGCGCCCGTTGCTGCCTGCAAGCAGCCCCAAGTTGTAGCCCGTGAGCTTGAGCGCACCGTCGGCAAAGAAGAGATCGGCGGGCTGCTGCGGCGGCGCAGGTGCTGCCGCACCGCGCGGATAGACGCGCACGAGTGCGCCCTCGCCGCCGAAGCTGTAGGTCTCTTCAATGCCGGGCAGCTCGCGCGTTACGTAGGTGGGCGCCCCTGTGGCCACGGCCTCATCAAGCAGCGTGCGCCGCTGCGCTTCATCATTGGCAACCACAGGCTCGGCGGCAAGCGCGCGCCCGTGCGCCGCCTGCATGTAGCGGATAGCAGTCATCTCCCCTTCGAGCCCGAGCACGCGGCTGCCCGGCGCAAACGGGGCTGCTGTCAGCGCCAGCGCGTAGTCGTGAACGGCCCAGCCGGCACGCGTGGGCAGGGCAGCGCGGCCGCCAAAGCCAAGCGCCGCGCCCGCCAGCAGCGCCAGCGCGCCCACTGCTCCCACCCAGCGCCCACTGCTTCCCCTGGCCGCTGCCCAGGTGCAGAAGGCGTACACAAGGCCCCCGTAGCCGACGGCCAGGCAGAGCCAGACAGGAAGCAGGAAGACCTCCACATCGCCCACACGGTAGGCGAGGGCGAAGAGCAGGTTGGCGACGAGCGTCAGCGCAATCAGCAGCCAGCCGGCGCGTGCGCCGCGACGTGCCAAACCCAGCAGAATCCCCAGCGCACCCAGCGCCAGCACGAGCCACCCCGTTTGCGCCCGAAACAGGGCCAGCCAGTCGGCGGGGTTGCGCGCCACGGCCAACTCGTTTGCGCCGAAGAAAGCGCCATATTGGCGTGCCAGAACATGGTCCCAGAAGCCCTGCCAGGAGTGCACATAGCTGCCGTTGAGATCGCGCACGCCCATGGCCGCGCGCAGTGGGATGTAGAGATAGAGCAGCAGCGGCAGCAGCAGCGCACCTGCGCAGAGCAGCCAAAGCCGACCTGGGCGGCGCAACAGCGGGATCATCCACAACAGATAGAGGGCCAGCGCGGGGAAGAAGAGCACAATCGTGCGGTGGTGCGTCAGCGCAAGGCCGCAAAGGGCCGCCAGCGTAATCAGCAGGCGCGGCTGGCGCGCCGGGGGTGCGTCGGCCGTTACCAGCGCCAGCCAGAGAATCAGCGCGATAAAGAGCAGGTGCAGCGGGTAGACTTCGGCCACCGTGGCCTGCACCCACCAGGTGAAGCCAAGGCCAAAGGCCAGCGCTGCACTCAGGCCGGCGGCCAGCTCCGCCCAAAGCGGGCCGGCCTGCATGCGCGCCAGCCGCTGCGTCAGCGCGGCAGATGAAGCCGACGGCCGCGCCCGCAAAGAGCGCGCTGAGCAGGTTGACCCGCCACGCCCACTCGCCTGCGGGGAAGAGCAGCCGGCTC
Organism: uncultured Chloroflexia bacterium; assembly: GCA_963773745.1. Lineage (GTDB taxonomy): Bacteria > Chloroflexota > Anaerolineae > Caldilineales > Caldilineaceae > UBA5069. Next base: position 41,508 of record CAVZCL010000005.1, read on the forward strand.
CACACAAAGCCGAGCAGCGTATAGAGGGGGTAGCCCGTTGGGTGTGCAATACCCGCCGTGGGCAGCACGAGCTGGAACTCCAGCGTATCGTCAAAGAGGGTGACAATCGAGGGCGCGACAAAGGAGGCATAGAGCGCGGCAAAGAGCAGACCCACCGCCCAGGGCAGCCACTGCCGAGCGCGGCGCTGCGCGCGTGCGTGTGTGCGCAGTCTCACTTGCGCTGGTGCGGCCGGTCCCCGCGTTCGATTGTCCTGCGACTGCGGTGGGAAAAGTTGTCACAGTTGCCCGAGAAAAGAATCAAGAGAAGAATCAAGGAAGAGTGAGGGAGAGTGGGAAAAGGGTGCACGCTGCCGTCACAGGAGGCAATTGCCCACCACTTTGGCAAAACGCCTGCCGCTCTGCTATCATACCAGCCTGGCTTGAGCCGTCACCAATTCACGCTGCGCCATCATATCCGCTGCGCGGCTCAATCCACGTGAGTACTCCCATGCTGCAGAACGATCTGCGACTTTCACTGCTGGTCCGACGACGAGCCCGAGCCTTGCGGCCCTTCCGACTGGCAATCGCCCCCCTCATTCTAACCGTGGTTTGGCTAACGCTCTGGCAAACGCCGGCGTTGGCGCAGGAAACTGCAACCCCTGCGGCTGTGGCCGGCGTTGCGGCGGCCACAGCAACACCACAATCCTTGCCCCTTGTCTGGTATCTGCTGGCGGCTGGTTTGGCCATGCTGGTGCCGGCCGGCTTTGTGCTGCTTGCCTCTGCCAACCTCTCTCAGGGAAGCGCGTGGAATGCGGCGCTGGGCGGTCTGGCGGCGGCTGGCCTGGGGGCTTTTGCCTATTGGGCAGTGGGCTTTGCCCTCCAATTTGGCGGCGTGGGGCTTGTTTATCAAAATCCTGAATTGCGCGGGCTGGTGTGGGAGTGGAGCCCGCTCTCCTCTGACTGGGGCATTGGCTGGGGCATGGCGGGGCTTGCCGGCTGGTTTGTCTCCGGTGCGGGCATCACCGTACTCGCCTACTCGCTCTTCCTGGCGCACCTGCCCTGGGTGATTTTGGCCGCGGCGCTGCCTGTGATGGCGCTGCGCGGCCGCGCCCCCTCCACCGTGACGCTCATCCTCGCCGTCGTCATGGGCGGGATTGTCTATCCCCTTGCGGGCAACTGGGTGCAGGGAGGCGGCTGGCTCAACGCACTGGGGCGCAACATGTCGCTGGGCCACGGTTTTGTGGATCCTGGCGGCGCGGGCAGCGTCCACTTTGTGGCGGCGGGCTTCACACTGGCCGCGCTCACCGTCTGGTCCACGCGCCGCACTGCCGTTGTGAGTGACGCGCCGCCCCCTGCCCACCAGCCGCTGCTGGCCGTTGTGGGCGCGCTCCTGCTGCTTGCCGGCGGCGTGGGCTGGCAGATGGCCAACCCGCTGCAGGTGCAGACGATGGGCAGCCTGGGCATGGTGCGCGGCAGCGTGAGCCTTGTGCTTGCTGCATCCGGCGGCATGCTCTTCCCCTTGCTCTATACCTGGTTTGTAACGGGCAGCAGCGAGCCGACGCTGGCCGCACGGGGCTTTGCCGCCGGCTTTGTGGCCGGGCTGGCCAGCGGCCCCTTTGTGCAGCCGGGCATTGCCTTTGTGATCGGCCTGCTCGCAGGCGCAACCGTACCCTTTATGACCTATCTGCTCGATGGCCGCCTGCGCTTGCAGGACCGCACGGGCGTCCTGGTGAGCAGCGGCGTGCCTGCGCTAATCGGCTTGCTGCTGGTGGGCATCTTTGCCGATGGCCTGGCGGGCAGCGGCTGGCAGGTAACCGGCGCCGGCAGCTATCTGGGTGTAAGCGGCCAAGGCGTTTCGGGCATGCTCGTGAGCAACGGCTTGCAGGCCGATTTCCCTGGGCAGATTCAGGCACAGATTATCGGCGTGGTTGCGCTGGGGTTGTGGGGATTCCTGGCCGGGCTGGTTGTGTGCGTGCCGCTGGGGTTGCTCTTCCACGCGCTGCTCACGCACGAGGAGCCCGCCCCTGCGCAGGCAAATTCCATGGAGAACAGGCCGCGCAGCTGGCGCGAGGGCAACGCCACAACGACAACTGTCAACACACTGCCCGCCGTTGCGGGTCTCTCCTATCGCCCCACGCCGCCGGCCGATGACCCATGGCGTGCGGCCGCGTCAACAGGGCCAGCATATCAGCCGCCGCCTCAGCCGCCGGTCTATCCGGCCGCACGCGAAGAGTGGCCTGCCGATGTTGCGGCTCTCTACGCGGCGCAGCCGGATAGACCGGCTGCTGAAGCGCCCGCTGATCAACCGTCAGAAGAGGCGAGTGCACAGCCACCCGCATGGGAGGCGCGCCCGCTTGCCGCAGACGATACGTGGGTAGCCGCGCGCGCGCCCGCCGACAGTCCATCGTCCGAGCCGGTGCCCTACACGCCGGCCGTCTACACGCCACCACCCGTGGCGGGGCCGCCTACCGCCGAGGAGGTCGCGCCGCCAGCGCCAGCCGCGCAGTCATACGCCGCCGACCCCTATCAGGACCTGGAGGGGCCGCAGTCGCCCGCGGCCGGCACAATGCTCGATGCGGCGCTGGAGAATGGCGGCGCAGAGGCCACCCATGATACAGCCGACGTGGACGAAACACAGTCGGTGGTCCCCGTGGGCGGGTCGCCACTGACGCGCCGTCGCCGCCCGCCCTTCCCGCCGCCCGCCGCGCATGCGCCCGGCGACACGCCCAACGGCTGAGCAAGGGCCGCACACAGATTGCACAGATTGAAGAGATGACGGCGGATGTTTCTTTTCGGAGAAACATCCGCCGTCATCTCTTCAATCTGTGCAATCTGTGTGCGGCCCTTGCTCAGCCCGATGCGAATGCGGCGCGGTCGAGTGCGGTGTAGATGGGGCCGTGGGGCTGCAGGTCGCTCTGCATGAAGGCGACGTGATCGACGCGGACGGTGCGACGCCACGCACGCATTGCGGGGAGCGCGGCGGCACGCTGCATGGCTTCGCCAATGCGCGCCGCGTCGCCGGCAGAGCAGCCGCGCGCCACGCGTGCCAGCGTTAGGTGGGGAGCAAAGGGGCGCGTCTCCGGCGCAAAGCCTGCCGCAACGCACAGTGCCTCCACATCGCGCTGCATGCGTGCCAGCGTGGCGCTGCCCGCATCCTCCTGCAGACCCAGCCAGAGAACCGAGGCGCGCCGCCAGTTGGGGAAGCAGCCAATGCCGCCGAGCGTCAGGTCGAACGGGCGCGTCGTCGCGGCCAGGGCGCGCAACTGCGCCGCCAGCGCATCGTGCTGCGCCGCCGTCGTCTCGCCCAGAAAGCGCAACGTCAGGTGAAGATTGGCGGCAGGGGTCCAGCGCAACTGGCGCGCAAGCTGCGCAGCGTCGGGCGCGGCAGCCAGCGTCTGACCAAAGGCATGGATTTCGGCTTGCAGAGCGGCCGGCAGCTCAACCGCGACGAATGCGCGCACAATGTCACCTCAATAATGACCTGCGACGCAGGTACGTTACAGGCGGCGGCGCGCGCGCACGTTCAGGTCATCATGCTCGCGTTCGGGCGCGCGAGCGCATGTAGACCACGCTGGTGAGCAGCCCCAGGAAGCCCAGCCCCGTGGCGCTGAGGAAGATGAAGCAGAGCAACATCACGGTCAGGTTTTGCGCTGTGGGCGCAAGCAGGCTGGCCAGCTGGAAGGTGGCGGGCGGCGTGGCCGTGGGCCATGGCGTAACTTCGGGCGCAATGCCCTGCGCTGCGGCCGTGGGTTCGGCCGTCACAACCACATAGAGGGAGGTGGCCGTGGGCACGGGCGCGCCAGGGATTGTGGCCGTGGGCACAAGCTGCGGGTCGGCAGGCGCGCCGCCATCAATGCTGCCGGCGTCTGCCGGTGGCAGGAACGGGTCGGCGGTCCATGTGGGTGAGGGCGTCTCGAGTGGGCTTTGCGGCTGGAAGGGGTCAATGGTGGCCGCAGCTGCGAACGGATCGATTGTTGGCTGCGCGGGCAGGAAGGCCGGATCCGGCGTGGGCGTCGCGCCAAAGGGATCGAGTGTGGGCAATTCGCCGGCAAAGAATGGGTCCACGGTCGGCTGCGCGAATGGATCGCCAGCAGGCTGCGCAAAGGGATCAACGGTCCACGTGGGTGTAGGTTGCGCAAAGGGATCAACGGTCCACGTGGGTGTGGGTTGTGCAAAGGGGTCAACCGTCCACGTGGGCGTTGGCATGTCGAGCGGATTCTGCGGCTGGAAGGGGTCAGGCGTGCTGGTGGCGAAGTCGTTGGGGAAGCCGGCGGCCGGGTTGGGAAAGAGCACTACCGTAGGCGTAAGACCGACCGTCTGGCTCAGCGTGGCGGTGGGGCTGGGGACAGGCGTGGGGCCAATGCCCAGGCCGTAGCCGCAGCGCTCGCGCGCCTCGCCCGGGGTGTCGTCGGTGGTCACTTCCTCCAGGCGGAAGCAGTAGGCCTGGCCGGGCGTCAGGTCGGTAACGAGCAGATCATACTGTGCGCCCTGGTCGGGCCCGCCCTTCGCGTTGAGAAACGCAAGGCGATTATTGACGCTGCGCGGCTCGTTCACACCGCGGTAGAAGAGCTCAAAGCCTGCGGAATTGTACTCGCTGGCCGTACTCCACTCGAGCAGCACGGCGCTGGAACTGGGAATGGCGTTGAAGTACTCCAGCACCGCCGCCGCCTGTGCGGGCAGCTTGAGCAGCAGCGCAACCGCGAGCAGCGCCACACCCACCGCAGCCATCTGCAGCAGGGCGCGCAAAGAGCGCATAGGCTTTCTGCCATCTGCGCTGGGCTGCTGAGGCTGTGGTCGCGCACGGTGGCGCAGCGGACTTTTCATAATGCAATAGAGCGCAGGGGAGGCCGGAATCGCGCCGTCACCAGGACGCACCGCATTCTAGCACGTCCCACGCACCCTTTCCATACCGAATATGGTGTATTTGTCGGTGCCGCAGTCTGCATTCATCGGGTGATTGCCCTGTTGCTGCGGGAGAACGCACAGGCGCACCGCCAGACCGCGGCGCCGTCAGACCAGTGCCGGCGTCAGAGTCGTGCGCGCCGTCAGGAGCGACGCACCAGGTAGCTTACATCCTCGGCACGCGCGGAGATTGGAACGTCCGTGCCGAAGATCACGCGCAGATTGCCCTGCTTGTCGATGACATAGGTCCAGCCGGTGTGGTCAATCAGATAGCCGGCGGCGCTTTGGCTGGGGTCGACGATCGCCTTTTCGCCATAGACGCCAAAATCCTTCTTGATCTGCTCGAGCTCCGCTTCGGGCACGGAGACGCCAATGAAGGATGGATCAAAGGCATTCATGAAGATGCCCAGCCGCTCGGGTGTGTCGCGTTCGGGGTCCAGCGAGACGAAGACGACGGCTGTGTCGGCCGCCGCCGCGCCCAGTTGCGCCTCCACCTGCTTCATGTCGGAGAGGGCCAGCGGGCAGATGTCCGGGCAGGAGGTGTAGCCAAAGAAGAGCATGACGACCTGCCCGCGCAAGTCTGCCAGGTCAAAGGGCGAGCCGTCGGCATTGACACCGCGCAGTTCCGGTGCAGGGATGACGGGATTGTAGGCGGTGCCGTTGAAATCATGCGGGCGATTGCAGCCGGCCAGCACAAGCAACAGGACGGCGGCCAGCAAGGTCCGAAAAACGATGGTGTGTAGCGTCTTCATTCTCTCAACAATTTCGTAGCGGCGGGTTGAACCGCCGAAAGGCGGGGAGGCGTCGCGTCCTCCAGCGGGCGTCGCAATGTGGCGCTCCGCAACGGAGGGCTGGAAGCCCCCGCTACGCGTCGGCGCCGTTGGCTGTGTCGGCAGCGTCGCCATCGACGGGTGCGTCCTGCAGCGAGACAAGCACCGCGAGCAGTTCGCGTGCGGCGTCGGCGTCGAGGCCGCTGTTGTACCAGATGCGCATCTGCAGCATCAGCGCATCGTTGAGCGCAACCCAGGCATCGTGCTCGGCATCATGCGCGCCGCCATGCGCAACGTCGCTCTCTTCCATCGCGGCCAGCACCTCGTACTCGGGATGCTGATTCAGCCACTCGTCCAGCAGAAGTTCAGCGGCGGCCGGACGCGGTCCCCAGCGTCCCTGATAATGCCACTCTTCATCGAGCACGACGAGCATGGGCAAGTCGAGATTCTCTACGTCCAAGTCGTCGTCGTCACCCAGCAGCCGCTCGAGCATGGGCAGCGCCGCATCGTCGACAACACGCATGGTGGCGCGCGGCATGGCCTTGGCAATGCGTATCCACAAGGGGAGCAGCACGGCAGTGTCGGGCAGGTCTACGCCCACAATGGCCAGAAAATTGACAGTGTCTGGGTAGTAGATGAGCTCGGCCTGCACATCGGCGGGGATGCGCGCTTCGGCGATGCGGCGGCGCAGGCTGGTGGCAACTGACTCTTCGCAGTGCTCCAGAAACTCGGCAGGCGTCGGGCAAAGCGTGTAGGCGAGCGCGCCCAGTTCGGGCATAGGCAGCGGCGTTGCCGGCGCGCCAAAGTTGCCTGCATCTGCCGGCAAGGCGCCGGCAAGCGTCGGGTCGTGTGGCAGGGTGGCGGGGGCAAGCGGCGTCTTTTGCATAGGCGGTCATTCTATCACACGCCGCGGCACGTCTTTGCGGATGGGTGCATCCGAAACGAGGTTATCGCTTCCGGAGTGGTGGGTCCCGCAAAAGCGTGAACTGATTCGTCGCGGCAGCTTCAGCCGCCGTACTCGAGGGCGCCGGCGCGCTTTTGGACTTCGGCTCGTATAAACGTTGGCAATACGCCCCGGCACGAAGCGATCTCGCCGCAGCCACCGCCATAGGCCGAAGCCTGCGCCAGGCAGCCCAAGCGCTGAAACAAACTGAACCCCTCTGCGCTCGAGTGAGGCGGCGTCAGTCGGCTTATGCTTTTTCAGAGATTGCTGCGGCAACAACTGCGTTGCGCCGGGAGACGTGACCCGCGGTGGCGCTTTTCTCCCCTCTCCAACTTTCTGGAGAGGGGCACGGGGGTGAGGTTGCCGTTGGCCGTTGCCATCGCAGGGCGCTGACTTCCGAGAGACACCGCATTGTCGGCAGCGTGACAGATACACGAGCACGCAGCCGCTACAATGGCGCAACGAAAATGCAACCCTTATGGACGTAGCCAATTATGACCTTGAACGCAAATTCCAGCATCAAAGCCGCGGTCGCACCCGTAGCTGTTACGCAGGCAAACGGTGGTTCCGCCGACCGCGCCCCTCTCATCCGGCTGGAGGGGCTGACAAAGAGTTACAACGAGGCAGGCGCGCACCACTTGGTGCTCGACGCGCTCGACCGCGAGTTCTATGCAGGCGAGTTCGTCTGCCTCGTGGGGCGCTCGGGCAGCGGCAAGAGCACGCTGCTCAACCTGATCTCGGGCATTGATGCACCCAGCGCCGGCGATGTCACCATCTATCCCAATGGCGCCGGCGCGCCCGTGCACCTTACGACGCTCAGCGAACAGGAGCGCACCCTCTTTCGCCGCCGCTCGATTGGCATTGTCTTCCAGTTCTTCAACCTCATTCCCACCCTCACTGTGCTGGAAAATGTGACGCTGCCGCTTGAACTGAATGGCGAGCAACGGGGCGTGCGCGAGCGGGCCACAGCGTTGCTCGCAGCGTGTGGGGCTGGGCAACCGCCTCGATTCCTACCCCGACAAGCTCAGCGGCGGCGAGCAGCAGCGCGTGGCCATTGCCCGCGCCCTGGTGCATGACCCGCTGCTCATCCTTGCGGACGAACCCACAGGCAATCTTGACGAAGAGACGGGCGGCTCTGTGCTGGAGTTGCTGCTGGAGTTGACGCGCGGCGCAGGCAAGACGCTCTTCATGGCCACCCACGCCGCGGAGGTTGCCGAGCGCGCCGACCGCGTTCTGCACCTCGAGCGCGGCAAGCTTATCAGCGAAGAAGCCTGGCGCGCACTTCACAACAAATGACTCATGTTACGCAGCGGCCGTTTCAACGCAAGGGCGCAAGGGGGGCAAGGGCGCAAGGAAAAGCAAAGGCAAAAAACTGCACGTGTGCAAGTTCGGTGCTCAAGTCCCACCCAGAACATAGCACGTGCAGTTTTTCCTGCCTTTGCTTTTCCTTGCGCCCTTGCCCCCCTTGCGCCCTTGCGTTGAAACGGCCGCTGCGTAACATGAGGGCGGTACCCGTGGGCGTGTATGCTCCGTAGCCTGCCGGTCCGCGTGCTGTTCGTTGGCTGTGAGGTTGCTGATCGGCGGGCGTAAAGACGCCCGCGCTTTCGCTGTGCTATCCTCTTTCTCTGGACAGCGCACCGGTGTATCGCGCCTGCCGTCCAGCCATTGATTCAAGCACTACTTACCTTTGAGGATTCCTGCATGAGCTTCCGCTCCCCTTTTCCGTCGAATCAGCCGCCCAGCCAGCCCAATCAGCAGCCGCCCGCGCGCCGCAACGCGCCCACGGGCCAGCCTGGGTATGGCCAGCCAGGTTACGGGCAGCCTGGCTATGGCCAGCCTGGCTATGGGCAGTCCGGTTATGTGCAGCCGGAGTTTGGCCAGCCCGAGTACCCCCGCCAGCCGCAGGGCTCGGTGATCGACGCCGCCGTCTACCAGAATGTGCGCGAACTCAACGCACGCATTGAGCAGGAGGCACGCTTCCTGCGCGCAATGCTCAATGAAGTCAACAAAGTCATGGTGGGGCAGGAGAGCCTGGTGCGGCGTGTGCTGATTGCGCTGCTCGCCGACGGCCATCTTCTGCTGGAGGGCGTCCCAGGCCTGGCCAAGACGCTGCTCGTCAAGAGCACGGCGCAGGCGATTCAGGGCAACTACGCGCGCATTCAGTTCACGCCCGACCTGCTGCCTGCCGACCTTATCGGCACGCAGATATACAATCCGGCCACGGCCTCCTTTACGGTGCACCGCGGCCCGCTCTTTGCCAACCTCATCCTCGCCGACGAAATCAATCGCGCCCCTGCCAAGGTGCAGAGCGCATTGCTCGAAGCCATGCAGGAGCGGCAGATTACGATCGCCGACTCGACCTACCGCATGGAGCCCCTCTTCCTCGTGCTCGCCACGCAGAACCCAATTGAGCAGGAGGGCACCTACACGCTCCCCGAGGCGCAGGTGGACCGCTTCATGATGAAGGTGCTGGTCGATTACCCCACACGCGTCGAAGAGCGCATCATGCTCGACCGCATGACGGGCGCAGAGATGCCCACAGTGTCGTCGGCTGTGACGCCTGAGCAGATTTTGCACGCGCGCGACATCGTGCGCAGCATCTATGTGGACAGCAAGATCAAGGACTATGTGCTGGACCTTGTGCTGGCCACCCGTCAGCCCGCCTCCCACGGCATGGCCGACCTCAAGCCGCTGATTGCCTTTGGCGCATCGCCGCGCGCCGGCATCGCGATGGTCCACGCCGCGCGCGCCAACGCCTTTCTCGAGGGGCGCGGCTATGTGACCCCCGAGGACGTCAAGGAAATTTGCCATGATGTCTTGCGCCACCGCGTGCTGATCACCTACGAGGCCGAGGCGGAGAACGTCTCCAGCGACGACATCGTGCGCCGCATCCTCGACTTCACCACGGTGCCCTGATCATGGCTGCATGGCTGCAAAAGCTGCGCACGCCGGCTGTGGCCGCGCCCGCAGAGCCCGAAACGCCGGCGCTCATCACCTCCGAACTGATGGCGCGCATCCGGCAGATCGAGCTGCGCACGCGCCATCTGGTTTCCGACCAGTTCGCGGGCGACTACCACTCGGTCTTCAAGGGTGCGGGCATGGAGTTTGACGAAGTGCGCCCCTACCAGCCGGGCGACGACGTGCGCACGATTGACTGGAACGTCACCGCGCGCATGAACCAGCCCTTCATCAAGCGCTATGTGGAAGCGCGTGAATTGACAGTCATGCTGGTTGTGGATGCGTCGGCCTCGGGTGACTTTGGTACGGCGGCGCGCCTCAAGCGCGAGCTGGCCGCCGAACTGGCCGCCGTGCTCGCCTTTGCCGCCACCAGCAACAACGATCGCGTGGGTCTCCTCGTCTTCACCGACCAGATTGAGCTGCACATTCCGCCGCGCCGCGGGCGACGCCACATTCTGCGCATTGTGCGCGAGTTGCTGGCCTTCAAGCCGCAGGGGCGCGGCACCGAAATTGCCCAGGCACTCGATACGCTCAACCACATTTACGAGAAGCGCAGCATTGTTTTTCTCGTTTCGGACTTTCAGGCTAACCCCGAATCCTACCGCAAGGCGCTCTATATGACGGCGCGCCGCCACGACACGATTGCCGTGGACCTGAACGACCCGCTCGAGCTCTCCATGGCCGACGTGGGGCTGATCGCGCTTGAGGATGCTGAAACCGGGCGCACCACCTGGGTGGACACGGCCGACCGCCGCTGGCGCAGTGCTTTTGGTAATGGCGTGGCCGCGCATGAGGCCGCCAAGCAGAGCGTGCTGCGCCGCGCCGGCGTGGACCGCATTGTGCTCGACACGCGCGACGATTATGTGCAGCCGCTCACACGCTTCTTCCAGACGCGCGAGCGCCGGCAACGGCGATAGCGCAGCGCGTAGCGGAGGGCTTGCAGCCCTCCGGCCGTTGTAGGTCACGTCTCCGGCGTGACGCAGCCCGCAGGGCTGAAGCCGTTGTAGGTCATGTCTGCACGAGGCCGAAAACGGAGGGCTGAAAGCCCCCCGCTACGGAATCACTCACGAAAGAACGTCACTTGTCACTCTGGCGCAAAATTACGAATCGAATCATGGTGTTGCTGCTGCCTGTGCTCGCTGTGCTGGTGGTGGCTGCGCCCGCGCAGGCGCAGGATCTGCCCGTGATGGCGCGCCTGGTCTTTGACGGCGCGCCCCTTACCGTGGGCACGCCGGCGCACTTCACCCTCGAGGTGATTCACCCCGTCGACACCGTGGCTATCCTGCCCGTGCTCGACGCCGAATGGTCGCCCGTGGTGGAGGTGCAGAAGCAGAGCGCGCCCGTCACACGCGACAACGGCGACGGCACGCTCACCACCAGCCAGAAGATTGACGCCGCCCTCTTTGCGCCCGGGAGCTTCACCACGCCGCCAGTGCGCGCCGTGGTAAGTGACCGTGCCGGCGTCACCGTCAGCGCAGTGGCCGCGCCCATGCCGATTGCTGTGAACTCCGTGCTCACGCCCGAGGATGTCGCACCGCGCGACATCAAGCCGCAGGCAACACTTAGTTGGCTCTGGATTGCCACGGGCTGGATTGCGCGGTGCGCTGCTTCTGCTGCTGCTGCTGGCGTGGCCGATACGCCGCTTTGTGCAACGGCGGCGCGGGCTGGCCAACCGCAGCAGCGCTCGAGCGTGTGCTCGATGAACTGGCAGCCATCGACCAGTCGCACTTCCCGCAGCAGGGGCAGTACAAGGAGATGTACCTGGCCGTAAGCCACTCTGTGCGCCGCCACCTGGAGCGCGAATTTGGCGTGGCGGCGCACGAGCGCACCACCAGCGAACTGCGCAGCGCGCTGCGCCGCCTGCCGCTGGGGCCCGAGATTCCGCATCGCCTGCTCACTCTCTTTGCCGAGAGCGACCTGGTGAAGTTTGCCCAGGTAACGCCCACGCCCGAGAGCGCCGATGCGCTGCTGGCCGAGGCGCGCGACCTCTCCGTGGCCATCACGAAGGCGCACGCGGCCGACGAGGCGCGCCGTGCCCAAATGCAAACGCAGGCGGCTGCGCCCGCCCCGGCAGGACGAGTGTAATTATGGATGGATTCAGCTTTCGCTTTGCTGCGCCGTGGCTGTTGGCGCTGATTCCCGCGCTGGGGCTGCTGTTCTGGTGGCGGGCGCGCCGCATGCGCGGCCACATTGCCGCCATGCGCTACTCCGACGTGCGCGCCGTGGCCATGGGTGGCCGCTCGCTGCGCATGCTCATGCGCCCGCTCTTGCCCACCCTGCGCGTAATTACGCTGGGCGTGCTGATTGTGGCGCTGGCGCGGCCGCAGTGGGTGCAGGCGCGCGAGGTCGTGCGCGGCGAAGGTGTGGACATTGCCCTTGCGCTCGATATTTCGGGCAGCATGGCCTCGCTCGACTTTGAGCCGGCCAACCGCCTGGAGGCCGCCAAATCGGTCATCAGCAGCTTTATTGACGGCCGCGATCACGACCGCATGGGGCTCGTGGTCTTTGCCCGCGATGCCTACAACCAGAGCCCGCCCACGGTGGACCACCGCGTGCTGCAGCGGCTGCTGGGTGACGTGAAGCTGGCCCCCGAGTTGCAAATTGAGGACGGCACCGCCATTGGAATGGGGCTGGCCAACGCCGCCAACATGCTCAAGGATTCGGAGGCCACCAGCCGCGTTGTCATTCTCGTTACCGATGGCGTCAACAACGCCGGCCAGGTGGACCCGATGACGGCCGCCGCAGCCGCGCAGGCGCTGGGCATCAAGGTCTACACCATCGGCATGGGGCGGCCCGGCCCGGTGCCCGTGCCCATGACCGACCTCTTTGGCCGCGCGGCCGTGACGATGCAGGAGAGCACCCTCGACGAGGGCATGCTCACAAGCATTGCCGAGGCGACGGGCGGTCGCTACTACCGCGCCGAGAACAGCGACGTGCTGCGCCAGGTCTACGACGAAATCAACACGCTTGAGCGGTCGCAGTTCGAGGTGGAAACCTTTACGAAGACGCGCGAACTGGCCGGCTGGGCCATGGCCCCCGGGCTGCTGCTGCTGCTGCTCGATCTCTTTCTGCGCAGCACGTGGCTGCGGGCCCTGCCCTAGCGGGGTTTAAGGTTCTCTGCGCAGAGCCGAAGCCTCCTTGATTCTCAACCTGAACCCTTAAACCCATAAACCCGTTATGACCTTTGCACAACCGCTCTACCTCTATCTCTTGCCTGTGGCCGTGGCCGCGCTGGCTTTGCTCCTCTGGTGGAGCGAGCGGCGGCGGCGCGCTGGCGCTGGCGCGCCTGGGTAACCCGGCACTCATTCGCCGTATGACGGCGGGCGTCAACAGCCGCGGGCGGCGCTGGCAGCGCGCCCTCTGGCTGCTGGCGGCGGCGCTGCTCATGGTGGCGCTGGCACGCCCGCAGTGGGGCGAGCAGGTGGAAACCGTCGAGCGGCAGGGGCTGCAGCTTGTGGTCGCGCTGGATGTCTCCACATCCATGCTGGCCGACGACATCAAGCCCACGCGCCTGGAGCGCGCCCGCCTGGAGATTGCCGACCTCATGCAGCGACTGCAGGGCGACGAGGTGGCGCTCGTGCTCTTCTCGGGCGCAAGCTTCGTGCAGTTTCCGCTCACCAGCGACTACGCCACGGCGCGCAAGTTCCTCGAGGTGGCCAAGCCCGGCGTCATCTCCAAACCCGGCACCAATGTGGGCGACGCACTGCGCACCTCGCTCAACGCCTTCGACGCCGACTCGGGCAGCCAGAAGGTGCTGCTGCTGATTACCGACGGCGAGGCGCATGACGCCGACGCGCTGCGCATGGCGCAGCAGTTGGCCGACGAAGGGGTCATCATTTACACCATCGGCTTCGGCTCGCCCGAGGGCGCGCCCGTGCCCCAGGTGGATGTCTTCGGGCGCATTGTGGGCATGCGTTTCGATGCCCAGGGGTTGCCCGTCATCTCCAAACTGGACGAGGCGACGCTGCTGGAGATAGCGACGATTGGCGGCGGGGCGTACGCCCGCGCCGAGGCGGGCGGGCAGGAGCTGGTCATGCTCACAGATGCGCTGGCGCAGATGCAGCGGGGCGATGTGGGTGAGACGACCGACGTCCGCCGTACAGAGCGCTTCCAGCTCTTCCTGGCGCTGGCGATGGCGGCACTGGTGGCGGCCACGCTGATTCCCGACACGCTGGCCCCGCGCCGCAAGCCGCAGACAGCACAGACAGCACAGACAGCACAGACAGCACAGACAGCACAGACAGCACAGACAGCGCAGGCTGTGCCCGCCGGTCCCAAAGCACAGCCACAACGCGCGCCCGTCACACAGAGGGGCGGCTAATATGGACAATCGCATGATCTGGACGCGCGTGGCCTTGCTGGCCACTGCCGCGCTGACCGTGGCCGCCTGTGGCAGTGCGTCGGCAGCACGCTGGAACGGGCGCGGCAATGACGCCTTTGCAACCGAGGATTTCGCCGGCGCGCAGATTGCCTACGAGAAGGCAGTGGCGGCGCAACCGGGGCGCGCCCAAACGCTCTACAATCTGGGCAACACGCAGTTCCGCCAGGCCGCACAGGAGATGGCGCAGACGACCCTCGCCGAAGCCGCACAGGCAGCACAGGCTGGCGATGCGGATGCCGCGCTCGCCGCCGAAGCTTTCTACAATCTGGGCAACAGCCGCTTTGCCGTGGGCGATCTGGCCGGCGCGATTGAGGCCTACAAGGAGACGCTGCGCCGCACGCCCGATGACATGGACGCCAAGGTGAACCTTGAGTTGGCGCTCAAGCAGCAGCAGAATGAGCAGCCCACGCCGGAGCCTTCCCCGTCGCCCGAGGAATCGCCCACGCCCGAGCCAACCGAGGAGCCATCGCCCACGCCCACGCCCGAGAGCGGCGAGGGCACACCCACGCCTGAGGCAAGCCCCTCGCCGGAGGAATCACCCACGGCCGAGCCCACAGCCGAGCCCACAGCCGAGCAATCGCCCACGCCGGAGGTCACTGCGACCACCGAGGGCACGACCACACCCGAGGGCACGCCCACGACCGAAGGCACGGCTACGCCCGAGGCGCAGCCATCGCCCGAGCCGCAGGGCACGCCGACCGAACTGCCCGGCTCGCCCACCCCCGACCCGGCCACGTTGCCCCCGGGCGCGATGACCGACGCCCAGGCGCGCCAGATTCTCGAAGCCGCCACCGGCGACACGCAAACACTTCAGGAGCGTCTCCAGCAGCTGTTGCAGCCGCCGGACCCCTCTGTGGAAAAGGATTGGTAGGGGCGCAATGCAGATGAAACAGCTACAGCGCGTTATCGCGCTCTGCGCAGCGCTGCTGGCGCTGCTGCTGCCTTGGGCAGCGCCGGTTGCCATGGCGCAGATTCCGACCGCCTCGGGCGACAGCGACACCTTCGTTGAGGCGGCGGTGGACAACGTTAACCCCAGCCAGGGCGAGCAGCTCACCTATGTCTTCCGCTACTTCCAGGCGGTGGATGCGCTGCAGCTGCCCACCATGCTCGTGGGTCAGCCCGACTATCAAGCACCCGAGTTCTCCAACTTCTGGGCCGAGGGCGAGATTGAGCAGAGTTCGACGCAGACGCAGCTCAACGGGCGCACTTACAACGTGAGCGAGCTGCGCACGCATATCTTCCCCACCACGGCGGGCACAATCACAATCGAGCCGGCGCGCCTCATTCTCTATGGCTTCCCGGGTGAGCCCGACCGCGTGCTCGAGACACTGCCGGTGACCATTGCTGCGCGCGCCTTGCCCGAAGGTGCTCCCGATTCCTTCGCCGGCGCGATCGGCGACTACAGCCTGACGGCCAACGTGGACCGCACCACGGCCACCCCCAACGATCCGATTACGCTGCAGCTGCGGCTGACGGGCGAGGGCAACGTGCGCATGGCGCCCGCTCCCCTGCTGCCCGATCTCCCCAACTGGCGCGTGCAGGAGCGTTCCAACGAGGTGGAAATTGAGGTGGTGGAAGGGCGCGTGCGCGGTACACGCACGATTGACCTGCTGCTCTCGCCGGCCGCCGGCGCAGCTTCGATCACCGTGCCGCCGATTGAGTATGCCTTCTTCAACCCGGCCACGGGCGCCTATGCCACCACACTGAGCGAGCCGATTGCGCTGACGCTGGTCGACAGTTCCGGCGCACCGGTGACTGCCGCGCCCAGCATTGACGCGTTGGCCGCACCGGCTGCCGCAGCCAATGGCCGCACCGGCTGACGCACCAATGGCCGCGCCGCAGGCTGAGGCAGTTGCGAAGGCGGCTTCCACCCCTTCCTACACGCTTATGGCCGCGCCCGCGACCGTGCCCATGGCGGCGCAGCTTGCCACACTGCCCTGGTTCTGGGCGCTCTGGGCGCTGCCGCTGATTGCACTGGTTGTGGGCTGGGTGGGGCTGCGCTCGGTGCGCACGGCCACAACGCGCAACGCCGAGCGACGGCGCACACACGCCGCCAGTGACGCCCTGCGTGCGCTCCGCGCCGCGCCCACGGCCGCGACCGCACAAAAGGCGCTGGACGACTACCTCGCTGGTGCGCTGGGCAGGCCCGTTGGCGGCCTGACGCGCGCAGGGCGCGCCGCGCTGCTTGAGGAGCGGGGTGTGCCCGCATTGCTGCAGGCGCGTGTGGAGGAATGTTTTATGATGGGCGAACGCGCACGCTTCAGCCCCGCCGACCTGACGGAATCCGCCGCGGACGCAGAACCGGCCGCAGCCATGCGCTCCGAAATTGAAGCACTGATTCGTGACCTGGATCCGCTGCTGCGCGTGGCTGCGGTCAAAGCCGTCTCACCGGCAGCGAGTGGTGCAGCGACCCAGCCAGCCGGCGCGACAGGCGGTGTACAATGACCCCTGCAGTCGTCACTGCATCAATCACACCGGCGCCTGCGGGCGCAGGGCGCACACGCCTGCTCGTAGCGTTGGTGCTTCTCCTGCTGGTTGCCGCCCCGCTCATCGCACTGGGGGCGCTGGTACTCGATCAGCGCCCCACCGCCGCCAATGCGTTGGCCGCGTCCACAACCATGGACGCGGCCAACGCGCTCTTTGCCTCGGGCCAGGCGGACCTGGCCGCTCAGGCGTACGCGCAACTGATTGCGCAGGGCCACGGCGGCAAGGCGCTGCGCTACAACCTGGGCATTGCGCACCTGGAGGCGGGTAACGCAGAGCAAGCGGTGGATGCGCTGCGCACGGCGCAGCGTATCTTCCCGCGCGACGGAGCCATTCGCAGCGCCCTGGCCGATGCGCAAGCGCTGCAGCGCAGCAGTGCCGCGCTCGACGGTGCCGCGCTCGACGGTGCCGCGCTCGACGGTGCCGCGCTCGACGGTGCCGCTGCCGAGACAGCCGCAGCCATTGCGCAGCCTGCTTCTGGCATCCTTGCGCAACTGCGCCTCGAATGGATCTCCGCCACCGAAGCCGCCTTTGCTGCGCTACTCTTCTGGACGCTGCTGGCAGCGCTGCTTCTGGTTGCAATCACGGCCCCGGCGCGCAGCGGGCGGCGCACAGGCGCGCTGCTGGCGGCGCTGCTCCCTGGCGCGGGGCTGGCCTTTGCACTGTTGCTGCTCACGGTGTAGCGGATGGTGAGCCGGCGCGCCTGTGAGATAATGCAACCCACAGCCACTTCAACCCTCTAATTCTGAATCAGGAGATTTGCGCATGACAACCAAAGCCGACTTCACACCCGAAGAATGGGCCGACATTACACGCGCGCCGCTGGCGGCGTCGCTGCTTATCACCATGGCCTCGCCCAGTATCTTCGGCTCCATGGGCGAAATCTTCGGCGTCACCAAATCGCTCGTAGACGGCGCACAGCAGCCCACTGGCAACGAACTGCTCGACAGCATCCTGGCCGAATTCAAGGATCTGGAGAATGCCCGCGCCGCACAGCCGAAGCTCTCGGCGCACGATCCCGAGACGATCCGGCGCGAACTGCTGGGCATCGTCGAAAGCGCAACGAAATTGATGCAGGCAAAGGGAACGGCCGACGAGACGGGGCCCATCAAGCAGTGGCTCTACAACATCGCTGTCAACACGGCCGAGGCGACCAAGGAGGGCGGCTTCCTGGGCATCGGCGCCGTGCGTGTGAGTGACGCCGAGACGCAGGCGCTCAACGAGCTTGCCACGCTGCTCAATATCCATCCTACTGCACCCACTGCGCCTTCAGCCTGACATGGCAGCGGAGTAAGCTACGCCGGGCAAAGGAAGAGGGAGCGGCGAGTGGGGAATGTGCCCCGCTCGCCGCTCCCTGTTTTTTCACCCTGCGGATTGAATCGCTGGGCGCGTATGCAATCTGTCGCGCCCACTTATGCCGGCACGGGGGCTGCGCTTTCGCTTTGCGACGGCTCGGGCATGGTGGCCACAAAGGGCTGCTTGTCGGCCGCACAGAGCAGCCGCACCACGTTGCGCCCCGACGCGGCAGAGAGTTCCACGTTGCCTGCAGGCTCCACCCACTGCCCAATCATGTAGAAATTCTCCAGGCCAGGCAGCGTCTTGTCCATTCCCTTGCCCATCATCATGCGCATCTTGCGGGAAGTGATGCTCCAGCCTGCGATTGCGCCGCGCCAATTCTCGGTAAAGCGCTCATAGGTGGGGGGCGTGGCCACATCCACAACCTCCACCTGGCTCTTGAAGCCGGGCAGCCCGCGCCGTCCAGTTCGTCGATCACAACGTCCGCCACCTCATCCTGCGCGTCTTCATAGCGTGCGCTGGCGCCATAGATCCTGCGCCAGTACTCATAGTCGGCGTCCAGCCAGAGGGTGACTGCCGACTTGCCCGACGGCGCGAGCGAGGGGTCATAGCCATAGTGCTTGGCCACCAGCCGGTTGGTGGGTTTGCCCGCCAGCAGGCAGGGGCGCTGCATGGGAAAGTTGATGCTGTGCGGCACGTCGCTCATGTCGCGCGCCACCCCCACCGAGACTTGCACAATGGGGCCGGCAATGGGTAATGAATCGTAGTACTTGCGCACCTTGTTGGTGCAGTAGCGCCCTTCGAGCATTGTGAAGAGAACGTCGTAACCGTCACAGGCAGAGACGACGTAATCGGCCCGCACCTCGCTGCCGTCATCCAGCCGCACACCCACGGCACGGTCGCCGGATGCGCCCTCTTCCACAAGAATGTCGGCAACGCGCGTGCTGCAGTGGAGCGCGCCCCCCAGCGCCTGAAAACGTTTGGCAATGCCCAGCGCAAACTTGAGCGAGCCCCCCATGGGGAAGCCGGCATTGCGTGTATGAAAGAGCCCCAGTGTCATCAGCATGATCGTCATGGGGAAAGTGGGGTGCGCAAACTGGAAGAAGTGGGGCAGCGCCTCGCGCAGGAAGGGATCCCTGAAACGCGCCGCATACTCGAAGATGGAGAGTCCGTTCCACTTGAGCACGGGCATCAGATAGGGCAGCATGGACATGCCATACTGCAGGTTATCCTGCGGGGTGAGGGGTGTATCAATGGGCAGATCGATTTGTGAAAGCGCCAGCGCGCCGTCGCACAGGTTGTCAATCAGGTGCGTGTCCAGCGGGGCAAGCTCGTGCAGGTGCGTGCGAAAGCGCTCCAGGTCGGCATAGAAAACGAGCTCTCGCCCATCGTCGCTCGCGATGCGAATGAACTCGCTGCGGTCGTAGATCTGCTTGTTCTGCAGCGCGCCCAACTCAAGCCACATTTGGTGCGCATTGGCCGCAGGACCGGAGCCTGTGAGGTACTGGAGGCATCCGTCCATTGTATAGCTCTTGCGCCGCCACGACGTGCACAGGCCGCCGGGAATCTTGTGCAGTTCAAAGATCGTTGCTTCGTAGCCATTCATTTGCGCATAGCAGCCTGCAGAGAGGCCGGCGATGCCGCCACCGATGATGATGACCGATTTGGGCATAACTCCTCCAGGTCGAGTGCAGCTACCTGCACAGAAGGCGGGCAATTGTGCGATCAGGTAAGGGGCGAAACGGCCGCACTGCTCTCCACGTCAATCGTCTCCGGGCCATTGGGGCCGGCGTGAATGTGCAGGCGCGTGAGGGTGATTTCGGCCAGTGCCTGCCATTGCGCCTGCTCACACGGCGGCAAGTTAACGCACGCCGGCCACGCGCTCGCCTCCAGCACGCGTGCTGCCCCGTGCGCCTGCCACTCGGGCGTGCTGACCACAACCGACGCGTGGCTTTCAATGTTGAAGAGCATGTCGGAGGTCAGCGGCAAAAGAACGTAAAGCTGCATCTCTTTTGCGGCGCAGGTCACTTCGGCAGTTTGGATGTCGGCCGGGCCATATGTGGCGAGCATGGCCTGGCGAACGGGGGCAAGCGTTTCGACAACGCGCCGGCGCAAATGAGCGAGCATCACCAACCCTCTTCCAGCACAAGGCGGAATTCGGCGACGCTCTCCTATGGGCTGTGCACCGATTGCCGCGGCAGGACGCCCTGCCTGCAGTCAGCATAGCCCCGCGGCGCTTTGCGCACGACTGTCTTTGGTTATGAATGCGCGCGGCACCAAGACCCCCGACGCAAAGGCGCAAAGACGCAAAGGTTCGCAAAGAAAAGCAAAGACAAGGAACAACAACTCCCACAGTTGTTGTTCCTTGTCTTTGCTTTTCTTTGCGAACCTTTGCGTCTTTGCGCCTTTGCGTCGGGGGTCTGGTCGTACTAGATGAGGCCGATTTCGCGCGCCCGCGCCACCGCTTCGGTGCGGTTGGTGGCCCCCAGCTTGCTGAGTATGTGGTTGACGTGCCCCTTGACTGTGCCCACGGTCAGCACAAAAGTCTCCGCCACCTGCTGGTTGGATGCGCCGCGCGCAATCGCACGCAGAATCTCCAGCTCGCGTGGCGTCAACCGCTCGAGCGGCTCGCGCAGTTCGGCGTCGTCCGTGGTGACCATGCCGGCGCGCAACGTGGCCAGCAAGCGCGCCGCGCACGCATCGCTGCGCGCCAGCAGATCGAGCAGGGGCATCAGCCGCTCGCCTTCATCCAGGAATGCGCGCTGCATCCCCTCGGCTTCGGCCAGCGCCAGCGCGCGGCAGAGCAGCTCCTGCGCCTCGGTGCGTTGGTTGAGCACCCAAAGCGCCTCCGCCTGCAGCACACCGATTTCGACCAGGCTGCGCACGCGCCCCCGTTCCTCGGCGCGCGCCTGCCACAGTTGCAGCAGTGCCAGGGCCGCGCGCGGGCGCTGATCGGCAAGGTAGAAGCGCGCCAGCGTCAGCTCCTCAAACTCGGGGTAGTAGCCCACTTCGTCCCAGTGGCTGGACTGCGTCTGCGCCCACTGACGCACGGCCACCAGGTCGCCTGCGCCCAGGTCCAGGCGGGCCTGGCAGGCGCGCAGCCACTCAACCAGCAGCGGGCTGTCGTAGCTTTGCGCCACGCGCATGGCGTCGGCCAGCGGCCCTGTGCCTTCGTCGCGCCGCCCCAGTGACTGGCGAATGTGTGCGTTAATGGCCGACGCCGAGGCGTAGACAGACACGCTGCGCGCCGGTGCAAGCGCAATCGCGCGGCTGATGAAGTGCTCGGCCCCCAGCAGGTCATTGCGTTCGCGCAAGATGGCCGCCATGCCCATGCAGCCATCGGCAATGCTGGGCCACTGACCGCCGCCGTGGTCCGTTGCCAACTGCAGCCCGCGCCGGTATGTGGCCTCGGCATCGGCCAGCGCGCCCAGCTCGAGATAAGTGTGGCCAAGGCGGAACAAGGGGAAGAGCACCATATAGGTGCTGCCGAGGTTGGTGGCGTGGGCCTGGGCACGCGTGTAGTGGGCAATGGCCTCGGTCGCACGGCCGCCCAACTGCAGTGCATGGCCCAGCGCATGGTGCAGGGCCGCCTGCGTAAAGTCATCATCGGCGGCAAGCGTGCGCTCCGCCTCGATGCCCAGTTCCAGCGTCTTGTGGACGTCCCACTGGTAGGAGGCGAGCAGCGTGCGCAGCGCCAGCACCTCGCCCAGCGCAGGGGCGTGCGCCGGATCGACAGTGTGGGCCGCAAGCGCCGACAGCAGTTGCGCCACGACCTCCTGCACGCCAGCAAGGGGGCCGCGCAGAATCAGCAGCCAACCGTTGAGAAGCGCGAGGCGCGGGCGGCGCATGATCTCGGCGTGGGGCAGCGTCTCCATCCAGCGGTTGAGCGTAACGGCGTCGCCGTGCACAAGCAGATCATGGCCCTTTTCGGCCAGCAGGTCGGCGGCCTGCGCCCAATCCTGCGCGTGCAGCGCGTGCTCAATCGCCTCTACCGCGAAGCCGTGCGCGGCGTACCAGCGCGCTGCGCGCCGGTGCATCTCCGCTGCAAGCGCAGGCGCGCTGCGGTCCAGCTCTTCGTGCAGGGCGTCGGCAAAGAGATGGTAGTAGCGATACCAGCGCTGCTCGTCATCCAGCGGCACCACAAAGAGATTGTACGATTCGAGATAGTTGAGGATGGCGCGCGCCGTGCGCGGCGTGGCGCCGCCGTCTACCTCTGCGCCCGCCTGCGCGTTATCCAGCAGGTCGTCGCAGAGCGACACGTCGAAGCGCTGCAAAATGGAGGTGCGCAGGAGGAAATCGCGCACGCTCGCGGGCAGCTTCTCCAGCACCTGCTCGAGCAGATAGGCGAGCACGAAGCGGTTGCTGATGTCAATCCCCTGCAGATAGCTGCTCACCTCGCGCCGGCTGCGCCCCTGCAGCGATGCGCCCAGCAGCTGCAAGCCCGCCGGCCAGCCGTCCGTGTGGTCCACCAGGATTGCCACATCCTCGGGCGGCAGCACGATTTTGGTGCGGCGGCTCAGCATTGCGCCCGCCTCCTCCACGCTGAAGCAGAGATCGGCGGCGCGCAATTCCAGCAGCTTGCCGTTGACGCGCCAGCGATTGAGGGGCATGGGTGGGTCGGCCCGCGTGCTGATGAGCAGGTGTGTGGTAGGCGGCAGATGGGCGATGAAGTAGTTGAGCGTGTCGTGAATGCGCTGCGCACGAATGTGGTGATAGTCATCCAGAATCAGCACGAAGTGCGCACGCGCTTCGCCACAGATCGCGAGCAAGGTGTCTACAACGCTCTCCAGCGCCGGCGCATTGGCCGAACGCAACTGCGCCAGCAACTCTGCCAGGGGCGCGCTCAATGCGTCCAGCGGCAGCGTAGCCAGGCTGGCAGCCACGTAGCTCCAGAAGCGCAGCGGGTCATTGTCGCTCTCATCAAGCGAGAGCCATGCGGCGTGGAAAGCGGGTGGCTGGTCGCTCTCACCCGCAGCGGGAACGCGCGCGTCGGCCCACTCGGCGGCAACCAGCGTCTTGCCAAAACCGGCCGGCGCCGAAAGGAGCGTGAGCGGAACGTTGCGCGCGTCGTCAAGGCGCTGGAGCAGCGCATGGCGCGGCACATTTTGCGCCGCCACGTGCGGGCGCCGCATTTTGCCCAACAGTAGGGGAGAGGTGAATCCAGCCATGGCAGAGGCGTCACCGGAAAAGCACGACGGGGGCGCCGGTATATGTGCGTAGAGGAGAGGGCTGCGCCTACCCTCTCCTCTACGGCCGCATTCGGCTACGTGCTGGTTTCTGCAGAGTCAAAGACGCCGCCCAGCAGACGGATAATCTCGTCGACTTCGTCTTCATTAATGATCAACGGGGGTGCGAAGGCAAGCACGTTGGCCACGTTGCGTGTGCGCAGGCCACGCGCCAGCGCCATGTCGGCCAGGCGGCCGGCCATGGCAGCATCGGGCGTGCGCGACTCCTTGTCCTTGACGATCTCCACACCATTGAGCAAACCGCGCCCGCGCACGTCGCCCACAAAGGGGAATTCGAGCAGGCTTTCGAGGCCGGCGCGCAGCCGTGCGCCCATGCGCTCGGCGTTCTCGGGCAGCCGCTCTCGTTCCAGAATCTCGAGATTGGCCAGCCCCACTGCACAGGCCGCCGGATGGCCCGAATAGGTGAAGCCGTGCATCCACGATTCGGTGCCCGGCGCGCTCCAGATGACTTCGCGGATGGCATCCGAAATCTGCATGCCGCCCAGTTGCAGGTAGCCCGACGTAATCCCCTTGGCAAAGTCCAGGATGTCGGGGCGCAGGCCCAGGAGCTGCGAGCCAAACCATGCGCCCGTGCGCCCAAAGCCCGTAATCACCTCATCGGCAATAATCAGCACGTCATACTTGTCGCAGATGGCGCGCACAAGGGGGAAGTAGTCGTCGGGTGGCACAATTACGCCGCCCACGCCCTGAATCGGCTCGGCGATGAAGGCCGCCACGGTCTCCGGCCCTTCGCGCAGGATGGCTTCCTCCAGCGCACGCGCTGCAGCCTGCCCAACCGTTTCGCCGGGCTGCATGTCGCCCTCGTAGCGGTATTGGCGCGGCGCATCAATGTGCAGGAAGCCGGGCGCCATGGGGCCAAACATCGTCTGATAGCCGGCGATGCCGGTGGCCGCTGTGGTCGCTACGGTAATGCCGTGATAGGCGTACTTGCGCGCAATAATCTTGAACTTTTCCGTCTTGCCCAGGCGGAACCAGTAGTAGCGCGCCGTCTTGAATGCGCTATCATTCGCTTCCGAGCCGCCCGATGTGAAGAAGGTGGTGTTGAGCGTGGGGTGGGCAAAGCCCGCAAGCTTCGCCGCCAGCTCGGAGGAAGGCACGTTGGTCATGCCCACGAAGTTGGAGGTGTAGGCAAGTTTGCGCATTTGCGCCGCGGCCACCTCGGGCAGCTCCTGGTTGCCATAGCCAACGTTGACATTCCAGAGGCCGGCCATGGCGTCGAGAATGCGGCGCCCATCGCTCGTATGCAGGTAGACACGATCACCGCCCTCGATGACGAGGGGATTTTGGTGTTTGCTCGGATGGAAGACCGGATGAAGCTGGTGCTTGTCCATTTCGACGAGGGCGGCGGTGACATTCTGTTCTTGTTGGGACATGAAAGGATTCCGATTCTGCGCTGGAGCCTGCCGCACGGGCAAGGCAAGGCTGCTGAGGGCGTGGATGGTTTTCATAATACCACAAGCGGGCGTTGCACCTTACCGCCGGCCCCTCACCAAGCGGGCAGGTGTAGGTCACGTCTCCTGGCGTGTAGACGCCAGGAGACGTGACCTACAACGGTGCATCTCCGCAGTGCGCGGCGTTTGCGCCGGCATGGAGCGCGTCGCGTCCTCGAGTACGGCGGCTTACACCGCCGCTACGAAAGGCCGCTCTGCACAAAAAAGCGGAGGGCTAGAAGCCCTCCGCTACGTCGTGTGCATGTTTTATGGTGATCAGCCGCGCAGCGGCGTGGGCGCAACAATGGGCTCGTGCACAGTGTGCAGCGCCAGCAGCTTCTGCGCCTGCTCCACAATGGCCTGCTGCACGCTCTGCGTGCCGTTGGTCGTCAGCTCGGCCATCGTCCGCGGCGGGCTAAAGGTGACGCGCGGCGCCAGGTTGAAGAGGCGCGGAAAGACAAGCTGCAGCGCAAACTGCAGCATGGTCGCCATCTTCTGCTGCTCTATCGGCTGGCGGCGAATCCACGCCACGGGCGAGCGCAGCGCCACCGGCGATACGACGCCGCTGACCATCGTAACCATGACCTGCGTCTCAGGCGCCTTTTTGACAAGCATCTCAATGCTCGAGGACCAACGCGCAATCGCTTCGCTGGCACCGGCAGTGCAGCGCGGGTCGGGATCAGTACGGCCCGTGGGGAAGAGCAGCAGCGTGCGCCCCTCACGCAGCGTTTTGATGCTCGTGCGCAGCGCACTCATGCGGTCGTGCGCGTTGTGCTCGCTGGAGAAGATGGCCGTGCGCGCCACGGTCGGCAGTGATGTGAGCAAGGTGTGGCGGTTGGCAAGAATGCGCAGGTCGGGGCGATCCAGGTTGGCGGCAATCGCCACTTCGTCAAAGGAGCCCGGGTGGTTGGAGACAAGCAGCAGTGGCCCATCGCTGGGAATGTTCTCGGCGCCAATCACCTCGACGCTGCCGGCAAAGTGGGGCAGCATCCAGCGTGCCGCCTGCATGAAGCCGAATTGCTCGGCGCGCTGGTCAAATTCATAGCAAATGCCGATGAAGCGATCCATGGGAGCGGCCACAATCGGCTCGAGCAGCTTGCGCAGCCTGCCATTGGGGGCAAAGCCGCGCGTCTTCATAATGTCCTCGAGCAGGCTCTTGCGCAGCGCCAGCGGCGTCAGCGCCTCCAGTACACTCTCTTTGATTGTGGAGGAGATAGTGTCAAGTTGCGCCGAAAATGCCTGCACAGGGCTCGTTTCTGCAGAGGCGGCGCTCAGTGGTTGATTTGTGCTCACAGGCTGCTCCAGGCCACACGTGCCACTCATCAGCGTGATACAGCGGCCAATATGGGCTCCATCACAAAAGACACAACAAGCAAGGGCAGCTGTTGGCCCCGTGGCAAAAAGTCCCCGGCCGGGAGCGTTAGGCGCTCTGCGCACGGGGTCAATGTAGGGAAACCGTATGCTGCTTGCCTAGTATACATCGATTTATGCCCGCAGCGAAATGGCATCCGCATGCCATGGGCGCCGGTCCGTGGCATGCGCCCATGGCATGTACAACAACGGGGAGCGTTGAGGCTCCCCGTTGTTTGTGCCAATTGTCTGCCGCGCTGTGCGTGCTACGCGTTGGGGTTGGGTGCGGCGGTCCTGATCTCGGCAGGTGTCTGATCGGCAAACTGCTGGAAGTTCTTGACGAACTCGCCCGCCAGCTTGCGAATCTGCGCGTCAAAGGCGGCCTTGTCCTCCCACGTGTTGCGTGGGTTCAGCACTTCGTCGGGCACGTCTGGCACATGCGTCGGCACTTGCACGCCGAAGACAGGCTCCTTGACGTATTCGGCGTCGTCAAGCTCGCCACTCAGGGCGGCGTTGATCATGGCGCGTGTGTGGTTCAGCTTCATGCGGCTGCCCACGCCGTAGGGGCCGCCCGTCCAGCCGGTGTTCACCAGCCACACGGTCACATCATGCTGGGCAATCTTCTTGCCCAGAAGTTGCGCATAGACGCTGGGGTGCTGCGCCATAAAGGGTGCCCCGAAGCAGGCGCTGAAGATGGGGCTCGGCTCCTTGACGCCGCGCTCGGTGCCCGCCACCTTGGCAGTGTAACCCGAGATGAAGTGGTACATAGCCTGCTCGGAGGTGAGCTTGGAGATGGGAGGCAGCACGCCGTAGGCATCGGCGGTGAGGAAGACGATGTTCCTGGGGTGGCCGCCGCGCCCATCGCGCGAGGCATTGGGAATGTGGCTAATGGGATAGGCCGAGCGCGTGTTCTCCGTCAGGCTGTCGTCGTCCAGATTCAGGCGGCGCGTGTGGATGTCAATCCCCACGTTTTCCAGCACGGAGCCAAAGCGGCGCGTCGTCTGGTAAATCTCCGGCTCACCCTCGGCCGAGAGGCGAATGACCTTGGCGTAGCAGCCGCCCTCGAAGTTGAAGATGCCCGAATCGCTCCAGCCGTGCTCGTCGTCGCCGATGAGCGTGCGCTTGGGGTCGGCCGAGAGGGTCGTCTTGCCGGTGCCGCTGAGGCCAAAGAAGATGGCCGTGTCGCCCTTGCTGCCAATGTTGGCCGAGCAGTGCATGGGCATGACGTCTCTGAAAGGCAGGTAGTAATTCATGGCCGTGAAGATCGACTTCTTGATCTCGCCGGCATACTCTGTGCCGCCAATCAGCACCATGCGCTTGGCAAAGTTCACCAGAATGAAGACATCCGAGTGGGTGTGGTCAATCTCGGGATAGGCGTGGAAGCCCGGGCAGTCGATGACGACGAACTCGGGACGCATGGTGGCCACTTCTTCCGGCTTGGGCTGGATGAAGAGATTCTTGCAGAAGAGGCTGTGCCACGCGTACTGCGTAATAATGCGCACGGGCATGCGGTATTGCGGATCGGCCCCGCTCCACAGGTCCTGCACAAAGACATCCTTGCCCTGCAGGTAGGAGGCCATGCGCCGGTGCAGTTCGTCGAACCGGTCGGCTTCAATCGGCTTGTTAACCTTGCCCCACCAAATGTGCTCGCGGCTGGTGGGTTCATCCACCACAAATTTGTCATTGGGCGAGCGGCCGGTGAACTGGCCGGTGCGCACCACCAGCGGGCCCAGGTGGCCCAGCACGCCCTCGTTGCGCTTGAGCGCTTCCTCGTAAAGCGCCGGCGTCGGCAGATTCCAGTAGACAGATTTGATGTTGTTGTCGAGTCCCTGTGCATCAAGGCCAACGGGGCTGTGGTCGCGAGGACTGAATTCCTGCATGGTAGTTCTCCTTATCTCCTGCATTGCGTTCTGCTATAACGATCTTTATGCGGATAGAATTGTGCCTCCGGGTATGCTGACTTGGGCAGATTGCGGCAAATTGATGTCGTTTTCTTCAGCACGCCCTCGCCACGCCGGCGGGTCACCAAGGCCCGCCGGCGTGGCGCGCGGCACACTACGGGTGCTGCACTGTGTCCCAGTTCTCAGGCGAACGCCAGAGGTTCGAGAGCAGCAGTTCACGAATGTTGGTGTTTTCCTTGGGCAGCCGGTCATAGAGCTTGAAGAACAGTTCATCGTGTGATGCCAGTTCCTTCAGCCACTGGTCGCGGTCAACAGTCATGAGGCGATCAAAGTCGTGGCTGGAGAAGTCCTCCAAGCCGCGCCAGTCAATGTCCTCATAGCGGGGCACCCAGCCCAGGGTGTTTTCAATGCTCGAGGCGTGCCCGCGGGAGCGCTCCACAATCCACTTGACAATGCGCATGTTTTCGCCAAAGCCCGGCCAAAGGAAGTTGCCGTCGTCATCGCGGCGGAACCAGTTGACGTTGAAGATGCGCGGCGGGTTGTGCAGGTGGCGGCCAAAGTTCAGCCAGTGGTTAAAGTAATCGCCAATGTGGTAGCCGCAGAAGGGCAGCATGGCAAAGGGGTCGCGCCGCACTTCGCCCTGCTTGCCAAAGGCAGCAGCCGTCATCTCCGAGCCCATGGTCGACGCGCTGTAGACGCCGAACGACCAGTTGAAGGATTGGTAGACCAGCGGCACCACCGTGCTGCGTCGCCCGCCAAAGACAAAGGCCGAGATCGGCACGCCGGCGGGATCTTCATAGGCCGGGTCCACAGAGGGGCACTGGCTGATGGGGGCAGTGAAGCGGGCGTTGGGATGCGCCGCCTTGCGGCCGCAGTCCGGCGTCCACTCCTGGCCTGTCCAGTCAATCAGGTGCGACGGCGCAGCCGCTGTCATCCCTTCCCACCAAACGTCGCCATCGTCCGTCAGTGCGACGTTGGTGAAGATGGTGTTGGCTTCAGCCGCAGCCATGGCGTTGGGGTTCGTCTTGTAATTTGTGCCGGGCGCAACGCCAAAGAGGCCGGCTTCGGGGTTGATGGCGTAAATTTGCCCATCGGGCCCGGGCTTGATCCAGGCAATGTCGTCGCCGATTGTGCTCACTTCCCAGCCTTCATCTGCAAAGGGCTTGGGCGGGATCATCATTGCGAAATTGGTCTTGCCGCAGGCGCTGGGGAAGGCGGCCGCAATGTAGGTCCGCTGTCCGTCGGGGCTCTTGACGCCCATGATCAGCATGTGCTCGGCCAGCCAGCCCTGCTCGTGGGCCAGCACCGAGGCAATGCGCAGGGCGAAGCACTTCTTGCCCAGCAGCGCATTGCCACCGTAGCCCGAGCCATAGCTCCAGATCGTGCGCTCTTCGGGGTAGTGAACAATGTACTTGTCGGCCGGATCAGGACTGCAGGGCCATGCTACGTCATGCTGGCCCGGGGCCAGGGGCATGCCCACGGAATGCAGGCAGTGCACAAACTCGCCGTCGCCCAGCACCTCGAGCACCTTGCTGCCCATGCGCGTCATGATGCGCATGTTGACGACGACATAGGGCGAGTCGGTAATCTGCACGCCGATATGCGCGATGCGCGAACCGATGGGGCCCATGCTGAAGGGGATCACGTAGAGGGTGCGCCCTGACATGCAGCCGTCAAAGCGGGGGCGCAGGAGCGCCTTCATCTTGCGCGGTTCCATCCAGTTGTTGGTGGGGCCGGCGTCATTCTTGCTCAGCGAGCAGATGTAGGTGCGGTCTTCCACACGGGCCACGTCGCTGGGGTGCGAGCGGGCCAGAAAGCTGTTGGGGCGCTTGTCGGCGTTAAGGCGGGTGAATGTGCCGCTCTCCACCATCTGGTCACACAACATCTCATACTCTGCGTCGGAGCCATCACACCAGTGCACAGCCTCGGGCTTGCACAGCGCAATCATCTCTTCAACCCACTCACGCAACTGCACGTTCTTGATCTTGTCGGGGGCGGTGTACTCTGCAATCATCTTGGTTTCCTTGTTATCACTGTGGCCGAAAAACCCGTTTTGAGACATATGATTTGCTGCTCTGCTCAGCGCTGCGCTTTGATGTAATTCATCAGTCCGTTGGTCGACGCATCATGCGTGGCCACAGGCTGCGGTGTGCGCAGTTCGGGCAGAATGGCAGATGCCAACTGCTTACCCAATTCAACACCCATCTGGTCGAACGAGTTAATGTTCCAAATCACCCCTTGTACAAAGATTTTGTGTTCGTACAGTGCAATCAGGCTGCCCAGTGTGTGCGGGGTCAGCAAAGGGAATACAAAGGAATTGGTGGGGCGGTTGCCCGGAAAGCTCTTGGCTGCGGCCAGCAAAGCAAGTTCAGTGCTGCTCTTGCCCTGTGTGGTCATTTCGGCCAGTTCAGCGCGCGCCTCCTCCACGGTGCGGCCGCGCATAAGCGCTTCCGTTTGCGCCAGGAAGTTGGAGAGCAGCAGCGTATGATGCTCGCCCACCGGGTGGTGGGACTGGGCCGGGGCCAGGAAGTCGCAGGGAATCAGCTTGGTGCCCTGGTGAATGAGCTGGTAGAAGGCGTGCTGGCCGTTTGTGCCGGGCTGCCCCCAAATAATGGGCCCCGTGCTGTAGTCGGTGATGAAGTGGCCCTCTTTGGTCACCCGCTTGCCGTTGCTCTCCATGTCCCCCTGCTGGAAGTAGCTGGGGAAGAAGGCCATTGTCTCGTCATACGGCAGAATGGCCTCCGTCTCGGCCCCGAAGAAGTTGTTGTACCAGATGCCCAGCAACGCCATGGTGACCGGGATGTTTTCGGCAAAGGGCGCCGTGCGGAAGTGCTCGTCCACGGCGTGCGCGCCTTCCAGCAGTTCGCTGAAGCGCTCGTAGCCCACGGCAATGGCAATGGAGAGGCCAATGGCCGACCAGAGCGAGTAGCGGCCGCCCACCCAATCCCAGAACTCGAACATGTTGGCCGGGTCAATGCCAAAGGCCGTCACCTTCTCCTCGTTGGTGGAGAGGGCGACAAAATGGCTGGCCACTGCCGCCTCGTCCCTGGCGTGGCCCAGGAACCAGGCGCGCGCCGTATTGGCGTTGGCCATCGTCTCCTGCGTGGTAAAGGTCTTGGAGGCGATAAGAAAGAGCACGCTTTCGGGGTTCACGCGCGCCAGCGTCTC
Source organism: uncultured Chloroflexia bacterium (assembly GCA_963773745.1). GTDB lineage: Bacteria > Chloroflexota > Anaerolineae > Caldilineales > Caldilineaceae > UBA5069. The sequence continues at coordinate 72,316 of CAVZCL010000005.1, forward strand.
GGCAATGTCGGTTCCGTCCACATTCGAGACAAAGTGGAAGCGTATGTCGGGGTGTATATAAGGGCTGAGCGCACGCACCACCATCTTGGGCCCCAGGTCGGAGCCGCCAATGCCGATGTTAACCACGTCGGTAATGCGCTTGCCCGTGTAGCCGGTCCAGTCGCCCTCACGCACGCGCTCGCTGAAGCGCTGCATCTGCGCCAGCACACGCTGCACTTCGGGCATGACGTCGACGCCATCCACCAGAATGGGCCGGTTGGAGCGGTTGCGCAGCGCCACGTGAAGCACGGCGCGCCCTTCGGTGTTGTTGATCTTCTCACCGTCGAACATGGCCTCAATCGCCCGCTGCAGCCCCGCTTCGGCGGCCAAGTCGCGCAGCAGGTGCATGGTCTCGGCGCTGATGCGGTTCTTGGAGTAATCGAAGAGAATCTCATTAAAGTTGAGCGAGAAGCGAGCAAAGCGCTCGGGATCCTGCGCGAACTGCTCACGCATGTGGACATTTGCCTGTGTGCGCTGGTGTTCGACAAGCGCCTGCCAGGCGGGGCGCTGCGTAACCGATTGAGTCTGCTGCATCGTTCACTCCTTAAAATCTGGCCCGCAGAGACAGCGGCAACAACGGAAACGACATGAGAACCCAGCTCGCTTCCTGCTTTTTCCGCAGTTGCCGCACTCTCTGCGTACAGGAATACGTTCCGACTCAGGCGGCTACGCGGCGGCGCAGAATCCACTTCCAAACTTCCACCGCCAGCAGCACTATCACACCCATGCCCAGCGCCAGCAGCACTTCCGTCACATCCAGCGCCTGCGTCCTGAAGATGCCCTGGAAGAAGGGAACATAGATGACCATAAGCTGGAGCAGCACCGTGCTGAGGAAAGCAGCGACCATGGAGGGGTTGCTGAAGAGGCCGATGGTGAAAAGTGACTGCTCAATCGAGCGCAGCCCCAGCGCCAGCATCACCTGGTTGAAGATGAGCGTCGTGAAGAGTAGCGTCTGCCATGCGCCATTGGGGTCGCGGTTGAAGTCCCACATGCCAATACCGATGGCAATGAGGCTCATGAGGATACCGAAGACGCCAATGAAGGGGAGCATGCCTCGTCCAAAGATACTCTCCTCGGAGGAGTAGGGCGGGCGGCGCATGACGTTGCGCTCCGCCTTCTCCACACCCAGCGCCAGCGCGGGCAGGCCGTCGGTCACCAGGTTCATCCACAGAATCTGCAGCGGCAGCAGCGCAATCGTCGCTCCGCCCAGGCTGATGCCAAAGATCCATGCCGCAATCGGCCAGAGCAGCATGACGGCAATCTCGCTGGCGTTGCAGGTGAGCAGATATTGAATAAACTTGCGGATGTTGTCGTAGACAACGCGCCCTTCCTCCACGGCGGCCACAATGGTGGCAAAGTTGTCGTCCAGCAGCACCATGTTGGCCGCCTCCTTGGAGACGTCGGTGCCGGTGATGCCCATGGCCACGCCAATGTCGGCCTTCTTGAGCGCCGGCGCATCGTTGACGCCGTCACCCGTCATGGCCACAATGTTGCCCTGCTCCTGGTAAATTTCAATCAGGCTGAGCTTGTGCTCGGGCGAGACGCGCGCAAAGACCTGCACATCGCGCGCCGCGCGCGTAATTCCTCGGGCGAGAGCGCGTCAATCTCCAGCCCTGTAAGGAAGGGAGCTTCCTCGCCTGGGCGCGGGTCGGTAATGCCCACCTGCTCGGCAATGTGGCGCGCTGTCAGCGGGTGGTCACCGGTAATCATCACCGGGCGTATGCCTGCGCTGCGGCAGGTGAGGACGGCCTCACGCACTTCGGGGCGCGGCGGGTCAATCATGCCGTAGAGGCCCACGAGCATGAGTTCGTCTTCGATATTCTTAACTTCCTGCTTGCTGGGTGCATGGTCGAGCGTGCGCACGGCCACGCCCAGCACACGCTTGCCCTGGGCTGCCATGCGATTGTTGGCTTCCAGAATGCGGCTGCGTCGCGCGTCGTCAAGGGGAATCTGATTGTCCTCAACCCATACCGATGTAGCAACGGTGAGCAGCGAATCCACCGCGCCCTTGGTAAAGGCGACGTGCGATGCATCACCCGTACTCACGCGCCGCTCCCAAACAGAACGCAAGCCCGGGGGAATAATGCCGGCGCTGTCGGGAATGGCGTGGATGGTGGTCATGCGTTTGCCGCGTCGAGTCAAAGGGCAGTTCGTCAATGCGGGGGAAGGCCACTTCAAGCTCGGGCTTGAGGATGCCATACTCGGCGGCGGCAAGGACAATGGCCCCCTCTGTGGGGTCGCCTACGGCATACCAGTTGGCGCCGCTCAGCATGACATCGCCCGCGTGCGCCGTGGCGTGGTCGCTGCGCTCAAGCACAGCGTCGTTGCAAAGGGTGCCTGCCACCAGCAGCAGGTCCAGCGTGGGGAGGATGTCGTCGCTGGGGCTTGCACCCTCGTTGGGGCCTTCGGCGCGCACGAGGCGCATGCCTGTTTCATCTTCTTCCTGGCGGAATTCCAGCGTGTGGTTGGCAATGTCCAGCGCCGTCACGCTCATGCGGTTCTGCGTAAGGGTGCCTGTCTTGTCCGAGCAGATGACGGTGACGGAGCCAAGCGTTTCCACGGCGGGCAACTGGCGAATGAGCGCCTTGCGCTGCAACATGCGCTGTGCGCCCAGCGAGAGCGCAATCGTCACGACGGCAGTCAGCGCCTCGGGAATGGCGGCCACGGCCAGGCTGACAGCCGTCAGCAGCATCTCCTCCACAGGCTGACCCAGCGCCAGCCCCATTAAAAAGATGACGACGACCAGCACAATTGCGGCAATTGCCAGCAACTTGCCCAGCCTGTCAAGCCGCTGCTGCAAGGGGGTGGCTTCTTCGATGACATCCTGGAGCATGGTGGCAATGTTGCCGAGTTCGGTGTTCATGCCCGTGCCCGTCACCATCATCTCGCCGCGCCCATAGTTGATAATGGTGCCGGAGTAGACCATATTGCGCCGGTCACCCAGGGGCAGGCTGTTGTCGAAGACGAGCGTGGGGTCCTTCTCCACCGCTTCAGACTCACCGGTGAGGGCGGCTTCCATGGCGCGCATGTTGAGGCTGCGCAGCACGCGCCCGTCGGCGGGCACCACGTTGCCCGTCTCCAGGATCACCACGTCACCGGGCACAAGGCTGCCGGCCTCTACGTCGAGCACACGCCCGCCGCGGCGCACGCGCACTGTGGGCACCGACATCTTCTTGAGCGCGGCCATGGACTGCTCGGCGCGATACTCCTGCGTAAAGCCCAACACGCCGTTGAGGATGACGATGATGAGGATGACAACCGCCTCAATCCAGTCACCCAGGAAGGCGGAAACGATGGCCGCCGCAATCAGCAGCAGCGTGAGGATGTTGGTGAATTGCTCTATCAGAATCGACCAGGGGCTGCGTCCGCCACGCTCGACAAGCTCATTGGGGCCGTATTGCGCCAGGCGCGCCGCGGCATCTTCCGTCGTCAGGCCGCTCTCTGTGGATTGGAGGAGCTCCATCGCGTTGGGGGCGGTTGTCTGATACCAGATTGACGCACCTTCGCCCTGCAGCACGGGTGCGTGTGCAAGGGTTGCTGCGGGTTGCTTTGCGCCGTCTGCGCTCGTTGCTTTGTCGGACATGCCAGGCTCCTGACTCTGTGTGTTCTGGATGTGTTGCGCGCACTGAATCGTCTGCGCAGGTGGGGTGCACTCGTGAGGAGGAGCGCTACGCGCCACCAAACAGTCTATCACATGCGGTCGGTCTGTACAGGGAGGCTCGTTTTGCTTCCCAACCCGCATCACAACCAGAACTGTTTGTGAATTATATCACAACCGAATTTGAACGCTACTGACAAATGTACCCTTCCCGCGGCAGTTTGTCCCGACAAAGTGGCTTTTGTCCCGACAAAGTTGATATCCTGGGGAAATGCGCTCGGCGTTACGGTTTGAGAGCTCTGATGGGTGAGGGGCGGGCGAGGGGCGGGCGAGGGGCGGACCAGGGGATAGCGTGCGGCGGGCGGGCAAGGTGCCCTGTTTTGCAAACCGGTGATTCTCTGCCTGAAAATCCGGTTGTCCGGACCGCATGCGCCGGCAGTTGCTAAAAGAGGGCCATGATGCGCGGGCCAAAGATGACGCCCGCAACAATCACGCTGGCGATGACGGCAAAGACCAGCGCCCCCGCCGCAGAATCCTTGGCAATGCGCGCCAGGTCGTTGTATTCAGGTGAAACAAGGTCCACCACCGCCTCAATGGCCGTGTTCAGCGCCTCAAGCGAGAGGATGCCAAAGATCACCATGGCAAGCAGCGCCCACTCACCTGCGCTGACCTGGAAGGCCCAGGCTGCGCCAAAGACCACCACCAGCGCGGCCAGCTCAATCCACACGCTGGGTTGCGAGCGCAGCACATAGGCCGCACCGTTAAGCGCCGCGCGGAATGCAAACCAGCGCCCGGCAATGAAGCCGTCGCGCGCAGGTGCTGCTGGTGCGGGCACTTCCGGATCAGCGGGTGGTTCTTTTGCGGCTTTGGATGAGGCGGTTGCCGTCATATTCGTGTCACTCGTCATGGTTGCGTAAGGAGAGTCCGGTAACGCCGAGATTAGCCAGAATCTCTTCCTGGCGCTTCCACATGGCCGCTTCGTCTTCGGCCGTGTCATGATCCCAGCCCAGCAGGTGCAGCATGCCGTGCACCGTAAGCAGCTTCAATTCGTCCGCCATGCTGTTGCCAAAGCGCGCCGCCTGCCGCTCGGCATAGGGGTAGGCAATCATAATCTCGCCCAGCGCGTTCTGCATCAGCGTCTGCAATTCGACGGGCGGATTCAGAATCTGCTGCAGCGCCGAGAGGGCATCATCGGTGGCAAAGCTCAGCACATCGGTGGGTGCATCAACGCCACGCCATTCGCGGTTGAGTGCCTGCACCTCTTCGTCGCTCATGAAGTAGATGCTCACCTCGCCGTTTTCCCTCTCCTCGGAGACGAGAACAGCCTCTGCAGCCGCCACAATGGCTTCAGCATCCACCTTGCCGGCGAATTCATCATTCACTTCAACGGTGATCTGGAGAGTACATGGTTCCCCCTCGCTATCCTGCCTTGTCCACCGAGATCATCGCTTCGCTTTCGGGCAACTCCTCAACCCCCGCATAGGTGTGGTTGCGGCCGGCAGTGCTTTCGACTGCGGCCAGCGCCTCATCCGGCGTGGGCGGCAGCGCCGGCGTCGCTGGCTTCTCGCCCGACTTCAGCGGCTCGGGGTAGCTAATGCGCGGGTGGTGGACCCCCTGCAGCACCTGCACGAAGACGCCGCGAATTGCCTCGAGATCCTTGAAGGTGAGATTCGATTCGCCCAGTTCCCCCTCGGCCACACGCTCGTCAATCAGCCGGTTGACGAGCGCAGCCAGGTCTTCGCGCGTGGCCGGGCGCATGGCGCGCACGGCCGCCTCGCACGTGTCCGCCAGAGCCAGAATTGCCGTCTCGCGGCTGCGCGGTCTGGGGCCCGGGTAGCGGAAATCCGCCTCGTAAACCGTTTCCCCTTCGGCCGCTGCGCGCACGGCGCGAATGTAGAAATACTGTACAAGCGACGTGCCGTGATGTTCGCGAATGAAGTCGTGCAGGCGGCGCGGCAGCCGATACTTTTGCGCCAGGTCGAGGCCGTCGCTCACATGGCTGATGATGATCTGTGCACTGGTGAGCGGGTCCAGTTTTTCATGTGGCGAAGAGTCCTCGCCAATGTTTTCGGTAAAGAAGTAGGGGCGCACAGTTTTGCCAATGTCATGGTAGTAGGCGCCTACGCGCGCCAGCAGCGCATCGGCGCCAATCGCGGCGGCGGCGCGCTCGGCCAGGTTGCTCACCACAATCGTGTGGTGGTAGGTGCCCGACGCCTTCAGCAGCAGCTGGCGCAGGAGTGGATGCGTGGGGCGGCTCAGCTCGTTGAGCTGCAGCGAGGTCGTAAGCCCAAAGAGATTGCCCAGGCCAAAGTAGCCCAGCAGCGCAATGCTGGCGGCCAGCCCGCCGTTGAGCAGCAGCACGAAGCCCAGTTGCAGAATCTGCTGGTTGCTCATGGCGTCAAAGGGAAGGCGGAAGGCAAGCATCGCAAGCACGTTGACAACCATGACGGCCAGCGCCGCCCACAGGAATGCCGTCAGCCGCTCGGCGCGCCCCAGAATGAGCGCGCCCACAATGCCGCCCAGCGCGCCAAAAGTCACCAGCACGGGGTCCGCATCACTCAGATAGAGCATCACAAGGGCAAAGCCGACAGTCATCAGAACGGCCGTGCGCACGTCCACCAGGCATGCCACCAGCATGCTCAGCGCTGCCAGGGGATAGAGGTAGGGCAGCCAATCATGGGGAACGACCATGAACTTGGCCGTCACCAGCCACAGCGACGCGAGCACCAGAAGAATGACCATTTCGCGTGCCGACGCGGCCGTCTCGGGGCGCAGGCGATAGATTGCACCCGCAATCACCGTAACCAGGAGAAGCGAGAAGATGAAGGCGCGCAGCAGGCTCCACTTGTCCCACTGCTGGGCAAGCAGGCCAATTTGCTCGAGCGCTTCCACATCCTCGGGTGAGGCGATGTCACCCGCGCGCAGGATGATTTCGCCCTGCTCCACCGTCACGGTTTGGGGCGAGACGGCGGCGCTGGCGCTTTCGCGCATGGCCTGCGTGCGCTCCACATTGAGGAAGCTGTTGGGGCGAATCAGGGGGCGCACCAAATCGGCGGCGGCGGTGGCGCCCTCTTCGCTCAGGTCGGCGGCGAGGGTGGAGGGGACGCGGCGCTGCGCCGTTGGCAAATCTTCGGGCCGAATTTCGTCGCGCAGCAGCCTGTCCACAGCCTGCGGGGCCTCCGCGGCCACCTGCATCCACTCGTCGGCGTTCAGTGCGAGCAGCCGCTCGGCCGCTTCGCCAGTGAGCGCAAGCTCTGGGATGGCGATCAGCGCGTTCACACGTTGATCACGCGTCAGCACTGGGTCGTCACGGATGGCGCCGATTTCGGCAGCCAGCGGCGCGCGATCGCCCCACCTGTTCGCGCCGCACGGCGCCGGCGGCAGTATCGTATTGGTTGGGAATGGCGTTGGCGGCGCGCGTGCGCGCCTGCTCGGTGACGAGCGCGCTGGTATAGGTGAACTGGCGCGGGGCCACCACATCGAATGGGGCAACCTGGCCGGGCTTCAGATCCAGCCGGCTGCCCATCGGCAAATTCCAGCCCAACACAAAGGTGAGCAGCGCAACGAGCGCGCCAAGCGCCGCAAACATGACCCCCCGCTGGAGCGCGGGGTTGGCGCGGATGCGCGAACGTGTGCTGTTGAAGGTGGACATCGCTGCTGTCACAGGCAAATGGAGGTGAATTGAATGTTCAAATTGAAGCAAGCGTGCACAATGCGCGCACTACAGAAAACAGCATCTCAACGCAAAGTCACAAAGGAAGCAAGAACGGCAAGAAACGGCAAAGGAGGCGCAACTGCTCTACGTGAGTTATGGCCCTGCTAACGCATCTTTCTCCTTTGCTCTTCTCTTTGTATTTCTCGTGCAGGTGTAGCTCTAGCCGCCAAGCAGACGGCGCACCGTCGCGCTGACGACCTTACCATCGGCGCGGCCGGCAATCTGCGCCACGAGCGGACCCATGACCTTGCCCATTTCCTTGGCCGTGGTGGCGCCCACGTCGGCGATGACGGCGCGCGCCATCTCCTCAATCTCGGCGTCGGAGAGCGCCTTGGGCAGGTAGGCCTCGAGCACGGCCAGTTCGGCCAATTCAGCCTGGGCGCGCTCGGTGGCGCCCCCCTTTTCGTACTCCAGCGCAGCCTCGCGGCGGCGCTTGGCTTCCTTCTGCACCACAGACAACACCTGCTCCTGGCTAAGAGCATGGTCAGCGCCTGACTTCGAAAGTTCGGTGAGCGCTGTCTTTACAGAACGCAGCGTGAGCTTTTTGGTTTCGTCGCGGTCGCGCATGGCCTGTGTCAGGTCGGCGTCAATCTGCGCGGCCAGTGGTGCAATGGCCGGTGCGCCGGCGTGTGAATCAGTCATAGGGTTTCTTCCAGGCTTCTTTCTTGGTAGGAATGAGACTCATCCGGGTTGGATTCAAGTGCGGGCACTGATGATGAGCTGGGCGATGCGATGGACGATGGCAGCGAAGCTTCGACCTGGCGATTCAGCGTGCGCTCATACCACGCCGAAATTGCACTTTTGTAGCGCAGGCCCACCAGCAGAATCACACCGGCCACACCCACAACCACAAAGAACCAGACGAGGGGCACTGCGCCGCCCCCAATCGCCGATGAGAGAAAGACGGAAGGAACGCGGATGAAGAGCGTAATCAGAAAGATTGTCAGATACGAAACACGCGAGAGGCCTGCCAGCAGATAGGGCACATCGCCAACGGGCCCCAGCAGGAGCAGCAGCCAAACCCACACGCTGTCGCTGTGGGTTACGCTCTCCCAGCGGGCAAGGCGGCTTTCGCCCACAAGCAGGCGCGCCATGGGGCGTCCCAACGTGCGCGCCAGCCACATGGCCGTCATTGCGCCCAGCAGCACCCCGATTGCGGCGTAGATGCCGCCCCAGAGTGGACCATAGAGGTAGCCGGCCGCCAGCTGCACCATGTAGCCGGGAACGGGCGCAACGACAATCTGCACCACGTTGAAGAGGATAAGCACGAGCGGACCCCACACGCCCATGCGCAGCACCAGATCTTCAAGCGCCTGCTCGTCCGTGAGGAAGACGTAGGCATCCATGCCCCACAAGCGTAGCGCTATGCCCAGCAGTACCAGCGCAACTGCCATTGCCAGCGCCGTCAGCAGCCACTGGCGGCGGTCCCATTGCTGGCGGTCAATTGCGCGGGGATTCTCCCTTACCGCGTTTGGTTCTTGCTCATCAGTCATAAAGAATGCGCCCCGCCGACAACCTTGCCGGCGCATACGTCCGCCCATTATACCCGCAATTGGCCAATTGTGTGCCCCTTGATTAAATGAGCCGGCGGCCGCGCAACAATGGAATGCTCTGCTGCGTGCAATTGCTGATGCAAGCGAACCACCGGTTTGCGTTTAGAATGGTGCGCATGACATCTACCTTTCTGGACACAGCGCGAATCTTTGTAAAAGGCGGCAGTGGCGGTAACGGCGTCGTCTCCTTCCGGCGCGAAAAATTCGAGCCGTGGGGCGGCCCCAATGGGGGCAACGGCGGCCGCGGCGGCCATGTGACACTTGTCGCGGTCGAGCGGCTGAACACCCTCTACAATCTCCACCAGCAGGTCCATTATCGCGCAGATCGCGGTGGGCACGGTGGCGGCGCTGACAAAACAGGCGCATTCGGCAAGGATCTGCGCATTGAGGTCCCCGTAGGCACACTCGTGCGCAATGCCGACAGCGGCGAACTTCTGGCCGACTTGGCGGAGCCCGGCCAGAGCATTGTCGTCGCCCAGGGCGGGCGCGGCGGGCGCGGCAATGCCGCCTTCCAAACCGGGCGCAGCAAGGCGCCCCACTTTGCCGAGAAGGGCGAACCGGGCCAGGAGCAGTGGCTTACGCTTGAGCTCAAGCTGGTGGCCGATGTAGGTATTGTTGGCGTGCCCAATGCGGGCAAGTCCACGCTGCTCAGCGTCATCAGCGCCGCCAAACCCAAGATTGGGGCCTACCCTTTTACGACGCTGGCCCCCACGCTGGGCGTTGTCGATTTGGGGGATGAGCCCTTTGTGGTGGCCGACATTCCAGGTCTGCTTGAAGGCGCACATGAGGGCGTGGGGCTGGGGCTTGAGTTCCTGCGCCATGTGGAGCGCACACGTGTGATCATTCACCTGCTGCGCGGCGACAGCCCCGATCCGCTGGGCGACTTTGAGGCCATCAACCAGGAGTTGCTGCTCTTTAACCCCGAGCTTGCCGAGAAGCCACAGATTGTCGCGCTCAACAAGAGCGACCTGCCCGAGGCGCAGGCGGCCTGGCCCGCGATTGAGGCGGCCATGGCCGCACGCGGCCTGCCTGCGTTCCTCATGAGCGCCGCGGCCAATCAGGATATTGAGCCGATGCTCTACAGGGTGAAGCAGGCGCTCGATGCGCTGCCCAAATTCTCGGCGCCCCAGGATGAATTGCGCGAGATCACGCCCCCGCCCGATGAGAAGGCCTTTGCCGTCTACAAGGTGGCCGACAACAAGTTCTATGTAGAAGGCATTGCCATCGAACGCGCTGCGGCAATGACCAACTGGGACTACTACGAGTCGGGCACACGCTTCCAGCGCATTCTCAAGGCGATGGGCATTACCGAAGCGCTGCGCGAGCAAGGTGTGGAAGATGGCGACGTTGTGCGCATTGGCGACACCGAACTTGTGTGGGGCTACGACAACGCGCTGGATGATTAACCTGCGCACAGGCGCATAGCGTTTCGTATAACCTGTGCACAGGCGTATAGCGTTTCGTAGCGGCGGCTGAAGCCGCCGTTCTCGAGGACGCGCTGCGGTCTCCACCTACGGCAGCTAAAGCAGCCGCTACGAAACACGGCACGCGCAAGAGACACAGCACAGCGCGCAACCCTGCACCCATGGAGAATGAGACGGCATGAGTGAAAGCCTTGCGCCATCTGCGCCAGTTGTTGAGCAGTTAGGGGTCGGTGCGCCCATCCCTGCCGTCAAGCGGCGCAAGCGCATTGGCGTCTTTGGCGGCACCTTTGATCCCATCCACATCGGCCACCTCATCCTGGCCGACGAGGCGCACTATCAACTGGACCTGGACGTCATCTACCTCGTCCCCGCCGCCGACCCGCCCCACAAGCGCGACCGCCGCCTTACCCCGATTGAGCACCGCCTGCAAATGGCGAAAATTGCCACGGTCGAGACCGGCTATCTGCACGTGAGCCGCATGGACGCCGACCGCCCGGGCCCCCACTACACCGCCGACATGGTGCGCCTGCTGCAATTGCAATCCGGCCACGTGGCGGACCTTTTCTTCCTCATGGGGATGGACAGCCTGCGCGACCTGCCCACCTGGCATGATGCCCAGTGGCTGGTGGACAACTGCACGCTCGTCGCGCTTACCCGCCACGATGTGACGCTGGACTGGGACGCGCTGGAGGCGGCGTTGCCCGGCGTGGGGCGCAGCGTGATTATCCTTGACATGCCCGAACTCGAGATTGCGAGCCACCTGATTCAGGAGCGGGTGCGTATGGGGCGCCCCTTTGGTAACCAGGTGCCGCCGGGCGTCGAGAGCTATATCCGCCGCCACGGCCTCTATGGGGCGAAAGACAGGGAGTAGGGCATAGGGAGCAGGGAGTAGACAGCGCAAGGATTGAAAACTGACGATTGATGACTGGCGAGCCGGCCAGTCATCAATCGTCAGTTTTCAATCCTTGCGTTGTCTACTCCCTGCTCCCTATGCCCTACTCCCTGTCTCTACGGCTGCGCGGCGCTCTTGAGCTGCATGATCTGCAGCTTGAGCTGGAGCAGCGCCGACTTGAACTGCGTGTCGGTGATGGACTTCATGTCCTCGGCGGTCATCTTCTCAAGGTCAAAACTGTCGAGCATGGGAATCTCGGGATCAAGCTTGACGGTCGCATCGGGCGTCACACCCACGTCCTTAAGCAACTCCTCGTTGGGGGTCAGCCAGTTGGTCACACCCAGGCGCAGCACAGAGCCGTCGCTCAAATTGTAGGGGCGCAGCACAGTGCCCGTGCCCAGCGTCGTCTGGCCCACAAGGCGCGAGCGCCCATTCTGCTGCAGCGCGCCCGAAAGGATTTCTCCTGCGCTGGCGGTGCCCTCATTCATCATCGTAATCATGGGAATATCAAGCGCAAGGCCGCCCGCTTTGGCCACATGCTTGTCCAAATCGCCCTGCGCGTTGCGCTCGTAGAGGATCACCGAATCCTTGGGCAGGAATTGGCTTGCCACGTTGACGGCCTGATGCAGGTAGCCGCCCGGGTTGTTGCGCAAATCGAGCACAAGGCCCTGGAAGGCGGGGCTGTGGGCGTTGATGGCCTCGAGCGCCTTGATCAGCTCCTTGTCGGTGTCCTCGGCAAACTGGGAGATCTGGAGATAGGCCAGGTCTGTGCCGGGGATGGGCGCCCAGAGCACGCTGTCCACGTTGATTGTGCCGCGCTGAATCTCCACCTCCACCGGCTCTTCGGCTTCGGGGTGGAGCACCGTAAGCGTAACGGAGGTGCCAGACGGGCCGCGAATCTTGCTGATGACCTGCCACTCTTCCATGCCGGCAATGTCTTCGCCGTCCACCTCAAGTACAATGTCGCCTGCCAGCAGTCCGGCCGCTTCTGCAGGCGAGCCGTGGATGGGCGCCACAATGCGGAAGATGCCATCCTCCGAGCCCACGTATGCGCCAATGCCCTCGAAAGTCCCCTCGAGCGAGCTTGCCTGCTGCTCCGCTTCCTCGGGCGTAAAGAAGGTCGTATGGTTCTCGTCGCCCAGCGTGGCCAGCATGCCGCGGATTGCGCCATAGGTCATCGCCGTATAGTCAACCATGTCGCGGTCGACAAAGTCATCCGAGACGTGGTTCCAGACTTCCCAGAAGATGTCGAAGCCATCAGGTGCGTCGGCGGCGCGCACAGGGCGCACAAAGCCGCCTGCGGCCACGCCAACGACGAACGCGGCCAGCATGCCGGCAATGACCAGCAGGGTGAGAATGCCAAAGCGGCGTGGGCGCGGGCTCTCGGCCGGCGGCGCGGCTTGCGGCGATGAAGATTGCATGTCAAATGCCATAGACTGCTCCAGGCTCCTGGGCGATGGCTGCTCCATCACCCCAAATCAACTGCAGGGCTTTGCGCATGCACACATCCGTGTGAGCCACGGCGCGCACCTGAGCAAGAGTGTTCAGTGTCGCAAAAAAAGACAAATTGCACAAACCTTTCTCAGCACGGCTCACTCTGGCAAAGGTTCCCACATCCAAACTTTTCATCCAACTCTCATGGCCCATTTAGCCAATCCGGCCAATCCAGCAACTCCAGCCAGTTGCAAAGTAATGGAAGATTTCGTAAGGTTGTGCTTGTATGGCATGATTGACAGTCCAGATAAACGTGACCCAGCGTCTATAATTGCTTGCTCACCCATCTGCTCACCCATTGTGCTGCGTTCAGGCCAGCAGGTCGTTCAGTATCCGAAAGGATTCCCCACATTTGTGAACGCCACAACCACCTACACGCCGACCCAACACCGCATTTTGGTTGTTGACGACGAGGCCGACACACGCACGATGCTCAGTCTACGCCTCCAGCGCGAAGGCTATTCGGTAACAGCCGTCGGCTCTGGCGAAGAAGCGCTGGCGCAGGTGCGCCAGGAGGGCGTGCCAAGCCTCGTGCTGCTGGACATCCTGCTGCCCGACATGGATGGCTTTGCCGTGGCCGGGCAACTGCGCGAAGTGGCCGCTATGCCGATTATTTTCCTCTCGGCGCTCAGCGACACTGAACGCAAGGTGGAGGGTATCAACCTCTACGCCGAGGATTACGTTACCAAGCCCTTTGCCTTTTCGGAGCTGCTGGCCCGCATTCAACGCGTGCTCGTGCGCTCGTCCAACGGCACCCGTGCCGATCCCGAGCAGGTGATCGACGAGCAACTGCGCATCAATTTTGCGCAGAACTACGCCGTGCTCAATGACAAGCAACTTACACTCACGCCCACCGAAGTGCGCCTGATACATACATTATACAGCAACCGCGGGCGCGTGCTGTCGGCTGGCTTCCTGCTTGCCAAAGCGTGGGAGCCGGCACATGGCGGTACGGTCGAGTCGCTTTGGGTTCACATTCGGCGTTTGCGCAACAAAATTGAGCCCGATCCTGAAAACCCGCGCTATGTAGTCACCGTGCGCGGCCAGGGCTACTGTTTGCCGCAGCGCAACCGCAGCGCAACCTGAAGTAATGAAAGCGCCAGGCAACAGCCTCAACGCAAAACGTTGAGGCTGTTGCCTGGCGCGTGCACGTTTGTGATTGCAAGTACAATCGCGGCTATGATACAATCCGCGCAGAGTCCATGTCTCAGTTCATCACACGTATCGCCCACCCTCACATCTGCCAGGTCACGCACAAATGAACGAACCGCTGCACAAGGCGCAATCAGAGAACGGCGTGCGAGGCGACATCCCGGACATTGTGATTGGGCGTCTGCCTATTTACCTGCGCACGCTCAAGCTGCTGATGGAGCGCGGCAGCGAGGTAACGTCGAGCCATGAGCTGGGCGAGCTGCTTGGCATCTCTTCGGCGCAAATCCGCAAGGACTTGAGCCACTTTGGCGAGTTTGGCAAGCAGGGCACGGGCTACAATATCCCCTTCCTCAACAAGCAGTTGGAAAAGATTCTCAAGGTTGATTGCGTGTGGCCCGTGATCATGGTGGGCGCAGGCAACCTGGGTACGGCGCTGGCCAGCTACAACGGCTTCGAGAATCGGGGCTTTCGCATTGTGGCGCTCTTTGACAGCGCGCCCGACAAAATCGGCCAGGAGCTGGGCGCAATCACAGTAAAGCCGCTGGAAGAGATTCCGGCTGTCGTGCAGAGCACCCGTTGCCAGGTCGCGGTGCTGGCCGTGCCGGCGGCCGCCGCGCAGGCGGTATCGGAGCTGCTGATTGAAAGTGGCATCACCAGCATCCTCTGCTATGCGCCCATAACGCTCAGCGTGCCGGCGCGGGTGCGGGTGGAGTACATTGACCCCGTAATTCACTTCCAGCACATGACCTACTACTTGCGCAAGGGCTGCATCGAGGAAGAGTAGCTGCGCCGCTGAAATACGACGCGAAGGCGCAAAGTCGCAAAGAAAAGCAACAGCAAGGAAAAATGGTGTCAATCACCATGCTTTTCCTTGCTGTTGCTTTTCTTTGCGACTTTGCGCCTTCGCGTCGTATTTCAGCGGCGCAGGTGCATCCTGGTTAGGCCAGCGGCTTTGTACGCGCCAGCCCCTGCCCGCGTGGGTATTGCCTGAGTGTGGGCTTGAGCTTGCGCACGAGCAGCAGGAAGCGCTGCTCATCAAGGAAGGGCACCTTAAGGGGAGCCATGCGCGTGGTTTCGCCGCCCAGCAGCTCAATCGCCTTGCGTGCGTCAATGAACTCCTGCGCCGCGTTGGACCCCTTGTAGATGACGGCAAAGCCGTTGGGCCGCACGAGGGGGAGCAGGTACTCCACCAGCGTGTTGAGGGGCGCAACTGCGCGCGCCGTAACCAGATCAAAGCGCTCGCGAAAGGCGGCCTGTTGCCCCAGCTCCTCGGCGCGCCCCTGAACGACAGCCACCTGCGTCAACGCCAGCTCCTCCACAAGCTGGTTGAGGAAGAGCACCTTCTTGCCGGTTCCATCTACAAGGGTGAGCTTGAGCGACGGCAGTAGAATCTTGAGAGGCACGCCGGGGAAGCCTGCGCCCGTGCCCACATCCACCAGGTGCAGCGATCGCGCGGCTGCAGCTGCACTGCCCAGCTCGCCCGCCGTCGGAGGCCAGCCTGCGAGGCTGTCGAGGAAGTGCTTGGTCTGCACGCCCTCAAGGTCGGTAATCGCTGTGAGGTTAAAGCGCTGGTTCCATTCGGTGAGCGCGCGATAGTAGATTGCAAACTGTTCGAGCTGGCGCGGGGTCAGCGCCAGCCCCATCTGCGCGCAGCCCTGCTCCAGCAGAGGCAGTGCGGGCAGATCGGTATCGGCAGAGAGTTGATTGTTGCTCATGGGAGACAATTGTACCACGTGGGGGTGTGGGGTATAGGTGAAGCGAGGCTTCCGATTTTGGAAACCTCGCTTCGGGTCCGCGCATGGGAAACTCAGGCCAACCGAAGCGAGGTTTCCAACAATCGGAAGCCTCGCTTCACCTATACCCCCACACCCGATATAAATTGACAGCGCGCAGCGCGCGCTGTTCTATAATCGAGACAATATTTCTAAGGTATATCATAAAAATTCGTCACCTCGAGGGCCCAGGTGTAGTCCGGCGGGTGGCGCAGTAGCAATGTGGCAGCAACCATGCAAACTTTTTGTGGCTTGACAACCGATGGCATGCTCGAATATCTGGCGGCCATCTACAAACTGATTGAGGGCGAGGACGCGGCGACGGCGCTCCAGAAGGTCACCACCACCGCGCTCTCCGAGAAGATGCGTGTCTCACCGGCGGCGGCCAGCAGCATGCTCAAGCGGCTGGAAGAGACGGGCTTTGTTGAGCGCTCGAGCGTGGACGGCATCACCCTCACGCAGCAGGGCGTGCTGGCCGCGCTGCAACTGATTCGTCGCCACCGCCTGCTCGAGGTCTTCCTCATTCAGGTCATGGGCTTTACATGGGATCAGGTGGACAGCGAGGCGCACCGGCTGGAGCACGACATCAGCAGCGCATTTGAGGAGCGCATGGACGCGCTCTGCGGCTACCCCACCCACTGCCCTCATGGCGATCCAATTCCCACCAAGGATGGCGTGCTGCCGGTGGAAACGCTGCTGCCGCTGCCTGCGCTCAAACCCGGGCAGGCGGGCGTGCTGCGGCGCGTGGGCACGCGCGATGCGCGCGTGCTGCGCTATCTGACGCGCCTCTCGCTGGAGCCCGGCCAGGGCCTGCGCATGGTGGAGGTTGCCCCCTTCCGCGGCCCCGTGACAATGGAGTTGCTGGCTGACCTGCCGGCCGCGCCGAACGGCAATGCGAGCAACGGCAGCGCGCCGAACGGCAGCGCGCCGAACGGCAGCACGAGCAACGGCAGCGCGAGCAACGGAGACGCACCGGTCAACACCCAGATTCTGGGCCACGAACTGGCGGAGCAGCTCTTTGTGCTGCCCGTCTCCCACTCCTGAACTGCTCGCACTCCTGAACTGCTCATACTCCGGAATTGCAGCCAGATGAAGACAACGTACTACGAATCTGCGGGTGGCGTGGTCATCCACAACGGTCAGATGCTGCTGCTGGACAGACCGGGCCGCGGCGAAGTGCGCCTGCCCAAGGGACACATTGACCCGGGTGAGAGCCCTGCCATGGCCGCTGTGCGCGAGACCACCGAAGAGAGCGGTTACTCGGATCTTGAGATAGTGGCCGATTTAGGCATGCAGGATGTGGAGTTCGTCAATGGCAACAAGCAGGTTGTGCGCACAGAGCATTATTTCCTGCTGCAGCTTGTGAGCGACCGCATGATGCGCCGCACGGAAAACGATGCCGCCCAGTTCAGTGTGCTGTGGGTGGACGTGGCCGAAGCCGTGGAACGATTGACCTTCGCCGCCGAGCAGGATGTGGCCACGCGTGCGATTGCGGCCCACGCAGCAATGGACAATGCGTAAGAAAGAAGCACACGCCCCAAACAGAAAGAGGCGGCGCCATAACGGCGCCGCCTCTTCTTTTTTCAGGCCATGCACTGCGTATTGGAGACTGCACCTACCCGCGTACCAGACCTGCCCATGCACAGGGCTTGCCCATGTACGGGGCCTGCCCGCGCAACATTATGCGTTGCAACGCATAGCGCCGCCTTGCTGACAGCCTGCGCTTCAACAACCCGTCTAGGTGCGGTGACGGTAGGTAATGCGCCCCTTGGTTAGATCGTACGAACTCATTTCCACCTTAACGCGGTCTCCCAGCAGTACACGGATGTAGTACTTCCGCATCTTGCCCGAAAGGTACGCGAGTACGGTGTGCCCATTCTCCAATTCCACACGGAAAAAGGCGTTGGGCAGTGTATCAACGATCTTGCCATCCAGGGTAATGGTCTCTTCTGAAGACATATTCCTCCAACACGTTTGCGGTGCGCCAGGTGGGCAAATGCCCGGCCCTGGTCAAACCGCCTGCTAATATCCACTTGCCAACGCTTTATGCGCGGCGCCGCTCAATGAGCTGCGCTCATTCCTTGGCGGGGCGTTGCGACTTCCGAATTGCCTTCTGGCGCTTGATGCGGCGCACTTCACTCCGCGGTGTAAACCACCTCTTCTGCCGCACAATGGGCAGAATGCGTGCTTCAGCCACAGACTTGCGGAAGCGCTTGAGTATGCTGTCCTGGGATTCGCCCGGGCGCAGTTCAACACTCATGAAAAATCACCCCCTCTCCTTGAGGAATCATGGGAGCGGAGGCGCTCACGGCCATTACTGGCCATGCACTGCCGCACACCCCAACAACAAACCTGCCTGGGGCTCCCAGGCAGGTTTGTATCCTCCTGTTGGGCAACCCAGACAAACAATGTTAACACATGCTCTCTGGGCAGGCCAAAACCAGGCCCTGCGCAACGCTGTACGAATGCTCGATCAGCCTTCGTTCTCGGGCGCACTCTCCGGCTCGGCTGCTGCTTCTCGCCCTCTGGGCGCCTCTTCGGCTCCCTCAGCAGGGGACTCAGCCAGTGCTTCGGGCGTGGTGGCCGCAGCCGATTCGGAGGCGCCTGTCATCGGCTCCCTGGCAGCTTCGGGCGGGTCCGCACGCAGCGCTTCCGGCTCAACCTCCGAGAAGGATTCGCTTTCCCCTTCAACCTGCGAAGTCGCATCCTCGGCCGGAACCCCTTCGGGTGCAGACGCCTCGGCAACCGCTTCTGTCTCCTCGTTGGTGCTCACTGCTTCACTTTCTTCCTGTGCACTCTCTTCCTGCGTGCCGGCGTTGAGCTGCTCGGCTTGCCGGCGGCTGAGGCCAATGCGCTGGCGCTTGGCGTCAATGCGCAGGATCTTGGCCTGCACGGTTTCGCCCGAATGCACAGCCTTGAGCGGTTCAGCCACGGTGATATCAGCCAGTTCGCTAATGTGGATCAACCCCTCGATGCCCGGTTCAATCTGGGCGAAGGCGCCAAAGTCCACGAGGCGCGTAATGATAACATCAACCGTGTCACCCACGTTGTAGCGCTTCTCCACAGTCTCCCACGGATTGGCCATCACCCGCTTGCGGCTGAGGGCAATGCGCTGGTTCTCTGGGTCCAGACGAATGACCTGCACTTCGACCATCTGCCCCACCTCCAGCGCCTCGCGCGGGTGGCTAATGGGCGTCCAGCCGATTTCGCTGACGTGGAGGAGGCCGTCGGCCCCGCCCAGGTCCACAAAGGCGCCAAAGGGGCGCAGGCTGCGCACTTCGCCGTTGATGACGTCACCCACATGCAGCGTGCGGAAGAGCTCTTCCTTGCGCCCGGCGCGGTATTCGCGCTCGGCAAGCATCTGCGACATGACCAGGCGGCGGCGCTTTTTGTCCACCTCAATGACCTTGAGGCGCATCTCCTGGCCAATCCGCTTCTCGAATTCGGCCTGGCGCTGCTCCTCGGGCACGTTGCGCGGCATATCCACAATGTGCGATGCAGGCACAAAGCCGCGCAGGCGGTTGAACTCAACCGTGAGGCCGCCCTTGTTGTAGCCCACCACCCTGTGATCCGTGGTTTCGCCATTGTCCAGCAGATCCTGCGCAAGCAGCCAATCCTTCTGCTGAAGCGCATCGGCAATGCTTAGTTGGAAGATGCCGTCGTCATCAATCTGCTTGCTGACGACCACATCAATTTCGTCGCCGACCTGCAACCCCTTGACATATTCGGGGTCGAGCTTGTTCAGGTCTGCCTGCGGCACGACGCCGTCACGCTTGCTGCCAATATCGACAACCAGCTCCGACGAGTGGATTTCGACAATGGTGCCCGAGCGCAACTCGCCGCGATCCGGCTGCTCCATGGACGCGTCCTGGTCAAGGAACTGCTCAAAGAGCTCCAGGTCCGCTGCCTGTTGCTGCTCTGCTTGCGTTTGCTTGCCTGCCGCCTGGCTGCCTGTTGCCTGGCTGTTTGTCCCCTGGCCGCTTGTGGCCTGGTCCATTGCTGCCTGCTCGTCCGGCTGCCCGTTTGACTGTGCCATGTCCGACATGGAATCCAATTACCCCACCTTCTTCCCGAGAGTTTACGCTTTTGCTGTGATCGCTCTGTGCACTCTTCCGCCAGTTGTAGCGGAAGAGGAAACGTCAGGGCCACCAATGCAGCGGCGCAGGGCTTAAGATATAAGTCCGTTTGGAATTGTAACAGCCACTGGAGAGACTGTCAAGCAATTTTTGTGGCATTTGCACCTATGGGTCTGCCTTTACATTTTGCAGACGGTGCAAATTTGTGCAATTCCCCCGCGGCCCGGCGGCAAATGCTCGGCGGCACGCAGGTAATTTCCGTGCAGCCTCCGTGCAGCCCCCACGCAGCCCCCGCGCAGCCGTGGACGTCTGCTATTTGCAGGGTGCGTCTCACGGCCACCTATGGCTGCGCGCGTTTGCGGATTGCTTCCTGCAGCCGCTCCCAGTCGCGTTGCAGCACGGTTACCTCTTCTACATCTGTGTGTTCCCCAGCATACCGTACCTCGACGAAGGCGTTTGTAAGCGAATCCATCGCGGCGGCCGCTTCGGCTGCGGACTGCGCCACTTCAACGGCATCAAGCGGCGTATCCGTCCCGTCGTCGGCCGGCGGCGGCGCGAGCCGCTCGCCCAGGCGCGGTGCGTAGCTGAGGGGCGTCTCGCCCGGGCGGCGTGGCAAACCCGCCGCCTCGGCGCTCTGCAGCGTTGTCAGGTATAAATGACGCACCTGCTGGTCCGGATCGTTCCACTTGCGCCGGCGCGGGGCAAACCAGCCCGTGCGCAGCGAGTATCGCCGTCGGCCCTTCCCGTTTGATTCAGACGCTGTTGCGTACGCTTGATCGTCGCGCGCAGGCCGGCCCAGCGGCGCGCCAGCTCGAGGCGGAGCCATTCGAACCAGGCAAAGCGCACGCCCCTGTCGCGCAGGTAGACAACGGCCGCGTAGATCACGAGCAGCGCCAGCACAATCCAGAAGAAGAGGCCGCCCGCCCACGGTGGCAGTATGGGCTGGAAGGCTTCGACCTGCGGCGATTGCACCGACTGCGTGGGCGGCAGGATGTTCTGCGCGGGCGGCGGCGGCTCGCCACCAAAGAGCGACAAGAGCCAGATCACCCCTGCCCCTGCCAACCGGTAGAGGAGCAGCACAAACGCAAAGAGGAGGCTGATAGTGGTGGAAAGAATTGTAGCCAGCAGAAAGGTGCCGCCCAGGGGCAAAAAGAGCGCCAGCAACGCCACGCCGCCCACCAACCCAATCACTTCCCACGGCCAGCGGCGGCTCACATCGGCCTGGGCGGGGGTCTGCTCCATGGTCCAGCGCGAGCGCAGTTGCGCCAGCCGTCCGTGGCTGAGCAGCAGCAATCCGGCGAGGAAGTAAATGATGATGGGCGCGAGCACTGTCGCTTCCACATCCTGCCGCATGACGCCGAAGACGCTGCTCATGGTTATCTGCCGCCGCAGCAACGCGGCCAGCACAATCATGACAAGGCCAAGGGTGACCCAGCGAACCGTGAAGTCGCTGAGTACGGCGCCGCGGTCCACACCGCCGCCCCGCACCGATTCATCGGCAAGGCCCGGGCGCGGCTTGCCGTAGAGGAACTCATCGGCGCGCAGGGCAAGCTTGTTGAAGTCGTCGGTCATCTCCACGGCAAAGAACCAGGAGAGCCCCACAATCAGCGCCGCGCCCACAAAGAGGCCGTCGAGGAGATTATCAAGGGGGCGTACGAGCATCTGCGCCAGGCTGGGCAGGCTGCCCCCTGCAACCCAGGCGAAGATGCGCGTGAGCGCAAGGAAGAGCCCAAGTTCGGCGGCGCGGTAGCCCAGCGAGCGGAAGGCGCGGCGCGACGGCTGCGCCAGCACGGTGGTGGTGACGGAGCCGACAATGGCCGCGGCAACGGCCAACAGCGCCACGCCCACAAAGAAGCTGCGCGGCGGCTCCACAGCAAAGCGCGCCATGAGCGTGGTGAGCACGATTGCCAGGCAACTGACCATGATCACAATCAGCAGCGGGCGCAGCACAGAGCCGAGCCATGACTGGTCGTACATCTCGCTGGTGCGCAGCGGCGGCGTCTCTTCGGCTTCGGAGGGAATGGATGGCGGGGTCATCACGCAGCTGCCCCCTCTTGAATCGTCTGCAAATCCTTCTCCCACTGCACCTTGTGGAACGAGATGCCAAGTTTGTGCGCCTGCGCGGCGAGTGTGCGCGCCTCGAGCTGGTCATCAATCAGCAGCAGCGTCACAGTCGTGCCGCGGCGAATGGCCTGGTGCAGCAGCCAGATCAGTTCTTCGCTCACGTGCGGCGTAACCACCACCAGCGCGGTGCCCCACTCCAGGCCGGCCAGTTGCGGGGCAAGCCACGTGTTGAGCGGCGGCGCATCCTCCCAAAGCTGGGCGCGCGCCAATGTGCTTAGCAGAGAAATCAATTGCGCCTGGCCGCTGCGGGGCTTGAGGGGCGGCGGCGGCGCGCCGGTGGCGGCATCCAGCGCGCCGCAGAGCAGCCCCACGGGCTGGCGTGTGGATGCGACGTAGCCCGCTACTGACGCCGCAACGCTGATGGCCCACTCGCTCGTTCCCACAAAGTAGCGCCCCTTGTAGGCACTGCGCGCCATGTCGACGGCAATCATTACGTTGAGGCCAATGCCAGGCTGGAACTTCTTTACAAGCAGCGTGTCGGCGTGCGCGCTGGCCTTCCAGTGAATGCGGCGTGTGCTGTCGCCGCCGGCATAGGGGCGCACGCCACTCAGGCGCGCGGGGTCTTCATCGAGGCGGGGGCGCGTGGCGCGGCCACCCAGCGCCAGGCGGCTGGGCAGCCCCAATTGTTCAAGCGGCACGATTTGCGGGTAGACGGTGACGTGGCGCGGGTTCTCTTCCTCCCAACGCGCCTCGCTGAAGCCAAAGAGGTCGCCCGTGCGCAGGCTCAGCGGCCCCAGCGCGTAGTAGCCGCGCCGCTTGCAGGCAAGGGTGTAGGTGTGCTCGGTGGTGGTCCGCCCGCCAACGCTCAGCGCAACCTTGTACTCGGAAATGTCCTTCAGGTCGAGCGGGACGCGGTCTTCCAGCCGCAGCCAGGGGATGGGCAGGCGGCTCTGCGTTGGCGATGGTGACGCGCACGGGGATGGTTTGGCCGACGAAGGCGTGGTCGAGAAAATGGCGCGTCACGGCCAGGTGGCGCACGCTGCGGCGCACCGACCACGTGGTGTAGAGCCAGACGCCGCCCACCACATAGGCGAGATAGTAGACCCAATCCATGCGCAGCAGCGCCCCAAAGAGGAAGAGGACGAGCAGCGCCCAAAAGATGCTTGGCATATGGTTCGGGTGTGGGGAATGGGGTGTGGGGTATGGGGGCGTCGTACGCTACACCCCATACCCCACACCCCACACCCCATACCCTGCTTTACCCTTCCTCCGTCCCCAAATCCAGCGGCGTGGCGGCGAGAATGTCGGCGACAACGGCAGTGGCGGTGCGCCCGCGCAGAGCGCTTTCGGGCTTGAGGATGCAGCGGTGCGCCAGCGTTGCTTCCGTCAGCGCCTGAATGTCATCGGGCAGCACATAGTCGCGGCCGCGCACGGCGGCGCGCGCCTGCGCGCTGCGGTAGAGCGCCAGCGACCCGCGCGGGCTTGCACCCAGCGCCAGTTCGCCATGTGCGCGTGTGGCCTGCACCAGCGCCACAATGTAGCGGCGCAGACTCTCATCCACACGCACCTGCCAGATGGCGTTGGAGAGGCTGACGACCTGCGCCGCCTGCGCCACGGGGCCCAGCGCCTCAATCGGGTGGACGCCGCCCAGATTCAGCAGCATCGCCTCCTCTTCGGCTGCGGGCAGGTAGCCCAGGCTCGTGCGAAAGAGGAAGCGGTCCAGCTGCGCCTCGGGCAGCGGGAAGGTGCCCTCGTACTCAATCGGGTTCTGTGTAGCCAGCACCAGGAAGGGGCGGGGCAGCGCGCGCGTGTCGCCATCCACAGTCACCTGGCGTTCGCCCATGGCCTCGAGCAGCGCTGCCTGGGCGCGCGGCGTGGCGCGGTTGATCTCGTCGGCCAGCAGAATGTGCGTAAAGGCCGGGCCGGGCAGGAACTGGAAGGTGCGCGTCTCCTGGTTGAAGACGCTTACGCCCGTGATGTCGCTGGGCAGCAGGTCGGGCGTGCACTGCAGGCGGCGGAAGTCGGTGTCGAGGCTGCGCGCGAGGGCCCGTGCGAGCATGGTCTTGCCCACGCCGGGCACATCCTCGAGCAGCACGTGGCCGTCGCAGAGGAGCGCGATGACAAGCAGCTCCACCACCGCGCGCTTGCCGATAATCACATCTTCAATGTTGGCAATCAGCGCGTCGGCAAAGGCGCGCACCTCAGCCACGGTGGGTACTGGGGCGTCGGGTTGATGCGCGCCGGCGGGTGCATCGGCGGGGGGTGGATTGGGAATCGACTCCATAAAATCAATCTCCTGATGGCAACATGCGGAATGAGGACAGTCTACCCTACCTGTGGCTTGATTGCACGGGTGGTGACCGTAGGTCACGTCTCCCAGCGTGACGCCGTTGTAGGTCACGTCTCCCGACGTGACGCAGCCCGCAGGGCTGAACCTCGACGCATTACCAGGCGTTCAAAGTATCCCACAACATTCAGCCCTGCGGGCTGCGTCACGTCGGGAGACGTGACCTACAACGCCGCGGCAATGGCACGGAGCTTGGAGCCATGCTAGACTCATGCACAGCGGCTGCGCATAGAGCGTGGCACCTACTCCACACGCGAGGTATCCGGAATGACCGTCACAACCCAGACACAAGGCAAGAGCAAGGCGCGCAAGAGCAGCCCCGTTGCCCCACCCAAGGCCGCACGCCAGCGCCTTTGGGAGATTGACACGCTGCGCGGCATGGCCGTCATCACCATGATCATCTACCACCTGGGATGGGATCTCTACTTCTTCGGCGCTGTGCCCGGACTGGACCCCTTCAGCGGCATCTGGTTCATCATCCAGCGCTACACGGCCATCAGCTTTGTGCTGCTGGTGGGGCTGTCGCTCACCTTGCAGCGCGCATCCATGGATCGCAAAGAGGTGGCCGAGCGCACGCAGTTTCTGACCTTTGCAAAGCGCGGCCTGTGGGTATTTGGCTGGGGCATGGTCATTTCGCTCATCATGTGGGCGACGGGCGTGGGCGTGGTTCACTTCGGCGTGCTGCACCTGATTGGCTTTTCCATCGTCGCGGCCTTCCCCTTCCTGCGCTACAAGTGGGCCAATTTGGTGATGTGGGCCATTCTCTTTGTGCTTGGCGGCGTGATCCTTTATCAGAACATCTACGTCAACAGTGAACTCTTCGTCTGGCTCGGTTTCTTCCCCATGTTCTACGGCGCGGCCGATTATTTCCCGTTGATTCCGTGGTTTGGCGTCGTACTGCTGGGCGTCTTCTTCGGCAACCTGCTCTATCCCGACGGGCAACGCGTGGTGCTGCTGCCCGATTGGGGCGATGTGCTGCCGGTGCGCGGCGTGCGCTTTCTGGGGCGCCACTCGCTGCTCATCTACCTGCTGCACCAGCCGGTGCTCTTTGCGCTGCTGTATGCCTTTGGGATTGCGAAGTTTTAGGCTGTGGGGTGGCAAATTCCTCTCCGCAGAAAGGACGAAAATGTTGCTTACCACCCGACACCCGACTACATTCCGTCCGCTTTGCGACATGCAATTATGTCAATTCTAGGGCACACTGTTGGCAGACACGGCGCGCCCGGCGCGCCATTTTGCCTTGTTTGAGGCCGCACATGCGGCGCATGGCTCATGCGTATCCTGCGCTCACCACTACAAATCACCATCGCGCTGCTGATTGCCGGCGCACTCTCCATCTTTGTCACCGGCGTGGTCCACTATGGCGGCGTGGGCGGGCTGCAGTTGCGGCTGCGCAGCGCCATGGCCGCCCATCGCCCGCCGCCGGTGGCGTTTCTGCCCGCTGCGACGCCCGCGCCGGCTGATGGTGAACCCGGCGCCTTACGCTGGGACCCCGCGCTGATTCCCCCTTCGGCCACGCCACGTTCGGCCACGCCTGTTGCCACGCCCGATGCCCACAGCCGTGTTTACGGCCATGGCAGAGGTAGCAGAAGCGCCACCGCGTCATGGACGCAGGGTTACCTACAACAACGCCCGAGGCGCTTGCACCGTTGCCCATCACTCCACAGGAAGAGCCTGCTGCCGCGCCGCTCCCACCTGCGGTCGCGCTCTCCGGCCTGCGCCATGAGTGGCAGACATGGAACAACTGCGGCCCCGCCACCCTTGCCATGAACCTAAGCTACTACGGCGGCGCGCTCGAATCAGGCGGCGATTGGTGCAGTGTTGCGCCGCTCGCCCGACGACAAGAACGTGAGTCCCGAAGAGCTTGCTGCCTTTGCGCAGGCGCAGGGGATGCAGTCCAGCGTGCGCGTCAACGGCTCGGCCGACTTGCTGCGCGCGCTGGTGGCCGCGGGCTACCCTGTGCTGATTGAAACATGGCTCGAGGAGCACCCCAACGACGGCATGGGCCACTATCGCCTCATTACCGGCTACGACGATGCGGCACAGGCGTGGATTGCCTACGACTCCTATGTGAGCAGCAATCTTGTGCTGGGGGGTGGCGCCAAGGATGGCAGCGCGGCCGACGCATATCGGGGCATCTACTTCCCCTATGAACAGGCCGCCGCCTGGTGGAAGGTCTTCAACCACACCTACGTGCTGGCCTATCCGCCCGCCGCCGAGGCCGAGGTGCGCGCGCTGCTGGGTGACGCGTTCGACACGACGGGCCAGTGGGTCGCCGCCGAGGCCACCGCACGCGCCGACATTGCGGCTATGCAGGCAGATGCCTTTGCCTGGTTCAACCTGGGCTCGTCGCTCTGGGCGCAGGGCCGCGCCGCCGAGGCGGCGGAGGCCTTCGACCAGGCGCGTGCGATTGGCCTGCCCTGGCGCATGCTCTGGTACCAGTTCGCGCCCTTTGCGGCTTACAGCGCCGTGGGCCGCCATGCCGATGTGCTGGCACTGGCCGATGCCACTCTGGCCAACACAGACAGCATTGAGGAAATCTACTACTGGAAGGCGCGCGCCCTTGCCGCCCAGGGCGATGTGGCGGGCGCACGCGTTGCCCTCGACAGAGCGCTCTCCCTCTACCCGGGCTACGGCGACGCCGCGACGTTGCGCGCTGCGATTGGCTTGTGACGAGAATATTGATGATTGATTATTGGGCTCGCGCGCCGCTCAGGAGCGCCAATACGCAATATTCAATCGTCAATTTTGCTTTCAGCCCACCATCCACTCTCCCATGACCACCCTCTCTCTCGCCGAAATGCGCAGTGTGGCCGCCGAAAGTCTGGCGATCTTGATGCTGCCCTGCGCCGCCGCGTGGCCGGCGAGGTGCGCTTTGACGGCTGGAGCCGCTCGCTCTACAGCACCGATGCCAGCCTCTACCAGATCCAGCCCGTGGGCGTGGTGATTCCTCGCCACAGCGACGACCTGGAGGCTGCGCTCGAGGTGGCAGCAGCGCACAATGTGCCGCTGCTGGCGCGCGGCGCGGGCAGCTCGCTTGCCGGGCAGGCAGTGGGCGCGGCGCTGCTGCTCGACACCAGCAAGTACCTCAACCGCATCCTTGCCATTGATGTGGAGGCGCGCACCGCGCTGGTGGAGCCGGGCGTCACTGTGGCGCAGCTCAATCGCGCGCTGGCACCCCTTGGCCTCACGCTGGGCCCGGACCCTGCCAGCGGCGAGCGCGCCACCATTGGCGGCTCGGTGGCCAACAACGCCACCGGCAGCCACTCCATTCTCTACGGCATGATGGCCGACCACGTGCACGCCGCCGACCTGCTGCTGGCCGACGGCGCGTCCATGCATGCGGAACCCGTGACTCCGGCCGCGCTGCCCGCGTATGCGCGGCGCGGCGGCTTGGAGGGGATCATCTACCGTGACCTTGCTGCGCTCGCGCTGGAGATGACGCCTGCCATTATTGCCCGCTGGCCCAAACACTGGCGGCGCGCCTCGGGCTACAACCTGGACCGTATCGCCGCTGCCCTGGCTCCGCCCGATCAGCGCGCGCGCTTCGACGGCGCAAGCCTATTCCGCCCCGCGATTTGCAGCCCGCAGCGACGTGACACGGTCAACCTGGCGCAGTTTCTCGCAGGCAGCGAGGGCACGCTCGCCATCTTCAAGACGATAACGCTCAATCTTGTGCCGCTGCCCACGCGCAGCGCCGTGGCCGTGCTCCACTTCGATGACGTCGTGGCCGCCTGCGCCGCGATCGGCGATGTGCTGGAGATGGAGCCGAGCGCGTGCGAGTTGCTCGACAAACAATTGATGGACCTGGCGCGCCGCCAGCCCGAGTGGGCGCGCCGCCTGCACTTTGTCGCAGGCGATCCGGCGGCGGTGCTCCTTACCGAGTTCTACGGGGCCAGCGAGGCGGAACTTGAGGCGCAGCTCGAGCGGCTGGCGGACCACATGATGCAGCGCGGCCACCGCGGCGTGGTCGTGCATGTCACCGATGTGCAGCGTCAGGCCGACCTCTGGGCTGTGCGCAAGGCCGGTCTGAACCTGCTCATGAGCCGCCGTGGTGACTTCAAACCCGTGCCCGGTATTGAGGATGTCAGCGTGCCGCCCGAGCAACTGGCGGCCTATATTGCGCGTGTGCGCGCCTGGTGCGCCGAACAACCCGGTGTGCGCGATCTGGCCGTATACGCGCACGCCTCGGCCGGCTGCCTGCATGTGCGCCCTGTGGTCAATGTGAAGACGGCGCAGGGGGTGGCCACACTCCAGGCCATGGCCGACTTCGCCACGGGGCTTTGTCTCGAATACGGCGGCGCGCTCAGCGGCGAGCACGGCGACGGCCTCTCCCGCAGCGCGCTCAACCAGCGCCTCTTCGGCCCCGAACTCTATGGCGCGCTCCAGCAGGTCAAACAAATCTTCGATCCGCACAATTTGCTCAACCCCGGCAAGGTGGTCAACGGGCCGCCCCTGACCGATCATCTGCGCATGGGGGCGGATTACGCAACGATCCCGCTCGAGACAATTTTCGACTGGAGCGCCGACGGCGGCTTTGCGCCGGCCATTGAGATGTGCAACGGCGCGGCCGTCTGCCGCAAGACCGAAACGGGCATCATGTGCCCCTCCTACATGGCCACGCGCGACGAGGCGGACACGACACGCGCCCGCGCCAATGCGCTGCGCAACGCGCTGGCCGGGCGCATCCCCCACGAGGAGTTGCTCTCCGAAGGCATGGCCGATGTGATGGACCTCTGCCTTGGCTGCAAGGCGTGCAAGAGTGAATGCCCTTCGTCGGTGGATATGGCGCGCATCAAGGCGGAGTTCCTTGTGCACTACTACCGCGCGCATGGGCTGCCGATCTTCAACCGCCTCATGGGCATGCTGCCGCAGATGAACGCGCTGCTCTATCGACTGGCGCCGCAGCTTGTGCCCGCGCTCAATGGCGTGCTCCAGTCCCGTCTCTTCCGCCGCACGCTGCAGCCTGCCCTTGGCGTTGCCCCCGAGCGCACCCTGCCCCTCTACGCGCCCCGCACCTTTGCGCAGGAGGCCGCGCGTTTTACGGCACCCGACACCCCAAACCCCACATCCCGCCTGATTCTTTTCCACGACACGTGGACCAACTACAACGAGCCGGGCGTGGGCATGGCGGCGCTGCGCGTGCTGCGCGCCGCCGGCTGGCATGTGGAGCTTGCGCACGGGCGCGCCTGCTGCGGCCGCCCCCTCCTCACCGGCGGGCAGGCCGACCGCGCCCGCGCCTGGGTGGACCACAACGTGGCGCTGCTGGCCCCGGCGGCGGCGGCGGGCATCCCTATTGTGGGGCTGGAGCCAAGTTGCATCCTCACGCTGCGCGATGAGTACCCCGCGCTCGCGTCGGATCGCCGCCGCGCCGAGTTGCTGGCAGCCCAGGCATTCACCTTCGAGGAGTTCATCCAGCGGGCGCAGGCGGCAGGGGAATTTGCGCCGGCGTGGCAGCGTTCGCCCGCGCGGGCGCTGCTCCACGGCCACTGCCACACGCGTGCGCTGGTGGGCAATGCACCTGCGCAGGCCGCGCTGCAGGCCGCGGGCTACAGCGTGGAAGCTGTTGCCCAGCGGCTGCTGCGGCATGGCGGGGGACTTTGGCTACGAGCGCGACCATTACGCCATCAGCCGCACAATTGGCGAGGATCGCCTGCTGCCCGCCGTCCGCGCCGCGGCTGATGATGTGGTCATCGTCGCATCGGGCACAAGCTGCCGCCACCAGATAGCCGACCTCAGCGGCAGGCAGGCGCTCCACCTCGTCGAGGCGCTGGCGCTGCGGCTGGCCTGAGGGGCTGCGCTGTCACTGTGATAGAATTTTGTTTGCCTGAATGAGAGTCGCAGCCGTCCGTGCATAGCCGCAGCGCCATGCGCATGCTCGCCACCCAGCGCCCGCCACGATGGCGGACACCCCCAGGAGAATTGCCATGCCCCTGCCCACACGCCCCGAAGCGCTGCTCCTGCTGCATGAATGGGTGCAGTCGGAGAGTCTGCGCAAACACATGTACGCCGTGGAGGCTGCGCTGCCGCGCCTATGCCGTTCACTTTGGCGAAGATGAGGAGTTGTGGGGGTTGACCGGGCTGCTGCACGACCTTGACTATGAGCGCTTTGCCGACATGGACGACGTCGTCCACGGCCACCCGCGCACCGAACTGCGCCTCTTTGTAGCGCAGGGCTACCCACCTGCGCTCATCCATGCGGTGGAGGCGCACGCCACCTTTCTGGGCGTGCCGCGCACCTCGCTGCTCGACAAGGCGCTGCTTGCGTGTGACGAGCTGACCGGGCTGATTATGGCCGCGGCCTATGTGCGCCCGGACCGCGACCTGCGCAGCGTGCAGCTCTCTTCGGTCAAGAAGAAGTGGAAGGACAAGGCCTTTACGGCTGCGATTGACCGCAAGGAGAATCTGGAGTTCATCGAGGAATTGGGTGTTCCCTTTGATGAGCACGTGCAGCGCGTCCTCACCGCCATGCAGGGCATTGCCGGCGAGCTGGGGCTGGCAGGGGAGAGCAGAGAGTAGGGAGTCAAGCGACCAATATTGAAGACTGACGATTGGTGATTGGGTACTCGCCCAGATCACCAATCGTCAGTCTTCAATATTGGTCGCTTGACTCCCTACTCTCTGCTCTCAACTCCCTCAATATCCCTGCCACCAGTCCTTGCGCGAGCGTGGATCAAGGAATGAGCCCGTGTCGCGCACGGCAGCCATAACCTGCCCAGCGCGCACCCACCCCACCACCTCGCCGTTGCGCAGGGCTGGGAGCTCGCCGCGCCCTGCGGCGTTCAGCTCCTCGTAGCGCCGCAGCAGTGCAGGCGCTACGGTCAACTCTTCCAAGTGCACAAGGTAGCCTGTCGCAGGGTCGTCTTCGCGCCCATATTTGAGCGTAATGCGGCTGGTGTCGGCATAGAGCACCATGGCGATATAGCCGCCGCTGTAGATTTCGGCGCGCCGGCCGGGGATGTGGATCGGCTCGCCTGTGGCGGCGGCCATGGTCACAAGCGTCACCGACGGCCAGCCGATCGGGTTGCCCAGGCAGCCATCCGGCCCGCAGCCCCAGTTCCAGTCATGGACGCAGTGGGCGTCCACAAAGGGCGGCAGGCGGGGCGGGTCGAAGAGTGCGGCCAGTTGCGGTGCGTCGCTGTCCGTGGGGCCGCCGAAGTCGACCAGACCAAGCGCTGCGTCTGTGTGCGTGTAACCACGCACGGCCAGGTTGATATCGGGGTTGACAGCGGCCGGCCGCGTCACGGGAGGCCCCACCACCGGCACGCTCTCCACGCTGCGCTCGCTCCAGTTGTCGTGGCGGGCAATCACGGGCAGGCAAATTTCGAAACCGGCGTGCGCTTCGTAGGCGCTTGGCTGTGCAGCTGCCGGCAGGAAGATAGCGGGGGCTTCGGACTGGGGATTGGGCTGGGGATTGGGCAGCGGATCGGCGGCCTGAAGCGGCCACGCGGCCATGAAGCAGGCCGAAAAAAGGCAAAGCAACAGCAGCGCCTTGCAGAGCAGGCGATCGCGCATGGGCCAGCGCGCAAACCGATTGGGGGAAACCGGTAAGGCTGGTGTTGCTTGCATGGTCCTTTCAACGACACCAACAACTC
Organism: uncultured Chloroflexia bacterium; assembly: GCA_963773745.1. Lineage (GTDB taxonomy): Bacteria > Chloroflexota > Anaerolineae > Caldilineales > Caldilineaceae > UBA5069. Next base: position 104,037 of record CAVZCL010000005.1, read on the forward strand.
TCGCAGCGTCAGTAGACGCGAGAGTACTCAACTGTCTATAGGCGCTGATCCGGAACGGTCATTATGTCGGTAGCAGGCGCCTTGCCGTTGGTGGAAGCATTTACGTCGCCGTATGGAAGAGCAACCGCCGCCGCATCGGGCGATGCAGCATCGGCAGCGACCGCAGCATCGGCAGCGGCTGCAGCGGCCAGGGCGGCTGCGCCTGCTGCATAGCGCCGCGTCTGCGGCGGCGGTGGCAGGTGGGGCGAGGCCGTGGCAACGGCATCCATATCCAGCGTATGCAGCTTCTTCCACGAAACGCCGCCGAGCAGCAGGCCGATAGCCGCCTCGGTAAGATCGCGGAAGCGGATAAAGAGCGCCAGGCTCACCGCCTGCGAGGGGGTGAAGCCAAAGGTTGTGAACGCAAGCAGAATGGCGGCCTCGACGGCGCCCAGGCCGCCGGGCATGGGCGTTGTGAATGCGAAATAGATGAGCACGAGCGTGCCAATTGCCTGGGCGGGCGTCAGCAGCAATTCAAGTGCACGCGTCACCAGCCAGAACTCGGTCAATGTACAGGCCCAGGCTGCGCCTGTGGCCGCAACTGCCGCCGCCAACGTCCACGGCTGCTCGCGGCAGAGCCATGCAATCAAATCCTCGCTGTGCATCACCGTCTCTTCAAGGCGATGCATGGAGGGGAGGCCGCGCATGCCCGGCGCCTGTCGCACGCGGGCGCGCCAGCGCGCCGGCACAAGCTCCTCCAGCCAGAGGATGAAACCCGAGATAGGGCGCTTGCCACGCCAGATCTGCACGAGGATGGCGACGGGAATCAGCAGCAGCGTGGAGAGGAGGCCAAGCGCGATCAGGTCGGCCTCACTGATCAGGTGCTGGCCCACCAAAACAATGAACGCGCCAATTGCAATGAAGGTGAAATTGCCCAGCAGCTCCAGCGTTTTGTCCACAGAGGCGACAGCCAGCGCCACCGAAGTGGGCACCCCGTGGCGGGTGGGGTAGTAGACCGCCAGCACCTCGCCGCCAATTTGCGGGCCGGGCGTCAGGTAGCCCAGCGCAAAGACTGTGGTCCTGTAGCGCGCAATGCGCAGGAAGGGCAGGCGGAAGCCGAAGCCGCGCAGCAGCAGCCACCAGCGCGTGCTGAGCGCGGTGAGCACGCCCAGGTTCAGCAGGAGAATGGGGATCAGTTCGCGTACGCTCAGCTCGCGCAAGATGTTGCACGACATCGCGCCAGTGCACATTGCGCACAGAGAGCCATACCAGCCCAAGGCCAATCGCCACGAGCAAAATTTGTGTTGAAAGGATGCGTCGGTTCTTCATGGTTGATTCAGGAGCGACCCGCCCATGCCAATCAGCGCCGCACCGACGCGGCGCAGACAGCCATCAAGGTCGCTCTCAATTTGCGAGGCAGAAAAGGTGATCAGCTCCCAGCGTTCGGGGAGCGCAAGGGGGCGGCTTTCGCGTGTGGCGCCGCCATCGCTGCAGCGCACGCCCACATAGCCGCCGCGTGCACGCAGCGCAATGTCCACGGGTTGGTCGGCCACAAGACGGTTCTTGAGCGGGCGCAGTTGGTGGGCGCGCAAGGCGTCCCACAGCAGGTCAAAAGGGATCATCCTTGCGGAAGAGGTCGACCACATCGGGGGCCGAGAGCAGTGCATCGAGCGTGGTGTGAATGAAGGTGACGCGGTGGTAGCTTTTGGCGGCCACAGGGCGCGCCAGCCGCTGCAGCGGGCCAAGCTCAATGCGATAGTAGTAGTCGTCGGCGCGGGGATGATTGGCTTCGGCAGGGAGCAGCACGCGCCGGGTGAGCAACTGGTAGCGGCGCGTGGGCGCATACCAGGTAATCGCCTGCGCCGCCGATTCGATTTCGGGCGCGCCTTCACGCTCCTGCCGACGGAAGGCGCCGGTCTGGTAGAAGGCCACATAGTCGGCGCCAATGCGACGGGGCGCGCGCCGCTGGGGAATGCGATACCAGCCCTCGCTGGCGGCGCGGCGCAGATCCTCGCTATTGTTGAGAACAGCCACCAGGACGCTGCGCCGCCGCTCTTCTGCTGCTGGCGTGCGCGGTTCTGCCTCGCTGGCGGCCCTCTCTTGCCCGACAGGTGGCACTGCCGCTGTATGCTGGGGAGATGGCAAGTTGCTTTGCCTCCATGGCGCCCGCGAAGTTGGCTGTGATGGCCGTCTACTCACGTATTCGCGTCGTGCTCGCACCACTGATGGCTCATTTTACCGTAGCCCTTGCCGCCTGTCGAACGGCGCACGCGCGATGCAATGACGAGCGGGTTTTTGAGCTTTCCGATACCCTCCATGTTCATCAGCCGGCGCACCCTTGGGGTACAATGGCGAGGCTGCCTGTGTGCGATCTACGTTGCAAGAACGGGCTTCACAGGTGCGTCTCCGCAGTGCGCGGCGTCTTTCGTAGCGGCTGCTTCAGCTGCCGAACTCACCAAACACGTCGCGTCCTCGACAACGGCAGCTGAAGCAGCCGCTACGAAAGACGCCGCACGCCACAGCGACGCCCCATTTCACACGGCAAACGGAGTTAGCCTATGAGCCCCCAGCAGCCCCACACTACACTTGTCTCGACCGATATCGTGGCGGAACACATCGGTGATCCAGCCTGGGCGGTTGTCGATTGCCGCTTTGACCTGCGCGCGCCGGCGCGCGGCCACAGCGACTATCTGGCCGCCCACATCCCCGGCGCCGTCTACGCCGATCTGGATGCCGACCTCTCCAGCCCCGTGCGCCCAAGTGAAACGGGACGCCACCCCCTGCCCGACATGGCGCGCCTCATTGAGCGCCTTGGCCAGTGGGGCGTTGACGAGAGCGTGCAGGTGGTTGTCTACGACGACGCCGGCGGCATGTACGCCGGACGCCTCTGGTGGCTGCTGCGCCTGCTGGGCCATGAAGCCGTGGCGGTGCTTGACGGTGACTGGCGCGCCTGGCAGCGCGAGGGCAGGCCCACGCAAGGCGGCGAGGAAGCGCGCCCGCCGCGCACCTTTACGCCGAACGCTGCCGCCGGCGCACGTCTTGCCGGCATTGTCGACGCCGACGCGATTGCGGCGGCGCTCGGCAGCGACGAACTCCTGCTGCTGGACGCACGCGGGGCGGACCGCTACCGCGGCGAAAACGAGACAATGGATCCGGTAGGCGGCCATATCCCCGGCGCGCAGTCGGCCCCCTTTGTGGATAACCTCGACACCGACGGCCACTGGCTTGATGCTGAAACTTTGCGCGGCCGCTATGCCGCACTGCTGGGTAACCGCCCGCCAACCGAGGTCGTTGCCTACTGCGGCTCAGGCGTGAGCGCGTGCCACACGCTGTTGGCGCTGGAGATTGCCGGCATTGCGGGTGGGCGCCTCTATCCGGGTTCATGGAGCCACTGGATTACCGACGCGCGCCACCCCGTTGCTGCGGGCGCGGAGCCGGGCGGCGTTTCCTGAAGTGACGCCAAGGTGAGCCACGCGCTTTCAATGCAGGAGCGCAAGGCGGGCAATCCATTCCGTTCTGCATTTAGCACTTGCGCTGTTGCATTTTGTGCAACAAGATCGCTACACAGTGGACACATGACTCGAGTATTGTGACACCGGTGCGCCGTTGGCCGCAGCTTTGCAGCCAATGTATGCCAAAGAGCAGCCGGCCGCGCGGGATTCGGCTCATTTTTGCGATAGAAGTTACAGCAGCTTCTTTCTCTCCGATCACAAAGGCGCACGTTGTATCCTCGGAATAAAGCAGCCGCGACATACATACCGAAGCAGGCAACCATGGAACGTACTTTCTTTATTCTCGCGACGATTTTTGGTGGGCTGGGCGTGGCGCTGGGCGCATTTGGGGCCCATGCCCTGCGTGGCATTGTGCCGCCCGATCTGCTCGTCACCTTTGAGACGGGTGTGCGCTACCAGATGTATCACGCCTTTGCACTGCTCGCCGTCGTCGTGGCGCTGGGCCGCTGGCCGCAAAGCAGCCTTGCCGCGTGGGCGGGCTGGCTCTTTGTGGCCGGCATTTTCATCTTCTCCGGCAGCCTCTATGCGCTTGCACTCTCTGGCCAGCGCTGGCTGGGGGCCATTACGCCGATTGGCGGCGTGGCTTTCATCAGCGGCTGGATTTGCCTGATGCTGGTGGCGTGGCGCAGGTAGCAAGTGCAGCGGGCGCAACTTGCGCCCTTGCGTTGAAGCAGTCGATGGTTGAGGGACCCGCAGAATGGAACTGGTTTCAGCGCTGCGCCTGAATTTGATGGGGGATAGCCCGGAGGTCGTTGCCGTGGTCGGCGGCGGCGGCAAGACGAGCATCGTCTTCCGTTTGGCGCGGCGAACTGGTGGCGCACGGGCTACGCGTGGTCACCACCACAACCACGCGCGTCACCCTGCGCCAGCTTGAGCTTGCCCCTGCGCACCTGCGGCTGACCAGCAGCGCGTTGCCTGTTGACGACCTGGCGCGCGCGCTTGATGCGCACAGCCACTGTCTGCTGGTGGGTAATGAAACGCTCCTCAACGGCAAGCAGACGGGCCTTGCGCCGGAGATGGTTGATGCGCTCGTTGTCCACGCAGCGCGCCTTGGCATTGGCGCAATTGTGCTGGAAGCCGACGGCAGCCGCACCCTCCCTGTGAAAGTCCCCGCCAACCATGAGCCTGTTGTGCCGCAGAGCAGCACGCTGCTGGTGCCCGTCGTCGGCCTCGACGCCGTGGGCGCGCCCGTGGACGATGCCCATGCGCATCGCGCGGCACGCATGCGCGCGCTGCTGGAGATGGGTGACGTGCCCGCACCGCTGACGCCCAGCCAGGCCGTGCGCCTGCTGCTCCACCCCAACGGCGGCGCCAAGGGGCTGCCCCAGGCAGCACGCCTGCTGCCCGTTTTCAACAAGGCCGAAGCGCCTGCACGCCTTGCCGTAGGACGCATCTGCGCGTCTGTGGCGACGGCCAGCGGCGCACCCACGCTCATTGCCGCCGCCGGCCGTGAGGATGGCGAGCCGGTGCTGGAGCGCTGGGGCGCTGTTGCTGTGATTCTGCTCGCTGCCGGCGCAAGCCGCCGCTTTGGCGCGCCCAAGCAGGCGGCGCTTGTCGACGGCGAACCCATGGCCCGACGCGCCGCGCGCACTGCGCTGGCCAGCGGCGCCCAGCATGTGGTGATGGTGACAGGGGCGCACGCTGCGCTGGTGCAAGAGGCGGTGGCCGACCTGGCCGACCCGCGCCTGCAGCTTGTTCACAATCCCGAGTGGGCGCAAGGGCAATCAACCAGTCTGCGCGCCGGCCTGGCCGCCCTGCCCCACGCTGTGCAGGCCGTCATTTGCCTGCCGGTGGACCAGCCCTGGGTGGAGCCGGCCCTGTTGCGCCGCATGATTGCCCTGTGGCGCAGCGGCAGCGACATCGTCGCGCCCATCGCGGACGGGGTACTGCGCGGTGCGCCGGCGCTCTTTGATTGCAGCCACTTCGGCGCGTTGGCCGCCGTAACGGGCGACCAGGGCGGGCGTGTGCTGCTGGCACGCCATACTGTGACAACGCTGCCCGTTGACGCGGCCACACTCGCCGACGTGGACGCGCCCGAGGACCTGCACATCTGAAACCCGACGCAAAGGCGCGGAGGCGCAAAAGAAACGCAAAGAGAGGCAAGGGCAAGAACTGCACATGCCCGATCCTCGAGCGATTCCTTGCGTTAATCCTCCGTGGTGACGTTTGATCACCTGTGCTGCGCCCTTGTAAATTTCTTGCTTTTTTGTTTCTTTGCGCCTTTGCGTCAGAGCCTTTGTTGTACGTTCCGCCCGTGCGTGGCCTACGCACGCTGCGTGTTGGGTGCGCGCAGCAGTAACACAAACATACGCAGGGCAGCCGCAAAGTGCAGATCAGCATTTGCTGCTACCCTCATCAAGGCGATCTAACGCGTCTTCCGGCAGCACCCCCGGTTGTTCCCAGATTCACTCTGGTTCATGGAAGGAGTATCGGTTCCGGCGGGATGCCCCCCCATTCCGACTGTCTGTCTGCGCATGAGTCCCGTGTTTCGGCTCGGCTCCGGCTGACAGCTCATCTACGTTCGAACCTGCACAAAAGCAGCATATCCAACTTCAGAAAGTGAACCTATGTTTTCGGCAACAAGATCGCTCGCGCGCGCTGCTTACCGGCGGCCTGCGCACCCCCCTGAGCATCTCGGCGTGCTGTCCAACGGGGCAACACGATTCACGCTCGTGCCGTTCAAGCAGTTGGCAGTCAAACGAACAGCCCATTCCCCCCAGCCCGCAGCGAACCCGCCAGTGCGCTATGGCGCTTCGCTGACCCTCGTCCTTGTGGCGTTGCTGATGGTGGTGACGAGCGTGCTCCCCGCACACACGGCCGCAGCCGCAGAAACGCCGGTCCTCAACGTCAACGATCTCGAAGCGGAATTGACCTCACGCGAGGCCCAACTTGTCGCGGCCGTGAATGTGGAGCGCGTCAAGGAAGGGCTGCTGCCCCTGCGCTGGAACCGCAACCTCAGCGAGGCGGCGCGCTCGGTTCGCGCGTGATGCGGTCATCACCCGCCCTGTTTGCGGCCACGAAGACAGCCTGGGCCACGGCCCGGGCACGCGCGTTCGCTCCTTTGGCTACTCCAATGTGGCCGTCTGGGGCGAGGCGATTGTCTGTGGCTTCACCGAGCCCAATTCGGCTGTAACTGCCTGGATGTTCGGCGACCCGCAGCGGAGCGTGCTCATGAATCCCGACGCACACGAGGCAGGCGCAGGCTACTACTTTAGCGAGGCGCTTGGCCGCGGCTTCGTCGTCTTCGACGTGGCCGCCGATTCCGCATTCGGCCCCGTCGTCATCAACAACGAAGCTATCCTCAGCAAGACGCCACAAGTCACCCTCACCCTGCACCCCCAGCCCGTGCCCGCCGTTGCCATGAAGGTCTCGAACACACCCGACTTTGACGCGGTTGCGTGGGAGCCCTTTGCGACCTCAAAGGCTTGGACTCTCGAGGCAGGCGAAGGCTGGCGTACGGTCTATGTGCTTCTGCGCAGCGGCAATAACCAGACGCAGATGCTGAGCGACATGATCTATCTGGGTGAGTCGGTGCGCATTTCGGAGATCTCGCTGACGCAGGCCACCAACATCGGCACAGCCTTCAGCGCGCCCAGCTTGCCGGCCGTTGAATCCCCGCTGGTGCGCCTGAGCCTCGATTGGTCGCTCGACAGCAGCGACCCGGCCTTCCTCGTCTATCGCGGCCCCCAGGTGGTCGAGGCGGACACAGCGTGCGTGGGTGGTTCTGTGCTGCGCATGCTTGGCGACACGAGCCCGGGCCTGGCACGCGGCATCCTCTACACGCTGCCCGTCAACAAGCTGCTGACAGCCTACTTCCGCCTCAAGGTCTCGACCAATCAAGGCAGCGCAGAAGTGGCGCGCCTCAAGGTGCGCGCCGGCGGGCAGGACTTCGGCCCGCTCGTTATCAAGGCCGACGACTTCGCGCAGGCGGAACAGTTCCAGGAATTTGCAATTGACTTTGCCTTCCCGTCGCCCGCACTGAGCGCAGACGTGGAGGTATGGGTCGAGCGCACAGGCGCCGCCGACGTTGTGGTGGATGCGGTGCGCTTCTATGGTCAGCCGCTCTCCACCCGCGCCCCAATTGTTTGGGGAACCGGCTCTACAGCATTCCGAGGGCAAGGCGTGCTTGCGCGCACGCAGGATGAAGCCGGGGTGGGCGACCCCTTCTATATCGTGGGATCACCCATCAACGTGGCCAACGAGATGCCGGACATCGTGACACGGCTGGCTGCGGCGCCCAATAGTCTCATCTTCAAGAGCGCGAATGGTGACATTTTGCCTGCCAATGCAGCGGTGGTTGTCTGCACAGCGGGGTGCGAAGATGCGACGTGGCAACTCAGCGTGAATGTGCCGTGGCTGACCGTGACGCCCTCCTACGAGGGGATGATCGTGCGCGCCAACGCTGCCGGATTGCCAAAGGGCGTGTACGAGAGCATCATCACGGTGACGCCCGGCCCTGGCCTTGGCGCCACCGCATCCACCGTGGCCGTGCAGTTGCTGGTTGACGGCGCCGCGCCCGTTGCGCCCCTGCGGCCCGTCGAGATAAAGGAATACGTCTACCTGCCGTTGGCGACGCGGCCGTAGCATTAGCCGCCACACAAGGCAGTACACAGATTTCACAGAAACAAACAGATGAAAGCGGATGTCCGCTTTCATCTGTTTGTTTCTGTGAAATCTGTGTACTGGGCCTTCTCAGCGCGTCGATGCGGCGGCGGCGTTGAGGCGATCAAAGAGCTCCGGGGTGATCGGCTGATGGAGCACCTGCCCCACCACCTGCGTCCAGCCGTGGACGAAGTAGACCCAGCCATCCTCCACCGTCACATTGCGCGAATCCACCTGGCGCAATGCCTGGTGCATGAAGTCCAGCTCGCCGCGGTAGTTGAACTCCCACGCAATGCTGTTTCGGGGGAAGAGCCCCGCATCCGTCACGGGGGAGCCGGGCGTGTCCTTGCCCATGCCCGTGGCGTTGATGACGACGCTAAACTCGGGCATCTGCGCCATGAATTCATCATTGCGCGCCGGGTCGGCATTCTGGATGTACTGAACCTCGATGTCAGTGTCGAACTTTTCCACCATGGTGCGCATGTGGTCCAGCCGCCCCTGCGAACGGTTGACGGCGATAAAGCGCGCCGGCCGGTCGGCCTTGTTGGGCTTGCTGATGAGGTGCAGCAGCGTGGCCAGCCCAGAGCCGCCCGCGCCGAAGCAGAGGACGTCGCCGCCCGTGCGCGCGAAGTAGCCCTCGCCCACAATCGCATCCATACTCAGCCCGGCGGTGATGGGATCGTAGGCGTGGCCTTCCAGCCGGCCATCGAGCTTGGAGATGGAAGAGACCTCGCGCGTCGTCTTGGCATAGGGGTCCAGGTGCTCAAACATGTCGGATGCGGCGGCGAGCAAGTCCATCTTGTGCGTGGTCACAAGCGCACCCACGCAGTTGGGGTCATACTTGATTTGCGCCACCGTGGCGCGATAGGCCTCGGGGTCATCATGGATTTTGTGGTCAATGCCGTCGAGCTTGACCTCGGGGCGGCCCATGATCTCCATCCACAGCGGAAAAACCTTGTTGATTGATGACTTGCCGGTGGTGACACCGACGAAATAAAAGGTGGGTTCGGCTTTCGGCACAACAGAACCGTTTAGAGTGCTGCTGGTGGTGGACTCCATGGGAGAGGCTCCTTATTCGCTGCGCGCGGCGGCAATCGCCCGCACAAAATCCTGTGCCAACGCTGAAATCTCGTCGAAGCGGCCGGCCATAAGCATCTCTTTGGGGCAGAGTTCACTGCCCGCGCCCACGGCCACAGCCCCGGCCTTGAACCATGCGCCCACATTCTCCTTGCTGACGCCGCCGGTGGGCATCATGGGGATGTAGGGGAAGGGCCCTTTGAGCGCCTTCATGTAGGCTGGCCCGCCCAGCGAGCCCGGGAAGAGCTTGACGACGTCGCTGCCAAGACGGTGCGCGAGCAGCACCTCGGTGGGGGTGAGGCCGCCCATCATCACCGGCAGGCCGGTGGCCACCATCGCGCGTGCCAGTTCGGCCTCGGTGTGGGGTGAGACAATGAAGGATGCACCCGCCTCCAGCGCCTCGGCGGCGTGCTTTGGCTCTGTGAGGGTGCCCATGCCCAGCAGAATGGCGTCACCAAATTGGGCGCGCAGCGTGCGCACCACGTCGGCGGCGTTGGGGGTGGAATAGGTGATCTCGATGCCAATGACGCCGCCCGCCACCAGCGCTTCCACCGCCTGCACAGTCAACTCGGGCGATGGGCCGCGCAGCACGGCCAGCACACCCGCCTGCTCAATGCGCTTCAGAGTCTCTGCCTTGTTCATCTCTCACCTCTCAAGAGCCGTACACGGATTTCACCTCTTTACCACAGATAACAACAGACTAAAGCACTGTCCGCTGTCATCTGTGCACAATGTGTGAAATCCGGGTGCGAGTGGTTTCTACACAACGCGATGCTTCGGTTCCTCGCCGCGCAATACGGCCAGGCAATCGGCGAGGGCCATGCGCCCCATGGCGCTGGTGGCGCCGTCGGTGTGCGCGCCCATGTGGGGCGTGGCAATCACCTGCGGCAGCGCCAGCAGCGGGCTGGCTGTGGGTGGCTCGACGGCAAAAGCATCAAGCGCAGCGCCCGCAATGTGGCCCGTGGTGAGCGCCGCATAGAGCGCGCCCTCATCCACCAATTCGCCGCGCGCCGTGTTGATGAGGTACGCGCCCCGCTTCATCTGAGCAAGGAAGGCCGCATCCACCAGACCGCGCGTCGCCGGCAGCACAGGTAGATGCAGCGAGACAATCTCTGCCTGCGCCAGCAGATCGGCCAGGGGCAGCAGTTCCACGCCCCAGCGCTCGGCAAAGGGAACATCCACCACCACGTCGAAGGCAAGCACGCGGCAGCCAAAGCCGGAGAGCCGCTGCGCCACACCCCGCCCAATGGCGCCCATCCCCACAATGCCCACAGTCTTGCCCTCAAGCGTCTGGCCACTCATGCGCGGCCAGCCCCCCGTACGCGTCTGCTCGGCCGCGTGAAGGATGGGGCGCAGCAGGTCCAGCATGAGCGCGATGGCCAGCTCCGCCACCGAGCCGGCGTTGGCGCCCGGCGTGTTGGTAACGACGACGCCGCACGCACGCGCTGCCTCGAGGTCGACGTTGTCCACCCCCACGCCATAGCGGGCAACGACGCGCAGGTGGGGCGCAGCGGCCAGCGCCGCCGCATCAATCGCATCCAGACCGGCAATGAAGCCGTCCACATCGGCCAGCAGCGGCTGCAACTGCGCCGATGCCAGGGGCTTGCCCGTCGGGTTCCAACTGATGCGCCCCACGCATGCCTCGAGCGCGCGAATAAGCGCAGGCTCATGTTTGCCGTAGGAGGTGGGCGTCACCAGCACGTGACACGCCGAGAGGGGTTTCATGGCGTCTATCCTCAGCGCCCGCGTTCTTCGGGCGATTTCCAGCGCGGGTTGTCCACAATCACGGGCTTGCCCGCTTCCTCCAGCACAAGCTTGCGGAAGCCCTGCTGCTCAATCGTGCCGTAGTCGTGGCCCGAGTTGCCCGGGTAGATAAAGAGGGTAATCACATCCTCCGTGGGGCTGGTGTTGACTGTGCGGTGGGCCCAGCGGGGTAGCACATAGAGCACACGCCCCGGGTGCAACTCTTCCACGGCCCACTCGCCTTCGGGCGTCTCCATCACCATGAAGCCCTGCCCCTTGAGGCAGTAGTAGACCTCGGAGGTCTCCAGCACTTCGTGGTAGTGTCCCTTGGTCATGTTATATTCGGCGCCCACCTTGCCCGGGTGCACAATTGAAATGCCGTGGAGCAGCTCACCCGGCACGTGGGGGCGCTCGAAGTCGTAGACCTCGTAGAGCAGCGGGTCGCCCTCGGCCAGCATGGCCTCCACGGCTGCGTCGTCACTGAACTGCCCCTTGAGTGCACTCAGGCGGCGCTCGATGTGATTGTCATAGTGTGAAGGCACGAAATCCGGCCCGGGCACTTCAAAGGTGTAGGGTGCGTTGCGCATGGGTGAAGATCCCTTCTGATCATTGGTGCTTGGTGAGTTGGCAAGTGGTAAATGGTGAAGTGGTAAATGGTCAACTGGTGAAGTGGGAATCGGCGAAGCCAATTACCAATGACAATTTACCAATTAGCTTTTGGACTTATGGTATAAGCGCCACGCGCAGGTTGGCGCCGTCGGCTGCGGCGGCGAAGGCTGCGTTCGCCTCGCTGAGCGGGAAGCGCGCTGTGACCAGCGGCGCAAGGTCGAGCTTGCCGGCGTTGACCAGATCGGCGGCGCGCAGGCAGTCATGGGTGCTGCAGGCTGTGGTGCCCGTCACCACAAGCTCCTTGTAATGAACGGTATTGGAGTTGAAGCGGATGATCGGGTCCTCCTTGGAGAGGCCGCCGAAGAGATTGATGCGCCCGCCAATGGCCGCAATCTCCAGCGCCGCCTCCTGCGCCACCTTGGAGGGGGCGGCGACGATTACCACGTCGGCCCCGCGCCCGCCGCTGGCTGCACGCACAACGGCTTCCAAATCCTCGTTGACGGGATCTACCACCATGTCGGCGCCCAGCTGCAGCGCCTGGGTGCGGCGGGGCGCGCTCGGCTCACTCACAATCACGCGCGCTGCCCCGCGCAGTGTGGCCAGCTTCATATGCAGAATGCCGATTGGCCCGGCGCCCATGACGACCACCACGTCGCCACTGTGAACATTGACGGCGTTCTGACCGCGCAGCACGCAGGCCAGCGGTTCAATCAGCGCCGCCACTGCTGGATCCACTGCCTCATCCATGGGCATGAGGTTGCCCTGCTGCAGGGCCAGTGCAGGCACGCGCATGTATTCGGCGAAGGCGCCGTCGAGGTTGATGCCAATGGCCTGGAAATCGGGGTCCATGTTGTTGTTGCCCGAGATGGTGGCGCGGCTGCTGCCGTGGCCCATGTTGGGGGCCACAAAGACCCGCTGTCCCACGCCAAAGCCCTGCACGCGCTCGCCCAGTGCGGCGATTGTGCCAGTCACCTCGTGGCCCGGGATGCGCACGGAGCCGGGCGGGTAGTGGCGGTGGCCGCCATGGTAGATGCGCAGATCGGTGCCGCAGATGTTGGCCGCCAGCACCTTGATGAGCACCTCATCGGGGCCAATGGCCGGCAGGGGCGCTTCCTCCACACGCAGGTCTTTGGGGCCATACCAGCGTGCGGCAAGCATACTTTTGGGTGTAGTCATTATGTTATCATTCATAAGTGATTGGTTACTGAATATTGGTCATTTTCGTTAGTTGGCACCCAGCACCTGCGCGGGCGTCCACGCGCCGTCGAGGATTTCGTCCAGACGCACGGGGCGCTCCTCGAGCAGCGAGCGTGTGCCGGCGATGACGCCCGCCACGGCCCAGCGCCCATCCTCACCCGTCACACGCGGCGCGGTGTCACTCTGTATGCTCTGCACGAAGTGCTGGATTTCGTTGATGTAGCCCCACGCAAAACGCTCGGGCCAGCGGCGGAAGATGGGCTGCACCAGCCCCTCGTCGCGGTCAATGCAGACGACCACGGCGCGCCCCTCCATGGAGCCAATCTGCATGATGCCCTTCTTGCCCACAATCTCAACGCGCGCGTCGTAGCCGTAGTCGCATGGACAGACGCCCGAGATGGCGCCCAGACCGCCCGATGCAAACTTGAGGCTGGCGATCATGGTGTCGTAGAAGCGCTCGAAGGGAACGCCCCGCTCGGCCCCCTTGAAGTTGGCCGTCTCGAGGTAGATGCGCTCAATGGGGGAGCCCATGAGCCAGCGCACGCAGTCGAGGTCGTGGCTGTTGACCTCGGCCAGCATGCCGTTGGATCGCTTGAGGTCGTTGGCCCACATGGGCGGCAGTCCGGGCCCGTGCGTGAGCGACTTGATGAGCATCGGCTCGCCGATTTCGCCGGCGGCAATGCGTTCGGCGGCCAGCACAAAGTCGGGGTCGAAGCGGCGCATGAAGCCGATCTGCAGGTGGACGCCGTTGCGCTTGCAGGCGTCGATCATGGCATCGCACTCGCCCAGCGTCATGGCCATGGGCTTTTCCACAAAGACATGCTTGCCCCGTTCGGCGGCGAGCACAGCCAGATGGCGGTGGGTGAAGGTGGGCGTGGTGATGATGACCGCGTCGAATTGCGCTTTGTCGAGCGCTTCCTCGAGCGAGGTGAAGCGCTGCTCATAGCCGAAGACGTCGCCGGTCTTGGCCAGCATCTCGACGGAGGTGTCCACAAGCGCTACCGCTTCGCCGCCTGCCACGTGGTTGCGCAGCGTGGCGGAATGCAGCTCGCCCACGCGCCCTGCACCCACCATGCAAATGCGCACAACCTTGCTCCTGCTCGAATCCGTCACGTGCGTATCCCCTTTACGAATTGATTGACAAGAACAACGGCTTGCACAGAGACTTCACGGATTGATCACAGATAACAGCAGATTAAGAGGAAGCAAGAACAGAGCCGCGTCGCATCCGCGGTTATCTGTAGTCAATCCGTGAAAGTTGTGTAGAAGCTTTCCAATGTCTCCTGAAGCGCGATGTAGCGCGCCACCAGCGGCGCATAGGCGGCGTGTGCGCTGGCACTGGGCAGAGCAGGCGCACCGGTGGGCTGCGCATGGGCGGCGGCCGTCGCGGCCAGGTCATCAAAGATGCCCGCTGCCTTGCCTGCAATCAGCGCGCTGCCCCAGCTGCCAAACTCGGCCCCGGCCAGCCGCTGGTAGGGCACCCCCAGCACGTCGGCCTTGATCTGGTTCCAGAGCGCGCTGCGTGCGCCGCCGCCAATGGCACGCGCCTCGGTGAGCGCCAAATCGGGAATCGACTCGCGCAGGATTTCGAGATAGTAGCCATACTCGAAGGCCACGCTTTCGAGCAGGGCACGGTAGAAGTGCGCCTGCGTGTGGCTCCACGAGAAGCCCACCCACGCGCCGCGCATCTGCGGCGCGGCCGGGCAAATGCGCCCGCCCAGGTGTGGCGAGAAGAGCAGCCCATCGGCTCCGGGAGCAATGGCAGAGGCCATCTCGGCCATGCGTGCATACGCTTCGTCGCTGCTCAGGAAAGTGGCTTGCGCCTCTGCCACGCCATGGTGCGTTGCGAAAAAGGTGTCGCGATACCAGCGCAGCGCCTGACCGCCGCCCGCAATATACGCGAGCGGATTCCAGAGGCCGGGAATCACCGAACGCATGGTGAGCAGCGCCTTGTGGCGCGTGTCGGCCACAAAGCTGTCGGTGCAGCCGGCCAGCACAGAGGCAGTGCCGGCCAGGTCAAAGAGCATGCCCGGGCGCACAATGCCTGCGCCCAGCGCGCCGGCGGCGGTGTCGCCGCAGCCCGCCGCCACGAGCGTCCCCGGGGCCAGGCCAAAGTCACGGGCGGCCGTGTCCGTCACTTCGCCCGCCACGTGCCACGGCTCCACAATCCGCGGCAGCTTCTCCATCTCCACGCCCAGCAGCCCACAGAGCTCTGCCGACCATTCACCCGCCTGTGCGTCGGCCAGCGCCGAGAAGTGGATAAAGGTGTAGTCCATGAAGGCGTCTGTGGCGCGCAGCCCGGCCATGCGTCCGGCCACGTAGCCCGCCGGCGTGACGAACTTGGCAATGCGCGCATACTCCGCAGGGCGCTCGTGCTTCCACCAGAGGATCTTGGGGCCGTGGTCGCAGGTGGGCGCGCAGCCGGTGGTGCGCGTAATCAGGTCGCCATGGTCACGCGCCAGTTGCTCAATGTAGGGGCGGCAGCGCATGTCCAGCCACGAATCGAAGCGAATTGCGGGTGCAAAGTCCTCGTCAATCGCACCAATGCCCGCCATCTGGCTGTCAAAGGCAAGCGCACGCACCGCACGTGGGTCCACGCCGCTGTCGCGAATGCAGGTCGCCACGGTCTGTGCGGCGGTGCGGTAGAAGTCCTCATTCTCCTGCTCCACCACGCCTGGGGCGGGGTAGCGAATGGGGACGTCGACCGCCGCTTCGGCCACGAGTACGCCGTCCGTCGTATAGAGCGCGGCCTTGGTTGCGCTTGTGCCCAGGTCAATGCCGAGGAGGTAGTCCATTTTGAGAGTTCAAGGGTTCGAAGTTCAAGGGTTCAAAAGCAAGTGGCAATTGGTGAAGTGGCAATTGGTGAAGTGGTCACCGGTAAACGGGGATGGCATGGCGTGAACGCCACGTGCCAATGCACCATTTACCATTTGCCAACTGCCGGTTGCCAGTTACGAGTTACGAATGGTTGTCCGTCATTTCATGTTGCTGTTGAGCACATATGCCGGCCCCTTGTCGCGCGAGCGCACAAGCTCCACCTCGAACATGGAGCGATCGCCACGGTGCAGCGCCTTGTAATACTCCACGGGCGTGCCGTCTTCAAGATAGCTGATGCTCTCGAGCGCCACGAGCGGTGCGCCACGCGCAATTTCCAGCAGCCCCGCTTCATATTCGCTGGCGGCGATGGCCTGGATCATGCGCTTGCCGCGCGCGATCACAATGCCGTAGTCGCGCTCGAGCAGCGCGTAGAGCGACTGGCGCGTCAGGTCGGCCGTGAGCACATTGGGGCAGAGCGCATAGGGCAACCAGGTCGTCACAAGCACCAGTGGCTCGTTGTTGATGGAGCGCACGCGGTCGATGACGAGCACGGGCGTCTCCACGGGCAGCGCCAGCATCTCGGCCACCTTGGCGGTGGCGGGCACCACCTGCTGCTGCAGGACGCGTGAGACGGGGCGTTCGCCCTTGCTCTCCATATCCTGGTAGAAGCCCGTCAGCTCCTGAAAGAGGCTTTCGCCGATTTTGGGGCGTGCGACGAATGTGCCCTTGCCCTTGCGGCGCACAATCAGTCCCTCGTACTCCATGCTGACAAGCGCCTGGCGCACCACCGTGCGGCTGACGTCGAAGAGCTGGCAGAGGTCCGGTTCGCTGGGCAGTTGGTCGCCCGGGAGCGCCTCGCCCTGCTGGATGGCGTCGCGAATGGCCTCCTGCACCTGGGCGTAGAGGGGGACATAGCTGTTGCGGTCGATACTTGTGTTGAGATGCACGTTCGACTCCGGGGTGGTAGTCCGTCCCTGGTATCCTATCATGCTGTAATAACAGGCTGCGTTGCAGTGTACTCGCATGGATGCACGATGTCAAGACGGAAAATTACGAGTTTCCGAAGCTTGCGCAGCGGAGGGCTGGAAGCCCCTCCGCTGCGCAAGCAGAAACGGGGAGCGCTGCCATCAGGCAGCGCTCCCCACTCTCTGGCTATGCAGTTGTAGCGTGAAGCCTAACCGTTGCTGCCGGTTGAATCGTCAGTAGACGGGGCGTTCGGTGCGGACGTGCCGGGGCTCTGTCTGTCGCCACGCCCGCCGCGCTGGCCGGGGCCACCCATGTCATCCATGCCGCGCCCGCCGCGGTGGCCGAAGCCGTCATCCATGCCCGGGCCGAAGCCGCGCATGCCCTGCCCACCCTGCGCTGCCAGTGCATCCGCCTGCGCCTGGGTGATGACGCCGTCGGCCACCGCCGCCGTCACTGCATCATCGTATGCCGACTGCACCAGGGGCGCAACGTATTCGCTCAGCGATCGCTGTGCCTTCATCAGGTCGGCCTCTGCCTGGGTCAGGTTGCCATCCGTCACGGCCTGGGCCAGACGGTCATCGAAGACCTGCGTGCGTGCCGCCTGGAGATCATCCACGGTGATGCCGAGGGCGTCGGCAAGGAGTGCGTCGGCGTCGATGTCGCTGCCGGCCATGTTGCCGAAGCCGATGCCCAAAGTCGTGGCCGAAGTCGCCGCCCATGTCACCCATGCCGCCCCAACGCCCCGCAGTGCCATCCATTTGCGCCTTGAGGCTCTCGGCCTGCTTCTCCGTCAGCCAGCCGTCGGCTACCTGCTGGTCGATCGCTGCGCCCGCCGCCTCCATTTGCGCGGCCTGCAGCTCCTCCGTCGTGATGCCCAGCGCCTCGGCGAGCGCAGCACTCTGGTCACCCCTGCCGCCCAGGGCGCCATCTGGCGTGCCCCGACCCCACTGCTGCAGGGTATTAATGACTGAACTGGTGACAGTGTCGGTGCTGGTAGCGCTCTGGGCCTGGGCAATTGTCGGGAAGAGCGCCGTGCCGCCGATGATCAGTGCGGCTGCTGCGGCCGCTACTCCACCCCACAGGGTGCGTTTCATACCGGTCTTCATAATCTTCTATCTCCTTGCGTGTGGGTGAGAACCCACCTGAAATGTGCGGCTCGGTGTGCAGGACGGTGGCGCCGCGTGGCCGGCCGTCCTGCACACAGTATGGGGCGCACATGTGGAGAGAGTGTGAAGAAAAGTCGGGGAGAGTATGTGGATCGGAAAACGGGCTGTACGTCACGTTGGAGGGCGCGCTGTTGTAGGTCACGTCTCCGGCGTGACGCCGTAAAGGCTGCATTGCCAGATCATAAGCGGAGGGCTGGAAGCCCCCCGCTACGATCATCAATGGATTTGATAGGGGTGGCAGAAAGGCGTCACGCCGGGAGACGTGACCTGCAACGGCGTGCCAACCGCATCAACTTCAGAACGTCACGACGTCGCCGCGCGCGGGAATGGTTACATTGGCCACGCCCGCGCCGTGCAGCTTGCCGGCCAGCACCTCCTGCGCAGGCGGCTCGCCATGCACCAGGAAGAGCTGTTGCAGGCGGGCGCGATCCAGTTCGCTCGTCCATGCCACAAGCTCGGCCTGGTCGGCGTGGGCGCTGTAGCCTTCAATGGATTCCACATGCGCCTTGACTTTGTACTCTTCGCCAAAGATGCGCACTTCCTTGTCGCCATCCTTGAGTCGCCGCCCCAGCGTATTCTGCGCCTGGAAGGAGACAATCAGCACCGTATTCTCGCTGTTGCCAATGTTGTTCTTGAGGTGATGCAGAATGCGCCCCGCCTCGGCCATGCCGCTTGCGCTGATGATGACGCATGATTGGTTGAAGAAGTTGAGCTGCTTGCTGCGGCTCACATCGCGCACGTACTCAATGTTGGCGTCGTCAAAGGGATTGCGCTTGTGGTCTTCAACCACAAAGCGCTGCACCGTATCGTTCCACGCCTCGGGGTGCATGCGGAAGACGTCCGTCGCCTCCACCGCCAGCGGGCTGTCTACAAAGATGGGCAGTACGGGGATGTCGCCGCTCTCATCCAGCTGATTGAGCGCATAGACCAGCTCCTGCGTGCGCCCGACGGCGAACGCCGGGATGATCACCTTGCCGCGCCGCTGCGCGGTGGCGTTGACGACATCGCGCAGCGCCTTGCGCGACGAGACCACGCTCTCGTGCAGGCGGTCACCGTAGGTGCTCTCCATAATGACAATGTCAGCCACATCGGGGCGCGTGGGGGGTTGCAGGAGCATGCTCTCCGTGCGTCCAATGTCGCCGCTGAAGGCCAGTCGCCACTTCTTGTCCGTGTCGAACTCATGCAAGTCGACTGAAATCCACGCCGCTCCCAGAATGTGCCCAACTTGATGAAAAGTCACCTCGACGCCGTCGGCGACGTGCACCTTGCGCTCGTAGCCCATGGCAATGAACTGGCCCAGGCTTGCTTGTGCATCGGCCCGCGTGTAGATGGGATCAACCGGTGGTTCGTTCTTGCGCCTGCGCTGCTTGCTGACATACTCCGCGTCCTGTTCCTGTATGCCGCCGCTGTCCATGAGCATGTAGGTGGACAGGTTGCGCGTGCCCGCCGTGCACCAGATGTTGCCCGTGAAGCCCTGCTTGACCAGGTTGGGGATATTGCCCGAGTGGTCAATGTGGGCATGGCTGAGCACCAGCGCATCGATTGAGGCGGGGGCAAAGGGAAAGTTAAGGTTGCGCTCATAGGTGAGTGAGCGCTTGCCCTGATAGAAGCCGCAATCGAGCAGCACGCGCTTGCCGTTGATTTCGATCAGGTGCATGGAACCGGTGACTTCCTGCGCCGCGCCATGAAAATGCAGTTGCATGGAGGTTCGCCTTTCGGTGGAGATTGAGGATTCGTGCCTTTGAGTGCCTTCTCGCGCGAACACAGTTTCGTGGCGGCTTCAGCCGCCGCTACGAAATGCGCGTCTGCCGCGAGGAGGATCTTTTGGGCTTTACTTTGCGGGCACAAAACGGTAGCCGCGCCCACGGTCATTCTCGATTGTGCCAATCGCCGGGTCGGCCTTGTCCAGCACAAGGCGCAGGCGGCGAATGGCCTCCTGCACGCGCCGCACGGTGGCGTCGGGCCGCCGCCACACATCGTGCAGCAGCGTTTCGGGTGCAACAATCTGGTTGCTGTGGCTCTGGAAGTAGCCCAGCAGGTTGACCTCCGTCTTGGTCAGCTTGTCGAGGAAATCGGGCGCAATACCCACGGGCGCATGTACTTTGGCTGCCTTGCCGTTGGCTCGCGCCGGCGCCCCGTTGCCGGCTGCACCCGCCGCGCCGGACCCTGCGCCGCCTGCGCCCGTCGCGCCCACCGCCCCCACGGCGCCATTGCGCTCGCCCCCTGCCTGCAACTCCTGCATGCGCGCACGCAAGAACTCGGCCAGCAGCGGCGAGAAGAAGGAATAGCCAATCGATTCGCCGGCTGGACTCGCCTCATCACCTGCGTCCGCGTGAACCACAGTGCAGCAGCTGATCAACGCTTGATTGAAAATCCAGTTGATGGTGCTGCTCTCCTCAATGCTCAGCGCAGCGAGGGCCAGAGGGCCCTCGACAAGACGCGCCACCAAACCCAACACAACTGACTTGTGCAGCGGCGCAGGAGGCGACTGCAACCGCCGCCACTGCGTCTCAAAGAGGGTGCGTGCATGCTCCGCCAGGCGCAGCCGCAGCAGTGGAAGGTGCGCCGGGCCCACATCCACATTGGCGGGCAACATGCGGTCGACCTCGAGCAGAATGTCGCCCATCCGCCGCAGCAGGTAGGGGTGCGCCCCCGTGAGCGCCAGCAGCTCGTCGAGGCAGGGGCGAATGCCCGGGTAGCTGACGGCGTAGCCCTCCATCCAGCGGCGCGCCGCCTCGGGCTCCAGCAGCGCGATGAAGATCATCGTCATCATGTTGAAGAGGGGCGACGCCGAACGGTCGGGGTCCAGGTCAATGAGGGGCTGCTCCGTGGCAACCACCACCGCGGCCAGGCGGGTGAGGGGGCGCAGCTCATTGACGGTGTCCATGGGCAGCGACGCGAAGACACGGTCGAAGCTGTCAATGAGCAAGACCGTGCGGTAGCCTCTTTCATTGAGCCGCTGGAGCAGCAGCATCAGTTGCAAGGGCTGCGGCTGGGATTCCTCCGCGGCATGCGTTTGGGGCAGCAAGTGCTCGCGCTGGATGAAAGCGGCCACCTGTGCCACAAGGTACGCCATGAAGTCGGCCTGGGCATCGGGCAGGCTGCTGTCCACGCGCACCACAACGAGGCGCCCCGCATCCTGCCAGGCGGCGGGCCGCCAGTCGCTGAAGTCATCGCCCAGCAGCGGCCCCTCATCAGAGGCAAGAAACCGAAGCAGGCGGCTCTTGCCCACCATTTTGGAGCCAACCAGCGAGAAGCTGGTGGGCGCTTCGGCCAGCACGCCAAGCACGATCTCGCGCACAATTGGCTCGCGCCCGCTAAAGAGCCGCTCGTTTTCCATGGGCATTGTCGTCATCATGCGCCTCCCGCGAAATGCAGTTCAAAGTTCAAGGTTCAGGCTTCAAAGCAACAGCGTTGCTGCTGCCAGTGCCCGACACCCGACACCCGACCACCTGACCTATCCGTTATTGCGCGCGAGCCAGCGCCGAAAAAGCTTGCTCGTGAAGCACCACGCGTCGGGCGCGCATTCCGTCAGTACATCATTGGCGCAGAGCGCGGCAAGCGTGCGCCGCTGCGTAGCGGGCGGGATATCGGTGACCCGCGTGCTGATTTGCGCCCACGTCAGCGGCGCATCCACATCGCCCGCATGGCCCGCCTCTGCCAGGCGGGCCATTTCGGTAATCAGGCGGTCGGCGCGGCCTGGGGCCAGGTCCAGCAAATGGGCAAAGAGGCTCTCCATGGGCTGCATGAAGCTCTCCGCCACAGCATCCACATCCACGCGTGTAGCGGTGCGCGTCCCCTGCATCGTCAGGTAGCCCACCAGCTTGTTGCAAAAGGCCTGAATCACAAAGGGGCTGCCGCCCGTCAACTCGTGTACATGCTCGGCCACACCCGGCGTATAGTCCACAAAGTTGCGGATAGGCCATTCAATCAGACGGCGCGCGTCGTCGCTCGCCAGCGGTTTGAGCGACAGCGTGTCGGCCATCTCATGCACCTGCCAGAAGGGAGAACTCAATTGCGCACGCGTGGTTTCCTGCGCCTGGTCGTAGGTCTTCTGCTGAATCACGGTGACAAAGCTGACGGTGTCTCCCACCAGCATGAGCAGGCTGCGCCACTGGTCGAAGAAATCGCTCGGCAGCTCACCGGCGAGCAGCAAATCGGTGGTGCGGCTGAATTCGTCGATGAGCACCACCAGCCGGCGCGTGCCCAGGCGCTGGCGCAAGGCGGTTAGATACGCGGCCAGGCGGCGCGGCGCATGCTCGGCAAAGTGAGCGCGCACCGGTGCGCCCAGCGAGGCGACGCGCGGATCGCTCTCAAGGTCCATATGAACAGCCGCAGCCACTTCGTAGAAAACATTGGCGTGGGCGAGCGACGGCACGGCCTGAAAATCCACAAACGCACAGACTGCCACATGCGGTTCCCACGCGTGGTTGCGCAGATGGAGCAGGAGCGATGTCTTGCCCACGCGCTTTTGGCCGCGCAGCACAAACCACGCCGTATTGTGATCCACTGCCTGGCTGATCTCCTCAAGTTCGTGCGTACGGCCAAAGAACATTGTGGGGTCGTGCACGGGCATGCGGCTGTAGGGGTTGGCCGCGCCTGTGGCGTCGGCGTGGAGCGCCTCCTGCTCGCTGGGCGAGAGGGCAAGCTGGCGCACGGCGCTGACCTCGCGCCCGGGCAGCCGCCGCAAGCGGTCGGCCAGTTCATCCATTGTTTCCTGGCAGTCGGCCTCGAGGCTGAAGCGCAGGCGCGCAATGCCGCGCCGCGCGGCGGCGTCGGTCTTGAAGAGGGTAACGCGGGGGGCGCAGCCATAGATAGCCTGGAGCGCGTCGCCCAGCAGCCCATCATCATCGCGCGCCGACAGATCAAGGTGAACGGCCATCTTCTGCGTTGCGCGCAGTCGCCAGCGCAGCGGGTGCTGTTCAGCACGCGCGCCCCCTTCGGGGAGAAGGAGCTGGGGGCAATCGGTGCGGTGCACAGTGATGCGGGTGAGAATGCCGTTGCGACGCACGGGCAGCCCCACGACGTCTGCGCCCGGGCGGGGGCGGCAGCACTGGGCCAGCGCAATTCGATCGGGGCGCACGCGCAGGGCACGCGGCAGCTCCAGGCGGCGCACAATTTCCTCGGCAAAGAGCGCGTGCAGAAAGCGGTCGGCGTGGAGGCGGCCTGCGGCGACTTCGGCCAGCAGCTCCTGGGAAGAGGCAAGTTTGAGTTGGCGGGCTGCGCGCGCCACTGCTTCGTCCACACGGTGGTCGGGTACGTGAAAGCCGTAGTGCTCTTCCAGAGCACGCAGGCGGCCGTCAACAATCTGCTGGCCATCGTTTGCGCCCTGGCTCTGGCGGCGCAAGAAGCGACGGATGCGTGTGCGCGCCCGCTTGGTGCGCGCTGCGTTGAGCCACGCCATGGTGGGCCCGGGCGCACGCTGGCTGTGCTCCAGCGCCACTAAATCCAGGTGGCGCAGCACGGTCGCAGGCTCTACAGCCTCGCCGTTGACCAGGAAGCGGCTGCACTGCTCCGCCAGATCAGAGTGGACCGAGTAGGCGTAGTCCACAACGGTGCTGCCCGGTGCAAAGGCAAAGGGCTCACCAAGGGGGCTGAAGACAATGACGGGTGTGGGTGCACCTTCGCCCTCGGGCGCCTCGGGCGTGTGCGTGGTTTCGGGCAGCGCGCCGGGCGCGAGGGCGTCAATCTGGCTTGCAAAGGCACGGCGCGCATACCACCAGGCATCAGAATAGGGGCCGAATGGATCATCTGCCGGCCCACGGTCGCGCACGTTGGCAATTGTCTGTTCGAGCAGCGCGCGCTGGCCGGTAAAGTAGAACGAAGCCGCGCCCCAGCGATTAACCTGGCGCATGGTGGGCGTCACAATTTGCAGGATGATGCGCCCGCTTAGGCCGCGCTTTTGCACGGCGAGCGTTGTCTGCAGGCTGCGGTGGCCGTTGGCGGCGCAGCGCGCGGTGCTGTCTACAACGCCGCCATCAATGGGGCGCAGCAGCTCCGGCCTGCTGTGCAGCCGCTGCAGCAGCCGATAGCAGTCTGCCACGCTCTCGACAAGCACCTCGGCATAGTAGGATTGCTGCGCCGATCCACGCTCGCCGCCCGTCTCGACTGCAGAGGGCGTGCGATCCACAAGCGAAAAGGGGGCAGCGCGCGCAAGCAAGGTGGCGTGCTGCGCTACAGGTGGATTGCCC
The DNA here is from genome assembly GCA_963773745.1 of uncultured Chloroflexia bacterium. Taxonomy (GTDB): domain Bacteria; phylum Chloroflexota; class Anaerolineae; order Caldilineales; family Caldilineaceae; genus UBA5069. The sequence goes on from CAVZCL010000005.1 coordinate 127,896, forward strand.
GTAACCATGCTCGCGTGCAACCCGTCGGCAAGCAGCGGCGCCAGCAAGGGTATCGAGGTGAGCAAAGAAGTGACGATTGTCGTCGGCGCTCGGCTGCGCAAGAGCTGAACCCGAAGCCGAGCCGGTAAAGGGGGCCAGACCATCGCGCAGTTCGCGCAATCCAAGCAACTCGAGCAGGGGCAGGAGCACTGTGTGTAGCTCGCCGCGTTCCAGCGTAAGTGTGAAGGGCGCTGCGCCATCGGCGGGGAGCGATTGTTCACTGTTTACGGCGATGTGCCACAGATGCGCAGCGCACAGCAACGCCAGCGCCGGTTCGGCATAGGCTGCAGCATAGAGACGCACGCGCTTGAGCGCCTCGGGCGCGGCCGCGCCACTGTGGCGGGCGCCGGCCCTCCCATGCGCTCGGCATAGAGGCGGCACAAGTGCGCCGCCTCTATGCCGGCTGCTGCTGCCACCTCTGCAACTGTGACCACGCGCTGGGCCACGGCCTCATGCAAATACGCCGCCTGCACAAGCGCATCGCCCGCCTGCCAGCCCTCGAGAGAGGCGGCCAGTGCCGCGCCATGGCGACGCAGCGCGTCACTGGCGCCCGCACGCACAAGCAGCGCAATGGCGCGGCACGCGAGGGCGCGCCGGCAGATTGTGCGTTTTGCAGGGTGGCGTGGATTTGCGGGGCTTGGCCATGGCAAGTGGTTGTGAGCAACAGGAAAGAGCACACAATCTTTAAGGTAAAATGTGTATTTATGTATTGACATCGTGCACAAAGTGCGCGATACTTGAGAAAGCACGGCTGCGCATAAATACACGCTACATGCACGTCAACCTAAACGGCATCATACACGCGTCCACGCACGATTGCAAGTGGAATTGCGCAGTCGGCTTCAAGCGATACACAACAAGGCCCCCGGCGGCCGTTACACAATATGCGCCCACGGGCGCAGAAGGAGGGCGCGATGAGCACTCAATTTGAAAACCAAACGCGGACCGATGGGCACTTTGATGCGCTCTACCTTGCCGCCCGCCGCCAGCACGCTGAAGCGCTGCGCCATGCGGAGATGGAGCGTCTGGCCCACAGCGTCGAGCGCTGCCGCCGCAAGGCAGCCGGTAATACAGATACTGCGGCCGCCAGGGGCGCACAGCGGCTGCAGTACGCAGGGTGGCCGACCTTATTACCCGCAAGGGCCGCGCGGTTGCAGGGTCGGATTCCTGAGTGCGGCTCGGCGCAGGCCGGACTGGACTGACATACACAATCTCGGCGATTGTGCACGTTTCACGTGCGGCAATGACCGTATACACACAATCACACACTTGATTATTACACGCACACGCGTGTTGGAGAACGACCATGAACGGTAATCCGGAACTCTACCTCCTGCTTCATCGCGAGATGATTGAGGAAATGGAGCGACGCAATCGGCGTCAGCAGCGCATTCGGGAAGCAATGCGCGCACGCGCGGCAGAGCGCAACAAGAGGCCTCGCTTTGAACTGCGCCGCCTGTTCTTCTTCCTCTAGAGCGCACCCACAACTGGAGCGCATCCACAATCGAATACAGCAGAAGCCGCCTTGCCTTGATTGGACAAGGCGGCTTGTTTGTTTGCTGCGCTGGGCGTGAAGAAGAGTGCAGCACTGCTTACCGGCGGTGGAAGCAGCGGTAGGTGGAAGAGATGCGTCATACCGATTGAACGGCGGCTTGCCCGTCGCTACGTTGGGGAACAATCCTTGTCGCGCCGGCCCCGAACCCGCGATCCCCGGCCCCCGACCCCCGGCCCCCGATGCCTGTGAATGATTTCACAAGATGGGACAATTGTCCCGCGCTCTTTGGGACAAATGACCCGTGCATGTGCATTTGGTGCGGAGTAGACTGTTGGTTACGCAGAACAGGGAGCATGACTGCATCAAATGCACTTTATGCATCCAATGCACATGCGACGGCGGCCGCAACCGCCGCCCTCCCACCCCTGTTCCTGCATCTTGCCGAGTTCTGCCGCACGGCGGGCTTGGCGCCTTCTTTGCCACCAACCCTTTGGTTCGCATTATGAGTGCCCCCTTCTATACAACCCGCGACCTGCAGGAGATGCTGCAGGTGGACAGAACGACCATCTACCGCATGGCCGAAAGCGCACGCCTGCCCGCCATGAAGGTGGGTAAGCAGTGGCGCTTTCCCCGCCGGCTGATTGATCAGTGGCTGCACGACGGAGACAGAGGGTGCGGCCCAGCCTGAGCCGATGGCTGACGACGCGCCCGCACCGGCTTCATTTGCTGACCGTGGCACCGCTCACCTTGCGCACTCTCATTCCCCTTGAATGCTGTACAGGTGATGCAGGACGCCTTCGCCGACGCCCTGGGCATCATGATTGTGCTGACCGATCTCAAGGGCGTCCCCGTCACGGCCTCCTCAAACCCCTGTGGGCTGATGGCCGCCGTTGAAGCGCACCCCGAGGGCTATGCCCGCTGCCTGGCGCTCTGGTCGGAAATTGCCGTCCGCCCGGCGCTCCAGCCCACCTTCATCCAGAGCGAGCTCGGCCTCATGTGCACGCGTGCTTTTGTGCGCCTGGGCAACGAGCTTTGCGGCATGGTCGTCTTTGGCGGCATTGCGCCCGCAGAGTGGCCGCCCACACCCACGCAACTGCATGATTCGGCGGATGCGCTGGGCATGGCCAGCGACGAGCTCGCCGCGCATGTGACGCAGGTCTACACCATGGACGCCGCGCAGGAGCAGCGCCTGCTTGCCTCGGTGCAGCGCTTTGCCGATGTGATTACCCATATAGTCAGCGAGCGGCAGGAGCTCTCTGCCCGTTTTGCCTCCCTGGCCGCTGCCAGCGTCGCCTAGGCTGCCTCCCCACCCCGAACCACAGGAAGATGGACACCATGTCCGCAGAAAACCCCGAGAACGCCCGAGACAACTGAAACCACCTCGACGGTTGCAGCAACAGAGACAACTGCAGTGATCACGCCGCCCGCTCGTCGCTCGCGCTGGCTCTGGCTCATTGGTCTTGTGGCCATTGTCGCTGCGATTGCCACGCCGCTCTATTTCTTTTGGCCGAGCAGCGCGGCGGCAACCACTGACCCGTGGGCCAACGTGCCCGTGCACGCTACCCACACCAGCCACGCCAACATCATCAAGGGACCCTTTGAGTCGCCCCAGCAGGTGACGCAGGCGTGCCTTGAATGCCACGAGGATTCGGCCGACCGAGTTTATGCACACCACCCACTGGACGTGGGAGAGCGAGCCGGTGACGGTGCCCTGGCGCGACGAACCGGTGACGATCGGCAAGAAGAACCAGATCAACAACTTCTGCATTGGCACGCAGGGCAACGAACGTACCTGCATGAGCTGCCACGCCGGCTATGGCTGGAGCGACGCCGAATTTGATTTCAGCGAGCCCAGCAATGTGGACTGCCTCGTCTGCCACGCCGACGTCTCCACCTACGGCAAGGGTGACTACGGCCTGCCCGCCGAGGACGTGGACCTGTTGGCCGCTGCGCAGAGCGTGCGCGCACCAACGCGTGACAATTGCGGCAAATGCCACTTTGACGGCGGCGGCGGCAACAACGTCAAGCATGGCGATCTGGACGAGAGCCTCTACTTCCCCTCGGGCGAGCTTGACGTGCACATGGGCGCCAACGACTTCCTCTGCACCGACTGCCACCAGACGGAAGAGCATGACATCAAGGGCAAGCTGCTTGCCGACAACTACACCATCGACGCCACCCAGCAGGTGGCCTGCACCGACTGCCACGCGCTCCGACCTGCACGAGGACGACCGCATCAACCAGCATGTGGAGACCGTGGCCTGCCAGACCTGCCACGTCCCCTCCATGGCGCTCAAGAACCCCACCAAGACCGACTGGGACTGGTCGACTGCAGGGCAGGATTTGCCCGAGGATCACTACAGCTATCTCAAGATCAAGGGCAACTTTGTCTATGACAAGAATGTGACGCCCACCTACGACTGGTTTAACGGCAATCTTGACTATCGCTATCTGCTGGGCGATACGATTGTGCCCACGCAGACCACGGTCATCAACCCGCCGGCGGGTAACATCAAGGACCCAAGCGCCAAGATCTTCCCCTTCAAGATTCATCGCTGCCAACCAGCCCTATGACACGACCTACAACTACCTGCTGCAGCCGGTCACCTCGGGCGAAGGGGGCTTCTGGACGAGTTTTGACTGGAACTCGTCGTTTGAACTGGCGCAGGAGAAGACCGGCCTCGACTACAGCGGCAACTATGGCTTTGCACGCACCGACATGTATTGGCCTGTGACGCACATGGTGCAGCCCAAGGCCAACGCGCTCCAGTGCGACGACTGCCACACCGCCGGCGGCCGCATGGACTGGGAGGCGCTCGGCTACCCCGGCGACCCGATCGAGTGGGGCGGCCGCTTTGATGACCAACCCACTGCAAGCCGATAGCAGTTGGCGCTCGTTACCAGGCCATTTCAGCCTTCATTCGCTGCCGCTACGAAGAGTTAATGCAAGCCAAGCATCTGCACCCAGGGACTGACCCATGTTCGCTCGCCGCCGCAACACCCCGAAGACTCTGAATTCCGCACGCACCATTGCGCCGGCACGCGTGCTTGTGGCCTGTGTGCTGCTGGCGCTTGCCATGGTGGCCGGCGCGCCCCATGCCCTGGCGCAAGAGGCTGTGCCCACGGTTGAGCCGCTCCCGCGCCCCTTTCGCCCCAAAACAATGCCTCGCCGCTCCATCCCAGCTTTGCGCTGCTCGACGTCGACGGAGCCAACGTGCTCGAGAGCGGCAAGCCCGTCTCGCCCATGCAAAGCTGCGGCGCGTGCCACGACACGGCCTTCATCGAGCAGCACAGCTTCCACAGCGACCTGGGGCTGGGCGATTTTGGCCGCGACGACGTGACGCTCGCGCAGCCGTGGGATCAGAGCAGCGGCCTCTTTGGCAAATGGGACCCCCTAACGTACCGCTACCTCTCCCCCGAGGGAGCGGTGCAGCTGGACATGAGCACCGCCGAATGGCTCATGAAGTTTGGCGCATTCGTTCCGGGCGGTGGCCCCGCCACGACCGCCCGGAACGGTGCGCCCCTCGGCACGCTCGGCCCCGACGCGGCCAACCCCGAGACGAGCCTGCTGGGTGCTGACGGCGCGTCAGCGCGTGGGACTGGCAGCAATCCGGCGTGGTGGAGATGGACTGCTTCGTCTGCCACCTGGCGCAGCCCGATGCCGCCGCGCGCGCCGAGACCATGGCCGCGGGTGACTTTGCCTGGGCCAATACGGCGTCGCTCCTGGCCACAGGCATTGTAAGCAAGACGGCCGACGGCTTTGCCTGGCAGCCCGAGGCCTTTGGCGACGACGGCAAGCTGCTCCCCGCTTTTGTGCAGATTCAGGACCCGACCAACGAGAATTGCGCAGCCTGCCACGGCGTTGTCCACACCGACACAAAGACGCCGCTGGTCTTTGATGCGTGCGACCTCGCGCAGCCGCAGACGGCCACCACCGGCCAGGTTGTCTCGCCGCAACTGATTTCGCAGTCGGGCATCAACCTCGCCGACAAGGCGTTCGCTGGCGCGCCCGTGGGATGTCCACGCCGAGCGCGCGCTCAAATGCACCGACTGCCACTATGCGCTCAACAACCCGGTCCACGCGCAGGAGGCTGCCGGCAAGCAGCCCGATCACCTCGTTTATGACCCCCGCCGCCTTGAACTCGGCGAATACCTGCAGCGCCCCAACCACGATCTGGCACGCGGGGCAAGCGCACAATTTACGATCGACGAAGGACAGAAGGGCTCCATGCGCCGCTGCGAATCGTGCCATGCCGCCGAGCAGACGCACAACGACTGGCTGCCCTACACCGAGCGCCACATGGAGGTGCTGGCCTGCGAAAGCTGCCACATTCCCAAGCTGAACGCGCCGGCGATTGAGTCGGTGGACTGGACGGTGCTGCAGGCTGACGGCTGCCCCGTGACGCAATGCCGCGGCATTGAGGGCAGCGACACCGTCAACGGCCTGGTCACAGGCTACGAGCCGGTGCTCATGCAGCGCACCAACATTGACGGCGACACCATGCTCGCCCCCTACAACCTGGTCGAGCGCGTGGTATTGGGTCTACGATGACCCCGCCGGCGCACCTGCGCCCGTGCGGCTTCAGGATCTGGAGGCCGTCTGGTTTGAGGGCAGCGCCTACGCGCCCGCCGTGCTGGATGCGTTTGACACAAATGGCGATGGCGCGCTGGATGACGCCGAACTGGTGATTGACAGTGATGCCAAGACGGCACTCATCAGCGCGCGGCTGGCGACGCTGGGGCTGGCCAACCCGCGCATCGAGGCGCAAACGCAGCCCTACAGCATCAACCACTCGGTAACGCGTGACGAATGGGTGACGAAAGATTGCCAGGCTTGCCACGCCAACGACTCGCGGTGGCGGCAGGGCTTTCACTCTCCAACCGCACGCCCGGCGGCGTTCTACCCACCTTTGTGGCCGACAACAACGTGGCGGCCAGCGGCACGGTTGAGAGTGCGAACGGTCTGCTGCGCTATGTGCCTGCGCCGCGCGCCGATGGTATCTACATCTTTGGCCACAACCGCGTCGGCTGGATTGATCTTTTTGGTGCGGCCCTCTTCCTGGGCGTGCTGCTGGGTGTGAGTGTGCACGGCACAATGCGCTTTGTGGCGGCCATGCGCCGTCCGCGCCACGCGCACAAACTCAAGCGGGTCTACATGTACCAGGCGTACGAGCGCTTCTGGCACTGGCTGCAGACGACCACGATCATCATCCTGCTCTTTACGGGCTTGGTCATCCACCGCCCCGACATCTTTGGCATCTTCTCCTTCCCGCATGTGGTGACGGTGCACAACGTGCTGGCTGCGGTGCTGGTTATCAATGCGGCGCTTTCGCTCTTCTGGCATCTGGCTGGCGGCGAAATTCGCCAGTATATACCCCGCCCCTACGGCTTCTTTGACCAGGCGATTGAGCAGACCAAGTTCTACATCTCGGGCATCTTCAAGGATGACCCGCACCCCTTTGAGAAGTCGCGTGAGCGCCACCTCAACCCGCTGCAGCAGATCACCTACTTCGGCATCCTGAACGTGTTGCTGCCGCTGCAGGTGCTGACGGGCGCGCTCATGTGGGGGGTGCAGCGCTGGCCGCAGTTTGCCGGCGCGCTGGGCGGGCTGCCCTTCCTGGCCCCCTTTCACACGCTGGTGGCGTGGACCTTCGCTTCCTTCATTGTGGGCCACGTCTACCTGACGACCACGGGCGAGCGGCCGCTCAGCGGCATTCAGGCCATGGTAACAGGCTGGGAAGAGGTGCCTGTGGAGGGCGCGCACGTGGCCGATGCGCCGGCCGTTGCACCCGGGCGCGGCGAGCCGCAGCCGGGCATGGCCTCAGGCGATGACTAGCCGCCTTGACGCAAGGCAGCCGCCAGTTCGCAGTCACGCCTGACACCAGAGCGATTGCAAAAGAACACCAGAGGCGGGCACGTGCTCGCCCCTGCAAACGAGGGTAACCGGACAGAGCAAGGAGAAGACCTATGTCCGTTTCTGCACCATCATCCGAAGCACCCCGGACGGCGCCGCGCCGTAGTGTGCGTGATTTCTTCCTGGCGCGACCGGCGCGCCCCTACATTCATCCCTATCTGGGCGGGCTGTTGCTGGGCATCGTACTCTTCCTCGCCTTCTTCATTACGGGCAACGGGCTGGGCGCATCGGGCGGCCTCAACCGCATCATCGTCTTCTTCCAGGACCTCATCGCCCCGGGCCATGTGGACCGCAATGCCTATCTGCTCAAGATGGCGGGCGGTGACCTCAACCCGCTGGATGACTGGGTTGTGCCCATGGTCTTCGGCACGCTGGCGGGCGGTTTCGCCTCGGGCTGGCTCTTTGGCCGCGTCAAGGTCGAGACGAACAAGGGGCCTAATATCACGGTGCGCAAGCGCTGGCTGTGGGCCTTTGTCGGCGGGGCCATCATGGGCTACGGCGCGCGCATGGCGCGCGGCTGCACCTCGGGGCAGGCGCTCTCTGGCGGGGCGACGCTCTCCGTGGGATCGTGGGCCTTCATGTTCGCCGTCTTTGCCGGCGCGTATGCCATCGCCTGGTTTGTCCGCCGCTTGTGGAACTAGTGCAGGAGAGACACAATGAACTTCCCGCTTCTGCTTGAACCCATGGTTGGCAAGCCGTGGATGTACGTGATCTTCGCGCATTATCGGCTTCGCTTTCGGCTTCGTGCTCGAAATGTCGGGCTTCGGCAACTCGAGGAAGCTGGCCGCACAGTTCTACTTCAAGGACCTAACCGTGCTCAAGGTGATGTTCGGCGCGATCATCACCGCCATGGTGCTGCTCTTCGCTGCCGTTGGCCTGGGCGTGCTCGACTTCAGCCAGGTGTGGGTCAACCCCACCTACCTGTGGCCGGGGATTGTGGGCGGCCTGATCATGGGCGTGGGCTTCATCATCGGCGGCTTCTGCCCGGGCACATCGCTGGTGGCTGCGGCCACCGCCAAGCTCGACGGCATCTTTTTCGTGCTGGGCGTGCTCTTCGGCATCTTCCTCTTTGGCGAGACGGTGCCCTTCTTTGAGGAGTGGTGGAACAGCAGCTATCTGGGCCGACTGACGATTCCCGAGTGGCTGGGCGTCTCCTACGGCGTGGTGGTGCTGGGCGTGGTGCTCATGGCGCTCTTCATGTTCTGGGGCGGCGAGCAGCTTGAGCGCATCTTCGGCCAGAAGGACCTGACGAAGGAGCCGCGTCTGCGCTATGCCGGGGCCGGCGTGCTGGTGGCTGGCGGCCATCGCCGTGATCGTCATCGGCCAGCCCACCACGCAGGACAAGTGGGCGCGTGTGGCCGACGTCAAGGAGCCGGTGCTGCAGAACCGCGAAGTGCAGATTCACCCGGGCGAATTGCTCAAGATCATGGCGGATGACCGCCTGCGCGTGGTGATTTCCGACGTGCGCCCCGAGCAGCAGTACAACCTCTTCCACATTAGCGGGGCGCGCAACGTGCCGCTGGAGACAATCAGCACTGTCATTCCCGAGATGCACGCCGCGCCAGGCGCTTAACACCGTCTTTGTGGTGGTGAGCGACAATGAGGCGGCTGCCACCGACGCGTGGAAAACGCTGACCGCGGAGAGCGTGCCCAACGCCTACATCCTGGAGGGGGGCATCAACAACTGGATTGCCACTTTTGGCCAGGATGACCCGGCGATTGCGCCGGTGGAGCCGCAGCTTGCCGCCAGCGAGGCGGCTTCCTATCCTGCTGAGAAGCTCAACTACACCTTCCCCGCCGCCCTGGGCGACCGCTACGAAGCGGCCTCGCCCAACCCGCACGAGTGGGAGCTGGATTATCTGCCCAAGGTGAAGCTGGAGATGAAGCGCGACAAAAGCGGCGGCGGCTGCGGGTAAAGGTGAAGAGCCTCAACACAGAGGCGACAGAGAAGTGCTGAGAAACAGGTAGAAAAGCGAAAAGCAGAACTGCACAATCGGCAGTTCTGCTTTTCGCTTTTCTACCTGTTTCTCAGCACTTCTCTGTCGCCTCTGTGTTGAGGCCGCTGGTTGTTACGCCATGGCCTTCTGGTTAATGCCAGTCTTGGACTTGCTGCCTTCAGCCAACCGGGTGAGCATCTTGTCCGTCTCACCCTCCTCATCCAGCGTTGTCTGCAGCAGATCCTGGGCCTCGGGCATATTAAGCCGATCGGCCAGCGTGCGCAGCGTGCCGTAGGCGGCTATCTCGTAATGCTCCACGCGCTGTGCAGCGGCAATCAGGAAGGCGTCCATCACCTCGGGGTCGCCCCCCTTCTTGATCTGGTCCTCGCCCTCGCTAATAATGCCCTGCATGCCCTTGCATTTCACGCCCTTGGCGGGCATGTCGAGCAGCTTGAAGATTTCACCCAGGCGAGTAACCTGTGTCTGGGTCTGCTGCAGGTGTGTGCGGAAGGCGTTCTTCAGCTCCTGGGAGCTCGCTGCCTTCTCCATCTTGGGCAGGGCGTCGATGATCTGCTTTTCGGCATCGTACGTATCCTGCAGTTCGGCGACAAACAAGTCTTGTAGCGTCTTCATGTTCTCTTCTCCCTCATATCAAGCCAGTCTATCGTGGTTCAGTCGTGACAGACGCCGCTCTCCATTAACGAAGCCGCCGCCACGCCAGTTCCAACTGCAACGAACAGCTTTGACGCAAGGCCGCAGAGGCGCAAGGACGCAAAGAAGAGCAGACGCAAGAAGAAAGGCTTTATCCTTGCAGTGCTCTTCTTTGCGATTTACCCTTGCGCCTCTGCGTCAATGCTGTTCGTTGCGCCTTTGTGTCAGATTTGGCTCGTTAGTTACGGCGCGGGGTTGGCCTCGGGCGTCCACGTGGCCGTTGCTTCTTCGGCCGGCGGCGCGGTGGGCGCAGGTGTGTCGATGAGGATGTCAGGCACGTCGGTGGCCGGCGGCGTCCATGTGGCCGTGGGTTCCAGCGGCAGCGCTGTGGGTTCCAGCGGCAGCGGCGTGGGCTGATCGGGCTGGGGCGCAGGGGTCCATTGTGCGGGCACGGGCGTCCACGTGGCCGTCGGCGCCAGCGTTGGCGGCGGTGCGGCGGTTGGCGCAGGCCGCGCCACAAAGATGCGCGTGCGCGCCTCGTAGAGCGAACCCTGGCTGTCACGTGCCAGCAGCCGCAGCGTATACGGCCCCTCGGCCATGGCGGACGCGTCCCACTGCGCCACGGGGCCGTTGCTCACATTGCCGCCAAAGGGACCGCTCACCGGCGCGCTGAAGGCGCCCGGGTCGTGGCTCTCCCCATACTGCAACTCATAGCTCACCAGGTCGGGCACAATCACTGCGCCGTAGACCGTCACCAGCCCGCTCACCGTTTCGCCTTCCACGGGCGAGAAGATGGCCACTTGCGCCTGTGGATTTGGGGCCTGCGGATTGGGCGTCGGCTGTTGCTCGCCGGGCGTCGCCGGGAAGAGAACCGCGCCCGGCGTGCTCGTCACAATTGGCGGCGGGATGAAGGGGGGCTGCTCAATGCCGTGCGCTTCGGCCCACGCGCGATATTCGGGCGGATAGACCTTCCACGCGCGCTCCTCCATCTGGTCGGGCGGGGTGAACTCGCTCGCCAATTGGCCGGTATTCCTGTCCACACGAAAGCTCTGCCACAGGTCAAATTCAGGCGGCAGCGGCGGGCGATCTTCGGCAAACCACTGGATGCGCTTCTCGGGGCAGGCGCGGCTGGGCAGCGTGGCGGTGTCGGCGCAGACTTCGTACTGGCGCACGCCCAGCGGCGGCTGGAAATCCACGGCAGGCTCGTCGGCCAGTGCCGTCGTCATGAACTGGTTCCAGATGGGCGCAGCGCCCGTCACGCCCGAGACATTGCGCATGGACGAGTTGTCGGCGTTGCCCACCCACACGCCGGTGACAAGCTGCGGCGTGAAGCCGATCGTGAGGATGTCGCGGATATCGTTGGTGGTGCCCGTCTTGACGGCCGCGGGGCGATCGAGGCGCAGCGATGAATTGGTACCAAAGGCAGCGCTGCGCGCGTCATTGTCGCTGAGGATATTGGTCATCAGGAACGCATCGACAGGGCTGATGACTTGCGCGTTGTCATTGGCGTGGGCCCGGCAGGGGCGCGCCGAGTTCTCCTCGCACAGCACTGTGCCAAAGGAGTCGGTCACCTTGCTGATGAGCATGGGCTCGCTGCGCATGCCGCCATTGGCGATGGTGGCAAAGGCCGAGGTCATTTCGGTGAGAGGCACCTCGCCTGCGCCCAGCGCGAGGCTCAGCCCATAGTCGGGGCGGGTAAGGGTGGTAATGCCCAACTGCTCAGCAAAGGTGAGGAAATTGGGCACCTCCACCGCTTGCATCGCGCGCACGGCGGGGATGTTGTAGCTGTTGCCCAGCGCCAGGCGCACGGGCAGCAGCCCATGCTCGCGCCCGTCATAGTTCACCGGCCGGTAGGGCGGGTTGGCCCCATCGGGGAAGCCCTCGCTAATGTCGGCTACGAGCGTGCCCGGCGTCCAGTGCTCATTGAGCGGCCTGTTGGGCAGGGCAAAGGCCGCCAGGTAGACCAGCGGCTTGATGGTGCTGCCGGGCTGACGCGGGGCCAGCGCCATGTTGACCTGGCCATCAATCTCCACGTTGTTGAAGTCGGCGCTGCCCACAAGCGCGACCACGGCACCCGTTTGGGGGCGCATGGCCACCAGCGCGCCGTTCGAGATATTGTTCTCGCCCAACCCTGACACATTCTCGGCCACGATGCGCTCGGCCTCGGCCTGCAGGCGCGGGTCGAGCGTCGTCTCCACAACCAGCCCCGCCTTGTAGAGTGCATCGGGGCCAAAGAGCTGTTCCAGTTGCTGGCGCACATAGAGGGTGAAGTGCGGCGCCTCGAGGTTGAACTCCAGCGGGTGGTAGGCAAGCGGCTCCTGCCACGCGGCGTCGGCCTCTGCCTGGGTGACCATTTTGTTTTCGACCATGAGCCCAAGCACAACACCCTGGCGCACCTTGGCGCGGTCGGGGTGCGAGTAGGGGTCATAGTAGGCGGGCAGTTGGGGCAGGCCGGCCAGCAGCGCCGACTCGGCCAGAGTGAGGTCGGCCACATTCTTGTTGAAATAGGTATCAGCTGCCGCAGCTGCGCCATAGGAGAGATTCCCGTAGTAGATCTGGTTCATGTAGATCTCGAGAATCTGCTGCTTGCTCCAGCGGCGGCTAATTTCAGAGGCGAGGATGGCTTCCTTGACCTTGCGCGTGAGCGTGCGCTCGGGCGTGAGGAAGGTCATCTTCACAAGCTGCTGGGGAATCGTCGACCCGCCGGAGACGATGTCGCCCTCGGTGAAGGCATAGTAGAGGGCACGCGCCAGCGCTACGGGGTCCACACCCGGGTGGTTGAAGAAGTTGGCGTCTTCGGTGGCGACGGTGGCCTGCAGGAGCGAGGGCGCGAACTTGTCCAGCTTGACGGCCGTGCGCAGACCCTGGTCTGGATCGAAGGCAGCATTGAGCAGGTTGCCCTCGCTGTCGAGGATGCGTGTGGTCTGGAAGTGGCTGGCGCGGTCGTCCAGGTCGTCGGGCGCGGGCAGATCACCCGCCATGAGCGAGTAGCCGATGAGCCCCAGGCCAAGCAGGAACGCGCTGAGCACGATGAAGGTAAGCAGGCCGATGACGAAGCCGCGCCCTATGCCCGGGCCGCGCCGGCGTGGGGCAGGCGCTGGCCGCGGCCCAGGTGGCGGTAGAGGTTGCGACGGCGGCGGCCCAAAGGGTGGGCGGCCACCGGGCGGGCCAGAAGGCGGCTGCCCTCCTGGTGGCGGCCCGGGAGGCGGCCCGGATGGCGGATTGCCATAGGGCGGCCCACCATAGGCCGGACTCCCGGAGGGCGGCGCGCCCGAAGGCCGCTCGCCATAGGGCTGCTCGCCATAAGGCGCGCCATAGGGCGGCGCGCCAGAAGGTGGCTCGCCATAGGGCGGCCCGGATGGACCCGGCGTGTAGGGTGTGCGCTCGGGCGGAGGCGGCTCGACCCATGGCTTGGCCGGCCGCGGTGCGCGGGGCTCTGTGGGTGGGGGCGGCTCCACCCCAAAGGGGCGCGGCGGTATGTACTCGGGCGGGTAGTCGCCCGTCTGCTCGGGATAGAAGGGTTGCTGCCCGGGCGGATCGGGCGGCGCAGGGGCAGCCGAGGCCGGGGGCGGCGCAGCCGGTGGCCGGCGAAAATCGTGCGGATATTCGCCCGTGGGGTAGTCATCCGCGGGGAAGCTCTCCGCGGGATAGCGGGGGGCCGGGCGGCAGGATTGCCAGCAGGATGGCGGCAGGATTGGCCGGCTGGTTTGCTGGCCTTGCGGGTTGCCTGCAGGGGGCGGCGCATTCTGCTGCGCGCGGCATCTTGCCCCCCGGGCGGGCGTGCCGGCCGCTGGCGGGCGGCGTGCCGCTTGCGGACTTTTTCGGCTTGCGTGGGATCAGTTCAAAAGGATCAATCGGTTCGGCCATGGCTTGTGCCGGGGGTCACCCTGCAATCAGTGCTGAGGGGCGACCGGCGCCGCTCTTTGTGGGTAAGATAGCGCGAGGCTGCCCGCACTGCAAACGCGCGGCCCGTGCTAATTGGACCGTCTCCATGCGGCGGCCGGCCTCTATGCATTGCCGGGCGGTTGTGTGGGCCTGTATTGCAGGGGGCAGGCGCATTGCGTAGCGGCGGTGTAAGCCGCCGTTTTCAGCGATGCGTCACGCTGGCCACCAACGGCGGCTTACACCGCCGCTACGCAATGCTGCGCTGGGGCACGCCGCCTGCGGTTCGTAGCGGGGGGCTTCCAGCCCTCCGTTTCGGCCTCTGCATCGCGTACTGCGTCACGCCGGGAGACGTGACCTACGGTCGTCACGCCGGGAGACGTGACCTACAACTGCCGGAGGGCTGGAAGCCCCCCGCTACGGAGTAGCAGCCCACTGGCTTGCACAACGCTTTACGCACAGCGAGGCTCCCCGCCGTGGGAAGCCTCGCTGCCTATGGCTCAAGGGAATTGCAGGCCGAATTTACTGTGCGCCCTCCACCATAATCGGTGCGTAGGTGGCCTTCTCGTTGCCGTCCAGATCCTCCACCACAAAGCCCACAACATACTGGCCGGGCGCGGCGTTAAGCTCCGTCCAGCGCAGCGTCTCGCCCTCGCCAAAGGTCACCGTCTCACCTTGCTCCCACGTGGTGGAGACGACGTTGCCCTCGGCATCGAACTCCTGCCACTGCTCGCTTACGGTGAAGCTGTCGCCCGCGTTGGGCACAATCTCCCACGGCGCGCCGGTCCCATTGCCCGCCTGGTAGGAGAAGATCTCCTGCAGCACGCCGGCGCGGAAGATGGCGCGTGCGGAGATGCTTGTGCCATCCGCTGCGAAGGTGTATGTGCCGTCCACGCCGTACTGCGCCGTTGCCATGTCGGCGCCGTAGTTCACGGGGTTGAAGAGCGCCACCGCGTCGGTGCTGCCGTCGGTGACGGCGGTGACGTAGGGCTCCCACTCGAACTCAAGCTTGAAGTCGGCCGCGCCATAGTCGGGATAGTAGACACCGTTGAGTTCGCGCGTCTCACCATATTGGAGATAGTCCGAATCGATGACGCGAATGGACTGCGAAGCCTCGTCCACCTCACCGACAAAGAGCTTGATGTAGGCGATGTTCTCGCCGGCTACGTCGGCGCTCATGAGCACCGGCCGGCCCGGCGCGGCGCTCTCTGCCGACAGCGTGAGCGGCGAGAGGGTAATGCCGCCCGCGCCCGGTGAACGCACGCTGGCGCCATCGGCCGGTGCCGACGCCGAGCGCGTGTCGCCGGCAAAGCTGTTGCCCGTGTAGAAGAAGGTGAGGAACTCGTCCCACAGCGACTCATCCACAAAGCGGCCGGCGGCCACATTGTAGGACTGCGGCCCGGCCGCAGCCGAGCGGTAGAGGTCACTGTTGGGGAAGTAGATGGAGATCCCCGTGGAGCCGGGCTTGCCCGGGCCATTCTTCTCGGCGACTACCACATCATTGATTGCGCCGATGAGCGGCTCGGCAAATTGCTGCAATGCCGGATTGTTGACCCCCTGCAGCGCCAGCAGCGTAAAGTGGCCCAAGTCAATGTAGGAAGGAGGCACGTCGCTGCCGAAGATGCTGGTGTAATTCTGCGCGTAGGAGCGCGCCTTGGCAATCGCCTTGGGGTTTTCCTGCTGCAGCGCATTCAGGAAGCTGTTCAGGCTCTGGTTGAGCGCAGGAATCTTGCTCAAGTCGGCGGCGGTGAGGGTGACATTCTGCGAAAGCTGGCGCGCCACTGCCTCGGCTGGGGGTGCGCCGCCGAAGAGGCCCGCACCCGGGCGGCCACCGCCGGTGAAGTCGGCGCGCGCCTGGTCATCGACAATGCGCTGGTCGCCGTCAATATACGTTTGCACAATCAACTGCCCCAGATCGGCCCCGCTCATGGACGGGTTCTGCTCCAGCGGGGCAAGGAAGGCGGCGTAGGCCCAGCCCAGCGCCGGCTCGGTCTCCTGCGAGGCTACGGCGTAGCGGGCGTGGTCGGCCAGCATGGTGTAAACCTCAAGATGGGACATGAGGCAGGCGTCCATGCCCACAAGCTCGAACTTGTCGAGGCCGGTGTTGGCGCGGATGGTGGCAAGCGCCGCCTCCACTTCCTGCAGCCAGAGCATGTCATGGGGCATGGCGCTCGAGAGCGGGAAGTCGCGGCTCGGGCGCGTGGTCGACGTTGGATCGCTCCAGCCGCCCGGCCAGCCCATGCCGTGGTCGGAGAGAATCAGCGCATACTTGTCGGCGGGGTAATTCTGCATGCCCCACTCCACAAAGTCGACGAGGCTGCGCGGGTCGGCCATGTCAACTTCGCCCACATCATCCACCACGGGCGAGCCGATCCTGTTGAGGTCATTGTCCTTGGTAATCAGATAGCGCAGCGTGCCCGTTACGTTGCCGTCGCCCGAAAAGCCGCCCTTGAAGCGGTCAAGCTGTGCAACAATCTTGACCTTGTCGCTGGAGCCGACGCGCTCGGCCTCGTTGAAGTCGGTGAAGATGTCCTGCTCAAGCACCTGGTCATCGGCGTCGGAGTAGAGGAGGATTGTCCATGTGTCACCGCCGGCGGTGGCAGCGCTGCCGGTGGCGCCAACTGCTGCGCTTGCGGAGGGAGTGGGGCGCACGCTGATGACCGGCGCGGCGGGCGTCGGCATGACGTCGGGCACGGCCTGGCCGAGCGCACCTGAGCCCGCCAGAATTGCCGCCAACTGACCAAGCGCGCCACCTTCCGTTGCTGAGGAGACCGCGGGCGCCGAAGCCTGCTGGTCCGGTATGATGCCGCCACCGCCCCCGCCGAAAATGGAGCTCCAGAAGAACCAGAGTGCAAGGCCAATACCCAGCAGGATGGCAATGGGGCGGGTCTTTTTGTTGCCAAAGAGCCCAAGCACCACAGGCAGCAGTGCGCCAATTGGCGGGCCGCCACTGCGGGCGCCTCTAGATCTGCCGGCACGGTCGGGCTGGCTGCCTGCGCTGTCGCGACGAGAAGCGTCGGCGGTCTTGCGGTCGCCGGGTGCAGAAGTCGTCTGGCGGCGGCGCGTAACGCGCACGGTGGGCTTCTCGGGATCGTTGTCCGCAGCAAAGAGCGCCCAGGGCGTACGCTCGGGCGCAGCAGGCTGCGGCTTCTCGGTAGCCGCGCCGACCAGGATCGGCTCAAGCGTTTGTGGTGGCGCAAGGAACTCTTCAAGCGCCTTTAGCCAGGCACGGGATCGGGGCATGGTCTCTCCTTAAGGAACTCCTGAGTCTGCTCTGTAGCGGCGGTGTACGCCGCCATTCATTTGGCCGGATGCATTCTACATCCACGGTGGCAGATGTAATACGTTGCCGAAGTGCGCCGCGCACTTCGGCAACGTACCTTTAGCGTCCCTTCCACTCGGGCGTGCGCTTTTCGGCAAAGGCGGCCATGCCCTCTTTCTGGTCTTCCGTGGCGAAGAGCAGCGTAAAAAGGCGGCGCTCCAGCCGCACCCCCTCGGCCAGGGTGGATTCGTAGGCGGCGTTAACGGCCTCCTTGGCCAGGCGCAAGGCCACAGGCGGCTTGGCGGCAATCACACCCGCTACCTCCAGCGCCAGCGCAAGGTAGCTCTCGGCTGGGGCCACGCGGCTCACCAGCCCAAAGCGCAGCGCCTCGTCGGCGCTCAGCCGGCGGTCACTCAGAATCATGTCCATGGCAATCGACTTGCCCACGGCGCGTGTCAGCCGCTGTGTGCCACCCGCGCCTGGAATGACGCCCAGGTTGATTTCGGGCTGACCGAATTGCGCCGTCTCCGAGGCGATAATCATGTCGCATGCCATGGCAAGCTCGCAGCCGCCCCCCAGACACCAGCCGCTGACGGCCGCGATGATCGGCTTGTGCAGGCGCGCCAGCGCATCCCACGCACTCAGCATGGCGCTGTCCAGCATCTCCACGGGCGAGGCGGCGGCCATCTGTTTAATGTCGGCGCCGGCGGCAAAGGCCTTGTCGCTGCCCGTAACCACCATGCAGCCGATTGCCGTATCTGCGTCGAACATTGCCAGGGCGTTAAGCAGTTCGGCCATGAGCGCGCCGTTGAGCGCGTTGCGCGCTGCCGGCCGGTTTAACTGCACCAGCCCCACGCGCCCGTGTGTCGATACGAGGATGTTTTCGTAGCTCATTGGAGACTCCTTGTCGGGTGTGGGGTATGGGGTTGTGGGGTATGGGGTGTGGGGTGTGGGGTGTCGTGCGTTTCTACCCTACACCCGATACCCCATACCCCACACCCCACACCCTACTTGAGTGCAACCACAATCGCCCCCAGCACCACCAGCCCGCCGCCCAGCGCCGTCTTCCAGGTGAGCGGCTCGCCCAGGAAGAGCGCCGCGAGGATCAGCACCATGGCGAGGCTGGTTTTGTCGATGGGGGCGACCAGCGAGGCGGGGCCGCGTTGCAACGCTGCATAGTAGAAGAGCCACGACGCGCCTGTGGCCAGCCCGCTCAGTATCAGAAAGAGCCACGTCTTCTGGCCCACGCTGCGCAGGCCGGAGACTTCGCCGGTGGCCACCACAATGCTCCAGGCCAGCAGTAAAATGACGACCGTGCGAATCGCGGTGGCCAGGTTGGAGGGGATGTCGCGCACGCCAGATCTTGCCGAAAATCGTTGTCAGCGCCGCAAAGAATGCTGAAAGCAGTGCCAGGACGAACCAGCCGGTGCGAGCGCTGTCCATGATGTGCGCCTTTCCGAAAAAAGACGGTACACAAATGACACAGATGTAACGGATCTGCAGAGATAGACTGCACTGCGTTATCTGTTACATCTGTTACATCTGTGTACTGTTTATGCTAGCCTTCAAAGCCGATGGAAAACATGGTTTCGAGGTCATGTTTTGAGAAGACCTTGAAGGCGATAAGCGTCTCCGAGTGGGTGATCCCCTCCACCTGGAGCGCCTGGCTTGTGACGAGGTCGGCCAGCGCTTCGTTGTCGGCCACGCGCAGCACGGCAACCAAATCGTAGCGCCCGGCCACCGAGAAGACCTCGGTGACGCCCTTGAGTTTTGTTAATTCTTCGGCCACGCCGTTGATGCGGTTGCGCTCTACATTGAACAAGACGATGGATGAAACCATGAGATGCCTCCTGCAAGGTGGGTCGCGACGAGTGGGCGGTACGCGGGCGGTACGCGGACGACACGCGGGCGCGACCGTTGGTTTCAGGTGACTGCAGGGCGGGTCGCCTCATACTGGTTGTAGAGACGCTCGTCCACAACGCGCTGCAACGCCGCAACGGCGGCGTAGACGTCGGTAAAGGAGTTATAAAGCGGGGCAATTCCCATCCGAATCGTATCAGGTTGGCGAAAATCGGGCAATACGTTCATTTGCTGAATCAGCGCCTGATCAATCCGCCACGCCTCATCGTGGCCCAGCGACACGTGGGAGCCGCGCCACACCGCGTCGCGCGGCGTCTGCAGACGATAGCCCAGCGGCGCAAGGCGCTCCTCAAACAGCGCAATCAGCATATCGCTGAGCGCCAGCGATTTGGCACGCAGCGGCCCCATTCCCGCTTCGAGCAGCAGGTCGACCCCCGGCTCAATCGCCGCCATGGAGAGCACGGGGGGCGAGCCCGAGAGGAAGTGACGCAACCCGGCCTCGGCTTCATATGCGGCCCCAAAAGCAAAGAGGTTGCGCTGCCCCATCCAGCCCTGAATGGGGTTGGCAAGCTCCGCTTGCAGGTCGCGCCGCACATAGAGGAAAGCGGGCGCGCCCGGGCCGCCGTTGAGGTACTTGTAGCAGCAGCCCACGGCCAGGTCGGCATTGGCAGCGTTGAGCGTCACCGGTACGGCGCCGGCAGCGTGGCTCAGGTCCCACAGCGTGAGCGCGCCCACGCTGTGCGCCGCAGCGGTGAGCGCCGCCATGTCGTAGACGTAGGCGCTCTTGTAGAGGGCGTGCGAAAGGGTGAGCAGCGCGACGTCTTCATCGAGCGCAGCAACGAGCGCGTCGGCGGGGCCGTGGATACCATCAGCCGAGGCGATCACCTCAAGCGTTGCGCCCTGTGCGCGTGCAATGCCCTGGAGGATGTAGAGGTCCGAAGGGAAGTTGCCATCGTCAGTGAGGATGCGCGTGCGGCCGGGGCGGGCGTGCAATGCGGCGCTTGCCAGTTTGTAGAGGTTAACCGAGGTCGAGTCGGCTACGATCACCTCGTCGGCCTGTGCGCCCACGAGCTGCGCGATCTTGCCGCCCAGCCGCTCGGGCAGGGTGAACCAGCCCTCGTTCCATGAGCGAATCAGCCGATCGCCCCATTGCTGCTCAACCGCAGCGCGCATGTGGGGTGCGGCGGCCAGCGGCATGCGCCCCAGCGAATTGCCGTCCATGTAGACGAGTGCAGGGTCGGGGTGGGCAAAGCGCGGCGCGTAGCGATGCCAGCGGGTCGGCGGCGTCGCGTGCGCTTGCCTGCTCGAGCGTGCGGGGGATTGCGTCAGTCAAAATGCGTGCCTTTCGGTGTGGAACTGGTGACAAGGGCATGCGTAGCGGAGGGCTTCCAGCCCTCCGGCTTGTGGCCACGCCCGCGGTAAGCGTGACGTCATGCCGGAGACGTGACTCAACGGCCGGAGGGCTGGAAGCCCCCCGCTACGCATGCATTCGTGTTTTATGTCCTAACAAATAAGCTAACGATAGAAGTCAATCCACGACAAGCTAAAGGAGCGTGCGTCGCCCGCCAGAAAGGCGCGAGGCGTGCTTACGTCAAAGTGGCCATCCACCAGCGGAATCGTGGGCGTCGCATTGGGGTTGTTGCTCAAAATGCCCACATCCATCCATTGGGCACTGCCGCGGTCAATCTCCTCTGCTGCGGCTGCGCCGGCTGGCTGGAAGCTCTCGCGCACAATGGCTTCGCCCGTGCTTGAGACAGCCACCTCCACTGTACCCGCGTCCCAAGCGAACGTTAAGTTCTCCAGTGCGCTCAGGTGCAGCCGCACGATGATGTCGCGCGGCCTATCGCCTTCGGGCAGGCGCACCGTGGCGCTGCCAATGCCGCTCTCGCTGCGCACGTTCACAATCAGCACGTCGCCGCGCCATTCGGCGGTAATCTCGGCGTTCTGCGCTTCGCTCACGGTGACGCCGCTTGCGGGCTGCACAGTGGGCAGCGTACATGCTGCCAGAAGCAGCCCGGCAAACACAATGTGGATGAGGTTGATTGGTTTCGATGGCATGAGCGCTCCGTGCAAGGTTGGGTGGCAATCCAGCCTCGCCTGTAAGTAGGGTTGCTGTGTTGTGGCGCCATAGCCGCTAGCGTTGATGGCGGGCTGATGCTGCGTTTGATCATAGACGAATGATCGTACATGTGATCATACATGAGTGATCGTACACGGCCAGGCGCGCGCGTGCAACCGCGCGATGGAGCCGCGACTCGAGCCACACTGGAGCCGCGATGGAGCAACGCACATTGATGACTATGCGCGCACGCTGGGTGGATCTGGTCGCTGCTGCTTTTCACCCTGATTGAACTGATTACTGGTCTGGTGTCGTTTACCGTGGGCAGGCCCGAGGGGCGCTGGCTCTTCTATGTGCACGGCGCCCTCGGGCTGGGGATTGTGCTGCTGCTCGTATGGAAGGTGCAGCGCGTGTGGCCGCGCCTGGGGCAGCGGCGCCTGTGGGGTGGCGCGATGGGTATCTCGCTGCTTGCGCTGGCCGTGGCGCTGCTGGCAATCGGCAGCGGCGTAGTCTGGAGCAGTTGGCTGAAGCCGCAGGGCTACCCCAACGGCCTCAACTGGCACGTCATCTTCGGCATCCTGCTGACGATTCTGGTGGCGGGGCACATGCTCCTGCGCTTCAAGCCGCTGGCGCGGCGCGACCTGGAAGGGCGGCGCGCCTTTCTGGGCTATCTGGCCGTGGCGGGCACGGGCGCCACACTGTGGGGCGCGCAACAGGGCATCAACCATGCGGCGCAGTTGCCCGGCGCACAGCGGCGCTTCACCGGTTCGGGCGAAATCGGCAGCGGCCAGGGGCTGGCGTTTCCGGTGACCATGTGGATGTTTGACAACCCCGCCCCACTCGATTTGGCCGGCTGGCGCTTGCGCGTCGGCGGCGCCGTGGCCCAGCCACGCGTCTGGACGCTGGCCGAAATCAACGCCCTTGCGCCGAGCGCACTTGACGCAACGCTCGATTGCACAGGCGGCTGGTACACCACGCAGCGATGGCATGGCGTCTCTGTGGCGGCCTTGCTGGCGGCAGCCAAGCCCACGGCCGACGCGCTTGAAGTGAGCTTCGTCTCGACAACGGGTTATCGCTGGAGCGTGCCTTTGGCTGAGGCACAGACGCTGCTGCTGGCGCACAGCGTGGGCACCGACGCGCCGGGCCAGTTGCTGGATCATGGCCGCGGCGCGCCGCTGCGGCTGGTTGCGCCTGGGCGGCGGGGCTTTCAGTGGGTCAAGTGGGTGACCGAGGTGCGTGTGCTGACGGCGCCGCGACATTGGCCAATGGGGCGTCATCTTTACAAGCGGCCTTGATGGGTAAAGGCATGAACGGTCTCGTGTTTCGCTCAATGGAGGAGGAAACCATGTTCGATTTCAAAGATCAGGTGGTGATTGTGACGGGCGCGGCGGGCAATCTGGGGCAGGCGTTGGCGGCAGCCTTTGGCGACGCGGGTGCTACGCTGGTGCTGGTCGATCACAAGCCCGATCGCCTGGCGGCACTCTACCCCAAGCTGGCAGCGAGCGACGCGCACTACCTTGCCGCGCCGGTGGACGTTGCCCAGCGCACCGCTGTGGAGGCCATGATGGTCGAGACCATGCGACGCTTTGGCCGCATTGATGTGCTCGTCAATGCGGCGGGCGGCTATGCGGGTGGCACCACCGTGGCCGAAGCGGAGCCCGCCTTGTGGGAGGATATGCTTAACCGCAATCTGCGCACGGTGGCCACCATGTGCGCGGCCGTTGTGCCCTACATGCTCGAGCGTCAAGCAGGCGTGGTCATCACAATCGGCTCGCGCCATGTGGAAGAGGGCAAGAGCAAGACGGCCGCCTACTCGGCAGCGAAGACGGCCGTGCTGCGGCTGACGGAGAGCCTTGCCGCCGAGACCAAGGCGCACGGACTGCGCGCCAACTGCGTGCTGCCCAGCACCATCGATTCGGACGAGAACCGCGCCGCCATGCCCAATGCCGACCCCAGCAAGTGGGTGACGGCCGAGTCGCTTGCGGATGTGATTCTCTTCCTCGCTTCGCCCCTGGCGCGCGACATTACGGGCGCGGCGGTGCCTGTCTATGGGCGGGTCTAATCTCTTGAGCGACGCATCCAGCCGGAGTGCAAACGCCGCGCCCGAAGACGCACCCATCCAGGCGCCTTATGCGCGCCACATTTTCTTTTGCGCCGGGGCCTATTGTGACCCTGAAGGGAATTCTGTAGCGCTCTACAATCAATGCGCGCACCGCCTGGGCGAGTTGGGGCGCTATGACAACCCCGAGCGTGTAAAGCGCGGGATTACGCCTTGTCTTGGCGTCTGCTATGGGGGGCCTTTGGTCGTGATCTATCCCGACGGCATCTGGTACCATCACGTAGACGAAGCGTTGCTGCAGCGCATTATCGATGAGCACCTGGTGGGTGGGCAGCCGGTAGAGGAGGCGATCTTTCACCGGTTGGCCGAGTGAGGCGTGTAGAGGGGCGGCTAGCCTGTCTGTGGCGGCCCGGTGCTTCGCAAAGGTCGCACTTGTTGGGCACGTGCGACCTTTGCGAAGCCCTGGCGTCGGTCGCCGCATCTTTGACAAAAACAGCGCCCCCACTTATGCTGAAGTCAGCAGTACATGTAGTTTGCACAGCAGGCGCCTGAAGCCCCGGATGGCTCAGGCAGCAAAGGCGAAGCCGGTGTAAGTCCGGCACTGTCCCGCAACTGTAACTGCAGCCCATTGGCCCGATCCTGACGTTCCGAGTTTCTGACGTCAATACGGATCGCAAAATGGCTGTGGAAGTCAGGTCGCCCGCCTGTTTGTGCGCACAATCACCCTCGCGGCCAGGGGTGTGGTGCCACGGAATGTCGACCGAGACACCTCCTCGCGCCCCGCGAGGAGGTGTTTTTTATTTCATTGCAATGGGGCGGCGCGGCACCGCCCACACACTGGGGAGAACGCAGCATGGTTGCATGGCGCAGGTTTGTTCGGGCGGGTACGGCGACATTCGTGGTGCTCAGCGCAGTGGCGCTGCTGCTGCTGGGCGCGCAGAGCGCCATGGCGCAGGAGGGGATCCGGCGCGGATGCCGGTGCGGCGAACGGCAGCACAGCCAACGCGGCCACAATTGTGGTGCAAACGGATGGTGGCCTGCTTGTGCGCCCCATCACCTTCACCACGCCTCTCTCCGGGCTGGCGGCGCTGCAAGCCTCAGGGCTTGAGGTGACTGTGGCCGAGACGAGCTTTGGCCCGGCCGTCTGCGCCGTGGCCGGTGTGGGCTGCCCGGCGGACGACTGCTTCTGCGGCGGCGACAACTTCTGGAATTACAGCGCATGGGACGGCGAAGCGTGGGTAGGCTATCCCGTTGGCGCATCCAGTTCAATCATCAGCAGCACCGGTGCAATTGAGGGCTGGCGCTGGGGCGTCTATACGGGCACGGCCACCTCGCCCGTGGGCATTGTGGAGGCTGTCCCCGCTGCGCTCGAGTGGCTGCACGCCCAGCAGTCGATCTATGACGGTGGCTATGGCGGCATGGGCGGCGTGGCCGAGACGCTCTTTGCAATTGGCGCCAATGGCATTGCGGCGCGCGATTGGCAGACGCCCAAGGGTGTGAGCCTGGAAGACAACGCACGTGCCCAGCAAACCAGGTTTTCGCGGCGCGATGTGGCCAGCGCAGGCAAGGTGGCTGTGGGGCTTGCGGCCGGCGACGCCTGCTGGAATGGTCGCGGTCGCCTGCCCATGGACTTCTTTGACGAGGAACTGGGCGCCTTTGCGGCCGACAGCGGCCCCAACGCGTGGGGCATTCTGGGCACGCTCGCACTCAGCGAGACCGTGCCGGTCGCGGCGGTTGACGCACTGCGCGCCGCCGGCCAGCCCGACGGCGGCTGGGAGTGGATGGCGGGCTTCGGCTCCGACTCCAACACGACGACGCTGGTGATTCAGACGCTGATTGCCGCAGGCGAGCCGGTGACCGCCACCGAAGTTGTGAGCGGGCTGGCCTACATCAAGCAGGCGCAGCAGGACGACGGCGGCTTTGCCTATGACCTGACGAGCGGCGGCGGCAGCGATGCCAACTCCACCGCCTATGCGGTGCAGGCGCTGGTTGCGGCGGGCGAGAATCCTGCGGGCGAGGCGTGGAGCGTTGACGGTGCGACGCCCAATGGTGTAACGCCCAATGGTGTAACGCCCATCGACTATCTGTTGAGCCTGCAGTTGGAGGACGGCAGCTTTGAGTGGCAGGCCGGCACGGGCAGCAATCTCTTTGCCACGCAGCAGGCCATTCCTGCGCTGCTTCAGCGTCCCTATCCGATTGCAGTGCGCGCCGTGGAAAAGTGTGCGTGGAAGTGAGCCGCGTCCTCAATCGGCGGCGGCTATGGCTCTTCCCGGCGGCTCTATTGCTGCTGGCTGCGCTGCTGCTTGCAGCCCGCAGCCCCGCACTTGCGCAGGAGGATGGGCAAGCGCCCCTGCAGGCCGGGCTGGTGATCGTCACAGGCAGCGACGAGCCTGCCACCTACTGCGTGGAGCTTGCGCCCGACGAGACCATTACCGGGAACGAGCTGCTGCAGCGCGCCGGTGTACGGGTGGTGGCCGACCAGAACGCGATGGGTGCAACCATTTGCAGCCTCAACGGTACGGGCTGTGCCTTTCCCGCCGAATCCTGCTTCTGCCAGTGCATGGGCACCCCGTGCACCTACTGGTCCTATTGGCGGCAGGATGAGGCGGGGGCGTGGCAGTACGCGATTGCCGGTGCGGCCAATACGCGCATTCGCACCGGTACGGTGGAGGGTTGGGTGTGGGGCGAGGGAACAACGCAGTCAGCCGCGTCCCCACCCGCCGTCACGCTGGGTGAGATTTGCGGGGATGCTGCCGCTGGGCCAGTCGCCGCTGGGCTGGGCGACGCAGCCGACGGGCGCGCCGCAGGCGGGTGCAAGCCCCGCCGAGGGCTCGCAGGCAGCTGCTGGGCCGCCACCGCCGGTGGCTGCGGCCACTGTGGAGTCAGTGGCTGCAGAGGCTGTGCGCAGGTGAAACAGGCAACAACTCGTGGGCGCTGGCCGGGCTGGCGGCGCTTGTGGTGATACCGGTGGCGGCGATTCTGCTGTTGCGCCGGCGGAAGGATTCGGCATGAAGCGGTTACAGTCTGGCTTGAGCATAACCATATTTGCACTGACGGCTGTGCTGGGTGTGGGCGCGTTCCTCTACCCCTTCTGGCTGCCTGCCGTCGCGCAGAGCGTCTCTGCCGGCGGTGGCATGGCACACACAAGTGATTCGGCGCTGGTGCTCACTGTCATCGTCGCTCTCTGCTTTGCCGTGCTGCTGGTGGAGGTGCAGGCGCAAGCCGTCAGCGCCAAGGCAATTGCGCTTATGGGCGTGCTGGTGGCCATGAACAGCGTGCTGCGCTTTGCCGAGGTGGCCATCCCCATGCCGGGCGGCTTCAGCCCCATCTTCCCGCTCATCCTGCTGGGGGGCTACGTCTTTGGCGCGCGCATTGGCTTCCTGCTCGGCGCGCTCACCATACTTGCCTCGGCGCTCATCACCGGCGGGGTGGGGCCGTGGATGCCCTATCAGATGCTGACTGCGGGTTGGGTGGGCATGTCCGCGCCCCTCGTGCGCATCCCTGTGCAGGCTCTGCGGCGTGCCGGCTTTGCGGCCGCAGGCGCAGAGGTGGCGCTGCTGGCGGCTGCCGGTGCGCTCTGGGGCTTTGTTTACGGCATGATCATGAATATCTGGTTCTGGCCCTTTGCCATTGGCCCCAGCACCATGTACTGGCAACCGGGGATTGGCGTGTGGGAGACGCTGCAGCGCTATGCCACCTTCTACGCCGTGACATCGCTGGCGTGGGATGTGGTGTCGGCTACGGGCAATGCCCTGCTGATTGTGCTGCTGGGCGGCGCGGTGCTGCGCATTCTGCGCCGCTTCCACCAGCGCTTCGATTTCGCATATGTGCCCGCACTGGCAGCCCGCACTGCAGCCCGGCCCGGTGCCGGCGCCCATGGCTGATCTGCAGCCGGCGCACGCGCCGCGCACGTCGGCCCCGCTCACACCCGCACCGGCCGCCGGCCGCACCGCTCGGAGCCGCGCGTGAGCGAGCCGTACATAGTGGAGCAGGGCATGGCGGAGCAGGGCGCCACTGCGCCGCTGCACACAGGCGCGTGGCTGATCTGGCTGGTGGCGGCAGGTGTCATGCTCACTGTGACGCGCAACCCGATTTACATTGGCCTCGTGCTGCTGTGGGTGGCGATTGTGCTGGCCGGGCTGGGTAACGGCGATATGGGCGGCGGCGCGCCGTTGCTGTCGCCGCTGCGCTTTGCGCTTGTGGTTGTGCCGGTGGCGGCGATCTTCAATGCGCTCTTTGTGCACGCCGGTGAGACGGTGATCGTGCGCATTCCTGCGGCCATTCCTGTAATCGGTGGCCCGGTGACCCTTGAGGCGCTTGCGTATGGGGCGCTCAACGGGCTTGTCCTCACGGGGCTCTTTGCCGCCTTTGCCGTCTTCAACCGCGTGACACCCGTGCGCTCGCTCATCCAGCTTGCGCCGCGTGCCTACTATGCCGTCGCTGTGACTGTGGCGATTGCTGTGACCTTTGTGCCGGTGACGCTGCGCCAGGCGGTGCAGATTCGCGAAGCGCAGGCAGTGCGCGGCCACCGCCTCAAGGGGGTGCGCAGTTGGGCGCCCATCTTCCTGCCGCTGCTGAGCAGTGGCATGGAGCGGGCGCTGCAGTTGGCCGAAGCAATGGTGGCGCGTGGTTTTGCGGCAGGCAGCGGCCAGCCATCGCGCGCCACTTTGCGCACGCAGATAATGTTGGTGGTGGGCACGCTGCTCTTTGGCGGCGGGCTGGTGGTGCGGCTGCTGGGCAAGCCGTGGGCAGGCTCGGCGCTGCTGCTGACCGGCCTGGCCATCTTGCTGGGGGGCATCTGGCTGGCGGGGCGGGCGCATGCGCACACCGTCTACCGCGCCATCCCCTGGCAGCGTGCGGACTGGGCGGTGGCTGCTGCTGCGGCCGCTGGCGCGCTGCTCTTTCTGCTGCCGCTGCCCGCCATCGACCATGGCTCGCTTGCCTGGTATCCCTACCCGGCCTTCACGCTGCCGGGATTCAGCCTGGTGCTGGTTGCGGCAACGTGGGGGCTGCTTGGGCCAGTTGTGAAGAGGAATTGGTAATTGAGACCGCACTCAATTACCAATTCAGCCAATGACCAATCTTCAATGCTCGATATTCAATATTCCGTCACCCAATGATCTCCTTCGCGCACGTCTCCTACACCTACCCCGGCGCAAAACGGCCGGCGCTGCACAACATCTCGCTGGAGCTGCCGGCGGGCGAGTTTGTGCTGGTCGCCGGTGAGTCGGGCGCAGGCAAGTCGACGCTGCTGCGCTGCCTCAACGGCCTCGTGCCCCACTTTACGGGCGGGGTGATTTCGGGCGCAATCCGCGTCAACGGGTTGGACCCCGTCGCTGCCTCGCCCCAAATCATGAGCCGCCACGTTGGCTTCGTCTTTCAGAACCCCGAGAGCCAGTTCGTTATGGACCGCGTGGAGGACGAGATTGCCTTTGCGCTGGAAAACGCCGCCATCGCTCCGCAGGAAATGCGCGTGCGCGTGGAAGAGACCCTCGACCTGCTCGACCTCGCGCCGCTGCGTGATCGCCCGCTGGCTACGCTTTCGGGCGGCGAGCAGCAGCGTGTGGCCATTGCCGCGGCGCTTGCGCTGCGCCCGGCTATCCTTGTGCTGGACGAGCCAACCTCGCAGCTTGACCCCAAGTCGGCCGAGGATGTGCTCAATGCGCTGGTGCGCCTGAACCAGGATATGGGGCTGACAGTTGTGCTGGCCGAGCACCGCCTCGAGCGCGTGCTTGCCTACGTCGACCGCATGGTGTACGTGGCGGCGCTGGGCAACGATGTGTTGGTCGACGAGCCGCGACGCGTGCTGGAGCAGATTGAGGCCGCCCCGCCGCTTGTGCGCCTGGCCAAACGGCTGAACTGGTCACCCTTGCCCCTCACCATCAAGGAGGGGCTGCGCTTCAGCCGCGCACTTGCACCCGCCGCTGAGGCAGTGGCGGTGCGCGCACCGTTGCCTGCTGCCGCGGGCGCACCCTACATTTCGGTGCAGGATCTATCCTTCAGTTACCGCGACCGACCGGTGCTCAAGCAGGTGACGCTGGAGGTGCGGCCCAACGAAATTGTGGCCCTTATGGGGCGCAACGGGGCCGGCAAGACGACGCTGCTCAAGAGCCTGGTGGGGCTGGTGAAGCCGGCGCACGGTCAGGTGTGCATAGCCGGCAAGGAGACACGCGGCATGGATACCGCCGACATCTGCCGCAATGTGGCCTACCTGCCGCAGGACCCCAACGCGCTCCTCTTTGCCGACACAGTGGCCGACGAACTGGCCATTACGCTGCGCAACCACGGGCGCGATGCGTCGCAGCCCGCAGCGCAGGCGCAGATTGCGCAGACGCTGGCGCGCTTGCGCCTGGGCGACAAGGCCGCGGCCTACCCGCGCGACCTGAGTGTAGGCGAGCGCCAGCGCGTGGCACTGGGTGCCGTCACCGTGACACAGCCTGGCGCGCTGCTGCTCGACGAGCCGACGCGTGGCCTCGATTACGCCGCCAAGGATGCTCTGATTGCCATGATTCGCGAGTGGAGTGACGCTGGCGCAGCGGTTGTGATTGTGACCCACGATGTGGAACTGGCGGCCGCGCTCGCGCACCGCGTCGTCCTCATGAGCCAGGGCGAGATCATCGCCGACGGCCCGCCGGCGCAGGTGCTGGGCGCATCGCCCCTCTTTGCGCCGCAGGTGGCTCGCCTCTTCCCCAACCGCGGTTGGCTCACGCCCGCCGATGCGCTCGCGGGGATGGGGATTGAAAACACAAAGTTGAAGATCGAGTATTGAGCACGCACGCGTGCGATACTCAATACTCGATCTTCAACGGTCAATTCTGAATCTGATATCCGCGCGAAAGCCAGCCCTTGCTTCCTGGAGACGAAAATGCCAAGACTGACGAAGATCTATACCCGCACCGGCGACGCCGGCGACACCGCCCTGGGCGGCGGCCAGCGCGTGCCCAAGGACAATCTGCGCGTGGCCGTCTATGGCACCGTGGATGAACTCAACTCGCAGATTGGCGTCGCGCTGGCGCTGGGGCTGGACGCCAAGCTCGACGAAGCGCTGCGCCGCATTCAGAACGAACTCTTTGATGTCGGCTCCGACCTCTGCTTCAT
The DNA here is from genome assembly GCA_963773745.1 of uncultured Chloroflexia bacterium. GTDB lineage: Bacteria > Chloroflexota > Anaerolineae > Caldilineales > Caldilineaceae > UBA5069. Next base: position 158,152 of record CAVZCL010000005.1, read on the forward strand.
TGAGGCCGACAAGCAGAAGTGGCCGCTGCCCCAGGTGGAGGCGCGCCATATCACCGTCCAGGAGCAACTTATCGACGAGATGCAGGGCGTGGTGGGGCCGCTGGAGAACTTCATTTTGCCGGGCGGCACGCCTGGCGCGGCGCAGTTGCACGTGGCGCGCACCGTCTGCCGCCGCGCCGAGCGCGACGCAACTACCCTCGCCCGCACCGAGAGCGTGGGTCCCTATGTGCTGGCCTACCTGAATCGCCTCTCGGACCTGCTCTTTGTCATGGCGCGCTACGAGAACAACGCCAAGGGCGTCGAGGAGCCCCTCTGGCGGCCGGGCGCATAACAACCGCAGTACACAGATTTCACAGATTTTGACAGATGAAAAACAGATGACAACGGAGTGGAATCCGTTGTCATCTGTTTTTCATCTGTCAAATCTGTGTACTGCAGTTGTTTGTTGCGGGATTCGGCTAGTTGGCGTCGCTTACCTCAAGCACGTAATCGCCCTCCAGCCTGTCACCCGCGCCGGCGACTTCCACCGTCAGCGTCAGATCTGCGGGGATGTCAAGCTCGGTGATTTCGGCATTGGGGCCGCCGTCGGCGCTGTCGTTCTGCTCAAAGACCAGTTCGCTGTCAATGTAGAGGCGCAGCACGGTGTCCAGCTCGCCGCTTTCATCGGTGGCGGTGATGTTGATCTTGTCGCCTTCGCTCACCTCGAGGGTGTAGAGATTGCGGCTGTCGGGCGTCAGCGTGCCTTCCACGCTCTCGCCAATGGCAATGTCGCCGCCATCTTCGGTGGCAACCGTTGTAGCCCCGTCCAGCCATGCCACGGCCGCATCAATCACCGGATCGGTCGCGCTGGTAAGCGTCTCCAGCGTCACGGGCACCTGCACTGTGGGCGCAACGCCCTTGCCCTCAATGTGGATCTCGCCCTCTTCGTTCACCGCACGGCCAATGGTCATGCGGAAGAAGAGGCTTTCGGGCATCTTCACATCATTGACGGAGCCGCCCAGGCCGGCCGTGGGATACTGCCCCACAATCGCGGCGCGGTCGTCAAGCGTCATGTCATACGCGAAGAACTCGCACGCGCTCGCACATGCCGGCCCCACCAGCACTGCCACCTTGCCGTTGTAGCGCAGGGCTGGGTCGGGCAGATAGAACTGGTCCTCATTGCGCGGGTCAAACTTGAACTCGTCCAGGCTCTTGTCGTAATAGCCGGTGTTGCCCAGCTTCAGCTCGTCCTGGAAGAAGTAGGCGGCCAGCTGATCGGCGAGGAAGCCCGCGCCGCCGCCGTTCTGGCGCATGTCCACGACCACGCCCGGCACGCCCTGGCTGTTGAGCGCCTGGATCATGCGTTCCCAGAGCTGCACTGTGAGCACGCTGTTGTCCGCAAAGTCGGTAATGCGGGCGTAGACATAATCCGTGCCGTCAATCGGGTGATATTCCACTGGCAGCTCATAGCCTGTAGAGCCGCTGTAGAAGGAGGATTGGCTGAAGCTCTCCATCTCGCCCACAGCCGTCAGCGTCACATCTTCTTCGCTGCGGCTGCCCGGGTTCTGATAGGTCAACTCGACATCGGTGCCCACAGGAAAGCGGGTGGCATACCGCAGTTGCTGCAGGCGCAAGTTGTGCTCCGTGCTAAAGGGGCCGGACCAGGCGGTGGTTTCGTCCACATACTGATCGACCGGCGTGCCGTCGATGGCGATAATTTCGGCGCCCAGTTCGATGCCCGCCTCTTCAGCAGGGCCACCCGGCGTCAGGAAGTTGACGATGGTGCCGCCCTCATCCACATCGCGGATGCCCATGCCAAGCCCACCGCTCACAATCTCCTGGAACTCGGCGCCCGGAGGCACGCCGGCGTTCACATGGCCGTCGGGAATCTCCCACGACGAATTCGCGCAGCGCGGCTTCGTAGGCGGAGGCGTCATTGTCGGCGTCGGCGCGCTCAAAGCGGGGCAGATACTTGTCCAGCAGCCCGTCCCAATCAATGTTCTTGGCCTCGCTGAAGGCATACTCCTTGCGCATCTTCTCGACAAGGCTCTGGAAGGCTTCGGCGTAAGACTCCTCGGAGTAGTCCGCCAGCGCCGAGCCTTCGGGCTCGATCAGGTCCACCACAGCGCGCGGCTGGGCGCGAGAAGGTGAAGGGATCGCTGTCCATGTCCACAATTGTGTACCCCTGCGGCAGGGTCACAATCGGATCGTCCTCAGTAAAGAGAAGGCCATCTGCGCCAAAGCCGCTGGGGAAGCCCTGCTCGTCATCCGGCGCATAGACCAGAAACTTGCCGCCGATGACCTCGCGCCGCGTCTCCCGATCCTCGCTGACGCGCGTGGAGGCGTAGGCCGTTGACCAGCCGCCGCCGTAAAGGTCGCGCACCTCAAGGAATGGATCGCCGAAGGTGTTGGTCCAGTAGGCAATGGCGAAGGTCATGACGCCTGTATCTTCGTTGCCGTCATTGTCCACATCGCGCAGCGAGCCCTGCGGCTCAATCGGCAGCGCAAGCGAGTAGGTGAAGGGTGACTCGAAGAAATCCGAGGTGATCTGGCCGATGGTCTGCGACGCCTCGGGCATGACAAAGCGCTCGTTGCGGTCCACAAAGCCCGCCTGATCTTCAAGTATGACCATGGGCGAAGCCACGCCCAGCGTAAAGAAAGGATCAGTGTAGGCCACCTCGCCGGTAATGACGACCGGGCCGCCTTCGTCGTTGACGATTTCGGCGGGCGGAGCGGCGGGCGTCGTCTGGGCCAGCGCGCCCATGGGCAGCAGCACGCCCACGCTGAGCACGGCTGCGAGCGAGAGTGAAAAGAGCCTCTGCAAGTGTTTGTTCTTGTTCATTGGGTACCCTTCTGCGGTTGGATGTCTGCGGTCTGGTGATTCCAGGCGGTGGCCCGTGCCATTGTGCCGACGCGGGAAGTCAATTGTCAAGCAGGTTGTGCGCCGATCTGACGCATACTGACGCATACTATAGCCTATTGTATGTGCGGGCAACGGTGACCGCGATTCCAGCCCGCATAACACGTTAATCTGTGCACTCGTGGTCACTCTATCCTCCACAGCGCATACGTAGATGAAGCAATGATAAAGAGTTGATGTGAAGAGCAGCGCCGCCGCCGAAATACGTTATACTGGATCGGCGCGCATGTGCAGTGCCAACAACCTGCACCATGCAACCGTGAAGCGTTCGTTGTGCAGGAGGTAGTACAGGAGGCTGGTTTGCGATCCTTTCCCCCCCATCGCGCCGCTGTAGCCGGATCCGTTGCGACACTGCTGCTTGCGACCGTTATTCTGCTTGCTGTGAATGGCAAGCTCATGGCTGCTTCACCGCAGCCTCTTGCCCAGGGGGAGCCGACGCCCACCGCTGCCCACCAGTCGCTGCTGCCGATTGTTGTTGGGCCTGCGCCCGTAGCCACACAGGCGCCCCCGCCCACTGCGCCCCCGCCCACTGCGCCCCCGCCCACTGCGGCCCCGCCCACTGCGCCCCCGCCCACTGCGGCCCCGCCCACTGTGGTCCCGCCCACAGTGGTCCCGCCCACTGTGGCCCCGCCCACTGTGACCCCGCCCACTGTGGCCCCGCCCACTGTGGTCCCGCCCACAGTGGCCCCGCCTCTGCAGGCCGAGGCCCAGGCGCTCTACACAACACTCTATCTGCCGGCACTATCAGAGAGTGCAGCCTCGACGGCTGATGTGAGCAGATGCACGCCAGGCACGATCAGCCTAGCGCGGCTGGCTGCGCTGGAGATGCAGATCAACTACTTTCGCCAAATGGCCGGCGTCCCGCCGATTGCGCTTGATGGCACCCTGAACGCGCGCGCCCAGGCGGCGGCGCTGATAATGGCGGCGCAGGGCGACCTGAGCCACGATCCCCCCGAAAGCTGGAGCTGCTACAGCGAAGAGGGATACGACGGCGCCAGCCATTCCAATTTGGGCATCTCCACTGGTTACGACAATCGCACAACAGTCGTCAACTTCATGCGCGATGCGGGAAGCAACAACGTGGCGGTTGGCCATCGCCAGTGGCTGCTTGCGCCGCCCACGAAGCATATGGGCGCCGGCGAGGTGCAGGGAAGCAAATGGGACGCATACGCACTCTACGTCGTCAGTGCCATGGAGGGGCCCTCCTATCTGGCCCGCCACGCGTGACGAGTTTGTGGCATGGCCGCCAACGGGCTATGTACCGCGCCCCGTGGTCTACGCACGCTGGTCATTCTTCCTGCCCTATGCGGACTTTGGCGCTGCCACGGTTCAGATGCACCTGGACGGCTGTTCCGTCAATGCAAGCATCATCCATGCAGACACCGCCGGCAGGCCCAGCGTAAATTCCACCTGGAACAGCATTGTCTGGGAGCCGTCGCTTGATTTGCAGGGGTTGGACTGGTCAACGCCGCACAGTGTGCAGGTGACCATTGCCAACATCAAGAAGCAGAGCGGCGTAGTGCGCGACTTCACCTACGAGATGATGCTCTTCAACCCCGCGCAGTGATGGCTTCTGCAAGGTTTTGCGTGCGGGGAACGGGGAACCATGTGCGGGGCGCGTTTCGTAGCGGCTGCTTCAGCTGCCGTTACTCGAGTACGCGGCGCGCGTCCTCGACGTACGGCAGCTAAAGCAGCCGCTACGAAACGCGCCGCACATGGTTCCCCGTTCCCTGTTCCCTGCCTATAGAGAAGCCCTGCCTCAACACCTCATTTTTGACGGTACTGCTGCCTGCTCCTAGAATGATCATCTCGCCGGCGCGCCCGCAACGCACTTTGAGGTGCGCCGAAGGATGATTCATGCTGCGACACACTGGATTTGACCTCTTTATTGAAAAGAACGAAGACGGCTATTTCAGCCGTGTAATGGATTCGCCCGCAGGCACTGCCGCCGCGGTCTTTCGCCTGCCCATGGCCGTGGGCGAACTCGAAGCCTTTGCGCGCGCCGCCTCCAGCCCCTTCCGCCCCGATTCGCACCAATTCGAGACGGCGCGCCGCACGGCGCGCGAATTGGGCACGCGCCTCTTTGACGCCACCTTTGTGGGCGAGGTGGGCGCGATGCTCCACCGCTGTATGGATCTGGCCTACCAGCAGGCGTCGCGCCTGCGCGTGCGCCTGGCGCTCAGCGAAGCGCCCGAGCTTGTGCGCCTCCCCTGGGAGACGCTCTTTAATCACCTGCGCGATGAGTCCATGGCGCTCTCCGCGCATGCGCCCCTTTCACGCTACATCGAGCTGTCGCATGTGGTGCGTCCGCTCAAGGTGGCGCAGCCGCTGCGCATGCTGGTGGTGATTGCCGACCCGCCGGGCTATCCACCCGTGGAGGTGGAACGCGAGTGGCTGGCGCTGCTCGACACGCTGGATGTGCTGGGCAAGCGCGGCCAGTTGATTGTAGAGCGCATTGTCCGCCCCACCCTCTTTGAGCTGCAGCGACGCCTGCGCGAACAGCCCTATCACATTGTCCACTTTGTGGGCCATGCGCTCTACAACGCGCAGTCGGCCGAATCGTTCCTTGTGCTGGAAGACGAGCAGCGGCGTGGGCGGCTGGTGAGCGGCGCGCACCTGGCCTCGATGCTGCGCGACCACTTCTCGGTGCGGCTGGTGGTGCTCCACAGCTGCGGCGCATGGCAGCCGCTGCCACGCGAGCCCTTTACGCACATTGCCTACAACGTGGTCAAGGGGGGCACAGCCAGCGCGATTGCGCTGCCCTATGAGTTGACCGACCGCGCGGCGCTGGCTTTCAGCTTTGCGCTCTACAGCCGCCTGGCCAATGGCGAGGCGGTGGATGTGGCCACGGCCGAGGCGCGCCGCACCATGCTCGCCGACAATCCAGGCGTTGAGTGGTGCGCGCCCGTGCTTGTGAGCCGCGTGCCCGAGGGGCAGCTCTTCGAAATTGCGCCTGCGCAGGGCGCGCCGCCAAGCACCGCCGCCGAGCGCTATGCGGCCTACAGGCGGCCGGGGTGAGACCACAGTGGTGCTGCGCCGTATACGCTTCCACCACTTCGTAAGCAGCACCGCTGCCACGCATGGGAAACCGACATAGACTCGCAGATCGTTGATGAAGCGCGGAGACTCAACTTGTAATCACCTTTACCGCGTGGCAGTGGCGCCCTCCGCGCAGCACGCCCACCCCTTCCATTGAGGAGCAGCAATGACTCTCTCCACAGACGCAGACGCAGCCGCAAACGCAAACGCCATCGCCGACATTGGCCTGATTGGCCTGGCCGTCATGGGCCAGAACCTTGTCCTCAATTTCGAGCGCAACGGCTATACCGTGGCCGTCTACAACCGCACCACCGCCACCATGGAGGAATTTGTGGCGGCGCACCCGGGCAAGCAGCTTGTCCCCGCGTCCACACTCGAGGAACTCGTGGCTGCCATCAAGCGCCCGCGCAAGATTCTGATCATGGTCAAGGCCGGCATACCGGTGGATGCAGTGATCGAGGGGCTGGTGCCGCTGCTTGAACCGGGCGACCTGATTATGGACGGCGGCAACAGCTACTTTGCCGACACTGAGCGGCGCACCGTCGAGCTTGAGGCGCTGGGGCTGCGCTATCTGGGCATGGGCATCAGCGGCGGTGAGGAGGGCGCGCTGTGGGGGCCGAGCATTATGCCCGGCGGCTCGGCCGAGATCTGGGCGGAGGTGCGCCCCCTCTTTGAGGCTGTGGCGGCCAAGGCGCCTGAGGATGGGAAACCGTGCGTGGTCTATTTGGGGCCGCGTGGCGCGGGCCACTACGTAAAGATGGTGCACAACGGCATTGAGTATGGTGACATGCAGCTCATTGCCGAGGCGTACGACATCCTGCAGCGCGCCGGCAGGCTCCATGCAGGGGATCTGGCCGAGGTCTTCAGCGAGTGGAACAGCGGCGAACTCAACAGCTTCCTCATTGAAATCACCGCGCAGATCTTTCAGAAGCGCGACGAGAAGACGGGCGCACCGCTGGTGGACATGGTGCTTGACCGCGCGGCCCAGAAGGGCACGGGCAAGTGGACGAGCCAGGATGCGCTCAACGTGAGTGCGCCCATTCCCACCATCAACGCCGCCGTCACCGAGCGCATTCTCTCAAGCATGAAGGAGGAGCGTGTGGAAGCAGCCAAAGTGCTGCCCACAAGTCCCCTCGATGAAGGGCCGCTTGGTGGGAGTATGGCCCTGCAAAACGATCGTGCCGCGCTGATTGATGCCGTGCGCCAGGCGCTCTACGCCTCCAAGATCAGCGCCTATGCACAGGGTATGGCCATGCTTCACCTCGCCAGCATTGGCCACACCTATTCGCTGGACCTGGCGGCAATCGCTGCCATTTGGCGCGCCGGCTGCATCATCCGCGCGCAGTTCCTCAACCGCATTACCGAGGCGTACACGCTCAACCCCGAGCTTGCCAACCTGCTGCTGGACCCGGCGCTGGGCGGTGCCGTGGCCGAGCGGCTGCCGGCGTGGCGCAAGGTGGTGCAGCTTGCCGTGGGGCTGGGCATTCCCACGCCTGCCTTCAGCGCCAGCCTGGCCTACTATGATTCATACAGCAGCGCGCGCCTGCCCGCCAACCTCATCCAGGCGCAGCGCGACTTCTTCGGCGCGCACACCTACGAGCGGGTGGACGAACTGGGCAACTTCCACTCGGAGTGGGGGGAAAATGGGTAAGTCGTGAAGTCGTAGGTCACGTCTCCTGGCGTGACGCAGCCCGCAGGGCTGAATGTTTGGGATACGTTGAACGTTGGCTATGCGGCGAGGTTCAGCCCTGCGGGCTGCGTCACGTCAGGAGACGTGACCTACAACGCGTCAGTTCAGCCCTGCGGGCTGCGTCACGCCTTACGCCGCAACAATCTGTCTTTTCGGGCCCAGGAGGACTTTTGCACGAAATGAGCGCAACCGCATCGACATCACCCACACCTGCTTCGCGCCGCGCCCCGCTACTCTGGCTGCTGCTGGCGCTTCTCATTCTGGTGTCTGGAGGCGCGTGGGTGTGGGCAAGCCGTGTGCCGGCCGACGCGCTGGCCGAACTGCGTACGCCCGCGCCTGCGGTGGACCACCCCGCGCCCGACTTCACAACGCCGCTGCTCTCGGGCGAATCTTTCAGCCTGAGCGGCGCAGCGGGCACACCGGTGGTGCTCAACTTCTGGGCCACGTGGTGCGGCCCCTGCCGCGCCGAAATGCCCGCCATCCAGAAAGCCGCCGAGAATTATGGCGCGCGCGTTCACTTCGTCGCCGTCAACCAGGGCGAAAAGGAAGCCGTCATCCAGCCCTTTGTGGATGAGTTCGGCCTCACCTTCCCGATTGCGCTCGATGTGGACCAGGCGGTGGGCAGCGATCTCTACAACGTCACCGGCATGCCTACCACCTTCTTCATTGATGGCGACGGCACGGTGCAGCGGGTGTGGATGGGCGAGATGAACTCGATTACGCTGGAGGAAGGGATTGCGGAGATTCTAAACTAGCCATGACGGCGAAGAGCGCCCAGATGGCCATCAGGTCGGGCAGGGCGTAGGAGATGTCGAGCAGCCCGTGCGCAAGCGCGGCCAAAGTTGCGGCGGCAATGCCCACATAGAGCACGGGCCACTGCGCCGACGACATGCGTGTGCGGGCGCGCACCACCACGCCGTTGATGACCAGCAGCCAGAAGAAGAGCCCCAGCGCCATTCCGGGCAGCCCCAGGCGCGTCCACCAATCCAGCAGCCACGTGTGGGGATGGTTGAGGTTCGGCTCCATCCACGCCTGCGGCAGAATGTAGTGGCTGCGATAGGCGTAGAGGAAGTTGTCGGGGCCTACGCCATGCAGCTTGTGGTCGAGCCCCATCTCCCAGCCGCTGCGCCAGAGGTTGAGGCGCAGAAAGCCCGTCCCCTGCGCCGTGTTGAGCAGGTTGGAGAGGCGGTCACTCCCCACAAAGGGGAGCAGCCCCACGACCATGAGCGCACCCAACCCCGCAATCAGCCAGAGCACGCGCCGCGAACGCTGCGCCCGCGCCAGAATCAGCCAGCCGCCAGCCCAGAGCGTGGCCAGCATCACGGGCAGCGCAACAAAGAGACCGGCGCGGCTGAAGGTGAGCAGATAGGCAGCGGCCTGCGGCAGCGCCAGCAGCAGGCAGATCAGGCGCACGCGCCCCTCGCTGCGCAAGAGCGCCAACGCCAGCGTAACGGCCAGCGTGCGGTTGAGGTAGAGCGCCAGGTTGTTGGGCGATCCGTAGAAGGCGCGCAGTCGATTCACACCCTCGGCCGGAATAATCACGCTTGCAGCGGGATAGAGCAGCAACGAAGCGAAGGTCATGACGGCGGCCCCCAGCAGCCAGCCACCGAAGATGATGTTGACATCGCGCGCCAGCGCACGCGATGTCTGCATGGTTAGCGCCAGCCCCGCCGCCAGCGCCACAGCCATGAGAAAGACCGTGCGCCACTCACGCAGCGCCACGCTGCCATGCTCTGCGGCGAAGACAGCAACCAGCGCCCACGAGGCAATCAGCGCCAGCAGCAGAATGGGCCCCGGTGCAAGGCGATAGCCTGTGCGTGCACCGCTCCATTGGTGCAGCAGCCAGTGCACCAGCGCCACGCCCAGCCCCAGATAAACGCCCGTATCCACAAGGTTCAGCGCGCGGCCCGGCAGCAGCGGCAACGCAAAGCCAAAGTAGAAGGGCAGCGCAAAGAAGAGCGCACCGTACCAGAGCGACGGGCGCACGACCCCTGCCACGCCCAGCAGCCCCAGCCCGCCCAGCCCAACCATCCAGTTGTCCACCCACACGCTCAGCGCCAGCAGCGCCACACCGAGCAACGCAAGCAGGGGCGCAGCGCGCAGAACGCGCGCATCGTCGAGCAGCGCGCCAAGGCGGGGGCGCACGCCGCGTGCGCCGCGTCGTATGGCAACACGCTTGACCCAGCGCGCGCCGATCCAGCCAGAGGGGCGTGGCGCACCATGCCGCGAGCACAAGCAGCAGCACGCCCGGCCAGCGCTGGTAGGGGGGCGGTGGCAGCGCATCCACCGCAATCGCGCGGATGGGCGTCTGCCCCCAGCTGCGCCATACCTCCACGCGCACGCTGTGGTCGGCCTCGGCGGGCGGCCCCTCCAGCCGATGGACGCGTACCCAGGTGGCTACCGGCGCGCCGCTCGCTGCGCCTGCTTCACCTGCTGCGCCAGCCTCACCTGCTGCGCCTGCTGTGCTTGCAACAAGATCCGGTGCATAGAAGGGACGATAGCCGCTGCGCAGCGGCGGGGCTGGTCTGTGTCCGTCGCTTGTGGGCAGCAGGTTGGCGGGCTCGCCATCCACCGTCACGTAGATATAGCCCCAGTAATCGCCCAGCGCCAGCTTGAGCGCCAGATCGCCCCCGGTGTAGGTAAAAGTAAAGACGCCCGATGGCTCAAGTTCAGGCGCGGCCGGCTCGGCAGGGTCTGCGCCCTCCGGCCCCGTTTGCCAGCCGGGCGAATAGTGGATGGCAGGGCTGTCCATGCGCGCCACCACGCCGGGCAGAATCGCCGCCAGTGCTGCCGGCTCCGGCTCCACAATGGGGTTGCGGCGCTCCTCGCCAAACTCGGTTGTCAGCGCAAAGAAGCCGGCCACCGCCAGGCTCAGCGCCAGCACCAGCAGGAGCGTGCGACGACGTGCATCTGTAGAGCGGCTGCGGGCGAAAAAACGGCGGAGGGTCATGGACGCAATCGTATCACAAGGTAGGGAGTAGGGAGTAGGGAGTAGGGAGTAGAGATAGGGAGTAGGGACAGTCTCTCTGTTGACTTGCCTGCTCCCTGTTCCCTTTTCTTTGCACCCGCACAGAGGGGGCGCAAATTGACCGAAATGGCCGCCCCTGCGCTAGAATCAAGGGTATGCCATTTTGCGGCGCGTTATTTTTGTTGCCAACAGGCCCGGAATCGCCGCTGCCGGATTTATGCTGATCTACACTTGACACGCACTGTGTCGAAGTCTGGGTGAAGAGGAGTCAGTCGACATGAGTAAATTGGTGCTCGAAGCAGCGCTGCGCGACGCTCAGGCGGTCAAGGCAAAGCATCTGCGCAATCAGGGACTGGTTCCCATTAACGTCTACGGCAAGGGTGTGAAGCCCGTGTCGCTGGTGGTTGGCCAACGTGAGATGGATCTGACGCTGCGTCATGGTGGCGGCTCTCAGCTCATTGAGGTGCAGGTGGCCGGTGGCGAAACGCACAATGTGCTTGTCAAGGAAATTCAGCGCCAGCCGGTGGGCCGCCGCGTGCTGCACGTGGACATGATGGCCGTGCGCATGGACGAGATGCAGAATGTCAACGTGCCGATTTCGCGCACGGGCAAGCCTGCGGATCAGGCCGGCTTCATGATGCTCCAGAATCTGGAGTCTGTGGCGATTGAGGCGTTGCCCAGCAATATCCCCGCTTCGATTGAAGTGGATATTAGCGGGCTGACCCCCGAAACCCCTGTACGCGTGGCAGACCTGCCCGTCATCGAGGGCGTGACCTACCTGGCCGAAGAAGACGAGCACGTCTTCGCCATGGTGGCGCTGCGTGTGGCCGAGGAAGAAGCAGAGACCACGGAACTTGAGGGTGAGGAGTCGGCGGAGCCCGAGGTTGTGGGCCGCGACCGCGATGAGGACGAAGAAGGGGAATAACCCTCCTTCGCAGCAATTGCATGAACGATCAGGGCCGCTCCCCGGCAGGGGGGCGGCCTTTTGTTTTGGGTGTGGGAACCAACATTCCGGTACGTAGTCTCTACCCGGAAGATGCTCCTGGCGTGACCCACGGTCGGGTTACGCCCCGTCTTTATTCTGCGTTGTGCCCGCAAGGCGTGACGTCTGCGTACCTGAATTTTGGTTCCCGACACCCGATATCCGCCCATTTCGATTGCCACGCGACCCTTTCAATGGTAAAATTGGTTCGCATATCTCTGCGGCGCAAACTGCTCCAGCTCTGTCCGGCGCACCGTTCTCCTCCAGAAAGCACCCATGTCTACAACGCTCTACCGCAAGTGGCGCAGCCAGAACTTTGAAGAGGTGATTGGGCAGGAGCACGTCACACGCACCCTGCGCAACGCCCTGCAGGAAGGGCGACTGGCGCATGCCTACCTCTTCTCCGGCCCACGCGGCACGGGCAAAACGAGCACGGCGCGCATTCTGGCCAAGGCGCTCAACTGCACCGCGCCCGAGGGCGAACGTCCCTGCAACCACTGCTCGCACTGCACCGCCATCAGCGAAGGGCGCTTTGTCGATCTGATCGAGATCGACGCGGCCAGCAACAACAGTGTTGACGACGTACGCGAACTGCGCGACAAGGTCAACTTCCGCCCCGCCGAGGGTGACGTCAAGATCTACATTATCGACGAAGTGCACATGCTCAGCGGTGCGGCCTTCAACGCGCTGCTCAAGACGCTGGAGGAGCCGCCCCCCTACGTGCGCTTCATCCTGGCCACGACCGAACCGCACAAGATTCCCGCCACTGTGCTCAGCCGCTGCCAGCGCTTTGATTTCCGCCGCATTCCCGTGGCCGAGATTGCCGCCCACCTGCGCCACATCCTCACCGAGGAGCAGCGCCAGGCAGAGGACGAAGCGCTCACCGCGATTGCCGCGCAGCGCCCAGGGCTGCATGCGCGATGCCGTCTCCTTGCTCGACCAGATGATGAGCAGCGGAAGCGACGTCGTCACCTTTGGGCAGGTGCAGGAGGCGCTGGGCGCCGTGAGCATGCAGCACGTGGCCGCCTTTGTAGACGCACTGGCCGACCGCGATGTGGCGCGCGGGCTGGGCGTCATCCACGGCCTCACATCCGGCGGCGCGAGCCTGAGCGAATTTTGCCGCCAGGTGATTGAGCACCTGCGCAGCGTGCTGGTACAGGCGCTGACGCATGACCCGAGCTTGCTGGCCGATCTCCCCGCCGATGGGCGCACCCTCATCGAGCGGCAGGCGGCGCGCATGACGCCCGCCACACTCCTCTTTGCCATTCGCCGCTTTGTGGATGCGCTGCAGGAGATGAAGGGGGACTTTCAGCCGCAGTTGCCGCTGGAGATGGCGCTGATTGAGAGCATTGAGGGGCCGCCGGTGGTTGCCGTGGCGCAGCCCGCCGCAGCGAGCCAGCCGGCGCAGAGCAGAGCCCCCGCCGGGCACTCCTCGGCGCACCACGTGGTGCAGCAGGCCGGCGCACTGCTGCTGGCGCTGCCGCCACTGCAGTTGCCGCCGCCAACGCCGCCGCCAACGCCGCCCCCATTGACGAACAAGCGGTGGAGCAACTGCGCCTGCGCATGCGCGACTTCCTCAAGCTCGTCAAGTCGCGCTGCGGCATTCAGGTGCAGGGCTATCTCAACAGTTGGCGCGATATTGCAATTGCGGGCGATCGCGCCGCCTTTGCCCTGGGCAACAACGAGTTTTCGCTGCAGATGCTTGCCAAGCCCGAAACCAAGGCGCAGGTGGAAGAGGTGCTCTCCGAATTTCTCGGCGCGCCCTTTAGTGTGGAATTCCAGATCGGCGACCGCGCCCGGCTGGCCATGGCCGCCAATGCCGCACCCGCGAGCGGGCCTCACAGCGGCCCCGATCCGCTCGTGGAGTTCGCCGTTTCCGAGTTGCACGCCGAGGTGAAAGCGGGCCAGATCGACAAGCGGAAAGGCAAGTAATGCGGAGTTTGAGAGAATGGATTGGCGCGCGCCTTGCCGCATGGATTCTGCTGGCGGGTATGGCGCTGTTGGCGGTCATGCACATTCTCATTCTGGCGGGCGCGCTGCCCCCGATTTTGTGTGGGGCGGCATGGCGACCGACAGCACGCGCCTCTATCTGCTGGAGGCGCTGGCGCTGCTGCTGCTGGCGCTCTTTGCGTGGATTGTGGCGCGGCGCGTGCGCATCATTGGAACGGGACAGCCCGGTTTGGGCGTCAGAATCGGTGCGTGGGTGGTCTTCGCCTACATGACGCTCAACATCCTGGGCAACCTGGCCTCGGGCATGAGCCTGGAGCGGTTGCTCTTTGCGCCAGTCACGCTGATCCTGGCGTTGCTCGCCCTGCGTGTAGCTGTAGAGTAGGCTGTAGAGTAGGCTGTTGGGCGCCGGGTGTAGAAGCACGACACCCGACCACCCGACACCCGAAATACAGGACATTTGACCATTCCAGTACGTTGTGAAATCTGTCACAATCAGAACCAGTGGAGAACAGGAAGGGAACCTGAACATGGCGAAGGGTAAATCCGGAGGCAGTCGGCCGGGCGGGCGCAATCTGCCGCCCATGGGCGGCATGGGCAACATGGGCAACATCATGTCGCAGATGCAGAAGATTCAGGAAGACATGGCTGCGGCCGAAGAGGCGCTGGCCGCCGAAGAGGTGAGCGTGAGCGCAGGCGGCGGCATGGTGACGGTGGTCGCATCGGGCCAGCAGGAGATCAAGTCCCTCACCATCAACCCCGAAGTTGTTTCGGCGGACGATGTGGAGTTGCTGCAGGATATGGTGCTCGCGGCCGTCAACGAGGCGCTCGAGAAGTCGCGTGCGCTCAAGGAAGAGCGCATGGGTTCCGTCACCAGCGGCCTCAACCTGCCGCCTGGGCTGGGCTTCTAGAGCAACTTTGACGCAAAGCTGCAAAGCCGCAAAGGGAACGCAAAGAACAATCAAGCCTTTGTCCCTCTTTGCGTTCCCTTTGCGGCTTTGCGCCTCTGCGTCGCGATTCCCCTATTGAGCGTTACCTGTTTATGCGAGATGAACCATGCAAACCATAGCCGAACCTGTTAGCCAGTTGATTGATGCCTTTAGCGCGCTGCCCGGGATTGGCCCCAAATCGGCCAGCCGGCTGGCATACTACATCCTGCGCACCGACGCTGCAGTGGCGCACAACCTCGCGCAGGCGCTGGAGAACCTCAAGGCCAACACGCTCTTCTGCAGCGTCTGCTTCAATATCGCAGACCGCGACCCGTGCCTCATCTGCTCCAGCGGTGAGCGCGACGGCAGCATTGTCTGCGTGGTGGAGGAGCCGCTGGACGTACAGGCGATTGAGCGCACCGGTGAGTTCAAGGGCACGTATCACGTACTGCACGGAGCGATTTCGCCGATTGAGGGCATTGGGCCCGACAACATCCGCGTGGCCGAACTGCTGCAGCGCATTCAGACGAGCGAGAAGGCGGGGCGGCCCATTACCGAGGTGCTGCTGGCCACCAACCCCAACCTGGAGGGCGAGGCGACAGCCATGTACATTGCGCGTCTCATCAAGCCGCTGGGTATACGCGTTACCCGCCTTGCGCGCGGCCTGCCCATGGGCGGCGACCTCGAGTACGCCGACGAAATGACCCTGGGCCGCGCCCTGCTGGGCCGCTCGGAGATGTAACAGATCCCTGTACGCAGTAGTCCGCAAAGAGAAACGAAACACCAGTACACAGATTGCACAGAAACGGCACAGACAAAAGCGGATTTGAAGAAGAAAACATCGGTTGTTATCTGTTCAATCTGTGCAATCTGTGTACTGGTGTTTCGTTTCTTATTGCGGACTACTGCAGAAACCGCGAAAAAAGCGGAAAAGACAGGAAACAAAATCTCTGGCCTGCTTTTCATGTTGTTTCCCGCTTTTTCCGTTGTTTCTGCGTACCCGAATTTTTTTATTGACATTCAAATCGCATCAAAGGAATCCGAAAAATGATTGAGGTTGCGCCGTCCAAAATGGACTCGCTCAAACGAGCGTGGCAGGAAAATT
Organism: uncultured Chloroflexia bacterium; assembly: GCA_963773745.1. Classification (GTDB taxonomy): domain Bacteria; phylum Chloroflexota; class Anaerolineae; order Caldilineales; family Caldilineaceae; genus UBA5069. Next base: position 173,711 of record CAVZCL010000005.1, read on the forward strand.
CGCTCGCACCCCTCACAAAGCGCTTCAAGGAGCGCCGCGGGCAGTTCACCACAAGCAGCGAAGATATGGCCGTTGAAACGGTCTACACGCCCGCACCGCCGGCCGAGGGCGAAAGCGCCGAGGACGCATATCTGCGCGCGCTCAACTTCCCGGGCGAATACCCCTACACGCGCGGCGTGCAGCCCAACATGTACCGCGGCCGTCTGTGGACCATGCGCCAGTACGCCGGCTTTGGCAACGCACGCGAATCCAACGAGCGCTACAAGTTCCTGATTGCGCAGGGACAAACGGGCCTCTCGGTGGCCTTTGACCTGCCCACGCAGATTGGCTACGACGCCGACCACGCCTTTGCCGAGGGCGAGGTGGGCAAGGTGGGCGTCTCCATCAGCAGCCTGCGCGACATGGAAACGCTGCTCGACGGCATTCCGCTCGACAAGGTGAGCATCAGCATGACGATCAACGCGCCCGCGGCTGTGCTGCTGGCCATGGTGATCGCCGTGGGCCGGAAGCAGGGGGTGGCGAGCACAGAGCTGCGCGGCACCGTGCAGAATGACATCCTCAAGGAGTACATCGCGCGCGGCACCTACATCTACCCGCCCGCAGCCTCCATGCGGCTGATTACCGACATCTTCCGCTTCTGCACCACCAACGTGCCCAAGTGGAACACGATTTCGATCAGCGGCTATCACATTCGCGAGGCGGGCAGCACGGCCGTGCAGGAAGTCGCCTTTACGCTGGCCAACGGGATTGAGTATGTGAAGCAGGCGCAGGAGAGTGGCCTCGACGTGGACAAGTTCGCGCCGCAGCTTAGCTTCTTCTTCAATGCGCACAACAACTTCCTGGAGGAAGTGGCCAAGTTTCGTGCGGCGCGGCGGCTGTGGGCGCGCATCATGCGCGAGCGCTTTGGCGCACAGAAGGCCGACTCGTGGAAGCTGCGCTTCCACACGCAAACGGGGGGCAGCACACTCACGGCACAGCAGCCCGACAACAACATTGTGCGCGTCACCATGCAGGCGCTGGCGGCCGTGCTGGGCGGCACGCAAAGCCTCCACACCAACAGCCGTGACGAAGCGCTCTCGCTGCCCACGCAACATTCGGTGGAGGTGGCGCTGCGCACGCAGCAGATCATTGCCTACGAAAGCGGCGTGGCCGATACGGTGGACCCCTTGGGCGGCTCCTACTTCATTGAGGCGCTGACCGACGAGATTGAGGCGCAGGCCGCAGCCTATATTGCCAGGATTGACGAACTGGGCGGCGCGCTGCGCGCCGTGGAAGAGGGCTTCATCCAGCGCGAAATTCAGGAAGCCGCCTACCGCGCCCAGCGTGCAATTGAGAAGGGCAGCGACGTTGTTGTCGGCGTCAATCGCTTCCAGACGAACGAAGAGGCCAGGGGCGAGCTGCTGCGCGTCAACGAGAGCGTACGCACAGAGCAGGTCGCGGCGCTCAAGGCGCTGCGTGCGGAGCGCGACGGTGCGGCAGTGGATGCCGCACTCGCACGCATTGAGGCGGCCGCACGCGAAACCAACGCACCTATCCTGCCCGCAATCGTCGAGGCAGTCGAGGCTTACGCGACACTGGGCGAGATCAGTGATACAATGCGCCGGGTCTTCGGCGAATACACACCGGAGAATTGGGTCTAATCATGCGTGAACAACTTTTCAAACGGATTGACCACGTGGGGCTGGTGGTGAACAGCCTTGACGATTCGCTGACCACCTATTGTGACCAACTGGGCTATACGCTGCTCGAGCGCATTGTGATTCCCGAGCAGATGGTGGAAGCCGCCTTTCTCGATGCCGGCAACGGCACGATCGAGCTGATCTCACCCACCGACAGCACCTCGGGCACGGCGCGCTACCTCGCCAACCGCGGCGAAGGCACCCACCACATCTGCTTCGAGGTGGACGACATTGAGGAAACGCTGGTGGCTCTCAAGGCGCAGAATGTGCGGCTTGTGGACGAGACGCCGCGCCAGGGGCCGCACGGCCTCGTGGCCTTTGTTCACCCCAAGGCTACACACGGCATGATGATTGAGCTTCTGCAAAAGAAGCACCACTAGACTACGGCGCGAGCGCCCTGAGCATGTCGCTGCCGGATGAGCCGGCCAAGGCACGCTCCGGGCGCTCGCATTGCTTTGGCGCAGGAGTGTTCCCGCAGGAGGGGCCATGACGGAAGATAGCGAAACGCACGCGCAGCCGGATGTATTGACAGCGAAGAGCGCACGTGAGACCCTCAAAAAGGTCATCGACCCCGAGATTTACCAGAACATTGTCGATTTGGGGCTGGTCTACGACATTGTCGTGGCCGACGACAACGCCGTGGATGTAACCATGACCTTCACCACGCCCCACTGCCCCATGGGGCCGCAGATTCTGGAGAACGTCAACCGCGTGCTGATTGAGGATGGCGCTTCCTCGGTGCACGTGGAGCTTGTCTGGGAGCCCATGTGGACCCCCTATTCCATGACCGAGGAGCTGCAGCGGCAGCTGGGCATCATCGACGACGGCGACAGTGACGACGACGATGACGAGCCGGAGCGCCTTGAACTGCCGCCGCCGCCACCCCAAAAGAAGGGGCTGCTCGGCCGCCTCTTTGGAGGGTAGCAGGTCACGTCTCCTGGCGTGACGTCGTAGGTCACGTCTCCTGGCGTGACGTCGTTACGACAGCTGTCAAACAAGCTGCGTCACGCCAGGAGACGTGACCTACAATAACCGCTACCCATGCGTAAATTGCGCAGCCGCCTGGCTACGTTTGACCTCTACCTGCTCGTCCCCGTGGCCTTGGGCCTGCTCCTCTTTAGCCCGCTGCTGGTGCGCGGCGTCCCAAACACCGCCGACGGCATGCTCCATCTCTACCGCCTCGCGCTCTGGAGCGACGCCTGGGCGCAGGGTCTCTTCTGGCCGCGCTGGCACACGGCCCTCTACCAGGGCTATGGCTACCCTCTCTTCAACTTCTATGCGCCGCTGCTCTACATCCTGGGTGGCCTCTTCAGCTTTGTGTTGCCCTCTGCCCAGGAGTCGCTCAAGGCGGTGCTGCTGCTCGCCTGCCTGGCCTATCCGCTGGGCATGTATTTGTGGGCACGCGACATTCTCGCGCGTGTGGCGGCCGTGGTGGCCGCGGCGGCCTTCACCTTTGCGGCTTATCGCTTCCGCGAGCTCTTCATCCAGGGCAACTACGCACAGTTCATTGCGTGGGCGCTCTTCCCCTGGATACTCTTCTTCTGGCGACGGCTGGTGGTCGAAGGCGGGCGGTGGAACTTCGCCGGCGCTGTTCTCGCATTAACGGGGCTGCTGCTGGCGCACAACATCAGCGCGATGCTCTTTGCGCCCTTTGCTGCCGTCTATGTGCTTTGGCAGGCGCTGGCGCATGGCGCAAGCAAGCCGTGGCCGCGCCTGCTGCTCGGCGCGCTCTGCGCGGGGCTCATGGGGCTCGTCTTCTGGCTGCCTGCGCTCGCGGAGAACAGCTACACGCGCGTGCACGTGCTCACGCAGGGCTACTTTGACGTAGCGGGCCACTTCATCACCCTGGCCGAACAGTGGGCCGCCACGCCACTGATTGATGGACGCGCCGCCAACCCCACGCTCCCCTTCAATTTTGGGCGCCTGCAGCTGGGGCTGGCTGTGGCTGGCGCGCTGCTGCTGGTGCGCCCGCGCCGCCCGCGCAACCAGCGCGGCCATCTGCTCTTTGCGCTGGGTGCAACGTTGCTGGCGGCTTTCCTCATGCTGGAGCCGTCGCTGCCCATTTGGCACACGGTGCCCTACATTGCCTTTGCCGAGTTCCCCTCGCGCCTCTATGGTGTGGCGTCGCTCTTCGCTGCGCTGCTCGCCGGCGCATCGCTTGAATGGCTGACGGCGCGGCCGCGTCTGCAGGCGCTTGCGGCCACGCTCATCCTCTTTGCGCTGATTGTGACGACGGCTAACCTGCAGTTCCCGCGCAACTTCCTGCCGGTCGAGGCTTCCACGGCGGGGCTCATGGGCTATGAGGCCGACTACAATGCGCCCGGCACCACCTCTGCCGGCGAGTACCTAAGCATATGGACCAAGAGGCTGGGCGATGATGCGCCGCTTAACAAGGCGGGCGAGCGGCGCGCGCTGCTCAACCCACCTGACGGCATGGAGGGCACGGTGCTACGTGCGCGCCCGTCGTCGCTGGCGCTGGACATCGTGGCCGAGGCCGCCGGTGACGCCCCGATTGCACAATTCTATTTCCCCGGCTGGCGCGCAAGCGTGGATGGCGTGCCCGTCGACATTGCGCCCTGCACCGATGTCGGCCTCATCTGCGTGCCCGTACCCGCCGGCGAGAGCCGGGTTGTGATCACCTATGCGGGCACTATGGCGCAAAGGGTTGCCGATTACTTCGGATTGGCTGGCTTGCTGCTGACGCTGCTGGTGCTCGTCGTTGGCTTCCGGCATGCGCCCGCTTTCGTGCGATCACCGTGGGCGCTTGCCGCGCGCGGGCCGGCGCTCGCGCTCACGACGCTGGTGCTCGTGATCCTGGTCGCCAAACTCTTCTGGCTCAAGCCGCATACGCAGCTCTTCCGCTACACGTCGCCGCCCAATGCCGCGCCCGCGCAGCAGTCGGCCAGCGTGGCTGTGGGGCCCGAAATCCGCCTGATTGGCTGGGACATTGCCGAGAGCGAAGTCAAGCAGGGGGGCGTGCTGCACGTGCGCCTCTACTGGCAGGCCGACGCCCCCGTGGAGGTCAACTACAGCTCCTTCGTACAGCTCATCGGCGGGCCGGAGATGACCGAGTTTGGGGGATCGACCCACATGCACCCGGGCAACATGCCCACGTCGTCGTGGAACAGCGATTTCTACATCATCGACGACCACGAGATTGCGATTGCGCCCGACACGCCACCCATCCTCTTCACGCTGCGCGTGGGGCTTGCGCCCGTCGGCTCGCAGACGCGCGTTGGTGAGGCCGATCTGACGCCGCAGATGCGCGTCCTCGCACAGCCGCGCGTGCGCGCCGAGGAGATTCCGCAGCGCACCGAAGCGCTCTTTGGCGACGTGGCCGAGATGCTGGGCTACGATTCCAGGCTGGAAGACGATGTGCTGATGCTTACGCTGTACTGGCGCGCAGGTGACGCGCCTGCGCCTAATCAGCAGATTTTTGTGCATGTGCTGGACGATGCGGGCGCTCTGCTTGCGCAGAGCGACAGCGCGCCCTATGGCGGCCTCTACCCGCCCGACGCCTGGCGCGCCGGCGAGATTGTGCGCGACAGCCGCACGCTGGCGCTGCCGCCCGGCGCCACTCCCTCCACCGTGGCAGTGGGCCTCTACGACCTGGGCACGCTCGTGCGTGTGCCCGTGGCAGGCGACTTCGGCCAATCCTGCAGGGGATGCCGTGGAGATTGCGTTGCGGTAGGATGGGCAGCGGCTTGGGTGGCGGGTGGCGGGTGGCGGGATCGCAGCAGGTTTTGCGCACATGACATATGACACTTGATGTGCACAACTGTTTGCGCGATTGTACACGCATATACCCATGCAATTGGTGGTTGCTCTTCTATCCCCAAGGAGTTTCACCATGAAAGCTCGCGGCTCGCGCCCTCTCTCTGCTGGTCGCCCTCTCCTTTTGCTTCAGCCTGCTGCCCGCCGCGCCTGCGGTGCTTGCCCAGGACCCACAGCCGCTGCCCACGCCGGCAGCATTCGCCGATGAACCATACATAGAATTCGCACCTGGCGTTGTCTTGGTCAAGGTGACGGGCGTGGCGCTGCAGAGCGGCGTCAACGCCGCCTCGGGCGAGGCCACTGTGGCGGTGGCGGGTGATGCGCCCATGCTGGCGGCCTCGCTGCTGGCCTTTGGCGCGACTGCGGCCGAGCCGCTCTTTGCCGCGCCGCAAGTGAGCGCTGCGGGCGTGGCGGAGACCACTTACCGCGTCACCCTGCGCGCCGACGCCGACGTGCCCATGGCCGCGCAGGCTATGGCCACCGACCCCACGGTTGTGTGGGCCGAGCCGGACTACATCGCCCGCCCCGCCGCACCCCTCAATCTCAATCCCAACGACCCTGAACTTGGCGCAGCAGTGGGCGCTTGCCAAAATCGGCGCACCGGCGGCGTGGGATCTTTCCACAGGCAGCCCGGATGTGATTATCGCCTTCATCGACTCGGGCATCGACACGGCGCACGAGGAGTTCGCCGGGCGGCTGTGGGTCAACGACGACCCGCCGGGCGGCGGCGACAACGATGCCAACGGCTATGTGGACGACGTGAACGGCTGGAACTTCGTTACCAAGAGCGCCAACATTGCCGACAGCAGCGGCCACGGCACGCAGGTGGCCGGTGTGGCGGCTGCAACCGGCAACAACGCCAAGGGCATTGCCGGTATCTGCTGGCAGTGCCGGCTGATGGTTGTCACGGCCATGCAGCCATCGGGCGCGGCCAACTATTCGGACATCGCCGAGGCTGTGAAATACGCCTCCTCCAACGGCGCGCAGGTGATCAACATTTCGCTGGGCGGCTATGCCGATTCGCAGGTGCTGCGCGACGCCATCGCCGAAGCCTCTGTGACGGCGCTGGTGGTGGCGGGTGCGGGCAACGACGACTCGACCAGCCCCTTCTACCCTGCCGCCTACACGCAGGTGCTGGCCGTGGCCGCCACCGACGACCAGGACAAGAAGCCCGTCTTCTCCAACTACGGCGCCGTGGGTGGATGTGAGCGCGCCGGGTGCGGCCATCCGCACGCCCACGCTGGGCGCCAACGCCTATGTGAGTGGCGAGGGCACGAGTCTGAGCACCGCCTTCGTCTCCGGGCTGGCGGGGCTGCTCAAGAGCAGGAATCCCGGCTGGACGCCCGAGCAGGTGCGCTGGCAGATTGTGAACACGGCGGCACCCATCGACGCCGCCAACCCCACCTATGCGGGGCAACTGGGCAAGGGGCGCATCAACGTGCAGGCGGCGCTGGCCACCACGCCGCAGCCGCGCCTCGAACTCACCGGCTACGCGATTGACGGTGTGGCCTCGGTCCGCCCCGCCCCGGGCCAGAGCTTCCAGCTTGTGGCCACGCTGCGCAACACCTGGCTGCCCGCCACCAACCTCAACGCCACCCTCACCAGCAGCGATCCCTCGGTGCAGATTACCGATGACGCGCGGGTGCCTTTGGCGCGCTGCCCAGCGGCCAGAGCGCCAGCAACACGGCCAACCCCTTCGGCGTGACGCTGGCGGGCAACACGCCCTACTCGCGCAACCTTGCCTTCACGCTCAACCTCACCGGCAGCGGCGGCTTTGCGGCCAGCGTGCCGCTGGTGGTGCAGGTGCGGAGCAGCGTTTTCAGAATGGGCAACACGCAGTATACGCAGAACACCACGTGGACGAACGACAAAACCTACGTACTCGACGGCTCGGTGATTGTCGGCGAAGGGCGTCGACGCTGACGATTCAGCCGGGCACCGTGTCAAGGTTCAGCTGCCGTTCTTGAGGACGCGACGCGATTGACGAGAACGGCAGCTGAAGCAGCCCTGCCTTCGTCACAAGCATCGTTATGAGCCCCAACCCCGTGGGCCTACAGCGCGGCACGCTCATGGTGAACTTCAGCTCCTACGGTGGCTCGAAAGAGTCGATGGCACGGTCGAGTCGAATCGTGGGAGCGAGCGCTACAAGGCGCCGCACACTTCGGCTCGCGCTCGACGCAAGGGCGCAGACCTACTACGTCACCGTGCAGGCGCGCAACGCCGGTGGCCTGTGGAGCGTGAACGCTGTGAGCAACGCAGTGGTGGCGCCGCCGCGAGACGCCGGGTATGGCACACCTGCGCACCGCCGTTCACCCAAAATCTTCCTGCCCACCGTGCGCAACAAATGAGCAATTGGGCTTTGCTTGCCCCTCCCTTGCACCCTTGCTCCCTCCGCGCCTTTGTGTTGAGAAGTCTGTTTACGTTGAAGAGTTTGTTGAAACAGTTGCAGTTTGTGTATATCTGCTTCATACTGGCGCTATGAGCGCTACCGGTCGACTCCTGCAGTCGCGCACCTTTGCCTTCGAGCCGCCCCGCTGGCGGCCCGTGCGGCAACTGCTGTCGTGGACGCTGGGCGCGGGCGCGGCTGGGCTGCTTTGGCTGGCGCTCTACGGCTGGCTGGGCTGGCGGCTGTGGGCGCTGGACGCACCCTTCTTCGCGCCCCTCAACCTGGCGCTTGGGGCAGTGCTTGTAGCCGCTGGCGTGCTGCTTGTGCTCGTTGCCTGGGAGTTGCTGCGCCGCTGGATCAGCCTCATGCGCCCGGTGGGCTGGCGCGCGCTGAGCATACGCCAAATGCTCGCGCTGACCCCCTCCGAGTTTGAGGCCTACGTCGCACAGCGCATCTTTGCGCGCCAGGGCTACGCCGTCGTCAACACGCCCGACGTCAAGGATGGCGGCGTTGACATCATCCTCACCGACGGGCTGGGCGCCACCGCCGTGGTGCAATGCAAGCGCTACCGCGGCACTGTGGGCGAGGAGATCGTGCGCGACCTCTACGGCACCATGCTGCACAGCGGCGCCACGCGTGGTTTCCTCGTCACCACGGGGAACATTAGCGCGGCTGCACGTCGTTGGGCTGAAGGAAAGCCGCTCGAACTAATCGACGGCACGCGCCTGGCCGAACTGGCGCGCAGCGTGCCGCATACAAACGAGACCTCGGTACACAGATGACACAGATTTGGCACAGATAACAGCGGAAAACAGCAACGAATCGTCTACTGTTATTCGTGCCAAACCTGCGTCATCTGTGTACAGTCGTTATTTGGGATAGGACGCATACGCATGCCCCGCCAACCGCAAATCTTCGGCCACCGCGGAGCACGCCGCGCCGCGCCCGAAAACACCATCCCCGCCTTCCAGGTCGCGCTCGACATGGGCGTCGACGGTATTGAGTTGGACATCCACGTAAGCCGCGACGGCCAGCTCGTCGTCATCCACGACTTTACGCTCGAGCGCACCACCAATGGCAGCGGCGCCGTCAATGACTACACTGCCGCCGAACTCGCCGCGCTCGACGCCGGCAGCCACTTCAGCCCCGACTATGCCAACGTGGGGGTGCCCACCCTCGATCAGGTGTTTGACCTGGTGGGCGACGCTTGTCGCATCAACGTAGAAATCAAAAGCATGGAGATGGAGGGCGGGCCGGCCGTGGAGCCGCTGGCGGAGATGATCCGTGCACGCAATCTCTACGACCAGGTCATCGTCTCCAGCTTCAACCCGCTCGCCCTCGTCAAAATGCGCTGGGTGGATCCAACCGTGCGCCTGGGGCTCCTCTACGAGGTGCGCCTGCCGCCACACCTGCACTATGCGTGGTTCACCTCGATACTCGACCCCGAGGCCATCCACCCGCAGTCGCCGCTCATCAATGAGGGCGAATTGCAGTGGGCGCACGCGCGCGGCCTTGAGGTGAATGTGTGGACCGTCAACGTGATTGAGGAGGCGCGCCGCCTGGTTGCGCTGGGCGTGGATGGCCTCATCACGGACATCCCCGACATCCTGATTGGCGCGCTTGCCGATGAGCCGCCCCGCTACCTTGATGCCGCCGAGATGGTCCCCATGCGCGAGTGGCTCTAGGATGATCATCAGAACCAGGAACCTTGACGCAGAGGCGCAAAGACGCGAAGGAACGCAAAGAAAAGCAACGACGAGAAATTCTCTTGCCGCTGCTGCTTTTCTTTGCGTTCCTTCGCGTCTTTGCGCCTCTGCGTCGAATTCGGTTTTTGTACCATGACGACCGCCACTGCGCCGGGGAAGATCATTCTGCTGGGCGAGCATGCAGTTGTTTACGGGCGGCCGGCGATTGCCGCGCCCGTTTGGCAGGTGCAGGCGCGCGCCACGGTCGAAGATGCAGCGCCCGGCAGCGGCTGCCACATTCTGCTGCTGGATGTGGGCCATGAGATTGTGCTCACTTCGGCGAGCGACGCGCAGCCCCTTGCCCACGTTGCGCGCCTTGCGCTGGCGCAGGCAGGCGCGCCCGCCGACCCCGACTGGACCATTACGCTGCAGAGCGACATCCCCATGGCGGGTGGGCTGGGCAGCGGTGCGGCGCTCAGCACGGCGCTGGTGCGCGCCCTCTTTGCCCATGCCGGGCACGCCGTTGCGCCGCCGGAGGTGAGCGCGCTGGTCTACGAAAGCGAGCGCCACTACCACGGCACGCCCAGCGGCATTGACAACACGGTGATTGCGTGGGGCAAGCCAATCTGGTTTGTGCGCGACGCCGCGCCGGAGCCCTTTTCACCCGGCGCGCCCCTGACGCTGCTGATTGCCGACAGCGGCATCCCCGCGCCCACGCGCGAGAGTGTGGGCGACGTGCGCCGCGCACGCGCAGCCGAGCCTGCCCGCTACGATGCGCTCCTGGATGCGATTGCGGCGCTGGTGGCTGCGGCGCGCGCTGCCATCGAGATGGGCGACGCCGTGGCGCTGGGGCGGCTCTTTGATGATAACCAGGCGCATTTGCAGGCGCTGGGGGTGAGCAGCGCACCTATTGATCGGCTGATTATGGCCGCGCGCAAGGCGGGCGCGTTGGGGGCAAAGCTCAGCGGGGGCGGGCGCGGCGGCAACGTCATTGCGCTCGTGCGGCCGCAGGACGCGGCGCAAGTAGCAGGCGCACTCCGCGCCGCCGGCGCCGTGCGTGTGATTGAGACCGAACTCTCGTAGCAGGGGGCTTCCAGCCCTCCGGCCGTGGCCCAGGTGAGACCTCGTAGCGGAGGGCCTCCCGGCCCTCGTTGTGGCATTTGGCGCGTGCAAATTCCAAAGGGCGAGGGCCTCCCGGGTCCCTCCGCTACGCTTCCCGTTTTCTCTTCAGCATCACCACGCCAAGGGGCGGGAGGTTGACGCGGGCGTACTGGCTGCAGCTTTGCCATGCGCCGGGCTCGGTGAACATGGGATTGGGGTTGCTCACACCGCTGCCGCCAAACTCCAGCCAGTCGCTGTTGAGCAACTCGTACCACTCGCCTGCGCTGGGCATACCCACGCGGTAGCCGAGGTGCGGCTCGGGGGTAAAGCTGCATACGAAGACAATCTCGTCCTGCGGATCCCTGGCGCGGCGTACAAAACTGATCACCGAGTGATCCACATCGCTCAGGTCAATCCACTGGAAGCCCTCCCACGACGTCTCCACCTCATAGAGCGCGGGCTGGTGCCTGTACTGCCAGTTGAGCGCGCCTACCCACTTCTGCAGCCGCCAGTGGGGATCGCCCAGCGTCACATGCCAATCAAGGCTGCGCGCCTCGTTCCACTCTGCCCACTGGCCAAACTCGCCGCCCATAAAGAGCAGCTTCTTGCCCGGGTGACCATACATGAATCCATAGAGCGCGCGCAGGTTGGCAAACTTCTGCCACAGGTCGCCGGGCATCTTGTCGATCATCGAGCGCTTGAGGTGCACCACCTCGTCGTGGCTGAAGGGCAGCACAAAATTCTCGGTAAAGGCATACATGAGGCTAAAGCTGACCTTGTTCTGGTTGAAGCGCCGGAAGATGGGGTCCAGCTTCATGTAGTCCAGCATGTCATGCATCCACCCCATGTTCCACTTAAGGGTGAAGCCGAGGCCGCCGGTGTAGGTTGGGCGGCTGACCATGGGCCACGACGTGCTCTCCTCCGCAATCGTAACAACGCCCGAATTTTGCGCGTAGACCAGTTCGTTGAAGCGGCGGATGAAGTCGATCGCCTCCAGATTCTCGCGGCCGCCGTACTTGTTGGGCAGCCACTGGCCCGCTTCCTTGCCAAAGTCCAGATAGAGCATGGTGGCCACGGCGTCGACCCGGAAGCCGTCGAGATGGTACTTGTCAATCCAGAAGAGGGCGTTGCCCAGCAGGAAGTTGCGCACCTCGGCGCGGCCATAGTTGAAGACCTTCGTGCCCCAGTCGGGGTGCTCGCCCTGGCGGGGATCGGCATGCTCGTAGAGATGCGTGCCGTCGAAGTAGTTGAGGCCGTGGGCATCCTTGGGAAAGTGCGCAGGCACCCAGTCCAGCAGCACGCCGATATCGTTTTGATGACAGTAATCCACGAAGTACTTGAACTCGTCGGGGTTGCCGTGGCGGCTGGTGGGCGCGTAGTAGCCGCCCACCTGATAACCCCATGAGCCGTCGTAGGGGTGTTCGGTAATCGGCAGCAGCTCAATGTGCGTGTAGCCCAGTTCCTTCACATAGGCCACCAGATCGTGCGCCAGATCGGTGTAGCTGAGGAAGCCGTTGGTCTCGGGCACCCGCTTCCACGAGCCCAGATGCACCTCATAGATGGCCATGGGCTGGTCGAGCGCCTGGCGTTCGGGGCGCGCTTCAATCCATGCGGCGTCGTTCCACGCATACTTGTCCACATCCCAAATGCGCGTGTCGGTGCTGGGGCGCATTTCGGCATAGAAGCCGTAGGGATCGAACTTGTCCACTTCATAGCCGCCCACGCTCGAGCGCAGCGCGGTACTTGTAGTGCGCCCCCTCCACCAGATCGGGAATGAAGAGCTCCCAGACGCCGGTGCCGCCGCGCAACGTCATGGGATGGGCGCGCTTATCCCAGCCGTCATGCTCGCCGCTTACGCTAATGCGCTCGGCATTGGGCGCCCACACGGCAAAGTTGACGCCGCGCACAATGTCTTCCGGCCCCATCTCAATCGTGCGGAAGTGCGCGCCCATCTTCTCGTAGCATTTAAAGAAATTACCTTCGTTGAAAAGATAAAGGTCGTAGTCTGTGAGCAGGAAGGGAAAGCGGTAGGGGTCCTCGAGCTCAATTTCGTCGCCCGCGCCGTCCATCACAATCAGCCGGTAACCAAAGGGCTCGTCGCTGCTCGTGAAGATCGCCTCAAAGAAGCCCGCTTCGTCAATACGGCTCATCTCCGTGCGCTTGCCGGTGATCAATTGCTTGATGATCACCCGTTCGTCCAGCGGGCGGAAGACACGAATCGCGATCGCTGCTTTGTCGTTCACAATCACCACGTGGGGGCCCAGCACATCGTGGGGCGCGCCGTGATAGCCGCCAACGATTGCCTGTACGTCGGCTGCGGATACGGTGGGAATGTGCGACTTCGGTGTGCGCGGCATATGGAATTATCCTTTGTTGAGGAGGGCGTGATGCTGCGGTCCGCTCAATGCTGCGCTCCGTTCAGTGCTGCGCGGCGCTGGAGAGCGCCTCGGCCGGTGTGATCTCAAGGTCGGCGGGCAGGGGCACGCCACCGTATTCCGCCAGCAGTGCGCGGTCGGCCTTCTTGACAATGAGACGAACCGGGCGCGAGGGGCGCGTTGAGGACGAGCGCACTGCGCAGGTAGTCGCCGTCGGGGTCCATGGTGCTCAGCGGATGGCGAGCCAGCGCCTGGTCATCTGCATCACCCACCGCGTCGACCACAGTCCATGCGATGAGCAAATAGGGCTGCGCCTGCGTGAGGCGATGGGCCATTTCGTAGGCCTCGGGCTGCGTGCGCGACTGCCAGAGGGCAATCAGCAGCGCGCTCTGAAAGTCAAGGCGGCGGTTGTCCTGGGCCACAAGCCTGCGGTAGTGGGCAATCGCCTGCTCCCAGCGACCGCCGCGGAGGTGCAGCGTGCCCAGGCAGGCATCGTTGAGGGCGGGCAGGCGGGCCAGATCAACGCTGGTGCGCACAAGGCCGGCGCGCGTTTCGGGCTCATAGGGGTCACACTCGAAGGCGCGCTGCCAGCGCGTTTGTGCGCGGGCGCGGTCGGCACGCTGTTCGGCGGCCATGGCCACGGCGCGCCACGCCAGTGGATTGGAGGGGTCGGCGCGCAGCAGGCGGCGGCCCCAGGCGTCGCCCTCATCCCAGCGGCGCAGCTCCCATGCGGCGCGAATCAGGCGGTTGTAGGTGGCCAGGTGGCGGGGCAATTGGCGCAGCACCACATGGGCAAGGCGCACAGTATCGGCGGGGCGGTCGTCGCGCAGTGCCCGCTCCATGGCAGCCGACCAGGTGGCGAGCAGCGCGGCCTCGTCATCGGGGCGGGTGGGCAGCACCACGTCCTTGAGGTTTGTGAGTGGCTGCAGCACGGTGACCTGCGGCTGCGGCATTGGCAGGCGCGGCGTGGCGGGCGGTGTGGCGGGCGGTGTGGCGGGCGGTGTGGATGCCGCGGGTTCAGTGGAGGGGGTGGACGGTGTGGACGGTGTGGACGCGATTTTCTCCGCATCGTGTTCCGCAGCATCCACGCTGTCCACGCTGTCCACGCTGTCCACGCTGTCTACGCTGTCCACTGCAGCAGTGGTGGATGGGTCGGTGCTTTCGTCTGCCATGGGCTTCACCTGGGCGAGGGCGGCAATGGTGCTTCAGGGTCTGCTGGTGAACGGTGCAGATGGCATGTGGATGCCGTGCAGGCTTTGTACGCGCGCAATCAGGCCGCTGACGTCGCGTTCGGCGGTGCGCGGCGGGCCAAAGGGGTCGCTCACACCGCGTGCGTCGCCGCTGAGCACGCGCAGCGTGGAGAGCACCGAATGCGACAGCACATCCAGATTGTACCCGCCTTCGAGCACGGCGACCAACCGCCCGTTGCAGAGCTCATCGGCCAGGGCCAGAAGCTCCTCCACGAGCGTGGCGTAGCCGGTGACGCTGAGTTGCATGGAGGCCAGCGGGTCGAGCCAGTGCGCGTCATAGCCTGCGGAGAGCAGGATCAGATCCGGGCGATAACTGCGCGCGGCCGGGGCCAGCACATTGCGGAAGATATCCAGAAAGCCTTTATCGCCCACATAGGCAGGGAGCGGCACGTTGAGGGTTGTGCCGTAGGCAGCTTCGGTGCCCATTTCGTCGGCGGCGCCTGTGCCCGGGTAGTAGGGGTACTGATGGGTGCTGAAGAAGAGCACCGAGGGGTCATCGTAGAAGACATCCTGCGTGCCGTTGCCGTGATGCACGTCAAAGTCCACAATCAGCACGCGGCCTACGCCGCGGCGTGCCTGCGCCCAGCGTGCCGCAATTGCCACATTGCCCAGCAGGCAAAAGCCCATGCCCACATGGGGCAGCGCATGGTGGCCGGGCGGGCGCACGAGCGCAAAGCCGTTGTCGGCGCGCCCGTCGAGCACAGCGTCTACCGTGTTGAGGAGGCCGCCGGCGGCCAGCAGCGCCGCGTTGTAACTGTCGGCGTTGAGGTAGGTGTCGGCGTCAAGGTGACCGCCACCCAGCAGTTGTGACATTTGCAGTCGTTCGATGTAGCGAGGCGAGTGTACCTTGAGCACAGCATCGAGCGGGGCCATGGTGCTTGGCACGGTAAGCAGGCTGGGCAAAATGCCATCCTCATTGAGCAGCGCCCAAACGCGCTCCAGCCGCCGGTAGTTCTCGGGGTGTCCCTCGCGCGTGTGGCGCAGGTTGAATGGATCGTAGTCGATAGCAGTGGTGCGCTTCATGAAAGACAGGGCCCGTGTGCTGGTGTCTATGAAATCGGTCATCCTGGGAAGGGCGCGCTGCGCCCTTGTTCATCTTAGCGCGTCTCTGGATGCGCACCAAACGGGGTGGCGCATTGTTGTGCAGGGCTTGCAACAAACAAAACTGCCGGCACGCACGCGTGCCGGCAGTTTCTTTGTTGCAGAGTATCGTGCTGTACGCCACCATCAATGTAAGGATCGTGCACGATCCTAACCCTTTGACCACCAAAATGGCAGGCAAAGGCACGGCGCTATCACCCCCCCAGGCTTGACACCAGATTGTGGCAGCGCACAGCACTCTACCTATTTATCGTACCACAACACCGAATCCTTCGCACGCGGCGATTTTTCTTCATCTTGCGCCAATCTTTGCGATAGGCAATGGGCCATCTGCAAAGCGTACAGCAGGCTCCGTCGCGGGATATTCTCATCCCTCCGGCCTGAGCTGCGGATTCCAAGATTTTGCAGCGGAGACTTCAGAGACGCAGCAGTGCAGCCGCCGCAGCTGTGGAACGGCCCGAGCCCTCAGCGGCAAGCGGTAAAACGAAGTGAGCGGCGCAGCCTCGGAGGCCGCGCCGCTCACTTCGTTTTACCGCTTGTCACTTGCCACTTACCACTTACCACCCTGCTGCCGTGCTTACTTGTACAGCTCGCTCGTCTGCTTCACCATGGACGCGTAGGCGTCGACCTTGAGCGCTGCCCCGCCGATCAGCGCGCCGTCAATGTCGGGCTGCTGCATGATCTCGGTAATGTTCTTTTCGTTGGTGCTGCCGCCATAGAGCACGACAACCTGCTCGGCCACGTCGCTGCCAAAGTCGGCGGCCACGGCGGCGCGCACCACATCGCCACAGATCTGCTGCGCCTGCTCGGCCGTGGCCGCCAGGCCGGTGCCAATGGCCCAGATGGGCTCATACGCCAGCACACACTTTGCCACATCCGCGCCACCCATGCCGGCCAGCGCCGCCTTCACCTGGCCAGAGACGAAGGCACTTGTCTCGCCCGCCTGGTTCTGCTCCAGCGTCTCGCCGCAGCAGATGATGGGCGTCATGCCTGCGGCCAGGAGCGCAATCGCCTTCTTGTTCACGCCTTCGTCCGTTTCGCCAAAATACTGGCGGCGTTCGCTGTGGCCAATGATTACATGCGACACCATACCCTTGAGCATGGGAATACTCACTTCGCCGGTGTAGGCGCCGCTCTCGGCCCAGTGGCAATTCTGTGCGCCCAGCAGCAGCACGCCGCTGCCCATGCCAAAGGCGACGCCGGGAAGTGACACAAAGGGCGGGCAGATGACACGGTCCACATTGTCATACGGTTCGACCGCCGCGTTAATCTGCTTGGCCAAATCCTGCGCCTCAGCGGGCGTCTTGTTCATCTTCCAGTTGCCGGCCATCATTGGCTTGCGCATGGTTGTTTCTCGCTTTCGTTTTGTGATTGCTGCCCCATAAAACAGCGTCCGCAGCTAGGGGGTGTTGCTTCTGTCTCCCGGCAATTCGTTTTCGTCAATCTCCAGGGCGCTGTCGCCACGGGGATTGTCATCTTCCAGTGTGCTGGCTGTGGCAATGCGCAGCCGCTCGTACTCGTCCGGCTCGAGCCACATGCCGCCCTTGACCTCATGACGCACCACCTGCTTGTTGGCGTTCAGCCAAAGCGAAAGCTCCACCTGGTCAAAGCAGCGGCCGCGGCCCGATGTGTGCAGCACCTTGCGCACGAACCAGGGCGCGGTCGCATCATCGCTGGCGCTCAACTCATTCATGGTATCAATGGTTCCGGCGATGCCCTCTGCGCAGCGCTGGCTGTAGACGTAGACGGGCAGATGGCGGGTGTCGGCTTTGGGTGCGCCAAAGCCAAACAGACGTTGGAAAAAGCCCACAGTCACCTCCAGAAAGAGTTCTGCAATAGCGTGAGGAAGAGTGGTAGATTGGTGGCCCAATAAGCCCAATAAATGGTAAATGGTAGATGGTGAATTGGTGAATGGCGTTCGCTCTGTGCCAGGCGCAGCGTTCCGATTACCAGTTCACCATCTACCAATTGTTCAGTCGTCGGTCAACCAGTTCACCAGTTACCTTGTCTTCGCCCTACTTGTTTGCCAGCGCCGCCACGCCGGGCAGTTCCTTGCCCTCAAGGAACTCCAGGCTGGCGCCGCCGCCGGTGCTCACGTGGGACATCTTGTCCTCGAGGCCGGCCTGCGCCACGGCTGCGGCGCTGTCACCGCCGCCAATGATGGTGGTCGCATCCTTGAGGCCGGCCAGAATTTCGGCAATCGCCACGGTGCCCTTGGCAAAGGTGGGCATCTCGAAGACCCCCATGGGTCCATTCCAGACGACTGTCTTGGCGCCGGAGAGGCGGTTGGCATAGTGAGCAATGGTGGCGGGGCCAATGTCGAGCGCGCGCCACGCGGCGGGCACTTCCTCCACACTTACGACGCGCGTCGTCGGCGTCGTCGGCAAAGGCCGAGGCAACCACCAGGTCCACCGGCAGTTCAATCTGCCCGGCGCCCTTTTGCATGAGGATGTGCGCCTGCTCGAGCGCTTCGGCCTCCACCAGGCTCTGGCCCATGGCATAGCCTTCGGCAGCGAGGAAGGTGTTGGCCATGCCGCCGCCGATGAGAATCACATCAACCTTGGCGAGCAGGGACTCGATGACGGCGATCTTGTCGCTGATCTTGGCGCCGCCCATGATGGCGACGAAGGGGCGCTTGGGATCTTCGAGCGCGCCACCCAGGTACTCCAGTTCCTTCTCCATAAGGAAGCCGGCGACGGCGGGCAGATGCTGCGCCACGCCTTCGGTGCTGGCGTGGGCGCGGTGCGCGCTGCCGAAGGCATCATTTACGAAGACATCACCCAGCATGGAGAGCTGCTCGGCCATGGCCTGGTCGTTCTTGGTTTCGCCCTTGATGAAGCGGGTATTCTCAAGCACGAGCACTTCTCCGGGCTGCAGTTCCTTGGCGGCGGCCTCAGCTTCGGGTCCCACCGTCTCGCCCACGAACTTGACGGGCGCACTGATGAGCGTGGCCAGGTGATCGGCCGCAACCTTCATGCTGTACTTGGGGTCGGGGCCATCCTTGGGGCGGCCCAGATGGCTCATGAGGATGACGGCGGCGCCGTTGTCAAGCAGATACTTGATGGTGGGCAGCGCGGCGCGGATGCGCGTGTCATCGGTGATCAGGCCGCCGCTCAGGGGTACGTTGAAATCGACGCGGACGAGGGCCTTTTTGCCCTGCCAATCCACGTCGCGGATCGTCATTTTGTTCATTGGGATATGCCTTTCAAACGGGGCTGCGCGTGGCTTTGCGGCGCGCAGAGGGGCAGGAAAGAGCTGCGGGCGACAGATACATGCTGTCGCCCGCAGCCATTCAGTTGCGCTTAGATGCCCTTTTCGGCCATGAATGCGGCCAGGTCGGTCACACGCACGGAGTAGGCCCACTCGTTGTCGTACCAGGTGAGGATCTTGACCATGCCGCCGTACACCTTGGTGTAGTCGGCGTCGATGATGCTGCTAAGCGGATTGCCCTTGAAGTCAACGCTCACCAGCGGTTCGCGGCTGACGCCCAGAATGCCCTTCATGGGGCCGGCGGCGGCTGCGTCATATGCGGCCAGCAACTCTTCGGTGGAGACGGGGTTCTTCACATTCGCCACAAAGTCCACCACAGAGACGGTGGGCGTGGGGACGCGGATGGAGTAGCCGTCGAGCTTGCCCTTGAGTTCGGGCAGAACCAGCGAAATGGCCTTGGCGGCGCCGGTGGTGGTGGGGATCATGCTGATGGCGGCGGCGCGCGCGCGGCGCAGGTCCTTGTGCACCAGGTCCAGAATGCGCTGGTCGTTGGTGTAGGAGTGAATCGTGGTCATGAGGCCCTGCTCGATGCCGCAGAGGTCGTTGAGGACCTTGGCCGCGGGGGCGAGGCAGTTGGTGGTGCAGGAGGCGTTGGAGACGATCTGGTGCTTGGCCGGATCGTACTTGTCCTCGTTGACGCCCATGACGATTGTCAGGTCCTCACCCTTGGCAGGTGCAGAGATGATGACCTTCTTGGCGCCACCCTGAATGTGCAGGGCTGCCTTTTCGCGGTCGGTGAAGATGCCCGTGCTCTCGATGACGAGATCAACGCCCAGGTCACCCCAGGGGAGCTTGCTCGGGTCGCGCTCGGCCAGAACCTTGACGCGGTCGCCATTGATGACAATGTCGCCGCCGTCAACCTCGACGGAGCCGTGGAAGATGCCGTAGGAGCTGTCATACTTGAAGAGGTGGGCATTGGTGTTGACGTCGCTCAGGTCGTTGACGGCAACCAGGTCGAACTCGCCGGGATGATTCTCGAAGAGCGCCTTGGTGACCTGGCGGCCAATGCGACCGAAGCCATTAATGCCAATACGGGTAGCCATGCGAAAGACTCCTTTTGGGTATTGAAATTGATAAACCGAAAATGGTCTACATGCTGAGTTAAGTTGCAGGCGCGCGCGACGCCATCCTGGGACTGCGCAGAAGCGGCGCGCACCGCCCAACAGTGTATCACATTGTGCGCAAAAGTGCAGAGGCGGTGGCAAGCGGGTTCCACGGCAATCTGCAGCGAATGACTGATGCCTGGATGCGGTGTTGCTGCATTGTTTTTGTTATTGTACTGGCTGCGCGTTGTGTGCGATCATGCCCCGGCAGTGCGGATAATTTGAGCAGCCCCAGAATGCGCTGCCGGCGTTGCGACTGCTCCGAGGCGTGCGCAGAACCATTGGACTGCCACATTGGGGGCAGCGCGGCGCGCCGCTTGATTGTTCCGCAACTGGCGCGAAGACATTGGGTACGGGCGCAAGGTCGGGGGCAGATTCAGCCGGGCCACTGGTATCCGCTCCACTGAAGTAGGGGGCAAGCTGCGCTTCAATCTCTGTCGCGACGTAGGCCCGTTGCGCAGTCACGTGCAGCAGCGGCAGTCTTGCGGCGGCGAAAACCCCATTCACAAACGCGTCGCGCGCCTGCCGATCGGGGCGCTGATGGCTGCTGTCATCCAGTTCGATACCAACGAGTGGACGCATTGTGGGGAGGTCGCACAGCAAAAAGTCTACATGTTTACGATCGATCTTGTTGCGGTAAGCTCGGAACCTGCCCTTGTCTTCCATTTTGACACTAAACAAGTCGCCTAATCCGATTTTGGGACAGATAAGTGCGCGGCTGCCAACGACGCCGCGCAGATTGTGGAAGTAGCTCAGTTCTGCCGGGGAGAGAAGGTGATTCTGTACCTCATAGGGAAAGCCCTGCACTTGATCCTCATCGCTTTCACGCGGGGTTTGGCGACGGACAAATCGCGCGGTAGACCTCAAACGCGATTACGGCAAGCGCTAACGCGGTCAGTCCTATGACTACGAAGGTATTCATGGGGGGAACCTTTGATGGGGGAGTGGATGTTGTCTGGAAACGGCCGATAGGAATCGGTTTACTCTACATATTGCTACTTGTCTGCGGATTTCGTCATGCACCTGTGGCAAAAGCGAAGTTTGTGTGCGACGCGTAGCAAGGCGGCACACCTGCGCGCTCTATTGTTACTTTAGCGTTTCACAATCCGGATAACAAAAATCCAGCCCAGGCGTGCGGCGTTGCAAGTGTTCTCTCCATTGCTTGCCGGCGATAGCCATTTCCTCAACGTGGGGCAGATGCGCCACCGGCTGCAACCACTCCAGATAGCAGTACTGCAATTGCTCGCGGGCCAGCAGCCGGAAGACTCATCCAGAAGCACCGTTCCGCATCGAGAAGGGCCGGAGATGAGTGCTGTCTTGCAGTTGCTCACCTGGAATTCTGATTTTTGAGAAGCCGCCCAGAGAAAGCCCCGAAAAAATCCCTTGACTTCACCTCCACCCCATGCTAGACTACCCCATTGCAATTGAAGACACTTGCCTTGATGGAGACGAGTAGGCGCAGGCCCCTTGGGCAGCGAGCCCGGGATGGTGCAAGCCGGGTGAAGATGCCGGCGCCGAAGATCACTCCGGAGCAGCGACCCAAAATCCGCGTGCGGCACCCCTGCCGCACAACGCAGAGTAGGCGTCGCCGGCTGTGCCCCGTTACACGCACAACATCGAGCGCCTGCGTCACGACGCAGGAATCGGGGTGGCACCGCGGACTCTTGAGCCCGTCCCCAGTTGGGGACGGGTTTTTCTATTTTTATTGACGATTGAATATTGAGGACTGGTAAGTGGTAAGTGGTGAAATGGCAATTGGTGAAGGGGTCGCATGTGGTGACTGACCACTTCACCAATGACCATTTACCATTTCACCCATGGCCAGTGACTCAAGGAGAACCCTCCCATGACCCATCTGCTCTACTACGACGACGCCTATCTGCGCAGCTTTGACGCTGTGGTGGAGGCCATTGAGGAGACCGACGGCGGCGCACGCGTCGCGCTGGACCAGACGGCTTTCTACCCGGGCGGCGGCGGTCAGCCCCATGATTTGGGCATGCTCACCTGTGGCGGCGCGCAGGTGGCGGTCGTGGGCATGAAGAAGGAGGGGGCGCGCATCTGGCATCTGCTTGCGCAAAAGCCGGCAGAATTGGATTGCACGGTGGGAGACGCTGTTCAGGGAACGCTCGACTGGGCGCGCCGTTATCGCCTTATGCGTACGCACACGGCCATGCACATTCTCTGCGGCGTGGTCTGGCGCGACTACGGCGCGCAGGTGACGGGCGGCAACATGGACCCGGGCGAAGGACGCATGGACTTCGAGTTCGCCGCGCTGAGCCGCGAATTGATCACCGAGATTGAGGCGGCGTGCAACGTGGAGGTGCAGGCGGCGCACGACACCCGCACGCAAAGCCTGCCGCGCGCTGAGGCCTTCCAGATACCCGACCTCATCCGCACCAAGATCAACCTGCTGCCGCCCGCCATTGCCGAGGTGCGCACCGTGGAGATTGTCGGGCTGGACCTGCAGGCCGACGGCGGCACCCACGTCCACAACACGCGTGAAGTGGGCGCCATGCGCATTGTGGATTACAAGAGCAAGGGCGCCATCAACAAACGCATCTATCTGAAGCTTGAATAATTGCTGTGAAGCGCCACTTTTGGCGCAATGCTACAGGGAGCCTTATGCACCAGGAGTTTGCACTCCTCGCCACAATTACCATCGCCCTGCTGATTGCCTTTGCCGGCGGTCTTGTGGCGCGCCGGCTGGGGCTGCCCACGCTGGTGGGCTACCTGGCCGCGGGCATCATCATCGGCCCTTTCACCCCCGGCTTTGTCGGTGATTCGGGCGCCATCAGCCAGTTGGCCGAAATTGGCATCATCTTCATCATGTTTGGCGTGGGGATCCACTTCTCACTCAAGGATCTCTGGGCGGTGCGCAAGGTCGCCATCCCCGGCACACTGCTGCAGCTTGTGCTGATGACGATGGCGGGCTTTGGGCTGACGCGCCTGTGGGGCTGGACACCCGGCGCCGGGCTGCTGCTGGGGCTGGCTGTTTCGATTGGCAGCACCGTGGTCCTTATGCGCGCGCTGACTGACCACGGCCTGGTGAACACCGTGCACGGGCGCGTGGCGATTGGGCGCCTTGTGCTCGAGGACCTGGCAACGGTGGCGATTCTGGTGCTGCTGCCTGCAATGGTGGGCAACAGCGGCGGCAGTAGCGGCGGCAGCAGCGGCAACCTCTGGCTGGACATGGGCCGTGTGCTGCTGACCACGGGCGTCTTTGTGGCCATCATGCTCTTTTTGGGCGCGCGTGCCATGCCCTGGCTGCTGGGCAAGATCGCCCTTAGTCGCTCGCGCGAACTCTTCATTCTGGCGGTTGTGGCGCTGGCGTTGGGCACGGCCTTTGCTGCCGCCGAACTCTTCGGCGTCTCGCTGGCGCTGGGCGCCTTCCTTGCCGGCGTGGTGATTGGCGAATCGGAGATGGGCCACCAGGTGGGGGCGGAGGTGATCCCCTTTCGCGATGTCTTCTCCGTGCTCTTCTTTGTTTCGGTGGGGATGCTCGTCAACCCGCTCATTCTCTGGCAGAACATTGGCCAGGTGCTGGCGGTAACGGCGCTGGTGGTGGTGGGCAAGTGGTTTGTCAACATGATGATGGGGCTGGTGCTCCCGGCATCGGCGCAGACCACGCTGGTGACGGCGGCTGGGCTCAGCCAGATTGGCGAGTTCTCCTTCCTGCTCGGTTCGGCGGGCATGGCGCTGGGGATTCTGGACCAGCGTCAGTACGGGCTGATTCTGGCGGCCGCGGTGCTCTCCATCATGATCAACCCGCTCATGTTCAGGGCCATTCCGTTGACGGCTCGCACACTCAGGCGCGTGCCCTGGTTCTGGCGCTTGTTCGACAGGTCGGGGCCGGTGCCCGCTGCCGTGCGTGAGGGTATCAAGGACCATGTGATCATTGTGGGCTACGGGCGTGTGGGTAAGCACGTCGGGCGCGTGCTTGTGCAGCTCGATCACCCCTATCTCGTAGTCGAATCGGACGCAGTGCGGGCGCGCGAAATGCAGGCGGAGGGAGTGCAGACGCTCTTCGGTGATGCCGCCAATTCGGAAATTTTGGCCTATACGCGCCTGGCCGACGCGCGTGCGCTGGTCGTCACCGTCTCTGACGAGGTGACGACGCAACTGGTGGTGGGCGCGGCGCAGGCCATGGCACCCCATGTACCCATTATTGCCCGTGCCATTACCGAGGCGGGCGTGCAGCGGCTGGCGGTGCAGGGCGCTTCGCACATTATTCACCCTGAATTGGAGGGCGGGCTGGAGATCGTACGCCACACGCTGCTCACGCTCAATTACCCCATGGGGCAGATTCAGCAGTACGTCGACTCGGTGCGCAACGACACCTATGCGGCGGTGAGCGCCGAAGGCAAGCGCGCCTTTGTGCTGGATCAGTTGCTGACGGCCGTGCGCGCGGTGGAGATTGCCTGGCACCCTGTGGAGGATTGCAGCGCGGTTGTCGGCAAGAGCCTGCTGGAGGCGAACCTGCGCGCCCGTACCGGCGCGTCGGTGATTGCAATGGTGCGCGCGGGCAACGTGACGCCGAATCCAAAGTCGGGCACGATCTTTGAGGAAGGGGATATGGTGGGCCTGATTGGCACGCCGGCCGAGGTGGCGGCGACGGCGCTGCTGCTGGCCCCCGTAACGACCGAGGACATTGCCGCGGCGGAACTGGATGCAGAAGGCTTTTTGAAGGTGGAGTGAGGGGAAACGGATAACGGACGACGACCGCCGATACGCGCGTGAAGCGCATCAAACTCTATAGATATTCGCGCAATTGCACCAGAACATCATGCAGATTGCGCACTGATGACTGGATGATGACGGCGTTCGGCAGATGGCAATGGTGCGGGAAGCTCTCAATTTGGGGGTGATGCGGCGCGTTGTCCCAGCGCACGATCAGGAGACCGTCGGCGCCTTGAACGTGATAACGATACTTTATACAGACAGGCACAGGGTCTGATACAACATATTCGCTGACGTGGAGACGATTGTTCTCGGAGAGAAGCACCGTTCCAAGTACATGCAACTCCATTTCATTCATCTCGACCATTACCAGGTTGTGATCTCGTACAATTGGGCTTGCCGATAGAGCGTGCAGCAGCTTAGAGAAGTACTCAGGATTGCCCAAGGCTGACTCCGCTTAGGATGCGGACTTCACGGTCCCAATAATCGAAACCGCGCTTAACAGCATACCAATTGAAGAGGTATTCGTCGTCGCCAAGTTCACCGGACTCAAAACCCTGCATGGCCTCGTCTGAGGACATACCGTATTCAATTTCAAATGAATGGCATTCTTCGGCATAACCATTGCGACGTTCCAGCGCTTCCGTAAGGACCTGTTTAAGCGCACGTTGCAGAGACTGCTCATAGTCTGCAACGGCAAAGCCGTTTTGATTTTCGATGTTGAGTTGAAGTGCCACTTGTTTTCACCTTTACCTTCTCTGGTCCGTTTAGCGTTCGACCAGCAGTTGCACCAATTTTTACATTGCACATTATATCATGCCATTTTCGGTGTGAAAGCACATTCAGGAAACCACAAATGAACACCAAATTCAGCGAAGTCAAAGCCAGTGTCAGCTACCCCGCCATGGAGGAGCGCGTGCTCGAGCTTTGGCGCGCGCGCAACGTCTTCCACCGCTCCGTGGAGGAGCGCGCCGGCGGGCCCGCATTCGTCTTCCATGAGGGGCCGCCCACGGCCAACGGCCGCCCGGGCATCCACCACGTGCTCGCACGCGCCTTCAAGGATATCTTCCCGCGCTACAAGACCATGCAGGGCTACCATGTGCTGCGGCGCGGCGGCTGGGACACACACGGTTTGCCCGTGGAGATTGAAGTTGAGAAGCAGCTTGGGCTCAGCGGCAAGCAGCAGATTGAAGAGTACGGCGTGGCCGCCTTCAATGCACGCTGCCGCACCTCGGCCATGGAGTACATCAAGGATTGGGAGCGGCTCACCGAGCGCATGGCCTACTGGGTGGACCTTGACACCGCCTATGTGACCTTCCACAACGAGTACATCGAGTCGCTCTGGTGGATCCTCAAGCAATTCTGGGACCGCAACCTGCTCTATCAGGGCTACAAGGTTGTGCCCTACTGCCCGCGCTGCGGCACGCCCCTCAGCAGCCATGAGCTTTCGCTGGGCTACAAGGAAGGCACTGTGGACCCTAGCGTCTTCGTCAAGTTCAAGGTGAAGGACACGCAGCCCGGGAAAGATGAGTACCTGCTGGCGTGGACGACCACGCCGTGGACCCTTCCCGGCAACGTGGCGCTGGCTGTGGGCGCTAACGTGGAGTACGTGACCGTGCGTGAGGCGGACAGCACTGTGCTCACACTGGCCGCCGCCCTTGCACCCACCGTGCTCAAACCCGGCTACACAGTGCTGCAGACGCGCAAGGGCAGCGAGCTTGCGGGCATCCACTATGAGCCGCTCTACAACTTTATGCCCGTGGCCGCCGACCAGGATTACGCCTATGTGGTCACGGCCGACTTTGTGAGCACCGAAGATGGCACGGGCATCGTCCACATCGCGCCCGCCTTTGGCGCCGACGACATGGAGGTAGGGCGCAAGCACAACCTCCCCGTCATCCAGACACTGATGCCCGACGGCGGCTTCAAGCCCGAGGTGACGCCGTGGGCAGGCGTCTTCGTCAAAGCGGCGGACCCTGCGATTCAGGAGGAGCTCGCAGGCCGCGGGCTGCTCTACAAGGCGGGCACCTACGAGCACACCTATCCCTTTTGCTGGCGCTGCGATTCGCCGCTGCTCTACTACGCCAAGGAGACCTGGTACATCCGCACCAGCGCCGAGAAGGACGCGCTGGTGGCGAACAACGAGCAGATCAACTGGTACCCCGAGCACATCAAAGAGGGACGCTTTGGCAATTGGCTGGAGAACAACGTGGACTGGGCGCTGGGCCGCGACCGCTACTGGGGCACGCCGCTGCCCCTCTGGCAGAGCGACGCGCCCGGCAGCAGCTACACCGAGTGCATTGGCAGCGTGGCCGAGCTGGAGGAGAAGACGGGCCGCAATCTGAGCGAGCTGGACCTGCACCGCCCCTATGTGGACGAGATCACCTGGCCCGCGCCCGACGGCGGCACCATGCGCCGCACCAGGGAAGTGGCTGACTGCTGGTTCGACAGCGGCTCCATGCCTGTGGCGCAGTGGCACTACCCTTTCGAGAATCAGGCCATCTGGCAGGTGCAGGCGCAGGCCGACTACATTTGCGAGGCGATTGACCAGACGCGCGGCTGGTTCTACACGCTGCACGCCGTGAGCACGCTGCTCTTTGACAGGCCTGCCTACAAGAATGTCATCTGCCTGGGCCACATCATGGCCGAGGATGGCAGCAAAATGAGCAAGTCGAAGGGTAACGTCGTCAATCCGTGGGAGGTCTTCGACTCGCAGGGGGCCGACGCCACGCGCTGGTATATGTTCACCGCCAGCCCGCCAGGAAACAGCCGCCGCTTTAGCACAGGGCTTGTGGCCGAAACGGTGCGCAAGTTCATGAACACGCTCTGGAACACCTACAGCTTCTTCGTGACGTACGCGAATCTCTCCGACTGGACGCCGCAGCCGGACGCGCCGCTGCGCCCAGCCAATCTGCTCGACCGCTGGGTGCTGGCCGAACTCAACCGCCTTGTACGCGATGTGACGGCCGCCATGGAGGGCTACGACGTGCTGGGGGCCACCCGCCCCGTGGCCGACTTTGTCGATAACCTGAGCAACTGGTATGTGCGCCTCAACCGCCGCCGCTTCTGGGAGGGCGACGCCCATGCACTGGCTACGCTCCACCACGTGCTGGCCACGGTGAGCAAGCTGCTTGCGCCCACCACCCCCTTCATTGCCGAGGAGCTCTACCAGAACCTCGTGCTTGGGTTGGACGCAAGCGCCCCCGACAGCGTACACTTGAGTCGTTGGCCGCTTGTAGATGAGAGTCTGCTCGACGAACAGTTGGGCGACGACATGGCGCTGGTGCAGCGTGTGACGAGCCTGGGCCACGCCGCCCGCCAGAATGCCAACCTGAAGGTGCGGCAGCCGCTGGCGCAGGTGGTGGTGCGTACACGCACACCCGCCGAGGCCGACGCGCTGCGCCGCCTGCAGCAGTTCATGCTCGACGAACTCAACGTCAAGGGGCTCGTCTTCACCGACGCCGGCAGCGACCTGGTAGATGTGACCGTCTTCCCCTACCCCAAGCAACTGGGGCAGAAGTATGGCAAGGGCTACCCAAAGATTCGCACCGCCATGGCCACGATGGACCCCTTTGCACTGGCTGCCCGCTTTCAGAACGGCGAATCGGTCACAATCGAGGCCGACGGCGAGCAGTTCGTGGTTGCGCCCGAAGACGTGGAGGTGCGCTCGACGCCGCGCAGCGGCTACAGCGTGGCCGAAGAGGGCGGCTATCTGGTTGCAGTAACCACCGAGCTCGACAACGCGCTGACGCAGGAGGGCTACGCACGTGAAATCGTGCGCCGCATTCAGCAACTGCGCAAGGATGCCGACCTTGCCATCAGCGACCGCATTGTGACGTGGGTGGGCGACGGCGACCTCATGCACGAGGTGCTGGCCAACTTCGGCGATTACATCCGCGAGGAGACGCTGAGCGTGGACCTGGTGCAGGTGCATCCCGGTCAGGAGAGCATAATGCCGCCCCACCTGCCCCGCGCTGCCTTTGACCTGGGCGGCGTGGAGATTACCGTGGCGGTTGCACGCAAGGTGTAGAAATGCGAGAGGGTAGGGTGTGGGGTAGTAGGACAAAGGGGAGCGATCATTCGCAAGCACCCCACCCTACACCCCACGCCCTACACCCTACACGCCCTACACCCTCACCCCCACTGTTTTTGTGTGGAGCACGTCGTGACTACACCATCTCCACTCCAACGCAGCGAACCCTTCTCCGTGCGGGGCATTGTGCGCCTTGTGCGCGAGACGGCCTATCAATGGAGCCAGAGCCACGCCTTCGTCTACGCGGCGGCGCTTGCCTTCTATACAAGCTTCTCGATTGTCCCTCTGCTCACAATCCTCATCAACCTGACTGTCTACTTTGCCGGCGCCTATCGCTTTGAGCAGCAGATCATTGCGCTGCTGACACAGCAATTCAGTGTCACCCTTGCGCCTCTGGACACAGGCTCCACCGCCGACCAGATTATCAATCTGGTGCGCACGCGTGCCGGTGAGGTGCCCGCCGCCTTCCTGAATGAAATTGTGCAGGGACACACGCAAACAAGCGCCGGCCTTGGGCCAACAATCATCAGCCTGGCCTTTCTGCTCTACGGCGCATCCACGGTCTTTCATCAGCTGCACAACTCCATCAACACCATGTACGGCCTGCCCGAAAGTTTCAAGACGATCCGCCACGGCATCCTCTACTACGCGGTTGCGCGCCTGCTCTCCGCCGCCGCCGTCATCATTGTGGGCGTGCTCTTCGTGCTGCTGCTGGCGGTCAATGTGGTTCTCACCACGCTGCCGCCTACGCCGCTGGAGATATTCTTTGTCGATTTCCCGGGCACGCAACTGATCCTGCGCTTTGTGGTTGCGCCGCTGGTCTCCGTACTCTGGATCGGCGCGCTCTTCAAGTTTCTGCCCGGCGGGCGTATGCGCTGGCGCGACGTGCTGCCCGGTACCGTGCTCACCGTTGTGCTTATCTCCATAGGCAACCGCATCATCGGCTTCTACCTCGAGCGCATCTTTGGGGCCACCCTCTATGGTGCAAGCGGCACGGTGGTGCTCTTCCTCATCTGGATCTACTACATCGCCATGATTGTGCTCTTTGGGGCCAAATTCATCGCGCTCTATTGCCAGCGCTATGGTGTGCCGATTACCCCCAAGCGACGGCTGCTGCCCAGCCGCTCCACACCCAAATGAAAGCCGATGCGCCCAAGGCCGTGCGCGCGCCGCTGGGCAGGCAACTCTGGGCCATGGCGCGCCTGCGCTGCCCGGTCTGCCTGGAGGGCGCGCTCTTCGGCTCGCTGCTGGGCATGCACCGCAACTGCCCGGTTTGTGGCGTGGCCTTTGAGCGCGAACATGGTTACTATCTCAATTCCATGTTCATTGCCTATGTGCTGGGCTTTCTGGTGATCGTCCCTTCGGCGGTGCTGCTGGCCATGCGCAACGTGTCGGTCGGGCTCTTTGCGGCCCTGATTATCACCGAGACGATCATCGTATGGCCGCTGATCTTTCGCTATGCGCGTGCGATTTGGGTGCATGTGGATCAGCTGCTGGACCCGCGCGCCCGGCCCGATTCAAGCGACTAGGATTCCTGCCCGCAGAGAGGGCGGAAGAGGCGGGAAGTGCAGGAAACAGAAGGCCTTTCATGTTATTTTCGATTATTCCGCACTTTCTGCGGACAAGAATTCGCATTTGGAGACTGAATGACCACGCACAACTTCACGCCAACCCGCTACTACAACAGCATGTGCAGCGCCGAGCCCGCCCTGGTGATTGGCGACGGCGACAGCGTCATCACTACCTGCGTGGATGCGGGTGGCCTCGATGGGCAGCGCACGCGCATTACGCCGGCGGGCAATCCCATGACGGGCCCCTTCTTTGTGCAGGGAGCCGAGCCGGGCGACACGCTCGCCGTGGAACTGATCCGCATCGCCCCCAACCGCCGCTGGGGCTGGGGGCGCGCGGCGCTCGCGCCCAACGTAGTCGACCCCGACTTTGTCCCCTCGCTGCCGGTGGATAGCGACGGCGGCCGCCCCCAGGCCGAGTGGGATGTTGACATGGAGGCGGGCACGGCCATCCTCACTGCGCCGCAGACTGCTCTTGGCCGCTATGCTTTCGCCGTTGCACCCATGATCGGCTGCTTTGGCGTTGCCCCGCGCGACGGCCAGGCCATCTCCACGGCCACCTCGGCCGAGCATGGCGGCAACATGGATTACCGCGGCTTTGTGGAGGGGGTGACCGCGTACTTCCCCGTCTTTGCGCCGCGGCGCGCTCTTCTTCCTTGGCGACGCGCACGCGCTGCAGGGTGACGGCGAGATGGCGGGCACGGGCATTGAGATCTCGTGCGATGTGGAGTTCCGCGTGCGTCTGCAGCAGGGTCGGCGGATTGGCTGGCCGCGCGGCGAGAACGCTACGCACATCTTTACCCTCGGCAACGCCCGCCCGCTCGACCAGGCGGTGCAGCATGCAACCACAGAGATGGTGCGCTGGCTGCAAAGCGACTATGCGCTCGACCCCATGGGCGCGCAAACACTCATGGGGCAGACGGTACGCTACGAGCTGGGCAACATGTATGACCCGGCCTACACCTTCGTTTGCAAGATGGAAAAGCGGCTGCTGGAAGGCTTGCCGCGCAAATAGCAAAATTCTTGTCCGCAGAAAGGGCGGAAACAACGGAACAGACAGGAAAAAGCCCTTCATGTTGGTTCCGCTGCTTCCGCCCTTTCGATCCTGAAAATATCCGCACTGGAACGGGATTCCGCAGGTGGCGGCTCAAGCCGCCACCTGCTCAGGCGACCACGTGCCGCAGCACACATGGATCACTTTCATTCTGCGTTGTGCCCACAGGGCATGAACGTCCACCTACCAAAATTACCCATTCAAAGGAGCAACCATGCAGGCAATTCGTGTGCACAATGCGGGTGGGCCGGAGGTGCTGCAACTGGAGTCAATCGCCAAACCGGCGCCGGCGGCAGGCGAGGTGCGCATCAAGCTGGCGGCCATCGGCGTCAACTTCATCGATATCTACCAGCGCTTGGGGCAGTACAAGATGACGCTCCCCTTTACGCCCGGCATGGAGGGCAGCGGCGTGGTGGATGCGCTGGGCGAGGGCGTGACCGGCCTGCACGAAGGGCAGCGCGTGGCGTGGTGCATGCACAGCGGCGCCTATGCCGAATATGCCACCGTGCCCGCCGGCAAGGTGGCCCCGCTGCCCGATGCCATTAGCAACGAGGTGGGTGCGGCGCTCATGATCCAGGGGCTGACTGCGCACTACCTGACCACCAGCACCTACCCGCTGCAGGAGGGCAACACCGCACTCATCCACGCCGCAGCGGGGGGCACGGGGCGTTTGTTGCTGCAGGCGGCCAAGCGGCGCGGCGCGCGTGTGATCGCCACGGTGGGCACGCGCGAGAAGGCCGTGCTCGCCCGCTCAGGCGGCGCCGATGAGGTGGTGCTTTATGAAGAAGCCGACTTCGAGGCAGCCGTCAAGGAGTGGACGCAGGGGCAGGGGGTGGATGTGGTCTACGACTCGGTGGGGCAGGCGACTTTCGAGAAAAGCCTCAACTGCCTGCGCCCGCGCGGGATGATGGTGCTCTGGGGGGCGGCGAGCGGTCCCGTGCCGCCCTTTGACCTGCAGGTGCTCAACGCAAAGGGGTCGCTCTTCATTACGCGCCCGTCACTGGGGGCCTACATGCGCACGCGCGAGGAGTTCCTCTCCCGCTGCGACGACATCTTCGGCTGGGCGTCCGCCGGCACGCTGGATGTGCGCATTGACCAGGAATTCCCCTTGGCCCAGGCCGCCGCCGCCCAAACCTACATGGCCAATCGGCAGTCGAAGGGCAAGTTGCTGCTCAAGCCGTAATGAGTAATCCGCAATCAGAAACGGCAGTACACAGATTTCACAGATGCGACAGATAACCACAGATGATCTGTTTGTCAATCTGTGGTTATCTGTCGCATCTGTGAAATCTGTGTACTGCCGTTTCTGATTGCGGATTGCTTTTCAATACGTGCCGTACTCGCGCGCCGCCTGGTAGAGCCGGAATAAGTTCCGCGCCGGCACGTCGCGCTGCAGGTGATTGGAGGGCGCAAGGATATAGCCGCCGCCCTGCCCCAGCAGCTCGATGCGCCGCTGCACCTCCGCTTCCACCCCCGCCTCATCACCCTGCATGGCCGTGCGAATGTCAATCCCGCCCAGAAAGACGAGCCGGTCCCCATACTGCGCCTTGACGGCCGCCATGTCCGTGGCAGGCAGCGGCTCCAGCGGGTGCACCACATCGGCGCCAATGTCGATGAAGCGCTGCAGGAAGGGCGTGATCGCGCCATCCGAGTGGATGACCACCTTGACATGCGGCGCGCGCGCCTTGATGCGAGCAATCAGATCCGCGTAGGGCTGCTTGAAGAAGGCGTCATAGCTCTTGGGCGAGATGATGGGCTGCGTGTTGCCGGCGAAGTCGTCGCCGGGCAGCTCAACCCAGTCCAGGCGGTGGCCTGCAATATCGAGGAAGCGATCCATCATCGCGCCGTAACAGTCGGCCAGGCGCGCAATCAGCGCGTGCGCAAGCTCTGGCTCCATGAGCAGATCGAGCAGGAATTGCTCGTGGCGGCGCAGCGACTGTGCCATCTCGAAGAAGCCATAGGAAGCAACCGCGCGCCCGCCGATGGCATATTCGTCATCGAGCGCGTCCAGCGCGCGCAGGCGCGCCAACAACGGTTCCTCGCGGATTACCTCTGCGGCGGCGGGCATGGGGAAGGCGAGCACGTCGTCGACCGTGGCGTTTTCCAGCGGGAAGCTGGCCGCGGCGCGGTAGAGGCCGCTGCGCCGGTACTTCAACCCCCACGCATCGGTGCCGTCGGGGCGCAATAGTGCGGTCATCATGGTTGCGCCGGGTTCAACGTGGCGCACGTCGCAGCCCAGGTGGGCGAGCAGGCGGTCGTCATAGTAGTTGACGGAGTGGCTCTTTTCGGGGCGGAAGGGAGCCACCGGTTCCCAGCCCAGCACATCGAGCGCGTCGAAGTAGAGGCTATCGGTCACGCCGTACCACGATCCCCACAGTGCCGTGGGGATGCGATCGGGCGTTTCGTGGTTGAGGGTGCGCAGCACGCGCGCGCGTGGGCTCAGGGACATGGGTTGGCTCCGGAATCACTGGCAATTGGTCAGTGGTAAATGGTCATTCGCGGCGTACGAGCGTGGTTCGTAGCGGCTGCTTTAGCTGCCGTTTTCGGGGACGCGACGCGATCGGTAAGAACGGCAGCTAAAGCAGCCGCTACGAAAGCCGGCGTCTGCGCGGCATGCTACAAGGGCTCATCTTCCCGGCGTGCCACGCAGTTGCAGCCAGAAAAGGGGCATGAGCATGGAGAGGAAGACGACGAGGGGCGCGCCAAAGACGTTGAGCGTCTGCGCCAGCACGTTGCTCCCCGGCAGCCAGCCCGACGCGTAGAGCAAATAGGAGAGCAGCCCCACCAGCACCGCCCAGATGAGGCTCTTGAAGAGCGTCTCGCGCGGCAGCACGCGAATCTGCGCCAACAGCAGCAGGCTTAGCGTAATCAGCATGGTGAGCAGCGAAAGCAGCAGCGTCATCGCGTTCACGCGCGTCGTGCGCCCTTCGCCCTTGGCCGGCAGCGCGCCCACGCCCACAACGGCGGGCGGCTCTTCGGTGACGGTGGGCACGATCACGGCGCTGAGTGATGGGGTGACGGTGACGACCACCGTAAGCGCCATCGTCGTCGCGGCCGCCTGAGGCTCGAGCACATTGACGACAACCGCGTCACCCGAGGTGGCGCCGCCCGCCTTTGCGACAACGCGCAGCACGCCGCCCCGGTCCAACGTGAGGTCGCGCATTGCAATGCCGTTGCGCGTCGGTGCGGGCTCTACGGTCAGGGCCAGTTCAGCGCCCTCAAAGGCGGCCTCAAAGGTCACAAGCACGCCATCGGGCACAGGGTGGCCGTTGAGATCGAGGACGGGCCCCGCCTCAAGGTGAAGGGTTGCGCCCACGTTTACCACGGCCAGCCCCAGCCCATCATCCTGCACGGGCGCACCGGCTGCCGCGGCGTGTGTTGTTGGAGGCCAGCGCCGTCCCTTCCACCGAAAGGCGCAGCGGGATCTTGAGGGCGGGGTTGGGCGCAAGGCGGTCGGCCAGCGCAGCGTAGCGCGTGCCGGGGGCATTGAGCGCCGGTGCGCCCGCGGGCACGGTGGTGCGGAAGAGCGCACGCACCGCGCTCTCCAGGAAGGGCTCAATCTTGCTGTAGACGCCATAGTAGAGCGAGAGCTTGCTGATTTCCGTGGCGTCGAGGAAATAGGGCGCGTTGAGGGCCATGACCACAATGCGCTGGTCGGCACGCGTGTCCACGGGCTGGCGCAAATAGCGGCGCACCACACTGCTCTCCGGATAGCTGGCAGACATGTCGAGCATGACAAAGATGACCCAGTCGGCGTTGGCTAGCTCCTGTGCGATGTTGGCGCGCGCGTCAAGCGCGGCCGCCTGCTCGGGATTATCGTTCAGGTCGGCGCTAACGCCCTCAGGGGTGGGTGTGGGCGTGGGCAGCAGCAGCACCGCCGGCGTGGAGGTGGCAAGCGCCGACGGCGTCCCGTCTGCGTTCTGCTCGGTGCCGGGTGGCAGAATCTGGTTCAAATCGCTGAAGGTGATGCTGTTGATCTGGTTGGGCGAAATCTGGCCCGTGGCGTCCGGGCCGTAGAGCGAAAGGATGATGCCGCGCCAGCGCGTCGGGGTCCACCGCGGCCTCGGCGGTGCATGTGGGGCATTCGCGCTGCAGGCGGCTGTCCGTCACAATCATAATGCGCTCGCCGGCCTGGGGCGCGGGAGGCAGCGCTTCCATCTCGGGATCGGGGGAGAGAATGGTGATTGAGTCGCGCGCCGTTTGCGCAGGCGCAGCGTCAATGGCCGCTCCCTCGCCGGGGAGCACAGCCAGGTCACTCTCCTGAACCAGCACGTTGGAGAGGGGCACCGCAAGTGCACCCGGGGCGGCATCGCCACTCGTCTCATGCGCTTCCGCTGCGTAGAGACGCAGCTTGAGGCGCAAAATGCGGCGTACGGAGGCATCAACGCTGGCGGCAAAGTCGGCGTCGCTGCGGTAGCGCTCCTGAAAGAAGGCAATGGTGGCGCGGATGTTGTTGAGCTGGCTCTCCCAGCTTTCGTCCAGCGCAAAGCGGGAGAGGTAGAGCAGGTCGTGGCCCGCGGTGAAGGCGTCCAGCGCAACGCGTCCGTGCGGGAAATTCCTGCAGCGCAGGGTCATAGTAGCGGCGAATGGCGGGCACGCCCAGCGGCCCTGTCATGAGCAGGCCACCGCTGGCGCGCCAATCCCCCAGCGTCGTGTCCACAAACTGGGCCAGTTCGGGGTCCAGGCTCATGGGCACATTGCGCCCGGCGGGGGCCTGCAGCGCGTTGAAGCGCATGTGGCTCGTCATCAGCACATCGCTTAGCGCTGTGTCGGTAATGGCCACCAGCGGCTGCGTTACGGAGACGAAGGGGGGTACAGCCACGCGCAGAATGTCCTCGCGGTTGCGCTGGATGGTGGCCACCTCTTCTTCAGGCAGGCGGTCAAGGTCGCCCTGGCCCGGGAAGTGGCCCGCCACAGTTGCCACGCTGCCATTGCTGCCGGCATGCACGCCGCTAATATAGGCGCGCCCCATGCGCCCCACCCACGAGCCATTGCCGCCAAAGCTGAAGACGCTGAGGCGCCCCACGGCGTCGGCGCGCGGCTGCTCCACCACATCCAGATTGGGCCCCAGCAGCAGATTGAAGCCAACGGCGCTCAGCTCGCGCCCCACAATCGCGCCCACATTCTGCGCCGTATCAAGATTCCACGAGGAGCCAATCGCGAGCTGGCTGGGCAGCGGCGTGAAGCCGCGCCGCAGCGACGTGCCCGGCAACGCGTTGCCCATCTGGTAGGCGCCAATCAGCAAGGGCAGATCGGGTGGTGTGACGCCCAGTTCGCGCTCCAGCGAGACGAAGTTGCTGGGCGGCCACGGCTGCAGTGGCACCGGCTGCAGCGCTTCGTCAATGGGCAGCAAAATGCCGTAGGCGATGGCTTGCAGGCGGTTGGCCAGAATAGCCACCTGGCGCGGCGTGTCGGCGCCAAGCTCGTTGGTGAAGTTGCCGTTTTCGGGTGTCAGCACCACGCCGCCGACGCGATAGGCGTAGATGAGTTCGGCAATCGCGCTCTCGAAGCTGGTGTCGTTGCCGGCAAAGGTGACGACAAAAAGCTGCCCCACCCTGTCGGCCACCGACATGTCGCGCGAGCAGCGCTTCAACCTGTTCATCCAGCGCATAGGAGGCGCGCTCGGCGGCGGTGGCCGAAATCGGCAGCCCTGCGGCCAGCGCTGCGGGCAGCGTGGCCGTGGGTATGAGCGTGGGCGTCACCAGCGGCGTAATCGTCGGCGTGATGCCCTCGTTGCCAATCGAGAGCTCCGGCGTCGCAGTAAGTGTCGTGCTCGCGTCCACCGTGGCCGATAGAGTTGTGGCGGTAATCGACGGCGTGCCGGTCAGCGCAAGCGTCTCCGCCGGCGCAAGTGTCTCCACTGGAGCAAGCGTGGCCGTGAGCGACGCGCTCGCAGTCACAACGGCAGTCTCTGCTGGCGGCGCGGCCGGCAGTGCGACAGGCGCGGGCAGGGGCGTGTTCGTCTGCGCCTGCGCCGGCAGGGGCGCAAGCGTGATGCAGATGAGCAGAAGTAGAAAGGTAATTCGGAGGAAGCGGGCTTTCATTGAGGTTCCATACGGTGTGAAGTCTGCAGTATAGGCTTCGCGCAGGGTGCGCGTCAAACTGTGCAGAGGGAGGGCGTAGGGAGCAGGGACGATATTCCTGTTCCCGCCGTATCCGCATACAGAACTTTCCTCCCTGCTCCCTTCATGTGCAACCACTAGCTTCCGCTCGATTTCGTAGAACAAATGTGCTATTTTGAGGAGCACTCCGCAATGGGCGTATGGCACGTGGCCCGCCGTCTCGGGCTTGCGCAAGGAGGGTATCAATGCGCTACGCGTGGGACTACAACGAGGACGAACCGATTCTTTGGTGGAACTGTTTTCTCTACTACTGCACGCTTGGGCCGGGGCGGTCGGTGGCCAGGGCGCGTGCCGTGGTGGAGGCGCAGCAGCGGTTTGCGCAGGAGGTGCACGCGGCAACGCTTGCGCGGGCGCTCAGCAACGGCGGCGACCCGCCGCTGCACAGCCTTTCGCAATGGCAGCGCATGGCCCGCCGCTACAGGTGGCAGGCGCGTGCGCGTGCCTGGGACACCTGGCTGGCGCAGCGGGCGCGTACTCCCTCTGATCTTTCGCTCCTTCTTGAGCAGCGGCGCAACGACATCGTCCTGCGGCAAATGCTTAGCCGTGCGGCGCACATCTTTGCCGCCGCCAATCTGGAGACGCTCGACATGCAGCAGGCGCGCAAGCTGCTGCCGCTGGCGCAACGGATGATCCGCGAGTTCCTGCAGGCGCAGCGCGAACTGATCCGCCTTGAGCGCGAATCTGGCGCATTTGCCGATCAGCCGCGCGACGCAGGTGACGGCCCCGATGATGGCGCGCACGCCTGGCAGGGGCCCATGCTGGATGCCGTGCGTCAGCTGCAGCAGCTGGCGGAGGCCGGCCTGATGCCCAGCGGCAAGCCTGGCGAGCCGACCGTCTCGGCGCTGATTGCCGCGCTCGAGGCCGCCCAGCGCGCCGGGCAAAGCGCTGCGCCGGTGCCGGCTGCAGCCCCAGCGCCCGCCCATGTGCCCGCGGGCGAGAGCCACACGCCTGGCGAGGTTGCCGGCAAACAGCTGCTTGTGGTTACGGGCAACAACAGCCGCCTGGGCATGGACCTGGCCATGGTGCGCGGTGCGGCGCGCGAAACGGGCTTGAACTACCACCACATTGCCAACGCGACGCGGGCAGATCTGGAAACCAGTTTGCGGCGTGCCCGCAGCCTGGGGCGGCCCATCACCTGGGTGCACCTGGCCTGCCATGCAAGCCATGCAGGCGTGCTCTTTGCCGACGGGCTGGGCGACGGCGCCTGGCTGAGCAGCGTGCTCATGGGCGTTGAGGTGCTGCTGATTGCCGGTTGCAACGGCGACCGCGTGGGCGACTGGCTGGCCGTGATCCCCTACGTGATCACCCTGTCGGACGCCATTTCGCACGATGATGCGGCCACACTCACGCGCCACTTCTGGGAGGAGCTGGCGCGCAAGGAGACACCTACGGCGGCCCTCGCCAAGGCCATGGCGCGCTGCCCGCAGGTGTTGTGGGAGTCGGTTGTGGCGCATTGGTGAAAAACGAGGGTGTGGGGTGTGGGGTGTGGGGTGTAGGGTGTGGGGTGTGGCGGTGTCGACACGCCCACACCCCACACCCTACACCCTCACACCCCTACTTCATTGGCACCACAAGGTCATACGGAAAGTCCGTGAGGTTGACCAGCTCGCCCGCTTCTGTAAAGGCGATTGTGTCCTCAATGCGCACGCCAAAGCCGCGCTCGGGGTAGTAGAGGCCGGGCTCCACGCTCACCACGTGGCCGGGCTGGAGCACGGTGCTGTTGCCGGCCGCGTGGCTCAGGCTGGGCTGCTCGTGGATGTCCAGCCCGACGCCGTGGCCCAGGCCGTGAACATACCCCTGCTGTGTGCCCGGATGGCTCATAGGGGTGTGATGACCCGCCGCCTCGTAAAACTCGCAGGTCATAATCTGGTAGTCGCGACACGCGCGGCCCAGTTCCAGCGCGCCCATCACCTTGTCAAAGATGGCCTTCGTCTGCTCCCACGCCATCTGCACCTCATCCGTGGCGTAGCCCAGGCTCCACGTGCGCGTCATGTCGTGGAAGTAGCCGCTGGGCACCGTGGGGAAGATGTCGAAGACAATGCTCTGGCCAAGGCGCAGTGCCATGGCGGGATTGCCGTTGTTGTGCGGCACGCCGGCATCGCGCCCCTGCGCAAAGATGCAGTCGTGATCCTCTACCAGCCCATGGTGAAGCTGACGCGTGCGAATGAAGGCCTTGACGTCGCCAATCGTCAGCGGCTCGCCGTCCGCCTTGATCACCACCTCGTCGCGCACGCTGCTGCTCTGAATGTAGTCGCGCACTTCGCCCACCACAATACCGGTGAGGCGGCCGGCCTCACGCAGCTCGGCAATCTCGCGGTCGTCCTTGGTCTGGCGCGCCAACGTAAAGAGCGAGTCGCCATATTCGCCCACCACCTCGCCATCGATGAGCTGGTTGAGGCGCTGGAGCAACGCATATGCAGCGCCGGCATCCACCATGCCGTAGACGCCAAGGCGGCCGTTGAGCGCCTGGTCGCGCACAACCTGTGCGAGCAGGTCGGCGCGCGCTTCAAGCGCGTTGCCGTCGTGCTTCTGCAGCAATGTGTAGCTGTTGTAGTTGCTGTCACGGTCCACCAGTTGCAGCCCCGTGGTGGCCGCGGTGTCGCGCTCCATGGAGCCGTGGATGAGGGTGAGCGGGCCGCCGCGCCGCTTGGCAACGAGCGAGCCTTCCAGCTGCGCACCACCGGTAAGGTAGTTGAGCACGGTATTGGCGCGGGCATCGCCCATGACGAGCAGAGCATCAAGATTGCGTTCGGCCATCAGGCGGTCAAGATCAGCACGCATGGAGTAGGTTCCGTTCTAGAGAAGGGCGCGGGCGAATGGAAATGGCTCGATCTGGCTGGAAACTGCAGCGCCAGGGTCAGGGCCCGGGCGGCGGTGCGCCGCGCAAGAGCCAGAGCACGCGGTCGTATGAAAGCAGATAGTGAAGCAGCGTGAGGCTGCCCAGCGCCAGCGCCCAGCCGGGCAGATCGGCGGCGTAGAGCGCAGCCACTGCAGCGCCAAACAATACAATCTCCAGCAGCAGGCGCACAATCCCCGCCACTTGCACCGTGGGCGGGCCGCCATCGTTGGGCACACGAAAAATGCCCCAAAGCGCCGCTGCCGCCAGCGGCATTCCAATCATTGCGCCATAGCGCCAGACGCCGGCACCCAGCCGCCAGCCTGCAACAGCCAGCGCCGCCAGCATGGCCAGCTCAAGCAAAAAACGTGTACCAAGCATCAATGGATTCTTTGACACCTTGTCTCCAGCCGTAGTGTACAACGGGCGTCGCAATTGGGCACGTCGTTGGTATTCCTGGTCAGTGTGGAATGCGCCGGGTCACAAAGAAGGGCGCGCGCCGCCATCACTACGGCCTCTCCAGCATCAGGTCATCGGGCCAGCGCACGAGCACGCGATAGCCGCCGTTCCAGGGCGCTGCGCGCGCCATCTGGCTCACCACGCCGGTCACGCGCCACCTTTGGCCCAGGAGTGCGGCGGGGCGGGGCCAGCCAAGGCTGCGCGCTACCATCGACGACGCGCACCGGCGCCACACCACTTGGCGCATCACCTGTCAAGTAAATGCTGTCGCCATCGGCCCAGGCAACGCGCCCGCTGAAGGTGACAAGTCGCCCCTCAAGCGCGTCGCCAATCGCGGCCGGCTCAATGGCAATCGGGGGTGGCAGGAGCGTCGTGCCCGTGGCGATGATAGCGTCGGGCGCTGCCAGCAGCAGTTCGCGCTCGCCGCGGAAGCTGCTCAGGCGGCCACGCGCCACAACGCTGTCGCCGAGCGATAGCGCCGGAAAGTCGCCAATCGGCAGGAAGACGCGCAGCCCGGGCCCGCAGGCCGCGCCCGATGCATCCGTCTCGGCCAGGTAGAGTGTGCTGTGCAGCAGCCCGGGCGGCAGTATGACCACGCCGCGCACAGTGGCCTCTACGTTGATGCCGAGCGCCCGCGCCGTGGCAATGTCAACACCACGCGCCAAGGCCACAGGCGGGGCAGGCGCACTCTCAACCGCTGCGGCGGGCGCGACTTGCAAGGCAAGCACGCCTCCATCACCGCTGCCCGTTGTTTGGGGCGCAACCACAGACGCCTCGCCGGCCATTTCTCCAGCCGCTTCAACCACCGCACCGGCCGATGCGCTCGCGCCCTGCGCCGGCGCAAGGCTGATGCCGCCTGCGCGCACAAAGCGCACGTCCGGCTCGGCCGCCTCCCAGCGCACCTCATCGGCCAGACCGCCGCCGGGCAGGAAGAGGTAGAGGTGGTCGCTGTCGTCGTTGAGCACAATGTGCGTTTCGCTGCGCCAAAGCAGAAGCGCGCCCTGCGCCGGAATCACATGCTCCGCGCCAAAGGTGAAGCGGGAGAGGCCGTCGTTGGCGGCGCGGCTGTCGAAGAGTTGCCAGCCCGCCAGCGCCACGGGCTGCGCACTTGTGTTGATGAGCTGGATGTACTC
Source organism: uncultured Chloroflexia bacterium (assembly GCA_963773745.1). Lineage (GTDB taxonomy): Bacteria > Chloroflexota > Anaerolineae > Caldilineales > Caldilineaceae > UBA5069. Next base: position 215,317 of record CAVZCL010000005.1, read on the forward strand.
ATCGTCGGCATCGGCCAAAGCGTCACCGTTCCAGTCGCGTGTGGCCGCGGCAGCACCTCGGCAATGCGCACGTCCGCACGCACGCTGTCGGCGCTGGGCTGCGCAACGTGGATGGGAGCGGTCACCGCAAATGCACCATCGGCGCGCGTGGCCGTGGCGTAGAACCAGGCGCCGGGTGGGGCAAGCCTTGCAACCGACCATGGCGCGCCGTCTTGTGCCTCCCCCGTTGCCACGGCGATGCCATCCTCCCAGAGGGTGACGCGCAGCGCCGCGCCCGAGCGATCACCGGCGCGCACGCTCCATTGCAGCAGGTTGGATGGAGCCACGGTGCCGCCCATCCAGACAGAGTCATTGTCGGCCGTGAGCAGCAGCCAGAGTCCTGCGTCTGTGGCCATCCAGCCGCGCCGCGTGGCAATGGCCTCGCGCAGCGCGTCGGGCGTGTTGGCTTGCGCCGCCAGGCCGGTGTAGCGGGGCGGCGACTGCGCCACGGCAAAGGGCAGCGGCAGTGTGCTGCCTGCGGGCAGAAGCGGGCCGCCCGCCGTGCGCCAACTCTCCACAAGCGCAGTGGCGTCGGCGGCGCTGGCGAGCGTGTCCGCAGGCAGCGCGGCGAGGCCGGGTGTGGAGGCCAGCGTGGGCGCACTGCCGTCAAGCCAGAGGAAGGGCGCGCCCTGCTGCTTTAGCCACGGGAGGAGTGCGTTGCGGTCGGCCAGGCCGGCGGGCCAGCGATTGGCATCGGGTCGCGCCGGCGCAAAGATGACGGCGCGGTCGCCATCAGCCTGCCAACCCCAGGCCGGCAGCAGCGTCACGGGGGCGCCCTCAATTGGCGCATGCACTTCGGGATCAGCGAGCGCCACGAAATCAAGCCCCTGTGCGGCCGCGGCTGCAAGCAGGGCGCGCGGCGGCAGCAATCCATTGGGCGTCCAGGTGCTTGTCGCCTCGAGCACGCCCCACCACGCCTGCAGCCCGCCCGGCAGCCCGCCAGGCCGCGCACTGGGTACACGGGGCGCGGGCCAGGGCAGCGGCTCCAGCGGCGTGGCGGGGAGGATTGCCCAGCGGTCGCGCACATCCGGCGCGGCGGCACTGCCGGGCCCGGGAATGCGCTGCAGTGCGCTGCCGTCGGGTGCATCCAAACGCCCGGTGAGGCCCAGCGCGGCGCAATCGCCCGCGCCAAAGCAGAGCGCGTCGGCCAGGCCTCCGTCGGGGCCCAGCAGCACCACTTCGTCGCCGCTGTCGTCAAGTGCGAGGTGGCCGGGGGCGGCCCATTCGTTGCGCGTCAGCACAGGTGTGCCAGGCGCGGTTGCCTCGAATTGTGCGTCAGGGGCCACAAACCAGCGCGCGGCAAAGGCCGCTCCGCTGCGCGCCACCACAAATGCACCGCCGGGCGGCATGGTGGCGTTGGCAGGCAGGAAGGCCATGGCCTCGTCGTCGCCTGGGCGCGCGGCGTCGCCCAGTTGCCAGCCTGCCAGCGCAACGCTCTGCGCGCTCGTATTGATCAGTACAACATACTCTGCGTCGCCGCCGCGGTAGGCAACCTCGTCAATCTGAATGGGAGAGGCGGGTGCGCCGGCGAGCGGTCGCGGCCATGCGCTCGGCAGCGGCTGGGGTGTGGGTGGGAGCGCCGTGGGGGTCGGCGTGGGCGGCTCGGGCGGAGGCGGCGCGCCCGGGCTGCCCCAATCGCCCGCCGAGCCGGGCCACGGCTGCACGCCGTTGCGCCACGTTGCGCCGTCCGCCAGACGCTCCAGGCTGCGGCCGGCGAGTGAGCCGGGCCACGTCACCTCGTCGATCTGCGCACCGCTGGGGGCGCGCAGCACAAGGCTGCCGCCGTCGTTGGCCAGTTGCATGGTAAGCAAAGCCTGTACCGCCACGCCGCCGTTGGAGGCCACATCGGCGCTACGACCCAGCACAACGTAGCCCAGCGCCGGTGCGTCGAGCGCGCCCACTATCTGCACGCTGTTCTGTGCGTTGGTCAGCGTCCAGCCGGCGAGCGCAACGGGAAAGGGGTTGGGGTTGTAGAGCTCTACCCACTCGCCCAGATCATCGGCCACGGCGGCGGGGTCGGGCAGCAGTTCGCTGATGAGAAGGGTGGGCGGCGTGGGCGGCGTGGGCGGCGGTGTCCAGGCTGCGCCCGGGCTGCCCCAGTCTCCCGCCGAGCTTGGCCAAGGCTGCCACGCCTGCGTCCAGGCGGGCGCGCTGCCAGTCGTGCGGTCGAACACCGTGCGTTCCAGGCTGCGCCCCTCCTGCACGGCGGGCTGCTCGCTCCAGGCCGCGCGCTCCACCAACTGTCCGTCGGGCGTGTAGAGCTCGAGCGTGTCCACATCATTGAGCACGAGCCCGGGCAGCAGGCCGTGGGCGGTGACGCCGCCATTCTCCAGCGGGTTGGGCAGTTCGGCAAGCACGCCATAGCCACCGGGCGCGATCCAGAGATCGCAGCAGAGTGTGCTGCTGTAGCCGCTGCCCACGCGCAGTTGCCAGCCCGCAAGGTTGATGGCCTCGGCGCCGCCATTGAGCAGTTCAACCCATTCGCCGCCGCTGTCGGGCACGGCGCGCGGGTTGGGCAGCACTTCGCTCAGGAAGATGTTGGGAAGCGGCGCGGCATCTTGCGCGCTTAAGGCGTGCGGTCGAATCAGGAGGGTGGCACAGAGGGCGATAGCGAGAAGGAGACAGACGATGCCGACCACGCTCCAGCAGGTGGAGCGCCGCGGCGTGCGGATGTGCAGGTGAGGAGCCTGCGCTTCCATGGCGGCCCTCCCATGTGGGGCCGGTGCGAGTGAGGAGTATGATGATTAACGAAGAATGCGGCAACCCGCGGTCTTCATTGTACGCATCGCGCGCTGCACGTCAAGAGGGCAACGTAATGCAAAAAGCGAAGCTCCCAATTTTGGAAGCCTCGCTTTGGGTGACGTGTTGCCGCTATTCCTTTGCTACTGCGGCGGCGGAAAAACGGGTTCGTCGAGGAACTGCATTGGGTCCACGGCAATGCCGTCAATGCGCAACTCCCAGTGCAAATGCGCGCCCGTGCTCAGCCCCGTGTTGCCCACAAGGCCGAGTGTGTCGCCCGCGTTCACATATTGGCCGGGCGTAACCTTGATTTCGCTCATGTGCCAAAAGCCGCTGAAGACGCCGCGGCCATGGTCCATGATCACCGCATTGCCGCGCACGGTAAGCGGCTCGGCCAGCACAATCCAGCCGGCGGCAGGCGCTGTGATGGTAATGCCCGGCGGCGCGCCAAAATCCTGGCCGGCGTGGTAGCCGTCAAGGCTGTTTGCGCCGCTGTCATAGTAGCGGCGCGTGCCAAAGGGGCTTGTCGTTTCGTAAACGCTCTCAATCGGCCGGGTGAAGGGCGCACGCAGCACAAGGTCCGCCGTAAAGCCGCTCCACGCCGCCGCCACAATGGCGTTTTCGTTGACGGTGTTCTCGGGCGAGAGTAGTTCTGTGCGGTCGGCGGGCACGCTGATGACCTGACTCTCATAGCCCCCATCCACCACGGCAAGCGGCAGCGTTGTGGTCACAAGTACGCCGCTGCGCGTCGTGTAGCCGAGCACAATTGGAAAAGTGCCCGGGCCCAGCAGCGCGGGCGCGGGCAGCAATGCCACCTGACGCGTGGCTGCGTCCAGCGGGGCCAGCGGCAGCGCCAGCCCATTCCACGTGGCGGTGAGCGTGAGCGGGCGGGCGCTCTCCACAACCAGCGTGCCCGTGCGCCCCTGCGGCACGGAATCGGGCAACGTCACCGTTGTAATTGCGCCAAAGCGCAGCGGCTCGGCGGGAACAGCCGCCTCGGGCGCGAGCACCGGCTGGCCTGGAAAGAGGCTGGTGGTTACGGTGATGCCATTGAGTGAGGCGAGCAGCGTGGGGTCCTGCCCCAGGCGTGCCGCCACCGCGCCCAACGTTTCGCCCGGGCGCGCCAGCACGCTGCGCGTGGCAACAGCGCTCAGGTCGGGCTGAATGCTGACGCCCGGTATCAGCAGCGTCTGCCCCACCTGCAGCAGGTCGGGGTTGGCAATGCCGTTGGCCGCGAGCAGGCTCTCCATGGTGACGCCGAAACGCGACGCAATCGCCGAGATTGTGTCGCCCGGCTGCACGGTATAGGAGCCCGCATCCTGCGCGCGGCGCGCCCTGCCCTGGCTGCAGCGCAATCAGCAGCGCAAGCAGGAGTGCTGCAATGGTCAGCCCGTAGCGGGCGAGGGGACGCCTTAATACATACATCGCGCCTATTCCGCCGGCGTGTAAACGCTGCGCTTGAGAATGCCGATGTAGGGCAGGTTGCGGTAAATCTCGGCAAAATCAAGCCCATAGCCCACAACGAACTCGTTGGGGATTGAAAAGCCAATCCAGTCGACCTCGATAGGCACCTCGCGCCGCTCCGGTTTGTCCAACAGCGTCAGAATACGCAGCGTGGCCGGCTTGCGCTCCTGCAGAATCCGCATGAGGTAGCTGAGCGTGTTGCCGCTGTCGATAATGTCCTCGACAATCACGACATTGCGCCCCTCAATCGAGACGTTGAGATCCTTGAGGATGCGCACCACGCCGCTGCTGCTCGTGTCGGAGCCGTAGCTGGAGGTGGCCATAAAGTCGATTTCGTGGGGGATTGTGATGGCGCGCATGAGGTCGGCCATGAAGACCACGCTGCCCTTGAGCACGGAGACGAGCAGCAGATCCTGCCCCTGGTAGGTGCTGCTGACGAGAGCACCCATCTCCTTGATGCGGGCCTGCAGCTCCTCCTCGCCCACGAGCACCCGCTCGATGTCGTCGTGCAGCGGCTTTTCCTGGACAAAGCGGGGGTTGGCATGGTGGGCCATAGGGTCAACTCCTTGGGCTGAGCGTTCGGCGGCTGCGCAGTGGTGGTGGCTTCACGCAACGATCATGCAGGTGACCGGCGCCATTGCGCCGGGCCATCATGGCGCACAGTGTAGCATGAAAGCCGAACCATAGCGTAGGTTTGCCGTCGTCTGATCACGCCGGGGCGGGGCGTTGGGCGCGCTGCGTCCTCACCCCGTTTATCACCTCTACGGCGCGGGCGATGCCCTCTTCGGCGCGAACCGCTTCGCCCAAGGCCCGCGGCGATTGCGCATGCCATCGTCCGAGACTGCCTGTTCAATGCGCGCCGCCAGCGCCTCGGCCGTCAGCTGCTTGCGCGGCAGCGGCTCGGTCGCCACACCCAGCGCCGCCAGCCGCTTGCCCCAGAAGGGTTGATCGCCAAAGAAGGGCACAATCACTGCGGGTACACCTGCACGCAGCCCTGCACCGGTAGTGCCGGCACCGCCGTGGTGCACAACCGCCGCCATGCGCGGCAGCAGCCATGTATGGGGGGCTGATTCGAGCATGAAGATCGAATCGGGCACTTCCCGGGCCTGCAAGCCGCCCCAGCCCGAGGCCAGAATGCCGCGCTGGTTTGTGCGCTGGAGGGCGTCCACTGCCTGCGCAGCCGTCTCGGCGGGGTTGCGGTTGCTCATGCTGCCAAAGCCAATGTAGACGGGCGGTGGACCGGCTTCCAGAAAAGCGGTAAGTTCCGCGGGCGGCGTCCACCCATCGGCAGCTTCCAGAAACCAGTAGCCGGTGACGTGCGTCTGCGCGCCCAGTCGGCGGGCGGGTGAATCACAGCCGGGCTGAAGCCGTAGAGGATGGGCATTCCCTGCAGCGCAGGCGATTTGAAGGGGCCGGCGAAGGAGGCCGGCGCCATGTCGAGCACCTCGCGCCGCGCCGCCATGTCGGCCGAGCGAAAGCCCTGCCAGATCATCTGCCGCACGGCATGGTGGGAGAGACGTCTCCCCGCGCCACCAAGCCACTTCGGAAGATTGGGGCTCAGCACGCCCGGGAATTCGCCTGTGGCCGTAAAGGGCAGCAGATACGCCTGCAGAAAGGGGATGTGCAGCTTCTCGGCAATGGCAACGCCGGTGAAGACACCACCCATGCCACCCATGAGCAGATCCACCCCCTGTGCGGCCTCCAACGAGCCCCTGGCATGGCTCACTGAGGCCTTCTTTGCCTCCTTGGCCATCTGCGCCATCATCTTGAGGAAGTTGCCCCCCTCCACCTGCTCCTGCATTTCCTGTGTGCCGGCCACTTGCTGAATGTCACCCCCCGCAGGCCAGAAGTCGAGCCCCTGTTCGGCCACCAGCGGCTCGAAATTGGTGTGGGTTACAAGCCGCACCTTATGGCCGGCATCCTGCAAACCCTTGCCCAGTGCGACGTAGGGCTGCACGTCGCCTCGACTGCCTGATGCCAAAACGGCGATACGCATAAGAATCCCCCAAGATTAGTTAACGTATATTACATAGTTGCTGATTGTGCGGCATAGACGGAGAAATGGCAAGTCATGCCATCACCATTTGACGCGCAAGCCCTTTGACTTGACGCGCAAGCCCTTTGACGGGGCGGGCGCGCTGCTTGTGTCTGGGGTTGGCGTGCTGGAGAGGGGCACAGCGTGACGGGTGGAGAGAGGGGCAACGTGCGCACGCCGGATTGGTGGCGTGCGGCGGCGCGGCTATAATGGCGCGGGCAGGAGACGTGGCAGGAGACGATGTCAGGCCGCAGGGCCCGTCCAGCCCTGCTGCGTCAGGAAGAGTCGATCCTGCGCGCTGAGGGGCATTTGCACAAGCAAATCGGGGCGACGGCGCAGCGTGTGCAGGAGCGCCTGCTCGCGCCGCCAGCGATCGATGTTGGCGTGGTGGCCGCTGATGAGGATGTCCGGAACCGACTCCTCGCGAAAGGTGAAGGGGCGTGTGTACTGCGGCCCCTCCAGCAGCCCGCCCATACCGGGCGAGTGGCTGTCCTGATGGGCGCCCAGCGCGTAGCCAAGTGCGCCGGGTAGTTGCCGTGTGACAGCATCCACAATCACCATGGCCGCCAGTTCGCCGCCACTGATGACGTAGTCGCCAATGCTGATCTCGTCGGTAATCAGTTGCGTGCGCACCCGCTCGTCCACGCCCTCGTAGCGGCCGCAGATGAGCGCGAAGCGGCGCAGCTTTGCCAGCTCGGCCACAAGTGGCTGCGTGAGTCGGCGGCCCTGGGGCGAGAGCAGAATCACAGGCACGCCCGCAGGCAGGGCGGCAGGGAGCGCCGGCTCCCACGGCGGCAGATTTGTGTAGGCATCTGCTTCAGGGAGCGTCCAGCCCGCCTCCTTGGAGAGCACCGTTTCCACGGCGCGCACAATCGGCGGGGCTTTCATCACCATACCGCCGCCGCCGCCGTAGGGTGTGTCGTCGCACACATGATGGCGGTCGCTGGTGTAGTCGCGGATGTTGTGCAGCGCCACCGAAAGCAACTGGTTGTCCAGCGCCCGGGCGATGATGCTTTCACCGAACGGCCCCGCAAACATGAGCGGGAATAGCGTAAAGATATCCACGTGAAGAGCGTTCAACGCGAAAACGTCACCGACGGGTTGCCCCGTCGCGACCCCCAGGGATTGGCCCGGTTCATCGAGTGGTGTTTCGGCGCCGAAGTCGTTCACAGCATGCAGTCCTCATCATGGGGGCGGCGGCTGGTGGGAGAGTCGCGCGGCGCCCTGGTCATTCCCGATTATTCCAGTTTAGCACAGCTCAAGGGGAGCGTGCAGGCGGGGCCGCCTGCGCCAGCGGCGAGTGGCCCCGTAGCCGCCGCGCCTGCTCTGGCTGCGGCGCAAGCGGTGGGCGGCGATCTGTTGCCGAAGGCGCGCGGCTCCGCCCGCCCCTCCACGATTGATCTCGTGGCGCCGGCCCCGCCCCCCACGCCAACCCGCGTCGTCAGCGTCCCGCGCCCGACGCCGATCTTTGACGTGCATGTTGAGCTTCCCGAAGCAGTCTTTCCCGCCCGTGCGCAGACGCCCCAGCCAGAGGAGCTTCTCGTAGCGGCGGCTTCAGCCGCCGAACTTGAACAAGCACAGACGCCCCAGCCAGAAGTCTTCTCGTAGCGGCGGCTGAAGCCGCCGAACTCCCGCAAGCAGAGACACCGCAGCCCGAAGCGCTCCTCATGGCGGCATCCGAAGCCACGGTATTCGAGGACGCGCCGCGTTCCACACCAACGGCGGCTGAAGCCGCCGCTACGCGTCTCACCTCTACACTCGCACTTGCTTCGGCAACCGAATTGCTGCTCGCGCGCATGCTGCTCAGCGAAATGCAGCACGGCGCGGCCATTGCCGTGGCCCCACCCGCGCGTGCGGCGCATATCTTGATACCGGACATGCTGGCGCAGATGCTGCTCACCGAAATGCGCCTCACGATGGCGATCCCGCTTGTCGAGGCCTTGCCCGAGCCAGCCCCGCTTGCTGCACCACCGGCGGAAACCCACGCCATCGCCCATTCCAGCGCGCGCTACCTTGGCCCCACCCTGCTTGCGCGCGCTGAACTGCGCATAAGCTACGCGTGGCTGCGCCCTGTGCCGGGCGTCGTGCTGCCGCAGCTTCTGCTGCTGGACGCAGACGACGGCGCTTCCAGCCTGTCCGACGCAGCCGCCGACGCCCTGCTGACAACCAACGCCCACGCGCTGCCCGCAGGGATGTTGACAGAAATCGCGCCCTGGAGTGAAGCCGAAGCGTCGGTCGCGGCTGCTCCGTCGGCCGCATCCACCCCCACCGCCGCATCATGGCTGACACCCTATGCGCTGGCCGGCGGAGCAGCCGCGCTGCTGCTGGCGGCGCTCTTCCTGCGCCCAACCGGCGCACCGGCCTCTCCGGCAACCGAGGCTGTGCGTGGCGCTGCGCTTTCGGCGGTCGCAGCGGGGCCGACGGCCGTGCCGTCGCCCACAGGGCTGGCCGCCAGCCTTGCCGTCGTCAACCCGGCCAACCGCGCCACGGCCACCCCGGACGCCGCCCTTGAACTGCTCGCCGCTTCCATGGCCGGGCGCACGGCCATGGGCGCCAACGCGACGATGAGCGACACCCTTGGCGCGGGCGTGCCCTTCATCATGGACATTGTGACCCCCACGCCCAACTCGGCGACCGAGCAGCTGCTCTTCCGCGACCCGCTGGTGGCGGCCGAGGCGGCGGTGGGCGTGGATGCGGCCGGCGCACCCGACTACCAGATACCGGTCGTCTCGCTGGAGCAGCCGGTGATCTTGCCCGCGATTGAATCCGAGCGCAACGGCGGCGCAGCGGTGGCGGCTGCCTCTCTCGATGAGCTGGCCCGCCCACGCATTCTGCCTGCCATGGAGGTTGTGCAGTTTCCCGACATTGCCACGCCCATTCCCACGGCGCCGCCGCCGCCCACAGCCGTGCCGATTGCATTGGCCCCCGGGCGGCAGTGGTCATCCTTTACGCCCAGCGATGCCACCCACTTCTGGGTGGGGCGACCTCATCCCGCCTTTGTGCAGAACCAGATTGCGGCCCCCTCCTACCAATTCGGTTCCACGGGCGGCGGGCGCTATCGCCCTCACCACGGCATGGACATTGCCAATCCCTTTGGCACGCCCGTGCGCGCGGCCACGACCGGCGAAGTGGTGCACGCCGGCCTCGACGACCCCGATGTGCTGGGCCCCTACCCCAATTTCTACGGCAACGCTGTGGTCATCAGGCTGGACCGCCGCCTGACCGTGGCGGGGGGCGAGATGGATGTCTACCTCCTCTATGGCCATTTGAGCGAGGTGACCGTGCAGAAGGGGCAGCGCGTGCAGCCCGATGACATTGTGGGCATGGTGGGCATGACGGGCATCGCCATTGGCCCCCATTTGCATGTGGAAATGCGCGTGGGCGCCAACACCTACGATGCGAGCGTCAACCCGTACCTGTGGGTGGAGCCGCCCCCGGGCAGTGGCGCGGTGGCCGTGCGCCTGCTTTCGGCCGACGGGCGCACGTGGCCCAACGCACGCGTAACGCTGGCGCGCTTTGAGGGCAACCTTGCCACCTGGGCGCGCGTGCTCGAGGCCTATCCCGACAACGAGAGCATCAATCCAGACCCCTCCTTTGGCGAGACAACGGCCATGGATGCCGTGCCGGCGGGCGTCTACTATGCGGTTGCCGTGGTCAACGGCGAGCGTGTGGCCGCCGAAGTGACCGTGGAAGCGGGCAAGACCACCTTTGTGGAGATGCGGACGCAGCAGTAGGCGCGATGTCTGAGGGGTCGGCTGCACGTGAAGTCTGGCGATTGAAAATTGAAAACTGACGATTGACACTTCGCGCTCACGCCTTGCGGCGCGACACCAATTGTCAATCGGCAGTCTACAATTGTCTTTGTGCCGTTGCGCCGGTCGCAAACCGGCGCTCATTGTTTGCACATGCAATTTTCACCCAACAATCAGTGACACGCTGCAAAGTCTGCTATACTTGGAGCCGCTGTCGCGTCACCTTAACAGTCCGGGTCGGCTATGAGCTACATACGTACAAAACTGGATAGCTGGTGCGAGGGCGTGCTGGAGGCCGGCTGGCTGGCGGCCCTCATTATTGCACCCCTCTTCTTCAACGTCTTCTCCAGCCGCGTCTTCGAGCCGGACAAGATCAGCCTCGTGCGCACAGTTGCGCTCGTCATGGCGCTGGCGTGGCTCATCAAGATCGCCAACGGCGGCTATGCGTGGCTGCCGCCGTGGAGCGCCACGCCCGATGGTGCATCTGCTGCCGAGGCCGAGTTGCCGGGCTATGCGGCGCGTCGCATGTGGCGCAACCCCTTTTTCATTCCCGTGGTCGCGCTGATTGGCGCCTACCTCATCAGCACGCTCTTCAGCCTCGCGCCCTTCGTCTCGTGGTTTGGCTCCTACCAGCGGCTGCAAGGCACCTACAGCTTCCTCAGCTATGTGACGATTGCGCTGCTCACCGCGGCCACGCTGCGCTCCCCTGCGCAGATTCGCCGCCTGCAACATGCCGTCATCGTCACCAGCGCGCCCATTGCCATCTATGCGCTCATCCAGCACTGGGGCTGGGACCCGCTGCCCTGGGGCGGCGATACGCAGCGGCGTGTGACGGCCAACGCAGGCAACGCGATCTTCCTCGCTGCCTATCTCATCATGGCCTTCTTTCTCACGCTCGAGCGCATCTACACCTCCTTTGCGGCGCTGGTGACGATGGGCGACGACGCCCCGCGCGGCCATGACATGCTCACCGCGCTGGCGGGCGGCACCTACGTCGTCATCCTGATTGTGCAGACGCTGGCGATCGTGTGGACGCAAAGCCGCGGCCCTTGGCTGGGGCTCTTCCTGGGCGGCTATCTCTTCGTGCTGCTGGTGCTGATTGCGCTGCGGCCGCGCCGCTACATGGCCGCAACCATTGGCTGGGTGGGGGTGGGCGTGGCGGGCGTGCTGCTGATTTTTGCCATGAACACGCTGCCCATCTTTGCCGGCCTGCGCGACGTGCCCTATGTGGGCCGTCTGACGCAACTGCTGGACCAGGAGAGCACCACCGCGCAGGTGCGCACGCTCATTTGGCAGGGGTCGTCGGAGATGGTGATGCCCCATGCCCCACTCGTACGCCCCGGCGGCGAGCCTGACAGCCTCAACGCCGTGCGCCCCCTTGTGGGCTATGGTCCCGAGGCCATGTGGGTGGCCTTCAACAAGTTCTACCCCTCCGCGCTGGCCAACGTGGAGGCGCGCAATGCCAGCCCCGATCGCTCGCACAACGAAACGTGGGACAGCCTGGTAATCACCGGCCTGCTTGGCTTTCTCGCCTACCTGGCGGTCTTCGTTTCCATCTTCTACTGGGCGCTGCGCTGGCTGGGGTTGCTCGTCAATCGGCGCGACACCGTGCTCTTCTTCAGCCTGCTCTTTGTGTCGGCGATTGTGGCCAGCATTGGCTTCTACTTCTACGATGACCGCCAGCTGCGCCTCTTCGGCGTCGCCTTCCCGGCGGGGTTGATGTTCGGGCTGCTTGTTTACATCATGGCGGCGGCCTTCCTGCACCCCAGCTTCCGCCCCGACGCGGCCGACGTGCCGCGCCAACTACTCATCATTGCGTTGCTCACAGCAATTGTGGCGCACTTTGTGGAGATCCACTTTGGCATTGCAATTGCCGCCACGCGCACCTACTTCTGGGTCTACACGGCGTTGCTGACGACGCTGGGCCTGCGCTGGGCGCAGGTGGAGGCGGTCAGCGTGGCGCTGGACGTCACGCCGCAGATGGAAGAGGAGCTTGAAGCTGCGCCCGAAGCTGCCCGCAGCGGCAAAAAGAGCCGCGCTGCCAGTCGCCCACCCGCACGCAGGGCCGCACGCGAGCCGCTGCCGTGGACGCCCGGCACAGTCATCACCGATGCGCTCATCTTCCTGACTACCGTCTTCCTCTACACCACCAACAGCCGCAGCCTGAACAGCGCGTCGGAGATCTTCTTCGGCAGCGTCACACGCGTGGTGCGCGGCGGAGAAGTTGTCTCCAGCCCGCGCATGCTCTACATGCTCATCTTTACGTGGATCTTTGCGCTCATTCTGGGCTTCTCCGCCGAGCTGCTGCGCAAGCGTGTGCTGCCCCCGCTGGGCTGGTGGATGCGTGCCGTGCTGCTCCATGGCGTGGTGGTGTGGGGCTCGTGGCTGGTCTATGGGCTGGTGCAGGGGGGGCGCGTGGCCCCCGTGGTGCTGCCCCCCGGCCTCTCCGCCACCGAGCAACTCAACTATCAACTCGACCGCGTGGGCGGCCACTTTGCCGCCTTTACGGCCGTGCTCATCATCTGGATTGTGGCAGCCGCCGTCGTCTACTCGTGGTCGGCGCTCAGCGACGGCAAGCTCGCCCTGGGCAAGCGGCCCATTCTGGCCACGGCCACAGGTATATTGGCCGCGATTGGTATCTTTGCCATCATCTCCTTCGTCAACGTGGGGCTGGTGCGCGCCGACATCATTTACAAGCAGGGACAGCAGTTCGACAGCCAGCGCAGTTGGGTCAACAGCGTGGAGCTCTACCGCCGCGCGCTGGCCGCGCGTGAAACCGAAGACCATTACATGCTCTTTCTCGGGCGCGCGCTGCTTGAGCAGGCCAAAGCCTCCCAGGCCGCTGAGGACGTGGTTCCCTTTCCCGAGCAGCCCACGCTGAGCGACGTGCTGGAGCTGCGCCCCGAGCAAGTGGGCGCGATGGGGCAGCAGCAGTTGCTGCGCGCCGCCGAGGCCGTGCTGCTGCAGGCGCAGAGGGTGAACCCCCTCAACACAGACCACACGGCCAACCTCGCCCGCCTCTACCGCACCTGGGGCGATTTGAGTACCGCCAACCCGGAACTGCGCCAGGAGATGCTCGACAAGAGCATTGCCCAATACCAGGCCGCCGTCATGCTCAGCCCGCAGGCGGCGCATCTGTGGAACGAGATGGGCAACGCCCGCCTCGCCCGCGGTGAGCGCCCCGACGCCGAGGCAGCCTACAAGCACAGTCTTTCCATGGACCCCTACTTTGAGCAGACCTATTTGCTCCTCTCCGACTTCTACGATGCGGAGCAGCGCTACGCCGAAGCGGCCACAATGCTGCAGGATGGCATCGAGCAGATTGGCGAACTGCGCGGGCCGGACGCAACGTTGAATCTGAAGAACTACCTTGGGGTGGCGCTCTCGCAGAGCGGCGACATCACCGGTGCAATTGCGGCCATGACGGACATTGTGACTGCGCAGCCCACCAATCTGGGCGCGCTGCGTAACCTGGGCCTCCTCTACCGTGATGCAGGCATGCTCGAGCAGTCGGCCGACATATTGCAGCAGGCCATTGAGCAGACCCCTGCCGAGCAGACCGACCAGGTGGCGCAGTTGCAGGGTGCGTTGCTGGATGTCTACCAGCGGTTGGCCACGGCCAACCCCGCAGATTACCGCTGGCCTATGGCCATGGCGCAGCTCTACCAGCGGCAGGGGCAGCCCGACGCCGCGATTCAGTTGGCGCGCGAGGCCGCAGCGCTTGCGCCGGTGGATGCCCGTGCGCCCATCTCGGCGCTGCTGACGTCGCTGGGGGGCTGAGTTGATGCCCTCTGACTTGCAGCGCCCCAACCCGTTGTCCACTGGCCTCCTGCGCTTTGGGCTGATTGGCTGCGGACGCGTGGCTCCGCGCCACGCGCAATCGCTGGCGCAGCTGCCGCACACGCAGCTTGTGGCCGTGGCAGACCTGAAGCAGAGCCGCGCCGACCGCTTTGCTGTTGAGGCGTCGATTGACCCGGCGCGCGATGCCTATCTCGACTACCGTGCGCTGCTCGACCGGCCGGACATTGACGCCGTCAGCATTTGCGTGCCCAGCGGGCTGCACGCGCAGGTGACGCTTGACGCCCTCGACGCGGGCAAGCATGTGCTGGTGGAGAAGCCCATTGCCCTCTCCCTGGCAGACGCCGATACGATGATTGCCGCCGCCAGGGCGCGTGGCCGCACGCTGGGCGTGGTGCTGCAGAATCGCTACAACCACCCCATGCGCCAACTGCGCGAGGCGATTGACGCAGGCAAGCTCGGCCCGCTGCACCTGGGAGCGGCCACCGTGCGCTGGTACCGGCCTCAGTCGTACTACGAGGACGGCTGGCACGGCACGTGGGCCATGGACGGCGGCGCACTCATGAACCAGAGCATCCACCACATCGACGCGCTGCAGTGGTTCATGGGCGATGTGGAAGCTGTGAGCGCCTACACAACCACGCGTGCCCACACCATGGAGGCCGAGGACATCGGCGTGGCTATTTTGCGCTTCAAGAGCGGCGCGCTGGCCACTGTTGAGGGTTCGACCGTCACCTGGCCAGAGAACCTGGAGGGCTCCGTTTCCGTCTTTGGGGCGTCGGGTTCGGTCAAGATCGGCGGCACGGCGCTCAACCGCATTGTGCTTTGGAAGGTGGACGGCATGGTGGAGCAGGAGGCCGAAATTCTCACCAGTCAGGTGGTCGATCCCCCTTCCGTCTATGGCTACAGCCACCGCGCCGTAATTGACGACTTTGCCACGGCGCTGCTGGAAGGGCGCCCCGCGGGAACGCCAGGCAGCGAGGCCCGCCGCAGCCTCGAACTCGTGCTTGCCATCTATGCGTCTGCAGCGGAGGGGCGCGCGGTGCGTCCAGGCAGCGCCCGGGCCGAGCAAGCAGACGCGCAATCATCAGCTACGCAGGCGGTGACGGCATGAGCATCATCCTGATTGCCTTGAGCGCGCTGCTGCTGGCCGTGGGGGTGACGCCCCTCATGCGCATGGTTGCGCTGCGCCTGGGCGTTACCGACCAGCCCAACGCGCGCAAGCTGCACACCAACCCCGTGCCGCTGCTGGGCGGGGCGGCCATCTACATTGCCTTCATTGCCGCGCTGCTGCTCTTTGCCGACAAGCAGTATGTGCCGCAGGTGGTGGGCATCTTCGTGGGCGCGTCGCTCGTCAGCCTCATGGGCGTGGTGGATGACCGCTGGGGGCTGGGCAGCTACGTCAAGCTCGCCGGGCAAATTCTGGCAGCGCTCATCCTTGTCTACAGCGGCGTGCAGATACAGCTCTTTCGCAACTGGGTGGATATTGTACTCACGGTTGTCTGGGTGGTGGGCATCACCAATGCCATGAACCTGCTCGACAACATGGACGGCCTCTCGGGCGGGATTGCCATGATTGCCGCCACCTTCTTCACGCTGCTGGCGGCGCTGAGCAACCAGTATCTTGTGGGGGCGCTGGCGGCGGCGCTGGCAGGGGCGTGCGTGGGCTTCCTCTTTTATAACTGGAACCCGGCGCATATCTTCATGGGCGACACAGGCAGCCTCTTTCTGGGCTTTCTGCTGGCGGCCGTGGCCATCAAGCTGCGCTTCCCCAGCAACTCCAACACAATCACATGGATGATTCCTGTAATGGTGATGGGGGTGCCGGTTTTCGACACGACGCTGGTCTTCATTAGCCGGCTGCGGCGTGGCCTTAACCCGCTGACGACGCCGGGCAAGGATCACCTGAGCCACCGGCTTGCGCTGCTCACGGGGAGCCGGCGCGAAGCGGTGCTCATCTGCTATCTGATAGGCGGCGCGTTTGGGCTGGTGGGCGTCTTCCTGACGGACGCCTCGCTGGCCGAGGCGCTGCTCACAGGCGCACTGGTGCTGGCCATTTGCATCTATGGAATCTATTGGCTGGAGTTTCGCAAGGGGGGTGTGCGCCAGCCACTGGCTGCAACCACGCCCGCCGCGCATTAGTGCTGCACGGCTCAACGCAAAGACGCAAAGGGTGCAAAGAAGCGCAAAGAATAACCAAAACGATTTGCATGAAGCCTGCCTGGACAGCTTCACATCTTCGACACTTTTCGTTGCGTTCCTTTGCTCTCTTTGCGCCTTTGCGTTGAGATGTTATCTTCTACGAGCCCGCACGTGTGGGCGCACAGGCAGCGGGCCAACTGGGTGCCGCTGCAGCATGAAAGGAAACCAGGCATGAAAATAGTCAAGGGCATTCGCCCCTTCCTCGGCGTTGCCGTACTCGCCGCACTCATGGTGCTGGCCGCTTGTGGCGGCGGCGCAAACGATGCCACGCCCACCGCAGCGCCCGCCGCTGAGGCTGTTGCTGCAGAATCCACCGCCGTGCCCGCCGAAGAGGCAGCCGCACCGGGCGCGATCGCGCCCGGCACGCGCGCCGGCGACCTGGCCCCCGCCGACCGCAACGGCATGTTCAGCGAGGCGCCGGAGATGGTGATTGACCCCTCCAAGTTCTACTACGCCACGCTCGACACCGAACAGGGCGAGATCCGCGTACAGCTCTTTGCCGACCGCGCGCCGATTGCCGTCAACAACTTCGTCTTCCTGGCCAAAGAAGGCTTCTACGACGGCACCACATTCCACCGCGTGCTTGGATGGCTTCATGGCGCAGGGTGGCGACCCGAGCGGCACCGGCGCCGGCGGCCCGGGCTACACCTTTGAAGATGAATTCGTTCAGGGGCTGGAATTTGATCGCCCGGGCCTCCTCGCCATGGCCAATGCCGGACCCGGCACCAATGGCAGCCAGTTCTTCATCACCTTTGCGCCCACGCCCCACCTCACCGGCATGCACACCATCTTCGGCGAGGTGATTCAGGGGCAGGATGTGCTGGACAAGCTGACGCGCCGCGACCCCGATGCGAATCCTACCGCCCCGGGCGACGTCATCAACAGCGTGACAATTGAGGAGTCAGAGGAGAGCATTCTGCCCACTCCCGAGCCGACACCCACGCCGCTGCCCACGCCCACGCCCTTTGCGCCGAGCTCGCTTGACGCCGCCGAGCGCCCGCTGGCCGCCATGGCCCCCGCCGACCGCGCCGACTTCTTCAACACGGCGCCCGAGATGACAATCGACACAAGCAAGTCGTACACGGCCACGATGATCGTCGTGCGTATGCCTGCACCGGCCGCCCCCGTGACCGACACGACAGGCCTTACGGACACGGCTGGCCTCACAGACACGGCTGCGCTCACAGATGCAGTTGCCGTAACTGACACCAGCGCGATGACTGACGCCGCCGCAGTGACAGAGACTGTCGCCGCGACGGACTCGATGGCCGTCACTGGGACAGCCGAGGCAACCCCCACCGAAGCCATCACGAGCGTGCTCACCATCGCTCTCTTTGCCGCAGATGCGCCGCTGGCCGTCAACAACTTCGTTACGCTGGCGAATCTCGGCTTCTACGACGGCACGCCCGTCAACATCTCTAACAGCGACCTCGTGGTCATCGGCTCGCCCGACGATTCGCTTGAGCGCGGCCCTGGCTATCGCTTTGTGCCCGAGACGGGGCTGCCCCAGCCGCCCGCCGCCGGTTCCATGGCGTGGGCCCCCGAGGTGCAGGGCCCAGAAGGCATTGAGGCCAGCGGCAGCATCCTGATGATCGCCAAGATTGCACCGCCCGTCGAGGCTGCCGCCTCGTATGGCTTCTTTGGCCAGGTTGTGGACGGCATTGACGAACTGAATGCGCTGCAGCAGGGCGACATCATCCAGTCAATTACGATCACCGAGAGCGAGTAATCATCGACATACCAGAACCGCCCGTCGAATCCAGCCGACGCGGTTTCTCTGCCGGATGCCCTGCCGGAAAGCGACATGCTTTCCGCGCAGGCGCCGCCGGCAGAGTGAAGGTTCACGGCTGCTGGCCATCATCATTCTGGTTGCGATTACGGTGGCCAGCGTCTGGATTGCGCTCAACCCGGCCTTCATTGCGCAGTTCAAGCAGTGGGGCTACCTGGGCGGCTTTCTGATCAGCCTCTTTGCCAGTGCGAGCATCATTCTGCCCATTCCCGGGCTGCCGCTGGCGATTGCGCTGGGTACAACGCTCAATCCGTGGCTGCTGGGCGTGGCGACGGGTCTGGGTAGTGCAATTGGCGAGTCGAGCGGCTATCTGGCCGGCGTGAGCGGGCGCACGCTGGTGCCCGCCGCGCAGGCCGCGCGCTACGACCAGTTGGAGGGATGGACGCGCAAATACGGCGCGTTTGCGATCTTTGCTGTCGCCGTCACGCCCTTCCCCTTCTTCGACCTGGCAGGCATTGCTGCGGGCGCAATTCGCATGCCTTTCTGGCAATTCTTCATCGCCACCTTCATCGGCAAGACCATCAAGTACATCATTGCCATTCTTCTCGGCGTTGGCGCCTTTGAGGGCATTCTGCGCTGGTTCACGTAGCGAGCAACAGCCAGTACACAGACGTTCATGCCTGTTGGGCGCAACGCAAGACAAAAATGAGACACCGCTTCGCGGCGGGTCTACCGCCACCTACGTGGTCCGGGCCAGTGTTGCTATTTTCAGGGCAGATTTACAGGAACGAACAGATAACAGCGGATGAAATCCGTACACAACCGTTGCTTTCCTGTGGCCGACAGATTTGCAGCAGGTGGCGGCGTGTGCTATCCTGTTTTAGTTGCACCCGAGCGGCAGGCGAGTTGAACTATCCTGCGCTTTCTGCATTTTCAGCCCACTGCGTCTGCATGATGTGGCCTTGCGCCGTATGCAGTTCGATTGTTGAAGGATGGCCGACCATGACCAATGCATTGATGGAATCGCTCAAGCCGCAGGCGAACCCCAACCTGCCCGAATTGCGCACGGGCGACTCGGTGCGTGTGCACCAGCGCATTACCGAAGGGCGCAACGAGCGCGTCCAGGTCTTTCAGGGTGTGATCATCGCCATGCGCGGTGGTACGACGCCAGGCGCCACCTACACAGTGCGCCGCACGGGCTCCCACGGCATTGGCGTGGAGCGCACCTTCCCGATTTATGCCAAGAACATTGACAAGGTGGAAGTGCTGCGCAACGCCAAGGTGCGCCGCGCCCAGCTCTACTACATGCGCAAGCTGCAGGGCAAGGCCGCCCGCCTCAAGGAAAAGCGCTTCCTGCAGGTCTAGCCAGACGCAGGCAGGCTGCTATTGTGAATTTTCAGGACGCCGGTGCGCGCACCGGCGTCCTTTTGCATACCCATGGTTTGTCCACCACATAACCCACACGCGAAGCCGCCCATGAGCGCCGCCGACAACCGCCCCACATTGCTGTACGAGATGACCCTCTGGCAGGAGGGCTATCGCTGCGTGGCCGGCATTGACGAGGCAGGGCGCGGCGCACTGGCCGGCCCCGTGGTGGCGGCCGCCGTCATTGCGCCCCCCTTCTGCGCGCTGGATGGCGTGTGGGCAGCGGTGCGCGACAGCAAGCAGCTAACCCCTGCCCGCCGCACAGCGCTGGCTGCCATTGTCAGGGAGCAGGCGCTGGCCTGGGGTGTGGGGGCTGTGAGCGCCGCCGAGATTGACGCGACGGGCATTGCGCCTGCCACGCGCAAGGCCATGGCGCTCGCCGTGGAGATGGCTGCAGAAGTGGCCCGCGCCGACTATTTGCTCATCGACTGGGTGCGGCTGCCCGAGTTGCTGCTGCCACAGCAGAGCCTCATCAAGGCCGATGCGACGATTGTCTCCGTCGCGGCTGCGTCGATTCTGGCCAAGGTGCACAGAGACGGGCTGCTGTGCGCGTGGGACGCGGACTTCCCCGCCTATGGCTTCGCCGCGCACAAGGGCTACGGCTCGGCCGCGCACCTGGCCGCGCTTGCGGCGCACGGCCCCTGCGCGCTGCACCGCCGCACCTTTGCGCCGCTCAAGCAGCGATAAACAGCTTCAACGCAAAGGCGCAAAGGCTGCAAAGAAGCGCAAAGGAAAAGCAAAGCAGGGCGAAGAAGAACAAGACTAACGCTTCTTCCACACCCAACACCCCCACACCCCACACCCAACACCCTACACCCCATACCTACAGCAGCGCATCATAGCGGGGGGCGACGGCGGGCCACGTGAAGCGCTCCGCAATGTGCGCGCGTAGCGAGGGCGGGGCCGGCCGCGGCGCACGCAGGCGCGCCACCGCCTTGGCAAAGAGATCATCGGCATCGCTGTAGAGACAGGCGGCGTGCAGCGCCGCGGGGATCAGTTCGGGGTAGCTCAGGCGCGTGGGCAGCAGCGGAAAGGCCCCCGCGGCAATCGCCTCGAGCATGCTCAGGCCGA
Source organism: uncultured Chloroflexia bacterium (assembly GCA_963773745.1). Classification (GTDB taxonomy): domain Bacteria; phylum Chloroflexota; class Anaerolineae; order Caldilineales; family Caldilineaceae; genus UBA5069. The sequence continues at coordinate 235,571 of CAVZCL010000005.1, forward strand.
AGAACTCGTGGTCAGCGGTGCTGATCACAAGGTCGGCCTGCTGCAGCAGCGCGTGATAGTCGGCGCGCCGCTCCACAAAGCCCCACTGGACGATGCAATTGGCAAAGCGTGTGCGCGCGTCTACAAACTCCTGCGGCACGTTGCGAAAGTTCTCGCCTGCCACCGCCAGGCGGAAGGGCACGCCCATGGCTGCAAGCCGCTCCAGCAGCGCGAAGAAGCGGTCAGGGCGCTTGTCGTACTCCCAGCGCTGGTTCCAAAGAACCAGCGGCGGCTCGCCGGTGCGCAGTGGGGCGGCTGCAATGGCGGGGGGATCAATGGCCGCCGGCAGCACAAAGGCACGTGCGCGCACGGTTGCAATGTCGGCAAGATGGTTGTAGTCGGGAAAGTGTTTGAGCAGGCGCGGCAGTTCAGCAAACCAGCTTTCGAGGTGAAATGCGCTGTTGAAGGCGACGCCATCGGCGGCCAGCATGCTCTGCCAGTTGATGACCGCATAGGTGAGGTCGCGCCGCTCGCCCGCCGGCCAGGGGTACGTCAACTGATTCTCGTGCATGTAGAGGAGTACGGGCGTTGCCGGCGGCAGGCGGCGGCGCATGAGCCCCAGCCACGCCGGCAGGTTGACCATGTCGGTCGCCATGATGGTATCGGGGGGAGGCTGCCCGCCATCGAGCGCATCGCCGGCGCGCACGGCAAGCGCACGTGCGCCGCCCTGCATGCGCCACTTCCAAAAGCGGCCGTCCAGGGCAAGCAACTGCACGTTGTGGCGGCTGTGGCGCATGTAGCCCTCGGCCCACGCGGCGTGGCTGCCCGTGTGGTAGGCGGAGAGAAGCCAAATGGTGCGTGCTCTGGTGGCTGCGCCAGGTTCCGGTGCGGAGGTCATTTGCTGGTTCTCATGGCAGTTCGGCACAACGCTGGATGGGAGTGCGGGTGCGCTTTGTAGCGGAGGGCCTCCTGGCCCTCACTTTGCGGCCACGCACATGCGCGGCCTCCAAACGAGGGCCAGGAGGCCCTCCGCTACGAGGCCGCGGCGCGATCCCCAACGTTGATGCTATCACATGGCGGCCGAAGCGAGGCTTCCAGAAGCGGAAGCCTCGCTTCACGCCCTACACCCCACGCCTTACACCCCACGCCTTACACCCCACGCCTTACACCCCACGCCCTATTGCCCACTACCCTTTCCCAAGTGCAATCCGCACCACTTTCTCCAGCGCACACTTGCCCGTACAATAGGGCGGTGCACTTTGCAGCGAAAGGATTCCCTCGTGAATGAACCCGTCAACACCAGACAGTCCCGCTGGATCTGGATTGCAGCCGGCCTGCTCGCCTTTGTCACCGTTTTCATGTGCATTGCCCTCTTTAGTGTGAGCATGGTGCTGAGCAACGGGCGTGCGGCTGCGCAGCCTGTGCAGAGCAATGCGACTTATCTGGGCACAAACATGCCCGTGGCCCAGGCAGTTGCCACACCTGTGCAGCCACAGGTTGTCATCCAGCCGCCGCCCGAGGGGGTGGATTACGAATCGGCCGTCCTGATGCAAATCTACCAGGATGTCAACCCTTCCGTGGTCAACCTCAGCATCTACCAGTTGGGCTCTACCATCCACTCGGACACTGTGCCCGGCATCAACCCCAACGAGTATTACCAGGCCAGCGGCGGTTCCGGCTTTGTGTGGGACGGCGCCGGCCACATTGTGACGAACAATCATGTGGTGGAGGGGGCCGACCGCATTGTTGTGCGCTTTAGCGATGGCACAATGAGTGTGGCCACGCTTGTAGGCAATGACGAAGACAGCGACCTGGCTGTAGTCAAGATTGACCCTACGGGGTACCCGATCGTGCCCGTACGCCGCGGCAACCTCGACGACGTGCGCGTGGGGCAGCGTGTGGCGGCCATTGGCAATCCCTTTGGGCTCGAGGGCACATTGACTTCGGGCATTGTGAGCGCGATTGGGCGCTCGATACCGGCGCGCGCCAGTTTTAGCATTCCCGCCTCGATTCAGACGGATGCGCCTATCAACCCGGGCAACTCGGGCGGGCCACTGCTCAACGAAAAGGGCGAGGTTATCGGCGTCAACGCGCAAATTCGCTCGGATGAGCGCGCCAACAGCGGCGTGGGTTTCGCTATTCCCATTCCCATTGTGGAGCGCGTTGTGCCGGCCCTGATTGCCGACGGCAGCTATCGCCACCCCTATATCGGCATTAGCGGCTCAACGCTCAGCCCGATTTGCGCAGTCGAACTGGATCTGGACCCGTCACTGCGCGGTGCACTGGTGGTTGATGTACTGCGTAATACGCCGGCCCAGCGCGCCGGCCTGATCGCCGGCAGCGACCGGATTGTTCCGCTCTATCCCGAAATCTGCCCCAGCGCACGTGGCGGCGACCTGATCACCGCCATCAATGGGACGCCTGTGACGAGCTTTGATGGCGTGCTGGCCTACCTGCAGCGCTACACCAGCCCAGGCAATACGGTGAAGCTGACCGTGCTGCGCGACGGCGAGTACTACGAGATTCCCGTCACCCTTGCCGCCCGCCCCAGCAACTAACCACAACTGCAGTACACAGATGACACAGAAACAAACAGATAACAACGGATGCATGAATCCGTTGTTATCTGTTTGTTTCTGTGTCATCTGTGTACTGCAGTTGTGGTTCAGCAGCCGGCGCTCTTGGTGATCACGGGCAGGAATGAGGGCAGGTCGAGGCCGGCCTTCACATTGGCAAAGCCCTTGCTGGGTGCACGCAGCACCTTCCATGTGGTGCTGCCGTCGGGGTTGCGCCCTGCCACCTGGTTGGCTGCCTGCGCAGCGAAGGTCACTGTGTCCAGCGGGCGAGTCTGGCGGCTGGACAGGTCGGAGAGCACCACTGTTTCACCCGAGGAACTGAGCTTGAAGTTGAGATGCAAGGGGCCGGGCGTCTCGTCGGCAATGAAGACGAGGTAGCCATAGGGCGCAATCGCAATGCCGGCGGGAATCTGGTGTTTGGTGGGATTGGTGATGTCGTCGCTCAAGAACATGCCGCCCATGTCGACGGGAATTGGGCCATCGTTGTAGATTTCCAGCCAGTCGTCGTCGGTGTCGGTGTTGGCGCTGATCTCGTTGATGCGCAGGTTCCTGGGCGGATCAACCGGCGTCACGAGTTCGCCGCCGGCGAGCGACGGCACGCCCTCGGCCAGCAGGCGGTCGCCGGCGAGCTCATCCACGGCGGTGGGTGCAGAGGGGCGCGCCACCAGCTTCAGCGGCTGAGCGCCGCAGGCGACGGTGAGGTTGGCCACAGCATAGAGCGTTGCGCCGCCGCCCGGGGGCACAAGAACCGGCCACGCGCCAGCTGTGAGCGAGACGAGCAAGCGGCCATCAGTTGCCTGAGTCAGGTCTGTTTCGGTTGCCAGCAGAAAATCCCCCGGGTCGAAGACGCCGTTGCCATTGTTCTCCACAAAGACGGAGAGCGACTGCACTCGCGCCGCCACCTGCGCTGTGCTCAGGCGCTTGCCCGCGCCGTCCTCAAAGCGCACATCGAGCACAGCCATTTGCAGCGCGGGGTCCGGGCCGCGCCCTGTGTGCACCGCGTTGACGGTGAGCACGGCGCGCGCGCCCTGGGTGAAGGGACCCTCCGTAAAGCGATACTGGCCGCCCAGATTCTCGCCCCAGATGACCGCACCGCTTTCGCGCGAGGCTGCCAGCACGTCCAGATCGCCGTCGCCGTCAAGGTCCGCTACGTTGACGCCGTGCGCCACAAAGGCCTTGTCGTAGATCAGATGCTTGGTGAAGGCGGGCGGGCTGCGCCCGTTGTTCTCATACCAGACGATCTGGTCATCACCCTCAATCGCTGCAAAGATATCCTGGTCACCGTCGCCATCGGCGTCGCCCGTCACCACGGCGTGGGGCGAGTTCGCCACTCCATCCACCACAATTTCGGTGAAGGCCTGGCCGCGGCCGTCGGCGTTAAGATGCACCTTGATGAGGTTCTGCGGCTGCGGGTCAAGGTTGCCCTCGCTCGCGCTCACCACGTCGGGGTCACCGTCGCCGTCCATGTCGGCCACGTGCACATGCTGCACACCCTTGCCGTTGCCGATGATGCGTCGCTCCCACTGCAGCGGTGCGCCTCCCTTGTTCACGTAGAGGAGCACATTGTCCTTGCCTTGCGCCGCAGCCACAACGTCGAGGTCGCCGTCGCCGTCCATGTCGGCGGCATAGACGGCGCGGGGGTAGCGCAGCACCGCATCGGTGTTGGAGCCGGTGTCGATGTTGCGCGTAATGAACTCGGGCGGGCGCGCGCCGTTGTTCTCCAGCCACGCCACGCGGTTGTCCTCGTCCGAGGCGGCGTAGGCATCCATGTCGCCGTCGCCGTCCAGGTCGGCGGCGAGCACGGCGCGCGGCCCCTGCGTCAGCGTACTCATCACCCGCTCGGTAAAGACGGGCGGGCGCGCGCCGTTGCTTTCGTACCAGTAGATGCGGCGCGTCTCGTTGGAGGCGACGAGAATGTCGTTGTCGCCGTCGCTGTCCATGTCGGCAATCTCCACCCAGCGCCCCTGGTATTGCTGCGAGGGGATGTTGATGGGTGCAAAGTTGGGCGGCGCGCCGCCGTCATTCTCGAACCATGTCAGATGATCCTGTGACACGGAGACGACATCGGGGTCGCCGTCGCCGTCGAGATCGCCTGCGACCACGTGGCGCGATGACTTCCAGACGCCCAGCACGCGCACCTTATCCGGCGGATAGAGCGCCGTGCGGTGGATGGTGCGGTTGCGGAACCAGACAATCTGGCCGCTTGTGCGCGCGGCGGTGAGCACATCCAGATCGCCGTCGCCATCGAGGTCGGCGGGGAAGACATAGCGTGCGCCCGGGGCTTCGGGCTGGATGATGAGGGGCGCAAATTGGGGTGCGACGGCCCCGTCGCTGCGCAGCCAGCCAACACGCGCCTGCCCACCGTTGCCCGGATCACCCGATGCGGCCCACAGCACATCGAGCGCGCCGTTGCGGTCCAGGTCGGCGGTCGTTACAAACTTGGCGTGGTTCGCATCCTGATAGAGCGCCACCTGTTTGAACTGGGGCGGGCGCGCGCCGTTGCTTACATACCAGCCAATTTCGTTGCCGCCCTCGGAAGCGTAGAGCACGTCGAGGTCGCCGTCATGGTCCATATCGGCCAGGCGCACCGACTTGGCAAAGTCCTTGTCGGGCTGGGGCGCGCCCGGGCGGATGATGTTGGGCGCAAAGACGCCCGCGCCGTTGTTGGCGTGCCAGACAATGCGGTCATCATTCTCGGAGGCGGAGACGAGGTCCATGTCACCGTCGCGGTCTATGTCGCCCACGTCCACGGAGACCGCGCCGTCGAGACCGCCTATCACCTGGCGGGGCGCAAAGGCGGGGAGAGGTGCGCCGTCGTTGGCAAACCAGCGCAGCGTACTGTCATCGCGCGAGGCCACCACCACGTCGGGGTCGCCGTCGCGGTCCAGGTCGGCCACGGCAGCGGCCACGGGGTAGTTGAGGCCAGCGGCCAACGGGCGCTGCACAAAACCAGGCGCGGGCTGGCCGTCATTCTGGAACCAGACGACCTGCCCTGCACCCAGCGTTTCGGCCGGCACGGGTGCGCCGGCATCGGCCGGCTCCACCACGTTCACAGCGACCACCAGGATGTCCATCTTGCCGTCGCGGTTGATATCGGCGGGCAGCGCGAGATACGCACCGGGCACAGTGCCCACCGGCCACGCGCTAAAGCTGGGCGTCGCGCCGCCATCGTTGTGATACCAGAGCACGCGGCCGTCGTCGCGCGGCGGCCACCACATCCACACGGCCGTCGCGGTCGAAATCGGCGGCGCGTACGGAATGTGCGCCGGGCAGATTCAGGTCAATCGGCAGCGGCCCCTCGAGCGGAATGCCCGCCGCTGCCAGCGGGTAGAAGCTCTCCACGGCTGCGCCGGAATACGGGTGGCTCCTCCTGCCCGAATGGGGCGGGCTGCGCAGCGTGGGCGTGCGCAGGTATCAGCAGCGCGGCCACAAGCCAGAAGCTGGCGAGGAGCGAAAGCGGGGCGCGCCGGTGGGCGATTGACGAGGGTGCGTGTCTTTTGATCATGAAGTTTTCGGTTCAAATGGGCAAGGCGCCGGAGCGCACACAGAGCGCGCACAGAGCGCACACGAGCGCGCAAGCATGGACATTCGTAGCGGCGGCTTATGAATACTGCCAAATTGTTTCGTAGCCAGCCGCCAACTGCAACCTCACCCCCGGCCCCTCTCCATGCTGGAGAGGGGAGACCTGCGCCGACGTGGTGCTCCCCTCTCCAGAATGGAGAGGGGCCGGGGTGAGGTTGCAGTTGGCGCCGGCCGAGGCAATACCTATGTATTTAGGAAACATTCGTCAGCCGCCGTAGGTGGAGACCGCACCGCGTCCTCGAGAACGGCGGCTGAAGCCTCCGCTACGCAACGCGTACGAGATGCGCCCTTTCACTGGCTGCGGCACAACCGCCGCTCCACCCTCCAGATTGACGCGGCCCCGCCTCACACAGTATCGTTGCATCAAGCTGCAGCGCGCCACCGGCGCGCATTCAATCCCCATCCCACAGAAAGCACGCAACGACAATGGCTCTTCTGGCTGTCAACTTCTTCTCGCACACGCTCAAAATCCACACGGCGGTCAACGTCATCCTGCCGCAGGAAGGGATTTGGCCCGCTGCGTTGCCGCGCCGCAGCTACCCCACGCTCTGGCTGCTGCACGGCCTCAGCGACGACCACACCATCTGGCAGCGGCGCACGGCGATTGAACGCTACGTAGAGAACTTGCCCCTTGCCGTGGTGATGCCCGCCGTCAACCGCTCCTTCTATCAGGATGCAGCCTACGGCGCGGGCAACAGCGCCGCCTACTGGAGCTACGTGAGCGAGGAACTGCCCGAGCGCATCCGCGCGTGGTTTCCGCTGGATGAGAGCCGCGAGGGCAACTTTGTGGCAGGGCTCTCCATGGGCGGCTACGGCGCGCTGCGTCTGGGCCTCACCCACCCCGACCGCTATGCCGCCGTTGCCAGCCTCTCGGGGGCCGTGGGCTACGCGCACAAGCGTCTGAACGACCCGGTTTTGCGTGAGGAGATGCGTGCAATCTACGGCACGCTCAGCGGCATCAAGGGTGGCCCCACCGACCTCTTCACCCTTGCCGAGAGGGTGGCCGCGGCGGCCACGCCGCAGCCGCGCCTCTACCTGGCCTGCGGCACTGAGGATTTCCTCTACAAGGGCAACGTCGCCTACCACCGCCACCTGGACAAGCTGGGCCTTGAGCACACCTGGGTCACCGGCACGGCCGATCACAGCTGGAGCTATTGGGACGATCAGATTGAGCAAGTTGTCGCATGGCTCGGAACGGGGTTCAAGAATTAAATCAGCGCACCCGAGACGAACTCTTGAACTCTTGACCCCATTAACCCTTGAACCTTGTTACGGCGCTGGCGCAACGGGAACGCGCACCGCAGGCATGTAGTTCTTGTTCTCGCACAGGATGTTCGGCTTGCCCGCTGTCGCACAGACGAGGAACTTGAAGTCGGCGGCGTTGTTTGCGCTGCCCGCACCGTTGGGATAGCGCCCCATGGCCACGTTGTCGGTCTGCTTGCCAAAGTCGAGGCCGTCAATCAGCACGGTGCCCTGTGCACCGAAGAGGCCCAGGAAGTCGCCATCCTTGTTGAGGCTGAAGTTGGTATGGCGCGGCCCCTGGTTCTTGCCTGCATCCCCATCCAGCCAGAAGATGAGGAAGCCCTTGGCCGGCACGCTCAAGCCATCGGGAATGGCGAACTGCGTGGGCTCACGCTCGCTGTCGCTGAGGAAGAGGCCGTCCAGCGCAATGGCTGCGCTGGTGGGGTTATAGAGCTCCATCCAGTCGGGGAACTCGCCCGGGTCGTCCTCGTCCTCCACCAGGCCAAAGTTCTCGGCCATGAACTCGTTGATGCGCAGCGTGGGGGCCACAAAGCCGACCACGTAGCCCTGCAGCGCAGATTCGACGGCGTTCGCCTCGTTGTCTACGGCGCGCACGCGGTAGGCCACATAGGTGCCGTTGGGGAAGGGTGGAATGGTGGCATCCCAGTTGTTGCCGCTCGTGTTCGTCATGGGCAGCACCACGCCCGTTGTGCCCACTGTGTAAACAAGTGTCGCAGAGACAATGCTTTGGTCGTCGGTAATGACGGCCGTCACAGCCACGCTGTCGCCTGCCTGCGGCTGCACAATAGTGCGCGTTACGCTGACGATGACGGGCGCGTTCTTGCTGTTGCTCTCACCCGGGGTGGGCGTTGTAAACGATCGCCAGGTCGGGCCTCCGTCCGTCGCCCGTCCCTCGGAGACATCCTGCAGCTGCACGCCAAAGTCGTGCTGGTCTACAACGTCGCCCGTTGCCGCGACATAAAGGCCAAGCGACTCGCCGGCGGCGCTGAGGCCAAAGGTAAAGTGGCGCGGGCTGAGCGGCCGCTTGTTGGCATCCTCTCCCTGGTAGAAGAGCAGGAAGCCGCCGGCGGGAATGGTCACCGTCTGCGTGATGGGGTTCTTGTCGGGCCTGTTGGGGTCATCGCTGAGCGAGAGCCCCTTCATGTCCACGGGCGCGTTGCCCGGGTTGTAGATTTCAACCCAGTCAGGGGTCTTGTCGGGCTGCGCGGGGTCAACCATGAAGCTGCCGTTGGAGGCCATGATCTCATTGATGCGCAGCGCAGCCTGGGCCGCCGGCGGCGCATCAGGTGCGGCATCCTGCGCGTGCGCAACGGCAGGCAGCAGTGTAATGGCGAGCGTCAGTGCTGCCAGCACAAGGACGGCCAGCGCAAGCAGCCGGCGTGCGCGTGGCCGTGCGTGTGTGAGAGTGTGAGTGATTTGTATTGTCATCATTTGGTCACCTGATGCATGCGAGTATGTGGCAGTGCCCCAGAGAACTACCGCTTCACCATGGGCATAAAGACGAACTGATAGGGCGTCTGTCTGGAGGTCTGCCCCAGGTCAACAAGTGCGCCGCCTGCGCCCACCGTCTTGAGCCAGTAGAAGGCGGGCGTGCGGCTGTTGGACGAACCGTCGGTCACGCGCCAACTGTTCGCAAGCGCAACGCCCTCATCGCTTGCAGTCATTAGCTCGGCAACGTCCACCGCAGCCACCTCCACCGCCTGGGCAAAGTCGAGGTTCGCGCTGCGGTAGAGCTTGAAGCCAGTCACCGTGCTGGGCAGCGGCGCGCCTGCCAGCGCCCACGTGAGCACATTCTTCCCCTGTGCGTTGGGAATAGCCGTAAAGCTGCAGAGCGTGGTGGCGGCAGCTGCCTCGGCCACGCCGGGCAAATCGGCGCTGGGCTGCCAGGCAATCGGATCGCTGCCCCATGCGGCCATGTCCACGCGCCGCAACGCGGCGCCCTGTCCGGCCGCCTGCGCGGGCCAGGGCGGGGTGGAGGCGTACTTGACGTCGTCGCTGGCTGTCCAGTTGCTTTGGCCGGCTGTGGGCGGCTGGAGCAGCGTCACGAGCTGGCCCGTGTCTGAAAGCTGCGGCGTGAAGGGGCCCACAATCCGCGCAAAGCCGCGGTTGCCCAGCGTTTGGCAAGCCACTTCGGGCGCGGTGGAGACGGCCAGCAGCCGCTCACCGTTGCGCAGCGTAATGCCGGCGGGAATGTTCATGAAGCCGCCGAGCAGCTTCCATTGCTGCTCGGGATTGGCGCGGTCAAAGAGCTCCACCGTGCGCCCGCCGTTGTTGGTCAGCTCAATGTACTCGGGCGCACCGCCCACGGGCGCATAGTTGATGCCGGTGATGACGAGCGGCCCCAGGCGCGGGCCGCTGTTATCGGCCCCGATTGTGGGGCGTGCCAATTGCACCCACGCGGCGTTGCCCAGGCTGTCCAGAATGCGCCCATAGCTCACGCCTGGCTCCAACGCTGGGAAGGCCATGCGCATTTGGTAGCCGGTGAGCGTGCCCGCGGCATTGCCCGCCGAAAGCACAAGCTGGCCGGTTGCAGGCGGGTCAAGCTCCAGCCTGCCGTCAAACGAAGGCTGGTTGAGCTGGCCGTAGCTGACGACGAGATAGCCGCGCGCCGGAATCTTGCTGTTCTCGGGCAGCCAGACCTTGCGCGGGTCCTTGGTAGAGTCGCTCAGGAACCAGCGGCTCACGTCAACCTCAAGCTCGCCCGGGTTGTAGAGCTCCACGGCGCGATTCAGCGGCGGGTTGAGCAGGAATTCGTTGATGACAATCGAGACCGGCTCCGGCCCACCCGGCGAACCGCCAATGCTCAGGCTGCGCCGCCACGATGCGCCATTTGTGGGCGCGCCCAGCGCAGGGCTGTAGATGAGCGAATAGCCCTTGCCGTCGGCCTCCAGCGGCCACGGCGCCGCATCGCTGTAGAGCAGCTTGAAAGAACTGCGTCCCCATGCATCCACAAGTTCGATGGTGTCGCCGCCGTTGCCCAGCTTGCGGTCATACGCGCCAAAGGCGTTGAAGCCATAGCGGCGTGCAAAGGCGCGGCCGTCCTTGGCCAGCACAATGCTCTTGTTGGGCCCCACCACGCTGTTGGGCGCAAAGGTGTAGTCAATGCCGCCCGTAATGCGCAGGCCACCCAGGCTCAGCGTGCGGTTGGTGCGGTTGGTCAACTCAATAAACTCGAGCTCGTCGCCCGGGGTGTTGCCCCACGGCAGCGGGTTGTACATCACCTCGGTCAGCAGCAAATCCTGCATAACCGGCGCGCTGGGAGCAGTCGCCTTGAATTGCAGCGGGTTCGACCAGTGGCTCCAGCGCCCTGTGTTGTCCATCATGCGCACACGCGCGCGGTACTCCTTGCCCGGCTGCACCACACCGGCGGGGGGCTCCACCGTGTTCTGGTAGATGGGCAGGATGCCGCTCTCCCACGTGGCGTTGATTTCGTAGGTGCGCGGTGTCGCGCCGGCGCTCACGTCGGCAATGCGCCATTCCATGGCGGCAAAGGTGCCTGCGCCCTGGGGATCGCTGAAGGCGCTCGTCGAGAAGCGAATCTGGTCGGCGGCAAGGCTGCCCGCGTTGGCAATTGTGGGCGTGGCGGGGATGGCGGCGTCGGCCAGCAGCACCGAGTCAATCCAGCCAAAGCGCTGGTTGGCGTAGAGCTTCATGCCCTCGACCATGCCGCGGAAGGTGCCCGTTGTATAGCAGGAGCCATCGCTGCCCTTGCCAAAGGCGCACTTGTAGAATTGCCCGGGCGCGCTTTTGTCTGTGTCAATATACTTCTGCGGCGCCAGCGGATCGCCCCAGGTGGCGCCATAGATGGGGTTGTAGTCCCACTTGAAGCGGTCGGCGGCGACCATGGAGCGGAAGTTGGTCTTGTCGCTCGCGGGCGAATCAATCAGCGCGGCCTGCTCGTCGAGCATGGGGAAGAGCTGTTCGGGGTTGAGGAGCAGGTCGCGCAGTTCGCGCATGCGCCCCTGAAATTCCACATTAAAGGGGCCGGCATAGGCAGAGAAGCTCTCGGTGAGGGGATCGTAGCAGCGGCGCAGCGCCTTGCACGCCCACGGCTCCTGGCCGGTGCCAAAGTAACGCGTCGTGTCGTGCCAGGTCAGGTCCAGGTCCCAGGGATAGATGGCCCACTTTTTGGTCTCGGGGTTGTTGAAGAACATGTAGTTCTTCCCCTCGCCCATGTCATAGTGGTGCACAAACTCCACAATCGCGCGGAAGGAGTAGTAGTTCTCCAGATCCACGTTGCTGCGCCACCAGGTGGCGGCCGTTGTGCTGGGCTGCTGTGCATAATAGGCGAGCGCGGCAAGGTCCGATCCGTTGCTGGGGCCGTTGCGCCCCAGGTTGTTCAGTTCGCCCTCATAGTAGTTTGGGACGCCGGGCGAAGGCACGGTGCTCTCTATCTTGTAAAGATTGCCGTCGGGCAGGCCATGCTCCTCCAGAAACTGCTCGTCGGGGTTCTCGATGCTCAGGTAGAGCCCCCAGAAGTCGCCGTCGTACTGGTTGCTGCCATACTCCGATGCGCCGGTGATCACCCGGTAGTGGACGAAATTTGTGTCGCTCGCGGGCACGCCGGCCAAGTTGAAGAGCTTGTAGCTCATCGACTCGAACATGCCCAGCTCGCCCCGCCGCTCGCGGTCGGTGTGGCCCATTTCGCCGCGCAGGTTGATCTTGTCGCGGAGCACGTCGTAGGGGCGGCCATATTCATCATAGGCCTGAAAGCGGTGGCCGGAGAGGAAGTTGAAGCGCCAGTTGGTCTTGCCGGTGGCAAAGCGGCGCTCGGCCCCCGTGGGGCGGAAGCCCACGTGATCGTAAACCACGCCGTTGTAGACAAAGGTGCCGCGCCACTTGTAGTCGCTGCCCATGTAGCCCGCCTGTTGCGAAGGGGGCATGTGCATGGCGTTGGTCACATCACCGTTCTTGGCAATGAAGAAGTAGACCGGCAGCGCACGCATTGTGTTGAAGTTGAAAGTGGCGCTGCGGTCCCCGGGAATGGCCGCCCACCACGTGGGCAGCGCGCCGTAGACAAAGTAGGCGAAGTTGGGCTGCGGGTCCTCGTTGTAGGGCACGGCGACGGTGCGGCCGCCCTTATCGGCTGCCTGGATGCGGTAGCGCACCAGCGTGCGCGCTGGCTGTGGCGGCAGCTGCGCCGTGTAGCGCTGGCCGCCTTCCACCGGCCCGGCCGCGGCCATGGCAACGCTTGTCCACTGCGTGTTGTAGGCCGCGTCAGTAATGGCAATGTAGTTACCCGGCGTCACCACCTGATAGGCGAGCGTCACCGTGCCAATGCCGTCAGTGTCGCTGACAACGACGCTCACGGTGGCGGGCTGCCCGGCGTTGGGCTGCTGGGGCGCGTGGGAGACTGACTGCACGTACGGGGGCGGGTTGGGCAGGTTGATTGCGTTGCCGGCGGCAGGTGTGACGGGGCCGGCGCGCCACGCGCCGGGTATCTCGTTGTCCACACCCATGTTGATGAGCTGGAGCGACTGCCCGTCAATCGCGCCCGCCACCGGCCAGGGGAAGCCGTAGCCATAATCGACGCTGTCGACGCGTGTCGTCACGTCGTTGCGCAGGATAACCTCTTCGCCCTCAATCGACAGATTGCTGCTGAAGGGGCCGTAGACCTGCGCCGCCGCCGTGCCGTAGCGGCTGCGCAATGCGGTCGGATTCTCAGCCACCACCACATAGCCCTGCGGCGGGATGACCGCATTGCCCGGGAAGGAGTAGTCAACTGCGCCGCTCAGCGTCCAGAAGGCGAGGCTGACGGCCTTGTTGGTGGGATTGTAGAGTTCGACAAACTCGTGGCGGTCGGTGTCTTCCGGCGGCTTGGGATAGATTTCGCTGATGGTAATGGGCGGCGGCGGCGGATCGGCCGCGGGCACGACGTCATATGTGATGGTGACGTCGGCCTGACCACCGGTGAGGTCTGCTGGGGCAGGGTCGGCGGGCAGGGGATCCTGCGCATATGCAGGGCGCGCCAAAGCGGGCTGGAAGAGCAACGCCAGCATCAGCAGCGTCTGCGTAGTGATCACGGAGATGCGCCGGAAACGTGCCCGTGCAGGGCGAAAGGGCTTGTGGGAGATACGCCTCAGCCGACGAGCGCGGGGCGGCGCGGATATTGTTGATGGCAACGTGCGTGGGTGCAAAAAAGACGGGTGTGCCAACCACTCGGCCAACAAAGAAGCGCCTGCAGAGACGCCCGCCACATCGTCTCCGCTGCGCGCCAAGATACCCGAAAAGGGCGCTTCACGCAACCATACGGTGATGAGAACGTGAAGTGTTCGCCTGCCGTCGCCAATGTCAGCAGGCGTCTCCGGCTACTGTTGCTTCCGCTGCGGATCGGGCCGCAGGGCATTCTTGTCCACCTCACCGCGCCCGCCTTTGGTCTCCACCGGCAGCGTGGAACTGCCCTGCACCTGCTTGTCTTCGGGATAGCGCAGGACGCTCACCTGGCCCGACGGTTCGAGATAGGCGCGCTCGATGCTTCCCGTGTCGCGCAGCCCCTCCATGCGCAACATCATGAGGAACTCCTCGTCGGTGATATGCTCCTTGTCGAGCATATCACCGAGCACGCGGCCGTCGTGCACAACCAGCGCCGGATCCGAATTCACGAAGCTCTCCAGGCCCGGAATCCGGCGCATGAGGTTTGCCAACAGGCGGTCGAGAAAAACGACGACTGTAATGACAAGCATGCCATGGACCAGCGGCACACCGGGGTAGAGGGTCGGGTCACCCGCAGAGGTACCGATCATGATGACGATGATCCACTCAAAGGGGGTGAGGTTGCTCATGCCGCGCTTGCCAATCACGCGGGCGGCCAGCAGGGCGTACGTGTACATGACCGCGGTGCGAAATACAACCTCGGCGAGAAAGAGCCAGGGCAAATCACCAACGAAAATGCGCTGCCAGTCAAAGGGGGTAAAGGAGTTGTCCATGGTTGTGCCTCCGTGTGTGGCGCGGCCAACCCGCGCGCCACTACAACGCACGCCGCGCCGCCCGTGCTCCCCAAAACGCAACGGCCGCATCGGAGCTGTGCCTTTGTACCTATGCGGCGCAGTGCCTCTGCGGCGCAGTGCATCTGTGTCGCAGTGCCTATGCGTCGTAGCGGATGTCGGCGAGGGGAAGCGCGAAGAAGCGCGCAATGCCCTCGGCCTGGCGCGGGATGCGCTGGGTAACGGCCCTGGGCAGCGCCTTGAAGGGGCTCACAGTGATGAGCAACCCTGCCGGCACGCGGTCATAGCGCCAGGTTGCCGCGGCCTTGCCGCGGTGGAGCACCACCCCCTCAACGTGACCCGCCGGGCGCGCCACGTGCTTGTGATACGCCTCATCCACCACCCACGCGCGCGAGCGATGGGCCAGCAGCAGCGGGTCAAAGCGATAGAGCATGCGCATGGGCAGGCCGTCGGCCGCCTTGCGCATGGCGGCGAGTGCCTCAAATGCAGGCGCATCGTCGGCGTGAATGAGCGCCTCTTCGCCATCCACCTGTACGGTGACAAGCTCGGCGCGCAGCGTCTCAAGCCACCCACGCACGGGGCCCACATACTCGCCCCGCCAATATCCCACGTCGACTGCCGTGGCGGGGCCATAGGTGCGCAGGTAGCGGCGCACAAGCTCCAGGTTGGCTGCCTCGGGATCAGGCGGGTTCCATGCGAGGTCGGGCAGCCAGACCTCGCGGTGGGCAAAGTGCCCCTCACCGCCAATGCGTTCGGCGTGGCAGGCATAGCCCAACCGCACCACGTCGGCAAAGATACCGCCCCAACCCGAGTAGAAATCATCGTGCAGCTCAAGCTCGAGCGCACGCAGCCCTGTGCGCCCCATGCTCTCCTGCGTGCGCAACGCCTCTGCCACCGCTTCCACCTTGTGGCGATAATCGCGATCCAGTTCACCATGCACGCCCTGCGCGGCGCGGCGCTCCCACCAGGTCTGGTTCACCGCACGCGCAGCGTGGATCAGCGGCCACTCGGCACTGGGATAGAGATGGAGCGTGCCCCGCTGTCCCCAGATTTTGACCAGCGTGCGCTGCGTGAAGATGGCGGCTTCGAAGCGCGCATTGTCGAGCGTGCGTGTGCGGTTCCAGAGCGCGAGCCCGGCGGCGGGCAGAATTTGCGCCTGCACGCCCACCAGCGCCGAGGCGGCGGCCTCCGGCGTCGCGAAGGGCGTCAGCAGCCCCGAGCGCTCCATGCGAAAGCGGCGCACCTGGTCCAGCGTGAGCGAGATTGGAGTGGTTGCCATGGGTTCTCCGCGGGTGATAGTAGAAGGGGGCGTTGGCGTACGCACTGCAACCTCACCCCCGGCCCCTCTCCAGAAAATTGGAGAGGGGAGCAAAGCGGCGCCATCGTGCACCCCTCTCCAATTTTCTGGAGAGGGGCCGGGGGTGAGGTTGCGGTGCGCGCCACAAATGACGAGATGCACCCCTGCGAAATTGCTCGTTGTATTTTACGAACGTGTGTGCTAAACTCCAAACTTCCTCCAGCACAGCGCACCCGGTTTGATAATCAAACGAGCGAAAGGGTTTTGCAATGGCAATCGAACAGCAGACTGTAGCGACAGACGCGCCTGCCCCCGCCTGCGCGCCTGCGCCAGGCGACATCCTGGTGATGGTGGGCACCCGCAAGGGGACATTCCTCTTCTGGAGCGACGAGGCGCGGCAGACGTGGCACCGCTCCGAACACCACCTGGGCTGGAGCACGCGCGCCATCAGCTACGACGCACGCACCAACAGCCTCTTCGCCGCCGTCAGCAGCGACGTCTTCGGCGGGTTGGTGCAGCGCTCACGCGATGGTGGTCTCACCTGGGAGCACTTCAACGCCGGGCTCGATTTCCCCGCCGACCAGGAGCGGCGCGTGCGTGAGATCTGGCAGGTGCAGCCGGGCCATCCCCAGCGCCCGGGTGAGGTGTGGGCAGGCACTGGCGAGGCGGGACTCTTCCGCTCCAGCGACGACGGCGCGCACTGGCAGGCCGTTGATGGCCTCAACGGCCGCATTGCCACCGACACGTGGATGCCCGGCGGCGGCGGCCTCATCCTCCACACCATCATTGTGGATCCCACGGACGCCAACCGTATCTATGTGGCAATTTCGGCGGGCGGCGCCTATCGCTCCGATGATGGCGGCACCACATGGCAGCCCATCAACCGCGGCGTCGACGCCGGCTTCCTGCCCGACCCCGAACCGGAAACCGGCCACTGCGTTCACAAGATGGCGCTACACCCGGCCCGCCCCGAAGTGCTCTTCCAGCAGAATCACATGGGCTTCTACCGCAGCGACGACCGTGGCGAATCGTGGACCGACATCTCGTCAGGGCTGCCCTCGCGCTTTGGCTTTCCCACCGCCATACACGCCCACGATCCTGCCACAGTCTATGCAGTGCCGCTGGTGGCCGACGAGCGCCGCTTTGTGGCCGACGGGCAGATGGCCGTCTGGCGCACGCGCGATGATGGCGCACACTGGCAGCCGCTGACCAATGGGCTGCCCGAGGGCGCGTGGCTCAACGTGCTGCGCGATGCGCTTGCCACCGACTCGTGCGCTGCCTGCGGCGTCTATGTGGGCACCACCGGCGGCCACCTCTTCTACAGCCGCGATGAGGGCGAGTCGTGGCAGAGCCTCTCGGATTACCTGCCGCCTGTGCAGTCGGTGGCGGTGGCGCGCGTTGTGGCGGCCTGAGGAGGCGCGCGATGAGTGAGGAAGTGAGCCATGTGCAGGTGCGTATTCCGGCGCAGATTCGCCGCCTCTATGGCGCGGCCGCGCAGGAGCGCGTGGACGCCGCCACCGTGCGCGAGCTGGTGCAGCAGCTTGAGGCGCGCTACCCGGGCATGGGCGAGCGCCTTGTAGAGCCGGGCGGCCGCATGCGTCGCTGGGTCAATATCTATGTGGACGGCGAGGACATTCGCACCGGCGCCGGGCTGGAGATGCCCCTGCGCGCCGGCGCTGAGGTGATTATCGTGCCCAGCATTGCCGGCGGCCACCTCTAGCTACGACGCAAAGGCGCAGAGGCGCAAAGGTTCGCAAAGAACAAGCAAAAGCAAGGAGAAGCAACCGTTGCGGCTGCGTATCTCCTTGCTTTTGTTGTTCTTTGCGAACCTTTGCGCCTCTGCGCCTTTGCGTCAAGGCATTTAGTCGCGCAGGGTGACCCAGAGACTGACAGCGTGGTAATAGACGACGTAGCTCAGCGAGAACCACATCACCCACGGCGAGTAATCTGGATACTGCACCAGCATGAAGAGGCAGGAGGCGCCCCAGAGCAATCCCCAGCTCAGCATAAGCCGCGGCTGCACGCTGTTGCGCGAAGGGTAGATATACTTTATGGGCACAAAGACCAGCACGGCGAAAACTGTCACTATCGCCAAATTGACCCACGGGTTCAGATTAAGCAGGAACACGTAGAGGGCCAGCACGTTCCAGTAGGAGGGGAAACCCTTGAAGAAATGATCGTCGGTCTTGGCGTCGGCCTGGCTAAACTGATAGGCGGACGAAAGCAGCATCAACGTCGCACCCACAACAGCAAAGCGCGCGGGCAGCGCGCCGGCCATATAGATGAAGTAGACCGGTACGAAGACATAATTCAGATAGTCCACAATGTTGTCGAGCAGCGCGCCGTCAATCTGCGGCAGCACATTCTTCACATCCACGCGCCGCGCCAGCGTGCCGTCAAAGGAGTCGATCAGCACAGCTGCGGCCATGAACCAGAAGGCCTGCACCCATTGCTCGTTGGTGATTGCCAGAATGGCGAGCAACCCCCACACCGCGCTTGATGCGGTGACGAGGTGCGTGAGCCATGCGCTGACAATGCGCTTGCGCGAGTGGCACTGGACTTCATTTTCCGAGTCGTACAAAATGTCCTGTGTCGTGGTCACATCTCCTTGCCTCTCTCCGCCGGCGCAATGCAGGGGATACACAGTCAGGGCCTTGGGTCGTGCCATTTTACCACAGATGCAAAATGCAGTGTACTGTCATAAACCGAAATGGATGGCGCATGCGGGACGTTTCACACATGCGAAGCGTGCAGCGCGCACGGGATTGCATAGCGGCGGTGCAAGCCGCCATACTCGCGAGCGCCACGGACCCATCCCAACGGCGGCTTGCACCGCCGCCACGAAAGCGAGTCAATCATGAACAGCACTCAAGTAAACGTTCTGGCGCTGCCAACGGTGCCCTTCACCGAGCGCATGGTGGCTACAAACGGCATTCACTTGCATCTCGCCGAGGCCGGCCCCAAAGACGCGCCGCTGGTCGTGCTGCTCCATGGCTTTCCCGAGTTCTGGCGCGCATGGGGCAAGCAGCTGGATCGCCTCGTGGCTGCAGGCTTCCGTGTCTGGGCGGTCGATCAGCGTGGCTACAACCTCAGCGACAAGCCTGCGGGGGTGGATGCGTACAACCTCAACGCTCTCAGCGACGACGTAATCGGCCTGCTTGATGCAGCCAACGTTGAGCAGGCCGCGATTGTGGGCCACGATTGGGGTGCAGCGGTGGCGTGGTGGACTGCCAACCGTTATCCCGACCGCGTGTCGCACCTGGTGGTGATGAATGTGCCCCATCCCGTTGTGCTCATGCGCCGGCTGCGTGCAAGTTGGCGGCAGCGGCTGCGCAGCGCCTATATCGGCTTCTTTCAACTGCCAAAGCTGCCGGAAGCCCTGTTGCGCGCCGCTGATTGGCGCGCGCTGGCGCAAACGGTGCAAAGCTCGGCGCGGCGGGGGACCTTTGGCGTGGCCGACATGGTGGCGCTGCGCGGCGCATGGTCGCGGCCGGGCGCAATCACTGCCATGCTCAACTGGTACCGCGCTGTGCTGACGCTGCCGCGCCTGCCCAACCTCGTTATCGAGCCGCCCACGCTGATCATCTGGGGCGCGCGGGACAACTTCATCGGGCGCGAGGCGGCTGTGCAAAGCGCCGCCCTCTGCGCGAATGCGCGCCTGGAGATCATCGAGGAAGCCACCCACTGGGTCCACCACGAGGAGCCGGAGCAGGTGGGCCGGCTGTTGCTGGAATTTCTCAGGTGAGTAGGGAGTAGGGAGTAGGGTGTAGGGTGTAGGGTGTAGGGTCTACGGCCTACTCCCTACACCCTACTCCCTACACCCTACATCCTACACCCTACACCCTACACCCTACTCCCTACTCCCTACTCCCTCGTTCACGTGTTCTGCGGCATGCGCTTCTCCAGCCAGCGCACAAAGAGGGTGAGCGCGATGGTCATCACAAGATAGAGAAACGCGACGACGTTATAGGTCTCGAAAAACTTGAAAGTGCTGGCGGCGTAGACCTTGCCCATCTGCGTAATGTCCTGCACGCCGAGCACGGAGACGAGCGACGAATCCTTGAGCATGGCGATGAAATCATTGCCCAGCGGCGGCAACACGCGCCGCACTGCCTGCGGCAGCACAACGAAGCGCATTGTCTGCATGCCGCGTCATACCCAGGCTCTTGGCGGCTTCGGTTTGGCCCCGCTCAATGCTCTCAATGCCGGCGCGGAAGATCTCGCTGAGGAAGGCGCTGTAGGCAATGATCAGCGCCAGCACAGAGCGCGCGGCAAAGCCCAGGTCGCGCACAGTGAAGCGGTTGAGCGCATCACCCAGGCCAGTCATGCCAATGCCGGCGGCTTGGTTGCCCAGCCAGTTGATGCCGAGCACCAGTTGCGGCGCGCCCACAAACGCGATGTAGTAGAGCAGCACCAGCATGGGCACGCCGCGCACAATCTCCACGTAGAAGGTGGCCACCTCGTAGACAACCCGATTCTTGGAGAGGCGCATGAGGCCGACGAGCAGCCCCACAATCAGCGCGCCGCTGAATGCCACAAGCGTCACCCAGATTGTGGTGGTGACCCCGCGCGACACGGCCTTGAAGATGACCGTGTAGTCGGCGTCGTTGATGATGTACCAGAGCAGCAGCAGCCCCAGCAGCACCGCAGCCAGGAGCCAGTAGGGGAAGCGATCGAAGAAGGTGTAGGCGGCGTGGCGCTTGGGCGGCATTGTCTCAACAGCCATGGGCAGAAGCTCCGGAATGGGCGCTGGCGAAGGAAGCCGCAGAAAGAAACGAAACGGCAGTACACAGATTCTACAGATGCGACAGGGAACAACAGATAGACCAGACAAACTATCTGTTGTTCCCTGTCGCATCTGTAGAATCTGTGTACCGGTGCTTCATTCTATTCTGCGGAAGACTCAATTCTTGTCTCGGATGCCGGAACGCGAATCAAAAGCGTGCGCCGCCCCACAATGGGACGGCGCACGTGAACACGTTCACCAATGACCAGTTACCAATTGCCAATTACCAATAGTCCGTACTTTGTAATCAGCAATCAATGGCTGGCAGCGCCGTTCTACATCGACGGATCAAACTCGAAGAACCACTTTGTGTCGAGGGCGTCAAAGGTGCCGTCGGCGCGCAGCGCTTCAATCGCGGCGTTGAAGGGCTCGACAAGGTCGCTGCCCGGCGTAAAGATGAAGCCGAAGTCTTCACTCTTGATCGCGTCGCCCACAATCTTCAGGGCTTCGGGGTTCGCACCGATGTAGCCGCGCCCGCTGGCCGCATCCACCAGCACCATGTCGACGTCGCCCGCAATCAGCGCCTGCACCGACGCGCCAAAGTTCTCGAAGAGCTTGATGCGCGGGTTGCCTTCGTCGCCGTCCAGAATGTCGTAGACGGCCGTGTAGAAGCCGGAGGTGCCCGCCTGTGAGCCGATCAGCAGTTGGTCATCGGCGGCGAATTCCTGCGGTGTGGCAAAGCGATCCTCACCCGCCGCGACGAGCATGAACTGCTGGCTTGTCATGTAGGGGGCGCTGAAATCCACCTGCTCGGCGCGCTCTTCGGTGATGGTGATGCCGTCCATGCCAATGTCGAACTGGCCATCCTTGACGGCGGGAAT
This sequence comes from uncultured Chloroflexia bacterium, assembly GCA_963773745.1. Classification (GTDB taxonomy): domain Bacteria; phylum Chloroflexota; class Anaerolineae; order Caldilineales; family Caldilineaceae; genus UBA5069. The sequence continues at coordinate 256,819 of CAVZCL010000005.1, forward strand.
CATGGCATCCCACGAGGTGACGTTGAAGTTGACGGTGCAGTTGAGCAGGCCGCAGATGGCCTCCATGGCGTCATACTCCCAGCCCATGGCCTCGCCCGTGGTGGGGTCAATAAACTGGAGCGGTGTAAAGTCATTGGCCATGGCAGCCTCAACGACGCGGCCGCCCAGGTCGGGCAAGCCGGAATCAGCCGCAGGCGCGGCGGCTTCGGCGGCGGGTGCAGTAGCGGCTGCGGCCTCTGCGGCCGGTGCGGCGGGGGCCACAGGCGCACAGGCGGCAAGCACCAGTACCAGCAGCAACAGGAGTGAAACAAGTTTGAGCGCGCGCGTTTGCATAAGGTGGCTCCTCGGATTCTTGTTTAGGGGTTATGCGTAACCAGAACGTTTGTCAACGGCGCAGATATCTTACCGCAGGCAGACGCGGCGGGCAATTGCACCGCAGGACACTGCAATGATCGGACGCCGCGCATCGACTGCCAAATAGGCGCGCATGTGGCATACTTTGGATGGTTACATGCCTTTTCCCACGCCACAAGGGGTTGCCATGCAGATTCTGGTTGAAACGGCACAGGCGCGAGACATCCCGGTGATGATCTTGTCGCAGGTCGACATCGCGCGTGCGCCGGTTGTCATCTGGACGCCAGGCTTTGGCTCAACCAAGGAAAGCGGCCTGTCCTTCGGCTATCAGGCGGCGCAGGCCGGCTGCTTCTTTATTGCGTTTGATCCGATCCACCATGGTGCACGCGCCGACGGTGGCCTTGAGCCTGATCCCGCGACCTTCATCTTACCCGCCCGCATCGGGCCTGGACATCTTCCTGCTCTTCTACCGCGTAATTGTGCAGTGTGTGGCCGACATGCACGCCCTGCTGGACACGCTCGCCGCAGACCCCCGTGCCGATCTGTCGCGCGTGGGCGTAGCGGGCCCGTCCATGGGTGGCTATGCAAGCACGCTCGCGTTTGTGGACGTGCCGGCGGTGCAGGCTGCTGTGCCCATGATCGGCGTGCCAAGCTTTGCCCGCCGCTGGCGCGATCTGCTTGATGAATGCGCCTTCTCAAATCCGGAGTGGGCGGACGCGCTGTTGGCGGCGCAGGCCTCTACCGCGGCGCAGACGGCATGGATCGAGTCCATCGATCCAATGCCCAGGCTGGCCGGCGCTGCGCCGCGTGCGCTCTTCTTCATGAACAACGATTTCGACAGCGATCAGCCCAAGCATTACACCATCGAAACCTACCGTTTGCTGCGCAGCGCGTGGGCAGCCGCACCAGAGCAGTTGCGCCTCGGCATCTATCCCGCTGCACACAGCGTGACGCCCACGATGGAGGCTGACGCCGTTGCCTGGTTTGCTGCACACTTGTTGCACGCCCAGCCCACACTCGACGAACAGCCGTCAAGCTGAACCCTCAAACGATCGCACCTACCTCAGGAGACACCATGACCGTAATCACCATTCCCGGCCTGCGCGACCCCGGCACGTGGGATATTGACCCCGTTGCCGCCGACTTTACGCACGGCGTCCTCTCCATTACCGCACCTGGCGATACAGATCTCTTCACCGACCCCGCCGGCAATACCCTGAAGGACAACGCGCCGCGCCTTGCCTTCCCCGCCGATGCGCAGTTCACCCTTTCGGCGCGCGTCAGTGTAGAGGCGTTCGTCTCCACCTTCGATGCGGGCGTGCTCACCGTCTGGTCCGACGCCGAGCGCTGGGGCAAGCTCTGCTTTGAGTACTCGCCGCAGGGGCAGCCGATGGTCGTCTCCGTCGTCACCAACGGCGTCTCCGACGACTGCAACCACGTGCCGGTGACGCAGGATTTCGTCTACATGCGCATTTCGCGCATGGACCCCGCGATTGCCTTCCACTACTCGCTCGATGGCAAGACATGGCACATGGTGCGCTACTTTGCGCTCTCGGGCGCGCAGACCTTTGCGGTGGGCTTCTCGGCGCAATCGCCCACGGGTGGCGGCGCCACGGCGCACTTCAGCGAGATCCGCTACACAACGCAGCCGATTGCCGACCTGCGCTCGGGGGTGTAGGCGGGAAATTTGGTAATCAGCGGCAGAACCAGGCGCAATGCCAGTCCACAGATTTTGCAGATCGAACGGACAACAACCGATTTTTGCTTCTGCAAATCCGCTTGAATCCGTGCGGTCTCTGTAAAACATGTGGACTGGCGTTTCGTTTCCTGCTGCGCACCGCTTTTAGCGTACAGATGTCCCCCGCCATTAGGGACAATTGGCCGTTCCGTGCCGTGCACATTGCGGCGATACTGTAGCCTCTTGCTACAATATGCACCCGCGCCGTGAATGATTCTGATTAAGGTCACTCCCTCCCATGGATTTTCGCAAGCTTACGCAGGCCACCTTCGCCCTCTTCACTGTTCGCCGTGCTGCTGGAGGCCTACGCCTTCAGCGCGGGGCTGCTCGATGTATCTCAGGCCATGACGTGGCTGGGGGTGGGCTGCATTGTGGCCTGCCTGCCGCTGCTGCTGCACCTGCGCAGCGAACGCAGCCAGGCGTAGCCATCCTGCGCCCCCGGGAATCAACCGCCGCTGTTTGACGCCCACACAACCGACCCGAGGAAACAAAAAGCCGCCCTGTCTTGAACAAGGCGGCACGTTGTGTTTGTGTACCCCCGACAGGACTTGAACCTGTGCTTCTAGCTCCGGAGGCTAGCGCTCTATCCACTGAGCTACGGGGCGCGGCTGCGCATCAATTGCCGCGCCATTGTGCCACACAATGGCGCGGCGGGCAAGGGAGGCGAAGTGGGGTGTGGGGTATGGGGGGTGTGGGGTATGGGGTATGGGGTGTCGACACCCCACACCCCATACCCCACACCCTACTCCCCACCGCCCACTGCCGTCTTCACCGCTGCCGCGCAATGTGGAGTACAATGCCGCCCATGTACCTCAACCGCGACTACAAGCCGCGCCGCCGCTCCAAGGGCGCATGGCGCTTCTGGCCCCTCTACCTGCTCATCATCGTGGGCATTATTGTCTACGAGCAGTGGGACGGGCGCGAGACCGAAGGCTCGTGGCTCTTCACCTCCATCAACGGCCCAACGCCCACCGCGACCCTCGGGGCCGTCAACTTTCTGGCCGACGCCCAGTCTGCGCAGCTGACCGGCGACTTCGACGCTTCGCTCGCAGCGCTGGCGCGCGTGACGGCGCTCGACCCCACCAACGTCGACGCCTTCATCGAACTCTCCCGCCTGCACCTTATCTTCCAGGATGTGCCCAAGGCGCTGGAGGAGGCGCAGCGCGCCGTGGAGCTTGCTCCCGATGACCCCGAGGCGCTCAACACACTGGCAGCGCGCGCTCGACTGGAGCGGCGACCTCGAGCAGGCGCTCGACCGCGGGCTCGATGCCCTCGACATCGAGCCCGAAAACGCCACTACACTGGCCGTACTCGCCGAAGTCTACACCGACGTGGGCAACTGGGAGACGGCCGAGAATTACATTAACCAGGCGCTGGCCATAGACCCGCGCAACGTGATGGCGCTGCGCAACAAGGGCTATCTGCTCGAGCGGCAGGGTGCCTACACCGAAGCCGTGGCCGCCTACCAGCAGGCTGTGGAGGTGGCCCCCAATCGCTTCGATCTCTACATCGAAAAGGCGCGCCAATACCGCGTCGGGCTGGAGGATTTCGATGCCGCCATCGCCGCCTATCAGGAGGCCGCCAATGTCTATCGCTCGGCCATAACGCTCGATGCGTTGGGTGACGGCCAGTACATCGCGGGCGATTTCCTCTCGGCTGTGCGCACCCTGCGCGAAGCCGTGGAGCTGGATCCCAACTATGCGCCCGCCCAGGTGCATATGGGGATGGCGCTCTTCTCGCGCCGCAACTACGAGGATTCCGCCGCCGCCTTTGAGGCGGGGCTGCCCAAGCTGGGCGAGAAGGCGCGCATCGAGCAGTTCTACCGCGCCGGCATGGCCAATGTCCTCAAGGAGCCGCCCAACTGCAAGCGTGCCTACTACTGGTTTGACAAAGTGCTCGAGCAGGACGAGGGCAACCCCGACGCGATTGAGGGCAAGAGCTTCTGTGTGGAGAGCGCCACGCCCGAGCCGACGCCGTAACACCCAAGCTGCAGATGAAGCGAGGCTTCCGATTTTGGAAGCCTCGCTTCGGTAGAGAGTCAACGACTGCGCAGTGGACCGTAGCGGGGGCTTCCAGCCCCTCGCTCAGGAAGCCCACAAACTCATTCATCCATGCGTCGGAATAGCCCTGTGGTGAGACCCACATCTGCGCGTTGGGGTGCGTGCGGTGCAGATTCTGCGTCTGCTTCTCGAGCAGCGCCATGAGCACGGCAGGCGGCGCGTGGCCCGGGTCGCCGCCGGGCACCATGATGGCGTCAATCCGCGGCAGCAGCGCAAAGATTTCGCCCCACTCCTTGAGCGCAAAATCAACGGTGGCCGGGTCGGTGTAGTCTGCGTCCAGCGCGGGATACCAGATCCAGAGGTCAAGGCCGTACTTGTCCGCCAGCGCCGAGACGCCCGCCATTGTCTCGAGCAGCGGCAGTGGAAAGTGGATACTCTCCAGGTTGTCATCCGAGCGGGGCGGCATGATCTCGATGGTGTTTGCGCCAAAGACCGCCAGGTCGCAAATGTACTGCTCCCACTGCGCCAGGTCCCAGCCATCGTAGGAGTTGGTCTTGTCGCGATAGCCCAGCTGGTGGCCGTGCAGGGGGTAGGCGGGCGCAGTCGCCACGTCCAGATCGGCGGGCAGCGCAACGTGATTGCGACCCATGCGCAGGTGGCGCAGCAGATGGCCGACGCCAAAGAGCACGCCGCGTGCGTCGCGCCCAACGATGGAGACGACAGGTGCGCCCTGCTCCGAGCCAACCTGGACGTGGTAGCCTTCGGCCTGCTCGGGCCCGCCCACAGCGCGCAACGCCTGTGCGGCGGGGTCGTCCACGCCCTCCAGCGCCGCAAGGGAGCCAATGCGGATTTGCGGACGCGCTGCTGTGCCGACCTCTGTTGCACCACCCTCCGGCGCGTCCGGCCAGCGGATCAGCGTGCGACGCACCACTTCACGGCGCAGCAGTTGCACCGCCTGCGCTTCGGGGCCGGCTGCGTGCGGCGGCGTCCAGATGACGGCATTGGCAAAATCAATCAATTTGGGTGTGGCAGCCATGCGGCAACTCCTGTATGTGAGATGTGCGTTTGGCAAAATGCGGCTGGCGGCTCAGGCCGCTGGGGCGGCAACGTGCAGGTTGTCTGCGGCAGGCTGCACGCCCACCTCCAGCAGTTTCTCCGTTGCAGCCGACGTGGTCTCTGCGCTCACCTGCGGCAGGGGTGCGCGCACGCCCCCCATGGTCGCGCCGCGCCATTCGGCCACAGCTTTGAGCAGCGCCAGACTGCCGCCGCTGCCCATGGCCTCGCGCGCAAAGTCCAGCCGCTTCTGCTCGGCACGCGCACGCTCCAGGTCTCCCTCTGCAAAGCTCTGGTAGACGGCCACCACGATTTCGGACAAGGAACGGGCGTCAATAGGCAATTTAACGCTCACTCGCTGTGCAAGGCGCACGTGTAGCGGCGGCTGCAGCCGCCGAAGGTATGGAACGCGTCGTGCCCTCGAGTACGGTGGCTGCCGTGTGCCGATATGTGTTGGGGCGCATTTCTCACAATCCCCCACGCTTGCAATCGCTGATACAATGGGCGCAGATGGATGCGGCCGGCGCGAGCGCTCGCCCACGGTTGCGCTGCGCCATTCGCTGCAATCACTTCCCGACCCCATGCAGTAACGCTCACACCTGGTTTGCCTGTGACCCTGAAGCGCCGACGCCTGAAGTCCGATTTGCCCAAGCAGGCCACCTTTTCGGCGCAGCCCGAAGCTGCGGCTGCGCGCGGCGCGGCCGCAGTTGCTACGGGCGCGGCCACTGCCGCTGCAACGCCCAATGGGGCCGACGCGCCCGCTTTTGATGATGCCGCGGCCGCTGAAGCCGCCCGCCGCCAGACCGAGCGCACAACCACCACCAAGCGCCGTCTGCAGCGGCGCGTCACCCCGCTCGATATCCTGCAGCAGCCGCTGCTGCTGGCGCGCCGCAAAGTCTTTGACCTGCGCCGCTTTCTCATCGTGCTCGCGCTCACGGGGATTGTGCTCCTGCTGCCTTCGCCCGAGGGGCTCAGCGAACAGGGGCACCGTGCGTTGGCGCTCTTCGTCTTCACCGGCGCCATTCTTGCGCTGGAGCCTGCGCCGCTTCCCATCTCGGCGCTGCTGGTTCCCGTGGCGCTGGTTGCGCTGGGCATTGGCACAGTCTCACAGGCCTTCGCCCCCTTTGGCTCGCCTTCTGTCTTCCTCATCCTCACCAGCCTCTTTCTGGCCGAGGCGCTGCGCAAGCACGGGCTCACCCGCCGCCTGGCATTGCACGCCATTGTGCTCAGCGGTGGGCGGCTGCCCATGCTCCTGCTGAGCATCATGCTGCTCACCGCCGTGCTGGGCATGTGGGTAATGAACACGGCGACCACCGCCGTGTTGATTCCCGTGGCGCTGACGATTGCGCAACGCATGCCCAGCGCCGAGGACGGGCGCAAATCGCTGCCGCTACTGGTGATGGCAGTGGCCTATGGAGCAAGCATTGGCGGCCTGGCCACGATTGTGGGTAGTGGTGAAAACGCGATTGCGGCCGGCGTCATCAACCAGGTGCAGCCCTTTGGCTTCATTGAGTGGATGAAATACGGCATGCCTGTGGCGCTGCTGCTGCTGCCCCTTTCATGGTGGCTGCTGCGCCTCGCCATCCCCGCCCCTGATGTGCGCCTGGACACGACCACCGTGGAAGCCGAGATTGCGCGCAGCGGTCCGCTCACCAGCGCAGAGCGTGAAATTCTTGTGGTTATGGCGCTGGCCGTCGTCCTGTGGGTCACGGGCGAGCAGGTGGAGAGGATGCTGGGGCTGCCGCCTACAATGCTCAGCAGCGTGGTTGTTGCGATTGGCGCGGTCGCCTATCTCTCCTTTGAGGAGATTGTGGACTGGAACGACATGAAGGGCGTCAACTGGGGCGTCTTTCTGGTGATCGGCGCTGGCTTCACGCTGGGCTACGCACTCGATTCGACGGGCGCGAACGTGTGGATTGCACAGCTTGCGCAGCCCGTGCTGCAACCGCTCCCCTTTGCCGTTACGCTGTTGGTCCTCATTCTCGCGGGCTTTGCGCTGACGCAGGTGATCAATGACGTTACGCTGGGTGCAATCTTTTCGCCGATTCTGGTGGCGCTGGCGCAGGCCATTGGCATACCGCCGGCGCGGCTGGTGGTGCCCACGATCATTGCCGTGGGGCTGGCCTACATGCTGCCCAGCGCGTCGGCGCGCATGGCGCTGGTAGCCGTTACAGGCGCGGTGGAGCGCAAGCAGATGCTGCGCACCGGCCTTGTCGTCGGCCTTCCGTCGGTGGCCGTGGTCTATCTCTTTTTTGTGCTGATTACGTGGCTGGAATGGATATGAAACAGAGTTCAAAGGTTCAGGAGTTCAAGAGTTCGGCGTGATACGGAGTTTCTCCTGCGTAATGGCGCGTTTGCGCCAGCGATACACGAACTCTTGAACCCTTGAACTCTTGAACCCATTATCGGGGGTGATGCGATGCGAATCTGGCTGATTGGGGCCGATGTGGCGGGCAGCACGGCGCTGCGCCAACTGCGCAAGAACCCGGCCGCCGAGGTGGTGGTGAGTGATTCCACCGACAGGCCGCGCGCCGTCGTGGACAAGCTCATCGAGCGCGTGGATTACGTCGAGAGCGTCACCGCGCTCAACGTCAACACGCTGGCGCGGCGCGTGCGCCCCGACCTCATCCTGGTTGATGGCGGCGCGCTGCAGCGTGCGCTGGGCAAGATGGCCGGCGGTGTCACCTTTGCCGAATCACTCCAGGCCGAGATGGCCGCCGCCAGCGACTACCCCGTGCTTGTGCTCTAGACCGGCAGCAACATGAATACCACAACGAACTTCGACGCAGAGACGCAAAGGCGCAAAGGAACATTAAGAACAACAAGAGCAAGAAGGATTCCTTTCTTGCCGTTGCTTTCCTTTGCGTCTCTGCGTCGAAGTTCGTTGGCAGCGTGAAGAGAGTGCCATGTCCTTTGTAGCAGCCGGGCAGCTGCCCGAACTCAAACATAACCTGGATCTCTACCGCCTCGAGGGCTTCACCGGCCGGCGCAGCGAGCTGGTGCGCCTTAACGAGTGGCTCACCGGCGGCGATGATCTGCCTGCAATTGCCATTAGCGGCGAGCAGGGGGCGGGCAAATCCACCCTGGCGACGGCCGCCGCGTGGTCGCACACGCACATCTTCACCGACGGCATTTTGCGCGTCAGCCCTGCCGGCACGGCACCGTTCCGCCTCTACGACGTTGTGCGCGCCATGGATGTGGTGCTGGGCACCACGATCACGCGCGCCAGCCCCGAGCGCTGGGGCATTGCCATCCTCGAGCAGCTCTACCGCCGCCGCCGCCTGCTTATTCTCGACAAGCTGGCAGGGGCCACCCAGGCCGAAATCCGCACGCTGGTAGAGATCATCGGCCACCTGCATGAGAGCGGCGGCCACTCGCGCCTCCTGCTCATTGACCGCAACTTCCAGCCGGGCATTGCCGAACTGGTGCAGTTCCAGCAGCTGCACATTGGCGGCCTCGCGCCGGCGGATGTCGCCCCCTTCATCGAGCGGCGCGCGCCGGCGGTTGCGGCCGCGGCCATGGCGCATGCCGAAGAGTTGCACGCGCTCACGGGGGGTGCGCCCCTCTGCATGCGCCTGGTGTTGGGGCTGCTGCGCGACGCGCCCTGGAGCGAGATTGCGCCACTCCTGCGCGACTTCGCCTCGTCGGAAGGGGTAGCCGACGTCCACCGTGTGGCTGCGGTGGCAATTGAGACGCTGGCGATTGCGCAGCCCCACGTGGGCGTGCTCCTTGATCGCCTGGTGACGGCACGCGGTGGCGCCTCCTATGACGCTGTGCGCGAGCTCTTCTGGACGCCCGCCGCCAACAGCCCCACGCCGGATGAGACGATGGCGGAGCTTGTGGCGCGCGGTATTGTAGACAACGACAACTATCGCCGGCGCTATGTCCTCCACCCAGTGGTGCGCCGTTATCTGGAGGAGAACGCAGTGCTGCTGGGCGAGGAGTGGGAGCGACGCCATGCCCGCTATTACCTGGCCACAGCCGAACGCTACCTTGCGCTGCCCCTCGAGCGCTGGGGCGAAGTGGACATTGAATGGGGCAACATCTTCAAGGCGGCCGACTGGTGCCAGCAGCGCGTGGAACGCATTTGGCAGCAGCGCGCGCTGGCAATGGCCGAGGATCCGGCGCTGGACGAGGGGTCGCTGCAGTTGCCTGACGAGGTTCATGCCAACGAAGTTGAAATCAAGCACGATCTGCGCCTGGCGCGCGACTACGCCCTGACCATGGCGCACTATGCCTTCTGGCGGCACCCGCCGGGCAGCGTGGCGTGGCTGGCCGCAGGCGCCGTCGCCGCAGCGGCGCTGGCCGACCCGCGTGACTACGGCTGGTTCCTCATGAGCATTGGCCGCCAGTTCTTCTTCCTGGGCGAGATTGAGCGCGCCATGACCTGGTTCGAGCGCGCACGCACCCTCTTTGACCCGCGCGACCTGCTTACGGAGCTGGCCTATGTGCTGACGGACCTGGGCACTTCGTTGCGCCTGCTCGACCAGCCGCGCAAGGCGCTGGAGTGCTTCCACGCGGCCTTTGACTGCGTGGCGCAGAGCGGCGACCAGCAGGGGCTGGCCACGGCCTACATGAATCTGGGAAGCGCCTACTACAGCGTCAACAACTTCGACAATGCGCTGCTGTCGCATCGCAAGGCGCTGCGCATTGGTGTGCGCCGCAATGAGCACGCCGTGATTGGTTCGGCGCTTAACAACGCAGGCCTTGCGCTTGAGGCGATGGAGCGTCTGGAGGATGCGCAGCGCGCCTACAAGAGCGCGCTGCGCGAATTCGAGCGGCTGAACGACAGCACAGGCATGAGCGCGGCCTTCAACAACCTCGGCTCTGCGGCCTATGCGCGTCAGCAATTTGACGAGGCGATGGCGTGGTATGGCAAGGACCTGGCGCTGCTCGAGCGGCTGGGCAACTGGACGGATATGGCCGCGGCCTACCACAACATGGGCCACGTGGCGCTGGAGACGGGCCACCTCGACCGCGCCCACGCCGAGTTCCTGCGCAGCCGCGACCTCTACGCCGCCTTTGAGTTGAGCGCCTACGTGGCCGAAGAGCAGGCCATGCTTGACTACATTGACCAGCAGCGCGCCCAGCCTGCCGAAAAGCAGGGGCTCTTCCGCCGCAACAAGCAGTGAAGCTACGAAGATTAGCTGCGACGCAAAGGCGCAAAGGCGCAGAGAGAAAGCGCAACGAAAAGGCACTTCTTCTTGTCTTTGCTTTTCTTTGCGCTTTCTCTGCGCCTTTGCGCCTTTGCGTCGGGGTTACCCTTGCGTCGGGGTTAGGAACCAATTTGAATCTTTCTCACCGTTTGCAGCGTTATTGGCGTTGTATACTCTGGTCAAATCGTATACAAAACCATTGCATAACCTTTGCAAACCATCGAGAAAGGCAAGCTCATGACTTCAAACGTTCAAAGTGCACCGTCGGCTCAGACGAACAGTGGCGGCATCTGGCGGCAGGTGGGGGTAGTCGCGGCCACCATCTTTGCGTTAACACTCAACATCCTGGCCACCACGCTGCCCCTCAACGGGCAGACCACAGGCGAGATCTCCGACAAGTTCCCTGTCTACTTTGTGCCGGCCGGCTACGTCTTTTCCATCTGGGGCGTCATCTACATCGGCTGGATCGCCTACAATATCTATCAGGCAGGTGCGGCCAAGCGCAATAACCCGTTGCTGGCCTCAATTGCGCCCTGGTACATCCTCAGCGGCCTGGCGAACGGCCTGTGGATTGTCGCGTGGCACTACAACCAGTTCGTCATCAGCCTGGGCATCATGCTCGTGCTGCTGGTGTCGCTGATCATGGTCTACGCCAAACTGGCTGCGCAGCCGCCTGTATCACGCGTGGCAGCGTGGGCGCTGTATCTGCCCTTTAGCGTCTATCTGGCATGGGTGAGCGTGGCGACGATTGCCAACGCCACCAGCACCTTTTATGACCTGGGGTGGACGGCCGAGGCATCAGGGCCCATGTGGGCGGCTATCATGATTGGTGTGGGCACAGTGCTGGCGCTCGCCTTTAGCTGGCTGCGCGCCGACATCGGCTTTGTAGCGGTCTTCGTGTGGGCATTCGTGGGGATTTACGTCAAGCACAGCGACACGCCGTTGGTGGCGTGGACGGCGCTTGCGGCTGCTGTTGTGCTTGTAATTTCGCTGCTGATCAGCGTACCGCGACGGGCCGCGCAACGGCGCGCACCTGCCGCCGGCGCATCTGCCCTTCCGCCCACAGGAGCACGAGTGCAGTCCAGATAATCGCAAAGCCAATGAGCTTGTATGCGGGGAAGGGCTCCCCGTAGATGTAGACGGCGACGAGGAACTGACCCGTGGGCGCAATGTATTGCAGCACGCCCAGCATGGAGAGCGGGATCAGCTTGGCCGCCGAAGCGAACATAAGCAGTGGGATGGCCGTAATGGGGCCGGAGAGCAGCAGCAGCACGTCGATGCCCGCACCGTGACGCAGCACTGTTCCCTGCCCCTGGCTGTCCAGCCAGATTAAACCAATGAGAGCCGGTAGAAAAAGGACGCCGGTCTCAAGTGTAAGCCCCGTGTCGACAGGCAGCGGGGCTCGCTTTTTGACGAGGCCGTAGAATGCCCACGTCAAGGCCAGCGAGAGTGCAATCCACGGCAGGTGGCCGTAATTCCACGTCAGGTAGGCCACGCCCAGGGCGGCCACGCCAATCGCCGCCCACTGTCCGGGCCGCAGCCGCTCCTTGAGGAAGAAAACGCCCAGCAGCACACTCATCAGCGGGTTGATGAAGTAGCCCAGCGAGCTCTCAAGAATGTGGCCGTTGTTGACAGACCAGATGAAGATATACCAGTTCAGCGCCAGCAGCACGGCGGCCAGCACATAGGTCATAACGACGCGCCGGTTGCGCAGCGCCGCCGGCATGTAGCCCCAGCGCCGCGTCCACGTGAGCACAATCGCCATGAAGACGAGCGAAAAGACAATGCGGCTGGCAAGGATGCCCAGCGGCCCCACCACGGCCACCGATTTGAAGTAGATGGGGAAGAGAATCCACACCGCATAAGCGCCTGCGCCCAGCAGCAACCCACGCCGATCGTACTCGCGCTCCGGTGTGGATGGTGCGCCCGCCTGTCCCACTACCCGCCCTTCTGACATCGCTTGCCGCCTTGCCGCAAAACTCTTTGATGATCAAACAATCTCTTGATTGTACTGCGTGCGAAGGCTGCGGCAAAACGGGTGGTGGGAGGGATGGATTATTGAAGATTGACGATTGAGCATTGAAAACTGAAGGTTGAGGATTGTATGGGCGATCGCGCATGCAATCCTCAACCTTCAGTTTTCAATGCTCAATGCGCTCAGCGCCAGCGTCTGGCTAAGCACCACGGTATTCTCCACATCGCGTATCTCAAGCAGCAGCGAAGGGTCGGGCGTGGCCCAGTCAATATGGATGAGGCCATAGTTGTCATCGTTGTAGACGGCGTCTGGGGCCGCCCACGCGGCTGCGGTCGGGCGCAATCACCCCTTTGTTGTTCTGCGTTAGCCCGCTCGAGGTCACCTCCCAGAAGGGGTAGGGCGTGCCCTGTGTGCGGCGCGAGAATTGCGCATGGTGCGTGTCGCCGGTGATGAAGAGCACGCCATTTGCCTCTGTTGTCTCTATCAGGTCGATGAGCTGTTGCTGCTCCGCCGGAAAATTCGTCCAGCTCTCCCAGCCCGAACCGGCGCGCAGGAAGGGGATGCTGGTGGCAATCAGCCGCAGCTCGGCGGGCATGCGCAGTTGCTCCTCCAGCCAGCGCCACTGCGCCTCGCCCAGCAGCGTTGCGCTGGGATCCTTTGTGGCGGTATAGGGGCCCATGCCCAGCGGCAGCCGCTCGGCGAACTCGGCATCGCTGACGAGCTTCAGGGGCGAGCGATTCCAGCGGGTGTCGAGCAGAATCAGCTGCACACGTTCGCCCGGGGTGCCGTAGATGGCCGCGCTGTAGATGCCGTCACTGCGCAGCCGTTGCTCGCTAAAAAGGGGAATGTCCCAAAAGTCGAGAAAGGCGCGGCGTGCCTCCTGCTTGCCGGCAAAGTTGGCGCCTGCGTCGTTGGCGCCGTAGTCGTGATCATCCCACGTGGCGGCCAGCAGGCTCTGTGCGCGCAGCGTCTCAAAGCCCGGCTCGCTGCCGAGCATGGCGTACTTGGGCTCCCACGTGGTGGGCTGGGTTGCGTCGGCGTAGATGTTGTCGCCCAGGAAGACAAAGAGCTCCGGCTCGGCGGCGTTGATGGCGCCCCAGATGGGTTGCGGCTCGCCCTGCATGACGCACGAGCCGAAGCCGATGGTCTGCAGCGTGGACGAGAGATCCTGGCCGCCGCTGCAGGCCAGGATGAGGGGGACGAAGAAGATGAAGAGTGCGTAGCGGCAGGCGCGCAGCGCAGCTGGATGGCTACACGTGCGCTTTAACGCACGTTGCTGAGTCTGTACTCCTCGTTTCAAGGCTCTGAGTGTTGTTTTCACTGGGTTTGATGGACTGTAACCAATTTGTCCACTCGGCTTGAAACGCCATAATTCGCTTGTGGGAACGTAGCGATGGGCAGAAGACGGTTCGCAATATCAAGTAGCGTTGTGGAGAGAGGCCCAAAGCAACAACGCATCACACACATAATGGCGCAACAGGTGTGATGGTTCCCCGTGTGGCAGTCTGTCAGAGCTGTCAGCATGTTGAAGTCACTCAATACTGACTCTGTTTACCCACCCGTCTACCTTGCCGTCAAGTAGACCCGACTCAATTGTGCATGGATTGTCGGATGTCTCATTGCATCCCCTGATATGATTGATGAAGGTGAAGGGAGGTTGCTGATGGAATCTCTAGGTAACATGAACAGCGCATTGGCATACATTGAAGAGTACTTAACGGGCGACATTGATTTCGGAGAAGTGTCCAGAATTGCTTGCTGTTCAGAGTATCATTTTAAGCGGATGTTCTCCTTTCTATCAGGTATAGGTCTATCAGAATACATTCGAAGAAGGAGACTCACGCTTGCAGCACTTGATTTGAAGAATAGCGATTTGCGGATCATCGATGTTGCAGTCAAGTACGGTTATTCCTCAGCTGATTCATTCGCGCGTGCTTTTCATGCGATGCATGGCATTCTCCCTTCCGAAGCAAGAAGTGAGAACGCACAGCTCAAGGCTTATCCGCGTATGACCTTTCAACTATCAATCAAGGGAGGATGTGAAGTGAATTATCGCATTGTTGAACGAGAGTCATTCAAGTTGGCAGGATTTATGAAGAGAGTTCCGATTGTTTTTCAAGGTGTCAACCCAGAGATTGCAAAACTGACTGAACGTTTAACCCCTGAGGTGACGACGCGATTAAAGGCGCTTTCAAATGTAGAACCTTCAGGCATTATCAGTGCTTCTACTCATTTTTCAGAAGGAAGAATGGAGGAAAGAGGGGAACTGGATCATTACATTGGGGTCGCAACTTCAAGCGATGAAACAGCCGGATTTGATGTACTGAGCATCGATGCCGGTACCTGGGCAGTCTTCGAAGCGATTGGGCCATTTCCCGCAACGCTCCAAAATGTGTGGGGCAGGATATACGCAGAGTGGTTTCCATCCTCAGGATATGAGGCAGTTGAAGGCCCCGAAATTCTATGGAATGAGAGCACGGACACAGCGAACCCCAACTATAGAAGCGAAATCTGGATTCCAGTCAAGAAGAAGGAGCAGCATCAATGATTGTGAACGGGGGCATTCCACTTTGGAATGCCCCCGTTCGCAAGCGGAGAACAGGGAACGTTCCCCGCTCCCTGTCTGGAAAATGCGCGAGTGGTTCGTAGCGGCGGCTTCAGGGGTGCGTCTCCGCAGTCCGCTGCACTTGTAGCGGGGGGCTTCCAGCCCTCCGTTTCATGCCTCCACAGTACGTTGCATAGGGCGTCACGCCAGAGACGTGACCTACAACAGCCGGAGGGCTGGAAGCCCCCCGCTACGATTGTCGCGCGGTGAGCACGGGCCTGCGTAGCGGCGGCTTAAGCCGCCGTTCTCGAGGACGCGACGCGCTCTCCACCTACGGCAGCTGAAGCAGCCGCTACGAAACGCGTTGCGGACTTGCCAGACGCAGCTTTTTGGGTTACAGGCAGTGGAAGATGTGCGTTACTGCTCCACCAACTCCCCAAGCTCCGTCCAGAGTTCCATGGCAGCATCCAGCTGCGTGCGTGTCTGCTCGTAGCGCGCGCCCAGCTTCTGGATCGCCGCCACGTCCTGCGCAAGGCCGGCGGTCTCAATTTGCGCGCCAATCGAGGCAAGCTCCTGCTCGAGCGCGTGCACCTGCGCCTCGGCCTTCTCCAGCGCCTGCTGGCGCTTGCGATCGGCGGAACGCTGCTGGCGTGCCTGCTGGCCGTCGCGGCGCGTGTCCTTGCGCTCGACGGCCGCCTGCTGCTTTTGCGTCTCCGCTCGCGCTGGCGTGCTGCGTTGTATTCGGCCAGGCTCCCCGCAAAGACCTCCATCACTCCGTCGCGCAGCTCCCAAATCTGCGTGGCCAGCCGGTCGATGAGGTAGCGGTCGTGCGAGACGAGCAGGATGGTGCCCTGGAAGTTCTCCATGGTCTCCTGCAGCACCTCCTGCGTGGGGATATCGAGGTGGTTGGTCGGCTCGTCCAGCAGCAGGAAATTGGCGTCCTCGAGGGCAAGCATCGCCAGCGCCATGCGCCCGCGCTCGCCGCCGCTCAGCATGTCGAGTGTCTTGTAGACATCCTCGCCACGGAAGAGGAACTGCGCCAGGTAGCTGCGCGCCTGGCCAATGGTCATGAACTTGAAGTCGATGATGGTATCGAGCACGGTGCCGCTGCCCTCAAGGCGCTCATGGGCCTGGGCAAAGTAGCCAACTTTGAGGCTTGCGCCCAGCCGCACTTCGCCGTCCAGGGGCTCAATCTGGCCGAGCAGCGTGCGCAGAAAGGTGGTTTTGCCCGTGCCGTTGGGGCCAATCAGCGCGGCGCACTCGCCCCGCTCCAGCAGAATCGGCTCGGCGCTGAAGAGGCGATTACCCGGGTAGCCAATTGTGAGCTTGCTCGAGCGCAGCACAAGGTTGCCGCTGCGTGTGACGGTCTTGAGACGCAGGTTAAGCTGCGGCGGCCGCATGATTGGCGGCTGCAGGCTCTTGATGGCGGATTCGACATCGGCCACGCCCCAGCGTGCGCCCGAGATGTCAACCTCGTCCATCACCTGGCCCCAATTCTTGGTGTTGAGCAACTGGAGCCCGCCTGCCTGCACCACGCGCACTTCGCGCACCAGCCGCTTAAGGCGGCCTACGGCCATGCCGTTGGTGCTGTCCCGCGCAATATTGCGCTTGATGTAGTCAAGCTCGCCCAGAAAGCGCTCGCGCGCCGTCTCGAACTCGGTCGATCGGCGCTCCCAGCGCTCCTGCCGCTGCGTGAGGTAGGCGGTGTAGTTGCCGCGATAGAACTCCATGCCGCGCCGGCTCATCTCCCAAATGCGGTCCACCACACGGTCGAGAAAGTAGCGGTCATGGCTGACGACGAGCAGCGCGCCTTCCCACGCGCGCAGCGTCTCCTCAAGCCACTCCACCGCCTGCACGTCGAGGTGATTGGTCGGCTCGTCGAGGATAAGCAGGTCGGGCCTTTCGAGCAGGAGGCGCGCCATGAGGGCGCGCGTCTTCTGGCCGCCGCTGAGGTGGCTGAGGGGGGTGCGGTATTCGTCACGGTCAAAGCCCAGACCTTGCAGCGTTTGCTCAATCCACTGCTCGTAGGAGTAGCCGCCGGCGTGCTCAAAGCCCTCCTGCGCGTGGCTGTACTCGGTAAAGAGGGCGTCGCTGGGCATCTCGGCCATGCGCGCTTCCATGGCGCGCAGGTCGGCCTCCTGCGCGCGCAGGCCGGCGAAGACGGAGAGCATTTCGGCGTGCAGCGTATTCTCGCGCCCGGCAAAGGCCTCCATGGCCTCCTGGCGCAGGTAGCCAATGCGCGTGCCCTGGGCCAGCGTAACGTTGCCACTGGTGGCGTTCGCTGTGCCGGCGAGAACGGCCAGCAGCGAAGTCTTGCCAATGCCGTTTGGCCCCACAAGGCCAATCTTGGCCCCGCGTGGCACGCTGGCGGTGACGCCGCTAAAGACATCAAAATCGCCATAGGAGAGCCCCAGGGCGGAAATGTTCATCATGGACATAGCGTGGGATCGTACCACAAGGGGGCGAAAAGCGGGGTGTGGGGTGTAGGGTGTGGGGTGTGGGGTGTAGGGAAGAAAATTTCTGTACGCAGTAGTCCGCAAAAAGAAACGAAACACCAGTACACAGATTTCACAGATTGAACAGATAACAACCGATGTTTTCTTCTTCAAATTCGCTTTTGTCTGTGCCGTTTCTGTGCAATCTGTGTACTGGTGTTTCGTTTCTTTTTGCGGACTACTGCATACAGAAATTTTCTTCCCCCCCCCCCCACACCCCACACCCCACACCCCACACCCCACACCCGACACCCGAGTGTTACAATGGACGCATGAAACCTACGCGCATTCTCTTTATGGGCACGCCCGCGTTTGCCGTACCGGTGCTGCAGGCGCTGCACGCCGCCGCGGCAGCGCACGACTGGTCGCTCGTCGCTGTGGCCACGCAGCCCGATCGCCCTGCAGGGCGCGGCAAACAGCTTGGCGCCAGCCCGGTGAAAGAGGCAGCGCAGGCGCTCGGTCTGCCCGTGCTTCAGCCGGCAGGCGTGCGAAAGGGGCCGGAAGCCGCGGCGGCGGTTGAGGCGCTGCGCGCGCTCGCGCCCGATCTGCTTGTGGTGGCAGCCTATGGCCTCATTCTGCCCGCACAGGTGCTGGAGATTCCCACCTTTGGCTGCGTCAACGTCCACGCCAGCCTGCTGCCGGCGTGGCGCGGCGCATCGCCCATCGCGGCGGCTATCCTCGCGGGCGATGGCGAGAGCGGCGTCTCGATTATGCTCATGGACGAGGGCATGGATACCGGCCCGGTGCTGGCGCAGGCGCGCACACCGCTTGCACCTGAGGACACGACGGAGAGGCTGAGCAGTCGCCTTGCCGATCTGGGTGCGGCGCTGCTGGTGGAGACGCTGCCTCGCTGGCTGGCGGGCGATGTGCCCCCCGTGCCCCAGGCTGATCTGCCGGGCGAAGCCACCCTCTGCCGCATGATCCGCAAGGAGGAGGGGCGCATTGACTGGGCGCTCCCCGCCGCACAGATTGAGCGCATGACGCGCGCCTACACGCCGTGGCCCAGCGCGTGGAGCACGTGGCGCGGGCAGCCGCTGCGCGTGCTGGCCGCACGTGTGCTTACCAGCGATCTCGCTGCGCCCCCGGGCACTGTTGTACGCACGGAGGCGGGCGCGGCGGTGGTCACGGGAGACGATCTGCTCGAACTCGTCACAATCCAGCCCGCAGGCAAGCGCGCCATGGATGCGCGTGCCTTCCTCAACGGCGCGCCCGAATTTGCAGGTGCGGTGCTGGGGAGTGACTGAATATTGACGATTGACGCCCAGCCAACGCGCAGTGCCATACAGGCGGAGCAATACGAGGGGCAGGAGCCCCTCCGCTACGAATGCCACCGAAGTCGGTTGACACTTGTAGCGGGGGGCTTCCAGCCCTCCGATTTTTGTCCCCATAGCGTGGATGCAACAACGTCACGCCGGGAGACGTGATTTACGGTCGTCACGCCGGGAGACGTGACCTACAACTGCCGGAGGGCTGGAAGCCCCCCGCTACAAGAGCTGCGCAGTTTAGAGATGCGTTGCTCAGGGGCCACTTTCGCGCACTGTCGTCTCATTTCCTGCTCCGCCCACTTTCAAGCAAAGGATGCCATGCACACGCCACTCTCCGCCCAGCCCGATTGGGAGAACCACCAGCTTCTGCAGCGCAACCGCCTGGCGGCGCGTGCTCGCTTCAGCCTCTATCCAACAGTGGAAGCGGCCATGGCAGGCGGCGCTTCGCCCTGGGAGACGTCGCTGAACGGTACCTGGCGTTTTCACTATGCAGAATCCCCAGCAACCGCGCCCACTGGTTTCAGCAGCGCATCGTATGACGATGCCGATTGGGATCTGCTGCCCGTGCCCAGCAACTGGCAGTTGCACGGTTACGGCGCGCCCCACTACACCAACGTCATCTATCCCTTTGTGATCGATCCGCCCCATGTGCCCAGCAACAACCCCACGGGCAGCTACCGCTACAGCTTTCAGCTTGACGACGCCGTCACCGGCTTCCAACAAATTCTGCGCTTTGATGGCGTGGATTCGGCCTTTGAGCTTTACGTCAACGACCACTTTGTGGGTTTCTCCAAAGGCAGCCGAGTTCCCGCCGAGTTTGATGTCACCGAATACCTGCAGCGCCGGCGAAAATCTGCTTGCGGTGCGCGTCTATCAGTGGAGCGATGGCAGCTATCTGGAAGATCAGGATATGTGGTGGCTGTCGGGCATCTTCCGTGATGTGACGTTGCTGAGCAGCCCCCGCCCTCTGCTGCGCGACATCTTCATTGATCCCGGGTCTCCAAGCCGATTTGCGTAGCGCCCACCTTACTGTACGGGCGATGGTGGACGGCATTGCGACGCAGGGCGAAGCACTGCATGTGGAGATTCGGCTCCATGATGCGGCAGGCGCACCCGTGCCCGCTGGAACAAGCGCAACTGCCGTCGACGCAGATGCCGGCGGCCATGCACTCTTCAGCCTGGCAGTGGAGGTGGACGCGCCGGCTCTCTGGTCGGCAGAGGATCCTTATCTGTACACACTGCTGCTGATTGTGCGCGACGCAGAGGGGGCTGTGGTTGCAGTATCGTCACATAAAGTCGGCTTCCGCAAAGTTACAATTGAGGGCGTGCAGCTGCGCGTCAACGGCACGGCCATCAAGCTGCGGGGCGTCAACCGCCATGAGCACCATCCGGAGCTGGGGCGTGCGTTGCCGCGCGCCACAATGCTGGAGGATGTGCTGTTGATGAAGCAGAACAACATCAACACCGTGCGCACCAGCCACTACCCGCCCCATCCTTACTTCCTTGATCTGTGCGACAGCTACGGCCTCTATGTGATTGACGAGGCGGACCTTGAGTGCCACGGACTGCTTTTTGCTGAGCAGCCCTTTTTCCTGAGCGATGCGGCCGACTGGCGCGCTGCCTACGTCGAGCGCATGCAGCGCATGGTGGAGCGAGACAAGAATCACCCTTGTGTGATTCTCTGGTCGCTGGGCAATGAATCGGGCTTTGGCGCAAACCACGAGGCAATGGCCGCATGGGTGCGCGCCGCCTACCCGGGCTTTCTGATTCACTACGAAGGCGACCGCTATGGCAAGGTGAGCGACGTCTTGAGCCAGATGTACACGTCGCTTGATGATGTGATTGCCTATGGCAAGGGCGAGGGCGATGTTGGCGACACCAAGTCGTGGTCCGGCTCCATTCCTCTGGCAGACTATGGCAGCAAACCATTCTTTTTGTGCGAGTATGCCCACGCGATGGGCAACGGACCCGGTGGCCTGGTTGAGTATTGGGAAGCGTTTCTGAACTACGAACGACTGCTGGGCGGCTGTGTGTGGGAGTGGCTTGACCACGGTATTCGCACAGAGACGCCGGACGGACGCAGCTACTTCGCCTACGGCGGCGACTTTGGTGACCAGCCCCATGACGATAACTTTGTCTGCGATGGTCTGCTCTTTCCGGATCGCACGCCGTCGCCCGGGCTGGCCGCGTACAAGAAGGTGCTCGAACCGGTGCACGTTGAGGTGCTGGAGGTGCGCGATGATCTGGTTGAGCTTCGCCTCTGGAATCGCTACGACTTCGTCTCGCTGGATCACCTGCGGATTGACTGGGAGCTTACGGAGGACGGCGCCGTTGTGCGGGAGGGCCGGCTCTCTCCGCCGCAGATTGGGCCGGGAGCAGCGGCAAATGTCAGAATGGAAGTCGCTTTGCCGGAGCGGCAGCCCGGTGCGCTCTATCACCTGACGCTGCACTTTGTGCTGGCGCAGGCCACGCCCTGGGCAGCAATCGATCACGAAGTCGCCTTTGCGCAGGTGGAATTGGGTGCGCCCGCGCCACTCTCTGCACAGCCGGCGCCGCGCACCGACGAAACGCTTGTCGTTTACACAAAGGGCGTGCGCCTCACCGTCGGCAGCGGTGAGACAGAGGTCGAGTTTGACAGCGCACGCGGCGTCATCAGCCGCTGGGACGCGGCGGGGCTGCGCATTGACGATTTCAGCCCGCATCTCACAATCTGGCGTGCGCCGATTGATAACGAAGCGCGCGGCACTGGTGACGTTGTGGAGAAGGAGTGGCGCGCGCACTTTCTGCATTTGGCAACAGAGCGCCTGCAGAGCTTCAGCTGGACACAGCCCAGCCCGGATGTGGTGCGCGTCGTCGTTGATACATGCCTTGCCCCACCTGTGCTGGAGGCGGCCTTTGATTGCACCTATACCTATACACTCTTTGGCAATGGCTTTGGCAATGGAATGATTGTGCTGGATGTGCGCGGCACGCCACGTGGCAAGTGGCCCACGCTCCTGCCGCGCATTGGCCTGGAGCTCACTCTGCCTGGCACGCTGGACGCCGTGACCTGGCTGGGGCGCGGCCCGGGCGAAAGCTATGCGGACAGCATGCAGGCGACGCGCTTTGGGTTGTGGCACGCTGCAGTTGATGAACTGCACACACCCTATGTCCGCCCGCAGGAGAATGGAAGTCGCATGGAGACGCGCTGGGTGGCCCTGCAGGACGGGCGCGGCGCGGGGTTGATGGCTGTTTGCACGCCGGCGCTGCACTTTAACGCGCACCGCTATACAACGTTGGACTTGGAACGCGCGAACCACACCTACGAACTGCCGCAACGTGAGGAGATTACGCTGCACCTGGATTGGCGGCAGAACGGCCTCGGCAGCGCGAGCTGCGGGCCGGGCGTGCTGCCTGCCTACCAGCTGCACGCTGAGCCCTTTGCCTTTCGCGTGGCGCTGCACCCCCTTGCGCATGCAGAGACCGAGCTTGCGCAGCTGGGCAGGCTGGTGCGGGCGCGTTCCACCGCCGCAGGCAACGACTGATGCGTGCGTTGAAACTGCCGCTGCATCACATGAGTCATTCATTCAGCGCTGCCAAAGTTGCAGCCGCCGCGCGCCCATGCTATACTCTGCGGACGGAGTTGAAAGTCACGGGGCGTAGCGCAGCCTGGTAGCGCACTTCAATGGGGTTGAAGAAGTCGGAGGTTCAAATCCTCTCGCCCCGACACCCAGCCACCTTCACATGTGTGAAGGTGGTTTTTTATTGGCGACACGCGCCCCACTCAGTCGTCGGCGCGAAGAAGTGAGCGGATCCGTATGCGGATGACGCGGATTAACGCTGATTTATGCCCGGCCACGAGACGCTCTCTCGGAGAGAGCAGTGTGCGGGTCTCACCTGCAGGGGTCGATAACCCATAAAATTCGCGTTCATCCGCGCGCCACAACTTTTTGCGGATTGCTTCCTCGATACAGTCGGCGGTGGAAGCGCGGCTGCCCAATCTCTTGTCGCCCATCTACCCGCGCAATGTTGCGCAAGTGAATGCGTGCCTACTTACCAAGCGGCCACTACGTTGGGATAATGGCACGGTCGCCAGCCTCGCCAGTTAGGGTTGGTGTACAAATCAAGCACTCTGGCACTCCAGTTCAGTGCAAAATGGCAACCACCAGAAAGAGATTGTTCCCATGGCAACACTTTCCCTACTCAAGTTTGATAGCCCCGACGGCGCCGCAAAAATGGCGCAGCGCCTCTCTGACCTGCAGAAGCAGCGCTTGCTCACGGTTCTCGACGGCGCGATTGTGCGCTGGGACGAGGGCGCAAAGAAACCCAAGACGCAGCAGCTGAACAGCACCGTGGCCGCCGGCGCCCTGGGCGGCGCCTTCTGGGGCATGCTCTTTGGCCTGCTCTTCTTCGTCCCCTTCTTTGGCTTGGCCGTGGGCGCACTCTCCGGCGCGTTGGCCGGCAAGTTCACCGACTACGGTATCGACGACAGCTTCATCAAGCAGTCGCGTGAGAAGGTGACGCCAGGCACTTCCGGCCTCTTCCTGCTGACGCGTGACGTGATCGTTGACAAGGTTGCGCCGGCCGTGCGCGATCTCCCCTTTGAGCTTGTTTCCTCCAACCTCACCAAGGAGCAGGAAGAGCGGCTGCTGGCGGAACTGGCCGAGCCGGGCGACGTTGATGCGGCAGCAGCCGGCGCGTAATTGACCGGTTTGCACAGTTGAGACTTTACGAAGGGGCCTTCAAGCTGAAGGCCCCTTCGGCGTTTGCCGCCATGCACTACTTGCTGGCACCCACTGGCTGCTGCGCCCCGGAAAGCCCTCCCCAGCAACTTGTCGCCACCACGCCCTTCTGGTACACTGCGCCTAGTCACGCTGGGGTGCGTGCGCGGCGGGCCCGGTCAATGGTGACAGGCAGCCGGCGACTCTGGTGCGCAACGCGTCTGCTGCGCCCATCGTCTCCTGTAGTGCGCCTGACTGTCCAAGCGGCGGGTGTCGTGCACAAGGCACGGCGCTGCGCCGCTTTCCTCTTGCCCACTGCGCCACCACCCTGTTCGTTGTCGCTTGTTTGCGCCCGCTTCACCTGCACGTTTCGCTCACTTTGTGCCCGCGCCTTGCTGCGCGGGCCACCTGCTCGCCATGGACGCTCGGGTTCGCACCTGCCGCAATATTGGAGACGAAGAGTTCGCTCACCTCGAGGCGATTGAGGCGGGTATGGCGATCACCGCCGACGTTGGCCGCGCCGACGTGCTTCTCTTCACGCTGCTGCCCAATGGAGATCTGCTGGCGGCCGCACATGGGCTGCCTGAGTCGATCTCCTCGCTCTATCGCGACAACGCGCAGGGGCGCATCTACACGGGTGACGACCTGCCCCTCGTCATGCGCGCGCTGCAGAGCGGCAGCGGCGGCCGCCGCCAGCGCGAAGTGCTGCGCGCCGGCGCGCCCGTCATCGAGGATGTCTACCCAATCTGCAACGCCGCCGGCCAGGCCTACGCCGCCTTCAGCGTTGAGACGACCATGATTGCGCACGAGCGCCAGCGCCGGCGCGACCGCCACTTTCAGCTGGCCACGCGCAATATCATCGAAATGTGCGCGCGCGGTGAACTGGCAAGCGCCGCGCGCCTCACCCGCTTTGGCCTCTACGACGGCGCCTATCTCGTCGACAGCAGCCGCTCCGTCATCTACATGAGCGGTATCGCCGCCAACATGTACCGCGCCGCGGGGCTGCCCGCCAGCCTCCACGGCCAGCCGCTGGTGGAGCTGGAGGTCGTAGACAACGAACTCGTCGACTTTGCCTTTGAACATGAGGAGTGCATTGAGCGGCGCAGCGTAAGCGACGATGACCGCACATGGGTGCGGCGCGTTATTCCCCTGCGCATGCCCAGCGCCATGTGGCAGAATCGCTGGTTTCGCCAGCCGGTGGGCCAGTTGCTTGGGCGCGAGGTGGACCGCCACGTTGATCAGGTGCTTGTGCTGCTCCACAACGCCACGGAGGCGGTGGCCAAGCAGCGCGAGCTCAACGTCAAATCGGCGCTCATCCAGGAGCTTCATCACCGCGTCAAGAACAACCTGCAGAACATCGCCGCCATTCTGCGCATGCAGGCGCGCCGCAGCGAGACGGAAGAAGCGCGCACGCACCTGACCGAAGCCGTCAACCGTGTGCTCAGCATGTCGGTCATCCACGAATACCTAAGCCAGTCCGACAGCCGCTCCATCAACGTGCGCGACGTCTGCACGCGCATCGCCGGCCAGGTGCGCGAGGTGGCCCTCAGCCCCGATCAGCAGATTGAGATTCGCGTAGAGGGGCCCAATGTGCGTTTGCCCGCCAGCCAGGCCACCCCCACGGCGCTGGTGATCAACGAATTGTTGCTCAATGCACTTGAACACGGCATGAAAGACAGGACACAAGGTATAATATCGATTACACTGACTGACCTGGGCGATTCAGTCCAACTGGAAGTGAGTGACGATGGGGATGGGCTGCCGCCCGGCTTTGCGCCACAAACGAGCACGAGCCTCGGTTTGCAAATTGTGCACACGCTGGTGACGGACGACCTGAAGGGCCAACTGCGCTTTGATAGCGGAGCCGCCCCGGCCGAAAATGGGGCAGCCTCGGCCGAAAGTGGGGTCGGCGCGACTGCGCTGAATGGCGCACGGGCCACCGTGGTCTTCCCCAAGCGGCCGATTCATGCTGACTAGCGGCGTCTCCGCACAATGCGGGGCCGCCGATTGACCGATTGAGAAGTTCAACCAGCCATGGTCGCCATACTTGTATGGTTGCCGTAGTTGCAGAGGGTAGGAGATTGCTGTGGAACGCACACGTGTCATCATCGCCGATGACGAATCATTGATCCGCATGGACCTGCGCGAAATGCTTACCAATCTCGGTTACCTGGTGGTGGGCGAAGCAGGCGACGGGCGCAGTGCCGTCAACCTCGCGCGCGAGGTGCGCCCCGACATCGTCATCATGGATGTCAAGATGCCCGACATGGATGGCATTGAGGCGGCGCGCCTGCTTACCGAAGAGCGCATTGCCCCAGTCCTGCTGCTCAGCGCTTACAGCCAGCAGGAGCTGGTGCAGCGCGCGCGCCAGGCAGGCGTCGCAGGCTATCTCGTCAAGCCCTTCCGCGAGAGCGACCTGACGCCCGCCATCGAAGTTGTGCTGGCGCGCTTCAGCGAGTTCCGCGCGCTTGAGCGCGAAGTGGCCAGCCTGGGTGATGCGCTTGAGACGCGCAAGCTCGTTGATCGTGCCAAGGGCATCCTCATGGACACGCAGGGGCTTAACGAAAACGACGCCTTCCGCCGCATCCAGAAGATGAGCATGAACAACCGCAAGTCCATGCGTTCTGTGGCCGAGGCTATCATCCTTGCCCATCAGGTCAGCGAGCAGTAGCTTCTTCCCCCGTCGCCGCCGGCGCTGCGTGCGCTATTGTGCGGCTAGTTGAGCAGGCAAAAGCCCGTGAAGTTGTCCATTATCATGCCCGTTTATAATGAACGGGCGACGATTGAAGAAATTGTCCGGCGCGTGCGTGCAGTGGACCTGACGGTTCATGTGAACGGCAACAACCCCGCCTTTGGAGATACAGTTGTGCTTGAGCGGGAGATCGTCATCGTGGATGACGGCTCCACCGACGGCACGCGCGATATTCTCAACGCGTGGCGTGCCGAAGCGCCCGCCGATATGCTCATCATCTTCCACGCGCAGAATGGCGGCAAGGGCGCAGCCCTGCGCACGGGATTTGAGGAAGCTACGGGCGACATCTTTGTGGTGCAGGATGCCGACCTGGAATATGACCCGCGCGATTACGTCAAGCTGCTGGCCCCGCTGCTGGAGGGCCGTGCCGCGGTCATCTACGGCAGCCGCTTCATGGGCGGCCCGCGCGCGGCCATGAGCCTTGGCCACACGGCGGGCAACAAAATGCTCACCATTTGCACCAACCTGCTCTACGGCACGTCTCTCAGCGACATGGAGACCTGCTACAAATGTTTCCGCCGCGATGTGATTGCCACCATGCCCCTGCGCAGCCGCCGCTTCGAGATTGAGCCCGAACTGACAGCCAAGATCCTCAAGCGCGGCTACGTAATCTACGAAGTGCCCATTAGCTACAATGGCCGCGCCTTCCACGAGGGCAAAAAGATCACGTGGCGCGATGGCTTCTCGGCCATGCGCACACTCGTCAAATACCGCTTCGTCGACTAAGAACCTTGACGCAAAGACGCAAAGACGCAAAGGATTGCAAGGAAAAGCAACAACAGGAACAGCCGCTCTTTTTGTTGCTTTTCTTTGCGATCCTTTGCGTCTTTGCGTCTTTGCGTCGTATTGATGCATTGCCCCCGCAGTGAACGTGCGCAGAAGTGCACTGCTGATTACCGCCGCCACGCTGACGGGCTTCGCGCTGCGCCTGCTCTTGCTGGATACCTGGCCCCTGCGCGAGGACGAGGCGATTTACAGCACGTGGGCGCTCGCCGCCTGGCGCGACCCCTGGTATCTCCACACCTGGCCCGACAAACCCCCTCTCTTCCTCTGGCTGCAGGCAGCGGCGCTGGCGCTCTTTGGCGCAAGCAACGCCGGCGCGCGCCTGCTGAGCATCTTTGCGGGCACGGCGACGATTCCGTTGGTGGCCGTGGCTGCACGCCGCCTCTGGGCAGCGCCCGCTGGTGTTGCGGCAGGCGTGGCGGCCGCGTGGCTCTATGCACTGAGCCCCTATGCCATTGCCTTTTCGCCCACCGCCTACACCGACACGCTGCTCGTCTTTTTGGGCACGCTGGCGCTGGTGCTGGGGCTGGGCGGCCGTTGGCTGGGCGCGGGCGCGGCGCTTGGCGCGGCCATTATGACCAAGCAGCAGGGGCTGCTCTACCTGCCGCTGATTGGCAGCGATGCCATTTGTGATGCGCGGTGCGCGGCACGCGCCTGCGCACGTGGGCGCGCCTGGGCGCAGGCGCGGCGATCGTTCTGGCCCCCATCCTTCTGTGGGACGCGGCGCGTTGGGCCACGGCCCCCTCGCCGTGGGATTTGGGCGTGCGCAACTATGGCGCGCTGGCGATTGCCCCAGCCGGCGAATGGCTCGCGCGTGCCGCCGGCTGGGGCACTCTGCTGCGCTACATGGGCGGCAACTGGGCGGGGTGGCTGGGGCTCGTGGCGCTCAGCGTGGCTGGTGCGCTTGTGGCGCGCAACGGCACCTCACCCCCGGCCCCTCTCCATGCGGAGAGGGGAGAACAGCAACTGCGTCACGCCGGGAGACGTGACCTACGACAGGCGCGTTTTGCTCCCCTCTCCGCATGGAGAGGGGCCGGGGGTGAGGTGCCGTTGCTGCTGGCCGCGTGGGCTGCGGGCTTTCTGCTTCTCCATCTACTCACCACCGTGCAGGTGTGGGATCGCTACCTGCTGCCGCTTGCGCCAGTGCTGGCCATTCTTGCAGGCGGATTGGCGGCCGCTGCCTGCGGGGCGCTGCAGGCAAAGAGCCTGCGCGCTGTGGCTGCGCTGGGGCTGGGGGCGCTGCTGCTCTGGCCGGCGCTCACGGCCGCGCGCGGCGGCTATCCCGTTGGTGCGGACCACGGTGGCTACAGCGGCCTCGATGAGGCCTTTGCCTGGGTGGAGGCACAGGGGCCGCAGAAACAGCTTCTCTATCACAACGCGCTGGGCTGGAACGCACAGTACAGCCTGCATGATGCGCTGCAGGCGGGCACTGTGGAGTTGCGCTGGTTTGCCTCTTCGACGGCGCTGGCGGACAATGCGGCCAAGTATGCGTGGCTGCCGCGCACGCTGATTCTGCCCGACTGGGCCCCGAGCCCCTACCTTGAGAACGCGCTGGCGCAGCGCGGGCTGCTGCTGAAGCCGCAACTGCGCGCGGGCAACATGGCCGTCTATTCTGTGGTCGAGGATGTGCATGCACGCAGCGCCTGCACCTGGTGCGTTAACCGCACGCCGGCGCGCGCCAAGTGGCCGCTTGCGTTCCCGCTTGACCCGACAATTGCCACCCCCGCCACCCCTGACTCATGAGCAAGCTTTCGCCGCGCAAAACCCACCTGGCTGTCGCCCTGCTGCTGGCGGGCTTCGTGCTTGCCCTCTTTGCGCGCCTGCTCTTCACCAACCGCGTGCTGGCTTCGGGCGACATCCTGCTCTACTTCTACCCCTACCGCGACTACGCAGCCGCCGTGCTGCGCAGCGGCCACTTGCCGCTCTGGAATCCATACATCTTCACCGGCGCGCCCTTCTTGGCCAACCCGCAGGCCGCAGTTCTCTACCCGCTGCACTGGCCGCTGCTGTGGATGGACGTTACGAAGCAGATTGCGTGGAGCGCCGCCATGCACGCATGGCTGCTGGCCTTCGGCGGCTATCTGCTCATGCGGAGGCTGGGGGGCGGCTGGCTGGCGGGGCTCGTTGCCGGCATTGTGCTGGCGGGCAGCGGCTTCTACGGCGGCCTCATTGGTCACATTAACCAGATGAACGGCGCGGCGTGGCTGCCCTGGGCGCTGCTGCTGCTGACGCCGCCCGACCACGCCGGCACGCCCACCAGGACGCGCACACGCAGCGCGCTGCTTTTGGACAGTGCGCTTATGGCGCTCGTTGTTGCGCTCATGCTCCTCGCCGGCCACACGCAAACCGCCTACATTAACCTCTTTGGCGCAGGCATGTGGGTCGTCTGGCTGGCGCTTGCGCCTGTGTGGCAGAGCCGGCACGCAGAGGCGGGCGCACGCTGGGGCGTGGCCTTGCGGCACGCCAACCTGGGGCCTCTGTTCGTTTATGCGCTGGGCGTGGCGCTGGGCGCGCTCCTGTACGCGCCGCAGTTGCTGCCCACGCTCGAACTGAGCGGCCTGGGGCTGCGCAGCGGCGGCCTCAGCTTTCGCGACGCCACCAGCTTCAGCCTGCCGCTGCCCACGCTGCCCTGGTCATTGCTGCCCAGCTATGGGCTGGTGAGCCTTGAGGCGCGCTTCGACACGCCGGCGTGGAGCGAGTTTGTGGCCTATATTGGGCTGCTGGGGCTGGCGCTGGCGCTGCTGGGCGCGTGGCAGGGGCGCGGGCACGCGCATGGCGGCGGTATCCTCTTCGTCATTCTGGGGCTGGGGCTGGCGGTGGGCCGCTGGAATCCCGCGTGGTACGTACTTCACGCCGCCGTCCCTGGCTTTGATCTCTTCCGCACGCCTGCGCGCTGGCTCATGCTCTACACGCTGGGCGGCGCGCTGTTGGCGGGGCTGGGTGCGCAGTGGCTGGTTGCATGGCTGCGTACTGCGAACATGCGCGGGCGTGCGGCGCGCACAGCCGCAGTGGCGCTGCCTGCGCTGCTTGCCGTCGAACTGCTGGCCGCCGCCCTGGCGCTGCCACACACGCACCCCACTGCGCCGCAGGCCGTCTATGACCTGCGCACGGCGCCTGCGCACCTGCGCACGGACCCCGTGGCTGCCCTAACCCCGGCGCAGCAGGGCGCTTTCTGGGCATGAGCACGATTACCTACGACCCGGGCGACGAGGCCGACTTTGCGCGCGTTATGCTCGAGACCGTGCCGCCACAGCTGGACCAGAGCGCCTTTGACGACCTCATCATCGCCCTCAAGGTGCAGGAGCTGCTTGTCCCCAACCTGCCCCTCTTCTGGCGCATCCCCGCCGTGGATGGCTACGACGGCGGCGTGCTGCCCCTGCAGCGCTACAACCAGCTTGTCTCGCTGCTGGCCCCGCCCAACACGCTCATCCCCGATGGCCGGCTGCGTGAGCAGATTCGCGACGTGCCCTCGGCGGCGCTGCTGGGCCTGCTTGATGTCCAGTACCTTGTCACCGACAAGACGCGCGACCTCTGGTTTGATGACGTCTTTTATGATCGCCAAATCGGCTTGCGCCTGACGCCCGATGCGCCGCAGGGGGCGATTGATGCGCCCTCCGCCTTTGCCGCAACGCACGTACACCTCATCGTGACGCGTGCCGACTCCGATGCCGGCGCCGCCGCAGCGGGCGCGCCGCTGGCAACCGTGGAGGTTGTAGCAGCCGCACCCGTGACGGCCACCGAATACTTTACAATCACTGCGGGAGAGGGCGCACCGCGCTTGCAGCGCTGTCTGCCACGGCGGCGATCTCAAGCAGCGTGGTCTATACCGATGGCGAGAGTGGGCGGCAGGAGTATCGCCTGCCCCTGCCGCTCGACGCCCCCACCGATGTGGCGAGCATCAACCTGCGCCTTGCCGGCGGGGCAGAGGGGCTGACGATTCAGGCGGCCACGCTCTTCGACGTGTGCACGGGCATGTTTCAGGCGCTGCTGCCCAGCGACCGTGGCCGCTTCCGCCTGGTGCACAGCGGCGACGTGAAGATTTACGAAAATCTTGAGCGGCGGCCGCGCGCCTGGCTGGCGCAGGCAGCCACCCCCGTTGCCAATGCAGAGGAAGCGCTGGCCGGCCTGCGTGCGGGTGACATCGACCCGCTGGCAGCGCCCTTTGTTGAAGGCAGCCCGCTCCTGCCGCACTCCGCGCCGGATGCGCCGCAGTCCGCGCTGCAGTCGCGCCGCCGGGTGCGACAACAGGAAGCGCAACAATTGTCAGCTATGCGCCTGAGCGAGTGGAGATTGCCACCGAGAGTGATGCGCCCAGCCTGCTGGTGCTCAGCGATGCCTACTATCCCGACTGGCAGGCCACGGTGGATGGCGCGCCCGCGCCCATTCTGCCCACGAATGTGCTCTTCCGCGGCGTGGAAGTGCCAGCTGGGACGCATACGGTTGTCTTCACCTTTGTGCCGGCAACCTGGCGCGCCGGCCTGTGGGTGGGCGGGGCCAGTCTGCTGTTCTGGCTGGCGCTGGTGGGGGCCGCGCTGGTGGGGCGGCGCACAAAGCGACAGACGATTGCAAACTGAGTATTGACGATTGGCGGTTGGCGCTTCCGACGGGTGCTGCGTGATGCCAGGAGACGTGACCTGCAACGGCGGCGCCTTTCCACTCTCCCCGGTTTGGAGAGAGGCACGGTGGTGAGGCTGCCGTTCGCGCGCCATCAAGGTGAAATCCACCCTTGCCGCCAACCTACCATCCAACAGATACCAAACTGGAGTATAATGGAGGCGCTGGGGTGGGCAGTGTCCCTCTTTGGCCCCACCCTCACGCCTGTACCGAGGCAATCCCATGGCCGGATTCAACCGTTTCGTTGCAACACTCTTGTGGATACTCCTGCTCGCCGCGGCGCTGTCGCTGGCCGTCGCGCCTGTGGGCGCGCTGATGCAGGCGCAGATCTGGCTGGCGCAGGTCATCGAGTGGCTCAAGACGTGGCGCGCTGACAATCCCACCAACTTCTTCATCGCCCAGATAGCCTTCGGCGTGGGGGCGACGATCCTCTTCGCCATGCTCATCTGGTTCGAGATTGCCACGGCGCGGCGGCGCGGCGTGCGCATCTACACCGCCGACGGCGGCTCGGCCGAGCTGGAGACGAACAGTATTAGCCGCCGCCTCTCATGGCACCTGGACCAGCTGGCCGAGGTCATTACCGTGATGCCGGCGGTGCGCTCGCGCGGCAGCGCGGTCGACATTCGCCTGGAGATTGAGGCCGCGCCCGATGTGGATATCCCCCTCAAAACCGAGGAGGTTGTGCAGGTAACGCGTGAGGTGGTTGAGCAGGAATTGGGGCTGCGCATGGGCAAGCTGGATGTTCACATGCGCACTGTGCCCTTTGCCGAAGATTGGGTGGGCTGACCCATGCAGGAGCGATTTGAGGAAGCTGCGGCGCACGCCGCCAACGCAGAGATTGCCCTGGCCGGCGACGCTGCTGAAGCCGAGGCGCCGGCCGTTGACGAGACAATCGTGCTCGCGGGCGAGGCTTTCATGCCGCTGAGCGCCGCGCTGGAGTGCCTGCTCTTTGTGGCCGATAAGCCGGTGGATGCGGCGCAACTGGCGCGTGCGCTGCGCATTCAGCCCGAAGCGGTGGTGGAGGGGCTGACCCGCCTGGCCGCCACGCTGCAGGATTCGCTGCGCGGCCTGCGCCTGCTGGAGCAGGAGGGTCGCTATCGCCTCGTCACCCGCGCCGACGCGGCCGCGGCTGTGGAGGAATTCCTGAATCTGGATCTTGCGACGCGCCTGAGCGGCCCCGCGCTGGAGACGCTGGCGGTGGTTGCCTATCGCCAGCCCGCCACGCGCACGCGCAAATTGAGGCCGTGCGCGGTGTTGATTGCGGCGGCGTGCTGCGCACGCTGGTGCAGCGCGGCCTTGTAGAAGAAGTGGGCCGCCTCGAAAGCCTGGGCCGCCCGATTGTCTATGGCATCACTGAGCAGTTCATGCACCACTTTGGCCTCACCAACCTGCACGAACTGCCGCCCCTCCCCCACGCCGACGCCGAATTGCTTGCCACGCTTGCCGAGGCCGCCGAGCAGGGAACGGTGGCCTCCCAGGCGGCGTCAGCCTAGAAGGCGTCTTGCACGCCGTCCTTTCTTTTGTCGGCCTCTGCAGGGCGCATTCGCGTGCCACGATCGCGGTTGCTCTGGTACCCGCGACCCGGCCGCTGCTTCGTCCGTACTGTAAAGCGAACCAATCGTAACGCGGTGTGCATTGTGCCCGCCTTGGCGGGCGGCGCTGGTGCGCTGATGCACACGCTGCATATGGCACGAACTCTGTGCGGGGAGGATTTATGCGTGTTTATTCGTCCGGAGGGTCGCTTGCCCAGTGCAAACGGCAACCGGCGCGTCGTTTCCACTTTGCACGACAGCGGCCTGGCGCGCTGCTGCGCGCTGGCGGCGCTGCTGCCGCGCTGCGTGTTGGCGCGGCCGTCGCCGTGCTGCTCCTTTCCACCCTCTTCCTGACGGCGGCCCCTGCCCAGGCGCAGGAGAAGAGCCTCGTCTGGGATCGCTTCGACGTTGACATCACTGTACAAACCGACGGCAGCTTTGACGTCTGCGAGCAGCAGACGATCAACTTCACGCGCGGCAGCTTCTCCTTTGGCTACCGCAGCGTGCCCGCGCAAAACCTCGAGCAGATCACCAACTGGTCGGTCACTGACGCCAGCGGCAACAGCTACACCGAGGATGGCTACGGCGACTACACCTTCAATGTCTCCTATACGGGTGGCACCTATGACGTACGCTGGTACTTCCCCGAGCGCAGCGGCAGCACGGAAAGCTACACACTCTGCTACACGGTGCTGGGTGGCCTGCGCTACTACGACGGTGGCGACCAGCTTTGGTGGAAGGCGATTTACGGTGATCGCGCCTACCCTGTGCTCGACGGGCGCGTGCGCGTGCTGCTGCCGCCAACAGCCAACGTGATGGAGTACGCTGCCTACATTAACGCGGCGGACGCGCGTGGGCGTGTTTCGGCCACCGTGGCCAATGGCCCCGCGAACGACCCCAACACGGGCGCAATTGAGGGCGCGCTGCCAGGCCAGGGAGCCGTGCTCTTTACACTTGACGATACGCTCGACAGCGGCGAAGAGCTAGAGGTGCGCGTCCAGTTCCCGTCGGGGATTGTGGCGGGCACAGCTGCGCCATGGCAGGCCAGCGCCGATGCCGCCGCCGCCGAAGCAGAGCAGGCAGCCGCATTCAACCAGCGTTGGGGGCCCATCGCCACATTACTCATGTGCGCGCTCGGTATTCTGCTTGCACTGGGCGGGCCGGCGGGGCTCTATGTGCTCTGGTACAAGCGCGGCCGCAGCAGGCCTGTGCAGCAGGTAGCGGACTATCTGCCCGAGCCGCCGAGCGAACTTGCGCCCGGCCTGGCGGGCACGCTCGTCGACGAAACCGTCGACATGGAGGACATCCTCGCCACGATTGTGGACCTGGCGCGGCGCAAATCCATCAGCATCACCGAAGACAAGGTGGACAGCTTCTTCTCCAAGAAGACGGACTTCATCTACCGGCGCGAGCGCGATGACATTCCGCTTGAAGCGTATGAGAAGGTGCTCCTCAAGGAGCTCTTCGGCAGCAAGCAGGAAGTACGCTTGTCGGACCTCAAGGAGAAGTTCTACAATAAGCTGCCGCGGCATTCGCGATGCAATGTACGATGCAGCCGTGAGCAAGGGGCTCTTCCCACGCCGGCCGGATAGTGTGCGCAACATGTATGCAGTGCTGGGCAGCGTCGGCATTGCCGCAGCTGTGGGCGTGTCGGTGCTTGGGCTGATTGTGCTGGGCTGGTTGACGGCGGCGGCAATTCTGCCGGGCATTG
Source organism: uncultured Chloroflexia bacterium (assembly GCA_963773745.1). Classification (GTDB taxonomy): domain Bacteria; phylum Chloroflexota; class Anaerolineae; order Caldilineales; family Caldilineaceae; genus UBA5069. The sequence continues at coordinate 291,492 of CAVZCL010000005.1, forward strand.
GCCTTGGCATTGTTGCGCTGGGGCTCCTGGTGCTGGCCAAGTTCATGCCCCGCAAGACCGACGCCGGCGCAGAGGAGGCGGCGCGCTGGGAAGCATTCCGCACCTATCTGCGCGACATAGACAAGTACTCGGACATTGAAGCACAGAAGGAGATTTGGGACCGCTGGCTGCCCTATGCCATCGCCTTCGGTGTGGAAAAGCAGTATACGGCCAAGTTTGCACAAGCGGACGCGCCCGCGCCCGGCTGGTACATTCCCAGCCCTGCCATGTATGGCCCCTACCGTGGCTGGTACTATGGCAACAGCACGCCTGGCATGGGCAGCGGCGGCAGCATGTCCATGCCCAGCTGGGGTGGCGCAAGTGGCGATGCAGCCGGCGGCCTCAGCGGCGCGAGCCGCAGCATGGGCACCAGCATGAGCGCTATGAGCGTTGGCCTGGGAAGCATGCTTTCGGCGGCCGGCTCAACCTTCACCAGCCAGCCTGCCTCCAGTTCCAGCGGCGGTGGCGGCTGGGGTGGTGGCGGTGGCGGCGGCTTCAGCGGTGGTGGTGGCGGCGGTGGAGGTGGCGGTGGTGGTGGCGGTGGCGGCTTCGGCTAAAGCAAGGCCACTGGCCCAACAAGGCTGTCGCGCACCTTTTGCGGGGGCGATTCACGCCCCCGCTCTGTTGCCGGTGGATTGACGAACACGCACACGAGGAGACGAGTTCATGATTGGTAGCGGCAAGGTTGTTGGGATTATCCTGATTGCGCTTGGATCAATCCTGCTGGTTGTGGGGGGCGTCTGGCTCTTCAGCGAGGATATTACGGCAGGCGGACGTGTGCTGGGGCTGCTGCTGGGGCTGCTTGTGCTGGCCCCCATCATCGGCGTGGGCATCTATCTGCTGCGCCAGGGCAGCGTCGAGCAAACACAGTTTGCCACCGTACAGCAGGAGAAGAAGCTGCTCAACATGGTTCTCACCCAGGGGCAGGTGACCATCCCCGAGATGGTAGCCGAGTTGAATGAGCCCAGAGACGGCGTGGAGGATATGATCCGCAGCGTGGTGGGCAAGCAGCTCTTCAGCGGCGCAATTGACTGGAAGCGCGGCATTCTCTACAGCGTGGAGAGCCAGAAGCTGGTGGGCGAGCGGAAGTGCCCCAACTGCGGCGGTGACCTGCGCTTTGCCGGCAAGGGGCTCATCGTGTGCCCCTACTGCGGCAGCGAGGTCTTTCTCACCAAGCGCGCCGCCGCCAGCACAGAGTCGGCGGCTGGCGGGGCCGGCGGCTGCGGGGCCGGCCGACACCACGGGGACGTAGCAACCCTGGGTTGCAACGTGCGTAGTGAGATGCGATGAGCGACGCGGTATGCGTTCGTAGCGGCGGCTTGAGCCGCCGTTCTCAAGGACCGCGGCGCGATCAGTACCTACGGCGGCTGAAGCTGCCGCTACGATGACTCTGATCATCAAGGAGGGGGAACCCAATGAGTGACTCGTTTATTGAACAGTCCAAGGATCAACAGCATGTGCTTGAGCGCCTGATCAAGGGGCTGCCCGGCATTCGCGGCTACACCGACAAGGAAGCACGCCGCGATGCCGACTACCGTGTGCGCCAGCTGATTGCCGACGAGCTTGACCGCGTGCGTGCAGGCCTGCTCGATTGCCAGCGACGTCTGCTTAGTGGCGGTGGCCTCGCCTACCTCGATGACCTTGACGGCGCCGTGAGCAAGGTGCAAAATCTCTCTGACCGTGTGCGCACTGCCAGCTATGGCTACGCCGGCTTCTTCGACGCCCAGCGCATTGGCAAGGAGGAGCTCAACGCTCTCTACCGCTTCGATGTGGCCATGCTCAAGGATGTGGCCGGCATGGAAACGGCGGTGGCCTCGCTCAGGAGCGCCATTGACGCCCAGCCCGCCAACCCAGACGCAATTTCCGCGCAGATTGAACAGGCAATCGCAGCGGCCTCCGACATGGCGGCGCTCTTTGATCGCCGCGCACGCGCGGTTGAGTCGCCCGATCTGCTGGCCGATCCCGACTATGCGCCGCCGGCCGCCGAAATGCCCGTGGCCGTGCCCGAGCGTGACGCGTCCAGCGACCAGTCTTCCCACGTTGCGCCTGACGACCCTTCACCCGAGGATGAATCACCCTCCGCGGGGACCCCTATCGGCTGATTGAATCCGACAAACAAGACCAGGCGCCCGCAGCGCATGATCCACCCATTGCATACGCCAATCCAGAGCAGAGGAGCGAAAAGCCATGCCACGCATTATTGACGTAATTGAAGTACCCGATCAGGGCGCAAACGAACTTGTGCGCCGCGTCCCCGAGGTTGGCTCGGGCGATTTCCGCCTGGGCAGCCAGGTGATCGTGCGCGAGAGCCAGCGCGTTGTCTTCTACCGCGACGGCCACTCGCTCGATGTCTTTGACCCCGGCCGCCACACCATCACCACCATGAATGTGCCCATCCTCACCGGCTTGCTCAAACTGGGCACCAGCGGCAAGGATATCTTCACAGCCGAGGCGTACTTCGTCAACCTGCGCGAGATGACCGACCTCAAGTGGGGCACGCCGCAGCCAATTGCGCTGCGCGACAGCGATCTGGGCCTTGTGCGCCTGCGCGGCTTTGGCCAGTACTCCATGCAGATTGCCGACCCCAAGCTCTTTGTCGACAAGATTGTGGGCACACAGGGGCTCTACGCCACGCCGCAGATTGAGGACTATTTGCGCGGCGCCATCGTCAGCCGCATTACCGATGTGCTTGGCACCAACATGACAAGCATCTTCGACCTGCCCAAGATGTTTGATGAACTGAGCGCGGGCATGCGCGCCAAGCTGCAGGAGGACTTTGCCGCAATGGGCATCGCCCTCAAGCAGTTCATGATCGTTTCGCTCAGCCCCACGGAGGAGACCGCCAAGGCGATTGACGAGCGCGGCGCCATGGGTGCCGTGGGCGACATGCAGGCCTACATGCAGTACCAGGCGGCCAAGTCCATGCGCGATGCCGCCAACCAGAGTGGCGGCGAGGCGGGCACAGGCGTGGGTCTGGGCGCCGGCATGGGTATGGGTGCGGCCATGGCAGGCATGATCTCCAACAGCATGAATGCGCCGCAGCAGGGTCAGCAGCAGAGCCAGCAGCAGCAGAGCCAGCAGTCTGCTCCCGCAGCCGCCGGCGGCGTGATGACCATTGATGAGGCTGCGGCCTACCTCAAGGTCTCTCCCGCTGACGTGCAGGCTATGATCGACGCGGGCGACCTCAAGGCCAAGCAGATTGGCAGCCAGTACCGCATCGGCAAGGATGTCATCGACGCCTTCCTCGCTTCGTAGCAGAGTTACGACGCAGAGACGCAAAGGCGCAAAGAAGAGCAGCAACAGAAAAGACAACGAGCAGAACGCGGATTATCCGCGTTCTGCTCGTTGTCTTTCTTGTTGCTGCTCTTCTTTGCGCCTTTGCGTCTCTGCGTCGCAGGCAAAGCACTAATCCAGTGAGCGGCGGATATCCAGGAAACCTTCGCCCATAGCCTCCTGCGCCATGCCGATGGTGACGAACGCCTTGCTGTCCACTTCGCTCACAATCTCCTTGAGTTCGCCGAGTTGTTGCCGGTAGATGGTACAGAGCAGCACGGTGCGTGCCTCGCGCGTGTAACCACCGTAGACCTTCCAGTAGCTTACACCCCGACCCAGCCGGCGAATGATCGTCTCCATGATGACATCGGGCTGCGTGGTAATGATCGTGGCCGTACGGGTACGGCTGGGTCCCTCCAGCACATAATCCGTAGCCAGCCCGCTGAGCAACAGCGTGAGGTAGGCGTAGAGCGCCGACTCCCAGCCAAAGACAAAGCCTGCGGTAATCACGATGGCCCCATCCACAAAGAGGTAGATCTGGCTCAACTGCAAGCCGGTGCGATCCTGAATAATGCGGCCAATAATGGCTGTGCCGCCCAGGGTGCCCCCTGTGCTGAAGATGAGACCGCCGCCCACGCCGCCCACCAGCCCCGCGTAGATGGCGCTGAGGAGCATGTTGTCGGTAATGGGCCACTGCGCCAGGTAGGCGGGCAGCACGATCGCCGCGTATTCGGTGGCCAGGGTAAAGGCCACCACGGCGATTATTGTGCGGTAGAGAAAGCGCCACCCGCCCAGCATGAACCAGCCCACAATCAGCAGCGGAACGTTGGCGATGAAGTAGAAGAGTGAGGCCGAGAAGCCCGTAAAGTGGGCCACGATGATGCCAATGCCCGTGACGCCGCCCGCCGCCAGATTGTAGGGCACCTGAAAGAGGCTGAAGGCCAAGCGCGGCAATCACCACACCCACGAGCAAAATGGTGAGGCGGCGGATTTCAGTCCACACGGCCCGCAGGCGGCGGTGTTTCATGGTGTCTCCCAGGGTGTAGGCCTCTGCAAACGGACAGTACTGCGTCAAACGGTCATTGGTAAATGGTGAATTGGCAACTTGGATGTGCGCCTGAGGTGCAATCCGACTTCCAATGCAATTTACTGGTGGTCTGGAAGTGCCGCTTTTCGTAGCGGCTGCTTCAGCTGCCGTAAGTGAAGATCGCGTCGCGTCCTCGACATACGGCAGCTGAAGCAGCCGCTACGAAAAGCGTCAGCAGCACTTCCGAGATACACCACTTACCAATTGCTTTTTATGTGCGATAGTCCCCATTGATGCGCACGTAATCATAGGAGAGGTCGCTCGTCCAGACCGTCGCGCCGGCGCTGCCGACGCCAAGCTCAACGCGCACATCCAGTTCGGGCTGTGCGAAGAGGGTGGAGGCATCGGCCTCGCTGTATGCCAGCGGCGTGCCCGCCTGCACAAGCTGCAGCTCGCCCAGGCGCTCGCCGTGGCGCGTCCCGCCGTTGATGTAGAGTGCAGCGCGCTGCGGGTCCACCGTAGCGCGCGAGCGCCCCACAGCGGCAAGAATGCGCCCCCAGTTGGCGTCGCCGCCAAAGAGTGCGGTCTTCACAAGCGGGCTGGTGGCCACCGTGTTGGCGGCATCGTGCGCCTGCGCGGCATCCACCGCGCCGCTAATTTCAATGGTGACGAACTTGGTGGCCCCTTCGCCATCGCGCACCACCGCCTGCGCCAGCGCCAGGCACAGCTCGCTGAGCGCCGCAACGAAGGGGGCGTAGTCCGCATCCGCCGCGGAGTCAATCGACGCATTGCCGCAGAGGCCATTGGCAAGCAGGATGACGCCGTCGTTGGTGCTTGTGTCGCCGTCAATGCTGATGCGGTTGAAGGAGACGGCCACTGCTTCCTCCAGCGCACGCTGGAGAAGCCCGGGCGCAATCGCCGCATCGGTGGCAATCACCGCGAGCATGGTGGCCATGTTGGGGTGGATCATGCCCGCTCCCTTGGCCATGCCGGTCATGCGGCAGGGGTTGCCGCTCAGCTCGACGGTGCGCGTCTCGAGCTTGGGAAGCGTGTCGGTGGTCATGATGGCGTGCGCGGCGGCGGGCCAGCCTTCGGGAGCAAGCGCCTCCACGGCGGGCGCAATCCCGCCCAGCAGCTTGTCCATGGGCAGCTGCACGCCGATGACGCCCGTGCTCATGACGAAGACCGTGTTGTCGCTTGCGCCAATGGCATGCTCCACCGCCTCGGCCGAGAGGCGCGTGTTGGCGCTGCCCGGGATGCCCGTGCATGCGTTGGCGCAGCCGCTGTTGATGATGACGGCGTGTACGGCCTCGTTGTTGAAGGCCAGCAACTGCCGTCCATGCAACACTGTGGCGGCGGGGAACTGGTTCTGTGTGAAGACGGCCGCTGCCGCACAGGGTTCGCGGCTGGCAATCAGCGCCAGGTCGGCCCCGCCGTGCTTCTTGATTCCCGCCGCCACCCCTGCGGCGTCAAAGCCGGGCACTGCATATTTGTGACCATCCATTGGACACCTCACTCCTGGTACAAATGGTGCAAAGCAGCGTCTGCGCTTGCCGTTAGCGCGTGCCTTTGGGTCGTAGCTTTCGCATTAACAGACGTAATGGTGCGTTGCCCAAGTATGCGGCGTTCGTAGCGGAGGGGCTCCTGCCCCTCATCTGCGCAGAAAGAGGACATTTCGAGCGAAACGAGGGGCGGGAGCCCCTCCGCTACGAAGGTGCGGGGTCTTTCGTAGCGGGGGGCTTCCAGCCCTCCGTTTTGGGCCTCTGCGTTGCGTCGCGTATTGCGTCACGCAGGGAGACGTGACCTGCAACTGCCGGAGGGCTGGAAGCCCTCCGCTACAAAGGTGCGTGCGTTAGTCGCGCTTGAAGTCGTCGTAGTCAATCTCATCGTAGTCGCTTACGCCCATCCCATCCATCTTGAGCATTGCGCTCACCTTGAGGGGCAGCCCAAAGAGCTTGATAAAGCCCTCGGCGTCGGCTTGGTTGTAGACATTGTCCTCGTCAAAGGTGACGTAATCTTCGCGGTAAAGGCTGTGCGGGCTCTTGCGCCCGGCCAGAATGACGTTGCCCTTGTAGAGCTTGAGGCGCACTGTGCCCGTGATGTTCTGCTCGGTGGTTGCGACGAAGGCCATGAGCGCCTCGCGCAGCGGCGTGAACCACTGGCCGTTGTAGACCAGCTGGGCAAAGCGCAGCCCCACCTGTTGCTTGAAGTGCAGCGTTTCCCGGTCGAGACAGAGCTGCTCCAGTGCGGCGTGCGCCTTGTAGAGCAGCGTGCCGCCTGGCGTCTCATAGACGCCGCGGCTCTTCATGCCCACCAGCCGGTTCTCCACAATGTCCACGCGGCCAATGCCGTGCTTTGCGCCCAGCGCATTCAGCGCCTGCACAATGCCCACCGGGCCATGCGCCACGCCATTCACCCGCTCGGGGATGCCCTTGCGGAAGTAGATTTCCACATACTCGGGCTCGTCGGGGGCCGTTTCGGGCGACGTCGTCCACTCGAACATGTCGGCGGGGGGCTCGTTCCACGGGTCTTCCAGCGGGCCGCCCTCGTTGCTCAGGTGCCACAAATTGCGGTCCTGGCTGTAGATGCGCTCCATGGTCGCCTTGACGGGCACATTGTGTTCCGCGGCATAGTCAATCGCATCCTTGCGGCCGCGAATGTTCCACTCGCGCCAGGGGGCAATAATGCGCAGCTTGGGGTTGAGCGCCATGACGGTCAGTTCAAAGCGCACCTGATCATTGCCCTTGCCGGTGGCCCCGTGCGCAACGGCGTCGGCGCCTTCCAGTTCGGCCACTTCCACCAGCCGCTTGGCAATCAGCGGCCGCGCAAAGGAGGTGCCCAGCAGGTAGTCACGTTCATAGAGCGCGCCTGCCTGCATGGTGGGAAAGACAAAATCGGTGAGGAACTCAAGGCGCAGATCCTCCACATAGCACTTGATTGCGCCCGACGCCAGCGCCTTCTCCTCAAGGCCAGGCAGCTCGTCATCCTGCCCCAGATTGGCGCAGAAGCAGATGACTTCGCACTTGTAGTTCTGCTTGAGCCACGGCACGATAATGCTTGTATCCAGCCCGCCGGAATAGGCGAGCACGCACTTTTTCACTGTGGGTTTGGCGGGCACTGTGGGTTTGGTGGCGGGCACTGTGGATTTGGCGGGCGTAGTGGTCACAATGGGTTTCCTTTCGGGATAATGCCTGGGATGAGCGGCCAAATTAGCGGAAATGGACAATAAAAAACGCCACCCGGCTCATCCGGTGTGGCGTGGAAGCGAGGGCTCAGGGCCAGCGCGCGCGGCATCGGGCGGCAATCACCCGTTGCGCTAGGTCACCTGCAGTCCGCTTCCGGCGGACCTTGTCCTCAGGCGCAGAAGCGTGCCAAGGCAAAGCGAAAAATCTGTGCAATGCATCACAAGCGTAGGATAGTGCAGCAGGGGGTGAATGTCAAAAGGTGCAATTGGCTGCGATCACAGCGGGGGCGTAAACAGCCCTCCGTCTCACGCCGCCGAGAGACGGACTTTCGAGCGGCGGCTTAAGCCGCATGAAAATGAGCGAGTTGCGACTTGCGGCTGCAGTGATACTTCGCACCGCTCACTTGGCTGAGGCCCATCCGTCCGGCTTTGCGCACGCCTCTACGCGTGACGCAAGCAATGCTGCGCAGACGCTCCGGCGTCGGAAGCCCCCCGCTATTGCCGCGACTTCAAGTGCAACTGACGCATCGACACGGCAGCGTCACCCGGCAGGCATCAGCGCTTCGAAAAGCAAAGCATCGCCGCAAGCGGGCAGGCATCGCGAATCACATCCGTAATGTACTCGATCTCGTCCACTGAGCGACGACGCTGAAGGCAGGTAGAAGCCACGCTTGCACAAATCCTCGGCCACCGGGTAGCGCTCGCCCTTGTACTGCTTCCAGTAGATCGGCTGGCAGTGCATGGGAATGAAGAAGGTGCGCGTCTCAATGCCATGGTCGGCCAGCACCACGCGCAACTGGTCGCGGCTCATGCCGTACGCGGCCTCATCCACCATAATGCCGTACATCCAGTAGACATTCTTGGCCCATGGCGCTTCGGCCGGCGTGCGGATGCCGGGTATGGTGGAAAGACGGCATGTGTACTCGGCGGCGTTGCTGCGGCGCGCGGCCACAAAGCCGTCCACCTGCTCCATCTGCGCCAGCCCCACCGCTGCCTGCAGGTTCGTCATGCGGTAGTTGAAGCCCACATACTTGTGCCAGAAGTGGCGCTCGGTGCTGAAGGCGTGGTCGCGCAGATTCCACGCCAGCCGGGCAATTTCGCGGTTGTTGGTCGTCACCATGCCGCCTTCGCCGGTGGTGATGATCTTGTTGCCATAGAAGGAGAAGCCGGCAGCGTCGCCCAGGCTGCCGGCGCGCTGCCCCTTGTACTCGGCCCCGTGCGCCTCGGCCGCATCCTCAATCACAACGATGCCGTGCTGCGCCGCCAGCTCACGCAGCGGGTCCATGTCGGTAGGGTGGCCATAGATATGCACGGGCACAATCGCTCTGCGTGCGCGGCGTAATCTTCGCCGCCACCATGTCGATGTCCATCTGCCAGTAGGCCGGCTCCATATCCACCAGCACCGGTTTGCGCCGCAGTAGGTGACGGCGTTGGCCGTGGCAATCATGGTAAAGGTGGGGATGATGACCTCATCGCCAGGCTCCAGCCCCAGCGTGGCCATGGCCAGATGCATGGCCACCGTGCCGTTGGCGCAGGCGATGCCGTGCTTGACGCCGCAGAAGTCGGCGAAACTGGGCCTCAAAGTCGCGGATAAAGCTGCCAGCCGAGGAGATCCAGTTGGTCTCCACCGCCTGCGTCACATACTTGAGCTCATTGCCGCCCAGCGTGGGCTCGCACACGGGGATGATTCTGCGGCGCGACTCTCCTTCAAAGTCCGGGATCGGGCGGAAGGCAAGTTTCACCTCGGGGTCGGCCGCGGGAATGATGGCGGCCAGGTCGCCCATTTCTTCAAGCGAGAGTTCAGCAGGTTGCAGCATCTGTTCATGTCCTTGCAATAGGCCCAATCGCGGCCTCTGGCGAAGCGTCTGTGAATTGTATCACAGCCATTGCAGCGGATCGGGCAATCGGCATCAGCCGCCGCTGCGCACGCGCCACACAGTGGCCACGTAATGGCGTCCCTTGCCCAGGTAGTCGCCCAGATGCGCGCCTGTCTTGCTTTCGCCGGCGGTGCGCGGCACGCAGATGTAGGGAACATCGACCAGCGTAAAGCCTGCGCGCCCCGCGCGGCCCAGCAGGTCGATGCAGTATTCGCCATAGTCGCCGCGCAGCCGCAGTTGCTTGAAGAGGGCGGCGCGCCCTGCCACAAAGCCGCTGGTGTAATCGTGCGTGTAAGGGCCGATCAACGTGCGGGCAAAGAGATTGATGGTACGGCTAAGGCTGCGCGCGGTCCAGTCGTGGGCCACATCGGCGCCGCCGGCGACCCAGCGCGAGCCGACTGCCAAATCCGCTCCCGCCCCTACGGCGCGCACCAGGCGCGGGATGTCGGCGGGTGGCATGGAGAGGTCGCAGTCCATCCACGTCACCACGTCGGCGCCAAAAGTGTAGAGCGCCAGGTCAATGCCCGTCTGAATGGCAGAGGTGAGCCCTTTTTCGCCCACGCGCTGATTAAGGACAACGCGTGGGGGCTCGCCTGGCGATTCCAGCGGCGTGCTGCGTCGCGCACCACGTCGGCCGTGCCGTCGGGCGAGTTGTCGTCGACAACAATGACGCAGTGGGGTGTGATGGCGTTTTCGAGCACGCCATCAATCAGCTGGGCGATGTTGTCGCGTTCGTTGAAGGTGGGCAGGACGGTGCAGACCAGTGTGGGCATGGGTGGACTGCGTGGATAATTGATGGACGTTGGGGTGATGCAAAATTGAGGATTCGAGGATTGCGTATTGCCGATCTGCGCGATTCAGCTGCGCGGCAATCATCAAGCTTCGATCTTCAATCCATCTTCCTTGCCAGAACGAGCAGGCTTAGCCCTGCCGGGCAGATTGGCGCGGCGCAGCCAGACGGACTCGGCGGCAAGCGCAACGTGAATGACGGCGTTGGCTGCGCGCGAGGCATAGATCGAGGAAGCCACAGGCGGCGTTCGGGTTGTGTCACGCGCATGTGGGGCGCCAGCAGCAACATAACCCTCTTGCTCACTCTCCACTCTGGAGAGGGAAAGCAAAGCGCCGCCTGCCGCTTTCCCTCTCCAGAACGGAAAGGAGGCCGGGCGGTGAGGTTGCTGTTGCTGCGTGCTACGCCTGCCGCTCAGCGTGCGCAGCGCAACCACAGGAGCCGCCAGCAACAAATTGGCGTAGCTTTTGCGCTCCAATCCATAGTTTTCCAGCTCCAATGCATAGTGTACTTCTGCAAAGGTGTAGCGGCGGCCTGTGTTGAAGGCCACATCGTGTGCGCCCTGCAGGCGCGGGTGTGCGCTCACACGCAACAGCAGCAAGCCGCCCGGGCGCAGTACGCGCCGCGCCTCGGCCAGCGCGGCGCCCAAATCCACGCCTGCCTGGTCAAAGGAATCGAGTGCCAGCAGCAGGTCGGCGCTTGCTGCGGCAAAGGGGAGCCGGAGCAGGTCGCCCTGCACAAAGCAGGGGCGATCGCCGCGCGCGCGCCTCGGCCAGCGCCAGCGGGTGCATCTCCACGCCGGTGACGCGCGCCGCCGGGTAATCATGCTGCAGCGCGTGCGCCACAGCGCCGAGGCCACAGCCCGCCTCCAGCACCACGGCTCCCGGGCGAACGGGCACGTCGGCGAGCAGCGCGCACGTCACGCGTACCATGCCCGCCGTCCAGCCGCCCGTGGCCTGCGCATCATAGAGCAAGGGCAGCAGCGCCGCTTGCTTCACGGCGCACCCCCTATCGCGATGGTGCCCAGCGGAATGGCTGCGGCGGGTAGCTGTTGACCGTCGGCCGTGTAGAGCCCGGTGGCCAGCGTATAAGGGCCGGCGGGCAGGTCGGCGGGCAGTTGAATCTGGTATTCGTCGAGAACGCGCCAGCCTGGCTGCCAGCGGGTGGTGGGGAGTGAACCGCCGCCGGGTGGGCCATCCTTGCCGGCGACCTGCGCGCCGCCATTTGCATCGGGCGCAAGCAGGTGGGTGAAGATTGTCCACTCGGTTGCGGGGGGTGCGTCCACCAGCCAGTGCAGTTGCAGATAGAGTAGCTCGCCGGCACGCGGGCGGGCGGGCTGGATGTCATAGCCGAGCAGCGTAATCCCGTCGCCAACAGGCGCGTCCACGCGCACCTGCGGCGGGCGCGCGCTGGCCGGGCCCGCCGGGCGCGTGTAGACCGTAGCGTTGGTCGCGCCGGAAAAATCGGCAAAAGTGCGCGTGCTCTGCGCCTGCGGCAGCAGTTCGGGCAGGAGCAGCGGGCCGCGGAAGTCCTCCTGGTTGATGATTGCGTAGGCTTCGGGCTGCGTCGTCGGCCCGTCCGTCACAGGGAAGATGGCACGTGCATCAAAGCTCTCTGGCGCAGGGCGGCCGCGCGTCTCCCAGGCAAAGGCGAGTGTCGCGTGCTCCGCCGGGCGGGGCGAGAGGAAGATGGGCATGTCGTCCGGCTGCTCGGCCACCCAGCGCCCCACATCCCACAGCCCCTGGTCAAAGGCATAGTAGAGATCGGGCAGGGCGGCCCAGCGCACAAAGTAGTCGCGCGCAGAGGTCATGCCGCTGAGCAGCAGCAGCGCCACCACAGCCAGGCGGCCCACCCAGGGCGCGCGCCCCCGCTCCCAGCCTGTGTTGGGCGCATCTGCCAGAGCCAGTCGAGCGCGACGGCGCAGAGAAGCGCGACGGGGGCCGCGGCGCCCAGCACGCGGTGGAAGTGGGGCGCGTACTCGCTGACAATGCCCACGGAGAGCAGCCCCACCAGCCCCAGCAGGGGAATCCAGTAAGCCGGTGCGCGCACGCGGCGCAGCGCCAGCAGCAGCCCTGCCCAGAAAGGGATTGCAAGCCAGAGATCGAGCGCCGGCGCGCCAGGCAGGTTGCGGCGGGGGTCCATGTCGCCCGTGGGCCCAAAGGGCCAGTCAAGTGGCCAGAACATGGTGATGGTGGCGCGCACGTTGTGGAGCACGCCCTGGTCGGCAGCGCTGCCGGTGGCCCCCACCACGGAAAGCTGGGCAGGGCGCATGAGCAGCAGGTCGGCGTGGCGGCTAAAATAGAGAAGGAGCGGCGCGACCAGCGCCAACGCCAACGCGCCCGCCAGCGAGCAGCCCCAGCCAGCGGCGGCGCTTACCGGGCCCCTCTGCACCCGAAGGAGCGGTTGCGAGCAACAGCAGCGCGGTGAGTGCAACGATGAGGGGGATGACCCATGCGCCCTGGTAGGTGTAGAGGGTTGCCGCGAGCACAACTGCCAACGCAACAAAGTTGCCCCAGCCGCCGGTGCGCCAGCCGCGCAGCAGCAGCCACGTGGCTGCCGCCCACTCAAGCGGCACAATCACCGGCTCAATGCCCATGCGGCTGAAGTGAATGTGCCAGCGCATAATCGCCAGCGCCGCCGCGGCCAGCAGCGGGAAGGCCGTCGAGAGGCGGCGGCGGGGATCGAGCAGGCGCAGCTCGCACGCTGCCGCATAGACGGCCAGAACGCCCAGCACGCCGAAAACGGCGGCGGTGATGCGCATAAGCGTAGGGCCGGGCGCCACGCCGAAGAGACCACCAGATCCAGAAGGCCAGCGCGTTGGCGTAGGCATTGAGGGGCGGCACACCGAAGTTGCCTTCAAGGAAAATCGGTTTGTAGCTGGGGATGGTGAGAATGCGCCACGCCTCCAGCCCCTCGAAAGACTCGTCAAAGTGGAAGCCCGGGGGCAGTGAGTCAATGCGCCACAGGCGCATTGCCAGCGCAATGCCCAGCACAAGAGCCAGCAGCAAGCTGGGCAGGAGTGTGGGTGGAAGAGACGATTGCAGGGGCCGCCGAGGGCGGGGTGCGGCGTGGTCCATGGTGCGATTCTAGCACAGGCGCGCGCAGAGGCGTGGGCTGAAAGTTGCTGTACGCGGGAACCAGGCAACAGGCAGAAAGGAGAGGAAGGGACAATCACGTTGTCCCTTCCTCTCCTTTCTGCCTGTTGCCTGGTTCCCGCGTACAGCAACTTTCAGGTTAGTCTCCCGTATGGGCGACGGGCAACTTGAGCGGCTGTGCGCGTCCGTTCAAGCGGTGTGCATGTGTTGGTGCAGGCGAGCGTGCAGCCAGATTGAGCGGCGCCGCTCCACGCAGCTTCTGCATGGTGATGAGCGTTGTGTCCACTACGCTGTTATCACAGCCGAGTTCGGTGGGGCGCGCGCCGTCAGCGTGAATCTCTGCCTGCCACTTGCCATCAATCAAATAGCGGAACTCGTAGCGGTGACCGGCGAGCAGCTCGACCTCGGCGTGCCACACCCCGTCGCGTGTCTGCTTCAGCGGCGTCGCGGTTGGTTGCCACTGGTTGAAATCACCCACCACATAGATGCGATCGGCCCACAAACACGCGGGCAGTTCGAAGATTACACGTACCTTATCACATGTTGATGAGAGTTGTTTGTACATCATCTACCGCCTCCTTTGTTCTCAGCCTGCAGGTGCAGTGCGCGCCTGTGACTGTCGCATCGAGGTCAGCGCCGGGAGGGGGTCGGCAAGACCGTACTTCTTCATGGCGGGGGGTCGAGGCGGGATGCTGCACTGCATCCCCTGGCTCCGGCGGGAGCCGACCCATCTACACACTCTCACGGTTGGCCTGCGTTCGGCACACCGCTTCTTGCAGCAAAAGACTGGAAAGCATTTCGTAAAGTCGGGACATCAGGATACATCAATTCTCGCCACGTTTCAAGCCCCTGGTCCATATAAAACGGAATGAAACGGATCTAGCGCAGGATTGTTTGTATGGTTTGATGCGTTTCTCCAACGCACGCTGCGTAGGGGCGCGGGCCGGCTTGCGTCTGCCAATACGCGCACGCTCGCACGAGTGAACGTGTAAAGTGGAGACAGCTTGTTTGGGAGATCCAGGCCCAGGGCGTGGCAGTAAAACGCGGATGAGCGCATAAAAAGGCGTTGATGCGACTTGCGAGCGGAGCCAAAGCGTACCCTTTGCGCCGGCTGGATGGTCGCTGAGAGAGGGCCAAACGTGCGCCGCCTGTGTGCAAATGCAAGCCGGTTGACGTCTGTCCGTATGGTTGGGTTACAATAGAAGCGTGCGTGTGCAATGTTTTCCTTGATCCGTGCAACCCACAACACCATAAATTCTGCGCCGCGCGGCGCAGGTCCGTCACATATCGACAGACACAGTGCACTTTACGGAATAGGGCATCAACGCCAACATTGAGGAGATCCTATGACGTCCTTCTGCATTGAGGGCGGTCACCCGTTGCGCGGCAGCGTGCGGCCGATTGGCAACAAGAACGCCGCGCTGCCGCTGCTTGCGGCATGCCTGCTCACCGATGACCCCGTAATCCTCCATAACGTCCCCATGATTGGCGACGTGACGACCATGATGCGCATTCTCAGCGAACTGGGCGTCGACGTCACGGAATCCGGCGGCACAGTTACCCTTTGCGCGCGCAGCGTGCGCGGTACACCCGATGCAGGGCTCTTTGGCCAGATTCGCGGCTCCCTTACACTCATGGGGCCGCTCCTGGCGCGCTTTGGCCGCTTTGCCATTGAGAACAGCGCCGGCGGCGACGACATTGGCAGGCGGCGCATTGATACCCACCTCCAGGTCTTCGAAGCGCTGGGCGCCCAGTTGAAGCAGAACGGCAAGTTCGAGCTGCACGCACAAGGGCGGCTGCGCGGCAAGGATATCATCCTTGACGAAGCCTCCGTCACGGCGACGGAGAATGGAGTCATGGCAGCGGCGCTGGCCGAAGGCACCACCGTGCTGCGCAACGCCGCCTCCGAGCCCCACGTGCAGGATGTTTGCAACCTGCTGGTAAAGATGGGTTGCCCCATTGAGGGCATTGGCAGCAACGTCCTCACCATCCACGGCCAGGAGCGGTTGGCAGGTGGTGAGTTCCGCATTAGCCCTGACTTTGTCGAAATTGGCAGCTTTGTGGGGCTGGGCGCCATTACCGCCGGCGAACTGCGCATTGAGGGCGTTGTGCCCGACCACCTGCGCATGGTGCAGATGGTTTTCAGTGATCGCCTGGGCGTGCGCATGCACGTTGAATATGACCCCATCCTGCCCCCCGAGTGCGCCTACACGCTCGTGGTTGCCGACGAACAGGAGCTGCGCGTTAAGCCCGACTTTGGCGGCGCTGTACCCAAGATTGATGATGCGCCCTGGCCGGCCTTCCCGCCCGACCTGATGAGCATTGCCCTGGTAACGGCCACCCAGGCACAGGGCACCGTCATCATGCACGAGAAGATGTACGAGAGTCGCCTCTACTTTGTGGACAAGCTCATTACCATGGGCGCGCAGATTATTCTGTGTGACCCGCACCGCGCCGTAATTGTGGGCCCCAGCCGGCTCAGCGGCCAGCATGTGACAAGCCCGGACATCCGCGCCGGCATGGCGCTGGTGCTGGCCGCGCTGGCGGCGCACGGCGAGACGACAATCGGCAATGTGGAGCAGATTGACCGCGGCTACGAGCGCATTGACGACAAGCTGCGGGCGCTGGGCGCGCACATCGAACGAGTGGGATAGGGCAGGTAAAGGCTTGAAAGTTTAGGGTTGCAGGTTGCCGGGGGCTCTTCACAGCCCCCGGTTTGTTTTCTGCAGCACGCCGGCCTGCGTAGCGGGGGGCTTCCAGCCCTCCGGCTGTGGGCAATGCAACACGCTGGCCACTGCATCACGCCGCAGGGCGCTGCTCGACGGCCCGCCTTGCGCAAACGAATGGACACTATGAAACGATGAGCGACATTGAACTTGGCGCACTGGCGCACGGGCCCCATGCAGAGCTGATCCGCGCAGTGGCCGCAAAGTGCTATGCCGATGAACGCATTCAGGCGATCTGGGTGGGAGGCAGCCTTGCGGCAGGCACAGGCGACGCCTGGAGTGACGTGGATTTTCGCATTGCGGTGGAACCCGCAGAGGTTGAACGATGGGTAGAGCCTGATTGGGCGTACTATCTGCCGCTGGCCCCTGTGGGCAGCCTGTTGCTGCGTTTTGCAGAAGGGGTGCTGCTCCACCATATGATCCTCGCCGACGGCACGATCTTTGATTTCTACGTGCAGGACACGGCGAGCGAGAATTTCGAGCCGCATCTGGTCATTCTCGCCTGTCGCAATGCGCGCTTCGGAGAGAAGTTGGCAGGGTTCACGCGCCCCGCCGATTCGCTTGCACAGGAGATTGACGGCGCAGCCGTGAGGCAGTTCATCGTTGATTACTGGATTGCAACGCACAAGGACTTGAAGGTCCTCGCCAGAAAGTACGATCACACCTCCTTTGCGGGGCTCTACATTGAGCGGATGGCGCTGCTGCGCGGTTGGTACATGCACATGGTGGGCAAGGACATTGGCACACGCGTCACCATTCACATGCTGGGCGCGCTGCACAGGGGGCTGGCCGGCAAGCTGACCGAACAGCAGCACAACATTCTCGGCATGCCATCCAGGACGCCCGCTGAAACCGTTGCAGCCATTGCTGCCATACGCGCCGAAATGGCCAGGGTGGGCCGCGCCCTCGCCGAGAGCCACGACTTTGCGTACCCCTACGCGCTTGAAGAGGTGGTTACCCGTATGTGGAATGAGAATGCGGCGCCTCTGGCAAAGCGGTAGCCCTGCCTTGCGGCGCCTGTGGGTCGTTACCTTGCAACCTTTTTGCCCCCTGTCCCGTCAAAGAGAAAGCACACATGGGGTTGCAGACGCACGCTGAAAGGGCTATGATCCGCGGACCACGCGTCATCTCACCCAATTCTCACACGCAATTCACAGCTGGATCATGCCGGAGGAGGACTTCACATGACGCATCCACAGACGCGGCCATCCGCTCACCGTCGCATCTTCACCATTCTCAACGTGCTGGTGCTCGCCAGCCTGCTGCTCACGCAGGCCGCGCTGCCCGCGTCCGCCGGCGCTGCCTCCGCTTTGACCGGTAGCGGCGCCGAATCCACAGGAGAAACCATGCCGCTTCGAGGCGCTGAAGCCGCGCCCGCCCAGGGCTACAGGCAACCGCCCTTGCCCGGGGGGACGGACGGGCTGGACATTACCCTGACCGAGGGCAGCGAACTGCCACAGGAGGCGGTGAGCCGCACTGTGACTGTGGGTGAGCCCCTGACTGCCGAGGAGACTGCTGCACTGCTGGAGCGCATGCCGCCACTGGAGAGCGCCGCCGCCGACCAGGTGGATTTCCGCCTGCCCGCCGAGCCTGTGCCGCCCCCCAGCCCGGAGACGCGCATTGACGCCACATTCCCGCCCACGACCACCGCGCCGCTCACAGTGGAAGTGGAGAGCGGCAACCTCGAGGTGCTGCGCTACGCGCCCGAGGGTGAAATCCGCATGGCCCCCTTCCTCCAGGTCACCTTTAGCCAGCCCATGGTTGCGTTGGGCACGCTGGAGCAGGTGGCTGCCGCCGATCTCCCCGTGACGCTGACGCCACAGTTGCCCGGCGTGTGGAAGTGGCTGGGCACAAAGACCCTTACCTTTGAGTATCAGGGCGAGACGGGCGACCCCGCTGTGGATCGCTTCCCCATGGCTACTGAATACAGCGTGGAGATCCCTGAGGGGACGACCTCGGCCACAGGCGGCGTCTTGCAGCAGGCGGTGCGCTGGAGTTTCACGACGCCCACGCCCACCGTGCGCCTCTCCAGCCCGAGCTATGGCCCGCAATCGCGCGATCCCCTCTTCTTTGTGGGCTTTGACCAGTTGATTGACCCCACGGCCGTGCTCAACACCATCAGCGTGGTGGCCAATGGCGAGACCATTGACGTGCGCCTCGCTGCCGCCGAAGAAGTGGCCGCCAACCCCCAGGTGACGGCGCTGGCCAAGCAGGCGGGCGACGGCCGCTGGGTCGCCTTCCGCGCCAACTCCGAACTGCCCTACGACGCCACCGTCAACGTCAACATCGGCCCCAACACTCCCTCGGCCGAAGGGCCGCTGGTGACGCAGGAGGTGCAGTCCTATACCTTCCAAACCTACGGCGCGCTGCGCATACTGGACACGCGCTGCTCCTGGGGCGGCGACGTTTGCCCACCCGGCTCGCCCTTTGAGCTCCAGTTTACCAACGCGATTGATCCCGACAGCTTTGATCCGGCGTGGATTACCACCACACCCACCATGGCGGGCATGCAGGTCAACATCTACGGTAACGTTGTTTCGGTCTCCGGCGCTACGGCGGGCAGCTCCACCTATGAGCTGACGGTGCGCGGGGCCATTCAGGACATCTTTGGACAGACGCTGGGCAAGGACGAACGCTTCACCTTCAAGACCGGTGAGGCCTACCCCATGCTTACTGGCCCCTATCAGACGCTTACCACTGTGGACCCGGCCGGCGAACCGACCTTCACCGTCTTCTCGCGCAACTACCGCCGGCTGCACGTGCGCATTTACGCCGTCACGCCCGATGACTGGCAGGCGTGGCAGGCCTACCAGCGCGACCGCTGGCAGGATAACCCGCCGCCCATCCCCGGCGAGCTTGTGCTGGAGAAGAACATTGAACCCGGCGGCGAGCCGGACCGCGCTGGTGCAGACCAACATTGCCCTCTCTCCGGTGCTGCCCCAGTCGGGCTTTGGCCAGCTGATTGTGATTGTGGACATTCCGCGCCCGCTCTTTGGCGAGCGCGACTATGCCAACATTGAATCGTGGGTGCAGGTGACTCATTTGGCCGTGGACGCCTTGGCCGACCAGGACGAGCTGCTGGCCTGGGCCACGCAGCTTGAGGACGGCGCGCCCCTCGCCGACGTGCAGGTGGAGCTTTACGGCACAAAGGCCGAGGGAACAACCGGCGCCGACGGCACAGTCAAGCTGCCGCTGAGCGCCAGCAACGGTTATCTGCTCGTCGCCTCGCAGGGCGAGGACCAAACCATCCTGCCCAACAGCATTTGGGACTACTACGGCGACTCCGGCTGGCGCGAGCAGGAAAATCCGGACGAATTGCGCTGGCATGTCTTTGACGACCGCCAAATGTATCGCCCGGGAGAGGAAGTCCACATCAAGGGCTGGCTGCGCCGCTTTGGCACCACGCCCACCGGCGACATTACGCTGCTGGACGACAGCGCGCCCTTTGTGCAATACCAGGTGCTCGATCCACTGGGCAACAGCATCGTCGAGGATTCTGTGGAGTTGAATGCGCTGAACGGTTTCGACTTCAGCGTGACGCTGCCCGAAAACGCCAACCTGGGCTATTACAGTGTCTACTTCACGGCCAATGGCATTGACAACGTGTGGGTCACGGACAACTACTACCAGTTCCAGGTACAGGAGTTCCGTCGGCCTGAGTTCGAGGTCAAGGCGCAGCCCGAAGGCATGGGGCCGTGGTTTGTGGGTGACGACGCGCTCGTCTCCGTGAACGCAAGCTACTATGCGGGCGGCGCGCTGCCCAGCGCCGAAACCACGTGGACGGTGAACGCGAGCCCGGCCAGCTATGCGCCCCCCAACTGGGAGGACTTCGATTTTGGCGTCTGGCGCCCCTGGTGGATTGCGTATGACAGCTACGAAAGCGGCTTCAACGACATCTACTACGAGGCCACGGGCGTACAAGAGGGGCCGGCCACCAACCAGCTTGTGGGGTTCACCGACGCCACCGGCACGCACTACCTGCGCATGAACTTCAACCGTGCCGAGGAGCCGCGCCCCTACAGCGTGAGCGCCGAGGCGGTCGTCATGGACGTCAACCGGCAGGCGTGGTCGGCATCCACCAACCTGCTCGTGCATCCCTCCGCGCTCTATGTGGGGCTGCGCTCCAATCAGGTCTTTGTGGAAGCGGGCACGCCGCTGCGCTTTGATGTCATCGTCACCGACGTTGACGGCAACGTGGTGGCCGAAACGCCCGTGCAGGTGCACGCCGCCCTGCAGGAATATGTGTGGAAAGAAGGGCGCTATGTGCAGCAGGATGGCCCCGTGCAGGAGTGCGAGCTGATCTCGGGCAATGAACCTGCACAGTGCAGCTTCGACACCGCGACCGGCGGCTCCTACCGCATTTGGGCCGACGTGCGCGACGCCAACGAGCGCCTTAACCGCACCGAACTCACACGTTGGGTCTCGGGCGGGGCAAGCAGGGCTTCGCGCGACCTGATGCAGGAAGAGGCGCAGATTATCCCCGACAAGGAGAGCTATGCCGCCGGTGACGTGGCCGAGCTGCTCGTGCAGTCCCCCTTCAGCCCCGCCGAAGGGCTGCTGACCGTGGCGCGCAA
This sequence comes from uncultured Chloroflexia bacterium, assembly GCA_963773745.1. Classification (GTDB taxonomy): domain Bacteria; phylum Chloroflexota; class Anaerolineae; order Caldilineales; family Caldilineaceae; genus UBA5069. Next base: position 312,074 of record CAVZCL010000005.1, read on the forward strand.
CGGCTTCCTCGCCACCGAGCGCTTTACGGTAACAGACGGCACCGCCATCCTGCGTGTGCCCATTGAAGAGGGCAACGTGCCCAACATCGTGGTGCAGGTGGATCTGAATGGCGCGGCCGTGCGTGTGGATGACAAGGGCGAACCCATGCCCGATCTGCCGCTGCGCCCGGCCTTTGCCACGGCGCAGCTCTCGCTGCCCGTGCCGCCCGTCAACCGCACGCTGACGCTTGCCATTACACCCGAAGAAACGGCGCTGGCCCCGGGCAAGGAGACGGCGATTGATCTGGTTGCAACCAACGCCGCCGGCGAGCCCGTGGAGGGCGCAGAGCTGGTTGTCGTCGTCGTTGACGAAGCCATTCTGGCGCTCACCGGCTACTCGATTCCCGACCCGCTGCTTAGCTTCTACCGTGAGGTGGGGGCGGGCATTAGCAGCACCTATGCGCGCAACAACGTCATCTTGATTGACCCGGCTATGATGGCCACGGCCATGGCAGACGGGCGGGCGGCGGCGGCATGGGCGGTGGCGGTGAGGTGATGGCTTCGGCCGCCGCGCCTGATGCAATGTTCGACATGGCCGTGCCCGCGGCTGCGCCCATGGCCACCGAAATGCCCATGATGGAATCCGAGGGTATGGTGGCCAAGGAGGAATCGGCGCAGGCCACGGAAGCCACAACAGCCATCGACATACGCACCAACTTCAACCCGCTCGCTATCTTTGCGCCGGCGGTAACGACGGACGCCGAGGGCAAGGCGCGCGTTGAATTCCAGATGCCCGACAACCTCACCCGCTATCGTGTCATGGTCGTGGCCGCCACCGCGCGCGACTTCGGCAGCGCCGAGGCCAACATCACTGCGCGCCTGCCCCTCATGGTGCGGCCGAGCGCGCCGCGCTTCCTCAACTTCGGCGACGCGTTCCAGTTCCCCGTTGTGCTGCAGAACCAGACCGATGCGCCACTTAGCGTGCGCGTGGCCATGACCACCGCCAACATCGGCCTTGACAGCACGCTGGGGCAGCGAGTGGAGGTGCCCGCCAACGACCGTGTGGAGGTGCGCTTCCCGGCTTCCACCGTCAGCGCCGGCACAGGACGCTTCCAGGTGGCCGCGGCCGCCGGCGATTACGCCGACGGCGCATCGGGTGAGCTGCCCATCTACACGCCTGCCACCACGGAGGCCTTCGCCGTCTACGGCACTGTGGATGAGGGCGCCGTGGCGCAGCCGCTGCAGACGCCCACAGATGTCTTCCCGCAATTCGGCGGGCTGGAGATCGGCACATCGTCCACGGCGCTCTCTGCGCTCACGGACGCCGTGCTCTACCTGTACCAGTACCCCTTCGAGTGCTCCGAGCAGGTGGCTTCACGCGTCATGGGCATCGCCGCACTCAAGGATGTGCTCACCGCCTTCAAGGCCGAGGGGCTGCCCGACCCGGCCGCGCTCAACGCCGGCGTGGCCAGGGACATTGACGCGCCTTGTGGCCATGCAGAACATGGAGGGCGGCTGGCCCATGTGGGAGCGGGGCAGGGAGTCGCTCCCCTACAACTCAATCTTCGTGGCGCATGCGCTGACTGTGGCGCAAAGCAAGGATTACGCTGTGCCGGCGGAGCCGCTCGACCGCGCGCTCAACTACCTGCGCAATATCGAGAGCTACTATCCCGGCTGGTACAGCGACATCACCCGCCACACGCTCAGCAGTTACGCACTCTACGTGCGCGACCTCATGGGTGATACCGACGCTGCCAAGGCGCGCAACCTCATCAACAGCAAGCCGCTCGACGATCAGTCGCTCGAGGCGATTGGCTGGCTCTGGCAGGTGCTCTCCGGCGACGCGGCATCGGCGGCCGAGGTGGAGGCAATCCGCACCCATGTGAACAACAGCGCCGTGGAGACGGCGGGCGCGGCCAACTTCTACACCTCCTATGGTGACCAGGAGTGGGTGCTGCTTCACTCCAACCGCCGCACCGACGCGATTCTGCTCGACACGCTGATCAATGATGAGCCCGAGAGCGATCTCATTCCCAAGCTGGTGAATGGCCTGCTGGCCAACCGCACCGATGGCCGCTGGAGCAACACGCAGGAGAATGTGTGGGTGCTGCTGGCGCTCGATCGTTACTTCAACACCTACGAGAATGTCGCGCCCGACTTCATTGCGCGCGTTTGGCTGGGCGACACGTACGTGGCGGAGCACCCCTATCAGGGCTACACCACCGATGCGTTCCAGACGCTTGTACCCATGCGCTACCTGATGGAGAGCGAAGCGGCCACGCAGGAGATCATTATTGCCAAGGATGGCGACGACGGGCGGCTCTACTATCGGCTGGGGCTCTCCTATGCCCCCACCAACCTCAACCTGAAGGCGCTGGACATGGGTTTTGTGGTGGAGCGCACCTACGAGGCGGTGGATGACCCTGCCGACGTGCAGCGCGACGCCGACGGCACGTGGCGCATTAAGGCAGGGGCGCGCGTGCGCATTCGCCTGCAGATGGTGGCCGACAGCCGCCGCTATCACGTGGCGCTGGTGGACCCGCTGCCCGCCGGCCTCGAAGCCATCAACCCGGCGCTGGCCGTGAGTGAGTCGATTCCCGAGAGCGACCCGGGCCGCCAGCCCTACGGCTGGTGGTGGTATGGCACCTGGTATGAGCACCAGAACCTGCGCGACAACCGCGCCGAGGCCTTCACCTCGCTGCTGTGGGACGGCGTCTATGACTACACCTACGTGGCGCGCGCCACCACGCCGGGCAGCTACATCGTGCCCCCCGCCACAGCGGAGGAGATGTACTCGCCCGAGGTCTTTGGCCGCAGCGCCAGCGACAAGGTGATTGTGGAGTAGCCACAACAGCCAAAGGAGTCATTGCGTAAGTGGCAAGTGGTAAATGGAGCGCCTCACACTCGAGTGTGAGGCGCTCCGTTTTACTTGCCGCTTCCAATGACTCTGTTCGGCTGTTCACTACTTCTTGCGCAGAAGGGGCAGCACTTCCTGACCGAAGCGCTTGAGGAAGCCAACCTGGTCTTCCTCCACCGAGTGGAAGAAGAGGTGGGTGAAGCCGAGATCGAGATACTGCTGCACAAACTCGGCCTGCTCCTTTGGATCGGCGGAGATTTTTGTCTTCTCCTTGATGGCCTCGGCGCCCACCGGCTTGCCGTTCTCCTGCGCCTGCTTGGGGCTGTAGATGGATTCGGTAAAGAGCGCGGGAATCATGGTGGCTGCCCAATACTTCTTGTAGGTCTTCACCACGCTCTCGGTGTCGTTGGTATAGGCGACGCTGAGTTCAATCAGGCGGGGCAGGGTGGAGGGATCCTTGCCGGCAGCGCGTGCGCCTTCCTCGAATTCGGCAAAGAGCGCCTTGTACTCGTCGGGCTTGCTGCCGCCGGTGGTAAAGAGGCCGTCGCCATAGGCCCCGGCAAAGGCTGCGCTCGCGGGCACCATGCTGGAGACGTAGATGGGAATCTCTTCCTTGGTGCGGGTGTAGAGCTTTGCATCGCGCGTCTCGTAGTATTCACCCTCCCATGAGACTACGTCGCCGGTCCAGAGTGCGCGCATGAGTTCAATGGCCTCGCCCATGCGCTCCTGGCGCTCGTCATAGGGGGGCCACTCGCCTGTGGCGGCCATCTCGTTGAGCGCCTCGCCCGTGCCCACGCCCAGGTAGGTGCGGCCGGGGGCCATCACGTCGAGCGTGGCCATGGCCTGCGCAATAATCGCAGGGTGGTAGCGCAAAATGGGGCAGGTGACGCCTGTGCCCAGAATGATCTTCTTTGTGCGCACTGCCGCTGCGCCCAGCCATGTCCAGACAAAAGCGGCCTGACCATCCTCCGACCAGGGGTGGAAGTGGTCGCTTACATCCACTGCATCAAAGCCGGCCTCTTCGGCAGCAACCACCTGCTCCAGCAATTCGTTGGGGTTAAACTGCTCCAGGCCCGCCTTCCAGCCAAAAACAGCCATTGTTATCTCCTCGTCTCGCTTATGCGGTATGTTTGTGTGGATTGCAGCGTTCTTCCCACACGAACGCACAGGCGAGCCCTCGCGTTCCGGAGCAACAACAGCGCTTGGTGCGCAGGCGCAATAGACCGCAGGGAATCGCAAAGGCAGGAAGAAACAGTTGCTGCTGTCTCTTCCTGCCTTTGCGATTCTCTGCGGTCTATTGCGCCTGCGCACCTGTGCGTCGCAGTTGTTGCAGGGTGTTACCTGCCGAAGCGCTCCTCGGCCCAGGGGTCGCCTTCCATATGGTAGCCGGCGCGCTCCCAGAAGCCCGGCCGGTCGCCGCGCATGAACTCAAGGCCGCGAATCCACTTGGCGCTCTTCCAGAAGTACTTCTTGGGCACAAGCAGCCGCATGGGATAGCCGTGGTCCGGCTCCAGCAGCTTGCCCTCATACTTGTAGGCAAGCATGGTGTCATCGTCGTCCAGCACATCCAGCGCAATGTTGGTGGTGAAGCCATTCTCGCAGTGCGCCATCACGTGCGTTGCGTCGGGTTTGATCTGAATCTGCTCAAGAAAGACGCGCCACGGGATGCCCGTCCATGTCGTGTCGAGCTTGCTCCAGCGTGTGACACAGTGGATGTCCACGGTTTCGGTGTTGGTGGGCAGCGCCATCATCTCGTCCCACGTATAGGTGCGCTCCTGCTCAACCAGGCCGAAGACGCGGAAAGTCCAGTTGTCCAGCGAGCTGTAGTGGGGCGTTGAGCCGTAGTGGAGCACTGGAAAGCGCTCAGTGAGGAACTGCCCGGGCGGCACGCGCTCTCCCTGCGATTCAGTCGGGACATTTTTCACGCGCTTCAACTGCTCGACGCGCTTGAAAGGGTTCTCAATCCGCACACTACACCTCCAGTGACGCCGCCGGACAATGACAGCGACATGCGAAAAAAGGAAAATTGGCGATTGCTGATTCAGTATACGCGCGCAGCGGGCCGACCACACGTAAGGGGCGTCACAAGTCGGGTGTGGGGTGTCGGGTGTGGGGTGTCGGGTGTGGGGTGTGGGTGTGGGGTGCAGGGAATCGACGCCCTACACCCGACACCCCACGCCCTCCTATTGTCCCTTTACTTCCGTCCAGATGCGGTCGTAGAGCACAGTGGCTTCGCCCACATCCTCAATGCGGTGCGCAGCCGCCATCGCATCGGCGGGCACATTGGTGATGTCGGAACCCATGTACTTGGCGTAGAGCTCGGGCTGGTTGCTCTCTGCATAATCCAGCGAAGCCTGATTGGGGTTGATGTACGGGAAGTCGCGCATCGTCATCCAAAAGAGCTCGGGCTGGTTGATGTAATTGAGCCACGCATAGGCGGCATCAGGATGGGGCGCGCCTGTGGGAATCGCCCAGTTGTCCTGCCAGCGCACCGCGCCTTCCTCAGGATAGATGAATTCGATGCTCTCCACCTCATCCTTGGCGAGGCGCGCCTCGCCCGTCCACACCACGCCGAGGTCGGCATCACCGCCAATCAGCGCCGTCTTGGGGCTGTCGCTGTCCCAAATGTTGACGTTGGGCACAAGCTCGGCCAGGCGGGCCTTGGCCTCGTCCAGTTCCGCCGGGTCCGTCGTGTTGATGTCATAGCCAAGCGTCAGCAGCGTGGCTCCAATAATCGTGCGTGCGTCATCGACCATAACCATGCGTCCTGCGTACTCATCATTCCACAAGTCGGCAAAGGCGACTGGCGGATTCTCTACTGTGGCGGTGTTGACCACAAGCGCGTCCATGCCGCCCTGGTAGGGGATCGTGTACTCGTTGCCCGGGTCAAAGGATTGATCGAGAAAGGCCGGGCTAAAGTTGGCCAGCACCGGCAGCTTGCTCGCATCCAGCTTTTCGATGACATTCTGGCGCACCATAAGGCCCACAAGCTGATCCGTGGGCTGCGTCAGGTCATAGCTTGTGTTGCCCGCAGCCAGCTTGGCGTACATCTCCTCGTTGCTGGAGAATTCACTGGTGTTGACCTTGATGTCGTACGCCTGCTCAAAGCAGTCAATCATTTCGCTGGGGATATATTCGGTCCACACAAAGAGATTGAGCTCCTTTGAGGTGACTTCGCTGCGGGGATCCGGCTCGGGACAGGTGAAGTCACTTACCGCATCGGCCTCTTCAGCGCCACCGCCGCTACAGGCAGCCAGCAGCGCAAGCGTTGCAATCAGCGAGACATAAACAATCCAGCGGGGGAAAAGACTTCTCTTCACGGTCTTTGCTCCTTGAGGCCCGCATTGGGCCGGTTGATCGGTCTCACGATCAGAAAAAAACGTACTTCGTCACATATGCATACGTTATCCACAGCTTTGGCGTTCCATGCGCGTTGTTCGTAGCGAAAGGCCTCCTGGCCTTCACTTCGCGCGTGCACCACAACGAGGGCCAGGAGGCACTCCGCTACGCACAACGGCACATCATTAGCGCGCCTTCACTTCGGTCCAAATGCGGTCATACTGCACAAGCGCCTCGCCCACATCCTGCAGGTGGTGGCCGTTGGCCAGCGCATCGGCGGGCGTGTTGGTGATAGGCGAGTTGACGTAGGCTGCGTAAAGTTCCGGCTGATTAATGCGCGCATACTCGAGCGCGCCATCGTTGGGGTTGGTGTAGGGAAAGTCGCGCAGTGTGAGCCAGAAGATGTCGGGCTGCAGCGTGTAGTTGATGAACGCCAGCGCCGCATCAGCGTGGGGCGCACTGGCGGGAATGGCGTAGTTGTCCTGCCAGAGAATCGCACCCTCGCTGGGATAGACATATTCGATGGCGGGGAGTTCGCGCTGCGCCAGCACCGCTTCACCCGTCCATACCATGCCCAGGTCCACATCGCCGGCAATCAGCGCCGTCTTGGGGCTGTCGCTCTCAAAGAGCTTGATGTTGGGCACGAGCTCGGCCAGGCGCATCTTCGCCTCATCCAGTTCCGCCGGATCGGTGCTGTTGAGCGAATAGCCCAGCGTGAGCAGCGTCAGCCCGATCACCGAGCGCGCGTCGTCCAGAAAGACCATGCGGCCCGCGTATTCGTCACGCCAAAGATCGGCCCACGATGTGGGGATGGTCTCCACGGCGTCGCTGTTGACCGCAATCGCATAGGTGCCCGCCTGGTAGGGGACGGTGTAGTCGTTTGCGGGGTCAAAGGGCAGTTTCAGGTAGGCGGGGTTGATGGCGGCCAGGGCAGTCAACTGCGTCTTGTCCAGCTTCTGCAGCAGCCCCTGGCGAATGAGCAGCTCCACAATGTAGTCGGTGGGCTGCACAACGTCGTAGCTCGCGCCCCCCGCCGCCAGCTTGGCGTACATCTCGCTGTTGGTCGAATAGACATCCTGGTTGACCTTGATGCCATACGCCTCGGCAAAGCAGCGAATGTGATCCTGCGGCACGTACTCGGCAAAGGTGTAGAGGTTGAGCTCGGTGGAAGTAACCTCAAGGCGTGGGTCGGCCGGCGGGCAGGCGAAAGCCGCTTCGGCTGCGGGCTGAACGGGTGCGACGCACGCGCTCAGCAGCAACAGCAGGCAGAGCAGGGCCAGCAGCGGTGCGCGGGCGGCATGTAAAGCAGATGAGTACAGCACGAGAGACTCCTTGGCAAGCGAGCAAAGAATGCGGCCTCGATTGTACTCGCGATTGGGTGGACAGAACAACAAAACTTGACACAGAGGTCACAGAGGGAACAGAGGAACACAGAGAACAGCAACAGCAGGGTGTCGGGTGTCGGGTGTCGGGTGTGGACTTACGACACCCCACACCCCACACCCTGCTGTTGCTGTTCTCTGTGTTCCTCTGTTCCCTCTGTGACCTCTGTGTCAAGGCCTTTAGTCGCGAGCCTCAATCCGCTGGTAGGCGAGGACGAGGACGAGGACGGCCAGAATCCACACGGTGGAGAGGGCATTGACTTCTGGCGTTACCGTGCGGCGCAGCAGGCCGTAGACGTAGATGGGCAGCGTGGTGGAGCCCGGCCCGCTGGTGAAGAAGGTGATGATGAAGTCGTCGAGCGAGAGGGTGAAGGCGAGCATTGCCCCGGCGTAGACGCCCGGCGCAATCAGCGGCAGCGTCACACGGCGGAAGACTGTCCACTCGTTGGCCCCCAGGTCGGCGGCGGCCTCCTCCATGGCGGGATCAAAGCCCACCAGGCGTGCGCGCACGGTGAGGATGACGAAAGGCATGCTGAAGGCCACGTGCGAGACGATGATGGTCGTCATGCCCATGGAGAGGCGGTTGTCGCCACGCAGCCCGAGCGTGCTATTGAGCCAGCCAAACGCTGCGCTGAAGAAGACAAGGATGCCAATGCCCATGACGATCTCGGGCGAGACGATTGGCGTGTAGATGGACGCTTCGGCGGCGCGCTTGCCAAAGAAGTTGTAGCGCTGCAGCCCCAGCGCAGCCATGGTGCCGAAGATGGTGGCGGTGACTGTAGAGGTGAAGGCAATGATAAGCGTGTTGCGCGCCGCTTCCAGCACATCGTCATTCTGGAAGAGCTGGCAATACCAGTAGAAGGGGCCGCATGGCTGCTGGTTGACAAAGCCCGTGAAGACGACATTCGTGCGCGACTCGTTGAACGAGTAGAAGATGAGCACGACAATCGGGGCGTACATAAAGGCGTACACCAGCACTGCCAAAGTTGTGGTAAACCAGCCGTTGCGCCGCACGTTCATCCGCCCCGAATCTCCTCGCCAAAGCCGAAGCGGCGCGTGTAGTAGAGGGTGAAGAGCAGCGTGAAGACCATGAGGATGACAGACGCCGCCGACCCAAAGGGCGGGTTGCGCGCATCCAGAAACTGCCGCTGGATGAGGTTGCCCACCAGAATGACCTGCTTGCCACCCAGGATGTCGGAGACAACGAAGGTGCCAATGACGGGGATGAAGACCAGAATCGTGCCCGCCGTGAGCCCGGGCAGCGAGAGCGGCAGCGTAATACGCACAAAGGTGCGCCATGCCGCCGCGCCCAAATCGGCCGCGGCTTCGTAGAGCACCGGCTCAATCTTCTCCAGCGATGTGTAGATGGGCAGGATCATGAAGGGCAGAAATTCGTAGACCATGCCCACGAGCACAGCCCCCTGCGACGGGTAGAGGTCGAAGCCGCTGAAGGGGATGCCGAGCAGCCCCGCGGCCCAGCCCAGCGTGCTGTTGAGCACCCCCTGGTTGCGCAAAATCATCACCCACGCATAGATGCGGATGACAAAGTTGGTCCACAGCGGCACCAGCACCATGAAGGTGTAGAGGCTGCGCCGCTTGACGGGCGCACGCGCAATGAAGTAGGCGAGAGGATAGGCAAGCAGGATCACCAGCAGCGTCGTCCAGAAGGCAAGCACCACCGAGCGCCAGAGGATGCGCGCATAGAGGGGGTCAAAGCCCTCGGGCGTGATGCCCAGCAGGCGCAGATAGTTCTCGAAGGTGAAGGTGTAGATGACGTTGCCGTCGGGGTCGCGCCGGCCAAAGCTGGTGATGATGGTGAGCGCCAGCGGAATCACCAGCAGCAGCAACATCCAGATAAGCGCGGGCAGCACAAGCAGAAAGCCCTGCGCACGCGGGCTCTCGCGCAGCCGCTGCCCAAGCCCCACGCGTGGCGCACTCTCGATTTGCGTCTCCACAGCCATCCCCGCCCCCTCGAACAGCAGTACACAGATTTCACAGATTCGACAGATATTCACAGATGAAAAACGTCACATCGGCAGTCATCTGTGAATATCTGTCGAATCTGTGAAATCTGTGTACCGCCCCTTTTTTCAGTCCACAAGCACGCGCGCCGCTTCGGGGTCGAAGCCTACCTGCACGCTGTCGCCGTCGTTCGCCTGCAGGTTGTTGCCCGGCAGCGCGTTCTGCTCGCGCACGCGCAGCGTTTCGCCTGTGGGCAGCTTTACATCATAGTGCGTATCAGTGCCAATGTAGACAGTGTCCGTCACACAGCCCGTGAAGACGTTGCGCAGCCCCTCCACGCGGTGGATGTCGATCTTCTCGGGGCGGATGGCAATGTGCACGGGCGTGCCCGCCGCCACCTGCACGTCGCTCTCGGCGTAGACAATGTGGTCGTTGCCCAGCCGCACTGAAACAATGCGAGCCACCTGCTCGGTGACGCTGCCCTTGAGAAAATTGCTGTCACCAATAAAATCGGCCACAAACATGCAGTTGGGGCGCTCGTAGATCGCCTCGGGCGTGCCCACCTGCAGCGCCTCGCCCTCCGACATGACGGCGATGCGGTCGCTCATGGTGAGCGCCTCTTCCTGGTCGTGCGTTACAAAGACGAAGGTAATGCCCACCTCGCGCTGCAGCCGCTTGAGTTCAAGCTGCATCTCCTTGCGCAGCTTGAGGTCGAGCGCACCCAGCGGCTCGTCGAGCAGCAGCACCTCGGGGCGCTTGACCAGCGCGCGCGCCAGCGCCACGCGCTGCTGCTGCCCGCCCGAAAGCTGCTTGGGCATGCGCGCCTCGTAGTTGGGCAGGCGCACCATGGCCAGCGCCTCCTTGACGCGGCCCGCAATCTCGCCTTTGGGCACGCCGTCCATCTGCAGCCCAAAGGCCACATTGTCGCCAATGCTCATGTGGGGAAAGAGCGCGTAGCTCTGGAAGACGGTGTTGACGGGGCGCTGGAAAGGGGGCGTGCGCCCCATCGCGCGGCCGCGGATCATCACATCACCCGCGGTGGGCAGCTCAAAGCCCGCAATCATGCGCAGCGACGTCGTCTTGCCGCAGCCCGAGGGGCCGAGCATGGCGAAGAACTCCCCCTCGCGAATGCGCAGCGTCACGTCCTTCACCGCCGTCACAATCTCGCCGGAGGGCGCGGGGAACTCCTTGGTGACGTTGACAAGCTCAACGGCGAAGTCGGATTGGGCCATTTGGCTCACTCAAAGTGACAGGCTGTGGAATTGGTTGTCAGCTTCAACGCAAAGGCGAAAGGACGCAAGAAAGAGAAAAAACAGAAAAGGACTCATTCTGTATCGATCCAGCAAAGCTGGAAGCGAGCTACGTCCGGCTGTTTTTTCCACTTTTGCTTTTGCTTGCGCACCTTGCGGCCCTTGCGTTGAAATCGCGACACGCTAGCGAGACGGCCACAATTCACCTGCGTAGGCTGCGCGCAGCAGCGCCGCCACCACGTCGTCCACGTCGGCGGTGGATTTGAGGATGACTTTGTGCGTCAGCGCGGCGCTGCCAATGCCCGTGTTTTCCTGCACAACGTCATCAAAGGGGCGGCCCTTGAGCTTGAGCGCAAGCTCGACGCGGTCGCGCGCGGGGGCGGCAATGGCGGCGAACTGCTGCTTGCGCGCAAAGGTCACATAGCTTTGGCGCGGCGTAATCATTACGTCGTCGCCAAGCGCCTGCACAATCTCGACCACGTAATTGTAGATCGGGCGCAGGTCGGCCTTGGCCCCGCTGTACTGCGCCGCCACCAGGTCGCTGTGGGTGGCCACATCCGGGCGCTTGTAGCGCAGCGCAGACCAGGTGTCGTCCAGCGAAACCTGGCGCACGCCCTGCCAGCCATCGCTGATGATGCGCACGTGCAGCGTGTCGCGGTTGAGGTCGCTTTTGATGGCCGAACTCATCTTGGGATAGGAGATCCAGAAGATGGTGTCGGGGCGCATGGCAGCGTGGGCGGTGTTGTAGAAGCTTTCCAGCTCGCCGCTGTCGCGCACAAAGAGGTGGACGCAGTCGAAATGCCCCTTGCCGCCTGGACGCTCGTCCAGCGCATGCACTTCGCCCTCGCTGTAGTCGGCGCGCAAACGGTCGACATAGCCTTCGGGCGCGTTGATCACAAGCACATCCATGCCGCTCTTGATCTGCAGCTTCTTCGCCAGTTCTCCCAACATAGCACCACGCCTCCCTCACCAAATCGGAAACTTCTCAACGCAAAGACGCAGAGAATAGCGAAAGCGCGAAGGCCAACCGGCAAAGCAGGGCCAACGAATCCTACAAGGTCTATTTGCCACGGACAGACGCAGTCGTACCGCTCTGCTTCGCCTGTGCGCTGGTTGCCTCCCGTTGCGAAGCGTCATCGCGTTGAAATGTCCTTTTCTACGTAAACTTCATCGCCTTGAACATTTCGTAATAACGCACGCTGCCGTCCTCCTGTTTCTCGCCCCAGCGCTCGCGCCACGATGGCACGGCCTTCTCCGGTTCGGTAATTTGCGTCTTGTGGCAGAGGATGGCGTCGATCTTGGTTTCTATGTCGTCGGTGATGTCGATCCGCACATCGGATTCGCCGTGGCCAAAGACGTAGAGCTGGCTGATCTTGTGGGGCAGGAAGCCCTCGTCGCGCATTTCGGGGTAGAACATGGGGTTGTCGGCCGCGGGGAAGATGGCGTCAATTGCCACCAGGCCGGCGTTGCGGTGGTCGGGGTGGTTGATGTAGCCCTCGCCCACAAAGTAGCGATCGGGGTCGGTGCAGATGATCAATTCGGGGCGAATGCGGCGGATGGCACGTGTCACACGATAGCGCAGTTCACGCGTCGACTGCAGGAAGCCATCTTCCTCACCCATGAAGAGCACGTCTTTGACGCCGCAAACATCGGCAGCGGCGCGCTGCTCAATCTGGCGCAGCGCAATCAGCTGGTTGCGCGTCAGCTCGGGGTTGTGGTTGCCCTTGTCACCATTGGTGAGGATCAGATAGGTGACCTCAATGCCCTGGCGCGCCATTTGCGTGGCCGTGCCGCCGCAGGTGAAGTCGGGGTCATCGGGGTGCGCCATGATGACAAGCACGCGCTTTACATTTTCCCAGTCAACCGGGGTGTAGGTCTGTGTATCCGCCATGGTGCGATTGCCTCGTTTTCAGCCTAATCGTTGCGTATGGGGCGGCGCGTTGTGAGCACGCGCCGCTGTTACAAGAAAAAAACCTCTGCCTGAGCAGAGGTTTTTGGCAGGCAGTGAAGCGAGTTACTTGCCCATTTCGAGCGCAGCGTAACCCGGGCCATCGGTGAAGAAGATGGCGTTGAGCTCGGTGGTGTAGCGCTGATCCTCGGGCAGGTCCTCTTCGGGGAGGATGGCCGCGACGGGGCACTCGGGCACGCAGGCGCCACAGTCGATGCAGGTGTCGGGGTCGATGTAGTACCAGGGCCACTCGGCCTCGGGCTCGCCGGGCACAATGCATTCCACGGGGCAAACTTCGGCGCAAGCGCCGTCACGGATACAGAGATCGAAAATTACATGCGTCATTGCTGAAATTCTCCTTAGCCGCTAAGCGGGCAAGTCGGCCGAATCGTTCTGAAGATTGAATCGGTGGTTTGGAATCGGTGCGCTCTAAAAATAGTCAGGTGACTGTGCGCGTTGAGTACAAGATCGATTGTAGGATGAACCCATGCAAATGTCAAGGACGATCGTGAAAATTCGCACGCAGACTACAGCCGACCTGCGCCGCCGACCTGCGACGCGAAGGCGCAAAGACGCAAAGGAAGCGCAAAGAACAGCAAGAACGGAACTGCGACACAGAGGTCACAGAGGAAACAGAGGAACACAGAGAAAAACAACAACGAAGCGAACAGCCCCTGTTGTTGTTTTTCTCTGTGTTCCTCTGTTTCCTCTGCGACCTCTGTGTCGCAGTTCCGTTCTTGCTGTGTTTAGCTGTTGGCCACTTCGCTCAGGCGGTCGCGGTCGAGGATGGCAATGCGCTTGCGGCCGATTTCGATCAGCCCGTCAGCCTTCAGATCGTTGAGCACCTGGGTAGCTGTTTCGCGGTAGGTACCCACGCTCTCGGCCAGATCCTGGTGTGTGAGCCCCACAATTTCGCTATTGCCGGCTTCGCCGCTCTGCTCGTCGGCCAGGCGGAGCAGCAGGTTGGCCAGCCGCGCCGGAATGCCCTTGAATGCCATGTTTTCCAGCCGCTCTTCGGCCTCGCGCAGCCGCTTGCCCGTCACCTCCAGAATGCGCACCGCCACCTGCGGCTTGTTGATGATGAGCCGCTCCAGGTCGGCGCGGCTCATGACGACGATCATGCTGTCGTCAAGCGCCTCGGCAAAGGTGTTGTGCATTTTGGCCCCCAGCAGCGCCATCTCGCCGAAGAGGGTATGCGGCCCCAGCGTGCTGATGACCAGCTTCTTGCCTTCGGGGCTAATGCGGTAGAGCTGCACACGCCCATCGCGCGAGAATGAAGAGGACTTCGCCCGGCTCCTCGGGGCGGTAGAAGACGCGCCCCTTGGGCACGGAGCTCATCGTCGTCACGCGGTTGAGGTCTTCCATTTCGCGCGGTGAGAGATCCTGAAAGACGGTAAGCTCCGAAAGATAGCGAAGCTTGTCGGTGGGCTGGGTAGTCGGCTTCTCCTCTGTCTTCACGCGGGACTCCATTCTGGCAATTTGTTGCTCCGGCATACGCAGCCGGTGCTATTCCAACGCAGCGCTGCGGCCAATCGGTTTCACTTTCGGCGCATGGCTGACTTCTGCGATAATACCCTGTGGAGAGCGCAATCTGCAACAGTTGGGGCGCAGGCCCAAGCGCCGTATATCTGGAATGTTGCGGCGTGCGATTTAAGCCGTTAGGGGGATGCCCATGCGCATGATGCCGACCAGCCACGGCTCGATTGTGGCGCGTGAGTATGGCATTCCCGCCGTGCTGGGCACAGCTGTTGCCACCAAGCGCATACACAGCGGCCAACAAATCCGGGTGGATGGCGACGCAGGCACGGTGACGCTGCTCAATGAAGCGGGTGCGGATGGGCAGCCCGCGCCGGCCGCGCAGCGCAGCGGGCGCAAGTGGGGCCCGCTGGTGATCGCCGCAGGCACTGCGCTCGGCATTGTCCTCTGGCTGCGCCGGCGCACCAAGTAACAACAGAACAGCGTCGCTGTTCTGTTGTTACGTTGCGCGGCTTTGTTGCTACAATGAAGCCATGTCACCCTCTGGCAGCCGCGCCCCCGCCGTCCTTATAATTGCTCTGTTGCTGGCGTTTGTGTTGCTGCTGGCGCTGGGGGGGCTCTTCTGGGCGGCGCAAGGTGGGCTGCTAAGCGGCCCCACGCCGACGCCGTCGGCCACAGCCTACGCCGCCTCCACCGCCACGCCCGATTTCCGCGCCACGCGCACGGCCGAAGACAACCTGACGCAGGTCGCCTTCAAGACGCAGGTGGCCACGCTGGGCGCGCAGGTGGCCCTCGCGTCCACCCAAACGCCCACGCCCGGGGATGTGAGCGCGCCCGTGGTGATGCAACCCGATGCGAACGCAACCGCGCTTGCCGCGGCCGCGCTGCAGGCGACTGCGCAGGCTGATGCGCTGGCTACAGCTGCCGCGCAGGCCACTGGCTCTACGCAGGACGGGCTACCGCAGCAACCAGCCAGCCCGCTGGATGCGCCGACGGCCATCACCTCCACAATCAACCTGCCGGTCGTCGAAGGAGGGCAGCCGGGCGCCGCGCCGACAAGCGTGCCGGCCGTGGATGCGCCCGCTGAAATCCCCACGGCGATTGCAGCCGCACCCCCCACCGACACGCCGCTGCCGCCCACGCCCATCCCCACACCCATTCCCACGCTGCCGCCCGACCTGCCGACCCTCGCACCGGCAACGCCCACCTTCACGCCGGTCGCGCCGCCCGTTTATGTTGTCAACTCCATGGCGGCGATCATCGACCGGCAGAGCGGCCAGATGCGCGTGGGGCCGTCGTCGCTCTATACGCAAACGGACACAATTGCCGTGGGCACGCAGGTGACGCTGCTGGGGCGAGACAACACCGGTGAATGGCTCTACGTCTGCTGCGCGCCCAACAGCAACAACCCCGGCTGGATGCGCTCGGTATCGGCACGGCCCACGCTCAATCCCACGCTGCCCGCGCCGCTGGCCACAACCGACCCGAACAACATCCGCTGGCTGACAGTGCGCAGCGCCGACGCCAACCTGACGCCCGTGCCAGCCTCTGCACCGGCTGCGCCCAACGATTTCCCCATGGCGCACCACGATGCCGGCAACACGGGGCGCGTCCCCGCCCTCCCGCGCCTGCCGCTGCAACTGGGCTGGCCGGCCGGCGGGCAGGCGGGGCTGGCCGGCGGCGGCTATACCAGTGGCGCAATTGTGGTGGGCAACAGCGTCATTGCCACCTCGGCCGATGGACATCTCTACTGCTTCGATCGTGAATCCGGCAGCCAGCGCTGGCGCTTCTTTGTGGGCGAACCCATGCGCGCGACGCCGCTTGCCGATGGCGGTCTCATCTTCGTGATCACCGAAAGCGGCCGCCTGATTGCGCTGGAGGATCAGGGGCTGCAGGCCGTGCAACGCTGGACGCAAGCGCTGGGCGTGCAGCCGCGCGGCATGGTGGCCGCAGCCGGCCGCATCCTGCTCACAGCACGCGCCGCCGACGCCGAGCGGCTGCTGATTCTCGACCGCGGCAACGGCGCCACGCTGCGCAACGTGAATCTGGGCAATGCGCAATCCCAGATCCCTGCCGTGGGCGGACAAACGGTCTTTGTGGCCAGCGATCTCGTGCGCGCCATCGATCTCTTCTCGGGCGAAGTTGTGTGGCAGACGACGGAGGCAACCTCCTTTGTGACGCCGCCACTCTTCTCGGCGCCGGGCGTCAAAGCGCTGGCCGAACTCTACGCAGGTGATGCCTCGGGCCGCCTCTTTGCATTCGACGCCAACGCAGGCACCGTCTCGTGGATTGCCTTCGTGGGCGCTGCGCCTACGGGCATTGCAGCCAACAGCAGCACACTCTTTGCGTCGGGCCCGGGCTTTGTGCGTGCGTTTACGCGCGCGCTGCGCCCCGAAGGGCAATTGCTGTGGAACGTGAGCGTGGCCGGCACGCCCCTCGGCGGCGCACTGGTGGATGATGTGCGCGTCTTTGTGGCCACCGACGGCGGCGCGTTCCAGTACCTCGACGTGGTGACGGGTGCGCTGCTGCAGGGCAATGTGCAGTCGCCCACGCTGGGGGGTGCGGCGGCCGTTGCCGGGCCGTGGATCTTCGCGCCCGGGCAGAACGGCATACTCTTTGCCGCGCGCGAACAGTAGTCAGGATACCGGCGACGCAAAGGCGCAAAGCCGCAAAGGAAGCGCAAAGAAAAGCGAGGACAAGCAGGAAAATGAGACAGTTCGCTGCGCAGCGCGCAAACAAAAAAGAGCTTGGCTTTTCTTTGCGTTCCTTTGCGCCTTTGCGCCTTTGCGTCGGGGTTGGCAGTGCGCGCCTTTGCGTTGAGGAGTTGCTGCATGCGTGAGACGCGGCGGGGGCCAGGCTGGGATGTGCTGGTGGTGGCGCTGCTGGCCATCGCGCTCATCCAGATCAGCGGGCTGGCCGAGGCTGCTTCGCTGCCCACGCGCGTGCAGGATGTTGCGCGCCACCCCCTCCTGGGCGGGCTGCTGAGCACGCGCGCCCTCGCCGCTTTTGGTGACGTCAACCCGCGCCCGGGCGACCCGATCGGGCTGCTCTTCAACGCGCTCGCGCTGGGCGCCGTCATCCTCTACGCGCTGGCCGATATGGCGCTGCACGGGCGCTGGCAGGTGCGCACCAAGTGGCTGCTGCTCGGCGTGATCATTGCCGCCTGCGTCTATCTGCCCGCCACCAAGCTCATGTTGCTGCGCGCGCAGAGCGGCCCCGCCTCGTACACGCACGATGGCGGCGTCATCCAGACGGAAGCGACGATTCGCTATCTGCTGGAGGGGCGCAACCCCTACACCGAGGATTACACACAAACGCCCATGGCCGAGTGGGGCTTCAGCGCGTACCGCACGGCGCTCTATCACTACCCCTATTTGCCGTGGACTTTTCTCTTGAGTGCACCCTTTTATCTGGCCGGGCAGGCGCTGGGGGGCTACGATCAGCGCATTGTCTACCTGCTGCTCATGGCTGTAGCGCTGGCGCTGGCCCCGCGCCTGGTGGCTGGTGCGCGGCGCAAAATGGCGCTGGTGGCGCTGCTCGCCCTCAACCCAATCATGGGGCTGGACCTGATCTTCGGCCAGAATGATGCGTTTGTGCTCGTGTGGATGCTCTTCGCGCTGGTGGCGTGGAAGCAGTGGCGCAGCGCGCAGGCACGCGGGCAGAACGGGCGCGGCGCGTGGCTTGCCGCGTGCTTGCTCTATGGGCTAGCCTGCGCCAGCAAGCCCACTGCGTGGTTCTTTGCCCCCTTCTTTGCGCTGCTCATGGTGGCCGACATGGCACCCGCCGCCACGTGGCGCACGTTGGGCGCGCGCCTTTGGCAGGGCGCGGCTGCGGCTCTGGCCCGCGCTGCTGGCCTTCGCGGCTATTCTGCTGCCATGGGTGCTGTGGGACGCGGCTTCGCTCTACGACGACGTCTGGCGCTGGAGCAGCGGTCAGGGCGAAACGGGCTATCAGATTTGGGGGCTGGGGGCAAGCAACTTTGTGCTGGCTGCGGGGGCTGTGGAGAGCCGCTTTGCGCAGTGGCCCTTCTGGCTGCTGGAGTTGCTGCTGGCGGGGCCGCTGCTGATCTGGTTCATGCGGCGGCAGGGGCGCGCGAACACGTTGAGCGCGGCCAGTTGGCACTATGGCCTCTTCCTGCTTCTCTTCTTCTACGCCAGCCGCTTCCTCAACGAGAACTACCTTGGCTTCATCCTCGCCTTCCTCGCCCTCGGCGCGCTGAGCGAAGAGGGCGGGGAATCCAAAATTGAAGATTGACTATTGGTGATTGGTAATTGGCAATTGGTTAATTACAATAGGCGGCGCGCTATTATCATTAACCAATTGCCAATTACCAATTACCAATAATCAACTTCTAATAGGAAGTCTTCAATCCCTCACTCTGCCAAACGACCTCGCCGCGCACGAGCGTGGCTTGCACGTGCACGGCGGCGTCCAACAGCACAATGTCCGCATCGGCCCCGAGCGCAATGCGCCCCTTGTGGGCCATCCCCAGCAGCTCCGCCGGCGTGCGTGATGCCATGGTGAGCGCCTCGGCCAGCGAGCAGCCGCTCTGCGCAATCAGTGCGCGCACCGCGCCGTCCATCGTGAGCACACTGCCCGCAATCGTGCCATTCGGCAGATGTGCGCCCTTTTCGTCCACAATCACCGAGTAGCCGCCCAGATTGAAGGTGCCGGCCGGCATCCCCATGGCGCCCATGGCGTCTGTCACCAGCGTAATCCCCGTTGCCCCCTTGAGGCGATAGACCATCTGCACAACGGCCGGGTGGAGATGCACGCTGTCCACAATCAGCCCCACGGGCACGTCACTCAGCAACAGCGCGGCGGCAATCCCCGGCTCGCGATGCTTGAGATCATGCATTGCGTTGAAAAGGTGCGTACCCCAGTTGGCGCCCGCCTCAATGGCCGCCTGTGCCTCGGCGAAGGTGGCATTGGAGTGGCCCATGCTCACAATCACGCCGCGCGCCCGCAGCGCGCGGATGGCGTCGAGCGCCCCGGGCAGCTCCGGCGCAAGCGTCACAATCCGCACCAAGGGGCTGGCAGCGTAGCGCGTCAGGATTTCATCCACATCCACCGGGCGCATATGAGCGGGGTTGTGCGCCCCCATCTTCTGGTGGCTGAAGTAGACGCCCTCGAGGTGGAAGCCCAGCGCCTGCGCGCCCGAGTTCACACGTGCGGACTCAGCTGCGAGCTCCAGCCAGCCCGAGTAGGACTCAATCGGCGACGTAATGCAGGTGGGGATGAAGCCGGTGACGCCGCTTTGGGGCAGGCGCGCCGCCACGTGGGCAATCGTCGTGGGGTCCACCGTAAAGTCGCAGCCATAGCCGCCGTTGATCTGCAGATCGATGAAGCCTGGCGCAATGACGCCCTCCGTCATCAGGTCGGCGCTTGCATCGAGTCCCGGGCGCAACTCGGCAATGACGCCGTCGCGCACAGTCACTGTCATTGGATGGATATGGCCGTCGTCCAGCAGCGTGGGGCCGCTGAGCGTGCGTGTGGTCATGGGAGGCTCCTTCTATGCGGTGTGTACAACTGGGCGCTTTGCGTTATTATACTGTGCGCGGTGTGTAGTGGCATTTCGTAGCGGCTGCTTCAGCCGTTCTCGAAGACGCTGCACGTTCGCAACCTACGGCAGCTGAAGCAGCCGCTACGAAATGCCACTACACACCGCGCACCTCATGTTTGCACCACCAGCCCCGTCCGGAGGTTCCCATGGCACGATTCATCGCACTGACCTGTGAAGCGCTGGCCCGCTCCGTCTATGCGGCCGCGGCCACCTCACCGCACAGCGTGACCACGCGCCTCTTTCGCCAGGGGCTGCACAACACCCCCAAGTTGCTGCGTTACACGCTGCAGGATGAGATTGACGGCATTCAGCCCGGCGAATGCGATGCAATCCTGCTTGCCTATGGTCTTTGCGGTCTCTCCACGGCCTCGCTTGTGGCCCGCCACACCCCCATTGTGATGGCGCGCGCCCACGACTGCATTACGCTTTATCTCGGCTCGCGCGCCCGCTACAAAGAGGAGTTCGACCGCCACCCGGGCACCTACTGGTACAGCACCGATTACATGGAGCGCCAGGAGCCTGGGCAGAACGTGGGGCTGGGCGCGGCGGGCATTGGTGAGGCCGAGGCGGAATACGATGCCTGGGTGGCCAAATGGGGCGTTGAGACTGCGGACCTGCTGCGCGAGGAGATGCGGCGCTGGGCACAGCACTACACGCGCGCCGCCTTCATTGACACGGGGCTGGGCGAGATGGACCGCTTTGAGGTCAAGGCACAGGAGAAAGCGACGGCTGAAGGGTGGGTCTATGAACGCATACCGGGCAACCGCCGCCTGATTACGCAGCTTGTACATGGCAACTGGCCCGAGGAGGAGTACCTGCTTGTGCCTCCTGGCTTCCAGATTCACCAGTCTACGGATGAGGGTGTTATAGAGTGCGCGCCGGCGGGCCAGGACGAGCCGCGCAGCGCTGCGCCGGTTGGCGACGCCGCATCCCGCCGCGAGGCGCGGCGCAAGCGGCGCGCCTCGTCAGGCAATTCGTAACGCGGGATCATGCGGCACGAGGCAGATAGACATAGCCCGTGCGCAGCGCGCGTTGCGCATTTACAAGAGCATCCAGCGC
Source organism: uncultured Chloroflexia bacterium (assembly GCA_963773745.1). Lineage (GTDB taxonomy): Bacteria > Chloroflexota > Anaerolineae > Caldilineales > Caldilineaceae > UBA5069. The sequence goes on from CAVZCL010000005.1 coordinate 332,889, forward strand.
TGCGGTGGCTTCGGCTGTTGCATGCTGCATCCCCATCTTGTCAACCCCCTCCGGCGCCATCACCTCGGCCAGCTCGCGCGGTGGTGCGCCCCCAATGGCGCAAATAGGCGTCAGCATCTCTCTCCAGCGGCTCTGGCTGCAGCGCAGGCGCGAGCCGCCGCAGTACGTCGCGCAGTGCGTCATAGGGGCGATAGCCAGTCAACGTTACGCTCTGGCCGCTCTCGAGATTTTGCAGCACGAGCGTAGGAAAGCGGCTGACCTGCTGGTCGCGGACGGCGTGCAAGTCGGAGCGCAACGCTTCAAGGGCGGCTGGGCCGTCGAGATTTGCGGCGAAGAGCTCTGGTGCAAAGTCAGCTGCATCTTCACTCTGCGCCAGTTCATCGGCAACCTGCAACAGCACGGAGCGCTTGGCAATGTTGCGCTCTTCGAGCATCAGCGCTTCGCGCAGGCGACGCAGCATGGCCGCCGCGGCCGCCTCTCCCTGGAGAGCAGCTGCGCACACCGCCAGGCAGGCCGGGTATGAGGACGCAGGCGCATCCTCATACCAAATGCGTTCGACGCACGGCATACCGGAGAGTGTGCGCATCTGAAACCAGAGTGGCCCCATTTGCACAGGGCGACGCACATCGTTGAGTGAATCGGCATAGCTCTCCCAGTCTGCAAGCAGCCCACCCATGCGCGTCTCCACCTGCAGCGCGGCTGCGTATTCCATGCGCAGCCTGCGCCACTGCGGCTCAAACGCCCAACTCCACGAGCAGAGCGGATCGGTATAGTAAGTTGCATGCAGGAGAGGCCGAGGCGGCTTTGCCTGCACCGCCTCGGCTGGGTCTATGTACGTGTGCACAAAGCTTCTACTTTGCCCTGGGATTTGTGTAGCTGCTCCACTGATTCTCGCCCTTGGGTAAGGCGCTCTTCACTTCGGTGCTGCGCTTTTTGCTCAACTCCTGGTTTTTCTTCTCCACTTCGCTCTGCGTGACGGCGGTGGCGCCATCTGCATCGTGCTTCTGCAGACCCTGCGACTGCAACACATGCTGGATCGGGTCGTCGATGTACTGCCACTGCTCGCCCGTGGGCCACGGCCCTTGTCCTTCATTCCACGGGCCACGTGCGTCGGCCCCGTTCGACATATTGAAGTAGGTGTGCGAGAAGCGTGGGTCGCCCTGCAAAATGCCCGGCGGGAAGTTGGGCTGAATCTGCTCCAGGAAGGCCGAGAAGACCTGGAAGTGCGTGACTTCGCGAGTCATCAGGAAGCGCAGGCTTTCATGCACAAGCGGGTCATCGGTGTACTGCATCAGATATTCATAGACAATCTTGGCGCGTGATTCGGCGGCAATGTTGGAGCGCAGGTCGACCGTCAGGTCGCCATTGGCAGTGACATAGAAGCCGGACCACGGCACGCCGTTGCTGTTTGTAAGATCGGGGCCGCCACCTGTGTTGATGAGCGCTGAAGGATCGGGCATGGCTGCATGAATGAGCGATTCCTTGGCCTCCTTCCCATTCAGCAACTGCATGATCTCCGCCTGCTCGGCCGCGTTCTTCAGGTCGCCGTTAATGCCATCGAGCAGCATCGTAATTGTAGCGCCTACAATCTCCAGATGGCTGAACTCCTCGGTCGCAATGTCCATCAGCATGTCATAGGCAGCGGGATAGGGCTGGCGTGCAGCAAAGGATTGCACAAAGTACTGCATTGCCGCCTTGAGTTCGCCGTTGGGACCTCCAAACTGTTCGAGCAAGAGACGTGCAAAGCGAGGGTCGGGACGAGAAACACGAGCGTCAAACTGCAATTCCTTTATGTGGTAGAACATGGTGCCTTTCCTTTCGCCCAAAGGTGATGAAATTTGCAGCAAATCGCCAATGCAGGCGGCGCAGGGTCAGTGCGCCGTTGAAGAAGCAAAAATGGGTCGGTGCAGCCTGCCGCTGCGAGCGTCTCTACAAATTCTTAACGTGGCTCCAACGTGGCTCCGGGTGGCTTCACGTGCCAAACGCCACGCACTGCGCAAACGTTCCAGCATGTGGGCCCAATAAGGGGAATCGACGCACGCCGGTTTTTTGACAGCCCCCCATCCCTGTGTTAATGTCGGTGCTCGGATTGCCGGTGCATTCGCTTGTGTGGCGCACCGCAGCCCGAACCATTTCCGACAGACTCTCTTGCAGAGTGGACCGGCGTGCAGCAGCGCCGGCCCGGCAACCGACTGGAGCCCCGGTGCACGGTTGAGCAAGCGTTGGCAGATTGTCTTCTGTGGCTTCGGCCCCATACAGACAGCCTGCAGCCCTTGCCCCAACGTTCATCGTGACCAGTCTGGTGCCCAGCCCGTGCAGACCTCTGCACGCGGCGAGAACGGATCCATGTGATCTGCAAGCACCCTCTGGTTCATCCAGCGGGTGCTTTTTTGTGCCAGCGTACTGAGGCTTGCTGCCGAGATAGCGGATAGTGCCGGAAACAACATGAGGGATGCTTTCCTGTTTTTCCCTGCAGTTTCCGCTTTTTCCGCGTACAAGGATTTTGTTCCGGAGTGACCATGCGCACCGTATTTTGGCAGGACGATTGCGTGCAGATGATTGACCAGCGGATTCTCCCCGACCAGTTCGAGGTGATCCGTCTTGAAAGTGTGGAGGCTGTGGCCCACGCCATTGCCGACATGGCCGTGCGCGGCGCGCCCGCGATCGGCGCATCGGGCGCCTATGCCATGGCGCTGGCCGCACGCCTGAGCGACGCGACCAACCGCGCCGCGCTGCTGGCCGATCTACGTGCAGCCAGGGATCTGCTTGACGCTGCCCGCCCTACGGCCGTCAACCTCTCGTGGGCCACGGCACGCATGCTCTCTGTAGCGGAGGAGAGCGCGCTGGAGGATGTGGCCGCCCTGCGCGCCGCGCTGCTGGCCGAAGCCGAGGCGCTGGCCGATCAGGATGTGGAAATCAATCGCCGCATGGGCTTTCACGGCGCGGCTGTTGTTCCCGACGGCGCGAACATTCTGCACCACTGCAACACAGGTGCGCTGGCGACTGTCGACTTTGGCACGGCGCTGGGCGTCATCTTTGCCTGCCAGGAGCAGGGCAAGCAGATCCACGTGTGGGTGGATGAGACGCGGCCCCGCCTGCAAGGCGCGCGCCTCACCGCGTGGGAGCTGATGAACGCCGAAATCCCCATGCACTTGATTGCCGACAACGCCGCCGGCCACCTCATGCGCACGGGCCAGGTGGATGTGGTGCTCTATGGCGCGGACCGCGTGGCCGCCAACGGCGATGTGGCCAACAAGGTGGGCAGCTACAAGCTGGCCGTGGTGGCGCGCGAAAACGGCATCCCCGTCTACTCTGTGGTGCCCACCAGCACGATTGACCTTGCGCTGCCCACGGGCGATGCGATTCCGATTGAGGAGCGCGGGGCGGATGAAGTCACGCACATCAACGGTGTCGCGATTGCGCCCGAGGGTGTACCCGTCTACAACCCCGCCTTTGATGTGACACCCTACCGGTACCTCACGGGGATCATTACGGAAGAGGGGGTTTGCTATCCGCCCTTTACGGTGAGCCTGCGCAAGGCCAAGGAAGCCGCTGAAGCGCGTGTCAGCGCGGGGCGCGTGGCCGCCAATCTTGCGGAGCAGCCGATTTCCTCCGAAGGAGAATCTGCATGATCGAATTTCGTGATCTGGAAGCGCATCTGCGTCTTCTGCGGCGCCAACAGCGGCGCGTCGCCCAAATACGTGCAGGCCGCACAGGACTTTGGCGCAGAGCTTGTGGCGCGGGGGCTGGATCTTGTCTACGGCGGCGGCAGCGTGGGACTCATGGGCGTCGTCGCCCACACAGTGCTCAACGGCGGCCGCCACGTTACGGGCGTCATTCCCCGCGCGCTGACCAATACTGAACTTGCCGGGGAGGTGATCGGCGAATTGGTGGTGGTTGACACCATGGCCGAGCGCAAGGAGCGCATGCTCACCCTGGCCGATGCCTTTGTGGTGCTGCCCGGCGGCCTGGGCACCATGGACGAACTCTTCGAGGCGCTGACGTGGGGGCAACTGGGCATCCAGTCCAAGCCCGTGGGCGTACTCAATGTGAACGGCTACTTTGAGCACCTGGTGGCGTGGGTGGACCACGCCGTGGCCGAGGGCTTTGTGCGCTCGCACCACCGCGCGCTGCTGGTGGAGGGCGACAGCTCGAGCGAACTGCTCGAACGCATGGCGGCGCACGAACTGCCTGCGGGGCTGCTGGTTTGGCACAAGGAAAACTAAGAACATCATTGGCAAGTGGTCATTGGTAACACGCACCGTGCCGCAGCCATTGCCACTTACCATTTTCCTCTTACCAATTACTTTTGTGTCTTTTCACCCTGGAACCCATTTCCTCATGACAATGGTCATCACCGGCTCGGTCGCGTACGATTATCTGATGCACTTTCCCGGGCGCTTCCGCGACCACATTCTGCCCGACCAGCTCGACAACATCAGCCTCTCCTTCCTGGCCGATTCCATGCGGCGCGAGCGGGGCGGCGTGGCTGCCAACATCGCCTACACCATGAAGCTGCTTGACTGCGACCCGATGATTCTGGCGACGGTGGGCGAGGACTTCGGCGACTACCGCCGCTGGCTCGAGGCGCAGGGCATCAACACCGCGCAGATCATTGAAGTGCCAGATGACCTCACCGCCACCTTTTTTGTGAGCACCGACGACGACCAGAACCAGATTGCCAATTTCTACACGGGGGCCATGGGCGCGGCGCGCCGCTACAGTCTGGCCGACCGCGGCCTTGGCGATGCCTCGCTCGTGCTCATCAGCCCGAATGACCCCATCGCCATGCTCAACTATGCCGTTGAGTGCCGCACGCTGGGCATCCCCTATGCCTTTGACCCGAGCCAGCAGACGGCACGCCTCAACGGCGAGGAGTTCCGCGCCAGCATTCCCGGCGCGACCTTCCTGCTTTGCAACGAGTATGAACTGGCCATGATCCAGAACAAGACGGGCTGGTCGCTCGAGACGATACTCGAGAATGTGGGCACGCTGGTGCTCACGCTGGGCAAGAAGGGGAGCGTGCTCTACACGGGCGGCGAGGTGCTGGTGATTCCCGTGGCCACACTGCTGCGCATGGATGACCCCACGGGCGCAGGCGATGCCTACCGCGGCGGCTTCTTCGCCGGGCTGGAGCACGGGCTGCCGCTGGCCGTGTGCGGGCGCGTGGGCGCGCTCTGCAGCGCCTATGCGCTGGAGAACATCGGCACGACGGCGCACCGCTTCACACCGGCGGAGTTCGCGGCGCGCTATGAGGCGACCTTTGGCGCTGAGCCTGCGCTGGTGGCATTTGCAGGGGCGCAACAGCTTTGACGCAAAGCCGCGAAGGCGCTGTGAAACATAAAGAAGAGCAAGAGCAAGCCGCGCAAGTGCGGCGCATTTTGGAGCGGGACCCAGCGTGGGCGGCGTATGCCATTGCCGATATGCAGCCCGGCTTTGCCGAGCAATGCGCATGGTTCGTCTTTGATGGCGGCCTGGTCATGCTCTACCACGGGCTGACGCCACCCATTCTCTTTGCGATGGGGCAGCAGGAGGCAGTTGTGCAGGCGCTGGCGCAGGCAGCCGATGCACGCCAACTGCCGGGTGAGGTATATCTGAGCATTCGTCTCGAGCATGAAGATGCGCTTGGCCGCTGGTACGATCTCTCGGCCGGGTGGACGGACCGCCGCCCCATGGTGCGCATGGTGCTGAGCGAACCGTTTGCGGCGGCCAACGGCACCTCACCCCCGGCCCCTCTCCATGCGGAGAGGGGAGAACAACGGAGCCGTCGTGCGCCCCTCTCCGCACGCCACGCAGAGGGGCCGGGGGTGAGGTGCCGTTGGCCCGTCGCCTGATCCGCCGCCGACGCATCCCGCCTCGAAGCGCTCTTTGCCCAGGGCGGCGACTTTGCGCCGGATGCATTTGACGTCGAGCAAATCGCGAATGGTGTTTTCTACGGCGTTGAAGGGGCGGAAGGCGCGCTGCTGGCCGCCGGCGGCACCCATGTGGTGGATTGGGAGGCAGGCGTAGGCGCAATCGGCAACTTCTGTACGCTGCCCGCCCAGCGCGGCAAGGGCTTTGCCGGCACACTGCTGGGCGCCATTGTGCACGACCTGCGCGCCGGCGGCGTGCAGACCATCGTGCTCAACGTGGACCAGCGCAACGCCACCGCCCAGCGCCTCTATGCAAGGCATGGCTTTGTGGAGCATTGTGTGTTTTTGGAGGGTGTAGCAAAACAGTATTGAAAACTGATGATTGAAGATTGCGTGGCCTGGCAAACCAAGCGAGTCTCCAAAACCGGAGACTTCGCTTCAAGGCGCATCGTCAATCATCAATATTCAATAATCAATTATGTTAATAACAATGACCCTTGTGCAGTCCATTTCTCAGGAGAGACAACCAAGATGAGTGTAGCAACGAAGGAAAAATCACACGACGTGGCCGACATGAAGCTGGCCGAAAAGGGGCGCTTCCGCATGGAGTGGGCCGCCAAGGAAATGCCCGTCCTCGCCCAGCTTGAGGAGCGCTTCCGCAAGGAGCAGCCCTTCAAGGGCGTGCGCATGGCCGCCGCCATGCACGTCACTTCGGAGACGGCCAACCTGATGCGCGCGCTGCTGGCCGGCGGCGCCGAAGTTGCCCTCTGCGCCAGCAACCCGCTGAGCACGCAGGACGACGTGGCCGCCGCGCTCGTGGCCTACTACGAGATGCCCGTCTACGCCATCAAGGGCGAGAGCGTGGAGCAGTACAACAGCCACCTCAACGCTGTGCTCGACGTCAAGCCCAACATCACCATGGACGATGGCATGGACCTTGTGGCCATGCTCCACACCAAGCGCGACAACCTGCTGCCCGAGGTTGTGGGCGGCACCGAAGAGACCACCACCGGCGTCATCCGCCTGCGCGCCATGTCGGCTGCAGGGCAGTTGCGCTTCCCGGTCATCGCCGTCAACGATGCGCAGACCAAGCACTTCTTTGACAACCGCTACGGCACGGGGCAGAGCACCATCGACGGCATTGTCCGCGCCACCAATATCCTGCTGGCGGGCAAGAACTTTGTTGTGGGCGGCTACGGCTGGTGCAGCAAGGGCATTGCCATGCGCGCCAAGGGCATGGGCTCCAACGTCATCGTCACCGAAGTGGACCCGCTGCGCGCGCTTGAGGCCGTGATGGACGGCTTCCGCGTCATGCCCATGGCTGAGGCGGCCAAGATCGGCCACATCTTCTGCTCGGCCACGGGCGACATTCACGTGGTCGACACCCACCACATCGAGACCATGCGCGACGGCGCCGTGGTGGCCAACAGCGGCCACTTCGACGTGGAGATCAACATCAAGGGGCTCACCGAAATGAGCACCAAGATCACACGCGTGCGCGACTCGCTTGACGAGTACACGCTTGAGGATGGCCGCCGCATCTACGTGGCCGGCGAAGGCCGCCTTGTAAACCTGGCCGCCGCCGAAGGGCACCCGAGCGCTGTGATGGACATGTCCTTTGCCAACCAGGCGCTCTCCGCCGAATATTTGCTCAAGAGTGGCGGCAGCCTCAAGCCCGCCGTGCACAACGTGCCGATTGAGATTGACAACGAGATTGCCCGCCTCAAGCTGATTGCCATGGGCGTGGACATTGACACCCTGACGGACGAGCAGTCGCACTACCTCAGCGCGTGGTCGCTGGGCACCGGCCACGAATAAAACGGCAGGGAGTAGGGAGTAGGGAATAGGGAGTGGGTGACCACTCCGTGCATGCATGATGGCGTGCTGTTTCCTATTCCCTACTCCCTATTCCCTACTCCCTGGAGAATAGAACATGTCCAATACCTTCATGACTTCGGAAAGTCTGCTCTTCACCAGTGAATCGGTGACGGAGGGGCATCCCGACAAGATGTGCGACCAGATTAGCGATGCCGTGCTCGACGCCATTATGGAGCAGGACCCCATGGCGCGCGTCGCCTGCGAAACCGCCATCAAGACCGGCTTCGTCATGTGCCTGGGCGAAATTACCACCACGGCCTTTGTGAACTTCGACGACCTGGTGCGCCAGGTTGTCAAGGATATCGGCTTTGACAGCAGCGAGAAGGGCTTCGACGGCAACACCTGCGGCGTGCAGATTGCCATTGCCTCGCAGAGCCCCGACATCGCCCAGGGTGTCAATCACTCGGCCGAAGAGCGGGGCGGCCTGCAGCATGACCCCATCGACTCCATCGGCGCGGGCGACCAGGGCATGATGTTTGGCTATGCCTGCGACGAGACGCCCACGCTCATGCCCATGCCCATTTACCTGGCGCACAAGCTGGCGCGCCAACTGACCGAGATGCGCAAGTCCGGTGCGCTGCCCTGGCTGCGCCCCGACGGCAAGACGCAGGTCACGGTGGAGTATTCGCACGGCAAGCCCAAGCGCATTCACACGGTGCTCATCAGCACGCAGCACGCGCCCGAGGTGGACCAGGAGGAGATTCGTGAGGCGCTGGTGGAGCATGTAATGGAGCCGATTCTGCCCCGCGAGCTTGTGGGCGACGACATGAAGATCTTCGTCAACCCGACTGGCCGCTTCGTGGTGGGTGGCCCCATGGGTGATGCCGGCGTCACCGGCCGCAAGATCATCGTCGATACCTACGGCGGCATGGGTCGCCACGGCGGCGGCGCGTTCAGCGGCAAGGATTGCACCAAGGTGGACCGCAGCGCTGCCTATGCGGCACGCTGGGTGGCCAAGAACATTGTCGCCGCCGGTATTGCCTCGCGCTGCGAAATCCAGCTGGCCTACGCGATTGGCGTCTCGCACCCGCTGAGCATTAACGTGGAGACCTTCGGTACGGGCACCATCCCCGACGCGCAGATTGAAGAGCTCATCAAGGAGCACTTTGACCTGCGCCCAGGCGCCATCATCCGTGATCTGGACCTGCGCCGCCCCATCTACCGCCAGACGGCCGCCTACGGCCACTTTGGCCGCGAGGATGTCATCTTCCCGTGGGAAGAGACGAACCGCGCCGACGCACTGCGCGCCGCGGCTGGCCTTGAAGCTGTGGCCGCGTAGAAAATTCTCCGTCCGCAGAAACTGCGGGAACAACGGAAAAAGCAGGAAACAACAGCCGTATACAGATTGCACAGAAGAAAACAGATAACAACGGATGGCAAATCTCGCCCGTTGTTATCTGCTTTTCATCTGTGCAATCTGCGTACGCGCTGTTGTTTCCTGTCCACGTGCGAGATGTGGCGCCATACGCTGATGGACAAAGCGCTGCGTAGCAGGTATAAGCCATACGGTCTCCTGCGTGCATACAGCTGCCTATGGACGTCGACCTACGGGGTGAAGAAAGCGGAATCATGCAAACGCACATTCTGGCTACAAAGCTTTTCATTCCCCCGCCACGCCCCAGACTCGTGAGGCGTAGCCGCCTGATTGAACAACTGAACGAGGGCACCCATTGCAAGTTGACGCTGATCGTTGCTCCGGCCGGCTTCGGCAAGACGACGCTTGCCAGCGAATGGGTGGCCGGCGGCGCCCGCCCGATTGCGTGGCTCTCGCTGGACGAAGGCGACGGCGACCCGGCGCGCTTTCTTGCATATCTGATTGCATCGTTGCAGACGCTTGCGCCGCAAGTTGGCAGTGATCTGTTGGGTGCGCTGCAGTCGCAGCAACCGCCACCCATCGAATCGATGCTGACGGCCCTGCTCAACGAACATCTCCGCACTTCCAGACGATTTTGTCCTCGTCCTTGACGATTACCACATGGTTGATTCGGCAGCCGTTGACCATGCGCTCGCTTTCCTGCTCGATTATCTGCCGCCGCAGATGCACCTGGTCATCACAACACGCGAGGATCCGCAGTTTCCCGCTGGCGCGGCTGCGTGCGCGTGGCCAAATGACCGAAGTGCGTGCCGCCGCATTGCGCTTTACGCCCGGCGAAGCTGAGCGCTTCCTCAACGAGGTGATGGATCTTGACCTCACGGCGCAGGCAGTGGGCGCCCTGGAGTCGCGCACTGAAGGGTGGATTGCCGGCTTGCAACTGGCGGCACTCTCGGTGCGAGGGCGCGAGGACACGTCCCACTTCGTCCAAACCTTTGCCGGTGACAACAGCTATATCGTGGACTACCTCGTCGAAGAGGTGCTCCAGCGCCAGCCTGAACGCGTGCGAAGCTTCCTGCTTGAGACATCGATTCTCGATCGCTTGTGCGGCCCGCTGTGCGATGCCGTGACCGGCCAGAAGGACGCCGCTACGCTGTTGGATGCGCTGGAGCGAAACAACCTGTTTGTCGTGCCGCTTGACGACAAGCGCCACTGGTTCCGCTACCACCACCTCTTTGCCGCCGTGCTCGCCGCCCATGCACAGCAGGAGCAACCGGCGCAAGTCCCGATCCTGCACCAGCGGGCGAGCGCGTGGTATGCGGACAATGGTTTGCCCGCCGATGCGATTCGCCACGCGCTTGCCGCCAAAGATTTCGCGCCGTGCGGCCGACCTGGTCGAACTAGCAGTGCCTGCGATGCGCCGGAGACAGGCAGGAGACCACGTTGCTTGGCTGGCTGCAAGCGCTTCCCGACGAGGTGTTCCGCACCAGGCCGGTGCTCAGTGTTTATATGCCGGGGCGTTGCTACAGAGTGGTGAGCTCGAAGGTGTCGAGACCCGACTGCGGGACGCCGAACAGTGGCTGGACACGACGGCGGACTTGATGAGCAGCCGGATGCTCGCCGCAGATGGTCGTCATGGACCACGAGGAATTTCGCCGCCTGCCCGGTTCGGATCGCCATCTACCGTGCCGGCAATGGCCCTGGTGCGGGGCAATGTGCACGACACCATGCAATACGCCCAACTGGCGCTCGACCTCGTCCATCGAGGACGATTATCTCTGGCGCGGCGCGGCGGCAGGCGCTCATGGGCCTCGCCATCCTGGACGAGTGGGGAACTCGAGGCCGCACACCGGATGTATGCCGAGGGCATGGCCAATGTGCAGAGGGCCGGATATATCTCTGATGCCATCGGTGGCGCAATCACCCTGGCTGATATACGGATTGCGCAAGGCCGTCTCCACGAGGCCATGAGCACCTATGAGCGGGGATTGCAACTTGCAACAACGCAGGGCGCACCCTGCTGCGGGGGGCGGCGGACATGTACGTGGGATGAGTGAAATTTACCGCGAGCGCAGGCGATTTGAATACCGCCATGCAGTATCTGTTGCGAAGCAAGGAACTGGGCGATTTCGCAGGGTTGCCGCAAAACCCCTATCGCTGGCGCGTGGCGATGGCTCGATCAAGCAGGCACAAGGGGACTTGGACGATGCTGATCGACCTGCTGCAGGAGGCAGAGCGCCTGTATGTGGGTGACTACTCCCCCAATGTTCGACCCGTCGCGGCGTTCAAGGCACGCGTGTGGATCGCGCAGGGGCGATTGGGTGAAGCCCTCGGATGGGTGCGTGAGCAGGGCTTGGTCGCCAAGGACGACCTCAGCTACCTGCGCGAATTCGAACACATTACGCTGGCCAGGGTGCTCCTGGCCCGGTACAAGAGCGACATGTGAGACCGCATCGATCCTCGAGGCAATCAGTCTGCTGGATCGCCTCCTGAAGCGGCGGAAGCAAGTGAGCGGACAGGCAGTGTCATCGAAATCCTGATCGTGCAGGCAATTGCTCACCATGCACAAGACGACATCCCCGCTGCGCTTGCGCCGCTGAAACACGCCTTGACGCTAGCTGAGCCGGAGGGTTATGTTCGCATATTTGTGGACGAAGGTCCACCGATGGCCAGCCTGTTGTCGGCAGCTGCATCGCAAGGAATCTCGCCCGATTATACGTGGCAAGCTGCTCGTCTTCCCTTGTTAAGGTTGGTGCTGAGGCACAGCCACGCGCAAATCAAGCTGTTCCACCCGTATCCCCCTCTGCCCAGCCTCTGATCGAGCCATTGAGCGGACGGTAAGTCGGAGGTCCTCCAACTCATCGCCCACGGACTCTCAAATCGCGCGATCGGCGCGCGCGCTCTTTTCCTCTCATTAAGTACTGTCAAAGGCCACAACCATAACATCTTCGGTAAGCTCCAAGTGCAAAGCCGCACCGAAGCCATCGTTCGCGCTCGAGAGATAGGCTTGTTGTAGCCCCTCAGTTTCAGTCTAGAGAGTACTCCCCGCGCCGGTAGCCCCCGCTAGGCGTAATACTCGATCGATAGTACTTCCTCTGTTTGGCGTGCGACACAACAGTACCCTCAGACAGTCCTTAAGTATCTATACGTGAGTATCCCGATCCCGCTATGCTGCTTGCACATTGAGCAACGGGAGTCGTTGTTTCTACCTGGCCCCGATAGGTGCACGCTAATGTGGGAACAATTCGACCTGGAGGCCGAACCGAGGCGAGCAGCCTTTCTTATCAAGTCAGGATCAAGGGCCATCTAGGTCCGCAATGGACAGACTGGTTTGAAGGCCTGACCATCACGCTGGCAGAAAACGGCGAAACGCTCCTAACCGGACCGGTGGTTGATCAGAGCGCACTGCATGGCCTACTCAGAAAGGTACGCGATCTGGGCGCTGCCCTTGATCTCGGTCATTCAGGTCAATCCCAAACAGGCGAACGAGCCGGATGCCGACGCAGACAGTGATCACTAGCGGTCGCGAAAGGAGACAGAGACATAAACACTGAACATCACAACCGCCACCATTTCTGGCAATGACGCCTCAACACGCTTCCGTTAATCTGTAGTCACTGTGCAACAACCACCTACATCAAGGAGAGCAACGTGCAACCAACAACCTCGAGTCTCATCCGCTGGACCGGTCTGGCAGCGATGGGGGCAGGGATCATCTTCGCGGTCATCCAGCCCATCCACCCACTTGACATTCTTTCATCTGTCACGACCACCAAATGGGTCGTCATTCAATCCTTCAAATTTGCCATGTGCTTCCTCGGCCTGCTCGCCATGGTTGGGCTCTATGCACGGCAAGTCAAAGAGACCGGGTGGCTGGGTCTGGCCGGCTATCTCCTGTTCAGCCTCTTTTATGCGCTCAGCTCGGCCTTCATCTTTCTTGAGGCCTTTGTCCTGCCGCCGTTGGCCAGCCAGGCGCCGAAGTTTATTGAAGGCTTCCTGGGAATCATCAATGGAGCCGCCAGTGAAGTGAGCCTCGGCGCCCTCCCCAGTACTCTATCAGGTCGCAGGGGCAGGGTACGTGCTCGGCGGGCTGCTCTTTGGCATCGCGATGTTCCGCGCCGGCGTCCTGCCGCGCTGGGCGGCCGGTCTGTTTGCCGCCGGGGCTGTGCTGCCCATCGTGCTTGGGACGCTTCCGCACCCGCTCAACCGCACATTCGCAATTCCCATGGGAATCGCTCTGGTCTGGCTGGGCTATGCGCTCTGGTCTGAACGGCGCGGTGAAGCGGCACAGTCCCTGCAGGGCGCAGCCAACCTCCGGCTTGGGCCTAACATGACCAAGTAGCTTTGCCGGCAGCCATACGGCCAGCACGCGAGGCGGGGCAAGTGGCTACAGCTGGCGCTTGTCCCACCCTGACCGCAATCATCGCTTGCGAATTACCACGGATGGCAATCACGCCGCTCAGTTAAACCGCGACGCGTGTCACCGAAGCGGGGAAGCCTGCAGCACCGAAGAGCCAGCCTGCTCCGCGCAACCTGGTTGCCAGTGTCGTCGCGAGCAGAGCAATACACCGACTGCAAGGAGAGTCGAACATGAAGGCAATTGTCTATCACACCTACGGATCACCCGATGTTCTCAACCTGGAAGAAGTGCAGAAGCCGAACCCGCAGGACGATGAAGTGCTGGTGAAAGTGGTCGCGGCGTCGGTCAATGCGGCGGATCTGGCATCTGCTGCGCGCAGATCCATTCCTGGCGCGCTTCGCGCAAGGGCTGTTGAAGCCCAAAAACACAATCCTTGGTGTTGACGTGGCAGGGCGAGTCGAGGCTGTGGGCAGCAACGTTACCCAATTTCGGCCCGGCGATGAGGTCTTTGGGGATTTGTCTGCGTGCGGTTATGGCGCATTTGCCGAGTATGTCTGTGGCCGGGAAGACGCCTTCGCGTTGAAGCCCACCACGTTATCCTTCGAGCAAGCCGCCACCGTGCCGTTGGCGGCAGTCACCGCACTGCAGGGTCTGCGTGACAGCGGGCACATTCAGCCAGGGCAAAAGGTGCTGATCAACGGCGCGTCCGGCGGCGTAGGTACGTTTGCTGTGCAAATTGCCAAAGCTTTTGGCGCCGAAGTTACGGCGGTATGCAGCACAGGCAAGGTTGAGATGGTGCGCGCGCTGGGGGCAGACCACGTCATCGACTATACGCAAGAGGATTTCACCCAGAATGGCTTGCAGTATGACCTGATTCTTGCCGCAAACGGGTATCACCCGCTTTCTGCCTACCAGCGTGCCTTAAGTCCCAAGGGCATCTATGTCATGACCGGCGGTTCAACGCCGCAGATGTTCCAGGCCATGCTGCTCGGCCCCGGGCGATCAAGGAACAGCGACCAGAAGATGGGGAATTTGTTGGCGAGACCCAGTCAAAAGGATCTACTCTTCGTGCGCGAGCTCGTTGACACCGGCAAGGTGAAACCCGTGATCGATCGATGTTATCCGCTGCACCAGGTTCCTGATGCGATCCGCTATCTGGAAGAAGGACATGCGGCCGGCAAAGTCGTAATCACTGTGGAACAGTCCGCCACGAACCGAGCCAAACAGCCTTTTGGCCAACTGATATCCGAGCGCCTGAATTCACAGGTGTATCAAAGGGGGGCGCGGCCAGCATGGCCGCGCCCCCCTTTTCACCGATTCCGCACTTGCCGGATGCTGGACAACGACATGTCCCTGCCGCAGCACTGCGGAGCAACGCTGTTGCCGGCTGCCGATTGCCCACTACCGACTGCCCACAGTACGCGTACGCCTCCACCGGCAAGCACGCACACACCAGGTTGCGGTCGCCGTAGACGTTGTCAATGCGGCTGACATAGGGCCAGAACTTGCGCTCCGCTATCCATGGCAGCGGATAGGCGGCCTGCTCACGGCTGTAGGGGCGGTCCCATGCCCCTGCAATGACATCAGCCGTGTGGGGCGCATGTTTGAGGGCGTTGTTCTCCGGGTCGCTCTCGCCCCGCTCAATCGCGCGCACTTCCTCGCGAATGGCAATCATGGCGTCGCAGAAGCGGTCGAGCTCCTCCTTCGATTCGCTCTCGGTCGGCTCCACCATGAGCGTGCCGGGGACGGGGAAGCTCATGGTGGGGGCGTGGAAGCCGTAGTCCATGAGCCGCTTGGCAATATCCTCCACCTCGGCATGGGGCTTGAGGGTGCGTGTGTCGAGAATGCACTCGTGCGCCACGCGGCCCTTTTCGCCCACGTAGAGCACCTCATAGTGGCCCTCCAGGCGCGCCGCAATGTAGTTGGCGTTGAGGATGGCAATCTCGGTGGCCTGCTTCAGCCCATCCGGCCCCATCATGGCGATGTAGGCGTAGGAAATCGGCGCAATACTCGCGCTGCCCCACGGCGCGGACGAGACGGCGCCATCTTGTTCAGCCCCGCCCACGCCGCCAACCACGGTGTGGCTGGGCAGGAAGGGCGCCAGATGCGCCGCGGCACAGATGGGGCCCACGCCCGGGCCGCCGCCGCCGTGGGGAATGGTGAAGGTCTTGTGCAGGTTGAGGTGGCAAACATCTGCCCCTATGTCGCCCGGGCGGCAGAGCCCCACCTGTGCGTTCATGTTGGCGCCGTCCATGTAGACCTGGCCGCCGTGCTCGTGCACAATTGCGCAGATCTCGGTAATCGCCGCCTCAAAGACGCCATGCGTGCTGGGATAGGTCACCATGAGCGCCGCCAGTTTGTCGGCGTGCTGCGCCGCCTTGGCGCGCAGGTCGGCCACGTCGATGTTGCCGTGCGCGTCGCACGCAACGACCACCACCTCCATGCCTGCAAGCGCGGCGCTGGCCGGGTTGGTGCCGTGCGCCGATGAGGGGATGAGGCAGACGTTGCGCTGGTCGTCGCCACGCGAGTGATGGTAGGCGCGGATGGTCAGCAGCCCCGCAAACTCGCCCTGCGAGCCGGCGTTGGGCTGAAGCGATGTGGCCGCAAAGCCAGTAATCTCCGCCAGCCATGCCTCCAGGCGGCGGAAGAGTTCGGTGTAGCCCGCAGCCTGATCGCGCGGCGCAAAGGGGTGCAGATGGCCGAACTCGGGCCACGTCACGGGGATCATCTCTGTGGTGGCGTTGAGCTTCATGGTGCACGAGCCAAGCGGGATCATGCTGTGGGCCAGCGACAGGTCGCGCGATTGCAGGCGCGTAATGTAGCGCAGCATCTCCGTCTCGGAGTGGTAGCTGTTGAAGACGGGGTGCGTCAGATAGTCGCTCGTGCGCGCCACGTCGGCCGGGAAGTCGAGCGCGACTTCAGCGGCCAGCGCCTCGATCTCGAGGGCGCCGTCCCCACCCGAAGCACCGCCAAAGATGTGGAAGAGGGTGCGCAGGTCGGCCACGGTCGCCGCTTCATCGAGCGCCACGCCCACGTCGCCATTGGAAAACGCGCGCAGGTTGACGCCCACATCGAGCGCGCTCTGCATGAGCGCCGCCTGGTCGCGCGGGCCGTCCGTAATCACCACCGTGTCGAAGAAGGGCGCGTCATCCAGCGTGTAGCCGAGTTTGCGCAGGCCGGCGGCAAAGGTCTCCGCCAGCAGGTGGACGCGCTGTGCAATCTCGCGCAGGCCGTCGGGACCGTGGTAGACGGCATACATGGAGGCCATGACCGCCAGCAGCACCTGCGCCGTGCAGATGTTGGAGGTGGCCTTGTCGCGGCGAATGTGCTGTTCGCGCGTCTGCAGCGAGAGGCGCATGGCAGGCTTGCCCTGCGCATCCTGGGAGACGCCCACAAGCCGGCCGGGCATAATGCGCTTCCACGCATCGCGCGTGGCCATGTAGCCGGCGTGGGGGCCGCCATAGCCCATGGGCACGCCAAAGCGCTGGCTGTTGCCCACCGCCACGTCCGCACCGAACTCGCCCGGCGCTTTGAGCAGGGTGAGCGCAAGCAGATCGGCCGCCACCACCACAAGCGCGCCCGCGGCGTGGGCCTCTGCGGCCACTGCGGCGTAGTCGGCAATGCGCCCGCGTGTGTCGGGGTATTGGAGCAGCACGCCGAAAACCGAGTCATCAAGCTGCCACGCAGCCGGGTCGGCGACGACGACGTCGTAGCCCAGCGGCTGGGCGCGCGTGCGCACCACGTCAATCGTCTGCGGGTGCACCGAATCGGCCACGAGGAAGGTGTTGGCCTTGGAGCCACCCTTCATGGCGCGCTTGCAAAGGGTCATTGCCTCGGCGGCAGCGGTGCCTTCGTCAAGCATGGAGGCATTGGCAATGTCCAGCGCCGTCAGCTCCATGATCATCGTCTGGAAGTTGAGCAGCGCCTCAAGCCGCCCCTGGGCAATTTCGGCCTGATAGGGCGTGTAGGCCGTGTACCAGCCTGGGTTCTCCATGATGTTGCGCAGAATGACGGGCGGCGTCACCGTGTCGGCATAGCCCATGCCGATGAAGGAGCGGTAGACCTTGTTCTGTACGGCCAGCGCGCGCAACTCCTCCAGCACTTCGGACTCCGTGCGCGCCGCAGGCAGATCGAGCGGCCGCTGCATACGGATGCCGGCGGGGACCGTCTGCGCGATCAATTCGTCCAGCGATGCAACGCCAATCGTCGCAAGCATGGCGGGCAAATCGTCCGCACGCGGGCCCAGATGGCGGCGGGCAAAGCTGTCGGTGGGGCGCAGCAGCCGCAGGTTGGCCTGCGAGCCGCTGTGGGTGGTGCCTGGTTTCTCGCGCAGCATGGTAACTCTCCCTTGAAGTATAAAGACGCTCGATGAACAGCCGGCCGGACAATGTGCGCCAACAAAAAACGGGCAACTCCAAAGGAGTGCCCGTTTCTCTGTCATAAACCTGAGAGATTGCGCCGGCCCGCGGCTCATATGCGGGCGGAGGCGTTGCCCCGTCGGTGGCCTGCTGTGCGCCCACAGTCGTTGTGGGCCAGCGCAGGCGCTTTCCAGAGATGCTGCCGCATTGCGATCCATGAGCCTGAGAGTGTAGTTGCGGGCGTGTGGCATGCACCCGCGCTTTGCCCCTTCGGCGACCCAGCCCGTTGCGCCCCGTGTATACAAGGCTTGGCAGGCTGGATGCTCTCTCGCGATACAGTGTCAGCGGAGTTCTTTTCGCGCACGTGGCGCAGGGGAATTCAACCAGATGCGCGATGATATGTCAACTTGGGTATCGGGTGTCGGGTGTCGGGAACAACGACGCCTCAACCCCCAGGCCCTTGCAGAGCAGGGAGCAATGCGCCACGGTTGCAGGTCACGTCTCCTGGCGCCACGCAGTTGCTCTTCTCTCACAACCGCATGAAGCGGGGCTGGATGTGGGCCGCCGATTTGCGCAAACGTGGAACAAACCCGTGTGACGGCATGTTATTGAGAGACTGGACAATCAATTCATGCACCCACTCAACACAATCAGTACAGCAAATCAGTACAGCAAACCAGTACAGCCAATCTGCCTAACGGAGCGAACCAATGACACACCACGAAGAAGACAAGAAGGTTGACATCGATGTGAAGAAATTGGCCGATATCATGGAAAAGATCGACATCTGCATGATGACCACCGTGGCTGATAACGGCCAATTGCACAGCCGCCCCATGTCCAACAATCAGAATGTGGATTGGAATGGCGACAGCTGGTTCTTCGCCTTTGAGGATTCCACGCAGGCGCAGGAGGCCAAGGCGAACCCCAATGTCAACCTCGCCTACGCGCTGACCGACGACATCGTCTTCGTCTCGATTGTGGGCAAGGGCGAAATTGTGCGCGATGATGCGAAGAAGAAGGAACTCTGGAATAATGACCTGAAGCGCTGGTTCCCCAAGGGAGCGGATGATGATTCCGTTGTGCTCATCAAGGTGAAGGGGGAGCACGCCTACTACTGGGGCAAGGATGGCGACGCCGAATTGGCGCTATAGTCTCCCCGCGGCACAGAGGCACAGAGGTTCACAGAGAAAAGCAACAGCGAGAAAGAGTTGTTCGCGCTGTTGCTATTCTCCGTGAACCTCTGTGCCTCTGTGCCCTTGTGTCTTTGTGTCGCTGGTCCGTGTTTCAGGTGGGCGTTTCACCTGCGTCGAGCCTGTCCACCATGTCGCTGGTGGCGGCGTCCATGGGCTCGCCCAGTTCGTCGCTCATGGAGCGCATGAGGTGGGCCATGGCGCGTGGGTCGTCGGCCGCGAGTGCGTCAAGATCGGCCGCATCGTTGAGCGCGGCCATGCGCCGTTCCTCCGAACGTAGAACGGCCACCCGGCTGACTGCGCGCTGCAGTTGCACGCCCTGGCAGCGGGGGCAGCGCAGCGCGGCGAGGTCGGCCAGCGCCGCATCGGCCGCACCATAGCTGCGGAAGAAGAGAGTGACGCGTTTGTGGCAATCGGGGCAGTCAAATTCGTAGATAGGCATGGCGCATCTCGTTCACGCGTAAAATCGTCATCGAAACCGTTTGCGTCCCCGCACCGTCTATTTTACATTGTAGCCGCAAGTGAATTTTTGCAGGCGCTGCACCCCCGCTTTCCCTTTTTGCAGGAGGCTTTGTGCTGACTCGTTTCCATTCCTGTTTTCATGCAAATGTAGACCCGCGCGCTGCGCGCTTTGGTGCAGGTGCAGCGGCCATGCTTGTTGCCGCCACGCTGCTGCTGTTGTCGCTGCAGCCGGTGGCGGCGCAATCGCCCAATGGCATTGTGAGCCCCACCGCCGACGCCATTGTGCGCGGCCCCGTCACGATTGTTGCCGTCGCCGATCACCCCGAATTTCGCAAGTGGCAGCTCGATTTTTTGTTCTGGGGCGATCCGGCGCAGGCCAGCTTTCTGGGCGTGGGTGAGGCGGCGCAGCCCGAGCCGGTGGCGCTGCAGACTATCGATACATCCCTCTACCCCGATGGGCAGCATGCGCTGCGCCTGCGCGTGGTGCGCAAGGACCAGAACTACGACGAATACTTTACGCCCATCATTGTCGCCAACAACGGCGTGCCTTCTGCACGCCCGGCCGGTGGTCTTGGCGCCATCAGTGCCCAAAGCCGCGTTACGCAACTGATCACCGTGCCCGTTGTGGCGCCCCTGGCGACGCCATCCATCGCCATTGCGCAGCCCACGCCTGCTCGGCCTGTAGTGACGGCCACGGCGCTGCCCGCGGGCGCATCTGCGCTGGTGCAGGCTGCGGCCGCGCCTGTGCGCCCCAACGTGGCCCCCGCGATCCGCCCCACAAATGGCCGCAAGTGGATTGAGGTCAGCATCGCCGACCAGACGCTCACCGCATGGGAGGGCAATGTGCCGGTTTTGCAGACGAGTGTGAGCACGGGCAAGCCGGGCTGGCGCACGTTGCCGGGCGACTTCAAGGTCTACCTCAAGTATGAGGAAGCGCACATGGTGGGTGACGTGGTGGGCGACGAGTATGACACGCCCGACGTGCCGTGGACCATGTATTACTCGGGGGATTTCGCCATCCACGGGGCCTATTGGCACAACGATTTCGGCTCCCCTGTGAGCCACGGTTGCGTCAACGTGCCGGTGGATGAGGCCGAGATACTCTACAAGTGGGCGCCCATTGGCACCGAAGTTGTTGTGCGCCCCTGACAACCGGCAGTACACAGATTCTACAGATCTTGCAGATTCGACAGATGACAACAGAGGATATCGGTTGTCATCTGTCGAATCTCTGTGCTGCTGCTCGGCTTTCGGGAAAGGACGTCCCACATGACACGCTGGCTTCGCCTGCTGCTTTGCAGCGCACTGCTCCTCCCCGCACTCTTCCTTCCGGCACTGGGCGGCCGCGCATACGCGCAGGAGGGTGCGCCCACTGTCTCCTTCCCCGGGAACTATGGGCAGGCAATCGGCTTCCCCTCATGGGCGCCCGATGATGCCGCCGTCATGGGGGCAGATCCCGACGGTGACGGCATCTACACCTTTACGGTGACGCTGCCGCGCGGCAGCTATGAGTTCAAGGTGGCGCTCAACGGATCGTGGGAAGAGAACTACGGCCGCGGCGGCGCGCCGGGCGGTGAGAACATCCCCTTTGATGTGGCGGCCGAGGGGCCCGTTACCTTCGCCTTCAACACGCAGACGCGTGCAATTACCGTGACGCTGGGTGAGACAGTGCTCGTCATGGGCGGTGAGCCCCTGGCCACACCACCTGCCCCGCCCCCCAATGCAACCGGCGACGGCCGCTTTGATGAGGCCGCGATCCTCCACGACAGCCGCAGTGATGCATTCCGCACCCTCTTTGGGGCCGTGCCCACAGGCAGCGCTGTTACGCTGCGCCTGCGCACCGCCGCCAACGACGTGCAACGCGTGCGCCTGCTGGTGGACACCCTGACCACCGAGAGTGCCTTTTCGCAGCCCATGCAAGCAGTGGCCACGGCCGACGGCTTCACCTGGTGGGAGACGACGCTCAATGTGGGCGACGCGCCCGTCGTCCACAACTACAAATTTGAAGTGAGTGACGGCGACGCCACCCTCTACTATGCCGACGACGCGCCGCGCACCTATGGCGGCAGCCCTGCCTTCAACGGTGGCACGGGCGCGGCCTTTGGCGTGCGCCCCTTTGCCTGGGCCGGCTGGGACATCTACACCTATCGCGCCGACTTTGAAGCCCCCGAGTGGGCGCAGAACGCGATCATCTACCAGATCTTCCCCGACCGCTTCCGCAACGGCGACCCGAGCAACGACCCCCAGGCGGGCGACTTCGGCTACCCCGAAGAACGGGGCGAAATCTTCCCCATTGCCCCCTGGAACACGACTGTGCCCGACCCCGACCCCACCGACCCCTCCAATCCCTGGCGTGCGACGTGGAACGCCACCTTCTACGGCGGCGACCTGCAGGGCGTGGCCGAGAAGCTCGATTATCTTCAGGCGCTGGGGGTTAATACAATCTACTTCACGCCCATTCACGAGGCAGTGACAAACCATCGCTACGACGCACGCGACTACCGCGCTGTGGAGGACAACCTCGCCGTTCGCGACGACCCCGCAGCAAGCATGGCCTACTTTGATGCCTTTGCGCAGGCGGTGGCCGACCGCGGCATGCACCTCATCCTCGACGCCGTGCCCAACCACACCTCGGCCGACAGCCCCATGTTTGACCGCTACGCGCGCTGGGATGAAGTGGGCGCGTGCGAGGCGACTGACAGCCCATGGCGCTCCTACTACATGATCGAGCCGGCGCAGCCCACAGGCAGCGGCGTCTGCGCGGGGGATGCCAGCTACCGTGGCTTTGCAGGCATCTCCACGCTGCCGCAGGCCAACACGGCCGACGAGTCGGTCATCGACAACTGGCTGGGCGAGGAGGGCATTGCCAACTTCTGGCTCGACAAGCCGGGGGTGGATGGCTGGCGCGTGGACACCGTGCCCGACGTCGTGGCCGTCAATCCCACCTTCTTCGAGCCCTTCCGCGACGTGGTGAAGGAGGCGCACCCCGACGCGCTGCTGATCACCGAATCATGGCCCGAGGAGGCGGTGCGCGAGCGTGTGCTGGGTGATGAGTTTGACACCACCATGAACTACCGCTTTGCCTTCAGCGTGCTCGGCTTCCTGCGCGACTCAACCTTTGCCGAGACAACCGACCCGCAGGTTCTCCCCTTCACAGCCAGCCAGTTCGATCAGGCTCTGCGCGCCATTCAGGAGGATTACCCGCCCGCCGTGCTGAGCACGGCCATGAATCTGCTTGACAGCCACGACACCAATCGCGCCGTGCGCGTGCTCGATCACGACCCGATTGACTACGCCCCCGGCGCGCAAGGGATCGGCACGCCGGCCAACGGCTTTGCCGATGGACGCGCGCGGCTGGCGCTGGCCGCGGTGCTCCAGTTTACCCTGCCGGGCGCGCCCACCATCTTCTATGGCGATGAGGTGGGGCTGGTGGGCTTTGGCAGTGACCCGCTGCGCGACGACCCGCACAATCGCCAGCCCTATCCCTGGGCCGACGAGCCGGGCTACGAGGAACTGCCCCCGTGGCGGCAGGCCGACGCCGACCTGCTGGCGCACTACCAGCAACTGGGCAAACTACGCAGCGAGCATTCCTTCCTGCGCACGGGCGAGTGGACGACGCTGCTGACCGATGACGCAGGCATCTACGCCTATCTGCGCAGCGATGAGACCGGCGCGGCTGTGGTCGCCGTCAACCGCAGCGCTGCGGAGTACCCGCTGACGCTTGACCTCAGCGGCAGCGTGCCTTACGGCGCGACACTGGATGACCCCTTTGGCGGCGAGGGGGCCATGGTGGAGCGCAGCGGCGTGCTCTCAACCACCGTGCCCGCGATGGGCTTCCGCATCCTGGTGACGACGCCCGATGTGACGATCGCGCGCCCGCCTGCACCCACGCTTGCGGCTGTGGTGGGCAGCAACGCCATCACCCTCACGGCCACAGCGCCGATCACCGCAGCGCCACTGGTCGCCATCTACCGCTCGCCTGTGGATGGCGGCTTTGTGGAGATTGCGCGCCTGCCCCTGGCGCCCGATGCCGTCTACGTGGACACGGGCGCGGCGAATGGGCAGACGCTGGCACTACACCGCCGCGCTGGTAGGCGCTGACGGCATAACAGGCCCGCGCAGCGCGAGCGTGGCGGCCACCCCCTTTGTGCCCATCACCGAGGCGCGCCTGGGCGGGCCCACCGCCATCACCCACACGCTCAGCGCGATCACGCCCACTGCCGTCATCAGCGGCGTGGTGCTTGCGCCCGGCCTTACGGAGGCAGTCGGCGCAGCGCCCGGCTTGCGTGCCGAACTGGGGCTGCTGCCCGAAGGCATGGGCGACGGGGCCGACTTCACGTGGACGCCCGGCGTCTTTGCGGGCGACCTGCTCGACGGTGACGTTTACACCGCTGCACTCTTGCCCGAGACGGCCGGCGCGGCCATCTACAAGTGGCGCTTCAGCACCAACCAGGGAAAGGATTGGCTGCTCTCGGACAGTGGCCAACTCACCACGCTCCCAGGCGATGATGTGGAAGCGCCCAAGGCTCCCTTCCGCATGGACCCAATCGGCAGCGCACCCAACCAGGTCTCCTTTGCGTGGCGCGTCTCGCGCCCGCGCGACCTCGCCTTCTACCGCATCTGCCGCGCCGACCTGACGGCGGACGAAGAGGGCTGCGCCACACAAGTGGATGTGCCGAAAGCCGGCAACATCTACACCGACACCACTGTGACCACCGGCCACACCTACTCCTACACCGTCTCCGTGGTCGACACCGCCTTCAACCAGTCGCCTCCCTCCGATGCGATTACGCGCACGGCGGAACTGAGCGTGGTCGACGTCACCTTCCGTATGCGTGCGCCCGCCGAAACTCCAGCCGACGCCCAGCTCTATCTCGCCGGCGACAATCCCGACGTCTTCGGCGCTCCCTATGACCCGGCGCGCCTGCCCCTGACGAACCTGGGCGATGGCATTTGGGAAGTGACGGTGCAGGCCAAGGATGGCGTTCCGCTGCTCTACAAGTACACGCGCGGCTCGTGGGAGACGGTGGAGCAGTGGGGCACGATTGCGGGCTATGCCAACCGCGCTGTGATGGTGACCAAGAGTCCCGATAACACCATGCTGATTGAGGACACCGCCACCGACTGGGGCAGCGGCGGCCCCGATGACCGGCGCGGCGTCCTCACCTGGCGCGACCCGCTGGTGAAGCAGGTTGCACCGGAGCCGGAGAGCAGCGGGCCGGTGGACGCCGTGCGCGCACAATTTTCCCTCTTCGTCAGCGCGCAGGATTTGCCGCGCGTGATTGTGGTGCAGGACGCAGCCGGCGCGGAGATCTCCGGCACGGTTGCCGCCGAAGGGGCCGACGCCTTCGTGTGGACGCCCGACGCGCCGCTCGCCCCCGGCCTCTATACGGCCACAGCCTTCAACGTGGAGGCTACCACGCCCATGCGTGCGCCGTATGTGTGGAGCTTTGAGGTGCAGTAAAGAACTGAAAATTGACGATTGCGTATTGGCGCGTAGCGCGAAGCGAGGCTTCCGATGTTGGAAGCCTCGCTTCAATTTGCGTGCCAATCGCAAATCTTCAGTCCGCGCTGTTCCCCACCGCCGCCCGCGCGCCGGGCGCACGCAGATAGCCGCCCGCAATCAGAGCACGCACCGTCACCGCGCCAATCACAATCAGCCCGCCGGCAAGCGCCGCCGGCCCCGGGCGTTCACCAATCACCATGAAGACCCAGATCGGATTGAGAATTGGCTCCAGCGTGGCGATCAGTATGGTCTCCAGCGCATCAAGCTGGCGAATGGCAATTGTGTAGAGGATGAAGGGCACGCCCAACTGCAGCACGCCCAGATAGAGCAGAATGAGCAAATCAACACGCATGACGCTGCCGTTGGCCACGGCCACAAAGAAGAAGGGCAGCCCAATCAGCGCCGTGAGCGTGTTGCCCAGCAGCACCGTCTCGGCGGCGGAGCCGTTGCGCTGCTTGCGCAGAAAGAGGGTCATCCACGCCATGGTCATGCCCGAGACGATGGCCATGATGTTGCCTGCCAATCCCGCCGGCGTGAGCTTTTCGCCAAAGAAGAGGAGCATGCCAATGACGATCACGCCCATGATCCACCAGTCATAGCGGCGCGTGCGCTCGCCCAAATACCAGCCGCCAAAGAGCGCCACCCACAAAGGGGCCGTGTATTGGAGGAGAATGGCGTTCGCGGCCGAGGTCAGCTTTGTCGCCGAGATGAAGAGGAAGAAGGTGGCAGACATGCAGATTGCGCCGGCGATCTGTTCTTTGGACCAGGTGAAGTGGGGACGGCGTATATACGCCAGCAGCACCAGCGCCGTGAGCGCGCTGCGTGCGCCTGCCAGCGCAATCGGGTTAAGCGTGGAGATTTTGATGAAGAGGCCGCTCGTGCTCCAAAGCACAACGCAGATGAGCAGCAGGAAGACGGCGCGACGACGGGTGAGCGAATCGATTGCGGCCATGCTGGCGGGACCACTTTCCAGAAGAAGCTGCCCGGCCCCATTGCCGCAGCGCTGAGCGTGCGCAGGGCGCGCACGGCTTCATTCTACCAGCAACAACGCTCAAGGTCACTTCTCCGGGAGATGTGGACAGGGCTTCTCAAAAGTCAGAATGAGGTGTGACAAGCGCCAACAGCAACCTCACCCCCGGCCCCTCTCCAGAAAATTGGAGAGGGGAGCAAAACAAGTGCGTCACGCCGGAGATGTGACCGATAACGGCGGCGCTGTGCTCCCCTCTCCAATTTTCTGGAGAGGGGCCGGGGGTGAGGTTGCTGTTGGCGCTTGTCACACCTCAGCCTGACTTTTGAGAAGCCCTAAGATGTGGATTACACGCGCATGCGCAGCAGCCGCATGCCGTTGAGCGTCACAAGCAGCGAAGCGCCCACGTCGGCCAGCACGGCCATCCACAGCGTGCTTAGCCCTGCCAGCACCAGCGCAAAGAAGATGAGCTTAACGCCCACACTGAAGGCAATGTTGGCGCGCACCGTGCGCATGGCCGCGTGCGCAATGCGCAACACAATCGGCAACTGGCGCAAGTTGTCGCCCATAAGGACCACGTCGGCGGTTTCGATTGCCTGCGCCGTGCCCGCACCCATGGCAATGCCCACCTGTGCGGCGGCCAGCGCGGGCGCATCGTTGACGCCGTCCCCGATCATGGCCACGGTGCGCCCCTGTGCCTTGAGCGCCTCAATCGCGTCCACCTTTTGGGCCGGCAGGAGACCGGCCTGAACATCGCCGCGCCCGCTCACATCCAGCCCCACGGCATTGGCCACGTGTGTGGCTGCACCCAGCGCATCACCGGTGAGCATGACGAGGTGGCGCATGCCCAGCGCACGCAGGTCGGCCAGTACGGCGGCGCTTTCGGGGCGCACGGTGTCGGCCACAAGGATGTAGCCTGCGTAGTCGCCGTTGAGGCTCAGCAGCAGCGGCGTGCGCCCTTGCTCGGCCGCCTGCGTCAGGTCGGCGCAGGCCGCGGCGTGGGGAATGGCTTGCTCAAAATGCGCATGGCTGCCGATGAAGATTTCGCGGCCTGCCACAGCGCCGCGCACCCCCTGGCCCGGGAAGCGCTGCCACATCCGTGGCGGCGGGATAGCGATCGGCGACGGCGCGCTCGGCTGCGTGCGTCTGCACGGCGCGCGCCAGGGGATGCTCGCTGCGCCGCTCGACCGCATGGGCAAGGGCCAGCAGCTCGTCACAGGGGGCGCAGGGGGCGCTGCGCGCAGCGCCGTTGCTTTCGCACGCCTCTGCCTGCACTTGCACCACCTGGGGCTGGCCCCGCGTTAGCGTCCCCGTCTTGTCGAAGACCACGGTGTCCACGCGGTCGAGCGTCTGCAAAACGCTGCCGCCCTTGACGAGTGCGCCCGCCCGCGCCGAACGGCTCACGCCGCTGAGCAGCGTGACCGGCGTGCTGATGACCAGCGCGCACGGGCAGGCCACCACCAGCAGCTCCAGCGCACGGTAAAACCAGCCCTGCACGCCCCAAAAGGGCAGCCCCCAGATGAGCGGCGGCAGCACCGCTACAGCCGTTGCCATGACAATGACAGCAGGCGTATAGATGGCGGCGAAGCGGTCCACGGCGCGCTCTACGGGGGCGCGGCGCGCCTGCGCCTCCTGCACCTGGCGGGCAATGCGGCTCACCGTGGAGTCGGCGGCCAGCGCCGTGGCTGCAACCGTCAGCGCACCTGCGCCGTTGATGCTGCCCGCAAAGAGCGGGTCACCCGGAGCCTTCTCAACGGGCATCGCTTCGCCGGTAATGGGGGCCTGGTTGAGCGACGAATGGCCGGCCACCACGCGCCCGTCGAGCGCGACGCGGTCGCCCGGGCGCACCACAAAATGCTCGCCCACGGCCACATCGTCGACGTGCACGCGCTGCTCCTCCATGCCGCAGAAGGGGCAGGGGCCGCCTGTGTAGCCGCCGTGGCCCATGTGCTCGCGGCAGTCGACGCAGGGGCGCAGAACGATCGCTTCGTTGGGGGCCACCTCAAGCAGGCTTTGCAAGGAATCGCGCGCGCGCCCGGCGGTGTACCCCTCCAGCGCCTCGCCCAGCGCATAGAGCACCATGACGAGCCCCGCCTCTGTCCACGCGCCCAGCACCACCGCACCCACCGCGGCAATCGTCATGAGCAGGTTTATGGTGATTTGACGGTTGATGCGCAGCGCGCGCCACGCCTGGCGCGCCACAGGGAAGCCCGCCACAACCAGCGCTGCCAACGCCATCCATCCAAAGAGGGGCGCTTCAAGGTGCAGGCCAAAGATAGGCAGCAGTTCGTCAAAGAGGAGGCCGGGCAGGATGAGCAGGAGGCCGAGCAGCGTCAGGCGCGTGCTCTGGCGCGCCAGCATGTAGGCAAAAAACGCGCCCACTGCGCCACCGCGCGCGGGCGTAGCCGGCGCGTGCGCAGGGCGTGCGCCCGCGCCGTCGGCAGGCTGGGCCTGATAACCCAACTGCGTGACGCGATTAAGCACCTCGGCTGCGTCGGCATCTCCATGAATGCGGAGCCTGCCCGTGGCAAAGCTGAGGTTGCTCTCCGTGACACCAGGCAGCGCGGCCACGCCGCGCTCGACGGTCGCCGCTCAGGCGGCGCAGTCCATGCCGGTGATGATGAATTCGCGTGGGTCGTTGTCAGCCATAATCACGGTCTCGGAATAGGAATACGACGCGAAGCCGCGAAGATGCAAAGGATACGCAAAGAAAGGCAAGGTTAAGCGTTCGCATGAAATAACGCAATCACTCGCTCTGCAGTTCTTTGCGTTGCCTCTGCGTCTTTGCGACTTTGCGTCGTCGTTACAGAATGCGCTTGCCCAGCAGCGAGAGCGCCAGCTCCACCGCCAGCTCGGCCGTGCGGTTGCCCGCATCGATGATGGGATTGACCTCAACGATGTCAAGCGAGCTGATCTTGCCCGACTCGGAGAGGATCTCCATAAGCAGGTGCGCCTCGCGGAAGGTGAGGCCGCCGGGCACGGGCGTCCCCACGCCGGGGACCGTGGTGGGGTCCATGGAATCCATGTCATAGCTCAGGTGGATGCGGTCGACGTGGCTCAGCCGCCCCAGCGCGCGCGCGCGCCACGGTGGCCATGCCCAGCTCGTCCACGTCGCGCATGGTGTAGACCCTGATGCCGCTCTCGGCCAGCGCAGCGCGTTCACCGGCGTCCAGGTCGCGAATGCCAATCATGACAATGTCGCGCGGCTGCAGCTTGGGGCCCGGGTGGCCCAGATTCACCAGGTCGGGGTGGCCGCGCCCGGTGAGCACCGCCACAGGCATGCCGTGAATGTTGCCCGAAGGGGTGGTGGCGGGCGTGTTGAAGTCGGCGTGAGCGTCAATCCAGAGCAGCCCCACAGGGCCGCCGGCATCGGGTGTGGCCGCGCCGCCCACTGTACCAATGGCGATGGAATGGTCGCCCCCCAGAAAGATGGAGAACTCGCCCCGTTCTGCACCGGCACGCGAGGCCTCATAGATTTCGCGACAGGCGCTGATCACCTCGGGCAGGTGGCGCATGGCCCCGGGCAGCTCGCCTGCGGGCGCATTCTGATAGTGGGCGCGCACGCTGTTCTGGTCGCGAATGGGCACGCTGATATTGCCCGTGTCCTCCACCGCGTAGCCCTGCGCGCATAGCTTTTCGTAGAGGCCCGCG
Source organism: uncultured Chloroflexia bacterium (assembly GCA_963773745.1). Classification (GTDB taxonomy): domain Bacteria; phylum Chloroflexota; class Anaerolineae; order Caldilineales; family Caldilineaceae; genus UBA5069. The sequence continues at coordinate 362,428 of CAVZCL010000005.1, forward strand.
TAGCGCACCGCGCTCGGGCCCATGTCCACACCGCGGCGCATCTGCCCCAGGTCCATGGGTACGCCCACAATGCGGATGAGGCGGTTCGTTGGTTGCGCCACGCGGAGTTCCTTCCAAAAGGAAAAAGCAATTGGTCATTGGTGCATTGGTCATTGGCTGTCTCGCACGCGACAGAGCCGCTCGCAGACAACCAATGACAACTTCACCAATGACCAATTGCTCTTTTGCTCTACTTGTACTCCTCGAGCGTCTTCTTCACCACAGCGCAGAAGCCGTCGGCCGTTGCGCCGTCAAGCACACGATGGTCATACGAGAAGCCGAGCGTCGTCATGGGGCGGAAGGAGAGCGCATCGCCTGTGTTGGGCTCGAGCGGATGGCCCGCGCTTATCACGACGGCGCGCTTTTCGACAGCGCCCACGCCCAGTATGCCCACCTGCGGCTGCACGATCACCGGCGTCTGGAAGCGGCTGCCCGATGTGCCATAGTTGCTAATGGTGAAGGTGCCGTCGGCCAGATCTTCCTGGCGCAACTGGTTGTTGCGCGCTTTCTCGGCCAGTTCGTTAATGGCCCGCGCAAGGCCGCTCAGGCTTAGCTCACCGGCGTTGTGGATGACGGGCACAATCAGCCCGCCCATGCCATACTTGTCGGCGGGCAGCGCCACGGCCATGCCGAGGTTGTACTCGCGCTTGATGATAACGCCGTCGTCCGTCCACGATGCGTTGGCGGCAGGCACGGCGCGCAACGCGGCCACCGCCGCCACAAAGAAGTAGGCGGTGATGGTGAGGTTGATCCCCTCGGCGGCAAAGGCCTTTTTGTTGGCGGCGCGATGGGCCAGCACGGCGCTCATGTCAACATCCCACATGGTGGTCACATGGGGCGCGGTAAAGAGGCTTTGCGTGGTGTTGCGCGCCACGGCGGCGCGCATGCGGCTGTGCTTCACAAGCTCCTCGCCGGGCTTGAGCTCGCCTGGTGCGGGCTGGGCCGGGCGTGCGGCGGCAGGCGCGGGCTGCGGTGCGGCCTTGGCGGGAGCCGCCTTGCCCGCAGCTTCCTTGCCCGCGCCGCCCTTGCTCGCAGCGGCGCCGGACTCGGCCGGCGCGGCCAGGAAGCGCGGCTCAACCGTAACCTTTTCGCCGGCGTCGCGGCTGGCCACGGCGCTCAGCACGTCGTAGCGGTTGAGAGTGCTCCACGGCCGGCCCGCAGCCACCTCGGCAAGGTCGATGTTGTACTGCGCAGCCACGCGGCGCACGGCCAGCGAGGCGTTGTCGGCCAGATCGCCCGGCAGCGCGTCCGGCGCAGCCTGGGCGCTCTTGCCGCCTTCTGCAGCGGCAGGCTTCTCGGCGGTGGAGAGAACATCCTCCTTGGTGATGCGCCCGCCCGGCCCTGTACCGGTGACGCCGCCCAGCGCCACACCCTTTTCGGCGGCCACACGCTTCGCAACAGGGGTCGCGTTAACGTCCCCGTTTTCTTCACCGTGCGCGCCCACAGGCAGTGGCGCAGAGGCTTCTTCTGCTTCACTCATGCCGGCAGCGGCGGTGGTGGCAGCGGGCTCGGCGGGCGCGACCGGCTCAACGGTGCTCTCTACCTGGCTATCGGCTTGCGTTTCGGCGCTCTCGCCCGCTTCGCCAATCAGCGCCAGCGGCTCACTCACAGGGACGAGCGCCCCTTCCTCGGCCAGAATCTTGAGGATGGTGCCGGAGGCGGGCGCAACCACTTCGCTGTCCACCTTGTCGGTGGCCACCTCCACAATCACATCCCCCTCGTTGACGCTGTCGCCTGCCTTCACACGCCAGCGGCTCACGGTCACATCCTCAATGCCTTCGCCCATATCGGGCAGTCGCACTTCAGTCGCCATAGCAATCCCTCGTCCCGGGTGAAAAAGCGGGTTCAAAGTTCAAGGGTTTAAAGATTTGGAGAGTTAAGGGCTAAGCTCTGCGCTGACTGCATGGTAGCGCAGAACCTTGAGCTCTTGAACCTGCAACCCTTGAACCCTTTTTAGCGGAGCATCTCCAGCACAGCGGCCTTGATGTTCTCTTTCCACGGCAGCACCTCTTCCTCCAGCGGCTTGGAGACCGGGATGGAGACGGGCGCCATGCCCAGGCGACGTGCCGGCGCCTTGAGCAATTCGGGTGCCTCTTCGTAGATGCGCGCCACCAGTTCGGCGCCAATGCCACAGTTTGATTGCGATTCGTGCACGGCCAGCATCCGCCCTGTCTTGGCCACCGACGCCCATACCGTTTCCGTGTCCAGCGGCACAATGCTGCGCAGGTCGATCACCTCAATGTCGATCCCCTGCTCGGCCTGGAGTTCCTCCGCCGCCTCCAGCGCCTGCAGCACTGTATAGGAGAAGGTGACCAGCGTCAGATCGGCGCCTTCGCGCTTGACCTCGGCCTGGCCAATCGGCACGATGTAATCCACATCCGCCTCGGGTAGATCGCCGCGCGTGAAGTAGAGCATCTTGTGCTCCAAAAAGAGCACCGGGTTTGGGTCGCGGATGGCTGCGGTGAGAAGCCCCTTGGCATCATAGGGCGTGGCAGCCGCCACCACCTTGATGCCCGGGAACTGGGCAAAGCTGCTTTCCACCGCCTGGCTATGCTGCGACCCGTAGCGCTTGCCGCCGCCATGCTGGCCGCGAATGGTGAGCGGCACGTTGAGCAGCCCGCCCGTCATGTAGTGCATCTTGGCAGCCTGGTTAAAGATCTGATCGGCCGCCACCATGAAGAAGTCCATGTACATCAGCTCGACCACAGGGCGCAAGCCCGTCATGGCGGCGCCGATGGCCATGCCCATGAAGCCCTGTTCGCTAATTGGCGTGTCGAGCACGCGCGTGGGCCCAAATTCATCCATAAGGTTGCGCGTTACACGGAAGAGGCCGCCGTAGTAGCCCACATCCTCGCCAATGACGAAGACCGAAGGGTCGCGCCGCATCTCGTCGCGCATGGCCTCGTTAACTGCCTGAATGTATGTTGTCTTGCGCATGGAGTGTCCTGTCTGTGCAAGTGTGTAAAGCAAAGATGATTGAAAATTGAAAATTGACGATTGATGATTGCGCGCCGCTGTGAATATCGCGCTGAATTGCTGAACTAACGCTAGAAGGGCAGATCGGCTGATTCTTTATCGGCAACAATGTAGAGTTCAGTGGTCTCGGCGAGCACTGCTGCCTTTCCCTTGGGTTTGGACGTATTGCGCAATTCTTTCATCGTCTTGATTACGCGGTTGAGTGATGCGATCAGATCGGTGTATGCTATCACTGCCTTTTCAGCAGTCTCGTCTGGCAGCAACTTGCGGTTGCCTGCGCGGCGCAGCCAGTAGACGGTTTCGTACGCGCTACCGCGGGCATAGTATAAAAAATGTATCCGCTCAGCGAAATGATAACGGCCGTGACTCTCGGCAATGTTTGCACCAATGCTATCGGCGGCGCGCACCAGTTGTGCACCAACGGAATTTTTGTCAAAACTTCTCCACGGATAAACGAGCTCATGTACCCTGTCGGAATATCGCTCGGCATCGCGATATATCTGCAAGTCCTCCAGCGCACGATATGCCACAGCCGTCACCCCGCTACTGGGCTTAAATTGTCAATCATCAATTTTCAATTACTTGTTGCTCCAGTTACAGCGCATACACATCCGTATAGGCCTCTGCCTTGTCGGGCCAGGGGCTGTTCTGGGCGAACTCGACGGCCTCTTCCACTTCCTTCTCCACTTCGGCGCGAATGGCCTCGAGGTCGGCGTCGGCCACGCCGTGCGCCTGCAGCCGCTTGGTGAGCGCGACCAGCGGTTCGTACTGCCGCTGCATCTCGATCTCTTCACTCGTGCGGTAGGTCTCCAGGTCGCCCGCCATGTGGCCCGAAAGACGGTAGGTGAGCCCCTCGATGAAGGTGGGGCCCTCACCGGCGCGTGCGCGCTCGGCGGCGGCGGTCACGGCCAGGTAAACCTCTTCCACGTCGTTGCCGTCAATCTGCACGCTCTCCATGCCGTAGGCGCGGGCGAAAAGGTAGATTTCGCTCACGGAGGAGGTGCGGCTAATGGGCGTCATCTCCGAATAGCGGTTGTTCTCGCAATAGAAGATGAGGGGCAGTTTCCACTTGGAGGCGATGTTGAAGGTCTCGTGCATTACCCCCTGAAAGATGGCGCCGTCGCCAAAGAAGGTAATCGCAATGCGATCCTGGTTTTGCAGCTTGCTGGAGAGCGCCATGCCCGCAGCGTGGGGCACCTGCGCGCCCACAATGCCGTTGGCCCCCATGAGCCCGAGCGAGGGGTCGACAAAGTGCATGGAGCCGCCCTTGCCGCCGGCAAAGCCGTCGGAGCGGCCCAGCACCTCGGCAATGGCGCGCTTGGGGTCCATGCCGCGTGCCAGCGAATGGTGGTGGCCGCGGTAGGTGCAGGTAAGGTAATCATCGGGGCGCAGGGCGGCGGCCATGCCCACAGCGCTGCCCTCGTGGCCGATGGCCGTGTGCATTGCGCCGCCAATCTTGCCCGATTCGGCCAACTCCAGCAGCGATTCTTCGACGCGCCGGATGAGCACCATCATGCGGTACATAGTGAGCAGTTGTTCGGTGGTAAGGACGCCTTCACCAAAATCGGTGGCGGCAGCCGACGATGGGGCGTCTGTACGAAGTGACGGCTGTTCCATGAGAAATCCTTCCTCGTGTGGCTTCCTGCTGTGCGCGCTGGGTGCGGCCGCAAAGGGTGGCCCTCATCCGCACGATAGTTGGCTGTACGAAAGACCCTGGACGGCCGCGTTCGGTTCCCCAAAGAGTTGCCAGGCGCGGTCATCTCAAGACAAGCGTAAAGTATAGCATAGCCCACACGCTGGCTACAGATGGAAGGTTACATTCAACGGCGCTCCTCAGTCCCCATTCGCTGTTCCCCCAATAGAAGCAGGGAGCGCCTTGTGAGGCGCTCCCTGTTCCAACCAAGAGGTATTGGAGGAAAGTAACCTTGCATTGATGGCCGGCCGTAGGATTGCCGGCATGCAAAGGTTGTGGACTGAATGTGTGGCGGGCTCAGTACCCGCGCCTGACAGTGAAGGTCAGGAAGTCATCGCCTGCATGCGGGCATCAATCTCGCGCAGCACTGTGACGCGATTCTTGTTGCTCACTTCGTAGTCGCGCAGCGCTTCAAGCTGCATCATCGACTTCGTCTCGAGGCCGCTTGTAATCTCCTTGACGCTCAGATCGTCGTAGCCCTTCCAAAACTTGTCAACCGAGCTCTCAACGACAGCCTGCGCATCCTTCAACTGCTCCTTCGCGGCCTCGGCGGCCACGTTGACGGCCTTCTGCGTCTTGACCACTGCGCTGTCGGCCATATCCACTGCCTTGACGCCGATCTCTTCCACGGCATCGGAGGTGGGATTGCTCACGTACTGCGCCCAATACTTCTGCATCGACTTGCTTACTTTATCGGCCTGGCCGGTCACATCCTTCGCGACATCCTTGGCGGTCACTTCGGCCGTATGCGCCAACTTCGTCACCTCACCAGGGAAATCCTTCTGGTAGGCCTTGGCGACCTTGGTCAGTTCCTTCTCGACCTTTTCGCCGCGCTTCTCGGCCTTCTCAACCCACTTCCAGCCATCCTTGTAGGCGGACTTGCCGGCGTCGTAACCCATGCCCCACACGCCCAGGTAGGCGAGCATGGCCTTGCGCCCAAACTCGCGCGCCTTCTTGCTGTTGTCCTCAACGTTTTCCTGCACGGTGCGCATATTGATCTTGGCTGTCATCTTTGTCTCCTTGCGCAGGTCTTGCCTGCTGCATGATAACGCTTCGTTGCACTTCGCCGGCGTCGCAATGTGGTTGAGCACTCTCGTGCCCAGCGCGCACTGACGCAGTGCGTTATGAACTCAATATAACGCACTGCGTCACAATTGTCAAGCCGGACTGGAGGCATTGATAGCGCTGTTGGGCACAGAGTTCAGCTATGGCCGGGCTGTCGAGATGGTGGAGAAACTGAGCCTGGTCTCGGTCAGTGCCAGCCGCTGCCGCGAGGCGACGAATGATCTGGGTGAATGTCTGGCGCAACGTGAGGAAGCCGTGCGCCAAGCGGTGTGGGTACAGAATCAGGAGCCGCCGCCGGCTCTTCCTGCGCAGGCTGCCGACCCGCTCTACATTTCGGCGGATGGGGTCATGGCGCAGACACGGGAGAGCGGCTGGCGCGAACAGTGCGTGGGTGCTGTCTATACAACTGCACCTGTGCGCCATCGTTGCACACCACAACCTGACCGCCAGAGGGAGATGGGCGCTGGCTCGCTGCGCAGCCGAGCACATTCGTATATCAGCGAGCTTGGTTCCCGTGCCGACTTTTCGCAACTGCTCTGGCTTGAAGCGCACCGCCGTGGGCTGGAGCAGGCCAAAACCGTTGTCTTTATCGGTGATGGACCCAACAAGAAAATTCGTGAGAGGATGCATGAAACTACGATACGTAGTCCGTATGCAACGTGTCGTAGTGCCAGATGGTGGCGATTGTGAGAAGGTCATGACCTTCATAGCGGGGGCTTCCAGCCCGCCGTTGCGGATCCAGCCCCCGCATGATGCCCCAACTACTTTTCTGTCCGCCAGTATTCTCCATGGTCACGCGCCAGCAAGCCGGCATCCACAAGATAGCGGCGCAGCGTGGCGTGGTCGAGCGCGTGGCCGATCGCGTGGCCGGCCAGCACTTCGTTGACCTCGGCTTCGGCGTAGCGGCGGCCCGGCGCAAAGAGGCCCGCCAGCCATTCGAGGACGAGGGCGCGCGCATCGTTGCACGCGCCGGGATACTGGCGCAACTTCCCGTCGCGCACATAGCGCGCCAGCCGTTCGCTGTCGCTGGGGTTCTTCATGTCGCCCATGGTTTCTCCTTCCCATGCGTGGGTGCGGCCGCATCATTCGTAGCGGGGGGCTTCCAGCCCTCCGGCTTGCACGCGTGCAAAATCGGAGGGCTGGAAGCCCCCCGCTACGAATGATGCGGCCTAGGGGACGCGCACCGTACCCAACTGCACGAGCCCCTCGGGCCAGGGCTGGCCTTCCTTGTCGCCGCGGGGAGGCGCTCGAGGCTCAGCGCATCGTAGAGCGCGGCGACCAGCTTGTACTCACCCGCGGCCACGTCGGCAGGCAGCACCAAGGTGCGCGTATCCACCACATATTCGCCTGCCACCCATTGCGTGGTGGGCCTGCCCTCCGGCGGCGCGCCACCCGGGGGCGCGTCTGACTGGGCCACCAGCGCGCCATCCGGCGCGAGCAGTTGCAACGTGGCCACATACGCGGCCCCAGCCGGGGCTACGGCCTGCCAGACCATTTCCACCGGCAGCGTGCTTTCAGCAGGATTGCCTACGCTGACCCCAGCGAGCGCAACCATGTTGCCAAAGCGGGCGTCAAGCGGCGTGGCAAAGGGAACTGGCGTGAGCGCATGGGTGGACGGGCGCACAATAAGCGGCCCCATTGTCACGCTCTCGCCGCTTGTGGGCAGCGCCAACGCCAGGGCGGACGTTCCCTCGCGCGCGTCTGCCGGCGCGCGCAACCGCAGCCGCTGGCAGAAGTAATCGCCCGGCTGCATGGCCACTGTGGGTGCAAGCATCGTTTGGGCCAGCTCCCACGCGCCCTGCGTATTCTCCAGCGCTACGCGCGCGGGCAGCGCTTGCACTTCCTCCTCGGCGCGCAGGTAGAGATCGAGTAGAAAGGGAGCGCCGGGCTGCAACGCCTCCGTGCCTTGCAGTGCGTAGCCAAGCAGCGTTACCGCCCCCAGCGGCTGCGTCAGCGGGATTGTGGGCGTAATTGCCCCTGCCGCCAGCGGCAGCACCGGCAGCGTGACCGTGCCGGCGACGACCGCATCGCCGGGCGCGCCCATGCGCGGGCGGCGCGCGTTGTCGGCGGCGTACTCATACCAGCCCACCAGTGCACGCACGCTGTCGCCGCCGGCGCATGGGTCCAGCACTGTTGGCTGCAGCCGGTCGATCACCCGCTCGCCCGGCGACCAGTAGGGTGTCTGGTAGGAGCCGTTGCCCGGTAGGCGATCTGCCTGTGCAACACGATTACCTTCCTGGTCAATCAGGTGGATGAAGCTGGTGAGGTTGCGGTAGGTGGGCGCTTCGGCGCGCCAAAAGAGATCGATGGCGCCCGCTGAATCGACATCTGTTGTGGCGCCATCTGCGGGCGGCACAGGCTGCATGCCCAGGAGGGTGGGCGCGTCGTCGAAGCGCACCTCCATGGGATTCTGGGGCGCCAAGCCGGGCGGCCAGCCCTGCACGGTGTCGGCATCAATGATCACAAGCGTCAGCAAGGGGCGGCCGTTGCGGTCGTTGACGACCTCGACAGCCGGCGCATCCCAGCGCGCGGCAAAGTTATCAGCCTGCGCGCCCTCCTCGGGTGTAAAGGCGTAGGCGGCGCCGCCTACACCATCGCCTGGAGGCGGCAGCACGACCGTATCCGTGGCGTCCAGCATCTTGATGCCGCTGCCCTCACGCGCATAAACAAGCGTGGCATGCTCTGCCCACAGTGGCGACAGGTAGACCTGGTGGGTGGCCTGGCGCGCGCGCAAGGCGTCCAGCGCATCAAGCTTGTCTACGTCGTAGGCGTAGTAGAGTGCGGTCTGCTGCGGGAAGCGCACAAAGTAATCGCGCACGGTAATCAGCAGGCTGGCGGCCACAATGGTCCCTGCCGCCGCCCAGCGCAGCGCAGGGGCGGGCCATGGCCGCGCCACAATCCACGTGAGGCCGAGCGCCACGGGCAGCAGCGATGCCGGCAGCGAGGCCAGCGTGCGCGAGTAGTTGGGGGCCGCCTCGCTCAGCACCGAAGGGGCCAGCATAACGACCACCCACAGGAGCAGCAGCCACAGCGCATCTATATCGGGGTCTGCTACGGGGTCTGCACCGGCGTCTGCAACGGGGTCGCCATCGGCGCCATGCGAACGCCTGCGCCGCAGCAGCCGCTGCGCCCACACCACCACGCCGATGAGGAAGGGGATGGAGATCACCCAGTCGAGCGTGGGCCGTCCGGCCATGCCGTGGGTCCAGTCGAGGTCCCCGTAGAAGGAGAACATGCCCAGCACGTGCAGTATATTGTCGGCGAGGAGCAGGAGCGGGCTGCGTTCACCGGCCACCCGCTCGGCAAAGATGGAGACCTCGGCGGTGTGGCCAAAGAAGAACTCGGGGTTGCGCAGAAAGGTCATCCCCAGGGGAATGAAGACGATGAAGGCCGCTGCGCCCGCCACCAGCAGCAGGCCGAGCGCCGAATCGACGCGCAGCCGCCGCTCCTGCGGGTGGCGGATGAGCAGCACAATCGTCCAGGCAGCGAGCACAAAGGGGGCCAGGCGGCCTGTGGGGTTGGCATAGACGCTCAACCCGAGCACGACGCCGGCGGCGAGCGCCCAGAGCACGCGCCTTCTGCGCCCGGCAGCGTGTGTGGCCGCCCAGTACATGCCGAAGAGCGCGCTGAAGATCACCGGCATCATAATGACGCGGATGCCGTAGTGGCTGAAGTGAATGTGCCAGTAGGAGATAGCCAGCGCCAGCGCGCCGAAGGAGGCCATGAGGCGGCTGTTGCGGCGCAGGATCGCGCGCAGCAGAAGGTAGGTGGCCGCCACCGCCAGCGTGCCCCAGATGGCCGACGCCGCCCGAAAGACCGTGGGCGACGAGCCGAAGAGCCAGATCAGCCCGGCCTGAAAGTAGGTGTAGAGCACCTCACGCCCGCCGTTGGCAGGCAGGAAGAGAGGGAAGTTGCCCGCAAGCACCTGCTCGGCGTCGAGGGCGTTGTAGGCTTCGTCAAATTGAAAACCGGGCGGCACCGCGCCGATTTGGTAGAAGCGCAGCAGGCCCCCCAGCAGGGTGATTGATAGGAGTAGAATCCAGTCGCGACGGCTCCAGCGCACAGGTCACCGAGGGTTGAGGCGCGCCTGCACGTGCAAGCTGGGTGCAGTGCAGCGCAAGCAAGCAAGGGCAGGCAAGGGAAGACAGGGATGGCAGCGGGCCGGTCGGGCCGCCTGGCAGCAGGCCCGACAGCCGTCAGGCTGCTGGGGGGATTGTACCCGATGGCGGGCGAGGCTGGGAATTGGGGTGCGCGCCATCCTGCTGCGGCCCAAGCGGCGCGCCGAGAAGTTCCTCGAGCGCGACCACTATCTGCGCAACGAGATCCGGACTGCTGCAGCGCGCGCGCAGTTGCCATGCGCCGTCGATGAGTACGCCCGTGCAGACTTTGCCGCCGTCGTCGATGCCGAAGGACCTGCAGACGTCGCCCGAGCCATCGGGCAGAATCAGGACATAGTCGGCGGGGTCGAGCCCGGCGGGCACCGCGCTTGCGGCCTCACGGTAGGCAGCGCCCATCATCGATTGGGCCATGCCGCGCAGCAGGCGCGGCACGGCTTGCAGGCTGACCACACTGGCCGCAAGCACTGTTTGCGGGTTGGGCCAACGGCTGCGCACGGCCGTTTGCAGGGCGCGCACTGTCTCCAGCCCATCCTGGTTGTGGAAGAGCAGCAGCAGCGGCCGGCCGCCAACCTGCGTGCGGCTGATAATGCGGCCGGAAGCGACGGCTTTGAGGTTGAAGTCGGGGGCGGGTTGGGGCATAGGTGAAGATTCAAAATTGAAAACTGAAAATTGACGATCGAACTGGGGCAGTTGCCGGCGCACGCTGCGCCGAAGCGCCATGATAGCACAGGCACGCGCCATGGATGCACCGCGTAGCGGTGGTGCAGGGCTTCTCAAAAGTCAGAATGAGGTGTGGCAAGCGCCAACAGCAACCTCACCCCCGGCCCCTCTCCAGAACATTGGAGAGGGGAGCACAGCGCCGCCGTTATCGGTCACATCTCCGGCGTGACGCACTTGTTTTGCTCCCCTCTCCAATGTTCTGGAGAGGGGCCGGGGGTGAGGTTGCTGTTGGCGCTTGCCACGCCTCATTCTGACTTTTGAGAAGCCCTACACCGCCGCTCACGGCACGCGGACATTACCCCGTTCCCTGCTCCCCGTTCCCCATTCCCCCGAGTATGAGACAATCCCATATTGACAGTACTGTACGTGGCGACTAGTCTCAAGCTATGGCCGACATGCAGACGCAGGAACGGATCATTGCAGCGGCGCAAGCGCTGCTGGCAGGCGCGGACAGCGCCGCCGCGCTGACCGTGGGTCAGGTGGCGGCGGCGGCGCACATCAGCCGCGCCACTCTCTATCGCTACTTCCCCGACAAGGCAACGCTGCTGCGTGCGTGCGCCCCTGCCACCCACTTGAGCGAGCAACCCAGCACGCGCGAGCGCATCATCAGGGCAACCATTCAACTGGTGGGCGAGCGCGGATTGCACGCGAGCACCATGGAGCTTATTGCTGAACGGGCCGGCATTTCACGCTCGGGCTTGCAGTGGCACTACCGCAACAAGGATGAACTGATTGCAGACGTTGCACAGTCGATCCCTGCGCTCCACTCCATTGCGCAGCTGCTGGCGCAACCGGCGCAGGGCGCAGACGACTGCAAATCCCAGTTGCACGCCGTGGCTGACGCGATTCTGGCGGAGGCGGCTATGGTGCGCAACGTTGTGCCCTTTCTCATTGTGGAGGTAAGGCAACACGCTGATGTTGCGCGCCTTGTTTCGACACACACGCTGGGCCCCTTGTTGCGTCATTTGATCGCACTGTTTGAGCGGCACGCGCGCAGCGGCGAGTTGCGCCCGGGCTCGGCGCAGGTGCGTGCGCAGGCGCTCCTGGGCCTCCTGCTCTCCGTTCTCATTATCAAACCGGCATTCCCATCGATCCTGCCTCTAGACGACGCCGCGACCCTGCATGAGCAGATCGATATTCTTGTTGATGGCATTCTGGCCCACCCGCAGAAAGATTCCGCATGACTGCTTCGTCCACACCTCCTGCAGATCCCGCTTCGCCTGCGCCCGCGCACAACATGTACGCAGTTCTGCCCACGCCACCGCCCGGGCCAAGACGCAGCCGCCTCCCTCTGGTTATCGTCGTGCTCCTCCTTGTCATTGCCGGCGGATGGTGGGGCTACGCGTACTGGTATGCGCCTCTGCAGGCGCAGACGCCTGAAGCTGTGACAGGCTCGGGAACGCTGGAAGCTGACGAAGTGCTCGCGGCCTTCGAGACTGCGGGTCGCTTGGTGACTCTGGTGGAGGAAGGGCAGCAGGTGGCGGCCGACGAGATTGTGGCACAGCTGGATGACGAGCTGATTCAGGTGCAAATGCGTCAGGCCAACACTGTACAAATGCAGCAGTTGCAGATTCAAGCTGCGAAGTACACGCTCCACGCTCCCATTGCAGGCACAGTGACGCGCGTGCCGGTGCACAAGGGCGAGGTTGTGACCCCAGGCCAGGTTGTGCTGGGCCTTGCCGACCTGAACCATCTCGATTTGACGGCCTACATCCTCGAGCGCGATTTGGGGGGCGTCAAAGTGGGGCAAACCGTGCAGATTACCGCCGATCCCTTCCCTGCGCGCGTCTTCAACGGCGTCGTCATCTCCACCAATCAGGAGGCGGAGTTTACGCCGCGCAACGTGCAAACCAAGGCCGACAGGCTCAACCTTGTCTTTGGCATCAACATCCGCGTCGACAATCCCGACGGCGCGCTCAAACCCGGCATGCCCGCCGACGTCACCTTTGGCCCGCTCCCCTGATTTCTCCACCGACCCGCTCTCTGACGGAGGCCCGCTCTGTTCGCTCGCATAGGCGCCATGGTGCGCAAGGAATTCATCCAGATTCGCCGCGACCGCCGCACGCTGGGCATGGTCATCATGCTGCCGATCATGCAGCTGCTGCTTTTTGGCTACGGTATCAACACCGTGGTCGATCATCTGAACACGGTGGTCTATAACGAAGCCGGCGATGCGGAAAGCCGCGCGCTTGTCATGGCGATGGAGAACAGTGGCTACTTCGATATCGTCGCCTACGCCACTTCCCAGGCAGAGATGGTCAACGCAATTGATGCCGGGATTGCCAAAGTGGGGCTTCACATTCCTCCCTCATTTGGCGATGAACTGCAGCGTGGCGAAAAGGGTGCTGTGCAAATGTTGGTTGATGGATCGGACCCCAATGTCGCCTCGACTGCCTCGTTTGCCGGCGGCATGGTGGCGCAGGCGCAATCGGCGCAAACCATCGGCCAGCAACTTGCCCGTCGCGGGCTGAATCTGAAGACGGCGGCCATTGATCTGCGCCCAATTGTGCTCTACAACCCCAGCATGAAGAGTGTCAACTTCATGATCCCCAGCATCATTGGCTTGATTCTCGCCTTTCAAGCCATCCTGCTGACGGCATTCGCCGTTGTGCGCGAGCGCGAAAAGGGCACCCTCGAACAGATCATCGTGACCCCCATTCGCACCTGGGAGTTCATGCTCGGGAAAATCCTTCCCTATACAGTCACGGCTGCCGTTGGCGCCGTGGGCGCGCTGCTGGCTGCACGCCTTATCTTTGGCTTTCAGGTTGCCGGGAGCTTGCCGCTGCTTTTTGCTCTCTCTGTGCTCTTCCTGCTTGGGTCGCTTGGCCTTGGGCTGCTGGTGTCGGTGGTCTCTCAAACGCAGGGGCAGGCGACGCAAGCGGCAATGTTTATCATCATCCCTTCCATTCTGCTCTCCGGCTTTCTCTTCCCGCGCGACAGCATGCCCTGGATCATCCGGCAACTGGGGCTGCTCGTGCCGCTCACCTACTATCTCGAGATACTGCGCGGCATCATGCTCAAAGGGACTGGGCTCCAACTCCTGTGGACAAGCGTCTGGCCGCTTGCGCTCTACAGCATTGTGGTCTTCAGTCTCAGCGCTGTGCTCTTCCAGAAGCGGACTGTGTGATGATCGACTCTGACGAAATGACCACAGCCGCCATCATCGACGTGCAGCACCTGACACGTGCGTTTGGGTCGCTGGTCGCCGTGAATGACGTGAGCTTCAAGGTGCATCAGGGGGAGATTTTTGCCTTTCTGGGGCCAAATGGTTCGGGCAAGAGCACGACAATTCGCATGTTGTGCGGCATTCTCGCGCCCACATCGGGCACGGCCACCGTGCTGGGCTACAACATTGAGCGCGAGCCCGAGAAGATCAAGCAGGGCATCGGCTATATGAGCCAGCGCTTTGCCCTCTACGATGACCTGACGGTGCGCGAGAATCTCGAGTTCTACGCCAGCGTCTACAGCGTCAATGGCGCGCTGCGCCGGCAGCGGCTGGCCGATCTGATTGACATGGCGGGCCTCAGGGGGCGCGAAAAGCAGCTGGCCGGGCAACTCTCAGGCGGCTGGAAGCAGCGGCTGGCGCTGGGCTGCGCCACCGTCCACAATCCGCAACTGCTCTTTTTGGATGAGCCGACCGCCGGCGTGGACCCCATTTCGCGCCAGGAGTTCTGGACGATGATCTACGACCTGGCCCGCGCCGGGCGCACTGTTTTTGTAACGACGCACTATCTGGACGAAGCCGAGCACGCCAACCGCGTCGGCATGATCCACGAGGGCGTGCTGCGCGCGCTGGCATCCCCCGCCGCGCTCAAGCAGTCTGTGCGCGGGGAGCTGCTCAAGGTCTCCACCAACACCCCCTTTGACACAGTCGCTGCCGTGACCGCGATGTACGGCGTGCTGAATGTGGCCCTGCAAGGCAATGATGTACATGCGTTGATTGACCCAGCGCTGCAGTCGGCGGATGGCATTGCGGGCATCCTGCGCAGCGCTGGTATCACTGTTGGCGCGGTGCAGCGGGTTGAGCCGACCCTTGAGGACGTTTTCATCTACCTCGCATCCACGGCCCAGAAGCCCACGCCATGAATTTCGCAACAGAACGTGCGCACACGCACCCCAAGAGAGCTTGGCTATGGACATCTCCAGGAAGCAAATGAGCGTTGTTACGAGCGGTCGCCAAGTGCATTCGTTGCCGCGCGGCCGCATGCTGCTGGTGGTCGCTACATTTCCGTGGCTGCTGCTGCTCGCGGGCTGCAGTGCACGCGCAAGCGGCGCCCAGCCTCTGCCTGCACAACAGCCGCTGCCCGCCGTTGCGCAAGCAACGCCGATTGGCGAACGCAGCAACGCCGGCGCGCCGGTGGACAGTGCCGGCGACGCCGCAGTACTGCGCGCCGGCAGCGACCGCGCCATTTCGCGAGCGGCGCCGGCATCCTATACGGGCAATGTGGTGGCCGAAGAAGAGTTCGACATCGCCGCCGAAACAGCCGGCAAGGTGCTGGCCCTCAATGTGGAGGTTGGCTCGGTTGTGCGTACGGGCGATGTGCTCCTCAAGCAGGATAACGCCGTGCTCGAGGCGCGCCGCATGCAGGCGCAGGCGGCGCTCGAGGCTGCCGCCGCGCAGCTGGAGCTGCTGCTGCTGCCCGCCGACGACAGCACGCTGGCAGCGGCGCAGGCCGCGGTAAGCGCCGCCGCCGCCCGCTATCAGTCTGCCGTGGACGGCCCCACCGCCGAAGAGCTGCGCACCGCCGAGGCGCAACTGCGCCAGGCGCAGGCATTCGTCACGCAGGCGCAAGCCGCCTACAACCTCGTCAAGGATCGCAATGACGTGGGCGCGCTGCCTCAGAGCATGCAGCTCGAGCAGGCCACCCTGCAGGTGGAGGCCGCGCAAGCGCAGTATGACAAGGTTACCAAAGGGGCGACCGACGACCAGATTGCCGCCGCCTATGCCCAGTTGAGCCAGGCGTATGACCAGCAGTCGCGCCTGATCGAGGGTGCAAGAGATCCGCAGATCAAGGCGGCGCAGGCGCAGGTGCTCCAGGCGGAGACAGCCCTCTACCTCGCCCAGGTGGAATTGGATAAGGCAACCGTAACTGCGCCGATGGATGGCGTGATCGCAGGCGTCTACACGGCGCTGGGCGCGCAGGCAGCACCGGGCGCGCGTTTCTTCACCATCCAGAGCATACCCGTGAAGGTGGAAGTTTCTGTCGACGAGGCGCGCATGGCGCAGCTTGCAGTGGGCCAGCCGGCCGCAATTCGCGTCAACGCTTACCCTGAACAGCTCTTTGCCGGGACAATTGCCATCATCGCCCCGGCACTCGATCCATCCTCGCACACCGTCCAGGTCACCATCCGCCCCTCGGGCGATGCAAGCCTCCTGCGCCCGGGCATGTTTGCCAGCGTGACGCTGCTGGGAGAAGAGTAGCAGGGGTGCGCCTGCGGCGAGGCTTGCGCCGTGCACAGCCTCGCTGCGATGGCAAATTGGGCGCAATGTGCCGCCCAAGTCGAGGAAAACAAATTAACGCATCTAACATTTCATGGTGTAGGATAATTGGCAGTAAAGCAGCGCTCTGTTGCACTATTGAGCCTGCCTAGCTGTGCCATTTGTCCACTCGGTAGCCTTGCTTGCTGGCCCTGAAATGCAACTGGCGTATTCTCGCTTTATTCGTTTGTTTCGCCTGTCGCGGCAGTTACTCACTGCACCCTCACCGGCCGCGATTCTGTTTGGAGCCTCCCATGAGTCAGCACTCCATTGTCGCACGGCGCACGCCGCGCGCATGGGCAGCATGGACAGCGCGCGCGCTCTCCCTTGCCCTCGTCGTTTCGATGATCCTGCCCGCAAGCAGCGCGTCCAGCGCCCAGGCCGCCGATACGTCGCCGCTGGCCGCGAGTCCCCAGCAGAGCACGCAGGAGCAGGCCGTCGTGCGCCCAGGTGGCGCCGACCTCTACGACGTGCCAGAGGGCACAGTCGTCGCCCAGCTTGAGCCCATCTCCATGGTGAGCCTCTACGGGCGCAGCGCCGACGCCAAATGGGTGGTTGTTGCCGCTGCCGACGGCCAAACCGGCTGGGTGGCCGTTAAGGACCTGATTGTCTACAACACCGACGCGCTGCCTGTGATGCTGGGCGATGCGCCGGCCGCCGGTGCGCAGCAGCCCGCTGCGACCGCAGCCTCCTCCACCGCCACACGCGTGCCAGCCACGGCGACGCCTGTGCCGCCCACGGCCACACCTGTCCCACCTACAGCGACGCCTGTGCCACCTACAGCCACGCCGACCCCCGTGCCGCCTACGCCTACGCCCGTGCCGCCCACAGCGACGCCTGCACCGACGCTGGCGCCCACAACCGCAGCCGCGCCTGCGCCCGTGGCCACACGCGTGCGCACCCAAGGCAGCGCCCCGGCGCTGACCGACGTAGTCGCCGTGGTGGGCATTGACGGGTCAGAGCTCTACGACATGCCTGATGGCAGCGTGCTTAAGGCGCTTTCGGTGGGCACGGCCATCACGCTGGTGGCGCGCGACGAAGCGGCCGCCTGGCTCAATGCCCGCCTTAGTGACAACACAATGGGCTGGGTGACTGCGGACAGTGTGGTAGCCTTTAACGTCGATCGCCTGCCGGTAGCCGGCAGCGCTGACGCAACCGCTCCTGAAAGCGCTGACGAAACGCCTGCCGATGCAGCGCCCGCGGATACGGCCGCCGAGCCGGCAACCCCTGCCATGGCTGCCGACGCTGAAGTGGCAGACGGTGAAGTGGCTGACGCTGAAGCCGCCGCGCCCACAGCTGCGCCCGCGCGCAGCGGCGCGCTGCTAAGCGGCCGCACGCCCGAGCCGACTGCCGCCGCAGAGAGCGCCGCTGCCGAGAGCGCCGCTGCCGAAAGCGCAGTGGCGTCCGACGTGGCACGGCCCGCGCCCGCTGCCGATGGCCGCCCGCTGGGCACTGTGCTGCTCACCGGTGGCCGCCTCAACCTGCGCGCCGACCCGCGCGTCGATTCGCTGATTGTGGCCAAGGGACAGCCGCGCGAACAGTTTGTGCTGCTCGGCCGCGACGCAACGGGTGAGTGGGTGAAGCTTGCAGTGGCCGACGTCGATGGCGGCGCCGCCTGGGCATCCGCCAACTACATCGAGAGCAGCGTGGCCCTGGACGAGCTGCCCGTAATCGACGGCTCGGGCGCGACAACAGCCCCCGACGCGCCGGCTGCTGCACCGGCCGCCGCACCCGTTGATCCTACAGCCGCAGCGCCTGCTGAAGGGGCCACAGCCGTGGTCCTGCCCACGCCCACCAGTGCGCCGGTTCAGCCTGCAGCGCTCTCCAGCACCGGCCCCACCGGCCTCTCCGGCAATCTGGCCTTCCAGGACGGGCGTAACAACATCTACATTTACAATCTCGACACGGGCGAAGTCCGCTTCCTGACCTACGGGTACGACCCCGCCATCAGCCCGGACGGCTCACAGGTTGCCTTCAATCGCGGCGGTGGCGACGACAACGGCATCTACACAATCAACCTGGACGGCAGCGAAGAGACCAAGATTTGGGGCGAAGGCGAAATCCTGCGCTCGCCCAAGTGGAGCCCCGACGGTGACTGGATTGCCTTTACGCGCCTGGCCGGCTCGTGGAAGTGCTACGACATCCAGTTCATTGGCTGCAAGACGCTCAGGCAGCTGATTCAGGAGTTCCCGTTCCTGGTCATCCCGCAGATTCGCCGTGCCTTCCTCAAGGACGTTGAGCGCCTTGAGTTTCCCAACTGGGGCCTCTCACGCGTGGCCAGTGACGGCAGCGGCAGCTTCCGCGACATCAATGCGCTTGATTCGGCCGTAGCCCCCGACTGGAACGAAGGTGGCATTGTCTACCAAAATGCGGCCGGCTTTGATATCACCGAGGACACGCCCACTGGGCAGACGAAGGAAGTGCTGCGCGCCGACTGGGTGCACGACCCCGACCAGCAGCCTAATGGTGGCTTCATTCTGTTCCAGTCCAAGGAAGGCACCCACTGGGAGATCTTCCGCATTAACACCGAGGGCGAAGGCGAGACTGCGCTTACTCGCCCGCAGACGACGCTGGTGGATGAACTGCCCAGCAATGTGGCCCCGGCATACAGCTTTGACGGTGCGCAGATTGTTTACCTCAGCAGCCGCGCCCCCGACGAGGATACGGGCCCGTGGCGCCTCTGGGTGATGAACGCCGACGGTAGCGGCAAGCGCCCGCTCGACACCGGCGTGGAGATCGACTACTCCTACGCCTCCGAGCAGGTTGCAAGCTGGGGGCCGCAAGTCAATAAATTTCAGTACGCAGAAACTAGCGGGAACAACGGAAAAGGCAGGAAACAACACCGCGAGGTACTGTTTTCTGCCGTTTCCGCTTTTGCTACATGAAGTTACCCATGCGGCAGCGCGATACCGTAGGTGGCGATTGCGGGCCGGTGCATAAGATTGCCAAATCTACAGGCAAATGCAGCACCAACAGAAAAGGCAGGAAACAACAACCTCGCGGTGTTGTTTCCTGCCTTTTCTGTTGTTCCCGCTTTTTCCGGTACAGAAATTTGCTAATCGCCGGAAGGTTCGGGGAGAGGCGTTTCGGTGGTGTCTTCGGCCACCGGCGTGTCTATGTGCGCCTCTTTCACATTCACCTGTGCGTAGATGGTGCGCGTGCCCGGGATCACCTGCTGGTCGAAGCCAAGCTTGGCGCAGATGCGGCGCATGCCCTCATTCTCGGGCAGGATCTCGGCCACGACCCGCTCGATGCCCTCATCGCGCGCAATCCATAGCAGGCGGCGCAGCAACTCGGTGCCAACGCCCGTGCGCTGGTGCTCGTCGCCCACCAGCACAGAGAACTCGGCATCGTTCGTCCCCTGCAGCTTGCTCAACTGCCCCATGCCCACAATGTTGGTCCGCCCACGCTCATCGGTGCGCTCGGCCACAAGCGAAATATCGCGGTCGTAGTCGATGAAGGTAAGGCTGGCGAGCTGCTCGTGCGAGACAAGCTGCGCCGGCGAAATGGGGTGGAAGTAGCGCAGGTAGATGCTGTAGGGTGAAAGCGTGCGGTTGAAGGCGGCCATCATCGGCTCGTCCTCGGGCCGAATCGGGCGGATAAGCGTCTCCACGCCGGTCTGCGTGGTAAAGGGCTCCACATACTGCGCCGGGTAGGGGCGAATGGCCAACTGGGGCAGTTGATCCTCAGTCATCTCAGGATCGTGGAGCACAACGCGTGCGTCCAGCGCCACAATCCCCTCTGCCGAAACGAGCAGCGGATTGACGTCAATCTCCTTGATCCAGCGCTGCTCCACAACCAGCTGGCTAAAGCGCACCAGCAGCCGTTCGAGCGCTTCCAGGTCCACAGGCTTGCGCCCGCGCACGCCCTGCAGCGCCTTGTAGATCTTGGTGCGCTCCATCATGCGGCGCGCCAGCGTTGTGTTGAGCGGCGGCAGCGCCAGCGCTCTGTCCTTGAAGACCTCGACCAGCGTGCCGCCAGTGCCAAAGAGCAGCACCGGGCCGAACTGAGCGTCCGGACTGGAGCCAATAATGATCTCGTAGCCTTCGAGCTTGATCATGGGTTGCACGGTGACGCCCTGGAAGTGCTGCGCACCGTGGAGTTCCGTCACAGCCTCGCGAATGTCCTCGAAGGCACGCTCCACCGCCGCGTCGTCCTTGAGGTTGAGTTGCACGCCCTTGACGTCGGACTTGTGCGTAATCGTCTCGGAGTTGAGCTTGACGACCACCGGGAAGCCAATTGCTTCGGCCTGCTTGACGGCATCTTCAACTGTGAGCGCCAGGCGCGTTTCGACGGTGGGGATGCCGTAGGCGGTGAAAATCTGCTTCGACTCGAACTCGGTGAGGATGGTGCGCTGCTTGGTGCGCACCTCGTCGATCAAATGGCGGGCGTTGTCGCGCTTGATCACCTCGGCGTCGGAGGCGACGGGCAGCGCGGGCGTCTCGTAGATGGCGCTGAGACTCGTCGAATACTTCCACATATAGTTGAAGACGCGCGCGGCCGTATCGGGCTGCTGAAAGGTGGGGATGCTGTTGCGGTTGAGGATGGAGACGCCTGCGGCCACAGTCGGCCCGCCCATCCAGCTTGCCAGCACAGGCTTCTTGGTGAGCTTTTGTGCTGCCGCAGCCAGCTTCTCGGCCGTCTGCGTGGCGTCCGTCATATCCTGCGGCGTCAGCACAACCAGCAGGCCGTCGCTGTTCTTGTCGGCCGCGGCCACCTCCAGCGTCTTGGCATAGCGCTCGGCGCTGGCGTCACCCAGCACGTCAATCGGATTGTTGTGGCTCCAGGCGCTGGGCAGGAAGACGTTGAGCTCCTCCAGCGTCTCGTTGGAGAGCTCAGTGAGCTTGCCGCCGCCCATGATCAACGCGTCGGTGGCCAGCACGCCCGGCCCGCCTGCATTGGTGACAATCGTCAGGTTTGGCCCACTGGCGCGTGGCTGCTTGCTCAGCACCTCGGCCATGTAGAAGAGCTCGGTGATGTTGTTGACGCGCAGCACGCCGACGCGCGCGAAACGCGGCGTCGAGCACGTCATCGCTGCCTGCGAGCGAGCCTGTGTGCGAGGCGGCCGCCTTTGCCGCAGCCTCTGTGCGCCCTGCCTTGATGACGATGATCGGCTTGGTGAGCGCGACTTCACGCGCGGCCGAAAGGAAGCGGCGGGCGTCGCCAATCGTCTCCATGTAGATGACAATGGCCTTGGTGCGCTGGTCTTCACCAAGGTAGTAGATCAGGTCACCCCAGTCCACATCGAGCATGGAGCCAATCGAGACGAACGCGCTGAAGCCGACGCGCTCTTCAATCGACCAGTCGAGCACAGCCGTGCAGAGCGCGCCGCTCTGGCTGATGAAGCCCACAGAGCCGGGCAGCGCCATGCCCTTGGCAAAGGTAGCGTTGATGCCCGTGAGCGGGCTCATCACGCCCAGGCAGTTGGGGCCGATGATGCGCATCTTGGCGCGGCGCGCCTTCTCGAGAATCTGCTCCTCGAGCTTGCGCCCCTCTTCGCCAATCTCCTTGAAGCCGGCGGAGATGATGATGGCGCCCTTGACGCCATTCTGCACGCACTCTTCAATCAGGTCGGGCACCGTGGGCGCGGGGGTAACGATCACCGCCAGGTCCACCTGCTCGGGCACGTCGCTGATGGAAGGATAGGCGCGAATGCCCATCACGTTGTTGCGCTTGGGATTGACGGGGAAGACGGTGCCGCCAAAGGGATTGCTGATCAGATTCCAGAGCAGCGTGCGGCCAACGCTGTCCTCTTTTTCCGTGGCGCCAATGACGGCCACGTTGCGCGGCGCGAAAATTGCATCGAGCGGATGCCTGCGAAAAGTCAATTCATTTGGCACGTCCATAAAGACTCCTTTGGGTGGAACCGGGTCTCGTTACCCGGAATAATGAGCAGGGACGACGGCCCGAACGCCCCTTCAATTCGCGCTTCACCAATAGATGAAAGCGCCAGGGAGCGCGTGGGAGAGTGTGGGACGCGTGCATACGACGCCAGGTCGCGCCGCGTCAGCCGGTCTTTGCCATTGTAACATAGAGTAGCGCCAGTTCGCGCGCCGCAATGGTGCGGGTGCGTTTCACACTGGTTGCGCGCACATCAACCTCACTTGAGGTCCCTTCTCCAGTTTGGCGAGGGATGCAAAGCGCGGTTGTAGGTCACGTCTCCTGACGTGACGCAGCCCGCAGGGCTGAAGCCAGTATGGGCTCACGCTCCGGTGACGAAGACCATGTGAGAGCTGGCTTCAGCCCTGCGGGCTGCGTCACGTCAGGAGACGTGACCTACAACCGCGCTTTGCATCCCTCTGCAATCGCCCTCAAAAGCGCTGCGTAACATGAATGAAATGCACCGTCGCGCTGCGGCACGGTATGCAGAGCGCGCCCGCGAGTGGTATGATATGCTCATCCTCACCCAAATGCGCACTACATGCCGGTGCCCGTTCTCGTATGCCCGTTTTCGTATGCCCGTTCACGCAGCCGCTATCGCTCATTAACAATTGACGATTGTTGAGGCCCGCCATCTTCCGGGCCGCATTATTGATCATGCAGCCTTTCCTGCGCACAGCGCCTTTTGGGCGCTGACCGTGCAGGGCTGTGTCAAAACCAGCTGCTTCAAGTTGGCTGTGCAAATACCAATGGAAAGAGATGGGCTGAACCATGCAGGAGACTCTCATGAGTAACCAAATTGCCATCTTCATCGATTTTGAGAATGTGGCCCTCTGGGCCGAGCAGGAATTCCTTGATTTTGAGTTGACCCCCTTGATGGAGTACCTCCAGAGCCGCGGCCCGGTTGTCATCAAGCGCGTCTACGGTGACTGGAGCCGCTTCTTCCGCTACCGCGACGATATGATGAATCACGCCATGGATCTCGTCCAGATCTACAGCGTGCGCGCGGGCAAAAACCGCGCCGACATCCGCATGGCGCTCGATGCCCTGGAGACGGCCATCAATCGTCCCCAGATTCAGACCTTCGTCATTGTCTCGGGCGACAGCGACTTTGGGCCGCTGGTGGCCAAGTTGCGCGAATATGGCCGCTATACATTGGGCATTGGCCCGCGCGATGTTACCCACCCCCTCCTCATCAAAGCGTGTGATGAGTTCCTCTACCTTGAGGCGGTGCTGGGCGACCTCATGGCCGAGCATGAGCTGCACGAGTCGGTGCGCAGCGACAGCGAACTGGCGCGCGGGCTTATGGAAAAGGCGCTCAAGGTGCATGATCAGCGCGACGAGTTGCCTATCATCGCCAACAAGCTCAAGCAGACGATGTTGCAGATGGACCCGGCCTTTAACGAGGCCAACTTCGGCCACGGCCAGTTCAAGAGCTGGCTTGAGAGCAATCAGGATTTTCTGAGCCTCTACTACAAGGACGCGCAGCTCTACGTGGCCCCCAAGGGCTACGCTGTCTCGTCAGAGTGGAGCACGCGCGCCGCCGCGCCGCCGCGCAACGGCAACGCCACCACCTCGATCCACCTGCAGCACCTCGCCTCCATCCCGCGCAGCGTCGATTCGTCACCGCCGGTAAAGCCTTCCCTGCGCCAGCAGTACATGCAGATCTTCAACCGCCTCAAGATGACTTCGGTCGATTTCGCAACGCGCCGCGACGTGCTGCGCGACATCTATCGCGAGTTGATTGCACATCCCGGTGAACGCACCACCGATGACCTGCTCGACGAGCTCTGCAACCGCTATGAAGAGCAGGGGCTGGTGCGCAGCAAGACGATGCTCCGCCAGATCTGGCAGATGGGCTTCCGCCAGCGTGCGTTTGACTACGGTGAGCAGGTGGCTTCCGTGCATGTGCCTGTGCGCATGGAGGAGGAGATCGACAGCGAGGCGGCCTTTGTCAGCCGCGCCGAGTCGGGCTTTGTCTACGCCGTGCTCAACGCCGGCCTGGAGATTGACGAGGCGGAGCTGGCCTCGATCCTGCTCAATGACGCCGAACAGCAGGAGTACATCACCACGCTGCTCGACGATTTGGAGAAGCGCGAGATGATTGTGCAGCAGGAGGGCCGCTACACACTGCCGGGCCAGAGCACAATTCCCTTTGCCAACGAGCCGGCCCTCGAGCCGATCTGCATGGACATTGAGAATATCGGCGTACCCGATGCCATGGTGCGCACGCCGGACAAGGCGCGTGCCCTGGCCAAGACCGCCATGCTGCAGCGCTCGCAGGACTTTGCCGCCTCTGCGCGCAGCTACCTCATGGCCTGCCGCGTCCAATGGGAGTCGCTCGAAGAGGGGGAGGTAGGGGCCACGCTGGAGGATTTGCGCTGGTACATGGCCTCCTATGCATCCGTGCGTGCGGGTGAGCTTTCGCAAATCCACCGCGACTATGCGCGCTCGCGCCCCTACTACCTGGCCTTCTTCTACCTGGTGCAGGAGGATGACCCGCTCTGGAGCCGCATGCGCGGGCTGATCAATCCCATGCTCTCCTACTACTGGGTGAACGCCTGGCGTGAATTGGGGCTGAATGCGGGCAACCCGAGCCTCAATGCCACCACCCCCGCCGAAATTGCTGTGCGCGCCGCCACGCACGAGAACCAGGAACTCTGCTCGCTCTGGTTTGTGATGACAAACGGCCTCGCCGAGGTCAACCCCGGGCTGCTGCGGCGCGTGGCCAACCAGATTCGCCTCAACCGCAGCGAATCGCCCGTCTACCAGCAAATTGCGGACCAGATGGAGCAGATGTTGATGGAGTGAGCCTGAGATTCCTGTACGCGGAATTGGCGCCAACAGCGGAAAAAGCAGGAAACAGGAGCCAGTTACAGCTGTTCACGCCCATAGGGCATGAACGACTGTGACTGGCTCTTTTTCAATCGGCCGAACCCGTATATAATGTATTGCAAATAACCCATATCTTTGGTGGGGTGTGCGAGATGGCGACACGGTTTGAGTGGGATGAGCGCAAGAATCTGGAGAATCAGCAGAAGCACGGGGTAGCGTTCGAACTGGCGCAGTGGGCGTTTGCCGACCCGGAACGCGTCATCATAGAAGACCTCGAGCACAGCGAAATTGAGCCGCGCTACTTCTGCCTGGGCAAGGTGGAGGGAGCGATTCTGACCGTTCGTTTTACATATCGCAACCAGTTGATTCGCATATTTGGCGCAGGCTATTGGCGCAAGGGGAAGAGCCGCTATGAACGAGAAACAGGCAGTTGAGTACACCGATGAAGCGCTGCATATGGGCAGACGCGTGAATGACTTTCTGCCGCCTCCCGAAGAATTGGTCTTTCGTCCAAAGGGCGTCAAGGTGACGATTACGCTCAGCGAAGAGAGCGTTGACTGGTTTAAAGAGCAGGGCGACCGCCTGCAAACGCCCTACCAG
This sequence comes from uncultured Chloroflexia bacterium, assembly GCA_963773745.1. Lineage (GTDB taxonomy): Bacteria > Chloroflexota > Anaerolineae > Caldilineales > Caldilineaceae > UBA5069. The sequence goes on from CAVZCL010000005.1 coordinate 387,833, forward strand.
CGCATGATCCGCAACCTGATCGACGAATACGTGCGCCGCATGCGCGAAGAGGCTCCGTCCTGATCGATTGCCCACCCAAAAGCGTGTACACAGATTTCACAGGAACAAACAGATGACTGCAGATGCACATTATCTTCGCATCTGCAGTCATCTGTTTGTTCCTGTGAAATCTGTGTACACGCCCTTCTTTCCTGCTTTTCCGCTGTTGCCGCCAGTTCCGCGTACAGGAATTTCGCTCCTACGGCACAATCTGCTGCACGCGTCGGTCAAAGTAGGCCTGGTTGGGCAGGAGGCCACGCGCCTGCTCCACAATGCGCCCCTTGGCGTCGATGAAGAAGGTGGCTGGGATGCCCTGAATGCCGTAGGCGGATTCCCACGCACCCGTGGCATCAAATGCATTGGGATAGCTGAGGCCGCGCTCTTGCATAAAGGCCTGCGCCAGCGCAGGATCATCGGAATTGACCACGATACCGAGGAAGGTGACGCCTGTTCCCTGCGCGTCCTGCCAGCCCTGGGCAAGAATGGGCGCTTCAACCACGCACGGCCCGCACCAGCTGGCCCAGAAGTTGAGCACGACGCCCTGCCCGCGCAAGTCGCTCAGGCGGATGGTGTCACCGTCGAAGGTCGTAATCTCCAGATTGGGGGCCATGCCGTCGTCGCTGGGCGGCGAGAGCCAGCCCACAAGGCGCATTGCACCGAGCCCCACGAGCAGCAGCGCAATCGCAATCAGCAGGAAGCGGCCAATGCCCGTGCCGCCCCGTGGTTCGACCACGCCGGCGGCGGCCAGGTCGGCCTCGAGGGCACGGGCGGCAGCGTCTTCATCAATCAGCAGCGCGGTGTCTGCTGCGGCCTCCCCTTCGGGGAGGGGTTCGGGGATCATCATCAGCTCACGCAGCCACGAAAAGAGGGCGGGCCCGTTTGGCCCGCCCTCCTATTTTCCCAAATGTGGGCCGCGCTGTCCATTTCGCCGCAGCCTGTGCTGAACAGCGATCATGTACGCTCAATCATGCACGATCACGAGCGCGCCTTCGTCCTTGGGCACATGCTGCCACTGTGTATCACCATCCCATGCCGGGCTCAGGAAATTCCACAGCCACTCGGCGTCTGCGTTCGTCATGTTGATGCAACCGTGGCTGCGGGGCGCGCCGAAGGCATAGTGCCAGTAGGTGCCGTGAAAGCCGTAATCCTGGTAGAAGTATTGCACCCACTGCACGTTGGGCAGATAGTAATCATTGCCCTCGGCGACGCTGCCGCCCTCCATCAGTTGCGAGCGCACTTTGGCGCGGATGTGAAAGGTGCCGGTGACCGTGGGCGTTTTGGGCAATCCCGACGCAATCACGAAGCCGCGAATGGGCGTTTGGCCCGAATAGGCCACGGCTGTCTGCTCGCTCAGGTCCACGCGCACCCAGTTGGCGGTGGTGTCGGGCATCTCAATCGGGGTGAGGGCGTCGAGCGCATTGGGCGCAAGCGAGGGAATGAAGGCCGTTGTGCGCCGGTCAATGTTGTCGAGGTACGTCTTCTTGATGAGGGGGCCAACCGCAGGTTCCAGCGCCGGCAGCGCAGGCAATGCACGGACTGTTTTTTCGTCGGGCGCATCCTCCACGGCCGTCGCGCCTGTCAGCAGCAGCGGATTGATAATCGGGACGATGGCATCAGTCTGCGCGAAGGCGGGCTGGTAAGTTGGCAGCAGCAGGGCTGCACCGATGATGAGCGCCGCTACGGCGCGACCTGTGGCGCGACCTGTGGCGCGACCTGTGGCGCCACGGCGATGAGAAGGGTGTTGCGAAAAAAGCATGAACAATAACTCCCTGTGTCGGCGAGCGTTCTCCCGACGGTGTGGTTGTGCTTTGTAGCCATGCACTCGGTTTACATCTGCCTGAAAGCGGCAGGCGAGATGTTACAGAGCCACATGACTTTCCTGCTGCATCTAATAGTGAACGTAGACCTCGGTGCCAATCGGCGCCCAGTTGTAGAGCATTTCCGATTCGTCCACACGGATATTGACGCAGCCGTGGCTCATGGGCGTGCCAAAGTTGTTGTGCCAGTAGGCCCCGTGCAGCGCATAGCTGCCGTAGAAATACATCACCCATGGAACGCCGGGAAGGTCGTAGCCGGGTCCCGTCATGCGCTGCGACTGGTACTTGACGCCCACCTGAAAGCGGCCGGTAACTGTGGGCGTGCCGGGCAGCCCCGAGCTGATGCTTGTGTACAAGATGGCCACATCACCCTGCCAGGCGGTCAGCGTCTGGTTGGTGAGGTCAACCTCAATCCAGCGGCGGCCGTCGGGCGGGGCCACCTGGTAGCTTGCACCACCGCTACCCTTGATGCGCAGCCGCTGCCCCACCCACACAAAGTTGGCATTGGGCAGCCCGTTGGCCGAGAGCAGATCTTGCGCGGAGACGCCGAAACGCTGGGCAATCTGCGAGAGGGTGTCGCCCGGCATGACGATGTAGATTTCGCCAGCGAGGTCGCTGGTTTCGGTCTCGTCAGTGGCCAGCGCGGTCGGCTCCACGCGTGCGCTGAGCCGCAACTGCTGCCCCACCCACACAAAGTTGGCGTTGGTGAGGCCGTTGAGGCGCAACAGATCGCCGGCGGACAGGCCGTTGCGTTTGGCAATCTCCGAGAGCGTGTCGCCGCGCCGCACTGTATAGTAGCCGTTGCCGGCAGGCAGTGCATCAGCCTCGGCGGGTGTGCCGTATTGAGAAAGTGCGCCGCTCTCCTGCCCGGGAATCAGCAGCTGTTGGCCGCTGAAGATAAAGTTCGGGTCGGAGATGCCGTTGTAGCTGATCAGCTCGTCCAGCGAAACGCCGTAGGAGCGGGCAATGACGGCCAGCTTTTCGCCTCGCTCCACCACGTGGACGGCATCCTGGGCATAGGCGTGCGATGCAGCCAGCGCGGCCCAGAGTGCGCAGGCAAAGATAGCCATGCGCACCAGGAGACGTGCTTCTTTTGCGGTATTAAACGAGCGGGGGAAAGGCGCAGGGTATGCGCGCAGGGAAGTCGGCAGCGATGAGGGCGGCAATGTGGTCTCCATGGAAGTCCCTGGGTGCGGCAATGTAGGCGGCGATGTGGGCGATGCTGTGAGCGATGTTTGTGAGCAGTAATGTTGGCAACGCATGACGCGCAAACGATGCGCGTGGTGCTGCATGGATTCTCGGCTCCCACTCCTGCGCGGCTAAAGCTTTGTGCTGTTGTGTGACTTGCGCGCAATGACAAGGCTGGCAGATCATTCAGGGTTGGTAGGTCGGGTGGGACTCGAACCCACACGGGTTGCCCCGGCGGATTTTAAGTCCGCTGCGTCTGCCATTCCGCCACCGACCCGCGTTCCGCCTCCGTTTGGCCTGCGCAGAGCCTGCACGCTGCTGTGCATTGTAGATGTGAGGCGGCTGTGTGTCAACCGCAGTGGGAGTAGGCAGCAGGGCGGTGGCAACCGCAGAATTGATGGCTGACAATTGATGACCCTGCCAATCACCAATTTTGCTTTTTCCGCTGCCTACTCCCCACTTCGCCCAGTTTGACAACCCACGCCCGCGCGGTGTACTATATTTTTTGTAGCGCAACTTACCGCAGGATTCGTCTGCAGCACGTAGAATGACGCAAGCAATAGGCGCTGCACGCGCCTGGTTCGTCCTGATTGCGCACTCTGCTGCGCAGGAATAAAAAAGGAGCTTCACATGGGTGCACCCGTTAAGGTGACCGACGCGACGTTTGATGAAATGGTTATGAATTCCAAAGAGCTGGTGCTCGTGGACTTTTGGGCCGAGTGGTGTGGCCCGTGCAAGATGATTGCACCTGTGCTTGAGGAATTGGCGGCGGAGATGGACGGTCAGATGACCGTTGGCAAGCTGGACGTTGACCACAATCCCGATACTGCGATGGCCTTCGGCGTCATGAGCATCCCGACGTTGCTGCTCTTCAAGGGCGGCCAGCCGGTGGACCGCATTGTGGGCTTCCAGCCCAAGGCGCAGCTCAAGAAGCGTCTCGAGACGCACCTCGTTAGCGCCAACTAAGCAATAACCGCAGTACACAGAAAAGCGCAGTACACAGATTACACAGAAACAAACAGATAACTACGGATAAAAGCCAAAATGCTTTTATCCGTAGTTATCTGTTTGTTTCTGTGTAATCTGTGTACTGCGCTTTGCTCTGTACTGCGGTTTGCTGTGCGCTATCCCTCAACCGGCGACAGGTCGCTTGCGGCCGGGCCGTTCACCACGTGGCCGTGTTTGTCAAAGCGCGAACCGTGGCACGGGCAAACCCAAATCTGCTCTTTCTGATTCCATTCCACAATGCAGCCCATGTGCGTGCAGACGGCCGAGCGCTTGGTGAGCGTGCCGTCTGCATCACGATAGGCGGCAATCTTGGACGCGCCGTCTCGCACCAGCGCGCCCGTGCCGGGCTCAATTTCATCAGTCGAGTCCACTTCCGCTGCGCTCAGGTAGCCCGTGACAGCGGCCTGGGCAACGGCTGCGTCGTCGCGCGCCATCTGCATGGCCGCGCCCAGCTTCAGGCGCAAGGGGTCGTAGAGCTTCTCCCATGGGTGCGTGCCGCGCAGGATGAGGTCGCTGATCAAAATGCCCGCGATTGTGCCGTGCGTCATCCCCATGCCGGAGTCTCCCGTCGCTATGTAGACGTTGCGGTCGCCTGAAGGCGTGCGACCGATAAATGCCAGGCCGTCGATGGTCTCCATCACCTGGCCGGACCACTTGTACTGCACCTTGCCCATGGTGGGCCAGCGGCTGCGCGCCCATGTTTCCAGCCGCTGCCAGCGCATCTCCTGATCTTCTGCATTGGCTTCACCGGAGCGATGGTCCTCGCCGCCCACAATCAGCAAATCATAGTCGCCGGTTGCAGTTGGGCCATATTCGAGGCGCGCATAGTGGTAGGGCTCGGCGGTGTCCCAGAAGAGCGCCGGCGTTACCGTGCCGCGCGGCACACGGGCCCCAATCACATAGGTGCGCCATGGCGTTTGCTTAAGATGGGTAATCACCATGTCGTTGATGGGGCTATTGGTGGCCACCACTGCTGCGCCGGCGGTGATGACCGGCCCGCCTTTGGTTTCCACGCGCACACTATCGCCTCCCGTAACGGTGGTGACATGGGTATTGCCAAAGATGTGGCCACCGTGGCGCACAATTGATTCCTCGAGGCCCACCAGATAGTTGAGTGGATGGAACTGTGCCTGGCGCGCAAAGCGCAGGCATGGCCCCGCTTCGTAGCCGCGCAGGGGCAGGCGCGCCACCATGCCCGTCTCGCTGAGGCCCACGCGTCGCGCCGCCTCAAGTTCCTTCTCCAGCGTCTCAACCTTGTCGTCCGGCCCCAGGAAGAGATAGCCGTCCACGCGCGCAAAGCTGCAGTCAATCTTCTCGGCGGTGACAATGGCCTCGATCAGATCAATTGCTGCCGTGTGGCTTTCGGCCGCCAGGCGTGCGCCATCCTCACCATGAATGCGGATCATTTCCGTGTAGCGGTCATCGATCGCGTTGGAGAGATGCGCCGTCGTGCGGCCACTTTCGCCGCCGCCCACGCCCGCGTGGTCGAGCACGATGACTGACTTGCCCTCGCGCGCCAGCAAATAGGCCACGGTCATGCCGGCAATGCCCACGCCCACCACGCAGACATCGGCCTGCAGGTCGCCGTCGGGCGCGCCCTTCAGAGAGGGAACTGTGGTGTCCAGCCAGGGTGTCGGGCGCTCGCCCGAGGAATTGGTCGCTTCGACTTGGTTGCTCATAGTCGCCTCTGCAATTACATGGCTGATTTGGGAACTTTCTGGAAACAGCAAAGCGGAGGTGGTTATCAATCCGCTGCTGTTGGCGCGAACGATCTGCGCAGTGGCTCGGTTCCCCGTGTATGAACTTGGCGCATGCGCACAGCGTTTGGCCATGCAGCAGCAGGCTCCTTTGGAATGGATTTGACGCTGGGAAGGAAGACATGGAAAGGAAGACATGGAAAAGCAACCCTTTGATGTAGAAGTGGCGCTCGCACGCATTGCCGAGGCTGTGCGTCCCTGGCCGCCGGCGGCGATGTTTGGATTGGCCGAAGAGGGTTTTGCAACGCCCTTTGAGCAGTTGCTGGCTTGCATCATATCCATTCGCACGCTCGATGAGGTTTCAGTGGAGGCAGCACGCCGCCTCTTTGCGCACGCGCGTACGCCAGAGGCGCTCCTGGCGCAGAGCCCCGCAGAGGTCGATGCGCTGATTAGCCCCTGCACCTTTCATACAGCCAAAGCCTATCAAATGATCGAGCTTGCGCGCACAGTGCAGAATGATCACGGCGGCGTGCTGCCCTGCTCCTTCGACGCTCTCACTGCGCTGCACGGCGTTGGGCCCAAGTGCGCCAACCTGGTGTTGGGGATTGCCTGTGGCCAGCCCGCAATCAGCGTTGACGTGCACGTGCACCGTGTCACGAACCGCTGGGGCTATGTGCGCACCAGGACGCCCGAAGAGACAATGGGCGCGCTTGAGCAGCTTCTGCCGCTCGAGTTGTGGGTGACAATCAACCAACTGCTCGTGCCCTTTGGCAAGCATATTTGTACAGGTCGCGCCCCTCATTGCAGCACGTGCCCCGTGCTGGAGATGTGCGCCCAGGTGGGCGTAGGTACAGTGAGGTAGAGAGCTAGAGAGCAGGGAGTTGGAGAGCAGGGAGTTGGAGAGCAGGGAGTTAGAGGGCAGAGGGTTAGGGCGCAGGCTGTCAATTGTTGAATGTTGACGATTGAGAACTGAGGACCCAGAATAGGAATTGCGAGAGGGTACATCCGACACCCGACACCCGACACCCGAAAGATTCTCCTATGTCCACAACCCAATACTGGGTGCCGCCCGGTGTCATTGATCTGGGCCTTGGCCATCCCAGCCTTGGCCTGCTGCCGCAGGAACTGCTTGCGCAGGCCGCCCGCCATCGCTTTGCACGCGACGACCGCGATGCCCTCCAGTACGGGCCCGAACAGGGCGGGCCTGCCCTGCGCCATGCGCTGGCCTCTTTTCTGGCGCGCGCCTATGCTGCGCCAGTGGCGGCGGACGGGCTGATGATCACCAATGGCATCTCTCAGGCGCTGGATATGATCTGCACCGTCTTCACACAGCCGGGCGATGTGGTGATTGTCGAGGAGCCCACCTACTTCCTTGCCCTGCGCATCTTCGCCGACCACGGCCTGCGCGTCGTCAGCGCGCCCATGGATGGGGAAGGGCTCATTCCGGAGGCGCTGGCAGCGCTGCTGGTTGAGCATCGCCCAAGGCTCCTCTACACGATTCCCGTACATCAGAACCCGTCTGGCGCAACGCTGGGCGACGCGCGGCGTGCGCGCATCCTCGAGCTCTGCCGTGGCCACAACGCGCTGCTGGTGGCCGACGAGGTCTATCATCTGTTGACCTACAGCGGCAGCGCGCCATGCCCCTTTGCCGCGTGGGCTGATGATCCGACGGTGATTGCGCTGGGCTCCTTCTCCAAAATTCTTGCACCCGGGCTGCGCCTGGGCTGGCTGCATGCTGCGCCCGAGCGGCTGGCGGCGCTGACTGCGTGGGGCGTCACGGCCAGCGGCGGCGGCATGAGCCCCTTTGCGGCATCGATTGTGCAGAGTGTGCTTGAGCTGGATCTGCTTGATGCCCATGTTGATCATTTGCGGCGCACCTATACGGCGCGGCGCGATGCACTGGCGGCCGCGTTGCACGCGCATGTGGGCGAGCGGCTGCACTTTGCCATGCCCGCGGGCGGCTACTTCATCTGGGCGACCCACGCTGCGCCGCTGGATGCTGCACGTCTCGCCGCCGCTGCTGTTGCCGAGCAGGTGGATTTCCGCGCCGGACCGCGTTTCTCCAGCCGCAACGGCCTGGCCGACAAGCTGCGCCTCTGCTTCGCCTACTACCCTGAGGCCGAGCTGGAGGAGGGGGCGCGCCGCCTGGCGCGCGCGCTGGACTCCGCGAGCAGTCAATAACAGATTCAACGCAAAAACAGCTTCAACGCAAAGGCGTGGAGAGCGCAAAGAGCGCAAAGAAAGGCGCAGAAAAGCAAGCAATTGCGATGCGCAGGTTCGGGGCCGATGCCCTGTGCATTCCGGAACAATGCGCGGGCCCGGAGCGTCAGATTGGAGTGATTCCACCCACAACCCAGCAATCAGCGATTCCCAGGAGGGAACCTATGGCGAAGTACACAATTTACCTGGTCGCAGCGCTGGCAGCGGGGCTGCTGGTACTGGCAGCATGCGCCGCGCCTTTGCCACCCGCAATGCAGCCCGGCTCCAACGTACCCCCGGCCGCGCCCCGGGATGCCGCACCCTTGGACGAGCCCACGCCGGACTTATTCGTTCCTACGCCCGAGGCGGCGCTTGACGAGAGCCAGTTGCCGCCCGCCGCGCTGGCCGCGCAGCAGACGCTAGCCAACCAGCTGCAGGTGGACCCGCAAAGCGTGAGCGTGCTGAGCGTGGAGGCTGTCGATTGGCCTAGCGCTTGTCTGGGGGCCGAGCAGCCCGGCGAAATGTGCGCCGCCGTCATCACCCCCGGCTACAGAATCATCCTCACCGCTAACGGCAGCGAGTATGTGGTGCATACAAATGATGACGGCAGCAACTACCGCATCGTCGATTCCCCTGCGGCACAGGTTGGCGACACCGTAATTTCGTGGGTGGGGAGCGACGCCGAGGGTGCCTGCGTGACCGCCGAGATTGCCCTGGAGGGTGTAGCCTATGGCGGCTGCAATGATGAAAAACTGGTGCCCGTGCCACTTGTTTTCAGCGGGCGACCCGATGATTTGGACACGCTACGCCTCAACTTTGCGCCATTTGCCGCTGCGACAGCCGCCGGCGATGTGGTCTTCATGGGCGTAGGCAACGAAATTGCCACCGAAGCCGAGCAGCGCATGATTGCGGAACGGGCACGCGCCGCCTTCTTTGAGGCGCGCGGTGGAGCAAGCGCTGTGGGTTCGGGCCTGGCGCTGCAAAGCTATCAGGAAGGGGGCATTGCCGCCCTCTGCCAGAGCGTGAGCCTCTACCTTACCGGCATCGCCTATGTGGCTGACTGCACCACCGAGCCGGCGCAGACATTGCCCGTTGTTCTGCTCGACAGTGACCAGCTGGCGCAGCTCTATGCGTGGTACGACACCCTCGCGCCCTTTGAGTCAACGCGCAGCGACGGCACGGCCGACGTGATGACCACCACCATGAGCTTCTTTGGCGTAGGTTCGGATGAGGCCAGCGCTGAGACGCAGCAGGCCATGGACGCGCTGGCGCAGGAAGTGGCCGCCGCGGCGCGGTCAAAGCGCTCTGCAGATGTCTGCCCGGCCCCAACGCTTACGCTTGCGCTCTATCGCAACGATCTCCACGGATACTGCCTCCTCTTCCCCGAGACGGTGGCACCCGTGGAAGTGAGCCCCACGTCGACTGTCTTTGCCGGAGATGGCGACATAATGAACCATACGGATGGCCGCCTGGAGATCGAGGTCATCGACGGGGGTGGTGACGCTGCGGCTGCCGCCGACGCCCTGGAGGCAGAGGTGCTCGCATCCATTGCCAATGCGCAACTGGAGCGCTCGGATGTAACGCTGGGCGCCATGGCCGCGACCCAGGTGGACAAGGTGCCCGGCCAGGATTTCAGCCGGGTGGTCTTTGTGGGCAGCGGTGATACACTGCTGAAACTCACTTTCGTGCCGGCAGACCCCGAGATGAATGGTTATGAAGGCATGCAGATGATCTACGACGTAGTGATAAGCTCGTTCACCTTTATGGAGCAGGTTACCCAATAAGTCGCGCAGCAGGGGTGCACCATGGCAGCAAAGCAGTCCATGCGCGCCGGATTGGGCACGCACGTTGAGCTGGAGATGATTAGCGAGGACGGAACCGTTGAGCCCATGGCGCTCGACCTGGTGGCCGACGCCGCGGCAGACATCGACGCGGGACAGGTGGGCATCAGCACGCCGCTGGCGCGGGCGCTCATTGGCCGCACAGCGGGCGTCACGGTCGACTATCAGTTGGGGGACATTTGCAGCCTGCGTCTGCTCAAGGTGATGCCGTCGGAAGTGACGCCCGACATGGACGCAGCCGAGCGCCGGCGCGCCGCATCCGAGGAAGCGCTGCGCAAGGCCGAGCGCACAGCCGCCGAGATTTTTAGCACCACCTTTACAAGCAAGTGGGGCGGCTACGACGCCAGCCAGCTGGAGGACTAGGGGCAAAATACGACGCGAAGGCGCAGAGACGCAAAGGAAGCGCAAAGAACTGCAAGGGCGAGAACAGAAACCTTCGTGCCCACAAGGCATTAAGGTTTCTGTTCTCGCCCTTGCAGTTCTTTGCGCTTCCTTTGCGTCTCTGCGCCTTCGCGTCGTATTTACGTTGTTGCAGGGTCCAGGTCAACCGGGTCGGCAGCGGTGGCGTCGAGGGCGGCCTGGCTGGCCAGCGCATCGGCGCGCTCGTTGAGTTCGTGGCCGGCGTGCCCCTTGATCCAGCTCCACGTCACGCCGCCGGCGGGCTCATGGCGCTTAACGGCGGCCAGCAGCAACTTCCACAAGTCCACATTTTTCACGGGCTGCTTACTGGCGTTGAGCCATCCCCTGCGCACCCAGCCGTCAACCCACTCCATCATCCCGCGCCGCACATATTCGCTGTCGGTGACAACCGTCACCGCGCACGGCCGCTTGAGCGCTTCGAGCGCGTTGATCACGGCGCGCATCTCCATGCGGTTGTTGGTCGTCCTGCTGGCGCTGCCGCAAATCTCTTTGGTGGTCGTGCCATAGGCAAGAATGGCCCCCCAGCCGCCCGGGCCCGGGTTGCCCTTGCATGCGCCGTCTGTGTGGATGATGACCTGCGTGGCAGGGCTGGCGGTGGTTGCGGCTTTCACAATCTGCTTTCCTGGCGTGCGTGTCGTGCGTTTAGGTTGAATTGCTCGTCTATATGCCCAGATCGCGCCGCACCAGATCGCCCAGCACGTTGGGCCCCTCGCGCTGAACGCAGCGGCCGTGGCGCAGGCCGGCCTTGCCGCTGCGCACATCATTCCGGCTCCACACGCCGCCATAGCGCACAAAGCCGGCAACCTCCCACGCGTAGAGCACAAGCAGCGCCAGCAGCCAGGGCAGCCAGTAGCCGACAACGACGAAGGCCATGTAGTGGCGCGCCGGATTCTTGTCGTCGACCATGTCGGGGTGAAAGCCGGAGACGCCAAAACGCAGCGGCGGCTGGCCGGCCATTTGACGCAGAAAACGGAATGGATGGCGCACATCCTTCATGCGGATGAAGGCGCACGCCTCTCCCAGGCGGCTGACGAAGGCGCGCCGCCCCGCGCGGCCAGGCGCGGCCGCGGCCGCGTTCTGCTCGATGAATTCGACGAAGCCATCCAGGCCGCGGCCGGCGAATCGTTCATATGCGGCTGTTGCTGCGTCTTCGGCATCCATGGGCTGCACATCCGGTGCGTCTACAAAAGAACCGGCCGCGGGCATGGGCCGCGGCCGGGATATGGCAATCAACAGCGCGCCGGTTTGCATCGGCGGCTCAACGCAAAGAGTCGGTGCTACGCCTGCAGCGAATCAGGCTTCGTGATCGGCGGGCATTTCGGCCAGCTTGCGCCAGCGTTCGGCCGCACCCGTGCGGAAGAGTGCGGGGTCAAAGTCGGCCATGAACTCCCAGCCTTCAAGCTCCAGTCCTTCTTTCAGGTCGTCCGTCAGGTCAAACTCCATGGTGCGATTGTCCGTATTGACGACAAAATGGAGCACGTCCTCACGCCCATCATCGACAATGCGCGTGACGCAGGGGCGGTCAGTGCCCAAGGGTTTGCGAAAGAACGCGGCGGAGCAGCGCGCGCAGAAAGGCATCGACGCGTCACACATCCCGCGGTGCATGTAGATGATCATGGTTTTGCCTCCATAGTTCCATTCGGGTTCGCAACGAACCGTTTCCCTTAGTATGCGCCTGACGAGGCTGCAATGCAAGGGACGGATGTCACGGATTTGCAGGGGCGGAGGAACGGTGTCGGAGCAGCGGCGTCACGTGCGAGGGAAGAGGAAGTTTATCCACTGGCGCCAAATCGCGGGCAGGGGCGCGGCCACAGTGTCGGCGGCGGCCTCCTTGTCTGCGAATCCACCGCCGACCGGTACAATGCGTACTTCGTCGACGCGCACAAGGCCAAGGTTCTCGCGGGCAATTTTGTCCATACGGGTGGGCTTGGAGGCGCTGGCGAGCTGCTTTTCGAGCGCCGCGCCGCGTGCTGCGGCCTCTGCGTTGATCTGCTGCTGCGTGACCAGGGCCGCCTCCATGCGGTCACGGGCATCCAGCCGCAGCGCATAGGTGACGATGAAGAGGAGGCAGAGGCCAATCACAAGCAGCAACAGCGGCCGTACGCTGCTGCGCGTTTGCGGTACAGGGGGTTGTTCGGGGAGACGGATAGCTGTCATGGGCGCCTGGCTGCGATAGATGGCGACGATGTGGCCCAGGGTGTGAATGCAGTGCATGCCTGCAAGGCGTGCGCACTGCACTTTGTTGCTGCGTCCAGTAAAACAAAACTGGAGCCCTTTGTCAAACGGGCTCCAGCTGTATTAAGGTGCCGCAGGAGGGACTTGAACCCCCATGAGCGTAAGCTCACTACGACCTGAACGTAGCGCGTCTGCCAATTTCGCCACTGCGGCACACCTTGACTTGCAAGCGAGAATTATGCCACGGGGCTGTGGCGCTGTCAAATGGGATGGAGGGGCAATGGGCAATGTGCAGCAGGCAGTGGGCGCACGATTCCCATTACCTACCCACCCGCTTCTCCCGTTCCCGCCGGCGGCATGGGCGCTTCAAGCCCTTGGGCCTGCGTGGTGGGGACCCGCTTCGTTTCCATGTACCAGTCGGCAAAGCTCTCAAAGCGCTGTGACGGGTGGTTCAGCGCGCCCATTTGCACATTGTTGACGCTCGTGCTGACGCCGTAGGTGTAGACAGGATAGTAGAGCAGCAGCGCAGGCGCCTCGTCGGCAAAGATCTGCTGGAACTCACCGTAAAGCTGCCGGCGTGCGCTCTCGTCCAGTTCGGCACGCGCCTTCTCCATGACACGGTCGGCCTGCTCGTCTTTCCAGCCGCTGTAATTCTGGCCGGCCCCAGCTACCTGCGTGCTGTGCCAAAGGGGATAGGGGTCGGGGTCGCCCGGCGTCTCCCAGCCGATGAGCACCGCATCGAATGTGCGCGGGGCGAGCAGATCGTTGACGAGGCCGGCAAAGGTCATAGGCGTGGCCTGGGCCAGCACGCCGATCTGCGCCCAATCCTGGGCAATGCGCGTAATCAGCGCCGAACGGGTGGCGTCGTCATTGGTGGCCAGCACAAACTGCATGGAACGGCCATCCTTGTCGCGAATACCGTCGCCGTTTGTGTCCACCCAGCCGGCGGCGTCAAGCAGCGCGCGCGCCTCATCAGGGTTGTACTCGTATTTACGCACACCGTCGTTAAAGGCCCAGTTGTCGGGCAAAATGGGGCTGTGCGCAATGATGCCCTGCCCCGCCGCCACATCCTGGATGAGCGCCTCGCGGTTGAGGCCGTAAAGGAGCGCCTGGCGCACCTCCTGCTCCTGGAAAAAGGGGACATTCGGGTTGTCCAGGTTGAGCGTGATGTTGATGTAGCTTGGCTGCGCGCTGGAGAAGAGTTGCAGATCGTCGCGCGCAATTGCCTCGGGCATCGATTCGGGCAGCACACGGCTGATGCCCTCAATTTCGCCCGCTGCAAACGCGGGAAAGAGGCTGGGATGATCGGGGTAGAAGCGCAGGTCAAGCGTCTCAATATAGGGCGCCTTGCCCACAAAGAAGGGATTCGGCCCCAGCGTAATGTGGTCGGCTGCCATCTCCTTGACCTTCATGGGGCCGTTGCCAATGGGCGTGGTGTTGAGCTTGGTGGCAATCTCCACGGGCGGCACGGTGGCAAAGATGTGGCGCGGCAGCAGGCCAATGGAGGTGTAATCGAGGAAGGGGCTAAAGACTTCGCGCAGCGTAAAGCGCACGGTGCGGTCGTCCACCTTGCTCACTTGCACCGCCTGCCAGAGGCTCGAGAGCGCGGGCAGGCTGTAGACATCGGGATCCTGCAGAATGCCCACCGTGAAGATGACGTCGTCCACCGTCACCGGCGCGCCGTCATCCCAGTACTGGTCGGCTTTGAGGCGGAAATCGTAGGTGAGGCCGTCGCCCGAAATCGTCCACGATTCGGCCACATCGGGCACGGCGCGGCCATTCTTGTCGGTGCGTGTGAGCCCGCGGAAGAGCAGCGCGCAGAGGTCGTAGTCGACCTCCGTCACGTCACAGCGCAGCGGGTTGATGTACTTGGGATTGCCCGCCACCCCCTCGCGGAAGACGCCCCCCTGCGCTGGCACCATCACCGTGGCGACGTTGTAGGCCGAATAGCCCAGCAGCGTTGTCAGGATGAGCACGCCGGCCAGTGCAAGCAGCACCTGCCAGCGAATATGCCTGCCAATTGAAGTGGCGGGAGCGAGAGGCGCGTCGGCGCTCATGGGTGGTCGAATGGTCACAGGCAGAAGGGGCGTGGCGTCATTGCGCAGCGTGCGCCGAGCGACGACAAGGCAGCGTGGCCCACGGTAATCACAGGGCGCACACAGGGCGCACGCAATGGAGCAGGGGGCGGCGTGCATGCTGCGATCATGCGCGCCGCCCTCTGCGCAGCTGCCTATTCGAAGGCAACCGTAATCAGTGCAAAGAGGAGGAAGAGGCTGGAGACGGCAAATGTCACATTGAACATCGTCTTCTCAATGCCGCGACGGGTGCGATAGATGTCGCTGCCACCAAACATGCTGCCCAGGCTGCCCGATGTCTGCCCCTGCACAAGCACCAGCACAATCAGCACGAGGGCGATGATCATCGTCGCAATCATCATAAAGTCGGAAAATGTCATGGTCTCATCTCTCTTTTTGCCCCATGCCGGGGGCGCATCAATTCGGGACGGGCAAAATGGCCCGGATGAAGCAAAACGAAATTCAGTATACCCCTGGCGCGGTTGCGTGCCAAACGGCGCAGGCGTGCGCAGCCGCACCAAAGTCACTCAGGGGTGAGGGTGTAGGGTGTGGGGTGTAGGGTGTAGGGTGTAGGGTGTAGGGCGTGCGGAGTCTTACGCCGCACCTAACCCCACACCCTACACCCTACACCCTCACCCCTTCGGCCCGGCTGTTACAACCGCGGTTGCCTCGGGGCGCAGGTAGGTGCGCGCCACACGCTGCACATCCTCTACGCTGATGGCGTTGATGAGGGCTGGATAGCGCGCCAGGAAGTCAAGCCCCAGCCCGTACCACTCCATGTTGAGCAGCGTGGAAGCGACGCCGTCATTGGTCTCCAGCGTGAGCGGCAGCACGCCCGTGAGGTAGGCCTTGCTGTCGGCCAGCTCCTCGGCGGAAACTGGTTCCTGCGCCAGCTTGTCAATCTCGGCCAGCATGCTCGCCACGGCGCGATCCAGGTCGGCGGGGTTGACGCCCGCGCCCGCCAGCCAAACGCCGCTGTCGCGCGCGGAATCGACCGAACTGTAGGCGTAGTAGGCCAGCCCCTGCTGTTCGCGCACCACTTCGCCCAGGCGGCCCATCATGCCGAAGACGCCCAGAATGGTATTGGCCAGGCGCACGGGGTAGAAGTCGGCGTGGCTGCGCGGCACGGCCTGCACGCCCAGCAGAATGTCGGATTGCACTTTGCCTGCCATGATTACATTGCGGCGCAGGGGCTTGCGCAGGGGCGCCACGGCGGGCAGCGTGCGCAGCGGCGGCGTGGCCTGCCAATCGCCCAGGGTGTTGGCCAGCAAGTCGACAGCGGCCTGCGGGGTGACGTCACCGCTGACGGCGAAGACGGCACCGCGTGGGCCATAGTGGCGTGCGTGGAAGGCCGCCACGTCGTCGCGTGTGATCGCGCGTACGCTCTCCACATAGCCGCTCACAGAGCGGCCCAGCGCGTGGCCCCCATAAATTCCGTCGTAGAAGCGCAGTGCAGCCATGGCTCCAGTGTCCTGCTCGCGCTCCTGCAGGCGCACAAGCTTCTGGCCGCGCACAATGTCGAAGAGGGGCTGCGGCACGGTGGGGTTGCGCAGCGCGTCGGCCATCACAGCCACGAGCGTGGCAAAGTCCTCGCTCAGGCAGGTAATGCCCACATTGGCGCTGTCGCTCTCGCTGGAGAAGTAGAGCGACGCGCCCACAGACTCAATCGTCTGGTTGAAGGCGGCGTAGTCGTAGCGGGCGCTGCCGCGCGAGAGCATGGCCGTGGTGAAGCTGCTCAGGCCGGCCTTGTCGGCGGGGTCATCCACCGCGCCCACATC
This sequence comes from uncultured Chloroflexia bacterium, assembly GCA_963773745.1. Taxonomy (GTDB): domain Bacteria; phylum Chloroflexota; class Anaerolineae; order Caldilineales; family Caldilineaceae; genus UBA5069. The sequence continues at coordinate 404,070 of CAVZCL010000005.1, forward strand.
AAGGATGCCCTCGAGCACGACAACGGGCGTGGTGTGGTTTGCGCGCACGAGGATCGTAATGCCGTTGTCGAGCACGACGCGCGTAATATTTTCGGGGCCCGGGTAGGAGAGGCTGCTGATCATGCGTTCACCCCCGCTGCGTCGGTGCAGCCATCGATGGCTGTATCGATGGCTGTATCGGGGGCTGCACTGCTGGCCGTGTCACTGCCGCTGCCGTCGTCTTCGGCACCCTCTTCATCATTCTCCCAATCCGCATCATCCAGCGCGTCAGCCGCGTCGGGGTCGGGTTCATACCAGCCCACAATTTGCACCTCGGGCCTGAAGTATTCGACGGCCACGCGCTGGACGTCAGCCTGCGTCACCGCAGCCAGCCGCTCGGGCCACTCTTCCAGCCACGCCTGTCCCGTCACTATCTCGGCAAAGCCCAGCCAGTAGGCCTGATAGGTGACGCTGTCGGCCGAATAAGCGAACTGGGCGCGCGTCTGCTTGATGGCCTGCGCCAGCTCCTGCTCGGTGATGCCCTCATCCTGCACCTTGCAAATCTCCGCCCAGAGCGCTGCTTCAATCTGCGTGTGGGTCACCTCCGGCGTCAGGGTGACAAAGAAGGAGAAGAGGTCCGGGTCAATTGTGGGGCGGTAGCTGCTGCCGGCGTCGGCAGTGAGGCGGCTCTCGACGAGCGCCTTGTAGAGGCGGTTGGTGCGCGCATTGCCGCCGCCACCTGCAATGCCCAGCCCCTTGGCCCCGCTGAAGACAGCGTCGAGCACAATCAGCGGGAAGAAATCGGCATGGTTGGCTGCGGGCGCGTGGAAGGCGAGTGTGAGGTAGGCGGTTGGGTCGCCGCCACGCAGCACGACGCGCCTTTCGGCCAGTTGTGGCGGCTCCACCACGCGCATGGGTGCAGGCTCCGGCCCGCGCGGAATGGCGGCGAAGTGGCGCTCAATCGCGGCAAGCATTTCGGCCGCGTCAAAATCGCCCACGGCCACAGCCACGGCATTGTTGGGCGTATACCAGTTGCAGTAGTGGGCGTAGAGATCGTCGCGCTGCATGGTGTGCAGGTCGCTCTTCCAGCCGATGATGGGGTGGCGGTAGGGGTGGGCGTAGAAGGCAAGCGCCTGCACCTCTTCGCTGAGCAGGTAGGCGTAGGAGTTTTCGCTGCCTTCGCGCTCGCTGATGATCACCGTGCGCTCCGACTCGGCCTCGGCCGCATCGAAGAGGCAGTTGGCCATGCGATCGCTCTCTACCTGGAGCGCGAGTTCAATGCGGTCGGCGGGGAAGGTCTCGAAGTAGGTGGTCCAATCCTGCGAGGTCATCCCGTTGAAGGTGCCGCCGGCGCGCGCCACGGCTTTGTCAAACTCGCCACGTGGGAAGGACTCCGTGCCCTTGAAGAGCATGTGCTCCACCCAGTGGCTGATGCCGGTGAGGCCGGGTGTCTCGTTGCGGCTGCCCACGCGGTAGAAGATCCAGAAGCTGGCTACAGGCGCGCTGTGGTTCTCGCGCAACAGCACCTGCAGGCCATTGGAGAGAGTGGTGCGATGAAGAAGGTTTGAGGTCATAGGTGAAGTGGCAACTGAAAATTGAATATTGAAGATTGAATATTGACGATTGCGGGGCTGCGATGTACCTGACGCCCGATACCCGATACCCGACTCCAAAACCTGAGCGCCGGCACGGGGCCGGCGCATTTGGCATGCAATCAGTTCGGGCGTGCGCACTCTATTCGTAGCGGCTGCTTCAGCTGCCGTTGCCGAGGACGCGACGCGATGGGTGGGTACGGCAACAGCAGCCGCTACGCCGCCGGTTCTGCGGCGGGCTTGGCCTTTGCCGCTTCGGCCTTGGACGGGGCTACAGCCTTGGCTGGGGTTACAACCCTGGCGGGCTCATCGTCGTATTCCTTGAAGTGGTCGTCCTCATCGTGCAGGTGGCCGCGGCCTACGGCGCGATAGGTGAAGCCAATCACGCCCATCTTGTGCGGATCGTAGATGTTGCGCCCGTCAATCATGACAGGCCGCGCCATCAAGCCCTTCATGCGGTCCAGATCCAGTTGCTTGAACTCATTCCACTCTGTGCAAACAAGTAGCGCATCCACATCTGTGGCCAGGTCGTAGGGGTCCGCGGCAAGGGTCAAGCTGGGCAGCATGCGAGCGGCATTGGGCATGGCCACGGGGTCGTAGCCGGTGACAATCGCGCCCTCATTCTGCAGCATGCGTGCGATCTCCAGCGCCGCTGACTCGCGAATGTCGTCGGTGTTGGGCTTGAAGGCGAGGCCGAGAATGCCGATCTTCTTGCGGTCGAGGCGGCCATCGAGCGTCTCGCGCAGGTTGAAGACGGCCCAGCGCCGCATGTCGCGGTTGATCTCCATGACGGCGCGCAGCAGCGACGGGTGCGAGCCATGCACCAGCGCCATGTGCTCCAGCGCCTTCACATCCTTGGGGAAGCAGGAGCCGCCGTAGCCAAGGCCGGCATTGAGGAAGTGGTTGCCAATGCGCTTGTCAAAGCCCATCCCCTGCGCGACCTCTTCCACATCCGCGCCCAGCTTCTCGCAGATGAGCGCGATCTGGTTGATGAAGCTGATCTTGGTGGCCAGAAAGGCATTGCTCGCATACTTGATCATCTCGGCCGTGCGCAGGTCGGTCATCACAATGCGCGTGCGCAGGGGCAGGTGCAGCTGCGCGACCTTCTCGGCGGCGTCATGGTTGCGGCTGCCGATGACAACGCGGTCGGGATTCAGGAAGTCATAGATGGCCGACCCCTCGCGTGTGAACTCGGGGCAGGAGACGACGGCAAAGTCAATCGGCTGCGGCTGGCTGTGCTTGATGATGTCGGCCACCCAGTCGCCCGTGCCTACGGGCACCGTGCTCTTGTTGATGACAATGAGCGGGCGATGCATGGTCTGGGCCACGCTTTCGGCGGCCATGCGCACGTACTGGAGGTCCGCTTCGCCATCCACGCCGCTGGGTGTGCCCACGCAGATGAAGATGAAATCGGCGTCCTTGAGCGCTTCGGCGTAGGAGGTTGTGAAGCGAAGACGGCCCGAGCGCACATTGCGCTGGATCATCTCACTCAGCCCGGGCTCGTAGATCGGCACCTGCCCTTCGCCCAGCATCGCGATCTTCTCTTCGCTGATGTCGATGCAAGTAACGGTATTGCCCATGTCGGCAAAGCAGGTGCCCGTCGAGAGGCCCACATAGCCCGTGCCGGCGACAGCGATGTTCTTCATAAGAAGTCTCCCTAAACAAAATGTGTCTCGGTGAAGGGGAGGGTTTCTGCAAGATGATTGAAGACTGAGTATTGATTACTAGCAGTTCGTGAATTGGTAATGATCAATACTCAATTTTCAATTATCTTCCATTCCCTTGCCCCATGCACAATCACTGCTTTTGCGCCGAAGCCACCGTGGCCTCGGCGGCGCTGAAGTCACTCCAGCGCAACTGCTCACGAATGAAGTAGTAGCCCCCCACCACGGTGACGGGCACCCACAGCGCCACATGCAGCGTCAGGATGTAGCTGGCTGCCAGGCTCGGGTCCACCCCAAAGGCGCTGAGAATGAGGATGCCCGGCACGTCGAAGGTGCCGATGTAGCCCGGCGCTGAAGGGAGCGTTGTGGCCAGGTTGACAATGCCGTTGACGAGCATCAGCACCAGGAAGGAGACGCTGAAGGGGAAGGCATGCATCACAAACCAGTACTTCACAGTCTCGATCAGCCAGATGATGATGCTCGTGGCGAAGATCATCACAATGTCGGCCGGGCTGCTCAGGCTCTGCAGCCCGGCCAGGAAGCGATGGTAGATGTCGTCGGCAACGGGGCGGGCGCGTGCCGGCAGCATGTGGCGCGCAGACCAGCTATACATGGCCGTGAGTCGCTGCGGGCGCACCGCCGCCCAGACAAAGATGGCTGTCACCCCCAAAAAGAGCACAGTCGTCGCCACAACCAGGTTGCGCAGGTTGGCGGGCATGGGTGCAAAGGGCAGCGCCAGAAAGACAAAGAGCAGCATCGTCAGTCCGTCAAAGATGCGCTCGATGAAGACTGTGGCCAGGCTCGAACTGACGGCGATGCCTTCCTGCTTCTTGAGCATGACCGAGCGAATGACTTCGCCGGCGCGAAAGGGGTATACGTTGTTGCCGAAATAGCCAATGCAGACGAGCGGGTAGAGGCGCTTTGTTGAAACAGGCTTGAGGTGGCGCAGCATGTAGTGCCAGCGCCACGAGCGCACCCACAAGCCAATGAAATAGACGATTACGCCGGGCACAATCCACCAGTAATTTGCGGTGCGCAGCGATGCGGCCACCTCTTGCAGGTGCAGGCCGGGGAGCGCCAGGTAGATAAAGAAGGCGCTGATCAGAATTCCAAGCAGGAGCTGCAGATACTTACGCTTCAAGTGCCGGCCTCAGTCATGACCAAAGTCTCGGCAGCATACCACAGCGCCCGCGCGTGCGGCCAATTGGGGCGCTGCAGGCGGGCGCACGCCAACCTTGCCTCGCCGTCGCAGCCGCAGTTTTCAACGCAACGGCGCAAGAGAAAAGCAACGGCAGGCAAAAGGCAACGGCCCCAAGCCTCTGCCGCATATTTGAGCGCGGCCGGTGCAATTGCATTGCCCGCAGCCGCTTCTTCCCTTGCCTCTTTGGGCGCTCACTTTGGCGCTTACGCTGATGGACGCTCAGCGACTACGTGAGTACGATGCGCGGGCCAAGCTTCTTTACGAGCCAGGGCATTGTCGTTGCCTGTACCAATGAGGTGAACAAGACCACACCGAAAGTCATGGCCAACAGGGCATCGCGCTGCGGCAGATTGGCAGGCAAGCTGAGCGCCAACGCCAGGCTCACCGCCCCGCGTTGCCCTCCCCAAAACATGACATGCTGCCAGCCCAATGGTAGTGATGCATCTCGATGGAAGATGTAGGTGTACAGCGGAACGAGTCCGTAGACGATAATCATGCGCGAGGCCAGTACGGCAAGAATCGCCACGAACGTCAGCGGCAAGTGCGACACAATGTCTCCAAGCTTAATCGTGAGTCCGATCAACAGGAAGATCGCCGCGTTTGCCAATGCTGCGAGATACGCCCAGATAATGCTCACACTCTGCTTTGTGAGATCCGACATATTGCTGAAACCGATGTATCCGTGCATCAGACCGGCAGCAACAACCGCCAGTACGCCGCTGACATGAATTTGCTCTGCCACAAGATAGGAACCGTACGCCAGGCAGGTTGTCAACATCATTTCCACAATGGGATCGTCAATATGGTAAAGCAGGCGCGCCACCAAATAGCCGATTATGCCGCCAACCAGCGCGCCGCCAATCGCCACCCGTGCAAATTCGAGCAAGCCCGACAACACGTTCAGTTCATGGCCGCCTTGCGCCATTTGCAGCACGATTGTAAAAGCGACAATTGCTGTGCCGTCATTCAGCAGGCTTTCTGCCTCGATCAATGTCCTCAGGCGTGCAGATACAGGGTTCTCGTTGAACAGGGCGATGACTGCCACCGGATCGGTAGCGCTGATGAGCGCACCGAATGTCCCTGCGATCACCAGACCAATTACTGGAGAAAAGAGCGCAATAATGACAGCGACAATGAGCGTGGTGAGCAGCACACCAACCGTAACGAGCATGGCGATCAATGAGATGTTTGCGCGCAATTCACCTGCGCGCAATTGGTAAGCTGCCTGAAAGACAATGGGCGGCAAGAACAGTGCCAGAATCAACTCGCTGGTTAATTCGGGCAGTTCACTGTTAAAAACCGGTGTGATCGCCAAGACCAATCCAGCCACGACCAGCCCGACTGTATAAGGAATGGGAAGCTTGTTGCCGATCCAGGTTGTGATTGCAATCACGAGCAAGAAGAAGATAACGAGTCCCTCTGCGCCCAAAAGATCGAATTCCAAACCCATGATGCTTGCTTTCTGTGCGCCTACACGTGGATATGGCGTCTCACGCTTATCGTCGTTGCCATTGAAATCAGATTCGACCAAACACGAGAGTTCTCCAGCATGAAGACAGGCTCATTCTTGCCGGAATGAGTCTTGCTTCGGCGAGTAAACACTGTCGCCTGCAGTTCGCAGACGATTGCCTTCAAGCGAACCCGCATTCAACTTCATATGATATAACGAAGCCGGGGGCGGCCCAATGGCGACCCCCGGCTCTCTGCTATTTTGTTGACGGCTACTGCTTACTGAGAGACCGGTACTGCCATCATGGCCGGCTCTACGGACTCGCCAAGGATCTCCTCCATGGCCATCACATGCGAGCAGACGCTGCGGAGGCCAAACTCCTCGCAATCGCAAAGCCATGTTCCGCGCTCATACTTGACAACGTGGTTCGCGTTGTCACCGTGCAACTCGACTTCGAAGCTGTGCACCTTGACGCGTTGATCGCGTTCCATCGCGTACTGACGGGCCTTGAGAATGCGGCTGGCAGCTGAATCCACGGTTACACCCTTTCTGTTTGAACGGTCAGCAAGTTGCACCGACATCAAGCACAGGTAACGGTTCTAATCGACCCAATGCACGAGACAATCAACAACGAATTGGCAAGGCGTGCGGCGCTGCACATGCAAGGTGGGGGGAGCGTACGCATGCCCAATAAACAACAACACCCAGGCGCACACTGCACCCAGGTGTTATTACGCTGAAGCACTCCACCAGTAGACGATTGGCGTTTTGCGAAGCACTGTCGCACCTCCTTTTCAAGCAAGGGCCCCGAAGAGACGGGAATGCCGAACGCGATTTCCGCACAGCGTGTGACACGCAACAGCTTGGCGCCACGTATGTGGGGATGAGAGGGCAGCCACCGGGGAGAGGCGGGAGGTTCAGCCGTGCCAATGCGAGAGTGTATGGCTTTGCGGCGTGGCTGAAAACCCTCTTCTGGCATAAGTATAGCGCCAGCGCCGACAGCCTGTCAACCACGCGCGCGGGCCTCTTGTGCGGGCGCGATTTGGGCAAATGCAACTGCACGCAAGGCTGCCTGCTACTGGCGCGCCTGAATGCGGAAGCCTGGCAGCGCGTTGTCGGGCTCCCACTGCGTGGGCAGCGCCAGGGGTGAGCCGGCGGCCGCCAGTTCGGCCTGCGCCGCACGCGCGCGGTCGTTGATCTCGCCGAGGTTGGCGCTGGGGTAGAGGCCCAGCTCGTTGTCCAGCGCCGCCCATTCGGCCACTTCGGCGCGCAACATGTTCTGCTCCAGCGGTGTGGCCTGCACGTCGGCAATCGCCTGCACCACAAGCTGAATGTTGGCCATGAGGCCGGCCAGTTCGCTCTCCAGCCCTGCGCGCCCTGTCTCCCATTCGGGAACGAGTGTAAGGCCAAAGGCCTTGCTCGCCACCTGCAGCTTGAGCAGCAGCCATGCGCGCTGATCGAGCAGCAGCCCCAGCTGCGCCTCGCGTGTGGGCGCGCCGGCCAGCTGCGCACGCGCCACCACGCCGCGCTGCTGGTCTTCATTCAGCAGGGCGGCGCGCAGCGTGTCAATCTCCGGCTGGACGTCAATCCCGCCGGTGAGCACGTAGCGGTCGGCCAGGTTGCGCGCCGCCAGCCGGCGCGTCTCCGTGGCATCCGTAACCGAAATCATGGCGGCCGGCGGCGCGGTAATCAGCGGCCACGAATTGGTGAGCAGGATGCCGCCGCCATCCACAAAGGGATTGCGCAGCAGGTCATTGAGCTGCGCCGACAGGTCGGGCGCGTCGAGCGCGTCGACCACTGGCTTGAGCCCCTGCAGCAACTGGCTGCGCTGTGCGGGGAGCAGATCGGGGGCCTGGGCAATGGCGCGCAGCGCTTGCGTGGCGGCGCTCTGCGCCTGGGCGCTAACGCCCGCCGCCTGCAGCCCCGCGGCGGCCTGGGTGAGCAACTGGCTGCGCTCCAGCGAGCGCAGGGCGGTATCGAGCGTGCCAATGGAGACCGTTTGGCCATAGGCAGCGGCAGCGTGTGCGGGCTCGTCCGCGTCAAGCCAGCGGCGGGCAAGTTGCTGCCAAAGGGCTGCGCGCGCTGAGTGGGTGGATTCCGTGTCAAAGAGCAGCAGCGCGGCGGCGGTGGGTAGCTCGCCTGCTTGCAGCGCCTGCGCCACCAGCGCGCCGGCAGGATCGCCCGCGAGGTTGCGCGTGGCCAAGGCCGGCAGCACGGCGTCGGGCTGGAGCAGCGCCATGGGGCCGCTCGTATCGCTTTCGCCTCGACTTGAGAGCAGCCAGAGCGCGCCAAGCGCCGCAAGGCCCACGAGCAGCGAGGCGACGAAGCCCAGAATGAAGATGAGTTCGAGGCCGCGCCGTCTCCGGCGCGGTGGTGCGCCAAAGCTGCGCACGGAAGGATTGGAGGACATGTTGTGTAAAGTATACCACCCGGGTGTCAGGTGTTGGGTGTCGGGTTTCGGGTGTCGGGTTTAATCACCACACCCCACACCCGACCGCGCGCTTTTCTCGCGCGCACGGCCTTTGGGTACAATGGGGGACGAACTGCTTTCTGCCCCACAGCGCGCCTCTCCCTGCGCCCTGCAATCCATCAATTGACGTCCATTGACATCCATTGCGAAGGAAGGAACCTATGCAAACCGATTTGCGCGGCCGCGATTACATTAGTGACATGGATTTCAGCAAGGAGGAGATCGACACCGTCATCGATGTCGCGCTCAAACTCAAGCGCGACCGTGCCCTGGGCGTGCCGCACCCTCTGCTGCGCGACAAGACGCTGGCAATGCTCTTCTTCTTCTCCAGCACGCGCACCCGCTCCAGCTTTGAGTCGGGCATTGCCCAGCTGGGCGGCCACGGCGCGTTCATCGACTCGGACACGACGCAGATCAGCCACGGCGACACCGCCAAGGAGATCGGCGAAATCTACGGTCGCTACTACGACGGCATCGCCATCCGCCAGTGCGATTGGGGCGTGGGCAACCAGTACATCAACGATGTGGCGCAGGCCAGCCGCGTGCCGGTGCTCAACATGCAGTGCGACGTCTACCACCCCTTCCAGATTCTGGCCGACCTGCTCACCATCATCGAAAAAGTGGGCGACCCGCGCGGCAAGACCATCAACGTCTCCTGGGCCTATGCCTCCAGCTATCAGAAGCCCATCTCCGTGCCGCAAAGCCTGATTCTGCAGATGAGCCGCTTTGGCATGAATGTGCGCCTGACGCGCCCGCCCGAGTACAAGCTTATGCCCGACATTGTGCAGCAGGCCGCAGACAACGTGAAGAAGCACGGCGGCAGCTTTGAGGTGATGGACGACTTTGATGCCGGTTTCAAGGATGCGGACATCGTCTATCCCAAGTCGTGGGGCGCGCTGCTGACGACCGATGACAACGCCAAGAGCGCCGAAATCGGCAAGCAGTATACCGACTGGATTACCGACGAGCGGCGCATGGCGCTGGCCAAGCCCAATGCCCTCTACATGCACTGCCTGCCCGCCGACCGCAACATCGAAGTGACCGACGGCGTCATCGACGGCCCCAACTCGGTGGTCTATGACGAGGCCGAGAACCGCATGCACGTGCAGAAGGCCGTGATGGCGCTGACGATGCGCTAAAGTCCCTGTACGCGGAAGAAGCGAGAACAACGGAAAAGCAGGAAACAACAACCGAGCCGTTGTTGTTTCCTGCTTTTCCGTTGTTCTCGCTTCTTCCGCGTACGGAAATCGTCTGCAACTTCGGCGCGGGTGCGGTGTTCTATTGCGTACTTGCTTTGCATGCGCTTGGCTTTTTTGCGGTTTGGGGATTTGCATATGGATTTCATGGCAACGGACGGCGCTGCGGCACGGCGCTGCGGCCCCTATGGGCGCGTGGTCGGCTGGGGCAGCTATGTGCCCGAGCAGGTGGTGACCAACCACGACCTCTCGTTGCGGCTGGATACGAGCGACGAATGGATTGTGCAGCGCTCGGGCATTCGCGAGCGCCATATTGCGGGCGAACACGAAACGACCTCCAGCATGTCGGTGGAGGCGGCGCGCGTGGCGCTGGCCCGCGCAGGGCTTGCACCCAACGACCTCGACCTGATTATCGTCGCCACCTCCACGCCCGACTACCACACGCCGCCCGTTTCAAGCCTGGTGCAGGCGCAACTGGGCGCAATCAATGTGCCTGCGTTTGTGGTCGTCACCGGCTGCACCGGTTTCGTCTATGCCTACAGCGTGGCCAACCAGTTTATCCAAACGGGTGCGTACAAGACGATTCTGGTGATTGGCGCCGAGCTGCTCAGCCGCTTTGTCAACTGGCGAGATCGCTCCACCTGCGTCCTCTTTGGTGATGCGGCTGGGGCCATCGTCATCCAGGCCACGGATGAACCGTGCGGCATGTACTCCTTCATGCTCGGCTCCGACGGCTCCCAGGGAGAGACGATCATCATGCGCTCGGGCGGCTCCAAGAAGCCCTTTGGGCCGCAAGCGCTGGCTGACGGCGACATTTATCTGGAGATGAATGGGCGCGAAGTCTTCAAATTCGCCGCACGCGTTGTGGGCAAGGCGTGCCACACCGTGCGGGAGCAGGCGGGCATGGAGCTCAGCGACATCGACTGGATTATTCCCCACCAGGCCAACCTGCGCATTATCGAGGCGGCGGCGCGCGACATGGGGCTGCCGCTGGAGCGCTTCATTGTCAACATCGACCGCTACGCCAACACGTCGGCGGCCTCCATTCCACTGGCGCTGAGCGAGGCGCTGGACGCAGGGCGCGTGCGTGTGGATGACAAGCTGCTGCTGGTGGCCTTTGGCGCAGGGCTCACCTGGGGCGCAACGCTGCTGCAAATGGCGCCTACGGGTGCGGCCACACCCGCTCCCCTCGCGCCTCTGCTTGCGCGCAACGGGACACACTGACAACAGCAGCACACAGCTTTCACAGAAACAAACAGATAACAGCGGATTCGAAGTTTGATCCGCTGTTATCTGTTTGTTTCTGTGAAAGCTGTGTGCTGCTGTTGTCAGTGTGTCCCGTTGCGCGCAAAGCGGGACATTCGTACCGCAAAGCGCGTACTTGTGTCACTACACCAATTTCATAATATCGCTTACACTAGTGGTTGGCGTGTTGCGGTTCTGTTGTGGAAGCGTATGCCGTCCGTTCCGAAAACAAGCCCTTGCTCCGATTCTTGAACTGTTCTTGTTGTCTCATGCGCATATCATTCCTTATTCTGGAGCGCATGTCGTATAGACCGCTGATTGATTCGTGAAAAATAGCACAAGCTCTTATCTCGAGGAGATTTCCCATGGCAGGACTGGACCCCAGTGAACGCAAGCAGGTTCTGAGCACGCTGGCAAAATACGCCGAAAAGAATCTGACCAACGACTTTCTCCTGAAGCTCGACCACAATGACGAATTCCCCGCCAAGGTACTTGAGGCTCTCTTCGGCATGGGGCTGCACCTGGTTTTCATCCCCGGTGAATACGACGGCATGGATGGCAGCGCGTACGATATCTATCGCGTCTCCGAAGCGATGGCCGGCATTGACCTGGGCATTGCCACGGGTATTCTGGCCACCTTCCTGGGCACGGACCCGATTACCGTGGGCGGCACCGAAGAGCAGAAGAAGCACTGGATGGGGCGCATTGCCAACGAGGGCTTGCTGGTTGGCTACGGCGCCACCGAGCCCCAGGCAGGCAGCGACCTCGGTTCGCTCAAGACCAAGGCCGAACCCATTTTCGAGGGAGACAAACTCACCGGCTACAAGATCAACGGGCGCAAGCAGTGGATCTCCAACGGCGGCGTGGCGTCGCTCTATACGATTCTGGCGCTGGCCCCCGGCGGCCCCTCGTGGTTCGTGGTGGAAGATGGCGCGCCCGGCTTCTCCCAGGGCAAGCACGAGGACAAGCACGGCATTCGCCTCAGCAGCACAGCGGCGCTCTTTCTGGAGGATGTCATCGTCACGCCCGACAGGCTGGTGGGCGGCGTCGAGGGGCAGGGGCTGCAGCAGGCGCAGGCCGTCTTCGGCTACACGCGCCTCATGGTGGCCTGTTTTGGTCTCGGTGCAGGCTGGGCTGCGCTGAAGAAGGCAATTCCCTACTCGCAGACGCGCGTCCAGGGCGGCGCCTTCCTGAGCAAGAAGCAGGGCTACACACACAAGCTGATTGTGCCCAATGCGGTGCGCCTCGAAGCCTCGCGCACCTACATCGAGTGGGTGGCAGAGCGCATTGACGGTGGCGAACCGGATCTGCAGACCGAAGGCGCTGTTGCCAAGTACCTGGCCACGGAAGCCGGCAACAAGGCGGCTGAGGACAGCATTCAGGCGCTGGGCGGCTATGGCTACACCAAGGAGTACATGGTCGAGAAGATCAAGCGTGACGTGCGCATTACCACCATCTACGAGGGCACCTCGGAGATTATGGAGTGGACGATTGCGCGTGACCGCTGGCAACTGCATCTCAAGTCACGCGGCGCCTACTACAGCGACTGGGCCGCACGGCTGGAGGCGAAGGCCACCAAGCAGCCCGACAACGGCCTGGCCACAGCCGCGCTGGCCATGCGCGCGCTGGTGGTTGTGCTCGAGCGCTGCCGCATTGACCGGCTGACGCGCAACCAGCACGTTCTCTTCCGCCTGGGCGAGTTGATTGCCTTTGCCGAAACAGCCGCGATCTTCTCCGAACGCGTCGTGGATCAGCCCACCGAGGGCATCAATCTCGACGTTCCCACCCGCCAGGCCATGGCGCGCGTGCACGCACGCGACGCCGCGCTCAAGGTCGCGGTTGACGGGCTCCGCTGGACGATTGGCGCAGGCCAGACGGAGCCGAACCTGGCCAACTCGCTGGGGCTGCCCGCCGTTTATGCGGCGCAGGCCGGGCTGATTGAGGACATGGATTACGTCGCCGAAGCGCTCAACAAAGCCTTCCCGGCGCTCTAAGGAAAATGGCGCAGCCGAGCGGCCATCCACTCAAGCGGATGGCCGCTCGGCTGCATTGATTGCGGCAGCAGATATCGCGAGAATTGAGGAGTGAACCGTATGCGTTCCAGTGCAGACAGAGCGATTGCCATTGTGGGGGTGGGCGCCGTCCTTCCCGAAGCACCCACCGCACCTGCATTTTGGCAAAACGTGCGCAACAAGCGCTACAGCATTACCGAAACACCGCCGGAGCGCTGGAGCATTGCCGACTACTACAATCCAGACCCCGCCGTGCCGGACAAGAGCTACAGCAAGATCGGCGGGTGGGTGCGCGACTTCCAGTTTGACTGGAAGCGTTTTCGCGTTCCCCCCAAGGTGGCTGCTTCCATGGACGAGAGCCAGCAGTGGGCCGTGACGATTGCCGCCGAGGCCCTGGCCGATTACGGCTTCCCCAATCGTGCGCTCAACACCGACCGCACAGGCATTATCCTGGGCACGGCCATGGGTGGCGAGATGCAATACGTCACCACAGCGCGCGTCAACTGGCCCGAGTATGTGCACTGGCTGGACGGATCGCCCGAGTTCGCAGCCCTGCCCGCCGCCACGCGGCAAAAACATTCTGGAGCAGTGGCACGCCTCCATGGACAGCACGCTGCCACAGATTACCGAAGACACCATGCCGGGCGAACTGCCCAACATTGTGGCCGGGCGCGTGGCCAACGTGCTGAATCTGCGCGGCCCCAGCTTCATTACCGACGCAGCGTGCGCCTCCTCCTTTGCGGCCGTGCAGGCGGCGTGTGAGGCGCTCAACGCAGGCCAGGCCGACGCTGTGATTGCAGGCGGCGTAGACCGCAACATGGGTGCCTCCAGCTTCGTCAAGTTCTGCAAAATTGGCGCGCTCAGCGCCACCGGCAGCCGTCCCTTTGGGGCCGGGGCCGATGGCTTTGTCATGGGCGAAGGCAGTGGTGCATTCCTCCTCAAGCGCTTGGCCGACGCCGAGCGCGATGGCGACAAGATCTACGCCGTCATTCGCGGCGTGGGCGGCTCCAGCGACGGCAAGGGCAAGGGCATTACCGCTCCCAACCCGCTGGGGCAGCTGCTCGCGATTCAGCGCGCGTGGGAGATGGCAGGCATGGACCCGGCCAGCGCCACGCTGGTGGAGGCGCACGGCACAAGCACACGCGTGGGCGATGTGGTGGAGGTGGAAAGCCTGTCGACGATGTTCGGCAAGGGCGCACGTCCTGGCTCGATTGCGCTGGGTTCGGCCAAGAGCAACATCGGCCACCTCAAGGCAGGCGCGGGCGCGGCCGGCTTGCTCAAGACCGCAATGGCCATTTACGACAAGGTGCTGCCTCCCACCCTCAACGCTGAGCAACCGAATCCAAATGTTGATTTTTCGCAGACCCCCTTCTATTTGAACCATGAACTCAAGCACTGGGATGCGCCGCAGGGCACGCCTCGGCGCGCCGGCGTCAGCGCCTATGGCTTTGGCGGCACCAATTTCCATCTTGTGATGGAGGAGTATGTACCGGGCATGTTAAAGAGCGAAGCGCAGAGCTATGCAGGTGTGGACATTCACAGCGGAAACAGCGGGACAGGTGGGAACGGCATGAGCAGCAACCTCTCGAGCATCAACCCCTCGAACAGCGCACCCACAGCCGGCGCCACGCGCCCGCTGCCGCCGCGCGGCATTCTGGCTGCAGGTGCAGCCACGCCGGCGGCGCTCAAGGATCAGCTGGATGAGCTCTACCGGCGCGTGGAGAGTGGCTGGACGCCGGCGCGCGCCCTGCCCGCCCCCGAAATCATCCGTGCCGCCGAGCGGCTGGTGATCGACTTTGCCGACCAGAAGGAGTTGCTGGAGAAGCTGGGCAAGGCGCGCAAGGCCGCCGGCTTTGACAACCCGCAGGCGTGGAAGGCGCTGCAGGGACAGGGCATCTTCCGCGGCAGCGGCACCCGCCCGGGCAAGATTGCCTACCTCTTCCCCGGACAGGGCAGCCAGTATGCCAATATGGGGCGCGAACTGGCCTCCATTTCGCCCACGGTGGCCAGCGTCTTCACCGAGGCGGACCATGTGATGACCCCCATACTGGGGCGCACGCTCACCTCGTACATCTTCGTGGACAGCACAGATCCCGCCGCCCTCAAGCAGGCGGAGAAAGATCTGATGCAGACGGCCATCACCCAGCCGGCCATGCTGACGCTGGACACGGCCATGCTGCTGCTGCTGCGCGACTACGGCTTTACGCCCGACATGGCCATGGGCCACTCGCTGGGCGAATATGCGGCGCTGATTGCGGCGGGCATCATGCCCTTCGCGCAGGCGCTGGAAGCATCCGCCGCACGTGGCGCCGAGATGACCAAGGTGGCTCTGGGCGACAACGGCTGGATGGCCGCCGTCATGGCCCCTTACCCCGTCATCGAAGAGACCCTCAAGCGGGTGGACGGCTACGCGGTGGCCGCCAACATCAACTCCAACAACCAAAGCGTAGTGGGCGGCGAAGCCAAGGCCGTTGAGCAGGCCATGGCGCTCTTCGCCGAGAAGGGCTTCACGGCGGTGCGCATCCCCGTGAGCCATGCCTTCCATACCAAACTTGTGGCCCCGGCCAGCGCACCGCTGCGCAAGGTGCTCGACCGCTTCGACATCCGCGCGCCGCAACTGCCGCTGGTGGCCAACGTAACCGGCGACCTCTACCCCACCACGGTGGAAGGCATCAAGGAGATTCTCGAGCTGCAGATTGCGTCGCCCGTGCAGTGGGTCAAGGGGCTGCAGACGCTCTACGCCAACGGTGTGCGCACCTTTGTGGAGGTGGGCCCCAAGAAGGCGCTCAAGGGCTTTGTGGATGATGTGCTGGCCGACAAGCCCGAGGTCTGGTCGCTCTTCAGCAACCACCCCAAGACAGGCGAGCTGGCCTCCTTTAACCATGTGCTCTGCGGCCTCTTTGCGGCGGGTTACGGCCTGCCCGAAGAAAACCGCGCCCCTGTGCAGTTGACCACTGCAGGCGTAAGCGGCAACGGCACAGTTGCGCCCGCACTGCAGGCAGCGCCCGCCGCACCCGCGGCGCAAGCGCAGACAGCGCCCGCAGCGGCGCAACCCGACATGAACACGGCTGCGCTGAGCCAGGCGCTGGCACAGGTGCTGCAGCAATTCTCCGCACAGCAGAGCGGCCCTGCGACCGCCGCGGCGGCCGGCCCCGTCGTGCACGATCGCAACGAAACGCCCCCCGGCTCGGTGATCGTCACCGGCACTGGGCTGGGGTTGCCCGGCGCCAACAAGACGGTGATGGACCCCGACAACGCCATGCGCATTCTGCGCGGCGAACAGTTTGTAGACCTGATTCCCGAGCGCTTCCGCCAGCAGATGGCGGGCCTCCACATTACGCGCGTCGTCAAGAGCGCCGACGGCAGCGGCTCCTTTGAGACAATCAGCGACACCGATGACGTGATCAAGCTGGCCGGTCGCGGCGGCGCGTTTGACCTGACGCAGGAGTATGGTGTTCCCGCCAAGCTGGTCGAGGCGCTGGATATTACCACACAGCTCGCCATGGCCGCCGGCCTTGATGCGCTGCGCGAGGCGAACATTCCCCTGGTGCAGACCTACCGCGCCACGACCAAGGGCACCTGGCTGCCCGAACGCTGGATGCTGCCCGAGAGCCTGCGCGACGAGACGGGTGTTGTCTTCGGCAGCGCCTTCCCCGGCGGCGACCGCATGGCCGACGAGTTCCGCCGCTTCTACGCATGGAACAATCTGCGCGAGCAGGTGGACGCGCTGGAAGACGTGCGCCGTTACACCTCGGACGCGGGTGCGCTGGGCGAGATTGATCGCCGCCTTGCCACGCTGCGCGACGAACTGGCGCGCAACCCCTACGAATTCGACCGTCGCTTCATCTTCCGCATTCTGGCCATGGGCCACAGCCAGTTTGCCGAGTACATTGGCGCGCGCGGCCCCAACACGCACGTCAACGCCGCCTGCGCCTCCACCGCACAGGCCGTGGCCGTGGCCGAGGACTGGATTCGCAGCGGCCGCTGCCGGCGCGTGATTGTGGTAAGCGCCGACGATGTCACAAGTGAAAACCTCATGGGCTGGATTGGGGCCGGTTTCCTGAGCACGGGCGCCGCCGCTACCGACGACCGTGTGGAGGAGGCGGCGCTCCCCTTTGACGCCCGCCGCCACGGCACGCTCCTGGGCATGGGCGCATGCGCGCTTGTGGTCGAGAGCCAGGACGCCGCCAGCGAGCGCGGCGTGCGCGGCATTGTGGAGGTGCTGAGCGCCGAGACGGCCAACAGTGCCTACCACGGCACGCGCATTGATGTGAACCACGTCTCGGATGTGATGAACCGGCTGGTAACCTCTGCCGAGCGGCGCTTTGGCCTCAACCGCTATGCCATGGCGCAGCAGCTTGTCTTCATCTCGCACGAGACCTACACACCCGCCCGCGGCGGCAGCGCCTCGGCCGAGGTGACGGCGCTGCGCAACAGCTTTGGCGACGCGACGCCGAGCATCGTCGTCTGCAACACCAAGGGCTTCACCGGCCACCCCATGGGCGCGGGCGTCGAGGACGTCATCGCCGTCAAGATTCTGGAGTACGGCATTGTGCCGCCCGTGGCCAACTACAAGGAAGTTGACCCCGATCTGGGAATCCTCAACCTCAGCCGCGGCGGGCGCTACCCCGTGCAGTATGCGCTGCACCTGGCGGCGGGTTTCGGCTCGCAGATCAGCATGACGCTGGTGCGCCGCATTCCGGGCGCGCTCGATCGCATGGACAACAAGCCGCTCTACCAGCGCTGGCTGGCCGATGTGGCAGGCTATGACATGGCCGAGACCGAGGTCGTCAAGCGGGTGCTGCGCGTGGTGGCGCAGGGCGCGCCCAAGCGCGTGCCTGCCCCCAGCCGCTGGCAGTATGGCACCGGCCCGGCGCAGCGTGCGCCCGTCTCCAGCAACGGCATGGCTGCGGCCGCAGTCCCCATGCCGATGATCATGCCGCAAACGGCAGCGCCTGCACCGGTCGCGCAGGCTGCACCCGCTGCACCCGCTGCACCCGCTGCACCCGCTGCACCTCGCCCAGCACCAGTCGCTCCGTCGCCGGCACCTGTCGCGCCTGCAGCGCCGCCTGCGCCTGTGCCGGTTCCCGCACCTGCACCGATGCCAGTGGCCGCGCAACCCGCACCGACGCCAGTGACCAATGGCCAGTTACCAATTGCCAATCAACCCGTCGTTGACCTCGTGGAAGCCAAGGTCCTCGAAGTGGTTGCCGCCAAGACCGGCTACCCGCAGGACATGCTCGACCCCTCGCTCGACCTCGAAGCCGACCTGGGGATTGACACGGTGAAGCAGGCCGAGACCTTTGCGGCTGTGCGCGAGGCCTTCGGCATTGGCAACATTGAGGGCATCAGGCTGCGCGACTACCCCACGCTGGGTGCAGTGATCCAGTTTGTCTACGCGGCCAAGCCGGAACTGCGTGAACAGCAGGGTGTGGGGAGTGGGGTGTCGGGTGTCGGAACTGCGCCCGCAGCGGCGCCGGTTGCCCCTCAACCTATCGCCCCTCAACCGGTCGTCGATGCGGTCGAGTCCAAGGTGCTCAGCGTTGTCGCTGAAAAGACCGGCTACCCGCAGGATATGCTGGACCCGACGCTGGACCTGGAAGCGGACCTGGGCATTGACACCGTCAAGCAGGCCGAAACCTTTGCAGCCGTACGCGAGGTCTTCAACATTCCGCAGATGGAAGGCATCAAGCTGCGTGACTATCCCACGCTGCAGAGTGTCATCGAGTTCGTTTACGCAGCGCGGCCGGAATTGCGCGAACAACGGGAAACAGGGAACGGGGAGCCAGGAACCGTCGTCACCGCCGCCCCAGTTACCAATGACCAATTACCAATGACTGTTCAGCTTGACATCGTCTCCGACAAGGTGCTCAGCGTCGTGGCCGAGAAGACCGGCTACCCGCAGGAGATGCTCGACCCCGACCTTGACCTTGAGGCGGACCTGGGGATTGACACGGTGAAGCAGGCCGAGACCTTTGCGGCCGTGCGCGAGGCCTTTGCGATTCCCACCATCGAGGGCATCAAGCTGCGCGACTATCCCACGCTGCAGAGTGTGATTGACTTCGTCTATACGCAGAAGCCGGAACTGCGGGAAGAGCAGGGAAGAGGGAGCGGGGAACGGCAAACCGTCTCTGCGCCTGTCTCTGCGCCCGCGGCAGCGCCCACTCAGCCAGCCAGCCAGGCAACCAGCCAGCCGCTGCCGCCCACGCCTCCAAGCGCGCCGGCCGCAGCGCCTGCACCAACAGCACCCGCACCCGCCACCGACGTGGTGGCGGCCAAGGTGCTCCAGGTGGTGGCAGACAAGACGGGCTATCCGGAAGAGATGCTCGACCTCGACAGTGACCTGGAAGCCGACCTGGGTGTAGACACCGTGAAGCAGGCGGAAACCTTTGCGGCCGTGCGCACCGCGTTTGACATCCCCACGATTGAGGGACTCAAGCTGCGCGACTATCCCACGTTGCAGAGCGTGATTGACTTCGTTTACACCAACCGGCCGGACTTGCGGGCAGTGGGCAGTGGGCAGCCGGCAGTCGGAACAGCAGCCACCGCTGCGCCAATTGCCGTTGACCAATTACCAATTGCCAGTCAGTCAGCTCTCGACACTGTTTCCGCCAAAGTCCTCTCGCTGGTGGCCGACAAGACGGGCTACCCCACTGAGATGTTGGACCTTGACAGCGACCTCGAAGCCGACCTGGGCGTGGACACTGTGAAGCAGGCCGAGACCTTTGCGGCGGTGCGCGCCGCCTTCGAGATCCCCACCATTGAAGGGCTCAAGCTGCGCGACTACCCCACGCTGCAAAGCGTGATCGACTTCGTCTACACCCATCGCCCCGAACTCAAGGGAACAGGGGCAATCGGTAATGGGCAGCCGGCAGATGGGACCGCATCCGTCGCTACGCCAATCACCAATAACCAAGTGCCACTGATCAAGACAATCGGCACCCTCGAAGACGCCGACCGCATGCCCCGGCGCGTGCCCGTGCCCAGCCTGCGCCCGGGGCTCGACCTCTGCATCCCCACAGGCGTCCTGCTCGACAAGAGCAGCCGCGTGGTGATCATGATGGACCAGGGCGGCGTGGGCAAGGCGCTCACCTCTCGCCTGCAGAAGCAGGGCGTCACCGTGCTGCCTCTCGAGGCGGGCGTGGCGACCGAGACGATGATCGAACTGCTGCAGACGTGGCTGGCCGAGGGGCCCATCCAGGGCGTCTACTGGCTGGCGGCGCTCGACGCCGAGCCGGCGCTTGAGGAGATGGACCTTGACACGTGGCGCGAAATGAACCGCTTGCGCGTCAAGAACCTCTTCAGCGCGATGCGTGCAGTCTACGACAGCGTGGCCGGGCCGAACCGCTTCCTTGTAAGCGCCACCCGCCTGGGCGGCCTGCACGGCTACGGCGCGGCGGGCGCAACCGCCCCCATGGGCGGCGCGGTCACCGGCTTCACCAAGGCCTACAACGTGGAGCAGGGGCTGCGCGACGAAGGCAAGGGTGTCATCGTCAAGGCTCTCGACTTTGACATGGGGCGCAAGAGCACTGAAGCACGCCGACCTGCTGATTGCCGAAACGCTCAGCGATCCGGGCATTGTGGAGGTGGGTTACTTCGACGGCCTGCGCTACACAATCACGCTCGAGGAGCAGCCCGCCACCGACGGCAACCCGGGCATGGTGCTCGATGAAAAGACGGTCTTCGTGGTCACCGGCGCGGCAGGAGGTATCACCTCGGCCATCGTCAGCGACCTGGCCGTCAACAGCCGTGGCATCTTCTATCTGCTGGATCTGGTGCAGGCCCCCGATCGTGGCGACGCCCACGTGGCGCTCTTCCGCAGCGACAAGGATGCGCTCAAGCGCACGCTGATTGACGAGGCCAAGGCGCGCGGCGAGAAGCCCACACCCGCCACGATTGACAAGCAGATTGCGGGCATCGAACGCAGCGAAGCCGCCCTGCGGGCCATCGAGTCGGTGGAAGCGACGGGCGGCACGGCGCACTACTTCAGCGTGGACCTGCGTGACGGCGACGCCGTGCAGGCGGTGGTGGATGACGTGCGATCTCGCTACGGCAAGATCGACGTGCTCCTCCACGCCGGCGGCATGCTCATCGACCGTACGCTGCCCAACAAGGAGCCGAGCCAGTTCGACCTCGTCTTCGACATCAAGGCCGATGGCTTCTTCAGCCTTCTCAAGGCGGCCAAGGGGATGCCGATTGGCGCAACTGTGAGCTTCAGCTCGGTGGCCGGCCGCTTCGGCAACAATGGCCAGAGCGACTACTCGTCCGCCAATGATCTGCTCTGCAAGATCAGCAGCAGCATGCGCCAGTGGCGGCCCGAGACGCGCGGCATTGCAATTGACTGGACGGCGTGGGGCTCCATCGGCATGGCCTCACGTGGCTCCGTGCCCGCCATTATGGAGGCGCTGGGCGTGGACATGCTGCCCGTTGAGAGCGGCGTGCCGACGATTCGCCGCGAACTGACCTACGGCGGCACACGCGGCGAAATTCTCGTCGCCGGGCGGCTGGGGCTGTGGACCGCCGAAAAGGCCCCCAATGGCGGCCTCGACGTGGAAAAGGTGAATGCACAACTGGCGGCGCGCAAGAGTCCGCTCATCATGGTGGGCAAGGTGACGGCCGCGCGTCTCTTCGGCGGCCTTGAAGTTGAAACGACGCTGGACCCTGCGCAGCAGCCCTTCCTCTTCGACCACATGGTGGATGCCGGCGTGCCGTGGCTGCCGGGCGTTATGGGCACGGAAGCGCTGGCCGAAGTCGCCTCGCTGCTCGCCCCGGGCGCAACCGTGGCCGCGGTGGAGAAGCTGGAAATTCTGAGCGCCTTCAAGTTCCACCGCAACAATCCTGCCACGCTCTACCTGAGCGCGACGGCCCGACCGGCCGGTGCAGGGGAGGATGGCACGCTGATTGCCGACCTGTGGCTGCGCTCGCAGTTCCAGCCCCCCAAGGCTGGCATGCCGCCCACCGTGAAGGATCACTTCCACGCGCAGGTGCGCTTGCAGCAGGGCGCGCTCAAGGGGACAAAGCTGAAGTTCAAGGCCCCCAAGGCCGACGCGCTGCCCATCCTGCAGGAGAGCATCTACAAGGTCTTCTTCCACGGCCCCGCCTATCAGGTGATTGAGCGGGCACGCGTGGAGGGTGACATGGTGACGGCGCTCATGGCGGACAAGCTGGGGCCGAACACCAGCCCTGCCGGCGCTGCCTCGCTCATGGCCCCGCGCCTGGTGGAGCTCTGCTTCCAGGCCGCGGCGCTGTGGAGCATCGAGAAGAAATCCGCCATGGCGCTGCCTTCGGGTGCGGCGGCGGTAACGGCCTATCGCCAGCCTGAGGAAGCGAACGGCAAGCGCCTCTATGCGCTCGTCAAATCCATGAACGACGGCGAGACATATGACGCCCAGGTGGTGGACGAGAGCGGCAACGTCTACGTCGAACCTCAAGGGCTACTGCACGGTGCAAATGCCGGGGGAGATGAGGCTGCCGGAGTAGAGGCACATGCGTGCCGCCGCGGTGGAAACGCCGCGGCGGCACAGCATGGTGTGGCGAGCCTGGATTGCAACGCTTGCGAAATGAGGTAAGCGTCTGCCGGGGCCGCCACAGGATAGGAGTATTGCCGAATTGTTTCTACATGAAGTGAGTTCGCCGTAGCCACCGCCATAGGCTAAAGCCACGGCTACGACAACCCAAGCCGGCTGAAGCCGGCTAACGCCCGCTGGATCGCGTACGATCCAGGGCAAGCTGACCGGCATTGCGTGAGAGCCAGACAATTCCGAAGAGCACGGGTGACGCATGCCAGTGTATTGGCGACACACCTACCACTTGGTTTGGGCAACACACAATCGGGAACCGCTTATCAAGGAGACCGTGGAAGCGGCGCTTCACCGCTTTCTTGCAGACAAGGTTACGGAACTCGAGTGTGAAGTCTTCGCTGTGAATGGCATGGCAACCATGTTCACATGGTGCATGGTAATTCCACCAAGCCGGAGCGTTTCGAGCTGTGGTGCAGACATTGAAGGGTGCTAGCAGTCATCACATGAACACCTTCCTGTCAATCGGAAACGGGCAATTTGCTTGGCAGCGCGGCTTTGGCAAGTATCACCGTAAGTGAGAGAAATCGTTCTGATGCCGTGACGTATGTGGCGCACCAGAAGCAACATCATGGTGCTACCACGACGAATCGATGGCTTGAGGAGTGCGGAAGTGTTGCAGAAGCAGAGGCTGTGAGGGCGCTGAAGTTCGTGCTGACCTTGGGACGGTTCGTCGCCAATGCCGCTGCAGGCTTGAGCCTGCAGCTAGGCAACCCAAGCCGGCTGAAGCCGGCTCACGCGGCAAGCTCTTGCTGACCTTCAGCGCAATTGGCCAGAGCCGCACGTTTGGCGCATACGCCCAATCTTTCGTCAGCACATATAGTGTCAGCCGGCTTCAGCCGGCTTGGGTTGCCTAGCTGCAGGCTTCAGCCTGCAGCGGTGCACACGGCGCGTACGGGATGCATCGTGGGCAGCCACCCATGATGCCCCACCTCCTCCAGCCTGCGGCGGCGCTGCCCGCAGACGCCGCCACAACGCTGCTGGCCCCCGCCGAAGCGGCGACCTATGCGGCGCTCAAGGTGCCCAAGCGGCGCAGCGACTGGCTGCTGGGGCGCATTACCGCCAAGCAACTGGTGGCGGCGCACCTGGCGATTGCGGGGCTGCGACTGGACGAGATTGTGATTGCCGCCGACGCCGACGGTGCGCCCTTTGCCTCCCTGCATGGCGAGCGGCTGCCCCTCTCGCTGAGCATCAGCCACAGCCACGCCACGGCCTTCTGCGCGCTGGTGGATGAGCCGAGCGCAACCGTGGGTGCGGACATTGAGTACATCGAGCCGCGCGACCCGGCCTTTCTGCGCGATTATTTCACGCCGGAGGAGCAAGCCGGCGGCGCTGGCATGGCCGCAGCCCGAGGTGGCGACAACGCTGCTCTGGAGCGCCAAGGAAGCGGTGCTAAATCCCTGCGCGAGGGGCTGCGGATTGACACGCGCCAAGTGCAAATTGCGCTGCCGCAGACGCTGGGCGACGAATGGACGACCTTTGCCATTACGCTGCATCCGGCGTTGGCAGTGCGCTTTCCCGGCGCATACACGGGCTGGGCAAGGCACCACGACGCCTTTGTCCTGACCGTGGCGCTGCGCACAATCTGAGGCCGCGCACAATGTAGCGGAATGGCCTCCGCGGCCTTCAGATGCGGCCCCGAAGATTTGCGGCCAACAAAACGAATGGCCAGTAGCTTTCCGCTACAAAGTGTTTGAACCATTTTCATCCCGTGTTATCCGAACGTGACGTCCGTGTACAGCATTCGTTGGACCTATGCCTTTCCATGCACCCGTTTGGAGTTCGGGAGGCTGACTTGGAAACCTATATCAAGAAGCTGATGGACCGCCGCGCGATTGCTGCCGGTGGCGAAAAAGAGGTGGAGGCGCAGCACAAGAAGGGACGACTCACGGCGCAGGAGCGGATTGATCTGCTCTTCGACCCGGGCACCTTCAACGAAATCGACACCCTCGTCACCCCCCGTTACGACAAGTACATGGACGGTCGCTCGTCGCGCTATGGCGACGGCGTCATTACCGGCTTTGGCCAGGTGCACGGGCGGCGCGTCTTCGTCGCCTCGCAGAACGCCGCCGTCATGGGCGGCTCGCTGGGCGAAATGCACGCCAACAAGATCGTCAAGGCCATGAATATGGCGCTCAAGTATGGCTGCCCCTTCATTGCGCTCAACGACTCCGGCGGCGCACGCATTCAGGAGGGTGTCGACAGCCTGGGCGGCTACGCACGCATCTTCGACGCCAACTGCGAGGCGTCGGGCGTCATCCCCCAGCTGAGCGTCATCCTGGGGCCGTGCGCGGGCGGCGCCGTCTACTCTCCGGCGCTCACCGACTTCGTCTTCATGACGGAAAACTCCTACATGTTCATCACCGGCCCCGAGGTTGTGCGCGCCGTGATGCAGGAGGCGGTGAGCTTCGAGGAACTGGGCGGCGGCCTCATCCACTCCAAGGAGAGCGGCGTCAGCCACTTCCTCTCCAAGGACGACGCCGAGTGCCTGGCCAAGGTGCGCGAACTGCTCTCCTACCTCCCCAGCAACAACATGGACGACCCGCCCTATCTGCCCCCCGCTCGATGACCCGCAGCGCCTCTGCCCCGAGCTTGAGGAGATTGTGCCGGTGGACCCGAGCAAGCCCTACGACGTGCGCGAGGTCATCGGCAGCATTGTGGACGATGGTCGCTTCTTTGAGGTGCACGAGCTTTGGGCCGAGAACATGGTGGTGGGCTATGCCGCGCCTGAACGGCCACGTGGTGGGGATTGTGGCCAACCAGCCCATGGTGCTGGCGGGCACAATCGACATCAAGGCCTCCGTCAAGGCGGCGCACTTCATTCGCATTTGCGACACCTACAACATCCCGATTGTGACGCTGCAGGATGTGCCCGGCTTCCTCCCTGGCACGCACCAGGAGTACGGCGGCATCATCCGCAACGGCGCACGCATGATCTATGCCTACAGCGAGGCCACCGTGCCCAAGCTGATGATCGTGACGCGCAAGAGCTACGGCGGCGCCATGTGCGTGATGAGCAGCAAGGGCTTGCGCGGTGACCTGCTCTACGCCTGGCCCAATGCCGAGCTTGCCGTCATGGGTGCCGAAGGGGCCGTCAACATCCTCTTCAAGAAGCAGGTGCAGGCGGCCGCAGACCCCGAGGCCGAGCGCAAGTCGCTTGTGGACGACTATGAAGAGAAGTTCAACAATCCCTACGTTGCGGCAGCACGCGGGCTGATTGACGATGTAATTGAGCCGCGCATGTCGCGCCGTGTGTTGATCCAGGCGCTGGAGCTGACGCTCTCCAAGCGCGAGCGCCACGTGCCCAAAAAGCACGGCATTTCTCCGGCCTAAGGGGGATATCATGTTCAAGAAAGTTCTCATTGCCAACCGCGGCGAAATCGCCGTGCGCATTATCCGCACCTGCCGCGATCTGGGCATTGCCACTGTGGCCATCTACAGCACGGGCGATCGCGACTCGCTGCACGTACGCCTGGCCGACGAATGCCTGCCCATTGGCACCGACTTGCGCTACGGCGACAAGGACGAGGTGCTGGCGCTGGCGCTTGCCTGCGGGGCGGATGCCATCCACCCGGGCTATGGCTTCCTGGCCGAGGAAGCCGACTTTGCGCAAATGTGCGCCGATGCGGGCATTGCCTTCATTGGCCCGCCACCCGAAGTGATTGACAGCACGCGCAACAAGATTGGCACGCTTGCGACGATGGAAGCAGCCGGCTTTGCCGTGCCGCCCCATTCGTCCCGCTCCTTCCGCCCCGACGAAACCGAGGCGCTGACGGAAGCGGCGCGCGCGCTGGGCTTCCCGCTCATCATCAAATCATGCAAGGGGGGGCGCGGGCGCGGCGGGCGCGTCGTCATCAAGGAGAGCGATCTCCTCGGCGCGCTTGCCGAAGCGCAGCGTGAGGCAGCGATGATCTACCACAGCGACATCGTCTACCTTGAGCGCGCCGTGGCGCCTTCGCACCATATCGCCGTGCCCATTGTGGCCGACGCCCACGGCAACGTCATCTACCTGGGTGAGGTTGAAGGTTCGCTCACGCGCCACAATCAGAAGCTGCTCGAGGAGTCACCCTCACCCAGCCTCACGCCCGATCAGCGTGATCAGGTGTGGCAGATGGCGGTGGCGATTGCGAAACTGGTGGGCTACCAGAATGTGGGGTCGGTCGAGTTCCTGGCCGATGAAGAGGGCAATCTCTACTTCACCGAAATCAAGGCGCGCATTGTCATCGGCCACCCCATCTCCGAAATGCTGACGGGCGTGGACCTGGTGGCCGAGCAGTTGCGTTGCGCCGCCGGCGAGGCGCTGACCCTGCGCCAGGAGGATGTCTGTGCACATCTGGAAGGGCGCGCGGGCTGCGCCATGCAGGTGCGCATCAACGCCGAGGACCCGTGGCGCGACTACCTGCCCAGCCCGGGCACGCTGGCTCGCTACCGCCTGCCGGGCGGCCTGAATGTGCGTGTGGACACCTACGGCTTTGTGGGCTGCACGGTGCCCGTGCGCTACGATTCGCTGCTGGCCAAGGTTGTGGTCAAGGGAGACACACGCCCGCAGGCCCTGTTGCGGTTGCGGCGCGCGCTGGAAGACTTCAAGATTGTGGGCGTGCAGACGAACCTGCCGCTCCATCTGCACATTCTCAATGACCCCGACTTTGCCGCCGGCAACTATGACACGCGCTTCCTCTCGCGCCACAAGATGGGTGCATCGGCAACGGATGCCGAAATGCGGCGCGACCTGGCGGCGGCCGCAGCCCTGGCCTTTGTGCTGCGCAACGAGATGGCGCGCCCTGTGCTCCATGCGCAGGCCCAAACGGGCTGGCATCGCTCAAGCCGCACCATTCCCGGTTGAGAATACCGGGCAAGGACAAGAACCATGCGCACAATTGATGTAACACTCGACGGCACTACCTACGTGGTGCAAATTCGCCCCGACCCCGCCGATCGCACGCGCTTCATCGCCACCATCGACGGCGAAGAGGTCCCCATCTACGTGCCCGATCCCACGGACTCGGGCTTGCTCGAGTGGATGGTGATCAACAATCGCCCCTATGAAATTCTGCTGGGCGAGCAAATGGAATGGCTGATTTCGTCGGGCGGCATGCATACAATGGATGTACGCTGGCGCGGCCGAGCGGGCGGCGCTGCGGCGCGCCCCAGCAGCGGCGACGGGCGCATCAAGGCCCCCATCCCCGGGCTGATCTCGCGCATCCTTGTGGAAGAGGGCGCGCTCGTGGAGATAGGCGACCCCGTGCTTGTGCTGGAGGCGATGAAGATGGAGAACGAGATTCGCGCCCCGCGCGCCGGCTCCGTGCGCACAATCAGCACAAAGCCCGGCGCAAGCGTCAAGCTGGGCGAGCTGCTGCTGGAGATTGGGTAGCATGCACCACAACGTGCCACAAAATACGCGACGTGCCACTATTGAATGCTTGTGCCGTTGTGCTACAATTGTGGCATGGAGGTGGTGAGATGAGTACAGACGTTGAAGTTGTGAAGCAAGCGGCAGAGAAGCAAGAGGTTGAACAGCCACAGCCTTACGTGCGGTTTACTGTCGGTCCTCAGGGACGCGTCGTCATTCCGAGTGAACTACGTCGAACCTGGAAGCTGGAGCAAGGTGAAACGTTGGTCGCGCGGCTCGTCGATGATCAATTAATCATCGAGCGACCTAAAGCGATCCTTGCGCGTTTGAAGCAGCGATTTGCGCACCTCGTAGGCGGCCCAAGTCTTGTAGACGAGTTGATCGCCGAGCGGCGGCTTGAGGCCGCGCGCGAAGACGAGGAGAGCGTTTAATGACAGTTGTCCTGGATGCTTCGGCAGTCCTGGCGATGTTACTTGATGAGCCGGGCGGGGAGGTGGTGGAGACGACGATAGCGGACAGCATTGTGTCTGCCGTCAACTGGTCTGAAGTTGTCCAAAAGGCAAAGAGACACGGAATTGATATGACGGATATGTACGCTGGGTTGCAGTCGATGGGCCTAACCGTTGTTCCGTTCAATGTAGATGACGCCGAGCAAAGCGCATATCTATGGCAGTTGAGCAGCAGCCTTGCGTTGGCCGATCGCGCCTGCCTCGCGCTTGGCATCAAGCTCGGCGCTCCCGTGTGGACTGCCGATCGCTACTGGGCCACTGTGGAGTCGGGCGCAGAGGTGCGGGTAATCCGCTGACTCAGGCGGCCCCGCGTTGCGCCTCCAACATTGCCAAAAATTGCGCCGGCGTGACCACTGGAATACCTTCATAGGCATGAAGATCAAGCAGGTGCGCATCGCCGGAGACAATGGCGTGCGCACCTGCTGCTTTGGCCAGGGCGAGGAATTATCGTGTCGGTAGGATCGGCTCGCCAGAGGTGGGAGCGGCATCCACGTACATCAATCGAGCACGAGTCCATTTGCCCGCAGGCGACTCAGCGACTGCAGCCAGTTCGGAATCGATTCAGGCGTTGATTACGCAGCCACGTGGATTTCGGCCGATCCATGACCGTTCGCAACTCGGCAGAATTTCCTTGCTGACACGAGTTCAAATGAATTCGTCCTGCCAGCATGCGTCAAAGATTTGCGAGGGACGCCTGTTGGGTCATCAAGGCGCTTCCATAAACATTCGTGTCCAGAACGGCTTCGCATGAATGCGTCACTATCGCTTGGCTGTTGATGGTGGCTCGGACTGCAACTCATCTCGCTCGGCGGCAATTTGCACGCTACTTCGGAATTGCGCCGATCAGCCCATGGTGACATTTCGTCGTCGGTCAATCCGATTTCGGTTCAGCGTCCCATGTATCCTGTAGCACCTGGAGGGCGGCGCGTTGCGCATACCTGCCCACTCTTCTGCTACGTAAGCAGGCACTAGCCCGACGGATGCCTTGCCGTTCTTGGTAAGCATAATGGGATCACCCGAGTACTTAACCTTGTCGGCCAGCTCTCCCAGTTGGGCCCGCGCCTCGGTAATGCTGATATCCTGCATGGCTGCCTCCTAGCAAAAGTACAAAATGTACATTTTGTACCGATGGTACAGTGGGGAGTATCGCACATCGACTTTGCATTGTCAACCACATTTACACACTTTATGTGTCGCGTTTCGGCCTTTTGCATCGGAAGGTTACAGAGCAGTCGCCGGCTGTGAAAGCGTCCCTGCATTGCGAAATCAATTGAACCTTATCTGGAAAGCCTATAGACCGTGTTTGAAGAAGATGGATTTGCCTATTGCGTTGATGTGCGCAACTGCAGGTCTGTTGCGCACCACTTTGCCGGCCTCGATCGCTGCGGTATTTACATCCTCCATTTCGACAATGGCGAGTATTACGTAGGACAGGCCAAAGACGTGGCAAAGCGCTACTTGCAACACAAGCGCACGTGGGAGGATATTGTATTGCTCTCATTCAAGGTGGTGCCGGCCACGTCCCTGGATATTGAAGAAGCCCGTATGGCAGAGACGCTCGAAGCACGCGGCTTCCATCTGCGCAATATTTTGCTTGTGAGCATGCACTATGGCGAGAGTCAATTCGACGCGGTCATGTCTCCAGCAGAGCAACAACGCTGGTTTGATGATGTTCATTTCCGCCCAACCGACGGCCCTCGCAGCGTGAATGATGCATTCCGTGCCAAGTACACACGCAAGTTTCGCCACTATCGCAACATGCCCGACGCTGAAGCCGTGACCACGTTTGTTGCCCGCTACGTCCAGCAGGCCATACCCGCGGCACGTCGCGGCGAACGTGATTTCTGGAGCGTATCGTGTTTGCCGGACTCTCACCTCTACCTGCGTGTAAACGTCAACAAGATGGAAGTTCTCACCCTTGCTCATGACAAAACGGCATTGTGGGCAAGTTTTCACGTTGCTCGGTCGCCGCTCAGCCGGCTGTTTCTGTCCTCCTTGCAC
Source organism: uncultured Chloroflexia bacterium (assembly GCA_963773745.1). Lineage (GTDB taxonomy): Bacteria > Chloroflexota > Anaerolineae > Caldilineales > Caldilineaceae > UBA5069. Next base: position 434,317 of record CAVZCL010000005.1, read on the forward strand.
AAATGGGTTGGCTTTGGACGCGGTCCTCAGTATGAGATCCTCAATGGGGCCTATGCACCCGGTGGCGAAGATCAACTCTGGATACAAGCACCTTTGCCCGACGCCCACCGGCTCCTCGACGATCCCCGCTTTCTGGCTGCGGCGCGCACTATGAACCTGCGCCTCATGCGCAAAGGCGTTAATCTGAATGCGCGCTCGCATTGCTATGATCTGGCTGATCATCTGCTGGGCGACAAGTCGTGGGGCGACATCTAGCGCCGCCGCAAAACAAAGCGGGCCGCGCAACGCACTGCGCGGCCCGCTTTCCTTTCACCCTCAGCCCCTGCACCTACCCCCCATACGTCTCCGGCAGTACATCCTCCAGCATAATCCTGTGGAAGGCCTCGTATTGCTCGAAGGCCACCGCGTGCGCGGCGTTGTCGAGCGGATAAAGGCGCTTGATGGGCGCATCGACCTGCTCGAACCACTCCAGCGCCAGGTCGCGGCGTGCCGCCACCTCGGCTGTGCCGTCGAGGATGTAGAGGGGTACATCCAGCGTCGCGGCGCTCGCGCGCAGGTCCAGCGTCTGCAACTGCGGGTACATGAGGCTGAACATGTCGATCAGCCCGCGCAGCACATTCACCTTGTCCACCAGCGCGTACTCACTGCCGTTGATGCCGAAGAAGCCAAGGTTGGCGCCATTGCCGCGATCCATGTAGTTCTGCGACGGCATGTAGGGTTCGTAGAGCGCTTCATAGTAGCCCATGACGAACGCGTTGGCGTAGGGCACGTCGGCGTACGGGGGTTCACCGTAGGCGCGCATGGCAGCGGCAAGTTCACCATCACCCTTCTCGCCGGCCAGATCGAGCACATTGTGGTAAAGGCGGCGGTCCGTTTCGGCCACGCTCACCATCTGCCCGCTGCTGATGATGGCATGATAGAGATCGGGCCGCGCCTGCGCCGTGAGCACGGCCAGCAGCGTGCCGTAGGACTCGCCCAGCAGGTAAATCTTCTCCTCATCAAAGCGATCGCGCAGGTAGTTGGTCACCGCAATCGTATCGGCCACGGCCTCTTCAGGCGAGAGCGTCGCAGGATTCATCGCCACATAGGACTTGCCGGTGCCGCGCTGATCCCACGCGACCATCACGAAATCCTTCTCAAGGTCTTCGAAGATCACACGTGGATGGGGCAGGCTGCTTTGTCCCGGCCCGCCTGCAAGGTAGAGAATCACGGGCTTGTTCATATCCTGCGTGCGGATGAGCAGGCTTTGGGGTGCGCCATTGATTTCAACGGTGGCAAGCTCGGCCACGCTCCCCGGGAGCGGCTGCCCGTCTTCGCCCAGAATGGCGGGCGTGCGCGCGGGCCAAAGGAGCGCCGCCACCAGCGCAACCACGGCGAGCGCCGCCAGCACTGCAGGAATCCAGCCGGCGGGGCGTGTGGGCCATGCGGGCTCTCCCGCGAGGCTGTGTGCCCAGCGCACGCCCAGTTCGGCAGCAAGCACCATGGGCAGCAGCGCCACCAGCCCGTGGAAGCCGCGCCCCAGAATCAGCGCCAGGAGGCCGTAGGTTTCGTCCAGGCGAATGGGGCCGAGGCTAGGCACGGGAGATCCCCAGTGCATTAGCTCAAACGCAGCGATGTAGCCAAGCGGCGCGATCAGCAGCGCCCAGCGCGAGCCCATAAGCACACCCGCGGCCAGGCCAACTACGAGCCCAAATGCAACGAGAGCCAGCGCTTGCGTGCTCGTAGCGGGCCCAAGTGGCACTGTCCACGCCACCAGCAAGCCTGCCAGCGCGCCCAGTGCCAGGGCAATGAGAGCGCCAAGCCACCGGTTATGCCAAAGATCAGTCAAAACAGTGTTACCAACCAATTGTTTGCCTCCCAACGTGAACTGCTGACGTTTGTGCGGCGTCGGCGCCGCACGTGACATGAAGGGGAATTGTTGCTGCACATACAGTCTACGCGTGCAGCCGGCGGCGTTCACCTGCCAAAGGTTAGGTAAAGTGTTTCCGTCGTAATATTCGTTCTCCAGCGCAAGGGCGCTCTTTGGGCAAGGGCGCAAGGAAAAGCCAAAACTGGAAAGAGCGTCAACAACAGGTCGGTGCAGCTGGTGAAGTGTCGAAGAGGACGATGTTGATCCGGCTTTGGTATTTTCTTGCGCGCTTGCACAAAGAGCGCCCTTGCGCTGAAAATGGGCAATCCAAAACGCTTTCACTTTTGTGGCGCAGCTTGTCGCGATTGCTGCGTTTGCGCCGGAACAGTCAGCAGCGCATTGTGCGCATCATTCACCGCCGGAGGGCTGCAGCACCATGAAAGAGAATTACACGCACATTACCGTTATCCTGGACCGTTCGGGCTCAATGGAGTCGATCCGCGACGACGTTGTCGGGGGCTTCAACGCCTTTCTCAAGGAGCAGCAGCGCACCGAGGGCATGGCCACGCTGACGCTGGTGCAGTTTGACACCGCCGCGCCCTACGAGGTGGTCCATTCGTTTACGCTGGTGCAGGCGGTGAAACCTTTAACAGTGGAGACCTACATGCCGCGCGGTGGCACGCCGCTGCTGGACGCGCTCGGGCGCGGCATCAACGAAACGGACGCGACGCTTTCGCTCATGCGCGAGGAGAACCGGCCCGCACGCGTTGTCTTTGTGATTGTGACCGACGGCATGGAGAACGCCAGCCGCGAGTTCACCCGCAACCAGGTGGCGCGCATGATTGCCGAGAAACAGGAAGTGGCAGGCTGGCAGGTCGTCTTCCTGAGCGCCGACCTTTCGGCGGTGGCCGAGGCCGAGGGCATGAACGTGTTGCGCAAGCAGTCGCTGGCCTTTGACAAGACAGCGGCCGGCAGCCGCGCCGCCTTTAGCTCCGTTTCGAGCAATGTGGCGCGCATGCGCCGCGGCGAGGCGGCCGATGCCTCCTTCACGGATGCGGATCGCTCCCTGCACGAGAACGAGAAGCGCCGCAAGTAAACTGCGTAAACTGCGACGCGAAGGCGCAAAGGCGCAAAGAAAAGCAACAGCAAGGAAGGCAACGGCAGGATTTGATCTTTGTTCCTGCCGTTGCCTTCCTTGCTGTTGCTTTTCTTTGCGCCTTTGCGCCTGCGCGTTTCGTAGCGGTCCGCTCTGGCTGCCGTAGGTGGAGATCGTGACGCGTCCTCGAGAACGGCAGCTAAAGCAGCCGCTACGAAACGCGCCGCGTACTTCTGCGCTCTTCGCGTCGCAGTTCGCCGCGCCAAACAAGGGTCATCTGTCCCGCAAAGCATGGGACGCGCGTCCCGTGTAATGGCTGTGCATTTGCGCGAAAATAAAGATGGCCGTATCTGCGCAGGTTGGAATGCGTCATCGTTGATAAGCCCATCCTTCCCCCACCCGTCGTAACAGATACTCGCCGTGCCAGATATCCGCCGTGGCGATCCGTCACGACCACAGCACCGCAAGTCTACAATTGTCTGTTGGACAATGGCGTTCAACATGCCGGGCGGCAGCCAACGCGTCCGGCATGTTCGCGCATAGTACATCCACGTTGAATCCGGTTGGCGATGGAAGGAGCGCACCCATACGCGCCCGTCCTTGGGGCACTCATCCTGTGTAAGGCACCAGACGGCAGCCACGCGTTGGCTATGCACGCGTGACAGCCGAGTACAATCTCCTCAGTCATTTTTCCTTAATCACAGTAGCATCCAATTCGAACTCGAGGGATAAATCGATATGTTAGGACATCTTCCGCTCACGCCATTTGAAACCATTGCCCTGTGGGGCGTGCTTCTTGTCGCCATGCTGGGCCTCTTGTATGCCCTCTTCCTGCGCAACCAGGTGCTTGCATACGACAAGGGCACCAAGGAGATGCAGGATGTGTGGATGGCCATCAAGACAGGCGCCAACGCCTATCTGTCGCGCCAGCTACGCACAATTCTGCCCTTCATCGCCATATTGACAGTGGCGCTCTTCTTCAGCGTTTACATTGTGCCGCCCACGATTGAGGCAAGGGAACGCTTCCCCGACCTGACAGAGGACAATTTGCGCCTGATGATCGGCTTTGGGCGCGCTGTAGCCTTCATCATGGGCGCAGGCTTCAGCCTCATGGTTGGCCAGATCGGTATGCGTATGGCCGTTGAGGCCAACGTGCGTGTGGCTGCCGAATCGCGCCAATCGTTTGGCGGCGCACTCAAGATTGCCTACCGCGCCGGCACAATCACCGGCATGCTCACCGACGGCCTCGGCCTCTTCGGCGGCACCATCATCTTCATGGTCTTCGGCCTCGCCTCGCCGGACGTCCTCCTCGGCTTCGGCTTCGGCGGCACGCTGCTGGCGCTCTTCATGCGCGTGGGCGGCGGCATCTTCACCAAGGCAGCCGACGTTGGCGCCGACCTCGTGGGCAAGGTTGAGCAGGACCTGCCCGAGGACGACCCCCGCAACGCCGCCGTCATCGCCGACCTCGTGGGCGACAACGTGGGCGACTGCGCCGGTATGGCCGCCGACATCTTCGAGTCCTACGAAGTCACGATTGTCTCCGCCTTGATCCTCGGCCTCGCGCTGGTGAGCTTCACCGGCGATATCCGCTGGATCATCTATCCGCTGCTCGTGCGCGGCATCGGTGTCCTCTCCTCCATCGTCGGCACCTACCTCGTCAAGGCGCCCGATGAAGGCGGCAACGCCATGTCGGCCATCTTCAGCGGCTTCCTCACCTCGGCTGCCATTTCGGTCGTCTCTTTTGGCGCCGTGGCCTTCTTCTACCTCAACACATGGGGTTCGTCATTGGGTGTCACCGTCCCCGGCAACTGGTGGCGTCCCTTCCTCTCCACCGCGCTTGGCGTGCTGCTCGCAATTGCCATTGACCGCCTGACCGACTATTACACCAGCACGCACTGCAAGCCCGTCAAGGACATCAAGGCAGCCACAGGCGGCGGCCCGGCGACGACGATTCTGGCCGGCCTGGGCGTCGGCTACGAGTCCACCGTTTGGTCGGCCGTGGTCATCGCCATGACGATTCTCGCCTCCGTCATCATCTACTCGGGCATGAACCTGGAGCCGATTACGCGTGAGGTCTTCGGCACCGTGATGACCTTTGGCGTCAGCGTACAGCAGACGGCCTATGTACTCTACGGCGTGGCGCTCACAGGCATTGGCATGCTCACACTCACCGGCAACAATGTGGCCATGGACTCCTTTGGCCCCATCTCCGACAACGCCAACGGCATTGGCGAAATGGCCGGACTCGACGAAGGCGCGCGCCAGATCATGGCCGACCTCGACGCCGTGGGCAACACCACCAAGGCCATCACCAAGGGTATTGCCATCGGTTCGGCGGTTATCGCCGCCGTCTCGCTCTTCGGCTCCTTCCTCACCGACGTCGCCAAGATTGACCCGGTGGCGCTGGAATTCGGCATTCGCATTTCGGCCCCCATGGTCTTCGTCGGCTTCCTGATTGGTGGCGCCGTGCCGTGGCTCTTCTCGGCCATGGCCATCAACGCCGTGGCGCGCGCCGCCGGCCAGATCGTCAACGTGGTGCGCCGCCAGTTCAAGATCCCCGGCATTATGGAAGGCACAGTGACGCCGGACTACGCCGAGGCCGTGGGCATTGCTACAGCCGCCTCGCAGAAGGAACTGATTAGCCTGGCGCTGCTCTCGGTCGTTACGCCGATTGTGGTTGGCCTTGCCCTGCAGGTGGAGGCGCTGGGCGGCTTCCTCGCGGGCGTCATCCTCTCGGGCCAGTTGCTGGCCGTCTTCATGTCCACCTCGGGTGGCGCGTGGGACAATGCCAAGAAGCTGATTGAAGATGAGCCGCGCGATCTGGTCGCCAATACCGGCAAGGGCTCCGAACGGCACAAGGCAGGCGTCGTGGGTGACACCGTGGGTGACCCCCTCAAGGACACCGCCGGCCCGTCCCTCAACCCAATGATCAAGGTGATCAACCTCGTCAGCCTCATCATTGCGCCGATTGTGGTGCAGTACAAGGATCTGAGCTGGGGCACCGGCACCGTAATCATTCTGGGGCTCATCGCCATCTTCTGGGCGCTGCGCCGCAGTTTCTCCGGTTCCGGCTACAACTTCACCGATTCGCCGGTGGTCGTAGCAGTTCCAGCCTCCACTGCGGGTGATGACTGAGAAGATCAGTGGTAAGTCGTAACGGGTAATTCGTACGCAACCGACCGGCCCCCTGCAAACGCAGGGGGCCGGTTCTGTATGTGCGGCGGCGGGCGGGCGCACAGTGTATAATAGGGCCATGGAAGCATCCACAGCGCCATCCGTGCATCCCGCACCACCGCGCAGCGAACCCCTTAGCATTGGCGAAGTGGTGCGCAACGCCATCGTCTTCAACCCCCACCCACGCGGGCGGCTGCCCATGAATGGCGAATCCCTGCTTGATCAGGCTGACGATCTTTTTGCCCTGCTCCGTGTGCGCGAAGTGGACTTTGTGCTGGTGGGCGGCTTGGCCATGCTCCAGTACGTGCCCGGGCGCAACACGCAGGATATTGACCTGATCATGGCGTTGGCAGATCTGCAGCGGGTACCCGAAGTGGTGATCGAACGAAGCGATCTCCATTTTGCACGGGGCCGCTTCAATGACCTTCTGGTTGACATTCTGCTCACGCGTAACCGGCTCTTTGAAGCGGTGCGCACGCAGTACACAACCGTACGTCCCTTTGCCGAAGGCGCCATTCCTTGCGCCACGGTGGAGGGGCTGCTTTTGCTCAAGCTCTATGCGCTGCCGTCGCTCTACCGGCAGGGGGACTTTCAGCGCGTCAACCTGTATGAAAGTGATATCTCCGCACTCCTGTACGCTTACGAACCCAATGTCGAGTCGCTTCTCTCAACGCTGACCCCATATCTTGGCAATACGGATTTGGCCGCAGTTGCCGATATCATTGCCGACTTGCAGCAACGCATCCGCCGCTTCCGGAAAGGCGAGCAGTAGCCCATGCCCACCGACGCCTGCATCTACACCACACTGCGCACGCCGCGTGGCAAGGGGCGCGACAGCGGCGCGCTGCATGGCATTGCCCCCGTTAACCTGCTCGCCGGGCTGCTGACGGCGCTGCAGGAGCGCACGGGCCTCGACACGGCGCTGGTGGATGACCTGATCATGGGTTGCGTCACGCCGATTGGCGAGCAGGGGGCCAACATTGCGCGCACCGCGGCGCTGGTGGCGGGCTGGGACGTCGACCTGCCGGGCATGCAGATCAACCGCTTCTGCGCATCGGGGCTGGAGGCCGTCAACCTGGCAGCCATGAAGGTGCGCTCGGGTTGGGAGCAGATTGTGGTGGCGGGGGGCGTTGAGTCGATGTCGCGCGTGCCGATCGGCAGCGATGGCGGCGCACTTATGGAGGATCCGGCCGTTGCTGGGCAGATTGGCTTTGTGCCCCAGGGCATCAGCGCCGACCTGATTGCCACGCGTGAGGGTTTTACGCGTGAGGTGCTCGACGCCTATGCGTTGCTCTCGCAGCAGCGTGCGGTGCAGGCGCAACTGGAGGCGCGCTTCACGTCAATGGTCCCCGTGGCCGGTGACGAGGGCGTCACGCTGCTGGAGCACGATGAGCACATGCGCCCGCAGACCACGCTCGAGGCGTTGGCGGCGCTGCCCCCCGCTTTTGCCGAGATGGGTGCAGCCGGCTACGACGAGATTGCTCTGCGCAAGTACCCCGCGCTGGAGGCAATTGCGCACGTGCACACCGCGGGCAACTCGTCCGGCATTGTGGACGGTGCGGCGGCCCTGCTGGTAGGCGCGCGTGCCGCCGGCGCTACGCTGGGACTTGCGCCGCGTGCCCGCATTTGCGCCACTGCGGTGGTGGGCGACGAGCCGACGATCATGCTCACCGGCCCCGCGCCGGCCTCGCGCCGCGCCCTGCAGCGCGCCGGCATGGAGATTGGCGACATCGACCTGATTGAGTGCAATGAGGCCTTTGCCGCCGTGGTGCTCAACTTCATGCGTGCTATGGGGCTGGATGACGTGGATTTGGTCAACGTGAATGGCGGCGCAATTGCGCTGGGCCACCCGCTGGGCGCAACCGGCGCCATCCTGCTGATGACGCTGCTGGATGAGCTGGAGCGGCGCGATTTAAGCACCGGCCTCGTCACTCTCTGTGCGGGCGGCGGCATGGGCATTGCGACAATCATCGAGCGTCTGTAATTGCATTAAGGGCGCGTGACTGCGACGCAAAGGCGCAAAGGAAACGCAAAGAAGAGCAACAACAAGGAGTATAATTTCGCTTGACCGCAACTCATGTTGTTCTTGCTGGTTTCTTTCTTTGCGCTTCCTTTGCGTCTTCGCGTCGAATCTTTTCTTTGAGGTGGGTATGTCTGAAGACCTGACATTCAGCCGTATTGTCAGCGGAGAGACGCCGGCACGCATTGTCTATCAGGATGCGTTGGTGACGGCCTTTCACGATATCCATCCGCTGGCGCCGGTGCACATCCTGATTGTGCCCAACCGCCGCATTGCCACAGTCAACGACGCCACAGCCGAGGACGAAGCGGCGCTGGGCCGCCTCTTCACAGTGGCCGCGCGCCTGGCCCAGGAGATGGGCATTGCCGAAAGCGGCTACCGGCTGCTGGTCAACTGCAACCACGACGGCGGCCAGGTGGTCTTTCATTTGCACATGCACCTGCTGGGCGGGCGGCGGCTGGGACCTATGCTGGCGCAGCCCTGAATGGTGCGTTGCGGCTTCGCAGCAGCGGCTTCAATGGTGCATCTCCTAAGTTCGCGTCCCTTCGTAGCGGGGGCTTGCAGCCCTCCGGCCCATGCCGCGGAGGCGCTCCGTTCGCAGCGGCGGTGTAAGCCGCCGTAGGTGGCCAGCGTGACGCGTCGCTGAGAACGGCGGCTTACACCGCCGCTACGCAATGCTTCACAATGGGGCACGCCGCCTACGGTTTGTAGCGGGGGGCTTCCAGCCCTCCGTTTTGGGCCGCCGCAATGCGTGTCGTCACGCCAGGAGACGTGACCTACAACAGCCGGAGGGCTGGAAGCCCCCCGCTACGATTGTCAACGGACTTGGGCGACGCACCGCTGAAGCCGCCGCTACGACGCTGCAACGAAGCCACGACGCACCTCGAAAAACAAGAGGCCCGCCGCAGCGAGCCTCTTGCATACGCCATTTTGGGTGTAACGCAATTAGTCGGCGCTCTTCGGCTTCGTCTCCACCACGGTCGACGGATCGGCGGCAGCAGATGGCGTTGTGCGCGACATGTCGAGCGTGCGCCCGCTGAGCAGGTCGCGAATCTCGGCCAGAAGCTCCTGGTCCTTGGTGGGTACAGGCGGCGCTGCTTCGGGGGCCGACTTGGCTGCTTCCTTGCGTATTACCATGTTCATCGCCTTGATCACAAAGAAGAGCACAAGCGCGACAATCACGAAGTTGATGATGGCCATGATCAGGTTGCCGTAACTAAAGACGGCATTCCCGACGCTAAAGGAGAGCCCGCCAAAGTCGAGCCCGCCCAGAATCAAGCCGATAAGGGGATTGATTAGGTCATTGACAACCGAGTTGACGATGGCGGTGAATGCAGCGCCTATGACGACGGCAACCGCCAAATCAATCACGTTGCCGCGGAACATGAAAGCTTTCAATTCGTCAAGCATGGTGGCTTTCTTTGCTTCTTCGGCCATCTTTTTCTCCCTGAAACGCGCTGTTGGGTTGACGTGCGAGGAGTGGGCAACGGGCAGGCAGAACCTGTTCATCCCGCGCACCAGTATAGCAGCGACCAAAATAGACACGCAATCCCATGGCGCAGCCTGATTTGACGCAAGGACGCGGTCTCCGCAATGCGCCCCCTGAAGTTGGATAGACGAGGACACCATGCGCGCAGTTGGCAGCAGCCCTACCCGTTTTGATTCGTTGCCCAAGGTGACGGGCAGACGCCCAATACCCGGGCGACATCGACATGCCCAACCAGGCGTGGCTGAAGATCGTCTTCGCCGGCGTGGCGCACGCACGCGTGCGCGCTGTGCACACCGAAGCCGCGCGCGGCGCGCCCGGCGTGCTGGCCGTGCTGACCGCGGCCGATGTGCCCGTTAACGAGTATGGGCTGATCATGCCCGACCAGCCGGTGCTCTGCGGCACGGGCAGCACGCCCCAGGCCGCAGTTGTGCGCTGGGAGGCGGACCACGTTGCGCTGGTTGTGGCGGAGACGGCGCAGCAGGCAGAGGCCGCTGCCGCGCTCATTCGCGTCGACTATGAGAAGCTGCCTGTCATCACCTCAACCGAGGCAGCGCTTGCCCCCGATGCGCCGCGTGCTCCACCCCAACGAGTTCCGCTTTCCCTACGGCACGCGCCGCCTGGATTCCAACCTGCTGCTCGAGTACCACATCATCAACGGGGATGCAGAGGCGGCTTTGGCGCAGGCGGACGTGGTCATCGAAGCCACCTATCGGACGCACGCGCAGGAGCACGCCTACCTGCAGCCCGAGGCGGGTCTTGCCCACCTGCTGCCCGACGGCCGCATTGAGGTCATTTGCGGCGGTCAGTGGATGCACGAGGAGCGCCACGAGATTGCCCACGCGCTGGGGCTGGAGGATGAGCGGGTGGTCGTGCGCCACGCCATGATCGGCGGGGCCTTTGGCGGGCGCGAGGATATCTCCGTGCAGATTGCGCTGGCGCTCGCCGCGCGAAGCACGTAGGCCGGCCCGTCAAGATTGTGTGGACGCCGCGAGGAGAGCATCATCGGCCACCACAAGCGCCACCCCTTCACAATCCACGCCAGGTGGGGTGCGATGCGCGACGGCACAATTGTGGCCGCGCACATGGACCTGACAAGCGATGCCGGCGCCTACGCCTACACCAGCACCAAGGTGCTTGGCAACGCCATCCTCGCCTCACTGGGCCCCTATGCGATTGCCAATGTGAATGTGACTGCGCGCACCGTTTATACCAACAACACGCCATCGGGCGCTTTCCGCGGCTTTGGCGGGCCGCAGGCCCATTTCGCAGGCGAAATGCAGGTGAACAAACTCGCCGCCGCGCTGGGTATGGACCCGGTGGAGCTGCGGATGCGCAACCTTTGGCGCGACGGCGCGACGCTGCCCACGCGCAGCCCGCTGCCCGCCGGCTGCTCTGCCGTGGAGGTGCTGGAGCGCGCCGCACATGAGGCGGGCTGGGTGCAGAGCGACAGCACATGGCACGCGCCCGCAGCGGCGGCGGGCGCGCCGCTCGATCGCCCGCTGACCTCCTTTGAGGCGGCGCAGCGCAGCAGTGGGCGGATTGCGCACGGCGTAGGTGTGGCCTGCTGCTTCAAGAATGTGGGCTTTAGCCTGGGCGCGCCGGAAAGCTGCGCGGCCTGGGTGGAACTCCACGGCGCGGGCGCAATTGAGCGCGCCGATGTGGGCTGCGTGGGGGCCGAAGTGGGCCAGGGCGCACACATGGCCTTCCGCCAGATTGCCGCCACAGCACTCGGGCTTGACGTTGATCAGGTGACGCTTCACGCCGAAAGCTCCGATGCAGCCGGGCTCGAGCGGCAGCGCCTCGGCCAGCCGCATGACCTTCATGGCGAGCGGCGCCATTGCCGGCGCGGCCGAGCGCGCCCTGATTGCGTGGCGCGAGGACGAAGAGCGCCCTGCCCGCGCCGATTTCGTCTACCGGCCACGCCCCACCACAGGCTACGATCACCTCACGGGAGCGAGCGACCCAAACATCACCTACGGCTACTGCGCGCAGGTGGCCGAAGTCGAGGTCGACCTCGATACGGGCCACGTTACACTGACGCGCCTGATCAGCGCCAACGACGTGGGGCGTGCCGTCAATCCGCAGCAGGTGGAAGGGCAGATCGAGGGCGCTGTGGCGCAAGCCACCGGCTGGACCCTCATGGAGGAGTACATACTGAAGGAGGGGCGCGCGCAGACGCAGCGCTTCAGCACCTATCTCATTCCCAGCGTTCTGGACGTGGCGCAGGAGATTGTGCCGGCCATACTTGAGGTGCCCGACCCGCAGGATCCCCTCGGCATCCGCGGCATGGCCGAGATGCCCATGATCCCCACTGCGCCTGCAATCGGCGCCGCCATCCACAACGCCACGGGCCAGTGGATTGACGCGCTGCCCTACAAGCCCGACCGCGTTTGGGCCGCGCTGCAACAGTAAGTGTGTCGTAGCGGAGGGCCTCCTGGCCCTCGTATCAGGCGCTATACGAGGGCCAGGAGGCCCTCCGCTACGTACCGCGCGGCGTATGCCAATCGCCCAATTGGAACACTTGTTCTACAAGGATCCGCGTGGTATACTTGCGCTCCCGCACATTGCGCAGCGTAATCAACCACAAGGAGCTTTGCCATGACATCAGTCTCGCAGCCAGTCATTCGCATGCAACCGCAGCAGCGCGTCATCTACGTTGAGCGGCTGGGCACGCCCGACGGCGATCTGGGCGAAAGCCCCATGGACGCGCAGAATACGCTCCACAAGGCGCTGGACAAGCATGGCCTCACCAATCGCATCACTTTAGGCATCTCCATGATGCCCGACGGCGTGGGCGCAAGCTGGGACAAGAGTGCAGACACGACGATTGCCCCGCGCTATCGTGGCGGCTATATGCTCACCGACAACGCGCCACTGCCTGCCGACCCTGACCTGCAGGAGGGCATTTTTGATGGCGGCAAAGTGGCAGTCTTTACCTATACCGGCGGCTGGGAAGGGCTGGGCGATGGCTGGGGCAAGGTGATGGGCGAGCTGCTGCCGGAGAGCGGCTTTGCCCTGCGCCCGGGCACATGGTTCGAGATCTACCTCGATGATCCGTCGGTGACACCGAGCGAGCAGTTGCGCACCGAGATTTGTCTTGCCGGTTGAATAGCTGGCTAGCCTCAACTTGACAAAGAGGGAGGAGAAGGACAATGCAAGCCCGAGATTCGCATCATGCCCGATCAGCGCATCGTCTTTGTGAAGCGGCGCGGCTATGTGGAGGGCGCCAGTTTCTCCAAAGCAGCCACTGAGGCATTTAACGCGCTCATGGCCTATGTGGAGAGCAAACAGCTTGCATGGGCGCACAGGCGCAGTGATCGGTTACATGCCCGACGACATGAACACCGTCGCCATGGCCGACCAACGCTATGTTGCCAGCTTTGTCGTGCACTGATGACCAGCCGCTTGCCCGCGCACCCGACGTGCAGGAAGGAACGCTGCCCGGCGGCAAGTACGCCGTCTTCCTTCACAAGGGGCCATGGAACCGCGTGGGCGACACATGGATGGAAGGCTGGAACAACTGGTTTCCCACCAGTGGCATGTCTTTCCGGCAGGGCGGCTATGCGCTGGAGATCTACCTCAACGACGGTGACGACGTGCCGCCCGAGGAGTTGCGCACAGAGGTATGCCTGCCGGTGGAGTAGAAAAGCAACAGCAAAATTGAAGCTGATGATTGAGAATGGCGCCGCTATCCAGGATAGCGGCGCCAGTTTCAATCTCAGTCTTCAATTTTGCTGTCTTACTTCGCCAACTTTTGCAACTCGTACAGCCGGTTCAGCGCGTCCAGCGGCGTGAGGGCGTTGACATCGAGGCCGCGCAGCGCCTCAATCGCGGGGTGGCTCTCGGTGAAGAGCGCCACCTGCACGGCCGCCTTGCCGGCGCGTGCATTTTCGGGCGCAAAGAGTCGCTTGGGGCCCGCAGCGCCGCTGCGCTCAAGATCCTGCAGAATCTCCCCGGCGCGGTTGACGACCGCTCCCGGCAGCCCGGCCAGCCGCGCCACGTGCACGCCGTAGGAGCGATCCGCTTTGCCCGGGATGATGCGGTGCAGAAAGACAACATCGCGGCTTCCATCCGCGCTTCCCGCCGGCCCCGTACTGCCCTCGCTATCATCCACCGCCACGTTGTAGTTGACTACATGTGGGAGCCTTTCGGCTAATTCCGTTAGCTCATGGTAGTGGGTGGCGAAGAGCGTCTTGGCACGCAGGCCGGGATGGTTGTGAATGTACTCAATCACCGCCCAGGCAATCGCGAGGCCGTCGTAGGTGCTCGTGCCGCGGCCGATTTCGTCGAGCACGAGCAAGCTGCGGTGGGTGGCGTGGTGCAGGATGTTCGCCGTCTCAACCATCTCCACCATGAAGGTCGACTGACCGCGGTGGATTTCGTCGCTTGCGCCCAGGCGCGTAAAGATGCGGTCCACCACGCCGATCTGCGCGCTGTCGGCGGGCACAAAGGAGCCCATTTGCGCCAGCAGCACAATCAGCGCGCTTTGGCGCAGATAGGTGCTCTTGCCGCTCATGTTGGGGCCGGTGATAATCTGGATGGCGCTTTCGGGGCGCAGATGGGTGTCATTGGGCACAAAGGGGCTCTCCGTCATGCCCAGCTCCACCACAGGGTGGCGGCCGCCTGCAATGTCGATGACGGGCCCCTCGTCCACCTCCGGGCGCACATAGCGACGCTGCAGGGCCACCTCCGCAAGCGCGCTGTGGACGTCCAGTGCGGCCAGCCACGCGGCCACCTGCCCAAGCAGCGCGGCTTCGGCCGCAACCTGGGCGCAAAGCTGCTTGAAGAGCGCCTGCTCCAGCGTGAGTCTGCGCTCGTCGGCGTTGAGGACGAGCGACTCGTATTCCTTGAGCTCGGGCGTGATGTAGCGCTCGCCGTTGGCAATTGTCTGCTTGCGAATGTACTCGGCGGGCGCCTTGCCCAGGTGGCTGCTGGTAATTTCGATGTAGTAGCCGAAGACCTTGTTGAAGCCCACCTTGAGGTTTTTGATGTCGAGGCGCTCGCGCTCGCTGCGCTCCAGATTGGCAATCCACTCCTTGGCGCCGCGGCTGCGCTGCACCAGGTCGTCGAGCTCTTCATTGTAGCCATCGCGCATCATCCCCGGGGTGTTGAGGGTGGCCGGCGGCTCCTCAACCAGCGCCGCCTCGAGCAGGACGCGCAGAGCGGCGCATGCGGGCAACGCGCCGGCAGGCAGCGCTGCCGCGGCCTCTTCTCCGGAGAGCGCTGCGTGGAGCGCAGGGAGCCGCCCAAGCACCTCGCGCAGGCCCACAAGGTCGCGCGGCAGCGCCAGCCCGGCTACAGCGCGGCTGCTCCAGCGCTCCAGATCGCCCATGCCGCGCAGCAGCTCGCGTACGGTAAGGCGCATGTCGGTCGCGCGCTGAAAGAGCGCCACGCCCTCCAGCCGCTGGTTGATGGCTTCTACGTTCAGCAGCGGCTGGCTAAGGCGGCGGCGCAGCAGGCGCGCGCCCATGGGCGTCAGTGTCTGGTCCAGCACCTCGAGCAGGCTGCCGCGTGCGTCGCCGCCGCGCATGGTCTCGGTAAGCTCGAGGTTGCGGCGCGTGGCCTCGTCCAGCGTCATGAAGGCGCCGAGGGTGTAGTGGTGCGGCGTGTTCATCTGCCCCAGCGCCGCGGGCTGCATGGCGCGCACATAGGCCAGCAGCGCAGCTGCGGCACGCACCGCTTCCCTGTGGCCGCGCAGGCCAAAGCCGTCGAGGCTGGCCACGCCAAAATGGCGGCGCAGGCGCTCTTCGGCTGTGTCGGCGGCCGTCTGCCACGGTTCCACGTGCGAGATGAGGGGGCTGAGGGCCGTAATCAATAAGCTAAGTGTCGAAGTCTCCGGCTTCCAGTCAACCGGGATTAGCTCGCTTGGCTGTAGCCGGCTGATCTCCTCACCAATGCGCTGCTCCAGCGCCTCAATTGTGGGCGCTTCAATCTCCGTCGCGGCAAATTCGCCTGTGGAGATGTCGGCATAGGCCATGCCGGCCGTGCAGCCATTGGCGCGCTCGTGGACGGCGACCGCCAGCAGATAGTTGTTGCGGCGCGCATCGAGCATTCCCGGCTCGGTGACTGTGCCGCGGCTGATCACGCGCGTCACTTCCCGTTCCACCAGCCCCTTGCCCGGCTCGGTAATCTGCTCGGCCACGGCCACACGAAAACCCTCTTCCACGAGGCGCGCAATGTAGCCTTCCACGCTGTGGTAGGGGACGCCCGCCAGCGGCACGCGCTGGTCGTTGCCCACGGGACGGCTGGTGAGGACCACATCGCAGACGCGCGCGACCACCTTGGCGTCTTCGTCAAAGGTTTCGTAGAAATCGCCCAGGCGGAAGAAGAGGATACAGTCCGGGTGCGCCGCTTTGATGGAGAGGTACTGCTGGCGCATTGGGGTGGTCATTGGATCATCGGTAGATGGTGAACGAGTAAGTGGTGAAGTGGTAAATGCTGCGGACGGCCATTACGTACAGCGGCTTCAGCCGCCGTTCTCGGGGACGCGCCGCGTTGCAATCCTGCGGTGGCTGGTGAAGGTTGCCGTATTGCTTCGCTATGAAGTGTGCTCACCGCAGCCACCGCCATAGGCTGAAGCCTACGGCTAGGCAACCCAAGCCTGCTGAAGCAGGCTGAAACCATTCTTCGCTCGAGTGCGACGGCTTCAGTCGGCTTCAGCCGACTTGGTTTGGGTAGCCGTAGGCTTCAGCCTATGGCTGCGGCGAGCGCGCTTCATGCCGAAACGATGCACCTATGTTGAGCAGCCGCTATTCTCGAGGACACGACGCGTTCCATACCTTCGGCGGCTTACACCACCGCTACGCGTACTGCAGCATGCCGCGTGCCTTCGGCGGTGATCTGAATCGTGAAGGCGTTCTCCATGAACTGTTGTCGCTCCACAAGGCCTTCACTTTCCATCGTCTCAATGAGGCGTTTTACGGCGGTGGGCGAGCGGTAATTGAGCACGCCAAAGGTTGCAATGCTCTGGTACTTGTCGCTGACGGTGCGATCGCCCACGAGCACCTTGGTGAGGTTGACCATGCCGAGCGACCGCTCGCGCAGCGTGCGCAGCACCTCAATGCGCTGCGCACTGTCGTCGGGAGTCTGGCTTTCGATCGCCGGCAGGTCGCCGGCATTGCAGTTGTCGCAGGCGGTGCAGCGCCGGCGCTGCTCGCCGCCCAAATAGGCGGCGAGGTAGCCGTGGCGGCAACGCGTGCTCTTGGCATAGGCGGCAATCTCGCTTACCTGCTGCTCCTGCACAGCGGAGAAGCGGTCAATCAAGCCGGCAATGCGCGCCTCGGCGTCGGCAGGGGGCGGCGACACCAGCGTAATCAGCGCGTCGCGCCCGAAGCTGGTCAGGCGCATCACGCCCGCGCGCTGCCACGCAAGCAGGTCGCGTTCAAGCGTCGTGGCATCCATACCGGCACGTGCACAAAGGTCAAGGTAGTCGAACGTGGCGGGGTATTCCAGGCTGAGGCCGGTTCGTTGAACGAAGCTCGCCAGCACGCCATCTTCCGGCGGCTCGGCCAGAGTAAGGCTTACCTGACGGGGCGCATCGTAGTGGCGGCGGAGCAGGCCGGCGCTCTCCAGAATGCTGAGCGCCACGCGCACCTTTGTGTCGCTCGTATCGGGGATGGAGCGCGCCAGCTCTTCAAGCGCCACCAGCCCCGGGTTCCACGGGCGCATGCGTTCGCGCACGCCCTTGTAGATTTCGCGCAGGAAGGGCACTGTCACCGCATCGTAGCGCACCAGGCGCGTCATCGTTGCCTTGTCCGCATTGGCCCAGAGCAGCACGCAGTGGGCCGGCAGCCCGTCGCGCCCGGCGCGGCCCACCTCCTGGTAGTATGCCTCGAGCGACGACGGCAGCCCGTAGTGCAGAATGAAGCGGATGTCCGGCTTGTCAACGCCCATGCCGAAGGCCACCGTGGCAACCATAATGCGCGTCTGGCCACTCATGAAGCCCGACTGGATGCGCGTGCGCTCGGCATCACCCAGGCCGGCATGATAGGCGTCGGCCGCAATGCCCAGCCCCTGGAGCAGGACGGCAATCTCCTCGCAGTTGCGGCGCGTGCGCGCATAGACGATGCCGCTGCCCTCGAGCGCAGTGCAGAAGCCCAGCAGCCAGTCGCGCTTCTCATCCTCGCTCTCGGCGCGAAAGCTGTTGACGTGGAGACTGGGCCGGAAGCTGTCGGCGGCGATGACGTGAAGACGGCGCGCTCGATTCTCGGCATTGCCCCGCCCGAAGAGTTGCTGCTCAATATCCTGACGCACGCGCGCAGGCGCCGTTGCTGTCAGCGCCACAATCTGCGGGGAGCCCAGGTCCTTGTGCGCCTGCGCCAGATAGAGATAGTCGGGTCGAAAGTTATGGCCCCAGGATGAGACGCAGTGCGCTTCGTCCACCACCAGGCGCGCCACGCCACGCGCGCGCAGCGTTTCAATCACCGGCCACTGGCGCAGCCGCTCGGGGGCCAGGTAGACCAGGCGATAGCGCCCCTGCGCAATGTCGTCCCACGCCTGTGCTGCCGATCCAGACTCCATGCTGCTGTTGATGGCAACGGTCTCGGCGCGCAGTGCAGCTGGCAAATTGTCCAGTTGATCCTTCATTAACGCAATGAGCGGTGAAACGACGAGCGTAAGCGAGTTCGCTCCGATGCTTTCATCAAGAAACGCGGGCAGTTGATAGCAGAGCGATTTGCCGCCGCCCGTGGGCAAAATTGCCAGCACATCCTCGCTGCGGCCAATCGCGGCCAAAATCTGCGGCTGCCAGGGCAGAAGCGCTTCGAAGCCAAAGAGGCGCTGTACGGCGCTCGTCAGAAACGCGAGTTCGTCGCGGCTCACGGGCGAATCGGCAGCCGTGCTCACTGGCGGTGAGATGGGCAGTTCTGCCTCGACAGGCACTGGCCGCTTGCGTTCGGGCTTGCGCGTCCCTTCGTCGCGCCGCTGTGTGGGGCGCGCACTTCGAGCACGGCGCGCGCCGCCTCCAGCTCATCCTCAAAGCGGCGCGCCAGCAGGAGTTGCACTTCATCCTGGCGCACCACATCGGGCACCGCGGCAAAGATCTCCTCGGCGGCGCGCAGAATGTCGGCCGAGGGGCCACTGTCAATTCCACCCTCCTCAATGGCCTGGACAGCAAACGCATCGGCCGCCACCCCATCCTGCTGCAGAAGCGCGACCCTGGCCAAGCCAATCAGCGGCGGCCGGGCATTGGGGGAGAGGGCTCGGTAGCGACGGAAGGCGTCCGCAGCCTCGTCGACACCGCCGGCGGCAAGGCAAACATCGCCCTGCAGGCCCCATGCGGGGCCATACTCCGGGCTGGCCTGCGTGAGCTGCGCAGCCAAATCCCGTGCCTCAGCAATCCGACCTGCGCCAAGCAGCAGCCGCCCGTAGAGCACGGATGCAACAACGCCCGGCTCCTTCTGCGCCATGCGTTTCTGCATAAGCGCAATCGCCGCGTCGCCAAGGCCGCGGCCGAGTAACGCCTGGGCACGGAACTCCTGTACGGTGACGCGCGTGTCGCTGTGCCACGCGTCGATCACGGCCTGAGCCTCGTCGTACGCCTGCCAGCGCAGCAAAAACGCGACAATGTGGCGCACGCTGTTGTAGGCCAGCGGCCCAATTTGCGCGGGCGTGGCATTCAGTTGATCAAGTAGTCGATTTCCACTCATAGACCAGTCAGAATGGTGCTTTCCAGTAAAAAAGGGGCCGGAGACACAAGGTTTGTCTCCCTTGAGTATACTAAACGCGCCCTCCATACCCGCGATTTTCCGTGGGGCGATTGCCGTGCGCGGCGCTGACTCACGCGCCCGCGCGCACCACCCCGTTTGGGTCGCCGTAGAGCGTGTAAGCGAGCCAGGTGGGGTTGGCGGGGGCGAGGTCGCGAATGTGCAGGCGGGCGGCTTGAAAGGCCTCGCCCAGCGTGTCGCCGGCAAAGAGGCGCGTATAGAAGTGCTGGGCAAAGGCCGCTGCCAGCTCGTCGTTCACCTCCCAGAGCGTGCCGATGAACGCGCCGACGCGCCCCGTGTTGATGAGCTTCTCGGCCCAGCCACCCAGCCCCGTGAGGCTAAAGCCCAGCCGCCCCACGCAGCATGCGTTGAGGAAGACGAGCGGGCGCGCAGCGCGCAACCCGCGCGTGGCGCTGGGGCTCAGGTCATCGGGCGTCAACACGCCATCCTGCAGGGTAATGCGGGCGCGGCCCGGGTTGGCGGCGTCGAACGCGCCGTGTGCGGCCACATGTAGAAGCTGCACGCCGCCCTCCTGCAGCAGCGCCTGCACGGCGGCGCGGCTTTGCAGCGGTGGCGCAAGCGCAATGCCCGCGGCTGCCAGCCCCTCATAGGCATCCTTTTCCACATCCACAAATTGCAGGTCAAGGTCGGGGGCCACCAGCCGCGCCGCCGCCACAGCTGTGCGCGCCGCCGAACCGCGCCCTGCCAGCCAGCGTGAGAGCGCAAACGCCTCGGCCCAGAAGGGCTCGGCCGTCTCCGTGTCGCTCACCACATCCACGCTGTAGGGCTTGACCATCTCCCAGGGAATCCACGGCTCGTCGGAGGTGATGAGAAAGGAGTGGATGAGGCCGGCAGCGTGCAGGCGGCGGATTTCGGGCCAGAGCACCGTCTTGAAGCGCTCGGGCAGCACTTCATCCCACAGTTCCTCGCCCAGCGCCGTGAAAAATGCCGACGCGCGCGCCGATTGTTCAGCGTCAAAGTCGGGCTGCCCCGCCAGCAGGCTCAGCCGCGCAAACTTCTCTTCCAGCAGTTCAAGCGGATTGGCGCGCGCCAATTCCACCTCACCGGCGGGGGTCCAGTGAAAGCCGATCGCCGGGTTGGCCGAGTGGAGCGTGAAGGTCAGGCGGTTCTCGTTGAGGCCGCGCACCACGCGCAGTTCCAGATCAACGGGTGGCGGCGCATTGACCAGCAGCCCTTCAATCTCCACGCCATCGCCTGCAGGGGTCGCACGCGTGGATGTCGTCGTCTCCTGCACGCTTGTGGCAAAGGCGGCGCTGCCAATTTGCCGCCCACGGTGGTAGAAGTCCACGGTCAGGCGCTTGTCGCCCGCGAGGTTGGAGCGCAGCAGGAAGATGGCCGGCTGTGAGGGGCGGTCGGCGTAGACGAGGATGGAGCGCTGCCAGAGGTCGAGCCGCTCCTCGAAGCCTGGTGCGGTGAGAAGGACATCGACGGCCTCAGGTGTGGCTGTGTCAATGAAGGGTACGGCCACCGCTGTTGCCGCGGCACGCGGCACTATCGGGCGCGGCATCGACGGGCGTCGTCACCAGCCGCACAATCAGCGGCTCCCAGAGCGTGGTGCTGCGCTTGACGGTGCGAGGAAAGTCAACGTCGCTGTAGAGGCGCACCTGCGCAGCGGCCTCCGCTGGGGGCGCCGGCGGCTGATCGGGCTTAGGACGGTCGGGCAGAGGATGCGACGTGCCACTCCCCAGCCGGGTAACGATCTGGCCGGCGGCGGCCACCTTGCCTTCCAGCAAGGCGCGCCAAGCCAAGCGCCGCAAGGCAGGAATGGCTTGCAGCGCGTCGAGTGTGCGCGTGTAGAGCGCAAGCGTATCGACATAGGCGGCGCGCGCTGCGGGCAGGGCGGCGTCAAATGCGGCAAGCTCTTTGGCCGCACGGGTGGCCGCGTCTGGATCAGCCACAGGCAAGTGCGGGTCGGCGGCGGCGCGCCGCAGGGCATCCAGCGTGGCTGCCATCTGCGGCGGTTGCCAGAACATGGCGTCAAGCGCTGCAGCGAAGGGGTCGTCCACAGCGGCCAGCGCAATCAGGTGTGTTCGTTCAGCCGGCGCGAGCGGCGCGGCTGTCTTGAGCGCGCTGTGGAGCGGCGCACGCGCGGCCGCCAGCGCATGGAGCACGCCGGGCAGTTGCTCGGCTAAAGTGGCAAAGCGCTGCAGGGCAGCCGGCGCATCGTCGCTCGCCAGCTCAGCGGCCAGCACAGCGCGCGCGCCATCCAGATAGACCAGCGTTGCCTTGCGCGGAAGCGCAGGCCAGGCGCGGTACAGCGCGAGCAGATAGCCCGTTGCCGCGTCGGCATACGTCTGCATCAAACCAGCCCCTTGGCGTGCGACGTCAACTGTTCGGCCCCCGTTTCGGTAATGAGAAAGCCATCCTCAAGGCGCACACCCGTGCGGCCGGGCAGGTAGCTCCCGGGTTCAAGCATGACGACCATGCCGGGCTTGAGCATCTCCTTGCTGCCGGGCACAAAGCGCGGCGCTTCGTGGCCCGTGACGCCGATGCCATGGCCGGTGTGGTGCGGATAATCGGGAAAGCCGGCCTTGGTGATGTGGCGGCGCAGCGTCTGATCGATGTCGCCGGCGATGGCGCCCGGCCGGAGCATGGACGCACCCAGGGCCAGCGCCTCCGTCACCACCTTGTGGAGCGCCTCCTGATCGACCGTGGGCGTGCCCGCCACATAGGTGGCGCACGAATCACTCCAGTAGCCTTCACGAATTGTGCTCAAGTCCACAATGATAGAGTCGCCATCGTTGAGCGGGCGATCAAGCGGCCAGCCGCCCACATTCCAATCGCGCGTGCCCACAATGCAGTCATTGCCCAGGGGAATGCGCCGGCCGGCGGACTGCTCAATCGCCGACTGTACCGCGACCCAGACGTCAATCTCGCGCGCATCGATCATCACGGCGCGGCGCGCGGCTTCGTGTCCCACTTCCACCAGCTGAAAACTGCGGCGCAGCTTGCTGATTTCTTCGTCCGTTTTGATGACGCGCAGTGGGGCGAGCACGTTGTCCAGCGGCACCAGATCGCGCGTCGCATGCGCCTTCCAAAGCGCCGCAACGACGGTGGAGGGCGTCTTCTCCAGCTCGACGCCAATGCGGCCGCCGCGCCCGTTCTGCCAAAGCTGCGCCAGCGCCGCCTGCAGATGCGCGTGGCCGTTGAGCGGCTCCAAATGGGTGAAGCCCGTGTAGGTGACAATGGCCGCATCACGATCATGCACAAAGCTGCGGGCGCCATCGGCCAGGGCATCCACAACCACCAGCGTAAAGCGGCCCTCCTCATACCAAAGCAGCGGGGGCCCGCCGGCAAAGGGGTTTGGCCCCAGTTGAATGGGGGGCGCAAAGCCGGTAAGCCAGGTGATGGTTGCCGCATCGGCGAAGAGTGCAGCGGAAAGTTGGCGCTCCTGCAGGGCGCGGCGTGCCAAATTGCGCTGTTGTTCGTGCATGGGGGCCTCCTGCTAACCGTGAACGCGGGGTGACTGGATTGTATCACAGCGCGCCTGTGGCGTTGAGGATAGGTGGAAGATTGAGCGCTGAAGACCGAATATTGCCCACCACTCGTGTGTGTGCCACCCGTAACACTCAATCGGCAACCGTCAGTTTTCAATGCTCAATCATTCACCCCACCACATGCAATGCAGCCTACTTGACAGCGCACAGCACGCCGGTTATACTCTGCCCACTTGGTCCCTGTAAATACTTTAATGTTGAAGGATATGCGTTCCGCATGACCGTACCGGTGCTCTTTTCACCCAATCTTCTCACCTGCTTGTGTTGTTAGCGGGCGCCGCCGGCATGATGCCGGCTGCCTCCGCGCTGCGCCAATCGAGCAGGTGATGAGCCATTGGCTTGCACCGGACACTCTATAGCTATATTTCCTTTAGCATGTCGCCGCATTCACACGCGGCGCCCACTTTGTAGAGAGCCGCACGCGTGCGCCGGGTTCATCATTCGATGACCTCGGCGTTTTTTCGTCCCAACCGGCGCAACGGCCGGAACAGAAAGGCGATCATCATGGCAACTGTTCTTGTACCCACTCCATTGCGCCGCTTCACCGGCGGCGAATCCAGGGTCACCCTGCCTGCGCAGGATGTGGCAGGCCTCATTCAGGCGCTCGAAAGCAGCTATCCCGGCATGGCCGAAAAGTTGGTGGACGGCAACGGCGAAATCAAGCGTTTCATTAATGTCTTCGTCAACGATGACGAAGTGCGCAGCCTGCGGGGGCTGGCCACGCCCTTGGGCGACAACGACCGTGTCTCGATTGTGCCCGCCATGGCCGGCGGCCGCTAAGGAGCATTTATGGCAACGCAAAGCGGATTGACGGCGCAGCGCCTTAATCGGGACCAACTGCTGGAGCGGGCGCGTGCGCAGATCGTGGAGATCAGCGCACAGGAGCTGCAACGGCGCATGGAGAATGGCGGCGCGCAGGCTGCGCCCACAGTGGTGGATGTGCGCGAGCGCGAGGAATTCATCCAGGGGCATATCCCGGGCGCAATCTTCATCCCGCGCGGTTATCTGGAGCTGCAGATCGAGCAGCATCAGCCCGACCGCACGCAGCCCCTTGTCATCTACTGCGCGGGCGGCGTGCGCAGCGTGCTGGCAGCGCGCAACCTGCTGGAGATGGGCTACACCGACGTGATTTCACTTGTGGGGGGCTACAACGGATGGAAGAATGCCGGGCTGCCCTTCAAGGTGCCATCGGTGCTCTCGCCCGCGCAGCGCATTCGCTACAGCCGCCACACGCTGCTAAGCGAGGTGGGCGAAGCCGGGCAGATTAAGCTGTTGGAGGCCAGGGTGCTGCTGATTGGCGCGGGCGGTCTGGGCAGCCCGGCGGCGCTCTATCTGGCGGCCGCGGGCGTGGGCACGCTGGGCATTGTGGATTTTGACACCGTCGATGTCTCCAACCTGCAGCGCCAGGTGCTCCACGGCAACAAGGATGTGGGGCGGCCCAAGGTCGATTCGGCGGCAGATCGCCTGCGCGACCTCAACCCCGACGTCAATGTGATTCCCTTCGGCATGGGCATCTCCAGCGAAAACGCACTGGAAATCATCCGCGACTTTGACATTGTCATCAACGGTTCGGACAACTTTCCCACACGCTACCTGATTAACGACGCCTGCCAGTTCCTGCAGAAGCCGCTGGTGGACGGCAGCATCTTCATGTTTGAGGGGCAGGTGACGGTCTACCAGCCCGCCGTGCCCGAAAGAGGCATTGCCGGCGGCCCCTGCTATCGCTGCCTCTACCCCGATCCGCCGCCGCCCGGCGAGGTGCCCTCCTGCTCCGAGGCGGGCGTGTTGGGGGTGCTGCCCGGCATCGTCGGTTCCATGCAGGCAGTCGAGGCCATCAAGCTGATTCTGGGCATTGGCGAACCTTTGGTGGGCAGGCTGCTCATGGTGGACACGCTGGACATGAGCTTCCGTACGCTCAACGTGCGGCGCAGCGCCGAGTGCCCCGTCTGCGGCGACCATCCAACGGTGACTGAATTGATCGACTACGAGCAGTTCTGCGGCTTTCACAAGTAGCAAGATAGCTACGCTAGCCGGGCACGGCTGATGATGCTGGACATGACTTGGCACAGGGGAATGGTATGAAAGTACAGGAAGGGAGAGCGGAGTGGCGCACCTCCGAAGTGAGCAATCGCTTCGTGGCGGCGGCTGCAGCCGCCACGAAGAATCGCTCGTACCTGGGGAGCGCACCCGTGGAGGCGCCGGCGCCCACAAGGCCGGCCGCGCCGTTACTTGAGCAGATTGGCAATACGCCGCTGCTCGATCTAACGGCTTTTGCCCGGCGCCATGGCGCGCAGCCCACTACGCAGCTCTTTGCCAAGGCCGAGTGGTTCAACCCGGGCGGCTCTGTCAAGGCGCGCGCGGCGCTGTACATGGTTGACGAGGCCGAACGCAGCGGCCGCTTGCGCCCGGGTCAGCTGATCATAGACTCCAGTTCGGGCAACACGGGCATTGCGCTGGCGCTCATTGGCGCGGTGCGGGGATATGGGGTTGTGCTCGTCATGCCCGCCAACGTCAGCGCCGAACGCAAGGCGCTGGTGCGGGCTTATGGCGCAACCCTCATCGAGTCGGACCCGCTGGAGGGTTCCGATGGGGCTATCCAGCGCGTCCAGGAGATTGTGGCAGCGGCGCCGGAACGCTATTGCTTCATCGATCAGTACAACAATCCGGCCAACTGGCAGGCGCACTTTGCCACCACGGGCCCTGAAATCTGGCGGCAGACGAACGGCGCTGTCACCCACTTTGTGGCGGGTCTGGGCACAACGGGCACCTTTGTGGGTGTGGGCCGTTACCTCAGGCAGCGCAACCCGGCCGTGCAGCTTGTGGCCTTGCAGCCTGCCGATGAACTTTCTGTAATTGAGGGGCTCAAGCATCTGCCCACCGCCATCGTGCCGGGCATCTATGACGCAACGCTGGCCGACGCTGTAGCGCACATGGAAAGCGATACAACATGGGAAACCATGCGCGCACTGGCGCGCGAGGCGGGCATCTTTGCGGGACCCAGCGGCGGTGCAGCCATTGCCGCCGCCCTGCAGCTTGCACGCACAACAGCCAACGCGCTGATTGTGACCGTGTTGCCCGATGACGGCAGCAAGTATGTGAGCCTCGGCTTGTTTGATTAACGCACCTTTGCTACGGAATCACTCTCTGCATCACAGAAGGAAGCGAAGCCATGTCGACCAAAGTCGATCACGCGTTGTTGCGGGCAAACCAGACTGCAATCATCACACTGCTCGTGATTGCAATTCTCTTTGACTGGCCGTGGCTGGTGGGGCTTGTGGCCGCGGTCATGCTTGTGGGCTCCATATGGCCCAAGGCCGGGCTCTTCAAGCTGGCGGCGCGACGACTGTTGCGGCCGCTGGGGCTCTTTGCGCCGGATGTGCGCGAGGACCTGCCGCAACCCCACCTCTTTGCGCAGGCGGTGGGCGGCTTCTTCCTTGTCGCCGCGTTGCTCGCGTTCTGGGCGGCTGCGCCGCTGCTTGGTTGGGCGCTCGTCGCCGTCGTGATCCTGCTCGCAGCCGTCAATCTCTTCTTCGGCTTCTGCGCCGGCTGCTTCATGTACTACCAACTGGGCAAGGTGGGCATTCGGCCCAGCCTGCCCACGTGGCAAGGGCTAAAGGGTTGAGTGAAAAGCGAGGATTGATGAATGGTCGATGGTCGCGGTCGGCACGGTCGATGGTCGAGGGTGTCATCAACCGGCAGACTCTTGATTTGGAGCCTTGGGTCACATGCTTGAACGAACGCTGATCTTGCTGATAGTCACACTTTGCTTTGGCGCGGGCTATGTCGCTTTGCGCATTCTGCATGCACGCCGGCTACGCGCCCTGCAGGCACAGGGGGCCGGTGCAGACACTTCACCTGTTGCCGAGTTTGTGGCCAGCGGGCCGGCGCTGCTCTATTTCACCACCGACAGCTGTGCACAATGCCGCTTCCAGCAGACGCCCATTCTCCAGCAGCTGCAGGCGCAAGTGGCGGCTCTGCCGGTGGTGACGCTCGACGCCACGCAACGGCTGGATCTGGCGCGCTACTTTGGCATCCTCACCGTGCCCAGCACCGTGCTGCTGGACGGGCGGCACATGCCCATTGCCATCAACCACGGCGTCGCGCCGCTGCAGAAGCTTCAGTTGCAGGTTGAAAACCTAAAGGTCCAAGAGGTGCGCGCAACTCCCAAACCATTCAACTCCTAGACACTCAAACTCCTAAACCTTCAAACCTTCAGCCTTCAACGCATCTTTGTTACAATGCGGAGAGCGGATGCCTTGCGCGTTCGCTTCACCGTGAAATGAGGTCCTGTTGTTTGAATTGGTTTTTCTGGGCACATCCGCCTCGGCGCCCTCGGCGCAGCGCGGCCTGTCGTCGGCGCTGGTCATGTACAACGAACATCGCTTCATGATCGACTGCGGCGAGGGGACGCAGCGGCAGATCTTGCGCGCCGGCCTCGGCTTTCGCCGCCTGGACAAAATTCTGCTCACCCACGGCCATTTGGACCACATTCTGGGGTTGGGCGGGTTGGCGAGCACGCTGGGGCGCTGGGAAGCGCTCGAGGAGCTCAATATCTATGCCGGGCGCATGGCGATGACGCGCGTGCAGGCGCTGATGGAGGTGGTCTTTGGCGCGGGCAATATCCCCAACGTGGGGGTGAGCCTGAATGTCATGGAGGCCGGGCTCATCTTCGAGGACAAGAACTTTACGCTGACCGCCTTTCCCGTGCAGCACCGTGGGCCGGACTGCTTCGGCTTCACCTTTGAGGAGAAGGCGCGCCGCCCCTTTTTGGCCGAGAAGGCCGAGGAACTGCACATCCCGCAGGGGCCTGTGCGCAAGCAATTGGCGGGCGGCGAGACGGTGAAACTGGCCGACGGCCGCACCATTGCCCCCGAGGATCTGCTGGGGCCCGAGACGCGCGGCGCCAAGCTCTGCTTTGTGGGCGACGTGAGCCACTCCGGCCCGCTGCACAAGGTGGTGGATGGGGCCGACCTGCTGGCGATTGAGGCGACCTACCTCGATGCCGACAAGGAGCTGGCGCGGCGCTACGGCCACCTGACTGCGCTGGCGGCCGCGCGGCTGGCGCGCAATGCGGGTGTCGGCACGCTGGTGCTGCACCACGTCTCGCGCCGCTACCGTGCGCAGGAGATTCTGGCCGAGGCGCAGGCGGTCTTCCCCAACACGTACGTCGCCAGCGACCTTGACAGCCTCGAGGTGCGCAAGGACAAGCCCGCCACCATCCGCACGTTGCGGGGATAACAGCAGTACACAGATGGCACAGAAACAAACAGATAACAACGGATGAGCAATGGTGTTGTTCATCCGTTGTTATCTGTTTGTTTCTGTGCCATCTGTGTACTGCTGTTATCCCCGCAACGTGCCGCCGGTTTCCTTCTGCACGCTGTCGATAATGCGCTTGCGCAGCGCGGCGACCTCGCGCTCGTTGAGCGAGCGATCGGGGCTCTGGTAGGTGAGGTGGTAGGCCACCGACTTATGGTTGGCGGCCAGCTTGTCGCCGCGGTAGATGTCGAAGAGCTCCACGTCGCGCAGCAGGAATCCACCCGCCTTGCGAATGATCTCCTCGAGGCTGCGCACAGTCACCCCTTCCTCCACATCAAACGCGAGGTCTTCAACCACCGCCGGATAGGGGGAGATGGCGCGCATGGGGTTGAAGCTGAAGTGCGGGCGCACAAGCGGCGCGACCTGCAGTTCGGCGGCGCAGACACGCTCCAGCGGAATCGCAAAGTTGGCGCGCACGCGCGGGTGAATCTCACCCAGGATGCCCACGCGTCTCTCATCGATCCACACCTCGGCGCAGCGGGGGCCAAAGGCGGCCGCGTCGGGCTTGGCGCGCCAGCTAATCTGCTGCGCCTCGAAGCCAAGGCGCGTGATCAGTGTCTCCACAACGCCCTTGAGGTCGAAGAAATCGAAGCTCTCCTGCTCGTCGCTCTGATTGTAAAAGTCGACCGGCGTGCGGTTGCCCGCAAGCAGAATGGAGACACGGCGCTCTTCGGCGGGCAACGTGCCGTCGCCATCTTCGAGGCGATAGGTGCGGCCCACCTCAAAGCTGGCGTGGCGCGGGGCCAGGCGTGCATTGCGCGCCAGATTCTCAAGCGCGCTCACCAGCAGCGAGCGGCGCATGACGCGCCGTTCGGGCGCGTTGGGGTTGGCCAGCGTAACG
This sequence comes from uncultured Chloroflexia bacterium, assembly GCA_963773745.1. Classification (GTDB taxonomy): domain Bacteria; phylum Chloroflexota; class Anaerolineae; order Caldilineales; family Caldilineaceae; genus UBA5069. Next base: position 463,327 of record CAVZCL010000005.1, read on the forward strand.
AAGTCACTCTCGGGCAGCGGCGCCTGCTGCGGGTCCATGCGCGCATGGCTCTCGGGCGAGGTAAGCGCGTAGTTGATGTTCTCCTGCAGCCCTGCCGCCACGAGAATGGTGCGAATCTTCTCCTCGGTCTCCAGCACTTCGTTGCGCCGCTGCGTGGGCAGCGAATCGACCAGCAGCGTCATGTCGGCATGCTCGTAGCCGATCATGCGCGCAACCTCTTCCGTCAGGTCGGCGGGGATGGCGATGTCGAGGCGGTGCCAGGGGGCGGTGGCAGCCAGCAGCGGCTCGCCCGCGCGCCGTTGCAGGGCGAAGGCGGCCTGCAGCGGCGCATCGGGCGCCACATCAGCAACCGCTTCGACGACGAAATCAAGGCGACGCAGCGCGTCCGCAACCTGATCGAGCGTGACATCCATGCCCAGCAGGCGGCGCATGTCGCTCTCGCTGGTGTAGGCGGTGCGCGGGAGTTGGGGCACGGGATAGGCATCCACCACGCCCTGGAGCACGCGGCCACCGGCGTAGCGCTCGAGCAGCGCCGCGGCATAGCGCGCCGCAATTGGGTTGAGGGTGGCGGGCACGCCGCGTGCAAAGCGGTAGGAGGCCTCGCTGGGCAGCCGCAACTTCTGGCTGGTGCGGCGGTTGGAGATGGCCTCGAAGGTGGCCGATTCGAGCAGCACATTTGTGGTGGCGTCGCCCACTTCGCTCTCCAGGCCGCCCATGACGCCAGCAATCGCAATCGAGCCGGCGCGGTCGGCGATCATGAGCATGGAGTCATCGAGCGTGCGTGCCACGTTGTCCAGCGTGGTGAAGCGCTCGCCTGCTGCCGCGCGCTGCACGACGATCACCGGCTTCTCCTCGCCAATCGCACGGGCGCGTGTGACGAGGGTGTCGTAGTCGAAGGCGTGGAGCGGCTGTCCCAGCGCCAGCATGACGTAGTTGGAGATGTCCACCACATTGTTGATGGGGCGCATGCCCGCACGCGTCAGTCGGTCACGCATCCAGCTGGGCGATGGCCCCATCTGAACGCCCTCAATAATCATCCCCGTGTAGCGGTGGCAGAGCGCCGGGTCGGCGATCTCCACACCCACCTTGTCGGCAGCGGGTGGTGCGACTTCAGTGGGTGCAAGCGTAGGCAGGTGCAGGGCTGCGCCGGTGAGCGCGGCCACCTCACGCGCGACGCCGGCAATGCTCAGGCAGCGCGCCATGTCGGGCGTCAGGTCCAGTACAAGGATTTCGTCGCCCAGATAGTCGCGCAGGGGCATGCCCACGGGCGCATCATCGGGCAGGGTGAGGATGCCTTCGTGTTCTTCGCTCAGCCCCAGTTCACGCTCGGAGCAGACCATGCCATTGGAGAGGACGCCCCGAATCTTCGAGGGCTTCAGCTTCTTGAAGGGGCGCGGCGTGGCCTCGCTGTAGGCGTCGAGCAACGTCGCACCCGAGCGCGCAAAGGGCGCCTTGAGCGTGGGCAACGTGCCTTCAGCCTTGGTCATTCCCTTGAAGGCGAAGATGTTGGGCGCGCCCGTCACCACCTGCTCAACCTTGTCCGCGCCAAAGTCCACATCCACCAGCGTCAGGCGGTCGGCGTCGGGATGAGGCAGCACGGCCACCACCTCGCCCACGCGAATAAACTCCGGGTCCCACCAGTCGCCCACCGGCTCGATGGCGTCCACAGCCAGGCCGGCCAGCGTCAGGCGCTCGGCCAGTGCCGCGGTGGGCAGGTTGATGTCGACATATTCACGTAGCCAGGACAGCGGGACACGCATGGGGCACTCCTCAGCAAGAGTTGTTTGTGGACGGGCAATAGGTCATTGGAAATTGGTCATTGGTGCGCATGGGTCACCAATGACGAATTGCCAGTTACCAATAATCAATACTCAGTCGTCAGTCTGTGGGCCGTGCGCTACTCAAACCAACCATCCAGTCTATCACACGCCGCCGCCCACGAGGCTTTCGTAGACAAGGTCGTGGGCAATGGCGCGCCACTGTCCCCAGCCGTGGCGATCGCCCATGAGGTTGCGCAGCTCGGCGGCGGTTTGCGTCAGGTGGCTGGGCAGCACCATGTGGAAGTCGGTGATGGCCTCTTGCACATGGGGCTGGGGCGCGCCGCCTGCGCTGCTGACGAGGAAGATGTAGCTGGCAAAGTAGGCCAACTGCCCTTCGTGATGGAAGGTATATTCGACGAGCCCCAGAAAGCGCTCCACGCGCACCGGCAGCGCCATCTCTTCCTCTATTTCGCGCAGCAAGCCTTGCTCCACATCCTCGTCCCAGTTGATGCCCCCCGAGGGCAGCCGGTAGATGTGGCGCGGGTAGTGCGCCTTGGCGTGCACCCAGATGCCGCCGGACGGGTCCATGACGGCGAAAACCGCCTCGGCGCGGCGGTCGCCCTGCGTGCCAAAGCGATAGGGGCGCGTGTACTCGTCGGCTTCCAGCTCCACACTCCAGCGCAGCGGGGCCCCGTAGCGCGCCGCGAGCGTGGCAATTTCGTCGGCTTCCACACTTGGGCGGCGCACCTGGGCTTGCGTTTGATTTTGCTTCATAGCGTCGGTTCCTCTGCGGGGGAGAGAGAAGCGGGTTGTTCTCGGTCGGTGCGTCGTCGCTGCATGGTTGCCCAGCCGATAGCGAGCAGCAGCAGCGCAATCGTTGCCCAGCTAATCCAGCGCCCCACCATGCGCGCCATCGTGTCGCCATAGGTGAGCAGGATGTAGCCTTCACCCGGGGGCGCGTCAACGGTCATGCGGCCCAGCGTGCCAGCGCTTTCGGGCGTAATCGGCAGCTCACGCAGCGGCGCGCCATGCTCGCCATCGAGCAGGAAGGCGCGCCAGCCGGGATAGTAGAACTGATTGTAGATCAATGTCTGCGGCGCGTCGGTGCGGTTAGCATAGTAGATCTCTTCGGAGACGCTGTTGTGGGCCACCGATTCGGCGCCGAAGTTCTTGTAGTCAAAGACGCTGTAGTCGAGCAGTGTGCTGATGGGCGCTTCGGCTTCGCCCGCCGCCTCTTGTTGAATGTAGTAGTCGGCCATCGGGCTCCACGTGGGCACCTTCGTCACCCACGCGGTGCTGCCCGTCATCTCGTCGGAGGATTGCTGAAAGCGCATGAGCGCGGCCAGGCTCACGGGTCCCTCGGCGGGTTCGCTAATCTGCACGCGCAGGTAGGGGTAGCTGGCGAGGATAACCACGGCGCAGAGGGCAACCGCTGCGGGGATGGGCGCTCTGTCCGTGCGCAGCGGTTCGTTCTCCGCTGCGGGAAAGTGCGCGACGAGCAGCCCGCCCAGCATGGCCAGGAAGGGGGCCATGACGCTGAACCAGCGCCACGGGAACTGCGCTGCGCTCAGCCACGCGCCCAGCAACGGTAGCTCCCAAAGGGGGGCGGCCGCCTGCAGCGCAAAGAAGAGAGCCAGGAGTGCTGCGCCGCCATAGAAGGCCAGTTCCCAGCGCAGCCGGCCGGCGCGCCGCCACTGTACAATCAGCCCCAGCACGCCCAGCAGCAGCGCCGCCGCGCCAATCTGAAAGCTGATCGCGTCGCCCGGGCCCGGCTGGCTTACGCCAAAGCCCCATTGCGCGCTGAAGAGCTGGTGCAGATAGACGAAGTTATCGCGATAGTCGTAGCGCCCGGCATACCATTGATCCACGAGCACATATTTCTGCTCCAGGAAGGCGGGAATCCAGAAGACGGCGCTCAACCCCAGGCCGGCGGCGAGGCCCGCAATCGGCCAGAGCGCGCGCCGCACGGCTGCGCCAAAGCGCGTTCCGAGCGATGCGCTTGCACCTTCGGGCAGCGCATGCAGCCACGCGATCAGCAGCACGTAGAGGCCAAGGAAGGGGGTGAAGAGCACGATCACCAGGTTGCTGGTGAGCATGAGCGCGCCATAGCTGAGCGCTGCGGCCACCACCCACTGCACGCGTCGGTTGATCACCGCGCCGCGCACCGCCCACAGGCAAAGGGGCAGCCACACAAAGGCCATGCTCTCGGCGAGGTTGGCGCGCACATAGAGGTTGAGCAAGTGATAGGGGAGATAGGTGTAGACGACGGCCGCCACCAGCGCCGCCGGTCGCCCGCCCCACGGGCGCACGCAGATGTACATGGCCGCTGCACTGCCCACGATGCTGAAGACGAAGATGGCCTCGATTGCAGCGGTGTAGCCAAAGTCCAAAAAGTGGTAGCAGCAGCTCGGCCAGGAAGTGGCTCAGCGGGCCGTAGATGTTGAAGAAGGGATAGCCGTAGCCAAAGGCAAAGTCGGGGCTCCAGCGGGGCCACCAGATGCCGTCGGCCACCACTCGGTCGAACTGGTGGAGGAAGTAGACATGGTGGCGCGCATCGTTGGCGCCCCAGAAGTAGCCGGGCAGCAGGAAGGGGGCGACGGCAAAGATCGTCAGCAGAAGCGAGAGGCCAAAGAGCGGGTCGCGCCAAAGAGGGGGCTGCCCGCTGGCAGCCGGTGCGCGCACCGGCGCGGCCGCACACGTTACAGAATTAGCGGCCATAGAGCACCAGCTTGTCGTCCAGGCCAGCGTTGACGCGCAAGCGTGCGCCATCCTGCCAGTTATAGAGGCCCACGTAGTAGGTCAGGCTGGAGGGCGCGTCGGCGGGAAGCTCCAGCGCGTAGCTTTGCGAAAAGAGCTCGCCCTGCTGCCAGGCGGTGGCGGGCTGGTCGGCTACAGGGGGCGTGTCCATCTGCGCCACAACTGCCGGTGCATCGCCGCTGGCATCGACCGCCTGGAAGAAGAGATTGACGTCGAAGGGAAGTGGCGCGAGCGCTTGCCAATCGAGAGTGAGCGTGGCGCGGCGCGTACCGTCTACGGCCGCCTCCGCTTCGTCCACCTGCGCAGCGAGCACGGCCACCTGCGCATCGCCCAGCATGGCCAGGGGGCGATCGGGCGGGCGCGCGTCAGTAAATTGGGGCAGCAGGTAGGGCTGCGCCGCCAGCAGCAGCACAACCGCCGTCGCGCCATACCATGCGGGGCGCCACAAGTCTGTGAAGTAGAGCAGCGCGCATCCCGCCGCGGCGGCCAGCAGCGGCGCGGCCAACAGCCCCGCCTGCCACGGCGCGTGCAAAAGCTGCGCAGCGCCCGTAATCCGCCAGAGGGGCGCGCTCCAGCCCAGCGTCAGTGCAAAGAGGAGCGTTGCGCCGGAGAGTGAAAAGATGAGCAGGCGGCGGTTGCTGCCCGGCAATCCATCCACGGGGCTGCGCAGCGCAAGCAATCCAACCAGCGCCGCCGCGGCCAGGCCCAGCGCCATGTTGCCAATCTGCAGCGGCGTCGTGGCCGTCCAGCTTGCGCGCAGCAGGCCATAGAGCGAGGTGAATTGCGCATCAAAGGCCAGCGGCGACGCAGCGCGCACACCCCAGCCAGGGATAAGGCTCAGCAGCGCCGCCGCCGCGCCGCCGATGACAAGCAGCACGCCCAGGCGGTTGCGCTCCACAAGCAGCGCATAGAGCGCCAGCAGCAGCGTCGCACCCAGCGCGAGCCCCGCCTGCGTGCGCACCATCCACACAATGGCCAGCAGCGCAACGGCGGCTCCCAGTGGTGCACGTTCGGATGCAAAGACAGCAATGCCCGCCAGCGCCAGCGGCAGCAGCGCCAAAATCAGCGCATCGCCCAGGGCGCCGCGCACGTAGACTGTAGTGAGCAGCGCCGGCAGCAGCAGGTAGACGCTGCCCGCCAAGCCGGCGGCGCGGTCGCCCAGTCGTCCCTGCAGCCACGCGTAGATGCCCAAAGCGCCCAGCACCATGGAGGAAAGCAGCACCCATTGCACGGCACGCGCGGGCGTTATGCCCAAAAGCAGCAGCGGCTGGGCGGGAAGCAGCGCGCCAATGCCCATGCCGCGCCAGAGGTCGGGCGCGACGGCCACGTTGGCAAGCGCCGCCGGGCTGGCCACATTCCACGCGGCCACAAAGCCCTGCTGGCTCTGCCACAACTGCGGCGCAAAGCCGGGCGCGCAGGCAAAGAGGCAAAGGAGCAGCAGCGTCCACAGCCCCAGGCGCGCAGGTGCGTGGGTGCTCACAGTGGCATGGCGGGCAGGCGGCGGCCCGAACGCGGCGGTCTGCGGCGAGGCAGTGGGTGGACTTGAATCACTGGATGCGCGATGCCTCGCGCGTGGCGTGGCTCTCCAAATAGGCGAGCCAGCCGCGCGCCGTCAGGGGGCCAAACGAGTTGTGCACGACCGTTTGCGTGTCGTCCACGTGCGCATCAGCCAGTTGGCGCACCAACGCCACTGTGGCGTCACGCGTGGCAGCGAAGGCGGCACGCAGCGGGGCCACGTCAAGCTCAACGCCCGGTGCATAGGCGTCATACTCATCCACCTGCAGCGGCGCGCCCAGCAAAACGCGCAGGCGGCTCTGTCCCCACGCCTCGATGCCGGTGATGTGGCGCAGCGTCTGCGCGGCCTTGCCGGTCGCCGACTGATCGGCAGCCCCAGCGGCGCGTGCGTCAATCGCCGCACCGGAAGTCACCAGGGCGTCGATCCACTCGGCCAGCGAGCGCTTGGCGCCGGGCCGTTCCAGTATCGTTTTGGCAATCTGCCCAATCACTGCGTCCTTGAAACCCAAAATTCCCTCGTTCCCAGCGATATGTTGCGTGTAGCCAATGTGCAGAAGCGCGACGCCGCATGCGTAGCGGGGGTTCCAGCCCTCGAACTTGAGCCGCCACATTGCAGAGGCTGCGGCGTCACGCGGGAGACGTGACCTGCAACTGTGCGCCGTTGGCGCCTGCCTATGCTTCGCCCAGCGGCACGCCCTGTATCGGCTCGCGGTGCCCCATGTCCAGCAGCGTGCCGCCGCCTTCGGCGCCGCCCTCTGGTCTGCCTGGCACGGCAGGCGGGGCCGCCTGGCGCAAACGCAACGCGTGTGCGGCCAACTGCTCAAGCTCCAGCACGCTCAGGCCGTAGCGATTGGTCGGGTGCTGAAGGATGGCGGCTGCATCCAGCGCGACCGCGCGCGCCGCCGCTTCGGGGCCGGCAAAGGGGGTCCACCGCACGAGGGACGCGCGCAGAAAATCCTGACCGGCGGGCGTCACATGCGTGTTGGGCGTGCGCCGGCGCAGGGGCAGCAAGGAGCGCTCCAGTTTCCACGCGAGAAACCATTCGGCCCCGGCGGGCGCGGTGATATCGCTGCCAAAGAGAAAGTAGACGCGATCGACGTTGCCAATGCGCTCGTGAATCTCCTCCAGCGGCGCGCCGGTGGCGGGTGTGCGGCGAATCTCAATGGAGACCTGCACGGGCAACTGGGCCAGCGCACGCCCAATCGCCGCGCGTTCCGCCTCGAGATCGTTGGTAGCGCTTACAAAGAGTCGCAATGGTTCTGCCATGGCCAAAGTGTATCACCGCGGCGCGCGCGGCCCGAAAATCGAGGGCCGCTGGGCGCGGTTGGCGTATACTGGCGTGCAGAGCCGGTGCGCGGCATGACATACGTACGTTATGTAGGTGTCGGCTTCAGCCGCCACCTGCGCAGATGGCCACGCGCTGTGGCAGTGGCAGTGTCTTTATAGAGAAAGCACTCCTGGAGGAACGAGCAATGGGTGAATTACGCGCAGGCGTTGCGGGTGAGGCGACGGGTGTGGTGACGGAGAACAACACGGCAATTGCCATGCACAGCGGTGATGTGCCCGTCTTCTCCACCCCCGCCATGATTGCGCTCATGGAGGAAGCGGCAGTGGCGGCGCTGGCGCCGCACCTCGACGCCGGGCAGACGAGCGTGGGCGTCCAGGTGAATGTGCGCCACCTGGCTGCGACACCCGTTGGCGCGGCTGTGCGCGCGGTGGCGCGCGTAATGCTTGTCGAGGGGCGACGTGTGACGCTGCGCGTGCTGGCGTATGACGCCAAGCAGAGCATCGGCGAGGGGCAGCACGAGCGCATGCTTGTGGACCGCGCCCGCTTTCTCGAGCGTTCGCAACAATAACGGCGGTACGCAGAAGCGGCGGGAAGGAGAGGAAACGGCATGCGGTACCCAATGCATAGGCTGCCAGGGGGCACGCCATGTGGACTCCATCCATGTTAGCGGCAGCGGGACTGCTGGGGCTCGGACACATCGGCGCGCGCCTGACGGGCCACGCGCGTGCCGCGTTCTGGCTCAAGCCGCTGCCCATCGCGCTCTTTGTGCTGATTGCGGCCCTGGCGCAGCCGCCCCTCTCCCCGCTCTACCGCAATCTGATTCTGGCCGGGCTGCTCTTCTCCATGGTTGGCGACATCCTGCTTGCCTCGGGTGGAGCACGCTTTGCGGCGGGGCTGGGCGCATTTCTGATTGCGCACCTCTTCTATGCAGGCGCATTCCTCACGCAGCACGGGGTGGGCGGCCCCTGGTGGGTGGCGGCGCTGGCGGTTGCCTACGCAGCGCTCATGCTGGCGCTGCTATGGCGCTTTGTGCCCACGCCACTGCGCGTGCCCGTCAGCCTCTATATTGCAGCCATTCTCGTTATGGCATGGCTGGCCGCCGGCTGGTGGCTGGAGGGCGGCGGCCGCCATGCTGCCTTTGCGGCGCTCGGCGCACTCAGCTTCGTCGCGTCCGATTCGACGCTGGCGTGGGATCGCTTCCGCCGCCGCTTTCGCCTCGCCCCGCTGGCCGTCATGGTGACCTATTACATGGCGCAGGCGCTGCTGGCGCTTTCGGTGTAGGGAGTCGATAAGGAGCGCCAACTGCAGCCTTGGCCCCGACCGTCTCCAGACAACCCGACCGTCTCCAGATAATTGGAGAGGGGCGCACAACAACTGCGTCACGCAGGGAGACGTGACCTACGATGGCGGCGCGCTTCTCCCCTCCCAACCACGCTGCAATTGCACGCCTATGGTCACATGGGGTAAAGTGCTCTCTGGGTTTGATTGCAGGCCGCCACATGCACCGCACGTCTGCCCGCCACTCCACCTGACACACAACAGGGATAACCAAACCATGCCAAACGGACTCCACACGCTCGTTCAATCTCCCACACGCACGGTCACCATCGGTCCCGACCAGCCCTTTGCCATCATCGGCGAGCGCATCAATCCCACCGGCCGCAAGAAACTGGCGGCGGAGATGCAGGCCGGTGACTTCAGCCGCGTCATCAGTGATGCGCTGGCGCAGGTCAAGGCCGGTGCGCACATTCTTGATGTGAATGCAGGCGTGCCCAGCGCCGTGCCGGAGCGGGTGGAGCCGGAGTTGATGGTGCGGGCAATTGAAACCGTGCAATCCGTCACCGACCTGCCGCTGAGCATTGACAGCAGCGTGGTGGAAGCGCTGATTGCGGGTATTCGCGCCGCCAAGGGGCGGCCTCTTGTCAACAGCGTCACGGGCGAGGATGAGCGCCTTGAAGCGATTCTGCCCATTGTGGCCGAGTACAACCTGCCCGTGATCGGCATCTGCAATGATGAATCGGGCATCTCGTACGACCCCGTGGTGCGTCTCAAGGTGGCGCGCAAGATTGTCGAGCGCGCCGAACGCTATGGCATCAAGCGCGAGGATGTGCTGCTCGATCCGCTGGCAATGCCCGTGGGCGCCGTCAACAGCGCCGGCGCCGACCTTTTTGCGCTCGTGCGCATGATTCGCGAAGAACTGGGCTGCAACACGGTTTGCGGGGCAAGCAACATCTCCTTCGGCCTGCCCAATCGCCACCAGATCGACGCCGCTTTTGTGCCCATGGCCATGGCCGCGGGCATGACCTGCGCAATCACCAACCCAATCAACACACAGGTGCGCCACGCCATCTATGCTGCCGACGTACTCATGGGCAATGACGAGAGCTGCATGCGCTACCTCGCCGCCATGCGTGAGGCGGCCCAGCAGCCAGGCGCTGACGGCGCAGCCGCGGGCGCGACCCCTGCGAGCGACGAGCGCCGCAGCGCGCGCGAATCGCGCCGCGCCGCCCGTGCCGCGCGCGAGGAGAGCTGAAGCAGGCGAGGCTTCTTCGGAGTGCAAGCTGATCAGGACGACATTTTCAACGCGAGCCATTGCCACAAAGAGTGGCAATGGCTCGCCTTTGTGTCATGTTGCAGGGCAGTAACCATGTCAATGCGACACCATGTTCATTGCGCCAACGCGGCGCCGACGTGGCAACGGAACTGTAGTAAATGATCTCCTTTTAGCATGTGAAGATTTGCGCGAACGGCCTTCCGCTGGCTATACTGTCGGCGCTTTCACCTACCACGTCACCAGCAGAACATAGCAGTTGCTATTGAGTCTTTGCACAAGCGTTGTAGTGGGTATGGCAGCGCAGATGCAGCAGACCATTTGTGCAACGCGCTGCAGCTGTATTAAGTGGCTGCGCCGCCGCAGCGCAAACGGATCAGCATGGGATCGCCGCTGTGTGATGTTGATGCGGCCGTGTGGAGAACAGTGAACGTGTGGCCAAGCAAGCAGAAGGCGCGGCAGTGGAAGAGGCGCCGCGCATTGACGTCAAAGGGCTTGCCCTGCGGCTGCTGCTCTCGCTCCTGCTGCCTGTAACGGTTGCACTGTTGCTTGATCTGCTGCTGGGCACCCTGCCCTGGATGACGCTGGCGATGTCGCTGGTTTGCATACCACTGGCAACGGTGATTGTTGGCAACGCAACGTTGCGCGACTTCGAGCGAGTGGTGGCGCTCGTGGCGCCGTATGAAACGGCCGCCCAGCCTGAAGTCCAGCCCGAAGTCCAGCCTGAAACAGTCGAGCAGCCCGCAGTGGATCTCTCCGATGCAGAATCCAGCGTGGAGCAGCCACCCAGTTCTTGAAGTGTCAAACTCCCTGATAGGTCGCAGGCTTGTGCCTGCGCGATGAAGAGAGGCAGAGCGCATGGCATCTGACGAGCAAGGTCGAGACAAGCAGAGTCAAGACGCAGAGGGTCAGGACGAGCAAAATTTGAACGAGCAGAATCTCGACGCGCAGGATCTCGACGCGCAGGGCCGAGTTATAGTGACCTCGAGCGAGCCAACGAACGTTGCGGAGCCAGCTGCCTCCGAGCCTGTGGCGGAAGCGCCGGCCGCGCCCGCAGATGAGAGTCTGGACGTTGCCGCGATTGTGGGCAAGAGCAGCCCGAGCGACGCACCTGCAGACGCACCTGCCAGCACAGGCACCGTGGGTGAGGCAGCCGTGGCCGCAGGCGAAGAGCCTCTGGGCGAGACGGTGGGCGCGCAGGTGATGGAAGAAGTCAACGAAGAGATTGAAGAAGCGTTGGTTGCGGCGGATGTGGCCACGCCGGCCCAGCCTGCTGCACCCGCTGTCGCAGCGCCTGTTTCCGCTGCTGCAACCGCCTGTCGCTGCTGCCGCTCCGGCTACCGCGCCCGAGGCTGCCGCCGCCAGGCCCGGCATGACGACGCGCATGACCGATTCCGTCAAGCGCAACCCCGCACGCTATGGCCTGTGGCTGGCGCTTGTGATCATGTTGATTCTGGGTTTCTTCTGGCCGAACGTTCCCCAGCCCCACGTGGTGCTTGGCGGCGAGCCGGTCATCCCCAATGGCCCGGGCTGGATGACAAATTCCCTGCTTACAACGTTCATCGTGGACGCTATCCTCATCATTCTGGCGCTGCTGGCAACCGCGCGCATGAAGCTTGTGCCAACCGGCGTGCAGAATTTTGTTGAGGCCATGGTGGAGTATTTCTTTGGGCTGGCGGAGCAGGTGGCCGGCAAGGCCGCACGCACCTACTTCCCCTGGATCATGACGATCTTCCTGATCATCATCATCTCCAACTGGACAGGCATCATTCCCGGCGTGGGCAGCATTGGCTGGGAAGTTGCAGGCATGCCCCATGACGAAATCCCCGCCGGAACCGATACGGAGCAGAGCTCGCGCTTTGACGGGCAACTGGCCATGGCCAACGGCAGCCTCATCCTGCTCGCTCCCGAGAGCATGGCAGTTGAAGCGCCCGCCGCCGCCGAAGAGGGGGGCTATGTCTTCGTGCCGCTCTTCCGCGCCCCTTCGGCCGACCTCAACATGACGCTGGCGCTGGCGCTCGTTACCATGTTCATGGTGCAATTCTTTGGCGTGCGTGCGCTGGGGCTTCGGCTACTTCCGCAAGTTCTTCACCTTCAGCGGCCAGGGCTTCATGCGCTTCATCAATGCCTTCGTGGGCATTCTGGAGCTGATTTCCGAGATTTCCCGCATCATCAGTTTCAGCTTCCGACTTTACGGCAACATCTTCGCCGGCGAAATTGTGCTGGCGACGATGGCCTTCCTCGGTGCGTTCCTGCTGCCCATGCCTTTCTATGCGCTGGAGCTCTTCGTCGGCTTTGTGCAGGCGCTGGTCTTCACCATGCTGGCGCTGGTCTTCTTCTCCATGGCCACGCAGGGGCACCACGACGACAGCCATGCAGAGGCGCATTAGGCGTGGCGAGTGGGGCAGGCAGGGGAACAGCCTGCTCGCATACGAAGTAAGTGCAAGCGGGTGCAAGCCCGGGTAGCATAGGTTATTCAATCGCTGGGAACCATTGGCAATTTGACTGCCAAACTCTTTGACCGTTACACGCTAAGGAGAATTACACAATGGATGCAGAGGCACTAAAGCAGCTTGGCGCCGCTCTCGCCATCGGTCTGGGCGCAATCGGCCCCGGCATCGGCATCGGCTTGATCGGTTCAAAAGCCATGGAAGCCATGGGGCGCAACCCCGAGGCAGCCGGCACCGTGCAGACAAACATGATTTTGTCGATTGCGTTTGCCGAATCCATCGCGATCTTTGCGCTGGTGATCGCTCTGCTGCTCAAGTTCGTCTAGACGCGACCCGGCGTTCCCAACGCGGCGACGTCGAGCCAGGCTCGGACGGCGCGCTTTGTGGCCGTCTAGCCCAAAAAGGAGGCACACTTGGACGGTATTATTGAAGCGTTCAAGATTGAATGGCAATTGCTGCTGGCGCAGATCGTCAACTTTCTGCTGCTCATGGCAATCCTCTATGCGTTTCTCTACAGGCCGGTGCTCAACATGCTGGCCAAGCGCAAGGATCGAATTGCGCAGAGCATGAAGGATGCCGAGCGCGTAAGCGCGGCTGCCCAGGAAGCGGAGTTGGACAAGCAGCGTGTGCTTGATGGCGCACGCCGCGAGGCGCAGGAAGTGCGTGCCCAGGCCACGCGCGATGCTGAAAAGATTGCCCAGGATGTGCGCGCCCGCGCCGAGCAGGAAGCCACCGACATCCGCATGAAGGCACAGGCCGACGCCAGGCAGCAGCTTGAATCCGTCATGGCCGACGCCAACAAGCAGGTGGCCGACCTGGCAATTCTGGCCACGGAACAACTGCTGGGACGCGAGCTCGCGCAGAAGGACGAACAGCGGCGCTTCGTCGCCGAGTTCCTGGCGCAGCAAAATGGCGCCGCCGGCACAGGCGCGCGCTAAGAGGAGCCCTGCACATGAGCGACACACAGGCCCGTATCAGCCGCTATACACAGGCGATCTACCAAATCATGATCGATCGCTGGCAGGGTGACCTCAACAGGGTTGCCGCGGCCGTGGCGGGCGACGACGCGCTCGCTGCCCTCCTGTCGGACCCAAATCGCGATACCGTCGACAAGCTCAAGGCGCTGGACGGCGCACTGCCCGCCGACCTTTCGCCCGAGGCCGCCAACTTCGTGCGCATCCTTGTTCAGGAGGGTGACCTCGCGCTCCTGCCCCAGGTGACGGCTGCGATTAGCCAAACCGGCAAGGGGAGCGGCGGCCCCGTCAAGGCGGACATTGTGAGCGCCGTGGAGCTGACCCCCGACGAACAGAAGGGGCTGCGCGCCATGCTCACACAGGAGCACGGTGACAGGCTGGTCTTCACCTTCGCGGTGGATCCATCGCTTATGGGTGGACTGCGTGTGCGTGTAGGCGACAAGCTCATCGATACTTCGGTGGCCAGCCGCCTGGCGCGCCTGCGCGAATCGCTGGCGTCTGTCGTTCGCTAGCACGCCGTTCGCTAACAGTGCGCAGAGCAACAGCTGCCATTACCACCGGCGCGGCGTCATGCGCGGCATGAATTGTGGGAGGAACGTCAATGGCTTTACAGACTGAACAGATTACGAATTTGCTCAAGGAGCAGATTCTCAACTTCAAGCCGCAGGCCAGCCAGGTGGACGTGGGCGAGGTGATGGAAGTCGGCGACGGCATTGCCCTCATCTCGGGCCTGCGCGGCGCAATGTCCTCCGAGCTGGTTGAATTCACAAAGACCGGCATCCTCGGCATTGTGCTCAACCTCACCGCCGAGCAGGTGGGTGTCATCGTGATGGGTGACTACACCACCATTGAAGAAGGCGACCTTGTGCGCAGCACCGGGCGCATTGCTCAGGTGCCCGTAGGTGACGCCGTGATTGGCCGCGTCATCAACGCGATTGGCCTGCCGATTGACGGCAAGGGGCCGATTGCCACAGACAAGTACCGCCTCATGGAGCGCATTGCCCCCGGCGTCATCAAGCGCCAGCCGGTCAACACCCCCGTGCAGACGGGCATCAGCGCCGTGGACGCGCTCGTGCCGATTGGCCGAGGCCAGCGCGAGCTGATCATTGGTGACCGGCAGACGGGCAAGACCGCGATTGCGCTCGACACCATCATCAACCAGAAGGGCAAGGATCTCCTCTGCATCTACGTCGGCATCGGCCAGAAGCAGTCGAGCATTGCGCAGGTTGTGGGCATTCTGGAGAGGTTCGGCGCGATGGAGTACACCATCGTCGTCAGCGCACCCGCTGCCGATCCGGCGGCGCTCCAGTATCTGGCTCCCTTCGCCGGCACGGCCATTGGCGAGGAGTTCATGGAGCAGGGGCGTGATGCCCTGATCGTCTTTGACGACCTCTCCAAGCATGCCCAGGCCTACCGTCAGGTGTCGCTGCTGCTGCGCCGCCCGCCGGGCCGCGAGGCCTACCCAGGCGACGTCTTCTATCTGCACAGCCGCCTGCTCGAACGAGCCGCGCGTCTGGATCCCGAGTATGGCGGCGGCAGCCTCACAGCCCTGCCCATCATCGAGACGCAGGCAGGTGACGTCTCCGCCTACATCCCCACCAACGTGATTTCGATCACCGACGGGCAGATCTTCCTTGAGTCCGACCTCTTCTACGCCGGCATTCGCCCGGCGCTCAACGTCGGCATCTCGGTCAGCCGCGTGGGTGGTTCGGCGCAGACGAAGGCCATGAAGAAGGTGGCCGGTCGCCTCAAGCTCGAACTCAGCCAATTCCGCGAACTCGCAGCCTTTGCCCAGTTCGGCAGCGACCTTGACGCCGGCACGCAGCGCCAGCTGGACCGTGGCCGCCGCATTACCGAGTTGCTCAAGCAGCCTCAGTACCAGCCCATGTCGCTGGACAAGCAGGTGATGAGCCTGTGGGCCGTGGGTAACGGCAAGCTTGACAAGGTGCCGGTTGATCAGGTGAAGGCATGGGAGGCGGACATGCACGCCTACATGGACGCCAACAACCCCGAAGTGGGGCAGTCCATTCTGCGTTCAAATGACCTGACAGCCGACAATATCGACTCGCTGACCATTGCGATCGACGCCTTCAACGAGCAGTGGATCGCGCCCGAATAATGACCAGTTGCCAATTACCAATGACCAATTACAAATAATTAGTCATTGGTAATTAGTAATTGGCTGAGCACTTGAGACGGAGAAGACACCTTGGCCAACCTTACCCGCGAAATCCGGCGGCGCATACGCTCCGTAAAAAACATCGCGCAGGTCACCAAGGCCATGGAGGCTGTTTCGGCGGCCAAGATGCGCAAGGCGCAGCAGCAGGTGCTGGCGACTCGTCCCTATGCCGAACAGGCGCACGAGGTGCTGCGCTACATTGCCCGCCTGCCTGCCGTGGATTCGGAGCTGAGCCCGCTGCTCAACGAGCGCAAGCCCATCCGCCGCATTGGCCTGCTGTTGATTACGGCCGACCGCGGCCTGGCCGGTGGCCTCAATGCCAGCGTCATCCGCGAGGCGGCGCGCCACATGAATCGCTGGCGTGATGAGCTGGGGGCCGATGTCAAGGTCGTGACAATTGGCAAGAAGGGACGCGATTGGCTGCTGCGGTACGACCCCGTCGTGCACGCCGAGTTCACCGCCTTCCCCGACAACCCCAACTCGCTGCACATTGGCCCTGTCACGCGGCTGCTGGTAAACGAGTTTACAGGCGGCTTCTTTGATGAGGTCTACATCGCCTACACGCAGTTCACCAACACCATGCGTCAGGAGCCCAAGGTGGAGCGGCTGCTGCCGGTGACGCCGCCACCCAAGGTAGCAGTCTCCAAGATGGCGCCCGAGTACATCTTTGAGCCCAGCCCCGAAGCTGTGCTCAACCGCGTGCTCTATGGCTTTGTCGAGGTGCAGGTGCTGCAGGCGGTCTTCGAGGCGATTGCCTCCGAGCATTCGGCACGCATGGTGGCCATGCGCAGCGCCACCGACGCCGCCGGCGAATTGATTGACACCCTGACGCTCATCTACAACAAGGCGCGCCAGGAAGGCATTACCAACGAACTGATGGACATTATCGGCGGCAGTGCGGCTCTCGAGAGCGCCGGCGACTAAGGGCGCGGTTCGTAGCGGCGGCTTCAGCCGCCGTTGGTATGAAACGCGTCGCGTCCTCGAGTACGGCGGCTGAAGCCGCCGCTACGAACCCGTTTCTGACAGGAGACTTTATCGTGCCGGAACAACTGGTTGGCTCTGTGCAGAGCGTAATCGGCCCCGTGGTGGACTTTATCTTCCCCAACGGCAAGCTTCCCGAAATCTACGACGCCGTCCGCATTGTCATGGACGATGGCTCGACCCTTGTCTTTGAGGTGGAGCAGCAGCTTGGCGACAACGTTGTGCGCTCCGTCTCCATGGGCAGCACCGACGGCGTCCGCCGCGGCATGCGCGCCGTCTCCGAAGGCTCGCCAATTACGGTGCCGGTTGGCCCTGCCACGCTCGGCCGCCTCTTTAACGTAACGGGCGACGTGATTGACACCAAGGGCCCCGTCGACACCGACATCTTCTACCCCATCCATCGCGCCCCGCCCAGCTTTGAGGAGCAGGCCACCAGCGCCGAGCTCTTCGTCACTGGCGTCAAGGTGATTGACCTCGTTGCCCCCTTTACACGCGGCGGCAAGACGGGCATCTTCGGCGGCGCAGGCGTGGGCAAGACAGTCGTCATTCAGGAGCTCATTCACAACGTGGCCGAGTTCCACAGCGGCTATTCGGTCTTTGCCGGCGTGGGCGAGCGCAGCCGCGAGGGCAATGACCTCATGCGCGAGATGATCGAGTCGGGCGTTATGGACTCCACCGTCATGGTCTTTGGCCAGATGAACGAGCCCCCCGGCGCGCGCCTGCGTGTGGGCCTTACGGGCGTCACCATGGCCGAGTACTTCCGCGACGAAGGCCGCGACGTGCTCCTCTTCATCGACAACATCTTCCGCTTCGTGCAGGCGGGCTCCGAGGTCTCCTCGCTGCTGGGCCGCCTGCCCAGCGCCGTGGGTTATGCGCCCACACTGGGCACCGACATGGGCATGCTGCAGGAGCGCATTACCTCCACCAAGCGGGGCAGCATCACCTCCATGCAGGCCGTCTACGTGCCCGCGGACGACTACACGGACCCGGCCCCCGCCACCACATTTGCTCACCTCGACGCCACCATTTCGCTGCAGCGCTCGCTGGCCGACCAGGGACTCTTCCCTGCCGTCGACCCGCTTGGCTCCACCAGCCGCATTCTGGACCCGCTGATTGTGGGCGAGCAGCACTACAATGTGGCCCGCCAGGTGCAGCAGACGCTCCAGCGCTACCGCGACCTGCAGGACATTATCGCGATTCTGGGTGTGGAAGAATTGAGCGAAGACGACAAGATGATTGTCACGCGCGCCCGCAAGATTCAGCGCTTCTTCACACAGCCCATGTTCGTGGCCGAGCAGTTCACCGGCCGCTCCGGCAAGTTCGTCAAGGTTGAAGACACAGTGCGCGGCTTCCAGGAGATTCTGGACGGCAAGTACGACGATCTGCCCGAGGCGGCCTTCTACATGGTGGGCGGCATCGAAGAAGCCGTTGAAGCCGCCGAGGCCATGCGCAACCGCGCCTAAAGAGACACCAGCGAACCCCGACGCAAAGGCGCAAAGGCGCTAAGAAACGCAAAGAAGAGCGGAAAAAAAGATAAGCGCTTTCCTTGCAGTTGTTGTTCTTTGCGCCTCTGCGCCTTTGCGTCGCAGGTCATTGTGTCGCAGGTTTGTTTGAAAGGGGGCTGTGATGCCCATTAAGGTTGACATTGTTGCGCTCGACCGCAGGCTGGTTGAGGACGTTGTGGATATGGTGACGCTGCCCGGGATTGAGGGGCAGATGGGCATCCTGCAGGGGCACGCGCCGCTGCTTTCGCTGCTGGACTTTGGCGAGATCATCCTGCACAAGGGCAACGAGACGCAGTATGTGGCCGTGCACGGCGGCGTGGTTGAAGTGCGCCCCGACAAGGTGACGATTCTGGCTGACTCGGCCGAGCGCTTTGACGAGATTGACCTGGAGCGAGCCAGCGCCGCACTCGAGCGCGCGCAGCAGTTGCTTGCGGAGAATCCGCAACCCACGCAGCGGCCTATGATTGAGGCGGCCGTGCGCCGCAGCAACTTGCGCCTCAAGGTGGCGCAGCGCCGCCGCCACAGCGCGCCGGCCCACTTTGCCGGGGAGTAACAACAGAACCCCGACGCAGAAGGCGCAAAGACGCAAAGAAAGCGCAAAGAAAAGCAACAACAAGAGGATATCTCTTGTTGTTGCTTTTCTTTGCGCTTTCTTTGCGTCTTTGCGCCTTTGCGTCGGGGTTCTGTTTACTCTCGCGGCGGGCAGGGTAACGGTGAAGGTGCTGCCCTTGCCCACGGTGGAGGCTACCGCAATAGCGCCGCCGTGCGCCTCGACAATGGCCTTGGCAATCGCCAGCCCCAACCCAGAAGAGTTCTCGGGTGAGCGCTGGCGCGACTTGTCGCCGCGATAGAGGCGATCGAAGACAAAGGGCAGATCCTCCAGCGCAATCCCCGCACCGGCGTCCTGCACAGTAAAGGCGACACGTTGCCACTCCCGCCCATCCTGCAGGGCCTTGGCCATGAGGTGAATTTCGCCCGCGGCCGTATGCGTGAGTGCGTTGCTCACCAGGTTATTGAGCACCTGTGCCAGGCGGTCCGTGTCCACGAAGACATTAGGCAGGTCGGGCGCGGCTTCCACACGGATGGCGACACCCTGTTCCTGCGCTGCGAATGTAGTGGGCCAGCGCAGTGCGCTCAATCAGCGCGGCGGGGTCCACCACGCGCCGGTTGAGGGGGAGCTCGCCGGCGTCGGCCAGCGAAAGGGTGCGCAGGTCATCCACCAGCCGCTGCAGGTGCTGCACCTCGTCGTGCATAACGGTGTAGATGGTGGGCGAGCCTTCGAGCCGCCCCTCTTTCAACCCCTCGGCATAGCCACTGACGATGCTGAGCGGCGTGCGCAGGTCGTGTGCAAGGTCGGCGGTCATTTGCTTGCGCAGCGTGCTGGCGCGCGCCAAATCGGCGCTCATGTGGTTGAAGGATTGCGCCAATTCGCCGATTTCGTCGCGTGAGTGCACGTCGACCACCTGATGCAGATTGCCCGCTGCCATGGCGCGCGTGGCCTCTGTGAGCGCCGCCACGGGCCGAGTGAGGGTGCGCGCCAGCAGCAGCCCCACAAGCAGGGCAATCACCATGGTGGCCAGCGCACTCAGCACAGTGACCCAGAGCAGCCGTCCCCACAGGTCGGATTCAGGGGGCCCGTCGGGCGTACGCCGTGGGGTTCTGTCCGCCTGGAGCATGACAATTGTCCCGATGGTTGCGCCGTCGAGGGTCAGCGGCTGGCTGCGGGCGGCATCGATTGCGGCCATGGTTGTGCCAATCGGCGTCTCGGGGTTGCCCAGCACCACCTGCCCGTCGGCGTCGGCCACAAGGATGTCGCGGCGAAACATGTCGACCGGCGGCGTGTGCGCAAGCGCGTCGCTCACGTTGGCCCAACTGCCGTTGCGTTCGTAATAGCCCTCGAGCGTGCGGATGAGCGTGGCTTCGTCGCGGCTGGAGATGAAGCGCGTGAACTCGGTGCGCGCCTGCGCGCCCAACAGCAAGGCAAAGGTAAGAATGCCCAGCATGCCGACCAGCAGGAACGCGATTGTGAGTTTGGTGGCAAGTGAGCGCATGGTGCGTCCCTCAGATTAGCGCCGTCGCGGGCCTCACATTCTTGACGCAAGGGCGCAAGGCGGGCAAAGGCACAAGGTGGGCAAGGAACGAGGCAGGCGTTCATGCCTTGTGGGAACAATACAGAATGGAAATGGGGGTGGTCGCGTAGCGGAGGGCCTCCCGGCCCTCGTTTTGGTGGCCGCGTATCCGAGTGCCCGCAAAGTGAGGGCCAGGAGGCCCTCCGCTACGAAGTCAGCGCCATTTTCAGGATATATGGAAAATGGCTGCTAACAACAGCCATGCCATACCGAGGTGCGTTGAAAAACATGACATTGTTCTTGTCTTGGCTTTTCCTCGCGCCCTCGCCCCCCTTGCGCCCTTGCGTTAAGAATGTGAGGCCAATGAAGGCTTCAATTTGCGCTGCGGCGTGGCGCAGCAAAGCGATAGCCCAGCCCATAGACGGTTTCGATGTAGACGGGGTGGCGGGCGTCAGGCTCGATCTTGGCGCGCAGATTGCGCACGTGGACGTCAATTGTGCGCTCGTAGCCTTCATACGCGTCACCCGCCATGCGGTCGAGCAGATCCAGGCGGCTGAAGATCTGGCCCGGGGCCGACATGAGCGCCGCCAGCAGTTCAAGCTCGGAGCGGGTGAGATCGACATCGCGCACCGGCTGGCCCTCATGCGCCGGCATGGTGAGGATGGCGCTGCGCTTGTCGAGCATCACATCGCCCACACGCAGGAGATCGGGCTCAACGCCGCTCTTCTGGCTGCGGCGCAGCACGGCGCGCACACGGGCAATCAGCTCGCGCACGTTGAAGGGCTTGGTCACATAGTCATCGGCGCCCAGTTCCAGGCCAACAATCTTGTCGCCGTCCTCAATCTTGGCGGTGAGCACGATGATGGGCGTTTCGGCTTCCTTGCCCCAGGCACGCATGAACTCGTAGCCGCCCATTTCCGGCATCATCAGGTCGAGGATAATCAGGTCGGGCTTCTGTTCGCGCGCCACAAAGAGCGCTTCGCGGCCGTTGCCCGCCTCGGCGGTGTGGTAGCCTTCCTGCTGCAGGTAGATGCGGATCATCTCGCGCAGCTTGCGTTCGTCGTCAACAACCAGAATTGTTTGCGTCATGTGCATTCGCCTTGTTTGCAGCAGGTTGGCAAGCGCACGCAGCGCTGCGGTTTGGCTTGCATCGTAACACACTCGGCCATTGCCCAGGTGGTGCGCGCATAAGGGGCAGTATACGATCAGAATTTGAAGAGATTGTGAGGCTGGCGTGCGCAAAGTGTAGGATAATGGGGTGTCGGTGTGGGTGTGAGGCGCAGGCTGTTCGCAAAGGGGGAGTCATGGGGGATGGCAATTGGGGGGAGCGGCTGCGCGCCGCCGGCTACAAGCTGACGCCCGCACGCCAGGCGGTGCTGGACTCAATCCCCGCGGCTGATGAGCACCTGAACCCCGCCGAGATCCTTGCGCAGGGGCGCACGCGCTACCCGGCGCTGGGCCGCGCCACCGTCTACCGCACGCTCGAACTGCTGACGACGCTGGGGATTGTGCGACCCATCTACATTGGGGAGAACGGGCCCACGTACATTCGTGCGCAAGGCGGCCACCACCACCTCGTCTGCTCGCAATGTGGGGACATGGTGGACTTCGACCGCTGCATTGCCGACGAAATGGTGGCCGACCTCCATGCGCGTTTTGGCTTTACAATTACCAGCCACCTGCTCGAGTTCTATGGGCTTTGCCCCGAGTGCCAGGGCCGGGCAGATAGTGAAGCGTAGATGTCAAGACGACACGTAGCGGCTGCTTCAGCTGCCGTTATCAAGGGCGCGACGCGATTGGTGGCTACGGCAGCTAAAGCAGCCGCTACGAAAAGCGCCGCAGACTTCGGAGACACACCACTTTAGCTGCCGTAACCACCTATCGCGTCGCGCCCTTGATAACGGCAGCTGAAGCAGCCGCTACGCAGAGCACGGCTCCCGTTCCCTGACTTTTGAGTAGCCCTGCCTGTGCAGGTGCTGATTTTTCATGACGGTCTCACCCTGGAGTATAATTGAGATTGAATCTCAATTACGCCCGATGTATTCAAAATGGAGCACGTCCATGCTCAACCAACGCAACCGAGCGCCGCGCCTGCTTGTGGCACTGCTTCGCGCTTGTCATTCCTTGCCGCCTGCGTGGCGGCACTGCACCGTCTCCGCACCTGCCGCCGCACCTGCCGCTACGGGCGAAACGCCGCGTTGCCGCCCTGACTCCCGCCGCGATTGCGCCAGGCGAAAAGCTGCGCGTTGTGGCCACTACCACTCTCGTGGGCGATGCCGTGGCACGCATTGGCGGCGACCTGATTGACCTGACCGTGCTCCTGCCTCCCGGGAGCGACCCGCACGCCTACGTCGCTTCGCCGCAGGACCTGATCGCGCTGGCCAATGCCCAGGTTGTCTTCATCAACGGGCTGGGGCTGGAGGAGTCTCTCCTGCCCACGCTGGGCAAGGTTGAGCAGGGCCCCGTCGTCTCGGTGAACGAAGCGGTCACGCCGCTGGATTCGACGGGGGAACATGCCGACGAGCCCGCTGGCGAAGACGCCGCAGCCCACGGCACGGCCGACCCCCACACCTGGCAGGATGTGCGCAATGTGGAGCAGTGGGCCATTACGATTGGCAACGCCCTAGCCCGCCTTGACCCCGCCCACGCCGATGGCTATCAACAGGCTGCCAGCAATTACCGCGCCGAGCTCGAGGCGCTCCAAAACGAGGTGGCGGCAACCATCGCCACCATCCCACCCGAGCGGCGGCTGCTTGTAACCGACCACGACGACCTCAGCTACTTTGCCGCGGCCTATGGCATGGAGGTTGTGGGCGCGGTGACTCCCTCCTTCAGCAGCATGGCTTCGATTTCGGCGCAGGAGATGGCCGCGCTTCAAGACCAGATTACGGCGCAGGGGGTGCCCGCCATCTTCGTGGACAGCACCGTCAACCCGCGCCTTGCCGACCAGGTGGCGCAGGATACGGGCACGCGTGTCGTGACCCTCTACACAGGCTCACTGAGCGCACCCGATGGCCCCGCACCAGATTACCCGACGATGATGCGCACCAATGCGCAGACGATTGCCGACGCGCTGCGATGAAGAAGCTGCGGAAATTAGTAGTCCGCAAAAAGAAACGAAACACCAGTACACAGATTTCACAGATTGAACAGATAACAACCGATGTTTTCTTCTTCAAATCGGCTTTTGTCTGTGCCGTTTCTGTGCAATCTGTGTACTGGCGTTTCGTTTCTTTTTGCGGCCTACTTTCCTGGAGACAGAAACGGCGGGAACAGCGGAAAAGCATGAAGATCGCTTTTCATCTCGCTTTCCTTCTTCCCGCAGCTTCTGCCTCCACGCGTTTTAGCGCCACGCCTTGCGCGTCCTATGCTAGAATGTAGTGGTGCCCGATCGACAGGCGCACCATCCTACCCTACACCTCATCCATCCACCCACAGGCTCAGGAGAGGGCCTTCGTCATGTTGCGATCCACGCGTTTTGCCGGACGCCTTGCCGTCATATCCGCCATCGTGCTGGTTGTTGCCGGTTGTGCAATGCCCATGCCTGCCGCCACAAATAGCGCAATGGGCGGTGCTGAAATGGCCGCCGAAGCAGCGCCTGTCCCTGTGCCAGGCGAGGTGACGGTTGAGGACGTGCGCGCCCGTCCTGCGCCGCTCGAAGGGGGCAACGGTGGCGCTTTCCTCACCGTGCTCAACGGCACCGATGCACCTGTGCGCTTTAGCAGCGCTGCCAGCGACATCTCGGCCGTTGTCGAGCTGCACGAGACTGTGAACGAAGATGGCGTCATGAAGATGATCCCGCAGCCCGACGGCTTCGAGATTCCTGCCGGTGGCAGCGTTATCCTGCAGCCAGGCGGCAAGCACGTGATGTTGCTTGGCCTGGTGAAGCCGCTTGTGGAAGGCGACAGTTTCCCGCTCACACTCAATTTCGACAACGGCATGAGCATGGAGGTGACCGTGCCTGTTGTTGCAATGACCGGCGTGGCTGGCGCTCCTGCCATGGGGGGCACAGCACCGGTGACAGCCACAACGAATATGACCAGCACGCAGCCGTAAGCGCAATCCGCCATCTACCTGACACCAGAAGGAGCCCTCGGTGACAAGCCTGGAGCAGACCCATACCTACCGCGAGATTCACGAGCAACCTGCCGTAATCGAGCGCTTTCTGCGCACACAGCGCGACGTCACCGAGCGGCTTTCGGCAGAAATCCGTCGCCGCGGGATTACCCATGTGGTTATTTCGGCGCGCGGCACCAGCGACAATGCGGGACGCTATGCCACCTACGTAATGGGCGGCTACAACCGACTGCCGGTCGCGCTGGCCACGCCCAGCCTCCACACTGTCTACGGGCTGCCGCCTCGCTTCGACGGCGCGCTTGTGCTGGGCATTAGCCAGAGCGGCAAGAGCCCCGACATCATCTCCGTGCTTGAGGAGGCAAAGGCGCAGGGCGCGCTCACAGCGTCGATCACCAATGCCGCCGAGAGCCCGCTGGCGGCCGTCTCCGACTTTGTGATTGACGTACAGGCGGGTGATGAACTCGCTGTGGCCGCCACCAAGAGCTACTCCAGCCAGGTGACGGCCGTGGCGCTCCTGAGCGCGGTGCTTGCGCAGGATGAAGCGCGCCTTGATGAACTGGACCGTTTGCCCGAGGCCGTTAAGGCGACGCTGGCAATGAATGACGACATTGCCGCTATCGCCCCGCGCTACCGCTACATGACCGCATCGGTTGTGATTGGCCGCGGCTTCAACTACGCCACGGCCTTCGAGATGGCGCTCAAGATGAAGGAGCTAAGCTATACCATTGCCGAGCCCTACAGCAGCGCCGACTTCCTGCACGGGCCGGTGGCCATGGTGGAGGAGGGCTTTCCCGTGGTGGTAATTGCGCCCAGCGGCCGCATGGCCCCCGAGATGGCCGAGTTTGTGGCGCACGTGCACATGCTGCATGGCGAAACACTCGTCATTAGCGATGACGCCACTGTGCTGCGCGACGCGCGCACGCCGCTGCGCATGCCGCAGGCCGTGCCCGAATGGCTCTCGCCGATTACCGCGATTGTGCCCGGGCAGATGTTTGCCATGCATTTGGCCAACACACGCGATTATGACGTGGATGCGCCGCGCGGGCTGAAGAAGGTGACGGAGACGCGCTGACAGCAAACCCCGACGCAAAGGCGCAAAGACGCAAAGAAAAGCAACAACAAGAACAGCTTTTCTTGCTTTGGCTGTTCTTTGCGTTTCTTTGCGTCTTTGCGCCTTTGCGTCGGGGCTAAAGTTGAGAGTGGGCGCGGTTGCGCAATTGCGCGCCCCCGTTTATGATGGGCGCACGCGTGCCCGGGTAGAGAAATGGGGAGTCTTATGTCAACTGTTCATCGCATATGCGCCGCTTGCGGCAAGGACGTGCCGTTGCAGGCGCAGCATTGCCCGCACTGCGGCCACGATACTCAGGCGGGACTGCCGGTGAAAAGCAGTACCAATTTGCCCATGGTGGTGGGCAAGGCGGCCGTCCCCATGCTGGTGACGGCTGGCACGCTGGCCGCGCGCATGATCTGGAAACTGCTGCGCGAGCGCAGCCTGCCCACGGCCACAGCCGCGCTCAAGGTGCAGGAAGCGCCTGCGCCGCAACCGCTCATGCGCAGCGAGCCGCAACCGGTAGCGGGGCGCTCGCGCCGCTCGATTCACATTCGCTCCACCTGGGCCGTGGGTGACGCCAACGGTGTCTGGCGGCAGGGGATGACCGAGCACCAGATCGACATTGAGGAATAGCGCGCATCGCAGCCTGCCGCGATCTCATTGCGCGTAGTAGGCTGGTGCGGCAAAGGGGCTTAGCGCCAGCAGCACCGCCTGCTCCAGCGCATCCACGCGATTGATGCGTCCTCCCGTAAAGGCGCCCACCGCGCCCTGCTTGTGCTTCACATTCTCCTCACCCAGCAGCGCATCCATGAGCGGCCCCAGTTCACCGCCGGCGCGAATGGCCTCGGCCACAGGCTCGGGCAGCAGAAAGCGGCCGGAGCTGCCCAGCCCAATGCGGCCATCGGCGTGGACGACCGCGACCCACGCCGTCGACATCATCCCCCACGGCGTCTCCTCCACATTGCCCTCCAGCCCCACCGCCATTTGGGAGTGGCAGAGCGCGAGCGCGCTGCGGGCACGCGCCAACGCCCCCGAAATCGCCTCCTCGGCCGAGCGCGGCTGCTCCGCCACCCCCGAGTCGACCTCCACTGCCTCGACGAGCACGTCGGGCCAGAGGCTGCGCAGCGCCCGCCCCGCCGCCTCGCGCTTGACTGGATTCACAGACCCCACCGCCGCCGATGTGACCCTATCGGCCGCAGCCGCGCAATGCCGCACTCTGCAACTCTTCCATGGCTCTCATCCTATTGTAATGAAACCCGCAGCGTCTGTTTGGGACGGGGAGCGGGAACTCTCCAATTGCCCCGATTTCTGTTTCCTGATCCCCGTTCCCTCTTTTACGATGTGGGTCTCATGACGGCATCACTTTAGGGTGCCGCACACGCAGGTGTACTCTACCTGCCCGCCGTACAGAGCGCAACGGCGGCACGCCGTGCAGTGCCGTCGCTGCAACTGCGGAGATGGCGCTCTCGAGAAAATTAGCAGAAACTGCAACAGGCTTGTTATAGTATTCATACCCCCACGTTAATAACCGGTTCGATCGGCGTGCTTTGCTGTTTGTTGGCGTGGTGCGAAGCCATACTCCTTACCCTCCCATCCACCGAGCTATATCGCTCAAGAAGGAGACTTCACATGCCCCGATTTTTGCGCGTTGGCGGCGCCTTCGCTGTGGCCATTCTTATGGTCATGGCTCTATTTGTGCAAGTACAGGCCCAAAGTCCAGGCACTGCCTTCACCTATCAGGGTGAACTGGCCAGCGGGGGTGTGCTCGTCTCCGACAGTTGCAATTTCGAGTTTGAACTCTATGATGCCCCCTCTGCCGGTGTGCAAATTGGGACTACACTGGCGAAGCCTGCCGTTGTGGTGGAAAACGGCATTTTCTCTGTCCAATTGGACTTTGGCGCGGGCTCCTTTACGGGCGGCCAGCGCTGGCTGGCAATCGCCGTGCAGTGCAGCGGTGATACCGCACTCACGGACCTTGCACCGCGCCAGGAGGTGACGCCGGCGCCTTATGCGCTCTACGCCGCCACGGCGCCGTGGAGTGGCATTACAGGCAAGCCGGCTTGGGCAACAAACGGCTACCAGGCGGGCAGCGGACTTACCCTCACGGGCGTAACCTTTGCCGTGGACCCGACGCTCTTCCAGGCGCGTGTAGGCGGCGCCTGTGCTGCAAACCAGGCCATTCGGCAGATCAATCAGGATGGAACGGTGGTTTGCGCCACAGTATCGAGTATACCCGGTCCGGTGGGCCCTGCTGGCCCTGCTGGCCCTGCTGGCCTGTGGCCCTGCTGGCCCTGCGGGCGCCGACGGTGCAGTTGGTCCACAAGGTCTACAAGGTCTACAAGGCGAGGCAGGCGTTGACGGCGTAAATGGTGCGCCAGGCTCTGTTGGTCCCGCGGGCCCTGCCGGCCCTGCTGGCCCTGCCGGACCCGAAGGTCCTGCTGGCGCAGATGGCGCAGATGGCGTTGACGGCGTCGATGGTGCGGCTGGCCCGGCAGGCCCGGCTGGTCCTGCTGGCGCTGACGGCGCACAAGGTCCTGCTGGTGCGGACGGCGCACAAGGCCCACAGGGACCGCAGGGTCAAGTTGGCGCGCAGGGCTTGCCTGGCGCAGATGGCGCGACCGGGCCGCAGGGTCCCGCTGGTGTTGACGGTGAAGATGGCGCAGAAGGCCCGGCTGGTCCGGCTGGTCCGGCTGGCCCCGATGGTGCAGAAGGCCCGGCTGGTCCGGCAGGCCCGGCTGGCGCTGATGGTGCGGTTGGTCCACAAGGTCCACAAGGTCTACAAGGCGAGGCAGGCCCGCAAGGCATACAGGGTGAAGCTGGCCCCATTGGTTTGACTGGCGCTGATGGTGCAACCGGCCCGGTTGGTCCTGCTGGCCCAACGGGACCACAGGGTATTCAGGGCATCCAGGGCCCGCCCGGGCCCACGGGCTGGGCGCTCACCGGCAATGCCGGCACATCCGCCACAACCAACTTCATCGGTACAACTGACGATGTGGCCGTCACCATCCGCACCAACAGCATCACCGGCCTGCGCATTGCGCCCGGCACGGATGGCTCTGACCCCGGTACGACCGTTACCCCCAACGTCATCGGCGGTGATGCCAACAACACAATTCCCACCACCGTTGAGGGCAGCACGATTGGCGGCGGCGTCTCCAACAGCATCAGCGCACCCTACGCCACCATTCCTGGCGGCATTGGCGCAAGCGCCACGCAGCAAGGGCAGATGGCCTATGCCAACGGCAGCTTTGCCGCTGCCGGCGACGCACAGGCCTCCACCTACATCCTGCGCCGCACAACCACAGGCAATCAAAGCGACCAGGTGCTCTTCCTTGACGGCTCGGCGCTGCGCCTGGCCGTCCCCACCGGCAAGACGTGGACCTTTACCATTTACATCAGCGGGCGTTCAACCAATGGCCTCAGCGCCGGCTATGTAATCCTGGGTGCCGTGGAAAATGTAGGCGGCGCAACAAGCCTGGTGGGGACGCCACTGAACGTGACCCCCATCTTGCTTGGCTCGCCCGGCTTTGAAGAGAACACGGGCTGGGCAGCCGACATTGTGGGCAACAACACAACGGACAGCCTCGATGTCATCGTCACCACCTCTGGGCTGGGTAACGGCGTTGTCACGCGCTGGGTGGCGCGCGTGGAGACTGTGGAAGTGGGCACGCCATGATGAAGGCAATGCGCAATTCCCTATCCCGCCTTGCGGCCGGCCTCAAGGTGGGCATTGTGGCTCTGCTGCTGCTAGCAGCAAGCGCCGTGGCGGTGCGCGCCGCAGGCAGCTATGCAATCGGCTGGTGGACGATTGACGGCGGCGGCCAAACCAGCACGGGGGCAGGTTATTCCATGACGGGCACCGTGGCCCAGCCCGATGCCAACCCCGCGCCGGCAACAGGCGGCGGCTATGCGCTGGCCGGTGGCTTTTGGCATGCGGATGCGTCGGCAAGCCCTGACAACGAGCGCATCTTCCTGCCGACGATCAAGCGCGTCGACTAGCGCCCACGTGTTGTGTATTGATGCAGGAGGGGGCGGACGCCGCGGCGTCCGCCCCCCTTTGTTATGCCGCGGCGGCAAATGTGGCAATTCAGTGCGCGCGGCTTATCATACTCGACGCGTGGAATGGGCAGGGTCGTGCTGCATCGCCTCGCGCTCTGTAGCGGCGGTGTAAGCCGCCGTTGGTAGCCAGCGTGACGCGTCGCTGAGTACGGCGGCTTACACCGCCGCTACACAGGATCGCGGTCTTCATAGATCTGCTCGTTGGCTGCGGAATATGTGGAGGAATCGTAATGGTCAAGTGCTTTCGTGTGCTCGCGCCTGTTCGCGCTTGCGCTGCTGATTGTGGCCTGTGGCGGCCGATCAACCGACGCACCCGTGACGACCGCCGCCCCTGCCGCGGTGGCGGCTGTAGCTGCGTCGTCCGAGCCTGCAGAGGGTATAGCTCCACAGAGGATGGCGGCGCACTTTGACGCAAACACGGACCCCACGGTCGCCTATGACGCCGCCAGCGGCCGCGCCTTCGTGGTCAACATGGCCGATGAGCGCGTCGACATTCTGGACGTGACGGACCCAGCCGCGCCGCAACCCGCCGGCTTTATCGACATCACTCCCTATGGGCAGGACCCAACGAGTGTGGCCGTGCACAACGGCCTGCTTGCGATTGGCGTTGAGGCCGACAAGAAGCCCACTGATGGCACGCTCCTCCTGGCCGATGTCAACGGCGCAATCCTCAATGCGCTGCGCGTGGGCCCATTCCCCAGTGCAGTCGCCTTTACGCCGGACGGGAGCCGCATTGTGGTGGCCAACCAGGGGCTGCCCAACAAGGAGTACACCAAGAACCCCGAAGGCTCCATTTCCGTGATTGCGCTGGGCAGCGACCCCGCGCGTGCGCCAGAGTGATGTGCGCACTGCGGATTTTGCGCGCTTTAACAACGCCACGCTTGATCCGGCAATTCGCATTGTGGGGCCCAACGCAACTGTTGCGCAGGACCTTGAGCCCGATGCCATTGCGCTCGCGCCCGACGGCCGCACGGCGCAGATTACCCTGCGCAAGAACAACGCCGTGGCCACGGTTGATCTTGAAGCTGCAACTGTAACCGACCTGCTGCCGCTTGCGGCTGCCGGCACGAGCAGCCGCGGGGCGAGCCTGCGCGATCTGCCCATCACCGGCCTGCCCGATGTGGGCATCACCGCCGATGGGCAGTCGGTGCTGCTGGGCGGCTTTTCGGCGCTGCTCTTCGAGGGCGTAGACGCCGCCACTGGTGCGCTCAACTTCCTGACGCTCACCGACCGCGGCCCCAACGCCTCGCCTGCTGATGTGGACGGCAGCGGCAATGCGCGCCCTTTCCCGCTGCCTGCCTACACGCCGCGCATTGTGCGTGTGCAGGTGGATCCGGCGGCAGCCACTGCGCGCTACATGGGCGAGACGCTGCTGACCAATGGCGACGGCGCGCCCCTTACCGGCCTGCCCAACCTGGACGGCGAGCCCGGGCGCGCCAACAGCGACGAGCGCGCGATCGACCTGCGCGGCAATCCAATTCCCTTTGACCCAATGGGCATTGACCCCGAGGGGCTGGCCATGGCTGCCGACGGCTCCTTCTGGATTGGCGAGGAATACCGCCCCTCGCTGCTCCACTTTGGCGCCGACGGCCGCCTGCTGGCGCGCTATGTGCCTGAGGGCGCAAACAGCAACCCGGCAGGCGTGACGCTGGGCGTGGAGGCGCTCCCTGGCGCGCTCATGCAGCGCACCACCAACCACGGCTTTGAGGCGGTGGTGATCGACGGCGATCTTCTCTACGCCTTCATGCAGAGCCCCATCGACAACCCGGACCGCGCCGATGACGCCAACGGCAAGAGCTCGCGCATTGTGCGCATTGTCGTCTTTGACACCGTGCGCGCTGAGACCGTGGGCCAATACCTCTACGTGGTGGATGGCGACAACGTGGACAAAATCGGCGATGCCGCGGCGCTGGGCAACGGTGCATTCCTTGTGATTGAGCGCGACGACCTGGCCGGCCCCGCCGCGCGCAAGTATCTCTACCAGATTTCGCTCGACGGCGCGACCAACCTGCAGGATGCGCCATTTGTCGACCTGGCCGGCCCCAACGGCGGCCTCGAGAGCCGCCTGCTGCCGTTGCTGGCGGCAGAAGGCATCCACCCTGTGCAGAAGCAGCTCTACCTGGATCTCACTGCAGCGGGCTATTTACAGGGCGACAAGCTCGAGGGAATTGCGCTTGTCGACGGCGACCGCATTGCGCTGACCAACGACGATGACTTTGGCATGAGCGGCGCGTTTGACCCCGACACAGGGCTCTTTGACCTGAACCCGGCGCGCGTGCCCAGCTTCCTCACGCTGATTGAGATGGGCAATTGAGCGCGTGCCGGCCCTGAACGGACTGCCTTTGCGCCGTTGCGTCAAGGTTGTTGATTTGAGGCCAGGCGCGCGCCGCAGAACGGTCCAGCGTCGACTTGCAACGATATGCTATAATCGGCTGATACTTTGCGGTGCGGCCGCTGGTATTTGCGCGCCTCGGGGTGCTCCCCAGTGCACTGCGTGACGACAGCCAGCCGGATTCCGGCCGCCACATTCACCGCCGGCACAGACCGGGCAGCACTTATCAGCGTGCTCATGACAGCGCCCACATGGCCACCATTGCTGCCTGCAGGTAGCTTTAGACAATGAATCGCCCGCCGCGCGTCAGCGCCTCACCCTACGTAACGCCCATCCCACCGTTCAGCTTAAAACGGCTGCTCTTTGGCGCGCTCATGGTCGTTATTGTGGCCGGTCTCTGGTATGCATATCCCACCAGCCCGGGCCCGGCCTGCATGCCCGCCTGCGCGGGGCAGGACATGAGCGGGCAATCGCTCGCGGGTATGTACATGCGCGGCGGCAATTTTACGCAAGCCGATTTTCAGGGCGCAAACCTGGCAAACGCCAGCTTCTTTTTGGGCCAGTTGACGCGTGCCAACCTGCGCGACGCCAATTTGCATCATGCCGATTTAACAAGCGCAATTCTTGCCGAGGCGGACCTGCGCGGCGCAGATTTGACCGGCGCCATCCTGCGCGGCGCTGACCTGCGCGATGCTGACCTGCGCGACGCCAACCTGCGCGATGCCGATCTACGCGGCGCAAACCTGCACGAGGCCAACCTCATGCGCGCCGACCTCAGCGCCGCCGTCCTCACCGAGGCCAACCTTAACGAAGCCAACCTGCGCCGCGCCGACCTCACGGGCGCCAGCCTGCGCCACGCCGACCTGCGCAACTCGGACCTGCGCCGCGCCATTCTGGACCAGGCCGACACCACCGGCGCCGACTTTAACGGGGCCTACATGGATGCGCCGGCCATTCACACGCTGGGCGCTGCGCCGGCCATCGCGCCCATTGCCGACGCGTCCCCGTTCATAACCCCCATTGCGGGCGCGCCTTCTGCTCTGCGCCTCGACTAAATGATTACACATCCATCACAAGCGAGCGGGGCGATGCAATGGGGCGCGGCGCCACACACGCGCCCTGTCATGAATCCAGCGCTGCAATCCGTTTTCGAAGCGCTGGCCCCCACCTATCTGCATGAGGTGCAGAACGCTGCGCTGCGCGACCGCATCGACACAAAGTATCTGCTCACCGAAGAGCAGGCGCTGGTTATCTTCAGCAGCCTCATCGATCGCTACAAAGTGCTTGAGGTGGAGGGTTTTCGCGGCGGCCACTACCGCACGCTCTACTTCGACACGCCCGCGCTGAGCATGTACCACGCGCATCACAGCGGCCTGCGCGAGCGCTACAAGGTGCGCTTTCGCTCCTATGTGGATTCGCGCATCTCGTTCCTTGAGGTGAAACGCAAGACC
This sequence comes from uncultured Chloroflexia bacterium, assembly GCA_963773745.1. Lineage (GTDB taxonomy): Bacteria > Chloroflexota > Anaerolineae > Caldilineales > Caldilineaceae > UBA5069. The sequence continues at coordinate 496,326 of CAVZCL010000005.1, forward strand.
AACCGCAACCGCACCGTCAAGACACGTATTCCCATGGATGCGGCGCTGCGCTTTGATGCGCGGGCAAGTGACTTTCTCGCAACACAGGTCCCCTACGACCCCGCCGACCTGAAACCGTACATTCACAATGAGTTCATTCGCGTTACGCTCGTCGGCGTGGAGCACCTGGAGCGGCTGACGCTCGACTTTGCCCTCTCGGTGGGGCTGGGTAACACGCAGATTGACCTGCCCGGGCTGGTGGTGGTGGAGGTTAAGCAGAAGAAGTATACGGCGCAGGCCGGCATCTTTCGCCAGCTGCATGAGCTGCATCTGCTGCCCACATCCTTCAGCAAATATGTCTTTGCCACCAGCCAACTGACTGCCGACGTGAGGCAGAATCGTTTCAAGGAGCGCCACATGCACGTGGCAGATGTGCTGCGTGCATGTGAAGCGCTGAATTCCCCCACCCCATGAATCTGTATCGAGGCGCTTTGTGACTGGACTCCAGGACCTGCTGCCCGGCCTGCTGCTCAACCTGGTAGCGGCGTTCGTGCTGATTGGCTTCATCTATTATCCGGTGCGCCGGAGCAAGGCCGAGTTTGTCTTTGCCTACTTCACCTTCTTTGTCATTATCTACTTCATTACCGGGCTGCTGCGCGATGTGCAACTGACGCTGGGCATGGGCTTTGGCCTCATGGCCATCTTCGGCGTGCTGCGCTTTCAGGCCGAGCGGCTGCCCCTGCGCGAAATGGTTTTTCTCTTTGTCTCAATCAGCCTGCCCTTTGTCAACCAGCTCTTTGTGGCCACGCGCATTACCTTTTCCGAGCTCATCGTCCTCAACGTCTTTATCCTTGCATTGATTTATGTGCTGGACCGAGGCTGGGGTGTACGCTACGAAGAGGAGCGACAGATTCTATACGAAAAGATTGACCTCATTCGACCTGAGAACTACGAAGCGCTGCTGACTGACCTGCGCGACCGCACGGGGCTGCCCATCAAGCATGTCATGGTGAACGAAATCAACTTCATGCGCGACGTCGCACAGATAACCATCTACTATGAAACGCAGCGATAACCGGCGCCGGCGTTTGCTGCGGTGGCTGCCCGCGCTGTTGCTCCTCTTGTTGGCGTCGGGGCCCCAGGGCGCGCAAGCCCAGTCGCAGCCTTCGCCACAACCCCCGCCGCTCGATAGCGTCAGCGCGCCGGGTATCCTCATCAACGAAATCCTTGCGCACACCGACCCGCCGCAGGTGGACACCGTGGAGTTCTACAATCCCACGGGCGCGCCCATCTCCATGGCAGGCTGGTGGTTTGCCGATGGCACGCAGGCGGATGATCGCGTCGTGCTTCCCGCCACGGCGATTGTGCCGCCCGGCGGCTATTGGTTGCTCGAGTTGCCCGAAGGCACCAAACCGCGCCTGAGCGAGATGGGCGAAAAGGTAACCCTCACTGCACTGGACAGCAACGGCGCACCCACGGGCTACAGCGACAGCGTGAAATTTGGCGCCTCGCCCAACGGCGTGTCACTGGGGCGCGTGGTCACTTCGGATGGGCGTGACTCACTTCCCGCTGCAAACGCAGGTGACGCTCGGCAGCCGGCAACGCAGGGCCGCGCTTCGGCCCCGTGGTAATGGCCGAAATCATGTACAACCCTGCGTGCAGGCGGCTACGAGTACATCGAGCTTGTCAACACGGGCAGCGCCACCGTGCGCCTCTATGATCCGCTGCATCCCGAGAATCGCTGGCAAATTGAGGGCGTTGGCGGCTACTTTCTGCCCGCCGGTCTAGCGCTGCGGCCGGGCGGCTCGCTCTTCATTGCCGGCGTGTCGCCGGCGCTCTTCCGCAACCACTACAACTTGCCAGCCAACGTAGCCATTGTTGGCCCGTACAGCGGCGCACTGGACAATGCGGGCGAACGCGTCGCGCTGCTTTCGCCCGAGGACGCCCAACCAGGACGGCACCCGTCCCCTATGTGGTGGTGGATGAGGTGGAGTATCTGCCCGAGCCGCCGTGGCCAGAGGAGGCCGACGGGCAGGGCGCGGCGCTCAAGCGCAACATGCCCATTCAGTTTGGGCTGGAGCCGCAGTCGTGGCGCGCCTCGCAATTGCTGCTTGAGGATGGCCCCGCCGCCGATGTGGCGAGCGTTGCCGCGCTGCCCGCGATGGCGGGCGGGCGCACCATTCAGTGGGAGACGGCGCGCGAGTGGCGGCTGGATGGCTTCCGCATCTGGCGCGGCAGCGGCGGGCAGCGCTCGCGCCGACGCCACAGCGATTGGCGGCCTTGTGCAGCCACGTGGCAACCGCCACATGGGTTTCGCCTACACAGTCATTGACGGCGCAGCCGACGCCGACGCCACCTACACCTACTGGCTTGAGGCGCAGACGCAGGCGGGCGAAATGCTCTCTGTCGCAACCCTCAATGCCCCGCCGCCTACCATTGTGTGGCTGCCGGTGGTGAAAAGGTAAATGGTCATTGGTCATTGGTAAGTGGTGCGTCTCCGAAGGCCGTGGCGTGGTTCGTAGCGGCTGCTTCAGCTGCCGTTTGTGGAGGATCGCACCGCGTCCTCGAAAACGGCAGCTGAAGCAGCCGCTACGAACCACGCCACGGCCTTCGGAGACGCACCACTTACCAATGACCAATTATCTGTCTCCGCAAAACCCAGTTTATTGAGGACCGCTGCATGACTGACGAAAACAGCTGGCGCAAATACCTGACGGATTACAACGAGGGGCTGGGGCTCGTCTACGAACGCTTCGTCCTCAATGACTATCTGGAAGATCTGCGCAGCCGCTACGCCATCCGCAGCGTGCTCGAGGCACCCCTCTACGGCATGGCGGGCGTTAGCGGCATCAACGACGTCATGCTTGCGCGCAAGGGCGTCCATGTCACCATGGTGGATGATGACGCCGAGCGCGTGGCGGGCGTGCGCCGCATCTGGCAGGAGGACCTGCGCATGGAGGCCGAGACGCTCCTGATTTCGCCCACGGGCTGGGGCGCGCTCCCCTTTGCCGACAATTCGTTTGACCTCACATGGCAGTGGGCCGGCCTTTGGTACATCCAAAAACCCGCCGACCTGCTGCGCGAACTGGTGCGCACCAGCCGCAACCTCGTCTTTGTGGCCATGCCCAACAATATTCAGGTGGGCTACTGGATGCGCAAGCTGTTGATTGACCGCGACTTCTTCACCACCCACGACGAGGGCTGGACGGACATCACGCGCATTCGGCACATTCTCGAGGATGCAGGCGTTACCATCTTTGAAGAGGGCGTGCTCGACGTGCCCCCCTGGCCCGACACGGTGATGCCGGCCAGCGAGGTGCTCAAGCGGCTGGGCATTCGCAGCAAGGCGCTGGACGAGCAGTTTACGGGGGAGGGCTGGCAGTGGAGCACAATGGCCTGGTATATGGATCAGGAGCCGGAGCTACGCGAGCGGCGTCATGCGCTACGCGTGGCTTGATCACGCGGCGCTGCCCTGGCAGGCCAAGGCCATCTGGGCACATCACCGCTATCTGCTGGGGACGGTGAAGTAGCCGATCAATTCGGGCGGCCACTTTCTTGTCGCCCACAAGCATTTGCAGCACCCTCAAAGCGTGCTATAATCGAGCATAACCTGCTCAGCGCGCCGGCAGGCATGTCTTCTTGCGCATGCATGTGCGGCGCTCGTTCAAGGATATTCACTATGAACTTTCTGCCCGGACCGATGGAATTGGTGTTGATCTTGATCATTGTGGCCATGCTCTTTGGCGTGGGCAAGTTGCCCGAAGTCTTCGGCGCAGTGGGCAAGGGCATCAAGGAGTTCCGCAAGGAAGCCGGCGATGAACTGAAGGGCGATAAGGTTGTGACGCCTACGGTGATCGAAGCGCCCAGCGCGCCGATCACGCCCGCAGCGTACGTCGCTCCCACAGTGCCTACGGCCACCACGGCTGTGCCTTCCAATGACAACGTAGAGACGCCGGTGCACGCGGAGCAGTAACGTGCATGTTCCGACTGCAGGCTACTGTGCACTCGATCTGAACGCGCGGTGACCTGGCTTTACGCAGCCTGAAGACCCCGGTTGGCGCGCTGGCCGTGCCGCCGGGTTCTTTTTGTGGGCGCAGGCGGCGCAGCCCCTGACAGTTGCGGCCTCCGCCCTACAGCAGTCTCCTCTTCCAGCGCACAGAGCCGCCCCATGGGCCATTCTCGCCACCGATGAAGATATTGCGCTTTGTGCTCCTGGCGCTGGCAGTCGCCTTTGCCGCGCTCGGCGGCATGGCTCTTCGCGCGCCTTTCGCTGGTGGGGGCGTTCCCTCCCTGGCTGCTCGAACGCGCGCCCTCACTCATTCAATACGAACGCTGGCTGCCCCAGGACCTGCTGACGCTTGCGCTGGCCGCGGCGCTGCTGGCGTGCCTCTGCTTTGGGCTGGCCGCGCCGGCGTGGGAGGGGATGGGCGCGCGTCGTGTGCGCGCTGCAATCGGGGCCGCCCCCATGGGCAGCCTTGCCTTCGTGCTGCTGATTGCGCTGGTAATTGCATTGGCGGCAGTGCTCTGGCTGTGGCCAACGCTGGGGCTGTCGGAAAGCTGGCTGCAGAGCCTGTTGTGGCTGGCGGGGATTGCGCTTGTGCTGACCACTGCCACTGTGCTGCAGCGCGAGCGCGCCTTGCAAATTTGGGGCGACGACAGCGGCAATCCCGAACGCAGCTGGCCGCTGCTGATTCCGATTCTGGGGATCGCTGGCTTTCTCTATCTTTGGCAGGGCGCATGGCTGCCCGCCACAATCCCAAGCCAGAGCATCGCGGCCGGACTCCAGGCGCAGGCGCAGAGCGGCATGTTCGCAGTTGGACTCGTTGCGACGGGTCCATCGGGTCAGCCGTGGCTGGCCACGCTGGGTACAGCGCTGGGGCTGGCTGTGGCGCGCAATCCCTTCGACGGGCTGCTGTGGGCAGGGAGCGCAACTGCGCTGGCGCTTGTAGCGGCGACGTGGCTGCTGGGCTGCGAGCTCTTTCGGCGCGCGCCGGTGGAGTACGTACCAGATGATGGGCGGCGTGCGGCGCTGCTGGGGGCGTTGGCGACGGCCGTGCTGCTCCCCACGCTGCACCTGGCGCGCCTGCCAACTTTCCTGGCACCGGCCCTGTGGGGGACGCTTGGCCTCTGGGCGCTGCTGCGCGCGCTGCGCACGGGCAGCTTTCCCATGGTGGCCACAGCGGGCCTTCTGTCGGGCCTGGCCGTGCTGCTGCGCCCCAGTGGCGTGGTGCTGGCGGGCGTTGGCGTTGTGGTGTGGCTAAGTATGGCGCTCATGCGCGGGCGCTTGCTGGCGCAGGAGGCCGGCGGTGTGGGCGCGCGCGGCTTCTGGCTCTGGCTGGCGGCGCTGGTTGTAACGGCCGCCCCAGCGCTCTGCCTGGGCAGTTGCGCAGTCAACGGCGCTGCCGGCGATTGGGCGGCGGGGTTGGGAAGCTTTGGTCAGGGCGCAACGACGCTGCTCGCGGCCTTCAACATCCAGATTACGCAGCAGTTGCTCTCACCGCTGCCCGCGCTCCTCGGGCCGCTGCTGGGCGCGCTCTTCCTATTGGCGCTGGGTGGGTTACTTTTTCACATCGATCAGCCAATCGGGTGGATCCTGCTTGGCTGGCTGGCGCTGGGCGTTGCTGCGGCTGCGCCCCTTTCACTGGCCAATGTGATCTACGGCGGCCTGGCTGTCTTGTTGCCTGCTGTGGGGCTGGCGCTGGCCTTTGCGCTCGACCGCATTGAGGCGGCCTTGAGCCGCAGCCTGGGGCCATGGGTGCGCTCAGCGGCGACGCTGGCTGCCGTGGGCGCGCTGCTGCTGGCGGCGCTGGTCAACGTGCGCGACTATCCGGCGCAGCTGGGCATCCACCCGGATGCAGCCACGGCCACGGCGCGCACTGTGGCGCAGCTTGCCGCCGACGGCGCGCCAATTGCGCTCTTTGCCGAATCGCCGGAGGACGCGTGGAACGCTGATGCGCTGCGCTTTGCCGCCGCCAGTGCGCCCGAGGCAACGCTGCTGCCGCCCATCCCCACCTTTGAGCCGGCGGCATGGCCCGCAACTTTGCCCGTGGGCGCGCATCTGCTGCTGCCGCCCGAGCCCGGCCGCCAGACGCTGCTGCTGGCCGCGCAGCGCTATCCCGGCGGCACGCTGCGTGTGGTGCGCGACGCCCACGCCAACCCAACGCTCTACCTCTATACGCTGGCCGAATCAGCGTTAACCTGCAACCTGTAACCTGTACCTCTCTTTATGCTCCGCACCGGCGTTGACCTCATCGAAATAGCACGTGTGCGCATGGCGGTGGGCCGCTATGGCGAGCGCTTCCTGCAGCGCGTCTACACGCCCGCTGAACGCGCTGACTGCGGCAGCCGCATGGAATCGCTGGCCGTGCGCTTTGCCGCCAAGGAAGCGGTGGCCAAGGCGCTGGGCACGGGCATATGGCGTGCCGGCGTGGTGTGGACCGACATTGAGGTGGCGCGCATTGAGAGCGGCGCGCCGCTGTTGCAGCTGCACGGTGGCGCCGCACGGCGTGCGACCGCAATGGGCCTTGGCGAGTGGTCGCTCAGCCTCACGCATAGCCGCACGCAGGCCATTGCCTTTGTGGTGGCCCAATAAACGCGAGTACGCAGAGCACACAGAAGAATACAGATAACTGCGGATACCAGCGGAAGAGCTCTTGGTATCCGCAGTTATCTGTATTCTTCTGTGTGCTCTGCGTACAGCAGTTCTCTTCAGCCGGAGCGCACGTAATCGACGAGGTCGCTCAGGCTGCAGGTGGCGAGGCCAATGACGTGATCGCCGCCACCGTAGTAGACGTAAACCGTGCCGTCCACGACGGCCGAGGCATTGTTGAAGACCACGTAGGGCACATCTCCGCGCAGCTCCCAAATCTCCTCCGGCTCAAACATGGGTTCGGTCGGCCGGCTCACCACCTTGGTGGGGTCGTCCAGGTTGAGCAGGATAGCGCCCAGGCGGTAGACGCGCTTGACGACTGGCCCCTGCGCCAGGCTGCTCTCGCTCTCAATCACCTCCAGCGTGTAGCCGTGGTTGAGGCAGAGCCAGCCATGCTCCGTCTCAATCGGCACGCCGTTGCTGCCCACGCTTGTGTCGTCCCACCAACTGCCCGGGCGGGGGCCGTAGATGGGGGCCATCGCGTCCTCGGGCCAGGTACGCAAATCATCCGAGTAGGCAATCCACACGTGGGGCCAGCGGCGGTGCAGGGCGGCATAGCGCCCATTGATCTTGCGCGGGAAGAGCACGTGATCCTTGTTGTCCTCACCAACCACAATCGGCCCCATGCGCTCCCAGGTGATCAGGTTCCGGCTGCGCGCAATCATGGGCAGAATGCCGCCACCCAGGTGGGTTGGTTCACCGTCGCCCTGGAACTCGCTGCCGTAGGCCGTGTAGGTCATGTAGAAGACGCCGTCCATATGCACCACGCGCGGGTCCTCCACGCCGCGTGCATCGCTGCCGTCGTGCGGCTCCAGAATGGGGTTGCGCATGCGGTTCCACTGCACGCCGTCAGCGCTGACCGCATAGCCCAGGCGGCTGACCCAATCAAGCCCCTGCGCGCGGTAGAGCATGTGGAAGAGCCCGTTGTGGTGGATGACGGCTGGATTGAAGACGTTGTAGCATTCCCACTCCGACTGCAGGTTGGGCAGCAGAACCGGGAGATGGGATGGGCGCACAAGGCGAAAAGCCACGGCAAGGCTCCTTGCATTGAACTCTGAAGGGGTGCAAGACAATCGGGGTTATCCCTTGAGACCGGTGAGGGTGACTCCTTCGATGAACTGCCGCTGCGCCAGGAAGAAGATGAGCAGAATCGGTGCGGCAATCAGCGTTGACATGGCCATGAGCCAGTGCCACTTGGGCGCTTCGCTGGCCCCACCCACAAAGAAGAAGATACCCAGCGTCATTGTGTACTTCTGCATATCATTCAGGTAAATTAACGGCCCCAGGAAGTCATTCCAGATGCCCTGAAAGCTGAAGATGCCAATCGCGAGCAGGGCCGGGCGCACAAGCGGCAGGATGATGCGTGTGAAAATCTGGAAGGTGTTGGCCCCGTCAATGCGCGCCGCCTCCTCCATTTCGGGCGGAATGGTCATCATGAACTGGCGCATGAGGAAGATGTAGAAGGGGCCGCCGCCAAAGAGCGCGCCGATCACCAGCGGGTCATAGGTATTGATGAGCCCAAATGTACGCCAGATGAGGAAGCCGGGAATCAACGTCACCACATAAGGCAGCATCATGGTCGAGAGGAGCACAATGAAGAGCGTGTCGCGCCCGCGAAAGTTGAAGCGTGCAAAGCCATAGGCCACCAGCGCCGATGTGAAGATCGTCCCCACCATGCCCAGCGACGTAATGAAGATGGTGTTGAGCAGGAACTGGGTAAAGGGGAGCGCCGTCCACGCATCCACATAGTTGTGCCACTGGATCGGCTGTGGAATCCAGACAGGCGGCTCGGCAAAGACCTGATCGAGCGGCTTGAGCGAACTGGAAAGCATCCACGCAAAGGGGACCATGAGCACGATCGCCCCGGCCGTCACAATGATGTAGGCAACGATCTTGCCGATCGTGCTGTTCGTGCGCTTGCTCTGTCGCCAGGAGTTGCCGGAAACCGGCGCCGGCGCTTCAGTTGATACACTCATCAGCATTCATCCTGTCACGACGCACTATTTCTTGGCGCTTTCGTAGTAAACCCAGCTCTCCGACGAGCGGAAGACGAGCAGCGTGAGCACCAGAATCACCGCAAAAAGGATCCACGCCAGCGCGCTGGCATAGCCCATGCGGAACTGCTGGAAGCCCGCCTGATAAACGAGCACATTCATGAATTTGCCCGCCGCCGGCGTGTAGCGGATAAAGGCAGCCACCGTGAAGATCTGCAGCGCGCCAATGATGCCCATAACAACCTGCAGAAAGATCACAGAGGTGATCATGGGCAGCGTAATGTGGCGGAAGCGGCGGAAGCCGTTGGCCCCATCAATCTCGGCTGCCTCCAGCAGGTGGCGCGGCACATTCTTGAGCGCCCCCAGGAAGATCACCATGTTTGCACCCGCAATGCCCCAGAGGCTGATGATGATGAACGCGGGCAGCACAAAGCGCGGGTCTCCAAACCAGTTGGGTGGTGGCACGTTAAAGAGGTTCAGGAAGGGGCGCAGCAGGCTGTTGATCAGCCCGGCGTCCGGGTTGAAGAGCCAGCGCCAGAGCAGCGCCGTGGCCACTGCCGGCAGAATTGAAGGCAGGTAGTAGATTGTGCGGAACGCGCCCTGCCCGCGAATGTCGGCGCTGAGCAGCATGGCCACCAGCAGCGACCCCGCCACGCCCAGCGGCACGCTCAGGAACGCGTAAAAAAGCGTGATGCGAATGGCAGGCCAGAAGTCGATGTCACGCGTGAAGATGCGCTGGTAATTCTCAAAGCCCACCCACTCAGGCGGGCGCAGAATGTTGTAGTTGGTAAAGCTGAGGTAAAAGGACGCAACAATCGGAAAGGCCGTCCAGATGAGGAAGCCTAACAGCCATGGCGTAATCAGCGTGTAACCTGTGGCCGCTTCGGTGCTCACACCCATGCGGCGCAGCAGCGCGAAGAGCAGCATCATTAGCCCCAAAATCGCCACGGCTGCGAGCACAAAACGAATCAGCGTGGGCAGGTATGCGCTGGTGATCATATCGGCATTCATCGCTTACCTTGCTTTCGGGCTGGTTTACCGTCCGAGGTGTGCCGCACAAGTGGGGCCGGGAGGGTGGGATGACCCACCCTCCCGATTGAGACGACTCGCGCTGGCGCTACTGCGCAGCGTTGGGGAGCAGATCCTCCAGCATGGGGCGCACTGTCGGTGCGAGGTCGGCGGGTGTATCTGTGCCGCGCACCACCGGGTCCACATAGCGCTCACCAAAGACGGTGGCCCATTGCGCAAAGCCGGGGAAGATGCGCGGGGCCTGCATGTTATCCAGGTTCGCGATAATGTTCTCGGCCGAGATCTCCTTGTAGGGTACAGCATTGATAATGCCCTCGGTCGTGGCCAACGAGATGCGCGGGGCGGGCACCTTCCATTCCTGCGTGGCCTGCGTCAGGTCCAGGAAGGCCTCGAAGGCGGCGTCGGCATTCTCGGTGTTGGCGTTGATGCTCATGCCGCCAATCCACGCCCACGTGGCGCGGTTGACGGGCCCCTGCGGCAGCAGGAAGGCCTTGATGCGCTTGCCTTCCGTGGCCTCCAGATTGTCGGCCGCACCGCCCACAAACATGGCCACCTGGCCGCTCTTCATCATCGCATCGAAGCCGCGCTCGCTGATGACCGACTGCGCCGGCGTGCAGCCCGAGGCTACAATGTCGGCGATGTACTGCGCGCCTTGAATCGCCTCGGGCGAGTCAATCGGCGACTGGCTCAGGTCTTCGGAAATGACCTCACCGCCCGCCTGCCAGATGTACTGCTGCAGCGGCGGCCAGCCGGGCACAATGCTGAAGCCGTATTGTGAGACATTGCCGCCATCAGTCACCGTCATTGCCGTGCAGGCGCTGGCAAAGTCCTCCCACGTCCAGTTGTTGACATCAGCCTCGTTCAGCCCTGCTGCCTCAAGCGCGTCGAGGTTTACATAGAGCATGGCGGGCATGGCAATCCACGGCAGGCCGTAGATCTGGCCATCATAGGTGTAGCGATCGAGGGCGGCCGGGAAGTAGTCCTCAAGGTTCGCCGCGGGGTGATCAGAGGCGGCCAACCGATCGGTGATGTCGAGCACCGCCCCGTTGACGGCAAACTCGGGCAGATGCTCCTGGTCCATCCACATGAGGTCGGCGGCGGTGCCGGCGGCCACAGTGGTCTGCAGCTTGGTCCAGTACTCGGCCGGGCTGGATTCCTGAATGATTTCGTAGGAATCGGAGGCGGCGTTGAGATCGTCGATGATGGCCTGCAGTTCGTTGGCCTCATCCACGCCGGCCCAGGTGGCGAGCTTGACTTGCACCTTCTCACCGCTGGCGGGCGCGGATGTATCCGCACCAGCAGCGGCGCCGGCGTCGGCGGCAGGCGCAACGGCGCCGCCACAGCCGGCAACAATCAACGCAACAATGACCAGCAGCCATAGGGATAGCAGCTTGCTCGAGCGCATGTGGGTTCTCCTTCTGATAGAGATAGAGAGTTATGCAAATTGGACATCAACAGGAGAATTTGGAGGGCGGTTGTCCCATAGGGACCGTCGGCAGGACCTGCGCGGCAAGGAGCCAGTGCGCGGTGATACTGTTGTTCGAGGGACACAACCCGAACGCCGGTGCACGGAGGAGAGTTCCATCGATTTTTCCTGGGGGGATGGCCGAGCAGCGCGCCCTAGCGATTGTGCAACGGTTCGTAGCGGCGGCTTCAGCCGCCGTTCTCGAGGACGCGACGCGATCTCCCCCTACGGCAGCTGAAGCAGCCGCTACGGCAGACGCCGCACACTCCGCGGGCGCACCGATTGGATGCATACAGAAAGAGACAGATGACAACGGATTCAATCCGTTGTCATCTGTCTCTTTCTGTGAAATCTGTGTACTTGCGATTATTGGCTTACACCGTCTCCGGCGTTAGCACCTCAAGCACCTGGCAGGCGAGCTCGTAGCGGCCAAAGCTGGGCATGAGGTAGACCCCCTGCACATAGGGCAGATCCTTAAGCTCAAGCAGCAGCTCCTGCGCCATGGCCACGCCCTCCAGCCGGCCATTGGGGCCGGCGAGGCGCATGCGCTCAAGCGTCGCCTCGGTGAGGGTGATGCCGGGCACCTCGTGGTGCAGGAAGCTGGCGTGCTTGTGCCCTTGCAGCGGCAGCACGCCCACCAGGGCGGGCACGGGGAACGTACCGTAGGTCTGCTCGTAGCGCTCTACAAAGGTGCGCCAGAGCTGCGCCTCATAGATGGGCTGCGTCATTGTAAAATGCGCGCCTGCGCTCACCTTGCGGTGAAAGCGTTCTACTTCTTCATCCAGGTTGGGGCGCGTGGGGTCGCACGCCACGGCAATTGTAAAGGCGGCGCGTCGGCCCATGTCGCGGCCCGAGAGATCGACCCCCTCGTTGAAGCGGCTGATAATGCGCGTGAGTCCAATTGAGTCCACGTCGTAGACGGGCGTGCTCTGCTGCGTGTCGCCCAGGCTGGGCGGATCACCCGTGAGCGCGAGGATGCTGCGCACGCCGAGCATGTGCGCGCCAATCAGGTCCGACTGGAGCCCCATGAGCGAGCGGTCGCGCGTTGTATAGTGGACGATTGTCTCAATCCCCACGCGCTGCTGAATCTCCACGCAGAGCGCCAGCGCGCCCATGCGCACGCGCGCCATGGGGCTGTCGGCCACGTTGACGGCATCGGCGCCAATGCGCTTGGCATATTCGGCGCCCTCAATCTGCTTCTCGGCCGTAAAGGCGCGTGGCGGGTCCACCTCCACACTGATCACAAACTTGCCCGCACGCAGCTTGCGCAGCAGCGCTGTGGGCTGGTCGGCATCGGCCGCACCGTAATCCGCCGCCGAGGAGCTGCCGGGCAGCGCCATGGGCTCGCCCACCTCAATGGTATCCGCTGCGACGTGGTCGGGTGCAAGCACAATGTCGAGCGCCGTGCGCATCTCGCGCACGTGCATGGGGGTGGTGCCGCAGCATCCGCCCACAAGGCGTGCGCCCTGCTCCAGGAAGGAAGGCACAAAGCGCGCAAAGTACTCGGGGCTGGCGGGGTACATCAAGCGCCCCTCAACGCGCTCGGGAAAGCCGGCATTGGGCATGGCGATGAGCGACGCGGCCGGGGCGGCGGCGTGGAGCACCTGCACAGTCTCCAGCAGCGCGGCGGGTCCCACAGTGCAGTTGGCGCCAATCACGTCGGCCCCGGCGGCGGCAAGCCTCTGCGCGGCATCGGCGGGGGTGAAGCCGTCGGTGGTGTAGCCATCCTGCGCATAGGTGAGCGAGGCGACAATGGGGAGATCGCAGAGGCTGCGCGCAGCGGCAATCGCAATCTCCATCTCTTCCAGCGCGGTGAAGGTTTCGAAGAGGATCAGGTCAGCCCCCGCCTCCCAGAGCACGGAAACTTGCTCGCGGAAGATGGCCTCCGCCTCGTCGTGGCTCAGCGGACCGTCCGGCTCCAGGCGCTTGCCCAGCGGGCCCACATCGCCGGCGATGAAGAGCGAGCGGCCGGCCACCTCGCGCACGTCGCGCACGAGCTTGACGGCCTTGAAGTTGAGCTCGCGCACCGAATCGGCCAGCCCAAAGGCGGCGAGGCGCGCACGGTTTGCGCCAAAGGTGTGCGTCTTGATGACGTCGGCGCCCGCGCTGGCATAGCTCTGGTGGACCTCCGTCACCCAGCCCGGGCGGGTGAGCACAAGCTGCTCAAGGCACTGTTCGCCGCCGGCCCCGCGCGCAAAGAGCATAGTGCCCATGGCGCCATCCACCAGCAGGGGGCGTTCAGCCAAACGTTGCAGAAAAGGGTTCATTGTCAGGTTCCTCGTGAGGCGGTGCGCACCGCCGGCTGCGCCCGAGTATATCATAGAGGTTCAACGGTTTAAGGGTTCAAGAGTTCAAGAGTTCGGTGCATGCGTGCCCAGCATGTATGAACTTTTGAACCGCTAAAGCGTTGAACCTCTATGATATACTTTGCACGAAGATGATTTTCGCGACCAGCTGCAACTGGCGCTCACGCGGGCAACCGCGGGGAAGCGCTGGCCGCGTTTCCTCGCACAGCCGCACGCCTGGGTTGGGCAGCCGACCCCTGTGCATCCGGCTGCCTTTTTTAAGCCCTAACCGAAAGGAAGCAATTCATGCCTGCCTTCCGCGCCCTGCTCTCCGTCTCCAACAAGAGTGGCCTGGTTGATTTTGCGCGTGCGCTGCATGCTGCCGGGGGGCAACTGATTGCCTCGGGCGGCACGGCGCGCGCCATTGCCGACGCCGATATCCCCGTCACCCCCGTGGAGGAGGTCACCGGCTTCCCTGAGGTGCTGGGTGGCCGCGTCAAAACGCTGCACCCCGCCATCCACGGCGGCATTCTCGCCCGCCGCACTGCACAGCACCTTGATGAACTGGCCGCCCACGGCATCGAGCCAATTGATCTTGTTGTCGTCAACCTCTACCCCTTTGCCGAGACGGTGGCGCAGCCCCACGTGACGCTGCCCACGGCGATTGAGGAGATTGACATTGGCGGGGTGGCGCTGTTGCGTGCTGCTGCCAAGAACCACGAATCGGTGAGCGTGGTCTGCGAGCCGGCCGATTACACCGACGTGGCGGAGGCATTTGCCAACGGCGGCCCCAGCCTCGACACGCGCCGTTCGCTCGCGCTCAAGGCATTTCGCCACACCGCCGCCTACGATGGCGCGATCGCCGACTATCTGGCCCACCAGGTGGAGGACGCGCCGCCGGCTGATGCCGCGCCCGACTCCATCATCCCACGCGCCCTGCACATCGACCTGCTGCGTGTGCAGCTCAACCGCTATGGCGAGAACCCCCACCAGCAGGGCGGCCTCTTTGCCTATGCGGGCGAGCAACCTGCCTTCGAGGTGCTGCACGGCAAGGAGATGTCCTATAACAACTGGCTTGATCTGGACGGCGCCTGGCAGGCTGCGCAGGATTTTCCCGAGCCCACCGTGGCCATCGTCAAACATGGCAACCCGTGCGGCCTCGCCACTGCGCCCACGCTGGCCGAGGGCTATGCCAAGGCCTTTGCCTCTGACCCGGTGAGCGCCTTTGGCGGCATTGTGGCCGTTAACCGCACCTTCGATGACGCCATCGCGCGTGCGCTGGGCGATATCTTCCTGGAGGTTGTGGCTGCCCCAGCATATGAAGAAGAGGCGCTGGCACGGCTGCTGGCGAAGAAGAATCTGCGCGTGCTGCGCTACACCGGCACGCCGCTGCGCCCGCTGAGCCTGCGCTCGATTGTCGGGGGCGTGCTTGTGCAGGAGGTGGACCGCAGCCAGGAGGACATGGATGCGCTGGGCTGGCAGGTGGTCAGCCGTCGCCAGCCAACGCCGGCGCAGTTGGTCGACCTTACCTTTGCGTGGCGCGTGGGGCGCTTCATCAAGAGCAACGCAATTGTCTATGTGCGCGATCGCGCCACAGTGGGCGTGGGCGCCGGACAGATGAGCCGCGTCGACTCGGTAATGATGGCGGGCGTCAAGGCGGGCGAGCGCTCGCGCGGGGCCGTGCTGGCCTCGGATGCCTTCTTCCCCTTTGCCGATGCCATTGAGGCAGCTGCCAAGCATGGCATTGCCGCGGTCGTCCAGCCTGGCGGCTCGATTCGCGACGCCGAAGTCATCGAGGCCGCTGACCGGCTGGGGCTGGTGATGCTCTTCACAGGTGCGCGCCACTTCCGCCACTAACAACAGCCTCGACGCAAAGGCGCAAGAGAGAGAGCGCAAAGAAAAGCAACAACAAGGAAAACTCTTTGTTGTTGCTTTTCTTTGCGCTCTCTTTGCGCCTTTGCGTCGAGGCTGTTGTTAGTGCCTTCGCGTCAAGATGTCAGGCGCTGCGGGCGAGCATGGATTCCTTAACGGAAAGACGCTGCCGTTTGAATGCCCTCGAGCATTGCGTCGTGGATGAGGCCGTTGCTGGCCACAAAGCCCGGCCCGCCAAAGCGCCAGGGCGCGCCTGTGTAGTCGCTGACGCGACCGCCTGCTTCCTCCACCATGAGCGCGCCGCCGGCAACATCCCAGGGGTTAATCCACCCCTCCCAGAAGCCCGCCAACATGCCCGAGGCAACCTGGGCCGTGTCCACTGCAGCCGCGCCCAGCACACGCAGCGCCATGGCGCGCGGCGAGAACCAGACAAACTCGGCGTTGTTGTTGTCTTCCTTTTCGCCGTTGTGATAGGGGAAGCCCGTGGCCAACAGCGCTTTGCGCAGCGTATTGGCGCGGCTCACCTGCAGGCGCGTTTCGCTGCCGCTGGGCTCGCGCAGCCATGCGCCCTTGCCCTTTTCGACCCAATAGATGCGCTGGTAGGGCAACTCCACCGTCACGCCCAACATTGTTTCGCCGTGCGCAATGAAGGCCACGTTCACGGCGTAGTAGGGCAGGCCGTGGGCAAAGTTCACGGTGCCATCAATCGGGTCCACCAGCCAGTAGGTCGCCTCGACGGAAGGGGTGTTGCTCTCCTCGCCCCAGAAGCCGGCGCTGGGGTCGAGTTCGTGCAATTCGGCGCGCAGCAGCTTCTCGCTGGCCACGTCCGCCTCCGTTACGATGTCGGTCTCAATGCTCTTGCTCTTGACATTCTGCAGGCCGGCGCGCTGCATGGCTTCCACCATCGCAGCGGCACGGCAGGCGATGGCGATGACTTCGGTCACGTCAAACATGCAGCAATTCCGTGCTTTCCAGGTTTGGGCGCGCCATCAGGCGCGTTTTACAAAACAGAATTCGATCAGCCGCGATCCGGATCCCCGTGCATATCGAAGTCGTCGTCGTCACGGATATCCTCGCGATAGAGCATGCGCCGCCGTTCACGCTCCTCATAAACGGCCTTGCGGATCAGCTCGCGCACTGTGACGGGATCCTTGATATTATAGAGGATCTTCTCAGGCGTGGTGGCGTCACCGCTGAAGATCGTGACGTCACCAATGTCGAACATGCGCTCACCCACATTTTGCGTCACCCTGGTGTCGCGCACGCGCACAAGCTCGATCTCTTCGATCTCGTTGCTGACGATGCCATTAATGACGCGCAGTCGCTGAGAGGTGAGCTCATAGATGCGCCCGATGGTCAAATAGGGGCGACCGCGCCAGAGCAGCACTTCCTCGTTGGAGCTGGCGGGCGGCACGGTGTCCAGCAAGCCGGCGGCCTCCTCGGTAGACGAAGCGGCCCTGCTGGTGTCCGTGGCCTCATAACGCGGCTCCGTGGCGGCAGCCGGCGGCAGCGGCCACTGAACGGTAGGGGGCACGGCTGCTGCGGCCTTTGCCTGTGGCGCCATGTAATCGGGCGCCTGCTCGTCGAGGGTGGAAAGCAGACCGGTAAAGACGCCGTCGGCAATGGCGTCAATGAGCGCGTCAAGCTGTGCGGGCGGTACAGTGGGCAGCCCCTCGCCCTTTTCGGCGAGCGACTTGTTGATCGAATCGGCAACAATACGGCGGAACTCGTCGCGTTGCATGAGCTGTCCTCCTCTGCGTTGGACGGGATAATGAGTCGACAGGGCGTCGCGCGAATCATAGCATCAGCCCTGTGCAGGCGCAACCGCAGCAGGGCAGGCGAAATTCCGGTCCGCAGAAAGGGTGGAAAGAACGGAGACAGCAGGAAAGAGAAGCTTTGGGCTTTTGCTTTCGGTTGGTTCCGCTTGTTTCGCTCTTTCTGCGGACCGGAATTCTAGCTGCGCAGGCCGCGCAGCTCCTCGAAGAGCTCCTTCTCCCTGGCGCTGAGCTTGCTGGGCAGTTGCACGTCGGCTACGGCAAGGATATCGCCGCGCTGGTCGGGGTTGCGCAGGTGGGGCATGCCCAGCCCGCGCAGGCGGAAGGTGCGCCCATTCTGGCTGCCCGCCGGCACTGTAAGTGCCACAGGGCGGTCCAGCGTAGGCACCTGCACCTCGCCCCCCAGCAGCGCGGTGTAGAGATCCACCGGCACATGCACGCGCAGGTTGTTATCCTCGCGCGCAAAGAGCTTGTGCGGCAGCACCTCCACGCGCAGCAGAATGTCGCCCATACCCCCTTCGCCTTTGACGCGCACCTTGGAGCCGGTCTTGACGCCGCGCGGAATGGTGACTTCAATGCGCTTGCCGTCGGGCTCCTGCAAAAGGCGCGTACTGCCTGAGAGCGCTTCCTCGAGCGTAATCTGCACGCTGACTTCGCGTGGCGGTGGCGCCGCGCTGCGCGTGTCAAAACCCATGCCGCCGCGGCTGCTGCGCCCCTGGCGCTGGCCGCCAAAGAGCGTGTCGAAGATGGTGCTGTAGCCGCCTGCGCCGCCGCCGCCAAAGAGCTCTTCGAATTCCTCGGGGCTCATGTTCATCCCTTGCCCCCCAGCGCCCTGGCCCCCGAAACCCTGGCCGCCAAAGCCCTGGCCGCCAGCGCCCCCAAAGCCATAGCGCGCAAAATCATCCGGGTTCACACCCGAGCGCGCATACTGCTCCCAGTTCGCGCCAAAGCGGTCGTATTGCTTGCGCTTCTCCTCGTCGGAGAGGACAGAATACGCTTCGTTGATCTCCTTGAAGCGCTGTTCCGCGGTCTTGTCGCCCGCATTCTTGTCCGGATGGTACTTCTGTGCAAGCTTGCGGAAGGCCTTCTTGATCTCTTGCTCGGTTGCGCTCTTTGCAACGCCCAGCGTCTTGTAATAGTCCGTATTTGCCATCTTTACATCTCCTTGCACGCTGTGTCGCAAATCCGCCAACTCTGCGTAGCGGGGGGCTTCAAGCCCTCCCTTGCGGGCATCGACATTGCGGCACTCACTGCGTCACGCCGGAGACGTGACCTGCAAATGCACGCTGCGCGACGCCCAAACCGGAGGGCTGACAGCTTCCCCCTACAATCATCCCTTCATTTCCGAGACGCACCAGTGGCGCCGCCCCGGCGAAATGCCCCTAGGCTGCGCGCTCCTGGCTCACGATCACGCGCGCCGGGCGCAGCAGCTTGTTGCCCTCAGTGTAGCCCGATTGGACGACGTGCGCCACGTGGCCGGGTGCAGTCTCCTGCGTAACAACCTGCCCCACCGCCTCGTACTGCTCCGGGTCAAAGGGCTTGCCCAGGGGCGACTGCGGTTTCCACGCCATAGCGACGCAGCGTGTCGAGAAAGGCACGCAACGTCGATTCAATGTTGCCCACAAAGCTGCTGCCGGCAGGGGTGCTGCGCAGCCCGTCAGCATGCTGCAGCGCCAGCTCCAGATGATCGGCCAGGGGCAGCATGTCGCGCAGAATGGCGCGGCGTGCCTCGGCCGTTTCGTCGGCCGCGCGCTGCTCCCAACGGCGGCGCAGATTGTCCACGTCGGCTTGCAGGCGTACGTAGCGATCCTGCCAGCTTTCGCGATCGGGCTCGGCATTCGCGGCCTCGGCCGACTTGAGCGCCGCCTTGGTCCACATCAGCTCTGATTGCGTCTGCTTCAGGTCGTCGCCCTGCTTGCGCAATGCTTCGTCCTTGATGGCAACCTCGCTGGTGCGCGCCGCCAGTTCCTTTGCATGCGCCGCAGCCTGTGCCTCAGCCTGCGCCTGCAGCTTCTGATAGGCCGCGCTCAGCGTCTGGAAATCCTCCAGCGTGGGCAGGCGTTGTTGGGCGGTGGGCCGGCGCCGGTTACTTGGCCCAGGTAGGTCGTACATAGTCTCTCCTAAACAATGGGCGGAGCTCGATTGCCCCGCCCATTGAACGTATTTGCTTCAATCGCAGTTGCAGTTGCCTGCTGCTGCTAAATTGCGCCGGCTAGACGGAGCGATACTCGCCTTCAACCACATCCTCGTCGGGGCTCTGGCCACTCTCGCCGCCGTTGCCACCGGCCGTGTCTCCCATACCGCCCATGTTGCCCATATCACCCATGCCGCCCATGCCGTCGCCATCACCGCTCTGCTGGTAGGCCTGCTGCGTCAGCGCGTGGCTGGCCTGCTGCAGGCGGTCCGTGAGCGTGCGAATGTTGTTCAGGTCCTCGGTGCCGCGTGCGGCGCGCAGCTCTTCGATAATCTGCTCAATCTGGCCGCGGTCGTTCACGGGCACCTTGTCGCCCAGGTCGCGCAGCGACTTCTCGGTGACATAGATCAGGTTGTCGGCGTTGTTGCGCGCCTCGGCCAGATCGCGAGCCTTTGCGTCGGTCGCTTCGTTGGCCTTGGCATCGCGCACCAACTTCTCCACTTCCTCCGTCGAGAGGTTGGTCGAAGCCGTAATCTTGACGCTCTGTTCGCGGCCTGTGGCCTTGTCCTTGGCCACCACATGCAGAATACCGTTGGCGTCAATGTCGAAGGTCACCTCAACCTGCGGCACACCACGCGGTGCGGGCGGAATGCCGTCCAGGCGGAAGTTGCCCAGCGTCTTGTTGCCGCCGGCAATCGGGCGCTCACCCTGCAAAATGTGGATGTCCACCGCCGTCTGGTTGTCAGCCGCCGTGCTGAAGACTTCCGTCTTCTTGGTCGGAATCGTCGTGTTGCGCGGAATCAGCACGGTCATCACGCTGCCCAGCGTTTCAAGACCCAGGCTCAGCGGTGTGACGTCGAGCAGAAGCAGATCGCTCACTTCGCCGCCCAGCACGCCGGCCTGAATTGCAGCGCCAACGGCCACAACTTCGTCGGGGTTGACGCCCTTGTGGGGATCCTTGCCCGTAAGGCTGCGGACAAGCTCCTGCACCATGGGCATGCGTGTGGAGCCACCTACCAGCACCACTTCGTTCAGGTCGTCCGCCTTGATCTTGGCATCCTTGAGCGCGTTCACGAAAGGCGCCCGGGTACGCTCGAGCAGGTCGGCGGTCAGCTGCTCAAACTTCGAGCGGGTCAGCGTCACGGCCAGATGCTTGGGGCCGCTGCTGTCTGCCGTAATAAAGGGCAGGTTGATTTCCGTCTGCGGCAACTGCGAAAGCTCAATTTTGGCCTTCTCGGCCGCTTCGCGCAGCCGCTGCAGCGCCTGGCGGTCCTGGCCCAGGTCGATGCCCTGTTCCTTCTTGAATTCCTCGACCATCCAGCGCACAATGCGCTCGTCCCAGTCGTCACCGCCCAGGTGCGTGTCGCCATTGGTGGACTTCACTTCGATGACGCCGTCGCCCACTTCGAGCACTGAGACGTCAAAGGTGCCGCCGCCCAGGTCAAAGACGAGGATCGTTTCATTGTTCTTCTTGTCGAGGCCATAGGCCACTGCTGCGGCCGTGGGCTCGTTGATGATGCGCAGCACTTCAAGGCCGGCAATCTGCCCCGCGTCCTTGGTGGCCTGGCGCTGGCTGTCGTTGAAATAGGCCGGCACCGTGATGACTGCCTGGCGCACTTCCTCGCCCAGGTAGGATTCAGCGTCGCGCTTGAGCTTGCCCAGAATCATCGCGCTGATTTCCTGCGGCGTATAGACCTTGTTCTTGTTCGGAATTGAAACGCGCGCGTCGTGATTCGGCCCATCAACGATCTGATAGGAGACCATGCCCATGGTCTTCTTCGTCTCGTCGTCGTCAAAGCGACGACCCATGAGGCGCTTGACCGAATAGACAGTGTTCTCGGGGTTGACAACGGCCTGGCGCTTGGCGGTTACACCCACCAGCCGCTCCCCATTCTTGGCAAAAGCCACCACCGATGGGGTGGTGCGGTTGCCTTCGGCGTTGGGGATGACTGTGGCCGTGCCACCTTCCATGACGGCAACCACGCTGTTGGTGGTGCCGAGGTCAATACCAATTATCTTTCCCATTGAGTCCAATCCTCCAGTTCACGTGTAATCGAGTTTTATCTCGTAGAGTCACAATATTGCCTGGTGAGCAGGGCTGTCGGGCGTCATGTTGCCTTGTCTGGCCGCGCTCATTCACTCAAGCCATTGTCGCGCGCGTCTGCAAGATTGGCATTGCAGGTGCGTTAGCAAAGTGTATGAATTTTATCTGGGGGTGTCGGGTATCGGCTGTTGGGAGCGAGGCGTCGTTGTTGCGCGCTGTGGTACAATTTGTGCAGCCCATTCGCCCTTGCCGTAGAGTGCACCGCCGTTGCCGGGAGCGCGCCATGAAACATTCTGATCCCAGCTCCACCAGCCAACCCATGAGCCCCGAAGAGCTGCTTGCGTGGAACCGCCGCGCATGGGATGCCGCCGTGGCCAGTGGCAGCATTTGGACAGTCCCCGTCCCGCCTGATGTGGTGGCGCGCGCGCGCATGGGTGACTGGTCGATTGTGCTGACGCCGACGCGCGCCGTGCCGCGCAACTGGTTCCCCGATCTGATGGGGCGCGACGTGCTCTGCCTGGCCGGCAGCGGCGGGCAGCAGGGGCCTGTTCTTGCGGCGGCAGGCGCGCAGGTAACTGTCTTCGACAACTCGCCGGCGCAATTGGCCAACGATGCCGCCGTGGCGGCGCGCGACGGGCTGGCCATTCGCACCGAACAGGGCGATATGGCCGACCTGAGCCGCTTTGCCGACGCCAGTTTCGATCTGGTGGTCAACCCCTGTTCCGTCGCCTTTGTCCCCCATGTGCAGCCCATCTGGCGCGAGGTTTACCGCGTGCTGCGGCCGGGCGGCCTCTTCATGGCGGGCTTCAGCAATCCCGTCAGCTATATCTTTGATGCATTCCGCGCCGACGAGGGCGAACTGGTGGTGCGCCACAGCCTGCCCTACAGCGACATTACCGACTTGACGGAGACTGAGCGCGCCCGCTTGATTGAGGACGAGCAGCCCTTCGAGTGGAGCCACACGCTGGAGGAGCTGATTGGCGGGCAGACCGAGGCCGGCTTGCACATCATTGCCTTTTATGAGGATCGCTGGGCGGGCAACCCGCTCGATGCGCTCATGAACACTTTCTTCGCTACCCTGGCGCGCAAACCTGGCGCATGAACCCGTACCAAACCAATGCCTGTACACAGATTTCACAGAAACAAACAGATAAGAGCAGATACAAGCTCTATCTGCCTTTATCTGTTTGTTTCTGTGAAATCTGTGTACAGGTCCTTTTTCACTTCAAGGGGACTTATACATGAGCACTTGGCAGGAGTTTTTGGAAGAGAACCGCGAGCGGCTGCTGGCGGAGTATTTTGATCTGCTGCGCATTCCCAGCGTCTCGGCGCTGCCCGAGCATGCCGCCGACGTGCGCCGCGCCGGCGAGTTCGTGGTCGAGCGCATGATCAACGCCGGCATCGAGAACGTGCAGCTTATGGAGACCGGCGGCCACCCCGTGGCCTATGGCGACTGGCTCCACGCCCCGGGCAAACCCACGGTGATGATCTACGGCCACTTTGACGTGCAGCCGGTCGATCCCGTGGAACTGTGGGATTCGCCCCCCTTTGAGCCAACGCTGGTTGACGGCCGCGTGGTTGCGCGCGGTGCGAGCGACGACAAGGGCGGCATGTTGCCCACCATCCAGGCCACCGAAGCGCTGCTCCAGACAGAGGGCGCCCTGCCGATTAACGTCAAGTACTTCTTTGAGGGGCAGGAAGAGATCGGCAGCCCGACGCTGCCCGATTTCATTGAGGCCAACAAGCAGAAGTTCGCCTGCGACATGGTTCTCTCCTCGGACGGCGGCCAGTGGTCGGAGACGGAGCCCGCGCTCATGGTGGGGCTGCGTGGCCTGGCTGCGCTGCAGATTGATGTCAAGGGACCCAGCCACGACATGCACTCGGGCGGCGTGGGCGGCGCCATCCAGAACCCAATTCACGCGCTTGTAAAGATTCTCGATTCCATGCGCGGCGACGACGGCAAGATTCTGGTCGATGGCTTCTACGACGACGTGCGCGAACTCAGCGACGAAGACCGCCAGTTCCTCGCCGACATTCCCTATGACGAAGCCGAATACATGGCCGAAATGGAACTGAACGGACTCTATGGCGAGCCGGGCTTCTCCACCATGGAGCGCATCTGGGCGCGGCCCACGCTTGAGGTCAACGGCATTTGGGGCGGCTTTCAGGGCGCAGGCACCAAGACGGTCATCCCCAGCGTCGCCCACGCCAAGATCACCTGCCGCCTTGTGGCCGACCAGGACCCGAACAGTGTGCTCGAGTCGATCCAGGATCACATTGCCCGCAACACCCCCGCCGGCGCGCAGGTGACTGTGACCCCCAGCAAGAGCATGGCGCAGGCCTATCTCATGCCCTCTGACCACCCAGGCAACGAGGCGGCGCGCGATGTGCTGCGCGAGATGTACGGGCGCGAGCCCTACTATGCACGCTCGGGCGGCAGCATTCCTGTGTGTACGCTCTTCCTCAACAGCCTTGGCGTCTACACCGTCAACTTCGCCTTTGGGCTGGACGACGAACTCATCCACTCGCCCAACGAATTCCACCGCCTTGAGTCCTACCTGAAGAATCAGCGCGGCTACTGCATGTTGCTGCACCGCTTGGCGGCGTAGAGCCGGGAAAAAGGGCTAAAACGTGGAACTGCTCGGCACATAGTGCCGAGCAGTTCCATTCCTACGGGTTGGGTATCGATGGTTACTACGGACTAGCGGTTGCTGCCGCTCTGACCACGGGAGCTGTTCGAGCCACCCCTGCGATCATTCTCATTCTCTTGGTTCTCGGCGCGGGCTTCACCACCCTTGCGACCGATCTCTTCGTAGAATTCGTGACCGTGGGTCTCGGCTGTTGCCTCGCCACCCTTGCGGCCGGCCTCTTCGACAGTCATGCTGCCGGAGCCGCTCTTGCTGCCGGAACTGCCCTGGCTGCCACCGCGGCTGCCACCCTGGCTGCCACCCTGGCTGCCACCCTGGCTACCACCCTGGCTACCACCCTGGCTGCCACCCTGACCGCTCGAGCTCTTGCCGCCCGAACCACCCTGGCTACCACTGCTGCTTGAACCTGCCATTTCGTCCTCCTTGCAGAAAGTAACACAATACGTAACAACATCGTGGAACGCAGCCCCTCAACAGCGTCGATCAAAGAGTCAGTGCAGTCGACATGCACGAACACATTGCGTCATCTGCCTTGAGTGAACCACGAAACACCATTGCGTTCCGAGCGGAAAACGCCATGCTTTTTGCGTATGTTCCTGGAAAAAACCGACGTATGCAGGGCTGAAACCGACGAATTCGCTACGGAAGGGCAACGAAGCGCACAGCCGTGCGCCAACTTCGCAACATTTTGTGCTATACTAACAAGTTATGCTTTGGAGGCCTGCAACGAACCTGATAGTGAACTGTGCCTGGTTTCCAATACGCTCAAACCTTTTCCAGTGCCTGTGCGATGTCTGCCACCAGGTCCTCTGTCTCTTCAATGCCGCAGCAGAAGCGCACCAGTTCGTCGCGAATGCCAAGCGACAGTCGCTCCTCGGGCGGCAGGTTGGCATAGCCCATCACCGCCAGCGGGCTTACCATGCTCTCCACGCCGCCCAGGCTCGGCCCAATTGTGGCGATGCGCAGCGCGTTGATGAAGCGGTACGCGGCCGCCGCGTCACCCTCAATCTCGAAGCTCACCACGCCACCGCCACCATGCAGCGTGGCCTGTGCCAGCGCAAAATCGCGGTGGCTCTCCAGGCCGGGATACCAGACGCGCCGCACCTGCGGCTGCTGCTCCAGAAAGCGCGCCACAGCCAGCCCGTTCGCGTTCTGGCGCGCCACGCGCAGCGCCAGCGTCTTGATGCCGCGCAGGATCAGCCAGGCCGTGTTGGGCGCGCAGAGGTTGCCCAGCACTCCCTGCATGGCGCGCAGCGGCGTCGTCAGCGCCGTGCGGCCAATCACCGCGCCCGCCATCAGGTCATTATGGCCGCCC
The DNA here is from genome assembly GCA_963773745.1 of uncultured Chloroflexia bacterium. Classification (GTDB taxonomy): domain Bacteria; phylum Chloroflexota; class Anaerolineae; order Caldilineales; family Caldilineaceae; genus UBA5069. Next base: position 521,515 of record CAVZCL010000005.1, read on the forward strand.
AGATACTTGGTCACGCTCTGAATCACAATGTCGATGCCCGCCTCAAGCGGGCGCACGTTGCAGGGGGTGGCAAAGGTCGCGTCCACTGCTGTTCTAAAGCCGTGGCGCTTGGCAATCGCGGCCGTGCGCGCAAAATCGAGGCAGTGCATAAAGGGGTTCGTGGGCGATTCGGAGAAGAAGAGCGCCGTATTGGGGCGCACCGCCGCCTCGAGCGCGTCGCTGTCGCCGTGGGGGATGAGCGTTGTCTCAATCCCCCAGCGCCCCAGATAGTGCTGGCAGAAGTCGAGCGTGCTGTGGTAGCACTCGTCGCTCAAAATCAGATGATCGCCCGCCTTGAGTGACAACAGCAGCAGCGACGTCACCGCGCCCATGCCGCTGCTCACCAGAATTGCGTCCTCGCCCCCTTCGAGCGCGGCCAGCTTTGCCTCGGCGGCGCGCACGGTGGGGTTGCCGTAGCGCCCATACTCCTCGCGCTCCGCCTCATCCCAAAACATGCGTTCCTCGGTCATCTCCAGCAGCGCCTCGCACGAATCGAAGGTGTAGACGGCCGTCTGCACAATCGGCACGGTGAGGCTGTGGTGGCTGCGGAAGCGCGCCTCACCGGCGTGGACGCTTTGGGTTGAGGTGACGGGCATGGGCTGGCTCCCCTGGCGTGCTCTTTGCACAGCATGGCTGCGCATGGGCCGCGATGCGGCAGGATAGTGGTTGGCGCACATGATACACGCGCCACGCACGCACGAGCAACCGCGCTGGCGTTTGCGAGGCGTGCCGCTGTGCGTGTCATGCCCATCGCCTCCGATTGCATGCGCAAGCCCCATGTGCGCTACGATTGCATGCTGTATGTGCGCACGGCCTGCAACACGAGGCCCCGCGCACACCTTCCAGCGTTGCCAGCGCTTCCATTCCCAGGCCTGATCTGCGAGGAATCCTCCCGCCATGTCCCTGACCACCGTGACCGTCGACACCGCCCACCCGATTGGCACTATCAACCCACGCGTCTATGGCCACTTTGCCGAGCATCTGGGGCGCTGCTGCTACGATGGCCTGCGTCCCGACGCAGCCTGGCCCGCCGTGCCCACGGAGAACGGTTTTCGCACTGATGTGCTCGAGGCGCTGCGCGCGCTGCCTGTGACAATGCTGCGCTGGCCCGGCGGCTGCTACGCCGATCACTATCACTGGCGCGACGGCATTGGCGCGCCCGACGCGCGCACACGCACATTGGGTATGTCGTGCGGCCTGCAGGTGGAGGATGACAACGCGCTGGGCACGCACGAGTTCATGTGGCTCTGCAACTACTTGGGGGCCGAAGCGTACCTGGCGGGCAATGTTGGCTCCAGCACAGTGCAGGAACTGTGCGACTGGATGGAGTACTGCAACACGCCCCTCAATACCACATTGGGCGCGTTGCGACGTGCCAACGGCGCAGCCGCTCCCTTTGGGGTGAAGTTGTGGGGCGTGGGCAACGAGAACTGGGGCTGCGGCGGCGAATTTGACGCCGTGACCTATGCCCACGAATACCGCCGCTTTGCCTCCAACCTGCGCCATGTGGACGGTGCGGCCGAACTGGTGCTCTGCGGCCACACGGATGAGTGGAACGCACAGGTGCTGGAGGCCATGGGGCCAAAGCTGCATCTGGTCGATCACCTCTCCATCCATCGCTACTGGATTGAAGGCGGCCCCGAGACTGCTTTTAGCGCTGATGGCTATTATCACCTGCTGGATGAGGCGGAGGGGACCGAGGCCTTCGTCCAGCGCACCGCCGCGCTGATTGATGATGTGAGCGGCCGCCAGCCGGCCGGCAGCCCGCGCAAAATCGGCGTTGCGCTGGATGAGTGGGGCGTCTGGCACCCCGAGGCGCGCCCGTGGGGTCCCGACGCCGCGGCGCTCCAGCGCACGCCCACAACCTATGAGCAGGCGGGCACGCTGCGTGATGCGCTGGCCGCGGCAGTGGCGCTGGAGGGCTTTCATCGCCAATGCAACGTGCTGGCGCTGGCCAACCTCGCGCAGATTGTCAATGTGCTCCACGCGCCGGTGATGACGGAGCAGGCACAAATGTGGCTGACGCCCACCTACCATCTGCTGCACATGCACAAACCGCACATTGGTGCACAGGCGCTGCCTGTGGCGGTGGATGGCGGCGCGAGCCTGCCGGCCGGTGGCCCCAGTGTCAGCGCAACGGCATCCACCAAGGGGGATCGCATTGCGCTGACGATCATCAATCGCCACCTGACGCAGCCCGCCGAGATTCGCATAGCCGCCTTTGCCGCACTGGCGGAACGTGCCGGAGCCACGCAGGCAACCGGCACGCTGCTGGCATCGGCCAGCCCAGCCGATGGCAACAGCGCCGCTGCGCCGGAAGCCGTCAGCCCGGTTGCGCTCGTCGTCAGCGCCGACGGCAGCGGCTGGCGCGTGGAACTGCCGGCCCACTCTGTGGGCACGATTGTCCTCGCGGCCGGATAGAGTCGCAATATGATGTAGCCCTCGGTATTGCAAAAGGGGAACAGGGATCGGGGAACAGGGATCGCACGGGTGCAGCACGCGAGCGATCCCTGTTCCCCGATCCCTGTTCCCTCATTCCCGTTCCCTCATCCTGCGCAGGCCGGAGTATGGTAGAATGCAACCTGAGTTATCCGCCGCTGCCGCACAAATCGCTTGCATCAACGCCCAGGCACCACGGAAGGTCACACAGAGTGAACCGGCGCCAACTAGCTCTCATTATCATTCTCAACGCACTCATCAGCCTTGTTGTCGCGCTGCTCGTCGTCTGGATTGTGGAACTGCGCCGGCCCGACCCCGAAGAGCTTGCGGCGCTGGCAGGCGTTGCCACAATTGGCAGCGGTGGTGGCGCAGTTGCCACGCCTGCCTTGCAACTGCCGCCCACGGCCACGTTGCCTGCGCCTGGCGCAGCGCCCGCCGAGGCAGAGCCGGCGGCCTCTGCAGCCCCGGAGTCCGACGGCGAACCGGCCGTGCAATCCGCAGGCGAGCCCGAATACTACACTGTGCAGGCGGGAGAAACGCTCAGCGGCATCGCCTCCAAGATCGGCGTGGCGACGCAGGAACTGGCGGACGCCAACAACATCACCGACGCCAACAACATCTTCTCGGGGCAGCGGCTGCTGGTGCCCTCGGGCGAGGCGCCACCGACGGCCACGCCGCCGCAGGTCTTTGGCACTACGGGGCTCAAGATTCGCACGGTCGCGGGGGCCGGTCTGCTGCCCAATGAGTATGTTGAGATTATCAACGACACCGACCAGGTCTTCAGCCTGCAGGGGTGGAAGCTGCAGCGGGGCGGCGGCGGCCCCGAATACACCTTTGGCGACGTGCAAATCTTCCCTGGCGGCAGCGTGCGTCTCTACAGCACCACGGGCAACGACAGTACCATTGCACGCTACTGGGGGCAGCCCGCCGCCGTCTGGAGCAGCGGCGCGACCGCCATTCTCATCAACGCCCAGGGCGAGAGTGTGGCGGAGTATGCGGTGCCGTAGAGAAAAACGATTGAAAATTGATGATTGAAGATTGCGCATTGACTGCAGCAGGTTGAACGCAGACGCTCATGCCTTGTCTGCATAACGCAGGATGAAAATGTAGATGTCGCTCGTAGCGGAGGGCCTCCTGGCCCTCGTTTGGGCGACTGCGTATCCGAGTGGCAGCAAAGTGAGGGCCAGGAGGCCCTCCGCTACGAAGTGCGCCGTTTTCAGCGCATAGGGTCTCGCAGTCGTCTGCGAGTGCAAACGGGCAAGATTGACCATGGCGGCCCGTCCAGTCATCAGTATTCAATCATCAATTTTGCTTTTTTGTTTGACGTTCAGTACCCACATTCACATATGGCACAAGACGCACAAGGCGGACGCTCCGGCAGCGGGCGCGGCAATCGAAAACGGCGCTACTTTCGCCGCAAACCAGGTGACGCACAGACAGAGGGCGATGCGCCCAGCAGCGCACCTGCCAAGGCAGAACGCACGGCCCGCAGCGCACCCCCGGCGCGTGATGCACAAAGCAGCCGCGACAGCGGAGGCGACCGTACAAGCCGCACCAGCAGCAGCCGTCGTCGGCGCAAAAGCAAGGGGCGGCGCGGCGGCGCTGGCGGGCGCGAACAGGCGGCGCTGCAGGCGCAGGAGATCAACTATGTGCCGCCCACCTCGGTCTACATCTACACGCACATTGTGCGTCCGGCCGGCGCCAGCTCCTACGAGTTCCGCAGCGAGCATTTCTCCAAGGTAGGGCGCGCCCTCGAGGATTACGATGTCGACGTCTCGCCCCTCTTCGATGAGGCCGCGCGCGCTGCAGCCCGCCCCAACATGGCCGAAGTCTTTGCAGACTTTGACCTGGGCGAGGAGTTTGATCCCCCTGCGCCCGCGGAGCCCTTGGAGACCTTCGAGCAAATGGAGCCTGTAGAGCACATGGACGCCAATCTGCTGGCAACAGGCGGCGAGACAGGCTTGCCCACCTATGCCGAGGATCCTTACGGCGCCGAAGACACAGCACCTGCCGATGAAGCCGAGCCCGATGGCACGGACGACATTTCCGTCGAATAGAGTTTTGCGGCAGCAGCGCCCATGACGGCGCGTGCGCATGTCGCCACAGAAAGAGCACTCTCGTGACAGCAGAGCAGGCGCCCGTTGTGCGCGTCAATCAATTGCAGGACTATGTGGATCAGACCGTGACCCTGCAGGGGTGGGTCTACAACAAGACGGGCAAGGGCAAGCTCCAGTTCATCCAGCTGCGCGACGGCACGGGCGTCTGCCAGGCCGTTGTCTTCAAGGGCAACGTGACGGAAGAGGAGTTTGAAGAGGGCAAGCGGCTGACGCAGGAGAGCAGCGTTGTGCTCACCGGCGTCGTCAAGGCCGAGGCGCGCGCCCCGGGCATTCCCGGCGGCTACGAGTTGGACGTACGCAGCCTGCGCATTGTGCAGGTGGCGGACGAGTACCCGATTACGCCCAAGGATCACGGCGTCGAGTTCCTCATGGCCAACCGCCATCTCTGGCTGCGCTCGTCGCGCCAGTGGGCGGCCATGCGCGTGCGCGCCGTCATCATCCGCGCGATTCGCGAATGGCTGGATGACCACGGCTTCCTCAACGTGGATACGCCCATCATTACACCCGCCGCCGCCGAGGGCACGACGACCCTCTTCAAGATCGACTACCACGGCGAGCCGGCCTTTCTGGCGCAGACGGGACAGCTCTACAACGAGGCCAACATCTTTGCCTTTGGGCGCGTCTACTGCTTTGGCCCCACCTTCCGCGCCGAAAAGAGCAAGACCCGCCGCCACCTTCAGGAGTTCTGGATGGTGGAGCCCGAGGCGGCCTTCTGTGATCTTGAGCAGCTTATGGAGATTGAGGAGCAGTTCGTCTCGCACATTGTGCAGACCTGCCTGCGCGACTGTGCGCCCGAACTCAAGGTGCTGGAGCGCGACACCACGCAGCTCGAGCAGGTGACGGGCTCCTTCCCGCGCATCACCTACGACGAAGCCGTGGAGCGCATCAACGCCGCGGCGGCACGTGGCGAGCTCGTCCCCGGCTATGAGGACCCGGTGCCCTCCATCGAGTGGGGTGATGACTTTGGCAGCCCGCACGAAACCTATCTGGCCGCTCAATTTGAGAAGCCGGTCTTTGTGCATCACTATCCCACGCAGGTGAAGGCTTTCTACATGGAGCCTGAGCCGGGCCGCCCCGAAGTCTGCCGCAGCGTGGACCTGCTCGCGCCCGAAGGCTACGGTGAGATCATCGGCGGCAGCGAGCGCATGAGTGACCCCGACAAGCTGCTCGCGGCGATCCGCACGCACAAGCTGCCCGAAGAGGTCTACCAGTGGTATCTGGACCTGCGCCGCTACGGCTCCACCCCGCACAGCGGCTTTGGCCTGGGCGTGGAACGCACCGTGGCATGGGTGTGCGGCCTCGACCACGTGCGCGAGACCATTGCCTTTCCCCGCACCCTCACCACCATGCGGCCGTAACAAACAGGCGAGCTTTGTACACCGGAACAATGCGGCACACAGATTGCACGGATTCTACAGATAATCACAGATTCAATCTGTTGTTATCTGTAGAATCTGCGCAATCTGTGTGCCGGCAGTTGTGGTTGCCCGGCGCATGATCTACTTTCTTGTCCTGCTCTGCGCCACGGGATTGACGGCCGCGCTAACGCCGCCGGCCATGGCGCTTGGGCAGCGCTGGGGGCTGGTCGATCGCCCGGGGGCAGGCGACGCCACAGCGGTGTCATTGCCCGCACGGGCGGCCTGGCCCTCTTCGGCGGCTTCTTCCTCACTGTGCTGATCACTGTGGCGCTGCCTGCCCTTTGGCCCGCAGCCGCGGCCTGGTTCCCCGCACGCAATGACGCCAACGAGGCGCGCCGGCTGACGGCGTTGCTGGCAGGCGCGCTCTTCTGCGCCATTATGGGGCTGCTCGACGACCGCTACGACTGGCCCAGCTGGCCCCAGTACGCCATCCAGTTTGTGGCGGCGTCCATTGGCTTTGGCGGCCTCATCTTCATCAAGCACGTCAACAACCCCCTTGGTGAGGGTTTTTTGTTTGGCCCCAACGGCTTTCCGTGGTGGATTGTCTTTCCCGCTCACCGTCTTCTGGTACATGGGGATGATGAACACGGTCAACTGGCTGGACGGGCTGAGCGGCCTGGTGACGGGCGTGACGGCCATTCTCTGCGTGGTGCTGGCGAGCGCCATGCTCTTTGTGGCCGAGCCGCCGCAGCAGAGCGTGGCGCTGCTGCCGATTGCGCTGCTGGGGGCGGCGCTGGGCTTTTTGCCCTTCAACTTTGCGCCCGCGCGGGTCTTCATGGGGAGCAGCGGCAGCTACTTTCTCGGCTTTGCCGTGGCCTCGCTGGGCATCATTGGGGGCGCGCGCCTGGCCACCGTCATGCTCGTGGTGGGGCTGCCCGCGCTGGATGTGGCCTGGCTCATCTTTGACCGCCGGCGGCGCGGCCTCTCCCCCGCGCAGGGCGGGCGCGACCACCTGCACTTTCGCCTGCTCGACCGCGGCCTCTCCGAGCGCACGATTGTGCTGGGCTACTGGGCGTGGTGTGCGCTCTTTGGCGCGCTCACACTGCTGCTCGACAACCGCATCTACAAAGTTGTGGCCCTCGGCGCGCTGCTTGTGATTGGGCTGGCTGTGCTGGTTTGGGCAAGTAGGGAAAAAACGAGGGAATAGGGAGTAGGGAATAGGGAGTAGGGAAAGCGCACAGGCCCCGTAATGCCAAATTAAGGTGAGGAGAAATGGCCAGAGAAAATGGCAGCGAGAGCGATCAAGCTCGCGAGGCAAAGGGATCGCCGATTCAGACGTACCAGGATTTAGTTGTCTGGAAACTTGGCATGGACTTGGCAGTAGCCTGCTATTCAGTCACGAAACTATTGCCGAAGGAAGAGTTGTTCGGGCTGACGTCGCAAGTCCGCAGATCGGCTGCATCAGTGCCTGCCAACATCGCCGAAGGCTATGGCCGTGAGCATAGGGGCGAATACATCCACTTTCTGCAAATCGCACAAGGTTCTCTGAAGGAAACCGAAACTCACCTTATGCTGACCGTTCGTGTCGGCCTCATGACGCAGGATCAGGTGGGGCCAGCACTTGCTGTTGCTGATGAAACAGGACGAGTCCTGCGCGCTCTCATCCGCAAACTCCAAGTGCGATAAATTCCGCCCACGCTGCGGCACATTCTCCTATTCCCTACTCCCTACTCCCTACTCCCTGACCCTTATGAAAATTCTCGCCATCGAAACCAGTTGTGACGAAACCGCCGCCGCCGTGGTGGAGGATGGACGGCTGCTGCTGAGCAACGTGGTGGCCACGCAAATCGACATCCACCGGCGCTTTGGGGGCGTCTTCCCCGAGGTGGCCAGCCGCCAGCATGTGCTTGCGATTGACCCTGTGCTGCGCCAGGCGCTGGATGAAGCGGGGCTCGCTTCGGTGCGCGAGCTGGACGCGGTTGCCGTTACCCAAGGCCCCGGGCTGGCGGGCAGCCTGCTTGTGGGCGTCAATGCCGCCAAGGGGCTGGCCTTTACAAGTGGGTTGCCACTGCTGGGGGTCAATCACCTCGAGGGGCACATTTACAGCAACTGGCTGCAGGCGGGCGTGGGCTTTGCAGAGAGTGGGCGCGCCGGTGCTGAAGATACCTTCCCCACCATCATTTTGATTGTCTCGGGCGGCCACACCGAAATCCTGCGCATGAGCGGCCACTGCCGCTTCGAACGGCTGGGCGGCACGCTCGACGACGCGGCGGGCGAGGCGTTCGACAAGGTGGCGCGCCTGCTGGAGCTCGGCTTTCCCGGCGGCCCCGCAATTCAGCAGGCGGCCATGCAGGGCGACGCGCAGCGCTTCGCCCTGCCGCGCGCCCTGCGCCACGACGCCGCCCACCGCTACGATTTCTCGTTCTCAGGGCTCAAGACAGCCGTTCTTAACCTGACGCGCCGCCTTGCGGCTGAGGGTGTTTCTGTGGACGGCGCGGCAAATGACGTTGCCGCCTCGTTTCAGGCGGCAGTGGCCGATGTGCTGGTCGAGAAGCTTGCACTGGCTGCGCAGGAGCACGGGGCGCGGCAGGTGTGCATTTGCGGCGGCGTGAGCGCCAACCGCGCGCTGCGTGACGGTGCACAGGCCCGCTTCGAGGCGCTGGGCATTCCCCTCGTCATCCCGCCGCTCTTCCTCTGCACCGACAACGCCGCCATGATTGGCGCAGCGGCCTACTTCAGCACGCAGGCCGGCGTCCCCGCCGACGATGGCCTCGCGCTCGACGTCATCCCCTCCCTCGCCCTGGAATAAGAACCGCCGTACACAGATTGCACAGAAACGAACAGATAACAACAGAAGTTTAACCATCTGTTGTTATCTGTTCGCTTCTGTGCAATCTGTGTACGGCAGTTTTCAGGTGGCGGAGGAGACGCGAGAGCTCTTGTCGGCGCTGTTGAGGGCCGCGGTGGTGCGTTCGCCACCTTCGTTCTCGGGTGTGGGCACCGCTTCGGCCACGGCAGGCGCGGCCTTATGCGCTTCGGCCGCCAGTTGCTCGCCCGTGGCGCTGAAGCGATAGGCCTTGTTGCGTCGCCGCCCGACGGAAGGCAGCCGCAGGAAGGGCGGGTAGTCGAGCAGCTTGGCGTGGACGTAGCTGCCCACCACGCGCCCTGTGGCCAGCGTGGGCGCAGCCAGGAACGCGCCCAGCACACCAAACGCGTTGAAGCCCACGGCAACGCCCACAATCACCACCACGGGATGCAGGTTAACGCTGTCACCAATGATGCGCGGCACCAGGATGTTGCCTTCGGCCTGCTGGATGATGAAGTAAATGGCAATCACAATCAGCGCAAAGGAGAGGTGGCCCACGCCGTAGGGCTCAAGCACAGTGCTGCCCTGGAGCAGCGCAATCACCACTGCGGGGATTGTGGCAATAATCGGCCCAATGTTGGGGATCACCTCCAACATGCCGGAGATGATGCCCAGCAGCAGCGCGCCCGGCATGCCCACCAGCGTCATTACGCCCCACGTGAAGGTGCCAATCACCAGGCTCAGGATGATTTGGCCGCGGAAGAACGAGGACCAGATATAGCCAATGCGGCGAAAGAGCTCGCGCAGCTCGGGCTGGTAGGAGAGCGGAAAGAGGTTTTCCACATAGCGCTTGATTGAAGGAAAATCCTTGGTCAGGTAGAGGCTCAGAAAGAAGATGACGAGCGCCGTAATCACGACGGAGAAGATGCGCGCCACAACCGCCACGCTCAGCGCGGCAGTGCTGGTAACAATCCCCGTGGCCGTCGTGATTGCCTGCTGCAGGTAGCTCAACACCTCGGCCAGCGTAGGCACAAAGGTAATCTGCTGGAAGCCGTTGCGGAACTGGTCCGCTGCGGCGCCCGTGGGTATGCTGACGCCCAGGAAAACAACCTCGTCGGGCAGCTCGTTCAGCGTGCGCATGAGCCAGTTGAGGAAGCCCGAGGCGGCGCCGGTGACATCAAACGAGGCGACCTGCGACCCCTGCTGCACCAGCACCGGCACAAGGAAGACCGGCAGCAGAATCAGCAGAATGAGCATGACGGCAAAAACGAGCAGCGTCGCTACGGTGCGAGGGATGCGGATGCGCGTCAGCAAGTCCACAACGGGGATGAGCAGATAGCTGACAATGGCTGCGAGGATGACCCACGGAATCACGTTGCGCGCCACCCACAACAGGAAGAAGATCCCAACGATCATCATGATCAGGACCGTGCGCTTGGTGGCAGTATCCCACACCTGGGACGCGGGAATGCCAGGCGGCAGTGCACCCCCTGGTTGTGCCGGCGCATGTTCTACCGGTGGGTATGGTGAGCGTTCAGCGCCCATCTCTTGATCCCTGCGCTTTTCGGCCATGCGAAGCTGATACCCTGAACTGTGGCGCACGTCGGTGCCTGCGCCGCCAATCATAACCCCGCCGCAGCCTGCCGGTCGCGCAGCAGAAACGAGCAATGCCGCCGCTAGCGAACATCCTGTTAGCGCCGGTTCAGCTTGCTCTGTGCCTTGCGTGCGCGCTGCAGCGAGATGCCCTCTTGCGCCACAAACTGCTCGAAGAGCGCATAGAAGCGCTCGCGGTCCGCCTGCGTCACCACTGCAGCGGCGTCGGCCGTCTCAATTGCATAGGGATAGCCAACGCCCACAATGCACTCGGCGCGCACAATGTCGATGATCGCTTCAACAATGCTCTCGGCTGCGTCATTAACCGCGCCAGCCGCGCCGTCACCAGGTGCATTACCAGCGGCCGCGCCCAGCAGCCAGCGCGGAAACTCAACGCGTGCGGGTGGACGCTCCATGGCAAGGCGCACATAGGTGAAGGCAACATCACTGTAGAACGCGCCCCGCCCGTCGCGGCTGAGAGCGTCGTCGCGCGCGCAAATGAAGGCCGGGCTGCGGTCGCCCCAGTGAGGCAGCAGCCGGTTGAGCAGCGCCGCATCGGTGGTCGAGCGTGCCCCGGCCGCACCGCTGTACAGATCAATCAGGTTGACAAGGTCGCGGCTGAAGGTTGTGTCAACAAAGGCCACCAGCGGCACGCGCAGCTGGCGCGACGCCTCAAGCAGCGCCGTAACGCCGTCGATGTAGGGACGGGCGCGAGCCGGCAGCATTTGCCCCGCAAAGCTGATGACAAAGGATCCGTCAAAGAAGCAGACGGGCGGAGGGGACGCCAGGATACGCACATCGCTCACGTTACCGTTTGTCGCGCCATTCTGACTCGTGCTGCGTGCCGCGCCATGCTCGTGCATGAGTGTAACCAGCGTCTCGCATTCGAGCGCAAAGCGGCGCTGGTTGATGTACCACGCCGCAAAGTTGCCGTCGCCGCGCCCGCCCCGCTCGCTCTCGCCATCGGCATCTTCAAGCTCATCCGGCGTGATGACCTCGAAGGCGATATCCTTGACATAGGGCACGTCGCGGGCGTGGAAGTTGACGTACCACGCCACCTGCACGGCGCCAACGGGCACCGAGTATTCCTTGCTGGGGGCAATCTGGCTGCCGTCGACGGCGAGCGTGGGCTTTTCTTCCAGCACCTCCAGCGCCCAGGTACGCGCGGCGGCATGGTTCTGCCACGCAGGTGCAAAGGGGATGCAGAGGCGATTGGCGCGGTCCAGTTCGGCAGTTGGGCGCGCGCCCGGCCAGGGCAGCCCACGCGCTTCAAGAAAGTCGTTGATTTCAGCGCTGCTGCGTCCTACAAAGCCCGCCACCCGCTCATCCACAAGGCGCGCCTGCTCGCTCTGGCGCGCCAGATAGCGCTGGAACGCGCCGCGCTTGCTCTCAAGTGCGTGGATGATTTTGGTGCGATCAATCATGGCTCAATTTTACCACGGAAATGGCGGTTGCGGGTTGCAGCTTCGTTGTGCTCCGCACCCTTCCAGTCTGCAAGCTTGAACCTGCAACTCGCTCAACTCTGTGTCAGCGCCAGATCCAGCGCTTCGTGCAGCGTGCGCGCGCCAAGCACCTCAATGCCGGCAGGGAGGGCATCGCCGTTGCGCCGGCCAAGGGCGCTGCGCGGCACAATCGCACGCGTAAAGCCGAGCTTGGCAGCCTCGGTCAGCCGGCGCGACAGGTGGCCCACGCTGCGCAGCTCGCCGCTCAGCCCCACCTCGCCCATAATTGCCAGGTCCACCGCCACTGGGCGGTTGCGGTAGCTGCTGGCAATTGCCACGGCCACGGGCAGGTCGGCGGCCGGCTCGTCAATCTGCATGCCACCGATGACATTCACGAAGATGTCCTGGTCGCTCAAATCCATGCCCACGCGCTTGGAGAGCACGGCCGCGAGCAGGAGCAGCCGGCTCATCTCAACGCCGTTGGTGGTGCGGCGAGGCATGCTGAATGCGGTGCCGCTGCAAAGCGCCTGCACCTCCACAAGCAGCGGGCGCGTCCCCTCCATGCTCACCGCAATCGCGCTGCCCGAGGCATTGGGCAGCCGCTCGGCCAGGAAGAGCTCCGAGGGGTTGGAGACTTCGACCATGCCCGCCTCACCCATCTCAAAGACGCCCACCTCGTTGGTGCTGCCAAAGCGATTCTTGATGGAGCGCAGCAGGCGGTAGCTGTGGAAGCGCTCGCCCTCCAACTGCAGCACAACATCCACCATGTGCTCGAGGACGCGTGGGCCGGCAATCGAGCCTTCCTTGGTGACGTGGCCCACGAGGAAAATGGGCACATTGCTGAGCTTGGCCAGCCGCAGCAGCGCCGCCGCGCAGTCGCGCACCTGGCTCACCGTGCCTGCCGCCGAGCTGCTGTTGCCCGAATAGATGGCCTGGATCGAGTCCACAATCACCAGTGCAGGCCGCAGATTGTCGATCTGTTCGAGAATCGGCTCGACCATTACCTCGGAGAGGACGTGCATGCGCTCGCCCTTAATGCCCAGCCGCTGGGCGCGCCGTCCGATCTGGTGGGCGCTCTCCTCGGCGCTCACGTACATCACCGGCCCTGTGCTTTCGGAGACTTCGGCGGCCATTTGCAGCAGCAGCGTGCTCTTGCCAATGCCCGGATCGCCCCCCACAAGCACGCAGGAGCCGGGCACGATGCCGCCGCCCAGCACGCGGTTTAGTTCGCGATTGGCCAGCGCCAGGCGCGGCAGACCATCCACGGCAATTTCGGGCAGGGTAATGGGGCGCGCCGCGGCGCCACCGGCCACCGGCATCATCGTGGGGCGCGCGGCGCTGGGCGGGGCCACCGTCTCCTCCTCCAGCGTGTTCCATTCGCCGCAGTCGGGGCACTTGCCCATCCACTTCATCTGGATACTGCCGCAGGCCGAACAAACAAATTGCGAGCGTGTCTTTGCCATCGTCTTCACCTCAAATAGATAGAACAAGTGTGCGAATATTATACCACAGCAAGAAGTTTCTTGTACGCGGAAAGCGCGGAAAAAAGCACGAAGCAGAAGTGAAGGTTGCGATTTCCTGCAGCTTCTGCGCTTTCGGCTTTTACTGCGGGCAAGAATTTCCGCCTATGCGGGCGGCGCGCGGGCGGGGTCGTGGTTTGCCCGTAGCGCGGCTCTCCGCTACGATCGTTGGTTATGCTTAAGAAATCTCCCAATCGGCGCCGCATGCACGCCGACATCTCCACATCACCTGGCGCGCCCGCCGCGCTCGCATCACCCGCCGCGCCCGACGGCTCAGCAGCCAGTGCGCTGACAAGCTGGCTCTGGCGGGCTTTGGGGCTGGGCGCTGTCTCTGCCGTCGCAGGTGCAGCCGCCCTCACCTATGCCTATGCAGTGGAGCCGCTGCGCATCGAGTTTGAGCACCGTACGATACGCGTGGCCAACGCGCAGGGCAAGCTGCCCCCCGAGGGTTTGCGCATCCTCCATCTCACCGATTCCCACTTCAAGGGTGGCCAGGCGCGCGAGCGCGAGAAGATCGCGCGCATCCGCAAGCTCACGGCCGGCCTGGAGTACGACCTGCTCATCCACACGGGCGACTTCATCCACAAGGATGCAGGGCTGCAGGATGCGCTCGACTTGCTGGCGGCCGTCCCCGCGCCACGCATGGGCGCCTATGGTGTGATGGGCAACCACGACTATTCGCACTATGCCATGCAAACAGCGTTTCCGCGCATGTGGAAAGCCTTTGTGCGGGGCGAGGAGGCACGCGGCCTGCGCGCGTGGACGCGCCCGCTGCGGCTGCCCTGGTTTGTGCAGTATGTGCGCAGCACCCCCCTCGACGGGCGCCGTACCGGCCACAATGACAGCGCGGCGCTGGCAGCGCCAGCTCGAGACAGCGGGAATGACGCTGCTGCACAACAAGGGCGTACACCTCTTTGATGCGGCGCGCAGCATAGACCTCTACCTGGCCGGCGTGGAGGATGTTTGCGAAGCGTCACCCCAATTGGATGTTGCGCTGGACCGCGCTGCCGCGGCTTCTGCCCACAGCCCCGTGCTGCTGCTGAGCCATAACCCCGACATTCTGGCGGACCCGCGCATGGCCGACGTGGACGTGCTGCTGGCGGGCCACACCCATGGCGGCCAGCTTGTGTTGCCCTTCTGGGGCCCGGCGCACACGCAGTCGTACTATCTGCGGCGCCACGAGGTGGCGGGCTTCTTCAGGCGCGGGCGCACGCAGGTCTACATCTCACGTGGCATGGGTGAGGGCATTCCCTTGCGCTGGAATGCGCGCCCGCAGATTGCGCTGCTGACGCTGCTGCCGGGCGCGTCGGTGGCCGTACCCGAAGCTGCAGAGCCGGTGAGGGTGGCGGCGGGAGCCTTCCGTGGCTGAGGATCCGGAAGGTTTGCGCAGCGAGTCGCCGCCATATGCCCTGGGCAACGGTTGGCGCGAGCGGCTTGTGCGCGATCTCGAGGGCGACGTGCTTGAGCTTGGCGTCGGCGCAGGCGAGAATTTGCCCTACTACCGCCGCGCGCGCCACTTGTGGGCGATTGAACCCCACGCCAAGCGGGCGGCCGAGGGCGCGGCGTGAAGCGGCCGCAGCCCCAGTGCCCGTGACGATTGACGTTGCCCCCGCCGAGAAGCTCCCCTACGCCGACCACTCGTTTGACAACGTCGTCTCCAGCCTCGTCTTTTGCTCGGTCAAATCGCCAACCGTCGCCCTGGCCGAGGTGGCGCGCGTCCTGCGTCCGGGCGGCGCGCTCCACATGGTGGAGCATGTGCGTCCCGACAACCTCGTGCTGGGCACGCTCTTTCGGGTGGCCACGCCCGTGTGGAGCCGCGTTGCATGGAACTGCCACCTTGACCGCCCCACGGTGCACACCTTGCGCGATGCCGGCTGGCAGGTGAAGATCCTGGACCGGCGGCTCGTCTTTGTGCACCTGGTTGCCCACCCACCCCAGGCCGCGGAACAAGCCACCGCCCCGTAGCGTTGGCTTCTACGCAATCACTTTGTATCCTTCGCCACTGCAGAAGCAGCGACACGCTTATACACTAAGGGGTGTGGAAGCGTGATTCCGGTGCCTTGTGCATGGGGAAGGCGAATCCATTTGTGGCGCACAACAGAGCTTGCGCCACGCGCCACACATTAACCAAGACAATCACCCGACACAAAGCGAACGGAGGATAGAATGGCTTTTCAACTGCCCAACCTGCCTTATCCTGAGGATGCCCTCGAGCCGAACATTGACGCCCAGACGATGCAGATTCACCACGACAAGCATCACCAGGCGTATGTGACGAACGTCAACAACGCGATTGCCGGCACCGAGTGGGACAACGTGAGTGTCGAGGAACTTTGCAGGCGCATCAACGAAGTGCCCGAAAACATCCGCACTGCCGTGCGCAACAACGGCGGCGGTCATGCCAACCACTCCCTCTTCTGGACGGTCATGGGCCCGAACGCGGGTGGCGCACCCAGCGGCGCGCTGGCCGACGCCATCAACCAGAAGTTCGGCTCGTTTGACGAATTCAAGACCAAGTTCAAGCAGGCCGGCGCAACCCGCTTCGGCAGCGGCTGGGCGTGGCTCGTGGTCAAGAGTGACGGTTCGCTGGATGTCTACAGCCTGCCCAACCAGGACAGCCCTCTGATGCAGGGCGACACACCGATTCTGGGTGTGGACGTCTGGGAGCATGCCTACTACCTCAAGTATCAGAACCGCCGCCCCGATTACCTGGACGCCTTCTGGAACGTGGTGGACTGGTCCAAGGTGGCCGAGAAGTACGCCGCTGCGAGGTAAGCAGCAGATCTGCAAAAGCGAGATCCGGGGTCGGCTGCATAGCCGACCCCGTTTTCGTTTCGATTCCATGGCCGGTAATGACGTCACCTTGCGATGATCGACACCGGCCCGTGGCGTATGCTTGCCTTGCGTCCCAGCACTTTCTCTTCCGTCCCAGCACTCTCCCCGGAGATTCCATGCGTGTACTGATTATCGGCGCGGGCGGCCACGGCCAGGTGGTGGCCAACGTGCTGCTGGCAATGCAGGCGGCCGGCCACGCGGTTGCGCCAATCGGCTACGTGGACGATGACGCGCGCGCCCACGGCGACCTGCGCCTGGGCTTGCCCGTGCTGGGCCGACAGGCCGATCTCCCGCACATTGCGCACGATGCGGTGATTGTGGGCGTGGGTGACAACCGCGTGCGGCGCGACCTCTTTGCAGCCCTGGTTGCGGCGGGCGAAAGGCTCTTCACGGCCATTCACCCCACGGCCATCATCTCCGCCGGCGCAACGCTGGGACGCGGCTCTATCGTCTGTGCGCTGGCCAATGTGGGCACGCTTGTGCAGGTTGGCGACAATGTCGTCGTCAATTCGCTGGCATTGCTGGGCCACCACACCACGGCCGCCGACCATGTGCACATCGGCCCGGGCGCGCACCTGGGCGGTGAGATTGTAGTGGGTGAGGGCGTACTGGTGGGGATGGGCGCAAATGTCATGTCGCGCTGCAACCTGGGTGCGTGGTCCAGCGTGGGGGCAGGCGCGTTGGTGACGAAAGCGGTTGCGCCGGGGACGGTGGTCGTGGGCGTGCCTGCGCGGCTGATGGGCGACGGGCCGAAAGAGGCGCTGAGCGCATGAACGGCGCTTGATGATTGAAGATTGAGAATCAACTGTCTTGCCGCTGGGCGTTGCAAAACCCTGCCAAACATCAATCGTTCATTGTCCTTCTTCGATCTTTGGTCTTCAATCCTTCTGTCTCCGCTCACTCTTTCAGCCGTTCTGGACAATCGCAGCGGCTGCGCTATACTTCACCTCATTCAATTCTTGCTAAACTCGATTTTTGCTGAACTCAATTCTCGCTGAACACTGTAGTTTCACTGAACGCCGTGGCCATGACGCAACGACCTGATCAACCGCTCACTCGCACATCGCGCGATTCGGCACAGCCGGACAACCGGGCTGACTATCCTTTTGACAAGTACACGTCGCCGGACTATGGGCCCGCCGGGTATCCGCCCTACGATGGCTATGGGCGCGCACAAGCGCACGAGCCCGCGCCTGCGCCCGAGCGCGTGGATCGCGTAGGGTTGCTCCTGCGCGAAGTTTTGCAGATTACACTGCCCGCGATTTTGCTTGCCATTGTCGTGCACCTCTTCCTGGCGCAGGCCACCGTCGTCTATGGCCAAAGCATGGAGCCCAACCTCTCCTCGCAGCAGCGGCTGATAGTGGACAAGCTGAGCCTGCGCTTCCAGGCCCCGCAACGCAACGACATCGTTGTGATCGACCTGCCCGCCATGGACGATATGCTGGTGAAGCGTGTGGTGGCGCTCCCCGGTGAGGTGGTGGAGGTGCGCGACGGCGTCGTACTCGTCGATGGCGCGCCCATGGCCGAACCTTTCCCGCATGACCTCGGCCACACCACCATGGCCCCTGTAACGCTCGGCCCGCTTGAGTACTTTGTCATGGGCGACAACCGCGACAACAGCAATGACAGCCGTGCGTTTGGGCCCGTCAATCGCAAGTTCGTTGTGGGTCGAGTCTGGCTGCGCTACTGGCCGCTCAACGAGTTTCACCTCTTCTAGAGTAATTCTTGAGAAGAAAACGATTCTTGACAAGAAAACAGGGAACGGGGATCGCACTGCGATCCCCGTTCCCTGTTTTCCGTTCCCTCAGCCTGCGCAGGAGAAACCAGCGCGTCTCTTTTGCGTAATGATCGTCTATACAAAGTAGGCGGTCCGTATGGATCTGCGCGGACTCGCGCTCCGTGCGCCGCCCGGACGTGACCGACAGTCACTGCGCCATGCATCGCCAATCGAGGTCAAGCGCCCTTTCATGTCTTCCCCACGCTGGAGCAACACCGCAAAGATCGTTGTCGTAAGCGTGCTTGTGCTGGCAGCCATTGTGCTGCTGGTGACTGTGCGCCAGATGATCGCGCCTACCATTGTCGCGTTCCTGCTCACTTTTGTGCTCAGCTACCCCGTAAACTGGGTGCAGCAGCGCACGGGCTGGGGGCGCACCACATCGGTGGTGGCCGTCTACTTCATCATGCTGCTGACGCTGGCGCTGGGCGTGCTCCTGATTGTGCCCCGCATTGACGCCATCATGGTTGCGCTGGAGCGCACCATTGCCGATCTGGGCATCGGCTTGCAGGCGCAGTTGAATGGCGACAACGTCTCGATCGGGCCGCTGACCTTCTCGACAAGCGAGCTCTTTGACCAGGCGGGGTCAGCGCTGCAGGGGTTGTTGCGTGCGATCTCGGCCAACCCCATGTCAATTGCGCGCGGGGTGACGTCGACGGTGGTCAGCGCCGTCTATGTCTTCGTGCTCAACTTCTGGCTGCTCAAGGATCTGGCGCAAGCTGCAGCGCTTCATGCTCGATTTGGTGCCCACCGACTATCAGGAAGAGATGCGGCGGCTGGGTGTGGAGCTGGGGACCGTCTGGCAAGCCTTTCTTCAGGGGCAGATGCTGGTGGGTGTCATCATCGGCCTGATTACCTGGCTTGTGCTGCTGATTCTGGGCATGCCCAACGCAGGCGGCCTTGCGCTGCTTGCGGCCATTATGGAATTCCTGCCCTCGATCGGCCCGGCCATCAGTGGCTTTGTGGGCTTCTCACTCGCCTTCTTCCAGGGTTCCAACTGGATGCCTGTGGGCAATCTCGTCTTCGCCCTGATCGTCGGTGTGGTCTACGGCATCATTGGCCAGTTGGAGGGCGTCTACTTCATCCCCCGGCTGGTGGGCGGGCGCGTCAAGCTGCACCCGGCCGTCACCTTTGTGGGCATCATCACGGCTGCGCTCACCTTTGGCGTGTTGGGAATATTGCTGGCCGCGCCTGTGATTGGCAGCGTGCGCGTGATCTTGCTCTACATTGCCGCCAAGCTGGCAGACCGCGAGCCCTTTGCAGCCGAAACGGGCGGCAAGGGCGTGTTGCACATACCGGGTGTCATCGCCGGGCGCAAAATTGAGGCCGTGCTGCTTGAGCTGGATGGCACGGTGGCCGCGCCGGACACGCTGGCCGTTGACCGTGCCGGCGAGCGCTTCCGCTGGATGGACCGCGTGATTTCGCCGGCCTTGCGCAGGGATATGGCGCGCCGCCTCTTCACCAGCCTCGAAGCGCCCATCAATTTGCTCCTCAACCAGCTCTATCGCTGGCATTGGACAGAGACCATTGAGCGCTGGGGGCCCGCACTGGACAGGATGCGCGGTTATCCGCCCGCCGACCAAATGGAGCTGCTGCCCGACGTGCGCGACGCCATTATGCGCTTTTCCACCGTCTACAAAATGGGGCTCATCTCGGCCCGCCCGCGTGCCGAGGTGATGGCCTTCCTGCAGCGCGCCCGCCTTGACAGCGGCGTCTTTGATGCGATTGTGGCGCGCGAGGATGTGAAGAATATTCTCCCACAGGTGGACCCTCTGCTGAAGGGTGTGGCGCTGCTGGGCGTGCGGCCTGACCAGGCGCTGGTGGTCAGCGACAGCGATGTGGGGCTGCGTGCGGCGCGCGCCGCCGAGATGGCCACCGCCGGCGTCAACACGGGGCTGGCCCTGCCCGAGAATGTGAGCGACGCCGACATCGTCGTTGCCGACGCCGCCCTCCTGGCCGCTTATCTCTAGGCGCAACAACCAAACATCTCAACGCAAAGGTGCAAAGAGAGCAGAGCTCTTTGCACCTTTGCGTTGAGATATTTGGTTGTTGCGCAAGAAACGGGTGGCGCGGGCGGTCAGAGCGTGCGACAATGGCTCCACTCGCACAGCTTTTCAAGGAGCCGACCATGCACGCCATGACCAAGACTCACGCCGCAATTGCCACCAAAGACGCGACCGACAGCGCAACCGAAAACGCGCTCGCGTACGATGCAGCGCAGGCTGCGGATGACTACGGGCGCATTGCCGCCGCGATTCGCTATCTCGACGCGCACCAGGGCAGCCAGCCCAGCCTCGACGCCGTAGCCGCACACCTGCACCTGAGCCCGTGGCACTTTCAGCGCCTCTTTGCACGTTGGGCCGGCATCAGCCCCAAGCGCTTCGTCCAGTTCCTTACGGTGGACTACGCGCGCGAACTGCTCACACGCAGATCCAACGTGCTCGATGCGAGCCTGGAGAGTGGTCTCTCGGGCCCGGGCCGCCTGCACGATCTCTTTGTGCATGTGGATGCGGTGACGCCGGGCGAGTTCAAGAATGGCGGACTGGGGTTGACGATTCGCTTCGGCCTGCACGACAGCCCCTTTGGGCGCTGCCTGCTCGCCGTTACCGAGCGGGGTATTTGCGGCTTGTCCTTTGTGGATGAGGGCGCTGCCGCAGCCGAGGGCGCCGTGGCCGCACTGCGCGCACGCTGGCCCGCCGCCACACTGCTGCGCGATCCTGCCACGACCGCACGCATGATGGCGCAGATCTTTCCCATCAACGCGCTTGCCGAGCCAAAGCCTGTACACCTGCTGCTCAAAGGCACCAACTTCCAGCTTAAGGTGTGGGAGGCGTTGCTGCGTGTGCCTGCCGGCGAGGTGACCACCTACGAAGGTGTGGCCCAGGCGATTCAGCGGCCCACCGCGGCGCGCGCTGTCGGTAGTGCGGTGGGGGCCAATGCAATCGCCTATCTCATTCCCTGCCATCGCGTCATTCGCAAGAGCGGCATTGTAGAGGGCTACCGCTGGGGCACTGTGCGCAAGCAGGCCATTCTGGGCTGGGAGGCGGGCCACGCCGATTTCGAACCGGCGCTAGAAAGGCAGAAGCCGACGCCGAGGACACGGAGGAAGTGAGAAACAGAGACGTTCATGCCTTGTGCGCACAAGGCATGAACGTCTCTGTTTCTAACTTCCTTCTGTGCCCGGCGTCGTCGGCTTCTGCCTCTAGTTATCGCACTTCAGCGCTTCCTCCGCCTGCACGGTCGCACCAATCAGCACAGCCTGGCTGGCCGAGAGCGCGTTGGAGGCTGCGCCAACGTTCGCATTGGCGGGCAGCGACTTGACGAGCAGCCCAAACGCATCGTAGGCCAAAATGAACTGCGACACCGGATCGAGACCCATGGTGAGCGCCAGCAGGCGCAAGGGGCCGACGTAGGGGTCGACCTTGGCCTTGAAGGCAAGCACGTCGGCCACCGACGTGTCGGGCGAGAGGGTGCCCACCTGGGTCAGTGCCTTGTTAATGCCCACCAGGCTCTCGCACGCCACCTTGTTCGCGCCTGCTGCCGCATCGGCTGCGCCGGCCGCGGCTTTGTCCATGGCGTCCGCGGCGCCGGCGACCGCCTTGTTGGTTGCGTCGGCGGCGCCCGCCGCAGCTTTGTCCATGGCGTCTGCAGCGCCGGCGACGGCCTTGTTCGTCGCGTCGACCGCGCTCGGGGGGACAAACGCACATCCCGCCAGCAGCAGGACGGTCAAGGCCAGCAGCGTCACCGTGGGCAGCGTCACCGTGGATAGCACTTTTCGCATCGCTAATCTCTCCTGTCGCAGAAAATCGGCTGGAGCGCGCCACGGGTCCAGCGCGCGGAGAAGCCATTGTACGCGCACGCTCTGGTTTCGGCCAACCGCACCCGTAGCAAGGAGGCAACATCTGCTACTGCGTACGTGAATTTCCGCTTTGCACCCCGTCCTCCAGCCCTTGGCGCGCCACTTCGACGAGCGCGGCCACCTGTTCTTCTGTGCCCAGGCAAATCAGCACATCGCCTGCCTCCAGGCGCCTATTTTCATCGGGGTTCGTCACCAGTTCGCCGGAGCCGCGCCGCAACGCCAGCACACTGCTGCCCGTGCGGTTGCGCAACGCAAGCTCCGCCAATGTCCGCTCGGCCAGCGGCGAGCCTGCAGTCACGACCACCTCGCGAATGCGCAGGTTGAGCCCCCCGCGGCGCATGGCGTCCTCCACAAACTGGGCGGTGTCGGGCTCCAGCAATTGCGACGCCATGCGATGGCCGGCAATGCTGTAGGGGTTGATGATGGCGTTTGCCCCTGCGACGCGGAACTTTGCCTCGTTGACGGAATCATTGGCGCGCGCAACGATGGAGATGCCGGGTGCAAGCATGTGCGCCGCCAGCACGACGAAGAGATTGTTTGCATCTTGCGGCAGGCAGGCGCAAAGCCCTTGGGCGCGTGTAATCCCCGCAAGCTGCAGGCTCTCGTCCAGCGTTGCGTCGCCCTGAATGTACGCAATCTCATTCTCTTCCAGAAAGCGCACCAGCGTTGCGTCGCGCTCGATCACAATCAGAGGCACCTCTTCGTCAAGGAGCGATTCAACCACCTGCCTGCCAATGCGCCCAAAACCGCAGACGATGAAGTGATCGTGCAGTGCATTAATGTTCGCTTGCATGTGACGCCTCCGCAGGTACGTGCGCAACTCGCCGGCCACAACATATTCGGCCAGAATCGTCACTGTGTAGGCCAGCACGCCCACGCCCAGCAGCGTTAGCACAATGGTGAAACGCTGGCCTTCAACGCTCAAATCGTGCACAGTGGAATAGCCGACTGTGCTCACGGTGATCACGGTCATGAAGAGCGCATCGTTGAGGCTCCAGCCCTCAATGACCATGTAGCCGATGACGCCGATAATGACAACCACCACCAGCAGCAGCGCGCCCACGAGAATGCGGTTGCTGAAGCTGAAGCGCTCGCGCCAAATGCGCTGCTGCAGCCACGTTTGCGCCTGCTCGAGTCGCCCCGCCATGTTCGACTGTGCCCCGTCGCGGCCTGGATTTTGCCATGAGTCGCGCCATTCTTGCCGTGCGCATGCGCTGCCAGCGAACCAAGCGTTATGTCGCTTTATCCACGGAAATAGCAGTTATCCCCATGCTTATCCCCGAAAATGTAGGAATTTTCTTACACTCTGTAGGGATCAGGCCAGGGAGGTGAACGTTGCAGGTGCGTCTCTGATGGCCCTGCCACGAAACGCGTACCCAAGGGACATCCCATTTCACGAAATATCCAGCGTGAGCACGGGCATCTCCACGCCGCTGGGCACAAAGCCAAACGCTGTGTAGAGCTGCTGTGAGCGCAGGTTGGATGCCTGTGTGTTCAGCGCGACTGCATTGTAGCCCTGCTGCTGCGCAAAGTGGAGCGCTTCGCTGAGCAGCTGCCGGCCCAGCCCCTTGCCCTGGTAGCGGGGATGCACGCCCAGGCGTGCCAAGTGGGCCTCGCGCCGCTGCCCGCTGAGCAGTGCCGAGTAGCCGACCGCCTCACCGTTGTGCGTGGCTATGACCACACGACCGCGCACCTGCATCTCAACGATCTCTGCGGCGCCAAAGTGCCACAGTGGGTCAAAGATCTCGGTGTCCAACTCGGCGAGCAACTGCGCCTCGCCCAGGGTGGCGGCGCGCAACGTGACTTCTCCCGTACGTTTTTCCGGCGCCATAGCTGCCGGCGCCATAGCTGCCGGCGACCACGCCGCGCCCGCCGCCTTGCTCGGCAAATCGAGTCGGTAGTAGACGACGGTGTCGGCGAGGGTGAAGCCTGCGCCCAGCAAGCTTGTATACAGCCACTTTTCCGTGGCGTAGGTGGAGATTGTGAGTGGCAGCAGCGTTGGAGGCAGCAGGCGACTCAGCCCGCTCACCAGTGTGGCGGCGCCCTCTGCCAGCCAGGGGCCGTGGCGCATGGCCAGCGCGCGCACCTGCGCACGGTTGGGGGCGGCGCTCGGCAGGGTGAGCGGGCGCACCTCGGGGTCCACCATGAGCACGCCCCACATCGCCTCTCGTTCGGCAGCCAGAATCGTGGCGCCTTTGGCAATGATGGCCGCCACGTCTTCGTCGGCCACGCCGCAGTACGCGTAGCGCCCCATGTGGATCAGGCGCTCGATGGTGTGCACCTGCGATCCGGATGCGACTGTGAGCTGGCTCATGGGCGCTGCGTCGAAGGGCAACGAATCAACCGGCGTTTGAGGCGCTGGGCGCACTCAATGTCTTGCGCTGGCCGTAGACCCGCTGGTAGTACTCCTTGAATTCGCCGCTGCGAATCGGCTCCCACCACCACGGGTTGGCCACATACCAGCGCACCGTGGCGCGAATGGCCTCCTCGTGCGTGTACGCCGGTTTCCAGCCCAGCGCCAGCAGCTTGTCCACATTCATGCAGTAGCGGCGGTCGTGGCCGGCGCGGTCCTCCACGTGGCGAATCAGGCTGGCAGGCTTGCCCACCTCATCGAGCAGAATCTCGACCATGCGCAGGTTCGTCATCTCCTCGCCTGTGCCTACGTTATAGGCTTCGCCAATCACGCCGTGGCGCAGGATGGTGTCGATGCCCGAGCAGTGGTCAAGCACATAGTGGTAGTCGCGCCGCTGCTGGCCATCGCCATAGACGGGCAGGGGCATGTCGCTAAGTGCGTTGGTGACGAAGAGGGGCACCACCTTTTCGGGATACTGGAAGGGGCCAATGTTGTTCGCCCCGCGGCTGAGTGTGACGGGCAGCCCGTAGGTGATGTGGTAGGCATTGACCAGATGATCGGCCCCGGCCTTGCTGGCGGCATAGGGGCTGCGCGGGGCCATGCAGTCGCCCTCGAGGCTGCGGTGGTCGCCGTGGATATGGCCGTAGACCTCGTCGGTGCTGATTTGGTGATAGCGCAGGCCGCCGTGCTGCTGCGCCGCCTCCAGCAGCACGTAGGTGCCGTAGACGTCGGTGCGCATGAAGGCGTCGGGGTCAAGAATGCTGCGGTCGACGTGCGTTTCGGCGGCGAAGTTGACGATTGTGTCGACGCCGAATTGGTCGAGTGCGGCGTTCACTGCGGGCGCGTCGCAGATGTCGCCCTGCACAAAGTGATAGCGATCGCCAAAGCGCTCGGCCACATCCTGCAGGTTTTCCAAACGGCCGGCATAGGTCAGCTTGTCGTAGACAACGACCGTATCGCCGGGATGTTGCTCCAGCACATAGCGCACGAAGTTGCTGCCGATGAAGCCGGCCCCGCCTGTAACAAGCAATGTTGCCATGAAATTCTCTCCGTGTTGTTCATAACAGCCTTAACGCAAAGGCGCAAAGACGCAAAGAAAACGCAAAGAACAGCAACTACAGAAGTGCCTCTGTTCTTCTTGCCTTTGCTTTTCTTTGCGGTTCCTCTGCGCTTTTGCGCCTTTGCGCCTTTGCGCTTGCGTCAAAGTTCCGTTAATGCCTAACGCTTGCGGCGTGCGCGGTCGCGGTGGCGGCGCAGCCTGCGCAAGCGACCGGGCTGGCGCGCCACAGGCAATGGAAAATCGGTCGACAGCGTCAGCGTGGGCAGCGGTGCGTTGGGCGACAAGACGGACGCCGCGGCCGGGCCCGCGCCAAGCCAGCGCGCTCGCTCCTCGGCGGCCCCGTTGGCGGCCAGGTAGCCAATGTCGCCCGCCAGCAAGCGGCGCGTCTGTTGCAACTGCTGCGCCGCCACCTCCCAAGCCTGCCGCATGGCGGCCACTGCTTGTTCGTAGAGCTCAAGCGCTTCCAAATCGCCGCTGCGCCGGCGGCCTGTGGCGGGCATGTATTGTGTGGCCCAGGTGCGCACGGCGTTCTGATACCCGGGCAGCAGCAAATCCACGTAAAAGGTGACGTGCACCAGGCGCACCCGCTCCACCACATGCACCAGCAGCGCCGTTTGGGCTGCTGTCAGGTCAAAGAAGGCGGCGGCGTCGAAATCCTGCCACTGACCGTAGGCGCCATTCAGGCGGCGCAGGCGGTCGGCCACGTGGCGCACCACGTGCGCGGCAGACTCGGGCGCACGCGCCGGCGAACTGTTCACCTCAAACGCCGGCACAATCCACTGCATCTGCTTGAGTGCGGCCTCGGCAGCGGCGGCCTCGGCAAAGGGTCGATCTGCGTCCGGCGCGTTGCGCAGGGCCCACGCCAGCGCGGGCAGCGACGGTGGCAGCAGCGGGCGCGCCCCATCAGCCACGCGCACTATCCGCCATAGCCTGCCAGCATTGCATCGCGGTCGGCGTTGAGCAACACGGCACCCAGAACATTGGCCTGCACCTTTTCCAGCACCGCCTTGGCGCGCTGTGCATGCTCGCGCTTGGTGCTGCCTGCGCTGACGAGCAGCACCACGCCGTCCACCTTGTTTGCCCAGAGCGCTGCGTCGGTCACGGTGAGGACCGGCGGGGCATCCACCAGCACATAGGTGGCCTTGCTGCTAAGGTCGGCCAGCGTCTCTTCGAGGCGGCGTGCGCTGAGCAGGGCCACAGGGTTGGCGGGTGCCGGCCCGGCGGGCAGCAACGTGAGCCCTTCGACGTCGGTCTTGACGAGGGGCGCGTCGCCGCCCTCGGCAAGCCAAGTGGCAAGGCCGCGTGCGTTGCTCACGCCAAAGAGCTCGTGCTGCATGGGGCGGCGCAGGTCGCCATCCACAAGGATGACCTTGTCACCCGCCTGCGCCATGACGACAGCGAGGTTGGCGATGGCGCTGCTTTTGTCGGCGGTAGCGTCGGCGCTCGTGATCAAAATGGTGTGCAGCGTCTTGTTCAGCCCCGAGAACTCGAGGTTCGTGCGCAGCGATTGGTAGGCCTCAGCGGCGGGGCTGCGCGGATCGTCAAGTGTAATCAGTTTTGTCATGGCAATGGTTCCATTCGATGTGCGCCAGCTGCATCATAGGCGTCGGCCCGTGGCCGAGGCTCGAAATTCAAGGCACGGAGTCCCTTTGCCGAGAGCGTCGGCCCGTGGCCGGCGCCTATGGGATTTGGATCTTGCCCACTTGCACTACGTCGCCAGGCTGCACGTCGGCCCCTGTTGCGGGGAGCCGCACGCCCGCCTGCCAGTCGTAAACGCCCACAATCACCGTATACGGGCCGGGCGGCAGATCGGCGGGCAGCGGGATTGCATAGCGGCCGGCAACGGTCGCGCCCAGCGGCCAGGTGCTCATGGGCAGCGGCCCGGCAGCGTCGCGCGGCTGCGTGTCGAGTTGCGCCACCTTCTCGCTCTGCGCATTGATGACCTGCAGAAAGAGCGAGTAGTCCAGCGGTGCGGCGGCATCGAGACGCCACGCCAGGTTCACCGACGCCGTCATGGCGTTGCGCTCCAATGGCTCAACCGCGCCGTGCAGCAACCGGGCTGCGCCGGAGAAGCTTGCGTCCAGCGGCGCAGCCGTGAAGGCCACGGGGGCAAGGGGCTGCCAGCCGGCGTGTGTGCGCTCGAAGCCGCCCAGCCGCAGCCAGCCGCCCTCCACCACCGGCAGAGGCGCGCCAACCTGCTCCACCGGAAGCACTGCGCCATCGGTGGCAAAGACAGCCACCTCGAGGGCAAAGCCTTCGTCGGCCACGGCCCACGGCAGGCTCTGCACGAGCACCGTCTCATCCTGCGGCCACTCCGTCACAGGATACCACAGGCTCGCAACGGGGGGATAGAAGGTGCTGTCGAAAATGGGCGCGCCTGCGTCATCCAGATAGCGCATGGTAACCGTGAGCGGCTCCGTCAACGGCGCATCCGCCTGCCAATAGAAGCGGGTAACAACCTCGCCGTGTGCATCATCCACAAGATCGTAGCCCAGCAGACGCAGGTGATCCCCAAACGCGGCCTGCTGTGCAAAGCGGGGCGTGACGTCGCCGGGCAGCCACGGCGAGTAGAAGGTGGGTGCGAAGCGGCCGGCAAAGGGCGCGCCATCCGACGCCGAAAGGAGCAGATAGCCGTCATCCGCCGCCACCACGCCCCAGCCGTCGTTCAGCAAGGCGGTGACCGATGCGCGCAGGTCGTTGGGATGCTGCGGCCAGGCCGGGCCCGTCACGTCCACAAAGACAGTGTCGGCCGGCGTGGCGTCGTCGGCAGCCAGCGTGGGGAAGACAAGGCTCGTGCGCCGCCCGCTGGTGTGGGGGTTGAGCTTGTCCTGTGCAGAGACGACTGCGGCCGCATCAATCTGCGCCAGAATCGGTGCGGCGCGGCGGTGATGCTCGGTAATTGTATAGAGCTTGAAGTGGGGCGCGCCCGGGAAGTATCCCCAAAGCAGCTGTGCCAGTGCAGCACAGAAGAGCACGAGTGCGGCGATCAGCCATGGCGCAGCCAGCCGTGGTGCGCGGCCAATCTCTCCGTCCCCCAGTGGCGGGCGGCGCAGCCAGCGCAGCAGGCGCGCCGCGCCCATTACCGCAGCCAGCGCCACAAAGGGGGCAATGGGCGCGGCGTACATCAGCCAGTCCACCTGATGCATAGGGGGGAAATCGGCCAGCATATTGAGCGCGATTGAGGGGAGCGCCAGCAGCAGCACCTCGGGCGCAAGCAGCGCCACAAAGCCCACGGGCAGCAGCAGCTCGTAAAGATAGGACAGCGGGTTGGCTGCCTGCAGTTGCGTCCACACCACGCTCGGCTGCGTGACGAGCGTGCGCACCATCGCGCTTGGGCTGTCTCCCAGATAGTCGTAGCGCCCCCAGTGAATGTTGCCGCCGAAGAAGCCCTGAATCCCCAGGACGGCCATCGAGCGACCAGCCCAGCCCCAGCACCATGGTGGCAATGCCAACGCCGCGCCGCTTCTCTGCCCCCCACGCGTAGAGGCCAAGCATGAAGACGAGCAGCCCAATCTCTTCCTTGCAGAGCGCCGCCAGCAGCGCAAAGAGCGCGTACCAGCCAATGCGCTTGACACGCAGGAAGTAGAAGGCCGCCATGAGAAAGGTGGGTGCCAGTGTAACGGGGTGAAACTCGTTCCAGTTGGCCGCCTGGATGGCGGGCATGGCCAGCCACGCCGCGCCAAAGAGCAGCGCCAGCCATTGCGAGCGCAGCTCACGCACGGCCAGGTGGTAGAGGGGCACGGCCCCCAGCGCAACCACCACCGCCTGCACAATAAGCAGAAACGGCGGCCCCGGCCAGAGGCGATAGAGCGCCGCAAGCGCCAGAATGATCGGCTCCACGTGCAGCGCCAGGCGCGAAATGGCCCCGGGCTGGTTCGTTTGGCGGAACCAGTTGCCGTGCGCCGTGTTCCAGATGGCCTGGTTGAGATTGCCCATGTCGAAGGCGCGCGACTCAAACGCGGCATAGCGCGTCAGCGTCAGCCACGCAAAGTAGAGGGCATAGAGAAGAACAGCGATCCAGAGCAGCAGGTGGGGAAGCGAAGGGCGAGAAATGGTGCGCCGGGGCGGAGAAGGCGTCATGCCGTTGCGCCGACCAAGTCATACTTCGACGCAAAGGCGCAAAGGCGCAACTGCACACCCCGACGCAAAGGCGCAAAGGCGCAAAGGATCGCAAAGAACAGCAAAACAAGAAAAGCTTTTCTTGTTGTTGCTTTTCTTTGCGATCCTTTGCGCCTTTGCGCCTTTGCGTCGGGGTTGGCTTTGCGTCGGGGTTTGCAGTTGCGGTTTGCACGTTGCTTCAGGCAGTCGAGGGTCTGTTCACGCGCTGCGTTTGCGGTGCGGACTGTGCGGCCGCACGCTTTGATGTGGCTCCCGGCACAGCGCCCAGCACAGGTACACCCAGCGATCGCTCCACGGCGGCGGGGGTGCGCAGGTAGTCGGCCTCCATCCATGTAAGCGCAAAGACGAGCGCGACGCCCAGCAGCAGCCCCAGCACCGCACCAGCCACGGCATTGAGCAGCGGCTTGGGTTGAATCTGCGCAGTGGGAATGGCGCGGCTGCGAATCTTGACCTCAATGCGGTCGCTCTTGTCGAGCTGCGCGTAGTACTGCGTGCGCTCCTCGACAAACTCGTCGGCCATGGTCAGCGCCATGAGCTTGGCCACCTCGGGATCGGCGTTGCGCGCCTCAATCTTGATGGTGAAGGTGCTGTTGTCGGGCACCACCTGCAGGTTGGCCAGCAGGTCGTAGGGATTCATGTCCAGTTGAGCGCGCTCGATGACGCGCTGTGCGTTTTCGGGCGTCTTGATGTTCTCGGCGAAGTTGCGCAGCAGATCCTTGGCCGTCATGCCCAGCCCCATGTCGGGGCGCGCGGGCACGGTGCTCACGTTGGCCGTGGCGCTGTAGAGATCCTTCTGCAGCGCGCTCGATGCCCCATGCCGCCAGTGCCGTAACGATCATGGCGGCCACCACAATCCAGCCGCGCCTGCGCACAATGCGCATCAATTCCTGAATACTCATGCGTCAATTGCTCCAAAATCATGCGCCAACCATCACGCGCATCCATGCTAACAGAGGCAGCCCCATCGGGCGAATCAACACACAACTGCAGAACTTCGACGCAAAGCCGCAAAGTCGCAAAGAAACGCAAAGTAAAGCGCCAACGAGCAGAGTCATTGTTGTTGTGTTTCCTTGCGGCCTTCTTTGCCTTTCTTTGCTTTCTTTGCGCCTTTGCGTTGCGCAGTTATTTTCTGGGGATGCGGCCAAGCGGCTGCAGGCCCGCTGCCGCCATGTCTGCTTCGCTTCGGATGGCCGTGTCGAGATAGGCCAGCAGCGCCACAATGCCCAGCCCCACCACCAGCGCCAGCAGAATGCGCAGCGGCAGATCGAGGCGCGCACGCAGGCTGGGGGCCACCTCACCCACGCCCGGCCCGTCGATGACCGTGACGCCCGCACCCTCTGTACCCAGTTGCTTGAAGTAGAAGCCGGCGTTCTCGCTCAACTCGGCGGCGGCGGCGTTGGCAATCGCCGTCAACTGCGCCCGGTCGCTCCCGCTCAGGCTCAGCGTGATGATGCGGTGAAGCTTGCCCGTGGCGGCGCTGCCCTGAATCAGCCCGGGTGGCACGGTGATAGACTGGTCGGCAAGGCGGTCGCTCACCTGCTGCGCAAAGAGGCCGCTGCGCACCACCTCGGTGAAATCATCCACCAGATATTCGCTGGTCAGCCAGCCATAGTAGCGTGGGTCATAGGCGGCAACGTCGGCATCGGCCGCGGGCAGCACGCCCACCAGCAGGCGCATGGAGGCCGAGTAGCTGGGTGGAGGCGTCTCCCACGGCTGCAACTGCAGCGCGCTCAGCGCGCCCACAGCCAGCGCCAGCACCACGGGAATCCACCACCAGCGTTTGAGAATTGTGCCGTACTCGCGCAGTTCCATCATGCAGTCCTGAAATTCTGATAACGTACTAAGCGGACAACGAGAATATTTCTGGAAGAAGATGGATGGAGCGGCGCCCTTCGTTGGGAGCTGAGTGGCAGATAGCGCCGGATGGATATTCTCGCACAAGGCTTCTCGAAGTCGACAGGTGCACGATAAGCGAGAGCCGAA
This sequence comes from uncultured Chloroflexia bacterium, assembly GCA_963773745.1. Lineage (GTDB taxonomy): Bacteria > Chloroflexota > Anaerolineae > Caldilineales > Caldilineaceae > UBA5069. The sequence goes on from CAVZCL010000005.1 coordinate 552,812, forward strand.
TGCAGCCGTTTGCGGTTGTAGAAGGTCTCGATGAAGTCGAAGAGGTCGTCGTCGAGAGCGGCATGGGTTGTGTAGATGCGGTCGGTGGTCGACTCCTTCTTGAGGGTGGCGAAGATACTTTCCATGGGCGCATTGTCGTAGGCGTTACGGCGGCCACTCATGCTAGACGTGAGACCATAGCGGTTGAGCAGGGCAAGATAGTCGTGGCTGGTGTACTGGCTGCCTGGTCGCTGTGGTGAATGAGTGCAAGAGTGGCGCCAGGACGGATGCCACGCTGCTGGAGCGCATTGCCCAGGGCAGTGGAGACCAACGCCGTGTCGAAGTGGCTCGCTGTTGTCCAGCCAACGATACGGCGGGAGTAGAGATCTTCAACGGTAGCGAGGTAACGAACGCCTTCTTGTGACTTCAGTTCGGTGGTGTCGGTGAGCCACACCTGGTTGAGTGCAGTAGCGACGAAGTTCTGCTGCAGCAGGTTGGGACTTTGAGCGTGTAACGGGTTGCGTTTGGTTGTGCACGCAGGCGCTTGACTATGTGTGGGATGAGTTTGTGTTCGCACATGAGGCGTTCGACGCGTTTGCGTGCCACACGATAGCGGGCTGTTTGAGCGCGGCATGGATGCGTGGACTGCCATAGGTCTCATGACTCGCGACAAAGATGCGTCGAATCTCGATGAGGAGTGCGGCATCAGCTTGCGCATGGTGGCTGGGCTGGTGTTGCACATAGCGGTAGTAGCTACTGGGCGCAACACGTAGCAGCTGGCAAACGTGTCGCACGGGGTATTCATTGAAAAGCGTCTCGATCTGGGCGTATTTCATCTGGACCTGTGGTCGAAGATCAGCAAGGCTTTTTTTAAGATCGCATTGTCCTGTTGCAGTTGCAGAACCTGCCGCTGAAGTGTCCGAACTGGGGTGCAAGCGCGTGCTTCCTGCGCTGCTTCCTGCGCTGCTTCTTCTGCGACTGCAGCTTCGGGGGATAGGGTGGTGCAGTCATGATGTTGAGTCCGCAGAAAGGGCGGAAACTGCGGAAAAAACAGGAAACAAAAGCCCATGCCGGTTGATTGAACAAGAATAACAGCAACGCGCTCTGGCATCTGGACGGAAACCAGTGCAGTCTCCTGCAGTCTCCGCTTCTTCTGCGGACAGAAATTTACGCCGGCCGCGCCAGATATTCGAGCAGCGCGTGGCGGAAGCGGGCCCTGGAAAAATGCTCGGCCTGTGCACGGCAAGCAAGGGGATCGTATGCGCTCGGCTCAAAACGTGCAAGCACGTCGGCCAGCGTGGCGGCATCCTGCGGCGCAAAGAATTCGCCGGTGACGCCGGGCAGCACGGTATCGAGCGCACCGCCGCCGGCAAAGGCCACGACGGGCCGGCCCGTTGCCATGGCCTCCACGGGCGCAATGCCAAAATCCTCAAGCCCGGGAAAGAGAAAGGCCCCGCAGCGGCGCAGCAGGTCGCGCACCACGGCGCGCGGCTGCGGCCCCAGCAAATGGACATTCGGCCCGGCCTTGGCGCGCAGCATGGCAAAGTCGCGCCCGCCGCCCACCACAACCAGCGTGCGGTCGGGAAGGTGGCGGAAGGCTTCTACAGCCAAATCGATGCGCTTGTAAGGAATGAGACGGCTGACGATCAGAAAGTGGTCGCCGGGGATAGCGGCTGCGTCGGGCGTAAAGTAGTCGGTGTCCACCGGCGGGTAGATGATGGCGCTCTCGCGGCCGTAGATCGTGCGAATGCGCTCTTGTACGGTAGTGCTGATGGCGAGGAATTCGTCCACACGCTGGGCGGCGGCATAGTCCCACTTGCGCAGCAGCGCGAGCAGCGGCTGCAGCAGCGCGCCGGCCAGGCCGCCAATCTGCTCGCGCTCGGCATATTGATCAAAGAGCCAGAGGAAGCGGGTGGGTGTGAGGCAATAACAGACGTGACGCGCGCGCGTTTCTCCGTGCCCACCGTATGCGTCGCGTGCTGTGCGCACGCCGTGGCAGAAGCCGCTCTTGTTGCTGATGACGAGCGCGTAATCGCTCAAATCCATGCCGCCAAAGGCTGCGGGATAGACGGGCAGGTAGCGCTGGTGGTGGGCTGCCACGCCGGGCAGACGCTGCATGAAGCTTGTGCGGATGTCCCACTTGCGGTAGCGCGCAGGCATGCGCTCGGCGCTGTACATGCTGGTGTAGACCGGCGCGCCCGGGAACATGGTGACCAGTTCCTCGAGCACATTTTCGGCGCCGCCGCGCTGGTTGAGCCAATCATGTACAAGCGCAACGCCGCGGCCAGTCGGTTGCGCCACCTCCACATGTGCGGCGGGCATGCGCACGGCGGGCGCGCGCAGCTGCGCCGCGGAGCCATCATGCGGCTGTTCGGGGCGCGGGTCCAGCGGCGCGGTTGCGGCTGTCATAGCGTTGGTGGCTTCAAATCGGGCGGTGGACACGGCTCTGCTCCTGCTTCATGAGCGCGTGATTGTACTCCAAATTCTCGTCCGCAGAAAGGACGGAAGGAGCGGAAACAACAGGAAACAAGGGCGGGTACACAGATTTCACAGAAGAAAACAGATAACACAGGAAATGAAGTTCCCCGCTTTTGTGGACAGATAACGTTCACTCAAGCGGACAAAGAGAATCATCTTTCTGGAAGAAGATGGATGGAGCGGCGCCCTTCGTTGGGAGCTGAGTGGCAGATAGCGCCGGATGGATATTCTCGCACAAGGCATTCTCGAAGTCGACAGGTGCACGATAAGCGAGAGCCGAATGCAGCCGTTTGCGGTTGTAGAAGGTCTCGATGAAGTCGAAGAGGTCGTCGTCGAGAGCGGCATGGGTTGTGTAGATGCGGTCGGTGGTCCACTCCTTCTTGAGGGTGGCGAAGAAACTTTCCATGGGCGCATTGTCGTAGGCGTTACCGCGGCCACTCATGCTAGACGTGAGACCATAGCGGCTGAGCAGGGCAAGATAGTCATGGCTGGTGTACTGGCTGCCCTGGTCGCTGTGGTGAATGAGTGCAAGAGTGGCGCCAGGACGGATGCCACGCTGCTGGAGCGCATTGCCCAGGGCAGTGGAGACCAACGCCGTGTCGAATCGGCTCGCCGTTGTCCAGCCAACGATACGGCGGGAGTAGAGATCTTCAACGGTAGCCAGGTAACGAACGCCTTCTTGTGACTTCAGTTCGGTGGTGTCGGTGAGCCACACCTGGTTGAGTGCAGTAGCAACGAAGTTCTGCTGCAGCAGGTTGGGACTTTGAGCGTGTAACGGGTTGCGTTTGGTTGTGCCACGCAGGCGCTTGACCATGTGTGGGATGAGTTTGTGTTCGCACATGAGGCGTTCGACCCGTTTGCGTGCCACACGATAGCCGGCATGTTTGAGCGCCGCATGGATGCGCGGACTGCCATAGGTCTCATGGCTCTCGACAAAGATGCGCCGAATCTCGATGAGGAGTGCGGCATCAGCCTGCGCATGGTGGCTGGGCTGATGTTGCACATAGCGGTAGTAGCCACTGGGCGCAACACCCAGCAGCCGGCAAACCCGTCGCACGGGGTATTCACTGAAAAGCGTCTCGATCTGGGCGTATTTCATCTGGACCCCTGGCCGAAGATCAGCAAGGCTTTTTTTAAGATCGCATTGTCCTGTTCCAGTTGCTGAACCTGCCGCTGCAGTGTCCGCAACTCGGCGTGCAAGCGCCGTGCTTCCTGCGCTGCTTCCTGCCCTGCTTCTTCTGCGACTGCCGCTTCGGGGGATGGGGTGGTGCCGTCATCCATGTTGACCGCTCGAATCCAGGCGCGTTCACCCAACTTGTCGTACTCTTGCAGCCAATGACGCAACAGGTTCTCGCTCAAACCCAGTTCGTTTTCCAGTTGCCGCACCGAGCGGTCACCCCGTTGCGCCCGCTCGACAGCACGGAACTTGAACTCGCGCGGATAAATCGTTCGCATTCGTTTGTTCATGCTTCCTCCTTGGTCGACATGTGTTTTCCTTCACTATCTGTCTACTAAAACGGGGGAGGCCCATACTGTGTGTAGGTGGAAAAATATTGAAATTATATGAAAGATACCCGCCTGCCCTTGTTTCCGTCCCTTCTGCGGACGAGAATTTTGCTCTCACGTAACCTAACCACAACCGCTACAAAACACGAAGCGGGTTCAATGGGGGTAGCGGCGCACATGCGCGCCGCATATTGCTCGCCGGTGGCCCATCACCGGCATGCCACCTGGCTGGAAGCCGGAGTCGCCATGTACGCATTTGATCTCACATCCGAACAGAAGATGCTGGTGGACACCGTCCATCGCTATGCCGAACAGAAGCTGCGCAAGGTCTACCGCGAAGCCGAAGAGACGCGCACAGTCCCCGCCGCCACCCTCAAGCAGGGGTGGGAACTGGGGCTGCTGCCGGGCAGCATCGAGGCTGACTATGGCGGCTTCGGCGAATACTCGGCGCTCACCAGCGCCCTCTATCTGGAGGAGCTGGGCTGGGGTGACGTGGGCATCTCGCTCAAGCTGCTCACTCCCAACCTCTTCGCCATTCCCGTCGCGCTCTTTGGTTCCAAACAGCAGAAGGAGGCGTATCTCTCGCGCTTCTGTGATGAAGCCTTTGTGCCGGCCACGGCGGCCATCGTCGAGCCGGTCTATCAATTTGATCCGGCCGAACTCAAGACCACTGCCGAGAAGACAGCCGACGGCTTCGTCATCAACGGTGACAAGAGCTACGTGCCGCTGGCAGACCAGGCTTCGCTCTTCCTCGTCTACGCCAGCGAAGGGGGCGTGACGCAGGCCTACATTGTGCCCGCCGACACACCCGGCGTGACTGTGGGCGATGAAGTGCGCCTTATGGGTGCACACGCCTTTCCGGTCTTCAATATGCACTTCGAGAATGTGGCCGTACCCAAGGCCAACCGCCTGGGCGGCCTCAAGGGCATCCGCATTCAGCAGCTGCTCACCGTCAGCCGGATTGCGCTGGCAGCCATGGCCGTGGGGCAGGCGCGTGCCGCCTACGAGTATGCCATGGCCTATGCCAAGGATCGCGTGGCCTTTGGCGAGCCGATTGCCCACCGCCAGAGCATTGCCTTCATGCTGGCCAATATGCGCATCGAGATCGACTCCACCCGCCTTATGGTCTGGGAGGCCGCCTGGAAGTATGACAACCAGGAGGACGCCACCCGCTCCGCCGTGCTGGCGGCGCAGTATGCCGACAAGATGGTGCTCGAAGTGACCGATGCCGCGGTGCAGGTGCTGGGCGGTCACGGTTACGTGCGCGACCACCCTGTAGAGCTCTGGCTGCGCAACGGGCGCGGCTTTGCGGTTTGGGAAGGGCTCGTCATGGCGTAACAACACGTTCAAGAGTTCAAGGTTCAAGGGTTTAAGGTTCAACAACAGCCCTGCAACCGCATGACGCAACTCCGAACTCTTGAACAGGTGAACCCTTGAACCCTGAACCTCGAACTCTTGAACCTTTGAACTTTTTGGGGAGACGCGATATGCCCATTTCCTTTCAAGCGCCCGACATAATTGAGAAGCAACTGACCCAGGTGCGGATGGTGGCCGAGGCCGTCATGCGCCCCGAGAGCCGCCAGCTGGACGACAACGAGCACGCACGCCCCACCAAGTTCGTCAACATGATTTGGCCGCAGATGAAGCAGATGGAGCAGGCCAATCTTGAGGCTTCGCTGGCACGTGCGCGCAAGAAGCAGGCTGCCAAGGAGGCCAACGGCTACGGCAGCAACGGCCATAGTGGCGCAAACGGAACGAATGGGGCCAACGGCGCGAATGGGGCCAACGGCCACGGCGGCGTCGCCGTCATGGAGGCAGTGGCCGAGCAGGTCGCTGCGCCGTCTGTCGAGAAGAAGGACACGCCCCCCGCCGAGCGCGGGCCAAGCGTTGCCAACATGCTGCTCATCCACATGATTGAGCAGCTGAGCTGGGGTGATGCCGGTGTCTACCTATGCATCCCTGCGAGCGCGCTGGCAGGCGCGGCCATCAACGCCGTTGCCACCGCTGATCAGCTGGAGCGCTTCCTGCGCCGCTTCACCGAAGGCGAGCCCAAGTGGGGGGCCATGGCCATGACGGAGCCGCAGGCCGGCTCTGACACCTCGAACATCCAGACCACAGCCACCTATGACGCCGCGACGCACGAGTGGGTGCTCAACGGCGAGAAGATCTTCTGCACCAGCGGCAAGCTGGCGCTTGAGGAATCCGACGGGCTGGTGGTTGTGTGGGCCACGGTGGACAAAAGCACCGGCCGCGCCGGCATGAAGCCCTTTGTGGTGGAGGCGGGCACGCCTGGCGTTACGATTGGCAAGGTGGAAGAGAAGCTCGGCATCCGCGCCAGCGACACTGCCACCATCATCTTTGACAATGCGCGCATCCCCGCGACCAACATTCTGGGTGACGTGGACGTGACGACGGGCAAGGGCGACAAGGGCTTTAAGGGAGCCATGAAGACCTTTGACGCCACCCGCCCGATTGTGGCCGCGAGTGCGCTGGGCATTGCCCGCGCCGCCTTTGAGTTCACCCGTGACACGCTGGCCAAAGAGGGCGTGCGCATGGAGTATGGCAAACCTCGCCACAAGCTCAGCGCCGTACAGGCTGACCTGCTGGAGATGGAAGCGCAGGTGCGCGCCGCGTGGCTGCTTACGATTCGCGCCACGGCGCTGCTCGACGCGCAGGAATCGAACAAGCTCGAATCCTCCATGGCCAAGGCCAAATCGGGCAAGGTAGTCACCTGGGTGACGCAGAAGGCGGTGGAGTTGCTGGGACCGCGCGGCTACAGCACGGAACTGCTCGTGGAGAAGTGGATGCGCGACGCCAAGATCAACGACATCTTCGAGGGCACGGGGCAGATCAACACGCTGATTGTGGCGCGGGAGATCCTGGGTTACACGCGGCTTGAACTGAAGTAGTGCGGGATGACTGAAAACTGACGATAAAGGATTGGCGGCGGCGCGTGACCCACGCGCCGCCGCTTTGATGTAGGCCGCCACTTGCGTCGCGTCTTTGCAGGCGGCGGCACTGGCGCGTTGCCGAAGTGCGCGTTGCGTTTCGTAGCGGCTGCTTTAGCTGCCGTAGGTGGAGAGCGCAGCGCGTCCTCGAGAACGGCGGCTGAAGCAGCCGCTACGGAGCGCGCTGCGCATTTGCGTCGCGCCAAACAAGTGCGTCGACGAACGTAGCGGGGGGCTTCCAGCCCTCCGGCTGTTGTAGGTCACGTCTCCTGGCGTGACGACCGCAGGTCATGTCCCCGGCGTGACGCTGTCCGTGACGCAATGCAGAGGCCCCAAACGGAGGGCTGGAAGCCCCCCGCTACAAATATCGCAAACTTGAGGGATGCACCACTGAAGCAGCCGCTACAAATGGGCGCCGCAGCGCAGGCGTGCGGCGCGGTTGCGCTTGCAGTGTGCAGATGCTATAGTGCGCATAACGTAGCAACTCGCTTCCCGGCAAGTCCTCAAATTGCATCAACCTATGGCGGATACCGCACCTGCTGCGTCTCCGCGTTCGTTTTACCCTTGGTGCGCTCCAGCCGCGACTGCAGATTCCGACGTGCTGTTGCCTCCTCTCTGCGCACCCACCACCCCATCGTGTTTGCCAGCAATTGGCTGTGCCAAGCAACTCTTCCAATTGGCTGTCCAAAACGTATTCGTCTCGTGTATCTGTCTGATGTACACCGTAATCCGATTCAGCATCCCTGTTTGAGCAGGAAGGAGCCATGTATGAACCTGCATCCCCGGCTGCGCAAGGTCGCGCTGCTTGGCCTGATGGTAGCAATGTTGCTCATTGTGGGCGCGTGCGTTGCGCCGCCGCCCGCCGCAACCGGCGGTGGCGAGGCTGCAGCTCCCGTCGAAGGTGAGGCGCCTGCCGCCGTGAGCGGTGAGCTCAACGTGCTCTGCATTCCGCAGGTTGAGTGGTGTGAAGGCATGAAGTCCGAGTTCGAGAAGGTCTACCCCGACATCACAGTCAACTTTGTGCGCATGTCCAGCGGCGAGTCGCTGACGCGCGTCCGCAACGAGAAGGACAACCCGCAGTTTGACATTATTTGGGGTGGCCCGATCGACGCCTACGTGGCGGCTGCACAGGAAGGGCTGCTCGAGCCTTACGCGTCACCCAACGCAGCGGCAATTCTTGACCCCGCGCTGATGAAGGATGCCAATGACAACTGGATTGGCATCTATGTTGGTTCGCTGGGCTTTGGCACCAACACCAACTGGCTGGCCGAAAACCCGGGCGTGGAAGCACCCAAGAGCTGGGAAGACCTGCTGAAGCCCGAGTTTGAGGGTCAGATCATGGTGGCGCATCCCTCCAGCTCCGGCACCTCCTACACCGCGCTCTGCACAATCCTGCAGCTCAAGGGTGAGGAAGAGGGCTGGCAGTACCTGCGCGATTACGCCTCCCAGGTGAATCAGTTCACCAAGAGCGGCGCTGCCCCGGCCAAGTTCGTGGGCCAGGGTGAAGCTGCCGTGGGCATCGTCTTCTCGCATGACATTGTGGCCGAAATCGAGAAGGGCTCACCCATGGTGCTGACCTTCCCCGAAGAGGGTACAGGCTACGAAATTGGTGGCATGGCGCTGATTGCAGGCGCCGACCATCCTGATGCGGCCAAGCTCTGGTACGACTGGGCGCTGCTGCCTGCCACGCAGGAACTGGGCCCCAAGTACGCAGCCTATCAGGCGCCCACAGTTGAGGGTGCAACACCGTCGCGGCCCGAACTGCTTGATGCCAAGCTTATCGACTATGACTTCGAATGGTGCGGCACCAACAAGGTGGCCTTTATCGATCGCTTCACGAACGAGATGGCCAGCGCTGAGGACCTGAAGGAATAGGCGCTGGAGTCATTTCGCAGGTAACACCGCAGGACAGGTAACACCGCAGGACAGGTAATATCACAGGAACCGCCTCGCAGGTGTGGGCCGCAGTAGATGCGGCCCACACCCTTATCTCTCCAGGCAACACCCTATCCAAGCAACACCACCCTATGGCCCTGAAGACAGTTTCATCCCCTTCGTCCTCGTCCCTTTCCACAACGCCCGCATGGCGGCGTGGCATCGCCCGCTCCCTGCGTGAGTTCCGCATGATCGGGCAGGATCCCGTGCTGGCGCTCGGCCTTGCCGCCGTCATCAGCTTCGTCTTCCTCTTCATCGCGCTGCCGCTGCTGCGTGTCATCTGGCAGGGCTTCTACTCCAGTGATACGGGCGAGTTCAGCCTGATCTACTTCGCCCGCTTCATTGATCCTGTGTGGGCGCCCTACCTTTGGCAGACCGTGCGCAATACACTCGTCATGGGTGTGGGTACGGCCACCGGTGGCACCGTGCTTGGCTTCATTTTTGCCTACACAATGGTGCGCTGCTCAATGCCCTTTGCGCGCACTGTGCACATCACCACGCTGCTGCCCACAATTTCGCCCCCCTTTGCCATTGCCCTCGCCGCAATCCTGCTCTTTGGCCGCAACGGGATGATCACGCGCCAGTTGCTGGGTATTCGCTTTGGCCCGGGTACGAATGACCTGTACGGGCTGGATGGCCTCATTTTCGTGCAGATCATCACCTTCTTCCCCGTGGCATACCTGATCCTGCGCGCGATGCTGGAGCATATTGACGCCTCCATGGAAGAGGCGGCGCTGAGTTTGGGCGCCAGCAAATGGCACATCTTCCGCACGGTGACGCTGCCTTTGATGATGCCGGGGGTCGCGGCCTCCTTCCTCCTCCTCTTTGTGGAATCACTGGCCGATCTGGGCAACCCGCTTTTGCTCGGCGGCAATTCCAACGTGCTCTCAACGGAGATTTATCTCTCCATTAACGGCCAGCTGGACCAGCAAAAGGGCGCAGCGCTCTCGCTGGTGCTGCTTGTCCCCACGCTCACCGTCTTCCTGGTCCAGTATTACTACCTGCGCAACCGCTCCTATATCTCGGTGACGGGCAAACCCACCACGGGGCGCGTCTTTGTGCGCGAGCCCGTAACACGCTGGACCATGATCGTGGTTACGCTCTTGACGCTCGCGCTGGTGCTGCTGCTTTACTTCACCATTCTGGCCGGATCGTTTACCAAGCTATGGGGCATTGACAACACGCTCTACCTGGGCAACTACGCCATCGCGCTGACGCGTGGCATGAGCGCCATCCTCTCGACGACCTTCCTCTCGGCGCTGGCCACGCCGCTGGCAACAATGGTCGGCATGGTGATTGCGTTCCTCGTGGTGCGGCGCACATTTGCAGGCAAACAGGCGCTCGACTTCATCTCGAATCTGGGCGGTTCGGTGCCGGGCACAATTCTGGGCATTGGCTACATCATTGTCTTTGTGCAGGCGCCGTGGTTTGCCATTGCGCTTGTCTATGCGCTGCTGGCGGGGGTGCTGATGGCGCGCGTGGGCGTGCGCTGGCCGGTGCAAGTTGCGCTGCTGCTGGGAGCCACCGCTGTGGGCTACTACTTCAACTGGCTGCCCTATTTGCTGGGGCTGACGGAAGATGGCTGGCGGCTGCTGATTGCCGCAGGCTTTGCGCTGCTGGCCGCGGTTGGCGTGGCGTGGTCACCGCCTGGCAAGCGGCGCGTGGTTGGCTTCGTTCTGGGTGCGACGGCGGCCATTCTGGTCATCTACACGCTCAGCCCGCTCGTGCTCGAACCCATGGCGCGCTGGGGGCGCACGCTGCCCGGCATGATGGGCCCGCGCGTCGTCTCGCGCATTGTGGCGTTGCTCCAGCTGCTTTCGCAGCCCACGCTGGCCATTATTGGCTTCACGGCGCTGGGGATTGGCGGTTTTGCGTTGCAGCCGGCGCGGCCCGTTCTGCGCGCCATTCTCGCCTTCGGCATCGTCGCGTTCAGCGCGTCGCTCATCTTCTACGGCGAATCGCTCACACTGATTGGCACGCCCTATATCATTCTGGCCGCCTATGCCGTGCGCAGCCTGCCCGCCTCAGTGCGCGCGGGCGTCGCCTCACTGCAGCAGATTGACCCCTCCATCGAAGAGGCGTCCACCATTCTGGGGGGCGATGCGCAGTACACTTTCCGCAAGGTAACGCTGCCGCTCATGCTGCCGGCGCTCTTTGCCGGCATGGTCTTCGCCTTTGCGCGCCACATGACGAGCCTCACAGCCGTCATCTTCCTCACCACGGCGCAGTGGCCCATCCTCACCGTCTGGATCCTCAGCGAGGTGGAGCAGGGCGGCATGAGCGTGGCTGCGGCCTATTCGGTGATTCTGATTGCGATTGTGCTGGTGGCCATTGGGCTCATGCAGCTGTGGCTGGGCCGCACCTTCGGCACGCGCGATGTTGACATGAGCATCGGCGGGTAAATGGCCGTTTTCAACGCAAGGGCGCAAGGTGGGCCAGGGCGCAAGGAAAAGCAAAAGCAAGCAAAGCTGCCATACGGTGGCGTTGCGATCGATCGGCATTGTCATGTATGGCAAAGCGTTGTTCCTGCTTTTGCTTTTCCTTGCGCCCTGGCCCACCTTGCGCCCTTGCGTTGAAAACGGCCAGTATGCAGAATCGTTTTTCACTACAGACAGGACATTACCCCGTGCTGCTTGACCTGCAAAACATCTCCAAACACTTTCCCAGCCGCGATGGCAGCGGACTGGTCTATGCCGTCGATGATGTCTCGCTCGACATTGAAGAGGGGCAGTTCGTTACGCTGCTGGGGCCGTCGGGCTGCGGCAAGACGACCACGCTGCGGCTGATTGCCGGCTTCGAGTTCCCTACCACGGGCAACATCCTGCTGGAGGGCAAGCCGATTAACGAGAGCCCGCCCAACATGCGCGGCATGGCCATGGTCTTTCAGAGTTACGCCATCTTCCCGCACCTGAACGTCTACGAAAATGTCGCCTACGGCCTGCGCATCAAAAAGATGCCCGAGCGCGAGATCAAGCAGGCGGTGGGGCGTGTGCTGGATCTGGCCGAACTCTCGGGGCTGGAAAACCGTGCGCCGAATCAGCTTAGCGGCGGCCAGCAGCAGCGCGTGGCGCTGGCGCGCGCGCTTGTCATGGAGCCCAAGGTGCTGCTCTTTGATGAGCCGCTGAGCAATCTGGACGCCAAGCTGCGCGTGCAAATGCGCAGCGAAATCCGCCGCATTCAACAGGAACTGGGCATTACGAGCGTCTATGTGACGCACGATCAGGACGAGGCCATGGTGCTTTCGGACAAGATTGTCGTCATGCACCTGGGGCGTATCCAGCAGGTGGGGTCGGCAGTGGAAATCTACCGGCGGCCCAGCACGCGCTTTGTGGCTGATTTCATTGGCCGTGCCAACTTCCTTTCCGTCACTGTGGAAGGGAAGGAAGCGGACGGCTGGCGCTGCCGCATTCTCGAGACGTCCATCGTCGTGCCCAACTCGGCCAGTGACGACCTTACGGTGGGTGACACGGCGCTGTTGTTGCTGCGCCCCGAGTCAATTCGCGTCCACGCCGACAATGCGCCTTCGGTTGCCACAACGGATGGCCTGGCGGTGCATCTGCCCGCGCGCGTTGAGCGGACGGCCTATTTGGGCAGTGCCGTGGAGTATGACCTGAGCCTGCAGGGGCAGCAACTGCTGGCTGTGCGCCATGATCCCTTGCCCGAGCACCTGTACGCGCAGGGCACGGCAGTCGCCGTGGAGCTGCTGCGCAACAACCTCTATTTGCTGCCGGCCGAATAATCTGAAGCGCATTGGACTTATGTATTGGCATCGGCCCAGCGGCACGGCCTCTCAAGAGCAAGCAAGAAGGCGAGCGCGTTGCCAAACGCGAAGCGAGGCTTCCAAAATCGGAAGCCTCGCTTCGCCGCTGCGGCCACCGCTCCATCACTCACCCTGAACAGCCATGACCGAACGCCTTTACTACACCGACGCCTACCTCACCACCTTCAGCGCCACCGTCACCCATATGCGCGAGTCCGAAGGGCGCACGCTGGTCACGCTCGACCGATCGGCCTTCTACCCCACATCGGGTGGGCAGCCGCACGACACCGGCATCCTTGCAGGCGCGCGTGTGGTGGATGTCTTCGTGGAGGAGGAGACCGTCTGGCATGCGCTGGAAGGCGCACCGGCGCTTGTTGTGGGCCAAATGGTTGATGGGACAATCGACTGGTCCCGCCGCTACGACCTTATGCAGCAGCACGCGGGGCAACATCTGCTCTCGCAAGTATTCGACCGCCTCTTTGGCTACGAAACGATCTCGGTTCACTTCGGTCTTGAGGAAAGCACGCTGGACCTCGACGCGGCCTCGCTGGACGCATCCCAGATTGAGGCAGCCGAGGCGCTGGCCCATGCGCAGATCTACACCGCGCTCCCCATTCGTGCCTACTTTGTCGACGAGGCGCAGGTCGCTGCGCTCGCGCTGCGCCGCCCGCCCAAGGTGAGCGGCACAATCCGCATTGTGGAGATTGCCGGCTATGACTGGTCGGCATGCGGCGGCACCCACGTGCGCACAACCGCCGAGATTGGGCCGGTCAAGATCGTGCGCAGCGAGCGGCGGCGCGGCCAGGTGCGGCTGACCTTTCTCTGCGGCGGGCGCGCCGTGGCCGACTACGCGCGCAAGCACGCGCTCCTGCAGGAGGCAGCAGCACTCTTTAGCACGGACATTGGCCAGGTGCCGGCGTTGGTCGAGCGTGCGCTGGCGCAGGCCAAGGATGCGCAGAGGCGCACGGATGAACTGACTTCACGCCTCATGCGCGCCGAGGCGCGCAGCTACCTGGCCGAGGCGCCCGTTGTGAACGGCCTGCGCATTGTGAGGAGGCTGCGCGATGATCTGGAAGCAGCCGCGCTGCGCGAGCTTGCCGGCGCGCTGGTGGAGCAGGCAGCCGAGCAAGATGGCAGCCTCCCCACAGTGGCCCTGCTGGGCGCGCAAGTGAATGGCAAGCTGCTGCTGGCCTTTGCGCGTGGCGGTCGTGGTGGCGAAAGCCTGCATATGGGCAACCTGTTGCGCGCGACGCTGCAGTTGGCGGGCGGCAACGGCGGCGGCCGCCCCGATTTTGCCCAGGGCGGCGGCGTGGATGGCTCCGAAGGTGAGCGGCTGCTCGCGTGGGCAGAGGCGCAGTTGCTTGCAAATGAGTGACTCGTGTTGCGCAGTGCCAGTTTCAATGCAAGTGCGCAAGGGGGCCAGTGACGGCCGTGGCATAGCGCAGCGGCGGTTAGCCCCATTTTCATCCTGCGTTGCGCCGACACGGCATGAACGTCTGCCTGCAGAGGGCTGCCCTATGCATTGGGCGCACTGTCGGCAAGGGCGGCACGCTGCGCGCGCGTGAGCTTGCTCACCACCAGCGCGTAAGAGTTGGCAATCCACGCACGCACCTCTGCATCGGGTACGCTCCCGTCCATGATCACCGTGTTCCAATGGAGCTTGTTGAAATGCCACGCCGGCGTAACGGCCGGCCAACTTTCGCGCAGCATCTGCCCCAGGTGCGGCTCCGCCTTGAAGGTAACCTGCGCGCTTTCGCCGGCTGCAACTTCCTCGGGCAACAGTGCAAACATCTTGTTCATCACCTTGTAGACCAGCGCGCCCGGGCCAAAGGGAAGGCTCTCTTCGACGGCCGGCAGCGCCAGGCAACAGGCACGCAATTCATCCAGTGTCATCGACATCTTCTTATCCTTCGGGTGATTCCGCCATAAAAGCAGATGCGCGAGAAGGAAACGGGAATCGGGAAACACTCCGCTTGCCAAGTGCACCGTTCCCTCATCCCGTTCCCGTTTTCCGCGGTGCAGGCCCACGAGCGGTTCTGCACGGCTGTGGCGCTGCAGTGCGGGAAAGCAGTTGCGGTGCTTGGGCAGCAACGCCGCGCCGTGCTAGAATGGTCGTGGTTCGAAGCCTTCACGCGTAATCGTCCATTGCCCAGAATCCGTTGACCGGCAAGTCTCGCTGCAGAAAGCTGTGGCAGCGTCAGTCCGGCCCACTGCATGCGAGCAACTTCGTGCATTCTTGCAGCATCCACAGTGACTGTCAACTGCTGTAGGGGATCGCTCCTCGTCAGCCTGCCCACACCAAGACGCCGTGCTCATCGCCGTACGGCGCAAACAACAGGAGTCCATCTATGTACTGGCTCAACATGAACTGGATTACCGAAAACTGGGTGCCGTTGCTGGTGGCCCTCGTACTTGGCTATGTCATTGGCTGGCTGCTTACAGGCATGTCGCCCGCACGACGCGTGCGCGGCTTGAAGCGCGCAATGCCGAACTGGACGGCAAGCAGCGCAAGATTGACCGCGAACTGGCCGACGCACGCAGCGAGAGCACCAAAGCCAAGAGCAGCCTGACCACAGCGCTGGCTGAATTGGAGGAGGCGCGCAGCAAGGCCACGACGCTGGAAGCACGCGTAGCCGAACTTGAGGAAGCCGCCGATGCAGCAGAAGCGGCCGCAGCCGAGGAAGCCGCCGCAGAGTTGATCCTTGCCGAGGCTGTGCTCGAGGCGCTGGAGGACGTCGCTGCCGAGGACGTGGCCGATATCGCTGCGGTCGACGGTTCCGTTGATGGCGAGGCCGATGGCGAGGCCGATGGCGAGGCCGATGGCGAGGCGTGGCGCTGAGGACTCCTCTGCCTTGGTGCGACAGCCCGCCGCCGTTGCGCTTGCGCCCGATCAGGTTGCTGAAGGTTTTGCCGCCGTGGCGCGCACGCCCGAGGCCATTGAGGCCGACAAGGCGCGCGAGATTGCACTCACCGAGGCGTACAGCCGAGCAGCTCGCCTGCAGGTTGAGCTGGACCAGCGCGAGACGGTGCTGGCGTCGCGCCATGCCGAGCTTGAGTCCATCAAGGCGGAGTTGCTTACTTCCAACGCGGCCCGCCACGAGCTGGACAGCCGCCTTGTACGTGCGCGCGAGGATGTCGCCTCCGAACTGGCAGTGCTCGCCTCCACGATGATCAAAATGAAGGATGACGCGCTGGCGCGTGCCGAGGCGCGCATCGCGGCGCTGAACGCCGAACTCGACAGCGCGCGCGCCGAAATCGCACGCGCGCCGATTGCGGATGCTGCCGACGCCGCAGACTCTGCAAGCGCCGTGGACGCAGACGACCAAGCCTCGGACGAATCCGCCGAAGTTGCCGCTGACGCTGCATAATCACGCTGCGTATGCCGTCGACGCGGGATCGCACAATCCCCCCCGCAACGCCGCGTCGCTTGGAGAGGAAACGCCGCTCTCATGTCAACAACCTTGACCATCGGGCTGACTCTGGTGGGCTTCCTGGTGGGTTTTGTCATCGCCGCCCTCTTTAGCCAGTCGCGCGTGCGCAATCTGGAATCAAGCCATGCCACGCGCCTCAGTGCGCTGCAGGCTGATCTGGACAAACGCACCGCCGAACTTGCTACCGCGCGCACCGAGCTTGAGGCGGAACAGGCGGATCGCGTGAGCGCACTCGAAGCCGCGGCAGAATGAGGCCTCGGACCTGACTGCCCAACTCAACATTGTGCGCGCCCAGCTGGAGGAATTCCAGTCTGAAGCGGGCGAGATGGAAGACCGCCTCAACGCGGCCGAAGCGCACATCCTGAGCAGCGAAGCCGAGATGGCGCAGAACCGCACCGATCTGACGCAGTGGAGCGGGGCCTACGCCCAGCTCAAGGCCACACACAGCCGCCTCGCCACCGAAAACAAGGAGATTCAGGAGCGCCGCCGCCGCCTTGAAGAGGAGCTGTCCGAGCGGCGCAGCGAGATGGACGCGCTCAGCGCCCGCCTGGAGGCGTTGCAGAGCGCACAGTTCCTGCCTGCGGAGATGGGCGGCAGCGATGCGCAGCAGACGGTGGCTGCCATTGCCCTCGCCCGCGCCGACTCCGAAGCGACCCTGCGCCGCCGCGAGGCGGAGCTCAGCGAGGTGCGCAGCCGCCTCTCGTCCATGCGCTACAGCGTCAACGTGCTCACCGCCGCCGGCGCTGAATTGGCCGCCCAGGTGGCCTCACAGAATGTCATCGACCTTGAGCCGCTTGCTACAGCCCTGCCGGCTGCGCATCGGGCCCAGCAGCCAATGGCGCTCGGCGCACCTCTCTCTGCCGACGCGACGCGCGAAGAGCTGGACGACCTGCGCGGCGTCATCTCCGACTGGTTTGGCGCGGTGCGCAGCACGCTCCCCTATGACGCCGCCACGCTGCGCGCCTTCGGTGGCAAGCCGGCAGCGGCGCGCCTCGGTGGGCCGCCCGTAACAATCGATAGTGCCGGTGGCCCGGAGGATGCGAGCGACGACGACGGCTTGAGTTCAGCCGTGCGCCTGGAGGGCGAGGACGATAACGCCATCCCCCACGCAGTGATGCTTGCGGCCATCAAGGCCGTGACGGCGACGCGCATGGATCGCGCCGCCTCGCGGCAGGTGGAGCTCGCACGTGAACTGGCCGACCGGCAGCGCGATCTTGACCATCTGACCGATCGCATTCGCGCCTGGCGCATGATGCTCAGCGTGACGCTGGCGCGCGAGCCCGAACTGCTGTCCCTGCTCGATGAGCCGCGTGAGACCAGTGCCGGCGACATGCTTTCCGCCTGCGCCACAGTCGCGCTGACCGCCTACCAGAAGAAGCAGGCCGCGCTGCTTGGCGTTGCCGATGCGCCTGCGTCTGCGTCTGCGTCTGCGCCGGCACCGGCCATTGGCGCCGCAGCGTCCGGCGCGCTGCCGGATGAACCGCGCAAGGTCGCGGCCGAGAGCGCGCAAAGCCTGGCGCTGCGCGACTGGCGGCCCGTGCGGCGCGCGCGAAAATGAACTGCAGGGAATAGGGAGCAGGGAACAAAAAAACTGACGATTGAAAATTGGAGATGCGTCTCCAATTTTCAATCGTCAGTTTTTTGTTCCCTGCTCCCTGCTTTTACACTTCCGCTTCCGCTTCGAGGCGCGCACGGTCGAGCACCATGATGTGGTTGCGATCGCACTCGACGATGCCGTCGGCAGCCAGGCTGCGCAGCGCGCGGCCCACCACCTCACGCACGCTGCCCAGGCGCGCCGCCATATCCTCCTGCGTCATCGCCATGGGGCGCTCGCCCCGCTCGGCGGCTTCGGCCTGCTCCAGCAGCAGGCGCGCCAGCCGCCCGCGCACGTTGCGCTGAGAAAGGTCCTGCACAGTCGCCACCAGGTGGCGGGCGCGGCGGGCAATGCTCTCAATGAGTGCCCATGCCAGCGCGGGGTGAAGGGTGGCAAGGCGACGCAGGTCGGCGCGTTCAACACGCCAGATGACGGTGTCGCCCACAGCAATCGCCGTGGCTGGATTGGGGCCGCCGTCAAGCGCCGCAACGTCGTTGAAGGTGTCGCCCGGGTTCATAATGTGGAGCATGTGCTCGCGCCCTTCGCGCGAGAAGCGGCTTATTTTGACGCGCCCGCGCTCCACGAGGAAGAGGCCCGCCACAGGTTCACCTTCGAGAAAAATCGTCTCGTCGGCGCGCAGCGTGCGGCGCACAGCCACGGCCGCCAGCGCCTCCACCACATGCGGAGGGAGCGCGGCAAGGTAATCGACCTGTTGCCACAACTCAAGTGTATCGGTTTGTGGGGTGTTTGCAGATGCAGTCATGTGTCCTGGGAGCGAGGCGCCGTCCCAGTGGGTGTGAGGCGGCGGCAGGGCTGACTGGGATTCTATGCGCAAGCGGCGTGCGGGACAACTTCGAGCGCGGCGCGTCACGAGTGCATCGGCGATATGAATCGATGCTCGTAGCGGGGGCTTTCAGCCCTCCGGCTACGACGGAGCTTCGGCCTTGGCTGCGGGAGGCATGGCCCAGGGCGACGTCATCGCACCGGCGCCATCAAAGCTGAGGGCCGTTTCGCCCAGTATCTCAAGCGTGGGCTGGGCGGCCACGGCGCTGCGCAGCGTCTCGCTCACCCAGAGCTCGTCCACGGCCAGCGTATTGCGCACAAAGATCCAGCGCGCATCGGCAACGGGGCGTGCGCAACAGCGTGCGGCCACCTCCAGCGCGCGCTCGTCGTCGGCCATGGTAATGGGGAGCGCGTGGCGCTGCAACCCAAAGATGCCCGCCGTAACCGCATTCGTGTAGGTGGCGGACCAGTCAATCTGGCGCACAAGGCGCGCCGTCGTCACATCGGCCAGGCCAATGCCCGAGGCGTGGCCGTGGGTGCCGGGCGTCAGGTCGAGCACGGCAACCACCGCGGCCAGGAAGGGACCGAAGCGGTCATCCTGGCCGGGAATGCGCAGGCGGCCGATGACGTTGGTATCGAAGCCGGTGCCGCTCACCTCCTTGCCCATTTCGCGCACAACCAGGATGTCGGCTTCATCGAGCGGAATGCGCCCCAGCAGCGCCTTTGCCTCCACCAGCAGCGCTTGCTCGCGCGCGCCGCCAATCTCGTGGGCGGCCAGCGCCACCACGCGCGCCGTCTCCTCGTGCGCGTTCTCCAGCACGCAAAGCGCGCCAAGCAGGTTGCTCTGCGCCGCCACAGTGGCTGCGCCTGTCCCCAGGTAGCGTTGAAACGAGGCCGTGCCGCCCACATGCATCGCCTGCGCGCCGATCTGTTTGCCCAGCCCAATCACCGCCATCTTGGAGGGGCCGCTTTCCAGCGCGCCGCGAAAGTCGGTGTGGGGCTTGATGCGCGCAATGAGCAGCGTGTACTGCGCGCCGTGCGAATCCACCCCCTGGTAGAGCGCCGGTCCACCGGCAATGCGGCCAAGCTCGACGACCTCCATGCTGGCCACAATCGGTGCGCCCACGCTCTCCATGGTGATGCCCAGCCGCTCGAGAACGCCGATCTGCCCCTCGGCAGTGGCCCCGCCATGGCTGCCCATGGCCGGCACAATGTAGGGCTTTGCGCCCGCCTGCTGCAGCAGAGTTACCACAGTGCGCACAATGAGCGGGAGGTTGTGGATGCCCCGGCTGCCCACGCCCACTGCCACCTGCGCACCGAGCTGCACCTGCGCAATGAGCGGCTGCAACGCTTCGGCCACGGCTGCGGTGACGTCGGCGACGCGCTGGCGCGTCCACATGGCAGCGCACGTGCAGCAGCCGCGGCGGCAGCGGCGCGGGAAAGCGCAAATCGCGAATTGCGTCGAGATGGTTCATGGGCTCTCTTTCAAGACTGATTCCATGGTGGACCTTGCGCCCTTGCGTTGAAACTGCCACCTGCTCCGGGGTTCTGATATGGAGCCGCGCGGGGCGGCGCAGAGCGCGCAATTTCGCGCGCCGGTCGCTCTGGCGTATACTGCCCTCTATTCGCGGCTCGAGTGTAGCGCAGCCGCCCGTGCGGAGCAAGCCTTGTGAACACTTCTTCCACCCCGGTTATGACGCAATCTGTGCCGCCCCATGCCGCGCCCAGGAGTACTGGAGATGAAAGCGAAGAGGCAGCCCTCTACGCCAAACTCATGGAGCCGAAGCCGCTCCTGGTCGTCATCTCCGGCCCCAGTGGCGTGGGCAAGGACGCGGTGCTGCAGGAGCTTAAGCAGCAGAACTATTCCTTTCACTTTGTCGTTACGGCAACCACGCGCCCCAAGCGCCCGGCCGAGGTCGATGGCGTTGACTACCACTTTGTCAGCGTGGGCGAATTTGCCGAGATGATTGAGCAAGGGGAGTTGCTCGAGTATGCCGTTGTATATGGCGACTACAAGGGCATCCCCAAGAAGCATGTGCGTGCGGCGCTGGCCAGCGGCTACGATGTGATCATGCGCATTGACGTGCAGGGCGCGGCGACAATCCGCAAGCTTGTGCCCCAGGCGGTGACCATCTTTCTCACCGCCGAGAGCGAGCCGGAGCTGGTCCACCGACTGCAGGCGCGCCGCACAGAGGACCCCGGGCAACTCAAGATGCGCATCGTCACAGCGCGCAACGAACTGCGCCGCGCCAGCGAGTTTGACTACGTAATCGTCAACCGTGACAACGAGCTGGAAGAGACAGTGCGCCAGCTCACCTCCATCATTATCGCCGAGAAGTGTCGCACGGACTGGGCTCCGGTCCAGCTCTAGCCAAAACCATGCTCCAGCCCACACCCCCGAACCAATCGCCTGCGCCGCCCGATCAATTGCCCGCGCCGCAGAACCAATCGCCTGCGGCGCAGAACCAATCGCCTGCGGCGCAATCGGGCGATGCACGCGCGCCTGCGCAGCCATACCGCAACTTTGCCATTCGCCTTGCGCCGCCTACGCTCACCTACTTCTTTATCGGTGCGTGTCTGGCCGTTTTCTTCGTGGAGATTGGCTACGGCTTCTGGCGCTACAACACGTGGACGGGCTCGCAGAACATCACCGTGCTGGTGGACCTGGGTGCGAAGGTCAACCAGTACATTCTACAGGGCGCATACTGGCGGCTCTTCACTGCCATGTTCCTGCACATTGGCGTCATGCATCTGCTCTTCAACATGTGGGCGCTCTTTGCGATTGGGCGGCTGGTGGAGGCCTACTACGGCCACACGCGCTACGCAATTATCTATCTGCTGGGCGGCCTCTTCGGCAGCCTGGCAAGCTATGCCTTTTCCGAGAGCGTTTCGGCAGGGGCGTCGGGCGCGGTCTTCGCGTTGACGGGTGCGACGTCGGTCTACTTCTTCCGCTATCGTGACAATTTTGGCGCGCACGGGCGCGCCGTGCTGCAGAACATGCTCTTCATCATTGTCATCAACCTGGCCTTTGGCTTTGCCGGCTCGGGTGTGGACAACTGGGGGCACATTGGCGGGCTTGTGGGCGGCCTGCTGCTGGCGTGGGGGCTGCTGCCCCAATATGCGCCGCCGCGCAGCCTGCTCGACCCCACCGCGCCGCCCCTGAGCGTGGCCGAACTGATGGACCCCGCACGCGCGCAGCAGCCGCTCTACATGCAAGTCAAACAGCGCACGAGCGCAGAAGCCGTGTGGGTGCTGCTGGTGGCTGCGCTCTTCGTAGCGGGCATGTATGGCGCAACACTCATCAACCTGGCGCGCTACCCGGGGCTGATCAACTGAGCATTGCAGTACGCTAAAATTCCTGTACGCAGACTTCAGCTGAGAACAGGCAACGGCCGTACACAGATTTCACAGATCGAACAGATAATGCCAACAGATTGCCCAGAGACAGATTCTATATCTGTGAGCAACCTGTCTTATCTATTCGATCTATGAAATCTGTGTACGGCCGTTGCCTTTCTCTCTGCGTACAGGAATTTGATTCTCGTCACAACGCGCACATACAAAAGGAATCGAGCGATGGAACCGATTCGCCGGAGCGGCGTGCTGCTCCATTTGACTTCGCTGCCGGGCCGCTATGGCGTCGGCTCCATGGACCAGGCCGCCTACGACTGGGTGGACTTCCTCGCCCGCACCCGCCAGACGCTCTGGCAGGTGCTGCCTCTGGGCCCCACCGGCTACGGCGACAGCCCCTATCAATCCTTCAGCACCTTTGCGGGCAATCCCTATTTGATCAGCCTCGACGCCATGGTTGCCGAGGGGCTGCTCGACCGCGCGCTGCTCGACGAAGCGCCCGACTTCCCGCGCGAACGGGTGGACTACGGCGCGCTCTACAACTGGAAGCTGCCGCTGCTGCAATCGGCCGCCGCCGCCTTTGCCGAGCAGGGCGCGGCTGAATTGCAGGCTGAGTTTGAGTCCTTCTGCGCCGCCAACGTGGAGTGGCTGGACGACTACGCGCTCTTCATGGCGCTCAAGGATGCACATGACGGCCGCCCGTGGATTGAGTGGGAGATGGCGCTGCGCAGCCGCGACCGCGCCGCGCTGGAGGCCGCACGCAGCGACTATGCCGCCGCCATCCACGCGCACAACTTCATGCAGTGGATCTTCTTCCGCCAGTGGGAGGCGCTCAAGGCGTATGCGAACGAGCGCGAGATCCTGATTGTGGGCGACATCCCTATCTTCGTCGCCATGGACAGCGCCGACGCGTGGACCAGCCCCGACCAGTTCTTCCTTGATGATGCATATCAGCCCACGGTGGTGGCCGGCGTCCCGCCCGACTACTTCAGCGCCACGGGCCAGCTCTGGGGCAACCCCCTCTATCGCTGGGACGTGATGGCTAAGGATCAGTACGCCTGGTGGATGCGCCGTCTGCGCGGCGCGCTGCGCCTCTATGACATGGCGCGCGTCGATCACTTCCGCGGCTTTGCCGGCTATTGGGAGGTGCCTGCCGCCGACGAAACGGCCGAGAACGGCGTCTGGCGCAAGGGGCCGGGTGCGGCCTTCTTTGCGCAGGTGCAGGCGCAGTTGGGCGGCGATCTGCCCATCATTGCCGAGGACCTGGGCGAGATTACGCCCGATGTCATCGACCTGCGCAACAACTTTGCGTTGCCCGGCATGAAGGTGCTGCAGTTTGCCTTCAGCACCGATGCCAGCGACAAGTTCCTGCCCCACAACTACGAGCGCAACTTTGTGGTCTATACCGGCACGCACGACAACGACACCACCATGGGCTGGTACCACGGCACCGCCACCGAGCACGAGCGCGACCACTTTCGGCGCTATATGCGCACGGACGGCCGCGACGCCGCGTGGACGCTCATCGACGCCGCCTTCCGCAGCACGGCCATGTTTGCTGTAGCCCCGCTGCAGGATTTGCTGAGCCTTGGCACAGAGGCGCGCATGAATCTCCCCGGCCGCGCCGACGGCAACTGGACCTGGCGCGTTCTGCCCGAGCAGATGACGGGCCACATGGAGTACCGCCTGCTGGAGACGACGCAGCTCTACGGGCGCGACCCCGCTACCTATGCCGGCAAGGATGCCGAGGCGGGCGGCCAGGAGGGGCAGACAAGCAAGGGGGCAGGGGGAGGCCCTGACCTTGCCGTGGCGCACAATGGCGACTGAGGGCGGACCGCGCCTGCTGGTGGACGCCGTAGACGCCGCCGAGATGGCCGATCTGCACGCACAGTGGGGTGATTTCCCCGTCGAGCATGTGACGCTGGAGGTCGCCGATCCCTTCCTCACAGGGAAGAACCAGTTGCTTGCCTCGCGCGGGCGGCGCGCCGAGGTCTGCTATGTCATGCGGCGGGGCAATGATCGCGACGTGCTGCTGCACATCAAGCGCTTCTACCCGCCGCAGGGATACCGGCTGCCCACAGGCGGCATTCAGCAGGGCGAGGCGGTGATGGCCACGCTGGCACGCGAGATTTGGGAGGAGACGGGGCAGCAGGTTGGCGACGGGGTGGCAGTGGCACATGCTGTGGTGGAGCGCTGCCTGGGCGTCGTCGTCTATACGCTGCGCCATGCCACGCTGGGTGATGTGCCCTTTGCCACCTATTGCTTTGGCACCCGCATGGCTGCCGAGGCCGAGCTTGCGCCGCAGGATGCCGACGAGCAGATTGCCGGCTGGCGCTGGCTGCCGCCGGCACAGTTGGACGCGCAGGCCGAGACGCTCGAGGGCGTCGCGTCTACCCACCCCATTTGGGCGGATTGGGGACGCTTTCGCGCCGATCAGCCATCGCTTTGTCGCACAGCAGATGACAGTGGAATGAGCACCGGCGCACGGCACCCGTAGCGGGGGGCTTTCAGCCCTCCGACGCGCATGCCATGCAGGGTGCGCTCGTAGGTCACGTCTCCTGACGTGACGCTGTACGCGCCGCAATGCGGGGGCTCAAAATGGCGGGCTGGAAGCCGCCCGCTACGATCATCAAGTATTTCAAAGATGCACCTCTACGTGTGCGCGCATCGTCAGGATAGAAGGAAGACAACACCATGCATCTCTATTTCATTCGCCACGGCCAAAGCTTCGTCAACCTGAAGGAGTGGGCAGAAGGCAACGTGGATGTGGGGCTGACGGAACTGGGCCAGCGCCAGGCCGCCGCCCTGGGCGAATGGCTCCCCAGCGCCGTGCCGCACGTGGACGCGATCTATGCCAGCACGATGGCGCGCGCCCGTGAAACCGTTGCGGCCGCCAATGCCTCCTACAAGCTGCCCATTCAATTTGATGACCGCCTGCGCGAAATCGGCAACAACCGGCTGGACCACACCGCGTGGCCTGCCGATGCGCTCCCCAACACCTATTCGGAGCTGTGGGCCAGCGAGCGCCCCTTCGCTTCGGTGATGAGCGTGGAGGCCATGGGCGAAAGCTACATGCACTTTCGCACGCGCGTGGGCAGCTTTATTGAGGAGATTGCTGCCGCCCATCGCGGCCAGACACTGCTGGTGGTCTGCCATGGCGGCGTGGTGGACGCAGCCTTCGACCACATCTTCAACGTGGGGCCGTGGCGGCGCTGTGAGGTGTGGGACCACAACACGGCCCTCACCTGCTTCGAGTATGTAGAGCACCCGGGCCGTGAGGTCTGGCGCCTTCACTTCCACAACCGCGTGGAGCACCTGGTGGATGTGAAGGAACAGGACTGAAATTAGTAGTCTGCAATAAGACGCGAAACGACTTGTACACAGATTTCACAGATTAGACAGATAACAACAGATGATCTGTCTGGTCAATCTGTTGTTATCTGTCTAATCTGTGAAATCTGTGTACAAGTCGTTTCGCGTCTTATTGCGGACTATTTTTCCGCGTACAGGAATTTTAGTCCTGTGCGTCCAGCCTCTCCACACGCGCGCCGCTGGCTGCGCGTGTGGTGTAGACCTCGGGCCAGATGTTGGTGGCTTTGGGGTACTTCTCGAAGATCGCGTCGGCCACGGCCTGCTCCTCGCCGGCGGGCACAAGCGCAATCGCGCAGCCGCCAAAGCCTGCCCCCGTGAGGCGCGCGCCCAGGCAGCTTGGCGTGCTGCGCATCGCTGTCACCATCGCGTCGAGCGCGGGGCTGCTCACCTCGTAGTCGTCGCGCAGGCTGGCGTGGCTTGCGTCCATGAGCGTGCCTACGCGCTGCAGATCACCGGCTTGCAGCGCAGATACAGTGTCGAGCACACGCTGGTTCTCATGCACAATGTGGCGGCAGCGACGATAGACCACAGGCGGCAGCAGCTCCTTATGGGCTTCAAGCTCCTCCACGGAGACGTCGCGCAGTTGCGTAATGGTGGGCAGCGCCGCCTGCAGCAGGCGCACGCCCTCCTCGCATTGGGCGCGCCGCTCATTGTAGGCGCTGCCTGCAAGCGAACGGCTGGCTTTGGTGTTGCCAATCACGATCCCCGCTTCTTCGGGGAAGGGCACAAGGCGATAGTCGAGGCTGCGGCAGTCAATCAGCAGCGCGTGATTCTCGCGCCCCAGCACACTGATGAACTGGTCCATAATGCCGCAGTTGACGCCCACGAAGCCATTTTCGGCGCGCTGTGCCACCAGCGCGATCTCGGGGCCGGTGAGCACGCCCGTTTGCCCCGCCGCCTCCAGAAAGGCCATGGCCGCAGCGACCTCAATCGCGGCCGAGCTGCTCAGCCCGCTCGCGCGCGGCACATTGCCGCTAATCGCCACGTCCATCCCCACCAGGGGGATTCCCTTCTCGGCCAGCGCCCACGCCACGCCCATGACGTAATTGGCCCACTGCACGGTGGAGCTGTGAACCAGGTTGTCAAGGTCAAAGTCAAACGCGCTGTTGTATTCCACAGAGAGCAGGCGCACGCGGCGGTCACTGCGCGGGCGCACGGCCATGCGCACATCGCGCTTGAGCGCAATCGGCAGCACGAAGCCGCCGTTGTAGTCGGTGTGCTCGCCAATCAGGTTCACGCGCCCTGGGCCAACGCTCACAAGCACGGGGTCGTGGCTGAAGTGGGCGCGGAAAGCAGCCACCAGATCATCGCTGCGGGATTGTTCGGCAGCGGGGGTGGCTGCACTGTTCAACTCGGTGCTCACGGGTGGGGTTGCTCCTTGCGGGCGAGGGCGGCGTAGAGGTTGAGGTTGCCCTCGTGGCCGTCGGCGAAAAATGTTGTCTCAATCAGCAGCCCGGCCTGCGCGGCAAGGGCGGCGAGTTCATCCGGCGTAATCGCGTGGGCGTAGCGCAGCGCGTGCACGCCCTGATCCCACGGCAGCAGCGCACCGCCCGGCTCCACATCGTCCTGCGTGAGCCCAATTGCTGCCCACGGCGCAATCCGGTTGCGCAGCCGCTCGCTCTGATGGAACTGCCACGTGCTCAGCAGCAGCCTGCCCTCGGGCGCAAGGTGGCCCGCCAAATTGCGCAGCGCCTGCACGCGCAGGTGCGCGCTGGGGATGTGGTGCAGCACGGCGAAGCAGGCCACAACAGCAAAGGAACCGGGCAGCACGCCGGGGGCCAGCCCAAAGTCGGGCTGCAGGAGATCGCCTGGCAGCGCCTGCGCCGTGCCCTGGGGATAGTCCGCGCACGCCTCCTGCGCACGCGCCAACAGGGCGGCGTCAGCTTCAATGCCCCAGTATACAATCGGCTGCTCCACGGGGAAAGCACGCGCAAGCGCCTGCAGCAGGCGCGCGTTACCGCAGCCCACGTCCAGCACGGCAATGGGGCTGCTGCAATCCGTGGCTGCACGCGCAGACGCAAGAATCCGCACCATGCCTGCAGGCACGCCCTGGCGCGTCGCATCGAAATCGGCTGCAACGGCCCTGTAGAAGGCGCGGTTGAGCGCCAGCAGTTGTTGGGCAACTTCGGGCGTCATGGCGCTGCAGCCAACAGCTGCGCGCCCGCGGCCAACAGCCCCGCGCCCGCGGCCGCTTTCACCGCAAAGACGGCCGGCGTAATGCCCGTGGACGCCGCATAGGCAGCCGCCGTGGCTGTGGCAAATGCGTCGGCCTGTGCTTCCTCCACCAGTGCCACGAGGCAGCCGCCAAAGCCGCCCCCTGCCTGACGTATGGCAATCAGCCCCGGGCTCTGCTGCGCGGCCTCATGCATGGCCTCCATTGCCGGGGCCAGAATCTCGTAAAGGTCGCGTGCGCCCACCCAGGACGCAGCAAAGAGCGCGGCCAACTGCGCGCGGTCGCCTGCCGGCAGCGCCTCGGCCAACGCCAGCACGCGCGCGTTCTCTTCGATGATGAAGCGGCAGCGGCGCGCCACCACGATAGGCAGGCCATTTTCAAGGGGCTCAAAATCCTCAAGCGTTACATCGCGCAGCGCTTCAATGTCGGGCAGCCACGCCTGCAGACGCGCGACGCCTTCCTCGCACTGGGCACGCCGCTCGCTGTACTCGGTGCCCATGAGGTGGCGCTCCGACTTGGTGTCGCAGATGACAACGGCAATTCCGGACGCAATTGGCACGTTGCCGCCCGTCACCGTGCGGCAATCGAGCAGCACCGCCGACCCAGCCTGCCCCATGGCCGAACTGAACTGATCGAGAATGCCGCAGTTGACGCCCACAAAGTTGTTCTCGGCACGCTGCCCCAGGCGCGCCATCTCCACACGGTCGAGCGCAAAGTTGCCGATGACCTGGAAGGCCATTGCTGCGGCCATCTCCAGCGCGGCCGAGGAACTGAGACCCGAGCCCAGCGGCACCGTGCTGTGGATAAGGGCGTCGAAGCCCATTAGCGTGTGGCCCGCCTGAACGAGCTCCGACGCGACGCCGCGCACATAGTTCGTCCAGGGATACTCTGCGTCGGGCGTAATCGCATCCAGCGCAAAGGTGCTTTCGCCCGCCAGGTTGAGCGAGGCGGCGCGCACGTGGCCGTCAGCACGTGGGGCCAGCGCGATCCAGATGTCACGGTCGACGGTCATCGTCATCACATAGCCCAGGTTGTAGTCCGTGTGGCTGCCCATAAGGTCCACACGACCCGGCGCGCGCACCCAGGCGGTGGGCGTGCGGCCAAAGCGTTCCTCAAAGGCGTGTGCCATCTGCGCAAAACGCTCGTTGGGTGTCATTGCGTCAGCCTCTCGAATCCTGCCAGCATGGCTTCCACATTGGCCATGGGCACGTCGGTCATCATGCGGTGGGAGGGGGCGATGAGGAGGCCGGTGCCGGTGGGAGCCAGCGTCGCGGCCACCTGTGCCACTGCCGCCTCAACGTCGGCGGGCGAGCCCAGCGGCAGCACCGTTTGCGTAGAGATGCCGCCGTAGAAGGCAAGCCTGCCCCCAAATTCGGCGTGGAGCCACTCGTGGGGCAGCACTTCGGGCTGCACGGGGTTGAGCCCCGTCAGCCCAATCTCCACAAGGTCGGGCAGAATGGCCTGCACCTGGCCGTCGGAGTGGAGCAGCACGGGCAGCCCCCGCTCGCGGAAGCGCGCAAACATGCGCCCCAGCCGCGGCTTGATGAGCGTGCGCCACATCCTGGGCGAGAAGAGCATGCTCTTCTGCGCGCCGTAGTCGTCGCCAAAGTAGCCGCCATCCACGCCCAGCTCCAGATAGCGGTCAATCAACGCGAGCTGGATTTCGGTTACACGGTCGAGCAGCGCCTCAACGAACTCGGTGTTGAGCACCATATCCATGAGAAAGGGCTGGAGGCCACGCAGCGCCCACGCGCGCTCGAAGAGGGCAAAGCCCATGTTGGGGACGATGAAGTAGTCGGCCCCGTACTTTTCAATGGTGGCGGCGGCGCGGTCCATGAGGCCGGGGGCGTTGGGGTCGGGCCAGGCAATCATGTCGAGCTCCGCCGGCGTGCCGGTTGCGGCGGCCAGCGGGCTGGTGCGGATGAAGTAGCCCTCCTCGGCGGTGTCGTGGCCGCAGCCCCACCAGTCGAAGCGCTCCTTGCCATCGGCGCTGAGCGCACCGGCGTGGTTCAGGTCCACGCGCACAAGGTGGTTGCCAAGGAAGCCGGGCAAGTCGGCGGCAGCCACGCCAAAGTGCGTCGCCATGGCCGCGCCCATGCGCTCGGTGTAGTTGATCTGCGTGGGAATACGGTCGACGGGCTCGTGCGCCAGTGCGCGCCGCAGCCGCTCCTTGGGTGTCACATCCATGCGGGGCTCATTTCTATGTGGGCGAATAACTGCTGACACAGAGGTCACAGAGGTAACCGAGAAACACAGAGAGAAAAGCAACGGCAGATAGTGGCTTTTCTAGCCCCTGCCCATGCGCGGGCGCATTTGCAAATTGGCTTGCGCCGTCACGATTCGATGCCTGGCTCTTCTTCTCTGCTTTGCTGTTGTTCTCTGTGTTTCTCTGTAACCTCTGTGACCTCTGTGTCGAAGTTCAGTTCCTAGAGGCGCGTGAGGTCGAAGGAGTCCACGGCTGTGTCGCGGCCAAGCACCTCGCGCACAAGCGTGGGCCACCAGTTTTCCTGGGGCGCGCGGTCGTCGTAGGCGTCGAGCACGTTGGCGGTGGTGGCGCGCAGCTCCCAGCCGCGCTTGACGGCGGCATCGCCGCGCAAGCTCAACCTGGGCAGCAGCCACTGGCGGCCAATGTGAACATGCAGCACCTCGTCGGCCCAGTCAAAATCCTGAATCTGCGCCGCGAGCGGGTCGTTGGCGTTGCGGCTGATCTCGTACTCAAGGCGCTTGCCCGTGGTGGCGGGCATGAGGTTCTGCTCAATCGCATAGAGCACGGTGTGCGCGTCGGCGGGCGAGAGCGCCGCGAGCCGAATCGCCATGCCCGGGTGAATGGCAATCAGCCGCTTCCAGTCGACGCTGCGGCTCTCGAAGTAGACAGTGCCGAGCATGGCGTGGCGCACCTCATCCCAAAGCTGGCGCGTCATCTCCACAAAGTACTCCCATGGGTCGCTGTTGCGCGCACTTGCTTCGGCAATAATGCGCGTCATGTACTCGGGCACATCCATCTCCACAATGCGGCGGCACATGAGCGCCAGCGTGCGCTCGTCAAGGGGAATTTCCTCATTGAGCGAGACCTGCCGCTGCGGGTTGACAAAGCACCAGCGCAGGGCAAAGCGCTCGTCGCGCTGGGGGAAGAAATCGGGCGCAAAGGGGGCGCTGACGCGTGTAGGCGGCGCGGCCGCGCGCGCGGCCGTGCCGTGCATGCCGCCCGCTGCCTCCAGCCAGCCGCGCAGGTGTGCAATAAACGCATCGGTGCGGGGTGCATCCGCCGCGTGCACGGCGGCCAGCGCGGCTGCGCCCCATGGCGCCTCGTCTTCGGCATCCACAAGGATGTGGCGCAGCAGGTGGCGCGTGGGCGAATCGGCCACAGGGTGTGCGGCGGCATAGTGCGCCTGATAGGCCGCCAGCAGCGCAGGGCGCAGCAAGCCATAGAGGCCGGCGATCTTCTCTACAGTGTCGGTCGCCGTCAGCAATTCGGTGAAGAGATTATCAAGCGCAGGGTCGGGCGTCACATCCATGCGCGGCACAGGGCTGCGCATTTCGCCAATGCGGCGGCGCAGCGCGGCCACATGCTCGGCGCTGCGGTGCAGATGCAGCCCCAGCGCCTCCTTCACCTCCCACTCGGGCGTTGACGCGAGCCAGTAGAGGCCCACGTCCATAAGGCGCTTCTCAATCCACGCATAGCGCAGCAGCCGCTGCACTGTCTCCTCCACGCCCAGGCCCGGGTGCGCCGCCTCGCCATAGGTGGCCAGCCCAGCCAGCGGCGGCATGGCGAGAACAGCGGTTGATTGCGCAGCGGCCATGGCAGTCTCCGGAAGGCAGGGTGAAGAGATGGATAGCCTACAGGATAGCCAAGGGTGATGGCGCTGTCAAAGCGGAGGAGATTATTGAAAATTGAGGATTGACGATCAATGGCCGGGGATACGCACAACGGCACCTCATCCCCGGCCCTTCTCCATGCGGAGAAGGGTGCAAAATAAGGGCGTCACGCCGGGAGACGTGACCTACGCGGGCGCTGTCTTGCAACCCGTTCTCAACGACATGGAGAAGGGCCGGGGATGAGGTGCCGTTGTGCGTATCCCCGCCATGTCCAATCCTCAATCTTCAATTATGCACTTGTCACCCATCCACCAGCACATCCAGCAGCGCGAGCGTAATCCGCTTGGTCTCAATCTGTGCGCCCCCTTCCAGCACGGGGCCCACGCAGCTGGGGCAGCCCGCCGTGCAGGGACATGCCGCAATCAAGTCGCGCGTCGCGCCCAGCAGCTCATCATGCACCTCATAGAGGCGCTCGCTGAAGCCCAGGCCGGCAGGCGTGCGCTCGTAGATGGTAATGCGTGCGGGGGACAGTTCCTCGGGCGCAGCATCACCTTGTGTGCTGTCGGCGCGTTCAATGTGGGCGTCAATGTCCTCGCGGTCGCACATCAGGTAGAGGGGCGCAAGCGCAAGCAGCGCGTGGCCCAGCCCGTCGAGCGCGCCACGCGTGCGCAGCCCCGCCTCCAGCCGCCGGTGACAGGTTCGGCAGACGAGCACAAGGTTCTCCAGCCGGTTGGCGTCGAGATAGCGCTCGTTCAGCCCCGCCACATAGCCGAAGGTGCGAAAGGGGGTGAGGTGGTGGACGTCGTGCTGGCGGCCCCCATTGCGCGGGTCACCCTCCGGGGTGCCGCACTGGGTGCAGCGGTAGCGGTCGCGCGCACGCACCGCCTCGCGCTGCTTCTGCCAGTTGGGGCCGTAGTCGTTCACCGAATCGAACCACGCGCCCTCTTCGGCCAGTCTGCGCTGTGTCTCCGGCGTTACGGTGAGCCAGTAGCCGGTCGTCTCCAGCAGTTGGGCCGGATAGTCGAGCGGGAATGTGCCCAGGTTTTCGTGCGTAAAGCGCTTCATGCGCCGGTAGCCCGTCACCTGCGCGCGAATGCGCACGTCGCCGTGGGCCACCTCTGCAACAGTGGTTGCGCCGGCTGCCCCCGTGGCGGCGCGCACCGCGGCCGTGCCCAGCATTTCAAGCTGCACGTCGCGGTCGACCACAGTATAGTAGTCCACCGCCGCCGGGCGCACGTGGGCAATCGAATTCTCCAAGTCGAGGCTGCTCACGCGGTAGGTGGCCCCCTCATGCATGTAGATTGCACCGGCGTGGACAAAGGACTGCGCGCTCTCGGCATCCACCTCGCCGATGATGCGCACGCCGCTTGCAGGGCTCTCGCTGCCTGCCGCAGCGTTCGCCTCCACCTGAATCAGCACAGGCTGATTGCCGCCGCTGCGCAGGCCAAAGCCACGCGCCGGGGAGCCCAGCCCCGCCCACAGTGTGCGCCCGCCAGCCTGCTGCACCTCGCCCTCGGCGGCCATAATGGTCAGCATTTCGGCCGCGGCTTCGCTCTTGCCAAAGCGTTCGCCCGGGGCAAGGGGTAGTTCGGCCACGGCGCAGCGCAGGTGATCGACCAGCAGCACCAGGTTGTCGGCGTTGACGAGCGCATGCTCGGGCGAACGCTCGAAGATGAATTCGGGGTGGCGAATGATGTACTGATCGAGCGGCAGCCCCGTGGCCACCAGGATGGCGAGCGATGTGTCGCGCGTCCGCCCGGCGCGCCCCATCTGCTGCCAGAGGCTGGCAATGCTGCCCGGGTATCCGCAGAGGAGCGCCGCCTGCAGGTCGCCAATGTCAATGCCCAGTTCGAGCGCGTTGGTGGCGGTGACGGCGCGCACCTCTCCGCTGCGCAAGCCGGCCTCGATAGCGCGCCGTTCGCCGGGCATGTAGCCGCCCCGATAGCCGCGTACGGCGCGCTGTACATCCAGCGCCGGCTCCCAGTCGGCGTTGCGCTGCAGGCTCTCGCGCAGATAGGTGAGGAGCAGTTCGGTGGTCAGGCGCGAGCGGCCGAAGATGATGCTCTGTACATTGTTGCGCACGGCCTGCGCAGCAATCGCGTGCGTCTCCAGCACGGCGCTGCGGCGCAGGCCCAGATCCAGGTCATAGACGGGTGGGTTGTAGAGGATGACCTGCTTCTCGCCGCGCGGCGCGCCGTTGCGCGTAATTGGGTGCACAGGCTGCTCGAGCAGCGTTTCGGCCAGTTGGCGCGGGTTGGCAATGGTGGCGCTGGTGCAGATGAACTGCGGCTTGCTGCCATAGTGCGCGCAAATGCGCTGCAGGCGGCGCAGCACGTTGGCCACGTGGCTGCCGAAGACGCCCCGATAGGTGTGGATTTCGTCGATGACCACATAGCGCAGCCCCTCGAAGAAATCGGCCCACTGCGTATGTGCAGGCAAAATGCCCGCGTGGAGCATGTCGGGGTTGGAGAGCAGAATGCGCGCACGGCTGCGAATGCGGCTGCGCTCGCTCGAGGGCGTGTCGCCGTCGTAGACCGCCACCGACTGTGCCTCGGGCAAGGCTGCGGGGATATCCTGCACCCAGCCGCGCAGACCGGCCAGCTGATCCTGCGCCAGTGCCTTGGTGGGAAAGAGGTAGAGCGCACGCGCTGCAGCGTCTCCCTGCAGCGCCTCGAAGACGGGCAGATTGTAGCAGAGCGTCTTGCCGCTGGCGGTAGGGGTGACGACTACAATGCTGCGCCCGGCGGTGGCGTGGTGCAGCGCCTCGGCCTGATGGCAGTAGAGCGCGGGAATGGCGCGCCGTGTGAGCCCGTCGCGCACGGCGCTGCTGAGCGTGGCGGGTATGGGATCATAGATTGGCGCCTGCGCGGGCAGCGTGCGCCACGCGGCCACGTTGGCCATGAAGGTGCGATCGCTGCGCAGGTCG
Source organism: uncultured Chloroflexia bacterium (assembly GCA_963773745.1). Classification (GTDB taxonomy): domain Bacteria; phylum Chloroflexota; class Anaerolineae; order Caldilineales; family Caldilineaceae; genus UBA5069. The sequence goes on from CAVZCL010000005.1 coordinate 586,864, forward strand.
GCGAGCAGGTTGTCGAGCGGGGTCATAGAGCAGGATTAACGGTCGCAAGCTGCAAGTTCAGGTTCGCAGTAAAGTGTGCCTGTTGAGGGCGAAATGGGCAAGCGCACGCATGTTCGGATTGGGGACGCGGCGGCCCGTAGCGCTACGGGCCGCCGCACACGCGATTTTCCGCGTGTTTTGACACGCCTTAACGTGTATGTTATCCTGTTTGCAAGTTTGTGCATCTGGATGACGTTTGTTCATCTCCCCGCGCAAATTCTCCTTCGCACAAGGCACAAATGACCACTTACCCTTTTTCCTTTACCCTATACCCCTTGCCACTTACCATTCACCCCCAATCACTCGCACGCAGGTGGAACCATGGATGCACCCGATAGTTCTCACTACGCCAGCCGTTTTACGTTGACCGGCAAGCGCGCGCTCGTCACGGGCGGCTCCAAGGGCATTGGCGCCGATGTTGCCCACGTGCTGGCTCAGGCCGGGGCCGAAATGGCCATCATCGGCCGCGACGAGGCAGGCCTCGAGGCCACCGCGGCGCTTGTGCGCAGCGAAGGGCGCAGCTGCCACACCATCGTCGCCGACCTCGGCCAAGCCGAGGAGACGGCGCGTGCCGGACGCGAGGCGCTCGCCCACTTCGGCACGGTCGACATCCTTGTCAACAATGCCGGCATCGCGCGCATTGCCCCTCTGCTGGAGCTGACGCTGGAGCAGTGGGACGAGACGCAAGCCGTCAACATGCGTGCGCCCTTTGCGCTGACGCAGATGATCGCACCGGGTATGATCGCGCAGCGCAGCGGCAAGATCATCAACATTTCGTCGCAGGCCGCCACGGTGGCATTGCCGGGCCACGCCGCCTACTGCGCCTCCAAGGGTGGCCTCAACATGCTCACCAAAGTCACGGCAGTGGAACTTGGGCAATACAACATTCAGGTGAACGCCGTCTGTCCCACGGTCATCCTTACGCCCATGGCCGAGCGCGAATGGGGCGACCCCGCAAAGTCCGGCCCCATGCTGGCGCGCATTCCGCTGGGGCGCTTTGGCCTGCCGCAGGAGGTGGCCGACCTGGTGCTGTTCCTTGCCGCGCCAGCCTCCAACATGATTACCGGCCAGGCCATCTTCCTGGATGGTGGCTTTACGGCGTCGTAGACCTATTTGCAAAAGGCGGCGCGCATGTGCTTTTCGCAACGCAGATCATGAACAATTCGCGCCTGCGGGTACTCTATCGTCTTACGGGATCGGCCGCGCAAGGGGGTGCGCCGGCCGTAGCGGCGCGTGCCGAGGGCATTGCGCTTGAGCAGAGCGTGGAGCTACCGCGCGCCGCTGTGCCCGCCGTCGTCGCTGCGCAGGGCACTGTGGGCGAGGTTGAGTCGCTTGTGGAGGCAGGCGAAGGCGTCCATGAGGCGTGGATTCGCTACCCCGTGGAGAACACGGGCGATTCGTTCGCACAGTTGCTCAACGTCCTCTTTGGCAACACCTCGCTCCAGCAGGATATTACACTGGCAGATGTTGACCTGCCCCCAGCAATGCTGGCGCAATTTGCCGGGCCGCACCTGGGCATTGCCGGCCTGCGCAAACTGCTCGCTGCGCCGCAGGGAGCGCTCACCTGCACGGCGCTCAAGCCGCTGGGGCTCGAGGCCGCTGCGCTGGCGGCGCTCTGCAGCCGCTTTGCACGCGCGGGCATCCGCGTCATCAAGGATGACCACAGCATTGCCAACCAGCGCTATGCACCCTTTGCCCAGCGTGTGCCTCTGTGCGTAGCGGCGGCGGCGCGCGTGGCCGATGAGACGGGCCGCGCTGTGCTCTATACGCCCCATGTCTCCGGCGCGCCGGCCGTGCTCCACGCGCAGACGGCGCTGGCGCGCGCTGCCGGCGTGCGCATGGTGATGATTGCCCCCATGCTCGTGGGATTGCCCGCCTTTGCCGAGGTGGTGGCCGCCTTCCCCGATATGGCTTTTCTGGCCCACCCCGCGCTGGGCGGCGCGTGGCGGATTGCGCCCGAACTGCTCTTTGGCAAGCTCTTTCGACTGGCCGGGGCCGACGCTGTAATCTTCGTCAACTATGGCGGCCGCTTCGGCTACACGCCCGCCCAGTGCCGCGCGCTGGCGCAGAATCTGCGCAGCCCGTGGGGAAATCTGGCACCGGCCTTGCCCGTGCCGTCGGGCGGCATGACGGTGGAACGGGTGCCCGACTTGCTCGACTTCTACGGCCCCGACACCCTGCTGCTGGTCAGCGGTGACCTCTTTGGCGGCCGGCCGGCCGAGAGCGGCACGACACTCGACGCCCGCAGCCGCGCGTTTGTGCAGGCAGCATCCAACAGACCTTCGCTCCACCAAGGCGGTGGCATCTCATGAACGAACGTCCCGAAGCAGGGGGAGACCGTGACGATCAGCTTGTCACTGTTGCCAGCCTCTACTATGAACTAAGCCAGAATCAGCAGCAGATTGCCGAGCGCATGGAGATCTCGCGCTCTAGCGTCTCGCGGATGATCAAGGAGGCGCGTGACCGCGGCATCGTGGAGATCCGCATCCACCGCCCTGTCCATCGCGACTATCGGCTGGAGCAGGGGCTGATCGAAACCTTTGGCCTGCAGGATGCGCAGGTGCTCCTTACCACCGCCGAACTGCGCGACGAGCAGATGCTCTATGGCGTGGGGCGGCTGGCGGCGGTCTACCTCGAGCGGGTGATTGCTGCGCTGCCCACAGGCGCGTGCATCGGCATTGCCTGGGGCACGGGTGTGCACGCCGCAGTGACGGCGCTCGCCGAGGAGCGCAATCGGCAAATTGACGTTGTGCAGATTCTGGGCAGCGTGGGCGCGGCCAATTCACTGATTGACGGCCCCGACCTGGCGCGCTTGGTTGCGGCCAAGCTTGGTGGCCGCCACTATGATCTGCATGCGCCCGTGCTTGTGGAGCAGGAGGGGCTGCGCGACTTGCTGGCGCACGAGCCGAGCGTGCGCGACGGCCTTGTACGCGCCCGTTCCGTTGCGCTGGCCATTACCGGCATTGGCACGCTGCATGAGGAGGCGGCCTCCTTCCTGCGCGCCGGTCACCTCTCGCCGGACGATCTGGCGCGCCTGCGCGCCGAAGGCATTGTGGGCGAGACTGTGGGGCGCTTCTTTGATGTGCAGGGGAACTCAGCGCCCTACGCAATCAACGACCGGGTGATCGGCATTGATCTGGAGGATCTGCGCGCGATTCCACGTGTGGTGGCTGTGGCGCGCGGGCTGCCCAAGGCGCAGTCGATTCTGGGCGCGTTGCGCGGCAAGTTTCTTTCCGTGCTGGCTACTGATGACCTGACGGCGCGCGCTGTGCTCGAGCTGGCGGGATGGCGCGCCGACAGCCGCCTGGCGCAGTCCACGCACGACGGCTAGAGCGTGCGGAATCAGCCATCTTCAACGCAAGGGCGCAAGGTGGGCAATGGCGCAAGGGAAAAGCCAAAGCAGGAAAGACTACGCTTTCAGAACCTTGGCGCAAGAGCATCATGACGTACGCGGTTGCTTAACCTGTTTTGGCTTTTCCCTTGCGCCATTGCCCACCTTGCGCCCTTGCGTTGAAAATGCAGCATAAAGACCACAAATCGAGTGAGGCAATCATGGCAAATATCGTTATTCTGGGCGCGGGCGTCATGGGCAGCGCGTTCAGCACACCCCTCGCCGAAAACGGCCACAGCGTGCGCCTGGTGGGCACCCATCTCGACAGCGACATCATTGAGGAAATCCACGAGACGCGCGTCCACCCGCGCCTGCGCAGCCGCATCCACAGCAACGTCAGCCCCTACACCTATGACCGCCTGGGAGAAGCGCTGCGCGGGGCCGACCTTGTGGTGCTCGGCGTCAACTCGCTCGGCGTGGAGTGGGCGGCGCAGATGCTGGGGCCGCTGCTCCCCGCCGATTTTCCGCTGCTCTTCCTCACCAAGGGGCTGGCCGGCACGGGTGACAGCCTGCAAACGCTCCCCCACCGGCTGCGCGCCGGCCTGCCCGCCGAGCGGCAGCGCGACGTGCGCCTCAACGCCGTGGGTGGCCCATCCATCGCGGGCGAGCTCTCGGAGCACCGCCACACCTGCGTGGTTGTTACGGGCAGCGACGCTGCGCTCATCGAACAGTTGGCCGGCTACATGCGCACCCCTTATTACCACGTGTGGACGAGCACCGACCTCATTGGCGTTGAGACCTGCGTCGCCATGAAGAATGTCTATGCGCTGGCCGTGGGGCTGGTGGGCGGCATGCTGGAGAAGGATGGCGTGGCCCCCAACGACGCCGTCATGTTCAACGTGGCAGCGGGTCTCTTTGCCCAGGGGCTTTGGGAAATTGCCTACATGGTGGATATCATGGGGGGCGATCGGCGCAGCGTCTACTCGCTTCCGGGCGCGGGCGATCTCTATGTGACGAGTATGGGCGGGCGCAACGCACGCATGGGGCGCTATCTGGCGCTGGGCACCCCCTTCTCGGCGGCCAAGCGCACGTACATGCCCGATGACACGATCGAGGGCGCGCAGCTTTGCCAGTCGATTGGCCCTTCAGTAGAGTCGATGATCGCCGAGGGCAAACTCGATGGCGACGCCATCCCGCTGCTGCGCACGATGATCGACATTGTCTGCCACGATGCGCCGGTGGACATCCCCTGGGAGAGCTTTTTTGCCGGGCCGGTCAAGGCATAGTGGCGCAATCAAGGAGAAACTTGTGTACGATAAAGAGAAGGCGATTGTGGTCGGGGCCGACCACAACGGGCTGCCCCTGAAGAACGCCGTGCGCGACTATTTGCGCGGCCTTGGCTACACCGTGGTCGATTTAGGCGTGGAGAGCGAGGCGCCCGTTGACTACCCCGACGTGGGCGCGCTGCTGGCCGAGCAGATTCGCGACGGCGCCTATGAGCGGGGCATCCTCGTTTGCGGCACGGGCGCCGGCATGGCAATTGTGGCCAACAAGGTGCCGGGCGTGCGCGCCGTCTGTGTGGCAGACCCTTATACCGCCGAGCGCGCCGTGGCCAGCAACAACGCGCAGGTCATCACCTTTGGCAGCCAAATTACCGGCGCAGCCGTGGCCGAGAAGCTGGTCGACATCTGGCTGGGCAGCGAATACCACGGTGGCCGCTCCGCTCCCAAGGTGGACAAGATTAACCGGATGGATGACGCGTATCACAACGCTGGGTAAAAATCAGTGGTAAATGGTGAATTGGTCATTGGCCCGTTATCGCCAGCAATCCAACGCAATGGGCCAGTGACCAATTCACCATTTACTACTGATTGTTGGCCCCATGAAAGGACCTCCCGTGAAATTCGAATTTACTTCGCCCCACCGCATCATCTTTGGGTCGGGGACGCTGCAGCAGGTGGGCAAGATTGCGGCCGCGCTGGGCGAACGCGCACTTGTGGTGACGGGCATCGCCGACGAGCGTGTGCAGCCGCTGCTTGAGCTCCTGGCTGCAGAAAACATGGGCTATGTCGTCTACAGTGTGGAGAGCGAACCAACCGTGGAGATGGCGCAGGAGGCCGCCAAGCTGGCGCAGCATGAGGGCTCGACCTTCGTGATTGGCATTGGCGGCGGCAGCGCCATGGACACCGCCAAGGCAGCGGCCGCGTTCATTACCAACCCGGGCGATCCCTATGATCACCTCGAGGTTGTGGGCCAGGGCAAGCCGCTGCGCAGCACGCCTGCGCCGTGGATCGCCATCCCCACCACCGCAGGTACGGGCAGCGAGGTGACGCGCAACGCCGTACTGCTCTCCACGCCGCACAAGGTCAAGGTCAGCCTGCGCAGCACCCACATGCTGGCGCACGTCGCGATTGTGGACCCCGAGCTAACCGTCAGCACGCCGCCGGCCGTCACCGCCTCCACCGGGCTGGACGCGCTGACACAGCTGCTCGAGCCCTTTGTCTCCATCAAGTCCACACCCATGACCGATGCGCTCTGCCGCGAGGCGCTGCCGCGCGCGGCCTGGGCGCTGCCACGCGCCTATGCCGACGGCAGTGACCTCAAGGCGCGCGAGCAGATGTCCTTTGCAAGCCTCTCCGGTGGGCTGGCGCTGGCCAACGGTGGGCTTGGTGCAGTCCACGGGATTGCCGGCCCCTTTGGCGGAACCTACCACGCGCCCCACGGCGCGGTGTGTGCGGCGCTGCTTGCCCCGATTACCGAGGTGAACCTGCAGGCGCTGGCTGCCCGAGCCCCGGAATCCGTGGCGCTTGCTCGCTATGCCGAGGCCGCCGTACTCTGCACAGGCAACCCCAGGGCCACTGCCCGCAATTTGGTGGAGTGGCTGCGCGCGCTTGTGGCGGAGCTCAACATCCCCGGCCTGGCAACATACAGTTTTGGCGAAGCCGACTTCGATACGCTGATTCCCCAGGCGCGGGCGTCCAGCAGCATGAAGGGCAATCCCATCGAACTGACGGAAGAGGAGCTGCGCCAGGCCCTTCGCGCGGCGTTGTAGAGACAAAGCCAGTACACAGATTTCACAGAAAAAAAGCAGACAACAACGGATAAAAGCAATATCCGTTGTTGTCTGCTTTTTTCTGTGAAATCTGTGTACAGGCTTTTGTCCGTGCGCCGGTTAGCGCCGATGGAGCTTGCGCAGCGCATCGGCCAGCGCCTCGGGCGAAAGCTCGGCTGTGCGCTCGACACGGCCGCGTGCACGCCGATCGCGAAAAGCATCGGCGAAGGTGCTTTCGCATTGCAGGCGCGCCGTGGCTCCACTCGCATCAAAGAGGGGCGCTACCACGATAATGGGATCAAAAAGGGGTTGGCCGTTGGCGCGGCCGGGGGGTTCAATGCCCAGAATCCAGCGCAGGCGCACTTTGTCGCTGCGCACTTCGCATTCGGGATAGGCGGCGGCGCACAGTTCGGTCAACACCTTGCACACCATCTTCTCCAGTGCTGCATATTCGCGCTCGGCGCGCGCATCTGCTGCCTGGCGATCCGCAGCAGATGTCACATCCTGGTCTCTCTTGCCATCAAGAAACGCATCGTGCTTTATCTCGCGCGCGTCGCGCTCTCTTCTTAGATCATCAAACATGCCCATTGTGGGTGTCTCCGCTTGCCGAACCTTGCATGCAGCGCCGGCGCAAGGACCAACCGCGTGGGGGACGCGCGAAAATAACCTGACTACAAGACAAATTGTAGCGCATGTGGGCTGCAGCGCCAGCGCCAGCGCCACATTGCGCGATGAATTTCGGCGTCCCCCAAAATAGAGCTTTGGGCTGCCGCGCTTATTCGTCCAGCGCTGCGCGCTCGGCCAGCAGCGCGGCCGTCACCTTGCGGTCGGCCACGCCCATGGCAAAGGCGGCCACTTCATCCAGCGTCACCCAGCGCCAATCGGCCACACCCAGCCGCTGCGGCTCGGGGCCGAGCCAGCGGGCATGGTAGGCGTGCAGCGTCATGCGGAAGTGGGTAAACGCATGATCGACAGCCGCCACCTTGGGGCCAACGTCAATGGCAACCGCAAGCTCCTCGTTAATCTCGCGGCGCAGCGCGGCGGGCTGGTCCGCATCCTGCGCCTCTACCTTGCCGCCTGGGTATTCCCAAAGGCCACCCAGCAGGCCGTCGGCGGGGCGTTGCGCCAGCAGCAGCGCCGACTGGTGCGCATCACCCTGCCAGATGACGCCCGCCACAACATCCACGTGGGGTGTGCGCTTGCGCGGCGCACGCACGGGCCGCTCAGTTTCGGTGCCGTTGCGCCGCGCCATGCAGAACGCCTCTACAGGGCAGAGCAGGCAGCGCGGCCGCGCTGGAATGCAGACGGTGGCCCCAAGTTCAATCAGCGCCTCGTTGAGCACGCCCGCGTCCCCCTCGGGAGCCGCCTCGACCAGCGCCTGCGCCAGCGCCCATAGTGTAGTCAATGTGGCTGGGGCCTCAATTGTTTCGCCAATGTCCGCCAGCCGTGAGAGCACACGCTTGACGTTGCCATCCAGCAGCGGCTCGGCTTGGCCAAACGCAATGCTGAGGATGGCGCCGGCTGTATAGGGGCCAATGCCGGGCAGCGCAAGCAGCGTATCACGGCGATCCGGCAAGCGCCCGTTGTGCTCGCTGACGAGCAATTGCGCGCTGCGGTGGAGCGCACGCGCGCGTGCATAGTAGCCCAACCCCTCCCACTGCTTGAGCACGTCGTCGAGGGGGGCATCGGCCAGCGCTTCCAGCGTGGGCCAGCGCTCCATCCAGCGGCGGAAGTAGCCATCCACTACCTCAACGCGCGTCTGCTGCAGCATGATCTCCGCCACCCAGACTGCATAAGCATCACGCGTGCCCGCACGGCTGGCGCGCCAAGGCAGCAGACGCTGGTGTGCGTCGTGCCAGGTGATGAGCAGTTGGGAGATCTCGCCGGGTGTGGCGCTGAAGGCGTCGCGCGGCTCCGGCGCCTGGGGTGCGGTTGAGGACAAAGGTGGTATGGAGGCAGGCGTTTCCGTGCCCACGCAGCTAGGCGCGCATGCCCATCAACACGCACTGTCCCAGCAGCAGCGAGACAAAGAAGAGGGTGATGACGAGCCACATCCAGAGCGGCAGGCCCGCGATGGTGCGTGCGCGCTTCTTCTTCTGTTCGGTGGGCTTGGGAAGGGTCGCGCCGCACCGCCAGCAGAAGTTCTTGTCGTCCGGATTCCACGTCTCGCACTTGGGGCAGTTCATGCAGATAGTGTACCACAATGGGCGCCTTGCAAGGCAGAGAGCAGCAACATTTCGGTACGCGCAGTAAGTGCTGCGTCTGGCAAGTGCGCAAGTGTTTCGTAGCGGCGGCTTCAGCCGCCGTTAGTGTGGAGCGCGTCGTGTGCTCGAGAACGGCGGCTGAAGCCGCCGCTACGAAACACTTGCGCACTTGCCGGACACAGCAATAAGCGGCAACAACGAAAAAAGCAGTGAAAGACGTTGATGCTTCCTGTTTCTTCCGTTGTTACCGCTTATTGCGCGTACCGAAATGTTGCTCCACACATCTTGTTTTCCACTTTGCGCGACCTTGGCGCGCAACCTGCGTATTGATCTCCAGAACAGGCAGCGGCCCCAGACGGTCAATGGCCCGAGAGTGGGTAAGCCTGCAAACAAGCAATTCGAGCAATACGGAGGAGTACCGATTATGACAACCAATGACCCTAATACCAATCCCCAGTGGGAAAACGACCCCGAGTCGGTTCAGCCTCCTGTGGGTGCAGGGCCGTCGCAGCCGATTTCGTTTGACGCCGGCAATCCCGCCCCTGGCAGCGCCGAGTTCAACAGCAACTATCAGCGCTTTGCCGAGACCGCTGGTCAGCAGATGAATGATGCCGCCGATGCAATCCGACGCGGCGAGTTCATGAGCGACAGTGTGGTGGATGGCACCGCCGACAGCGACGACAAGCTGGTAGCGCTGCTCTGCTATATTGTGCCGATCCTGCTGCCTGTGATCGTACTGTTGAGCGAGAGCAGCCAGAAGCGCCCCTTCCAGCGGTACCACGCCGTGCAGAGCCTGGGCTTCTCGGGCCTTGCAATTGTCCTCGGCGTTGTGCTGAGCATTGCCACGGGCATTCTGCAGATCATTCCGATTGTGGGCATGGTGGTTGGTGCGCTCATGTTCTGCCTCAGCCCGATTCTTTTCCTGATGGCAGTGGTGGCGGCCTTCTACTACGGCTTCCAGGCCTACCAGGGCAAGCGCTTTGCGATTCCCGTAGTCACCAACTTCATGGTGAACCAGGGCTGGCTGTAAGCGAAGAGCGATAGATAGTGCGTTGCCGGCGTGGGCAAGCGCCGGCGGCGCAACAGCAACACAAAAACGGGCGCCAACCTCAACTTGAGGTTGGCGCCCGTTTTTGCTTCAGATCATTGGGATTATCAAGAAAATTCAAATAGAACACAAGAAAGTCAATAATATCAATATTGGGTATTGACAAAATCAATAGTGTGCGCGACAATCATTAAGAATTCGAATTCGCCATGAATGTTTACGAAGCCAGGAGGAAGCGCATGCTGCCACTACCCACAAGGAGCCCCTTTGACGGCGGCCCCATTATCGTCACCCGCTATTACTGCCCCGACAGCGACATTGTCGTCAAGGGCGAGTTTGAGGTGACAACGCCCTTGGCGCAACTGAGCGACGAGCAGATCAAGTTTGTCGAAGTCTTTCTGCGCAACGAGGGCAAGCTGAACCGCATGGAGGGCGAGCTGGGCATCAGCTATCCCACCATCCGCAGTCGCCTGCATGAGGTCATCCGCACGCTGGGCTACGAGCCGGGCAAGGAAGAGGCGACGCCCATTGCAGCAACCGACCGCAAACGCATTCTGGAGGCGCTCAACAAGGGCGAACTGAGCTTTGATGAAGCAATGGCGATGCTCGCCGGCGGCAAGAGCGATTTCTCGAGTGAAGCAACAAGCAACCAAGGAGCAGTAAGTCTATGAAGAACCGCATCGTCACGGGGGAGAGCCCCGAAATCGTGATTGAAGTGATCGAAGGCGACGCCGCCGTGCGCGGCTGGCCCCATCCCGAAGTCTATATCGCCATTGACCCCAGCAAGCTGCAGGTTGAACAGGTGGGCAATCGCGTTACGCTGCAGCTGCGCGGCGACGCTGGGCTGCAGGTGCCTGCGGGTTGCAACCTGACGATTGAGCGTGTTGAGGGTGACATCGCCGTCAACGGCATTACCGGCACGCTGGCGCTTGGCAGGGTAAACGGAGACGCCGCCGTGCGCCGCATTGGCACGCTGAAAGTTGAGCATATAGAGGGCGACCTTGCAGTGCGCAGCGTCGAGGGCGATTGCACCGTCGAGCGCGTGCGCAGCGACGCAGCTGTCGCCGGCGTCAAGGGAACCCTGCGCATTGCGGCCGGGGATGACCTGGACCTTCGCGGCATGCGAGGGCTCCGTCTACGCGACGGCCGCCGACAACGCATCGCTGCGCCTGGCGCCGGTAGCCGGCAACAGCTATCAGGTGCGCGGTGGGCAAGAATCTTGACGTGCGCTTCCCGGCCGATGCCAGCGCGCAGGTGAAGCTGGAAGCCGGCGAAGAGTTGCGCGTGCGCGGGCTGGAGATTCCCGCCGTGGAGGGCAAGACTGCATCGTTCCAGCTGGGCGCGGGTGAGGCGCAGGTGGAGCTCTACGCCGGCAAGCGCCTTGACGTGCGCGGGGCCGAGGCGTGGATAAACGAGGATTTCTCCTTTGACATCGGCCCTGAGCTGGGCCAGCGTATGGCAGAATTTGCACAGCAGATGGAAGAGCAGGTCAACAACGTGACGCGCCAGGTAGAGGAGAAGATCAACGCCATGGGCGGCAGCGAAGAGGTGGCCAACCGCATTCAGGAGCGCATTCTGGCGGCGGCACGGCGTGCTGAGGAGAAGATTAACGACATCATGCGCAATGCTGAGGCGCGTGGGTATGATGCGCGCAACTTCGAGGGGCGTGGCTTTGAGGGCAAGTGGCGCGGCCCCGAGGGCAAGGGGTATGGGCCCGAGGCGAGTCGGCGCGGCGCCGGCCGCAGCGGCCGCAACTGGGGCCCGCCTGCGCCGCCGGTGCCGCCCACACCCCCTACACGTGGCGCCGTGAGCGAGGACGAGCGCAAGTTCCTTCTGCGGCTGGTTAGCGACGGCAGTGTCTCCGTGGATGATGCGGAGAAACTGCTCGCGGCACTCAACGGCAAGTCCGGCGGTGTCAGCGTCGACGAACGCATGCTTGTCCTGCGCATGGTGGGTGATGGCAGTGTCTCGGTGCAACAGGCCGAACAGTTGCTGGCGGCGCTCAGCGGCAAGCCAGCCTCGGGTAACTAGCGCGGATCGCCTGGAGCAAACCGAGAGTGAGTATGGTGTCTCAAAGCCGGGGGCTTGCAAGCCTCCGGCTTTGAGTTGGCCCAGCGCGTATAGACGCGAGTGACATCCAAAGATAGATGCGTGATCACTTGTCCTGTGCAAGACTCAGTTGCATCGCCCATTCGCAGATCTGGAGGCTGGCATGGATGGCAATCGGAGGACACGCATTCTTTCGGCGCTCTTCGCAGCTACTGTTGCGCTCGCCATCGCCGGCATGTGGACAATCACGCTGGTTACTGACGCGATGGCGGAACTTCATACTGCGCCGTGGACAGCTTACGCGCACCTGGCCGCCGAGTTCTTGACTGCGCTTCTGTTGGCGGCGGGTGCGTACGGCCTCGTCTGCCGCCGGCCGTGGGGAGTCCCGCTGCATCTGCTCGGCCTGGGCATGATGCTTTACGCCGTCGTGCAGGCCACTGGTTACTTTGTGCAGAACGGCCCACTGCCCATGGTCGCGTTCTTTTCCCTGCTGGCGCTGCTGGCACTGCTCGATTTTTCAGTGTGGGCTGCGCGTCTGGCAACATCGAACCTGCATTCAGCAGCATAGATGATCTGCGCCTGCTTTGGGTGCAGTTTGCGGCGGGGATCAGGTGACTTTGGCCTTGCGCATCACATCTGTAACCATGGCAACCCTGCAACCCTGCATCAACCCCTTGCGCAACGCCCATTCTGCGCGATAATTGTCTGGACAGGGCGCTTCCCTTGCGCTCTGCCGCAATCTTCCCCGTTCCCACTACACAAACCTGCACCGCCCGTACCTGTGTACAAAGGAGTCCCCATGGCGCGCCGCCCCTACTTCCTCCTTCGTCTGCTTCTGCCCGCCGTCTTCCTGCTGCTCGGCTGTCCGCCGCCTGCGCCTCCAATCGAAACATTCAGCACATTTGGCCTTGGCGCCTACCTCACGCCGGGCAGCGACGCGCAATTTCTGGCCGTGCTCCCCGACAGCGTACAGGGCGACGCACGCGCCGATCGCTCTGTCGAGGTAAGTTTGCAGCAGCCCGGGCGGGACTCCGAGCTGCTCTATCGCGGCCGCACCGACGAAACGGGCGCTGTGCTGGTTGCCTTCACCGTGCCCGATGCCGTGACCGACATTGATCCCACCATGGACCCGACGACGCGCCTCTCCATCTCCATGGAGTCCGAAGAGGCGAGCCTCTTTGCGCAGCGGCCCATCATCATTGCCGACGTGGACGATGTGCTGCTCACCACCGACAAGCCGATTTATCAGCCCGGCCAGGTGCTGCACATGCGCGGGCTGGCGCTCAACCGCGCCACCATGCAGGCCGCCGCCAATCGACCCATCCTCTTCACCGTGATGGACCCCGCCGGCAACCGCATCTTCAACCAGGAGGTTGCCAGTTCCAGCTTCGGCATTGCCGCAGCCGATCTGCCGCTGAGCGCGCTGGCGCCATCGGGTAACTATACGCTCGAGGCGCGCACGGGCGACTTCACCATGCGCACCACGGTCGAGGTCAAGCCCTACACGCTGCCCCGCTTCAAGGTGGAGTTCGATGCGGCGCGCAGCTGGTATCTGCCCGGCGATGTCGTCACCGGCACCGTCTCGGCGGAGTACTTCTTCGGCAAGCCTGTGGCCGGCGGTGCTGTGAGCCTGCAAGGGCTACGTAAACGACGTGGGGCGCTTCGAGGCCATAAACGTGACGGGCGAGACCGACGCCAGCGGCGTCTTCACTTTCACCTTCACCATGCCCGAAGCCTTTGTGGCTGCGCCGGCCGAGAGCGAACTGGCGGTGCGCACGGCCACTGTCGACATGCAGGTGGAGGTGACCGACAAGGCGCAGCACCTTGAGCGCATTGAGGAAGAGATCACCGTGGCCGAGGCCGCGCTGCTGGTGGAGCTCTCGCCCGAGGCGGGATCGGGGCTGGTGATGGGCGTCGACAATCTGCTCTATGTGGACGTGAGTTATCCCGACGGCTCGCCGGCGCAGGCGGAGCTCTCCATCGACAGCGCGCTGCTGGACGAGCCCATTTCCGCTACAACCGATGCGGCGGGGCTTGCCACAATCACGCTGCCCGCCGACGTCATCCGGCGGACGGGGCGCGCCGAACGCTTTACCATCAGTGCGCAGGATCTGGAGAACCCGGCGCTGGCGGCCACGCGCCGCGTGCGCCTTGGGGCTGCGCCCGGTCTGCTGCTGCGCCCCGACGCCGTGGAGTACACGCTGGGCGACACGATTCGCCTGGAGATCTTTGCGCCGGGTGATGTGGATGAGGTCTACATCTCGGTTGAGAAGAATGGCGAAAGCCACGCCCTGGCTCTGTTGCCCGTCAACAGTGATGGCATGGCGCAGGGCGAGCTGCCCGTCGATGGTGCGCTGCAGGGCACGCTGGCGCTGCAGGCCTTTGCCAATACGGCCGATGGCGCCACCTACGCCGCCACGCGCTATGTGCTCGTCAATCCGCCCGCGGCCGCGCTTGATGTGGTGGCCGACGCGCCTGAGTACCTGCCCGGCGGCCAGGCCACGGTGGCTGTGCAGGTGACGCAGGCGGGCGCGCCGCTGCCCGCTGCGCTGGGCGTGAGCGTGGTCGATGAATCGGTCTTTGCCCTGGGCGAGAGTGACCCGGGCTTCGCACGCACCTTCTTCCTGCTCGCGCGTACGCTGCAGGAGCCGCGCTTTGCCATCTCCGGCTTCAGTGACCTGGGCGACGACATGGAATCCCCCTACGACCCGGGCATTCTCAACAACACGCTTCCCACAATGACGCCGGCCTATGCCGCGGGCAGCCGCCAGATTGCGCTGGCGGGCTATCTCGCGCAGCAGGGCAGCGCGACCATGGGCGTTGGCGCAAGTGCGCCGGGTGCGGGTACATCCGGTGCGTGGGCAGGGCTCTGGGCCTATGCGTCGCGCCTCCCCTTTGCGCTGCCGCTGCTGGGGCTGGCGCTCTATGATGGCTCGCGCAAGCGGCGCAATCTCTTCATTGCACTCGTCATTTTCGCGCTGGCGTCGGGCGTGCTTGTCTCCTGTGCCGCGCCTGCGCTGGCCCCCGCCGCGCCGGCCGCAGCGCCTGCTGCCGAAGCCGCGCCCGCGGCCATGGAGACGACTGCGACGCGTGGCGGCGCCGCGCCGCCGCGCCTGCGCCAATTCTTCCCCGAGACGCTGCTCTGGCTGCCCGAAGTGCAGACCGACGCCCAGGGCCGCGCGCAGATTGACCTGGCCATGGCTGACACAATTACCACCTGGCGCATGAGCATTGTCGCCTCGGACCGCGACGGCAATCTGGGCAGCGCCACAATTGGGCTGCGCGCCTTTCAGGACTTCTTCGTGGAGCCGGACCTGCCCACGCGCCTCACTGTCGACGACGAGATCGAAGTGCCCATCAGCATCTACAACTATCAGGATACGCCGCAGGAGGTGCTGCTGCAGGTGGAGCCGGCGACCTGGTTCACCTTCACCGCTGCGCCGCCGGAGAGCGTTGCCGTGGCGGCCAACGACGTGACCGTGGCGTACATCCCTCTGCGCGTGGTGGGCTTTGGCGAGCAGACGCTGCGCATTGACGCACAGTCGTCCACCCTTGCCGATGCCGTGCTGCGCCCAATCACCGTCGTTCCCAATGGCGAGGCGCAGGCTGTGGCCACCAGCGGCACACTGCGTGAGAGCGAGTTGACGGTGAATGCGGGTGTGCCAGACGAAACAGTGCCCGGCACTGCGTCCGTCACATTCCGCATCTACCCCAGCGTCCTCAGCCAGATGAACGATGGGTTGGTCGCGCTCATTCAGCAGCCCCACGGCTGCTTCGAGCAGGTGACAAGTACCCTCTACCCCGCCGTGCTGGCCGTGGAGACGCTGCGCTTGAGTGGCGCAACCGACACGCTGCTTGAGCAGCGCGCATCCAACATCATGCTCTCCGGCTATCAGCAGTTGCTCAATTATGAGGTGGACAACGTCAGTGGCGGCTTCAGTTACTGGGGCGACCCGCCGCCAATGCCCTATCTGACGGCGTGGGGGCTGATGGAGTTTACCGACATGGCGCGCGTGGCCTGGGTGGAGCCGGCGCTCATCGAGCGCACCGCCAACCACCTCATGGCGCAGCAGCAGTGGGATGGCAGCTGGTCTCCGGATTACATGCTGGGCCACTACACCGAAGACACGCCCTTGCGCAGCACAGCCTGGGTGGTGTGGGCGCTGGCCGATGCCGGCTATGGCGACTCGCTCGCTGTGCAGCGCGGCCTCGACTACATATGGGGCCAGCTGATGACGGAATCGGCCGCCATCGGCGCGCAGGGCGTCAGCGGTGGCTCCACAGCGGGGCAGGCACGACCCGGGCAGCCTGATTCACCGCTCATGCTGCCGCGTGGCGCTTGAGCTTCTCGATACGTACACGCTCGTCATGGTGGCAAATGCCTTTGAGGCCACCGGCCTGGACGCGAAGCCTTTCCTCGACCTGCTGGCTGCGCGGGCGCTGCCCGCCAACAACGCATTTGATTACTATCGCGTCAACAGCGACGACGTTGGCGTCGTCTGGTCGGCCGACGCGACGGCGTGGACGGGCGCAGATGGCTACTGGGCCGACGTGGACACTTCGGCAATGGCCACCTATGCGCTGCTGCGCGATGGGCGCTATGACGCAGTGGCGCAGGAGGGGCTGGCGTGGCTGCTGAGCCAGCGCAATGCGGGCGGCACAATTGGCACAACGCAGGGCACGGTCTTCATGCTCAAGAGCCTGGCGCTCACGGCGGACGACGTGCAGCGCTGCGACCACGCTTACCATCACCCGCCGCGACACAGGCGAGCAGGCGATGATTGACCTGCCGGCAGGTGGCGTGACCACCGTGCAGGAGCTTCACTTCGCCGGCCTCGCGCCCGGAGCCAATCTCTTCGACATTGCGATTGAGGGCCCGCAGCGCCCCACCTGGCAGATGGTTGTCAGCAGCTATCGCCCGTGGCCCGAGTCAATGTCCGAGTCCGGGGGCACCGCCAACGACGAGCATGCGCCTCGACGTGCAGTATGACCGCACGGAACTGGCAGTGAACGAGATCATCGTGGCCACTGCCACGGTGGAACTGCTGACCCCCGGCGGCGCCAACATGCTGCTGGTGCGGCTGGGAATTCCCCCCGGCTTTGAGCTGCTGCGCGAGGATTGGGAGGCGCTGGTGGATGATGGCGTCATCAGCGACTACGAGCAGCACGCCAACGAGGTGCACGCCTACCTCTCGCGTGTGGCCACGAATCAGCCAATCGAACTCACCTATCGGCTGCAGGCGCGGCTGCCCATTATTGCCAACACGCCTGGCTCCAGCGCGATTGACTTCTACCGGCCTGACCAGCGCGACGACGTGGAGCCCGTGCTGATCGTTGTGCGCAGAAATGATTAAAGTGCCGTAGCCGCCGCCATGAACGGCCGGCATCAACCTGCAACCGAAATGGAGGCGCGTGTCGTCAAGTGCTGCTTGCAAGCGCGTTGCCTCTCTGTTCGCGCTGCTGCATGACGCACAAAAAAGACAGAGACGACAACGGGTGAATAATCCGTTGTCGTCTCTGTTTTTGTGTGTCTGTCTACTCGCTTTATCGTCGGGCCGAGCGCAGCAGCGCCAGCAGGCGCAGGATGGAGACGTACATCCAGATTATTGAAATCATCAACCCAAAAGCACCGTACCACTCCATGAACTTGGGCGCGCCGGCGGCTGATGCCCGCCTGATGAACTCGAAGTCCACCGGCAAATTGAGCGCGGCCAGAATCACTACGAGGACGGCGAAGGTGATGCCCAGCGGCGTGGGGCTGAAGAGACCCGTGAAGTTGGCGCCAAAGAGCGAGAGAATCCACGTGGTCAAATAGAGCAGCAGCAACCCGGACATGGCGATGGAGATGCCCATCACGAACTTCGAAGTCACCTTGATGACATTCGTCAGGTAGAGCAGCAGCGTGCCGGCAAAGACAAAGACGGTGGCCAGAACGGCCTGGGTAACAATGCCGTCCCACTCAAGGCTGAAGTACTTTGAAGAGATGCCGAGCAGTGCGCCCTGCGCCATGGCGTAGAGAATGGCGACAATGGGGATTGCGCGGAAGGCGACGATACCCACAAAGGCGAGAATGAAGGTGGCCAGCATGGCAACCCACGTCCACGCCGGCTGGAGTGCGATCTGCTGGCCGCCAACCTCGATAATGCGCACCTGCGACCAGCCAAAGGCACCGCTGGCCATCAGCACAACGAGCAGGAGGGCCGTCTTGAGGTAGGCGCCCCGAGCGGTCATCGTGCCGCTGGCTGCTGCTGCTTCCTGCTTGGCACGGGCAAACTGCTTGTCGTTGAGCGCAGGGTTGTTGGATGCGCTCTGGACGTCATCCATTGCGCCGCTGGTGGGTGAGGCGACTGTCATGGCTGTCTGCTTTCTTGTTTGTGGTGGCCGGCATGGTTTGCACTGATTGGGGCGATTGTAACACAAAGTGCGCTTGCCTTGCATTGTGCATCCGCCCCAGCGCTACTCAAGAGTCAGGGAACAGCGAACGGGGCACCGTGTGCAGCGAGGCTGTTCGTAGCGGCTGCTTCAGCTGCCGTACTCAGGGAACGCGACGCGAATCGTGAGTACGGCAGCTGAAGCAGCCGCTACGAACAGCCTCGCTGCGTGCTTGCGCACACAAAGCGAGGCTTCCAGAATCGGAAGCCTCGCTTTACGCCGCGTGAAGCGCGCTCATCCGTCGAGCAGCGCGGCCAGCTCGCTCGGCGTCGTCACGGGCAGCTTGCAGGCGTAATTCTCGCAGACGTAGGCGGCGGCCTTGCCATTTACCAGTGTGCGCCCCTCGAGCAGGGGCAGCGAAAGCGTGGCCTCGTCGGGGGCCATGGCGGCCACCACCGTGAAGGGCAGGAAGCGCTTGCGCACTTCGACCAGCAGCGCCTCGCGGCCGGCGTCGTCTGCGGCACCCACAATCACCACCTCGCGGCTGGGGGAGAGCAGTGTGGCAAGTACCGTCAGCAGCCGGCCAAAACCTGTGGGCTGCTGCGCCATCGCCTCCTTCATGGCCAGGCAGACGCGTGTGGCCTCGCGCCGGTAGTCGTCGTTGCCCACAAAGACGCTCAACCGCAGCAGCCCTTCGGCAGCCAGCGCGTTGCCGCTGGGGATGGCGTTGTCGATGAACTCCTTGCGCCGCACCACAAGCTTTTCGTGCTGTGCACCGGTTTGGAAGAAGGCCCCGTTGGCGGTGTCGAAGAATTCGCTGAAGAGAATTTGGGCCAGACGGCTGCTCTGCGCCAACCAGCGCATGTCAAAGGTGGCTTCATAAAGGGCGAGGCAGGCGCGCAGCATGGCCGCGTAATCCTCGAGATAGCCATTCAGGTGGGCGTGGCCGGTGGTCTCATCGTCATCAGCGCCACCATCGGCGCTCTCATCTGCTGCGCGCCAGGTGCGGAAGAGGCGGCCGTCGGGCTGGCTCATTGTATTGAAGACGAAATCGGCGGCGCGCAGGGCTGCCTCGAGCGCATCGCTGCGGCCCAGCGCCACGCCGCATTCAGCCAACGCGTGGATCATCAGCCCGTTCCACTCGGCCAGCACCTTTTCATCGCGCGCCGGCTTGATGCGCTGCTCGCGTGCGGCAAAGAGTCGCAGCGCGCCCCTCTGTCAGCGCCGCCTCCACCTGCAGCGGCGTTGCGCCCACGTCGGCGGCCACCTGCTCCACGCTGCGCACGACCGAAAGAATGGACTTGCCCTCGAAGTTGCCCCCCGCCGTCACACCGTAGTGCGCCTTTACAATGCGCGCAGTCTGCGCGTCCAGCAGCGCGTCAATCTCCTGCGGCGTCCACACAAAGAACTTGCCCTCGTGCCCCTCGCTGTCGGCATCCTGCGTCGAGTAGAAACCACCTTCGGGCGAAGTCATCTCGCGCAGCACGTAGTCAATCGTCTCCTCCACCACGCGCTTGAAAAGCGGACGACCGGTCACCTGCCACGCGTGCAGGTAGGTGCGCAGCAGCTGTGCGTTGTCGTAGAGCATCTTTTCGAAGTGGGGCACGAGCCAGATGGCGTCGACGCTGTAGCGGTGGAAGCCGCCGCCCAGCTGGTCATAGATGCCGCCGAGCGCCATCTTTTCCAGTGTCTGCTCCACCATGAAGAGCGCGTCGAGATCACCCGTGCGCGCATGCTGCGCCAGCGCAAAGTCGAGCGTCATGGGCTGGGGGAACTTGGGTTGCGTGCCGAAGCCCCCCTGCTCCTCGTCAAAGTACTGGCGCATGCGCTGGATGGCGTCGGCGAGGATGTCGTCGCCCAGGTCGCTGTTCTGGCCGAAGTGCGCGCCAATTGCGCCCGACCGCTGGAGCGCGCCGGTGAGGCGCTCGGCCTGCCCCTCCACCTGCTCGCGCCGGTTGCGCCAGGCGTCGTCAATCGAGCGCAGCACCTGGCGGAAGGAGGGCATGCCGTAGCGAGGCTCGGGCGGGTAGTAGGTGCCGCCGTAAAAGGGCTCGCCTGAGGGCAGCAGGAAGACACTCATGGGCCAGCCCCCCTGGCCGGTCATCGCCTGCACGGCATCCATGTAGATGGCGTCAAGATCGGGGCGCTCTTCGCGGTCGACCTTGATGTTGACGTACAGCTCGTTCATGAGCGCAGCGGTCTCGGCGTTCTCGAAGGACTCGCGCTCCATAACGTGGCACCAGTGGCAGGCGCTGTAGCCAATACTCAGGAAGATGGGCTTTTGGGTGCGCTGCGCAAGTTCAAGCGCCTCTGGCCCCCATGGGTGCCAGTTCACGGGGTTGTGCGCGTGCTGGAGCAGGTAGGGTGACGTTTCGCCGGCGAGGCGGTTGGTGTGCGTGTGGGTCTCCTGTGCGGTTGTCGACATGATGAACCTTTCGTCTTGCTTCGCGGATGGTTTTCTGCCGCCCAGTCTAGCAGCAACGGCGCAGAATGGCTGTAGGGCGCGGCGCAATCGCAACAGCACCTCACCCCCGGCCCCTCTCCATGCGGAGAGGGGAGCACAAACGGCGGCGCCGTAGGTCACGTCTCCTGGCGTGACGCAGTTGTTTTGCTCCCCTCTCCGCCCCCCACGCCACGCCCCCATGGCGTGGCAAGGAACATGGAGAGGGGCACGGGGGTGAGGTGCTGTTTTGCGCGCCTGCAAAGCGGGATTCTTCGCTGCGCAGTGTAGAATAGAGGCATCCCCTTATCTTTCCATCCACGGGCAGCTGCCCTCTTCACAATTCACGGCTGCCCGCCACACTTTGGAGGATTCCCATGGATTTCCGTTATCTGGGCGATACAGGCCTCAAGGTCAGCGAACTCTGCCTGGGCGCAATGACCTTTGGCCGCGAGGCCGACGAGGCCACCAGCTTTGCCATGCTCGACGCATTTGTGGAGGCGGGCGGCAACTTTATCGACACCGCCAATGTCTACACCGCCGGCGCATCCGAAGAGATCACCGGCCGCTGGCTCAAGCAGAAGACGCGTGACGATTTCGTCATTGCCACCAAGGTGCGCTTCCCCATGGGCAAGGGGCCGAATGACATTGGCCTCAGCCGCAAGCACATTCTCCGCCAGGTGGAGGAGTCGCTGCGTCGCCTGCAGACCGACTACATTGACCTCTACCAGGTCCACTGCTGGGACCCGGGCACGCCCCTTGAGGAGACATTAAGCACGCTCGACGGCTTGGTCAAGAGCGGCAAGGTGCGCTATATCGGCGCAAGCAACTATGCCGGCTGGCAGTTGCAGAAGGCCGTGGACATGGCGCGCATCAACGGCTGGGAGCCCTTCAGCTGCCTCCAGCCGCTCTACAATCTGCTCGATCGCTCGCTCGAGTGGGAACTGCTGCCCGTCTGCCGCAACGAGGGGCTGGGCGTGATTCCGTGGAGCCCGCTGCGCGGCGGCTGGCTGAGCGGCAAGTACCACCGCGGCATGGATGCACCCGTGGCCAACACGCGCATTGAGAAGGCGCAGAAGGAAGGCTGGAGCGAATCGTGGGATGGCTACAACACCGAGCACACATGGGGCGTGCTCGACGCACTCTTTGCCGTGGCCGAAGAGTCGGGCCACAGCGCGGCGCAGGTGGCGCTCAACTGGCTGCTGCGGCAGGATGGCGTGACGGCCCCCATCATTGGCGCGCGCGAACCTGAAGCACCTGAAGGACAACCTGGGCGCGGCCGGCTGGGCGCTGGACGATGAGCAGGTGGATCGGCTGACGGAAGCCAGCGACAAGCCCCTCCCCTATCCGTATGACTTCATCTCGCGCGCCGAGGGGCCGCGGATGTAACAGCGTAATTGGTCAGTGGTAAGTGGTAAGTGCGTGCAGATGAAGCGAGGCTTCCGAAGTCGGAAGCCTCGCTTCGATTGGGCGGCGGGGTGGGGGCTAGCGGCGCAGGCTAACGTCTGACAGTGGGCAGGAAGATTTTGGGCGAGCCGGGCGGCAGCGGTGGTGGCGCAGTTGCTGCGGCGTGCCTGCGACGACCGGGTTGCTCACAGCATTCACGCTCCACAAGCCGCGGCGTTTGCGAGCCTGGACAGTAATGTAGTAGGTCTGCCGCTGACGAGGCTGAGGCCCCGCGCGTGATGCTTGGTAGCGGTGAGGTAGGTCCAGCCCACCACATGCGGAGCCGCCAGGGGGTGGTGCCGATGGCATAGCGGTACTGCGTACGCCAGCGCCGTTGGGCTGCCAAGAGGCCGAGAGGCTGGTGAGGTCGAGGCAAGGCCGGCTGCTGCACTGCTAGGTGGCAGCGGCGGCAGCGTGGTGACGTGGCCCGCATAGGCGACTGTGAAGGTGTAGGGCTGCGCGGGGGCCGGGCATGCCGTTGGCGCCGATCGCGTCGCTCAAAATCAACGACGTATGCGCTCGTGCGGGACTGGGGCGGTGAAGTCGAAGGGGGCTAGCCATTGCTGAGGGAAGTGGCCCATGTGCCAATAGCGGGGGAGTAGTCGAGGCCTTGCCATTGAACAAGAGTCTCTGCGGCTGAAGGTGACCAAACAGGTTATCATAGGAATCGAGCACAAAATAGCCGATGTGATTCCACCGAGACTTCGACTTTCACAAATATCTTGCATCACAGCGCCAAAGGCTAGACTCGCTCACCAACCAAACACGATTCTCTTTGTCTTTGGCTAATCCCTGAATCCTTCCCTCTACACCGTGTGTGATCCCATTCTCGTGCCAACTGACCGCTCATCACGCACAAGCGAGCCGTGATGTCGAATTCATTCCCTCAACCGTAAGCCAAAGATGACCATGACCTATCTACTGTTAAGGTCCACTAACGAGCTTGTGCCAAGATGACGACTTCATCGTGCCGCTCGAGTGAGCTGTAAGCCATCGCTAGGAATAGAATGTAGAAGGAGTGCACGTAATTGCGAGCCAGATTGTGCCCTCGAATCGACCGCAATTAGTAGGTAAACTCTCTTCGCCCTCGCATAGCTTGGTCCACTGTATCTGTAATACGCTGGATTCAACGATAGAATAGTTCGTAGATCCGACCCTGTCTATCTTCATCAACGTCTTGCGAGTGCATTGTGGCAATCAGGAATGGGCGTCCAATTGCCTGCACTGAATCGTGCTGCACCGCTCTCGCCAAACTGCCCAGACATCTCCGTTGCGTGCGGCAAATAGATGTGCCTCCAGCAGATCGGGCACCACTATTTTCCAAATCATGAATAGGACCACGAATTGCCATCATACATCAGGACTTGTTGGTTTTGTCCGACAAACCAGAGACGCCCTTGAATGTCACTCACGGCGCTCCAGATAGGAAGGCTGCAGACAGTCCGATCCTGTAGTCCCCCGCCGCGCATCGTGGAACGAAATGTACGGCGCAACGCTCGTATCCATCGCCCTGCTGAAATTCACCGTCAGCGTGCCGCGCTCAAGCCCACGGGGTTGGGACTCATGGAGACGCTTGTGACGAAGGCGAGGGCGTCCTGCTCAGGCGCGGCGAGCGGGCTGCTTGCATTAACCATGCCCAGGCCAAACTCATCGTTGCCGTCATAAATCATGCGCTGGATGGCGGTCGGGTCGGTCGTGCCCCACCAGTTCTGCGTGGCATCGACGTTGTCGAAGCGGGCGTCGATGCGTAACTGCCATCGGACGGCGATAAAGTTGTTGTAGATGCAACAACTTCGGGTTCAGGCACAGAATGCTCACCAGCCGGCATAAAGGACCCGGGGCAAACAAATCGTCGCCGCTACAGAGACTATTGTGTTGTTCGAGAATGCGAACTGATACGGCGCATAGCCTTGGCTACTCCTACGTTCGTGGTGGAAGCTGACTAGATTGTGGTCAACAGTAACCGCTTCCGCCAAGGGCACAAAACTCAAGGCCGGTATGCGCCTCCGATGACCACGGTTGTGCCTAATCACGGACGCTAAGGCCACTAACACTGCATCGACTCGACTGAGTTCCGCTCGACGACCGCCGTCGCCCTCCGATCAGCAGAGATAGTCACAACGTCGAACGACATTCATCTGCGATCGCTGGTTGTCGGAGGGGGGATTGCGCCGGCATTCATCACGATACTGATCGCTTCACCTCGATTTCGCTCGATTCTGATTTCTTCCGCACTCCAGTCAATCGTTGCAATCGAATTGTCAGCAATATACGGTGCTGAGCCACGACCTGATAGCACAAGATTGGCTGTCGACGATACTGAATGACAAATCCACCTACGTAGGCACCTGCTCCCATCAAACACCGCATCAGTACTTGCTGTCAACAAATGCGAACTTACGGCCCACAACCATCACCGCTCTCAGGCATTCCGTATCCTCTCCTCCGCCGTCCCGCGCGCAATCAGCGTGCCCGCAATCGTGAAGGTGAAGTCGCCGTTGAAGCGCACCGTCGTCCCCGGCTCAATCGTCAGCGTTGAGCCGGCCGGCACGCCAATGTTGTTGGTAATGACGTAGGTTTTGTCCTTCGTCCACGTCACGTTGCCTGTAATTGTGCCTTGCACATTCTGGATGCTGCTCCGCACCTGCACCACCAGCGGCACACTGGCCGTGTAGCCGCCCGCGCCGGAGAGATTGAGCGTGAAGGCAAGGTTGCGCGAGTAGGGGGTGTTGCCTGCCAGCGTCACGCCAAAGGGGTTGGCCGTGTTGCTGGCGCTCTGGCCGCTGGGCGAGCGCGCCGAAAGCCCCCGCGTTATCGGTAATCTGCACAGAGGGGTCGCTGCTGGTGAGGGTGGCGTTGAGGTTGGTGGCGGGCAGCCAGGTGTTGCGCAGCGTGGCCACAAGCTGGAAGCTCTGGCCGGGCGGGGCGCGCAGAGGCCACGCCGTCGATCGCGTAGCCGGTGAGCTCGAGCCAGCGCGGCGTGGGCGTGGTGGCCAGCGCCGCCTGCGCGTTGATGCGCCCCTTGCCCAGTTGGCCCGCGTAGGTGGGGTTGGCGGCGTCGATGTTCGCAGCCGTGTTGAGAATCTGCCAGCGCAACTGCTCGGCGCTCCAGGTGGGGTTGCGGCTCTTGAGCAGCCCCGCCAGGCCGGAGACAAAGGGTGCGGAAAGGCTTGTGCCGTCGTCGGTGGCGTAGGCGTTGGCCCCCAGCGCCGTCGTGCGAATCTCCGCGCCGGGTGCACTCACATCCACCCACGGGCCATAGTTGGAGAAGACCGGCTTCTTGTCCTGCTCGTCGCTGGCCGCCACCGCCAGCACCTCGGGATAGGCCGCGGGGTAGAAGGGGCTGGTCGAGTCGTCATTGCCCGCGCCACGCCACCACCAGCACGTTGGTGGATGCGCCTGCAATCGCCTCGCGCAGCGCCTGCGAATCGGCATAGCCGCCCAAGCTCAGGTTGATGATCTGCGCACCGTTGCTGAAGGCGTAGTTGACCGCCGCGGCAATGTCCGAGTAGTTGGCCACGCCCGAAGCTTGCAGCGCATTGACGAACATGAGCTTGCACTGCCAGCAGAGGCCCGCAATGCCCTTGGCGTTGTTGCCGGTTGCGCCCGCCACGCCCGCCACCTGCGTGCCGTGGCCGCTTGTGTCGGCAATGTTGGCGCTGCGGGTCAGAAAATTCCAGCCGTTCACATCATCCACATAGCCGTTGAGGTCGTTGTCGCCGCCGCCGGCGGGTCGTCGTTGACCCACAGCCGCCCGGCGAATTCCTCATGCGCCATATCCACGCCCGAGTCGATGATGGCAATGATGACGCCCGGGTTGCCTGTGGAGAGATCCCAGGCGGCGGGCGCGCCGATTTTGGCCAGCGCCCACTGCGCGCCCAGTTCCGGGTCGTTGGGATCGAGGCTGAGGGGTGCGGCGGGGCGGGCAATGTAGTCCGGCTCGGCCCAGGCCACGGCGGCGTCTGTCGCCATGGCCTGCGCGGCCATGGGCACGTCCGCATCGGCGCGCAGGGTCACGCGGTAGGTCGTCTCGGGCAGGCCCGCGGCGCTCACCTGCGGCGCGCCAGAAGAGCGGCTCGGCGGCGGTTGCGCCAAAGGCCAGCAGCGAGGCGGCCAGCGTGGGTGCATCGCCCGCCACCGCCACCGTGGCTTCGCCCGAGGCGGCGTTGACGCCACTCTGCAGCGCCACGCCGCGCACCTTGACGAGCACAACGCCCGGCGCATACTCAATGTATGGCTCGTCGGCGTATGTTTCTGGGGAGAGCGGGAGCGGCTCCTCCGCGAGCACAGCGGGTGCGCCCGGCAGCAGGCTGAGGCAGAAGGCAAGGGCAACAAGCAGGGAGAGCGAACGCGCGGGGGCTTTCATGGTGAGACTCCTTGGGGAAAGAAGAGCAAACACCAGCGATGTGGATGCGTCAATTCTTCGCGCTATGCTTAGGGTGCGCGTCAAGGGACGAATGTCAGGCGCGATTTGGGATGGTTGACTGGGCAAGTGGTGAACTGGTAAGTGGTGTGTCTCTGAAGCCCGCGGCATGCGTAGCGGAGGGGCTCCAGCCCTCGGTTTTGCTTGAGTGGCACTCTTTCTCCGCGAATGAGGGCCGGAGGCCCTCCGCTACGTGCCACACTCTCTGCTGCGGACTCAATGGATGCGCCACTTGCCACTTGCCACTTGCCACTTGCCACTTGCCAGTTGAATGACCCGTCAACCGCCCCTTACCCCCGCGGCAAATCCACGTGAAACGTGGCGCCCTGGGCCGGGGCGCTTTCCACGCTGATGCGGCCGCCCTGCGCCTCCACCAGCGCACGCGCAATGGCGAGCCCCAGCCCCGCGCCTGCGGTTAGCTCACTCAGCGCAGAGTCGCGCGCACGGTCGCGCTCGGCCCGGTAGAAGCGGTCGAAGATGTGGGGCAGGTCGGCAGGCGCAATGCCCGGACCGCTGTCACGCACGGTGAGGCGCACGAGCGCGCCGCCCCTGTTTTGCTCAACCGGAGCATTGCGCAGCACGCAGCGCGACCTCCCCGCCGGGTGGGCTGTGGCGCAGAGCGTTGCCCACCAGGTTGTGGAGCACCTGCTGCAGCCGCTCGGGATCGGCCGTCAGGATGAGTTCCGGCGGCGCGTCAACTCGAATGGCCAAACCGCGCTGCTCGGCTACGGGGCGGAAGCGGTCGGCGAGGGCGTTGAGCACCTGCGCCGCGTCGAGGCGCTCGGTGGTCAGCCGCAGCCGGTGCGCCTCGGCCTGCGCCACGTCGTGCAGGTCGGTGACAATGCGTGTGAGCAGGCGCGTCTCATCGTAGATCGTTTGCACCTCGGCGCGGTCAAGGGGATAGACGCCGTCGAGCATAGCCTGGAGGTTGCCCTGCACCACGCTGAGGGGAGTGCGCAGTTCGTGCGCAATGTCGGCCACAAGACGCTGGCGCAGCAGTTCCTGCTCCTCCAATGCGGCGGCCATGGCGTTGACCCCTGTGGCGAGCCGCCCTATTTCGTCGCGGCTCTGGCTGGCGACGCGCGCGGTTAAATCGCCCTGGCGAATGCGCGCCACGGTCTGCTCAACACGCTGGAGGGGGCGCAGAATGCTGGCAGCCAGCAGTGCGCCGGCGGCCAGCGCCACCAGCCCGGCGGCCAGCGCGGCCAGCAGCACGGCGCGGTTCACCTCACCCACAAAGGCTTCGCCCGCCTCCGTCATGCCCGAAGGCTGCAGCAGCGGCGCGAGCACGGCCACAGTTTCGCCCGCGACCAGAACGGGGATGGCCAGCGCCAGCGCCTGGCTGTTGACTGCCGTACCCGTGGCCGTCAGCGGCTCGCCCGATTCCGGATCCACCAGCGAATAAACGTGGCTGCGCCCCATCATCGCCTGGCGGCCGCGGCCTGTGTTGATGCCCATGCGCCCCTGGCCGCCTTGACCACTAGCCGCTGTTCCACCTTGCATCCCCGACTGCATCCCCGACTGCATCCCCGACTGCATGCCCGACTGCATCATCGTGCCCGGGCCCGGCAGCGCATCGTCCAGCCACGCCTGAATCTCCTCCCACGATGCCCCCTCGGCGCGGCGTGCGCCGGCCTCCAGCGCCAGCGGCGTCGCCTGCTGTTCGAGAATGCCCTCGGCGTAGCCCTGTGCGGCCGCGCCGGCGCCGCGGCTGGCGAGGATGCCCGCCGTGGCCAGCGCCACCGCCACCGCCAGCACAAGCGTTACCATCACCTTGCCGAAGAGATTCATTGCGCACCCTTGCCGCTGCGTGGCTGGGGCTGGGGCGCAAAGCGATAGCCGACACCAAAGACCGTCTCGATGAGGCGCGGGCTGCGCGGGTCCGCTTCCACCTTGCGGCGCAGATTCTTGATGTGGCTGTCGACTGTGCGCTCGAGGCTTTCGCTCTGCTCACCCAGTGCATCGGCCAGGATCTGTGCGCGGCTGAAAGGCGCGCCCGGGCGCGCGCATGAGCAGGTGCAGCACGTCGAATTCGCTGCGTGTGAGCGAGAGCGGCTCGCCCGCACGCGTCACCACGTGCGCGGCAGGGTCGAGCGTGATGTCATAGAGCGCAATCGGCGGCGCAGCGGCGGGCGGCGCATCGGCCGCGTCGCACGCGCCGCAAAATGGCCTTGACGCGCGCCGTAATCTCGCGCGGGTTGAATGGCTTGGTGACATAGTCATCGGCCCCCAGTTCAAGGCCCACAATGCGGTCAATCTCTTCGACGCGCGCAGTGAGCATGAGAATGGGGGTGGCGGCCAGTGTGGCGTCGGCGCGCACAATCCGCGTCACCTCCAGCCCGTCGCGCTGGGGCAGCATGAGGTCGAGCACCATCAGGTCGGGGCGCTCGGCGCGCAGCAAATGCAGAGCCGTGTCGCCATCACCGGCGGTGAGCACGCTAAAGCCGTCCTGCTCCAGGTAGCTGCGCACGAGGCGCACAATTTGGGGATCGTCGTCGACAACAAGGATGCGGGCCATGGGAGCATCTTAGTACAGGGTGGGTGGAACCGGGAACTGGGACTGGATGATTGAGTACTGAAGACTGAAGACCGATGACTGGCAAGGGGCAAGAGGTAAGTTGTAACTGGTCACTCACAACGGGGAGCTCTCCGCTATCGAAGGCTCCCCGTTACGAGTGACCAGTTACGAATGACCACTTACTACTTACATCTTGCCAGTCAGCAATTCTCAGTCATCAATTCCCTGCATGTTGTCACAAACGCCGTCGTCGTCGGCATCCTCAAAGAGGGGGCCATTGCCCTGGTTGAGCCCCTGGCCCTGGCCGCGCATGCCGCCCTGACCCTGCATGTTTCCCTGGCCCTGACCCTGCATGGCGCCCTGGCCCTGGCCCTGCATGTTACCCTGGTGCTGCATCATGCCGTGGCCCTGCATGGCGCCGCGCATGGAGTGCATGGCGCTGTGCATGGCGCGCGTGGCGGCGTTTCCCTGCATGTTGCCCTGGCGCTGCATGTTGCCCTGCGCCTGGCCGCGCATCATGGTGCCTGCATTGTCGCACTGCCCATCACCGTCGGCGTCGACGAAGTTGTCGCACTGGCCGTCACCGTCGGCGTCCATGTACGCGCTGCCTGCGCCTGCACCCTGGCCCGCGCCCTGGCCGTTGCGCATGGCGTTGCCCTGGACGGGCGCTGCCGGATCGGGCGTGGTGGGCTCCTGGGCCAGCGCTGCGCCGGTTGTGAGCAGCACAAGCGCCATGGCGATCAGAAGGGCACGCCAGGTGAAAAAGGGACGTCGCTGTGTCATGAGAATTCTCCTGTGAATGTGGCGCATCTGTGAAGGTGCGCCGTGAATGAAACCGATGGCCCTACTTTAGCGCCTCGATGTGGAGAAGATGTGGAGATTGCATGGAAAGCGTTTGGAAACTCGGGTATGGGGTGTCGGGTGTCGGGTGTCGGGCGTGGAAACAACAGCCCTGTGCGCAGAAGTGTTGTTCCCGACAGCCGACAGCCGGTTTTTCGCGCTTGACAGCCTCGCCGCGCCGTGATAAACCATAACACCTCCCCGCTCTCCACTCTGCGCACGTGCACACTCTGTGCACCTTTTCCCTTCCCCTGTGTCCTCCAACACAGAGCCATTGTGCCCTGCATCCTTCATCACGCCCCGCTTTTCGATAGGATTGAAATACCCGAATCACGCACTGAAACCCCCACGAACGCCGGTCTTTATGCCCACTTTGTTCTTGAGGAGGATCCACATGTTGCGAGTTTCTGAATCCGCCGGGCGTACATTCGCTGGGCGCAGCCCTGTGCGGCGCGCTGCAGCGCGCCTTGCCCACCTGCTGCTGCTCACCCTGCTGGTGGCGGGCATGGTGCTGCCTGCCCGCGCCGTATACGCGCAGGAGGCGCCACCCGTTGCACCGGCGGCCGTGAGCGATGTGCCCATACCTGTTGTCACCGAGCAGTTCAGCGCCTACTATTTGGCAGCCGGATTGCTCTACTACTCCGACTACTGCTTCGCAGGACCCATTGCCGCGAGCGAAGGTGCCGCGAGCGAAGGCGAAGTTCCTGCTGACAGCCCACCCGCAGCCGCCCAGGCGGCGGTCGATCCCGCTTCGCTCACCGGCGCGTACCTCAAACGGCTGCCCGTGAATGGGGGCCTGCGCAGCACCGTAGCCAGCGTCACGGGCGGCGCGCCCGACTGCTATCGCTACAAGTTGCTGACGTCCGACGCTGACGGCGTCTTCTACGATGTACGCACGGGCGACGGCTTCAACGAGCTGCCGCTGCGCATTGAGTTCCGCCCGGGCGGCACCGGTGCGCCTGTTGTCGTGGCAAATACGACCGCGGCCACCTATCCCGTCGGCCAGCGCATGGCGTCGGACGCCACCTACATCTACTGGGCCACGCCAACCGGTGTGGTGCGGGCGCGCAAGGACGGCACATCCACAGCGCCCGAGGTTGTGGCCGACGGCTTCGGCCCGCCTTCCAACTACATCAACGACATTCTGGTTGTGGGCAGCACCCTCTACATTGCAGCGCCCAACGGCATCTACCGCATTCCCACCAGCGGCACGGGCGCATGCCCGCAGCCGGCCGGCCCCTGCGCCGAGACAACCTTCTCCACAACCGGCGGCACCGACCTTACCTACCACCTCTTTACCGGACTAACGATTGTCCAGCGCGCCGACCAGATCTACTGGACGGCGGGAACGGAGACAACGCGGCGCATCCGCCGCGTCAGTTGCGGCCAGTTCGCGTTGGGCTGCACCGAAGGCGACGTCTACAACGCGCCCAACGACGGGCAGAACTGGTACATCGGCCGCACGGCTTTCTACGGCAACACCATGTTCTGGCAGGACTCGAGCTACAACACAGGCAGCGGCGGCCAGCAGGGCTTCCTGCGCCGCATGACGCTGGGCAGCAGCGCGGAGATTCTCGCCTCGCCCATTAGCACCAACGCCGACCCGGTCTTTGTGGATGGCACGAATGTCTACTTCAGGGGCGCGATCTATCCTGCCTACTCGATCGACAAACTCTCTGTGCTGGCGGCGCCGCTGGCGTGGGACCTGCGCGCCGATGCGCTGGAGGTAACGCAGGGCATTCAGAACACCGCCAACGGCGCGCCGCTGATTGCCAAGAAGACGACCTACGTGCGTGGCTTTGCCGTCAATGCGCTGGGCCCGCGCGCCAACAACGTCACGGCCTGGCTCTACGGCACGCGCGGCGGCTCGCCCTTGCCCGGCTCGCCGCTCAAGCCCATCAACAACCCGCTCTCGCTCGCCGTGGGAGGCGCTTGGGACCGGGGGCGCATCAACGATGGCTGGCTCTACCAGCTGCCCGCAAGCTGGATTGGCGCGGGGCAGACGAGCTTCCGCCTGGTGGTGGACCCGGCGCACGTTTACACCGACCCAACGCCCGCCAATAACGAGCTGACGCGTGCGCTTGCCTTCCAGAGCGAAGCGCCCGCCTGCGCCATCTATGTGCCCGTACGCACAAACAACCCGAAGACCTCCACCAACATGCCTAACTTCTGGGACATGGTGGGGCGCTTCCAGCGGCTGTGGCCCGTGCCCAATGTGATCAACTACACCACAAGCTGGCAAGCCGAAGAAGTTGAAGTCTGCTGGTGGGGGCCCTTCCCGCACCCCTGTGGCGGCCCCTTTGAACTGGACCAGGGCGCCAGCATCTCGGACTGGATACCGGACAAGGACGAGGTAATTGCCGAGCTGTGGGCATTCAACGTCTTCAATGACGCGCCCGCATGCAACAACGCCGGCGCCTATACGCACATCATGGGCATGGTGCATCCCCAGGCGCCCACGGGCAACACTGCGGGCTACGCCAGCACCATCTCGGCGGAATCGTGGGTCAAGCTGCCGCCGGCTTCGCCGAACCCCTTCCCCAACACGTGGAACGGCATGTTCGAGAGCGGCGTCATGGCGCAGGAGCTGGCGCACAACTACGGGCGCAAGCACATCGACTGCGGCAACCCCGGCGATGTGGATGGCGGATATCCCTACAATCCCTGCCAGATCGCACCCACCGGCCAAACGTCCTACTACGGTTTTGACACCAAGACCAAGACGCCGATTGCACCCAACGGCGCCAAGGACTTCATGACCTACTCCGGCCCTGCCTGGGTGAGCGACTATACGTGGCGCGCGATTATCAGCAAGAACGCCGCCGCTGCGGCCGCGCAGGCGGCCAGCCCCGACGCCGGCCTGATCATCTCCGCCGAAGGCACGGTCTTCGCCTCGGGTCATGTGGACACAGCCAAGGGGCTGGGCGAGCTGAACGAGACGCGCGTCCTGCCGGCAGGCAGCATGAGCAGCAGCATGACGCAGAAGCTGCTGGCCGCGGCTGTGGCCGACTATGCGCCGGGAGCGCACGGTGCTGACGTGCAGGCTGCATCACCCGACCACGGCGGCGAGCCTGATGTCGACGCCTATCACATTCGCCTGATTGGCCCGGGTAACACCATATTGGCCGACAAGGCTGTGACGCTGCTGCCCATTGACGACCACGATCCGGCGCGTAGCGCGCAGATCTTCGTGGCCAGCTTCGCCGCTCCCGCGGGCAATGTCCTGCGCGTGGAATTGCTGGAAAACAGCACCGTGCTTGATAGCCTCTCACCCGGGCCCAGCGCACCCATCGTCGCCATCTCGCAGCCTGCAGGCGGCACAATTGGCGACAGCATGTCCGTGGCGTGGACGGCCAGCGACCCCGATGGCGATCCCCTTATCTTCACACTGCAATACAGCTACGACGGCGGCACATCATGGCAGGCGCTGGCCAACGACGTGCCCAGCACGCCCGTCGGCAGCTATCAGGTCACGCTCAACGACCTGAGCGCGCTCCACGGCAGCGCGGCCAATGCCGGCCGCGTGCGCGTGATTGCGACCGACGGCTTCAACACTGCCATCGCCACGTCGCAGCCCTTCACGCTCCCCAACCGCAAGCCCGTGGCCTTCATCACCGACCCCAGCGGGCAGATCTATGACCCGCAGTCGGCAGTGACAATGCAGGGCGGCGCGAGTGACGCCGAGGATGGCGCGCTCGAAGGCGCAGCGTTGCGCTGGAAGGTAGACGCAACTGAGGTGGGCAGCGGGGCCGACGTCACGCTCATGGGCATGGCGCCCGGCGTCTATACTGCCACGCTGGAGGCGAAGGACTTGACCAACAATGTGGACGCTGTGAGCGTACCCCTGCACGTGGCCCCGCTCAGCATTCCGCTGGGCAGCGCCGCCGCCATGGACGGGGTGTGCAACGATACAACCTATGCCAGCGGCAGCCATGTGACGCTGAGCCCCTACGGCGACGCCGACGCATCGCAGGCCTCACTGCGGCTGGTGCGCGACGCCAACTATCTCTACGCCTGCTTCAGTGGCCTGAAGATTGGCGCGGCGTACCCCGGGTGCATTCGCCGGGTTGCGCTTCGACGTCAACAACAGCCGCGAGGCGCTGGCGCAGGCCACCGACTACGGCTTCTTCGTGGGCGAGGATGGCGGCTTCTATACCTATGCGGGCAACGGTGCGGGCGACTTCTCACAGCCCGGCCCGGGCGGCCTGCAGGCGCAGATCAGCGCCGACGCAAATGGCACTACATGGAGTGCCGAACTACGCATCAGCAAGAGCGTATTGGGCGGCTGGGACCACCTTGTGGGCATGAAGGCAGGTCACTACTGGGTGGGCTCCCAGGGCGATGACTATGGCTGGCCCTGGGCTGCGCCCACGGTCGCCACGTACATTGCACCCAATACGTGGGCACGCACGGCACTGGGGCTTCAGCCTGTCATCAACGCCGTATCGCCTCTGAGCATGACAGTGGGCAGCCCCACGGTGGTCATCTCGGTGACTGGCGAAAACTTCGACCCGGGTGCGGTCATCGTCTGGAACGGCGCGCCGCTCGTGACCACTTCGAGCGCAACAGTTGCCGCCATTGTGGAGCTTGCCACGGCCGCCGAGCCAACGGCCGCGCTCTCGCTCGATGAGCAAGCGGCGGCGCAGCAGGCCGACGAGGCGCTGATTCTGGCGGGCGTCGAGCCCGCAGCCGTAGCCGAGGCGCAGACGGTTGCGGCAGTCGCCGCCACGTCGGTGCTAACGGCTGAAGTGCCCGCCGGGGCACGCGCGGCGGCAGGCGTTGGCACACTCGTTGTGCGCAACTCGGGTCCGCTTGATTCAACGCCGGTGCAGCTGGCCATCAACACAGCGGCGCCAACCATTACCAGCCTCGCGCCCGCATCAACCAAGGCGCTGGGACCGGCCTTCGTGCTCACCCTCAACGGCAGCGGCTTTGCCAATGGGGCCACGGTGCTGTGGAACGGTGTGGCGCTGCCCACAACCTTCGTCAGCGGCAACAAGCTAACGGCGCAGGTGGCGGCCGGGCTGCTGAACCCGAGCGGTCAGGTGGGCATCACCGTGCGCAATCCGTTGCCCACGGTGGCCGACTCGAACGCGGCGCTCTTCGACGTTACGCCCAACCTGGAGCGCTTCATCTTCCTGCCGGCGGTCAAGAAGTAAGGCAAACGGCAAGAAGTAGGGCGAACAACAGTACACAGATTTTACAGACAAAGACAGATAACAACGGATTCTCTGTTGTTATCTGTCTTTGTCTGTGCAATCTGTGTACTGCTCTTTGTTGCTACTTCGTAATCATCGGCAGGAAGAGGCTCTCCGGCAGGTTGATCGCAAAATCAAGCTGCGTGTAGTGGCCACCCGGGTTGGCCACCAGAATGCGGTGGCGGCCGACGATGTTGACGAAGGGCCAGATCACGCGCAGCTCACTTTCCGTGGCGGGCGCGGCAAACTCCATGGGTTGCAGCCCCACGGGGGTGACAATTGAAACCGTGGGCGTGAGGATGAAGTTCTCGCCGGTGACGACCAGCGTCTCTCCGATTTGGCCCGCAGCATTTTCGACGGCCAGCGCTGCGCCCTGCACAACGGGCGTCTCCCACGGTGTGATGCTGATTTCGTCAATGTAGGCGCTCGCAGGTGCGCGGCCTGCAGCGGGCGAAATCTCAAAGGTCACGGTAATGGCGCGCCCCGCCCAGGGCGACAGGTCCACCCAACCCACAGCCTGCGGACCGGCGATGAAGCCATTCGTGAAGGCAGTCGTCACGGTCACCCCGGGCGTTGTCGTCAAGGCTGACGATGCACCTGTGTTGGCCTCACTCACCCTGACAAGAAACGGCCAGACGGGCACATCGGGGCCGGGATTGGGCGGCGTTTGCAATTGCACACGCTGGTAGACAAAGGTGAGCGTGGGCTTGTGCATGCTTGCCGTGGTCGACCCCGAGACTGCCTGCGACGCCGTAATCGGCGCACCGATTCCGGGGCAATCGTCCGGGTAGAGCTGCCCAAGCCACAGCACATGACTATGGTCGCGGCCATCTTCATAGACTGTAGATCCACAGCCGACGCTCCACGCCTTGTCTGGCGGCGCTGCCTCAAACCGCCCATTTTCGATGGCGCTCCGGCTTTCGTCACGGAAGTAGCTGCCACAAATGCCAAGTGTGTTCTGTGGCGGGTATTCAGTCACGTCGCGCCACGGTCGCCATGAGGGGAACTGTGCAGTCCCAAAGGCAGGGTGAACACCGGTCGTTGCTGCAAAGGTTGGTTCGTAGGCAAACCAGGCGCGCGCGATGCCGTCGCTGTCCGAGGGCTGCGCAAGGAAGGGGTTCTCGGAACCGAAGGCAAGCGTTGCCTCCGGCACGGGATGACCGCGCACCTCCACCAGGCTGCATGCTGCGCCGTCGACATAGGTTGTGGCAACGACAGGCGCGCTCCATGGACCCGCATTGCCCACTAGATCCCACGCACGGAGCCGGATTTGGTTAGTTATGCCCGGGTCCCACCGGGCAATTTCCGTACCCGAGCCGCCGCCGTTGGCGACAACCTGGCGAATCAGTTGCTGGTTGGGGGGATTCAGGTTCATGCCGTCCCATTCAAGATAGCCCACCCCTGCGCTGCCCGTATCAGCGCTGGTGTAGTGCAAGCTTTCGGAGCCAAAGCGCACGAGTGGTGGAGCGAGAAGCGTGGCGGTTGGCGGTTGTGTATCAAGCGCTATGGCGTGGAAGTCAAGGTCAAGCGCTGATGACTCCATGGCGCGACCATTCGCCCAGCCCATCTGCCCAACGGTGGAGAAACCCACCAGTTCGTAGACCTGCTCCTCCATGTTGGGCACATAATGCCAGGTGGTGACAAAGAGCGTGCGCTCGGAAAGGGCGCGCGGGCCATCGTTGGAGGCAATTTGCAAAGCAGGCGACCAGCCGGAAATTGTGCGATCGGCAAGTGGCTCACCCGGAAACAGGTGCGACACGAGGTAACCGGGAGAGTCGAGCGCAATTTCAACCACGTCCAGCCAGCCATCTTCGTTGGCATCGCCCTCGTGAGCAATTGTGGCACCCGTAGGTGAGACAACCGGGCGCTGCAAATAGGGCATCGGCGGGGAATAGTCCACAGCGCCCGACCCGTCAGGCTTGGCGCGCATGAGGCGTGCTGTGGTCTTGGTCACCATGCGCGCCCAGAAGATGGCGCTGCCATCGGCGGTAATGGCGACGTCGTAGTCGTCGGCTCGGTTGGTCGTTAGCCGCTGCAAGTCACTGCCGTCGCTGCGCATGGAGTAGATGTCCACATTGCCGTTGCGCTCCATAGTGAAGAAGATGTGGCTGCCGTCGGGTGACCAAATGGGGCGCGATTGCGAGTCATTTGTCGTTGTCAACCGGCGCAGGTTGGAGCCATCCACCTGCGCTACGTAAATGTTGAATGTTCGCACCCCCGCTGCTGTGGGCGCATGGTCCCTGTCCGACGCGAAGAGAATTTGCGTCCCGTCGGGCGATAGCTGTGGCTCGACGTCATACGCTGGGTTGTTTGTGATGTTTACACCTTGTGTGCCATCGCCGCGCGCCACGTAGACCTCCCAATTGCCGTCGCGCAGCGAGTTCAGGGCCATGCGTGTGAAATCGCCCTGGGGCGCGGTCTGCGCCGTGTCGGTGGGGAAGCTTGCTGCCGTGAACAAGGGGGTCGCGCTGCACTTGCGCCCCCACGGGCAGATTGGGTCCAGTGGATGGTCGCTCGTCTGTGCCCACGCCTGCGTGGGGATGGCAAGCAAGCTCAGCAATACAAAGAAGGGCGCAACCCAAAGGGCTACGCCACGTGGCAAACGTAGAGAGCTGTTCATGGTTCACGCTTTCATTGAATGCGCGCATGCGGCGCGCCCAGCCGCGTCATTGCGGCACGCGCGTAGCATAATCCCACCGCGGGGCGGCAGCAAGATGACAACTGTCCCAACAATTGCGTGATTCTGCGCCAACGCAACTGCGTGGCGCGAAGCGAGGCTTCCGATAGCGGAAGCCTCGCCTCAACTACATATGCGATTTCAGGTGCTGCGGCGCTCAGCTTGAACTCTTGCCCGAATTCTTGCTCGAGTCACTGCCCTCCACCTTCACGCCTGTGGTCTCTTGAACCTTATCCTTGACGGTATCGCCGGCCTTTTGCATGCCCTTCGAGAGTTCCTGGCCTACCTCCTTGCCTGCCTGCTGTACATCCTTGCCGGCACTCTTGAGGTCTTCAGTCACGTCAGCCACAGCCTTCTGCAGCGTTGGGGCCACATCGTCGGCGACGTTCTCGGCCACATGTTTCACTTCCTCTACAACGTTGCCTGCCACCTGCTGCGTGCGCTCCACGACACGGTCACTGTAATCGCCCATGAACTCGCGCTCGCGGCGTGTGGCCGGCAGCGCCAGGCCGATCGCGGCGCCTGCCAGCAGCGCCAGCGCCCCGAAGGTGAGCAGGTTTTCGTCAATCGTGCGTGCGGCGGCTTCCTGCGCGCGCATCATCTGGTATTGCGCTTCCTGGGCCATTTCGTCGGCGCGGCGGCGTGCATCATCGCTCCATTCAGAGGCCTGATCCATCAACTGCTCGCCCGTGCTGGAGATGCGTTCCGTCATATCCTGTGCGGTGTGGCGCAGCGTTGAACCCGCTTCGTCGCGTGCATTGGTAACGCGGTTCGACATGCGGTTGGCCTGGTTGCTCACCTGATCGCCCACATTGCCGGCGGCGTCCTGTACCTTGTCCGTCACAGCATCCGCGGCCGAAGTCACGGCTGCACCAGCGCGGTCGGCTGCACGCTGGATGATGTTGCCGGCGCGGTCCACCAAATTGCCGGCCTTGTCGATAAAGGACTGGCCGTTGCCAAAGTCGCCCTGATTGCCATAGCGGCTCTGCAACTCCTCGGCACGGTCGTCCCATTCGCCATAGCTGTTGTATGCGCGCACGTTGCGTACACCGCGGGGACCTGTGTAGAAGCCCCGGTCATAGTTGCGGCTGTACGAGGGATCGAAGCGCTGCTCATAGCCACGCCCATACCCCTGGCCATAACCCTGGCCATAGGGCGCACCGTAGCCACGGCCGCGCCACTCGCCATAGTACTGCGCCTCGTCCATGCGATCCTTGTCGCCCGACTGCGTGCTGTTGAAGATCATCCAGCCAAGGCCGGCCAGGATGAGCGCCGACGGCACAGGGTTGCGCTTGAAGGAATCAACCACGCTGCGGCCCATTTCGGCCGAGTTGGTGCGCACAAAGTCCTTGATGGTCTCCGTGCTTTCGCTCACCACTTCCTGGGCCAGCGAACGCGCTTCGGCTTTCAGGTTGTCCGGCTGGAAGCGATCCTGAATTGCGTCGACCTTGCGGCCCATTTCCCCGCGCTTGCGTTCAATGTCTGCGCGGATTTCCTCTGGTGTCATGTTATTGACTTCGCTCACTGTACTTGCTCCTTTGCCCACTCTACGTCCTGCTTGAGTGATTCGATGGTTTTGTCGGGTGTCACGCTTGTATTCTGAATGCGGCTGCGCCCTACCTGGAGCAGGATCAGCCCAATCACCAGCGCGACAATGGCGATAATCCCGGACGCAATCCAGAATACCATCCACTGCGTCAGGAAGAACGAGATGGCGATGAGCAGCAGGATGAGGCCCGCGTAGGCCAACATGCCGCCGCCTGCGGCCATGCCTGCGCCTGCTGCAATTTTGGAGACTTTGCCCGACATCTCGGCCTGCGCCAGCGCAACTTCCTGCCGGAGCAGTTCGCTCATATCGGCTGAGAGTTCGCTGAAGAGCTCTCCCAGCGATCGATTCTCGGGGACGGTGCTCTCAGTTACATAGACTTCTGGCCGCCCGTTGATGTACCCTTCATTTGTTGCGCCGTCACTCGGCGTTACCAGCGGCTGCTCAGCGTATGTTCTGTCCGCCGCGGCGCTGTCATTGATATCTCGTGCCATGCCGTCCAACTCCTTTCGGGCCTGCTACTGGCCTGTGCCTTCTCTATTCCTGCAAGTTACGTAGACTGCGAGCCGCGCACGTTAGTGTTCTTCTGGGTCTCGCCGGTGCTCTGCCCACTCTTCTCTGTCTGGTTGGCTGTTTCATTGGCGCTGCCGCGATAGCCGGTGTTGCCATATTCGTCGGGGCGATAGCCCGGCCCTGTTGTGGAACGATCGGCTGTAGAACTATCCGCAGTGCGTGCGGGCTGGCCGGACGGATTCTCCTGCATGCCATAGCTGGCGTCGCGGTCGTAGCCGCCGGAGGTCGCGGGACTGTAGGTTGCGCCCTGGCGATAGCCCTGGCTGCGGAACTCCTCCTCACGCATGCGCTCGTCACCACGCATCGCATCGCGATACTGGAGATCGGGATAGGCAGAGCCGCTGCCATAGGTGCGGCCGTAATTGCTGCGGTTATAGTCATAGCTGCCGCGCGCATAGTTGCTTAGGGGCGGGTTCGAGGAGCGCATGCTATCGTACCTGCCGTATCCGCGCGTATTGGCGCCATAGTAATCCTGTGCCCTCTGGTTGCTGCCCGGCAGCATCTGCGAAGACTTGAAGAAACGCCCAAGCAGGAAGCCGACAGCGAGGCTGCCCGCAATGAAGATTTCGGGCTGGCGGTGGGCCATGTCACGCACGTCGTTGATGAGCGCGCCCGTGTCGTTGCGCTGCAGATAGCCGGCGAAGCGATCAATCTGGCCTGCCGCGCTCTCGGCATAGCCACCGATCATCGCCTCATCTTCACCCTGCAGGTTCCTGCCCGTCTGGCGCAAGGTGTCGGCGAAGGTGTGCAAACGGTCGGCCGCCATCTCCTTCTGGTCATCGGCAATCGCGTTGGCATTGCGCTTGGCCTCATCAGTCACGTTGCCCAATGTTTGCTGTGCGTCCTTTGCCACTTCCTTGACCTTGTTCTGTGCATCACTGGCCATGTCGGCGGCGCTCTGCTTCACATCCTTGGCCGCAGAGGTGGCGCTGCCGGCCACGTCCTTGGCGCTCTCCTTGACACTATCCATGTTATTGAGTTTCCCCTTCTCCCGGTCGCCCGGGCGGAATTCAGCCTGATCCTGCGTGTACTCCTCTTCACCCTTGCTCCACTTGTCGCCCTGGCCGGTGCCTGTGGCATTGCGGCTAATGGGCGTGTCCCCGCTACCCTTCTGACCGCTGCCCGTGCTTGTGGAGGGCCTTTCGGTGGCGCCTGTGCCTTCCACGGAGCCGGTCTTGTTGGTGGCCTTGTCGTTGTTGTTTGCCATCGTGCAGTTTCTCCTTGCTTGAAGCCGAAATCGTGTCCTGTGTCGGTGTCGCTTTCCGCGCTATTTCGCAGCTCGGTGTTGCATGCAGCCAAAGAGTGGCTTTACCGCAAGTGCGGCTTTTGCCTCTCGGCTAACTCTTGCGCACCCAGCGCCCTTCGTCATTCTTTTCGTAAACATTCTTTACAGCCGACCACGCCACCTTGTGGGCGGTCTCCTCGTGTGAGGCGTCGCCGCGGCGATCTTCAGGCGCATCGTACTCGTCCCATGCGCTGTTGTACGCCTCCATGTAGATCTCCTGCGCGTGTTCTGGCAGATTGTCGCGGACGCTGTCCGGAAGGTCCGCCAGATTGTGATAGGGCATTGCTCATTCCTTCCTTGTCAGCTTTGGCATCGATAGTGCGCGCTCGGATGCGCACTTTCGTACCAGCTCTTGCAATGTGCCTCGGGTTTCTCCACAGTGGCTCGCGTCACAGTGGCTCGCGTGTGGCTGATCCAGCTTTGCAGCACGCAACACGAGTGATTGATCAACGGCTGTTTGAGCCAACGCGTTCCGATTTTGGGCCACGTATCCTCGAATCCTGCACAGATTTCAGCCTCTGTCCTACAAATGGGCACAAAAAGAGGCGGGTGTGGAGAATTCTCCACACCCGCCTCAGGCCGGCTGCATTGGCCGGCACACTCGATTCTGGACTGCCAGCCTGCCTACTTGCTCACAACCTTGATCTGCTTCGGCTTGACCGATTCGGCCTTGGGCACACGCAGCGTCAGCACACCGTTGGCATAGGTCGCCTCAATCTGGTCGGCGTCCACGGGCACGTTGAAGGCAACACGCCGCTCAAAAGCGCCGTGGAAGAGCTCGCGCTTGATGAAGTCGACACCCTCCTGCACCGGTGCGAAGGCACCGCGGATGGCCAATTCGTCGTTCTCGAAGAGCACTTCCACCTGTTCGGGGTTCACACCTGGCAGGTAAGCAACCATTGTGAAGGCTTCATCGGTGGCCCAGGCATCGATTGGCAGGCGCACGAC
This sequence comes from uncultured Chloroflexia bacterium, assembly GCA_963773745.1. Classification (GTDB taxonomy): domain Bacteria; phylum Chloroflexota; class Anaerolineae; order Caldilineales; family Caldilineaceae; genus UBA5069. Next base: position 628,853 of record CAVZCL010000005.1, read on the forward strand.
CGCGCTCGTTCTTCTCGTCGCTGCTCCCGCCGCTGCGCATATAGTCGTAGGTGCGCGGGTCACCCTCGCGCATGCGGTTCATGGCATCGGCCACGCCAAAGAACTCACGCCATACATTGTCCATGTTGGGGCTCAAGCGGGAGCTCGAGCTTGAACTGCGGTTCGCCGCTTCGTTGCCGGCTGGACGGGTAATATCGACACGCATAGGCTCTCTCCTTGTATCTTGGGTTTCGAGTGTAACGGGTTTCCCGGGCAAATAGACTTCTTGTACAAACGGGCGCCAATCCGGTGTGGCGCACTTGCTTTGCTTTGATACTCACCACTCTACGCCGCCCACGTTAGCAGCGCGCAAGCGCACCGTTTCCAATCAGTATGCAGAGTGTCAGCAAAGTGTTAGTGGGCGCAACAAAGAGTCTGGCGCCACTCGCTGCACACCCTCAGTTTGGGCAGCCTGCAGCCGCTCTACTATACTGCGCAGACCAACACCTGCGCAGACCAACACTGCCAGGATTGACGGCTTTGCAGGAGCAGCGTGTGACGGAAAGTGTGCGAACGTGCGGGTCCTGATGACGGGCATTGCGGGCTTTGCAGGCAGCTATCTGGCGGAGTATCTGCTGGGAGAGGCCACGCGTGCGTGCGCGCCCGAGCCGCTCGAGCTCCACGGCGTCATCCACCGCCACGACACGCGCATTCACCACCTGGCCGATCGCATCGCGCTGCACCGTGGCGACTTGCGCAACGCGCTCTGGGTCAATGACCTTGTCGAGCAGGTGCGCCCCGACGTTGCGCTCCATCTGGCTGCATGGAGCGACGTGGGCGGCTCATGGGAGCAGCCGTGGACCGTCTACGAACTGAACATTCTGTGCCAGCTTAATTTGCTCGAGGGGTTGCGGCGCAAACAGCCCGCATGCCGCACGCTCGTCGTCACCTCCAACGAGGCGTACGGGCTCGTGCATCCCGAAGACCTGCCTATTGACGAAGAGACGCCCTTTCGCCCCAACAATCCCTACGGTGTGAGCAAGTGCACGCAGGATTTGATGGCGCTCCAGTATTGGCAGAGCTACAAGCTGCCCACACTGCGCGTCCGCTCCTTTAACCACATTGGGCCCGGGCAATCCGACGACTTTGTGGCCAGCGCCTTTGCGCGCCAACTGGCCGAGATTGAGGCCGGACTGCGGCCACCCGTTGTCAAGGTGGGCAATCTGGACGCCGCGCGCGATTTTACAGACGTGCGCGATGTGGCGCGCGCCTACTGGCTGCTGGCGCTGCAGGGCATTCCCGGCGAGGCATACAATGTGGGCAGCGGTGAGGCTCACTCGGTGCGTTGGCTGCTGGATGCACTGCTTGAACGGACCACCGCCGCTGTGACGATTGAGCAGGACCCGGCGCGCATGCGCCCCAGCGACATTCCACGCTCGGTGTGCGACAACGCGCGCCTTGTGCAAACCACCGGCTGGCAGCCGCAGATTTCGCTGCGCGACTCGCTGGGCGACATGCTGGCCGGCTGGCGCAGCACGCTGGGGCACCAGGGCGTCGCGCAAACGCGGCAACAATAGATCGCAACCCACCACAACGGAGAGACTTCAATGCCTACAGCCCTTGTCACCGGCGTAACCGGACAGGACGGCAGCTATCTTGCGGAGTTCTTGCTCGAAAAAGGCTACCGCGTCGTCGGCATGGTGCGCCGCACCAGCACAATCAACTTCTCGCGCCTGGAGCACATTCAGGAGCACATTGAGATTGCCCAGGGTGACCTGCTGGATCAAATGAGCGTCTCCGCCATCCTGAATGAATACAAGCCCGATGAGGTTTACAACCTTGCGGCGCAATCCTTTGTGCCCACCAGCTTCACGCAGCCTGTGCTCACGGGTGAGTTTACGGCGCTGGGCGTCACGCGCATGCTCGAGGCAATCCGCATGGCGGGGCTGCCCATCCGCTTCTACCAGGCCAGCAGCAGCGAGATGTTTGGCAAGGTGATGGAGACGCCGCAGCGCGAGAGCACCCCCCTCTACCCGCGCAGCCCCTATGGCGTGGCCAAGGTCTATGGCCACTGGATTACGATTAACTACCGCGAGTCATACAATATCTACGGCTGCTCGGGCATCCTCTTCAACCACGAGAGCCCGCGCCGCGGCCTTGAGTTTGTGACGCACAAGATTACCCACGGCGCAGTGAAGATCAAGCTGGGGATGGCCGACAGCCTGGCGCTGGGCAACCTGACGGCGCGGCGCGACTGGGGCTTTGCAGGTGATTATGTGCGCGCCATGTGGCTCATGCTGCAGCAGGAGGTGCCCGACGACTATGTGGTGGCCACGGGCGAAACCCACAGCGTGGAACAATTTGTGGAGGAGGCCTTCAGCTATCTGGACCTCGACTGGCGGCAATACGTGGTGCAGGATCCCCGCTTCTATCGTCCCGCCGAGGTGGACCTGCTTGTGGGTGACCCGAGCAAGGCCAAGCGTGTGCTGGATTGGGAGCCGACTGTGAACTTTCGCCAGCTTGTGCGCATGATGGTCGATGCGGACATGGAAGCGCTCACCTCAGGCGGTCACATCCGCCGCTAACCAGATACCTAATGAACGAAGCAACCAAAGCTTGTACACAGATTTCACAGAAAAGGACAGATAACAGACGGATGAGTTCGCTTGTTATCTGTCCTTTTCTGTGAAATCTGTGTACAAGCTTTGGTTGCTTCGTCCATTAGGCGCCAGCCCTGATCGTCCTATATGCAGAGAGCGCAGGCCACGGGCCGGCGCCTAAGGCTGACGGAATTGTCATTCCGCATTGGCCTTGTTGACTGGGAGCGCACCACGTGCCCACCTTTCAGTTTGACGACGATCCCTGCTACTACGCCGCACAGGGCATTGGCGCAGCGGGCGTGCCGCTCCTGCTGCTGCATGGCGTGGGCGGGACCTATCTGCACTGGCCGCCCCGCCTGCGCAGGCTGGCAGAGCGCCCCGTCTATGCCATTGATCTGCCGGGCCACGGTCGCTCGCCGGGCCCAGGGCTCGATAGCATGGCCGATTTCGTGCGCCTGCTGAACGCATGGGTGGATGCTCTGCAGATTGACCGGTGCGTGCTGGGCGGCCACTCGCTGGGCAGCGCCATTGCCCTCGAGTGGGCCCTGCAGCAGCCGCCGCGCGTGGCCGGCCTTGTGCTGGTGGGCGCCGGGCCGCGCCTGCGTGTAAACGCCGCGCTGCTCAACCTGCTGCAAAGCGACTTTGCCGCCGCCACCGCACGCATTGCCCACCTCTCCTATGGTCCCACGCTCTCCCCGCCCCAGCGCGAGGCGTACCTGCGCCACCTGCGTGCGGCGGACCCCATGGTGCTCTATCGCGCCTTTGTGGCCTGCAACGGCTTCGACGCTACCGCGCGCCTGGGCGACGTGCACGCGCCCACGCTGATTCTCGCCGGCGCAGATGACCGCATGACGCCCCCTGCGCTCGCGCAGGAACTGCGCGCCGGCATTCCTGCCGCCACGCTCGAGCTTCTTCCCGCCACAGGCCACATGATCCCGATTGAGCGTCCGGAGGCGACAACCGCCGCCTTTCTGAAATGGACACAGCAGTACACAGATTCCACAGAAACAGACAGATAACAGCGGATAACGGATAAGGCGTGAAAGCAGTTTTCCGCCGTTATCTGTCTGTTTCTGTGGAATCTGTGTACTGCTGTTATGTCTTACGCGTGGGCCAGAGCAGCAGCGCGGCCACAATGGCCACCATCGCCCACGAGATAGCCGTGCCCAACGTGCGCGGCGGTGTGCTGCCCATGCGCACCTCAATTGTGTGCTCCCCTGCAGGCACGTCCAGCTCCATTAGCCCCTCAGCGCCGGCAACGCGCAGGGCAACCGGCGCGCCATCCACCGTAGCCTGCCAACCGGGGAAGTACATGACGTTGACGCGCACCACACCGGGTGACGCCATCGCCACCACGCCGCCAAAGCGGCTGCCCGCTGAATCCTGCCGCAAGACTGCACCCTCGCCGGCGTCAATCATGAGGCGCGTCAACGAGTTTGTGCGCCCGTGGCTCTCAACGTAGTCGGGGCTGGCGTAGTCGGCGCTCATGGGCGAGGTGGTGAAGAGCTCCGTTGTCCATTGCGTGCCGGTGATCATGTCGGGGTGCTCCAGCTCGAAGCGGTAGACGGCGCGCCCATCCTCGCGCCACGGCTCAATTTGCTGCAGCGCGGGGTCGGCATAGGCGGCCGTGCCCACAACGGCCAGCAGCGCAAAAACGAGCAGCCCGCTGCCATTTTCCGGCAACAGCGTGGCCGGGCAGGTGCAGCGGGCGCAACGCAAGCAACTGCGCCAGCGCCAGCCCCGCCAGCGCGCAAACGGTGAATGAAACAAGCAGCAGCAGCCGCCAGGGGAACTGAATGACGGCCAGCGTGGGAATCGCCTCCCAGAGTGGCTTGCTCACGGGGGCCATGACGATCATCACCCCCAGGCTGGCTGCGGCGAGGAAGATCATGAGCGCACGCTGGTTGCGGTTCACGGTGCTCCCCATGTCCCTTCGCAGCGCAAAGAGCCCGGCCGCAGCCAGAATCAGCGCGAGCGCGCCAATTTGAAAGCCCATGCCATCGTTGGCGCCCAGCGGGTCATCCGAGTAACCGTAGCCCCAGAAGGGGCTTAAGAATTGCCCCCACTGCACAAAGTGATTGCGGAAGTCGTAGGTGTTTGTGGTGTAGACCTGCTGGCTCAGCAGGCGCTGCTCGGCGAAGAGGGGCACAAGGAAGACGGCGCAGAGCAGCAGACCGCCCACGCCTGCCGCCGCCGCCAGCACCGTGCGCTGCAGCAGTGCTTTGCCTGCGCCTGTGCTTGTCTTGCGCTCACTGCCCCACAGCCAGGCCAGCCGAAAGAGCACAAAGAGCATCACGACCGGAGTTACGGCGAGCACGGCAAAGCTGTGGGTGAGCCAGGTGGCCGCCAGCAGCAGCATGGCCAGCGCCAGCCGCCGTGGCCACCCGGGTGCGCTGCCCCGCAGCAACAGCTTGTCGAAAGCAAGGAAGAGCCACGGCAGCCAGAGGAAGAGCAGCGATTCGTTGAGCGCGCCGCGAACGTAGACATCGAGCAGATGGTAGGGGGCGTAGACGTAGAGCAGTGCGCCCGCGGCCGCAGCCAGGTGCGTCGCGTCGAGCGCTGCGCGTCCCTGTGCGCGCGGTGGCGCATCGCTCCAGTGCAACAGCAGCCGGTACATGCCCACGCCGCTGAGCAGAATGCCGGTAATCCACGTGAGCTTGACGGCAAAGGTGAAGCCCGCGCCCAGCAGCACAAAGAAGGAGACCGTGTAGAAACCCAGCGGCGGCACAATGATAAAGGTAGGGTAGCCGTAGCCCTGCAGATGGTGCATGGCCCAGCGCGGCCAGAGCGCGCCGCTGCGCAGCGACGCATCAAACATCATGGGATAGAAGACGCTGTGGCGGCCGTCGTGCGCGTCAAAGAAGTAGAGGCCCGGGGCCAGCAGAGGGGCCAGCGCCGGCAGGCTCAGCAGGAGCAGAAAGAGCAGATAAGGATCAACCGCGCCTACGCGCGCAGCGAGATTGCGAGTGAATGACAACATATGTGCAGGGCTTCAAAATCCTGTACACAGATTTCACAGATGAGACAGATAGCAGCGGATAACTGCCAATGCCTTATCCGCTGTTATCTGTCTCATCTGTGAAATCTGTGTACAAAGGTTTTAGGAAAGCAGGCGGCGCGCCTCGACGACGTTGGAGAGCCTGTCCATCTTGGTGAGGATGCGCATGAGCTGCGTGGCGTCCTCAATCTCCAGCAGCGCAGTGATGATGGCGAGGTTGTTCTTCTGCCCCGTCAGCGCTTCCACACTGCGCATGTTGATGTGCTCGTCCGCCACCAGGCCGGCGATGTCGCGCACCAGCCCCTGCCTGTCATAGGCGCTCACCTGCACCTTGACGGGGTAGGTCTTTTCGGGCTTGGAGGTCCACTGCACGTCGACAAGACGGCCGTCGGCCCCCTTGCGCAGCGTGGCCACCATGTTGGGGCAACTGACGCGATGAATGGTGACGCCGCGCCCACGCGTTACATAGCCCACAATCGGATCGCCCGGTACGGGATTGCAGCAGCGGCCCAGATTTGTGAGCAGCCCCTCCACCCCCTGCACGCGCAGGCTGTCGTGGTCGCCGCGCGCTTCTTCGGCGCGCGGTGTGGCCGATGGCGTGCTCTGCCAAATGCCCTCCATCATGGCCGATTGGCGCGCACGCTCGCGCTGCTCCTGGTCCATGAGCTTCTGCGCAATCTGCTGCGAGTTGACGTCGCCATAGCCAATCGCGGCCATGAAGTCGTCCACCTTCTCGAAGTTGAAGAGCTTGCTCAGGTCATCAAAGGAGACGGTGGAGGAGAGGCGACGCAATTCGCGCTCGAGCAGTTGGCGGCCGCGCGTAATGTTCTCGTCGCGATTCTGTTTGCGCAGCCAGCCGCGAATCTTGCTGCGCGCCCGCTGCGTGGCTACATACTCGAGGCTGGGGTTGAGCCAGTCGCGGCTCGGCCCCCCCTTCTTGGCGGAGATGATCTCCACCTGGTCGCTATTCTGCAGTTGATAGTCGAGCGGCACGAGCTTGCCGTTGACGCTGCCGCCGCGACAGCGGTGGCCCAGTTCGGTGTGAATGGCGTAGGCGAAGTCAATACAGGTGGAGCCCTTGGGCAGGTCAATAATGTCGCCGCGTGGCGTAAAGACGAAGACATGCTCGTTGAACATGTCAGTCTTCATGCCCTCCACAAATTCCTCGGCGTCGGTCACGTCGTTGCGCCACTCCATCACCTGGCGCATCCAGTGGCGCATCATGCTGACCTTGTTGCTCATGTACTGGTCGGCGGAGCTTTGCTCCTTGTATTGCCAGTGGGCGGCAATGCCGAACTCTGCCTCGCGATGCATGTCACGCGTGCGCAGCTGGATCTCCATGGGGCGGCCGCTGCGGTGGCTCAGCACGGAGGTGTGCAGGCTGCGATACATGTTGTTCTTGGGGTTGGCAATATAGTCGTCAAACTCGCCAGGGATGGGCCGCCAGATGCTGTGGACTACGCCCAGCGCGCCGTAGCACTGCGCCTCAGTGTCCACCAACACGCGCAGCGCAAGCACGTCGTAGATCTGGTCAAAGCTGACGGCCTTGCGCTGCATCTTGCGGTAGATGCTGTAGATGTGCTTGGGGCGCGCGCTCACGTCGGCGTTGATGCCCGCCTTGGCCAGTTCCTGCACGATTTCGTTCTTGGTGACAATGAGCAGCTTTTCGCTCTCGGGCTGCTTCTGCAGGATCGCCTTCATGAGATCCTTGTAGGTTGCAGGCTCGAGGTAGCGGAAGGAGAGGTCCTCCAGCTCGGACTTGACGGGCCAGATGCCAAGGCGATTGGCAAGGGGTGCGAAGATTTCCAGCGTTTCGCGGGCGATGCGCCTGCGCTTGTGCTCCTTCTGTCCGCTCAGGGTGCGCATGTTGTGCAGCCTGTCGGCCAGCTTGATGAGCACGACGCGCACATCATCCACCATGGCAATGAACATCTTGCGCAGCGATTCGGCCTTGTGGTTGGCAATGCCGGCGCGCGCGCTGCCCATTTCGTTAATGCGCTTGAGTTTGGTAACGCCATCCACCAGCGAGGCAATTTCGGCGCCAAACTGCTCGCCAATGTACTCGATGGTGAACTCGGTGTCTTCGGCCACATCGTGGAGCAGCCCCGCAGCGACGCATTGGGGGTCCATGCCCAGTTCGATCAGGATCTGGGCGACGGCAATTGGGTGCAGGATATAGGGCTCGCCGCTTTCGCGCTTCTGGTTGCGGTGCGCATAGCTGGCCAGCATGTAGGCGCGCACAAGCAGCATCGTATCTTCGGCGCGATAGCTGGCGTCCAGCCCGCGCAGGAGGCGCTCGATGGCGGCAATCTCCTCGGCATCGGGTGCGATGCTGATCACAGCTTTCTTCGCCGGCGCCTCACCCTTCTCCAGCTTCTCCTTGGATATATCAAGGGGCAGCGGGTCCACATTGCGCAACACGACGAAGAGCGGCTCATAGGACAGCGCTACCCACGCCGGCTGGCGTCTGCGCTCGCTGCGAAACGCCGTTTGCACTGCCGTTCGCACCACTGTGCAGAGCGCCGTTCGCACTGCCGTTCACACCACTGTGCGGAGCGCCGTTGTCATTTGAATCGCCGTTTTTTGCTACGCCATCTGTGGTGCCTGCTGCCACTGTGGCGTTCTGATCTGGGAGCATAGAGACTCTCCTCGGTCCGGGCGCGGCCGGAGCCAACGCGATACGGCGTGGCGCCGGGGGCGTTCGCATACGTGCGAAACAGCCACGTTAATCGCCCACCCATTGTACCGTAAGGTGCAACGGCTGACAACGAGAGCCAAAATGGAGAGAAAACGGCCAAGCCAAGCCCCGTCCTGTTCAGTACTGAGCACGCAAATATCCGCACTCAGATGTACTGAGTGCGGCCGGCGCGATATTTGGCGCCTTCGTCTCAAGGACGCTTTACCGCTGGCAAATACATCCGGTAGAACGTCTCGCCCGGGCGTGTTTCGACGGCGCCGCTGTCGCAACCTTTGTTCTGCCCTCGCTCCACACCACGCAGATCTATCTTGACTCCATCAATGCAGAGTGCTCCATTAATCGCCGGGCTGACGGAAGTCGGGAAGACCAGCAGCATGCCTGTGGGATCATTTGCCACACTCAGCGGCGCACCGTCAAAGTGATCGGTCGAAGCCGTATGCGTGGCAAAGCAGCCAAAGTCGGCGTCAACATTGTCGTCGGAGAGTACATTGCCGCCCAGAGACTCGAACGTGGGGACTGGATCGGAAACATCCTTGCTTTGATAGCAGGTATACCTTGTGGCGCTGTTGATCACCGTGTTACGCATCGTCATCTCACCATTGTTGATGACTTCGGCAATCCCAACCGTCGCACGGCCGAATATGGTGACGTAGGTGAGTTCCATGCGGCTCAGGTTGGTAGGGGTGACCGAATGATTATGCAGGCTGTTGGCGTCAGGGCTGCTGTTGTCGAGGAAGACTGTGTTTGTAATGCGCAGCAAGCCATCGTTGTCCACGGCGCCATAATCAGCTTTCACGGTGCCAATATCAGCTGCGATCATGTTGGTGATGATGCAGCGGCTCAGGTCGGTTTCACCGCTGTTGTGGAGCGCTGGCGCCGTGGCACTTGTGCCGTCGCGCATCTGGCATTCGTCCAAAGTCGCCTTTGCCCCGGCTAGAACCCGAATCGAGCCCGCATTGGGCGCGTGGTTCTTGCTCCATGTCGTGTCAATTAGCGTAGCGCTGCCCGCCAGGTAGAGCGCACCCCCTTCGATGCTCGCAGCGTTCCGTGCAAATGTGGAGGCTGTGACAGTGAGAACCGCACCCTCGCCGATGCTGACAGCCCCACCCCGAGCCGCCGAGTTGTCGACCATTCGCACGTTATCCATAGTAAGCTGTCCGGCGCTGTAGATCGCGCCGCCGTCGCCACTAACATCGGCGCCCGTGAGCGTAAGCCCGCGCAGCGTAAGGGCCGCTGCCGGTTCAACCGTAAAGAGACGGCTGCCGCTGCTCGCAATCTGGGCATCGCCACTCATGGTGAGCGAAATACCCTCCGTCACGGAAATCGGCTTGGTCATTACAATGTTGGTGGCGCACTCCACGACAAGGGAGCCACCCGACGGAGGCAGTGCAGCGAGCGCAGCACGCAACGCGTTTTCGCTGCACGGCGGAGGCGTTCCTGTATCGGCGGCCAGTGCGGGCCGCCGCAAACCAGGCGCGAGGCTGACTGCGAGTGATGCTGCAGCAAATAACACGACCATTGCGAGAAGAACCCTGAAGCGCGGCAACATTGGGCTGCAGGCCGGCAAACCCTCAGTTACGTCACTCCGTTGAGAAAGTCGCTCTCGCTCACACATAAGCCGTCTGTATCGCCCCTCTACATCACACCGTTGCAAAGTCAGATTCTAATACAAGCATCCTAATACAAGCAACACTTGACCGAAATAGGACACACTCCTGTGCTACATACGTCTTTGCATGGCAGATAGTTCCAAGGGCACGCGCAAAGCACGCCACGCAGGCACACGGGCGGCAAACGATAGGTTAAAGACAGGCGCCGCGGACAAAAAGCAGCCTCCCAATATGCGTGGGCGATATGCATGGGCCATATGCGTGGGACTGCGTTCGTACAGAGAGTTCGGTAAATGGCCTCTTGGCGCATCCAAACGCTTTGCTGCTCTGCAAGCCATATGCTAACATCTCCTAACGTGGCCAATGCAGCACAACCGAGCGCGCATTGCCCGAGCGCGCATTGCCGAGCGCGTGGGCGCAGCAGTACATCTCCCGCTCACCGTTACCGTTCCCATATCTTGCGCATGCCGCTCATCAAACGTTATCCCAACCGCAAGTTGTACGATACCGAAGCCAAGCGCTATGTCACGCTCGACGACATCGCCGCCATGGTGCGCGCCGAGAAGGATGTGCGCGTGATTGACAACGATTCGGGCGATGACGTGACAAGCCTCACCCTCACGCAGATCATCCTGGAGCAGGAAAAGAAGAGCGCGGGCTATCTGCCCAGCGCGCTGCTCACCAACCTCATTCGCAGCGGCGGCAACACCTTCGATAACCTGCGCAAATCGGTGCAGAGCAGTATGGCGGGCGTCACCAGCATGGGCGGCCTCACCGAGCTCACGCGCCGTCGCAGCCAGGAGTTTGAGGCGCAGGTAAGCAGCCTCTTTGAACAGGGCAAGCTCTCCATTGAGCAAGCGCAGAGCATGCTCAAGCTTGACGGTCTGGTCAACGAAGTGCTGCATTCGCTGAACGTGCCCACGCAGAGCGAGCTCCACGCCCTGCAGGAGCAGGTTGAACTGCTGGCCGAACGGTTACGCGATCTGGACGAGTCGGCCGTGGCCACGCAGGTACCCACCAAGCAGGCGCAAACCACGTTGACCGACACCCCCGCAGCCGAAAAGTAATGTAGCGGAGCCGTATCGCGCTCCCAGGAACGCAGGCACGCGTCGTATGCGTTTGTACTTGAAGTGCACTCATTTCGCCCTCGGACAGCAGCGGTGCTCCTCACGGACGCGGACTCGGCCATGGCAAGCTACTATTACGAATTCGACTCCTACAAGAAAGACGCAGAGTACGCGTCGATTGAACTGAACGGTGTGGCCGCCGATGAACTGGCCGCCGGCATGGACGACGCCGGCTTCAGCGCCTCGGCGTGGAACTATGTGCAGAGTCGTTCGGCAAAGCGCGACGCCCGTGACAAGGTTGCACTTGTGTTGGCCGGCGGCGGTATTACTGGCGCTGTCTACGAGGTAGGCGCGCTGCGTGCCATCGATGACCTGCTTGTGGGGATGACCGTCAACGACTTTGACATTTTTGTAGGCACAAGCGCGGCGCGCTTGTCAATGCCTTTGTGGCCAATGGTTTTACCCCGCGCGAAGTCATGCAGCTGATTGACAATCGCCACCCCGAACTGCACGGCATTGGGGTGCAGGATGCCTACAAGCTTAACCTGGAAGATGCTGTGCGCCGCCTGGTCAAGCTGCCTTCCGTCTCCTGGTCTGTGGTGCGCAGCCTTGTCACCAATTTCCGTGACCTCGCTGTGGCTGATCTCCTCTGGGAGATGGCGGAGCTTCTGCCCTCGGGCATCTTCAACGGCGATGCGCTCGACACCTACGTGCGTGCCGCGCTGGAGAAACCGGGCTTCGCCAACTGCTTCAACGAACTCAACAATCAGCTCTTCATTGTGGCGAGCGAACTGGACAGCGGCGCGCGCGCGGTATTTGGGCGCGGGTACATGGAAGACGTACCGATCAGCCGCGCGGTCGCGGCCAGCAGCGCCGTGCCCGTGCTCTATCGGCCTGTGCAAATCTTCGAGAAGGATTATCTGGATGGCGGCCTGCACGGCAACGCCAGCCTGGACCTGGCCATTGAGGCCGGCGCAAAGCTGGTGGTCTGCGTAAACTCAATGGTGCCCTTCGACGCGTCGACAGTGCGCCCCAACGAGCATTACATCCGCCGGCGCGGACTGCAGGGAGTCATCAACCAGTCGCTGCGCACATTCCTTCATTCGGGGCTGCGTTACCACATCAAGAATCTGCGTGCCAAGTATCCGGACGTGGACGTCATTCTGATTCAACCCGGGCAGGATGACTATGAGATGTTCACGCATAACCCCATGCACTACTCGGGGCGGCTGGCTGTGGCGCAGCACGGCTTTGAGACGGTGACCATGGGGCTGCTGCGCAATATTGAGTACTATCGTGCGGTGTTGGCCCGCCACGACATCTCGCTCCACACCGATCTGCTGGAGTCCGAGCTGTCGGTGCTGCACAATGGGCACAACAGCCACCTTGGCATTGTGGACGACATGATTGTGGAGAGCAGTGCGCCATCGACGCTGCTCGATTCCATGCGCCACCTGGAGCAGAGCATGGCCCGCATGCGCACGCATGTGGAGAGTGGCGCGGCGAACGGGGTGGGCAACGGTAAGTAACTGGTAAAAGTGGTACAGTGGTACGTGGTACAGTGATGAATTGAGGCTTGCGCAATGGCGCCCGACCAGAGTCTGTTGGTCGGGCGCCATTTTCAATCGATGATCAGTCACTTCACCACTTCACCACTCTTCCGCGCCGCTCAAGCATTGGAACCAGGGCTTCTCAAAAGTCAGAATGAGGTGTGGCAAGCGCCAACAGCAACCTCACCCCCGGCCCCTCTCCAGAACATTGGAGAGGGGAGCACAGCGCCGCCGTTATCGGTCACATCTCCGGCGTGACGCACTTGTTTTGCTCCCCTCTCCAATTTTCTGGAGAGGGGCCGGGGGTGAGGTTGCTGTTGGCGCTTGCCACACCTCAGCCTGACTTTTGAGAAGCCCTAGCATTGGAACCTTCCCTATGGCGCAGTGCGTCATATATCTGGTATACTGCTTGCAACTCAAGCAGGCAAGGAGCTGCTGGTTGCATATGCGTACAATCTTGTGGGACCTGGATGGCACAATTGCAGACACTGAAGCGTTGCATTTCCATGCATGGCAGGAGACCATGCCGCGCCAGTTCCGTCGCGTACAGCTACGCGACCTTCCTGGCCGATTTTGGACGCAACAACCGCGAAATTCTCGAGGGCATCTTCGGCAGCGCCGCAACGCCTGCGCTGATTCAGGAGATCTCCCACCGCAAGGAAGTCGCCTTTCGGACGGCGCTGCCCGGCTTCGATGTGCCTGCGCTGCCCGGTGTTGCGCACTGGCTTGACGCCTTTCAGGAGGCGGGTGTGCGCCAGGTGGTCAGCTCATCGGGCACAATGGCCAACATTACGGCCACCATTGCCAAGCTGGATGTGGGCGACTACTTCATGGCGCTCATGTCGGGCTATCGGCTGCCGCGCGGCAAACCGCACCCTGCGCTCTTTCTCAACTCGGCCGCGGCAGTGGGCGTCACCCCCGCCGACTGCATTGTGATCGAAGATTCGGTTTCCGGTGTGGAGGCGGCGCGGCGTGCAGGTATGGCCAGCGTGGCGGTGGGCAAGCTCGCCACCAAAGCTGCGTTGCGCACCCTGCTGGCCGCCGTGCCGGGACAGCCCTGCCTGCCCGTGGCCAGCCTGCTTGATCTCTCATGGAGCGACCTGGACCGGTTGTGGCAGGCCGCACACGCTGTGGACGGCTTCTGGCCGGCCTATGCAAACGAAGAGCCCTCCGACCAGCAATTGGTGGGGTAACTTCCTTATTCGAAGGAGTCTACGAATGGGCACATTCGCACTTCCTGTACAGAACTGGCAGGTTGACGTGAACGAACGCTATGCCGGTACTTGTGACGAAATGCCGCAGACACTGGTGACGCGCGACGGCACGGAGCTTCTCTGCCGTCTCATGAGTCCGAGCCGACGCACCGCTGCTTGTAGAACTCTTCCACCGCCTTTCACCCGAAAGCAAGCGACGGCGCTTCCACTACCCCGTTGAATCGGTGGATGAAGGAAAGCTGTTGGAGGAAGCCGAACGCCTTGCCAATGTGGACAACCGCACGCAAGGCGGCGCCGTGATTGCGCTTGAGCAGGACGCCGACGGCGAGCACGTTGTGGGCGTGGCGCGCCTCATGCGGCCGGCCGGCCAGCCCGACGCACCCGATGTGGAGGCCGCCATCACTGTGCGCGATGATTACCAGGGGCGCGGCATGGGCACCGAATTGTTGCGGCGCATGGTGCTGCTGGCCAAGCGCATGCAGGCCAAAACAATTGTCGCCGAGATTGAGGCCGACAACTATGCAGCTGTGCGCCTCTTCCGCGAATTGAACCTCACCACCGTCTCCACCACCTCACACGGCGAGACGACCATGCGCATGGAAGTACCTGCATAACGCGATGAAGCGAGGCTTCCGATTTTGGAAGCCTCGCTTCGGATGATTAATTAGCAAGAGCGGCGCCCCGTGCAGGGCGCCGCTCTTGTTAATGGTCAACGCAACTCCCTACAGGTAGAACGACATCAACGCGTAAATGGAGATGCCGCCCACGAAGAAGAGGCCTGAAAGGCTCGGCTCGCCATCGCGGTTCGCTTCCGGAATCATGCTCTGCGTCACCGTGGTAACGAGGAAGCCCGATGCCAGCCCAATCAATGCCACGCGCACGCCAATCGGCGCATTGCGCAGCAAGAGGAAGCCGAGCAGCGTGCCCACCATAATGCAGCCAATGAAGAGCAAACCGAGGTTGCGGCGCGTGCCGGCAGCCATGCCCTGACGCTTGGCCATGGCAATCGTCACAAAGGCCAGCGGCAGGGTGCTCACGGCCAGCCCCAACGCCACAGCCAGCCCTGCGGCCGGCGTCAGCGTTGAGCTGATGCCAATCACCATACCGTCAATCACCAAATCGACCAGAATCCCCACATAGAGTGCGAGCGAGAGAGGCTCAGTAATGGCCTCTGCGCTTGCGTCAGCTACATCCTCTTCGTAAGGGACGATGCCCGGCGCCTCAACGCCCTGCGCCGCTGCACGCGTGGCCGTATAGTACTCAAAAGAAACGAAGAGCGCGCCGCCCACGAAGAAGGCGATTGCCACCACGCCCGCCGACCCAGCCATAACCGCCGGCGGCATGAGCGTAATCGCCGCCAGCCCCACAATCACGCCCGATGCAAATTGCAGCACGCTGCTGACCACCTTGTCGGGCACTGCGTAGCGTTCGGCCAGCGGCACGCCCAGCCAGGTGAGCACCGCCGCCACCAACCCAACGCCGACTACAAGCAGGAACTCATTCATGCGTGTGCATAACAGATCACATGGCCACCGGGTAGCCCGGCCCCAGCGGAATGCCCAGCAGGAACCAGATGATGAAGAGCAGAATCCACACAACCTGCATAATAATTGTGTAGGGCAGCATGAGCGCAATGATCGAGCCAATGCCTGCTGTCCTCACATAGCGCTGGGCAATCAGCGCAATGAAGGGGAAGTAGACCATGAGCGGCGTAACCACGTTGGTGGGCGAATCACCCACACGGTACGCAGCCAGCACAGTCTGCGGCTCCACACCCAGTTGCATGAAGAGGGGCACAAAGATGGGCGCAAAGATGGCCCACTTGGGCACAGAGTTGGGGATGATGATGTTGATCACCATAATCGCCAGAATCAAGCCGATCATCAGCGGCAGCGCACCAATGTTGACGGTCTCCAGCCAGTCGGCCATGCCGATGGCGGCCAGTTGGGGTATGTTGGTGTAGTTGAACCAGGCAATGAACTGGGCAATGATGAGGAAGAGCAGGATCAGTCCGCCCAGCCCCGCAAAGGTTTTGGTGATCGCTGCAATGATCTTGGCGCTGCCCTTGAGCGTGTTGGCGCCGTAGCCAAAGGCCATGCCGGTGATCAGGAAGAGCAGCGTAATGATGAAGATGATGCTCGCCAGGAAGGGCGAGGCCTCTCCTTCGGGCGTGTTCAGCGGTGCACCCGGGATCAGCGTCATCACCAGCAGAACAGCGACCGCACCCAGGAAGGCCCACAAGACATAGCGCAGCCCCTTGGCTTCCGCAGCGGGTGAAAGGTCGTCATTGGCGCCGCCGGCTTCGGCCTCAGGTGACCCTTCGGATGGGTCCCACTTGCCCAGGCGCGGCTCAATCAAGCGCTCGGTGATGAGGGTCGCCACCAGCGCCATAACCAGCACCGACGCAATCTGGAAGTACCAGTTCGCTGTAATCGAGATGCCCGTCGAGGCAGGGTCGAAAATGCGAATTGCTTCGTTGGTAACCTCCGTCAACATGCCGTCGAGCGGGGCAATCACAACATTGACCGCAAAAGCTGCACTCACACCGGCAAAGGCGGCCGCAATGCCGGCGAGTGGGTGTCTCCCGAGTTTGATGAATGCCACCGCCGCCAGGGGTATCAGGATCAAGTAGCCTGCGTCCGTGGCAATGCTGGAGACAACACCGGTGAGCACAATGACGAAGGTGATAATGCGGCGCGGCGCAACCTTGACGAGCTTGCGAATCAGCGCGCCCATCATGCCTGCTTCTTCAGCCACGCCCACGCCGAGCATGGCCACGAAGACCACAGCCACCACCGAGAAGCCCGCAAAGTTGGGCAGGAAGGAGGTGAACATGTGGCGAATGCCTTCCATGGTCAGGAGGCTGCGCACCGACACGGTTACGGTCTCAATCTCATAGTCGGGGACGGGCACGGCATCGGCCGTCGGCTCATAGCCGAGTTGCGCCGAATCGTAATAGTAGGGTTCCCTGGCCATGTTCTCACTGGAGACCACAGGCACAGCAATCTCCTGCGTCACGCTTACATTGAACATGTAGAGCACTTGCGAGAGCACAATAATGAAGATGATGAGGTAGAGGAACATGATCACCGGATGGGGGACCTTGTTGCCTACGCGCTCAATACCATCCAGCATGCGCTCGGTGAAATTCCGCTTTTTGGGCGGTGCGGGAGGAGGGGGCGGCGTCTTTGCGGCCTGTGGTTTTTTGGGGGGCGGGGCGCCCTTTGTTGCTTTTGCTGCACTCATTGGGGTGGGTTCCTCCGGCTAGCGAGGTGAGATTTGGAAAGGGTGCGAACCACAGAGACGGAATTCTGCTTTGCACAGGTTGAGTGCCCGACGTAGCGGCGGCTTCAGCCGCCGTAGGACCGGTTTAGTGGTGCGTCTCCGACGTGCGCAGCCGCTGTAGCGGGGGGCTTCCAGCCCTCCGTTTTGGGCCTCTGCATCGCGTCGCGTGCTGCGCCACGCCAGAGACGTGACCTACGGTCGTCACGTCAGGAGACGTGACCTACAACAGCCGGAGGGCTGGAAGCCCCCCGCTACACGGAGCGCATGCTTAGCACGGCAGCGCGGCCAGTTCTTCCATATAGACGATGGCGGTCTGCAATGCCGCGTGCGATATAACTCGAGTCCCCAGTGCTCGTTGGCGGCGTGCAGCCCGTCGCTCTCCAGGCCGTAGCCCATCATCACAACCGGCACTTGCAATGATTCGAGGCAATGTCGGAGACGATGGGAATGCTGCCGCCGCCGCGTGTAAAGACGGGCTCGGCGCCCCAGCCCCTCTCGATAGGCGCGCGCCGCGGCCTGCATCACCGGCAGGTCAAAGGGCATCAGTGCGGGCATGCCCGTGGTGAGCAGCCGCACCTCCACGCGTACCGTAGGAGGCGTAATCTCTTCGATGTACGCCTTGATCGTTCGTAGATCTTGTGCGGGTCCTGATTGCCCACCAGGCGCGAACTGATCTTGCAGCCTGCCTTGGAAGGGATAATCGTCTTGGGACCCGGGCCGCCCCAGCCGCTCCAGAGACCGTTGATGTCGAGCGTGGGCCGCGCCGAGATGCGCTCGCGGATGGAGAAGTTCTTGTCTCCCCAGACGGCGGGCACGCCGGTGGCATCCATGAACTGCTGGTCCGTCATGTCGGTCTTGGCAATCATCGCGCGCTCGGCGTCGGTCAGCGGTGCGACGTCGTCATAGAAGCCCGGCACGGCAATCGTGTTGTCGGGATTGTAAAGCTTGCCCAAAATCTCCACCAGAGCCAGCGCGGGGTTGTGCGTGGGGCCGCCCCAAAGGCCGCTGTGCAGGTCATCGGTCGGGCCGAAGACCTCAATCTCCATGTAGGTCATGCCGCGCAGGCTGTGCATGACGCCGGCTCGTCGAGCGTGCGCATGCCAGTGTCGCTGACCACGGCCACATCCGCCTTGAGCAGTTCCTGGTGCTCGCGCACGAAGGGGCGCCAGATTGGGCGAGGAGACCTCTTCCTCGCCCTCAATCAGGAACTTGACGTTGACGGGGGCAGCGCCGCCGCTCTTGAGGAAGCTCTCAAGCGCCTTGACGTGGATGAAGAGCTGCCCCTTGTCGTCGGTGACGCCGCGGGCGTAGATCTTGCCATCCTTGATGACCGGCTCGAAGGGCTCCGTGTGCCAGCCATCCTCAAGCGAGGCGGGCACAACGTCATAGTGGCCGTAGACGAGCATGGTGGGCTTGTCGGGCCGGCGCCCATCCACTCGCCATAGACGACCGGGTGGCCGGCCGTCTCCATGACACGTGTCTCCGTCAGCCCCAGGCTTTGCATGTGGGCGGCCAGCCAATCGGCCGCGGCGCGCACGTCGTCGGCATGCGCGGGGTCGCCGCTCAGGCTGGGAATGCGCAGAAACTCAAATAACTGATCTGACGAAGGTGCCTTCGTTGCTGCGTGCATAGTCACAGCGCAGCATCAGCTGAAGCGGGTGTCATACGGTTGTCTCCTTTCGGGAACATGGAACGCCAGAACTGCTGTAGCTGCGTGAAGGCCATAGGTCAAGTCTCTCTGCACTCACATCGGACGTACGCCTGCAAAATCCATCGGGGCCTCACTGTCCGGGCTTGCTTATGCCTGCGCCCGCCGTTATGAGCACTGCAGCGTCGGCCTCGGCGCGTCGGGCTGCAGCTTCGGCTTCAAGCAAGTCGGGAATCTCGTCGGGCGAGTATTTGGGCAGCCGCAGCGCAGGGAAGACGGCCAGCAGCGCAAAGAGCGCCAGGATCAGAAATGAGGCCTGGAGCGCACGCAAGCGTGCAATCTCGTTGATGCGCACCGCTTCGTCCACCTCTGCGGGCGTCGCCGTCGTCTGGGCCAGCACGTCGTCCAGCTGATCATTTGTGATGAAATCGACGTTGTCCAGATTCACCTGATAGATCAAATCGGGCGAGATCACGGGGTTGTTTGTCAGCGTCGCAGAGACAAAAAAGCCCAGCAGCGTCACGGCCACAACGCCCGCAAAGGCCGTGCCCAGCCCTGTGGAGAGGTTGTTGGCCACACCGCGCATGGCCCCCACATCGCCCGCAAGGAAGGGAGGCGACGAAGAGACGAGCACGTTGAAGAGCAATGTCAGCAGCGATCCTTCGCCCAGGCCCACAATCACCAGCCCCAGGATGACAGCCGGCGTGCCCCAGTCGTTATTGATGGTGAAGGCAAGTATGACAAGGCCCAGCGACACCATGCTCAGCCCAACCGCGCCGATGATGCGTGAGCCGATCCATTTGTAGCTGCGCACAATGAACATTGCCGAGAAGGCAATGGCCAGCGTATACGGCACCACGGAGATCGCTGTGAAAAGGCTGCTGCCGCCCTGCACAATCTGGATGTAAAGGGGAATCAGGAAGTTGACGGCCGGCCCCAGCGCACCAATGACGAGCAGCGTAACCAGCGCCGCGCGTTGCTGGCGCGATTCAATCACCTCAAGCGCAAGCAGCGGCGTGCGCTTTTTGGCCACCCGCCGGTGCGACCAGGTGAAGAACGATTGCCCCAGCACAATGCCCAGCACAATCATAATGGGGGCCGGTGAAAGCCCCAGCACGCCGAAGGGCGCGGCATCCTTGGCGAGCAGCAAGCCCCATGCGTTAAGGTTGTTGAAGCCAAACATGATCAACGCAATCGCCAAGAAGGCGATGACGGCCCCAACGCCGTCGATCTTGATGGCCTTCTGCCTCGGCACCGGCTTGAGCTTGAAGCTGAGCACGAAGGCCACCACCGAGACAATCCCCAGCATGGCAAACGAGACACGCCAGCTCCAGAGCGTGGCCAATGCGCCGGCCAGAAAAAAGGCCAGCGCGCCCGAAAGCGCTACCGATCCAGCCAGAATGCCGAGCGCCTGCGATTGCTGATTGCCCTTGTAGTTGGCCGCAATCAGCACCACAAGGGAGGGCACAAGCATGGCTGCGGCAATCCCTGCGGCGGCCTGCGCCAGATTCATCTGCTGCGAGGAGTTGGCTGTCGCCATAAGCACCATGGCCGCGCCGTGGAGCAGCACGGTAATTTGGAAGATGAGCCGCTCGCCGACAATCTTGCCGATCTTTGAGCCCAGCAGCACAAAGCCTGCCACAAAGAGCGAGTAAATGACCAGCGCCGTGCCCACGTCTGTTGAGGGGACGCCCAACTCATAGACAATGGGCCCAATCGAAACCGGAATCGCATTAACGTTGAAGCCCATCTGCATCTGTGCGATGACGATGACGACCATTGGCAGCCACGATGCGGCCGCTGCAGCGGCAACAGGCGCCGCTTTGGATGGTTTCGACTTTGCAGCCATGTTCAAACACCTCGATCAATCATTTGGGCGCGCAACATGCGCGCAACGTGCGCGCACATCGCACAAATGCGCCACAGCGCGCAGGCGAATGAAACGCAAATTAGAGACTATCAGGACACATTTGGCGAAGACGAAGCGGAGTGGCATACAAGGTCAACACGCCACCTGCCGCGTATGCACGTGCATCGCTCGGCTGCACTGCTGGATCGAATATCCATCCGGGAGCAACAATTGACGTAACGAAGGGCGTAGACGACTGGCAGTGGAATGACAAAAGCAACCGATCTGCGATTACGGCGTTCGCCGGCAAAAAGAAACAGAATGCAACCCAATATGGAACGAGTGAGATGGTAACATCAAGTGCGGCGCTAAGCAAGCGAGCAAATCAAGTCGAACAGGGTTTGTACAAGCTGGAGGCAGAAAATCCGTCACCACGCGCAGCGAGGCTTCCGATATCGGAAGCCTCGCTGCATTCTCATCAGTGTGCACGGCGGCAGCCACGAAATTGAAACCGCTATGAAGACAACATCTCAACGCAAAGGCGCAAAGGCAGCCAAGAGCGCACAGGAAAAGCGAGAACGCAAGGGAAAAGCCACACACCGGATGGCAGCCGTCTCTCTGCGCCCTTCTTGTCTTTCCTTTGCGCCCTTTGCTTTCTTTGCGCCACTGCGTTGCGCTGTTGTTTTGATCAGGCCATTACTTTACGTTTCGTTGCGGAAGGCGTAGGTGCGGCGGTAGCCGTAGTCTGTGCTGAAGCTGCCGAAAGCCTTCTTGCCCATTTGCGCCACGGGGTACTTGCTGAGGCTGCGCACGCCACGGCGTGCAATCTGCGTGGGGCTGTAAATCTTGCGGCAAAGCCAATCATAGGCCGAGCGCAGTTCGTCCACAGTAAAGTTCTTGGGCACAAAGGTCACGTGCGCCGTGTCGTAGTGGCTCCATGGCGAATCGAGCAGCCGGTTCTCCGCCTCCACCTGGTCGCGGAAGGGGGTGCCCGGGTAGGGGGTGAGCATGGTGGTGCTCACGCTGTCCAGCTCGCTCGTGCGAATGAAATCCCACATAGCCTGGAATGTTTCGGGCGTGTCCTGGTCAAAGCCCATGACAAAGAGGCCGACAACGCCCACGCCATAGCTGCGAATTGTGCGAATGGCCTCGCTTGCGCCCAGCGCCTGTCCCTTGGACTTGCCCCCCAGCGACGAGCGGTTGTCGGGATTGACGCTCTCGAAGCCCACAAAGTGCTTGTCCAGGTGGGCCGCCACGCTCATCTCAAGCAGTTCGGGGTGCTTGTAGATGCTCATCTCCGACTGGCAGGTCCACCCGTGCAGGTCGAGCTTGGCGAGCTCCTCGAAGAGGTGGGCGCAGTAGTCGGGGTCGGTGGAGAAGTTGAGGCCAAAGTTGTCATCGGTGAGGAAGAAGCGCTTGATGTCGCGGCGCTGAATCTCATCGACCACTTCATCCACAGGGCGCAGGCGAATCTTGCGGCCGCTGACGCGAATGGCCGTGCAGAAGGAGCAGTTGCGCGGGCAGCCGCGCGTAATCTCCAGGTAGGGTGTCCAGTAGTTGTTCTTCTCGTCCACCATCTTGATGACGCGGTCGGAGATGGTGGCCAGACCAGTCAGGTCGGCCCACGTCTCATCTTCGTAGCGCGGCTTCATCCCCTTGATGCCCTCGGCAGCGAAGTCCTGCAGAAGCTGCTGCCAGGTGAAGTAGCCCTCGCCCACCATAATGCTGTGCGTAAAGGTGGAGCTGTGCTCGGGCATGAGCGTGGAATGGACGCCGCCCAGCACCACGCCCGCGCCTTGCTTCATGGCACGGCGCGCAATCACTTCGGCCCCTTCAATTGTCACCGTCATGGAGGTGATGCCCACGAGGTCACCCTCGCGCAGCGTGTCCAGGGGCAGTTCGCGCACATTCTCGTCCCAGATTTCCACAGGGATTTCATTGGGAACGAGGGAAGCCAACCGCATGAGTGTATAGGGAGAGCCGGGGGATTTGCCAAAGACTCGTCCATCACGCTTTGGCTGAATGAGTACAACGCGTCGCATGCGTCCTCCGCGAACAGATGATGCAATGGATGAATTCGGCGCACCGGCTGCAGAGGAACAGAGTTCAGGCGAGCATGAATTCATGAATGAGAGGGCTGAGCCCCAACAGGCCAACCCCACGTGCGAGCCATTTTATCACACTCGCACACAATGGGTGCAATTATTCAAAAAAGCGTTATAAAAATTGGGCACGCATGAAGAAGTACTCGAGGCAACAAGCGCCAGCCATCAAGCTTCGCCGTCGCGCCAGCTCTCAAAGGGCACAGTCGTGTCGCCCGGCTGCCACTGGCGCACGCGCAGTTCGGCCTCGTCGAGCTTGCGCGCGCAGAGGGCCGACAGCGCCGCGCCCTGCTCAAAGAGCATGAGCGACTCCTCGAGGGGCAAGTCGCCCTCCTCCAGGCGGCCCAGGACCTCCTCCAGTTGATTGAAGGCTTCCTCGTAGGAGAGCGATTCATCAATGACGCCTGCCGCTGCGGCGGGCGCATCTGTTTTGGCCGAAGCCGAACTCTTTGCCATCAGGACTCCCAAAGCGTCAGTTTGTGCGCAGGTGTGTGCCGCGAAGGGAAAGTATAGCACGCGCCCGCGGCCATGCGCGAAGCGGGGCGTGCCAAGCGCATACGCCCCCGTCAAACCACCGGCGTGACCGACACGCATTCGCCTGCGAAGATCTCCCCATGCAGGGCAGCGAGGCGCGTGGCCATCAGTCTGCCCGTGCCAGTCGGCCCCGATGGGGCCGAGCGCTTCAACGCGCAACGCATTGTCGGTGAGGCCGCTCCAGAGCAGGTGCGCGTGGTCGTCGGCCAGCGGCCTGCCCACTCCCTCCCAGAGGACGGGGCGCACGCTGTTAAGAAAGCGCGCCCGTTCTGCAGCGCCCGTTGCGGATACAAGCGCGCGCAGGGCGCGCGCCCGCTCTCGCTTTACATCGTTTGTCAGTGCGTGGGGAAAGGTTGCCGCGGCTGTGCCCGTGCGCGCACTAAAGGGGAAGACGTGTGCATCGGCAAAGCGCATTTCAGCCACAAAAGCGAGGGTGGCGGCGTGGTCGGCGTCGCTTTCACCGGGAAAGCCGGCGATGAGATCGGTGGTGAGCAGCAGATCGGGGATGGCGCCGCGTGCTGCCGCCACCAGGTCGCTGAATGACTGCACGGTGCAGCGGCGGGCCATGGCGCGCAGCTGCGTGTTGTTGCCCGCCTGCAGCGGCAGGTGGAGGTGGGGACAGAGGCGGTCGGGATAGCGCGCCCAAAGCGCAAAGAAGCCCTCTGCCAGTTCCCACGGCTCCAGGCTGCTCAGGCGAATTCGTGCTATGGGTGTCTCCTCCAGCAACGCCGCTACGAGTGTCTTCAGCGTCAACGGCGCGCCGTTAAGGTCGCGCCCATAACTGCCCAGATGCACGCCGGTGAGCACTATCTCCTGCACACCCTGGCTGGCCCACGTCTGCACCTCGGCCACAATCTCGGCCAGGGGGCGGCTGCGGCTTGCGCCGCGCGCCTGCGTAACAATGCAGAAGGTGCAGCGGTTGTTGCAGCCATCCTGCACCTTGATAAAGGCGCGCGTGCGCCGGCGGCGTGGGTCGGCGCTCTCCAGCGCTGCGAAATCGAGCGGCGCGCTGTCGGGACGCAGGTGCGGCAGGAGCGCCGGGTCGTCGAGCGCCGCGCTCCACGGCTCGAGCAGGAGAGGCAGCAGCGCCTTGTCGTCGTTATTGGCCACCAGCGCTACACCGGGTAGGGCGGCCGCGGCCTCTGGCTCCAGCGTGGCCCAGCAGCCGGTGAGCGCGATGCGTGCCGCCGGGTTGGCTGCGTTGAGGCGGCGGCTCTCCTTGCGGCTGCCGCGCGCAGCGTCGGCGGTGACGGCGCAGGTGTTGAAGATGATCACCTGCGCGTCTTCGGGCGCGCGACCACGCTGTGGCCTGCAGCGCGCAGGCGCGCGGCCAAGGTCTCCATTTCGCTGTAATTGAGGCGGCAGCCCACCTGGCCTACATAAATGTGCATGGGGGCCAGTATAGCAGGGAATAGGGAGTTGGGAGTAGCTCAGCGGCAATTGCTCATTGGCAATTGCCGCTCCTTGCCACCGATCGGTCAGGCAGGTTGGGGCAATCGCTCCCGTGCCAGCCGCTCCAGGCGGGCAACGGCCTCCTCCAGCCGCGGCAACGCGCGCATCTCTGCATTGAGGGCGGCCACGCGCTCTCTGTAGCCGGCTTCTTCAAGCACATTGGTAACGGCCGCAGCAATCGCTTCTGCGGCAGGCGGCTGCCCTTTTACCATGACGCCAAGCCCCATCTCGTCCAGCTTCTCGGCAGTGGGCAACTGGTCGCCCGCCTCCATGGGGATGGCAACGACAGGCAGCCCGTGCCACATGGCCGAGTGGAAGGAGTTGTAGCCGCCATGAAAGATAAGCAGATCACAATGGGGCAGCAGCAGCGTCTGCGGGATGTACTGCTCCACATGCACGTTGGCGGGCAGCGCGCCAAACTGCTGCGTGTCCATCGTCTTGCCCACAGTGACAATGCCGTTGACGGGCAGGCTGCCCAGCGCCTCAATCAGCGCGCGGAAGACAGCGGGCGACTTGTTGAAGGTCGTGCCCAGCGTGGCATAGACGGTGGGCCGTGCCGGCAGATCGGCCACCCAGGCGGGCAAGCGGTCGTCGCCGCTGCTGTCGAAGGGGGGCGCGGCGAAGCTGTGGGTCACAGGCGGCTGTTGCGGCAGCGCAATTTGCCAGCTGGGCGGCAGAAACCGGAGGACCAGAAAGCGGTCAAAGGTCGCCAGCGTGGGGTCGCTGGGAAGGCCCTGACGCACGCGCAGCGCGTCGAGGAACTCAGGCAGGATGAGGCGCGGGTCAATGTAGAGCGCCCACATGATGGAGGCGTGGGGGATGCCCAGGGCTTCGGCGGCAATGTAGCCGCCGTATTCCACCGGATCGCGCACGATGAGATCGGGCCGCCAGGCAGCGCCTTGAGCAAGCAGATCATCTGCCATGCGTGGCCCCAGCCCCTGCAAAAAGCCGTAAATTTGCGCAAAGACGGGGGGCAAACCCCTGCTGCGGAACTCCTGCACGGCCGCTATCGTGTCAAAAACGTCAATGTCGCCGTCAAAGTCCACGCCACAGGGGATATGTTCCAACCCCAGGCGCGTGACCGCCGGGCCAAAGCGCGCGGCCGTGGCAAACGCTACAGCATGGCCACAAGCGCGCGCGGTGAGCGCCAGCTGCACCATGGAATGAAAGTGACCATAGAGGGGCTGTACAGTGAAGAGGAAGCGCATAGGACATCCTTTCAACTTTGGGGTCGCCGCCCTTCCACTGCAGCGTCGTATAGGCATGGGCCCGTGGTTGGCGCCTATGGGTTGCGCCACCTCGGCTCAAAGCCACTGCCTGGGGTGGAATTGCGCTTTGACGCGCTGGCCGTCGTTCGTGTCCACAAACTCAAAAGTGAGGTCAAAGTCCAACTCATCCGTGTGCAGGGCGCGGATGCTCTCGTGCACTGTCACAGGCAGCGTGCTGCGTACGGGCATTGTGGTATGCAACGTCTTGCCGTCCCATACAAGCGAGAGGCGCTTTGTGGAAGGCGGAGAACTGGTGTGCAGGATGGGAAGGTCGAGCAGCGCCCACCAGGCCCATCCCTCTGCGTCAACAGCCCCGCTATGCTTTATCTGCGGCAAGGTGGAAGGCCACGTGGGGGCCACGACAATTTCACCATTGGCAACTGAAATGCCGCAATTCGTCCAGACAGTCTCCCCCGCGTAATGGACGCCCGCCCACGCGCTGGAAAAGTGCCATGGCGCATCAGGTGGCGTGCGCCATGGCATAACGCTCGGCGCTTGAAGGAGCGCAGGCTCCTTGTTTATTGCTTGCAGCGCACGCAGACAAAGTTCCTTTGCCGCGTTGTGGTCTGCGGCGAAGTCCGCTTCCGGGTGATGCATCTGGTGCCGGGCAAGCGCCTCAAGGTAGACGCTATTGGTCATTTCCAGCGCAGTGCCCGGGCGCGGCAACGAGTCTTTGGAGCGCAACGGAATTCGGGTCGGAATCCGCCCTCTGCTGTGCAGCGCAAGGCGACGCAGCTGTGCAAGCAAATTGCGGCTCTGAGCAGGATCAATCGCATCCATCGCCAGCACAAGCGGGTGCATGTTCATCAGGTCGCGGTCGACTGGCGCCCAGCCGGAACGCAAATGCACCAGGCACTGAATTGCCTCGCGTTTGCCCATTTGCGTCATCTGGTTGATGCGCGGATTGGGCGTCCACAGGCGCGCGGTCTGCAGCAGCCGCTCCCACTCGCGGTTGCTGCGGTCGAAGACCTGATCGGTGTCGCGCAGGGCCAGGAAGGCATTCCACGCCACCTGCTCGCCCACGTCGCTCAGCGTAAGCAGCAGCGACACATCCACAATTCCATTGACGAGCACATGGTAGATGAGGCGCGCCGTGCCCGTGGCATCGTCCAGCTCCACGCCGTCGGGGCGGCCATGGGGATTGCCAAAGACGCGCGTGCTCTCTGCATTGCGTTGACTGTAGATGCCCTGCTTGGCGCGGGGGTTGCGCTGGGCCACCAGCAGCCCGTCCACCATGCGCTGCGTCAGCGGCTCACCCCAGTCGATCTCCACCTCCAGGCGAAAGACGCTGTCGCCTTCAGCCTGGCACTCATAGCTCCAGAAGAGGGCGCGGTCGTCGGCGCTGTGCAGCGGCACAACCAGCCGCTTGGAGATAATCAGCCCTTCGTTGCCGTAGATTGTTTCCTGATAGCCAGGGTAGTAGCGGTTTGCAACAGGGACAAGCGCCTCACCCTGCATGGTGGTGAGGCGCGTGCGGATTGCGCGCGCGTAGTGCGCATTGGCCCACGGCCAGAAGAGATCCTCCAGGTCGCTCTGCTTGTCGGCCAGCAGACGCACCTCGTGGTTGGCCAGTCTGTATTTGAAATCTGCGCTGAGCAGATCGAAGTCACAGACCTGCGGTGCATCCAGCGGCCTGTGCAGAGCCGGGTCTAAGAGTGGCATGACGCAATCTGTGCAGGGAAATCAAGCGGGCACCGCTGCCACAGCTTGCGTGCGGCTTTGCGCCGCGGCGTGGTCACTGCTGTGCACGCCCGCCATAAGCAGGCCGAGCCCTTCGCGTGTGGCGTCGGCACGCGCCACAATGTCAATCACCTCGCCCTTGTACATGACGACAATGCGATCGGAGAGGGCCATGATCTCGTCCAGTTCGGAGCTGACAACAAGCACGGCGACGCCCTCATTGCGCTTGGCCACAATCTGGCTGTGGATGAACTCGATGGAGCCGACGTCAATGCCGCGCGTGGGCTGCGCTGCGATCAACAGCTGAATCGGGCGGCTGAACTCGCGCGCCACGACCATCTTCTGCTGGTTGCCGCCCGAAAGGTCACCCGCCTCGGTTTCCACACTGGGTGTGCGCACGTCAAAGCGTTCAACCAACTGCTCGGCGTGGGCGCGAATGGCCGCCTCGTTGATCGTGCCCGAGCGGGCAAAGGGCTCCTCGTAGTAGGTGTTGAGGACCAGATTCTGCGCCACCGAATAGCTGTCCACCATGCCGTAGGTGTGGCGGTCCTCGGGCACATGGCAGCTTTGGCCCTCATTGGTCACACTGCGGGGTGAGGCGTTGGTCATCTCCTTGCCGCCAATCACCACGTGGCCGCTGTCGGCGCGGCGCAGGCTCGTAATGACCTCCACCAGTTCCGTTTGGCCATTGCCCTGCACGCCGGCCACGCCCACAATTTCACCCGCACGCACATCAAAGGAAACGCCGCGCAGTGCCGGCTCGCCCAGGTCGCTGCGGGCGCGCAAGTCCTTGAGCTCAAGGACGACGCCCTGCGGCCGCGCGGGCTCCTTTTCCACTGTGAGGATCACCTCGCGCCCCACCATCATGGAAGCGAGGCTGGCTTGTGTGGCGCTCTTTGGATTCGCCTCGCCCACCACCTTGCCGCCGCGCAGCACGCTAATGCGGTCGGCCACGCGCAGCACTTCCTTGAGCTTGTGGGTGATGAAAATGATGGACTTGCCCTGCCGTTTCAGAAGCTCCATCACTTCGAAGAGCCCCTCAATCTCCTGCGGCGTGAGCACGGCGGTAGGCTCGTCCAGAATGACGATGTCGGCGTCACGGTAGAGCGTCTTGACGATTTCGACGCGCTGGCGCATGCCCACAGGCAGGTCTTCGATGATTGCGTAGGGGTCCACCTCAAGATTGTAGCGGCTGGAGAGTTCGGTGATGCGTTTGGCCACAGCGCGCGTGTCGAGCAGGCCATTCTTGACGCTCTCGTCGCCCAGCATAACGTTCTCGGCCACAGTCATCACCGGCACAAGCTGGAAGTGCTGATGCACCATGCCAATGCCGGCGCTGATGGCGTCGCGCGGCGTCGCGAATTGCTGCGCCTCCCCCTTGACGATGATTTCGCCCGAAGTAGGTTGGTAAAGGCCGTAGATGATGTTCATGAGCGTGGATTTGCCAGCGCCGTTTTCGCCCAGCAGCGCCAGAATCTCGCCTGGGTAGAGCTTGAGGTTGATGTCCTCATTGGCGATGACGCCCGGGAACTTCTTGGTAATTCCGCGCACTTCCAATACGGGTGTATCCACAGGCTCACTCCTCAAATGAATGCGATAGAGAAATACGACGCAAAGGCGCAGAGACGCAGAGGAACAGCAAAGAACGGAAAAGACAGAGAGAGTGCGGCAGCAATGGAGATGACGGACAGATTGCATGGCGGGTCATCAGTAGACCGTTTACGACCCGATGCAGCGCCATCCTTGACTGTGTGATCATGCCGAAGTTGATCACGAGCGCAAGCTGCTTGCCGCTTAGCCGCAGATAGGTGAGGGCCTGCGCTTCAAAAATCTCGTTGTGCTTCTCCAGCACTCTTGCATTCGACAATGACTTTGTCCTCAACCAGAACATCGATACGCAAGAGGCGATCCCAGCCAGGCAGCTTTGTACTAGAATGGGCAACTGCGCTTGGCGCTGCGACCTTGCAGGCCGCGCTGCTCCATCTCCCAAACAAGCGCTTCTTCGTAGACAGACTCCAGCAATCCAGGTCCGCCCAATGTACGGTGCACTTCAATGGCGCAGGCAATGATCTCGTGGCTGATCTGATTCTCCGACCAGTCATTGCATCTGGACTTCAGCAACTGCCTCTACAGACATTGATATTCGTATCGCCTCCACCTGCTTGTTGCCACAGATCGGCACGTTCTGGCGTTGGCTGTTCTCTGTGCTTCTCTGTTGCGCCTCTGTGCCTCTGTGTCGTCGTTGCTGTTTCTGTTGTTACTCGGATGATCCTTCGGTTTCGTACACCTTGCCTTCGGCGGCGGGGGGACGCACGCGGCCGACAAGCCCCGAGACGGCGATGATCGTCACAACATAGGGAATCATGCTCACGAACTGGCGTGGAATCGTGACCACACCGGCGAGCAGCAGCTCATTTTGCAGCGCCTGCGTGTAGCCGAAGAGCAGCGACGCGCCCAGCGCCCCAAAGGGCATCCAGTTCCCAAAGATCATGGCGGCCAGGGCAATGAAGCCGCGCCCTGCCGTCATCCCTTCCTGGAACTGCCCTACAGCCTCCAGCACAAGGAAGCCGCCCGCCAACCCTGCCAGTGCACCGCCCAGCATGGTATTGATGTAGCGGAAGCGGTTGACGCGAATGCCCACCGTGTCGGCGGCGCGCGGGTGCTCGCCGCAGGCGCGCGTGCGCAGGCCCCAGCGCGTGTGGAAGAGCGCCACATGCACCACCACCACGAGAATCAGCGTGATGTAGGTAATGGGTCCGTTATTGAAGAGCGTGGGGCCCAGCACCGGAATTTTCGAGAGGAGGGGAATGGCCACCGGGCCGAACTTGCCCTGCGATACCCATTCGCTCTGGTAGAGGTAGGAGGTGAAGCCCTGCGCCAGAATGATAAGCACCGTGCCTGAAATGATCTGGTTCATGCGGTAACGAATCGAGAGAACACCGTGCAGCAGCCCCATGAGCGCGCCGACCACCAGCGCAATCGCCACGCCGAAATAGAGGCTGACCACAAGCGGCCAACTGTTGGTTGCCACCTTGGCCACGAAGGCCGCAAACGCCCCCGCCAGCATCATCCCCTCGATGCCGATGTTGACAATGCCTGTGCGCTCGCAGAGGATGCCCGAAAGCGCCCCCAGAATCAGCGGCACCGACGCACGCAACATGAAGTTGAGCGCGCTCACGCCAAAGAAGATACGCAGCCAGACATACTGGTTGAGCGACGTCGTGCTCACCAGGAATGCCATAATTAGAAACGCCGTTAGAAAGATGCCCAGGAAGATCGCCGTGTTGCTCCAGCGGCGGCTGCGGGGCTCTGCACTGTTCGTCATTGCGGGTGCGCCAACCATCAGTTCCTCACTTTCCCCAGCCTGGGCCGCCATGGCTGCGCACTTGCACACGAATGCGGTAGATTTGGCGCACAATCAGCGGCGCTGCCACAAAGGCCAGCACCAGTCCCTGAATAACACCGATAATGTCAGCCGACACGCCCGACTCAAACTGCATGCGCGTGCCGCCCGCATCCATCGCGCCAATCAGGAAGGAGGCGAGTACGATGCCAATCGGATTGTTTTGCCCCAGCAGGGCCGTGGTAATGCCGTCAAAGCCGACCGCGCCCGTAAACTCGGTGGCGAATTTGTGGTTGAGCCCCAGCGTCTCAATGCCGCCCGCCAGCCCAGCCAGCCCGCCGGCAATGATCATGGCGAGAATGACAACCCAGTTAACCTTCATGCCCGCATAGCGCGCTGCCTTGGGGTTTTCGCCCACGGTGCGAATTTCGAAGCCCAGCGTCATGCGATAGATGACCCACCACATGACGGCTGCCGTGATGATGGCAAGTATAACGCCCAGATGAATGCGATAGGGCGGCCCAAAGATCCATGGCAACTGCGCGCTGGCGAGCACATCGGGCGTCTCGGAGCGTGCGCCGGCGGTGGGATCCCAGAGCGGTCCGGTGCTCTGCCCGCGCGTGCCTCCTGCATAGACCGTCCACGAGGCAAAGAGGCTGGCCACGTAGTTGAGCATGATCGTCACAATGACTTCATGCGCGCCGGTGTAGACCTTGAGCATGCCGGGGATTGCGCCCCAGATTGCGCCGGCTGCCACACCTGCAAGCAGCGCCAGCGGTGCATGCAGCCACGGTGACATGCCCTCAAAGCTGATGCCGACGGCCACCGAGGCGACTGAGCCCATGATGAACTGGCCCGATGCACCAATGTTGAAGAGGCCGGCCTTGAAGGCAACCGCCACGGAAAGGCCGGTGAGGATGAGGGGTGTCATCTTGCGCACGGTTGCCGACCAGCCGCGCGCATCACCAAAGGCGCCGCTGAAGAGGCCGCGATAGGCCGAAATCGGGTTGTCGCCAAAGATGAGCATGATGATGCCGCCAATGACCAGCGCCGTGAAGACAGCCAGCGCAGGGATTAGCAGCGCGTTCAAAATGCGACGATTGTTGGCCGCATTCGATGATTCCGGTGATGGTGGTGATTCAGTCGGCGTGGACACCGAGGGTGCTGCAGAGGTCATGGAACCTCCGGTCATGAAGATGGGCGTGGGGCAGGGGAAGGGCAAACAATCGTTGAAAATTGATGGTTGATGATTGACGATACGAGATTTGCGTGAGCAAACCGTGAATCTTCAACCATCAATTTTCAGTTTTGCTAGTGTTGTACAAAAAACGGGAGGCACAGTCGCCCATGCCTCCCGTCAATGCATGCGTGCTGCCTACTGGGGTGCGTAACCCGTTTCGAGCGAGCCGTCAATCAGACTGGCCGCAATCGTGTCGAGGTTGTCCTTGACTTCCTGCGGGATCGTGTCCTCAAAATCGTGGAAAGGAGCCAGGCCTGTGGGCCCAAAGAAGTTGCCCGTGACGGGTGCGCCGTCCACGTAGGCCTGCACAAGCTCAACCACACTCGGGGTCAGCAGCTTCATGGCGCTGCTGATGAGGCATGGGTGGGCGGCCGGCAGGGTCTCCCACTGGTCGGTGTCCACGCCAATGCAGAAGAGGGTGGTGCCTGCACCTTCGGCGGCAGCCACTTCCTGCAGTGCGCCGTTGCCCGTTTGGCCGCCTGCGCCAAAGACAATGTCTGCGCCCTGATCAAGCGCCTGGCGTGCCGTCGCAGCGCCCCACTCGGGATCGACAAACGACTGCGAAATTTCGCCAGGGTGGAAGGTGGTGGTGACGTTGATGTCGGGGTTGATATACTTGGCGCCAAATTCATAACCGGCGCCGAAGGCAACCACTGGCGGCACAAGGTCGGTGCCGAGAATGGCGGCGATTGTGCCCGTCTTGCTCATGCTGGCAGCCAATGCACCAGCGAGGAATCCCGCCTGGTCTTCGTTGAAGACGAGGCCAACCACATTGGGCAGTGCTTCGCCCTGGAACTGGTCAGCACCGATGAAGTACATGTCGGGGTTTGCAGCGGCGGCCTCGTTCGTGGCTTCAGCCAGCGCAAAGCCCACCGTCACGACGATGTCATAGCCGGCATCCACAAACTGCTGAATGTTGTCGGCATAGTCCTTGGGGTCCTGCGTTTCGATGTACTTGTAGTCCTCGCCCTCGGTTAAGCCCAGCGACTGAGCGACTTCTACAACGCCTTCCCAGGTGGATTGGTTGAACGAGCGGTCGTTGATGCGGCCCACGTCGGTTACGAGGCCAATCTTGATGTCGGCAGCGGGTGCGGCGGCTTCGCCACTGGCATCAGCGGGTGCAGCAGGGGCTGCCGGCGCGGCCGGAGCCACACAAGCGACGGCGAGCATGGCTACAATCGCCATCAGGGTGATAAGGCTGTAGAGACGCGTTTGTTTGCGCATATTCTTTTACTCCTCCTTGAGCATGTGTAAGATGGACTTGTCAATTTGTTTTTGATGCGAGGATGCCCCATAAAGAACTCTTTATCGGGCGACTGCTTTCCAACCAACAATGCACTTGCTTCGGGTGAAGCAACTTCCCGTATATTGTACCCCAACTCCAGTTTGTGAGGCAACCAATTCGGATATGCGCGAAACAAGGCGCGAGCCACTGCGCGAATCAGGACGCGAATCAGCACGCGCGCACCTTCCCGTGCGCCCGCTTGTGGGCATTGATGTGGGCGGCACCTTCACCGATTTTGTGCTGCTGCATGAGGGCGCACTGCACATCTTCAAACTCTCCACCACGCCTGCGGACCAAAGCCGCGCGATTGTTGCCGGGCTTGCGGAGTTGGGCCTCCCTAACGACGTCGCTCCCCAGATTGTTCACGGCATGACAGTGGCCACCAACGCGCTGCTCGAGCGGCGCGGTGCACGCACGGCGCTGCTCACCTCGGCAGGCTTTGGTGACGTGCTCACAATCGGGCGGCAGAATCGCCCCTTTCTTTACAAGTTGCACCAGGAGAGGCCGCCCGCGCTCGTCGCCGAAGCGCACCGCTTTGAGGTGGACGAGCGCCTTGACGCCGCCGGCGCTGTGGTGACGCCCCTGGATGAAGCAGCCGTGGCGGCGCTGGCCGACCGCCTGGCCGCCATGAACGCCGCGCAGCCCGAGGCGGCCATCGAAAGCCTGGCCATCGTCTTTCTCTTCTCATTCCGCGATTCAACGCACGAGCAGCGCGCGGCGGCGCTGCTGCGCGCGCGCCTGCCCCACCTGCCCACTTCGCTCAGCAGCGCGATTCTGCCCGAGTACCGCGAATACGAACGCACGGCCACCACCGTCATCAACGCCTATGTGCAACCGCTGGTGGCGCGCTATTTGGAGCGCCTGGAGGCATCGCTGGTGCAGAGCCCCAGCGCAGCGGGATCCACCGGCGTGCCCAGCATTCGTATCATGCAATCGAACGGCGGCGCGATTGGGCTGGCGCAGGCGGCGCGCGAACCGGCGCGCCTTGTGCTCAGCGGCCCGGCAGGGGGCGTGGTGGGTGCCTTCGCCGTGGCGCAGCAGGCCAACGGCGGCGCGCCCGCGCAGTTGATCAGCTTTGACATGGGCGGCACCAGCACCGATGTGGCGCTCTGTCCAGGCGCGATTCCCACCACCGCCGAAAGCCACATTGGCGAACTGCCGCTGCGCCTGCCGGTCATCGACATCCACACAGTTGGCGCAGGTGGCGGCAGCGTGGCTTTTGTGGATGGGGGTGGCGCGCTGCGGGTGGGGCCGCGCAGCGCGGGCGCACTGCCCGGGCCGGCGGCCTATGGGCGCGGCGGCAGCGAGCCCACTGTCACCGATGCCAACGTGCTGCTGGGGCGGCTGCCTCCCCAGGGCTTTCTGGGCGGCCAGGGTGACGTGGCGCTGGATGAGGCGGCGGCGCGCGGTGTGCTTGCCGCACTGGGCAGCGCGCTCGCGCTCAGCGCAGAAGAGGCCGCGCTGGGGCTCATCCGAGTGGCAAATGCCACCATGGAGCGGGCGCTGCGGCGCGTCTCGGTGGAGCGCGGCCATGACCCGCGTGCCTTCACGCTGCTCCCCTTTGGCGGAGCGGGGCCGCTGCACGCGTGCGATTTGGCCGACGCGCTGGGAGTGCGCCGCATCCTTGTGCCCCCCTTCCCGGGGGTGCTCAGCGCCTATGGCATGCTCGTCGCCGGCATTGCCACCGAGGCCTCGCAGTCGATTCTGCACACAGCCGCTGCGCTGGCGGATGATCCGGAGCCGCTCAACACGGCGCTGGCCGCTCTGGCCGAGCGGGTGCGCGGCGTCATGGCTGCAGAGGGCATCGATGCGCCGGCGCTGGCTGCCACGTTGGAGCTGCGCTACCGCGGCCAGAGCTACGAACTGGGCGTGACGCTGGCGGTGGATGACGCGATGTGTGCATCCCCGAACGCGCTGGTGGACGCGGTGGAGGCCTTCCATGCGCTCCACGCGCAGCGCTACGGTTATGCCACGCGCACCGAGACTGTAGAGGTGGTGACGCTGCGCCTGCGCGCCGAAGCACCGGGCGCGCAGGCCGCGCTGCCCGCTTTGCCACCCGGCGGTGATGACGCTGCCGCTGCGTGCGTGGGCGAGCGCGCCGTCTGGTTCAGCGCCGGCGGCCCCACCGCCACGCCGCTCTATGACCGTACGCGCTTGCGGCCCAACAACCGCATCAGCGGCCCGGCCCTCATCCTGCAGTACGACACCACCACCGTCCTTGCCCCCGGCTGGCACGCGGCGGTGGATGGGTGGGGCAATCTTGTTGCCGAGCGCATCACAGCTTCATAAGTAATTGGTAATAGGTAAGTGGTTATTGACGCCGCATGTCGGTCAAATTACCACTTACCTATTACCGAATTACTTATCAAAAATGACCCTTCACAACCCTGGTGCAAACGATGCCCTCACCCACGTACGACCCGATCCTGCTCGAAGTCTACCGCCACCGCTTCGCCGGCATTGCCGAGGAGATGGGCGTGGCGCTGCGGCGCACGGCCTACTCGCCCAATATCAAGGAGCGGCTCGATTTCTCATGCGCGCTCTTCAATGCACAGGGGCGCATGGTGGCGCAGGCGGCGCACATTCCCGCGCACCTGGGCGCCATGCCGGCGAGCGTGAGCACGGTGCTCGCGCACTATGCCGATGCAGGCGAGGCGTGGTCACCGGGCGATGTGGTAATTGTCAACGACCCGTTTGCGGGCGGCAATCACCTGCCCGACATCACCATGCTTTCACCGGTCTTTCTCGTTTCGGCAAAGGGGAAGACCGCTCCTTCATTCTTCGTGGCCAGCCGCGCCCACCACGCCGATGTGGGCGGCATGACCCCCGGCTCGCTCCCCCTCTCCACCGAAATTTACCAGGAGGGGATCATTGTGCCGCCCGTCAAGCTCGACCGCGCCGGCGTGCGCAACGAGGATCTGCTGCGCATTATCCTGCGCAATGTGCGCACGCCCGACGAGCGACGAGGCGACATCTCCGCCCAGCGCGCTGCCCACGCGATTGGCGAGCGCCGCCTGCGCGAGCTGGCCGCAGCCCATGGCGACGACGAAGTGCTGGCCTACAGCGATCATCTGCTGGCCTATGCCGAGCGGCTGACGCGCGCGGCGCTGGCCCACTGGCCCGCAGGAGAGTACAGCTTTGCGGATGTGATCGAGATTGTGGAGGGTGAAAGACTGCGGCTTGCGCCGCTTTGCGTGACGGCCAGCGTGGCCCATGACGCCACCGGCGGCAGCGTCACCTTCGACTTTGCCGGCAGCGCGCCCGTGCAGCCCAGTTCGCTCAACGCCGTGATTGCGATTACGCAGTCGGCCTGCTACTACGCCGTGCGCTGCCTTGTGGGCGAGGACGCGCCCATGAACGACGGCTGCCTGACGCCGATTCGCGTGCTGGCGCCGGAGAACTCGCTCGTCAATGCCTGGTCGCCCGCGGCGGTGGCAGGCGGCAATGTGGAGACCTCGCAGCGGATTGTGGATGTGGTGCTGGGTGCGCTGGCGCAGGCGCTGCCGCAACAGTCGGCCGCGGCTTCGCAGGGAACGATGAACAATTTGACGATTGGCGGGCAACACGCCGGCGGCGCGCCCTTTGCCTACTATGAGACGATTGGCGGCGGCATGGGCGCTTCGGCGCAGGGAGACGGGCTGGGCGGCGTGCAGGTGCACATGACCAACACGCTGAACACGCCGATTGAGGCGCTGGAGATGACCTACCCGTTTCGTGTGGAGCGCTATGGCCTGCGCACGGGCAGCGGGGGCGGCGGGCTGCACCGTGGCGGCGACGGCATTGTGCGCAGCTATCTCTTTCTGGGGCCGGCCGTGGTGACGATGTTGAGCGAGCGGCGCACGGTGCCGCCGTGGGGCGCGGCGGGCGGTGAGCCAGGCCAGGTGGGGCGCAATTGCCTCGTGCGTGCTGACGGCGCCAAAGAGGAACTGCTCTCCAAGTTCACGCGCCGCGTCGACGCCGGCGACAGGCTCATCATCGAAACGCCCGGTGGCGGCGGCTGGGGGGCATAGAAAGCATTTCTGCCGACCGAAATGTCTACCACTCCACAGTCTGGCGCGCGGCCGCGACTTGCCGGAAGAGCGCCGTTGTTTCTGCGCCAATGCTCTTCCAGCGATAGCGGCTGTTGACTTCGATCAGCGCCGCCGCGCGGCGCGCCTCGGCCGCCTCGGGATTGCTGAAGAGACGGTCCACCGCCCACACAATGCTCATTGGGTCACCGGGAACGACGGTGAGGCCGGTCACCTCGTGCTGCACCACTTCGCTCAGGCCGCCCGTATCGCTGGCAATCACGTTGCAATCGTTGGCCATTGCCTCCAGCGCGACGATGCCGAAGGGCTCGTAGAGGCTGGGGAAGACCGCACCATCCACCACCTGATAGAGGCAATCGCGCGTGGCGTCATCAATGTAGCCGAGGAAGTCGATATTCTTGTCGACGCCCAGCTCATAGGCCAGAGGAAAGAGCTTCTGGCTGTTCTTGCCGGCAATCAGCAGGCGCGTGTTCGGAAAATTGACCAGGATGCGCGGCATGGCGCGCACAATCAGGTGAACGCCCTTCTCATGCACAATGCGCCCCACATAAAAGAGCAGCCGCTCACCGTTGCGGGCATAGCGCAGGCGCATTGCTTCCACTTCACCATCCTGACACATGCGAATCTGCGACGTGTCAATGCCGTTTGGGATGACCGTCACCTTCTCGGCGGGCAAGCCAAACCAACGCGTTAGCTCGTTGCGCATGTAGTTGCTACACGCCACCACACGCCACGCCTCATAGGCCACACGCCACTCAAGGTGGTCAATCTGCTGGCTGGTGCTGGTGGGGAGCCAGCCCTGGTGGCGGCCCCGCTCTGTGGCGTGGATTGTGACAACCAGCGGCGTCTTCCAGTAATGCTTGAGGGTAATGCCCGCCTCGGCGGTGAGCCAGTCATGAACGTGGATGAGGTCGTAGGTGTGCGTCTCGCCCAGCAGCTTGGCATAGTCTACAAAGGCCGAGTTGTTGTCGACAACGCTGTTGTACCAATCCAGCGCATCCATCACAGGCACATCCACACGGTGGATTGTGACGAATTCGCTGAACGCCTCAATTGCGGGGCCGCCCGCAAAGTGCGTGGTGAGCACGTCGATGTAGATCGGCTCGCCGTCAGTCCCGCCAGCACCGTCAGCGCCGTCAGCGCCGTCTCAGCACCGTCAGCGCCGTCGCGCCATGCGGGTGCGCCGCCCAGATACGGGACGAGCTGCGCAACGTGTGTGCCAATGCCGCCCACAACATAGGGCGGGTATTCCCAGGTGATAACCAATACACGCATTCGGGGTTATGATTCCTCGCAAAAACAATCAGGCAATAAAGGCTACTTCAATGTCGCCGTGGCGACGCCTTCGGGGCCAACGGCGGCGGCGTGCGGCCGCCAGGATTCCGGCGCAGGCAGTTCACTCTCAGCAGCAACGGCCCTGGCCTGCAGCGCCGCCTCGTACATAAGGTAATCTGCGGGCATGGCCTGTGCGTGTGTGGCGGCCCAATCGGCAAAGTGTGGGCCTATCCAGAGAATCGTGTAAACGTCCTGCGCTGCTGTACCCGGCTACGCTTGCCGCGCTTGCCGCCTGAAGATGCTCGAAGTAAACAGAATCGACTGCCCAGGGCGCGAGCCAGATGGGTGCATTGGGCAGCAGCGCGCGCGAATGCGGCGCTGGCGGTTGCGCCCTCCGCCGGGCTGCCCAGCCAGAGCAGCGCATCACCCGGTAGCACGTTCGCCGGCTGCACATTCGCCGGCAGATCGTCGGCGTAAACTTTCCCCGCATCGTACTGAATCGTTGGCAGAGGCCCAAAACCTTCGCGCACAATCAGTTC
This sequence comes from uncultured Chloroflexia bacterium, assembly GCA_963773745.1. Taxonomy (GTDB): domain Bacteria; phylum Chloroflexota; class Anaerolineae; order Caldilineales; family Caldilineaceae; genus UBA5069. Next base: position 668,097 of record CAVZCL010000005.1, read on the forward strand.
CCAACCCGCCGGCATGCCGCCGATGAGCAGCCGCTGCGCGCCTTGCGCCTGCGCGGCCTCACCCAGCGCGCGCGCCAATGGCTCAATCCAGTCACTCTCCTGCGGTGCAACGAAGCCCTCCGCGGTGACGGCCCAGGGTGCGAACCAGGGGATGCCCGCGAGGGCCGGCGCACTCTCTGCACCCTCCTGCGGGGTGAGCGGGCCGACGACGGCGCGCACGTTGGTTGACGCAGCAATCTTGGCGGCGGCGCGGACCGGGTCGAGCGAGCTGTCGAGCGCAAGGGGCATGACGCCCGTCGCGGCCGCCGATGCTGAGGCCGGCTGTGCTGCAGCAATTGCAGCTGCGCACGCCTTCCAGTGCGCTGTAGCCTGAGCGCCGGTAGAGCCCCTCGAAGGGGGCGAGCACGCCCACGTGCGCCACCGGGCGCACATTCGTAAGAGAGTTTGGCAGCAGCTGCACGGGTGCAACGCAGCCGACTGACAGCAGCGCCAGCAGTGCCAGCAAAGGCGGCAGGCAGAGGAGCCGCGCACAACGCAGGCTGTCAACGCGCTGCTGCACCCTGCAAGAGCGCCCGGCGCGTGCAATGGCGAGCGATCCTTGCCGTGGGGTTGCATCTTATTGGTAGCCGTAGGTTTGCAGGTTCTGCTGGTGCTCGGCATAGCTCTGCGCAAAGATGTGGCGACGGTCTTCGCCCGTGGCCAAAAAGAAGCAGAACGCCGTGGCGGCAGGGTTGCGTGTGGCCTCAATCGCGCTCAGGCCCGGGTTGGCAATCGGGCCCGGCGGCAGCCCCTGGTTGAGGTAGGTGTTGAAGGGGCTGGCGATCTGGCTGTATTCCTCAATGCTCTGGGGCTTCCACCACCAGTCGCCCGGGCGGCCGGCGGCATACTGCACCGTGGGGTCAGCCTGGAGGTAGTTGCCACCCACCTCGGGCGCGCAGGTGCCGTTAAGGCGGTTGACGTAGACGCTGGCAATGAGCGGGCGTTCGTCGGCCTGCACGGCTTCCTTCTCCACAATACTGGCCAGGTTTACGAGGTCGCGCCCGCTGAGGCCGCTGTTGCCACCCACAAGGTTGTCATCGCCCACGCGCTCCTCGAAGTTTTCGAGGAAGGCGCGCAGCACAAGTTCCGGCGAGGAGGCGAAGACCGGCAGGCGGTAGGTGTCGGGGAAGAGAAAGCCCTCGAGCGAAGCGTCGCCCGGCAGCGCCTGCAGGAAGTCGTAATCCTCAAAGAGGGCCAGGCTGCGCGGGGCCTTAACGGCGTTCATGAAGGTGTCGTACTCCATGACATTGTTCTGTGCCAGCCGCTCGCCAATCTCCTCGGCGCGGAAGCCTTCGGGGATCGTGACGAGCACCTCCTCGAAAAGGGCGTTCTGGAGTGCATCGGCCACCTGGGGCATGGTCATGTTTTCGGAGAGCATGAAGTTGCCCGCGGCGAGGCCGCGGTCCAGCCCGGAGACGCGGAGGTAAAGGTTGAAGAGGTCGCCGTCTGTTATAAAGCCGGCCTGCGCCAGCCGTGCGGCAATGTAGCGCGCCGGTTCACCGGGGTTGATGACAAAGGAGCGCGGGCGCGGGTCCGGCCCGGCAGGGATGGCGAGATCGTCCTCGCGCATTTTGAGGTTGAACTGCAGCACCTGCTTTTCGATGTTCTCGGGGGTAAGTGCGCCCTGCCCGGCCGTGGGGTCAATCAGGCCGGCGGTCTGCTCGGGCACACCCAGGAACTGCTCGGTGAGGTGGGCGCGGCCCACCACCCATGCACCGGCAATGACGCCCAGCACAAGCAGCAGAAAGCCCACGCGCACAAGAATCGGCAGCAGGCCGCGCTGCGCAGGGGCGGGCACGCGGTTGGCAGCGCCGCGCGTGCGTGCTGTAAAGAGGGGCGATTGATCCTGGTTTTGTACCGACATGGCGCAAATCTACCTGACAAGCCCACGTGTGGGCAAAAGAGCGAATGGGGCGCAAATCGGGGGCTGGTAGCCCCCCGCTACATGGAGAAGCAGCCGCTACGCATCGGCCTGGGCCGGCGGTTTTGGAGGCAATTCAATCAGCCCGTAATCGGTTGTGTTGCCGCTTCGGCGGGCGTCAAGATAGCTCTGCAGAATCACGGCGGCGGCGGCGGCGTCTTCGCCGGTATGCGTATCGCCCTGCAGCAGCTCGCGCGCGGCATAGGAACTGAGGCGCTCGTCCCAGAATTCGACTGGCACGGGGTGGCCCAGCAGCGCACGCAGGGCGTTGGCCAGGCGGCGCGCCCACTTGCGCGTGGTGGCGGCCTGCTGCCCTTCGCTGCCGTCCATGTGCAGCGGCAGCCCGCAGATGATCCCCTGCACCTCCTCGCACGCCACGATGTTGGCCAGGCGCACAAAGTCATCGTTGCGCGCACGCCGCTCGATGACGCAGAGCGGCCGTGCGGCCAGCCCCAGCGGATCGCACAAGGCGACGCCAATGCGCGCCAGCCCCACATCCAGCGCCATGAGTTTGGCGGGAAAGAGCGCGCTCATGGCGTGGCGGGCTCTGCGGGCAGGGCGGCCGCAGCGGTTTCGTCGTAGTTGACGCGCACCTGGATGCGGCTGGGTAGCGCCGGCAGCGTGGCCAGCCACTGCGGGTCACGATAGAAACTCGGGGGTGCGGCCAGCAGCCAGCGCTCGCTGAGGGTGCGGGCGGCCTCTTCCTCCGACTGCCCGGCCACGGCGCCGCGCACCTCGGCCGGGTCCACGGGGATGACATAGTCGGCGTTGACGGTCATGGTGAACTCGACGCCGCGGCCCACAGGCGCGGCCCCGGGCACGCGCTGCGCGGTGAGCGAGTTGGCCACCAGCTTGGCCTTGGCGGGCATCTCGCTCTCCACGGCCGCCTGCAGCACATCGCGCGCCTCGGCTTCGTCCACGGCCACGCCCTGCACAAGCATGCGCAGCGTCAGGTTCACCTGGTCGGCGGCATCATCGTTGTACTGGTCAAAGGCCTGGGCCACAACGAAGGTCTGCACCGATTCGGGGGGCAGCCATTCGCCCGGATTCAGCTTCTCCTGCAGCGCCGCCACGGCACGCGCCTCGGCGCTTGCCTGCGTTTCGGCCAGCAGCTTGTCCTTGTCGGCCTGGGTGACGGCGCGCACCAGTTCGGAGCCGCCGCCGCCTGTGCCGTTGGGGTTGCTGACGCGCGCCCGAAAGCGCAGCGGGCCGTCAATGTTGGTGATTGTGTTGGCGCGCACGTTGCCGGCAATGCCCGGCTCCAGCGCCTCCACGGCCACGCTTACACGCTGCCCTACGCCGCCCGGGATTGTCCCTTCGCTCAATGTGCGGAAGTTGACCGGCGTGCCTGTGCCCGTGCTGACGGTTGTGCCTACCGGCACCTTGACTTCATCGATGCCGAGGTTGCTGAAGACGACCTGGCCCGTTGCGTTGACTGTGGGCTTCTGCAGCGATCCACTCGTGTTGGACGCAGTTTGCTCCTCGATGATCGTCTCGATGAGCCGCCCCTTGATCTTGCGCGTGGCCAGGTTCGATTGATCGATGTCCGGGTCGGCCACCAGGCGCGTGGTCACGCTGAGGGGCGCGGTGCCGGGGATGATGGTGATGGTGGCGGCGGGCAGCACAAAGAGGCCAAAGAGCGCCAGCAGCAGCAGGATCAGGCCGGCCATGCCGCCATAGCCCACCCAGACGAGCCAGCCGGGCACGCGCCGACGGCGCGCGCGCGTTTCCATCTCTATGCGCTGCTGGCGTGACTGAAATGCCTTGGGTAGCGCCGTGGCGGCAATCACCTTCTCGCGCCGGTAGCGGGGCGGTTCGGGCAGCCCCAGCGCAGGGTTGCGCAGGTCCACCATGGGCAGCGATGGATCCATGCGCCACTCGCGCTGCATGGCTGTTTCCACCTCGCCAAAGACGGGGACGCCCACTGCCTCCGCCGCCTTGACGGTAGCCGCGTCGCGCGTGACGATGGCCAGTTGGCAGCGCTGCACCTGCACCTGGCGCTGCAGCAGCCGCATGCGCGCGGCATTGCCGAGGCCATCCCACTCAGCGGGCAGCTCAATCACAATGCGCGTGCGCTTCAAGCGTGCAACCTGGCTGCGCACGGCGTCGAGACGCGCTGTGGGTTCGATACGGATGAGTTCAGTCATAACGACAGGGAGTAGGCAGTAGGGAATAGGGAGTAGGGAAGCGCGGAGCACCCCTGTTCCCTATTCCCTACTCCCTATTCCCTACTCCCTTCACTTTAGATTCGCCCGTACCCAGTCGGGTACGGAACTGAGCGCCGCGGGGAGCCTGGCACTCTCCTTGCCGCCGGCCTGCGCGAGGTTCGGCTTGCCGCCGCCACCGCCACCCATGAGCTTGGCGGCGTCGCGCACAAGGTTGCCCGCGTGCATGCCGCGGCCCACCAGGTCGGGCGTGACCGCCGCCACCATGAGCGGCTTATCGTCAATGACTGCGCCCACGGCCACCACGCTGCTGCCCAGCTTGTCGCGCAGCCAGTCGGTCATCTGGCGCAGGGTTTCGGCGTCGGTGGCTTTCACCTCCACCGCCAGCACCTTGAAGCCATCCAGCGAGACAGCCTGATCGAGGAGGGCGCTGGTCTCCTGCTGGGCGCTCTTCTGGCGATTCTGCGCCAGCTCGCGCTGCAGCGTCTGGTTCTGCTCGATCAACTGCCGCAGCGCGTGCTCCACGTCGGCGGGTTTGGTGCGCAGCAGTTCGGCGCTGCGGGCGAGCACATCGAAGCGCTCCTCAACCAGCGCCTCGGCATAGCGCCCGGTGACAATCTCAATGCGGCGCACGCCTGCCGCTACGCTGCTCTCGGAGACCACATGGAAACCACCAATTTCGGCTGTGCTTTCCACGTGCGTGCCACCGCAGAGCTCCATGCTCACGCCCTCGTCCTCGCCAAAGGAGACGACGCGCACCTCATCACCATACTTCTCGCCAAAGAGCGCCATCGCGCCCTCTTCAATCGCGCGCTTCTGTGTTGTCCAGCGGGTGTTTACCGGGCAATTGGCAAGGATGATTTCGGCGGCGCGCCGCTCAATCGCGCGCAGGTCCTCCTCGCTGAGGGGCTGGCCGTGGGTAAAGTCAAAGCGCAGCCGCTCGGGGGCCACCAGCGAACCAGCCTGGTGGACGTGCGTGCCCAGTCGCTCGCGCAGGGCTGCATGCAGCACGTGCGTGGCTGTGTGGTTGCGCATGATGTCCCAGCGGCGCACGGTGTCAATCTCGGCCTCGGCGGGGTCGCCCACACGCACCGTCCCCTGCAGCACCGTGCCAATGTGCACAATCAGCCCGGGAATGCGGCGGCGTGTCTCCGTTATCTGGACAGACCAGACGGGCTGCTCGGTATCCTCGGGCCAGTAATAGATTTCGCCGGTGTCGCTCATCTGGCCGCCGCTCTCCACGTAGAAGGGCGTTTCGGGCAGCACAAGTTCAACGGCCGCGCCCGCGTCCGCCTCCTCTACAATCTGCCCGTTGGCGATTATGCCGAGCAGCGTCGTGGCCACGGAGTCCATATTCTCGTAGATGAGGTGGCGCACGCCATCTTTGCCCAGCGCGTCCGATTCCTTCAGGCTGGCCAGCAGTTGCGAGTAGACGGAGACATCCTGCAGCGTCTTCTCCTGCGCGGTGGCGCGGCTTTGCTCCTTGGCAACGGCCAGCGCCTTGGCAAAGCCCGCTTCGTCAACTGTGAAGCCGGCATCCACGGCAATGTCGCGCGTCAGGTCAAGCGGGAAGCCAAAGGTGTCCCACAGGTGGAACGCATCGCGCCCGGGGATGACGCTTTGCCCCTGGCTGCGCAGCGCCGCCATCTGATCCTCCAGCAGCGCGAGGCCGGTGTTGAGCGTGCGATGGAAGCGCTCCTCCTCATCGGTGATCGTCTGCAGGATGTAGGCTTCCTTGGCGGGCAGGTCGGTGTAGTGGCCGCCCATTTCGTCGATGACCACCTCGGCCACCTGCGCCAGGAAGGGCTGGTCAAAGCCGATGAGCTTGCCAAAGCGCGCTGCGCGCCGCAGGATCATGCGCAGGACGTAGCTGCGCCCCTCATTGCCCGGGATGACGCCGTCGGCAATCATGAAGGTGCAGGCGCGTGCGTGGTCGGCAATCGCACGGTAGCGGTAGAGGTTGGCCTGCCGCTCGGCGTCGCTTTGCCCCGCCAACTGCTGGATGCGGTCCATGATGGGCGTGAAGGCGTCGGTGTCGTAGTTGTTGTCCTTGCCTTGCAGAATGCTGGCAAAGCGCTCGAGGCCGCCGCCTGTGTCCACGCTGGGCGCGGGCAGGGGCACGAGCGTACCGTCGGCCTTGGCGTCGTATTGCATGAAGACGAGGTTCCAGATCTCCAGATACTCATCGTCCTTGTTAACGCCGTCAGGCACCTGCTTGTCCAGATCGCCCCAGTAGTAGTGAATCTCGGAGCAGGGGCCGCAGGGGCCGGTGTCGCCCATGGACCACCAGTTGTCCTTCTTGCCAAAGCGCAGCACGCGCTCGGGCGCCGCCCCGGCCTCAATCCACAGGCGCATGGCCTCGTCATCATCGGTGTAGACGGTGAACCAGAGGCGCTCCACGGGCATCTCCAGCTTGTTGACGAGCAGGTCCCACGCCATGTTGATGGCGTCCTGCTTGAAGTAATCGCCAAAGGAGAAGTTGCCCAGCATCTCGAAGAAGGTGTGGTGGCGCGGGCTGGGGCCGACGTTGTCAAGGTCGTTGTGCTTGCCGCTGACGCGCATGCACTTCTGGCTTGAGGTGGCGCGCTTGTAGTCGCGCTTCTCCAGCCCCAGGAAAGTGTCCTTGAACTGGTTCATGCCCGCGTTGATCAGGAGCAGCGTCGGATCATCGGGTGGCGGCACAAGGCTGCTGCTGGCGACGATGGCATGGCCGCGCTCGTTGAAGTAATCAAGCCAGTACTGGCGAATTTCGTTGGTCGAGAGAGATTTCATGGCAAGGCACTCCAGCGTGCGCACGTCGCAAATCATGGGTAGAGATCATGCGGCAGGGGATGCAGAGACCCCGCCGATCCTGCGAATTTTAGGCGAAGGGTGGGCGCAAGTCAAAGATCGGCGCACGAATGGAGGTTGGCGGAAGAGTCGTTGGTAAGAGGTAAGTTGTAACCGGCAAGTGGCGAAGTGGTTATTGGCCCGTGCTGCTTGCCACTTCACCACTTGCCGGTTACCACTTCTGCCACACCGTGCTGCGGCTTACTGAACAATCTATGCGTATTGTTTAATCTGGGTTTGCAACACCCTCCTCCTTTGTGTGCAGCAGGGGCGCTCGGCCACGAGCGCCCCTGCTGTCGCGTGTAGGCCACGGCGCGTGGCGCTGCGTAGCGGCGGTGTAAGCCGCCGTAAGTCGCCAGTGCGCTGCCTCGCTGAGAGCGGCGACTGATGAATGTTGCCGAATTGTGTCGGTAGTCAGCCGCCAACGGCAACCTCACCCCCGGCCCCTCTCCATTCTGGAGAGGGGAGCACCACGTCGGCGCAGGTCTCCCCTCTCCAGAATGGAGAGGGGCCGGGGGTGAGGTTGCCGTTGGCGGCTGACCACCGACACAATTCGGCAACATTCATCAGTCGCCGCTACGAACCGCGCCGCACCCTTCGTGACATGCGACAGAAGCGCACCAAGTTGCATTTGCACGCGCCTTCGGGTAAACAAGGGCGGGCGTGCATTCACCGGCGCGCCTCTCTTGCCTGCTTTCGCAAATTGCCGCAGCCTCTTGTAAACGTGGAGTGTCGATATGGGTTTTCTCAAGCGCATGATGGGGGGCGGGGGCGCACTCGATGGCCCCAAGCTGGCCGCATCTCCCAACCTGGCTGACTATGGACAGATTCATCTGCTTGCGGCCTTTGCCACGCCGCGGCCGCTGCATGCGCCCGGCGTGCGCCAGCGCTGGAATCGCGTCCTTCCACAGCCGTACGATGAGACAATCCAGAGGCTGGTCAAGGTGGGCTGGCTGCAGGTGCAGGGCGACAACTACGCGACAACCCGGCCGCGCAGCCTACGCTGGATGTCCATTGCGCGCGTCTTGCTGCCGAAAAGGCGGCCGTTCTGCCCGCGCGTGCGCAAAGCGCTGGCCGCGCGCGACGCAAGCGAGGCGCTCGACCTGCGCCGCCAGTACGAGGCGCGCTTCCCCCTTGGCGAGGCGGAATGGACAGGCCCCGAGCCGCAGATGAGCCACTCGTCGCTCACCCGCCGTATCCTCTTCATGCAGCATTGGCTGCTCGACGGCCTGAGCCCCGACACGGTGGACTGGCTAAAGCACTATGCCGCGGAACAGCACCTGTGGGGTACGCACTGGCAGCTTGCCGCTGATGAGGTGCCGACCGGCGTGCAGGACGAACTGGCCACCCCCGCCATGGATGGTGTTGAGGCTGCCTATTGGAAGTCGCGCCAGTTGGGGCTCTATGTGGACAACAACGAAACCTGGCTGCGCTGCAAGGGAGGCGACCATGTGCGTCGCCTCAAGATTGCGGGCCCCGATGACGAGTTTACCTGCGCCACCTGCAAGGCGCTGCTGGGCAAGGAGTTCCTTGTGGCGCGTGCGCCCGAGTTGCCGTTGCGCGACTGTACCTGCCCCGCGGCTGCCTCTGCCGCTATGAGCCGGTGCTGGAAACAATTGAGGAGTCGTAGAATACGCGGACTGCCCAGAGGTTGTGCAGCGCCTCGAAACCGTACAGAAATCGTAGCGGGGGGCTTCCAGCCCCCCGACGCCAACTGCGGAGAACTTGCGTAGCGGCGGTGTAAGCCGCCGTAGGTATGGGACGCAGCGCGTTATTGAGAACGGCGGCTTACACCGCCGCTACAGAGCGCTACATGATGCGGCGCGCCGACACCTGGACGAGGGGCGGGAGCCCCTCCGCTACGCTGCTTGCTTTCTCAGTATCTTCTCCATCGCCTTTCCCTTCGCCAGTTCATCAATGAGCTTATCCAAATAGCGAATTGCCTGCATGGTTGGCTCTTCGATCTCTTCCACGCGCACGCCGCAGACCACGCCCTTGATCATGAAGCGTGATGGATTCATCCGCGGCGCTTCAGCAAAGAAGGTCTCAAAATCGACGCCGTTTTCCAGGATTGTATCAAGCTCCTGCTGGCTGTAGCCTGTAAGCCAATGGATGATTTCGTCGACTTCGGCCTGTGTGCGCCCCTTCCGCTCCGCCTTTTTGACATACTCCGGATAGACTCGCGCGACAGGCATTGTAAAGATGCGGTGCTTGGTCGCCTCAGGTTTCTCTTTCGCGGTTTCCGCCATAACAGGTAATCCTCCTTCATCAATTGTCAATCACTGTTGTTCAAGAGTGTTGCTCGGCCAAAAAGTGGCCATCACCGGCCTGTGGTCGCTCTTGGTGGTGTCGTCGGGGAAGTCGCCCGGGCGGACGATAATTTGGCTGGTGGCGGGCCAGGCGCGGGCGTCATTGGCCACGAAGACGAAATCCAGCACGTCATCATAGGTGCAGGGCAGGCTGTCGCCGCACTCGGTGGGCACAATCGTCTCGGGGCGCACCCACTGCCAGCGGTCGAAGCGGGTCATGAGGTCATAACCCGCATCGCGATCCTCTTTGCTCTCGCCGAATTCCCGATCCAGATCAAAATTGTAGTCGCCCGCGGCAATCATGGGCAGGCTCTGCGTCACGGCCCAGCCGTTGAGCAGGCGCGCCTGTGTATGGCGCTCGGTGGCGCGCGTCCTGTAGAGATGATTATTGACGAGCAGGAACTCCGTGGCCGAGCGGTTGTCGCGCAGGTGGAGCACCAGCGGCGCACGCACATGCCCTGTGGTGTTGATGGGGTCCAGCTCGTAGCTCTCAATCAGCGTGAAGCGGTCGGCGTCATAGAGTGTGAGCAGGGGGATTGCAGCGCCTGACGCTCCCAGCACGGCGGCAAAGTCGGCCGCCTCGCCCATCTCCGCGGCGGTCTCGAGCAAGGAAGCGGCGCCGGCGCGGTTTGTCTCCTGCAGCACCCACAAATCCACGCCGTCGAAGGCCGCAAGCTGCGTGGCAATGTTCGCTGCGTCGGCGTCGGCAAGCCCCACATTCCACGTCACAAGGGTGATGGCATCGGGGTCGTCCGGCGCGGCAATGGGCGCAATTACCAGTGCGGCCGTGGGCGTGACAGGCGCTTGCGCCGGTGCCGGCCACTCCAGGGGCCACGCAGCGCAGCCGCTCAGCAGCATGAGCAAGGAAGATGGCGACAAGCAGGGTGCGCACTGTGCGAATGGCTTTCATGTGCCGAAGCGTACCGCAACGGGCATTCTGGCGACAAAGCCAGGGTGTAGGGTGTGGGGTGTGGGGTGTGGGGATCGGGGGAACAGGGAACTCTCCTGTGACATAGATACGTACTCCCCACACCCCACACCCTACACCCTACACCCTACTCCCCACACCCTACTTCTCAATCGGCAGCCGCACCGAATTGCCCCACTCCGTCCACGAACCGTCATAGTTGCGCACGTTGGGATAGCCGAGCAGATAGGTGAGCGCGAACCAGGTGTGGCTGCTGCGCTCGCCAATGCGGCAGTACGTAATTACGTCGTTTTCGGGGCTCAACCCCTGCCCTTCTTCATAGATGGCGCGCAGTTCGTCGGCGCTCTTGAAGGTGCCATCGGCGTTGGCCGCCGTGGCCCACGGCACACTCTTTGCCCCTGGAATGTGGCCGCCGCGCAGCGCCCCCTCCTGCGGGTAGTTGGGCATGTGCAGCAACGTGCCGCTGAACTCGCCCGGGCTGCGTACGTCCACAAGCTGCTTGCCTGCATTGACATGCTCGAGCACATCTTCGCGGAAGGCGCGGATGGGCGCATCATCCCGCGTTGGCACGGGATAGTCCGCGGCCGCATAGGTGGGCACGTCTCTCGTCATGGGCCGCCCTTCGTCCACCCACTTCTGCCGCCCGCCGTCGAGAATTTTGGTATTGGTATGGCCGAAGAGGTGGAAGACCCAGAGTGAGTAGGTGGCCCACCAGTTGCTCTTGTCGCCGTAGAAGATTACCGTTGTGTCGGGGCCAATGCCGTTGCGGCTGAGCAGCGCGGCAAATTGCTCGGCGTCGAGGTAATCGCGCACGAGCGGATCGTTCAGGTCATTCTGCCAGTCGATATTGACGGCGCCCGGGATGTGGCCCATTGAATAGAGCAGCGGATCCTCGTTGCTTTCCACAATGCGCAGACCGGGGTCGTTGAGATGGTCGGCCAGCCAGGCCGTACTGACAAGCACCTCGGGGTGGGCGTAGGCGCCTGGGTTGCTGCTCATGGGTCTCTCTCCTTGTGAATGGTATAGTCATGCAATCGCGTGCATGGCGCAAAGGCTGTAGGTGGGCAGGGTTGCGTCGCTGCATAGTATGCACCCGGCGGCAGATGCACGTCCGGCAGCAATCATCCAGTGAGTGCAACGTGCGGCAGACTGTAGCGGATGCAGGGGAATCGGTCAAGCGGCGTTCGCTGGTCACTTGAGGCACGTAGCGGAGGGCCTCCCGGCCCTCACTTTGCGGCCACTCGAAAAGGCGCGGCCACCAAAATGAAGGCCGGGAGGCCCTCCGCTCCGATTGCGCGCATGGTGTGTGCATGCCTGCACCCAACGAAAGGCGAAAAGGGGCGCTATTGCGCGCATGGCGTATAATTGACGGCTGTCGCAAGTGAACCGGAATGGAATTGCATCATGAGCACGCTGACTGAACAACTGGAAGAACTGGAAACACGCGCATCCGCCGCACTGGCTTTGGCGGCCACTCGCGCCGAAACCGAGGCATGGTACGCCGAATTCCTTGGCCGCAAGGGGCAGATGACTGCACTGCTGCGCGGCCTGGGGCAGCTGCCTGCCGAGGAGCGCCCGCTGGTGGGCCAGACGGCCAACCGCGTCAAGAGCGCCCTGGAAAACGAGCTGCAGGTGCGCCAGGAAGCCATTGCCCAGGCAGAGATGGAGCAGGCGCTGGCATCCGAAGGGGTGGATGTGACGCTGCCCGGCCGCCGTCCCGCCGTGGGCAAGCTGCACCCCACCACCGCCGCCATGCGCGAGATTGCGGAGATCTTTGTGCAGATGGGCTTCCAGGTCTACGACTCGCCGGAGGTGGAGACCGACGAAATGAACTTCGGCCTGCTCAACTTCCCGCCTGATCACCCGGCACGCGAGATGCAGGATACCTTCTTCACCACCCGGCCTGACGTCATCCTGCGCACGCACACCAGCCCGGGCCAAATCCGCGCGATGCGCGAATATGCGCCCGAGCCAATCCGCGTGATCCTGCCCGGCAAGTGCTTCCGCAACGAGGATGTGACGGCGCGCTCGGAGATGATGTTCTATCAGGTGGAGGGGCTGGTGGTGGGCAAGGGCATCACCTTTGCCGACCTCAAGGGGGTGCTGCTCAACTTCGCCAACCAGATGTATGGCGCCGGGCGCGACATCCGCTTCCGCAAGTCCTACTTCCCCTTCACGGAGCCGAGCGTTGAGGTGGATGTGGACTGCGTGCTCTGCGGTGGCAAGGGCTGCCGCCTCTGCAAGCACACAGGCTGGCTGGAGATTCTGGGCGCGGGTATGGTGCACCCGGTGGTGCTGGAGAATGGCGGCTATGACCCGGCCATCTACAGTGGCTTTGCCTTTGGCATGGGGATTGAGCGGCAGGCGATGCTCAAGCGCGCGATTGATGACATCCGCTACTTCTACTCCAACGACGTGCGTTTTCTGGAGCGGGTGGGGTAACAACGACGCAAAGGCGACACAGAGGCCGCAGAGGAAAGACGGAGAAACACAGAGAACAGCAAGAAATGCGGGCGGGGAAACGTCTCCCACGCCCGCCTTTCTTCTCTGTGCTTCTTCGCGTTTTCTCTGCGGCCTTCTGTGCGACGTGTGATTGGCTGTCTGCGCGTCTCTAACGGAAGACTAACAGAAAGAAGGCGCGAAAAAGACGCTTGGGCGCGATTCTTGTGCAAACGGGATGGGGCGCAGTTTGCGCCGTGGGCAACGCATGGGTAAGATAGGGGCCGTTAGCACTCGCAACGCGAGAGTGCTAGTGACCCCCGCTTCGTGCGGGGTGGCCGACAACTCGAGCGGCCCGTCCCTCGGGCAGGTCGTTCTGTCGCACCAGTAGTGGTAATCGTACACGCTTTATGTCGTATTGAGAAATTCCGAGAAATTCCGAGTTCTTTCAAGCAAATCAGTCAAGTTCCATTGAGGAGGATTTCATGAATCTTAAGCCGCTGGGTGACCGCGTCGTAATCAAGCCCACCGAGCAGGACGAGCAGACCGCATCGGGCATCTTTCTGCCTGAGACGGCCAAGGAAAAGCCCCAGCAGGGCGAAATCATCGCCGCCGGCCCCGGCGCCCGCGATGATGACGGCGAGCGCATTGCCATGGAAGTCAAGGTTGGTGACAAGGTGCTCTATGCCCGCTACTCCGGCACCACCATCAAGGTCGACGGCAAGGAAGTGCTGATTCTCAAGGAATCCGACATCCTCGCGATTGTCGAGAAGTAGTCTCGTCCCACACTATCCAACATGGGGGCCGCGACGCTCCCTTTCTGAACGCTTAAAGAGATCCAAGGAGACCATATCCATGGCCAAGCAAGTATTGTTTGAAGATGATGCACGTACGCGCCCTCAAGGCCGGCGTGGATGCCCTCGCCAATGCAGTCAAGACCACCCTCGGCCCCAAGGGGCGCAACGTGGCCCTCGACAAGAAGTGGGGCAGCCCCACAGTCACCCATGACGGCGTGACCGTGGCCAAGGAGATCGAACTCGAAGACCCCTTCGAGAACATGGGCGCGCAGCTTCTCAAGGAAGCCGCCACCAAGACCAACGACGTGGCCGGTGACGGCACGACAACCGCCACGGTGTTGGCCCAGGCCATCGTCACCGAAGGGCTGAAGAATGTGACCGCCGGCGCCAACCCCATGATGCTCCAGCGCGGCATTGCTGCCGGGCGCGACGCCATCGTGACGGCGCTCAAGGAGATGGCCACCCCCGTCTCCGGCAAGCGAGGCCATTGCCCAGGTTGCCAGCATCTCCGCCGCCGACAAGGCGATTGGCGACTTGATTGCCGACGTGATGGACAAGGTCGGCAAGGACGGCGTCATCACCGTTGAAGAGAGCAAGGGCCTCGAGTTCGAGACCGAGTTTGTGGAAGGCATGCAGCTCGACCGCGGCTACCTGAGCCCCTACTTCGTCTCCAACTCGGAGCGCATGGAAGCCGTGATTGAGGATCCGTACATCCTCATCACCGACAAGAAGATCAGCAGCGCCCAGGACATCGTCCCTGCGCTGGAGAAGCTGGTGCAGCTCGGCCAGCGCAAGGTGGTCATCATTGCCGAAGATGTGGACGGCGAAGCGCTGGCCACGCTGGTGCTCAACAAGCTGCGCGGCATGATCAACGCCCTGGCCATCAAGGCCCCGGGCTTTGGCGACCGCCGCAAGGCCATGCTGCGCGACATCGCCATCCTCACGGGTGGCCAGGTCATCACCGAAGAGCTCGGCCGCAAGCTGGAGAGCGTCATGGTTGAGGACTTGGGCCGCGCGGCCAAGATCGTCTCGCACCAAGGACGACACGACGATCGTCGACGGCGCAGGTGACAGCGATGCCATCAAGTCCCGCATCGACGAAATTCGTGCCGAGTCCGACGCGAGCACCAGCGACTACGACCGCGAGAAGCTGCAGGAGCGTCTGGCCAAGCTGGCGGGTGGCGTTGCCATCATCCGCGTCGGCGCTGCCACCGAGACCGAGCTGAAGGAGAAGAAGCACCGCGTGGAAGACGCCTTGAGCGCCACGCGCGCGGCAGTGGAAGAGGGCATCGTCCCCGGCGGTGGTGTGGCGCTGATCAATGCGATCCCTGCGCTGGACAGCATCAAGCTCGAGGGCGACGCCGCCACCGGTGTGCGCATTATGCGCCGTGCGCTCGAAGAGCCCATGCGCATGATTGCCCAGAACGCGGGCCTCGACGGCGCCGTGGTGATCGAGAAGGTGCGCATGCTGCACGCCGACAAGAAGAACAACATCGGCTACGACGTGCTCGCCAATGACTACGTCGACATGCTCGAAGCGGGCATTATCGACCCCGTCAAGGTCACCCGCAGCGCCGTGGAAAATGCCTGCTCGATTGCGGCGATGATTCTGACGACCAGCGCGCTGGTCACAGACATGCCCGAGAAGAACCCGGCCCCCGCGATGGGTGGCGGCGGCGACATGGGCATGGGCATGTAATTGTCCGGCAGCAAGCAGTGAAAAGAATGAAGGCGGGCGGGGCTTCCAGTGGAGGCCCCGCCCGTTATGTTTGTCAGTAAAGCGATTTTAGCGCTGCAGATTGACAAACTATGGTATAATGGTTGCAGATGACTGGGCAGTTCAGTGGGCGCCTCGGCGCCGCTGAACATCATTCTCGCAAGCGCCTTCGGCTGAAAGCGAGAACCCCAGTCACTTTGATTTCCGTAGAACTTCCTCTAGAGCGCCCCACGTAACGATAGAATCAGCTTTGCGCTCTCCAATGTAGACTTGGCGAGCGAGTCTGTCTGCGCGGCTGCCGGCCACTAATGCGATGCGGATATGTGAAGCCTTGAAGTTTGGGCAGTCCAAGCGAATCAGATTGACGAGACGCCGATTGATTACGCGCTTTGCGGTATTGCCACTGTAGTCCTGGTCGAGAATTACCCGATGAATTCGGGCCAAGTCCGGCTGCAGCGCCATATACGCAAGAATTGCCATTAAGGCAAACTGCGGGGGTTCATTTCCAGTGAGCATTACCCTTGCGCGTTGCTTGATATCAGGAGCCACCCACAATATCCTCGAATGGCCATTCGACACGGCTACAGCGCTGCCTCTTTCCCACTGCTCCAACTTGGCGCTGATATCAAGCGCCACAATGTACTTATCCACAAAATTGGGACTTTCACTGGATTGTATTGGCTGAGGGTCTATACCCAATCCAATTTTACATCCCTGTACGCTCGAAACGTAAGAAGGAAATACCAGTCATCCAAAGACCCCGCTTGGAAACCGCGCCTACAGAGGCGCGCCTCTGCTTCGTGTATCGTGCCTGCATTGCACCAACGCCACAGAGGAGATACGCACTTGAGCCAGATACTTGATGAGGTGCTTGCCGCCAACGCCGCCTACCAGGCCGATTTTGGCGACAGAGCGAGCTTGTCCGCCCTGCCCGCGCGCCGCTTTGCCATCCTCACCTGCATGGATGCGCGCCTGGACCCAGCCCACTTTGCCGGGCTGCGCGAGGGCGATGCGCATGTGATTCGCAACGCCGGCGGGCGCGCCAGCGAGGACGCGATTCGCTCGCTCGTGCTCTCGCACAAGCTGCTGGGCACGCAGGCGTGGTTTGTCATTCACCACACCGGCTGCGGGCTCATGAGCATTAATGATGAGACGGTTCGCGCGCTGCTTGCCGAGAGCCTGGAGACGGCGGTTGCCGACGAGAGTGGCTGGCGCAACGTGGCCAGCGGCGGCGGCTCGCGTGCGGGCGAGTACATGAATTGGCTCACCACTCTCTCCGCTGCCAACGGCAGGGAGGACCGGCGCACTCAGTCTTGCCTGACGCGCAGAGAGTCACCCGCTGCGGTTTTTGTGCTCGCAATCGTGCCGGTGGGCACTTCAACCACATACTGGACGCCGCGGGCAATGCGGCCGATGCGCCAAGGGCGCAGGTTCGCGTCTGTGGCGACGACACGATCCTGCTTGTCAACATAGATCACATCGATGGGGATCGACATGAACATGCAATGGACGCTCTTGCAGGGCGTAATCAACATACCGTCGCCTGCGTCCAGATGGCGCACGCCAATCAGGCCGCGCAGGCGCGTCCAGGCGTTGTTGGCGAGGCGGCCCTTTTCAATCACCACTGTTTGCTGCGTCAGGTTGTCGATATGCATGTAGCACCCTGTCTTGTGGAGTTGCGTGTTATCCGCCGAGCGTCATAATCAGGACTGCGATGCCGCCGATGGCCAGATACGGGGCATAGGCAAAAGTGGACTTGCGCGTCGCACGGCGCGAGAGCAACAGGACCAGTGCGGCCAGGCCGCCCAGCACGGTGCCCAGGACCGTGGCCGTGAGGATGCCGGGATAGCCTGCCATGAGGCCGACAACACCCATGAGCTTGATGTCGCCCGCACCCAGTGCCCCCCGGCCCAGAATTCCAATCAGCAGGAAGATACCGAAGCCGAGCGCGCCGCCCAGCAGTGCCATGGGCAGTGTGGGTGTCGGGGCAAGCAGGCTGGCGGCAAGTGCGAACGCCGCGGCCGGCCCCAGCATGACGTTGAGCACGCGCCGCTGCTCCAGGTCAATCACCAGCACCGACAGCAGGAATGCCGCATAGAGACAGCCGAGTACAAACGCCGTCGTATTGCTGGAGAGGAAAGCGCACCCCACACAGACGGCCATTGTCGCGAGCAGCAGCAGCGGTTGGCGCGGCTGACTGCGCCAGCACGCAGACGTCACCAGCGCCGTCCAGTGCTGCAGGCCGGGTGGCGCGAGGGGCGCAGCGGGCTGCCCTGCAGGCGCGCGCCACTTGGGCAGTGCGTCCGCGGCCCAGTTGCCCAGACCGCCCAGCAGCCATCCCACGGCCAGCGCGGCGAGGAGGCGAGCAGGCTCAATCATTTGGTAAGCCCTACCGATCGCAACTCCCAGTCGGCCGGGAGCGATCCATCCGTAGCGCCGCAGTTCGTTACGCAGGCCGCCCCGCACGTTTTGGAGACCTCGATGACCTTGCTCTTGATCTTTGAGTAGCCAGCCGCGGCCCCCGCCGTCGTCGGTTTCAACTCAAAGCTCTGATCCCATTTGATGACCTTGACGCAGCCGAAGCGGTTGACCTGATACCCCTCCGTTGCACAGCCCGTCGACGTACCTGCACACGTCCCTGAGTAGATGGGCACGAACACCGTTTCTCCTATACGCGCCATGACGTCATCCTTGACGCCCGCCTTTACGCCGCTTATACCCGGGATGCAGGACGGCACCACAACGTGCCCGCCATGATCATAGCGGATGCGGTTGGCGAGTTCGGACGCGCCGCAGCCGTTACCCGAGGTATAGGGGTCCGGGTAGAGAGGGTCATAAACGTCCGAGAAGTCGAGCCAGCCGCGGCTGGTCTCGGTAAAAAGCGTGAAAGCGCCTGCGCTGTCGCTGCACTGATAACAGTCGCAGACAGGCTTGTTTACGCCACCCAGCACACAGGTGAAGGCAGATGTATCATTGTCGGAGTTCCAGATGATCATGCGCTTGCCGCAGGCGGCCGGTGCGTACATATGACTCCTCAAACGCGATGGGCCAGAGCCCGCATGCAGACTTGGCCGCGCCGCAGACGGCGCCTGCGTTGGCGCCAATTGCAAGCGTCGTGAAGCCGGCGGGTCCGGCCAGGAAAGTGAGCGGGCTCGGGTTCTTCGCGTGCACGTCAATCTTGCCCCCCGTGATGGTCACGTCGGAGGGTGCGATACTGGCCGCGGCGACGCCATTGCGCGTCAGGTACTCTTTAGCTCGGTCGCTGGCAACGGTGGCGGGCTTGCCCTGGCAGAGCTCATAGGCGCCGGCCAGTGCCGCGGCGTCGGCAGCGCTCTGCATGCGCCGCCGCTCTACGTAGCGATAGCCCATGTCGATCGCCAACGCAGCAAAACCAAGCAGCACCACCAGCATGAGCGCAAGCTGCACCATCGTCTGCCCGCGTTCGCTCCGAACATTTAGCATGGCATCCTTTCTGCCTCCGGCTGGACGCGAGTGTGCAGTTGTATGGCGCGAGGGGGCGCGAAACCAACATCGTTGCCGAAGAAGATCATCTCGGCCCTGCCTTTGAGGTTGAGAGTGCCCACCCCCAACAGGCCTGAAAAGAGCATCGTGTAGGGGTGGGTGACGGTGACAACGACAGGCTGACCGGCTGTGGGGCAGGTTGTCGCCAGATTGGGCACATAGGTGACGTTCGCAGCCACCAGCGTAATGTTGCTCGCTTCCGCCTCAGCGATCGCCGCATTGACTATGGCCCCTTGGTAGGCGGCGCGAGTTGATACTCAGACAGGGAAGTCGAGATGCTTTGCGCGCGCCCTCACGCGCCGCGTTCGTCACGATGATGTGTTGTTGGAATGCGCCGCCAAAGTCTGCAATGCCGGCCAGCAGCATCAGCAGCACCAGCGCACTCACGGCAAACTCAATCAGGTCCTGTCCCTTTTCATTGCGGTGCAGCCACCGCGCCTCCTCGCCACATCGCTTGCCTGCCTTTCCCCACACAGCCATACGAACGTTGACGGCAGTCAGGTCCCGTCGTAGACGTACGCACGCCGGCGGCCCGGTGCTGACTCGGGTTTGCAAGCGCCAGCGACGCACGGGCCATCATTTTGTGATACTCACTGCGCGCAACTGCCACGTCTCGGGCAGCGCACCGTTCGTGCTGCCGCATGAAGTTGCACACGCACCGCCGCAAACCTTTGTCACAATGATCGCCTTACTCTTGATCTTTTTGTAGGACTTGTCCATGCCAGGTTTGGGGTCCAGTTGGAGGCTCTGCACCCAGCCCTCCACTTGCACACAGCCAAAATCCACAACATGGTAGCCCTCGGCATCCGTGCCCGAGCAATGGTTGCCCACCGGCGAACACGTGGTGTCATAGAGCGGCAGCCTCACAATGTCGCCGGCGCGCGCGTCGATCTCTTTGCTTGCGCCTGCCTTCACACCGCGCAGCCCCGCAATGCATGCGGGCAGGGTGACCATTTCGGCCGCGCCCTTTTCAATGCGGCACTTCAATTCGCTGTCGCCGCATCCATTGCTTGCGCACGTGTCGGGGTACAAGGGGTCGGTCGAACCCGTGAAGTCCAGCCACCCACGGCTTGTGTCCGTAAACAGCGTGAGCGGCCCGTCGTTGTCGCTGCAGTCGTAGCAGTCACAAAACGGGTGGGTGACGCCACCAATCTCGCAGGCTGAGTCGATATCGTCTTTGTCGGCATCCCAGATCACCATGCGCGCCCCACAGGCAGCGTTGACGTACAGGGCCTTTTCGAAGGCGACGGGAAACAAGCCGCAAGTGGAGGTGGCGGCGCCACACGTGGCACCGGCGTTGGCGCCAATTTGCGCAGGCGGTGTTGCCGTTGGCACCACGACCCCACCCCCCCAGCTCGCGCCGACCGCTCCAGCCAGGAAGGTCAATGGAACTATGTCGGCATGCACATCGACTTTGCCGCCTGAGACCTTCACATCGTCTGTGCCGATATCGGCCGGCTTGACGCCATTGCGCGTCAGGTATGCTACCGCCGTGGCGCGCGCCGAGGTGGCGGGTACGTTCTGGCAGAGCGCGTAGGCGCCGGCCAGCGCCGCGGCGTCGGCGGCGTTCTGCATGCGCCGCCGCTCTACGTAACGGTAGCCCATGTCGATGGCCAGCGCCGCAAAACCAAGCAGCACCACCATCATCAATGCCAGTTGAACCAGCGACTGGCCGCGCTCGTCGTGCATCTTCAGCATGGTGCTCCCCTGAGCAGACTCGTCTCCGGTGCTACTGCGCAAGTTGCGAATTTGTCGCTACCCACTTCCGGTGTTGCCGAAAGAGATCATTTCGACTGAACCCTTGAGGTCCAAATTGTTAAAGCCGACCAGGCTCACAAAGGTCGCGGTGTATCTGTGCTTGACGGTCACGACGATGGGTGACCCCGCGGCCACACAACTTGTCGCCGCGATCCCGTTCTTCAACAACGCTACATCAGCGGCCACCACTGTCAGATTGCTCTGCGCTGCCTCGGCGATTGCCGCGTTCAGCGTTGCAGTTTTGTAGAGCGCGAAAGTGCTTGACGTACAAGGTGCTCTGGATGCGAAGCGCGCGCCCTCGCGCGCCGCATTCGTTACGATGATGTACTGCTGAAATGCGCCGCCAAAGTCTGCAATGCCGGCCAGCAGCATCAGCAGCACCAGCGCGCTCACAGCAAACTCAAGCAGGTCCTGGCCCCGTTCGTCGCGGTGCAGCCACCGCGCCCCTCGCCACATCGCTTGCCTGCCTTTCCCCGTACAGCCCCGCTAGCGTTGACGACGGCCCGGATCGACCGTAGGCGTAAAGATGCCGGCTTCAATCTTGTAGCCGGCGGCCTCCAGTTTGGCCGCGAATTTGGGCCGCACACCCGTCGCCGTGAAATAGCCCTGTACACGCCCGTTGCTGACACTCGTCTGTACGTAGCGGAAGATATCCTGCATAACCACAACTTCGCCCTCCATGCCTTGCACCTCGGCCACCTGGACCATCTTGCGCGTGCCGTCCGCCAGTCGCTCGAGATGCACAATCACATCGAAGGCGGAGGCTACTTGTTCGCGGATCGCGCGCAGCGGCAGGTCCATGCCCGCCATCAGCACCATGGTCTCCACGCGTGCAAGCGTGTCGCGCGCGCTGTTCGAGTGCACAGTCGTCAACGAGCCGTCGTGGCCCGTGTTCATGGCCTGAAGCATGTCCAGCGTTTCGCCGCCGCGCACCTCGCCAACCACAATGCGGTCGGGGCGCATGCGCAGCGCGTTGATCACCAGTTGCCGGATGGGCACCGCACCCTTGCCCTCCATGTTGGCCGGGCGCGCCTCCAGCCGCACGACGTGCTCCTGCTGCAACTGCAGTTCGGCCGCATCCTCGATGGTCAGAATGCGTTCGGTGTCCGGAATGAACGACGACAGGATGTTGAGCACCGTCGTCTTGCCGGACGACGTGCCGCCGGAAACCACCACGTTGAGCCGCGAGCGCACGCAGGCACGCAGAAAGTCTGCAATCTCCGGCGTGAGCGCACCCTTGCGCACCAGGTCATCCGGCGAGAGAACCGCCTTGGCAAACTTGCGGATGCTGAGGCATGGCCCTACAAGCGACAGCGGCGGGATGATGATGTTGACGCGCGAACCGTCAGCCAGGCGCGCGTCAACCATCGGGCTGCTTTCATCAATGCGCCGCCCGATGGGGGTCACAATCCGCTCGATAATGCGCATGAGGTCGTCGTTGGTGCGGAAGTGCAAATCGGTTGCCTCAAGCATGCCGGCGCGCTCGACGAAGACCTTGTCCGGCCCGTTGATGAGGATTTCCGTAATCGAGTCGTCGTTCAGCAGCAGTTCCAGCGGGCCCAATCCCAGGATGTCGGCCAGGATCTGCGCATAATACTCGTTGCGCTCGGCACGGCTGAGTGGCAGGCCCAGTGAAGCCACCACTTCCGTAAACATGCGCTCGAGCGCACGCCGCACTTCGGCGTCGTCCGCACGCCCCGCGCCCGGATTGATCTCCGTGAGCAGGCGCGGATGGACGTGCTCGCGCACGATGTCGTAGTTTGACGCATGCGCGGCAGCGCTTGCACTCACGGGTGGCTGTGCAGGGCGTACTGCCGGCTGCGCAAACGGGCGCGGCGCCGGCTCGGACGGAGTCGGGCGGAATGGGCGGAGTGCGACGGAAGTTCAGCATGGGGGGTTCTCTCTATACGGCAGGCCGGCGCTGCTACTTGACCCACACTGGGTCATATTCGGGCCAGGGCACATTACTGATGTTGCGCGGGTTGCGCCCGTTACGCTCCATCACCCAAACCGCCAGTGTGCCCTCGCGGTTGCTCATGAAGGCAATGCGCGTGCTGTCCGGAGACCAGGAGGGATGCTTCTCCCACTCCCAGGGGTTGCGCACCAATGATTCCTGCGTCGCGCCGTCGGGCGAAATAACCCAGATGTCGTCGCTCTCATTCGCCTGCGTGACGTAGGCGACCAGGCTGCCGTCAGGCGACCAGACAGGATCGTAGGCGATCTTGCTGTGGCGCGTCAGCGGGCGCGGCGGGAAGGTGACGTCGAAGGTCTTGGCCAATAACACCTGGGCGCGCTTGTCCACATCACCTACCTGTACCCGGTATTGGCCGTCGGGCGAAAGTCGTTCGGTCTCGCGATAGGCATCGACGGCCCGGTCATACATCTCAAACGGGCCCAGGTACTCGCGGCCGCCGCCGTCGCTGTCCATCACCCAGTAGCCCGGCTGCTCGACGTTGTCCGACTTGAAGATGATCCGCCCCTGGAATGCAAGCATGGGGCGTGGCGTCGGCGTGGGCGTCGGTGTAGCCGACGGCGCCGGCGACGCCGGCGGCAGCGTCGGCGCCGGTGTGGGCGTGGGCGTCAGTAGCGGCTGGATCTCGGCCATGCGCCCGCGCGCGATCACCGTGTCGCTGATCGGCAGTTCGGCGGCCAGCCGGTATTGATCGTAGGCCTTGTAGAGATCGTTGTTGCTGCGGTAGAGGTCGCCGTTGTTGATGTACGCCTGATAGAGCAGAGGGGGCACGGCGGCGCCCAGATAATTGGGGCGCTGACTGAAGAGCGCCTGCAGTCGCTCCACTGCCTGCGGCCAGTCCGACCGCTGGTAGGCATTGCTGCCCGTCATGTAGTCAGTAGCCAGCCGCTGGTCGACGCTCGCCTCAGGATCGCTGGGGCGCTGGCGCAGGGCGGCGTTGAAACGATCCAGCGCCACCGGCACCAGCGCCGGATCGGGCGGGTTCAATTCGATCAGCCCGCGCCCAAGTTCAAGGTTCAACTGGTAGAGCGTATCCTTGATCTCTGCGGCGCGATAGGTGGTGCTGACGCTCTGAATCTCGCTGTAGGTGGCCACAGCAATATCCTTGTAGCCCAGATAAATCTGCGTCTGGGCCTGCTCGTACAGCGTTTCGAGTTGCTGGAACTTTCTCACCTCGAGAATGAGCGAGTTGACGTTCTTGTAGTTCGGCGCCACCATTTGCAGCGCGCCGAAGCCCTTGAGTGCGCCTGCGTAATCATCCTGGACGAAGAGCCGCTGCGCTGCCTCGTACTGGCGCGCCAGATCGCGCTGCTGCGCCACCGCGACCAGCCCCTCCTGCGCCGCCGTCGAGGCGGGGGCGAGGCCCAGCAGTTCGTTGAAGAGTTGCTCGGCTTCGTCGAACTTCTCGCCGGCCAGCGCTGCGCGCGCCTGATCCAGCAATTCGGCCTGCTGCGTCAGGCCGGCAGTCTCCGCCATGAGCGGAAACAAGCGCTCCCGCATCACAGTGGCGCCCAGCAACAGGACGAACATCACCGTGCCGGCCATGAGGCCGAAGCTGGCCAGTCGCCGCCAGTTCCGCGTCGAACGCTTGGGCTTGACCGTTGCCGTCGTGCGATCGAAGTCCGCCTTGAAGTGGCACTCGGCCAGCAGCGCCTCCAGAAGGTCGTCACCGGGAAAGCGTTGCTCCACCTGCTGCAGAAGTGCAATCGCCTGCGCCCAGTCGCCCATTTGCATGGCTGCCTGCGCGTGCTTGAAGGCCGCGTCGGCCCGCACCTGGTCGCGCTGCGCGTAGGGTTCCGGCTGGGATGCTTCGTGCTGATCGGGTTCGTTCATGGCCTAGCCACCTCCCGCGGCGCTCAACGTCTCCATAATGCGCGGGATCGCCGGGCCCAGAACGACAATGAAGAGCGAGGGCAGGATGAAAATGGCGACAACAACAGTGATCTTGACGCTGGCCTGGCGCGCCTTCTCCTCGGCCATCTGCTTGCGCTTGACGCGCATCTGCTCGGCCTGCGAGTGCAGCACGTTGGCGATGCTGACGCCCAACTGGCTAGACTGGATCAAGATCGCAACGAAGGTGGTCAGGTCGGGTACGCTCGTGCGTGTGGCCACGCGCCGCAGCGCCTCGTTGCGCGGCACGCCCAGCCGCATTTCGGAGACGGCCTGGCGCAACTCGCGTGCTGAGGGCGTTGTCCCACTGCTCGCCCACACGCAGCAGGGCCGACTCGAAGGCAAGGCCCGCCTCGACGCCGATGGTCAGCATGTCGAGCGCATCGGGCAGCGCGCGCTGGATCTCGGTTTGGCGGCTGCGCGCCTTGCGCCGCAGCCAGAAGGTGGGCAGCATCATAGCCGGCCACGAGGCCAATGGCCAGATTGCGCAGCAGCAGCCAGCCTTCAACCCCGCTGCGCCGCGCCAGCATCCAGCCCAGCAAGCGGGAGCCCCACCGCCAAGCAGCAAGCGCAGGCCCAGTGAAATCGAGCCCCGACAGGCCGCCGGGCCGCCCGGCCTTGATCAGCAGGTCCTCGGTCTTGGCAAGGTTGCGCTGCGGCAACAATCCGCCGGCCACAGCCCAGCACGCGGCGCATAATCGGCCCCATCGCGCGCTGCGCAAAGGGACGCTGCATCTCGATCACCTCGACGATATCGGCGCGGTCGAGGTATTGATCCAGCCGTTCGTCTACGGCCTGTACATTGCGGCGCGAGGGGGCCAGGCCCATCCACATGGCCACGATGGCAAGCGCCACCAGGAAGCCCACAAGCACCGGAAGTCCAGCCAACGCGCTGCCCATCGCTAAACCTCGATATCGAGAATACGCTGCATGATCACGTAGGCGACAACCATCATGACGACCGCGGCCATGGGCATGAAGCGCGCCCAGCCCGGCTCAAAAAATGGGGCAAAGAAGCCTGGTTGCATGAGTAAAGAACATACGGCCAGGCCGACGGGCAGAAAGGAGAGGATGGTGCCCGTCAATCGCTGCTGCGCCGTGAGCGAGCGCACCTCGCGCAGGATGCGGATGCGTTCGCGGATCGTGTCGGCAATGTTGGCCAGCACCGTGCTCAGGTTGCCGCCGACCTCATACTGGATGTTGATGGCGGTCACAAGCAGGTCAATGTCGTCGCTGCCGATGCGCTTGGCCATGTCGTCGAGCGCGCGCGGCAGCGAGACGCCCAATTCGGTGGCGCGCACGATGCGTGCGTACTCCGTCGCCGATGGCTGCGGCCCCTCATGCGCCACGGCGTCAATCGCCTGCGCCAGCCCATAGCCGGCCTTGAGCGCGCCCAGGACCAGCGTCAGCACCTCGGGCAGCTGATCCACAATCGCGCGCTTGCGTTTGCCGCGTGCCCGCATGCGCCCACAGGAATGGGAAGAGCCGGCGAAGAGCAGCCCCAGAACCGACGCCGGCCAGCATGTTGATGCGCCAGGCCCCCAGCACAAAGCCCAGCGCCGCCACCCCCGCCACAATCAGCACAAACTCGGCGGCCGTCAGCGGCAGGTCGGCCTGCGCCAGCAACTGGCCCACGCGGTCGCCCGTCTTTGATCCCTTGAGGTGCTGCGCCAGCCAGTTCGCACGCTGGACCATGGGCGGCGCCGGCGTTGCCGCCACGGCCGCATTGCCGTAGCTATCCATGCGCGTGGTGACTTCGTCGGGGCGCACCGCCAGCCGGTAGACAGCTACGAAGATCATGAGCACCGCCAGGGCTGCCAGCAATCCTATAATGGGCGCCATGCGTGCGGTCTCCTTAAAGTGATGCCGACGTAAAAACAGCTTCTTGACGCAGAGGCGCAGAGGAACGCCAGGATACGCCAGGAACAGCACCATCTCAGGCAATGCTCGCTGTTGTTTTTCCTTTGCGCTCTCCGCGCTTTTGCTCGAAGTATCTTTTCCGGCTTGGGGGCTTCATAGCGGTATCCCTAGGGTTTTGCCTGCATGGGCCGCCACAGCCGGCGCAGTGTGCCGGCGTGGCCGCCGCCGCGCTGCAGCACCAGTTCGTGCGCAAGCTTGCGAATGGCCTTGCCCACGGCGCTGCGCTCCTGCGCCATCATCAACGGCACGCCGCGGTTGACGCTCTGGCTCACAAGCGGCTGGTCGTCGGGCACCGTGTCGTGGATGCGCACGCGCAGCCGCTCCTCGATGTCGCGCCGGCTGATGCCGGCGGCGATTGTAGAGCGATTGAGCACCAGCCAGATCTTCTCCTCAGGATGGCCATGCGCCTGCAACTGGTCGATCATCAGGCGCGTATTGCGCAACCCCACCATCTCGGGCAGCACGGTCATCACAATATGGTCGGCGCTGTCCAAAAAGGCAAAGGCCGTCTCGTCCATGGGCAGCCCCAGATCCACCACCACCCAATCAAACATGCGGCGCAGCTGGCTCACAAGCTGCTGGACTTGCGGCAGGGAAATTTTGGTCAGTTGGCCGGGGGGCGGGGCCAGCAGCACGCGCAGGCCGGAGGTATGCGTACTGAGAATGCCGTTGATGAGGTCAGGGTCCAGCTGCGCAGCACGCGCCAGCAGATGGGTGATGTCGTTGTCATCGCGCAGGTTCATGACGACGTCCAGCGCAGGGGCCGCAAAGTCGGCGTCCACCATGACGACGCCCCGCCCTGTTTCGCGCTGCAGGGCGATGGAGGTGTTGACGGCGATCATCGTGCGCCCGGTGCCGCCCTTGGGGCCGATAAAGACCACCACGGCGCCACCCGCGCCGGCAGCGCGCTCGGGCTCGCGCTGCGCCTGCTGGCCGCCCAGGTTGAGCATCTGGTAGATCGTGGCCCAGGTTTCGTCGGGGACAAGCGGCTTGGAGACGAAGCCGCGCGCGCCGGCCAGCACCGCCTGACGCGCAGTGGCCATGGCCTGCTCGCCCACGACGGCCAGTACGGCCGTGCCCGGCGCAGTGGCCAGCACCTGGCGCACAGCGCGCACCAGCCCGCTCGCACCCAGGCCGTCGTCCACCAGCACCACGTGCGGCAGCACCTCCAGCACGCGACGATAGGCAAGCTCGGGCTGCGCCACCCAAAAGAGCTGGTACGCGCCGCCATAGACTTTGAGCACGGCATCAAACTCGTCACGCACTGCTTCCTGCTCGGCAATCAGCAGCAGGCGCAGCGTGTCCCCGGTTTCGGCATTGGCATGAGCCGCGTCCCCTCCGCCCCACTCCGGCGTTACTGCCCCGGCTCCAACGGCAGGTCATAGCGGTTGTCCATATAGTCGGCGTCCACGGCGTCGGTCTCAAAGGGCCGATCGATGCCGGGCGCGCGCAGTACAAAGTCCATGATGCCGCCGGCGTCGATGGCGTACTTGAGCGCCAGCGCGTCCTGCGGCGCGAGCGTGAGCAGCAGCGCATCCGGCACCGAGAGCGCCGCATCTGTCGCGCCTTCAATGATCGCACCCGTGGCATCCGTGCGCGGCGGCGTCACGTTGGGCCCCACCAGGCCGGCCACGGCCACATTCTGCAGCACGACGAAGGTCGTCTGTACATCTTCCTCGTCGTTCTGCTGCCCGCCCACCATTTTGACCGTGAAGTCGATCGAGGTCAGGATGTCGACGCGGTCGCCGGGCTTGAGCACACGCACGCGGCTCAACGTGTCAAAGGCAGGCAGCGCCATGAGGTACTGGTCATCGACCATCATGAGCGCCAGACGACCATCGGGGGAGATGATCGTCGGGTCGAGCAGGCGGTCGGTGAGCAGTACCTCACCCTCAAAGAGGTCGGCCGTGACAATGCGGCCGATGGCGTCGTCAAGCGCAGTGACAGCGCCCGGCGGCACAGCGACCGGACGGGCATATCAACTGTGCGCACATCGGCGGCGACCAGTTGCGTGCGCACAGGTACATCGCGCGCGGCGACGACGACGGTGACGAGCGGCCCGCTGGCCGGCCCCTCCTGCGTCTTCTCGACCGTGGCACGGTTGATGGCCTGGAAGGCAAGGACGCCGGCGACCAGGGCAAGGAAGAGCCCGGAGACCAGCCAAATGAGCCCGCGGGAGCGGCCCATGCGTTTCCTACTCTCGGTTCATCGTGGCTGAGGTTTGCAGTGTGATCGGGTCGTCGCTGCCCACGGCCATCATCACGATGCGTGTGATGAGCCTCGTGTGTATGTGATCACGACCCGCACCTGGCCGGCCGTTGGATTGGTTGCGGTGATTGTCAGGTCGGCGGGGTCCAGGCCTGCAGCATCTGTGAAGTGGCGGGCCACCCCTCGCACGCACGCGAGGTCGCAGGTGACCGGGACGATCCCGGCGCGTGCGGCCTCGCGTGCGGCGTTGGTGATGGTGCTGTACTGGAA
This sequence comes from uncultured Chloroflexia bacterium, assembly GCA_963773745.1. Taxonomy (GTDB): domain Bacteria; phylum Chloroflexota; class Anaerolineae; order Caldilineales; family Caldilineaceae; genus UBA5069. The sequence continues at coordinate 696,781 of CAVZCL010000005.1, forward strand.
GAAGAGGTAGCCGAACTCCATGATGCCCAGCACGAGCAGCAGGAACAGCGGCATGGTGTATGCGTACTCGATCAGGTCCTGGCCAAGGTCACCACCAGGCCCGTGCGCTGCTCGCCTGGACATCGTCACAGAGTCCGCCTGACTGCTGGAACATTGGCTCGATCAAGCCGGTTAGTACAGCGTACCAATCGCGGTCTGCGACGCTGTCGAAGAGTGTGCCTGATACTGCTGTGCCCATGGCCGTAACAGCGCACGACGGCAACAAGAACGATCAAGCCAATGATCAGCGCGTACTCGATAAAGTCCTGGCCTTCATCCTGGTGCAGGTAGGCGAGCATGTACACATAGAGGGAAGAGAGCGCGTTCAACATAGGGGGGTGCCTCCAGTTTGGGGTGTGTGGATGGTTGGACGATTCGAACGGCAGATGCCGTAATCGACGCTCAACTTCCGGAGTGCCGCCGAGGGTGCGGCGTGCGCTGGGGAAGGGGGGTTGGCGAATGTACACAATAAGTGCCCACCACCGAATACGATTCTATACCAACGTTTGCCTTACTTCAACATGACATTTGTCATGTCTTTTGTCTGCGTAGGGCTCGCGTGCACTGGTCTTCTGCAATGTCTCTGTTGTGTGTCGCAAGGTGCGCTGCCGTGAGTGAGTTTCCCACCCAGAGACTGAATCGCTGTGAAAGCCGCAATCCTTCGCGCGCTGATGGGCAGTTTCTTAAATTCGTATGGATTGGTGCGCCAAAGGCCGCAGAACTCCATGCACTTTCCGTGCATGGGGCGCATGCACGCAGTCGCGCGCTTTCAGGCGCTGTACGCCAGCCGCCCATTGCGCTGCAACGTCACGCAGTGGGCGGCTGAATTCAACCGCCCCAACCAGGCCGTCATGCAGGCAGCCCCCCGCTACGAAAGTGTCGTTGCGCCGCAGCGTGGTTCGTGGCGCTTGCGCGCAAAGACCCCGCTTGGAAACCGCGCCTACAGAGGCGCGCCTCTGCTTCGTGTATGGTGCGTGCATTGCACCAACGCCACAGAGGAGATACGCACTTGAGCCAGATACTTGATGAGGTGCTTGCCGCCAACGCCGCCTACCAGGCCGATTTTGGCGACAAAGCGAGCTTGTCCGCCCTGCCCGCGCGCCGCTTTGCCATCCTCACCTGCATGGATGCGCGCCTGGACCCCGCCCACTTTGCCGGGCTGCGCGAGGGTGATGCGCATGTGATTCGCAATGCCGGCGGGCGCGCCAGCGAGGACGCGATTCGCTCGCTCGTGCTCTCGCACAAGCTGCTGGGCACGCAGGCGTGGTTTGTCATTCACCACACCGGCTGCGGGCTCATGAGCATTAATGATGAGACGGTGCGCGCGCTGCTTGCCGAGAGCCTGGAGACGGCGGTTGCCGACGAGAATGGCTGGCGCAACGTGGCCAGCGGCGGCGGCTCGCGTGCGGGCGAATACATGAATTGGCTCACCTTCACCAGCCAGACGCAATGCCTGGTGGATGACGTGACGCGCCTGCGCACGCACCCTCTGGTGCCGGCCAACCTGCCCATCTACGGCTACATCTATGATGTGAGCAGCGGTGCGCTGATTGAGTCGCCCGAGGCGACGGCCGCGGGCAAGCCGGCATAGGCGGGAAAAGCAACAGCGACACAGAGGTCACAGAGGGAACAGAGAAACAGAGAGAAGAAGCAACAGCGAGAATAACTTCTCCTCGCTGTTGCTTTTTCTCTCTGTTTCTCTGTTCCCTCTGTGACCTCTGTGTCGCTGTTGCTTTTCCCGCTTACACTTCGAGCAGGAGCGAGACCATGGCGCGAATGTACGCCATCTCTTCGGCGTTGACCGTGTGCCCCATGCCCGGGTAGATGTCGCGCTTGACCACGGCGCCCATGGCCGTAAAGATGCGCGCGCTGCGATCAATGCGCTCGGGCGGAATGTGGTCGTCAGCGTCGCCGCTGGCCAAATAGAGGGGCGTGCCCAGCAGGCTGCCGGAATAGGTGCGCGGGCGATCGCCGTTTTCAATCAGCGCGCCGCTAAGCCCCACCACACCACCGAAGCGATGGGGAAAACGCGCTGCATACTCCAGCGCCAGGCAGGCCCCTTGCGAGAAGCCCAGCAGCACAATGCGTTCGGTGGGAATGCCCACTGTCACCGCCGAGTCAACCGTGTGGCCCACCGCGTGCAGCGCCGAGGTCAGCCACGGCTCGTTCTCGCTGATGGGCGCAATGAAACGCTGCGGATACCAGGTGTTGCCAGCGGCCTGGGGTGCGAGAAATGCGAGGCGCGCGGCGTAGTCGGCATTGGTGGGCAGCACGTCGCGTGCCAGCCCCATGATGTCGCGTGCGGTGGAACCGCGGCCATGGAGCATGATGACGAGCGCATGTGCTTTGCCCAGGCGCGCGCCGGCGTGGATTGTGGGTTGATCGGCGTGGGGATCCTCAATCGATGGAGCAGCGGACGTGCGCGAAGTCATAGAGCGCCTCGGTCTGGGTGGAGTCAACCGGCGGAGGGGAACGTCACTGCTATTGTACACCCCTTTGCGCCACAAGGCACGCCATGCAGTGAGACGCAATTTGCGACTGCAGCCACGTGACAGTCCTTCGAAAGTGATGTCGCAATGGAATCCACAGCGTGGGTTCTCTGCGTCAGGCGGGCGGCAACAGCGGCTCGGGGAGGCCGGCGCGCCGCTCCTCCTCGGGCAGCCGCAGCATGAAGAGGTGCAGAGTGCTCACAGGTTGCTGCAGGTTGACGTCACGAATGCGGCGATTGAGCGCATCCATCGTGTCGCGATGCGCGCTGCGACGGCCCTGCCAGCGCTCGCGCAGCGCCTCCTGCGTAGCGGCGGTGTGCGCGCCGGCCCACTCGGCGGTCAGGCGCAGCACGTCGGCGCGCAACGCCGCGCGCCAGCGCTCAATCTCCTGCTGAATGGCCTTGCGATCGCCAATCCAGCCGGGCGTCATGTCATTGTTCTGAAGGATGTCGTAGGCCAGCTCCGAGCCGGCGGGTGTGAATGTGTTGTCCTTGCGCGGCAGGGGCTTGCCGTGCCCGCGCAGGTTGTCAAACTCCCCCTTGCGCATGGCATCTTCAATGGCCTGGCTCACCACGTCGTTCCACTCCGATTCGCTGCGCGGCCCCTTGGCAGGCGCAGCTGCCGGCGTGGGCGCGTCTTCGCCCTGCACCTGCTGCTCCTGGTAAGCCCTGGCGCGGGCACGGGCGGCGTCGATTTCGGCTTGTGTTCTATCGGTGGGCTTTCGAGTTTCGTTCGCCATGGCGCGTCCTCCAAAACGAGTGCAGCTTGTGGTGTGATGGTACCAAAGGGCCTGCCCGGCTGGAAAGAAGCTGCTTTCCAATTGCAGTGGCATGTTTTGGCGGGGTGCAACAGCAGTTCCTCCCCGCCCCTTCTCCATGCGGCGCAGAATGCACAGCAGCTGCAACAGCCCCCCGCCACGCGCCGTGGAGCGCCGGCTGCCGCGCCTCGACTGCACTTGGGCCGCGCGGCGGTTCCGGTTTACAATGCGCCCAGTGTGATGCGGCAGCGAAACACTGTCGTCCACCTCATCCCCCCCACGCGCAATGCATGCGCGCCAGACAATCGCTGAGGGATGCAGGGTTGGAAAATCCATTCTGGAACCGCACAGAGCGGCGGTTGCGGGCGCTCTGGCGTCTGCTTATCTACATTGTGGCCTGGCGCGCGCTGCTTGTGCTGCTTGACCGCTGGCTGATTCCCACGAACCCGGGGCTGGCAGCCCCTGCACTCGTGCGTACGCTTCACTATCTCTACTACCTGGTCTCCGTGGTGGGCGTCACCTGGCTGGCGGCGCGCCTGTTGGACCGGCGCTCGCTTGCAGCGTTGGGCATGGGACAGAGCCGGCGCTGGTGGCTTGAGATGGCTCTGGGGCTGCTGCTGGGCATTCTGTTGATCAGCCTGGTATTCGCGCTCGAGTGGGCGCTGGGCTGGGTGGAGGTGACAAGCGCCTGGTCTGCACCGGGAACGGGACAGCCCTTCGTTGTTGCGTTGCTGGTCCCTCTTGCCATCTTTGTGGTGATTGGCTTTTGCGAGGAGCTCGTCTTTCGCGGCTTTCTGCTGCGCAACAGCGCCGAAGGGCTGCGCGGATTGCTGGGTGCACGAGGGGCCGTCATCGGCGCATGGCTCATCTCTTCGCTGCTCTTCGGCCTCTACCACCTCTTCAACCCGCACACGACGTGGGTGAGCACGCTTAATTTGGCGGTGGCCGGGCTCATGCTGGGGCTGCCCATGGTGCTCACAGGGCGGCTGGCGCTGCCCATTGGGCTGCACATTACGTGGAACTTTGCACAGGCAAATCTCTTCGGGTTTGCGGTCAGCGGCAACGATTTCAGCCAGGTGACGCTGCTCCGCACGACGGTCACCGGGCCGTTGCTCTGGACGGGCGGCGCATTCGGCCCCGAGGCGGGGCTGCTGGGGCTGATCGCAATGGCTCTTGGCGCTGCGGCCATCTGGCTCTTGCTGCGCCGGCTTGACGGCGGCGTGCGCATTTGCACGGAGCTGGCCCATTATCACGCGGCAAACGCCGCGCAGCCCGAGCCGCTTGCGGCCGCGCAGGATTCAGTACACTCCAACCCCTAACCCGGAGAGAGGCAATCATGAGCAGTCGGCTGTGGGGCGGGCGCTTTACCGGCGCAACCGACCCCCTGATGGAGGCGTTCAACGCATCGATTGAGGTGGACAAACGCATGTGGCGCGCCGACATCCGTGGCAGCCAGGCCTACGCACAGGCGCTGGCCGCCGCGGAGATGTTGACGCAGGACGAATGCAGCGCAATTGTGGAGGGGCTCGACGCGGTAGCCGCAGAGTGGGCAGCGGGCGCCTTTGCGCTCAAAGCCGGCGATGAAGACATCCACACCGCCAACGAGCGGCGGCTGACTGAGCTGATAGGCGCGGTCGCCGGCAAGCTGCACACAGGGCGCTCGCGCAATGATCAGGTGGCCACCGATGTGCGCCTCTGGCTGCGCGACGAAATTGTGCTGCTGCGCGGCCATCTGCAGCAGTTGATTGATGTCGCTGTGGAACGCGCCGCTGCCGAAATTGACCTCATCTTCCCCGGCTACACCCATCTGCAGCCGGCGCAGCCCATCCGCTGGAGCCACTGGCTGCTGAGCCACGCCACCGCCTGGTCGCGCGATGCCGAGCGGCTGGACCAAGCTGGCGGCACGCGTCAACGTAATGCCGCTGGGCAGCGGCGCGCTCGCCGGCAACCCCTTTGCCATTGACCGCGCCGCGCTGGCGCAGGAGCTGGGCTTTGCCGCCGCCAGCGCCAACAGCCTCGACGCCGTCGCCGACCGCGACTTCATCGCCGAGTTTCTCTTCTGGGCGTCGCTCACCATGCTGCACCTCAGCCGCATGGCCGAGGACCTCATCATCTACAGCAGCCGCGAATTCGGCTTTGTTGCCCTGGCCGACGCCTACAGCACAGGCAGCAGCCTCATGCCGCAGAAGAAGAATCCCGATGCGCTGGAACTGCTGCGCGGCAAGTCCGGCCGGGTGATGGGCAAGCTGGCGGGGCTGATGACCACACTCAAGGGGCTGCCTACCTCCTACAACAAGGATCTGCAGGAGGACAAGGAGCCGCTCTTTGATGCGGTGGACAGCCTGAACGGCGCGCTGCAGATTGCCGCCGGCGTCCTCTCCACCCTCACTGTGAACCCTGCCGCCATGCGCGCTGCGCTGACCACCGAGATGCTGGCCACCGACCTGGCCGATTACCTCGTGCGCAAGGGGGTCCCCTTCCGCGAGGCGCACCACATTACGGGCGCGGCCGTGCGCATGGCCGAGGTGCAGGCGCTGCCCCTCAACGAGCTTGAGCTGGACGACCTGCTCAGCCTCCACGCTGCGTTTGACGAGGACGTGGCCGACGTGTGGAGCATTGAGGCGAGCGTGGAGCGGCGCGACGTGGCGGGCGGCACCAGCCGCCGCGCCGTGGAGGCGCAAATCGCAGCGCTGCGCGGGGGCTGAAGCACACAACAGCCTGACACAGAGGCCACAGAGAAGAGCAACAGCAGAAACACAGAGAAAAGCAACAGCGAGAACAATCGTTTGATCTTCTCGCTGTTACTTTTCTCTGTGTTTCTGCTGTTGCTCTTCTCTGTGGCCTCTGTGTCAGGCTGTTGCTGTTTCAGCGTTGCGCTCGGCGGCGAGCGTCTGGTAGACCTCGAGCAGGCGGCGGGCCAGCTTGTCGGCGTCGTGGCGCCAGGGCGTGCCGTCGTCCACCACATTGCCGGTGAAGAGGCGGTATTCGAGCGCTTCGGTGGCCGCCGGCAGGGTCACCCACTGGCCATAAATGGAAGGGGGCTGCACGGCGTCGTAGGGGTCATTGGCCAGCACCACATTAAAGGCGTGGCCGGCATGGCGGCGCAGTTGCGCCATGTGGTCGCTCACACTGTAGCCGTCGGTTTCGCCCGGCTGCGTGGCCACATTGCATATGTAGATGCGCTGGGCGCGCGATGCCTCGATCGCGGCCCGAATGGAGGGCACCAGCAGGTTGGGCAGCAGGCTGGTGTAGAAGGAGCCGGGCGAAGCTACGATCAAATCCGCCTGGAGCAACGCACGCACAGCGGCGGGATAGGCGCGGCGGCGTCTCGGGCTTGAGGTAGATGCGCTCAATGTGCCCGTTGGTCTCCGTAATGCGGCTTTCGCCCTCCACGCTGATCCACTCGCTGCCGCCGTCCTGCGTGGCGCGGCTCAATTCGGCGCAGAGGGTGACGTGCTCGAGCGTGCTGGGCAGAATGCGGCCACGCACGGCCAGCACGCGGCTGCTTTCGGAGATGCCCTCCTCAAAGCTGCCCGTTACCGCCGCCATTGTGGCAATGAAGAGGTTGCCGAAGGAGTGGCCCGCCAGTTCGCTGCTGCCGCCGCCCGGGTGCGAGAGGTCGGCATCGGCGAAGCGATACTGAAAGAGGCGCGTCATCAGGTCCTCGGCCTCGCTGAGGGCCGCGATGTTGTTGCGGAAGTCGCCCGGGGGCAGAAGCCCCATCTGCTGGCGCAGGCGGCCGCTGCTGCCGCCGTCATCGGCCACGGTGACGATTGCGGTGATGTTGTCGGTATAGGCGCGCAGGCCGCGCAGCAACTGCGGCATGCCCGTGCCGCCGCCAATCGCCACAATGCGCAAGCCCTGGCGGCGCTCCTTCTGCAGCAGCGCCTGCATGACGGCGCGCGTGGGGCTGGCCGCTGTGGGCAGCAGCGCGCCCACCACCGTTTGATAGAAGCGCCATGCCGCATAGGCCGCCAGGCCAAAGCCCACCGCCAGCAGCAGCAGCACGCGCACCCACGCCGGCAAAAAGCGCAGCGTGAGCAGCTCGAGCCAGAGCGGCCACACGCCCCCCACGTAGAGCGTGTGCAGGAGCAGCGCCACGCCCAGCCCGGCGCAGATGACGCCCACAAAGAGCAGCGCAATCCAGCGCTTGAGGCCAAGCCCCGGGCGCGCGAGCAGCCGCCAGGTATAGCGTGGCCTGGCTGGCGTTTCCGCTATGGGGCGAGATGGGTGGCTGTGGCATACGGTGGGTAGTATAATACAGGGCAGGGCGAAGTGGGTGCGTGAGGGGTTGTTGTGGAGAGCGGGCTGGTTTGCCGCACCTGAAGCTTTGGGGCCTACGACTACGGCGCTCGCTGGTATGACCCGCGTGTGGGCAGATTCATCACCCCAGACAGCCTCATCCCCAACCCTGCCAACCCCCAAGACCTCAACCGCTACAGCTATGTCAGAAACAACCCGCTCAACGTCACGGACGCAAGCGGGCACGTGCCTGACCCGTGCACGATAGCAATGACGGCCCTGCCGGTGACATCAACATCGTGCAGTGGAGTGCACTGGCGGTGGACAACCCCAGTGAAGCCCAGGGGCAGATGCTTGCCTGGATGCAGGATCACCAAAGCGCTGGGGCGATCTTTGGTATGCAGCGCTACTTGGAGCGCACCTATGCGTCGCCAACAGATCGTGCCGGCAACCTTCAATGGTGTGATGAACAATGCGGTGGCAGGTGTAGCGCTGCCCAAGTTGCACGAGAATGGTGACTGGTCAGAAAGTGGCGCAGAATATGTGGGTGCGGCCTTTGCGGTGGCGGGATTGACTGATGGCCACGCCGGCGACCCACGTTCGGTGGATGCACCGCTGGGCGGTGGATTACTGGCCTTTACACGCAGCAACTTCCGTACGAATCTATAGGCGCTCGTCACCGCTGCGTACCGACGGTCTCTATCAGGCACATCATATATGTCTACGACAAGCTTTTGAAAAGGAGTTAACAGGCATAGGCATCAATATTCACAACCCACAGTATGGTTCATGGGTGGAAGCCTCTGCCCATCTTGATTGGAGCTACAATTACAATAGTGAGTGGCGAGCTTTCTTCAGTCATCCAGGATATACAGCTCAAGAAGTGTTTGCACAGGCCAGGAGAATGGCAAGGGATTATGGATTCTCAATCTGCTTCTAATGTAGATTTCAGCCGCTTCTATGAGTTGGCGGAGTGCAGAGGCTCTATAGCCCACTACGGATAACGGTGGAGGACAACGAGATATTACAATCGGCTTGGCGTTTGAGCCGAGGGGAAACGAACCTTGGAACGACCGATTCGCTTCCGCCAGCACATGGGTGGTATGCCTGCCTCCTTCGTTTGGTCAGACCTAATTGCGCTTGTATGCGTGCATCTAGGCGTCGTTGAGCTGTCGCAGGAACATGGGTTCAAAGGCTGGTCTACAACTACCCAGTGGAGGTGACAGGACGCAAAGGAGAGCCTATGCCCAGGTATGCCGGCTTGGCTATCACTGGACCTGTCTTAAAAGAAGACCTTCACACTTAGCGAAGTCATAGATAAAGCCACCAGAATTGTGACAGATGCGCTCTCAGGCGAATTTTACAGAAGTCTCTATTTCGATTCTTCACAGTGGAACGGCAGTGATCTCTCTTCTGGATAAATGGTACACGTATTATTACTGAGCAGAGTTATGAAGGCGTTCAAGTATGCGAAAGTGAGCAACGTACAATTCACGCCTTTAACTGAGGTGGAACTGCGTGTTTCTTTGGTACGTCAATTGGCAGTCAGGCTAAATTACTGTCACAGGCGGCTACGCCTACTATGCGCTCTTCGGGGTTAGCCGTGGTGGGCAGGTGAATCTCACTCAGAAGCGCTTCACCGGCCAGTACCACGAGGCGAGCTTGCCTGGCGGAGCAGGGCTGTACGACTACGGCGCACGCTGGTATGACTCGCGTGTGGGCAGATTCATCACCCCAGACAGCCTCATCCCCAACTCTGCCAACCCCCAAGACCTCAACCGCTACAGCTATGTCAGAAACAACCCGCTTAAGTATACGGATCCGACGGGACATTGCTCTGCGCCACCCCGATGATCATGGGGCCGACGATTTGTGTAGCGGCTTCATTCAGCCGGCTGAAGTAAGAGTTGCGTCCGGCATTACTGCACACGGTGACGGTCGATCCTTCCAGATTAACAGTGACCCGAGTCGGTTTCGCGTGATTATATTTGGATTAGCCTAAACAGCCAGCGAGTCGAATCCCACATGAATGAGTCTGAGACATCCATCACAGGTTGGAGGGTTCCCAGCAAGGCAAGTAGTCAGAATGCGTGGAACGTTACACGTACAAAGGAAGGAACAATCAACGTATCTTACGATCTTGTCATTTCTGGCCCGCTAAACTGGACTCGGACAGCGCCTCACATCAATGGCGTAATGACCTTCAACCCCCAAAAAGATGGAAGTGTTGATTATTCGTTTGTTCGGGACGGCTTCCCGTGGGCAGAGGCATATCTATATAACGGCAAGGGAAAGGCAGAGACGATCTTCACGAATGCAGCACAGCGTGGACAGCCATATGATCTTTTTGCACTTGAGCCACGAATAGGCCTGCTTCAACGGATTGCACGCAGTCAGCAATCAAGGGAGTACGGTGCGCCTCGTCTTACGCTACAGTACTGGACAAACAACCGCACACTAACAAACGGCCGTATGTGGCGGGAGCGATAACATGACGATGCAATATTTCCGCCGCTACCTGCCTTCGATATTGTTAGGTACCATCGTCGGACGTCTAATCGCTGACCTATTGGTTCTAACTATCTCACTATCCGTGGTTATTGACTACCGTTTTATAGACCTGCTACGTTCTCTGCCGGAGTCGCTAATCGCTGGAGTGATACTGACTTTGATCGCTTAAATGCTGTAACCTAAGGTGCGGAGAACGGACACTAGCTGCAATTACATTTGTCTCGAGTCTGCTCGGACTTCCACTTGGCCTTTTATTTGCGGATTCTCTCAGCTTTGTTGCGCAACCACTTGGTGCGGGTGTTCCCTTCCCCCACAGCTAGTCAATGGGAAGATATAGCGTGGATTTCTAATCAACATGTACTCTATACCGTACTGGGCTACCTTCTATGCACGCTCATTGCAGGTAGTATTTTGATGGGTATCGTAGTGTATTTTCATCGGATTAAGCCCGACACTAGAACCGCCTAACCGAGGTCAAGCAAGGCACAACCAGCCTGGCGACCTTCGTCTACGACGCCGACGGCAACCGCGTCAAGGGCACAGTGGGCGGTGTCACCACCCTCTACCTGGACGAGATCTACGAGTACGTGGTAGGCACGGGAGCCACCACCAAGTACTACGAGGGCAATGCTCTGCGGCGCACGGGCTACACAGCCGACAACGGCGTCTTCTACCTGCTGCAAGACCACCTGCACTCGTCCAGCGCCACCGTCAGCGAAGCGGGTGTGCTTACGGGTGGCTACGCCTACTATCCGCCCTTCGGGGCCAGCCGTGGTGGGCAAGTGGCACTCACCCAGAAGCGCTTCACCGGCCAGTACCACGAGGCGACACTGCCTGGCGGGGCCGGTCTCTATGACTACGGCGCACGCTGGTATGACGCGCGTGTGGGCCGCTTCATCACACCCGACAGCCTCATCCCCAACCCTGCCAACCCCCAAGACCTCAACCGCTACAGCTATGTCAGGAATAACCCGCTAACAAATGTAGATCCAAGCGGCCACAGAACAACTAAACCTAATTGGTGGCCGCCTTTCTTGCCTTATCCGTTTGACACACCGGATACCTGGTCACGCGATGATTTCTTGCGCTGGCTAAGTGAGAACAATCTTCCAACCGCGATTGCTGGCCAGTTGGGGGGTGATATCTATTCCGGATTCTTTGTGGGTGGTGTAGCGTCTGCTGAACTTCAGTGGGTATTCAACTTTACAGACGGCGACCTTACATACGTTGGAAATCTAAGTGGCGCAGGACGAGCTGGCTCTGTGCAAAACGGTGTTTCTGCACATGTGGGCTTTACACTTTTCACTGGGGCCTCAGATACAGAGAGCGTAATTGTAGGAGCGTCAAGGTTCACAAGCCTGGATGGTACTATTGCTGGAGTTGGCGCATCTAGCTCGTGGTCACGCGCCTACAATTTTAGTGACACTGATGGTGACCAACAATTCACTCTTTTAGGCAACGATGGACACAGTGAGGGTGTCACGACACCTGTAATTGATCCCCTATATAAGCGAACAGTTGATGCGCTCGCGCTGAATGCTGGAGTAGGTATTAATATCCCCCTGCCATCTGTGATAAATGGAGGATTGAGCCATGGAATCACGGATACCAATCGACTTCGTACTTTTTCCGTCACGCAAGCAGCGCGCTCGTTATTTGTAACCCCTCTCCAAAATGCTTGGAGTAGCATCAAGGGTAATTGATTTGCAATCGATTGTTGTAGTGAGGATTGATCTATGCATCACATAGCGAAGATACGCCCTTTCATCATTGCAGGGCTAGTTGTCGCGGTCTGTTTGATACTGATAATAGTTTGGTCAGTACGTGCTGGCGAATGGGGACCAAGTGGCACAAGTGATGTGACAGAATTGGGCGTATGCCTGCAAAATGGTTTGTATAACCCAGTGATAGAGGTTCAGGCAGGCACAGGAATTGTATACGCCTGTGGCGTGATTGAAGGCACGAGCAATTTTGCCGGAGGTTTCTATCTTATTAGTGAGAGAGAAGGGCAAACAGTAGCGATGTCATCTGCAGGATCTATCCCGCCGGGCCCATTTTTCCGAAAACTACAACCTCAAATTGCGTTGCAGCCAGGAAAGTACCGCATCGAAGCTTGGTATTCTCAGCAAGTGAGAGCTGTCGCTTCTTTTGATGTGGTGAAAACTTAGGGCAAGCAGCGGTGCTCATCACATTACAACAAATGTGCATGGCAAATACATGAATGCTCGTGCCCTGCGGCGCACGGGCTACACAGCCGACAACGGCGTCTTCTACCTGCTGCAAGACCACCTGCACTCCGCCAGCGCCACCGTCAGTGAGGCGGGTGTGCTCACGGGTGGCTACGCCTACTATGCGCCCTTCGGGGCTAGCCGTGGTGGGCAGGTGAATCTCACCCAGAAGCGCTTCACCGGCCAGTACCACGAGGCGACACTGCCTGGCGGGGCCGGGCTGTACGACTACGGCGCTCGCTGGTATTTGAAGATTGGCGCATATGTCTGTACCCTTCCCTCGCAGAGCACCCAACACCCAACACCCACCACCCACACCCAACACCCACCACCCAACCCACACCCATGGCCCGCACCGACATCCCCACACTGCTGCGCACGGAAGCGTCCGAGCGGCTGGCGCACCTGCCCGCCCGCACCACGGCGCGCGCCCTGGCGCAGACGCTGGCCGCGCTGGCCAACGCCAACGGGGGTGATCTGCTGCTTGGCCCAACCGCCGGCTGCCAGGCAGCGGTGCGGCTGGTGCGGCTGCACTGCAGGAGAAGGTGCTGCAGGCCTGCCTGCTGGTAGACCCACCCCTGATCCTCCCTGCCGCGCACGTGGGCGTCGATGAGACGGCGAAGCCGATTGTGCACGTCAACGTGCCCGCCGGCCTGCCCAACGTCTACAACGTGCAGGGGGTCTACCACACACGCATGGGCGCACACAACCGTGCGCTCACCACGGCCGAACTGCGCCGCCTGCTGCTGGACCGCGCCGAGAGCGGCTTTGAGGCGCAACCTGCTCGACGGCGCTACGCGTGGACGACCTGGACCCCCAGCGGGTGGAGCGCTACCTCGACCGCCTTATGCTCCAGCCCGCCGATTTGGCCGACGGCGGCTGGAAGGCCGCGCTGCGCGCCCGCGGCTGTCTCGCCGCCGCTGCAGAGGGCGTGCTGCGCCCTACGGTGGCGGGCATGCTGCTCTTTGGGCGCAACCCGCAGCAATTTGTGCGCAGCGCCGAAATTGTCTGCGTGCGCTACGGCGGCGAGAGCATGGGCGACGAGTTCATTCGCCAGGAGTTGGGCGGGCCGCTGCCCGAGCAGATTCGCCAGGCCGAGGCCTTTGTGGCCGCCAACATGCGCCGCGGCATGCGCATTACGGGGCTGGCGCGCGAGGAGGCCGCCGAGTATCCGCTGGCAGTGGTGCGCGAGGCGATTGTCAACGCCGTGGCCCACCGCGACTACAGCGTGCGCGGTGAGGGCATCCGCCTGCTGCTCTTCAGCAATCGCCTCGAAATCTACAGTCCCGGGCGGCTTGCCCGGCCACGTGACGCTGGCCAACCTCAAGGATGAGCGCTACAGCCGCAACGAGGCCATCGTGGCCATTCTCAGCGACCTGGGCTACATCGAGCGCCTTGGCTATGGCGTGGACCGCATGTACACAACCATGCGCGCCGCCGGCCTGGCCGACCCTGACTTTGTTGAGACGGCGGCCGGTTTTCAGGTCACGCTGCACGCGGCTGCGCAGATCGCCGGCATCCCTACGGGCGATGCGCCGCGCGCTGCTACAGAGTGGCTGGCTCGATCTCAACGAGCGCCAGCAGGCCGCGCTGGAGATGGCGCGCGCACAAGGGCGCGTTACCAATGGCGACCTGCAGGAGCGCATGGCCGACGTTAGCGGCGAGACGATTCGCCGCGATCTGGCCGATCTGGTGGAGAAGAATCTGCTCCTGCGCATTGGCAGCAAGCGCGCCACCTATTACATTCTCAAATAAACCGTGACGCTTCCCTCTGTAGAATCAGCAGCCTTCAATAATGCGCAATGGTGCACAGCAGTCTGTCGCGCGCATGGTTTGTACACGAAAATGCGCAACACAATCTGGCGCTGTATGGGGCAGACGCCGCCCTTCTATCCCAATGCAATCACACTGACTCCGGACAGGATTAGCGTGCAAACCACACGCATTGCCGCGCTTGCGCAGATCGTGGCGGCGGACCAACTCTCAGTCAAGGACAGCTTCGCCACGCTCGACTTGACGCCATTTGGCTATGACATCCGTTTTGAATCAACCTGGATTGCACGCACGACGCCGTTTCACCGTCACCGCGATCCTGGCCTGCGCTGGTCGGTCGTTCGCAGTGCTGCGCAACTTGGCAAGTGGGAGAGCGGCTGGCGCGGCGGCGGAGATGTGGCTGCACAGCGCATTTTCCGGCCTGTGCTGCTCGAACACCCCGACATTCAATTCCTCGCTGCGCACCGCAATGGGGCCATCGTGGCCGGTGGCGTCCTCAGTCGCTCGGTAACATGGGACAGCTGTGTTGTGGGGCTTTCCAATGTCTTTGCTGCGCCTGGCGAAGATGCGCAAACGTGCTGGGCGGCGCTTGCCGACCAAGCGCCGCTTTTTGCACCCGGCTGGCCGATCGTGGGCTATGAAGCGGGCGAAGCGTTGGCGTGGGCGCAGGCCGCCGGCTTCAAAGCAATCGGCCCATTGCGCGTATGGGCGCGGCGAGTTGTAGGTCACGTCTCCCGGCGTGACGTTGTTGCTTTTGTGTACAACAACGTCACGCCGGGAGACGTGACCTACAACCGCGCCGCCCGAATCTTGAATCCCGCCAACAGACGCCGCTGGGGCGCGTGGGGTAGAATGAACCATCCGCACAATCCCCGTTCTGGCTTGCAGCGTGCGGCGCAGGAGGAACCATGCGTTCAGTTTCAATTGTAGGAATCGGCCAATCACCCGTGGGCGAATTGTGGAACCGGTCGGCGCGCCAGATCGCGTACGATGCCGTCTCCGCCGCCATGCGCGACGCCAACATCGAGAGCGCCGACGCGCTCTTTGTAGGCAACATGCTCTCGGGCACGCTCATCGATCAGGAGCACCTGGCTACGCTGGTGGCCGATGCCTGCGGGCTGCGCGGCATTGAGGCCGCCAAGGTGGAGGCTGCCTGCGCCAGCGGTGCGGCCGCGCTGCGTGTGGGTATGATGGCCATCGCCTCCGGTTTCCATGATGTGGTGATTGTGGCCGGGTTGGAGAAGATGACCGACACCGTAGGCAAGGACACCACCGCCGGGCTGGCCACGGCCGCCGATGCCGAAACCGAGGCGCTGCATGGCGTCTCCTTTGTGGGCATCAACGCGCTTGTCATGCAGCGCTACATGTATGAACACAAGGTGCCGCTGGATGCGTTCGCCGGTTTCAGCATCAACGCCCACCGCAACGGGGCCAACAACCCCAATGCCATGTTCCAGAGCCCGATTTCGCTTGAGACATACATGCGCGCGCCGGTGATTGCCACGCCCATCAACATCATGGACAGCAGCCCCGTGTGCGACGGCGCGGCGGCGTTGGTGCTTGTGCCCACCGAGCACGCTTCGCGCTACACCACAGGCCACCACCGTGGCGCAGTGCAAATTCTGGCCTCGGCCGCCGCCACCGATTCGATTGCGGTGCATGACAGGCGCGACCCGCTGTTTTTGCAGGCCGCCGCCACAAGCAGCGCCAAAGCCTTTGCTCAGGCAGGGTTGGGGCACGAGGCGATTGATTTCTTTGAACTGCATGACGCCTTTACGATCATGAGCGCGCTAAGCCTGGAAGCGTGCGGCTTTGCCCGCCGCGGTGAGGGCTGGCGGCGCGCCTACGAGGGGGACATCAGCCCCACGGGCGAACTTCCGCTGAGCACAATGGGCGGCCTCAAGAGCCGCGGCCACCCTGTGGGCGCAACGGGCGTCTACCAGATTGTGGAGTCGGTCCTGCAACTGACGGGCGGGGCAGGGGCCAACCAGGTGCCCGGCGCGCGCATAGGCATGGCGCAGAATATCGGCGGCAGCGGCGCAACTATCATCACGCACATTCTGGGCTCGTAAAGGGATAAGCCCGGCGCCAAGGCGCAAAAGAGCAGGGAAAGCGCAAAGAACGGCAACGGCAAGAAGGCGGAAGTTCACGCTCTTGTCGGCACAGTGCTTGTCGGCACAGTGCAGGATAAGTGAGGGTTCCGCGTGACGCGGCGCGTGCGCGTCTGCGCAGGTGGCGCTGCTGACGCGAGACCGAGTTGATTTCTGAAAGACCTTTGGCCGATACCCGTCGTGAAGCGCGGGTCCCTTTGTGGCGGGTGTATCGGGTAAAGCCGCCACCTATGCAATCCCGTTCCGGCACCGGTATCTTCGCGATAGATAGAGAGCAACGGCAGGTATCGTGGCGGACATCCGCCACGATACCTGCCGTTTTCATTTTCTCGCGCCCTGAACATGCCGCGGCCAGAGGCCGCGGCTTCTTCGTGCGCCTCTTTACGGGTGCGGGGGCGTAGCCGGGTGGATATATGACCTTGGATAGCTGTGCGCTGGGCGGCGCCGGTTTATCCTCAACGCATGTGAAACTCATTACGCACAAATGCGTAGTGCTCAATACAAAGTGAATCACACTTCGTTCTTGCGATCAGGAGGCTTAGTCAGATGTCTACAACACCCACTCTTCCCAACAATGCCGACAACCAGTTTCATAACACACACATTCCGCGGCGCGGCCGCAATCGCGCCGCCGTGTGGGGCACAATTCTCTTGGTGAGCGGCCTGCTGACGCTGGCCTCGGCAACCAATCTCTTTGGGGGCGTTGCGCCCTTCGTCTTTGCGCTGCTCTTTGCGGCAGGTGGGTTCGCCTTTGGCTACCTGCTGCTAAGCGACCACAAGCGCTACTGGTGGTCGGCCATTCCCATGTTTGCATTCCTGGGGCTGGCTGGAACCATCATGGTCTCCGAATATGCCCCTGCTGCCATGGCTGCGCTGGCAGGGCCGGGCTTCCTCGCCATGCTGGGGCTCGGCTTTGCAGTGGTCTTCGCCGTGCGCCGAGACTTCTGGTGGGCGCTGATTCCGGGCGGCGCGCTCTTCAGCCTTGCAGTTACGGCAGCCATTGACGAGAGCGCCATCGGCCGCGATAACCTGTCGGGCGGCGTCTTCCTGCTGGGCCTGGGGCTCACCTTCCTGCTGGTTGCGCTCGAGCGCTCGCAGGGCGAGAATCGCCGCTGGTGGGCCTACATTCCCGCAGCCGTGCTGATTGTGCTGGGGCTGCTGGTGGCGCTTTCGGCTACAGCCATGCTCGAGTCTTTCAATGTGATTGTGGCGCTGGCCATGGTGGTTGGCGGTGGCTATCTGCTCTACAAGGCGCTGGGCGATCGCAACGCCGCCTAAACGCAAAGTTCTGTAAGTTGCCCGTTTTCAACGCAAGGGCGGAGGGTTGGCAAGAACGCAAGCAAAAGCCAAAACAGGAACAACACCATGCGCTTCGGCTCTTGTTCTGATATTCCTGTTCTGGCTCTCTCTTGCCCACCTTGCGCCCTTGCGTTGAAAACGCGGGTTTCGTCACGCTATCACTTCAGCATCACACACCCGTAACAGTTCGCAGCAGATGAGCCGCTCGGTCGTTCAGGGCGGCTTTTGCGTACGCATCCCCTGCGGAATGCAAGGCGGGACGAAACTTTACCGCTCTTTTCGTGTTATGCGAATGAGGGTACAATGGTCGCCTCAAACTTTGCAGCAGCCGCTGCACAAGACGCGAACCCCGAAACCCAGGCGCTGAAGCAAGCGCTTCATTCGCATGCAGAAACGCTGCATGCGCAACTCATCGCACGCGTTAGGTACTCACAGGCATGAATGCACTAGAAGCAACATCAGCGAAGGGCGGCCAGGACGCAGCGCGCCGCCGTGTTGTCATAACCGGCGCTGGCGCCATAACCCCATTGGGGCTGAGCGTGACTGAAACGTGGGAGGGGCTGTTGGCCGGGCGCTCCGGCATTGTGACCGTCACCCGCTTTGACGCGAGCCCGCTGCGCACCACCTTCGCCGGCGAGGTGAAGGATTTTGAGCCGGCCAATTATATGGATCGCAAGGAAGCGCGCCGCCTCGATCTCTACATCCAGTATGCGCTTGCGGCTGCGAAAGAGGCCATTGGCGACGCCGGGCTGCACTTTGACAGCGAGGACCCGTCGCGTATTGGCGTGATCGTCGGCAGCGGCATTGGTGGCGTCAACTCTACGCTTGAGGGATACGACACGGCGCAGAGCAAGGGGCTCAACAAGGTGAGCCCCTTCATGATCCCCAACATGCTTGTGGATTCGGCGGCGGGGCGCATTGCCATCGAATACAATCTGCATGGGCCCAACCATGCCGTTGTGAGCGCCTGCGCCAGCGGCACGGCAGCCACCGGCGAGGCCGCCGAGGTGATCCTGCGCGGTGATGCCGACGTGATGATCTGCGGCGGCTCGGAAGCGGCGCTGCACCCTACGATGCTGGCGGGCTTTGATGTGATGGGCGCGCTCAGCCGCTACAACGATGATCCCGCCGGCGCGTGCCGCCCCTTTGACTCGACGCGTGACGGCTTTGTAATGAGCGAAGGCAGCGCGATTCTCGTTCTGGAATCCGAAGAACATGCGCTGGCGCGCGGCGCGCGCATCTACGCCGAGGTGATTGGCTATGGCAGCAGCAATGATGCCTACCACATGGCGGCACCCCACCAGACCGGCCGCGGCGCGGCCGATGCGATGAAGATGGCGCTGCGCAAGGCGGAAGCCAATGGCGCGCCGCCCACTGCGATTGACTACATCAACGCGCACGGCACCGCCACGCGCTACAATGACATTGGCGAGACGCTGGCCATCAAGCAGGTGCTGGGCGATCACGCGTATGACGTCAAGATCAGCAGCACCAAGAGCATGCTCGGTCACCTGTTGGGCGGGGCCGGCGCGGTTGAGGCGATCATCTGCGCCAAGGTCATCGAGAATGGCATCATCCCGCCCACAATTAACCTGAACGACCCGGATCCCGAGTGCGATCTCGACTATACGCCGCTGGTTGCGCGGCCGGCCACCGTCAACGTTACACTGAGCAACAGCTTTGGCTTTGGCGGCCACAATGCCTGCATCATGCTGCGCCGTCACGGGCAGCATGATGCCTGATGTGCACTGGCGTACTGGGCGCTGGCGTTTTGGGCGCTGAAGGAATGAACTATGCCGACGATTGAGACCAAGGGGATTATGGAGAGCGCCTCGCCGAGCGCAACCCGCGCCCAGACACCGGGTGATGGCAGCGGCGGCGCGCTGCCCTCTGCCAACGGCCATGCCGTCACCCCAGAGGCGCCCGCCAACCAGAATATCCTCTGGCGCAGGCCCGGAGCCGGACGCGCGCCTGCGCCCGTTGCCGCGCCGCCGCTGGCTGATGACCACAAGCGCTACGCCCAGATTGTGGGCTGGGGCTATCAGGTGCCCGACAAAGTGATCACCAACAAGGATCTCGAGTCGATTGTCGACACCACCGACGAGTGGATTCGCGATCGCACGGGCATTGAGGAGCGCCACGTAGCCGCTGACCCCAAGGAGACCTCCGCCACGCTGGGGGCCGCTGCGGCGCGCAAGGCGCTGGAGGTGGCGGATATTCCCGCCGCGCGCGTCAACCTCATCATCTGCGCCACCAGTTCGCCCGAGCACATCTTCCCGTCGACGGCGAGCGTGATACAGGATCTGATTGGCGCCGACGGCGCGGGTGCGTTTGATCTGAGCGCCGCCTGCTCGGGCTTTGTCTACGGCTTGAGCATGGCGCGTGGCATGATCCTTGCCGGTGACGCCGAGTACATCCTCGTCATTGGCGCCGAGACCCTCAGCCGCCTTGTGGATCTGGACTGACCGCAACACTTGTGTCCTCTTTGGAGATGGTGCAGGGGCCGTGCTGCTGGCCGCCAGCGACGTGCCCGGCGGCGTTCTGGCCGTGGAACTGGGCAGCGACGGCTCCGGCGCCGATGCGCTGATTCTGCCCGCGGGTGGCTCGGCGATGCCCACCAGCCTTGAAACCGTGAGCAACGGCAGCCACTACCTGAAGATGGACGGCAAGGCGGTCTTCCGCTTCGCCAGCCGCGTGATGGCCGAGGCGACGACGCGCGTCCTTGCCCGCGCCGGCATGACGACCGCCGACGTGGACCTTGTGGTGCCCCACCAGGCCAACGTGCGCATCATTCAGAACAGCGTGCTGCGCCAGCTCAAGATTCCCGAGGAGAAGGTTGTCGTCAACCTGCAGAAGTATGGCAATACGAGCACGGCAAGCATCCCGATTGCGCTCTGCGAAGCGATTGAAGAGGGCAGGGTGCGGCCGGGCATGAAGCTGGTCTTTGTGGGCTTTGGTGCGGGGCTCACCTGGGCAGCGTGCGCGCTGGAGTGGAGCGTGCCGGTGGAGAAGCGTGCGCCCGGCTGGTGGCGAACAACGCGCCGCCAGGCCACCTATCAGGCGGCCGCTGCGCGCAGCAGGTGGAAGCGGGCCGTGCGCTGGGTCTACGAGGTGCTGCCCAATGACCCCGAGTATGTGGCCCCGCGCCCGCCGAGCGCCGATCCGCCCAGGCCCAAAGAGTAACCAAACAGCGAACTGCCAACTACGAACAGCGACACAGAGGTCACAGAGGGAAAAGCGGAGAAACACAGAGAACAACAGGAAAAGCAAAAAAGCGGACGGGGGAATCATCCCTTGCCCGCTTTTTTGCTTTTCCCTGTTGTTCTCTGTGTTTCTCCGCTTTTCCCTCTGTGACCTCTGTGTCGCTGTTCCCTTTTTGGCTGCAGCGCCGCGAAACATGACGAAATTGCTCTTTTGTGGTACAACGAACGGGCGCGCGCACTGCGCTCACCATTGCAGCAAAGGGCCACAGTTCGTGCTGTTGGCTGATCAAGATTCCAAAACAGAAACCATTTGCGGAGGACACAATGTCGGAAATCATCTATTTGAAGGGCCGTGAAGTGCTCGACAGCCGTGGCAATCCCACGGTTGAGGCAGAAGTTATCCTCGAGAGCGGCGCAACCGGCCGCGCAATTGTCCCCAGCGGCGCAAGCACCGGCGCGCACGAGGCGGTGGAGTTGCGCGACGGCGACAAGAAGCGCTATGGCGGCAAGGGTGTCCTCCAGGCCGTGGCCAATGTCAACGAGACGCTGGCCGAAGAGCTGCTCGGTTTCGACGCGCTGGACCAGGTGGCGATTGACGAGTACATGATCGAGATCGACGGCACCGAGAACAAGGGACGCCTGGGTGCGAACGCCATTCTGAGCGTAAGCCTGGCCGTGGCCAAGGCCGCCGCCGATGAGCTCGAAATTCCCCTCTACCGCTATCTGGGCGGCGTGGGTGCACGCACCCTGCCCGTGCCCATGATGAACATCCTCAACGGCGGCAAGCACGCAGCCAACAGCACCGACTTCCAGGAGTTTATGGTGATGCCGGTGGGCGCGCCGAGCTTCGCCGAAGGGTTGCGCTGGGGTGCCGAGATTCATCAGACGCTGAAGAAAGTTCTCCACGACGGCGGCTACAGCACCAACGTGGGCGACGAGGGTGGTTTTGCCCCCAGCCTGGGTGGCAACGCCAAGGCGATTGAGGTGATTCTGCAGGCGATTGAGAAGACCGGCTATCGCGCCGGTGAAGATGTCTTCATTGCGCTTGATCCCGCCATCACCGAGCTCTACAACACCGAGACGGGCCGCTACACACTGCCCATTGAAGGCCGCGAGCTTTCGAGCGAAGAAGTGGTAGACCTGTGGGAAGAGTGGTGTAACAAGTACCCCATCATCAGCATCGAAGACGGCATGTCCGAAGATGACTGGGATGGCTGGAAGGCGCTCTATGCCCGCCTGGGCCAGCGCGTGCAGCTTGTGGGCGATGACCACCTGGTGACCAACGTGCAGCGCATTGAGCGCGCCATTCAGGAGAAGACCTGCAATTCGCTGCTCTGCAAGGTGAACCAGATTGGCACCCTGACCGAGAGCATCGATGCGATCGCCATGGCACAGCGTGCGGGCTGGTCGGCGGTGGTGAGCCACCGCTCGGGTGAGTCGGAAGACTCGACGATTGCGGACATCGCTGTGGCCTTCAACGCCGGGCAGATCAAGACGGGCGCACCCATGCGCAGCGACCGCATTGCCAAGTACAACCAGCTTCTGCGCATTGAGGAAGAGCTGGGCGACATTGCCATCTACCCCGGGCGCAAGGCTTTCCCGCACCTGCGGTAACAACAGCGATTGGTAAGCTGGTGAATTGGTAAATGGGGGGCGCGCCTTGCACAAGACGCGCCCTCCATCTTCAATTCACCAGTTCCAATGATTGTTGTGCACCAAAGAAAGCCGCCGATCCCGTAATGAGACCGGCGGTCTTCTTTGGTGCCCCTACTCCGACTTGAACGGAGACGCCCTAAAGGGCACAGGCCCTCAACCTGCCGCGTATGCCAATTCCGCCATAGGGGCAAACTTGCAAACGGAATTGTACCCTTGCAGGTAGGGAAAGTCAAAACGGCGCGGTGGATATTCAACGGCGCGGCGGATATTGGCAATTGATCTCAGCCGCCGCGCAGCGCCACAACCATGGGCATGGCGTCGGGGCGCAGGGTGACGCGCGGCTGCGGCGTGGGTGTGAAGCCGGGCTGCAGGTTGAGGCGCACCTTGTGCGCAATCGTGGCCAGCAGCAGATGCCCTTCCATCCACGCAAAGGGTTCGCCAATGCAGCGGCGCGGGCCGCCGCCAAAGGGAAAGTAGGCGAACCTGGGGCGAGCCGCTTCGGCCTCTGGCGTAAAGCGGTCGGGGTCAAAGCGCAGCGGGTCGGGCCACCATTGCGGGTCACGGTGTGTTACCCACTGGCTTATAATCACGCTTTCGCCCTTCTTCACGCGCACGCCGCCCACAATGTCGTCGTCCTGCGCCAGGCGCGCCGTGGCATAGGCGGGCGGGTAGAGGCGCATGGCCTCGGAGAAGACACGCCGTGTGTAGGGCAACTGTTCGAGGTCGTCCATGGTGGGCAGGCGTGCGGCCGCGCTGCCGGGCGCGCCCAGCACACCGTCAACCTCGGCCTCAAGGCGTGCGCGCACTTCCGGGTGCTGGGAGAGCAGATAGAAGGTCCACGAGAGCGCAATGGCCGTCGTTTCGTGGCCCGCCAGAAAGAGGGTGACGAGCTCATCGCGCGCCTGGCTGTCGCTCATGCCCGTGCCGTGGCCCGCGCCCGCCTCGCTGCCTGGCCTCGCTGCCGGCCTCGCTGTCAACCGCGCTGAGGATCATGGAGAGCAGGTCGCCGCGATCCGTCGAATCTGCACGGCGCGTGCGGATGAGATCGTAGATCATGCCGTCGAGCACTTTGAGGTTTTGCGCGCGCTCGCGGTTGCGTTTGCGGTCAAATTTGTCGATGAACTGGCCAATGGGCCCGATGCGGCTCATATCATAGGCCTCAATCAACTGGGTAATCGACTCACCCAACTCGTCCGAGCTATCCTCCACGTCGGCGTCAAAGAGGCTCCTGGCCACAATCAGCATGGTCAGGTGCATCATCGCGTCGTGCAGGTCGAGCGGCTGGCCATCCTGCCACGGGGCAATCTGGGTGGTGGTGAGGGCGACCATGGTGTCGGCGTAGGCTTCAATGCGCTTGCGGTGGAAGGCAGGCTGGATCAGACGGCGCTGGCGGGCGTGCAGTTCCTCTTCGGAAGTGAGCAGCCCTTCGCCCACAATGGGCTTGAGCGCCTGCAGACCAAAGCCCTTGTGATAGGCGCGATGGTTCTCCACAAGCACATGTTTGACGTCGTCGGGATGGGAGGCCAGGTAGGCGTTGTTGTTGATGAAGCGCAGGCGTGTGACGCGCCCCATGGCTCCCGCCTGCGTGAGCATGCCCAGCGGGTCGGCGTTGAAGTCGCGCAGGTTGCCCAGCAGCCAGTTGCCGTGGGGATTGGGAGGCGTCACCAGCTCGGTGGCGGGTGGGCGCATTTGCGTTTGCGATGTCATGAGTCCTCCTTCGATCAGCAGCGGGCGCACAGGGCGTCTCGCCCAGCGTCTGTTGCCAGTATAATACGATTTCCAGCGCGCGGCAGAGTTCGCGCCCATCCAATCATGGCATCCCCAAAGCCAGCAATAAAGCAAGCGCGGCGCAGGACGCGAAGCGAGGCTTCCGATTTTGGAAACCTCGCTTCAGATGACTCGTTGAAGCGAGGCTTCCAAAATCGGAAGCCTCGCTTCGCGTCCTGCGCCACACCAAAGTGAGCAAATTGTGAAGTCCTTCACAGCACGTTGTCGTAGCATGTGCGATAGTGTGAGGGCTGATTGCCCGCACCGCGATTCTGAGGCCGCACTTTGCCGCCTTCTCTAGAAAGCCTTGCCACTGTGACACAGAATATGACCACCATGCCCAAATCATCCATGCCCCAACCGTCCATGCCCAAACAGACACCGCCTGCCCGCAAACTCACGCTCGAGGACCGCCTGCTGCGCAAGCTGCCCTACTGGCAGAAGATTGACGCCGTGGACCTGCGCATTACCAACTGGATGGGGCGCTACGGCCTCGTCTTCATGCGCGTGGGGCTGGGCATTGTCTTCTTCTGGTTCGGCGCGCTCAAGCTCTTCCCCGGGCTAAGCCCCGCCGAGGATCTCGTGCGCCAGTCCACCTGGTTCGTTAACCCTGCCTGGTTCCTGCCGCTGCTGGCTGTCTGGGAGATGGCAATTGGCATTGGGTTGATGACGGGCATCTTTATGCGCACGACGCTGCTGCTGCTCTTCTTGCAGATGCCGGGGACGGCGCTGCCGATCCTTGTGACGCCCGAACTGGTCTTCAACTATTTCCCCTTCGGGCTGACAATTGAGGGGCAGTACATCGTCAAGAATCTGGCGCTGGTGACGGCGGCGCTTGTGCTCGGCTCGGCCGTGCGTGGCGGCCGCTTCATTAACGCTGAGTAGCTGGATACAACAGCCGTACACAGATTTCACGGAAACAAACAGATAACAACGGATAAATGCTCTTGAGCAAATATCCGTTGTTATCTGTTTGTTTCCGTGAAATCTGTGTACAAGCCTTTTCGTGCACGCCCCTTCTTGACGAGCGCGCTATAATAGGAAATTGAACCATATTCGTCAGCCCCGCTGCCTGCACAAAGCAGGCGGCGCACCGTTTTCTCTTTGGAGTCTGCCATGTCTACCACACCTACGCCCGCCGGCGAAGCGCTGGAGTATCGCACCGAGGTCAAGCAGCTGCTCGACATCCTGGCGCATTCGCTCTACACCGATCGCGCCATCTTCCTGCGCGAACTCATCTCCAACGCCTCCGACGCGCTCAATCGCGTCCAGTTTGAGCTGCTGACAAACCACGAAGTTGTGGATGCGAGCAGCGAGCTCGCCATCCACCTGCTGGCTGATGTGGGTAACCGCACGCTCACCATTCGCGACAGCGGCATTGGCATGAACCGCGAGGAGCTCATTGAGAATCTGGGCACGATTGCACATTCGGGTGCACGCGCCTTTCTGCTCAACGCCGGCAAGGGGCAGGCGGCGCAGGAGGAGATCATTGGCCAGTTTGGCGTGGGCTTCTACTCCGTCTTTATGGTGGCCGACAGGGTGACTGTGACCTCGCGTTCCTATCGCCCCGACGAGGGCGCGTGGCGCTGGAGTTCCACGGGCGACAGCAGCTTCACGCTGGAGCCGGCCGAAAAGAGCACGCGCGGCACGGAGATTCACATTCACCTCAAGGAGGATGCCGCCGAATTTGCTCAGCCGTGGCGGCTGGAAAGCATCATTCGCAAGCACTCCAACTACGTCTCCTTCCCGATTTACGTGGAAGCTGTGGAAAGCTCCATGGCGGCCGCCGAGGGTGAGGATGTTGAGGGCGAGGATGCTGAGGAAGCGGCGGCAGCGAGCGCGCAGGCAGAGCTTCAGCCCGTCAACCGGCGCACGGCGCTCTGGCGGCAGAATCCCTCCTCTGTGCAGCCGGAGGAGTACACCGAGTTTTACCAGCAGTTGACGCTGGCCGACGACGAGCCGCTGCTCCACCTGCACATTGTAACGGACGCGCCGGTGAACCTGCCGCGCGCTGCTCTTTGTGCCCGCCACGCGCGAGCGTACACAGCTGCATCTGCGCCCTGAATATGGGCTGACGCTCTACTCGCGCAAGGTGCTCATTCAGGAGCACAACAAGGAGCTGCTCCCCGAGCATCTGCGCTTTGTGGAGGGCGTGGTCGATTCCGAAGACCTGCCCCTCAACGTTTCGCGCGAAACGGTGCAGGGCAACCCGCTCATGCGGCAGATGCGGCGTGCGCTTACCAGCCGGGTGCACAAGGAGATCAAGGCACTTGCAGATGGCGATGGCGAGGATGATGGCGAGGGCGCAGCTGAAGCTGAAGAAAGCAGCGAAACGGCGGTGACAACACCCGCCAAGTACCTGCGCTTCTGGGAGGAGTTCGGCGTCTTCATCAAGGAGGGCGTCGTCACCGATCCGGCCAGCCAGGAGATTCTGGTGGACCTGCTGCGCTTCCGCTCCAGCCGCACGGGTGGCGATGGCTGGGTCTCGCTCAAGGAGTACAGCGAGCGCATGGCCGAGGGGCAGGAGGTCATCTACTACGTGCTGGGGGGCGATCTGAAGAGCCTGGCGCGCAGCCCGCACCTCGACTACTTCCGCACGCACGACATCGAGGTGCTCTACCTCGTGGATGCGATTGACGGCTTTGTAACGACCTCGCTGCGCGACTATGCCGGCAAGGCGCTGCAGAATGTGGACGATGCCAACCTTGAGCTGCCCAAGAGCAGCGAGGACGAAAAGCAGCCGGAGAGCAGCGCCGCGCCTGTATCCAGCGAGCAGTTTGACGCGCTGGTGAAGCGCTTCCTCTCTGTGCTGGGGGAACGGGTCAAGAGTGTGCGTGAGGCAAAGCTGCTGGTGGACAGCCCCTGCCGCCTCGTCTCCGGCGAGGAGAGCTACGAGCGCGACCTTGAGCGCTTCCGCCGGCTGACGGAGGAGGACTACACCGCGCCGGCCAAGGTGCTGGAACTCAACCGCAAGCACCCCATCATTGCCAACCTGGCGCTAGTGCTCGAGAAGGACCCCAGCGAGCCACTGCTGCCTGCGGCGATTGAGCAACTCTTTGACAACGCGCTGCTGCTCGAGGGGCTGCACGCCAACCCCGTCGATATGGTTGAGCACATCCAGCAGATTCTCGCCGCCGCCGTCGCCGCCAAGGCATAAAGAAAAGCAGTACACAGATTTCACAGAAACAAACAGATAACAGCAGATAATTGCCCAGTGGGCAATTATCTGCTGTTATCTGTTTGTTTCTGTGAAATCTGTGTACTGCTCTTGTTACGGCCGGTCGGGGGCAGCGTCGAAGATGGTTTGCAGCAGGTCGGCGCGCTCTGCGGGCGTTGTCCAGCGGGGCTGCGCGTAGTCTTCGAGTACGCCGGTGAGAATTTCGGTGTTGATGAGCTTGCCGTCATAGATTGCGTGGCGGGCGAAGAGCTCTGTGCGCGTCTCCCAGCTCCACATCTGGTCAAAGTAGAGGTTTCCCAGGCCGTAGGAGATGAAGCCGTCGCCGCCCTCGTCAAAGGCGCCGTAAGGCTCCTGCGCCTGGGGCACGTGGCTCTGCACGCCCGTCACCAGGTTGGCTCCAGCCGCACGCAGCTCGCGGAACTCTTCTACCTGCGTTGGCGTGGGCCACGGGAAGTAGGTCTCCTCGTACTGGAGTTCCACCGCCACAATGTCCACGGCCTTGCTCAGCGTCTCAATTGTGCTGATGATGCGATCCTTGTGTTCGTAGTAGTAGCAGGAGCCGGGCTCCTCATCGGTGACCCAGGCGCTTTCGGGGCCGTAGGCGAGCGCAGCGATGAAGGCGAAGGTGTTGCCGTTGCTCTCCCAAAGCAGGGGCGCACAGGCCGCATCCACGGTGAGGCCGCTGCCGTAGACCGGGATGTTGTTCTCCTTGTACCAGCCCAGTGACTCGCGTGCGCCATCGCGGCCAAAGTCGTTCACATGGTTGCCGCTGAGCCCCACAATGTCGGTCCCCATGAGCTCGAGCGCTTGCCAGTACGACGGATCGCTGCAGAGCTGCAGGTTGTTCTCCGTATTTCTGACCACGCACCCTTCAATGAAGGGGATTTCGTTGCTCACATGGGTGATGTCGGCGAGTGCCAGCTCCGGGCCAATGACGCGGGCGGGATAGGCCGGGTCGCCCGCGCGCTCAATGGCTGCTGCGGTGCCGCGCGCGATGGCTGTTACGCCCGTCATTACCAGCGTGGTGAGCTTGCCGGCGTCGCGGTTTGTGCTTGGCGCAACTGCATCGCTCAGAAGCGCTTCAAGCTGTGCTGCACCCTCTCCGCTTACCTTGACCTGCGCGACAAGTGGATATTCGTCCCCCTGCAACTGGTTGCTGAGCACATTGACGCCGTCCACAGTCAGCACCTTGAAGCGGGGGTCAACCTGCTCAAAGGGGATGATGGCAATGGCGTCGCGACTCTCCACAAGCAGGCCAATGAGGTCAGCCGGGGGCACAGCCTCGGTGGTGGCTGCGGGCTGGCCCAGCAGCGCGGGCAGCCAGGCAAGCGCGTCGTCGGAGGTGTAGACGATGCCGCCTCCATCCCAGCGGGTGACGAGCTCGTCCAGCGTAATATCATCCTGCACCGTGTCGAAGGGGACGACGACCGCGTAGTAGCGCGAGGCCAGTGCATTGCCCGGAGCCGCGGGCCCGGCAATTTCAATGCGTGTGGGCGCGATGCCCTGTGTGGCGACAGCACGCCAGCTTTCAGCAACGGTGAGCGGCTGCGCGCCGTTCACACCCTCCAGTGTGCCGGCATTCTGCAGTGCGGCGCGCAGGTTGTCGGCAAGGGCCACCGGCAGCGCAGGTGAGAGCGCGACCTCGACGGGGCCGCGGACTGCCCAATCTGCCGGCGGCTCCGCCAGGAAGGCGCTGGGCGTCGGTGTGGGCAGATTGAGCGGCGTGGGTCGCTCAGCAGGGACAAAGCCCTCGGCCTGGCCGGTGGTGGAGGCGCCTGCGTCGGCGGGCTCGTCAGCGGATGTGGCAGCAGCCTCCTGCACGGTGCCGGCGGGAAACGCGCCCCCGGGGCGCGGCGGCAGCGGGGCAGGCGCGCCACTTGTCTCCGCCCGAATCACCACGGCGGTCGGTTTGGCGCTGGCAGCTTCGGCCGCGGCCGCCTGGCGGTACGGCGCACGCGCTCAGCAGCAGCGAGGCGGTGAGGGTGATGGCAAGGGACAGCGCAGATGGAGCGTGTGTGCGGCGGGTAATGCTTGAGGGTTTTGCCAACATGCGGACGGTGTCCTTCTGGAGATAGGGTGCGGGTAACGGGGTTTTTAGTGGATATGGCAGCGAAGCAGACGGCGCGCAATGACAGCGGCCCCCTGTGCGAGTATAGCACCGGAGCACGCCCGCACCAATCAAATTGCGTGGCATGGAAAAAAGGAACGGGGAACTCTCCGCTTACCGCCATCCCCGTTCCCCAATGCCTGTTCCCTTTCCTTGCGTGGAGGGGTTTATACGGAGTTCACTTCAGGCCGGCGTGGCTGCTGGCGCAGCCTCTGCCATGCCATACTGCTTCTTCAACTCATCGAGGAGCGCGTCCTTCTCGCTCCAAATCTCGGCCAGCCAGACGCGGAAGCGGGCGCGGTCCTCATCGCTCGCCATGTAGTCGCCTTCGATGAACTGGCTGGGAATGGCGCGCTGCTGCACGTGCACAACCACCTTGTGCACACGCCCACGCACCATGTCCCACATATCCACCTCGCCATCAGGATAGAAGATCGTTACGTCCAGCAGCGAAGTAAAGCGGTTGCCCATGGCCTCGAGCGCAAAGGCGATGCCACCCGCTTTGGGCTTGAGCAGGTTGCGATAGGGTGACTGCTGCGCGTCGTGCTTGGCTTGCGTAAAGCGCGTCCCCTCCACGTAGTTGAGGATGGCCGTGGGCAGCAATTTGAACTTCTCGCATGCCTCACGCGTCGCCTCCACATCCCGCAAACGCAGCGCAGGGTTGCGCGCGACTGCCTCTGCCGAATGGCGGCTCATGAAAGGGAAATCCAGCGACCACCACGCCTGCCCCAGCACGGGCACCCAGATCAGGTTCTTCTTGAGGAAGAAGCGGATAAAGGGAATACGCCGGTGAAAGACCTTCTGCAGCACGGGAATATCCAGCCCCGAAAGGTGATTGCTCAGCACCAGGTACCACTCCTGCGTGCTCAGCCCCTCCATGCCCGTGACAACCCATTCTACGCGCTGCACGTGGCGGATGAGCCAGTTGTTGCAGCCAACCCAGTTCTGCGCAAGGGCCGCGGATGTAGCCGAGTGCCTGCTGCGCCCCTCAGCGCTCGGCGTCAGCAATTTGATGCCCGTGACAATAAAGAGAGGGATCGTCCAGAAGATCGTGTTGATGACGATGCCAATCAGGCCGATGACCGAGCGCACAGGGCTGGGAAGGAAGCGGAACATGCAGTAAGTCCTTGTAGAAAGAAAGCGAGTCTTAAACCCGGGCGGGCATGCGCACGCTGCGCGCGAGAAGTTTACCGGCAGGCGCATGTTGGGGCAAGCGTGAAAGGCGGGGGTATGGGGTGTGGGGTATGGGGTGTGGGGTGTTGGGATGTGGGGTGTGAAGTGTCGGGCACCCGCACCGTTCACCGACACCCCACACCCCACACCCCATACCCCATACCCCACACCCAACTACTGCACCATGCCATCGGGCACGCCGTTGGGGAATTCGGCGTCGATGGCCGCCTGAATCTCCTGGATGCGATTCTGTGGATTGGGGTGCGAACTGAAGAACTCAGGCGGCGCCTCGCCATTGCCCGAAGCGGCCAGAATTTGCATCACACCAATCAGCGCACGTGGGTCATAGCCGGCATCGGCCATGAAGCGCACCGCCAGCCGGTCCGACTCGCTCTCGTCGTCGCGTCCATACTTGAGGTTGACCAACTGGCCCGCCAACTGCGCCATGCGCGCCGCCTCCACGGAGGAAGGGTTGCTGGGATCGTAGGCCGCCGCCGCCGCTGCGCCGCTAATGCCCTCCACCAATTGCGATTTGGCTATCTGCTCGGCGGCGTGGCGTGCCACCACATGGCCTGCCTCGTGCGCAAGTACGCCCGCGAGCTGGCCCTCGGTCTCCAGCGCCTGGTAGAGCGCCGCCGTGATGAAGACCTGGCCGCCGGGCAGCGCAAATGCGTTAATCGTTTGCGGGTCGGCCAGCAGGTGGAAGTCAAACTGGTAGGCGCTGTTGCCCGCGGCTGAACGCTGGACAATGCGATTGCCCACCTGATCCACAAAGGCCTGCGCGTTGGGGTCCTGCAGTTCGCCGCCATACTGCGCCTCCATCTCGGGCACAGCCTGCAGCCCCATGGCGATCTCCTGTGCGGGCGTCAGGCTTACCCGCTGCACCTCGCCCGTTACATCGTTGGGCACACGTGCGGTGCCAAAGTAGTAGCCGGCAATGGCAATGACGGCCATCACAATGAATATCATGAGGCGCCCGCCCAGCCCGCCTCTACGGCGGTTGGAGTAGCCTCTATATCCTCTGCCCATCATGGTTATCCCTCCTGCACTGCAACCTGCACGAGCCCCGTTGGCCTGTACAGGGGCGGCGGTTCCAGAAGAACGCTGCCTTGCGGTGAGATAACGAATGAAAGGGAAGACCGGTTCAGGTGACGGCCACCACTTGCCCGCGCGTCATGGCCAGCAGTTCGTCGGGCGTGAGCGCAAAGACCGCATTGGGGTGGCCCGCCGCCGCCCAGATTTGCGCGTATTGCCAGAGGTCGCTGTCGAGCCACGTCTCAATAGGCTTGTCGTGGCCAAGGGGCGGGATGCCGCCGATCGCAAAGCCCGTTTGCGTGCGCACAAAGTCGGCGTCGGGGCGATCCAGCGGCTCCCCCACGTGCGCCACCAGAGCGCTCTGGTTGACGCGGTTGATGCCCGATGCGATCACCAGCACGGCCTTGCCCGTGTGCGCGCCGCGAAAGACAAGCGACTTGGCAATCTGCGCCACCTCGCAGCCCACCGCAGCCGCGGCTTCGGCTGCGGTGCGCGTGGAGGCGTCGAGCTCGATCACCTGGTTGGAGAAGCCGCGCGCAAGCAGTGCGTTCTGCACGCGCTGGGCGCTGGGTTTAAGGGTGCCGGTCATTGTGGATTCCACTCTTGTCTCATGCGAAGCGGTTTCGTAGCGGCGGTGCAGCGCGTCGCGTTAGGCACGTTCGGTCACGTCAAAGAGGCGTGCGTGCTCCTGGATTGCGTAGCGGTCGGTCATACCGGCAATGTAGTCGCACACAATGCGCGCGAGGTCGGCCGGGTTGGCGGCCGCGCGCGCCTGCAGATCGGGCGCAAGTTGGCGCGGCTCGGCCACATGCGCTGCGAAGAGCGCGCGCAGCAGCCGCTCAGCCTTGACGGCCATGCGCACAACGCGGTAGTGGCGGTAGAAGTTGTCAAAGAGAAAGTGCTTGAGCTCGCTGTTGCGCGCCGCCATGGCCGTTGAATAGCAGGCCACATTCGTCGGCTGTGCGCGCAGCGTGTCGAGCGACGCGACGGCGCCATCTGCCAGCCGCTGGTTGGTGGCGCGGAGCACATCGTCCACCTGCATCCCCACCAGCCGGCGTATGAAGCGATAGCGCAGGAGGTGATCGTTCAAGTCGGCAGAGGGAGGCTCGCCCAGCGATTTGAGAACCGCCTGCGAAATCTCGAGCTGCGCGACGGCGCGCGGGTCCAGGATGGCGCTGCGCAGGCCATCATCCAGGTCACTCGTGTTGTAGGCAATTTCGTCGGCCAGGTTGGCAAGTTGGCATTCCAGCGTGCCGCGCTCGGCGGGGCTGTAGTCCGTTGCGTCCACCACGTCGTAGTCCGTGTCATGCTTGACGACGCCCTCGAGCACCTCCCAGGTGAGGTTGAGGCCCGGGTGGTCGGGATAGCGCTGCTCCAGTTCGGTGAGGATGCGGTAGGTTTGGCGCTGGTGGTCATAGCCGCCGTGGTCGCGCATAAGGTCGTTGAGGACGCTCTCTCCCACGTGGCCAAAGGGCGGGTGGCCCAGGTCGTGCGCGAGGCAGATGGCCTCGACCAGGTCTTCGTTGCAGCCCAGGCTGCGCGCGAGCGTGCGCCCAATTTGCGCCACCTCAATCGTATGCGTCAGGCGATTGCGATAGTGGTCGCCCTCGCTGTAGACAAAGACCTGCGTCTTGTACTCGAGGCGGCGGAAGGATGAGGTATGGATGATGCGGTCGCGATCACGCTGATAGGCGGTGCGATAGGGGTGCTCGGCTTCGGGCCAGGCGCGCCCGCGGCTGTCGTGCGCACACATGGCATACGGGGCGAGCCATGCAGCTTCCCGTTCTTCCAACTCGACGCGTGTCAGCAGCACGGTGTTGCCTCCAGAAGATTCAGGTCCGCAGAAACAACGGGAACAGCGGAAACAACGTGAAGGACCCTGTTTTCCTGTTCTTTCCGTTGTTCCCGCTTTTTCCGCGTACAGAAATGTTATGTCGTTGCCCGCGCCATCAGCTCGCCGCCATCTACCACAAGCACTTCGCCGGTGATGAAGTCGGCCTCAATGAGGAAACGCACGGCCTGCGCTACATCGGCGGGTGTGCCCCAGCGCTTGAGCAGCGAGCGGCGCGCCAGCCTGTCGATCTGCTCCTGCGTGAGGCCCTCGGGCGGCAGGACGTTGCCCGGAGCCACGGCGTTGACGCGCACGCTCGGTGCAAGCTCCATGGCCATCTGGCGTGTAAGGGCGAGCAGCGCCGCCTTGCCCACGCCGTGTGCGGCGTAGTTGCGCCACGGCTCAAAGGCCGCGAGGTCAACGATGTTGACGATGGCCCCACTCTCCTGCCTTTCCTTGGCGCGCGCCTGCATGGTCGGCGCAAGTGCGTTGCAGACGGCGTAGGGGCCATCCACCAGCGTACGCGTGACGCTGCTGCCATGTGGTGCGCACGGCTGGATCGGCGCTGGGAAAAGGCGTTTTGCCAAAGTAGCTCGCGCTGTTGACGATGACATCGACGCCGCCAAAGCGCGCCAGAAGGAGTTCGGCCATGCGGTCGACCGCGGCGAAGTCGGCGACGTCGGCCTGAATGGGCAGCGCGTTGACGCCGAGGGCGCGTGCGTCGTCGGCGGTCTGTTGGGCGGCGTCGGCGGAGCGATTGTAGTTGATGATCACATGTGCGCCGGCCGCGGCCAGCTCAAGCGTAATTGCGCGCCCCACGCGCACGGCACCGCCTGTGATGAGTGCGACTTTGCCCTGCAGCTTCATGGCGTTCCTCCTGGACCTATCGTATCACATCAGGCAGGGCGGCCGCGGGTGCACGCTGCGTAGCGGAGGGCCTCCTGGCCCTCACGTTGCGGACACCGAGGCGCGCGGCGACCAAGACGAGGGCCGGGAGGCCCTCCGCTACGCGTGCTGCTTCAACAAAAAAGCAGCGACGGAGATGTTCCGTCGCTGCCTTGCATTTATGTTCTGAGACTCGTGCAGAGATTACTTGCCGGTCTTGAGCGTGCGTGCGTAAATGTCTTCCTGCTCAATGCGCTTTTGCTCGGCGCGCTGCTTATCCTTTTTCTTGGAGATCTTGAGCTCAACGCCACTTTGGTCCATGGCCTTGCGCAGCGCCAACTCCATGGCCGACGGCATTTCCATGTCGGCGAACTGGTCCACCGGCTCGGGGGCCGCTTCGGACGGCGCACCCGCTTCTGCCTCTGCCTGATAGCCTGCGCTGCCCTGATAGCCTGCGCCGCCCTGATAGCCTGCGCCGCTTTCGCCCTGATTCGCCTGACCGCCCTCAACCTCGGGCTCGGGGCGCAAGCCCTTGATGCTCAAATCAATGCGTCCGCGCCTGCGCTGCACTTCGATGATGCGCGCCTCAAGCTCTTCACCCACGGTGACAACTTCCTCGGGCTTGGCAATGTAGCGCTCGCCCATTTCGCGCACGTGGAGCAGCGCATCACGGCCGACGCCGATGTCCACAAACGCGCCATAGGGCAAAATGCGGGTGACGGTGCCGGTGACGATGTCCCCCTGGTTGACGTCGCGCAGGGTCTTGGTGCCGGGCGGGATCATGGTGAGGCTAATGCGATTGCGCTCACGGTCGAGTTTCTTGATCCACATGGGCACGGCCTGGCCCTCGGTGAGGACGTCGGCGACCTTGCCCACACGCTTGACCGAAAGCTCGGAGATGTGCACGAGGCCGTCGCGGCCCACGCCAATGTCCACGAAGGCGCCAAAGTCGGAGATACGCTTGACGGTGCCAACGACTTCCTGGCCCACAGCCAGCGTGCGCACAACGCGCTTGCCTTCACTGTCGGTCTCTTCGTCGCTGCCTTCCGTTGTTGCGCCTTCGCTTGCGCCGGCCCCAGCCTGTGCGCCGGCCACAGCCTGTGCGGCGGGTGCTTCCGCAGCTGCTTCTTCGGCAGCGGGCTCGGCCACTTCGGCAACCGGCTCTTCCACGACCGGCTCCTCAGAGGTGGGCACCTCAGAGATGGGCACGCCACCGGCAACCACGGCCTGATCGAACTCGGCGTTCGGTGCATCAGCCTCGCTCATTCCAGCCACAACGTCGGAGGCCAGTTCATCAGCCTCTCCCTCTGTGGGGATGGCCTGCGCCGGCTCGTTGAGCAGGGTGGCATCCACGCTGCCTTCGATGACAGCAGCGCTCTCGGGAATGTCCGCCGGCGCGCCGGGCAGGGCTTCCGCCTCACCGCTGCCTGCATCAACGTTTGCGCCGGCATCAGTCGGCCCTTCAACGCCGGGCGTTACCGCTGCGCTTTCAACGGTCGCAGGGGGTATCGGCTGGGCGGCATCGTTGCCCAGCATAGGCTCCTGAAGAGCCTCGCCGACGGTTTCAATTTCTTCATCTACTGCACTCTCGGGCGCCGACTGGCTGACTTCACTCATGGGGTCCTCCGACACGACCGGCACAGTGGGACAAGCGTCCACACAGCACCTCAACGGATGCAAAGTTGGCTCAGTTCATTTCACCGGGGAATTGAAAACAGGAGCCGCGTTTGGCGATAAGGAATCGACCGCCATTATACCCCGTAGAGCGACTTTTTCCAAAGTTGGCGACCCCGTGCGCTGTACAGCAATTGTGCAAGCGCCTGTGAAGTCTGCGCTTTCCAAGCGCTTGTGCGCAGCGCCGCCATGCCCGCGGCGCAAATTCGCACCGCGTGGCGCTACGGCCTATACTTGAGATATCCTGCGATCCAGAGCCACCCAATCCAGAGCCACCCAATGCCGGCACTTCGTGTCGCGCTCTTTTTCCAACAGAGGAGTCTTCGCATGGCAGAATCCAAAGAGTCCCAGCGCGATGCGCTTGTCGAGCGCCTGCGCATTGTCAACGATCTTCACTCGGCCGCGGCTGTGCTCGAGTGGGACCAGATGGTTTACATGCCGCCCGAGGGGAGTGACGGGCGCGGCCGCCAACTGGCGACGCTGCAGCGGCTCGCGCACGAGCACGCCACCGACCCCGAAATCGGCCACCTGCTCGACGCGCTGGAGCCGTGGGCCGAGACGCTCGCCTTCGACGATGACGATGCGGCCCTGATTCGCGTGGCGCGCCGCGACTACGAAAAGGTTATCAAGGTGCCCTCTTCGTTTGCCGCCGAGCTTGCCGAACACGTGACTAGCGCCTATGACCTGTGGGCCGATGCGCGCCCGGCCAATGATTTCTCGCTGGTGCGCGATTCGCTTGAGCGCACACTTGAGATGAGCCATCGCTATGCCGATTTCTTCCCGGGCTATGAGCATCCGGCTGACCCTCTCATTGACGAAGCGGACTACGGCATGAAGGCCAGCACCGTACGCACCCTCTTTGACGAGCTGGAGGCGCGCCTGCGGCCACTTGTCAATGCAATCACCGCGCAGGAGCCGGCTGACGATTCCTGTCTGCGCCGCCACTTCCCCGAGGCCGACCAGCGCCGCTTTGGCGAGATGGTGATCAAGGCCTATGGCTACGACTTTGAGCGGGGCCGCCAGGACAAGACGCTCCACCCCTTTGAGACGCGCTTCGCCTGGGGTGATGTGCGCATTACGACGCGCTTTGACGAGAATGACCTGAGCAGCGCGCTCTTCAGCACGCTGCACGAATCGGGCCACGCCATGTACGAGCAGGGGGTGGCAAAGCGGCTGGACGGAACGCCGCTTGGTCACGGCACATCGGCGGGCGTGCACGAGAGCCAGTCGCGCACGTGGGAGAACCTGGTGGGGCGCAGCCGCCCCTTCTGGGAGCACTACTACCCGGCGCTGCAGGCCACCTTCCCGGGCACGCTCGATGACGTGAGCGTGGATGCCTTCTACCGCGCGGCCAACAAGGTGCAGCGTTCGCTCATCCGCACCGAGGCCGACGAGGTGACCTACAACCTGCACGTGATCATCCGCTTTGGGCTGGAGCTGGAGATGCTGGAGGGCAAGCTGGCCGTGCGCGACCTGCCCGAGCTCTGGCGGGCGCGCTATGAGGAAGCGATTGGCGTCTCGTCGCCCACCGACACCAACGGCGTGCTGCAGGATGTGCACTGGTTCGCCGGCCTTGTGGGCGGCTCCTTCCAGGGCTATACGCTGGGCAACATCCTCTCGTCGCAGTTCTACGACGCGGCGCTGGCGGCGCACCCCACCATTCCCGACGAAGTGGGCCGCGGCCAATTCGCCACGCTGCACGGCTGGCTGCGCGACAACATTTACATGCACGGCTCCAAGTTCACCACCAGCGAGCTTGTCGAGCGGGTGACCGGTGGCCCGCTCTCGATTGACCCCTACATTGCCTACCTGACGCAGAAGTACGGAGAGTTGTACAACATCTAGGGTGTGGGGAGTGGGGTGTGGGGAGTAGGGCGTAGGAAGCAAGTTCAGGTACGCGGTAGTCCGCAACAAGAAACGGCAGTACACAGATTGCACAGATGCGACAGATAAAAACAGATTGATCTCTCTGGTCAATCTGTTTTTATCTGTCGCATCTGTGCAATCTGTGTACTGCCGTTTCTTGTTGCGGACTACCGCGTACCTGAACTTGCTTCCTACGCCCTCGTTTTCACTTTTTCGCCCCAGCCACGGCCAGCGCCACAGCGCCGAGCAGGCCCACGTCATCGCCCAGTTCCGCCGAAACAATGTCGAGCCACTGCCAGTACTCCTGCGACTGGGCAGCGTGCGCGAATGGTGGCCCACATGCTCTCTTCCATGTAGGAGCGGCAGTGCATCCACACGCTGCCGCCAATCACAATCCGCTGCGGGTTGAAGGTGTGCAGCAGGTTGGTAATGCCCACCCCCATGTAGCGCCCCGTCTCGGCAAACTCGGCCAGCGTAAAGGGGTCTCCCTGGCCGGCGGCCTTGCATAGAATGTGCGGCGACACACGTGCAATGTCGCCGCCGGCAAGCTCCACGGCAACGCTCTGCGCGCCGGCGTGGAGGCGGCGCTGCGCGCGTGCGGCAATGTCTGGCCCTGCCGCCGATCCCTCCATCGTGCCAACGATGCCCAGCGCCGCGTCATCCTGCGAAAGGTCGATTGTGTTGTGGCCGGACTCGGCCGCCAGCCCCTGCGCGCCCACGAGCATGTGGCCGTCCACGATGATCCCCAGGCCTATGCCGGTGCTCTGGGTGATGTAGATCATGTGGTCCACGCCGCGCCCCGCACCGTAATGGTGCTCCGCCAGGCCGGCCAGGTTGGCGTCATTGCCCACGTAGACAGGCGCGCCAAAGGGTTCATAGAGGGCATTGCGCAGGTCCACGTGGCTCCAGCCGGGCAGGTTGGCAGCCATGAGAACGATGCCGCGGTGGGGGTCAACGGGGCCGGGCGCGCCAATGCCAATCGCCGAGATCGGCTCCTCGCCAATCACCGTGCGCACAGAGGCGACGATGCGCTCGATGACTGCATCCGGCCCCTCGTCGGCATCGGTCATGCGCTGGTCGCGGGCAATCACCGTGCCCGAGCGGTCGGCGAGCACGGCACGAATTTGCGTGCCGCCCAAATCAACACCAACAACATGTTCACTCATGAATGGCCCTCGCGTGATGACGGTGGTATTCCGCGGAATTGCGTATGGATGCTGCTGCCCATGCGATGCTGCCCATGCTATTGCAGCAGAGGGTCGCTCGGCAGGACGAAATCGAGCGCGATGGCGCCGGCGCAGGCGGCTCGCTCGCTGGAGTTTGGATTCGCATAGAAGAGCTGCATCATGGCGGGCAGGCAGGGGTCGCCGCCGGCCAGAATGTTGTGGCTGAAGCCGGGAAAGAGCTGCACGCGGCCTGCTTCCATGCTGGCGACAGCGCGGGCGCGCCCATGCCGGCGGCGTCTGCGCGTCGTGGCTGCCGCCAACCAGCAGTACAGGCGCAGTAATCGGCTGGATGAGCTTGTCGGCAGCCGTTTGCGGCGTCACTTCCCAGAAGCTGCAAACCGCCTGCATGAGCGCAGCCTCCTCGAGTGGGAGAGTGCCAAACTGCAGCGGCAGGCGCGCGGCCACGCGGCGCAGGTCCACGCGTGTGAAGAAGGGCGCATCCTCGGCGCACCAGGCGCTGGCTGCCAACCCCTCGCTGTGCACGTCGGCATTGGGGACGGGCGCCTCGGCCAGCAGGGCGGCCACCTCATCGATGGGCAGCGTCTCAAGGTGCGCGGAAAGCGCCGCTGGTGTGGCAAAGCCCAGCGTGCGCATGAGCCACGAAAGCGTCTCAATCTGCGGCGCGGCATTTGCGCCCGAGGGCAGCAGCGATTGCCACTGTGGCGCGTTGGGGCTGCTTTCCGCCGGGCCCTCCTCCAGGCGCCTCTGCGCGGCCTGGATGGCGGCGGCGGCGCTCAGCGGCTCTCTGCAGCCACCGACGGGCGGCGCAAGCGCGCAGGCAATGTCAAAATCCTCGTCAAAGAGCGCAGTAATCAGAGCGGGCAGTACGCGGCCGCCCTGCCCAAGCTGGCGGGCAATGTGGGCAAGGATTTCGTCGCCGCTGCCAAAGCCCTTTGGCGCGGGATTGCGGTTGTAGCGATCGATCACCTCGAGCAGGCGCGCCTCCAGCGCCGGGTAGGCGGCGTTGCAGGCGGGGGTCATGCTGCAATCCTGCGCCACGCGCTGCAGGGTGGCGTAGAAGTTGAGCGGCGCTTCGAGCGGAGCGTTGGCGTCCACGGGCAATACCCCATCCAGCACCATGCTGCGTACCAGATTGGGGCGCCTGTCGGCAAGCAGCGTGGCCACGCGCGTGCCATAGCCGGTGGCGTAGATGTTGAGCGAGCCAATCCCCAACACCTGCGCCAGATCAGCAATGTCGGCCACCTGTGTGGCGGCGCTGTAGGCGCTCAGGTCGTGGCCCTCGTCCTGCAGCCGGTCGTAGCAGGCCTGATAGCTGGCCACCAGGGCGGCGTCGACGGGCGCACCCTCGTCCACTTCGGGGCAGTTGAGCGAGGGAGTGGAATAGCCGGCGCCGCGCGGGTCAAACAGAATGATGTCGCGATTGCTGCGAAAGGGCGCATCCTGGAGGTTGTAGAAGAGGTGACGCAGGCTTGTCCCTTCGTTGCCGGGGCCGTCGGCCAGAACAAGCACGGGGTCCGTTTGGGGCGGGCCAAAGCTCTTCAGGATGATGACGAAGAGGCTGACGCCGTCACTGTCGGCCGCGGCACGGTTCTCGGGCACTTCGAGTTCGCCGCAGATGATCTCCTGATCCCACGGCGCGACGAAGGGACACTCAACTTCAGCGAAGCTGGTCGCGTATTCAACGACGGACGCAGTTGCCAGCGGTGTCCGCAAGCCCTCCAGTGGACTGAATGGCGTTGCCGCTGTGACGGGGAGCGTGCTCGTGAGCGCAGGCGTGGCGGAAATGGGCAGCGTGGGCGTAATCAGCGCGCCACTCTGCGCAAGCGCCGGCTCGGCAGCGCCGCGCGCCGTGAGCGTGAAGACGGCAATGAGGGTGGCCAGGAGAAGCTTGAGCAGCCGGGGGTGGCAGTGGTTCGGCATGGGCCGGGTCCGATGCATGGGCAGTGAGGCGGCAGTGAATCGGCAGTGGCGGTGCATGGACAATGCATAGACAATATGGACAATGCAGTCAAGCGGCAGGCGCTTGCAGTGTATTGTAGCAGAGGGCGCAGGGCGAACCAACTGCATCGATGCAAGAGACCCGCACGAATCGCGCTGCATACCGTCGCCCTTCAATACTGCAGCAACTCGCGCACGGGGCTAAAGATCTCCAGCACAACGCAGCCTTCGGGGCCGGCATGAGCCGCGTGGACAACGTCGCCGGGCGCGAGATACATGTCGCCTGGGCCGAGGGCACGCGTCTCGTCACCGATGGTGAAGTCCATCGCGCCGCTGATGATAACGCCGGCCTGCTCGTGGGGATGGCTGTGTGCGGGCGCCACACCATCGGGCGCAAGCGTCACCCACGAGAGCAGCATCTTGTCTCCCCAGAAGGTTTGTGCAGAAACGCCTGGGAAGAGTTGCTTGGCGGGACGGTTGGCAAGGTCATAGAAGGGCATGGCTGGCTCCGATTTATGGCACTGAGTGGGCGGGCGGGCGATTGCGGTGACGGCATGGGGCGGCTGGCGCGTCTTGAGTATAGGCGCGGCTGCGCCTTGCGTCCACTGCTGGGGGGCATGTCGGGTGCATTTGACCTGCGATGCTGTGCTCCCCCCTCTAGAAAATCGAAGAGTGGAGCACAGCATCGCCGTTGCAGGTCATGTCTCCCGGCGTGACGCAACCGTTATGCGCCCCACTCCAATTTTCTGGAGAGCGGCGGCAGTGAGGTTGCCGGTGGCGCGTCCCCAAACCGAAATCCGCACGAGGGCGCACCGCCTTCAATTTGCGAATGGCCCGTAACCTTCTTGCCGGTTTTGCGTCTTGCGCACGGTACCTCTTTCGTGTATGATACATTCCAGTGTTCCACTGTATATTAACTGGATGCCTTGCGCCTTCAGATCATCTCCACGAATACCATCATTCATCACCGAAATGGAGACACCGTACTCATGTTGAACCGTGCCCTGAGGCTTACATTGCTGCTGGCCGTGTTCGCGCTTGTGTTTGGCTTGGCTCTTGTCCCAATGCAGCAGGCTTTTGCGCAGGATGCGCCGGCGGTTGATACACCGACTGCTGAACCGCCTACACTGACTCCTGTGCCGACCGAGACGCCGACCGACCTCCCGACCGCCACACCGACCAATCCTCCGACGGCAACTTCCACCGACGTCCCAACCGCTACACCGACCCCGACCCCGGAGCCGGAAATTCGTCCCACCCCGGAGCCGACCCCCGTGCCGATTCCCGAGCCTGTGACGATTGCTCTCTTTGGCACCGGTTTGGCAGCGCTTTCGGGCGTTGTGGCGCGGCGCCGCAACAAGAAGGACTAAGCCGCGTACGCAGGTTTCCAGCCCAGTTTCATGTGCATATTGCCAGGCGGCCCGAGTACAGGCCGCCTGGTTTTTTGGCTTCAGCGGACGAGTGTAGCGCCTTCGGTGGCAGCGCATACAGATGGCACGCGGCGTACAGGCTACAATCAGTATGGCTGTTTTGGTTGTCACGTTGGGCGCGTCCAGCGCGAAGGAATGAAGCCGCTCCAGCGATTCACCATTTGGGGGAGGCTGCCACCCCCATTACTTACCCCCCCATTCAGCCAAACGAAATGCAGCTGCGCATTCACCGCGTGATGACAGGGCGCTATAGCCCGGCCATCCCTTTTGGGTGTTTGCAAGTGGCGGCGTAAACGGTCGAAGTTCTCTGCCTGTGTTTGACATTTGGAAACCCGCACCTATATGAGCAACCGGAAAGTTGACGTGCAAAAGATGGCGAAAGAGAAGCGGTGGGTGCAGGGCGCAGTTGCCTTGCTGATTGCCTGCGCAATGGTGCTTCCTGCCGCGAGCCCCGCACGCGCCCAGGAGCCAGCGCCCGCGACGGATACTGCTGCGGCGCAAGCTTCCGCGCTGCAGGTGGCCAACGGCGCCGCCGGCGTCCAGATTTCGTGGGGCGGCGCTCCGGTTGCCGCTGCTGCAGGCGTCAGCGTGGCCACGGCGGACGGAATCGCTTTCATGGACGCGCTTGCCGCACAAATGCCGCTGCAACGCTATCAGGGCTTCGATTTGCCGCTCACGGTCGTTCCCATGCGTTTTACCGGCCCCGAGGCGGTGACGCTGCCGCAGGTAACGCGCATTGAGACTATGGATTTGCCCGCAGGCCTGGTTGTACCTGGCGCGCCCCAACTGCCGCCGGTGCTGCTGGAAGAAGGGCAGGAGCCCCCCGTCTCCATGGAGACCGTGGCGCTGCCCGAGCAGCCGCTCTTCGTTGTGCGCCAGGGCTGGGTCAAGGGCGAGTATCTGGTCATGGTGGCGGTGAGTCCGATCTTTGCACAGGGAGGCGTCGTCAAACTGGCCACGCTGCTCGAGACGAACATTCCGGGCGCAAGCGCGATTGAAGTGGCCCCGTGGGATTATGCCGAGGCGCGTAATGCGGCCCTCGACGCCGCCGACGCGCTGCAGCCCGCCTACGCACCCGATGTGGAGGTCGCCGCGCTCGATGACGCAGCCGCGGCCTCGTCCACGCTGACGCTGGTAGTGTCCAAGCCTGGCCTGCAGCGCATTAGCGCGAGCGATTTGGGGGCTGCTTACACTCCTGCGGCGCTGGCAGACGTTAGCCTTACGCATAGGGGTGCGCTTGTGCCCGTGCAAGTTGTTGGTAGTTCCGAGGTGCGTTTTTACGTTGAGAGCGTCGGCGACCGCTGGAACAACGAGTCCTATTACCAGATATCAATCAACGCCGCCAAGCGCAGCCCGGCGATGGCCACGCGCACGCTGGCCGCGCCTGGCGGCAGCGGCATTTCCATGGTTATTGACCGGGGCGAGTGGAAGGACCAGTATGGCTGGCCCTCCAAATACAGCTCGAACTTTGCCGGCACGGACGGTGACCATTACTTCTCGGCTATCTTCGCCACCAGGAAGGCGGACGACGCAGCACCTGCCTTTACTGCCGATTTGCGCGACCCTGCCAAAGTGACGCCGCCCAACACGCTGCCGCTGGTGAACGCCAACGCCATATACACCTTTACGGTAACGCCAAACCCGTCGGCCAGCGCGGGCATTACCTATACATTCAAGGCGTCGAGTGTCGACGTCACGCTGGAGGCAGGCTACGGGCCGACGACCACTTCGTTCAGCAATGCAGGCAACCCGGCCTCGATGACGGTGACCTTTGTGCCGCAGTCGACGCCGCGCGGGTTGCTCTTTGAGACGATCAGCTTTGCGCGCCCGGTTACGCTGGAGATGGAGAGCAATGGAGCCATCTTCTGGGGCAACCCCACGGACACGACCTATCGTTGGAACAAAGCACCCCAGTTTGCGGGGGGCTACGGTGTGTGGGATGTGACCGACCCAGCGTCGCCGGTTGTGCTCACCGGCGCAAGCAGTGTGGGCTTTCAAGATTCGGAAGCGGGCCATCGCTATCTGGTGGCGGGACCCAACTTCGCGCACACGCCTGTGGTGCGCGCCTATCGAGGTCTCAAGGCGGCTGCACTGCCCGCAGCGCAGGCAATCTACATCATCCCGAGCGAAGAGTACCGTGCGCCCCTCAAGCCGCTGACTGACCTGCGCCTGAGCCAGGGCTACAGCGTCAACGTTGTTGATGTGACGCGCATCTATGACGCCTACAGCGGCGGCTATGTGGATTCGCGTGCCATCCGCAGTTTCCTCAAGGATGCCTATAACACGTGGAAGAACCCGCGCCCCATCTCGGCAGTGCTCGTGGGCGACGGCACCTATGACCCCATGAATTTCGAGAAGCGCGAGCGCGCACCTGTGCTCATGCCTCCCTACATGGCGGAGGAAATTG
The DNA here is from genome assembly GCA_963773745.1 of uncultured Chloroflexia bacterium. Taxonomy (GTDB): domain Bacteria; phylum Chloroflexota; class Anaerolineae; order Caldilineales; family Caldilineaceae; genus UBA5069. The sequence goes on from CAVZCL010000005.1 coordinate 741,567, forward strand.
ACCGCTGGATGGGCGAAGCGCCCTGCGACAACTGCTACGGCCACTTCGATGACGCGAGCGCGATCTTCCTTACGGACATTATGATTGGCCGCCTCCCCGTCAAGAATCTTGATGAAATGGCGACAGTTATCAGCAAGATTGTCAACTACGAAACGGCGACCGACACCAAGGCGGCATGGCGCAGCACGGCGCTCTATCTGGCGGACAACTACCTCAAGCCGCAGATCGGCTCGACGGTTTGCGCCAACGGCTGCCCCGACGGCGCCGGTGACTTTGCCAAACATGCAGATGACGTGCGCGCGTTGAATCCGAACCGGAATAACACAAACCTGACTCAACGTGTTTACTACGATCCCTTCCCCAGCGCGCAGAAGCCGCCTGCTTATGGCGAGTGGTGGCGCACTGTCGACCGTGACGTTGTTCGCCAGCGTGCTGTAGCGGGCCTGCAGGAAGGCCCCGCGCTTGTTGTCTACAACGGTCACGCCAATGTCTTCAACATGGGCGAGCTTGAACAAGCGGGCACGACAGAGCGCAAGTTCCTGCTCGGCCTCTATGATTCGGCCACGCTCTATCGCGCCAACCAGCTCTATGTGCAGCTTTCGATGACCTGTCTCACCTCTTCGTTTGCCACGCCCGCCAACTCGGCGACGACGATTGACGAGGACTTTTTCCTCTGGCCGCGCGGCGGCGCTGTGGCCGTTTGGGGGCCCACGGGCCAGAGTGTGGTTGTCGAGCACGAGGCACTCCAGCTTGGCTTCTTCCAGCAGCTCTTCAAAAAGCCCAACACGCCTGCGCGCGTGGGCGATCTGATTCAGGCGGGCTACTTCAATCTGGCACTCACCTATCCCGCCAGCGAAGAGATCTTGCGCACCTTCGTGCTGCTGGGCGATCCGCTGACGAAGCTCAACTATCGCACGGGGTCGCAGTCAACCTATTTGCCCGCCATCACAAAGTAAGCAGCGCATGGCGCGCCTTAAACTGAGCGGGGTGGACGCCTGATGCGCCACCCCGTTTCTATTTCTCCCCCACAAAGCGGCAACCTTGCCAAAACACCCATTTGCGACAATCCTGTGTGCAATGCCAGGGGGTGACGACGCGCAGGCCACGCCTGCGCGCCTGCTGTCCTGTGCAGCAGCACGCGTCTACAACAAGTTCCAGCCATCAACCGTGCCCGCGCTCCTGTGCTCGAGCGACGGTTCCAGCAGAAGAGCCCAGCCTGTGGGTGGGCGAAGGAGCGAAAGATGCCAAACGGAATCAACTACGTCACAGTGATTGGCGCGGGCACAATGGGGGCCGCCATTGCCGGCCATCTGGCCAACGCCGGCCTGCCTGTATCGCTGCTGGACATTGTGCCCACGGAGCTGAGCGCCGAAGAGAGCGCCGCCGGCCTCACGCTGGAGAGCCCGAAGGTGCGCAACCGCTTTGCGCAGCAGGGCTTCGAGCGCATGGTCAAGTCGCGGCCGAGCAACCTTTTTACACGCGACACAGCCAAGCTGATTCGCGTCGGCAATCTGGAGGACGATTTCGACGCGGCCGTGGGCAAGAGCGACTGGATCATCGAGGTGATCATCGAGCGGCCGGGCCCCAAGCAGGCGCTCATGGAGCGGATTGAGAAGGCAGCGCCCGCATCAGCGATCATCTCCTCCAACACCTCGGGCATCCCAATTCACATCATCAGCGAGGGGCGCAGCGATAGCTTCAAGAAGCGCTTCCTTGGCACCCACTTCTTCAACCCGCCCCGCTATCTGCACCTGCTCGAACTCATCCCCACGCCGGAGACGGACGCGGCCGTCGTGCAGCGCATGCGCCAGTTTGCCGAGACGACGCTGGGCAAGGGCGTGGTCATTTGCAAGGACACGCCAAACTTCATCGCCAACCGCATGTTCTCCTTTGTGCAGAGCGATGTGATGGAGTTTGCCATTGAAAACGGCTACACGGTCGAAGAGGTGGACAAGCTCACTGGCCCGCTGCTGGGGCGCCCCAAGACGGGCACCTTCCGCCTGAATGACGTGGTGGGCATTGATGTGCTGGCCATGGTCAGCCAGAATCTCTACGAGCTGATTCCCAATGACGAGGACCGCGAAGTGCTGCGCGGCGAGTACGGTTCGGCGGTCGTCAAGGAGCTGCTCGACGCCAAGCTGCTGGGCAGCAAGAGCGGCCAGGGTTTCTGGAAGACGGAGACCGACGCCAAGGGCAAGAAGGCATTCCACGGCCTCGATTTGCAGGCGGCCGCCGAGGGAGAGATCACCTATGTGGCCCCGAAGAAGCCCAAGTGGTCGAGCGTGGGTGATGCCAAGGATCTGCCGCTGGACGAACGGCTGCGCTCGCTGGTGAACGCCGCGGACCCGGCGGGGGAGCTCATTTGGCACACGCTGGCGCACACCATGGCTTATGCCTCCAAGCGCATTCCCGAGATTGCCGACAGCCTGGTGGACATTGACAACGCGATGAAGTGGGGCTTTGGCTGGGAGATGGGCCCCTTTGAGACGTGGGATGCGCTGGGCGTGAAGGAGACGACGGCACGCATGGTGGGCGAGGGCTTCACCGTGGCGCCGTGGGTGGATGATTTCCTGGCGGCGGGCCATGAATCCTTCTATTGCTACGAAGAGGGCAAGCGCCAGGTCTACAGCCCGCTGGAGAAGGGTTATGGCCCGGCAGCGCCGGACCCGCGGATGATCACCCTGGCGGCCATCCGCCACCGCAACCGCCCGCTGGCCGAGAACGACAGCGCTGTGCTCCACGACATGGGCGACGGCGTGCTCCTCTTTGAGGCGCGCAGCAAGATGAATGTCTTTGAGCAGGGCAGCTTCGACATTCTGCAGAAGGCGGTGGAGCGGCTCCATGGCGGCGCGGCCGGCCTGGTGCTGGGCAACGAGGGCAGCGACTACTCGGCGGGCGCCAACCTGCTGCAGGTGGCCATCCTTGTGCAGTCGGGCGATTGGGCGGGCGTGGAAGCCTTTCTCAAGTATGGGCAGGATACCTTCATGGCGCTGCGCACTGCGCCGAAGCCCGTGGTGGCTGCACCGCACCAGCGCGTGCTGGGCGGCGGCGTCGAATCGTGCCTCGCCTCGGACCGCATTGTGGCCCATGCCGAAACGTACATGGGGCTGGTTGAGGTGGGCGTGGGCATTGTGCCCGGCTGGGGCGGCTGCAAGGAGATGGTGCGCCGCAACGTGAGCCCGCACATGCACGCCACCAACGTCAACCCCATGCCCTATCTGCGCCAGGTTTTTGAGACGGTGGGCTTTGCCAAGGTGGCCGAGTCGGCGGCGCAGGCGCGCGAGTTGGGCTTTCTGGATGAGAGCGATCTGATTGTGATGAACCGCGACTTCCAGCTGGCCGAGGCGAAGCGCGCCGTGCTGGAGATGGCCGCCGACGGCTATCGCCCTCCCGTGACGAAGGGTAATGTCTATGCGGCGGGCAAGGGGCAGCTCGCGAGCGTCAAGATCGAGGTCTACTCCATGCAGCAGGGCGGCTTCATCTCCGAACATGATGGCGTCATCGCCAACCGACTGGGCCACGTGCTCTGCGGCGGCGCCCTGAGCGAACCGGCGTGGATGGACGAGCAGTACTTCCTCGACCTCGAGCGTGAAGCCACCCTGAGCCTTGCCGGTATGCCCAAGACGCAGGAACGCGTCATGTACATGCTCCAGGCCGGCAAGCCCCTGCGCAACTGACAACAACTGCTCGACGCAAGGGCGCGAGGCGCAAGGGCTGCGCGTTGGTTGAGTGGTAGCGGGTGAGATTATAGAAGCTCTCAATGTACCAAAGATGGCTGCTTCAGCTTTACGGTGGTTGGCGTATCGTTCGTATGCAGCTTTCTTCCTTGATGGTGGCAAAGAAGCTCTCCATCACAGCATTGTCATACGGCTGGGCGACTCGACCATGCTCGCCTGAATGCGGTTGTCGGCCAGCAGTGCTGGTAGGCCAGACTGTATACGCACGCCGGTGGGTATGGTGCAAAGCCGGCGCCTGGCGTGTGGCCAGCGCCTCCTTGAGCGCCGTGCAGACCAGCTCCGGTCGAAGGTGTCACTCGTGCTCCAGCCCACCACTTGCGGGCAAAGAGGTCAAGCACCACCGCCAGATAGAGCCAGCTGGGCGGTCGGCACGTAGGTGACATCGGCTACCACTCTGGTCAGGCGCTGTAGCCGTAAAGTCCTGGTGAGCAGGTTGGCTGCCTTTTGCGCTGCCGGGTCGCTAACGGTGGTGCCAATGCGGCGGCGGTGGGTGCGCAGCCCCTGCAGGCCGTCCTCTCGCATGAGGCGTGCGACACGTCCCGGACCTACAATTCGCCCGCATCACGCAGGGCAAGACAGACTCGTGGGTAGCCATAGACGCCATGAGCGGCCTTATGTGCCTCCCGAATCAGGGGCAGCAGCCGTGCATCCTCCTGCTTGCGTCGGCAGAGTGGTTGATTGCGGCGCTTACGCCAGCCACAGTAGCCGCTGCGAGAGACAGGCAGCACGCGAGAGAGCCGGGCCACAGGGATTTCGTCACGCAGTTGGTCGATCATCAGAAAGTGCTTTTCTGATCCTGTGCCAAGAGCGTCAACGTTTTTTTTAGAATCAGATTGTCCTGCTGGGCGACCTCCAGCTCACGTCGTAAGGCCGCAATCTCAGCCTGGTCGGCGGGCAAGTTGCCATGGCCGGGGAAGGCATTTCCTGCTTGTGCTTGTCTTCCTTGAGCCACCGGCAGACACAACTGATGCCGATGTTGTACTTGCGTTCAATCTCGCCCTGACTGATAGGCGTTGTGTAATACTCTTGCAATACCTTGCGTTTGAATTCAGCCGTATAGACGTTACGAGGTTTCATTGCTTAGGTCTCCTTGGGTTCGTAGGTGGTCAGATGCTACCTCTTGCTTATCTATCTGTCCACCAAACGCGCAAAGAAAGAAGCAAAAGCAGGAACAGCAACAGCGAAGGATCTCTACACCCACATAATGGGCGAATGCTGATGAACAACGATGGGATCGGAAGACAGGTTTTGAACGGGAATGGCCGTAAAGTCGCCAATCCAGCTTCGCTCGATGAGAACGAAGTTAGCAGGTACATCTATCAGGCAGCTGTTGACGTACATCGTGCGCTGGGAGGACCTGGGTTGCTGGAAGCGATTTATGAGGAGGCACTTGCATGGGAGCTGCAGCAGGCAGGCCTCAAAGTTGAACGTCAAGTTTCTCTGCCCGTGCATTACAAAGAGACTATACTCGCCACGCCACTGCGAATTGACTTGCTTGTGCAGGCAAAAGTGATTGTCGAATGCAAGAGTGTGTCTGCGTACAACCATGTTTTTGAAGCGCAGGCGCTTACGTATTTGCGGTTGACGAAACTGCGGTTAGCTATGGTGATCAACTTTGGCGAAGAACTCGTGAGCAAGGGTATACATCGTGTGGTCAATGGCCTCTAGATAGCAGTTCCTGCAGTTGTTTTTCCTTGCGCCCTTGCCACCCTTGCGCCCTTGCGTTGAGCAGTTATCGATTGAGGAGAGATGATGATGCGGAATGCTGTGATTGTGGCGGCGGCGCGGACCGCCGTGGGCAAGGCCCCCAAGGGCACGCTGCGTAGTCTACGCCCCGACGATATGGCCGCGGCCGTCGTCCAGGCCATTGTCGAACGTAGCGGGATTGACCCCGCCGAAATTGAAGACCTCGTGCTTGGCTGCGCCTTCCCCGAGGCGGAGCAGGGCATGAACGTGGCGCGCGATTGTGGCGTTGCGCGCAGGGCTGCCGGAGACCGTCTGCGGGCAAACGGTCAACCGCTTCTGCTCCAGCGGCTTGCAGACGATTGCCACCGCCGCCCAGCAGATTATGGCCGGCATGGGTGATGTTATCATCGCCGGTGGCGTCGAGAGCATGTCGAGCGTGCCCATGATCGGCAACAAGTTTGTGGCCAACCCCACCCTCGCCGAGCAGTACCCGGGCGTCTATCTGGGCATGGGGCTCACCGCCGAGAATGTGGCAAAGAAGTACGGCGTCAGCCGCGAGGATCAGGACGCCTTCGCGCTGCGCAGCCACCAACGCGCCGCCGCGGCGCAGGCCGAAGGGCGCTTCAGCAGCCAGATTGTCCCCCTCGAGCTGGACCTTGCCCTTGGCAACGGCAGCCGCGTGCAGGAGAAGCAGTTTGTCTTCGACACCGACGAAGGCGTGCGCCGCGACACAAGCCTCGAGGCGCTGGCCAAACTCAAGCCTGCCTTTGCCATGGGTGGTACGGTGACGGCGGGCAACAGCAGCCAGACGAGCGACGGCGCGGCCGCTGTGCTGATCATGAGCGAGGAGCGGGCCAAGGCGCTGGGCATGAAGCCTCTCGCACGCTTTGTCTCCTTTGCCGTGGGCGGCGTTGCACCCGAGCTCATGGGCATTGGCCCCATTGCCGCGGTGCCCAAGGCGCTGGACTATGCAGGCATGAGCCTGGGCGACATCGATCTCATTGAGCTCAACGAGGCCTTTGCGGCGCAGGGGCTGGCCGTAATGCGTGAGCTGGACTTCGACGATGCGATTACCAACGTGAATGGCGGCGCGATTGCGCTGGGCCACCCGCTGGGCTGCACCGGGGCCAAGCTTACCGTGCAGCTGCTGCACGAACTGGAGCGCCAGGATAAGCGCGTCGGCCTCGTCACCATGTGCATTGGCGGCGGCATGGGCGCAGCGGGGATTATCGAGCGGCTGAACTGACCTGCGTAGATACGACGCAAAGGCGCAAAGGCGCAGAGGAAGCGCAAAGAACAGCAACGGCAAGAACAACACGGCTGTCTGCTTTGCCCGAACGAGCGGCCTGCACGTATGCTACCGAGCAGCGTGCAGGCCGCTTGTGATCGCTGATTGCATAACGAGACCTCCGCTTCACCTACAAGTCAAGGGCGATTCATATGTCAGACCGGGAGTTGTTGCGAGTTTGCTTCCACCACAGCAGCGGCGATGTACTGTATCCAGTTCGGAAGGAAGGGCACAGAACGGAACGGCATATGTCTATCCTCGTCGAAACAGATAGAGCAGGGCGGTGGCAGAACGGCTTCTGGCATGCTACAGTGAAAAACGACTTTCGAATACGCAGACGACGATCCGTTACTTTAATACTGATTCTGAGTTAGTACGGCGGTAATGGCCGATACAGACCCAAAGGCCGCTATCCTGCGCGTGGAGAGGTAATTGCTGGCACAAGCAGGACGAATCTGGCATTAGCTTCTTTGACGGCAAAGGGCGAAAACACTGGTGGATGGCGAGTGGGCGCTAAATCGGACGGCGAAGCTGCCGACTAGGAATTGACCTTTTTGCGGCCATTGCAAAAGCCGATGCTTCCGCAGTCGGAAACGTCAGCTCGAAGCACTCGATACCAGCGCCACCGACATCCGACACCCTACTCCCTATTCCCCACTCCCTACTCCCTGCCCTATGCGCTCTCTCTACCTACTGGTCTTCACAAGTGGCTTCGTGACGCTGGGCGTCGAACTGAGCGCGTCGCGCCTGCTCGAGCCTGCCTTTGGCTCCAGCCAGATTGTGTGGGCGGCGCTCATCGGCATGATCCTGCTCTATTTGGCGCTGGGCGCATGGCTGGGCGGCCGCCTGGCCGACCGCTACCCCCGCCGCGCCGTTCTCGACGGCGTGCTGACGGCAGCAGCCGTGGGCGTTGCGCTCATCCCCCTCTTTAGCAGGCCCGTGCTGCAGATGGCGGCCACTGGGCTGGAGGCCTTTGCACCCGGGCTGCTGGGGGGCGCGCTGGCCGCTATTCTGCTACTCTTCAGCATACCGGTGCTTCTGCTGGGCACGGCAAGCACCTGGGCCGTGCGCCTGCTGCTGGATGCGAGCCCACCCGCCGATGCCCGCATTGGCGCACGTGTGGGCCGCCTCTACGCTGTGGGCACAGTCGGCAGCCTGCTGGGCGCATTCGTGCCCGTTCTCTGGCTGATACCTGCCATAGGCACCAGGCTCACCTTCTTTGCGCTGGCACTAACGCTGCTTGTCGTGCTCACAGCAGGCGCGATCGGGCGGCGGCACATCTGGCTGCCGCTGGCCGCACTGCTGCTCGTGGCCGCACTGGCCTTCTGGAGCGGAGCCGATCGCTCAATCCGCGCCGGCTGGGACGACGGCACGCGTGGCCCAATCATCTTCGAGGATGAGAGCCGCTTCAACTACATTGCCGTGCGCCAGTGGGGCAGCGAGCGCCACCTCAAGCTCAACGACGGCATTGGCATCCACAGCGTCTACCACCCCAACGCCGTGCTGAGTGACGGCATTTGGGACTATTTCCTGCTCGCCCCGCTCTTTCGCAATGGGGCAGGCGCGCAGCCCGCGCCGGAGAGCCTGCTCGTGATCGGCGCGGCGGCAGGCACTGTGAGCGGCCTCTACGCCGACATCTACGGGCCCAACGTGGCCATGACGGGCGTTGAGCTTGACCCTGAAATCCTTGACGTGGGGCGCGCTTTCTTCGCCATGGATCGCCCCAACCTTACCACCGTCGCCGCCGACGGTCGCCACTTTCTCGCACAGCAGCCCGCCGGCGCGCGCTGGGATGTCATCGCCGTGGACGCCTACCGTCCCCCTTACATTCCCTTCCATCTGACGACCGCCGAGTTCTTCGCCTCCGTGCGCGACCACTTGCGCGACGACGGCGTGCTGGCAATGAACGTGGGGCGCACGGCCACGAACTACGCGCTGGTCGACGCCATGGTGGCCACCGTGCGCACGGTCTTTCCAACCGTCTTCCTGATCGACGAGCCCGGGCCAGTGACGACGCTGGGCAACACGCTGCTGGTGGCCACCATGCAGCCCCAACCGCTCGAGACCTTTACGCAGAATGTGGCTGCGCTGCCTGCGGACCTGCCGGCCGAGTTCCGCGCCTTTGCACAGGCGGCCGCGGCGGATGCACGCGTCGCGCCGTCTGTCGACTTGCCCCCCTTCACCGATGACCACGCGCCGGTTGAGAGCATTGTCCACCGCATTATTCTCGACTTTTTGACCGCTTCGGAGTGAATTGCCATGCACGAGATGCCGCCGCCCCTGTCCGCCGCACAGCTGGCGCTGCGCAGCACGCTGCCGCTCAAGCCCGCGCCCGTGGAGCTGGGCGGGCGCTGGGTGCGCCTTGCCCCCTTCGCCATGGAGCGGGACGCGGCTGCGCTCCACGCCCTCTCCAACGGCGAACCGATTGCTGCACCCGGGCTGGAATATGGCGCGTACGACGCCGATGCGCTGGTGTGGCGCTGGATGTTCGGCGGCCCCTTTGCCACGCTGGATGACTTTGCCGCCTACATGCGCAGCCAGCTTGAGGCGCGGCGACGGTCTCCCCTTCACCGTCTTTCTGGTGGAGACGGGGCAGCCGGTGGGGCTGGTCAACCTCATGCGCAACAACCCCAACTGGCTCTCGATTGAACTGGGGGGCATCTGGTACACGCCGCCGGTGCAGCGCTCGCCGGTGAACACCGAGGCGACCTACCTGCTGCTGCGCCACTGTTTTGGGCTGGGCTACCGGCGGCTGGAGTGGAAGTGCAATGCGCTCAACGAGCGCTCGCGCCGCGCTGCCGAGCGCATGGGTTTTCGCTTTGAGGGGATTCAGCAGAAGCAGATGATCGTCAAGGAGCGCACGCGCGACACAGCGTGGTTCCGCATCCTCGATGACGAGTGGCCCGACGTGCAGCGCCACCTTGAGCTTCTCCTCTACGGCAACTGCTAAGCATCTTAGCAAAACAGCTTTGACACAGAGGTCACAGAGGGAACAGAGAAACACAGAGAAAAGCAAGAGCAAAACAACATGGCTATGTTGTTTTGCTTTTGCTTTTCTCTGTGTTTCTCTGTTCCCTCTGTGACCTCTGTGCCAAAGCTGTTTAGATTTGCTGCCCCTTGTATTGGCTCTGGTAGAGCTGGTAGTAGAAGCCGCGCGCGTCCAGCAGCGCCTGATGGCTGCCTTCCTCCTCAATCGTGCCGTTGTGGATGACCACAACCTTGTCGGCGTCGCGAATTGTGCTCAGCCGGTGCGCAATCACAAAGCTCGTGCGCCCCTGCATCAGCCGCAGCAACGCCTGCTGGATGCGCGCCTCGGTGCGTGTGTCCACGCTTGAGGTGGCCTCGTCCAGAATGAGAATGGCGGGGTCGGCCAGAATGGCGCGCGCAATCGCCAGCATCTGCCGCTGCCCCTGGCTCAGGTTGCCGGCGCGCTCGGATAGCTCCGTCTGGTAACCCTGCGGCAACTGCATAATGAAGTGGTGCGCATCGGCCAGTTGCGCGGCGGCCCTGCATTCGTCGTCGCTGGCGTCCAGCCGGCCGTAGCGAATGTTCTCCAGCACGCTCTCGGAGAAGAGGAAAGTGTCCTGCAGCACAATGCCCAGCTTGCGGCGCAGGTCATCCTTGCGCACAGTGCGGATGTCGTGGCCGTCAATCGCAATGCTGCCGCCGTCAATCTCGTAGAAGCGCATGAGCAGGTTGATGAGCGTCGTCTTGCCCGCCCCGGTGGGACCCACAAGCGCAATCGTCTGCCCCGCGTGCGCCTGAAGGTGCATGCCGCGGATGACCGGCGTGCCAGGCACGTAGGCAAAGTCCACATCCTCAAAGCAGACATCGCCGCGCAGCCTCTCCAACCCCACGGCGGCGGGCGCGTCGGCAATCTCGGCGGGCATGTTCATGATCTCGAAGACGCGCTCGGCCCCGGCCAGCGCGGCCTGGATTGCGTTGTACATGTTGGCCAGGCTGCGCAGCGGCTGGATAAAATTCTGCCCATAGTTGATGAAGGTGGCAATCGTGCCCACGGTCGCCAGTCCGCCCAGCGCCAGCCAGCCGCCCAGCCCCGCGAGCACAATCACAAAGAAGTTGCCCAGCACATTCGTCAGCGGCATGAGCAGCAGCGCATAGGAGTTGGCGTTGACGCCCGCCTTGTAGACGGCCTCGTTGCGCGCCCGGAAGTCCGCCTCGGCGCTCTCGTTGCGGCCAAAGGCCTTGACCACGCGCGCCCCGCTGATCATCTCCTCGGTCAGCGCATTCATCTCGCCCAGGCTCTTCTGCAGGGAGCGAAAGCCGCGACGCGTGTATTTGGCGACAAACTGGGTGAACCAGAACATGATCGGCACCACCAGCAGCGTCGCCAACGCCAGCCAATGGTTGAGCAGGAACATGACCACCACAATGCCCACCAGCGAGAGCGTGCTTGCCAGCAGCGAAATGACATTCTGCGAGACCGCCTGGTTGATGGCGTCGATGTCATTCGTCAGCCGGCTCATCAGCTCGCCCGGGCTGTGCGTGTCAAAGAACTTGAGCGGCAGCGACTGGATGTGGGCAAAAAGATCGCCACGCATCTTCTGCAGGGCGCGCTGCGAGACGATGGCCATCGCCCAGTTGGCGGCCACCTGCAACAGGTTGTTGCCCAGATAGACCGCCAGCATGAGCAGCGCAATGCGCGCCAGCCCGGCCGGATCCCTGCCGATGATGTAGCGATCAATCGCCACGCCCATGAGATAGGGCCCCAGCAGCCCCAGCAGCGTGTAGAGCAGCACAAGCACAATGACGCCCAGCAGCACCCACTTGAAGGGTGCAAGGTAGGCCGCCAACCGCACGAGCGTGGTGCGCGGGTCGCGCGCCTTTTCAATGCGCGTCGCGCCAATGGGGCCGCGGCCGCCCATGCGCACAGGGGGTGTGGGCGCATCGTGACGAGGTTGCGCCATGTTACGCCCTCTCCCCTTCCGCCACGGATGCGGCAACGTTGCCGTCGGGCGGCGCCGCCACCGCCAGGCCGTTGCCCAGCTGCGAATCGTAGATTTCGCGGTAGATGGGGCTGCCGGCGAGCAGCGCGCGATGGGTGCCGCGCGCGGCAATCCGCCCGCGATCGAGCACCAGAATCTGGTCGGCCGTGAGCACCGTGCTAATGCGCTGCGCCACCACAAAGCGCGTGGCGTGGTGCAGCGTCTGCGCCATGGCATTCTGGATGTGCGTTTCGGTCTCCACATCCACGGCGCTGGTGCTGTCGTCGAGAATCAGGATGGTGGGCTCCATGATGAGCGCCCGAGCAATCGCAAGGCGCTGCTTCTGCCCGCCCGAGAGGTTGACGCCCCGCTCCTCGATGTGCGTGTCATAGCCATTGGGCAGCCGCAGGATGAAATCGTGCGCCTGCGCCGCCTGCGCAGCGGCAATCACCTCGGCGTCGGTGGCAGCCGCGCGCCCATAGGCAATGTTGTCGCGCACGCTGCCGGAAAAGAGCACCGTCTCCTGCGGCACAATCGCCGTTTGCGCCAACAGAGACTCCTGCTGAATATGGCGCACGTCGATGCCGTCCACCAGCACGCGCCCGGCGGTGACGTCGTAGAAGCGGGGAATCAGGTTCACGAGCGAACTCTTGCCCGAGCCGGTGGCGCCCAGAATCGCCACCGTCTGCCCGGGCTCGGCTACAAAGCTGACGTCGCACAGCACATCGTCCGCTGCGTCGCTGGGCAGCCCTTGGGCAGAGCCGTAGCGGAAACTGACATGGTCAAAGACAACGCGCCCGGGCGTATTGGCGGGGAGCACGACGGCATTGGCGGATTGTTGTACGCTCGGCTCCACATCCAGCACCTCGTGCACGCGCTGCACCGATGCGAGCCCATTGGCCCAGACCTGCGAGAGCATGGTCATCATGATGAGCGGGCCCATGGTGGTGAGCATGTAGTTGGTGAAGGCGACGATCTCGCCCGTGGTCATGTCGCCGCGGATGGCTTCGAGCCCGCCTGCGTAGATGACAATCACCACGCCAATGTTCACAAAAATCGTGAGCAGTGGCCCCATGACCGACATGAATTGCGTCACCTGGATGGAGCGCTGCGCGTACTGCGCGTTGGCGTCGCCAAAGCGCTCGCGCTCAAAGTCGGCGCGCACAAAGGCCTTGACGAGGCGCGCGCCGGCCAGATTCTCCTGCAGCACCGTGTTGAGCCAATCCAGCCGCTTTTGCAGCGCCCGGAAGAGCGGCTCCATGCGCACGCTGAAGATGACGATGACCACGCCCGTCAGCAGCAGCAGCGGCACGATGGTCAGCGCGAGCTGGCGATTGGTACTGAACATGAGGATCAGGCTGCCGACGATGAGCAGCGGCGCGCGCGTGCCAATGCGCAGCGAAACCTGCACCAGCCGCTGTATGGCGGTGGCGTCGCTGGTAAGGCGCACCATGAGCTTGCCCGTGGAGAAGCGATCGAGGTCGGCGTAGGAGAAGGCCTGCACCTTGAGGAAGAGCGCCTCGCGGAGGTCGCGCGCCACAGATTCGCCCACCTGCACCGAGGTGATGTTGTTGCCTATGGCGAAGAGGGTGCTGACGACGGAGATCGCCAGCATGAGCAGGGAGGTGCGCAGGACGACGCCAGCGTCACCCGTGGCGATGCCCTGATCGATGATGCGCTGGATCAGGCGCGGGATCGAAAGATCCATGAAGACGAGCGTGGTGAGGAAGAAGAGCGCCAGCAGCGCGCGCCGCCAGTAAGGGCGGACAAGCTGGAAGACGGAACGAATGGATGCCATGGCTAGAACTCAATACCGCCCAAGATAGTTGGCGCGACAAATAGTTTGAATACGCAACAATCGTGCAATCGTAGCATGGAAGGGGCGCAGGCGAAAACGTGCCTGCAGCGCGTACGGCCGCCCAATCGAAGCGAGGCTTCCAGAGTCGGAAGCCTCGCTTCAGTCGCGCTGCTACGACATGTAAGAGTTATGCTACGACCATTAACATATGGCATCGTAGCGCTGCGTAGCGGGGGGCTTCCAGCCCTCCGGCTGTTGTAGGTCACGTCTCCTGGCGTGACGCCAGGGTGTGCGCATTGCGGCGACCGAAAACGGAGGGCTGGAAGCCCCCCGCTACGAAGATTGCGGGCTTCCAAGATGTGTCACTTTAGCCGCCGTTCTCGAAGACTCGACACGATCGCCACTTACGGCAGCTAAAGCAGCCGCTACGAACAACGCCGCGCACTTCCGAGACGCGGCACCGTAGATGCCGCTACGGGCCTTCCCTCGCATACCGCTGCGCCTAATAGCGCCCGCGCTTCTGCTGCGCATCGGCATCCACAAGCTCTTCGGTGCGCTCGTGGTCCACGCGCACGGCGCACGCCTTGTATTCGGGAATCTTGGCCAGGGGGTCGAGCGCGTCAATCGTCAGCAAATTGGCGGCGGCTTCGGTAAAGTGGAAGGGGAGGAAGACCACGCCCATGCTCGCCCGTTCGCTCACCCAGGCGCGCACCACCACAGTGCCGCGGCGTGAGGTGACGCGCACAGTCTCGCCGTCGCCAATCGCAAGGCGCGCCGCATCCGCTGGATTGATTTCGACGCGCGCTTCGGGGTAGAGGTCATCCAGCGTGGAGTGACGCGTCAGCGTGCCGCCGTGCCAGTGCTCCAGCACGCGCCCGGTGGTAAGGATGAAGGGGTACTCGTCGTCGGGCAGCTCCACCGTGGGCACATATTCCATGGGGAAGAACTTGGCGCGGCCACTGGGGAAGGTCCCCTCAAAGAGGAAGGGCGTGCCTGGATGTTCGTCGTCCCACACAGGCACCTGCAGCCCCTCTTCTTCAATGCGCGCATATTTGACGCCGGCGTATTCGGGCACAACGCTGCCCATCTCGGCCAGCACCTGCGAAGGGTGCGTATAGTCCCAGCGTGCGCTGGCAGGGCGGCCCAGGCGCGCCTCAATGCGCTGCGCCAAATCGCAAATAATCTGCCAATCGGGGCGGGCCTGGCCGCGCGGCGCAATCGCCTGGCGCACGCGCTGCACGCGTCGGTCCGTGTTGGTGAAGGTGCCTTCCTTCTCGGCCCAGGTGGTGGCGGGCAGGAAAACATCGGCGAAGGCGCCCGATTCGTTGATGAAGAGGTCCTGCGCGACGACGAATTCAAGCTGCTCCATGTGGCGGCGTGTCTGGTTGAGATTCGGCTCGGACATCATGGGGTTCTCGCCCATGATGTAGAGCGAGCGCACGCCGCCCGGGTGCGCGTTGGAGAGAATCTCGGTGGTGGTAAGGCCCAATTTGCGGTTGAGGCCGCCCTCTTCCACATGCCATGCGGCCTCGAACTTGCGCGCAAGCTGCTCGTCGTCCACGCGCTGATAGCCGGGATAGTGCCACGGCATTGCGCCTGAATCGGACGCGCCCTGTACGTTGTTTTGGCCGCGCAACGGGTTGAGCCCCGTGCCCTTGCGCCCAATGTGGCCCGTGAGCAGCGCGAGGTGAATAAGCGTCATCGCGTTGTCAGTGCCGTGCGAATGCTCGGGGATGCCCAGCGCCCAGTAGATTGCGCCGTTCGTCGCACCCGCATACATGCGCGCGGCCTCCACAATCAGGTTGCGGTCCACGCCGGAGATGGCCTCGCCAACCTCGGGGGTGAACTTCTCCATGCTGGCAGCGAAGGCGTCGAAGCCCTCTGTGCGCTCACGGATGAACGCTTCGTTGTAGAGCTTTTCTTTGATGATCACATGTGCCATGGCCGAAAAGAGGGGCACGTCGGTGCCAGGTTTCTGCGGCAGCCAGAGGGTGGCGAAGTTGACCATTTCCACGCGCCGCGGGTCAATGACTATCAGGCGCGCGCCATACTTCTCCACGGCCGCCTTCATCTGCAGGCCAATGATCGGGTGCGTCTCGGCCGTATTGGAGCCGGTGACGATGAAGACGTCATTGTGGATCACCTCGGCCGCGGTGTTGCTCATGGCCGATGAGCCCACTGCCATCTGCAGCGCCACCACGCTGCCCGCGTGGCAGAGGCGCGTGCAGTGGTCAATGTGATTCGATCGGAAGAGCGAACGAAAGAGCTTCTGCAGCAGGTAGTTGTCCTCGTTTGTGGCCTTGGCGCAACAGTAGACGGCCATGGCGTTGGCGCCGTCGCGGCCATAGATCTCCACCAGACGGTCGGCCGTGTAGTCCAGTGCCTCGTCCCAGGAGACCTCGCGCCAGCCATCAAGCTCGAAGGCCTGCGTGCGGCTGCCCGCCGCTTGTGGCTGCTTGCGGATGAGCGGCGTGGTTACGCGTGCCGGGTGATAGATGAAGTCGTAGCCGAAGCGCCCCTTGACGCAGAGGTTGCCGTGGTTGACCACGCTGTCGAAGGGTGACGTCACCTTGTAGATAAAGTCATCCTTGATGTGCAGTTGCAGGTTGCAGCCCACGCCGCAAAAGGGGCAGGTGCTGGTCACGATGCGGTCGGGCGTGAATGTAGCCATGGGTCCTCCGCTAAACGGGCGCACGATGAGCTGGTTGATCGGTTACTGGTTGATTGGTCACTGGTTGATTGCTTACTGGTAGCATGAGCCGATAATGAGCGGCGATGAGACAGAACTTTCGGCGCGCCTGCGAACTCGTTGCAGATGCAGAACGTTCATAAGTGTGCGGCCGCTCCGTTTACGACGTGTGGTCGCTCGCCAGTTTTGCAGAGAGCCGCGTGGTAATTGCCACATAATGGTAATTGCCACATAAGAAGATTCGGGAGAAAAGCCTCATGAGAGAGCATCAATCCGCTGTACAAACACCGCCCATGGAGGGCAGCGACGAAGCCAATGCCCACCAGCTTGACCTGGCCCGCACGCAGGGCGATGCCTTTGGCCGTGCCGTGCAGGAGATGACGCAGAAAGAGGCGCACGGTGCCGCGCAGCGTGCGGGCGACTACACTGTGGGCTATGCCGTGGAGCACGCTGAAGGCATGTATGCGCTCGAAAACGGCGAACTCGTGTGGCACAATCCGCAGGACGAGAACGCCCACATTGAAGTGGTGGTGCGCGACGGCGCCGATGGGCGCTTCGTTCCGGGCCTTGAGGTAACCGCCACCCTGCTTGACGCGCAAGGCCGGGAAATCGGCACCCATGTGCAGCCCTTCCTCTGGCATCCGTGGCTCTATCACTATGGGCGCAACTGGCGCGTGCCGGGCGACGGCGAATACACCTTGCGCCTTCACATTGCAGCGCCCACCTTCATGCGCCACGACAAGAAGAACGGCAAGCGCTACGCCGGTGCGGTGGACGTCGAGTTTACCGGCGTGCAGATCAAGACAGGCCAGAAGAAGAGCTGAGTAGCGATCGATCACCCCAAAGCGCAACGCGCAACTGAAAATTGATGGTTGAAGATTTGCGCATATCGCCCCGAACAGTGCCGATCTTCAATCGTCAATTTTCAGTTTACCAGTCACCCCTTCACAGGTCATCCCTTCACTGGTCACCCCTTCGCACCCTTAACCGCCTCGTGCGTCCTCACATCACAATGAGCGGAATGGCCGCCAGCGCAGCGGCAACGCCTGCCCACTGTGGTCTTGTGAGGCGCTCCTTGAGGATAAGCCACGCCAGCAGCACGGTGACGCCCGGGTAGAGTGATGAGAGCACAGCGGCTGTATCCAGGCGGCCATTTTGCGCGGCCAGCAGGTAGAAGAGATTGCCGCCCGTGTCGAAAAGGGCAACCAGCGCCACCATGGGCAGGAGCGCGCGCCCGGGCGCAAGCGGTGCCTTGCGCACCAGCGCCCACGGAATCAGCACGAGGCCGGCTGCGGTGCGTGCAACGGCAAGGGGCCAGAAGAAGCTGCCATTGCCCACGCGTCCCATAAGCACATAAAAAAGCCCAAAGCCTACGCCTGCAAAGACGGGCAGCACCAGCATGCGCCAGTGAAAGCCGCCGCCGCCACTGCCTGCCAGCAGCCAAACGGCTATCAGCGCCAGCACAAAACCTGCCAGTTGCACGATCGAGGGTGCGCCCAGTGTAATGGCCGCCACGAGGATGGGAATGATTGCGCCAACAACGCCCGACACCGGCGCGACAATGCCCATTGCGCCCGTGGCCAGCCCTGTATAGAGCAACAGCAATGCGACCCCGCCTGCCGAGCCGGCTGCTACTGCCCAGAGCAGCGGTGTGACCGCAGGAAGAGGCTCGCGGACGACCAGTGCAATGACCAGCAACAGCAACGCCCCCAACCATTGCATGGTAATGGTGACGCTAAGTGGATTGGCGCGGCGGCTGCGTCAGTCCGCCCAGAAAGTCGCCGGCGCCCCAACTGGCTGATGAAAGCAAGCCGGCAATTACGCCTGTGGAAAAGAAGAACATGCGGGAACTCTTTACGCCTCGGGGCGCGGGCTGCGACGCTTGGCGCGGCGGCGATCGCTGCGCGTTTGCGTCAGAATTTCGTCGGGGGTCTTGCCTTCCTGCAGCAGCCACTCGCGGCGCGGCTTGAGCGCGCCCGTGGGGCAAACGCCCACGCACTGGCCACAGAAGACACAGGTGGTTTCTGGCATGGGCTTGTCAAAGAAGGTGGCAATGCTCGTATGGTAGCCGCGCCCTTCGAGGTTGAGCGCAAAAGTGTATTGGGCATCCTCGGCGCAAACCTGTACACAGCGCCAGCAGAGGATGCACTTGTCATAGTCGCGAATGAACATGGGGTTGTCGTCGAGCAAGGGTGTGCTGCGCTGTTCCGCCTCGGGGAAGCGCTCGGCGTCGGCGGCGTAATCGGCCGTCTGCGCCTGGATGGTGGGCGCTTCGCTCAGGTCAATCGAGGAGTGCAGCATCTCGAGAATTGTGCGGCGCGAACGCTCGACGCGCGGCGTGCGCGTCTGCACCTGCATGCCCTCGGCGGCAGGGGCTACGCACGATGCCTGCAGCAGGCGTGCGCCTGTCACCTCCACCACGCACATGCGGCAGAGACCATTGGCCGTGCAGGCTTCGTGGTAGCAGATGGTGGGCACCTCAATGCCCGCCGCTGCCGCCGCCTTGTGGATTGTCGTGCCCGCAGGCACGGTAACGCTCTGGCCGTCAATGGTAAGGGTTACGTCAGGCATGCTCCCTCGCTTGCTAAAATGACTGACTAGTTGATCATCAACTGTTAATCATCGACTTGTGACTCTTTGCAACCGTCTCTGCGCTTGGGCAAACAGTCAATCGTCAATCCTCAATTTTGTTGTTCAAACATCTCCGGCCAATGCTTCATCGCGCTCAGCACCGCTGCGCCCGCCGTCTGGCCCAGGCCGCAGAGCGAGGCATCGGCCATCGTCCAGCCCACGTCGGTGAGCCGCTCGGCGTCACCCGGGAGCAGCCGCTGTTGCGCAAGGCGCTCGAGGATTTCAAACTGGCGCTGCGTGCCGATTTGGCAGGGGTAGCATTTGCCGCACGACTCATGGGCAAAGAAGCGCCCCAAGCGCATGAGAATGTCGCGCAGGTCACGCGTCTCGTTGAAGACCATGACCGCGCCCGAGCCCATGGTGAGGCCGGCGGCGCGCAGATCCTCGAAGCTCAGCTTCACGTCGAGCATGGCGGGCGTAGCAAAGCTGCCCGCCGCGCCGCCAAGCAGCACAGCCTGCAACTCGCCCCCCACCATGCCGCCGGAGAGGCCGTTGATGAGGTGGCGCAGCGTAATCCCCAGCGAGACTTCATAGAGCCCCGGTCGCACAACATCGCCCGAAACACAGAGCAGCTTGGGGCCGGTGGAGCCCTCGGTGCCGAACTGTCGCCACTGCGCCACGCCGCGACCAAAAATAAAGGGAATCTTGGCCAGCGTCTCCACATTGTTGATGGCCGTGGGCTTGCCAAAGAGGCCATAGGACGCGGGGAAGGGGGGCTTGATGCGTGGGAAGCCACGCTTGCCCTCTATGCTTTCAAAGAGCGCGGTCTCCTCGCCGCAGATGTAGGCGCCCGCGCCCGCGCGTACCTCTACCTCGAGATCAAAGCCGGAGCCGAGGATGTTGCCGCCCCAGCAGCCCTTCGCTGCGGAACTCGTCCAGCGCAGCGTTTACGCGCTCGATGGCCATGGGGTATTCGCCGCGAATGTAGATGTAAGCCTTGTGCGCGCCAATGGCATAGGCGCCAATGATCATCCCCTCAAGCACGCGGCTCGGGTCACCCTCAAGCAAAACGCGGTCCTTGAAGGTGCCAGGTTCGCTCTCGTCGGCGTTGACCACAAAGTACTTCTCGTCGTTGGCCGCTCCCGCTGCGCCCTCCCACTTGATTTCGGTAGGGAAGGCTGCGCCGCCGCGGCCAAGCAGCCCCGCCTCGCCCACAGTCTCAATGACCTGCGCGGGCGTTATACCGGCGAGAACCTTGCGCAGCCCCTGCAGCCCGCCCACCGCCTGGTATTCCACCAGCGTCGTGCGCCGCCCGCGCCCGCAGAGCGGCGTGATGACGCTGAGGTCGCCCCCTACGTAATCCTCGCTGTAGAAATCGGCGGTGGTGCGCCCTTTGCCGCTGAAGGCTGCCTCAACCTCGGCGGGTGTCACACGCGGAAAGGTTATATTGCGCTGTAGCTCGCCCTGGGCCAGATTACCGTGGGTAACGTTGACAGAGACGCCCGCGTTGCAGTGGCCAAGGCAGGGCGAACGCTCAACAGTGACGGCGCCGTCTGCCGACGTGCCGCCGATCTCCACGTCGGCCAGCCGGCAGGCCGTGGCGAGCACCGCTTCGCCGCCGCGCAGCGCGCAAGCGGGATCGGTGCAGACGCGCACCACCGTGCGCCCCACCGGCTCGCGATAGAGCATTGTGTAAAAGTCGATGACGCCGTGGACATCCACAAGCGGCAGATGCAGTGTACGCGCGATGGCGGCGGCCACCGCTTCGGGAATCCAGCCGTAGAGATTTTGCGCATCCTGCAGCGCGGGCAGGAGTGACGCACGGCCACCGGGCGCGTGGCGCGCCAGCACGGGCTGGAGCGCGGTCAGGTCAACCGTTGCGTCGTCAATGGCCGCAGCGGCAGCTTCGGCGCGTGCCGAGTCGTCGCCCGGGTGGGGTGCGCCCGTGCCGATACGCGCCTCGGGCGGCGCGACGGCCGGCGATGGTTCGGGGTCGTTGGGCGGCATGGGGGCGGGAGCATTGGACATGGGATTCCTGTCTGTTGCGCTGCACCACAAAGGGCGCAGAAGGCCGGTAAACGCATCGCTTGAGCCACTGGGCGCGCGGGCAAATAGAGGAGTCTTTACAGAGGCGCGCAGCTCTACGGTTCCACATATGGGGTTTTGCCAGTATAATCGACGCAAGGTCAGGGGCCAAAGGCGCGTTCGGGGGATGGCTGCGGATGCGCAATCCGGAACATTGCGCGCCGGAGGCTCGTCACCATTGTGTCGCTTGCTGGTGCGCGCCGTTGCGTTATTAACCTCCGGCGCACCTGTTGTGCACACTGTTGCATGGCCTGCCTATCCTGTGGAGTGCGACTCCGCGCAACCCGCCACCAAAGGACTTTTCCATGAAACGAACAACGATTCTTGTAATCGGATTGCTGCTGCTGACAGCACTCGTTGTTGGCGCGTGCACAAACTACCCCACCGCGCTCCCCACGCCCACACCCACAGGCGGCGAATGGGCGCGTGTGACTGCATCCGGCACCCTCACCGTGGGCACGTCGGGCGACTATCCGCCCTTTTCTTTCTACGACGGCCGCTTCAACCTCACCGGCTTTGACCCCGAACTGGCGCGTGCTGTGGGCGAGAGGCTGGGGCTCGAGGTGCGCGTTGTCGACATCCCCTTCGAGGGGCTTTATGACGCCCTGGATGTCGGGCAGATTGACGTGGCCGTTGCCGCGATTTCGGTGACCCCCGAGCGCGAGCAGCGCGTCGACTTCACCGATGTCTATTACATTAGCGATGACGCATTCCTGGCGCGCTCTGACACTACCCTGCTTGATCTCACGAGCATTGACGAGGTCCGCTCCGACACCGGCGTCGGTGTGCAGGAAGGCTCCGTCTACCAGACGTGGGCGCAGGAGCAGCTGGTGGAAACCGGGCTGCTGCCGGCAAGCAATCTGCTGCTCTACACCGACACCGAGCGCGCCGTGCGCGACCTCGGGCGCGGCCGCCTTGATCTGGTGATCATGGATGCGAACCCGGCGCAGCAGTTTGTGGACAATAGTGATGCGCTCACGATCGTGGCGCAAGGGCTCAACCGCCAGCGCTATGCAATGGCCGTCGTTAACGGTGGCAATGAATTGCGCCGCAATCTCAACGTGGCGCTTGAAGAGCTGCGCAACGACGGCGCGATTGCCGATCTGGCCGAGGAATTCTTCGGTGCCAATGTGGGCGAAGTGCCTGGCCCGAACGCGCCGGCCACCCCTACTGCCGAGGCAACCCCCATTCCGCTGCCCACCGTGCCGATTACCCCTGCGCCGCCCGCCCGCTGCCAGGACAGCATGACCTTTGTGGCCGACCTGAGCTTCGATGACCAGAACATGCAGAATCCGCCGGTTCTGAACCCGGGCCAACCCTTTACCAAGGGCTGGCGCGTGCTTAACACGGGCACATGCACGTGGACAAGCGCCTATCGGCTGGCCTTTGTGCAAGGGCAACGTGCCCGGCGCGCAGATGAGCGGCCGGCCCGCCTTTGTGCGCGGCCTGGTGCCCCCTACGGCGCAGTATGACTTTAGCGTGCCCATGGTTGCGCCGATTGTGCCCGGCACCTACCAGGGTTTCTGGCAGATGTTCAACGATCTGAACGCCCCCTTTGGGCAGCGCATTTGGGTGGGCATTACGGTGCCCGGCGCGGCCACGGCAACGCCGCGGCCAACGCAAACACCCGTCGCCCAGATCACCTTCACGGCCAGCCCCACAAACATTACGGCGGGTGACCCCGTGCGCTTCAACTGGTCCACCAGCAACGTGCGCGAAGTTTACTTCTTCCGCGAAGGGCAGAATTGGTGGGATAACGGCGTGGCAGGCGTGGGTGAGCGCGTTGAGTACCCGCAGCGCACCACCAGCTACTTCCTGCGTGTGGTGCAGCGTGACAACTCGGTGCAGCAGCGTGAGCAGCGCATCAACGTGACATCCGCACCCAATGCGCCGGAGATTCGGCAGTTCTCGGTTGTGCCCGACGGCACCATCAACCTGGGCCAGTGTGTGCAGATCAACTGGGAAGTGCGCGGCAATGTGCAGCGCGTGGACATCACCCGCAACGGCAATGCCGTGTGGGATGACGCGCCCGAGCGCGGCAACATCCAGGATTGCCCATCGCCCGCCGGCAACTACGAGTACCGTGTGACGGCCACAGGCAGCGGCGGCACCAGCGTTGCCACACGCAACGTGACTGTCAACGAGAATCAGCAGCCCACACCGACGGCTGTGCCCACGGATGCGCCAACGGTTGTGCCGCCGGCTGTGGTGCAGCAGTTTGCTGTAACGCCGGGCCAGGTGATGATGGGTGGCTGCTTCCAGATTGTGTGGGCTGTGGGTGGCGATCCGGCGCTGATTCAGATTACGCGCAACGGCGGCCTGCTCTTTGACAATGCTTCCTTCACTGGCACCGGGCAGGATTGCCCGACCGATGCCGGCAACTATGTATACCGGATTGAAGTGACGAACCGCGCCGGCGCCATAAGCGACGCACGCGACTCCACCAACAACGTGGTGGCGCCTGAGCCAACGGCAGTGCCGCCGACGGCCACGCCTGTGCCGCCCACGCCCACGCCTTTGCCAACGGATGCGCCTACACAGGTGCCGCCCACCGAGACACCCGTGCCACCGGCGCCGCCGGTGATCAGTTACTTCTCGTCGAGCGCGCCGGCCATCTACATTCCCGAGTGCGTAACGCTCTCCTGGGCTTATGCGGCTGAGAACGGGCAGGCGAACATCACGCGCATGAATGACATCACGCGCAACATCGACCCGATCATGCAGAATGTGCCGCCGCAGGGCGAACTGCAGGATTGCCCGCCCGATGTTGCAAGCTGGACCTATACGCTGGAGGTTCTCTCCCCCGGCGGCCAGGTGCAGGCGCAGGTCAATGTGCAGGCCTTCATGGGCATCACACCGAAGTAAGCGCCTTACTGCAGCAAAAGAGGGGCTGCGATCAAGTGGATCGCGGCCCCTCTATTTTCATTGCAGCAATGCGTTGCGCAGCGAGCGACTGCGCTTGCAGCGTTCGCACGATCCCTCGCATGAAGATTGCGCCGGCTCCGAACCGACCCCCAAGTGTGCCGTCAGCGCGCCATCAATCGTCGCGGATGCGTTGCGTGCGCGTTTGCCATGCGATGGGCGACAGTCATCCAGCCGTAGCCCGCGGCGTACAGAAGTTGCATGACCCCGATAGCGAGTTGGCGGACCATTCGTGCAGCAAAGTTGCGGCACGGTGGGGTATGGTTAGGGTGCTGTTTGCTCTGCCCAGGGAGTCCATATATTGTCTTCAGTTTCGTTGCGCTTTGATTATTCCTTCATATCCAAGAACGATCCCTATTGAAGGGCGTTCCTGTTGAAGGACGGTTTGCCTCCAGCGGTTGCGTTGATTGGCGCCGCCAAGATTGCTCCCCGCAGGCAAGATCCACCTGAGCCTCGCCCGATCAGCTTCGAACAAAATTCGGAAAATAACCAGCATGCGAAAAATCTACAAACCCCTCGTTGCACGGCTATTGCTTGCAGCCTCTCTGCTGCTCGGCGTGGTAGTGCTCTTTTCTTTGGCCAAACCGGTATTCAGCCAGGAGAGCGGCACACCGGCTCCGAACGTAGCAATGCCCAATGCACAAGGTGCAGCCTGGCTGCCATTGATCCAGAATGCACCTCTGGCGACGCCAACACCCGTACCCAGCCCCACGCGTGCAGTCACGTCCACTGCCACGGCCACAAGGCAGCCAGGCCCACCAATCACCGCCACTGCAACCGCTGTCGCAACACGCCCGGGTGATGTGCTCACGCCGCTCCCGCCCCCTGTTGCCGACGAGTGGACGCAGTTTGGCCACAACGCGCAACACACGGCCTACCAGCCGCAGGCGGTGGCCATGCCCTGGCGCTGGAAGTGGGTGTGGAACGGCTCCAACGCGACGGGCGCCATTGTCGCCGACAAAAGCGGCCTCCCAACCAACAGCCAACCCGTCACGGGCGGCGGGCGCGTCTATGTTGCCGCCGGGGCGCGCTGGCGTCTTTGCGCTGGATGGCGCCACCGGTGCGGTGCGCTGGAACAAGGACCCAGGCGGGGCCATCAACTCAACGCCCGCGTATGATGCGCGTACAGGCGCGCTCTTTGTGGTCTCTGCAGACGGCAAGCTCTACAAATTGAATGCTGCCACAGGTGCCTTGCTGGGTGATGTGGCCGGCGGCGCTGCCAGCGATCTGCCGCTGCCGCCTGTGGTGCATGACGGCGACGTCTTCTTCTCCATGGGCACCTTTGTGCACTCAATCAACGCCGCGACGATGCAAATCAACTGGTCGTACGATGCCGGCGCGTTCGTGGATACGCCGCCTGCCTATTCGGCGCAAGCCAACGTTGTGGTGGCGGCCAGCCGCGACCTCCAGGTGCATGCCATTGATGGCGCCAGCGGCGCGCGCCACTGGCGCGTCAAGCCCACAGGACGCACACAAGCGGCCACCTCGGCCGTCAATCCGGGTGAGGCCGAAGTACGGCGTGGCTGGCCTGTTATTGCCGAGGGGCATGGCGTGGTCTTCATTCGCTATCGTCTGGATTGGAATACGCTGTGGGCGTTTTCACCCTGGCCGAGCACGAACGACGCGATGCGCGCCAACCTCATTCGGCGGCCCGATCAGCAGGCGCTCTTTGCCCTGCGGCTGGATACGGGCGCAGTCGCGTTCATCCCCAACGTGGGCAACGGCGGCTTTGGCGACGGCGACTTCATGCCCATGGGGCCGCTGCCCGCAGTCAGGCGCTTTGACGACGGCAGCGAAGTTGCCTATGTCGCATTCCGTGGCGAGTGCATGAACACGACGCAATTCTGCGACGGCCGCGGCGACGCCCGCCTTGGCGAGATGGTGCTGGACGGGAGCAGCGTGGCAGGCTATGAAGCAGGGTACGTGCGTTACATGCAAAGCACCTTTGTGCCCACTGACGAAATGCCCTTCCTGAGCGCGGCCGGCGACCAACTCCTGGCGGGCCACTGGGAGGCAGCCATTGCCCACCAGATTGTCGACCGTTCCGCCACACGCGGCAGCGCCGCTGCGCCAATAACGACAGTTAACCTGCCGCACATTGTCTCATCGCAAGACCAGGACTTCTTATGCCCGAGCTTTTCCACAAGCCACTATTGCGGCGCGCACCTCTTCAACACGCGCCAGTGGCCAGGCGGCTTCTATGTCTTCTGGAAGCAAGGCGCCGTCTATGACAAGTTCTGGAGCGGCTACTCGTCGTGGGTGGTGAGCGATGGCATGGTGCTCTTCGTAGGTACGGATGGGAGCGTGGTTGCATTGGAGCATGGCACGCCCGCGGCAACGGGAGCGGATCCAGTCGGCAGCGCACCCGCGCCGCAGCTTGTGGTTGGGCCCGCGGCCGCGCCGGCTGAATTGCCCGTGGTTGCGGCAGAAGATGCGCGTGCATGGGCCGGCCAGCGCGTCATCGTCTCCGGCGTGCTCGCAGATGTCTTCAACAACGGCAAGGCGGTCTATCTGGGCTTCCACAAGCCCCACACGGGCTACATGCTGGTGCGCATTCTGCACGCCAATTGGCAGAACTTCGCGGCTGCGCCCGAGACGCTCTATGCCCCGGGTGACCACGTGCAGGTGACAGGCACCATGACCTGGTACCAGGGCGACCCGGTGATTTATGTCACTGGGCCGGAGCAGATTGTTGTGGAATAGCGTGCGCTGCTGAAGACGGATGAACCATTTCCGTCTTCAGCAGACACGTCTTCAGCAGATACACCTTACAGATAACCTCACCAAATACATCCTCACTAGATATTGGACACAAATTGTGAATACACCTCCCAAAGTTCAACGTGCGCGCCGACGGCTACCGCTGGATGGCTGCGCTGATTGCGCTGAGCGCAGTGCTCATTGCAATTGTCACGACGCTGCCGCTGTACGCGGAGGAGCCTGTCTTTCTGCCTATCATTAAGGGCGCGCCGCCGGCAACCGCAACTGCCGCACCCACCGCCGTACCCACGGCGCAGCCTACACCTGGGGCGCAACCACACCTGCGCAGCCCACTGCGCGGCCCACGGGGCAGCCGACGGGGCAGCCCGCACCGCAGCCCCCACCGCAGCCCCACCGCGCCGGGGTTGCCCACGCGTGCAACCAAAACGGGCGGGTTGCCACTGATCCACGTCGCGCCGCTCGATAGCAGCGACGCACTCGACCAGGCGGCGGTCTTCTGGTTCGGGCAGATTTCGCCCTCATCCAACTCCGTGGATGTGCGCATTGGCTACACCGCATCGGAACTGGTTGTCTACGTGGCTACCTTCGACAGGCGGCTGTGGCATGATGACGCACCGACTGCGGCAACGCTGACTGATTGGGACGCTGTGACGCTGCTGCTGGCGCGGCCCGCCACCGCAACTGACGCGGGGGCGCGCTGGCGCATTGTGAAGCAGTTGAACGTCTCGCCGGAAGCCGCAGCCGCACAGCGCGTGGACGAGTGGCGCAATGGCGCGTGGGCGATCTCGTCGCTGCCCTTCAGGGCTGTATCAGGCTGGCGGGGCGAAAAGTTGAACGACGAAACGGATGATCGCGGCTGGTCGGAGAGCTTTCGCATTCCGCTGGCGGCGCTGGGATTGTCTGCGCAACCCGAGGGTGCGTACCTGCGCATGGGGCTGATTGTGCACGACCGCGACCAGCGCACAGGCGCTGCCCAAGCGCCCCAGCCGTGGCCCACGGGCCTGAACCCCGCCGACGTTGCAACCTGGAGCTGGCTGCAGATGGGCGCGCCCCACTGGCAGCCGCCCGCAGTGCAGGCCAGCGGCGAGGTGACGGTGCGGCGCGCGGCAGAGCGCGACGCGGCCGTACCCGATGCAAGTGTAGGAGGGGCCGCCGGCAACCTCTGCGGCGACAACACGCCCTCCTTCTGGGATGTGTGGCCCAATATGAACTGGGGCAACCAGGCTGACGTGAACGTGCAGAATCAGATTGACGTTGCAGATTGGCCCTGCTACGCGCGCTACTATGTCACCTTCCCTCTGGAGAGTGTGCCGGCAGGCAAGATCATTGTCGGTGCAACACTTTCGCTGCACCAGTACGGCAATTCGGGCACGTTTGAATTGGCGCAGCCCAGCTGGATTCAGGTCTTGCGTGCGGGTGGGGCGTGGGATGAGGGATCGATTACGTGGAATAACGCACCTCAGGCGCTGGAAAACATCAGCGCAGTCTGGGTGACGCCTGTGCAGAGCATGCCCCCCTGGCCAGGAATTCCCTGGACCTGGGATGTGGGCAAGGCTGTGGCCGACGCCTATGCCGAGGGGCAGCCAGTGCGGCTGGTGCTCTACAGCGCCGACAGCAACTATCACAGCGGCAAACTCTTTACAGCGTCGGACACGGGCGACTGGAACGCGGCCGGGCGGCCTGCGCTGCGGGTGCAATGGGGCGAGCGGTAGACTAAGCTACCTCGCCCAGTACAAAGCGGCGCATGGCAACGGCTGCGCCGTCCTCGTCAATCGTGGGCGCAATCCAGCGCGCCTGCGCGCGCACGGACGCCGTTGCATTGCCCATGGCCACGGGCATGCCCACCAGCTTGAGCACCGGCAGGTCATTCTCGTTATCGCCAATCGCCAGCACGCGCGCCGGGTCAACGGCCAGGTGCGCAAGCAAATGGCGCACGCTTTCGCCCTTGTCGACGCCGGCGGCTGTAGCCTCCACCAGCAGCGGGTGCGTGCGGCTCATGGTGACTCCGGCGCCAAAGTGATTCTGCAATTGTGACGGCATGTGGGGCTCGTCGGCCACGTCGCTGAGGAGCATGTACTTGACGGGCGCACGCTCGCCTTTGGCCGCCAGCAACGGCCGCAGTGGCCCCACAATTTCGCGCGGGCTGCCCATCACGTGGTCGTAGAAGTCGCTGCGGCCGAGATCGATGTTCTGGCAAATGTGAATGTGCCCGGCATCGTCGGTGAAGAAGAATGCGCTAATGCGCTCGCTCTCATCGGCCCATGTGGCCAGAGCGTGGGCGTCGGCCGCGGGCAGCCACCACTCGCGCAGGATGTGGCCGCTGACCGGATCGCCCAGCACCGCGCCCTGCGTGGTCACAACGGGCGTTGTAATGCCCAGCGGCGCCAGGTGCTCCACCACAAAGTCGAGCGTGCGGCCGGTGGCGATCGTCACCGGCACGCCGGCGGCCTGCACGTCGCGTATGGCCGCGGCGACGGCGGCGCTGATGCCGCTCTGCTCGTACGGGTTGAGGATGGTGCCGTCCAGGTCCAGGATGACTAAATCAAAGGGGCGCTGCCGCGATGAAGGCATGGAGACTCGCAAGGTGTATATGGAGAAGGATGGTTTCAGAACGCCGGCTGATCATAGAAAAGTGATGATTGACGATTTCCGCGTGCGCGAAAATCGTCAATCATCACTTTTCTATGATCAGCCGGCGTTCCCAATTCTGCATCTTTCCTAGAGCACAATCACCACCATGCGGTCGTGCCCCTGGTAATCCTGATGCACGGCGATATCGCGCATGCGCGGCAGCACGTTCTGCGCCAGCCTGAAGACGGCCAGCGCCTGGTCGCGCCCAATTTCGAGGTAGATGGTGGCGCGCTCGGCCAGGTGGCTGTTGGCCTGGCGCAGCAGGCGCGCGATCGCGTCCAGCCCCTCGTCGCCACTCTCAAGCGCCACGCGCGGCTCGTAGCTGCGCACTGTGGGGTCAAGCGTCACAAACTCGCTGCGCGAAATGTAGGGCAGGTTGGCCACGAGGATGTCCACCGGCTCAGTGAGTGGCTCGAGCAGGTTGCCATGGTGTAACGTGATCTGGCTGCGTGCGTCGTGGCGCTGCAGATTGGTGCGCGCCACGGCCAGCGCCTTGCGGCTGACGTCGACGGCGTCAATCGTGGCGGCGGCTTCGTTGACGGCAATGGCGAGCGCAATCGCTCCGCTGCCCGTACCGATGTCGGCCACGCGCACCTGCGTGGCCCCGTTGGCACAGCGCGCCTCAATCTCGCTCAGCACCTCATCCACGAGCATTTCCGTCTCGGGACGGGGGATGAGCACCCGCTTATCGACCGTCAGGTCAAGGCCGTAGAACTCTCTGTGCCCAACGAGGTAGGCCACCGGTTCGTGGTCAACGCGCCGAGCAATCAATTCGGTGAAGGCGACTGCCTGCTGTGGGGCCAATTCAGCGTCGCCATGGGCAAAGAGCCACGGGCGATCGACGCCGAGAACGTGGGCGAGGATGACCTGCGCATCGAGATACGCCGTGTCGAACTCCGCTTCCTTCAGCCGTTGCGTGGCTGAATTGAGCGCGGAGCCTACGGTGGCATCGGCGGCCAGGTTCCAGATGATGGATTGCAAAGGGAAGGTTGAACGAGAAGGCAGAGAAGGAAGGGAGATAGGTAGAACTGCCAAGGCGACCTCCTTGTCGCTAAACTCGACTTCTGCGCCGCGAGACGGTGAAAGCTCTCTGTGAGTTCGATAATGGGCGCTTGCCACCATGATAGCGGGCGAAGGTTAAGGCTGTGTGAATGGTGGCATGCAATCGGCTCGCGGCGGACCGTCATTCCTGCTGCCGCGCCATTGCGGCAGCTACGCTCATTATACCAAACGTTGCGCAATAAAGGTCTGTTCCACAAACGCGTGGTCTGCACCAAAAGCGGAAAGCCTTGGGCGGCGTATGCGCACTCATTCGTGGCGGATTCAGCCGCGGCTACGAGATGCGCATTGGCGCAATGCACCGTTACAGCTGTGCAGACATCTACAGCTGTGCAGACATCGTCTCCAGACGCTCGGCCTGGTCGTTGGCGGCGAGCTCTTCAATGAACTCGTCAATCTCGCCATCCATGACGGCGGGCAACTGGTAGACCGTCTTGTTGATGCGGTGGTCGGTGACGCGGCTCTGCGGAAAGTTGTAGGTGCGAATCTTCTCGCTGCGGTCGCCCGTGCCCACCTGGCTCTTGCGCAGGCTGCCCATTGAATCCTGCTGCTTCTGCATCTCCAGCTCAAAGAGGCGGGCGCGCAGAATGCGCATGGCCTTCGCCTTGTTCTGCAACTGGCTCTTTTCATCCTGGCAGGCAATCACAATGCCCGAGGGGATGTGTGTGAGGCGCACAGCCGAGTCGGTGGTGTTGACGCTCTGCCCGCCTGGCCCGCTGCTGCGGAAGACGTCAATGCGGATGTCGTTGTCGCTTACCTGCACGTCGATCTCTTCGGCCTCGGGCAGCACGGCGACGGTGGCCGCGCTGGTGTGAATGCGCCCGGCGCTCTCGGTGGCGGGGACGCGCTGCACACGGTGCGTGCCCGACTCGAACTTGAGCTTGCTCCACGCGCCTTTGCCCTTGACGGCAAAGACCACTTCCTTGATGCCGCCAATGCCTGTGTCGCTGCCGCTGAGGATTTCCACCTTGAAGCGCTGGCGTTCGGCCCAGCGCAGGTACATGCGCATGAGTTCGCCTGCAAAGAGCGCCGCCTCTTCACCGCCCGTGCCGGCGCGGATTTCGACGATGACATTCTTGTCATCGTTGGGATCCTTGGGCAGGAGCAGTTGCTTCATGTGCAAATCAAGCGTCTTAAGCTCTTCCTCCAGCGCGCCGATCTCCATCTCGGCCATGGCGCGCATGTCGGGGTCACTGTCGCTCAGCAGCAGGCGGCTCTCGTCCATCTGCTGCTCTACGGCGCGGTAGCGGCGGTAGTCTTCAGCCAACTCTTCGATGCTGTTGCGCTCTTGCGCCAGTTCATGGACGCGGTTGAAGTCCGAGGTGACCTCGGGGTCGGCCATGAGCGCAGTAATCTCGTCAAAGCGATCGGCGACGTGCTGGATGCGGTCGAGAAGCATGGACATAGGGTTCAGTTCAATCCGGAAAAATGGGAAGGTGGCCCAGGGCGACAATCTGGGGCCAGTCGCCGTCAGCCCCTTCGGTAAAGACGGCCATCTCGCCCACAATTGAGGCATTGGCCTGCGCCATCAACTGCTGCATGCCGCGCAGCGTGCTGCCGGTGCTGATGACGTCGTCGAGGAGCACCACGTTGCGTCCGGTGACGAGGGGGCGGTCCTTGCCGTCGAGGTAGAGCGTCTGCGGCACCCCGGTGGTAATGCTGACGACTTCCGTCTGCAGCGTGTCGCCCATGTAGGGCTTGCAGAACTTGCGCACAACAACATAGGGCAGCCCCGTGTGCTGCGAGATTGCGTGGCCCAGCGGCACGGCCTTTACCTCGGGCACAACCAGCGTTTGTGTGGCGGCGGGCATGCGTGCGGCCAGCGCCTTGGCGGCGTGCTCCACCACTTCGGTGTCGCCCAGCATGTTGAAAATGGCAATGGTAACGCCGGGAGCAACCTTGAAGAGGCGCAGATCGCGCTGCAGATTGCCAATGTGTACGGTGTGAACGACGCCGGTGTAACTCATGGGGAGGCTCCTTGACGAGGCCCGCTGCGCCCCAATGGGCTTCAGCCAGGCGGAACGAATAACAGCACGCCAAGAGAGGAATTCTATCACCGCAAGGGGGATTTGGGAAACGAGGCCTGCTTGACAACGGCTTCAACGCAAAGGTGCAAAGGCAGCAAAGAGCGCAAAGGAAAAGCAAGAAGAAGCAAAGAAACAGCAATTGCTGCTTAGCAAACGGCATGCGGGCCTTCTTGACCTTTGCTGCTTTTTCCCGCCTTTTCTTTGCGCTCTTTGCTGCCTTTGCTCCTTTGCGTTGAAGCCGTTGCTGCGCAACATGAGCCGGGAAACGCTACGCCGTGTCGCTGCGCTGCAGGAGTGTTACATCCTGCGCAATGGGGCCTTCCTGGTTTTCGCCCAGAGAGAATTCAACCAGGTCGCCCGTCTGCAGGAAGCGCGGGCCGCGCAAAGCAGCAGCGGGCACAAAGAGCTCGGGCTCGCCCTGGCGCACAATGAAGCCGTAGCGCTTGCGAATGTTGTACCATTTGACCATGCCACGGATTCGGTTGGCAGGGGCGAGCAGCACCCGGCAACCCGGGCAGAACTCGGGTGCGGCAGCGCTGGCCCCATGTGTAGCAAGCTTCTGTTCTTCGATTGTCCAGAGGTAGGAGATGCCGCAGCGCTCGCAGTAGCGGATTTCATCCTCGAGTTCGCGTTTGCCCGTGGCGCGTGCGGCGGAAAGTTTTGAACGACCTTGTTCCATTGCGTTTGACATCCAGTCCAACCGTTGGTAGGATTGCGGGACGGAGCACACCTTGAATGCCGCAGCCATGCGGCGCATCAGGGCGCAACTCTGGCGACGTCGCCAAGTGGTAAGGCAGGGGTCTGCAAAACCCCCACCGCCGGTTCGAATCCGGCCGTCGCCTCCACACTATACTGAAGAGCCGGCTGTGCGTCAAAGCAGCCGGCTTTTTTGTTGGAAAGCTCGGGTGTGGGGTGTGGGGTGGGAATCCCCACACCCCGTTTTTCGGGCTTGCGCAAGTTGCGTGCAAGGAGTAATCTACACGCGTACCACAACCCCCATCATTCCCCCCAGCGGCGCCGAAGGACCTCGCACGCAGCTTTAGTCGTTCACGATTCACGGTAACTTTTACGCTCACTCGCCCGTCATCAAAAGCAGCAGAGACGGTCTCTGTGTGCAGTGCGCGTATTGCCTGGTTTTGCAACACAGTGTTGCGTTCATCGCTGCGTTCATCGCTGCATTCATTGCTGCGTTGGCTGTTGCGTTTACTGCCCGCACTCATCTCTTTCATCGTTGCAAATACGAAGCCACAGAAGCCAATGAATCCCGCCAAGGTCCCCCTTACGCCGCCCGCTCGCTCTGTGCCGTCACTGCGCCCTGCAGCAATGCGCCCTGCAGCAATGCACGCGCGCCCACTCGCCGCGCGCCTTCTGCTCGTGCTTCTGCTGGCGGCGCTCCTCTTTGTCCTCAGCGGCTGCGGCGGCAAGGATGGCGAGGACACAGACATTTTGCCAGAGGCCGTGCCCGAAGTCATTACCAAGCTGGAGGACTTTCCCGCACAGATTGATGAGTACATTGCGCGCTACAACGCCGAGTATCAGTTGGCCCCGCGCCAGGGCGAGAGCCCCCTGGAGGTAGCCGAGAGCTATCTGCGCCGCTACCAGCCGGGGCCGCTACCGCGCGTCTTCCAGCACACCATTGTCAGCGACCGCCACGGTACTGTGCTGGCGGAGCTGGTGAACGAGGGGCGGCGCACGTGGGTGCCCCTGAGCAGCATTTCGCCCAACATGATCAATGCGACCGTGGCCACGGAGGACGCCTCATTCTTCCAGAACAAGGGCATTGACGCACGCCGTGTAATTGCCGCGCTCATCCAGAACACCTCCACAGGGGATGTGGTGTCGGGTGCAAGCACAATCACCATGCAGCTTGCGCGTAACCTCTTCTTTCCGCCCAGCCGCCGCTACGACCAGTCGATGGACCGCAAGGTCTTCGAGATGCTGATTGCCCAGGATTTGACGAACCTCTACACCAAAGAGGAAATCCTGGAGATGTATCTGAACCTCATCAATTTCGGCCAGCGCGCCTATGGCGCCGAGGAGGCCGCGCAAACCTATTTCGGCAAGTCGGCGGCGGACTTGTCGCTGGCCGAGGCCACACTCATCGCAGGCATTCCGCAGCAGCCTGCCTCGCTGGATCCGCAGGCCAACTTCGAGGCGGCCAGGGGCCGCCAGCGCACTGTGCTTGATTTGATGGTGCGCCACGGTTTCATTACGCTGGCCGAGGCCGACGCAGCCTTTGCCGAGGAAGTGGCGCTGCAGCCCATCCGCACAATTGAGCAACCCAAGGCGCCCCACTTCATCCAGTACCTGCAGCAAAATGTGACGCGTGATCTCAATATCGACAACCTGGGCCGCGCCGGACTGCGCATTACCTCTACGCTTGACCTGCCTATGCAGGAACTGGCCCAGCAGGTTGTCACCGAGAAGGTCAACAGCCTGCGCTATGCGTACAACCTGAACAGCGCAGCGATGGTGGCGCTGCGGCCTGTGGATGCGCAGATTCTCGTCATGGTGGGCAGCGCCGACTATGACAACGCCGCCATCGACGGAAACGTCAATGTGGCAACCAGCCTGCGCCAGCCGGGTAGTTCAATCAAGGCCGTGCTCTACGCCACAGCATTCAATGACGGCATTATCAGCCCCGCCTCCATCCTGTGGGATGAGCCGGTGCAATATGTCATCAACGAGCGCGAGGTTTACGTACCGGCGAATTACGATTTGCGCTTCCACGGCCCGGTGACGGCGCGCACGGCGCTGGCCAACTCCTACAACGTGCCCGCCATCAAACTCATCGATGCGGTCAGCCCCGACCGCATGGCGCAGATGGGCAACGCGATGGGACTCAAGACCCTTGCCACGCAGCCCGGGCTCTACGGCCTGCCGCTGACGCTGGGTGCAAATGAGGTCACGCTGCTGGACCTGACAACTGCCTATCACACCATCCGCAACGCGGGCGCGTATGTGCCCACACGCTCCGTGCTGGCCGCTACTGACCCGCTGGGCAACCCCGTGCAGATTGAGGCGCCGGTCCCCGCCAAGCAGGTGCTCAAGCCCGAAGCCGCCTTCCAGGTAACGAGTAT
The DNA here is from genome assembly GCA_963773745.1 of uncultured Chloroflexia bacterium. Lineage (GTDB taxonomy): Bacteria > Chloroflexota > Anaerolineae > Caldilineales > Caldilineaceae > UBA5069. The sequence goes on from CAVZCL010000005.1 coordinate 776,807, forward strand.
CCTCAGCGACAACAAGGCGCGCGAGCCTGCCTTTGGCGTCAACACGCCGCTCAAAATCAGCCGTCCGGCCGCCGTCAAGACCGGAACGACCACCGCCTACCGCGACAACCTGACCATCGGCTATACGCAGTACATCGTTGCCGGTGTCTGGGCGGGCAACCCGGGCGGCGCGCCCATGAGCGGCGTCACCGGCGTGACCGGCGCAGCGCCCATTTGGCATGATTTCATGGAAGGCGTCATCGCCGATCCGGCCATGCTTGCCGCGCTGAATGCCAGTGATGACCCCGCCGACTGGGAGTTTCAGCCGCCGGCAGATGCAATTCAGCGGCAGATTGCCTGCGCCGACAAGGTGGAGTGCCCCACCACCAACGAGTACTTCACACGTAGCTGGCTGGGAAACTTTGGCTGGGATGGCCCCACGGGTGACAGCACTGCCATCCGCGACAAGGTGCTGCTTGTGAGCACGAACCGCGGTGGCTCCTACGTGGGCGTCTGCTCCAACGATGCCGGCGTGGAACGCACCTACCTCAAGCTGCCCGAGGGCTACGGCCGGCTTGGTCCGCCCTCTGCGGTGGAGCAACTCGAGCGCTTCGTGCGCATCGCGCCCGACCTGCCGTCGCCTGCCGTGCGTTCGGTCGAGTCGGCGCCGCTGGCCGCTGAAGTGAATGACAAGGTCTCCACAGAGCGCCAGCAGGCGCTGCGCTGGAGCCGCAGCAATAACACATACCTCAACTTTGGCTCCTGCCAGGGGGTTGATCAGGTTGTCCGCGCCACGATTGGCGGCGGCATCGACCGCGTTTACCTTGTGGGCTTTGACGGCAAGGTGGTAGGCGAGATGGCGACGACGGCGACACCCGTACCGCCGCCGACAAACACGCCGCTGCCGCCGACGGCCACGCTGGCCGCCACAGCCACGGAAATTCCGCCAACAGCCACAGAGACGCCGACTGAAGCGCCTACGGACACACCCACGGTCGCGCCCACGGACACGCCCACGGTCGCACCTACGGACGTTCCCACAGTGACGCCGCTGCCGGCGACGAATACGCCTGAGCCTACCGCCACTGCCACTGGCTGCACCGACAGCGACGCCGACAGCTGCGCCGACAGCGACGCCGACAGTTGCGCCCACGGCCACGCCGGTGCCACCCACGGCGACAGCCACCGCGACGGAAGTGCCGCCGACGGCGACACCGACCGCAACATTCACAGCAGTGCCGCCGACGGCGACAGCCACCGCGACGCCTGTGCCGCCCACAGCCACGCCGACACGCGTGCCGCCGACGGCCACGCCGACCGCAACTGCAATCCTGCCGACCGCCACGCCGACACGCGTGCCGCCGACAGCCACTGCCACGGCCACGCCAACCGCAACAGCGATGCCAACTGCGACAGCGATGCCAACTGCAACAGCGACGCCAACCGCCACTGCCACGCCGACTGCGACAGCGACGCCAACCGCCACGAACACGCCGACTGTGACGCCGACGCCGACAAACACAGCGACCTTCACGCCAATGCCGACGCCGGTGATCATCGGCACGCCGTCCGAATCGGATGCGCAGGCAACCAGTACACCGCTGCCTGCGCGCACGCCACAGGGTGTGGACCGTGTGGTGCCTGGGCGCGTGGCCGCAGCAACGGCAACGTCGCTGCCCACAAGCACGCCGATGCCGCTGCCCACAGCCACGGCCACTTCGGCTGGTCTGCCGAGCGTCACGCCGACTCTCGCACCCACCCTTGCTCCAACCGTCGCACCGACGGCGGCGGCCGACACCACCGGCCAGCCACCCTACTACCTGGTTGGTGTGGGCCACGACAATAGCTGCGCCGGCAACTACATCATGGGGCAGATTCTGGACAGCGCGGGCAACCCGCAACCTGGTGTCTCCATCATTGGAGTAGACCAGTGGGGCAACTTCATGCAGGCAATCTCCAAGGCGGGCGACTACGACTTCGGCCGCTTCGACTTCCCGATTGCGCCTGACGCACGCGAGTACTACATTACTGTCGTCAACGACCAGGGCGCACCCCTCAGCTTCTCGGTGACGGTTCAGCACCAGATGGGCGACCTTGCGGGCACCCTCTGCCATTACATTACATGGCAGGCGCGCTAGCCAGAGGTGATGGACTACGTCGCGGCGGCTTGGGAAGGTTGACGGAATCGTTTGGCAATGGCCCTCACTTGCTGCAGCCACCGCCACAGGCTAAAGCCTGCAGCGGTGGCTGCAGCAAGCGCGCTCAATGCCGAACATATTCGCCAATGTTCATCGGTGGTGCGTCCTGGAAGCCCCCCGCTACGACACGCGGGCGTGCGCATTGCACCGGTGCATGCACGACAATCGAGACAATCGCCGCGCACTGCACGCACCTTTAAACGGTGCGTGCAGTGCGCGTTTGGCGCAAACAGATTGGCTCCGCTCCCGTGACGCGGTAGAATTGTCCCCAGGTTCGTGGAACGTCGTGCGCAGACTCTGCGTCCTTCCTGCAGAAGATCCTGTCAAGCGAGTGCCATTCCTGTACATGCAATGCACATCGTACGCACTAAATGCATCATGTGTGGGTTCGGCTATGCGTGTACAATGAGCGCTTGGGTTCTGGCGCTGGCTTGGGCGTAACGCGTTTGGGAATGTGCAAAATGAAGCATAAGACCCCCCTCTTCTTGGTGCTGCTGTTGCTCGCGCTTGTGGCTACGGGCTGCGAACGGCGTCCTCCTGTGCCCAAAGCTGCCGTGCGCCTTACCTTGACGGTGGATGGGCTGCTTGAGGGTTATGGCGCGGCATATGACTTTTCCGAGCGGCTGCCGGGTACGCCTCAGGAGGTAGCCGAGGCGTATATGGAGATGTATCAACCTGGCCCGCTGCCGCGCATCTTTGAGCACAGCATCATTACTGACAGGTACGGCACCGTGTTGGGCGAGTGGGTGGATGAAGGCCGCCGCACATGGATGCCGATTGACCGCATTTCGCCCAACGTGGTGGATGCCCTCGTCGCCACCGAGGATTCGAGCTTCTTTCTCAACGAAGGCATTGACATGCGCCGCCTGCTGGGCGCCATTGTGCAGAATGCCTCCAGTGGCGACATTGTTTCCGGTGCAAGCACACTGACCATGCAACTTGCGCGCAACCTCTTCTTCGTACCCGATGTGCGCTTTGACCAATCAGTGGAGCGCAAAGGCTACGAAACGCTGATTGCGCAGGACTTGACGCGCCTCTATACCAAGGACGAGCTTCTGGAGATGTACCTGAATCTTGTCAACTTTGGCCACCGTTCCTATGGGGTGGAGGCGGCCGCGCAGACTTACTTCGGCAAGGCTGCAGCAGAGCTGTCGCTGGCAGAGGCGTCTCTCATTGCAGGCATTCCCCAGGCGCCGGCGGCGTATGATCCCTTCGTCAATTTTGAGGCCGCCAAGGAGCGCCAGCGCATTGTGCTGGACCTGATGGTGCGCCACAATTACATCTCCCAAAGCGAGGCCGATGCCGTCTTTGCGCAGCCGGTGACGCTGGCCGCTGACCCCGACAGTGCGCCACGGCTGGCGCGCCACTTTGTACAGTTCCTGCGCGAGGAGGTGCAGCTGCGCCTGGGCGATGTTTCGGCCGATCGTGCCGGCCTGCACATTACCTCTACGCTGGACCTGCCCATGCAACTCCTGGCCGAGGAGATCGTCAAAGAGCAGGTTGGCAAGCTGCGCCCGGTCTATGACCTGAGCAATGCGGCGCTGGTGGCCATGAAACCCGGCAGCGCCGAGGTGCTGGTGATGGTGGGCAGCGCCAACTTTGACGATGACTCGATTGACGGCAAGGTGAATGTTGCCACCAGCCTGCGCCAGCCCGGCAGCTCCATCAAGCCCATCCTCTACGCCACGGCGATGAACGACAATCTGATTAGCCCGGCCACCGTCATCTGGGATCTGAAGGCGGAGTACAAGGTTGGAGATGGCAAAACCTACGCGCCGAAGAATTACGATGAGAGGTTCCACGGGCCGGTAACGGCGCGCACGGCCATGGCCAACTCCTACAACGTGCCCGCCGTCAAGCTGCTGGATGCGGTGGGCGTGCAGCGCATGCTCGATTCGGGCCGCGCCATGGGGCTTCTCAGCCTGGCCGACGACGCCACGCGCTATGGTCTGTCGCTTACGCTGGGCGGCGGCGAAACGCGCCTGCTGGACATGACGACTGCCTTCAATACGATTGCCGACGGCGGCCTCTATCAGCCCTATCGCCCCGTCGTGGCCATTGACGACGGGGCGGGCAATCCGATTGATCTCTTTCCGGAGATCGAGCCGGAACGGGTGCTTACCACCGCCGCAGCCTTCCAGGTGACGAGCATTCTGACGGACCGCAAGGCGCGTGAGCCTGCCTTTGGCGTCAACACCCCCTTTAATCTCTCCTATCCTGCGGCGGCCAAAACGGGGACAACCACCAGCTTTCGCGACAACCTGACCATGGGCTTCACCCGCAATTTGATTGTGGGCGTGTGGGCGGGCAACAGCGACGGCCGCCCCATGAAAGGGGTGACCGGCGTAACCGGCGCTGCGCCCATTTGGAGCGAGTTCATGCAGACGGTCATCTCCGACACGGCAATGATCGAGTCGCTGGGCGTTACGGCGGATATCAAGGACTGGACATTTACACCGCCCGACGACGTGGTGTTGCGCAAGATCGAGTGCCCCGGTTTGCTCAAGTGCCCGCAGCAGTATGAGTACTTTAGCCTGCCGTGGGTGGCGAAGATGGGGCGCTCCGGCCTGACAAGTGACGGCTTCATGGCACGCGACGATGTCATGGCTGTCTATGCTGCCGGCCGTACGGTGGGCGTCTGCAGCGACACCGAGGAAGGCGTTGCACGCACGAACTTCCGCATGCCCGAAGGTTTCGGCCTGCTTGCGTCCTTTTCCCAGCCGGTGACGACAACGGCAGCGCTGGCAATTGCGCCTGCGCTGCCTGTGCCTGATCGCTCCGCCTATACCAGGCCAATTGCCGCCAAGGTGCCGGAGGCGATTGAGAAGGAGCGCAAGGAGGTGATGCGCTGGGCCAGCGCCAATGGGCAGACGCTGCACCTGGGCCCGTGCAATGCCGTCGAACCGCTTGTGCGTGAACTCTACGGCACAAGCGCCATCTCATTTGGCCGGCTGCAACCCCTTGCAGAATTTAGCAATCCTCCGGCTGTGGCCGAATCCACGACCATCATAACGCCCGTTCCACCCACGCAGAACGTTACTCCTGATGACCAGGGCGAGGCGGTTGCCGGTGCTGCAGAAGATGCAGCGGCCGCATTGCCGGGCAGCGATGCGGTGCCGGTTGTGAACCTCGTGGTAGCACCCGCCGGCCAATACCAGTTGACGGCTGCCGGGCCGAGCAGCGGTTGCACCGGCAATGTCATTGTGGGCACAGTGTTGGGCGCAGACGGCACGCCGCTCAACGGCGTGCGCGTCGTGGCCACCGACCAATATGGCAATCGCGCCGAGACGCAGAGCAAGGCGGGCGGTGAGGCGGGGCTCTTTGACTTCGGCGTGGCCGGCACCGAGAATAGCTACTATGTCACCGTGCTGGATGGCGCCGGCAATGCAGTCAGCCCGACGGGCGTCATCAACCACATGCAACCTGCCGAGGGCAACGCCTGCTACTGGGTGCAGTTCCAGGCCAGCGGCAACTAGCTCCGGCGGCGCTCGAAACACGCCTGTACACAGATTTCACAGAAACGAACAGATAACAGCGAATCCTGGCTTTCATTCGCTGTTATCTGTTCGTTTCTGTGAAATCTGTGTACAGGCGTCTTTGGGCGGAACCAATCCGCTGCGCCGTGCGTTTGCGCGCGAGGAACAGGGTGGACCCTCATTGTTCCTTTCCTTCCTCTGGGCCGACGTCCGCTGAGCCTCGGACGTCGGCCTATACCTCTTCTTCGGCGCTGCGTAGGCATTGCGCATGGCGTGCGCCATTCACGCATCTGGATTTGATTCGTTGCGTAGAGACATAACACGGTATACTCCCATCGACATCCCCCCAAAGGGACCCTTTTTGCGCGCCTGGTGGCGCGTTTTGCGAGGTGCTATGTGGCTGAAGGATCGTCGCCATCACAAAAATCTGATAACACGCAGGCGCATGTCTTCAAGCGCTTTCTGATCGGTTGCGTTGCGCTGGCCGTGCTGGCGGCGGCACTGCTGGCTGGGCGCGAGGGCGCGCCGCGCGCCGCACATGCGCAGGTGATTACCGACACGCCGACTTCGCCCTTTACGTCGACGCCTACGCCGACTACAACACCCACACCTTCGATCACACCGACCTGGACCGTCACCCCCTTTGGCTTTGTTTCGCCGACGCCAACATTCACATGGACGCCACCCTTTGTGTTCGACTCACCGCTGCAAACGCCTACGCCCGTGCGCGAAATTCGCGTCGTCACCGAAATCAGCCACCCGGGCAGCGGTGATGCGATAGCGGGGTCCGCCGCAATCCTGGGCACGGCGCTCATGCCGAGCTATCGCAAATACGACATCCACATTTCGCCCGCGGGGGCCGAAAACTGGCAGTGGCTGGTGACGAGCCTGGACATCGTGCATGACGGCACACTCTATGTGCTCGACAGCACGAAGTTCGGTGATGGCTACTATGACGTGCGCCTGCGCACGATTGACGACCTGGGCGCCTACCGCGAGGCTTTCCTGCGCGGCCTCGAAATCCGCAATGCCAACCCGCCCACGCCTACCGTGGCGCTGGACCCGCTGGGCGTGCCCTTGCCGCCACAGCCGCTTTCGCCGCTGGGGCCGCCCACAGCTACGCCCCGCCCGCGCATTGTGCAGAACATCCCCAACGGGCAGGGCATCTTTGCGCCCGAGGTGGGGCAGACGGTGGCCGGCCCGGTGGACATTGTAGGCACGGCCAATGGCGCCTGGCCCGATCCATTTGTGCGCTACGAAATCGCCATTTCGCCTGCCGGACAGGGCGCGTGGACCTGGCTCTACAGCAGTGAGCAGCAGATGTGGCAGGAGGTGCTCTACACGCTGGATTCAACGCAGTTCGCAAATGGCTCTTGGGACGTGCGCCTGCGCAACGTCTATCGCGACGGCAACTATGACGAGTACATTCTGCGCTATCTGCAGATCGACAATTCGGGGCGCCCCGGCCCGGATGTTCTGGCCAATGGGATAGCGCAGCCGATTTCGGGCAGCAATGTGCGCGGTGTTACGCTCTTTGTGGGCACGGCGACCGACCCGGCCTTTAGCCGCTGGGAACTGGCGTGGTCGCCCTCGGGGCTGGAGCAGTGGACGGCACTTACAAGCAGCCAGCGGCCGGCGCTCAACGAAGCGCTGGCGCGGCTGGACCTGAGCAAGCTGGCGGGTACGCAGATTGACGTGCGCCTGCGTGTTGTGCGCGAGGATGGCAACTACGACGAGTACTTTACACGTGGGTTGCGCGTGCTGGGCGGGTAGTGGGATGCGCGGAAATACGAGCATTGGGCGCATTTGTAAGGCGCACCGGTCCGTGTGAAACGTCGTCTGGAGGCGGTCTGAATGTGTGCGCAACGCGGGCATTTGGGCGAACGTGGGCCAAGCGTTGCCTTTTGGGCCGAGAAAGCCTGGGGAAAACACGTATTGTGAATTAGCGAACAGGCCGCGCACTCGTTATAATTCGCGGTGGCGCGTGCGGATGACGCCTGTACGTGGCTGGAGCGCACATTTCGTATATGCTATAAAAAACAACAGAATATCCATTCGCAGCAGGAATCATAGTTAGATTTCGGGATCTGCTCCCCTCGCGGGAGCACACAATCAAGCAAACAACGCTGTAGGTCCGGGCAGGCGCTGCCATTGGGGCACGCACTGCAAGAACAATACCAGACAATGGAGGCACCCGTAATGCAACGAGCAAATCTGCGTAAAGCATTTTCACTGCTCCTGATCACCGCCCTGCTTTTGGGCGTCTTTTCCTCACTGGCCTTTGCGCAGGAAACTCCTGCCGAGACGCCGACTGCCGAGGCGCCTGCTGCTGAGGCCCCTGCAGCCGATGCGCCTGCAGAAACTGCCGCCCCTGAGGCTGTTGCTGAGCCGGCCATGAGCAGCTCGGGCAGAGCGCTCTCGGGCACGCTGACCGGCGGCCAGTTCGACAAGACCTGGCTACAGCTGGTGGCTGACGAGCGCGATGCCCAGGTGACGCTGATTGCCGACTGGGATCGCGATGCGCCCTCAAGCAACGGCCTGGGCTTCTTTGTCCTCACGCAGGCCAACGTTGCCGCTGTGCAGGCAGGCGGCTCGCTGCAGGCCAACAACATTGCGGCCGGCGGCGCCTACTCGCAGGGCTCGGGCAATCAGCAGATTGCCGGCTTCAAGGCAACCGACCTGGAGTACACCGTCGTCATGGCCAACGACTCGGCCGCTGACGCCAACTTCACGCTGCGCGCAACCAACGCCAATCTCTCGGATGATTCGGGCCGCACGACCAACCCCGACGCACCTGCAGCCGCCACCGACGCAGCGCCCGAAGCGGCGCCTGCCGCCGACGTGGTGGCCACACCCGAGCCGGCTGCCGTTGCCACCACAGTCACTGTGACGACCACGACGACGACCGTTGAGGTTGCGCCGGTGGTTGAGGCAGCACCCGCCGTCGCCCCTGGCACGCCCGTGGTTGTGCAGCAGGCCGAACTCAAGGGTTCGCTCAATGGTGATGGTGTGCAGCACTACCTGGGCCTGACCCCCAACGAGCGCGACGGCCAGATGGCCGTTTCCCTCACCTTTGACCCGCAGGATAGCCAGGAATTGGCGCGCCGCATGAACTTCTGGGTGCTCGACAACCAGGGCTTCCAGCGCTATGTCGACGGCGCCGCCGCCAGTGATGTGGCCGTTGCCGCCGGCAGCCGCGCCTTCACCGGCCCGGCCAACGAGCGTGTGGCCACCTTCAACGCAACCGGTCTTGGCCCGTATACGGTCATTGTCTACAACAACTCGCTCGTCCCTGCCACCTATACGCTCTCGGTTGACGGCGGCTTGCTGCTTGATGATGCCGGCCAGACCGACACGGCCAAGGAGATGGGCGCGATGGCCCCTGCGGCCGCAGCCGCCACAGGCGTAACTGTGACCACCGAAGTGGCCGCCGCGACAGTCGCGACGACCACAACCGCCGCCGCGGCAACCACGCCCGGCCGTGAAGGCGAGCCTGGCGGTAGCTATACCGTCAAGGCCGGCGACACCCTGGCGCTCATTGCCCGCGACATCTACGGCGACTACTCGCTATACCAGGGCATCTGCACCTTCAACAACATTGCCGACTGCGCCCGCATTGAAATCGGCGACGTCATCAAGCTGCCCACTCTGGCCCAAATCGGCGCCAATGCAACAGCACCTGCTGCTGCCGCCACACCGGCCGCCGCCGCCACGCCTGCTGCCGCGACGCCTGCCGCAACAGCTGCAACCACGGCCACAGAGACGATGACGGAGACAGCGACGACGACACCGACCACCGGCACGTCGGCCGCGCTGCCCACGCCAACGGCTGCTGCGCCGGTCGCGACCACACCCGCTGCCTCCACGACGCCGGCTGCCTCAGGCCAGTCGATTCTGGACGTGGCTGAGGCCAATGGCAACTTCACCGTGCTGATCAAGGCGCTCAAGGCTGCCGGCCTCGATGACGATCTTGACGGTGCGGGTCCGTTTACCGTCTTTGCACCGACCGACGCCGCCTTCAATGCGCTCGGTTCGGCCACGGTTGATGCCTTGCTAAAGGACACGCGCAGCCTGCAGCAGATTCTGCTCTACCATGTCGTCGACGACAAGATCCTCTCCACGGACCTGGCCAACGGCATGGAAGTTGTGACGATGCAGGGCAGCCCGATTGGCTTCACGCTCAGCGGTAGCGTTGCCAAGGTGCAGGACTCCAACATCGTGAGTGCGGACATTCCCGCAAGCAACGGCGTCATTCATGTCATTGACAAGATGATGCAGCCGCCGGCACCGTGACGCACGGATCGCACGGATAGTACGGATAGCAGAAATTGAGATTGCGTGAAGCGGTGGGCTGCCAGGCAGCCCACCGCTTTGTTGTTGAAGCGAGGCTTCGGCTGCCGCCTCTGCACCACAAGCAACGCGAAAAGAGACGCACAAGCGTTCGACTGGCTGGGGTTTGAGTGATAAAATTGAACGCATGCCCACAAAGCCAACCAAGGGGCGCAAGGCCGGCGCGGCGGCGCCAGAAGCCCTTGCTGCCAACGCACAATTGCGCGAAAGATCCCTCGAATACGTCCCGCTGGATGAAGACGCGGCCGAGCCCGTGACTGAGGCGCGTGCAGTGCGTGCACGCGGTGACAGCGCGCCCGCCGGCGCAGAGGCCGACGCACGCAAGGCCGGCGACATGGCCGGCGACATGGCCGAGCTCGCCGCGTGTGACATGGAAGCGTTCTTTGGCCCCGAGGGACCCCTGGCGGATCTGCTCGACGGCTACGAGCCGCGCCGCAGCCAGGTGGAGATGGCGCAGGCCATTCAGGAGGCGCTGCTGGCGCGCAAGCACACGCTGGTGGAGGCCCCCACCGGCACGGGCAAGTCGATTGCCTACCTGGTGCCCGCCATCCTCAGCGGGCGCACAGTCGTCATTGCCACTGCCAACAAGTCGCTGCAAACCCAACTCTACACCAAGGATATTCCCTTTCTGCGCCAGGCGCTGGGGCGTGAGATTGACGCCGTGCTCGTCAAGGGGCGCAGCAACTATCTCTGCAGCCTCAAGTGGGAGAACGAACTGGAGGAGCAGAAGCTCTTCGCACGCGTGGACCGCGAGCATGATGCCATCCCCATCATCAAGGAGTGGCTGCAGCGCACGGAGACGGGCGACGTGGATGAGCTGCCCATGGTGCTCGACGGCGAGTTGCGTTCACACGTGGTCAGCTTTCCCGATGACTGCCTGCAGCGCGATTGCCACCACTTCAACGACAACTGCTGGATTAACTTCATGCGCGATCACGCTGCCGAAGCGGATGTGATCATCACCAACCACCACCTGTTGCTCAACGCGCTGGAACTGGGCGTGGCGGGCGAGCGCCTCCTGCCGCCGGCTTCCATTTACATTGTGGATGAAGCGCACGGCCTTGAGCAGACGGCTACGGCGGTCTACGAAACGACGGTGACCGACTATAGCGTGGACCAGTTGCTGGCACGTGCGGTGCTCAAGCAGCACCTGTCGGATGAAGAGCTGGCCGAGTTAAGTTTTCTGAATGCCGAAGCCTTTCAGGAGGTGCAGGTTCGCTCGACCGACAACTCCTTTGTGCTCGAAGGTGACCTCGAAGGGCTGCGCAAACTGGGTCGCGCGCTGGGCGTGCTGGCCGACAAGCTCAAGCGCGGGCTGCCGGTGCAGGAGCCGAACGCGCCGCCCCCTTCCAGCCCGGCTGACGTGGCCACAGCGCGCGAGCGGCGCTCGGTTGAACTGACCATCGAGGTGCTGAACAGCACTGCCACGAAGATGGCGACAGTGGCCACAGCCAAACATGATGACGTCATGGTGCGCTATGGCGTGCGCGCCTTTGACAGGCGGCGCGTCTCGCTGGAGTTGCACGCAGCGCCGATTGACCCCTCCAACCTGCTTGCAAGGTATCTCTTTGATGCCGACGCCAGCAGCGCCGCGCTTGAGCGCATGGTCGTTTGCACCAGCGCGACCCTCTCCACGGCGGGCTCGTTTGCGCACATGCGCGCCCGCTGCGGCATCCACGGGGCCAGCGTCGAGCGCATTCTGGCGCCCGTCTTCGACTATCCCACGCAGGCGCTGCTCTACCAGCCTGCGCTGCCCGCCTACCAGTACGGCAATCCCAACGCCTTCTACAATGCAGCCGCGCAGGAGGTGGAGCGGCTGCTGGAGGTGAGCCGCGGCCGCTCGCTCTGCCTCTTTACCAACTGGAGCGGCCTGCAGCAGGTGGCGCAACGGTTGCGCGGCGATGAGAGCGTCGCTCCCATCATCTGGCCCGTGCGCGCACAGGGTGATGCGCCGCGCGATGCGCTCCTCAACTGGTTCCGCGAGACGCCGCACAGCGTGCTGCTCGCCACCCGCTCCTTCTGGGAGGGCGTGGACATTCCGGGCGACGACCTGAGCCTGGTGGTACTGGACAAGATGCCCTTCCCCACACCGGGTGACCCTCTGCACGCCGCGCGCATGCGCGCGCTGGACAGCGTGCGCGAGGGCGCAAGCTTTGGCCAGTATATGCTGCCGCTGATGACGCTGTCGCTCAAGCAGGGCTTTGGACGCCTGGTGCGCCGCAGCAGCGACCGTGGCGTTGTTGCCATTCTGGACGAGCGGCTGAGCAGCAAGCAGTATGGCCGGCAGGCGCGCAACGATCTGCCGCCGGCGCGCTTCAGCCGCGACTTTCGCGATGTGCATCACTTCTTCCAGCAGGCGCTCTCCTCCGGCGCAGAGTACGCCATCAATGTGAGCGCGGCCGTCGCTGATTCGCCGCAGAGTCTGCTTTGGCGTTGGGCAATTGTGCGCCTCTCCGATGGGAAGCGCGACAGCGCCCTGGGCCTCCTGGCCGATTGCGCCGCGCCGGTGCGGGGCGAACTGCACGCAGCCGAGGCGGCACTGGCTGAGTTGCGCAAGCGCGTTGAGCGTGCCAAGCGCGCCCCGGCCCACTTTGCTGTGGAGTTGCGCTGCTCCGCCGCCGCCGTCGAGGCGCTGGACGACGTAGCGCTCGTGAGCGAAGTTGCGCCCCACCTGCCACAGCTGCTTAAATGCTGGCAGGACGTGGATATTGTGCGCACGCTTCCTGCCGACTGAATTGTCTAGTCACCACTCCCTAATCACCACTCTCCAGTCACCACTCTCTGACCGTTACCATGCTTCGATTTCTCACTCGCCGCGCGTTTCTCATCGTTGCCGCGGTACTGCTGGCCAGCTTTGGCGGCTTTGCGTATGCCTGGCTTGCGCGCACAGGCGCCGGCAATCCCCTCTTTGCGCAAGCGCGCGCCAGTGATCCCTTGCTGCCCGCCTACGGGCGCTACATGCAGGCGCTCATCTCCGGCGCGTTGACCTCGGACAAATATGGCGCCACCTTCCTCCCGGTGCTTGGGCAGGCCGCGTGGGCAAGCCTCATTCTGCTTGCCGGTGCGCTGCTCATTAGCGTGCCGCTCGGCTTCGCGCTCGGGCTGGCAGGCGTGCGCAAGGAGCCGCCGGGCGTGCGCGGCTGGCTGCTGGCGATGACGTCGATTGGGATGGCGACACCCAGCTTTTTTGTGGGCAGCCTGGCTGTGGCCGCCATGCTTCTGCTTGTCATCTACGGGCCATTCGACAAGGTGCTGCTGCCCGTGCAAGGCTTTGGACTGGACGCGCACATTATCCTGCCTGCGCTCGTGCTGAGCGTACGCCCCACAGCGCAGATTGCCCAATTTGTGGCCACACTCACAGTGGGCGAACTGAACAAGCCGTACGTCACTGCGGCGCGCAGCAAGGGGCTCACCTGGCAGAGGGCGACCCGCCATCACGCCCTGCGCAATGTCTACGCGCCGCTGGTGCAGGTGATTGCCCGCACCCTGCGCATGGTGGTGGGCGAACTGATTCTGGTGGAGTGGCTCTTCGGCTGGCCCGGCCTGGGCACGATGCTGGCTGCCACGTTGATTCCCTCGCGCATGAGCTCGGGCGGGATAGGTGACGGCTTTCTCGATCCCCCCGTGGTCGCCACCATTGTGGCGGTGCTGGCGCTCTTCTTCGTGCTCATAGACACGATTGCGGCGATGACTGTACGCCGGCTTGACCCTCGCCAGAAGCATTCCTGATTGCACCCAAAGGCGTTACTACCGATCGATCCATGGCTACCTCTCGAACAACCAACCAACCTCTGCTTGCGCAATCCGTACTTCGCCGCCCGGTCAACTGGCCGCTGCGGCTGGGCTGGTTCATTGTGGGCGTGACACTGTTTCTGGCGGTGGCGGGCCCATGGCTGGCACCCTATGACCCGTTGGAGCGCTTTTCTGTACTCAATATCAACGGCGTGTGGACAGGCCCGCCCTTCCCTCCCTTTACGCAGGGCTTCTGGCTGGGCACTGACAGTGCTGGACGCGACCTCTTCAGCCGGCTCCTGTGGGCCATTCGTCCCACATTGATCATGGTCTCTATCATTGCGCTGGCGCGGCTGCTGATTGCGGCGATTGTGGGCATGGCCGCAGGTTGGGTGCGCGGCTGGGCCGCGGCGCCGCTGGATGGGCTCATTACGGGCGCGCTCATGGTGCCGGTGCTGGTGGTGGCGCTCGCGGTGATTGCCTTCGTCGGCATCCAACGCGGGCTGCTTGCCTTTATTCTGGGGCTGACGCTCACGGGCTGGGCCGAGTCGGCGCGCTATTTGGAGACGCAAACGCGCGCCCTGCATGATCTGCAATTCATGGAGGCCGCACGCGTGGCGGGCGCAAGTGAGCGGCTGGTGCTTGTCAACCATGTGTTGCGTCACATGCTGCCCCAAATGGGCATGCTTTTTGCTGCCGAAGTGAGCGCTACGCTCATGGTGACGGCCGCGCTCGGCTTTCTGGGCTACTTCATTGGTGGCGGCGTGTGGGTAACGGTGACCGACTTTTCCGCCCGCAACGAGGCAGCCAGCCCCGAACTGGGCCAGTTGCTGGCCACTTCGCTTGAGCAGATTCTGCGGCCGTGGCCGACGGTGGTGGTAGGCGGGGCCGTGGTGCTGATTATCCTCGGCTTTAACCTGCTGGGCGACGGTCTGCGCCGGCGCATAGACGACACCTATGGCCGGAGCGCAACGCGCCTTGAGCACGCGCTGGGCTGGCTGGCTGCCCTGATGGTGGCGGGTGCACCAGCCGGCAACGCCGGCAATCAGGCGGCGCAGCGGCGCGGCGGGCAGTTCGTTGTGCCCGGCCTGGCTGCGCTGCTGGTGGTTGCGCTTGCTGGCTGGTGGCTCTGGCCCGTCCAGGTGGCGGACCCGGCGCAGGCAGCCGTGGCGACTGAGGCGTGGGGCCATGGCTGGGCGTCTGCTCGCCATGACGCCGCCGGCACGCTGACCAGCAGCGAAAGCGGACCGCTCGCGCCCTCTGTGGTGTGGAGCTACACACACACCGCCGGCTTCGTGGGCGGCCCCGTTGTCGACAAAACAGGCAACATTTATATTGGCACGGACGAGCCGGCCCTGCTCGCACTGGATGCAGAGGGGAAACTGCGCTGGCAGCACGTCTTGCCCTCCGCGCCCGTTGGCGCGCCAGCGCTGGATGCAGAGGGCCGCATCTACGTTGTCGACACCGACCGTGGCCTCACCGCCTTTGGCGCTGATGGCACGCAGCTCTGGCATTACATTGCGCCGGATGGCCCGCGCCCAGTCTCAGGTCCCATTGTGGGGCGCGATGGGCGCATCTACTTTGCGCAGGCGGCGCGTGTGCGCGCCGTGGATGCAACAGGGAGCAATCTCTGGCTTACGCAGGCGGGACAGAACGTGCTGGAACAGCCGCCGCGCCTCTCCCTCGACGGATCGCAGGTCTTTCTGACTGACCGCGCTTTTGCCACCGCCGATGGCGCAGCGCTGCCCGCAGCTGTAGCCGGGGGCGCCGAGTTTGTTTTGCCGCTCCCCGGCTATGTCGTTGGGGCGGATGGCAACGTATACTTTGTGCAGGGGACAACTGCGACACGCATCATTTTGCGACGGGCGCGCCCTTGCCTGCCGGTTCCACCACCTACGATATTGGCGGGCTCAACATCTACCTCCCGTCCGATGCCGGCGTCACGCGGGATTCTGTTTTCTGGATCTTTTACGGCTCGAACTACACGCCGGTGCACATGGTTTGGGTGGATCCGAACGGGCGCCTGTTGCGCAATGCCGAACTCTCCTTTTTCGGCGGGCGTTTGCTGGGCTTTGACAGCGACGGCCGCGCGTTCATCTGCGGTGAGCACGGCTCGCCTAATTGCGTCGCCATTGAAGTACAAAGCGATGCACCCCTCTGGCAGATGGTTCTGCCTACCGGCACCGGTTTGGCGGGCGGCGCACTTGTGCACGGGACGCTCTTCGTGGCCACACGCGACGGCACGCTGCAGGCGCTGCGCGATGCGCCGGCTGACGTGGACGTGCAATAATGTGGACCTGCATCTTTGCTACCTCGCTATCTATATCGTTCGCTTTGCCATCAAGCCCTGCACTGAAAGAAGCTCACTGTGACACGCAACTCCACTTCGCCGATCAAGCCCGCGGCGACTCGGCGCCGGCGCGAATCTCCTGGGCGTGACCATTGCGCTCGCGGCCGCGGCCATCCTGCTGCTGCGCAACGGCGAGCAGTGGCTGCGCTCGATCCTGCTCTATTTGTCGAATGCAGGCTGGGCGCGCCGCGTTGTCACGGGCTTTGGACCGGCGTGGGCCGTGGCAGGACGCTTTGTTGCGGGCGAGAGCATTGATGAGGCGATTGCCGCCACGCAGCAACTCAATGCCGAGGGCATTGGGGTCACGCTGGCCTGTCTGGGCGAGGGCGTCACCAGTGCGCAGGAGGCGGCGGACGCCCGCGAGCAGATTCTGCTGCTGATTGACCGCCTTGAGCCGCAGGGCGTCGATGCCTACGTTTCGGTGAAGCTGAGCCACCTTGGCCTCAAGCTGGGCGAAAATCTGGCGCTGCAAAATCTGCGCACGGTTCTTGCGCATGCACGCGCCGCCAATGTGCGTGTGCGCATTGACATGGAGGAGAGCGCGCTGGCAGACATGACGCTCGACATCTACCGCCGGCTGCGCCATGGTGAGGGCTTTGAGAACGTGGGCGTGGTGATTCAGAGCTGTCTCTTCCGCAGCGAGGAAGACGTGAAGAAGCTGGCCGCCGAAGGGGCCTGGGTGCGATTGGTGAAGGGCGCCTACAAGGAGCCGGCGGCGGTTGCCTACGCCGACAAGCGCGATACGGACGCCGCTTTTATGCGCCTGGTGGGGCTGCTGCTGGACGACGCCGCGCTGGCGCAGGGGGCAGAGCTATCGGTGGCCACGCACGACGAGGCGATGATAGCGCAAACAATCCAGTTGGCGCGCAGCCGTGACATCCCGCGCGACCGCTTTGAATTTCAGATGCTCTACGGGATCCGGCGCGAGCGGCAGCGCGAGCTGGCGGCACAGGGGTGGGGCATGCGCACCTATGTGCCCTACGGAACGGCGTGGTATCCATACTTCATGCGCCGGCTGGCCGAGCGCCCTGCGAATCTGTGGTTCTTTGCGAGCAGCTTTTTCAAGAAGTAGGCGCAGTAATTCCTGTACGCGCAAAGTAGTCCGCAAGAAGAAACGAAACGGCAGTACACAGATTTCACAGATGCGACAGATAACAGATGATCTGATCTGATCAATCTGTTGTTATCTGTCGCATCTGTGAAATCTGTGTACTGCCGTTTCGTTTCTTCTTGCGGACTACTTTGCGCGTACAGGAATTACTGCGCCGCCTGCCAAAGTTCACGGGCGCTGAGGATGACGCGCAGCGTGTCGGGGTGAAGTGCGTAAGCGTCCAGATCGTCGAAGTTGGCCCAGACGGCTGCGGAGGCGTCATCGGCTGCAATCGCTTCGCCCGAACGCAGCGTGGCCCAGTACTCGATGACGATGTAGTGGTATTCAAGGCGGCCGCCCTCATCCCAGTGGAGGGACTCGAAGGTGGTCACCAGGCCGCCAATGTCGATTTCGATGGCGCACTCTTCGCGTACCTCGCGCCGCACACCATCTTCCAGCCCTTCGCCCAGATCGAGCAGGCCGCCCGGCAGCCCCCACGAGCCCTTCCGCGGCGCATGGCCGCGCTGCACCAGCAGCACGCGCCCTGCGCCGTCGAAGACGGTGGCGGCGGTGCCCACCAGGGGCGCTTCGGGGTATTGGCGGTTGAGGGTGACGGCGCGGCTGCCTTCGTGGTCGGTCATCTACGGTCCTCCATTACCTACGACGCAGAGGCGCAAAGGCGCAAAGAAAATCAACAGCGAGAAAGGCATTTCTCATTGTTGTACCTTTTGGCTTTTCTTTGCGCCTTTGCGCCTCTGCGTCGTAGGTAATGTGTTATGGCGCGGCCCAGGCGGCGATGAGCGCCGGCAGCTCGTCGAGAGTTTGAATGATGGCATCGGGCTGCACCGTGGCAGCGAGGGCGGCGTTGTCATGGGCCACCTGCGCGCTGCTTTCGTCCGCCGCCAGCAGCACGCTGAGACAGCCGGTCTCAAGCGCACCGGCGATCTCCTCTTTGCGGCTGTCACCCACCACCACCACCTCGTAGGGCAACGCGTCCCACTGCGTGAGTGCGATTTCAAAGAACCTGGGGTCCGGCTTGCGGTACTCGACCGCGGCGCTGGTGATGCAGAGATCGAGCCATTGACGAATGCCCAGATAATCCACCGCGCGCTGGAAGACGCGGTCGGCGTTGTAATTCACCATAACGCCCAGCTTGTAGCCTTCGGCGTGAAGCGCGGCGAGCAACTTCTTTGCGCCCGGGCGCAGCCGCCACGCCGTCATCTCGGGTGCATAGAAGATGTCCACGGCGCGGCGCAGCACGTCCGGGTCCATGCGGCTCGCGGGGAAGCCAAAGAACTGAAGCAGAAAGGAGAGCGCGTCATCGGCCAGATGCTCCTCGTTCTCCTCCTCGGATTTCTCCTCAGCGAAGCGGCGCGCCTCCACCACGTTGGCGGCGAAGTCGTCGGGCAATTCCATGCCCGTGCTGCGCATATAGGCGACGGCGTCGGCCGCACCTTGCGCCAGCAGATCGTTGAGCGGGCGATTGAGCGTGGCGAGCGTCTCCTGCAGGTCAAAGATAATGCCGCGCACAAGGCGCGGCGCATGGGGCGCGCCTCCGCCCAGCTCGGGGAAGAAATCGTGCGCAAGCTCCTCGATCTGCGCAGCATCGAGGCGGGCAGGCTCCATCTCGTCCACCACCTCGGCGGCGCGGAACTCCTCCACCTTCTCGGGCGCAGGGCCAAAGATGGCGTACTGCTCCTCGGAGGTGAGCGAGCGTCCCTCGGCACGTGCGCGGCTGAGGAATGCTTCCTTCTCTTCGGGTGTGAGCGGTTCGATGGTTGGCATTGGATTGTGCTCGGAATAGCGGGAAGCGGGCTAATGGAAATCATTGGTAAGTGGTCATTGGTCATTGCGTCGTGCGGAGCAGCCCATTACCAATGACCACTTACCAATGATTGTCCTGAAATCCTGTGTTCGCCTGCGTCTCCCTCACTCCTCCCACGCGCCATTGCGCACGCTGGAGAGAAGCGCCAATGTGACGTACATCGCGCCCAGGATGCCGCAGAGAAGCAGGGTAATCACCACGGCCTCCTTGTGCGCAGCCGGGTTTGTGGCGGCGCTCAGAATGCGACGCGCCATGTCAACCGGCTGTGTCAGGATATCCCAACTGTTCCAGCGCAGAAAACGGCCGAGGTAAATGCCGAACGCAGCGAGAAAAATGGCAGCCGCCGCACCCGCCCAGCCCACCGCCGGGCCAAACCAGCGCTGCAGCAGCCCCTGCACAATCCACAGCGAAACGAAGCCCAGAATCAGCCCGTTCCACGCATAGGAGAGGAGCAGCAGCAGATCGTACCAGAGCGGCACATTGTTGCGCGGGGCAAGGTGGATCAAGTCGGTGAGAATGTAGGGTGCGTTAGGCAGAAAGAGCAGCCAGAGCGCAAGCAGCGGCGTCACCCGCAGGCGCGGCCGATCGGCCTCCGCCTGCAGCGCCCACGCGGCCGCCGCGGCCAGCAGCGGAATCCACGCGAGAAACAGATTCCAGTTGAGAAAGAAGAAGGTGGTGTTGCCGGAATAGAGCACACGCACGCCAAAGAGCGCAATGCTCAGCCCGCTGGAGAGGAGGAGCATGAGCGCCAGCAACAGCCGTGGCCGCCATGGCTCCACGCCGGCTGCGGGGGAATGTGGTATGAGAGAATACCTGCTGGTGCCTTTCATGTAGCCGATTCCGTCTGATTGCACTTCGCGCCGTGCAGCCATGGGCTGCTATTATTGCCACAGATAGCATACACGAAGCGGCGGCATGTGCACAGGACAGCCGCTGGACCGTTGCTCGACGTTCCACGCACCGGTACGACGCCATGGGACTTCGACGGCCATCGTAGCGGAGGGGCTCCTGCCCCTCGTTTTGCTCGAGCCGTTCTCTTTCTGAGCAGATGAGGGCCGGGAGGCCCTCCGCTACGTGGCACACGCTGTGCTGCGAACTTAAGAGATACACCACTTCAGCTGCCGTCGTCGAGGACGCGACGCGATGGGTGAGTTCGGCAGCTGAAGCAGCCGCTACGAAATGCACTGCCCAACCATTCCGCAGGAGGTAACAATGCCCTACACACTCAAGGTCGGCGCGCTGCGCTGCCACATCCTCAGCGACGGACGCCACGTCCTCGATGGCGGCGGCTTCTTTGGGCTGGTGCCACGCGTCATGTGGCAGAAGGTGATAGCGCCCGACGCCGAGAATCGCATTCCCGCCGACACCCGCTCGCTGCTGATTGAGTCGGACGCGGGGCCCATTCTGGTTGACTGCGGCCACGGCGACAAGATGGATGCCAGGATGCGCGAGCGCTGGGGGCTGAGCAGCCAGAACGAGCGGCTCATCAGCCAGCTGCGCAGCGTGGGTTTCGGGCCCGAGGATGTTGCCATTGTGTTGATGACCCACTTGCATGGCGACCATGTGGGCGGTGCCACGCGCTTCAGTACGGACACAGACGCGCCCGGGCCGCTGGCTGCCACCTTCCCCAATGCCCGCTACATTTGCCCAGCGCATAGACCTGGCGGCGGCTTCCTTCCCCAACGAGCGCACCGCCGCAACCTATCTCGCGGACAACTGGCTGCCGCTGCTGGAGAGCGGACAGCTCGAAGTTGTGGACGGGCCGCAACTGTTGGCCCAGGGCGTATACACGCAGATTGCGCCGGGCCACACGGCTGCGCAGCAGGTTGTGTGGGTGGAAGATGGCGGCGAGAGTCTGCTCTTTCTGAGTGATGCCGCCAACTGGGCTGCGCACATGGAGAGGCTGGCGTGGGTGCCCGCCTATGATATTGACCCGATGACGGCGATTGAGTCCAAGCGCGCCCTGCGTGATGAGGCGTTGCGGCGTGAGACGCTGCTCGTCTTTCAACACGATGCGCAGGTGGTGACGGGGCGGTTGGCGGCCGGCGGCGCGGCCCACAGGTGCAGCCCGAAATCACGCGCGATGCGTGGCTGGATGACTTCGCGCGCTAAACAAAAAACCTCGACGCAGAGGCGCAAAGACGCAAAGGAACGCAAAGAAACGCAACAGCAAGAAAAGGCCCTTCTTCTTGCTGTTGCGTTTCTTTGCGTTCCTTTGCGTCTTTGCGCCTCTGCGTCGAGGTCTTTTGTTTATCCGCGGCCGAGGTCTTCCATGATCTTGGGCAGCATCGCCTCGGCGGCGGTGCGGCCGGCCGCAATCAGTTCCTGGTGGCGGCCGAGGTCCGTAAAGGAGATGTGGCCGATCGCCGGCGTGATGATGCAGTCGTACGCTGTGTCATCGAGCTGCGTCATGCGGATGAGCGCGTAGATGGAGTACATCGCCACATCCACAATGTGGTGGGGCTTGTACTCCACATCGCCCGCGCGGCTGATGACCGCCGCACCGCCGGGCGGCAGGATGTTGACCGAAATGACGTAGTCGGCCCCCATGGAGCGGGCCGCGGCTGCCGGCAGATTCTGCGAGATGCCGCCGTCAACCAGAATGCGTCCCTGGCGCAGCGTGGGGGTGAAGATGCCGGGCACGCTGCAACTGGCGCGCACGGCGGAGGCAATGCGTCCGGTGTTGAGCGCCAGCGTTTCGCCGCTCACCAGGTCGGTGGCCATCGCGGCGAAGGGCACGTTGAGCTGCTCAAAGTCGATTTCACCGCCCACGACCGACTCGAACCAGTCGGCGAGCTTGTCCAGCTCAAAAAAGCCTGTGGCTCCCTCGAGAAAGGGAATCGTGCCGCCTGCGAAGCTCAAATTCTGCAGCGAAAGCTTGAGCGTGGGAATGTTGACGGAGAGCAGGCTGCGCCAGCGCATGGTGGCGGCAAATTGCGCCATGCGCGAGGCCGAAACGCCCGCTGCGTACATGCCCCCAACGAGCGCGCCAATGCTGGTGCCGGCCACATAGGTCGGGTAGATCTGATTTTCCTCCAATACCTGCAGCACCCCGATGTGCGCAATGCCGCGCGCGGCGCCGCCCCCCAGCGCCAGCCCAATTGAATTGGGACGCGGCGGATTGTCCCAGTGAATCTCACGTTTTGCGATCAAAGTGGCCATGGTTAGCCCTCATCCAGCGTGGTGTCAAGCGGCGGCTCGAGCATGATGGGATCAATATGGTAGCGTCCAACGTGCACGCCGTGAAAGTCGGCGGCTTCGAGCAATGTGGCATTCCGGGCAAGCCACGCATCCATGAGGCCGCGCCTGTCCCACATGGTGGCCTCGCTGCGCATGACCCAAATTTCGGCGTCGGCGCTGGTAAGCGTGCGCATCTGCAGGTCGGCATCCGCGGCTGCGCCGGCATCATCAGTTTCCCCGTTGGTCCAGGGGCCTCCAGCCCAGCGGCCAAGGCGTGCGTCGCTGCCGGCAAAGGGCGACGGGCCTTGATCGCCGCTGTAGTAGCGGTAGGCAAATTCCTGGTGGGGAATCTGCAGCAGCAGCAGCGTATCGGGCGAGCGCCGCGCTGCAACGTAGTGCACCGCCCCGCGTAAATCATACTTGATCGTCGTCCGAATTTGCTGAAAATCGGCGTAGAGCCAGACGCCGACAATCGCTCCGGCCAGGAGCAACGCCGCCGTGGCGCCGGCGCGCCCCAGATTGCTGCGCACCGTCTGCACCCCCAGCGCAATCAGTATGAGCGTTGCCGGCAGCGTCCAGGCGACATAGCGGTCGGTGAAGACGGGCTGGCGCAGGCTCAACAGCCAGATGCCGAGGATGGGCGCCACCAGCCAGGCGACAATGAGTCCGTAGCGTTGCAGCGGCGCAATCGGGTTGGCGGACAACGTGGCAGCGCTCGGCGCTGCGGCGTGGAGTTCGCTCCAGCCCAGGCCAAGCCCCAGCGCGGCCGCAAAGAAGATGGGCGTGAGCAACCAGATGGGATCGCCCGGCATGAAGCCGCGCGCTTGATTGAGAAAGATTGTCTTGACCATCTCGCCCAGCGGCGTAAAGGTGAAGCCAGTCACCTGCGTGGCGGCGCGCAGCATGGCCCATTGCCAGATCAGCAGCGGCAGATAGGGCAGCGTGAGCGCCGCCAGCGCCAGCCCGTAACCGCGCCAGCGTTGGCGTGCGGCGGGGAAGGCAATCCCAAACCAGAGCATGTGCAGCGGAATCAGCAAGACTGCAAGCAGGTGGAAGTACATGGCGAGCGTCATGCAGAGGGTGTAGGCAATCCACGCGCGCGCGCCGCCATCCTCAACGCCGCGCAGCCATGCCCATGTAGCGGCCAGCGCCAGCAGCATGACAATCGCGTACATTTTACCCTCCTGGCTATACCAGAGGGCATAGGGGTTAATGGCGAGGAGCAGCGCGGCCAGCCCGGCCACGGCGGCAGGCACGCCGCGCGCCAGCTTGCGCGCCACCTGCCAGAGCAGCGCCACCGAGGCGACGCCCGCCAGCGCCGAGGGGAAGCGCAGCGCAAACTCGCTGCTGCCCGCTACCTGCAGCCACGGGCGCAGTGTGAGAAAGTAGAGCGGGCCGTTCTGCGCCATTGCGGTGAACATGGAAAGGGTCTGCTCAAGGGGGCGCAGCGCCATGTAGATGGCGTCCACCTCGTCGCGCCAGAGGCTTTGGCGCGCAAGCGTGCTCACCCGCAGTGCAAACGCACCAAGGCTGAGCAGGATCAGCAGCAGGCGCGGCTGTGCGGCGGCGCGAACTGGCAGTGTGTGTGTGTGCGCGGCGTGCGTGTCGAGCACCAGAGTTTGGGAGGGTGTTTGCCGCATAGGTCAGGGCAGCGAGGTAGGCCAGCGGTCCTCGGTGGCGCCGGGTGTGCGTGGCGGTGCGGCAAAGTCGGGGTCATCTTCGCCCGTGTCGTGCAGGTCATAGGGGCGGCGGCTGTTGCGCAGGAAGCCCAGCGCAAGCAGGGTGGCCAGCACGCCAAAGAAGATGACAGCGCCTGTGGTGACGAAGAGAATGCCCGCGGCGGCCATGGTTGAGTTGAGCACATTGGCAAAAACCGTGCCAAAGCCGGGCGGTGGCCCGGGCTGTACAAGGACAACGGGGCGCTGCGTGGCCGTTGGCGTGGCCGTGGGTGAGGGCGTTTGCGTGGGCAGTGGCGTGCGTGTGGGCTCGAGTGTTGGCGTTTCGGTGAAGGGCGGCGTTGGGGTTTCAGTGTCAATGAGAGGCAGCCCACCCTGAAGCTCGGGATTGTTGGGGTCGATGAAGGGGGTGGGCAGGTTGGAATCAAAGGGGGGCGCAGCGAAGGGATCGCCCTGCGCCAGCGCCGTCGCCTGCAAATCAACGGCAGCGGGGTCCGCCTGGCCGGTCAGCTGGTCGGGCCTTGGGGTGGGCGTTTGCAAATTGGAGAGCTCAAAGCTGCGTGTCCACGTGGGCGTGGGCGGCGGCGGCGTGTCAATCGGCGTCCATGTGGGAATGGGCGTCCACGTGGGCGCAACCGGAAAAGGTGTCCACGTTGGGAATGGCGTTATTGTCGGAAAGGGTGTTGCCGTCGGGAAGGGCGTCCACGTCGGGGTGGAGGCAAGCACACTGACCGCCGGCGCCGACGCGATTGACCGGAAATTGCCGGCCGTGGATGTTACCACGAAGGTGGTGTTCACATTGGTTGTGATCACCTCAGGGCCCAAAATGGGCGGCAGCCCCTGCGCGGCGATATCGCCCGACGTGATGACGAGCGTCGTTTCAGGCGGCAGCACTTTCTCGAACGTGACAGGCGCACGACCCGTTCGGCCGATGAGATGGCTGGTGAGCGTGGTGTTGCCCGTGTTGTTAAGGCGCAGACAGAAGTGAATGGTGGTGTTGGTGACGACGCTAATGCTCGCGGCGCCGGCGCACTCGGCGCGGTCGTTGGGCGCGGCCGTGAGCACGGTGGTGGTGGTGCCAATGTTGACGGTGGCGCTGCTGGTGGCCTCGGCCGTAGCGAAATCGAATGTGTCATCCGTGGCCGATTTTACGGTGACCTCGGAGGTGAGCGGCCCGGCAGTGCCCGTGCTGAATTTGAAGGCGGGCTTCCTCGTTTCGTCCTCGACGAGCTCATAGGTAAGCTGCACGGAACGTCCGGCGCAAGCGTTGGCACTAAAGACGATATGGCGTGGCCTGCGTCCCCACCGTGACGGTTAGGGAGTCTGCGTCAGCGTCACATCACCGGTATTTGTCAGCGTCAGGCAGCGATAGACGTTGGCATTGGCAGGCACGGTGATCGTTGTGTCGTCGGAGCATGCGCTGGACGAGGTGCTCAGCGTTTGGCGCACGGTGACAGCGGGATTGATCACCTTGACGTGACGACCGCTGCCTTGCACTTGCTCAGGACCGGTTCCGCCGGCGTTGGCGGCGACGGTCGCCCACGCGAACGACCGTCATTCGCCGGCGTGAACGCCTCCATGTAGCATGGCGCACTGATTGCATCCTGGCGCAATGTTCTGCGTAAACTGCTCACTAGCCAGATTCGCATTGGTGCCCACATCAGTCCTCGGAGATGGTCGGCTCGTCAATGTAATGCGGATACGCTGCTATTGAGTGGCAGCTGTTCAGGAACGTGTAGCAGGTGTCCACAGGGTCGCCCTTGATATTGTCACACTGTCAGGTTGGCACGCTGCATACTTTGCGAACAGTTCCAACCGTCAAGGTGCACAGGCAATGTTGCCTGCGCCGTCTCCTGCTCCACGGGCGCGGGTGACTGCGCCGCCTGCACGGGGCGCGGCGCAAGGGCAAGCGCCACTGCGCCCGCCAGCAGCAGCGGCAGCAGGAGCCGCCAGCGGCACATGCAAACGGCGTAAACGATTGCCAGGTGCATAAGCGTTCATACCATCATTCTAACCGGCGTGCAGCGAAACGTCACCTGAATGGACTCTGTGGCGCACGCCTGCGCCATCCTCAACAATCAGCGCGCCAATGCCCACACGCTCTTCCACAACGTCAACCGCCGTGCCGTGGAGCGTTGTACCGTCGGCGTGGTGCACTGTAACGGGCCGCCCAAGCGTCCAGGAGACATCGCGCCATGCACCAACAATGATCTGTTCGGCGCTGCGCCGGCCCTTCTTGAACTGCGAATCCAGCGCAGTGAAGAATTCGGCCCAAAGGTCAAGAAGAAGCGCCGTTCGGTCCACCACAATGCCGCTTGCCAGCCACAGACTGGTGGGCGGCGGGGCGGGCGGCTCTACCTGCGGAAGCTCTGCGGCGCTTTGCAAGACATTGATGCCGAAGCCGATGACTGCGTGGCCGGCCAGCCCCTGCTGTTCAACGGTTGATTCGACAAGCACGCCCGCCACTTTGCGCTCGACACCATCCGCCGCGCGCAGAAGGATGTCATTGGGCCACTTGATGCCCACTTCAACGCCCGGCAGGGCCAATTTGGCCAGCGCACTCTGCACCGCCAATCCCGCAATGAGTGGAAGCATGCTGTGGTTGCACATGAGATGGCTCTGCTTGAGGATGAGGCTCACGAGCAGGCTGGTGCCGAATGGGGCCTCCCACGTACGCCCCAGCCTGCCACGACCAGCGCTCTGGGCATCGGCCAATACCATGGAGCCGCTGCCGAATTCGCTGCGTACGCCCAGGTTGCACGCCACGCGCATGGTGCTGTCCACTTCAGGGTAGTAATCAACCGAAGCGCGACCGCCACCAAGCCAGGCGGCAATACGCGGCAAATCGAGCGTAGTGCGCTGCTGCATGTTGGGCTGCATTGCAGGCTGTGATGCTGGCTGCGGTGCAGGCTGTGATGCTGGGAACGGGGCTGGCGGCATGGGAGCGCATCCGGTGAATTGGGTGGGGATTGCCAACGGTGAGGTGGCAGTGCGGGCGGCAGTGTGGTGAAGCAAATCTGCACTGGAGAGCGTACCGGAGGTTGTGTAAATGGTCAAGTGAATGGTATCGTAGCAGGGTTGCCGCAGCACACGCCTGTGTGCTTGCGCCGGTGACAGTGTGCAAAAAAGAGGCGCCGCTTTGAGTCGCAGCGTGTTTGGCCCGCCTCCTCCGGAGAAGCCGCAGAAGAGCCCCCTCGGCAATCAACCGTACGACGATGCCGACGACGCAGGGCGCGGCGAAGTGCCGCCGTCGCCGTACGCACCGCTGCCGAGTGCCCCTTCTCCGAGCACACCCGCGCCGCGCCCCAACCCGCTCACCAATCCTCAGCCTGCGCCGCCGGCTATGCCGCCGAGGCAGGTAACGCAATCGGGTCAGCCCATGCAAGCGCGCCATGGCGTGGCGGCGCGTCCGGCTATGCCGCCGCCACCACCACCGCTACCCCCACCGCTCGGGCGGCCGCCCATGTCCGGCAGCTTTGCCGAACGCGACGAGGCGCTGGCCGCATATATCGCCGAGGACGAGCACAGCGGGCCATCGCTGCCCATCATCCTGCTCAGCGCCGCCTTTGGTGTGGCTGCGGGCGTTATCACCGGCTACGTGGCCTACAGCGTCGCGCTGCTGCGGCTGGAGGTGAGCGTGGCGCTGGCGGTTATGGCGCTCTGCTTTGCCGTGGGGGGCACGGGTGCGCTGCTGAGCGCCGCCACCGGTTCGCGCGCAACGCTGCCCACAATTGGCCTCAGCTGCGCGGTGATTGCCGTGGCCTTCCTCATGTTTGGTCTATGCATGCTCGTGGGCGCGCTGGTTGCCACGTTGATGATTACGTTGTGAATTGTGAGATCGGCAGCTGAAGGTGCGTCTCCGAAGTCTGCGGCGTCGTTCGTAGCAGCTGCTTCGCTGCCGTTGTCGACGCCGCGACGATTACGTGAGGACCGCAGCTGAAGCAGCCGCTACGAACGACGCCGCAGACCAGGGGGAAGCAGGTATGCACATGCCACGCACAAGCGAGAAGGCAACGCTGATCGCACGGGTGCAGGGCGTGGTCGCGTTGCCGCAGGTGCTTGTGCTGATTCTGGCGCTGGATGCGCTGGGCTACTTTGCGGGCGTTACGGGCTGGTATGGCCCTGTGCTGCGCCGGCTCGATACGCCTGTATGGGCATGGCCCTTCATCCCCGATTGCCCGCTCTTTGGGCTGCTGGGCGGGCTGGCGCTGCTGATGGTGGTGGCGCAGAAGTGGCCGGCGGCGTATCAGCGCCGGGCGCAGCAGTGGCTTGTGGGGGGCGGTGCAGCGGCGCTGCTGCTGGCGCTGGCCTATGGCGCGGCGTGGCTTCCGGGCGATGCCGAAAGCCTGCGGCTGATGGCGGCGCTCTATGGGCTGCTTGGCGCCTCGCTGCTTCTCTTTGGGGTGGGCTTCCTGCGCCGCCCCAACTGGCTGCTCTGTATTGTGGCCGCAGGGCAAATCAAGTACGGCATCTGGACGATCACCGTGTGGATGCTCTTCTGGCGCAACACCGCGGCGCTCTACGGATCGCCCCTCTTCACCGCCGAGGGCATCCTCATGACCGTTGCACATGTGGGGCTGGCAGCGCAGGGGATTCTCCTGCTCACCTGGTTTCGCCCTCTACGCAGCGGCGCACTGGCAGCGCTGAC
The DNA here is from genome assembly GCA_963773745.1 of uncultured Chloroflexia bacterium. Classification (GTDB taxonomy): domain Bacteria; phylum Chloroflexota; class Anaerolineae; order Caldilineales; family Caldilineaceae; genus UBA5069. The sequence goes on from CAVZCL010000005.1 coordinate 805,311, forward strand.
CTGGTTTGTCCTCAGCGATGTGGTGGATTACGGGCCGGTGGCGTGGGGGCTGGGCTGGCACCCGGACGTCCCGCCCATCCTGCCGCTGCACTTGATTCGCAACAGCACGATCATTGTGACATGGGTGCTGGGGCTGGGGATGTTTGCTGCAGCAGCGCGGCCCGGCCTGCGCCAGCCTGCCGCTGTGGCAGGGCGACCTTTGAATTCGTCAACCAGCGCCGATTAGGCAGTGGCGGTAGCGCTCGTTTGTGGTAGAGTGCGGCGCAGCAGGTGCGCTTGCCGGCAGGTTGGCTGGGCCGGTTGAGTCCCACTCTACCGCCCTGCGGTATTGCGCATTGCGACCAGATTCCCCAACAAGGAAAGAAGGCACCCTCCCGTGGAGAGCGAATCGATCGACCCCCGCATTGCTGAGTTGCGCATGCGCAAGAACGCTGCCAAGCAAGGCGGCGGCGCCGAAAAGCTGGCCAAACAGCACGCCCGCGGCCGCATGTCGGCGCGCGAGCGGCTCGAGTTGCTGCTCGACAAGGGCAGCTTCCGCGAAATGGACATCTTCGTCACTCACAATTCCAACGACTTCGGCCTCGCCGAGCAGCGCATCCCCGGCGATGGCGTGGTGACGGGCTACGGCACAATTGACGGCCGCCTTGTCTACGTCTATTCACAGGATTTCACGGTCTTTGGCGGCAGCGTGAGCCGCACGCACGCCATGAAGATCTGCAAGGTAATGGATGCGGCCATGGCCAATGGCGCGCCCATGATTGGCCTCAATGACTCGGGCGGCGCACGCATCCAGGAGGGGGTCCACAGCCTGGCCGGCTACGCGGAGATCTTCTACCGCAACGTGCTGGCCTCGGGTGTCATCCCGCAGATTAGCGTGATTATGGGGCCGTGCGCGGGCGGGGCCGTCTATAGCCCGGCCATCACCGACTTTGTGATCATGGTCAAGAACACGAGCCACATGTTTGTCACGGGGCCGGATGTCATCAAGACTGTGACCCACGAGGATGTGACCTTCGAGGAGCTGGGCGGGGCGATTGTGCATGCCAGCAAATCGGGCGTGGCTCACTTTGCCGCCGAGAGCGAGGAGGATGCGCTCTTCCTGGTGCAAAACCTTGTCAGCTACCTGCCCGGCAACAACATGGAAGATGCGCCGACGGTGGCGCCCAAGGATGACCCGCTGCGCGAGGCGCATGATCTGGATACGATTGTGCCCGACAACCCCAACAAGCCCTATGACATGAAGGTAGTCATCCGCGACATTGTGGATGAGGGGCAATGGTTGGAGGTGCACGAGTACTTTGCCCAGAATCTGCTTGTGGGCTTTGCGCGCCTTGGCGGCCATGTGGTGGGCCTTGTGGCACAGCAGCCGCAGGTGCTGGCAGGCGTGCTGGACACGGAGGCGAGCCAGAAGGGCGCGCGCTTTATTCGCTTCTGCGACGCCTTCAACATTCCGCTGATTGTGCTGGAGGATGTGCCCGGCTTCATGCCCGGCCTTAACCAGGAGCACGGCGGCATTATCCGCCACGGGGCAAAGCTGCTCTACGCCTTCTGCGAGGCCACGGTGCCCAAGCTCACAGTGATTGTGCGCAAGGCGTACGGCGGCGCTTACTGTGTAATGAACCCGCGCCACATTGGGGCCGATATGGTGCTGGCGTGGCCCAGCGCCGAGATTGCCGTCATGGGGCCGGAGGGCGCGGTGAGCATCATCTTTCGGCGCGAACTGGCTGAGGCCGCAGACCCGGTGGCGCGCAAGGCCGAACTTGTGGCAGACTACCGCGCACGCTTTGCAAACCCCTATGTGGCGGCATCGGCGGGTTATATAGACAACGTGATTGAGCCGCACGAGACGCGCACACGCCTGATCAATGCGCTGGAGATGTTGCGCAACAAACAGCGCTCCATTCCGCCCAAGAAGCATGGCAATATACCGCTGTGATGAGCAATCGCTCAAAGACAAATGGTAAATGGCAAATGGTAATTGGTAAGCGGCCGCATGCGATTGCCACTTACCACTTATCACTTACCAATGACACTTCATCCCGCAGCCTTGCAACCCAGAACCGCACCCCATGCCCCTTGACGAGATTGAATTTGAACTGAGCGCTGAACAATATGCCGCCATGGGCTACCCCGGGCTGCGGCAGGGGCAGCCGCTGACGGTGTTGCTCGACGGCGGGCTGCTGTTGCCTGAGGCCGGCGCGCTGACCTGGTACAGCGTGCAGAAGGAGCCGCTGCCCGCGCGCTTTGGTGCGCACCGGGCCGGCGCAATATGCCTTCTGCGGTCAAATTCGAGACGCGCAGCTTGAGAAGCAGGGCGACATTCAGCGCGGCGTGCTGCTGGTGGATTGCGGCATTGCGCCGCTGCGTGTGACTTGCCTGGCGCAGGCCGACGGCATGCTCCCCTGGGGCACCTGGGAGACGCGCACCATAAGCGGCCATGCGCTGCTCGAGGGCGTGGCCGAGGATTCCTTTGCGGCAGGCATCGGCGAGATGGTGGGGGCGACCATCTGGCACTTTCGCCGGCTGATGCTGACGCCGGGTGACCCTCACTTCGGCAGCTTTCACGAGACGGACGCGCTGCTGCCCCAGCCCTTTGTCTATGACAGGCTCTTTGTAACTGCACGCTTGCACCGCGCCCGCATTAGCGGTTGAGGCCGGAGCGCACACTCCCCCAGCAGAGGCAACGCTCATGTTCCGAAAAGTACTTGTGGCGAACCGAGGCGAAATTGCAGTGCGCGTGCTGCGTGCCTGCGAGGAGCGCGGCATTAGCACAGTAGCGGTCTTTTCCGACGCCGATCGCACGGCGCTGCACGTGCGCTATGCGGGCGAGGCGTACTACATTGGGCCATCGCCCAGCCGCGAAAGCTATTTGCGCATTGACAACATCATCGACGCCGCACGCCGTTCGGGCGCAGATGCCATTCACCCGGGCTATGGCTTTCTCTCCGAACGCGCCGAGTTTGCGGCCGCGTGCGCCGATGCGGGCATCACCTTCATTGGCCCCAGCGCCGACGCAATCGAGGCCATGGGCGACAAGATTACGGCACGCGAAACCGTGGCGCGGCGCGGCGTGCCCCTTGTGCCCGGCTCGGAACGGGGGCTGCACGACGCCGACCTGGCTCGGGTGGCGGGCGAAATTGGCTACCCACTCATGATCAAGGCGAGCGCGGGGGGCGGCGGCAAGGGTATGCGCGCTGTCCATGCGGCGCAGGAGTTTGAGGGTGCGCTGGGCGCAGCGCGGCGCGAAGCTATGGGCGCATTTGGCAGCGACGAAGTCTACCTGGAGAAGCTCATCACCAACGCGCGCCACATTGAGGTGCAGGTGCTGGCCGACGGCCACGGCAACACCATCCACCTGGGCGAGCGCGAGTGCAGCATCCAGCGCCGCCACCAGAAGCTGATTGAAGAAGCGCCCAGCGTTGCGATTGACGACGCCATGCGCGCCGAAATGGGGCGCGTGGCGGTGGCGGCGGCCGAATCGGTCAACTACGTCAACGCGGGCACAATCGAGTTTCTCTTTGACTCCAAGGAGCAGAAGTACTACTTCCTGGAGATGAACACGCGCCTGCAGGTGGAGCACCCGATTACGGAGATGGTGACGGGCGTCGACATCGTCAAGGAGCAGCTTTCAATTGCTTCGGGGCGCAAACTGCGCTACACCCAGGCCGACATTGTGGCCAAGGGCTGGGCCATAGAGTGCCGCATTACCGCCGAGGATCCCTTTAACAACTTTATGCCCAATGGCGGGCTGGTGACCTACCTCAAGGAGCCGACCGGGCCGGGAGTGCGCGTGGAGAGCGCCCTCTACCGCGGCGGCGAGATCAGCCTCTACTATGATCCAATGGTCGCCAAGCTGGTGGTGCATGGCGAGAGCCGCGCCGAGACGATTCTGCGCATGAAGCGTGCGCTGTCGGAATACCGCATTGGCGGCATCAAGACATCGATTCCCTTCCACCAGGCGATTATGGACAGCACCGAGTTCATTTGGGGCACCTTCGATACGGGCTTCCTCAACAAGCGCAACCTGACGCGGCAGGAGCAGGCACTGCTCGAAGGCGGCAAGGTGGCTGCGGTCGCCTCGGCGCTGATTGCGCATGAGGAGAAGCGGCAGGCGGCCGTTATGGTGGGCGCCCCCGAGGAGAACGGCGGCTCTCGGCCCGGCCTCTGGAAGCAGGCCGGCCGCATGCGCGCAATGAGGGGGCGACAGTGAGATACTATCGCGCACGTGGGCGATCATGAATACGTTGTCGACATCGAGAAGGAGAGCATCCTGGTTGATGGCGAGGCGGTTGATGTCAACATTGAGCAGGCAGGCGTGGATACGCTCTACAGCGTGCTCTTTGGCGGCCGCAGCTACGAGCTGCTGATTGAGCCGAACCGTTACACCTACGACATTATGCTCAAGGGCGAATTCTACTCGGTGCAGGTGGAGGATGAGCGGTCGCGGCGCGTGAATGCCAGCCGCAAGATGGTACTGCCTGAAGGCGAGCTGGCCGTTGTGGCGCCCATTCCCGGGCTGGTGGTCAAGGTACTGGTAGCCGAGGGTGACGAGATTGAGGAAGGGCAGCCGCTTGTGTTGCTGGAGGCCATGAAGATGGAGAATGAGCTACGCGCCCTGCGCCCGGGCAAGGTGAAGCAGGTGAAGGTGGCGGCCGGCCAGCGCGTGGAGCAGAATGCGGTGCTGCTGGTG
>CAVZCL010000005.1:815000-2423812 GCA_963773745.1 uncultured Chloroflexia bacterium
GTTAAGGGGAGCGGTGCAAGCTGCGAACTGAAGCCCTGGTGAACGGCGGCCGTAACTATAACGGTCCTAAGGTAGCGAAATTCCTTGTCGGGTAAGTTCCGACCCGCACGAATGGCGTAACGACTGGAGCACTGTCTCAACAGAGAACCCGGTGAAACTGAATTAGGAGTGAAGATGCTTCTTACCCGCAGCTGGACAAAAAGACCCCGTGGAGCTTTACTGTAGCTTGACATTGGGTTAGAACTTAGCTTGTGTAGGATAGGTGGGAGACTGTGAAGCTGGGCCGCCAGGCTCGGTGGAGTCGTCCGTGAAATACCACTCTGGCTAAGTTCTGGCTCTAACCTTCGCCGTAATCCGGTGAGGAGACAGTGTCTGGTGGGCAGTTTGACTGGGGCGGTCGCCTCCTAAAGAGTAACGGAGGCGCGCAAAGGTTCCCTCAGGCTGAATGGAAACCAGTCGTAGAGTGCAAACGCATAAGGGAGCTTGACTGCGAGACGGACAGGTCGAGCAGAGACGAAAGTCGGCGTTAGTGATCCTATGGCACCGAGTGGAAGGGCCATGGCTCAACGGATAAAAGCTACCCCGGGGATAACAGGCTAGTCTTCCCCAAGAGTTCACATCGACGGGAAGGTTCGGCACCTCGATGTCGGCTCGTCACATCCTGGGGCTGGAGTAGGTCCCAAGGGTTGGGCTGTTCGCCCATTAAAGTGGTACGCGAGCTGGGTTCAGACCGTCGTGAGACAGGTCGGTCTCTATCCGCTGTGGGCGTAAGGGAATTGAGGAGAGCTGCCCCTAGTACGAGAGGACCGGGGTGGACGGATCTCTGGTGTGCCAGTTGTGCTGCCAAGCGCATAGCTGGGTAGCTAAGTCCGGAATGGATAACCGCTGAAAGCATCTAAGTGGGAAGCCAGCTCCAAGATAAGTTCCCTCACAGGGTTAACCTGGTAAGTGCGCAGGAAGACCACCTGCTTGATAGGCGGCAAGTGTACAGGCTGAGAGGCCTTTAGCTAAGCCGTACTAATGCACGAGGGCTTAAAACACTCGAGAATCATTGTTGGCGCTGTGAGTTACCCTCACCGCCTCCTGTAACAAGAAGCTTTAGATCAATTGTATTTCTCCTTTGCAGTTTTTAGTGGGCCAGCCCTGGGTTGTAGACCTGCCGGCCGCACCTTACACAAGTGAAAAGCAGAGAGACCGCAAGAACTGTTGTTGGTGGTAAGAGCGGTGGGGGTACACCCGGTCCCATCCCGAACCCGGCAGTTAAGCCCACCAGCGCCCATGGTAGTCTGGGTATTACCCACGCGAGAGTAGGCCACCGCCAACTACAACCATTCTTGTTCGTCTCTCTGTTTTTTTATTTCCACTTTTTATGACGTGTGCTTCGGTTCTGTATCTTCAGAACTGCACTGCGCAGAAGCTTCGCTTTGGCAGTGCGCCGCACGCATGGTAAACTCCTCTCTGCGGGATTCTCCCGCACGTTGGGAGCGGATTGAAACGATGGAGCCAGATAACCCAGCTTCTGCATTGCCCTGGCGTTTGGCGCGTGTTCGCGCTGAGCGCTTTTTTCGCTCCCTGGGCGCTCCTGCCCCTGCGCACGCGCGCATGGCGTCGCCGCACCCGCATAGACCTGTTGCAATGCAATACGGCGCTTTCCGGCCAGGCTTGCTTGAATCCTCAAGCGCGCCTGGCTTTTTGTATGCGCCGTTTTCGCGACCGCTCCATTGTCGCCACCCCCTGCGCGCAGAAGTGAGGCATTTGTGAAGCTTGTTCCCATCCTTCTGGCGGCCGGCTTTGGCACACGCATGAAGTCGGCGCTGCCCAAGGTGCTGCACCCCGTGGCCGGGCGGCCCATGATCAGCTGGGGCGTACGCTACGCTGCCGGCGTCACCAACGAAAAGCCCGTGGTGGTGGTTGGCCACGGCCGCGAGCAGGTAATGGCCACGCTCGGTGATGGCTGTCTCTATGCTATCCAGGAAGAGTTGCTGGGCACCGCCCATGCCGTGCAGCAGGCAGCAGGCGTGGTGCAGGCGCATGCGCCCGATGCCGAGGCCGTGCTCGTCATGAACGGTGATATGCCGCTCTTGCGCAGCGAAACAGTGCAGGCGCTGGTTGATGCATTCGTCGCTGCACGCACGAACAATCCAGCGGTGCTGGCGCTGCTCACCGTCACCCGCGACGATCCACAGGGCTTTGGCCGCATTGTGCGCCATGCGAACGGCGAGATTGCCGCCATCGTTGAGGAAGTGGACTGCACGCCCGAGCAGCGCCTCATTCGCGAGTTCAACCCCGGCATCTACTGCTTTGATGCAACATGGCTGTGGCAAAATCTGCCCAACGTGCCCATGAGCGCCAAGGGTGAGTATTACGTTACCGACCTGGTGGCCATAGCCGTGGCACAGGGCAAGCGCGTGCTGGGCGTGGCTGCTCCCACCGACGAGGTCGACGGCATCAACAACCGCGTGCAACTGGCGCAGGCCGAGGCTACCCTGCGCCGCCGCACTCTGGAACGGCTCATGCTGGATGGCGTTACCATTATGGATCCGGCTACCACATGGATCGATGACACCGTGACCATTGGCGCTGACAGCCTCATCCTGCCCGGCACGCTGGTGCAGGGCGCAACGGTCATTGGCCGCAATGCGTTGGTGGGGCCGCACAGCGTCATCGTCGACAGTGTGATTGGCGACGGTTGCCGCATCACCAATTCGGTGGTGGAGAAAGCGCGCATGGACGAGGGCTCCAACGTGGGGCCTTTTGGCCACCTGCGCAGCGGTGCGCACCTGGGCGCCGGCGTGCACCTGGGCAACTTTGGTGAGGTGAAGGACAGCTACCTGGCCCCCGGCGCAAAGATGGGCCACTTCTCCTACATCGGCAATGCGCAGATAGGCGAGAATGTGAACATTGGCGCAGGCACAATTACCTGCAACTATGACGGCGTGCACAAGCACAAGACGGATGTGGGGCGCGATGTCTTCATCGGCAGCGACACGCTGCTGATTGCCCCCGTGACGCTGGGCGAGGGCGCACGCACAGGCGCCGGCTCGGTGGTGACGCACGATGTACCGGCGCACAGCGTGGTCTATGGCGTGCCTGCGCGCCCGCCCGCACGTCGGTCGCAAAACGAAGAGACTGGTTCATCTGCGGCGCACACCGCCGCGCAGAAGGAGTCGCTGTGACCGTTTCGCTGCCCGCTCTGCTCTCGCTCGGCGTGGCATGGATTCTCTACTTTACGACGACGACGGCGGACGCGGCCCTGGCCACTGTCAACCGCTATGAAACCCGAAAGTACGTCAAGGGCAGCCGGCAGGCGCGCCTCGTCAACAACCTCATCGAGCAGCGCCACCGCTGGACGACCACGTCGATCCTCCTGCGCGTGGCGGCGTTGCTCACTGCGGGTGTTGCGCTGGCCACTCTCGTATCGCCGGTGCCGGCGTGGTACTGGTTTCTGCTCGGCGCAGCAGTCGTTTGGGTGCTGCTGGCGCTCTCGCACCTGCTGGGGCGCATGTGGGTGCACAACAACCCGGCGCAGGCCGTCATGGCTGTCGCGAGCTATATGCGCGTGGCGCTCTGGCTGCTCGCACCGATTGCCTCGCTGCTCGCGCCTGTCACCCTGCGCGGCATCCATGATGACGACGAGGACGCCATCGTTCTCTCCAACGACGGCATGCGCCTGATTATGCCGAATGACGGCGATGAGTCGGAGATTGAAGAGAGCGAAAAGGAGATGATCACCTCCATTCTCGAAATGGATGACACTGTGGCGCGCGAAGTGATGGTGCCGCGCATTGACATGGTGACGCTTGAGGCGGATATTTCCTTTGCCGAGGCGCTGGCCGTGATTATCGGTGCGGGCCACAGCCGCGTGCCGGTCTACGATGACTACGTCGACCAGATTATCGGCGTGCTTTATGCCAAGGACATGCTGCGCTGCTTCCAGCAGGGAAGCACTGACATGCCCATCCGCACGCTGCTGCGCCCGGCCTATTTTGTGCCGCTCACCAAGAATGTGAAGAATCTGCTGGCCGAGATGCGCAAGCACCGCGTCCACATCTCGATTGTAGTGGACGAGTACGGCGGCACCGCGGGGCTCGTCACAATTGAGGATATTCTCGAGGAGATCGTTGGCGAGATTCAGGACGAGTACGACGCCGTTGAGGAGATCCTGGTGCAGCGCGCCGGCGATGACAGCTACCTTCTCAGCGCTCGGCTGGACCTCTACTCGCTGGCCAAGCTGCTTGACATCGACATTGAGGACGAGGACGCCGACACCGTGGGCGGGCTGGTGCTGGGTCTACTGGGCCACGTGCCCGAGGCGGGCGAGTCGGTGGAGTACATGGGCTGGCGCTACACCGTGATTATGGTGGAGGGGCGGCGCATTGAGCAGGTGCGCGTTGAAGCCGCGCCCCCGCCCCCCGAGCCGCACGAAGACGAGCGGCGCGCTGCCAAGTCCGCCAACGCGCGCAACGAGAGCACTGCCGGCAACAAGCCCGCGCACAACGCTTCGGCGGGCAGGTAAGGTGGCAGGTTGAAACGCAAGTCGTAACTTGTAAATGGTCATTGGCGCGGTGCACAAGGGAGTGTACGAGCTACCCTTTGCCAATGACCAGTTATTTCTCGGCCAACCGAATTGAACCCCCAAGGACACCTTTCCATGCCATCCACAACCACCCCTGACGAACTTGTGGCCCATGCGCTGGCCGCACGTGAGCGCGCTTATGCGCCCTACAGCCACTACAAGGTGGGCGCGGCGCTGCTTGTGGCCGACGGCAGCGTAGTCTATGGCTGCAACGTAGAGAACGCTGCCTACCCCAGCACAATTTGCGCCGAGCGCGTGGCACTCACTGCGGCCATCGCGCAGGGCAGGTGCAGTGGCCCCAGCGACTTCGTGGCGATTGCCGTGGCCACGCGCGACGGCGGCTCGCCCTGTGGCACCTGTCGTCAGGTGATGGCGGAACTGGGACCCAACATGGCGGTCTATATCAGCGACGCCGAGGGCAATTACCGCACCACCAGCGCGGCTGCGCTGCTGCCCGATTCGTTTGATGGCTCCAGCCTGCCCGATAACGCATAGCGGAACCCCGACGCAAAGACGCAGAGAAAGCGCCAGGAAAAGCAACTGCTTTTCCTGGCGCTTTCTCTGCGTCTTTGCGTCGGGGTTCCGCCCTGGGTTGTCCCACCCCGGCATTCACCCTATAATGGGCGCATGAACGCACCCGCCTTGATGGCAACCTACCAGCTGCGCCAGCGCGAGTACCTGCTGCGCATCTCGCGCGCGATGACCTCGCGCCTCGACCTGCCCAGCCTGCTGCGCCTTATCCTGACCAGCGCAGCGGAGCTTGTGGGTTGTCGCGCGGGGCTGATTGTGCTGGCGCGCGATGTGGGCGTGCCCATGGGCCCCGTCTTCGTCACTCGCGGCACGCCGGCGCGCTTCCAGATTCGCGCCGTCTACGGCATTCCCCCGCAGTTGCTGCCCGCCTTCGAGCCGCTCCTCGATGTCCCGCCCATCTTCCATGATGAGAACGAGGCCGTCGACGCAGACAATGGATCAACGCCCCTCGATCCTTACTTTGCCGACCTGCAGGCGCGTGTGCGCCAGGTGGAGGAACGGCTGACAGGTGCCGCCGGCCCAATCACAGGCAACTTCGGCATTGGCCAGGTGGTAGGCCTGCCTCTGCTGGTGGAGGAAGATCTGCTCGGCATCATCTACCTCTTCCGCGGCGAATACGCCTTCACACAGATCGACTGGCAGTTCCTGCAAGGCTTTGCTGATCAGGCGGCGATTGCCGTGCGCAACGCGCGCCTCTACAGCCAGCTCGAAACCGAGCGCAGCCGCTTCGCTGCCATCGTCGAGAACAGCGTGGACGGCATTCTGATCCTGGACGCGCACCGCAACGTGCTCGTGGCGAATCAGGCGCTGGCCAACATGGTTGGGAAGAATCCCGCCGATGCCGTGGGCAGCGCCTGCGAAGAGTATCTGCCGCTGGCGCATGTGGTGGGTGTGGACATCTGCCAGGAGATGCCGCCCTTCGAGAATGCAGCTGCCATCCACGCCGAGGGCGAACTGCTGCGCGCAGGCAAGAAGCGACTCATCGTCTCGCTCACCTACACGCCTCTCTATCATGAGGTGAACGCTGGCAGCGACGGCGGGCCGCGCCTTGTCAACGTGATTGTCAATGTGCATGATATTACGCGCCTGCGCGAGGAAGAAGAGATCAAGTCTACCTTCACCTCCATCATCAGCCACGAACTGAAGACGCCGGTCGCGCTCATCAAGGGCTATGCGCAAACGCTGGCCCGTCCCGACGTCCAGTGGGACAGGGAAACGGCGCGCCAGAGCCTTGAAATCATTGAGGAAGAGGCCGACCGCCTCGAGGGGCTCATCAACAACCTGCTCGACGTGAGCCGCATTCAGGCGGGCGGGCTGCGCCTCGATTGGGCCGATGTCAACCTAAACCGGCTGGTGCAGCGCGTGGCCGATGGCTATCGCACGCAGAGCGACCGCCACACCATTGATGTGGATGTGCCCGTGCCGCTGCCCTCCATTTGGGCGGATCAGGAGCGCGTGCGCCAGGTGCTGACCAACCTGCTGGGCAACGCGCTCAAGTATTCACCCGACGGCGGGCGCATCCGCCTGGGCGGGTGGAGCGACGCCGTCGAGGGCTATCCGCGCGTCGTGCTCTACGTGGCCGATGAGGGCGTTGGCATACCGCCCGAAGAACTGCCCTACGTTTTTGACCGCTTCTACCGCGTCGACAGCAGCCTGCGCCGCAGCACTGCCGGTGCGGGCCTGGGCCTCTTTCTGAGCAAGGCGGTGGTCGATGCTCACGGTGGCTCCATTTGGGCGCGCAGTGAGCCGGGCAAGGGCACAACCTTCTTTGTGGCGCTGCCTGTGGACCCACGCACGGCACCGGGCGAAGCGCGCGAGCAATTGGTGATCGAGGCGTCAGCCACGGCGTGAGAAGTGCTGTCGGCGCTGGCGACGCGATGCCGTAGTCACGTCTGAAATGCCATCTGCCCCTGCCACGCGGGCCACTTGCCACCGATCCCTGAAGCGCTTACACTGGGGCCGTCCACACCAGACGCATCACCCATCCCCCACGCAATTCTTCCAAACGCACGCACAGAAGAGGAGAGGCAGGATGAAGATCACGCACATTGCACTGCGCAGGGCAATGGCCCTGCTGCTGGTCATCGCCATGGCCGGCATACTGTTGCCGGCAAGCGCATTCGCCGCAGCGCCCGAGCAGGAGGGCACAATTGACCCTGCCGTAGTCGCTGCAATTCAGGCGGCGTCGGTGCAGGTAGCGCAGGCCGCCGGTGTCGGTACAGGGGGCGCAGCAGCCGCGCAGCCCCAGCAACCCGCAGAAGAGCCCACAGAAGAACCTGCGGAAGAGCCTGCAATCGACACGCCCGAGGAGCCGGTCCCCACAGGTGAGGTTGTCATCCCCACCGAAGCTGATTTCGAAGAGTACAACAACGAGGGCATCAGCATTCTCGCGCCGGTGCAGTGGAATGTGGAGACCGACAACCCAGCCGGTGTCTTCGTTATGAGCGACGAAGCGGCCGGCCTTGACGTGGCAATGCAGAATTTCGGCAATGACTTCCCTGGCCTGGTCGTCTTCCCTATCTTCGAGGCAAGCGCGCAGGCGTTGGTCGACTCCTTTGCAACCGACGGCGTGATCACCGACATTTCGCGTGTCGAGCTTGAACAGGACGTGCCCGTGCTGCGCATTGGCTTTACGGGTGGCAACGACGAGGGTGAGCAGAAGGGCGGCGTCATCTACATCATTGCCAGCGGCAGCGCGGCCTTTGGGCTGCTGGGCGGGGCCACGATCGAGAACTGGCCCGAGCTTGAGCCCGTGATCGACAAGATTGCCGAAAGCATTCTGCTGGATGATGACATGGTTGACCTGACGGTGGCCGGCGATGAGGGACTGCGCTTTGAGGACCCTGAGGGTGATTTCTCGCTAACCGTTCCGCCGGGCTGGTATCTCTCGCAGATTGAGAACGAGGACATCCGCATGGTGATTGCGGATCCCAGCATCAATGTGGTGGGTGCGATGGTTACGGCCGTCGACATCGAGGGCGATGATCCGCAACTCCAGGAATTTATACGTGCCATTGCCGGCGACCTGAGCGATGATGAGGCGCAGACATTGGCCGAGGAATTTGTCTCTGCCATGGATCTGGGCGCAGATGAATTTGCCATTGATGACTCAATGACGACCATTCTCACCGGCGGTGGTGATGCGATGGGCGTGATTCGTCTGGTGGGCCAATCACCCATTGAAGATGGCCCCATGATGGATATGACGATCTACAGCGCCATTTACGCAGACAAGGTGGCCGCTTTTATCTTCTTCGGCACGCCGGACAATGTGCTGGCCCAGGAGGAAGCGATTGTGGCAGTGCTGGACGGGATGACTTTTCCCTAGATCACAGCGCCACATGGCCATGGCGCCGTGACCATGATCAAGCGAGGCTTCCGATTTTGGAAGCCTCGCTTTGGTTTTGGGTGGGTTTGACGGCGAAAGGGGTGCGCCTTGACGACTGTAGTGGGGCGCTGGAAGCGCTCCGCTACAGTCTCCGCTCGCCGGTTGCAGCGCCGTCGCCTTCGAGCGGGCGAGCGTCAGCGCTCACCAGCGGCGGCACAAATTCGGGCAGCCACACAAAGAAGCTGCTCCCCTTGTGCAGCGTGCTTTCCACAGTTACGCGGCCGTTGTGCGCCTGCGCCAGCCACGCCACAATGCTCAGCCCCAGGCCGCTGCCACCCTGCTCGCGGCTGCGTGCCTTGTCGGTGCGGTAGAAGCGATCAAAAATGTGCTGCTGCTGCTCGGGGCTAATGCCGATCCCCGTATCGTGAATGGCCACGCGCACCCAGCCGCCGTTGTTCTCGAGGCTCAGCGTAATTGAGCCGCCGCTGGGCGTGTACTTGATGGCATTGTCCACCAGGTTCAGGAGCAGCTGGTGCAGCCGAGCGCGATCGCCCATCACCAGCGCCTGGTCTTCCGAGCCAAGGCGGATGTCGAGCGCACCTGGCCCCTTGCTGTGGTCGGCAATGCGGCGCGCCTGGCGATAGACATCCAGCAGCACGGTGTCCAGCTCCACCGGCTCCATCTCCAGCTTGAGGACGCCGCTGTCGGCCTGCGCAAGCAGCAGCAGGTCGTTGATGAGCGTGCTCATGCGCGCGGTTTCGCTTTCCACCTCACCCACAATGTCGGTAAATTCGTGGAGCATCTCTTCACTGGGCGGGCCGTTGCGAATGCTCGCCGCCATGCGCTGGATGAGCTCCATATTGCCGCGAATTGTGGTGAGCGGCGTGCGCAGCTCGTGGCTCACATCGGCCACAAGGCGCTCCTGCCCCTTGAAAAGCTGCTGAATGCGGTCGAGCATCTCGTTGAAGGTGTTGGCCAATTCGCCAATTTCGGTGTCCGAGTCGTCCAGGTTCAAGCGTAGGTCGAGGTCCTTGGTGCGGCTGATGCCCCCTGCCGTGCGCGTAATTTCGGCCAGCGGCAGCAGCTCGCGCCGCGCCAGCAGCGCGCCCACCACGGCCGCCACAATCAGGCTGAGGGCAGTGCCAATAATGAGATAGCGCCCCACCTGTGCCAGCGCGTCCTCTGCCGCGCCAATGGGGTGCACAATCTGCACCGCGCCCAGCACCTGCCCGCCAATTACCAGCGGCACACTGTAGACAAGCAGCGGCTGCTCGCTCAGAACGGCGCGGTAGCGGTGGGTAAGCCCCTGCGTCACCGCGGGCAGCGCCTGCATGTAGCCGGGCACCGTCATGTTGGTCAGGTTGTCGCTCTGTTTGATGATCAGCCCGTCGAGGTTGATGACCTGCACGGCCACAGAGCTGGCAAAGTAGTTGAGGCTGGGAAACTCGATCGCCTCGCCCTCGGGGAGTTTGCGCAGGTCGCGGTCAATTTGCGCGCTGACTACATTGGCCACGGAGACTGCTTCGCGCTGCGAATCCTGGACAACCTGCGCCTGCAGGTTCGTGGCCAGCGCCGAATAGACGATGACGCTGAAGAAGATCAGCGTTGCGCCCAGCAGTGCGGTATACCAGAGTGTCAGGCGCAGGCGGATGGTCATGAAGGCAGGGAGTAGGGAGTAGGGAGTAGGGAGTAGGGAGTAGGGAGTAGGGCGTGGCGATCTGCACCACCCAATGCCGACGATCATTTGCCAATGACCAATTGCCAATGACCAATTGCCAATAATCAGCAACCAATACTCAATCGTCAGTTTTCAATTTTGTCTCGTTACCCCACCTCGCGGAGCGCATAGCCCACGCCACGCACCGTTTGAATGACACGCGAGCGCTCGCCTACTTCCAGCTTCGAGCGCAGGTAGCGGATGTAGACTTCGATGATGTTGCTCTCGCCGCCAAAGTCGTAGTTCCAGATGTGCTCGTAGATGACTTCACGCGTCAGCACTTGGTTGGGATGGCGCATGAAGAGTTCCAGCAGGTCAAACTCGCGCGCCGTCAGCTGAATCTCGGTAGTGCCGCGGAAGCATTGGCGTGTGCGCAGGTTAAGCGAAATGTCCACAAAGCGCAGCACGTCGGTTTGCGCTTCCTGACGGTTGCGGCGGAAGAGCGCACGCATGCGCGCCAGCAGTTCATCAAAGGCAAAGGGCTTGACCATGTAGTCGTCTGCGCCGGCGTCGAGCCCCGTCACGCGGTCGGCCACGGCGTCGCGCGCCGTCAGCATGAGAATCGGCACGTTGGAGACCTGGCGCATGCGGCGGCAGACCTCAAGGCCGTCAATGCCGGGCAGCATCAGGTCGAGAATCACGGCGTCAGGCATGGACTCGCGCACCATGCGCAGCCCATCCTCGCCATTCTCGGCCACTGTCACGTTGTAGCCCTCAAAGATCAAGCCGCGCCGCACCATATCGCGAATACGGCGGTCGTCCTCAATCACAAGTATTCGTTCGTTCATGGGTTTGCCGTCGGTGGGTGGGCAGCCACATACTGCGGCCCCGATGATAGATCGTGGAGTGCTACCGTAAAAGTGTAGGCCCACCTCCTGCGCATGTCAAGTTGGCAGCGATCCGCACAACCTGTGCGACTTTGCGGATGTGCTAACTACACACTCCCGCAACCGCCGCCGTGATGCAAATTGACGTAGGGAATTGTGCATATTTCCCTTCGTCAATTTGCATCACGGCGGCGGTTGCGGTAAATGTAAGCACCTCCTCCGTAAGTGCGTCGTAAGCAAACCGACAGCTAAGCCCCGGCGCTGCTTGCGTTGCTGCTGCGCGCGCAATATGGGATTGTTTTTGTCGTCAAGCCTGATTCACTCAGCCTCAAGGAGGGCAACATGCTGTTCCGTTTCATCGTGCGTCGCACTTTGATCGTTCTGCTCTTGTTTGGATCGCTTGTGGGCAGCCAGTTTGCACCGTCCGCTGCCCGCGCCCAGGAGACCGTGGCCGCTGCGGCTGCCCCAACACTTGCCTACAGCAGCTTTCTCGGCGGCGGCAGCGACGACGAAGCCAATGATGTGGCCGTCTCCGCGACGGGCGAGATCTATGTCCTGGGCAAGACCTTCTCCGAAGATCTGTTGGGCAGGCAGGTGACGATCTCGGGCTACTCGGATCTCTACGTGGCCAAGTTCAACGCCGCCGGCACCCAACTGCTCTACCTCGCCATTGTCGGCGGCACCGGCACCGAAGAGCCTCACGCGATTGGCGTGGATGCGCAGGGTAACGCCTATGTCACAGCTGCCGTCTACTCCGACGCCCCGTTCCCGACCAAGAATGCGCTCTGGTCCACGAAGCCTGATTATCAGGACAGTGGCGTGCTGTTCAAGCTCAATCCGCAGGGGAATCTCGTCTACAGCACCTACCTGCCGTTGGATGTCTTTAACGCGTCGCACAATCTGGCCGTGGACGCAGCCGGCAACGCCTTTGTGACGGGCACCGCCTATGGCATCATCGTGGACGACGTGTATATGGGTGCGCAGATCGGTCTGCTCAAAATCAGCCCCAATGGACAGACTGTGCTGCTTGACAAGAACTACGGCAGCGACGACCAGGAAGAGGGGCGCGCAATTGCAATCGATAAGGCGGGCGCCATCTATCTTGCCGGTACTTCGAAGAGCACTGGCGATCCGGATTTTCCTGTCACCTCCAATGCCCATCAGCCGCAGTGTGGTGATATCTTCTATCAGGGGGCTACCTACTGTTATCAAGATAGCGTTGTGCTCGCGCTCAATGCATCCGGCGGCGTGACATACGCCAGTTACCACGGCGGCAGCTTTACCGACGAACCCACGGCAGTTGCCGCCGACGGCAAGGGCACAGTGGTTGTCGTCGGCAAGACATCGTCACCCAGGTTCCCGCTTGTCAATGCGCTGCCAAACAAGTGTCAGGTGGACACGTCGCTTGACATTTGCTATTCACCCTATGGCTTCGTCAGCGCAATCAAGATTCAGTCGCCAAAGGCTACGCTCACGTACAGCACCTACCTTGGCTCCACCGAGCGGTCGAGTTGGACACAGCCACTGGCTGCTGCGCTGGATGGGGCGGGCAACATCCATGTTGCCGGCTATACCAACGGCGCACACGTTCCCATCAAGAATGCGCCCCAGCCGGAGATCAACACCGGCCTCTGCATTGGTGCTGCGAGCGTGCGCGCAGAGGACGTCAACGCACCTGCCGATCGTTTTTGCTTTGACGGCTTCGTGACGGAGTTGACGCCTTCCGGCGCGCTTGCCTTCGGCACCTATCTCGGTGGCGGACACGACGAGTTCTTCTACGGCATCACGACTGACGCAAGTGGGTCAATCTATGTCGCAGGCACAAGCCGTGCCACAGACTTCCCCACGACCGCCAACGCCTTCCAGCCCAACCCGCCGCTGCCACGCAACGGCGTCTTGGCCCGCTTTGGCGGGGCCATCCCCGACGCGTCGGTGATTATCGGCGTTGACCCCGCAGCACCCGGCGGCCATGTGGATGTCGCCGTTGTCTCGCAGCCCGGTGCGGCCGAGGCGGAAAGCGTCGCTGCACCTGACGCTACCTATCCCGTGGGCACGGTGTTGCGGCTGACAGCCGTGCCCGACACCGGATATACCTTCACCGGCTGGGGTGGCGACGTCAACGCCACGGCCAACCCCATGCAGGTGACTGTAAGCGGGCCTCTGACCGTGCGCGCAACTTTCGCGAAGGTTACCTACTCGACCTATGTCTACCTGCCTGCGGTGAAGACGCGATAGCGCGCAACAATTTTGCTCCGGCCCCACCTCGGTCTTCTCGGCCGGCGTGGGGCCGGAGTGCGGCTGTTGCCGTCGCTACACAGCGATCCGGTAATCCTCTTCTGTGATCCGTATCTCTCTACGCAACGGGTGAGCGGGCAGAGAATGTTACAATGGGGCGCATCCGACACAAACACATGCGCCGCCTTGCACGCGCGAGCGTATGGTCCACCCGGGCCGCCGTGCCCCAAACCGAGGAGCAAACCAATGGCGCAGCAACCAGAGCAGCAGTACCGCATTGAGAAGGATAGCATGGGCGAGGTGAAGGTGCCGGCAGGCGCGCGTTATGCCGCACAAACGCAGCGCGCCGTCGACAACTTCAACATTAGCGACCTGCGCTTCCCCCGCCTCTTCATTCGCTCGCTGGGGCTCGTCAAGGGCGCCGCGGCGGCTGCCAACGCCGATTTGGGGCTTATGCAGCCGGCCATGGCGCAGGCTATCATGCAGAGCTGCCAGGCCGTGGCCGATGGCGCGTATGACGCCGACTTCCCGCTGGATATCTTTCAGACCGGCTCGGGCACAAGCACCAACATGAACGCCAATGAGGTCATCGCGTCGGTGACAAGCGAGTCGATGGGCGGCAAAGTGCACCCAAATGACCACGTCAACATGAGCCAGAGCAGCAACGACGTCATCCCCACGGCCATTCACGTCAGCGCCTACCTGGGCATTGCCGAGGAGCTGCTGCCGGCGCTGCGCCACCTGCACAAGACGCTTGTGGAGAAGGCGGCAGCCGTTGATCATGTGGTGACGACCGGCCGCACCCACCTCATGGATGCTATGCCCATTCGCCTGAGCCAGGAGCTGGGTGGCTGGGCCAGCCAGATTGCCCACGGCATTGAGCGCATTGAGTCGTCGCTGCCCCGCCTGGCCGAGCTGGCGCAAGGCGGCACAGCCGTCGGCACAGGCATCAACGCCGACCCGCGCTTTGGCGCAGCGATTGCCGCCAAGCTCGCCGAGATGACAGGGCTTCCCTTTGTGACCAGCGCGAACTACTTCGAGAGCCTGAGCACGCAGGATGCGGCTGTGGAGGTGAGCGGCCAGCTACGCGCCGTGGCCGTGAGCCTGATGAAGATCAGCAATGACCTGCGCTGGAAGAACAGCGGCCCCATTGCGGGCATTGGCGAGATTGCGCTGCCTGCGCTCCAGCCCGGCAGCAGCATCATGCCCGGCAAGGTGAACCCGGTCATCCCCGAAGCGATGACCATGGTCTGCGCGCAAGTGATGGGCAATGACCTGACGATCTCAATCGGCGGGCAGTCTGGCAACTTCCAGCTCAACGTCATGCTGCCGGTGATTGCCTACAACCTGCTGCAGAGCATCACGCTGCTGGCCAATGGCAGCCGCACTCTGGCTGATTTGGCGATTGCGGGCTTTACCGTCAACGAGGAGCGCATTGCCGGCCTTGTGGGGCGCAACCCCATTCTTGTGACGGCGCTCAACCCTGTCATCGGCTATGAGCTGGGCGCGAAGATTGCCAAGCAGGCCTACGCCGAAGGGCGCTCGCTCAAGGAAGTGGCCCTGAGCCAGACCGAACTCAGCGCCGAAGAGCTCGACCGTCTGCTCGACCCGCGCAAGCTCACCGAAGGCGGCATTGGCGAGTAGACGCACGAAAACTGTGGTATGCGGAAACGACGGTAAAGGTGGAAACGCCATGAAAAGCGCGCGCTTTTCATGGCGTTTCCACCTTTACCGTCGTTTCCGCATACCACAATTTTGTCAGTCGCCGATCCAGAAGTGCTCCATGGTCTCGACGGTGTCGGCCGGCTTCTCCCAATGGGGCAGCCCCAGCGTGGGCGTAATGCGGCGCGCCTGCCAGTTGGGGTGCGCTGCGACAAAGTCGGGCAACATGTCGAAGTTAACGTAGGGGTCGTCGTCGTAGAGGACGAGCACAGGCTGCGTCACCCCCGGATAGAGCGCTTCGTACGCATCAGGCGTAAAGAGCAGCCCCGAGAGGAAGTAGAGTGGCGCGTGCTTGGCGCCGGGCTGGTGCGCCGCCGCGTACGCCTGGCTGATCAACGAGGCAGGCACCTCGTCCACAAAGCTCTTGCGCAGATAGTACTTGATGCTGCTTTCGGTCGTAATCGCGTCAAAGAGTGCCTGGCTCACCACAGGCAGCGCCAGCGTGGCGTGGGTCACGCCGCCCACTGCGCGCGAGCTCACCAGCCCCTGCACCACGCCCGACTTGCGGCTGAAGCCCGAGGGCGAGATGAGCACCAGCGAGGCGACCAGCGTCGGCTCAATCTGTGCGGCGCGGGCGGCGAATTCGGAGCCGAGCGAGAGCGCCACCACGTCGGCTGGCTCCCGCACGACTGTGCGCAGGAAGTCGGCCAGAACGCCGGCGTAGAGGTCCGGCGAGTAGTGGCGGCTGTCGCGGTTGGAAAAGCCGTAGCCCGGCAGATCCAGCGCGTAGACTGGGCGTGTATTCTTGAAGTAATCGAAGAGGGGGCGCATTTCGTGCGCGCCGGCGGCAGCGTTGACGCTGTGGACAAGCACCAGCGGGCGGCCGGATGCGGTGGCGTCGGCGTAGTAGCTCACCTGGCCCGCCTGCTCGCTCAGGAAGATATGGCGCGGGGCGGCCAACGCTTCGGCCATATGCATATGGCGTGAGGTGGACCAGCGGTTATAGATGTAGCCCGCGCCCACCGCAGCCGCGCCTGCAACGCCGAGCACAGCTGCCGCCGCCAGGCCACCGCTATTGGGCGATTCCACAGGAATCAGCTCATGGTCCTGCTCATAGGGGATGGCGCTCATCTGTGGCGGCTGCGTCGGAATAATCGAGTCGTTTTCGCGGCCGTTGGTGATCTTGTTCTCCATGCTCTTACTCCTTTTCACGCGATTGTCTTCCTTTCGCTTCGTGTTCATCATACGCATTCGTGACGCAGCGCGCTAATTTGCGGCCATGCGGCTTTGCGGCTTTGCGGCGCGGCTGGAAAATGCAGGACCGGTATCTGCATAACGTCATTTCTCTTGCTACAGGTTCATTGCAAAAAAGAGGACGGCCCATGCGGGCCGTCCTCTTGTCTCTACAAAGGAACCGAAGCGTCGGCTCCTCTTTGCGATCCAGTGCAGGTGCGTGCTAGTGCAGATACGTGTACGGGTTGCGCCCGTATCCCTGATAGATGACCTCGAAGTGGAGGTGCGGCCCCGTGCTGTTGCCGGTGTTGCCCATCGTGCCGATCTGCTGGCCGGCGCCGACTGTCTCGCCGGCGCTCACGAAGATCGACGTGAGATGGCCATAGAGCGTCGAGAAGCCGTTGCCGTGGTCAATTACCACGTAGTTGCCGTAGCCGCCGTTCCAGCCGCCACCTGCCGTCGTCACAAAACCACCATCGGCTGCAGAGACGGCCGCACCGATACGTCCGGCGATGTCGATGGCGCGGTGGCCACCCCAGTACCCTTGCGAGATGCTCCCGCTGGCAGGCCATGCAAAGTTGCCCGAGCCTACAG
This sequence comes from uncultured Chloroflexia bacterium, assembly GCA_963773745.1. GTDB lineage: Bacteria > Chloroflexota > Anaerolineae > Caldilineales > Caldilineaceae > UBA5069. The sequence goes on from CAVZCL010000005.1 coordinate 831,704, forward strand.
GGCCGTCATCAGGTGCAGAGACGGACGATGCCCAGCCTCCCGCCACCTGCTGAGCAGGTGCAGGCTCCTTGGTGCCACCCGGCACGACAATGTCGCTGCCAATGATAAGCGGTGCGTTGACATCCTGCAGGTTGTTCGATTCGTAGGCAACGATTTCTTCGGTGCTCACCTTGTATTTGGTGGCCAGCGCCGAAAGCGTGTCGCCGGCGCGCACCGTGTGGAGCACACCATCAACCGGCAGCAGCTTCAATTGGTCGCCAATGCTCAGCAGGTCGGGGTTCTGGTCAATCTTGGAATTCGACCACTGAATGGTCTCAGGATTGAGCTTGAAGCGGTTGGCAATGGCGAGGACCGTGTCGCCCGCCTGCACCGTGTAGACTTGAATTTCGCCGCGTGAGCGCTCGGGGATGATTGTGAAGGGCACAATCTGCGGCTGCAGCGCTTCGCTAAAGGCGGCGGCGCTGCTTTCCTGGCCGTTGAAGATTGCGCTTACGCGCGTGGTAACGCTCTGAAACTGGGAAGAGGGCGTTGCCTGTGCCGGCATGGCCACAAGCTGAAAGTCCCACTCGGGGATTTGGACGCGGCTGAAGAGGATGACGCCTGCTGCCACCAGCAGCACCGAGAGGTGGCTGGCAAGGCGCAGCGGCGTTATCTGGTCGCCCAGCGTCTGCTGCACCTGCAAGCGCAAGTTGGCAACGAGCGCAGGCAGCGCGTCGAGGAGGTGGGCCGGCGTATCCGACGCGCTCCACACCGTCTCGGCCATGGCGCTGCCGCTCTGGGGCGGCACGGCGCCATACTGGCGCGCGCTGAGTGGCGAGGGATTTGTGATTCTTGATTCTAAGGGCGTCTGAGAAAGATGATGAGAATCAGAAGGGGACTGCTGTGGGAAGGATGTGGCATCCAGATCATTTGGCGCTTCCGATTGAAGCGAGCCTCGCTGGAACCAGGGCTTCCCGTACGCCGATTCGGCGTCCGCTGCCATAGGTTTTTCTCCATTGCCAAGCTTCTTCGAGAGTAGAAGCGATTACGAAGTGGGCGGCGATGCAGGTGACAGTGCTTCGTTCAGGTGCTTGGCGCAACAACCTGACGCGCAGTATAGCACGCATTGGATCGAGCGCAAAGCAGATTGGGGCAGTGGCAGCATACAAAACCCCGACGAAACAGCCCTAAATGGCGCTTCGTCGGGGTTTTGTAGGCTGAATGTATGGAACCGCTGTCACTCGAGGCCGGTGCCCATCCTGAAGGGAGTGCTGGCCACGCCGCGTGCGGAGGGGTGGCGCTACTTGGGCTTGGTGAGCGTCTCGAGAAATTCACGGTTGTCGCGCGTGCGGCTCAGCCGTTCGATAATGGGCAGAATCGCTTCCTGGCCGCCACCCATGGCATCGATCATGCGGCGCAGCGTGTAGACCTTGGCGAGCGTCTCGGCGTCCAGCAGCTTCTCCTCGGCACGCGTGCCGCTGCGCTCGATGTCGAAGGCCGGGAAGATGCGCCGTTCGGCGAGCTTGCGGTTGAGGATCAACTCCATGTTGCCCGTGCCCTTGAACTCTTCATAGATGACATCATCCATGCGGCTGCCCGTGTCCACGAGGCAGGTGGCCAGAATTGTGAGGCTGCCACCTTCCTCGATGTTGCGGGCGGCGCCGAAGAAGTGCTTGGGCGGGTAGAGCGCAGCCGGGTCCATACCACCAGAGAGCGTGCGCCCCGACGGCGGCACGGTAAGGTTGTAGGCGCGCGCGAGGCGGGTAATGCTGTCAAGCAGGATGACCACATCCTTCTGGCTTTCCACAAGGCGCTTGGCGCGTTCGAGCGCCATCTCGGCCACGCGCACGTGGTTCTGCACCGGCTCGTCGAAGGTGCTGGCCACGACTTCGGCCTCCACAGAGCGGTCCATGTCGGTCACTTCCTCGGGGCGCTCGCCAATCAGCACCACCATGAGGTGGATGTCTTTGTAGTTGCTGGAAATGCCGTTTGCAACGCGCTTGAGGATGGTTGTCTTGCCCGCCTTGGGGGGGCTGACGATGAGGCCGCGCTGGCCGCGCCCAATCGGCGCGAGCAGGTCGATCATGCGTGTGGAGATGACGTTGGAGCGCGTCTCCAGCAGAAGCTGTTCGTTGGGGAAGATGGGCGTCTGCTTCTCGAAGATGGGCCGCCGCTTGGCCACTTCGGGATCGAGCCCGTTGACGGCCTCCACCTTGAGCAGGCCATGATACTTCTCGGTGTCCTTGGGGGGGCGCACCTGGCCCACCACGAAGTCACCCGTGCGCAGGCCAAAGCGCCGGATCTGGCTCTGGCTCACATAGACGTCATCATTGCCGGGCAGCAGGTGTTCGGAGCGCAGGAAGCCAATGCCATCCTGCACAATCTCCAGAATGCCGCCGCCGAAGATGAAGCCCTGCGCCTCGGCGCTTGCGCGCAGCAGGCGCATGATGAGATCGGTTTTCTTGAGGCGCGAGTAGGCGGTGATATCAGCCGCGCCGCGCCAGTTCGCGCAGCTCGTCCAGGTTCAGAACATCCATCTGCGCAATGCTGAGGGATGCCAGTTCGGCGTTGGTCAATGTATCTTCCATGGGTGACGACCTTTAAGTCCGTTTTGGCTTTATTGTTTGAGGAATGCGACTGTCAACCAATTGCGGAGGGCGCAACGGGGCGACCGCGCCGCAGCATGGCTGGTATTGGGTTAATAAGATTGCTGTTGCCTACGCCTTCTCCGCAAAGGCGGCGTATGCGCAACGGTACACGCCCTGGCTCAACGTGCGTGAGCGCAAGGTTGTGCCTTCAATTACGCAAGGAAGCAAGGAAATAAGGAAAGGGTTAGCAAACGAGTTTCTGGTGCTGCTGTTGTGCGCCGGCTAGTGCGTTGGTGTGCGCTGCGTGGAGACAATGCTGGTACAGGGGCGCTGTGACGCGCCTCAAGTCGGATGCGCAAGCCTTGGATGAAAGAAAGGTTGCTGCGAAGCAGATTCCGCTCGGGCAGATTAACGCTCTTAAACGTTGCTCTGCAAGTGATCAAGCCGGCATTCCAAGGGCAGGCATCGTCACTCGCGGGAGTATCCGACAGGCTTGTCCAACTGGGTGTTTGACGGGATGGGGATCGCTGTGTCCAGCGCATGCGCTCGACATTCCCATTATAGGCACTTCGCGTGCAGACGTCAACCGGCAAATTGAGAATTTACAGACTGATTCCATGCGAAACGTATACAGAGATTGCACGGAATTGTCGATCTCGCAGCGAATAGCCCGATTGTCGCTGCAGAATGAGGCGCAGCGACCCTCTTCGGCTACTCCTGCGCCCCTCGTATAGAAGGGCGCAGGAGTGAATTTGCAGTCAAAAACCAGCGGCCGACTTAGTAGTCCCAGATGCCTGCCATGATTCTGATCTCTTCCATATCCAACAACGTAATGCGGCGGTAGCCCAGTTCCACCAGCCCCTGGCGCTTGAAATCGCGCAGGATGGCGCTCACAGTCTCACGGTAGGTGCCCAGGTAGTCGGCCAGCGCCTGGTGGCTGATGCCCTTGATCACGTCGCTGGCGTCGGTGTTAAGCTGCAGCAGCAGGTCGGCCAGGCGCTCGGGCAGCTTCTTGTAGGCAACGTCTTCGAGGCTGTTCTCCACCTGCACCAGGCGGCTGCCGTACGTCTGCAGCAAGCCCCAGCTGATGATGGGGTACTGCATGGTCAGATGGCGTGCCTCACCGGCAGGAATGACCCAGAGTGTGCTGCTTTCGGCGGCCTCGGCAAAGACGCTGGGGTCACTCGTGGCTGCAATCGCGCCTTCGCCAAAGATAGCGCCCGGCTCAAGCGTGGCAATGACCAGGCGGCGCCCTTCGCTGTTGGCGCAAACAAGATTCACGCGGCCATTCATCAACACGTACATCTTCGAAGCCATTTCGTCGGCCGTGGCTACAACATCGCCGCGCTCGCTTTTACGAGTGGCAATCACCTTGCTGAAGCCCGGATCCTCGGCACGCAGCGCCGTTAGCGCCTGAGTCAGGTTATCGGCCTGGGTGGGCAGGGACTCATCCGAAGGGAACATGGAAAGCTTGGTGAAGATATTGTTCTGGTCTCGACCTGTGTCACGGCTCAATTCGCGGCTCACGGTATTCATCGAAATGATTCCTCTCTGTCTCGCGCAGCGTCTGTTTCGCAATGGGCTCGGTCGGCTGAAATCACATGCCGCTTCTATCGCCGACCGCCCGAGATGGTGTTCAATCCAAAGGTTTTACCTACTCAACAAACCTTGTACAATTATTAAACCATACTTTTACAGCTTTGTCCAGTCCCAAAGATAAATCCAAGATTAAAGATTTTCTCCGGGAGCTCTGCAGACCGGATCTCACGTTTGGACCGGCACACGGACGGAGATGCCCTTCAGCCGCCCCCCGTTGCAGAGCGTAACCTTCTTAGTATGGAACATTACCGTTAACGCACGATTATCACTTCATATGAACTTCATTAGAGTTCAAACGGTTTCATGTGCGACAGCCTGCTTGCACCGCCGCAACGAAAGCTTGGCTTTCCGCAGCGTCGGTCGGAGGGGCGGAAGCTTGCCGCCACGAACGATGCCGCGGCACACAAAGCGGGGAGGTGGCCAATGAGCCACCTCCCCGCTTTGTGTGCAGTTTCAATTGTCTAGCTCTTCGGCGTCTGATTCTCTGCCGGTGGCGTGACCATGCGCCAGGCGGTCTGCCAGCGCACGCGCTGCTGTGCCGTCATGCAGTCGTCATTGGGGGCAGGCTCGGGCGGTGCGCCTCCTGCTGCCAGGGCCTCGCCCTGCGCGCAGGCGCACTCCATCTGTGCGGGTGTGAGCGCCGCCATGTGGGCTGCGCCTTGCACGCCGGCACGCACCAGTTCCACATCTTCGGCAAAGGGCTGCGCCGTCGCATCAAAAAAGGCGCGCAGCCGCCCTTCGCTCACATTCTTGAGCGCCTGCGAGAAGATCTCCACAACGGTCGGGCTGTCGGTCTGCGCGGCAAGCACGGCGGCGCGGCTGAAGCAGTAGTCGCCGGTGAGAATGGTGGAGCCGGCCAGCGAGCGGTCAAGCGTCTGCGGATGGGCATCCGGCGTGCCGGGCGTGGCAATCGCACCGTTGGCTGCGCTATGGCTGTCTGCTCGGCTGATTCATCTGCGGCAGCGGCGGCGGCATGCAGCAGAAAATTGTGGATACGAAGCGCCACTGCAAGCATCTCGAGCGCGGCCGCCAGCAGAATGCGACGGCCGCGCAGGAGGTCGTCTTCATCGGCGCGCACGCCGGTGGCCAGCACGGCCAGCGCCCTGACTGGCGGCTCTGTGGCGCGCAGCGTGCTGCGCGCGAGGTCGCTCAACGGCGCGTAGAGGTCGGACAGCGCGTCCGCCAGCAGCAGGCCCACTTCGCTCACTTCGGCTGCAAAGGCGCTGACTTCGGCCTCGGCAGCGTGGGCATCTCTGCTTTTCGCTCCGTTGGCCCCATGCGGGTTGTTCATGACGATGCTGCGCCGGTGCTGGAATCCTCTGGTCCGGGCGTACTGCTCGTGTAGGGCCCGCCATTGTGGGGCCCGCCGTTGCTGCGCGCGTCGTTCAGCGCGCTGCGCAGCGTTACGATTGCGTCCTGCGCCGAATCGCCCAGATAGGTGGCCGCAATTTGCTCGCGCAGTTCGGGATGGCGCACAAAGAGGCGGCCGCCGTAGCCAACCAGCGGGCGTGGCGCTTCGACAGTCGCCAGCTCTTCGGCCATGCGCCGCAGGCCCGGGAGTGCATCGGTCGTGCTTGCGCTGAGTAGCACCATGGCCGGGCGGCGCCGACGCACCTCACCCACAAAGTCGTCCACGGGCATGTTTTGGCCAAGATAGAAAATGCGGTAGCCGGCGCGGCGCAAGTAGAGCGCAAGCAGTACGGCGCCGCCCTCGTGCAATTCGCCCGGCGCGCAGCCCACCCAGACGGTGGGGCCGCTGCCCAGGTTGGGCACCGTGCGCAGCAGTGTGGTGAGCCTGTGGAGCAGGTAATTGGTGGCAAAGTGCTCACGCGTCACCGAGAGATCGTTGCGGTGCCACCGCTCGCCGATTTCGATCAGCACAGGCGTCACGAGTTCCTCGCCCACGTCCTCAAGCGGATACATGGCAAAGGCCTCAGCCATAACGGCCTCGGCGGCAGGCTCGTCAAAGCCGACGAGTGCCTGAATCAGGTCGTTGCGCAGCGCTTCAAAGCTGCGCACCTGGTCGCGCGCCGGCGCCGTGGCTCGCTCATCCATGGCATGGCCGCCACCGGCAGGCAGCACGGTTTCCTCAAGCGGGGATTTGTCGCCACTCAGCGTCTCGAGCCACGCCACTGCCTGGCTGATGGCCATGCCTGCGTCCACCTGCGTCTTGAGCCAGCGAATGACGGCCACGTCGCGGTCCGAGTAGAGGCGATAGCCACTCTCCGAGCGCTGCGGGCTGCACATGTGATAGCGCCGTTCCCACGCGCGCAGTGTGCTCGGGCTGATACCCGTGGCTTGCACCACCGCCTTGATGTTATACAGCGGGGTTGTGGCGTAATCGTCCAGACGGATGCTGCTATTCATTGGCAGTGCTCGCTCTTCGTCGGCTAAATGATACTTGTACAGACCCTGTACGGTATGTAATCTATCCTATCACAACTTTGAATATCAAACAATGTGGTCTAGCCATAGGGGTTTGCGCGGGCAAGGCGGGGAAACGGGCTTACTCGGGGGCGGGGCCGCCGGCAAGGTCGAGCAGCGCAAGGCATTGGGCAAGGTTGGCAATGTCCTCTGCCGCCGGTGCAGGGGCCGCGCCGTTGGTTTCTACGGCAGTGACGACGGCGGCCACCGTGGCAGACCAGAGATCGGCCGCAGGCGTCGCGTCGGCCGCAGAGAGCACTTCGCCACGGCTGTAGAAGGTGAGCGTGCTGCTGCTGTCACTTTGCCATGGGTCAAGCGCTGCCGAACCGGCGGAGCCGTAGAGCTCAATGCGCGCGGGTACATGGGGCAGCAGATACGAATCCATGGTGCTGAAGGCCGCGCCTGTGCGGTTCAGCGTGAACAGCCCGTGCAGGGATTCAATCGCAGTTGGGGTTGCGCGTGGCCGGTGATCACCGGCCGCCCACGGGGCGCCTTGAGCAGGCGGCTCGTCGTGGCCAAAGGCACGCGGCCCGCGCGTTGCCGCCGTCACGTGTGCTTCGTCGCCGGTGAGGAAGCGGATGGCGTCCACGGTGCGCAGCGTGCGGTCAAGGGCAATGCCGCCCCATTGCGGGTCCACCCGCCAGCTCTGCTGCGCCACGGGCAGCAAGGTGGTGTTGCGCACAATGCCGCCCACCAGATCGCCCAGGGCGTGGTCGTGCAGCCAGTGGCGCAGCAGCAGCAGCGCGGGATCAAAGCGCTGCTGATAGTTGACGGCCAACATGCAGCCGGAGCTTTCGGCCAGCCGCTGCAGCCGCTCGGCCTGGGCCACATTCAGCGCCAGCGGCGGCTCGCAAAAGACATGCTTGCCTGTCCACAGCGCTTCCTCCACATTGGAGGCGTGATGGCGCGGGTGGCTGGCCACGTAGACGCAGTGCACATCTGCACCGCGAGGATTGTCTCCAACTCCACTGATGCGTAGGCGATCGAGTGCTGTTGTGCGAAGTCGCGCGCCCGTTGCGCGTTGTGGCTATAGATGGCGCAGGGCCACGCGCGCACTGTGCCATCAGGCGCGGCGGGCAGGCCGCGCAGCGCAGCCAGAAAGCGCGGTGCGGCGTGGCGGCTGCCGCCGAGGATGGCCCACCCTTGCGAGTGGGGGCCAATGGCATAGGGTGTGGCGGCGCGTGGGGCCGGGCGCGGCCGATCGGCAAAGGGGTCCACAATCACGGGCTTCGCATCAAGGCTGTTGAGATCATGCTGCTGGTGAGATCATGCTACTGGTCGTCGCTTTCCTCACCGGCAATGTGCTGGTAGATGGCCTCCAGGTCCTCGTCGGTGTAGAAGTGGACAACGAGGCGCCCTGCACCGCTGGCGTTGCGGTTGAGCGTGACGCGCGTGCCCAGCGCCAAACGCAGCCGCTCCTCCATGTGGGCAACCTGCGTGCGCTCTTGCGGAGAGGGCTCAGTTTCCGGCTCCGGCACGGCTGTAGCGGGCGCATTCGCCTCGGCCAGCAGCTGCTTGACGAGCGTCTCGGTCTGGCGCACGTTGAGCGCACGCGCCTCAATCTGGTCGAGCGCACCGAGCATGGCGGCGGCGTCGGGCAGCGCCAGCAGCGTGCGTGCGTGGCCCGCGCTAATTGCACCCTCCACCAGCGCGGCCTGCACGCGCTCGGGCAGGTTGATCAGCCGCACCGTATTGGCCACGGCCGAGCGGCTGCGCCCGACACGGTCGGCCACTTCGGCCTGCGTCAGGCCGAATTCTTCGAGCAGGGCGATGTAGGCGTGCGCTTCTTCAAGGGGGTTCAGGTCGGCGCGCTGCAGGTTTTCAATCAGCGCCAGCTCAACCAACTGCTGCGGCGAGGCGTCGCGCACAATCGCCGGTACGCTCTGCAAACCGGCGCGCTGGGCCACGCGCCAGCGCCGCTCGCCGGCCACCAGCCAGTAGAGATCGGGCCGCTGCGCGTTGGTGGTAAGGACAAGAGGCTGAATGAGGCCGTGGACGCGAATCGACGCGGCAAGCTCATCGAGCGCGTCATCCTCGAAGCGGGTGCGCGGCTGGCGCGGGTTGGGGCTAATCGAGGCCAGCGCTACCTGACGCACGCCCGGCGCGCCTGATGTGCCGTGGCCGGGCTGCCCGGAGTCCGCGCCAACGCCATCAGCCGTGCCGGACGCGTCGCTCGTGTCGGTATTGAGGATGAGCGCACCCAGGCCGCGACCCAACCCCGTGCGCCGTTTGGCAGAATCACTCATAACAGATGCCTCGGTTGTTCAATGGCCCTATTGTCACTTTCTCGCGCTATGCACGTGCAGCCGGCTGCGGTGGCGCGGCCTGCGCCCCCATGCCGTCCAGCCGCTGCATAAATTCGGCCGCCAGCGCCTGATACGAAAGCGCACCCGAGCTGCCCGGCGCATAGCTCAAAATTGACTGCCCGTAGCTGGGCGCCTCACTCAGCCGCACATTGCGCGGGATGATCGTCTTGAAGCTCTCCTTGGGGAAGAAGTTGCGCACTTCCTGCACCACCTGCTGCCCAAGGTTGGTGCGGCTGTCGTACATCGTGAGTACGACGCCCAGCACATGCAGCCTGTCGTTGAGCACGTCGCGCACCTGTTGCACCGTGCGCAGCAACTGGCTCAGCCCTTCCAGCGCCAGGTACTCGCACTGGACCGGGATCACAAGACCGTGTGTGGCCGCCGTGAGGCCGTTGATGGTGAGCAAGCCCAGGCTGGGCGGATCGTCGATCAGGATATAGTCATAGCGGTCGGCGACTTGCGCCAGCGCACGCGCAAGCAGCCGCTCGCGCGCCATGATTTGTGTCATCTCCACCTCGGCGCCGGCCAGGTCGGGCGCGGCCGGCAGCAGGTCCAGCCCAGGGCGCTCGGTTGCGCAAATGGCCTCGGTGACGGCGCTGTTGTTGACCAGCACGTCGTAGGTGCTGGGCGAGGCGTGGCGCGGGTTAACGCCCAAGCTGGTGGTGGCGTTGGCCTGCGCGTCGAGATCCACAATCAGCACGCGCTTGCCCGCTGCGGCGGCATAGGCGCCCAGGTTGACCACGGTGGTGGTCTTGGCGACGCCCCCCTTCTGGTTGGCCACGGCCACAATGCGGGCGCGCTGGTGCGCGGGGCTGGCATCACCCGTGAGGGCGGCAGTTGGGCTGGCAGTTGGGGCGGCAGTCGAGCTGGCGCGGTTTTGCGTTTTCATGGTTTGGAGAGGACCAGTTCTTCGGCCAGCTTGACCGGCTCAAAGGGATAGCGCGCCATGTAGGCCAGCACCGTCTCGCGCATGGGCACGCCCAGGATGCCTAGATGCTCCACCCCATAGGAGGCGGTGACGTTGGCAAAGCGCGCCGCTTCCACGGCGTTGCCCGTCTCCTGAAAGCGAATACAGAAGGCAGTGGCGAAGATGTCACCTGCGCCGGTGGGGTCTACTTCGCTGGCGGGGCGGGGGGCGATGCGCGTGATCGCGATGCGGCCATCCTCCCCCTTCTGATAAATCGTGCTGCCGTCGCGATACTCGGTCATTACAATCAGCGACACATGCTCGAAGAAGGGGATCAGGCGATTGAGATCGTGATCGATGTCCTCCATGGAGGCGACGAGCACATCCACATAGGGCAGAATTTGCGCGTAGTTGTCCCACGGCTTGGGGAAGACGCGGCCGTTCTTGTCCCAGCGGCGCATCCAGCCCTGGGGAACGGCGGCGACAAGCGTCTTCTCGCCAAAGAGCGGGGCAATGTCGGGGCCAATCTCATTGACAAGCGGCCCCAGCAGCACAACACGCGCCGACTGGCATTCAACGGAGATGTCCGCGGCCGTAATCGGCGCGGCGGGCGTGTAGCAGTGCTGGACGCGTCCGCCGGGCATGTAGACATTGGCGAAGGTGGTTGTAACCTCGCTGGGAAGCACAATGCGCGCCACCTCGGTTGGCAGTTCGTCGAGGTCCGCAGGGGACTGTGCGCGCGTGATGATGGTGGGGCGGCGGCGCATGCGCAGCGCAGTAATGGCAGCGAAGCTGACGGTTCCCCCAAGTCGATAACCTTGCGCGGGCGTGTCGCCAATCAGATCACGCGTGACGTGGCCCACAAGGAGCATGTCGTGCGTGCTTTCAGTTGTCTCGAGTTGGGTGGAGGACGGATTTGCCATGGGCGCTTTGCGGGTGGATGCGGCGGAAAGGTGCACTCTCTGATTTTAGCATTGTTTGGCATTGCGCACGCGATTTGCGCACTGTGGGCGGCATCGGGGCGTGGCGCTTGTGCTGCTCCGATGGGCCGACGGTGGTGCTGGTCCGCGTGCAAAAACAAGGGCGTCACGCCGGGAGACGTGACCTGTGGCGAAAATAACAAGCCTCGCTCCCTGTCAGGCGCGAGGCTTGCTGTGCGTGCGTCGTGAAGGCTGTTGCGGCGTTTAGTGCTTGGGAAAAATGGTGACCTTGCGCCGCTCGCCTTCGCCTGTGGATTCGGTGAAGACCGTCTCGCTGTCGCGCAGCGCCAGGTGCACAATGCGCCGCTCGTTTGGGGGCATGGGCTCCAGCGCAAAGGAGCGCTGCGTCTCGGCCACCTGGTCGGCCATGCGCTGCGCCAGCCGCGTGAGGTGATCGACACGCTTGGCGCGGAACTCTTCCACATCCACAACAATGTTCAGCCAGCGGTGCATCTTCTGGTTGACCATAAGGCGCAGCAGATACTGGAGATTCTCCAGCGTTTCGCCGCGGCGGCCAATCAGGGCGCTCAGATCGCGCCCGTGCGCGCTAAGCAGCAGGTGGCGGTCATCGGTGATCGCGTCACCGTCGCGCCACTCGGTGTCAACCTGCGCCTCGAAGCCCATGAGGGAAATAATCTGCAGGAGCATGTCGCCGGCAAGGGCTGCAACCTGCTCGTCGCGCTCGGGTCCCGGGCGGCAGGGCGTCAACGTCGTCATCGGCTGCGCTGGTGGCTGCCGATGCGCTTGGCGCAGAGGGCGCGGCGGATTCGACCTGGGGTCTGGGTGCGCTGGGCCGCGGTGCGGCGGGCTGGGGCGCGGTGGGCTGCGGTGCGCGACGGGCTTTTCTGCCACCGGTCGGGCTGCGGGCGTAGCTGCAGGCGCTGCCGGCGGAGGCGGTGCGACTGGCGCGGGCGGTGTGCTGGGTGCGGCCTTGGGCGCTGCTGCGCTTGCGCGGCTAATGCGCACGACCGCCGCTTCGCTGCCAATACCAAAGAGGCCGCGGCTGCCACGGTGGACAACCTCAACGTTGGCTTCCTCGGCGCGCAGGCCCAGGAAGCGCAAGCCTTCGGCGGTGGCTTCCTCAACCGTCTTGCCGCTGAACTCGTTTGCTCCCGAGCCTGCGCTCGGTGCAGATGTGGGGTTTGTGCTCATCACTTGCTCCCCTTGCGTTTGGCGCTGCTGCTCCCGCCCTTGGATGCGGTGGACTTCACCGTGGTCGGTTTGGCAACAACAGGCGCGCTCTTGGCTTTGGTGGTGGCCACTGCCGTTGTGCCGTTTGCCTGCACTTCGGCCTTGCCGTCAACCACTTTCGGCGCTGCATACATGTCGGTGTTGCGCATCATGTACCCCTGCTGGGCCATCTGCAGGAGGTTGCTTGTCACCCAGTAGAGGGTGAGGCCGGCAGGCACCTGCAGCGTAAAGAAGCCGAACATGAAGGTCATGACGAGGGTAATCTGTTGCGTAGTCTTGCCCTGCGCATCATTGCCCACAGGCGTGGGCGTCATCCACTTCTGCATGGCAAACTGGGAGACCATGAGCAGAATGGGGAGAACCAGGTAGGCGGCAAGGAAGGCATAGTTGCCGGCCGCAAAGTTCTCGGTAATCCAGCTCATCCCCTGCGTGCGCGTGGGGAAGGCAAGATCGGGAATCCAGAAGAAGCGAGCGCCTTCAAGGTTGGGGCCAATCGCTACAAGCGCGGCATAGAGGCCAAAGAGGATCGGCATCTGAATCACCAGCGGCAGACAACCGCTGAGGGGGTTGACGCCTGCCTCGTTATAGAGCTTCATCTGCTCCTGCGCCAGGCGGTTCTTGTCACCTGCGTATTTCTTCTGGATTTCCTGCATGCGCGGCTGAATGGCTCGCTGCGCCTGCCATTCCCTTGAGCTGCGTGTAGGTCAGCGGGAAGGTGACAACCTTGATGAGGAAGGTGAAGAGGATAATCGTGAAACCCCAGCTGTAGGGGATGTTCGCGCCTTCCAGGATGCCGTTGAGCCAGATGAGCGTCTTGGCAAGCGGCCACACAACGAGCGACTGCCAGAGGCCCGAAGGGGCCGTATTTGTGACGTCGGCGCCTTCCATAGGCACGCCGCAACCGCTGAGCAGGAGCGCGGCCAGAATCAGCAGCAGAATGATAACAATGCGTGAGTTTCTTGAGGACCGTTTCACGGACGAGGTGCTCCTTTTGGGCGCAAGTGCAGCCGCCCCGCATGGGGGCCCGAGCGGGGCGCAGGCCGATTGGGCGGGCGCAACGTCGAAGGTCGCAGCAGTTGCGGCCGGCGTGCTCTAAATCATGGGTGCTCTGTTGTACAGCAGGTCGTTCGCGAGCATGTTGTTCGCGAGGCGGTTGCGGCGCACACGCGCGGGAAGCAGGCTAGGGAACGGGGTCAAATCCGCCCTTGGCCCAGGGGTGGCAGCGTGCAATGCGGCGCATGCCCATCCACAGGCCGCGCAACGGGCCGTAGCGCTCCACTGCTTCGTAGGTGTAGTGCGAGCAGGTTGGGTAGTAACGGCAGTTGCTGCCCAGGAGCGGCGAGATATAGGTCTGGTAAAAGGTAATCAGCCCAAGCAGCAGGCGCTTGAAAAACCGGGTTATCATGATTGCGGTGCGATTCGAGCTATCAGGGCAACCCCGCACAATTTAATCGTTGCGTGCGCAGCCATTTTCGGGAGCCCACTTTCGGGAGCCAGGGCCATGCAAATGCGCGGCCCTATTGTACAGGCAGGGCCACGTGCGCCGGAAACGCGCGCGCGTTACTGGGGTGCATCCCCAGGATTGTGTGCGCCTGCGGCACTGGGCGCGGCTGGTGAGACGGCTGGCGATGTGCGCGCCGGCTCAATGAGCAAATGCGCCCGCCCAAGCAGGCGGGCGCAGGTCGCGTCCATCTTCCAGTAGTCGGCATCGCGAATCGGGCGACGCGCAATCAGCACGATGTCCCAGCCAGGCTTGATGCTCGCCATGCGCAGACGCATGGATTCGCGCAGCCGCCGCTTAATGCGGTTGCGCTCCACAGCCCCGCCCACACGTGCGCTGATGGAGAAGCCAAAGCGGCTGTGATCCAGCCCGTTGGGCAGCGCAGCCAGCACCAGCAGATCGCTGCTGTAGCCCTTGGCCTTGCGGCGAATCTCCTGAAAGCGCGCGTTGCGGCGCAGGCTGTAGCGTCGTTTCACGGGCCGACGTACTCCAGGTGCGTAGGGAAGCACCCCACTCGGGGCGCCGCAACGCAGGGCGCGACACCATGCACGGCCAGCGCGCTAGGCCATCTTGCGTGTTGTCAGCTTAACGGCCAGTTGTGCGCGGCCGCGCGTGCGCCTGCGGCGCAGCACATTGCGCCCCGTGGGCGTTGCCATGCGTGAGCGAAAACCGTGTGTGCGCAGCCGCTTGCGAACCTTGGGCTGCCATGTACGCTTGGTGGCCATCTTTCGTCTCCTTCAAAACCGGCATTGCAGAACCGGTTCAATCAACCTGCAGATAAAGTCGGACGTGCCGCCGGCGTTTACCCTGCGTTCCAGCCAGCAGGGCTGCCCGCGGAACAAGGCACTTCCAACAGACAAAGGGATATGTTAGCGGGAATGGGCGTTTTCTGTCAAATAGGAGGTAGCCGCGCCGCCACTTCGCTATAGCTCATGGTCGCAGCGGCACTTTCAACGCAGCAGCGCAGTCGAGCAGTGGCGCAAGAGAGGCAGTGGCGCATGGAGCAGCAAGAGCAGGAAAAACTGCACTCAGTATACCTTTGGTTGGACTTGACCACCGAACTTGCACACGGATTTGTGCTTTTGCCTTTGCTTGCGCCCCTTGCCTCTCTTGCGTTGTAACTGCCGCTGCGTAACATGAGCGTATAAAGGAAGTAGAGTCCGACATCCACAAAAGGATCGGCAAGCGCATTTCATTACTGGTACAATTCGCACAATGACAGAGTGTATTGCGTGTACGCCGCCAACTGAATTATTCGCTGCCGCCTGCTGCACACGCACCCGGAGGACGCATGTCTGACGAGCCATTGCCACAGAGCGCCGCCCCCGATGAGGACACGGCCGCCCTGTATGAGGCAGCCGCTGAGCCCCTGGCGCCGCCTGCCTCTGCAAACGGCAATGCGGGCTCCCGGCAGGCGCAGGAAGCGACGCACTTCGAGGCCAACCGCGCTGCGAACCTTGAAGCGAACAGCGCCACTGGTGACCATGCACCGGTGGATATGAACGCGCGCCCGCACGCTGCGCCAGTCGGCCCCGTGCGCGACCTGCCTGCGCGCGATGCTTCCACACGCGGTCTCGAAGATTCGCCGGAGATGCTGCGCTGGCGTGCTGACATGCTGCTGGATGAGATGATGGTCGGCGCTGTCGACGCGTCAGCAGGTGACCAGGGAGGCTTCTTCCGCCCGACGCCGCCGACGGCGCGTGCCGAATGGATTCAAGAAGTCGCGCCGCCTGCCGTCGTGGTCGAGCAGCTGCCCGTCGAGCAGCCACCCGTCGGGCAGCCACCCGTCGAGCAGCCGGCAGCACCATCCAACGGCTATTTCGCGAACGGTGCACCGCGGCGTGCGCCACGGCCACTGCCCGCAAAGGGCATGAACGGTGCGCCGTTGAACGGCCACGGCGCGGGCCATTTGCACAACGAGCCGCAGCACAGCGAGCCGCAGCGCAGCGAGCCGCAGCGCAACGGCACCGCGCCCGCTTCGTCCACCACAACGCAATCTGCCGCCACGAGCAACGGCATTGTGGGGGCCAGCCACGCGGCGCAGGCAGCAAGCGCCGATGAGAACGCGCCTGTGCCAACCAACGGCTTCGTGCTCTCCAATGGCATTCGGGGCGGCACCGGGGAAATTCCACCGACGCAGCCCGCCGACGCAAGCCGCGACGCGGCTGCAGCCCCAGAGCCGTCCAGCGACGAAGCGCCGATCCCGCCAGCGCCTTTCCGCCCGCCGCCCAGCGTTGTGGCGCGCGACAGCGCAGCGCAGCGGGCAGCCGTCGGCGTCGTCTGCGGGGCAAGACGGCGCAGCGCGTGGCACCGGCACGCAGGCGGGAACGCAGGCGAGTGCGCATCCATTTGCTTCGACAGACCCCTACAGCCCTGAGGCGCTCGCGCCTGTGGATTTTGGCGCCGCGCGGGCGTCAACCGGCGTGGTGGGCGCACCTGCACCCAAGACGCCCAATCGTCTGGCCGGGCGCGTCGATGCGGCCGACTACGCCGCCGACTATGCCGCGGCGCATCCGTCCGTGCCCGCGCCGACGTCCATGCCCCCGTCCATGCCGACGTCCATGCGGGCTGCGGAAATCCCGACAGCGCCCGCAAGCGCGCCGCAGATGGACGCGCAACCTGCGGAGAGGGAGAGCACACGCAAGCTGACTGCCGTCGAGCAGCGCTACCCGCGGCCCTTGAGCCGCGCAGCGAGCACGCCACAGGCGGCACCGCCTCCGTCGCGCCCCAGCGGAACGCACGCCGACCGCGACAATGTGGATGCGGATTTGCCTGCTTTGGGGCCAATTCGACGCAACCCAACGGTGATCAATTCCGGCTCAGTCACGGGCTCCATGTCGGTGGGCGCGCGCAACTCGCGCTATGCCGCGCTGCTGCCGCGCAGCACGCCGTGGGACCAGCACGAAATGGAGCGCGAATTCGCCATGCTCGCCGAGGAGATGGCGCGCGTGCTCCCCTCTAGCCATGAATCCGCCCGCCGCGCCCACCATCTGCTCGACAAGGCGCAGGCAATCTTTGCGTCGGACCCGCAGCGTTCGGCCGAGGTGGACTACTATCTAACACAGGTGCGCGCGATTGTGGACCGCTCGCGCCAGACACTGCAGTGGGCCAACCTCTATCACAAACGCCTCGTGCGCTACTTGCTGGCGTGGGTTGTGCTTGCCACCGTTGTCATTGGGGCAGCCTTCGTCTTTGGCGAGCCCATGGGCGCGCGCATTGCCGGCGCCATGGGCTGGTCCGCCACAGGGTGGGCGGCCGCCAGCGCCGTGCCCGGGTTGCTGGCTGTTTTCGCCGGTGCGTTGGGCGGGGCGGTGGGCGGGCTGGTTAATCTGCGCCGCTATCTGGCTCACGGCGTCGGTTTCATTGATCGCAAGTACAGCCTGCGCGGGTTGATTCTGCCTGTCATGGGCATGTTGAGCGGCGCGCTGCTCTTTGGCCTGCTTTCGGCGATCTTCTGGCTCTTTGGCGTGCCGCTCAACAGCTCAAGGCTGCTTGAGTTGATTCCTGCGCTGCTGGCCTTTGCGCTGGGCTTTGCCCAGGAATCGATCTACGGCACGCGCGAATAACGCGCTGCTCACCTGCCAGTGGCGGCCCAGCTTGCCCAGGCAGCGCTTCCACCGTCCTGATTCAGCCCGAGCACCCACCCATGGACTATGTTGAACTCGTCGTCAACGTGCCGGTGCGCGGCCCGTTTGCCCGCTCGCGCAGCGCTCCCTCCGCTGCAGACGCTGCCGTGGAGACTGTGGCGGCGGGCGACGAAGAGGCGCTGGCCGGGACCGACGGCGACGCGGTGGCCCCTGCCCAGCCACCCGATCCTCCCTTCCAGTCATTCAGCTATCACCTCCCACGCGAGCTCGAAGGGCGCGTGCAGGCGGGCCACCTTGTGTGGGTTCCCTTTCACGGGCGCACCATTCAGGGGATCGTCGCCGCGCTGAGCGACAGCGCGCCCATGAAGGAGGGCGCGCCCGTACGCACCAAGGCCGTGCTGCGGCTGGCGCGCGACGAGCCAGTGCTCTCACCCGGCCAAATGCGCCTGGCTGCCTGGATTGCCCATACCTACGTCGCGCCCATTGCCGAGGCCGTGCGTCTCTTTCTGCCGCCCGGACTGCTGCAAAGTTCGCCCGAGCGGCTGGGCGCGCAAGTTAAGCGCGTGCCGCAGATTGAGGCAATCGCCACGCCGGCGCAGGTGGAAGCCGCCCTCATCGAGGCCGTGCGCACCACGCCCGAAGCGCGCATTTTGGCGTGGTTCACGGAGAGTCCCTCTTCGGCGCATGCTGCCAAGCAGTTGAAGAAGGAGTGTGCGCTTGGCTCGCTTGCGCCGCTGGAGCGGCTGGTTGCGCAGGGCATACTCACGTGCGATGACGCGGGCTTGCACAGTGTGGTCTGCACACCCGCCGCGTTGGCCGAGGCGCTGGACGAGGCGCGCGGCACGGCGCGTTACCGCCGACCGCTGGCCATTCTGGCCGAAGCCGATCGCCCCCTCTGGCGCGATGAACTCTACGAACTTTGGGGTGATGGGCGGCCCGCCAACGCCGCCGCGCTGCTGCGCGACCTTGAGTCCATGGGGCTGGTCGCGGTCGCCGAGCGCGTGCGTTTCCGCGACCCGCTGGAGGGGCGCGCATACCGGCGCACATCCGCGCCGTTGCTCACGGGGGAGCAGGCCGCCGCGTGGGAGAGCGTCTACGCACAGGGCTTTGGCCCCGCCGCCAAAGAGGGGGGGAGCCGCTTTCTGCTGCATGGCGTGACGGGCAGCGGCAAGACGGAAATCTACCTGCGCGCGATTGAGGAGACGCTGGCACGCGGCAAACAGGCAATTGTGCTCATCCCCGAAATTGCGCTCGCACCCCAAACCGTAGCGCGCTTTGCCGGCCGCTTTCCCGGGCGCGTCACCGTCATCCATTCGGCGCTCAATGCGGGCGAACGCTACGACGTTTGGCGCGCGCTGCGCGCCGGCGAGTTTGACATTGTGGTGGGGCCGCGCAGCGCGCTCTTCGCACCCGTGCCGCATTTGGGGCTGATTGTCATCGACGAGGAGCATGAATCCACCTACAAGCAGGATGCCGAGGAGTGGGGCAGCCGCGCAGTCTTCTATGACGCGCGCACAGTGGCGCGCCGGCTGGCCGAAATCAGCGGCAGCGTGCTCATCATGGGCAGCGCCACGCCTAGCCTCGAGGCTTACTATGAGGCCATGCAGGGCGGCGCCACGCTCATCAGCCTGCCGCAGCGCGTGGTGGGCCATGCGCCCGCCGTGGCTGAGGGCGCACTCGTCGAGGTGACGGCCTACGGCGGCTTGCCTCCGGTTGAGCTCGTGGATATGCGTCAGGAGCTGCGCGCGGGCAACCGCAGCGTCTTCAGCCGCAGCCTGCAGAGCGAATTGCTTGCCACGCTCGATGCTGGTGAACAGGCAATCTTCTTCCTCAACAGGCGGGGTACAAGCACCTTCGTCATGTGTCGCGACTGCGGCTATGTGGCGCAATGCCCCAGTTGCGAATCGCCCCTCATCTACCACGAGGGGGTGAGCCGGCTCGTCTGCCACCGCTGCAACACGCGCGCGCCGATTCCCGAGCGCTGCCCCGAATGCCAGAGTGCGCGCATTCGCTACTTTGGCAGCGGCACCGAGCAGATTGAGCGCCGCCTGCGGGAAGTGGCCCCTACGGCGCGCCTGCTGCGCTGGGACGCCGACACGACTTCGGCGCGCGGCAGCCACGAGGCGCTTTTGCAGCGTTTCGCGGCGCACGAGGCCGACGTGCTGGTGGGCACGCAGATGATTGCCAAGGGGCTGGACCTGCCCCTTGTGACCCTTGTGGGCGTGGTGGCGGCCGATGTGGGGTTGCACATGCCAGACTTCCGCGCAGGCGAGCGCGCCTTTCAACTGCTCACGCAGGTGGCGGGGCGCGCCGGACGCAGCCGCCGTGGCGGGCGCGTCGTGATTCAGAGCTACACGCCCGAGCACTATGCCATTCAGGCGGCGGCGCTGCACGACTACCACGCCTTCTACAAGCGCGAAATGGCTTTCCGGCGCGAGCAGGGCTATCCTCCCCTGCGACGGATGGCGCGCATGGTCTTCTGGGAGAAGAACCCGCAGAAGGCGCGCAACGAGCCAAAGCGACTGGCGGCAGAGCTCAGAGCCGAAATCAAGACGCTGGCGCTGGAAGACGAAACGCGCCTCTTTGGCCCCGCGCCCGCCTTTTTTGCACGCAGTCGCGGCTTCTACCGCTGGCAACTGCTGCTGCTGGCCGATGACCCGGCGGCGATTGTGCGCAGGCTTGATTTTCCCTACGGCTGGCGTGTGGACATTGACCCGGTGACAACGCTGTAGGTGCGGTTTGCGACGTGCAGCTGGACTGCGCCACGCTAAGGAATGAGCCGTCCGGTCGTATGGACAGCCCACGAGCATTCACAATTGGTTCGCCAAGCACCTCTCATCGCGCAGAGACCTGGCAATGCTCATCCAATGCTCATCCAATGCTCATAAGGCCCCGGTACGACATTTGCCCGTTTTGAAATGAGATCGACAATGAGCGAAGAACCGCCCGCCGAAGCCGCCAAGTTTTTGCCTGCCGAGCCACGCTGGCTGACGTTGAAGGAGGCGAGTGACTTCCTGGGCATCCACTTCACCACATTGCGCGCCTGGGCCGACAAAGGCGAGGTGCCTACCTTCCGCACGCCTGGCGGCCATCGTCGCTTTTCGGTGGAGGACCTGCGCCGCTTCCTTGAGGAGCGGAGTGTCCAAAGCACGCCGCCCAACGCCGCCGCAGTCATGGAAACTGCGCTCGTGCGCGTGCGCGCCTCGCTGGAGAGCACCGCCTCGGACAAATCCGGCTGGCGCGAGGGGCTGAGCAGCGAAGCCAGCGATGCGCGCCGCCAACGCGGGCGGCAGCTCTTTGGCCTGGCGTTGGCCTATGTGCTCAAGCCTGCGCAGCGCGAGCGCACGCTGGTGGAAGGGCGACGGCTGGGCTGGGAGTATGGGCGCGAGGCGGCACTGAGTGGCGTTAACCTGGCAGAGACTGGCCGCGCCGTGCAGTTCTTCCGCGGCCAACTGATGCAGGCCGTGCGCAGCAGCGAGGGCGCCGTGCCCGATGCCGACGATGTGCGCGTGGAGCGGTGGATTGACCACTTCCTCGATGAGGTGCTCTATGCCGTCCTCGATGGCTACGACGCAGCCGCGCGCGCCGAACCACCCTCCTCTTCGGATGGTTTGGTGCTGCCCTGAAGCTGTCATTCACCGTACGACTTGCCTACGGCGCGCGGAGTGGGCGAATCGTCAGGTTGGTGTAATCATTGGCACTCCGGTTCGGAAAGAGGCGCATTTCAGGAGAGATAGTCGCTTTTGCCCCCTGCAGGGCGAGGAATGCGACATTGGCGCATCACCTGCTGCAAGTCTGTGCGCAATATGGGCAGTTGCGCGTTGCCTCGAGGGGTGCTATACTGGATTCAGCCCAAACGAACAGTAAAATTGGTTTTACAGTCCTCTGCGTGACAAGGTTCCTCTGCGTAACAAGGTGTTGCTTGGTAGCAAGGTGATGCTTGTGGCACAAACTGTGCAGCACGGGGTAGTCTAGCAGCCAGCCGCATTCCGACTGTGCCTGATGGCCATGTCGTCGCATATCCCGGTATTTCCCGGATTTCAGGAGTGCGGTACTATTGACGTTGGTGCTATAATGCAATCGCATTCCCCGTTAGGCAGGCGCAGTTACCGCACAGGGCAATGGTTTGGGCTACAAGGCGGTGCATGTTGCAGTGACATTGTCCACGAGCGCAAGCGCGTGACCACAGCAAGCATCCGTCCAATGAGAAGCTCGACACGGCTCGGCCTGTATATGTGGTTTGATATGCAGCAGGGCTTTCAGCGAGGCAATTTCGTAGTGCAGTCACTCATCGGCTGCATTCCGATTGCTGTACAAAGATTCCCAGTCACCTAATTCAATCTTTACCCAAAGGGAGGTATCTATGCAGTTTCGTAGACTCGGGCTGGTACTGGTGGCTCTTCTGATCGTTCTCGCAAGCCTGGCTGGTTGTGTGGCGGCAGGCGACATGGCGTGGCCGGATCGGGAGATTACGACCGACGTTGACACAGCACTGGTTGCGCAGGATATGGGCATGGCCGGGCTCATGATGGGCTCCGTCACATGGAGCGAGGCTGAATTCTCCAGCTTCGTCACGTATCTCACCAAGCAGAACACCGGTGGCGCACTGCCTCTGGACGAGATCAAGGTATGGTTCGAGCCGGGCAACCAGGTCTTTATTGAAATGACCCCGACCGAAGGTGGCATGCTGACCGCCCCCATCCGCGTTGCCGGCACGCTGGAAGTTGTGGACAATATGGTTCAGGTCAATCTCAGCGAAGCTGCCGTTGGCGGCGCTGCTGTCATGGGCCCGCTCCTGGACGTCGTCAATGGCGCAGTCAACCGCGCGCTGGGTGATCCGAGCCTGGGTGTTGCCGTCGACGTCATGACCGACACTGGTTCGATCACTGTGGGTTTGGGCATGTAGTCGCAGTTGCCCTGCTGTATTGTTCAACCCGGCCCGGTGGCACTTGCCACCGGGCCGTTTTTTGCCCTTTACCCGGGCGTACACCTGGAGTTTCATCGCAATGCTTAACCTCGCGCAGATTGCCACGCCTACGCTGCTGGTGGATACAGACCGTGCCCGTGCCAACATTGCGCGCATGGCGCAGCGCGCCCAACGGCAAAGCATTCGTTTTCGGCCTCACTTCAAGACCCACCAGTCCATCGCCATGGGGGCGTGGTTTCGCGCCGCAGGGGTGAGCGCCATCACCGTCTCCTCCGTGCGCATGGCGGCCTATTTTGCCGACGCCGGTTGGGATGACATCACCATTGCTTTTCCGGCAAACGTGCGTGAGCTGCCGGCCATGGCTGCCCTCGCGCAACGGGTTCATCTGGGCTTGCTCGTGGACTCAGTGGCGACGGTGGAAGCAATCGCCGCGGCGATTACGCAGCCGGTCGATCTGTGGCTGGAGGTGGACGCGGGCTATCGCCGCAGCGGCCTGGACGCGGGGGATGTTCAGGGTTGCCTCGCCATCCTCCGCGCCGCCCAGCCCCATGGTGCGCTGCGAATACGCGGGCTGCTGACGCACACGGGTCAAAGCTACGGCCTGCAGGGTGCCGCCGCGCTTGCCGCGCTGCATGTAGAGACGATGGCGCAGTTGGTCGCGCTGCGCACAGCGTTGGCCGATGCCGGCTTTGCAGGGCTGGAAGTGAGCATTGGCGATACGCCCACCTGCAGCGTTGTAGACGATCTGGGCGCGGTGGACGAAATGCGCCCGGGCAACTTCGTCTTTTACGACTGGACGCAGCAGACCATCGGTGCGTGCGGCGAGGAGGATATAGCCGTGGCCGTGGCCTGCCCTGTGGTGGCGACCTACCCGGCGCGTAACGAGGTCATCCTCTACGGCGGCGCAGTCCACCTCTCCAAGGACTTTGTGCCGCGGCTGACGGCGCAATGGACTACGGCCACGCCGCGCCTCTGGCCGCCGGCGGCTGGGGCCACAGCTGGCCGGGCGTCCACCTGCGCTCGCTCTCGCAGGAGCACGGCATTCTGCATGCAGCCGATGCAGAGACCTTTGCCCGCCATTTGGGTGCGCTGTGCGTGGGTGACATGGTGGCTGTGCTGCCCATCCACTCCTGCCTCACGGCTGACCTGCTCAAGGAGTACCTGACGCTCGACGGTGAGCGGCTGCGCATGATGAGTTAACTGCGAACTGCGAACAGCAAAAGGCTTTGACACAGAGGTCACAGAGGAACAACGGAGAAACACAGAGAACAGCAGAGAAAAGCTTGACTGCCAACGGTGCCAGCAGGTATTGCTCCATGCGGCGTTCGCGGTGCTTAGCGGCGGCTGAAGTGGTGCATCCTTTAAGTCCGCAGCACAGAGTGCGGCACGTGGCGGAGGGCCTCCCGGCCCTCATCAGTTCGGCAGGAGTAGAGCGCGAGCAAAACGAGGGGCAGGAGCCCCTCCGCTACGATGGCCGCCGAAGTTCGCTGCGTTTGTAGCGGGGGGCTTGCAGCCCTCCGTTTTGGGCCTCTGCATTGCGTCGGGTACTGCGTCATGCCAGGCGACGTGACCTACAACAGCCGGAGGGCTGGAAGCCCCCCGCTACAAACGCAGCGAACTTCGGAGATGCAGCACCGAAGCCGCCGCTACGCAACGCGCCGCTAATCTTCCCTCTGCTTTTCTCTGTGTTTCTCTGTGTTTCTCCGTTGTTCCTCTGTGACCTCTGTGTCAAAGCCTTTTGCTTTCGCAGTCGTAGTTCAGTTTTTATGTGGAACGATTTGACCGTGCCCGAGGGGCTGTGCTACACTCACTGTTCGTGGGCACATCTGCCTGCGAACGATCTTTGTATGCTTAAGAACATGCCGGCGCAGCGCGCCGGTTTTCATAGCAATTCGTCCAGTAGTGCCGCAGTCATTGCCAGCTTTGTTACAGCAGGACTCAGAACATCAGCATGTGATGCATCGCCCGCTGGGTGCAATCAGCATCACCTGGAGCGCAACGGAGGAATCGTTTGCCCACCATAAATCAGCTGGTCCGCAAGGGCCGCAAGAGCGAACCGAGCAAAGAGAAGGCCCCTGCGCTTCGGTGGAACAAGAACTCAATCACAGGCCGGTCCAAGCGCGTCGCGACGGGCAACCCCCAGAAGCGCGGCGTTTGCACGCAGGTGCGCACCACCACGCCCAAGAAGCCGAATTCGGCCTTGCGCAAGGTGGCCCGCGTCCGCCTGACGAACGGTCTTGAAGTGACAGCCTACATTCCGGGCGAAGGGCACAACCTGCAGGAGCACAGCGTCGTGCTGGTGCGCGGCGGTCGTGTCAAGGACCTGCCTGGCGTTCGCTACCACATTGTGCGTGGCGCGCTGGACAGCCAGGGTGTGGACAAGCGCAGGCGCGCACGCAGCAAGTACGGCACCAAGCGCCCCAAGCCGGGCCAGGTCGTCGCAACCAAGGGCAAGCGCTAAACCGGTAGATGCATTGCCACAGGCAGTGCGTAGCACGTCAAGAGAGTGAACATTCATGCGCAGAAATCGGGCTGAAACACGGCAGGTAACGCCGGATCCTCGCTACAACAGCGAGGTCGTTGCCAAGTTTATCAACAATGTCATGGAGCGCGGCAAGAAGAGCCTCGCCGCCGGCATTGTCTACAACGCATTCGCCCAGGTGGAGGATCGCACCAAGCGACCGCCGCTGGAAGTTTTTGAGGAAGCCCTCAAGAACGCAACGCCGCTGGTTGAGGTCAAGCCCCGCCGTGTGGGTGGTGCAACCTACCAGATTCCTGTTGAGATTGGCGCGAGCCGCCGCATGGCCCTGGCCATGCGCTGGATGATTGACAGCGCGCACAAGCACAGTGGTCGTGACATGGCGCAGCGCCTGGCGGGCGAAATCATGGACGCCGCCCGCAATGAAGGCGCCACCGTCAAGAAGCGCGAAGAGACGCACAAGATGGCCGAGGCCAACCAGGCCTTCGCCCACTTCCGCTACTAGGACCGCCACTCGGGCGTATCGGACGAGGACGGCTGCCGCTGAGGCTACTGCTGAAGCCGGCATGGTAGCCGCCGTCACCTTCGATCACGACTGCGGCGTCTGAGCCAAACCGCTCCCTTCGCACGCTGCCTGCCCTTGGCCTGCCGTTGTCTGTACTTGCGCCTTACGGCGCGTGCAGAAACACAAGGCCGCTGGGTGTTGGGCGTTGCAGGGAATTCGCGGCGCGGATCAGCCGCCGCATTGTTTTGTTCTTTCGCGAGCGATTCGCGGGCTGTTCGTGGGATAATGGGTTGGAAGTCGTCGGGCCTCTTTACGGCGGTCGCTGCGACGGGTTAGCAGATTTACACTGAAACCAAGTGTGCAGCGTGTGCAGCCGCGAGGCGTGCACAGCGGCATGTGCAAAAGGCAGCGAGCAACCGGGACCGGACAGCCAGGTCCCTACGGAGCAAACGGAGCAGGGCAGGGATATGAGCATCGACTTTACGATTGAAAAGACGCGCAACATCGGCATTATTGCGCATATTGACGCCGGCAAAACAACGACTTCCGAGCGCATTCTCTTCTACTCGGGGCGCATTCACCGCATGGGTGAAGTGCACGAAGGCACGGCAGTCACCGACTGGATGGTGCAGGAGCGCGAGCGCGGCATCACAATTACAGCGGCTGCCATCACCACGACGTGGAAGGACAGCGTCAGCGGCGAAGAAGTGCAGATTAACATTATCGACACACCCGGCCATATTGACTTCACGGCTGAAGTGCAGCGCTCCATGCGTGTGCTCGACGGCGGCGTTGTCGTCTTCGACGCGGTCGCAGGCGTCGAGCCGCAATCCGAAACGGTGTGGCGGCAGGCCGATCGCTACCATGTGCCGCGCATCTGCTTCGTCAACAAGATGGACCGCATCGGTGCGGACTTTCATCGCACTGTGGGCATGATTGTGGACCGATTGGGTGCCAACCCGCTGCCTATCCAGCTGCCGCTTGGCCGCGAGGATAACTTCCGTGGCGTGATTGACCTCTTCGAGATGAACGCGCAGGTCTACAGCGATGAACTGGGGGCCAAGCCGACAATCGAGCCGATTCCCGCCGACTTGCTCGAAGCCGCCCAGGCGGCACGCGAAACGATGATCGAGCGCATTGCCGAAACAGACGAAGAGCTGACGCTCAAGTTCCTTGAAGGCGAGACGATTACCAACGCCGAGCTTGCGCCCGCGCTGCGCACTGCCACCATTCATAACAAGATTGTGCCTGTACTGTGCGGCAGCTCGCTGCGCAACAAGGGTGTACAACCGCTGCTGGATGCTGTGGTGCGCTTTTTGCCCAGCCCGCTGGATGTGGAGCCCATGTCGGGCATCAATCCGCACACCGAGCAGCCCGAAGTGCGTGAGCCGGATCCGAATGCGCCCTTCTCGGCGCTGGTCTTCAAGATCATGACGGACCCCTTCATTGGCCGCCTTGCCTTCATCCGCATCTACTCGGGCACACTGACGGCGGGCAGCACCGTCTACAACCCCAACCGCCAGAAGCGCGAGCGCATTGGCCGTCTGGTGCAGATGTATGCCGATAAGCGCGAAGAGATCAAGGTGTGCGAGGCGGGCGACATTGCTGCCGTCGTGGGCCTCAAGGATACGCTCACCGGCGAGACGCTCTGTGACCCGAACCACGAGGTCATCCTCGAGACGATCGAGTTCCCCGAGCCGGTCATCAAGGTGGCCGTGGAGCCCAAGTCCAAGGCTGATCAGGACAAGCTCACCGAGGCGCTCATCAAGCTGGCTGAAGAAGACCCCACCTTCCGCGTCCAGTATGACGATCAAACGGGGCAGACGGTCATTTCCGGCATGGGTGAGCTGCACCTGGACATCATCGTGGACCGCGTCAAGCGCGAGTTCCGCGTCCAGTGCAACGTGGGCCGGCCGCAGGTTGCTTACCGCGAGACGATTACGCGCCACGTGCGCGTTGAAGGGCGCTTTGTGCGCCAGTCGGGCGGTCGCGGCCAGTATGGCCACGTTTGGCTGGAGATTGAGCCGAACGAGGCCGGCAAGGGCTTCGAGTTCCTGGACAAGGTCGTGGGCGGCGTCGTGCCCAAGGAGTACATTCCTGCCGTGGGCAAGGGCGTGGCCGAGGCGCTGAGCAGCGGCGTCCTCGCCGGTTATCCGGTGGTGGACATCAAGGTCGCGCTGGTGGATGGTTCGTACCACGATGTGGACTCGAGCGAAATGGCCTTCAAGATTGCGGGCAGCATGGCCTTCAAGGAGGGCTGCCAGAAGGCGGGCCCGATTCTGCTTGAGCCGATCATGAAGGTGGAATCCACAGTCCCCGAAGAGTATGTGGGCGACGTGGTGGGTGACATCTCCAGCCGCCGCGGCACGATTGAAGGCATGGACCCGCGCCCCGGCAACGTGCAGTCGATTCGTTCGCACGTGCCGCTGAGCGAGATGTTCGGCTATGCGACCGACCTGCGCTCCAAAACCAGCGGCCGTGGCAACTTCACAATGGAGTTCGACAAGTACGCGCCCGTGAGTCAGTCGATTGCCGAAAAGGTTCTCAAGGGTGTGGCCTAGCAGTTGCATTCCAGGTGGGCGCAAGGGGCCATGAAAGCCCTATGCATTTCGGCAGGCGCTGGATTTGTCAGCCGAAACGACCTCCTGTATACTGCTGCGGTTGCGTGTGCTATTCGGTAAGGATTTGTACGCAATCTGTAAATCAGCTTTAGGCTGCACCGCCGAACTCTATGGCGGTGCAGTTGTGCCGAATGGCACAGGCGCTTTGGCGCATATTGAAGAACGCGCAAAGCCCCCGGGGCCATTGCGCACCTGCGGACAACCCGAGCATCGGCTCGGTACCTCTCATAAGGAGACGGGTCATGGGTAAGGCAGTATTCGAGCGAAACAAGACGCACGTAAACATCGGCACCATTGGTCATATTGACCATGGCAAGACATCCCTGACGGCTGCCATTACCAAGGTGCTGGCCATGAAGGGCTGGGCGGACTTCCGCAAGTTTGACCAGATTGACAACGCACCCGAAGAGAAGGCGCGCGGCATCACAATTGCGATTTCGCACGTCGAGTACCAGACCGAGACGCGCCACTACGCACATGTGGACTGCCCGGGCCACGCCGACTACATCAAGAACATGATCACCGGCGCAGCGCAGATGGACGGCGCAATTCTGGTGGTGGCAGCGCCTGACGGCCCCATGCCCCAGACGCGCGAGCACATTCTGCTTGCCCGCCAGGTGGAAGTGCCCGCCATGGTTGTCTTCCTGAACAAGGTCGACATGATGGAGGACGAGGAACTGCTGGAACTGGTGGAGATGGAGCTGCGCGAGCTGCTCACCGCCTACAAGTTCCCTGGCGACGACATTCCCTTCGTGCGCGGCAGTGCGTTGAACGTGCTCGAGAGCACCTCGACCGACCCGAATGCGCCCGAGTATGCGTGCATCTGGGAGCTCATGCGGGTGGTGGACGAGTACATCCCTGCGCCCGTGCGCGAGACCGACAAGCCCTTCCTGATGCCGATTGAAGACGTCTTCAGCATCAAGGGGCGCGGCACGGTGGTGACAGGTCGTATTGACCGCGGCATCATCAAGCCCATGGAAGAAGTCGAGATTGTGGGCCTGGCGCCCACGCGCAAGACCGTTGTGACGGGCGTTGAAATGTTCCGCAAGCTGCTGGACGCCGGTTTGGCGGGTGACAACGTTGGTTGTCTGCTGCGCTCGATTCAGCGTGACGAGATTGAGCGCGGGCAGGTGCTGGCCAAGCCGGGCACCATTACCCCGCACACGCAGTTCATGGCCGAAGTGTATGTGCTGAAGAAGGAAGAGGGCGGTCGCCACACACCTTTCTTCAACGGTTACCGGCCGCAGTTCTACATTCGCACCATGGACATCACGGGCAACATCAAGATGCCCGAAGGTGTGGAGATGGTGATGCCGGGCGACAACGTCAACATGGAAGTGGAGCTGATTGCTCCTGTTGCGCTCGAGAACGGCAGTCACTTCGCCATTCGCGAAGGTGGCCGCACGGTGGGCGCAGGCGTTATCACCAAGATCATGAAGTAAGCGAGCGAGGGGTGCGTGCAAGCTGGCGCACCCCTCGCCTTGAGTCTTCTGCATGCACGTTTACACGCAGGCAATGGCCCAGCGGGCAACAGCTCGCCTGGCATGAATCATGAAGCACAGGCCTGCCGGCCAGTGGTGAAAGGCAATCTCGATGGCAAAGCAGCGGATCCGCATCAAGCTTAAGGCGTACGACCATCGTGTGCTTGACGCTTCGGTGCGGCAGATTGTAGAAGCGGCGGAACAGACCGGCGCCCAGGTGGTTGGCCCCGTGCCGCTGCCGACGCGTATCGAGAAGTTCACCGTCATGCGCTCGCCCTTCATTGACAAGGACAGCCGTGAGCAGTTTGAAATTCGTACCCACAAGCGCCTGATCGACGTTGTCGATCCGGGTAGCAAGACGATTGAGAATTTGACAAGGCTCAATCTGCCCGCCGGCGTCGACATTGAGATTAAGCTGTAGGACGCGCCCGCTGCGGCGGGAAGTGCGCTGATTGACTGCTGATTTCATAATTAAATAGTCGACAACATATATCCCGGGCGGCCGGCACACAATTGGCTGGTTCCGCCCCGTTGGGATGATGCGGCTGGGTCAGAACGTTATTTCTGGCATCCGTCAGTCCCGGGAGGTATTCATGCGAGGAATCCTCGGCAAGAAGGTCGGCATGACCCAACTCTTTGATGAGAAGGGGAACATCGTGCCGGTCACAATTATTGAAGCTGGGCCCTGCTATGTGACGCAGGTGAAGACATCCGACAGCGACGGCTACAATGCCGTCCAGATCGGCTTTGACGAAGTCCCCGAGCGCAAGCTCACCAAGGGGCAGCTTGGTCATTTGAAGCAGGCGGGCACTCCCAAGGTGCGTCGTCTGCGCGAGCTGCGCTACGTAGAAAACCCCGTTCATTCTCTCGGCGACGTCATCAAGTCCGACATCTTCGTGGAAGGCGAGCTGGTCGATGTGACCGCCACCTCCAAGGGGCGCGGCTTTGCCGGCGCTGTAAAGCGTTACAGCTTTGCAGGCGGCCCCAAGACCCACGGCCAGTCCGACCGTCATCGCACGCCTGGTTCGCGCGGTTCGGGCACAACGCCCGGTCGCACGTTGCTGGGCGCACGCGGCCCCGGCCATTACGGCGCGGCCCGCATTACGGTCATGAATCTGAAGGTCGCACTGGTTGATCCCGAGCGCAACCTGCTGGCCATCAAGGGTGCTGTGCCTGGCCCGAATGGCGGCCTTGTGCTCGTGCGTGAGGCCGTCAAGGCGCGCAAGACTGCCAAGGGGAAAAAGTCCTAGTTTGCGGTGCAACCGCTTGCTACGGGACAGACGAGGAGAGCTGACGTGAAAATTGCAATGAAAAACATGGCCGGGCAGGACGCAGGCCAAACTGAACTGAATGATTCAATCTTTGCGGCGCAGGTCAATGTGCCGCTCATGCACCAGGCGTTGCTGCGCCAGTTGGCGAATGCCCGCTTGGGCACGCACAACACCAAGACGCGTGGCGAAGTGCGGGGCGGCGGCAAGAAGCCGTGGCGCCAGAAGGGCACCGGCCGCGCCCGTCAGGGCTCCACACGCGCACCCAACTGGGTGGGCGGCGGTACTGTCTTCGGCCCTACGCCGCGCAAGTATACGCAGTCGCTCAACAAGAAGATGCAGCGCGCAGCGTTGCGCAGCGCCCTCACCGCCAAGGTGGCAGCAGGCGGGCTGGTCGTCCTGGACGACCTGTCGGCTTCCGCCCCCAGGACAAAGACGATGACGGCCATGCTCTCTGCGCTGGGTGTCTCCGAGCGCAGCGTCCTCCTGGTGTTGGTGGACAAGGATGTGAACGTTCGCAAGAGCGCCAACAACATCCCCAACATCAAGATGGTGATGAGCAACTACCTGAATGTGCGCGACCTGCTGGGCCACGATGTGGTCCTTATGCCCAATGCCGCCCTGCCGCAGATTGAGGCATGGCTGGCGATCGAGGCAGCAGATGACGCAGAGGCGACAGCAGACGCTGTCCAGGCCGGGGAAGGGAACGAGTAACCATGCATATCTATGATGTGTTGATTCGCCCGGTTGTGACTGAAAAGTCCACCATTGCCACGGACCTGGGTCAGTATGCGTTTGAAGTGGCTCTGGGTTCGAACAAGGTGCAGGTGAAGGACGCCGTCGAGGCCGCCTTCAAGGTCACCGTCTACGACGTCAACGTCATGATTATGCCGGCCAAGATCACACGGCGCGGCAGCCGTGAGATCGTGCGCCGCAGCAAGTGGAAGAAGGCAGTCGTCACGCTCAAGCCCGGCGACCGCATCCAGTTGTTTGAAGGCGTTTAGGGGAGCGGACGATTATGCCAATCAAGATCTATCGACCGACATCGGACGGGCGCCGCAATACCAGCGTCTCGACCTTTGAAGAGATTACCAAGTCGAAGCCCGAGCGCGCGCTGCTCGAGCCGGTTAAGCGCAAGGCCGGCCGCAACAATCGCGGCAAGGTAACCACCCGTCATCAGGGTGGTGGGCACAAGCGCCGCTACCGCGTAATCGACTGGAAGCGCGACAAGACGGGCGTTGTGGGCAAGGTTGCTGCCATCGAGTACGATCCCAACCGCAGCGCACGCATTGCCCTTATCTTCTACACGGACGGCGAGAAGCGCTATATCCTTGCGCCCCACCAGCTGTATGTAGGGGATTCGGTTGTCGCCGGCGTCGGTGCGGACATTCGCCCCGGCAACGCCATGCCCATCAAAAACATTCCGCTGGGCACGACGATTCACAACATTGAGCTCTACCCGGGCCGCGGTGGGCAGCTGGTGCGCAGCGCCGGCAACCAGGCGCAGCTTCTGGCCAAGGAAGGCACAATGGCGCAGGTGCGTCTGCCCTCCGGCGAAGTGCGCTACGTGGACATGAACTGCATGGCCACGATTGGTCAGGTCAGCAACCCGGACCATGCCAACATCAGCCTGGGCAAGGCAGGGCGCAGCCGCTGGCTGGGCATTCGCCCTGGCTCGCGCGGTGTGGCGATGGACCCCTCATCCCATCCCCATGGTGGTGGTGAAGGCCGCTCGGGCATTGGCATGAAGGCCCCCAAGACGCCGTGGGGCAAGGTTGCGCTGGGGCTGAAGACGCGCACCAACAAGCGCACCAACAAGTACATTGTGCGCCGCAGTAGCGCGTCGAAGAAGTAATCGGCTCTGGAAGAAAGGTTGAGTGAAGAGTGTCACGTTCACTGAAAAAGGGGCCGTTCATCGAGCCTCGACTGTTGAAGCGCATTGAAGAAATGAACCGCAAGGGCGAGCGCAAGGTGATCAAGACCTGGTCGCGTGCGTCCACTGTCTTTCCGCAGTTTGTTGGCCACACCATTGCCGTGCATGACGGCAGGCGCCATGTGCCTGTCTTCATCAGCGAGAACATGGTCGGCCACAAGCTCGGCGAGTTTGCCCCCACCCGGTTGTTCCGTGGCCACGTGCGGTCGGAGAAGAGCAGCAAAGTGCGCGCTGCGGTTCCGGCAGGCCGAGGCTAAAGAGGCGAGGGGGAGACGATGGAAGTTCGAGCAATTACCAAGTTCACCGGCATGAGCGCCCAGAAGACGCGGTTGGTCCTGGACGAAATGCGCGGCAAGCGCGCCGAAGATGCCATGGCGCTGCTCCAATTCATGCCCTCACCGTCGGCGCGCGTGACCTATCAGACGGTCAAGAGTGCGCTGGCCAACGCCGTGGAGAATTACGGCTATGACGCGGGGGACATGGTCATCACCAAGATTTACGCTGACCAGGCGCCGATTCGGCGTTGGCGGCGCTTTGGAGCCCGTGGGCGTTTCAAGCCCTTGCGGCGTCCGTCTTGCCACATCACTGTAGTGCTTGAGGAGCGAGTCGCGCTGGCCGCGCCCGCAGCGGGCAGCAAGTCCGCATCCAAGAAACCGGCTGGGAAGTAAGGAGGAGAGACTTTGGGTCGCAAAGTACACCCGCTGGGCTTCCGCCTGGGGATCATCAAGGAACACCGCAGTCGCTGGTATGCCAGCGGCAAGAAATATACCGAACAGCTCGAAGAGGATCGCAAGATCCGGGCCATGGTCCAGCGCGAATTGCCCAAGGCGGGCATTAGCGACGTCGAGATTGACCGTCAGCCGAACCAGGTGCACGTGATTATTTCCACGGCGCGCCCTGGCGTCATCATCGGCCGGAAGGGCGCCAGCGTTAACGTGCTGCGCACCGACCTGCAGGATATGACGGACAAGAAGGTCAAGATTGACGTAAAGGAAATCGATCGGCCCGAGCTCACCGCAGTGCTGGTGGCAGAGAGCATAGCCGAGCAGCTTGAGCGTCGCGTCAGCTGGAAGCGGGCCATGAAACAGTCCGTCCAGAAGACGATGCGCTCGGGCGCCAAAGGCATCATGATCACTGTGGCCGGCCGTTTGGGCGGCGCCGACATGGGCCGTGTTGACACCGTGCGTGAGGGCCGCATTCCGCGCCACACGTTGCGCGCCGACATTGACTATGGTACAGCCGAAGCGAACACCACCTTTGGTGTAATTGGCGTCAAGGTGTGGGTCTACGTGGGTGAAGTTGCCCCTGGCGACGAATACCACGCCCGCTATGCCACCGAAATTGCACCGGCGGCCGCCTAAGGGCGAACGTCGGCAATAGCCGAATGGAAAAGGCTGGGCGCATCTGCGTTTGCGCAGGTCGCCGCTGCAGCCCACAAGATGCTCAGGTGGATGCCTGCGCCGTCCGTAAGTGGCCGGCGTTGTGAGGATGCAGGATTGCGCACGTTGCCGTCTGGCACCGCATACGCGCAGCCATGGAGCAGCCTGACTTGCGCACTCGACTTGCGCACTAAAGAAGGAATGAAGGAGTCACGACCATGTTGATGCCAAAGCGAGTCAAGTACCGCAAGGTCATGCGTGGACGCCTGAAGGGCAAGGCGTGGCGCGGCAGCACCGTGTCGTTTGGCACCTATGGTTTGCAGGCGTTGGAATCGCACTACATTACCAGCCGCCAGATTGAGGCGGCCCGTCGTGCCATGGTGCGCTACATCCGCCGCGGTGGGAAGATCTGGATTCGCGTCTTCCCCGACAAGCCATGGACCAAGCGCGCAGCCGAAACCCGCATGGGTTCGGGTAAGGGCAGTGTGGAGCACTGGGTTGCACCGGTGCGCCAGGGGCGCATTCTCTTTGAGATGGCGGGCATTGGCGAAGAACAGGCGCGCGAAGCCATGCGCCTGGCTGCATTCAAGCTGCCCATGCGCACGCAGTTCGTCACGCGTGATGATCACGTCGCCGGCAGCGACGGTCAGGAGTAATTTGATGAAGAGCCAAGAGATACGGTCGCTGACCAACGGCGAACTTGCCAACAAGTTGGACGACGCACACCAGGAACTCTTCAACCTGCGCTTTCAGAACGCAACGGGCCAGCTCAAGAATTCGGCCCGCACGCGTGAAGTGCGTCGGGACATTGCCCGCATTATGACCATCCTGCGCGAGCGGGAACTGGCCAGCGAGGCTGAGTAGCCGCAACGGTTGAATTGCCGCAACGGCTGGATAGCAGATTCTGCCGCAGAGCAGAGACGGCTGGAAGGCCGCAGAGGCCAAAGGAGAGCAGTTATGCGTGAACAGCGGCGCGCCCTGACGGGCGTAGTGACAAGCGACAAGATGGAAAAGACAATTGTTGTGGAGGTTGTGCGCGTCACACGGCACCCGCTCTACGGCAAGGTTGTCAAGACACACAAGAAGTACAAGGCGCACGACGAGAACAACGAGGCCCGGATTGGTGACACGGTGCGCATTCGCGAGTGCCGGCCGATCAGCAAGGACAAGACGTTCTTCGTGGAAGAGATTCTCAACAAGGTTGTACAAGTCGCCGAGGCCAACGTCTAGGCGGAGGGTCAAGAGATGCTACAACAGGAATCAAGGCTGAAGGTTGCCGATAACACCGGCGCCAAAGAATTGTTGACCATCCGCGTCAAGGGCGGCAGCACCCGTCGCTATGCAGCGATTGGTGACATCATCGTCGCGACCGTCAAGAGCGCGAGCCCCACGGGCAGCGTCAAGAAGGGCGACGTTGTGCGTGCGGTGGTTGTGCGCACAAAGCGCGAAACGCGCCGCGCCGATGGCTCGTACATTCGCTTTGACGAAAACGCAGCCGTCATTATTGACGACAATCAGAATCCTCGCGGCACGCGTATCTTTGGGCCGGTTGCCCGAGAACTGCGCGAAGGCGGCTACATGAAGATTCTGTCGCTCGCGCCGGAAGTGCTGTAGAGCGCGTGCAGCCAGCCGCCGCCCTGGGCGGTGAAGACCGCCAGTGGCGGGGAGCAAGGAGTGAATTATGAACCTGAAAATCAAGAAGGGCGACACCGTTGAGGTGATTGCCGGCGAAGACAAGGGACACCGCGGCGAGGTGCAGCGCGTCATGCGCGGCAAGAAGGCCGACGGCGTCTATGACCCGAACAAGGTCTACGTGCTGGTGGCGGGCGCAAACCTGGCCATCAAGCATCAGCGCTCCACAGGGCGCGTGCGCACGCAGACAGGGCGCATTGAGCGTGAAATGCCCATTCACATCAGCAACGTCATGCTGGTGGGCAAGGGTGGCGAAGCCACGCGCGTCCGTTATGAAGTGGATGCCGGCGGCGAAAAGTCGCGCGTCGAAGTGGGCAGCGGGTCACCGCTCCCCAAGAAGAACAAGTAGCCGAAGAGGCGCAAAGCAACCTTTACGCCGTTTATGGCCTGAACTGGCGCCGGACGCGTCGGCGCTTGCGGGCGCATGCAAGGAGTAACGAATGAGTGACAATGTAAAGGGCGCCAAGCAGCCCAGGGGTGGCGGTGACGCCGGCAAGGGTGGCAAGGGCGGCAAGGGTAAGGGCCCTGCAGCGCCGGCCGAAGTCGCCGAGGTTGTGGCTGAGCCCGAGGTCCCCACGGGCCCGCTGCCCATGCCGCGCATGCAGGAGCGCTATCGCAACGAAATTGTGCCGGCGCTGATGAAGGAATTTGGCTACGACAACGTCATGCAGGTTCCGCGCCTCACCAAGATTTCGGTCAACATTGGCCTGGGTGAAGCGATTACGAACAGCAAGGCGATTGACGCCGCCACAGGCGACCTTGTGCTCGTTACGGGGCAGAAACCCGTTGTGACCAAGGCGCGCCTCTCGATTGCCGTCTACAAGCTGCGCGAAGGCATGCCCATTGGCATCATGGTCACCCTGCGTGGCCGCCGCATGTGGGATTTCCTCGACCGGCTGATTAACATTGTGCTGCCCCGCCAGCGCGACTTCCAGGGCGTATCGCCCGATTCGTTCGACGGCCGCGGCAACTACAGCATTGGCCTGCGCGAGCAGCTTGTCTTCCCCGAAATCGACTACGACAAGGTCGACAAGGTGCGTGGCATGGAACTCACGCTGGTGACGACCGCCAACACGGACGAAGAAGCGCGGCGCATGCTGGCACTGTTTGATATGCCCTTCAAGCGGGCATAGCTTGGACGGCGGTCATTGACTGCCGGAGATGAGCACTGTAGCGGCGCTTTCGAAGCGCCCGCAGGAACACGCAAGGTAGCAGGAAACAGGAAGGGATAGGAGCTTTCGTGGCAAAGACATCTATTGTCATTCGCGAATCACGCCGCAAGTACCCCGTGCGCGTGCGCAATCGCTGCTCGATCTGCGGGCGCCCGCGCGGCTATATGCGCCGCTTCGGCCTCTGCCGCATTTGCTTCCGCGAAGAAGCGCTGGCGGGCCGCTTGCCAGGCGTCATCAAGTCGAGCTGGTAGATTCACCATTTGTGTAAATCGGGCGCAGGTGCAACGGGCTGCCCTGCCAGGCTGACGCGTGATATCAGGCGCGACGGTGCAGGCAGCAGCGGTCGGTGATGGCCGGCGCTCCGAGCTGTTGTCCCGTGTTGGTTGCGAACTACGCTCTCCGGCTCGAAGTGGACCTGCTGTCTCGTGCAGCATGGCTCCGGCGGGAGAGAGCAAGCGCAGCCTGAGGAGAAAGCAAGAGGATAGAAGAGAATGGTTAATGATCCAATTGCTGACATGCTGACCCGCATTCGAAATGCTGGTCTCGTGCAGCACCGTAAAGTGGTGATGCCTTCATCCACAATCAAGGTGAACATCGCCCGTATTTTGCAGGAAGAGGGCTTCATCAAGAGCTTCAACGTCACCGACGAGAAGCCGCAGTCGAACCTGGTGCTTGAACTCAAGTACACGGGCAAGGGTGTGCCGGTTGTCAACGGCCTTGAGCGAGTCAGCCGCCCGGGGCGCCGCGTCTATTCAGGGTACAGTACAATTCCCTGGGTGCGCAGCGGGCTGGGCATCAATATCGTTTCGACACCGCAAGGATTGATGACCGGTCGGCGGGCGCGTCGCGCTCGTGTGGGCGGCGAAATTCTCTGCAACGTCTGGTAGGCCGGGACGCGAGGAGGCAGACAATGTCACGTATTGGACGCAGCCCGATTGAACTTCCCGAGAAGGTGAAGTTCGAGGTTGACAAGGGAAACCGAGTCACAGTAACCGGGCCGAAGGGCACATTGGTACAGCAGATTGACCCTGATTTGACCTTCAAGGTTGAGGATGGGCAGATTGTGGTGGAGCGGCCTACAGAGTCGCGCCATCACAAGTCGCAGCATGGCCTGGCACGCACGCTGGTGGCCAACATGGTCACAGGTGTATCCACAGGTTTCAGCCGCAAGCTGGAAGTTGTGGGCGTTGGCTACCGCGCCGAGAAGCGCGGCGACAACCTGATGTTGCAGGTGGGCAAGAGCCACCCGGTGGAGTTTGCGCCGCCCAACAAGACGATTTCGTTTGATGTGGACAAAGACGGCCGCGGCGTCGTGATTAACGGCGTTGACAAGGCAGAAGTTGGTGAGTTGGCCGCCGTGATCCGCCGCACACGTCCGCCGGAGCCTTACAAGGGCAAGGGCATCCGCTACTCTGGCGAGCGCGTACGCTCAAAGGTTGGCAAATCCGGCAAGGTCGGCAAGAAGTAAGGAAGAGGTGAGATCATGGCGAAATTCAATCGTGCAGTGGCTCGCGATCGCCGCCACGCACGCGTCCGCAAAAAGGTGCATGGCACGGCAGCACGCCCGCGTCTCAACGTCTATCGCAGCCTGGAGCATATCTATGCACAGGTCATTGACGACGAGAGCGGCGTCACACTGGTGTCGGCCTCAACGGTTGACAGCACAATGCGCGCCGACCTGGCCAGCCTGGCCAAGACGGAGCAGGCCAAGGCCGTAGGCAAGGCAATTGCCGAACGCGCCAAGGCCGCCGGTGTAGAGACAGTGGTCTTTGACCGTGGCGGTTACCCGTATCACGGGCGCGTCAAGGCATTGGCCGACGCGTCGCGCGAAGGCGGCCTGGTCTTCTAGGCGCGCATCTGACTGAAAGAGAATGGGAGAACCGATTCCATGGCAAGACAATCAAGTGGCGGTGGCCAGGCAGCTGGCGGCGGTCAGGGCAGTAGTGGTGGTCAGTCCAATCGTGGCGGCCAGGGCGGCGGTGGCGGCTTTGGCGGCGGTAGCAATCGCAGTGAGGGTGGTCGTGGCGACAGCCGCGGCGGTGGTCGTCGAGATCGTCGCCCCAAGGAGCGCGATGACCGCGAGGAGCTGAGCGAGCGCGTTGTGCACATCGCCCGCACCTCGAAGGTCGTCAAAGGTGGACGCCGCTTCTCCTTCCGCGCGCTCGTGGTTGTGGGCGACAAGAAGGGACGCGTGGGCGTTGGCCTGGGCAAGGCGCGTGACGTGCCCGATGCCATTCGCAAGGCGACGGACCGTGCCCGCAGGAACATGGTCAAAGTCTGCCTGCTGGGCAGCACCATTCCGCACCCGATTGAGGCGAACTTTGGTGCAGGGCGTGTCTTCCTGCGCCCGGCCAGCCCGGGCACCGGCGTCATTGCCGGCGGCGGCGTGCGCGCCGTTGTGGAAGCGGCCGGCATCAACGACGTGCTGAGCAAGTCGCTCGGCAGCGACAACATTCTGAACGTTGTGCAGGCGGCGTTTGAAGCGGTGCAGCAGTTGAAGGACTACACCCTTGAGGCGGATCGCCGCGGCGTGGAGCACAAGCACCTGGCTCCCTTCTGGCACCGCGAGGAGACGACGAATGGCTAGTGAAGCAAGCACCGCAAGCAATGCAACCGGTGCAGAGAAGACCATGCAGATTACGCTGGTGCGCAGCCCAATCGGCTACACCAAGCGTCAAAAGGATACAGTCAAGGCGCTCGGCCTGCACCGCATGCACGAGACGATTGACCGTCCCGACACGCCCGAGATGCGCGCAATGGTCGCCTCGATCGGCCACATGGTGCGCATCGAAGAGTAATTGAGAACAGGCAATTGGTAGCTGGTATCGGTGAATTGGTAGTGAATACGCACCAGGGCGCACTTACCATTTACCACTTGCAGAT
The DNA here is from genome assembly GCA_963773745.1 of uncultured Chloroflexia bacterium. Lineage (GTDB taxonomy): Bacteria > Chloroflexota > Anaerolineae > Caldilineales > Caldilineaceae > UBA5069. The sequence goes on from CAVZCL010000005.1 coordinate 871,106, forward strand.
GATCAATTACACATAATCAGTAAACTAGAGAATCGCGAGATTAACATGCAATTACATGACCTGCGTCCCGCCGAGGGTGCAACCAAAAAGCGCAAGCGAGTGGGTCGTGGCACGGGTTCCGGCAAGGGCAAGACATCGGGCCGTGGCACGAAGGGGCAGTTGTCGCGCACAGGCGCGAACATTCACGCCGCATTTGAAGGCGGCCAGAACCGCATGACCAAGCGGTTGCCCAAAATGCGTGGCTTCAACAACCGCTTCAAGGTTGACTACGTTGCGGTAAATCTGGACATGCTTGAGCGTCTCTTTGATGCAGGGGCCGACGTCTCGCCCGATACGCTGGAGCTTGTTGGCCTTTTGGGCAGCGCAAGCGACCCAGTGGTTGTGCTGGCGCGCGGTGAAGTCACCAAGCCGCTGCACGTCAAGGTCCACCGCATGAGCGCCAGCGCCAAGGAAAAGGTTGAGGCAGCCGGCGGCACCGTTGAGATGCTGCCCTTTGCCGTCAACAAGAACCTGCCGCGTTCCTAACCCTCGCCCAGCTCTCCGGCGGCAGCGCACACCAGCGCCGCCGCCGGAGCCTTCCCGGAAGGACCACTTCCATGGTAGACGCTGTACGCAACGCATTCCGGCTACCGGACCTGCGCCAGAAGATCCTCATCACAATCGGCATTATTGCCCTCTACCGCTTTGCAGCCAACATTCCGCTGCCGGGCGTGGACCGCGCCGCGCTGGACCAGATCTTCCGCAGCAATGACAGCAACGTCCTGCTGAGCTTTCTGAACTTCTTCAGCGGCGGCGGCCTCTCCCGCATGGGTGTCATGGCGCTGGGAGTCTACCCCTACATCACCGCCTCCATCATCATGCAGCTGCTCCAGCCGATTGTTCCGGCTCTTGAAGCGCTGCAGAAGGAGGGTGATGCCGGGCGCATGAAGCTCAACCAGTACACCCTTTACCTCACCATTCCGCTGGCCATCCTGCAGGCAGTGGCCCAGGGCACGCTCCTGAGCCGGCCCGGCAGTGGCGGCCTCACCGTGTTGCCCAATTGGGGCTTCACCGGCCCCAACCTGCTGCCAACGCTGACCATCATCGTCTGTATGACGGCAGGCACCATGTTTGGCATGTGGCTGGGCAACCTGATTACCGAACAGGGCATTGGCAACGGCATCTCGCTCATCATCTTCTCGGGCATTCTCGCCTCGGTTCCCTACCAGATCCTTGTGCTCTGGCAGCAGCCGGTTCTGCTCGTCCTCTTCCTCATCATCACAGTGCTGACAGTTGCACTGATTGTGTGGATTCAGGAAGGGCAGCGGCGCATACCCGTGCAATATGGAAAGCGCGTGCGCACAGTACGCGGCAACCGCATGATGATGGTGGGCGGGCAGAGCACCTACGTGCCGCTGCGTGTCAACACCGCCGGCATGATCCCGCTGATCTTTGCGCAGAGCCTGTTGATTCTGCCGAGCACACTGGCGAGTTACTTCGTCGGGCGGTCGGGCTTCCTGGGTTCCATGGCGGGTTTCTTCTCCACCTGGTTCTCGCCCACGCACTTCCTGTACTGGACGCTCTACTTCCTGTTCACGGTGGCGTTCACCTACTTCTACACCGACGTCATGTTCCGCCAGCAGAATCTCCCCGAGACGCTGCAGCGACAGGGCGGCTTCATTCCGGGCATTCGCCCGGGCCCGCGCACCGAGCAGTATCTGAACGGCGTGCTTGGCCGCATTACGCTGATTGGCGCGCTCTTCCTGGGCTTTGTCGCCGTGCTGCCCTACATCGTGGGCATTATTGCCAACGGGCTGGGCGCAGGCAACACCAACGTCCTGAGCGGCTACAACTCGCTGATCATCAGCAGCACGGGCCTGCTCATCGTCGTCGGTGTGGTGCTGGATACCATGAAGCAGATCGAAGCGCAGTTGATGATGCGCAACTACGAAGGCTTCATTCGCTAAACCTTGTTGTGCAGGTTGGAAGAGCAAGATTGAAAATTGAATATTGATTGTTGACGGCTCTCGTTGTGCATGCAGAAGTATGCCAATGCCGATGCAGCAATAATCAATCGTCAATTTTCAGTCTTGGCTTTTCCACCGGCACAACATTCCGTTTTTTGGATTTGAGGATCGGATGGACCAAAAGCGCACGTACCTGGTGCTGCTGGGCGTACCGGGTGCAGGCAAGGGCACGCAGGCCAAGCTGCTTGAAGAAGCAATGGGCCTGCCCCAGGTTTCAACCGGTGACATTTTCCGCTACAACCTGAAGAACGCGACCGAATTGGGGGTGATGGCCAAGTCCTACATGGACAAGGGCATGCTCGTCCCCGATGACGTCACAATCGCCATGGTGGAGGAGCGCCTGAGCCGCCCTGACTGCGCCAAAGGCGCGATTATGGATGGCTTCCCACGTACGCTGCAGCAGGCTGCGGCCTTTGATGCGCTGACTGCGCCATATGGTGGCGTGAGCTACGTGCCCATGATCACCATCAGCGACGATGAGGCTGTGGTGCGGATCTCCGGTCGGCGCTCGTGCCGGTCTTGCGGTGCTGTCTATCACCTCGCCTACAACCCGCCCAAGGTGGAGGGTGTTTGCGATGTTGACGGCGGCGAGCTTTACCAGCGCGACGACGACAAGGAAGATGTGGTGCGCAACCGTCTCTACGTCTACTACAAGCAGACGGCTCCGCTAATCGGCTACTACTTTGCGCACGGCGTGCTGCACGAATTCGACGGCGCACGCCCCATTGCCGCGATCTTTGCGGAGTTGCAGGCGGCGCTGGCGGAAGTTACGGCCGCGTAGGTCACCTCTCCGGCGTGACGTGGTTCGTTCATGCGGAGGGTATGTGCTTCGTAAAAGCGGCGGCTGAAGCGCCGCTACGAGCCACGTTTCGTTCATTTTGTCAGGAAGTGCACTTTGTTTGGACGCAATTCAGGGCAGGCGGCGCGACGCCCGTTGCCACGTGCGCCGCAGCGGCCCATGCCCATTCTCAAATCGCCGCAGGAAATCAAGATCATGCGCGAGGCCGGGCGCATTGTGGCCCGCGTCCACGCCGCCATGCGCGAGGCAGTGCGCCCAGGCATCAGCACGTGGGAGCTGGACCAGATTGCCCTGGGCGTCATGCAGAAGTATGACTCGGTCTCCTGCTTCCTGGGCTACCGTGGCTATCCGGCGCAGATCTGCACAAGTGTCAACGAAGAGCTGGTGCACGGCATTCCCAGCCGCGACCGCATCCTGCGCGAGGGCGACATCATCAGCATTGATGTGGGCGTCAAGCACCGGGGCTACATTGGCGACAGCGCGTGGAGCTACGCGGTGGGTGAGATCTCCGAGACGGCGCAACATTTGATGCGCGTCACCGAAGAGAGCCTCTACAAGGCAATTGAGCAGATGACCGTGGGCAAACACGTTGTCGACATTAGCCGGGCCGTGCAGCAGCATGTGGAAAGCAATGGCCTGCACGTGGTCAAGGAGTATACGGGCCACGGTGTGGGACAGTCCATGCACGAGCGGCCGCAGGTGCTCAACTACGTGGGCGGCGACGCTGATGGTCGGCTCGAACTGGAGGCCGGACTGGTCGTGGCTGTCGAGCCAATGGTGCAGGTGGGTACGTGGCTTACCCGCACGCTCAAGGATGACTGGACCGTGGTTGCCAAGGATGGCAGCCTGGCCGCTCACTTCGAGCATACAATAGCAGTAACCAACGCAGGGCCGGAGATTTTGACTCTGCCTTAACGCTGTGATAAAATTGCAAAGTTGCGCCTGATCGAGCAACTGGAGGAAATTATGAAAGTACGTCCGTCCGTCAAGAAAATGTGCGAAAAGTGCAAGATCGTGCGCCGCAAAGGGATTGTGTACGTTATTTGCACCAATCCGAAGCATAAGCAGCGCCAGGGCTAATCAGGCACAGGGGATTCATTTATGGCTCGTATTTCCGGCGTAGACCTCCCGCGCGAACAAGCGCGTCGTCATATCGCTCACCTACATTTACGGCATCGGTCGCACCAGCAGCGAACAGATCCTCAAGCAGGTTAACATTGATCCCTCCAAGCGGGTCAAGGATCTGGACGAAGCTGAGCAGACGCGACTGCGCGAGTACATTGACCGCAACTACGTGGTGGAGGGAGACCTGCGCCGCGAAGTGAACATGAACATCAAACGGTTGATGGAAATTGGCAGCTACCGTGGGCTTCGTCATCGGCGCAACCTGCCCACACGCGGCCAGCGCACGCGCACCAATGCCCGCACCCGTCGCGGTGTCAAGAAGACTGTGGCCGGCAGAAAAAAGGCCGCTCGTAAGTAATTGACTGCACACGCGCTGCTCGCTCTGCTGCAGACTTTCTGCGGAGAGCGGGAGCGCGACTCGAAATGGGATTGAGAGCGCTCGGGTGATTGTGCCCGGGCGCGCAGGCATCAGACGTTAAGGAGCAATCATGGCTCGACCGCAGCGCCGGCGTGATCGCCGAACAGTCAGGCGTGAGCGCAAGAATGTGCCGACCGGCCAGGTGCACATTCACTCTGCATTCAACAATACGATCATCACGATTACCGACCTGTTCGGTAACACGCTTTGCTGGGCCAGCAGCGGCACCGCAGGCTTCAAGGGCAGCCGCAAGTCGACGCCCTTTGCCGCGCAGCTTGCAGCCCAAAGCGTGGGCAACACCGCCCGCAGTGACTTCAACATGCGCGAGGTGGATGTCTTTGTGAAGGGCCCCGGCCCAGGCCGCGAGTCTTCGATTCGCTCTCTGCAGGGCGCAGGGCTCGTTGTCCGTTCAATTACGGACATTACGCCGCTGCCCCACAATGGTTGCCGCGCCCCCAAGAAGCGCCGCACCTAGTTTTGCGCTGCGCCGGCCCGCGCAGGTGCGTGTGGTCGACCCAAAAATGTGAACGACCTCAGTCGAGATGACTGATACCCGGCAGAATCGCCGGCGGAGGATTCATGGCACGACATACAGAAGCGGTTTGCAGGCTGTGCCGCCGCGAAGGCATGAAGCTGTACTTGAAGGGCGATCGCTGTCTTAGCCCCAAGTGCGCAATTGAAAAGAAGAACAACCCGCCCGGCATGCATGGCCGCAAGGCAACGTTCCGTCGCAAGACGTCGGACTACGGCTTGCAGCTGCGCGAGAAGCAGAAGGCGCGCCGTGTCTATGGCATCATGGAACGGCAGTTCCGCCGCTACTTCAGCGAGGCCAACCGCCGCCAGGGCATGACGGGCGCGCAACTCCTTGTTATCCTGGAGAGCCGCCTCGACAATGTGGTCTACCGCCTCGGCTTTGCCGACAGCCGCGCACAGGCGCGCCAGCTTGTGCGCCATGGTCACATCTCGCTCAACGGCCGCCGCACGAATATTCCTTCGGCGCTGGTAAGTGTGGGTGACAAGGTTTCGGTCTACGAGACGAGCCGCAGCAAGGTCTATTTCAAGGACCGCCTGCAGGTGATGCAGGGCACACGTGTGCCTGCCTGGTTGAACCTTGACCTGGCTGCCATGGGCGGCAACGTTGTCGCTTCCCCGGCTCGTGAGGATGTCGAAATTCCTCTCAACGAGCAGTTGATTGTCGAATACTACAATCGCTAAATTGATTCAGTCGCTGCTGCGGCCGTACGGCACGCCATCATACGGTGGCGGGCGTGCGCTCGCAGCGGCTGTTGTGTGCAATGAAGTCGCAGCCCGCTGGAATGTTCGGGCCGTGCGTCGGGTGTCTTCGCCCGTTTGCGCACCAAGCAGGAGGGTTGTCCCTTGCTGAACACGGTACTACCCAAATATGAAGTTGAGTCCAGTTCGTTGAACTACGGCCGCTATATCATCAGCCCGCTTGAGAGCGGCTATGGTATTACGCTGGGCAACGCGCTGCGACGGGTTCTGCTTTCAAGCTTGCAGGGTGCGGCGGTTACGTCCATCCGCATAAGCGGCGTTCATCATGAGTTTACTGCCATCCCCCACGTTCGTGAGGATACGCAGCGGCTGATTCTGAACATCAAGCAGATTCGCATTAAGTCGCGCGCAGAAGAGCCCGTGCGCATGCACGTCGAGGTGACGAGCGAAGGGCCCATTACAGCGGGCGACCTGAATGTTCCGCCCGAACTGGAGATTGTCAACCCTGACCTCTATCTGCTCACGGCGGACGCCGATGACGTGGACCTGGACATCGAAATGATTGTCGGGCCCGGACGCGGCTACAGCCCGGCCGAGGAGCGCACAAAGCTTCCCCTGGGCGAGATTCCAGTGGACGCTATCTACAGCCCGGTGCGCAAGGCCTCCTACAACGTTGAGCGCACGCGCATTGGTGGTCAGACGGACTACGACCGGCTGGTGCTCGAGGTTTGGACCGACGGCACAATGACGCCCGAGGAGGCGCTGCGCGAATCGGCCAAGATTCTGGTGGCCCGCTTCTCGCTCCTGGCTGGCGATGAAGTCCGCATGGCCGAGAAGAAGGAAGAGCCCGAACAGGGCATTCCGGCACGTGTCTACGACGCGCCGATTGAGGAACTTGAATTGACGGTGCGGGCCTATAACTGCCTCAAGCGCGCCGGCATTACCAAGGTAGGCGAAATCCTCAAGCGCATGGAGAAGGGCGAAGACGAGATGCTCGCCATTCGCAACTTCGGCAAGAAGTCGCTCGATGAACTCGTTGAGAAGCTGGGCGAGAAGAATTACCTGACGGTGCCGGGCTTCGACAACACCTTCTGGGTGGAGAGCTACAAGTCCGAGAGTGACGCTGCCGGCGGCGACGAAGAGTAAGCGGCGCAGGTGACGGTGCAGGCCAAAATTGCGCAGTGGACGGTAGGTGCGGATGCACCGCCCGCCGTCGAATGAGGAGTCATAATCATGCGACATCGAGTGATGGGGCGCCACCTGGGCCGTGATTCGGCACACCGCAAGGCGCTTTTCAGCAACCTAATTCGCGACCTGTATATTCACGGGCGCATTACCACGACTGATGCCAAGGCACGCGCGATTCGCGCAGACGCCGAAAAGCTCATTACCAAGGCCAAGCATGGCCTGGCCGATGGCGGCAATCGTGTGCACAGCCAGCGCATGGTCGTGGCCTATCTGCGCGACCAAACGGTTGCCAAGAAGCTCTTCGACGAAATTGCGCCGCTCTTCATGGAGCGCAATGGCGGCTACACGCGCATCATCAAGCTGGGCAAGCGTCAGGGCGATGCCGCCGACATGGCGATCATCGAACTGGTTCAGATGCCCGAATAGCGGGCAGAGGGATTGCCGCACGGCCTGAGGCCAGGTGGCAAACCATGAACGCGACAGAAACGCGCGACGGCTTTGTGCAGGTTGCGGCGTTGGCAGGGTATGACGGCACAGCTTACAACGGCTTTCAGGTGCAGGCCGACGTGCCGACAATCCAGGCGCAGCTTGAAGAGGCCCTGGGTACGTTCACAACTTTGCAGGGGCGCATTGTCGGCTCCGGCCGCACGGACACGGGTGTGCACGCACGGGGCCAGGTTGTTGCGGCCACAGTGCAGTGGCGACACGAGCTGGATGATTTGCGTCGGGCCTGGAACGCGCATTTGCCGAAGGACATTGTGATTCGGCAGGTGATTGCACCGCCGGCGGGCTTTCATCCCCGCTTCAGTGCTGTGCAACGCACCTACCGCTACTTTTTGCGAGAGGGCGCAGGCCGCGAACCGTTGAGCAGCCGCTATGCGCTGGATGTCTCTCAGCGGCTGGATGTGGCAGCCATGCAGGCCGCGGCAGCAGAGTTGGTTGGTACGCACAACTTCGCCACCTTTGGCCGGCCGCCGCAGGGCGAGAACACAATCCGCACCGTCTTTGCTGCAGACTGGCACATAGATTCGTCGGATTTGCCGCCGGTTGGTTTGCAGGACGAACGCAGGCTGGTCTTTACCATAACAGCCAACGCGTTTCTGCAGCACATGGTGCGCAAGGTGGTTGGAAGCTTGCTGGAGGTTGGGGAAGGACGCTGGTCGGTTGAGCGATTTGCCTGCGCTTTGCAGGCGGCAGATGGCGCACAATCCGCCCCACCGGCTCCACCCTGCGGCCTGGTGCTTGAAACGGTGACATACCCCGAGGAATGGCAGCTCTTTGCAGAGCCCACGCCCGGGTTGATCAAATGAAGTGATGCTCTGCTCTCGTTGCAGGGCTGTTGAATGAGAATCAGCACTCGAACCGTGAGTGCTTGGCAACTTGAGTAGAGGAGTCAGTCTCGTGAAGGCGACTGTAAGTCCGAGCGAAGAAGAGATCAAAGCGCAGCGCGAGTGGTTCGTCGTGGATGCGACAGGCGCGACGCTGGGCCGTCTGGCCACACACATTGCCACTGTGCTGCGTGGCAAGCACAAGCCTACGTTCAGCCCGAACATGGACAGCGGCGATTTTGTGATTGTGACCAACTGCGAGCGCATCGTCGTCACCGGCAAGAAGCTCGACACGGTCTTCTATCACAAGCACTCGCAGTATCCCGGCGGCTTGCACAGCCGCTCCATGCGCGAGCAGATGGAACGCTATCCCGACCGCGTCATCTATGAGGCTGTCAAGGGGATGATGCCGAAGACCCGCCTGGGCCGTGCACAGATGACGAAGCTGCGCATCTACGCCGGTCCCGAGCACCCGCACGCCGCCCAACAGCCCAAAGCGCTGGAATTTGGAGAATAACCCATGGCTGAATATATTGAGGCCGTTGGCCGCCGCAAGACCGCCACAGCCCGTGTACGCCTCTACGCCGGCACCGGCGAGATCGTTGTCAATGACAAGCCGATGGACGTCTACTTCGGCCGCGACCTGGACCAGATGATTCTGATGCAGCCGCTCAATGCCACCGGCACAGCGGCCAGCTACAACATCAGCGTCCACGTTAAGGGTGGTGGTGACAGCGGCCAGGCCGCCGCCGTGCGCATGGGCATTGCCCGCGCGCTGGCGATGGGTGATACGGGCCTGCGCACGCCGCTCAAGAGCGCCGGTTTCCTGACGCGCAGACGCCCGCGCCAAGGAACGCAAGAAGCCAGGCCTCAAGCGCGCCCGCAAGGCCAAGCAGTACACCAAGCGCTAGAGCGCGCCACGGTACTGCCTACCCATGTGAAAAAGCCTCCGGAATCCGTTCCGGAGGCTTTGTTTTCTGTACAATCAGCGCAGCCCGCCCATACGCAGGAATGAGCCAATGATTCGCACCGCACTGCTTTGCGTGCCGCAACTGGATGATGAAGCCCTCGACGCCGTGCGTTTGTGCCTGCGCAGCGTGCCCGGCGTTGTCGTGCTTGAGGAGCGCGCTGTCGCTTCCCAGCGCACGTGGCTTGCCGAGACGCTGCGCACCTGGTGTGACGAAGCCGAAATGGACCTTGTGCTCACGCTGGGTGGTACGCTGCCCGCGCCTGGCCCCAGCGCCGCCGAGATTGTGCCCGAGGCCACGCTCGATGTGCTCGACCGCCTTGCGCCTGCGCTGCCCGAAGCCATGCGCGCCGAGGCGCAGATGCTCTCGCCGCTCGCGCTGCTGGACAGGGGCGTGGCGGGCATACGCAGCCGCACGCTCATCGTCAACCTGCCTGAAGGAGCCGCAGCGGCGCACTGGCTCGAGGCAATCGTGGAGGTCATCCCGCCCTATATCGCGCACCTGCAGGGTGATGCGCTGGCGCCTCGCCTTGCTGATTTTGCCGACAATGATGCGGACGACGCCGCGACGACCGCGACGAGAGCGCCGAAGCGTTGCCCCGTTCTTCAAAAGCGCTGGACCCCGACGAGTTCGCCGCTTTTCTCCGCCGCAACAAGGATTAACAGCAGTACACAGGTGACACAGAAACGAACAGACAACAACGGACGAGTGCGGTATTCTCATCCGTTGTTGTCTGTTCGTTTCTGTGTCACCTGTGTACTGCTGTTCTTATTCCAGCCCCAACTCCTTGCGCACCCTCTGTACGCCTGCCACCATGTTGGCCAGCTTGGGGCGCGCCGCCCAGCGCGCCGTCTGGCTGAGGCCGCAGTCGGGCGCAAAGGCCAGCCGCTCGGCGGGGGCGTGCTGCAGGCAGAGGCGCACGCGCTCGGCCACAACCTCCGGCGTCTCCACAAAGTAGCTCTTCACGTCGATGATGCCCACCGCCACATCGGTCACCTCGGCAATGTGGGCAATCACCTCCAGCTCAGCGAACTCGCGGCTCGCCATCTCTACGTGGATTTCGTCCACGTGCATGCCCAAAAAGTCGGGGAACATGGGCGCATAGCGGCGTGGGGCCACGGCGCGCGCCTTGTAGTTGCCAAAGCAGAGGTGTGTGGCAAGGCGGCAGGCGCCCACCACCGGCCCCACGGTGCGATTGAAGAGATCCACCATGCGCGCGGTGTCCTCTTTGTACGCATAGCAGGACATGGAAGGCTCGTCCACTGTAATCTCGCGGCAACCGGCCTCCACCAGCGCGCCAAGCTCGGCACGGACAATGCGGCAGCAGCGCCTCGGCCACAGCCCAGCGGTCGGGGTAGTCGGCGTTGGGCAGCAGGCGGCCGCTCAGCGTGTAGGGGCCGGGCACGCTCGCCTTGAGCGCCGGGCCGGGCGGCGCGAGGCGCTGCAAGCGCTTGAATTCCTCGACTGCGCCCAGGCCACGCGGCGCGAGCAATTGGCCGCAAATGGCGTGGCGGCCGCGCTGGTCATGCGCAGGCGGGCCAAAGCGGCGCGGCGATTCCCCCTCCAGCTCAATCCCCTCAATGTAGCCGTAAAAGGAGAGGTTAAAGTCAAGGCGCGTCTGTTCGCCATCGGTGATGACGTCCAGACCGGCCTGCATCTGGTCGTGAATGGCGACGACGACCGCGTCGTCAATGAGCTCGGCAACGTCGGCGCTGCCGAACTGCTCCAGATGATTGCTGGCGAACTCGAGCCAGGCGGGGAAAGGGTAGCTGCCCATGACAATTGTGCGCAGAGGGCGCGGTTGCATTGTGTGCCTCCTGTGGGCCTGGGGTGGAACGGTTGCGTGGCGAATGGATCATTGGTCAATGGTCAATGGTCAGTGGTGAATTGGGAAATCGCGCGGCGTGGCATGCGCGGCACGCCAGTTACCAATTCACCAATGACCAATTGCCTTTTACTATCCGTAAACGCGCTTGACACGCGCGCGGTAGTCGTCGTAGGCGGCGTCGAATTGCGCTTTGGAGCGCTCGCTGCCAATGAGGAGCGCACTTGTAAGCACAATGGGCGGCTGCCCCAGCGCCGTGAGTTTCTCGGCAATCAGCACCTTGAGCGCGTTCGTCACCGCCGCAGCGCCTATGGTGGAGCCAGGGCCGACAGGGTCCGCCAGCCCCTCCACGTGGACGAGCGCGTCACCGGCGGGGGTGCAGTTGTCGATGACCACGTCGGCCAAATCGACCAGCCGCTTCCCGCACGAGTGGCGCGGCGCAGACGCCAGGCAGTGAGCCATGCTTACCACGGCAATCACGGGCAGGCCAAGCTCCTTCGCCACCAGCGCCACCTCGACGACCACCTCGTTGACGCCGCTGTTGGAATAGATCACAAAGCAATCGGGCGGAGCCAGCACGAAGTTGCGCAGAATTGTGCGCCCCAGCCCCTCTACATGCTCGAGGAACATGGCCTGACGTTGGCCGTTGGAGCCGACCACCTGCGTGTGGAAGGTGAGCGACAGGTCCACAATGGGGTGGAAGCCGGGGAAACTGCCGTGGCGGGGAAACATCTCCTCCACGAACATGCGCGAGTGGCCTGTGCCAAAGAGATGCACAAGGCCGCCGCCGGCAATGGCTTGCGTGCAGAGATCGGCCGCCTGCTCGATGGCAGGCAACTGCGTGGCGCGAATACGCGCAATGATATCGCCGGCGGCGTCAAGATAGGCGAGGGCAGGGTTCATGGAGAGCCTCGGGTGGTGGGTGTGGGGTGTCGAGAAATGCGGCGTGCGTTTCGTAGCGGCGGCTTCAGCCGCCGTAGGTGCGAGATCGCAGCGCATCCTCGAGCACGGCGGCTGAAGCCGCCGCTACGAAACGCACCTGCGTGCAAGACACAGGCGTTGCCAATGACCAATGACCGCTCAGCCAACCGCTCAAGAATCATGGTTGACGCCGCTACTCAAACCATATTATACTTGGTTGTACGGTGGCTTAGCCACCGTCGCGTCCTCAGTCGGGATGCGGCCGGGTCGTCGCCGCACAGCCTCCCTATCATGCACGATACGCTGAACAAGAGACCAGTTTACCAGCAGCTGAACCAATTGCTGCGCGAGCTTGTACGCCGCGGTGATTTTGCGCCCGGCGCGCGCTTCCTCACCGAGCGGCAGGTGGTCGAGCGCTTTGCCGTAAGCCGTGCCACTGCCAACAAGGCGCTTTCCAACCTTGTGGCCGAAGGCACGCTCGAGTTTCGCAAGGGCGTTGGCACCTTTGTGCGCGGCGGCGCGCTCCAATATGACACGCGCGCGCTGGCCAGCTTCACCGAGAAGGCGCAGGCCGCGGGCAAGACACCCGGCACGCGCGTCCTCGAGTGGCAGCAGGTGGCCGCGCAATAGCCTCGCCGATCACGTGCAGCAGGCGCTGCGCCTTGCGCCTGCCGACCGAGCCTTCCGTGTTGAGCGGCTGCGTCTGGCCGACAACGTGCCCGTGATTCTGGAGCGTCGGCTGATTGTGGCTCGCTTCTGTCCCGACCTTGAACGAGATGACCTGGAAAGTTCGCTCTACGCCGTCTGGACGCGGAAGTATGGGCTGGATCTGGGTGGAGCAGACGAGGTGATCCGCGCCGTGCTGCTGCGCAACGGCGAGGCGCGCTTGCTCGAGGTGCGCAGCGGCGCGCCCGGCTTCCTGATCCACGCGACCGGTAGCCTGGCTGATGGCGCGCCGCTCTGGCAGGAAGAGACCTGGTATCGCGGCGACATGTACGAATTCCATAACCGCCTGGGGCCGCTGCCCGGCGCACACGCCGTCATGGGTAGCGCTGCGGTAACTGCGATCCAATCAATTGAAAGAGCGAATTATGTCTGAAATTCAACGCCGCAATCGTCGGCACCGGCTTTATGGGACCCACGCACACCGAGGCGTTGCGCCGGCTGGGCATTCGTGTTGCGGGCATTCTGGACGCAACGCCCGAAAAGTCGCAGGTCGCTGCCGACAGCCTGAACTTGCCCCGAGGCTACGCGAGCATGGATGAACTGCTGGCCGATCCGACCGTGCAGGCCGTCCACATCGCCACGCCCAATATGCTCCACTTTGCCATGGCCAAGGCTGTGCTGGAGGCGGGCAAGCATGTGCTCTGCGAGAAGCCACTGGCGATGAACTCGGCTGAATCGGCGGAGCTGGTGCGCATCGTGGCGGCGGCCTCCGGCTGCGCGGCGGGCGTCAACTACAACATGCGCTTCTACCCGCTCAACATGGAGGCGCGTGCGCGTGTGCAGCCGCGGCGACATCGGCGACATCTACACAATCCACGGCTACTATATTCAGGATCGGCTCCTCTACCAAACCGACTACAACTGGCGCGTGCTGGCGCAAGAGGGCGGTGATGTGCGCGGAATTGGCGACATCGGCACCCACTGGATGGACCTGGCGCAAAGCATCAGCGGCCTGGAGATCGAGTCCGTCTGCGCCGACCTGCAGATTGTGCACCCTGTCCGCCTGCGCCCCATGGGCGAAGTGCAAACCTTTACGGGGAAATTGGGCGCTCAAAACGCCACCGAGCCCGTGGAGATTACCACTGAGGATACCGGCAGCGTGCTGCTGCGCTTCAAGGGCGGCGCACGCGGCGTGCTGCACGTTTCGCAGGTGAACGCCGGGCGCAAGAACAATCTGCGCTGGGAAATTGCAGGCTCCAAGGGCGCAATGGCGTGGGATGGCGAGCACCCCAACGAACTCTGGCTTGGCTCGCGCGAGCACGCCAACGAAGTGCTGCTCAAGGACCCCTCGCTGCTTTCGGATTTTGCGCGGCCCTACGCTGCCTATCCCCGGTAACCACGCCGAGGGCTACCCCGACACCTTCAAGATGATCTTCAAGGCCTTCTATGGCTATATCGCGGCGGGCGACTTCAGCGCACCGGCTCCCTTCCCCACTTTTGCGGAGGGGCACCGCGAAATGCTGCTCTGCGAGGCCATATACCGTAGCCACCGCGAGCAGCGCTGGGTGACCGTTGAATAGACGCTACTCTTTGCAAATCATATAGAAGCGGAGGAGAGACCATGGAACTTGGATTTGTCAGCGCAATTCTGCCCGACCTGTCACTGGAAGAAGTGATTCGAAGCGGCAGAGATGACGGGCTTTGACTGCGTAGAGGTGATGTGCTGGCCCAAGGGTAAGGCCGAACGCCGCTATGCAGGCGTGACGCACATCGACGTCACCGACTTTGACGAGGGCGCTGCGGCAGAGGTGCTGGATCTGGTCGAGGAGAAGGAAGTCAACATCAGCGGCCTTGGCTACTACCCCAACCCGCTTGCGCCCGACAAGGCCGAGGCGCAGGTCTACATCGAGCACATCAAGCAGGTGATTCTCGCCGCCGAGTTGCTGGATGTGGCCGTTGTGAACACCTTCATCGGCCGCGACTGGACAAAGTCGCTGGCGGAGAACTGGAAGCGCTTTGGCGAGACGTGGCGGCCGCTGGTGCAATTTGCCGAGGATCACGGCCGCAAGATTGCCATTGAGAATTGCCCCATGTACTTCAGCAATGACGAGTGGCCTGGGGGCAAGAACATGGCCACCACACCTGCAATCTGGCGGCGCATGTTTGAGGAAATCCCAAGTGATGCATTTGGCCTCAACTACGACCCCTCGCACATGGTGTGGCAGCAGATGGATTACCTGGCGCCCATGCGCGAGTTTAGCCGACAAGCTCTTCCACATGCACGCCAAGGATGCGCGCGTCGACAAGCACCGCCTCAACGACGTGGGCATCATGGCGACGCCGCTTGAGTATCACTCGCCCAAGCTGCCCGGCCTGGGTGATGTGAACTGGGGGCAGTTCTTCTCCATTTTGAGTGACACGGGCTATGACGGCCCTGTGTGCGTCGAAGTGGAGGACCGCGCCTATGAAGGTTCGCTGGATTCGCGCTTCGCCGCGCTGGTCCAGACGAACGTGTTCCTGCGCCCGTACATGGGCCCGCCACGCCATAACGAAGTTGAAGAGTAGACGAGTCGAGACGTTTGCGGCTTCAGGAGTTGCGCGCACTTGCGAGACGCCAGCCCTGCAACTCTTGAACTCAACTCTTGAACTCCTAAACCCTTAGAACCATTTTCCCATGGCTGTTTTCGCAACGATTGACCTGGGTGGCACCAAAATAGCCGGCGCGCTGGCCACTGCGGATGGGGCGCTCGTCGCCGAGCGCACCATTCCCACGCACTCCTATGAAGGGCCGCGTGCGGTGGTGGAGCGGATTGGCGCGCTCGTTAACGAGCTGGCTGCGGAATGCGGCGAGCAGCCGGCGGCACTGGGCATGGGCATCCCCGGCAATGCCAACGCCGCGGGCGAGGTTCTCTTTCTGCCCAACCTGGCGGGCAACTGGCGCAACGTGCCGGCGCGCGCGTGGCTGGAGCCAATTGTCGGCTGCCCGGTGGCGCTGCTCAACGACGTGCGGCTGGCGGCGCTGGGTGAGCTCGTTTATGGCCACGGCGTCACCACGCCCACGCTGGCCTTCTTCGCGATCGGAACAGGCATTGGCGGCGGCTTCGCTTACGACGGCCGCCTTTACATGGCCGCCGATGGCGTCAACAGCGAGTATGGCCACCACACGATTCTGCCCGACGGCCCGCGCTGTGGCTGCGGCAGCCGCGGCTGTCTGGAGACGCTCTGCAGCGGCCCCGCCATCACCGCCGAAGGGGTGCGCCTGCTGCTCACAGGGCAAACGACCGTGCTCTACACGCTGGTCGGAGGGCGACGCGGGACGCGTTAACCCGCGCACCATGGCCGAGGCAGCGGCGCAGGGTGATGTGGCCGTGCGCGAGGTGCTGGCACGAGCCAGTGAATATCTTGGCATTGCGGTCTCCAATGTGATTGCGTTTCTGCACCCGCCCCTGGTTGTGCTGGGGGGCGGCGTGGTGGGAACGGGTGCAATCGACTTTGATGTGGTGCGCGCAACCGTGCGTGCACGTGTGCAGATGTTCCCCGTGCACGACGTGCGCATTGAGGAATCGCTCCTCGGCACGCGTGCGGGGATGCTGGGCGGCATCGCGCTTGCGGCGCAGCGGGGCATTGCCTGGGCGCGTCCGTAGCGGGGGGCTTCCAGCCCTCCGGCACAAGGCGCGGCGGCCCGGGCCCTCGTAGCGGCGGCTATGAACGTTGCCGAATACTCGGTAGCGGCCGCGCCAGGCAACCAGCCCCGCCGCTCCATTCTGGAGAGGGGAGCACCACGTCGGCGCAGGTCTCCCCTCTAGAATGGAGAGGGGCCGGGGTGAGGTTGCCATGGCGGCGACTACCGAAACAATTCGGCAACATTCATCAGCCGCGGTTCTCGAGCACGCGACGTTTCCCATATCTACGGCGGCTGAAGCCGCCGCTACGAAATTGTCTATCTGGAGCAATCATGGAACCAACATATCGCGATCTGGCCAAGATGATTGACCACTCGCTGCTCAACCCCACCATCACACAGACCGAACTTGAGGCGGGCTGCCGGCTGGCCGTGGAGTACAACGTCGCCAGCGTCTGCATCATGCCTTACTACCTCAAGCGCTGCGCCGAGATCCTGCAGGGCAGCAGCGTGGCCCCGAGCACGACGATTGGCTTTCCCCACGGCGGCCACACCACGGCCATCAAGGTGGCCGAGGCCGAGCAGGCGCTTGCCGACGGCGGCAAGGAACTCGACATGGTCGTCAACATCAGCCAGGTGCTCAGCGGCAACTGGGAGTACGTGGCTGCCGACATCAAGGCCGTGGTGGATGTGACGCATGCGGGCGGAGCGCTGGTCAAGGTCATCTTCGAGAACGCCTACCTGGATGACGAGCAGAAGATTCGCCTCTGCCAAATCTGCGGCGAAGCGGGCGCGGACTGGGTGAAGACCTCCACCGGCTATGCGCCCAGCGGCGCCACCGATGCGGATCTCATCCTCATGCGCAAGTACTCGCCGGCGCGTGTGCAGGTGAAGGCGGCGGGTGGCGTGCGCACGCTGGAGCGGCTGCTGGAGGTGCGTGCGCTGGGCGTCACGCGCGCCGGCGCCACGCGCACGGCCGAGATTCTCGATGCCTTCAAGGCACAGCAGTAAGCACGACGCGCAGGCGTGGAGGCGCAAAGGAAACGCAGAGAAAGTACGACCCGAAGAAGAATCCTGCGATGGTTGTCACATAGCGCCTTTGCTCACCTTATCCTTGCCCTGCCTTTGCTCTTCTTTGCGCTTCGCGTTTGCGCCTTTGCGCCGTCGTTAGGGAGGTAGGCCGGCTTCTTTGGCGGAAAGCAACACGCCGTTTACAATGGGATGAACGGTCTACTCCCCGGCCGTCTCAACGTTCAGTACACGCAGTACAGACAGTCAGCCAATCAACACAATCCATTCTCATCTGATTCAGTCAAGGAGGACCTATGAATCGCAAGATTGTATTGGTGTTCAGCCTGTTGCTGATTGCCGCCATGGTCGTCTCGGCCTGCGCCGCACCGGTTGCGCCCGCCGCACCAGGCCTGGCGAAGCGCCTGCTGCCGAGGCACCCGCCGAAGCTGCTGCGGGCCCCTTTACGGTTGGCCTCTCGAACAGCTTTGTCAGCAGCGAGTGGCGCACGCAGATGATCCAGGACATGCAGGATGTCAATGCCGAGCTGATGGACGCCGGCCTCACCAATGAACTTCTCATTGAGAGCGCCGACACCGACGCCCAGGGGCAGATCCAGCAGATCCAGAACCTCGTCAACAAGGGTGTCGATGGCATCATCATCAACCCCGGCGACGTGACGGCCCTCAACACCACGCTGGCCGAAGTCGTGGCCGACGGCGTGCCGGTTGTTTCGATTGACCAGGCCATCTGCGCTGAAGGCGTCATCAACGTCGTCATTGACCAGAAGGAATGGGCCAAGATCAGCATGCAGTGGCTGGCCGACGAACTGGGCGGCGAGGGCGACATCGTCCTGATCGAGGGCTTCCCGGGCCACCCTGCCAACGAAGCGCGCATGGCGGGCGTGCAGGAAGTGCTGGACCAGTACCCCGACATCAACGTTGTGGGCCGCGACACCGGCAGGTGGGACCAGGCCACCGGCCAGCAGGTCATGTCGAACTTCCTCGCTTCCCTGCCGAACATAGACGGCGTGTGGACGCAGGACGGCATGGCACAGGGTGCTCTGCTCGCCGTGCAGACGGCAAATCCCGAGGAGTGGCCGATCATGGTGGGCGAACAGCGCGCCGGCTACCTGCAGCTTTGGAACGAGATTCTGCAGGAGCGCCCCGACTTCACGAGCATTGGCGTTGTCAACCCGCCGGGCGTTGCTGCCAGCGGTCTGCACGTCCTCGTGAACCTCATGCAGGGCAAGGAAATTGACCCGGCGCAGCTGGCAGGCGACTGCCCCACGCCGAACACCCTCTTCGTTCCCATCCCCGGCGTTGTCACCGCCGACAACTTCGCCGAAGTCTACGAGACGATCAAGGATCAGCCCGCCTCCTACACAGGCGACGGCATGATCAGCGCTGAAGAGGCTGCGGCCTTCTTCCAGTAAAGCCGTAGTCGTGCGGGGGAGGGAAACCTCCCCCGCGTCACGTCCATCGCCGCAGAGCTGAACACTTTCGCCCCTTTCTCATCCCCTTCGCGTGTACCCATGCAAGTTTCACTTTCGGCAACCCACGTCAGCAAACGCTACGGCGGCGTCGTGGCGCTGGCCGACGGCACGCTCGACGTGCGCTCAGGCGACGTGGTCGCCCTTGTGGGGGCCAACGGCAGCGGCAAGAGCACGCTCAGCAAGATTCTTACGGGCGTTGTCGCGCCCGATGCGGGTGAGTTTCTGCTCGACGGCAAGCGGGTCAGTTTCAGCTCGCCCCACGCGGCGCGCGCCCTCGGCCTCACCGCCGTCTACCAGGAACTCAGCCTCATTCCCGACCTCACGGTTGAGGAAAACATCTGGCTGACCCACGAACCGCTGCGCGGCGGCTTTGTGCAGCGGGGCAAGGCGCGTGCCGATACGGAGGCATTGCTTGACGCTCTTCAAGGGCACCGTGGGGCCGACGCTCGACGCCGACACACCCATTCGCGACCTGCCGCCCGACGAGAAGCAGATTGTCGAAATCCTCAAGGCGTGGAGCATCAAACCCCGCCTTCTGATTCTGGACGAGGCGACCGCCAGCCTCGACAGCCGCCAGGTGGGCCGCCTCTTTGAGCTGGTGGAGGCGTGGAAGCGCGATGGCCTGGCCATCGTCTTTGTCTCGCACCGCATGGAGGAGATTTTCCGCATTGCCGACCGCGCCGTTGTGCTGCGCAACGGCCACAGCGTGGGCACGCTCCAGATTGAGGAGGCCAGACGAGCGCGACATCGTCAACCTGATGATTGGCGAAAGCGCAGCCGGCACCGCCGTCGGCGCGGCGCTCAGTGGTGCGCCGGGCAGAGAGCTGCAGGCGCGGAGAAACCGCCGACAACACCCGCCGCTGTGCGATTGCCGCACAGAACCTGACAACCGCCAGCGTGCGCGGCGTGGACTTGGCTGTGCATGACGGCGAACTGGTGGGGCTGGGCGGCCTGCGCGGCCAGGGTCAGGAAGACCTGCTGCTGGCCATTTACGGCGCGCTGCCCTTTGGCGGCCGTCTCGAGCTCAGCGGCCAGCCCGTGCGCTTCAAGCACCCGCAGGAGGCCATGGCGCAGGGTGTGGCCTACGTGCCCGGCGAGCGCAACGCACAGGGCCTGCTCGACATCCGCAGCATTCTGGAGAATTTGCAGCTGCCCTCGTGGGGCAAGTACGGCCTGCTCCTGCGCATGGCCGCCGCCCGCCGCGACGCCGCGGCTGTGGCCAGCGACCTGCGCCTTGTCATGGCGGGGCTCGATGCGCCTGTGAGCTCGCTCAGCGGCGGCAACGCGCAGAAGGTGGTGCTGGGCAAGTGGCTGCTGCGTGCGCCGCAATTGCTGCTGCTCAATGACCCCACCAAGGGCGTGGATGTGGGCGCAAAGGCGGAGATCTACAAGCTGCTGGCCGATCTGCGCCGCGCCGGTGCAGCCATCCTCTTCTACAGCAGTGATGACGAGGAACTGCTTGGCCTTTGCGACCGCGTGCTTGTGCTGCACGACGGCCACGTGCGCAAGGAACTGGTGGCAGGCAGCAGCCTGACGCGCGCCAACCTGATTGCCGCCAGCGTCGCCGCTGAAGCCGCTGATGCCAGTGCTGCCGAAACGCTGATGCTGCCGGCGCAGCGGGAGAGGCGGAATGAACGGCAGCCTGAAGCGCTTTGTGCGCCGCAACCCCTATCTCTTTGCGCTGCTCCTGCTGGTGATTGCGCTGGGCGTCAATCGCTATCTGCAGCCCAACCTCTTCACGGCGCGTGTCTTCAGTGGCAACTTCCGTACCTTCCTGCCGCTGATTCTGCTGGCCGCCGGACAAACGGTCGTCGTCATTGGCGGCGGCATCGATCTCTCGATCGGCGCAATTGTCTCGATGGTGACGGCGGTGCTCGTCACGCAGCCTTGCGCCCGAATCGGGGCATGGCGGCCTTTGCGGGGGCCATTGCGCTGGGTGTGGTGGCGGGCATGCTGGCTGGGGCGCTCAACGGCTTTGCCGTCTCCATCCTGCGCCTGCAGCCGATTGTGACAACCTATGCCACCTCCTTCATCTTCGGCGGCATTGCGCTCTGGGTTTTGCCGCGGCCGGGAGGGTACATTCCAACCGAGATAGTCACTCTCTATCGTGGCGCCGCGCCACTCGGTTTGCCGCTGGGCGTCTACGTGGCGGCGGTCGTGGTGGCACTGTGGGTGCTGCTGCGCGCCACGCGCTTTGGACGCTATCTCTTTGCCGTGGGCGGCAAGGCGGATGCAGCCTACACCACCGGCGTGCCCGTCAACTGGGTGCGCTTCAGCAGCTATGTGGTTGCCGGCCTCATGGCGGCCATGTGCGCGCTGGCGATCAGCCTTGCCACCGGCGCAGGTGACCCACGCGCCGGTGACCAAATGACGCTCGACTCGGTGGTGGCCGTCGTACTGGGCGGCACGCGCCTGAGCGGCGGCCAGGGCGGCGTTGCCGGTACGGTCATGGGTGTGATCATCCTGGGGCTCATCCGCAACATTATCTCCTTTGCCAATGTGCCCACCTGGTGGCAGACGCTGGTGGATGCGCTGATCATTGTGATTGCGCTGGCCGCGCCGGGCATCTTCCGCCTTCTGCGCGGCCTGGGGCGAAAATAGACATCTCAACGCAAAGGCGCAGAGGAAGCAAAGGAGCGCAAAGGAAAAGCAGGAACAACAGCGTTGTATGCATGCAATTTCCCCTGTGGACAGACCTGGCGTGCTTTCGTTTTTTCTTTGCGTTTCTTTGCCTACTCTGCGCCTTTGCGTTGCGCATTTCCTTTTGAGGTTATTATGCGTTCATCGAGCTTGAGCCGAATATCGCCGCCGCTGATTGCGCTTATCCTCGCGATTGTTCTCTTCTTCCTGGGTGGGCTGATCCAGCCTGGCTTTGTCAACGCGGGGCAGGCCATCAATATTGTGCGCCTGGCCGCGTTCCTGGGCATCATCGCCGCCGGACAGACCGTCGTCATCATCTCCGGCGGTGAGGGCATTGACCTCTCCGTGGGCGCGGTGGTCACCATCAGCGCGATTCTCGTCTACCGCATTACCGGCGGCGACAACGGGCTGCTGCTGCCTGCGCTGGCGGCGGCGCTGGGCGTGGGCGCGCTGGTTGGCTTCATCAATGGCGTCGGCGTCACCGCGCTGGGCATCCCGCCGCTGGTAATGACGCTGGGCATGACGGGCATTGTGCAGGGGCTGGTGCTGGTTGTGACACAGGGGCAGCTGGTGGGCAAGTCCCCCTCGATCCTCACCGACTATGTCTCCAGCCCGCTGCTGGGGCCGCTGCCCGGCATCATCTTCATTTGGGCGCTGGTGGGGATTGGAATGTGGCTGCTGCTTGAGCGCACGCGCTACGGCAAGGAGCTCTATGGCGTGGGCGTCAACCGCGAAACGTCGCGTCTATCGGGCGTGCGCGTGCCGTGGGTGGTGGTGGTCTCCTACACGCTCTCGGGCGTTCTCTCGGCCTTTGGCGGCGTCCTGCTGCTGGGCTTCACACAGAGCGTCTTTCTGAATCTGGGTGGCCCTTTTCTCTTCCCCTCGGTGGCGGCGGTGGTCGTAGGCGGCACGATGCTGGCAGGCGGCAAGGGCTCCTACTGGGGCACCATGGCCGGCGCGCTCGTGCTGACGCTGCTCACAAGCCTGCTCACCGCCAGCCAGCTTCCCGAGGCCATCCGCCAGATCATTCTGGGGACAACCCTGCTTGTATTGATTACCGCCTATGGGCGGCAGCGCAGTCTTCGCCAATAACAGGGGAGTAGGGAATAGGGAATAGGGAATAGGGAGTAGGGTAGATGCCGTACACACTACTCCCTACTCCCTACTCCCTACTCCCTACTCCCTACTCCCTATAATCCCGACTCCAATTGCAACAAGGAGCTTACAAAATGCCCAAAGCCCACAACGTCACCATGCTCGGCACCGGCCTGATCGGCATGTTCTACACAATGACCATGCACGGCCAGCGCGGGCGCGACCGCGTGCAGGTGGTCTACTCGCGCACGCCCGAGCGCGCCCGCGCCTTTGCTGCCGAATGGGACATCCCCACGCACACGGATGACCTGAAGGCCGCGATCGAGAGTCCCGAGCACCGACACGGTGGTGATTGGCCTGCCCAACGACATGCACGTGGAGTGCGTGCGGCTGGCCGCAGCCGCCGGCAAAAACATCCTCTGCACCAAGCCGCTGGGGCGCACCGCCGCCGAGGCCAAGCAGATGCTCGACATTGTGGAGCAGGCGGGCGTCTTCCACGGCTATCTGGAAGACCTCGTCTACCCGCCCAAGACGCTCAAGGCGCTGGCCTCGACCAAGGCAGGCGCGCTGGGCGACGTGCTCTGGATTCGCTCGCGCGAGACCCATCCCGGCCCGCACAGCGCCTGGTTCTGGGACAAGGAGAAGGCGGGCGGCGGCGCCATCATCGACATGGGCTGCCACTGCGTCGAAATCATTCGCAGCTTTGCGGGCAAGCAGAACCGCCCTGTGGAGGTGATGTGCTGGGCGCAGACGCTCGTTCATCCCATCCCTGCCGAGGACCACGGCATCGGCCTCATTCGCTTCGAGAGTGGGGCCATGGGGCAGTTCGAGGTCTCGTGGGCCTTCCGTGGCGGCATGGACCTGCGCGATGAGGTGGCGGGCACCGAGGGCACAATTTGGCTCAACCACTGGCTGCGCACCGGCTTCGAAATGTTCACAGCGGCCAAGGCAGGCTACACGGCCGAGAAGTCCGAAAGCGAATCGGGCTGGCTCTTCCCCGTGGGTGATGAGGCGGCTGAGCTGGGCTACAACGACATGTTCACCGACATGTTCGATGCCATGGACAGCGGCCGCGAGCCCACCGAGACCTTCTACGATGGCTACGTGGTGAATGCTATCATTGACGCTTGCTACAAGTCGGCGCAGAGCAGGCAGTGGGAGCCGGTGCAGATTGACGACTGGCGCGCGCCCGAGCCCGCCAAGCCCGTCACCGTGAGCGCCCGCCTGGTGGACGGCATGTCTGTCGTCAAGGAAGAGCGCATGCACGGCAACAAGCTCAAGCAGATCCTCTGCAACCAGGAGACGGGCGAAATCGTGGAGCGCATCATCGACTTCTAACAGCGGACTGCGAACTGCGAACTGCGACACAGAGGTCACAGAGAAAAGCACAGAGAAACACAGAGAAAAGCAACAGCAGAGAACAACAATGCGGCAGGAGAATTGCTCACCGCCGCTTCGTTATTGTCTGCTGTTGCTTTTCTCTGTGTTCCTCTGTTCCCTCTGTGACCTCTGTGTCGCAGTTCGCTGTTACCCGCCGAAGCCCGATTGCATCAGCCCGGCCCAGAAGCCGGGGAGGATGCCGACGACGATGGTGAATGCGGCTGCCAGCGCCAGGCCGATCTGGAGCGAACCCCAGGCGCCGTGGCTCAATCTGCGCTTCTTCGCTCGGCTGCTCAAAGTACATGGCCACCACCACACGCAGGTAGTAGTAGACTGCAATCGCGCTGGTAACCATGCCCACCACCGCCAGCCATGTCCATCCACCGTTGACGGCGGCACGGAAGACGAAGAACTTGCCGAAGAAGCCCGCCAGCGGCGGCATTCCACTGAGGCTGAACATGAAGACGGCCATGAGGAAGGCCAGCAGCGGCGCACGCTTGCCCAGCCCGCGTGCATGGGCCTGCAGCGCATCATCGCCCACACGCTGCTCCAGCGTCATAATGACGGCGAAGGCGCCCATGTTCATAAAGGCGTAGATGAAGAGATAGAAGAGCGCAGCGTCGGCCCCTTCGACGGTGCCGGGGACAAGTGCCACCAGAATGTAGCCGGCGTGCGCAATCGTCGAGTAGGCCAGCATGCGCTTGAGGCTCTGCTGGCGCAAGGCGGCCAGGTTGCCCAGCACCATGGTCAGCACGGCGAGGCTGGCGAGAATCCAACCCCACTGCGGCTGTGCGGCGGGCAGGGCAAGCACCAGCAGGCGGGCCAGCCCCGCAAAGCCTGCGGCCTTGGTGCCGGCGCTCATGAAGGCTGTCACGGGCGTGGGTGCGCCCTGGTAGACGTCAGGCGTCCACATGTGGAAGGGCACCAGGCTGATTTTGAAGCCGAAGCCCACAATCAGCAGACCAATGCCTGCGTAGAGCAGGGCGGGGTCGGCAAGGCCGTTGCTTACACTGTATGCAATGGCGTCATACTGAGTGGAGCCGGTCGCCCCATAGAGCAGCGCTGCACCGTAGACAAAGAAAGCCGAGGCAAATGCGCCCAGCAGGAAGTACTTCATCGCCGCTTCGGTGCTGCGCGGGTTGCTGCGGTGCAGTCCCGTAAGAATGTAGAGCGCGAGCGAGAAGATTTCCAGCGCAATGAAGAGCACAATCAGGTCGGTGGCAGCGCCCATGAACATCATGCCCACGGTGCAGAGCAGGATGAGGGCGTAGTACTCGCCCACCTGCTTGTTCACATGCTGAATGTAGGAGTTGCTGAAGAGCACGCCCAGCAGCGCGGCCGCCAGCACAATGATATTGATGCTGAGGGTGAAGCGATCATCAATGGCGTGCCCCTGAAAGGAGACGGGCGTCTGCGTCCAGAGCCACGCGCTCACGGCCATGGCGCTGAGGATGCCCACAACCGCAATCCACGGCAGCGCAGCCTTGCCGCCCGCGTGCTCGTCGGCCTCGCCGCCAAAGGCATCCACCATCATAATGAGCAACGCAAAGAGCACAAGCAGCGTTTGTGGCCAGATTGCCTGCATGTTCAATTGCAGCATTTGCATGGCGTCGTTCATTTGGACCCGTCCTCCAGGTTCATGGTCTCCAGAGCCACGGCGTCCACCGTGCGCGTCACGGCGGGCTGGCTCTCAAGGAGCGCCGACACCGACGGGTTGATCTTGTCGAAGAATAGATTTGGAAAGAGGCCGATGATGAAGAAGAGAATCAGCAGCGGCAGCACCATGAGGAACTCGGCAGGACGGATGTCCTGCAATATGCCCACTTCGTTCTCGGGCTTGGTAATTTTGCCCTGCGCCATCTTGCGGAAGGCCAAGAGCAGATACCACGCCGCCAGAATGACGCCCGCGGCGGCGATCACCGCGAAGATGGGGTTCCACGTGTAGGTGCCCAGCAGGATGGCGAACTCGCCCACGAAGCCATTGAGGCCGGGCAGGCCGGCGCTGCTCATGGCCACCACCAGGAAGAGGAAGCTGTAGACCGGAATACTCTTCCAGAGACCGCCAAACTCATCCAGCATGCGTGTGTGGCGGCGCTCATAGAGCAGCCCCACCATAAGGAAGAGCGCCCCCGTGCTCACACCGTGGTTCACCATCTGCAGCACCGAGCCGCTCACCGACTGCTGGTTGAGCGCTACCAGACCGAGCATCACAAAGCCCATGTGCGCTACAGAGGAGTAGGCGACGAGCGACTTGAAATCCTTCTGCATGAGCGCCGTGAGCGCGCCGTAGATGATGCCGATGACCGCCAGCGCTGCAATCCAGGGCGCGAAGGTGGCCGCCGCCTCGGGGAAGAGCGGGATGTTGAAGCGCAGATAGCCATAGGAGCCCATCTTGAGGAGCACGCCTGCCAGGATAATCGAGCCGGCAGTGGGCGCTTGCACGTGGGCGTCGGGCAGCCATGTGTGGAAGGGGAAGAGCGGCACCTTGATGGCGAAGGCGAGCGTGAAGGCCAGGAAGGCCCACGTCTGCACGGTGGAGCTTAGCGGCACATTCTGAATCTGCAGCAGGTCAAAGGTGCCCGTATTCGCATAGACCACCAGGATGGCAATGAGCATCACCGCCGAGCCGGCGAAGGTGTAGAGAAAGAACTTGAGCGCGGCGTAGACACGGTTCTGGCTGCCCCATTGGCCAATCAGGAAGTACATGGGGATGAGGCTGAACTCGAAGAAGACGAAGAAGAGGATCAGGTCCAGCGCAAGGAAGGTGCCGATCATCGCCGTCTCAAGCACAAGCATGAGCGCAAGGAACGCGCCCAGGCGATCATGGACGAAGCGGTTGCTGAAGGCAATTGCGACCGGCGAGAGGATTGTCGTCAGCAGCACAATGAAGAGGCTGATGCCGTCCACGCCCAGGTGGTAGGTAAGGCCTGCGGCGGGCAGCCAGGGGGCCACCTCCTCAAACTGCATGCCCGCTTCGCCCGCCTGCCAGTTGACGAGCAGCAGCAGGCTCACCAGGAAGGTGACAATGGAGAAGCCCAGCGCCGTCCAGCGGCGCGGCCCATCGCCCTTGAGGAGGAGCACGGCGGCCGCGCCCAGCAGCGGCAAGAAGGTGATGATGCTGAGCAAATAGGGTACCGAGAATTGCATAAATAACCAGCTTCCTGAAGTGCGGTTCCCCGAGTGTGGAGCAGCGATGCGTTCGTAGCGGCGGCTTCAGCCGCCGTAGGTATGGATCGCGTCGCGTCCTCGAGAACGGCGGCTGAAGCCGCCGCTACGAAATGCAGCGCCTCGCGCCGCATCTGCCTAGATAAACAAGAAGTAGACCACCACCGCCGCCACACCCACGAGGATGCTGAGTGCATAGGTGGGCACGTAGCCATTCTGCAGCCTGCGCGTATACTCGCCCAGGCGCGACGTGCCGCGGGCAATGCCGTTGACGGTGCCATCGACCACCTTGGGGTCGAAGACGCTGGCAAACCACGCGCCCACCGACCTGAGCGGGTTGACCACCACGGCGTTGTACGCCTCGTCAAAGTACCATTTGTTCTCGAGCGGCGTCTGCATAAAGGCGAGGCTCTTCTTGAGATTGTGGATCCAGCCGTCGCGGCGAATGTAGAGGCCGTAGGCCATGGCAAGGCCCAGCAGCGAAATGACCACGCTGAGCGCCAGCGCCAGCAGTTCGAAGGTGAGCGAGGGCTCGGCGTGTGCGCCAATTGCCGGCTCAAGGAATTTGTCCAGCGTCAGGACAAAGGGGAGGTTGAGCAGGCTGTCCACCAGCGAGAGGCCCGCCAGAATCCAGAGCGGCCACGTCATCAGGCGCGGGCTCTCGTGCGCGTGATCGACCAGCTTCTTGTCGCGCGGCTCGCCGTGGAAGACCATGAAGAACATGCGGAAGGCGTAGATCGCCGTGAGCAGCGCCGTGAAGAGGCCGACGGCGTAGAGCACGGGGCTGTGCACCAGCGCGCCCAGCAGAATGCCGTCCTTGGAGAGGAAGCCCGAGGTGAGCGGAATGCCCGCCAGCGCAATCGTGCCGAAAAGGAAGGTCCAGTAGGTGGAGGGCATCTTCGCTTTGAGGCCGCCCATCTTGCGCATGTCGGTTTCACCGTGCAGGCCGTGCATGACCGAACCGGCGGCCAGGAAGAGCAGCGCCTTGAAGACGGCGTGGGTGAGCAAATGGAAGATGCTTGCGCCGTAGGCGGCTACACCGACGCCCAGCATCATGTAGCCAAGCTGCGAGACGGTGGAGTAGGCGAGCACCTTTTTCAGGTCTGTTTGCACCAGCGCCACGGAGGCGGCCATGAGCGCTGTGATCGCGCCAATCCATGCCGCCACGGCCGAAGCGTCGGGCGCGAGGTGCCAGAGTGGCTGCGTGCGCGCAATCATGTAGATGCCGGCCGTGACCATGGTCGCGGCATGAATCAGCGCAGAGACGGGCGTGGGGCCGGCCATGGCGTCGGGCAGCCAGACGAAGAGCGGAATCTGCGCGCTCTTGCCTGTGGCGCCCAAAAGCAGCATGAGGCAGATGAGTGTGGCTGTGCCTGCCGCCAGCATGCCCGCCTCGGCCTGTGCGAAGACATCGTGGAAAGTCAGCGTGCCCAGCGCCGCCCAGATCGCCATCATGGCAACGAGCATGCCGAAGTCGCCAATGCGGTTGACAATGAAGGCCTTCTTGCCCGCGTCGGCATACCAGCCGTAGAGGCCATCCTTGCGATCAAACCAGAAGCCGATGAGCAGGTACGAGGCGAGACCCACCCCTTCCCAGCCCACGAACATGCCCGCGAACGAATCGCTGAGCACGAGAATGAGCATGGAAAAGATGAAGAAGTTGAGGTAGACGAAGAAGCGCTGGAACATCGAATCTTCGTGCATGTAGGAGATGGAGTAGATATGGATCAGCGAGCCCACACTGGTGACCACCAGCGCCATGACAATGCTCAGCGGGTCAATCAACAGCGCCGCGTTGATGTTGAGGCTGCCCACGGTGATCCACTGCCAGAGCTGGACGGTGACCGCGCGCTCTTCGCCGGGCAGCCCCAGGAGCGCGACGAGCAGCGCCACGGCCACGGCGAACGCGCCAATGACCGCGCCCGAGGCAATCCAGCCGACAACGTTCTTGCTCAGCCGCTTGCCGAAGAAGAGATTGATCAGCGCCCCGGCTGCGGGGAAGGCAAGCAGGAGCCATGCAAATTCGATCATAGGGTCCATCCTCTGACGCTGCGCTGCCCGGCCATTGCTGACATTTCTGGACGGCGCTGCGGGGTGTGATGTGCGCTGTTGCTGCGGGTTATGCCTTGTGGAGGGCTACCACTTGAGCAGGTTGATTTCGTCCACGTTGGTCGTGTCGGCGTTGCGGTTGTGGGCAATCAGAATTGCGAGCCCCACAGCCACCTCGGCAGCGGCCACGGCCATGACCATGAAGACGAAGATTTGGCCGTTGAGATTGCCCCACTGGCGGCTGAGCGCGATGAGCGAGAGATTGACGCTGTTGAGCATCATCTCCACGCACATGAAGACAATCAGCGCGTTGCGCCGGCTAAGCACGCCCACGGCGCCAATCAAAAAGATCGCCGCGCCCAATATCAGATAATAGCTGGTTGGAATCATGTCTGGCCCAGTTTGCGTTGTTGTTGACGGCAATTAGCAAGTGGTCAATGGTCAATGGTCAGTGGTCAATGGTCAATGGTCAATGGTCAATGGCCATTTTCCAATTGTCTTTTGTCAATATTCAATTTTCTGCTCTGGGGCCGGCTGCCTGCGCGCCAGCAGCAGCGCGCCGATGAGCGCTACGAGCAGCAGCACGCCTACCATTTCAAAGGGCAGAATGAACCTTGTAAAGAGCACCAGACCCACCACCGGCGGCACGCCACCGGCCAGCGCCGCACTCTCAGGCCCCACGCCCGCAAAGGCCTGCGCCATGCTGAAGCTGAGTGCCACCAGCAGCAGCAACCCCAGCCCCATCGCCACATATGGAATCCATGAACGGTGGCCCGCCGCGCATCTCAATCCCCTGGCTGCCAATCAGCATGATGACAAAGAGAATGAGAATGACGATGCCGCCCGCATAGATAATAATCTGGACTGCGCCCAGGAACTGCGCATCCATGGTGATGTAGAGCGCGGCCAGCATGGCAAAGTTCGCGAGCAGAAAGAGCGCGCTGTGCACGGGCTTGTTGCTCGCCACCACGCCTACGGCAGCGGCGACGCTGATTGCTGCGACGACAAAGTAGAAGAGATACGAAAACCACATGAGGACATTCCCTCGTTGTGCGCTGGAGTGTTGCGCCTGATGTGTTGTGCGCCTGAAATGCACCAAATGCGCGCGTGCGCTTAGTCCGGCCGGATGATGACCTGCGGCTCGCCAGGGTTGATCAGCGCTTCCTTGTCCAGGATCAGGTCGCGACGGTGGTAGGTGGCCAGCGCAAATTCGTGGCCCAGCACAATCGCCTCTACAGGACAAGCTTCTTCACAATCGCCGCAGAAGACGCAGCGCAGCAGGTTGACTTCGTAGACCGACGCATAGCGCTCGCCCGGCGAGTGGCGGTTGTTGGGGTCATTCTCCGCCGCCTCGACGTAGATGGCCCCAGTGGGGCAGGCTGCTTCGCAGAGCATGCAGCCGATGCAGCGCTCAAGGCCACTTTCGTAGCGGCGCAGCTCATGCTTGCCGCGAAAGCGCGGGTAGATGGAGATTGGCTCGAAGGGATACTGGATGGTGACGTTCTTGCGCGTCAGCGCAGTGAGCGTGACACCCATCGCCTTGGCGATCTCGAGTGCGCCGCGGAAGAAACCGTTTGAAGCCATGTGTTTCACTTTTCCTGAAGCAACGTCAGATTTTCGTAGCGGCGGCTTCAACTGCCATCCTGCCCATTGCGCCGCCTGCGTTCATATCGGGGGCCTTCCAGCCCTCCGCTCGCGCCGCGCGAGCGCGCTCACAGCGTCACGCCAGGGGACGTGACCTACTTGAAAAAGACCACCAGCAGCGCCGTCACAATCATGTACGCCAGGCTAATCGGCAGCAGGCGCGTCCATGTGAAGGTCATCAGCTGGTCGTAGCGCGGGCGGCTCACGCTGCCGCGCACCCAGATGAAGAGGAAGAGCACCATCACCACCTTGACGAAGAGCACCAGCGGCCCCAGCCAGATCACATCCGCCAGAAAGCCGAAGGGCAGCCTGTAGCCCCCAAAGAAGAGGGTGACCACAATCGTGCTCAGCGTGATCATGTTGATGTACTCGGCCATGAAGAAGAGCGCGAACTTGATGCCGCCGTACTCCGTCTGGAAGCCGGCCACCAGCTCGTTCTCCGTCTCCGGCAGGTCAAAGGGGCTGCGGTTGGCCTGGGCCAGCACGCCAATGAAGAAGAGCGGGAACATGCCCCACAGCCAGAGCCACTCCCACCACATGCGCGGTACTTCCACCAACTGCACAAGGCTGAAGCCGCCCGCCAGCAGCAGGATGCTCACCAGGAAGAGTCCCTGGGGCAACTCGTAGGAGATCATCTGCGCAGCGCCGCGCAGCGAGCCCATGAGCGAATAGTTGTTGTTGCTGCTCCACCCCGCCAGCAGAATACCGTAGGCTTCAACGCCTGCAATCATCAGCAGCCAGAGGAAGCCAATGGGCACGTCGGCCACAGCCGGAATGCCCTGCGCCACGGGGATGACTGCCCAGATGATCAGCGCGGGAATCATGGCCAGCGCAGGCGCCATAACGTAGACCCACTTGTCCACATGGCCCGGGATGAATTCTTCCTTGAACATGGCCTTGACGGCGTCGGCAATGGGCTGCAGCAGCCCCTGCGGGCCGGCGCGGTTGGGCCCCACACGCGCCTGGAAGCGCGCAATCAGCCGCCGCTCGTACCATGTCAGGTAGGCGAAGCCCGTCAGCAGCACCAGCAGCAGAATGATGATGCGGATGAAGGGGAAGATGAGAACATTCCACCAGTCCATATACAGGTCCTGACAGTAGCTCATGTATCACCGCAAGGGCGCGGTGATACGGGTTACGCGGGCGCTTGTGGCCCGGGCTTGAGTTCAACTTTGGTGACGGCCGCGCCGTTGCGCAGCGCGCCCACGGGCGCATTCGGCAGGCTCTCGGGAATCCACACGCTGCCCGGGCGCACTGTCGGGTCAATGCGTACGGCCAGAATCAGCTCGCCCTGGTCGCTGGTCACCCGCAGCAAGCTGTTCATTTCGACGCCCATCTTTGCAGCGTCGTCGGGGTGCATGGCAACCGAAGCGCCAAAGGCCATGCTCTGCATGAGCTTGGTTTGGGCAAAGAGTGTGCCGTTGTCGTAGAGCACGGTGCCGCCCACAAGGCTGAAGCCCTCCTGCGGCACAGCCCCCTGCGCGACCTGCTGCATGGCAAACTTGCCGCGCACGGCGGCAGCGTCCCACTGCACGCCCTGGTCGCCCAGCGCGTCCCACGTCAGGCCGCGATAGGCGGGGATGACCTTGGCGATTTCGGCCGTGACGCCGTGCACATCGGTGAAGGGCCAGTGAAAGCCCAGGCGCGCCGCCAGGTGATCGAGGATCATCCAGTCCGAGGCGGCCTTGCTGTCGGGATTGCGCACTGCCTTGGGCGCGCGCTGTACGCGCCGCTCCAGGTTGGTAAAGGTGCCGTCTTCTTCCGCCCAGCTGACGGCAGGGAGGACCACGTCGGCCAACTGCGCCGTCTCGGTCAGGAAGAGATCCTGCACCACCAGGAAGTCGAGCGAGTCGAGCTTTTCGGCCCAGGCGGGGCGCTCGGTGGCGGGGTTTGCGCCCATGATGTAGAGCGCCTTGATGCTGTCGCCTGCGCCGTCGAGCATCTGCGTGTAACTCTTGCCCGCCTTGGTCGCGATGGGGCCGCCCCAGCTCTTCTCGAGCGACTTGCGCACCTTTTCGTCATTCAGCGCGGCGTGGCCCGGCAGCGCGTTGGGCAGAAGCCCCATGTCGCGGCAGCCCTGGCTGTTGGCCTCGAGCCCTACATAGGCAAGGCGGCTGCTGTGGCCCGTAATCAGCGCGAGGTTGGTGAGGGCATTGCGCACCTGCTTGCCCGCTTCGCCCTGCGCCACCATGGGGCCGTAGATGATGACTGCGTTCTTCGATTTGGCCAGCAGTTCGGCGGCGCGCTTTGCTTCGTCCACATCCACGCCGCAGACGGTGCGCAGCGCTTCCTTGGTCGCGTCGGCCACGTAGCTTGCAGCGTCGTGCGGCGCGCCTGTCGCGTGCTTGAGCGCCAGCTTGGCAATCGCGTTGATCGTGAGCGCTTCGGAGCCCGGGCGGCAGCCCAGATAGGGGCCCTTGTAGCGGGTCAGCTCCACCTTGCGCGGGTGGACGATAATCAGCTGCATCTTGCCGCGGCGTATGGCGCGCTTGAGGTGCACGTCGAGAATGGGCAATTCTTCGCTCGGGTCCACGCCCACCAGCATGACGACATCGGCCTTGGGGTCAGGGCCATACTGGGGCTTCATCAGGTCGGCCAGCGCGGGCAGGCCTGTGGGCAGCGCAGCAACATCAGCGCCGGCGCGGTGGTCAATGTTGTTGGTGCCAATCGCCGTGCGGAAGAGGCGCTGGAGCAGGTAGTTGCTCTCGTTGCCCAGCTTCGCGCTGCCGATGGCGCCGATGCTGTCGGCGCCGCTGCTTTGCTTGACACCCTGCAGCTTGCTCGCCACAAGTTCGAGCGCCTCGCTCCATGCGGTGGGCACAAGCGTGCCATTCTTGCGCACAAGCGGGGTTACCAGCCGCTCCGCGTCGTTGATCCAGCCGTGGGCAAAGCGCCCCTTGTCACAGAGCCATTGGTCGTTGACGGCCATGTTCTCGCGCCCCACCATGCGGCGCACGCTGTGCGTGCGGCTGTCCATGCGCAGGTTGCAGCCGATTGAGCAGTGGGTGCAAATGCTGGGCGTGCGGTCAATCTCCCACGGGCGATAGGCAAAGCGCGCCACGCGGTTTGTCAGTGCGCCCACGGGGCAAATGTCTATGATGTTGCCGCTCGTCTTGGCGTCGACCGGCTTGCCATCCTGAATGTCGATAATGGTCGCGCCGCCGCGCTCAAAGAGCCCCAGTTGCGGCTTGTCTTCCCACTCTTCCAGATAGCGAATGCAGCGCCAGCAGACAACGCAGCGCTCCTGATCGAGCACGATCGTGTCGCTGATCAGGTAGTGCTTGGCCTTGTGGCGCTTGGGTTCCAATAGTTGGCTGATGCCCGGGCCGTAGCGCATCGTCTGGTCCTGAAGCGGGCACTCGCCGCCCTTGTCGCAAATGGGGCAGTCCAGCGGGTGATTGAGCAGGAAAAAGGCAAGGTTCGCTTCCTGCGTGGCCCTCACCTGTTCGGTCTCCGTATTGACGACCATGTCCTGCGCCACGGGCACCGAGCAGGCAGTCTGAAGCTGCGGGCCGCGCGGCCCGCTGATCTCCACAAGGCACATGCGGCAACAGGCCACGGGGTCCAGCTTGGGGTGGCTGCAGAAGACAGGAATGGCGATGCCGAGTTTCTGCGCGGCGTCCACCACCAGCGTGCCCTTGGGCACGGTAACGAAGCGGCCGTCAATTGTGAGCGACACCTCGTTGGCGTTGGCGGGGGCCTCTGGCTTGGCCGAGGCAGCGCCGCCGCCTGTGCCGGGCGCGCTGGCCCCGCCCGGCTTGACCTCAACAGGGGTCTTCGGCTTGGGGTCGGGCTGGCTCGGAGAGTGCTTCAGTTCAGGCGCTTTGCCGTTTGCTTTATCGCTCATAATCAGGAGAATCCGTCAGTTCGTAGCGGCGGCTTCAGCCGCCGTCTTCAAGGACGCGTCGCGTGGTCGGGTACGGCGGCTGAAGCCGCCGCTACGAGTGGCCTTTGGTGCGCGCGTCAGCGGCCGTCTCAATTACATGGTCGCGCAACAGGGGCGAGTCGCCTTCCGGTTCAAGCGTACTGTCGCGCAGGATGCTGGGCTGGCCTGAATCGGGTCGATAGATAGGGCGAATCGGCACCAGCGGCCCCAGCTCCTCAGGATTGGTCAACTCAATGTGCGTCACAAACTCGTTGCGGAACTTGGCCAGATTGCTCTGCAGCCCCCATACCGCGGCCTCGCCAAAGGGACAGAAGGACTTGCCCGCGATGAAGGTGGTAATGCGGGCCATGAGGTCGACATCCGAGACGAGCCCTTCGCCCGCCTCCACACGCGTGAGAATGCCTTCGAGCCAACCTGTGCCCTCGCGACAGGGGGTGCATTTGCCGCACGATTCCTCGCGATAGAAGGCCATGGTGCGGCGCGCCACCTCTATCATGGAGGCGCGCTCGTCAATCACAATCACACCTGCCGAGCCGAGCGATGAGCCGGCTGCGGCCACGGCCTCGTAATCCATGGGCGTGTCGAGTTGGTCGGCCGTGAGAATCTTCATGGAGAGGCCACCCGGCACCACTGCCTTGATGGACGCGTCGTCCACTTCGGGGCCGCCGCCATAGGTGTTGATGATCTCGCTGAGCGGCACCGCGTGGGGCAGCTCGTAGAGCCCCGGCTGCTTGACGTTGCCGCTGAGGCAGAAGATGCGCATCCCCGGCGATTTCTCTGTGCCGAAACTGCGGTACCATTCCACGCCATTGCGCATGACGAAGGTCACATTGCAAATGGACTCGACGTTGTTCACAATCGTCGGCTTGGAGTAGACGCCCTCGACGGCAGGGAAGGGGGGCTTCATGCGCGGGTGGCCGCGATAGCCTTCCAGGCTGCTGAGCAGCGCCGTCTCTTCGCCGCACTCGTAGGCGCCTGCGCCACGGTGCACCACAATTTCCAGGTTCTTGTCCGTGCCAAAGATGCCCTTGCCCAGGTAGCCCTTGGCCTTGGCTTCGGCAATGGCCTCGTTCAGGCGCGTGGCGGCAAAGTAGTATTCGCCGCGAATGTAAATGAAGGCCAGTTCGGCCTGAATTGCAAAGCTGCTGAGAATGATCCCCTCGATCAACTGGTGGGGGTCATACTCCATGATGATCCGGTCTTTGAACGTACCCGGCTCCGACTCATCGGCGTTCACCACCAGATAGCGCGGGAAGGCCTGGCCGAGGAAGCCCCACTTCATGCCCGTGGGGAAGCCTGCACCGCCACGCCCGCGAATCCCGCTGGCCTTGACCTGGTCCACAACCTCGCCGGGCTGCAGGGTGGTGAGGACGCGCCGCGCCGCATCGTAGCCGCCATCGGCCTCGTAGCCCTCAATCTTGTGGCTCTCGGGCTTGTTCACGCGCCCGGTGAGAAAGCGCTCCTCCATGCCGCCCACGGTGTAGGGGCCGGCAGGCTTGCCCTCGAGTGCGGGGTCACCCGCGGCGGTCCAGCGCTCGAGATTCATCGAAGCCCTTGCCGCTACTTATCACCGCGAGCATGGCGTCCACGCTCTCGGCGCTGGTCAATTCCTCAAAGTAGCGAATGCGCCCTGTGCTGCGCTCGGTGACCATGGTCATTGGCGCCGTGCCGCACGAGCCCAGGCACTCCATGTGGTCGAGTGTAAACTGGCCGTCGGCTGTGGTTCCGCCCAGGCCTACGCCAAGCTTCTCTTCCAGGTAGTGCTCGCACTGCTTGGAGCCACGCAACATGCAAGGCACGTTGGTGCAGATCTCAACGTGATATTCACCCTTGGGCTCGGTGTTGAACATGTGGTAGAAGTCCACCACCGCACCCACCTCGGCCGGCTCCAGGCCGAGCATCTCCGCCAGTTCGTTCTGCGCGTCCACGCGGCAGTAGCCGAACTCGCGCTGGATGACGTAGAGCGCGGGCAGAATCGCCGAGCGCTCGCGCCCGCTGGGTAGAGATCCATCCACGTCTTGATTTCGGCGCGTATTGCTTCAGATAGGACCATGGGTTCTCTTCGATTCACAATTCTCATGGGGTCGCGCACAACGGCACCTCACCCCCGGCCCCTCTCCATGCGGAGAGGGGAGAACAACAGGTCATTCACAGGAACGATTTGGTGCGATGGCGAATGCCACAGCAGCACTTCACCCTGGCCTCTCCATGCGGAGAGGGGAGAAAAAACAGGTCCGGCTGCGTCACTTGGTCGCGCTTCGGCTCGGGCGCAGTGCCATCGCTGCCGCAATTACTTCGCGGACCTGGGCTGGACTCTGTAACACTTGCTCGTTCGTAAACCGGATCACTGCGTAGCCATGAGCTTCGACACATTGCTGCCGAACAGCATCTTCCTCGGCTTGATTCTCGTGCACCGATCCGTCAACCTCGATTACCAGGCGACGCTCAATGCTCGCAAAATCCACAATGAAGCGATCGATCGCGTATCGGCGGCGAAACTTGATGCCACTTATGCGCCTGTCCCGAACCATTTCCCACAAACGCACTTCAGCCTAGCGTAGGTTGTTTGCGCATGTCCCGTGCGAGCGGTTTCAGCCTTGACCACGGCTCAGGCTCGCTATCGTGCTTCGTAGAAGGCAAACCGTCAGGATACTGATGAAATAGCTCGCTCATCTGCCTGTCTGCCCCAACCAAGTTGCTGCACGAGATCCGCTTTTCACCCCTCTCCGCATGGAGAGGGGCCGGGGGTGAGGTGCTGTTTACCTGTCCACTTCCCCCAACACCGGATCAATGCTCGCGATATTCGCGACCACGTCGCGAGAGCATGCCGCCCTTGCTCATCTTGCTGATGGCGTACATGTTGTTGTAACTGGGGCCGCGCACGTGCAGGCGGTAGGGCACGCCCGAACCGTTGCTGTAGATGAACTCGCCATATTCGCCCTTGGAGCCCTCAATTGTGTTGTACACCATGCCCGGCGGCACCAGGAAGCCTTCGGTGTAGAGCTTGAAGTGGTGAATCACCGCCTCCATGCTCACGTCCAGCTCGGCGCGGGGTGGCGCACTGACTTTGCGGTCGTCGGTCTTGAAGAGGCCGTCGGGCAGATTCTTGATCGTCTGCTCGATGATCTTGACGCTCTCGCGCATCTCCTGCATGCGCACCAGGTAGCGCGCAAAGCAGTCACCCGCCGTCTCCACGGGCACCTTGAAGTCGTAGTTCTCGTAACCCGAGTAGGGCATGTCGCGCCGCAGGTCCCAATCCACGCCCGAGCCGCGCGCCAGCGGGCCGGTCAGGCTCATGTTGAGCACTTCCTCGCGCGTCAGCTTGCCAATGCCCTCAAGGCGGTCGCGCCATACCGGGCCATCGGTGAGCATCGCCTCGTACTCATCGAAGAGCGGCGGCAGGATTCTGACCTGTTCCTTAAGGTTCTCGAGGAACGCAGGCGGCAGATCCTTCCAAACGCCGCCGACGCGGATGTAGCTCAACGTCAAGCGTGCGCCCGAGACCATCTCGAAGAGGTCGAGGATACGCTCGCGCTCGCGCGTGGCGTAGAAGAGCACACTCATGCCCACGCCCGAAATGTCGAGCGTGTGGGTCGAGAGCCAGAAGAGGTGCGAGGCAATGCGCTGCAGTTCGGCCATCATCACGCGGATGACCTGTGCGCGCGGTGGGATTTCGATGCCGAGCAACCTCTCAACGCCGAGCACATAGCCCAGGTTATTGGTCATGGCCGAGAGGTAATCCATGCGGTCTGTATAGTAGACAAAATCCTTGTAGCGCTTGGATTCACCCGTCTTCTCAAAGCCGCTGTGCAGATAGCCCAGGTCGGGGTCCACATTGAGCACCGTCTCGCCGTCCAAGCTCCACAGCCAGGCGCAGAACGCCGTGGGTGCTGGGGTGGTGCGGCCCCATGTTGATGATCATGTTCTGGCGATTGAAACCGGGCGGCAAGGCCGGCGGTATGCTCTCGGCCGGCAAAATCTGCGTGCCCAGAGTGGCAAACTCGGGATCGCCCCACGTCAGCGAGAAGGGAACCGGCTCGCCGCCCACAGGCACATCCTTGCGCAGCGGGTGGTAGGGCCAGTTCTGGGGCATGAGGATGCGGCGGTGGTCCGCCAGGCCGGCAAAGCGCACGCCCAGCAGATCCCAGCATTCGCGCTCCTGGAAGATCGCGCCCTCGTACACGCCCGAGAGGCTGGGCGCAACCGGCGGGTCACCATTCTCCAGCGGGCATACGACCATCATGTGTTGCCTGTGCGCGTAGGAGCGGAACTGGTAGACCATGTGAAAGCGGCTGTCGCCCTGGGCAATGGGCAGCTTGAGACGGTCAACCGCCGTCGAGTCGCTGAGCATCTCGTAGGCGCAGCGCCGGGCTCTTCCTTGAGGAAGCGCGCCAGTTCCACCAGCCGCTGTGGCTTGACGTAGATAATCTGCCCGCCCACATGCCGGCCGGCGGCCAGAATGTCATCACCAAAGTGCTCGACCGCGCGGCGCGTGTGCTCCGTCTCGCCGGTGGGCAGCGGCGCAAGGGCAGGGATCTCAATGTTATTGAGATCGGGCAGCGTTTCGTAGGGGCGGTTGATGGGTGAAACGTTCAGCATGGATAGCTCCCGGGTGCGCTGGAAAGACAGAGCAACACCGTCGTACGCAGTATCAATGGAATGAGCAGGAAGTGAACCGGGCGTTGGGTCTATTCAAGGCTAGACCGCCGCACGTATGCCCGGCTTGGCAATCGTGTCAAGCGCCTCCATGTATTCCGGGCCGACCATGGCCTCGGAGAGCTCCTTGCGGTGGTACTTGGCAAAGGTCTCCTTGCCCTGCTTGGCGCGCAGCTTGTCCAGCGCAAAGAGCAGCGCCTCGGGGCGGGGTGGGCAGCCGGGCACATACACATCAACGGGCATGATCTTGTCAACGCCCTGGATGATGGCGTAGTTGTTGAATGGTCCGCCGGCGCTTGCGCAGATTCCCATGGCAATAACCCACTTGGGCGACGGCATCTGCTCGTAGATGCGCTTGATGACCGGCGCCATCTTGTTGCTGACGCGGCCGGAGACGATGAGCAAGTCGGCCTGGCGGGGGCTGGCACGGAAGAGTTCGGAGCCGTAGCGCGAAATATCGTGGCGCGCAGTGCCGGCGGCAATCATCTCAATTGCGCAACAGGCAAGCCCAAAGAGCAGCGGCCACGTGCTGTTGACGCGGCCCCAGTTGACGAGCCCTTCGAGCGATGTTGTCAGTACACCTTCGGGTAGATTGTCTTCAAGACCCATGTCAAATCCCTCTGAAATTACACCAATACCTGCTTTGCGCGCCGCCAGCGGCTACTCCCACTTGAGCGCGCCCTTCTTCCACTCGTAGACCAGGCCGATGATGAGCACAAAGAGGAAGAAACCCATGGGCGCAAGCGCCAGCATAAAGCCCCAGCCATCGCGCAGATCGCGAATCACCGCCGCCCAGGGGTAGGTAAAGATGACTTCAATGTCGAAGAGAATAAAGAGCATTGCCACCAGGTAGTACTTGACCGGGAAGCGGCGGCGCGCATCGTTAAAGGGGATCATGCCCGATTCGTAGGGCTCGCGCAGCACTTTGTTCTTTGTGCTGGGGCCAAGCAGCGAGGGCAACCCAATCGCAATTGCGGCAAAGGCCACGGCGACGATAATCAGGATAAGCAGAGGAATGTATTCGGCAGCCAAGAGATTCACCCCAGT
Source organism: uncultured Chloroflexia bacterium (assembly GCA_963773745.1). Classification (GTDB taxonomy): domain Bacteria; phylum Chloroflexota; class Anaerolineae; order Caldilineales; family Caldilineaceae; genus UBA5069. The sequence goes on from CAVZCL010000005.1 coordinate 911,270, forward strand.
ATGCTGTCAGAATGTGCGATCGTGTGCTGCAAAAGTAACGGAGGCGCTACGTCGTACAGGATGCATGTTGGTGCTGTGGCGCAAAAGTAGCCCAACTTCGCTGCCGTGCAGTGAGCCTGCACCGGAGCAGGAGTTGAGCCACCAGGTTGGCGTATTGATCGATTCTCAATCGCCTGCGCCGGTGCGCTCCCGGCACTTTGTGCAGTTTATCACGAAGCAAAAACGGATGTCAACATAAGATCAGGCGGCACTAGGGCTTCGCAGACGATGAGGTGTCAGCGACAGACTGGCCCCTCTCAGACTGAGGGAGCACAGCGCCGCCGAGGCCCATACGCGTGCACTTGTTCTCCACTGGAGGGGCCGGGGTGAGGTTGCTTTGGCGCCTGTCACACCTCATTCTGACTTTAGAATAGGCGGCACTGCTGCACGTGGTGCGCAGTGCGCTAAACGGGCGGGGTGCGCACATGTTCCGGGGCGGTGCAGCCGCCGTATCCACCGTCGCGCCCTCACCAACGGCGGCGTACGCCGCCGCCAGGAAGGGTTTGCGCTTCGTGCTCCCGTGCGGTGGTTGTTTGTGCTGCTGTGTACGTGCTAGAATGGAGCAACGTGAGGCTCATGCTTCATCTGCTTTTTCGCAGTTGTGAATTTTCCATCACCCAGACCGTATGTTAGCATACGCCGGAGATTGTTCCATCCTACACAATCCTGGGTGGGGAGCTTAGACGCGGCGAATCTCGCTCGACTAATGGCCCGCCCGCTGGCAGCTTTGGAGCATCCAGCCGGTCGCGCACCGGCCCGCAAACCCTGATTTCCCGGGAACCATATGCTCCCCACTCCGGCGCCCTGGCTTGAGAGAGCTGCGGTGGCATGCCGCATGTGGGCGTCCCCCGAAAGTTCGGGTAAGAACAAAAGACGCTGCGGGACGCATATCGCGTGACGTTCCGCTTCCAGCCCGATCCACTGCAGGAGCAAATCGGCATGCTTGGCAACTTCGCCTTCGTACTTATCCTCAGCATTGTCGCCTTCATCATACCGTTGGCTGCAATTGTCGTGGGCAAGCTGCTTGCCCCACGCCGGCCCGACGCCATCAAGAACTCCACCTACGAGTCGGGTGTCGAGACGATCGGCGACACCTGGGTGCAGTTCAGGGCGCAGTATTACCTGATCGGCCTGATCTTCCTCATCTTTGATGTGGAAGTGATTTTCCTCTTCCCGATTGCGGTTGCCTTTCAGCAGATGACCATGTTCGGTGTGCTGGCAACCATGACCTTCGTGTTGATCCTTCTGCTGGGCCTCTTCTTCGAGTGGCGCAAGGGCGCGCTCGAGTGGTCCTAAGCGCAGCCGCACGCGCCAAATCTCTGCGCTGCCCGGGCAATCGGGGCTGCGCGTCTTGGCCGTGCCATCACGGTACATTCGTCCTGAACTGGAGCACCATCCATGTGGAGTAATTCCTGGAATTGGGCACAGGGCTTAACTGACCTGCAGGTGCGTCTTGGCGCGCCTGAAACGCTGGCGTGGATTGTCAGCTACATTGTGGGCGCGGTGCTGATTGCGTCGCTCGCGCTCGGCATGGCCATCTTCCTCATCTGGCTAACGCGCAAGGTTGTCAGCCGCCTGCAGGATCGTCTCGGCCCCAACCGGCGCGGCCCCTGGGGGCTGACGCAGACGATTGCCGACGTGCTCAAGCTGCTCACCAAAGAAGTGATCATGCCGAACAACGCCGACTGGGTGGCCTACAACGTAGCGCCCATCTTCTCGGTCTTCGGCGTGCTCATGATTCTTGCAATCATTCCGTTTGGCCCCGGGTTAATTGGGGCGGACCTCAACGTGGCCGTGCTCTACATTCCTGCGCTCGGCTCTGTGGGCATTATGGCTGCGCTCATGGCGGGCTGGGCGAGCAACAACAAGTATGCGCTCCTTTCCGGCTTCCGTGTGGTGGCGCAGCTCATCAGCTACGAAATCCCGCTTGTGCTCTCCATGCTTCCCGTCGTGCTGCTGACCGGCACAATGAGCATGACGCAGATTTCGCTGGCGCAGTCACTGCACCTCTTCGGCTTCAACGTGGGGCTGGGCTGGTTCGGCTTCATCCTGCCCGGCTCGCTGCTCATCTTCTTTATCGGCTCGCTGGCCGAGGCGGAGCAGCCCCCGTTTGACCTGCTTGAGGCCGAGTCGGAGATTATTGCCGGCTTCCACATTGAGTATTCGGGCATGGGTTTCGCCATGTTCTTCCTGGCCCAGTTCCTCAACACCTTCTTCCTGGGCGCCATCATGAGCGTGCTCTTTTTGGGCGGCTGGCAGGGGCCCTTTGTGGACCAGCTCCCGATTCTGGGCGTTTTCTACCTCATGGGCAAGACGATGCTCATCTACATCATCGTCATGTGGCTCAAGGGGACGCTGCCCCGTGTGCGCATTGACCAGATGATGTCCCTTGCCTGGAAGGTGCTGGTGCCGCTGGTGCTGGCGCTCATCCTCTGGCAAATGGTGGCCATGAAGATGCCGGGCGGCGTTTGGGTGCAGTACCCGCTCATCCTGCTGGGCAACCTGGCGGTCATCTGGTATGTGGCGCGCGTGATGAGCCAGTACTTCAAGACCGAGCAGTTGCGCACCAAGCGCGCCTTTCACGCCGCGCAGCCTGATTGGCACCATGGCCCCTGCGAATACGCCGCAGGCTGGGGATTAAGAAGCATAAGCGGTACGTGGTACATGGCAATTCGCGCGGCACGCTGTCTGCGCACGCAATTGCCAATCACCATTTGCCAATTGCGATTTGCACTGTGACTTGGAGGCAAGCCGGGACCATGGAAGCGTTAACGTCTGTCATCCCACCTATACAGCAGTTGATCTTCCTGGCGCTGGCGCTCTTTGTGGGTGTTTGCGGCATTATGGTGGCGGTGACGCGCAACCTCTTCCACAGCGCGTTGTCGCTGGTGGGCGCGCTCTTTGGCATGGCGGCGCTCTTCGCGCTGCTCGAGGCCGAGTTTGTCGCTGTGGCACAGGTACTGGTTTACGTCGGCGCCATCTCCACGCTCATCACCTTCGCCATCATGCTGACGCGCGGCATGATGTACGGACGCACCTCACCCACCAACCGGCAGATGCTTGCTGCGGCCGTTGTCTCGGGGCTGCTCTTCAGCGTTCTGCTCGGCATTGTCTTCAATACACCCTGGCCCGCCGAGGCCGGTGTTCTGGGCACAGGCGCCGGTGTGATTCCGACGCTGGGGTTGCTCTTTGTCAACGACTATGTGATCGCCTTTGAACTGCTGGCGCTGCTGCTGCTGGTGGCGTTGAGTGGCGCGCTGCTGGTTGCGCGCGACCGCAAGGGTGTGGGCGAGAAGTAAACTTTGCAACACAGCGCATTCATGCAAGGACACGCTTTATGGTCCCTTTGAACTGGTACCTGGGTTTGGCGGCCTTCCTCTTCTGCTGCGGACTCTACACATCGCTGGCGCGCCGCAACGCCGTGGCCGCGCTCATGGGCATTGAACTCATGCTCAATGCCGTGAACCTGAACCTGATCGCCTTCTGGCGCTACAGCGCGACGATTGACATGCTGGCGGGTCAGGTCTTCACCCTCTTCGTCATCGCCATTGCCGCCGCCGAAGCTGCTGTGGGCCTGGCGCTGATCATCTCCGTCTACCGCAACCGCAAGACGGTTAATCTTGACGATCTGGACATGCTCAAGGGGTAAGACGGCTGCTTTGAAGGCGGGCTTGCCCGCAGGATGTCATGCCCAAGACGCTGCTCACCGGCACGCTTGAAGAGCAATGTGCCTTTCTGTATAACGTTGCGCTCGAGAAGATGGCTGCCGGCAATTTTACCGGCGCAATTCATGCGCTCAAGGAAATCCTCCGGCATGCGCCGGACTATCCCGGGGCGCAGGCGTTGATGGCACAGGCAAAGCGGCGCAAGCGCGAGCAGGGGTTGTTGTTGTGGGGCAGCTTTGCCGGCGCAATTGTGGCCATCTTCTTTGGCACGCTGTGGGAACTGCCCAACGACCTGTGGCTGCTCGTGTTGGCGCTGGCCGGCGCAGGGGTCGGCTTCCTGGTTGGCAATGGCATCAGCGCATACTCGCGAGCGCGCAGCGGTGAAAGATACACAGACCAGGCCAGTGCGGCGGAGAAGCGCGACAGCGCGCAGCCCGATCCATAGCCGGTTTTCAAGTTGACTTGTTGACGCGTGCGCACTTATCCGCACGGTATGCCTTATGCACGGGCGGGGACTCATTCACCCACATGCCCGAATGAAGGTCGATCCGAGGTTATTCCATGGATGGTTTTCTCAACCTGGCGTGGCTGGTGCCCATACCGCCATTTGTGGCCTTCCTGCTGATCATCCTGTTCCTCAACGGGAACAAGCGGGTCAGTTCGTTGACGGCCATTCTTGGCGTTGTCATCTCCTTCGTCATTGGGTGGGGCGTTGCCTTCGCAGCCTTTTTGACGCCCCACTTTGGCGAGCACCCGGTTGAGGGTACGCTCTTCCAGATTCCCACAGGCGCAACGGCCATCTCGGTGGGCTATCAGGTTGACCCCGCCAACGCCCTCATGCTCTTTATGGTCTGTTTCCTGCTGGTGATGATCTTCATCTACTCGGCCGGCTACATGACCTTCCCGCCCCACCTGCGCAAGGAAGACTATCCCCAGGCGTATGACCAGGGCAAGGACCCGCGCTACAGCCGCTTCATGGCCTACATCAGCCTCTTTGCCGTGGGTATGCTGGGGCTGGTGGTCTCCAATACGCTCATCACCTTCTTTGTCTTCTGGGAGATCATGGGCCTCTGTTCGTACCTGCTGATCGGTTTCTGGTACGAAAAGGAGAGCGCACGCAAGGCGGGCGTCAAGGCCTTCCTGACGACGCGTGTGGGCGATGCCATCATGTTCATCGGCCTGCTTCTGCTCTATGCGTGGAGCAATCCGTCGAGCCTGCAGTTCCACGACATCTTCCAGCCGGCCAACCTGGAGCACCTGGCCACCATGACTGTGACGCTGCCGCTCATCAACGCCAACGTCACGGCGATTGGGCTGATTGCGGTGCTGCTCTTCTTCGGCACAATCGGCAAGAGCTCGCAGTTCCCGCTGCACGTCTGGCTCCCCGACGCCATGGAAGGCCCTACGCCCGTTCAGCGCGTTGATTCACGCGGCCACCATGGTCTCGGCCGGCGTCTTCCTGCTGGTGCGCATGTTCCCCGTCTTCTACGCCGCCGGCGAGGCATCGCCCGGGGCCATGACGTATGTGGCCTTTACGGGGGCCTTTACAGCCATCTTTGCCGCCACGATTGCTGTGGCGCAGTGGGACATCAAGCGCGTGCTTGCCTACTCCACCATTAGCCAGTTGGGCTTCATGGTGGCGGCGATTGGCATTGGCGCGTATGTGGCGGCGCTCTTCCACCTGCTGACACACGCCTTCTTCAAGGGGCTGCTCTTCCTTGGCTCCGGCAGCGTCATTCACGGCGTCGAGCATGGCTCGCACCTCGCGCATGAGGGGCACGGTCATGATGCGCACGGGGCTGATGCGCACGGGGCTGATATGCACGCCGGCACCGTCCACGTTTACGACACGCAGGGCCAGGACGCACACGCGGAGACTGCACACGGACACGCTGCCATTCAGCATCGCCAGGATGGCGACCTAAACCCCGACGACCCGCAGGACATGCGCAACATGGGCGGCCTGCTCTCACGCATGCCCCGCACCGCCTGGACCTTCATCATCGGCGCGCTCTCGCTGAGCGGCTTCCCGCTTCTTACATCGGGCTTCTGGTCCAAGGACGAGATTCTGGCGTCGGCGTGGTACGGCAGCAACTTCTGGGTCTTTGGCACGCTGGCGCTGGCCGCATTCCTCACCGCTTTCTATACCACGCGCCAGGTGCTGCTCACCTTCTTCGGTGAGCCCCGCACGCCCGCAGCCGAGCATGCGCCCGAGAGCGTCGGCTCCATGACGTGGCCGCTCATATTGCTCGCTCCCTTTGCCATTGTGCTGGGCTGGATTGGCATTCCCAAGAGCTTCCCCGTTCTCGGTGGCTTGATACCCAACTGGCTGGAGGGTTTCCTCGAACCCTACATCGAATTCCTGCACTTCCACGTGGCGCACCCGGAGTTCAACTGGATTCCGCTGCTCACCTCGCTGGTTGTGGCGCTGGGCGGCATTGCTGTGGGCTGGCTTGTCTATGGCCGCGGCTACAGCTATGAGCAGGTGGACCCGCTGCGCAAGCTGCTGGGGCCCGTCTGGTGGCTCTTCCACCGCAAGTACTATATTGACGAGCTTTACAACAGCACCATTGTCAGCTTCACCAAGGGGCTCTCCCGCGTTCTCTACTGGTTTGATGACCTGTGGGTGATTGACCCGATTGTGGATGGCATCGGCTGGATGGGCGTGCAGATTTCGCGCTTCACCGCCGCGTTTGATCGCATTGTGATTGATGGCATTGTCAACGCCGCGGGCTGGGTCTCCAGCCGTTCGGCGGGCGTGTTGCGCAATACGCAGGATGGCCACGTGCAGGTCTATCTGCTGGTGGCAGTGCTCTCGCTGACGGTCTGGCTGCTCCTCAAGGCGCTGCCAATTATCCTGACGCTTGTCTAGCGGCGCACGGCTGCGTGCTGCATGATAGTTTTGACGGTTGCTTTGAATTATTGCAAACCCGACTGAAATCCGGTCTGCGGAGGATCCATATATGCAATTCCTCGACAATTGGCTGCTGCTCACGATTCTCTTCTGGCCGCTTGTGTCGGCGCTGCTGATTATCTTTGCCAAGGACGATCGCGTCATCAAGTGGGGCAGCGTGGCCGCGAGCCTGCTCCCCCTTGGACTGAGCATCTACATGATGGCGGCATACGATTGGTCCACCGGCGCAATGGCGCCGCAATGGACGATTCAGCACGAGTGGATTCCGGCGCTTAACGCCGGCTTTCACCTGGGCGTTGATGGGCTGAGCATCCCGCTCATCTTCCTCACCGCGCTGCTGAGCACGCTGAGCATCTACTACAGCACCTTCACCATCAAGGTGCGCGTCAAAGAGTATTTCATCATGTTCATGCTGCTTGAGCTCAGCATGATCGGCGTCTTCATGGCGCTGGATATGGTGCTCTTCTATGTCTTCTGGGAAATCAGCCTGGTGCCTATGTACCTGCTGATTGGCATTTGGGGCGGCAAGAACCGCAACTACGCCTCGATCAAGTTCTTTATCTACACCCTGGTGGGCTCCGTCTTCATGTTGCTCGCCATTCTGGGCACCTACTTTGCCGCCGGCACCTTCGACATTCTCGAGGCGGCCAAGGCGCAGCCCTTCCAGGATCTGCCCGCAAGCAGTGCGTTGCTCTTCACCAGCCTTGCCTTCTGGGGCTTCTTCCTGGGCTTTGCCTTCAAGGTGCCCGCCTTCCCCTTTCACACATGGCTGCCCGATGCCCACACCGAAGCGCCCACGGCCGGCTCCGTAATTCTGGCCGGCGTGCTGCTCAAGCTTGGCGCCTACGGCTTCCTGCGCATTGTGCTGCCCGTCTACCCCACAGCCTCCTACTACTGGGCCATCCCCATGGTGGCGCTGGGCGTAATTGCCATTGTCTACGGCGCGTTCGTCTGCGTGGCGCAAACGGACCTCAAGCGGCTCATCGCCTACAGTTCGGTGAGCCACATGGGCTACGTCATGCTGGGCATAGGCGCGGCCTCCACGGTGCTCACGCCGCGCGGCGTGGAGTACGCCATGGATCGCTTCGGCTACACGGCGCAGCAGGTGAGTGACAGCGCCGCCATGGCGATTAACGGCGCGACGCTGCAAATGTTCAACCACGGCATCATCACGGGTGCGCTCTTCCTTATCGTCGGTGTGATTTACGAGCGAGCACACACGCGCGAGCTTGCCGCGTTTGGCGGCCTTGCCACCAAGACGCCCTACTACTACGGCCTTGCACTGGTGGCGCTCTTTGCCAGCCTGGGGCTGCCGGGCCTGGCCGGCTTCTGGGCCGAGTTCTTCACCTTCCGCGGCGCCTTCGCGCTTGTCCCCATCTGGAGCGCAATCGGCATTATCGGCATCGTCATGACGGCCGTCTATATCCTCTGGCGCATTGTGCAGAACATGTTTTTGGGCACCTACGATCCCACCAAGGTTGACCACTGGACGACGGCCACGGGCGAGCATGCCGACGGCCCCACCGACCTGCGGCGCTTCGAGAAGATTACGCTCTGGCCGCTGGTGGCGCTCATGTTTATCATTGGTATCTTCCCGACCCTGATTCTGAACTACTTCAATGGGGCGGCTGTCTACCTCATTACCTTTATCCAGGGTTTATTCGCGTAGTTGGGGGCTTCCCTTGAATGAAATTACGCTGGGGCAGCTAGGTTCCATCCTGCCTGAAATCATCCTGATGTTGGGCGGACTGCTCATCATCATACTGGACACCTTCCTCACTGACGAGGAGGATTCGGGCACGGGCTTCATGGCGATCGCCGTCGTCTTCCTGATCCTTGGCCTCGTGGGCACCATCCTCCAATTCGGGCTGGATGATGTCAACGTGATGCCGCTGGTGACGGTGGACAAGTTCGCGAGCTTCATGAAGATCACCGTGTACAGCAGCATGCTCCTCGTGGCGATTGCCGGTGGCAGCTTCATGAACAAGCGGCTGGCCGGGCGGGGCGAGTTCTGGTCGCTCTTCCTCTTCGTTACGCTGGCCATGAGCTTTGCCATTAGCGCCAACAACCTGCTGCTCATCTTCCTGGCGATTGAGTTCCTCTCAATTACCAGTTACCTGCTTGTGGGCTTCCTGCGCGATTCACGCCGCAGCACCGAGGCGGGTGTCAAGTACTTCCTCTATGGCTCCGTAGCGTCGTCGATTATGCTCTACGGCATGAGCTTCCTCTACGGCGCGAGCGGCTCGCTCTACCTGCCCGATATCGCGGCTGCGCTGGCGGCCAACCCGCCAGTGACGACCATCGTCATGCCGGCCACCGTCATGATTCTGGTGGGGCTTGGCTTCAAGACAAGCCTTGCGCCCTTCCACCAGTGGACGCCCGATGTTTATGAAGGCGCGCTCACGCCGATTACCGCCTACCTCTCCACCGCCTCCAAGGCTGCCGCTTTCGCCGTAATGGCTCGCCTCCTGATTGTGGGCCTCGGCGGCTTTGACGTCGACTGGGTGCCTGTGCTCATCGGCCTCTCGGTCCTCTCCATGACGGTGGGCAACCTCGTCGCCATGAAGCAGACGAGTGTCAAGCGCATGCTCGCCTACAGCTCGATTGCGCAGGCGGGCTACATGCTCATGGGGCTGGCCAGCATCGTCACGCCCGAGCAGGGTGATGTCAACGTGCTGGGCATGAATGGCATCAATGGGCTGATGATTTTCCTCTTCGCCTATCTCTTCACCAACATCGGCGCCTTCCTGGTGGTGATGGCTGTGGAGGAGACCGAGGGCAACTCGGACATCAGCTCCTTCAACGGGCTGGGCAAGCGCTCGCCCTGGCTGGCGTGGACGATGTTCATCTTCCTTCTCTCGCTGGCAGGCATTCCGCTCACAGGCGGCTTCATTGGCAAGTTCTTTGTCTTTGGCGCGGCGGTGCAGCATCGCTACTTTTATTTGGTGGCGATTGCCGCCATCAACGCAGGCATTGCCGCCTACTACTACCTGAATGTCGTGCGCGCCATGTTCTTCCCTGCCTCCGATCGGCCGGAAGCCGCCGAGGATTACAAGCCGGCGCCCATGCGCACGCCGCTTGCGGTGCAGTTGGTGCTGGTGATTTGCCTCGTGGCCACAATCTGGCTGGGCCTTTACCCGCCCCGCATCATCGACTGGGCCAACAGCGCGTCGCAGCAGTTGCTGACATTCATCTATTAGGCGGCGCGTTGGCAGAAGGCACAACCGAGACAGAGTGTGCGTCAGGGGGCAAAGGCTTGCTCCCTGACGTTTGCTTTTTGCGGCCGTTGTAGGTCACGTCTCTGGCGTGACGCCGTTGTAGGTCACGTCTCCGACGTGACGCAGTCCGCAGCTGAACTTCAGCCCTGCGGGCTGCGTCACGCCAGAGACGTGACCTGCAACTGCGTCACGTCAGGAGACGTGACCTACAACGGCGTCACGCCGGAGACGTGACCTGCAACTGTCCCCGTTCCGCACCATGCACGACTGCGGGTATAATTGAGCCGCCATGGCTGCGATGGCCATCGTCGAACTTGTGCAACTCATGAGGTCTTGTGCGTAAAGCGCTTTCCGTCCGTCAATTGACTGCATTCGTTCTCATCGCCGGCGCGTTGCTTGCGGCGCTGCTGGCGCCGTGGGCCGCGCGGGCGCAAACGGCCGGCGCGGCGCCCACGCGCAACTGGGCCATCAGCATAGCAATTGCGCCGGGCGCGCCCGACCGCGTCCTCGCCGGCACGCTCAACGCGCCCGACCCGCCCACCGTCTTTCGCAGCGCAGATGGCGGCGTCTCCTGGTCGCCCGCGGCGGGTGGGCTTGCCGCCAACATAAGCGTCTCCGGCCTGGCTTTCGATCCGCAGAACCCCAATACGGTCCTGGCGGCCGATGGCGTGGAAGGGCTGCTCTTCCGCAGCGACGATGGCGGCGCCACCTGGGCCGAAGTGCCGGCAATCCGTGCGCTCCTCACCGAGACAAGCGCCGTAGGAGAGCTCTATGCGGCCGTCGAGGGGGGCGTCACCACCTGGTACGCGTCCACCCGCTTCGACGGCGTCCTGCGCAGCCAGGATACGGGTGCAACGTGGACCAAGCTCGACGCCGGCCTGGCGGGCGAGGCGCGCCGTGTGCGCGAAGTGGTGCGCTGGCGCGACACCCTCTTTGCCGGCACCCATGACGGTGTCTATATCTACGATACGGCTTCCTCCACGTGGGTGCGCTCAACCGGCTTTCCCACCGGTCTCATCGTCTTTAGCCTGACGGCGGCCAACGATGTGCTCTATGCCGGCAGTGGCGAGGGCATCCTCTACAGCGCGGACGGGCAGAACTGGACGCGTGCGCCCGGCTTCCCCGTCACCATTGTCTACGACGTGGTGCAGGCGGGGAACACCGTGGTGGCGGCCACCGACGTGGGCATCTTCACGGGCATTGAAGGCACCTGGCAGCAGGCGCTGCTCAATGGCGCGCCCTATGGCGGTGTCAGTTATGCCGTGGACAATACGCCCAAGGCCCCGCGCACTATCTACGTGGGCACGGAGGCGGACTGGGTGCTGCGCAGCGACGACCAGGGGCGTAACTTCTACGCCGTGACGGGCATGCCGCCGCTCGACGTGGTGGCGGCGCTGGCTACGCCCACTGCAACGCCCACCAACACGCCGCTGCCCACCCCTACACCTACCGAGACGCCTACAGCGACCTTTACACCCACGCCCACTGACACGGCCACGCCGTCTCCCACGCCGACCGAGACGCCCACGCCCACCATTACGCCGACGCCTACAGAGACGCCCACGGCAACGATTACGCCCACGCCCACCAATACGCTAACGGCGGAGGAGTTGCTGGCGCTGATCCCTACGGCAACACCAACGCCGACCGACACGGCCACACCCACCAACACGCCCACGCCCACCATCACGCCTACGGCAACGCCCTCGCCCACGGCCACCAACACGCCGACGATTACGCCCACGCCGCGGCCGATTGACTTTGAGAAGATCGCCAACACCACCTTGCCGCCTCTCTTCCTGGGGCTGGGCTTTGTCGCGCTCTTTGTGATTCTGGCCGCCGCCTTTGCAATTTTGCGCGGGCCGAAGGATATGTAGGGTTCAAGCGTTCAGAAGTTCAAGAGTATCGTTGACGCGTTCAGTTGTTTTCGGGGCACTGGGTGCAGTTCGTGCGCTGCGCGCCTCAATCGTCAATGCTCAAATTTCAATCCTCAATCATCCCCATGACCACACTTGCCGCAATCGCCCGCCACATAGCCCTGCTCGCCGACGCACCGCTGCCCAACGTCGAGGTGTTGCATGTCACCGCTGACAGCCGCGCCGTGATGCCGGGCACGCTCTTCTTTGCCGTGAGTGGCGGGCGCGCCGATGGCCATCGCTTTGCCGGCGATGCGCTGGCGCGTGGCGCGGTGGGCGTGGTGGGCACCGAGTCGCGCAGCGCACTCGAAGCAGCAACTCTGCTGCCCCAGGGCGCAGCCTACCTGCAGGTGGCCGACAGCAGAGAAGCGCTGGCCGCCGCGGCTGCGCTCCTGCATGGCTTCCCGAGCCATACGCTCGCCGTCATTGGCGTCACCGGCACTGACGGCAAGACGACGACCTCGAGCATCATCGAGAGCATCCTCGTCGCGGCCACGCGCACGGAGGACGCGCCTGCAGGCCGTGTGGGCGTGGTAACGACCGTAGGCGCGCGCATTGGCGGCCGCGAAATCGACACAGGCTTCCACGTGACGACGCCCGATGCGCCCGATGTGCAACAATACCTGGCATCCATGCGCGACGCCGGCTGCACCTATGCTGTAGTCGAGAGCACGAGCCACGGGCTGCACCAGCGGCGCGTGGGCTCCGTGGAGTACGACGTGGCGGTCGTCACCAACATCACGCATGAGCACCTCGACTATCACGGCACGCGCGATGCCTACGTTGCGGCCAAGGCGCTGCTCTTTCGCGCGCTCCATGCCGGCGAGGCCAAGGCGGCCATCCCCCGCTGCGCCGTGCTCAACGCCGACGACGCAGGCAGCTACGGTGCGCTGCAGGCCGCCATGGCCGACGAGGCGGCGCACACGGGGCGCACAGTTAGCCAGCGCAGCTACAGCATACGTGACGACGCAGAGGCGGATCTTTACGCAACCAATATTGCCTACCGCCCCGACGCGACCCATTTCGACATCCACTGGTGGGGCGGGCCGCCCCTGGCAGTGGCGTCACGGCTCATCGGCGAGTTCAACGTGGCCAATGTGCTGGCCGCAGCAACGGCCACGCTTGCGCTGGGCATTGCCCCGCACACCGTGGTGCAAGGAATTGCCGACTTTGCCGGTGTTCTTGGCCGCATGGAGCGGATGGAACGGGGCCAGCCCTTTACCGCAATTGTGGATTTTGCCCATTCGCCCGCCAGCCTCGAGCGGGCGCTCAACACGCTGCGCCCACTGCTGGGCACGGCTCCGGATGGGAGGCCCGGGCGGCTGATTGCCATCTTCGGCAGCGCCGGGCTGCGCGACCGCACCAAGCGCCGCTGGATGGGTGAGATCAGCGGCCGCCTGGCCGATTACACGATCATTACCGCCGAAGACCCGCGCACCGAGGACGTCAACGCCATCTGCGCTGAAATTGAGGCGGGCGTGCGCGAGCATGTGAGCAGCGAGCGCTACCGTATTGTGGCCGACCGCACCGAGGCCATACGTCAGGGGGTGGCTATGGCGCAGCCGGGCGACATTGTGGCCGCCTTTGGCAAAGGCCACGAGCGCAGCATGTGCTACGGCGAAACCGAATACCCATGGAGCGACCAGGCGGCCATGCTTGCGGCGCTTGAGACGCGCAAGCGCGTGGACGTCGCGTAGCGGCGGCTTCAGCCGCCGTTCTCGAGGACGCGCCGCGATCCACACCTACGGCGGCTGAAGCCGCCGCTACGAAGGCGTCGCGCGCTTGCGGGACAAAGGGGTAATTTCGCATGTCCCTGTTCCCCTTTTACCGGCCGCATCTTCTATTCTGCACAGGTCAGAAGCACTCTTGTTTGCAGGCGCAACCTGATGTATGATCACCCCGTCGAACTATCCCTGCGGTCCAGTGGTACGTGCGCCCCACGCGCATCCACGCCAGGCTCAGGACCCCTGAACAAAGAAGTTATCAAAAATACCCAAGTCATTAGAATTGAAGGAGACTGCGCATGCAGGCGAAAACGCGCGTATGGCCGGCCCTTGTGGCTGTCCTGTTTCTGACTTTGTTACTCGCAGCGTGCGGCGGCGGAACAAGCGGAAAGACCTGGTTCAACCTGCCGTCCGCAACGGTGGACATTGGAGCGAACGGCGCAGCCAGCTTCCATGGGGTGCCCATTCCTGCGCAGTTGCTTGCGCCTGCCCAGGTTGAAACGCTGCAGTCCCTCGACGCCCAACAGGTTGAGGCGCGCTTTGGCTACAACGGCATTCGTGCGTCCCTCAATGGCGAGCAGTTGCCGTCACTGGCGTGGGACGCCGAGTCGGAGGCAACGCTCCAGGACCTCGTCAGACGAGTTCCCGGTCTGCCGCAATCCAACTTGATTGCACGCGCGCTGCCCTGGATGCGCACCATTGGCTCCGGTGTGGCGATTAACCTGCCGCCGGCTGCCGGCGCAACCGCACGCGACATTCCGGCCTGGCGCGAAGAGGCGACTGTTGTCCCGCAGACGGTTGACACCCCATCACTGGCGCTCGACGTGAGCAGCATCAACTTTGATGATCAGGGCAATGCCCGCCTGGGTAATGTGCCCCTCTCCGCCCTGGGCGCGCCGGTCTCTTTGCCCCCTGCCACGCTTCAGCTGCTCGACCAGCTCGGCATCCAGAAGCTCACCATTGACACGCAGCCCGACGGCCTCCACCTGTCAATCAACGACAGGGCACTGCCCACCGTTGCCTACGATGCCGAGTCGCTGGGGCGCGCCGTTGCGCTCGTCAACCAGCTCATGCCGGATTCCGGCATGGCCGACACGCTGGCGCAGGTGGCCACTGTGCTGCCCGCCGCCGATGCCCAAATCGCCGTCACCTTCAACGGTGAACCCGCCGGCGACACGAACCTGCGCAACCTGAATGTGGCGCTCAACGCTGATGGCTCGCTCACGGCGCTCGGCATTCCCATCCCGGGTGGCCCACTGGTGCCCGCTTCGCTCCTGCAGCAACTTGAGGCCGCCAACCTGCAGAATGTGCAGGTCGCGCTCAATGGCGACCGCCTGACCATCCTCAACAATGGTGAGCCCTTCCCGGCCATCTCCTGGTCACCCGAGGGCATTGATCTCATCAAGACCCTTGCCCCTGCGCTCGCAGGCGTCTCGGCCGATCAAATTCAGGGTGTGATGGACCTCCTGAACCAGACGGAGGTTGGGCTGAACGTTGCGCTTCCTGGCGCCGAAGCCGCTGCCGCACCCGCCACAGATGCGCTGCCTGCGCCCGAATTCGCAGCGGTGGATCTGGGCGAATTCGCACCGCCCATCATCCGCGCTGAGCTGCAGATGGATGCGGCCGGCAACGTGACGCGCATTGGCAACGTGGAGATGGCCGATGTGGCAAGCATGGGCCTACCCGCCTCAATTGCCCTGCCCGCGAATGTGGTGGATATCCTGAAGGCAACCGGCGCCAACCAACTGGCGATTGTGGCCAACGGCCAGGGCCATCTCGATGTGACGCTTGACGGCCAGCCTGCGATTAGCCTCGACTTCGACTCGGATTCGTTGCGCATGTTGCTGGCGACGCTCAAGCCGATCCTCAACATCGACATCCTCAACAACCCGGTGATCAGCCAGATCATCGACGAGCAGATCATGCCGCTGGCCCCGGGCGCACAGCTGGACATTGCCATCGAACTGCCGTAACAGCGGGTTGAAGGTTGAAGGTTTATAGGTTAAAAGGGTTGAAGGGCCGGCTCGCGTTCGTAGAGCCGGCCCTTCAGCCTTTTTACCCATAAACCTCTAGACCTTTAGACCTTTAGACCTTTAGACTTGCATCCCGCGGTTAGGCCCAGGGCGGCGAAGAGCCATGCCGCCAGCTCCGGCAGCGCGAGGAAGGCGTCTACCTGGGCATGCGCCAGGGCGGCCACGAGAGCCGCAGCGAGGCCAATCGCAGGCCACTGCAGCGCGGCCGGCATTTGCGCCACGCGACGCACCGTGGTGATGAGCCAGCCCGCAATCAGCCCAGCCAGCCACAGCAAGCCGAATGCGCCCCAGCCCGTGCCCAGCTCCAGCCACACGTTGTGGGGATGGCGCAGGGTCGGCTCCAATGTCGCGCCCAGTGGCAGGTAGGCGGGATAGTTCCAGTAGAAGCCGGCTGGCCCCACGCCCAGCAGGGGGAAGTTGCCCCAAAGGCGGAGCGCGGTTTGCCAGAGCAGCAGCCTGTTGTCCACACTGTCGCGGTTGAGCAGGCGCGCCTCGCCCACAAGCAGCACGGCCAGTAGCAGCAGCGGCATGAGCACGAGAGCAATGCGTACAGGCTGCCGCCTGCGCAGCCCGCGCAACTGCACGCCCACCGGGTCATCGCTGCGCAAAAGCCACAGCCCCAACGCCGTGCCCAATCCGGCGGGGATGCCCAGCAGCAGTGCGCCCCGGCTGGCTGTCAGCAGCAGTGCGATCGCCGTCACGCCCACAAGCGCCAGCCAGCCAAGCCGCCGCCTTCCATGCACGGCCAGCGCAAGCCCCAGCCCCACAAAGAGGGCGCGCAGGAGCGTCAGCGCTGTCTGGTTGGGCGAGTAGAACGCGCCAACGAGCCGGCGCACGCCATCCACCGCCACGCCCTGCCCCTGCAGCCAGCCCACCAGCCCCAGCAGCGCAACCAGCAGCCCACCGCCAAAGAGCGCGACGAGCGCACGCCGCAGTGCTGCCTCGTCGCGCACAAAGAGGCGCACGGCGGCGTAGAGCAGAAGCGGGATCAAAACCAACTCCACCATGCCCTGCAGATAGGCGCTCCCCAGCCACGCGTTGCGCATGGTCAGCAGGCTAATGAGGAGCCAGCCAATTGCAATCCAGTCACTCCACAGGAGACGGGCTTTCGTAGCGGCTTCAGCCGCCGCTGCAAATCGCCCAATGCGCCACAGAACGGCCGGCAGCAGCGCCAGCGTTGCGGCAGTGGCGGGCGGCAGCGTGAGCACGCCGTCCACAAGCGCGATTTCCTTGTGCTGGAAGTAAAAGGGAAGCAACAGCAGCGCCAGCCAGATGCCCGCCTGCGGCCGCGCCAGCGCCAGCACTGCAAACCCCACCCAGATGAGGCCAATCAGCGGCGGCCACGTGGCAAAGTAGTAGCCAAGAAGCAGCCCGGCCCAAAGCACTCCCTCAACCCAGTGTGGCGCGTTGCCCAGCCGCCGCTGTGCACCTCGCCACGGCAGCGGGCGCGCCGTGTATGCCGCCACGCTTGCTGCCGCCGCACAGAGCGCCAACGCCAGCGCCAGTTGCTGCGCGGCCTGCCATGGCGCAGGCTGCTGGGCGGGCGGCAGCGCAGATGGCGCGGCTGTCAGACGCGCAAGCAGCGCATCGGTCAGCGCAAAACCCCACACGGCGTCCGCGCTGGGCGCAGCGGGCTGGTCGATGGCCCAACCCATGGTGGCCAGCCACGGCCATGCGGCTGCCACGCTGCGCGCCTGCGCCGCAAAGCTGCTCTGGTCTGCGGCGGAGACCGTGCCCCAGGGCGAATCGCCGCGCACATTCCAGCCATAACGCATGGCCCATATGGGCGTCTGCGCGAGTCCGGCCTCCACCAACGTGCGGCGCAGGATGGCCGTGCGCTGGAAATCGAGATGGTCGATTGTCTGGCGTGAATGGGTGGGCGCGCTGCCAAAGCCAAAGGGCTGCAGCGCGAGCGCATCGAAAGACGAGGCCGCGCCGGCGGCCAACATGCGCTGGACAAAGAAGCGCTCGTCAATGGCCAGGTGGCCCCGGTCGCGCGTGGGGGCCAGCGCGGCGCTGACGATGACTGCCTCATTATCCACACTGCGTATGGCCGCCGCGCCACTTGCCAGCAATTGCGCATAGCCAACAGGGTCAATGTGTCGATTGCCCCAGTGGGGGGCGATGTTCGGTTCATCCCACAGCTGGTAGAAGCGCACCTGCGCGCCAAAGCGTTGGGCAAATGCGGCGGCAAAGGCAGCAAAGTCGGTGGCGTTTTGGGGTGGCGCCAGGGGCTGGTCAAACGCGCCGCGGTCCGCCTCGGCACGCGCCCAGGCGGGGCTACCGTCCAGTGTGACGACGGGCGTAAGGCCGCTGTCGGCCACGGCGGCCAGCTGCCGTGCCACTGCATCCCAGCGATACACGCCACGTTGCGGCTCAATTGCGGCCCAATCCACACGAAGGCGCACCCAGCCAATGCCGCTCTCTGCCAGCCGCGCCAGCGCCGCACGCTGCGCATCTGCGTCCAGCCGATCCAGCTGCACGCTCACGCCCAGCGGGGGAATTGCGGCCGCCGGTGCGCTTGCAGGCGGCAGCGTGGCGCCCAAACCCCAGCCAGCCACGCGCCCGCTGCGCAGCGCCAGCCCCACCAGCACAAGCCCATAGCAGAGCAGCGCATAGAGCGCCAGCAGCCGGAAGAGGCGCATGGCAACGCGCGCACACGCCCACGCGTGCGTGCCGGCAGCAGGCGTCGCAGCAACGGCTGGTTTGTGAAGCGCAGAATCAAGCACGGGATTGCATCCAGTACAGCGGGCGGGTCATACGCGAGCGCAGAGCGTGCGGAGTCTGCTGCAACAGGCTTGGGCTGCGTAGCCGAGCTCCAGCCTATGGCGGCGGCTGCGGTGCGCGCGTCATATGGATCGCGCTGCGTTCCCGCGTTCGGCCCTTCAGCCGCCGCTACGGCTGGCCCCGATTGCCGCAGCTTTTGACACGCGCGCATCCGCACCCTACAATGGCGAGACGGCGTGACGCAGACAGACCTCCATCCATTCTACCCGCCGCAGCAAGGCATCATGAAAGACGATTCTGCACTGAACTGGCAATCCATGCGCGCTTCCGTCACGCGCCGCACCGCGCGCGCTGACGGCCGCACGCGCCCGCCGCTCGGAACCGGTCGATTACCGCGACCGCATTAGCGTCGCCACCTGGCCCGTCATCCTGGGCCTGGCGCTAAGCCTCTTCGTGCGCCTGCCCACGCTGGAGTTCAGCTTCATCGCTTTCGGGTCGCCTGCAACTGTGCCGCTCACGGGTACGGTGGCCGTTGCCTTTGCGCTGGCGGTTTTGGCGGCCAGCGGCGCCGAGAGCGTCGTCAGCGCGCACCCCAGCCTGGCCACGGTGAGCCTGCGCAAGCGCGGGCGCACGCTCCCCTACTGGGCGCTGCCCATGGGGTTGACCATCATCCTCACCATGCTGCTGACGCGCCTGCCCACGCCGCTGATACAGGTGCTGGCGCTGCTGCTCGCTTCCGCCCTCTTCATTCTCGTCTTCTTCTCGCTCTATATTACCGTGGAGCCCGGCCAGGAGGGCTTCCGCCGCTCGCGCCTGGTGCTCAACCTGCTCACCTATGCCGCCGCGGTCGTGCTCTTTCTCTTCGTCTACCAGACGCGCTCGCGCAGCCTCGTCTCGGCCACGCTGGTCGCTGTGACGGCCATGCTGCTTGCCGTGGAACTGTTGCGCAGCAGCACACAATCGACCGCCACCGTGCTCAACTATGGTGCAGCGGTGGGGCTGATTCTGGGCCAGGTAACCTGGGCGCTCAACTATTGGCCGCTGCCCAACCTCACGGCCGGGCTGCTGCTCTTGCTGATCTTCTACGTGCTGGTGAGTTTTGCGCAGAGCGGCCTGCAGGGGCGTTTAACGGGCAAGGTAGCATGGGAGTTTTTCATCCTGACCGTGCTGGCGCTGCTGCTGCTGGCGCTCTTTGGGCCGGGCTTCACGGTCATCGGCAGCACCCCGCCCGCGCCCTAGGGACCTACGACGCAAAGGCGCAAAGGCACAAAGGATCGCAAAGAAAAGCAACGGCAAGAATGGCTCTTCTTGCCGTTGCTTTTCTTTGCGATCCTTTGTGCCTTTGCGCCTTTGCGTCGTAGGTCCCTAGGTGTGCGTCGCTTGTGAGCCGGCGGCGCGGGTGAGGATGCGCTTGATGAGCGGGAACGCAAAGGGGCGCAAGGCATACATCACACGCAGCGTGCGCGGCACAAAGATCATTTGCCTATCCTTGCGCAGCGCATGAATGACCGTTGCGCTGCACTCCTCGGCCGTCACCGAGAGGCTCGAATGCGAGCGGCGTGCATCGCCCAGCGGCTGGGCGTTGGCCCCCAGCGCAGCGGCGCGCAACTCCGTCCCCCGAATCCAGCCCGGGTAGACGCCCAGCATGCTCACCTCGTTGCCCATTTCCATTGCGAGCGAATCCAGAAAGGCCTGCAGCGCCGCCTTGGACGCAGCGTAACCCGTGTGGTGGGGCAGCCCCGTCCACGCCTGCGCCGACGAGATGGTGACGATGCGGCCGCGGCTGGCGCGCAGGTGGGGCAGCGCGGCGTGAAGCAGGTAGACGGCGCTCAGGTAGTTGGTGCGCAGCAGCTCCTCATAGAGCGAGAGATTGCTCACCTGCTCAAAGTCGGCCCACATGCTGAGGCCGGCGTTGAGCACAAGCAGGTCAAGGCCGCCCAACGCGACCGTGGCCTCGGCCACAAGCCTGCGGCACGCCTCCTCCTGCGTAATGTCGGCGCTGAAGGTGACGACGGAGGCTGCACCCATGACGCGGCAGAGCGCCGCCGTATCGGCCAGCGCGGCTTCATCGCGTGCGGTGAGCGCGAGGTGCGCGCCGGCGTGCGCGAAATCCTGCGCGAGCGCGCGCCCCAGCCCGCGCGACGCACCGGTGAGCAGCACCCGCTTGTTTTCAAGCTGCATGGTCGCCTACTCGCCCAGCACGTTGTTGCGCACGCCGAAGATGTTCTGCGGGTCTACCGCCTGCTTGAGCTCGCGCACCATCTGCTCGGAGGTGGGCGTCATCGTCTGCGGCAGGAACTCCTTGCGCAGCTTGCCCACGCCGTGGTGGTGCGAAATGGAGCCGCCGGCGTCCATAATCGCCTGGCGAATCTTCTTCTCCATGGCGGCGAACTTCTCTTCGGCGTTGTCAATGCCCTTGTGATAGAAGCCGTGGGTGAAGTAGATGCAGACGCCCGTATGGTACATCTGCGTCAGGCGGGGCGAGGCATAGGCCTTGCCCGGGAAGCCGTAGGCCTTGTGCTCGGCCATCACCGTGCGCGTCACGGCGTCGCAAACCTCCTGAATCTTGCTCCAGGGGCAGGTGGTCTCGTAAGTCTCGCCAATGATGTAGTAGTCGGCGAGCAAATCGCGAATGTAGGCGATTGCATAGGTGAGCATGTAGCCGCGCTCGCCATTCGTTGCGCCCGCCGAGAGGCCGCCATGCTTCTTGGCAATCCCTGTGACGATCTTCTCCTGATAGGCCACCTCAGCCGCCGAGCCCTCGTAGACAATTGTGGCCGCCACCATCTCGTGCGCGTCAAAGCCCTTGACCTTTTTCACGACGAAGTTCTGCACCTTATCCATAACAACGCCCATGCCCTCGGGCGCGGGTTTGAGCGCCTGGCTGAAGCGGAACTGGATGTTGTCCACCAGGCGAATGCTCGCGGGGATGACATCGGTGCGCTTGAGTTCGTACATGAAGGCGACGCCCGTCTTCCAATCCTTGAAGACAATCGCGTCATACTTCTTGGCCTCGGGCAGCTTGTGCACCTTGATAACGGCCTTGGTAATCAGCCCCAGGTTGCCTTCGCTGCCAAAGAGCGCCTTCTGCACCTGTGTGCCCATGGCCACGCGCGGCATGGGGTGGCACTCCTCCACCACGCCAGCGGGCGTGACGAGCGTAATGTCCTCCACCACCTCCTCAATGTTGCCGTAGCGGTTGCGCTTCATGCCGCTGGCGTTTGTGGAGATCCACCCACCCAGCGTAGAGAGCTCGACGCTGTCCGGCTCGTGGCCCGTGGTGAGCCCTTCCTTCTCCAGCAGCCGCTCCAGATTGCTGCCCAGGATGCCCGCCTGCACCGAGGCGCGCATGTTGGTGCGGTCAATCCACTCAATCTTGTCCATGCGGCGCATGTCGACGGACGCCACCATGCGCGTCTCGCTCTCGGGGATCATGAGCGCGTTGGAGACATTTGTGCCGCCGCCGTAAGGAATCAGGCAGACGTCATGCTCGCGCGCCGCCTGGATAATCGCAACGCAGTCATCCTGCGATTCGGGGAAGATAACCAGGTCCACGCAGCGCTCCACTTTGTCATAGAGCACCTTGGAGACCTCATCCACGGTGGTTTGGCCGTGGCTGCGCATAAGGCGGACCGTGTCATCCTGCGTGAATTGCTCTGCGCCAAGCTTCTGCTTGATGGCGTTGAGGAAACCTTCATTGATTTGCGCCGGGGTGACGGGCGGATTCTCGACCATGGGGCGGGTGGAGGTGAAGTCGATGTCGAAACCCAGCGCTTCGCGCGCAAATGGAATCAGATAGGGCATGCGGTAGCCGCAGAGGTTGTAGCGGTCGCCCGTCATCTCCACCGTCATGTCGTCCGTATGGACGAACATTTTGGTGTCGGCATAGCCCCACTTGTGCTCCCAGGTGGTGTCGTCGAGGTTGCTTGTATCTCTGTTGAGCGATTTGTCGGCCATTTGAATTGTTTCCTCAATCATGAAGCGCAGCTTTGTGCTGCGAATGAACTCTGCAAATAGTAACCGAGCATGCGCGCATGAGTCGCGCGCAGAACAAGGACGGGTACATAGATTTCACAGATTTCTCACAGATAACAACTGATGGCAACAAATAGTGCTCGCATCGGTTGTTATCTGTGAGAAATCTGTGAAATCTGTGTACTGCTCTTTCACGTCAGTTCGCGCGTCTCCAGGTCATAGAGGCCGTAGGCGGCGGCGAGAACCTCAATGGGATGGCGGCTTGCGATGCCCGTGCCGTGCTCAAGCTGCCAGCGGCAGGTCTCCGAATCGCACGCTGTGTACTCGGTGCCCTCGGCGTGCTCACGCACAAAGGCGAAGAGCTCCTCGCCTACATCCATGCCAATCTGATACTTCTCCACCTTGTAGCCATAGGTGCCCGCAATGCCGCAGCAGCGGGCGTGACTCTCATGCAGCGTAATCCCAGGCACCAGCGCCAGAATCTCCAGCGCCGGTTTGCCCACGCGGTGGGCGCGCTGCTGGCAGGGCGCGTGGTAGGGCAGATTCAGCGCCAGCGTCTGGAAATCGGTGCGCAAGTTGCCCTGCGCGTGCTGGTCAGCCAGGAACTCGAAGATATCCCACGTGCCCATCTTGAGTGCCATCGAGCCTTCATCGTACATGTCCAGCAGTTCGGGCGCCTCCTCCTTGAGGGTGAGGGTGCAGGAGGTGCTGGACCCCACCACGGGCAGGCCGGCGCGCGCAAAGCCCGCCAGGCGCGCCACGTTGCTGCGGTGATAGCCCGCCGCCGCCTTGAATTCGCCGTTGCTGAGCATGGGCAGCCCGCAGCAGTTCTGCGGTGGCACAATCACCTCGAAGCCGTTGTGCTCGAGCACCGCCACGGTGGCCTTGCCGACAAAGGGCTCATAGTACATGGTGGCGCAGCCGTGGAAGTAGACCACCTTCTTGTCGCTGCGCAGCCGGCGCGGGCGCGTGCGCTGCATCCACTGGCCAAAGGAGCCGGTAAGGCTCCAGCGGGGCAGCGGAGCCTTGCGCGCAATGCCCACCAGCTTCTCGGCCAAAACGCGGCTGAGGGGGTTGTGCAGCGCGAAGTTGGCAATGCGCGGCGTGTAGTGGCCTGCCTTGCCCATGAGCTCGTTGCGCCCCAGCAGGCGGTTGCGCAGCGGCATGCCGCGATCCTGCACAATCTGCGCACGCGCGCGTGCGTTGATCTCGGCGATCTTCACCCCTGTGGGGCAAACATCATTGCAGACGCGGCAGCCGGAGCAGTAGTCGACGCCATGATCGGGCGATTGCGGCTGGCCGCGCTCGCGGAAGCGATCCGCCTGCGGGCCGCAGTACTTGGGGCCGGGGAAGAGATCCGTTACCGCCGACACGGGGCAGTAGGTGGTGCAGATGTTGCACTTGATGCACTCGTCGAGCGAGTGATTGACCGATTCCCAGGCGATTGGGAAGGCGGAGCCTTCAATTGCGTTGCTTGCCATAAGAAAACCTTCCAGGCTTGCAGTGGGGAAGCATATCGTAGCGGGGGGCTTCCAGCCCTCCGTTTTCGGACTCGGCATTGCGCCGATAGCGGCGTTGCGCCGGGAGACGTGACCTACGCGTGCACTGGCGCATCCGCGAGCGCCTCGGCCACTTGCGCGGCCGCAGCCATGGCCGTGGCGATCGCAATGCCCTCAAGGCTGTGCTCCATAATTGGGTCGCAATGGGCCAGCGCACCGCCCACGGCCCACAGGTTGGCGTAGACACGCGCGCGACTGCTGTCGAGCGGCTGCAGATGGTCATCCACCGCAACGCCACCGTGGAAAACGGGTTGCCCAGCCTCATCGAAGAAGCGGGGGCGGAACCACGCCGCGCCGATCCTGCGGCACGGTCAGGGGCAAGTCGAAGAGCCGTTCCCAGAAGCGGCCCGTGGCGTCGCTGCCAAAGCCGCCGCCCAGCACGCCTCCCGTAGCCAGCACAAAGGCGCGCGCAAAGTGGCGCAGCGGTCGCGCGCTGGTGGCTGTCTCCACCCAGGCAATGCGTGTGCCCTCGCTCGATTCATCCAGGCCAAAGCCAATGGCCTCCATGTTGCTCTCCAGGCGCACATCCAGCGCGCGCAGACGGTCGCGCAGTGCGCCGTGCAGGCGCGCCCCGGGCACGCTGTGGGGCAGCGTGGGAATCTCGAAGATGGATGCGCCCGTTGCCTTCTCCAGATCGGCGATCACGGCCGAATGTTCAGCCAGGCCGAGGATGGCGGGCAGGCCAACGCGCTCGCCTGGGCGCACCAGCGCCTTGAGCGCTTGCGCCAGCTTGGCCCGCTGGGCAGGGTCGTCCAGCCCGGCGGCAAGCTGGATGTTGTTGCGGTCGCGCTGCGCGGCCACAGCATCCCACGGCACAAAGGCGGCCCGCGCCACTGCGCCCTGTTTCACCAGGTTTTCGGCCACGAGCATGGGGTAAAAGTCGCGCATGCCCTCAATCCCCACAACCAGCATGGGCGCACTGTCGCGCAACGCTCCCTGCTGTTGCGCCGCCGGGGCCAGAAAGACGGGGCGCACGGCACCCACGGCTGAGGGCAGAAGCTGGTTGCTCTCAAAGTCGGGCGCACCTGCGTAGGTTAGCCCGGCCTCGACCACCATCTGCTCGAAGCGGCGCAGCGAAGAGCGCACATTTTCTGCACCGAGTATGCGGTAGGGGTGGCGCTCGGGCAGCCGCGCCATGGCATCAAAGGGCTTGTCAACCGCAAACGTATCACCAGAAGGGTAACCGAGCAGATCAATTGTGCCCGCGCTCCAGTACAGCGCGCCCAGCCCCTTGGCAACAATACGCACGCGCAGCCCCGCCTCGGCAGCAGCCAGTGCCGTCGTCAGGCCGCTCAACCCCGCGCCAATCACAAGCAGGTCCAGCATTGGCGCACGCGATCCTTTCATGTGTCGCCCTTTCAGTTGCCGCTCCGCAACTTCAGCCGCGGTTGCGGGGATGATTTTCCAGGTTCGCTCATTGCCGTGTTTGTAGTTGCCCGTTATGCGCCATCAATCGCTGCGCGCCATCAATCGCCGCCCGCTTTGACCTCGCTGACGAAATTCGCGGCTGCCGCCCCGCGCAAGGTGGTGGCGAGACGCCCGTGACGCATGATCACCACATCGCCGCGCGTGTGCGCCTGAAAGGTAAAGCCGACTTCGCTCTCATCGGTCGCGTCAATCATGCCTTCCCTGCCGCGGTCCAGAGATGGGCATCGGCGTCAAAGCGCCAGCGCCCCTCGCCGTGGCTGCCCCACGCCATGGCCTTGGAGGGCGTAATGCGGATGATGCAGCCGTAGTCGGCGTCGGTGGCGATGTCCCAGTCGTATTTGGCTTTGAAAAGGGGCGCGATTGCATCCAGTGCGTCAGGCGCCACGGCGGCAGTGCCCTCAATGATGAAGGGGTTCATAGCGTCCGGCAATGAGAGGCTGACGGAAGGATTGTGCGCCAGATTGCGGGCACGCACGGCGTTGGCCTGGGTAACCACATAGGCTGCGCGTCCGTCCCACACATGCCAGATCGGGGCCAGGTGCGCGCGCCCGTCCGGCCGCACACTGGCATACCAGATGGCAGGCGCGGCGGCGAACGTTTCCAGGAGAGCGGCTAAGGGGGCGGGGGGTGTGGCGGGTGTGGCATCCATGGCAATTGTGACTCCTTTATCATCACCATTTTACCAGAGAGCGCGGCTTTGCTCAATTGGCGGGCTGAATGCTCCTGGGCGTCTTTGCGACGAGGTGTTGTTGCGGTCTTCCAGGAAGCCCTGTGCACCCGCATGGCCAAAGCTTTTCGACGTGCGCCACGCTTCAATGGTAAAATGTGCGGAAATGCAACCGGCCGGCGACGCATGTGCCCGGCGCGGCTCTGTTTCCTATGGCTTGCTGCACGAGGGAGAACTGGATCATGACCAAGTATATTTTTGTCACCGGAGGCGTACTCTCCGGCCTCGGCAAGGGCGTGACCGTAGCTTCCGTCGGCCGCATCCTCAAGGCGCGCGGCATCAAGGTCGCGATCATGAAGCTCGACCCCTATCTCAACGTCGACCCCGGCACCATGTCGCCCTACCAGCATGGCGAAGTCTTTGTCACTGAAGATGGGGCCGAGACGGACCTGGACCTGGGTCACTACGAGCGCTTTGTAGACGAGAATCTGAGCCGCCTCAGCAATGTGACCAGCGGACAGATCTACAACTATGTGCTCAGCCAGGAGCGGCGCGGTGACTACCTGGGCGGCACCATTCAGGTCATCCCCCACGTCACCAACGAAATCAAGCGGCGCATTGGGCTGCTCTCGCGCAGTGTCCAGGCCGATGTCATCCTGATTGAGGTGGGCGGCACCGTGGGTGATATCGAGGGGCTTCCCTTCCTCGAGGCCATTCGCCAGATGCGCAAGGACGTGGGGCGCAAGAACACCGTCTACATTCACGTCACCTGGCTGCCCTATCTGAATGCCAGCAAGGAACTGAAGACCAAGCCCACGCAGCACAGCGTGCGCGAACTGCGCGGCATCGGCATCCACCCGGACGTCATCTGCCTGCGCAGCGACGTTCCTGTGGACGACGATGTGATTGCCAAGACGGCGCTCTTCTGCGATGTGGACAAGGAGGCCGTGATTTCGCTCATCACCGCCGATTCGATTTACGCCGTGCCGCCAAGCCTGGAGGAAGCGGGGCTGGGCGACTGGCTTGTAAACCAGTTGAGCCTGACCACCACGCGCAGTGCCGAAGAGGGCCTTGCCGACTGGGTGCACTTTGTGGAGGAGGCCAGGCGCGAGAAGCCCGTTGTTCGCATTGCGCTGGTGGGCAAGTATGTGGAGCTTGAGGACGCGTACCTCAGCGTCAAGGAATCACTCATGCACGCCGCGCTCGATTGCGGTTATGACGCGCAAATTGTCTGGCTTAACTCCGAGGATCTGGAGCACGGGCGCGACCTCGACAAGCTGGCCACGGTGGATGGCATTGTGGTGCCGGGCGGCTTCGGCTACCGCGGCATCGAGGGCAAGGTGGCGTCGGCGCACTACGCGCGCGAGCACAACGTGCCTTACCTCGGCCTCTGCCTGGGCATGCAGGTGATGTGCATTGAGTTCGCCCGCCACGTAACCGGCAGCGATGAGCCCAACAGCACCGAGTTCGACATCAGCACCAAGTATCCGGTGATTGACCTGATGCCCGAACAGCGCGACATTGCCGACATGGGCGGCACCATGCGACTTGGCTCCTATCCCTGCCAGTTGCAGCCGGGCACACGCGCCGCCGCTGCCTATCTCAGCCGCGGCTACGGCGACACGGTGGACGAGCGCCACCGCCACCGCTTCGAGTTCAACAACCAGTACCGCAGCGAGCTTGAGCGCCAGGGGCTTGTCTTCAGCGGCGTCTCGCCCGACGGCCGCCTGGTGGAGATTGCCGAGTTGCGCGACCACCCCTATATGCTGGGCTCGCAGTTTCACCCCGAGTTCAAGAGTCGCCCCACGCGCCCGCACCCGCTCTTTGTGGGGCTGATCAAGGCGGCGCTGAATTACCAGAAGCAGAAGCAGAACCAGGGCCAGAATCAGAGCGATGCGGCAACGACCAGCGCCAATGGCGCGTCAGAGCCTGCGCGCAAGGCGCGCGTTGAAAAGAACAGCTAAGTCCCGTCGGCGACGCTGCGGCCCTTCACGTCGCTGCCCGATTCCCGACAACCTGCAGCAATGCGAAAGAGAGAATTCCTATGTCCGGCCACTCCAAATGGTCCACAATCAAGAGAAAGAAGGGTGCAAACGACGCCGCGCGCGGCAAGATTTTCACCAAGCTGGCTCGCGAGATTCAGGTGGCCGCGCGCAACGGCGCCGATGTCACCACCAACTTCACGTTGCGCCTGGCCGTGGACAAGGCGCGCGCCGAAAACATGCCCAAGGACAACATCGAGCGCTCCATTCGGCGCGGCGCCGGGCTTGAGAAGGACGCCGCCCAGTTTGATTCGGTGATGTACGAGGGGTACGGGGCGAACGGCGTGGCCGTGCTTGTTGACTGCCTCACCGACAATCGCAACCGCACCATTAGCGACCTGCGCCACGTCTTTTCGCGCACCAACGGCAGCCTGGGCGAGCCCGGTTCCGTGGCCTGGCAGTTCACCTCCATGGGCTATTTTGTCTTTGATCTGGTGGATGAGGACGGCGCTCCGAATGGTGTCGATCCTGACGCCATCTTTATGACGGCGCTTGAGGCCGGTGCGGAAGATGTCGTGATTGGCGACGACGCGGTCGAGGTCTACACCCACGCGCGAGTCCTTTGCGGAGGTGAGCAACGCCTTTGCCAACGCAGGCTTCAACGCCTCCACCGCCGAGCTGACAATGAAACCCAACCAGCTGATTACGCTCGAAGCCGACGATGCATCGGCTGTCTTTAGCCTGGTGGATCAACTGGACGAGCTGGACGATGTGAGCAACGTCTACCATAACCTCGAAGTGACCGACGAAATGGTGGAGCAGTTCGCATAGCTCTCTCTTCTATGTAGCGGCGCAGCGACAAAACGGTTTTGGCGTTGACCTGTGACGCGGGCAAACACGATGGACACGACCGCGCAGACTGCCCGCACTTGACACTGCAAGTGAGGAACCGTATGGCCAAGCAGAAGATGAGCACCGAAGAAGCGAAGCGTTTGGGCGACACGCTTGGCGTGGACTGGAACGCCATCCCGCTGGAGGAATTTCGCATGGGTCTTGAGGTCGAGCTGGAGCATGGCTCGCACGACCCGGAAACCGACGTCACGAACAATGACCCGGTGCTCACCGGCAAGATCGCGTGGGCGCACCTCAAGGAGTTCAGCGACTACTACACACGGCTCGAAGTGCTCGAGAATGAAGCTGAGGCCTATTGGGCGAAGCAAGACCGCGACGCGTCGTAGGCAGCGAGTTTGTCGCGGCAGCCCAGGTGGCGGCGCACTCTTCGGCCTGCGTAGCGGGGGGCTTGCAGCCGTTCGACTCATGCCGCAGAGACTCTTTCTTGCGTAGCGGCGGTGTAAGCCGCCGTTCTCAGGGACGAGTCGCGCTCGGCTACCTACGGCGGCTTACACCGCCGCTACGCAGGGTAGCGCACTTCGGAGACGCACCACTTCAGCCCCCGTAGGTTTGGAGCGCGTCGCGTCCTCGAGAACGGCGGCTGAAGCCGCCGCTACGTGATGCAACGCTGCGGCGCGCAAACCGGAGGGCCGTAAACCCTCCGCTACGAAAGTGGGCAGCTCCTGATGGTGGACGCCGAGCTGGTTATCGAGTACATCGTGCTCGGCATTGACCCCGGCACCGCCCTCACCGGCTACGGCGTGGTGGGGCAGGACCGCCGGGGTGACTTTCACCTGCTGGCGTGCGGCGTCTTTCGCACGCAGCCCACAACCCCAATGCCCATGCGCCTGCGCGAGCTCTTTGGCGACGTGCAGGCGCTGATTGACGAATTCTCTCCCAACGAGGTGGCCGTGGAGAAGCTCTTTTTTGGGCGCAACGTGACGACGGCTATCTCGGTGGGGCAGGCGCGCGGCGCAATTCTGCTGGCGGCGGCGCTCAAGGATTGCCCCGTGGTCGAGTACACCCCCGCCGAGGTGAAGCAGGCCATTAGCGGCTATGGCAACGCCGACAAGCGTCAGGTGCAGGAGATGGTGCAGCGCACGCTCGACCTGGCCGAGCCGCCCCGCCCCGATGATGCAGCCGACGGTGTGGCCATTGCCCTCTGTCACTTGCAAACAGTGGAATACCGAAAGCGGGTTGGCTTATGATCCGGTTGGTGCGCGGCGTGGTAGCGGGCAAGGGCAAGGACTATCTGATTATCGACATGGGCGGTGCAGGCGGCGGCGTTGGCCTGAAGGTCGCTGCGCCCGAGCCGACGGTCGTCAAGCTGCCGGTGGACCAAAGCGTGCTCCTGCACACCTACCTGCAGGTGCGCGAGGATGCGCTGACGCTCTACGGCTTTGAGAGCGAAGACGAGCTGGCCATGTTCGAGTTGCTGCTCACGGTGAGTGGCGTGGGGCCCAAGGTGGCCCTCGCCGCGCTGAGCGCCCTCTCGCCCGATGCGCTGCGCAACGCCCTCGCCGCCGAGGAGCCCGCGCTGATCTCGCGCGTGCCCGGCATTGGCAAGCGCACCGCCGAAAAGATCGTGCTCGAGCTCAAGGACAAGATGCGTGGCTCGGTCAGCGGCGGCGTGGCGTTGGTGCAAATGGTGGATGCCGATGCCGAGGTGGTGGATGCGCTCATCGGCCTTGGCTACAGCGTCATGGAATCGCAGCGGGCAGTGCAGGGGTTGCCCAAGGATGTAACCGGCGTGGAAGATCGCCTGCGCCTCGCGCTCAGCCGCTTCGCCTCGTAGCTATTTACCTACGACGCAGAGGCGCAAAGGCGCGAAGTAAAGCAAAAGCAAGAAGAGCAAAAGCAAAAAGAGCACAAGGAAATGAAGCAGCTGTAGCAACGGGTTGAGAGTCTGGTTTTTGTTTCCTGTTCTTTCCGCTTTTTCCGCGGTTTCTGCGTACAGAAATGTTATCCGTTCTCAAACAAGCGAGTTGATTTATGGCAGACGTACAGTCGCTGCGCCGCGGCGCCATCTACACCGAAGACGACGCCCTGTGGCGTGTGATTGACCACCAGCACATCAAAATGGGGCGCGGCTCGGCCACCGTGCGCCTCAAGGTGCGCAACGTGCGCACTGGCTCCACTGTGGAGAAGACCTACAACAACGGCCAGCGCGTCAATGATGTGGCGCTGGAAACGCACGAGGTGCAGTTCCAGTACACCGATGGCGACTTCTACCACTTTATGAACACCGAGACCTTCGAGCAACTCGCGCTTTCGCCGGTTGAGCTTGAGGGCATCAAGGAGTATCTCACCGACAACCAGATTGTCATGGTGGAGATGTACGAGGCCGAGCCCATCAGCATTCGTTTGCCCACTACGGTGGACCTGAAGATTGTGGGCGCGGAGATGGGCGTGGTGGGTGACACAGCTGCTGGCACCCCCATGAAGGAGATTGAGCTGGAAACAGGGCTGCGCATACAGGCCCCCATGTACCTCAAGGTGGGGGAGCTGGTGCGGATTGACACACGCGACGGCAGCTTCGTGACACGCGTGAAGAGCTAAACTCGAATTTGACAGCGAACGATAGTTCGCTGTTTGTATGGTGGGATGGGTGCTCGTTAGCGTTTCAGCACGGAAGGCGCATAGATTTCTGCGGGGCTTTGGCCCCACCAGGATTGCGAACAGCGACCACATTTTTTTCGAGCATCGGAAGTAACGATACTTTGTACCATGACGATTCGTAGTCCATTGGGCTGAAATCATCGAATCGTACTCACCACATCGAAAAAAGGTCCTGTAAAAGGGAGCAACCTCATGGACAAAGAACAATTACTGACTATTGAAAGAGGTTTTTGGGGGCAGGGTACCGATTACTTTCGGGAACATGTTGCCGAAGAGGCAGTGTTTCTATTTCCCGGGATGCGATTAGATAGAGAAGAAAGTATTGACGGAGTCAAAAATAACCCTCGGTGGGATGATCTGGAAGTTGAGGATGCTCAAACTGTCCAAATCTCAGATACGGTTACCGCTTTATCGTATCGTGCCACAGGCAAAAGAAACGGGAGTTTACCCTACAAGGCCTTTGTTACCAGCATATATGCGATGAGAGAAGATAAACCGAAGCTTGTTTTTCACCAGCACACGCCTGACCCGGAAAAGTAGAATCAAAAACCCCAATCAAAACCACAAATAATCACAGCAACCGCGCAACATAAAGGCACAGAGTAAGCAAAGAAACGCATTGCTCTTCCTTTGCGTTGCGCGGTTGCTGTTGGCGTATGGAGGGTGTGAATTTGCCCCAGAAGGGAGGCCCGCGTATAATTGTGCTTCTGAACTGATTGCCGTTGTAGCTCAGTCGGTAGAGCAGCGCAGCTCGTAATGCGCAGGTGCGAAGAGTTCGAGTCTCTTCGACGGCTCGTAACGAGAAGCTTTTGAGCGCCGCGTATCCATGGGTATAGGGCGGGTCGCAATAGAACAGAGTTTCCTCGCTGTCGTAGCTGGCGATTATGGCAATCGTTTCGTCGTGCTCTATTTGTACTGACAGCAAGCGACTGGCCACCCACTCCAGTTCAGGGACGCTACCGAGCCAACCGAAACGGCGCCCGCCATGCCCGCACGACTCGTGTTCAAACAATTTGCCCACCGCCCGATTGATGCAGTCTGGGCAAGCCCAGTTCTGACTGTCGCGCACGTACGAAGAATCTTCGCGCACGCTCAAGCTCACTCAGCTGTCGCTCGAGTCATTCTCTTCCGGCTCGTAAATCCGGACCACGCTGTATGCACTGCCATTTTCTGTTTCCGCAATTCTGGTCTGAAGCCCGTTTGCGGTACACCTGCGATGATGGGTTGTATTTTGGCCGGGTACTGCCATTAGACTCTATCGCAAGCGCATATTCTTCGCGCGAGAATGGGGTAAGCCCAATTTGTCGTACTAATTCTTCCGGCTGCGTACGGAGAACACTGAAGAAATTGACAACTTCGCTGTCAACGTCGTTGTATGTTTCGACGGGTGAAGGAGCGCGATTGATGAGAACAGCTGCTGAGCCACCAAAAGGGCTCACAATAGTGATTGCATGCGGGCAAGAGAGGCAGCAACCATTCAAGATGACTGAATTTTCCCCCGTACCAGCCGAACGCAATATGCTTCCGACCCATATATCGCTCCTCTCTCGATACGATACCAACAACTGCAGACGCCTATCTTGAACTCTACTATAACATATTCCGAAACACAGAACAATTGTTCGACATACGGTGGTCCAGGTGATTACACTACAGCATCTCATCACCAATCAGCCTTGTGAAGGTGGCAGCGTCTATATTGCTGCCGCAGACAATCAGCCCCACGCGCTGCCCGCGCAGCGTGTCGAGCAGGGGGCCGCAGAGCGCCGCCGTGGCAGCCGCGCCGGCAGGCTCCACCGCCAGCTTCATGCCCAGGAAGAGCAAGCGCATGGCGGCTCGCATCTGCGCGTCGCTCACAAGCACAATCTCGTCCACATAGCGGCGGCAGAGGTCAAACGAATAGGGGAGCGCCATGGGTGCGCCCAGGCTGTCGGCAATCGTGCGCACCTGCTCAATGGCCTGTACGCTGCCCGCTACAAAGCTGCGGCGCATGGAATCGGCCCCCTCGGGCTCCACGCCGTAGACGCGGCACTGCGGCCGTAACTGCTTGATGGCCGCTGCCATCCCCGCCGCCAGTCCGCCGCCGCCAATGGGGATGATAACAGCGTCCATCTCTGCCGCCTGCGTGGCGAACTCAAGGCCAAGCGTAGCCGTGCCCAGCGCTGTCAGCGGCCCCTCGAAGGGGTGCACCAAGAAAACGCCCC
This sequence comes from uncultured Chloroflexia bacterium, assembly GCA_963773745.1. Lineage (GTDB taxonomy): Bacteria > Chloroflexota > Anaerolineae > Caldilineales > Caldilineaceae > UBA5069. The sequence goes on from CAVZCL010000005.1 coordinate 944,831, forward strand.
TCCTCCTCCTGAATCTGCGCCACACGTGCAAAAGCCAGCTTCACATCATCCACCAGCACCACCTCGGCGCCCAGCGCGCGGCAGCGCGCCACACGCAGCGGGTTGGCCGTGCGCGGCATGACGACCTTGGCCGATGTGTCGAGCAGCGCTGCCGCATAGGCCACGGCAATGGCATGGTTGCCGGCGCTCACCGCCGTCACGCCGCGGTTGAGGGCTGCGCGGTCAAGGTCGAGCATCACCGTCAGGGCGCCGCGCGGCTTGAAGCTGCCCGTGTGCTGGAAGAGTTCCAACTTGAGGATGACCTCGGTCTCGTCGCCCACGGCCTGCTCAATGTCTGGGCCAAGCCAGCGCCAAACGGGCGTTTCGCGCACCAGATCACCGAGGTGTGCGCGGGCGGCGCGAATGCGGTCAATGTGGACGGTATCGGGCATGAAAGCTCCTTATGATCATTGTCGTCGCGCGTTGGGAATGGAGAAGAACAAGGTATTTTCAGCGCCACCTGCTGTGCCTGCAGGGATGCCTTCACCGGCAGCGGGTCGTACGTCTCCCTTTGACAGTCGCGTCGCTGGCCCAACCATGCGCGCCGCCTCAGGCAGGCAGACAACGTGGCGCCGCCCTCTTGGTTAGGGATGTCATAGCGACGAAAATCGGCGCTGCTGGGGTTTACAGTTCACGTGAATGAGACCGTGTGCAACATCAGATTGCACGCAATCACAGTGCTATGGTACCCAGAGACGCGACGTGGTGCAATTCAACCTGCACCTGAACCAGGGCGACGTTCCGGATCGACTGCCGGCGACCAGCGGCGCTCCGCACACGCACGCGTCCTCCAGCCCCAAACCTCGCCGTTCTGCATCACAGGGCGTTCGTACCGCTGTCCCGCCACAATCGATTTTGCCTCGATCGCGCCGCGGGCGAAAGCGGTCGCTTTGTGTCCGAAACCGGCAATATCCAGTCTAATTACGTACATTTCCCCCTTGAAATACATACGTAGAACTGCTACACTGTTGCACCCCTCCCCGTTTGTGACGATGTCTCTCTGCAACAGCGACTTCTTTTTGCCAACAGCCGAGCGTTCGTTCACTGGCAATCCTGCCTGTGTTCTTTGTTGCATCTTTCACGCCTCTCTGGCCCGCATGCATCCAACCCATACCCCAAGGAGATATGCCCATGCTGACCCGTCGCTCGTTCCTCAAGTTAGGCGCCGGAGCCACCGCTGGTCTCTGGCTCACGACCGTTGTTGGAGGCGTCAAGACAACATATGCCGTTCCAATGGACGCCATCCCTGGGGGTACGCTTGACCCCGTGATAGACAACATCCCGAAGTACCAGACGGCAATGCTGATCCCCCCTGTCATGCCGCGCGCCGGCACCATCAAGGCCAGGGGCGGAAAGAACATCGACTACTACGAGATTTCGATGAGGCAGTTCAGCCAGCAGATCTTGCCGGCAACGCTTCCGGCAACCACCGTGTGGGGATACGGTTCCGTCAATGGCGGACGCGACAAGAGGGCGCTCCTGCTCCACAACGCGCCGTCGCTTACCATCGAAGCGCAGGTAGGCAGGCCCGTACGCATCAAGTGGATCAACGATCTGAAGGATGACAACGGCAACTATCTGCCCCATCTGCTGACTGTTGATCCGACGCTGCACTGGGCCAACCCGCCCGGCGGCACAGATTTTCGCGACACGCGGCCAACCTTCAACGCAACTGCCGAACCATACACCGGCCCCGTGCCCATTGTCACCCATGTGCATGGCGCGGTGGGCGTTGGCGACGAGAGCGACGGCTACGCCGAAGCATGGTACCTGCCGGCCGCAGCGAATACTCCGGCAGGCTACGCCACCGAAGGCACTTGGTACAACTTTCTTGCCGGCAAAGCAGCAGCAAGCCATGGGGCAACCTGGGGCCCGGGCTTTGCCACCTTCCAGTACCCGAACGACAACCGCGCGTCCACGCTCTGGTATCACGATCATACGTTGGGCATGACACGCCTCAACGTCTACGCCGGGCCCGCCGGCTTCTACATCGTGCGCGGCGGGCCGGCAGGCGATGATGCCGTGCGGGACACCCGTAGCGGCGGGCCGGCGGCGCTGCCTGGGCCTGCTCCTAAAGAGGGCGACAAGTTCCCGCCCAACAAAACTTACCGCGAGATCCCCATTGTCATTCAGGATCGCGCGTTCAACGCGGACGGCTCGCTCTTCTATCCAGACAGCCGCACCTTCTTCGATGGGATCGCCGGCCCGCACATCGGAGATAGCGATACAGATGGGGATGAGATGGGAGACGCCGCTTTCTCCCCGTACTGGAATCCCGAGTTCTTTGGCAACTGCATCATGGTCAACGGCAACACATGGCCGTTTCAGACAGTCGAGCAGCGGCGCTACCGCTTCCGCTTCCTCAACGGCTGCCAGTCGCGCTTCCTGATCCTGGACTTTGCAAACATTCCGGGCGTGGAGGTATGGCAGATCGGAAACGAAGGCGGCTTCCTGACGGCGCCGGTGAACCTCACGGCGCTGGGCAATACGCTGCTCATGGCTCTGGCAGAGCGCGCCGACGTCATCGTCGACTTCACCAACGTGCCCGTGGGCAACTACATATTGGGCAACCTGGGGCCCGACGAGCCCTTTGGCGGCGGTGTGCCGGGCGTGGACTTCGCGGTGGCCGACCCTGCGTCGACGGGCCAGATCATGCAGTTCCGCGTCGTGCCGGCCACGGAGCGGGACAAGACCACGCCTCCCGCGTTCCTGCAACTGCCTGCAATCGCACCGCTGCCGCCCGCGAGCGTGACGCGCCCGCTGGCGCTGATTGAGAAGATGGGCATGGGCACGGATGCGGACGGCGTCATGCTGGAGGGCCCCGTCGAGGCGCTGCTGGGCACTGTCGAAGCGGGTGAGGCGGTGGCGCGGCTGTGGATGGAAGCCGTGACCGAGAATCCAGCCCCGGGCGCCACCGAAGTGTGGGAGTTCTACAATACGACGGGCGACGCCCACCCTATGCACATCCACGAGGTCGTCTTCGAAGTCGTCAATCGTGAAGGGCTGCTCATGGACGATGATGACGAGGTGGTCGAACCGATTCAGTTAACCGGTAACGTTGCACCGCCCGCGCCGTGGGAGAGCGGATTCAAGGACACGGTGATCGCGTACCCGGGTGAGGTCACGCGTGTGCGCATGCAGTTCGGCCAAACGCAAGGCCAGTTTGTTTGGCACTGCCACATTGTTGAGCACGAGGACAACGAGATGATGCGCCCGTTCCGCATTGGCGCCCTGCAGCCCGGCCAGCCCAGCGAGTCCGGTATGATGGCGGCGCCGCTCAACGCGGCCGAAGCGATTGACGACGCGCAGCACGTCTACCTGCCCACCGTCGTGAACGACTAAGCGGCCACAGGCGCGATGGCTGTTGCCGGCTGAATCAAGAGGTGAGGGGCGCGCCCCTCACCTCTTTGCTTGCTGCCCGGCGACACGCAGCAAGCCGCCGAACGGGTGGCTGAAGACCGCTCGAGCGCAACGGGTGGTGGAAGTGCTACAATAGAGCCATCCACCGTGGCATTGGCAAGTTAGCCCCTGGAGGTGAGCAATGAAGCTCTATGATCCCGCCGCCCTCGAGGAATTGCGCACGCAGGAGGACGCCTGGGCTGCCGGGCCCCATGGCGACGCCGCGCGCGCCCCGAGCGGTACGCCGAATTCTCCACTCTTTCCGGTGTTCCCATAGAGGCTCTCTATACACCACTTGACCAGGCAGAGTGTGACTATGGGGACGCGCTTGGGCTGCCGGGCGTCTTTCCCTACACGCGCGGCATCCACCCCACGGGCTACCGCAGCCGCTTGTGGACCATGCGCATGTTTGCGGGCTTTGGTGCGGCCGAAGAGACAAACGCCCGCTTCCGCTATCTGCTGGCGCACGGGCAAACGGGGCTCTCCGTGGCCTTCGACATGCCCACGCTCTACGGCTACGACACCGATGCACCCGAGGCGGAAGGCGAGTTCGGCCTCTGCGGCGTAGCCTGCGCCTCGCTGCGCGATATGGAGATCCTGCTCGACTCGCTGCCGCTCGACGCGCTGACCACCTCAATGACGATTAACAGCCCGGCGGCGATCATCTGGGCCATGTACATTGCCGCCGCCGAGAAGCGGGGCATTGCACGCGCCAGGCTGGGCGGCACGCTGCAAAATGACATTCTCAAGGAATATATCGCGCAGAAAGAGTACATCTTCCCGCCGCGTCCCTCCATGCGGCTTGTCACAGACACAATTGAGTTTGCCGCGCAGCAGATGCCCCTTTGGAATCCGGTCTCGGTATCCGGCTATCATATCCGCGAGGCGGGCAGCACCGCGGCGCAGGAGCTTGCCTTTACGCTTGCCGACGGCTTTGAGTATGTGCGCTGGGCGCTGGAACGCGGCTTGCAGATTGACGACTTCGCGCCGCGCATCTCCTTCTTCTTCAACGCGCACAATGACTTCTTTGAGGAAATTGCCAAGTATCGCGCCGCGCGGCGCATTTGGGCACGCGCCCTGCGCACTGAGTACGGCGCACAGAATCCACGCTCGTGGACCTTGCGCTTTCACACGCAAACCGCGGGCGTGAGCCTGACGGCGCAGCAGCCGCTTAACAACGTGGCGCGCGTGGCGCTGCAAGCGCTGGCGGCGGTGCTGGGCGGCACGCAGAGCCTGCACACGAACTCCATGGACGAAGCGCTGGCCCTGCCCGGTGAGGAGGCCGTGACCGTGGCGCTGCGCACGCAGCAGATCATTGCCCACGAAAGCGGCGTTACCAACACGGTGGACCCCTTGGGCGGCTCCTGGTTTGTGGAATCGCTGACCGACGAAATGGAGCGCCAGGCGCGCGCCTACTTTGGGCAGATTGCGCACTATGGCGGGCTGCTGCCGGCGCTTGAAGAGGGCTTCTTTCAGCGCGAGATTACCGAGGCAGCGCTGCGCTTCCAGCGGGAGGTGGAGTCCGGCCGGCGGGTGATTGTGGGTGTGAACGACTATGTAAGTGGAAAAGCGCAGCCGGTGCCGCTGCTGCGCATTGACGAAGCGGGCTACAAGCGCCAGCTTGAACGGCTGCAAGAGGTGCGGCGCACGCGCGACAATCGCGCCGTCATGCAGAAGCTCACAGCGCTGGCGCAGGCAGCACGGCGCGAGGAGAGCAACCTCATGGAGCCGATCCTGGCGGCCGTGCGCGAATATGCCACGCTGCAGGAGATGATGGATGTGCTGCGCGAGGCGTGGGGCATCTACCACGAGCCGGCAATTTTGTAGCGCGCAGAAGCCCGGGGTTACGCAGTTGGGCTTCTGTGCGCCGCGCGAGGGGCAACTGCAAAAAGCGCACACCTGGCTCGAAGAGGGCGTAACGCTCTATGCCGGCGCAGGCGACCAGATAGGCGCTGGCGCAGCAGCGCGGAGATGCCGAGCTGGCAGTGCGAATATTTGCGGCGGCGGATGCACTGCGTCTCTCCGTGGCCTCCGTCATTGACCCAAGCAAATCGTGCGACTACTCGTGCGACATACGAGCAGGCGCTTGCAGGGTTACGCGCCGCATTGGGGCAGAAACGCTTCGAAGCATCGTGGCACAAGGGAGAGACGCTTACAGCCGAGCAGGCGATCCGCCATGCATTGCCCGACAGGCGTTGAGCGTTCCTTTCAGTTCAGCCACCACAGCCCCTGCCGCCATATCTGCCAGAAGCCGTAAATCAGGTAGATGATGAGGATCGTCGAAAGCACGCCGACGAGCCAGCGGCGGTGCTCGTACATCTGCTTCATGTTCGTCCATGACTCGCGTGGGCGCAGCACAAAGAAGGTGATGGCGAGTATGGCGAGATAGATGATCAGGCGACGACTGGACATGGCTGCTTCGAGTGGCTGGTGCGGCCTATGCTAAAATGGCCGCATGACGGTGCTCTCGTGGGTGGGCGCACAATTGCGCCCGGATGCGCCCGGCTTTTGGCTGGCGCTTGATCTGCTCGTGGCGGCGGCGCTGTGGATGCTGCCGCAGCGCGTTGGCCCGCGCGCCGAAACGTTAGGGCGCCCTCTGCGCTGGCTGCTGCTGCCTGGCGCCGCGCTGCTTGCCGGCGCCGTCTCGCCGCAAACGCTGGGGCTCACCGGCATTGATTGGCAGGTGGGGCTAACGCTTGGGCTCACCATTATTGCCGGGCTGCTCGCGCTGCTGGCGATTGTGCGGCTGACGGTGCGAGAACCAGCCCCGTTCGCAGGCACACCGGCTGTGGGCGGTGGGACCCGCCTCTATGCGCTGCTGCACTGCGGTGCGCAGCAATTCCACTGGTGCTTTCAGCGCGGTGCGCTGCTTGCCATCTTCGCGTCGTTTGCGCTGCTGCCCGCCAGCAGCATCAGCGATCCGCGCTACTGGGCCACGTGGGCGGCCGTCATCCTGGCGCTGCCCGGGGTGCTGCTGGTGGCAGCGCCCACAGGGGCGCCGCGCTTCTACATTGCGATTGCGCTGGTGGCGACAGCCATCCTCTTCTTCTACACGCGCAACTTCTGGCTCTGCTGGGCGCTGCACGGCGGCATTCTGCTCGTGGCCGGTGTGGCCTGGCTGCGGCCCGAACTGCGCGGCACGGCATGAGGCGCATTGCCGAGGTGCGTGCGTTTTCGTAGCGGCAGCTGAAGCAGCTGTTACGAACTTCATACGAACTCCATTGCGCGCTTCACAGGGATGACTGATAAACAAACGGGCACGGGGTCAATCCCCGTGCCCGTGTCATTGCATATACGGCAACGCAGACGTGGCGGCTACGTGAAGAAGAAGCCGACCACAATGATCGCAATCAGCAAGCCAAGTGTCACAAGGCCGAGGTACTTAAGGTCATTGAGCACATAGCCATACTCGCCCCACCAATCTACAGTCTCGCCGCTGGCGAGTGCGGGCGCGCTGCTGCGGGTGGCAACGCTCTTGGTGGCGCCGGCCGATACGCTCTGCGGTGCAACGGGCGCGCCCGTTGTGGCGCTGCTCTTGTAGACTTCGCTGTAGCTACGCGGCGAACCGCTGCTTTTCTTTTTGCTCGACTTGGAGGATGCCATAACGATTCCTTTTCCACTCGACACTCTACTTCGCAGAGTTGCCCAGTCACAGACAGGCCGCGCACTGCAACCGGCGCAACAGTCCCATTATATGCGGATTCTCACTCTGCGCAAAACCTGCTCGGCCTCCTCCACATGGAAGACGACCAGCACCGTGCCATACGCGAGTACGCCTGCGCCGCCCGCCACCGTCACCCGCAGCAGATCGCCAAGAGTTGTGGCCGGCGCAACCGAGCGCAGGAGTGCATCCACGCCGGCCACGGCCACAGCCATAACGCCCGCGCCCAGCAGCAGCGGCCCCAACCGCGCCAGCAGCGCACGCGCCGTTGGTTGCTGCACCACGCGTGCGGCAAAGAAGAGCATAATCACGGCGTGAGCCGCCTGCTTGGCCGTGTCGGCCCACACCAGCCCCCGATAGCCCATGGCCTGCAGCAGCGCAAAAGCCACAAGCACATAGACGCCCACGCTCGCCACGCCCACAAGCGCAGGCAGCAGCGTGTTGTTGCGCGCATAGAAGGCAAAGTTGAGCGGGAAATCGACCGCGGCAAAGAGCATGCCTACGAGGTAGATGTTGAGGGCAGCCACCACCGCGCGTGTGTCGGCTGGCGTAAAGGCCCCGCGCTCAAAGAGGAGGCGTGTCACCGGCGTGGCCAGCAGCGCCAGCCCCACGGCCGCAGGCAGAATCAGCAGCAGCACGAAGCGCAGCCCGCGGCCCAGCGTGGAGGCAAAGGCAGCTTCATCCTGTGCAGCGTAGAAGCGGCTGAGCGTGGGCAGCGCGGCCAGCGAAATCGCCACGCTGATAAGCCCCAGCGGCATCTGCTGCAGCGTGGTGGCGGCGGCCATCCACGCAATGCTCTGCTCGCCGGTGCCGCTGGCCAGGCGGCGGTCCAGCCCCACTTGAAAGAGCGCCACGAGCATCCCCGCGGCAATAGGCAGATAGAGGCGCAGAATGCGGCGCAGCGCGGGGTGCTGCCACTCAAAACGGGGCAGCAGCGAAACGCCGGCGCGGCGCACATCCCAAGCCATGATGGCCATTTGCGCGCCGCTGCCAATGAGCACGCCCACCGCCGCGGCGCCAATGCCCAGCCGCCCAGCCAGCGTGGGCACCGAGATGACGACGCCCAGATTGAAGATGGCGACCGCCACCGCTGGGAAGGTGAAGCGCTGCAGTGCATAGAGGATTGCCGTCAGCAGCCCCGCCAGCCCAAAGAACCAGACCGCCGGCGCCATGAGGCGGATGAGCTGGGCGGTGAGTGTCAGCAGTTCGGGATTGTTGGCGCCAAAGCCCGCCGCCAGCAGGCGCGCCAACATGGGCGCAACCGCAAAGAGCAGCAGCGTGAGCACGAGCAGCACGGCCCCAAAGACGCCCAGCAGCGTGCGGCTGAGGCGAATGAACTCACTTTTGCGTGTGCCGCCCTGCTCGGCTGTTTGGCTGAGAACAGGCACAAGTGCGGCGCTTAACATGCCGCCCACAAGCAGATCATAGACGAGCGTGGGCACCTGTGCGGCGACGCGGAAGGCGCTCACCTGGCCGCTTGCGCCAAACGTGGCTGCGATGATGCTCTCGCGCACCAGCCCCAGCACGCGGCTGCCCACACTGCCCATGGCCAGCAGCCCGGCATTGCGCGCCATAGCGGGAGCATGGCCCGCGCTTGCGTGCGCGGTTGCCTCCAGTTCAGCGATTTCCAGTTCGGTGGGCTCAAGCGCAAGCGAAGGATCGGGAAGCAGTTCCATGCGCTCCATGGTACACCAACACCAGTCGCAGATAGAACATGGATGGCGAGCAATAAGTGGCAGATGGTGAATTGGCAAGTGGACATGCGCGCATGTCCACTTGCCAATTCACCATCTACCACTTATTGCTCGCCGGTCAACCAGTCAACGAGTCAAACCCTACGCCTGCACCAGCTCGCGCGGGTCCTTCTCCAGGCTGGGCATGCCCTCGGCTTCCATCTCCTCGAGGAAGCGCGTGGCCTGCATGGCGGCCGCGCAGCCCTGTCCCACGCTCGTTGCCACCTGTTTGTAGACCTTGTCCATGATCTCGCCGGCGGCAAAGACGCCCGGAACATTGGTGCGCATCTTCTTGTCAACGATCAGATGGCCGTCCTCATCCAGCGCCAGCTTCTCCTGCATGAGCATGTTGTTGGGCAGATGGCCCACGAAGACAAAAACGCCGTCGGTCTGCAGGTAGCCTTGGGCGCCGGTCACCGTGTCCAGCGTCTTCACGCCTACCACGCTGCCGTTGGCCCCCACCACCTCAGTGGGAACGGTGTTCCACAACACTTCAATCTTCTCGTTGGCGAAGACGCGCTCCTGCAGCAGCTTGCCTGCCCGCAGCTTGTCGCGGCGGTGCAGAATGCGCACGCGCGAGGCAAATTTGGTCAGGAAAATCGCTTCCTCGGCCGCGCTGTCGCCGCCGCCGATGACGAGCACATCCTTGCCGCGGAAGAAGAAGCCGTCACACGTGGCGCAGTAGGAGACGCCCTTGCCCGTGTATTCCTTCTCGCCCGGAATCTCCAGGTAGCGTGGGCTGGCGCCTGTGCTCAGGATCAGGCTCTTGGTCCTGTACTCCTGGCCGCCTGAGGTGCGCACAATGAAGGGGTGCTGGTCGACAACGATTTCGCTGACGAAATCAAACTCGACGCGTGTGCCAAACTTTTCGGCCTGCGCCTTCATCTTCTCCACCAGGTCGGGGCCGCTCAGGCTCTCGGGGAAGCCCGGGTAGTTCTCGATGTCATAGGTGAGGCTCACCTGGCCGCCATACTCGCTGCCGGTCAGCAGCAGCGGCTCCAGATTGGCCGCGCGCGGCGTAGAGCCCAGCCGTAAAGCCGGCCGGCCCGCTGCCGACGATGATGACTTCTTCTACCTTGTTTTCTTCGTTGGTCTTCGCGGCGCTGCCGGCGCCGTTGCTACCATTGCCATTTGTCTCGCTCATGCTTTCGCTCCCATGTTCACTATGTTTTTTATAGTGCTAAAGCACATTGTACGATCGATAGGTAGCGCTGTCAAGTCGTGCCGCGTTATGAAAAAACACCCACACCTGGATTATACAGACGTTCGTCCCTTTTGGGCACAACGGGGATGGAAGCGGGTCCGGTGCGCAGCGGCACGGGTTGTTTGCGTCGATGGCGGCTAAGGCCGACACCTGTCGAATCCCGCTCAATTGCAAGGAATTTCAGGGTAAACGCAAAGCGAGGCTTCCACCATGGGAAGCCTCGCTTCAAGCGCCAATCGTCGATTTTCGATCTTTGTTACAGCCCCAGATACGCCTCGCTCACACGCGGGTCGTTCAGCAGGTCGGCGGCGAGGCCCGACATCGATATCTGGCCCACCTCAAGCACATAGGCGCGGTGGGCCACCTGCAGTGCCGCCTGCGCATTCTGCTCCACCAGCAGAATCGTGGTGCCCTGCTCCTTGTTCAGGCGGTCGATAATGTTAAAGATCTCCTCCACCAGCAGCGGCGCCAGGCCCATGGAGGGCTCATCGAGCAGCAGTACGCTGGGCTGCTGCATCAGCCCGCGGCCAATTGCCAGCATTTGCTGCTCGCCGCCCGAGAGCGTGCCGCCCTTCTGGTTGATGCGTTCCAGCAGACGGGGGAAGAGGGTGAAGACATTCTCCAGGCGCGATTCAAGCTCCGTGTGGTTGTGGAGCAGATAGGCGCCCATCTCCAGATTCTCCAGCACAGTGAGGCCGGGGAAGACGCCGCGCCCCTCCGGCACGTGGCCAATGCCCGCCTCGACAATGCTGTGAGGGGGCACATTCGTCATGCTCTTGCCGCTCAGGCGCACGTCGCCCTCTCTGGGCCGCAGCAGGCCGGAGATCGTGCGCAGCGTCGTGCTCTTGCCCGCGCCGTTGCTCCCAATCAGGGTGACGATTTCACCTTTGTTGACCTTGAGCGAAATGCCCTTGAGTGCGTGAATCTTGCCATAGTAGGTGTGGACGTTGTCCAGCTCAAGCAGCAGTTCGCCTTGGCTCTCAGCGTCCACCTTGCGCGTCGTGTTCAGCGTAATTCCCATGATAGAACCCTCGTGTCAGCCCTCGTATCAGCCCTCGTGAACGGTCGCGTGGCGGCCGAGATATGCTTCGATCACGCGCTGGTTCTTGCGCACCTCGGCGGGGGTGCCCTCGGCAATCTTCTGGCCATAGTCAATCACCGACACCCACTCGGAGATGCCCATGACCACCTTCATGTCGTGCTCAATCAGCAGAACGGTGATTCCCATTTCGTCGCGCAGCTTGCGGAAGAGGCGGATGGCTGCTTCCGTCTCCTGCGGGTTCATGCCGGCAGTTGGCTCGTCGAGCAGAATCAGCCGCGGCTCGGAAGCCAGCGCGCGCGCAATTTCAATGCGCCGCTGCTGGCCATAGGGCAGGTTACGCGCCAGTTGGTCGCCAAGGCCCAGCGGCAGGTCCACAAAGCGCAGCAGCTCCTTGGCCTTGATGCGCGCCGCTTCTTCGGATTCGCGGAAGGCTCGGGTGCGCAGCACAGCGCCAATGCCCGTACTTGCGGTTGTGCGTGTGTGCGCCCCCACCATTACGTTTTCCATCACCGACATGTTCTGGAAGAGGCGGATGTTCTGAAAGGTGCGGCACATGCCCATGGATGTAATCTGGTCGGGCCGCTTGCCGGTGATGACTTCGCCGTCGAAGACCACGTCCCCTTCTTCGGGTTTGTAGACGCCGGTGATGCTGTTGAAGATCGTCGTCTTGCCTGCGCCGTTGGGGCCAATGATGCTGGCAATCCGCCCCTTGTCAAGGCTGATTTCCACGCTGTTCACAGCAATCAGCCCGCCAAAGCGCTTGGTAATCTTGCGGAGTTCAAGGATGGGCGCCATGGTTAGTCGCCTCCCACTTGGCTGGTGATGAGCACGTTTTCCGAATCGTCGGGCGGCGCCAAGGGGTCGTCATCCTCGTGCAACTCCAGCTTGCGCCGGCGCGACGGGATAATCCCCTCGGGCCTGAAGATCATCATGACGATGAGCAGAAGGCCGAAGACAAGGCGTTGGTAGCGTGCCGGGTCAAGCTGGGAGGGCAATTGCGACCACGGCGTCCCGATCAGTGGGATGAGACCCGTGCCCTGGCGCAGGCTGCTCAGTTGCAGCGAGAGCGTTTGCAGGATATCGATGTTGAGCAGTGTGACAATGGCCGCGCCCAGCACCACGCCAGGGATGCTGCCGAGGCCACCCAGAATGACCATGACGAGCACGCTGATTGACTGCGTGAGCGAAAAGGTCTCGGGGCTGACGAAGGTGCGGTTGGCGGCGTAGATGACACCCATGGCGCCCGAGAAGGCTGCGCCGATGGCGAAGGCGGTGAGCTTGGTGCGCCGCAACGGCACACCCATGGCCACCGCCGCCACGTCATCCTCGCGAATGGCCGTCCACGAGCGCCCCAGCCGCGAATTTTCGAGGCGAGAGGCGAAGACGATCGTGAAGGCGAGCCACACCAGCGCCAGGAAGTAGAAGAAGAAGGCGTACATGTCCCCTTCGCCGATGGTTCTGCCTGCGAATCTGGCCAGCGTATCGGGCAGCCAGCCGTGCAGGAAGAAGTCCGGCAGAGGCGGCCGCTGAATGGGTGTAATGCCCTGCGGCCCATTGGTGATGTTGATTGGTTTGTCCAGATTGTTGGCAAGTACGCGAATCACCTCGCCAAAACCCAGCGTCACAATCGCCAGGTAGTCACCGCGCAGGCGCAACACCGGTGTGCCCAGCAGGATGCCGGCGCCGGCCGCCGCCATTATCCCGAAGATGAGGAATGGCCAGAACCAGATGGCGTTGAGGGGGAAGACGTTGTAAATCGTGAAAGTGCCGGGCGCCTCTTGCAGATGCCACATCTGTTGCGATCCGAAGATGGCCCACATATATGCGCCCACCGCAAAGAAGGCGACATAGCCCAGGTCCAGCAGACCGGCGAAGCCGACCACAATGTTGAGGCCAAGCGCAAGTGTGGCAAAGGTGGCCACCTGGAAGCCAATCTCAAGCAGGAAGGGATTCTTGAGGCCCACCGCAGGAATGATGGCCAGCACCGCCGCGGCCGCCAGCAACAGCTTTACCCACGCCTTGTGGGGCATGTAGTAGATAAGCAGGATGCCCACAAAGAGCAGCAGGCGCAGGGACAACGCGCGCGGGTCCTGGTAGAGAAAGTACGTGACGACGCCCAGGTAGGCGATCACGAAGATTAGCCCAGGCAGACCCGCCAGCAGGCGCGTGATGAGCGCTACGTCGGAAAGATGCGCTGTGGTGGATTTTGAGCCGTTGGTCGTTTTGGTCGTTTGTTCGCTCATGGCTCCCCCTTAGGCCTTCTGTGTGGTCTTGCTGCCCAGCAAGCCGGAGGGTCGGAAGACAAGGATAAGGATCAGGATGGCGAATGCAAGAATGTCCTTGTATTCGGCCCCCATCGCGCCATTGGTAAAGATGCTCAGGTAGGCAGCCGCAAAGGACTCGAGCAGCCCCAGCACAATGCCCCCCAGCATGGCCCCTGTGATGTTGCCAATGCCGCCCAGTACAGCCGCCGTAAAGGCCTTGAGACCGGGCAGAAAGCCCATGTAGGGATCGGCACGGGTGAATTTGAAGGCGAAGAGCACACCCGCTGCGCCACCCAGCGCGCCGCCAATCAGGAACGTCAGCATGATGATGCGGTTGACGTTGATGCCCATGAGGCTGGACGTGCGCTGATCCTGCGCCACCGAGCGAATCGCCTTACCCAGCCGTGTTGCATTGACCAGATAGTTGAGCCCCACCAGCATGATAATGGCTACCACGATGATGATGAGCGACTTCACCTGAATGGCAATGTCGATCGTGCGGTCGTCCAGCGGCATGGTGAAGAGGGTGAGGCGTCTGCCAAAGGGGCCAAAGTCGGGGAAGGTGCGGTAGAAGTCGCCATTGATGGCGCTCTGCATGAAGCGCATGGCGTCCTGCAGAAAGAAGGAGACGCCAATCGCCGAAATCAGCGGAATCAAACGTGGTGCGCCGCGCAAGGGGCGGTAGGCAAAGCGCTCGGTTGTGATGGCAAGCAGGCCGGAGATAGCCATGCCCACGATCACGGCCAGGATAATCAGCCCATAGGCGGCAAGGTTGCCCACATCGAGGCCGTTTGTGCGCTCAATCCAAAGCAGCAGCTCAACGCCGGCAAAGGCGCCAAACATGAAGATTTCGCCATGCGCGAAGTTGATGAATTCGAGCACGCCGTAAACCATCGTATAGCCCAGCGCGATGGTGGCGTACATGAAGCCGAGCACCAGCCCGTCAATCAACACCTGCGGCAGCAGAATCAACGATATCTGCAACAGGTCCATGTCGTCGCGCGTAGGGCGCAGAATGAGCGCAGCCAGGATCGTAATCAGCGAGATCAAAATCGAGCTGCCCAACACAAAGATGAGCAGCTGGCCCAGCGGGCGCAGGATTTCTTTAATGGGGTTGACACGCCTGACGCGCAGAGGGGCGCTGCCAGGCATTGGGGACACGGCAGCCGCGCCGCCAGTATCAGTCGCGTTCGTCATGGGGTCTCCTCATGCGGCGCGGGCGAGGCGCAAGTGAGGTCAATGGAGTTGGCTCGTCTGGGGGTCGCCCGATTGATGCAGGGAAGGGTGCAGGCGGCGAGGTGGCCGCCTGCACCCTTCGGCAAGCATGGGGATGGAACCTATTCGGTCGGCGCCGGAACGTCAAGCACCTGGATCACTTCGTTGTTGCCCCATTCGTCGGCGTCGGCCGAGACGATGCGAAGCACGACGTACTGCGCAACCGTCAGGTCGCCGATGTCATTGAAGGTCTTCATGCCGGTAATGCCATCAAAGTCGGCGGTGGCGCGAACTTCGGGGGCAACCTGTGCACGTGTGGGCAGGCCGCCGGCCGTCTCGACTGCACGGGCAATGGCCTCGAGGCAGATGGTTGCCGAGTCGTAGCCGTAGGCGGCGTAGGACTGGAACTGCTCGCCTGTGGCGGCTTCGTACTTGTCCTTGAACTCACCGGCACGCGGGAAGGCGCTGGCGGGAACGGCCGTGGTCGTGAAGATGACGTCAACCGCAGCGTCGCCGGCCAGGTTCACAAACTCGCTGCTGTCGAGGCCGTCCGGACCCATGAAGGGAACGTCGAGCCCCTTCTCGCGCATTTGCCGGAGCAGCACGCCGCCCTGGCTGTAGATGCCGCCGAAGTAGACCAGGTCGGGGTTGGCGGCAATAATCGGGGTGATGATGCTGTCGAAGTTGGACTGCTCTTCCGTGCCCTCAAAGCCCTTGACTTCCATGCCCAGCTTCTGCGCTTCGGTGCGGAAGAATTCGGCAACGCCCTGGCCGTAGGAGGTCTTGTCGTGGATGATGTAGACGGACTTGAGGCCCAATTCGTTGAATGCGTAGTCCGCGCCCACAACGCCCTGCACGTCATCGCGGCCGACGATGCGGTTGACTTCGGGATAGCCGCGGTCGGTGATGATGGGGTTGGTGGTTGCCGAGCCCACAACGGCCAGGCCGGCGCCGTGGTACTCCTCAGAGGCAGGAATGAGCACGCCCGAGTTAAGGTGACCGGCCACACAAAGGACAGCAGGGTCGCCGACGATCTGCTTGGCATTGGCAATGCCGATGTCGGGGGTGGCCTGGTCGTCAAAGGGGGCCAGTTCAATCGTGAAGCCTTCAATCTTGCCGGCGAAATCCTCAACGGCCAGCTGGCCGCCATTCTTGATGGCCGTGCCCAGCGAGGACTGCGGGCCGCTCAAGGGAGACTGCGTGGCAATCTTGATGACGGTGCCGCCGGCTGCATTCGCAGCGGGTGCGGCGGCCTCAGCGGCAGGTGCTTCCTCAGCAGGGGCTGCTGTGGCTTCGGCGGCAGGCGCTGTCGGCGGCAGGTGCTTCTGCGGCAGGTGCTTCGGCAACCGGCTGTGCATCGGGCGGGGGCGCGCCGCAACCAGCCAGCAGCAACGCAAACACCATGATCACGCTCAAAAAAACAGTAATCTTACGCATTCCCATCTCCTTGTAGTTGTTGTGACGGTAGAGGAATCGTGGTCCAGCAAAATATGGAGGTGTGTACAGCAATCTGGGTTTGTTGCAAACGGGTGAGGATGCTCGCAATCAAATTGTGAGCAGTCCGATAACGACAATCACTTCGGAGGTCTGAGCGACGTTGCGCAGGTGGAAGAGGGAAACCGCATCGGGTCCGATTGCAACGGGGCGCATTATAGGAGAGGCGCGAGCCTTTGTCAACACGCGAAAATGTCAGGAGACAATTGAAGAGATTTGGGTGTGGGGTGTAGGGTGTAGGGTGCCCGACACCCTACACCCCACACCCCACACCCCACACCCAAATTACCGGTTCACGCCGCCCACTGCAATCCCCTCCACAAAGGCCTTTTGCGCAATGAAGAAGAGGAGAATGACGGGCAGCACGGTGACCAGCGACGCGGCCATCAGGTAGGCCCAGTTGGTGGTGTAGCTGGTGCGGAAGAACTGCAGCCCCAGCGTCAGCGTGTAGGTCTCCGGCCGCTGCAGGTAGATGAGCGGCGCAAGGAAGTCGTTCCAGGCATACTGAAAGGTGAAGATGGCCACGGTGACGAGCGCGGGCAGCGCCAGCGGCAGCATAATGCGCCACAGAATCTGCAGCAGATTGGCCCCGTCAATGCGCGCTGCATCTTCAAAATCGCCAGGAATGCCACGGAAGAATTGGCGCAGCAGAAAGATGTAGAAGGCCGCGCCAAAGAAGGCGGGTGCAACCAGCGGCAGGATTGTGTTGATCCACCCCAGCCGGTTGAAGAGCACGTAGAGCGGCACCATCGTCACCGGATAGGGCAGCATGAGCGTGGCCAGCAGCAGCACAAAGAGCGTCTCGCGGCCCGGCGCACGCAGGCGCGCAAAGGCATAGGCAATCAGCGTGCAGGAGAGCAGATGGCCCACAATCATCAGCAGCGCAATCACTGTGGTGTTGATGAAGTAGCGCCCAAAGGGCAGAATCGTCAGCGCCTCGCTGTAATTCTCCCAGCGCGGCGGGCGCGGCAGCCAGCGCGGCGGAATCTCGAAGATCTGGTAGTTGGGCTTGAGCGACGAAGAGATCATCCACAAAATGGGCACAAGGAAGAGCAGCGCCACCCCCCACAGCAGCGCCGTAATCAGCAGCCGTCGCACGCGCACGGGCCGTGTCATTGCGCCGCCTCGCCATCATAGAAGACCCACCACTGGCCGCTCCGCAAAATCAGCATCGTCAGCGCCAGAATGATGACAAAGAGCACCCAGGCCAGCGCCGAGGCATAGCCCATGGCGAAGAACTGGAAGGCCTGCCGATAGAGGTAGAGCACGAAAAAGAGGGTGGAATCGAGCGGGCCGCCATTGGTGGCGACAAAGGCGCTTGTAAAGGTTTGAAAGGTGGCAATGATGCTGAGCACCAGGTTGAAGAAGATGGTGGGGGTGATGAGCGGTAGCGTCACATTCCAGAAGGAGCGCCACGCGCCCGCGCCATCCATGCTGGCCGCCTCGTAGAGGGGCTGCGGCACCTGCTTGAGCCCCGCGAGGAAGATGACCGCCGTGCGTCCCAGCCCCCACAGGCTCATCATCCAGAGCGCGTAGAGGGCGGTGTCGGGGTCGGTGAGCCAGCGCGGCCCGGCAATCCCCACGCGCGCGAGCGTGCCGTTGATGAGCCCCGCGCTGGGATGAAAGAGCCACATCCACACCACCACAAAGGCCACGCCCGAGAGCACGGAGGGCAGGTAGTAGATGGTGCGTATGGTGCGAATGCCGCGCACGCCCTTCTGGTTCATCAGCAGCGCCAGAATCAGGCCGCCAATCAGCTCGGTTGGCACATACAGCAGCGTGTAGTGGAGGGTAACGCGCAGCGATTGCCAAAAGAGGCGGTCATCCACCATCTGCACATAGTTGCGCACGCCGATAAACTCGGGCGCACTCAGCAGGTCCCAGCGGGTAAGGCTGTACCAGAATGAGGCGGCAACCGGCCCCAGCGTAAAGATGAGCAGCCCCACCAGCCACGGTGAAATGCAGAGGTAGAACGTAAGCGCCTCGCGCCCCGCCATGCTCAGGCGGAGGGTGCGGCGCGTGGATAGAGGAGGTGCAAGCGTTTCTGTTGCCAAGTGATGGCCCTGTTCGCATGAAGCGAGGCTTCCGGTGCAGGAAGCCTCGCTTCGTTCTCTGCGTGATGTTCAGCTTGGTAATGGCTACTTGGTCTGCTGTTCCAGCGCGGTCTGTGCGTCCTGTGCCGCCATTGTCAGCAGTGATGCGACGTCGGCGTCCGGGTCCAGGATTGCGGCTTCGAGCACGCGGCGCAGCGCCGGGTCGGCTGTCTGCCCCCAGAAGGGGGTGGAGACGTAGGCGCGCGGGGCCAGGTCGTTGAGTGCGGCAATCCAGACGCCCTCAATCGGGTCTGTGGTCAGCCCAGCCTCTTCGGCTACGGAGGCTACCGCGGGCAGCGCCCAATCCTTCCACGTTTCTGCACCCTCGGCGCCCACATAGTAGCGCAGGAAGCGCCACGCGGCTTCGGGGTTTTCGCTTAGGCTGGAGATGCCGAAGCCGCCCCAGAAGAGCACGCCGGCGCGCTCTGCGCCCACAGGCATGGGCGCCACGCCCAGATCAATGTTGGGGTTGTCGAGCATGCCTGCCTGTGGCCAGCGGCCAAAGATGCGCATGGCAGCCGTGCCGTTGTCAAACTCGGGGTTGCCGCCGCCAAAGGCATTCATGTCGGCCGGGGGCGGCGCCACCGCATACTTGTTATAGAGGTCGGCGTAGAACTGCACCGCCGCCTGCACTTCGGGCGAGTCCATGTAGCCGACGAAGGTGCTGCCATCCTCGCTGATGAGGCGACCGCCTGCCGCAGCGACCCAATACTCAAAACCGGTAGTCCATGGGCCGGGCAACTGCACACCCCACTGTGTGGTCGTGTCGCCGTCGCGAATCGTCAGCGCCTGTGCTGTTGCCAGGAAGTCGTCCCACGTCCAGCCATCCTGCGGATAGGCGACGCCGGCGGCGTCAAAGAGCGCCTTGTTGTAGTAGACGGCGAGCGGCGAGTAGTCCTTGGGCAGCAGATACTGCTGGCCGTTCCACTGGCCCGGCTCAAGCATCCCGGGCAGGTAGATTGAGGTGTCGAGCGGATACTCAGCGCTGTTAATCCAGTCATCCAGCGGGATGAAGGCGCCCTTGTCCACAAAGTTGGGCACAGCGTCGTCGCCAATCTGCAGAATGTCGGGCGGATCACCGGCGGCAATCTGCGTCAGAATGCGGGCGTAGTAATCGCCGCTGCCCACAGGCTCCAACTGCACCTGGATGTCGGGGTTCTCGGCTTCAAACTGTTGAATAATGGTATTGTGCGGGGCAAGCCCCTCACCGCTGTCGCCTGTGCCCACACGCAGCACAACCTTGGCGCCTTCGGCGGGCGGGGCCGGTGTGGCGGTGACAACAACCGTCTGCGTAGTGCCCGGTACGGCGGTGCAACCCACCGCCAGCAGTATAACAAGTGCGAGGGCAAAAAGCATGACAAATCGTTTTGACATGGGTCTTCTCCAGTGAAAAGTGTGGTTGTGGTTATTGTCACGCGGTGAATTACAAACGACAAAAAGTGCAGCGCCGCAGGGTTTGCGCCACAAATGTATAGCACCACGTCACCACCGTTGTTGTGAAGTAGTATCCAGTGTATGTCCAAGTGAGCGCAAATGCAAGCAATTGCGAACGTTCGCAAGTGGCGCCTCGCAACAAAGTGCTCCCATTGTAGAGTGGCTTGCAAGCGCACCGACCTGCGTGTGCTATACTCTCATGCTATGATTGCGCCGCGTGTTATCATCGGCCTTACGGGCAACATAGGCGCCGGCAAGAGCACAGCGATTGCCTGGCTCGCTGTCCCGAGGGGTGACGACGCTCGACGCTGACAGGATTGCCCACGAGGTGATGGCCCCGGGTATGGCCGCGTATGCGCCGGTGGTGGCTGCCTTTGGCCCAGCCATTGTGGGCGAGAATGGTGCGATCGACCGTGCGGCGCTTGGCGCAATCGTCTTTCGCGATCCGGCCGCGCTGCGCACGCTCGAGGCGATTGTGCACCCTGCCGTGCTGGAGCGGACGCGTGATCTGCTGCAGGCCAGCAACGCGCCGGTTGCCGTCGTAGAGGCGATCAAGCTGCTTGAGGCGCAGAATTTGCTGCGCCTATGCACCGAAGTATGGGTGGTGACGGCCGACGAGGAAACGCTCTTGCGCCGGCTTGTGGAGGCGCGCGGCATGGACGCGGCTGAAGCGCACCGCCGGCTGGCGGCGCAGTCGTCGCAGGCCGACAAGGCGCGCCAGGCCACACGCGTCTTTCACAACAACGGCACGCCCGAGCATCTCTACGCCCAGCTGGAAGCGGCGTGGGCTGATCTGGCAGCGAAGTATGAGCTCGAACAGGTGGGTGAGGAGCGATAAAAATTGAGAATTGGTGATTGAGTATTGATGACTGGTCACGAATCAAACGTCAATAACCAATCGTCAATTTTCAATCCTCTGTTGTTCCGCCCCCTTCCAGGAAATGACGAACATGGACGCAATCAAGCACTTCTGGAATCAATACCCCGTGCTTGCCAACTGGGCTGTGCTGGCAGTGGGGATGGTCATCATTCTGGTCATCAGCGCGTGGAATGTGGGCTTTTTGCCGCTGCAGTGGCTGGCGCTGGTTGCGGCCACCGTGCTGCTGGCGGGCCTCTGTGCGTGGATTATTAACTGGGAGTGACGCCCCCGCTTGTTCCTTCGTGCGCAGCGGCGAATGAGGGTCTTTGCCAAACGATTTCGTCAACCCGCATGAGCTGCCGAAGGTCTGGAACGCGTCGCGTCCGCGAGAACGGCGACTCAAGCCGCAGCTATGTATCAAGCCGCAGCTGTGTATTCTGTTATTCCTCTTTACAAGTGATTCTGTGAGCAAGTGAGATTCAATGTCCAAGCGTGATTATTACGAAGTGTTGGGTGTGGAGCGCAGCGCCGACAAGGAGGCCATCAAGAAGGCTTTCCGCCGCCTTGCGCAGAAGTATCACCCTGACGTTAATCGCTCCCCCGAAGCCGAAGCCAGCTTCAAGGAAGTGAATGAGGCCTATCAAATTCTAAGCGACGACCAGAAGCGCGGCGCGTATGACCGCTATGGACATGCCGGCGTGCAAGGCGCCGGCGCGGGCGCACCCGACTTTGGCGGCTTTGGCGATTTCAGCACCATCTTCGAGGAGATCTTCGCCGGCTTTGGCGGGCAACAAGGGCAGCGCTCCAACCGCAGGCAACCGCGCCGCGGGGCCGACCTGCGCGCCGATGTGCGCCTCAGCTTTGAGGAAGCCGCCTTTGGCTGCGACCGCGAACTGGAGATTCCCCGCCAGGAGGCGTGCGACCGCTGCTCGGGCAGCGGCGCCGAGCCACCCACGCAGCCGGTGGCCTGCGCCATGTGCAACGGCACGGGCGAGGTGCAGCGTCGCCAGCAGAGCCCTCTCTTTGGCACGGTCGTCACATCCAATACCTGCCCCACCTGCAACGGCACGGGCGAAGTGATCCCGTCTCCCTGCAAGAAGTGCAACGGCCAGAAGCGCGTGCGCGTCAGCCGCAAACTCAGCGTCAAGATTCCCGCCGGTGTCGACGAAGGCACGCGCATTCGCCTTGCCGGCGAAGGCGAAGCCGGCATTCTGGGAGGCCCTCCAGGCAACCTCTATGTGGTCGTCGCTGTAGACGCACACCCCATCTTTGTGCGTAACGAGTTTGACGTGCACATGGAGCTGCCCCTCAACATGGCACAGGCGGCGCTGGGCGCCAGCGTGCGCATTCCCACCGTGGACGGCAAGGAGGAGCTGCTCGACATTCCTGGGGGGACGCAGACGGGCAAGGTCTTCCGCAAGCGCGGCTACGGCATTCCCAAGCTGCAGCGGCAGGGGCGGGGCGACATGCTGATTACGGCACGTGTCGTCACACCCACGGACCTGAATCCCGAGCAGCGCAGCCTCTTGCAGCAGCTTGCCAAAACGTTGGGCGACGAGACGATTCAGCAGAACAAAGGTTTTTTTGATCGCATTTTCGGCGCCTGATGCGATTCTCCAGTGGCGCCGAGATAAACGGCTGTACACAGATTTCACAGAAACGAACAGATAACAACGGATGGCGCACCATTGTCGGTTGATATCTGTGGTTCTCTGTCCGTTTCTGTGAAATCTGTGTACCGGTTTTTGCACCCAGTCATGTGGCTGGGTGTTTATTCATCCAGGGGGCGGTAATGGCGGGCGATGCAGAATTTGCGGCGGATGCGCTGCTGGAATTGGCTGTTGAGTGCGATCCCGAATCGGCCGAAGCGGTGAGCGAGCTTTTCAACCGCTATAACGGCGGTGGCTATGACGAAGAGAACGAGGCAGGCGAGGCGGCAGGGGGCGGCGCAGTCATTGAGGCCACTGGCTTTGACAACGATGACGACCAGCTTGTACCCACCGCGCACCGCATTGTGGTCAAGACCTTTATCAAGCCGGGCGCACGCGGTGCGGCCATTCGCCGGCAGATTGAGGAAGGGCTTTGGCGCCTCTCGCTGATCTACCCGATTCCCGAGGCGCAAATTCGCGAAGTCCGCGAGGAGGACTGGGCCAACGCCTGGAAGCAATTCTACAAGCCGCTGCGCATAGGCAAACGGGTGGTGCTCAAGCCCACTTGGGAGACGTGGGAGGAGAAGCCGGGCGATCTGGTCATCCACCTTGATCCGGGCATGGCTTTTGGGACGGGCATGCACCCGACCACGCGCCTCTGCATTGCCGCGCTCGAGGAGACCGTGCGGGCAGGTGACCGCGTGCTGGATGTGGGCACGGGCAGCGGCGTGCTGGCCGTGGTTGCGCTGCGACTGGGTGCGGCCTACGCGCTGGGCACCGATATTGACTCGCTGGCCGTCAAGGTGGCGCACGAGAATGCCGCGCTCAACGCACTCGCCACGGGGGCCGGCGCGCCGCTGGAGCTTCAGCAGGGGAGCGTGCCTGCGGAGATGGCGGGACGCTTCCAGGTGGTGGTCGCCAACATCCTGGCCGAGGTGCTGGTCAAGCTCTTTGACGGCGCGTACAACAACACGCCCCTGGCCGAGCCGCTGGCGCCCGGCGGCTCCATCATCCTCTCGGGCATCCTGGCCGACCGCGCGCCCCTTGTGGAGGACGCTGTAACGCGCCACGGCCTCACGCTCACCAGCCGCCTCGAAGAGGGCGACTGGGTTGCGCTCATCGCGACAAAGCAGATTTAAGGGTTCAAGGTTTGAGCGTCCCAGGCTTGTCCTCCAGCGACCGTTGACCCCTCGAACCCTTGAACTCTTGAACCCATTAACTTCGTTATGCACCGCTTCTTCCTGCCACCCAACACGCTGACCAGTGGCGCGTCTGTGTCGCTGGATGCGCACGCGTGCCAGCTGCACAGTGTGCTGCGGCTGCAACTGGGCGCCGACGTGCTGCTGCTTGACGGCAGCGGCCTCGAGTACGTCGCCACGCTCACCGCCGTGAGCGCGAAGCACGCCGCTGCCGACGTGGGCAGCGCGTGCGCCCTGCGCCTCCGAGCCGCGGCTGCAGATTACCCTCTACATGTGCAGTCTCAAGGGCGAGAAGTTTGGCTGGGTGCTGCAGAAATGCACCGAGCTCGGCGTTGTCCGCTTTGTGCCCGTGGTGAGCCAGCGCAGCATCGTGCGTCCCGCATCCGCGCTCGAGGCCAAGCGTGAGCGCTGGCAGGCGGTCATCCGCGAGGCGGCCGAGCAGTCGCATCGCGCCCTTTTGCCGGCGCTGACGCCCGCGCTCGACTTTGCGCAGGCGATTGCGCAGCCACAAGGCACGCGCCTGCTGCCGTGGGAGGGTGCGGCGGCGGCCGCTGCAGCGGGGCCGCGCCGCCGCCGCTTGGTGGCATTGCCGAGGTCAACCTGCTGGTTGGCCCCGAAGGCGGCCTTGACGAAGCTGAGGTGGCGGCGGCGCAGGCGGCAGGCTGGCAGGTGATTTCGTTGGGGCCGCGCGATCTTGCGTGCCGAAACGGCGGCCATTGCAGGCGTAGCCGCGCTGCTGGCGCTGGCCGGCGACATGGGCGTGAGCGAGTGAAGCGAGGCTCCGAAATCGGAAGCCTCGCTTCGGATGGCGTGCGGCGCCGACGGTCTTCATCGCCGCTACAGAACGGCCCGCCCCATGCCTCCCGACACCCAACACCCGACACTCGAAAAAGCCATTCCCCATTGCCTTGACATTGCGCCCCGTCCGTGCTATAAGTTTATCGATCACATGACCGATCATATTGGCTCTATCACGCTGCTGCGCGGCCCTGCCGCCGCCTTGCTTCGTGCGTGGGCAGCGCACTCGTCTCCCCCGTGCCGTGTGCTGCTTCCCGTCATCTCAGCACCTGTTTCCGGCAAATCGTAGCACTCTGCCCGTTGCTGCGCGCTGAGCGACCTCCCTGTATCAACCGAAAAGTTCACCACTGCGCAAGTAAACCAAAGGCTGCGTGTTTGCATGGAAAAGGCGAACGCCTTGCTCTGGATGGAAAACGTCAGCAAGTCCTTTCCTGGCGTCAAAGCGCTTGACGATGTCAGCCTGCATGTGCACGCGGGCGAAATCCTTGGGCTTATCGGTCAGAACGGGGCGGGCAAATCCACCCTGATGAAGATTCTCTCCGGCGTCTACACCATTGACGAAGGGACGATCTATCTCGAGGGCAAACCCACCGCCATTCTCAATCCCCACCACGCGCAGCAACTGGGCATCTCCATCATCTTTCAGGAATTGAACCTGATGCCGAATCTTTCGGTGATGGAGAACATTTTTGTGGGGCGCGCGCCCGGCCCCCGCTACTTCTTCAGCCGCAGCGCCACCGAAGCGGCCGCGCAGAAGATCCTCGACCGCCTCAAGCTCACCATCAAACCAACGGCTATTGTGCGCACGCTTTCCGTGGCCGAGCAGCAGATGGTGGAAATTGCCAAAGCCATCTCGCGCGAGGTCAAGGTCATCATCATGGATGAGCCGACCTCGTCGCTGAGCGAGGCCGAGGTGGAGACGCTCTTCAGCATCATGCGCGACCTGCGCGCACAGGGCATTGGCATCATCTTCATTTCGCACCGGCTCGACGAAGTGCTCGAAGTCTGCGACCGCGTTACGGTGCTGCGCGACGGCACGCTGGTAGGCGACGTGGAGGAGATTCGCAGCGGCAACGTCACCAAGGATGAGCTCATTCGCCTTATGGTGGGGCGCTCGCTCGAGACCTTCTTCCATGCCGATGCGTTTGACGGCGCCGCCGAAGCGCGCGCCGCCGGTGACGTGGTGCTCGAGGTGCGCAACCTTTCGCGCCGCGGCAACGCGCTCGACCCCAACGCAGAGGTGCTCAAGGACATCTCGTTCTCGCTGCACCGTGGCGAGATTCTGGGGCTGGCGGGGCTGGTGGGCGCAGGGCGCACCGAGCTTGTGCGCACGATCTTTGGGGCCGACAAGCGCATTGGCGGCGAAATTCTGGTGGAGGGCAAGCCGGTCGACATCCTCTCGCCTGAGGACGCGATTGCGCTGGGGATTGGCCTCCTGCCCGAAGACCGCAAGGGCCAGGGCCTTGTGCTGTTGCAGGATGTGCGCAACAACATGACGCTCGCCAACCTGCGCGCCCTGAGCCAGATGGGCTTCGTGCGCCGCGGAGACGAGCGCGCACTGGTGGCCGACTACATCGACCGCTTCAGCATTCGCACGCCCAGCCAGGAGCAGCGCATTGTCAACCTCAGCGGCGGCAACCAGCAGAAGGTTGTCATTAGCAAGTGGTTGATGGTGGAGCCCAGAATCCTGATTATGGACGAGCCGACGCGCGGCATTGACGTGGGGGCCAAATCAGAGATCTTTGAGCTGATGCACCAGCTTGCGCAAAGCGGCATCAGCATCATCCTGATCTCCTCCGAGTTCCCCGAGCTGCTGGCCATGGCCGACCGCATTGTCTGCATGACGGAGGGGCGCGTGACGGGCGAACTGATGCGCAGCGAGGCCACACTCGAGGCGCTCATGCACTACTGTACGCTGCGCGAGCGCGCGCTCGTCAAGACCACCGCAGCGTAGACTTAGCCACTTTGAACGCAAGGGCGCAATGTGGGCAAGGGCGCAAGGAAAAGCACAAGCAGGAACTGCACTTTTCCCATGTGTTCAACATGAATCTGTCTATCGTCCGATTTCGCTTGCCCTTTCTTGCTTTTCCTTGCGCCCTTGCCCACATTGCGCCCTTGCGTTAAGACTGCTTCCATACCACGAGCTTGAAGGGAATCAATTTGCCGTGACGGCCAAACCGCTCTCTACCCCCGCTCTCCCCGCCAAACGCGACTGGGTGGCCTTTGCCGGCCAATTCGGCGCACTGATTGTGCTGGTGGTCATCTGCGTCATCTTCGCGATTGTGGAGCCGGCATTCATGTCGCCCCTCAATCTCTTCAACGTCCTGCGCCAGGTCTCCATCTACGGCCTGCTGGCCATTGGCATGACCTTCGTCATTCTCACGGGCGGCATTGACCTCTCGGTGGGTTCGGTGCTGGCGCTCTCCGGCATGGCTGCGGCCGCGGTTTACAAGGGAGGCACGGGCTTCCAGGCCACAGGCGCCGACGGCCCCCAGGGCTACGGCGTGCTGGCGGCGCTGCTCACAGCGCTTGCAGTTGGCATCGGCGCAGGGTTGCTGCAGGGCGGCGCGGTGGTCAAGCTGCGCGTCCCCCCCTTCATTGCCACCCTGGGCGGTATTACCGCCTTCCGCGGCGCAGCGTTGTTGCTGGCCAATGGCCAGTCCATTAGCGGCTTTCAGAAGAACTACACCTTCTGGGGGCAGGGCATGCTTGGCCCTGTGCCCGTGCCGGTGATTGTCTTCCTGCTCTTTGCACTCATCGGCTGGGTTGTTCTCTACTACACGCGCTATGGCCGTCAGGTCTACGCCGTGGGCGGCAACCAGGAGGCGGCGCGCCTCTCGGGCCTCAACAGCAACCGCGTGATTCTGAGTGTTTACATCATCAGCGGCTTCTTTGCAGGGCTGTCGGGCTTCCTGCTCTCGTCCCGCCTCAATTCGGCCGAGCAGAACGCCGGGCTTGGCTTCGAACTCACGGTGATTGCCGGCGTGGTCATCGGTGGCACCTCGTTTACGGGCGGCGAGGGCTCAATCCCGGGCACGGTGATTGGCATTCTGCTCATCGGCGTCCTCTCCAACGGCCTCACGCTGATGAATGTCTCGCCCTACTACCAGCAGATTCTGACCGGTCTTATCATTGTCTTTGCGGTCTTCTTCGATCAGTGGGTCAAGCGCCGCCGCTAGGGGAAACAACTGCAGTACACAGATGCGCACAGGAAAGAACAGATAACAGTGGATATCAGCCTTTATCTGTGCGACATCTGCGAAATCTGTGTACAGGATTCTCATCAATTGCGTTCCACCAACAACCGTCCGTTGGTTTTCACCATCTTCAAAGGAGAAGGAGCACATGCGTAACAACAAGTTTGCACTGCTGTTCAGTTTGCTCGCAGTTCTCGTTATGCTGGCGGCCTGTGTGGCGCCCGCAGCCGCCCCCGCCGCGCCCGCTGCACCGGCAGGCGATGCCACAGCCGCGCCCGCCGAAGAGGCAGCCGCCCCCGCTGAAGGCGAAACTCTCCGGATCGCGTTCTCCGTTCCCGGAATGACCTTCCCCTTCTTCGTGCACATGGAAAAGCAGTTCCGCGATGAGGCCGAGCAGATCGGCGGCATCGAAGTCATCACACTCGATGGCCAGGACAACACCACCAAGCAGGTTGCAGACATCGAAGGCGTGATCGCACAGGGGTATGACGGCCTCGTCATCAGCCCGCGCACCAGTGACGGCCTCGCTTCGGTTGTGCAGCAGGCAATCGACGCCGGCATCCCCGTTGTGACAGTGGACCGCCGCGTGGACAACGTGACCGGCCTGCTGGCGCATGTGGGCGCCGACAACGTTCTGGGTGGCGAGCAGCAGGGCGAAGCCGTGCTGAGCCTCTTCCCCGACGGCGCGAAGATCATCGAATTGCTGGGCACCCCGGGCGCCTCACCTGCAATCGACCGCAGCCTGGGCCTCCACAACATCATTGACCCCGCAGGCAACATCGAAGTTGTTTGCCAGCAGACCGGCGAGTTCAACCGTGACAAGGGTCTTTCCGTCACCGAGAACTGCCTGACCAGCAACCCCGACGCGCAGGCCGTTGTGGCTGCGAATGACGACATGGCGCTGGGCGCGGTCGAGGCTGTCAAGGCCGCCGGCCTCTCTATCCCGGTCATGGGCTACGACGCCCTGCCCGACGCGCTGCTGGCTGTGAGCAATGGCGACATGTACGGCACCGTTGAGCAGTTCCCCGGCGAGCAGGCTCGCACGGCGCTGCGCACAGTGCTGGGCTTCATGGCCGACGGCACGACGCCCGACAGCGACACCATCTTCATTGCACCGAAGATGATCACTGCGGACAACCTGAGCGAGGGCGAGCGCGCCGCAGAGGCTGGTCTGTAGATTCAATCACACAGGGCGGCTCTGCCAGCGCTCTGCGATAGAGCAACTTCAGGAGGGGCGGCGTGCGCCGCCCCTCCAACCAATTGCAGGCTCATGGAGCGCACTACAACCTCACCCCCCGGCCCCCTCTCCATGCTGGAGAGGGGGAGTTACGGGCGCTGTTTACTCCCCCTCTCCAGCATGGAGAGGGGGCCGGGGGGTGAGGTTGTAGTGCGCTCCAGCAGAATGAAATAGAGCCAATGCAATGGGGACTGCAAGCGTCCCCTACAGGGAGAAAAATCATGGCCGAACAAAGTACAACCATTCAACGTGCGTTTGATGCCGGTGAAGGCGTCATGCGTCTGGCCCCCACATGGGTGCCCCGTGCTTTCTGTATTCCGGGTCGCCGCATCAAGCTGGACCCGCGTGATTACTACTCGTACGGCGCCGTCCGCGGCGGCATTGACGAGCGCTGGTTCTCCTCCACCACCAAGGCGGACAATGGCCCCCTCACCACCCCCGATGAGGGATTGAGCTATGTGGTCTTCGACGACGGCGCGGCCGTGCAGAAGGTGCTCCTGCGCGACGCTGTGGCCGAACTGGGCGCGGCGCTCGTGGGCGAAGATATCTGGAAGAAGTACGGCAAGTGGCCCATGTACTCCAAGTTCTTTGACAATCGCGACCATTTGCCCCACCACCTGCACCAGCGCGAGGAGCACGCGAATGCCGTGGGGATGGAGCCCAAGCCCGAGGCCTACTTCTACCCGACGCAGTTGAACAATCACGGCGGCACCTTCCCGCACACCTTCTTTGGGCTGGAGCCGGGCACCACCAAGGATCAGGTGCGCCACGCCCTCGAAATCTGGAACCAGGGCGACAACAAGATTACAAACCTCTCCAAGGCCATGCGCCTGGAGCCGGGCACGGGCTGGTATGTGCCCGCCGGTCTGCTCCATGCACCGGGCAGCCTCTGCACCTATGAGCCGCAGTGGGCAAGCGACGTCTTCTCCATGTTCCAGTCGCTTGTGGCCGAAGTGCCGATTGCGTGGGAGCTCTGCGTGAAGAATGTGCCCGACGACAAGAAGGACGACTACGACTATCTCGTCTCCATGGTCGATTGGGAAGCCAACACCGTTTCCAACATCAAGGAAGTCTACTTCCGCCCGCCCGTGCCTGTGGGCGATGTGCAGGCCATGGCCGACGGCGGCTATCGCGAGAACTGGATCACCTACGGCAATGAGTTCTTCGCCGCCAAGGAGTTGACGGTGATGCCCGGTCGCACGGTCACCATCAAGGATAGCGGGGCCTACGGCTTCATCATGATGCAGGGACACGGCACGCTCAACAAGCATGCCGTTGAGACGCCGGCACTCATTCGTTTTGGCCAGTTGACCTATGACGAGTACTTTGTCTCGGCGCAGGCTGCGCAAGCCGGTGTGACGATTACGAACCCCAGCGGGGCCGACCCGATCGTCATGCTCAAGCACTTTGGCCCCACGCCCGAAGCGCCCAAGGTGTAGCACAAAACGAAGCGAGGCTTCCGATGTTGGAAGCCTCGCTTCAACTGACTCATCTGAAGCGAGGCTTCCAACATCGGAAGCCTCGCTTCGCGCCTTCGGCGGCTGCTACTCTGCGGCGCTCTTCTTGGCCGCTGTCTTTTTGGCTGCTGGCTTCTTGGTCGCGCTCTTCTTTGCCGGCGTCTTCTTCGCTGCCGCTTTCCTGGCAGGCGCCTTCTTGTCCGCGCCCTTCTCTGCCGCGGCCTTCTTCGTGGCAGCCGCCTTCTTTGCCGCGGGCTTGCGGGCGGGCGCATCGCCACGTGCAGCGCGGCGTTCGGCCGCGGCGGCCAGCAGGGCAATTGCCTCGTCCAGCGTCACGGCGTCCGGGTTCATCTCCTTGGGAATGTTGCCGTAAACCTTGCCATACTTGACGTAGGGACCATAGCGCCCCACGCCTGCCTGCACAACGCCCCCTTCGGGGTGCTCGCCGATCTCGCGCAAGGCAGCGCCTCTGCCGCGGCCGCCACCACCGGCCGCCTTCTCGGTGAGCAGCACAAGCGCACGCGGCAGTTCGATGGTCAGTACGTCATCAGGTTCGCTAATATTGGCGTAGGTGCGGTTGTGCACGATATACGGCCCAAAGCGCCCCACGCCGGCCAGCACCGGCTCGCCGCTTTCGGGGTGCTTGCCCAACGTGCGCGGCAGGCTCAGCAGTTGCAGCGCCACGTCGAGCGTCACCTCGTCGGGGTCCATGCCGCGCAGCAGGCTGGCGCGGGGCGGCTTGGGCTTGCCCTTCTCGGGGTCATCACCCTTTTGCACATAGGGGCCAAAGCGCCCCGTGCGCAGCGTGATCTCCTGCTCATCGTCGGGGTCAACGCCCAGCTTGCGCGGCCCTTCGCTCTTCTGGGTGAAGAGAAGCTCGGCCATTTCGGCGGTAAGGTCGGCCGGGGCCAAATCGGGCGGGAGGCTGGCGCGCACGACGCCGTCGCCGTTGTCGGCACGCGTGAGGTAGGGGCCGAACTGGCCAATGCGCACCTCGCCGGGGAAGTCGTCACCAAGCCGCACGCCGCTGACAATGCGCGGGTCAATCGCGCTCTCCTTCTCGCGCACCTGCTCCGCCAAACCATCCGCGCCCAGATAGAATTGGTTGAGGTAGGCCAGCCACGCAGCGTCGCCATTGGCAATGTCGTCGAGCTTTTGCTCCATGTTGGCGGTGAAGTTCAGGTCCACCAGTTCGGTGAAGTGATCCTCGAGGAGCTGCGTCACGGCAAAGGCGGTGAAGGTGGGCACCAACTCCTTGCGCTGCTTGAAGCCATAGCCGCGCTGCAGAATTGTGTCGATAATCGACGCATAGGTGCTGGGGCGGCCAATGCCCTCGGCCTCAAGCGCCTTGACAAGGGTAGCCTCAGTGTAGCGGGCGGGCGGCTTCGTCTCGTGGCCGGCGGCGTTGAGCGCAAGCAGCGCCACAATTTCGTCAATCGTGAGCACGGGTAGCGGCGCATCCTGGCTGTCAAGGGCAGCATCGGGGTCGTCACTGCCTTCCACATAGGCGCGGAAGTAGCCGGCGAAGAGCACCGTACGGCCCGAGGCGCGGAAGAGCGCATCCTCCACACCAATGGTGGCCGTGGTCAACCGGATGCGCGCATTGGCCATCTGCGTGGCTATCGTGCGCTTCCACACAAGGTCATAGAGGGCGCGCTCGCGGCCGTGGAGCGGCAATTGGTCGGCCGGCAGCATCTTGTCGCCGGCGGGGCGGATCGCCTCGTGCGCCTCCTGGGCGTTTTTGGTCTTGGCCGAATAGCGGCGTGGCTGCGGGTGCAGGTATTGCTCGCCGTAGAGTTCGCGCACGCGCATGCGCGAGGCATCCACCGCCTGCTGGCTCAGGTTGACCGAGTCGGTGCGCATGTAGGTAATGTAGCCATTTTCGTAGAGGCTCTGGGCTATGCGCATGGTCTCCTTGGCGCTCAGCCCCAGCTTGCGGTTGGCTTCCTGCTGCAGAGTGCTCGTGGTGAAGGGCGGCCCGGGTGAGCGGCTCTGCTCCTTCTCCTCGAGATCGGTGACGCGCCATGTGCCTTTGTCCAGGCGTGCGGCCAGAGCGCCGGCCTCCGCCTCGTTGAGCAGCACCACCGCATTGGGCTTGGCGACCATGCCCGTGCTCTCGTCAAAGTCACGGCCGGTGGCAACTCGCTTGCCGCCCACCGAGTAGAGCACCGCCTGAAAGTGGTTGTTGGCCTGGTCGGGCAGCTTGGTCAAGCTCGCCGTCAGATCCCAGTATGCGCCCTTGTGAAAGGCGCGGCGATCGCGCTCGCGCAGCACCAGCAGGCGCACAGCCACACTCTGCACGCGCCCGGCCGAGAGTTTGGGCGCAATCTTCTTCCACAGCAACGGCGAGACGGTGTAGCCCACAAGACGGTCCAGAATGCGACGCGTCTCCTGCGCGTGGACAAGGTCCTGATCAATCGCACGCATCTCCTTGAGCGACGCCTGAATGGCGTCCTTGGTGATTTCGTGGAAGACCATGCGGTGGACCGGCACGGTGGGCTTGAGCACCTGCTGCAGGTGCCAGCCAATGCTCTCGCCCTCGCGGTCTTCGTCGGTGGCCAGAATCAGTTCGTCGGCGCTGGCCAGTTGCGCCTTGAGCGCCGCAACCAGCTTCTTCTTGGAGGCAGGCACAACGTAGAGCGGCTCAAAGTCCTTCTCCACGTTGACGCCCAGGCGCGCCCACGGTGCGCCCTTGGCACGTGCGGGGATCTCCGCCGCCGAGGCAGGCAGATCGCGCACGTGGCCCATGCTGGCCTCCACGTGATAGCCTGCGGGCAGATAGCCGCGAATGGTTTTTGCTTTGGTGGGGGATTCAACAATTACAAGCTTGGTCATAATCAAATACAGTCCCAACTTGAAAACCTCGGCCAGCGAACGGTGATGGCGAGGCGAAAGAGCACAGAATGGTACGCACGCGGCGCTGCCCCGCGGCTGGAGCCGGCGCAAATGCGCGTGGAATGATGCCGGAGCATGCAGAGGCGCGCAAGGGCAAGCGTGCGCAATTCTAGCCCACAGCGGCGGCGCAGCCCAAAAAGCCGCAGCGCAAACGAGAAGCAAAGGGGACAAGGGAACGGGGAACAGGGAACGGAGATCGCGTGCGGACCCTGTTCCCTGTTCCCCTTGTCCCCTCTGTCCCCACGTTGACGCCATTGCGCCCTTCGATTATGCTCGCAGTTATGACAAAAACGCCGCGCATTCGTGCAGTTTGCCTTGCCACTTGCCTGCTCTTCGCCACCCTCGTTGTCTTCTTGCCCGCTGCCGCCGGCGCACAGTCGCACGTTGCGCCAGTCAACGTGCCGGCGACCGTGACATCCCGCCCGATTGCGCGCCCAGCCACATGCAGCGACCAGTTCATTGCCACGGACCTCGACCACACGACCGCTACGGATGACGGTCTCATCCAGATGTTCGAGGCGAATGGCGCAGGGCTGGCCGCCGGCGATCTGGACAACGATGGCGACCTCGATCTCGTTCTCGGCAACCTGGACGGTCCCAACACAATTCTCTGGAACGAGGGCCTCTCGAACGAGGGGCGCGACAGACGCGGCGCTCTCTCCTTCCGCACGCAGCACTTTGGCGACGACAACAGCCGCGCCATTACGCTGGTGGATGTGGACGCCGACGGCCGCCTGGACATCGTGCTCACGCGCAACACGGGCGCGCTGGCCTACTGGCGCAACCTTGGCCCCGATGATGCAGGAGAAACGGCCTTCAAGCGCGTCATCCTGCCGGGCGTGGGCAAGCCCGCCTACAGCCTCGCCTGGGGTGATTTGGACGACGACGGCGACCTCGATCTCGTCACCGCGACCTACGACGCAGGCATGCTCACCGAACTGGGCAACGAGTATCTGCTGGCCAACAACGGCGGCGTCTTCGTCTACACCAACAACGAGGGACGCTTTCGCCCGCAGCAACTCTCCAACGAGGCGCAGGGGCTGGCTGTCTTCCTCTTCGACGCCGACCGCGATGGCCGGCTTGACATCCACGTGGGCAACGACTTCAACCTCTCCGACATGGCATGGCGCAACACGCCCGATGGCTGGGAATGGGAGAAGCCCTTTGCCGCCACGCCCCACAGCACCATGAGCATTGACGCCGGCGACATTCACAACGACGGCCGCCCCGAAGTCATGGCCACCGACATGAAGCCCTATGCGCCCGAGGATGCCACCGTTGCCACCGCGTGGGCCCCGCTCATGGCGGGTATGCTCCCCATGGTGATGGAGCCCAACGACATTCAGGTGATGGAGAACGTGCTGCTGGTGCGCGACGACTCCGACATGTACTACAACGTGAGCAACGCCGTGGGCGTGGACGCGACGGGCTGGTCGTGGTCGGCCCGCTTCGGTGACCTGGACCTGGACGGCGCGCTCGATCTCTACGTG
Source organism: uncultured Chloroflexia bacterium (assembly GCA_963773745.1). Classification (GTDB taxonomy): domain Bacteria; phylum Chloroflexota; class Anaerolineae; order Caldilineales; family Caldilineaceae; genus UBA5069. Next base: position 979,190 of record CAVZCL010000005.1, read on the forward strand.
GTCAACGGCTTCATCGAGGAGCGGCTGCTGAGCCACCTGCCCAACCACGAGCTTGTGGAGGAAAACCAGGCCTTCCGCAACGACGGCGTGGGTGAATTCGAGGAGATGCCGCAGTGGGGGCTTGCGAGCACGCGCAGCGGCCGCAGCATGCTGATGGCCGATATGGATAATGACGGCGACCTGGACATTGTGGTCAACAATGTGCGCGCCGCCGCGCAATACTTTGAGAACGACCTCTGCACGGAGGGTGCGGCGCTCGAGTTTGGCTTGCAGCAGCCGGGCGTGCAGAACCGCAACGCCATCGGCGCGCAGGTCATTCTCAAGACCAACGTCGGCACGCTCATGCGCGATGTGCGCGTCTCCAGCGCCTACCTGACAGCTGAGCCGCCGCTGGTGCACTTTGGCCTTGCCTCAGGCACGGAGATTCGCAGCGCGACGGTCATCTGGCCCGACGGTGCGCGCTCCACGCTGCCCATGCCCGCGCCCAACAGTGCCATCACCGTTACGCGTAACGGCTAGCTACGACGCAGAGGCGCAAAGACGCAAAGGCTCGCAAAGAAAAGCAACAACAAGAGTGGCTTTCCTTGTTGTTGCTTTTCTTTGCGAGCCTTTGCGTCTTTGCGCCTCTGCGTCGTAGCTAGGCAGTGGTTGTTGTGCGGCGGCGCCTGCGCAGAACAATCCAGCGCACAAGCAGGATGAGCAGCACAAAGGGCAGCGCCACCAGCAGCAGCACGGGCACCACCGCCACGAAGAACCAGATGAGACCCGTGCCGAGCGTTTGCAGTCCGCTCACCAGCGAGCGGCTGGCATTGCGCAGGTCGTCACGCGGCCGCCAGCCCGTCTGCACAACGGGCAGCGAGGCGGCATCCGGCGCGAGTTGCACCTCAATTGTCGAGAGGCCAATCAGGTTGTCAAGCATGTTCTTGCGTCCCTGCACCTGCTCAATCTGGCCGCGGATTGCCGTCAACTGGTTGAAGACGGCGAGAATGTCCTCGGCCGTGCTATCGGGGCGCTCGCGCACCTCGGTAAGCATGGCGCGCAATTCATCCTCAGTGGCCTGCAGGTTGCGCAACTGCGCGTCAAGGTCGGTGTACTGGTCGGTCACATCCTCGCGGCTGATTGTGCGCGAACCCACCTCGAGCGCAAGCCCCTCAAGGCGCGCCAGCGTCTCGTCCAGCGCCTCGGCGGGCACGCGCAAGGTCACGTTGCCTGCGAGGACAGGGTTGTCGCCGCTGTACTGGTTGTAGAGATTGGCGTCGGAAATGAAGCCGCCCAGTTCATCCATGAGGGCCTCAATTTCACGCACTGTGGCGCCTGCGTCGGCCACGACAAGTGCAATGGAGGCGCGCGCAATCATCTTGCGGTTGAGGAGGGCGCTGGTCGTCTGCTCCTGTGCAAAGGGCATACCCGCTGCGGCCTCCTGCACGGAGCCAGCAGATGCCGCCTCGGCCGCAGGTGCTTCTGCCATGGAGGACTCCACTCTTAAGGAGTCGTTGGCGGTGTTGCGGCTGCCGCAGCCACCGAGGAGCAGCGCCAGGAGCAGGAGAAGCGAGAAGAATTGAAGGGAATGTGTGCGCTTGCGCAGAGTGGCCATGTGCTTTCCTCCGGGGTGGACAACGGAGTACGCTCCGCCTGCAATGGGGACGGAGCCGCCCGTGGCATTGTTCCGCCAACTAACTTCGCCTTTGCGTCGAGGTTGTCGGCTAAACGCGAATCACATGCAGAGCGGCAGTTTCAACGCAAGGGCGCAAGGGTGGCAAGGGCGCAAGGGAAAAGCAAAACAGGCAAAGCTAAGGCACAAATTATCATGCAGCATGCGCCAGGTTCTTGAGGCTGACGTTCCTTTTTGCCTTGCTTTTCCCTTGCGCCCTTGCCACCCTTGCGCCCTTGCGTTGAAACTGCCGATTTCAGCCGTATCTGAGTTTAAACCCGCTCCCAGCGCGCCTTGTCCACTTGATTCAGCGCGAGCGGTGCGGGCGGAAAATCCAGCACCTGCTCAATCTGCCGCTGTGTAATGGCCGCCACCAGCGCTGCGTCATCGGCGCGCGTCATCTGCAGCACGGGCAGCGGAATCATCGTCACCTCAATGGGCCCGTTATGCTTGGCCAGCCGCCAGGCCGCGCCCACCATCGTCTCGTGGCGTGTGCCGCCGTGCCAGGTCACCACGTCGGGGCGGTTGTAGTGGATGGCGCAGGGCAGAATCGCGACCTCGTTTTCGACAGCCAGTTCAAAAGCGCCGAAGCGAAAGGGGTTGAGCCTGTCGCCTGGCCCCAGTCGCCCCTCGGGATAGACAACGATGGGCGGATAGGGGTCCCGCTGTAGCGCGGCAGTAATCGAGTGGCGCGCCAGGCGGCGCGATTCACGGTTGCTGCGGTCCACAAAGACCGTCTCCTGCGCGACGGCAAACCAGCCAATGACAGGCTGGCGGTGGATTTCCTTGGCGGCCAGGAAGCGAATCGGCGCAGCGTTGACCATGGCGACCACATCCATATAGGAGGAGTGGTTCGCCACAATAATGCCGTGGTGCTGCATCATGGCTTGTTGATTGGTGCAGGTGAAGCGCACATTGAAGATGCGGTTGAAGATGTGTGAAATCGCATAGGTGAGCCATGGGCCCAGGCGCGCGCCTCTGTAGCGCACGGGGATCATACTCAGAATGATCACAGGCAGGACGCCAAGGCCCAGAAGAAGTACGGTTAGGATAAAGCGAATCGAGCCGCGCAAAATTGCCATGGTGCCGCCTGAGGTTCGTTCGAGTTACGGGTATGTCGTGGGCAGATTGTACCTGTGGCTCGTCAAATTGCACAGCGTGCCCCGTGCGCGCCGCACCGAAAGACGCAACGATTGCTGCGCTGCGCAAGCCCCAATTCGTGCTATACTCACTTGTGCTAGCGCTCGCCAGCACTTTCCCGTCAAATGTCCGCGCCTATCCCTCCATTCTTCACCCCTCGAGCCATGCAAGGAGCGCATGATGCACCGCATTCCCGTTCGTCAGATCATGACGCAGGATGTTGTCACGATTCATCCCGAGGAACTGGTTGTGGATGCGGCGCAGGTGATGGACGACCTCAATCTGCGCCGCCTGCCCGTGGTGGATGATGCCGGCGTTGTGCTCGGCATCATCACCGATTCGGATGTGCTGCAGGTGGAAGCGGCCGGCGATGCCATTCGCAACAGCTATGAGCCCGAGGCCAATGAGGCGTGGCTGACGGTGGGCGATGTGATGACGCGCGAGGTCGTGACGATTGATGTGGATGCCTCTGTGGGCGAATTGGCGACATTGATGGTTGAGAATAAGGTGGGGGGCGTGCCCGTCGTCGCCTGGGATGACCCGCAGAAGCCCACCGAGGCGCGCCTTGTGGGAATGGTGACGGAGACCGATATCTTCCGCATGATTGCCGACGCCTGGAGCGCCTACCGCCAGGCAGTCAACGCCATCTGAAGAGCGTCAGTGCAAAGGCGCAAAGATAGCAAAGAAGCGCAAAGAAAAAGCAAAAGCAAGAGAGAACACATCCGATTCTCTCTTGCTTTTGCTTTTTCTTTGCGCTTCTTTGCGTTAAGGCTCTTCTTTGTCCTGCTAGAGCAGCGACTTGACCGCGGCAATGGCCGCATCGTAGTTGGGCTGCTGGCCAATCGACGGGCAGATACTCAACGTAGCGCACCGTGTTGGAGGCATCCACCACGAATACCGCGCGCTGATCAATGCGCAGCTCCGGCACATAGGTGCCATAGGCCTTGCCAAAGTCCAGATTGGTGTGGTCCGACAGCATCTGCACGCGGTCGACGCCGGCGGCGCCGCACCAGCGCTTCTGCGCAGCGGGCATGTCTACACTCACCGTAAGCACAATCAAGTTATCGTCCAAATTGGCGGCTTCCTGGTTCATGCGGCGTGTCTGCGCATCGCACACGCCCGTGTCAATGCTGGGCACAACGCTGATCAGGCGCACCTTGCCCTGCGTGTTGGCCAGCAGCGGCCAGGGCGAAGCAAAGCCGGTTTGCAGTGTGACTTCGGGTGCATGGTCGCCTGGCTTCAATGTGGGGCCTTCGACGGCCAGCTGTTGGTCACGAAACTCAAAAGTGCGGTCGCTCATCTTATCTCCAAAGGGCGTTTTGGTTGCGGCGTCACGCGGACGTTGGGGTGGCGTACCGCTCGCTGCGCTGAACAAGAAAGGGGCTGCAGCATGGTTGCTGCAGCCCCGTCAATGTGCCAAATGATCGCAGCGCCGTCTGTAAGCGCGCCCGCGATGTGAGCGCTACTGCGTGTGAGCGCTACTACGTGTGAGCGCTAGTCGGCAGCCGGCCCGAAGTACTTGGCGTAGATCTCGTCGTAGGTGCCGTCGGCCTGAATTTCGGCCAGCCCTGCGTCAATGCTCGCCTTGAGGTCCGTCAGCCCCTGCCGAATGGCAATGCCGTAGAACTCGTCAGTGAAGGGTTCGCCCACCATCTTCAGGGGCAGATCGGGGTTCTGCTTCAGAATGTCGGCCAGGGTGGGTGTGTCGGCCACAACGGCGTCAATGTCGCCCGAGGCGAGCGCCTGCACCGCCAGCGGATTCTCGTCAAAGCGCTGCACATCGGCGTTCGTGTTTTCCGTCAGCCAAATGTCACCGGTTGTGCCCAACTGCACGCCAACCCGCACACCTTCCGTCAGCGAGTCCGGGCCGGTGATGGTGGTGTTGTCGGCCGTGGTGGCAATCGCCTGGCCGGAATTGAAGTAGGGCTCGCTGAAGTCAATTGACTGCTTGCGCTCTTCGGTAATGGTGACGGCGCTGGCGACGGCGTCAAACTCGCCATTGGCCAGGGCCACGAAGATGCCGTCCCACTTGGTGTTCGTCCACTCGACGGTGAAGCCGGCGCGCTCGGCAATGGCCTCGACGATCTCGACGTCAAAGCCGGTGATGTCGCCGTTTTCGTCAACAAACTCAAAGGGCTGGTACTCGGCATTGGTGCCAAAGCGCACTACGGGCATATCGGCGGGTGCTTCGGCGGCGGGTGCTTCGGCAGCCGGTGCGTCGGCAGGAGCAGCAGGGGCGGCGGGCGCAACCGGAGCGGCGCATCCGCTGAGAACCAGGGCCAGAATCATCACAAGCGAAGCAATGGTAACAAGAGCACGGCGTGTCATGTTTGGTTCCTTTCAGTGGCGTCGGAGACGTCTTGGAAAACGAAAAGAGGAAATCAGAGTCGGGTGCGCTGCGCCTGCCCATTGGCCTGCGCGGGGGTACCTGCTTGTGTGGGTGGCGCACCAGCCAGACGGCCCGCAGGCAGCCCCGGCCGTGCGCCGCGTAACGTCACCTCCGCCTGCATAAAGACGCCGTCGTCCATGTAAAAGGAGTTGACCTGAATACTGCCTGCCACACGACTGCCCGCCAGCAACTCAACACGATCGGCGCGCAGCGTGCCTTGAAAAACACCGCGAATGCTCACGGTCTTGGCCGTAATGTCACAATGGACACGCGCGCCTTCGGTCAGAATCACGTTAGCGGGCGTCTCAATCAGCCCGCCTTCCACAGCGCCGTCAACGCGAATGGACGTTTCGGAGCGAAGCGTACCGGAGAAGGTGGCGCGTGGCCCCAGGATGCATTCCAGGGCGTCGGGTTCAGGTCGTTGTGTGCGTGTAGGCATAAATGGGTTTGAAGGTGAAAGGTTACAGGTTTAAGGTTACAGGTTTAAGGCTACAGGTCTAAGGTTGCAGGTTGCGAGGCAGTCGCGCAGGGCGGACGGACTCTCAACCATAAAACCTTCAGCCTGCAATCTGCAGCCCTTAGGAGAGGACAAGGCGGCTGGAGATGCTTTCGCCACGGTAGATTTTGTTGATAATCTCGGCGAGCAAGGGTGCAATCGAAAGCACCTCGACCTTGGCATGGCGCTTCTCGGGCGGCACCGGCACCGTATTGGTGACCACAAGCTTCTCAATGCGGTCGTCCTCATCCAGCCGCTGCAGCGCCGTGGGCAGCAGCACAGGATGGGTTATGGAGAAGACCGTCTTGCCTTCGGCGCCGGCGTCATAGAGCGCGTCCAGCTGCTTGAGCACGCTGCCGCCCGCCACAATGTCGTCAATTACAATCGGGCGGCGCCCTTCAATGTCACCCACCACGTGCGTCGTCTGCGTGGTGCTGAAGCCCGTGCGCCGCTTGTGCATCACCACCAGGGGCATGTTGAGAAGCTCGGCATAGCGGCCGGCAAAGCCTGCACGGCCCACGTCGGGGCTCACAATTGCCGCCTTCTCGTAGCCCGGGCGGCTGAAGTACTCGGCCAGCAACGGCAGCGCGCTCAGCGGGTCCACCGGAATATTAAAGAAGCCCTGGATGGCGCGGTTGTGGATGTCCACATATATGACGCGGCGCACACCCATCGACTCAATCATGTTGGCGACTACGCGTGCCGAGATGGCCTCGCGCCCCTGCGCCATGCGGTCCTGGCGGGCGTAGGGATAGTAGGGCATTACCACGCTCACGCGGTGGGCGCTGGCGCGGCGGAAGGCATCCAGATACAGCAGCATCTCCACCAGATGATCATTCACCGGTGCAGAGCAGGGCTGAATAAAGAAGATGTCCTGGTCGCGGACGACCTCTTCGATCTTGACGTGGATTTCGCTGTCAGGCAGGCGGCGCGTTGTGGCCTTGCCCAGCGATACGCCCAGAAGCTGTGCGATCTCTTCGGCGAGTTCGCGGTGGGCGGAGCCAGAGAAGATGCTGAGCGGGTGATACGAATGAACCATGGCCTTGCTTTCGTCGTGCGGGTGGGTGACGACTCGTTGCACGGGAGGGCGGCAGAGGCAGCGCAATGAGAGCGCATTGGACAATGTGCTGGGGAAGGGGAAAGCACCCATGTTCCGCCTTCAACCGATTTTATGATAGTATCATCCCGAGTGTCAAAGCAGAGTGCGCAAGAGGCGCGTTATCCGTGGCGCGGCGCGGCATCCCGCGTCGCTCAGGCTCTGGAGCATTGCATGAAATTGTTGGTGGCAACACACAACGCGGGCAAGATTCGCGAGTATCGGGCGCTGCTGGCCGACCTGCCCCTCGATGTTACCTGGCTCGAAGCTGAAGGCATTGCCTTTGACGTTGATGAGACGGGCAGCACTTTTGCTGCAAATGCGCTGCTCAAGGCCCACGCCTATGCGGCGGCAAGCGGCCTCTGGACATGGGCTGACGACAGCGGCCTTGAAGTTGACGCGCTGGGCGGGCGGCCTGGGGTCTACTCGGCGCGCTACGCCGGGCCAGGCGCCAGCGACGCCGATCGCTATGGCAAGGTGCTGGCCGAGCTTGCGCCCTACCCGCGGGAAGCATGGACGGCGCGCTTTCGCTGCGCCGTGGCGCTGGTGGAGCCTTCGGGTGCGGAGCACCTGGTTGAAGCCGAGTTCCCGGGCATAATCACCGACAACCCGCGCGGCGCAAACGGCTTTGGCTATGACCCGATCTTCTACCTGCCCGAGCTGGATCAGACGCTGGCCGAACTGTCGCCGGAGGTCAAGAATCGCATTAGCCACCGTGCACTGGCGGCGCGGCGCCGCGCACGATCTGCTGCTCCAGTTGATCTGAATCTCCAGTCACGGTGAAATCGGCACTTCAATGCAAGGGCGCAATGTGCGCGAGGACGCAAGGAAAAACAAGGGCGGTACTGGTGATGACCTCAAGCAGGTGGCGCATAGGGCAGTGTGCAAAGCGCAGTTGCTCTTTCTGTTGTTGCTTTCCCCTCGTGTCCTGGCTCACCTTGCGCCCTTGCGTTGAGACGGTTATGACGGGGTTTCGAGGTGAGGTGGGTGGTGGCGCTCCAATCCGCGCAAGTGGCTGAGCCAATGCAAAAACTGATTAACGACCCTGCCCACGCGGTAACAGATTCCCTGCGTGGTTTCGCGCTCGCACATTCCTCCCTGGTGCGCCTGCTTGAGAATCCCAGCGTGCTCGTGCGGCGCGACGCACCCGTGCAGGGCAAAGTCACAGTCATCAGCGGCAGCGGCAGCGGCCACGAACCCCTCAACACCGGCTACGTGGGGCGCGGCATGCTTGATGCCGCTTGCCCGGGCGATGTCTTCACAAGCCCCACGCCCGACCAGTATCTGGCCGCGATTGACGCCGCCCATGGCGGGCGCGGTGTTGTGCTCATCGTCAAGAACTATGCGGGCGGTGTGCTCAACAGCGAAATGGCCATGGAACTGGCCGCGACCCGCAACGTGGAGCTGGCCTCCGTGCTCGTTTCCGACGACGTGGCCCTGTCCGATAGAGCGCGCCGGCGCGGTCTGGGCGGCGCGGTGCTGGTGGAGAAGATTGCCGGCGCGGCGGCCGAGGCGGGCTATGCGCTGGCGCAGGTGGTCGATGTGAGCCTGCGCGGCGAGCGCGCAGGTGCGCAGCATGGGCGTCGCGCTCAGCAGTTGCACCGCGCCCATGGTGGGGCGGCCCACCTTTCGCCTGCCTGCGGGCACCATGGAAATTGGCGTGGGCATTCATGGTGAAGCAGGGCGCATGCGCATTGAGACCGCATCGGCCAACGCCGTCGTCGAGATGCTGCTTGAGGCCGTTGCGGCGGACCTGGAGCTGCGACCCGGCGAGCGGGTGCTGGCTATGGTGACCGGGCTGGGCGGCACGCCGCAGCAGGAGCTCTACATCGTCTACAATCACCTGCACCGGCTGCTGCAGGCGCAGGGCGTGGTGGTGGAGCGCTCGCTGGTGGGCAACCTCGTCACAAGCCTCGACATGGCCGGTGCGGCCGTCACGGTGCTGCGCCTCGACGACGAGTTGCTCAAGCTGTGGGATGCGCCCGTCTGGACGCCGACGCTGCGCTGGTGAAGCAGCGATATTCATACATAGCATTCAATCGGCAATATCCAATATTGATTACTGGACATTGAATATTGCCGCCAGGATATGATGCGAGCGCGCTATGACACAGGAAGTCTCGTTGGCCCAACTGCAGGCGTGGCTGTTGCGCTATGCCGACTGCATTGACGCGCAGGCCGAAGTGCTCACCGAGCTGGATGCCGCGATTGGCGACGCCGACCACGGCGCCAACATGGTGCGCGGCATGAGCAAGGTGCGCATCCGTCTGCTCGACGGCAGCGAGCCTGCAACCGACGTCGCTGCGCTCTTTCGCACCGTGGCAATGACGCTCATCAGCAGCGTGGGCGGCGCCGCCGGCCCGTTGTACGGTGCGTTCTTCCTGCGCGCAGCCCAGGCGCCCGAAGTTGCCGGCTGCACGGCAGTCAACTGCATGCAGCTTGCGGCCATGCTCCGCGCCGGCGCCGAGGGCGTGCAGAACAGAGGCAAAGCCGCGCTCGGCGAAAAGACCATGCTCGACGTGCTCTTCCCTGCCGTGGGCGCGCTGGAGCAGGCTGCTGTGGATGGCCTTGCGCCCGCCGACGCGCTCAACGCAGCGCGCGACGCCGCACGCGATGGACTGCAAGCCACCGTCGCCATGGAGGCCCGCAAGGGCCGCGCAAGCTACCTGGGGCTGCGCTCAGTGGGCCATCAGGACCCGGGTGGCACGAGCAGCTACTATCTATTCGAGACGCTTGCCGCCGCAATCAACGGCTCAATCTGAAGGAACATGGAGACATCTTGACAAATCAATCAGTCACGAGTGAAATGTCCGATGGCCTGGCAGTGCGCCGGGTGGATGTGTTCCACGCTGCAGCCCAGGTAGAGCGGCAGGCGCTTATCTTTGCGCTGGGCGCTGCGCTGATTGCAGCGTTGGCGGGGCTCCTCTTTGTGCGCAGTCCCGAGCTGCCGCTGGCCGGCGCGCTCTACTCTGTGGCCGGCCTGTCGCTGCTCTTCACAATAATCATCGGCCTTGTGGTGGGGCCGCTTGCCTACTGGCGCGGCGCTCTGGAGAGCAACCGATCCGTGACGGGCGCACGCCGCCACGATTTTCGCTGGAGCATTGCGCCCATTACGCTTGGCCTCACGGTTGCCACCGCACTTGGCATGATGGCTGTCTGGGAGATTATGCAACTGGTCTTTCAGAACGCCGTGCTGCAGCGTTCCTTCTATCTGATCCTTCTCACTGCCTTTGCCGGCGCGGTTACCTATATCATGTACAACGCAATGGCGCATGTTGATTCTCTGTCGCTGCTCTACCTTTCGCTTGTGGGGCTTTTTGGCTCGTTCTTCATATCGGCGTATCTGCACCCCAACCCCTACTGGTGGGAATTCTCGTTTAGCCATCTGGGCACCGAACAGTCGGAAGTGCGCTTCCTCTTCAACATCGGCCTTGTGGTGACGGCGGTGCTGCTGATTGCGTGGCAGCAATTCTTCATGGAAGAGATTATGGTGCTGGAGCGGCGCGGGCTGATCACGCCGCGCACACAGCGTTTTCTGCGCATTATGCTGATTGCAATGGCGCTTGGCGCAGGCGGCACCGGGGCCATCCGCTGGGGCATCTCGCCCTTCCTGAATTTTGTACACACCGTGGCGGCGTCGGGCTTTGGCATCGCTGCGGGGATGATTCTCGTATCGCTGCCGTGGACCATGCGCTTTCAGCCGCGCGAGTTTCTCTACGCATCCTACGCGCTGCTTGTGCTGGTGCTGCTGGTGGTGATCTTTCGCGTCATGGGGCAGATCAACCTGGTTGGTATGCAGATTTCGGCTTCGATTCTCGGCAGCTTCTGGATAATCCTCTGGGTGCGCAACACAAAATTGATTGTGGATCGACTGGGTGCGGAGCCAAATCAGTAGGGGCCGTATGGCCGATCGTATTATCAAGACAGTGCGAAGCGTAGTGGCGCGAGCCAAGGAGAAGGCGCGTGAAAGCCGATTCATTGTTGCAGCGTGACCGTGACGAGCATGAATACAACGATTCGGTCGAGCGCTATGCGCTGCTGGCCGCACTCATCGCTGCGCTGGTGCAGGCGGCCGTGGTGATGTTCCTGACGCAACTCAATGAACTGCCGCTTGTGGGTGCGCCAAACTCCGTGGCATCGCAGGCGCTGATTGGCGCAATCATAGTGGCGCTGGCCGTCAGCCCAATGGCCTATCTGCGCGGCGCGCGCTTCCGCAACCGCAGGCTGCAGTTGGAGCGACGCCACGATTTTCGCTGGGCCGTGCTGCCTATTACGCTGGCTGCGGCGCTTGTGGCTGGACTTGTTGTGATGGGTGCCATGGAGTTTCTGAACCGCGCGTTCATCGGCGTCAACCTGCCCAAGCCGCTGATAGCGCTCTTCCTGGGCTTTAACGCCGGCGTCGTGGCCTACATCATAGCCAACTGGCTCGCGCACCTGCACTCCACAGGGCTCATCTATCTGGCGATTGGTTCGCTCTTCGGCACTTTGCTCTTTGCCGGCGTGCGCAACGATGATCCCCTCTGGTGGACCTACTCTTTCAGCCATCTGGGCATGACGGCCTCCAACTCGCGCCGCATCTTTGACGTTGGCCTGCTCTTTACGGGGTTGCTGATTCTGGTCTGGCAGCAGTTCATCATGACAGACATCATTGTGTTGCAAAACCACGGGCTGATCTCTGCGCGCGTGCGTCGCTATGTGCGCATCAGTTTGATTGTGGTGGCGGTTGCCACGGCCATGGTGGGCGTGGTTCGCTTTGGCATTTCGCCCATTTTCAACCTGGTGCACGATCTGTCGGCGGTGAGCATGGGGGTAGCCGCGGGGCTGCTGCTCATCTCCATGCCGTGGACGATGCCCTTTATGTCGCGCCAATTCTATGTGCTTTCGTACGTCATTCTGGCGGCCATGCTGCTCGTGCTTCCCCTCAAGATCATGGGCTTCATGGGCGTCACCGGCATGGAGATGTTCGAGTTCATGCTTGCGGGTGCGTGGCTGGTGCTCTTTGCGCGCAATGTCGTCCTTGCGGCAGAACGTGTGGCCGACGTGGGGCCGGAAAAGTTGGCTGCAAAGAATGCATCCAACGGCAAGTCGAAGCTTAAGGTGCAGGCGAAGCCGCAACCTCAGTTAAAGGGCGCCCGCTAGCCCACAACCCACTGCAACGGAAAGGCGCAGCCATGCGCAAGCTAATCGGCGCACTCGATTCGGGCACAAGTTCCACGCGCTTCATGCTCTTTGATGAGAGCGGTGCGGTGGTGGCCGCCGACCAGCGCGAGCACCGCCAGATCTTCCCGCAGAGCGGCTGGGTGGAGCACGATCCGCTGGAGATTTGGGAGCGCTCGCGCGAGGTTGTGGGCGCAGCCATGGCCAAGGCGGAGATCGACGCGCCCGACATCGCCGCGGTGGGCATTACCAATCAGCGCGAAACCGTCATTGTGTGGGACAAACGCACGGGCGAGCCGGTCTACAATGCCATTGTCTGGCAGGACACGCGCACGGCCGATTTCTGCGCGGCGCTTGAGCAGCAGGGGCACGCCGACCTCTTCTATCAGCGCACAGGGCTGCGGCTGGCCACCTACTTCTCCGGCCCCAAAATCCGCTGGATTCTGGACAATGTGGAGGGTGCGCGCGCGCGCGCCGAGGCGGGTGAACTGCTCTTCGGCACCGTGGACACGTGGCTCGTCTGGAACCTCACCGGTGAGCACGCCACGGATGTTACCAACGCCTCGCGCACGCTGCTCATGAATCTGGAGACGCTGGACTGGGATGACGATCTGCTTGCAATCATGGGCGTGCCGCGCGCCATGCTGGCGCGCATTTGTCCCAGCAGCGATGCCACGGCCTATGGCGAGACATCGTTTGCGGGCCCCTTCCGTGGCGAGGTCCCCGTGACGGCCGCGCTGGGTGATCAGCACGCGGCCACCGTGGGCCAAACGTGCTTTGCGCCGGGCGAGGCCAAAAACACCTACGGCACCGGCTGCTTCATGCTCCTCAACACGGGCACGGAGATTGTGCACAGCAGGAATGGGTTGCTCACCACCGTCTGCTATCAATTTGCCGGGCAGCCTGCGGTCTATGCGCTGGAGGGATCGATTGCCATGGCTGGGGCCACAATCCAGTGGCTGCGCGACAGCCTGCAGCTTATTCGCCATGCAGACGAGACGGAAGCGCTGGCGCAGAGCGTGGCAGACACGGGCGGCTGCTATCTTGTGCCTGCCTTTAGTGGCCTCTTTGCCCCCTATTGGCGTAGCGACGCGCGCGGCGTGATTGTGGGGCTCACACGCTATGTGGAGCGCGCCCACATTGTGCGCGCCGCACTTGAGTCCATCTGCTATCAGACGCAGGAGGTGCTGGAGGCGATGAACAGCGACAGCGGCGTGCCCCTGCGGCTGCTCAAGGTGGATGGGGGCGCGACGGCCAACAATTTTCTCATGCAGCGTCAGGCCGACATTCTGGGCGTGGAGGTTGTGCGGCCGCAGGTGGCCGAGACAACTGCGCTGGGCGCCGCCTATGCCGCGGGGCTGGCTGTGGGCGTCTGGCCCAGCCTGGAGAGCCTGCGCGCCAACTGGCAGGCCGACCGCAGCTGGCAGCCCCAGGTCGACGGCGCGGCGCGCGCCAAGGGGCTGGCCGGCTGGAAGAAGGCGGTCACGCGCACCTTTGATTGGGCATAACCAAAACACTGCTCAACGCAAAGGCGCAAAGGAAGCAAAGAACGCAAAGGAAAAGCAAAACAAAGCAAAGGCAAAGTAAAGCTAAGACAAAGTGAAGCTAAGTTAAGTGGTGCATCCCTTAAGTCCGCGGCGCCGTTCGTAGCGGCTGCTTTAGCTGCCGTAGGTGGAGACCGCGTCGCGTCCTCGAGAACGGCGGCTGAAGCCGCCGCTACGAACGGCGCCGCGAACTTGCCGGATGCACCACGAAGACAAAGCAGAGAAAGTTTAGAGCGCGTTGCGCTCCCGGCAGGGACATCGAACTTGAAGCAGTTTGCCGTTCTTGCCTTTCTTGCCTGTGCTTTTCCCTTGCGTTCTTTGCTTCCTTTGCGACTTTGCGTTGAGCAGTTCAATATGTGAGGCTACCAGCGTGAAAGCGGCGGCGTTCGTCAATCTTGTGATCATCTCGCATTCGGCGCAGCTGGCCGAGGGCGTCTGCGAGATTGCCCAGCAGATGGCGGGCGATGGTGTGCAGATTGCCGCCGTGGGTGGCCTGCGCACCGACGACGGTGTGAGCGTGCTCGGCACCGACCCGCTGCGCATTGCCGAGGCCGTGCGCCGTCTGTGGACGCCCGCCGGCGTGCTGCTGCTTGTGGACATGGGCAGCGCGGTGCTCAGCGCTGAAGAGGGGCTGGCCCTGCTGCCGCCCGGCCAGCAGCCCTGCTGCCGCATCAGCAACGCGCCGCTGGTGGAAGGGGCAATTGTGGCTGCGGTCGAAGCGGGCCTCGGCCACACGCTGGAGCAGGTGAACGCCGCCGCCGAAGCCGCCTCAACGCTTAGAAAAGTCTGAACCAACGATGTCGCGGTCTTGGCATTTTTAACGCAAGGGCGCAAGGTGGGCAAGGGCGCAAGGACAAGCAAAAACAGGAAAAGCAAAAACAGGAACGTTATGCAGTTTTCCTCTGCGGCTCAGGTTCTATGTGACGGATGCCGACGACAATTGACTGTTTTTGCTTTTCCTGCTTTTGCTTGTCCTTGCGCCCTTGCCCACCTTGCGCCCTTGCGTTGAGATTTTCGTTTTCGGGGGGTGAAATTGGACGAGGATGAGATCGCTGTCATCACCATCAATCATCCGCTGGGGCTGCACATGCGCATTGGCAAGGATGTCGTCCAGCTGGCTGGGCGCTACGAGGCCACAATCACGGCGCAGAACCTGACGCGCCCTTCGCCCGTGGTCGACGCGGGCAGCATTCTGCAGCTCATGCAACTGCAGGCGCGCCAGGGCCACCGCATTCAGGTGGCGGCCGCCGGCCCTGACGCCCACCGCGCCGTTGAGGCATTGCGCGACGCTGCTGGAGTCCGCCCCGGGTGCGCCGATTGCCCACCCTTCACCCGAGCCTGCATCATGAGCAACACACTCAAAGGATATGCGGCCGCGCCGGGTGTTGGCATCGGCCTGGCCGTACTCTACCGCACCGGCCACTTCACGCTTGATCAGCCTGCCGAGCCCGGCGCCGTTAACCCTGGGCTTGAATGGGAGCGCTTTTGCGCGGCGCAGCGCCTTGTGGATGATGAGCTCGCGCGCCTTGCCGAGGGTGCGCCGGCGCTTGTGGCCGAGCTCTACGCCGCCCACCGCGTCATCCTGCAGGATCAGACGCTTGCTGATTCGGTGAAGAGCGCGCTCGAGAACGGCCACTCCGCCGCGGCCGCCACCTTCCAGGTGGTGAGCGAGCTTGCCGAAGCCATGGGTGCGCTGGATGACGCCTACTTCGCCAGCCGCTCGTCCGACGTGCTCGACATTGGCCAGCGGCTGCTGGTGCATCTGGGCGCAACGCTGGGGCGTGCCCATCTGGGCACGCTGCCCGCCGATACCATTCTCATTGCCGACGATCTTTCGCCCTCCGACGTGGTGCAGCTGGAGCCAGGCAACGTGCTGGGCATCGCCCTGGCGGGAGGCACACCCACGGCGCACTCGGCCATTCTCGCGCGCAGCCTGGGCATCCCCCTCGTCTGCGGCCTCGGCCCGGGCGTGCTCACCGTGACCCCGCAAATTGCCTGCATTCTCGACGGCGACCGCGGTACGCTGGTGCTGGACCCCGATGAAATGACGCTGCGCCGGGCTCGAGCTTCGCAGCAATCGCTGGTGGAGGAACGCGCCCAGGCCGCGCGCCACGCGCACCAACCGGCGCACACGCGCGACGGCGTCTACGTGCCGGTGCTCGCCAACGCCAACAGCCCTGATGACGTGCTCGCTGCTATCGAAGCGGGGGCCGAGGGGGTGGGGCTTCTGCGCACCGAATATCTCTTCCAGCAGCGCTCGCTGCCGCCCACGCTGGAGGAGCAGGTGGAGACCTACGGCCGCTTCATGCGCCAGCTGCGCGAACAGCCGGGCCAGGAGATGCAGCTTACCGTGCGCGCGCTTGATGCGGGCGGCGACAAACCGCTGCGCTTCTTTCCCCACCCGCCCGAAGACAACCCCTTCCTCGGGCTGCGCGGCGTGCGCCTGCTGCTGGACGAGCCGGAAATCCTGCGCACGCAATACCGCGCGCTGCAGATGGCCGTGCGCGATCACGGCGGCGCGCAGTGGGGCGCACCTCGCGCTTGAGGTGCGCTTTCTCCTGCCCATGGTGACCACCGTGGAGGAGGTGCGCTTTGTGCGCCTGCTGCTTGCCAACCTTCACGAGGGCGACCTGCCGCGCATCAAGCTGGGCGTCATGGTCGAGGTGCCCTCGGCTGCGCTGATTACGCAGCAACTTTCTCCCTATGCCGATTTCTTCAGCATTGGCACCAACGATCTGGCGCAGTACACGCTTGCCAGCGACCGCACCCACCGCACCGTGGGCGTGCTCGCCGATGCGCTCCACCCCGCCGTGCTGCGGCTGATTGAGATGACCTGTCGCGGCGCAGCCGCCATGCGCAAGCCCGTTTCGCTCTGCGGCGAACTGGCGGGTGACCACAGCGCGACGCGCCTGCTGCTTGGCCTGGGCGTGCAGGAGTTGAGCGTGCCCGTGCCCGCGGTGGCGCTTGTGAAGGCCGCAGTGCGCCGCGCCACCCTTGAGGAATGCACCGTCCTCGCGAGGGAAGCGCTCACCTGCCCGGATGCCGCTGCGGTGCGTGTGCTGCTACAATAGGGGTGTGATGTCGGGTGTCGGGCCGAACTGCAACCTCACCCCCGGCCCTCTCCACTCTGGAGAGTGGAGCAAGGCAACGACGTTATGTCGGAGACGTGACCTGCACATTTCCACCCTTGTCCGTTGCCATCTGTTAAATCTGTGCCATCTGTGTACCGCTGTTTAGGGGGCAAGATGAAAACAATCGAAACCGAAATCCTCGTTATCGGCGGCGGCTCCACAGGTACGGGCGTGGCGTGGGATGCGGCGCTGCGCGGCTTTCGCGTGGTGCTGCTGGAAAAACGCGACCTCGCGCACGGCACCACGGGGCGCTACCACGGCCTGCTCCACAGCGGCGGCCGCTATGTCGTCAAGGACCCGCGCAGCGCCGTCGAGTGCATTGCCGAGAACCGCATCCTGCGCACGACGCACACCCACTGCATTGAGGAGACGAGCGGCTTTTTTGTGGTAACGCCCGAGGATGAGGGCGACTACCCCGATCGCTTCCGCAAGGGCTGCGCCGAAACGGGCGTCCCCTGCAACGAAATCTCCGTGGCCGAGGCGCTGCGGCGCGAGCCACTGCTCAACCCGCGCATGAGCCGCGTCTTTGAGGTGCCTGACGGCTCGGCCGATTCCTTCCTCGCCACCCACGCCACGGCGCAGGCGGCGCAGCAGGCCGGCGCGCAAATTCTCGTCTACCACGAGATTGTTGATCTGCTCACCGAAGGGAGCGACGGCGACCGCCGCGTGGTGGGCGCACGCGCCGCGCAACATGGCCACGGGTGAGGAGATCACAATCCACGCCGCCATGGTCATCAACGCCACAGGCGCGTGGGCGGGGCAGGTGGCCGCGCTGGCTGGGGTGGAGGTCAAGGTTATCCCGGGCAAAGGCGTCATGCTGGCCATGAACAACCGGCTGGTCAACACCGTCATCAACCGCTGCAAGATGCCCGCCGACGGCGACATCATTGTGCCCATTCACACAGTGGCGGTGATTGGCACCACCGATGAGAAGGTGAGCGACCCCGAGCATCTGCGCATTGAACAGTGGGAAGTGGATTTGATGCTGCAGGAGGGCGAAAAGCTGCTTCCTGGCTTTAGCCATGCACGCGTGCTGCGCGCGTGGGCAGGCGTCCGCCCTCTCTATCAGGAGGGATATGCAGGGGCCAGCCGCGACGCCACACGTGCCCTCACCTTGCTGGACCACAAGCAGCGCGATGGCCTCTCGGGCTTCCTCACGATTACGGGCGGCAAATGGACCACCTTCCGCCTTATGGCCGAGACGACCGTGGACACGGCCTGCGAGCAGTTGGGCAGCCGCCGCCCATGTACCACCGCTACAACCTCCGTGCCAGGTGTGGAGCAGGGGCACTACTGGGTGGGCCATCGCCTGCATGAAGTGGAGGAGGAGCGCCTGCAGGGGCACCTTATATGCGAGTGCGAACTGGTGACGCGCGCCATGATCGAGCACGCCGCGCAAGCCAATCCCACACTTACGCTGGACGATCTGCGCCGTGATGTGCGCCTGGGCATGGGCCCCTGCCAGGGCGGCTTCTGCACCTTCCGCTCCGCTGGCATTCTGCACGAGATGGCGGCGCGCCGCAGTGCGGCGCCTGCCCAGGAGAGCGCTGCGCCGGCCCCTGAAGGCGCGCAGTGGGACGTGGCTCACATGACCTCACCCGCGCACGCTGCGGAGGCAAAGGCGGCTGCTTCGGGAGCCGCAGAGTTGCCCGCACCCGCGACGCTGCAGGCGCTTGGCTCTCCCAACCTGTTGCTGCGCGATTTCCTCCAGGAGCGCTGGCGCGGCCTCACGCCCATTCTGTGGGGGCAGCAGCTCAAGCAGGAGCGCCTCGACGAACTGATCTACCTCAGCGTCCTCAACGTGGACCATTTGCCGGCCGACGAAACGCAGAGCCCGCTGACCGAATTCTGGCAATTTGACACCACACCAAAGTAAATCTGTCCGCAGAAAGAGCGAAATAAGGAAACAACATGAAAGCGCTCTTCATGCTGTTCCGTATTTCCGCTGTACGGACAGAGATTTGTCTGGATAGATGAGCACAATGTCCCCTCTCCCTAGCCGTCCTACCTGGATTGAAGTTGACCGCGACGCGTTGGCGAACAATGTGCGCAAGCTGCGCCGCCGCCTCAACGGAGGCACGCGTCTTATGGCCGTGGTCAAGGCCAATGCATACGGCCATGGCGCTGTGGAGACGACGCGCGTGCTGCTGCGCGCGGGCGCCGATGCCTGCGCCGTCGCCACCTTCTCCGAGGCGCTGCAATTCCGCGACGGCGGCATTACTGCGCCCATCCTCGTGCTGGGCTACACGCCGCCCCACCAGGCGGGCGAAGCGGCGCAGCGCGACGTCACCCTCACCCTTTATGAGAGCGAAAGCGCAGTCGCCTATGCCACCGGCGCAACCTTTGCGTCGGATGCGCCGCTCAAGGTGCACGTCAAGATCAACACGGGCATGAACCGGCTGGGGGTGGACCCGGCAGATGCCGTGGCGCTCTTCGAGACGTTGCAGCGAGATGCCTTCGCTTGCCGTCGAAGGCATCTTCACCCACTTTGCCACCTCTGACGAGTTCGACCGCAGCCACGCGCAGCGACAATTCGAGCTCTTCCGCGAAGTGCTCGCCTTGCTCGATGCGCACAAGCTGCGTCCTCCCGTCGCCCATGCGGCCAACTCAGCGGCCATCCTGGCCATGCCCGACACGCACCTCGACATGGCGCGCGCCGGCATTGCCCTCTATGGGCTGGATCCCGAGCCCGACTACTGCACCCTGCCCGACGGCTTCCGCCCCGCGCTCGCGTGGAAATCCACAGTGAGCCAGGTGCGCGTGCTCAAGCCCGGCGATGCCGTCTCCTATGGGCGCGAGTTCATCACCGACCGCCCCATGCCGGTGGCCGTGCTGCCCGTTGGCTATGCCGATGGCTTCCCGCGCCGGCCGCACACGTGGGAGTATGCGCTCGTGGGCGGACAGCCCGCGCCGATTCTGGGACGCGTTTGCATGGACCAGACGGTGGTGGATGTGACCGCCGCCTTCCTCATGAACGGGGGCGTGCAGACAGGCGACGAGGCCGTGCTCATTGGCCGGCAGAACGATCTGCGCATTACCGCCGAGGAAGCCGCCGTGCGGGTGGGCACGAACAACTACGACATTGTGAGCCGCATTCTGGCGCGCGTGCCACGCGTCTATGTGGGCAGCAGCGCATGAAGGAGCGAGCGCAGGCCATCTTCCAGGCGCTGATTGCATGTTTCGGAAAGCCGGTCTTTACCGCCGGTGATGACCCTACAGAGACGCTGATCGGCACCATCCTTAGCGCCAATACCACAGATGTGAACAGCGGCCGCGCCTTCAACCGCCTGCAGCAATTGGGCGACTGGGAGACAATCCGCACCGCGCCACTGCCTGTAATCATCGACGCGATACGCCCCGCAGGCATGTACAACCAGAAGGCCCCGCATATTGTGGCCACGCTCACGCAGCTGCGCAGCGAACGGGGCGGCTACGATTTGAGCGACCTCGCCACCATGCCGCTTGATGAAGCGCTCACCTTCTTGACGAGCTTGCCTGGCGTGGGGCAGAAGACAGCCAGCATCGTGCTGCTCTTCTGCTTCAACCGCGGCGCCTTTCCGGTGGACACGCACATCCAGCGCATTACACAGCGGCTGGGGCTCTGCGCCCCCAAAGCCACCCCCAGCGCCATCCAGCAGCTCTGGGAGTCGCTGCTGCCACCAGAAACCTACTATGCTCTGCACCTGAACCTCATTCGGCTAGGGCGAGAAATCTGCACGGCACGCGTGCCCCGCTGCCCTATTTGCCCGCTGCAGGCGTGGTGCGATTACGCACAGGCAGGCCGTCCCGCCCAATGATGACGGCCGTTGCCCTGCTGGACCTGCTGCTGGTTGGTGGCGTGGTGGCTGCAGCCTTCCTGTGGGTGCGCCCGGTGGCCGACGGGCGCGCACGCAGAGCGCAGCGCGTGGGCGCTTGTGGGCAGGTATGCGCTGGCGGCGTTTGTGCTCTGGTGGGTGGGGTTGTTCCAGGCTGGCTATCCGCTAACCGCGGCGCTGCTGGTGGGGGGCGGTGTGGCGCTGTTGCACGTGGCCTTTGTAACGCTCGTTGTGTGGCTTGCGGCGCAGCGGGCGCCAGCGTAGGACGCGTAGCGGGGCAAATACATTCAACGCCAAAAAGCCACCGGTCGCGTGACCGGTGGCTTTGTTCAGCTGGATTGCAGAAGCACGCCTAGGCGGCGGCTTCCTTCTGCGCCTTCGCCAGCGCCTTCATCAGGCGGCTCTTGCGGCGCGAGGCATTGTTCTTGTGGATAATGTTCTTGTTGGCAGCGCGATCGAGCGCACGCAGCGCCATGACAATGGCTTCCTGCGACGTTTCGAGGTTGCCGCTGTCAATCGCCACGCGTGCGCGGCGGACAGCCGTGCGCGAACCGCCCAGCATGACGCGGTTCTCAGCCTGACGCTTGAGGGACTGACGGGCTGCCTTCTTGGCAGACTTGGTGTTGGCCATGTGTTTCTTCTCCCGACGGCTCCAGCCGGTGGCAATGTGCGCCCACGCGGGTGGCGCCTGATGGTCATTCGCAGGCAACGTGCCCTGTGGCATGCTGTCTGTTGGCGTACGTAATCTCGTGCGCCGTCACAAGCCTCAACTCTAGCGCAGAAGCGCTTTTCTGTCCAATTCTCATGGCTGTGCGCAGCCACTTGTTGCCGTGGCTCACCCGCCGCCGTCCGTCTGCCAGAAGCTGAAATTGTCAAAGGAGACTTCCAGCCCAGGCATCGTCAAAGGTGCCCGCCGCCAGCCCAATGCGGCCGCTGGCCAGCGTGTCATCTTCCACAGTCGCCAGTGGCACATCATTGGCAAAGAGCGTGATCGTGCTCCCTTCGGCAAGCACGCCCAATCGATTGAGCGCGCCCTCGCCGCTGTTGAGCACATCGCTCTGCGTCCAGGGCACCAGCGCCTCCCACTGCCCATTGGAGCGCCTGACAAGGCTGTAGTCGCCATCGCTGGTGATGACGTAGAGATAGAGGTTCTCATCGTCCACATAGCGGAAGGTGATGCCATATTCGCCGTTGCGCGGACCATCCACAAGGCCGGCGTCGACCTCTGCCAGGAAGTCACCGGCGTTAATCTCCTGGTGCTTCGTCCAGCTCACCCAGTCGGCCTGATCGACGCTGATGTGGAAGGAGCGGCGCACGTAGCTGTGGGTGACATTCGTTTCGGTCTCCATGGTCCATGTGCCGTCGTCGCGGCGGAAGTCGGAGGTGGTGGTGGGCGTTTCGGCGCGCACATCGGCCAGCCGTGCGAGCGCGTCGGTGTCGATGAATGGCACGTCGGCCTCTGGCGTCACATCGGCCTCAGGCGTCACGTCGGCCTCAGGCGTCACGTCGGCCTCTGGCGTGGCCTCGAGGGCCGGCCCTTCGGAGAGCACCCAGAGGTCCATGTTGTCAGCGCTCACAACCGCATCACCTTCGGCAAAGGTACCGACGGCCAGACCCACGTAGCCCGATGCAAAGGTCTCATCCTGCACCTGGCCCACCACTTCGTCGTTAATGAGCAGGGCGATCAGGTCGCCTTCGGCCAACACGCTCAGGCGATTCGTGGCCTTCGGCGTTGCATCCAGCGCGTCGGTGTCGCTCCAGGGCAGCACTTCCTCCCAGACGTTGTCCACCAGCCGCCAAAGGCTGAACATGCCATCTCCGGAGACGGCAAAGTAATAGAAGTTGTTCTCATCCTGCATGCGGAAGAGAATGCCCGATTCGGTCTCCGGCGGCCCGCTCTCCATGCGGAAGTCCACCTCCATCAACAGATCGCCCGCCACCACATCCTGGAGCGTGGCCCAGCCCAGCCAGTTTGCATCGACAATCTGCAGGCTTAGCGTGCGCCGCGCGATTGCGATATTTGCCGAGCCGTCATCGCCCAACGTCCATGCGCCGGTGTCGCGGCGGAAGTCATCGCTGACTGTGGGCAAATCCGTGCGCACGCTCTCGATACGGTCGAGAATGGCTGCGTCATCGAACGCCGGCACATCGAGTGGCTCGGCTGTTGGCTGCGGCTCCGGTTCGGCTGTCGGTTCCTCGCTCGGCTCGAGGGTTGGCTCGAGGGTTGGTTCCAGGGGCGGCTCGAGCGGCTCAGCAGTCGGTTCGTCGCTGGGCGTGGCGCTTGGCAGGAAGGTGGGCAGATCGAGCGCGCCAACGGCGTCCAGATCCCACAGCGCAAAGTCATCGAAAGCAAACTCGAGGTTGCCATCGTCAAAGCTGCCTGCTGCCAGCGCAAGCGCGCCGCCGCTGAAGTTCTCGTCATCAATCATGTCGACGATTGTGTCGTTGATGAGGAAGAGAAGCGTTGGGCCGTCGGCATAGACGCCAATCTGATTGACCGCGCCTTCACCCTGATCGACTGCATCGGTGGCTGTCCACTGAATCAGATCTTCCCAATCGCCGTCAATCTGCGCCGAAAGATGGTAGTAGCCGTCGGAACTGGCCATGAAGGCGTAGAAATTGTCGGCGTCCACATGGCGGAAGACAATGCCAAATTCGTTGTTGGTGGGCCCGGTGATCTTGTCGGCGTAGACCTCGGCGTAGAAGTTGCTCGCCTCTGCGGGTGCAAGGCCCCAGACGAAGAGATTCGGCTCAATCGCGCCGACGCGATACGTTCTGTCTTCAAAGCGAATCGAGGCATTGTCCGAATCGAGGTCCGTTTCCCAATCTGGATTGGGAATGCGGAAATCTTCGCTGAAGGTGGGCACGCTGGTGCGCAGTGCGTCGAGTTGGGCGACAAAGGCGTCGGGTGACACCTCGCCGTCGGATTGGGCGAATGCGGGCAGCGCGGGCAGCGCCAGCGCGCAAAGCAGCAGCACGCTTGCCAGGCTGAATGCGAAACGGCGGTTCATCGCGTCTCTCCTTCCATCGAGGGGCTCTCTTGAGAGTTTGGTCGGTTATGGTGTGGTTGGCTGCGTGGGGAGGCTGCCATAGTATGCACCAGCGCAGGGCGCATTGCAACCCACTGTGCGCGACGGCCCACAACAAAGAGCGAGGCTTCCGAACCGGAAGCCTCGCGTTGGATTACCCATCAAAACGGCTGCATCAAGCCGGTGGCGTGCCCTTCGCCGCGCCTGCGCGCGTGGTGCGCCGCGTCTCTTCCTCCAGCACATCATTCATGGCAGCCTGCACGTAGGGGTAGGCCCACCAGACGGCGGCAATCCCAAAGAGCGCGCCGGTGAGGGTGCGCAGAATCCAGTTGCTTTCGCGCAAGCCAATCAGCTGCGTGCCGCCATCAATCGCCATGGGGATCACAGCCACAAGGAACCACTTGCCGGGCAGCGGCTTCAGCCAATCGCGCACAAAGGCGAAGATGACGCCCGCCACAAAAACGCCGCCATAGATGGCCACGTCGCGCTGGCAGAGCGCCACCTTGAAGCCAATGGCGTCGTTGCCGATGAACTGCCGCTCTATGAGCAGGTTCGGCGTTGCGGGCATGCCTGCGGCAAGTAACTGGTCGGCGTGGGGCGCATGCCACGGGCCAAAGAGAAAGTAGCTGTGGTCCGGCAGTTGGTGACAGGTGAAGGAGTAGAGGAGGTAGATTGCGCGTGCCGGCCCTTCCCATCCCAGGTAAATGAAGAGGGGCGCGAGCAAGGGCACAAAGGCATACGCTCCCCAGGCAATGTTGAAGCAGGCGAGCCAGTGGCGCGCAATCCACACCACCACGGCGGATGCGCCGCGCGCAATGCGCGAGTTGTCGGCGGGTGCGGAAGCAGGCTTCGGCGTGGTATTCAGCGTATCAGCAGGGGCTTCAGGCGGTTGTGCCATGGGCATCCTCCTGCCGCCGCGCTTCGTCCAGCGCGCCCCAAAGTGCGCTACGTGTGTGCGGGGGCTGGAGCAGCGCGCCGCCCTCAATCTCCACAACAGGGATCAGGTAGCGAAAGCGGGCGTAGAGCGCATCGTCGTCGAGAATGTTGCGCTGGTCGAGCGCGAAGGCAAACTCGGCCTGCAGTGGCTGCAGCAGCGCCTTGCATTCGTCGCAAAGTGCGCAGTCGGGCTTGCCATAAAGAGTTACGCGCATGGCAATCAGTCAGCCGCGCCCTTGGTCACCGCGTCGCGGCTGCTGCCCACGGCCGTGCCGGT
Organism: uncultured Chloroflexia bacterium; assembly: GCA_963773745.1. Taxonomy (GTDB): domain Bacteria; phylum Chloroflexota; class Anaerolineae; order Caldilineales; family Caldilineaceae; genus UBA5069. Next base: position 1,003,851 of record CAVZCL010000005.1, read on the forward strand.
GAGGAAGCCGATGTAGGCGGGCACGAGGGGCAGAACACACGGGCTGATGAAGCTGATGATGCCCGCAAAGAAGGCGAGCGGGGCGGCCGTCAGAAAGGAGACGCTGATGATGTCGCCACCTGTGCCGGAAGCCAGACCCATCCAATCCTCAATATTGAACACCAAGGTGTTGAGCCCGGAGAAACGCGTGGTGAGTGTGGCCAGCTTGTCGAACCAGAGCAGCCACGCAACGTAGAGCAGAAAGATGCCGCTGATGATGCTGACAATGCCCGCGTGGCGGTTAAGGCGACGCAGCGCTGGGGTCATGCGGTCAAAAGCCAGCCCGGTAATCAGGAAGGGAATGCCCAGCCCCAGGCTGTAGATGAAGAGCAATCCGGCGCCTTGTGCCACAGTGGCGCTATCGCTGGCCAGGAAGAAGATGCTGGCGAGAATTGGCCCCACGCAGGGCACCCAGCCGGCGCTGAAGCTCACGCCCAGCAGGAAGCTGCTGGCATAGCCCCAGCCACGGTTCACGCTGTGCATTTCAGTCACACGGCGCTCGGTGTAGAGCAGGGCGTTGAACCAGTCGAGAATGCTGACCAAAGCCGCCGCGGCTGCGTTGGTCTTTACGTCGCTCTTGCTGCGCACCCACGCCGAAAGGCGGCTGAAGACGCCAAAGGTGATGAGCGCGAAGATCAGCAGCAGAATGGCGCCGAACTTCTGCACAATCGGCATGTATTGGTTGAGCCTGATTCCCATCAAACCAAAGGCCGAACCGAGCAGCGTAAAGACGACGGTAAAGCCCAGCACAAAAGCCAATGCGTGGCTGAAGGTCGTCATGCGGCTGGCCTGCGGGCGTGGCGTCGGTCGCGGCGTGGCGCCAGTTGCTTTGGGACCCGTTGTTGCGGGGCCGCCCGTGGGTTGTACAGATTGGGTCATCGTCTGCTTGCTCCTGACTGCATGGGCGCTGCACGGGCCATCGTGGCGCATGGCCCTACACTACAATACGTTGCGTGCGCCGTCCGTGTTGCGCGCCACACTCTTGCGCGCCGCACGGTTGCGCGCCACAGATTGTTGGCTTGGGATCAAGCGCGGTCCGCCTGCGCGCTCTGGCGTTGCTCCTGCAGCGCTTCTTCCAGCGACTGCATCTCCTGCTCGAGCTTGCCCTGGCGCAGCGCCATAAAGACCACGTAAACCATCACCAAAAGCCATACTGCAATGAACGCGGCTGCAAGATAATTCATTTCAGTCGAGGTCCTCTCGAATTTCGTCCAGCCGGTCCTGCATGCGCAGTTGGCGGAAGCGGAAGATTAGCAGTGAACTGAACAGGATGACAAAGCTGACGGCCGCAACCTCCAGCGTGGTGATCATCGTGGAGCCGACGCCGAATCCTCCCTCCGCCTCGGCGTTCTCCGCGCCAAAGACCACGGGATGAATGGTGCGGAACCAGCGCGCGCTGTAGTAGGTGAGCGGCAGGCTCAGGAAGGCAAAGAGCGCGTAGATGCTGCCAAAGCGCGCCCGCGTCTGCCGGTTGTCAATGCCGTTGCGGAAGAGCAGGTAGGCAATGTAGATAAGCACCGTAATCGTCACGGTGGTCAGGCGTGGGTCCCACGTCCAGTAGGTGTTCCAGGTGGGCTTTGCCCAGATGGCGCCGGTAATGGTGGTGCCAAGCCCAAAGACAAGGCCCACTTCAATGCTGGCCTGCGTCAGCCGGTCCCAGTCGAGCTTGCGCGTAACCAGGTAGCCAATGCTGGCGATGAGCGACATGAGGAAGGCGCCCAGGGCCGCAAAGTTGCAGCCCATATGGATGTAGAAGATGCGCTGCGCGAACTGTTCGTCACCCTGCAGGTTGGCGGCCGGCCTTGCATAGACAAGCGCCACCCACATCATGGCCGCCATAGCGGCCACGCCGAGGATGGCCAGGATGAGTTGCGTGACGTGCAGGCCGCGGTGGGCGCGCAGTCGGGTTGCTGCCGGTGCGGACGGCTGGGGTGCGGTGGCTGTGCTCATAAGCGAATCAGGCTTCCTCCCAAATCATGTCAAACACAAGATAGGCAATTGTCAAAAAGAGCAGGTCATAGCCTGCAATCACAAGCAGCCAGCGCATAACGCCGTCCATGGTGCGGCCGTCAATGAGCGCTGAACTGAGCCCTACGCCGGCCACAAAGACCGGCACCATTACCGGCAGCAGCAGAATCGGCAGCATGCTCTCACGGGCACGGGTGTTGGCAGTGAGGGCGGCGAAGAGGGTGCCCACGGCTACATAGCCCAGTGACCCCAGCAGGATTCCCAGCAGGTTGAGCGGCTGGAAGAGGCTCACGTCGAAGATCACAAGGATGACGGGCAGCACCAGCGCGTCAACCAGGAGCATAAAGATGAGGCCGGCCACCAGCTTGCCAAAGTAGATAACGCTGCGGTCCATGGGCGCCAGCAGCAACGCGGCCAGGCTGCCACGGTCCGCCTCGGAGCCAAAGGCACGGTTGAGGCCGAGCACGCCGCCAAAGAGCACGGTCACCCAGAAGACGCCAGGCGCAACCATGGACGACTCGGGCACGCGAATGTCAAAGGCGAGGCCAAAGACGATGACGGCCAGAACGCTGAAGGCCGCCATCGTCATGACGATTTCCTTGGCGCGAAACTCGGCGCGCAGGTCCTTGAGCGTAATCGCCCACACCTTGCGCATGTAGGCCGCAAAGCCGCCCCCTGTGCGCATGGCAACGGCGGATGGGGTGGGCTCTGGCGCGGCATTCTCGGCCGGGGGGCTCTCGGCCGCGGGGGCAATGGGCTGTGCCGCTTTGGTGACGCTCATGCGGCAATCGCCTTGTTCTGCGGCCCGGATGCGGGTGCCGGCACGCGTGCCATATCTCCACGGCCCGCGCCCACCATGCGCTGCAGCGTGGCCGTGTCGAGCGCAGCGGTGGACTCCTGGTGAACGATTGTACCACTCGCCAAAACGCAAACCCAATCGGCCCAGGCCAGGGCGCGATCCAGGTTGTGCGTGGTCAACAGAATGGAGCGGTCAGCCGCGCCAAGGCTGCGGATAAGCTGCTGGAGCATCTCGGCGCTGGCGGGATCAAGGCCGGTGTCGGGTTCGTCCAGCAGGAGGACGGGCGGGTTGTGGAGGATGGCGCGGCCAATCGCCAGCCGCTGGATCATGCCGCGGCTGTAGGTGCGCACGGGGTCATTGCGGCGCGCCCACAGGTCCACATCATGCAGAACCTGATCAATGCGTGTGGCGGGGTCCTGAATGTCGTAGAGGCGTGCAAAGAAGTCGAGGTTTTCCCACGCGCTCAGTGCATCATAGAGAAGTGGCAGGTGGCTGACGAGGCCGATGTAGCGGCGCAGTTCGTGCAGGCTGCGCGCCATGGGCACGCCGCCCAGCGCAATCGATCCCTTGTCGGGGCGCGAGAGGCCGGAGATCATGCGCATGAGCGTTGTCTTGCCCGCGCCATTAGCGCCCAGCAGCGCCGTAACCTGTCCTGCTTCCACCGTCAAACTGACGCCGCGCAGCACAGGCTTGCGCCCGAAGCGCTTGTATACCTGCGAGACTTCAATCAGTGGGGTCATGAATCAGTGGGGTCATGAAAGGGAGCAGCCATGAAAGGGGGTCATTATCGTAACAAACGTAGCGACGGCTTCAGCCGCCGTTTTCGAGGAAGCCACACAAAGCAGCATGGTTGTGGTTGCAGCATGGTTGTGGTTGGCAACGACAGCGTTTTACCGCTCAGTCATCAAACGCAGCCGCAAGCCAAAAAGGATTGGCCATTACCCTGCATTGGCGTCGTCCAGGGGGCCTTCGTCGGCCTCAAAGTGCGCATCGTCGCCAAGCTCCTCAAAGTTGCCGTCACTTTCGAGGAGTTCGATGGCCTTGTCGGCGAGCGGCGCCGGCACGAGCACATCGGCCGCAGCCAGCCCGCCCATGGTCAGCCCGTAAATCTGTCCGAGCGCCTCGCTGCGGATGATTGCCGGGATGCCTTCGGCCTCAAGGCGACTCTTGACAATCTCCGCCTCCATGACGTTGGCGGCTTCCCACACAACAACGGGGCTCTGATCCAGCTTGCCGCCGGTGGTTGCGCCGGATGAAGCACTGTCACCCATTAACTTTCTCCGAATCCACTCTGGAAAACCGCTCGCTGCTGTCGTCATAGTGTTCGCAAATCTACCATAGTGTGGCGCGCCTCACAAGATAGCGCCTGATCAAACAGCGGCTTGCCATATGCCGGGCAGCACAAACGCGCCGTCACTTGCCCGAGGAAAGGGCACGACGTCTACGACGGCGCTGCGGTTAAGCGGCCCGTAGATGTGGGGAAAGAACATTCCCTCCACAGGGTCCCAGCGCACGGGCGCTTCAACCGCGGCTTCGTCAATCACGAGCACAAGCCATTCGCCGGGCCGTGAGCGGTAGAAGCTGTTGCCCACAGCAACCAGCGTGGCATGATCACCCGAGCAGTGGATAAAGCCCTCGTCCTCCAGCGATGCGGCGCGGTAGGGGGCGTTGGCTGGTGTTGCTTCCCAGTCGTCTGCAGGGAGCATGTGGTATAGCATCGGCGCCTCTATCCCTGTCTGATATCCATAAATATCCACAGACTACGTTCGGTGTAGACGAACGGGCCCTGTTCCATTGCGCTTGATGATGCCCTTGGCCTCAAGGTCCAGCTGCACCGACATCACCCACCAGCCGGCCTTCTCGCCGCCTGGGAAAAGGGTCTCGGGCAGGTGGGGCGTAACCAGTTCAACAATCTCCGGGGCGCTGAGCCCGGGCGCCTCGGCCGGCAGAACCGCGAGGTATGCCTTGCGCATGGCCTCGTACTTCTCGGCGTCCACGCGATAGACTTTGCCGGGATGAAGTACGTTTTCAGTCTCAACCATGCGGCGCTTTTCTTTGGCCATTGTTCGCTTTCACTTCTGCGCGAGAGCCTGCCAATTTGCAATCAAGTGTTGAAGATTGCCCATGCGCCCCCGCGGCGTGCCGCCCGTGGGCAATCCTCTCCATCGGCTATGCTCCATCGGCCATGCTCAATCTTCAGTCGTCAATGATTGATTTTCACCCACATAGGGGTTGTGCTGCCGCTCAAAGCCAATTTCGGTGGCGGGACCATGGCCCGGGTAGACGACGTAGTCGTCGGGCAGGGTCAACAGTTGCTCGCGGATGCTGCGCAAGAGCGTGGGGCCATCTGCACCCGGTAGGTCAAAGCGCCCGATGCTCCCTTGAAAGAGGGTGTCACCGGCAAAGAGCTGCCGCCCGGCGTGGTGCACAAAGACCACGTGTCCGGGGGCGTGCCCGGGTGTAAAGCGCACCTCAAGCTCTTCATCGCCCACCTGAATAATCTGGCCGTGCTCCAGAAAGCCGTCGGGGTCGTCCAGCGGGTCGATCTCGGTGTCAAGCCAGAGGCGCACCCGCTCGGGCAGTTCGTGCAGGATGCGCAGATCATCCTTGTGCAGCAGGAAAGGCGCGCCGGTGGCCGCTTTGATGCCCGCCACGGCCATCACGTGATCAAAATGGGCATGCGTGTTGATAATCTTCTCAATGCGCAGGTTGGCTTGCTGGGCCATGCGCAGCAGGCCACGTGCATTGTCGCCCGGGTCAATGATGACTGCCGACCGCGTGCGCGCGCAGCCAAAGAGGTAGCAGTTCTCCTGCAGCAACCCCACGGTCATGCCCTTGACGACGGCGCTATTCTCTGCTGCCGTTGCGTTCGTCGCGTCGCTCTGCTCGGTGCTGGCTTGTGCCATGCGAAAGGTCCTTCTGGTTAATTTGCGGCTGGTTCGGTCTGCGCATCGGCCGCGCTGCAGAGCCACGTGCGGCTCCAGCTCGTCAGTTCGCGGATGACGCCGCTCAGGTGGTTGCCCATGTCGGTAAGGCGATAGACAACGTGGGGCGGCATGGTGCTGAGTTGCTCGCGCGCGACAATGCCCTCTTCCTCGAGCTTCTTCAAGCGCGCGCTCAACGTGCTGGGGTTGACGCCGCCCAGCGCATCCTGCAGCACACAGAAGCGGCACTCGCCAAAGTCTATGAGCACGTTGACAATCTGCAGCGTCCACTTTTGCCCCACAATGCGTGCGGCTTCTTCAACCGAGCAAAGGTAGCGCTCATCGCCAAGCGCCACACCGGAGGGCGTGTTGCACTCTGCGTCAAGCTCGGTTGTGGCCAGTGGCGCGTTCATTGCAGGCGAATTCATAGTGAAACTCCTTGTGTTGAATGCCACCATACTACAACAAATATAGCGCTTCGTCAAAGCAAGCGTGTTGCCGCAGATGCAGCTCTCTCTGAGAGATCGCAGTTGCAGGTTCCGCCGGGAAACGTGAACTGCAATGTGCTACAATCGCGCCACAACCCGCCGCTTGCCCAAACGATGCGCTTTCACAGTGTCAGAGGAGGCTGCCATGCCCACCGACAGTGCGTTCCACAGTGCCTTTGCCACCACCTCGCGTGGGCTGGAGCGTGACGCGCCGCCCATGCGCCTCTTTGAAAAGGCCAAGCGCTACGGCATCTGGAATCCATCGGAGATTGACTTTACGCAGGACAAGCGCGACTGGGCAGGGCTTACCGACCTCGAACGCACGCTGCTCCTGCACCTGACGGCGCTCTTCCAGGCGGGAGAGGAAGCTGTGACCGGCGACATTCTGCCGCTCATGCTCGCCATCAGCGCCGAGGGACGCCTGGAGGAGTCGCTCTTTCTCACCACCTTTCTCTTTGAGGAGGCAAAGCACACGGACTTTTTCCGTCGCTTCCTCGACGAAGTGGCCTCTGGTGAGTTGAACCTGGCGCGTTTCCACGGCGAGAACTATCGCGCGCTCGTCTACACGGCGCTGCCCGCCGCCATGAACAGGCTGCTGCGCGACAGCTCACCCGCAGCGCAGGTGCGCGCAGCAGTCACCTATAACATGATTGTGGAAGGGGTGCTGGCGGAGACGGGCTACCATGCGTATCTGTCGGCGCTGGAGCGCAACGGGTTGCTCCCTGGCCAGTGCAAGGGGGTGCGCCTGCTCAAGCAGGATGAATCGCGCCACATTGCCTACGGCATCTACCTGATAACGCGCCACGTTGCGGCTGATCCACACCTCTGGGAAGTGGCCGAGGAGACGCTGAACGAGCTGCTGCCCTATGCCTTGGGCGTGGTTGGAGACACCTTCGCTACCTATCCGGTCATGCCCTTTGGTTTGGTGGAGGCTGACTTCATTGACTTTGCGCTGGCACAGTTCAACAAGCGGCTGGCACGCATTGAGGCGGCGCGCAGCGCCTGCGATCAGCCACTGGATGCGTTGCTGGCCAGCGCCGCCGAGGAGGATGGGTAGCAAGTGGCAAGTGGCAACGCGTTAAGGGCAGCGCTGCCCTTAACGTGTTGCCACTTGCCACTTGCTACGATTCCTGGAAGTGATACCTCGTAACCGCAGCCCTGTAACCATTCGCATAAAAGCTCTGTGATATAGCCGCTCGCCTACTTGTCATCGCTATTGACGGCGATCAGGTTGCTGCTTGCGTGGGCCATGAGCGCACCCTCGTCATTGCGCAGCGTGCAGCTGATGCTGACCACACGCCGCCCCATGCGCAGGATGGTTGATCGCGCCGTTACCACGTCCGCCACCTTGCCGGCCGTCAGGTAATCCACGCTGAGGTTGACCGAAGCATGGTAGCGTCCCTTGCTGTAGACGTAGACCGTCATGCCCATGACTTCGTCCATGAGCGCCGCAATGACGCCGCCGTGGAGCACGCGTGCGGCGTTGGTCATCTCGGGGCGCACCACCATGCTTGCCGTCACCCCCTCCTCATCAAAGGCGACGAGGGTGATTCCCAGCCAGCGCGCCAGCGCAGATGGGCTCTCGTCAAGCGCCTGGCCTACGTGCGCCTGCATCCAGGCTGCGTAGGGGTCGGACGTGGCTGGCGGGTGTGCATCGGTCATCGTCGTTCCTTCCTGATTCACGCGGGCGTCTGGAGACGATACCAGGCAACTGTCGCGCGGATGGCTTCCTGCAGCGGCGTGGGTGTCATGCTAAACGTGCGAGCAAACTTGCTGCTGTCCACGACAAAAGGCTGTTCAAATTCATACATCATTTCGACGGTCTCGCGCGCTGCCGGAATGAAGAGACCGCCCAGCCGCATCATGGCACGGCCCATGGTGTCCATTGTGGCTGGTTTGCCCAGTTCTTCAAAAACGAGCGTGGCAAAGGCGCGCTGGCCGATCTCCGGCTGATCGTTTGGAATGTGCCAGATTTCGCCCAGTGCCTCATTCCTTTCGCCCAGGATCGCGAGCGCACGGCCAAAATCACCGATGTAGCTGGCCGTGTGAGGCAAGTCGACATTGCCTGTGAGGTGCGCCTTCTTGCCGGCGAGCGCCGGGCCGAAGAGACGATCGCCAAGGAGTGAGTCACGCACCCACGGCCCGAAGAAGTCCGAGGCGCGGCCGATTGTGGCCTGGACGCGGCCGGCGCTGTGCGCGTCCATCACCATCTGCGCCACCTGGGCACGGGTGCGCCCTTTGCGCGTTGTGGCTGCAGCGGGCAGATCCTCGCGCATCGGGCCAGAGACGGGGCCGTACATGTAAAGATTGTCGCCAAACACAAAGCGTGCCTGCCCCTGGCTGACCCCCTCAAGGATGCGCGCGCATCAGCCGCGGAAAATCCTGTGGCCAGCGTGTATATTCAGGCTGCGCACACTGATAAACAGCACAAGCATCCGCTGTGACAGTGCGCACGTTGGCGCTGTCGTAAAGGTCGGCGCGCACGAGTTCGATACCCTCCGGCGCGCTTGGCATCTGGGCGCTGCGGTTGACGATGCGCACGCGCTTGGATTGTGCGCGCAGCGCCTCGGCCACGGCGCGGCCCAGCGGCCCTGCCCCCAGCACAACGTGTACATTGCCTTGCGGATCGTTACCTTCGCCACTTGTCATGATTTTGAACCAGTCCGGGCTTCCGCCCACTCAAGTACAGCTTTGCATACTACGCGGATAGTGTGTCGCACCAGGCGTGCAATTCGTAAGCATAGTAGGCGGCGGGATCTCCCGTCACCGGCGCCAGATGACCAAAGAGTTCAAGCATTACCATGCCGTGCAGACGCGCCCAACTGCTGACAATGAGGCAGAGCAGTTCTGGCGGCAGCCCAGGCTGGAGCACTGCAAGGCGCGCCGCCATAAAAGTGCGCACCGCTGCAGGGGCCACGTCATAGTGGGCCGGGATGCGCAGCGTGCCGGATGCCCAGGCTGCAGCAAAGAGCTCGGTGAGGCGGGTGAACGGGAGGCTGGCCAGTGGCACTGTAATTTCGGCCGGCGCTTCGTAGCCCGGAATCGGGTTGCCGTAAATGAGCTGAAACTCGGTTGGATGGGTGACGGCCCACGTGCGGTATGCCAGTCCCATGGCCTCAATCGCCGGCAGATAGCGGTCGTCCGCGGGCGCAGCGCCCAGCGCAGCGTCGGCTGCTTCATTCATGGCAGCAGCAAGCCCCGTGAAAGCGTCGACAATGAGCGCCGAAATGAGCTGTTCAAGGCGCGGAAAGTAGTTGTAGAGCGCCGGCGCGGTGACATGCAGTGCGCGCGCAATGGCGCGCAGCGAAATACCCGCCGTGCCGCGCGCGGCCATTTGCGCACGTGCAATCTGCTTGATGCTTTCTGCGTCGAGGGTCGTCTCGCCTGTGGGGCGGCCTCGGCGGCTTGTTTGCGCTTGCATGGCACTCCCTGTTCTGTTCAGCGTATATTTACGGTGATAATATACACTGTTTATATAATCGTGTCAAGGTTCTGTTCCTGGAAACCCCATGGACTACTTGAATCCCTCAAGTGTCGCCATTCGACATACATAGCGATGCAGACACCGCTGCTGCGGGCCTGCCGGACATGTGCGACTGTATGACACGGGGAAGACATGGAGATGACATGGAGCCACTGCATTGGCGCTGCGTTCAGCACGTAAAGGCTATGCGTCCAACTGGACAGTCAGTTGCCATTCACCGCACTCCAAATTTGATGCGCGGCCGCCCCTGCGGTATACTCCACTCTTGCTGTCGGGGAGTAGCGCAGCTTGGTAGCGCGCTGTCGTTCGGGTCGACGAGGTCGGAGGTTCAAATCCTCTCTCCCCGACCATGCCAGGGCCAGTCGATTCGGCTGGCCCTGTCTTTTTACCTGCTCCGTCCGGTCGGGTGCGCCGCGTGGCGTGCCCGCACCCTGCTTTGCATCGCCCGCTTCCTCTCGTGACAACGCAGACGCCCGCACTCACCCCATCATCCCTGCCCAATCGACCCTGGCGGCGCGCCGACTGGCTGGCGCTGCTGCTTGTCATTGGCGCAGCCGTGGCTGCCGCGCGTTGGCTTTGGCAGGCCGGCCTTCCCAACCAAATTGACTTGTTGATGAGCGTCTATCGCATCACTGAACTTCAGGATGCGTGGCAGCAGGGCATCTTCTTCCCACGCTGGGGACTCAACCTGAACTTCGGCTACGGCGCGCTGCTCTTCAACTTCTATCCGCCGCTGGTAAGCTATGTGGGGCTGGCGCTGCGCGAGCTCGGTTTTGGCTTGCTAACGACGACGAAGCTCATCCTTACGCTGCAACTGGTGGCGGGGGGTGTGGGCGTCTATGTCTACGCGTGCCGGCTGCTGGGGGGCGTGCTGCCCGCGGCAGTGGCCGGTGCGCTCTATGCCCTCTCACCCTATTTCCTCACCGTGCTCTACGAGCGCGGGGCCATGGCCGAGGGGATGGCGCTGGCGCTGCTGCCCTGGCTCTTCTGGGCGGCGCATTCGCTGCTGGCCAGCGGGCGGCGGCGCGACCTGCTGCTGACGGCCGCCCTCGTTGCCGCGATGATGATGGCCCACAACATTACCGCACTCTTTGTGGTGCCGGGCGTGGCCCTCTATGTGGCGCTGCTCGCGCTGATCGAGCGCCGTTTGCGCGCGCTGCTGCCGGTGGCGGGGGCCTTTGCGCTGGGTCTTGGCCTGGCTGCCTACTACTGGCTGCCGGCCATTACCGAGATTGGCGCGACGCGCGCCGACGAGTACATGCTCAGCGGCGGCATTGCCCTGCGCAACTTTGTTGTGCCGCTGGGGCAAATTGTGCAGCGCACGCCGGTGCATCTCTATGCCGGCGACAGCCGCTTTGCCTTTGCGCTCTGGCCCTTTGTGGTTGGCCTGCTGGGGACGCTGGCGCTGCTCGTGCGACGGCCCGGGCGTGCGCCGCTGGCGCTGCTCGCCGCTGCGTGGGCCGTCATTCTGCTGCTCCAGGCCAACTTCAGCCTGCCGCTGTGGGAGGGTGCGCCACTGATCCGCTTCATTCAGTTCCCGTGGCGCTTGTATGGCCCCGCGTCGCTCTGCGTCGCGCTGCTGGGCGGATCGCTCTTCACGCTGCGACCCCTGCGCGGGCGCTGGGGATGGGCGGTTGCCGTTGCCGGCACGCTTGCCCTCTTCCTGCTGAGCACGCAGAATCTGCGCCCCGCCCTGCTCCCTTTCTGGTATGATGTGGATGAGGCGGGCATCAACCAGGCCGATCTCTGGCAGCGCGGGCGCGACGGTTTCCCCCTCTTCAGCGACTATGCGCCCGCCACGCAGCGGCTGGTGAGCAAGGGAATTCCCCTTTCGCGCCCGCTGAGGAGCATTCGGAACTGCCGCCCGTCCCGACGCCCGAGCGGCTGGTTGTGGCCGCGCAAGGGGCGCAATCCATTGTGCTCGATGCAGGCGCTACTGCGCCGTGGACGCTGCGGCTGCACCACCTCTACTTCCCCGGCTGGCAGGTGCGTGTGGACGGCGCACCCGTGGAGACCCGCCCCGATGGCGTGCTCGGCATTGTGGGTGCGGACATTCCCGCCGGCGATCACCGCATTGAGGCGCACTTCGGCGATTCGCCTGTGCGTCGCGCGGGAAACCTTGCTACAATGGTGTCGCTGGGCATTGTGCTGGCTGTGCTCCTTAACCCGCGCCGCTGGTGGTTGCGCGTGGCAATTGTGGCGGTGGCCACTGCGGCGCTCTGGCTGCTGGTGACCTATGGCGGGCCGGCTGCCAAAGCGACGGTTGTGCCCACGCCCTACCGCGCCGACTTTGCCAACGGCGTCTCACTGCTTGGCTACCGCCTGCCTGCTGCGCCTGCGTGCGCCGGCGAGCGTGTTGACCTGGCGCTCGATTTCTTCACCAGCGCCACGCCGCCCGCCGACAAGAAGTTCTTTGTCCACGTTACCACCGCCGACGACAGCGCCAAGGTGGCCCAGGCGGACACGCTGCCCGCCGATGGCTACAATCCCATGACGCGCTGGGAGGCAGGCGAGCTTGTGCCGCAGAGCGTTGCCATCGACATTGACGCGGCCGTCGCGCCTGGAAGCTACAAGGTAGTCTTTGGCATGTATGATCCAATGACGGGCGAGAATGTGCCCGTCCTCTCCAGCCCCGACACCCTGCCCGGCGACCGACTGCGCCTGGGAGATCTCACAATCGCAGCCTGCACGCCCTGACGGCTCGGTGTGCGGCAGGCCAACCCACCACCCAATCCATGCATAGAATCCTATCCCTCGGCCTTCTCATCAGCGTTGTCCTTGCGGCGCTTCTCTTGCCACAGCCCGCGCGTGCGCAGGACCCAACGGTTCCGCCCGCCGCCGATGGCCGCATTCTGCTGCCTATCGTTGCGCTGCCGTGGTCGCTGGGCGAACCCTGGCCTGCCAACGGCGCCGAGCGCCAAAGTCTCAATACCTTCCTTACCTGGAAGGTCGTTGACCCAGGCTGGACAGATGCCACCTTCGCGGTCTACCTTGAGCCTGATGACGAAACGCCTGATCAGCTACTGGCACTTGGCCTCTCCAATGCCAGCTTCGATCCCTATACCTTTGCCGAGAACACTCTCTACTATTGGCAGGTTGCGGCAGAAAAGCCCGACGGCCAGCGCAGCCTCAGCCCCGTTTGGCACTTCCGCACAGATTATTTCCCCGATCCGCCCGAACTCGGCTCCATGGTCTTTGTGCCCGAGGGCGAATTCCAGATGGGCTGCGATCCCCTCGCCTCCGGCTTCACCTGCTTCCCCGAGCAAATGCCGCTCCACGCCGTCTACCTTGACGCCTTCTGGATGGACAAGCACGAGATTACCAACGGCGAGTATCTGAACTGCATCCATGCCGGCGTTTGCAATTGGCCGCGCCGTGGCTCCGTAGAGGGGCACGACTACTTTGGCCACTCCAATTTTGATCTCTTCCCCATCCTCTACGTCTCCCGCTGGGATGCGCAGGATTACTGTGGCTGGGTGGGCAAGCGCCTTCCCACCGAGGCCGAATGGGAGAAGGCCGCGCGCGGCACAATCGACACGCGCCCCTGGCCGTGGGGCAGCGAAGACTGGGATTGCACCAATATGAACCGCTGCCGCGGCAGCGAGGACTGGTTTCCCGTACGTGTGGATGACATGCACCGCGGCCAGAGCCCCTACGGCGTGCTCAACATGGCGGGCAACACCGCCGAGTGGCTGCAGGATTACTATTACCCCGAGTATTACGCAAATTCGCCCTATCTCAATCCGGTGAACACGAAGGAATGGAATCCCCAGTATGAATGGAAGTACTTCTCCATTCGTGGTGGCGGCTTTCATGATCATTGGTACTATGGCCGCACGAACCATCGCAAGTTTGGCCATTGGGGCGAGCTCCCGGGTGATGACAAACCGCTCTACCGCAGCTTCCGCGTGGGCATTCGCTGCGCCTCAAGCGTTGCGCCCTCAGAATTGCCGGTTGGGCAGTAGATTCACTTCGTGCGGCTTTGAAGTACTCCGTTATGAAACGCATCGCTCCCTACGCAACGCGGAGCGCTTTCTTGCTGCGTACAGGACAAGGATCTTGTGAGCCAGATTCATGCCATGAGTGCACCTCCGGCTGTGGCCGAGAGGGCTGAAGCCACGCGGTCCCGCCGCTGGTGGGTGGAGCCGGCGCTGCTGCTGGCGGTTTGCGCCATCGGCCTGCTTCTGCGCGTGTACGACCTGCGCACAATTCCGCCCGGCCTCTACAACGACGAGGCGGCCTACGCCATGGACGCGCTCGACGTCGCGCAGGGCACGAACTTCGCCGTCTTCTACGAGCGCAACAATGGGCGCGAGCCGCTCTTCATCTGGATCACCGGCATGGTCTTCCGGCTGCTGGGCGCAAGCGCGTATACGCTGCGCCTGACCGCCGCGCTGCTTGGCACGCTGACGATTGCCGCAACCTGGTGGATGGTGCGCGCCGAGGTGCGCTTTTCCATGCGCGACGCGCGCCCGGGCATGATGTGGGCGCGCCCCGATTTTCCAGTGTGGGCAGCGGCGTGGGTCTCGCTCTTCCTTGCGCGTCTCCTACTGGCACCTCAGCTTCAGCCGGCTGGGCTTTCGCGCCATTACGCTGCCGCTGCTTCTGGCCATCACCGTCGCGTTCTTCTTCCGCGCCTGGCGGCGCATGCGTGACGAGCCCTCCTTCCCGTGGAGTGACCTTCTGCTGGCAGGCGCGAGCGCCGGCGCGGCCTTCTACAGCTACACCGCCGGCCGTTTTGCAATTGTGCTGCTGGGGCTGGGCGTTGGCCTCACGCTGCTGCTGGGGCAACGCATGGGCATGGATCGGCGGCGCGTCTTCTGGGCGGGGCTTCTCATGCTGGCGGCGTCGCTGGTTGTGGCGGCGCCCATGCTCGCCTACTTTGTGCAGCACCCCGACGCCTTCGGCGCACGCGCCGTCTCCATCTCCATCTTCAGCCCCGAGTTTGCCACGCCGCGGCCCCATTGCCGCCCTCTTCAACAGCGCCTCAAAGGTGGCGCTGCTCTTCTTCACCGAGCATGACCCCAACCTGCGCCACAACCCCGCCCAGCGCCCCCTCTTTGACATCCTGCTGGGCCTTTGGCTGGTTGCGGGCACCATCCTTGCGCTTGTGCAGTGGCGGCGCTTTTCGCTGCTCTTCTTCCTCATGTGGGCGCTGCTCTTTGCCGCGCCGTCGGTCTTCACCGCCGAAGGGGTGCCCCATTCCCTGCGCGCCATCGGCATGATCCCGGGCATCTTCGTTCTGCCTGTGGCTGCCATGTTGTGGGCGGGCGGGCAACTCTATGCACGGCGGCCGCTGCTGGGGCTGCTGTTGCCGCTCCCCTTTCTCCTCTTCAGCGGCTTCACCAGCGTGCAGAGCTACTTCACGGCCTTCCGAGACACTGAGGGCTTCCGCGCTGCCTTCCTCACCGATTATGCCGCGCTGGGTGACGCCATTCGCAGCCGCGACGGCGGCAACAAGTGGTTGCTCACGCTCTCGCCGGCCTATGGACTCTCCGATGCCAAGCTCAACACTGTGGATTTCTACGTGCGCGACCCCGATCTCTATGCCACCGTGCGCATGGATGAGACGGCCCCGGAGGTGCTTCAGACGCTGCTGAGCGGTGGGCAGTCGGTCAACGTGCTCCACCTCTATGACGTCCCCGACCTCTCGGAGACTGCATTCGTCTTTCTCGACGCAAAGCAGATGATGGACTTTCTCCTGCGCCGTGACGCCGTTTCGGTTACGACGTATGACGGCGCCGACATGAACAACATCCCCTTTACCACCTACACGCTCGACGCGCAGCCCGATTTTGCGCTGCCCGAGGCGACGCGCCCTATCTCCGTGACCTTTGACAATGCTGTGGCGCTAACCGGATTCGCCACAGGCGGCCCGGGCCGCAATGACGCAAATCCAGCCCTGTTGCCTGCTGACCAGATGCTCTGGGCAGTGCTCGAGTGGCAGGCGCTGGAGCCAATCGACATTGACCTGAAGACGAGCCTCGTCCTGCTCGACGCGGCAGGCAAGGTTGTGGCGCAGAAGGATGGTTTGCTCACGGGCGACCGCTATCCTGCGTTCCGTACGTGGGATGCGGGCACAAGCACACGCACCTATCACCTGCTCGAGGCGCTGCCTGCTGTGCCGCCTGGGCGCTATCAGCTTGCGCTCTCTGTCTATGAGGATGAGAGCGGGCGCGTCTATCCGGCGCAAACGGCGCGGCGCAGCGCCCGAGCAACGCGTGATTCTGGGCGACGTGGAGCTGCTGCCGCCGCTGGCTCCGCCCGAGATTGCGCCGCACTTCACGCTGACGGATACGCTCGTGGGCGGCGGCGTTGGCCTGGCAGGCTTTGACCTGCCGAGCAACCAGATTGCCCCGGGCGAAACGCTCGACCTGACGCTCTACTGGCAGGCCGAAATCACGCCCACGCGCACACTTTCGGCTGTGGTGGAGCTGGTGGATGCGGCGGACAAGGTGGTGGCGCGCACTGCTGGTGCGTTGGGCGGCGCAGCCTATCCTACCACTGCGTGGCGGCCCGCTTTCGCGGTGCGCGATTGGCGTAGCCTGGCGCTGGAAGCCAAGGCGCCCGAAGGCGAATACATGCTGCGCGTGCAGCTTGTGGATGGCGAGCGCACACTCGGCGCGAGCGACCTTGCGCCCATTACCGTTGATGGCCGCCCGCGGCTTATGGAGCAGCCGCTGATTGAGCGGCCGCTATCAGCCACCTTTGACGACAGCGTGCGCCTGGTCGGCGTGAATGGGCTGCCCAACGTGGCTGTTGCGCCAGGCACATCGCTGCCTCTCACCTTGATCTGGCAGCCGCTGCGCCTGGGTGATGCGCCGCTTGTGCGCTCGGTGCAACTGCTGGACGCGGGCGGCGCGCTGGTAGCGCAGGAGGATAGTGTTCCCTGCGAAACACAGTGCCCCGCCACCTCATGGCTGCCCAATGAGTACCTGGTGGATCCGGCGAATCTGGCCCTGCCGCCCGAGTTGGCCCCGGGTGACTACCGCCTGATTGTGGGCTGGTACAGCCCCGATTCGGGCGAGCGGCTGCCTGCCGTGGATGGCGACGGCGCGCCCCTGCCCGACAACATGGCGCCCCTCCCAAGCATCGTCGTTCAGTAGCACCAAAGGCGAGTACACAGATTTCACAGAAGAAGACAGATAAAGGCAGAGAGCTCTCTGCCTTTATCTGTCTTCTTCTGTGAAATCTGTGTACTCGCCTTTGCAGGGTTCGCGGCGGGTCACGTTCCGCCGAGCACGGGCACAATCACGCCCCAGAGCCCGTAGATTCCGAGCGCAATTGAGGCCGCGACCACCACGCCAGCCGCCGCTCCCTCACGCTGTGCAAGCCGCCCCACCTCAAGCCAGCCCGCTGCCAGCAGGATGACAAGCGCCGACCGCGGCCGGGTAGAGCAGCCGCCCCTGGTCTGTACCCAGCGCAATCAGCGAATAGCGCGCCATGGCCAGCGCCACCGCCCCCACCGCGCCGGCCAGCAGCAGCAGCGGCCAGCGCACCGCAACCCAGCCGCTGCGCCACCAGAGCCATACCAGCCCACCGATTGCCACCACAGTCAGCAGCGCAAGCAGTCCGTAGAGCCAGCCGGCCATGGCAATGTGACCTGCGCCGCCAAACTTGCCCCAGAATGAGACAAACCAGCCGCGCAGCAGCCATATTGTGTCACTGCCGCTCCACGGTGTTGTGCGTTCGTCAATGGTTTGGCGCGCCATGCTCATGCCCATGAGGTCGCCATAGAGGCGCTGGTTGCGCAGCAGCCAGGGCGTCACCAGTAGCGCCGCCGGTGCAAAGATGGCCGCGCCCGACGCCACAATGCGCCGCCACGTGCGCCAGGCCCATCGCTCCGCGGCAGGTGCGGCTGTGAGCGCGCCCAGCGCAATTGCCAGCGCAACCACCGGCCAGAGCGCCACGCTGCTCGCCTTGGTCAGAAGGCCGGCGGCCAGCAGCGGGCCCTGTCCACCACGCCCCCCGCACGCGCCCGCCGCTGCGGTAGAGGCGCATGCCGCCCCAGAGCGCCAGCGCGCCGCAGCAAACCGCGCCCATGTCGTTTGTCACCGAACCACTGAGGAAGAGGAATTCGGGCATAAAGCCCAGCAGTGCGACCGCCGCCAGCGGCAGCCAGCGCCGGTTGGGCAGCGCCACGCGTGCCAGCGCGGCGGTCGCCGCCAGCGTCAGCGTGCCCAGCAGCACCGACCAGAGGCGCGCCAGGTGAAAGGCCAGCAGCGGCCCACTCCCACGGCGGCGCTTCGGCCGCGCCGTGCTGGAAGAAATTGGGCGAGTAGTCCGGCCCGGGCGTCAGGTGAACAGCGGGGTTTGGGCGGAAGAAGTCAATCGACGGCTCGCCCAGGGCGGCAAGCAACGCCCCACCCACGTAGTAGAGGGGCGGGTGCTTGGCCTGCGTGAGCGCCGGCCCCTGGGGCAGCGTGCGCGTCGTGGCCAGGTGCACCACATAGGCCCAGTGGTCGGCCTCGTCGGGGGCCTCGCCCAGAGGATTGCGGAAGCTGTACTGCAGCGCGAGCGCGAATTGCGCCAGCAGCAGCAACGTGAGCAGCAGCGCGCATGCCGGCCTTCATGGCCGCACCTCGAGCGTGAGCGAGGTAATGTAGGGCGACGTCGCTGCCGTCGGGCTGCAGCGGCTGATCTGGCTGCCCTGCGGGATAGAGGCCCACGCGCAGCGTATAGCTCCCGGGCGCGACTGTGGCCGGAATGGGAAGCAGCTGCTCCACGCGCACGAGTGTGCCAGGCGCAAGGCGCGCCGCCGGCTGCCATGGCCCCGCCAGCGGCGCATCCACTTGCGCCAGAATTGTACCGTCGGGCGCGAGCAGGTGGATGAAGGTGGTCAGGTCGCCGCTCGGCTCCTGCACCAGCCAGTGCAGCGCCAGCGTGGCATCGTGGCCCGCGCGCGCCGGTGCAGCAGCCAGCCCCGCAAGCTCCACCGGGCCGAAGTCGGCGGTGGCAGGCTGCACGGGCAGGCTGCGCGCCGTAATGCCGCTGCTCCCTGCCAGCAACAGCAGCGCCAGCGCAACCCAGCCGGCCATGGCCCACGCGCGCCGCGCGCCGCTGCGCCAGAGCAGCCACATGCCCAGCAGCCAGCCCAGTGCAGTCAACAAGCGCCCAAGCCAAACCGCCGGCGTGGCGGCCCAGCGCAGCGCAATGGTCGAGGCCGTCGGTGAGATTTCGGCCGCAAGCAACCCGAGGCTGCCGGCCGGCTGCGTGGCCACGCGTGCGCCATCCACAGCAACAGCCCACGCCGGGTAGTAGAAGCGGTTAAAGCGCAGGTCGAAGCTCGACGGCGCCACAAATGGCGTACTGCGCGTGCAGGTAGCCGTCATCCAGGAGCGTCACCGACGCCTCGCTTGGGTCCCCTTGTTGGGTTTCGGATAGCGATTCCGCCGGATCCGAGGGCGCACGCCCTATCGCCCAGCGCTGTTCCGTCACCCAGCGCGGGAGGAACTCGCCCGTCCACGTGGCCCCCACCTGCCCCTGCGCTGCGTCGAATTCCCACATGGCGGCGCGCGACAGGTCGGGCAAGTTGGCGTCGCCGGCCCACGGCGCAGCAGTCACCGTGTAGGCTGTGACGAAAGCTGCGGCGACCAGCGCAATCACGCGCACGGCGGTGCGCCCTTGCCCCTTGAGCAGCGCGTGCAAAATAAGCGCCAGCGCAACCGCAACCGCTGCCGCCATAATCGCCTGCCAGCGCCACGGGAACTGCAAGCGGCTCAAAAGCGGCGCAAAGACGCGCCATACCCATGCACTGCTTGCGGTCATCAGCCACAGGGTCACCAGCAGCAGGCTCACAGTCGCGACGACGGTCATGGCCGTGGCGGCCGCGCCCTTGACTCCCTTGCGCCGCTGCAGCAGCAGGAGAATTGCTGCCAGCGCGGGCAGCACCAGCCAGGCCGGCAGCGGCACAGTCGCGTTGGCGGCCCCCGGGTAGGGGTAGGGGAACGCCCACGCAAAGAGGCTGCCCCACTCTGCAAAGTGATTCGTGTAGCCACTGTCCCGCATTTGGCCGATGGCGACGTTGCTCGCCTCGAGCAGCGCCGGCACGCTATACCAGGCGCTCAGCAGCAGGCCCAGGGCAAAGGCCCACGCCAGCCGCAGCAGCGCGGGGCCGGCGGCGGTGCGTTTGCCCTGCACCCGTTGCGCAATCAGCACCGCCAGCACCACCACGACAGTTGCGCCGGCGGCCATGAGCGCGGTGAGGTTGTGCGTCAGAATCAGCCCGGCCCAGCAGAGGGCTGCAACCACAATCGCCGCGCGCACGTCGCTCACGCGTGCTCGCTCGCGCCGCGGCCAGCATGCTCCACGCCACGCAGGGCAGCCAAAGGAATGCGGCAAACTCCGGCAGAGCGCCGCGCACCAAAAAGTCATAAATGCGGTAGGGAAAGAGGGCAAAGACGAGCGCGCCGAAACGCGCCGCAGCCGGGCGCAACCCCAGCGCACGCAGAAAGCCAATCATGGCCGCAAGCGAGAGCAGCACCGTGGCAAGCAGCGTCAGGCGCGTGGCGGTGAGCACCTCCAGCCCAAGCAAATGCAGCAGCGCGGGCGGGTAGTAGAAGGCGGGCGCGTAGAAGTTGAGCACGGGGTAGCCGTACCCAAACGCGAAATCAGGAAAGATGCGGGGATAGAGGAGGCCCTGCGCCAGCGCCTCGCTGAGCGCGCGCACGCGCTGCAAGTGGAATGAGCCGTCGGGCGTTTGCGGCCAGCGCGCGAGCAGGCTCAGCCAGAGCGCCGCGCCGCCGCCCAGCAGAATGACAAGCAGGGAGCGGCCGATCCGTGCAGTTGGCTGCCAATATGGGTTGCGCTGCATGGGGATCTCGGAATGCGGGACAAGGGAACTACGACACAGAGATCACAGAGGGAACAGAGGAACACAGAGAAAAGCAACTGCAGAAAAAGGGTGCGGACTCGCGTCGTAGCACGTCAAGAACGAGGATGGCTCCGCATTCGTGAAAAGCCGTAGGTGGCGGCTTCAGTGGCGCGTTTTCGAACTTTGCGGTGTCTTTCGTAGCGGCGGTGTAAGCCGCCGTTCTTAACGACGCGGCGCAGATGGCTACCTACGGCGGCTTACACCGCCGCTACGAAGTGCACGCGCTCCTCAGCGCGATCGTAGCGGGGGGCTTCCAGCCCTCCGTTTTGGGCCTCTGCAATGCGTGAGTCACGCCGGAGAGTGACCTAGGTCGTCACGCCGGAGACGTGACCTACAAGAGCCGGAGGGCTGGAAGCCCCCCGCTACAAGTGCCGCGCACTGCGGAGATGTACCACTTCAGCCGCCACCTACGCAGTCGAATCGTCACGAACCTCTGCTTTGGTTGTTGCTTTTCTCTGTGTTTCTCCGCTTTTCCCTCTGTGATCTCTGTGTCAAGGTTGTTCTTCTGAGGCGTCGTCCTCGGCCTCGCCGGCACTCAGGCTGCGCAGGTGGGGGAAGAGCAGCACCTCGCGAATGGTGTCACGGTCGGTGAAGAGCATGGTCAGCCGGTCGACGCCCATGCCAAAGCCGCCCGCGGGCGGCATCCCGTAGCCCAGCGCCTCAATGTAATCCTCATCAATGGGGTGCGCCTCGTCATCGCCGTGGCGGGCGCGATAGTCCTCGTCGACAAAGCGCTGCAACTGGTCGATCGGGTCGTTCAGTTCGCTGAAGGCGTTGCAAATCTCCATGCCCGCCATGAAGCCCTCAAAACGCTCGACCTGGCGCGGGTCATCGGGCGAACCCTTGGCCAGCGGGCTGACATCGCGCGGGTAGTCGATGAGGAAGGTCGGCTGGATCAGGTTGGGCTCGACATACTTGCGCCATGAGGCTGTCGACCAGCTTGCCCCAGTTGCTGCGCGGGGTCGGGCTCGTGGCCGCATGCGCGCGCATCTCCGTCCGCCAGCGACTCGGCGTCGGGGAATGCTCGTAGTCAATGTCGCGCGGCCTCGAGGATGGCGTGGCGCAGCGGGATCCGCCGCCACGGCGGCGTCACGTCAATCTCGTGCCCTGCCAGGTGATCAGTGTGCCGCCGGTGACCTGCCGCGCGACATGCGCGACCATCTCTTCGGTGCGCCGCATCACAGCCTTGTAGTCGGTGTAGGCTTCGTAGAACTCAAGCTGCGTGAATTCGGGGTTGTGCTTGAAGCTGACCCCCTCGTTGCGGAAGTCGCGCCCGATCTCGTAGACCCGATCAAAGCCGCCCACGATCAGCCGCTTGAGGTAGAGCTCAAAGCTGATGCGCAGGTAGAGATCCTGATGCAGTTGGTTGTGATGGGTGACAAAGGGCTTCGCCGCCGCGCCGCCGTAGATGGGCTGCAGGATCGGCGTCTCGACTTCGAGAAAGCCTTCGCCGTCAAGATAGTCGCGCAGAGCGCGCACGATCGCGGCACGCGTGCGGAAGATATCGCGCACTTCTGGGTTGGCCAGCAGGTCTACATAGCGGCGGCGGTAGCGCTTTTCGCGGTCGCGCAGCCCCATGCCACTTGTCGGGCATGGGCTTGAGCGCTTTGCTCAGAAACTGTGCACTCTGTGCGTGCACGCTCAACTCGCCCGTCTTGCGTCACGACCAGCGGCCCCGTCACCCCCAGGAAATCGCCCAGGTCAATCAGCTTCTTCCAGATGTCGTCATACCAGCCGGCGGGCAGATCATCGCGGCGCAGCAGAATCTGAATGCGGCCGGTGCCATCCTCAAGGTCCACAAAGCTCATCTTGCCCATGGCGCGCATTCCCTTAATGCGCCCCGTGACGGAGAGGGACGTTTCGCCCGCGTCGCCCGCCTCGTGCAAGGCGCGCGCCTCGGCAATGGTATGTGTGCGCGTGACGCGTGCGGGGTAGGGGTCAATGCCCGCGGCAACCAGGCTATGCAGGCTGTTCATGCGCGCCTGCTCCTGATCGTTCAAGTTTTCCGGCGCAAAGAAGGCGTGTTCGCCCTGTTGCTCGTTCCCCGCCTCCACCGCTTCACTCACAGTTGCCTCAGTTCCGGCCCGCCCTGCGTTTAAC
Source organism: uncultured Chloroflexia bacterium (assembly GCA_963773745.1). GTDB lineage: Bacteria > Chloroflexota > Anaerolineae > Caldilineales > Caldilineaceae > UBA5069. The sequence goes on from CAVZCL010000005.1 coordinate 1,026,526, forward strand.
AAAAAGGTCACCTGCGACGCAAAGGCGCAGAGGCGCAAAGAAGGGCGCAAACAAGGATAGCAACCAGACACAACTGTCTGTTCTTCTTGTTGTTGCAGTTCTCTGCGCCTTTGCGCCTTCGCGTCGCAGTTCCGTTGTTTAGTTGATTCCCAGGATCTCGAAGTCGATTTCGCCGCCGGGGGTGGTTACCTTGGCGGTGTTGCCCACGGCCTTGCCCATGATGGCCTTGCCCATGGGGCTCTCGTTGCTAATGCGCCCGTTGCTCGGGTCCGCCTCGCGCGAGCCGACAACCGTGAAGGTCTCCTCGAAATCGGTGCCCACCTCGCGCAGAACAACCGTGTGGCCGAGGCCCACGGTGTGCTTTGGCTTGTCGTTCTCGTCAATCACCTTGGCCATGGAGATCGTCGTCTCCAGCTCGCGGATCTTCCCCTCAAGGAAGCCTTGCGCTGTTTTGGCCTCGTCATAGCCGGCGTTCTCGCTGATGTCGCCCTCGGCCTTGGCTTCGGCAATCATCTGCGCAACCTCGCGCCGCTTGACGGTGGTGAGATATTCAAGCTCTTTCTTGACCTTGGCCAGGCCGTCGGCTGTCAGGTATACAGGCTCTTTGTTTGCCATAATTCTCTGTCTCCCACCTGTGGGAGTCTCCCTCATCTGCCGGCATGGAGCCGGGCGCTTGCCGTTGCTCGGTGCTGCGTTAACGGGTGCAAATCCATCGAAAATTGTGCAAGGACTGCCCGGGGAAGCATGCGGTCGCGGCAGGCAGCAGTGGCCCGGACCGTGTGAAGTTTGCACGCGCATGAAAAAACACCGCCCTGCCGGCGGCGTCTGCCATGTGCCAACTTTCACCCTGCCGTCTTGCGGCAAACCTGCGCACAAATCAATGGCCGACCTGTCTGCAGGTCGGCTCTCCTCAACTGAACCCATTCTACCGCACTTGTGGTGCGCTGACAAATCCAATTTCCGCCTTTCCTCCGGTAGGCGTATGATCGCAGCTGCGGTGGCGATCATACGCACATCCGCACGCACTGCGCACGCATACTTCCGGCTTTCCACCCATACACAGACTATGGCAGCCATGAACCGAATCCACCGCGCCCGCTTCCCACGCCCATACGCCCTTTGACGGCTTTGCGCGTTTCTATGACGACGACTACCGCGCCTATGACGACGACCTGGGCCTGATTCTGGAAATGGCCGAGGAGGCCGGCGGCCCCGTGGTTGAACTGGGCTGCGGCACCGGTCGCGTGCTGCTGCCGCTGGCCGATGCCGGCGTGCAGGCCACGGGTGTGGACATAAGCCCGGCGCTGCTGGCGGTGGCGCGTGGCAAGCTGGCCGCAGCAGGGCTGAGCGGGCGCGTCAAGCTCGTGGAGGCCGACCTGCGCCGGCCCGAATCTGCCCGAAGACTCCTTTGCGCTGGCCATCTGCACCAGCAACACGCTCATGCACCTGACCGATGCGGCCGATCAGGAGGCTGCCTTGCGCGCCGCCTGCACCCTGCTGCGCCCGGGCGGCCGCCTGATGCTCGACCTCTTTAATCCCGATATTGCGCGCCTGCTTGAGGTGAACGGGCTGATGGAGCTGGCCGACCGCTGGCGCGACGAGACCACCGGCGCCGCCGTGACGAAGTGGAGCGTGCGCAGCGTGGACATTGCCGAGCAGTTGCAGGAGACCCTCTTCATTTACGAGGAGACGCTCCCCAGCGGCGAAACGCGCCGCACGCACTGTCCCTTTACGCTGCGCTTCCTCTGGCGCAATGAGGGCGAGCTGATGCTGCGTGCGGCGGGCCTTCAAGTGGAGGAGGTCTGGGGCGAGTTCGACGGCACCCCCTACGACGGCCTCAGCGATCACCTCATCTTCATCGCCCGCCGGCCATAGCTAAATTTCTGTACGCGGAAACGGCGGGAAAAGCGGAAACAACATGAATAGCATTTTGAGGGTACTCCGCTTTACGCACATAACGTGAGGTCATCTTCATGTGTGCGTTTCTGTTTCCTGTTTTTCCCGCTTTTTCCGTTTTTTCTGCGGGCAGAAATTCGGTGAGGTGAGATAATGCTTGATGAAAGCCGGTTGGCGCTGGAGAGCGCGCGCACATGGGCGCGGCTGCTGCCTCGCTTTGAGGCGGAATGGGCCGACGCGATGCCCCCCGCCGACTGGGCCATCTTCAAGGCGCGCCTCGTTGCGCACTTCCCCAATCTCTTCCGCCTGCTTGTGCAGCTTTATGGCGGCCGCTACGACTTTTACTACCACCTCGAGCAGATCCTGGCCATGGCCGCCGCCATGTGGCGCGACCGCCCCGCCGACCTCAAGGCCCTCGACGCCGCACGCGAGGCCGACGCCACCTGGTTTCAGTCGCAAACAATGCTCGGCGGCGTCCTCTACGTGGACCTCTTCGCCGGTCACCTGCAGGCGCTGCGCAAGCAAATTCCCTACTTTCAAGGAGCTGGGCCTCACCTACCTCCACCTCATGCCCCTCTTCACGGCGCCCGAGGGGGACAGTGACGGCGGCTATGCCGTCAGCGATTACCGCACGGTGAATCCCCGACCTGGGCACCATGGACGAGCTGCGCGCCCTGGCCGCCGACCTGCGCGCAGCGGGCATCAGCCTTGTGCTCGATTTCGTCTTCAACCACACCTCCGACGAGCACCGCTGGGCGCGTGCCGCACAGGCAGGCGACCCCGACTACGCCGACTACTACTTCCTCTTTGACGACCGCAACGAGCCTGACGAGTATGACCGCTCGCTGCGCGAAATCTTCCCCGACAAGCACCCGGGCAGCTTCACCTGGCGCGCCGACATCAACAAATGGGTGTGGACGACCTTCAACGTCTTTCAGTGGGACCTGAACTACCGCAACCCGGCGGTCTTCCGCGACATGGCCGGCGAGATGCTCTACCTGGCCAATGCCGGCGCGCAGGTTCTGCGCCTGGACGCGCTGGCCTTCGTCTGGAAGCAGATGGGCACGGTGAGCGAGAGCCTGCCCGAGGCGCATGTACTTGTGCAGGCCTTCAACGCGCTTGTGCGTATTGCTGCGCCGTCGCTGCTCTTCAAGTCCGAGGCAATCGTCCACCCCGACGAGGTGGCGCGCTACATCAGCCCCGACGAGTGCCAGCTTTCGTACAACCCACTGCTCATGGCGCTGCTCTGGAACTCGCTGGCAACGCGTGAGGTGCGCCTGCTGCGCCGCTCCATGAGCCACCGCTTTGCGATTGACCCCGCCTGCGCGTGGGTCAACTACGTGCGCTGCCACGACGACATTGGCTGGACCTTTGACGACGCCGACGCCGCGCAGCTGGGCATCAACGGCTATGACCACCGCCGCTTCCTCAACGACTTCTACACGGGGCGCTTTCCGGGCAGCTTTGCGCGCGGCCTGCCTTTTCAGGAGAACCCGCGCACGGGCGATGCGCGCATCTCCGGCTCGCTCGCGTCGCTGGCCGGCCTCGAGCGCGCGCTGCAGTTGGGCGATGCCGGCGAGATTGAGCTTGCCATCCGCCGCATTCTGCTGTTGCACGCGGTGATTCTGAGCATCGGCGGCATCCCGCTGCTCTACCTGGGCGATGAAGTAGGCTGGCTCAATGATTACAGCTTCCGCGACGACCCGGTGAAGGCGGGCGACAGCCGCTGGGTGCACCGCCCGCAGATTGAGGCTGAGACGCTGGCGCGCCGCAGCGACCCCGCCACGGTGGAGGGGCGCATCTTCGCGCGGCTGCAGCAGTTGATCAAAATGCGCACGCAGACGGTTGCCTTTGCGGGCAACGCGATGCAGGTGCTGCCGCTGAGCAACGACCATGTCTTCGGCTATCTGCGCACGCATGCGGCGGATTCAGCGGGGCTGGGGCGGGTGATGGTGCTGGCGAACTTCAGCGAGGCCACGCAGCCAGCTGCGCGCCAACGAACTGCGCCTCTACGGCCTGGGCTATCGCTTCACGGATTTGGTGAGCGGTGCGTCGCTCGTGCTGAGCGACGCCGATGTGACGCTGGAGCCGTATCAGGTGATGTGGCTGCGGGGGAGGGGTGAAAGTAGGCTACCAGCCGCGGGTTTGTGGAAGGTGCCTTGTGCGTCGGTCAAAACATCTGGAAAGAGAGAGGCGGCCAGCACGCCCTCGCGCACGTGCCGCACGAACGTCGCTTCTGTCATAAGTTTTCTGCTGATCCGATTGTTATTGAGCTGGGGGTTTAGGATTCCAATTTGGCGTTCCGATCTCTTCTCTGACCAACCGGACTGGAAGCAACAAATCGGAGTCATTCGTTACGACAATGGCTTGTTGATACCGCAGTCTGAAGCCGTCGACCAATAAGTAGATGCCAGATTAACATCAGACCCTTTTTCAGTAGTGCGGATTACTTCCGCTGTCTTCGGTCCAGCGGCTGGAGGATGAACATACGGCATACGAACGTTATCGCTGCGAAACTCTCCAAAGTGAATGGAGAGTCCTGGCAATGTTCGTAGCGCGCGCGAAGTAGAATTGTTGGCGTTGAGCCTGTTGCGGATCTTCTGGACGTGCCTGTCACTTTTGCTGTGAAGTAGCGGATGTGCGTAATCTCCACATGAGGAAATATGGTTTCGAGCAGTGCGCGCACGTTCATCCACTTATAATTCGTGCCCTTAATGCACGAGTAGTAGAAGTTGAAGCCGTCAATATAGCAGTATGTACGCATTTTGTGTATGCGAGATCGAGGAGTAGAGGAGAAAAGCAGAGACCGCCAAGAAGGCGGTCTCGCACCCAGCGCCCGAAGGCCCTGGGGAGGTTGACTTAATTATACTCGAACAGGCACTGATGTCAAGTCCACGTGGCAGGAATTTCTCAAGTTGTAGGGTTGAATGCCCCTTGTTTCCAAGAACCGAAATCCCTCCACCTGAAGCCTCGCTTCACTGCGTCAGCACACCTCTCCGCCACTCTCCCGCGTCCCCACCAGCAGCCTCTCCACCACGTCGAAGTCAATCTGCTCGGGCTTGCGGTAGCGGATGCAGCCCTTGCCCAGGTTGAGGCCCGCAAGCAGGTCGCGGTGGGCGTCGAGCACCTCCTGCTTCAGGATGTAGAGCGAGATGTACTGCTTCTGGCTGGCAAAGCCCACCTCGATCACGCCGTCGCGCGGCATAGCCGGGCATGCCGTACTCCATGCGCTCCTCATAGCCGCCGAGCGTGGTCAGGCAGAGTGCGCGCAGCCGCTGTCAGCGCGCCTGCCGCTCGGGCGGCGCCTCCGCCACATAGGTCGCCACATCCGTCGCTTTGCTTTGCATTGACGAACCTCCTCATATGGCACTGGGCAACGCACATTGCGTTGCCCAGTGCCGTTGTTGTTCCTTGCGCCCTGCCTTGCGTTCCCTGGCGACCTAGCGCCCTTGCGTCAAATCTTCCGTGCTAGCACTCGCTGTAGCCGCAGACGTAGCACTTGCGGCAGCCTTCCACATTCAGAAAGCTCGCCTCGCCACATTCGGGGCAGATGTCGCCAATCGGACGCTGGGCAATCGGCAGCGCCAGTTGCTCGGCGGGCACCGCGTCGTTCTCGACGGCCGGATGCTCCGAGAGGAAATCGGCCAGCACCTGGGCAATGCCGTCGGGCAGAGAGCGCACGCGATTGGCGCCAAAGCCCATGGGGCGACCGCCGCCAATGCCCGCCATTTCGTCCATCACCCAGCGCAGCCGCTCGGTGGGGGGCAGGTTGCCGGGCATGCGCAGCACCAGGCTGATGAGCCGCCCAATCGCCTCGCTCACCGCCGAGACGTCGCTACCTGCCTTGCCGACGTTGAGGAAGACCTCAAAGGGCTGCGCGTACTCATCAATGTTCACCGTGATGTAGGCGCTGCCCAGCGGCGTATCCTTGCGGTAGGTGGTGCCGGTAAGACGCTGTGGGCGCGGCCGCTTGATCATGGCAGGGCGCACATCCTGCACGCCGTGTGCGCTGTCCGCCCCGTTTTTTCCGGCGTAGCCATTGATGGCGACGACGGCGCTGCTTTCCGCCGCGCCTTTCTCTGCCGGCGCGCTCGCGGCGTCGCCATCCTTCTTGGCACGCGTCGCCTTCGTCTCCAGCACCACCTCCTGGCGGCTGCCGGTGACGTAGACGGTGAGCCCCTTGCAGCCCAGTTCCCATGCCATCATGTAGGCCTCGGCCACGTCTTCCTCGGTCGCGCCTTCGGGGAAGTTGATGGTCTTGCTGATGCTGTTGTCCACAAAGGCCTGAATCGCCGCCTGCATGCGCACATGCTCCTGTGCGCTGATGTCGCTGCTCACCACAAACGCGTGGCGCATGCGCTCGGGCAGGTCGGGGATATCCTGGCACGAGCCGTAGGTGGCCACGTGCTGGCGAATCTCCTGCTTGCGCCCCTCGTCGAGGTCGGTAGCATCCAGCGCCTGCTTGAAGAGCGGGCTGGTGTAAAGCAACTCCACGCTGCGGTCGCCATCCTTAAAGTGACGAATGTAGCCCAGTGCGAAGACCGGCTCGCAGCCGTACCCTTCCACGCCACAGACTGTGGCAATGGTGCCCGTGGGCGCGACCGTGGTCTGCGCGGCATTGCGGATGCCGTGCTGGGTGATGCCCTGCACAATCGCAGACCAGTCGAGCGCCGGACGCTGCCAATCGCGTGTGTAGGCATCGAGCGGCGTGGGCGGCTGCCACTTCATGCCGCCCGGCTGATTGGCGTCATAGATGCTCCCCTCAAAGGCAAGGAAGGGGCCGCGCGCTTCGGCCAGCTCAATACTCGTGCGCATGCAGTGATAGCGCACATATTCCATAATCTGCGCGGCAAACTCCTCGCCGTCGGAATCGCCGTAGCGGATGCCCAACTCGTACATCAGGTCGCCCAGCCCCATGATGCCGAGACCAATGCGGCGCGCACGGAAGGCGGCGGCTGCCACTTCGGGCACGGCAGGCACATAGGCGTTGGCGGTGACGACGTTGTCAAGGAAGCGCGTGCTCTCCTCAATCGAGCGGCGCAGCAGTTCCCAGTCGACTACGTTCTCGCCGCTCGCGTCCTGCGTCACGTGGACGGCAAGGTTGATTGAGCCTAGGCAGCAATTTTCATAGGGACCAAGCCACTGCTCACCACAGTTGTGGACCACAACACCGTTGGCCACAAAAGAGTGCGTAAGCGGCTCGGTGAGGTCATAGACAGGCTGCACGCCCAGCGGCGTAACGGCGCGCACGGTGGCGGTGAAGTGCTCGCTGTAGGGGCCGCGTGCGCCGTAGTTGGCGAGGGCGGTCTCAAGCTTGCGCTGCTTGGCGCAGGGCGCATTCGGGGACGCCGACACAAAGCCCACCTCGTCGCGGAAGCGCAGCAGGTTGCTCTTCGAAATCACAAGCTCATGGCCGGCACGCGTGTAATAGAGCTTCTCGCCACCGTGGCCGTCGGGCATGGCCTTGTAGCCGGCCTGCTTGCGATCCTCGTAAATCCTGCTGAAGATGCCGAAGTTGAGCAGCAGTTGCTGCACGCCGTGCAGCACTCCAGCCTCGGCCGACCAGAGGCGCACGCTGACGCCCTTGGCCACGTTGTCAAGCACGGTGCCGTCGGCCGAGAAGAGCGCCTGCAGGAAGCCGCGCTGCATCGCCTCGCTGCCTGTGTAGACAATCTCGGGCAGCGCCTGCTTGTCGGTGAAGCCCAGCGCCGCCATGCGCTCTTTGAGGCGCACCGAGACGACGCGCGACTCATTGCGTGCGGGCACTGCCTGCACACCCACGCCATAGGTGCGGGTGGGGGCGAAGGTATTGTGGTGCGGCTGCTCGGCAACAAGCGCGTCCACGTAGCCGGCAAAGAGGGGAGCGAGCTCCTGCTCCTCGCCAAAGAACATGAGCGCCGCGCCTTCGGCCATGTTAAGCGTGCCGTCACCCATGAGCCAGCCCATGACGCGACCCAGTTCCAGCGAACCCGCCTGCCCGAAGCCACCCTTCTGGTTGAGCACATGCAGCTTGTCGCCCGGCTGCAGCGTCTCCAGCTCCTTCCAGCCCTGCGTGGTCATAATGCGGTGGTTGCCGGTGGCCTTGAGGCGGAAGCCCTCTGCGGTGGACAACTCGAAGACCGGCTTGTCGCCCGTGTAGTAGACAGGCGAGGCGCTGCTTTGCGCAGCGCTGCCAAAGCGGCTGTCGAGCACCACATCCACAGGCTGTGCTGTCGCGGCCAGATCACCCGCGCGCTGCATGCCTGCTCCTGTGTACACGAGTGTATCGGCCGTTACGCACGGGTTTGTCGCCTCGAGGTCGTAGAGGTGCGGCACGGGGTTGGTGCGATTGGCGGCGTCAATGAAGAGCGCGCCCGGCTCGCCGTTGTGGTGCGCAAACTTGACGATCTTGGCCATGAGATCACGCGCCGGCACCGTCTGCACAATGCGCCCGTCGCGGGGATTGCGCAGCCCAAAGTCCGTGTCGTCCTTCACCGCCTGCATGAATTCGTCGGTGATGGCCACCGAGATGTTGAAGTTGGAGATCGACCCTTCCGTCGCCTTGCATTCGATGAATGCTTCGATATCCGGATGGTCGATGCGCAGCACGCCCATATTCGCGCCGCGGCGGCTGCCCCCCTGGGCAATTTCGCCAAAGGCCTGATCGTAGACGCGCAGGAAGCCCACTGGCCCTGTGGCGCGCCCTGCCGACGTGTGAACGAGATCATTGCGCGGGCGCAGGCGCGAGAAGGAGAAGCCATTGCCGCCGCCCGTCTGCTGAATCAGCGCAGCCACGCGCAATGTGCTGAAGATGCCGTCGCTCTCCCTGCCCATATCGTCGGAAATGGGGAGCACGAAGCAGGCGGCCAGTTGCCCCAGCGGTGTACCTGCGCCTGTGAAGGTGGGGCTGTTGGGGTAGAAACGCCGCTCGGTCAGCAGGTCGTAGAAGGTCCTGGCCGCGGCGGCGCTGTCGCCGCCATGCTCAATCTCCACCTGCGCCATGTGCCAGGCAATGCGGTAGAACATGCCGGCGGGCGTCTCCAGCAGCGAGCCGTCCATGTCCCGCCGCAGATAGCGCTTCTCCAGCACCTTGATGCTGTTCTCCGTCAACGCCACGGCGCCGTCGTCCACATAGGCGGGTGGCGTCAGCGCGTTGCGCTTTCCCTTCACAATTTCGATGACCGTGTAGGCGCCGTGCTCGTTGGGACGGATTTCGGTCGCCTCTGGTGCGGGTTGATCCTCTGCGCGAGGGGTGGTGCTTGTTTCAATTGACATGGCTTGCTCCTGATAACCTGCAACAATGGCTTGCAATACAACGAGTTCTCTGCCTCGAGGCGGTTTTGCATCCGGCTTTGGGGCGCGTGCTATCGCTGCAGCAGACGCTGTGCTCGTCACTCCAACGCTGGAGTGGCTCCACAGCGGCGGTTGCTGATGATGTCAACTACGCTCCCCGTTGCAATGGCTGTGGATACGTCTCAGCCGCACGGCAGACGGAAGGCTATACAGTTACTGCACGATTGCGAAGAGAACGATGAAGGCTGCGCTTCAAAACGTGAATACAACGGACCGTGAGACGGCTCTTTCAGTTCCTGCCCATGAGACGGTCAATCTCGATGCGAAGCTCATTCAAGTCATGAATGTCGAGATAGACACTGGCAAAGCGGATGTAGGCGACCTGATCCACAGCCGCCAACTGGTCGAGCACAAGCTGGCCAATGACAGCGCTGGGAATTTCGAGCTTGCCGCTGTTCAGCGCCTGCTCCTGGATCTGGTTGACGATGCCCTCAATCGTCTCTCGGCTAATCGGCCGTTTGGTCGCGGCAATCTGAATGCCCTGGAGCAGCTTCTGCCGGTCAAAGGGTTCACGCCGGCCATCGCTCTTGGAGACAAGCAGATTGGCAGAGATATGCTCGTAGGTTGTGAACCGCAAACCGCACGCCTCGCACTGCCTTCTGCGCCGTATGGCGTCGGCCGTATCGCGGGTGTCAATGACCCGATGCTGGCTTGCCCCACAGTGAGGACATTGCACATTAACCCCTACAATTATACATTAAACCCCTACATATGGGATATGGTTCCGCTCCGCCCTACTATATCTGGGTGGCGGGGAGTCAGTATAACAGAGCGTTTGGTGCGGCGCAAATGGTGTACAGCCGTTCTATTGGCACTCTACCAGAGTAAATGCAAAGGGCCGCCAATCCAGTTCCGCAAAGCCGCAAAACTTTAAGGTTAGGCTATGGGCGGGTGTGGGGTGTGGGGTGTGGTGGGTGTGTGGGGTGTGGGGTGTGGGGTGTCCTATGTCGACTCCCTACTCCCACACCCCACACCCCACACCCCACACCCCACACCCCAAACAAATCCTGTTGGCCCCTCACCGCCGATCTGTGTACAATAGGCGCTGTCGTTTCATCCCCAGCATGACAGCGTGGAGCCCCATGAACGAACCCATTGAAGCAAGCACCCCAGTTGGCCCCCCAGGCGCGCCCCCGGCGCAACGCTCGGCGCGTCCCCCCGCCCTGGCCCGCCGCAGCAGTCGGCAATGTCCGAGTTTCCGTGGTGGATTGTCATCATCATCGTGGCCTTTGTGGCTGCACTCACCTCCATTTTGCTTAATCCCACCCAACGCGTCATATACAGCGCCGCCATCAAGTTTATTGTGCCGGGTGTGCTCATCACTCTCTTCGTCACCGTTTGCGCCTATTCGATTGCGCTGGTGATTGGCCTTGTGGTGGGGCTGATGCGCTTGAGCAAAAGCCCGTGGCTGAACCAGCCGGCGCGTGTCTACGTCGAGATCATGCGCGGCCTGCCACTGCTGGTAATTGTGCTCTATGCCGGCTTTGTGATTGGCCCGTGGGTGCGCGACACAACCCGCGGCGTGTGGGACCCGCCCATGCTCACCCGCGCCATCATCGGCCTGGGTATGGGCTATGGCTCCTTCCTCTCCGAGGTCTTCCGCAGCGGCATTCAGTCGATTGGGCGCGGCCAGATGGAGGCTGCGCGCAGTCTGGGCATGAACACGCGCAAGGCGATGATGTATGTCATCCTGCCCCAGGCCTTTCGCATCATCCTGCCGCCGCTGGGCAATGACCTGATTGCGTTGCTCAAGGATAGCTCGCTGATTGCTGTGCTCGCGCTGGAGGACATCCTTCAGTTGGGACGGCAGTTCATCAGCCGCACCTTTCGCGCCATTGAGGGGTATAATACGGTTGCGTTCCTCTACCTTGTCCTCACCATGTCGCTGTCGGTGATTGTGGCGTGGATTGAGCGGCGCACACGCACCACCCGCTAGCAATGCAACAATTCCACGCGTTGAAGCTGCGTATCAAATCAGCGACAGATGGGACTAAGCGAGCACGTGTTATGGACTGAAACCTTGCGCTGTTTGTTCTTTGCTTCCTTTGCGGTTCTTTCTTATTGCCATTGTTGGCTTTTGTAACCGAGATTTCTAGGAAGCGTATTTGCATGTTCGATTCCTATTGATGTGGCTTTTCCCCGTGGCCGCAGCCGTTTTGGGCTACTTGCTCGGCTCAGTTCCCGTGGGCGTCTGGGTTTGCCGCCTCTTTGGCGTGGACATTCGCAGCGTGGGCAGCGGCCGCACGGGCACCACCAACGCGTGGCGCGCCGCCGGCCTCAAGGCCGCCATCCCAACGCTGCTGGGTGATGCGCTCAAGGGGGCCATTGCCATCTGGATTGTGCGCTGGCTCTTCGGCCTGCTCTTCCGCGAGCCGGCTATCATGACGGTGGACGAGGCCGTAGCGCGCATGGCGGCCTTGCAGCTTTCGGCGGCACTGGCAGGCGGCTTCGCCGTTATTGGCCACAACTGGTCCATGTTCCTCGGCTTTGAGGGCGGCGCGGGCGGCATCATCTCCGCCGGAACCACCATGGCGCTCATGCCCGTGGCGGGCGGCATTGTGTGGATTGTGGGCGCGCTGCTCATTTGGTGGTCGCGCATGGCCTCAATTGGCACCTTTGCCGTGGGCGTCACCGCATTTGCGGTCTTCCTCATGCTGGCCATTAACCACAACGCCCCGTGGGCCTACGTGGTCTACGGCGTGATTGCACTCGTTTCCGTCGTGGTTGCGCTCCGCCCCAACCGCGAGAAGGTACGCAGCGGTGAAGAGCGGGTAATCACACTCTGGTGACGGGTTTGTTTGCTGCTGAGTCCTAGACGACCATGGCCAAAGTACCCATCGATCTTCATCTGCCCTATGACAAGCGTGTGGATGTGGCGCTGCACGATCGCCACCTGCGTGCGGCGCTGACGCGCGCCACTGCGCGCATGAGCGGCCAGCGCGTAGCCGGCATGGGCGGCGTCGCCCTCTCCGAGAGCGAACCTGATATCGATGGCGGCGAGGCACTGCGCAACCAGGTGCGGCAGATGAAGGAATACACGCTGCGCCATCTGCCCGATCTGCTGGAGCAGTTCGAGAAGCGCTTCACGGAGAATGGCGGCCATGTCCATTGGGCGAATCATGCTGATGACGCCAACGCCATTGTGCTGGACATTGCGCGCCGCGCGGGCGTTGAGCGCGTCGTCAAGGCCAAGTCCATGGCCACCGAGGAGACGCACCTCAACGCAGCGCTGCAGGCGTCGGGCATGAAGGTCGTCGAGACGGACCTCGGTGAGTACATCATTCAGCTTGAGGGCGAGCCGCCCAGCCACATTGTGGCCCCCGTGCTGCACAAGCGCCTCGAGGACATCAGCGCCATCTTCCAGCGCGAGCTGGACATGCCGCCGACCTTTGACCCCGAGACGATGACTGCGCTCGCGCGCCAGGTGCTGCGGCGCGAATTCCTCAATGCCGAAATGGGCATCAGCGGCTGCAACTTCGCGATTGCCGAGACGGGCACAGTTTGCATCGTTACCAACGAAGGCAACGGGCGCATGGTCTCCACGCTGCCGCCCGTCTACGTCGTGATCATGGGCATTGAGAAGCTGGTGCCCACAGTGGAGGACGCCTTCCTTCAGTTCCAGGCGCTGGCGCGCAGCGCAACCGGGCAGCAGGCCAGTGTCTACCTGAGTATGACGAGCGGCCCGCGCAAGCAGGCCCACGCCGACGGCCCCGCCGAGGTGCACGTGGTGCTGTTGGACAACGGCCGCAGCGACATGCTCGAGCGTGGCTACGGCGAGGCGCTCATGTGCATCCGCTGTGGGGCCTGTCTCAACGTCTGCCCGGTCTATCGGGAGATTGGCGGCCACGCCTACGGCAGCACCTATAGCGGCCCCATTGGCGCGGTCATCAGCCCGCTGCTGGAGATGGAAGTGACGCAGAGCGCCAAGCTGCCCTTTGCCAGCACCCTCTGCGGGGCCTGCCGCGACGCCTGCCCCGTCAAGATTGACCTGCCGCGCCTGCTGCTGGATCTGCGCGCCGACGCCGTGCGCGCCGGCGAAGCGCCCTGGTTTGAGCGCCAGGCCATGCACGGCTTTGCCACCATGATGCAGAGCCGCCGCCTCTACGAAAGCGCGGGCGGTGCAGGCGGCTTCGGCACCTCCATCCTGGGGCTGCTGAGCGGCGGCGCCGTGCGCCGCATGCCGCCCCCCTTTGACCAGTGGACGCGCAACCGTGATTTCCCCGTGCTGCCCCGCCGCAGCTTTCGCCGCCAATGGGCCGAGCGCGCCAAACACACGCCCAAGCCGAGGCCGTGACCATGGCCGACGAGACGCGCGCCACATCGGCCGGCACGCAGCCGGGTGCATCTGCACACGCCGGCGCAGGGTCACCCCGCCCGTCGGTGGATGCCCCGCGCCCGGGCGCAGATGCCGGCGCGCCGCACAATTCTGGGCAACCTGCGCGCCTCGCTCGCGCGCCGCGACCTGCGCTTTCCCGCCGCCAATCCGCCCGAACTGACGTCGGCCACGCGCATGGCTGTGACGGCCGCGCCTGGTGGCGCGCCCGAGCTCGCTGCGCGCTTTGCCGCCGAACTTGTGGAGCTTCACGGCAGTTGCGTCATTGTGGGCAGCCCGGCCGAGGCGCGCCTTGCGCTCATCAACCGCATTCTCGACTGGCGCAACGAAGACGAGGCCGCTGCCAAGGGAATGCGCATTGAAACCGGCCAGGAGCGCATGGTGCTGGGCTGGGCCAACGACAGCCTGCCGCTCGAATATGTGGCTGAGTCGCTGGCCGACATGGGCATGCACCTGGTAACGCCGACGACCCTCGTTACAAAAGAGAGCCGCGAGGCGGTGCGCCACATCCGCTATGGCGTCACCGGCGCAGAGGCTGCCTTTGCCGCGACCGGTTCGCTGCTGCTTTCCAGCGCGCCGAACGCGCTGCGCAGTGCCGGCCTGCTGCCGCTGCGCCACATCGCGCTGGTGCCCTTCACACGGCTCTTTGCCAACGTGGAAGCGTGGCTGGCCGAAATGCGCCTGGGCGACCTGGCAGGGTGGATGCGCAGCCAGCCCAACGTGACGCTGGTGACGGGCCCGAGCAAATCCGCCGACATCGAAATGATCCTCACGCTGGGCGTTCACGGCCCCAAATTCGTCCACGTCATCCTCTTTGATGATGGTATTCAGGACGATGAGCGGCAGGATTCGTTCTGGCGCTATGTGCCTGGCGGGCCGCCGGATCCGTTCGACGACGAAGCTGCCGAGGCGCGCGCGGACGAAGCGCTGCTGCCTTCGGCCTTTCGTCCGGTTGGGCCGGTTGGCCCTGCCACGCCCACACGCACTGCCGAAGAGCCCCACGCCCTGCCCGAGCCTGACATTGATGCAGAAGCTGCCGCAGACGAAATTGAAGCACCAAACAGAGAATCGGATTCTTCCCAACCTCCACCCCAAACAGACGAAAGCTGATCCGCGCAATGTCCTCACAACCTCGCACCTGGCGTGTTGCCTACATCGGCGCGGGCTTCATTGTCAAGCTCGCGCACATTCCCAACTTTGCGGCGCTGCCCAACGTTGAAAACGTCGCACTCTGCGACGTCAACGAAGCGCGCGCGCAGGCGCTTGCCGACGAAATGAATATTCCCGCCGTCTACACCGACTTTCGCAAGATGCTCGACGAGGTGAAGCCGGACATTACCGTGGTCGCCACACCCAACGTCTTCCATCGCGAAATGTCGATTGCCGCACTGCAAGCGGGTTCGCACGTGCTCTGCGAGAAGCCGCTCGCGCCCTCCTACGCCGACGCCGTAGAGATGTTCGAGGCCGCGCGCGCCGCCGACCGCGTTCTCACCGTTGGCTCGCACATGCGCTTCAACGACAACACACAGATTGCGCGCCGTCAGGCTAACGCCGGCTTCTTTGGCAAGATTTACGCCTCGCGCTCCACCTGGCATCGTCGTTCGGGCATCCCGGGCTTTGGCGGCTGGTTCACCAACCGCTCGCTCGCGGCCGGCGGCGTGTTGTTCGATCTGGGTGTCCACGCGCTTGATAGAGCGCTCTACATCATGGACTTCCCCACACCCGTCACTGTGAGCGGCGCACTCTTTGCCGAGCTTGGCTCGCGCGGTCGTGGCATGGGCGGCTGGGGTATGGACTCGCTCCAGCCCGTGCCCGTGGAGCAGCGCCGCTTTGACGTGGACGACATGGCGTGGGCCTTTGTGCGCTTCGACAACGGGGCCGTGCTCCAGTTCCAGGTGGCGTGGGCCGCCAACTTCCCCGACTTCTGGACGACCGAGCTCTTTGGCACCGAAGGGGGCGCGCTGCTGGACGAGCGCCACAAGGCCGAGTTCTATACGACGGTCAACGGGGCCGAGGCGGTCATTCAAGTGCCCATGCCCAGCACCCCTGCGCAGTCCTACGCCGTGCTGGTAAAGAACCTTGTGCGCCACCTTGAGGGCGACCCCACGGCCGAGATCGTAACGCAAACGCAGGCGCTCATCTCCGTGCAGATTGTGGACGCCATTGCCCGCTCGGCGCAGTTGGGGCGCGAGGTGGATGTGCAGTCGGCCTAACAAGGTGCGGGTTGCAACGTGCCGCTTCGCAGTTGAGTTGCTCTTTGCGCGCCAGAAGTGCATACTTCTGGCGCGCGACTACGCGTGATATTACAGAGCGCCACAACGATTTGAGATGCACAATTCATGAGCGAAGAGACCGCAAAGCCCAAAGTGCTTGTCGTTGAAGATGAGCCAGCGCTCGTCGAGACGCTCGAGTACAACCTCTTGCGCCAGGGCTATGATGTGCTGATTGCCACCGACGGCATGGCCGCGCTGGAGACGGCGCGCCGCAACAAGCCCGACCTCATCGTCCTCGACGTCATGCTCCCGCGCCTGGACGGCTATGAGGTTTGCCGCGTGCTGCGCCAGGAGATGAACGTTCCGATTCTCATGCTCACCGCCCGCACCGATGAGGTGGACAAAGTGGTGGGGCTCGAGGTTGGCGCCGACGACTACATGACCAAGCCCTTTGGCATGCGCGAGCTTATGGCGCGCATCAAGGCGCTGCTGCGGCGCGTGCGCCTGACGCGCGAGGATCTGACCGCAGAGGGCGCGGCCACTCTCGCATCCGGCGCGGATGTGCCCGCCGAAATGATGACCTTCGATGACCTTGTAGTGGATTTGGGCCGCCGTGAGGTGCGCCTGCACAACGAGGTCATTCACCTCAAGCCCAAGGAATTCGAGCTGCTTGTCTTCCTGGCGCGCAACCGCGGCCGGGTGCTCTCGCGCGATCTGGCGCTCGAGCGCGTCTGGGGGTGGGAATACGACGGCGGCAGCCGGACGGTGGATGTGCACGTACGCTGGCTGCGCGAGAAGATCGAGAAAGAGCCCTCCAGCCCCACGCGCATTGTCACCGTGCGCAACTTCGGCTATCGCTTCGAGGGCTAGGCGCGCGTCGCCCGTGCCTGAGACGGAACCATGGTCAAATCTGCATTTTCAACGCAAGGGCGCAAGGTGAACAGGGCGCATGGCAAGGGCGCGACTAACTCCATGCTTTTCGATGCTTTGCCAATTGGACATTGTAGACGTGAACCCGCCGACTTTACCATACGTTAACAAATGCAATACAGCTTGAAAACCTCGCTGTGCAACACTGTTTGGAATCCATCCACTGCCTCTTGCGCCTGCGGCTGCACCTGAGCCTGCGGCACACGCAGCGCACGCAGAGCTGGAGAAAGCGCTACGGCAAGGAAGAACCGCATGGTCGAATCTCGTCGCACACA
Organism: uncultured Chloroflexia bacterium; assembly: GCA_963773745.1. Taxonomy (GTDB): domain Bacteria; phylum Chloroflexota; class Anaerolineae; order Caldilineales; family Caldilineaceae; genus UBA5069. Next base: position 1,043,505 of record CAVZCL010000005.1, read on the forward strand.
CTGGCGCACGTCGCTCTACTACGCGGCGACGATCCTTCTGCTCGCACTCCTGCTTTTCTTCGCAATCAACTGGCTTATCGAGCGCTTCGCTACGCGCTCGATTGAGCAGTTTGCGCGCGCCCAGGCCTCGATTACGGCGTCCGATCCGGCCCTGCTCGCGGCGTGGCAGCAGGGCGACACCGCTGCCGTGCAGTCGCTCATCGAGCGCTGGTCCAACACAACTGAAGGTGAGGTGGAGGCCTTTCTGCCCGACGGCGCGCTCTTCGCCGCCACGGATGCAGCGGTGGACGGCACGGCCTCCGGCGCAGGCGCAGGCGAAGTGCGCCAGGCGCTTACACACGGCTTCGGGCGCGCCGTGCGCACTGATGGCCCCGGCGGCCTCAGCGGCGAGCGCACGCTCTACCTCGCCCTGCCTGTGGGCCCCACTGATGCGCCGCTGGGGGTGCTGCGCTGGGCAGTCCCCTTCGATATCGTCAGCGCCGAAATGCGCAACCTCGAAATTGCGGTTGCCGTCGCGATTCTGCTTGCCGCGCTGTTGCTGATTGGCGCAATGCTCTACATGCGCCAGCGTAACTCGGCCATGCAACACCGCCTTGCCGAAATGGTGGAGCATGCGCTGGCGCAGGACTTTGAGGGCCACGTGCTCGAAAGCAGCACGCCCGACTATGTACGGCTGACGCACGCAACGAACCGCCTTGTGGACAAATACCGCAAGGCCAGCAAGCGGCGTGCGCGTGAGAAGGATAGGCTCATCACCATCCTCACGCACATGTCCAACGGTGCGCTCATCCTTAGCGAAATGGGGCGTGTGCGGCTAATTAACCCGGCGGCGGAGGAGATTCTGCGCACGTCGCAAGAGCAGGCCATGCGCAAGTCCTTTGCCCAGGTGGTGTGGGATCACCGCATCATCGAAGTCTGGCAGCGCGCGCAGAGCAGCGGTGCAGAGGAGACCGAATCGATTGAGCTGGGCGGCGACCGCTTTGTGCGCGTGACCGCCACGCCGTTTCTGGGTGGCGACGCGGCCGGCTATCTTGTCATCCTGCAGGATCTCTCGGCGCTGCGCCGCATGGAAAAGGTGCGCCGCGACTTCATTAGCAACGTCTCGCATGAGATGCTGACGCCCCTCGCTTCGGTGACGGCGCTTGTGGACACGCTGCGCGACGGCGCGCTCGAAGACCCGCCCACAGCACAGCGCTTCCTCAACCGCATGGAGGTTGAGGTGGACAAGATGGCGCAGATGGTGCAGGAGCTGCTTGAGCTGTCGCGCGTCGAATCGGGGCAGCTGCCTTTGAGCCTGACCGCCACCACGCTGCGCGAAATTGTCGACCCTGCAGTCGAGCGCCTGGCCACACAGGCCGAACGTGCCGAACTCGCGCTTTCGATTGAGCTGTCGCAGGAGCTTCCCAGCGTGGAGGTGGACAGCGAGCGCATGCAGCAGGTGATGATCAACCTCATCCACAACGCCATCAAGTTTACGCCGGCCGGTGGCGCCGTAACGGTGAGCGCCGCGCTGGACGGGGCGCGCCCGGGCATGGTGACAGTGTGCGTGCGCGACACGGGCGTGGGCATACCCGCGGCCAACATCTCGCGCATCTTTGAGCGCTTCTACAAGGCCGATCGCGCCCGTTCAGGGGGCGGCACGGGGCTGGGGCTGGCCATTGCCAAGCACACGGTGCAGGCGCACGGTGGCACAATCTGGGTGGAGAGCCGCGAGGGGGAGGGGGCAGCCTTCTACTTTACGCTGCCCGTCGCGCTCCCCACGTCCGCTGCCGCCGGCGCTGCCACAAGCGCTGCCACCAGCACTGCCACCAGCGTATAACGCGCCTGTCCCACATTGGCATTTCGCAGCGGGGGGCTTCCAGCCCTCCGTTTGCGCGTCCACCCTCGTCCACGCACGTGCATCGGTGTCCACACATGCCCCTGCCCCGTTAACACCCCGTTAACAATCCCTTGACCAGCCGTTAACGCCATCTGGGTCGGGCCATTAAACTCTAATTGGTAGATTGGGGGCGTCTGTTGCGCGGCTACTTGTCGAGGCGCGCAGGCAGAGAAAAGAGCGGCCCGCTTGGCGTATCGCTCATGCAACGAGCGGAAGCCGTGGGCACATGCAATTGTCGTGGAAGCGCTGGATCGTCTGCGTTTTCTCGTACTATCAAACGGAAGTTCTGCATTCGAAATCAGGAGAGGTAAATCCCATGCGTCGTTTTGTTGTAGCAAGTCTCTTTATTGCCGTACTTGTGCTGGCTGCTTGCGGTGGTGCCGCAGCGCCCGCGGCCCCTGCCGCCCCCGCTGCCGAAATGGCTGCCACGGAGGCCCCTGCCGCCGAAGCGCCTGCCGCCGAAGCAATGACCGACACAGCCGCCATGACCGACACCATGGAAGCCACAGCCGGCGCAGCCACGGGCGCTGTCGGCGTTGCACTTCCCGAAGTGAACCCGCTCGACGTCACCGGCGACATCGTCACAGCCGGCAGTTCCACCGTCTACCCGCTGAGCGAAGCCATGGCCGAGCGCTTCATTGACGAAGGCTACAGCGGCAACATCACCATCGACAGCATTGGTTCGGGCGCCGGCTTCGAGCGCTTCTGCAAGGCGGGCGAGACGGACATCTCCAACGCCAGCCGCGCCATCAAGGAATCCGAAATCGAGTCCTGCCAGGCGATTGGCCGCGAGCCCATTGAGTTCCGCGTCGGCACCGATGCGCTGGCGGTAGTCGTCAGCCCCGAGAATGACTGGATCCCCGCCGAGGGGCTGACCCTCGAGCAGTTGGCCATGATCTTCTCGGACCAGACGACCAAGTGGTCCGACATTGACCCCACGTGGCCCGATCAGGACATTCTGCGCTTCAGCCCGGGCACCGACAGCGGCACCTTTGACTACTTTATCGAAGCCGTCATGGACGAGCAGTTCGTGGTGGATTCTTCCACCGACGCCGGCAAGGGCGAGGAAGCGCTGCTGAGGTCCGCCAACCTCCAGCTCTCCGAGGATGACAACGTGCTGGTGCAGGGTATAGAAGGCAGCCCCAACGCAATTGGCTACTTCGGCTTTGCCTACTTTGAAGAGAATGCCGACCTGCTGCGCGCCCTGTCAATCAACGGTGTGGAGCCCTCGGCCCAGACGGTGGACGCCGGCGAGTATCCGCTGGCCCGCCCGCTCTTCATCTACAGCACGGCCGACATCATCAACGAGAAGCCGCAGGTTGGCAGCTTCATCAACTTCTACCTGACGTGGGTGGACGACGAGATCATCCGCGTGGGCTACTTCCCGGCCCCCGATGCGGCGCTGGATGGGGCTCGCCAGGCGCTTCTGGACGCCATGACCCAGTAAGTGAACAAGAGACCAGACGCTGGTCTAAACGCATTCGCACTGGGGAGGAAGAGTTCTCCCTCCCCAGTGCTCTTTTTCATTCCCGGGACCTGTGTGCTTCCCAAGGTGTCAAGAGCGGAAACAACAGGGGCAGCGGAGAGGTAATCAGTCGTGGTCAACAAATCAAACCCGGCCTACAGGTCGGAGGTTGCGGCGGAGGCGAGCATGGCCTATTCCGGCAGAACCATGGGGGTGTCCGATCTGGCAGCCACAGGTGGGGATGGCGGAGACGACTTGAAGCGTCGCTTCCGTCCGGGCGAATCACTCATTCATTCGGTGCTGGTTGCGTGTGGGGTGCTTTCCATTCTCACGACAATCGGCATTGTCATTGTGCTGGGCATTGAATCATGGCGTTTCTTCATCGTGCCCGAGGTGACGCTGCGCGAGTTCCTGACGAACACTGTTTGGCAGCCGCGCATTAGCGAGTTCGGCATGTTGCCGCTCTTGAGCGCCACGCTGATGACCAGCTTCATCGCCATGGTCGTGGCGCTGCCGCTGGGGCTGATGGCCGCCATATACATGAGCGAATATGCAACGCCGCGCACGCGCGGCATCCTCAAGCCGGTGCTGGAGCTGCTCGCGGGCATTCCCACAGTCGTCTACGGCTACTTTGCGCTCACCTTCATGACGCCGTTCCTGCGCACGCTGCTGGGCAAGGACATTGTCGAAATCTACAATACCGCTTCGGCCGGCATTGTGATTGGCATCTTGATCATTCCTCTCGTCGCCTCCATGTCTGAGGATGCGCTGCGTGCTGTGCCCAGTGCGCTGCGCGAGGCCGCCTATGGGTTGGGCGGCACCAGATTTGAGACCGCCACGCAGATTGTGTTGCCGGCGGCGCTTTCGGGCATTACGGCGGCCTTCATTGTGGCCGTGGCACGCGCCGTGGGCGAGACGATGATTGTGGCGCTGGCCGCCGGCGCAGGACCCAAACTCACGGCCAACCCCTTTGTAGGGGCCGAGACCATAACCGGGCACATTGCCCGCATTAGCGGTGGCGACCTGAGCTACGACTCCATTGATTACCAGAGCATCTTTTCGCTGGCGCTGGTCCTCTTCCTCATGACCCTGAGCCTCAACGTCTTCAGCCGCTGGCTCATGCGCCGCTTCCGCCAGGAGTATCAATAGAGCCATGGGAATCAACAGCGAATTTGCACCCAGAAACCCCAAGGGCTATGAGATGCCCGAAGGCGACGAGCAGAACACGCAGGTGGGCAAGCGCAACCGGCGCGCGCGCACCTGGATGGCGGTCTTCCAACTGGCGCTTGTCGTCGCGATTGTGGCGCTGATTGCGCTCCTCTACAGCATTGTCAACGACAGCTTCGGCCTGGCCGCCGTGGAGAATGCCGTCGACCCCAGCCAGATTATGGCGGGCGTCCAGGAGCAGCGCATGCTGGCTGCGCCCAACACCATCACCTCCGAAGATGACGATGCGATTGCCGCTGCCGTCGCCGCCAACCCCAACGCAATCGGCTTCTTTGGCTATGCCTTCTACAATCAGCACGCCGACACCCTTACCGCGCTGAGCGTGGACGGGGTGACCGCCGACGCCGCCAGCGTGGAGAGCGGCGCATATCCGCTGGCGCGGCCCCTCTACCTCTATGCCGCGCAGCGCTCGGTGGTCAACAAGCCCGAAGTGGCCGCGTTTCTCGATTATTACCTGCGCCATGTGAATGACGTAATCGGCGAGCTGGGCTATTTCCCCGCCTCGGAAGAGGCGCTGGCTGCCGCGCACGAAATGCTGCTGACGGCGGCACGCGGCTCGATCAACAGCGCAATGGGCATGGGCGAGATAGCCATTGCCGGCAGCTCCACCGTGCACCCACTCACGCTGCGCATTGCCGATGACTTCCGCACCAGGGAGGGCTTCAGCGGCGTTATGGCGGTGGACAGCACGGGCACGAAAGCGGGCTATTCGCTGTTGTGCGACGAGCAGAGCGTGGACATTGTCGGCTCCAGCCGTGCCATGACGCGCCAGGAGGCCGCGGCCTGCAAGGATCTGCGCGTGACGCCCGTTGAGATGCGCGTGGGGACAGATGGCATTGCGGTGGTGGTGAGCAAGCAGAACAGCTTCCTCACAGATGTCACCACGGCCGAACTTGAGCAGATATTCAGCGGGGCCGAGCGCTGGTCGGATGTGAACGCGGCGTGGCCCGACGCGCCGATTGAGCGTGTCATCCCCGGTGCGCAAAGCGGCACGCTCGATTTTATGGCGGGCTCCATTGTCAGCGGCACGCCCGCCGACCTGACTGCGGCCGAGATGGTTCCCCTGATTCAGGCAGCCGTCTCCGCAGGGGTCTTCCGCCGCTTCGAGTCGGAAAAGCCCTTTGCCGAGCGCACGCGGGAGGACATCTATCGCCTGCTGCGTGAGCGGGTGATTCAGCCGCGCGTGGTGGCAAGCTGGAGCTTGACCGGATCCCTCCTCAATCGCACCGCGATTGAGCAGGAGGCCTTTACACAGTATCCCCAAGCAGAACTCACCTGGTACCGCTGGCTGAGCCAGGAGTTCCTGACTTCGTCGCAGTCGAGCGTGCCCGAGCTGGCGGGGGTGCGCACGGCCATCCTCGGCTCCCTTTGGGTGGTGCTCATCACCATTCTGGTGGCGGTGCCCATTGGCATTGGCACGGCGATCTACCTTGAGGAATATGCGGGGCACACGCGCCTGCACCGCATTGTGCAAACCAACATTGACAACCTGGCGGGCGTCCCCTCGATCATCTACGGTATCCTGGGGCTTGCGATCTTTGTGCGTGCGCTGGAGGGAATTACAAGCGGATCGGCGCTGGGCGTCAGCGATCCAACCACGGCCAATGGGCGCACTGTGCTCTCGGCCGGGCTGACGCTGGCGCTGCTGGTCTTGCCCGTCGTCATTATCAACGCGCAGGAGGCGATTCGCGCCGTGCCCAAATCGCTGCGCGAGGCGGGCTATGGGTTGGGGGCAACCAAGTGGCAGGTGACATGGAGCCACGTTTTGGCAAACGCGCTGCCGGGCATCTTTACGGGTACAATTCTGGCCATGTCGCGCGCCCTGGGCGAGACGGCCCCGCTGATTGTCATCGGCACGTCCACCTTCATCACCCAGGACCCAACGGGGCCCTACTCCAAGTTCACCGTGCTGCCCATGCAGATTTACCAGTGGACGAGCCGGCCCCAGGCAGAGTTCAAGCACATTGCCGCCGCGGCCAGCCTTGTGCTGCTGGCGCTGCTGCTGCTGCTTAACGGCTCGGCCATCTATCTGCGCAACCGCTTCAGCAAGACGCTGTAGCGATAGCCTGCGTTGAGATTACAATCTCAACGCAAGGGCGCAAGGTGGGCAAGGGCGCAAGGAAAAACATAAGCAGGAAAAGCCAATTACATCGTCATTTTGCAACAACTTTGTGGCGAGGACGCGTGTAATTCATACTGTTGCTTTTCCCTTGCGTCCTTGCCCACCGTGCGTCCTTGCCCACCTTGCGCCCTTGCGTTGAGACCGTACCCGTACAATAAACCTTTGCAGGAGTGATTGACTATGGCAATGCAAACGAAGATGGGCACAGGGATGAGCAGTAGCAGCGCTTCCACGCTGGCGGAAATGACCAGCGGCGACGGCCCGGCTGCCGCCGTGGCCCGCTCGCACGATGGCCCGCTGGCGATTGAAGCGCGCAACATGAACGTCTACTACGGCAGCTTTCACGCCGTGCGCGACATCAACCTGCAGGTAGAGCCGCGCAAGATCACCGCGCTCATTGGCCCTTCGGGCTGCGGCAAGAGCACGGTGCTGCGCGCCTTCAACCGCATGAATGACCTTGTGCCTTCGGCACGCGTAGAGGGCGAGGTGCTCTTTAACGGGCGCAACATCTATGCGCCCCAAGTAGACGCAGTCGAGGTGCGCAGGCGCATTGGCATGGTCTTCCAAAAGCCCAACCCCTTTCCCAAATCGATTTACGACAACGTGGCCTGGGGCGCCAAGGTGAACGGTTTCAAGGGCGACATGGACGGCCTGGTGGAGCAGTCGCTGCGCAGCGCCGCCTTGTGGGACGAGGTGAAGGACAAGCTCAAGCAAAGCGGCTACAGCCTCTCGGGCGGGCAGCAGCAGCGCCTTTGCATTGCACGCGCCATCGCCATCAAGCCCGAAATCATCCTCATGGACGAGCCCTGCTCGGCGCTGGACCCCATTGCGACGCTGGCAATTGAGGACCTGATGAAGGAACTGGTGGAGAAGTACACGATCATGATTGTGACGCACAACATGCAGCAGGCGGCGCGCGTCTCCGACTACACCGCCTTCTTCATGGTGGACCAGAAGCGCACGGGCCACCTGGTGGAATATGGCCCCACGCGCCAGCTCTTTACCAACCCGCGCGACAAGCGCACCGAAGATTACATCACCGGCCGCTTCGGCTAGGGGGAGCCTCGCCATGGCCCTGCGCCGCGTTCTCATCCTTTGCACAGGTAACTCGTGCCGCAGCCAAATGGCCGAGGCGCTGGTGAACCACGATCTGGCGGGTGCGTGGCAGGCCGAATCGGCAGGCACCCGCCCAGCGCCCTTTGTGCACCCACTGGCCATTGAGGCCCTGGCTGAAGTGGGCGTTGCCATTGGCAGCGGGCAGCCAAAGGCGCTCGCCGCCGTGGCTGACCACAACTTTGACCTTGTCATGACCGTTTGCGCCAACGCGGCGGAGGAGTGCCCGCTCTGGCCCGGTGGCGTGCCCACCGTCCACATCGGCTTTCCCGACCCTGCGCTTGCCGTTGGTGACCACGCCACCAGACTTGCCGCGTTTCGCCGCGTGCGCGACGAAATTCGCGAAAATGTGATAGACTTTTTAACCCATAAAGCCTGATGCGCCCGCCTGCAACAGCGCGCACCGTCACGGGCCTCTTGCATACTATCGCCGGTGCCAGAAGGGATATTCACTTATGCCACGCAGCTATTTTACCCAGGAATTGCAGCAGCTTCGCGATGACATTATGATCATGGCGAGCATGGTCTACCAGCAACTGACTGATGCGGTGACCTCTTTGCGCACCAGCGACATGGAAATGGCCCGGCGCGTGATTGCCCAGGACATGGAGATTAACCGCCGCCGCTTTGCCATGGAAGACCAGACGCTCACCATCATCGCCACGCAGGCTCCCATGGCCGGCGACATGCGCTTTCTGGCAGGCGCGCTCGAAATCATCTCCGAGCTCGAGCGGATCGGCGACTACGGCAAGGGCATCAGCCGCATTACGATTATGCTTGGGCGCGAGTCGGGGCTGGTGATGCCTGCGCGCCTGGGCGAGATGGCCGACAAGGCGCTCTCCATGCTCCAGCGCAGCGTCATCGCATTCATCGCCGGTGACGCCGAGACCGCACGGGCGATTCCGCTGGAAGATGATGAGGTCGACGAGCTCTACAACCAGGCCAATCAGGAGCTGGTTGAGATGATCATGGACAACCCGAAGATGATGGGGCTGGCCAACCTCTACAGCTGGGCGGCGCACAACATTGAGCGCACGGCCGATCGCTCCACCAACATCTGCGAGCGCACGATCTACATGGTCACCGGCGAAATGCGCGAGCTGGACCACGAGGAAGAGGCGTTGAGTGGGTTTTAAGAAGAGCCCACGATTGAAGACTGAAGTTTGACGGTTCGGGCCGGGTTGCAACTCGCAGCGCGCTTCAATCTTCAATCGTAAATTGTCAACCATTTCGCCCTGACTCTCAGCTCTGTCACGGAACCATTCAGCCATGCAAATCGGCATCGTCTACCCCCAAACCGAGTATCCCACCGACGCCGGCGCGGCACGCGCCTTTGCGCAGCAAGCCGAGGCGCTGGGCTACACGCATATCCTCGCCTACGACCATGTCCTGGGGGCCAACCCTGATCGCCCGGGCGGCTGGAAGGGGCCTTACACCTACCGCGAAACGTTCCACGAGCCCTTTGTCCTCTTCGGCTTTTTGGCCGGCGTGGTTGCGCGCATTGGCTTTGTCACAGGTGTGATTGTGCTGCCCCAGCGGCAGACGGCGCTGGTGGCCAAGCAGGCCGCCACGCTCGACGTGCTCTGTGGCGGGCGGCTGCGTGTGGGCGTGGGCGTGGGCTGGAACGAGGTGGAGTACCAGGCGCTGGGCGAAGACTTTGCCAACCGCGGCCGCCGCAGCGAGGAGCAGGCCGAACTCCTGCGCCACCTCTGGGCAGAGCCGCTCGTCACCTTTGCGGGCAATTGGCACACTGTGGAAGCGGCAGGCATTAACCCGCTGCCGCTGCAGCAGCCGCTGCCGCTCTGGTTCGGTGGCCATGCCAACGCGGTGCTTGAGCGCGTGGCGCGCCTGGGCGATGGCTGGCTGCCCAACTACCGCACGGCCGCCGACGCCGCCGCACCGCTTGCGCTGCTGGACGAGCGGCTGGCCGCGCATGGCCGCAGCCGCGCCGACATTGGCATTGAGCCGCGCCTGAGCTACGGTGAGGGTGACCCCGCCGAGTGGCGCACTTTGATTGACGGCTGGGCCGCCGCCGGCGCCACCCATATGACGCTCAACACCATGCGCCTGGGGCTGCAGGGGCCCGACGCCCACCTCGCCGCCATGCGCCGCTTCGCCGAGGAGATGGGGCTGCAGTAAATACGACGCGGAGCCGCAAAGAACTGCAAGAACTGCAGACAATCCGCAACAAGAAACAAAACGGCAGTACACAGATTTCACAGATGCGACAGATAACCACAGATGATCTGTTTGTCAATCTGTGGTTATCTGTCGCATCTGTGAAATCTGTGTACTGCCGTTTTGTTTCTTGTTGCGGATTGTCTGCAGTTCTTGCAGTTCTTTGCGGCTCCGCGTCGTATTTACTGTTGTAGCGAGTGGACGAGGTCGACGTATTGCTGCATGGCGGCTTCGGGGGTTGTGCCCTTCATTTGCGCCCACGCGTCATACTTGGCGCGGCCCACAAAATCGGTCATCCCCGGGCGATTGCCTGCCACGTCGCCCACGGTGGATTGCTTGTAGAGGGCGTAGAGTTTGAGCAGCGTGTCGTTGTCGGGCTTGGCGGGCAGGTTCTTTGAGGCGGCAGCGGCAGCCTCGAATTCACTCTTCAAATCGGCCATGGTGCTTCTTCTCTTCCTTTGCGGGATGGATGCGGGATGGACAATTGATGACTCTGCGTTAGGATAGGGGCAGCACTATTGTAGCCCACCTGTAGCCCATTTGTAACCCACTTGTCGTAGCGCCATCGCATGTGGCCATACCCCAGAAAGCTGAGCCATGCCCCCGCCCAAACAACGCGTGCTGATTGACACCGACCCCGGCATTGACGACGCCATGGCGCTGCTGCTTGCCGTCGCCTCGCCCGAGCTTGAGATTGTGGGCGTGACCACCGTCGCGGGCAACAACCCCAACGTCGCACTGATGACGCACAACGCGCTCGCGCTGCTGGCCATGGCCGGCCGCGACGACATCCCCGTGGCGCAGGGGGCCGCCCATTCACTGACCAACCGCCGCCTGCCGGTGGGCGCCGATGTGCACGGCAAAAACGCGCTGGGCGGGGCCGAAATCGCGCCCTCACCACGCAAGGCTGAAGCGCAAAGCGCGGCGGAGATGATTGTGCAACAAGCGCGCGCCGGTCTCGATGCGCTGGTTGCGCTTGCACCCCTCACCAACCTGGCACTGGCGCTGGAGCTTTGGCCCGGGCTGCCGCAAGGTGTGCCCCGTGTGAGCATGATGGGCGGCGCCCTGACCGTGCCGGGCAACGCCACGCCCACCGCCGAAGCCAACATTCTCAATGATCCCGAGGCGGCCAAAGTCGTCTTCGACGCATGGCCCCGGATTCTCATGGCCGGACTCGACGTTACGCGCCAGGTGGTGGTGGACGATGACTATCTCAAGCAATTGCGCAGCCTTGGCAATCAGGCAGGACGCTTCCTGCACCAGGCCTCGCAGCACTACCTGCGCTTCTATCAACAGAATGGCGAGGCAGGCCTGCACATGCACGATGTCCACGCCATCATGGTGCTGCTGCGCCCCGACATCTACACCGTGCGCCAGGTCTGCGTGGATGTGGAGACGCAGGGCAACCTGACACGCGGCCAGACGGTGGCCGACTGGAAGAACCACTGGCAGCGCGCACCCCAAACGGCCATGCTCTGCGAGGTGGACGCAGCCGCCTTCCTCGAGGAATTCACCACGCGCATCGCCGCCCTGCCCTGACAATTGCAGTACACAGATTGCGCAGAAACAAACAGATAACTACGGATAAATGCGTTTTTGCTCTATCCGTAGTTATCTGTTTGTTTCTGCGCAATCTGTGTACTGCAGTTGTTAGGAGAAGGCGTCTTCAATGTCGAGGGCTTCGGTCTCTTCCTCGTTCTCGCGCTTGTGGATGACCTCGCGCCCCTGGCCGCCGCCCAGGTCGGGGCCCACAATGCCCTTCTCTTCAAGCTGCTCCATGAGGCGGGCGGCGCGCGGGTAACCAATGCGCAGCTTGCGCTGCAGCATGCTTGTGCTGCAGACCTGCACGCCCTCCAGCGCGTCGATGGCCTCCTGCACCAGTTCGTCGCCATCCTCCTCACGCCCAATCAGGCCGGCCCAGGGCGCGCGCTTCGGGCCGAAGCTGGGCGGCGCCTGTTCCGTCCAGAAGCCCACCACGCCGCCAATTTCGTCGTCTGTCACCAGGCAGCCCTGCACGCGCAGCAGCTTGGCGGCGTCGGGGCGCATAAGCAGCATGTCGCCGCGGCCCAGCAGCCGCTCGGCGCCCGGTGTGTCCAGAATGACGCGGCTGTCAATCGCACTGGAGACGGCAAAGGCCACGCGTGTGGGGAAGTTGGCCTTGATCTGGCCGGTCACCACATCCACGCTCGGGCGCTGCGTGGCCAGCACAAGGTGGATGCCCGTGGCGCGCGACAGTTGCGCCAGGCGGCAGAGTTGCTTCTCCACATCCTCGGCGGCGGTCATCATCAGGTCGGCCAGTTCGTCCACAATCAGCACAATGTAGGGCAGCCGCTCGCGCGCAGGTGGCTCTGCGTCTTTGCCCGCCGCTGTGCCCGTCTGCTTGCCTGCTTCAGTGCGCGCCTTGTCCGCCAGCGCCTTGTCCACCAGCGCGTTGTAGGCGTCGATATTGCGCACGCCCATGCTGTTGAAGAGGCGGTAGCGGTCGTCCATCTGCAGCGTGAGCCACGTCAGCGCTGCCATCACCTGGTCCACGTCGGTGATGACATCGCCGATGAGGTGGGGAATGCCGTTGTAACCGGTGAGTTCCACACGCTTGGGGTCCACCATGAGGAAGCGCAGCGTCTGCGGGCTGTGGCGCATGAGCAGCCCCATGATCATGGTGTTGATGCAGACCGACTTGCCCGAACCGGTGGCGCCTGCAATCAGCATGTGGGGCGCGCGGCCCAGATCCAGCACGATGGGCGAACCGGAGGTGTTGCGCCCCATGGGCAGAGCCAGCGAGCCGCCCTTGTCGCTGAACTCGGCCGTCTCGATGATGCCGCGCAGGCTCACCAGCGACTTCTCCACGTTGGGCACTTCAATGCCCACGTAGGGGCGGCCGGGCACGGGGGCCTCAATGCGCACGGCGGGCGCGGCCAGTGCCAGCGCCAGATCATCCGCCAGCGCCAGAATGCGGCTGACGCGCACCTTGCGCTTCTGTCCGGCGCGCTCCACGTAGAGGGGTTCTACGCCGAATTGCGTAACCGTGGGGCCGGATTCGGTGTGCACCACCTTGACGGGCACATCGAAATCGTCGAGCGTCTGCTCAATACGGCGCGCCAACTCGCTCACGTTGCCGCCTGTGTAGACGCCCTGGTCGCGCGTCAGCAGTTCGATGGAGGGCAGCAGCGCCGACACGGGGCTGTGCGTGGCCACCGTCTCGGTCTTGGAAGGGTGCGCCTGCGCCTTCTTCCCGCTCCTGAAGGGGCGCGGCATTCTCGAAATTGGAACGGGCGAAGGCGTCTCTTCCGGCGGTGCCAGGAAGGGCGGCAGTGGATCGCGCAGGGCCGGCCGCGCGTCAGCCGCCTCTTCGCCCAGGAACTCTTCCTCCTCGGCGTCAAGCTCCTCTGAGGCGGCGTAGGCCGCCCATTCGGCCTTCCACGCAGCGCGTTGCGCGCGTGCCCAGCGCCATGCCTCAATGCGGCGCGCCACCATGGCCACCACGTAGAGCGCCGGTGTGTAGCGCAGCAGCATGAGCAGCCCCACCGCGCCCAGCCCCACAATCAGCAGCACAGCCATCCAGTCGCCCAGCGCGTTGACGAGCAGGCTGCCCAGCGCCCAGCCCACAATGCCGCCGCCGCTGCCGTCGCGCGCGTAGATTTTGTTGGGATCGGCGGCCAGAACGCGCACGTAGGTGCCCGCCTGCAGCGAAAGCAGCAGCAGCTCTGCGCCCACCAGCGCCTCTGCGCTCCAGAAGCCGGCGCGCAGCCCCAGCAGCATGATCACGCCCAGCGCGATCAGCGTGAGCGCGACCAGCGCCGCCGTCCAGCCGAAGAGCAGTTCGGCCCACGCGGGCAGGTCGGCGGCCAGCGTTAGCAGCAGCGCCAGCCCGGCAATGATGAAGGCGGCCGCCACCAATTCGCGCCCATAGCGGGCAAAGAAGGCACGCGTGTCATCCAGCCACGTGCGCGGGCGCATGTAGACAATGGGCGGCGCAGCGCGCGGGCTGAGGGGGTTGCGGCTGCTCTGGTTCTTGTCGGCGCTGCTTCTGGCGCGCCCTGTGCCACGCTTGGCGGAGGCCCCGCTTTTGGGCGCGCTGCTGCGGCCGCTGCCGCGCGAGGACGCACTGCTGCTGCCTGTACCACTCTTTTTGGCTTTACTGCTGGAACTGTTGGGCGCTGTTTGCTTGGGCATTGGGCGGGCCGGTTGCTATGAAAAGGGCGACGAAGGGAGCCGGTGTTGATTGTGATGCCAATGCGTGCAACAAATCGTGTGCGGTTCGCAGCGGCAACTTCGGAGACGCAGCACTGAAGCCGCCGCTACGAACCACCCTCTGCGCCAACGGGCTGCGGGCTTGATTCTTCAGGCGCGGCGGCGCTGCCATTCTGCGCCAGCGCCTGGGTAACCTGCTCGTTTTCCATCTCGCTGAGCACGCGTGCCAGGTGGCCAATCGCCACACGCTGCTTGCGATAGAGGTCGCTCTCGCTCATGGCCAGCCGGTCGGCAATTTCGCGCACTTTGCGACCCTGAATAAAGCGCATTTCGAGAATATTGTAAAGCAGCCATTCGGGGGCGGTGAAGTTCTGCTTGCCGTCGGGGCGCAGCCGCTCCAGCGCCGAGCCAAGCACAAGGCGCAGCGCCTTGGTCGGGTCGTCGTCGGCGCGCGCCAGGGTGCGATTCACTGTGTTCATCCCCAGCAGCGGGCTGCTCGAGAGCTTGGGGCCGCCCCAGTAGTGGCTCAGCGCATCCTTGACCCACGCCTCGAACTCGGGGCTGTTCACGGGGCTCTCGGCGAGCATCGCGCTGGCTGCCGATGTCTCGCTCTCCACGTCCAGGTAGGGCACGACCGTGCGCATGGACTGAATGCGCTCAATGTCGGGGATGAGGCTGCGCAGCGTTACGAAGACGCTCTGCTGCAGACGTCGGTCGACCAGCGCGCTGCCAATGCGCTCGAGCATGCTATCGAGCACGAGAATCTCCTCGACGCTGAGAATCGGTGCGGTCGTGCGCGCCTCCACGCCCAGCAGCCCCAGCGTCAACGTCAGCTCGCCATCCTCCGATTTCTCCTGGAGCGGCCAAAGCCAGTAGCCGCTTTCGCTAATCGGCGCGTGGGCATTCTCCTGCTGAAAGGCGCGCCGCAGCGTCTCGCTCCAGCCCGGGTGCGCCACCACGCTCTCACGCGCTTCCGCCGAGCCTACCATGGCCTCCAGAATCAGCTCCGACCCCACAACCGAGGCGACGAAACCCGACTGCACGCGCAGCAGTTCGCAGGTCGCTACCAGGTGATTCTCAAGAAACTGGCGCAGGTCGCTCGTGGTGAGCAGATGGCGGTCAATCTCGCGCAGCCACGCCACCTCGTCGCGGTCTTCGCGGTAAATGAGGCGGTCGACAAGCCGCTTGCTCACGCTTAGGAAGAGCTGGCCCAGGACGATGACACCGGTAATGACGCTAAAGAGGACAATGTCGCGCGGCATCCCGAGTGCTCGTTCAATTGTGGGCACTGTCTGGATGGCGAGGATGACCAGGATGGCGACGGCGGGGCCGCGCAGCAGGAAGCGCACCATGCGGTAACGCACAACGCGATCGGGCGTGAGCGCACCAAAGTAAGCAACGGTGTAGCTCATGATGACAAGCATGACGGCAACGGCCAGATTGCCCACAATCGAGAGGCCAAAGAGCAGGCGGCTCGGCTCACCCGGCTCTCCCAGCCGGCTCAGCAGAATCAGGTAGGGAAAGACGCCCACGCCCGGCGCAATGAAGCCGAGCAGGAGAAAGTTGATGCGCTTGCGCGAGTTGGCGGTGAGGCAGCGGCTGCGCGCCTTGAGCACGTTGTGCAGCGAAAGCAGCGCCGCCAGCGCAAAGAAGACGGCGAAGGCCCGGAAGAGCTGCCCCGCCACCAGGTAGGAGAGCATGGGGGTGAAGACCACATCCTCTACAATCGCCTGGCCATAGATGGCGTCAAAGACGCTCAGGGTCGAGATGATGGTGAAGAGGAGGGCAATCAGTTGGCGCCCGCGCCCAATGCGGAAGTTGGTTGTGGCGAGCACCGCCATGGAGAAGAGGTAGTAGGCGGTGGGAACGAGGGCAATGCCAATCCATTCGAAGCGCAGCCAGCGCTCGGCGGAGGCCGCATTGTCGACGCGCGTCAGCGCCACCTCGCTCATGTAGACGATCATGATGCACGCAAGCAGCAGCGAGAAGCGCCGCGCCACGGAGACGCGGAAGGAGTATGTGAAGTGATAGGCCAGCAGCGAGAAGGCCAGAATCACAACGATGGAAAGCACAAGCACGTTGGCAAAGGCCAGCAGCCGCGTGCCGTCAGAGAGAATTTCCCACATGGTTCGCTCGAATAGCGGGTGGGGGGTGGGGTGTGGGGACCTGCGTACACCTCACCCCCTATACCCTACACCCCACACCCCAGTTCCTAACTCACCCACTCAATTTCTTCATCCACCACAACCCACTGGCCGCGCCGCTTGGCAAGCTGCAGCTTGAAGCCGCCCCCCACAATGGGCGAGCGGCGAATGTGCATGCGCATCCCCGCCTCGTTGAGCGTGCGGAACTCAATCGGTTCCATCTCCACAAGGGGGCCGTTTGGGGTGGGCGCCGGCTCGTCCGGCAGCAGCCAGAGCACGGGGCCGTCAAAGCCCAAATCACCCTGCACCTCGGCGGGGTGGCAGCGGATGCGCAATTCGGCCGCGCCCCCCTGTTCGTCAGGCTCAATGTGGCGCGTTTGCCCCAGCTTGTGGATCAGCCCCGTGCGTCGAATGCGCAGTGTGTCGGGCTCCTGTTTGTCGGCGCTGCGATAGTAGCGCGCCAGCGCATAGGTTGGGCCAAAGGCATTCTGCTGCGACAAGAGCGCAATCAATTCCTCGCGCACGCGGCCCCAGCGATAGCGCCACTCCTTGGCGTTGATCTGGTCGCCATACTCAAGCAACTCAAGCGTGGCATCAGCCCCAAGGCGGCTCACAATTGCCACAGGGGGGAGCCGCTCGGGGTCCTGCTTCAGGCGTGCCAGGGTGATGTCGGGCGTCGTCTCCAGGTCATCGGGGCGCAGGAACGAGCGGCGCGTGCTCAGCGCAAAGATGATGCCGACGATAATTGCACCGGCAAAGAGCGCGACCAGCGTCCAGGCAATGGGGTCCATTGCATCGAGGATGCGTTGCAGCGACGGAAAGGACGAAGATTCGCCGCCGCTGAATAGGTCGCGCAGTTGGTCCAGCCACTCCTGCATAAGGGCTCCCGCATTGTTGGCTCCTGCGCCCATTGTATCACAGCGGCGGCAGTGGGGTGTGGGGTGTGGGGTATGGGGTGTAAGGGTGTGGGGTGTACGGGTATAGGGTGTGGGGACCGCGTACACCCTATACCCCATACCCCATACCCCACACCCTGTTTTTCGAGATTGGAACGCTTATCACGGTTTCGCACGGACTTTGCGCATACTCTGTACATAGTTTGAGCAAGAAAGTGGCGAAGTTGTCCCGGGATGAAACAGTATGCAGCGGTGCGGCCGCACTGTTGCAAGCAGTCCAGGAGCGTCCCTGAACCCTGAGAACCAGGCTCGTCTTTACGCAGCATGGAAGGCGAGTTGGCAGAACAACCAGTCAACTTTTGAACCAACGTAACAGTCAACCAACCCGTTCACCAAGCACAACTCAAGGAGTCTGACCCAATGAAGCGTTATCTCGTCCTTCCGATTCTGCTCGTAACACTGATGGTTATGGCCGCCTGTGCGCCGGCTGCCGCACCCGCCGCACCCGCTGCCCCCGCAGCAACGGAGATGCCTGCCGAGGCCGCACCGACCGAAGCCGCCGCCGAAGAGGCTGCCCCTGCCGAGCTCGTTGACATTGTCGACACGGCCGTTGCTGCTGGTTCTTTCAACACCCTGGTGGCTGCCGTTGAGGCTGCCGGTCTGGTCGACACTCTCAAGAGTGAAGGCCCCTTCACGGTCTTCGCACCGACCGATGATGCCTTTGCCAAGTTGCCGGCAGGTACAGTCGACTCACTGCTGGCTGACCCCGAAGCACTGAGCGCGATTCTGCTCTACCATGTGGTGCCGGGCAAGGTCATGGCCGCTGACGTGACCGACGGCCTCACCGTCGATACAGCCAACGGCGCACCTGTTACCTTCGCAGTGAGCGATGCAGGCGTCATGATTAACGACGCGAACGTTGTCGCCGCCGATGTGGAAGCCAGCAACGGCGTCATCCATGTCATCGACACCGTGATTCTGCCCCCGGCTGATGAAGCCGCTGCCGACGCTGCAGCGACCGAAGTGCCGGCCGAAGAGGCTGCCCCTGCAGCAATGGCTGACATTGTTGATACCGCAGTTGCTGCCGGCTCCTTCAACACCCTGGTTGCCGCTGTCGAGGCTGCCGGCCTGGTTGACACCCTGAAGAGTGAGGGCCCCTTCACGGTCTTTGCACCGACCGATGACGCCTTCGCCAAGTTGCCCGCTGGCACCGTTGAGTCCTTGCTGGCCGACCCCGAGGCCCTGAGCGCTATCCTGCTCTATCACGTGGTGCCCGGTAAGGTCATGGCCGCTGATGTGACCGACGGCCTCACCGCCGAAACCGCCAATGGCGCAGCTGTCACCTTTGCCGTCAGCGATGCAGGCGTCATGATTAACGACGCAAATGTTGTCGCTGCCGATGTGGAAGCCAGCAATGGTGTCATCCACGTGATTGACAGCGTGATTCTGCCCCCGGCGGAATAAGCTGAACCAGTTGAAAGTTCAACTGTACAAGTAACAAACGGATGGGGTGGGGCGCAAGCCCCACCCCATCCGTTTGTTTGCACGGGTGTGGTTTTCGCGCCCCTGCGCAGCGTGGTAACATGGCCCCACTATGCCAAACTTGCCCCCGCTCCCCCACAAGCCCTCCACCCGCAAACCATGACACACACCATTGAAGACTCATCTGCACCATCCCGCTTTGTTGAACTTGCCGCCGGCTGCGGCGCGGGTGCGCCACTGCCCGCCGGCTGGCAGCGTGTGGCCGAGCGGCCGTTGCTTGTGCTCGTGGGCGTCACAGGTGTGGGTAAGAGCACCACGCTTGAGCGCTTGCTCCGCGGGCGGCTTGCCACGCTCCTGCCCGACAGGCGCGCGCTGACCGACAAGCTGATCATTGCAGCCATGCAGCGCGCCGACGGGCTGGAGCCGGTCGTCGTGACCGACCGTTCGCAGCGCTTTGCCTATACGCGACGCTTCCGTGCCGCCTATGCGGGCGGCATGTCCGACGCGCTGGCGCAGTTGGCTGTTGCGCCTGAGCTGGCCGCCAGGCTGCTCATCTTCGATGGGCTGCGCGGGGCCAACGAAATCGAGGCTGCCTGCATGGCGCTGCCGCTGGCGCGCTTTGTCATGCTCGATGCGCCCGACGCCGTGCGTGTGGTGCGCCTGCTGGGCCGCGGTGATCCCTTCGACCGCATCGAACGCATCCTGCCCGATTTCGGCGGCGCACCCTTCCAGGCGCTGGGGCTCGACGATGCCGCCGCACTCTTCAGCAATGACGAGCAGACGATGCTGCTGGGGCTCGTCGACAGCGGCCGCGTCTCGTCGGCGGACCTGCGCGCCAAGGTGAAGATTGTGGTTGAGGAGCGCCGCAGCTACGATCCGCAAACCACACGCGCGGCTCTGGCTGAGCACGCTGGCGAGCGCTCGCTCTGGATTGACACAACGCAGCACAGCGCCGATGACGTGGCGCGCCTGATCGCCACCCACCTGGGTGTGTGGGGGATGGTGTAAGCGTCAACACGTGGCCAGGGCTCGTGTCGCGGCAGCGCAAGCCAAAGTTCTCCGGGACGCTGCGCAGTTCATGCCAACTGCGGCCTGCGTGGCGCGTTCAACTTTGCGCGCCCATGCATGCCTACACTAAAGCTTGCCTACACTAAAGCTTGCTTATACCAAAGCTTGCTATACTAAAGCTTGAATGACTGAATCGATACCTGACAGGAAAATGGACGACACGCTGCCGGATCAGAATCCGCTGAGCGAGCGGGAGATGGAGGTGGCACGGCAGCTGGCCACGGGCGCCAGCAACGCCGAGATCGCGCGCGAGCTCATCATTAGCCCCCACACCGTCAAGGTGCACGTTCGCAACATCTACGAGAAGCTGAGCGTGAGCAGCCGCACGGAGGCCACAATGCTGCTGGTGCAGCAGGGGTGGCTGATTGTGCCCGGCGCTACCCACGCTGCGCCGCTTGCTGCTGATCAGCCAGCCGCGCCACCGCCCCCTCCGCCAGAGCCCGAGCCGCTGGTTGCTGCCCCGCCGCAGGTGCAGCCGTGGCAGCGCGCGTTGCTTGGGCTGCTGCTTCTGCTCGCGTTGTTCATGGTTGCCTATCCCTTTTGGCAGGCGCAGGCGCGCACCTCTGCGCCGCTGCTCACCGATGCCGGCCTGCGCAACGCGGGCAGCCCCTCCTTGTCGCTCGACGCGCGCTGGGGCGCGCTGACGCCGCTGCAGCCTGCGCGCAGCCGTCATGCGACCACGCGTGTGGAGAACCACATCTTCGTCATTGGCGGCGAAGGCGAGGCGGGCGCACCGCTGCGCCGCACCGACCTCTACGACATCACCGCCAACCGCTGGGAATCGCTCGCGCCGCTGCCCACAGCCACCAGCAACCTGGCCGCCGCCGCGATTGGCAACGCCGTCTATGTGGCAGGGGGCACGTGGGACGCGGCACCGTCCGACAACGCCCCGCCCGTGCTCAACCCGCTGCTCTGGCGGCTGGACATTGACGCCAACACGTGGGAGTCGCTGGGCGAAATTCCAGTGCCCGTGGCCGGCGCGGCGCTCGCCGCGAGCGAGGATACCCTCTACCTGGTGGGCGGGTGGGACGGGGTCGCCATGCGCGACGAAATCTGGGCCTATACGCCGGCGGCTGCTGGCGCACAGCCTGCCGGCGCACAGCCTGCCGGCGCGGTGGAAGCGAACTGGGAGCTTGTTGGTCGGATTGCCGCGCCGCGCGCGTTTATGGGTGCAGTTGTGGTCAACCAGCAACTCTATGTGGTGGGCGGCTTTGACGGCCAGCGCGAGTTGGCGCGCGTCGACGTCTTCGACCTCGCCGAAGCGCGCTGGCGCGCCCTGCCCCCCATGGCGGCGGCGCGCAGCGGCTTCAGCCTCGTCTATGATGGCATCGCGCTCGTTGCCCTGGGCGGCGGCTGGCTCGACAGCGTGACGACGCACGAGCGCTTTGACCCCACGAGCGAGGTGTGGAGCAATTTTCCGTCGCCCCTCTCCGGCAGCTGGCGCCACCTGGGCGCTGCCAGCCTCGACGGCCAGATCTACCTCATGGGCGGCTGGAGCGGCGGCTACCTGGACGCCAACGTGCAGTACCAGAGCACCTTCCGCGCGCTGCTGCCGGTCATCACCGGCCCGTAGGGTAGAAGCCTGCGATTCACTTACAATTTGGCTTAAGCCTGTTGACATCTCCCCCAAGTCGCTATATGATCGCCCTCACCCCGTACAAAAACCACCGCTTGAGCCCTTCTGTGTTGTTTGCACTTTGCTCATGGAGGTTAAATGTACGCAGAACGCGCACCCAAACCCGCGCCAGCTTCGCCTACCCACCGCGCCACTGACCCTTCCCCGAACCCTCAGTCGTCCGTTCAGCCCGTGTCGCCGCAGGCGCTGCCCGCCGCCGCGCCGCGCCCCAGCGTCTTCACAACGCCTGCGCTGCGCCAGAAATCGATAGATCAGATTGTGCAGCGCTATTCCCAGTCCATCTTTACCAGTCCCGCACCCACCGACTGGGATGCAACCACCGCTACCGTGACGCGCTCAGCCGCCGGCGTTACGGGCGTATTCTTCTTTCACAAGAATCCGGACGATCCCACAACTGTCAATGAAGTGGTAGTCAAGCCAGTCTATGTAGCTGCCAACCTGGATGCGATGGGGCTACCTGAAAACGATGCGGCGGCGCAGGATGTCACAAATTCCCAAGCCTCAAGCAAATTCGCCGATCAATTGCTTGACAGGGTGGGTGTGAACGCCAATCAGGGACGTATTATTGCCGACGCGGCGGAGGTGCAGGCCATCCGAGCCGTTGTCGCGGCCAAAGGCAACGGCGCGCAAATGCCGCCCACTGTGGCCTCCGGCCCCAACATATCGGTGTTGAAGTACATGCGCGTCTCTCCCAAGGAACAGGGTTTCCGCGACATTAGTGGAATTGCCAAAAGCGGCGCCGAGGCATCGCGTGCGGCCGGTGCTAGTGACGCCCCCCTGCACGCCGTGCTTAACACGCTAAGCAACAAAACGCTCATGGAGCGCATTGGCCTCATTGTCGCGGTCGATGCCTTCATGAAGAATGAAGACCGCGTCTCTGTAGGGAAGGGCAACATTGGCAATATCATGATCAACGGTGTGGATGTGCGGGCCATTGACAACGATTCAGCCTTTGCCCCGCTGCGCGCACGCGGCCTGCATTACGATCCGGATTTCGACCGTGTGGAAGAGGTATTGAGCCAGCGCGCAGCAATCATCGGCAAGTTTTTTGTTGCTCTCTCCGCCGCCATGCGCGTGGCTGGTGCGCACGACAAAAGCACGCAGGAAGAGCGCTTCGACCAAATTGCGGCAGACCCCAACCTGCCGGCGCGCGTTTGGCTGGACCAGGGCATCCAGCTTGGCGTTAACCAATTGCGCACCTTTCTCATGGCGCCTGCCAACAAACCCGCCAAACGCAACCTGCGCACTCAAGCCACGCAGTGGAGCGCCCAGGGTGCAACCAACATGAATTGGACGGCATTCCGAGCACGCGAGAAGTACCTTAAGTTGCGCACCAACCCTGCGGGGCCCAATCCGGCAGCAACCGCGGCGGCAGGCGCCCGCTCCTACGCCGACTACCGCACCTGGAAGGTGGCGCAATATCCTGCGCTCATGGCCGGCATCGTCAATCGCCCCAACACCATGCGCCCAATCAAGGTGCGTCCGCCGGAGATGAAAGGACGCGACAAACTGGCGCGCGCCTTCCATCCCGCCACCAGCGCGCTTTCGCCTTTTGCTTCCAAACAGCGCGCCGCCGACAAACTCAAGAAGCAGGAACGCGCGGATGAAGCCGACTTGGCCCCTGCGCAAGTCGCGCAACTTGAGGCGCTCGCCAACGAACATAGTGATGCTGCGCGTACGGCGAAGAAGGCGCTTTTTGAGCGCCAACACCGTGAACTCATTGCCTTTATGCAAGGCCGGCAAGCTATGATACGCAACCTGCTTGACGGCGCGCAGCAGAAGGCGGCGGGTGGCGTGGGCGAACAGGGCAAGTTCCTGGCCAAGCGTATGGCCGCAAACCAGCCGGACCGTGTGGCGCTGAATCAGTTCCTGCAGTGGAAGGATCAGCTGGTGAATGAATGGACGCCACGCTTTGATCCCCTGCCGGAGGAAGACGCACTGAGCGCCAAAAAGAAGGCCAAGCTGACTGAAGAGTTGAACGAAAAGCGAGCGGAGACCTTCAATGCACGCAATGCGCTCGACATGACAGCGAATGACCTCAAGTCACTCGCGCAATAAGTCCCTTTAACCGCACCCTAATGCACAAAGCGGCGAGGCCATCTGGTCTCGCCGCTCAGGTTATGTTTCCACATGCCAAGCGCCCTTACCGCCCAGCGAGCTTGTGAATCTTCTCGCGCGTCTCGCGCCAGGAGATCTTGCTCAACCCCATCTTCTGGCGCAGGCGCTCTTCGGGCATGCCCATGCGGAAATCGCGCACGGCTGCCGTCCAGCGCAGCGACTCAAAGCCCACCTGCAAGCGTTTGATGCCCGCCCTGTCACCCACTTCCTCCAGCACATACTCAAGGTTGCGCGGCGTGCAGTCGAAGAGGAATTCCTTGGGCTTGTACTGCTCCACGTACTGGTTAAGCACGGGCAGAATGCTTGGGTGGAGCCCCAGCGTGCGGTTCTTGTGCGCGTGCGCCTCGTCGGCGTAGCGGATGGTCACCTCGGGCGCGTTGGGCTGCGATGCGTCCATGTCCGTCAGCAGCAGGCGGGCGACCTCGGCCTTCTTCATCCCCGTTTGCACCAGCAGGCTCACCAGCAGGTAGGGGCGTGCATCGGGCTTCTGGCGATCCCACAGCATGTCGCGCGAGACGCTGAGCAGACGGTTGATTTCGTCATCGCGCAGAATCTCGGGCAGGGGCGGGCGCGCCGGTTGCTGCACCACAGGCTCGGCCGGGTCGGTGCCGATGACGCCCACGCCGTGCAGCCAGCCAAAGAAGACCTTGAGGGTGGTAATGCGGCGCGCCAACGTCTTGGCGCTGCAGGGTTTGCCGCGCTCGTACTGCAGCCACTGCAGAAAGCTCTCCAGATCGGAGGTGCCCACCTGCGCAAGCTTTGTCTCCGCCCCCAGGAAGCCCGAGATGATCTTCAGGTCGTTATCAAAGGCCTTGATTGTGTTCTCGCTGAAGCCCTTGCGCAGCATGTATTCGTCGAAGCCCACAATGGCGTCGGCAATGCTGCTGTCGGCGCGCAGGGAGGGTGCGCTGCTGACCTCGGGCGCGGCATCAGGGCTTGGCGCGGCATCAGAGCTTGGCGCGGCGTTGAAAGCGGGTGCGGCATCGGCAGGCGCAACTGTGCCGTTGCTGCCAGCCGGCGCGCTTGCGGAATCGATATTGGGTTCAGTCGTGGCTACGGCAGGGGCGGTGGGAGGCGTCTTGGCGGGTGCGTCGGACATGAGGCTACTCCTCTTGTGTGCGTTGGCGCAGCGCCAGCAGGTGGAATGCACCCGTGTGCGCGGCCGGATTCGGCGATGTGGGCATCGTTGCTACACGCAACAAGCGCAGTATATGCGGCGGCGTTGCCCCTGTCAAGCCGCCTTGGGTATCGCATAGCACACGCGGCGGCACCCAGCCCGGCCCTGCTCCATGCCGCCAAAGTTCACACGGTGGGATGCGGGCTTGACGGGCCACCGCTGCAGGCTCAAGCCTGCAGCTACCCAACCCAAGCTGGCTGAAGCCGGCTAACACCCCATTCCCTCAAGTAGATGCGTCGCGCAAGTGTCAGTCGGCTTAGCCGACTTGGGTTGAGAAGCCGTAGGCTTCAGCCTACGGCGGCCCCGGCGCAACAAGTACCTGCATCGCACGAGTTGTCTATTGCGTAGGCCCGCATGGAGCGGGGTTGGCGGTGAGGTGCAGTTTTGCGCCGCGCTGACCTCCGAGAAGCCTCGCTTCGCGTGCGCATCATTGACAGCCGCGGCGCGCTGGTGTATCACAGTACGCATGGCAAACACTCTCCTCAAACCTGCGCTCGTCATGAACGCCGGCGGCGAAAGCCGGCGCATGGGGCGCACCAAGGCGCTGCTGCCCGTGCCGCCGCAGAACAGGCCGCTGCTCGTACATATGGTGCAGCGGTTGCGCCCGCTCGTGGAAGACGAGGTCATCATCGTTGTCAACGACGCCGAGGTGGCCGCGCAATTGGTGCTCGATCCGCCCGCGCGCTTTGTGGCCGACCGCTACGCCGACGCCGGCACGCTGGGCGGGATTGCCACCGGGCTGCACGCGCTGGATCCACAAGCACAGCGACAGCCCGGCTGGGCGTTGGTGATGGCGTGCGATCTGCCGTTAGTGAGCGCGCGCCTCTGCGCCGCGCTGATTGCGCTGGCCGCAACGCGCGACGAGAACGGCGACGACCTGTGGGACGTGGTGATGCCCGTGGTGGACGGCTACGAGGAGCCGCTGCACGCGCTCTATCACCGCCGCTGTCTGCCCGCCATCGAGGCGCGCCTTGCCAGTGGCCAGCGACGCGTCATCTCCTTTCTGCCCGACGTGCGCGTCTGCCGTGTGGACGAAAGCACGTTGCGCAGACACGACCCGGAACTCCGTTCTTTCGTCAACGCCAACACCCCCGAAGAGTGGGACGCGGCCCTGGCCCTGCTCGCCAAAGAGTAGATAAAACAGCAGTACACAGATTTCACGGATTGCGCACAGAAAACAACGGATGACAGCGCAAAGGCTGTCATCCGTTGTTTTCTGTGCGCAATCCGTGAAATCTGTGTACTGCTGTTTTTACGGCCGCAGCGTCAGCACGTCGCCCGTTACCTGCTCGCGGCCGAAGGTCATGGGCAGGTACTCCACATCACGGTGGCGCTCGATGAAGTCGTCGTAGTGGGGGCTGAGGATATTGCCTGATTGCCCCGTCGTTGTCATGAAGAGGCTGCGGTTGAAGTCCTGCAGATCCACCACATGGCGATAGCCGGGAACGTGATACTGGTTGTAGAGGTCGCTGCGGCGGAAGGGGGCCACGTTGACGGTATAGGCGTCACCACCGTTGGCAATCGTGCGGTGGAAGAGCCACTTGAGGTACGCGACGTCGCTAAAGGGGCGGTGGGGATATTGCGTCTGGTGGACAGTGCCCCACGTCCAGCGCGCCATGTTGTTGCCCACCTGCGCCTCGAGCGAGGCGATGGCGTTGTCGAGTGCGACCAGCCCCGTCTCCGTGCAGCCTTCGAGCGGCACCGTGGTGATGTTGTCGCACCAGATGCGCCCCAGCGCCTCATCGGCCAGCACGTTGGCGCCAAAGAGCGCCACCGACATGTCGGCGAATTCGTCGTAGAGGCCGCCACTCAGGTCATCTGCAAAGAGGGCGCGCTCGAACTCCACACGCCACGCGGCGTAGAGCGTCTGCGCCACGCTCTCCATGCGCGAAACGCCATCCCACGCCTGCAAGTAGGCCAGCGCCTCCTTCTGGCGGTCGGTGGCGGCGGGCAGCGACTGCACGAAAGGGAGGATATCCTGCACCTCAGCCCCTGCCTGGTCGGCCTGGATGACCGTCATGTCGCCCACGGAGATCTTCTCGTTGCCGCTGCTCTTCTGCTCGATAAGCTCGACAATGCGCTCGGCGCGGTAGGGCGGGGCCCAGTCATTGCCCAGCATCCAGGGGTAGCTGTCGTCCACCACGCGATTGTTGGCCGTCGCCACATAGCCCGCAGCCGGGTTGAAGGTTTGCGGCAACTCCTCCACGGGGATGGAGCCAGTCCACTGGTAGTCGTCATTCCAGCCGGGAACAGGGAGCATGCCGTCGCCCGTCTTGCGGATGGGGATGCGGCCCGGGGCGAAGTAGCCGATGTTGCCCTCGATATCGGCGTAGACGAAGTTTTGGCTGGGGGCGATGTAGGGGGCCATGGCCGCCTTGAATTCGTCCCAATTCTTCGCATAGTTAATGCCAAGATAGGCGTCAAAGGTCGTGTCGTCGGGGTCAAGCGCCGTCCAGCGCAGCGCCACGGTGCTGGGGGTGGCGCTCACGTCGCTGAGTAGCGGGCCGTGGCGCGTCGCGCGTGCAGCCCAGTTGATTGGCGCGTCGCGGCCGCTGACCACAATCTCCTCGTCCACAATCGTCATATCCACCCACTGCCCGTTCACCTCCACCTGGTTGAGGTTCTCCGGATTGACGCGCTCGAGGTAGAGATCCTGCACATCGGGGCCCATGTTGGTGACACCCCACGCAATCTGCTCGTTGTGGCCAATCGGAAAAAGAGGGAGCGCCGGGAAGGTCGCGCCCGTCACGTGCAGCGTGTCTCCCTGTACTTCGGCCAGATACCAAATGGAGGGGATCGATGTGGAGAGATGGGGGTCGTCGGCCAGCAGGGGCAGGCCCGTCTCCGTACGGCTGCCGCCGATGACCCAGTCGTTGCTCCCCTTCTCGCGTCCGGTAATGCCAATCAGCGTCTGCATCTGCTTGCGCACGGCCAGGAGAGCGCGCGCGCTTTCGTCATCCAACGCCGCGCCGCCCACACCCGGCACGCCGTCGGGCAGAATCAGCAAGCCATCTTCGGGGTAGGCGGGCAAAAGTTGCGCGGCGCGCTCGGGGCCCAGCGCCGCACCGGCCTGCGCGCGCAGCAGCTCCATCTCATAGTCGCCGCCCAGGTCGTACTGCATCATCTTCATCCACACCAGCGAATCGTAAACGGTCCACGGTTCGGGCTTGAAGCCCAGCAGGATGAATTCGGGGGGCAGCGTCTTCCCCTCGTCCAGGTAGGCGTTGATGCCGTCGGCATAGGCCTGCAGCGTCGCCTTGCCTCGCTCGGAGAGGTACTCCCACGCCTGCTCGGAGACACGCCGGTAGCCCATGGTGCGCTGGTATTTGTCAATGCCCAGCGCCGGCTCGCCCAGCACCTCGGCCAAACGGCCGTTGCCAATGCGCCGGTTCATCTCCAGTTGCCAAAGGCGATCCTGCGCGTGGGCGTAGCCAAGCGCGAAGATGGCGTCGTGATCGCTGCTGGCAAAGATGTGGGGCACGCCGTTGGCGTCGCGCACAATCTCCACCGAGGCGTCAAGCCCGGGCGCGCTGAGGGTGCCGGTGGTGGTGGGCAGGCTGGTGCGCAGCCAGAGCCAGCCGCCCAGCCCAATGGCAAGCAGCAAAAGCAGGATGATACCAATGACCACAAGCAAGCGGCGCATGGAGAGTCCGTTTCGTTGAAGTGTGTTCAGCTCTTTAGATGCGAGGGTGAGCCTGGATTATAGGCGCAACATCCGTGTGAGAAAAACGGCTGTGCGCAAAATGGAGATGTGGTGCAACCAGCGGCGCATTGGTGCGCCCGCTCTTCTTGCTTGAGCCGGCACGCGTCATCCAATTGCATCGGTATTGACGCAGCAGTGCTGATGCAAGGAACCAGGGTTGTTTCACCTTCGTTCTGCAGCGTGTCGGGCCGGGCGCACGTCGGGCGCATCACGTTCGGCGTACAGAGACATTGGCGTGCGCGGGCACAACGGATCATCTTCAGGCGCAGGGGGTTGGCGCAACAACATGTTGCCGGTAGCACCTCTGGCATAACATTCCGACACAATAAGCTGGGCGGGGAAGGAGGCGTAGTCGCAACGGCCTATACGCTTTCATTACACATGTTTACTTCTCAGCATCGCAGGTTTTACCAGCGCCATACCGTTATCGTTTGCTTTTTGTGGTTTCTTGTCTTGCGCAGTGCGCAGTGCATCGCGCACCGCTCCGATCGGACCGATTGGACAAACCAGATTCAAGGAGGAAGACCATGAAGTACAACATGCGCGCGATCACTGGAACAGTCGTTGTCATGCTGCTTGCGTTGCTGCTTGCAGCCTGCGCCCCAAGTGTCGGCACGCCGGCTGATTCGTCGAGTGACACGATGCCTGCGGCGACTGTGCCGGCCGCAGCCGAAAGCGCTGTCGGAGGCGCAGAGACGGATGGCGCCATCAGCGGCCCGCTCAACATCCTGGGCATGAGCCTGACCGATGAAATTGCCACTGTACGTGTGGACACCTTCGAGGAAGCCTATCCGGACGTGGAGCTCAACCTGTCCGAAGGAGCGCTTGACAGACAGCAGTTTCTCACGGCCGTCGCCAGCGGCAATCCGCCCGACGTAATCTACTCGGGCCGCGACGAACTGAGTACCTACGCTACCCGTGGGGCCATTGTTCCTCTGGATCAGTGTGTTGCCGATCAGGGGATCGATATGAGCCAGTTCCGCCAGGCAGCCGTTGATCAGGTTACCGTGAATGGTACGATTTACGGCATCCCTGAGTTCTACAACGTGGTTGTGGTGTTAGTCAACAACAAGGCTCTAGAAGATGCAGGGATGACGCTGGATGACCTGGACATGAGCAACTGGGATTCGATTGCGGACTTCAACGACGCGCTGACTCAGTTGGACGACGGCAAGCTGGTCCGTATTGGCTTCGACCCCAAGCTGCCCGAGTTTCTGCCTTTGTGGGCCAAAGCCAACGGCGCTGATTTGCTCTCCGCCGACGGCCGGACAGCCCAATTGGATGACCCGCGCGTTGTAGAGGCGCTGGCCTTTACGGTGGCGCTGCATGATGCTGCCGGCGGGCGGCAGAACTTCATGGGCTTCCGCGACACCTGGGATTTCTTCGGCGGCCAGAACGAGTTCGTCAGCGATCAGGTGGGCGCCTTCCCCATGGAGCAATGGTACCTGAATGTGCTCACCGACGTCTCGCCTGATGTCGATATCTCGGTCATTCCCTTCCTGGACCGTCAGGGGCAGCCCATTACCTTTGCCACAGGCAATGCCTTTGCCATACCACGCGGTGCGGAGAACCAGAGTGCCGCTTGCGCCTTTATGAAGACCATGACCGACGTGGCAACCTGGCAGCGTGCAGCGCAGGCCCGCGCCGACGCACGCGCAGCCGAGAACAACACCTACACGGGCACCTATACTGGCAACAAAGCCGCCGATGAAATCATCTTTGGCCAAATCCGCCAGGATAGCGGCAACGCCGTATTTGAAAGCGGCGTCGAGACCGTTCTCGCCGTGCAGGACAATGCCTTCTCCATTCCGCCCAATCCGGCAGGCGCCGAGTTCCGTCAGGCATGGCTGGATGCTGTCAACCGCGCGCTTGCCGGTGAACAGACGCCCGAAGAAGCCCTGGCACAGGCGCAGCAGGAAGCACAGAGAGCGCTTGATGAAGGCTGGAACCAGTAACCATGGCCCTACAAACGTCGCATGCACCGAGTGACACACGCAAGGCGCCGCCCCCCACAAAGGGGCGGCGCAGCGGCCCTCTGCAACGGAGGGAAACACTCGCTGCGCTTGCCTTTATCTCGCCCTGGATTGTCGGCTTTCTCATCTTTACCGCGGGGCCAATGGTTGCCAGCCTGGGATTGTCGTTGAGCAAGTATGACATTCTCAACCCACCAAAGTTCATCGGGCTGGACAACTACCGGCAGCTCTTCAGTGATCCGCGCTTGCTGATAAGCTTGATGAACTCTTTTTACTATGCGGCGCTGCACGTGCCGTTGAGCATCATCATAGCGCTTGGGCTTGCCCTCATTCTGGAGCGAGTGGGCAAATCGGCAGGCTTCTTCCGTACGGCTTTCTATCTGCCTTCAATCACGCCGGCTGTGGCCGTGGGCACGCTTTGGTTGTGGCTGCTCAACCCGCACATTGGTCTTGTAAACCGTGGCTTGGCGGTTTTCGGCATCAACGGCCCGGGCTGGACAACGGATCCGGCCTGGATCAAGCCGGGCATTGTGATCATGAGCCTTTGGTCGGTGGGGGGTACGGTGATCATCCTGCTGGCGGCGCTGCGCAACGTGCCGAGGACGATGTACGAGGCGGCGGAGATTGATGGCGCCGGCCCCTGGCGCAAGTTTCGCAGCATCACTGTGCCCATGATCAGTGGCACGCTCTTCTTTGTGCTGATTGTGAATACGATCGCCTCCATGCAGATCTTCACCGAGGTCTACACCATGTACTTTGGGCGCATGCAGTCGGGTGCTGGTTCCGAAGCGGCGCTCTTTTATGTGATCTATCTCTTCCGCCAGGCCTTTGAATTCCTGAACATGGGGTATGCCTCAGCCATGGCCTGGCTGCTCTTTGTTTTGATCCTGCTGCTTACTGCGCTGCAAATTTACTTCAGCAAGAAGTGGGTATACTACGAAGGAGAGTAACCTATGGCCGCCGGCAGTCAGGCGCAAACGCTCGTCAAACCACAAGTCAAGGAGGAGCTAGGTCGCCCCACCGAATCAATAGTGCAGCGGGCGCTCTTCATACTGCTGCTGCTGGGGGTAACGCTGCTCTTTATTCTGCCCTTCCTCTGGCTGCTGAGCGCCTCTCTCAAGGTGCGATCCGATGTCTTCAGCATGAGCTGGATCCCCGACCCTGTGGCATGGAGGAACTATGTCACAGTCTGGCAGGCGGCGCCACTGCTCACGTGGTTGCAGAACAGCATTCTTGTGGGCGTTCTGGCAGCCGTTTCGGCCATGTTCAGTTGTGCGCTGATTGCCTTTGGTTTCTCCTATTTTCGCTTTCCGGGGCGCGATACGCTCTTCAGCTTTGTGCTTGCAACGATGATGCTTCCCGGTGCGGTCACCATGATCCCGGTTTTCCTGATCTGGAACAAGCTGGGCATGACCAACACGCTGATCCCGCTTTGGGCAGGCAATCTCTTTGGGTCGGCGTTCTATATCTTCTTGATGCGCCAGTTCTTTCTTGCGCTACCGCGTGAGCTCTTTGAGGCGGCGCGCGTAGATGGCGCCAACTACCTCCAGATCTGGTGGCACATTGCTGTGCCTCTTGTGCGCACGGCGTTGATCGTTGTCTTCATTTTCGAGATCAAGGCCAGTTGGACGGACCTGGTCAAGCCGTTGATCTATCTGCAGAATACGGCGCTTTATACACTGCCGCGCGGCTTGAAGGCCATCCTCGATCGCTTCGGCCAGGGGGGCGAGATGCAGTGGGAGATTGTGCTGGCTGCAAGCGTGATCGTGACGGTTCCAATGATTCTGATCTTCTTCGTTGGCCAGCGCTACTTCATGGACGGGATTGCCACAACGGGCCGCAAGGGCTAGCCCAGCGCCTGCATTTTGCCCCCCTTGCGCCCTTGCGTTGAAACTGCCGGTTTCAGCCGTATGTGAGTTTAGAAGGTGGCGAGCACCTCGCCCATGTGCGTGGTTTCGTAGCCGCCCAGGGCCTGCACCGTCTGCGCAAAGCCCGCCTGTGGGTCGCGGATGAGCGCGAGCAGCGGCGCGAGCAGGTCGCTCTCGTAGTGCGCCTGTGGGATGACCAGATCGTAGCGCTCGCCAAAAAGGGGGATGAAATCCAGCCCCAGCGCACGCGCCGCAGCCAAAATGCCCAGGCCGCAATCGGCCGCACCCGAGGCGACCGCCGCGGCCACGGCCAAATGCGTGTACTCCTGCCGATCGTAGCCCCGAATCGCACGTGGGTTGATGCCCTGCTGCTTGAGCTGGTAGTCGAGCAGCACCCGCGTCCCTGCGCCCCGCTGCCGGTTGACGAAGAGCACGTCCTCACGAGCCAAATCCTGCAGCGTGCTGATGTTCCTGGGGTTGCCGGGCGGCACCATCAGTCCCTGCGTACGGTGCACAAAGCCCAGCAGCACGCCATGAATGCCATGCTGCACAAGCAGCTTGTCAATGGAATCCCCGTTGTAATCGCCCGTTGCCTCATCCAGCAGGTGCGAGCCGGCGAGGTGCGCCTCGCCCCGCTGCAGCGCCAGCAGCCCCGACCAGGAGCCCACGTGCGCTGAAACCAGCCGCAGGTGCGGCGAACGGCGGCGCAGCAGGTCGGCCAGCAGGTCAAGCGTCATGTCGTGGCTGCCAATCGCGAGAATCGTGTTGTCTATGGCGCGCGGCTCCACCAGCAGCTCCACATCCACCACTTCACCGGCGTGTCGCCCCTCGCTAAAGCGCGGAATGGTGACAATGCCGTCTGCCTTGACAAGTGAGGAGATCACCCCGGCGCCGCCCGCCAGCGGTGTGGCGAGGACGCGCTCGCCCACCCTGCCCACCGCCACGCGCAGGAATTCGTCTTCTCCCATGGGTGAGACCGTCTTGCGCGTAAGCACGGCCTGCAGCAGCGGGCGCTGCGGTGGCAGCAGCCCCTGCCACCTGTAAAGCAGCGGCTTGACGAGAATGTCGAAGGTCATGGCGGCCGAGACGGGATAGCCCGGCACCCCCACCAGCGCCCGGCCGCGCCCTCCACTGCGGGCTGAGCCCAGAATGACAGGGTGGCCCGGGCGCATGGCAATGCCGTGGACGCTCAATGTGCCCAATTCCTCCACAATCGAGGCAGTGAAATCCTCGGAGCCCGCCGACGAGCCGGCGTTGATCACCACCAGATCGTGCGCCACCAGCGCCGCTCGCACCGTGGCAAGGATTTTCGCGCGGTCATCGCTGTGGACGGGGTAGCGAGTCACTTCGCAGCCCGCCTCCTGCGCCTGTGCGCCCAGCACCAGCGAGTTGTACTCAATGATGTCGCCCGGCTTGAGGGGCGTGCCCGGCAGCACAAGCTCCGTGCCTGTGGGGATGATGGCGACGCGCGGCCGCCGGTGGACCGTGACCGTCACGTGCCCCGACCCGGCCAGCGCGCCCAAATCCTGCGGGCGCAACCTGTGATTGGCGGGGAGCACCAGTTCGCTCGCCACCATGTCCTCGCCCATCGCGCGCACGTGCGTCCATGGGGGCAGCGCGGCGACAATCTCGATGAACTCGCCGGATTCCGCCTGCACGCGCTGCACAGCCTCAATCATCACCACGGCGTTCGTGCCGGTGGGCAGCGGGTCGCCCGTGTCCACATAGAAGGCGTTCACACCCACGCGCAGCTGCACAGGGTTCGTCTCCGATGCGCCGCGGCTGGCGTCGGCGTCGAGTGCGTAGCCATCCATCGCGCTGGCGTGGTAGTGGGGCGAAGAAATACGCGCCCACACCGCTTCCGCCGTTACGCGGCCCAGCGCGGCTTCCAGTTCCACGAACTCAGTCTCGAGCGGGCCCAGCAGCCCCACGTCGGCCAGCGCTGCGTGCCATGCCGCCAGCGCCTCCTCCATGCCAATGTCGTGGAGGTAGGGCATTTGCGAGGGTGTTGCGCCCGCGGGCGCACCTGGATTGTCACGCGTCACAGCAGCACCTCCACCGTTGTGCCCGCAGCCATGCCGTTGGAATCCAGCGGCACCGTCACCGTGCCGTCGGCGTGGACCAGCGTGTAGATTAAATTGGATTTGCCCAGCACCGGCACGGCCCACAG
Organism: uncultured Chloroflexia bacterium; assembly: GCA_963773745.1. Taxonomy (GTDB): domain Bacteria; phylum Chloroflexota; class Anaerolineae; order Caldilineales; family Caldilineaceae; genus UBA5069. The sequence goes on from CAVZCL010000005.1 coordinate 1,077,915, forward strand.
GCCATCGTCCCGCTCCTCAAGGCGCACGGCCACGTAATCCTCGCGCCCTGTCACTGAGTTGAGGTTGCGCGCCAGCCTGGCCTGCACGCGCGTGCGTGTGGGTGTGGCCGTGCCCAGCAGCAGCCGGATGGTGTGGGCAACGAAGAGATCAAAAATCACCATGGCCGAAACGGGGTTGCCCGGCAGCCCGAAGACCGCCTTGTCGTTGCAAACGGCGAGAATGGCAGGCTTGCCCGGCTTGACGCTGACCCCATGCACCAGCACCCCGGGCGCGCCCAACCCCTGAATCACCTGTGCGGTCATGTCCCGCTCGCTGACGGAGCTGCCCGCAGAGAAGAGGACGATCTCGGCCTGCGCAAAGGCTGCTGCGGCGGCTTCCTCAAGCGCGGCGCGCTGGTCGGGTATGATGCCCATGCGCAGCGGCTCGCCGCCGGCGCGCCGCACCATGGCCGCCAGCGCATAGGAGTTGATGTCGCGCACCTGGCCAATGGCGGGCTCGGCCTCGGGCGGCACAACCTCATCACCCGAGGAGATGATGGCGACGCGCGGCTTTGCGGCGACCTCCACCTGCACAACGCCCAGCGCCACCAACCCGCCAATGTCCTGCGGCCGCAGCAGGTGGCCCGCGGCAAAGAGCTGCTCGCCCTGGCGCACATCCTCGCCTACCTGCAGCACGGACTCGCCCTCGGCCACCGCCTTCATCACCTCAATGCTCTCAGCGTCTACGCGCTGCGTCTGCTCGACCATCACCACGGCGTCGGCCCCGGGCGGGATCATGCTGCCCGTGTGGACAAGCAGCGCCTCGCCCACGCCAATTGCCTGCGTAATCTCCTGGCCCATGGGCGCTTCGCCCACCACTGTGAGAAAGGCAGGCAGCCCGGGCGATGCGCCAAAGGTATCGGCGGCGTTGACGGCGAAACCGTCCATGGTCGAGCGGGCAAAAGTGGGCAAATCCTGCGGCGAGACGATGGGCGCGGCGAGGACGCGGTCGAGCGCATCCCAGGTGGCAAGCGTTTCGCTGCGCACGACGGGCGTGTAGTGCTGCAGAAAGCGCTGCCAGGCGGCGGCGGGCGTGAGGACGTTGAAGAGTTCGGGCATGTTTTCAGGTGGTCGGGTGTGGGGTGTCGGGTGTCGGGTGTCGGGCTTGATCGAGACGTTGCCCTGAATCTAGCGACGACATCGCCGGATGCGCACACAATGGGAACTACGACACAGAGGAGCACGGCAGAAAAGCAAAAGCAGCAGCAACTGTCCTTCTGCTTTTCTCTGTGCTCCTCTTCCGCCGTGCCTTTGTTCAGTCTTCGGTATAGCGTTACTTGGCGTTCTTCACATGTTGATCAAAGAAGGCCACCGAGCGCTCAAGCGCGACGTAGAGCGAATTGGAGAGATTGTGGTTATCGCCGGCATACTCGAAGTATTCGACGCTCCCGCCCGCCGCCTCAATCTCCTCCTCCAGCGTGCGCGAGAAGGCCACGGGCACATCCTCGTCGGCAGTGCCGTGGTGCAACTGCACCGGCCCCGAGAGGGTGTCGAGGTAGGAGTTGGCCGAAATCGAGTTCCAGTAGAGCGGGTTTTCGGCGGGGGTGCCCAGCCGCTCCACAAGCTCATTGCGCCAGCGGCGCGCACTCTGCGGAATCGACGTGGGAATCACGCTCGGATTGCGCCGCCAGTTCTCCAGCATGTCGGCATAGTCGCCAACCACGCCCGCCCAGATGACCCCCGCCTTGATGTCATCGTTGACCACCATCGCGCGCAGCGTGATGTAGCCGCCCAGCGAGTGTCCCCACATGCCAATGCGATCGGGGTCTACGCGCGCATCTGCCTTGACCGAAGCGAGCGCGTTGAGCACGTCAATGGTGTAGCCCGGCGAACCATATGCGCCCTCGGCCTCGCCTTCGCTAAACGCATGGCCGCGATAGTCGGGGCGGAAGACGATGTAGCCGTTGCGCGCAAAGGCATCCTGGTAGGCGATGTAGCGCTCGGTGGAGCGATAGACTGCGGGCGGGATGTAGCCGTGGTTGAAGATGATCGCCGGCCAGCCGGTGGCAGGCTGCGCACCCTGCGGCACCGTCATGTAGGCGTTGATGCGGAGCCCATCCGAGAGATAGGAGACGAGATAGCGCTCATAGTTGCTGCCGGGCGCAAGCACCTGCTCCACGGTGATGGCGCTGCCGGGCGTCTCCTGCTGCGCCAGCCAGGTGAGCGTGAGCGTCACCGGGTCCAGCGGCGGGCGCGCATCTTCGTCGGCGTTGGGTGACTGCGTGGCTGTTGCAGCGGGCGCGGCAGACGCAGCCGAGGCGGGTGCAGCGGGCGTTGCCGTTGGGGCAACTGCGGCACTTGCGCCCGAGGGCAGGCAGAGCTTCCAGCCTGCAACCACGCGGTCGGGATCGGCAATGGTTGCAAAGGTGGGATCAACGGCGGCCGCGGCATTTGTGGCGGCCACAATGCGTGCGTAGACCGTGCGGCTCCCCAGCGTGCGCTCGGCAATCGTGGAGAGTGTGTCGCCCGGCTGCACGGTGACGGTGGCTGCGCAGGTGGCGGCAGGTACGGCGCTTGTTTGCGCCAGCGCGGGTCGAGCCGGCAGCAGTGTGCTCAGCAGTATGAAGAGCAGCGCAGCGGCCGCGGTTTTTGGCAAGGTGAACTTCATTTTAACTCCCTTTCCCCAGTATCTTGGCACAGTGGATTTGTATCCAATCAACAGTGTACGGAATCTCAGCGCCAGGGAGTGTAGGCATGGTTCCGCTGCACGGTGGAGGGATGTGACGCGCAGAAATGCGGGGAGTTTCGCACCTTCGGCGGCTTATGCAATGTGGAGAGTTGCTCGGCGGTGCCGCCCACCGCAGGCGCGGAGTTCGTAGCGGGGGGCTTCCAGCCCTCCGGCCTTTACTTGCGGCACGCGCGGTCAACAGCATCATGCCGAAGGCGCGACCTACGCTGTGAAGACAAAAAACGGAGGGCTGGAAGCCCCCCGCTACGTGTCCCACACATTTTGCTGTTGCCGGTGTGCACCTACAGCCGCTTCACATACGCCTGCCACGTGCGCAGCGGTTTGAAGCCGTATTGCGCATAGAGCGCCCTGTCGCGCACGCCAGTGGCGACGCAGCTGTTGGCCCCGTTGTTGTGCAGCCGCCGCAGCGACGCATCAAAGAGCATGCCCGCTGCCGCGGCCGTGCCCCCATGCCCCATTGCGCTATCGGCGCGCAGCAGCACGGGACCAAGCCCCGTCCAGGGCCGCGGCAGGCCGTAGGGGTAGACGACGTCGAGCGGCGTTGCTGAATCTGCAAAGATGAGCAGGATCAACCCCTCCAGGCCGCGGCCGGACCAGAGCAGCATCAGGTCGGCAAAGCGGCCGTCGCGCAGCGTATCCAGCACAGGCAGGAGAGCAGCGTTGTCGGCGTCACTGTCCAGCGCCCCGTTCCAGAGCGCGCTGCTGTCGGCCAGCAGCGCATCGACATCATCGCGATCGCGCGGGTGGGGTGGCCGCACTACGCCGGCGAAGACGGGCGCATCGGCGGGTGGCGCATAGCGCGCCAAATCCACATGCATGTCAAAGCGGCGCCCTGCATCGTCGTAGTCGCGGCTCACAAAATAGTCGGCGCGCTGCGACGCCTGCAGCACCCCGCGCATGAGGCTGCGTGCACCGCCGCCCACCTGCATTGCGCTGCAGCCCGCCGCATGCAGCCAGGCCATGGCGCTATCGAGCAGGCCGGTGCGCACCGCCGCGCGATTGGGGCGCACGGGCACGGCCAGCGCGTCCACCCAGCCCAGCGCGCCATCCCCCAGGTGCGACGCGACGACAAAGCCCACGGGCGCGCCGGCCTGGTAGGCAACCCAGAGCGCAACCTGGCGCGGCGGCTGCGCCGTCAACGCCCAGGTGAGCAGTCGGGCACTCGTGGGCATATCGTCCGCCATGGCGCCATTCCAGAGGTCAGCCAGCGCCAAAGCGTCCAGCGAAGCGGGCGATTCGGCGCGAATCTGAAGAGCGGCGTTTGCGCGGCTTATGGAGTGCTTTGCACGGTTCATGGTGCAGCGCTCCCGTCGAATTCCGTGTCGGGCTGGCCTGCATCCGCCGGCTGGGGCGTTAGAATATCGCCGCGCAGGAAGCAGAGCACACTGTTGGCCACGCCCGTTGCAACCACGTCGGGATTGCCTTCCAGCATCGCTCTGTCGCCGCCCAGAAAGCCAAGCTCGAGGATGGCGGCCGGGGTGGTTGGTGCAATCTCGCCAAAGGCGTGGTATTCAGTCATGTTGTGGGTCACGGTGTTGGGGTGATGGGGCAGCCCGGTCGCGGCGGGATACTCACGCTCGATGCAGGCCAGCAGCTGTGCGTCGGTGTTGGGGATTGCGCTGAAGGTGTGCACGGCCGCCTTGAAGCCAGTGGCGTCAATGCAGCTGTCTGAGTGAATGCTGAGGAGCAGGTCGGCCTTGAGCTTTTCCAGGCGTGGGTCGAATTCGTTGAGGATGGTGACATTCGCACCGGCGCGGCGCAGACGATCCGCAGCGCCTTCGGCCACGCGTGCATTAATGGAGACTTCGGTGAGGTTGACCTCGCCGGCTGCGTCCTCGCAAACAGCCCCCGAATCATTGCCGGCGTGGCCGGCGATGAGCGCGATTTCAGTTCCCTGGGCGGCGCGCACAGAAGCTTGCGGCTGCACGCCACCGGTGCTCGGCAGTTGAAAACCTGCCGACTGTGCACCGACTAACGCAACGCCCCCCAGGGCCAGGAAGATGATGGCAACGATGATGCGCTGGGCGCTATCCAGCATCGAATTTCGCACGCCTTTATTGTATCGCACGCACGGGGCGTGTCAACCGGCGCGCATGATGGAACGTTCCGCTACCAAAGCGAAATGCAGCCCCATGCTGGAAGGTTGCGCCATTTGTTGACAAACCAGTGGACGAAGGCTAGACTTTGCTCTGGTTGTAAGGAGACTACGAAAAGAAAAACATGATAGGAACCAAGAACCCCACAGGTCGGACCGACTGGTCAGACAGCCCCGAGCGCATTGATGGCCCCCAGCGCATCAATGACGGTGGGCGCGGCATGATGATGGCGGGCGCCACCCTGGGCGCGGCGCTGCGCGAGCGGCGCGAGGCATTGGGAGCATCCCTGGCCGAAGTTGAAGCGGCCACCAAGATACGGCAGAAGTATCTCTCGGCGCTTGAGGCCGACGAATGGCAATTGCTCCCGGGCGAAGTTGTTGGCCGGGGCTTTTTGCGCAACTACGCCGCCTACCTGGGGCTGGAGCCGACCGAAATCGTCGAGCGGCGGCGCGCCGTGGCTGACCCGTCGCTCTCCAATGCGCTTGCACCCACCAGCGCCGGCTCGACGCTGCCCCCCATGCGCCAGGTCGACTATCGCCCCAAGGACGTGGGGCTGCGCGATGAGGATGACACGCTCGAGGAGCGCACCCCGATCCGGCTGGGACGTATTCTGTCCGTAGCCGGCGCAGTTGCCGCGCTGCTCCTTGTAATTTGGGGCCTCAGCCGCTTTGGCAGCGGCATGATGGCGGGCATCTCGGATGCCGCCTCCAACGCCGGTGCGGCCGTCTCGGGCATCTTCGCGAGCAATCCCCAGGCAACGCCTACACGCTCGCTGGCTGTGATTGCCGAGGGCGGCCCCACGGCAACTTCCACCAGTGTCTTCGATGCGCCCACAGAGGACGCAGCCGCGGGTGGGCAGCCCGCAGATACGAGTGCGGACCCGAGCCGCGCCATCGGGCTTGAAGCGCCGGCTGTTGCTGCCCTACCCGACGTGGCAGCCGCTGTGCCCACCGCAACGGCGCCCGCGGCGCCACCCACGGCCACGCCCGAGCCGCCTACGCCCACAGTGGAGCCGCCTACGGCCACGCCGGCGGCGCAACCTGCCACCGTTGCCGTACAGGCCAACCTGCGCGCTTCGCCCAACCTTGATGCGGAGATTGTGGGCGCTGCCCAGGTGAACGACCAGATTCGCATCGTTGGGCAGACGGCCGACGCGCAGTGGTTCTTGATGGACAACAACGCGTGGATCTTCGCACAACTCGTAGGCACGCCACCCGCGGGCGTGCCCGTTGTCGATCCCGCAGCAGTGGCTGCGCCGCAAGCTGTGCTGCTGCCCACGGCCACGCCCATTGGCCAGGAGCCACCCACGCCGGAAGCCGTGGTGGAGGCAGCCCCGCCTGCAGAATCAACCGTGGCCGCCTGCGCCGACGCACGCTCCGTTATCTCCTCGCCCAGCGAGGGGCAAACAGTCTCCGGCGTGATTTCCGTTGCGGGCAATGCCACGCATGAGAACTTCGCCTCCTTCAAGCTGGAGGCAGGCGCGCCCGGCGGCGGTCTCAACTTCGTCGGCTCCGGCAACTCGCCCGTGAGCGGCGCAGCGCTGAGCAATGTCAACACGGCCGCCTTTGCCAACGGTCCACTGCTCATTCGCCTCACCGTCATCGATCAGACGGGCAACTTCCCGCCCCCCTGTGACGTCACCGTGAATGTAGCAAACTAACCAACTGAAGGGCGCAACACAAGGCGCAAAGAGAGCAAGGAATCGCAAAGGCAAGGAAAAACAACAATCGCTTGTTGTTTTTCCTTGCCTTTGCGATTCCTTGCTCTCTTTGCGCCTTGTGTTGCGCTTGTCGGTTTAGACAGGCAAGGGGCGGCGGAGGGTGTTTTCGATGGGCACGGCTTCGTACTCGCCGTCCTCGCCCTTCACGGTGCGATAGACTTCCTCGGCGCGGTCGGTCATCAGCACGCCGAGCAGGTGGTCAATTTCGTGCTGGAAGATGCGCGCCAGCCAGTCATAGGCCTTGACGCGAATTTCGCGGCCGTGGCGATCCTGCGCACGCACCACCACTTGCGTGGCGCGCGCAACATCCGCTGCCAGGCCGGGCATGCTCAGGCAGCCCTCCTGCCCCACCTCGCTGCCCCGCGCCTTGATCACCTCGGGATTGATAATCTCGTAGAGGCGCAAAGGGCTGCCCTCCTCCTCGTCATCCTCAGGGTATTCGATGACCGCCACGCGCAGCGGCTGGCCCACCTGCGGCGCAGCCAGCCCCACGCCAGGGGCCTCGCGCAGCGTCTCCACCATGTCATCGAGCAGGCGATGGAGGTCCGGGCCAAAGTCGCGCACACGTGCGGCCGGCGTGCGCAAGACGGCGTCATCAGCGGCGCCAATTTTCACAATGGGAAGAAGTGCCATGCGTTCGTTACTCAATCACGCGTATAACAATCAGCGGCGCGCGTACCGCGCCGGGGCATCTATCGTAAAAGAAGGGCCGCATAAAGTCAAAGGAGAGGGCTTTTGAAGGTCCGATTCTAATGCGCGCTGCGCAAAACGGCACCTCACCCCCGGCCCCTCTCCATCGCGGAGAGGGGTGAAAAGCTGCTGCAACGTGCGGCGCTTTTCACCCCTCTCCGCATGGAGAGGGGCCGGGGGTGAGGTGCCGTTTTGCGCAGCGCGCATCCAAAGTGCAGCCCCCTTGTGATGCCCAATCAAACCTTTGCCACCGTGTGCGCACGGCAGCGCGTCGGGGTCCACGCGCACCGCTGCCAGGTCGGCCGGGCTGATGCAGCCGTCCACAATGGGAATCGGCGCGGCGATGATGTCGGCCTGCAGCTTGAGGAAAAAGGTGAGCTCCGAAGGGTGCGCAATGCCCGGCCGCGCCGCAAAGAGCCCCGCCCGCGCCGCGCCCAGCCCCGCGCTGGCCTGCGAGCCAACCATGATGCCCTTGCCGGCCGCCAAAGCCTGCACGCGCATCTGCTCGGATTCGGTGTAGCCCGTGCGCGCCGTCTTGATGTTGAGCACGTCGAAGGTATCGAGCGCGAGCTCGCGCGCAAGGTCGCGCATGGTAAACGCGCTGTCGTCCGCAATCAGCGGCACCAGCGACTGCGCGCGCAGCGCAGCGCGCGCGTGCACCATCTCCACGGGCAGCGGCTCCTCGCAGTAGAGCAGGCCGCGCTCGCGCAGGGCGGCAAGCACACGCGGCGCATCCGCGGGCGAGAGGCACTCGTTGGCGTCGGCGTACATCTGCACGTGCGTGCCCAGCGCCTCTTGCAAGGCGTCAATCTGCGCCAAATCCGCAGCGGGATCGCGCCCTACCTTGACCTTGAGCACGCGCACGCCGGCAGCCACCACACGCTGCGCTTCGGCCATTACCGCGTCGGCGCTGCCCATGCCCAGAATGTAGGAGACACGCAGCGGCTCGCTGCCGCAACCGAGGAACGTAGCCAATGACTGCCCGCTGCTCTGCGCGGCGGCGTCGTAGAGCGCTATGTCGATCGCGCCCTTGGCCGCAAAGTTGAACTTGAGCTCATGCAGGCGCGCCGGCGCCTTGTGTGCAGGCTGGCCCACCAGGCGCGGGGCCAGCTCTTCGGCGATGACGGCGCAGATGGTGGTGGCCGTTTCGCCGTAGATGGTAGGCCGGGGCGGCGCCTCGGCCACGCCGCTGCTGCCATCGGAGAGGGTGACGCGCACGAGCACATGGCGCGCCTCGGCCATGCTGCTGTGTGCGCCCCAGCGCAGCGCCCCCCGCAGCGGCAGCCGAAAGACGACACTCTCAATGCGCTCGATTGTTACATTCTCAGGCAGTTGCATCGGCATCGTGACTCCTGCACACTACAAACGCCGACGCAGAGGCGTAAAGAATCGCAAAGACAGACAACAGGAAGAAAAGCCGTTCTTGCCTTTGTGATCCTTTGCGCCTCTGCGTCGTACCTATCCCTAGCGAACGTCCTGCCAGCGGCGTGGGCGCTCGGCGGTGGGGGGCGGCTCGGCGCTGGGCGCCGGCGGCTTGCGCGGCGGTGTGCGCGGTGGCGCAGGTGGCGGTGGGCCGGCGGTCCCTGCGGCTCGTCAGGCGGCGGGCTCTGTGCAGGTGGGGTGATCGGCGGCGGTCCCTGCGGCCCTTGCGCCACAAGCAGCTCGGCAATGTGCACGGCGCGGCACTCTTGCCCCTGCCGGCTGAGCATGCCGTTAATGTGCGTCATGCACGAGACGTCGCAGAGCGCCACCACGTTGGCGCCTGTGGCAAGCACGTTGGCCGTCTTGCGCTGCCCCATCGCGCTGCTGATGGGCCCATTCTTGATGGCAAAGGTGCCGCCAAAGCCGCAGCATTCGTCGGCCCCCTGCAGCGCAACTTCCTCAATCCCCTCCACCGCCGAGAGCAGCAGCCGCGGCTGGCGGTCAATCCCCATCTCGCGCAATGTGTGGCAGCAGGCGTGGTAGGTCACCTTCTGCTCCAAATGTGCGCCGGTAGAGGTGACGCCCAGTACATCCACAAGGAATTCGGTCAGCTCAAAGGTGGCGGCGGCCACCGTCTGCGCACGCCGCAGATCGGCCGCGTCCGCCGGGTCATCCTCGAAGAGTACGGGGTAGTAGTGCGCCACCATGGCGGTGCAACTGCCGCTGGGCGCGACCAGTGCATCCACCTGGCCCGAAACGAGCAACGGCTCAAAGACGTCGATGAAGTGGCGCGCCACGGCGCGCGTCTCGATCGCGAAAGCCCGAGTTGAAGGCGGGCTGGCCGCAGCAGGTCTGCTCTTCGGGGAAGATGACCTCGACACCCTGCGCCTCGAGCAGCTCCACGGTCGCCATGCCCACATCGGGGTAGAGCATGTCGACCATGCAGGTGACGAAGAGGGCAATCCGGCGCGGGCGCTTGGTAAAGGTCTTGCGTTGCATGGCAATTCACCTGAAGCCGCAGCACGCAACGCCAACCCCGACGCAGAGGCGCAAAGGCGCAAAGGAGCGCAAAGAAGAGCAAGGGCAAGAAAGGCCGTTTCTTGTTTTTGCTTTTCTCTGCGCTCCTTTGCGCCTCTGCGCCTTTGCGTCGGGGTTGGCTGCTGTTGCGGGCTGAATCTAGAGCAGCGGAATGATTTCGGTTTGGAGCGGCAGCGTCGTCACTTCGAGGCGGTCGGCATGCACCAGGCAGTTGATTTCGCTGCGGATGCCCAGCCCCTTGCCGTCGCCCGTGCCGTCGAAGTCAAAGGTGGGCAGGTAGATGCCCGGCTCCACTGTAAACATGATACCCGGGATGAGCATGCGCCTGTCCTGCGTTTCGTAGTTGTCGATGTTGACGCCGTTGAAGTGCGTTTCCGTGCCCAGGCTGTGGCCCGTGCGATGGAAAAAGGCGTTGCCGTAGCCCGCCGCCACAATCACATCGCGGCAGGCGTCATCCACCTCATAGCCGTAGACCGGCTCGCCGGCAGCAATGCGTGCGCTCGCCAGCGCCACGGCCGCATCGCGCCCGGCCGCCACGTAAGAGAAGATTTCGGCGGCACGCGCCGGCGGCTCGGCACCGCAGTAGCCCGTCCACGTAATGTCGGCGAAGCAGGCCATGGGGTCGCCGGCAAGGCGCGCCCAGAGGTCAATCAGCACCATGTCGCCCGGTGCAATCGGGCGGCTGGTGCCCGCTGTAGGTGCGTAATGCGGGTCGGCCGCGTGCGCGTTGACGGAGACAATTGCCGGGTGGTCGAACTCGCAGCCGTTGGCGGCAAAGTGGTCGGAGATAAGCTGCTGAATTTCGAACTCGCTCGTGGGCGTCGCCGAGCGCAGGCAGGCGCGAATGCGCGCAAAGGCAGCATCCTTTGCGGCCAGGCAGATGGCAGCGGCGCGCCGGTGGCTCTCCAGCTGCGCTACGCTGAGCACGGCCTGCGCAAGCTGCACGAGGTCGGCGCTGCTGAGGATTTCGGCGTGCGTGGTCGCCTCAACCAGTTCCTTCGTGCCTGCGTCCACGCGGCTGACGTAGGGGATGGCGTTGGCCGGGCTGTACTCCATGGCAATGCGCAGGGGCGTGCCGTCGCTTGCGCCAATGAGTTTGGGCAGTAAATCGGCCAGTTCGCGCCAGCCGGCGTAGACCAGCTTTTCGCCCTCCACGGCCGGGGCCACATTGCGGAAGGTGCTGCCTTCGATGGCGTGAATCAGCCAGCGCGGTTCGCCCTCGGCGGGAATCCAGAGGAACCAGCGCCGCGAGCCGCTGGTGGCAATGCCTGCCACGTGCAGGGCAACGGGGTTGCTGCCGCGAAAGTCGTAAAGGAGCCAGCCGTCAATCTGGTTGGCCTTGAGATAGGCGCGAATCTCGGTGATGTCCATGGTCTCTTTGCGAATGGTCTCTTTGCGGGTGGTGAGTGGTCAATGCGATGCGCCCATTATCGCACGCCCGCCCCCGTGCGTAAAGAACAACAGTTACCCCGACGCAGCCCCGACGTATAGCCCCGACGCAAAGGCGCAAAGACGCAAAGAAAGCGCAAAGAAAGGCAAGAGCGAGAACAGAGATAACAGCGGAAACAACAGGGATCACTATCGATTATCCATTTTGATCCCTGTTGTTTCCGCTGTTATCTCTGTTCTCGCTCTTGCCTTTCTTTGCGCTTTCTTTGCGTCTTTGCGCCTTTGCGTCGTACTTCTGATCGCACAATTCCAGAAGTTGCAGCGGCCTGCCGGTTTGGCAAACAAGCCTTTGGGCCCTATAATTGTAGGTCGCGGAAATCAGTCATCTTAACCTGTTTTTCGTAGCTGCGGCGGGCTTTTTGCTCGTTGCAGGGCCACCCCTGTGGCTATCCTGGTTCGGTCGCATGCACGTCCAGCTGCAGCGCAGCGGTGCGTTCACAGCGGCTCCATTCATTACCATGAGGAGGAAAGCGTGCTGCAACGCCAAACTCAAACAGCACCTTTCTGGCGAGATCAGTTCGAGACTACGCCCGAAGACGTCGATTTTCTGTACAACCTCCTGCTTGACGCGCAAACACTCCGCCCGCTCTCCGAACTTACCCAGGCACTCATTGCCGAATACATGCGTCGGGAAGACTCTCGCCTTGAGCATGAGCTCAAGAAGGGGGTCATCTACCAGCCCAAGGAGCACTACACCGTGGGCCAGTCGGTGGTATTTCCCACGCAGGATTTTGCCATGGGCACAGTCGTTGACGTGCGCCCGGGCAAGAACCCCGAGCATGGCGACTTTGAGGTTGTGAGCATCGAGTTCAGCGGCAGCCGCACGCCGCGCGAGTATGCGGCCGGGCTGCAAACCCCCCATCGTCTCAACCAGAGCAACGGCTCGAACCTGCTCAACACCGAGGATCTTCTCTCGCCGGAAGAGATCTACAATCTGTATCGTGACGAAATTGAAGAGAGCGTGCTCTTTGCGCTTGAAGAGGGACCGCGCAGCGAGCAGTTCGTTGAGGTGACGGGCGCATGGCTGCTCAGCGACATGCTGGCCGAAGTGCATGTGGGCCACCTCAACATTGCCGAGGCGATGATTGAAGTGGCCGAACGGCCACAGACGACAGCCCAACTGCTGGCCGAGACCGACCTCGACAAGAACGTCAGCGAGCCCATGCGCATGTTAAGCATGGACCACGCGCTGGGCAGTGATCCCCGCTTTGACCTTGTCTACGTGGGTGGTCAGCCGGCCTGGTATCTGAGCCGCATGGAGCCCGAAGCCGTTGTGGCCACGCCGCCCATCCTGGCGCACACGCCCCAGCGCTACAACCGCGCGCTGCTCAGCGTGGAGATGCTCCAGTACGAATGGGAGCTGGACGACGAGTGGGGCGAAAGCACGCTGCCCAGCGACGTGCCCAGTCTGGTGCCCAACACCACCGTCACCCTCATCTACCCGCACCGCCGCCACGGCACGCTGCCGCTGAGCGGGCGCACGCGCGCCTTCTTTCCCGTGGCAGACGGTGGCCGCTCTCTCATTACACTGATTGACGGCCGCTGGGGCACTCGCTACCAGGGCTGGGTTGTGCCCGAAGGTCGCTATGTGGCCGGCCTTGAGAAGTGGATGAACGACCATCAGATTCCGGCCGGCGCGCTCATTACGCTTGAGCGCACAAATGTCCCTGGTGAGCTCATTGTCGACTTCCGCACCCGCCGCGCCAAGCGCGAGTGGGCGCGCTACGCCACGGCCGATCTGGAGAACAACGCCCTGCGCCTTGAGATGAACAAGCTGCAGGTCGCCTGCGAGTTCGATGAACAACTCATCGTCCACGCCGACGAGGCGCACGTTCCTGCGCTGGATGCCCTGCGCGAGCAGATGGCCGCCGCCGACGTGCCGCTGGCCACCATCGTCGAGCAGGTTGTGCCCGAACTGACGAAGCTCAACCCACAGGGCTCGGTGCACGCCAAGAGTGTCTATGCCGCCGTCAACATTGTGCGGCGTGTGGCCCCCGGTCCGGTCTTCCATGCGCTGCTCAGCAGCCGGAGCTTCCGCGACGTGGGCAACGGCCTCTTCGCCCTGGCCAATACGGATTAAGGGAGCTACGCATGAGTCCATCCCTGGTAAGTCAGCGGCTCGCCCGCTTCCGCCCCACGGTTGACACGAAGTTTCACATTGATTATGAGTGGTGGGAGAAGAGCGGGCGCAGCTTCCGCCTCTTCCTGCGTGACCAGCTGTGCGAGGAGTGCCGCGAGCGCTTTGCCAGCTACACCGACACCGAGGACGTGGATTGGGTTGACCCCGACACGGGTGAGGTGCGCCGCACGGACGCGCTGCGCGAGTGCCTGCGCCAGCGCTGCGCCAATGACCCCGACTACATCAACGATCGCCTGCCGCTCGCGTCGGCCTGCTTCCGTGTCTTTCTGGCCAATAACAACGCGCCCCTTTCGCCCACCGAACTGAACCAGTTCATGCCGTGGAGGGCGCCTGAGTCCATCCTGCGCACCATCGCGGGTGATCAGGTCTACCTCGGCTTGCGGCCTGTTTCGTAAACAAACAGTCGACTACAGCCGACCACAGCCGGCCAACATAGATGAAAACAGACAACGGCGGATATGAATCCGCCGTTGTCTGTTTTCATCTATGTTGGCCGGCTGTGGTCGCTTCTACGCAAGTGCGGTGATGACGGCACGGATTGCGTGCGCCAGGGAAACGAGTGCGTCGCAATCGACAAGTTCGGGCGTGTCGGCGGCAGTGTGCGCAATGTGCGCCCACACGTTCGCGAAATCGGCGGTTGTAAAGGCCAGCGCCGGCACGCCTGCCTGCACAAAGATCGCATGGTCGCTCTGGTACCAGGGCTCGCCTTCGACAAGCCCATCCCGGCCCTCCAGCGTCGCGCGCAGCGCTGCATCGGTTGGCGGCGGGCAGTTGTAGAGCGACCAGGCATTTGCGCTGCCGCGTTTGCCCGCGCCGTCAACGTTGAGGACGAGGTGCGGATCGCTCACTCTGGGCCCCATGCGGCGCAGATACTCGAGTTCGCCTGCCGCCGCGTAATTGTCCTCCCCGTTGAAGATCACAATCTCAACACCCTGCCTCGCGTCGTAATCAGCCAGCAGCACAGCCGTTTGCAGCAGCGTCACCACGCCGGCGGCGTTGTCGATGGCGCCCGGCGTCCCGCTCTTGGCATCAATATGCGCGCAGAGGATGATTGGATGTGCAAAGTCGCTGCCCTTGCGCGCAACCACGTTCCAGCCTTGGGCCTGCCGTCGCTCAGAGCGAATCTCGAGATGAACGGCGGCAGGGGCGGCAGCGAGCAGGCGCGCACCCTCGACATCGGTCATATACGCTGTGGGAATACCGAAATTGCCGTCCTCAATCAGCGGAAAGGGGTAGATGCCCCCAGCCAGCGATGGATTGCGGCCGGTCGCAGCAAGCACCGCGGCGGGCTTGCAGCTCTCAATCGCTGTGTAGATGCGTTGGTGCGCTTCGGGGTAATAGAAGGGATAGTCCTTTGGCATCAACTGCTCTTCGGCAATTGGGCCGTGAAGCAGCAAAATCGTGTCGCTGAGGTCGGCTTGCGCCTCGATCTCCTCGACGGTTGTGCAGTCCACGAGAGGCGCGTCGAGCACGCACGGCAACGACCAGGGGCCAGGCAGAATGCTCCATTGATCTTTTCCTGGCTCTTTGCCCGAGTCTTCACCGGGGACGTCATGCGCGGTCAGCCATGCGCCGCTGTCAATCCATTCGAGACAATCGAACGGCTGGCGCTCACTGTGCCAGCCGCTTGCAGCCAACTGCGCCTCTACAAAGCGTGTGGCTTGCCGGTTGCCTTCGGTGCCGAGCGTACGGGTTGGAAGCTCTGTACACAGGAAATGCAGCGCAGCGGCGACCTGCGCTCCCATCGCGTTGATGCCCTCCATTTGTGCTGCCGTTTGTGCTGCCATTTATGCTCTCCCTGGAGAACGAGGTTGAAGCGACAATCGGCATGATACACGGAGACGAGGCGAGGCCGCCAGACCCGGCAGCGCCCGCAAACAAAGAGCGGCGCCCGCAATTGCGGGCGCCGCTCTTTAGTTCTATGCCGCAACAGTTGGTGCGGGCTCAGTCCATGTCAACGTCGATCTCGAGGTCGTTGTCCGTATCCGAATCGGAGTCAATCTCGTTATCGTCGTTGTTCTCTTCCTCTTCGTCGAGCGATTCGATGTCGAGGTCGTCGTCGCTGTCGTCATCCGATGCGGCTACGGTCTTGACGCCCATTGGCTCCATGCCCAGCTCGGAGACGCCGGTCAGTTCGCTCAGGTCGAGGTCCTGCAGGTCGAGTTCGGTCATCTCGAGCTCAATCTCGCCTGCCTCGGTGTCCACGTGCTCTGCCAGCAGGCGGCGCTGCTCATCCTCAAGCGCCTTCTGGCGGCGGGTCATGAAGCCCGTACCCACCGGAATCAGCTTGCCGATGATGACGTTCTCCTTGAGGCCGCGCAGGTCATCCTTCTGCCCCTTGATGGCGGCTTCGGTAAGGACACGCGTCGTCTCCTGGAAGGAGGCAGCGGCCAGGAACGATTCGGTGTTGAGCGCTGCCTTGGTGAGCCCCAGCACAATCGGCTCGGCGCGGGCAGGCTTGTTGCCGTTGGCAATCGCCTTCTCGTTGATGTCCTCGAAGAGGAAGCGGTCGATCAACTCACCGGGCAGCAGATCGGTGCCCCCCGAACCAAGCACCCAAACCCGCCGCAGCAACTGCCGCAGCACCACTTCGATGTGCTTGTCGTGAATGGCCACACCCTGGCTGCGATAGACCTGCTGCACCTGCTCGAGCAGGTAGAGCTGCGCCGCTTCGCGCCCTTGAATGCGCAAAATCTCCTTGGGATTCTTCGCGCCTTCGGTTAGCTGCGTACCTGCGCTCACCTGGCTGCCCGGCTCCACACGCAAGCGTGCGTTGGCCGGAATCTGGTATTCACGCATGTCCGTGTCTTCGCGACGCACACGCACAATCGCGCTGCCGTCTTCGTTCTGGTCCACAACCACGGTGCCTTCCATGCCGGCAGCCAGCGCCAGCGGGCCGTCACCGTTGCCTTCCGTGCGGGCGACTTCCGTGTCATCCTGCACGCGGTCGCCTTCGGTGACGAGAAGCTCGTAGCCGGCGGGCACCTCCACCTCACGCATGTTGAGCTGTGTGCTCACCACACGCAGGAAGCGTGTATCGCCTTCCCAAAGCTCTTCGAGCGCGCCATCAATCTCGCTCAGCACCGCCTCACCTTTGGGGTTGCGGGCCTCAAAGAGCTCCTCAATGCGGGGCAAACCTTGCGTAATGTCGTCGCCACCTGCCACACCACCGGTGTGGAAGGTGCGCAGCGTGAGCTGCGTGCCCGGCTCGCCAATCGACTGGGCGGCAATAATGCCAACCGCTTCGCCCATCTTCACCAGGCCGCCACGGGCAAGGTCTTCGCCGTAGCACTTCATGCAGATGCCAAAGCGCGACTCGCAGGTGAGGGGTGTGCGCACGCGCGCCTTCTTCACCTTGCGCCGCTCGAGCGTGGCCAGCGCGGCCTCGTCGAGCAAGGCGTCGCGCGGGAGCAGTACAGCCCCCGTCTCGGGATCCAGAAGATCATTCGCGAGGAAGCGGCCGGCAATGCGATCCATGAAGGTCTCGCCCATGGCCGCCTGCTTGCTGTCATCAATCCAGATGCCGGCGCGTGTTTCGCAGTCGTCTTCGGTAATGATCACATCCTGCGCCACGTCGACAAGGCGGCGGGTCAGGTAGCCGGCGTCGGCCGTACGCAGCGCCGTGTCGGCCAACCCCTTGCGCGCGCCGTGCGTGCTCAGGAAGTACTCAAGCGCCGTTAGCCCTTCGCGGAAGTTGGAGCGAATGGGCATGGCGATAATGCGCCCGTTCGGGTCGGCCATGAGGCCGCGCATGCCCGCCAACTGGCGAATCGGGTTGATGCCACCCTTGGTAGCGCCCGATTTTGCCATGGCGCCCAGCCCCTCAACGGGGTTGAGCAATTCCTTGACATGCTCGGTCACATCATCCGTGGCGCGCTGCCAAAGCTCGACGCGCTTGTTGTAGAGCTCGTCGTCGGTGATCAGGCCGCGCCGATGCTGGCGCTCCGCCTCTTCCACCGCCGCCGACGTCGTCTCAAGAATCTCCTGCTTCTGCTCCGGCACGCGGATGTCGCTGACTGCAATCGTAATGCCCGAGCGGGTCGCGTACTTGAAGCCCATGTCCTTGATGCTGTCGACGAGCACGGCCGTCTTTTCGCGGCCCAGGTGCTTGTAGCACTTGCCCACCACAGCATCCACGCCCTTGCGGTCAAGCGTCTCGTTGATGAACCAGAGCTCTTCCGGCAGCGAGCGGTTGAAGATAACGCGGCCTACAGTCGTCGTAATGAGCCGCTCCTTGGGCCAATTGGCCCCCAGCAGCCCCAGCTCGCGCAGCGCCTCGCGCACCTCGTCCATGGCGGCGTCGCCGAAGCTGGTGAACTCTTTGACCATGCGGCTTTCGCCCTGGGCAAAGTGGTCCATCAGTTCGCCAACATTCGCCACCTTGTTGCTCTTGAGCGCGGCCTTCACTCGGTCGCTCACGGGCAGTTCGTTCACAGACATCTGGTCGAACTTGTGCGTAAAGCGCACGGTAATCGGCTGGCGCAGCCCAATCACGCCCATGTCATAGGCATACTCGGCCTGGTCCATGTCGCTGAAGCTCGGCAGCTTGTCAGGATTCTTCGCCTTCTCTTCCACCGTCAGGTAGTAGACGCCCATGACCATGTCCTTGGAAGGACCGACAATGGGGTCACCGCTGGAGGGCTTGAGCAGGTTGCGTGATGCAAGCATCAGATCGCGTGCTTCCTGCACCGCCTTCTCGCCCAGGGGTACGTGCACAGCCATCTGGTCGCCGTCAAAGTCGGCGTTGAAGGCCGCACAAGTGAGCGGGTGCAGCTGAATTGCGCTGCCCTCAATCAGCACCACCTCAAAGGCCTGAATGCCCAGGCGGTGGAGCGTGGGTGCACGGTTGAGCAGCACCGGGCGCTGGTGGCAGATCTCTTCGAGCACATCCCACACTTCGGGCTGGCTGCGATCCACCATGCGCTTGGCGCTCTTGATGTTGTGCGCAAAGTTGTACTCCACCAGGCGGCGCATGACGAAGGGCTTGAAGAGCTCCAGCGCCATCTTCTTGGGCAGGCCACACTGGTGCAGCTTGAGCGTGGGGCCGATCACAATGACCGAGCGGCCCGAGTAGTCGACGCGCTTGCCCAGCAGGTTGCGGCGGAAGCGCCCCTGCTTGCCCTTGAGCAGGTCGCTCAGGCTCTTGAGCTTGCGCTTGCCGCTGCGGCTGACGGCGCGGCCGCGCCGGCCATTGTCCACAAGGCTGTCGACGGCCTCCTGGAGCATGCGCTTTTCGTTGCGCACAATCACATCAGGCGCCCCCAGCTCCATCAGCCGCTGCAGGCGGTTGTTGCGGTTGATCACGCGCCTGTAGAGGTCGTTCAGGTCGCTGGTGGCAAAGCGGCCGCCGTCGAGCTGCACCATGGGGCGCAGGTCGGGCGGGATCACCGGCAGCGCCGTCAGAACCATCCACTCGGGGCGGTTGCCGCTCTTGCGGAAGTTCTCGGCCACGCGCAGCCGCTTGGCGGCCTTCTTGCGCCGCTGCTTGCTCTTGGTGGTGCGAATTTCGCGGCGCAATTCCTTGGCCATCTTGTCAAGGTCGATCTTGGCGACGATGTCGCGAATCGCCTCGGCGCCCATGCCCGCCTGGAAGACATTGCCCCAGCGGTCGGCCAGTTCACGATAGCGGGTCTCGGTGAGCAGCTGCTGCTCCTCCAGCCCCTTGAGATCGTCGAGGCTGCGATCCATCTGCTGATGGATGGCCTCCTTTTTGCGGTCGATCTCCTTGTAAAACTCGCCCAGCGCGGCGTCTGCGTTCATGCGCACATGGTCGCGCTGCGCGCCGATCAGCTCGCGAATCTCGTCTCCCTCGCGGTCCGAATCGCTCTGCAGGCGCGTCAACTCTTCCTGCACCAGGTCATTGACGTGGTTCTCGTAGTCCGCCGAGACGAGGTTGCCCGCCTTGATGATGGGTTCTTCGACCCAGCTCAGGCGCTTGCCCTCGGCAGCCTTCTTGCCCTTGTTGGCGCCAATCCAGTTCTGCAGCGTCTGCGCCTCGCCGATGATGGTCGACGAGCTCTTGTTAATGCGCTCGTCACGCTGGGCGAGCGCATTGCTCTCCTGCGTTTCCAGTTCGGCCAGGTCGGCATCGCGGCGACCCTCAATTTCGCCCACGCGGTCGGCGTATTCGGCCTCGACCTTGGTTACCCGCTGCTGCAGGTCGCGTTCGTGGCGCTGGATGGCGCGGCTGCGCGCATCCTCGTTCACATTCGTGACAATGTACTGCGCAAAGTAGAGCACGCGCTCCAGATGGCGCGGGCTGATGTTGAGCAGCAGCCCCAGCCGGCTGGGCACACCCTTGACATACCAGATGTGGCTTACCGGCGACGCCAGCTCAATGTGGCCCATGCGGTCGCGGCGCACCCGGCTGGGGGCCACTTCCACGCCACACTTGTCGCAAACAATGCCCTTGTAACGCACCCGCTTGTACTTGCCACACGCGCATTCCCAATCGCGCGTGGGGCCAAAGATGCGCTCGCAGAAGAGCCCATCGCGCTCTGGGCGCAGGGTGCGGTAGTTAATCGTTTCCGGCTTCGTCACTTCACCGTAGGACCACTCCCGAATCTGCTCGGGCGAGGCCAGTGAAATGCGAATGGCATCAAATGATTGGACTTCCATGAATCGCCTCCCGTTACTCCACGTTGATCCGGCTCATGGGGCCGGGCACGTTCAGGCTGAAGCCCAGCTTGGGCAGATTTTCGATCGTCTCTTCCTTGCCGAACTGAATCACTTCACCCTTTTCGTTGATCACTTCAACCGCCAGGGCAAGGCTCTGCAGCTCCTTCACAAGCACACGGAATGACTCGGGCACGCCGGGGCTTTGAATCGGCTCGCCCTTAACGATCGCTTCGTATGTCTTCACACGGCCGCTCACATCGTCCGACTTGACGGTGAGCATCTCTTGCAGAATGTTGGCTGCGCCGTAGGCTTCCAGCGCCCACACTTCCATTTCGCCAAAGCGCTGACCGCCAAACTGCGCCTTGCCGCCCAGGGGCTGCTGCGTCACAAGGCTGTACGGTCCGGTGCTCCGCGCGTGGACCTTGTCCTCCACCAGGTGATGGAGCTTGAGCATCTGCACGACGCCAATCGTTACGGGCGAATCGTACGGAACGCCCGTCTTGCCGTCGTAGAGGCGCTGCTTGCCGGTGGTGGGCAGCGGCCAGCCAATCTCGGCGCTGTACTCCTCGGCAACCTGATGCAGTGCTGCACCCTTAAGGCCAGTGGGATCGCCCTCATGGCGCTTCATCCACTCCGTCAGCGCAGCGTCAATTGCGGCTACGTTCTGCTCGGAGGTCGTGCGGCGCTCCTTGTAGAGCTCCGGGATGATCTCGTCGGCCTCGTAGCCGCGCTCGCGCAGCCACTCACGCACCCATGCATTGCGTGCATACGCGTCATCGCGATAGACGCGCTCGGCGTCGTAGCCCATGGGCTCCAGCGTCTCAATCAGGAAGATCTGACGCGCCTCACGGTCGTCCACAATGCTGGCGCTGTCGATGTCGGCCTGTTCGTTAATGAATGTCCAGGCACGCGCCGTGGCATCCACCCAGGCACGGTCGATCATCCACGAGCGGGCCAGCTCGGCCTCAATCTCTTCTTCCTTGGCGCCGTCAAAGACGGGCGTCTCGGCCTTGAAGCCAAGGCGGCTGGCGGCCCAGCCCAGGTGCGCTTCCAGAATCTGGCCGATGTTCATGCGGCCCGGCACGCCCAGCGGGTTGAGAATGATGTCAACCGGCGTACCATCCTCCAGGAAGGGCATGTCTTCCACCGGCACGACCTTGGAGATGACGCCCTTGTTGCCGTGGCGGCCGGCCATCTTGTCGCCTTCCGTCAGGCGACGGCGCTGCGCCACGCTCACACGTACAATCTTCTCCACGCCGGCGGCCAGGTCACGGTGCTCGTCACGGTCAAAGACCTTGACATCCACCACCTTGCCGCGCTCGCCGTGGGGCAGGCGCAGCGAAGAATCCTTGACCTCACGTGCCTTCTCGCCAAAGATGGCGCGCAGCAGCTTCTCTTCAGGCGTCAGTTCCGTCTCACCCTTGGGCGTAATTTTGCCCACAAGGATGTCGCCGGGGGTGACTTCGGCGCCAATGCGAATGATGCCCTGCTCGTCCAGGTCCTTGAGTGCGTCTTCACCCACGTTGGGGATGTCACGCGTGATCTCTTCGGGGCCGAGCTTGGTTTCGCGGGCGTCAATCTCGTGCTTCTCAATGTGAATCGAGGTGTACTTGTCATCCTGCACAAGGCGCTCGCTCACCAGGATGGCGTCCTCGAAGTTGCCGCCTTCCCACGACATGTAGGCCACAACCACATTCTGCCCCAGCGCCAGCTCGCCGTTGTCGGTGCTGCTGCTGTCGGCCAGTACCGCGCCTTCATTAATCTGCGCACCCTTGAAGACAACCGGGCGCTGGTCAATGCAGGTGCTCTGGTTGCTGCGGTTATACTTGCGCAGGTGGTATTCGCGAGCGGTGCCGTCCTGCTCCTGCACCACAATCTTGTCGCCTGTGACGCTGACAACTTCGCCCGCGTTCCTGGCCACAATCACCTGGCCGGAGTCCACGGCCGCCTGCCACTCCATCCCTGTGCCCACCACGGGCGCGTCGGGGCGGATGAGCGGCACCGCCTGGCGCTGCATGTTGGAGCCCATGAGCGCACGGTTGGCGTCGTCGTGCTCAAGGAACGGAATCAACGCCGCCGAGACACCCACCACCTGCATGGGCGAAACGTCCATGTAGGCCAGCTGCTCGGGCAGGGCAAAGAGGTAATCCTCTGCCCAGCGCGCCGAGGGGCGCGGATTTTTGAACTCGCCCGCAGCGTTCAGCGCCGAGGAGGCCTGCGCCACGTGCATCAGCTCTTCTTCATCGGCTGTCAGGTAGACGACGTCGCGGCTGGCAAAGGGCTTGACCTGCACCTTCTCCAGGCCGGTGGCGATGATCTTCTTCGCCAGGGCTTCGTCAATCACGGCGCCCTTCTCGGCCACCTTCTTGCCCTTGTCGTTCAGCACATCAGCCGAGAGCGTGTGGCCCATCATCTCATTTGCGTCGGCAGCCACTTCCTTGAAGACCTTGCGGTAGGGCGTCTCAATGAAGCCGTAGTCGTTAATGCGTGCGTAGGAGGCCATGGAGCCGATAAGGCCAATGTTCGGCCCTTCCGGCGTCTCAATCGGGCAGATGCGCCCATAGTGGCTGTAGTGCACGTCACGCACGTCAAAGCCGGCGCGCTCGCGGCGCAGGCCACCAGGGCCAAGCGCGCTCAAGCGGCGCTTGTTGGTGAGCTCGGCCAGCGGGTTTGTCTGGTCCATGAACTGGCTCAGCTGGCTGCCGCCAAAGAACTCGCGCGTGGCCGCGACCACGGGGCGAATGTTGAGCAGGCTCAGGGGCGTCACCTGTTCGGGGTCACGCACCGACATGCGCTCGCGCACCACGCGCTCCATGCGCAGCAAGCCAATGCGCAGCTGATTCTGAATCAGCTCGCCCACCGTCTTGATGCGGCGGTTGCCCAAATGGTCAATGTCGTCGGCGCGGCCCTTGCCGTTGTTGATGTCGATAATGCGCTTGACGACCGCAATCAGGTCGTCCCGCGTGAGGATGCGGGCCGGCTCGGTGAGCCCCAGGCGGCGGTTGAGCTTGTAGCGCCCCACCTTGCCCAGGTCATAGCGGCGGTTGGTGAAGAGCAGGTTCTGCATGAAGTTCTGCGCATTGTCCAGCGTGGGCGGGTCGCCCGGGCGCAGCTTCTTGTAGAATTCAAGCAGCGCGTCGTTAACACCCTTCTCGTTGTCGTCGGTGGGGTTGGCGGTGGGGTCGCGCTCCAGCGTCGATTCGATGAAGGGATGGTCCATATTGTCATCGGTGTCGGCAAAGATCTGGCGAATTTCGTCGTCAGTGCCAAAGCCGATGGCGCGCATGAGGATCGTGACCGGCAGCTTGCGCTTGCGGTCCACCTTGACGCTGATGATGTCGCGCTTGCTCGTCTCGAATTCGAGCCACGCGCCACGGCTCGGGATCATCTTGCCGCCGGCCAGATCGCGGCCGGTGCTGCGGTCTTCTTCCACTGTAAAGTAGACGCCCGGCGAGCGAATCAACTGGCTGACCACCACGCGCTCGCTGCCGTTGATGATGAAGGTGGCCGATTCGGTCATCAGCGGGAAGTCACCCATAAAGACTTCCTGCTCGCTGATCTCGCCCGTGTCGCGGTTCACCAGCTTAACCGTGACCCAAAGGGGGGCGGAGAAGGTAATATCGCGCTCGCGGCATTCATCTTCGGGATACTTGGACTCGCCGAAGTGGAAATCGCCAAAGTGCATCTCCAGATTCTTGTTAAAGCTCGTAATCGGTGAAATTTCGTCAAAGAGTTCGCGCAAGCCTTCCTCTTTGAACCAATTGAAGCTGCGATGCTGCACCTCAGTCAGGCGCGGCAAATCGAGGACTGTTGGCGTGCGAGCGTAATTCTTGCGCTCGACTCGCTGTCCCCCTCCCGATAGGCTTCCGTTGGCAACCATTGTCATGTCGCTTCAGCTCCTTACACGTCTCGGCACGGCATTCGCGATACAGTCAGGTCCAGTCAATTCCAGAGAGTCAGCCTGTAATCCAGTACTGTGTGGCAAACACTGTGTGAGTAAGCAAATACTGTGTGAGTAAATAGTGACAGGTAATATCGTGACAGGTAATTGCGGTCTATCTTTTTGTATTCCAACGCAACAGCGTTTTTGCGTTCTGCAAAGGTTTAGCACAAATTAGTGAGGCGTGATGTCAGGTCAATCCCCGAGATTTGAACCTTCAACGTACGTGTTGAAATTTGCTCCTTGTGCAAATCCGGCAAATGGAGTTCAATGCTCTTGCCGCCAGCCTTGTCTGCAATCTGAACTTTGACACTTGCTATAGCGCCCTGCGTAAATGAGCCACAAGAGGCGTACAGAGCCGTCACAAGGCAACAAGACACCAGAGCAGGTGGAGAAACCGTCGGCGGCGTCGGTCTACCATCTACAAGCTGGTGTCTGCGCAAAAGTTCTAAATGCGGACCCGTACTATCCAGTTGTGCACAACAAAAAATCAGGTTCTCGCTCGGGGGTCGCCGCCCACACCGTGGGCATAAAATAAGTCGGCATGTCACCCTGATTGCGCACCTGATTCCTTATGGCGCCCGAGCCAACGCGCCCGAGCGGTTGCAGCACCCGCTGCAAACAATGGGCACAAAACCCCGTACTTGCGCAGTTCGAGTCTCGCGCAATGGGCCTTTGTGCATCAATACATGTTAACGCAGAGTGCGCACAAAGTCAAGTTAGAAACTCGTTAGAAATTCTCAGGCTGCGCAGGGGCGCAAATTCCAACCTCACCCCCGGCAACAAAGCCCCCGTTGCAGGTCACCTCTCCGGCACAACGCCGTTTTTCTGCTCCCCTCGCCAAATTCGCCATGCATTGTGCGCATCATGTTTCGTGTGAAAGGTTGCGCTGGGGCCGCCATAGGCTGAAGCCTACGGCTACGCAACCCAAGCCGGCTCAAGCCGGCTGACACCACCTCGCAACACGCGTTCTCGAGAGAAACCGGATTCAGCCGGCTGATGAATATTGCAGAATTGTTTCGGTATGGGTTGGTTGGCTCGTGGGGGCCGCCGAGGGTTGAAACCCCCGGCTAGGCAACCCAAGTCCACTCAAGTGGACTCACAGCGCGCCGTACGTCGGGGGACTCGTAGCGGGGGGCTTCCAGCCCTCCGACAGTGGCGCTCGCGCAGAGTGGTCACTCTCTCTAGCCAGTCCACTTGAGTGGACTTGGTTTGCCTAGCCGGGGGTTTCAACCCTCGGCGGCCCCTGCGGCGATACCGATGTATTTCGGCAATGTTCATGAGCCGGCTTGGGTTGGGTAGCCGTAGGCTTCAGCCTATGGCGGCTCCGGCGCACCAAACCTTCACTAAGCGCGACGGATATAATGCACCCTTTCACCTCCGCCACTTGTCTCCCCGCACCACACTCGCTATCCTTCACCCAGTACGTTCCTGACTTTTCAAACCGTAATCCCTTAAACCGAGACCAAAACCCGAGACCAATATGTCCCTTCCACCCGGCTCCACCATCGGCGTATTTGGTAGCGGACAGCTCGGCCGCATGTTGGGGCTGGCTGCCGCCCCGCTCGGCTACCGCCTGGCCTGCTTTGGTCCTGAGGCGAACGCCCCCGCTGGCCAGGTGGCCGCGCTCGATTTTGTGGCATCCTACGACGACCACGCGGCCGTGCGCGCGTTTGTGCAGCAGGTGGATGTCGTGACCTTCGAGTTCGAAAATGTGCCTGCGCACGTGGCCGAAATTGCCGCTGCGGCCGGCGTGCCCGTGCGCCCCGCCGGCGCAGTGCTCCACACCGCGCAGCAGCGGCTGCGCGAAAAAGGAGTTCCTGCGCAGCCACGGCTTGCCCATCGCGCCCGTTGCTGCGGTGCACACACTGGCCGGCCTGTACGCAGGGCTGGAGCACACAGGCGCGCCGGCTATCCTCAAGACCGCCGCCTTCGGCTATGACGGCAAAGGGCAGGTGCGCATTGAGACGCCTGATCAGGCCGAGGCGGCGTGGGACGCGATTGGCCGCCACGCCGCCGTTCTTGAGCAACTCGTCACCTTTACCCACGAAATCTCGGTTGTGGCCGTGCGCGGTGAGGATGGCGCCTTTGCCCACTATGGAGCCTTGGAAAATCAGCACGTCAACCACATTCTTGATGTGACGGTAGCGCCCGCGCCGTGGCCCCAGCCACAGCGGCGCACGCAGTCGCGCTTGCGCAGCGCGTGCTCGAGGCGCTCGACGTCGTGGGCGTGCTCTGCGTGGAGCTCTTCGTGCTGGCGGATGGCGGCGTTCTCATCAACGAGCTGGCCCCCCGCCCGCACAATTCGGGCCACCTTACCATCGAGGCAGCGGCCACGAGCCAGTTCGAACAGCAGGCGCGCGCCGTCTGCGGTTTGCCGCTGGGCGACACCGCGCTGCGGCCCGCGGCCATGGCCAACCTTTTGGGCGATCTGTGGCAAAATGGAGAACCACAATGGGCTGCTGCACTGGCCATGCCGGGCGTGCATTTGCACCTCTACGGTAAGGCGCAGCCCCGTGCCGGCCGCAAAATGGGCCACCTTACGGCTGTGGCGGACTCGCCCGACGCAGCCGAAGCGCTTGTGCTTCAGGCGCGCGCTGCACTCGTATCGCGTCAGTAGCAGGCCACGCGCTGCGTCTCGTAGCGGCGGCTTCAGCCGCCGTTGGCTGCGCAACGCGGCGCGTTCGCAGAACGGCGGCTGAAGCCGCCGCTACGATGCGCACCGTCCATCTTGCGCCCTTGCGTTAGGCTGTTTTTTCTGGGGAGCCACGGAGGCGACCATGTTCCCACTTGAACTTCCGGACAGTTTTTCTCCCCCTCTTTCGACACGCCGGACGACGACGCCAACGACGATGACAAGCCCCACGAAGAGTGCGGTGTCTTCGGCATCTACGCGCCCGAGCGCGACGTCGCCCGCCTCACCTTCTTTGGCCTCTACGCGCTCCAGCATCGCGGCCAGGAGGCGGCCGGCATCGCCACCTGTGACGGCCAAATGCTCCATATTCACAAAGGCATGGGGCTCGTGTCGCAGGTCTTCAACGAAGACAACCTGCGCTTTCTGCAGGGCGACGCAGCAATCGGCCACACGCGCTACTCCACAACCGGCGCGCCGCGCTGCGCAACACGCAGCCCTACACGCTCGAAACGCTCGACGGCCCGCTGGCGCTCGGCCACAACGGCAATCTGATCAACGCACCCCAGTTGCGGCGCGAATTGCTGGAGCGGGGCGTCGGGCTGCAGACCTCCACCGACAGCGAGGTCATCATCCACATGCTGGCCGGGCGCCGGCGGCGATCTGGCTCACGCGCATCCGTATCATGATGGCGCGCGCCGAAGGGGCTTACAGCCTGGTCATCCTGACGCGCAACGCCGTCTATGGCGTGCGCGACCCGTGGGGGCTGCGCCCGCTCGTGCTGGGCAAGCTCGAGGGGGGCTACGTGCTCGCGTCGGAATCGTGCGCGTTTGCCACCATCAACGCCGAAATGGTGCAGGAGATCAACCCGGGCGAAATCGTGCGCATTGACGCCAACGGCTACGAGATTGTGCAGGGTGCGCCGGCGCAGAAGCTGGCCTTTTGCACCTTTGAGCAGATCTACTTTTCGCGCCCCGACAGCGTGCACAACGGGCGGCTGGTGCACACCATGCGCCAGCGGCTGGGCAAGCAGCTTGCCAAGGAGGCCCCCGCCGACGCCGACATTGTGGTGCCCGTGCCCGATTCGGGTACGCCCCACGCGATCGGCTACGCCCAGCGCAGCGGCATCCCCTACAGCGAAGGGCTGATCAAGAGCCGCTACATTGGCCGCACCTTCATTGAGCCCACCGACCAACTGCGCAAGGTGGGCGTCGCCATGAAGTTCAACCCCCTCTCGGAGAACTTGCGCAACAAGCGCGTGGTGCTGGTGGATGACTCAATCGTGCGCGGCAACACCTCCGGCCCGCTGGTGGCCATGCTGCGCAAGGCGGGCGCGCGCGAGGTGCATGTACGCGTGGCCTGCCCGCCGATTATGTGGCCCTGCTTCATGGGCGTGGACATGGCCAGCCGCAACGAGCTGATTGCCGCGCACAAGAGCGTGGATGAAATTCGCACGCACATTGGCGCCGACTCGCTCGCCTATCTCTCGATTGACGGCATGATGAAGGCGCTCAAGGCCGAAGGGGGCTACTGCAACGCCTGCTTCACCGGCGAGTACCCCTTCACCACGCAGATACCACTCTTCGACCTCATGGAGAAGGACCAATTCGCCCACGTTTGGGGCAACTGAGCGGAACTGCCACTGCTCAACAGCGCAACGCCAAGGTGCAAAGAAAGCAGAGAAACGCAAAGAACACTCAACAACAAAGAAGACGTTTGCAACGCATCAAGAGCAGCGAGCAATCATCCTTGCCTTTGCTCTGCGTTTCTCTCTGTCCGTCGCGTCTTTGCGTTGAAACTGCCGCTTTGATTGTGATGCGAGTCTACTGGTGGAGAATGGAGGCGCGCACAATGAAGCCCATACTGCCCAAACCGTCACTTCCCCCTGCTGCGCAGACGGCGCTGCGCCTTAACCGCATGGCGGCGCGCGCCGCGCTCGATACTGTGGTGCACCCGGCGCATCAACACAGACCCCACACCCGCTCCTACGACGTGGTGGTGGGCATGGTGGCCAACAGCATTCCGCCGCTGGATGCCTCGCCCCAGTCGCTGCGCGACGCACTCAATGCGCTAACCGCGGTTACGGCCGGGGCGATTGCGCGCACTGTCGCAGTTGAGGAAGTCTCCGCCGGCGGCGCGCCTGCCATTTGGGTGCGCCCGTCTGCAGGCGTCGGGGAGTGACGATCCTTTATTTGCACGGGGGCGGCTATGTCTGTGGCTCACCGCGCACGCACATGGGGCTGCTCAGGCGGCTGGCCGAAGCGGCGCACGCACAAGTGCTCGCGCTCGACTATCGCCTTGCGCCCGAAGCGCCCTACCCGGCCGCTGTCATTGATGCCTGGGCAGCCTACTGGTGGCTGCTCGAGCAGGGCGTCGCACCCGATTCGATCTTCATTGCGGGCGATTCGGCCGGCGGCGGGCTGGCGGTTGCGCTCATGGTTGCGCTGCGTGATGCCGGCCTGCCGCTGCCTGCCGGCGCGCTGCTCTTCTCGCCCTGGGTGGATCTCGCCTTCCATGGCCACTCCATCCATAGCAACGCCCCGCGTGACTACCTGAACGAAGCATGGCTGCGCACATGCGCCGCCATGTATCTGCACGAGGCTGAGCCGAGCACTGCGCTGGCCTCGCCCCTTTATGCCGACCTGCAAGACCTGCCCCCGCTGCTCATTCAGGTGGGCACCGCCGAAATGCTGCTTGATGACGCCACGCGCCTGGCCAACCACGCCGTGGCCTGCGGCGTGCCCGTGGAGCTTGAGTTGTGGGAAAATATGGTGCACGTCTGGCAAATGCTGGATGTCGTCGAGCCGCGCGCGAGTGCGGCGGTCCGTCGTGCGGCGCACTTCATCCGCCGCCACCAATTGCTCCACATGCACGACTCGCGCGTGTTGCGCAGTGACCAAGCGATGCCCGTTCCCGACACCCCACACCCGAGCACCCGACACCCATGAGCCTCGACACCCGTATTGAAATCACCCAAGGTGACATCACGGAGTTGGCCGTAGACGCGATTGTTAACGCTGCCAATACGTCGCTGCTGGGCGGCAGCGGCGTAGACGGCGCAATTCACCAAGCGGCAGGGCCGGCGCTGCTGGCCGAGTGCCGCACACTGGGCGGCTGCGCCACGGGCGACGCCAAAATCACCGAAGGCTACAAGCTGCGCGCACGCCACGTCATTCACACCGTCGGCCCGGTTTGGCACGGCGGCGGCGAGAACGAAGATGCGCTGCTCGCTTCCTGCTACCGGCGCAGCCTGGAGGTGGCCGTCGCCAACGACATCCGCACCATTGCCTTCCCGTCCATCAGCACGGGGGTCTACGGCTTTCCCATTGAACGCGCTGCGCGCATTGCATTGCGCACGGTCAATGCGTTCCTTGCCGAAAATGCGGGGCTGGAGCGGGTAATCCATTGCTGCTACTCCGCCGCCGACCGCGCCGTCTATACAGCAGCCTGGAAGGAGCTTGTCGCATGGCTGAATCCAAAGGACGCCTTGTCTATTCCACCGATCCCGAACCGGAGCAGCCCAAAACCAAACAGGCGCTTGACCCGGCCGTGAACCCCGCTGCGCCGATCAAATCGCGCCAACTCAACACGCCCGTGCGCGTCGCGCTCGAGAAGGCAGGGCGCGGCGGCAAGAGCGTCTCGGTGATTCGGGGCGTCATGAGCCCGCCTGCCGGCAAGGAGGCGCTGCTCAAGCTGCTAAAGACAAAGCTGGGGTCGGGCGGGGCCATCAAGGGGGACGACATCGAAATCCAGGGGGACAAGCGCGCCCGGATTGTGGAAATCCTTAACGAACTGGGCTACAAGGCCAAGTCCGCCGGCGGCTAACAGCAACTGCTTGACACAGAGGCACAGAGGCGCAGAGGAACACAAAGAAAAACAAAGGCAGAACAACAACGCACGTTCGTTGTTCTGCCTTTGTTTTTCTCTGTGTTCCTCTGCTGCCTCTGTGACCTCTGTGTCAGCAGTTGCTGTTAGCGCGCGAAGGAGCCGACGACGCTGCCGGTGGCAATCTTCTTCTTCTTGCCAAAGGCACTTTCGTCGGTGGCGCCGTGCACGACCACGTTGCGGCCGATTGTGATGCCGGCCGGCACGATGGCGCGCTTGCCAACCAGCGTGAGCCCTGAATTCAGCACCTCGGGCATGACTTTGTTGGGCGTGTTCTCGACCCCATCGCCCACCCTGGCGCCCTGACGCACCACCACCTGCTTGTCGATGATGCAACGATCGACGACGGCCCCGGCCTCAATCACCGTGTCGTTGAGGATGACGCTGTCGCGCACAATCGCCCCTTCGGCCACGACGACGCCCGGGCTGAGCACGCTGCGCTCGACAATGCCGTCCACACGGCAGCCGTTGGAGATAAGGTTGCCCGCCGCCTGTGCGCTCACGCCGAACTTGGAGGGCGCGCGCTCCTGGCTGCGCGTGTGCACCACCCACTTCGGGTCATACAAATCAAGCGCCGGGTTCTCGGAGAGGAGGCCAATGTTTGCCTCCCAATAGGCCTGCACGTTGCCCACGTCGGCCCAGAAGCCGGGAAAGGTGTAGCCAAAGCAGCGGTGCGTGCCGCGCACCATCACGGGCAGCACATCGCGGCCGAAGTCCATCAGCGTCTCGTCCTGCAGAATCTCCATAAGCACTTCCTTGCGGAAGACGTAGATGCCCATGGAGGCAAGGTTGTCGCGCGCCCGCTTCGGCTTCTCGCGGAACTCGCGCACCTGGTCGTCTGAATCCATGGCCAGAATGCCATAGCGATGCGCCTCGTGCAGGTTGACGTGGCGCACAGCGATCGTGACGTCGGCATTCGTCTGCTCATGCTGGCGCAACATGGGGCGGTAGTCCATAAGATAGACGTGATCGCCCGCGAGGATGAGCGCATGTTCGCCGTCGCGCCCCTCCACAAAATCCATGTTGCGGCGCACGGCGTCGGCGGTGCCCAGTTGCCAGTCGCCATAGGGGCCGCCACGATAGGGCTGGAGCAGGCGCACGCCACCGGCCGCGCGGTCCAGGTCCCACGGCTTGCCGATACCGATGTGGTCATTAAGGCTGCGCGGCCGGTATTGCGTCAGCACCGCGACATCGTACATGTCGCTGTTGACGCAGTTGCTAAGCGGAAAGTCGATCAGCCGGAACTTGCCGGCGAAGGGCACGGCGGGCTCCGAGCGCACTTCGGTGAGCACGCTCAGGTTTTCGCTTGATCCGCCCGCCATAATCAGCGCAAAGACACTTGCCATGGTCTACCTCTTCGTTGTGGCTGCTACATCTCAACGCAAGGGCGCAAAGATGGCAAAGAGCGCAAAGGAAAAGCAAGAACGACTCAGCAACGGCAAGGCTGCCCGTGTCTCGTGCGCCTCTTGCAGTGCTTGCTTTTCCTTTGCGCTCTTTGCCATCTTTGCGCCCTTGCGTTGAGATGTTGTTTTCATTGCGACTTGCTCTAGATGGTCTTGCCGTCGGCCACGATGCCGTCATCGGGGAAATCATCCAGTCGCGGTCGGAGTTGATGAGCACATTGCGCCCGATCTGCGCCCTGTCGGGGATGATGGCGTTCTTGCCCACCACGGTAATGCCGGCAAAGAGGCGGTCGGGCATCTGCTCATTCTTGACGGCCTCGTCGCCCGTGCCCAGCATGGCGCCCATGCCTACAACCACCTGTTTGTCGACCACCACCTTGTCCAGAATGGCGCCCGCGCCGATCCAGGTGTCGTTCATCACCACGCTGTCCTTCACCTCCGCGCCGGGCCCCACATAGACGCCCGGGCTGAGCACGCTGTTGATCACCTGTCCACGCACCACGCAGCCATTGGAGACCATGCTGCTGATGACTCTGGCCTGCGGCCCCAGCTTGGCCGGCGGGCGCTCTTCCGAGCGCGTGTGCATGGGCCACTTGTCGGTGTAGAGATCGAGCGCCGGCTTGGGCTTCAGAAGCTCAAGGCTGGTGGCCCAGTAGGAGTCGATCGTCCCCACATCCACCCAGTAGTCCTCGAAGCGATAGGCCATGATCTTGTCGCCCGCGGTGAGCATGGCGGGGATGACATCCTTGCCGAAGTCGTTGCGCGGGTTGGAGGGGCGCCCTTCGCTCAGCCGCTTATCCAGCACGGCCATGTCGAAGACATAGATGCCCATGGAGGCGAGGTTGCCCTTGTCGCGCGCCTTGGGCTTCTCGTAGAAGGCGGTGATGTGCTGCTCGGCGTCCACCTCCATAATGCCGAAGCGGTCGGTCTCCTCGAGCGGCACCGGCATGACGGCGATGGTGAGGTCGGCGCCCTGCCGCACATGATAGTCGATCATGCGCCGGTAATCCATCTTGTAGATGTGATCGCCCGAGAGAATCAACGCCAGGTCGGCTTTGTTGTCGCGCAGGTAGGAGAGATTCTGGTAGATGGCGTCGGATGTGCCGGCATACCACTGCTGCCCCTTGCGCCCCTGGAATGGCTGGAGCAGGCGCACGCCGCCGCGGTAGCGGTCGAGATCCCACGGCTTGCCGATGCCGATGTGATCGTTGAGGCTGTGCGGGCGGTACTGTGTGAGCACGCCAACCGTGAAGATGTTGGAGTTGACGCAGTTGCTTAGGGTGAAGTCGATAATGCGGAACTTGCCGGCAAAGGGCACGGCAGGCTTGGCGCGCTCTTCCGAAAGCACCGTCAAGCGTGTGCCTTCTCCGCCGGCGAGGATCATGGCCACAGTGTTCATAGGCAACCTGTCTCTTTGCGCATCTACGCTGTTGCGTCTGCGCTGAATATGTCTTGAAGATGCGGAGCAATCTGCCAAACGCGTCTGGTGGAGATGGGGCGAATGAAAGGGAAGCTGACTGTATGCTAGCCGAAAGGGGCGCGCGGTCAACACCGTGCGCGACGGTAGATCCCGTCTTGGGGAGGTGCCAACGACAACCTTCCCCTATACGTTGAACCTGAAGTGCATTACGTCGCCGTCCTGCACCACATACTCCTTGCCCTCAATGCGCAGTTCGCCCGTCTGGCGAGCGGCGGCCTCGGTGCCCAGGCGCGCATACGCCTCGTAGGCAATCACCTCGGCGCGAATGAAGCCGCGCTCAAAGTCGGTGTGGATCACGCCCGCGGCCTGCGGCGCCTTGGCGCCCCTGCGCACCGTCCACGCCCGCACTTCCTTGGGCCCTGCCGTGAAGAAGGTGATGAGCCCCAGCGCCTTGTAGCCCAGGTGGATGACCTGCTCCAGGCCGCTTTCGGACACGCCCAGCGAGGCCAGGAATTCGTGCCGTTCCTCGTCACTCATGCCGACCATCTCTTCTTCGAGCTTGGCGCAAATCTTCACCACCTCGGCCCCCTGCTCGGCCGCCACCGCGCGCACTGTGCGCACATAGTCGTTGTCCTCGGCCAGCGCGTCCTCGTCCACATTCGCGGCGTAGATGACCTGCTTGCCAGTCAGGAAGCGCAGTTCCTTGCTAAGCGACTCATAGGTGTCGTTGTCGCGATTGCCATAGGCCAGCACGGGCTTGCCGGTCTCCAGCAGCTCCTTCAGCTCCAGCGCCATCTCGTACAGCGGCTGCAGCTTTTTGTCGCTGCGCAGCTCGCGGCTCAAGCGATCAATCTTGCGCTCAAGCTGTTGCAGGTCGGCCAGAATCAGTTCGTAATTGATGACCTCGATGTCGTCACGCGGGCTGGGCTGCTCCGACACGTGGATGACGTTAGGGTCATCAAAGCAGCGCACCACCTGCACAATTGCGGCCGTTTCGCGGATATTGGCGAGGAACTGGTTGCCCAGCCCTTCGCCCTGGCTTGCACCCTTCACAAGGCCCGCAATGTCCACAAATTCGACGGTGGCGTTGACAGTGCGCTCAGGGTTAACGAGCGACGCAAGCTTGTCAATGCGCGCATCGGGCACGGGCACAATGGCCTTGTTCGGCTCGATGGTGCAGAAAGGGTAATTCGCCACCTGCGCATTTTGCGCCTCGGTGAGTGCGTTGAATGTTGTGCTCTTGCCCACATTGGGCAGCCCGACAATGCCGATTCCTAAAGCCATGTTGTCTCCACAAGGAGCGCATCCGCTCCCCGAATTGAATGTTGATCTGTGCCGCGCCTTGGCGCCGCAGGGTATGGTTACGCCGGCGTCACAATCAGCACTTCGGCCATTTCGTGAGCCAGCGCATGATGTTCGCCGCCAACATCCACCAACAGCGGGCCCGCAAAAGGTGCGCGCTTGCGCAAAATCACGCTCGCCCCCGGTATAAGCCCCAGACTCCCTAAATAGGTGAGACGTTCCGGGTCCTGCATGAGCACGCGCGCCAACTGATAGGTGTGGCCCACGTCGGCCAGCGTAAGCGGCAGCCCGGCAATCGCGCGCACCTTGCCATCCTTGGTAGGTATGGGGTCGCCGTGCGGGTCAATCGTCGGGTCGTCGAGCGCGGCGGCAATGGCATCCTCAAGCGCCTCGCTAATGAAGTGCTCCAGCCGCTCGGCCTCGTCATGCACCTGGTCCCACGGCAGGTTAAGCTTCTTGTGCAGGTAGAGTTCCAGCAGCCGGTGGTGGCGCAGCACCTCGAGCGCAACGCGCGTGCCCGCGGGCGTCAGCGTAATTTCCTGATAGGGCTCGTAGCGCACCATCTCCAGATCGGCCAGCCGCTTGACCATGTTGGTGGTGGATGCGGGCGACACGTTGAGGTGCTGCGCGAGCGCAGAGTTATGCACCTCGAGCCCCTGCGACTCAAGCAGATAGATGGCCTTCAAATAATCCTCATGCGCCGGCGAGAGCGCTTTTTGATTATGTGAAGATTTCGCGTTAGCCATACTAAAATTCTATCGCGCGCTCGAGAATGAGACAAATCCGGCGCCCGAAAGACAGCAGTACACAGATGACACAGATTCGACAGATTACAGCGCATAACAGCGGCATCGGCTGCTATCCGTTGTAACCTGTCGAATCTGTGTCATCTGTGTACTGCTGTTTACTCCCGTATGGGCGTGGCGCTTTCAATTTCGGCGCAGACGCGCTCGCAAAGCTGCAGAAACTGGCTCTTCCAGCGGTCGTGCAGCTGCAGCGGGTCCGTCCAGTTGTAGGTGCGGTGGCTGTAGGCAAGGGTGGTCATGTCGGCGTTGGGCTCGTCCAGCACCTTCATGTGCGAATCGCGCGTCGAGAACTGCCCAAAGGTGACGTAGACGAGTTCGAGCGGCGCCACGCGGTCGGTTGTCTCGGCGCACCAGCGGAAGATCTCGTTGAAAAAGATGCGCATGGTGTGGTAGCGGCGGTGCACGTTGGGCTCGTGCTGCACCAGCACCTGCCAGAAGAGGGGCGACAGGAAGGTGCGGTCCTCGCGCCCGAGGCCCAGCTCGTGGACGAGCACGAGCGCGTTGGCGCACGCATCGAGCAGGGCGCGCGCGGCGCCCAGATAGCCCACAAAGAAGGCGCGCGTCAGCACAGCCGCCTTGAGGTCTCCCTCGGTGTCCATGCGGTGGCGGCGGCGTGCATCCTCAATCAGGAAGGCGTACATCTCCACTTCGGCCATGCGCGCGCAAATGCTTTCCGCCGCCAGCAGCATGACGTGCGTGGAAGCCCCACGCGGCATGAGCATGCCGAGCGCCTTGTCAAAGTGCTCATCCAACTGGACAAAGCATTCAGGCACGGCGCCGTCAGAGAGGCGGTAGGCTGTGCGCTCGTAGAAACGCGTCTTCATGGATGCGAGCCTGGCGATGGTTTGGGTGGCGGTGCGCTGTATAATGGCGTTACACCAGTGTGCGCAGTATACCACCGAGGCGCTCGCGTGGCAGGGCGAGCTCGATAATTGTCAACGGACTGCGGTGGCCATCGTAGCGGAGGGGCTCCTGCCCCTCGTTTTGCTCAAGCTGTACTCCTTCTGCGCAGATGAGGGCCGGGAGGCCCTCCGCTACGTGCCACACGTCTCTGCCGCGGACTTAAGGGATGCAGCACTTTGCTGCGCGTCGTGAATCGTTGCTATCGGCCATTAACCACCATCAGTCCACCACCACTCCACCCACCGCCACCCTTCGCGAGGTACCCCCATGGAAAGCGCCGAACGCAGCGCCTACGTCCCCACCATCCGCGAGCTGCCCAACGAGGCGCGGCCGCGTGAGCGCCTTATCTCCGAGGGGGCGTCTGCACTCAGCCCGGGCGAACTGCTCGCCATCATCCTGCGCGTGGGGGGCCAGGGCGAAAACGCAATCGCCATGGCCAACCGCCTGCTTGCCCACTTTGGCGGCATGGCCGGCCTGGCGCGTGCCAACGTGGAGGAGCTCTGCGCCGTGCATGGCATGGGCGAGGCCAAGGCCACGCAGATCAAGGCGGCGCTGGAGCTGGGCCGGCGCATGCACCTGGCCTCGCCCGACGAGCGCACGTGCATCTCCAGCCCGCGCCAGGTGGCCGACCTTGTGATGATGGAGATGGGGCTGCTTGAGCAGGAGGAGCTGCGCATTGTGCTGCTCGACACGAAGAACAACATCATCAAGATTGTGCGCCTCTATCTGGGCAGCCTCAACATGGCCATGGTGCGCGTTGGTGAGGTCTTCAAAGAGGCGCTGCGTGTGAGCGCCGCGTCCGTCATCCTGATCCACAACCACCCCAGCGGCGACCCCACGCCCAGCTCCGAGGATATCAGCCTCACCGAGTCGGTGGTGCAGGCGGGTGACCTGCTCAACATTGACGTGCTCGATCACCTTATCATTGGCCGCAACCGCTTCACCAGCCTCAAGGAGCGCCGCCTCGGCTTCAAATAGAAGCAAAGAAAAAAGGCTTGACACAGAGGTCACAGAGAAGAGCAACAGCGAGAAACACAGAGAAAAGCAAAGGCAGAACAACATGCAGTCGATTGTTGTTCTGCCTTTGCTTTTCTCTGTGTTTCTCGCTGTTGCTCTTCTCTGTGACCTCTGTGTCAAGCCCTTTTTATTGTGTCGCCTGGGTGCGCCTCAGGTGCTGGAGATGCCTTTGACCTTGGTTGTGGCTGCGGAGGTCTCCGTGGCGGTGTTGTTCTCCGCCATGTAGGCCGCCGCCTCCTTCACCACCGGCGTGGGCTTCACATCCTTGACGCGCTTGCGCACATATTCCTTGAGCTGGTCGGCGCGCAACACGGGCACCGAGGGCTCGCCGGTCAGTTCCAGCTTCGTGTCGGCATTGAGGAGCACCACCGCGCCCTCAATCGGCACTTCGGAGATTTGCACGGCGCGCTGCTTCGCCGCCTCCCTCGTTGCGCGCCGCCTGCGCCAGATACGCGCGCAGCTTCTTCTCCTGGTCGGCAAGGTCGCTGGGCGGGTGGCCCACCCCCTCGCGCGCAAAGAGAGTGAGGATGCGCCCAAGGCCCCAGCCCTCGCGCCACTTGTTGCCCGCAACACGAATCGTGCCCTTGTCGCTGCGCATGGCAAAGCTGATAATCTGCGAAGGCGTTACCAGCGTGTAGGCAACGGGCAGGCTGAAGATGAAGAGCGAAAAGCGGTCATCCAGCCCCTTGAGGCTGCGCTCGAAGGCTTCGTCGGGGCGGCCGGGCGTGGCCGAACCGGGCCAGCGCCGGCGCGCATAGCGGGTGATGAAGTAGCTGCCCAGGCTGGCGCAAACAAAGCCCAGCGGCAGCGCAGCAAAGCTGATGATGGCCCAGTTGCGCACCATGAACTGCGCCAATGCGCCTGTTGGCTCCGAACCGGGCGGGTACATGGTGGGCACAAAGCTGGCCAGCAGGCCGATGAAGAGGATGATCAGGCCGGCCGTGCTCAGCCGCCTGCCCAACTTGTCGCGGCTGGCAATTTGTGTGGTGTTGCGGAATACCTTCATGTGTCTCTGGTAACCTTTGGTTTGGAACGGTTGCGGGCATCAGGAGTCGCCCGTAGATTGCAATTGTACAGATGGCGCAGTGCAGCGGCTTACGCCGCCGCGGCGGCGAGGGGCGTGTGCAGCTTGTCCTGCGCGACGGCCGCCTCGATCTTGCCGGGCACATCGCTCTCCACGCCCTGCTTGGCCACGCGAATGGCGTTGCGAATTGCGTTCGCCTTGCTCTTGCCGTGGGCCACCACCACAATTCCTGCAAGCCCCAGCAGCACCGCGCCGCCATATTCGCTGTCGTCCATGCGCGCCTTCACCCGTTTGAGCGCGCCCTTGATGAGCAGCCCGCCCGCCATGCTGTTCGGGCGGCGGCGAATTTCCTCGCTCATCACATCCTGCAGCAGGCGCGAGGCCGATTCGGCCGTCTTGAGGAAAATGTTGCCGGTGAAGCCGTCAGTCACCACCACATCCACCACGCCCTTGAAGACATCCTTGCTCTCTACATTGCCCAGGAAGTTGATCCCGGGGGTGTCTACAAGCATGTGTGAGGCGTTGATCATCAACTGGTTGCCCTTGCCCTCTTCCTCGCCGTTGCTCAGCAGGCGCACGGTCGGCTCCTTGATGCCGAAGACCTCACGCGCATAGAGCGCGCCCATGATCGCGAACTGAGGGAAGTACTCCGGTCGGCAATCTGCGTTGGCACCCACGTCAAGCACGATGCAGAAGCCCTTGATGGTGGGAACAGGGGTGATCAGCGCCGGCCGCATGACGCCTTTGACGCGCCCCACGTGCAGGATGCCCGCCGTGAGCGCGCCACCCGTGTTGCCCGCGGTGACAAAGGCGTGCGCCTCACCCGCGCGCACAAGCTTGCAGCCCACCGACATGGAATTGTCGGGCTTGGAGCGCACCGCATTGGCGGGCTTGTCGTCCATCTCGATCACCTGGCTGGCGGGCACAATCGGCAGGCGCAGGCCCTCCGTCTTGTGGCGCGCAAGCTCCTTGCGGATGAGGTCGGGCTTGCCCACCATGGAGACGGTTACGCCGTACTCGCGTGCAGCCGCAATCGCCCCCAGCACAGCTTCGTGGGGCGCGTAGTCGCCGCCCATCACATCCAGCGCAATATTCATTCTTCTTACCCTGCTCCAGGTGGAGCGATGATTTCTCGTCGCGGCGCTCTCAAAGCGCCGTTTTCAAGAGAGCCAATTGTCAAGCGGAGGTTGCGCGTTACAAGCGCCGCTGCGCACGCTGCCCTGCATTGTGCAGGTGCATCATGCGCTTTGTATTACAACACGCCTGCACAGCGATAGTTTCAGCCGCGCCGTGTGGGCGCCTGGCCCGCCAGCTTGCGCAGCGCCGCCGGCAGCCGCGCCAGCACGTCACCCGCAACGACGCCCGCGCGCCCAATCTCCGCTTCGCACAGGAGTCCAGCCGCGCCATGCAGCCACGCCCCCAGGCACGCCGCTGCGAAGGGCGCAACCCCCTGCGCAATCAGGCCGGTGATCGTCCCCGCCAGCACATCGCCCGTGCCGGCTGTGGCCAGCGCCGGCGTTGCCACGGGCAGCACCGCCAGCCGCCCGCCCGGCTCCGCGATGACAGTGTAGGGCCCCTTGACCAGCACCACGCAGCGCCAGCGCGCCGCGGCTTCAAGCGCCAGCTCCCAGCGCTGCGCCTGCACGTCAGCCAGGGGCATCTCCAGCAGGCGGCCAAACTCGGCGGGGTGGGGCGTCAGCACGCACGCGTCCGGCAGACGTGCCGGCCAGCCAGCAATGCGCGTCAGGCAGTTGAGGCCGTCGGCGTCGATTACCAGCGGCGGCAGGCTGTCGCTTGCGAGCAGTTGCTCGACAAACGCGACGGTGCCATCGGTCAACGAGATACCGCAGCCGACCAGCATTGCATCATAATCCGCCGCAACCTTGGCCAGGCGCGCCGCACCGTCCGGGGCAAAGCCGCCCATTTCCGAAGCTTCATCCGCCGGCAGGAGTTGCCAGGTGGCTTCGCGCAGCTGCGGCGCCACGACGGGCCAGATCCCTTCGGGCACCGCCCCTGTGACCAGCCCCGCGCCCACGTGCCCAGCCGCGCCCAGGCTCAGCGCCGCCGCACCCGGGTAGGAGACGCTGCCCACGGCCCCCACCATCTTGCCAAAGGAGCCCTTGTGGCTCACGTTTCCCCGCTCGGGCAGCAGCGGCGCAACCATGGCGGCGTCGAGCACAAATGCGCCCGCTTCGGGATAGAGCGCTGCGTCAATGCCAATGTCCGCCACCGCCACGGCCCCGCAGTGCGCCGCGCCTGGAAAGCGATAGTGTCCCCATTTGGCCGCGGCAAAGGTAACCGTGTCATCGGCGCGCAAGGTGTGCGGGTCCACAGCACCCGTGTCGCAATTGAGGCCGCTGGGGCAATCGACGGCGCAAACGCGCAGCTGCGCCATGGCGTTCACGGCGTCACGACAGCAGTCGAGAATAGCCGCGAGTTCATCACCAATGGGCCGGTTGGCGCCGGTCCCCAAGAGCGCGTCCACAATCACGTCGGCCTCTTCAAGCCACGCTGCAAGCTGCGCCTGCGTGGGGTCCTCGTCGGCCCGTGCAATGGCAGCGCGCGCACGCGCAAGGGTGGCACGCGCGTTGGCGAGGCGCGCCAGGTGGCCGCCTTCATCGCGCGCCGGGTCGCGTTTCCAGAGGTAGACGCGCGGCTGCGCGCCCGCTTCGAGCAAGTGGCGCGCGCAAACAAGACCATCGCCGCCATTGTTGCCCGGCCCCACCAATATCAGCGGGCGCGGCACCAGGGGCGCATGGCGCTGGAGGATCTGCCGCGCCACGGCTGCGCCCGCCAGTTCCATCATTGTGGCGTAGCTGTGGCCGGCGGCGTCAGCCGCACGCTCGAGCGCCTGCATCTCATCCACACGCAAGAGGCGGGCCGTGGGTGGAACGTGCAGCGCAGGGGGCGCTTCGCCGCTCATTTACGCTTGGCCTCGACGACGGGGGGCGGGTCCGCCAGCCCCATCTCCTGCAGGAGGCCGGTGAGGAAAAAGTTGTTCGCCAACGCCAGCAGTCCGGGCAAGAGGAAGATTACCGGCGCGACCAGCGTTACGCAGAGCGCCACGATAGCGAGCTGGAAAAATACGCCCAGCATGCTGTAGAAGGGTGAGCGCACAGCCAGCAGCGCGGCGTTGCGGATGGCCAGCCCCACACCCGGCTCAACCTGCTGCGTGAGCAGCGGGAAGAGATACTGGCTGATCATGAAGTAGAGCAGCAGCGCCCAGAGCCAGAGCACTACCACCACCAGCCGCCAGCCCACGGCCCCGCCCGCAGAGTAGAACCAGATGTTGATGGGAATCATCGCAAAGGCAAAGAGCATGATCCCGGTCATCAGCCAGCTGGAGCCCACGCGGTGCGTGCTTCTTCCCAGAAGACATCCATGGAAGAGCGGCGGTAGTTTGCCAGGCGATTGGCCGTGGCCTGCAGCCCGCGCGTGGCCGGCCCGGCTGTCACAATCAGCAGCGCGCCGGCCCACCACACCAGGCTGACGCCCACAATCAGAAAGAGGTCTTCATAAGCCGCCTTGAGCGTGCGGCCCATTATGCGAAATGCCTTCACGGGAGAGTTCTCAATCACTGCAGTGCGTGTGCACGCTTCGGCGATGGTTCATGCGCATGCGCTTCATCATTAACGGGGCAAGTATAGCATAGGCGGCAAACGGAGCGTGCAGCCATGGGTGGCCGGCGCAACGAATGCGTGGCTGCTGCTCTACCGTTGGCTGCTGCTCTACCGTTGGCGCTGGCACGCCGGTTGGCGCAGGCGCGGCGGGGTGGCTATAATGGGGCGCATGGCTCGACGCAACAGTTTCGACCCCCGCCGCTTCGCCCGCAGCCAGGAGGTGCGGCTGGTGGCGGGTTTCTTTGTCATTCTCTACCTGGTGGGCGGCCCGCTGATCTGGTTTTTCTACGGGCTGGGTGGCGCGTTGCTTTCTCTGCTCTGCATGACGGGTGCGCTGCTCTTTTTCCTGCTGCTCTACGGCCTCGTTTCGCTGCTGGGCCTCTGGGCGAACAAGGA
Organism: uncultured Chloroflexia bacterium; assembly: GCA_963773745.1. Lineage (GTDB taxonomy): Bacteria > Chloroflexota > Anaerolineae > Caldilineales > Caldilineaceae > UBA5069. The sequence continues at coordinate 1,120,164 of CAVZCL010000005.1, forward strand.
TTATTCGTAGCGGCTGCTGAAGTGATGCGTCTCGGAAGTGCGCGGCGTCTTTCGTAGCGGCTGCTTCAGCTGCCGTTCCCGAGGACGCGACGCGATTGGTAAGAACGGCAGCTGAAGCAGCCGCTACGAACCGCCCGTTGCGACGAGACAATCTTCCATTTTCAATTCTCAATTTTCAATCGATTGTGGGACTTATGCCGAACGAAAAGATTCTTGTGGGCGTCGCCTGGCCCTACGTCAATGGCGAAAAGCATATCGGCCAGATTGCGGGCGCTTACCTGCCGCCCGACATCTTTGCGCGTTACCAGCGCCTCATCGGCAACGATGTGCTCATGGTCAGCGGCTCGGACACGCACGGCACGCCCATCATGCTCAAGGCCGAGGCCGAGGGCATTACCCCAGCCGAAGTGGTCGAGAAGTACCACGGCCTCTTTGTGCAGGGCTGCCTCGACATGGGCATCACCTTCGACCTCTACACGCACACCGACACCCAAAACCACTGGGATGTGACGCAGCAGATGTTCCTGCGCCACTTTGAGACCGGCTACATCTACAAGGATGAGCAGAAGCAGCTCTTTGACCCCATTGCCGGCCGCTTTCTGGCCGACCGCTATGTGGAGGGTATTTGCCCGCACTGTGGCGCAAGCGGCGCACGCGGCGACCAGTGCGACAACTGTGGTCGCCTCTATGACGCGCTCGAGCTGATTAACCCCCGCTCCAAGATTACCGGCAGCACCGAGCTTGAGGTGCGCGCGACCGAGCACTACTTCCTCGATATGGCCAAAATGAACCAGCCGCTGCTCGACTGGATTGCCACCGACAAGGAGCACTGGCGGCCCCACGTGCTCAACTCGACCCGCGGCCAACTGGAGCTGCGCGAACTGCGCGGCCGCCCGATTACGCGCGACCTCGATTGGGGCGTCACAATTCCCATTGGCGATTACCCCGACAAGCGCATCTACGTCTGGTACGACGCCGTCATCGGCTACCTGAGCGCCGCGATTGAGTGGGCCAAAGTGGCAGGTGACGCTGAAGCGTGGCGCGCCTGGTGGGACGCTGACGTGAACCCCGCCGCGCGCATCTACAACTTCATCGGCAAGGACAACATCGTCTTCCACACCATCATCTGGCCCGGGATGCTGATCGGCTACAACGCCGGCGCAACCCACGTAAACCTGCCCTATGATGTGCCCGCCAACGAATATCTGAACCTGGGCGCCTCCAAGTTCAGCACAAGCCGGGGCAACGTGATCGGCTTCAACGCCATTCTGGAGGACTTCCAGCCGGACGCGGTGCGCTATGTGCTAACCGCGCTCGCGCCCGAGACGGCCGACGTGGAATTCACCTGGCAGGACTTCATGGACCGCATCAACAACGAGCTTGTCGCCAACTGGGGCAACCTCGTGAACCGCACGCTGGGCTTCGCCTACAAGCGCTTTGAGGGCCGCGTGCCCGACCCGGGCGAGCTTGCGCCCGAGGACGTGGCTTTTCTGGACGAAATCCGCGCCGGCTTTGCGCATGTGGGTGCGCTCTACGACGCCGTCAAGCTCAAGGCGGCGCTGCTCGAAACGCGCCGCCTCAGCCAGCGCGTCAACCAGTATCTCAACGACCACGCGCCGTGGAAGGCCATCGGCACGGATCCCCATGGGGCCGCGCGTGCGGTCTATGTGGCGCTCCAGGCCATCGATTGGCTCAACCTCATGTGGGGGCCGATCCTGCCCCACAGCGCCGAGAAGGTGCACGCCATGCTCGGCTACGAGGGATCCCTCTTTGGCCGCCAGTACACCGAGCTTGTGGAGGACGCACGCGGCAGCCACCTGGTGTTGCGCTACGACGGCACGGGCGCGACCGGCGTCTGGGAGCCCCATGTGCTGCCCGTTGGACAACCGCTGCGCGAGCCTGCCGCGCTCTTTGTGAAGCTGGACGACGCCATGCTGGCCAAGTGGACGGGCGACATTGAGCCCGCGGATGGCAAAGCGACCCGCGGCGACGCGACCGGCAGCGCTGCGGCGAAGGGCGTTGCCGGTGCCGCCAACTGACCTGCAGCCGGCGGTTGTGCTGCCCGCGCCTGCGGCCGAAATGCCGGCGCGCGTTGCAACGCCTGCGCGTCGCAGCACAAGCGCGGCAGCCGCAACGCGTAACCTGGACGCGCTCTATGTGCAGCGGCCGCGCCGCTGGCTGTTGCTGATCCTGCTCGCCTACCTGGTCAGCGCGTCGCTCTTCGCAATCGTGACGCCCGCCTGGCAGGCCCCCGATGAACCCGCGCACTATAACTACATCAACCACATTGCCACCACCGGTTCGCTGCCCACGCTGCAGCTTGGCGACTACGACCAGGCCACCCTCACGCGCCTCGTCTCCACGCGCTTCGATCCTCCAACCGGCGTGGAGACACTGCGCTATGAGTCCTACCAGCCGCCACTCTACTACCTCAGCGCCGCAGCCGTTGGCTGGGCCACCGACGGCAACTTGCGCGCGCTGCGCTTCTACAATGTCTTTCTCGGCTTCATCTCGCTGCTCCTGCTCTATCTCAGCCTCGAGACAGTCTTTCCAAACAAGCCCCTGATAACGCTGGGGGCGACCGCCTTTGCTGCGCTGCTGCCCATGCATGTGGCCGTAACGGCCGCTCTCAACAATGACGTCATGGCAGAGATGCTCACCATGGGCGCGGCGCTTGTGCTCTTCCGCTGGATGCGCCCCTACTATGGTGGGCAAGCGCTCACACCCAACCCATGGCGGCTGCTCACCCCGAGTGCCAGCCGCCACCACGATCGCCGCCATCTGCTCCTCCTCGGCCTGTTGCTGGGGCTGGGCATGGTGACCAAGATCTACGCCTATGCCGTGCTCCCCATGTTCGCGGTGGTGATTGTCTGGACTGTGTGGCACGAGCGGCGCACGTGGGCGGCCGTGGCCAAGGGAATACGCCACGTGCTGCTGATGGCCGCCCCTGCGCTGCTGCTGGCCGCGCCGCTCTGGATGCGCAACGTGATGATCTACGGCCGCTGGGACTTTCTCGCGCTCCACTGGCATGATCAGGTTGTGGCCGGCCAGCCCACAACGCAAGCGTGGATTGCCGCCAATGGTTCGCTCGATTACTTCGAGCGCGCCTTCACACTCACCTTCCGCTCCTTCTGGGGCGTCTTCGGCTGGATGGGCGTTGCCATGGATGAGCGCATCTACGTCGCAGCCCTCTTTTTCACCGGCGTGATCTTCCTGGGCTTGCTGTGGGCCTCCATACGCCTCATCTCCGGCCCACCCGACACGGACATGGATGACTTTCAGACCACGGTGATTGTGATTCTGGCGCTGCTGCTTGTGGCTGTATTGCTCAGCTTTGTCTGGTACAATCTCAAGTTCGTGCAACACCAGGGGCGCTATTTCTTCTGGGGCATGCTGGCGATTGGCACAGTCGTGGCGCTGGGCTGGCGCGAGGTGCTGCACCCGCTGCAGGGCGCGATTACGGGGCTCATGGCCGCCGTATTGGCCGGTTCGCTGCTGCTCGGCCACATCATCTCCGGCCCCGACAGCATGACCAACATCTGGACGCTGCTGACTGCGGGCGCATTCGCCGCGTTCTTGCTGGCGCAGCCGCTGCTCCTCGTGGCAACTGCCTACTCGTTTCCGTGGCGGCGCGTGGAGACGCACGTGCGCCCCTTGGCTGAACGTGGTATTATGCCGCAACTGTTACAGGGTGCCCGCTTCCTGGCGTGGGCCACACCCTTCCTGCTGCTCTTCATATTGAACCTTTTGGTCCCTTACTGGTATATTGCCCCCCAACTGGCTCACTAACTCTTTGACGCAAAGGCGCAGAGACGCAAAGGAAACGCAAAGAAAGGCAACGACAAGGAAAGTAACACGGTAAAGCAATTGGGTAAGGCATAACAGATCTGGCTATGGCTTTCCTTGCTTCTGTTCTTCTCTGCGTCTTTGCGCCTTTGCGTCGTAGTTCTTGTTCACTTGAGGTGACACATGGCGCTTACACCGATGCCTCGCTCCGTTCGACCGGGCGCCCGCCCGCCTGTCCCCCCGCAAACCACTGCTGCGCGCCCAGCACCACGCAGCCTGCGCCGCAACGCGCTCGATTACCTGGCCCTGGCGCTCGTGCTTTCGCTGCTGGTTGCGCTGCTCGCCATCCCCTTGTACGCGCTTTGGCACACCGACCGCATCTTTACCGGAGTCTCCGTGGCGGGCGTGCCCGTGGGCGGCCTCTCGCGCACGCTGGCGCATGCGCGTTTGCAGCAGGAGATTGGCGCCTACCCGCTGCCGCCGGTGAACCTCATCTATGGCAGCGAGCGCTTCCCGATTGACCCTCTGGAGGTACGCGCGCGCGTGGACCTGCTCGACGCCGTCAATCAAGCGTACACGGCGGGGCGCACGGGCAAGATTGGCGACCGTGTGGTGGCGCAGTTCAACGCGCTGCTCAACGGCACACGCGTCACCCCGCGCCGCATTTACAGCACGGAGTTGCTGGAGCAGGCAATCACAGCTGTGGCTGCATCCGTCAACACGGCCGGACGGCCCGCCAGCCAGGTGGGTGTGATTGCCACGCGCGCAGTCCCCGCCGTTACCGTGGACGAGGCCGCGTCGCTTGCCGCACTCACCTCTGCGCTCGACCGCGCACCGGCCGGCCAACCCCTCAATGTGCAACTGGTCTACGTCGAAACGACGCCCGATCCCGCATTAAGCCCGCGCGCCAAGCCCAAGGATGCGCCCCTCTTCTCCGAACCCCTTATCCTGCGCAGTGATGTCACGGATGTGGAGCTTGCGCTCGACCCCGCCGTGCTCTCCTCCATGATCGTTGCCGTTAACCCCGTGCGGCTGGATGACCTGCGCCTGCGCGAATGGCTGGGGCAGATGGCCTCGCAGGTTGACCTGCCGGCGCGCGACGCGCGCATGCGCTTCAACCCGGCCACCGGCGGCGTCACCATCATTCAGGAAAGCCTGGTGGGCCGCCAACTTGATGTGGAGGGCACCGTCGCTTCGGTGCAACAGGCCGTTGCTTCGGGTAGCAAAAAGGCGCCGCTGGTGATGACGGAGGTTGTGCCCGACATTGACAGCCGGCGTGTGGCCGAAATGGGCATTCGCGAACTGGTGGCCACCGGTTCCACCTACTTTTCCGGCAGCAGCGCAGACCGTGTGCGCAATATTGAAGTGGCCGCCGAGAAGTTCGAGGGCGTGGTGATTCCGCCCAACGGTATCTTCAGCTTCAACAAGATCGTCGAGGATGTAAGCGCCGCCAACGGCTTTGAGGATTCGCTGGTGATTTGGGGCGATCGCACGGCCGTGGGTGTGGGCGGCGGCGTCTGCCAGATCAGCACAACCGTCTTCCGCACCGCCTTTGAAGGGGGCTTCCCCATTGTGGAGCGCTACAACCATGGCTATGTGGTGGGCTGGTATGGTGAGCCTGGCATGGACGCCACCATCTATACACCCAGCGTCGACTTCAAATTCCGCAATGACACCGACGCCTATCTGCTGATCGAGCCGGTGGTGGACGCTGCCAACGGCGTGGCCACCTTCAACTTCTACGGCACGCGCCCCAACCGCCAGGTGACGGTGAGCGCGCCCAGGATTAGCGACGTGAAGCCCGCACCGGCCGCGCTCTACACCGTGGACGACTCGCTGCCGGCCGGCTCCAAGGAGCAGGTGGATTGGGCCAAGGAGGGGATGACCGTCGAGGTGGAGCGCACAATCATCGAGGACGGCACCACGCGCACCGACACGCTGCGCAGCAAGTACCAGCCGTGGCAGGCAGTCTTCCTCGTGGGCCCGGGCACCGACGTCCCCGCTGCGCCCGTCTCCGCCACAGAGAGCGTGACGCCATAGCAGCACAGATTATTGATGATTGAGAATTGAGTATTGCGTTCGTAGCGGGGGGCTTCCAGCCCTCCGTTTTCGATCCCCACGCAAAAGAAGATGCGCTTCGTAGCGGCTGCTTCAGCCGCCGTTCTCGAGGCCGCGACACGATTTCCACTTACGGCAGCTGAAGCAGCCGCTACGAAATCGGCCGCGCTTCGGGGATGCACCACTTCAGTCGCCGCAGCCCCCAACTGCGCCGCGCCATGATAAAAATCCTCGTCAACATCCAAATGTCGATGCGACGAGTATATGCCAACCTTCATCACACACTCTTTCTCCCCGCGGTGGTAAGATGGATGCATGTTTCGTATGCGCAACAAGGGGGCACTGCCTCCCACGCCTGCCAACGGCGCGCAGCCCGCAACGGGGCAGCCGCCGCGCCTGATCGACCTGCGGCGCGTCGTCAAGCAATACGCCACTGCCGCCGGCGCCTATACAGCGCTGAGCGATATCGATCTGCGCGTCGACGCCGGCGAATTTGTGGCCGTCGTGGGCAAATCGGGCAGCGGCAAGTCCACCCTCAGCAACATGATCACCGGCATAGACCGCCCCACCTCCGGCGAGGTGCTCGTGGGCGGCGTCGCTGTACACAAGCTCAGTGAGGGGCAGATTGCCGTCTGGCGCGGGCGCACAGTGGGCGTTGTCTTCCAGTTCTTTCAGCTGCTGCCCACCCTCACAGTTGTCGAAAACATCATGCTGCCCATGGACTTCTGCAACACCTTCAACACGCACCGCAACGAGCGCAAGGAGCGCGCCCTCCACCTGCTGGGGCAGGTGGACATGGCCATGCACGCCGACAAGCTGCCCACGGCGCTCTCCGGCGGCCAACAGCAGCGCATCGCGATTGCACGCGCCCTCGCCAACAATCCGCCCATCGTCGTGGCCGACGAGCCCACCGGCAACCTCGACTCGCTCACCGCCGACGCGGTCTTCCACCTCTTTGAGCAACTTGTGGCCGATGGGAAAACCATCCTCATGGTCACCCACGACGACGACCTGGCGCGGCGCGCCACGCGCACAATTACGATTGCCGACGGCGAGATCATTGGCGATCACCCCAATTATGCCCCCCACGCCGTGGTGGATGACGCGATTGAGGATGCCGAGCTGCTGGGCGATGAGGAGTTGAGGCTGGCATGATTCCGGCTCCCCGCTGGCGCAAAGTGCTGCGCGACCTTCTGCGCAATCCCACGCGCACGCTGCTGGTGGTCCTGTCAATTGCCGTGGGCGTCATCTCCGTGGCCATCGTCATGGGCGGCTATGGGGTGATAGCCGCCGATTTGCCCGGCGCGTTTGACGCCACCAACCCCGCGCAGGCGCGCCTCTATACGCAGCCCTTCACAAATGATCTTGTGACGACCGTGCGCCGCATGCCCAATGTGGCCGATGCCGCCGGCCGGCGCATCCTCTCCGTGCAGGTGCGCGTGGCCGATCCCGAGCGCGGGCCGGCGGCCACCCGCTGGCAGGCGCTCCAGCTCCTGGTGATTGACGACTTCGACGACCAGCGCATCAACATTGTGCGCCCCGAGAGCGGCGCATGGCCTCCAGGCAAGGGCGAAATGCTCGTCGAGCGCGCCTCCGTGGAGATTCTCGACGCCGTGGACGGTCAGCCGCTCACAATCAAGCTGCCCAATGACAACGAGCGCACCCTCACCGTGGTGGGGCAGGCGCACGACATGAACGAAGTCTCCGTCCAGTTCACTGGTTTGGCCAGCGGCTACATTACGCTCGACACGCTGGACAAGCTGGGCCAGGATCGCCGCTACAACGAACTGCTCATTCGCGTGGCCGAGAACGCCGAGGACCGCGCCCACAACGAGCTGGTGGCAAAGGACGTGGCCGACAAAGTGGAAAAGGGGGGCTACACCGTCTTTCGGACGGTGGTGCCCCGCCCGGGTGAGCACTTCCTCGAACAGTTCCTGTCGCCTATGCTGCTGATTCTGGGTGCGCTGGGCGTGCTCTCGCTGCTGCTTAGCAGCTTCCTGCTCGTCAACATCATCACCGCGCTGCTCACGCAGCAGACGCGCCAAATTGGCGTCATGAAGACGGTGGGCGCAAGCGCAGGCCAGCTCACACGTATGTATCTGGCCTCAGTGGCCATCTTTGGCGCGCTGGCGCTGGTGGTGGCGCTGCCGCTGGGCACAATCCTCCTCAACGCGCTCACCCACTTTGTGGCGCGACTCATGAACTTCAACATCGTTACCAATCGGCTGCCCACACCGGTCGTGCTGGTGCTTGCGGTTGTGGCCCTGGGCGTGCCCATGACTGCCGCGCTTGGCCCCATCCTGCGCGGCACGCGCGTCACCGTGCGCGATGCCATCAACGACTTTGGCGCCGGCAGCGCAGAGTTCGGCCACAGCCGTTTTGACCACGCGCTCGAGCGCATTCGCTTCCTCTCGCGCCCGCAGCTCATCTCGCTGCGCAACACCTTCCGGCACAAGGGGCGGCTCATCCTCACGCTCACCACCCTGATCCTCGCCAGCGCCATCTTCATTAGCGTCTTCAGCGTGCGCGCATCGCTCTTCCGCACCATGGACGATGCCTTTGCCTACTGGAACTACGAGGTGCGGCTCGACTTTGCCCGCCCCTACCGCGCCGACCACCTGGCCCGTGTCGCGCTCGAGACGCCCGGGGTGCGCGCCGCCGAGGCATGGGGCCAGCGCAACGTCTACCGCGAGCGCCCCGACGGCAGCGAGAGCGACAACATCCGCATGATTGCACCGCAGCCCGACACAGAGCTCCTGCTGCCGACGCTGCTTGAGGGGCGCTGGCTCCTGCCCGATGACGAAAACGCTGTGGTCATCAATACCGACCTGCGCGAAGATGAGCCTGATCTGCGCGTTGGTGATACCATTGTGCTGAGCATCGACGGGCGCGAGGATGACTGGACCATTGTAGGCCTTGTGCGCAGCGTCATGGCCGGCCCCTTCGTCTACGCCAACTATCCCTACTTTGCGCGCATTGTGCGCCAGGTGGGCCAGGCCGATACGCTCAACGTGGCGCTGGACGACCCGTCGCCCGAAGCGCAGGTGGCCATGGCCGAGGCGCTCGAGCGTGTCTTCGAGGCGCAGGGCATGCGCGTGGCCAGCACCGAAACGACAGCCGCGCAGCGGGCGCAGGTGGCCGACCAGTTCGGCATCCTCATCTCATTCCTTGCGCTCATGGCGCTGCTGCTGGCAATTGTGGGCGGGCTGGGATTGAGCGGCACAATGAGCATCAATGTTCTCGAGCGCAGGCGCGAAATTGGCATCATGCGCTCGATTGGCGCGTCGACGGGTGCGATTATGCGCATTGTGGTCTTTGAGGGCGTCCTGATTGGGGCCATCAGTTGGACGCTGGGTGCGCTGCTGGCAATCCCCCTGGGCAAGGTGCTTAGCGATGCCGTGGGCGAGGGCTTTATCAATTCAACGCTCACCTGGCGCTACTCGCTGGGCGGAGCGGCCTTCTGGCTGCTGGTGATGGCAGGCGTGGCGGCGCTGGCGAGTTTCGTCCCTGCGCGCCAGGCCGCCAGCCTTACCGTGCGCGAGGTGCTGGCGTATGAATAGGGCGTGCTGCAGTTTGCAGAGGGTGGGACAGGGAGGTTTGCAGGCATGAAGCGACCGTTGGCCATTTTGCTTGTGGTGCTTGGCGTTGCCGCTGCGGGCGTTGCCATCTATATGCTTGCGCAGCGCGGGCAATTGCCCGATTTCAGCGCGCGCCCAGCGGCGCCTGTGGGCGAGATTGAGCCCTCTGGCGCACGCGCCGTGACGGCCCCCTCGCTGATTGTGGCCGAAGGTGTGGTGCTCCCCGAGCGCTACGCCGCACTGAGCATGGATGCCACCGGCAAGGTTGTCGAACTGCCTGTGGTCGAGGGGCAGCAACTGGAAGAAGGCGATGTCATTGCGCGCCTTGAGAGCGACGCCGAAGTCATCTATGTGGCGCAGGCGCAGGCCGCTGTGGATCAGGCGCGGGCCATGCTCGAGCGCCTTGTCAACGGCTACAGCGCCGAAGAGCTGGCTGCCGCGCAGGCTGGCGTGGATGCCGCCGCCGCCAACCTCGCTATCTTGACCCAAGGCACCCATCCCGACGACATTGCCGCCGCGCAGGCAGCCGTGGTTGCCGCGCAGGGCGCCTATGCGCTGGTGGAAGCCGGCGCCGATGAGCAGGAGCTGATTGCTGCGCAGGCCGAGATGGCCAACGCACAAGCGCTGCTTACCCAGGCGCAGCGGGCGTACGACAAAGTCTCTGCCGAGAGCGACATTGGCGCGCGCCCGAATCGGCGCTGCTGCAGCAGGCATCCAACAACTACGCCGCTGCGCAGGCAAGCTACAACGCACTTGCAGCCGGCGCACGACCAGGCGCGCTGGCCCAGGCCGCCGGTGAGGTGCAGCAGGCGAACGCGCTGCTCGCTCGCCTCCAGGCCGGTTCCACAGAGGCCGAAATTGCCGTTGCCGCCGCTGAACTGCGCCGCGCACAAGCCGAGTACGATCTCTTCGCCGCGGGCAGCCGCCCCGAGGACATTGCCTCTGCGCAGGCCGATCTCAATCGAGCGGAGACCGAGCTCATGCAGGCGCAGTTGGCGCTGAACATGCGCACGCTGACCGCCCCCTTCGCGGGCGAGCTTGCCTCGCTCGATCTGCGCCTGGGCCAGGCAATCTCCCCCAGTGCACCCATTGCCCAGCTTGCCGACTTATCTACGTGGACTGTTGAGACAACCGACCTCACCGAAATCAGCGTTGTCGATGTGGCAGTGGGCGACAGGGTGAAGGTGGAGATCGACGCGCTGCCCGGTGTGGAGCTTGCAGGCACCGTGACGAATATCCGCCCCTTTGGCGTCAACGTGCTGGGCGACATCACCTACAAGGCAACCATTCGCCTGGAAAGCAGCGACCCGCGCCTGCGTTGGAACATGACGGCTGCGGTGATGATCGAGCCTGAGGATTGACGCATCTTTATTAACGGTACTGATGATTGAGTATTGACTATAGGCGCTATTGCCAAGAGAAGCCTCACCAGTACTCAATTTTCTGTCATCAGTTTTCAATCAACCACCTATATACCATGCCAAACACATCCGCCACACCCATCCCACCCGCCCGCCTGCGCGAGCTGCTTGCGCAAATGCTGCGCATCCGCCTCTTTGAGGAGACGGCCGAGAATCTCTACCTGCAGGGGCTGGTGCACGGCACCATGCACCTGAGCATCGGCCAGGAGGCGGCAGCCGTGGGCGCGTGTGCAGCGTTGCGGCGCAGCGACTACATCCTCAGCACGCACCGCGGCCACGGCCACTGCATTGCCAAGGGCGCGCAGCCCTCGCTGATGATGGCCGAGTTCATGGGCAAGGAGGCAGGCTACTGCCGCGGGCGCGGCGGCTCCATGCACATGGCCGACGTGGAGACGGGTAATTTGGGGGCCAACGGCATTGTCGCGGGCGGCGTGCCCATGGCCGCGGGCGTGGGGCTCAGCCTCAAACTGCAGCGACGCGATGAGGTGGTGCTTGTCTTCTTTGGCGACGGCGCGGCCAACGAGGGGGCCTTTCACGAGAGCCTCAACATGGCCGCCATTTGGGATCTGCCCGTAATCTACTTCTGCGAGAACAACCAGTACGCCATGAGCATGCCCATCAACCGCGCGAGCCGTGTGGAGAACCTGAGCGCGCGCGCTGCCGGCTACGGCATCCCAGGGGTCACCGTGGACGGCAATGATCTCTTCGCTGTGCATGCTGCGACGGAGGCGGCTGTGGCGCGCGCCCGCTCTGGCGCGGGCCCCACGCTGATTGAGGCGAAGACCTATCGTTGGAAGGGGCACAGCAAGAGCGACAAGCAACGCTATCGCACGCGCGACGAGGTGCAGTCGTGGCAGGATCGCGACCCCATCGCCCGCCTCGCAGCACGCATGATGGCCGACGGCCTGCTTGGCGAGGACGAGTTCGCGCAGATGGAGCAGGAAGCCCAAACCGAAATTGACGAGGCCGTGGACTTTGCCAAGGCTTGCGCCGAACCAGACCCCGCCACCATCCTCGAGGGCATTTACGCATGAGCGCTGCATTGCAGACTGGCGCGGCGCAAAACGCCGCAGAGGCGGGCCCCACGCGCGAACTTACCTATGCCGAGGCCCTGCGCGAGGCCATGGACCTGGCCATGGCGCATGATGAGCGAGTTATTCTCTTTGGCGAGGACGTGGGCCTCTATGGCGGCGCATTCGGCGTGAGCGAGGGGCTCTTTCAGAAGTACGGCCCCGAGCGCGTGCTCGACACGCCCATCTCCGAGGCGGGCATCGCCGGCCTGGCCACGGGTGCGGCCCTCACCGGCATGCGCCCCATTGCCGAAATTCAGTTCATGGACTTCATTACGCTGAGCATGGAGCAGCTTGTGCTGCAGGCGGCCAAGCTGCGCTTCATGCTGGGCGGCAAGGTGACTGTCCCCTTTGTGCTGCGCACGCCGGCGGGCGCGGGAACGGGTGCGGCGGCGCAGCACTCGGAGAGCCTGGAGAATTGGTTTGTGCATGTGCCCGGCCTCAAGGTCGTTATGCCCTCGACGCCCGCCGACGCCAAGGGACTGCTGCTGGCCTCGGTTGAGGACCCCAACCCCGTCATCTTTGTGGAGCACAAGCTGCTCTACAAGACCAAGGGGCCGGTGCCCGAGGGTTACTACACCACGCCGCTGAGCCAATCCGACTGCAAGCGCGCCGGCAGCGACGTGACGATTGTGGCCACGTCGCTCATGGTGGTGCGTGCGCTCGAGGCGGCCGCGCTGCTGGCGCAGGAGGGCATCAGCGCCGAGGTGATTGACCCGCGCACCCTCAAGCCGCTGGATGCGCAGCCGCTGATTGCTTCTGTGTGCAAGACGGGGCGTCTGCTGATTGTGCACGAGGCGTGCAAGACGGGGGGCTTTGGCGGCGAGCTGGCAGCCATCGTCGCCGAGTCGGAGGCCTTTGACTACCTCGACGCGCCCATTCGCCGCCTGGCCGGGCTGGACATGCCCGTGCCCTACAACCGCGAGCTTGAGCGCCGCATGATTCCCCAGGTGGAGGGGATTGTGGAGGCCGCGCGCAAACTGGTGCGCGAGGCGCGCTGAGCCGCACAACGACACCTCACCCCCGGCCCCCTCTCCATGCGGCTATGCTTTATACGCATCGCGTTTGGTTGAGGTTTGGTGCGCAGCCGTTGTAGCCCGCAGGGCTGAATGTCGTTGTAGGTCACGTCTCCGGCGTGACGCAGCCCGCAGGGCTGAATCTTGGAAATATGTTAAGCGCTTGGTTAGCCGCGACATTCAGCCCTGCGGGCTGCGTCACGCCGGAGACGTGACCTACAACAGCGTTAGCCGACAAATCGCGATGCGTATAATGCATAGCCATGCGGAGAGGGGGCCGGGGGGTGAGTTGTCGTTCGTCGCGCCACCAAACTGAAATGCATCCCGGACTCGAAAGGCGGTTGAACTTCACGTATTTGCGTGATACAATTCGCCTGGAGGTGACGAATGGAAACGCAAAATGTGACGCTCGCTTTACCCAAAGAAGTGCTGCGCAAGGCTCGCATGAAAGCAGTTGAGCAGCAAACTTCACTTTCGGCGATCATGACAGAGCTGCTGACGGACTTTGTGGGCTCCGATGAACGCTATGCAGCCACGCGCCAACGCAGTCGCGAGATAAGGGAGCGAGGACTTCCTTTCAACACCTACGGCACGATTACCTGGACGCGTGACGAACTTCATGAGCGCCGGTGATGGCTTTGAGTTCGTGGACACCAATATTCTGATTTACGCCCACGACCCAACGACGGGCACAAAGTGCGCAGTTGCCAACGCTCTTCTGGATAGGCTGTGGGATGATAACATCGGGTGCGTCAGCATCCAGGTGCTTCAGGAATTCTATGTCGTTGCTTCGCGCAAGTTCCCCAACGTCAGCATATTGGACTTGCGCCGCGACAGTCGAAACCTTTGAGACATGGCGGGTCTTTCGGCCTGCTTTCGGCGATGTCCTGGCTGCGGTTGACCTGCATCTGCGCCACCAAATCTCCTTCTGGGACGCCATGATCGTTTACGGCGCACAGGAGTTGGGTTGCTCCACCCTCTGGTCGGAGGACTTGAACCATGGGCAGGTCATCGGCGGGGTCACAGTACGAAACCCGTTTGTTGAGGCCGTTCTGTAGGTCACGACCCCCGATGTGGCGCACAAATTGCGCGCCCGAAGCGAGGCTTCCACATGCGGAAGCCTCGCTTCATTTGTGCATGGGGCGCCGTCGTTCCCGACACCCCACTACTCCCTACTCCCTACTCCCTAAACTACTTCCCGTTCTGGCGCGAGCGGCGCAGGAAGGCGGGAATGTCGAGGTCGTCGCGGTCAAAGGTGCGCACCAGGTAGTCGCTGGCGGGCTTGGCAGCCTGCTCGGCGGCCTTCGCCTGCGCCGGCCGCGCCTCAAAGAGGCTATTGCCGAAATCCAGCGGGTCCTGCTGCTTGGTGCGCTCAAAGCCCGTGGCAATCACAGTCAGCTGCAGGTCGTCCTTCATGGAGGGGTCGATCACCGCACCAAAGATGATGTTGGCTTCGGGGTGCGTGTTGGCGCGCACCACTTCGGCGGCTTCATTCACCTCAAAGAGGCTCATCTCCTCGCCGCCGCGAATGTTGAAGATAATCGAGCGTGCGCCGTCAATTGAGACGTCGAGCAGAGAGCTGTGGATTGCGCGCTCGGCGGCCTCGCGGGCGCGCCCTTCGCCGCTGCTGCGGCCAATCGCCATAAGCGCCGGGCCGCCGTCTGCCATAATCGAGCGCACGTCGGCAAAGTCCAGGTTCACAAGGCCGGGCGTGGTAATCAACTCGCTGATGCCCTGAATGCCCTGGCGCAGCACATCGTCGGCCGTGCGGAAGGCCTGGTTGAGCCCCGCCTTCTTGTCGACAATCGCCAGCAGGCGGTCGTTGGGGATGGTGATGAGCGTGTCGACATTCTTCACCATCTGCTCAATCGCGCCCTCGGCGGTGCGACGGCGCTGGCTGCCCTCAAAGGTGAAGGGCTTGGTGACGACGCCGATTGTCAGCGCGCCCAGCTCGCGGGCAATGCTGGCGATGACGGGTGCGGCGCCCGAGCCTGTGCCACCGCCCATGCCGGCGGCGATGAAGATCATGTCGGCGCCCTTGATCAAGTCGAGCAGCTCGTCGCGGCTCTCCTCGGCGGCGCGCTGGCCCACCTCGGGGTTGCCGCCCGAGCCAAGGCCCTTGGTCAGCTTGTCACCAATGCGCAACCGCTGCGGCGCATTGGCCAGCATGAGCGCCTGGGCATCGGTGTTGACGGAGATGAACTCCACCCCCTGAATCTCTTCCTCGATCATCCGGTTGACGGCGTTCTGGCCGCCGCCCCCCACTCCGATGACCTTGATTTGAGCAAAATTCTCGACGAATTGCGGCGTTGTGCTCTTGCGTGTCATGGTTTTCGGCTCCTTGGACAAGTACGAACGGTGCTGGAAGGGCCCTGGTTGGTTGCGAGACCTTGTTCCGGCAAACGACTCTCAGTGCTGCAAACAGTGCATCAAACAGTGCGTGGAATCATGCTTCAAAAAGTGCAAAGAATGCCTCGACTCGAATCCTGGCGCATTCCCGCTGGTTGCGACGGTGCTGCGCCTGGTTTCCCTCTCACAAATCCCTCATCGGTATCTTTCTCCTATCCCGGCAAGAGATACCGGAAAACGCCACGTGCCTTGAGCCACCACTGAGCGCCGGCCGATGGCCCGCCCGGCGCGTCGCCCGCAGCAAAGCTGCGCCGTACCTGGTCGCCATCTTCGCGCAGCCCCCACAGCAGCAGCCCCACGGTTGTTGAATAGCCGGGTGATTGCAACTTGCGGCTGAGCCCCGTAATCGGCAGCGTCGGTTGCGGCGTGCCCACGCGTACGGGCATCTGCAAAATACTGCGCCCCAGGTCCACCATGCCCTGCATCTCGCTCGATCCACCCGTGAGCACCAGCCCTGCAGGCATGCGGTTGAAGTCACCGCTCTCCTGCAACCGATCGCGGATGATCTCGAACATCTCGCCGGCACGCGCCTCGAGCACAGTGCACATGAAGCGGCGGCTGAAGCTGCGCTCGGACTTCTCGCCAAAGACCTTCGCCCAGATCGCCTCGTCGGCCGCCACACGCTCGGGAACCACATGGCCATAGCGCACCTTGAGCGATTCGGCCGTCTCAAAGGGGGTGCTTAGCGCCATGGCAATGTCGTTGGTCAGGTGATTGCCGCCCAAATCCAGCACCTGCGTGCCACAGAGGCCGTCATCGCGGAAGACCGCAATGTCGGTGGTGCCGCCGCCCATATCCACCACGGCCACGCCCATGCGCCGCTCGGCGGGGGTGAGGACCGCAGCGTTGCTCGCCAGCGGCTCCAGCACCAGGCCATCGATGTCGATGTCGTGCTTCGTTACGCACTGCACCAGGTTGCCGATGGCCGTGCTGCTGCCGGTGACAATGTGTGCATCCACCTCAAGACGATAGGCGGTCATCCCTTGCGGGTGGTGGATTTCGGTTTGGCCGTCCACCGTCCAGTAACGCGCAATCGTGTGGATGACCTCCTGATTCTGCGGCAGCGCCACGGCGCGCGCGCCTTCGAGCGCACGCTGCATGTCGGCGGTGGTAATGCCCATGCGCCGGTCCACGGGGCTGACGCCCGAGCTGTTGAGGGTGGCGATATGGCTGCCTGCAATGCCCACGTTGGCGCGCAGCATGTGGCGGCCCGCCTCGGCCTCGCACTTCTCCACGGCCTCGCCAATGGCCGCGCTCGCCTCGGCCACGTTGACCACAACGCCGCGCCGAATGCCGCGGCTGGTCACATGCCCCTCGCCGAGCAGACGCAGGCTCAGGTTGCCCAGGCCGTCGTTTTCAACCGCCGCCATGAGTGCGCAGATTTTTGTGGTGCCTACATCAATTGCAGCAATGATCTCTTGCACAGTCACCTCGCCAACCAGCCCTGCCAATTGCGCCCCGTTGCGGTGCGCCGCTTACCTTATCGTCGTTACATTGGGGTAGCGCAGGTCCAGAATCTGCCCCTTGAACTCGCCGGTGGCCACCAGTTGCCTGCCCATTTTGAGCATTTCGAGCTTCTGCTCCAGTTCCTGGCCATCGCCCCAGTGGACGTAAACGGTGCTGCCCGGGAGGCCAAAGTGCAGCCCCACGTCCGGGCTGAAGCGCACTTCGGAGACACCGGGGACATTCTCGATCAGCGCGAGCGCGCTGGCCACCACGGCCGTGTCGATGGCTGTGCCCGGCGCGCTGCCCGGGCGTGCCGCGGCCCGCTGTGGGTCAATCAGGCGCGCCATGTCGGGCGGGGCTTCCTCCTGCATGGGCAGCGCCGCGCCTGTGGGCGAAATCCAGTAGTCCCCTTCGTTGGTGTCCCAAACGGCAATGGGCACAGCTTCCGTCACCTCGATGCGCACCTGTGCGGGCACGCCAAAGGAGACTGTCGCCGCACTCACCCACGGATTCTCAAGAATCCGGTCGCGCACCTCGCCCTGGCGCAGCCAGAAGACATTCCAGCCGCTGACGTCGGCGCTCTCGCCCAGCTGCGCGCCATTTCAGCAGGCGCGCGCCCGTCACCTGCACCCGCTCGGGATAGACATACCAGCGCTCATCACCGTTGATCCAGATGAGCACAAAGAGCACGCCCGCGAGCATCAGCAGGCTGACTGCTTTGCTCCACACCAGCGGCGTGAAGCCGAAGGCGTTCATGGGCACCGAAGGGGCGCGCCACGGCTCCATGCGCAGGCTGGGGAGCGTCGTCTCAAAGCGTTGCATGCGCAGGCTCATGGCCTGGCGGCGCTTGGCGCGCCGGCGCGCGGTGGGCGCGGCCACTCCCGGGCGCGCGCTTTGCGCACCCGCAGCTATGCCGCGTGCGGCGCTCTTCGTCTTCGGCTTGCTCGGCGGCTGCGATGTACTCATTGCTGGCTCGATGTGCCTGTGTGCGTCAATGGCGGCGGCGGTGTGGCTCGGTGGTGCGATGCTGCTCAGTGTGCTTCGGTGTTGCCCGGTTTCGTAGCGGCGGCTTCAGCCGCCGTAGGTTGGAAATGTGTCGCGTCCTCGAGTACGGCGGCTTAAGCCGCCGCTACGAGGCGCTTTTGTCAATCGCGCGTTGTGTGGTTGCGCTGGCGGTCGGCGTAGCGTTCCAGCCCCAGCTGCACCAGTTTGTCCACCAGCTCGGCGTACGACGTACCCGACGCCTCCCACAACTTGGGGAACATGCTAATGCGCGTAAAGCCCGGCATGGTGTTGATCTCGTTAAGAAAAATCTCGCCGCTGGTCTGGTTGATGAGAAAGTCGACCCGCGCCAGCCCCGTGCCGTCCACGGCCTTGAAGGCGCGCACAGCCATCGCGCGCACCTGCTCGGTTGTCATGGCATCGAGCGGGGCAGGAATCCGCAGCTCGCTCGAGTCATCCAGATACTTGGCGGCGTAGTCGTAGAAGTCGGCCCCGGGCACAATCTCGCCCGGCACGCTGGCCAGCACGTCGTCGTTGCCCAGTACGCTCACCTCAATTTCGCGCGCATGGGGCACCGCCACCTCGACGACAATCTTGCGGTCATAGCGGGCGGCCAGTTCCAGCGCATCAGTCAGCGTCGCGCGGTTCGTCGCCTTGGAGATGCCCACACTGCTGCCCAGGTTGGCGGGCTTGACAAAGAGGGGGTACTGCAGGCCGCGCTCGATCGTGTCGAGCACCAGTTCGCGGTCGTGCTGCCAATCGTTGCGCAGCACCAGGCGGTAGTCGGCCTGAGGCAGCCCTTCGGCGGCGAAGAGACGCTTGGCCAGCTCCTTGTCCATGCTCACCGCACTGGCGAGCACGCCACAGCCCACATAGGGAATGTTGGCCATCTCGAGCAGCCCCTGCACCGTGCCATCTTCACCAAAGGGGCCGTGCAGCACAGGAAAGATAATGTCCACCGGCGGCAGCGGTGCGGCCTTGGTGGCGCTCGGCAGCAGCGCCCACGCAGCTTCACCGTTGTTCGGCTGCGCCGCGTCCTGCTCCGCGGCCTGTTGCGTCTCCGCCAGCTCGCCCGCGGCCTGCGCCGCAAGCAGCCGCATGGGGTCGCCCGTGGTCAGCCATTTGCCCTGCGCCGAGATGCCGATGGGCGTGACGCTGTAGCCGGCGTTGCCCAGTGCATCCATCACATTGCGCGCGCTCGCCAGCGAAACTTCGTGCTCGCTGCTGCGTCCGCCAAAGAGAACGCCAACGCGGATGTGGGACTTTCCCTTATTCTGCATCTTCATCACGCACATCTTCCAGTCCGGCCAGGGCTTCGCCCCATTCACCGGCAAATTGCACCTCAGCCACAAGCTGCACGCCCGAGTGCGCGACCACGGCAGCCTGCACGCGCCGCATGAGGGTCAGCACGTCGCCGGCGCTCGCCTGCCCCACGCCGCCCTTGTTGACAAAGAAGTTGGCATGCAGCGTGCTCACGTGGATATTGCCCTCGTTTGCGCCCTTCATGCCCGCGGCCTCAATCAGCCGCCCGGCATAGTCGCCCGGTGGGTTGACAAAGGTGCTGCCCAGGCTTGGCTCCGTGGGCTGCGTGCGCCGCCGGTGCTGCAAATAGTCTTCGGCACGCTGCTTGAGCGCCGTGACGGCCTCTGCGCCGTCAGCCTCCACCAGGCGGAAGTTGGCGCTGAGCACCACCGGCTTGAAGGCGGCCTGCAGCGGCAGCAACCGCTTGAGCATACTGTCGCGGTAGGCGTAGTTCATCTCCTGATTCTCGAACTGGCGCACTTCGCCGCTTTCGTCAATCAGATAGCCATACTCGAAGTTATCCGCCACGGCGCCGCCGTGCGCGCCGGCGTTGCCCAGCACAGCGCCACCAATTGTCCCCGGCACGCTAATGGCCCACTCGAAGCCGATCAGGCCGCCGTTGACGCTCGTGCGCGCCACGCCTGCCGTGGGTGCGCCACTCTCGGCAAAGAGATAGGGGCGCTCATCCAGCGGGAAGACGCAGCAAGGGGCCGCATCAATGCGCACAGTGCGGCAGCGGTTGTGGATGACAAGCCCTTGAATGCCCGCATCGCTAATAAGGATGTTGCTGCCGCCTCCCAGCACAAAGTAGGGCAGCTCGGCCTCATGCGCCCAGCGCACAAGCTGGATCATCTGCGCCGTCGTATTCACGTCTACATAGTATTCGGCCGGGCCGCCCACCTTCATGGTGGTGAGGCTGGCCAGGCTGACATCGCGGCGCACCTCCAGCCCCAGCGCGGCCAGCGGCGCAAAGTCATATTTGGCTGCGCCTGTGTGGAGTGCAGCAGCGGTCGCGCTCATGGCGTCGCCTCCGTTGCAACAGCATTGCCCGCAAGCTGCTTGAGCACCGCCTCGCCCACGGTGTAGCCGTCGCCCGCACCCAGCGTCAACAGCACGTCGCCCGGCTGCAAATGTGCCACCAGATAGGTGACAGCGTCATCAAGGCCGGCAATGTGGCGCATGTGCGGGTGGCCGCTGGCAGCCACCAGTTCGGCCGCGCTCACGCTGCCGTCATTCTGTTCACGCGAGGCGTAAATGTCGGTGACAATCACCTCGTCAGCCACCTCGAAGCTGTCGCCCATGCGGTAGAGCATGTGGCGCGTGCGGCTAAAGGTGTGCGGCTGGAAGAGCGCCCAAATACGTTGTTCGGGATGGCGCCGCCGCGCTGCCGCCAACGTGGCCTCCACCTCGGTGGGGTGGTGCGCGTAGTCGTCATAGACGATGACGCCGCCTGCCTCGCCCTTGAGTTCAAAGCGGCGCGCCGTGCCCGAGTACGCCTCCAGCCCGGGCAGCGCAATGTCAAAGGGAATGCCGCACCATGCCGCCACGGCCAGCGCCGCCAGCGCGTTGCGCACGTTGTGCTCGCCGGGCACCTGCAGCTTCATGTGGCCTGCCGGTGCATTCCACCAGATTATGTCCAACGCAGTGCCGCTGCCCGGGATGGGGCGCAGGTTGGTGGCGCGCAGGTCGGCCCCTGCTTCCGTGCCGTACGCAATCCAGTTGGGCCCGCGCGATTGGCTGTAGGCGCGCACCTGCTCTGCGCCCGGGTCGTCGGCGCAGGAGATGACGATGCCCTCACGCGAGACGAGGTCCACAAATTGCATGAAGGCGCGTCGGTAGCTTGCCGGCGTGGGATAGCAATCGACGTGGTCCCATTCCACATTGGTGATCACCGCCGCGGTGGGGCTGCAGCCCCAGGAACATGCGGTCGTATTCGTCGGCCTCGAGCACAAAGTAGGGCGATGTGCCCGCACTGCCGCTGCCATAGCCGGGCAATGTGGTGCCGATGATGTAACCGCAATCAATCCCCGCCTCGCGCAGCACCTTGACGATCATCGCTGTGGTCGTGCTTTTGCCGTGCGCGCCGGCCACGGCAATCAGCGTGCGCCGCGCCAGCAGCACGGGCAGGAAGCCATCGCGCTTGACCACGGCAATACCCAGTTCTGCGGCGGCCTTGCGTTCGGGGTTATTCTCATCCACGGCGCTGCTGACAAGCACCACGTCGGGACGCTCGGCGGCGGGCAGGCCGGTCAGGTTTTCGGCGCTCTGCCCTGCGTAGAAGCGCACGCCCTGCGCCTCCAGTTGCGCGACGGCCCCGTTGCGGGCGCGGTCGCTGCCGCTCACCACCATGCCCAGGTCAACCAGCACTTGTGCAATCGCGTTGAGCCCCGTGCCGCCAATGCCAATCAGGTGCACGCGCAGCGACCGATCGGCCGCTGCCAGTCGCTGCTCCCATGTTTCGCTGATTGCTGTGCGTTTGCGTGCCATGAAACGACTCATGATTCCAGAAATGCGTTGAAAAAGCGTAATTGGCAATTGGTAAATGGTAATGCGTGTGCGTTATTGACGGTGGCCTGCCAATTGCCAATTACCACTTACCAATGATCGTTTGTCCTCTGCCATGGATCAGTTTCCACACCTACCCCCGCACCCGCAAAATCAGCAGAATCGCCGCGGGCACAATCCAGAAGAGCGGCTCGGGAAAGATCGTCTGCGGCAGGACGGCGAGCGCTCGCGCCTGGTTCGGGTCCAATTGGGTGACGCCCGTAAAGGGATAGCCGAACCTGTTCGCATAGTGCCACAAGGTGCCCGCAACCAGGTAACCGTTAAAGATGCCGACGACCAAACTGAGCAGCGACCCGCCAAAACCGCGCAGTGGCGTGCCGCCGTAAACGAGCGTAACACCGCTGTAACTTGAGAAGACAACCACCACAAAGACAATCGAATAGAGCAGGAAGAGAATGGTATTTGCGCTCTCGGCGCCAAAGACACGGCTGACCAGAGCGCCCAGCTGCGCTTCATAGCGCGCCTCGATGAAGCCAAGCAGCGCAATCGTGATCATGAAGATGATCGAATTGCCCAACTCCTTGTCATAGCCCCGTGCCAGCCCGATCAGCGCGATGATGACGGCAATTGTCAGATAAACGTACTGGACTGGACCCATTTTCGATGTTCTTCCACGATGAATTGCACGATGAATTGCATGGGCAATGGCGCAGCTGCGAATGGAACAATGGTACGACGTCAGCGCCGGCTTTGCATCAGCCGGAAGACTTTGGCTTGGAGCCGCCACGGCGCAGCGTGAAGGCCGCCAGCCCCAGCACCAGTGAGATAATGACCAGCAGCGACATTGAGCTAAGCGGCGATATCCACTGCCAGAAGCTGCGCAAGCTGTCAATCAGGAAGCCGATGAACTGGCTGATGAGCGCCACAAAGGTGCGCAGCGGCGCCTGGCTGAACTCGCCGCCGCCCATGACGTAGAGCTGGTTGAACTTGGGCAGCATTACAGCCAGAAAGAGAAAACCATTGAGCGCGCCCACAATCGCCGCCCAGCCGGATTTCTTGCTCCCCTTGGAAAACTCGGGCCGGCTCGTAATAAAGTAGGTCAGGAAGAGCGCAATGATCCAGAGCAAAAAGAGAAAGGTCTCCTCGCCGCCCGGCTGAACAAACTCCGGCCCGCCGCCCACCGTCGTGTCCACCGTACCCGAAGCCAGCGACCTGCCAAAGAGCGCCCCAAAGCTGACCACCATGTTCGTAAGCGCAACAAAAATGTTGCCGCGCTCCTGCAGCAGCACCCATGCCACCAGCGCCACAATAAAGACCGTCAGCTCGCTGCGGAGGCCGCGACGCCACCCAAATCCACGCGAAGAAGACGAGATAGAGCAGCACAGCCAGCAGAACCTGCGTATCTTGGGTCATGATGCAGCAGCACCGTTTCCTTGCATGGCCGTGGGGCCGGCTTTGCGCTCTGCCAGCGCCACAATCTCCTGTGCAATCGCCAGCGCTGCGTCGGGGCGGGCGAGCTTGCGCAGCGCGTCTTCCATGGCAAAGCGGCGGGCCGGGTCCTGCAGCAGCAACTGCAGCGTGCCGGCAAGCTGCGCCTTCAGCGCTTCTTCGGCCACAATCACAGCGCCGCCGTTGTTGGCCAGCAGCTCCGCATTGGCTGTCTGGTTCACGCCCACAATTGGGGCCAGCACCGAGGGCAGGTGTGCCACGGGGAACTCACCCAGAATGCTTGCTCCGGCGCGCGCCACGCTTAGGTCGGCCGCGGCCAGCGCCACCATCATTTCGTCGTGCAGGTAGGCAACGGGGTGGTAGCGGCTGGCAAAATGCGTGCCGGCCGCTGCGGCCAATTCTGCTGCCTGCGCCTGATAGATGGGCCAGTCGCGCGTGCCCACCACATGCAGTAGATGCGCTTGCGGCAGCAGTTGCGACAGCGCCGCCCAAGTGGCCTCATTAATGACACGTGCGCCCTGGCTTCCGCCCCACACCAGCACCAGCGGCACGCCCCGTTCCTCCAGCGTGGGGCGCTCGAGCGCCTGCGCCAGATGGCGGCGCGCGCCCGGCCTGTCCGATGCCCACTGCACCAGCTCTGCGCGCACAGGGTAGCCGGTGACAACCGCCTTGCCCTTGGGATAGAGGCCGCCAAAGTGGGGCGCCACCTCGGGGAAACTCACGGCCACACGTTGGGCCACCTTGCTCATCCACTGGATCGTCCAGCCCGGCGTCATGTCGGGCAGGTAGATGATCACCGGAATCTTCTTCAGGCTGCAGGCCGCCACCACGGGTGCACAGACATAGCCGCCGGTGACAAAGCAGACGTCCGGCTTGAATGTGCCCAGCAGCGCACTGCTCTGGCGCACGCCCTGGGCCATGGCGGCTGCGGTCTGCGCGCCTTTGATCGGGTTGGCCCCACGCAGCTTGCCCGTGGCCACACCGCGGTACGCAATGCCGGCGCGCTCCACGAGCGTTTCTTCCATGCCGCCAATGCTGCCCACCCAAAGCAAATCTACCTGCCCCGCGGCGCGTGCCGTGGCAGGTGTTCCAAGCGCTCCATATGCGGTTTGTGCGGCAGGTGTGGCAGGCGCGGCAGTGGCGCCGGCGCTAGCCGTGCCCCCTGCTGCCTGCCGAACGGCTGCCACGTTTGCCGGTGCCTGCGGGTTGGCTGCCAGAGCGGCTGCCCGCTCCAACTGTGCCGCCACCGCCAGCGCCGGATAGACGTGACCCCCCGTCCCCCCACCCGAAATCAAGACCCGCATGGTTCTCTACACCTATCTCCGCCTGTGCGGCGTAACTCTTGCGCGCCGGTGCAGCCACTCGCGGCCCAATGGCTGCGACCCCGGCTGTCGTGCGCACGGCTCCACGTGCTCTGGCCTTGGAAACAGGCCGGTTGCGGCTGTAGTGGCTAATGCTGAAGAGCAGCCCCACCGCCGCCATGGTCGCGACCATGGCGCTGCCGCCATAGCTAAAGAAGGGCATCGGCACGCCCGTCGGCGGAATCCACGCCACCACGACCGCCATATTGAGCAAACCCTGTACCACCAGCATGGCCGTTAATCCCACGGCAAGCAACATGCCGAATGGGTCGCGGCAGCGCATGGCAATGCGCAATCCCCGCCACGCCAGCAAGGCAAAGAGCACAATGACCAGCAGCGTGCCCACCAAGCCAAGCTCTTCGCCGATGATGGCGTAGATATTGTCCGACCAGGGCACAGGCACGAAACCCGGGTGCTGCGCAATTCCCTGGCCAATGCCAACGCCCACGGGCCCACCCTGGGTCAGCGCCTGAATGCTGTACTGCACCTGATGCTCGGCGCTGTTAATGGGATCCCAGATGGACGCCCAGTATTTTGTAAGGCGGTCGCTTGCGTAGGAGATATACTTGATGACGAGCCAGAAAGTGAGCCCAGCGCCCACGCCCACAACCACGAGCTGCCCCAGCGCCGCCCCGGCAATGAAGAACATGATCGAGGCCGTGAGCACAATCAGCACAGCGGTGCTGATGGAGGGCTGCAGCACCACCAGCAGCGTGAGCGCTCCAAGCAGCACGCTGAAGGGAAGGAGCCCTACGCGCACATCGCGAATACGGTCACCTTTGCTGGCCAGCCACGCCGCAATGTAGATAACGATGATCACCTTGGCAGGCTGGCTGGGCTGCACGCTGCCGCCGATGAGCGAGCGTGTGGAGCCGAAGCGCTCAATGCCGAAGAGCAGCAGCAGCACCAGCGCTGCAACCGTAGCGCCCATGAGCGGCACGCTCCAGCGCTCCCAAATTGTATAGGGGATGGCTGCGGCGACAAGCATGACAGCGACGCCCGCAACTACCCAGGCCAACTGCCAGCCAACGTAGTAAAAGGGATGATCCTCGTTGAGTACGCTCGTCGGGTAGCCCGAACTGAAGACCATGATGAGTCCGTAGATCAACATGGCCGTGATGATGGAGAGGAGGGGCCAATCGAAACTGCCCCCACCCTGCCCGGTGGTGCGCGATGAAAGCGTCGATGATTCTACGTTAGCTCGTGCCATGCGGCTTTAATGTTTCCCGATGTAAGCAGCAATGTTGCGGCGATGCGTGAACGATGTTTCGACAATGTGTCAGCGATGATGCGACGATAATGCAGCAATGTACAACAATGTGCGGCAGTGCGATAACAGTGCGAGCGCGATGTAGAGTGCGGCGTTGCGAGAATGTGACTGCAATGAAGGCAGCAATGAACGACAGCGATACGGCGATGAGTCCTCGATGTAACAGCGACGGGTCCTGAGCGTCAGTGGAAGAGTCCGATCCGGGCAGGGCGGGTGCTCGTTGCGTACGGAGATTCCTCCGTACGCAACGAGCAGGCAGAGCTCGCCCTACGCCTGCTGATACGTGTCCGGGTGGTCCAGTGGGTCCTGCTGCTCTCCTGCTTCGCTATCGCGCAGGCCAAGTGAGCCGTATTGACTCACGAGCGCCACGAAGTGTGCGCCGCGTGCCTCAAAATCCTTGTAGGCGTCGTAGCTCGTGCCGCCGGGCGCAAGCAGCACCACGGTGCCGGGCTTGGCGCTGCGTGCCGCCAGTTCCACAGCTTCGTCCAGGCGGTGCACCAGCGCTGTGCTCAACGCCGCTTCGGGCCGCCCCTCGGCATGGTGGCGCACCGTCTCCACAATCATGGGGCCGGCATGGCCAAAGCCAATCAGGAAGGCGACGCGCGCCACAACTTCTTCGGCAAAGGTCTCCCACGGCAGATTCTTGTCCTTGCCGCCCGCCAGCAGAATGATCGTCTGCTCTTCCGGTGCAAAGCTGCGCAGCGCCGCCACGGCACGCTCGGGCGAGGTGGCAATGCTGTCGTTAATCCAGGTGATGCCCCCCACCTCGCGCACAACCTCCAGACGATGGCGCACGCCCTCAAAATGGGTGGCCACCTGGCGCATCTGTTCGATGTTTGCGCCCGCACTGCCGCTGATTGCAGCCGCGGCCAGCAGATTGCTCAGGTTGTGTGCACCGCGCAGCTTTACGTCGCGCTTGTGGCAAATGACGTCGCCGTTGTACACAAGCTGATCCTTCTCGAGCCATGCACCTGCGTCAAGGGTCTGCGTGCGGCTGAAGGGCAGAACCGTAATTTCGCGTGCCTCCAGCGCAGCGCCCATCTCCGCCAGCAGCGGCGCAAGCGCCCACTCGGCCGGCGCTGCTTCTGCCGAGGCCGCAGCGCCCACTGTCGCGCCCGCGGCCTCTGCCAGTTGCGCCGTGGCCGGGTCATCCGCAGAAAGAATCACAGTGCTCCCTGCGGGCATGGTGCGCAGCAGGTTGAGCTTGGCCGCCGCATAGGCCGCCATGGACGGGTGGCGGTCAAGATGGTTGGGCGTAATATTGAGCACGGCAGCAATGTCCGGCCCTGCGTCCGCCACGCTGCCCCACGCCACGGCTTCATCGTAAAGCTCAAGCTGGAAGCTGCTCAGTTCGAGCACAATCGGCTCGCCCGGCGCAATGCGCTCAAGTTTGTCCAGCAGCGGCGCACCGATGTTGCCGCCCACGTGCACGGTCTGCTCTGTAATCCCGTTCGCAGCCAGCATCTGGCCGACAAGTGTGGTCGTCGTCGTCTTGCCGCTGCTGCCGGTGATACCGATGAGCGGCCCCAGCCCCAGCGCGCGTGCCAACTGGAAGGTCATCAGGCTGTCGTTGCTCAGCGGGATGCCGCGGCGCATGGCCTCCTGCACAATGGGGGCCTGCGGCGGCACGCCACCGCTCAGGCAGAGCAGATCGCATGTATCGAGCAGCGAAAGTGGATGGCCGCCCAGCGCCAGCACTACGCTGCCTTCACTCACCAGCCCGTTGAGCGAGGCAAGCTCGGCGTCCAGCTTCTCGGCGGGGGCCATGTCGCTCACGGTGACCTGCGCGCCCGCCCGTGTGCAGTAGCGGGCCAGCGCCAAACCCTGGCGCGCCAGCCCAAGGATCAGCACCCGCTTGCCCGCAAGCGAAGGAAGTCCAACCTGTGCGTTTTGGATTTGCGTCTGGTCGCTCTGCATCACGTCCAGCATGTCCTGTGAATCCATCCTGATATGAGACGGCTACGTAGCGGGGGGCTTCCAGCCCTCCGTTTCGCGCCTCCATGGTGCGCCTGCTGCGTAACGCTGGAAACGTGACCTTGAAATTTGCGGCTCTTGGTAACCAAGGCCGGAGGGCTGGAAGCCCCCCGCTACGTAAAGGCTGCGCGCTACACCAATGCCAGCGCCACCCCCAGCATGCCGCTCAGCACGGCCACAATCCAGAAGCGCTCCTTCACCTGCATCTCGCTCCACCCCTTCAGTTCAAAGTGGTGGTGCAGCGGGGCCATCTTGAAGATGCGCCGTCCTTCGCCGTACATGCGCCGCGAGAGCTTGAAGTAGCCTACCTGCAGCGTCACCGAACCTGCCTGGGCCACAAAGACCAACCCCACAATCGGCAGCAGCAGCCACTGCCCGGTCATCACCCCCACCAGCCCCAGCGTTGCGCCCAGCGCCAGGCTTCCCGTATCACCCATAAAGAGTTCGGCCGGAAAAGCGTTGAACCACAGGAAGGCCAGCAGTGCGCCCACAATGGTGAAGCAGAAGGCGGTGAGGTAGACCTGCTGCTGCAGATAGGCAATGGTGCCGTAGCAGGCAAAGGCCACCATGGCCATGCTGCCTGCGAGGCCGTCCAGCCCATCCGCCAGATTGACCGCATTGCTGAAGGCGACGACCATAAAGATCGTGACCGGGATAATCAACCAGCCAATACGGTAGAAGTCCTCCACGCCCGGCACGCCCATGTAATCCCAGTGGGGCGGCCCGTAATACAGAATCAGCGCAATGATGGTGGCGAAAATTACCTGAAACGAGCTCTTCATGCGGGCGCTCATGCCTTCGCCCTTGCCGCGCAGCCCGCGCACGCCCTGGTAATCATCCACCGCACCCAGAACTGCGTGCGACGCCATGCAAAAGAAGAGAATCAGCGTGCTCTGCCCGATCAGATTCCAGCCCCACAGGTTAAAGAAGTTAAGCACGCCTGTAATCAGCAGCACCGGCACTACGAAGAGGATGCCGCCCATGGTGGGGGTGCCCGTCTTGTACTGGTGGCTCTCGGGTCCCTCAATCCGGATCTGCTTGCCCATCTTCCAGCGCTTGAGCAGCGCAATGAGCGGCTTTCCCCAGATGACGGCGATGACGAAGCTGACGGCGCCCAGCGTTAGCGCGTAGGCCATTGAGTGTTCCGATCCCTGGGCATTCGGGGCTGCCCCGTATCCGCATTTTCCAACAATCTGTGTACGGCTACTTAACGGGGCGGCGCTCGGGCACCAGCAGGATGTCGGCCACAATTGCATCCATGCCCACCGCACGGCTGCCCTTGACGAGCACAAGGTCGTTTGGCTGCAGCGTTCTGCGCAGGAAGTCAACCGCCTCGCGGTCGTTTTGCACCATGTGCAGCGCCGCGGCCTCCAGCCCTGCCGTTGCGGCTTCTCCAATCGCATGGCCCAGATCGCCCACGGTCACAAGCAGATCCACCACATCGGCCGCACGCAGCCCCACCAGCTTGTGCCCTTCGTCGGCGTACTCGCCCAGCTCGAGCATGTCGCCCAGCACGGCCACGCGCCGCCCGCCAGCGGCAGGCTCCAAATCGTCCAGCAGATTCAGCGCCGCAATCGTGCTGTCGGGGCTGGCGTTGTAGGTGTCGTCAATCACGGTGCATCCGTTGAAGCCCGGCGCCGTGACGAGCCGCAATTGAGCCGGAATACTCTGCATGCCCTTTACAATCTCGTCCCACTCCAGCCCAGCAACGATGCCCAGTGCTGCAGCACGCAGCGCAGTGTGAACGCTGTGCCTTCCCAACAGTGGCACCCGCATGTGCAGGTTCTCGATCTTGCCGCCGGGCAGGCGGTGGTGAAACTGGAAGCGAATGCCCTCCATGCCTGCGCTGCGGATATCGTCGGCCCACAGGTCGGCCTCAGCCGTAAGGCCGTAGCGGAAGATCTGCGCCTGGGTCATTTCGGCCATCGCGCGCACGCGCTCGTCGTCCCAGTTCAGAATCGCCACGCCCCCTTCGCTGGCGGGGGGCAGGTTGCGGGGCAGTTCGCTCTTGGCACGCGCAATGTTCTCAATCGAGCCCAGCCGCTCCAGGTGGACGGGCCCCACATTGGTGACAATGCCCACGCGGGGCCGCGCCAGCGTGCAGAGCGTCTCAATTTCTCCGAGCGCATACATGCCCATCTCGAGCACGGCGCAGGTGTAGCGAGTGTCCAGCCCCAGCAGCGTTAGCGGCAACCCCTGTTCGCTGTTGAGGTTGCCGGGCGAATGCAGCGTCTCGAAGCGTTGGCGCATGACGGCGGCGCTCAGCTCTTTGGTGCTGGTCTTGCCCACACTGCCCGTAATGCCGATGACAAAGAGATCGGGCCGGGTGCGGTGTGCCCGCTGGAAGCCGCCCACTTGCTGCAGGGCATGTGTGCCATTGGGCACAATGAAGGCCAGGCGGGCATCCGCACCGGTCAATGATGCTTGGTTCGCAGCCTCTGCAACGCTCTCCGGCGTGGCGCAGTCGACAATCAGCGCACCCGCGGCAGCGGCGTCGGCGCGCCCGTGCGCTTCACAGATGAGGGCACGCGCACCGGCCTGCAGCGCCGCCCCCACGTAGCGATGGCCGTCGCTCTTCTGCCCGCGCTGTGCCACAAAAAGGCTCTCGGCCGCAACCGCGCGGCTGTCCAGCGTGGCCTGCGTCAGCGGCATGGGCCGCAACGTCAGGGGCGGCAGCGTTCCTGTCAGCGCCTGCCAGAGTGTGTGCAGCGTCACGCTGCTATTGACAGTCGGTCCGATGTCTGCCATATGCAGGGTTACAGGGTTGCAAAGTCACAAGCCAGAAAAGTCGAAGTGCCCACTGTCCAAGCCCTCAGGGCGTCTGTGCCAGCGCAGCGCGTATGGCGTCCGGCGCCACATTCATGGAGGCCAGCATGCGCTCGGCAACACGTGCAAAGGTCGGCGCTGCGTTCTGATTGGCCCACAAGGTGACCTTCTGATCAGGGCGCTCGTAGCGCACAATGATCGCCAGCTTGGGATCACGGGCGGGCACAAAGCCCACAAAGCTTGCATTCACCTGATCGGGCAGATAGCCGTCGGGGCCGGCAATCTGCGCCGTGCCGCTCTTGCCCGCCACCTCAAAACCCGGCACCATAGCCAGCTTGTTGCCTTGCTCCACCGTGTAGACCATCATGTCCGTTAGCTGGCTCGCCGATTCCGGCGTCAGCGTGGTGTGAATGACAGTCGGCACGGTCATCAGCACATCGTTGCCGTGAATGCGTGCCTTGACGACGTGGGGGCGCATGAGCTTGCCGCCGTTGGCAATCGAAGCAACCGCATTCACCATCTGCAAGGGCGTTACCGCAAGGCCCTGGCCAAAGCTGTTGGTGGCCCAGTCGGCCTCGCTCCAGTCAATCGAGCCCGGCGTCTTGAGCGCGCCGGGTATCTCGCCGGCCAGGTCCACCTGTGTGGCCGAGCCAAAACCGAAGCGCCGCACATAGTCATAGAAAGCGCTCTTGCCTGTAAGCAGCGCCACCTGCGCCGTGACCACATTCAGCGAGTTGGCAAGCGCGCCCTGGACAGTCACCTCGCCGTAACCTACCAGTTGGCTGTTAAAGATCGTGATGCCGCCGACGCTGATCATGCCTGTGTCGTTGAACATCATCGTGGGCGTAATCACGCCCGTGTCCAGCCCGGCCCCCATTGTGATGACCTTGAAGACCGAGCCCGGCTCGTATTGCTCGCTGATGGCCGGGTCCAGAAAGCGCTTTGTCTCCGTGGTGCCGGATTGGCCGGGGTCGTAGCTTGGCGCACTGGCCATGGCCAGAATCTCGCCCGTCTGCGGGTCCATGACGATGATGGTGCCCCGTTCGGCCTTGTACTCCTCAAGCCCCTTGCGCAGCTCATCTTCGGCAATCCACTGCAGCGACGAGTCAATCGTCAGGACAAGGTCCTTGCCTGCCAGTGAGGGCACAAATGCCTGCACCGCAAGGGGCAGGTCGGCCACTGTGGCGTTGGGTTTCTCGGTGAAGCCAATATCGCTGTCACCGACGAGAAAGCGGTCGTAGTAGCTCTCCACGCCGTAGAAGGGATTGCGTTCGGCGTTGACAAAGCCCACCATGTGGGCCCCCACTTCGCGCTGCGGGTAGTAGCGCTTGGGTACAGGCGTCAGGAAGACTGTGCGCAGGGGGTATAGCTCGCCGCCCTCGCTGAGTTCTTCCTGCTTGGCCAGAATGCGCCGCCCCTGCGCCAGCGTAATTTCCTTGGCCACCTCCAGGTAGTAGGTGTCTGGATAGGTGTTCAGCATGGCCAGCGTGCGGTTGGCGGGCAGGCCGATCAGCTCCTCCAGTTGCTGCGCCACTTCAACGCGCTGTTCCACAGTGCGCAGCGCCTGTGCGTTGACCGCCACGCTGTAAAAGAAGCGGTCTGCAGCCAGCAGCATGCCGTCGCTGTCGAGGATGGTGCCGCGTGCGGCGCTGCCCTCGTGGCCGCTGTAGACTGGCACCGATAGGCCCCACAGCACAAGCTGATAGGTTAGCAACCGCAGCACTATCAGTACTGCGGCAACGGCAAGCACCGTCACCAGCAGCATGAAGCGCCAGCGGCGGCGCTCCTGCAAGGATGGCGCCGCGGTGGCGGCGTCGGCCGGCAAATCGGCAGAGTCGGGCGCGTTGTTGAGTTCGTTATCAGCAAGGTAGGCCGACATACAAGTGATTTTGTCCTTGAAGTCTCAGCAATGAAGCAGCGATGGTGCAGCGATGGTGCAGCGGTGCGAGAGCGATGCGGCGGCAGTGATGCGACGATGTTGCGTGCAGCGTGAGTGCAATGAAGCGGCAGTGAGCGGATGAAGCGGCAGTGTGAGTGCAATGAATCAATGAGTCATCAATGAGTCTGCGGCGGCGGCGAATCAGCGATGGGCGGCGATGGCGTTGCGACGTGCAGCGATGGTGTGCAATGATCCTGAAAATCCCTTGATCTGTCTTGTACGTCGGCCTACCTGATGCTGAACGAAAGAGAGTCCCACCGCTGCGTCGGGGGCTGCGGGCGAAGAACCCGTTTTCCTGCGCGTTGTGTGGTCAGTCACGATGATAGATGAGCAATCCGCCCTTAGGGCCTGCCCCATGTGGGCATGCGGTCGCGCAGCCACAGGCCCGTTTCGGCCAGCGCCCCACGCACCCGCTCCCAGCGGAAGTTGCTCCAGAAACCGCTTTCCTGCACGCTCTCGACAGGCGTACCGGGCAGGACAACCGTCGGCGCACCTGCCGCGTTCGGGTCTCCTCCCAGTATCAGATACTGGGGCATGAGGTCGACAGCGGCGGGATTGTCGAGCGTTGCGACAACGTCTTCTCGCTCGACCACATACTTGTATTCCTTGGCCGGCAAATAGCCTGCCGTGATCGCCGCCTTGTTGACCTCCTGCAGCGAACTGTAGCGGGAAATCTCGTAGATCAACCCTGCATTCCTGTGTTCCGTGGCCTCGTAGTCGCTCTTGAGCAGCGCCAGCCGCTCATCCAGCCGCATGATCTCTGCGGAGAGCGTAACGTGGAGCACCATGGTGAAGGACAAAATTAGCAAGCAGAAGGTGAAGACGAGATACCCCTGCAGCGTGCTGGGCAGTTGCAGAATGCCGCCCAGCGCCGCCAGTCGGCTGCGGAGCGGTCCTTGCAGCGAGAAGAGACCATTGTCGGCAGCGCGCATAGTTGCATAGGGGGGAGTGGACCGCCGACCAGCCGGCAGCGATGAAGGCAGCGATGAGGGAAGCGATGCGTGCAGGGGTGAAGGCAGCGACGAACGCATGCTCGAATCTGCCTGTCCCGACGGGTTGCGGTCGTACATGTTGAATCCCCAGCCAACCAGTGCAATGGCCTATGCTCTCAGCGTTAACGCATGGCGCTCGCTAGAGCGCTATCTTCTCGGCGACCCGCAGCTTGGCCGAACGGCTGCGTGGGTTCTGCGCCAGCTCCGCCTCGGTCGCAGTGACCGGCTTGCGGGTGATAATCTCCAGTTCAGGCGTGTGCGCCGTGCCCCCGTAGGGATTGAACGGCTCGTCATTCCACGTGCGCCCTTCGTGCACCATCCACTGTTTTACCAGGCGATCTTCCAGGCTGTGGAAGCTGATAACCGCCAGCCGCCCGCCCGGCCGCAGCAGGCGCAAACATTGGGGCAGCGCCGCTTCAAGTTGCTCCAGCTCCCGGTTGACGGCAATGCGCAGCGCCTGAAAGGTGCGTGTGGCGGGATGCGTGCGTGAGCCTCTGCGCCCGCCCACTGCCTTCTCTACAACCGCCGCCAGCTGGGCTGTGCTCTCAATCGGCCTGCTGCGCACAATCGCCCTGGCAATGGCTCGGCTGCGGTGCTCCTCACCAAAGCGATAGATCGCGTTGGCAATCTCTTCCTCGTCCCAGCTGTTCACCACATCGGCGGCGCTGGCTCCCTGTGTCGGGTCAAAGCGCATGTCCAGCGGCCCGTCGGCCGCAAAGGCGAAGCCCCGTTCCGGGGTCTCCAGCTGGAAGGAACTGACGCCGAGATCGAGCAAAATGGCGTCCACCTGTGCGAAGCCGGCTGCAATCGCCGTTGCTTCGATCTCCTCCAGCCAGCCGTGGACGATGGTTAAGCGCCCTTCCTCTACCAAATTCGCCAGTCTCTGTTGTGTGCGCCGACGGGCAGCCGGGTCGGCATCAATGCCCGATGCTCTGCCGTCCGGCGCTGAGTGTTCGAGGATGCGCTCGGTGTGGCCCCCGCCGCCCAGCGTGCCATCAATCGTGACTGCGCCCGCCCGAATCTTCAGCTGCTGCACCACCTCGTTAAGCAGGACGGGAATGTGCGCTGCGCCTTCCGGATCGGGCGCGACGGTCGGGTCAAATGACACAGGGTGGCGCATCCTCCGCAAGAAAAGTTGAAAAGCCGCTCGGTCTGGAGTAGAATGAACAGAAACTCAGGTCAGGTGGAAGCCGGCTCGAATCTCAACTTCTTGCGCTGCCGGACTTTACCTTAGCTCTGGACGGTTTCGTCCTGGCGTCGTCTGTCGTCCTTAAACGCCCATCTCTGCAAAGGCCCTGCGAACTTCTTCGTTTTCGTCAAACTGGCGCTCAACATCGTTCCATTCGTCAGGGTTCCAGAGCTCGAAGTAGTTGTTCATCCCAGCAATCAGCACGTCGGACTCAATGTGCGCATAATCGCGCAGCCGCTGGCTGATGAGGATGCGTCCCTGCCCGTCCAGGCGCAGGTCCTCGGCCCCGCTGTAGAGCATGCGCCGCAAAAGAGCCGCATTCGGGTCACTCATCGGCCTGTTGTTGATCTTTTCGGTAAAGAGCAACCACTCGGCCATGGGCATGACAAGCAGGCAGCTCACACCCGGGTAACGTGTCACCACGAGTGCAGGGGCCAAATATTCCCGATACTTGGCGGGAATTGTCAGCCGTGCCTTGCTATCGAGAGTGTACTGTTGCTGGCCGAGAAACATGCGCTGCTCTCACCACATTTGCGCTGTCGAGTGCAGATTGCGTCCGAAAAAAGGCAAAAGGCAATTCTACGGGCGCTAAAGGCGAGCGCGCCCATCTGGTTTTGTGAACGATGCAAGGGCCGTTGATATTTGGCTGTTTGATTCCTGCGCTGGTTTATTGCGGGGCGGTGCGTTACGCCGTTTGCGCCCTGGTGCGCCAGCCATTGACAGCGAATGTGCCCAGAAGCCATCAAGCTTCGCGGCTGCCATCGAGCGCTCCCTTGCGCATCCTGCCACGTGGGAATGATCGTCTCCCACTTTGCCCCACAACCTCCCACAGTATAGCGGATAAGCCAAATGGTGTCTACTCCCCAAGTTGCGAAAGTTGGGATATCGTAGGGCAATTTGGGGTTGAGAGAGGCGCGCGGTTGCAAGATGTTGCAACATTTTTTGAAATCGCTGCGCATAGCAAAGTCGCCCGGTGAAGTGTACTGGTGTGGCGCAGCGACTATTTGCAAGTTTTGCAAACGCGGTTCGCGTAGCAAAAAGATGCGCAATTCGGAGTCGGTTTTGGGCGCACAAATCCACACGCATGCACGCGCAGCGGCCGTGGCAGGTTGTGCGCACTGCGGGGCGAACGCGCAAACGCGCGCCGCAGTGATGCAGCACGCAAAAACGACTGATGGCCTCGAACAGGCCGCAGCGCGAGAGGTTATGAGGGGAACCAGGGCTGCGGCGCAATGGCGCCAGCCCCGCAACTGGTTTCCGCATCGGGTCGTTTGCCCGGCAATGAAAGGCAGCGATGAATGAGCGTTCCCGGTGCTGAGTCGACGGTTGGGTGAGCAGCCGGCTCTGCGCCTGCCCTCTATAGCCACGCCTGTTACGGCTCAAATCGGCTCAAAGGGCCTGTGCTTCAACCAGTGCACCCTGCACTCACGTGCATGGCGCATTCCCACCCGTCGTGGGTGAGCCAAGTATACCACATTCTGCAACAAACACGTGCAGCGATTCGTGCGGGGGTAAGGCGCTCTTTTGCGCTGCGCCTTAAAGCGCAAGCCGCCGCGCAAGAGCACCAATCGTCAGTTGTCAACACTCGATCTTCAACAATCTGCTATGCTCAACGTTACCCCCGCTCCACCTCCCCACCAGCAATCGCCCAGCGCGTAATGCCGCCGCTGACGCTGCTGGCATCGAAGCCCTGCTCCACCAGATAGTGGGTGACGCCGTAGGAGCGGCTGCCATGCGCGCACAAAATGGCCAGCGGCCGGTTGCGCGGCAGTTCGTCCAGCCGCTCGGGAATTGAGTTCATGGGAATGTGCAGCACGGCAAAGCCAACATCGGCGGGCAAGCGCACCTGCTGCCACTCGTAGCCCTCGCGGATATCCACCACAACGCTGGGCTCCTCAAGCGACTGGCGCGCACGCAGTTCCTCCACGGTGATTTCGGGCACGGCAGCCTCAGCGTCGTCGGGTTCAGGGTCGGGGGGCGGCGTGGGGCGTTGCGGGGCGGCCGCAGGATTGGGCGGGCTGCCGCCAAAGAGCTTGCGCAGCGAATCAAGCATAGTCGTCTCTCCAGGATCATTGTGTGCGGAACACCGGCGGACCGACCGGCGTCCTCGTCTGTGCTGCACGCTCGTCTGTGCTGCACGTCAGTAAAGTGCATACCAGTATACAGAGTCGCGCGCCGGAAAGTATACCAGAACACTGGTTGTGTGCGCCTGCGTCTGGTATACTCGTTCAGGAGTATCGCAAGCAATTACGCGTCGGACGGGCTGCGCCCTTCTGACAGGAGGCCTGAGTGAATACAAACTGGAGCCGTAACGCCTTTGTCTACCTGTTGATTCTTGTGGCGGGCGCGGCGCTTTTTTTCAACGTCTACCGGCCGGGCAACAGCCCGCAAACTGTCAGCCTTAGCCAGCTGGCCGCG
Organism: uncultured Chloroflexia bacterium; assembly: GCA_963773745.1. Classification (GTDB taxonomy): domain Bacteria; phylum Chloroflexota; class Anaerolineae; order Caldilineales; family Caldilineaceae; genus UBA5069. The sequence continues at coordinate 1,157,115 of CAVZCL010000005.1, forward strand.
GGCATCACCGATGGCACAGTCGAAGCCGTCGCAGTGCGCGGCGAGGAGATCAGCGTCACCCTCAATGGCCAGCAAGAGAAGCTCTCTGCGCGGCGCGAGACAAATGTGCCCCTCACCGAGACGCTAAGAGGGCTGGGTGTGAGCCCCGAGCGGCTGGCAACGGTCAGCATCAAGTATGAACCAACCAGCGGCTCGGGTAACTGGCTCTCGCTGCTCATCAACCTGCTGCCGCTCGTCTTCATCGCCGGGCTCTTCTGGGTCCTCTTCCGTCAGTCGCAGGGGGCCAACAACCAGGCCATGAGCTTTGGCAAGAGCAAGGCGCGCGTCTTCACGGGCGATAAGCCAACGGTCACCTTTAACGACGTCGCCGGCTCGGACGAAGCCAAGCTCGAGTTGCAGGAGGTCGTCGAGTTCCTCAAGGAGCCGCAGAAGTTCGCGGCGCTCGGCGCACGCATCCCCAAGGGTGTGCTGCTGGTGGGTCCTCCGGGCACGGGCAAGACGCTCATGGCCAAGGCCGTCTCGGGCGAGGCGGGTGTTCCCTTCTTCAGCATCTCCGGCTCGGAGTTTGTAGAAATGTTCGTGGGCGTCGGCGCAAGCCGCGTGCGCGACCTCTTCGAGCAGGCCAAGCGCAACAGCCCCTGCATCATCTTCATTGACGAAATTGACGCCGTGGGCCGCTACCGCGGCACCGGCCTCGGCGGCTCGCACGACGAGCGCGAGCAGACCCTCAACCAGATTCTGGTCGAGATGGACGGCTTCGGCACCGACACGAATGTGATTCTCATCGCTGCCACCAACCGCCCCGACATTCTGGACCCTGCGCTGCTGCGTCCGGGCCGCTTTGACAGGCGCGTCACTATGGATCGCCCCGACATGCAGGGGCGGCGCGCCATTCTCGACGTCCACACCAAGGGCAAGCCCCTGGGGCCGGATGTCGACCTCGACCGCATTGCCCGACAGACGCCCGGCATGGTGGGCGCTGACCTTGAAAACGTCGTCAATGAGGGTGCCATCCTCGCGGCGCGGCGCAACAAGCGCGCCATTACCATGTCCGAACTGCAGGAGGCTGTCGAACGCGTGGGCCTGGGTGGGCCGGAGCGCCGCAGCCGCCTCATTTCGCCCAAGGAAAAGAAGGTGGTTGCCTACCACGAGGCGGGTCACGCGCTGGTTTCACATCTCAGCAAGCATGCCGATCCACTGCAGAAGGTGACGATTGTGCCCCGTGGCGGCGCCGGCGGCTATATGTGGACGGTCTCCGAACAGGATCGCGTGCTTGCCTCGCGCGCCTACTTCATGGATGTCATCTCCGTGGGGCTGGGCGGCCGCGTGGCCGAAGAGCTTGTCTTCGGCGACGTCTCCAACGGCGCCAGCGGCGACATTCAAATGCTCACCGGCATGGCCCGCTCCATGGTGACGAAGTATGGCATGAGCGAGGTGATGGGGCCGCTCACCTTCGGCCAGCAGGAAGAGCTTGTCTTCCTTGGCCGCGAGCTTGCCGAGCAGCGCGACTACAGCGAAGAGGTGGCCGAGCAGATTGACGACGAGGTGCGCAGCATTATCTTTGAAGCCCACCAGCGCGTGCGCCAGATGCTGACCGTCAATATTGACAACCTGCACCTCATTGCCAACGCGCTGCTTGAGCAGGAAACGCTGAGCCACGACGAGTTCGCCGATCTGCTGGCAGGTGCTGTGCCGGCGTAAGAACTGCAGTACACAGATGACACAGAAACAGACAGATAACAACAGATTAGGTATCTGTTGTTATCTGTCTGTTTCTGTGTCATCTGTGTACTGCTGCAGTTCCTATTCAAGCGCAACCGGCGAGACAAGCACTCCGTCGCTGTCGGCATAAAGGTAGTGGCCCGGCTGGAACTGCACGCCGGCAAAGACGACGACCACCTCGGCGCGCCCTTCGGCACGCTTTTCGCAGCGGCGTGGCATGGCGGCCAGCGCACGCACCCCCAGCCGCATCTCCTCCAGCGCCGACGTGTCGCGCACGCAGCCGTTGATGAGCACGCCGGCCCAGCCGTTGTCAACGGCAAGCTGCGCCATCTGGTCGCCCACCAGCGCGCTGCGCAGCGAGCCGCCGCCGTCCACGACCAGCACGCGCCCGTGCCCCTCCTGCGAGAGCATGGTGCGCACGGATGTGTTGTCTTCAATAACCTGGACGGTGGCAATGGGGCCGCTAAACTCGCGCATGCCCCCATAATCACGAAAGATGGGCTGCGCCACCTGCACCATGGTGTCGTAGGTGTCGCTAAGGTCGGCTGTGGCTTGGGTCATGGCGGGTGTCCGATTTGCTGGTTTGAGGGTTGAAGAGTGGCAAGGGTTGATTGCGCCTACTTTAGCGCCGGCAGGGGTTACATGACAAACCGCGGCCTGGGCGGCTGGCGTGGTGCGCACAGTTGTAGGTCACGTCTCCTGGCGTGACGTAGTTGTTGTGCTCGCCGCTCTTCAAGGCCAAGCATTATGCGCATCGCGTTTCGGATGAATGGTTGCGCCGGAACCGCTGCAGGCTCAAGCCTGCAGCTACCCAAACCAAGCCGGCTGAAGCCAGCTGAAACCGGTGACTTCCAAGACGGAGCATTTTGCGTAGGTAGTCAGTCGGCTCATCCGAAGTTGCCGATTCTCGGCTTCGGTCTCGTTTGCTCGCGTTGCGCTGCGAGGTACGCCGGGACTGACCTCGCAGCCGGAGGCTGAAGTCCACTCAAGTCGGGACTCGCAGCGCGGTCGCGGGGGCTCAGCCTCCGTTGCGGGCTGCCGACTCCTTCGGCCAGTCAGGGGTTGACCCTCCGCTGCAAGAGCGAGTGCACGCTTTCGGCCGTCCACTTAGTGGACTTGGGTTTGGTAGCCGGGGGTTTCAACCCTCGGCGGTGACTGCACACCAATCCATTTTGAGACGAGACAAGATGTGGGCAAAGTGCGGTTCCGGATGGAGAGGGGCACGGGGCTGAGGTGCAGTTCTCTATTCCGCCCCTGCGCCAACCCCTGTGCTAAAATAAAGGCATCCACGAATCATCCAGCGGCGCGTCCGCTCCCCTTCAGGAGGCCCTTGTGTCCTACTTCCTCGGCATTGACGTATCAACCACCGGCGCAAAGGCGCTTGTGATTGACGAGCGCGGCCAGGTCATCAGCAGCGCAACCACGCCGCTCACCCTCTCCACGCCCAAACCACTCTGGTCGGAGCAGAATCCGCACGAGTGGTGGGAGGGCGCAGTCGCCAGCATTCGCACTGCGCTGGCGCAGGCCGGCATTGGTGGCGAGGCAATTGCCGCCGTGGGGCTCACCGGGCAGATGCACGGCCTGGTGCTGCTGGACGACGACGGCACCGTGCTGCGTCCGGCCATCCTCTGGAATGACCAGCGCACGCAGGCCGAATGCGACCTCATGCGCGCCAAGGTGGGGCGCGAGCGGCTGATTCAGATCACCGGCAATGACGCGCTCACCGGCTTCACCGCCCCCAAGATTCTCTGGGTGCAGCGCAACGAGCCGGAGGTCTACGCACGGGCGCGCCACGTGCTCCTGCCCAAGGATTACGTCCGCTTCCGCTTGACGGATACCTACGCCATGGACAAGGCGGACGGCTCGGGCACGATTCTCTTTGACCTGAAGGCGCGCAACTGGTCCGACGAGTTGCTGGCCATGCTCGACATCCCGCGTGCGTGGCTGCCCCCCACCTTTGAGGGGCCCGAGGTGACGGGGCAGATTTCCGCCGCCGCTGCAGAGGCAACGGGGCTGGCGGCGGGCACACCCGTAATGGCAGGCGGCGGCGATCAGGCTGCCGGCGCAACGGGCATGGGCGCGATTACGCCTGGCGTTGTTGGGCTAACGCTGGGTACGTCGGGCGTGGTCTTTGCCACGACGCCCAGCGCGCTGATTGAACCGGAAGGACGGCTGCACGCCTTCTGCCACGCCGTGCCGGGCCGCTGGCACTTTATGGGCGTCATGCTCAGCGCAGCGGGCAGCCTGCAGTGGCACCGCGACACGCTGGCCCCGGGCGTTTCGTTTGACGCGCTGGTCGATGAGGCCGCGCTCGCGCCCGCCGGCAGCGAGGGATTGCTCTTCCTCCCCTACCTCACGGGCGAGCGCACTCCCTATCCCGACCCGCTGGCGCGCGCGCGTGGGTAGGGCTGACGGTGCGCCACACGCGCAGCCACATGACGCGCGCTGTGCTCGAGGGCGTCGCTTTCGGCCTGAAGGATAGCTTTGAGCTGATCCGCGGCGCTGGTCTGGGCAACATCAGCCAGGTGCGGGGCGCGGGCGGCGGCACACGCAGCGCGCTCTGGCGGCAGATTCTGGCCGACGTGCTGGATGTGGAGCTTGTGACGGTGAACACAAGCGAAGGCGGCGCCTTTGGCGCGGCGCTGCTTGCCGGTGTGGGCGCGGGCGCCTGGGCCGATGTGGAGAGCGCATGCGCTGCTACGGTGCAGATTACGGGCAGCACGCAGCCGATTGCCGAAAATGTGGCCACCTACGCGGGCCAATACGAACTCTACCGCGGCCTCTACCCGGCCCTCACCCCCACCTTCCACGCCACCGCATAGGGAAAAACTCCGGTACGCAGTAGTCCGCAAAAAGAAACGAAACACCAGTACACAGATTGCACAGATTGAACAGATAACAACCGATGTTTTCTTCTTCAAACGTCGGTTGTTATCTGTGCCGTTTCTGTGCAATCTGTGTACTGGTGTTTCGTTTCTTTTTGCGGACTACTGCGTACCGGGGCTTTACTGTTGCACGCCGCAGTCGGGGCCGCCGCGCCGCTGGTAAAGCTGAATTTCCAGCCCCTCGAACCTCTGCCCCTTCTGCGGCATCATCGCGTTGCGCAACGTGGCGGGGACAATCTTGTTCGGGTCGGTGTACCAGTCGTGGCTGTAGATGAGCCAGACGCAATTGGCCTGCGCTGTTAGCTCCTGCAGGCGCGGCGCGTCCTCCTTGGTCATCTTTGGCTCGAGAATGCCGGCGTCGAAGAGGTCCACCGGCGCGCCATGCTTGATCACATCCTGCTCAAAGCGATCGAAGTAGTAGTCAAAGGGAATCTGCACCCAGGTTGCGTTGAAGATGAGCATGTCGCCAGGCTGCGTGCGTTCGGCGAGCCACGCCGCGGCCTCTCGCCATTGCTCCTTGCGAAAGGTGGCGTAGTAATTCTGTAACGACAGATAGTTGCCGTAGAGCAGCACGCCAATGGCCACAGCGGCCAGCGCAGCGGGTGCGGCCCGCCAGCCGCGCCACGCATGCACGCCTGCCGCCGCCAGCACAAAGAGGGGCACGGTGCTCCAGATCAGCGTGCGGTCGTAGAAGATGGGACGGCGCAGGCTGACGAGCAGCTCCAGCGCAAAGGGCGTGGCCACAAGCAGCAGCAGCAACGCCAGCAGCGCCGGGCGGCGGCGGAGCGCCAACCAAGGCCAGCAGCAGCGCCAGCGCCGCCGCTGCCCAAATCCAGCCGTCCGCGGGCGACGCATACCAGGCCACAAGGCTCTGCACCGTCCAGCGAATCGAGTCCGCAGTGGGGGGCTGAATCCAGAACTCGTTGTCCACAGCGCGCGCCTGTGTGTAGAAGCTGGGCAGCCACGGCAGCCAGAGCAAAAAGATCAGCCCCTGCGCAATCAGCCACGCTCGAGCGCTCGGCAGGAGCAGGCCGCCACGCCCCTTGCGCAAGCGCGCAATCAGCGCTGCGCCGCCTACGCCCACATTCACCGCCACCCAGAAGAGCACAGCCGTATTGTGCGAGAGCAGCGTCAGCGCGCTGAAGATGATGTATACGGCCCACCAACGCCGGCGCGCGTCGCCCGTAACAAGATAGGCCAGCCCCAGCAGCGCCATGGCGGCGTTGAAGGTGTAGAGCGTGTACATGCGCGTTTCCTGCGCAAAACGCACATGGAAGGGAGCGAAGGCCAGCAGCAGCGCGGCGGCAATCGCCGCGGGCACGCTCAGCAGCCGCCGCGCCAGAAAATAGATGGCGGGCACGGTGGCCGCGCCCAGCAGCACGGAGAGCGAGCGCACGCCCTGCTCGCTGTCGCCTGCCAGCCTCATCCAGCCATGGAGCAGCAGGTAGTAGAGCGGCGGGTGCTGGTCTATGCGTGTAATCCAGTTGAAGAGCTCGCCCACAGAGAGGCGCGCCATCCACACGCTAAAGGCTTCGTCGAGCCACATGCCCTGCGTGGCGAGCTGTTTCCAGCGCCACCACGCCGCCAGCGCAGTGATGGCAGCCACAACGAGCCATTCCCACCAGCGCACGGGGCGCGGCGATTCAATCTCTGTTTCAGTCATCAGATGGGGTTCACTCGCAGGAATAGACAAACAGTTGCATTCTTGGGTGCGCAGCAACGTAGCGGGGGGCTTCCAGCCCTCCGATTTTTGTCCCCATAGCGTGGATGCAACATCGTCACGCCAGGAGACGTGACCTACAACTGCCGGAGGGCTGGAAGCCCCCCGCTACACGTTTTCATAGGCGGCGCGCATGGTCATCAGGCGCGCATGCGCGTCGGCAAAGCCGCCCGGGCGGTGGCGCGCATGCCACTGCTCGTCAAAGGTGGCGATGAGGCGGTCGGCGTCTGCGGCCAGCGCATCTGCATCTCCTGCGGGTTGCCCGTTCAGCATCCACAGGCCGCGGCGGACGGCGTGCGCCAGCATGTCCGCAGCCCAAAGCAGTTCGGCGCGGCTGCGCTGCCCTTCAAGGCGCACCGGCGCAAGCGTCTCCAGCGTGGCGCGCAGCTGCTGCCAGGCGCGCCTGCGCGTGATTCCAGGCGGGTGCGCATGCTGGCTGCATCCACACCCTGCGCAGCCATGTGCTTTGCCAGCGCCTCTCGCAGTGGATTGCAGAATGTGGAAGAGCGCCGCCGTGTTGTGGATGGGCAGGCCAAGCAGCAGGTCGACGCGCCCCAGTTCTGCCGCCGTCTGCGCCATGCGGTTGCTTGCGTCGCCGAAGAGGTATTGCGTTGAGCGCACGCTCGGCTCTGCTCGGCAGCGTCTGCGTCGGCCTCTGCGCCCTGCCACGCCAGCCCGCCCGCATAGGCAAAGGGGAGCAGGCTGACCGCCAGTGGCTGCCAGTGGCCGTTGTCGCCCCAGTCCGTCACCAGGTAGCCCACCGCGCCATGCTTGCGCGGCAGCGGCCAGCGGCGTTGCGGAGGTTGCCCAGCGCATTCTCCGTGCGGCCGCCCACGCTGTTCCACGACGACGTGCCCGGGCAGAGGTAAAAGGGGACGCCCGAAGCGGCAAAGTGCGCCGCATGCTCGTCAAAGGGGTGGTCGGCCTCATAGCCCCACTCGAGCGCAATCACGTCACGCGGCAATTGCGGCACCAACTGCGGCTGCTCCATGATGATGTCGCCCCAGAACTGCATGGTGCGCCCGCGCCGCTTGACCTCACGATAGACCTTCATGAAGTAATCGAAAAAGACGCGGTCATAGCCCCGCTCTGCCACCAGCGCGCGGCTGCGCCCTTCGCCCACATCCACCGGCTCGTCCAGCCCCGCGTTCATCTGCCGGCTGGAGAAGTGGGGCAGCAGCTCGTCGAGCAAATCGACCACAAGGTTGAGGCTGCGCGGGTCGGTGGGGTTGAGGCTAAAGGGCTCGTCAAAGCGGCCCCAGCGCGTGTCGCAGCCGTCGGGCGCTTCGGCCAGATCGCGGTACGCCGGCAGCGTGAGCCACGGGCGCATGTGGCCAAAGGTGTTCTGGTTCGGCACCAGCTCAATGAAGCGCTCGCGGCAGTATGCGTCCAGCGCCAGAATCTCCTCGCCCGTCATGGGCGATGCCTGCGCCCAAACCGCCGGGTGCTTGCGATAGGCAAAGGTGTGCTCGGTGTAGAGCTGCAACTGGTTGAACTTGAGCGCCGCGAAGAGGTCAACCAGCGTGTAGAGGGTCTCCATGGTGGGCACGCGGTTGCGGCTGATGTCCAGCATGACGCCGCGATCGGCAATGGCCGGCGCGTCGTCAATGCGCAGCAGCGGCCAGCTGTCGCCCGCGACGGCAATCTGGCGCAGCGTTTGCACGGCGTAGAAGAGGCCCGCCGGCGTGGATGCCACGGCGTCGACGCGCGCCGGCGTCAGGGTGAGCGCATAGCCTTCGGCATTTGTCGTACTGCCGGGCACAAGGTTGAGTGCAATCACAAATGCGCCTGCTGCACCTGCTGCGCCTGTGATGCCTGCGTCGCCAGCCACCAGCGGCCAGTCGCGCCCGCAGCTGGTGCGCAGCGCCTCCTGCAGCAGGCGCGCCGCCCCCAGAATGGCGTGGGCGGGCTGCGCTTCGAGCAGGATAAAGCCCTCGGCGGGCAACTGCAGCGCACCCTCAGCGCGCGTCAGGCGTGCAGGCGCGGGCAGCAGTGTCAAGTCGTTGATTGCATCTTGCGCCATCAGGCGGTCACCTTTTCCATGATTCGTTGTGTTGATTCAATCAGGCGCGCACGCACGGAATGTGTGTCCATGCCAGCCAGCTGCATGCCGATGAGAACCGCGCCCACCACGGGCGGCGCGCTCAGGCGCACGAATGACGCACCCGGCGCAACTGCGCGAATGGCAGCGAAGAGCGGTTCCGTAAAGAGCAGGCCGCCATTGTAGAGGCTGCCCACAAGCACCACGTCGAATTGCTCGTGCTCAAGCTCCAACTGGCGAATGACGCCGACGGCCAGGCTTGCCAGCTCCTCGGCCGCCCAGCGAATGACATTGCGCGCCACGGCGTCGCCCTGCTCGGCGGCGGCAAAGACGAGCGGCGCGGCGTTGGCTTGCACGGTATAGCTGTATTGGCTCAACCCTTCAAGCAGATCGGCGTCGTCGCGCGCACCAACGTGGGCTACAAACAGCTGCGTGAGCGCAGTCGCGGGGCCGCGCCGGGTCCACGCCTTGGCCACCTCCTGCACGGCCTTCATGACGAGCTCATAGGAGCCGCCATTCTCGCCGAACTCGGTGCCGTTGCCCATGACGCGGCCCTCGCGATGGTTGCGATCCCAGCCGCGACAGTTGTTGCTTGTACCCGCCACCAGAGCCACGCCCCAGCCCTCTTCAGCCCCGGCCACAAGGCCAATGATTGTGTCGTTGACCGCCTCCACGGGGCAATCCAGCCCCAGCGCGCCAATCGCGTTCAGCGTGGCGGCACGCTCCGAGGGCCAGTCATAGCCGCCAATGCCAAAGCCTGCGCCGGCAATCTCGCTGCGGTCAACGGCGGCGTCGGCCAGCGCGCCCTCCACAATCTGCTGCAGCGTGCGGATGGTGCCGTCGTAGCCTACATCCTCGTGGTTGCCCGAGCCGCCCACGGCAAAGCCCACGGCGCGCCCTTCCTCATCGGCAATCAGCGCGTGGCTCTTGGTGCCGCCCACGTCCACGCCCAGAAAGTAGCGGCGCGTCATGGGCGCTCCTGCAGCGCTTCGCCGCGCACAAGCGCGCGCAGCGTGCGGAAGTTGATCACATGCACGCCCGATGCGGCCACGGCGTCGCGCCATGCGTCGCTCATGAAGAGCTCCATGTCGGCTGCGCGGCTGCGCCAATCGCGCGTAATCGCCTGCAGTTCCGGCGTGGCGGCGCTGGGATGAAAGAGGAAATTCGTCAGCCCCACGGGCGCTTCGGCCAGCAGCCGCTTGCCCGTCTCAAGGCGATCTTCAGCCTTGTTGAGGGGCAGCACGGTGAGGTGATCAAAGACGGGAATGCCGTGCGCCTCGGCGGCCGCGACGAGCGCCCGCGATTCGCCCAACTCCAACGGGCCGGTGTTGGCCGCGCCGTACATCGCCTGCGGCGTGCGCAGCAGGTTGAGCGGCAGCCGAAACTCCAGCGCCAGCGCCACATAGGCCGGCAGCAGGCGCGGGTGAAAGAGAGTGAGCATGTGCGTATCAATGTGGGTGACGTCGATGCCGTCGTTCAGCGCGCGCGTCAGTTGGGCGCGCAGTTCCTCGGCCACGCCGTCGGTGCTGGCGCGGCTGTGCACCCCCTCGGCGCGGTGGTGGAAGTAGCCCTCTTCATCGAGCAGTCCCGTGTCGCGGCTGCGGCTGCTGATGGGCCCCCAGCGATACTCGTGCCACTCACTCGTGAGCGTGAGGTGGACGCCCATGTCGACGCGCGGGTCGTTTGCGCGCTCCTGGCAAATGCGCAGCGCGCCGCGGTACCACGCGCAGGGCACCATCGTGGCAGCGGAGGACATGATGCCCGCATCGAGCAGCGCATCCCAGGCCGTTACCGACGCCTGGCACATGCCAATGTCGTCGGCGTGGAGCACGACCACGCGTGCGTCGTTGGGCAGCCCCAGCTTGCGCAGAATTGGATTCGGCGGCAATTCACTCATGGAAACGTTCCTTCATGCTTGTGGCGGAGGAGCTTGTACCGGCAGCTAAGCAGAGCAAGTGCGCGATGAGGCGTGTAGCGGCGGCTTAAGCCGCCGTTCTCGAGGACCGCGTCGCGATGCAGACGTACGCGGCGTAGTTCGTAGCGGCTGCTTCAGCTGCCGTTCTCACCAATTACGTCGCGTCCTCGAGAACGGCAGCTAAAGCAGCCGCTACGAATTGCGTCCTGCACTCACTTTGCAAAGAACTGCGGCAGGTAACGCTGGTTGATCTCGAGCATCTCGTCAAGCACCTGCTTGATCTCGCCCATGGGCGGCCCCAGGGGATGGGCCAGCAGCGCCTGATAGGCGGCTTCGTAGTCGCCGTGCACCGCCGCTTCAACGGTGAGCAGTTCATAGGACTTGACGTTCGCCAGCAGCCCGAAGCAGGCCGCAGGCAGCGGTTCGGCAGGCTGCGGAATAATGCCGGCGCGGCCCACCGTGCAGGGAAGCTCCAGCACCCAGTCGGCGGGCCAGCCCGGCACTGCGCCGCCGTGGGGCACGTTGACAATGTGCGTTTCGCGTAGATCATTGTAGTGCGCGTTAAGCAACTGCGTGGCTACAGTAGAATACCACGCGCCGCCGCGCTTCATCAGGTCGGCTGGGGGCTCGGTGCGGTCGGGCTCGGCATACTCGGCCAGAAGCGTCGCCTCGACTTCCATCACCTGCTCGGCGCGCGAGGGCGGCCACTTGGCCTGCAGGCCGATCATGTGTGCCGTGTTGTAGAAGTACTCGAGGTAGTAGTTGGGAATCATGCGCAGCGACTCGATCAGGCGCGGCTCCCACTCGGGCTCATCGGCGGCGCGCAGTTCGGAGAGCGTCTGCTCAATGATCTGCGGCCACACATCTTCGCCTTCCACCGTGAAGCCACGATGCCACGAGAGGTGGTTGAGCCCCAGCGTCTCCAGGCGCGCCGTTGCTGCGTCCACCGCCATGCCCGCGGCCTCCAGTTTGCCCAGCATGAGCATCTTGGCCGTAATCGGCACGTTGCAGACGCCCACCGAGGGCACCGCAGTCGCATAGCGGCTGAGCGCCTCGGTGACGAGGCCCGCGGGATTCGTGAAGTTGACCAGCAGCGCGCCAGGGGCCAACTCGGCCATGTCGCGGGCAATGTCCAGGATTACGGGAATGGTGCGCAGCGCCTTGGCCATGCCACCGACGCCCGTCGTCTCCTGCCCCACCAGGCCGTGGCGCATGCCCAGATACTCATCCTCGCGGCGCGCCGCCATGCCGCCCACGCGCAGTTGCGTCGTCACATAGGTTGCGCCCGCCAGCGCCTCGCGCCGGTTTGTGCTCAGGTGCACGGAGAAGGGCGCGCCGGCGGCCTGCGCCATGCGCTGGGCAAAGCCGCCCACAATGTCCAGCCGCTCCTGCGAGATGTCCACAAGCCACAGTTCGGTCATTGGGAACGTGGCCACGCGATCGAGGAAGCCTTTGACGAGCTCGGGCGTATAGCTTGAGCCGCCGCCCATGACAACAACTTTCATATTGACCGTCCTCTAGTGTGCCGCGCTCGAACGGCACCTCACCCCCGGCCCCTCTCCATGCGGAGAGGGGAGCAAAGCAACGGCGTCACGTCGGAGACGTGACCTACGAGCGGCGGTGCTTTACTCCCCTCGTCCGCCCCCACGTCACGCCCGCATGGCGTGGCAAGGCAGCATGGAGAGGGGCCGGGGGTGAGGTGCCATTCAGCGCGCATGTCCTTACTCCAGCACATACAGCGTCAGCGACTCCGCCGGAAGGGTAATGTTGCCACCGTTGGCCACCACGTCGCCCTCCACCTGCGTACCCATATGGTCGGCGTCAAGGCGCCACACCTCGGCGTCGGCAAAATCCGCACCGTCCACCTGCAGCGTCGCCTCCTGGGCATCAGGGTTCAGATTGCTCACCATCAGCGTGAGCGCGCCGTCTGCGCGCTGTGGCGGCCAGCGCCTGCACGCCGGGCAGCCCGGCATCAGCCGCCAGCAGCTGGTCGCCCATCTGCTGGTAGAGCATAAAGGTGTGGAAGACGGGGCGCTCGGCGTGGCGGCCCAGCACGCCCCAGCCCCCCTGGCTGTCATTGGTGACGAGCGTCCAGAAGTTCACAATCTCCACTTGATTGCGCACCATGCGCATGAAGACATCTCCCCACCAAAGCGCATTGGCCAGCGAATCGGGGGAGGCCGGCCGGCCAAAGGCTTTGGTGTAGTGGGAGTTGACCTCGGTGATGGCAATGGGGTACTCGCGCCCGGTCGTCTCCACCATGAGCGCCTTCAACGCAGGCAGAATTGTGTCCCACTCGGCGCGCGTTGGCAAAGAGCTCGGCGGCCTTCGTGTCCACAGGGCGCGTCATCTCTTTGGGAAACGCATAGCGGTGGAAGGAGACAATGTCCACCAGGTCGCCATTCACTTCAAGGAAGGTGCGCATCCACTCGGCGGCCTGCTGCTCATCACTGCGGGTGCAGTTGCTCGGTGCCCACAAACTGGGTAATTTCGGGGCCAACGAGGAGGATGGAGGGGTCAGCCGCCTTCATAGCCTGGGCGAATGTGCGCCACTGCGCGGCAAAGTAGGCGGCGTCCCACGGCTCGTCTGTGTGCTTGCCGGCATAGAGATTCGGCTCATTGCCAATGGCCCAGTACTTTACGCCGTAGCCCTTTTGCTCATTGGTATAGTTCATCAGCGCAACCGCTTGCTCGGGCGTACCGCCGGGCAGCCGCACATGGATGAGCGGCTCGGAGCCCAGCTGCGCGCTCAACTCCATAAAGCGGTCAATCTCGAGCGGCTGCAGGTTGGTGGTGTCGCCGTATTCGCCGCCGGGGAAGGAGATCATGCCGGGCGCAAGCTGCACGGCCAGCGGCATCACATCGGGCCGCACCTGCCAGAGCGGCCCCCACGTTACGCCCGAAGCAAGGGGCTCACCGTGCCGCGCGGTGCGCTCGCATCCACATAGATCTCGCCCGCATTCGGCGGCGCGTGCGCGCACAGGCGCCTGGCGTACCGGTCGCTCGTGGGCGCTTCCGTGGGCGCTTCTGTGGCACGGGGCTGGGGGTGGCCGGCGGCGTGCTGGTTGCCGGTGCAAGCGTGGCTGCCGGCGCAATCTCCGTGGGCAGCGGCGCAGGCGTGGCGGCGCGACGACCGCCGCAGCCAGCTGCCGTGAGTGCAGCAAGCAAAACCAGCAAGCCCGCAATCACCCTCTTCTGCACGTTCATCAATTGGAGCCCTCTGCTTGCGCTCTCTACTTGTCAACGCCCGTCACCACAACGCCCTGCATGAAGACCCGCTGCGCCATAAAGAACATAATAATGGGCAGAATCGAGGCCATGAGCGCACTCGCCTGAATCAGCGGCGGGTTGGAGCCGTAGATGCCGTTGAAGCGTGCCAGACCCACTGCAATCGGCTGCAGGTCCGGGCGGGTGGAGAGGTAGATCAGCGGCGCAAAGTAGTCGTTCCACGCAAAGACGAGGTGGAAGAGCGACACTGCCACCAGCACCGGCGTCGACATGGGCAGAATAACGCTGGTAAGAATGCGCAGCGGGCTGGCCCCGTCAATCATGGCCGCCTCGTCCAGCTCGCGCGGAATCGTCATGAAAGTACTGGCGCAGGAGGAAGACATTGTAGGCATTGGCAAAGAAGTGGGGCACGGTGAGCGGCAGCCATGTGCCTACCCAGCCAATGCGCTGGAAGAAGGCATAGGTTGGCACAATCGTCACCGCTGTGGGCAGGAAGATTGTGGCGATGAGCAGGGTGAAGAGGATGTCGCGTCCGGGAAACTTGAAGCGCGTGAAACCATAGGCCACCAGCGAACAGGAAATGAGCGTGCCGACAATGCCGATGACTGCAATCAGCAGCGTGTTGAGGAAGAGCCGCCCCAGGTCAATCGTGGTCCACGCCTGGCTGTAGTTGGACCAAGTGGGCGACCATGCCCACGGCCGCTCAAGCCCGCGCCAGTTGCCCTTCCACGCAATCGGCCCTGCCTCGGGGTTTGCGGGGTCAATAAACTGGCTCTCGCGGCGGCCGGGCTTGAACATGGCCAGCTCCTGCGTCGAGCCATCCTCCATGGGCACCTTGTAAACATCCAGCGTCGTGCCCTCAAAGTCGAAGGTGGCCGGTTGTGCGGGCCAAATTGGCGCGCCCGGCTCCACAAGCTGCCCCATGGTCTGCAGCGAGGTGAAGATCATGCTCGCCAGCGGCACAAGGAAGATGAAGAGAACGAGCATTGCCAGCAGCGTGACAAGGAACTTGGGCATGAGATTGCGTCGCTGGCCGCCACTTCGCTTGCGAAGCAGGGCTGCTTCGGGATTGGCCGTTGCAGGCTGCGCAGTTGTTGTCGTCATGAGAGACCCCTAACGGCGCTCGCCGCCGGCATAAAAGACCCAGAAGCGCTGCGACCAGAAGAGCACCAGCGTCACCGCAAGGATGATGACGAAGAGGAACCACGCCAGCGTGGCGCCATAGGACATGTTCTGGTATGTAAAGAAGGTCTTGTAGAGATAGAGATTGAAAAACATCGTTTTGCCGGCGGGCTGGCCCGTACCTTGATTGAGCACCAATGGCACAAGGAAATACTGGAAGAGACCCACCACCGTGAGGATGAGGTTGTAGAAGACAACCGGCGAAATCATGGGGAAGGTGACATTCCAGAAGGTGCGCCAGGCGCCCGCGCCGTCAATCTTGGCGGCGTCGTAAAGTTCGGTGGGCACCCCTTGCAGCGCCGCCAGGTTGAGGAGCATGGCATTGCCAATGCCCCAAATGCCCACAATCACCAGCGCGGGGTAAATCCATGTGGGGCTGCGCAACCACTGCGGCGGATCATTGACCCCCACATTGCGCAGGAACATGTTGACCCAGCCGCCCTCGGGGTTGAGCATGTGCGCCCAGATGAAAATTGCCGCCACAAAGGGGATGATGTAGGGGAAATAGAAGCCGGCGCGGAAGAAGGATTTGCCCACCAGGTGCTTGTGGTTCATAAGCAGCGCCAGGATCAGCGGCGCAAAGACGGCTACGGGCAGCGCATAGAGGCCATAGCGTCAAGGTGACGCCAAGCGAACGCCACATCGCGCTGTCATTGAACATGAAGCGATAGTTTTCAAGCCCCACAAAGTTGAGCCCCGACATGCTCAGGCGCATGTCCGTGAAGCTGAAGATCAGCGTGGCCACGGTGGGAATTAGCGTAAAGGCGAGGAAGCCGAAGAGCCAGGGCGAAATGAAGACATAGCCCCAGCGCGCCTCGCGCTTCGCTTGCCGATAGCCCGCTACGGGGGCTTGTTGCGCTGCTGGGCGCTCCATTTTGCGTTGGCACTTGTGCTGCCATGGCCCGCTCCTTGCTTGCACTCATTCTCGTGGGGAGGCTGCACGCACAGCTGCGGCGCGCTGGATGTGAGGATGGGCAGGGGCGAACCCCTGCCCATCCACTCACTGCAACTACTGGTCCTTCTGGAAGATGGCCGTAGCGTCTGCTTCGAAGTTGGCGATTTCCTGATCCATGTCCAGATCGGGGGTCGCGCGGTAGGTGTACTGGAAGGTGCGCTGGCGGTCGAAGAACTCGAGCCAGTTGGGGCGGTTGGCTTCTGCGCTGGGGATGTCAGGATAGGCCAGACCGGCGCGGATGGTGTCCCAGTTCTCAACCCACGGGAACTGCTCGGCCTTGGCCTCGTAGAAGGCATCCAGGGCCCCGGCGCGTGCAGGCATGCCGCCGTAGGTCTGCAGGAGCTTGTCCGAGCCTTCGCCGATGAGGTAGCTCAGCACGGTGAAGGTCTCCTGCGGGTGCTGCGTGTCCTTGAGGATGCGGAAGGTGTCGGCATCCACACGGCCGTTCACCACACCGTTGTAGGTGGGGATGGTGGCCAGGTCCCAGTTTTCGCCGGCGGCGCCCAGGCAGCAGGTGTACCACTGCTGCGTAAGGGCCATGGCGATCTTGCCGGAGTTGAAGGCATTGCCTGCACCGAAGTCCGGGCTCTGCACCACGGGATCCGAGGGGATGAAGGGCTCATCACCAAAGATGCCCTCATATTCCCACTTCCATGCATCCTTGTGCTGCTCGGGGAAGCTTGGCGCTGCCGTCGGCGGCAACGTCAGACTCGGCCCCGAAGAAGGCGGCGACGTGGATGGCGTCCTGGTACTGCGGCACATAGCCGTACTGCACAATCTTGGTGGGGTCAAAGTCTTCGCCGGGCACAACTTCGCCGGCGTCGTTGAGCATGAGCGGCGAGTTGCCGTTCTCATCGACGGTGAGGATCTTGGCGACCTTGGTCAGCGTGTCAAAGCTCCACTCTTCCTCGGTGCCATCGGGCCACACATAGGGCTGGCCATACTCTGTGGGAGGATAGTTGAGGCCCGCTTCGTCAAACATGGCCTTCTGGAAGAAGACGGCCGCAGGGAAGACGGCGAAGGGCAGGCCAACCTGGCCCTCTTCGGTGACGTAGAACTTGACCAGCTCATCACTGAACTGCGTCGTGTCATAGCCCGCTTCTTCAATCAGCGGGGTAAGGTCCATCCACTGGCCGGCAAAGGCATTCGAGCCACCCCAGCCAACCGGGCCGACGATGTCGGGGCCGGCGCCGGAGGCGATCTGCGTCGAGAGCGCGTCCTTTGCGCCATCATACGGGACCACTTCCATGATCAATTGGATTTCGTCCTGGGAGGCGTTGAATTCCTCAACGACTTCCTTCTGGACGGCCTGCTGCTGCGGATCGGTGCCCGAGCCGAGGCCGACAAACCAGCGCACCTGGACGCGGTTGGGGTCGATCTCAACGGTTTCGGTCATGGCCTCGGCTGCAGCGGGCTCTTCTGCGGCAGGGGCTTCAGCGGCGGCCTCTTCAGCAGGGGCCTCCGTGGCGGCAGCTTCGGCGGCAGGCGCTTCGGCCGCAGGGGCCTCAGCGGCCGGTGCGGCCGGAGCAGGGGCGGCGCCACCACAAGCCGCAACCAGCATGCTGGCTACGACGAGCAGCGCCAAAACGGTGTACAGAGTACGACGCATGTTTCGCTCCTTGTGTCCTGAATGGACGGTGACTGTACGGAAACCCGTACAACGGACGGAAAACACGAAGTACTTGCTAGCCGCCTGATGGGCGGGATCCTGCTGCATTGGCCCGTCAAATGGCGGGGTATGGCAACAAACCTGAAAGCGCTTGCAAGAACACGCACATTTGTGCAGCAACACGCAGCGGTGTAGTGGCTCGCCTCGTTGCACGCCTGTACGGAATTGCCAAAGGGAAAATTGGGAGTCGACTACGGGCATCCGCAGGACTGACGCACCACCAGCTCCACCGGCAGCAGCGTAAGCGGGTCGGCCTCATCGTTGCGAATCAGCCGCACCAGCTGGCGCGCCGCCAGATAGCTGGCCGTCTCAATCGGCGCACGCACCGTCGTCAGCGGCGGATTGAGGTGACGCGAGAGGGGCACATCGTCAAAGCCGACGACGGCAATCTCCTCGGGCACCTGTTTGCCTGCCCGGCGCAGCGCCAGCAGCACGCCCGCCGCTGCTTCATCATCGCCTGCAAAGATCGCGTCACACACAATGTTGTTGGCCAGCAGCCGCTGGACTGCGGCCTCACCCCCTTGCTCCGTAAAGCTGCCTTCGATCACCAGCGCCGGGTCAAAGGGGATCTGCTGGGTTTCAAGCACTTCGCGGTAGGCGGTTTCGCGGGCCAGCGAGTCTTCGTTCTCTTCGGGGCCGCGCACGAAGGCAATGCGGCGGCGGTTGTGTGTGCGAATGAGATGCTCGAGCAGTTTGCGCACACCCGAGCGATTGTCAAAGCGAATGGAAGGAATCTGCGTGCCGGCGGGGGCCGAACGGTGCAGCAGCACCACAGGGAAGCCATGCTGAAAGAGCACTGTCAACTCGCGCCCGTCGAGCAGGTTGCTAAAGACGAGCAGGCCGTCGGTGTTGTGGTCGCCCAGCGGCTGCCGCCACTCGCGCCGGCGCTGGCCGCCTGGCGTACCGGTGAAGATGAGCAGGTCCAGCCCCGCCTCGCGCACGGCGGACTCAATGCCGCGCAGCGTGGGCACAAAGAAGGAACTGCCGATTTCGGGCAGCAGCAGCCCAATTGTGTCGGTCTTGCGCACAGCCAGCATGCGTGCTGCGGCGTGGGGCGTAAAGTTGAGAATGTTCACGGCGTGGCGCACGCGCTCACCCGTCTCGTCTGCCACGGGCGCCGTCTCGTTGAGGACGCGGCTGACCGTGGAGATGGAGACACCCGCCAGGCGGGCGACGTCGGTAATGGTGGCGCGCTGGACTCGTTTAATGGCCACAGGCTCTGGGTGTATGCAGTTGCAAGAGTTGGAAGCAATCAGGCTTTCAGGCCGGGGTCGGCGACTCATGAGATGCGAAACGCAGGGAGCGTGGACGATCTCTGAAAGCGCTTTCAGTATACCGCGTCAGCGTCACTTGTCAAGCCCCCAATTTCACCAATGTGCAAAATTGGCCCGCAATTTGGGATGAAAGTCAGACACGCAACAAGACGCGAAACGACCTGTACACAGATTTCACAGATTGAACAGATAACAACCGATGTTTTCTTCTTCAAATCGGCTATTGTCTGTGCCGTTTCTGTGCAATCTGTGTACTGGTCGTTTCGTTTCTTTTTGCGGACTACTTTGTTTTCTTACGCGCGCGCCCACAGCCTCCAGCGCAGGGGGCGGCGCACTCGCCCAAGGCGCTGAATGGCCAGCAGCGCGCTGCTCAGAATCAGCAGCCCGCCCAGCCACTGCACAGGCGTAAGCCGCTCGCCCAGGAAGAGGACGGACCAGATGATGGTCAGCAGAATCTCCAGCGGCGTGAGCATTGCCTGCTGCGCCCCGCCAATGCGGCTAATGGCCCCAAAGAAGGCCAGGCGGGCGAGATAGGTGCTCACCACCGCCAGCACGAGTATCGCAATCCACCCGCCCACCGTGGGGGCCAACCAGGGCGCGCCCTGAAAGAGCCAGAAGGCCGTCACCCCCAGCGCCATGCCCAATGACATGTAGAGCGTCACCGTGCGCGCGTCGTAGCCCGTCAGATACCACTGAATGAAGACCACCTGCAGCGAGAACGCGACAAGCGCCACGGAGAGGTAGATCAGCCCCAACAGATCCACCGATCCGCTGGGGCCCACCAGCAGGTAGATGCCGCCCAGCGCCAGCGCCAGGCGCACGACGTGGCGGCGCGTCACAGGCTCACCACGCAGCGCGAGCACGCTCAGCACCAGCAGCGGGCTCACCGAAAAGAGCATGGCCGCCACCGATGCATGCATCCGCGTGAGCGCCCAGAAATAGCCGACCATGCCGGCGCTGTTGACCAGCCCCGCTGTCACACTCACCCACAAGCAGCGCCGGTCCGTGCGCAGCAGGCGCGCATCCATAACTGCAATGGTAACCACCAGCAGCGCAGAGGTGAGCGCCATGCGCACGACCAGGATTGCGGTGGGGTTCAGTCCGCCGGCAATGGCTGCGCTGGCAATGGGCGGCGCCACGCTGAAGCAAAAGGTGGCAAAGATGCCCAGCGCCCAGCCACTGGCTGTTGAACTGTATGCGGGTCGATCGACAGCCATGGGCGCGCTTCCAATCCAGAGAAAATGCGCGACATCGGTCGCGCATTGAGTCACGTACATTGTATCTGATGCACTGCGCAGGTCGCGTCTTCCGACGTGACGCTGTGGGCAAAACCAATTTGCTCGTTAATGCGGCCCTCATGTAGCACGAAACATCGGCGTCACGTTCGTGGCGCGCCTCCAAAGTGCGCAATCCTTCGTAGCGGGGGGCTTCCAGCCCTCCGGCCGTTGTAGGTCACGTCTCCCGGCGTGACGACAGTAGACCAGTAGGTCACGTCTCCCTGGCGTGACGCAGTACGCGGCGCAATGCAAAGGCTCAAAACGGAGGGCTGGAAGCCCCCCGCTACGAAGGATTGCGCATTGCGGAGGCGCACCGCTTAGGAGACTTGACCTACGGTAGGGGCGCAAGCTGCAGCGTGTCGCCATCCACCTCAAGTGTGGCGCGGCTTGCTGTTCCGTCAAAGGGGATGTCAAGTTGTGCGCGCACAATCTCACCGGGCGACCACTGCGCCGTTGCCCAGCCACCTCCGGCAAGGGGGAGGCTGCGTTCCGCATCGCCCAGCCGCAGGGTGAAGGTGGAGTCGGCGGGCCATGCCGCAGGCAGCGGATCGGGCGCCTGCCAGTAGAGCGTGACGTGCAGAAGGTCACCTGCGGTCAGCGGCGTTTCGGGTGCATGGCCAAAGCCCTGCTTGTGCTGGTCGTAGCCACGCAGCGTCACGGGGCCGAGGGCGCGATCCACGCGCTGCTGCATGGGTATCGAGCGCGGACGGCATTTGCGACGTCGCCGGCGCAACGGTCACCTCGCCCAGGGGCAGGGCATCGCCCGTTCCACCCACCACACGCGCGCCGGTGGCTCTGTCGTAGAGGGCCGCAATCAGGCGATAGGTCCCCGGCGGTGTTCCGGCTGGAATGAGCAGTGCGTGCCTGTCAACAACTTCTTCACCTGCCTGCCACACTGTGCTTGCGTGCGCGCCGCCTGTGGCGCCGTCATGCTGGGCAATGACCTGGTTGCGCGCGTCGAGCAGTTGCACGCTCGTGTTAAGCGTCTGCGTGATTGGGACGCTGCTTTGCCAGGCGAGCGCCACGGCCAGCGGCTCACCCTGCGCCACCGTGGGCGGCCGGGTCGCTGTGCAAAATTGTGTCAGCTTCACCGCGCCAAGCGCACCTTGCGCCGGCACGCAGTCGAGCAGCGGCGCATGCACAAAGTGTGCAAGGCGCACATTCCCCTGCCAGCTTTGCGCGCCGGCAAAGAGGTTGGCGTTGAGCCAACTCTCCACAATGCCGGTGGGGTCCGCTTCGTCAGTGGCCCAGAAGAGCGCGTAGACATTTTCGGCATCCGCCACTGCGGAGGCGAGCGCGTATTCGGTGGCCGCTGCGTCGGCCGGGCGTTCTGCCGGCAACGCCAGCAGGGGCACGCCGGGATTGTAGATGGCCCAGACATCCGCCTGGCCGGGCGCATCGAGAATCACCAGGTCGGTGGCCGGGTTGGCAGTTGCTCGCAGCCAGGCGGCAATCCCCTTGTAGTTGTCACGCGCCGTGGGGCTGCTGTAGTAGGCGGGCAGCACGACCAACGCAGCGGCCACAGCGCCCGCTGCAACCAGCAGCGCCGCAACGAAGCGCAGGCGCTGCGGGACGCGCAGGCGCCATTTCGGCGGAGGCAGCCACCAGCACGCACCACGCGGGCGACGCTACGAGCAGGAACTTGAGGAAGGCATCGCTGAAGAGGCCCAGCGCAAACATGAGCAGCACGGGCGCGCCCAGCCAGAGCAGCAACGCCGGCAAGCCGCGCTGCTTGCGCAAAGCCACTGCGCCCAGCAGAGGCAGCACGCCCGCCGCGACAAGCCACGGCCAAAGCGTCTCGGGCAGGCTGCGCACGGGGCCAAAGAGGAGCGTTTGCAGCGTGAGGTTGAGTCCCTCCAGCGCGCGCACTTGCTCGCCTCCCTGCGGCCACTGCGTAATCTGCCGCCACGCAGTGGGCAGCCACGGCGCAAAGAGGAGCAGCGCCGCGCCATTGGCGAGCGCAAAGCGCACAAGGTGATTTCTGCCCGTGGGGCCGTGGCGTGCATGGCGCAACCAGTCCAGCAGCCAGGCCAGCCCCGCTGCGGCAAGCACAATGGGGAAGCTGTAGTGGGTCCACAGACCGAGCGGCGGCCACGAGCGCATAGCCGGCGGCCAGCCTGTTGAGACGGCGGCGCGGTCCACCGGCGCGCTGCGTCTCCAGCAGCGCCAGCAGATACCAGAAGAGCGCCGCGCTCTCCAGCGCGAGCACCATGTACATGCGCGCTTCCTGGCTGTAGTAGATCTGGAAAGGGTTGAGCGCAGCCACCAGCCCGGCCAGGATTGCCATGCGCAGGCGCGCAGGGGGCGGCGCCACGCGCTGGGCAATCAGGAAGATGATGGCCACCAGCAGCACGCCTGCCACGGCCGACCATGCCCGCAGCGCGCTGGGCGATATGCCCCATACGTCGGCCCAAAGGCGCAGCAGCCAGTAGTAACCGGGCGGGTGGATGTCGGCGGCGGCATCACGGGCAATTTGCATGTAGCTGCGCTGAACAATCGCCCACGTGTTGCCCTCGTCGCTCCAGAAGCTCGAACGGCCCAGCGCGTAGAAGCGCAGCGCCGCCGCCAGCAGCAGTATCGGCGCCAGCCAAATGCGGGCGTCGAGCTTTGCGGCGGCGAGCAGCGCGCCGGCAGGCAGCGCGCCGCGCTTGGGCGCAGGCGTCATGCGTGGAGAATTGTCACTCACCGGACGGCTCCGCTTGCTCCTGCGCGGCGAGGCCTGTTACATACGCCTTCATGCTTTCGTAGACGGGCAGCGGCGTAAAGTCGGGCAGCAGCAGGCGGAAGTAGGCCTCGGGCTTGCGCGCCTGCTCCCACTCGTCGGTGGCGCGCTTGAGGTACCAGGTGTTGGCCACCCCCACCCAGGGCCACTCGCTGCGCACCCGTTCATAGGCAATGGGCAAATAGCGCGCCTGCTGCGCCAGCGTCACGCGGCCGTAGGGCGCAGGCACATCCGCGGGCGCAGCGTTCCAGTTCATTTCTGCCATCCAGATGGGCTTGGCCGCGTCGCCGTTGGCAACCATGAGGTCGCGGATAAAGAGGTGGTGGCTGATGTTGAGCACACGCGGCTGCATGCGCCGGTCGGTGGGGCCGCTCCAGAGGCCGTAGCCCTGCACCGCGACGATGTCGAAGTACGGCGCGGCCCCTGCGTCATACATGCGCTGGAGGAAGATAAGGTCGCTGAGGCTGTTGGCGGGTGGGGCGGCGGCTGGCTGCAGGTTAATGGTGGCCGCCAGCGCGCCGGCAATGATCACGACGCCTGGGTCGGCCGCCCGCGCTGCCGTGGCGCCGGCGCGCAGAAGTTCTGTGTATGCCTCGGGGTCGATGGGATAGCTGCCCCACTCGGGGTAGATGTTGGGCTCGTTCCAGAGCTGGTAGTAGGTAATGCGCCCCTTGTAGCGGCTGACGACGGCGGCCACAAAGTCGGCAAAGTCCTGCACGTTGTCGGGCGGGGCAAAGGTGCCTGGCCCCGCGCCGGCGGCGCGCGTCCACTCGGGCGGATTGCTAATGCGCACAATCAATTCCAGGCCGCGCGCCTCCGCCTCGTCAACCATGCGGTCGTACTTCTCCCACGCCGAGCGGTAGGGCTCGTGGCGGCGATCCTCAAAATCGCCCTTGCCGTGGATCTCAATGTCCTCCCACACAAACTCCTGCCGAATCCAGTGGTAGCCGGCGTCGGCAGCCATGTCGAGCGCAGGCGCCACCTTGGCGGGCTCCGCCTCCTGCTCCAGAAATGTGTTGACGCCAAAGGGGTTGAGGTCGGCGTGGGCAATGGCGGCGCCTGCATCCAGCTTGAGGCGCGGGCGCAGCAGATCGCCGGCGCGGTCGCTCATGCCCTTCACCTGGGCCAGCAGCGCCTCCTCACCCGTTTGCTGCCACATAAAGGCGCGCACAGGCGGCAGCAGCACAAGCAAAAGGGCCAGCCCACCCAAAAGCAGCAGGCTGACCCACAGAAGCAGCGTTTCTTTCAGCGCACGTTTTAACACAACAACCGTCTACTCCGCGTGAGGCGCGGGCGCTGACAGGCAGCACCGGCGCGCCGGAAGATCAGCGGCTGTCAAAGTCAACCACGGCCTGGTTGCAGCCTTCGCCCGGGCCGGTGCTCGACCACTGTGCAATTTCGGAGATGCGCTGACCGGCGTCATCCACCACCCACACAAACCAATCGCCGGCAATGGGGTTTGTGTTGCGGATGATGTGGCTGTAAAAACCCTGATCCCAGCCCGGGTAACCTTCATGCGGGCCGGAGATGACCGGCTCGGTAATGGGTGGGGCGTCGGGCGCGTAGCTGAAGACGACCTTGTAGCCACTTTGCGGAACGCCACCCACGTACGTCTTGCCCTCAAACCAATTACCCGCGGGCTGGCGATCGCACTTGCTGACGGCGATGATGTTGAACTTGTAGTTCGATTTGGCGGGCTCCGGTGTGGGCTGCTCGGCGGGCGGCGCTTCAACCGGCGGCGCCGGCACGGCCGTCGGCGGCGCAACCACAACAGGTGCGGCCGTGGGCGGCGGCGGGGCCACAGGAATGTTCTGCGCCACGGCCACGTTCTCGCTGTTGCGTGCCGTCACCAGTTCGCCAAAGACCCAGCCCGGCTGCCCGTTGAAGGTAATCTGCCACCACTGGTTATCGGGGCTCTTGCCTATCACGGGATAGCTCTGCCCAGCAGGCGCCTGGCCCAGAATGTTGTAGGTCAGCCCTGGGCCGCCGCGCACATTGCTGATGTCATCAATCGTCAACTCGGCGTTGGCGGGCACCGGCGTGGCCGGCACAGGCTCGACCACAGGCTGTACGGGTTGATCGGCCGCCGGTGCTGCAATATCGCTAAAGACGGAAGTGGATTCGACCAGCGGCTGGCCGCCATCGGTGCTCGGAGCGACCGCCGGCTGGTCCACGGGCTGGGCGGCCTGCGCTTGCTGCGCTGCCTGCACCGTGGCAAGCGCGGCGGGGTCCACCGCTGCGGCAACGCCCTCAATGGTGGGCGTGAAGGTGGGTGCGGGCGTGCGTGTGGGGGGCGGCGGTTCAGCGGTAGAACTGCATGCAGCCACTACCAGGGCAATGGCAGTTGCCAGTGCAAGGTTGCGCAGCGTGCGCATGAGATTCATCGGGTTGCGTTCAGCCATGATTCTTGTTCCTCAAGTCTCCGGTGGTAGTGGGGGAGGGGGCGTCACCCGCAAAGGCTACCACGAGGCTGCAAATGGATCTGCGCTGCACACTACACTGTGAAGCCGGCGAGGCCGGCCCGCGCGGTAAAGACGGCGCGGCAGACAGGAGTGCAGCTATGGCGCGAGTATAGCACATCGGTTTTGTGACGGGAAAAAGGAAGGCAATGTTCCCAAGCACGGGGAGGGACTCGCAACCGACACTACGTAATTGGTAAGTGGTGAATTGGTAATTGAGGGTGCGCGCTGATAGCGCGCACCCTCAATTACCAATTCACCACTTACCAATTACGTAGTTCTTCTTCCCCGCTGCGCCTGCTGCTGGCTGCGGCTGCCGCGGTAGCCGGAGGCGATGATGGGCTGGAAGCGGCAGCGCGCCAGGTCAAGCATTCGCGTGCGCAGCCACGGGTCAATCTTCTTCTCCTCGCGGCTGGTGGTAATCACCGTGGGCAAGGCGGCGTCATAGCGGAAGTTGAGCAGTTGAAAGAGCTTTTCGCGCGCCCACGGCGTGGCGCTTTCGGTGCCCAAATCGTCCAGTACCAGCAACGGCGTGCGCTTGATTTCATCAAAGCGACGGTCGTAAGAGGTGGCCGACTGCGGGCTGAAGGCGGCTCGCAAATAGTCGAGCAGGTCGGGCACGACGACGAACATCACATCCATGCGCGCGTGCTCAATCTGCTCGTTGGCAATCGCAGCGGCCAGGTGCGTCTTGCCGCAGCCATAGTCGCCGGCAAGGATCAGCCAGCCGCGCGGCATCTCGGCAAAGGCGCTGCAGAGATCAAAGGCCTGCTTGAGGCTGAGCCGCTCGTCGCCGGAGAGGTCGCTGCGGTTGACGTCAAAGGTGCTGAAGCGGCGATTGGAATGCAGGGCGAGGCTGGTCAGGTCGCTCTGCGTTTGGCCCGTGCCCGTGCGGAAGTCGGCGGCCAGGATGGGCACGCGCACGACGAGGCCAATGTCGCCGAGGCGGCTGCGCAGGCGCGGTTCCATATCCTCGAGCCGCTGGTTGGTGGTGATGACTGTGGGCAAGCGCAGGTTGTAGCGATGGTTGAGCAGCTGGAAGAGCTTCTCCTGCGCCCATGGCGTACTGGACTGTGCACCCAGGTCGTCGAGCACGAGCAACGGCGTGCTGCGCAGTTGCTCGAAGAGTTCGTCGTAGGGGACGGGATTGGTGGGCCCAAAGGCAGCGCGCAGGTGGTCCAGCAGGTCGGGCAGCGTGAGGAAGAGCGCCGCGTGGCCCTGGGCAATGCGCGCGTTGACGATGGCTGCGGCGAGGTGCGTCTTGCCGCAGCCATAGGCGCCGGTGATAAGCAGCCAGCCCTCAGGGTCGAGCGCAAAGGAGAGGCATTTGCCATAGGCGCCGCGCAAGTTCGCAGCGCGTTCGGGAGAGAGGCCGTTGCCCTCGGGCATGAACTTGTCGAAGGTGAGGTGCGCCACGGTGGCGTTGCCGCCTACTGCGCTCACCGCTCTGAGGCGGCGCTCGAGGCGCTCGCGCTCCTTGCACGCGCAGGGTACGGCCTTGCCGAAGCCCGGGTCGCCAAAGGGAAGATCGGGTATGACAAAGCCCGCCCCGCCACAAATCGGGCACACTGGCTCAGCGGGTTGCGCCAAGCGCGCGGGCTGAAGAGCACGCGCAGGCTGCGCCTGTCGCGCAGGGCTTGCGTCGGTAGAGGGCGCGTTGCTCTCCAGCAGCAGGCTGCGGCGCGGCGGCTCGCCGGCTGCGCCTGCACCATCTGCGCCTGCACTCGGCTGCGCCTGCACCCTCGGCCGCGCCCGCGTCAGACAACGGGGACGTCGGCGTCGGCTCCGGTTGGTCCGCGTCCCGCTTCGGATTGGTATTCCGAGAGTTCGTCGGGGGTATATTTGCGCCGACGGCTCTCGGCACTATCTCGCTCATGGCTTTCAAAGCTGCCCTTCCCTTCCGTCTCCCACCGCTTGAGGATGGCCTGAATATAGCGCAGCGACCGCTTGTTGGACGCAACCGCAATGTCAAAGGCTTCGGCAATCCAGTCGGGCGGGTAGCTCTTTTCGGTGTCGCGCAGCTGGTCGGCCAGCAGCGGCGTCAGCATGCCCACATTCTGCTCATAGAGGACGAAGATGTTGGGGCGCTCCACGCGCAGGCGCGCCTCGCCGGGCGTAACGGCGGCAATGTCGTGCATCTTGCCCGTGCGGATCATGGCCGCGGCCTGCCGCCCCTTGACGGTGTTGAGGAAGTACCAATCCTCCCACACGGGCGCGCGCGCACCGGCCTCGCTTGCACTGTTATCATCGCCCTGCCCCGCTGGGCCAGCACGCGGCGCCTCCACGTCCAGGCGGATGAAGGTTTGGCGGGCCACGGCGCGCTGCAAGGCATCCTCCAGCGCAGCCCGCGCCGAGCGCAACTCGATCTCCAGCTCGAGCCCGTGCAGCAGGATGTCGTCGTTGCGCAAGTCATCACCGCGCAAATAGCGCACCTCCGCCTCCTGCGTGTTGAGCAGCCAGAAGGCGTGCAGCGTCACCTTCAACTCCGCCAGATCATCAATCTGCGGCAGCAGGTCGGTGAAGAAGAAGTCGGGCACCCTCACGGGCTTCAGCTTGCCGTCGGGGAAG
The DNA here is from genome assembly GCA_963773745.1 of uncultured Chloroflexia bacterium. Lineage (GTDB taxonomy): Bacteria > Chloroflexota > Anaerolineae > Caldilineales > Caldilineaceae > UBA5069. The sequence continues at coordinate 1,184,732 of CAVZCL010000005.1, forward strand.
CCGATGAAGCCGCTCTGTCTCAGGGGCATGGTCTACCTGTGCTCTATGCGCTGGTTGCAGCAGTGCGTTTACAGCAAACGTCTTTACGGGTTGCGTCTTTACGGGTTGCGTCTTTACGGCAACTCGGTGCGCTGAATTTCAAGATCGCTGAACTGGGTCAATTCCTTGCGGAAGAGCAGGCTCACTGTGCCCGTGGAGCCGTGGCGATGCTTGGCAATGATCACGTCGGCAATGTTCTGCCGGTCGCTGGCCTCGTCATAGTAATCGTCGCGGTAGATGAAGAGGACGACGTCGGCATCTTGCTCGATGCTTCCGCTTTCGCGTAGATCCGAAAGCATCGGCCGCTTGTCGGCGCGGCTCTCCACGGCGCGGCTGAGCTGGCTTAGCGCAATCACCGGCACGTTGAGCTCGCGCGCCAACGACTTGAGCGACCGGCTGATGAAGCTGATCTCCTGCTGGCGATTCTCGTTCTTGAAGCCGCCCCCGCTCTGCCCCGACATCAACTGCATGTAGTCGATGATGACCAGGTCGAGCCCCGTCTCCGAGTAGAGGCGGCGCGCCTTGGTGCGAATCTCGGTGACGCTGGCCGCGGGCGTGTCGTCAATGTAAATGCCCGTGTTGGCCAGTTCGTTGGCGGCGGTGATGAGAATGGTCCACTCGTTCTCGTCGTCAATTGCGCCCAGGCGCAGGCGATGGCTGTCGATCTGTGTCTTGGTCGAGAGCATGCGCTGCACAAGCTGCTCACCACTCATTTCCAGCGTGAAGAGTGCCACGCGCTGGTTCTGTTCGGCCGCATTCTGGGCAATGTTGAGCGCAAGGCTGCTCTTGCCCATGCCCGGGCGAGCGGCCAGAATAATCAGATCGCTCTTCTGCAGGCCGCCCAGATATCTGTCGAGCAGGGCGAAGCCGGTTGGCACGCCCATGAGCACATCCTGATGGCGTGAGAGGAAGTCGATGTTGTCGATCACGTCGCTCATAATGGCGCGGATCGGCGTCAGGTCGCGGTGAATGCGGCTCTCGCTGACGTTGAAGATGATCTGCTCGGCGCGGTCCACCACCTGGTCCACATCCTGGCTTTCGTCATAGGCCAGGTCCACAATCTCGGTGGCGGCGGTGATAAGGCGGCGCAGCACGGCCGTGCGCTCCACAATGCGTGCGTAGTAATCCACGTACATGGCCGTGGGCGTGGTGCTGATCAGGTCGGCAATGAAAGCCGGGCCGCCGATTTCGTCAATCTGATTGCGCCGCGCCAGTTCATCCACAACGGTGATGAAGTCCAGCGGTTCGTGGCGCTCGTGGAGGCTGAACATCGTCTCGTAGAGCCAGGCGTGGCGCTCGCGGTAGAAATCCTTGGGGCGCAGGAAGCTGGCAATCTTGACGATCGCGTCGGGGTCAATCAGCAGCGAGCCGAGCACGGCCTGCTCGGCCTCCAGGCTGGCGGGGATCGCCTTGGCAGGTGACTCGCGCCGTTCGCGCCCGCTCTCGCGCGTTTGGCTGGCGCGCGGTGCGCCGTCACGCGCGGCGCCCTCGCGCTGCGCACGGGGCGACTCACCCGCAGGGGCCGCGCTTTCGCTGTCGACGCGCGCTGCGGGCGCGAAGCCGCTCAGCTCGGGCGCATCGCCTGCCACGGCCACGTAGCTGCTGGGCGTTTCCGCGGGTGCTTCATCCGGCATTTCGCCAAAGAAGGCATCGCGCATCTCTTCAGGCAGTTCGTCGGGCGGGCCGCCAAAGTCATCGTCCTGGGAAAAGTCGGCAGGCGGCTCGGGTGGCAAATTGTCGTTCGCTTTGTTTGTGCTCATGGTTGGTGGGTGGGGTGAAAAAACGGCGCGCTGCCTTGCGCAGCGTCGCCGTTCGGTTCAGGAAATCGAAATGCTGTCGAGATGGTTGCACGGCGTCTGCCGGCGGGCTACGAATTGCCCAGCAGGTTATCCAGATCCAGCCCGTCCAGAAAGTCACTAAAGGCGCCCAGATCGTCATCCTGCTCGGTGGCAGCCTCGCGTGTGGCGCGGGTTTCGCCTGCCTCGCCCATGTTCATCTCTTCCTCGGGCTGAAGGGCGGCCGTGTCCATCACTTCTTCCGTCACATAGATGGGCGCGCTCACGCGCACAGCCAGCGCAATCGCGTCGCTGGGGCGGCTGTCAATCTCCACCGAGTCGCCATCCACATCCAGCACAATGCGGGCAAAATAGGTGTTCTTCTCCAGCCCGTTGATGATGATGTGCAGCACCTCTGCGCCCAGCGTCTCGATGACGTTCTTGAGCAGATCGTGCGTTAGCGGGCGGTGCACTTCCATCCCCTGCAGTTGCATGGTGATGGAGTCGGCCTCAAACGGGCCAATCCAGATGGGCAGGAAACGTTCGCCTTCATCCTCGCGCAGGACCACAATGCGGTTCTGCGACATGAGGCTGACGCGGATACTGTCAATAGTGACTTCAATCATGGTCGTCTCCACAAAGAGACCGCCGCCGGTGCGGGCGGTTTGGGTGCTGGCAAAGTGTTCGGAGCGCCGGGCAGGGACGGCAGCGAGCCGCAGCCTGTGCGGCAGCGTCTGCGTGCGCCCCGAGTATCCGAGAGTATAGCACAAGCAAAATGGGCCGCAAAGTGAGTTCGAGATTGGGGTGTGGGGTATGGGGTGTGGGGTGTGCGATGAAGCGACGAGGTCCATCCACATCAGCGGAGCCCCACTCCTCGACACCCCATACCCCACACCCCATACCCCATACCCCATTCGCTTGCAGCACAATGATCTGGTACTATGCATCATGTATCGATCGACGCATCGATATGCAACCCCGCGCACGCTTCGGGAGCCCATCTTGTTCATGCATCGCTACCGTCACCGCCGCCCCATGAACGCCAGAAGTGCCTTGTCGCGCCGCGCCCCGCTGTGGGGCTGCCTGCTGCTCTGTGGCGTGCTGCTGGTTGCCTGCGGCAGGGCCGCGCCTGATCCCACCGCGACGCCGCCCACCCCCACCGCCGTTCCAACATCTACTGCCGTTCCAACGCCCACTGTTGCGCCGTTCCCCACAGTGCTGCCCACGCCGGAGGGCGCGCGCAACGCCGTGCCCGCGTTTGGCTACAGCGTGGTCAACAGCTTCCCGCACGACATCGAGGCATACACGCAGGGTCTGCAATATGTGGATGGCCTCTTCTATGAAGGAACGGGTCTCGAGGGGCGCTCTTCGCTCCGCAAGGTTGAGGTTGAGACCGGCGCGGTGCTGCAGCAGCATGATCTTGAGGATCAGTACTTTGGCGAGGGCATTGTCGTCATCGACGACAAGATCTGGCAGATTACGTGGCAGGAGCAGGTGGCCTTCCTCTACGACCGCGCCAGCTTTAACGAGATCAAGCGGGTCTCCTACCCCACGCAGGGCTGGGGGCTCACCTACGACGGCACGCGCCTGATCATGAGCGACGGCTCGCCCACACTCTACTTCCGCGACCCCGAGAGCTTTGACGAGATCGGCCGCGTCGACGTCACATACCTCGGCCAGCCACTCAATCAAATCAACGAACTCGAGTACATCAACGGCGAAGTCTGGGCAAATATCTACCAGACGAACTTCATTGTGCGCATCGATCCCGAGACAGGCATCGTCACAAGTATTGTCGACCTGTCGGGTATTCTGACCGGCGAAACGCTCACCGGCCCCATAGATGTGCTCAACGGCATCGCGTATGATGCGGCGACCGGCCGCCTCTTTATCACCGGCAAGCTGTGGCCCAAAGTCTACGAGATTACCCTGCAGCAGACAGGCTGGGCGCAGTAGCGCCTCCCTGCAACTTCACTACGTGTCCGCTGATTCACCGCACCCATTCACCGCCCACCACCCAGCGCAAAGGACATCGGCGCCATGAGCAAACGCAGCGCACGCAAGTCGGGCCGAGCCCCATCGGCCGGCACGTCATTGAGCCGCACCGGGCCCGCCCGTGAGGCTGAGCCACAAATCGCCAGCGCCACAGAGCCAACTGTAACAAACCAAATTGTCATCAACGCCTTTGTGCGCGCCGCGGGCGCGCTGGGGCAGAGCGACCCATGGGCGCTGCTTGGCCGCGCTGGCCTCTCGCTGACAGCCCTCGCCGCCGACCGCGAGGGCCCCTACACGGGCCCCGCGTTTGACACGTTGCCCAACCTTACGCTGGGTGAGCGCACGGCGCTGCTGGCCGCACTTGAGCAGCTGACCAATGCGCAGCGCCCTGCGCCGCCGCCGGCAGTGGGTGGCTCACTTCGTTTCAACCAGGCGCTGCTCACCACACCCATGCCGCCCGACGCCGCGCATGCCATCCCCACGCCCCCCAGCGACAACAGCGCATCCGGCCGCATGATGGTGCGCATTTGGGGGCAGTACGGCGGTCTGCTCAGCAAGGTGGGCGAAGTGCTAAGCGTCGATCCCTCTCTGGCTGCCGGCGTGCTTGCGGTGGAATCAGGCGGGCGCGCATTCAGCCCCTCGGGCAGCATGATTATCCGTTTTGAGGCGCACGTCTTCTATAACCTCTGGGGCCGCAACAATCAGGAGCTCTTCGACCGCTACTTCCGCTTTGACGCCACCTCGCCGTGGCGCGGTGAGACGCACCAGTGGCGCCCTGCCGAAGACGCCGAGTGGCGCTCCGTGCACGCCGGGCAGGATGGCGAGTGGCAGGCATTCAGCTTTGCGCGCGTCTACTGCAACGACGATGCGGCCAAGCTCTCCATCAGCATGGGCGCGCCGCAGATCATGGGCTTCAACCACGCGCGCATTGGCTACAACGACGTGGCTGCCATGTACGACGCCTTTGAGAACGACGAGCGCAGCCAGGTGCTGGGCTTCTTCGACTTTGTGCGCACCGACTCGCGCCTGATTGAGGCCATGCGCACCGATGATCTGGTCACCTTCGCCACCTACTACAACGGCGTGGCAGTGGCCAACACCTACGCCAACCTCATGCGCGACGCCGTTGTCACGCTGCGCAACATGCTCCCCGAGCCCGACCGCGAAGGGCCGGGCGGTGGGCCCGTCAACCCGCCGCCGCCCGTCAACCCGCCACCGGTCAACCCGCCGCCGCCCGTCACGCCGCCGCCGGCCGGCCCCATTGAGCCGGTGGGGCCGCACGGCGACATGCTGCGCCCATTCAGCCGCCCGCACTCCAACGGCGCAATCCCCCTGCCGGACCAACTGCCCATGCCGCCCGTGGGCGAAGGATCGCTCCTGCGCGATACAGACCCCATGCTCTACAACTACTGGCGCGAGCACGTGCGCGAGGGCTTTGAGCAGAACAGCGAAATGTTCAACCGCATTCTTGACGCCTTCATGGAGCCCTACTACACCACGGTGTGGATGTACCGCGTCATCTTCGGCGTGGGGGTGCTCTCCTTCATTGTGGCTGTGTCGCTCTCCATCTGGACGCAGTCGCCCTGGTATGGCCTCGTCTTCGGCGGGCTGAGCGCAGCCGCCTTCCTTTCGTACTTCTTCAATCGCCCCCTGCAGGCGCTGGAGGAGAATCTGCACTTCATTACATGGCTGGGCATCATCTACAACAGCTACTGGACGCGCCTTGCCTACATGTTCGACCAGAAGACCATTCAGCAGGATTTGCAGTCGGCCACCAACGATGCAGTGGCCGAGCTGGACAAGCTGCTGGACAAGCACGCCAGCCTCAGCGGCAAGCGCCCCGACGCCAACGGGTAACCAAACATACGACGCAAAGGCGCAACAACAGAAATACGACGCAAAGGCGCAAAGACGCAAAGGAACGCAAAGAACAGCAAACGCAAGCAAGGCGAATCATTGCGGAGGTGCAATCACTTTCTCTTGCAGTTGCTTTTCTTTGCGCTCCTTTGCGTCTTTGCGCCTTTGCGTCGTATTGACTCTGAGAGGTGATTTGTGGATATTCTCCTTGTGGGCGGGGGCGGCCGTGAGCACGCCCTCGCATGGGCTCTGCGCCGCTCGCCCCTGTGCGATCGCCTCTTTGTCGCCCCGGGCAACGGTGGCACGGCCACGCTCGACGGCGTTGAAAACGTCCCCATCGCTGCGGATGATGTCGCGGCGCTGCGCGACTTCGCCGCCGCGCACTCCGTCGCGCTCACGGTTGTCGGCCCCGAAGCGCCCCTTGCCGCCGGCATTGTGGATGCCTTCCAGGCTGCCGGGTTGCCCATCTTCGGCCCCACGCAGGCGGCAGCGCGCCTTGAATCCTCCAAGCTCTTCGCCAAGGAGTTCATGCAGCGCCATGGAATTCCCACCGGCCAGGCGCGCAGCTTTGACGCGCTGGAGCCTGCCCTGGCCTACGTGCGCGGGCTGGCCGCCATGCCAGTCATCAAGGCCAGCGGGCTGGCAGCAGGCAAGGGGGTCATCCTGCCCAACAGCCTGGCCGAGGCGGAGGCTGCGCTGCGCGCCATGTTGGGCGAGCGCCACTTTGGCGCAGCGGGCGACACAGTCCTGATTGAGGAGCGCCTCGTGGGGCCGGAGCTTTCCGTGCTTGCCTTCTGCGACGGCAAGTCGCTGCGCATTCTCCCCGCTGCGCAGGACCACAAGCGGCTGCTCGATGACGACGACGGCCCCAACACCGGCGGCATGGGGGCCTATGCCCCCGCGCCCCTCATGACGGGCGCGCTGCAGGCGCAGATTGAGCGCAAGGTGCTGCTGCCCGCGCTGCGCGGCATGGCCGCCGAGGGAATGCCCTACGTCGGCGTGCTCTATGCCGGGCTCATGCTTACCCCCGCCGGCCCGCGCGTGCTCGAGTTCAACTGTCGCCTGGGCGACCCCGAGACGCAGGTCATCCTGCCCCTGCTCGAGAGCGACCTCGTGGAGGCTTTGCAGGCGTGTGTGGAGGGGCGGCTGGATGGCGTTGAAATGCAGTGGCGCGATGAGAGCGCCGTCACAGTCGTCATGGCGGCGGGCGGCTACCCGGGCGACTATGGCACGGGCGACCCAATCACCGGCATTGCCGACGCCGAGGCAGAGGGCTGCATGGTCTTCCACGCGGGCACGGCGCTGCGCGATGGCGCAGTTGTCACGGCCGGCGGGCGCGTTCTCTCTGTCACCGGCGTAGCGCCCACGCTGCCCGAAGCCATTCGCAAGGCGTACGCTGGCATTGCACAACTTCACTTTGCGGGCGCGCACCACCGCAGCGACATTGCCCGCCGCGCCACCCAGCCGGGGACATAAAGGGAACGGGGGCTGAACAGAGGTGTGGTAAAAGGTAATTGGCAAGTGGTGAAGTGGCCATTGGTGTACGATCCATGATCGTGGTCCGCCACCAATGACCAATGCACCAATTACCAATGATTGTTCGCCTGTCAGCGACGCGACACTCGTTCGGAACCTGCCCATGCGACTCGGCCTGAACGTCGGCTACTCGGGAGCCACAATTGATTTGCCGCTGGAGATGATCCGCACGGCGGACCGTCTGGGCTACTTCGCGGCGTGGACCGCCGAGGCCTACGGCTCCGACGCTGTAGCGCCGCTGGCGTGGATCGGCGCGCTCACACAGCGCATCCACCTGGGCACGGCCATTATGCAGATGCCCGCACGCACCCCTGCCATGACAGCGATGACCGCCATGACGCTCGACCAGCTTTCGGGCGGGCGCGTGCTGCTGGGGCTCGGTCTCTCGGGGCCGCAGGTGGTGGAGGGGTGGCACGGCCAGCCCTATGGCAAGCCGCTGGCGAAGACACGCGAGTACGTGCATATTTTGCGCACCATCTTCGCACGCCAGCAGCCGCTGGAATTTGCGGGCGACTACTACCAGGTGCCCTACAGGGGGGATGACGCCACCGGCCTGGGCAAGCCGCTCAAGAGCATTCTGCACGGCCGCGCCGACCTGCCAATCTACCTGGCGGCGATTGGGCCAAAGAATGTGGAACTGGCCGCCGAAATTGCCGACGGCTGGTTGCCCATCTTCTTTGCACCCGCTCACTACGATGCCGTCTTCAAGGATGCCGTGGAGGCGGGCTTCGTCAAGGCCGGCGCGGCAAAGAGCTACGCCAACTTCGACATCGCACCCTCGGTCTTCGTGGCCATGGGCGACGACGTGGACGCCTGTCGCGCCTCCATCAAGCCCTTCCTCGCACTCTATGTGGGCGGCATGGGGGCCAAGGGCAAGAACTTCTACTACGACCTCGTCTGCCGCTATGGCTACGCCGAGCAGGCCGACCGCATTCAATCGCTCTACCTCGGCGGGCAGAAGCAGGAGGCCGCCGCCGCCATCCCCGACGCGCTGGTGGATGAGGTGGCGCTCTGCGGGCCGCGCAGCCGCATTGCCGCAGGGCTGGAGCGCTGGCAGGCCAGCCCAATCAACACGCTCATCATCAACACATTCGACCCGCAGGTTGTCACCGTCATGGCCGAGTTGCTGCTGGGAAGCGACGCCGGCCATCCCGACACAACCTACTCGATTCCGCCCGCAGCGCAGCCCGCACCCGCCGCTGCCCAACCCGCAAAGGATTCACCCGCCATGGCCAATGACGCAGCCGAAGCAGCTTCCAACGTCCCCCAGTCCGCAGCCATCTTCGCCCAAATGCAGGAGCGCATCGCGCGCAATCCGGGCCTTGCCCAGCGCATGAATGCCGTCTTCCAGTTCAACATTACGGGCGACCCAGGTGGCGCGTGGGTGGTGGATTTGAAGGAGAATCCGGGTGTGCGTGAGGGCACGGCCGAGAATGCCGATGTGACCATTGCCATGGAGGATGCCGACTTTGTGGCGATGACGAGCGGTGACCTGAATCCCATGAGTGCCTTCGCACAAGGTAAAATCAAGGTGCAGGGCAACGTCATGCTTGCCAGCAAATTGCAGCAGCTCTTTTCGTAGCATCCAATTTGGTGGGCGCGTTGTTATCGGCGTGTCCGCCTCGGCCATTGCGATTTCGCGATTGAGAAGTCGCCCCGAGTGATCGTCTTCGATCCGGAAAGAAGAACAGTTATGCAATCCCTCGTTCGCGATCTACCCCGCACTGCCGTAGCCACGGGCGCACCGCCCACAGTGCGCGAAGTAGCCACCGATATCTGGCAGGTGCGGCTGCCGCTCCCCTTCGCCCTTAACCACGTCAACTGCTACCTGCTGCGTGATGAGGAAGGCTGGACCATGGTCGACACCGGCCTTGACCAGCCCAACGTGCGCGCCGCCTGGCATGAGGCCTGCACGCTGCTTGAACTGGAGCCGCAGCAGATAAACCGGATCGTGCTCACCCATATGCACCCCGACCACTTTGGCCTCTCCGGTTACTTCCAGCATCTGACCGGCGCGCCGGTCTATCTTTCGCCGCGCGAGCGCGATTTGGCGCAGAGCGTCTGGATCGAGGACGCCTGGCGTCCTGAACTGGTGGCCGAGTATTGGCGCATGGGTGGCATTCCCAACGATGTGCGCGGCGTCATCGCGGAGCAGACCGACAAGCTGCGCCACATGACCATGCCCCACCCGCAGGAGATTCTGACGATTGCCCCAGGTGAAACCATTCGCATGGGCAATCGCGACTTCCTGGCCATGCACGCGCCCGGCCACAGTGACGGCCAGCTCATCTTCTATGATGCGGCCGACGAGCTGCTCCTCTGCGGCGACCAGGTGCTCAAGAGCATCACCCCCAACATTGGCCTCTGGCCCTCCACCGAGGCGGACCCGCTGGGGCGCTACCTGGATTCGCTCCAGCGCCTGGGCGAGATCAAGGTGCGGCTGGCGCTGCCCGGCCACGGTTCGGTGATGACCGAATGGCAGGCGCGCCTCGGCGCGCTGGAGGAGCACCACCATGCGCGCCTGGAGCAGACGCGCCAAGCCGTGGAGGGAGGCGCCACCGCACTTGAGGTGAGCCGTCGCCTCTTCAACTACGGCGCCCTCACCGAGCACGAGGTGCGCTTTGCCGTGGCCGAAGCCATGGCCCACCTCGACTACCTCGCGCGTCGCGGCGTCATCAGCCTTCTCCGACAACGGCGCGCGCCTCTACAACAGCAACTAGCAAGGGAACTGCGACACAGAGGTCACAGAGGGAACAGAGGAACACAGAGAAAAGCAAAAAAGAGCAGATGCGGCGGAACAGCATTAGGCCGTAATGCTGTTCCGGCTTCTGCTTTTCTTTGCTTTTCTCTGTGTTCCTCTGTTCCCTCTGTGACCTCTGTGTCGCAGTTCCCTTGCTAACCGACGAGCGTCTCCAGGCGATCGACGAGGGCGGCGAGGACGGCGAAGGTCTCCTCCACCGGTTGCGGCGTCGTCAGGTCCACACCGGCGCGCTTGAGGACGTCAAGCGGGAAGAGCGACGAACCGGCGCGCAGGAACTCGAGGTAGCGTTCGGCGGCCCCCTCTTCGCCTGCGAGAATCTTGCCGGCCAGCGCATGTGCGCCCGAGATGCCCGTGGCGTACTGGTAGACGTAGAAGTTCATGTAGAGATGTGTGGAGAACTCGGCCCAGGTAATGCCTGTGCGCGCGCGGTCCACCACAACGCCATCGCCATAGGCCTCTGTGAAGAGGTCGGCCATGAGGTTGATCATGATGTCGGCGGTGAGGGGCTGGTTCTGCTCCACACGCTGGTGCACCTCCACCTCAAAGCGGGCCAGCGTGGGCATAATGAAGAAGTAGCGGTGGAAGTTGGCCATCGCCTCTTCAATCACGGCAATCTGGAAGTCGCGGTCGCTCTGCGTGCGGAAGAGGTAGTCGCGCACCATGGCCTGGTTGAAGTTGGAGGCCACCTCGGCCACAAAGATCGTGTAGTCCGAATAGACCAGCGGCTGGTGCTGCCACGTGTTGTAGGAATGGAGCGAGTGGCCCAACTCGTGCGCCAGCGTGCTCATGCTGAAGAGGTCATCGTTGTAGCTCATGAAGATGTAGGGTGAGGTGCCCGGCGCGCCTGCGGAATACGCGCCCGCGCCCTTGCCCTTGTTGGGGTAAATGTCCACCCAGCGATCCTCGAGACAGCCATTGCGCAGCGTGGAGACGTATTCCTCGCCCAGGGGGGCCATGCCCGCGCAAATCCAGTCCACCGCCTGCTGGTAGGAGACAACGGGCTTGTTGGCGGTGAGGGGCGCCTTGACGTCGTACTCGTGCAGCTTCTCCAGCCCCATGGCCTTGGCGCGAATCTTCCAGTAGCGGTGCCACGTGGGCAGATTCTGCTTGAAGGTCTCAATCAGGTTGTGGATGACTTCGGGCGGGATGGTGTTGTCGCCCACGGCCGCCTCGAGCGCCGAGTTGTAGTTGCGCGCGCGTGCCTTGAAGATAAGCTGCTTGATGCCCGTGGTAATGCAGTTGGCCTGCGTGTTCTTCATGGCCAGGTGGGCGTCGGCGTAGTTCTCCCATGCCGTGCGGCGCAGCTCGCGGTCGGCGTCGGTCGTCAGCGCGCCAATCGTGCCCTGCGCCACCTCAAACGCCTCACCTGTGCTGCTGATGGCGGGCTTGAACTCCATTTCGGAGTTGGTGAGAATGCTGTGCGTGGCGTTGGCCGTCTGGAAGGGGTCGCCCACCATGCCCAGCAGCTTCTCCACTTCGGCCGAGCGGATGTGGGGGGCCATAAGCTCGAGGCGATCAAACTCGTGGCGATAGGGGTCGAGGCGCGGCTCCAGGTCGGCCCAGGCGCGCAGCTTCTGCACGCCAATGGCAAGCAGCGTCGGCTCCACAAAGGCAACAGCGCCGCCTATCTGTCCCTCCAGGCTGTGGGCGAGGCCAAGACGGCCCGCTGCGGCCTGGTCGTTGGTGTCCACGCTCTGCTCAATGCTGGCGTACATTGCGGCGCGGTAGCCGCGCACCCGGAAGTTCTCAATCTGCGCAAGCGCATCGGCCAGTTGTGCCGGGCCTTGCGAAAGGGTGGGCTGCAGCGCGGCAATCGCGGGCAGCTCGGCGAGCAGGCGCGCCACTTCGGCCTCGAAATCGGCGGGGGTGGCGAAGACGGCGGCAGTGTTCCAGGTGTGCTCCACGGGCACTTCAGCGCGCGCGGGAATGGTCTGCTGATTCATTTGTGAACCTCGGCGTTTGGAATGGGCGTATGAGAAAGCAATCGTGCGGGGCTGCGTTCCCATCAAACAGGCCCGCATCTCCAGTCTACCACCACCAGCGAAAAAACGGCGGTACACAGATTGCACAGATGTGACAGATGACCACAGATAATAGCGAGAGTACCACGCTATTATCTGTGGTCATCTGTCACATCTGTGCAATCTGTGTACCGCCGTTCTATAATGGCGGCCGGAGGAATGAACATGGACGCGAACCGTCGCATCATCTACATGGATAACGCCGCCACGACGCCCGTGCGCGCGCGGAGGTGGTCGAGGCCATGCTGCCCGGCTTTGGCGAGCTCTACGGCAACCCATCAAGCATCCACACGGTCGGTCGGCAGGCGGGTGCGGCGCTGACGCAGGCGCGGCGCACGATTGCCGCCACGCTGGGCGCGCACCCGAGCGAGATCATCTTCACCGGCTGCGGCAGCGAGAGCGACAACGCCGCCCTGCGCGGCATCGCGCAGGCGCGCCGCGAGCGGGCGGGCGCAAACCGTATCGTCACATGCGCGGTGGAGCACCACGCCGTCCTCACAACCGCCGAGTCGCTGCGCGACCACGCCGGCTTCACCCTCACCGTGCTGCCGGTCGATAGCGACGGGCTGATTGCGCTCGACGACCTCGACGCCGCACTGGCGGGCGGTGACGTAGCGGTCGTCAGCATCATGCTGGCCAACAACGAAATCGGCACAATTATGCCGCTGGCCGCGATTGGCGCACGCTGCCGCAGCGCCGGCGTACCCCTTCACACCGACGCCGTGCAGGCAGGGGGCAAGCTCTCGCTCGACGTGGAGATGCTGGGCGTGGATGCGCTCAGCGCGGGCGCGCACAAATTCTATGGCCCCAAGGGTGTGGGCTTTCTCTACCTGCGCAGCGGCACGCCCTTTGTGCCCGTGCAGACAGGCGGCGGCCACGAGGGCGGCCGCCGCGCCGGCACCGAAAATGTGCCGCTGATTGTGGGCATGGCCAAGGCGCTGGATCTGGCCGAACGCGAGCGGCCCGACGAAATGGCACGCCAGCGCGCCCTGCGCGACCAGCTCATTGGCGGTATTCTCGAGGGGATTGAGGGCGCGCGCCTGACAGGCCACGCCACGCAGCGACTGGACAACCACGCCAGCTTTGTGATTGAGGGCGTTGAGGCCGAGGGAGTGCTGATTGCGCTGGACATGGCCGGCGTGGCGGCCAGCAGCGGCAGCGCCTGCACCAGCGCCGCGCAGCGCCCCAGCCACGTGCTCGAGGCGATTGGCATCCCCGCACGCCAGGCCGCCACCGGCCTGCGCCTCAGCCTCGGCCGCAGCACCACACCGGCGGACGTGGACTACGTGCTGGAGAAGCTGGTGGAGATTGTGGAGAGGATTAGAAAGTAATTGGCAAGTGGTGAATTGGTAACGCCCCACGGCGAACGCAGGGCGCATTCGTAGCGGCGGCTTCAGCCGCCGTACTCGAGGACGCGGCGCGATAGACACCTACGGAGGCTGATGCCGCCGCTACGCGCGAATCTTCACCGCCGGCCGCACGCCGTAGTTGACGCGATTCACGCGGCAGTAGCTGCGCACACTGCCGCGGGTGCCGACAAAATAGGCACGTGACATCGTACTCCCCTGGGTGCGCAGCCACCACCACGAGCAGCCCTGTCGTGTGCCGTTCGCGGTTATGTAGTCCTCGCTTACACTCTTGTCATAGACATAGAGCTTGCAGCCGCCGGCTTTCGGGGCCGTGGCAAATGGCGTCCCCACGGCGGCGCGCATCAGCGCCCCGCCCTCCGTGCTGCGGGCAGCGGTCAGGGCTCTTCACTTCGGCGACACTGAGCAGGAAGAGCTTGTCCTCGCTCTCCGGACTCCCCTCACCGTTGTCCGTGCAGAGCGTTGTCCTAATGGATGCTTGCTCGGCAGCGCTAAACGCACTGTGAAAAAAGTCCTCGTTTAGCCACGCGCGGAAATCGCAATCGCGCCAGGTGATCGCCTCAAAGGCACGGTGGTAGCGCTTGCAGTCCAGAATAGACTCGCTGAGCAGGAAGAGTTCCTCACCCGAAGCTTGCAGCACCCGCCACGTAATCGGCGTGCGGTCGTCCCCGCCCGCTGTCTGGGGATATGCGCCGAAGGTGATGAGGTCGCCCACGTCTGCTGCGCTTATCATGAGCCGCCGCTCCTCTCCGCGCCGCCGCAACTATCGTAGCGGAGGGCCTCCTGGCCCTCGCTTTGCGGCCACTCGAATGCGCGGCCATCAAAACGAGGGCCAGGAGGCCCTCCGCTACAACAGCGCACTTCTGCGCGCACCCAATGACCAATTACCACTTGCCAATGATTACAAATGTTCCAGCAGCGCCTGCGCCGCCGTGTAGGGGTCGCTCGCGCGCGTCCTCACGGCCTCCACCAGCGCGCTGATGCCCGTGGCGGGGATGCGCTGCAGCATGCGCCGGTTTAGCTCAGCGCGCACAATGCTCTCAATGCTATGGGCAATGCGCAGCTGCTCACGAATCACAATCTCGCCGGATTCGTGCAGCCAGACGCGGTGCGCCTCAATGCGTTCGGCCAGGGCGGCCACGCCGCTGCCGTCGGCGGCCACGGTCTTGAGCACCCGCACCTTCCACGCGCGCGAGCCTTCGCCCACGGCCTCGCGCGGCCCATCCAGATTGGCAGAATCGACGCGCAGAATCTGCCCGTGGTGGCGCACCAGGCGCGGCCCGTCGCCCTCAATCTCGAGCATCATCTCCAGGGCGCGAATGGTGCGGTCCGCCCCCGGGCGGTCGGCTTTGTTGACCACAAGCACATCTGCAATCTCGAGGATGCCCGCCTTGATCGCCTGCACCTCATCACCCAGCCCGGGCGCTTCGACCACGAGCGTCGTGTGCGCCGTGCTTGCAATTTCCACCTCGGCCTGGCCCACGCCCACCGTCTCGACCAGAATGCGTTCAAAGCCTGCGGCATCCAGCAGCAGCACGGCGTCGTTTGTGCTCTTGCTCAGCCCGCCCAGGCTGCCGCGCGTGGCCATGCTGCGCATAAAGACGCCCGCATCGCCCGCCAGCGCACGCATGCGCACGCGGTCGCCCAGCACTGCGCCCCCTGTGAAAGGGCTGGTGGGGTCCACCGCAACGATGCCCACGCTCTTGCCCTCGGCGCGCCATGCCTGCGCCAACGCCGTTACCAGCGTCGATTTACCCGTTCCCGGCGCGCCGGTAACGCCCACAACGTGCGCGTGCCCGGCATGCGCATAGGCCGCCTGCAGAATGGCTGCGCCCTCGACGGACTGGTTCTCCACACGGCTGATCGCGCGCGCCAGCGCCAGCCGGTTGCCGTTGAGCAGGCTCTCGACCAGTGACGCAGCTGCAATCGGCTCTGCCCGTGAAATCACGCGGCAACACCCACGTGCGCACGAATGAAGTTCACATACTCTTCGGACGACGTGCCCGGGCCAAAGACGCCGGTCACACCTGCCAACTTGAGCGTCGTCACATCCTCTTCGGGGATGATGCCGCCCACAACCACCACCACGTCATCCTGCCCCTGTGCACGCAGCAGCTCGACCACCTTGGGGCAAAGGGTGTTGTGCGCGCCGCTGAGGATGCTCATCCCCACGACATCCACGTCCTCCTGCAGCGCTGCTTCGGCAATCATCTGCGGTGTCTGGCGAATGCCTGTGTAGATGACCTCAAAGCCGGCGTCGCGCAACATGCGCGCCACCACCTTGGCCCCGCGGTCATGGCCGTCGAGGCCCGGCTTGGCCACCAGCACACGGATCTTCTTCTCGCTGGAAAGCGCGTCACTCATTGGTTTCTCCTTGCGCAGCGGCCCCACACAAGGGCCGGCAAAACGGGTTTGGGTGCAATTGGTTTGGTGCGAATGGTTTGGCGCGTGTGATTTTGTGAATATGGTTTATTGCAACAGACAGGGCGGCCGCAGCGTTGTAACCTTGCGCTTGTCCGCCGCGCAGAGTGTACCACCTTCGGCGCACGTGCGCATCTGACAATCGTCCGCACCTGAGCGCCGCTTTGTCCTTACGTGGCGCGTGATAGACTGATGCGAGCGGGTATCGGGGCGACGGCGCTGCAAACCGAAACATGGCGCCGCGTAGCGGGGGGCTTCCAGCCCTCCGGCTGTTGTAGGTCACGTCTCTGGCGTGACGCCAACGTGTACGCTTTGCCGATGCCCAAGACGGAGGGCTGGAAGCCCCCCGCTACGTGGCGCCCGGCAGAGGCGCCAGCCAGCCGGCGCGATAGAGCAGAAGCAATCTTTGAAGGGATTTGCACGCATGGACTTTCCACGCACAGAAAAGCAGGAAGCGCTTGTTGCGATTGCGCGCGGCCTCGCAACGCACTTTGACGCGCGTGCCGCCGCACACGACCGCAACGGCGACTTCCCTTTTGAGAATTATGCAGACTTGCGCGCCGCCGGGCTGCCCGCGCTCAGCGTGCCCACGCAATTTGGCGGCATGGGCGCATCGCTGCTCGACAGCATCATGGTCATCGAGGAGCTTGCGCGCGGCGACGGCAGCACGGCGCTCAGCTTTACCATGCATGTGCAGACGATCGGCAGCGCGGCCGAGGCCAACGCCTGGCCGCCGCCCCTCTTTGCGCGCCTCTGCCGCGCCGCCGTGGAGGAGGGCGCGCTGGTCAACTCCATCGCCTCCGAGCCGGCGCTGGGCAGCCCCAGCCGCGGCGGCAAGCCGCAGACGACGGCCACGCCCGTGCGCGATGGGCCCGGGCGCGATGGGCCAGCGCGATGGGCCCGGGCCCATTGTCCAGTGGCGCATCAACGGCCACAAGAACTTCGCCAGCATGAGCCCCGTGCTCGACTACATGATCATCCCCGCCGCGCTGGAGGATGGCAGCGACGACGTCGCGCGCTTCCTCGTGCCCGCCGGCCCCGGGCTGGAGATTGTGGAGACGTGGGATGCGTTGGGCATGCGCACCACCGGTTCGCATGATGTCTACCTGCATGATGTGGTGGTGGATGACGATGCCATGCTCAATCGCGGCGCCGAGGGGCCGTCGGGCAAGGGGCCAAAGAGCGTCAATGCGTGGTTCATGCTCACCGTGAGCGCCGTCTACCTTGGCGTCGCACAGGCGGCGCTTGATGCCGCGGCGTGCTACGCCCGCGAGCGCGTTCCCACGGCGCTGGGCAAGCCGATTGCCGAGGTCGAGTCGATTCAGCGGCGGCTGGGGCAGGCGGCCTTCGAGATTGCGCAGGCGCGCCTTGCGCTCTACCAGGTGGCGGAGCTCTGGCAGCGCTTTCCCGAGCAGCGCGCCGACACGCTGGGGCCGCTTGTGGGCGTGGCCAAGGTGACTGTGACCAACAATGCAATTGCCGCTGTGGACCATGCCATGCGCGTCGTGGGTGGCGCATCCATGGGCAAAACGCTGCCGCTGGAGCGCTACTACCGTGACGTGCGCGTGGGCCTCAACCACCCAATCAACGACGACCTGCTCTTTGTCCAGCTGGGCAAGGCAACAACATCTTGACGCAGAGGCGCAAAGGAACGCAAAGAAAAGCAAAAACAAGAAGAGCTACTCCTGTTTTTGCTTTTCTTTGCGTTCCTCTGCGCCTTTGCGCCTCTGCGTCAAAGCTGTTTTTTGGGACGATAGATATGGCGCGCATTGTCTGGATCAATACGCCGGCGCACGGCCACACCAACCCCACGCTGCCTGTGGTGGCAGAACTGGTGCGGCGCGGCCATACGGTCGACTACTTCTCCTACCCTGCCTTTGCGCCCCAGATTACGGCGACAGGCGCGCGCTTCCACTCCTACGCCGGCCTCTCGGCCATGGATTTCGCCGACTTCGACACGAACCTCTTTCGACTCGCCGCCACCATGCTGGAGGGGACGGTGGAGCTGCTGCCTGCGCTTTTGACGCAGGTGGAGGCGCTTGCGCCCGACGTTGTGGTGTACGACTCGCTCGCGCCATGGGGGCGCGCCGTGGCCGAGTTGCTGGGCGCACCGCGCGTCTGCTCGGTGACCACCTTCGCCATGAACAACCGCGTCGTCATGCAATCGCCCGTGCAGATGCGCAACCTGGTGGCCATGGGGCCGGCCGCGCTCTCGCGCCTGCCCGATTTCATGCGTGCGCGCGCCCTCCTGCGCAGCCGCCACGGCGTGCGCGTGCCCAGCATCCTCAGCGTCTTCAGCAACCCGGGGCCGCAGAATCTGGTCTTTACCTCGCGCACCTTTCAGCCGGTGGCGGGTGCGTTTGCGCCCGCGCGCTACCACTTTGTGGGGCCTCCCCTCAAGCATAGAGAGCAGGAGGCTTTCACGCCTGCGCCTCACATGGCAGGCCGGCCGCTCATCTATGTTTCGCTGGGCACGCTCTTTAACGCCCGTGCGGACATCTACCGCGCCTGCATTGCCGCCAGCGTGGGCGCGCCGTGGCAGCTGCTCATTAGCGTGGGCGAACGCATTGCGCTGGATGAGTTGGGCGCGCTGCCTGCCAACGTGACGGTGGCGCGCAGCGTGGCCCAGGTGGGCGTGCTGCGCCATGCCGCGCTCTTCATTACGCACGGCGGCATGAACAGCGCACAGGAGGGACTCTACCAAAGTGTGCCGCTGCTCGTCATGCCGCAGGCGGCCGACCAGCAGTGGGTGGCGCAGCGCGTGGCGCAGTTGGGCGCAGGGCGCGTCTTCCGCACAGCGCGCACGCCGGATGCGCACGTGCTGCGTGCGACCATCGCCGCGCTTCTCGTCGACAAGGCCGCACAGCGGGCGGCGCACAGGGTGGGCGCGTCCTTGCGCGCCGGCGGCGGTGCGGTGGCCGCGGCCGATTTGATTGAGGCGCAGCACGGCTAGACAATCGGCCACATCTCAACGCAAAGATGCAAAGGTTGCAAAGAGCGCAAAGGAAAAGCAAGAAGGACAAAGAAAAACAAAAGACGGCTGGGGCTGTTGTTTTTCTTTGCCCTTCTTGCCTTGCCTTTGCGCTCTTTGCAACCTTTGCATCTTTGCGTTGAGATGTGGCGGTCTTTTCGCTGCCAGTATGTCGGATTCACCGCGCGCTTGGTAAATGGATCACCCACACGCTATCATGCAAGCCTGGACCGCGCCACAAGGAGAAACTCGCATGGAAAGTGCGCCGCGCAATACATCCGCCACACTGGGCTTTGTCCGCATTGCCGCAGTCTCGCCCGAGCTACGCGTCGCGGATGTGGCCTTCAACACGCGCGTGATTGTGGAGACGCTCGAGGAGCTTGCCGCGCGAGGCGTGGTGCTTGCCGTCTTTCCCGAGCTCTCGCTCACCAGCTATTCGGCGGCCGATCTCTTCTACCAGCCGTTGCTGCTGGATGCGGCCGCCACGGCGCTTGAGGAGATCGAGATCGCCTGCGTCACCCACAACATCTGCGCGGTTGTTGGCCTGCCCGTGGCCGACGGCGGGCGCATCTATAATTGCGCTGCGTTTGTGTCGCCCCATGGCCTGCTGGGGATTGTGCCCAAGAGCCATCTGCCCAATACCAACGAGTTTTACGAGCAACGCTGGTTCACGTCCGGCGTGGGGCGTACGGGCGGCAGCGTGCATGTGGGCGCGCACGCTGTTCCTTTTGGCACGGATCTGCTCTTCCGCGCACACAACCTGCCCAATTGCATTGTGGGCATTGAGATCTGCGAGGATCTCTGGATTGTTGAGCCGCCCAGTGGCCGCGCCGCGCTGGCAGGGGCAACGATTCTTGTCAACCCTTCGGCAAGCACCGAGCTGCTGGGCAAGGATGACTACCGGCGCGAGCTGGTGCGCCAGCAATCGGCGCGCTGCATGGCGGCCTATGTCTATGCGGCGTCTGGCCCGGGCGAATCGACCACCGACGTTGTCTACTCGGGCCACTCGCTCATCTATGAGAATGGCACGTGGCTGGCCGAAGGGGAACGCTTCTCCTTTGCCACGTCGGTCACCATGACCGACGTGGACATCCAGCGGCTGACGCACGAACGTTGGCGCAATTCGAGCTTCAGCCAGACAGCCATTCCCGCCCAGCCGCCCTTCCGCGTGCTCGATTTTTCGCTCCCACACGCCGAGGAAGCATGGCCGGTGGATGATCTGCTGCGCCCCCTGAGCCGCACCCCCTTTGTGCCCGCCAACGACGCAAAGCGCGCCGCCTCCTGCCAGGAAATCTTCAGCATTCAGGCCACAGGCCTCGCCAAGCGGCTGCGCCACACGGGGCTCAAGAGCGTGACGATCGGCCTTTCGGGCGGCCTCGATTCGACGCTGGCACTGCTGGTGGCGGTCCACGCCTTTGGCATGCTGGGGCTGCCGCTTGAGGGGATTATTGGCATCACCATGCCGGGCTTTGGCACGACGGCACGCACGCGCACCAACGCCGAAACGCTGGCTGAGCGGCTGGGCGTGAGCCTGCGCAAGATCGACATAACGGCCGCGGTCTTGCAGCACTTTGGTGACATTGGCCATGACCGCGCAGTATTCGACGTGACCTACGAGAATGCCCAGGCGCGCGAGCGCACGCAGATTCTCATGGATGTGGCCAATAGCACCGGCGGCCTGGTGGTGGGCACCGGCGACCTCTCCGAAGCGGCGTTGGGGTGGATGACCTTCAACGGCGACCATATGTCCATGTACCACGTCAACGCGGGCGTGCCCAAAACGCTTGTGCGCTATCTGGTGACGTGGGCAGCCGATGCGCTCTTTGGCGGCGCAGCGGCCGCCGTGCTCAACGACATTGTGGCCACGCCGATTACGCCCGAATTGCTGCCCCTGGGCGAGGGCGAACACCTGGCACAAAAGACCGAAGAGACAATTGGCCCCTACGAGCTGCACGACTTCTTTCTCTTTCAGGCCGTGCGCTATCAGTTTGCGCCCCACAAGGTGGATTTTCTGGCGCGCCGCGCCTTTGCCGGCGTCTACGATGCGCCCACCATCCGCCGCTGGCTGGCGCTCTTCTATCGTCGCTTCTTCAGCCAGCAGTTCAAGCGCTCCTCCATGCCCGACGGCCCCAAGGTGGGCACCGTGGCGCTCTCGCCCCGAGGCGACTGGCGCATGCCCAGCGACGCCTCCAGCGCGCTCTGGCTCGCGCAGGTGGAGGCGCTGGCAGAGCTGGACGCGCCGGCAGCGGGCGACACGCCATGAGCGACGGCGCACTGGTTGTGCTCGCCTGGCCCCAGGCCACAGAGATGCTGGCCGCACTCAAGGCGGGCGCGGCTGCGGTGACCACTTCGCTGGACCTGGGCATGACGCAAACTGTCCTGCCGCTGGCAGAGGGCCAGATCGTGCTGCCCAATGATCTGCGCCTCGACGCCGACTATCTGCAGGCGGTGGTGGATGACCCGAATGCCTGCATGCGCGTCATGGATGACGGCCTCTACAAGATCGCTGCATTCTCCGAAGAGACGGGACGCTACTACAGCCTCTACCCCACCAGCGGCGCGCCCACAATGCTCATCTCCGGCATCCCCATGCATCGTGTCAAGGATACCGAGCCGCTGGCCGACACGCGCGCCAAAATCCGCGCCGCCGGCCCGCTGACGGGTGACCTGCTCGATACCTGCACCGGGCTTGGCTACACGGCGCTCGAGGCGGCGCGCACGGCGCGCCGCGTCACCACGCTGGAACTCGACCCCACCGTCTACACGATTATCCGGCAGAATCCCTGGTCAGCGCGCCTCTTCGCTGCGCCCAACATCGAGACGCACACCGGTGACAGCGCCGAACTCATCACCACCTTCGCCGACGCATCGTTCGACGCCATCATCCACGACCCGCCCATGTTCAACCTCGCGGGCGAACTCTACGGGCTGGCTTTCTACCGCGAATGCCGGCGTGTGCTGCGCAGCCGCGGCCGCCTCTTCCACTACATTGGCAACCCCGACAGCAAGTCTGGCGCGACGGTGACGCGCGGCGTCGTGCGCCGCTTGCAGGAGGCGGGCTTTCGCAAGGTCACCCCCCACCCCGAGGCTTTCGGTGTCACCGCCACACTCTAAATGCGACGTCTCGCAAGGCACGAGATTTCGTAGCGGCGGCTTCAGCCGCCGTTCTCGAGGACGCGGTGCGGTCTCCACCTACGGCAGCTGAAGCAGCCGCTACGAAACCTCGCGCACTTGCGTTGAATTGTTGGTTTCATCCTGCGGTATGCTACAAGGGTATGGACGTCTGTGTACGGCTCTTGGTGCTACTCTGCCCCGCCCTTGTACTTGAAGGAGACCTTGACCTTGGCGCGGTAGGCGACCACCTTGCCTTCCTCGAGCGTCATGTCAAGCTCCACCACCTCGGCCACGCGCAGATCATGCAGACTGTGCGCGGCCATCTCGACGGCGGTCGCAGCTGCCTTCTCCCACGATTCCGTGCTGGTCCCCACAAGCTCAATCACCTTGTAGACGCTGTCCATGTAACTCGCCTCCTTTGAATTATGGATACCACGCGACGATGGGGGCCGCCTTCCATTGTTGCACAAAAAGCGACCCTCTGCCGGACGGCAGTTTGCGCCGGGTGCGTTTCATTTTGCGTGGCGCGAACTGCAGGGCTACTCAAAGGTCAGGGAGCGGGGAACCGTGCGCGGTTGTAGGTCACGTCTCCTGGCGTGACGCTGTTGTCGTATGTGGACATAACAACAGCGTCACGCCAGGAGACGTGACCTACAACCGCGCACGGTTCCCCGCTCCCTGGTAGCAAACTTTGGAGAAGCCCAAATGAAATGCGGGATGACCTGATGTTTCAGGTCATCCCGCCGACAACAAGGGAGTGAGCGCCGCTTCAGGCCAGGCTGGCCTGCGTGCTCTGCTCGACGGGCAACTGCAGCGCACGCAGGGCAGCAATGCGCTTGGCTGTCTCGGGGTGGGTGCGGAAGAGGCCGCCCATCCCGCCCAACATGGGGCTGACGATGTAGAGATGGGCCGTCGCCGGCGCAGCCTCAAGCGGCGTGCGGGTGGAAGCCGCCTCAAGTTTTTCAAGCGCGCTGGCAAGGGGCTGCGGCGTGCCCAGCAAGGCCGCGCCGGCCGCATCGGCAGCATACTCACGCGAGCGCGAAATCCCCAGCTGGATGAGCAGCGCAGCAATCGGCGCAAGGATGAGCATGAGGATGCCGCCCCCCTCCTCCTCTTCGCCGCCACCGAAGATCATGCTCCAGATCGTCATCTCGGCAATCATTGTGATAGCGCCGGCAATGGTGGCTGCGATGCTGCTGATGAGCGTGTCGCGGTTGCGAATGTGCGCCAACTCGTGCGCAATCACACCCGCCACTTCCTCACGCGTCAGGCTTGCCTGCAGGCCTGTGGTAATGGCAATCGCACCGCGCTCGGGCGAGCGGCCCGTGGCAAAGGCATTTGGGCTGTCGCTCTCGATCAGGTAGAGCGCCGGAGTGGGCAGCGACGCGCGCTGCGCCAGCAACTCCACAAGGCGATGGAGATCGGGCTGCTCCTCGCGTGGCAGCGGGCGTGCGCCACTAAAGCGGATGGCGAGCTTGTCACTGTACCACCACGCGCCCAAATTCATCGCGGTGGCAAAGAGCAGCGCAATCACCATGCCGGTGCGCCCGCCCAGGCTTGCGCCAATCAACACGAAGAAGCCGGTGAGCAAACCAAGGAAGAGAGTGGTCTTGAGAGTGTTCGTGAACTGGTTCATGGTTGTTCCTGTCTGCATGCCGGAGGGTGGAGCCCCACGGTAGTGAGTTGCGAATGAGGTTGAGAATGGCGAACGAATCGTCTTCCCGGCCTGGACAGAAACAGCGCGTGCGCCGGTCTAAACACCCTTCGGTTGCGGTAGCGAGCGTGCCGCAACCTCTGATGCGAATGTTATACAAACACTGTGCAACACAATGTGAGCAACCATCCGATTGTGGTTAGAGCGTTCTCATCTGCGCCCCCGTTTGCCACAGCGAATTAGCACATTCGTTCTAATTGATTCTTGACTTTCGCGCTGCGCGCGCATACAATGAGAGGTACGAGGAGCCTGCGGAAGCGGGCCATGCCTCTCCTGTGCCTAAACCGAATTGTGAAGCCTAGAATCAAGAATCGAAGGAGAGCAAATCATGTCCTACCAGCAGATTACAATCGCCGGTTACCTTGGCCGCGATCCTGAAATGCGCTATACGCCTGCAGGCGTTCCTGTCACTGATTTCAGCGTTGCGGTGAGTCGCACCTGGAATGACCAGAGCGGCCAGCGTCAGGAGAAGACCACATGGTTCCGCATAACCGCTTGGCGCAAGCTGGCGGAGACCGTTAGCCAATATGCAACCAAAGGCCAGCTTGTGCTTGTTACAGGTGAGATTGAAGAGCCGCGCATCTGGACGGACAAGGAAGGCAACCCGCGTGTCTCGCTTGAAGTGACTGCGCAAAATGTGCGCTTCCTTGGTGCACGCCCTGACGGGAATCGTCAGGATTCGGATGGCACTTCCGGCGAGCGCAGCTATGAAGGAGCGGGCAGCAGCAGCAGGAGTTCAGGCAGCAGTGGCGGCGGCAGCCAGGGCAGCGACGAAGACATTCCCTTTTAGCCACCGCGCCTTGCCACATTAAAGCGCATAGAGAAACGCCTTGCCCACTCGGGCAAGGCGTTTCTCTATGCGCGTGCGGTTGTAGGTCACGTCTCCTGACGTGACGCAGCCCGCAGGGCTGAATGTATTGGGATACGCTGAACGCCTGGTAATGCGTCGAGGTTCAGCCCTGCGGGCTGCGTCACGCCAGGAGACGT
Source organism: uncultured Chloroflexia bacterium (assembly GCA_963773745.1). Taxonomy (GTDB): domain Bacteria; phylum Chloroflexota; class Anaerolineae; order Caldilineales; family Caldilineaceae; genus UBA5069. The sequence continues at coordinate 1,209,290 of CAVZCL010000005.1, forward strand.
GACCTACAACCGCACGCCTGGCGTTTTTCGTCTTTGCTCGCCCCATTGCTCGCGCCCTGCCCGCGATGTGCGGTACAATAGCTGCGCGCAGCCGCGCCAGGGGCGGGCGCGCCATCAACGCCGGCATCACACGGGAAAGCCATGGAAAATGCTCGAGCAAACAGACCGACAGGCAATTGCACCGCAGCTTGCCGCCACCGTTGAGGCCATCCGTGAGCAGATGACCGCCATCAGCGGCCGGCGCGACCAGACGCTTGCACTCTCACGCGCACTCACGCGCTCGTGCGCACACAGCATCCGCGCCATTCACCGCCACGAGTGGGACGAAGCTGAATCGCTGCTGGCGCAGGCGCGCAGCGACGCCGCCGCGATGGTGGAGCCGCTGGCCGCCATGCCCACAGTCTACAACGCAGGCTATACGCAGGATGCGCTCAAGGAGCTCGTGGAGGCGCACGTCGTCTACGCCGTCGTAAAGGGGCGGCCGCTGCCCACGCCCGAGGAGATGTTCGTGACCGGCTCCACCTGGCTGCGCGGGCTGAGCGAGGCCGCCACCGAGATGCGCCGCTTTGTGCTCGATCAAATGCGCCGCGGCCACGTCCTCGAGGCCGAGCCGCTGCTCGATTTTATGGAAGAGGTCTACTCGCACCTGGTCGCGGTGGATTTCCCCGACGCCGTCACCGATGGACTGCGCCGCTACACCGACATCCTGCGCGGCGTGCTCGAGCGCACACGGGGCGACCTTACGCTTGCCATTCGCCAGGACCAGATGCGCAGCGCGCTGCAAAGCCTTGAACTGCGCCTGGACGCTACCATGGGAACGCGCCTGAGCGAGGGCGGTGGTCTTGTGCTTGACGCCGTGGCGTCTGGCGAAGAAGAGAGCGTCTGAGATGGCGCGCAAGCCCGCCCTCGTGCGCGCCAGCGACCTGAGCGCGTGGGCCTACTGCCAGCGTGCGTGGTGGCTGGCCAACGTGCAGGGCGTTGCCCACGCCGAACCCGAGCGTCTTGCCTATGGCAACGCTGCGCATGCCCGCCACGGGCGCAGCGTTGCACGCGCGCAACTGTTGCAGCGCGTCGCGCTGCTCATCCTGGCGCTGGCTGCCCTGCTGCTGGTGGTTGGCTTGATACTTGCTTTGCGCTGAACAAACGACAAGTGGTAAGTGGTCAATGGTAACGAGTCCGCTCCCCGCTGAGGGACGCTTACCGATCACAACTTGCCAATTACCAATCTTCAATACTCAATTTTCAATTCCTAATCACCCAACCCATCGCCATGCCACGACGCCAGCCGATTGAAAATCTACCGCCCGCCCCGCCGCCTGCGCTTGCCTGGGCCGCGCAGGAGCAATTGCTGCGCGGCGCAAGCCAGCCACGCACGGATGAGATGCTGGCTGTGGAAGAGCGCAGCGTCTGGCGGCCGGACTCGCTCATTTTGCAGCACTGCTGGGAGACCCTGGCTGATGCCGGCTCCGGCCCCGAGGCGCTGGCAGTGGCGGCATGGGCAGCCGAACGCCAGCCGGCGTCGCTGCAGGAAGCCCTCTACCGCCTCGCGCGCCAGGCCCAGGGCAAGCCGGCGCTGCTGGCCGTCGTGGAGCAGACGCTGGCCGCACAGCAGCCGCTGCTGCAGAGCGCCACATTGGCGCCGCCGCCCCACCTTGCGCAGCAGCTTCTGCTCTGCGCCGCAACGGCCGCGCACCTCAACGATGCCGGCGTCGCGCTCAACTTTCTGGAAAAGCTGGATCAGACGGATCGTGCCTGGGAGCGCATTGTCGCTTCGCCCGAGCAACGCATGATTCTGGCCGAGACGATTGTGCGCGCCGGTCCGCACCCGCTGATTCTTGCGCTGCTCGACAGCGCCATACGCCGCTTTGGCGATGCCGGTGCCGAATTGCTGTTGCGTGTGAGCGAGCAGATTGACCCCGCCATCGGCCCGGATGCCATTGAGAACAAGCAGGCGCGCCTGCTGCGCCACTGTGTGGATGCCTTCCGCTACGGCGTGCTCGCCACGCTGCAGAGCCACCGCATGGCGGCCGCCGTCTATGCGCGCGCCGGCCGTTTTGACGAGATGCTCAAGGAAGTGGAGACCATCGCCAACATTCAGGACGGTCACCGCATGGGCAGCTACACGTCGCGCAACAGCGACCAGAACTTGCTGCGTCAGGTGAAGCGGCCGCAGTCCGATGCGGATATCGACTTTCAGGTCTACACGCTGCGCGAGGCCATCCGCGCCATGCCGCTGCGCTACATTCCGCGCGAAACGCGTGTGGAGCTTGCGGCGGAGCTTGCGCGCCTGGGCATGAAGAGTGACGGCTGGACGGCCGCCGGCGCGGCTTCATCGCTGGCCGAACTGGGCGCGCTCAAATATGCCGCCGAAGTCGTCGCGAGCATTAAGCCCAGTGACGCGACGCGCAGCGAGGGAATCATCGCGCTTGTGCGTGGCCTGGTGGCCGTGGGCGACATGCCCGCCGCCAATGAGCAGGTGCGCAAGGGGCTGGAGTGGGCGCGCAACTCGGCCGGTCGCAACCCCGAGCGCGCGCTGATTTGGGGGCTGGCCGAGGCGTACCTTGAGTTTGATCACCCCCAGGAGGTGCTGGTCCTGCTGGACGAATGGCGCACGGAAACAAGCTTCATGGCGCGCCTGCGCAGTCGCTTTAGCCCCAGCTTTGGCGATGATGACCTGCGCCTCAAGCGGCTGCGCCTGCAAGCGTTGCTGCGCCTGGACGGCAGCAGCCATGAACCGAGCGCTGACGAGCAGGCGCTGCTGGCTGAGCTCAAGCTGTGGGCCCCGCAGTTGCTGGAGGGTGAAGCGCTCATTGATTTCTATGCCGACGGGCTGCTGCGCCCGCTGCTGACTGCCGGTCGCACGCGTGCCGCCTGGGCGCTGCTGCCCGACATTCAGATGGCCCTCTCCACCAGCACGGGCGAAAAGCACGCCACGCGTGTGCGCCAGGTCGCCTCGCTGCTGGCGCGCCAGGTGCGCCTGGCAGCCGTCGGCGCACCGCTGAGCGCCATCCCCGAAATCACGGAGCAGGAAGACACGCTGGCGGTCTTTGGCCACTTCCTCAACGATTTGTGGACGGCTGACGCCAACCGCGGTCTGTGGCAGGTGGTCTACGGCATCAATGGCAGCCTGCCGCTGGTGCATGCGCTCGAGGGGCCGGCCACAGTCGTCGCCATTGCCGACGTTGCCCACATTCATGGCGGTGAGTGGGCATAGTTTCCGCCGCTCCAACGTACACAGTCCATCCATTCAAATGGGGAACGCCACATGGCCACGCCCGTCATCATGCCCAAATTCGGCATGGCGCAGGAGGAAGGCACCATTATTCGCTGGCTCAAGCGGGACGGCGAGCAGGTGACAAAGGGTGAGGTCATCCTTGAGGTGCTGACCGACAAAATCGACATGGAGGTTGAAGCGCCCGCCACGGGCATTCTGCGCGATATTCGCTATGGGGTGGACGAAACCGTGCCCGTGACGACCGTGATTGCATCGATTGCTGCGCCCGGCGAGGAGGCGCGCATTGCCCAGTCAGCACCGCCGGCCAAGCCGCGTGTGGCCGAGGCAGTCGACGAACTCGACGCGCCTGCGCCCGCGCGCGTGAGCCCCGTGGCGCAGCGCATGGCCGAAGCGCAGGGCGTTGATTTGCAGCAGGTGCAGGGCAGCGGCGTCCAGGGGCGCATCACCAGCGCCGATGTGGCGCGCAGCAAGCCGCAGTCTGCAGCCACGCACGCGGTTGAAACGGCGCAACCTGCGCAGGCCGTGAGAGCAACGCCTGCCGCGCGCCGTCTCGCGCGCGAGCAAGCCCGTTCGCTCGAAAGCATCACCGGCAGCGGGCCCAGCGGGCGGATTCAGGCAGCCGATATCGCGCCTGCGCAGCCGGTGCACGCCACAGACGACACCCTGAGCGGCGGCGAAGCGCAGCCGAGCGCACCGCTGCGGGGCATGCGCAAGACAATTGCCACGCGCCTGAGCCAAAGCTGGCGCGACGTGCCCCACATCTTCCTGACCAGCAGTGTGGAGATGACGGAGGCCCTGGCGCTGCGCGACGCGTTGGCCCCCGACATGGACGCAGCCGGCGCACGGCTGACGCTCAACACAATCCTCGCCTTTGCTGCAACCGCCGCGCTGGCGCGCAAGCCTCGCCTCAACGGATGGTTGGAGAGTCGCGGCGGCGAACTCTGGCTTAGCGAGCAAACAGAGGTCAATTTGGGCATTGCCGTGGCGCTGGATGAGGGGCTCATCGTGCCGGTGCTGCACAATGCGGCGGCGGTGCGCCTGGTCGCCTTCGCGCAGCAGATGGAGTTGCTCACCACGCGCGCCCGCAGCGGTGGGCTTACGCCCGACGACGTCGCGGGCGCCACGTTTACCATCTCCAACCTGGGCATCTATCCCGTGGACAACTTCACGGCGCTCATCAATCCCCCGCAAATTGCCATCCTCGCAATTGGGCGTATGCAGATGCAGCCCGTGTGGGATGGCGGGGCCTTTGTCGCACGCCCGCGCATCCAGTTGACCCTCTCCGCCGACCATCGCGCTGTGGATGGGGCAACGGCCGCGCAATTCCTCGCCGCACTCAAGCAGATCCTCGAAGAGCCACGCCGGCTGCTCCTGTAGAGGGAAGTCGCCACCAAATCCAGGCGTAACTCAGGGCAACGGGGATCGTGGAACTCCACGCTTGCCGTAATCCCTGTTCCCCAATCCCCGTTCCCATACCTGCGCTATGCCTTGTGCAAGCGTGAGGCCTGAATCGGGGTTTTGGGCTACACTGCAAACCTATACCAATTGGTATAATGACGCCCATAGGAGACGCCATGAGCCAGCCGGCGCGCGACGCGCTGATTGACGCCACTGCCCACCTGCTCGAAACACAGGGTTACCACGGCACCGGCCTGAGCCAAATCATCAAGGAGAGCGGCGCGCCGCGTGGGTCACTCTACTACTACTTTCCCGACGGCAAGGAGGAGCTGGCCGCTGCCGCCATCACGCAGCGCGCCGACAGCCTTTGTCGCCTTTGCCGAAAGCAATCTGGCTGAGAAGGAGGACGCGCAGGCCGCGATCCTGCACTTTGTAGATCGGGTGATCGAGCGCTTTGCAGAGAGCCACCACTGTGGCGGCGCTCCCCTGGCAGCCGTGGCGCTGGAAACCGCCTCCACGAGCGATCGCCTGCGCCCGCCTGTGCCGAGGCCTACGCAGCGCTGCACGCGCCCTTTGCCGCCAAGCTGGAGGCGGCGGGCTATGCGCCTGACGCCGCCGCCGCACTTGCGCTCTTCATCAACGCAGCCATGGAGGGCGCGGTCGTGCTCAGCCGGGCGCAGCGCTCCACAGCGCCGCTGCACACCGTGCGTGCCCAGATTGCGCGTTTTCTCAAATGTACACAAGCCGATTCAGCCGCAGACAACCTGCACCCAACCGCGCACCCATCCAACACACCACAAAAGAGGGATTGACACCATGGCAGCGCAAACGGCACCCCCATCAACACCAGCATCACAGCGGTATCCCACGGGCAAGATTCTGATGGCCGGGTTGATCACCATTGTCGTGGCCATCGTCCTCAACTACGTCGTCTGGTGGGTTGCCACGGGGCCGCTCGGCGTGCAGTCGGACTTCGCACCCTTTGTCGCGCCCGCCACCTTTGGCATCTTCACAACCGGTTTTCTGGTTGTCGCGATTGCCGTCTGGTGGTGGATCACGCGCCGCTCCGCCACGCCCGAGAAGACCTACAACACGGTAGCGGTTGTCGCGCTGATTCTTTCGATCGTCCCCAATGTGCTCTTCCTCTTCACGCCGCCGCCGCCGCAGTCGGGCACGGCGGATTTGCCCGCCATGCTTGTGCTGATTGTGATGCATGTGGTCGCGTGGCTGGTCACAATCACACTGCTGCCGCGCTACTCGCGCGCCTGAGCCATTTGAGGCGAGGCTTCCACTTTTGGAAGCCTCGCCGCGTGTGCCATACTTGAGTTTATGGCACCCATCCCTCCAGCGGCCCCGCCCCCACCGCAAACGCTTCCACCCGCGGCACAATCTGCTGGGCAACTGCCCCAGCGCTCTCTGCGCGATCTGCTGCAGGGGATGGCGCTGGGCGCTCTGCTGACGGCCCTCCTGCTGGGGAGTCTCTACCTCACAATGAGCCGGCCGGCCAGGCCGCAGATTGTCGTCCACGCGCCGCCCACCGTAAGCATCGGCAAGGATGCCGCCGGCGCGCAGGCCGCAGTGGCTGCGCCAACCCCCGCGCCGTCACCTACGCCCGCCACAGTCAATGTCTTCGTCTCGGGCGCAGTCGCGCGTCCCGGGCTTTACGCGCTGCCGGGCGGCGCACGCGTGGCCGATGCGCTGTCCGCGGCAGGCGGCCTGCTGCCCGAGGCGGCGCAGGCAGCGGTGAACCCGGCCGTTGTGCTGCCCGATGAGGCGCAGCTTTACGTGCCGCTGGCAAGCGCAGTCGCGCCACCCAACGTGAGCACAGATGAGGCCACACGCGGCCTTGTGCTTGATGCCGGCACGCTGCTGGGCCCACCCATCGACATCAACGCGGCAACACGCGCCGAACTGGAGTCGCTGCCGCACATTGGCCCTGCCAAGGCGCAGGCCATCATCGACAACCGCCCCTACACCTCGGTGGATGAGCTGGATCGCGTTCCAGGCATTGGCCCGGCCACGCTTGCCGACTTGCGGCCACTCGTCACGGTGCGCTAGAGGGTGCGGCAGCGCGCGACCCTGCGCCCGCCACGGTGTTCATGCTGGCAACAGCAACGCGCCACACGGCGGGAATATCGCCAGAAGGTCGCACAGCTATCCTGCAACATGCAACCGATAGCGCCCGCTGGCCTGTTCGCTTTCCGGCGCTTTGACCCAAAGCCGCCCCCGATGTAGCATTGTCCACACCTTGCCCACGCCGTGCACATGGCACGCGTAGATCGCACGGGAACTCCTTGTCATGTCTGAATCCGATGCGGCGCAAGCCGAACCGAACACCACCGAAAAACAGAGCCTGCCGCAACAGCTGCGTACAACCGCCGCGGGCGTGAGCAACGAGGCATTGGTGCAAAGCGCCAACCTCTTCCTCGTGGCGCGCCGCGTGCTGCTCACGAGCCTGGGCGCGCTGGCTATGACCCTCGACGAAAGCTCCGATTTCGTCAACAAGCTGGTTGAGCGCGGCGAAGTGGCCGAAGCCGACTTGAATCGCATAGTCAGCGAATATGTGGAGCGCAGTAACGAGCGCGAGGACCTGGCCGCGCTGGGCCGGCGCGATACTGTGGAGAAGGCAACCGTGGCCCTGGCCGACAGCGTGGAGGTCATCCTCGGGCGTCTCAACGTGCCCACGCGCACCGACATTGATGATTTGAGCCGCAAGATCGGCCAGTTGAGCGACAGGGTGCTTGTACTCAAGGAGCACACTGCCACACGCCAGTCTGCCTCCGAAAACGGCGTGGTTGTGGACGATGCAGGCAGCGTCCCGCACGAGACCAGCAGCAATTCCAACGGCGCGGCGTAGCGCAGCCGGCGAGGATGTCAATCGGCAAACGAAGGGGGGCAGGCGTCGCGACGCCTGCCCCCCTTTTGTGTGGAGTTGAATCTGCAACTTGCCGTTCACTCTAGCGCACCGGATCGGCCGAGCCTTCCGCACTTGTGGCCACGCGCTTGGCTGCGGCTTGCTCGCGTCCGGCAGCCTGTTTGGGGGCCGTCAGGCGGTGGCGGAAGGCAACAATGCGCTTGCGCACAGGCGGCAGGCGCACAATCAGCAGCAGCGCCAGCGCCACGCCATAGAGCACGGGCTCAACCCGCTCGGCGGCCTTTGCCTTCCAGAAGAAGTGGACAACTGCGGCAATGCCCGCCAAGTAGACCCAGCTATGCAGGCTCTTCCAGCGGGGTCCCAGCCGCTTCATCCAGCGCTTGGAGGAGGTGACGGCGAGCGGCACCAGAATGATGAAGGCAAGCAGCCCCACGAGAATATACGGCTTGGTGGGCAGCCCGTCGGCCAGGATCAGGCTGACATCAAAGCCGTAGTCCAGCCCCACGAAGTTCAGCAGGTGGAAGCTGGCGTAGACGAAGGCCCACATGCCCAACGCCTTGCGCACCACCAGCGGCTGTCGCCAGCCAAGCACAATGTTTGCGGGCGTGCATGCCAGCGAGAGGATGAGCAGCATCAGCGCCGCCGTGCCCGTGCGGTTGGTGATTGTGGTAATCGGATTGATGCCCAGGTTGCCTCGCCAGGCGTCATAGCCGAGTTGCAGCAAGGGGATGGCGGCGGCGATGTTCACTGCCAGCCAGAACCAGTTCTTGCGCAGCCACTTCTTTGTATTCGTCATAATGTGCTTTCCATGCTCAACGTCTTGATACGACATCCAACGCGTGCAATTGCTCCAAGGTGCGTGATGCTGTTCGTAGCGGCGGCTTCAGCCGCCGTAGGTGGAGACCGCACCGCTGTCCTCGAGAACGGCGGCTGAAGCCGCCGCTACGAACAGCACCCCTCGTCGCGCCTAGAAATTCTCCGTCAGGTCCATGCCTTCATACAGGTAAGAGACTTCATCACCGTAGCCATTAAAGGGCATGGTGCCGCGGCGGCCGCTCAGCTCGCCAATGCGTCGCTCTGTTGCCTGCGACCAGCGGGGGTGGTTTACGCCCGGGTTAACGTTGGCATAGAAGCCATACTCGCGCGGCGCCGCATAGGCCCACGTGGAGACCGGCTGCGTGTCGGTGAGCACAATCTTGACAATGCCCTTGATGCTCTTGAAGCCATACTTCCACGGCACCACCAACCGCAGCGGCGCGCCCTGCTGGGGCGTCAGCAGCTCACCATACATGCCCGTGGCCATAATCGTCAGGTCATGCATCGCCTCGTCCAGGCGCAGCCCTTCGCTGTAGGGCCAGTCCAGCAGCGACGTCTTCTGGCCGGGCATCTCCTCCGGTCGCAGGACGGAAAGAAATTCAACATACTTCGCCTCGGGCTTGGGCTCCACGGCAGCCAGCATCTCCGACAGCCTGAAGCCGACCCACGGGATGACCATCGACCATGCCTCCACGCAGCGCAAACGGTAAATGCGCTCCTCCTGCGGGAAGTCCTTGATCAGGGTTTCAATCGCAAAGGTCGTGGGCTTGTTGACGAGCCCGCTCACTTCGACCTGCCAGGGATACGTGGTAAAGTCTGCTGCGAGCGGAGCCACCTCTTCCTTGTCGAGGCTGAACTCGTAGTAGTTGTTGTAGTTGGTAATCTGCTCGAAGGTGTTGAGCTTGTCGCCCAACTCGTCGGTGGCAGCGCTGGCTGTTGGCTCGGCGAAGGCGAGCGCAGCGGGCAACGTGCCCACGGCCTCGGCCAGCTTCATGGTGGATGAGGCCGCAACGGCGCTGCCACCTGCCGCACCGGCAGCTGCGGCGGGGGCAGAAGGGTTGCCCGGGGCGCAAGCCGCAAGCGCAACCACGCCGGCGCCAACGCCGGCCGCGCGCATAAAGGCGCGACGTGAGAGAAAAACTTCCTTTGGCGTAATTTCGGAGCGGTCGATCTTTTCCATGCGTGCGTTCCTTTCAATCGGCCGAAGCCGCCTTGTCTCCAAAGTTTGTGGCGAGGACGCTATGACCCCGCACCCTTCATCATACACAACGCAAAAAGTTGGCGCTGTAGTTTTCACCGACTTTCACCAATTTCAATCTGCGTGCGCAATCGGCCCCGATTGCGCCGCTTCCCCTTGCATCTCAACGCCATGAACCTGCTGACGCACCTGCACCCTGCCATCGTTCACTTTCCCATTGCGCTGCTGGTCGTCGCTTCGGCCACAGGGCTGACCTACCTCTTTGTGTGGCCGCGCGCCGAACTGCGGCTGATCACCTGGCTGTCCATGCTGCTTGGGTGGTTGGCGTGCGCGCTGGCAGTGGCAACGGGGCTGCTCGCCCAGGCGGGCCTGCCGCCGGATGCGCCCTACCGCAGCGTGCTCAACTTGCACATTGGCGCGGGGCTGGGCGCGCTGGCCGTTTATGGCATTCTGCTCTACCAGGCGTGGATTGACCGCTCGGCGCGGGCACGGCGCGAGCGGCAGCGCGCCGGCCTGCCCGAGGCGCGCGACTACCTGGACGCGCCCGGCCGGGCGCGCCTCATCACCGCCACGCTGTTGATTGCAGGCGTCGTTCTGGTTGTGCTAACGGGCTGGAATGGCGGGGAACTGGTCTATCTTTGGGGCGTGAACGTGGTGCGGTGAGATGAATCTATACCTGCACGCGCTGGCCACGGGCCAACGCACAATTGTAGCGTACCGGAAAAACGTGGCGCCCTTGTAGCGGGGGGCTTCCAGCCCTCCGTTTTCGGCCGTCGCAGTGCACAGGCCTGCGTCCATAATGAGACGCGACTACGGTCGTCACGTCAGGAGACGTGACCTACAACAGCCGGAGGGCTGGAAGCCCCCCGCTACGAAAAGTCACTCCGCGCCGGGCTCAATCGCATCGCGCGCGGCGCGCAACTGCGTCACTCTCTCCTCAAGCGCGGCAATCTCGGCATCCAGCGCCGCTCGTTGTTGCGCCGGGTCAAGTGCCTCCGCCTCGGCCGGCACATCGGCAAAGCGGCCGTCGGCGCGCAGCGCCATCAGGTGAACACCCCACAGGAAGCCGGCAATTGCGGCGCGGGCAAGGTCCTCGGCCAGTTGCGGCGAGAAGAGCGCTATGCTGCGATCGCCAAGCAGCACCAGGAAGAGCCGATAAAACACCTGCGCCAGGTAGAAGAGAATCAGAATCGCACCGGCAAAGGCAACGCCATAGAGATAGATACGCCGCGGCAGCGATGCGCGCTCGGCCGCGCCCGCCGCGCCATCCGCCTGCGCCACGGCCTGTACGGCCCGCCAATGCAGCGCCCACACAGGCGCGCCAACCGCCAGCAGGCTCAGCCCCGTTGCCAGCGGCTCCTGCCACACCAGGCCGTCCAGCGATTGCCGTGCCGTTGCCACGCTGTCCAGCACCACCTGCACCACGTTGACAAGCCCAATCCACAGCAGCACCAGCCCCGTGGCCGCCACGGCGTAGAAGTAGATGCGCCGCACGGTCGCTGCCTCGTCGCGCACGCCTGCACGCGCCTCCAGGGCCCGGATGACATTCCAGAAGCGCCACCAGATGGCCGCACCTGCCGGCACAAAGGCAAGGGGCGACGCCATCATCTCCAGCAACTCGAGCACCGGGCGGTTGAAGCCGGCAAAGGTCCAAATGAGCAGGGAACGCAGCACCAGAGCAACCGGCACAAGCGTGGCCACTGCGCCGCCCACCGCAGCCGTGTAGAGGAAGAGGCGCAGCAGCGCGCTCTGCTCCTCGGCAGGGTTGCTGGTGACGATGTCATGCCACACCTGCAAGCCCGTGCGTGTGACAACAATGCCGATGATCACCTGCGCCAGCCCATTGCCCACGAGCACCGCAAACCAGTTGCGGCTGATTGAGGGCGCAAAGAGCTCGATGCCGCGCTGGATGAGTGCGCTGATGACGGCGGCTGACCCAAAGAGGATCATCGCCAGCCCCGTCAGAATCACGCCGGCGAGGAAGAGCCGCCGCCACGCCGCTGCCCAGCCGGTTTCAAGGCCAAAGTCGCCATCGCTGCGCGCCACCGTCTGCCAATACCAGAGGAGCGCGCCCGAGATGGCAATCGTGACTAGATTGTGCACCCACAGACCCGGAAAAGAGCGCGCTCGCGCGCGCAGGCTCGCCCAGCGCAAGGCGCGCCACGCCCCCCAGCAGGCTGTGCGTGGCTGAGAGCAGGAGCGCCAGCGCGATTGCCGAGGCGACATAGAGGAAGGATTTGCGCAGCGCTGCCGTACGCTCGCCAGGAAGTGCAGGATCGGCCGCACGCGCCTGAATGTAGGCCCAGTGCAGCAGGAAAACGGGCACGGTGACAACGAGCAGCCCCACGGTGGATGCAATCGACGAGCGCTGAAAGCCCGGCCCATTGACGAGGGCAATCCCTGGCCCGGGCAGCCACGCGTAGATGAGCGACCCGACAAGGCTGTTGAACGCGAAGAGCCCCGCCGTCGAGCTTATCAGCGCGACGAGGTAGAAGTAGAGGCGGCGCACAGTCGCCTGGCGCATCCCTTCGTTCGATTCACCTGCGCGACCAGGCGCGCTGCCCAGGGCCGACTGACTTGTCATGGTCAATTCTCAAAAAGCTGCACTGGTGCAAGGGCACGTCGGACGAGCGCGCTCCCGACTGCAGCGGCGACTTCAACCGCCGTACTTGAGGGCGCGACGCGTATTCGACCTTCGGCGGCTGAAGCCGCCGCTACGAATCTGCGACGCATTCGCCCCAGCCGGCACTCAATAGAAGAGACTGTTCTCTGCAATCTTCCACGTGCCGTCCTCGCGCACCACACGAATGATGCGCTGGTTGGTCCACGTGGATTGCCCAAAGAGGCTGCCGCCGCTGTAGTTGTCTTCGGCAATCGTGACCGCGGCTTCGCCGTCGAGCGGCTCGCTCGTTTCGATGATGCGCGTGCGGCGGCCGCTTTGGTCGTTCAAATAGTTGCTCGCGGCGTTGGCAATCGGGTCATACCCCTGCTTCTCGTATTCGTCCAGCGCAGACTGGCTGAACTGGGCGCGGGCGCGTGCCAAATCGCCCTGCTGCACCGCAATCAGCGCGTTGTAGACAGGCGTAGCAGGGCTGTCGTCGTCACGGTAGGTGAGCGGCGTCTCGGGTCCGCCGCCGGTGAGGTTGACGGTGACGACGGCTGCCACAACCAGCAGCGCCACAACCACAACCACAATCCAGGTGAATCTATCAAACCGCAGTCGCATGGCGGCTCCATTGAGCAGATAATCGCTGGGCAATCAAGTGTGAGAGAGGGCCGGCATAGGCCGGGCGCGTAGTCCCACTGCGTGTGGGACGGGCACGCACCACAAATTGTTCCGCACGACGCAATTTTGTGTACGCAGACCTTCATGCCTTTTGGGCACAACGCAGGATGAAGATGGGTGTGGCGCATTCCGTAGCGGAGGGCCTGGCCCTGGAGGCCCTCCGCTGACGAAGTCAGCGGTATTTTCAGGGTAGAAGGGGCGGAAACGGCGGAAGAAGCAGGAAAGTGAAGCAGTTATGTTGTTCCCGCTCTTGCCGCCCCTTCTGCGCACAAAAATTAACGCTATGGCGTGCCGAGATCGAGCTCTGCAAGCTCCCAGGTGATGCCGCCGTCCTCCACTTTGACGATCGGGTGCGGCGCATCGACGCCAAGCCAGATACGTGTCTCGCGGTCGCCGTTATCCAGCGTGACCGGCCAACTCTCATATTGGCCTGCTGCAACCGTGACCTGCTCCTGCCGCGCCGACAGTCACGGTCATTCGCTCGAGCCGGCCCGTGAGCGGGAGAAAGCTGTTGAGTTGCGTCGAATAGCCCGCCGCCAGCGGCAGCGAGCGCACAATCGTCCACAGGCTGCGCTGGTCGCGTGCGTCCGATGGCACATTCACCTTCTGATAGGTGGTGCTGTTGGACTTCGTCGTCAGGTCGAGGTTGACTTCACCCCGATCATAGGTGGCGCTCACCCGTTCGCTGCCCGTGGCATCGGTCAGCGCGAGCGCCGACTGCACGGGGCGATAGCCAGCGCCACTCATGGTCACATTGCTCACTTCGGAGCCTTCGCGGCCAGTTACCTGGCGGCGCAGAATCCAGCCCGGCGCGTCGCCCACCTGCTCCTGCGACAGCGCGAGGATTGCCGTGCCGACGGGGGCGCCCGCGTCATCCAGCAGGTTGTAGCTGGCGGTTTCGCCGCTTGCCCACGGGGCATCTCCCAGGCGAAGCGCTTGCACGGGCGGCGCCCCGCACGCGCTCAGCAGAAGCAGCAACACGAGCAGCAGGGCACTTCTTGCAGCCACCGTGCGGCGATTCGTTTTCGTCATATATCACGATTCCATAAAGGCAGAGTCGCGCTCAAGCCGTGCCGAAGCGAAAACTTCAGCGCCTGTCAAGGAAACAGCGAATTCTCCGCTTACAATGTTCCCCTTCCCCGTTCCCCGTTCCCCGTTCCCCGTTCCAGCAGCGCAGGCTCCATCACGAAAGCACTCTAGCGGTGGGTTTCCATCCACTCAATGGCCACCGCAGCCAGTGACGCTGCGCCAATCGGCAGCGCGTCCTCGTCAATGCGGAAATCGGCCCGGTGCACGGGGTAAATGCGATCCCACGACGGATTCTTGACACCAAGGAAGAGGAAGCTGCCCGGCGCGGCCTGCGCCATGTAGCTGAAATCCTCTGCGCCCATCACCGGCTCGGCAACAACCACATTCTCCTCGCCCAGCAGCCCCTGCGTGGCAGCGCGCATTGCAGCGGTCGCCACGGGGTCATTCACCGTGGGCGGATAGCCGCGCAGGATTTGCAGGTCGGCGCTGCCGCCCATGGCCTCGGCCACACGCACGGCCTTGTGCATCTCATCGTCCAGCAGTTGGCGCACTTCGGGCGTGTAGGAGCGAATTGTGCCGGTCATCTCAACGCTGTCGGGGATGACGTTGCTCGCAATGCCCGCGTGGATTGTGGAGATTGTGATCACACCCGATTGGAGGGGATCAATGCGGCGGCTCACAATCTGGTGGATGGCCTGAATCACCATCGCACTGATCTGGATTGGGTCCACCGCCGACTGCGGCCGTGACGCGTGCCCGCCCGAGCCGTGAATAGTGAGCTTGAACTCGTCGGCGGCGGCCAGCAGCGGCCCTTCGCCCAGCGCAACCTTGCCAACCTCCTCCTGCGCCGCCACATGCAGCCCAAAGACGGCGTCCAGCCCAGCGAGCGCGCCTTCCTCCACCATGCGCATGCCGCCGGACTTGCCTTCCTCATCCTGCGCCTCTTCGCTGGGCTGGAAGAGCAGGCGCACGTTGCCGGGCAGTTTACCCTCGTCAGCCAGTCCCTTGAGCAGGGTGGCCGCGCCCAGCAGCATGGCCGTGTGCGAGTCATGGCCGCAGGCGTGCATAATGCCCGGCGTCAGGCTGTCGAACTCGGTGCCGTTGCTCTCAAAGATGGGCAGCGCATCCATGTCGGCGCGCAACCCCACCAGCGGCCCGGCGCCCCCCTTGATGTGGCCGACGACGCCTGTCTTGGCCACTTCGGTCTCCGTCTCAATGCCCAGCGTCACCAGCGTGCTGTTCACCAACCCGGCGGTGTGGTGCTCGGTAAAGGTAAGCTCGGGGTTGCGATGGATCTCGCGCCGCCATGCGCGAATATCCTCGTGGATAGCCTTGGCGCGTTCGAGCAGTTCGGCGGAAGAGATGGCTTGGGGCATGAGGAGTCTCCTGTGCTAAGGAACTTCGGAGTTTGTCGTTGCTGAAATGGTCATTGGTGAAGTAGTCAATTGGTCCATTGGTAATTGAGCAAGTGGTCATTTGGGGGGTTCGCCTGATTGCAAGGCGGGCCAGCGACTTCACTGATATCACGATCGTACCAACAGTTCAACGCAAAGGTGCGATTGTGGCGAAGCCAAACTCACCGCCGGCAACCACCCCCGCGCTTGTCTCAAGCAGGCAGAGGGCGGGAGGTGTGCCGGGCAGCAGCTGCCACATATGCGCGTCGTCCGAGGCGTAAAGACCGGCGGGCGTGGCGGCGAGCCAGCCGCCGGCGCGCAGCGCCAGCAGCGCATCAACGCGCGCTGTAAACCCCTCCATGTGCGCGAAGCTGCGGCCGCCGTCGGTGGAGCGCAGCAGCCCGCCTGCCTCGCCGCCCGCCAATACTGTGCCGTCGACGTGGAAGTTGGGCGAGACCGCCAGCGCCTGAATCGCGTCTGCCACACCCGCCACCTGCTGCCAGCCCAGCCCGGCTGCCGGCGAACGGTAAAGCCCCTGCTCCGTGCCCGCAAAGACAACCTCGAAGCTGGGCCACTGGCTGGCAGGGGCCGGCGGTGCCCAAGCCAACGCAAGCACTGTGAAATCGTGCAGGCCGTAGTTGCAGAGCGCCCACGTTTGGCCGCGGTTTGTCGTGCGCAGAATGCCTGCGCCGTCACTCGCAGCCAGCAGCACGCCCGATTGCTCGGCATGGGGCGCGGGCGCAATCTGCAGCATTGGCGCGTCGCTGTAGTCCATCCATCCGCCCTGCCACGCGCCGCTGGGGTCGCGGTAGGCCGCGCCATGGGGCGCGCCCCCTGTAAGTAGCACAGGGCCTGTCATGCCCGCCACGCAAGCGCAGCAGTAGAGGCTGCTCATGGGCTGCGCTTCGGCCACGGCATTGCCCTCCTCGAAGCGGAAGAGGCCGTCGGGGCCGGCCCCGTAGAGCGGAGCATCGGGTGCAGGGCCAGTGGCTGTGAGTGAAAGGATAATGGGCATGGGGATCTGGTTGGTGCTGGGTTTGGCTGTGAATGGTTGATTCCGGGATGCAACCAGGAATATCGCAGCAAGAAACGAAACGGCAGTCCACAGATTGCGCAGAAAGAGTAGAGACAAGAGCGGAATTGCGGGATAAAACGCCGGTTGCTATCGGCTAAATCTGCGCAATCTGCGGACTGTCGTTCCACCTTTCTTGCGTAGCGGAATTTTCTCGGCAAGCCATGCGCTACGGCTTCATGCTCTGCTCGGGCGCTCGGTGGTAGACGATTGTGTCCGTCGTCAGCGCCATAGCCGCGCAACTGACGGCACTGCGCAAGATGCCAACGACAACGGCGGCGGCATCCACCACGCCGCCTTCAGGGCCGTTGACGATGGCGTGGCTGTAGGCATCGAAGGCCATCGGTGCGCCGCCCTCCGCCACGCGTTGCACCATCACGGCGGGCGAGTCGACGCCGGCATTGCGTGCAATCTGGCGCAACGGGGCATCGAGGCACTCTTCCAGCAGCGCCGCGCCCATGCGTTGATCGCCGGTGAGGGGCAGGTCGGCCACCGCCTGGCGCGCGTGCACAAAGGCCGAGCCGCCGCCGGCCACGACGCCGCTGCGCTGCGCCGCTCTCAATACATGCAGCGCACGCGTGGCCGTATCGAAGAGCATTGTGCGCTCGAGCTGGCTGTTGGCGCCGATCCGTAGCTCGCCCACGCCGCCTGTGAGTGTGGCAAGGCGGCGCGTCAGCTCGGGGCGGTCGGCGTCGCTCACGGCCATGGCGGCGAGGCGCGCCTGCACTGCTTCGGCTTCGGCGCGAATGTCGGCTTGCTGCCCGCCCTGCGCGACAATCGTAAGCCCCTCTCGCGCAAACTCGACGCGCGCGCCTTGGCCCAAATCCGCAGCGCGCGCCGAACGCACGCTGCGCTGCCGCCCTTGTCCCAGCAAGGAAGCCCCCGTAAGCAAGCCAATGTCCACAAGCTGCGCGCCCCGTTCGTTGGCTGTCGCAGCGAGCTTGACGCCGAGCAGCGCAAGCTTGCGCTTGTCCGCCGGCGCCTGCTGGTTGGTAACGAGCAAATTGAGCGCCGGGCCGCTGATTTCGGGCGCCACTATCAGCAGCGCCTTGGCATCGGCTGAAACCGCCGCCTCAAGCAGGGCCAGCGCGCCCTCGGCGCTCTGCAGCGGCTCATCCATGAGTGCCACCGCGGGTGCGACCAGTACAGCGCTGCGCGTAGCCACATCCGTGTAGAAGTACATGCTTGCGATGCCGGCCTTGAAGTGCGCGCCTGCAATATAGCGCCGCTCGAGGTAGGGCGCCACCAGCTTCTCAATCTGAATCTGCCCCTCGGCCCCCAGCAAAAAGCGCATTTCGCCCAGCACTGCGCTCAGCGGCTGGTGGCCGGTGACGGTGTAGGCGAGTCGCGCCAGCTCCACCTCACTGGAGACGGGCTGCGCCTGCGCCATGATGGCCGCCGCCGCCGCTGCCGTTGCTGCATTCAGGCCGCGCGCGAGTTCCATGGCGTTGACGCCCGCCGCCTGCAGGCGCACGCCGCGCACGGCCAGCGCACGCGCCAAAACAGCCGCCGTCGTGCCGCCGTCGCCAAAGCGCTGCTGCAGCTGCCAAACCATGTTGCGCATGAGCATGGCGCCAATGTCGGCCTCGGGGGTGCCAAGGCTTAGCAGGCGGCGGACGACAGTTCCGGCGTCGTCAAAGAGTTCGTACTTGGCGTTGGCGTTGGCGCTGCCGGCGACGTGGCCGCCCAGCGGCCCCAGCGTGGGCGCCAGCAGATCGGTCACAATGTGAATGCCAGTGAGGAATTGCCGCTGGGCGTGGGGCTGACCGACGACCTGCGCACGGCGCGTGGACATGACGAGCTCTGTATCTGGATGGATGTGAGAGGTGCCGAGGGGAGTTTTACGGGACAAAGAGACCCGGTCTGGTGGACCGGGTCTCTTGTCAAGCAATGCGGGTCGAGTTAGCTCGCGCCGTTGGCTTTGGCCGCAACGCTCTCGGTGCGATACTTCTTGCCTTCCTCAATCAGCATCACGGGGATGCCATTGCGGATGGGGTACTTGTAGCCATTGCGGGGATTGAGCAGGAACTTGCCGTCGTCCACCAGTTCCAGCGGGCCCTTGTCTTCGGGGCAAACCAAAATCTTGAGGAGCTCGGGGCTGATCTGTCCGCCCAGGGGTGCATCGTCCAGCGACTTGATGGGCTGCGAAGGCAGCGAGCCCGTGCGGGAGGCGCCGGCCGGTGCAGGCGTGCTCAGCATGTTGCGCACGACGTACACAATGGCCCCCACAATGGCGGCAAAGAAGACAAATCGAAGGAATTTCTTCACGGGTAGTCCTCCTGTGATAGGCGAATTTGCCTGTTAATTGCGGCAGGTATGCGTCTGTCTATCGCTCGTGCGCCCAAAGGCGCCTTGCTGACGAAATGGCAGCCGCAGGATTGCGCCCCATGGCGTGCACCCCGGCCCGCCTATCTTAGCACAGCCGCGCGCACTGCACAATTTGCACGCAAATTGATTGCGCCCCAAACGCGAAGCGAGGCTTCCGATTTCGGAAGCCTCGCTTCGCCAGGGCTTCTCAAAAGTCAGAATGAGGTGTGACAAGCGCCAACAGCAACCTCACCCCCGGCCCCTCTCCAGAAAATTGGAGAGGGGAGCAAAACGAGTGCGTCACGCCGGAGATGTCCGGCCGATGACGGCGGCTGCTGTGCTCCCCTCTCCAATTTTCTGGAGAGGGGCCGGGGTGAGGTTGCTGTTGGCGCTTGTCACACCTCATTCTGACTTTTGAGAAGCCCTATCGCTTCGCACGCTTGCTCTTGCACCCCTTTCGGCCGCGGGCTATACTGCGGCTCAGGCGATCTTTGGTCTGCTTCGTATGTTGCGGGGCGGCCGCCAACCACAACGCACGCACCCCATGCTTGCTCCCCTTCTCCTGATTTTGGGCATATTTTGGCTGGCCGCCGCTGCGTGGGCGCGCCGGCGCGAGGCGCAGCGCGCGCGCGGCTGGGCGCGCTCGGCCGACATTCTGGCCGGCGGCGCACTCTTTCTGCTCATTCTCGGCTACTTCTGGCGCACCCTGAGCGGCGACGTCTACCAGCCCGCCGACGGTGGCGACCTTGTCTCCTTCCTCTACCCCACCTGGCGCTTTGCCGCGGCTGAACTGGCGCAGGGGCGGCTGCCCCTCTGGAACCCCACGCTCTATGGCGGCGCGCCCTTCTTTGCCGATGTCCAGGCGGGCTACCTCTACCTGCCCAACCTTCTCCTCTTCCTCACCTGGCCCCGCTTTCCCTATGTGGCGCTGCAGTGGATGGCTGTGCTCCACCTCTGGTGGGCGGCGCTGGGCATGTACGTGCTCCTGCGCACGTTGCGCATTGGCGGGCGCCATCTGCACCCGCTGGCGGCGCTCTTCGGCGGCCTCGCCTTTGGGCTGAGCGACCCGCTGCTGATCCACCTGGGCAACCTCAACCTGATTGCCGTGTTGAGCTGGCTGCCGTGGGTGCTGGCTGCCTTTGATCGCGCCTTGCGTGCGCCCGGGCGCGGATGGCTGCGTTGGTCGGCCATGGCGGCTTTGCTGCTGGCGATCAGCACCTATGCCGGCCACGCGCAGAGTACGCTCTACGTGGGGCTGGCGCTCGCGCTCTATTGGCTCCTTATGCTGATTGCGCAGTGGAGCGAGCCCGGTCGTGGAAGGCGCAACTGGCAGGGCGCGGGCGCCCTGGCAATCACCGGCGTGGTGGCTGCATTGCTGGCCGCACCGCTGCTGCTGCCTGTGCTCCAGCACACGCCGCTGACGGCGCGTGGCGACTTTGCCTATCAGGATACAGTCGGCTACTCGCTTGCCCCCGTGCAGATGATAGGCGCACTGGCCCCGGGCTTCTTCGGGCGCGGCCCCGCGCTCCACTGGGGCCTTTGGCAGCGCGTGGAATTGCCCTACGCCGGCCTCGCCGCGCTGCTGCTGGCCGCGGCCGCACTTATCCTGACGCGTGACGGACGCGGGCGGCGCGATTTGCTGCCCTGGCTTGGCATTGCCCTCGTGGGGTTGGCGGTTGGGCTGGGCATCTATGCCATTGCCCACGGCTGGCTAACGCAGCTTGTGCCCTTCTTTGGCCAGCTGCGCGCGCCGGCGCGCGCGCTTGTGTTGTGGACGTTGGGCCTCTCCGTCTGCGCCGGCGTGGGGGTGGACGCGCTCATGCGCGCCGTGGCGCTGCCGCCCAATTTGCGCGACGCAAAGGCGCTGGCGGCGTGGCAATCGCTGCTGCGCGTGGGAACGATCGGCTGGTTTGGCGTGGTGCTGCCGCTGCTCCTCGTCAGCCTGCTGCTAACCCAGGGCGACGAAACCGCCTTTCTGCGCGCATCGGTGGCGGGCATTGCGCTGGCAACGGCGGCAGGCGTTTGGCTGGGCCTTTGGCTGCTCAGCGAAGGTGCGCTCAACGGTTGGTTTGGCACACGTGCGCTGGGTGCGCTGCTGACGGCGCTCCTCTTTTTCGAGCTATCGGCCACAGGCGCCTACACCGACATCAGCCCGCAAAACCCCACGACGGGCTATGACCACGCCGAGATCATTGCTTTCCTCCAGGCCGACAGCGACAAGGCCGACAGCGACGAGGCCGGCGGCGACCGCTTTCGCATTGACACGCGCACCGATATTGCCGGCCTCTGGCAGCCCGACACTGCCGCGCTGGCCGGCCTGGAGGATGTGGGCGGCATTGCCAATCCGCTCACTCTCTCAAGCTGGGATACGTACTGGGAAGCCACCAACGGGCGCGGCACAATGCGCTACAATCTGCTCAACGTCAAGTATGTGATCGCACGCGACGGCACGCCGCTGCCGGATAATTTCAGCCTCGCGCTCGATGCCGCGGGCGATCTCTCCGTCTATCGCAACAATGCGTGGCTGCCGCGCGCCTTTCTCGCCATCCCCGACGGCGACCTCATGGTCCCCGACGAAGCGCAGCCGCCGGTCATCATTGATGCCTACGCACCCACGCATATCCGCGTTCTCACAAACGCCGCCGCGCCCGCCATGCTCGTGCTGAGCGAGAACGCATACCCGGGCTGGCGCGCCACGGTGAATGGCGCGCCCCAGCGCATTGAGGTTGTCAACGACATGCAGCGGGGAATTCATGTGCCCGCCGGCAGCGCCGTGGTGGAGCTAACCTTTGCGCCGGATTCGCTGCGCTGGGGCTGGCTGCTCGCCGCGCTCGGCCTGCTGCTCACGCTTGCGCTGCTGATTATCGGCCGCGAGCCTGCTGTGCAAGAAGTTGCAGTCTGACGCGACTTTTTGCTTTCGATCTTGCCCCCCGCACATTCTGCTGCTATACTGCATGCGCGCCTTCGATACGTTGCTTTAGGCGTTACGCTGGCGCTGCGTCGCCCGCCAATAGCGCATCGCCCGATACCCGTCTCCCGATACCCGACACCCGATTCTCCCATGACGCAGCCCTACATCCTGGCGCATGACCTGGGGACCAGCGGCAACAAGGCTTCGCTCTTCGATGCGGAGGGACACCTGCTGGCCGCTGACTACGCGCCCTATCCCACCGCGTGGCCGCGCCCCAACTGGGCGGAGCAGGACCCCGCGCACTGGTGGGATGCCGTCTGCACCGCCACGCGCCGGCTGCTTGCCACGAGTGGTGTTGACGCGGCCGATATTGCCGCCGTAGGCTTTAGCGGCATGATGATGGGCGTGTTGCCGGTGGACGCCGCGGGCGTGCCACTGCGCTCCTGCATCATTTGGGCGGACCAGCGCGCGCAGGAAGAGGCGCGCGCCATGGCAGAGATTTGCGGCGCCGAACGCGTCTACCTGCGCTGCGGCCACCGCGTGCAGCCCCGCCTATTGCGCCCCCAAAATTCTGTGGATTCGCAACCACCAGCCTGACATCTACGCGCGCGCGGCCAAGTTCCTCGTGCCCAAGGATTACATGGTGCAGCGGCTGACGGGCGAGTGCGCGACGGACTATTCCGACGCCTCGGGCACGCTACTCTTTGACCTGATGACGCGCCGCTGGGCTGATGACCTGCTCAGCGAGCTCGACTTGAGCATCGATCAGTTTCCCTTCCCCTTCCCCTCACCCGCAGTCGTTGGCGTCGTCACTGCCGCCGCCGCAGAGGCCATGGGGCTGAAGGCAGGCACGCCCGTGGTGGCAGGGGGCGGCGACGGTTCGTGCGCGGGCATCGGCGCAGGCGTGGTCGACCCGGGCTCCGCCTACTGCACCATCGGCACCTCGGCGTGGATCAGCGTCTCCACCGACGCCCCCGTGCCCGACCCGCAGCAGCGCACCATGACCTTCCACCACGTGCATCCCGAGCGCTATGCGCCCATGGGCGTGCAGCAGCTGGCTGGCGGCGCACGCGAGTGGGCCTGGAAGACCTTTGCCGGTGACGCAACGCTGGACCTGGACAGCGCCGCCGCGGCAGGTGGCCCCGGGCAGCGAAGGGCTGCTCTTTCTGCCCTACCTCATGGGCGAGCGCAGCCCCTGGTGGAACCCGCTGGCGCGCGGCGCGTTTGTGGGGCTGGCCATGCCCCACGGCAAGCCCGAGATGGCGCGGGCTGTGCTCGAGGGCGTGGCCTTTGGCCTGCGCCAGATTCTCGACGCCCTGCGCGAGCAGGTGCCCGACATCCAGGCGCTGCGCCTGATTGGCGGTGGCGGCAAGAGCCGCCTCTGGCAGCAGATTCTGGCCGACTGCTTTGGCCTGCCCATCCACATGCTCGAGCTCAAGGGCGAGGCGACAAGCTGGGGCGCGGCCGTGGCAGCGGGCGTGGGCGTGGGGCTCTGGGATTGGTCGATTGCCGCCGAGCGCAGCCAGGTGGTGGATGTGATTGAGCCCAACGCCGCCCATGCCGCGCGCTACGATGAACTTGCGGCCATTTACACCGATCTCTACGGCGCGCTGGAGCCTTTCTATACGCGCCTTGCCGCCGCCAATGAGCGCTTTGCCGCAGATGAGAGTGCTGCGTAGCGGCTGCTTCAGCTGCCGTTCTCCGCAACGCGCAGCCGCCTTTGTAGCGGGGGCTTCCAGCCCTCCGGCTTCTAAACTGCGCATCGCGTTGACCTGCGTCACATCGGAGACGTGGCCTAAAACTACCGGAGGGCTGGAAGCCCCCCGCTACGAATTGCACGGCGCGCCCGTTGCCGCTGCGCCCAAATAAGGAGCCTAGCCCGTGAGCGTGCCCCACTTCAAAAACTATCTGATGGATATGGACGGCGTGCTCGTGCGCGGGCGCACGGCCATACCCGGCGCCGACAAGTGGATTACGCACCTCAACGAGAACAACATCCCCTACCTGGTGCTGACGAATAACCCAATGTACACACCGCGTGACCTCGCCTACCGCTTGCAGTCGGTGGGGCTGCACGTGCCAATGGAGAGCATCTTCACGTCGGCCATGGCCACAGCGCGCTTTTTGCATGCGCAGCGTCCCGAATGGCACGGCATTTGCGATCGGTGAGAGCGGCCTCACCAACGCGCTCTATGAAGTCGGCTACATCATGACCGACCAGCACCCCGACTACGTAGTGCTGGGCGAGACCCACGGCTACAACCTCGAGCAGATCACCAAGGCCATCCGCCTGATTGCGGCGGGTTCGCGCTTTGTGGCCACCAACCCGGACGCATCGGGGCCGTCGGAGGCAGGGCTGGTGCCCGCGTGCGGCGCGATGGCGGCGCTGATTCAGACGGCCACGGGTGAGGCGCCCTTCTTCGTGGGCAAGCCCAACGCGTTGATGATGCGCACGGCGCTCAACTACCTGCATGCGCACTCGGAAGAGACCGTGATGATTGGCGACCGCATGGACACCGATATCATCTCCGGCGTGAGCAGCGGCGTATCGACAATTCTGGTGCTCACTGGCGTAACGCAGCGCGACGAAGTGGCCCGCTTCCCCTTCCAGCCCGCACACGTGATCGACTCCATCGCGAACTTGCTGGAGGAGTAGCAAAACCGGTGCGCAGGCGCCCATGCCTTGCGGGCACAACGCAGAATGAAAACGAGGCGACGCGCCGCAGCGGGACGCCACCTGCGGAGTCCCCTTTCAGGACGGGTATTTTCAAGGCAGAAAGAGCGGAAAAAGCAGGAAATTGCATGAACATACTCTTTTCCTGTTTATCGTAGCTTTTTCGCTCACGACACGCGTGATTACCATTTACCAATTACCCTTTGTGCTTTTGTTTTGATTGGAGTTTACATGGCGACGACAGTTGTAATGCCCAGACAGGGGCAATCGGTGGAAAGCTGCATTATTGTCGAGTGGAAGAAGCAGCTGGGCGAGGCAGTGGCCGAGGGCGACGTCCTCTGCGACGTGGAGACCGACAAGGCCACACTCGAGGTAGAGGCCACGGCCACGGGCGTTGTGCTGGCGCACCTGGCGCAGGCGGGCGACGAAGTGCCCGTGCTTGCGCCGATTGCCGTTATCGGCAACCCGGGCGAGGTGGTCGAGGCCCAGGCTGCGCCTGCAAGCGCAGCCTGCAGCAGCGCCCGAGCAGCCCGCGCCAATTGCCAATGAACCAGTGCACCAATTACCCAGCCAACCAGCCGCCCAATCCAGTGCCGCCGTCTCCCCCCGCGCCCGTCACACCGCCGAGCGCAAGGGCGTGGAGGCGAGTACGCTGCAGGGTAGTGGCCCTAGCGGGCGCGTCATCGAGCGCGACGTGCTGGCGGCAGCCGCGCTGCAGCCCAAGCTCACGCCCGTGGCCAAGGCCATGGTGGCCGACGGCGGCTTTGCTGTGCCGCAGCAGGGCTCCGGCCCGGGCGGGCGCGTCACCTCGCGCGACCTCGTGCAGCAGGGTGCGGCACAACCCGTCGCACAGCCAACCACTCCATCAAGTCAGCCAATCAACCAGCCAATCAGCCAGTGAGCCGGATGCCCAGGACGAGGTGACCCAAATCCCCGTCAAGGGCATCCGCAAGGTCATTGCCGAGCGCATGCTCGCCTCGCTGCAGACGACCGCGCAGCTCACCATGAACGCATCGGCCGACGCGCGTGCGCTGCAAGCGTACCGCAAGCGTCTCAAGGAGAGCCCCGAAGCGCTGGGGCTGCGCGGCATCACCATCAACGATTTGGTGCTCTTTGCCACGGCGCGCGCCCTGACCCAGTACCCCGACGTGAACGCGCACTTTGCGGAGATGACGATTCGCCAGTACTCGCGCGTGCACCTGGGCTTTGCCGTGGACACGGCGCGCGGCCTCATGGTGCCGGTGATTCGCGACGCGCAAACGCTCTCGCTGCGCAGCCTTGCCGCCGAGTCGAAGCGGCTGGCGACCGCAGCCATCGACGGCAAGGCGGCCCCGGACGACCTGGTGGGCGGCACCTTTACGGTGACCAACCTGGGCGGCTTTGGCGTGGAGTCCTTCACGCCGGTGCTCAACCCGCCACAGGTGGCGATTCTGGGGGTGGGCAACATCCAGCTCAAGCCGGTGCAGGGCGCAGACGGCGTTGCGTTCGTGCCGCATCTGGGGCTCTCGCTCACCATCAACCACCAGGTGGTGGATGGCGCGCCCGGCGCGCGCTTCCTGCAGACGCTGGCGCAGTTGATTGCCAACTTCGATCTGCTGCTGGCGGAGTGACTAGCGACGCGCACGCGCTCTCGTAGCGGCGGCTTCAGCCGCCGTTCTCGAGGACGCGACGCGCTCCAGACTGTCGGCGGTTGAAGCCGCCGCTACGAGACGCCCCTTTCGATGCGAGAGGGCCGGGGGGCAAGGTGCAGTTGTGCAGATGCAACGCGACGATGGCTATACAATCAGCACCGACCCGCACCTGCTGGACGTGGACTTCATCCACGGCTACATCGGCGGCGTCTCTTACTGGGCACGGGGGCGCAGCCGTGCCGTGATGGAGGCCGCCATCGCCAACTCGCTCTGCTTTGGCGTCTACACTTCCAGATCCAGGAGGCGCGCAGGTTGGCTTTGCCCGCATCATCACCGACTATGCCGTCTTCGCCTATTTGTGCGACTTGTTCGTGGACCCAGCGCACCAGGGCCACGGCCTGGGCAAGTGGCTGGTGCAGAGCATTGTCAACGCACCCGAACTGGCGCTCGTGCGCCGCTATATGCTCACCACGAGTGATGCCCACGAATTGTACCGTCGCTATGGTGGCTTTGAACTGCTCGCCCCTCCAGAGAACTGGCTGGCGCGCATTAACCCTTGAACCTTTGAACTTTGAACCATTGAACCATTGAACATTTGCACCTGTTTTCGCCAAAGGAAAATGCCTTTATGCCTAAGTCAATCATGGTTGACCCCACAGAGGTGCGCAAGCCCGGCGCCCTGGTCTCGCCCGACATCCCCCTCAACGCCTATGTGCCCGATGCGCGCCGCGAGGCCGAGAAGTATGGCACGCAGACGCTCGTACGCGTCTACCGCGACATGGTCTACGTGCGCGAGTTTGAGACGATGCTCGACCGCATCAAGCGCGAAGGCTCCTTCGAGGGCATCGAGTACAACCACAAGGGGCCGGCTCACCTGAGCATTGGCCAGGAGGCGGCGGTGGTGGGGCAAGCGCTTACCCTCACGCCCGACGACTTCATCTTCGGTTCGCACCGCAGCCACGGCGACATCCTCGCCAAGGGGCTCTCGGCCATCGACAAGCTGGACGAGGAGACGCTCGAGAAGATCATGCGCCAGTATATGGGTGGTGGCGCGCTGCGTGTAGTAGAGGGCTTCAGTAATGGGCGTGCCGCCGGCAATGGTGAAGGCAGCATCAAGTCGCTGGCCATCAACTATCTGCTCTACGGTGCGCTGGCCGAGATCTTCGGCCGCGCCAACGGTTTTAATCAGGGCATGGGTGGCTCCATGCACGCCTTCTTCCCGCCCTTTGGCATCATGCCCAACAACGCGATTGTCGGCGGCTCGGCCGACATTGCCGTGGGCGGCGCACTCTACAAGCGCGTCAACAAGAAGCCCGGCATTGTGATTGCCAACATCGGCGACGCCTCCATGGGCTGTGGCCCCGTTTGGGAGGCGATGATGTTCGCCGCCATGGACCAGTACCGCACGCTGTGGCCCAAGGAGGCAGGCGGCGCACCCCCAATTCTCTTCAATCTCATGAACAACTTCTACGGCATGGGCGGCCAGCCCGTGGGCGAGACGATGGGCTTTGGCGTGCTGGCGCGCGTTGGCCTTGGCGTCAACCCGCAAGCCATGCACGCCGAGCGCATTGACGGTTTCAACCCGCTGGCCGTGGCCGATGCGATTGAGCGCAAGCGCAAGCTGCTCGAGGCGGGCGATGGCCCTGTGCTGCTCGACACCGTCACCTACCGCTTCTCCGGCCACTCCCCGTCGGACGCGTCCACCTATCGCGACAAGAGCGAGATTGACCTCTGGAAGCAGCAGGATTCGATCGTCGCCTACCGTGAATATCTGCTCGAGAATGACCATGCGAGCGAGGATGAACTGGACGCCATCACCGACGACGTGATGGGCCGCCTGCGCAGCGTGGCGGCGGCGGCGGTCTCGCTGGATGTCTCACCGCGCGTCGATGTCTCCGTCGACACCATCGGCGGCATGATGTTCTCCAACCAGCCGCGCGAGTCCATGGAGGAGGGGCGCAAGCCCGACGTGCTCATCCCCCTTGAGGAGAGCCGCTGGAAGACGACGCAGGAGAAGCTGCGCTTCGGCCTCGACGAAAACGGCAAGGCGCTGCCCAAGCTCAAGTGCCTCACCTATGCCGAGGCGCTCTTTGAAGCGATGGCGCACCGCTTCTACATTGACCCGACGATGGTGGCCTATGGCGAGGAGAACCGGGACTGGGGCGGCGCGTTCAGCGTCTACCGCGGCCTCACCGAGATGCTTCCCTACCACCGCCTCTTCAACTCGCCCATCTCCGAGGCGGCGATTGTGGGCACGGCGGTCGGCTACAGCTTGAGCGGCGGCCGCGTCGTCGCCGAGCTTATGTACAACGACTTCATGGGGCGCGCCGGCGACGAGGTCTTCAACCAGATGGCCAAGTGGCAGAGCATGTCGGCGAACGTGCTCACCATGCCCATGGTGCTGCGCGTCTCCGTCGGCTCCAAGTACGGCGCACAGCACTCGCAGGACTGGACCTCGATTGTGGCGCACATTCCCGGCCTCAAGGTCTACTTCCCTGCCACCGCATACGACGCCAAGGGAATGCTCAACCTCGCACTGCGCGGCACCGACCCTGTGGTCTTCTTTGAGAGCCAGCGCCTCTACTCCGAGCCGGAGACGCTGGTCGAGGGGGGCGTGCCCAAGGAGTACTATGAGGTGCCCGAGGGAGAACCGGTGGTGCGGCGCAAGGGCACAGATGTCACAATCATCACCGTAGGCGCAACGCTCTACCGTGCGCTCGAAGCGGCGGAGACGCTGCAGAGCAAGTACGGCGTCTCGGCCGAGGTGATCGACGTGCGCTTCCTCAACCCGCTCAACTACGCACCGCTGGTGGAGTCTGTCAAGAAGACCGGCAAGGTCGTCATGGCATCCGACGCGAGCGAGCGCGGCTCCTTCCTGCACACCCTGGCCTCCAACCTCACAGCGCTGGCCTTTGACGCGCTCGACGGCCCGATTGCCGTGGTGGGCGCGCGCAACTGGATTACGCCCGCCGCCGAACTGGAAGAGGCCTTCTTCCCGCAGGCGTCGTGGATTGTGGACGCCATCCACGCGCGCGTGCTGCCGCTCCCCGGCCACACCGTCAGCGACGACTTCAGTGAAGAGGAAATGCTGCGCCGCAACCGCATTGGCGTGTAACGAACAGCCGAAGATCGACACAGAGGGCACAGAGGACACAGAGAAACACAGAGATCAGCAACAGCAGAACGGCGCCGACATGGCGCCGTTCTGCTGTTGCTGATCTCTGTGCTTGCCTCTGTGCCCTCTGTGTCGATGTGCAGTTTCGTGCATCTGCACAACAGTGCGTCGTCCGCACCAAATTGCGTGACCGAAATTGATTTGACTTGGGTGCGTGATTGTGCGACAATGGTTTTACCGCCGAAGCGTAATCATGCTTGTTCCTAGCTACGTCCCCATTTCCCGCATTCCTGCGCAACCCGCCGCATGGCCCAGAAGCTCATCCTGCGCGTGCCGGTTGGCTGCCTTTCTTGTGAAGTGGCGCAAACGATTGCGCACTCGCCGTGCAGGCTTAACGCTGCGCTTGCTGCACATGCCATCCAGCAGCACCGACCAGCATCGACCAGCAGCACCGACCAGCAGCACCGTTTAGCAATGGAATCAGCCCCTCCCGCCAACTTGCGGCGCGTTGAGGGCAAGCGTACCAACACAGCCCTTTGAGGAGGTGATGACTATTCGCTGATACCGAGGGTGGCGCGCATCCATTCTGCGCCGGCGCGGTTGTTCAACGCGCTGCTTTCGTGGTTCCAATCCCCCACCAACAGGACAACAATCCAGAAGTACGTCCATACCAACATTCATCCGTACGGCAACAGTGTAGTTTCCGAGGAGGAACGTATGCGTAAACAGTCTCGCAGCATTTCGCTGGTGATTGGTATTCTGGTGATTTTCAGCATGGTGCTCACCGCCTGTGCAGCGCCCGTTGCGCCGGCAGCAGCACCCGCCGCGGGCGAGCAGCCCGTAGTGGTCGAGGCGGCTGTGGTCGCCGTCGATCCGACTGCGCTCGTATCGGACCCGGCCTGGTGGTCCACTGCCGCCGAGCCATACAAGGGCACCACGATTACAGGCATCTCCGAGAGCACACCGCCCTCGCGCTATGCCGCCGAAGTGCTTGGACCGGCATTCACGGCCCTCACCGGCATCAATGTGAACTTCGAAGTCACCTCGTGGGACGAGATGTACAACAAGCCCATCAAGGACATGGAAGCCGGCACCGGTATCTATGACTTTGTGTACATCGAGCAGGACATCATCTACTCCTACCTGGCCCGCGACTTTATGACCAACCTGACCCAACTGCTTGCAGACAACCCGCAGTTGAAGTCGGCTGATTTTGACCTCTCCAAGTTCACCTCGTTCATTGACAACTTCAAGGATGCTGACGGCAACGTCTATGGCGTGCCCATGGAAGCCTTCATCAAGCCGTACCTCTATCGCATGGACCTCTTCAATGATCCTGCGATCCAGGAAGCCTTCAAGGCTGAATATGGCTATGACCTGGCACCGGCCACGACGCACGAGCAGTACATGGACATCGCCAAGTTCTTCACCGAGTATGGTACGGCTAACGACATGGAGCTCTGGGGTACGACCAACCAGGCCCATACCGGCCATGCCTCTTCCACCTATGAGTACTTTGAGACGGTTGCCCCGACCTTTGGCGTCTTCAACTGGGGCATCAACATGGACACCTGGAAAGCATGCGAAGCCAATGGCGGCGAAATGAACAGCCAGGCGGCCAAGGATGCGTTGCAGTGGCGTGTTGACCTGCTTCAGTACTCCCCGCCGGAATCGACCGCGAGCACCTGGGACGAGGTCGCAGCGACCTTTGCTGCCGGCCGCGCCGCGCAGGGCTTTGTCTATGGCGAGAACACGGTTTGGATCGCTCTCGATCCCGATCGCTCGCAGGTTGTGGGCAATGTGGGCGTTGCCCTGCCGCCGGTCTCCGAGGGCGTGATGGACCAGATCAACTCTGGTGAAGGCTATATCGGCTACTATGACGGTGGCGCCTTCGGCATTCCTACGACCTCCAAGAACAAGGAAGCCGCATTGTTGTGGGAGCAGTTCGTTGGTCTCGAGTCCGTGCAGCCCGAGTGGGCCATTGCAGGCTCCCGCATCGTCATGGAATCGACCTACGACGATCCGATGATTCAGGATGCCAACGCCAAGGCCGACAACTACTACACCAAGATGAAGGAAGAGGGCCCGCTCTATCGTGGCGCGCCGCCGTTCCCCTTCCACAATCAGGTCCGTGGCGCCATTGACCCGTTCATCTGGAAGGCGCTGGCTGGTGACATGAGCGCTTCGGATGCACTGGATCAGGCATGCGTGGTTGCTGAAGATACCATGATGCAATTGGGCTACGGCGAGTAGTCCGACACAGGTTGTCCTCCAGGGGGGCGCACGGTTGCGCCCCCCTTCCTCTATCACTGCTCCGAAAGGAACCCAGCATGCGCTCGAACCGCATGGGTTGGGGGTTGTTGGCGCCGACGTTGATCATTCTCGGCATTTTTGGCCTGCTGCCCTTCTTCTACGTCATCTACGTTGGCTTCTTCGACTGGAACGTTTTCTCGGCAGTGGTGGGGCGTCAGTTCGCAGGCGCCAACAACTACCGGCGCCTCGTCTTCGACGCCGAATTCCTCGGTTCCGTAGGGCGCACGCTGCTTTTTACATTCAGCGTTGTCACAATCGAAATGATACTCGGCTTTCTGCTGGCGCAAACGCTTGTGCGCGACTTCCCCGGCAAGGCCGTCTTCCGTACCATCTACGCACTTCCCATCATGATTGCGCCCATCGCCGTGGGTGCAACATGGAAGCTGCTCACAATCCCAGGTTTTGGCCTGCTGCCCTATTATCTCGACAGGTGGTTTGGCATTGAATATCAGCTCGGCTCCCACTCTGGCCAGGCTTTCTGGACCACAGTGGTTATGGATGTATGGCACTGGACGCCTTTCGTCACACTGACGATGCTGGCCGGCCTCACAGCCATCCCCAAGGAGCCGCTGGAACAGGCGCAGGTAGATGGCGCAAATCGCTTTCAGGTGCTGCGCTTTCTGACAATCCCCATGATGATGCCCGTCATTATTACCACGCTCTTCATCCGCATCATGGATGCGCTGCGCGTGATGGACGAAGTCTTTCTCCTCACGGGAGGCGGGCCGGCGAACGCAACGCGTTACGTGGGCATTCTGATTTGGCGCGTGGTCTTCCCGCAGACGAACTACGGTTACGGGTCGGCCATGTCGCTGCTGATTCTTTATATGACTCTCGTCCTCGCCTTCGTGCTCTTCTCGGTCCTCTCACGCGTCGGCAAGCAGAATACATCGGAGAAATGAGCCATGGGTACTAAGCGCAGCCGCATGGGGCTGATTGGCACGTATGTGCTCTGGATACTGATGTCGATCTTCACACTTCTGCCCATCTACTGGATGGTGGTGGTCTCCGCACGCAGCCGCGTCGAGCTCTTCAGCCCGGGCAAGTTCTGGCAAACCACCTTCTTCGCCCCAAACTACATCAATCCACTCACAAGTCCGGCCTTCCAGCGCTACATTGCAAACTCGTTGATCATCGCTACATCGAACGCAGTTCTGGTCATCATTCTGGCGCTCTTCGCCACCTACGGCCTCTCACGCTGGAAGCTCAACGGCGCCGACAATATCTTCTTCTGGACGATCACAAACCGCATGGCCCCGGCCGCAGCGTTCATTCTCCCCCTTTTCCTCCTCTTCACGCGGGCCTTCAAGGCTGGCGATTTCATGCTCTTTGACACACGCATCGGGCTGATTCTGCTCTACTGTATCTTCAACCTGCCTTTCGCCATCTGGCTGCTCAAGGGTATTGTCGACGGAATCCCTATCGAGCTGGACGAAGCCGCACTCGTGGACGGTGCAGGGCGCTGGACCATTCTCTTCCGTGTCATCTTGCCGCTGGCGGCGCCCGGCCTGGCCATCGCAGGCATCCTCTGCTGGATGTTTGCGTGGAATGAGTACCTCTTTGCCGCCGCGCTGACAAGCACCAGGGCACGCACGATCACCACAGGTTTGGCCGAGTTTGTCACTGTCACGGGCACAAACTGGGGTGAGATGGCCGCCGTGGCGACAATTTCGCTGCTGCCTGCCCTGATCTTCCTCGTCTTTATCCAGAAGTACATTGTTATGGGTCTCACATTCGGCGCCGTGAAGGAGTAGCCATGATTGACCAGACAAAAGCGGTGCGTGCGCCGGTTGAACACAAGGGGCGCAAGGGCTTTCTGCCCTTTGCCACAAACACCTTTGACCGCGTCTTCATCAGCATCTACATCTTTGTGGCCGTCTGCCTGCTTTGGATGCGCTTCATTGAGCCATCGCTTGGCATCAATGTGACCTATGGCGCCATCCTTTGCGTCATTCTCGGCTTCTTCATTGTGCGCAACGGCTGATGCGCCTGGGCAGTTGCCGCGCGCGGGTGGAGCCGATGCGCAGCAGCCGTGGCCTGCAATTGAATGCTGGCAAGGAATTGAATGCTGGCAAGATGCGGACAGAGCGGCAGATTGTTGAGTATGAATGACACTGGTATTTCCGCCGCTTGCGTGTACGCTTTAGCAACCATATTGACCGCAAACGATTTCGCTTTTAACAAGTGAGGAGGAACAGCAAATGGAAGCGCTTGTACTGGAACGCCAGAACGAGCTCACTTTGCGCGACATGCATCTGGACGAGGACGACGCAGTCGGCCCGCATGATGTGCGCATCAAGATGCACACCGTGGGCATCTGCGGCAGCGATGTCCACTACTATACCCACGGTGCGATTGGCCAGTTTGTGGTGCGCGCGCCCATGGTGCTCGGCCACGAAGCCGCCGGCACCATCGTCGAGGTGGGCAGCGACGTCAAGTACCTCAAGGTGGGCGACCGCGTCTGCATGGAGCCGGGCATCCCCGACCCCAACAGCAAGGCCAGCCGACTGGGTATGTACAACCTGGACCCGGCGGTGCGCTTCTGGGCCACGCCCCCCATCCACGGCATTCTGCGCCCCACAGTCATCCACCCGGAGGCCTTCACCTTCAAGCTGCCCGACAACGTCTCTTTTGCCGAAGGCGCGATGGTGGAGCCGCTTGCCGTGGGCATGCACGCCGCCACCAAGGCCAAAATCAAGCCGGGCGACGTCGCAGTCGTCATGGGCGCAGGGCCGATTGGTATGCTCACGGCGCTGGCCGCGCTGGCAGGCGGCTGCAGCCAGGTCATCATGACCGACGTGCAGCAGCCCAAGCTGGATCTCGCCGCCTCGCTCGGCCCCATTCTCCCGGTCAACGTTGCGCAGCAGAACCTCAAGGAAGTTGTCGACAAACTGACCGACGACTGGGGCGCCGACCTGGTCTTTGAGTGCAGCGGCAACGAGAAGGCGGCGGCCAGCGTCTTTGGCCCGCTCGCGCCGGGCGGCACGGTGGTCTTCGTGGGCATTCCCCTCCAGCCAATTGCCTACGACGTGGCTGCGGCCATGGTCAAGGAGGCGCACGTCGAGCAGATCTTCCGCTATGCGCACGTTTACCCGCGTGCGATTGCGCTTATGGGCAGCGGCAAGCTGAATGTCAAGCCACTGATTACCGATACGTTTGCCTTTGCCGACAGCGTGCGCGCCTTCGACTTTGCCGTGGACATGCCGCCCACCTCCGTCAAGGCCCAAATCGAAATGCCGCAGTAAACAAAATTCCTGTACGCGGGAAGCGGCGGAAACTGCAGGAAACAACATGGAGAACCGTCTTTCGTGCTTTTTCCGTTGTTGCCGCCCTTTCCGCGTACAGGAATTTACCTGTCTGATTACCAAAATAGCCTGAGCGAAAGTTGAGAACTCCCAATGAATATGCGTGGTGTCAAGCTGCCCGGGCAGCGCAAGGTGGAGTTTGTTGAAGTGCCCGTGCCCGAGCCGGGCTACGGCCAGGTGCTCATCAAGATGAAGGCCTCCTCCATCTGCGGCAGCGACATCCGCGCCATCTATCGGGAGCATCTGGGCCACGGCCCCGAAGGCTACCAGGGCGTGATCGCCGGCCACGAGCCCGCCGGGCAGATCGTCAAGGTGGGGCCGGGCTGCAAGCAGTTTAAGGAGGGCGACCGCGTCGTCCTCTACCACATCTCCGGCTGCGGCGTCTGCAACGACTGCCGCGAGGGCTACATGATCTCCTGCACCTCCGAACTGCGCGCCGCCTATGGCTGGCAGCGCGACGGCGGCCACGCCGACTACTGCCTGGCTGAGGAGACGACCTGCGTCGCGCTGCCCGACGCGCTCTCCTATGTCGACGGCGCGCTGGTGGCCTGCGGCTTCGGCACCGTCTACGAGGCGCTCAACCGCGTGCGCGTGTCGGGCGAAGACCGCGTGCTCCTCACCGGCATGGGGCCCGTGGGCATGGCGGCGGGGCTGGTGGCCAAGAAGATGGGCGCGAGCCATGGTGATCGGCGCCGACATTTCGCAGGAGCGCCTCGACTTCGCGCGTAACGTGGGCGCCATTGACCACGCCATGCTCGCCGATGCCAGCGATGCGGTTGACCAGATCAAGGCGCTTACCGGCGGCTACGGCTGTGAGGTCTCCGTGGACTGCTCGGGCTCGCCGCAGGGGCGGCTGCTTGCGCTGCAAGGGCACGCGCCGCTGGGGACGCGCGCGATGGTGGGCGAGGGCAACACCGTCATTTTGACGTGAGCCAGACCATCATCCACAACCAGATCACAATCTTCGGCTCCTGGGTGACCAGCCTGGGCCACATGGAGGACCTGGTGGAGAAGCTGGTCGAGTGGGAACTCAAACCCGAAGTCATCGTCAGCCACCGCTTTACGCTCGATCAGGCCGCCGACGCCTACCGCGTGGCGGACGAGGGGCAGAGCGGCAAGGTTGTAATCGTATTTGACGAGTAAAGTCTGGGGTGTCGGGTGCGGGGTGTCGGGTGTCGGACGGCGCGATGCTCACCACAAAGTTGGGAGGGCGACAATGGATGAAAACGGTCGGGCAAATGGTGAAACCCCTCATCCCGCACAACGCAAGGTCATCAGCTCATACAAGGATCTCATCGTTTGGCAGCTGGGTATGGACCTGGCGGTTGCCTGTTACCATTTGGCGCGCCTATTGCCCAAAGACGAGATGTTCGGCTTGTCGTCGCAACTTCAGACGTGCAGCATCCGTCGGTCCCGGCGAATATCGCCGAAGGATATGGACGTGCGCATCGCGGCGAGTACATTCATTTCCTGCACATTGCGCAGGGATCATTGAAGGAAGCCGAAACACACATTCAATTGTGTTCGCGGGTTGGCCTGCTGAGCGGACGAACAGGCGGAGCCGGCATTGTCGTTGGCTGACTCGTTGGGTCGGGCCTTGCACAACCACATTAAGTCCTTGCAGTAGACGTTACATATAGTCGACTACCCGACACCCGAAACCCGACAGCCGACACCCAACACCCGACACCCAACACCCGAAGGGGGTATGCCCATGTCCGATCCCGTACTCACCGCCCGACCCATTCTCGAACGTTTCAGCCTTGCGGGGCGCACGGCGCTTGTCACCGGCGGCGCGCAGGGCATTGGGCGCGCCTATGCGCACGCCCTGGCTGAGGCCGGGGCCGCAGTGGCCGTTGTGGATATGCGGCGCGACCTCGCCGAAGAAGTCGCCGCGGAGCTCGCCGCCAAGGATGTGCGCTCAATGGCCATCGAAGCAGACGTCACCAAACCGGACCAGGTGGAGGCCATGGTGCGCCAGGTGGTCGATGCCTGGGGCGGCCTCACCATTGCCTGCAACAACGCGGGCATCGGCATGTGGGTCAATGCCGAGGAGATGGCCTACAAGGATTGGCTGAAGATGATCGATGTCGACCTCAACTCGGTCTTCCTCTGCGCGCAGGCCGAAGCGCAGGTGATGCTGCCTGCCGCCTACGGCAAGATCATCAACACAGCCTCCATGTCGGCGCACATCTCCAACACGCCACAGAATCAGGCCGCCTACAACACGGCCAAGGCGGGCGTGCTCCACCTCACGCGCAGCCTTGCCGCCGAATGGGCCAAGCGCGGCGTGCGCGTCAACAGCATGAGCCCGGGCTACACGCGCACCAAGCTTGTGGAGGACCTCCTCGCCACACCCGTGGGCCAAACCATGCTGCCCGTGTGGATGGGCATGACCCCCATGGGCATCATGGCCGAGGTGACCGACCTGCAGGGCGCGGTCGTCTACCTCGCCTCACAGGTCTCCGACTACATGACGGGCCACGATATGGTCATTGATGGCGGGTATTGTGCGTGGTAGGAAAAGCATTATTGAAAACTGATGATTGATGATTAGCGTGTATCTGTTGGGTGCGGCGCAAGTTGTCAGTACTCAGTTTTCAATTTTGTTTGCGCAATCCACAGCCAGTTGAAGGGAACTTCCCATGCAAGCAATCGTCTTTCCCCAAGCCGAGACAATAAGCGTAGAGCGCGTGGACGACCCTGCCTGCGCGCCCGACGAGGTCATTGTGCAGGTAGCGCAATGCGGCATCTGTGGCACCGACGTGCACATCTACCACAACGAGTACATGTCCGACTTCCCCTCATCCCGGGCCACGAGTTTGCGGGCACTGTCGTCGAAGTGGGCAGCGCTGTGCGCGCCATCAAGGTGGGTGACAGAGTGGCGGTGGACCCCAATCTCTACTGCGGCGAGTGCGACTTCTGCCGCAACGAGCAAGCCAACCACTGCAGCAATTGGCAGGGGATTGGCATCACACGAGGCGGCGGCTTTGCCCAGTATGTGGCTGCGCCGGCACGCGCCTGCTACCACCTGCCCGAGGGGATGAGCGACCAGCAGGCCTCCTTTATTGAGCCGCTGGCCTGCGTGGTGCATGCGCTCAAGCGCTTCCGTCCCAACCCGGGCGATTCGGTGCTGCTCTTCGGCGCGGGACCCATGGGGCTGCTGCTGGTGCAGGCGCTGCGCAACAACGGCGCCGCGCGTGTGGTGGTGGTGGACAAGCAGGCCGACCGCCTGGAGCTCGCCGAGCGCCTCGGCGGTGTGCCCGTGCTCGCCGGCGCCGAGGGCGACGCCGCGCTGCGCGAGCTTGCGCCGCGCGGCTTCCCCGCCGTGGTGGACGCCACCGGCGTGCCTGCCGTCGTGGAGCGTGCGTTTGACTACCTGCGCCCGCGCGGGCAGTACCTGCAGTTTGGCGTAACGCCCAAAAGCGCCACCGTGCAGGTGAGTCCCTACGACATCTTTGCCAAGGACTGGACAATCTACGGCTCGTTTGCGCTCTGCTACACCTTCCTGCCCGCGATTGAGATGTTGGCGCACGGGGCTGTGGACGTCTCGGCGCTGGTGAGCGACACGTTGCCGCTGGCCCACTTCGCCGACGGCTTCCACCGCTTTGAGGCGGGCAAGACGCTCAAGGTGCATGTGCGGCCGTAATTCCTGCAAGTGGAGATTGTGACAAGATGCCTTCTACTGTAATGCAGAAGGGTGGGCGATCACGATGCCTGCCTCAATACGAAAACGGCTTGGCGTGCAGCCGGCGATCGCTTTGAGTTCTTTCTTGACGGTGAGTCGCTTCACCTCGTACGCGTACCGGACGATCCGCTCGCATTCCTACAGGGCAGTACGAGGGGTAAAGGACTTTACGAGGCTCTCATGGAGGAACGTGAGAGGAGCGGCGGCGCGACGATTGAGAGGTTGCTTGCTGGGAGTTTTTGCGTAGGCTTGACATTCTTGCAGCATTTCGGTAGAGTGTGGGTAGCACAATCCCAAATAGCAGTGCGATTTTCAATTCAAACAAACCTGCATTCCCTTTTGAAAGCGAGCACCTTACATGACAGTTTTGGCTGCAGACGGCCGCGCCCTCATCGTGGCGATGGACCATGCCCGCACACATGGCCATGTCGCCGGGCTGGAAGACCCGGGCAGGATCATTGACGCCGTGATCGAAGCGGGCGCCGACGGCATTATGACCTCCTTCGGCATTATCAAGCACTACCGCAACCGCCTCATCGGCCAGATCCCCACCATGATGCGCATGGACGGCGGCCCCAGCCTCTTCCGCGAGGATTGGCTGGCCAACACCGAGTGGAGCCTGCTCCACACCATGGAAGAAGCGCAACTGCTGGGTGTCGATGCGGCGGTCGTCATGCTCTTCATGGGCATTCCCGTGGAAATGCGCACCATGCAAATCGTGGCCGAAATGGCCAATGGCTCACTGCGCAACCGCATTCCAGTTGTTGTGGAGGCGCTGCCGGCTCCTTCCGAGCGCATACCTGATGCCAAGGCGCCACTTGCCATGGCAGCCGCCTGCCGCCTTGCCTTCGAGCATGGCGCCGACTATGTAAAGACCTACTACACAGGCACCGTGGAAGGCATGAAGGAAGTGATCGCCAACACCCCTGTGCCCGTGCTGGTGGCCGGCGGCGCCAAAATGGACACCGACCTCGAAACCCTGCAGGTCGTTGCCGATTGCATGGCCGCTGGGGCAAAGGGCGTCTTCTTTGGACGCAACATCTGGCAGGCCAAGAACCCGGGCGCGATGGTGCGTGCGCTCAAGCGCGTTGTGCACGATGACGCCGCACCTGAAGAGGCGCTCGAAGAGTTGAAGCGCTAGTTATGTGATTGGCGGTGGGGCCCGCCAAGGCTGCCGGGCCCCACCGATTCATCTCCGCTGTTGCACGCAAATGTCCTGAAAGTTGTATCCGGAAAGGAGCTCGCCCCTCAATCAGGAGAGTACGCACGACGTTTGCCCGCTTGCCCGTTCCCCGGGGAGTCGCATACCACACACAGTAGCCAACCGAATGGAAAGGAACCACCATGCAACGACGCGTAATGGTATTCTTGTCGGTCCTAACCGTGTTTGCCATGCTTACCGGCTGCGCCGCGGCCGCCGTGCCTGCAGCCCCTGCAGCCCCTGCCGATGGCGCCATGCCCGAGAATGTTCAGGGTGAGGCCGAGGCCAGTGTCACCTCCGGCAGCGACATTGTGCCGCCGCTTGTGGCAGAGCCTTGCGAAGGTGATGCTTGCCTTTGCACCGGCAAGACCGTCTCGGTGATTGTCAACGCCGCCGGCCCCGACGGCCCCATTTCCGGCCCCCTCTATGAAGTGCGTGACGAGTTTGAAGCCGCCACTGGCGCCACGCTCGACATCATCGAAACACCCGACAGCGAGCATTTCCCCAAACTGATGACCGACGTCACCAGCGGCAGAGGCGACTACAGCACCTCCATGGCCGGCGCCTGGTGGGTGGGTGATCTGGCCGAGGGCGGCTACATTCTGCCCCTTGACGAATACTACAACGACACCTCCGGCAAGTTCCCCGAGTGGAACATTGACGACGTCCTCGTCGGCCCCAAGAAGCTGCTCACCTATGGCGGCGAACTGATGATGGTGGCCAACGACCACGACGGCCAGGTGATGTACTACCGCCGCGACCTCTTTGAAGACCCTGCCAACATGGCCGCCTTCAAGGAGCAGTACGGCTACGACCTCAAGGCGCCCACCACCTGGGCGGAATTCCGCGACGCCGCCGAATTCTTTGACGGCATGGATATGAATGGCGACGGCACGCCCGATGACGGCCTCAGCCTGCACCTCAAGGTGGGTGGCCAGGGCATGTTCCACTTCATGTCCTTTGCTGCACCCTTCGTGATTGGCCCCGAAAACCCCGATCTCTTCTGGTTTGACCCCGAGACCATGGAGCCCCTCATGGACAGCCCGGGCCACGTGCGCGCCATGGAGACGCTCATTGACCTCCTGCAGTTTGGCCCCGAGGCCATGATGGGCTGGAGCCTGGGTGAGGCGTGGGACCACTTCCTGCGCGGCCAGGCCGCCATGAGCTTCACCTGGGGTGACCTGGGCGCTCTGGCACAGGAAGAGGGCAGCCAGGTCAAGGGCAAAACAGCATCCGCCCCCATCCCCGGCACCATGGAATACTACAATGAGATCACAGGCGAGTGGGTTGCCACCGATACACCCAACATGGTGGGCAACACCACCGGCGGCTCGTGGGCGGGCATTGTCACAGCGGATTCCGATGCGCCAGAGTGCACCTACTTCCTGCTGGCGCTCATGGCCTCTCCCGCGAAGTCCTTCATCTACGCAGCCCGCGGTTGGGATGGCGTAGACCCGGGCCGCTACAGCCACATGCTGGAGCCGAACGGCACAGCCACGCTCGATGCCTATCTGGCAGCCGGCTGGGACGAGCAGGACATTCAGGATTACACGGCGGCCTACTTCAACAACTTCAACAACGAGCTGCAGTTCCCCTACCTGCGCATCCCTGGTGCGTTCGAGTACTGGACCTCGCTTGACGTCCATCTCTCCGAGGCGGCTACCGGCCAGATCACGCCCGAAGAAGCGCTGCAGGCCGTTGCGGCGGATTACGAGGCCATCACCGAGCGTCTCGGCCGCGATGTACAGCGTGCTTCCTACAAGGCATCGCTCAACCTCGAATAATCTCTTCCTCGCATTCCGCTGAAGGCGCATCACGGAGCTGTGCAGCGGATGCAACGAACCAGAGTCGCAGCACGGACAAATGGCTGGGGGGTGGGCAACTGCCCCCCAGCCCCTACACAGGGTGATGCGCGATGTCACAATCCGTCGAAGTCTCCAACTTTCCCGACGCGCCCGTCGCACAGGGGCGTTCGCTGGACCGCAGCCGCTGGATCTTCCTCTTGCCCGGCGTCTTCTGGGTGCTGGCCTTTACAATCTTTCCCCTGCTTTATGGGCTGAGCAATACCGTCTACAGCTACCGCTTTGGCAGGCGCAACGAGTTTGTTGGCTTTGACAACTTTGCGCGCCTCTTCACCGATACCAATCTGCGCAACGGCATCTGGGTGACCTTCATCTTCGTCGCCTCCACCGTGGCCATCCAGATGGTGTTGGGATTTGCGATCGCGCTGTTGCTCAACCGCGAAATGCGCGGCCGCAACGTTCTGCGCACAATCATGATTCTGCCCCTCTTCGCCACGCCGGTTGCGCTGGGCTACCTGGGCATTACCATCTTCTATGAAACCAATGGCCCGGTGAATGCTCTCATCCGCGCACTGGGCGGGACGGGCATTCCGTGGCTTTCCAACCCAATTTGGGCGCGTGTTGCAATTATCATTGTGGACATTTGGCAGTGGACCCCCTTCGTCTTCCTCGTTTCGCTGGCGGCGCTGCAGGGGCTGCCCCAGGATTTGTACGAGGCCGCGGCCGTAGATGGCGCAGGTGGCTGGCAGCTCTTCCGCCGCATTACCCTGCCGCTCATGATGCCGACGCTGTGGCTCATTCTGCTCCTGCGGCTGGTGGATGCCTTCAAGGTCTTCGACATCCCCATGAGCCTGACGCTGGGAGGGCCCGGGCGGGCGACAGAGGTCTACAGCATGTACATGTACCGTACGGGCATGCGCTTCTTTGACCACGGCTATGCCGCGGCCCAAGGCTTCCTCTTGCTCTTCATGGTCTCCGTCATCGTCTCGCTGCTCTTCGGGCGCATCCGCTCACTCTATGAGGACGCGTAATCATGCTCCAGCGACGCCATTCGGTCGTGCTCAGCGTTGTGATCTGGCTGCTGCTGATCATCATGCTGCTTTGGGTGCTCTTTCCCTTCTACTGGGCATTCCTCAATTCCGTCAAGCACCCCAGCGACACCTTCCGCCCGGGTACATGGGTGCCGTGGCTCACCTTCAAGCCCACGCTTGACACATGGATCTCCAGCCTGAGCCAGCGCGAAATTCGCCGCGCGCTGCTCAACAGCACGCTGATCTCCACGGGGGCCGCAACGCTCTCGGTGACAATCGGCACGCTGGCTGCGTATGCGCTGGCGCGCTTCAGCTTCCAAACGGTGAGCAATGGCACCATCACCATGTGGTTCCTCAGCCAGCGCATTTTGCCGCCCGTGGTGGTTGTGCTGCCCTTCTTCCTCATCATGAGCACCCTGCGCGCCACAGACACAATCTGGTCGCTGGTGCTGCTGAACGCAACCTTCGTGCTCCCCTTCCCCGTCATCATCCTGAGCCAGATGTTCCGCGAACTGCCGATTGAGATGGAGGAGGCGGCCTTTGTGGATGGGGCCAACCGCTGGCAGGCCTTTACGCGCGTGGCGCTGCCGCTGGTGGTGCCGGGCCTGGTCTCCGTTTGGATCATCTGCCTCGCCTTCTCGTGGAACGAGTTCCTCTTTGCGCTCACACTCACGTCGAAGGATGCGATACCCATGCCGGTAATCATCGCCGGCGCGCAGCACACACGCGGC
Organism: uncultured Chloroflexia bacterium; assembly: GCA_963773745.1. Lineage (GTDB taxonomy): Bacteria > Chloroflexota > Anaerolineae > Caldilineales > Caldilineaceae > UBA5069. Next base: position 1,252,302 of record CAVZCL010000005.1, read on the forward strand.
GTGCAGTTTCACGAAGTGGGCGTGCGCGTCCTGCTGACCATGCTGCCGCCCACAATTCTGGCGCTCTTGGCGCAACGCTACATCGTCCGCGGCCTCACGCTGGGCGCGGTGAAGGGATAAACGAACGTCCATTCTCCACGATTGAGGACTGAAAATTGAAGACTGATGATTGACGATTGGCCTCCCATGGCGCAGGCTCTCCATTGTCAATCATCAATCTTCAATTTTTCGTCTTCACTCAATCACCTTGTTTCTGGAAAGACCGTGCTGTGACACATGATCCCCTCCTTGTCGGGCTTGACATCGGCTCGACCAACATCAAGGCTGTGGTCTTTGAGGCCAACGGCACCATTGTGGCGCGTGCATCCCTCAAAACGCCCACCCACTTTCCCCGCCCGGGTTGGGCCTACTTTGACCCTACAGAGCTCTGGCAGACAACCGCCGCCGTTCTGCGCGATGCCATTGCGCAGGTGGATCAACCTGCACGCATTGCCTCGGTAGGCGTGGCCAGCATCGGCGAGACCGGTGTGCTGCTCGATGCGGAAGGCATGCCGCTCTACGAGATGATTGCCTGGTACGACTCGCGCAGCGAGGAACAGGGCGCACGCCTTGCCGAGCAACTGGGCGTGGCGCGCATCTACGCCACAACGGGTCTTGCGCCCCAGGCCATCTTCAGCCTTGCCAAGCTGGTGTGGATCAAAGAGAACGCGCCAAAGCAGTACGCGCGCGCCGTGCGCTGGCTGCATGTAGCCGACTACATCACCTGGAAGCTTTGCGGTGAGGCCGCCACCGACTACTCGGTTGCCTCCCGCACCATGGCGCTGGACCTGGCCAACCGCCGCTGGGCCGTGGATCTGATACGCGACGCCGGCGTCGATCCCGCGCTCTTTGCGCCCCTGGCCCAGGGCGGCACGCCGCTGGCCACCGTCACGTCGGCCGCCGCGTCCCAAACCGGTTTGCCCACATCGGCCCTCGTCGCCGTGGGCGGCCACGATCACCTCTGCGGCGCACTGGCCGTGGGCGCCGCCAAGCCCGGCGTGTTGCTGGATTCCGTCGGCACGGCGGAGGCGCTTGTCTTCACAATTGACAAGCCGCTCGTGGGCGAGCATCTGGCCGAACAGGGCTACGAGCAGGGGGCCCACGTGGTGGATGGCTACTACGGCATGGGCGCCTACCGCACAGCGGGCATCTGCATCGACTGGTTTCGCCAGATTGCCGGCGGCGTCGACTACGCCACCCTCACCGCGGAGGCGGCCGCAGCGCCCGTTGGCAGCCTGGGCGTGCGCTTTGTGCCGCAAATGCGCCTGCCCCATTCGCCCTCCAACGACCCGCGCGCACGTGGCGTCTTCATTGGGCTGAGCACCGACGTGACGCGCGGCATGATGTTCCGCGCAATCCTTGAGGGGCTTACTTTCGAGACGCGCAACGCGCTCGAGCCGCTGCTGCACTACGCAGGCTATGAACGCCCCAGCGAGATCTATGTGATTGGCGGTGTCTGCCGCAACCGTCTCTTTGTGGAGATCAAGGCGGCCATTCTCAACCAGGAGCTGATCCTCGCAAACGTCGAGGAAGAGGTGGCCACGGGGGCAGCGCTGCTGGGCGGGTTGGGCGCTGGCATCTATCCGGACGCTGTTGCAGCGTCGGCGGCGCTCCACTTCACACGCACGCACATTGCGCCCGACCCAGCCATGGCCGAGCGTTACGACGCCATCTTCCGCAATGTCTACCAGGGCATCTACGAAGCCACGCGCCCGCTGCACCACGCCAACGCCGCGCTTATCTGACCTGCGACGCAACGTCGCGAAGGCGCAAAGAAGAGCAAAGAAAGCAAAGACATGAAGCCCATTCCAGCGACATTTCGTATCATCAATCGTATTGAGCACCCACCTGTTTAATGACTAACGACACCAATAGCCAGATCATCAGTCCTCAATTATGGGTTTCCTATGTCCAATCCCAGCTCCACTCCCTATGACGTCGTAGCGGCAGGCCACGTCTGCGTCGACATCATCCCTACCTTCGAGGGGCCTGAGCGACCGCTGAGCGAGATCCTCATCCCGGGCAAGCTTACACAAACCGGACCCTGCATTGCCACCACCGGCGGCTCCGTCTCGAATACGGGCCTGGCGCTCTACAAGCTGGGCGTGCCCGTGCGCCTCATGGGCAAAGTGGGGGGCGATCTCTTCGGCCAGGCGCTCATTGATCTTCTCAACGCGCGCGACCCCGCTCTCACCGCAGGGATGATCCGCGCACCAGCCGAGCCTTCCTCCTATACCATTGTCATCAACCCGCCCGGTGTGGATCGCGTCTTCCTGCACTCGCCCGGGCCGAACGACACCTACGGCGCCGACGATGTGCGCCTTGACGTGGTCGCAGGTGCACGCGTCTTCCATTTTGGCTATCCGCCCATTATGCGCCGCATGTTCCTCGAAGGCGGGCGCGAACTCGCGCGGCTGCTCGCCATGGTGCGCGCCACCGGCGTCACCGTCTCGCTCGACATGTCCTACCCCGATCCCCTCTCCGAAGCCGGGCGGATTGACTGGCTGCCGGTTATCGAGGGCGCTCTCCCCTTTGTGGATCTCTTCTCGCCTTCGATTGACGAGATTGTTTACATGCTCGACAGGCCCCGCTCCAACGCCTTGCGGGCGGGCGACGCACCCGTTGACGGCGCACTGCTCTCTCAAACAGCGCAGCGACTGCTCGACTACGGCGCGCCGATTGTGCTGCTCAAGCTGGGCGACCAGGGGCTCTATCTGCGCACCACGAGTGACACGGCACGGCTGGCCGCAGCCGGACGCGCCCATCCCGAAGATGTGCAGGCGTGGGCCGGGCGCGAACTGCTTTCCACCTGCTTCCAGGTGAAGGTGGGCGGCACCACCGGCTCGGGCGACAGCACCATCGCCGGCTTCATCACCGGCCTGCTGCACGGTTTCTCGCCCGAGGACGCGCTCACTGGCGCCGTGGCCGTAGGCGCGCACAGCGTGGAGGCGCCCGACGCCAGTTCGGGCATCGCGCCCTGGGCAGATGTGCAGGCGCGCATTGCCGGAGCCTGGCAGCGCCACGCACCCACGCTCAACCTGGAAGGCTGGCGGCAGGCGGGGCCGCTCTGGGCGGGCCCGCACGACAGGCGCACGCTGTGAGCAGCCCGCTGCTGCTGGGCATCGACCTCGGCACCTCCTCCGTTAAGGCGCTCTGCGTCACGCCGGGGGGTGATGTCGTTGGCAGCGGCAGCGCAGAGTATCCCGTGCTCAATCCGCAGGCCACATTTGCTGAGCAGGAGCCGCGTGCCTGGTGGGAGGCGACACAGGCGGCTGTGCGCGCGGCCGTCGCCGGACGTGGGGCCGACGTGACAGCCATTGGCCTCTCGGGGCAAATGCACGGCACGGTGCTGCTGGACGACGCAGGCGCGCTGCTGGGCAACGCGATCATCTGGCCCGACCAGCGCAGCGCAGCGCAGGTGCGTGCACTCACGGACACGGTTGGGGCCGAGCGACTGGTGCAAATTGCCGGCAGCCCGGTGGCCACAGGCTTTCAGGCTGCAACGCTGCTCTGGCTGCGCAGCGAGCGGCCGGCGCTCTTCGCGCGCATTGATATGGTGCTCACGCCCAAGGATTGGCTGCGCCTGCAGTTGACGGGCCAGGTAGCCACCGACGCCGGTGACGGCTCCGGCACGCTGCTGCTGGATGTGCAGACGCGCGCCTGGTCGCCCCTGCTGCTGGATGCCGTGGGGATTGCGCATAGCCAGCTGCCCCCGCTGCGGCCCGCCACAGACGTTGCCGGCGGCCTGCTGCCTGCCATCGCCGCCGCACTTGGGCTGCGCAGTGGCACGCCCGTTGTCGTCGGCTCCTCCGATACGGCGTGCGGCTTGCTGGGCGCGGGCGCGGTGGAGGGCAACACGTTGGTCGTGAATCTGAGCACAGGCGGCCAGCTTGTCCGCCCCGCCGCAGAGCCGGCGGTTGACCCACGCGGCCGCATGCACACCTTCTGCGCCGCATTTGAGCCGCAACCTGATTGCGCGGGCTGGTATCAGATGGGGGCCACCCTCAACGTGGGCATGGCGCTGCGCTGGCTGCGCACGAATGTCCTGGGCTGGACGGGCGACGAAGCCTATGCGCGCATGACGGCCGCCGCGGCCGAGGCGCCCCTGGGCGCGGGCGGCCTGCTCTTCCTGCCCTATCTCGTGGGTGAGCGCACGCCTCTGCTCGACGCCGCCGCACGCGCTGCGTTCGTGGGCCTCACCGCCGCGCACGGCCAGCCCCACCTCACGCGGGCCGTGCTGGAGGGCGCGACCTTTGCCTGCTTTGACGCGTGGCGCGTCCTCATGGAGGTTGACCCAGCCGGCGACGGGCCGCCGCGCGAGCTTGTGCTGGCGGGCGGCGGTGCGCGCAGCGCGCTCTGGCGGCAAATTGTGGCCGACGTCTTTGGCGTGGCCGTACGCCGGCTGCTTGTCACCGAACAGTCGGCCCTCGGCGCGGCGCTGCTCGCCGGCCATGGCGCTGGGCTTTTTGATGCGGCCCGCACAGCACGCGAGTGGGTGCGCCTCGGCGACCCGCTTGCGCCCAACCCCGCGCATCACGAGCGCTACGCCGAGCTCTTCGCGCTCTACCAGCAGGCGTACATTGCCAATCGCGAGCTGATGCACGCACTCGGAAGACGACCAGTTTGAGGATCCAGGAGTTTAAGGGTTCAAGGGTTCAGGAGTTTGCATCACTTGGCCCAAACTCCCAATCCCCTTAAACTCTTGAAGCTGAAAACCCGAACCATGCTTCCACGCATTATTACCGTTACACCCAACCCGAGCCTTGACCGCACCCTCATCGTACCGGCCGTGCGGCTGGACGAGGTGCTGCGCGCCACCGCAACGCGCGTGGATCCCGGCGGCAAGGGTTTTAACGTTGCACGCGCGCTTGCCGCGCTGGGCATGCAAAGCACGCCGATTGCCTACCTGGGTGGCGACACAGGCGCGGCGCTCGAGGCAATGATGGCCGCTGCCGGCGCGCCGGTGGAGCCAATTGCCATTGCCGGAGCAACCCGCACTTGCTATGTGGTGTCCGACGCAGCGGGAACGCATCATCTCAAAGTGAATGAGGCAGGGCCAGAAGTTTCCGCGGCTGAGGAAAACGCCCTCTTTGACGCGCTTGAGGCGCGCGTGCGCATGAGCGACCTCTGCGTGCTGGCGGGCAGCCTGCCGCGCGGTGTGGACGATGACTTCTACGAGCAGCTTGTTGATATGCTGAATGGGCGCGGCGCGCGGCCCTGTGCTCGACGCCAGCGGCCCTGCGCTGGAGATGGCGCTGGAAGCGCGCCCCTTCCTCGTCAAACCGAACGCGCTCGAAGCGAGTGAAGCGCTGGGCATCCCCGTTGAGACGCCCGCCGACGCCGCACGCGCGGCGCTGCAGTTGTGCGCGTCAGGTATCCAGATAGCCGCCATCAGCCTGGGCGCCGACGGGCTGGTGCTCGCCCGCCACGGAGAGGTTGTCCATGCCGTGCCGCCGCAGGTGCACGCGCTGAGCAGCGTGGGCGCGGGCGATGCGGCTCTCGCAGGCATCTTGTGGGCGCTGGCGCACGATTTGCCCGTGGGCGACATGGCGCGCTGGGGGGCGGCCTGCGGCACAGCCGCGGCCATGCGCCCGGGCACCGACTTTGCCCCCTATGCAGAGGTGCATGTGCTGGCCGCACAGGTTGCAATCCACCCATTATCGTGAGCGCGAATCGGCAACGACTGCGCAACGCAGGGCGCGACGGACGCTGTTCTTTAGCCGTGGCGCAACATCGTGCCACAGGCTGCAACTTTTCGCGCGTGGGCCAATTGCAAGTTGCCTTACGATTCCGATTGATGTACTATTGGCCAAGTCCCGAACATCGCAATTTGCAGGTGGCTAATCTTTGGCGCCGCCCTCTCCCTTACGTGTATCAGCAATCCAGATCCACCCACTTTCATCGCTGCTCTGCAAGCGCGCACCTGCTATCGCAAGCGGGCGTGCATACTCTGAATGCGGTCAAACGGTTTCGACCGGTTTAAGTACATAGAAGTGTTCAAGCTTGTTCGTCCCTTCGTTTCCTAACCAATGTTGCAAAGGAGATAGACTATGAAGTCGAAGACTCTGCTGCTCAGCCTGTTCAGCCTGCTGGTTGTTGCAGCAATGCTGGCCGGTTGCGCCGTGCCCGCCGCCGCCCCGGCAGCGCCTGCCGCCCCGGCCGACGCCGCTGCTGCCCCTGCAGATGCCACCGCCGCTCCGGCCGAAGAAGCCGCCCCGGCCGACGCCGCCGCCAAGCCGTACATTCCGATCATCTCCAAGGGCTTCCAGCACCAGTTCTGGCAGGCCGTGAAGCTCGGCTCCGAGAATGCTGCTTCCGAATTCAACGTCGACATCACATTCGAAGGCCCCGAGAGCGAGTCGCAGGTTGACAAGCAGCTGGAAATGTTCCAGACCGCGCTTGACAAGAAGCCTGCTGCCATTTGTCTGGCCGCCCTCGACAGCAAGGCCATGATTCCCCTGCTCGAACGTGCCCAGGCCGAAGGCATTCCGGTCGTCGGTTTCGACTCGGGTGTTGACAGCGACGTGCCTGTGACCACCGTGACCACGGACAACGTGGCAGCGGCAGCCATGGCAGCCGACAAGATGGCCGAACTCATTGGCGGCAGCGGCCAGGTAGCCGTCATCGCCCATGACCAGACCAGCCGCACAGGTATCGACCGCGTGGAAGGCTTCACCAAGCAGATGGCCGAGAAGTACCCGGACATCGAAGTGGTGGACGTCCAGTACGGTGGTGGCGACCAGCTCAAGTCGACCGACATTGCCAAGGCCATCATCCAGGCCTACCCGGACCTCAAGGGCTTCTTCGGCGCCAATGAAGGTTCGATCATCGGCGTCATCAATGCCGTGACCGAACTCAACATGGCGGGCGATATTGTGGTCATCGGCTACGACGCCGGCGCACCGCAGAAGGCAGCCATTCGCTCCGGCCTCCAGGCTGGTGCAATCAGCCAGGACCCGGTCAACATTGGTTACAAGTGCGTTGAGTCCGCCGTCAAGGCAATCGCGGGCGAAGAACTGCCCCTGGTGATTGACACCGGCTTCAAGTGGTACGATGCGACCAGCATTGACGATCCTGAAATGCAGCCGCTGCTGTACGACTGATCGCAAGCCTGCGCACTGCGCGGGCCTGCTCTAGAGCAGATGGGGGCGGCGCGACATCTGCGCCGCCCCCAAGCTGTGTCGTGCGGCCACGCCTGCCGGCGTCGATTGCGTCTGCGCTGACTGCAAGCAGAGCCATCCTCGCTGCCATGCGCAACACGCGCCGTACGCGCACCCCACTTGCCTCGGGGCACGACTCTCCCATTGAGTCCCCCGGATGGCAGTTCCTCACGCTCGGCTCCGTCGTCCCGACAGAGGCAATTTCATGAATGAAGTAATCGTCAAGATGGAAGGCATTGACAAATCCTTCCCGGGTGTCCACGCACTGGACAACTGCCGTTTTGAACTGCTTGCCGGCGAAGTTCACGCGCTGGTGGGTGAAAATGGCGCGGGCAAATCCACAATCATGAAGGTGCTCGCAGGCATTTATGCCAAGGACGCCGGACGGATATGGATGAACGGCCAGGAAACCAATATTCCTGACCCGCGCACTGCACAAGCTCTGGGAATCAGCATGATTCACCAGGAACTGAACCTGATGGCCCACCTTACGGTGGCGCAGAATGTCTTTATCGGGCGCGAGCCGCGCCGAGTCGCCGGTTTTCTGGATGACAATAAGCTCAATGACGACACCCAGGCGCTCTTTAAACGCATGCGCCTTGTGCTGGACCCACGCGCCAAGGTTGGCGACCTCAGCGTTGCCAAGCAGCAGATGGTCGAAATTGCCAAGGCGCTCTCGTTCGATTCCAAAGTGCTCATTATGGATGAGCCGACGGCCGCACTGACCGAGTCCGAGATTGACGAGCTCTTCCGCCTCATTCGCCAGCTGCAGGCAACGGGCGTAGGCGTCGTCTACATTTCCCACCGCCTCGAGGAGCTCCAGCGCATCTCAAACCGCATTACCGTCATGCGCGACGGGCGCTACATTGACACCGTCAACACTGCGGATTCTTCAGTCGACCAAATTATCAGCATGATGGTTGGCCGCACGATCTATGAGTCATCGCCCGAGATTTCGCCCGACGAGGCGTCAAACCCCATTGTGCTCGAGGTGCGCGGGCTCAACCGCGGCAAGAGCATTCAGGATGTGAGCTTCACGTTGCGGCGCGGTGAGATCCTTGGCTTTGCAGGGCTCATGGGCGCAGGACGCACCGAAGTGGCCCGCGCCGTCTTTGGCGCAGACCCGGTGGAAAGCGGCGAGATTCTGGTCAAGGGCGAGAAGGTGAGTATCCACTCACCCAGCGACGCCGTGCGCCACGGCATTGGCTACCTCTCGGAGGATCGCAAGCGCTACGGCCTGGCCCTGGGCATGGATGTGGAATCAAACATTGTGCTCGCGTCGCTGCGCGAATTTCTCAACGCGATTGGTTTTGTCCAGTTCGGCAAAACGCGCGTGGTCGCCTCCAAGTATGTAGACGCCTTGCAGGTCAAGACACCCAGCCTCCAGCAGACAGTGCGCAACCTCTCGGGCGGCAACCAGCAAAAGGTGGTCATCGGCAAGTGGCTCTCTGCCGATACGGACATCCTGATCTTTGATGAGCCGACGCGCGGCATTGACGTGGGCGCGAAGAGCGAAATCTACAAGCTGCTCAACGAGCTGACCCATCAGGGCAAGTCGGTCATCATGATCTCTTCGGAACTGCCCGAGATTCTGCGCATGAGCCACCGTATCGCCGTCATGTGCGAAGGGCGTATAACGGGAATCCTCACGGCGGCCGAGGCGACGCAGGAAGGGATTATGACGCTGGCCACGCAGCGCAATGTAGTCATGTCCGTCGATCCGATAGACGGCGCGCTCGAAGAATCCGCGATTGGCAACTAAAACACAAGCCGCTGCGGATGGCCCACCTTGCGTTGAAAATGGGCAATCCATACCTGTTTCAGTTTAGCGGCTCGCAACGGCAGCACCGCTTCGGTGCAATCATCACGCTGCACTTTCTGTAGTGCACGCAGAGGTATTTATGACATCAAATACGGCGACAGCCCCCCAGCCCCGCACATCCATCATGCGCACCGATGCCGCGCGCAAGCTGCTGGCCTTTGCCGGCCTGCTTGTGCTTGTCATCGTCTATTCCATTCTCTCGCCCGTCTTCCTCACCTTCAACAACCTCGTCGCCATCATTCTGGCAACGGCCGTCAATGGCGTGCTGGCGCTGGGTGTGACCTTCGTCATCATCACCGCCGGCATTGACCTGTCGGTGGGCACAGTGATGACGCTGACCGCCGTCATGGCGGGCGTCTTTGTCACCTACTGGGGCTTGCCCGTGTGGGTGGGTGTGCTGGGGGCGGTTGGCACGGGCGCGTTGGCGGGCCTTGTAACAGGCACTCTTGTCTCACGCATGAAGATTCCGCCCTTCATTGCCACGCTGGGTATGTTCTATGTGGCCAAGGGGCTCGCGCTGGTCATCTCGGACCTGCGCCCGATCTACTTTGTGGAGACCCCCCTCTTCCAGAAGGTGGCCATGGGTTCGCTCATCGGCCAGGTGATCCCCGGCTTCCCCATCCCGAACGCCGTGTTGATTCTCTTTGGGTCGGCGATTGTGGCGTGGGTCATTCTCTCCAAGACGGTGCTGGGGCGCTACACCTTTGCCATTGGCAGCAACGAAGAGGCGACCCGCCTGTCAGGCGTCAAGGTCAACAACTGGAAGACGCTGGTTTACATGCTTTCGGGCATGTTTGCCGGGGTGGGCGGCGTGCTCATGGCGTCGCGCCTTAACTCGGCGCAGCCCACGCTGGGGGCGGGCTACGAGCTTGACGCCATCGCCGCCGTCGTCATCGGCGGCACCTCGCTCAGCGGTGGTGAAGGCTCCATCCTGGGCACGGTCATTGGCGCGTTCGTCATCAGCGTGCTCACCAACGGCCTGCGCCTGCTCTCCGTGCCGCAGGAATGGCAGATGGTGGTAACTGGAGCAATTGTTGTGATTGCAGTTTACCTGGATGTGCTGCGCCGCAGCCGGCTAAAGTAGTCAGGGCTGCAACAGATGCATTCTCGCCAAGACAGGCGGGTCTCATGGGTACAATCGTTTTTCTTGTCGCATTGGTGATTGAGGCCGCGTTCGCGTTTTACTGCATTGGTACGAAGTCCAACCAGAAGCAGTTGAGGGGTGTCGTGCGCATTGGCGCACTTGCGGCATTTGTGCTCTTCACGCTCTTGCCGGTCATCCAGTGGAGTTTTCGCTGGTATGCGTTGGCCGCCCTGCTGTTCGTCTGGGCGCTGCTCGGTGCAATCACCCTCCTGCGCAAGAGGGAAGATACAAGCGCCTACCGGCCGGGCCGCCTTGTCCTCAAGGCATTTGGGATGCTTCTGCTTGTGGCCGTTGCGCTGATCCCTGCCTTTGTCTTCCCCCAGCACAAGCCGCCCAGAGTAACGGGCACGCACCCCGTGGCAACGGTCAACTACACCTACACGGATGAGAGTCGCGTCGAGACCTTCACCAATACGGGCGAGAAACGCAAGCTCAACGTGGAGTGCTGGTTCCCCAAAGACGGCACGGAACGCTATCCGCTGGTTGTCTTTTCGCATGGAGCGTTTGGCATCAAGTCGAGCAACACATCGACCTTCACCGAGCTGGCCAGCAATGGCTACGTCGCCTGTTCCATCGATCATCCCTACCACGCCTTGTTCACCAGGGGCGAAGACGGCCGCCTGATCACGGTGGACCGACAGTTCATGCAGAGCGTCGTCGACGTCAACAACGGCAAGTACGACGAGGCGACAACCTACAAGCTCGAAAACGAGTGGATGCAACTGCAGGCGGCGGATATCAGCTTCGTTGTGGACACGCTGCTCGCGCAGGCCCGGTCAGACAGCGCCGATCCTTTCTATCGGCTCATTGACCCCGAGAAAGTGGGCCTGATGGGCCACAGCCTGGGCGGTGAATCGAGCGCGCTATTGGCACGCAGGCGCAGCGACATCGACGCAATTGTGAATCTGGATGCCGATCTGCTCGGCGAGTATGACTATGCCGACGGCAAGTACCTCCTCAATGACACGGTCTTTCCTGTGCCGATCCTCACGATTCTCGCCGACGACGTGGTGCGGCTGATTGACGCAATTCCCGATGCGAACAACGTGGTTGCGGTGCAGCACGTTTCGACGACGGCCCCCCATGCCTACGAAGTGCATCTCACCGGCACCGACCATCAAAGCGTCACCGATCTGCCGTTGGCATCGCCTCTGCTTGTTTCCGTGATTTCGCGCTCCGTACCAAAGGCAGGCGGCGGCGAAACGGCAGACAAGCGGCTCGTAATTGAGAAGCTGAACGAACTCGTGCTGCAGTTCTTTAATACGTACCTGAAGGACCAGGGCGACTTTGCCCCTGCTGCAACCTATTAGCGTAAGGGTAAAAACCGATGGAGACCACACATATTCGCCTGACCCCCGCCATGTTCGAGCGCAGCGAAGAGCTGCTCGTCGAACATGGCCACTTGATTGCCAGCACCTTCCGCTTTGAAAGCGGTGTCTGCGCACTGCGGCTGAGCAACGGCCTCGGCGACATCGTCCTCCTCCCCTTCCAGGGACAGCAGGTCTGGTCCGCCACCTTTGGCGAGCGCGACCTGGCCATGAAGTCGATGTTCGACCAGCCGCGCCCCACGCGTGTCTATCTGGACACCTACGGCGCGTTCCTGATTCACTGCGGCATCACCGCCATGGGCGTGCCCGCCGGCGGCGACACGCACCCGCTGCACGGCGAACTGCCCAACGCCCCCTACAGCGAGGCGTGGCTTGTGACCGGCAAGGATGAGCACGGCGTCTACATGGGGCTGCGCGGCCACTACCAGCACACGGTGGCCTTTGCGCACAACTATATGGCCACGCCCATGGTCAAGCTCTACGTCGGCGAAACGCTCTTCTCGACGCGCATTGAGGTGAAGAACCTCAAGCAAACGCCAATGGAGCTCATGTACATGGCGCATGTCAATTTCCGCCCGGTGGATGATGGCCGCCTCGTCTACAGCGCCCCGTCGGATGCGGCGCATGTGCGCGTGCGCACGAGCGTCCCCTCGCACATCAAGCCCGGGCCGGGCTTCCGCGAGTTCATCGACGAGCTTGCGCAGAACCCCGAGCAACATCACGTGCTCAAACCCGGCATGGCCTTCGACCCCGAAATTGTCTTCTACATTGATTACAACGCCGACGCGCAGGGCTGGGCACACGCCATGCAGTTGCACCCCGACGGATCCGCCGACTACATTCGCCACAAGCCCGCCCAGCTAGACCACGGCGTGCGCTGGATTTCGCGCACGCCCGACCAGGATTGCCTTGGCATTGTGCTGCCCGCCACGGCCGAGCCCGAGGGCTACAGCGCCGAGAAGGCCAAGGGTAACATCAAGACGCTGGGCGCGGGCGAAACATGGGCAGCCGAGATGTGGACGGGCTACCTCGCGCCGGACCAGGCGACTGCCATGGTGAGCACGATTAACGAACTGCTTTGACGCAAAGACGCAAAACTGCACCTCACCCCCGGCCCCTCTCCATGCGGAGAGGGGAGCAAAGCACCGCCCTCGTAGAGTCACGTCTCCGGCGTGACGCAGTTGCTTTTCCCCTCTCCGCATGGAGAGGGGCCGGGGGTGAGGTGCAGTTTTGCGTCGTAGGCAATGAGGAGGAGATCATGGACTACAAACCGAGTTTGACGGGCCTCTTCGGCACACCGGTGGCCGAGAATCCCTCGGTGGTTATGCTTGAGGCGGCCTTTAACGCACTCAACCTGAACTGGCGCTACATTACCATGGAGGTGCAGCCGCAGGATTTGGGCGCGGCCGTGGGTGGCCTGCGTGCCATGGGCTTCTCGGGCATCAACTGCACCGTGCCTCACAAAGTGGAGGTCATTCAATACCTGGATGATGTCTCGCCCGACGCGCGCCTCATGGGCGCGGTGAACACGGTGCGCCGCGAGGGCGACCGTCTGATTGGCGAAAACACCGACGGCAAGGGCTTTCTGCGCGCCTTGCGCGACGATGGCGGCGTGGACCCTGCGGGCAAGCGCTTTGTGGTGCTGGGCGCAGGCGGCGCGGCACGCGCCATGACCGTTGAACTGGCCCTTGCCGGCGCTGCCGAGCTTGTCATCGTCAACCGTACCGCGGCACGTGCGCTGCCGCTGGTCAACCTGCTCAATGACCAGACGCCCACCACCGCCGGCTACGTCTCCTGGGAGCAGAGTTACACCATCCCACCCGAAACCGATGTGGTCGTCAACACCACCTCGATTGGCCTCTTTCCGGACCCGAACAAGCCCGACCTGGTCTATGATTCAATTTTGCCCGGCATGGTCGTCTGCGACATCATCCCCAACCCGCCCCAAACGCGCTTCCTGGATGAAGCGGCGGCGCGCGGGGCGAAGACCCTCGACGGCCTGGGGATGCTCGTCTACCAGGGGGCCATCGGCTTCAAGATGTGGACGGGCCACGATGCGCCCGTTGATGTAATGCGGCGCGCGCTGGCCGACGCGTTTGGAGTGAAGTAGGGCATGGCCCGCAGCAAGGACGCGCCCGCTACGCCCGAGGACGACAGCACACTGCCTGCCGATAGCAACACGTCCGCGCCGCGCGGCAGCAGCACGCGCGCCTTTGGTACGGGCAACCGCATCAATCACGACGCCTCCGGCCTACTACGGCTCGCGCCTCTATACCGACGAGCAGGCGCTTCAGCCGCGTTGGATGCGACAGTCGAGACGCCGCTGCCCGAGGCCGCTGGCCAACACCATCCTCTGCGCGTCTTCCGAGCGCATGGAGGCGCTGCCCGACGGCTGCGTGCATCTCATGGTCACGTCGCCCCCCTACAACGTGACGAAGGAGTACGACGACGACCTTTCGCTGCGCGAGTATCTGGCCATGCTCGGCCGCGTCTTTGCCGAGACATACCGCGTGCTGGCCCCGGGCGGGCGCGCCTGCATCAACGTCGCCAATCTGGGGCGCAAGCCCTACATCCCGCTCAGCGACCATATTGCCATGCTCATGATGGAGCTGGGCTTCCTCATCCGCGGCGAAATTATCTGGAGCAAGGGGGCAGGTGCGGGCGTCTCCATGGCGTGGGGATCATGGCAGTCGGCCTCCAACCCCGTGCTGCGCGACACGCACGAGTACATTCTGGTCTTCAGCAAGGGAAGCTTCAAGCGCAGCGCCAAGGGGCGGGAGAACACAATCAGCCGCGAGCAGTTCATGGAGTGGACGAAATCGGTGTGGACGATGAACACCGAATCGGCGCGCAAGGTGGGCCACCCCGCCCCCTTTCCGCAGGAGTTGCCCGCACGCCTCATCCAGCTCTACACCTTTGCCGGCGACGTGGTGCTGGACCCCTTCATGGGCAGCGGCAGCACGGCGTTGGCGGCGCGCGACGCCGGGCGCACCTGGGTTGGCTATGAGCTGAATCCCGATTACATTGCCCTGGCCGAGCAGCGGCTGAATCCGCCCGAGAAACCAAAGACGAAGCGCAAATGAGAGCGAAAGAAGGAGTCTGCAATCAGAAACGAAACGGCAGTACACAGATTTCACAGATGCGACAGATAACAACAGACTGACCAGACAGATCATCTGTTGTTATCTGTCGCATCTGTGAAATCTGTGTACTGCCGTTTCTGCGGCTTACTGCGTACCGGAATTTTCCAGCATACAAATGACGTATCCTGCAGTGCATTGCAAAGGAGCAAGAATCATGGAAAAGGTTCAACCCGTCAACCGCCTCATTGGCGACATGCCGAAAATCGGCATTCGCCCTACCATTGACGGCCGCCTCGGCGGCGTGCGCGAGTCGCTGGAAGTGCAGACAATGGCCCAGGCGCAGGCCGTGGCCGACCTCATCTCGAGCAATCTGCGCCACTACAACGGCCTGCCCGTTGAGTGCGTCATTGCCGACACAACAATCGGCGGCGTGGCCGAGGCCGCCAAGTGCGCCGCCAAGTTCCGCCGCGAGGGCGTGGGCGTCAGCATCACCGTCACCCCCTGCTGGTGCTACGGCTCGGAGACGATGGACATGGACGCGCATCTGCCCAAGGCCGTCTGGGGCTTCAACGGCACCGAGCGGCCGGGCGCCGTCTACCTGGCGGCAGTCTCGGCGGCGCACGCACAGAAGGGGCTGCCCATCTTCAACATCTATGGGCGCGACGTGCAGGATACCGGCGACGGCGCCATTCCCGCCGACGTGGCCGAGAAGCTGCTCACCTTTGCCCGCGCCGGGCTGGCAGTGGCCAACATGCGCGGCAAGTCCTATCTCAGCATGGGCGGCGTAAGCATGGGCATTGCCGGTTCGATTGTGAACCAGGAGCTCTTTGAAGAGTACTTCGGCATGCGCGTTGAGGTCATCGACATGGTGGAGTTTGTGCGCCGCATGGAGCGCGAAATCTACGACCCTGAGGAGTTCGCGCAGGCGCTGGCGTGGACCAAGGCCAACTGCGCCGAGGGCAAGGATTGGAACGCTGCGGAAAAGCAGCAAAGCCGCGCAGAGAAGGACGCTGCGTGGGAAACCTCTGTGAAGATGGCGCTGATTGCACGCGACCTGATGACGGGCAACCCGAAACTGGCAGAGATGGGCTATGGCGAAGAGGCCAACGGCCACAACGCGATTGCCTCCGGCTTCCAGGGGCAGCGCCAGTGGACCGACCACCTGCCCAATGGCGACTACCTCGAGGCGGTGCTCAATTCCTCGTTTGATTGGCACGGCATTCGCCAGCCCTACATTGTGGCCACGGAGAATGACGCACTCAACGGCATCTCCATGCTGCTGGGGCACCTGCTCAACGGCGCCGCGCAAATCTTTGCCGACGTGCGCACCTACTGGAGCCCCGACGCGGTGAAGCGCGTCACTGGCCACACGCTCGAAGGGCGCGCCGCCGGCGGCATCCTGCATCTCATCAACTCCGGCCCCGCCGCGCTCGACGGCACGGGCGAGGTCACCCGCGACGGCGAACCGGCCATGGTCCCCTTCTGGGAGCTCTCGAGCGAGGAGGCCAACGCCTGCCTTAAGGCCACCACCTGGCACGCAGGTGATCTGGGCTACTTCCGCGGCGGCGGCTGGTCCACCCGCTTCCGCACACGCGGCGGCATGCCTGTGACGATGGCGCGCCTCAACCTCGTCAAGGGGCTGGGGCCGGCACTGCAGATTGCCGAAGGCTGGACGGTGGAACTGCCTGACGAGGTGCACAACACGCTCGACGAGCGCACCAACCCCACCTGGCCCACCACCTGGTTTGTTCCGCGCACAACGGGCAGCGGCCCCTTCCGCGACGTCTACACGGTGATGAATAACTGGGGCGCCAACCACGGCGCGATCGGCTACGGCCACTACGGCGCGCAGCTGATGGCGCTGGCCTCCATGTTGCGCGTCCCCGTCTATATGCACAATGTGGACGAGGAGCAGATCTTCCGCCCCAGCGTGTGGACGGCCTTTGGCGCCAATGAGCCCATGGGCGCCGACTTCCGCGCCTGCGCTGCGTACGGGCCGCTCTACAAGTAAGCTTCACAAGAGCATGTACACAGATTTCACAGAAAAGAACAATAACTGCTGCATTGTCAGCAGTTATCTGTTCTTTCTGTGAAATCTGTGTCGGCTGATTGCTAGCAGTCATCAGTTCTTTACGGCTCTTGTTGCGGCGGAGACTACGCCAGCCGCCGCGCAAGGTTGCCCCACTCCTCCATGGAAAGCGTCTCGGCGCGGCGCGCAGGGTCAATGTCGACGGCACGCAGCTGCTCTGCGGCTTCCGCCTTGGGCATGGCCAGCCCGGCGCTGAGGCTGTTGGCCAACTGCTTGCGCTTCTGCCCAAAGCCGGCGCGCACCACCTTGAAGAAGTGCGCCGGATCCACGTTGGCCACGGCGGGCGCGGGCAGCACATCGAGCCGCATGACGGCGCTCTGCACATTGGGGCGCGGGTGAAAGGCTGTGGCAGGCACCTTGAAGAGAATCTGCGGCTGCGCGTAGAACTGCACGCTCACCGCGAGGATGGACATGTCGCCCGGCTGCGCGCAAATGCGCTCGGCCACTTCCTGCTGCACCATGAGCACGGCAAGCGTTGGCGGCTGCACGGCTTCAAGCAGGTGGCGCAGGACGGGGCTGGTGATGTAGTAGGGCAGGTTGGCGACGACCTTGTAGGGTTGCGCTGCGCCCGAGTGGGCTGCTTCGGTCGCGTTGCCGGCGTTGGCCAGATTGCCCGCCTGCGCCGCCAGTGCGCCCGGGTCGCTCTCCAGAATGTCGGCGCGCACAATCGTCAGGTTGGGCAGAGCGCCCAGCTCGGCGTGGAGCAGCGCCACCATTGCGCGGTCAATCTCTGCCGCCACCACATGGCGCGCCACAGCCGCCAGCCGCTCGGTCAGCATCCCGGGCCCCGGCCCAATCTCCAGCACCACATCATCGGGCGTGAGCGCGGCCGCGGCCACAATGCGGTCGGCAATCGCCGGCTCGATCAGAAAATTCTGCCCCAGCGACTTGCGCGGGCTCAGCCCGTGGCGACGCAGCCGCTCCAGAATCGAGGGGCCGTAGACAGTCGCTTCTTCGGGCAGGTCGGCATCAGCAGTATCCGGCCTAGTCATCGTCATCCAGCCGCAGGACAGACATGAAGGCCTCCTGCGGAATCTCAACCGCGCCCACCATCTTCATGCGCTTCTTGCCCGCCTTCTGCTTCTCCAGCAGCTTGCGCTTGCGCGAAATGTCACCACCGTAGCACTTGGCCAGCACGTCCTTGCGCATGGCCTGCACATTGGCGCGGCTAATGACCTTGGTGCCCAGCGCCGCCTGAATCGGCACGGTGAACATCTGGCGCGGGATGATCTCCTTCATCTTGCTCACCAGCCGCTGCCCCTTGTGGAAGGCCACGTCGCGGTGCACGATGACGCTCAGGGCGTCCACAGGCATAGCATTGACCAAAATATCCAGCTTCACCATGTCGGAGATGCGATATTCGTCAATCGTGTAGTCCATGCTCGCGTAGCCACGCGTACGCGCCTTGAGTTCGTTGTAGAAATCCACAATAATCTCGCTGAGCGGGATGATGCAGACAATTTCCACGCGCTTGCTGTCGAGCCAGGACTGGTTCTTCAGTTCGCCGCGCCGCTTCGTCACCAGGTCCAGCACAGCGCCGATATACTCGGCAGGGGTGAAGATGCGCAGCTCGCACCATGGCTCGGCAATCGATTCAATGTAGGTTGGGTCGGGCAAGTCAGCCGGGCTGTCGATGATCAGATCCGTGCCGTCGGTCTTGCGGATGTGATACTCCACCGAGGGTGCCGTGAAGATGATGTCCATGTCATACTCGCGCTCGAGCCGCTCCTGCACAATCTCCATGTGGAAGAGCCCCAGGAAGCCCAGGCGGAAGCCGAAGCCCAGCGCCTGGCTCGTTTCGGGCTGGTAGGTGAGCGAGGCATCGTTAAGCTGGAGCTTCTCCAGCGCGTCGCGCAGCTGCGGATAGTCATCGGCGCTGGTGGGGTAGAGGCCCGCAAAGACCATGGGCTTGAGCGGCTGGTAGCCGGGCAGCATCTCCTTGGCGGGATTGGCGGCCAGCGTAATCGTGTCGCCCACGTCAAGGTCCTGCACGGCCTTGAGCCCCGTGGCAATGTAGCCCACCTGCCCAGCGTGGAGCATGGGCACGCCAAGCATGGCCGGCGTCAGCACACCGATCTCAAGCGGCTCCATCGTCTTCTGCGCTGTCATGGCAAGCAGCGTGGGCGTGCCCTTGATGACGCCGTCGATGACGCGCACGTAGGCAATCACGCCGCGATAGGAGTCATACTGGCAGTCGAAGACGAGCGCGCGCACGGGCGCATCCAGATTGCCGCTGGGTGGCGGCACCTCGGCAATGACCCGCTCGAGCACCTCCTCCACGTTGATACCCGAGCGCGCGCTAATGCGCGGGATGTCCTCGGCGGCGACGGCGAGCAGGTCCTCAATCTCCTGCGCCACGTCATCAGGCATGGCCGCGGGCAGGTCAATCTTGTTGATAATCGGCACAATCGTCAGCTTCTGGTCCAACGCCGAAAAGAGATGTGCCATTGTCTGTGCCTGAATGCCCTGCGAGGCGTCGACGACGAGAACCGCCCCCTCGCACGCTTGCAGCGCGCGGTTGACCTCGTAGCTGAAGTCCACATGGCCGGGGGTGTCGATCAGGTTGATCTCGTACTCGGCGCCGTCGCCGCTGGTCGACTTGTAGATCATGCGCACGGCGCTGGCCTTGATGGTGACGCCCTTCTCGCGCTCGAGATCCATTGAGTCGAGGAGCTGTTCCTTCATTTCGCGCTGCGTCACCGTCCCCGTCATCTGGATGAGGCGGTCGGCCAGGGTGCTCTTGCCGTGGTCAATGTGGGCAATAATCGAGATATTGCGAATGTGTGCTAGGTCCATTGGGTGCTGGTTCTCACTTCTCGGTACTGCATAATGGCGGCCTGTGCCACCGTTGTCTTCTATTGGTCGTGCGTGTCGCCGCGTAGCGGAATATCTCGTAGCGGGGGGCTTCCAGCCCTCCGTTTTGCGTGCCCCGTCCGGTAGCACTGCGTACGGGCGGTGTAAGCCGCCATTCTATGTGACGCGGCGCGCTGGCTACCTACGGCGGCTTGCACCTCCGCTACGAAAGCGATTGTCTCCGCAGCCACTGCCGGAGGGCTGGAAGCCCCCCGCTACGAAGCGTAGCGCACGTCGGCGACGCACCACTGAATCCTCCGCGGAGCGTTATGCTGCCACACCCAGCTTATCCGCAAACCAGGCAATCGTCTGTTGCATGCCTTCCTCAAGCGCCACCTTCGGCTCCCAGCCCAGCAGCCGGCGCGCCTTCGTGATGTCGGGCTGGCGCTGCTTTGGATCATCCACGGGCAGCGGCTCAAAGACGGCGCCCGCCGGGTTCCGCGTCAGCCGGTTGATGACCTCGGCAAACTGGCCAATGGTCAGCTCGGCCGGATTGCCGATGTTCACCGGGTCACATTCATCGCTCAGCAGCAGCCGGTAGATGCCGTCCACCAGGTCGCTCACATAGCAGAAGGAGCGCGTCTGCTTGCCGTCACCGTAAACTGTGAGCGGCTCGCCACGCAGCGCCTGGCCAATGAAATTGGGCACCACGCGCCCGTCATCCAGCCGCATGCGCGGGCCATAGGTGTTGAAGATGCGCACAATGCGCGTGTCCACCGCCATGGGCGCGGTGGTAGGCCATCGTCATCGCCTCCGCAAAGCGCTTGGCCTCGTCATAGACGCCGCGCGGCCCAATTGGGTTGACGTTGCCCCAGTAGCTCTCGGGCTGGGGATGCACAATCGGGTCGCCGTAGACCTCGCTGGTGGACGCGAGCAGCAGCCGAGCGCCCTTGGCCAGCGCCAGCCCCAGCGCATTGTGCGTGCCCAGGCTGCCCACCTTGAGCGTCTGGATGGGCAACTCGAGGTAATCCACCGGGCTGGCGGGACTGGCAAAGTGCAAAATGGCATCCAGCGACCCTTTGAGGTATATATATTGCGTCACGTCCTGTTCAATGAACTGGAAGCGCTTGTTGCCGGCCAGGTGTGCAATGTTGTCCGTTGAACCGGTAATCAGGTTGTCCATCGCGATCACGTCGTGGCCCTCGGCCAGAAGACGATCGCAGAGATGGCTGCCCAGAAAGCCGGCGCCGCCAGTGACGAGAATGCGCATTTGTGGTTTGCTTTCGTTTGTCGTGGTAGGAAGTGGACAACAGCGATTAGGGAGTCGCACCGGCCTTTAGCACAGGCGCATCGCCTGAGGCTCCCTGTCTGATTCCCGACTTCAACTCAATCTTCCCGAATCCCCAACCCCGGTTCCCTGATAAAATGCACGCAACCCTTGCCCTCGGCCCTCTTAGCCTGCCCACTGGCCCCATCTTCGCCATGCTGGCCGCCGTGTTGGCACTCGAAGTGGCCGGCCGCGCCGGCCGCCGTTTTGGCCTGCACGCCGACGATGTGTGGAACACAGGCCTGATGGCTCTGGTTGCGGGACTGATTGTAGCCCGTCTTTGGACGATAATCCAGTTTTGGCCTGTCTATCTGGACGAACCGTTGCTGATCGTGAGTCTGCGTCCCAGCGGCTTCGCCTTCTGGCCGGGCGTGACGGCCGCGCTTGTGGCAGCGTTTGCGTGGATGGTGCGCCGCGCGCTGGACCCGGCACGCGTGGGCGCAGCCCTGGCCATGGGGCTGGTTGCGGGCGGGGTCGTCATTAATATCTCCAATTATCTCACAGGCGCGGTGGTGGGGCAGCCCAGCAGTGCGCCGTGGGCCGTGCGCTCCTTTAGCGAGATTGTGCACCCGGTGGGGCTCTACCGCGCGTTGGGGCTGGCACTCGTGCTGCTGCTGCTGTGGGCAAGCGCCGATGCACAGCGCCCGGTGCGCACAATCTGGCTGGCCGTGCTGGGCTATGCGCTTGTCCACCTTGTGGCCGATGCGTGGGTGCGCGACGCTGCGCTGCTGGGGGCCTTTCACCAGAGCCAGGTGATTGCACTGCTGGTGGCGGTTGGTGCGGCGCTGGCGTTGGCACGCGAAGCCGCCTCCTTCTCCCGGCGCGCCACGCCCGCCTCCGACGCGCCGCTCTCTCCAGATGCGGCACGCCCATATCGGCGCGCCCCATCGACGCGGCGCGCCCCGCCGACCCCGCACAGAGTTAGCCCTCTTCTTCATGGAATCCGCCGCAAATCCCCACAACGGCGCGCGCGCGCCGCTCCCGCCATCACGCTCGCCATCCAGCGCGGCGCCACCTGCGTGGCTGACCGCGCTGCTGCTCGCTCTCATCACGCTGGGGGCGGGGCTGGGCAGCCTCTACTGGGTGCGTGCGAACATCGTCCTCATGGGGCGCGATGCCGCCGGCTACATCGGCACAACGCTTGAGCAGTACGCCGCCCTGCAGCATATCAACTTGCAGACGCTCTTCCAGCTCTTCACCAGCGATGGCTACCGCACGCCTGCGCTCTACGTGGCGGCGCAGCCCTTCCTGCGCTGGTTTGGCTCTACCGCCGACGGCGCGCAGATGGTCAACGTACTGCTGGTCGCCGCTATCGTGCCGCTCACGTGGCTGCTGGCGCGCCAGGTCGCTTCGGCATGGACGGCGCTCTATGCGGCGCTGCTGGTGGCGCTGCTGCCGCTCATTGCCGCCATGGGCCGCCTCTTCTACACCGAGGCGCTGCTCACCGCGGCCGTCATCGTCAACCTGATTGCGCTCTATCGCTGCGAGGGCTTTGCGCGCCGCGGCTGGGCGCTGCTCTGGGGAGCGAGCCTGGGTATTGGCCTGCTGGTCAAGTGGACCATGCCCATCTACATCGCATTGCCCGCGCTCTGGGTGCTGGTGGGGATGCGGCGCGCGCTGCGCACGGGGGCGGTGGCCTTCAATTGGCGCAGCCTCTTCATCGCCGCAGCCACGGGCGCGGGCTTTGCGCTGCTCTGGTATTGGCCCAATCGCGCCGCCGCGCAGGAGTTCTTTCTGGGTGGCTGGCTCTTCTGGGGTTGGTTTGCAATCGCCGCGTGCGCCACATACTTCATGCTCGAAGGGCGCGGGCCGCTGCCGCACCTGGCCGCCGCGCTGCTGGTGGCGGCGTGGATTGCAAGCCTCTGGTATCTGCCGCACATCGACTTTGCGCGCACGCTCTTCTCCACCGACGTCGAGCGCGGCTCTGACCGCGCCGGCCTCTTCTCGATCTACACATGGACGCGCTACTTCGGCTACCTCTATCGCGAGCAGCTGGGGCCGCTGGTCACCTGGATCGTCGCGCCCGTCGTGCTCTTTCCGTGGCTGCGCGCGCTTGTGCGCAGAAACACGCTCGGCAGCGTCGCGGGCCGCGACAGCGCGCTGCTCTGGCTGAGCCTGCTCTCCGGCTATCGGGCGCTGGCGCTGCTGGCGCAGAGCAACGCACGCAATATCGCGCCCCTCATGCCGCAGCTTTGCGTGCTGGTGGCGCTTGCCGTGGCAGATTACCGCCCGCTCCTGCGCACACTCTTCGGCGCAGGAATCGCCGGCGTGCTGCTTGTGCAGTGGCTGGGCGTTACGGTGGACCGCTTTCCGCCCTACACAGCGGCGCGCAGCCTCTGGGTGATGGACCAGTACTCCATGGCCCCCGCCTCCGACTCCACCGACCCCGCGCTCTGGATTGGCCCCGAACTGCTCGACATCGTAACCGCAAACGCGGCCGAGCGGCAGACGCTTGCCATGCTCGTCAACGTCCCCTGGCTCCACCGCGGCAACCTGCGCTACCTCATTCGCCAGGCAGATGCGAATGTGCTCATTCGCGACTTCACGGAGGCGGATGCCTCGTGGCCGCGCCTCATTGGCAGCCCCTGGGTGCTGGCCAAGGATGGCGATAACCGTGACGTCTCGCCCGAGGGCAACGCGCTCATTGCCCGCATTGGCGACGACCCCCTCTTCGCGCGCCTCTACACGCCAGCCCGCACGTGGGATTTGCCCACCGGCGAGCGCATTACACTCTGGCAGCGCACGGCCGGCCCCAACTTCGTCGCCCGCCCCGCCGGCGCAGAGGAGCAGGCCGCCGCCGCCGCCGAACTCATCCGCAGCGGCTGGTCGGAGCACGCGACGCTCGTCTATACCGGCCTCGACCGCGCCGCGTGGGTCTCTCGCGCCGACCCGCCCAACGGGCGCACCGTGCTTGCCTTTTCGGCGGAGGGGCTTGACGCGGACGCGCTCGAGCCGCTTTCAGGCACGCTCTTTGTTGTGCTGGAGCTGGACGCCGCCAAGGCCGTGCGCCGCCTCAACCAGCAGGCGTTCAAGGTGGCCGAGGCAGGGGGCGATTACGTCTGGGCGGCCGTCTACGGCAAGCCCAACCGCCCGCTAGAGTCAGTCGCTTTGGCCGGTGGGGGTGTCGCCTGGCTGGGACACAAGCTGGAATCGCTGGAGACGCTCACAACGCTCCAGCCAGGCGAGGTGATTCCGCTCGATGTGCGCTTTGCGGAAGGCGCGGGCGACCTCAAGTGGTCCGTGCGGCTGGTGGACGGGGCGGGCACTGTCGTCACAGCCAGCGATCGGCCGATTGCACCCAGCGATCGCTTCGGGCTGCTCGTTCCGCCCGAGACGCCCCCGGGCGACTACGCCCTCGTGGCCGTTGCTTACGAGCCCGCCACGCTCGAGCCCATAGCCACCAATGACGGCCGCGCCGAGGTGCAACTTGCCACGGTGCGTGTCAGCCCATAACAGCAGTACACAGATTGCACAGAAACAGACAGATAACAGCGGATAAGGGCTTGTTTTTGCTGATATCCGTTGTTATCTGTCTGTTTCTGTGCAATCTGTGTACTGCTTGGGTTACTCTCCCACCACCACCAGCAGCAGCCCCGTGGCAATTGTGATGGTTACCTCGTCCGACTGCGCCACATTGCTGATGCCGCGCGTACTGCCCAGCGCCAGCGTCGCGTTCTCCAGCGGGTAGGCAAGCCCCGCATAGCAGATGCCGGTCACCTCGGCGCTCAGCGGCAGCACGCTGACCGTCGCACCTGGCGTCGCGTGCAGCGTTGCCGTTGTGGGCCCGCGCAGCAGCGTCGCCTGCTGTCTGCCGTCTACAACGCGCACGGGCACGGGCCACGCGCGCTGCGCCAAAATCAGCACATTGGCCAGCGTCTGGTCGAGCCGGCCGCCGGTCGCGCCGACGAGGATAATCTCCTCGGCCCCATCGCGCAACGCGCACTCAATCGCCAACTCGAGATCGGTCTGATCCTTGTGCACCGGATGGCGCTCAATCGCCACGCCTGCGTCGGTCAACTGCGCCAGCGCCGCCGGCTCAATGCTGTCAAGATCCCCCACCACCAGATCGGGCATGAGCCGCAGCGCCAGAATGTGGCGCGTGCCCCCGTCCGCGCCAATCAGCCGGTCGTCAGCGTGCACCAGCGCGCGCACAAGCTCGGGCTCTCGCAGATTGCCGTTAATGAAGATGAGTGCGCGCATGGTGGCCAGGTGATGAGGTTGGGGAAGGGACAAGGTCTGTTGATTGACGATTCGAAATTCAAAATTGAGGATTGATGATTGAGTCCTGGCTTTGGCGCCAAAGCCAGGACTCAATCATCAATCCTCAATTTGGTTTGCCTATACAAATGCCTGCCACACGAAGATGCTCACCATCGTAATCGTGATGATCACCTCGACCAGCGCCGCGAGCGCCATGCTGCCGATGTAGGCCTTCATGGCGCGCAGCGCGGCTTCGCTGCTGCGCGTTGCCAGGTACTCGATGAGAAATGTGCCGATCAGCGCGCCCAGCACCGCTCCCACCAGCGAGCCGATAATGGGAATCACGCCGCTGAGCAGCAGCCCGCCGACGACGCCGCCCACAATCGCGCCGCCAATGGCACGCCAGCTCGCACCCGACTTGCGGCCAACCACCATGGTGAGCAGAAAGTCGCTGGCCCATGCCAGGAGCGCCAGCACAAGCAGCAGCAGCAGCGTGGGCCAGCCAATGCGCACAAAGCCATCGCCCCACGCCCACACCAGCGCGCCGGCCCAAATGATAATGGGGCCGGGCATCAGCGGCACCACTGCGCCAATCAGCCCCAGGATAATGAGTAAATAGCCTGCAATCGAGACAGCCGACAGATCAATACCGGACATGGCAATTAAGCACTTTCATTTAGGTGAAGCCAGCGTCATGCGTCAGCGAAATCAACAGCTCAACGCAAAGTCACAAAGCAAGACAACAACTTTACGCGATTCATGGGCGATTCATGGGCGATTCATGGCGGTGTAATTGGTTTGCGCTTCTCTGCGTTTCTTTGCTTCCCTTGCACTTTCGCGTTGAGATGTTCGTTTCGCTTTAGCTTCCTTCGGGAGCGACGTAGGCTTGGTCGTCGCGCACAATCAACTCGAGCAGCGGGTCGGCCCCGTAGATGGGCGGTGCGTCGATGCCCACCTCGGCGTAGAGCGCTGCCGGCACGCTGATGTCCGCCGTGAAGAGGCGACCGCATGCGCTGCGCGCCGGCGCCTTGAGCAAGCCCGCCTTGGGCAGCGCCAGCGTCAGCGTGGCGGCGGCGCGAATGTGAGGCGTGAAGCAGCGGCCATCCTCGGCATCCACGCCGCTGGGTACGTCAAGGCTGAGAATTGGCGCGGCGCTGCTGTTGGCAAGCTGGATGAGGTCGCGCGCCTTGCCCGCGGGTCACCGCGCAGGCGAAAGCCAATCACGGCGTCGATAACCAAATCGGCGGGGGGTAGCTCCCAGCCCTCTTCGGCCCAGGCCAGGGCCGCGCCCATGGCCTGCAGCGCCGCAAGCTGATGCGCCGGCGCGCCCTCAAAATGCTCGGGCGCAAAGGCCAGAATCACCTGCACCCACGCGCCCCAGTTAATCAGGTGGCGTGCGCCCGCCAGGCCGCCACCACCATTGTTGCCCCGTCCTGCCAGCACCACAATCGAGCGGTCGGCCACGGAGCCGTCGAGCATGCGCTTGGCCAGCAGCGCCAGCGCGCGCCCGCCATTTTCCATCGTCTGCAGCGGATCGATGTGGTAGTTGGCCAGCAGCAGCCGGTCCACTTCCTTCATCTGTTCGGGCGTCAGTGCGGGCACAGCCTCGCCGGCATCATCTTCAGTCATGGCATCCATTCATCAAGCGCATTGCTGTAATCCGCAAAAAGTCATGATGCGCGGATGAACAGGATTTCACGAATCGGTCCCTCATACAAGAGCGCGAGCGCATTGCTCGTGCATCTTTTACCACGTTCCACTTTGCCGGCGCTAAACCCGTGGCGAATCCGTGTACAGATCGTTTTGCTCTCTTTTGCGCACAACACTGTGCCGCTCTAAATACGTCCAAAGGCCTTCTCAAGTTCACCGGCGGAGAGTTGAATCATGGTCGGGCGGCCGTGCGGGCAGGTGCGCGGCGATGCACACTCCTCAAGCTGGCGCACCAACTCCTGCATCTCGATGTCGCTAAGCAGCTGCCCCGCCTTGATGGCCGCGCGCTTGCAGACCATCTTCACAAGCTCCGCCTCGTACTGTTCGCCCGCCAAATTGCGCCCCGTGCGCAGCGACGTGACGATGTCGAGCAGGCTGTTGATTGGGTCATCGCCCGCAAGCAGGCCGGGCACGCCGCGCAGCAGGAACGAGTCGCCGCCGAAGGGCTCAATCTCGAATCCAACGGCGCGCAGCGCATCCAGATGTTCGCTCACCATGCCCGCCAGTTCGCTCCCCGCATGCAGGGGCAGCGGCTGCAGAAGCTGTTGGCGCGCCGCCTCGCCATCCACCAGATTGTACGTGCCGCGGTTCATGAAGTGCTCGTAGAGCACGCGCTCGTGCGCCGCGTGCTGATCAATGAGGAACATCCCCTGCGGCCCCTCGGCCACGACGTACATGGCCCCCACCTGCCCTACCACGCGCAGCGGAGGCAGTGAGGGCGGCCGCGGCGGCGCTTCGTCGCCGGCGTATGTCGGCGTCCCGGGCCTCCCCTCTGCCGAGGCCACAGGCGGGCGCGCCGGCATCTCGAAGGCGCGCTGCGGCCCCGCGTTCACAATCGCATCGCGTCGCTCGTCCCAGCCGGATGCGTTCCACGCTGGTGTGCTCTCGGCGTCGGCGGCGGGCTGCGCACCGTCCATCGTCGGCACATCCAGCCGGCCAATGAGCGCCGAACGCACCACCTTCTGCACAGCGCTGAAGACGCGCCGCTCCTCAACAAAGCGCACCTGCAGCTTCTGCGGGTGTACGTTGACGTCCACCTGCGCCGGGTCCATCTCCACCAGTACCACTGCGACAGGAAAGCGGCCCACCGGCAGCAGCGTGTGATAGGCCTGCACCACCGCATGGGTGAGCGTGCGGTCCTCGACGGCGCGCCGGTTGACAAAGAGCTGGATGCCAGTGCGGTTGGCGCGTGTGTACGAGGGCAGACCGACGTAGCCCGTGACCCGAACCGCCGGCGAAAGATCAGCGAGCGCCGCACCCTCGCTCGCACCGAAGTCGATCTCTTCGGTGAGGGGCGCTTCGGGCGTCGCCACCGCGCCTGCCTCTGCAAGCGGCGTCATTTGGCGCGCGTTCGCCAGCCCGTAGACTTCGACGAGCACATCAAAGAGATTGCCGCTGCCGTTGCTCTGGAAGACGCTCTTGCCGTCGCTCATGAGCGTAAAGCGCCGCTCGGGATAGGCCAGCGCATAGCGCTGCACCACGGCCGAGATCTGCCCTGCTTCAGTGGCGGGCGAGCGCAGAAACTTCTGGCGCGCAGGCACATTGTAGAAGAGATGCTCAATGGTAATCACCGTGCCCACAGGCGCGCCGGCGCGCCCCTGCGAGAGCACCTCGCCGCCCTCCAGCCGCATCTGCACGCCGAACGCCTCGCTGCGATGGCGCGTAAGCAACGTACAGTGGCTGACCGCTGCAATCGAGTAGAGCGCCTCACCACGGAAGCCAAAGGTGCCAATGCGCATGAGGTCGTCGGCGCTCTGCAGCTTGGAGGTTGCGTGGCGCAGAAAGGCCAGCGGCGCCTCGGCGGCGGGGATACCGCTTCCGTTATCACTCACGCGCAGCAGGCGCAGGCCACCTTCGCGCATCTCCACGCGCACGTCGGTCGCGCCTGCATCCAGGCTGTTCTCGATAAGCTCCTTGGCGGCGTTGGCCGGCCGTTCGACGACCTCGCCCGCGGCGATCTTGGCGGCAACATCGGGCGCGAGCAGTTGAATGGACATGGGCCGATTATAACACCTTCGGGCCGCGGTGGGGCAGGCGGCGGGTTGACAAGTGAAAGCTGCCTGCCGGTCATTGCCTGCTGTGCCGCTTGCGTGCCATGCCCCTGCTGTTGCACACTACGGTTAGCACTCCACTTTTTCACACCTGCATCCCCATTCCAACACGCAATCGAGGTTCCATGGCAAAGTCCAGCACGCCGAGCAAACCGTCGCCCATGTACCGCAACCCCGAAATGGTCTTCAGCCTGATAGCGCTGGCGCTGGCCGCGCTGATTGGCCTTGCACTCTGGCAGTGGCTCAGCATTAACCTCTACTGGATGTGGCTGGTGGCGGTGAATGTCGTCGCCTTCTTCCTCTACCGCTTCGACAAACGCCGCGCCGCCAAGCAGAACGGCAGGACGCGCGTGCCGGAAGTTGTGCTGCTCGGCCTCATGTGGCTGGGCGGCGTGGTTGGGGCCGGCTTCGGCATGTACATGCGCCCTCGCCACAAGACGAGCAAGAGGCGCTTTGTCGTCTCGCTGGTGCTGGCGTCCATCCTCCACGCTGCACTGCTCATTTGGTGGCTCTTCTAGCGAAACGCCTGTTCTCGAACGCTCAACCCCGATGCAAAGGTGCGAAGACGCAGAGAAGAAGAAAGCCGCCTTTCTTGCTGTTGCTCTTCTCTGCGTCTTTGCGCCTTTGCGTCGCGGTTCCCTTTCCAGTGCAAACACCGTGATCTCTGCCCATGGCGCTGCTCTATGTAGCCATTGCCTTTGTCCTGGGGTTGGTTGTCGCAGGCACGCTGCCCGGTGATCCCTTTGGCTGCGGCTGGATTCGCTGGCTTTGGCTCCTGCCCGCACTGCTGCTGCCCCTGACACCCCAGCTCAACCGCCTTGAGCGTCGGCCGGCGCCCGCCGTGTGGCCGGCGTCTGCGGGCTTCGTCAGCCCGCGGCGCTACCCATCGCTGGCGGTCGTGGCCGCCTGCGCGCTGGCGCTGAGCAGCGGCTTGCTGCTCATGGCGGCCACGCCCCTCACCCCCTGCTGGACGGCCGCCGACCTCGCCTTCTACAACGCGCCCGCGGACGACGCCTTCAGCCCCAACGCGCCCTGGCGTACGGTAGCGGGCTACGTCGATTCCTACGTCGCCCAGGCCAATGGGAGCACGCGCATCTACGTGCGCGCGGCCACGCTGGAGGGCGGCGGCGTGCACACACAGCCGGTTGACGGGCGGCTGACACTGCTGGCGGATGCTGTCCCGGGCCTCCAGTACGGCGCGCCCGTGCGCCTGCGCGGCCTGTTGAGCACACCACCCGACTTCCGCGATTTCTCCTACCGCGAATATCTGGCGCGCCACGGCGTGCACAGCCAGATGGCGCGCCCGCAGCTCGAACTGCTCAGCGGCCCGTTGCAGGGCAACCCCTTCATGCGCACGCTTTACAGCGTGCGCGCCCGGGGCGAAGTGCTCATCAACCGTGCGCTGGCCGAGCCCTACGCGGCGCTGGCTAACGGCATGCTGCTGGGCATCGAGTCCAACATCCCCGACGGAGTGCGCGCCCGCTTCAACGACACCAGCGCATCCACGTAATTGTCATCAGCGGGTCAAACGTCGCCCTCATCACCGGCGTGCTGCTGGCGCTGAGCGCATGGTTCCTGGGCAAACGCGCCGCGTGGCTGGCCGCGCTGGCGGGTATTGCCGTCTACACGCTGCTGGTGGGCGCCGAGCCGTCGGTCCTGCGCGCCGCCCTCATGGGCGTGCTCGTGGTGATTGCCGCCGCGCTCGACCGCAAGAGCACGGCGCTGGTGAGTTTGGCTGCCGCCGTCCTGGTGATGGCCGCCTTTTCGCCGCATGTGCTGTGGGATGTGGGCTTTCAGATGAGCGCTGCGGCCACGGCCGGCCTGGTGCTTGTGACGCCGCGCCTGAGCAGCACTTTTTCGCTGCGCCGGCCCGCGCAGCGCAGCCACTCGGGCGGCAGCCTGCATGCTGCGGGGCGGCTCCTGGGTGACAGCATCGCGGTCACGCTGGGCGCGTCGCTGGCTGTGCTGCCGCTCATCCTCTTCTACTTTCAGCGCCTCAGCCTGATCGGCGTGCTCACCAATCTGCTGATTGTGCCTGTGCAGCCGCTGATTCTCTTTGCCGGCTCGGCCGCGCTGTTGCTGGGGCTTGTTGGCCTGTGGCCCGTTGCGCAGTTGCTCTTCTGGGGCGCGTGGCTGGGGCTCTGGTGGACCGTGGCGGTGGTCGACGCAACCGCCGGCGTGCGCTGGGCAAGTGTGGCCATTGGCGGCTATGGCATGGCTGCGCTGCTTGCCTCGTATGCCCTGCTCGCCGCTTTCGTCTGGCAGGCGCGCAAGGCCGGCGGCAGCGCACCTGCAGGCTCCCGCGCCGCACGTGCCTTGCGCTCGCCCAGAACGCTGGCCGCGCTGGCGCTCGCCTGCGCGCTGCCCTGGATGGCGATTCGAGCGCTGCCCGATGGCCGCCTTCACATCCACGTGCTGCCCGTGGAGAAGGGGATGGCCCTGCTCCTTCAGACCCCATCGGGCGCACAGGTGCTTGTGGATGGCGGCGGCGACGCGGCCGCCCTGCTCACGCAGCTGGGCGGTGTGATGAGCTTCTGGGATCGGTCGCTCGACCTCGCTTTGCTCTCGATTGCCGACAAGCGCGCCGCCACCACGCAGGCCTCGCTGCCTGCGCGCCTGCGTGTGGATGCGGCCACTGGCCCGCCCGAAGGCGACAGCGCCGCCGACGCTGCCGTTGATGCGTGGGCGCGCGCCATGGAGGCCGAGGGCGTCCCCGTGACGCGGACCGGCGCGGGCGGCTGGCTGGACCTTGGCGATGGCGTGGCGCTATGGGCGCAGGCAACCCCACCCACCACGCGTGGCAAGGTGCGCCCGCTCACTTGGCGGCTCGTCCACGGCGATTTCAGCATGGTGCTCGCCGGCGGCCCCACACCTGTGGGCGAAGCAGGTGATGTGCTCCTCCTGCGCACCGCCAGTGACGCCGAGGAGGGTTGGCTCGCCACGGCCGCGCCCGCGCTGGCCGTCGTCTACGGCGCGGCTTCGCTCGACGCCCTCACCGCGGGCCAGACGACTTCCGTGCACTACCCCTCAACAGATGGCCTGCTTCACATTTGGAGTGACGGAACGGACTGGTCCTGGGAGTAGAAACGGATTGGGGCGATGCAAGGCCACATTTGCGCGCGTGGCCTTGCATCGCCCCAATCGTCAATCGTCAGTTCTCAATTTTCAATCGTCTGCTACGCCGCCACCGGCTCCGGCAGTCGCTCCATCTCTCCCGTATCAGCGCGGGCCAGGGAAGCGTCCAGATCAAGCCTGAAGGAGAGCCCCAGCGCAATCAGCAGCATGATGATCTCCAGCGCAAAGATCGAACTGTAGGCCGCCGTGGCGCTGCCCGTGGTGCGCTGCACAATTTCGGCCGATGCGCCGCCCAGGAAGGTGCCCAGCGCCCGCCCCAGTGCGTTGGCCGTGCCCCACACGCCCATGAGCAGCCCCGCCCGCACCGGGCTGGAGAAGCTCACCACGCCCGCCAGCATCCCCGCGCCCGCCAACCCCGTCCCCAGCCCCATGACGAAGACCAGCCAGCGAAAGATTGCCGCGTTGCCCATAATGCCGACGACAATCACGCCGGCGAAGACCAGCGCGCTCGATGCAAAGCCAATGCGCATGAGCGTCATGTAGCCAATCAGCGGCAGCAGCACCAGGCCCGAGAGGAGCATGGAAATCAGCACGCCCGGCCCCCAATACTGGGCGAGGCGCGTGGTGTCGCCCACCGTCATGCCCAGCACCTCGCCACCAAAGCCCTCCAGCCACACATCCTGCGCCAGCGTGCCCACAAACGCACAGATGATGAGCGTGAAGAAGATGCGCACCTGGCGATCAGCCAGCAGGATTTCGTCAATCGTTTTGCGGAAGCTGCGTGAGCGCACGGTCGCGCTCTGCGTGGGCAGGTTGGGGTTGCGCGGCTCCTGGCCCGGCGCCGCCAGCGCCGCCAGCACGACGAAGACCAGCATGACCATGATGCTGGCGCTGACCAGCGCCTGGGGGTTGTAGTCATCCAGTGCCCGCCCCAGCAGGCCGCCGGCAATGACCGAGCCGATCAGCGTGACCACCTCAATCATCGTGGCAATGACGCGGCGCTTGCCCGGCTCGTACTTGTCGGAGAGGAGCGCCTGAAAGCTCACATGCGCGAAGCCGCGGCCAAAGCCATAGAGAAGCAGCGAGAGGGTGATCCCTGCAATCAGCAGCCACGCGCCGGGCGTTACCTGCACGGTGAGCATGGCCGTGGCCACAACGCCCAGGCCGCCCAGGATTGCCCCCAGCACAATCCACGGCTCGCGCCGCTTGCCCCACACGGGGAAGCCATCCGAACGGTAGCCCAGCCAGACGCGCACGGGCGATTCCAGATAGGGCAGCGCAAACATAAGCCCAACCAGCGCCTTGGAGAGCCCCACCTCCACCAGCAGAATGCGGTTCAGCGTGCCCGCCATGAGCACGCCAATGATGCCGTAGCCCAGCGCAAAGAGCGAAAGGCGCACGCCGTTTGCCACACCAAAAGCCTTCTTCATGATTTTGTTACTCCTTCGTTGTTGAATTGCGGGCGTGGCGACCAGGCAGCCGCTTTCGCCTGCAATTTCTTGATTGCCTCCTGCGCCGTGGCGCGCCCCTGGCCCACACAATCCGGCACGCCCAATCCCCGGTAAGCGCCCCCTGTTACATAGAGACCCGCAGGCAATCCCTGCTCAATCTCGGCAACGCGTTCGAGGTGGCCCACATCAGCCTGCGGGTAGGCATTCGGCCAGCGCTGGATTGTCCAGCCAATCGGTTGCGCCGTAATGCCCAGCAACATGCGCAGTTCGCCCTGGACGGCCGCGCGCAGCTGATCATCATCAAGCGCCATACTGTGCGGGGCGCTGCCGCCAAAGAAGACGCGCACCACGGCATACTCCTGCGGAATGCGGTCGGGGAAGCGCGCCGAAGTGACGGTGACGGCGTCGATGGCGCGGTGCTCGCTGCGCGGGATCATCAGCCCGCTGAACTCAATTTTGGCGTCAAAATCCTGCCTGCGGTAGACCAGCGAGATGGTGCCAATGCTCACATGGCGGATGGCGTGCAGCCGCTCGGCCGTCGGCGCATCCACACCCTCAAGCAGATGCGCGGCCACATTGGCGGGCGTCGCCAGGATGATGGTCTCTGCCTCCAGCGTCGCACCATCGCCCAGCGTGAGTGTATAACCCCCGTCGCTGCGCGCCAGCGCCTTCACAGGCCGCGCCGCTCTGCAACTGCACGTGGGGCATGGCCTCCAGCCGCGCAACAAGCGCATCGACCATCACCTGCGAGCCATCTGCAAAGGCCATGAAGGAGGGGGGCAGGCTCAGCCCCTGCGCCTCGAGCGCTTTGCGTCGGCGCGCCTTGGCAATGCCGCGCGCCACTGTAGCCACAACCAGGCTGCCATAGTCCCGCTCCATCTCGCGCATAATGGGCGATGTGGTCATGATGCTCTGGTGCGCAGGATCGGTGTTGTAGATGCCGCCGAGAATGGGGCCCACAAACTTGTCGAGCGCCTCGCGGCCCAGGCGGCGGCTGACGAAGCTGGCGAGTGACTCGTCCTCCATGTCGCGCCGCGCCGGCACCAGCGGTTCAACCATCAGCCGCAGCTTGGCGCGGCTGCTGATGAGCGTGGAGTTGACGAACTTGGCGGGCGACATGGGCACCACTTTGGGCTCACCGCCGTCCAGCACATAGATGTTGCTCGTTTCGCTGCCTGCCTTCTGCACAGCATCCTGCAGGCCAATTTCACCTGCCAGCTCCCATGCGGCGGCCTTGCGCGTAATGAAGGACTCGGGGCCGCCGTCGAGCAGCAGTGTGACTGTGCGATCGCCATCCTTCAGCACAAGCGTGTCGGTGACGATCTTGCCGCCCCAGCGCTCGTCGCGCTCGAGCAGCGTCACGCGCACAGTGCCGGCGCGCGCCGCTTCCCACGCTGCGCTCAGGCCGCTAATGCCGCCGCCCACGATGACTACATGCGGCAGGGATTTGCGGGGTACGGTGCTGTGGGGTGGAGTGTGGGTGTGCGGAGGAGAGTATGAATCATTCACGCGTTTTGAGTTCTTTCTAGGCAAACAAAACGTCGGCGTGCGCCGGCGAAGCTAACAGTCTTGACGCAAAGGCGCAAAGGCGCAGAGGAAACGCAAAGAACAGCAAAGGCAGGAACGAGCAGAGGTGTTCTTGCTCAAGAGCGCTTCTGTCGTGGGACCTGGAAAATCGGTACTTACTTGCCTTCGCCTTTCTTTGCGTTTCCTCTGCGCCTCTGCGCCTTTGCGTCGTATTTCTGGCGAACTTAGGCGGGCTGCACCCAGCCCTGCATCGCCTCGAGTAAAATCTGCGTGAGTGCCTGCAAGTGGTCGGCGCGGTCATTGAGCGCCGGAATGTAGCTGAAGGAGCCGCCACCCGCCTCCTGAAAGGTGTGGCGCGCCTCGCGGCCTACCTCATCCACCGTCTCCAGGCAGTCGCCCGAGAAGCCGGGACAGAGCGCCTGCACGCTCGCCCTCTTTTCGCGCCCCCATTCCTCAACAGTCTGGTCGGTATAAGGGCGCAGCCACTCAACCGGCCCCAGGCGCGATTGAAAGCTGAGGAAATAGTCGTCAGCGCCAATGCCCAACTCCTGCGCCAGCAGCGCCGCAGTGGTGCGGCATTCGTCGGGGTAGGGGTCGCCCTTCTCGGCATAGTTTTTGGGGATGCCGTGGAAGCTGAAGAGCAGCCGCTCGGCGCGCCCTTCGCTCGCCCACCGCTCGCGCACGGTCGCCGCCAGCGCCTTGATGTAGGCGGGGTGGTCGTGGTAGTGCTGAATCGTGCGCAGTTCGGGTACATGCCGC
The DNA here is from genome assembly GCA_963773745.1 of uncultured Chloroflexia bacterium. GTDB lineage: Bacteria > Chloroflexota > Anaerolineae > Caldilineales > Caldilineaceae > UBA5069. The sequence continues at coordinate 1,287,860 of CAVZCL010000005.1, forward strand.
CAGCGCTTCAACTCCTCAAAGACACCGTCAAAGGCCGTTGCGGTCGTCGTCGCCGAATACTGGGGAAAGAGCGGGAAGACGACAAGCCGCTGCATACCACGTGCGCGCAATTTCTGCAGCCCCTCGGCAATCGACGGGTTGCCGTAGCGCAGGCCGATCTCCACCGCCACCGGCTCCTGCAGCGCAGCAGTGAGCAGCGCGCCCACGCCCGCCGCCTGCTTGCGCAAATTGGCCACCAGCGGCGAACCCTCCGGCCCCCAGATGTTCTGGTAGAGGCGCGCCGACTTCCGCGGGCGCGTGTTGAGCAGCACACCGTGCAGCAGCGGCTGCCAGAGCCACTGAGGCAGCTCGATGACACGCGGATCGCCCAGAAACTGGGCCAGGTAGGGGCGCACGGCGCGCGCCGTGGGCGCATCGGGTGAGCCAACGTTGACGAGCAGCACGCCCACAGCAGGCGCGTTGGCGTATGCGGCAGCGTTTGCATGAGGTTGCGAAAGCATTCAGAACTCCAGAGGGGAACGGAAGAATCTACTGTGTGAAAGGAAGCACAAACCATTCGCCATGGTACCGCATTGCTAAGGAATACGCAACTTTACATAGATTTGATTAGGTTTGAGTGTGGGGCGTCGAGTGTCAAAACGAAGGCGCGAAGCGAGGCTTCCGAATCTGGAAGCCTCGCTTCGGATAGCGATTTCCAATGACCACTTGCCCCTAGAACCGCGCAAAGATGTCCCGATACGGCTGCGAGCTCTCCAGCAGCTCCTCGTGCGTGCCCACGGCGGCCACACGCCCCTTGCGCAGCACCACAATCACGTCGGCCCAGCGAATCTGCGAGAGGCGGTGGGTAATCAGAATCGTCGTGCGCCCTTCCGTCGCGCGCTCAATCGCCTGCTGAATTTGGTCCTCGGTGGCGCTGTCAATTGCGCTCGTCGAATCATCGAGAATCAGTATGGCCGGATCCGTGAGGAAGGCGCGTGCCAGCGCAATGCGCTGGCGCTGCCCGCCCGAGAGGGTGACGCCGCGCTCGCCCACCATGGTGTCGTAGCCCTCGGGGAAGCCGCTGATGAAATCGTGCGCCTGCGCCGCACGTGCGGCCTCATGCACCTCGTCACGGGTGGCGTCCGGCTTGCCAAAGGCAATGTTGTCGGCAATCGAACGGCTGAAGAGGAAAATGTCCTGCTCAATCACGCTGATTTGCTGGCGCAGCGCAGCCATGTTCCAGTCGCGCACATCCACGCCATCAATGAGCACACGGCCCGCGTCGGCGTCGTAGGTGCGGTTGATGAGCTTGGTCACCGTGCTCTTGCCCGAGCCGGTCTGCCCCACCAGCGCCACCGTCTGCCCCGCGCGCACGTTGAAGGAGACCTCTTCGAGCGAAGGGCGCGTGGCCTCGCCATTTTCCACACCGTAATGGAACGTTACACCCTCGAAGCGAACGATCCCCTGCATGGGCGCCTCGTGGCCGGCCACGTTGCGGTCAAGCTCCGTTTCGCTGCGGATCAGCTCGAGAATGCGGCGCGCGCTGGCCACGCCCGAGGACATTTGCGAGTACGCGAAGAGCGACGTGAAGACCGGAAAGCCGAAGAGGGAAACCAGCCCCATGTACGCCACCACGTCGCCCACGGAGAGCGTGCCGGCGCGAAAGAGAATCAGCGCGTGCAGAAAAGCCGCCGCCTGGGCAATGCCCAGCAACAGCAGAGGCAGGAAGCGCGCTTCGACGCGCCCCTGTCTCACAAAGGCGTCGCGAAAGGCGGCGCGCGTTGACGGAAAAGCGCTCTGCCTCCGCATTCTCCTGCGCCGTGCCCTTGACGGTTTCAACCCCCTCAATTGCGGCGGTCAGCCCCGCGTTCAGGTTGCCAAAGCTCTCGCGCACTGCCTCGGTTGTGGGGCGGAGTGCGCGCAGGTAGAAGACCATCGAAACAAGATAGGCCGCCGCAAAGACGATCGGCACGAGGATCAACTGCGGCGCAATCGTTGGCGCCACGAATATGGGCATGAAGAGAAACGCGCCTGATCCAAGCACAAGGTTGATGCCCGGGGCCATCATCAGCGCGAGCTCGCGCACGTCGTTGGTTGCGCGTGCCATAATCTCGCCCGTGGGGCGCAGATCGTGGAAGGACATGCTCTTGCCCAGCAGCGATGAGTAGAGTTCCTCGCGGCGTCGCGCTCAAGGCGCTGGCCCAGCAGCTCGCTGCCAAAGTTGCGTCCCAGCTGCATCCCCACGCGCACTGTCTGGCTCATGATGATGGCGATGCCGGCAATGAGCACCGGGCGCAGGTTGGGCACCGGGCCCGTCACCGCATCAAAGGCAAGCCCGGTGAAGATGGGCAGCGCCGACGCAAGCAGCGCGTTGCCCAGCGCCCCCACCACCATCATGACCATAATCCACGGGTTGCGCCGCAAATGCGACATGATCCACGATACAGGCCCGTTCAGGTTCGTGCTGAATTGTTGCGACGTAACGAATTCGGATTTGGCCATGGCACTTGATTTCACAAATGAAGATTCTTGTCCGCAGAAAGAGCGGAAGGGACGGAAACAACAGGAAGCATGGTGCCCTTCGTGTTGTTTTCGCCCTTTCCGCTCTTCCTGCGGAGAGAGATTTCTGCGGACATGAATGCTTATTGTAGCGCGAAGCCGCTCAGGTCGATCATCAGCAACGGCGCGAGCGGCGTCAGCTCCGGGCCCGTGTACATGCCAACAAGCAGCGTGGCCGGGCTTGCGTCGCCCGTAGCCGCAGCGGGCAGGACAAGAGTGTGGCTCTCCACCAGCGTTTCACCCGGCTTCCACAGTGTGGTCGGGTAGTAAACGCCGCCCGCCGCCGCATCGTTCTGCGCAATGCGCGAACTCACCCCATCAAAGAGCTGCACGGAGGTGGTGTAGGCCGCGGGCAGCGGGGCATCCACCCGCCAGTGCAGGCGAATCTCCACGCTCTCCACCGCGACGCGCCCAGTCGAAGCCGAGCAGCGTAAGCGGCCCAAGCGGTTGGTTGACCGCGTGCGCCGCTGCTGCTTGATGCACGCCCAGCACCTCCACCAGCGGCGGCGTGGCTGCGGCAAGCTCAAAGCGCGTCTCCAGGCCGGGCATGGGCTTGACGAGATAGACGGGCGCAGAGGGCTCCCCAGGCCGAGCGGGCGCAGTATCCAGCGCCGTCTGCACCGTGGCGGCCACATCGGCAAAGCGCGCCTCAGGTGCAATCAGCGGGAAGATGCCGGTGAGGTCAGCGCGCAGCCCTTCCACATTCTGCAGGTAGTAGAGCGGCACAATCTCGTTGCGATCGTTGCTCACAAGGATTGCGTTGGCAGGTGGGTTGGCGGCCAGAATGCCCTCCCACATCTGCTGCGCCTGCACAGCATTGCGCTGGTCCAGGCGGGGCAGGTAGGTGACCATCTGACGCATGGGGAAGTAGAGCAAAATGATCCCGATCATCAGGCCGAGCAGATCCCAGTTGATGGCGGGCGCGCCCGGCTCCTGCGCCTTGCGCCCGCCCGCATCGGCCGAAGCGCCCATGCGCGCAAAGCCGCCCGTCAGCTCTGCGCCGCCCCAGCCCGCCCAGAGCGCAAGCACCAGGTATATGGGGATGTAGTAGACGAGGATATCCTCAATCGCGTAGAAGAGGTTGAAGATCTGCTGCAGAAGCAGCCCCAGCGCCGTCACCGCCAGCAGCGCATAGCGCTTGTTCACCACCATGGAATAGAGGCCAATTGCGGCAAGCACCAGCCCGGGATAGCCAAAGTGCAGCTTCCACAGGTGCGCGGCCGTGCCGATATTCTCCCATGCCTGGCCAATGCCGTAGTAGCCCACCGAGATTGTGCGCCCGGTGACGAAATCGCGGAAGCCGCGCAGCGAATTTGTGTAGAGCGCAAGCGTTTCGCCGCCCAACTGCGGAAAGTACCAGGGCGACGCCGCAGCCGTGGCGCGCAGCGGCACATAAAGGTAGAGCAGCAGCGGCGCAAGCAGGGCGACGGCCGCGCCAAGCCACAGCAGCGGGCGCGGCGCAAAGCGGTCGCGCACCAGCCACACGCCCAGCGCAAGCCCGGGCAGCCAGAGCAGCGTCGTGGCGTGATGCGCCAGCGCCAGCCCCGCCAGCAGCGCCAGCCACACAGGGCTGGAACGGCCGGTCGCTCCCTGGGCAATGTGCTGGAAGAGGAGCAGGATTGCCACAAGCAGCAGCGCCTGCAGCGCGTAGACCTCGGCAATCAGCCCCTGGCTCCAAAAGGTGGGGTTGGATGCGAGGAAAGCCGCCGCCAGCAGGCCGCCCATGCGCCGCAGCAGCAGGCTCCCCGGGATGCCCAGAACCGCCAGCATGTACATAAGCCCCACGGCCGCGGCCGCAAAGAGGGCGCTGAGCGCGTTGAGAGATGCCGCCGGACTTGCCCCCAGCAGGCTCCAGAAGTGCTGCCACAGCCCGCCCGCCATGAGGTAGAGCGGATAGCCGGTGGCGTGCGCCACGCCAAAGTTCCACGCGGCAAACTGGAACTCGCCCGGGTCGCCCGGCAGCAGCCGCGCGCGCCCGTGCGCAAGTAGAGCGCCAGCGTCAGCGCAAAGAGCACCAGCGCGACAGTGCGCTCACGCACGGCGGGCGGCACAGTGCGCTCACGCACGGCAGGCGGCACAGTGCGCTCACGCGGCGGCGTCCGGGTTCGGTGGCTGTTTCTCAGGATGGTTCGCAGGCTGCAACTTGACGCTCATTTCGCTTTCACCGATAATCGTAGAGTTTATGCTGCCACCCGCGCCCGCCCCCACTTCAGAGATAGACGACGCCCTACCGCCTTCGCCCATTTGGAGCGGCCAGGCGCTCGTGATCGTGCCCACCTACAACGAACGCGAGAACATTGTGCGCCTGGTGCTGGCGCTGCGCGCCCAGCGGGGCGACATCCACGTGCTCATTGTGGATGACAATTCGCCGGATGGCACCGGCTTGCTGGCAGAGGCCATTGCGACGGCCGATGCGGGCGTGCATGTGCTCCACCGCGCCGGCAAACTGGGACTGGGCACCGCCTACAGGGCAGGCTTCGGCTATGGTCTGGCCCACGGCTACGGCTACCTCTGCACCATGGACGCCGATTTCAGCCATGACCCCGCCAGCCTGCCTGCGCTCATCGACATGGCCGCAACCGGTGTCGACCTGGTGGTGGGCAGCCGCTATGTGCCGGGCGGCCGCGTGGTTGGCTCCACACGCACGCGCCAGGCCATCAGTTCCGGCGCGAACTGGCTTGCGCACACGCTGCTGGGCGTCTCCATTCGCGACTGCACCGCCGGCTTTCGCTGCTACCGGCGGCGCGTGTTGGAGACCATCGACCTCGACGCCATCTTCTCGAGTGGCTACTCATTCCTCACTGAGATGGCCTACCTCTGCCAGCGGGCGGGCTTCCGCACGGGCGAGGTGCCCATCACCTTCACCAACCGCACCGAGGGCGCAAGCAAGATCTCGCGCACCGAAATCATTAAGGCCTTTTACACACTCGTGCGCCTGCGCACCAGCCGCCTGCCGTGGGAGCAGATGGTGGGGTGGTACAAAGGGCAAAATTGAAAATTGACGATTGATAATTGCTAATCGGCGGACTAGGCGTCATTCACCCGATGACCAATGACAAATTGTCGTTGGCCTCTTATTCGCCTCTCTCTGGTATCGCACATAGAGGCAAAGAGTTACCAATTCTCAATCGTAAGTACTCAATTTTCAATCTTCATTCCCCACCCGCACCCAATCCACAAACGCCGCCAGGGGCCGCCTGTCGCGCTCGAGGCTAACGCGCAGGAAGGCGTCGGCCGGGTCGATCGTTTGCGCAGCCGTGCCCGGCGCCGCACCCAGCACGCCTGCCAGGGCAAAGTACTGGTTCTGTAACCCCTCCAGCGTCACCTCTGCGCCGATATCGCGCAGCCCGTCAACGGCATCCTGGCTCAAATGCGCCCAGGCGTCGCCATTGCTGACGACGAGCACAATGTTTCCCGGCGTGATGCCATTCAGGAAGTCTGCCAGTGCCTCGCTCTCGAAGGTATTGGCGGTCGTGTCAAAGCCCTGCTGCGCCACAATGCGGCCGCTGCCGGGTTCAAGCACCGTCACATTCACGCCCTTGCGCCCGGTTGAGGCGTCCGTCTGCGCGCCCTCTTCATCGAAGAGCGCAATGAAGCCGCCATCGGCAAAGGCCTTGAGGTCGGCGTCGACGGGCATCTCCACGCCCGTCGCGCCGATCAGGCGGCTGCCCGGCGCCACATGCGCGCGGGCAGCCGCGTTGCCCCACGCCAATTCAATGCGGCTCAGCCCCTCGCCCAGCAGCGCGGGCGCAATTTCCCACGCCACTTCCTGCCAGCCGTCGGCCAGCGTTTGAGGCGCGCCAATGGCCTCACCGTTGACGCGCAGCGCCACGCTCTGCGGCGCGCTGCCGGCGTAGCTGTAGGGCTGCAGGCGCATGCGCAGCGTCACCGGCGCATTGCGCCTGCGCCAGCGGCGGCAGGTAGAGCGTGCTGGCGCGCGTCGTCGCCCATACGCCGTTGGCGCCATCCAGCGCGCTGTCGCCCGTGTCCCAGCCGTCACCGCGATAGGGGAGCGAGTCGACATCGCCCAAATCCAGCGCGAACGATGTCGCAGCTTCGGGCAGCAGGACGCGGTAGGCTTCGATGCCGTCACCCGTCCAGAAGGGCGCATCCTCAAGGGGCAGCGTCTCTTTGGCAAAATCCCACGCCGCCTGCCAGGTATCGCTGTAGGGGGGCCGCCCAGCCACAGGCGGGTAGAGCAGCACATAGCCCACATTGTAAAGGCGCATAAGCGCCGGCGCCTGCGCTCGAGCCGCTTCCATCAGCTCGGGCGAGATCTCGCGCCCAAACTGCACTTCGGTGATCGCCTGGAAGTAGGGGAGCCGTTTGAAGTACTCCATCTTGAAATCGGGTGCGCGGCTGATGTTGCCGCCGAGCATGGGCTTGGCGTGGGCGCTCTGGTACCACTGCAGAATGGTCGCCTCGGGGCCAAAGACGCCAAAGGAGTTGCGCCATCCCAGCGGCAGCTGCATGACGGCAACGGGGCGCGGGTCAGCGGCAATTTGCGCATAGACAGCGGGCACGCGCATGTCGGTCAGCGTCATCGGCAGGGCCAGGTGCTCGCCAATCACCAGCAGGCCGGCCACAACCGGCAGCGCCACAATCCAGCGGGGATTGGCACTGCTGCCCCGCCGCACGCTGCGTTCACTCAGCTTCGCCCACAGCCACGCAATCGCATACCCCGCCAGCACCGCCAGCGCGAGCATGAGCACAACGCTGTTGCGGTTGGGCGCACGGTTGGCCTTGATGATGGGGATGTAGTGGAGCAGCGTGTAGGGCATGGGGAAGGTCGCGTCTACGCCGTCAAGGTCAAAGAGATACGCGCCGTTGATTTGCAGGAAGGGCCCCAGCGTGAAGAGGCCGAAGACGATTGCCGTCCACCACCAAATGCGCGTGCGCCGCCGCCACGCCAGCGCGCCGGTGAGCGCCAGCGCCGCCGTTACCCAGCCCGAGGAAGACGGTGTTGAGGTCGCGAAAGCCGGTGACGCCGCCATCGAGCGCGCGCAACTGCACGCGCCGCAGCTCGGCCACCAGGTCGCTGCCGAACCAGGGGTGGAGCACTGTGGGCGTGAACCAGCCCATGAGGTCCGTGCTCAGGGGAATCGCCTCACCCCAGCCCTTGAGCGAAAAGTCGCTGACGAGGAACTGGTAGAGAATGGGCACGAGTGCCGGGCTCCAAAGCAGAAAGCCGACGCCGCCCAGGATGGCAAAGCTGGGCAGCCAGATGCGCCAGCGCAGAAGCAGCGCGCGCTCGCGCCGCGTGCTGCATCGCCCGGGTGCGCCAGCAGCACAATCAGCGTAAAGATGGCCAGGAAGAGCGCCGTGATCATCTCGGCCAGCCCGGCGAAGGCGATGAAGACGCCCGCGAGCACGGCGGCGCGCCGGCGCGCGCGCGGCGTTCAGGCGCGTCGTCCAGGCTGCGCAGCAGCGCCAGCGCGTAGAAGGGAATCCACTGCGTGGTCACCATGTCATAGTGGCCCAGCGCTGCGTAAACCGAGCGGTTGGAGGCGTAGGCGAAGATCGCGCCCGCCACCAGCGCCGCCCACCAGGCGGTGCGCTGCGCCACACCCTCGCGTGCGAGCAAATAGCGCACAAGCAGCCACGCGCCGTAGCCGCTGAGCGCAGTGGCCGCCAGCAGCGAAACGTTGCTCGCCACCACATAGTTGGTAGCCAGCGCCAGGGGCAGGCTCGCCAGCACGTGGTAGAAGTTGTAGGTGTAGAGAATCAGGTCGACGCCCAGCGGGTAGTAGACGAGGCTGGTGTGCAGGGGCGACTGCAGCAGCTCCAGCAGGGCGTGCTTGAAGTACCAGATATTCCACACAAAGGTGGCTTCATCGTAGGCCCAGGTGGGCGCGCCAGGAACGTGCGTGGCAATGTGCAGCGGCAGAGGCCACCAGAGCAGCGCCGCCAGCGCAAAGAATGCCCCCAGCACGGCCGCATGGGCGCGCACCCCGCCGCTGCCTTGGCGCAAAGACGCAAAGGCGCTAAGGGACGCAAAGGCAAGAAGAAGAAGGGAAGCAATCAGGAATGGCATAAGCGTTCAGGCAGGGCGCAAGACGCGCAAGCAACAGGGCAAAGATCAGTTTTTCTTTGCCCTTGCTCTTCTTTGCGTTCCTTTGCGTCTTTGCGTCTTTGCGTCAAAACTGTTTTGGCTCAGGGGCGACGGGCTTGCGCGCCATGGCGATGATGCTGTTGCCGAAGGGCAGCGAGGTGCGTGCCAGCAGCTCCGCCTCCACCCAGCCTGAGGCGTGCAGCACGCTGTTCACCGGCTCGGGAATCGGCTCCATCTCCACCTGATAGACATCCGCGTCCTCGGTGAGGTGGGGGCTTTCGAGCCCGGGATTGTAGGGACGCAGCAGGCGAATCGCGGCAATCGGCGGGAAGAGGAAGAAGTTGTTGTAGCTCGAGCGCGTGGGCATGAGCCCGCAAAGCTCGAGCTTCTGGCGCAATTCAGGCTCGGTGTAGCGGCGCTGGTGCTCGTTGATCTCGTCGTTGTAGCTCCACAGCCACATGAAGGCGGGCACGGTGATGATGACGCGGCCGTCGGGCTTGAGGACGCGCCGCACCTCGTTAAGCACGGCCAGTTCGTCGGCAATGTGCTCAATCGTGTCGAGCAGCGCCACAAGGTCAAAGGTGTTCTCGGGGAAGGGAAGTTCGCTGCCGCTGCCGCGCAGCACCTCAAGGCCGCGCTGTTGCGCCACCGGCAGGGGGCGCGGGTTGAAGTCCAGCCCCGTGACAGCGCCATAGTGGGCCAGGTGGTGCGCCATGTTGCCCGCGCCGCTGCCAATGTCAAGGATGCGCCGCCCGCCGCCGCCCGGGGCCGCAGCGCCAATCTCCGCATCCAGATACTTCTGTATCGCGCGCGTGCCGCCCGGCAAACCAGGCGTGGCGATCTTCTTCGAGGACTGTCAGGACGGGTGTATTCATGAAGTCTCGAATCCAGGCGGGTCTTGAAAAGATGATTGAAAATTGATGACTGATTATTGGAGCACGCTGCGCAATTTGGGGCGCAATCTTCAATCCTCAGTTTTCAATTTTCAATCGTTTTTCGCTTCCCCCGCGGGAAAGACGACGGTCACCCCGTCGCCCAGAATGTCGGTGATGCGCACGGCCACGCTGGCGGCTTGCTCGGGCACTTCCACCTCGTAGGAGCCCACCACGGTGCGGTTGCGGCGGGAGGGCGCATCGGCCACGGCAGCGCGAAAGACGCACCCGTCGTGGTCTGGATCAATCGCCACACGTTCAACCAGCGCCCGCCAGTCCACAGGCATGGCAGGCAGCAACGCCTCGAGGCGCGCCGAACTGTAGCCCGTGATATCGACCCGTATTCTAGCCGCGCCCACGGCGTTTCGGGTAATCAGCAGGGTGGCTTGCGGCACTGCGGCCTCCTGCACAGCCGCGTCAGTGGGCGCGGCAGCCAGCAGTGCGGCGTGGGGCGGCGGCGCGTCCGGGTCATCATGCACCTGTTCAAGCACCAGTCCGGAGACGCGCTGCAGCGCGGTGTCCACAGCGCGCGCGGCTCGCGTCGCAGCCCACCCAGCGCCGCCCCAGCCGCTGCGCCGTTACCAGCGTAGTGCCCGAGCCGGAGAAGGGATCGAGCACCCAATCGCCCGGGTTTGTGCCCACCGAGATGATGCGCTCGAGCAGCGCCGTGGTCTTCTGCGTGGGATAACCGGTGTCTTCGGCAGGCGTTGTGCCCAGGCCAGGGATGTCGTCCCAGACGTTGTCCACCGTGCGCTCAACCAGATGCCTCCCCTGCCCCAGGTCCGTCAGATAATACTTGATGCCAATGTTGCCCCCGTGCGAGCAGGTGATGCGGCGGTGATCGTCATCCACAACAATCGCGCCACCGTAGGGCGCGTAGAGCCGTCCCTCGCCGTGCAGCCGTTTGAGGCTCTCAAAGGTGTACGCGCCCGGGTCGGAGGTGCGGAAGAAGCCTCCTTCGTCGCGCATGAACTCGGCGGCGGCCTCGGCCTCGCTCAGCACCAGCCGCCGCTTGGGCGCGTTCCAGGTAATGGCGGCGCGGCTGTTCTTGCGGAAGATGTGGATTGAGTGCGCGCTGTGCGGGAAGTAGTGCGCCCCCGACTTGGCCCCGCGCGCCGTCTGGCTGCGCCAGGTGATGGTGTTGAGCCAGTTTTCCGCGCCGAATGTTTCGGCCAGCAGCGCGCGCAGATGGTGCGTGTGGCGGTGGTCGCAGTGCAGCCAGATTGTGCCGTCGTCGGCCAGCAGATCGCGCAGAATGGCAAGGCGGTCGAGCATGAACTGGAGGTACTGCGCGTCATCCATGCGGTCTTCGTACTCGGGCTGGCGCAGGATGACACGGCGCGAGAGTTCGCGCGGCCCGCGCAGGCGCACCTTGCGCGCCCACTTCACGCCGCTGCCATAGGGCGGGTCGGCGTAGATGAGCTTGAAGCGCCCCGCTTCGTGCGCCGCCAGCGCATGCAGGATGGGCAGGTTGTCGCCCAGGAAGAGGCGGTTCCAGCCGGAGAGCAATGGCGTCGGCGGCGTCAAGCGGCGTGCGGCCAAAGGGCTCGAAGGTTTCCCGAAGCACGGGGCGCGCCGGCTCCACCGGCAGCGGTGCGCGCTTGTCGGGCCAGGTGAGCGTGGGCGCTGCAGATGCGGCGGACGAGCGGGGCATGGTGCGGCTCGCGGGTGCGGGACGGGTTGGTAACCCTATTGTACACGCAAAGGAGGAAACAAAGCGAGGCTTCCGCTTCTGGAAGCCTCGCTTTGGACGAGGTGCGACACAACCACCTTTATGTCACTCTATCTTCTATGTCACTCTATCTTTGTCCACGTGCCGCAGCCACTGGTTCGGAAGCCAGTGTCCTCTGATCGAATATCCACAACTGTGCCACCTACCAGGAAGTCGTTGGCGTGGATATCGCGGAACTGACCCGAGAAATTTGAGAGCGTCTCCCAGTAGCAGCCATCGGTGCCGCTCGCCTGCCACGTACCAGGCGCAATGTCTTTGCCCACAAAGTAGGTGCCGTCACCAAAGGGCAGGCCCGGGTCGGCGCGAATAGGCGACAGGTCCAGCGTCCACGTACCACAGCGGTTTGAGTAGAAGCCCCGATCCGTCGCAAGAATGGATACGATTTGCGGGCCGGCACTGAACTCATTGGCAATGATGTTGCCGAGTTTGCCGGCGAAACCATTCAAGCGCTCCCAGTAGCAGCCGTCACTGCCGAGCGAGCGATAGGTGCCGGGAATAATGTCGCGGCCCACCACCTTCATGCCCGAGCCAAAGGTGGCAATGGCAGCAGATGCAGCCGGGGCCGGCGCTGCCGCGGCGCCATCAAGCTTGAAGATACGGATGTGGTAGGGCGTGTTGTCCGTGGCGACCCAGAAGAATTGCTCCCACTCGATGACGTTGCGCACCGTGGCCGCGTACGGCAGTTCCACGCCCGTACCGAGGATGCCGAGCAACTCGGTGTGCTTGTAGAACTTCAGCGATGCAGAGTCCCATTCGAAGCGGTAGCTGCCGCCCTTGCTCGCCTTCCACTGTACAGCCACGTCACCGCGCTTGTCGGCCGTGATGTTGTCGGAGCAGACTTCAAGGCCGAGATTGGCGGTGTCCTTGAAGCAGCTATTGGGGTTCTCCTGGCGCATATCCTGCCAGTTGAAGTTGTTGCGCCCCTCCGTAAAGAGATAGGCCCAGTAGTTGTGCTCCTTGCCGCCGGGCCAGTTGGCCGCAGAGTCGGCGGCAAGCGTGCTGCCACCGGCTGGCGCAGCTACAGCGGCTGGTGCGGGCGCGCTGGCAGCCGCTGCTGGCGTTGCCGCTGTCGCGTCTCCCTCATCCACAGGAACTTCAGGCGCATTGGCGACAAGCGGCGCGAAGATCCATGCGCCATCAGCAAGCTTGTACCAGGTGCCATCCCCATTGCGCGCCACGATGTCGAGCGACTGCCCGGCTTTGGCCCCGCCCACAATTGCAAAGGTCGTGCCGGGACCAGCGCGCAGGTTCGCCCCGCGTGCGGCGGTTGCATCGGCGGGCGATTGCGCAACCGCCGGCGCTGCAGGCAGCACGAGCAGCAGCGCAAGCAGCAAGATGAGAAATCGCGTTGTCAGGCGGACGGGGGAGGACATTGGGAATCCTTTCCATACAGTTGTTGATCGCTGTTGCGTACGGTTCCGCCGCTGCTGAGGAAAGTGCGACGTCGCTTGCTGCCGAAGCGAGACTCCCGCTCTTGGAAGCCTCGCTCCAAGGGGTCATTTGCGCAAGAAGTGGAGCGCCCACACGCCTTTGCCGTTGCGCAGGCACCACTGCTCGCGGTGCGTGGGGGCATAGGGGCCAATGCGTTCGGCCAGCGCAGGGTCGTGCGGGGCGAAGGCAGGCTGCTGCTCCACCAGGTAGCGCACCAGCGCCGCGTACTCCTCCACGTCGCTCTTGAAATGGAGCAGCCCTCCAGGACGCAGGGTGCGTGCCAGCAGGTCTACAAAGGGGGGCGAGAAGAGGCGCTTGACGCGGTGCTCGGTCTTCCACCAGGGGTCGGGAAAGAGGATGTGGATGGCGTCGACGCGGCCTTCGGGCAGCACGCGCGGCAGACTGAAGCGCGCGTCATCGTCGCTGAGCCAGACGTTTGGCAGCCCAAAGCGTGCAATGCGCGCCAGCGCGAGGCGCGTGGCCTTGGTTTTGGTTTCGTAACCAATCAGGAGCGTATCGGGCAGGCGCGCAGCGCGGTCGAGCAGAAAATCGCCGCGGCCAAAGCCAATCTCAACTTCCAGGGGTGCGCCCGTAGCCAGCGCGGCGCGCAGGCGCGCGCCATTGGCGGCGCGAGCGTCGTCCAGCGCCAGCGCGCGGAAGAAGGGCTGCTCCATGCCCCATGCGGGCAGCAACTGCGAATCGGGACGGAAGCGGGGGTCGCCCCCAATCAGGCCGCGGCCCGCCTCCCAGTCCGCATAGGCCTGGGCGCGTTCCTCGTCGCTCAATTCCTCCCAGGCGAAGTCCATCCGTCCCTGAGAGAAGTGGGTGGGGCCGTAGTCGAGCATAGGTTTCAGAGAGTATTCGTGTTTGTGGAGGAGTGATTGGTGAATTGGTCATTGGTAATGGCGTCGCGCAACAGAGTGCTGCGATATTACCAATGACCAATTCACCAATTGCTTTTTCATCCCAGCCGTTGCGCAATCACCTCGCGCACGGCGTCTGCGTTGGCCGGCAGGTAGACGGGCGGGTTGGCGAACTGGCTCTCCACTTCGGCCAGCGTCCCTTCGTGATAGCCAACCTTGAATGAGGTGAACTTGAGGCCGTGCGCCGTGCTGATGACGACAACCCTGTCGCTCCCCTTGATCTCGCCCCGCTGCACCAGCTTGAAGAGCGCCGCCAGCGCCACGCCCGTATGCGGGCAGGTGTACATGCCCGTTAGATCGGCGCGTGCGGCGGCTTCGGCCATCTCGTGCTCGGTGGCCTCCTCCACAATGCCGTTGCTCTCCACCACCGCCTGCACAGCTTTTTCGTAAGAGACGGGGTCGCCAATCTGAATGGCCGATGCCAGCGTGCTCTGCGCGCGAATCGAAACCTTGTCGCTAAAGCCCTTGAGGTAGCTCAGGTAGAAGGGGTTGGCCTTGCCCGCCTGCGCCGCCACCAGGCGCGGCATCTTGTGGATGAGCCCCAGGTCCATGAGCAGCTTGAGCCCCTTGTAGAGCGCGCTGATGTTGCCCAGGTTGCCCACGGGGATGACGATCCAGTCGGGCACCTCCCAATCAAATTGGCGCAAAATCTCAATCGCAACCGTCTTCTGCCCCTCAATGCGCAGGCTGTTCATGGAGTTGGCCAGGTAAAGGCTGTTGTCGCGCGTCACCTCGCGCACAATCCGCATGCAGCCGTCGAAGTCAGTCTCGAGCGCAAGCACGTGCGCGCCGTTGGCCACGGGCTGGATCAACTGCGCCGTGCTTACCTTGCCCGCAGGCAGGAAGATGACCGCGGGGATACCCGCCGCCGCAGCATAGGAGGCGAGCGCTGCGCTCGTGTCGCCCGTCGATGCACACGCCACCGCCTGCACGGGGCTGCCGTCCGCCATCATCTGCTTCACGGCGCTCACCAGCACAGTCATGCCCAGATCCTTGAAGGAGCCGGTGTGGCTGTTGCCGCAGAGCTTGACCCAGAGGTCGGGCACGCCAATCTGCTTGCCCAGTCGCTCGGCCCAATAGAGGTTCGTGTTGCCCTCGTACATGCTAACGACGTTCTCGTCGCGCAGTGTGGGCAGCACCCACTCGCGCATGCCCCACACGCCGCTGCCATAGGGCCACGTGGTGGAGCCGACGCGGCTGTCAATCAGCCGCCGCCACTCGTCCCCCGTGTGCGCCGCCTGCAGCGCGGGAATATCATGATGCACCTCAAGCAGCCCGCCACAGGTGGGGCAGGTGTACATCACCTCGTACACGGAATACTCACCCGGGCAGCCGCGAAAGCAGCGATAGTGAGCGGAGAAGGCGGGTGCGTCGCCTGCGGAAACGGGGGTTTGCATTTCGGATATCATGGCATCACCTACGGATTGAGAAATGAACGCGTCTGGTGATTTTACCATGAAGAGGCGGAGAATCTGTTGTAGGTCACGTCTCCTGACGTGACGCAGCCCGCAGGGCTGAACGTTTTGGATTGCGCTGAACCTCGACGCATTGGCAAGTGTACAGCGCATGCCGGATACATTCAGCCCTGCGGGCTGCGTCACGTCAGGAGACGTGACCTACAACGGCCCCAGCCGGCTTGAGCCGGCTGGGTTGCCTGGCTGCAGGCTTGAGCCTGCAGCGGCTCCGGCGACTGAAGACCGGAGAATCGCGATGCGTATAGTGCATAGCCAGACTGGAGTGTGGTCGGGTATGAGGTGCCGTTGTGCGGCCTACTGACTCTTGAGAAGCCCTGCGCTGCTGGTGGCCTCGCTTCAATAACAAACGGGCGGCGAGGTTGCCCCCGCCGCCCGCGACCACTTGCCAATTCACCACGTACTTCATTCGCCAATATTGCCCTGCCCTACCCCAACCGCTTCTTGGCCTCTGCCGTCAGCGCCGGGAGGACCTCGTACAGGTCGCCCACAATGCCGAAGGCGGCCTTCTCGAAGATGGGCGCCTCAGGGTCCTTGTTGATGGCCACAATCGTCTTGCTGCCTGCCATACCGGCCAGGTGCTGAATGGCGCCGCTAATGCCGGCGGCAATGTACAGGTCGGGACGGACAGTCTTGCCCGTCTGGCCAACCTGATACTTGTAGGGCACGAAGCCCGCATCCACAGCGGCGCGGCTGGCGCCCATGGCTGCACCCAGCGCGCTCGCCAGCTCGGCCACCAGCTTGAAGCCGCGCTCGGGGTCGGCGGCCACACCACGCCCGCCCGATACGACGATATTCGCATCGGTCAGGCTAACTTCGCCGGTCTCTGTGGAGCGGAAGTCGGTCACCTTCTCCACCACTGCATCTTCGCTCAGCCCTGCATCCACAGGGTGCGTGGTGCCGCCGGACGGGGCAATTTCGGGCGCGGGGAAGGAGCGCGGGCGCACACTCGCCACCTGAATGTCACTGGTAAAGGTGACGTCGGTGAGGATGTTGTTGGAGTAGATGGAGCGCACGGCGACAAGCTTGCCATCTTCAACGCGCAGGTCAACGGCGTCGGGGGCAATGCCCGCGCCCAATTCAAAGGCAAGGTAGGCGGTAAGTTCGCGCCCGCGCGCAGTGGCTGCGGCCAGCACAACCGTCGCACCCGCTTCGGCCACCACGGCCTTGAGGGCGGCGGCATGCGCGCTCAGGCGGAAGGTGTCGAGAATGGGGCTGGCCACATAATAGACATCCTCGGCGCCAAAGCCAATCGCTTTCTGCGCCGTGGCTTCCGTATCGTCATCCAGTACGCACGCAGCGAGCTTTGTGCCCAGCGCCTGCGCCAATTCACGCGCCTTGCCCAGCACTTCCCAACTGCTCGAATAGGCGTGGTCGTTATGGTCCTGCTCAATCCATACAAGAACAGACATGGGATCTCTCTCCTAGAGTACCTTCTCGGCCAGGAGAGCGTCCACCAGCTTGGCGGCCTTCTCCTCGGGCGTTGCGCCGTCGATGATCTTGACTTCGGTCTTGCGCTCTTCGGGTTTGCGCACGTTGTCCCAGGTAGTGCGTGAGGTGCTGCCGTCCACGCCCAGCGCGCTCAGTTCGCTCACGGGAATCTGCGCCTTGTTGGCCTTGCGGATGCCCATGAAGGAGGGATAGCGCGGCTCGTTGATCTCCTTGCCCACGCTGATGACAACGGGTGTTGCCACGGTGACGCTCTCCAGGCCGCCATCCACCATGCGCTCGACGCTAATCTTGCCGTCGGCGATGTCAACAATCTTGATGACGTTGCTGAGCAACGGCCAGCCCAGGCGGCTTGCAACGCCTGCAAAGACGGCGCCGCTGTTCTCGTCCACACTCTGCTTGCCCGTGAGCACGAGGTCCACATCGCCCTGCGCCTTGACGGCGGCAGCGAGCGCCTCGGCGGTGGCCCACATGTCGCCGCGCAGGCTGCTGCTGTCCACCAGGGTGGCCTCGGCTATGCCCATGGCAAGCGCGTGCTTGAGCACATCGGTGGCGTCGGCGTTGCCCATGGTAACGGCAACGGTGTCGCAATCAAAGCGGTCTGCCAGGAGGATGGCCTCCTCGGCGGCGTACTCATCCCACGGGTTGATGACCATGGTGGCCTTGACGTCGCCCGAGCGAACGTCATCAGCCGATACCTTGGGCAATTCTGCCGTGTCCGGCGTTTGTTTGACAAGGACGACAACTTTCACGTTTCTTTTCTCCCTGTGCTTTGGTTCATCCTGGCGGCAAATGCGGTGGCCATTGACTGCGCCGCCGTTGTGCAGGAAAAGTTCAGCGAACGAAATGGCCGGCAAAAAGCAAGATCAATGGGCAAGCGCGCAGAAGGATTGCTTGCTCAGCGCATTATAACACTCTACGCGTACTTCGTTTCGGGTCAGTTGACAATCAGTTGCATGGTACGTATGTCCCAAAGGTGCTGACGTGCAAGGCCCTTGGCTACTTTGCACCTTTGCCTTGCGATGTTGTTGCTAAAGCGGCATCTCTTTTGAGAGCACTCGCAAGGCAAAAAGAAAGAGCGAGAACGCCATTGTTCTCGCTCATCGAAGAGACAGTGTCCCCTCGAACTTGTAGGCAGTTTATCATGGGTTTTGCGCCAGTGCAAGCTCTATTCCAGTCCGCCCGGGCCCGCATGGCTGCCGCTGCGGCTCCATTTGCGCTGCGAAGCAGCTACGGCCGGGGCGGCAACTCTGCGCCCACAATGCGCGTCACGTTGAGCATTTCACTCTCATCCAGCGCAAATCCCGCATCACCGGCGCTGTGGAAGAGCACCTTCTGCGCCACGTAGACGCCAGCCATGGCGTCCGCGTCATACTGCAACTCGCCGACAATCCCTGTCTCACCATCGTCAGAGCCGCAGGTGTAGTTGAGTCGCTCGCCCTCAAAGCCGAGCGTGGCGCCAAAGCCGGCGTGCAGGCAGACCGAGTCATCCTCCAGATCAAGTTCGGCTGCAAAGAAGGTGATTGTCTCGCTGGAATCGAGCGTAAAGCCCGCGTCGCCATGGCTGATTGTGGCCAGCGTCGCCGTCCACACACCGGCCCCCTGCATCACGTCCTGCACGGGATCGCCCAGCAGGGCAAGCATTGGCATCGCATCGGGATCGCCACATGTATAGTTGAGGCGCCCCTCGGCAAAGCTGAGCGTAGCGCCTGTGCCCGCAAAGGTGCACGTTGTACCATCGGGCAAAACAAAGACAGTGGGCTGCGTGGCCATTTCGGAAGCGGCCGCTTCGGCGGCGGGCACTGTGCTTGCGGTTGGCGCGGCTTCGGGCTGAACGGGCTGGCAGCCGGCGGTGAGGCCTGCAAACAGCAGCGCGCTGCCAATCAATGTCATAAAGCGCATAATTCGAGCCTCCTGATTGGTTGTGGAGAACGTATTGATCAATTTGAGCGGCTTGCGCACATTGCATGCCGAGGCAGCACCCCGATTGTACACGAGACAGCCGAAGCGCCTTGGACGCAGTGCGAAAATCGGTCAGCCATCCTGCGCACGCGGCAAGGCGGCGGTGAACATGGGTGGCTCAAAGTGTACGGGTGAGGGCTCTCATTTGTTCCATTGACGAGGCTGCAGCTGGCGTCGATAACGCGATACCAGGTTGCAACCGAAAAGCCATCAACCAACACTGACACCGCCGAAGCGCGGAAGGTCTCGCGTCCTCGGGTTCGGCGATGCACCGCCCAGGCCGCCGCCTCAAATCCCGCTACCATGATCATTGTCGGTTTGACAGACAACCATACCATGGATATCATTATGTCATTCCCAATGTAAGCCCGCTTGCATTGCGCGCTTAACTCGGTTAACGGCGGCAGACTGTGGCGCATCTGCTGCCGGCTGAGTCTCCTCGTTGTTCGATCAAGCAATGGGTTCCCCTTCACTTCGCGTTCAGCTACAGTTTCGAAAATCCAAGGAGAATATGCAATGACCATCGGAGGTTTTGCTAACCGTGTTGCCTGGATCGATCTGGCCAGCAGCAACATAGAATACCGCGGCATCGATGAGAGCGATGCACGCAAGTATATTGGCGCACGTGGTTTGGGCGTCAAGTATGTCTTCGACAACGGCCCCGAGGTCGATCCGTTTTCGCCCGAAAACCTGCTCTGCATCATGAACGGCCCCCTCACCGGCACAAATGTCAACATGAGCGGCCGTTTGGCCGTCGTCACCAAAGTCACCCCTCAGCGGCACCGTGGCAGATTCGCACATGGGCGGCTGGACGGCGGCCAAGCTCAAGTGGGCCGGCTTCGACGGCCTCGTCTTCAAGGGCAAGGCCGACAAGCCGGTCTACGCCTATGTGGAAGACGGCACGGTCACTCTGCATGACGCATCGGACCTCTGGGGCAAGAACATTCACGAGACGCTCGCCATCCTCAAGCAGCGCCACGGCGACGACTGCGACGGCATGGCCATTGGTCGCGCCGGCGAAAAACTTGTGCGCTTCGCCTGCTGGCTCAACGTGAATGACCGTGCAGCGGGCCGCAACGGCACCGGCGCTGTGGGCGGCAGCAAGAACCTCAAGGCCATTGTCATTAAGGGCGACAAGAAGAACCGCCCTGCCCCGGCCGACAAGGACGCCGACCGCGAGGCGCGCAAGAAGGCACTGGCCGCAATCATGGCGCCCGAGAATATCACCTCACCGCGCAAGGGTGGCCTCAGCGTCTACGGCACCAACGTGCTTATGAACATCACCGAGAGCATTGGCGCGTTGCCGACGAAGAACTCGCAGTTCACCGCCTTTGGCGCCGAAAATGCCGAGAAGATCTCCGGCGAGTATGTCAAGGACAATATCCTCGTCGAAGATCCCACCTGTCACGCCTGCCCGGTGGCCTGCAAGAAGGAAGTCGAGATCACCGAGGGTCCTTTCGCCGGCCTGCGCATGGAGAGTGTTGAGTACGAGCCGGCCTGGGCACTGGGCGCCAACTGCGGCAATAATGACATCGCTTCGGTTGCCAAGATGATCGACCAATGCAATGACTATGGCATGGACCCGATCGAACTGGGCAATGTCCTTTCCATGTTCATGGAGACGAGCGGCCTGGGCGCCACCAACGGCGATGCCCTTGCGTGGGGTGACTACATGGCCATGGTTGCCATAACCGACTGCATTGGTGACCGTGAAGGTGTTGGCGACATCCTGGCCGAAGGCACCGAGCGCGCCGCCATCCACTTTGGCCATGGCGAGCTTGCCATGACCTGCAAGGGCCAGGCAATCCCCGCCTATGACCCGCGCGGCATGAAGGGCATGGGCGTGGCCTACGCCACCAGCAACCGCGGCGGCTGCCACCTGCGCGCATATGATGCCGCAGCCGAATTGGGCGTTATGCCCTTTGGCTCCCTCAAGGTGGACCCGCTGGCGTGGAAGGGCAAGGGCGAACTGACCCGCGTCTTCCAGGACATTCACGCCGTCTCCGACTCCTTCGACATCTGCAAGTTCTCGGCCTTTGCCCAGGGGATGCAGGAGTACACCGAGCAGTACAACGCCGTAACCGGGCTCAACGTCTCGATTGAGGAGCTGATGACCTGCGGCGAGCGCATTTACAATCTGGAGCGCTACTACAACAATCTCGCCGGCTTCGGCGAAGGCTCCGACAAGCTGCCGCTGCGCTTTACGCAGGAGGCCAGCACCATGCCCGGCTCCGAAGGACACGTCTGCGAGCTCGACCAGATGCTTGAGGAATACTACGCCTCGCGCGGCTGGGTGAATGGCGTCGTCCCCCAGGAGAAGCTGGCGGCGCTGGAGATCATCTAGGCGTAACAAAATAGCAGTACACAGATTTCACAGAAAAAGACAGATAACAACGGCTGACCCGTTGTTATCTGTCTTTTTCTGTGAAATCTGTGTACTGCTGTCTTCAGTTTACGCGTTCAGTCTACGCCGATCATCACTTCCGTGGACTTGACCACGACGTACACCTTGCCGCCCTCCTTGATGCCCAGCGACTCGACCGAGCCAACCGTTATCGCCGAGACGACTTCCTGGCCGCCCTCGAGGCGAACCACAACTTCGGCCATCACCGCGCCGAGCTTGACGGATACGACGGTGCCTGCCAGCTGGTTGCGTGCACTCAGTCTCATGGCTCTCTCTCCTTTGAGGTTGATTGACAGACAACTGAAATTTGACAATTGCGTAGTGCGGACAGCACCCAATCTTCAATGTGCAATCTTCAATCCTCAATCCTCGCTTGTCAGTAATCCCCATCCAGCTTGCCGCCACTGCCGCAGTCAATCGCCACGCAGGAAGCCGAACTGCTCGAGCGTCGCCTGCCCTGCGTCAGACCGCACGTAATCCACAAAGGCTTGCGCCGCTTCCGGATAAGCGCTGTCCACCACGACGGCAATCGGGTATTCCGCGAGCACATTCAGCGCATCGGGAATCGCGAGCGTGGCCACCTGTGCGTTGCTGGGCGGCGCATCCGAGGCGTAGACAATGCCGGCGTCGGCCTCGCCCAGCGCAATCTTGGTGAGCACCGAGCGCACGTTGGCCTCGTAGGAGACAACGTTGCTGCGCACTGTGGGCGAGTAGGCAGCCGTGTACTCTGCCGTGGCAGATGCCTTCGCGAGGAACTCAAGCGCATACTGGCCGGCAGGGACTGCCTCGGCCGCCAGCACCAGCTTGATGCCGGGCCGCGCCAAATCCTGCAAGCTCTCAATCGCGGCGTGGTTGTCGGCAGGGATGGCGACCACCAGCCGGTTGCGTGCGAAGATGGCGGGTGCACCCATCGCCACACGCCCGCTCTCAATCGCGTTCGCCATTTGGCGCTGGTTGGCCGAGGCGAAGACGTCGCCCGGCGCGCCCTCGGCCAGCTGCTGCGCCAGTTGTTGCGAGCCGGCAAAGTTGAAGATGAGCGTCGTCTGCGGACGCTCCACGGCGAAGTCGACGGCCATCTGCTCAAAGGCGTCCTTAAGCGAAGCCGCCGCCATAACCGTCAGTGTCTCACCCGCGGGCTCTGCCGACGGGGCGCGCATCGGCGCGCACCCCGCCAGCAGCAGCGCGAGAATCAGCCCGGACAGGCGCAAGCGTGCACTCTTCACCTTTGGCTACTTGTTGTTCCAGGCTTCGGAATCGGGCATGAAGAGCCCTTCGCCGAATTCTTCCACGCCAAACTGCGCGATAAGCTCCTGCGTCGGCACGGAGATGATCCAGTCAGCGAACTGCGTCGCAAGGTCGCCCTGAATGTTGGCGTTCTTGGCCGGATCTACAGTGATCACGCTGTAAGGGTTGAAGAGCGCCGGATCGCCCTCGACAACGACCTCGAGGTCAAGACCTTCGAGCGTGCGCGCGAGATAGGTGCTGCGGTCGCTCAGGGTGTAGGCCTGCTGCTCGTTGGCCATGGTAATGACTGCGCCCATGCCCTGCCCTGCGGAGACGTACCAGTCGCCGGCGGGCTCAATGGCTGCAGCGGCCCAGATCCCCTTTTCCTTGGCGTGCGTACCCGAATCGTCACCGCGTGAGATAAAGGTGGATTCGGTCGAGGCCAGCTGAGCCATGGCGTCGGCGGCAGAGGTCATGCCCCGAATGCCGGCGGGGTCGGATGCCGGGCCGATGATGACAAAATCGTTGAACATAACGCTATCCTTGCGCGTGCCGTGGCCGGCGTCCATAAAGGCCTGCTCCGCCTTGGGCGAATGGACAAGCAGCACGTCGGCGTTGCCATCTTCGCCAATCTTCATGGCCTGGCCGGAGCCCACGGCGATGACGTCGACGGGCACGCCGGCCTGCGCTTCAAAGTCGGGCAGGATGACGTCGAGCAAGCCGGAGTCCTGCGTGCTGGTGGTGGTGGCGAGCACAAGGCGGCCAGCGCTGGGAGCGGGTGCGGCGGCTTCGGCAGCCGGCGCGCGCAGCCGGCGCGGTAATCGGCGCGCAGGCGGTAAGCAACAGTGACGGCGATGAGCAAGAAAGCTGTGAAGCGTAGGTTCTTCATGCGTGATGGACCTTTCTATGTGAGGGTTTTGAACATGAATATGTAGGTAATAAGCTAAGTATCGTAGGAGACACCACCACCGTTGTAGGTCACGTCTCCCGGCGTGACGCAGCCCGCAGGGCTGAAGCAGTTGCAGATCGTGTCGCCTCTACCCAATTGTATTGATGGCAAAAACATTCAGCCCTGCGGGCTGCGTCACGTCAGGAGACGTGACCTACAACTGCGTCACGCCAACCTCCGCCCCACGCCCGACTCAAGAACCTTAAACCCTTAAACCGCTGTTAGTAAACCATTTCGCCCCGCACAAACGCGCCTGTGCGCGCGTCACTGGGGTTGTGGAAGAAGTGCTCGGAATCGCCCTCTTCAACCACCTGGCCGTCGAGCAGCAGCGCCACCCGCTGCGCCAGCCGCTGCGCCTGGAAGACGTTGTGCGTTACCAGCACAATGGTTGTGCCCCGCTCCTTGTTGAGCCGCCGCACCGTCTGCTCGATCATGCCTACGTTGTAGGGGTCCAGGTTGGCGGTCGGCTCGTCCAGCAGCAGCGCCGCCGGCTCGAGGATGAGCGCCCGCGCAAGCGCCACCCGCTGCGCCTCCCCGCCCGAGAGCGTGCGTGCGGGGTGGGTGGCCATGGCATCCAACCCCACCTGTGCCAGCGCGTCGGCAACGTGAGCGTCGTCGTGGCGCTGGCCGCGCAGGCGCAGGCCGTACGCCACATTCTCGGCCACGCTGCGCTGCAACAGCACCGGGCGCTGAAAGACCGTCGTCACGCGCCGGCGCACGGCCAGCGGTGGCTCATCGTTGGGGCCAAAGCTCTTTCCATCAAACTCAATCGCGCCGCTGTCGGGCGTCTCCAGCCAGTTGAGCAGCCGCAGCAGCGTGCTCTTGCCCGCGCCGCTGGGGCCTACCAGCGCCGTGATCTCGCCACGCGGTATCGCCAGATCGCCAATGTTCAGCACAGTGCGCACGCTGCGTTGGGCGCCTTCGTAGCGCTTCGTAACGCCCCGCAGGCGGAAGAGGGGCAGCGGGTAGAGGGGGGATGCACTTCTCATTCAAATGTGCGCCCCTGCAGCCGCAGCACGAAAAAGTTGGTGACGAAGGCAATGCTAATCAGAATGATGCCCAGCGCCAGCGCCATGGAGAAGTTGCCCTTGTTGGTTTCCAGCACAATCGCGGTGGTGAGCACGCGCGTCCTCCCCTGAATGTTGCCGCCCACGAGCATCACCGCGCCCACTTCGGAGATGATGCCGCCAAAGCCGGCTACCACCGCCGCAATCACCCCCGTGCGCGCTTCGTCCAGAATCGCCCATGTGCTCTGCCAGGGCGACGCACCCAGCGAGCGTACCTGCAGGCGCAGGCTGGGGTCGACGCCCATGACAGCCGCCATGGTGAAGCCGGCCACAAGCGGGAAAGCGATAATTGTCTGCGCCACAATCATGGCCGCAGGGGTAAAAAGCGACGGCACCCACCACCAGTTGAAGCCCCCCAGCACGCCATTGCGCGAGAGGAAGATGTAGACAAAGAGGCCAATCACCACGGGTGGGAAGGCCATGCCTGTGTAGATGAGCGTAACGACGAAGCGCCGCCCATGGAAGCGCCGCAGCGCCAGCCACGCGCCCGCCGGTATCCCCGCCATTGTGCTAATGAGCAGCGCAATGCCCGACACGCGCAGCGAAAGCCAGACAATCTCCGCCAGTTCGGCGTCACCCTGGAAGATTAACTGGAATGCCTGCAAGAGGCCGTTCGACAACTCGCGGATAGATCACCCCCCGCCGCGCATGGTTCTCTGGTGGAGTCGTACGTAGAAGGGCTCGAGTGCCTCGGGCGCACCGCTGAAGCTGGCGCGCGTGCCGCCCACACGCAGCGATCCAATGTGCCGCCATGGCGCCGCGCTCAGGGTTGCCTGCCAGCCCTCACCGGCGTAGGTATTCTCCGCCACCTCGCGCCCGCCCAACTGCTCCAGATAGCCCTTCATCATCCAGAGCGGCACGCTGTAGTAGTCGAAGACCCCTTCGGGAAGCTCGCTCTCCGCACCGGTCGATTGCTCCATTGCATCATGCATGCGCAGGCATCTCGGCTGCGCCACCGCCCACGGGCGGAAAGATGCGAATGCTGGCCCCCTCGGGGATAGCCATGTCGAGCCCGCCCAGATAGCGCACGTCGCGGCCGTTGATGAAGACGTGGATGTTGTTGTGCAGCGTGCCCTCACCGTTGAACAACTCGGCCTGCATGGCGGGATAACGGGCAATCATCTCGTCGAGCAGCGTGCGCACCGATGCACCTGGCTCGGTCTCAAGCTTCACCGTCGGCCCGCCCACAATGGGGCGGAGGGTGGCAAAGAGTCGGACTTCCATGTGGTGGCCTCCTCAGACTGTTCAGTCTGGCGTATGGCTGCGGCACGCGCTGCGCCACAGCATGCGTCTTCCTGCCCACTCAGAACTCGGCCAATACACGCCCCATGCCTTCCGTGCTGTATCCGCCCAGCGCGCCAATCGCGCGCAGCAGGTCGGGCTCGGGCTTGCGCAGCAGGGCAAGCAGTGGGGCCAGCAGCGCGCCGGTGAAGTGCTCCGCAGGAATCACCAAATCATACCGTTCGTGGCAGAGCGGCACAAAGCCTAAATCGTGCGCGGCAGCGGCCGCCTGAATGCCCAGGCCGCAGTCGGCCGTGCCTGCGGCAATGGCCGCCGTAATGCCCGTATGCGAACTCTCCTCGCGGCCGTAGCCCTGCACCTGTGCCGGCGCAATGCCCTGCTGGCGCAGGAGGTGATCCAGCAGCACACGCGTGCCGGCGCCGCGCTGCCGATTGATGAAGCGAACGTCGCCACGCGCCAGGTCGACAATCGAATGAATCTGCTTCGGGTTGCCGCGCGCCACAATCAGCCCCTGTGTGCGCTGCACAAAGCGCACCACCACGCCGTGGCAGCCGGCCTCACCGAGCACCTGCCGTACCTGTGCTCACGTTGTATTCGCCCGTTTCGGCGTCGAGCAGGTGTGCGCCCGCGAGGTGTGCTTCGCCGCGCCGCAGCGCCTGCAGCCCGTCCATGCTGCCCACGTGCGCGGTGCAGAAGAGCAGCCCGGGCCGCTGCGCGTGCAGTCGCTCGCCCACCAAGTCCAGCGTAAGGTCGTGGCTGCCCATGGCAAGGATCAGGCTGTGCTCGGCCTGTGCCACAGCCGCAGTTGTGAGGCTCGGTGTGACGGCCAGTACCTGCAGTCGCACCCCTTGCAGCCCGGCGTAGCGTTCCGGCGCGCAGGTGAGCACGATAGCATCCAGCGCAACGGCCTGCGCTGCCACCATGAGCGCCTCGTTGGTGGGTGAATGCGCGGCGGCCGCGCCGCTCGCGCGCCGCTCCAGCGTGGCCAGCGCCAGCGCGGCCCCAGCATCAAAATCCACGCTGGCCAGCGGCAGCAGGAATTGGGCCAGGGCGTGGCGGTTGCGGGCCGCTTCGCTGCTGCGCGCCGCACGCAGGTGCAGGGCGGCGGTCGTCACGGCCGAAATGCCCAGCGCGCCTGGCCTGTATTGCTGTACAGCCTGCATGAGGCGCGCATCACGCGTGCCAATCAGCGCGAGGCAAAAGGAGAGGTCAACCAGCGCGGCCACGAGCCCGCCGGATGCGCTGCCGGCTGCGCCAGTGGCTGCGCGGGCTGCTGCGCCGTCACTGCGCGCCACGGGTAAACTCCTCGCTGAATTGGTCAAGGCTGTCAAAGAGCGTCTGCCATGGTTCGTTCCAGGGCAGCAGCACCACGGCGTTGCCCATGCGCGCAATGTGAACGCGGTCGCCCTCAAAGCGGTACTCCTTGGGCAGCCGCACGGCCTGGCTCTGGCCGTTGGCAAAGAGGCGGGCGACGCGTGTACCTTTCTCGTGCATGTTTGGAGCCATGCGAAAAGTATATATGAAGAATATAGACTCTGCAAGGCATCTGGGCCGTGCACGAGCTTCGTAGCGGAGGGCTTCCAGCCCTCCGGCTGTTGCAGGTCACGTCTCCCGGCGTGACGACCGTAACCCACGTCTCCCGACGTGACGATCGTAACTCACGTCTCCCGACGTGACGCCACGCATCGCGGCGGCTAAAGCCGGCGGGCTGGAAGCCCCCCGCTACGGGAGTCTGTATAGCGGCGGTGTGCACCGTGCGGCAGCGTCATGACACGATGTACAATTGCATTCAGCAATCCCGCCGCCAACCGCCGCAACGCATCAACCCCATTCTACGAAGGGAGACTGTCTTCATGAGCGATGACTTCAACGGCCTGGACATGAACCTGGGCAACCTGTCGCGCCTCTCGCATGCGCGCACCCGTTCCATTAGCGCCGAGAACCCCACCGGCGCCAAGGGACAGGGCGGCATGGCCACCGACGGCCTGGCGGCAGACGCCGCCCGCGAGCTGGGCCAGGGCTGGAAGGTCTCGCCCTACATCACAATTGCCGGCGGCGCCACTGTTACCCTTGCCGACATCGAGGGCCCCGGCTGCATCCAGCACATCTGGATTACGGCGCGCGCAGTCCACTGGCGCAACCTCGTTTTGCGTTTCTACTGGGACGACGAAACGGAGCCCTCGGTTGAGGTCCCCTTTGGCGATTTCTTCTGCATGGGCTGGTGCGTGCGCGGCAACGTCAACTCGCTGCCGATTGCCGTGAACCCGGCGGGCGGCTTCAACAGCTACTGGGAGATGCCCTTCCGTAAACATGCGCGCATGACGATCGAAAACCTCGCGCCCGACATGGTAGAGGAATTCTTCTTTCAGGTGGACTACACACTCACCGAGGTGCCTGCCGACCGTGGCTATCTCCACGCGCAGTGGCGGCGCAGCAACCCGCTCCCCTACAAGGAGGTGCATACACTGCTCGACGGCGTCCGCGGCCAGGGTCACTATGTGGGCACATACATCGCGTGGGGGGTCAACAACAGCGGCTGGTGGGGCGAGGGTGAAATCAAGTTCTACATGGATGGCGACGGTGAGTGGCCCACCATCTGCGGCACGGGCACGGAGGATTACTTTGGCGGCGCCTGGTGCTTTGAGCAGCCCGATGGCCGCTATGCATCCTACTCAACGCCCTTCCTGGGGCTGCCCCAAATCATTGAACCCAACGGCTTCTACCGCAGCCAGACGCGCTTTGGCATGTACCGCTGGCATGTGATGGACCCGATTCGCTTTGAGGCAGACTTGCGCGTCACCATCCAGGCGCTGGGCTGGCGCGCCGCGCGTGAAGGCAAGCGGCGCTACCTGGCGCTGCAGGACGACATCGCCTCCACCTCATTCTGGTATCAGAGCGAGCCGCACGCGCCCTTCCCGCCGCTGCCCCCGCTTGATCATTTGGAGGTAATTTAGTGGTGCATCGCGGAGGTGCGCGGTGTGGTTCGTAGCGGCTGCTTCAGCTGCCGTTCTTGCCAAGCGCGTCGCGGCGTCGAGAACGGCGGCTTACACCGCCGCTGCGAGACACTCGCGCACGTGCGTAACGCACCTGCACTTCGTAGCGGGGGGCTTCCAGCCCTCCGGATTTGGCCGCTACATGCGGGCCGCAATTGCGTCACGCCAGGAGACGTGACCTACAACTGCCCTCACTTCAGGGCGTCACGGTCTCGGTTGCCGTCAGCGCCGCCGTATCCGTGATCGGCACGCTCTCTGCACTGGATGGCGCGGCCACAAGCGCCGCGCGGTCCGCCGTCACCAGCGGCTCCAGCGTGGCTGCCGTCACCCGCACATACCAGGGCGATGTGGAGGCCTTGACCGCATAGCTGCCGCTGGCGTCATCTCTGGCGCCAATCACAATCCGCACAGCTTCCGTCATCTCCGCCGTCCCTGTAACTTCGGCTGCCGGCTGGATGTCGAGCGTCACCGTCGCGAGCGGCTCATCCATGCCATAGGCGGGGTCACTCTCCGTGCCCAGCACATCGCTCAGCCCCAGCGTGGCCAGGTTGCGCACCCAGCCCTCCACAGTGCCCGTGATCATCGTCTCGCTCGGCGCAAGGTCGGGCAGTGTCCATGCGCCGGCTGCGTCCTGGGCCAGCGCCAGCGTACCTTGTGCGTTCTCGATCGTCAGCCGGTTGATTGCTTCCGCATCGAGCGCCAGAAGCTGCGTATCCACCCACGCGGGCGCATCCACGCGCAGGTCACCCGTGGCCAGGGCGCTGGTCAGGTAGACATTGTCGCTGTCGCCGGCGCGCACATTGGTGGCGCGTGCGTTGGGCGCAGTGCCCACCAGCAGCGTGTGGGTCACGCCATCGGATGTTCTCATCTCCACGCGGCGAATTGGGTTGGCCGCGTCCACACGCAGGCGCGCATGGCTGGCGGGGCTGCTTGCAACCAGTCGCCTCGTGTCAATCTGTGCGACCTTGGTCAGCAGTTGCGTTACCGCAATTGCGTTGGCGGGAAAGTCGGCGCGCTCGGGCAGCACCCAGCCGTCACCGGCGCGCGCCAGAGTAATCGCCTTGCCCTCCCAGTCAATGGTAACGCTTTGCACCTGCGCTGGGTCGAGGCCGGCAAAGAGCGCGCCCGCAGCGGCTTGCGACGGCTGCGGCCAGAAGAGCCACCCGATCAGCGCCAGTTGCACCACCACCAGCAGCGCGAGAATGGGAATCGCCGGCGAGCGCCCTTGCGGCCGCACCGGCTGCCCGGCCGCTGCGCCTCCTGCGCCGCAACGTCGCCTGATTTTGTCGCCCTGTCCGTCATGGTTTCACCTCATCGCTCGGCTCAAGCTCCATGGGGCGCTCGTTCTGGCGGCGCAGGAAGAAGTAGCCCCCCACGCCCACAACAAGCAAGATCGCCACCAGATAGTTGCCAATCTCCCACGTCGTCTGCTCCTGCTCGCTCAGTGGCTCCAGCAGGCGCACGCTCGCGCCGCGCCCGCGTATTGTCGCAAGGTCGGCGTCCTCCACCGCCCAGTCAATCCCGTTCTGAATAAGCTGCACATTGTTCATTGCCTGGTCGCCAACCATCTGCGCCAGCACCTGCAGCACGGCATCGTCGGCAAACTCGCTGCTGCCAAAGACAACCAGGCGCGCCGTATCCGGCGACTGTGCAATCGTCGCGGGCAGCGGCCCAGTCGGCGCGGCAGGCGCGGCCACATTGGGTTCTTCGCGCTGCGCCAGCGGTGAGGGCTTGTCCGCAAAGAAGGAGTCAAAAACGCCAGTCACCGCCACGCCCAGTGGCTGCGCGCGCTGTTCTCCCTCAATCGGATAGCCCACCTCCGGATAGGTGTCGAAGTCGGGCGCGAGCGTTGTGTTTGTCGTGAGCCACGATCCGCCCGATGAACTGAGTATCGTCTCTGCCGTACGCGTCGCCATCTCGCTTGCTGCCCCTGCACTTCCTGCACCCCGCACTGCTTGTCACCACAGGCGATGTCCATGCCATGGTGGCCGAAGCGAGGCCGGCCGTCACACCACTGCCGCCATTCATGCCGTCGGCGCGCACGTCCACGAATGAGGGGAAGTTGACGGCCTGAATTTCCTGGATTGTCATGCCGCCCACATCGCGCTCCACAGGCAGTGGGAAGGGCACATTCTGCGTGTCCATCACAACGCCATCCTGCACATCCACGCCGTAGTGGTCCAGCATCGCGCGCAGCCCCTGCATAATGGGCGCAATCCCCAGGTTGCCCATTGGGTCCACGTTGGCCTTGTAGTTGCCCGCGGCCACAATCAGCGCGCCGCCGCGCATGAGGAATTGGTCAATGGCGTAGCGCTCGCTGTCGCTCATGTTTTCGGGCATGAGGACAAGCAGCGCGTCAACGTTCTCGGGCGGGAGGCCGCTGCTCAGATCAACGGGCGTAACTGTGTACTCACGCCGCAGGTGCTCCTGCACAATCTGCCAGCTTTGCAGCGGCTGCTGCATTTGGCCAAACATGTCCTGCACGGGCACGGCCGGCGGCGTCCAGATGCCAATGTTCTTGAGGAAGCCGCCCGCGCTGCGCTTGAGCGCACTCTCGATGGATGTGCGCACAGCGCCCTCGGAGATGGTTCCCGCCGGGTAGATGATCTGCGCGTTGTCGCTGGCATCAGCCGGGTTCGTCAGCACCATGTGCAGATAGTACGAATCCGTGCCGAAGAGCGACGCGGGGAAGGCCTGCAGCCCGTATTGCTGCGCCAGCTGCTCGCGCGTGACGCCGGCAGCAGGGTCGTCGGGATTCACTTCCTGGTAGATAAACATGCCGTTGGATGAGGCCGCAATCTCCTGCGCCACCGTGCTGATTGTCGCGGGCGCAGCGGCCAGCTCCGGCGGCAGCATGTCGGGCGTCACGTACAGGGTGAGCGTCACAGGCTGCTCCAGCGCCGCCAGCACCGAGCCGGCGCTCTGGAAGCCGTAGACCACCTTCTTCACGCCGCTGGTCAGGTCATATTCAAGGTTCCGCAAACCCACGTCCATGCCGCCGCTGCGGTTGGGCTGCACGTCAATCAGATCCTGAAAGTTGAGCACCACATCCTGGTCGCCATAGCGCACAAGAATGTTGAAGTAGGCGTTGATGACCGACGCCTCGTAGCGCCCCTCCACCTGAAAGGGCGTGGGCTGGATGCCGTAGCTCTGCGTCGCCTCAGCCTCAAGCTCGGGGTCGGTGGCGGGGTCAACGACCTCGGCCGTCACCTGGTTGCCGCCGGCAATGGCGTACTCGCGCAGCATGTCCTCCACCTGCGGGCGCAGCGGCCCCAGCAGCGGGTGGCTGCGCTCGGAGATGTAGGCGCGGATGAGCAGCGGCTCCTGCAGGTTGCCCAGCAGATCCTTTGTGGCAGGCGAGAGGCTGTACTCCTTCTGCTGCGTCAGGTCGGCGCGCAGGCCACGCAGGTCGCCCATCCACACATTCAAAAGCAGCAAATTGACGACCGCCAGCGAGGTGAAAAGCGTGGCGTTGCGCCGGTCGCGGGCAAAGGCGTCGCCATGGCCCCAGCGTTTGCGCTCGATGACGTAGGCGTTCAAGAGCAAAAACGCGCCCGCGAGTGTAATGTAGTAGACGAGATCGCGCAGGTCCACCACGCCGCGCTGGATGCTCTCGAAGCGGCTGCCTGTGCCAAGCGCACGCAGCACGCCGCCCACGCCTTCGCCAAAGAAATCGGTGATGCTGCCCGTGCCCACCATGTAGAAGATGCCGCCCAGCAGCACGGTGAGAATGAGCGCCACGATTTGGTTGTCCGTCAGCGCGGAGATAAAGAGGCCAATCGCCGCATAGGCTGCGCCCAGCAGCAGCGCCGCCAAATAGCCGCCGATGACGGGGCCCCAGTCGAGGTTGCCCAGCAACGCCACGGTAATCGGCAGCGGCAGTGTGAGCGCCAGTGCCAGCGCCACCATGCTCATCACGGCCAGGAATTTGCCCATCACAAGCTGCCACGGTTTCACTGGCAGCGTCATCAGCATTTCAAGCGTGCCGCTGCGCTGCTCTTCGCTCCACTGGCGCATTGTGAGCGCCGCCACGAGGAAGATGAGCAGCAGCGGCATCCACTGGAAGAGTGGGCGCACGTCGGAGATACCGCGCGCGAAGAAGGAATCCACCCAGAAGAAGACGAAGAGGGTGACGCCAACGAATGCACCCAGAAAGATCAGCGCCAGCGGCGAGCCGAAGTAGCCCGCCAGCTCCTTGCGCGTGATTGCGAGAATCTGTTTCATTGCCAAGCCTCACTCATTGCCGAGTTTGTTGATCATGTACCTCGCGCGCACTTCACCTCACCCCCGGCCCCTCTCCATGCGGAGAGGGGAGCAAAGCAACGGCGTCATGATGGCTGCGCACGTCGTGGTTTTTCTCCCCTCTCCGCATGGAGAGGGGCCGGGGGTGAGGTGAAGTGCGCGCGAGGTACCAGACATGCTCATTGCTCCTGCACCGCCAGCTGATTAAAGACACTCTCCAGCGTCTGCCGGTCGGCGCGCAGCTCGCGCACGGGCCAGCTATGCTGCACGGCCGCACCGTAGACCACCTCGCACAGGTTGGCCTGGGGGCCGCGCACGCGCAGCGTCGTCGCGCCGCTGCCGTCGTCAGCGCCGGCGCTGGGCACAAGCTCAACCTCCTCCACGCCGGGCAGCGCCTTGAGGATGGCACGAGCATTCGCCACCGGCTGTCCCAGCGCAAGCAGCGCGCCGGTGCTGCGCGCCAGCACTGCCATGCGCGCATCGGCGCGCACGCGCCCATTCATGATGATAACGGCGCGGTCGCAGAGCGCTTCAACTTCGCTGAGAATGTGCGTGGAAAAGAGCACAGTGCTGTGCGCCGCCAGCCGGCGAATCAGGTTGCGCATCTCTACAATCTGCGTCGGGTCGAGCCCTACCGATGGCTCGTCGAGAATCAGCAGGCGCGGCTGGTTGAGGATGGCCTGCGCCAGCCCCACGCGCTGGCGAAAGCCCTTGCTCAACGTGGCAATCGGCTGTGTCAGTCGGTCCGCCAGCCCCGTGGCGCGAATGGCGGCGGAAAGGCGAGCCCGCTGCTCGCTGCGGGGTATGCCGCGCAGGTCGGCCACAGTCTGCAGGTAACCCTGCACCGAAAGCTCCGGGTAGACGGGCGCGTTCTCGGGCAGGTAGCCAATGCGCGCCTGGGCCGCCTGGCGCTGCGCCTGCACGTCCACGCCGTCCACAAGGACCGTGCCGGCGTCGGGCTGCAGGTACCCCGTGAGAATCTTGATGAGCGTCGTCTTGCCCGCGCCGTTGGGGCCAAGCAGCCCCACAATTTCGCCCTCGGCCACCTGAAGCGAGACGTCGTCCAGCGCCTGAATGGGGCCATATGCTTTGGAAAGGTTGCTTGCGTCAATCATCTACACCTCCACGGTTGCCTTTGTTGCTTGTCAGGGTTGAACAGGCGGCCGATGCAGGCCGGCGGCGTCAAAGCAACCTCGCGGCCGGCCCCTCTCCATGTGCCTTGCCACGCCCGCTGGTGTGGTGGCGCAGAGGGGAGAAATGCGCCGGCGTTGCAGGTCACGTCTCCTGGCGCGGCGCTGTTGTGTACTCGTCTTCAGAGTGGCTACGCACAAGACGGGCTGCGTGCAGTGCATCGCTCCACATTGGCGAAGGGCCGGTGCTCAGGTTGCCGCTACCGCGCCCCAACGTGAAAATCTACCCATCAACACACCGCCCAAACGTCCCTCAGTGATACAATACGCGCGGCGCTTCAGCGCGCCCAATCGCGAGTTATAACACTCTCTGCGCGTGGCGGAAAATCGCGCTGCGCCATTTTCCGTGCAAATTCATCTGCCCTTAAGCTGCGCCACCCAACGTTCATTGTCACACAGCGCACCACCCCGAGAAAGCCCGCCATGGCCGCCGATCCGTCGCACCTCTCCTCCACGAGTTCATCCAGCCCGCGGCGCGACCGCGGCGGCCCCTCTGTGCTCATCCGCACCATGCGCCTGCAAGATCTGGCAAAGGTTTTTGAGCTGGGCGAGGAGCTCTTTACTGCCGAGAAATGGCCCGCACTCTACCGCACCTGGGACGAGTTCGCGCCCGTGGAGTTCTTCGCCAGTGACGGCGAGTTCTGCCTTGTGGCCGTGCTGGAGAGCGAAGCTGACGATGCTGACGAGGACGACGAGCAGGTAATTGGCTTCTGCCTGGGCACGCTGCTCGAAAAGCGCCACAGCGCGTGGAGCTATGGCTATTTGGTGTGGATGGGGGTGGACCCCACGCTCAAGGGGCGTGGCATTGGCCGCAAGTTGCTCGCGGCCCTCACGGATCTCTTCGTGGAAAATGGCGCGCGCATGATGTTGGTGGACACTGCCGCCGACAACGAAGGCGCGCTCACCTTCTTCCGCAACCAGGGCTTTGGTCACGAGCTGGAGCACGTCTATCTGTCGCGCAACCTCGACAAGCACCCCAAGGCCGTGCAACGCCGCGCCGCGCACCCGCGCAAGCCGCGCCCCCAAACCACTCCCGCACCCACGGGCATCATTACCCCCGCCACCCAGGATCCTACGCTGCTCGACACAAACACCTAACTGCCAACCCCGACGCAACTACGAACCCCGACGCAGAGGCGCAAAGACGCAAAGGAACGCAAAGAAAAGCAAGGCAAGATATCACATATAGGCGTCGACCACGGGTCGACGCCTATATGTGATATCTTGCCTTGCTTTTCTTTGCGTTCCTTTGCGTCTTTGCGCCTCTGCGTCGTAGCTGGCCGTTAGTCGCGGCTGCCGCTGCTGGTCGCGATCTCGCTCACAAGGAAGATCGGGTCGGCAAGCATCGGCAGGTTCTTGAGCATGTCGGCCTGCATGCCCGGCTCATAGAAGGCGGCGCGGAAAGCTCTCCATATCGGGCCAGTCGGCAATCGTCATGAAGCGATAGGGCACCGGCGCGCCGTCGGGCCACGCCCCCTGCACGAGTGCAAAGTCGGTATAAAGCACGCCGGGCTGCGACGCGTTCTCCTGCTGGTGTTCGCCCAGCCGCCAGTTGAGAAAGGCCTCTTCATCCTGGTCGGCGGCGAGGTTGTAGAGAACGGTCAGGCGAATCATGGCTCTGCTCCTGCTGGGTTGGCTGCGTGGAAATCGTTGCCTACTTCTGCAATTGTACTGCCTCCCCCAGCGCTTGGGAAACCATCTCACCCACCTCTTTCGCCGAGGTCGGGTTCTGGCCCGTAATCAGGTTGCCAGCCGCCACCGTGTGCTTCATCATCGGCACAAGCGCCTTTTCGTAGCGCGCCCCGCGCTGCTCCATCTCTTCTTCCAGGTTCATGGGGAGGTGGTCGGCGAGCATGACAAGGCGCTCCTCGTTCCACGAGTAGCCTGTTGCCTTGCGCCCGTCGAGCAGAAAACGCCCATCGCGCAGGCGCACGTTGAGCAGCGCCGCCGGTCCGTGGCAGACGGCTGCCACAATCCGCCCCGCCTCAAACATCTGCTGGATGAGCGCCTGAATCGCGCTGTTGTCGGGAAAGTCCCAGAGCGTGCCGTGGCCGCCCGGGAAGTAAACGGCGTCGTAGGGCTGCCAATCCACATCGGCCACAGGCTTTGTGTTGCGCAAGAGCGCCATGCATGTCGGGTCGTCGTGGAAGGCGCGTGTTTCGCCGTCGAGCGTGAGCGCTGTCAGGCTGCGCGGGTCGAGCGGAATATCGCCGCCCGCGGGTGAAGCCACTTCAACCGCAAAATCGTCCTTCACCTCTTCCCAAAAGTGCACAAACTCGCTCAGCCAGAGGCCTGTGTGCTCCTTCTCCGGCTCGAGCGTGCCCCTGCTGCTTGTGGTAACAATCAGAATGCGGTGCTGTTTCGCTGGATCCATGATTCTCTCTCCTGGTGC
This sequence comes from uncultured Chloroflexia bacterium, assembly GCA_963773745.1. Classification (GTDB taxonomy): domain Bacteria; phylum Chloroflexota; class Anaerolineae; order Caldilineales; family Caldilineaceae; genus UBA5069. Next base: position 1,324,054 of record CAVZCL010000005.1, read on the forward strand.
AAGGTTGACGTAGATCACCCGGCTGTGCCGAACGCACTTCGTCAACGTTGCGCAGCAATTGCGCCGTTCCCTGCAGAGCGGGCCGCAGGCGCGCAAAGGCGCCGACCTGAAGGCCGGCGCCTTTATCTTCTGCTGCCCTGAAATCAATTGAGTTTCGTAGCGGAGCCGGCCCGGCACCGCCGCGCCTTTAGCGTCTGCGTGCTAGGCCAGAACGGCCGCCGGCGCTGCGTCGCTCGCGTCGGGAACCACACCCGCCATCAGCAAGCCCAGATTCTCGAGTGTGGCCTCGGCGTGGGGCACAATCGCCATAATGCGCCCCTCATACATGACGGCAATGCGGTCGGCCATCTGCATAATTTCGTCCAGGTCCTCCGAGACGAGCAGAATGGCTGTGCCCGCGGCGCGCTGCTCCATAAGGCGGTCGTGGATATACTCGCTTGCGCCTACATCCACGCCGCGCGTCGGCTGCGCCGCCACAAGCATGCGCGGCTTCAGCGACAGCTCGCGCGCCATAATCACCTTCTGAATGTTGCCACCTGAAAGATTCTTGATGGGGGTGGCCAGCGAAGGCGTCTTCACCTGGAAGTCGCTCACGAGCTTGCGCGCGCGTTCGGCCACCGCCTTGAAGCGCAGGAAGCCGTTGCGCGCTACGTTGGGCGATGCCAAATCGCGCAGAATCATGTTGTCGGAGACCGAAAAGTCCTTGACGACGCCGTCGTGCATGCGCTCCTCGGGGATATAGCCAATGCCCATGCCAATCCGGTCCGCCGCTGAGGCATCGCTGATGTCGCGATCATCCAGCACAATCGAGCCCTGCTTCAGTGGGAGCAAGCCGGCAATCGCCTCGGCCAGGGGGCGCTGCCCATTGCCCGAAACGCCTGCCACGCCCACAATTTCGCCGGCGTGGACGTCAAGCGATACGTTGTCAAGCAGGCGCTGGCCGCGCTCGTCCTTCGCGCTGGCCCCGGCCACACGCAGGCGGACGCGCCCGTTGATCTCCGGCCGATCAGGGCGCGCAAAGGTCACCGGGCGGCCCACCATGAGCTGCGCCAGTTCGCGGCGCGTCGTCTCCCTGGTGGCCACATTGCCTACCACGCGCCCGTTGCGCAGCACGGTGACGCGGTCGGTAACGTCGAGCACCTCATGCAACTTGTGCGAAATGAAGACAAGCGCGTGCCCTTCCTTCGCCATCTGCCGCATAATGGAGAAGAGGTCGGCCACCTCCTGCGGCGTCAGCACTGCCGTCGGCTCGTCGAGCACAAGCAGCGCGCCACCTCGGTAGAGCGCCTTGATAATCTCCACGCGCTGCTGCTGCCCCACCGCCAGCCGCCCCACAATCGCGTTGGGATCCACCTGCAACTGGTACCGCTCTGTGAGCGTGCGGATGCGCGCTTCGACGGCCGCCAGGTCCAGCATGGGCGCGCGCGTCGAGCGCAGCCCCAGCGCCACGTTCTCGGTGACGGTCAGGTTGTCCACCAGCATGAAGTGCTGATGAATCATGCCGATACCAAAGGCCATGGAATCGCCCGGCGAGTGAATCTGGATGGGCGACCCGTTGAGCAAAATCTCGCCCGCGTCGGGCTGGTAGAGGCCGTAGAGAATCTTCATGAGGGTGGATTTGCCCGCGCCGTTCTCGCCCAGGAGCGCGTGGATTTCACCCGACTTGATGTCGAAATCCACGTGATCGTTGGCCAGCACGCCTGGGAAGCGCTTGACAATGCCCTTCACCGCCAGCGAGTCAATTCGCTTCTGCCCCGAAGGCAGCAACCCATTGTCACTCATGAATCACTCCAAATAGTACTGTGACGCAAAGGCGCAAAGACGCAGAGGAGACGCAAAGATAAACAGAAGCAAGCAGCATTCACACGAACTCTCGTAGCATTGTTGCTCTTGTCGTTCTTTGCAGTCCTCTGCGCCTTGGCGCCTTTGCGTCAGTCGTTACGTTTTAGCGCGGCTCAGCCGTAATCGTGATCGAGCCGTCGATGATGCCGGCCACTGCTGCTTCGGCAGCATCCTTCGCCTCGGCCGGCAGCGCGTCGTTGTAGCGCATGCTCTGCGCGCCATTCTCCAGCGTCAACTGCAGCACCTGGCCGCCGTTGATGCCTTCGGAGCGCAACTGCATGATCTGCTTGATGATGTCGTTCCAGTAGTAGACATCACTTGCCAGTACGATATCCGGGGCCAGCGGTGTCTGGTCGCCCTGGATGCCCAGCCACGGCACGTTCTTCTCCTTGGCTACGCTGATGGCGCCCGAAACCTGCTGTGCCGAACCTGTCAGCACATCGGCGCCGGCGTTAATCAGCGTATTGGCGGCCTCGGCAGCCAGCGCCGTGTCGCCAAAGGCACCCGTGAAGGTGACATTGACCTTGATGTCGGGGTCAACCGCATGCACGCCGGCCACAAAGCCATCCACATGCAGCTTGGCGTCGCCTGCGTCCACGGGGCCAACCACGCCAACGTTGCGCGCTTCGGTGATTGTGGCGGCGATGACGCCCAGTACGTAGCCACCTTCGTCGGCACGCGGCTCAAAGGCGAAGACGTTGGTCAGCCCTTCGTCAGCGCCATAGTTGGTGGCGGTGCCCCAGGCGAAGGAGGTGTCGGGGTAGTCAGCCGCCAGCTCGAAGATGGTGGTGCCATACTGCGCGCCATGGGCAATCACAAGGTCATAGCCGGCTTCAGCATAGTCGCGGATGGCCGGAGCGGCATCTGGCACGTTGAACATGTTCTCGCTGTAGACGATCTCGAAGTTCTCCTCGCCCATCTCGGCCTGCACTTCCTTGAGGCTGTCGATAATCGACTGGCTCCAGGCGAGGTCGTTGATGGTGCTGGCCAGTACGACGGCCACGCGGAAGGGCTCGCCTGTTGCTTCGGCGGGCGCAGCTTCTTCGGCGGGGGCGGCAGTGGCTTCCGCTGCGGCTTCCGGCGCGGCCGGTGCAGCAGGGGCTGCGGCCGGTGCGGCGCAGCCGGCCAGCAGGGCCAGCACAACAACGCCAATCAGTACACTCCACAAAGTCTTTCGCATACATCCTCCTGGTGGGTAGTTAAGAAACGCGTTTGGCAGCAATTGGAACACACGTCGCTGTGTGACAAAAACGGAAACATTCTCAACCGAAAGGCGAAACAGCGTCAAGAAAGACCAGGGAGAGGCGACAGCCGTCCCTCTTTTCTTCCTTGCACTTGCCGCATTTTGCGTTCCTGTGCTCCCTTCCCTCTTTGCGCTGAGATGCTTGTTTTACGTTTCGCTGCGGGTAAAGGGCTTGGTGAGCGCGGCCGGCTGCTGCGCACGCCGGAAGGGAATTGCCAGCGCAATAATCGTCAGCACATAGGGCAGCATGACGGCCAGGTTGGAGGCAATGTTGAAGCCCAGCACCTGCACCCACAGCTGCAGTGCATTGACCGAGCTGAAGAGCAGCGCGCCAACCATCACCCCCACGGGCGACCAGCCGCCGAAGTAGACCAGCGCCACGGCGATGAAGCCCATGCCGTTGGTCATTCCCTCCTGGAAGATGCCCAGCAACGCAATTGAGAGCGATGCGCCGGCAATCCCCGCCAGCGCGCCGCCCAGCATGACATTCTGGTAGCGCACACGGTTGACGCTCACGCTCAGCGAGTCGGCGGCGGCGGGGTTTTGCCCCACGGCGCGCACGTTAAGCCCCCACGTCGTCTTGTTGAGCACGAACCAGAGGATCGGCACAAGTGCAAACGCGCCGTAGACAAGCACGCTGTGGTCGAAGAATATGGGCCCAACAACCGGAATGTCCTTCATGCAGAAGCTGCTCTGGATATTGAGCAGCGGCACATTTGCCACGCAGAACTGCATTTCGCGGAAGCCGTTGACCCCCTCCACAGTGCCCAGCATCGTCTTGAAGAGCAGGCTCGACGCGCCCAGGCCGAAGAGGTAGAGGCCAATGCCGCTGATGCCCTGCTCGGCCTTGAGCGTAACACTGACGACGGCCATGATCAGCCCCATGAGCAGCCCCGCCACCGCCGCAGCGAGCACGCCCAGCCACGGGTTGCCCGTCTGAAAGGTGACGTAGAAGCCCCAGAAGGCGCCCATCAGCATCATGCCTTCGACGCCCAGATTGAGCACGCCCGAGCGCTGCGCCATCATCTCGCCCAGCGCCGCGTACAGATAGGGCGTCGCCAGCCGGATGCCGGAGTGCGCAATGCCAACGATAATTGCGAGGACTGTGAGTTCTTGGGTCACGAGTTTCTCTTGAGATTAGGGTTTGCGTTCAACAGAGCGCCTGATATCGGCACGTGGAAGTGATTGTCACGAAGGCTGGGCAGGAAGGCGAATTCTCCGCAGAGCCGTACCGTTTGCGTGGCGGCGACCTGCGTGCTGCTGCCTGCGCCACTTGCACCGCCTGCGCTATCTCGCGCCCGGGTGCCGAACGACCCGCAGCTAATCGGCCGCGGCGGAGGCGGCAGCGGCTGTGGACGCAGGCGCCTGCTTGACGCGCACGCGACCGGCGCGCTTCTTCGTCCAGTAGTCGGCGCTGACAACAAAGAGCACCACCAGGCCCAGAATCGCCGTCACCAGCGGCTGGGGAATCTGCATGGCGCGCTGCATCTTGTCGCCACCCACCAGCAGCGCGCCAAAGAGCAGCGCCGAGGGGATGGCCCCCAGCGGGTGCAGCCGCCCAAAGAGCGCCACCACAATGCCCGAGAAACCGTAGCCCGCCGACACAGAGGTGGGCTCAAACATGCGGTGGTGCAGCCCCAGAATCTCCACGGCGCCCGCCAACCCGGCCATGGCGCCGCTCAGTGTGAGCGCAAGCACCACATAGGCGCGCACGCGGAAGCCGGCGTAGCGCGCGGCAAAGGGGTTGTAGCCCACGGCGCGAATGCGATAGCCCACGGTCGTGCGCCAGAGCAGAATGTAGACCACAATCGCCGCAATAATGGCGAAGATGAGCCCCACGTGCAGGCGGGTCGGCTCGGCAAAGAGGCCGTAGAGTTCGGCCGGTCATGCCGTCAAGCCCCAGCTGCTTGGCCGTCTGCGTGAAGCCGAGGCTCTGGGCAACATCGGTGAAGCGGGGCAGGTCGGCGACGGCGGGCAGGCGCGCCGAGTGGGGCAGGTTGGTGCCTGCTGCGCGCTCGGCCGGGTCCATCATCGTGCCGCGCAGCAGGTAGAAGCCGAGTTGAATGGCAATCTGATTGAGCATGACCGTGCTGAGGATTTCGTTTACGCCCAGGCGCGCCTTGAGGTAGCCGGGGATGGCGCCCCATGCGCCACCTGCCACAAAGCCAATCAGCAGCGTCAGCAGAAGGGCCAGCCAGGCGGGCACGGCACTGCCCATTTGTACGGCCAGCCACGTGGTGGCCAGCGCACCCATGATGATCTGCCCCTCGCCACCAATGTTGATGACATTGGCGCGGAAGGCAATACAAATGCCCAGCGCCACCAGCAGCAGTGGCGTCGCCTTGACCAGCATGTCGGAGAGGCCGTTTTTGGAGCCAAAGACGCCGGTAAAGGCGGCGCGATAGGCTTCCCAGGGGTTGACGCCGATCACGAGCAGCAAGATTGCACCCACCAGCAGCGCGCCAAAGAGCGCCACCAGTTGAGGCACAAAATCAAACAAGCGATCGGTCCACGAGCGCGAGCCGGCTTCGTTCATTGTGAAGGGGTATTGGGCAGGGTCACGCGCAGTCATAGCGCCTGACAAGGGTTGACCTGCGAGTTGTATTCCGGAATGAGGGAAAAGGCGCGGTTCGTGCAGGCTGCAATATGCCCGCATGAACGATGACACAGACAAGTTGCATAGTACTCAAAAAGCAGCGTACGCACAAATCGCCTATTCACGCGGCGGCGACAGTGACCGCGGCGCCTGGCGTACGCGCCTTGGCCGGTGCAAAGCAGTGGCAAACGGCACAGAGTCGCTGGCGCTCCTCGTTATGCGCGCGGACATCACGCGGAAGACCGGCAACTGCTCAGGCCGCAGCGCACGCGGGCGCTCTTCTGAATCAACCAGTCCATGGAATCGTCTGCACCGGTTCTGGTCGCATCAAGGGGCAAAACGCTGGGCGAAGAAGCGTCCTCTGCCGGTTGCCTCTATCCGATTACCGCAGCGCCCAGCGCGGCAAGGATCATGTCCTCTTCTTCGGGCAATCCGCTCACACCAACGGCGCCCACCACCTGCCCTTCGTAGCGCAGCGGCAAGCCGCCGCCCCATGCCGTGTAGCGCAGGTCGCCAAAGTTGGTCATGGGGAAACCTTCGGCCTGCGAGCGCTCGCCAATAATGCGGCTGGGGTCCTGCTCGCGCGCGGCACTGAAGGCCTTGTTAATGGCAATTGTGATCGAAGGCAACTTGCAGCCGTCCGTGCGCAGGAAAGCCATGAGTTCACCGTGATTGTCAACCACGGCCACGGCCGCGCCGCGGTTGCTGGCCTCCAACTCCTCGCGAATTGTGTCGATGACGCGCATCGCGTCGGCGTGGGACATCTGGTTGCGCTGGTACATTGTGCATCTCCTTCGGCGGACGATAGCTTGAAAACTGAGAATAGATCACTGAAAATTCGCGCGCTCTACCGGCGTGAAGACTGGAGCGCAACGGCGGTGCAAGCCGCCGCTGCGAAAGTGCGGTTCTGCGCATATGCGCCATTTTACGCGTCTTCCCCCATAACCTCTGCCACGCTCACCCAGCGCTCCTGCCGAGAGGCGCGCAGGGCTGCCTCGAGCACCGCCTGCACGTGCAACCCGTCCGCCAGTGACGGGCGCGCCGGCTTCCCTTCGGCCACGGCGCGCAAAAAGTTCGCCTGGCATTCGCTGTGCGAGCGCAGAAAGCCCGGGGCCATCGTCCAGTCGGGCATCTTTGCGCCCGGGTAGCGATTGCCCGTCTCCACGCGTACCATGCCGCGCCGCCCGCCAATCGGCGTGTCGGGCGAGCGCACGTCGTAGACTTCCAGGAAGCCGGCGTCGGCCGCATTGAAGCGGATGGATCCCTTCTCGCCAAAGATCTCGAAGCTCAGCTCATTCGTATAGCCAGTGCCAAGGCGCGACGCTTCGATCACACCCAGCGTGCCGTCGCGCAGCCGCAGGTGTAGCAGGGCAATGTCGTCCACGTCCACAGGCTCCAGCTTCGCTGCGCCGGCGGCAGCGGGGCGCTCGCGGATCACCGTCTCCAGCGTGGCCTTTACTTCGCCAAAGTCGCCCAGCAGCGAATAGAGCATGTCAATGATGTGCGCGCCCAGGTCGTAGAGCGCGCCTGCGCCCGACGTCTCGCTGCGCAGCTTCCACGAGAGCGGCTTGGTGGGGTCAATGTATGACGACCGGTAGTAGCGCCCGCGGAATGAGTAGAGCCGCCCCAGGAAGCCTTCGCCAATCAGTTGGCGCGCCCGCTCCAGCGCAGGAAAGAAGCGGAAGTTAAAGGTCATTTGGGTGATGACGCCTGCAGCGGCCGCGGCCTGCACCATGCGCTTGCCCTGCGCCACCGACACCGCCAGCGGCTTCTCGCAGTAGATGTGCTTGCCTGCCGCAGCGGCCGCCAGCACAATCTCCTCGTGCAGGTGGTTGGGCACGTTGACGTCCACTGCCTGAATCTCAGGGCGCGCCAGCAGCTCGCGGTAGTCGGCCGTCCAGTAGTCGCAGCCAATTTCCTGCGCGGCCTGCGCGGCGCTCTCGGGGCGCGAGGTGGCCACGCCGCCAATCTGCACGCTGTTTGCGGCCAGCCCATAGTGAAAGGGGATGGCGCGGTAGCCGAGTGCATGCACCCGCCCAATGGAGCCGTAGCCGATGAGTCCGACGGTGATTGGTTTCATGGAGAATTGGGGTTGTGTTGGATAAACAGTCGTTGGCAAATAGTAAACGGCAATTGGCAATTCGTAAATATCGCTGGCGCACAGCAGCAATGACCAGTTATTCTCTTTCAAACCCGCGCACAATCAGATAACCGTCTTCAAGCCAGGCGCGTCGGCGGTCAATGGGCCAGCCTCTGTTGGCGAGTTCTTCCGCGGCGGCCACAAACCAGCGGCGCGGCCCCCACACCTGCTGCGAGGCGGTCATCCGCGCCGCCTGCTTCCACGCGGCAAAGAATTCGGCAACCGGTTCGCCGTCCATCATATGGTGGATCAGATTCTTGGGCAGCAGTGGCGGCAGCGTGGCGGGATCAAAGGGCTCGCGCAGCGTCATGCGGAAGACCAGCGCCTCCTGCTTCAGCGTGTCGCTATCCGTACTCTTGCGCAGCACATTTGCAACCCAGCGGCGCCCCAATGGATCGCTCGTCCCCTCAATCAGCAGGCCGCCTGGCAGCAGATGGGCGCCCATGCGCGCCCATGCGGGGGCGACGTCGCTCTCACCATATTGGCGCAGCACATTCATCGCTCGAATCAGCCGCGCCGGCTCCTGCAGCGGCAGATTGAAGCCACCCAGCCGGAAGTGCGTCAGCGCACCGGCAAAGGACTGCGCCGCGGCCACGCGTGCGGGGTCAATCTCCACACCCAGCAGCGGAAGCTGCGGGTTGAGCCGCCGCAAACGCGCGGCCATTTCCAGGGCTGTCCACGCTTCCGCGCCATAGCCAAGATCCACCAGCCATGCATTGGCCCACGCTCCATCGCACCGGCGCAAGAGGCCTGCATCATAGCGCGCCACAAAGGTATCCACATGGCGCAGGCGATTCGGGCGCGTCTTGCCGCGCGTCGGTTGACCCTGAGGACGGCGCGGCGCAGCGCGTGGATGGAGTGGCGGCATGGGTCAAATCAATGGACAAGAGGCGCTGATGGCTGCGGCGGGGTAGAGCGTGTGGCCCAGCAACAGGCTGCGCCAACCGCTGCAGCAGGCGCGCTCATGGTACACTATGGCGAAGGCTGAAGCCAATCATCTGTGCATGTTCACCGTCTGTGCAAGCTTCACGCTCCACCTTTGCCGACCAGGCAGGCCGCGTCCTCGTCCTTTTTCATTTGTGCGGCGCGCTCCACAACCACACCAGGAGGCTCTCATGGCGGGCCATATCATTGTTGTTGGCAGCCTGAACATGGATCTTGTGGTGCGCTCGCCGCGCCACCCGCTCCCGGGCGAAACCTTGCTGGGTAGCGATTTTCAGACATTTCCGGGCGGCAAGGGCGCCAATCAGGCAGTGGCCGCAGCGCGCGTGGGCGGAATCGTCTCCATGGTGGGGCGCGTTGGCAATGACGACTTCGGCACGGCGCTGCTGCAGAATCTGGCAACCAACGGCGTTGATGCGGTGCACGTGCGCCGCGACGACGAGGCCGCCACGGGCGTCGCGCTTATTACCGTGGCCGCCAATGGCCAAAACACAATTGTTGTCGCCCAGGGGGCCAATGGGCAGGTGGTGCCCAATGATGTGGTGGCGGCGCGCGATCTCTTTGGCGACGGTGATGTGCTGCTCCTGCAGCTGGAGATTCCCGTGCCGGCAGTTGCCCGCGCCGTGGAGGCAGCGCGGAAGCGCGGCACGCGCGTGGTGCTCAACCCCGCCCCCGCGCAGCCGCTCGACGGCGCACTCCTCAAGCAGGTGGATGTGCTTGTGCCCAATCAGAGCGAACTGGGGCTCCTCACCGGCATGACCGTTGAGAGCATTGAGGATGTCACAGCGGCCGCCTACGCGCTGCGTGCACAGGGTGTGAACAACGTGATCGTCACCCTGGGCGGTGATGGCGTGCTTGTGCTCGACGAGATGAACGTCTCCCATTTGCCACCCTATGACGCGGATGTGGTCGACACCACAGCCGCCGGCGACGCCTTTGTGGGCGCGTTTGCCGTGGCGCTGGGGCGCGGCGGCACACTGGTCGAGGCGGCACGCTGGGGCAATGCAGCCGGTGCCCTCGCCGTCACCCGCGCCGGCGCGCAGCCGTCGCTCCCTTCCCGCGCCGAGGTCGAGCAGATGCTCGCGCGCACCGCCGCGTAGGAACCCCGACGCGAAGGCGCAAAGGCGCTATCTTTGCGCCTTTGCGCCTTCGCGCCTTTGCGTCGTATCTAGCGAGTTGACCGTAACGCGGCCGCCGAATGTGCGTCATCCTGAGTAAGGATGGTGTGCGCAGAATCGATTTGCACGCCGCGGACCGTTGGAGTATTCTTGCAGTGTGGCGTTCTTCCCGAACGCTGCAGATGCTGGGTGCATCCAAAACATCACTGCCGCCTTCATTGCCGTTTGGAGTAACGACCCGCATGCTTGCGACTTTCTACCCGCGCCGGACGCGACGCGTTCGTCGGCCGCTCGCCTCAATCTCCCTGATCCTCGTTGTTTCCATCGTGGTTGCCGGCCTTGCCGGGCTGGGCAATGTGCGCACTGCACACGCCGACCATGACACGCGCCGTGTGGCCCTGGGTGAAACCATGGCCGACATTGCGCTGGAGTACAACACCACCCCCGAAACCTTGCGCTGGCTCAACAACATGTCTCCCACCGAACCTCTTTGGAACGGGATGACCATGAAGGTGCCGCCGGCCAACGACCTCGTGCTCTACACCGTGCAGAGCGGCGACATGCCCGCGGCAGTGGCCGCGGCCCACGGCATGGCGCTGGCGCAACTGGTTGACTACAACGACATCTCCCCCGTGCGCAGGTTGCATGCCGGCGACATCATCCTTGTCAACGACCCCCAGGGCATCTTCCTGACGAAGGAATATCCCCGCCACGTCGTTGTACAGCCCGATGAGACGCTTGACGCACTGGGCGAGCAGTTCCGCGCCGATCCGCAGATGATTGCCAGGGTGAACGGCCTGCGCTACGGCAACGCACTCGAAGTGGGCAAGGTGCTGCTGATCCCGCCCATGAGCTTGAGCACGCGTCTCGGTCAGGCCACGCGCGACTCCAATGGTTATCTGCAAATCCCCATTGAAGACTTCCCCTCCCTCACCGAAAAGTGGGTGGATGTGGACCTGAGCCACCAGCGCGTCACCGCCTATGAGGGCACGCGCCCAATTGCCAGCTTCCTCATCTCATCGGGCAAATCGCGCACGCCCACAGTGACCGGCGTCTTCCGCATCTGGGCCAAGATTTCGGCCCAAACCATGGAGGGCGGCAGCACCGCCGCGGGTGACTACTACAACCTGCCCAACGTGCAGTGGGTCTCCTACTTCTATCGCGACTATTCTTTCCACGGCACCTACTGGCACCACAACTTCGGCACGCCCATGAGCCATGGCTGCATCAACATGACCAACCGCGACGCCGAGTGGATTTACAACTGGATGGGGCCGGAGAACCCCAGCCGTGGCTGGTTCCCCACGCCGGAAGAGACCAAGGGTAACCTGGTGGTCGTCCATCGCTAGACGGTGCGAGAACGGCAACCTTGCCTCGGAAATGAGAGAGGCCCAGCCACTGTGAATCGCTTGCCCATGCAAGCAGCCGTCGCTATAATGCAAGCAAGAACTTGTACGGGCGCGCCGCACGTGCGCCCGCTTATCAGCAAGTTGTCCTTCAAGCTACCTGCCGTGGGTACACGGCCACGCAGAAGGGAAGTGCCATGAGCTCACCGACAGGCTTCAACGATACAGTGCAGAGTTACGCGCCTTGGAGACGAGGCATTGCGTGGTGGGTTGTTCTGCTGCAAGGGCTTATACTTCTGGCCATCGGCGGCTATTCCATCTGGGATGCTGGCTCCGCAGGGCGCATCATCATTCTTGGCCTCGGCATCTACCTGATTGCCGTCGCCATCTGGACAATTGTCGCCGCCATGCGCGGCCGCAGTGCAGGGCTTTCGGTCTTTGGTCTTCTGGCCGCAGGCGGCGGGCTGGTGGCCGGTTTGTCTGTCTCGCTGCCCTTCTTCTTCAGAGCGCCAGATGCCTTTCAGTCAGGCTTCTTTACCTTTGGCATTGCGCTGCTCACGATTGGCATTCTCACGCTGCTCGCGGCCTTTGTAGAAAGGCCCGAGGTAGGCATTGCCTGGGCAACGCTCGCACGTGGGCTTGTCTGGGCTGTGCTTGGCGGATATTTAATTTACGCCATCGTTACAAATGTGGAGCAGCCGAGGCTCATCCAGTGGATTGCCATCGGCCTGCTCGTGATTGGCGTACTGCTGGCAATCTACTCATTTCTGCTCTACCGTCAGCAGGCCGCCAGGGAGCCCGTGGCGCCGTAAGAGGGGCGCGGATAGCGGTTGCTCCCACGGGAACTGCACTCGACCGGCAGGCGTTCTTCCAGCAGTCCCCTTGGCCGCTCGGAGAGAATGCCGCATGAATTCGTTGTTGCTTCCATGACAAATCAAGGTTCCAGAAGGCCATGGCGCCCCGCCGCTCGCAATTCGGGCAGGCGGGCGCGCCGCCTTGTTTATAGTTCCCTGGCCGCACTCACCATCGGCGACCAGCTTTCAGTTGAGCGTGTCACGCTGCCCATTCCGCAGTTGCCGGCGGCGCTCGACGGCTACCGCATTGTCCAGGTCAGCGACCTGCACCTCTTCCCCTTTACCACGCTGGCCTTCATCAGCCAGGCGCTCGAAATGGCGGGAAGCCTCAAGCCGGATCTGTTCGTGCTTACGGGCGATTTTGTGACAGGCGAGGCGGCCGCGATCGGCGAGATGAAGCACGCGCTCGGGGCGGCTGAATGCGCGCGACGGCGTCTTCGCCACCCTGGGCAACCATGATCACTGGAGCAACGCCAACGTTGTGCGCGCCGGCCTGCGCGATGCCGGCGTCACCGTCCTCCACAACCAGAGCATTCCCCTGGCCGGTGGCGCAACCTGGCTTACCGGCCTGGACGACGGCTGGGTGGGGCGCGCCGACTTTGCCGCCGCACTCGACCAGGCGCCCGGTGATGCTCCCATTCTGCTGCTCATGCACGAGCCCGACTTGATCGACGTCTACGGGCAAAACCCGCGCGTGGTGCTCCAACTCTCGGGCCATACCCACGGCGGCCAGGTGCGCCTGCGCGCGCCACGCCGCGCCTACACACTCCCCTTTCTGGGTCGCAAGTATGACATGGGGCTCTATCGTGTGGGCGATGCGTGGCTCTACACCAACCGCGGCATTGGCACTGTGATCGCGCCGTTGCGCGTCAACTGTCCCGCCGAGGTGACCGAATTCACCCTGACCGCCGAGCCCATCCCCGCTGCCTACAGCACCGAGAGCCAGGTGGCTGCGCCGCTTCCACCACCTCCCGAAGCCGCAGCCCCGCCTGCGTAAGGCGAGTTCTGTGCGTCTGCGCCATTCGGGTGATTCCGGAGTGAAAGCAACTTGAGCAAGCATGGAACCGGGGAACAGGGATCGCGACAAGTGAAAAGTTCGCCGGATGCCTGCTTCCCCGATCCCCATTCCCTTCATACCATCCACTCTTCATTGTGGCGTAACGTCAGCAACCCACTGGTGCCCCATGCCCTGGCCTTCGGTCTACACGGTTCTCTACCTCGTCTACGCTGTCGGCGTCACGGTTTTTCTGATCATGGACCGGCGCGGCCCGCTTTCAACCATCGCGTGGCTGCTCTTCATGCTGGGCTTCCCCCTTGTGAGCCTTGTCATCTACATACTCGTTGGGCGCAGCTGGAAGGCCTTCGGCCGCGCAAACTACTATGTGCGCAAGGACATTGGGCGCGATGTGGTGGCGCAGTTGTCGCGCGTGCTGCCGCCCCCGCGAGATGCTCTTGAGAGCCTTCGGGAGCAGCAAATCCCCATCTACAACCGCCTGCTGCAGCTGGGGCTGCGCAACTCCTACGCCGTGGCTACCACAAACAATCGCGTCGAAATTCTGCAGGATGCAGACACAATGTACCCGCTGCTGCTGGAGGATTTCCGGCGCGCCAGGCACTCCATCCATCTCGAATTCTTCTCCTGGGCCACCGATGAGGTCATTGATGAATTCGACGCGCTGCTGGAGCAGAAGGCGGGCGAGGGCGTTGAGGTGCGGCTCCTCTTTGACGCCGTGGGTTCCTTCTTGCTCTTCAAGCGCGCCCGGCGCAAACGGCTGCGGGCGGCCGGTGTGGAGGTGACTACCTTCTCGCCTGTGCTTCGTATCCACACAATCAGCTATCGCAATCACCGCAAAATCGCAGTGATTGACGGCATCACCGGCTATGTGGGCGGCATGAACATGGGCAAGGAGCATATTGAGGGATAGGGCAAATACACGGGCTGGCGCGATACGCACCTGCGCCTGGAGGGTGAAGCTGTGCGCGTGCTGCAGGCGCAATTCGTCACCGATTGGTACCATGCCAGCAAGCGCTCTATCGTCGAGCCTTGCTACTTTCCCAAGATGTGCGAACGCCTATGGGCAGACGCCCGTGCAGATTGTGGCATCCGGCCCCGACTCGCGCTACGAAGCCATCCGTCAGATGTACTTCTTCATGATCACCACCGCCAACAGCCACGTCTACATTCAGTCGCCCTTCTTTGTGCTGGACCCGGGTATTACCGATGCGCTCCAGGCAGCGGCGCTATCGGGCGTCGATGTGCGTATCATGCTTGCGCCTCACAGCTGCGGCGACAATTCCGTCCCCTACTGGGCCGCCTACACCTACATGCTCGAAATGATTCGGGCCGGCGTGCGCATCTACCTTTACCACGGCAGCTATATGCATTCCAAGACGGTGAGCAGCGACGGGCTGGTCTGCAGCATCGGCTCGGCCAACATGGACATTCGCAGCTTCAACATCGACTACGAAATCAACGCGATTCTCTATGACAGCAAACTGGCGGAAGAGATCGAGCGCACCTTTCTGGCCGACCTGGAGCAGTGCGTGCCCTTTGACCCCCGCGCCGTATGCGCAGCTGCCCTTCCCCGTGCGCTTCCGCGACGCCGCCGCGCGCCTGCTCTCGCCGATTCTGTAAAGCCAGCTGCAAAGCCAGCTCACGACGCGAACCCGCGCCTTAGCGCCTTTGCGTCGTGGCATGCTTTGCGGCTATACTCGGGGTGAGTTGTTTGCATGGCCGAGCCGACTGCTCGGCCATTTTGGATCAGCGCCCGCCACCCTTTCCCTTGCCATCCGCCTGTGAATCCCGAAAGCATTCCGCTTGTTGATCTGAAAGCCCAGTACGCAACCATGCGTGCTGAAATCGATCGCGCACTGCAAGGCGTGCTGGACTCCACTGCGTTCATCATGGGGCCGGAGGTTGGGCGCTTTGAAGCTGCCTTTGCCGACTGGTGCGGCGCGCCCTATTGCGTGGGCGTAAGCAGCGGCACGGCGGCGCTCGAGCTTACCCTGCGTGCCCTGGGCGTTGGCCCGGGTGACGGCGTGATTACGGTCGCGCACACCTTCATCGCCACCGCCGAGGCCATCAGCGCGGTGGGCGCCACGCCCCTCTTTGTGGACATTGACCCCGTCACCTATACCATGGACCCCGCCGCGTTCGAGCGGGCCATTACACCGGCCGTGCGTGCTGTCATGCCGGTGCACATCTACGGCCATCCGGCGGCCATGGAGGCCATCAACGCGATTGCCGCTGCGCATGGGCTGGCAGTGATCGAAGACGCCGCGCAGGCGCACGGCGCAACACTGGCAGGAGATGGCGGCACGGCACGCGCCGGCACATTGGCGAAGGCGGGCTGCTTCAGCTTCTACCCGGGCAAGAACCTGGGCGCCTATGGCGACGCCGGCGCCGTTACGACCGCCGACCCCGCGCTGGCCGAGCAGATTCGGCTGCTGCGCAACCACGGCCGGCGCGCCAAGTACGTGCACGACGTGATCGGCTTTGGCGAGCGCCTCGACACGCTGCAGGCCGCGGTGCTGCTGGCCAAGCTGCCCCATCTGGATGCATGGACGGCGGCGCGGCGGCGGCTGGCGGCCCGCTACAGCACGTTGCTGGCTGGGCTGGACATTGTACTCCCCGAGAGTGCGCCGGGGGCCGTATTCGGCGTGGCATCTCTACGTCATTCGCACGGCGCGGCGCGACGATTTGCTGGCCTGGCTCCAGGCCAACGCCGTCGAGGCAGGCGTCCACTATCCGCTGCCGCTGCATTTGCAGCCCGCCTATGCAGGGCTGGGCTACGCGCCGGGCGCCCTGCCGGTGACTGAAGCCGTGGCCGACAGTTGCCTCAGCCTGCCCCTCTACCCCGAGATGAGCGAAGCACAGCAGGATCGCGTGGCCGCACTCGTGCGCCGCTTCTGCGAAGGAGACCTTTGATGGAGGAGTCCCTTCTGCAGCAGGCTGAGCCCTTTGTCACGACAAGCACCGCGCCGGCTGACGTGAGTGCCGTCACGCCGAGCGGCGCAACCATCAGCGTGGTGATTCCCGCGCGCAATGAAGCCGGCACTATCGTGCAGGTGGTGGAGCGCAGCTTTGCCGCGATGGCCGCGCTCGGCCGCAAGGGCGAAGTGCTTGTGGTCAACGATGGCAGCAGCGACGCCACCGGCGCACTTCTCACCGGTTTGGAGGCGCAGTACCCGAGCCTGCGCATCTTCACAAACCGCCGCAGCCAGGGGATGACGGCTGGGCTGCAGCGCATGTTTGAGGCAAGCCGGGGCGACATCGTCATCCTCATCCCCGCCGACATGGAGTCGGACCCGCTGCTCGACCTCCCCGCGCTCGTCCACGCCATGGAGGCGAACGATCTGGGACGTGGTGGCGGGCTGGCGGCAGGGGCGCAAGGATGGCAAGGTTTACGCCAGCGGCATCTACAACTTTGTCATGCGCAAGATTGCGGGCGTGCATGTGCATGACGGCAACTGGATCAAGGCCATGCGCAGCGAAGTGGTGCGCAGCTTTCCGCCTCTGCGCAGCGACTGGCACCGCTTCCTGCTCATGATTGCCGTGCACAATGGCTTCCGCGTGGGCGAGGTGCCCACAGCCTACACGCCACGTGCCGCAGGCAGCAGCAAGTTCGGCTGGGAACGCATCCCCAAGTCTCTGCTCGATGTGCTGGTGGTGCGCTTTCTGCTCACCTTCAGCCAGGCGCCCATGCGCTTCTTCGGCGGCCTGGGGCTGGCGGGGCTTACCGTCAGCGCGCTCACCTTTGCCTACCTCTTCGTGCTCTACCTCGCCTCGCAGACGCAGCAGCGGCCCATCTTCCTCTTCGCGGGCATTGTCGCCATCATCAGCGTGCTGCTCTTCCTCGTCGGCTTCCTGGCGGAGCTGATTGTGAGCCAGGGCGAGCGCATCGCTGGTGTGGAGCGGCGGCTGCGCGAGGCTGAAAAGCAATAATTGGTCAATGGTCATTGGTAGGCAGTGAATTGGGCGTGCGAAGTTGAGTCGTGCGCCCAATTCACTGCTTACTGGTGCATCCCCTAAGTTCGCGCTGCGTTTCGTAGCGGGGGGCTTCCAGACCGCCGGCCCTGCTACGAAAGCGCCGAGCGCTGAAGCGGTTCAGCCGGCGTCAGTGCACCTACCGTTAAGCCGCTACGCAGGCTTGGGTTGCACCAATTGACTGACGTGACCATTGACCAATTGACCATTGACCACTGACCCGTGACCATTGACGCCCTTATTTCACATCCACCGTCCCACACCCAATCTCCTCCCCCACATCTGCGCCCGAGGAGTCGAGCAGACGCACGCTCAGCGCATAGCTGCCTGGGGGCGTGGCGGGGTTCAGATTCACATCCACCTCATTGCGCACAAAGAAGTCACCCTCCCATGCGCCCCACTGGCGCGTGGGCAGGCGACGCAGCGCGTCTCCCTCGCGGCCCAGCGATTCGCCCCAGACGCCCTCTGCGTTGGCCAGGCGCACGCGCGCCACGTAGTCGTCGCCGATCTCCCCCGTACGCTGCCACCAGAGGCGCACAGGCAGCCAGCCGCTCGGTGGGTGCAGATCCACATTTTCCGCCGCCACCTGCTTGCGCCAGCGCCTCGCACGCGGCAAGCGTGAGGCCGGGCGCAGCTTCAACGTTGGGGAAGAGCGCATTGGGGCCAAGCGGCGGCAGCGCCTCATATCGGCTCTTCAGCGCATAGCCCGTGAGCTTGATGCCCGCCGGGTACGCCTCGGTGATGAGGGGATAGCGCGCCGCCAGCCACTGCTCAACGACACGGCTGTCGTCAACGCCCTCCAGGTGGCTCTGCAGCAGCCAGAGCGTCTCGTAATCGGCCGCCAGCCCCTCGAGCGGTGGCGCAACCTCGGTATCCACCTGCGCCGGATCCAACGTGCCGCCAAATGGGTAGAAGATCGGCAGATCGAGCGGATACTGCTCGATATACCAGCGCGCGGGGAGATTCATATAGTCGACATGCGTAAGGACCGCCGCTGTAATGGCCGGGCTGGACGCGGTCTGCTGCGCAATCAGCCGGGCGGCAGCGCGCCAGTTCTCGCGGAACATCGCGGGCGTCCACAGCGCGGGCAGCGCCAGCAGCAGCGCAAGTACAAGCGCACCGCCCGTCGCCCAGCCGGCAGGGCGACGGCGCTCACCCAGCGCCACAGCGCCGCGCGCTGCGCCCCAAAGCACAAAGGGCGCAAGAAAGATGAAGTAGCGATCCTCGCCAAAGACCGAAGCGGTGGTGGCCAGCAGCAGATTCCCCACCAGCCAGGGCACGCCTACCCAAAGCGCAATCCAGATGCGGTCGATGGCTGCGCCGTCCGTTCGCACGGCGCGCCGCACCGCCGCGCGACGGGGCAGCAGAAGGCCCAGCAGCAGCAGCGTGCCGGTGAGCAGCGCAACCGCCTGCACAAACCACTCCGCCCAGCCAGGCTTCCAAACGCTGAAGACGCGCAGCAGTTGCAGCGTGTTTTCAGCGACGTTGGCAAAGGGCGCGCCCGGCGTGTTCTCACCGGCGTTGACAAACCAGGCGTTGCGCGCAAGCGGCAGAAAGAGCAGCGTCACCAGCGCAAACGCACCAATGCCTTCGAGCAGGCGGCGGTTGCGCGCCGGCAGCATGCGCGGCGCACGCGCCCACAGCGCCAGCAGTGTGAGCCCGGCTGCAGGCAGCATAAACGCGCTGAAGAGGTAGGTGTAGAGCGAGAGCACTAAGCGCGATCACCATGGCCGCCCACCACGCCAGCCGCACGCGCGCGCCTGGGCTCTCCCACGCCCGCAGCAGCGTGTAGCCGCCCCAGACCAGCGCAGTGGCTGGCCGGCTGGAACATGCGCAACTCCTGGCTGTACCAGACAAGCGCCGGCGCAAGCGCCGTCAGCAGCCCCGTCAGCAGCGCAACGCGCCGCCCGCTCAGCCGGCGCGCCAGCAGCATGATGCCCGCCACGGTGAGCACGCCCAGGATGCTTCCCAACGCGCGCAGCCACGCATCGCTCTGGCCAAGGCCAAAGAGCTCCAGCAGCCGCTGCCAGCCGTGCAGCAGAATGTAGTAGGCGGGCGGGTGCTTCTCCTCAATGAGCGGGAAGGTCTTCATCCAGATGAAGCTGATGTCCGAACTGGCCCAGCGCAGACTGACTGCCTCATCAAACCAGACGCTGTGATAGTTCAGCCGCCAGAAGCGCACAAGCGCCGCAGCAACCAGCACCAGCCACTCGAGGCGCGCGCCCGCCCGCAGCCACGCCAGGGCGCGTGCGGGCGCTGTGGCGGCTGGCGGCGCGGCCACAGCACGGTTCGCCGCGCCACTCACGCGCGACCGCCCCCTGCGCGCGCCGCCACCTCGAGATAGAGCGCGGCAGTCTCGGCGGCGCAGCGCGCCCAGGTGAAGGTGCGGGCGCGTGCCATCCCGCGCGCGCGCAGCGCGTGCGCCAGCGCCGGCTGCGTCAGCAGCAGGCGCGTGGCATGAACAAACGCATTGTGGTCGAGCGGCTCCACAAGCAGCGCGGCATCGGCCGCAAGCTCGGGCAGGCTGGATGCGTTGCTTGCCACCACCGGCGCGCCGCAGGCCATTGCCTCGAGCAGCGGGAAGCCGAAACCTTCATAGAGGCTGGGCATGAGCACCGCATCCGCGCCCGTGTAGAGAGGCGGCAGATCGGCGTCGGCCACATAGCCGGTGAAGGTCACGTCATTGGCCAGCCCCAATTCTTCCACCAGCGCGCGCACGGGTTCAAAGAGCCAGCCCTCGCCGCCCACCACCAGCAACCTGTGGGGGAAGCCTTCGGCGCGCAGCCGCTGCAGCGTGTAGAGCGCCGCCGCATGGTTCTTGCGCGGCTCCAGCGTGCCCACCATGAGCAGCCACGGGCGTTCGGGTGAGTAGGCGGCGCGCACGCGTGCAATTTCGCTTGCGGGCGCAGGCGCAAAGCGGGCGTCAATGCCCTCGTGGATGACCTGAATCTTGCTCGGCGGCGCGCCGTAAAACTCGACGATGTCGCGTTTGGTGTGTGCGCTCACCGCGATGATCGCCTGCGCCGCACGCACAAAGCGGGGCAGCGCCGCGCGCAGAAAGATGACGTTGCGGCGTGTGTGGTGCTGGGGATAGCGCTCGAAGATCAGGTCGTGCACCGTCAGCAGGGCGGGGCAGGAAGTGTGCGGCAGCAAGTGCTCGGTGGCGTGGTAGACAGGCGCGTGGCCGCCCGCTGCCAGCGTCTGCAGCGCGCCCTCAACAGGTGCATAGGGTCGGCCAGTAAGGTGCGACGCCAGCGCGCCCATGCGCCACGCGTATTGGCCCTGCGGCGTCGAGAAGTGGGGTGCGCCTGCCAGCGACGGCGGCAAGCCATGGCCGCTGTGAGCGTTGTAATAGAGGTTGAGCCGCATTTGCGCCGATGCGCCCGCCTCTGTCTTGGGCAGCCAGCAGCGCGGCAGCCAGCCGCTCGGTGTAGCGGCTGAGCCCGGCGCGCTGGTGCACGGCCGGCCCCACGTCCATGAGCACGGGCAGAGCGCTCACCATCGCGCCCCGCAGCAGAACAACAAAACCCCGACGCAAAGGCGCAAAGGCGCAAAGGATCGCAAAGAACTGCAACAACAAGAAAAGCACCTTCTTGCTTTTGCTTTTCTTTGCGATCCTTTGCGCCTTTGCGCCTTTGCGTCGGGGTTGGGGTTGCTGTGGTTGCCATTAGGGGTTAGCGCCGCAGCACGTCATGCAGCGTGCTCGAGATCATCTCCATGGCCACGCGGTTGTCGCCCCCCTCGGGCACAATTACATGTGCGTAGCGTTTGCTCGGCTCCACAAACTCGAGGTGCATGGGGCGCACAGTAGCCATGTACTGCTTCACAATGGAATCAAGCGAGCGGCCGCGCTCAATCATATCGCGCCGCAGCCGGCGAATGAAACGAATGTCGGCGTCGGTGTCCACGTAGATGCGCATGTCGAGTAATTCGCGTAGCGATTTCTCCACAAAAACCAGGATGCCCTCCACCAGCACAATGCGCGCCGGCTCCACGTGGACCACTTCGCTGCCACGTGCATGGGTGGCAAAGTCATAGGTCGGCACATCGACGGCGTGGCCCGCGGCGCAGCAGTTCAAGCTGCTGCACAAAGAGCGCAGTGTCCAGGCTGTCCGGGTGGTCATAATTGACCAGCGCACGCGCTTCGGGCGAGAGGTGGCTGTGATCATTGTAATAGGCGTCGTGCTGGAGCCAGGCAATATGCTCCGGACCCACCATCTCGCAAATGCGGCGGCTGACAGTGGTCTTGCCGCTGCCGGTGCCGCCGGCAACGCCAATGAAGAAGGGGGCCGGCAGGTGGGGTGTGGCGCTCATGGGCATCCTGCGGCGGGTGGGCCGCCGCGTTGAGGGTGGCGCGCCGCGCAAAAAGTGCCGCGGCTTTGGGGAGATTTTACCAATGCGAGGGAGGTCGCGGCAAAAGCGGGAGCTTCGGGTGTCGGCTCTCTACGAAGCGAGGCTTCCAAATTCGGAAGCCTCGCTTCAAAGTTCCCGTCATGCCGACGGCACAGGCTCCGGCGGGGCGCTGTCGGGGTCGGGCACGGGGTCATCCATCAGGAAGCCATGCGCCTCCGCCACAATGTAGAGGGGGCGATCCTTGGTCTCATCGTAGATGCGCCCGATGTACTCGCCGATAATGCCCAGGAAGATGAGCTGGATGCCCCCCAGGAAGAGCACCGACACCAGCGTAGTGGCCTGGCCGATGAAGAACTCGCTGCCCGAAAGACGCAGAATCACAGTCGTCAGAATGGCGAGCAGGCTAATCCCTGCCAACACAAAGCCGGTCCACGTGGCAAGCTGGAGGGGCACAAAGCTGAAGCTCGTAATCGCGGCAATCGCCAGCCGCAGCATCTTGCGCAGCGGGTACTTGGTTTCGCCGGCAAAGCGCTCGGCGCGTTCATACTCCACCGGCGTCTGCTTGAAGCCCACCCACGCGCTCAGCCCGCGCATGAAGCGGTGCTTCTCGCGCAGGTGGCGCATGGCCAGCACCACCTTGCGGTCCATCAGGCGAAAGTCGCCCGCGTCCACGGGTATTTCCACCTCAGTGATACGCTGCAGCAGGCGGTAGAAGGCGGCGGCCGTCCAGAGCTTGAACTTCGTCTCGCCCTCACGCTTCGTGCGCACGGCGTAGACCACCTCGTAGCCCTCGCGCCACTTATCAATCATGCGCAGAACGACGTCGGGCGGGTCCTGCAGGTCGGCGTCCATGACGACAACGGCGTCGCCCTCGGCAAAGTCCGCGCCGGCGGTAATCGCGATCTGGTGGCCAAAGTTGCGGCTGAAGTTGAGGATCTTGACGCGCGGATCGGATGCGCGCGTCTCAATCAGCAGCTCCAGCGAACGATCCTTGCTGCCGTCGTTGACGCAGATGAGCTCCCAGCTTTCGCCCGTGCTCTCCATTGTGTCGCGCACGCGCGCATAGAGGACAGGGATGACCTGCTCCTCGTTCCAAATGGGGACTACGATGGAAAAGCGCGGTCGTGCGAGCGCGCGATTTCCGTTCACGGGCAGGTGCGCTGTAGCCATGCGCCGATCGTACCGCATGGCAGCGACCAGTGCAAACAGTCGTATGTGTCTGCTAAACATTCTCGCACGCGAAAAGAGCGGCAAAAGCGGAAACAACATGCAAAGCATCTATGTTTCATGTTGTTTCCGCTTTTGCCGCTCTTTTCGCGTGCGAGAATGTGCCCCGTTCCTGCTGGGCAAATTGACGTCAATGGGGGCGAATGCTAGACTGCGGTGCATATTTGCGGCCGAACGCGGCTGCCTTGACTGCCATTTCTGCTTCGCACGCGTCCGGCGCGTCTGCCCTTCATGACCAAAGCCCCACTCACTACGCAACCCAACGAACACGCCATCACCGGCACGGACCTTGCGGGCACACAGCCCTTCTTTCCCGGCCTGCCCGGCGAGAAGCTGGGCGACAGCCTCAGTATCACCGAGGTGCGCACCAAGCGGCTGCTCTTCAACCGCCTGCGTGCGCCTGGCCAGGTGCACGTCTACAGCGCCGAGTGCGTCGCGGGCGAGCAAATCCGCGTGCAGATGTTCGTGCCGCTGCTGCCCCTTGGTGGCGCGGTGGTGCCCGCCTTCGGCATCGTCGCGCAGAGCCTGCCCTACAGCGCCGACGTGCGCAAGCTGCCGCTGGAATTGCCGGCGGGCTACAGCGCAGTTGTTGCGCCGCCCCCCAGCGATCTGGTGCAGCCCGTTGAGGATATCCTCACACGCGTGCGCTACTACCCGGGGCCGATTGTAGACACGCGCACCCTTGTGGGCGGCCGCTGCTACATTGTGGTCTGGAGCCCGAACATGCACATGGGCAAGTATGTGCTGCAGGTGGGCCATCGCTGGCCGACGGCCGTCGGCTACTGGGCGCGCGTCCCCGCCTACTGGTGGCAGATTCGCGGTTGGTTTGGATTGACGCGCGCCGCCGCCTACTACGCCGGCGCGGCTGTGGCGGGGATCGCAACCCTGGCGCTCCTCCTGCGTAGAGGTAGGCGACGGAACTAGGCGGCGGCTGCACCGGTTCTCATGGTTGCGGGCCGGCCTCTACCGTTGCACGCCGATCACGATCCAGTTTCCAGTCGTTTTGGAGAGAGAAGAACTATCCATATGCGGATTATTTTGTACTTGGGCAAGGGTGGCGTTGGCAAGACGACGACCGCCGCCGCGTCTGCCCTGCGCTGCGCCGAATTGGGCTATCGCACGCTCGTGGTGAGCACTGACATCGCCCACAGCCTGGCCGATAGCCTTGACCGCCCCCTTACGGGCACGCCTCAGGAGATTGCGCCCAACCTCTTTGCGCAGGAGATCAACGTCGTTGAGGAAGTGCGCCGCCACTGGGGCGAGATGCAGGGCTTTGTGGGCGGCGCGCTCCGTCGCCAGGGAATGAGCAAAGCCGTGGCCGAAGAGATGGCCATCATCCCGGGCATGGAGGAGGTCGTCAGCCTGCTGCACATCAACCAGCAGGCCGAAGAGGGGCACTTTGACCGCGTGATAGTGGACGCCGCCCCTACTGGTGAAACCATTCGCCTGCTCACCGTGCCCGAATCCTTCCAGTGGTACATGGGCCGCATCACAGCCTGGAACGACCCCACCAAGAAGATTGCGGGCATGCTGCTCAAGCGCTTCGTGCCCGACAAGGATGTCTTTTCGGGCCTCGACAATCTTGTGGAGGGCGTCAAGAAGCTGCAGGCCGTGCTCACCAACCCCGCGGTGACGAGCTACCGCGTGGTGCTCAACCCCGAAAAAATGGTGGTCAAGGAGGGGGCGCGCGCCGTCACCTACCTGTCGCTCTTCAACTATCCCGTGGATGCCGTGGTGGTCAACCGCATTCTCCCCGGGTTGGAGAGCAGTGGCATGGGCGAGGCCTTTGTGGCGCAGCCCAGCACCGACCCCTACATGGCCCGCCTGCAGGAGATTCAGGCACGCTACCTGGGCGAAATCGAGCGCGACTTCTACCCGCTGCCCATTCTGCGCTCACCCTGGTATGATCAGGAGATGGTGGGCATTGAGCGGCTGGAGATCCTCGGCCGCGCGCTCTATGGTGACCGCGACCCGGGTGAGGTGCTCTACACGGGGCAGCCGCAGCAGATTGTGGAAGAGGGCGACGACTTTGTGCTCAAGCTGCCGCTGCCCAACGTGGAGCTTGAAAAGGTGAGCCTCAAGAAGCGCGGCGATGAGCTCTTTGTGAGCATCGGCAACTTCAAGCGCGAACTGCTCCTGCCCACGGTGCTCGCGCAGCGCTCGGCCAGCGGCGCGGTCTTTACGGATGGCGTGCTCAGCGTGCGTTTCCCGCCTGCCAATGGGGCGACTGCTGCAGCTCGTGAGGCTGCGGCAACCTCAACAACAAGGTAACCAACCGCAGCGCAGGCGGGCAAGCGCTTGCCCGCCTGCGCTCATAGAAGCGGACTGATGTATGGCAATTGAGAACGCCCACGGTATGAGTGACGGGCCGGTCATTATCGAGCGCCCTCTTGTGATTCCGGTTGAGACGGCGCTTGTGCCCGCGGCGCCGGGCGTTGTCGCGCGCATTGGTGACGGCCTCGCCAAGGGGCTCTTGCTCAGCGCAGGTGCGGCGGTAGGCGCACAGATCGCCATGCGCGTAGACGCGCAGCTCCAGCCTCACCCCATGCCTCACCAGATGGCCGCGCTGCTCGACAACCCGCTGCGGCTGCGCTATCGCAACGTGAGCGATGCGCTGGGGCTCTATGGCATTGAGGCGGGCATGACGACGCTCGACCTGGGCTGCGGCACCGGCCTCTTCAGTGAGGAGCTGGCGCACATGGTCGGCCCCACGGGCATTGTCCACGGCGTCGACATTCAGTCGCCCATGGTCGAGGCGACACGCACGCGCATGATCGAAGCGGGCCTGGCCGACCGTGGCACGTTGCACCACGCAGGGGCCTACAGCCTGCCACTTGAGGACGGCAGCGTTGACGTCGCCATCCTGATTGCCACCCTGGGCGAGATTCCCGACAGGCTGCACGCGCTGCTTGAGCTGCAGCGCGTCATTCGCCCGGGCGGCCGCCTGGCGATTAGCGAAGAGATGCCCCATCCGGCCTACATGACGGCGCGTGCCGTGCGCCGCTTCGCCGCCGAGGCGGGCTTCGTGCTCAACGGCAAAACCGGCAACCCCTTCTGCTACCACATGGTCTTCACGCGGCCCTGAAAAACGACCGCTGTACACAGATTTCACAGAAA
The DNA here is from genome assembly GCA_963773745.1 of uncultured Chloroflexia bacterium. Classification (GTDB taxonomy): domain Bacteria; phylum Chloroflexota; class Anaerolineae; order Caldilineales; family Caldilineaceae; genus UBA5069. Next base: position 1,349,819 of record CAVZCL010000005.1, read on the forward strand.
CAAACAGAAACAACAGGATAGAAGCAAGGCAAGAACTTCATCCTGTTGTTTCTGTTTGTTTCTGTGAAATCTGTGTACAGCCCTTTGCGAGGTTCTCATGCCCCCACCCGATCTGAATGTCTTTCTGCCCTGGAGCACGGCGGCGCTGCCCGGCGTGGGCGGCGCGTTGCGGCTCGCGCCCGAGCACTTTGTCGTCGAGGAGCTTCCCCTCTACGAGGCGCTGGGCGAAGGGCCTCATCTCTACATCAACCTCACCAAGGCCAACCTTACCACCAAAGAGGTGCAGCAGCAGCTTGAGCGGCTGCTGGGGCTGGGCCGCGGCAGCGTCGGCTTTGCCGGTCTCAAGGACAAGTACGCGCGCACCACGCAAACCTTCAGCATCCCCAGCAACGCCCCGCCCGAGCAGGACGAGGCGCTTGTGGCGCGTGTGGCCGAGGCGCTGCCCGTTACCATCAACTGGGCGCGCCGCCACCGCAACAAGCTCAAGGCGGGCCACCTGCTGGGCAACCGCTTCCAAATTACCATCACCGACATCGCGTTGCCTGCCGGCGAGGCGCTGGCGCGCGCACAGGCCGTGGCCGCCGCGCTGGCCGAAACGGGCGCGCCCAACTACTTTGGGCCGCAGCGCTTTGGCGGCGAGGGCGATAACGCGCAGACAGGCTACGAGCTGCTCACGGGCAGCCGCTCCATGCGCGACAAGTGGCTGCGCCAGTTCCTCGTCTCCTCCTACCAAAGCCACCTCTGCAACGTCTATCTGGCGCGCCGTGTGGAGCAGGGCGCCTTTACCCACCTCTGGCTCGGCGATGTGGCCAAGAAGCACGCCACCGGCGGCATCTTTGACGTGGCCGACCTCGAAGCCGACCAGCCGCGCTTTGACGCACACGAGATCAGCTTCACCGCGCCCATGTTCGGCAGCAAGATGCGCCCCGCGCAAGCGGAGGCCGCCATTCTCGAGGACGAGCTTGCGGCAGGGACGGGGCTTACAGACGCAAACTGGCGCAGGATGCACACTGATGGCACGCGCCGCATGGGCCGGCTTTTCGCGACCGAGCTGGCCGTCAACGAGCATCCGCTGGGCTTGGAAGTGGCATTTGTGCTGCCCAAGGGCGCCTTTGCCACGACGCTGCTGCGCGAGTTCATGAAGAATGAATCCGCCGCACTCCCGCCCGAGGAAGCCGAACCGTTCGAGTAGCAAATCATGATTTTGTTGTCGGTCAGATTTTTGTTCACGTTCTCATTCAGGTGATAGATGTACAAACATCGTAAGCAGCAAAACGACGAGATGGCGCAGGCAACCGAAACGAATCCAAATCGGCCGGTGGCGTCGCGCACGCAGCCGGCCGGCGGATTCAGCGCAGCGCAGGCCAGTGAATCGCAGGGACGCATTATGCAATTGCCACTTTTCCCGCTGAAGAACGTTGTGCTCTTTCCGGGCATGGTGCTCCCGCTGCATATCTTTGAGTTGCGCTACCGCAAAATGATTGACAAGTGCATTGAGGAGAAGTCCCCCTTTGGCGTCGTGCTCATCAGCGACGGCGAGGAAGTGGGCAAGCCGCCCGTCACCCACAAGGTGGGGACTGCGGCGCGCATTACACGCGTTGAGCGCCATGATGACGGCCGCATGAACATTACCACCGTGGGCACACAGCGCTTCCGCGTGCTCGAGATGGACGAAACGAGTCACGCGTGGCTGAGCGCAACAGTCCGTCCGCTCCCCTTCATCAACGGCAGCACGCAGCTTGCCGCCGATCTCTCGCACCAGGTGCGGCCGCGCATCATCGAGTACGTCGAACTCCTCTCCGAAGCCAGCAAGCAAAAGCTCAAGCTGGACAGGCTGCCCGAGGATCCAATGGCGCTTGCCTTCCTCGTGGGCATTGCCATGCAGGTCTCCAGCGCCGACAAACAGGCGCTGCTCGAGCGCGTCAGCGTGCCGCAGATGCTGGCCTATTCGCTGCACCTGCTCTCGCGCGAGATCATCTTCACGCGCCACATGGTAGAGACGCAGGCGGATATCATGTCGATGAACACCGGCCCCACCGGCTACATCTTCCCGAACTAACATTCTTGTCCGCGGAAAAAGCGGAAACAGTGGAAGAAACAGGCAATACGACGCATGATTTCCTGTCTGTTTCTGCGTGTTACTCGCTTTCTCTGCTGGACAGAATTTTGCAGCCGATTCCGGACACGCGAAATTTGCATGGCTGCGCCCGCGCACGTATAATTTGTTGACGTTCAGGGGGATTAGCTCAGCTGGCTAGAGCGCTACGTTGACATCGTAGAGGTCACTGGTTCAAGTCCAGTATCTCCCACACAAGTTGTTTCACATCCTCAACGCGTTGATCGGGACAGGGTGGCAGCAGATACGCCTTGCAGAGAGCAGCGGCCCAGGCTGAAAGCCGCCGCAGGCAGAGGCTCCCACCACCACCCGAGAGCGGACCGCTGAAGTCGAGTAGGCGGCCCCGGCCCCGCCCCGTTACAGGCGCCAAGTGGCTGCGCAACCCTCCGGTTGTACGCAGCAACGTGGGTGGAACCGCGAGCGCATCAGTCGGCGCCTCGTCCCAACGGACGAGGCGCTTTTTGTTTTCTGCATTTATCACTGGCTTCTCAAGAATTGGCAAAGGCACCGCCCCATGTTTGACGACCCCTCTCTCTTCCCCGAACTGAAGCAGATGCAGCCGCTGGTCGAGGCGCTCGCCGGCAACCAGGATGCGCTGCTCGACCTCTGCATTGCCATCCAGCAGATTCCGGCCCCCACCCACGCCGAGGGCGCGCGCGCTGCCTGGGTTGAGCAAAAGTTCCGCAACCTGGGGCTGGTGGATGTGATGACCGATGACCTCTACAACGTGTACGCGCGCCTGCCTGCCAACTGCCTGCCAGAGCGCGCGCCGGCGCCGGCTCTCATGCTCAGCGCTCACCTGGACACAGTCTTCCCGGCCGAAACGGATCTGACGATTCGCCGCGACGCCGCGCGCAGCCGTGTGGCCGGCCCCGGGCTGGGCGACAACTCCACCGGCGTGGCCGGCCTGCTGACGCTGGCGCAGTTGTTGCATGACACCACGCCGCCGGTCGACATCTGGTTTGTGGCCAATAGCTGCGAAGAGGGGCTGGGCGACCTGCGCGGCATGCGCGCGGCCGTGGCCAGGCTGCAGGGGCGCATTGGCGCCTGCATTGTGATTGAGGGCATGGGGCTCGGGCGGATTGTGCACCAGGCGCTTGGCTCGCGCCGCTACGCAATTGGCGTTGCCGCGCCGGGCGGCCATTCCTGGAGCGCCTACGGCATGCCCAGCGCAATTCACACCCTCGTGCAGCTTGCCGAGCGCATCAGCCGGCTGGAGCCGCCACAGACGCCGCGCACGACCTTCAACATTGGCCGCATTCGGGGCGGCACCTCCATCAACACGATTGCCGAGCACGCCTCGCTGGAGCTCGACGTGCGCAGCGAGCAGGGGCACACCCTCACCGCACTGGTGGATCAGGTGAGTGCGATCGTGCGCCGCTTCCAAACGCCGGCGTGGCGGCAGAAGGGCGTCTTCGTCACCATGGAGCCGATCGGCGACCGCCCCACTGGCGAGATTGCGTCCACGCACCCCCTCGTGCTCGCATCGGAGCGCGCCCTCAAGGCCGTGGGCGTGGCGGTGGAGGCAGGTGACCGCATGAGCAGCACCGATGCCAACATTCCGCTCAATCTGGGTATACCGGCCGTCTGCGTGGGAATCACCCGCGGTGGCAACGCCCACCGCCTGGACGAGTGGATCAACACCACGGAGCTGACAAGAGGCATGCAGCATCTGCTGCTGTTGACAGGCTGGGCGGCGAGGTGGCTTGGAAAAGCGTAAATGGTAAGTGGTAAATGGTAATTCGTAGCGAGTCATTGTGACGCGCACACGTGCCCAATGACCAATTCACCACTTACCAATGACATTGTTGCTTCACCCAGCCGTAAACCACTCAACGAAACGCACAATCCTGTCGAGCAGGGAGCGGGGCGCGTTGGGATCGCCGTTGAGGAGGATATCGTTGGCCGGGTCGAGCAGCTCGCAGGTCAGTGGCACGCCGGCGCGGCAGAGCAGGTACTCGGCCCACTCGGCCTGATCAGCCCGCACACAGAAGCTGAGGTCGCCGCCGGGGACGCGCGTACGTTCAAAGATGCGAATGCCCTTGTCGAGCAGCAGGCGCTCGACCTCGCGGCCCGAAAAGCCGCCGCCGCGGGCAAAGGTGAAGGCGTGCAGAGGCCCGTTAGCCGCCCGCACAGAGAACGAGTCGAGGATTTGGTTTAAGTTGGGCATGGCAGTTGTCTCGCGGCAGAAGCGCAGCAGACGTACGAAGCATCGGTCGGGGGAGTTTCCAGTAGAACATATGTTCTATGTTGTGCCCAGAATAGCACACTGCGCAGGCGGGCGCAAGAGGAATTAAGTGCCGCTGGGCGCACGCCCTCGTAGCGGAGGGCTTCCAGCCCTCCGGCCTAGGCTGCGCAGACATGGGCTATTGCAGCGGCTGCTTCAGCTGCCGTTCTTGCCAATCGCGTCGCGTGCTTCGCGAACGGCAGCTAAAGCAGCCGCTACGTACGACTCCGCGCGACGTTGGAGATGAACCGCTCGCCACATGCGCGCATAACAAGTTGCCGGAACGTGTCGGCCGAAGCCGCCATCCGCAGTCCTACAGTTTTGAAGGAGAGAACAGAGATGAGTGAAATCAAAGATGCTGCGCCGGCCAGAGACGCTGCAGCCGAGCAGGCCGAGAAGGATCAGCTCTACAAGCTGCGCCACAGCGCGGCCCACATCATGGCGCAGTCCGTGCTTGCAATCTACCCCGATGCCAAAATTGCCATCGGCCCGCCCATCGACACGGGCTTCTACTACGACTTCGACCTGGGCAAGGACGCCGCAGGCAAGCCCAGGAGCTTCACCCCCGAGGACCTTGAGGCCATCGAAAAGGGCATGCGCAAGATCATCGCCGGCAAGTTTCCCTTCACCTATCGCGAGGTGAGCGCCGACGAAGCGCGCGCGCTCTTTGCCGACCAGCCCTACAAGATCGAGCTGATCAACGGCCTCGACAAGGGGGGCGTGGACGAGTATGGCAACGAGACCGACGCCAGGGCCGTCATCAGCACCTACACGCAGGACAGCTTCGAGGACCTCTGCCGCGGCCCCCACCTGGAGCACACGGGGCAGATTCCCCCCGACGCCTTCAAGCTCACCTCAATTGCGGGCGCGTACTGGCGCGGCGACGAGCACAACCCCATGCTCCAGCGCATCTACGGCACGGCCTTCCGCAACAAGCAGGAGCTGCGCGCGCACCTCGACATGCTCGAGGAGGCCAAGAAGCGCGACCACCGCAAGCTGGGGCGCGAGCTCGAAATCTTCATCTTCGACGACGAAGTGGGGCCCGGGCTGCCGCTCTGGCTGCCCAATGGCGGCGTGATGATTGCCGAGCTCGAGCGCCTTGCCGCCGAGGTGGAGAACCAGGCCGGCTACAAGCGCGTGGCCACACCGCACCTCACCAAGGAAGATCTCTTCCTGCGCAGCGGCCACCTGCCCTACTACGCCGAGAGCATGTACCCGCCCATGGAGCTGGAGGGGGTGAAGTATTACATCAAGCCCATGAACTGCCCCTTCCACCACAAGATTTACGGCAGCAAGCCCCGCTCCTACCGCGACCTGCCCGTGCGCCTGAGCGAGTACGGCACCTGCTACCGCTACGAGAAGAGCGGCGAGCTTATCGGCCTCATGCGCGTGCGCTCCATGCAGATGAACGACGCGCACATCTACTGCACTGAGGAGCAGTTCGAGCAGGAGTTCATGGGCGTTATCGACCTCTACCGCCTCTACTTCGACCTCTTCGGCATCGACCGCTTTGTCATGCGCCTTTCCACGCACCACAAGAAGGGGCTGGGCAAGAAGTATGTGGACAACGAGCGCCTCTGGCTCAAGACGGAAGACATGGTGCGCAGGGCCATGGACAACGGCGGCGTGCCCTATGTGGAGGTCCCCGACGAGGCAGCCTTTTACGGCCCCAAGATCGACGTGCAGATCTGGAGCGCGATTGGCCGCGAGTTCACCCTGGCCACAAATCAGGTGGATTTCGCCGTGCCCGAGCGCTTCGACCTCGTCTACACCAATCACGAGGGCAAGGAAGAGACGCCGCTTTGCATTCACCGTGCGCCGTTGAGCACGCACGAACGCATGATCGGCTTCCTGATTGAGCACTATGCGGGCCTCTTCCCGCTCTGGCTCGCGCCGCAGCAGGTGGCGGTGATTCCGATTACGAGCGACCACAACGACTACGCCGCGCGCATTGAGACGCAGCTGCGCGCAGCCGGCCTGCGTGTGGAGGCGAACTTGAGCAGCGATCGCATGAATGCCAAGATTCGCGCCGCACAGCTGATGAAGGTGCCCTACATGCTGGTGCTGGGCGACAACGAGCTGGCCAACGGCACGGTAAGCCTGCGCAAGCGTGACGGCTCACGCGTCAACGACCTCACGGTCGACGACTTCCAGGCCATGGCACTCGCCAAGTACGCCGCACGCGACGCCACACTGTAGGTCACGCCTCCTGACGTGACGTCGATGCAGGTCACGTCTCCGGGCGCGACCTGCATCGACGCACGCGCGGCGATTGAAGCAGGAGAGGAGCCACAACAGATGGCAACAGCAACCTTACGCAAGCCTTTGCCCGGCCCCAAGAGCTTCTATGGCCTGAAGAACATTCTGGAGTTGAGCCAGGCGGGCATGCTCAGCTTCATCGAAGAGAAGTGGCGCGCGCATGGCGACATCTTCGAGGTGACCGTGGGGCCGCGCACGCTGGTCATGGTCATCCATCCCGAGCACGTGCGCCAAGTCACCGTGACCAATGCCGCCAACTACGACAAGCTTGAGAGCTACGACGGCGTGCGCAAATACATCATTGGCGACGGCCTGGTGACGAGCACCGGCGAGCTGTGGAAGCGCCAGCGCCGGCTGATGGCCCCCTTCTACACGCCCCGCGGCGTGCAGGATTTCGCCGAGATCTTCCTGGGCGACACCCTCACCATGGTGTCGCGCTGGGATGCGCTTGCCGCCCGCCACGCGCAAGTTGAAATGTTTGACGAGATGGCGCTTGTCACCGCCTCGATTGTGCTCAAGGCAATCTTCTCAACCGAGTCCGACGAGGAGATCCTTGAGATCAAGGAGTGCGTTGAGACGATGATCACCTATGCCGGGGGCGCCGCAGCCAACCCCTTTCAACTGCCCGACTGGGTTCCCACGCCGCACAACAGGGGTTATTGGAGCGCGCGCGCAAAGGTGCACAACTACATCAACGGCGTGCTTGCGGCACGCCTGGCGCTGCCCGAGGCGGAATATCCCAACGATTTGCTCTCCAAACTCATCACCGCGACGGACCCGGAGAGCGGCGAGCGCATGACGCGCACGCTGCTGCGTGACGAAGCGCTCACGAACTTCTTCGCCGGCTATGAGACCTCTGCCCGCTCCATGAGCCACGCCTGGTATGCGCTGGCCGCCAACCCCGAGGTGAAGGCGCGCCTTCACGAGGAGCTGGACCGCGAGCTGGGCGACGAGCCTCCCACCCTGGAGGCACTCAAGCGGCTGCCCTACACATTGCGCGTCATCAAGGAGACGCTGCGCCTCTTTCCGCCCGCGCCCATGTACGCCAAGGATGTGGTGGCAGATGATGTGATCGACGGCTATGCACATCCGGAAGGGCTCCACCGTGCTGCTGCTGCCCTACTTCACCCATCGCCACCCCGCCTTCTGGGATGACCCGCTGCGCTTTGATCCCGACCGCCACGCGCCCGAAGCCGAAAAGGCGCGCCATCCGCAGGCCTATCACCCCTTTGCTTCGGGACAGCGCATCTGCCTGGGCAATCACTTCTCGCTGCTCGAGACACACATTATGCTCGCCATGCTGGCGCGCCGCTTTGATCCCCACTTTGTGCCCGGCTACAAGGCGGATTTTGTCTTTGATGCGCTGCTGCAGATTGCAAATGGCCTGCCCATGATTCTTGAGAAACGGTGAAGCAACACTGCAGTACGCAGCCGTTAATGGCTTGTGGGCACAACGCAGGATGAAAATAGCGGCGCTAGCTCGTAGCGGAGGGCCTCCCGGCCCTCTCTTTCCGGCCACTCGAGATGACGCGGCCGCCAAAACGAGGGCCGGGAGGCCCTCCGCTACGTATAGCCGACAGGAGACGCTAAGATGGACGAGAGCAGAATTGAGCGCAACGCACGCAGAGCGCTGCCGGCAGTGCGCCTCTTTCAGGTCTACATGCCGCTTCCGCTGACGCGCTGGGTGGAAAAGCGCTCATCGACAACGGTGCGCCCGCCCGAAGGCGTCGCCCACAAGGTCATCTCCGCCGACGGCGTGCGCTGCGAGTGGTTCATTCCCGAGCAGAGCCCCGCAGAATCGCGCGCTGCTCTACCTGCACGGCGGCGGCTTCATCTTTGGCATGTCGGCTCCGCACCGCGCCATGGTGGCAACGCTGGCCCGCAAAATGGGTGTGCGTGTGCTCATGGTGGACTATCGCCTTGCGCCGGAACACTCCTTTCCCGCGCCACTGGAAGACTGCGTCACCGCATATCGCTGGCTGCTGAAGCAGGGCATCCCCGCGCGAAGCTCGCGATCGCCGGCGACTCGGCGGGCGGCAATTTGACGCTCACAACCATGATGCAACTGCGCGACGCCGGAGAGCCGTTGCCCGCGGCGGCGGCCTGCCTTTCGCCCGCGGCGGATCTCTCCGATCGCGGAGAGTCCATCACCGGCTACCGCGACCCCGTGCTCCACCCCAGGGCCATGGCGAAGTACTCGGCGGCCTATGTGGCGGGCAATGATGGGCGCAACCCGCTGATCTCGCCGGTTTACGGCGATTGGCACGGTCTCCCGCCGCTGCTCATCCATGTGGGGGAGGACGAGATTCTGCGCGAGGACGCCCTGCGCGTTGAGGAGCTGGCGCGCGCTGCGGGCGTCGACGTGCGCCTCGAAATCTACCCGCGCATGTGGCACGTTTGGCAAATCTACGCTGCCCTCCCCCAAACCGAACGCTCACTCAACGATATCGCCCAGTTTCTGAAAAGCCATTTGGCAGCGCAACAGGGCTAGTCTAAAACTACCTGTACGCAGATGCTCATGCCTTGCGGGCACAACGCAGGATGAAAATGAGGGGGCTCGCGTAGCGGAGGGCCTCCCGGCCCTCGTTTTGGTGGCCGCGCATTCGAGTGGCCGCAAAGTGAGGGCCAGGATGCCCTCCGCTACGAACTTCGTCGTATCTTCAGGGTGGAAAAAGCGGAAAGAGCAGGAAACAACATGAAGAGCGCTCTTCATGTTGTTTCCTGCTCTTTCCGCTTTTTCCGTCGTCTCTGCGGGCTAGCCTTCTTGCGCTGCCTGCTTGGCTTTCTCTTCCTGCACAAGCTGCCGGCGCAGCACCTTGCCCGCCTGCGTCATGGGCAGCTCGCTGCGGAACTCCACATCGGTGGGCACCTTGTAGGGGGCCAGCCGCTCCTTGCAGAACAACCGCAGTTCATCGCCGCTGCATTCCATCCCGGGCTTAAGTACCACAAAGGCCTTCACCGTCTCGCCCCGCTTGGGGTGCGGCACGCCCGCCACGGCGACTTCCTTCACCTTGGCATGCTGAAAGAGCACCTCCTCCACCTCGCGCGGCACAATGTTGAAGCCACTGGCAATAATCAAGTCCTTCTTGCGGTCCACAATATAGAAATAGCCGTCCGCATCCATGCGTGCAATATCGCCCGTATGCAGCCAGCCCTCGCTGTCAAGCACCTTGGCCGTCTCGTCGTCCATCTGCCAGTAGCCCTTCATCACCTGCGGCCCCTTGATGATGAGCTCGCCCTCCTCCCCCTGGGGCAGGCGCGCAAAGTTGCCATCGGCGTCGGGTTCCAGCGTGCAAATCGCACAGTTGGTGCTTGGGAAGGGCAGCCCAATCGAGCCGACGCGCGCGTCGCCGTAAATTGGATTGCCAACCGCCAGCGGCGACGTCTCGGTAAGCCCGTAGCCTTCCACCAGCTTGCCCCCCGTCAGCGCCTCAAACTGCGTCGCCACCTCGCCCGGCAGGGGCGAGCCGCCGCTCAGGCACGCCTTGACCGATGTCAGGTCAAACTTGCTCACCTGCGGGTTGTTGATGATGGCGACGTACATCGTCGGCACAGCCGGATAGAAGGTGACCTTCTCCTTGCTGATGACCTCGATAATGTGCGCCGTCTCGCGCGGGTTGGGCACCATGACGATCTTCGCACCAATGTGAACGCCAAGCAGCATCCCCACCGACATGCCGTAGACGTGGAACGCGGGCAGCGCCAGCAGCATCACCTCTTTGCCGTAGACAATGTCCGTCAGCCACGCCTCCATTTGCAGGCAGTTGGCCACCAGATTGCGGTGGGTGAGCATGGCCGCCTTGGGCACACCGGTGGTGCCGCCCGTGTACTGAAAAAGCACCGCATCGTCGGGCGACATTTCCACAGGCGTCGGTTCGGCGGGCGCACCTCCCATGAACTGCGCCATGGGGTGCACGCCTGCGCTATATTGGACCGGCGTCATCATCCCCGAGGCACGCACAGTCCGCTCCACCAGCATGCGGAAGGGCTGTCCCACGCTATCGCCCACGTCGGTGACGATCACCTGTTCAATGGCAATTTCGTCCCGGATCGACGCAAGGCGCTCCACCAGGCCGCTGAGCAACACAATTGCGCGCGCGCCCGAATCGGCCAGTACATGCCTGAGTTCGTATGGGGGATAGGTGGGATTGACGTTGACGCACGTGGCCCCTGCTTTGAGGATGCCGAAGAATGCCACGGCAAACTGGGGAATGTTGGGCAGCATGATAGCGACGCGGTCGCCCTTGACAATGCCAATCTCTTGCAGCGCCGCCGCAAAGCGATCGCTGTCGTCGTTCAACTGCCGATAGGTGAGGTTGGAACCTATACTCAGCCCAAGCGGGAGGTACTTGAGTACGAAGCGAATGGCCGTGTTGGCGCCAACGCGTTGTGCGGCTTCGCGCAGCATGGTGTGGAGCAGCTTTTCGGGCACTGCGATGGTGTGAGCAACACCTTTTTCGTAGTGTTCGAACCAGGGCGCGGAGTCAGAAAGGGAAGAGGATTCAGCGTTCATGGTTTCTCCTGTGTCGGTGCAAACCGACAAGGGGCGCGCCGCCGGGAAGCGGTGCGCTCGGGTGGCATGTGCTCATTATAACAGGAAACGGGCTTTGGCAATGTGCCAACCGTTAGGGCTCCTCAAAAGTCAGAATGAGGTGTGGCAAGCGCCAACAGCAACCTCACCCCCGGCCCCTCTCCAGAAAATTGGAGAGGGGAGCAAAACAAGTGCGTCACGCCGGAGATGTGACCGATAACGGCGGCGCTGTGCTCCCCTCTCCAATTTTCTGGAGAGGGGCCGGGGGTGAGGTTGCTGTTGGCGCTTGCCACACCTCATTCTGACTTTTGAGAAGCCCTACAAAAAAGCCAGCGAAAACTTGACGATCGAACACGCCCGTGCTATACTCCCATACTTGAACGCTCCAGAGAAAGCGCATACCCGCGCCGTCCGAGCGCTCAAGTAATTCACTGATCGTAAACCCTATACGAAGGAGAGGACCCTATTAGCAGGAGAGAGCCGATGCGACCACCACCAGCAATGGACATGACTCGCATTAACAGCGAGATTCGTGCTCTGCAGGTGCGTGTGATCGACAATGACGGCAAGCAGTTGGGAGTGATGCCGGTGCGCGATGCCTTGAACATGGCCACCGAACGCATGTTGGACCTGGTGGAGGTTGCGCCCAACGCCAACCCGCCCGTCTGCCGCTTGATGGACTACGGCAAATACCTTTTCGAGAAGCAGAAGCGCGAGCGCGAAAACCGCAAGGCGCAGAAAGTCATCGAAATTAAGGAAGTGCGCCTGCGCCCCAAGACGGACGAGCATGACATTCAGGTTGTGATTAACAAGATTCGCAAGTTCACCAAGGAAGGCGCCAAGGTTCGTGTGCGCATTCGCTTCCGTGGCCGCGAAATCCAGCACCCTGAAGTGGCGCATGACCTTCTGACGCGCGTGGCGCGCGACGTGGCCGAAACCACAGTCGTCGAAGCCATGCCGCAATTTGACGGCCGCAGCATGATCATGCTGCTGGCGCCACCGGCGGCCACCACGTAACCCCCAGCGCGCATCCTGCGGCACAGGGTTTGTGCAGGAACCACAGTATTTGCAGTACCCACCGAGCGAGAAACGGGCTTGAGCCCGTTTTTTGTGTCTGCCAGAGACGAAGAAATGTTTCCAGAGGAGGCTAAATCATGCCCAAGATGAAGACACACAAGGGGACGGCCAAGCGCTTTCGCATAACCCGAACCGGCAAGCTGATGCACATGAAGGCTGGGCGCACCCACTTGCGCCGCAAGAAGTCGGCCAAGAAGCGCAGCGACTATCGCCACGCCGTGAGCACGCCCGCCAAGGGCCTGCGCAAGCGCGTGATTCGGCTCGCAAGCCCTGCCGTCACCGAATAGTTTTCCGTTCAAACGAACCATAACCCGCCGCACGTGAACGGCATCTAAAGCGAGCCGGTTGAAACCGGCCCCGCCTTCACGGAAGGAGAAATTATGCCAAGATCGAGACCAAAGGTCTACGCCCACGCTCGCCACAAGAAGGTGCTCAAGTTCACCAAGGGGCAGATTGGGTCCAAGTCAACGCTCTTCCGTCGCGCCAACGAGGCCATGCTCAAGTCGCTCTTCTACGCCTATCGCGACCGCCGCAACCGCAAGCGCGACTTCCGCTCACTCTGGATTATGCGCATTAACGCCGCAGCCCGCATGAACGGGCTCAACTACAGCCAGTTCATCCACGGCCTCAAGCTGGCCGACGTACAGGTGGACCGCAAGGTGCTGTCGAGCATCGCCGTCTATGATGCCAACGCCTTTGCAAAGCTGGCTGATGTGGCCAAGGCGCAGTTGAACTGATTTTCCAACGTCTGGCAGACGTGAAGCGGCAGGGGAGCAATCCCCTGCCGCTTTTGATTGGCGCATCAAACAGCTTCAACGCAAAGGCGCAAAGGGAGCAAAGAACGCAAAGGCGCAAAGACGCAAAGGAAACGCAAAGAACAGCAACAACAAGAAACACGCGTAGTTTCTTGTTGTTGCTGTTCTTTGCTTTTCCTTTGCGTCTTTGCCTTTGCGTTCTTTGCGTCGCCTTTGCGCCTTTGCGTTGAAGCTGTTTGATGGGCACCCAATGTAGAATGGTCTTATGAGCGAAAAAGTGATCGTCAGCAAAGACAACCCGCGCATCCGCACCACAAGCCGCCTTAAGCAGCGGCGCGAACGACTGGAGCGTGGCGTGCTGCTGCTCGAAGGCGTGCGCCTTGTCGCCGACGCATGGGACGCCGGCGTCCGCCCCCTCAGCCTCTTCTACGACCCCGACGCACTGCGCGATGGCTCGCCCGGCGCGCTGCTTCTCTACAAAATGATGGAGGCGGGCGTCGAAGCGTGGGCCTGTACGACCCCCGTCTTCGCCGAACTAAGCGAGACGGTGACGCCCCAGGGGCTCGCTGCAATCGTGCCACTGCCTGAACTGCCGCTGCCCGCCGCGCCCACACTCGTGCTTGTGCTCGACGGCGTGCGCGACCCAGGCAACGCCGGCACGCTCCTGCGCAGCGCCGAGGCGGTGGGCGTCGAGATGGCGCTCTTTGGCCCAGGCACCGTGGATGCCTTCAACGGCAAAGTGGTGCGCGCTGCCATGGGCGCGCACATGCGCCTGCCACTGCGCGAACTCTCCTCGTGGGAGGCGCTGCGCAGCCTGCTGCCCGCTGCAATGCCTCTCTATGTGGCGGAAATGGATGCCAGGCTCAGCTATGACAGCGTTGCGTGGCGAGAGCCCGCCGCGCTGATTGTGGGAGGCGAGGCCGAAGGGGCAAGCGCCGCCGCACACGCCGAAGCAACCGCGATTCGCATCCCCATGCACGCGCCTGTCGAGTCCCTCAACGCCGCCATGGCAGGTACGATCGTACTCTTTGAGGCGGCGCGGCAAAGAAAGAACAACAATTGAAAATTGAGTATTGATTATGGAAGGGCGGCCGACGTCATCACGTCGGCCGCCCTTTTCCGTCACGACTGGTGAGCCTTCAAAGTGCGCGTCGTGTTTCGTAGCGGCTGCTTCAGCTGCCGTTATCGAAAACGCGACGCAATTGATAAGAACGGCAGCTGAAGCAGCCGCTACGAACCGCGACGCACACCTCGCATCCGCGCCAATACTCAATTTTCAATTTTCATTCGTCACTCCAACACTTCCCCCATCACCGCCTCTGCCCGCGCCGCGCGCCATGCCTGCAGCCGCTGGCGCAGGTCGTCGCGCCCGAGCGCCAGAATGCTGACCGCCATGAGCGCCGCGTTGATTGCGCCTGCGCGCCCAATCGCCATCGTCGCCACAGGCACGCCTGCCGGCATCTGCGCAATGCTCAGCAGCGAATCGAGGCCATTGAGCGCCTTGCTCTGAATGGGCACGCCGATGACGGGCAGCAGCGTGTGGCCCGCGGTCATCCCGGGCAAGTGGGCCGCACCACCCGCGCCGGCAATAATCACCGCAAGGCCACGCGCCTGTGCCGTGGCGGCATATTCGCCCATCCACTCGGGCGTGCGGTGCGCCGAGACCACGCGGCATTCGTGCGCCACGCCAAATTCGGCCAGCGTCTCGGCGGCGGCGCGCATCGTCTCCCAGTCGCTCTTGCTCCCCATAATCACGCCCACAACCGGCGTAGCAGCTTCATCGGCCATTGTATGAGGCTCCCTGGTATTCAGCCCAACTGCGCATAATGGAGGCAATGCGTGGCGCGGCGGGCATTGCGGCGGGCATGAAAGGCAGCCGCGTAATGCGCTCGTAGGCGCGAATGTAGCGCTCGGCGGCTTGAACGGCCAACGCGGGCGGCAGCGCAAAGGGCTTGCCCTCGCCCTGGTAGCCGTGCGCCGCATAGTAGAGGCGCACAAACTCCTTGTCGAAATTCTCGGGCTCCAGACCGGCGGCGCGCCGCTCTTGCCACGTGGCGGCCTCCCAGAAGCGGCTCGAATCGGGCGTGTGGATCTCATCGATCAGCACCACGCCGCCCTCGGGGAGCAGCCCGAATTCATACTTCGTATCCACCAGAATCAGCCCGCCGCGCGCCGCAACCTCCTGCCCGCGCGTGAAGAGCGCCACCGACGCAGCCGAGATTTCCTCCCACTGCGCCGCCGTTGCCAATCCCCGCGCCACCACCTCGGCGCTGGTGATGCGGGCGTCGTGGCCGCCATCCGCTGCCTTGGTCGTGGGCGTGATGATGGGGGCGGGCAGCGGGTCGTTCTTCTGCAGCCCCTCGGGGAAGCGGATGCCGTAGATTTCGCGCTCGCCCAGGCTGTAACGCTGCCAGAGCGCCGTGCTGGTGACGCCGGTGATGTAGCCGCGCACCACCACCTCCACCAGCAGCGGCGTGCAGCGGCGCGCCACAGTGACGTTGGGGTCGGGCGATTCGAGCACGGCGTTGGCGATGATGTCGCGCGTCTGATCAAACCAGAAGAGCGCCAGTTCGTTGAGCACCTGTCCCTTGCAAGGCACAAGCCCCAGAATGTGATCGAAGGCCGAGAGGCGATCCGTCGTCACCATGACGATGCGTTCGTCCACGCTCCAGAGGTCGCGCACCTTGCCGCGCGTGCGCGGGCCCAAAAAAGGCATCTCCACGCCCTCAAGCGCATAGTTCAGTTGCGAAGCAAGGAAGTTCTGGTCAATGAGCATGGGGTCACCGGTTAATCATGCGAGAATGCGGCGCTTGTACGCGACGATCGAGCCATTCGTAGCGGCGGTTTCAAACCGCCGGCTGGTGCTGCCCGAGCTATGCAAAACAGCCGGCGGTTTGAAACCGCCGCTACGAATGGTTGATGGCGCCGCAACAGGAGTGCGGCGCGCATGCCGAGTACGGCAGCTGAAGCAGCCGCTACGCGCGCGCCGCCTTCACAAAGCGCTCGAAGAGCACGCTGCCCAACATTGCGCCCGTGCGCACGCCCAGCGGATTCTGAATCGACAGAATGTGGTCCTCGGGATGGGGCATGAGACCGACCACGTTGCCCTGCGCGTTGCAGATACCCGCAATGTCCGCCACCGAGCCGTTGGGGTTGAGCGGATAGCGGCCCGCAGCGCGCGTTGCCCTCGCTGTCAACATAGCGGAACGCGATAAGTCCCTCGGCGTCGAGCCTGTCTGCGGCCGCTTGATCGGCCACCTGCACGTTGCCTTCGCCGTGCGCCACCGGGCAGAGAATCAGCTCGTCCATGTCGCGCAGCCAGGCGGCGCGGCAGGTGGGGTTGACGGCCAGATGCACCCAGCGGCACTCAAAGTGGCCGCATCGCGTTCTCGGTGAGGGTTACGCGGCGTGAGGCGCCGGGCGCGAGCCGGCAGGCAGCAGCCCGGCCTTGACGAGCGTCTGAAAGCCGTTGCAGATGCCCAGCACGGGCCGGCCACTTTCAACAAAGGCTTGCAGCTCGTCGTGAAAGTAGACCTGCAGGTCAAGCGCCAGCCGCGCGCCGGCCCCCAGCGCGTCGCCATAGGAGAAGCCGCCAGGCAGCAGCAGCGTGGCGTAGTCGCCAAGCGCAGCGTTCACCCCGCCCGCAATTGGTTGATGTGAACAATCTCGGGCGCGCCGCCGGCCAGTTCCACGGCGCGCGCTGCCTCGCCGTCGCGGTTGGTGCCCGATGCGTGCAGGATGAGGATTGATGGGGCCGTGTTGCGGCTCGCCTGAGCTTCGTCCTGAGCCGGTCGAAGGGCTTGCCGAATGGCTATTGCGTGTTGCGTTGCTCACAGAGTGCTTCCTTTCCAGGCGGTGACGTCAGGGCGGTGATTGGCAGATTGACAACCGATTCATTACCATTGTTGATTAGCAGTTGTTGCTCTGCTGTTACTTCGCCCAGCCGTGTCAACGATATCGCCGGCAAAGTGCGTTTCGACTTGTGCCGCATCCTCCGCTTTCACCTCCAACAACAACCGCCCGTTGCTCTCGCTAAAGAGCGCCATCACCGCTGCTTCACTGTTCATCTTGTCATCCTGTCCCTCTGTCATCTTGTCAAGCATCACCTGCACGCCCAGCCGCCCGGCCAGCGCCATCTCGGCCAGCGCAACGGCCAGGCCGCCTTCGCTCAGTCGTGGCCGCCTGGACCAGCCCTGACGAATCGCCCCATGCAGCGCCGATAGCGCTCCAGCGGCTCTGTCGGCATGGTCGGCGCGATGCCCCCCCTTTCCCCCAGTTGTGCGTAGAGCAGCGATCCGCCCAATTCGGCGTGGCTCTCGCCCACCACAAAGAGCAGGTTGCCTGCCTGCTTGAGGTCGCTTGTTACGCTGCGCGCCATGTCGGGTGCAAGCGTAATCGCCGAAATCAGCAGCGTGCCCGGGATGGGGACGCCATTGAACTCGTTGTAGAGGCTGTCCTTGCCCGAAATGAAGGGCGCATTGTAGGCGATCGCGCCGTCATAGCAGCCCTGGCAGGCGCGCACCAGCGAACCGAGCCGATCCGGGTACATGGGGTTGCCCCAGCAGAAGTTGTCGAGCAGCGCCACGCGGTCGGGGTTGCCACCCACGGCCACGGCGTTGCGCACGGCCTCGTCGATGGCGCTGACGGCCATGGCGTAGGGGTCGCGCCGCCCAGCTGCGGGTTAATGCCCACGCTGAGCGCAAATGCGCCTGCGTGATCCCACGTGCCCAGCGGCTTGAGCACGGCAGCATCAGCGGGGCCATCCATGTCCGGGCCGGTGAAGGGGCGCACGACGGTGCCGCCGCGCACCTCATGGTCATAGCGGCGCACAATCGCTTCCTTGCTGGCGATGTTGGGGTTGCGCAGCATGGCCAGCAGCGTAGCGCCGTGATCCAGCTCTGGCAGCGCAGGCGTGCTGGCGGGCGGCTCGCGGTGAATGGCCATGAGGTAGCGGCGCGGCAGGCCGTCATGCAGAAAATCCATGGGCAGGTCGGCCACAGTCATCTCGCCCGCACCGCACGCACAGGCGGCCGTCACCGGTAAAGGTACCGAGCACCGAAAGCTCGACGTCCCAGAGCGCGGCCAGCCCCTGCAAGTTCGGGCAGGTTGGCCGGGGGCACCGCAAGCACCATGCGCTCCTGCGCCTCGCTCAGCCAGATTTCCCACGGCGCAAGACCGGGATACTTGAGCGGTGCAGCGGTCAAGATCGACGTCGGCCCCCAGTTCGCGTCCCATCTCGCCGACGGCCGAAGAGAAGCCGCCCGCGCCGCAATCGGTGATGGCGGTGTAGAGGACGGCGTCGCGCGCCGCCTCGATGATCTCAATGAGCCCCTTCTCGGTGATCGGGTCGCCGATCTGCACGGCGCTGCCCGAGCTTTCGCTCGTCTCGTGCGTTAGTTCGGCGGAGGAGAAGGTGGCCCCGTGCAGCCCGTCGCGCCCGGTGCGCCCGCCCAGCGCCACAACCAGGTCGCCCGGCTGCGCGCTCGTCGGGTGGCTACCGTGGGGCAAAATGCCCACGCAGCCGCAGAAGACGAGCGGGTTGCCCAGATAGCCCGCATCATAGAAGACCGCGCCGTTGACGGTGGGCAGGCCGAGCTTGTTGCCGTAGTCGGCAACGCCCGCCACCACGCCTGCCGCAATGCGCTGCGGGTGGAGCACGCCCGCAGCCACCTGATCGTGGGGCAGATCCTGCGGCCCAAAGCAGAGCACGTCGGTGGTGGCAATGGGCCGCGCCGAGACGCCGATAATGTCGCGCACCACGCCGCCCACGCCCGTGTTGGCCCCGCCAAAGGGCTCCAGCGCCGAGGGGTGGTTGTGCGTCTCCACCTTGAAGGCGAGGTCGAAGTTGTCGTCAAAGGCAATGATGCCGGCGTTGTCCACAAAGGCCGAGTGCAGCCACTCGGGGTAGACGGCGTCGGTCGCGGCGCGAATGTACTGGCGCAGCAGCCCATCGACGGCAATGCGCGCCTGCTCGTTGCCGTCGGCGTCCTGCCAGGTAAAATCAATGTGGGCGCGGAAGGTCTTGTGCACGCAGTGCTCGGACCAGGTCTGCGCCAGCGTTTCCAGCTCCACGTCGGTGGGCTCGCGCCCCAGCGTTTGGTAGAAGGCCTGGATGGCGCGCATCTCCGCGAGATCCAGCGAGAGGAGACGCTGCTTGCTGAGCGCGAGCAGCGCATCGTCGTCGAGCTTGCTGATGGCGACACGCTCCACCGTGTGATTGGGCGGTTCGTCTGCGCCAAAATGGGGGCTGATGCGCCCAATCGCAAAGTGTTGCACCGTTTCGTTGCAGAGAAATTGGCGAGCCAGTGTACGCAGATCGGCGTTGCTCAGGTCGCCCTCAAGCAGATAGCGGGTGGCCGTGGCCACGGCGCACGCGGGCAGCCCAATCTCGACCATGCCGCGCGCCAGTTCGCGCGCCGCGCACATCGGTGACGCCCGGGCGGAAGGCGACCTCAACGGCGTGCGTGCCGGCGTCCAGCGGCGCGCCGCTCGGACGCAGCGTCCCCGTCGGTCGGGCCCCAGACGGCGGATTCAGTCACTGGGTCCACCAGGAGCAAGCCGCAAAGGCGCTCGAGAGCGTCGGCGCCCGGGTCGCTCTCGAGGAAAAAGAGGTGGCGTATGCGGCACGCGCGCAGCGTGGTGATGCCGAGCGTGGCCGCCCCGCGCACAATCTCGGCGGTCGCCGCGGCGTGGCTTCCCTGCACTTCAATGCGAATGGTCATGGCGAGTCATTTCCGGGAAAGCGCGTGGCAAAGCCGCCGCCACAACGATAGCATAACAAGTGCGCGGCAGTAAACGGCTGTACACAGATTTCACAGATTCGACAGATAAAAACGGATAACGGCCAAAGTGCCGCGATTGACCGGCTTTTTGTCCGCTTTTATCTGTCGAATCTGTGAAATCTGTGTACAGCCCTTTAGCGCGGCGCGGGCTGTGCGGGGCAGGTGTCGGTTATGAGCGCACAGGTCTGGTCGGCCACGGCGGGGGCCACGCTGAGGCGCGCTGCCACAAATTCCTCGCCGCCGCCCTCCAGTGGCAGGCGCGCGCCGCTCTCGGGGTTGTAGAGGCCCACGACAATTTCCCACGCACCGCCTGGTGCGGCGTCGGCAGGCAAAAGCAGTGTGCGCCAGTCGTTGGCGTAGCCATTTGCAGCCAGCGCCTGTGCGGTGGCGGCAGCGTCGGGCGGCGCAAAGAGGCGCGGCATGCCATCCTGCTGGGCCACGGTTTCGCCCTCGCGGCGCAGGTGCACAAAGGGGGTGTAACCCTCCGGCCACGCGTCGCCCTGCCATTGCAGCCAAAGTTCAACGCCATCGCCCGGCCATGTCGCGCGCTGCTCGGCCCATGCGGTGAGTGACAGCGGTGCGTCAGCTGTCGCAAAGCGCGCTTGAGCCGTAGTGAGCCGGTAGTCCCCAAGTGCCATAATCCCTTGCGCATAGTCGTAACCCAGCAAATCGGCAAGGGGAAGCGTGCGCAGGGCGTCCTGGCGCGTGCGTCGCAGCACGGTGGCCGCTTCGGGCGCAGCCGCAGCCGTGCCGCCGGCAACCAGCAGCGCAGTGCGCGGCAGCGAGAGCGGCAGCGTGGTCACACGCGCCACATCGCCCGTGTGCCATTGCTCAATCGGCCGCCAGAGCAGTGCGGGCGGCGTGAGCGTCGCGGGGGTCCACAGCAAGTCACCCGCCGGCGAGAGCAACTCCATGCGCGGCTCGCCCCATGCGCCATGCCACGGGCTCCACGTGGCGCTCAGTTGCGTCTGCCGCCAGCGCGCCCAGTCGGCCACGCCCACGACCACAGGGGCCGCACTGGAAGAAGGCTCGGCCAGGCGTGTGAAGGTGTAGAAGTCATCGGGCGGCGCGCTGGCCCCTTCACCCTTGTGCAGCAGCAAAAAGCCATCATTGCCATTCACCACACGCCAGCCGCTGGCGAGCATTTCGTCGACGCGCGATTTGACGTCGCCCGGGGCCATGTCGGTGTTTGCGGTCACATCGAGCAGCGCCCACGTGGCGGGCACAGGCGCGTCCAGCCCCTGAGGAAACTGGTAGATGTAGCGGCGCAGGCTCACGTGGGGATGGACAGCAGCCGTGGCCGTCAACGCCGCGTCGCGTGGAATCTGCGCGACGAAGCCATCCAACAGCCGGTTGTGCGGGGTAACGGTGAGCGGATCCCAGCGGCCGCCGCCCCACGCGCGCCCTGCATGCAGATAGGCGCCGACGCCCCAGCCCAGAACCCAGATCGTCAGCAGCCCGGCCGCAAGGGGGCGGATTGCCGTGCGCGGGTTGGCCGCCATGGCCGCCGCGGCCATCACCGCAGCGTTTGCGGCAGGGACGTGCTGATAGGCCGGCGAGGCGCGCTCGGTGCGCCGCCAGACCCAGCCCCAGATGCGCCCCAGCCCAAAGGCCGCCGCGGCTGCCACATAGGGCATGATCGGCGCGCTGTAGTGAAATTCGCCGTAGTATTGCGCCGGGTAGGCGCTGAGCACGTTGGCCATGAGTACGGGCAGCGAGAGCAGCAGCAGCTCGGGCCCCAGCAGCGGCAGCAGCGCAAAGGCCGCCACCAGATCCCACAGATAAAGCAGGCGCGCACGCTCGGTGAGGATATCCCACAGCACGCGTGGCTGCGTAACAAGGCTGCGCAGAATGTCCAGCGGCGAATCGCCCAGCGCACCGTAGCGCGCAAAGTAGCCGCTCTCCGCCACGCCGTAGAGCGCGGCGGCGTAGCGGGGCACAATCACAAAGGTGGCCACGCCAAACCAGGCGAGCGAGGCGACTGCCAGTCCCAATCCCCAGGTGACGAAGGCGCGCGTGCCGCGCAATTCCACATGCTGCGTGCGTGCGTCGACCTGTTGTCGCCACGCCTGCCACGCGCCCCACAGCCCCAGCAGCGCAGCCAGCAGCGCCATCTCCTCCTTGACCAGCGCCACAAGCACGACCGCCGTCGACAAAGTGGCGCAGCCGCCTTGCCTCCACGGCCCAGAGCGCCCAAAGCACCAGCGGCGCAGCCAGCGGCGCAGCGTGGAACTCGGTGAGCAGCGCCGTTTGCAGTTGGGGCGCAAGCAGCCACGCAATCGCCAGCGCCAGCGCCATAGGCCGCGTCAGTGCCAGCAGCGGCTCGCGGTGCCACACCTGCAGCGCTTCCTGGGGCAAAAGCACACGCCCCAGCCGTCGCAGCGCAAGGTGATAGAGCAGCCATGCGCCTGCGCCTGCCGCCACCACCTGCAGCAGCAGCAGCGCACGCACATCCTCCCACAGCCAGAGCAGGGGGCTGATGAGCACGAGAATCGGCTCCACGTGGTCCGTCAGCCGCGTGGCCACAAAGCCGTTGTCCGTCTGCTCCAGAAAGTGGCCGCGGCTGCTGTTCCAAACGGATTGGGCAATTTGCCCCAGGTCCGCCTTGTTGGAGCGCATGGCGTCGTGGAACTGAAACGCGAGCGCGGCGAAGGTGACCACGTACGCCACAATCGCGGCGATGAGCAGCCACTGGTAGCCGTCGAGTTGCGGGCGTCGGGTTTGCAGGGAGGGCTGCGTGGAGGCGGTCGCCGAGGGGCTTTGCATGGGAAGGCGCAGATTAGCGCAGCGCAGCGATGACGGTTTCCGCCACGCGCTCGATCTGGTCGTCGCGCAGCCACGGGTGCATGGGCAGCGAGAGAATCTCGCCCGCCAGCGCTTCGGTCACCGTCAGGTCGCGAGCAATGACAACGTCGCTGTAGCCGGGCTGCTTGTGAATGGGCACAGGGTAGTGGATGGCCGCGCCAATGTCGGCGGCGCGCAGCGCCTCGAGCACGGCGTCGCGCTGCGGCGTGCGCACCACGTAAAGATGGTAGACATGGGTGCAGTCGGCAGCCACGCCGGGGGTGATGAGCTGCCCATCCAGGCCGTCGAGCAGCTTGTTGTAGGTGCGGGCAATCTCCCCGCGGCGCGCGTTTTCGGCGTCGAGGTGCTCCAGCTTGGCGGAGAGAATGGCCGCCTGCAACTCGTCCAGGCGCGAGTTCATCCCTTGCTCGTGCGACACATAGCGCTCGCCCGGCCTCCAGCCATACTCGCGCTGGCTGCGCAGTGCGGTGTCCAGGCCCTCATGTTGAGTGACCACCGCGCCGCCATCACCCAGCGCGCCCAGGTTCTTGGTAGGGTAGAAGGAGAAGCAGCCGGCAACACCCCATGAACCCACAGGCTGCCCCTGATAGAGCGCGCCGTGC
Source organism: uncultured Chloroflexia bacterium (assembly GCA_963773745.1). Taxonomy (GTDB): domain Bacteria; phylum Chloroflexota; class Anaerolineae; order Caldilineales; family Caldilineaceae; genus UBA5069. Next base: position 1,372,973 of record CAVZCL010000005.1, read on the forward strand.
GCCTGCGCGCAATCTTCGATGATGCTGATGTCGGTGTGGTCAGCAATTCCCTGCAGGGTTTCAAGCTCGGCCGGGTGGCCGTAGAGATGCACGGGAATGATGGCGCGCGTTCTGGCTGTGCATGCCTCAGCAACGGCGTACGGGTCAATGGTGTAGGTGGCGGGATCCACGTCCACAAGCACGGGCGTCGCGCCGGCGAGCACGATTGCGGCCACCGTCGCCACGGCCGTGTGCGCTACTGTAATCACCTCGTCGCCCGGGCCAATCTGCAGCGCGCGCAGCGCGAGCAGCAGCGCATCCGTGCCCGAGTTGACCCCCACGCAGTAGCCTGTCTCCGTGTAGGCCGCGAAATCCTGCTCGAAGTCACGCACCTCCTTGCCAAGGATGTACCAGCCGCTCTCCATGACGCGCTGCGCCGCCTCATCGAGCTCTGCCTTGTATGCTTGATAGGCCGCGCCCAGGCCATTGAATGCAATTCGTTCCGTCATCTTGTCGTCTCATGCGCGTGCACGCGCCGGCTGTCACAATGGCTGATTTCGCTCTGATTGATTATAGCCGCCGCAAACGCCGTACGCAGAAAAGGCAGGAACAAAGGAAAGAACATGAAAGCCCGTCAGGCTCTTTCCGTCGTTCCTTACCAGCGCGAAGCGAGGCTTCCGATTTTGGAAGCCTCGCTTCGCCGGCCGCCGTCCGCCCTTAAAAATTCCGCGCACAAGAAATGCGCCTACCCTGCCAACTCCAGGTCGCGCTGGAACTGCGTCTCGTACAGCTGTGCGTAGAGGCCACCCCTGGCCAGCAGCTCGGCGTGGGTGCCCTGTTCCACGAGCCGCCCCTTGTCCATGACGAGGATATTGTCGGCGGCAAGCACAGTGGAGAGACGATGGGCGATTACAAAGCTCGTGCGCCCCTCCATGAGCGGCTCGAGCGCCGCCTGAATCAGCGCTTCGCTCTGCGAATCGAGGTGCGCCGTCGCTTCGTCCAGCACCATAATGCGCGGGTTCTTGAGGATGACGCGCGCAATCGCCAGCCGCTGCTTCTCGCCGCCGCTCATGCGGTAGCCGCGCTCGCCCACCACCGTCTTGTATCCCTCAGGGAAGGCCATAATGCGGTCGTGGATGTAGGCCGCGTGGCAGGCCTCTTCAATCTCCGCCTGCGTGGCCTCCGGGCGCGCATAGCGCAGGTTGTTCAGCACAGTATCGTGGAAGAGATAGGTCTCCTGCGTCACCATGCCGATCTGGTTGGCCAGAGATTCGAGCGTCACATCGCGCAAATCGTGGCCGTCAATGGAAATGCTGCCGCCCGTGGGGTCATAGAGGCGCGGCAGCAGATAGGTAATCGTCGTCTTGCCTGCGCCGCTGGGGCCAACCAGTGCCACAAGCTGCCCGGGCTCCACCGTGAAGGAGACATCCTCCACCGCCCACAGCCGGCCCAGCACGCTGCCCGGCTTTGGCGCTGCATCGTCGTCGTCATCCGCGTCATCGGCAGGCAAGTCCGCGCCGTTTGTCATGGCGTCATCCATTTGCGCCTTGGTATCCGCCTCACCGTAGCCGAAGGTCACATGCTCGAAGTGCACGCGCCCGGCCACATTCTCAGCGTGACCGCATCCTCCTTCTCCTGCACCTCAACCAGGCGGTCGAGGTACTCAAAGACACGCTCGAAGGAAACCATGGACTGGACGAACTCAACCTGCACGTTGGAGAGCGCCGAAATCGGCCCGTAGAGGCGGGTGAGATAGGCGACGAAGGCCACAATCGTGCCCACAGTAAGCGAGCCATTGAGCGCCATCAGCCCGCCGGCATAGTAGACAATCGCCGTGCCAATCGCACCCGAGATGGCCAGCCCCATGAAGAACCACTGCCCCACCTGCGCGCGCCGCCGGCCAATGTCGGCGGTCTTCTGATTCACTTCTGCAAAGTGGGCACGCTCGCGCGTGCCGCTGCCAAAGGTCTTCACCAGCAGCGCGCCGTTAATCGTCAACGTCTCGTTGACGATGTTGCTCATCTCGGCGTTGTACTCCATCGCGTTGCGTCGAATGCCGCGCAGAATGCCCGCCACGCGCTTGGCCGGAAGCAGGAAGAGGGGCACCACAGCCACGGAGAGGAGCGTCAGCCGCCAGTCGATTGTGAGCATGACCGCCAGCGTGGAAAACAGAACGACGGTGTTTGTGACGATGTTGGGGATTGTCCCCGTGACAGCCCCCTGTGCACCCACCACATCGCTGGTGAAGCGCGAGACGATCTCGCCCGACTTGGTGTTGGTGAAGAAGCGCAGTCCCATCTTCTGCAGATGCTCGTACATCTCCTGACGCAGGTCGAAAATAATGCCTTCACCTGCCCTGGCGCTGTAGTAGCGCTGCACCACGCTAATGAGCCCGCTGAATACAGGGATGGCTATCATCCCCAGTGCGACGACGTTCAGCCGCGCATAGTTGCGCTGGGGAATGACGTTGTCGATGAGGTCGCGGTAGAGCAGCGGCGGAATCAGGTCCAGCAGCGCAATACTGATAATCGTCACGAGAACAATCGCGACGGAAAAGCGATAGGGCCACGCGTAGGCAAAGATGCGTTTGAGTAGCGTCTTGTCTACGACAGGGCGCGGTTTTGAGCTGTCGTACTGGATCAAACTCCACCAACTGTGGTCGTACATTGCATTTCCTTTGTAGTCGGGATGGCTGCGTCTGGCTGCCGAGCGATCCAGCCTGAAGTCCTGTCACCAGAGTCCTGTCACAATCAAACCAACTTCTCAGCGCAAAGGTTCGAAGCTTGCAAAGGGCGCAAGGGAGCAACAAGAAAGCAAAGCGAAAGACGCGCGCCAGATGGCAGCCGTTTTTCTTTCCCCTTCTTGCTTATCCTCTGCGCTCTTTGCTGGCTTCGCGCCCTTGCGCCTGGAAGCTGGTTTGATCATGGCATCACTCGTAGCGCACGCCATCGGCGCAGCCACACGGCCGCGCGTCATCGGTTTGTTGTTGCAGGGGAAGTGTAACAGGAAAGGGCTTGAAGCGCCCCCCTCAAAGGGTGGGGGCGCGCCCTCGCAGGAAGAGTTCGGCCAGCGCGCCGCCCAGCGCGCAAAAGGCGCCGGCCAGAAACGCAAATTGCCACGTGCCGCCAAAGACCAGCAGCACCAGCAGCGGTATGCTCAACGCGCCGCCAATCAGCGCATGCATGCCGCCGCGGCACGCACGTAGAAGGCGGTGGCGACGCCTACCAGCAGGGGCGTTGCCAGCGTGGCCACCGCCTCAAAGCTGGGCGCAAGGTTGATGCTGCGCACAAGCCTGTCGGCCAGATAGACAAAGAGCACATTGGCCACAAGCGCAAAGAGGATGCCCGTAAGCTGCAAGGGTGGGCGTGGATTGGGCGTGCGCGGCGATTGCTTCATGCGTGCATCCATCTGTTCGTGCAATGCGTAGCGGCGGCTGATGAATATTGCAGAATTGTTTCGGTATGGGTTGGTTGGCTCGTCGGGGCCGCCGAGGGTTGAAACCCCCGGCTAGGCAAACCAAGTCCACTCAAGTGGACTCACAGCGCGCCGCACGTCGGGGGACTCGTAGCAGGGGGCTTCCAGCCCTCCGACAGTGGCTCAGTGAGACCTCGTAGCGGGGGCTTCCAGCCCTCCGACAGTGGCGCTTGCGCGGTCACTCTCTCTAGCCAGTCCACTTGAGTGGACTTGGTTTGCCTAGCCGGGGGTTTCAACCCTCGGCGGCCCCTGCGGCGCGCACCGCTTTATTTCGGAAACATTCATCAGCCGCCGCAGGTGGCGATCGCGCCGCGCCCGGAAGAAGGACGCTATCCGTAGCGGGGGCCTTCAGCCCTCCGACCCCGGCCGCGGAGACAAGCGCACGCGTAGCGGCGGCTTCAGACGCCGAAAGTGGCGATCGCGTCCCGTCCTCGAGAACGGCGGCTGAAGCCGCCGCTACGAAACCTATGTCCCTCGGCTCAAAATGCTCAGCACCAACTGCGCCAGGATAATCTTGCTGATGGTGGCCAGCGGGAAGACCAGCGACCAGCCAATGTTCGGCGCTTCGTCGCCCGATTGCTCGTTGGCAAAGCCCAGCACCGCCGGCTGCGTATGCATGGAGGCCACCATCCCTGTCAACATGCCAAAGGGAATCTTGAGCAGCTTGTAGCCCACAAAGAGCGCCAGCAACGGAATTGCCATGCTGATCATCGCGCCCACCAGGAAGATGATCGCGCCGCCGCTCTGCGCAAAGGTGGAGACGAAGGTATAGCCGGACTTGAGCCCCACGGCCGCCAGGAGCAGAATCAGGCCAAGCTGGCGCAGCGTAAGGTTGGCGCTGTAGGGCATCGTCCACACAATGGGGCCCGTGCGGCGCAGCGCGCCCAGCACCAGCGCCACCAGCAGCGGGCCTCCCGCCGAGCCGAGCGTAATCGTTACGCCCGCCCGGCAGCGGAATCGGAATTTGCCCGACCAACAGGCCCAGCACCATGCCCAGCCCAAAGGAGAGCAGGTCCACCTCACTCAGCTCCTTGTACGAATCGCCAAAGAACTCGGTGACCTCCTTCATGTGCCCGCGTGCTGCCACCACACGCACGCGGTCGCCCAGTTCGAGCACCGTGCCGGCGTTGGCGAGGAAGTCGACGTCGCCACGGCGCACGCGCGTAATAATCGCGTCGTACTTCTCGGGCAGCTTGAGGTCGCCAATACGGCGGCCCACCACGTCATTGTGCGAGACGAAGATGCGGCGAAAATCATAGTTGCTGCGGTCGAAGTCAAGGTGCTCATCCACCACCGTGCCCAGGAAAGCGGCCGCGGCGTCCACATCCTCCGGCCCGCCGACGATACTCACCAAGTCGCCCACCGCCAGGCGCGTTTCGCCATCGGCCAGGCTGATCACGCCGTTGTGCTCAATGCGCCCAAAGACCACATTGGGGTTCTGGTGGGCGCTGAATTCGGCCAGCGTGCTGTTGGTGGCGTTGCCCGCCTTCACGCGCACAGTGACGTTGTAGATCTCCTGCTCCACCAGGTTGAAGGCCTTGAGCTTGGCCGCTTCCTTGCGGTAGTCAATGCGGAAGATGCGGCTCATGACCAGGATGGCGAAGATGGGCCCGAGCACGCCCATGGGGTAGGTGACCGAGTAACCGACCACCGGCTCGGCGAGCAGCGCCTCGACGTTGGCGCCGGCGGCGTTGCGGATTACATCGAGCACACCACCCAGTGCCGGCGTGTTGGTGAGGCTGCCCGCGAAGACGCCGGCAGCAACGGTGGGCTTGAGCGCAAACCAGCCCGCGCTCAGCAGCACCAGGCCAAAGGCAATCAGGAGCATGGTGAGCACAAAGAGGTTGTCGCGCAGCCCCTTGCGTGTGAAGGATGCGAAGAAGCCCGCGCCGCTGCTAAGACCAATGGTGTAGACGAAGACCGCCAGACCAAAGGTGAAAGCAAAGTCGGGAATTTTGAGATCGGGGCTGAAGGAGCCGATGAAGAGACCCACGAAGAGCACCGCGGCCACACCCAGGCTTGCACCCTTGATGCGAATGCGCCCAATGGCATAGCCAAGGGCAGCGGTGAGAAACAACAGAAGTAGCGGGTTTTTGGCCAAGAAGGCAATCATTTGAATTGTCCCGGCAATAGAAGTGCAGTGCGCCACGCACAAACGCAGCGCGCATGTGAAAAGTTACGCAATCAACCCATTTTAGCACAGAAGCAAAACCCGCACGCAGCAGGAAGCGAAACGACAGGAGGCAGATTTCACAGGAACAGCATGATAAACGCGGCATATACAGGAGAAAAGATCAGTTGTTATCTGTTCAATCTGTGAAATCTGTGTACTGTCGTTTCGTTTCTCTCAGCCGATTACCGATTTAGCGCGTGCGATTGATCAAGCTCTCGGCCAGCGTGCGCAAGAGCGAATCGGCGGCGCGCGGCCCCAGCGCCTCGTGCAGGGCGGCCATGGCGTTATCGTGCAGCCGCTGCACCTGCGCCTCGGCATAGGCGCGTGCGCCCGCCTCGTCAAGCAGCGCGAGGGCAGCGTCGAGGTCGCTTGGTCCAAAACCAGCATCGTCCATGAGCGCCGCAAAACGGGGGCCCACGGCCACATGATCAAGCGTGTAGAGGATGGGCAGGCTCTTCTTGCGGCGCAGCAGATCATTGCCCGCGGCCTTGCCCGTCTCTGCCGGGTCTCCCCAAATGCCCAGGATGTCGTCCTGCACCTGGAAGGCCAGCCCCACAGCCTGACCATAGCGCCAGAGTGCCTCACTTTGGGCGGCTTCGGCCCCGCCCGCAATCGCGCCAATGGCCACGCTCGCGCCTACCAGCGCGCCCGTCTTCCCCTGGATCATGCGCAAGTAATCGGCCACGCTCACTGTGCCGCGCTGCTCGAAGAGCATGTCCAAATGCTGCCCCTCGGTGAGCGCCACGGTCATCTGCGTGAAGACGCGCAGCGCCGCCAGCGTGGCCTCGGCGCTGAGGCCGCGATCGTAGAGCCCCTGGATGGCGGCGAAGGCCATCGCAAAGAGGCCGTCACCGGCGTTGATTGCCTGTGGAACGCCCCAAAGCTTCCAGAGGGTGGGACGGTGGCGGCGCTGCTCGTCGCCATCCTCAATGTCGTCGTGGATAAGCGAGAAGTTGTGGAGCAGTTCCAGCGCCGCCGCCGCAGGCACCGCCTTCTCCACGTCGCCCCCCAGTTCGGCGCAGGCGAGCAGGCAAAAGATCGGGCGTAGCCGCTTGCCGGCGGGCGCAAGTTCGGCATCAAAGCGCGCGTTGGCCCAACCCATGTGATAGCGCAGCATGCCATAATGCGCCGCCACGGCATCCTCGTTGTTATTGAGAACCGAGCGCATCTCCGCCTCAATCGGCGGCAGCCATTCTCCAATGAAGCGGATCAGGTTGGGTTGGGACATGCTGGTTTCCGGTTCTGATTAGTGCTGAGTGAGACAACAAAAGATTGAAAATTGACAATTGAAGATTGGCGATTGCGTTGCGTTGCGTAGTGTCGTAGGTCATGTCTCCTCGTGTGATGCAGCGCAATCGTCAATCTTCATTTTTCAATCTTCAATTCTCAAAACGCCGGCGCTTCGACCACAACGCCTGGCCCGCGCAGCGCCGACAGCGTCGCTGCGCCGCTGCAGAACATGGCAATGCGCAGCTCCGTCTCGAGAATCTCCATCTCCTCGACCACAGCTTCGTCGCCCTGCACCGCTTTCTTCAGAAAGGGACCCGCCAGCCCCACAAGCTCTGCTCCCAGCGCAACGCACTTGCCAATATCCTGCCCTGTGCGGATGCCGCCCGACGCAAAGAGCAGCACGTCGCTGCGCCCCATCTCCTCGCGCACGTGGCGCGCCGCCACCAGGCTCTGCGCCGTGGGGATGCCCCAGTCGGCGAAGGAGGCGGCCAACTTGCGCAGCCGCTCGGTGGGCGCTCGGTGCATCTCCACCTGGCTCCACGAGGTGCCGCCTGCGCCGGCCACGTCAATTGCGGCCACGCCCGCATCAATCAGCCGGCGCGAGGTCAAGGCGCTCATGCCCCAGCCCACCTCCTTGGCCACCACCGGCACGCCCACCGTGCGGCAAACTGTTTCGATGTGCCCCAGCAACCCGCGCCAGTTGAAGTCGCCCTCGGGCTGGAGCACCTCCTGCAGCGGATTGAGATGGAGGATCAGCGCGTCGGCCTCAATCATCTCCACGGCGCGGCGGCACTCGTCCACTGTGTAGCCGTAATTGAACTGAACCGCGCCCAGATTGGCCAGCAGCAGGATGTCGGGCGCAATGTCGCGCACGCGGAAGCTCTCTGCATTGTCGCCCCGCTCAATGCCGGCGCGCTGGCTGCCCACGCCCATGGCAAGCCGCCGCACCTGCGCCGCGGCCGCCAGGTTGCGGTTGATGGCCTGTGCCTGCTCCGTGCCCCCCGTCATGGAGCTGACCAGAATGGGCGCGCCCAGCCTGCGGCCAAAGAGCTGCACCGACGCGTCGACGGCGTCAAAGTCCAGCTCGGGCAGCGCCTGGTGGACGAAGCGGTAGCGTTCCAGCCCTGTGGTGAGGGTGGGAAAGCGCACATCCTCTTCGAGGTTGATGCGAATGTGGTCGGCTTTGCGCTGGTTAATGGTCACGACGGCCTCGCTGGCAGGGGGTTGTGGTGCTGATTCATCTCTGGAGCTTCATCATACCAGAAGCGACCGCCGAAGGGCACAGTGACGGGCGCCTATTCCAGGGCTTCTAAAAAGTCAGGGAACGGGGAACCGTGCGCTGCGTAGCGGCGGCTAATGAATGTTGCACAATTGTTTCGGTATGGGTTGGTTGGCTCGGCGGGGCCGCCGAGGGTTGAAACCCCCGGCTAGGCAAACCAAGTCCACTCAAGTGGACTGGCTGGAGAGAGCGATTGCGCAGAGCGGTCGCAACGGCCGGAGGGCTGGAAGCCCCCCGCTACGCGCTCCCCCGACGTACGCACGCTGCCTGTGAGTCCACTTGAGTGGACTTGGTTTGGCTAGCCGGGGGTTTCAACCCTCGGCGGCCCCTGCGGCGCGCACCGCTTTATTTCGGAAACGTTCATCAGCTGCCATACCCACCAATCGCGTCGCGTCCTTGAGAACGGCAGCTGAAGCAGCCGCTACGCAGCGCACGGTTCCCCGTTCCCCGTTCCCTGACTTTTTAGAAGCCCTGGCACCTATTTAGGCGCTGGCCAACGGCCGGCGCCTATGGTTGACACAGGGAATTCCGGATTCATTCGAGTGGGCGCTAGAATGACCCCATGCGCATAGGCGTCCTCACGCACAACTATCCCCGCTTCGCCGGCGATTTCAGCGGTGTCTTCATCGAGGCGCTCTGCGCCGAATTAGCGCGCCAGGGCGACGAGGTCATCGTTTGGGCCCCCGATGATCCGGCCTACACGCGCGCCGACTTTGGTGACGTGACACTGCGCCGCTACCCTTACGCATGGCCGCGCCGCCTGCAGCAACTCGGCTACATGCGCTCCATGCAGTCGGACATGACGCTGCGGCTGCGCAACTACGCACTGAGCCCGCTGCTCTTTGCCGCCGGCATCTGGCGCGTCGATTCGGATGCGCTGCCGCATGCGCCCCGACATTCTCCACGCACATTGGCTGCTGCCCAACGGCTTCATGGCTGCCGTCGTGGGCCGCTTGCTCCATATCCCCGTGGTCATCTCGGTGCCCGGCTCTGATGCGCAGGTGGCGGCTGCCAACCCGCTCTTTCGTGCCATGGCCCGCTTTGCGCTCAACGAGGCGGCGCTCCTCACCGCCAACAGTGCCGAACTGCGCGATGCCGTGCTGCCGCTGGGTGGCGATGCGGCGCGCTTCGACCTGATCCTTTACGGCACGGACCCCAACGCGCTGCAACCCAGCGGCGACGGCGTGGTCGCGCTGCGCCGTCGCTGGCTCGAGGCGCTTGGCTGGGCCGGAGAAATCGAGCCGCTCATTGTCCTCTGCGTCGGGCGCATGGTGCACAAGAAGGGCTTCGACGTGCTGCTGCGTGCGCTCGCCACGCCCACGCTGGCCGATCGCCCGGTTGTCGCGATTATGGTGGGCAATGGTGACGAGAAGGCGGCCTGGCAGGAGCTGGCACGCACCTTGGGCGTAAGCCGGCGCGTGCACTGGGCAGGCACTGTGCCGCTCAACGAGATCGGCCACTGGTACAACGCCGCCGATCTGCTCGCCATGCCTTCCATCAGCAAGCCCGCCGACGGCCTCAACGTCTGCGTGCTGGATGCCATGGCCTGCGGCAAGCCCGTGGTGGCCTCCGCCGTGGCGGGCAACAGCCTGGCAGTGGTGCAGGGCGAAACCGGCTTCCTGGTGGCCGAGCAGGACGCCGACGCGCTGGCCGAAGCAATTGCCGTGCTGGCCGAGAATCCCCATCTGCGTGCGGCCATGGGCGCAGCCGCGCGTGCGCCTCGAGCGTGAGCTGGGCTGGCCGCCGCTCGCGCGCCGCTACCGCGTGCACTTCAAGCAAATGCTTTGATGCAAGGTTGCAAAGGCGCAAAGAGAACGCAAAGAACAGCAAAGCAGAACAACGCGCGCCCAACGTGGAGCAGCCCCTTCATCATCGAACGCTTGTCCACACGGCGCGCGGCGGCTATAATGGAGTTGCGCGGCGCAGCGATCTTCTGCGCCGCGCCTCGCTTGTTGCTTGCCCTGCTTGTGTGTGTAGCAACGCCCCATGCTCCCTGAATCAAACGCTCTCTACAAAATCTTCCTTGTGGAAGATGAAATTGTGGCACGCGAAGGCATACGCGACGCGGTCGCGTGGGCCCGTTGCGGCTTCGAGTTTGTGGGCGAGGCCGCCGACGGTGAATCAGCGCTGCCGCTCATCCAGCAATGCGCGCCCGATCTGCTCATCACCGACATTCGCATGCCCTTCATGGATGGGCTGCAGCTCAGCCGCCTGGTGCGCGAGCGGCTCCCGCAGACGCGCATTGTGATCCTGAGCGGCTACGACGAGTTTGCGTATGCACAGGCCGCCATTGCACTGGGCGTGAGCGAGTACATCCTCAAGCCCGTGAGCGCACGCGACATTGAAAAGGTGCTTGTGGCCACGCGCACCGTGCTCGACCGCGAGCGCAGCGCCGCCGCCGAACAGCGCCTGCTCGCCAGCCAGGTGGAGGACACACGCGCGCTGCAGCGGCGCGAGCTGCTCATGCGCCTTTGCATGGGTGACATGGACCCCTTTGAAGCAGTAGAGCGCAGCCACGATCTGGGCCTCGAAATTGTCGCCCCCGCCTATGTCGTGCTGGTGGCACGTGGCGTGCTGCCAGCAGCGCAAAATGCAGACCCGACGCTGCGCCCGCGCCGCTTGCAGCAAATTCAGGCTACGCTGCGCGCGGCCTGCGCCAACCTGCCCAGGGTGGAAGCCTTCCGCAAGGACATTGAAGAAGTTGTGCTGCTCGTCACCGGCGAAGATGCGGCGACAGTGCGCGCGCAGGTGGGCGCGCTTGTGCCGCTGCTCAGCTGCGTTGGGCAGCGTGCTGGCGTCGAAAGTGGCGCCGGTGCAGCGACTGACTGCGAGGCGCTTGTCATCGTCGGTGTGGGGGGCATCCAGCAGCGACTGAGTGACCTGCCGCTCTCCTTTGCCACAGCGCTCGATGCACTCCAGTACGAGCAGACGCAACTGGCCGCGGCGGCGCACGCAGGCGCGCCAGATGCACCGAGCGCACAGCTGCAGGCCAATGTGCCCGTACAGGTCGATCGCCAGGCCGCGGAGCGCTACCTCCGCTTTGGCGCCAAGGATGAGTTTGATGCCTTCTTTACCGAGTATGTGGACACGCTGGACGCGCACGCATTTGAACGCGCAGACGTGCGCAACTATCTCTACATGGACATGGCCGTCGCAGCCGCCAATTGCGTGCGCGAGTTGGGCGGCGACCCCGCTACGGTGATTCCCGACGCGGCGCGCCCGGGCGAAGCCGTTGCGCAGATCCACGCGCGCGACGAACTGCGCACGCGCGCCGGCAGCCTCTTTGCCCAGACGATTGACTTTCGCGACGCCGCGGCGCGCCAGCAGCATCGCCATCGCCTCATGCGCGCCCGCGCCTTTATTGAGCAGAATGCCGACGACGCCGAGCTGAGCCTCACCGCGGTGGCAGCGCACGTCAACGTCAGCCCCAGCCATTTCAGCGCCATCTTCAGCCGCGAGACCGGCGAGACCTTCAAGGAGTTCCTGACGCGCACGCGCATGGAACGCGCACAGGGGCTCCTGCGCAGTACGGCGCTCCCCATTGTCGAGATTGCCCAGCGCAGCGGATACAGTGACCCCCACTACTTTAGCGCCGCATTCAAGCGCGTGACGGGGCTGCCGCCGCGCGACTATCGCGAGGCGCGCCCCGCGCCGGACGAGAGCGCGCCCGCCTAATCACAGGCGCCGCACCCCTGCTGCCCTCTCTGGAGGATGCCGTGAGCACAATCCCGCTGCAACCCATTGGCCGCGCACCCATACAGGTGCAGCGCTCTGCGCGCGCACCCTTCTTCCGCGTGCGCCTGAGCATCCGCGACAAGATACTGCTGGCGTTCTTTGTGGTGGTGGGGCTGATTGGCGCGGTGACGCGGGCTCTTCATGCTGCGCGCGCTCCAGTACAACCGCCAGTACGCAGCCATGCTCAGCAGCGCCACCATTGCCGATCAGCTGCGCGGCGACTTCCGCACCGATTTTGACATGGCGCTGTGGGACATTGTGGCGGGCAAGACTTCGCTGGCCGAAAGCGAGCAGGATCAGCTGATTACAGGGCTGGAGTCGACCGTTAACCAACTCATGGCCGCAACCGATTCGCGCCGCGGCAAGGTGAAGCTGGACGTCATCCTGCGCACCGCCGAGACGCTGCGCAACCAGGTGGACAAGCTGGGCGCTCAAATTGCAGGCGGCGCCCCCGTCGCCGCAAACGAATATGCCACTCAACGACATTCGCGGCATTTCGGCCCTGGTGCAGGATCTGCTCAACGACTACATGATCTTTGAGGTCGACCGGATTGGCCTCAAGGGTCAGGGCATTGAGCGCGACTTCGTCGTGTGGGCCATGATTGTTGTGCTCATGCTGGTGATTGTGATTGTCATCGCCGTTTTTGCCGCATGGAACATCTCCGAGGGCATCTATCTGCCCATCAAGCGGCTGCATGACGCTGCCACGCAGATTACGCAGCGCGATGTGGCCACGCTCGTCGCTGATCCCAACGCAGACGAACTCACCGAGCTGGGCGTCAGCTTCAACCTCATGGTTGGGCAGATCCGCGACCTGCTCGATTCCAAAGTCTACGAGCAGGAGCGCCTCAAGAAGGCCGAGTTCAAGGTGCTGCAGGCGCAAATCAACCCGCACTTCCTCTACAACACGCTCGACACCATTATCTGGAAGGCCGAGGCGGGCAAGAAGGATGAAGTGATTGCGCTGGTGCAGGCGCTCTCGCGCTTCTTCCGCATCACCCTCAGCAAGGGGCAGGACTGGATCACTGTATCGGATGAAGTGGACCACGCCTGCAGCTACCTGACCGTGCAGCAGATGCGCTACCGCGACATTTTGCGCTACAAGGTGGAGATTGAGCCCGAAATCGCCGACGCGACCACACTCAAGCTCACGCTGCAGCCGCTGGTGGAAAACGCCCTCTACCACGGCATCAAGAGCAAGCGGGGCGGCGGTACGATTACCGTACGCGGCAGCGCGCCCGACAGCGAGCACATTCTCTTTGAGGTGACGGACGACGGCGCAGGCATGTCGCCCGAGCGGCTGGCGCAGGTGCGGGCGGCGCTCGACGGCGGGGAGATGCCCACCGGCTGCGAAGGGGGCGTGGGGCTGCGCAATGTGCACGAGCGCCTGCGCCTCTACTACGGCGCAGATTATGGTCTGCAACTGCACAGCCGCCCGGGCCAGGGCACAACCGTGCGCGCCTTTATTCCGCGCACGCGCGCGTAGTGGCCGAAGCCGTTGTAGGTCACGTCTCCCGGCGTGACGCAGCCCGCAGGGCTGAAGCCGTTGTAGATCGTGTCGCCTGTACCCTATTATGTTGTGATGGCAAAAACGTTCAGTCCTGCGGGCTGCGTCACGCCGGAGACGTGACCTACAACGGCTTCAGCCCTGCGGGCTGCGTCACGTCAGGAGACGTGACCTACAACAACGTTTTGCTCCCCTCTCCAATTTTCTGGAGAGGGGCCGGGGGTGAGGTTGCTGTTTGCGTGCTCACACCGGCATCTGACCTCTAATCCCAAGAAATCACCCCTTTGGCGCAAGAATTCATACCTTGGTTGCGCTGTTTACCACTGACGCAGCCGGCTGCAACTGCAAATCACACCTGCTTCGTGTGAAAACCCATTCACGCGTTGATGGTTGGTTGCTACAATGAACACGTCCGCCCCGCATTGTTCTCCAGGGTCGGCCTTGCAGTCTCCCTCTATACCCACAAAGGAGTGTTTATGCGTAATTTCCGAGTCATTTCGCTTTTGCTTATTGTAGCCATGCTCTTGCTGCCCACGGCATGTGTCGCGCCGGCTGCCCCTGCGGCTGCCCCTGCGGCAGATGCGGCTGCAGCGCCCGCTGATGCAGCCGCCGCCCCCGCTGCCGAAGCCGGCATGAAGACCTATGAGGATCTGGTCGTTGGTTATGCACAACTGGGCGCCGAGAGCGAATGGCGCACGGCCAACACGAATTCCGTCAAGTCCGCCGCCGAGGAACTGGGCATCGAACTGAAGTTTACGGATGCACAGCAGAAGCAGGAAAACCAGATCAAGTCGATCCGCTCCTTCATTGCACAGCAGGTTGACGTCATCGGCATTCCGCCGGTGGTTGAGACTGGTTGGGAGACCGTCTTCCAGGAAGCCAAGGATGCAGGCATTCCGATTATTCTGGTCGACCGCCGCGCAGACGTACCCGAAGACCTCTATGCCACCTACCTCGGCTCCGACTTCGTTGAAGAAGGCCGCCGTGCAGGCGCCGCCATGATTGAACTGCTGGGCGGCGAAGGCAAGGTTGTGGAACTGGTTGGCACCGTGGGCTCCGCCCCCGCCAACGACCGTGGCAAGGGCTTCCGCGAAGCCATTGCCGACACCCCTGGCATCGAGATCATCGCCTCGCAGTCCGGCGACTTCACCCGTGCCCTGGGCAAGGAAGTTATGGAAGCCTTCCTCAAGTCCTATGGCGACGAGATTACCGGCCTCTATGCACACAATGACGACATGGCGATTGGCGCCATCCAGGCCATCGAAGAATTCGGCCTGAACCCGGGCACCGACATCAAGATCGTTTCGATTGACGCAGTGCGTGGCGCCTTTGAGGCCATGATTGAAGGCAAGCTGAACTGCACAGTCGAGTGCAACCCCATGCTTGGACCGCAGTTCTTCGAACTGGCCCTCGCAGTTGTCAACGGCCAGGAAGTTCCGAAATGGGTTCCCTCTGAAGAAGGCGTCTTCTATCCCGACAACGCCGCAGAGATTCTCCCCACCCGCCAGTACTAGTCTGACACTGGGCCCTGCGCGGACCCTCGTGCTGGGCTGATCTGAATCCCCTGGCCGGCAGCCGCACGCTCCCCCGGGCGTGCGGCTGCCCCTTTACAGCCCACCAGGCGGCACTTATGCAAACAAATGAACTGTTGGTCATGCAGGGTATTTCCAAGACATTCCCCGGTGTGCGGGCGCTTTCGGATGTTGATTTCACCCTGCGCGCCGGCGAGATTCACGCCCTCATGGGTGAGAACGGCGCCGGCAAGTCGACGCTGATCAAGGTGCTCACCGGTGTCGAGCATCACGAAGCGGGTCACATCCTCCTCAACGGGGCGGAGATTCACGCCAAATCGCCCCACCATGCGCAGTCGCTGGGCATCAGCACCGTCTACCAGGAAGTGAACCTCTGCACCAATCTTTCTGTAGCCGAGAACATTTTGCTGGGCCGTGAGCCGCGCAAGGCGGGCCGCATTGACTGGGGCGCCATGAACGCGCGTGCGCGCGAATTGCTCACCTGGCTGGATGTGGATGTGGATGTGCGCCGCAGCGTGGGTGAATACCCCGTGGCCGTGCAGCAGATGGTTGCCATTTCGCGTGCCCTGGACATTGATGCCAAAGTCCTCATTCTGGATGAGCCGACCTCGAGCCTCACCACCCTTGAGGTCGAAAAGCTCTTCTCGGTGTTGCGCCGCCTCAAGGAGCAGGGCATCGGCATCATCTTCATCACCCATTTCCTCAACCAGGTGTACGCCGTTGCCGACCGCATTACGGTGCTGCGCAACGGCAAGCTCGTGGGCACCTATGCGATGGAGGCGCTGCCCCGCTACCAGCTTGTGGAGCTGATGATTGGCCGCGAGCTGGAAGAACTGGAGGATCTGGGCACGCTCAAGCAGCCCTTTAGCCCAGCCCCCGGCCAGCAGCCCGTGCTCGAGGCAATCAACCTCGGTCAGGTGGGCACGCTCGAGCCGCTCACCATCAAGCTCTATGCGGGTGAGGTGTTGGGCATGGCCGGTCTGCTGGGATCGGGCCGCACCGAGACGGCCAACCTGCTCTTTGGCGTGGATGAGGCCGACAGCGGCACGCTCACCGTGGATGGCAAGCTGGAGTCCAAACCGACGCCGCTCCGATCGATTCAGCTGGGCATGGGCTACTGCCCCGAAGACCGCAAGGCTGACGGGGTGGTCGGTTCGCTCACCGTACGCGAGAACATTGTGCTCGCGCTGCAGGCAAGCCGCGGCTGGTTCAGCTATTTGGACCCGCGCAAACAGACCGCCATTGCCGAAAAGATGATTGATCTGCTGCAGATTAGCACGCCCAGCCCCGAGCAGCTTATGAAGAACCTGAGCGGCGGCAACCAGCAGAAGGTCATCCTGGCCCGCTGGCTGGCCACCGAGCCCGACGTGCTGATTCTCGACGAGCCGACGCGCGGCATTGACGTGGGCACCAAGGCCGAAATTCAGAAGCTGGTGCTTTCGCTCGCCAACGAAGGCAAGGGCTGTATCTTCATCTCGTCGGAGCTGGACGAAGTGTTGCGCACCAGCCACCGCATTATGATCATGCGCGACCGCTCCCTTGTGGCGGAGCTGACGGGCGCCGAGATGAACGAGCAGACCATTATGGAAACCATTGCCGGCACGGGCAGCGCCGCACCGGCCGACGGCGCTGCGCCCGCCCTCGCGGCAGCATCGGCCCTTGCCGAAGCGCCAAAGCAGCCAGCAACTGCGGAGAGAGCCCTATGAACAACAACAATGGCTGGTGGGCGCGCCTGCGCCACACCGGCATCTTCTGGCCGCTGGTTGCGCTCTCGCTCGTCTTCCTCTTCAACCTGATCTTCAGCCCCCAGTTCTTCCGGCTGGAGATCAAGGACGGCCACCTCTTTGGCAGCCTGGTTGATGTGCTTAACCGCGGTTCGCCCCTCATGCTCGTGGCCATCGGCATGACGGCCGTCATCGCCACCGCCGGTGTCGACCTCTCGGTGGGCGCAGTGATTGCGATTTCGGCGGCGACTGTGACAGTGCTCATCGGCAGCGTCACCGGTGAATCGCAAACGCCCATGTGGATTGCGATTCTGGCGGCGCTGGGGGCCTCCATCATTGCCGGCGCGTGGAATGGCCTGCTTGTCTCAAGGGCGCGCATTCAGCCCATGGTTGCCACACTGGTGCTCATGGTGGCAGGCCGCGGCATTGCCCAACTCATCACCAACGGACCAAATCATCACCATCTACTACGAGCCCTTCTTCTTCATCGGCGGCGGCTACCTGCTGGGGCTGCCCTTCACGGTCTTCATCGTGGCGGCGGTCTTCATCTTCGCCTGGTTCATGACGCGGCGCACAGCCATTGGCCTCTTCATCGAGTCGGTGGGTACAAACGCCAGCAGCAGCTTCCACAGCGGCATCAACGAGAAGAACATCAAGCTCCTCATCTACACCTTCTCCGGCTTCTGCGCAGGGGTGGCCGGCCTCATCATCAGCTCCAACCTCAAGAGCGCCGACGCCAACAACGCGGGGCTGCTGATTGAGCTCGACGGCATTCTCGCTGTCGTCATCGGGGGCACGCTCATGTCGGGCGGCCGCTTCTCGCTGGCCGGCTCAATTCTCGGCGCGCTGCTGGTGCAGAGCGTCTCCACCACCATCTACTCACTGGGTGTCCCGCCGGAGGTTGTGCAGGTGGTCAAGGCCGTGGTGGTGCTCACGGTCGTGCTGCTCTACTCTGATGTGGTCAAGAACGGGCTGGACAAGCTTTCGCAGCGTCAGGGGGTTCCCTCATGAAGCGTTCCTGGAGCATCGATCGCAAGTTCTGGCCGCTGCTGATTACCGTATCGCTCTTTGTGCTGCTCTATATCTACGGGATCATCCAGTATCGCGGCTTCTCGTCGCCGCAGGTCTTCTTCAACCTGCTGGTTGACAACGCGTTCCTGATGATCACCTCAATCGGCATGACCTTCGTTATCCTTTCGGGCGGCATTGACCTTTCGGTGGGTGCGGTGATTGCTTTCACCGGCGTGCTTTCGGCGTGGCTGCTCAACCACTTTGGGCTGAGCCCCGCGATTGTGATTCCGCTCATGCTGCTCATGGGGCTGCTCTTCGGGGCCACAATGGGCGCAATCATCGAATACTTCAAGGTGCAGCCCTTCATTGTGACGCTGGCCGGCATGTTCTTTGCCCGTGGCATGTCCTTTGTCATCAGCACGCAGGCGCAGACAATTTCCGATCCCTTCTATCGAGCCATCGGTCTGCATCGCATTCACATCTGGGGCAAGTCCTTCATCTCGGTGAATGTGCTGATAGTGCTGGTGGTGCTGGTTGTGGCGGTCTACCTGGCGCATTTCACGCGCTTTGGGCGCACCGTCTATGCGATTGGCGGCAACGAGCAGTCGGCATTGCTCATGGGCTTGCCCGTACGCCGCACGAAGATTCTCATCTATACGCTCAACGGTTTCTGCTCCACGCTGGCTGGTGTGGTCTTCAGCATCTACATGCTCTCGGGGCACGGCCTTTACGTCTCGGGGCTGGAACTGGACGCCATTGCCTCCGTGGTGATTGGCGGCACGCAGCTTACAGGCGGCGTGGGCTATGTCATCGGCACGGTCTTTGGCGTGCTCATCCAGGGGCTTATCCAGACGATCATCATGTTCCAGGGCACGCTCAGCTCCTGGTGGACGAAGATTGCCATCGGCGCGCTGACGCTCATCTTCATTGGCGTGCAGAGCATCATCTACTCGAGCAAGCGCAAGCGCATGGCCAGCGCGCGCAAGGCTGCACCCGCTGCTTCAGCGGCCGCCTCCGCTGCAGCAGGCGACTGAGATCGAGGTCAGCCATGAAACGCAGCCTGCAGTTGCTCTTTATATGCTTGCTCCTGGCCGGTTGTGGCAAACGCGAGGCCGCGCAGCCTGTCGTGTCGAATGACCCACCGCCTGCCGTCGCGCACAGCGCAAGCGACACGCCCGAGCCGGCGCGCAACTTCACCCTCAACACGCTGGACGGCGGCAGCGTCACCCTCAGCGACCTGCAGGGCGAGTGGGTGCTGGTGAACTTCTGGGCAACGTGGTGCGCGCCCTGCGTGGCAGAGATGGCTTATCTGGAGCAGGTGCACCAGACGCGCGACATCAACGTTTTGGGCATCAATTACAACGAGGCGCCCAAGGAAGTGCAAAAGTTTGTGGACGAACACGGGGTGACCTTCCCGATACTTCTGGAACCCGATGATGTGCTCAAGATGGTCTACGAGGCGCGCGCCCTGCCGCGCACGGTGGTGGTTGGGCCTGACGGCATCGTTGCCAACCGCACGCTGGGCCAGCTGCGCCCCGAGACCTTCGACGCGTGGATGGACGCCAACGGCGTGCCGTTGCGCTAGCTTCTACCGCCCCAAATTCCACTTCGCAAAATTACCTGGAACCGCTCTTCTCTCTCCTTGTGGTGGCAGGTGCAGGACGCGCAGGGGGGTGCACGTGCTCATGCGTGCACCCCCCTGCGCCGTTTGGCAACAGTTGCAGACTATCCGCTTCCACTTCGGCATTGAAAACCAGGAATTGCGTATTGACGACTGGTGCGCTGCAGCCGCGCCAATCGTCAATACGCAATCTTCAGATACTCAATGTGTCAACTCTCCGCCCGTACGCGATAGAAGCGCACGTCGGCCTTCTCCAGCGTGGCAAGCCCCTCCACAATCTCCGGATCAATGTGGGCGAGGAAAGCTTCCAACGCTTCGCGCGTGTCCACCAGTTCAATGATAATCGGCAGGTCGAGCGAGAGACGTTCAACCTTGAAGCTGTGCAGGCGGCTGTGCGCGCCGTAGCCCATGGCCCCACGCAGCACCGTGGCACCGGCCAGCCCTTGGGCGCGCGCCTCAAGCACAATCCACTCATAGAGCGCCTTGCCGTGGGCACGGTCGCTCTCTCCAATGAAGATGCGCAACAGACAGCCGTCATTGCTCAGCATGGCGCAACCTCCTCAGACAAGCAGACTCACTTCCAAATGAGCCACGCTGTCGTGCGGCCCAGCCAGACGGCGGCCAGCCCCAGCACAATGTGCAGCCCCACAAAGAGAGTAGCCGAAAGCGCCGCACCGTCGGCGGCCAGGTTGTACGCCTCGGACGAAAAGGTGGAGTAGGTGGTGAAGCCGCCCAGGAAGCCCGTGAAGAAGAGCGCACGCGTTGCCGGCGTAAAGAGACCGGACGTCTCGGCTAATTGCGAAAGCAGGCCGATGGCGAAACAGCCCAGCACATTGACCACCAGCGTGCCCAACGGCCAGCCCCCGCCGCTGAGCGCCTGCACCCAGCCGCTCACGAGGTAGCGGCTGACGGCTCCCAGCCCACCCCCCAATGCAATTAAGAGAAGATTCACGCAACGAATGCTTTCAGAGCGCAAGGCCACCGGCGCGGGGCCTGATAGCGATCATACCCGAGGTTGCGCCGGCGGCTAAGTGGCACGCGCCAGGCGCGGCGGCGTAGAGGGCCTCCAGGCGCGCCGCAGCGGCGGACCAGGTGTGGTGCTCTTCAACGTAGGCGCGGCCCGCCTCGCCCACTGTGCCGCGCAATGCCGGGTCGTTCAGCAGCGCCAGCAGGGCATCGGCAAATGCTTGCGGCGTGGCGCCAGGCAGATAGTCGCGGCCCGCGATGGCCGCCAGCGCCGAAGCGGCCTGGGGGCTGGCCACCACCGGCGTCGCGCAGGCCATTGCCTCCAGCACCTTGTTCTGAATGCCCGCGCCGTAGGCAATCGGCGCGGCGGCCACCGTTGCCGCCTGCAGCGCAGCCGCCATCGACTCCACGCCGCCGGTGACCGTGACCCGCTCTCCGGCCAGCGCACGCACCTCGGCGGATGGCTCCTTGCCCACCAGCCACACTTCGGCGTCTGGGCGCTGCGCCCACACCAGCGGCATGATCACCTGCACAAGCTGTACGGCGGCAGTCACGTTGGCGTGGTAACTCATCTTGCCTGTGAAGATAATCCGTGCCGGCGCGCGTTCTTCTGCCGTGGCGGGCGGGACGAAGCCCTCCAAATCCACCCCGTTTGGAATGACCACAATGGGTGCGTCCGGCCCCGCCAGCGCGCGCAACGCGTCGGCATCGCCCTGCGCGGTGACCACCGTGTGGTCAAAGAGCGTGGGCAGGTGGGCTTCGGCGCGGCGCGTGCGGGGCAGTTCCAACCGCGCCATCCAGCGGCCACGCCGGCTGGCACTCTGGCGCGCCGCCTGTGCAAAGAGCAGCGAAATGCAATCTACACTGTCCCACACAATTGGCGGGAGACTGGCCGTTCTGCTTGGCCATGCGCACCTCACGCGCCTGCAGCGCATAGGCCGCGCCGCGCAGGTGCTCCACGTGTATGGCGTCGGGGCGCTTGCTTGCCAGCGCCAAGGCAACGTCCGTGTGCAGACCGGGCACAGTGGCAAAGCTCGCTTGCAAGGGTGTGCGTGTGGGCAATGTCGTGGCTGCATTCCAAAGGCTGCGCCTGCGTGTGAGCGGCTCGGGCAACATTTCGATGCCAATGTCCATCAGGGCCTTCAGTTCGTCACGCTCGCTTTCGGTGGACCAAAGCGCCGCCAGCGTAATCTCATGGCCACGCGCTGGCCAGCGTGCGCAGGAACTGATACGAGCGCACACGCACGGGGTTCGGCGTATAGGGGACAATCCAAAGCAGCTTCATGCGTGCACATCCCAAAAATGTTGCCAATTATGGCGGCGGCTAGAGTGCTGCGTCCGGCAAGTGCGCTGCGTTTCGTAGCGGCTGCTTTAGCTGCCGTAGGTGGAGACCGCAGCGCGTCCTCGAGAACGGCGGCTGAAGCCGCCGCTACGAACAACGCAGCGCACTTGCCAGACGCACCACCTCGCCGCCGTTCTCGGGGACGCAACGCCAATTCACCCTGCGAGATATTCGTGAACCACAACGGCGTCACGCCACAGCGGTGACCTGCAACTCGCCCGACAGCGCCTCACTGTAGAGCGCAAGCCATTGCGCATAGACAGTCTGCCAGTGGTAGTGGCTCTCCACCCAGCTGCGGCCGGCAGCAGCCAGCGCCGTGCGCCGCGCTTCGTCGCGCAGCAGCAACACCGTCGCTCGGGCAAAGTCGGCCGGCGTGTCGGCGCGCAGCAGGTGCACATCAGGCGTGTAGTCGATGCCCTCAGCCCCGACGGTTGTGCTCACAATGGGCAGCCCCCAGCGCCAGCCGTCGATGATCTTGACGCGCATACCGCCGCCCGCCAGCAGCGGCACAATGAACGCGGCCGTCTCCTCAAGCCACGGCTGCGGCTCGTCCACATAGCCCGTCGTCGCCAGATTGGCGGGTGGAATATTGCACTGCGCGAGTTCCGCCGGGGGCTGCTTGCCGATGACTGTGAGCAGCGCGTCGGGGCACTCCTTCAGCACCAGAGGCATGACGTGGCGCGCAAACCAGAGCACCCCCTGTGCATTGGGCGGATAGTGCAGCCCGCCCAGAAAGGTAATCCGCTGCGCATCCGGCTTCACCGCCAGCGGCGGCTCGGCGGTGGCATCAATGCAAATGGGGATGACCGCCGTCGCCGGCACACGCTCGCCCGGCGCTGCCACCTTCTCCATCTCCTGCACATCCTCACGTGTTACCCACACCACGCGGTCAAAGCGGCGGCACGTATCAAGTTCAAAGCGGGCGAGCTTGCGCGCCTCAAGCGCGTAGAGGGTGCGGCGCGCAGGGTTGCGCTCGCCCTCGGCCAGGCGCGCAAAGATGCGATAGGTGGCGTTGTGCTGATCGAGTACGAGCACGGGAGGCGGCAGGCCGGCCGCTGACGCGGCCGCGCGTGCGTGGAGAGCATAGGGGGCCATCCACAACTGGTCGGCGTGCACCGCGGCAAAGGCCGAGCCATTGCCTGCCTCTGCCTGCACAAGGCGCGCAATCAACGCCTCCATGGCAGGCACACGGTCACGCTGAATGACGAAGGGCGTGCGGCCGACAAGGCTCTGCGCCAGGAAGGCGCCATCGCGCAGGCGCGAGCGCACCATGGGCACGGTATGGACCGCGTGACAGACGCTTTCCAGGTGTGCAATCGCCGCCTGCGTGTCGGTGGGGCGCACAAACGAGACGAGCGTAACGTCGTACGCCTGCGCAAGCGCCTTCAGCACAAACCAGGCGCGCGTCTTGGGCCCGGCGTCCAGCGGCCAGGGCAATACCTGTGTGAGAAAGAGAATGGACTTGCGCATGGCTGGTGTCGTTTCGGAATGCACACACGGTGGAAGTTGTCGGGCGTTGGGCAAGGCCATGCAACGCGTAGGAGAAGCGTTTGCCGCACGACAAGCAAGCGGCCCTGCCTCGGCGTCCTTGCGTACGGCAATGCTCACTTGGCTATGCTAGTATAGCCCGTGACGGCGACCCGTGCGGTTGCCCGTCGCAAATTGATGCAGCGCAGCCCATGATCCCAGGATAACGATGACGTGCTCCGGCTGGTTGGCTCACCCAGCCGGACTGTACGCGTGTAGTGCAACTGTGATTCTCACTGTCGCCGCATCAGGCACCATAAAGGCCGCTTCAGTCAGTTCTCCCCTCCCGGGTGGCGCAAGACCCTCGTGCGTCGCAGCATTCGCCTGCTTTACCAAGCCTGCTTTACGAAGGCAATCGCGCCTTCGCCAAATTCGCCTGGCCACTTTGCGCGGCCGGGCAGGAGACTCACCATGACCCCACACAAAACGCGCGCTGCAATCGGCATCGTGCCCGTCGTTGTACTTCTTGCGGCCGCACTCTTCTTTAGCCCCCCCTTGTTGCAGGCGCAGGATGCACCCGCCGCAACCGCCGCCCCCGTCTTCATGCCGATCGTGCTTAACCAGCCCCCCGTGCCCGATGACTTCGGCTCCGATCCGGTTGAGGGAGCCGACGACAGCCCGCGCAGCCCTGCGCCCGACTACATTTTCGCTGATGACTTCGAGAACGGCAATCTCTCGCTCTGGTCTCACATTCAGACGGATGGCGACAACCTTGGCGTCCATCCCGACGCGCGCATCAACGGCAACGCAGGTGTTGGATTGCAGATTGACGACAACGATCGTCTCTTTGCAACGGACATGTCCCCCACCGCTGAGCGTCGTCTGCGTGCTCGCCTCTACGTGGAGCCGAAGACGCTCAACATGGCTGAAGGCGACAGCATCGTCTTCTTTGCCGGCTATTCACGCGGCGATGCACGCCTCGTGCAGATGGAGCTCGTGCGCCGCAACGGCCGCTTTGCGCTGCGCGCCGGCACCACAACCGACGCCAATCAGACAGTCTATACAGATGCCGTGGCGGTGGGCGACGGGCCCCACGCCATCGAGGTTGACTGGCAGCGCGCCGTCGGCCGCGGCAGCAACGACGGTTCCTTGACCGTGTGGGTGGACGGCAAGTCGGCAGGTGCAATCAACAACATCGACAACAACTGGCGCTCGCTTGAGCGGGTGCGCATTGGCGTTGTGGTTGCCCCGCCGGCAGGCACGCGCGGTGTCTTTTTCCTTGATAGCTACGCGTCGCAGCGTGAGAACTTCATTGGCCTGGGCGCCGTTGTGCAACCCGGCCCAATCGCAACGCCTCCACCCGGCGCATCACCGACGCCGGTGCCCCCTTCGGCTGCCAACCCTGCCGTCGTCTTTGTGCAGCGGCAAATTCCCAATGATGGCAGCATCTACTGGGATGCAGTCAAGGACATGCCAGGCGTGGGCGCACACAGCCGCTTTCGCGTGGCGGCCCCCGGCAAGCTGCTGGTGCGCGAGGCCAACGGCAGCCTGCGCACGCTGGTGGATGGCTCCAACCCTACAGCAGCCAGCCTCAACCTGATTGACGTCAACGCACCCGATGTCTCGTGGGACGGGACGACCATTGTCTTTGCCGGCCTGCCCAGTGGCAACTACGCGCGCGGCCCCGTCACCGATCCCGGCGCGTGGAGGCTCTACGCAATTCGCACCGATGGCTCTGCCCTGCGTCAGATCACGCGCAGCGACTTAAACATCAGCTATGCCCAATTTGGCAGCGCGGCGGACGGCCTGGAGGAATACGATGACTCCGATCCCGCCTGGTTGCCCGATGGACGCATTGTCTTCTCATCCACGCGCTGGCCCAGCTACGGCCACTACAGCGGCGTACGTGTGACCAATCTCTTCGTGGTCAACGCCGACGGCAGCGACATGCACCGCATTACCGCCGAACGCAACGGCGCGGACCGCCCCGTCATCGATCCCATCACCGGCAAGATTGTCTACGCACGCTGGTGGCGCAATCACCGCTTTCCCTATGATTCATTCGAAACCGTGACAGATCCAAACGGCGGCTTCATCCGCAAGGACGGGCTGACCAGCGAGCGCGGCAACCAGGTGGGCGGCAACGACTTCAACTTCCGCAACGCATGGCATGCTGCAACCATCAATCCCGACGGCACGGCGCTGGCGCAGTGGGGCGGCGGCCATCACCGCAGCGACAGCACGCACATGTACGGCGGCGCCTTCCTTGCCAACGGCGACCTGGTTGCCAACTACTTCCCCATGTCCAACATGACGGAAGCGAGCGGTTTTGGCGGCCTGCGCCGCTACCAGCGGGGGCCGGGCAACCCCACGCCCATTATCGGCATTACGAGCCTGTCGCTGGACTATGTGAACAAGTCCAACCCCACCTCCTTCGGCATCTTCAACGGCAACTATGCGGGCGAGGCGGCCGCGCTGCCCGATGGCCGCCTCGTCATCTCGTGGGCGCGCGATGTCAATCAGGATTATGGCCTCTACACCGTCAACGCCAATGGGTCAGGACTGACGCCGCTCTATGACAATCCGGGCACAACCGAGCTGCGCGCAAAGCCCATTGTAAAGCGCGCGCTGCCGCCGATTATCCCCGACAGCGTGAAGACCACGGCCAGCGCACTGCCGCCCACACAGGCCGGCCCCTACACGCCCGACGGCGTCTTCACCTTCAAGGCGCTGAATGTCTACGCCAATGGGCCTGTGGACAGCATCGTGGCCAATGCGCCGCCCGTGGGCTCGGCGCAGAAGATCCGCTTCTTCACCGACTTCCAGCGCACCAGCCCGGGCTCCTTCCCCAACCTCGACTGGCCGATTCTGCTGGCAGAGATGAACGTGGCGGCCAATGGCTCGGTGACGAACAACGCCGCGCCGGCCAACCTCCCCCTCTTCGAGCAGCTGCGCGCCCCCAACGGCACTGTGCCCGTGGAGGGTGGCTCCGAAGGCGGCGCCGCCCACGTGGCGGGGATGAACTTCGGCAAGCCGGGTGAGGTGCAGCGCTGTGTGGGCTGCCACTCGGGCCACACCATGATCGAAGTGCCCGTCAACGATGCCGATGCGCTCTTCAGCAACGTAGCCCCCAGCGCGGCGGTGGCGGTCTCCTCCAGCCGTGACCCCGAACAGAACCGTGGCGTCGTCGACCGCAAGGTGATGAGCGGCGAAATCTGGCGCTACTGGAACAGCGCCAACGGTCAAACGACGGGGCAGTGGGTGCAGCTCACCTTCCCCGTGCCGGTGACTGTGCGCACTGTGCGCCTCTACAACCCGCGCAGCGGCGATGAGGCCAATTCGTCGCTGCAGGTGCAGGGCACCAATGTGCGTCTCTACAGCGATGCAGCGGCGACGCAGCAGGTGGCCACGCAATCGAGCGGGCCGCTCGCGGTCACCGGTACAAACGTCGATTTCAGTGACGTTAAGGCGCGCGTCGTGCGGGTGGAGATCACCGGCATGAGCGGCACCTTCTACGGCAGCCAGCTGGCAGGTCTCGCCGAGATCGAGGTCATCGCCCGCGCCGAGGCGAACTAAGGCATACCTGCGACGCAAAGGCGCAAAGGCGCAAAGAAACGCAAAGAAGAGCAAAACACAGGCGTGTGCTTTTCTTGCTGCTGCTTTCCTCTGCGCCTTTGCACCTTTGCGTCGATTTTACCGAGCACGCCTGCGCTGCCAAAGCAGTCCCGCCGCAACAAGCAGCGCGGCCGGCAGCAGCGCCAGCGCCAGCAGCAGCACATCATCATTCTCCGACATCAGCGTCTGCATCGTCACCGGCGATGCGGGCGCTGCGCGTTCAGCGGCAGGCAGCAGCACAGGCGTAGGCCGCGGCGGCGCGGTTGCTGCGGCAGCCGGTGTGGCTTCGCTGCGCACAACCGGTGCGGCAGCGGGCATGACGGAGGCTGCAGGCAGTGCTGCAATCGGCAGCGTTTGGTGCGACTCCCACACTTCCCACGGCGTCTCGTCGGGGTTGGGGATCAGCGCGTTGGGGCGAAGATGCCACACCACGCGCAACTGGTTGCCCAGCGCCACGGCGGCCCGCGGCCACTCGGGCAGGTCCGTCACATAGTTGGCAATGCTGCGTGGGTAGGACCACGCGCCGCCCATATAGCTCAAGTGGAGCAGCGCCAGCGAGTCGTCGTCCGAACCCAGCCGCCCGACCATGAGCAGGTGCACCGCACCGCTGCCGTCTGTGACCATGGACATTGAATCCTGCCGCGTGCGCGAGAGGCGGCCCACGCCCCACAGGCTGCCTATTGTGCGCTGGTTGTTCCACGTGCGCCCGCCGTCACTGGAAGTGCGGTAGTAAATGAGATCCTCGGGCATCTGCCACCACGCGGCAACCAGCGAGCCGTCGCCTGCCTGGGCAATGGCGACGTTGCGCGCAGCTACATTGTCATCATTCACCTCATCGGGAATCGCGTCGAGTTGCACGGGCAGGCTCCACGACGCGCCGTTGTCATACGAAGCGGCGTGCATAGCGCGCACCGTACCGACTACATAGCCGCGGTCGCCGTCGAGCCCCGACTCCCACACGAGGTGCAGCGCACCATCGCGGTCTACCAGCAGTTGTGGCTTGGCCGCGCCCCTGTCCGAGCGGCGGCCCACATCCACAGGGCTGCTCCACGAAATGCCGCCGTCAGCCGAATTGGCGTAGAAGATGTGCAGGCACGACTGGCAGCCCGCACCCTGCACCGCCTTCGTGTAGACAACGTGCAACAAACCACCGTGCGCCAGCGGCACAACGTGGTAGCCGGGCTGTGCCAGCTCGCCACTTGTCCACGCAAAGGGGTCGCTGGCCGATGCCGCGGGCGCCGAGGCCACGTAGAGCACATCGAGCGGCGCGTGCACGCCCAGCGCAAAGTTCCACTCGTCGTCGACTGTGAGCGCCGGGCGCGCAACATAGAAGTTGCCCGGGGCGTGCGCATTGGCCACAACGTCGAGCAAGCCATTCCACGCGGGCGCACCCTGCGCCAGCGATGTGTACATCACCACGTCGTAGCGCTCATCCGACGAACTCCAGACGACGTGCGAATTGCCCGCGCCGTCTGCAATTATGTCGGGGAAGGAAGCGCCGGAGGCCGGCGGCGAGAGGCGCGTCAGTGGCGACCACGCCTCCGACTGCGCGGAGAGCGGGCGCACAGTGGCTGCAAGCAGGAGCACCAGCATCGCAATGAGCGGCAGTGCGTTGAGGAATCTATGGGTGATCGTTCGTTGATTATTCCGTCGCATAGGCGTAAATCGTCATTGTCTGGTTGGCATAGACCGGCTGCAGCGCGGTCAGCCTGCTCGGGTCAAACGCGCCCAGGGCGCGCTCGCTGGGGCCGGCTACCACCCAGTCTACGCCCTGCGCATCCAGCGTGGCCTGGCGCGTGGTGGCAGCGGCGGGCGTGTCGGCGTCGCCATAGAATTGCTGCACGGCCGCCTGCTTGGTATAGAAATCGACGGTCTGCGCCCAGTGCGCAAGATAGGCGTGCGCGCCCGTCTCGGCAGGTACGTACTGGCCGAAGTCGAGCGCGCTGAAGACAACGTCGTCGCCGGCGGCATGCGTTTCAAGCCAGTCGAGCGCGTCCAGCTCATCGGTCGTCAGATAGTAGGGCATGCTGTGGCGGCCCAGATCCACAAAGCGCCACGCGAAGAGATAGAGGTTGGTGGGCAGGATAATCAACAGCAGCGCGGCCGCGAGCAGCGGCTGCAAGGACGCGCGCTTGATTGCCGGTCGGCGCGCCTCAACCGCCGGCGCAATCCACAAAAAGAGCGCGCGCGCCGCAAAGAAGCCAATCGGCACCTGCCAGCCGTTGAGCATGTGAATCTGATAATCCACCGGCAGATAGATGAGCACAAAGGAGACCCAGAACCAGCCGTGCAAGAAGATCACGGCGTCGCTCATCGCGGCCAGGCGATCGCGCCGCCACGGCTTCTCGCGAATCGCCTGCGCCAGCGCCAGCAGCAGCGGGATACCCATGAGCACCGGCAGTCGCCAGGGCGGCGGTGTAAAGACGCCCGCATTGGCGAATTGCGCCAGCACTTCCTCCCACAGCGGGCTCAGCCGTGTGAGCAGCACCGAATAGAGCGCAGGCCAGACGGAGATGACGCCGATGAGCGCCAGACTCGCGACCATCTGCCAGTTGATGCGCCGGTCGCGCCACGCGCAAAGCAGCAGCCATGCGCCGAGCACGGCCCAGACGATGATCAGGTCATATGCGTGCTGCCAGCCAAAGAAGAGCGCCAGCAGCCCGGCTGCCACGGCGGCGCGCCATGGGCGCGTGCGGCCGTGGCGCAGCATGACGTCAAAGACCGAGATGTAGAGCGCTGCCGCAATGAAGTGCGGATAGCCCAGCAGCGAGTGAAAGGTGTTGCCCTCGGCCACATACAGGTCGAGCGGGTTGATGAGCACGCCATCGGCGATTGTGTACTTGGCCACCACCAGCAGCCAGCCCAGCCCCGAGCCGAGCGCCACAATCAGAAAAGCCACCTTGCGCTGAAAGGACGTGGGGAAGACAAGCGCTGCCAAGCGATAGACCAGTGCCAGGAAGAGGGGCGCCGAGAGCCAGCGCAGCAGCTGGAACATGGCGGCGTAGCCCACGCCAAGCAGGTTGCCCAAGCGCCCCAGCCCCCACCAGAGCAGGTTGAAGAAGGCGGGCGGGTTTGGCTCGGGGGTCAGCTTGTTGGCGGCCAGCGGCGCGTGCGTCAGCTCGCGCATCCATGAGAAGTACTGGAGATGGTCGGGCACGTCGAGCATCATGCCCATAAAGCGGCGGTCAGGTGGGGCCGAGAGAAAGGCGTAGAGATAGGGGAGCGACGTCAGCGCCAGCAGCCCCAGGGAGACGAGCGCGACAAAGCGCCACTCGCGCCCGCTGATGGCTGCATTGTGCGCCGCACTGTACGCAGCGTCGCTCTCTGTGCGATTGATGGCCGGCGCATCAGCCATGTGCACGGCTGTGGACGCGGCGTCTCGGGGCAAGACACGCATAGGCTAACGAATCTCCGGATCGGTTGCCGGCAGCACCTGCGGACGGGCGGCTGTCGGATTGGGCTGCTGCATATGGTGCGATGTGCGCAACATCCAGCGCACAACCGCTGCGCCCACTATCACAATCACCAGCAGCGGCACGAGGGAAGCGAAGCCCGCAAGCCCGCCAATCGTGCCCAGGTTGCGTGCCACGTTGCCCGTCTGCCATGCCGGCAGCGCATACGCCAGCCACGGGTTCCTTAAGGTGTCCGGCGGATAGGCCTGATTGGCCAACGCCATCCCCCACGTGGCCAGCAGAGACCAGCCCAGCAGCGCGCTCAGCGCCCACCGGAAGCCGCGTGCAGGCAACCATTGTGCAATTGCCACGGCCGCCGCCAGCGTCAGGAAAGGGAGCGCCGGCAGCAGGTAGCGCGGCCCCACGGCAAAGCCCCCCCACCACATGTGTGATGAGGCGTTGAAGGCAAACATGCTCAGCGCGCAGCCCAGCGTTACCCACCACTCGGCGCGCCGGCGATTCGTGCGCCACCAGATGGCGAAGCCGGGCAGCGCCAGCAGCAGCCACGGGCTCAGCAGAAAGAGGCCGCGGAAGGGGCTGAAGGTGATGCCCCACAGCCCCGCCCACGTGGGCAGCGTCAGGCTCATGAAGCCCGTTTCGTGTTGCGCCGTCCACAGTTCGGAGTGGCTGTAGCCCAGCGCCAGCGGCCCGCCAAAGAGCGCGTTGTTGTAGGTCATCCACGCCGCGGCCACAACGCCGCCCGAGAGCATTGTCCAACCCAGCCGCAGCGGCACACCTGCGCGCCAGAGCCGCCACGCCGCATAGAGGAAGATGATACCCGCAGGCAGGGCGGCCGGGTACTCGCTCACAACCGCATAGCCCAGCAACACGCCCAGCAGCAGGAGGCGCGCCACACCCGGGCAGCGCCACACCCGGGCGCACCGCATCCTCAGGCTGTGGCCCCAGCGCAATCAGCGCAAAGGCAGCCACCAGCAGGAAGGCCGCCAGTTGGTGGCCGTAGACGGCGTTGCTGTAGGCAAAGACGGGCGTCAGCAGCCCGTAGGCCAGCGCACTCAACGCCGCAGCCACAGGCGCGCCGGTAAAGCGCAGCGCCAGCCGCCAAATGAGCAGCGCCGTGAGCGCCGTGGGCAGCGCCGCAACCAGCGCCGCCAGCAGCACCTGCAGCGCAGCGAAGCGCACTTTTTCGCTTGAGACGCCGCTGCCGTCAACGCGCAGCGTTGCCTGAAAGGCGGGCGCGTCGGCCAGCGCACCGGCAACGCGGTCGCCCAGCGCATAGTCCAGCAGCGGTTGCGTAGCGGCATAGAGTGGGATGCCCAGGAAGGCCGCACCCGGGGCCTTGTCGCTGTAGTAAGCGTCGCCCACACGCGCATAGTCGACCGTGTTGTGTACATAGCTGTCGATGCGGAAGGTGCCGTCATCGATCACAGCCACCACCATGTCGAGGCGCGAGTTCTGGTTCGGGTCGGCCCAGCGCGGCAGCACATAGAGCGATGCCAGCAGCACCGTGAGGAAGATGGCCCAGTCCACGCGGCGCATCTGGCGCGACGACGGCCTGTCGGTATGAATTTCTGTGTCTGCGTGTACTGCCACGTACAACCTCTTTCAGTGAATAGGCCAATTTCGTAGCGGCGGCTTCAGCCGCCGTTCTCGACGACGCGCCGCGATCTCCACCTACGGCAGCTAAAGCAGCCGCTACGAAAGCTTGTATCTCCAGCGCCCGGATCGGAGGGCTGGAGGCCCCTCGCTACGCAAATTGCAGCATCTCTTCGCCTACACATCGCGCAGCGCCGCCGCCAGCGCGCGCAGGCTCGGCGTGGCCCGCGGTCTCCCTCTGCCAAGCCGCCGCTGCAGCGCAAAAGCCGCCGCCTTGAGCGCCGTCGCCCCAAGCAGCATCGCCTTGAGCAGCAAGGCGCTCACATCGCCGCCCCAGGTGCGCATGTAGCGCACGCGGCTTCGGTAGAGGTCCGCCTCGCGCTGCACCTTGCGTGTGCTGCTGCTGCCGCCCCCCCAATGCAGCACAGCGGCCGCCGGCTGATACCAGACCTGCCACCCTGCCTGAGCCATGCGGCGGCACCAATCCACCTCTTCAGCGTACATCCAGTAACCCTCGTCGAGGCCGCCCACCGCCTCCCATGCCGCGCGGCGCACGAGCAGGCACGCTCCTTCCACGTAGTCCACGCGCTGCGGCCCGGCGGCAAGCTGCGGCCCGGCCGACGGGTAGGCGGGGCCATAGAGCCTGCGCCCCAGCGTCGAAAGAATCAGCGCCTCGCGCAACAGGGTGGGGAAGCGCGTGTGCGACGACTGGAAGCTGCCGTCGGGGTTGAGCAAGCGCGCCCCCACAATCCCCGCTGCCGGCTGCGCCTTCGCCACAGCCAGCAGCGCATGCAGCGCGCCGGGCTTCAGCACGGCGTCGCTGTTGAGCAGGAGAAAGAACTCACCTTGTGCAGCGGCCATGGCCTGGTTGTTGGCGGCGGCAAAGCCCACGTTGGTGCGGTTGGCAATCACATGCACATCGGCAAAGTGGTTGCGCAGCATGGCCACGCTGTCGTCGCTGGAGGCGTTATCGACCACCCACACGTCAATCGCAATGCCCTCGGCGGCTGTGCGCAGTGTTTGCAGGCAAAGGGGTAGCAAATTGCGCGTGTTCCAGTTGACGATGATCACCGAGACGTATGGCGCGCTCATGCGTCCGCCTCCCGCGTTTCGGCGTCCGCGGCGCGGGCGCTGCGCAGCGCGTGGAGCGCGCCGGCCGCACCAAAGAGCATCCATGTGAAGACGGCGTTGTCAAAGCCGGAGATCGTCTGGTTGTAGGCAAAGGGCAGCACCCGATCGCCCAGCATCATGCCTGCCGCCGCGCCCGCAACGCCGGCGGTGACAGCGGCCGCAAGCGCTGCCTCAAAGGTGCGCTCGCCAGCCTGGCTGCGTGTCAGCCCCCACGCCAGCAGCAGCACACGCACGCCCATCCACAGGAAGATGAGCAGGCCGATGACGCCTGCCTGGGCCACTACATCGAAGAGATTGTTGTGCGTCGAGCGTGCGTTGAGCGGGTTGTAGGTCATGTAATAGACGGCGTACCCCGCCGGCCCCATGCCGAAGATGGGGTGGCGCACAATGAAGTTCATGGCCATGGCCCAAATGTCGAGGCGGCTCATGCTGCCTTCCTCGATGTTGGAGACGACAATGCGCATGTAGAGATCCTGCCAGTTGACTGCGACATAGCCGAGCACCACCAGCAGCGCCAGCGCAAAGAGGCGCTTTGAACGCAGCAAGGCAAGCACGCCGCCCGCCACCACCATGGGCAGCCAGCCCGAGAGCCAGCCGCTGTGCTGCACAAAGTCGTGGTAGAACCAGAGCGCTGCCAGCCCCAGCAGCGCCAGGCGCATCAGCTTGCTCAGCGTGGCATCGTAAAGCACCAGCGCCATCGCCAGCACAAAGGCCCACATGCCAAAGAGGCCGCGAATGCCGTTGGCGTAAAAGCGATTGACCAAGGGCAGGCCAAAGATTTCGCCCACAATTGCAAAGGCCGCAATCGCCAGAATCACGAGCACCATGTACCGCAGCCAGCGCACGCCTTCGTCGTAGTTCAGCACGCCCACGGTGTTGATCACCAGCAGCACCTGCAGCGGCAGCAGCATGTTCACCACCAGCGCGGCCACCTGCACCACCATGAAGGAGCGCGGCACATAGAGCAGCGGGTCGCGCATGAGCAGGCTCCACAGCCAGGCCACGACCGAGATAATGCACCACGCCAGCACCGGCGCGTTGAGGGGCGAAGCCAGCAGCCGCAGCTGATGCTTGTTGAGAATCACCGTGTTGAAAAGCCAGATGGCAGTGAAGGCCAGCGATAGAATCAGGCTGACGACCAGCTTGCTGCCTGTGCCCGTCGGCAACGAGAAGATGTTGGCCATCCCTGCCGAGGCCAGGATGAGCACCAGCCCCAGCGGCGACGCATCGCTGCGCCGCAGCACGATCACTGCCCCTGCCGCCGCAAACGTGGCGCCCAGCGGCAAGTACCACTTCACCACCTCGCTGCTGCTGATCACCGCAAAGAGAGCCGCGAGCGCAAGCACGCCCACAATCACGGCAACCTGCAGGCGGCGTCCCCCAGGGCGTGGACTGGATTGCGTGGGTGCAGCGGCCTGGTGTAGGCGTGCGTTCATGCCCGCACCTCCTGCAGAGCTTGCGTGGGCAACGGCCCGGATGCGCCTTTGGCAACATCCTCCACCAGCGCGCAGAAGCGTGGGCCAATCTGCGTCCAGTCGTAGCGCGCCACAGCGGTACGGCCGTTGGCAGCCAGCGTGGCGCGCAGTTGCGGGTCGCCCAGCAGCCGCAGCGTCTCCCGGGCAAACGCAGCAGGGTCGTCACCTATCAGCAGGTCGCGCTCGGGCTGTAAATCGAGGCCGTCCGCCCCCTTGCTGGTCGAAATGACAGGCGTGCCCGCAGCCAGCGCCTCGAGAATCTTGAGACGGGTGCCGCCTCCCTCGCGCAGCGGGACCACCACGGCCCAGCTTGCTTGCAAAAGCGGCGTCACGCTCTCCAGCCAGCCGGTGAACTCAACCCTGTTCGGCAAATCACCCAGCGCGACGCCCTCGGTGCGCCCCGTCACGCGCAGGCGCACATTGGGGCGCTGCGCCTTGATCAGCGGCAGGATGGCGTCGGCGAAGTAGCGTACCGCGTCCAGGTTGGCAGAGTAGGTGACGGCCCCGTTAAAGAGCAGGCGGTCGGGTTCGGGCGCGCCGGCTTCGGGTTGCGGCGTCAGGTAAGTGCCATTGGGGATGACCACAATGCGTCCGCCATAGTCAGGCGCAATGCTGCGCGCGAGCGCCTCCTCGGGCGCAGAGACGACCGTGCAGGCGGCAAAGTCGGGCAGGAAGCTGCGCACGTAACGGCTCTGCTTCCAGAGCGAGAGCGAGCGGCGCAGCTCCATGCTCGCGTCCTGCGGTGGCGCATAGCGCAGCCCCAGCTCCAGTTCCTCGAGAAGGCGGGGGACGCCCTGCACCCTGCGCGCATAGGGAACCATATCAATCTCGCCCGCAATCACCACTTGCGGCGGGCGCTGCGCCACACTGGCGCGCACGGCCTCGGCAAAGGCGGGATTGTGCGTGCTCACCACCGAGCGGGGCTGCGGCGAGAGAAACGCCATGCGCGCACGCCAGCTCTGTGGCGCAAACGCGTTGTAGGGTATGACTGTTACCTGCGAACACACAGCGCGTGCGTCGGCCAGATGGTGCGGCTCCGGCGGCGCGTCGGCAAAGGCGATGAGTTCCACGCTGTGCGCTGTGGCCAGCGCCTTGAGCAGCGCCGCCGTGCGCAGGCGTGCGCCATTGTCGGCGGGAAAGGGAAACCAGCGTGCGAGGTAGAGTATTTGCATGGCGCCGCTCACCATTCCCCATGCAGTGCGGGGCGGCGGCCAAAGCGGCGCAGCGCAAAATCCTGCAGCGCCTGTCGCTCGAGCGCAGGTGACGCGCCGGCGCGGCGCGCCTGCATACCACCACGCACAATACCCCATGCGGCGTGCGCCATGGAGAGCGGCCGCTGCGGCCACGGCGTGTGGCGCGCAAAGAAGAGCAGCCGGTTGCGTGCCATATAGTAGAGTGCGGCGCGGCTCATTGCCTGTGGCTCAAGCGGGGCCTTGTGCTGCAGCCGCGCGCTCGGCGCAAACCAGAGCTGCCAACCGGCCTTGCGCATGCGCGTACACCAGTCCGTCTCTTCCCAGTACATGAAGTAGCGCTCGTCAAGCAGCCCCACCTGCGCAATCGCCGACGCGCGCACCAGCAGCGCGCAGCCGTTGAGAAAATCCACGGGGCGCGGGCCATACTGGCCGCGATCCACTTCCCCAGCGCCCATGTTCACGCCATCGGCACGCGCCCACTCAATCCGCCCCCCAGCCGAACTGATCGTCTCCCAGCCCTCCCACGTATAGACCATGGGGCCGACGGCTGCCGCTTCGGGGTGTGCGTCAAGGGCCGCGCTCAATTCTTCCAGTGCATTGGGAGCAAGGCGCGTGTCGTTGTTGAGCAGCAGCAGCGCCTGTGCGCCATGCGCCAGCGCGTGGCGCATGGCCGCGTTGTTGCCGCCCGCGTAGCCCAGGTTCTCCTCAAGCCGCAGAATCTCCACATCCGGAAAAATGGCGTGCACCAGCGCGGCCGTGTTGTCGGTGGAGGCGTTGTCAATCAGCAGCAGGTGCGCGGGCCGCGTCTGCGCAGCCAGCGTCGTCAGGCAGTCAAGCGTCAACCCCACTCCGTTGTGGCAAAGAAGCAGCACCCATAAATTGTTGTCGTATGGAGCGTGGCTCACAGGGCCACCTCCAACGGGGTTGCGCCGCTCTGTGCGCGCTGGGGTGCGGCGTGCGCGCGGTAGGCCGCCAGCACCGCCTGTGCCGTGCGCTCCCACGTAAAGCGCACGGCATGAGCATAACCCTTTTGCCGCTGCACTTCGGCCACCTGCGGCTGGGTGAGGAGCAGCGCCAGATGCGCCGCCAGCGCAGCTTCGTCCTCGGCGTCGCAGATCAGCCCCGCGTTGCCCACCACCTCGGGCAGCGAACCGCGGTCCGAGGCGATCACGGGCGCGCCACAGGCCATTGCCTCAAGCACAGGCAGGCCGAAGCCCTCAATCCATGAGGGAAAGACGAAGGCATCGCAAAGCGAGTAGAGCGCCAGCAGCTCGTCGCGCGTGGGGCGAATGATGATGCGCACGGCGTTGCGGGCGACCGCTGCGCGCACCTCCGGCGGCAGGTTGGGCGTGCGGCAGAAGAAGACAACCTGCACGGCGCTGCGCAGCGGTGCGTCCAGCAGGTTCCAGGCGCGCAACAGCACGGCCGGGTTCTTCAGCGCGTCGGCCAGCACAAAGCGGCCGTTAATGCCGAACTGCGTGCGTACGCCTTCGAGCGTGGCTGCGTCGGTCACACGCGCCGTGCCGGGCGGCGGGGCCGAGTGCACGGCCACAATGCGCTCGCGCGGAACGACGCCCACCTCGGCAATGCGCCTGCGCGCGTGCTCCGAGACGGTAAGCAGAAGGTCGGCGCGCCGCACGGCTGCGCTGCTCATCATGTGCAAGTAGCTCATCATCGCCACGGTGCGCGGCTGCTTGCGGTGGCCGCGCAGAATCTTGCCCAGCGGCAGGATGTTGATCTCGTCATGCAGCGTGATCACGGTACGTGCGCCGGCGGGGCCAAAGCCGTAGTTCGCAGGGAAGTGCGCAACGTCAACGCCATCGCGCGCCATCCAGCCGCTCAAACGCAGGTCGTTTGCAACGCTGGAGAGAGGCAACCTGTAGGGCAGCAGCCGGACCGTTGCGTTGGCGGGCAGCGCCGCCAGCTCAAGGGGCGCTTTGGTGTCCGCATAGAGAAAGAAGTGCTCCTGCGGGGCGGCGCGCAGCAGCGCCGGCACCAGGCTCTCGACATACGTATGGACGCCGCCCAGCAGCGCGTGCGAAAGGTAGCGGATGTCAATCCCGATGCGCATGGGCCACCTCCTGAGCGTGCGCCACGTCCTCCGTGTACGCCGGAGCCGGTTCGGCTGCCTGCGCTGCATGTGCGCGCTCTGCAAAAGAGTGATAGAGCGCCTGCATCTCGCGCATTTCGTCCACAAAGGGGCGGCGACCATTGTCACGTGCGTTGGCGCTCAAATGGCTGCGCAGCGACGCATCGTTCACAAAGCGCTGCAGCGTCTCGGCCAGCGCCGGAACATCCCCCATGGTGAAGTGCAGGCCCGTGCGCCCATCCTCCACCATTTCGGCCATGCCCCCCAGCCGTGAGGTAATCACGGGCACGCCGGCCGTCAGCGCCTCCGTAATCACCAGCGGCGAATTCTCGTACCAAACGGAGGGCACGACCACTGCGTCGAGCCCTGCAAGCACGGCGGGCAGTTCGTCACGCGTGTAGCCGCCGTGAAAGTGGATGTTGGGCGCAGCGCCGGCCATCTGTTGCAGCTGCGCCGCATATGCTGGGTTGCTTTCCAGCACGCCGTAGATGTGCAGCGTTGCCGAGGCAGGCTCAAGTGCGCGAAATGCTTCAATCAGAACGTGCACGCCTTTGTGTTGAGATATCTGGCCCAGATAGCCAATCTGCACGACCGCGTTGGGCGATTTCCTGCGCTCGACGGCGGCCATTGCCGCATAACCATGCTGCATGTGGCGCACGCGCGCGTGGGGTATCACCTCGTTGATCTT
This sequence comes from uncultured Chloroflexia bacterium, assembly GCA_963773745.1. Classification (GTDB taxonomy): domain Bacteria; phylum Chloroflexota; class Anaerolineae; order Caldilineales; family Caldilineaceae; genus UBA5069. The sequence continues at coordinate 1,411,210 of CAVZCL010000005.1, forward strand.
GCTCGCCAGAAAGCGCGTGGGCGCGATCACGGCATCCGGCCAGGTAATCGCTTCTGCAAGCGCCGCGCGCCTGTGCGCAATCGCCTCCGTTTCGGCAGCAAGGCCCACCTTTTCGAGCAGCGCGCTGTAAAGGCCCGCAGTCAGCTTGTCGGCGCGGGCGGTGCTGCGCAGCTCTTGTGCCACGCAGCGGGCGCAGGCCGAAGGCGACGCCGGCACTTCCATGCAGAGTGTGCCGTCACCCCGCTGCAGCGTGTGGCGCGGGCAAACGAACCAGTAGTCGTGCAGCGTCAGCGCCATGGGAATTCCGGCGGCGTGAACGGCGCGGAGTGGGCCTATGCCCACCAGATAGCCGGCCATGAAGTGCACGAAATCGGGCCGTCGCGTGTGCAGGTAGTCGTCAACCCACCTCTCAAGCAGCGGGTTGTCATAGCGCCACGTCAGTTCATCTGGCGCGCCCACAAGCTTGAAGCGCAGGCGATGCACCGGCACATCCTCGTAGAGATCGCGCGTCGCCTCAATGCGCTTGCTGCTTCCCTCGTTAATGGACTCCAGCGTCACAACCTCCACATCATGGCCCTGGGACTGCATCCACGCGGCCACACGGTGGGTGTACTGCTCTGCACCGGCGCGGTATGCGGGCGGATAGTGGTGCACAATATACGTAATGCGCAGCGGCCGGTTGGCCTGCGCGTCTGTAGCGCCTGAAGGCATGGCAGCGCCGTTAGGTATGTTAGCGCCCGTAGGCATGGTAGCAGCGGACAAAGACAAACTCATGATTGATTCCTCAGTCGGCGGGTGCAACAGTCACTCTGTCGCCGGCAGCAACAGGCCGCCCGGCGATGGCGCGCAGCCCTGCCCAGTCCGATGCGCCGACAGCGCCGGTGAGCAGCAGCCCCACTGCATAGGTGAGCGCGGAAAGGGCAATGGTCGCGTACAAGGGAAGAACGGGCAGCAGCAGCAGGCAGACGACGCCCATGATGGCAGCCGCGGCCAGCGGGCGCAGCACAGCGCCCAGGGCGTGCATGGCGTGCAGTTCGGGGCGCAGCATCCACACATATTGTGAGACAAGCACAACTTCGGTGGCCACCGTCATAATGGCTGCGGCCGGCACGCCAAAGCGCGGAATCAGCAGCAGGTTGCCCAGCACGTTGGCGCTGCTGCTGATGATGATCGCACGCGCCACCCGCTTCTCGTGGCCCGCAATCACCACCACATAGCCCAGAAACTCGGACGCGAACATGAAGGGGATGACCCAGATGATGACGCGCAGCACCTGCGCCGAAGCGTTGTACTGCGTCCCAAAGAGGGTGCCCACCAGTTGCGGCGTAACGGCCCAGCCCCCCACGGCGATGGGCAACGCAATGACCATCAGCAGTTTGAGCGAACGGCCATAGACGCCTGGCAGCGCGCCCGGGTTCAGCATGGATTGCCGCGAGAGCGACGGGTAGAGCGCCGTGTTGATGACGTTGGAGATGGCTGCCACCGAAAAGATGAGCGTGTAGGCCGCGCTGTAAATGCCCGTGGCCTCGTCGCCGTGAAAGAGGTTGAGCAGCACCGTGTCGAACTTGTAGGAGAGCCCCAGTGTCAGCGCTATCAGCCCAAAGGGGAGGGCGGCACGCAGCAGGGGCAGCCAATCCGCTGCGCTGGGCGAGCCCACGCGCAGCCCCAACCGCCGCGCCCCGCGCACGGTGACGGCCGTGAGCACCAGGATACCCGAGATGTTGGCCAGAATCAGGCTGTGGTAGCCCAGCCCCAGCAGCAGCACCACGCTGCCCAGCAGCACAAAAGTAAGCTGCTGCAGCACCTTTGCCCCCGCCAGCCAGTCCAGCCGTTCGCTGCCGGCCAGCACCGCCTCGAACGCACCCTGTGCGCCATAAATGAGCAACCCTATTGCACCCAGCGCCAGCCCCAGCATCATCGCAGGTGGCCGGTCCGTGAGCCAGCCCGTAAGCATGATCAGCGACGCCGCACCTGCAGCCAGGATTAGCCGCAGCACAAGCACGTCGGCCAGAAGCGTGCGCACGCGGCCTGGGCCATCCTCGCGGTCACGCAGGCGCGCCACCGCGCGCACGGTGTAGGTGCTCAGCCCCAGGTCGGCAAAGCTGACGAAGAGCGCGCCAAAGGCCATGACCGCAGCGTACTGGCCATAGGTCGCGACACCCAGCCGGCGGATAACCAGCACGGTGAATGCAAATGAAAGCAATTTGATGGCCACCTGTGCGGCCATACCGGCGGCGGCGTTGCGTGCCACCACCCGTCCTGTCTCAATCATGTTGCTCTGTTAATCCCATCGTGATACGCGCTTCTTCAACGCAAAGGCGCGAGGTTGGCAAGGCCGCAAGCAAAAGCCAGGACTGGAACAACATCATGCTCCTCGACTCTTTGCCTGATACACCAAACTGACATTGAGGGCCCTATTCCCGTTCTGGTTTTCCCTCGTGCCCTTGCGTTGAAGATGGGCGATCCATGACAATTTCACCTTAGTTCCCAGGCGCTGTGGCGGTTGTGCCCGCCTTGAAGCGCCGGATTGAGTAGCTAGGTGAATCAATCGTAATTGACGACGCCTTGTGATTGCCGTCGTTGAAGTTGACGGTAACGCCGTTGTTGCTCACCGCGTTGGCGTTAAAGGTGTGGTCGATGATGTTGTTGTGCCACGTGGCTGCGCTCGCGTCGTAGTAGCTTGCGCGCACGCGCAGTGATCCTACGGGCTGCGCTGCATCCCAGCGGGCACGGATGATGTCACCCGGCTCGGGAATGTGCGTGCCGCCGATTGACGCTGTCGGCAAGGGCCACTCCGCCATGATCACAGGCCCGCCGTTGACCCACGCCTCGAGCGCCAGCCGCACCTCACCGCCGCCGTAGCCGATTGGGATGACCTCAAGATTCTCCTCAACCGCTATCTCCTTGCGGAAGCCGACCATGGGGCCGAAGTAGCTCGTAGGCGTTGTGTTGGGTGTGCCCTGCGGCCAGCCAATTTCTATCTCCGCCCAGCCATAGGTAAGGTCAGCCACGCGGTCGAGATTCATCCCCGACTGCAGCCGCTCGTTGGCCGAATAGAGCCCCTGCTGCGCATCCATGCGCAAATTCTTGCCCCATGTGGACCAGTCGATCTGCCACAAGTTGCCACTCTGGAGGCGGTAGTCAATCTCTTGCAGATTCGTGCTGGGGCGATTGTCGGGGCCGCCCGGCAGCAATGCGGCAGTGGCCGCGCGCCAGTCATCCACATAGATCTCAAGCGGCTGCGCCGTCGTCGTCGCCAGGATGCCGAAGGCCGCACGATCGTATGTTTCGTTGGTCAAGTGGCCCTGGTGATACCAGCCGTAAAAGTCACCGTTGACCAGGAAGGCAAAGGCACGCTTTACGCCGGGCCCATTTTGCGTGTGCAGGCCGATCTCTATATCGAACCATTGATCCAGCGGCAAGGTTCCATAGACATCGAAGATGTGGAGTGCGCCATTGGCGTCATGGCCTGCCACGTAGAGGCGGCCATCCTTGTGCACCTGCAGCCACCAGCCGTGGCTGTTGCTCTGCGCGCTGGGCCAGAGGCCGGCAATGGTGAGAGCATCGTTGCTCCCCAGCCGCGCCACCGTGGCAGAGGGCAGATAGATGCCGCGCCCGCTGCCAGCGCCACGTGCCCGGCCGTTCGCCCCACGCGTGCGCCGAGGCCGGGTCGCTGTACGTGGTGTAGAGGTAGGCTGTTGCGCCTGCTGCCGCCGTCGAGGCTTGCGCAGCGTACGCGCCCGAAGCGGCATGCGTTGCACTCTGCACGACGCTGCCGCCGGCTGCCTGCTGTTGGACGACCCACTGGGCTGGCGCGCCGTCGAAGTTCTCCAGGGGCGGCCCTTCAACGTGTGTGGCTGTGGCCGAAGGCAGCGGCGTTGGCGTGAGGGTGGGCGTCAGCGTCTCCACAGGCGTCAACGTACCGGTCGGCGTGTTGGTGGGCGTATTGGTGCCGGTGGGCGTGTTTGTGGCCGTCTCCGCAGGCGTCAATGTGCCGGCGGGCGTCAGCATGTCGGTAGGCGTGTTGGTGACTGTCTCCGTAGGCGTCTCCGTAGGCGTCTCAGTCGGTGTGGCAGTCGCCGTAGGTGGTGCCTGCTGTTCGACTATGGGCATGTAGACGCTGGAAGTCACGTTGACAGGCACCGTTCCGCCGGGCGTCGTGATGACAGGCACCGTTGCGCTGGGCGCGCTGGGCGTATCAAACTGCTGTCGGGTTATCCCCAGCAGCAGAATGCATGCGCCCACACTCAACCCAGCCACCATTTTGCTCATCATTGGTTATCTCGATTCACGAGTGGCAGAAAGATCGTATCGCTTGGCCGCAACTCGGGCAGCGTCCGGTTGATTTCCTCACCATTCAGAGCACTTACGGTCGCGTCTGCGGGCGCGAGCGTAATTGAATCAACCTGTGGCGATTGCGCCGGATCAGCACTGTTCAACTGAAGCCGGTACTGCAGGTAGCGCCCCTGCGTGGGCGGCGCACCACCTGAGGCTGAGATGACTTCCCAGCCGGACCACGTGTTTAGGTCGCTGGAGACACGCGTTTGCACCGTCAGCCCGGTCGACGCAGGCGTAGTCGCAGTCCATGCCACGGAGTTCCAGCCGCCCGTGGTCGATTCGAGGATGCAGCTTGTGTACGCGCCTGACGCTGCATAGGGTGGCGCAACATGCAGAGCATCGACGTTGAGCGGCACAGCGCCGTTGTTTGAGAGATATGTTGCATAATCGGTTGCGCGGGCGGCAGGTGCCTGCAGCGTGGCGACGACGATGCCGTCAATGGAGAAAACGGCCTGGTCGGTGTTTGCGTTGAGCGCGCTCCAGACGATGCGGTAGCGGTGCATGCCCGCCGGGATGGGCCCAAGATTGGCACGCTGCTCGCTGGCATTGTTGTTGGCGCGTGCAAAGAGGTTGGTGCTGCCATTGAAGGTGCTGAAGATCAGGTATTGGTTGGCGCCGAAACCGTTCGGCGCAAAGCCAATGTGCTGCCAAGCGCCGTTGCCGAAGGCAGCTGTGACTTCCATCTCGCCCAGGCGCTGCGTAGCAATTGAGCGCACGTACCCGCCCCCAGGGACGGTGAGTTGCCCATTCGCCTGCGTAGGTGCGTAGGCGCCGCCACTCCAACTGCCCGAACGCCAGCGGCCGCTGTCGAGCGCTGCGCTGTCAAAGGTGTCCAGCGCACCAAGCAACGTAATTGCGCCGCCTGCAGAGCTGTTGGCGATGGTTGCCTCATGCACCACGCAGGGTGCGTTGAGGTCGCCGTATGAGGTAAAGGTGCGCGTCTCGCTGACGGGCGTCACCGGTACGGAAGGCGTAGCGGTCAATGCAGGCGTCGGCGGTACTGGCGTTGCGGTGAACGTGGCCGTGGGTGGCACCGGTGTCGCGGTGAACGTTGCTGTAGGCGGCACCGGTGTTGCCGTGAATGTGGCGGTTGGTGGCACCGGTGTCGCGGTAAATATCTCCGTCGGCGGCAAAGGCGTTGCCGTGTACGTCTCCGTTGGCGGCACGGGTGTCGCAGTGAGTGTCGCGGTCGGCGGGACCGAGGTGACAGTAGCGGTTGCGGTTGGTGGGAGAGGCGTTGCCGTAAACGTCTCAGTCGGCGGCAAAGGCGTTGCCGTAAACGTCTCTGTCGGCGGCACCGGTGTAGCTGTCAATGTCGCGGTTGGTGGCACGGGCGTTGCGGCGAACGTCGGCGTGAATGTAGCCGTTGGCGTGGCCGTGAACGTAGCTGTCGGTGGCAAAGGCGTTGCCGTGGGTGGCAGCGGTGTCGCGGTCGGCGGGACAGCCGTTGCCGTGAACGTCGCGGTTGGTGGCACCGGCGTCGCCGTGAACGTTTCCGTCGGCGGCACCGGTGTTGCGGTGAACGTAGGCGTGAATGTAGCCGTTGGCGGCACCGGTGTCGCGGTGAGTGTCGCGGTTGGCGGGAGAGGCGTTGCTGTCAATGTCGCGGTTGGCGGCAAAGGCGTTGCCGTAGACGTCGCCGTTGGCGGCACCGGTGTGACAGTAGCGGTCGGCGGCAAAGGCGTTGCCGTGAACGTAGCTGTAGGCGAGACCGGTGTCGCTGTCGCCGTTGCCCCTTGCGAGGCTGACACGGTCACCTCCACGCGCTGGACTTCGGGCGAGACAAGGGAGTCGTTCGTCGTCAGCAGCAGTTGATACTGGAAGTATCGGTTAGCCGGGCTGGCAACCGACTCGCCATTCGTGGCCTCCCAGCCACTCCAGTTCACTCCGTCTGCCGATGTGCGCGTCTGCACCGCCACGCCTGTACCTGCAGGCGTGCTCTCCTGCAATGTAACCGTCTTCCAGTTCACAACTGTGCCTGCATCATTCGCACACGATGTGTAGACAGCCGACGCTGGATACTGTCCCGCACGCGTCCAGTCCACCCGAATGGGGCTGGGATTGGAAGGATCCGTGCCGGGCGTCTGCGAGTAAAGGAAGACGTAGGTGTCAAGCAAAGCCGACCCTTCCGTTGTCGCACGCAGTTGACCATCAATGTAGTAGCGCGTCTGCGTTGCGTCCCACTCAATGCGGAAGAGATGGTATTGCGTAAAGTCCGGAGCCGGCACCACATCAACATCCTCGTATGGATTGCTGCCATCGTGCGAGCGTACAAACATGGTGGGGCTGTTCCGCCCAACGAACGCCCGAATTGCCTCCGTGTCCGGCACGATTGACTGGGAGTTGAAGTAGTACGGCGCATCGCTCCAGTAGAAGCCAAGGTCGGGCCACGAAGGCGTCGTACCTGTGACGAGAAGCTGTGCAGATGCCTCGAAGAAGCGCGGCGTCAACGGCGCAAAACTGTCGTACGAACTGAGGTGCCCCCCGAGCAGATTCAGTGCTCCATTGGAGACGGTCGCGTTGACCGGATACCAGGGATAGGCATTCCCCACACGCCAGCGCGCACTGTCGACCGCGCTGCCGGTGAAGTAATCCTCAAGTGTGGCGGCAAGTCGCACCTCTCCGCCGGCGGCGTCGCTGATCATAACGCCGTCAAGAACAGCGCAACCGGGACTAAAGTCCAACGCAGTATCATGCACAAAGCCGTTGGTCGGATCTATCGGCGTCGGCGATGCTGCCGGTGTGGTTGTCGGCAGCACAGGCGTTGCCGTGAATGTCGCGGTCGGCGGGATCGCTGTCGCGGTCGGCGGAATAGCCGTCGCGGTGCTCGTAGGTGTGGCGGTCGGCGGGATCGCGGTCGCGGTCGGCGGGATCGCAGTCGCGGTCGGCGGGATCGCAGTCGCGGTCGGTGGGATCGCAGTCGCGGTCGGTGGGATCGCAGTCGCGGTCGGTGGGATCGCAGTCGCTGTGCTTGTGGCAGTCGCAGTCGGCGGAATAGCCGTCGCGGTGCTTGTGGCTGTCGCTGTTGGCGGCACGGGCGTAGCCGTGGTGATTGGTGTCGCCGTCGAGGTCGCAGTCGGCGGCACCAAAGTAGCCGGTGGCAGCGCGACTGCCGCAATCGTCACCGCATTCATACTCGAACTGCTGCTGCCGTTGCCCGCAAGCGACGCCGTGTACTCTACATAGCGCGCAGCCGGATTGATGGCCAGCCCCGCAGATGGCACGGCGCTCCAGGCGCTCCAGTTTGTTCCGTCAGCACCCCAGCGCGCCTGTACATTGACCGCGCCGCCGGCCACCACATCGCCCTGCCAGCCAATGTTCGACCAGAGCTGACTCGCACCGGCGTCGATTGTGCAGGAGTTCCACGTGCCATTGGCAGCATAGGCCGGACCGGCTGTGGCGCGCGTAATCCGCAGCGGCGCCGCGCCGTTGTTGCTCAGGTAGACCACGAAGTTGCTCGCACCTGCCGATGCCAGCGTAAACTCGGCGCGCAACTGGCCGTCTATGCTAAAGCGCACGCGATCGGTGGTACTGTTGACTGCACTCCAGCCAATATGATAGCGGCGCATTCCCGTGGGAATCGCCCCCAGGCTGACGAACTGTTCGCTGCCGTTGTTATTGGCACGCGCGTAGAGGTTGCCATTGCCATTGACCGTGCTGAAGATCAGGTAACGGTTTGCGTCAAAGCCAACCGAGCCAAAGCCCAGGTGCTGCCACGCGCCGTTGCCGAACTCGGCGACGAACTCCGCTTCGCCGCGGGTATAGGTGGATTGCGAGCGCACCCAGCCGCCCGAATTGCCCGCCAGCGTCAATACGCCTGCGGCCGGCACAGGTGCATACGCCCCGCCCGACCAGGTGCCCGCGAGCCAGCGTCCTCCATCAATCTGGGATCCGTCAAAGTCATCCACCAGCGCGGGCGCAAGGCGCAGGCTGCCGCCATCCAGGCTGCTTGCAACCACGCTCGCACCAACGCCACAGGCCTCGAAGTCGATGTACGTCGTCTGCGTCAGACCACCCACGGGCGGGGTGGTCGGTGTGGCCGTCGGCCCTGTTGTGCTGGTGGGCGCAGGCGTGCTGATCAGCGTTGGCGTGGCCGTGCCAACAGGTGTGTTCACTGGTGTGTTCGTCGGTGTGTTCGTCGGTGCGTTCGTCGGGATACTGGTGGGCGTGCTTGTCGGCGCAACCTGCGGCGTGGAGGTGGCCGTGGGCGCAGCGCCGCCGTAAACCGCAGCGATCGTGTGGTTGCCCGCAGCCACGGAGACCAGCGCCTGGTTGCGCCCGGAAACGGTAAAGGTGGTGAAGGCGACAGGTAAGCCATCCACCAGCACGCTGGAAAGCGCGCCACTGCTGGATTGCAGCGGCAGCATAAAGCTGAGTGACGGCGTGCTCGTGCCCGCGCTGAGGTTGAAGTCCAGGCGGCCCGCGCCCGCGTTCCACACGACATTGTTGAAGGCCGCGTTGTCGCGTGTCTCGATGAAGTTCAGCCACTGTGCCGAAGTCCAGATAGGCACGCCAAGGTTCTGCGCATAGGCAAGCGTCGCCTGCGCCCACGTTTCAACTGGCCCGCTAAAGTAGTCCACGTGGAACTGGGTCATCAATGCGGCGTAATCACCCGCCTGGCTGGCATCAATCATCTGCTTCGAGATGGCAAATGCCTGTGAGGAGGTCAAATTTTGCATCCCATCCACGGGGAAGAGGTACTCGTCTACCAATTGCGTCAGTTGCTGGTAGACGGGAATCAGCGTGCCCTGGCTGGAGATGAACTTCATGGGGCGGCCGCTGCCAGTGACATAGCCCGAGGCCCATGTGTTGTCGGGCTTCTTTAGCCACGTGCCCCACGTGTAGAAGTTGGCATCCAAAGCAAAGCCGGATTGCGCTGCGACCGTCGCCGCGTCGGTCCAGCCGCTCCACGCCGTCTGATGATTGCGCACGGAACGGCTTGGGTTGCGCTGGTAGTAGGACTGGAACCAGCTAATGGTTTGCCCGTAGCCGTTGGGAAAGGAAGTGTTTACGTAGGGATGAATGCTGAAATCATGGCCCTGCGTGGCCCATGTCGCCAGGCTGGCCGGTGCCGGATCGGCCGCCGGCGAGAGATAGAAGGTCATCTTGCCGCCGTAGGGGGCCAAGCTGTTAATCTGGTTTTGGTAATAGCTGGTTGGGTTGGCGTGTGCGTCACCCGTGGGAATGATGAGCGTCTTCGCCGCACCGGGGAAGTACCAGAGTTGCGGCAGCGGTTTGCTCTGCGCCGCAAGCTGCTGCACCAGGCGCGCAAAGAGGCGCTGCTGCACGTCCGCCTGTGGAATGGGCATGCGGTCGCGGTCCACCCACGTCGGGCCGCTGCCAATGCGCTGGAAGAGGTCAATCGCGCGGATCACGCCGTCGCCGTCGCGGTCAATATTCGCGCTGGCGGGGTTTCCCTGGCGTGTGTAGACAACACTCATCGCCAGGTCATAGGCAAAGGCAGCTGTGCGGCCTGTTGCGGAGCCTGCCACTGCCGGAAAGACGGTGGCTGTGCTGGCATTGCTGTAGAGGCGCGCGATTTGCACGCCGCCGTTGAGCGTATAGCGCCCCGCCGTGCCGTGGGTTTGCAGCGTTGCGGTGGGCAACCCTTCGCCAGGGCGCTCGGCCCCAAGCAGCGCGGTGGCGTCAATTTGCACGTACGGGTCGCTGTACGTACCTGACGGCGCGCTCAGGCCAAAGAGGCCGGCAATTTGCGCATCAGGGCGCATGGCAATCAGCTTGCCGCCGCCTGCCACGTGAGTGCTGAAGAGCGCAGCCTGGGAGGCGGTGAGGGGCGTCTCAGCCAGAATCGTCACATCGTGGGCTGCCAGGTCACCCGCCGTGAGCACACTCAGCTGCTTCACCTCATAGGCGTTCAGCCCCTCGGCGCGCAAGATTTCGCCCAGATAAATGCCGAACTTGTTTGCGGCGGCACTGTTGACAACAAGCAGAATCGGCGGCGCGGCGCTCTGCGCCTGAAGCGGCGCGGCTAGTGCAATCCCTGACGCGACCAGCGCGAGCACCAGCAACGCGATCAATAAGCGGCTGTGCATCTTCATGAGTAACTGCCTTACTGACCGTGACGGTCGCTTGGCAAACCTTCGTTTCGGGGGAAGGCTCGCGGTGGATAAGTGCGTTACTTGGGCAATTGCGGTTTGGGATTGGCAGACGCAGCCGGAGTCTTGACGGCGGCCGGCGCACTCGTTGCCGTCGGCGCAGGCTCAAGCGTGGCTATTGGCGCTGCTGCGGGCGCTGCCGCAGGGGCGGCAACGGGCGCAGGGGCGCCAACGGGCGCAAGCCCTTCAGCAGGCGCAGACGCAGCTGCCACCGGCTCGTACAGCGCATAGTTGCCCTCACTGTGGACAACCTCATAGCCCGCTTCGGCCAGCGCCGCGTCGTACATTTCCACCCAGCGGGAGAACGCGCCAACCAGCACATATGGCGGGCGCTCGTCCTGCACAAAGCGATACTCCTCGGCAGGCGGTGGGCCGTCGCGCCAGATGTAGCCCACGCTCTTGTCCAGCAAGCCCGACGGCGGATAGTGGTAGTTGTGGTTGGTCAAAAATCCCATCTCAGGCTCCCACGTCTCCACAACGGCATCGGTGGGAACGTTCTTATCCATCCAGGCGGCCATGGCGTCGGCACTGTTGGCAGGTGGCGTGGCAATGTCGCGCACAGTCAGCGCCAGCGGCGCAGCAATCAGCAGCGCAAGCACAGGGCCGGCCACAAGCGCCAGGTTCACCGGGAAAGCGGGCGTAGCGCCCTGCCACATATCGCCCCAAATCTCCCGCCACTCCCAGCGCACGGCCCCGAAGATGTCGTCAAAGAGGCGCGCAGCGAAGAGGGTGGTCAGCGCCAGGCCGGGGAATGCATAGCGAATCCAGCCCACCGACGCGAAGACGTACCAGATAAGGTTCGCAGCCACCATCAAAACGATGACGCCCCACATAACGCCGCCGCGCGAGCGGGGCAGCCCCAACAGCACGCCATAACCCAAAAAGAGGGGCAGCATCCCCAGAAAGATCCGCAGGTTGAAGAGTTCGCCCAGGCTGCGCAGCATCAGCTCCTGCGAAAAGACAAAGGCTGCGCCCGCCGATGCCGCCTGCAGCAACGCCAGGTTCTCTTGCCAGGTGGCGGGCCCCAGATAGAGCGCCATGTATCCCTGCCAAAGCGCCACCACAAGCGCTGTCACGAAGCCTGTCACAAGGAAGAAGCGCTGCGGCACAGCGCGATACCAGATGAGGTTGGCCACCCAGCCAATCAGCAGCGCAGGCGCAATCACCAGCAGATTCTGGCTCTTTGTCACAATCGAAAGGCCCAGCAACAGCCCGGCGCCCATAAGCCGCAGCCACGAATCGCGCCCCTTGCCGCCAAACCAGAGCGCCAGCCCCGCCGCCATGAAGAAGAGCGCCGGCACCTCACCCAGCACCTGGCGGCCATATTCGAGCGTGGTGGCCCCGCGCATGGAGACGAGCAGCGCCACGGCAATGATCGCAAAGCGCACGCCTGCCAGTTGGCGCGCCAATGCATAAAAGGCAATCAGCGCCAGCACCAGATAGATGGCCATGACCATCCGCGCCTGGAAGAGGCCAATGTCACTCACCCCAAAGGCCAGCGCAATCGGCAGCATGACCGTGGGGCCAACGCCCAGTGTTGGCCCAAAGTAGCGGTAGCCGTCGCTGCTCTTGTCGGCGTAAACGCCATCAGTCACCAGCGTCTTGGGCACGTGCAGGTGCGAGCCCTCATCGAACCAGGTGACGGGCCAACTGGTGAGGTTGTAAAAGACGAGCCCGCCAAGCAGCACAAGCGCTGCCAGCCCCAGCACAACCCAGAGTACGCGCGGCTGCGCCAGCGGCGTCGCCTGGAACTCCGGCTCCACCGCAAAGGGATCCGCATAGGGGCCTACCACCGTGCGCGCCGAAGTCTGCGCGCCCTGCAACTGGTAGTGCGGACTTGGCTGATCGTGGCTCAGATATTGATCCATGGTTGCTTTCCTGTCTTCTACTGTTGCGCCGCGCGTATGCGTGTCACGTGCGTACCGTCTGCGCCGTGCGTGCCGTTCGTAGCGGCGGATGAAGCCGCCGCCAAGGCTTCAGCATCTTCGCGCACAGGCGCGCCGCCCGCGAGCACCTGCGCGGCCACGCTCTGCGCGTGGCGCGAGACCGACTCGCCATTCGTCAACGCCGGGTAGATCTGCGCCGTGGTGGCCACGTATAGCCCGGCAATCGGCGATTCCACGGCGGGAATCTGCGCCAGCCCACCCACAGGGTGGAGCGGCTCCACAAAGCGGTGACGGCCAATCGGCATCTCCACAATCGTCGACCGGTCAAAGTCGGGGAACATGCGCCCGAGCGCATCCACCCAAATGGTGCGGATTTCGTCGTCGCTCTTCTGCTGCCATTCGCTGCCCGGCGCAGTGTACTTGGGCAGATAAACGAGGTGTCGCCCCCCCACAAAAGCAGGATCAAGGTAGGTGGTCGTCTCGATCACCCCGGTAAAGGGAACCGTGTCGTCAGTAATGTTGAGCGTCCAGTAGCCGGTGAGCGGCTTGTCGAGCACGAGCACGGGGCAGATGATGCCAAGATACTCCTGCGCCTGCAGGTGCGTGCGATAGGCGGGGGAGGCGTCGGGCAGCAAGCGACTCAGCAGCGGCGTCTGCACCGTGGCAACGATGGCATCGTAGCGATGCAGCCCATCCGCCAGCCGCAGCGCGCGCGCCCGGCCCTGCTCCAGCACAATCTCCTGCACGGGCGTGCGCAAGTGAATATGGCCGCCGGCCGCGTCAATGCGCTGGGCCATGGCCTCGAGCAGCGTGATGTAGCCGCCGATAATGTGGCCCGCCTCTTCCTTCTGCGCGGCGCCGCTGCGCGTCGACTTCATGCGCACCAGGCGCGACCAGATCCATGTTGCGGGCACATCATCAAAGCCGCCGTCGAACTTGGCCTTGAGCATGGGCTTCCAGAGCGTCTCGTACGCGTGCCGGCCGCCGCGTGCAACCAGCCACTGCTCCACGCTCACGTCGTCAAGGCTGCGCCAGTCGCGCACGAGCATGGCCCCCAAAACGGTCTGCCCAAGCCGCACACGGTCCACCCAGGTGAGCAGAGGAAAACGCAGCAACTCCAGCGTGCTCGTCATGGGGTAGATGTTGCCATCGTCATAGAAGCCCATGCGCGTCGGCTTGAAGCGCATCTGGTCGCCCAACCCCAGCTCGGCGCAGAGCGCCACCAGGTTGCTGTCGCTGGAGAGAATGGCGTGGTAGTAGCGGTCGATCAGCGTGCCGTCGGTAAGCTCCAGCGGGCCGGCGAGGCCGCCCAGCTCGGGGCCGGCTTCGTAGATGTCCACCTGCGCGCCGGCGCGCGCCAGCGCGTAGCCCAGCGTTGTGCCCAGAATGCCGCCGCCAATGATGCCAACCTTCATGCGTTCACCCCCGCTGCCACTGCAACCGCAGGTTGCGGCGCGTTTGGCTTGAAAACGTCGTTGTTGCCGCCAGCCAGAATCCGCACAATCTTCTGCGCGGCGTCGCCCTCGCCAAAGAGGGGCGGCTGCGCGGCCGGCGGCGCAAATGTGAACCACGCCTCGGCAATCGTCTCGGGCGAGACCCCCACCAGCCGATTCCATCCGGCCGTCACCGTTTCGCCCCACTCGGTTTCGTCGCGCAATGTAAGGCAGGGCTTGCCCAGGAAGTAGGCCTCGCGCTGTACGCCGCCGGAGTCGGTGGCAATCAGCCGCGCGTTCTCCTCCAGTTGCGTCATGTCGAAGTAGCCCGCCGGGGCAATTGTGTGCACGCGCCCGCCGAAGGCCAGCCCGTTGCTTGCCATTGCATTGCGCGTGCGCGGGTGCAGCGGCAAAATGATCGTCTCGTCAAGCGCGCTCAGCGTTTGCACAAGCGCACGCAGCCGCGCCGGATCATCCGTGTTGGCGGCGCGGTGGATGGTGACAAGGCTGTAGCCACCGGGCTGCAGGCCCAGGTCGGCCACAATCGTTGATCGCTTGCGCGCCAGCGGCAGGTTCTGCAGCATGGCGTCATAGAGAACATCGCCCACCCAGTGCGCGCCCTGAGAAATGCCTTCGTCGGCCAGTTGGCCCAGCGCCGTGCGGCTGACGCAGAAGAGCTGCGTTGCCAGCGCATCGGCCACCACGCGGTTAATCTCTTCGGGCATGCGGCGGTCATAAGAGCGCTCGCCGGCCTCAATGTGCGCAATCGGGATGTGCAGCTTGGCGGCTGCCAGCGCGCCGGCCAGCGTCGAGTTGGTGTCGCCGCGCACAATCACCAGATCGGGCTGCTCGGCCAGCAGCACCTCCTCGAGGCGCGCCAGAATCTCGCCCGTCTGTCGCCCTTGTGCGCCCGAGCCAACCTCGAGGTTGTAGTCGGGTGCGGGCGTGCCAAGGTCAGCGAAGAACGCGCCGGACATCGCGTAGTCATAGTGCTGGCCCGTGTGCACCAGCAGCTCGCGCATGCCGGCCGCGCGCAACGCCTTGCTCACCGGCGTGGCCTGAATAAATTCGGGGCGTGCGCCCACAATCGAGACAATTTTCATGCCCTGCTCTGCTCTCTGCTTGAAAATCTGCGGTGTAGCGCGCACTTAACCGCGCGAGACGATGAGCACACCCGTGGCAATGACCACCGTGCCAATGATGCGCGGCAGCGTAATCTGCTCGTCAAAGAGCTGCCACGCCACCAGCAGCATCACCACGTAGGAGAGGCTGGCGAAGGGGTAGGCGTAGCTCAGGTCGACGCGTGAAATGCCCGCCAGCCAGAAGACGGTGCCGCAAGCATAGAGAAAGAGGCCGCCCACCACCCACGGGTTGAGTGCGAGCTTCATCAGCAGTTGCGGTACGTCGCCCAGCGAAAGGGTGACGACGCCAAACTTGTTCATTCCGTTCTTGAGCATGAGCTGCCCAATTGCACCTCCCAGTACGCTGATCAGGATGTAGCTGATTGCCAAAGTCATCGCGCGTGATCTCCCCTTAAGAACGCCCATGTTTGTTGCGCCCATGCTCTGGGCATTCATCTGTTGGTCAACGCTGCCGCTCACCTTGATTTCTTCGGTGGCCGCCTTGTCGCCGGCCACACTGCTGCCGGCTGCCTGCACTCGTTCTGTGACTGCTGTCATCGGTTCCCCTCCTGAAGTTGGACGCCGGCCCGCGCCGTGTGAATGCCCGCACGCTGCAGCAGCACGCGCCCCTGAAAGCCAAGGTGGGCGCGAATGGTGCGCACGAGTTTGGCTTTGGAGACGCCAACCTCGCGCGCATGCAGCACTGTGGGGTACTCGGCCACCACGTAACCCCGCTGCAGCGCAAAGACGAGCAGCTCCGTGCCTGCCAGAAAGCCGTCCGCCTCAAAGTCAATGCTCTTGATCACCTCGCGCCGGTAGGCACGAAAGAGCGCTGTGTAGGTGTGCAGGTGGCGATCCACCAGCACGCGGTAGAGGATGGACGAGCCTTGGCTAAGCACCAGCCGATAGCCAGGCACATTCTCCACGCCGCCGTCAGGGTGGTAGGGTGACGCCGTCACAATGTCCACGCTTGGCGTTAGGCAGGCCAGCAGGGCAGGAATCTCCTCGAGCCGGTAGGTATTGTCGCTGTCGGTTGTCACCACCACGTCGCCCGTGGCGGCGGCAAAGCCCGTGCGCAGTGCGGCGCCCAGCCCTCGATTGACGGCATGTTGCGCATAGCGAACAGTGACACCACTGGGCCACTTCTGCGCGCCCTCGCTGCCGAAGGCCATTTGCATCGCCGCAAGCGTGCCGTCGCTGCTGCCGTCATCCACAATGATGATCTCTACAGAGCCACGCGCTGTGGCCAGCGTTGCCGCCACCGGTAGCAGCGCGGCCTGCAGCGAGGCTGCGCTGGCCGCCTCGTTGTAGCAGGGAATGATGATGGTGAGCGCAGGTGTGCTCGCTTGTGCGTCGCGCTCGGAGGCGCTCGCAGACGCATGGGTCAAAGCCATGGCTATGCTGCCTCCAGCTGCAGCGCGCGTGAGGCGGGAATTACATGGCGGCGCGTGGCAAGGCTCAGCAGGTTGGCATGGGCCGTCTCGCGTACCTGCATGGCAAGGCGCAGCGCATGCGCACCCTGTGCAGCAGTCACGAGGGGCGTCGCGCCTGTGCGCACGCAGTCAAGAAAGTGCTGCATCTCGAGCAGCAGCGGTTCGGCCATGGGCACGTGAATCGACTCCACAATGCTCTCCTGGCGATACCTGACGCCACGCGCGGCGTGGTTCAGGTATTCACCGCTCATGCTGCGGTGCACGGAGATGGACTTGTTGAGCAGGTCGGCCACCACGTATGCCTCCAGCGTCGTCACCTCAATCTGGCGCACCTTCTGCTCCGTCAGGCGCGAGGCGGCCAGGGTGACAAGCGGGCCGGTCGTTGAGCGCAGGCACGCGATAACGTGGTCGAGCGAGCCGGAGAAGGCCGTGACGCCTGAGGCGTCAATCTGTGCAGGGCCGTTGCCCAGCAGATCGCTCATCAGGTCCAGGTCGTGGATCATGAGGTCGAGCACCACGTCGACATCGGTATTGCTGCCCGCATACTGGCTCAGCCGGCGGAAGTTGATGGCGAGCGGCGTCATTTCGGCCAGCACATTCTTGAGCTCGCTGTAGGTGGGGTTGAAGCGCTCAATGTGGCCCACCTGCACCACCAGCCCCGATGCCTCGGCCAGCGTCACCAACGCGTCGGCCTCCTCCACCGTGGTGGTGATGGGTTTCTCCACGAAGACATGGACGCCCTTCTCAAGGCAGCGCGCGGCGATGTCGTAGTGGTAAGGCGTGGGCACGGCGATGGTCACCGCATCAACCTGATCGAGCAGCTCGTCGACAGAGGCAAAGAAGGGGGCCTCATGCTGGCGCGCCACGGCCACACCCATCTGCACATTTTGATCGCACACGCCGGCCAGCTCCGCGCGCCGCAGCCCCGAGATGACACGGCAGTGGTTTTTGCCCATGCGCCCTGCGCCGATGACACCAACGCGCACCGCGTTTGTATCGATTGCGCCTTTGCTGCTCTCGTTGTTCGTTTCGATCGGTTTGCTCGAACCGTTCTGTCCCTTCATGCCAGCCATCCTTTACCTCCTTGTGTATCCATCATGCGGCCCACAGGGGCGGGCGCGCCGTCGTTATCATTCTTCCCTCAAAACGCCTGCACCTGAAAGGGATTCCGCAGGTGGCGGCCAAAGCCGTCATCTGCGCAGCGTTCCATCGCTGCGCACGCCGCGCGCTACGCCATTACTCGAGTCTGCGCGCTGTCAAGCATCACAGCGGCGTCCACAACTGCATCAGCAATGTGCCGCAGATCGTCCTCGCTGAGCGCGGGATGGACGGGCAGCGAGAGCACCTCGCGCGCCGCCGCTTCGGCGTTGGGCAGCGTCTCCGCATAGCCCAGATCGCGGTAGAGCGGCTGCTGGTGCAGCGCCGTGGCGTAATGGACCGCCGTCCCCACGCCCCGCTCGGCCAGCGCCGCGGCCAGCGCATCGCGCTCGGGCGAGCGCACCGTGTACTGGTGGAAGACATGGCTCGCACCCGGGCGCACTTGCGGCACGCTGATGCCCGGCAAGCCGGCCAGCCGCTGCGAGAGGAAGGCGGCGTTGGCCAGCGCGCCGGCTGTTCCACGCCTCCACCTTGCCCAACTGCACAAGGCCCATGGCAGCCTGCAGGTCCATCATGCGCAGGTTGTAGCCCAGCACCTCGTGCACATAGCGCCGCGGCGCGCCGTGCTCGCGCAGGAGGCGGCAGCGCTGCGCAAAATCAGCGTCGTCGGTGGTGATCATGCCTCCCTCGCCCGTGGTCATGTTCTTGGTGGGGTAGAAGGAGAAGCAGCCGACGCCCATGCTGCCCACTGCCTTGCCCTGCCACGTGGCGCCGTGCGCCTGGCAGGCGTCCTCCACAACCAGCAGGTTGTACTCGTCGGCAATCGCCATAATCTCGTCCATGGCACAGGGCTGGCCGTAGAGATGCACCACCACCAGCGCACGCGTGGCCGGCGTAATCGCCGCACGAATCGCGGCGGGGTCCATGGTGTACCAGGCCGGCTCAATGTCGGCGAAGACCGGCCGCGCTCCCACAAAGAGCGCACAGTTGGCCGAAGCCACAAAGCTGAATGGGCTGGTGACCACCTCATCGCCGGCGCCAATGCCGCCGGCAAGCAGCGCCACGTGCAGCGCCGCCGTGCCCGATGTGACGGCGACGGCATGGCGCACGCCCACCCATGCGGCAAACTCTTCCTCAAAGCGGCGCACCTGCGCGCCCTGGGCCAACTGCCCCGAGGCGAGCACCTGCTGCACCGCCGCCATCTCCTCCGGTCCAATCTGGGGTTTTGCAATCGAAATCATCGTGTCTCTCGTTTCATGGCTGCGGTGCCGGTTGTATTTTGAGGGCGCTCGTGCCCAGCGCGATGGTTGTACCGCACGCCGGACAGTGGCCCGTGTCACCATCAAGTGTCAGCTTCTGGCCGCATGCGCAGACGTAGCCGACCAGCCGCGCCGGTGTGCCAAGCACAAGGCCGTAATCCGGCACGTCGTGCGTGACAACTGCGCCTGCGCCCACCATGGCAAAGCGGCCCACAGTAATGCCGGGCAGCAGCACCGCCGCCGCACCAATGGATGCGCCTTGTTTGATCAGTGTGGGCGACACAGTCCAGTCGGCGGCGCGCTTGAGCGTGCCATCGACATTGACTGCGCGCGGCTGCCGATCGTTGGTCAGGCACGCCTGCGGGCCGATGAAGACGCCGTCCTCAATCGTGGCCCCGTGGTAAAGCTGCGCGCCATTCTGAATTTTGACGCGTGCGCCGATCTGCACGTCGTGGTCGATGTAAACGTCCTTGCCCACAATGCACTCTGTGCCCAGCACAGCGCCCTCGCGCACCTGGGCGCGGTGCCAGATGACCGTGCCTGCGCCCACCATCGCCTGAGGCGCGACGTCGGCGCTGCTGTGCACTGTTGCGCCGGGCAGGGATGCGCCGGCGGGCAGGTGGTTGCCATTCATTGCGTTGCCCCCTCCTGCATGCGCCTGACGTACAGGCTGACGGCCGTTTCCATCTTTGCCAGCTCTGCCGCGCTCTCTATGCCGCGATACCAGTTGAGGCGCGTCTCCAGTTGGTTCTGCGCAAAGTCGAGCGGCAGCCAGAGCGCAGCGGCACTCTCTGCGTCGCCCTGCAATGCATACGCTTCGCCCAGCAGCTGCGCGCTGACGCGGTTTTGCGGGTCAAGCCGGTGCGCTTCCTGCAGGAAGGTAGCGGCACGATCCACGTCGCCCAGCGAGAGCGCAATCTGTCCCATGCGCCGGTGCGCGCTCTCCTGCGCCGGGTTGAGCAGCAGCGCGCGGCGGTAGCTCATTTCAGCGGGAGCCAGCGCGTCGGCCTTGTTGCGCCGAATGGCATCCTGGAAGGGCCAGGGGGCTTGCGCGTAATCAGTCAACTCAACTTGCGCCTGCTGCACCGCACCCTCGTTGGCCCTCCACGCCGCCTGCAAACTCGGCAGTGCGCTAAAGCTCCACACAAACAGCACGGGCAGAATACCCACGACAACAACCAGGACGACGAGGCCCGGCCGTGCAACCCCTGCGCTGGGTGGCCCGCTGCGTGGAGGAAACTCGAGCAGCCCGGCATTGTG
This sequence comes from uncultured Chloroflexia bacterium, assembly GCA_963773745.1. GTDB lineage: Bacteria > Chloroflexota > Anaerolineae > Caldilineales > Caldilineaceae > UBA5069. The sequence goes on from CAVZCL010000005.1 coordinate 1,431,154, forward strand.
CGTCTCGGCACGCGCGGTGGCCTGCACAAGCAGCGCCGCGGCCACGGGCGCAAAGAGCGTTACCACGAGCAGGCTGGCCGCCACTTCCGAATCGACCAGCCCCAGCACCATCGTGCCCACAAGCGCAGCCACAATTGCGGCGGCGCGCAACTGCGTGGGTCCACTGCCGTGGCGCAACGCCTGCAGCGCCGCCACCAGCGCCGCCACCATCACCCCCACCAGCGCTGCCATCCCGAAGAGGCCGTACTCCAGCGCCACTTGCAGGTAGAGATTGTGTACATGCGCCACATAGGGCACGTGCGTAAGCAGCACATAGCTGGCGTAGACCAGCTCGGTGTTGGCCGGGCCGCTGCCAATGAAGCGATAGTCGCCAATCAGCGGCAGTGCATCGCGCCACAGCGCCAGCCGCTCCGCCAGGAAGGCGGGTATTGAGGGGACGAGAGCCAGCCAAAGCGCCAGCGCGACCACGCCGATTGCTGCCAGGCCGGTCAGCGTCCAGAAAGGGTGCGCCGTATGGCGCACAAGCCATGTCGTCACGAGCGCCAGCAAGCTCGCACCGGCCAACGCGAGCACCGCGCTGCGCTCGCCGGTGAAGAGCAGCGCAACCAGGCCGATGGCCAGCGCAGCCAACACCACCAGTTCGACGGGAGAGCCAACGTGCTCGCTGCGCCATCCACGCCCATCCAGCAGTCCAAGCAGCGCGATGGGCAGGAGCGCCACCAGCGCGCCCGCATACGGGCCGCCATTGGCAGGCCGCAGCGCAAGCAGAGCGGCGCCAACCAGGAGCACGCCCACTGCGGCGGCAAAGCCTGCGCCATCGAGCAGGTGCAGGCGTGCAATGCGGCTGCTCTCAATCTGCGCAACCCACATGGCGGCACAGCAGAGCAGCACGCCCGCCGCCACAGCCAGCAGCCGTATGAGCGCAGCGCGTGTGTCATATGCGCCCAGCGCGGCCACAGCCCCGCTGGCAAGCAGCAGCAGCGCGCAGCCGCCCACCGCCCATACGGGCAGGTTGGCCGCCACACGCACGCTCTGCTGTTGTTGCACATCCGCCCACGTTGCCTGAGCCACGATTTGCCTCGCAAACACAAACTGCAAGAAGTATTAAAAGTTGATGACTGAAAATTGAGCGACGTGCCTCAATACTCGGTTTTCAATCGCCAATGTTCAGTCACCGACAATCACCGGAATCAGCGTCATGCCCTTGTAAACTGCAGCATCTGCATCCCAACATCTACGGCGCTCTTGAAGCCCTCCCACGAGTTGAGCCCCTTGGCGAAGGTGAGCATGGGCCCTGGGCGCAGCGACCACTCGCGTGTGGCCCGTTTCTGCCACGCCTCCAACTGCTCGGCGGTCAGGTTGCCGTAATCCAGCACAGTGGACTGGTCCATGTCCACCTCTTCCCACTTGGTGCCCGGGCGGAACCAGTTGTTCTCCACCACCTCGTAGAAGAAGGGTGTGCCGGGGTAGGGCGCGGCAATGTGGAAGAGCGCAATGTCCAGCGGCAGCTGCTTGGCGTAGTCGATCGTCTCGCGGATGGTCTCCTCGGTTTCGCCCGGCAGGCCGATGATGAAGTAGCCCCAGTTCTTGATGCCCGCAGCGTGCGCCCACTTGAGCGCGCGCACCGCCTGCTCCTTGCGGTAGCCCTTGCGCGCCTGCTTGAGAATTGCCTCGTTGGCGCTCTCAATGCCCCACGAGATCAGCCAGCAGCCCGCCTGCCCCATGAGCGTCAGCATCTCTTCGTCCACGTAGTCCACGCGGCTGTTGCAGGTCCAGCGCAGCTTCAGCCCTTTTTCGATGATGAGCTTGCACAGGTCCACAACCTGCTCGCGGTTGACCGTGAAGAGGTCGGCGTACATGTGAATGTTGTGGATGCCCAGCTTGTCGAGGTACTCAAGCTCCTCCACAATCAGCGCGGGCGAACGCAGGCGCACCGAGTTTTGGTAGGTGACGTGCTTGATGCAGTACTTGCAGCCGGCAGGGCAGCCGCGGCTGGTGACGATGAAGGTGAAGGCCCCCTTGATCATCGGCATGCGCTGCTTGTCCAGCGGCAGCAGCTCGTGGCGGGGCATCGGCAGGTCGTCGAGGCTGGGAATGAAGGGGCGGTCGGGATTGACGACAATCTCGGCCACTTCGCCCGGCTTGCCGCTCCCTGGCCGGCGCCACGCCAGCCCGCCAATACGTGCAAAGGGTGACTCGGCCACTGCGTCCGCAGCCGGTGCACTCTCTTCGAGCGTGATCACGCCTGACGCCGCACCGTTGCCTGCGCCATTTCCAGAGCCGTCGCGCTGCGCCTCGCCAATCTTCTGCGCACGCAGCGCGGGCATCATGGGCATGGCCGCCCGCTTTGTGCCCTCGAGCATGCGCTGCACCGCCGGATCCGACGGCGTGCGCCCTTCAATCGTGTCGAGCAGCTCGCGCAGCGTCATCTCCGGCTCGCCGCGCAGGATGAAGTCCAGCGCGGGGAAGGGACGCATGGTCTCCAGCGTCATCGGCGTGACGTGCGTGCCAATGGCCATGGTGATGGCCCCCAGCGACTTGGCCAGGAAGACGCCGTACATGTCGTTCTTGAGGGTGGGCGCGGTCACCTGCGTCAGGTAGTAGCGCGGCCGCTTCTCCTCCAGCAGCTTCTCAAAGGCGGCCCAATCCATGCGCTCCGCCACACAGTCCACAATTTCCACCGTGTAGTCGGGCAGCAGCAGCGCGGCCATCTGCGCCAGTTCCACCTGGGGCCAGATCATGTTCTCGCGGCTGCGCCGGCCCACGCGGTGCTGGCTGCGAATCCAGATGGCGCCGTCGGGCGTGGGCGGGTTGACCAGCAGCACCTCCACCGTGCCCTTGACGTTGTTGCTCGAGTTCAGCGTCTGCATCTGTGCGCTGGCATCGGGAAAGTTGGATGCGCGCACGGGCGGCACGCGCCGGCTGCCCAGATTTTCGCGGATTTCTGCGCTCAGTTCTTCGGTCGTGCTTGTCGTTGTATCGGTCATCGTTATCACTCCGTAACAGCAAATCTGTCTTGAACTACGTTCCGGCGCAGGCGCAACCATGGTGCGAATGCAAAGGGCCTTGCCCTGCGTAGCGGCGGTGTAAGCCGCCGTTCTTGAGGACGCGAGTTGATTGGTGGCTGCGGCGGCTTACACCGCCGCTGCGCCACGATCAATTACGCCGTCAACAATTCGGGGCGCTCGGCGCTGCGCTCCACGCTGCGATCCGCGGTGCGGTCATCGTCAGCACGACGCGCCTTGCCGCGCAGGTCACTCGCCGCCAGCTGCTCGCGAATGCGCAGCGTGTCGAGCACCTGCACCTGAATCCATGCAATCACCATCTGCAGCCCCACAAGGCTGAGCGATGCGCTGGCCAGGTAGTAGATCCAGAGGCGAGTCAAGCTCCACCCCTGGAAGCCGAGGATGAGGCTGACAACGCCGATGAGCACGCCCAGCGCCAGCGCCCCCAGGCCAATCCAGCCCAGGTGCAGGCCAACGCCGCTGCCGCCGGCGCGCCTGCCAAAGAGACCCTGGCGCACAGGGCTCTTGTGGAAGAGCGCCACAAAGTAGTTGAAGGAGAGCCCCAGCGCCATAATGCTGACGCCGGACACGGCGAGGACGAGCCCCGAATAAAGTGCGAAAGCCCCCAGCGGCCCTACGCTCGTAACGCCCATGAGGCGAGCCACCACCAGCGCCACGCCAATCAGCGCTGCCACAGCCAGGAAGATGCCCCCCACAATGCCGAGCGGGCGCACGGGGTTGTAGTAGAGCGCCGTCCAGATGATTGACTGGCCAAAGCGCAGGCCATCATGCACCACGCTCAGCTTCGAGCGCCCCACCCGCTCGCTGTAGGGGATGGGTGTCTCGGTCATAACAAGGCGCTCGTGCAGGGCACGCGTGGTCATCACCGGCGTCAGGTTCAAGCCGTCGGGCAGCGGGTAGAGGTCGGCGAGAATCTCCTTGCGGAAGATGCGCATGCCGCTGGCCGAATCGGTGATGTTGGCCGCGGCAACCACGTTGACCAGCCTGGCGAAGATAATGTTGCCCACGCGCCGTGTGAAGGGCATTTCGCTCTCGGCCCCGGCCATGCGCGAACCGATCACCAGGTCGGCCTGCGTCTCCAGCGCCCGCTCGTAGAGGGCAGGGAAAAACTCGGGCGGGTAGGTGCCGTCGGCGTCGAGGAAGCCGCACCATTCGCCGGTGGCCGCCGCCCAGCCCGTTTTGAGTGCCGCGCCGTAGCCGCCGTTCTGCGCATGGCGCAGCAGCCGCACCCCCGGGATTGACTCGGCCACGGCCGCTGTCTTGTCGGTGGAGCCGTCGTCCACCACAATCAGTTCCAGGCCATCCACGCCTGCGGCCGCCAGCGCCGGGCGTACAGCCAGCGTGCGCTCGCAGATGTCGCGAATGCCGTCTTCTTCATTCCACGCTGGTATCACAATCGAAAGTGTCGTCATGGGTTCCCCTCCTGGAGCCTTTAGCCGCTGCCGTTTCGTGTCTCGAGCTGCCTTAACTGAATGCTTTGCGTTCGATCCTACAGGTAAACGGGCAGCGTATCGCCCGCCTTGTCATCCCTGCCCACGGGGCGCAGCACCTTCGCGGGCACGCCCCCCACCACCATCTGCGGGGACACGTCCCCTGTCACAACCGCACCTGCGGCCACAACTGCGCCCTTGCCAATGCGTACGCCGTCCGTCACCACCGCCCCTGCACCAATCCACACATCGTCTTCAATCACAATGCCCTGAGCGGTAATGCCCTGCTCCACCATGGGCCGCGATGTGTCGTCAAAGAGATGATTGACCGCCAGCAACTGCACCATGGGCGCGGTGTAGACGCGGTCGCCAATCGTGATTCCGCCCTGCCCGCGCAGTACGTTGTATTCGCCAATCAGGCTGTTGCGCCCAATGCGAATGAAGGCGTGAGGCAAATTGCGGAAGTTGTAGGTGTGCAACACCGCCCCATGCATGACGAAGCTGTTGTCACCGACCCAGATGCCCTGCGGGCACGCGTGCAGATAAACCCCCTGATCGATGTAGGCCGCGCGCCCCAGGTGCACGTGGCTTGCGTAGCGAATGCGTACGCCGTTTTCGATCGCGGCCAGCCCCCGCATCTGCAGGATGAGGCGGTACGCTACGCTGCGCAGGCCAATGCCGACCACGCTGGGCACCCAGCCGCACGCAGCCATCACGCTCTGTTCGAGAACGTAGCGCAGCGGTGATGCGGCTTGGCGAGCCACGTAGAGGCCCAGGCCGGCGGCCGCGTCCTCCGGCACTGTCATGCGCGAGTTGGGCATGGCCGAGTCGCGCGGGCGTGCATCGGGCTCCTGTGCGCCGCCTGTTGCGGGGCCGTGGTTCTGTGCATCCATGCGCGCGCTCATGATGATTTCTTCCCATCCACGGTCTGGTTGCTCTTGGGCGCCTCGCTCTTCACCGGCTGGCCGTTGGGCGACTTGCCCGTTAGCGGATTGCCGCTTCGGCGCTGGCCGTTGCCGTTTTGGCTGCTACTCTTCTGCCCGTTCCGCGGCTGCGCCTTGTTGCTCTGATTATTCCCACTTTTGCCGTTTTGTGGCTGGCCCGCGCTCGAACGACCCCCCAAGTTGCTTGGCGGCAGCGGCGCCACACGGCTGCGCGTCACAAGGTCGAAGGTGGCGGGCGACCGATTTGCAGAATGCGGCGCGCCGCTCTTGCTGCCCGCCGGTCGTTGCCCGTCGGCGGCGTGGACTTGGCGCGTGCGTGTACGACGCCATACTCGGCGTAGCGCTCTACGGCGTGGTAGAAGGGGTAGCCGCTGGAGGCGCGTGTGACGCCGTTGAGCACCACGCCCAACACGGAGGCACGCGCATTGCGCAGCGCGTTGATTGCATAGCGCGCCTGCTGGAGCCTCGTGCGGCCTGCCCACATCACCAGCACAACGGCATCCGCCTGGCTGGCGAGCACGGCCGTGTCGGCCACGGCGCTGAGTGGCGGGCTGTCTATAATCAACAGGTCACAATGCTCCTTAATGGTCTCCAGCAGCGCCGCCATGCGCCGTGAGCCAAGCAGTTCGGCCGGGTTGGGCGGCAGCGGGCCCGAGGTAAGCACGCTCAGCCCGGGAACGGCGGTGGGCTGCAGCGCCTTGGCCAGCGCGCGCTCGTCGCCGATGATGGCCGAGGTGACGCCATTGTTGTTGCGCAGCCCAAAGAGGCGGTGCTGCTCGGGGCGGCGCAGGTCTCCATCCAGCAGAATGACGCGCTTGCCCGCCTGCGCCATGGCAATCGCCAGGTTGGCCGCCATGCTCGATTTGCCGTCGCCTTGCGAGGGGCTGGTGATTTGCAATATGCGTACCTGCGTATCGACCGACGCAAAGAGCACGTTGGCGCGCAGCACGCGGAAGGCTTCGGCCGCCACAGTGTGCGGATTCGTGTGCATCACAAGCATGTGGCCAGGCAGCGCACCGTCGTCCGCTGTCATCTGCGGAACGGTGCCGAGCATGGGCAGCCCCAGCGCCCCTTCTGCTTGCTCGGGAACCGTGATGGTGTCATCCAGGAAGTCGAGCAGATACGCGCCACCGGCCGCCAGAATCGCACCCATGACCGCCGCCAGCAGCACCAGGATGATGCCGTTCGACTCCACCGGCAGCGTGGGCAGATTGGGTGCTTCGAGCACGTTGATGGCATTCACTGCGCCGTCACGCGTGCTGCTCAGCAGCCCCACATAGTTGCTGCGCAGAGAACTGAGCTTGGCCTCCAGCGCCGAGACCTCGCCTTCGAGGCTAACGATTTGGCGGGCGCTGGTGGCCTGGGCCAGCTCGTCGCGTCGGCTGGCAATCTCGCCCTCCGTGGCAGAAATGTCCGTCTCCATCTTGCCCAGCTGCTCCTGGGCAAAGCGGCTGCGCGTTTCGGCGTCGGCCGCGCCTGGGCTCATCATCACGAGCTGATGCACCAGTTCGGTTGCCACAACCTGCGCGCGCACTGGATCGTCATCGGTGACGGTCACCTCGATGAGCTGCGAGTCGGGGCTGGACAGCACGCTGTATTCGGGCAGCCACTCCATTTGCAGCGCCGACTTGATGGAATCCTGCATGGTGGAGCGATCGGCCATTTCGGCGTAGCTGCGCGCGAGATAGGCGCCCATCTGCAGCGACATGTTGTCGGGATTGGGGTTGCGCATGGCGCTGCCCACAATCAGGGTCCCGTGCGACTGATAGATATCCGGGCGCATGCGAACGTAAAGCAGGCTCGTCGCGCCGGCAACGATTGCCGCAACAAGGATTAGCCACCACCAGCGCACCAGCGGTTTTAGGGATTGGCCCAGCGTCTCACGGTTCATAAGCGTTCCATCAATGTTCAAATGCCTGGGGGAATGCCTGCGAAAACGCATACGGCGATTCGCAGCGGGGGGCTTCCAGCCCTCCGATTCGAGCGGCGTCTGTTACCTCGTCCAGATCGGGTCCCAATCTTCGCCTTCGCTGGCGATCAACTGGCGCTGGTCGGAGCCGTCAGCGTTCATAATCCAGATCTGCCTGCGCTGCGTGTCGCGGTTGGAGAAGAAGACAATTTGGCTGCTGTCCGGCGACCACGTGGGGTGCTTGTCCCACTCCCACGTGTTGTTCGTCAACTGCTCCGTCACCGCACCATCGGGCGTAATCCGGTAGATTTCGTCGTTGCCCGAGTTGTTGCTCACAAAGGCAATCCAGTCTCCCTTGGGCGACCATGCCGGGTCGTAGCTGCGTGTGTCGCTGCCCTTGCCCGCAAAGGTGGTGAGCTGCTTCTCCGTCCCATACTCCAGGTTGCGGATGAAGATCTGCGGCAGCCCATTGGGGTCTCCCTTGACAATCGCCACCTTGAGACCGTCAGGTGCGCCCGGCAACTGCTGTGCTGCCATGTCCATGGCCCAATCGGCGTTAATGCGCGCCGCGTTGCCCGTAGCCGGGTCATAGGCCAGCGTCGTCGCTTTGTCGGCCGAGCCGACGTTGAAACGATCCGAGCGGAAGAGCACCAGATTCCGCATGTCGTCGGGCAGCGACGCAGGTGGCGTGGCCGTCGGCAGCAGTTCGGGCGTCGGCGTGAAGCTCGTCACGGACTGCACCAGCGGCGTCGTCGGTGTGGCGGTCGGCGGCGGCGGCGGCACGGGCGTAAAGACCAGCTGCCCCCATGGCGTCGCCGTGGCTGGGCCATACTGCGACGCATCGGCTGTGGCCTGCACCGACATGGCGGCCGCTGTGGCCACGTTTTGCGGTGTGGGTGTGGCTGCCTGCCACTGCGCCACGACTGCGTTGTAAGGAAGCTGCGAATCGCGCAGCGCCTCGGCCAGCGCACGCTCGTCATCCTCGGGCCGGCCAGCGGGCAGGGGCGGAATGATGAGTACGGGCGTCACATAGCTCTCGGGCACAGGCGTGTAGGTGCCTGTGGTCAGGGCGACGGCGGTTGCATACTCAATGACTGCAGTTGCCGTCGCCGCATTGGCGGGCACGGGCGTCTCCAGCACAACGGCGGGCAGCCCCAGGCGGCGGGCAATCGCCTGCGCCGTGGGCAGGCTGCGTGCATAGGGCGTGGGCGTGGCAAAGACGGGCACAGGTGTAAAGGTGCCCACGCTCTGGGCCACGAAGGTGGCCGTGGCCTGCTGCGCCACAAGCGTCACCACGTTCTGCGGCGCGGGTGTGAAGGTGGCCACAACCAGGTCCTCGGTGGGTACGGGCGGCGGTGTAGGCGGCGCAGCGCCAAGCTGCAGCGTAAAGGCGGGTGCGCGCCCCTCCGTCTTGGGGCCGCGGCCGCTGTCCCACGCAAAGAGCGTGTCCTGTGCGCCGTCCACCTGCGCCACAATGCGCACGGTAACGCTGTCAACGTCCATCAGCCGCTGCTCTTCCAGCCAGCGCAGTGCGTTGGCGTCAAGCGGCAGCCGGTTGGTGCCGTCGGCGCTCAAATCCTCCGTGCGCACCACAGGCAGTGTGATGGCGTTGGGGGCGCTGAAGACCATCATGAAGGTCGCGCCGCCAAGGCTGCTCAGTTCGCGCTCGCTGATCAGTTGAACCAGCCAGAGACTGGGCGCAGCGGCGTTGAGTCGGTCGCCCTTGAGGCCAGGCAGTTCGAGCGCTCCATCCAGCAGCGGGGCGCCACGCGGAATGTCGCGCAGCGAAAAGCGCATGGCCGATATCATCGCTTCGCCATCCAGTTGGCCCACGTTGAGGTAGGAGTCACCCAGCGCATACTCGCCCGATTCACCTTCGCGCCACCAGCCCACTTCGTCGAGGATGGGGTTGATTGTGAGCTCCTGGAGCGGGGGCGCCGTGGCCGCGGCTGCCGGCGCGGCTGCTGCGACCGCGTTGACCACTGGCTGCTGCTCGGACGCACGTGGCGGCACAGGCGATGCTGTCGGCGTCGGCGTAGGCGTATTGGTCGCTTGCGTAGTCGCGGTCGGCTCTGTGACTGGCGGGCGCTTCCGTTGCGGGCGCTTCCGTTGCGGGTGCAGCAACTACGGGTGCCGCAGCTACGGGTGCAGCAGCGGCCGGCTCAGCCGGCGCATCAGTTGGCGTATCGGTCAACTCTGCGCTGCCTGCCTCTGTGCTGCCTGCCTCTGCGGCGACTGGCGGTGCAATCGTGAGCAGCACATCGCTCCCCGCAGCAACCGCCACGGGCGAGACGGTCCCAATCACCGGCGGCGCAACCGCCGCCATTGCGGCAACGGCAGGCTGCCGCGCGGGCAGCATCGCGGCCACCTGCTCCCACGGGCGCATCATCACCGCATAGCCGGCCAGCAGCGCCAGCAGCAGCGCGATTGCACTCAGCAAAGGCCAGCGCGACTTGCGCGTCTCGGGAATCGGCGTCCACACATCACGCATCACGGGGGCAGGCGCAGCGCCTTCGGCCCCCTGATAGGTGGCGCAGCGTACATGTGCGCCATGCAGACAGTACTGCTCCTGGAACTCAATACGCGGCATGCGCGCCTTATCCGTCGCAAAACAGCGGTGCAGCGGAGACGGCTCGCTGAGCATGATGCTGCCGTCGCCTTCGAGGCCCATGTAAGGGCAGCTGTTGCCCGTGGTGGGGAGCAGCAGCATCTCCTCGAAGCGTTCTTCAGTTTGCGTGGACGCGTAGGCGCGATCAGGCGACATGTTGGTTACGCTCCGTACGATAGGCCTGTTCAAGAATCAACCGACTGGCGTGCCAAAGACTCTGTGCAATTTGCGGTTCGGCGAGCGACCGCGTGTGGTATGCCAGTCCGTTGCCGTTTTCGACAAAATCCGGTGCAGCGGGCATTTTTGTGGCCAGCATCTCGCCCTGCAGCCCCGTGCAAACCAGAATGCAGCGGCAACCTGCGGCGTCGGCCGCGCTGCAATCACTCAGTGAATCGCCGACCATAATGCACTCGTCGGCGCGTAGCTTGTGGTCGGCCATGGCCTGCAGCAGCAGCCCAGGGCGCGGCTTGCGACAGTTGCAGCCTTCATCCGGGCTGTGTGTGCAGACATAGAAGCCGTCAATGCGGCCGCCCGCGTTGCGCACGGTTGTGGCCAGTTCGCAATTGATGGCTTCCAGCTGCGCTTCCGACAAAAGTCCGCGCCCGACGCACGACTGGTTGGTGATGACGAAGATAGGCACATCAAGCGTTGCCAGGCGCACGAGCGCAGCCAGCGCGCCCGGCAGCAGGACAAGCTCACGCGTTGCGCGTACATAGTCGCGCCGCTCTACATTGATGGTGCCGTCTCGGTCGAGAAAAATGGCTCGAATCACCTGAATACCTTGTCACTTGATGCGCAGCTTTGGCGCTGAATTGGTTACGTCGATCAGACCGGCTGATCGGGTTGGTGATCAGGCTGGCTGATCGGGACGGCCTGGCGTGGGCCTCAATCGTGGCCGTTGGGAGTGGCAGCATGGCCGCCCCAATTGCCGTCACCGGTTGCCGGTGGAATGTAGCCGGTTGCATAGCCGCCGTTGCTGTGCGCCGCTGCCGCGCCCGTGCGGGTCAGCAGCTCGTCCTCATCAGCCATCATCGGCATGTGCACCGCCACCTCGGAGACGAGCACGCCGTCCTCGAAGCTGGCGCCCCGCTGCAGCGCCGCCAGCATGGCCCCGCGCACGCCCACTGTGACAATGTGCGCAAGCACCATGTGGATGTCCTCGATCTGCTCGACACAGTGGTTGGGCGCAACCACAGCGATATCCACCATCGAACGAATCGTGCCCCCTGTATAGCCGCAAAGAGCGATGGTGCGCAGCCCCATGCTGCCCGCCACCTCCACGGCCTTGAGTACATTGGGCGAATTGCCGCTGGTCGTAATTGCCAGCACAAGGTCGCCCGGGCGCGCCTGTGCGCGCAATTGCTCAGAGAAGACGGCGTCGTAGCCCACGTCGTTGGCGTAGGCCGTCATGAGCGCCATGTTGTCGTTGAGCGCCTGTGCGCGCATGCGCGGCAGGCCGGGTTGCGCTGTGTTCTTGCCCAGGTCGCACGCCAGGTGGGTGGCGGTTGACGCGCTGCCGCCGTTGCCCATGAGGAAGAGCTGGCCGCCCTGCTCCCACGTCTGGACGATAGCCTCCACCACGGCGTGCACATGATTCCAAGGCATGCGATTGAGCGTGCGCTGTACGGCGCCTGCGTATTCCGCATACATGGTGGGCGTAACGTCGCCAAAGGTGCGCGTTGCGCCGGCGCCGTTTCCATTGCGCACGCCATACGCGCCGCTCATGCGGCTGCCTGACGCCCCGTTGCCTGAGGCGCCGTTGCCTGACGCCCCGTTGCCTGACGCGCCGTTGCCTGAGGCGCCATTCGTGGTGGCGCTGTGGCCCCCTGCGCCATTGTTGACAATGGCGCTGCGAAGTGAATTCGATTCCTGTCCGGACTCTGCAAAAAGGCTCATTGAGGCCTCCTCCATTGTGTGCTGCGCGCTGTTTATGACTGCTTCTATCGCCGGTTGTTAAAAATCACTTTCGTACCGTCACGCTCGAGGTTGATGTATAGCTGGTTCAACTCGGGGAGCGCCGCGCGGACTGCGTCCTGCTTCTCAACTGGGCACCAGAGCAGCAGATAGCCGCCGCCGCCTGCACCGGTAATCTTGCCGCCCTGCGCACCGTTTGCCCGCGCCCGTGCATACCAGTCGTCAATCGCCGATGAGGTAATGCGTGAGGCAAGGCTGCGCTTGAGCATCCACGTTTCGTGCAGCAGGCAGCCAAAGCGATCGAGATCGCCCGCCTGCAGCGCCGCGCGTGCCTCAAGCGCAAGCTGCTTCATGGCGCGCAACGCGTTCATGTTGACGTCCGTGCGTTGCGACTGTTCGGCCAGCACGCTCTCCGCCTTGCGGCTGACTGCCGTGTTGAAGAGCATGAGCCGCTGCCCAAAGGCGCGCATTGTGTGCGCATCCACCTCAAGCGGCTCAACCTCAACGTCACCTTCGCAGCCAAAGTGAATGAAGCGCTGGCCGCCATAGGCAGCAATGTACTGGTCCTGCTTGCCGATCGGCTTGCCCAGGACGTTCATCTCAATGTGACAAGCCTCGCGCGCCAGCGCTGCCTGGTCACGCGGCGCCCCCTGATAGGCATAGAGGGCGTTGAGCAGCCCCACCGTAACCGTGCTGGAAGAGCCCAGCCCCGAACCCTCGGCGGGGATGTCGCCCATGGTTGCAATCTCCAGGCGGCGCGTGATGCCCGTTTGGCGCAGCGATTCGCGCACAAGTTCGTGCTCAATCTCGTCGATGTTCTCAACGAGCTCCGTGCGTGTGTAGCCCACACGAATGCGGTCGTCGAAGCGCTCCTTGACGATGACGTACACATATTTGTCAATCGCCGTGCTCAACACCCAGCCCGGTTCGCGCTGGTAGAAGCCCGGCAAGTCGGTGCCACCGCCGAAGAAGCTCACCCGCAGCGGCGTTTGCGTAATAATCATGCGGGGATTCCCTCAAGGCTGGCGACCGCTTCGCGCAGCGCAAGGGCATATTGCCCCTGTGCGCGCTGGTAGGCGGCCGCAGTACCAATGTCGATGACAAATTCGCCGGATGCAATGGGGCGGGCAAAGAGCGGCATTTGTGCTGCCAGCATGGCTGGAAAGAGATCATGGCTAAAGTCATATGCGCCTTCAGCCGGAATCATCGCCAGCGTCTCCGGCTCGCAAACGAGGATGCCGCTGTTGGCCAGGTCGGTAAAGGCAAGGTGCGCCGGCGGTTTTTCAATGAAGCGGCGCACGCGCCCTTCAATGTCGGCGTGGACCAAACCGCACTCGGTGGGGTTGCTCACGCGGTAGAGCGCCATCGTGGCGGCAGGACCGGCCGCCTGCGTTTGAGGGTCGCGCGCGGCACGCAGCCGCTCAGCGTGAAATTCCTCCAGCTCCGTCAGGTTCACATTGCTGAAGACATCGCCGTAGATGACCACGAAGCGCTCGTTGAGGAAGCTTGCCAGCGTGCGCGCCGCACCAGCCGTGCCCTGCAGCGTCGGCTCGTGCGAGTAGGTGATCGAAACGCCAAAGGCGCGGCCATCGCCGAAATAGGCCGGAATGACCTCCGGTGCATGGTGCAGGTTTATGGCGATTTGCGTAATGCCGTGGCTGCGCAGCCAGCCGACCGTATGGGCCAGCAGTGGCACACCGTTGATGGGGAGCATGGGCTTGGGCATGGCCGACGTCAATGTGCCCAGCCGTGTGCCCTTGCCTGCTGCGAGAATGAGAGCCTTCATGAGATTCCTTGTTTCGTCTCTGCGTTGAAATAACTTGTGCGAGTTCGTGCCTGTCCAGGTGGCGGCTTTAGCTGCCACACCCCCACTACGTGCGCATCACTGTCGGAGCAGCTAATACGCACCTTGCCCCTTGAGTACCGCCGGCAGTGTCTGCACCAGAAGAATGTGCAGGTCCAGCCAGAGCGAGTAGTTGCGAATGTAGAGCATGTCCAGCCGCACGCGCTCCTCGTACGACAAGTCCGAACGGCCGGAGACCTGCCACATACCGGTGAGCCCAGGCTTGACGGTGAAGAGGTTGTCCTTCATGCGCCCATACTTGGCGACTTCGCTGGGGTGCACCATGCGCGGCCCCACCAGGCTCATTTGCCCCAGCAGCACATTGCCCAGCTGCGGCAGCTCATCGAGGCTCACCTTGCGCAGGAAGCGCCCCACACGCGTTATGCGCGGGTCATCCTTCAGCTTGTGCTCGCTCGCCAGTTGCGCCTGCAGGTCGGGCAGGCCGGCAAGAATTTCGTCGCCGTTGACGTACATGGTGCGGAACTTGAAGGCGTCAAACTCGCGCCCGCCCACGCCCACCACGCGGCGGCGGTGAATAACGGGGCCGGGTGAATCCAGCTTGATGAGAATGGCAAGCAGCGCGAAGAGCGGCAGGTGCAACGGGGCCGTCGCCAGGATGAAGACGAAATCGAGCACACTCTTGAGCACCATCTCGCCCGTGGTCAGCCGTAGCCGGTTCACGGTCATCAGCGGCACCGAGCCGATTGTGGTCACATGCATGCCGGTGGTCAGCACTTCGTAGAGGCCGGAAGAGAGGCGCAGCGAGACGCCCGGGTGCTGCCCAATCTCCTGCGTAATCTGGAGCAATTCCTGCTCTGTCAGCGCTGACGAAGCGACAATCACCTCGCGAATGCCCTGCTGCTCCAGCGTGCGCCCCAGCGATTCGAGCGGGCCAAGCAGCGGCAGCCCCAACTTGCGCGCCGCATCTTCGTCATCCAGGTTCGGTGTGATCAAGCCGCGCACGGCCAGCCCGGAGATGTGCGGCCTGGCAAATTGTTCGGCCAACGCAGCAGCTTCCTGGTTCGATCCGATAATCAGCGCCGGCGCCACAAAGTGGCCGTTGCGGCGGGCTCTATAGGCCACACGCCGCGCGACAAAGCGCCCGGCGCAGACCAGCAGGCCGGCGAGCACCCACGCCATAAGCAGCCACGCACGCGAAATGGGCGGCATGGCCGGGAAGGCAAAGGTGCCGACTATCACAAGCATCATTCCCCAGGTGCACGCATTGAGAATGCGCCCGTATTCGCCCAGCCCCCCCAGCAGCGCCCGCATGTCGTAGAGGCCGAAGATCGCAAAGAGCAGCAGCCAGGCCGGAATCAGCGCCGAAACAAGGGGCGCATAGACGCCAGGCGTGGGGACAATGCCCGGGGCGAGTGTGATCTCTACGTCGAAGCGAAGCCAGTAGGCAAGCACGAAAGCAATAATCAGCGCGACTGTATCCACAAGCGCCAGTGCGGTTAGGAAGCGGACTTTGTCGCTGCGCAGCGTGGCCAGTCTCTTTGCCTTGCCCACGCCGCTCTGCTCGGCTGTTGCAGCCGTCCGACCAGTGACTTGTGTCGGATTCTCAGTTCGGTTTCTAACGTTGCTGTCCAGCATTGCGCCAACTCCAATGTCGTCATGATGGGCCTCCGGAAGGAGGCTGTTGCCCTCTATGCCACACTTCACTGCCAAAAAAAGGCAACAGCAAAGCCAGGGTGCGCGAGGTTCACACCATGGGTTATGTGGTCCTTAGCCGGGTGCAGTCGCAATGGCGCGAAAGAATCAGGCCTGCCGCAACGTGCAAACAGCACATTGCAAGGCGATCACAGGGTCGGGGGAGGTCACCACGATTCGATTGGGTACGGCGTACTACAGTTGGGAGGGGTCCTTGAGCCTGGCGGAGGGGGTGCAACAGTGCCGCTCGGACTCGGTATTCGCACTTTTACAACAACTTCGGCATAGCACAGCCCAGTTCTGGCCCTTGGGGGGAGACTGAACCTGACGGTGTATGCATTTACGTTCGCCATGTTGGGAGACATAGCAGAACCAAACAGCCAGGCGGGGGAACCTCGACTTTACAACGGGGGGACTTCACAACGAATATCGTCTTAATATCATTTGCGGCGTATACGGCGTACACGGCCGCAACCTGAATTCACTGGCCAGCGGTGGACTCCTGTGTCAACACCGGCCCATAGGCACGCAACGTTCCCAACACCTTCATCTGTTCCACATAATGAAGGATACCGTTCAGGGTCCGCTTGAGCGCTGTTGATGACACTATAGCATAATATCCTGAATACGCAAGCCCCAATTCGTAAGGTTCAATAACCGATGTTGCGCATCTGTTTGGGTGCGTACACCTTGAGAACGATACGCACGCATTAAGGTTCCCGGAAACGCCCATCTTCTATCGAGAAAATCGTCTGCGTGGCCAAACTGTGCCATCCAAGCCATGCGAAGAAGCGCTCGCTTATAAAGTGGCGTGCCATTCCCTGCGCACAGAACGAAAATCCGGGCGATCTGTTCAGGCGAACGCTACTATCGGCCCATTGTGCGCCCCTGTCAAATGTGGCCGGTGCTGTTGCGCCCGCCCGGCAATGCGCGGCAATGCGCGGCTGCGGCGTCGCTGCTTGACCTCGAGGCGCTCTCGAGTTATCTTTGTAGAAGAGACGGGTTCCCTCGTGAGCTTTGCGCCCTCACAGGACCGTAATTCTCATCAAGTGTTAATCTAACACCTATCCCGAACAGGCAGCCATATGCCAGACAAGGTCCGCTGGGGCATTTTGAGCACCGCCAACATTGGGCGAGCGGCCATCGTGCCCGCAATTGTTGGATCAGCCAATGCCGAACTGGTTGGCATTGCCAGCCGTGAGGCCGAGCGTGCCTTTGGCTATGCCACACGCTACAACATTACCAACAGCTACGGCAGCTATGAGGCGCTGCTGGACGATCCGGAGATTGACGCGGTCTACATTCCGCTGCCCAACTCGCTCCACACCGAATGGACGCTGCGCGCCCTGCGCGCCGGCAAGCATGTGCTTTGCGAAAAGCCGCTGGCGACCACTGCCGCCGACGCCATTGCCATGGCTGATGCCGCCGATGCGCGCAACCTGCGGCTGATGGAAGCCTTCATGTACCGCTTCCATCCCCAGATCTCCGCGGCCGTCACTCTGCTTGACAACGGCGCCGTGGGTGATTTGATGCACATGCACGCGGCCTTCACCTTTCGCCTCACCCGCACCGACAACATCCGCTATCAGGCCGATCTGGGCGGCGGTTCGCTCATGGACGTGGGCTGCTACTGCGTCAACATCTTCCGCACCCTTGCCGACGAAGAACCCGTGGAAGCGCAGGCCTTTGCCCGCTGGCACCCCAATGGCGTTGACGAGCAGATGGTAGGCACGCTCCTCTTTGCCTCCGGGCTGACGGCACAGTTTGATTGCGCATTAACGCTGGCGCGCCGCGAGACGTTCCTGGCTGCCGGCACGGAAGGCACACTCGAACTGACACGCGCCTTTCTCCCTGGCACCAACGCCACAACGATTGTGCTCAAGCGTGGCTACAACGATGTCGAGCAGCGCACCATTGCGGGCGTGGATGAATACCGCCTCATGGTGGAGCACTTCAGCGACTGTGTGCTCACCGGCACGCGGCCTCTCTTTGATGCGCGTGAGGCGGCCAACAACCTGCGTGTGCTCGAGGCGCTCTACCGCTCGGCGGCCGCCAACGGCAAGCCGGAGCAGGTCGTCTAGCGTTCTCTTGCATGTGCACTCTCCATACACAAGTCATTCAACCGGCGCCGACGCATTGTCGGCGCCCTTTCTGTGGCCTATGGTACACTGCTGCAAAGCCGTGCAACGTGCTGCAGACCACCCCCGCGTTGTGAACTGGCACACAACGCCTGTAGCGCAGCATTTTCAACGCAAGGGCCCAAGGGGGGCAAGGGCGCAAGGAACAGCAAAGATACCAATTCGTGTGTAAGTGGGTGTTCAAGTCCCAACAAAAGGCATACAGAGTGCAGTTTTTCCTGCTTTTGTTGTTCCTTGCGCCCTTGCCCCCCTTGCGCCCTTGCGTTGAAAATGCTGCCTAACACGTCTCGAAAAATTGAGCACCCAATTCATGCAAAAACCCGAAATCATGAGCCCGGCCGGCTACTGGCCGCAACTGAACGCAGCCATTGAGGCAGGGGCCGATGCTGTCTACTTCGGCCTCAAGCACTTCTCGGCGCGCGCCAAGGTGGGCTTTGGGCTCGATGAACTGCCGCACGTTATGGAGACGCTCCACCGCCGCAGCGTGCGCGGTTACCTCACCTTCAACACGCTGGTCTTTGACCATGAGCTGGCGGATGCAGCCGCCGCGCTCGAGGCCATTGGACGCACGGGCGTCGATGCGCTGATTGTGCAGGATATCGGCATTGCGCAGCTGGCGCGCCGCATTCTGCCCGACATTGAACTGCATGGCAGCACGCAGATGAGCATTACCAGCGCCGAGGGCGTTGCACTGGCGCAGCGCTTTGGCGTGACGCGCGTCGTGCTGGCGCGCGAGCTTTCGCTCGATGAAGTGCGCGCCGTGCGCGCCGCCACCGCTTGCGAACTGGAGATGTTCGTCCACGGCGCGCTCTGCGTCTCCTACTCGGGCCAATGCTTTTCGTCCGAAGCGTGGGGCGGGCGCAGCGCCAATCGCGGCCAGTGTGCGCAGGCCTGCCGCCTCCCCTACGAGTTGATTGTGGACGAGGCGATCATGCCGCTGGGCGACAAGCGCTATCTCCTCTCGCCGGGTGACCTCTATGCGCTGCGCCAGATTCCCGAAATCATGCGCATTGGCATCTCGGCCCTCAAGATTGAAGGGCGCTACAAGGATGCCGACTACGTCGCGCTGACGACCGCCGCCTATCGCCAGGCTGTGGATGAGGCGTGGGAGGGGCTGCCCCAGAGCGTCTCTGCGCAGGACGAAATCGCACTCGAACAAGTCTATTCGCGCGGGTTGGGGCCGTGGTTTGTTGAGGGAACGAACCACCAGACGGTCGTCGATGGCCGCGCCCCGCGCCACCGCGGCGTGCTCATGGGCACCGTGGCGAGCGTCGTGCGTGAAGGCGTTCTTATCAAGCCCAGCGACAATGAACGCGTTGCCCCACTCAAGCCGGGTGATGGGGTTGTCTTTGACGCGGCGGCGTGGCGGTCGCCCGAGCTGCACGAAGAAGGCGGGCGCATCTACGAAGTGACGCCGCGCACCCGTGGCGTGGTGGTGCGCTTTGGCAATGGCGCGATCGATTTCAACCGCATCCGCCCGGGCGATCTGCTGTGGCGCAGCGACGACCCGCAATTGGAGAAGCGCGTGCGCCCCTACACCGAAGCCTCGGCACCCGTCTATCGCCGCCCGCTGGCCGTAGCCGGCCGCGCCGCCGTGGGCGACGTGCTGGAGCTGACATGGTCGCTTGTGGAGCGGCCGGAGGTGCAGGTGCGCGTCCAGTCGCCCGGGCCGCTGGAGGCAGCGCAGAACCGCGGCCTCACGCTCGACACGGCGCGCAGCCAGTTGGAGAGGCTGGGCGGCACTCCCTATTGGCTGGCCGAGCTGCAACTGGAGATTGAGGGCTCGCCCTTTGTGCCCGCATCGCTCTTCAATGCGCTGCGGCGCGAGGCGGTGGATGCACTGGCGGAAATTCAGGCTGCGCCACCGGTGACCACGGTGCTGGAGCCGGCCACAACGCTCTCCGCTCTCCTGCGCGAGGGGCACGCTCCGGCATCCGCATCAAGTGCACAAGCGCCGCAGCTCCATTTGCTGGTGCGTACGCCCGAGCAGTTGGAAGGCGCCCTGGCCGTCCGCCCCGATTCGATCACGCTCGACTATCTCGAGCTCTACGGCTTGCGCCCGGCAGTGGAGCGGGTGCAGGCGGCGGGCATTGTGGCACGCGTCGCCAGCCCGCGCATCCTCAAGCCGAACGAGCAGCGCATTGTCAACTTTCTGCCGCGCCTGGGTTGCGGGCTGCTCATCCGCTCGGCAGGGCTGCTGCAGGCGCTGCTCGACGCACTGCCCGCCGCCGAGCGCCCGTTGCTGGATGGGGACTTCAGCCTTAACGCCGCCAATGTGATCAGCGCGCGCGCTCTGCTTGCAATGGGCATCCAGCGGCTGACGCCCACGCACGACCTCAACGGGGCGCAGGTGGCGGCGCTGGCGCGTAGCGTGGGGCCGGCGGCAATCGAGGTCATTGCCTATCAGCACCTCCCCGTCTTCCACACCGAGCACTGCGTCTTCTGCCGCTTCCTCTCTACGGGCACAAGCTATAAGGATTGCGGCCACCCCTGCGAGAGCCACCGCGTGGCGCTGCGCGACCCACAGGGGCGCGCCCACCCTGTTTTGGCCGACGTGGGCTGCCGCAACACCGTCTTTGGGGCCGAAGCGCAGCAGGCGAGCGCCCACATGGATGCGTGGCGCGCGGCGGGGATTGCCCACTTCCGCCTCGAGTTCGTCCACGAGAGCGCCGATGATCTGCAGCAGGTCGCCGAGGCATTCCGCGCCACGCTGGCAGGCGCGCACTCCACCGCCACGCTCGCGCGCACGCTGTCGAGAATGGCGCCACAGGGAATCACCGAAGGCAGCCTCTTTGTGCCGGCCGCCTTCACCGAGATTCCGCTGCTGACGTAATGATCAGCGGGCCGCATATCGACGCTCATCATGGTCTTGCCGTGCGCCTTTCACAGGCGCTACCCGAAAGAGAAGCACATGGCTGCAAATCCCTCCTTTGCTGTGGCCGCCGATGGTGTGGACCCCAACGCCGTGCCCCAGCTAACCCTTGCCTCGGGCGCGCGCATGCCCGCCGTCGGCCTGGGCACCTTTGGTTCGGACCACGCGCCCGCAGGCGAAATTGCCGAGGCGGTGGTGGGCGCGGCCTCCGTCGGCTATCGCCACTTTGATTGCGCCGCCGTCTACGGCAATGAGCGCGAAATCGGCGGCGCGCTGCAAACAATCATGGCGGGTGGCGTGGCGCGCGAGGAACTCTTCATCACCTCCAAGCTCTGGAACAACAAGCACGCGCCCGCCGACGTCCTCGCCTCCTGCCGCAAGTCGCTCGCCGATTTGCAGCTCGATTTTCTCGACCTCTACCTCGTACACTGGCCCTTTCCCAACCACCATGACCCGGGCGTGGATGCCCATGCGCGCAGCGACACGGCGCGTCCCTACATCCACGAGGAGTATATGGCCACATGGCGCGCCATGGAGCAGTTGGTGGAGCTGGGCCTCGTGCGTCACATTGGCACCTCCAACATGACGCAGCCCAAGATGGAATTGCTGCTGCGCGATGCTGCCATCCGCCCTGCGGTGGAGGAGCTTGAACTGCACCCCCACTTCCAGCAGCAGCAGCTTTTCGATTACCTGCGCGCCAACGGCATTGCCCCCGTGGGATATGCGCCCATCGGCTCGCCCGATCGCCCCGAGCGCGACCGCACGCCCGGCGACACGGTGGACATAGAAGATCCGGTGATTGTGGAGATTGCCCAGCGTCACGGAATCCATCCCGCGCTGGTCTGCATCAAGTGGGGTGTGCAGCGGGGACAGGGTGTGGTGCCCATGTCGACCAAGCGGCGCAATTACCTCGCCAACCTGCGCGCCGTGACAGAGAAGCCGCTGACGGCCTCCGAAATGGCAGCGATTGCGCAGCTGGACCGCAACAGCCGCCTCATCAAGGGGCACGTCTTCCTCTGGAAAGACGGCCAAACCTGGGAAGCGCTGTGGGACATGGACGGCGTCATCACGCCCCCCTGAGCGCGCGAAAAGAGAACGACGACACAGACACAGAGGTCACAGAGGGAACAGAGGAACACAGAGAAGAACGAAAAGCAGAACAGCACAATGACCCACTTGCTGTTCTGCTTTTCGTTCTTCTCTGTGTTCCTCTGTTCCCTCTGTGACCTCTGTGTCGCGTTGTGTTGTTGAGACTCTAGAGCTCCGCCACGGCCGGTATGACCTCGCGCCCGATCAACTCGAGGGGCGCGAGCGAATCCAGCTCGGCCACGCCGGAGTAAATGACCTGCTGAAAGCCGAGCTTTGCCAGCGCGCGACACTCCTCAATGAGCGCCGCGGGCTGCAGCCCGGGCTGGCCGCCGTTGGGCGTAACGAGCACCGTGCGTTCGATTGTGGCGTAGTCGCGGCCCAGTTCCTCGCAGTGGCGCTTGAGCACATCGAGCTTGTGGCTCAACCCCGCCTCACCCAACATGGCGAAGAGGTTGCAGGCGTCGCCATACTGCGCCACCAGGCGCAGCGTCTTCTGCTCGCCGCCGCCCCCAATCAGGATGGGCGGATGGGGCTGCGAAACGGGTTGCGGGCTGGAGATGGGCTCGCCCAATTGGTAATGCTTGCCCTCGTAGGGTGAGACGTTTCCCGCCCACATCTGGTGGGCAATCTGTAGAGTCTCCTCCAGCCGCTCGAAGCGCTCCTTGAGTGGCGGGAAGGGCAGCCCCAACCCGTGCGCCTCACGCTCATACCAGCCGGCGCCAATCCCCATCCAGGCGCGCCCGCCGGAGAGCACATCGAGCGTCGTCACTTCCTTGACGAGCAGCGCGGGCGGCCGGTAGTTTGCGCCAGTGACCATGGTGCCAAGGCGTGCGCGCTTGGTTGCGTGGGCAAGAAACGCAAGCGTCGTGTACGCCTCCAGCATGGGATCCTCGACCTTGCCCACCCACTCAATCTGGAAGAAGTGGTCCATCACCCAAATGCTGGCAAAGCCTGCCTCGTCAGCCGTCTGGCCAATGCGCGCAAGCGTTGCGCCCAGTTCGGACGCGCCCCCTGCCCACTTGAACTGTGGAATTTGCAGACCTATTCGCATGTCACCGCCTCGTATTCTTGAAGGATGCGCCCACGCCTTGCCGGCGCGCCGTGGGGCCATCATAGGCCCCGATCGATGCGCTGTCAATCGCTCTTTTGGGCGGGTGCGTCAACGTACTTGTGCCTTCAGAATGCCCTTCGTGCAGAACAGCAAAGCGAGGCCTCCGACTGGGGAGGCCTCGCTTCATAGTTGCATGTTCAACCAGCCTGCACTACTGGGTGATGACGGCCGGCAGGAAGATCGCCACGCCCGGATTGGCAAGGCCGAATGCTGAGAGGTGTGTCACCGAGAGCACCAGTCTGTTGGCAGCCTCGTTGTGCGCCACGGTCGTGATGCCATCCGTCGACCACATCCCCGCATCCTCATCCCAGAAGGCCAGCGAGAGCGCACTTTCGTCTAGCCCCTCGATGTCTGCATCTGTGTAGAGAATCTCGAACTCCACCGGCTGCGCGAATGTGTAGTGTGGCTGGCTGACGCCATTGACTACGGCCGTCAGGCTGAAGAAGAGCTTCCCAAGCTTCCAGCCGGGTTGCGCCGCGTGCGTGCCTGCGCTTGTACCAAAGAGCAGTGTCACTGGCTCAGTCACAGCGCCTGTCGGCACGTTGATGCGAACGGAGCGTCCGCCGCCCACATCAAACGTCCGCGATGCAGGCTGCCCGGGCAGAACGTTGATGCTGTCGGGCGTTGGCGTGACACTTGGCGTAGGCGTCGCAGAAACCGTTGCTGTCGGTGTAACGCTGGGCGCAACGGTGATCGTTGCTGTCGGTGTAACGCTCGGCGCAACGGTCACCGTTGCAGTCGGCGTGACGCTCGGTGCAACGGTGATCGTTGCTGTCGGCGTAACGCTTGGTTCAACGGTGACCGTCTCTGTCGGTGTAATGCTTGGTGCAACCGTGACCGTTGCAGTCGGCGTGACGCTCGGTGCAACGGTGACCGTTGCTGTCGGCGTAGTGGTCGGTGTCGGCGTTGGCGCAAGTAATAGCGTCGCGTCGATGCCTGCAATCGTCTCACCGGCGACGAGCGGGAGATCCGTAGCCATATCCAGCGTGGTCACGTTGTTGTGGAACTCGGCAGTGTACTGCCCGCCACCGTCCACAAAGCCAACGCGGTACGTCCCCGCCGGCAAGTGGCCCAAATCGTAGGCGCCATCAGTTGCAGTTTGAACGATACCAACATTATCCCACGTGGAGTCGACGGTGTTCGAGTAGTAGGCGGTGACGTCAATCCCTTTCAGGGGGTCTCCACCATCCGCGCGCACTGTGCCGGCAATGTGAGCGCTTTCGGCCAGGATCGCGTCATAGCCATCCAACGCCGCAGCCGCCACGAGAATAATGTCCGTGCCGCCTTCCACAGAACCGGCGTCATCATGGAATTCGGTGGCATATTGGCCTGTATTGTCATAATAGCGGAGACGAACAGTGCCCGGCGCAAGACCCATGATCGTGAAGTTGCCCTCTTCGTCGGTATAGTCGAAGCCCTTGTAGACCCACGCACCACTCGCTGTATCGAAGAGCTGTGCCTCCACATAGATGAGTTCAAGCGGTAGATTCGTCGTGTCGCTGACTACGCCGCTGATTGAGGCGCCGTCCGTGAGCACTGCATCCACGCCGGTGCGCGATTCGCCATCCTCCAGGGGGATGGTGTCCGCCGTCGCCTGGGTTGCTTTGCCGTCGTACCAAACACGGGCATACACGCCGTATATGTCGAGAAACTCGACCCGATAGTCGCCCTGGCGCAGGCCGCCGATGTCATAGGCGCCTGTCGGTCCTGTGAGCGCCTCATTCGCGAAAACCCACGCGAGCGCCGTATCGTCCCACGCGAAGGCGCTGACCACGATGCCCGCCAGCGGCCCGGTCCCGTTGCTGACCGTGCCCGCAATGTGCGCCGCGACTGCGAGCGATGCGTTGATGTTGCTCCAGGTCTCACCGTCGGCAACCGGCACTTCATCGGCCAGAGCCAGCGTCGGCTGGTCACTGTAAAATTCGGCGACATAGTCGCCGGCGGCATCCTCAAAGCCGATCACGTAGCTGCCCGCCGGCAGGCCGTCAATTTCGTAGAGGCCATCCGCATCGGTGGTCGTGAAATACATCTCCACGCCCGCGACATACCCCCGGACGTCAATGCCAGGCAATGGGGTGCTGCCACTGGTCACGACACCCGTGATGACCCCCGTGCCAAAGAGGGGTGCGGCCTGCTGCACCAAGGCTTGATGCGGAGCTGGATACGAAGATTGGGGCGAGCGTGCGAGCGACGCACGCGCAACAGGCGCTTGCTCTGCGGCGGCGGCCGGCATCGACCAGGCCAAAACGAGAAACAGGCAAGCGGCAACGACGATCAGTTGATGGGTCCACGGAAAGCGGCGCATCGGGGGAATCTCCTTTTGGCATGCGAGGGGGGGGTTGTGTTGCGTGGCAACGTCGCCGGGCAGAACGCGTCCACTATGGCAAAGGAGGCTGCGCATGTCATCCGTATGTATTGCGTATCTTTTCCGTAGGTGCTACGTAAAAATCCGCACGGATATCGATGGGTCGTACCGCAATATCAAGGTTTCTGAAGTCACAGCAAACAAAGCTCGTACACAAATTTAGCAGAGAAGCAGAGATAAAATCGGATTCATCCGCCTTTGTCTCTCCTTTTCCGTGAAATCCACCCTGAAAAATCGACGAACTTCGTAGCGGAGGGCCTCCCGGCCCTCACTTCGCGGCCACTCGAATGCGCGGCCATCAAAAACGAGGGCCGGGAGGCCCTCCGCTACGGCTCTCATGCACGCGCTTGTTCGATTTGGAAGACTCTCGAGAAGACGGATGGGCCGTCCGCCAGAAGCTGCGGTGTTGGCAATCCCCTGCAGCGGACGTATAGTGGGTGCACACGCGGTGAGCGCACACGCCTCTACGCGTGGAGGCTCTTCAACCCTTCGCCACGAGCGCTTTCCAATGCAAATGAATCTCGCCTACGGCAAAGAGGGCCTCGCGCTCGAATTGCCAGACACGCTGAACGTGACGGTGATCGAGCCGCGCTTTGTAGAGGGGCTGGCCGACGAAACGGCCGCGCTGCGCAATGCGTTGCGTGCGCCCATTGACGCGCCACCGCTGCCGCGACGTCGTCCAGCCGGGCGACAAAGTGGGAATTATCTTCAGCGACATCACACGCGCCACGCCACATGGGCGCATCCTGCCTGCCGTGCTCGATGAACTGGCGCACATTCCGCCCGCACAGATTACGCTCTTCTGCGCGCTGGGCACGCACCGTGAGAATACGCTGGATGAGCTCCGCACAATGTTCACCATGAGCGGATCGCCCGAGATTGCCGAGCGACTTCTCTCCACCTGGCGTATTGTCCAGAACAACGCCATCGACCCCGCCACCCAAGTGCAGATCGGCGAGACCGCACACGGTCACGAGCTTTGGATTAACCGCGATGTGGCGGCGTGCGATGTCAAGATTTTGACAGGCTTCATTGAGCCCCACTTCTTTGCGGGCTTCTCGGGCGGGGGCAAGGCGCTTATGCCCGGCATGGCGGGGCTGCGCACGGTGTTGGGCAACCATGATGCAGCCAACATCGCCAGCCCCAACGCCACGTGGGGCGTGACCGAGGGCAACCCCATTTGGGAAGAAGTGATGGAGGCGGCCGATATGATCGGCGGCGGATACCTCGTGAATGTCGCGCTCAACAAGCACAAACAGATTACAGGCGTTTTCGCCGGTGCGTTGCGCCAGGCGCACGCGGCGGGCTGCGCCTTTGTGCAGGAGACTGCGATGGCCCCCGTTGCCGCCCCCTTCGACATCGTGATTACCACCAACTCGGGCTATCCGCTCGACCTGAATCTCTACCAGGCGGTCAAGGGGATGAGCGCGGCCGCCAAGGTGGTGAAGGAGGGTGGCCTCATCATCTGCGCCGCCCAATGCTGGGATGGCATTCCCGAGCACGGCCTCTATGGCCAATTGTTGCGCGCAGCCTCCAGCCCGCAGGCGCTGCTCGACCGCATTCTGTCGCCAGGCTTTCTTATGCAGGATCAGTGGCAGGCGCAAATCCAGGCGCAGATTCAACTTAAGGCGGATGTCCATCTCTACGCCGATGGGCTGAGCGATGCGCAGATCAGCCAGTCGCTGCTGACGCCCTGCCGTAACATTGCGGCCACCGTGCAGGCACGCGCCGCCGCCGTGGGGCGCGGCTGTACCATCTGCGTATTGCCTGAAGGGCCGCAGACAATCCCCTATGTGGCACAGGCCCCATAGGCGCCGCACGAAAACCCTGTAGACGGGTTTCACAAAAAGGAGAGAGATAAAGACGGAACATCCGCATTTATCTCTCTCCTTTTTGTGAAACCCGTTTACAGGGTTTTTACCGGGTGCTTCTGTGGCAGGTGCAAGGCCTGCCACAGAAGCACCAACGCAATAGGCGCAGACGATGCTTCCTCAAACAACGTCCCGGGTTGCAGAACGCCCTCCGCTCTGGAACCCACCTGCCGAATTGCCTATTAGGTTGCGCCCCTGTACTGCACAACGGGGGGGAGGGCGCTTGTAGCCGCGGCCGGGAGGCAATAACTGAGAGACTCAGGAATTTTTGACTGCATCCTCCAGCTCCTTCAATGCAGCGGCTTCAGCATCAGTGACCTTCTTGCCACCGATACCCAGGAAACCGCCCTGCTTGGATGCGCCGGCAACTTCCTTGCCGACGTCGAGCAGCATCTTCTTGTAGTCATTCACTTCGCTGGGCGATTTGGCGGCGACGAGGCGAATCGCGGCGGCAATGGCCGACACAGACTCGGCCTTGTTTGCGCCATTCGTCACCCTTTCCAGGTCTTCCTTGCCGAAGCCCTGCTCAAAGCACATGGCCAGCAGCGAGACGGGCTCGGCGCCGTCGCTGATTTCCTTAACGCCACTGGACGCGGCCGCCAGCTCGGCGGCTGTGCCGCCGGTGCCCGATGCGCTGGTGATAACGCTTGCGACTGCCAGCGGCGCATTGCGCACAGTGGCCCACTCTTCGGCCGTGAAGTTGCCGCGCAGTGAGCGCGCCTGCGCGCCCACATCGAGCGCTCCCTGCACCATCTTTGCTTCGGGTGAGCCGGATTCGAGGAAGGCCTTGTTTTCCGTTTCGAGCATGCGCGCGATGCCGGCGTTGTCCAGTTTGTTGGCGCCAGCCGATTTCTTGAGCGTGCCCAGGAGAAGTGGCAGCCCCATGGCGATGAGCGGTGTCACGTCAAAGCCAAGCTTATTGGTGAGCGTCTTGCCAATGGCGCCAATGCCGCTGCCAAAGCCGCTGTTGATCATTCCCGAAAGCGGGTTGCTCGCAGCTGAGCTGCCCATAAGCGCACCCATGATATCGGGTGCCGCGCCTGCGCTTGCACCGCCGCCACCGCCCAGAAGACTGCCCAAGCCACCAAGCAGCCCACCGAGCCCTGCGCCACCGCCCAGCATGCTGGTGACGGCGCTCATGGGATCACTTGCCATTGAATCGGGCAGCTGGCTCAGGAGATTGCCGATCATGTCGGCGCCGCCCGGCTCGGCAGCGGCCTGCGCCACGCCACCCTGCAGCAGCGGCCCCACAACACTCATCCCCTGGTTGACCATTTCAGGGTCAAGGCCAAGCGAAGCACCAAGCGTGCCCAATGTTTCGGGCGTCAATGAACTGCTCAAGGAATCAAGTAAAGAGGCCACGGGTGTAGTCCTTTCTGAAAGGGCGGAATGATTGATATACGGCTGCGCTTTGATAGAAATGTGTGCTGACCCTTGCGTTGCCTCTACCGGAGACGCAAGCTTCATGCAGATGCCCTACAGGGCCTCCCGTAGATATCTCTGGGCCAGGAAGCGCGTGTGCGACCGTAGTGGAGGGGCTTCTGTCCCTCGACTGTGCGCAACACGCGTCCCCAAACCGCGATGGAGCTGCGTGCGTACTGCACAGCCGCAGGCAACGAGGCCCTCCGCCACGGTGACTGGCTTCCCTCCGCAGCATGCAGCCGGCTCTTGAGATCTCTTGAAATGCCGTCCTGTCGGCCCTCGCGCGCTGATAAGCATGCCGGCAGCCGTGGCGTGCAAGCGCTTGCATTGTTGCAGAAGCCGACGGCGCGCAAATCAATGATCTTGGGGGAACTATTGTTGAGATCCATAGGAAAGAGCCGCGCCTCCCATATGGAAGGCGCGGCTCTTTGGAGTCCGATGTGGTTGCACCAGCTTCGTCTAGCGCACCATATAGATGATCGCCACCACCACCGCGACAATGATGACCGTTGTGCGCAGCGTTTGCGGCTTGATGGAGCCGGCCATGCGCCCGCCCAGCACACCACCGATGAGCGCGCCCACGGCCATGACAAGCGCCGCCAGCCATACAACCTGTCCCGAGAAGACAAAGAAGAGCGCTGCGGTCACGTTGGTGGCGAAGGCGATGGCCTGCTTGAGTGCGTTCAGGCGCGTCAGGTTGTCATCCAGCGAGAGGCCGAGCGCCGCCAGTACGATGACGCTCAGGCCCGCGCCGAAGTAGCCGCCGTAGATGGCCGCGATGAGCACGGAGGGTATCGCCCACAATTCGCTGCTCTGTGCGCGTCCGGCCCGCTTGTTGCGTTCCAGAACCCACGCGCGCACCCGATCCTGGATGGCAAGAAGCCCGGCGGCCAGCAGGATGAGCCAGGGCACCATTTCGCGAAAGAGCTTTTCACTTGTGGAGAGGAGCAGCACCGCACCTATCAGACCACCCACAATCGAAGCCGGCACCAGCATCCACAGGCGGCGCTTCTGCCCCTTCATGTCGCCCCACTGGGCCGCCGTTGCACCCAGATAGCCGGGCGTGAGCGCGACCGTGTTGGTGACGTTGGCGGCTACAGCGCCCACGCCCGCCGCCGTAAGCGCGGGGAAGCTGATGAGGGTGCCGCCGCCGGCAATCGCGTTGATGAAGCCCGCGGCCAGTGCGGCGAGCGCGATGAGAATCAGCTGGGCAGCCGAGAATTCAATGTTTGCCATGGGTTAACGGGCATTTCCAGTGTGAAGATTGTGTGCGAGCGGTGGATGAAGGTACGCCATCCTCAGTGTAGCGTTGCGCCTGCCCATGAACCAACCGAGAGACAGGGCGGCAGCGTTACACTGCACCGGCGCGTTAGGGCAGTTCAGCGCCGGCCGCGCCATGCGTAGACGGCCGCAAAGGCAAGTGCGACGCCAATGCCAATGCCCCACGCCGCTGCGGCCTGGCTGCCGCTGATCAGCCCCCTCTGGTAGACAACGTACTCGAGTGGCACGGCAATGACGGCGACGGCCGCAGCGATCACCGCATAGGAGAGCAGCCTCTTGTCCATGTTCAGCAAAGAGCAGCAGAGTGCAGCATAGAGCAGCGAGTGCAGGTGGCGCTGACGGGCGTGGCGCAAACAAACCCGCCGGCTCGCGCAGAGACCGGCGGTTGGTGCAGAGTGAGCTCCCCGGGACTCGAACCCGGAACCCGCGGCTTAAAAGGCCGCTGCTCTGCCAATTGAGCTAGGAGCCCGCAGAAGTCTCAGTGTACCACGTTCATTTCCGGCGGCAAACAATCTCGGGTGTCGGGTGTCGGGTGTGGGGTTTGGGGTTTCGCGAAAGGTCATTTTCAGCATGCCAGACCCTACACCCCCACACCCCACACCCCACACCCTACTGCCCACTGCTGCGCGCCACCAGCAGAATGCCCACCACAATCACCAGGATGCCCGCCCAGCGCAAGAGCGGCACCGACTCGCCCAGAAAGTAGCGCGCAACAAGTGTGATCAGCACAAAATTCAGCGCCAGAAAAGGATACGCAAGGCCCAGATCCATGCGGCGCAACACCGATATCCACGCGAGCGCCCCCAGCCCGTAGAAGAAGAGTCCCGCGAGCACCAGCGGCGTCGTCACAATGGTGCGGATCAGCCCAAGCATGCCCTCCTCAATCGCATCGCTGCCGGGTCGGTCCACCCCCAGCTTGAGCAACGTCTGGCCGGTTACGCCCGAAGCGACCGACAGCAGAATCATCCACCAGGTATCCGCCAAACCGCCCATAGTCACGTCCTCACCCATAGTGCCGCACCACGCGTGCAGGCCGCCCAGTGGCCCGTGCCCGCGCCAAAGCATTGATTGTAGCATTGCTTGCATCCGGCGGGCGCTTTGGCCATTGGCTGCATCCATAAAATGGTGAGGCGCTCAACTTTGACAGCGGCGCGCAGCACCCGTACACTGGAGGGCAGAGCACCCCACAAGCAGCGGTCACCCAGATTCAGGCTATCACGCGCCCGCGCCGCCGTTGGCCACGCGCTTCATCCCCATATCCCTTTCTCCCATCAAACCAGCGCAAGGAACGCCGACCATGATCACACCTACACGCTTCAACCTCCTGCCCGAGCACTTTGGCCGCGGCGAAGTCGTCATCGCCCACTCGGGTCCCCTCAGCGCATCGACCTTCCGCTTTGCATCGGGCGTATGCGCAGTACGGCTGCGCAGCGACCGCGCCGAGGTCGTCATCCTGCCCTTCCAGGGGCAGCACATTTGGTCCGCCCAGGTGGACGGGCGCAACCTGGGCTGGCGCTCCATGGTAAAGGAGCCGCAGCCCAACGTGCCCTTCCTGCAGACCTTTGGCGGCTTTATGCAGCATTGCGGCCTCTCGGGCGTGGGTGGCCCGGGGCCCGAGGACACGCACGCGCTCCACGGCGAGCTGCCCAACGCGCCCTATCAGGAGGCGTGGATTGAGGCGGGCAGCGACGCCACCGGCGAATACCTGGGGCTGGGCGGCCGCTTTCACAATGCAATCGCCTTCACCACCGATTATCTGGCCGAGCCGCTGGTCAAGCTCTATGAAGGCGCGTCGCTCTTTACCGTGGAGATGAAGATCACCAACCAGGCGCACACGCCGTTGGAGATCTTCTATTTGGCACACATCAACTTCCTGCCCATCGACAACGCACGCATTGTCTATTCGGCGCCGGCGAGCGGTGTGCGCGTGCGCGCCAACATCCCCAGCCACGTCATGGCCAATGCCGACTACGCCGCGCTGATTGCCAGCCTCAAGGCCGATCCGGCGCAGCACGAGACCATTCAGCCCGGCCGCATGTTCGACCCGGAAGTCGTCTTTCTGCTCGATTACGTGGCCGATGACGACGGCTGGGGCCACACGCTGCAGGTGCATCCCGACGGCAGCGCCGACTACGTGCGCCACCGCGTGGCCGAATTGCCCCATGTGACGCGCTGGATAAGCCGGACGCCCAACCAGGATTCGCTCGCCATGGCCGAGTTGGGCACAAGCGAACCGGATGGCGCAATTCTCGAGCGCGAGAAGGGCAACGCCATCAATCTGCAGCCGGGCGACAGCTTCCACGCTTCGTTCGATGTGGGCGCGCTGCCTCCCGCCGAGGCGAAGCAGGTAGCCGCGCACGTGGCGGAGATGATCAAGTAGTGGCAGTGCCCGAAGCGCGGCAACATGGACGTCCTGCTGATCGCCACGAGGCCAGATGGTAGGGCTGCACGTCTCCCGCTACGTGACGCAGGCACAGCGTGACCGCAGCTACAGAGGCACTGCCAAGGCAACGAGGGCTGAAGCGCCGTACCCGCCGATCACGCCGCGCACTTGCCAAAGCAGCTGGTGGCTCATCGTAGCGCGCGACGGACTTCGTAGCGGCATCTTCAGCTCGCCGTTGCTCGAATCTGTACTTCCTCTGCGCAGATGAGCGGCCGCTGGAGCCCCTCCGCTACTCTCTCACGCCTGCGCAAAGACCGCAAAGTAATCCTCAAAAAAGCGCTCTGCGTCCACCGCCACGGCCACTTCGTGCGGCCCATCGGCCGCGCGTTCCCAATACGTGAAGCCGCCCCCCTGCACGCTGGTCGTCTCAACCTGCACGGTGCCGCACGCGAATGTGCAGAGCGAATCATCAAAGATGGTTGCTGCCGCAAGCGGATCATGGAAGAGGATCTCGGGGCGCTCGGCAAACCAGACCTGCGCAAAGTCGAGCACGGGCGCAAGCAGCGGGTGAACGAAGCGCCGGCGCACCTCCTCGCTGCCCATACGCACCTGCGTCGTCACGTCCAGCCCAATTGAACGATGCACGGGCGGGGTGGCAGCGTAGACCATAGCTGCCGCGTGGGGGTCCAGCAGCGCATTCCATTCGCGGTAGCCGTTGCCGCGCGCAAAGCGGCTTTCGAAGACGCCGCCCATGAGCACAAGGCTGCGCAACAGCCCGGCAACTTCCGGATCGGCGGCAAAGAGCAGCGCCACGTTGGTCAGGGGGCCAATCGCCAGCAGTGTGACTTCGCCAGGGTGGCTGCGGATTGTGCTGCGCAGGAACTCCACGGCTTCGCCCCGTGCAAAATGCTCCTGGTGGGGCCAGCGTGCAAGCGCAGACGCCTGTTGCGCGCGCGGCTGCCGTTGCGCAATCAGCAGCGGATTTTCCGCGCCGGCAAAGATGGGCACGTCGCGGCCCGCCACACGACACATGGCGCTCGCCATTTGCGCACGCAGCACCGCCTCGCCAGAGACGGTGGTAATCCCCAGCAAATCGCACTGCGGCTGCGCCAGCAGCCACGCCAGGCAGACTGCATCGTCAATGTCCGAGCCGATGTCGGTGTCCAGCAGAAGCTTGATTGGCACGAGCGAGTCCTTGTGAGTGAGATCATTGTGAGCGAGATCATTGGCAAGTGGTGCATTGGTAAAGTGAGCGCGCGATGCATCCATCGCGCGCTCACTTTACCAATGCACCACTTGCCAATGACTGTTAAGCTTCTGCTTTACTTCTGCCCATACACATTCCGGTAGCGGTCGTTCAGCTTCGCCACCAGGTGCGCGGGAATCTCATCGGGCTGCCCCAACTGCAGCGCCAGCCAGACGGTGGCCGCCACATCCTCCACCATCACAGCGGTCTTGACGGCCGAGAGCGCATCCGGGCCAACTGTGAAGACGCCGTGGTTCTTGAGCAGCACCGCGGGCGATTTGCCAATCGACTCGACAACGACCTGCCCAATCTCCTCGCCCCCGATCAGCGCAAAGCCGCCGCAGGGGATAGGCCCGCCGAACTCGTCGCCCTGCGCCGTGAGGTAGACCGGAATCGAGCGCCCCAGCGCAGCAAAGGCCGTGGCGTAGCGCGAGTGCGTGTGCACAATCCCGCCTACCTCGGCCATTTCGCGGTAGATGTAAAGGTGGCTGGCTGTGTCGGACGAGGGTTTCAGGTTGCCCTCAATCACGTCGCCCTCGAGATTCACAATCACCATGTGTTCGGGGCGCAGATCCTCATAGCGAATGCCCGACGGCTTGATGACCACAAAGCCCGATTCGGGGTCGCGCCGGCTGACGTTGCCGCTCGTCCACGCCACCAGATTGTTCTTCGGCAACTCCAGGTGCAGTTCCAGCAGTTCTTCGCGAATTTTCTCAAGCATTTCGTTCCCCTTCAGCGTTCGTTGCAAAAGGGGCAATTGGTAAATGGTGAATTGGTAATCCATGGTGTGCAGCGGCGAGACCGTGCGCACAGCCGGAGGGCTGGAAGCCCCCCGCTACGCAAAGCCTCGCCCCTGCACACCATGGATTACCAATTCACCATTTACCAATTACCCTTTGAAAATTAGCTTCGGACCCTAGCCTCGAATCACTTCCGCCTTGAGCGCCTTGAGGCGCTTCATGACGTCGTTCTCGCCGCGGCCGAAGTAGTCATGCAGCGTAACGTACTCGGCGAAGAGGCGGTCATAGATGGCCTTGGCCGCCGGGTTGGGTGTGTAGGTGTCGTCGCGCAATTTGGCCATCGCCTGCGCCGCCTCAACAATCGTCTCGAAGCCGCCTGCTTCCTTGCCCGCCGCCACGGCCCCGTGCATGGCCGAACCGAACGCGCCGCCCTGCTTCGCCCCGGAGACGTTGATGGTGCGTCCCGAAACGTCGGCGTAAATCTGCATGAGCAGCTTGTTCTTGTCGGGCAGGCCGCCGGTGGCCACAATGCTCGTCACCGGCACGCCGTACTGCTCAAAGGTCTCAATAATAATGCGCGTGCCGTAAGCCGTGGCCTCAATCAGCGCGCGGTAGATCTCTTCGGCTTTCGTTGCCAGCGTCATGCCCAGCAGCATACCGGTCAGGTCCACGTCCACCAGCACGCTGCGGTTGCCGTTCCACCAATCCAGCGCCACCAGGCCGCTCTCGCCCGGGCGCAGCCTGGCCGCCTTCTCCTCAAGCAGCTCATGGATGGAGATGCCGCGCTGCTCGGCCTCGCGCTCATACGCGCCCGGCACGCAGTTCTCCACGAACCACGCAAAGTGGTCGCCCACGCACGACTGGCCCGCCTCATAGCCGTAGAAGCCGGGCATGATGCCGTCGGCCACATAGCCGCACATGCCGGGCACCACCTGCTCCTCTGCGCCCATCACCATGTGGCAGTTGGAGGTGCCCATGTTGATGACCATGGGGCCCGCCTCGGTGACGGTGGCGGCAGGGACGGCGACGTGCGCATCCACGTTGGCCACGGCGACGGCAGTGCCGGGCTTGAGCCCCGTCCAGCCGGCCGCCTCTTCGGTGAGGCCGCCTGCATTCTCGCCCAGCATGGCGATCTCGCGCGACATCTTCTCGTCCACCATATGCTCCAGGCGCGGGTCCAGCGCCTTGAAGAAGGCATCGGGCGGGAAGCCCTCGCTCTTGGACCACAAGCCCTTGTAGCCCGCCGTGGTAAGGTTGCGTGTCTCCTTGCCGGTGAGCTGCCAAACAACCCAGTCGGCGGCCTCAATCAGCCTGTCGGCCGCAGCGTAAATCTCCGGGTCCTCATCCACAATCTGCATAGCCTTGGGCACAAACCATTCAGACGAGATCTTGCCGCCGTAGCGGTCCAGGAAGTCGTAGCCCAACGCCGCCGCCGTCTCGTTGAGGCGATTCGCCTCAGGCTGCGCCGCGTGGTGCTTCCAGAGCTTGACCCACGAATGGGGCCGGCTGCGCCACTCGGGCAGATAGCAGAGGGGCGTGCCATCCGCCTTGGTGGGCAGCATGGTGCAGGCGGTGAAGTCAATGCCGAGGCCAATGACATCGGCAGGGTTGATACCGCTCTGGCGCAGCACGGCGGGGATGGCCTGCTTGAAAACCTCGATGTAGTCGTTGGGGTCCTGCAGCGCCCAGTCGGGCTCGAGCATGGTGCCGCCGCCGGGCAGTTGCTCGTCGATGACGCCGTTCGCATAGGGGTGCACCGCTGTAGCAACTTCGCGGCCGTCGGCCACGTCCACCAGCAGCGCCCGCCCCGACTCCGTGCCAAAGTCCACGCCAATCGCATACTTGGGACTCATGATTTCAGCTCCTTGAATGAAACTACAGCGGTACACAGATTTCACAGATTTGACAGACAGAAACGCATGACGACCATTGCAAATTCAGCAGCTTTCGAGCCAAGCCGTCATTGTTCATCTGTGAAAATCTGTAGAATCTGTGAAATCTATGTACTGAAGTTTTCTGGTTACATCTCCGCCGGCTCGTGGTAGTAGGTTTCCCAGCCGAGGTAGTTGTTAAAGGCTTCGTTAATGATGGGCGCGGTCTGCGCCAGGTTCATCGCCACGTGGTGCTCAAAGCCCTCGTTGCAGATGTACTTGAGCAGCTTCTGCATGTGGGGAATCTCCACCACGCCGTAGCCGCCAAAGGTCTTCACTGGGTCATTCGTCAGCTTGCCTTCGCCCACATAGGCGCGCATGCGGCCGTTGAGGTCGTCGGTGGAGACGCGCAGGTAGGTGAAGGGATCCGCCTTGACGCGGCCGGCCACAGTGCCCCACGTGTTGTCCTTGCCCACGGTGCCGGCAATAATCTCCTGCCAGTCCATCACGGGGATGTCATCGGCGCGAATCAGGCCGCCTGCCGCCTGCACGTCGCCCTCGGCCACAAAAATATCCTTGGGCAGGTTGGAGCAGTGGAAGATCATCGCCTTGTTGGGGTCGTCGCCGTAGTTGTTGTTCCAGTCGACAATCGCGCTCGGCTTGCCCGAGGCATAGGCCAGCGCCATCATCGCCACGGTGCCGGCAATGTCCGTCTCGCAGGCGCTGGGCATGAGGCGGTTGCTCATCATACTCATGACCGTGCAGGGGACGACGCCGTAGTACTCTTCGAGGGAAGTCCAGCACTGGATGGCGCTGGCGTCGAGATCGTGGTCATCCATCCAGCGATCCACCACGGCGCCCAGCTTGGCGAGCTTGAGCACGGAGGCTTTGGGCACGCCCGTTGTGGTGATGTAGCCCTCGATGGCTGCAAGCTTCTCCTGCACAAGAAGCTCATCGTCGCCCATGCGCTCAATCTGGCCGAAAATCTCCGAGAGGTCAATGACCTCGGTGGAGATGCCCGAGCGCTCAAGAAGCTTCTCGCTAAAGCGCACCGTATTGAAGGCGGCCGGGCGTGCGCCAATTGCACCGATGCGTGCGTGCTTGAGGCCGCGCACCACGCGGCAGACGCCCGCGAAGTTGTGCAGGTCGCGAATGAACTCGGCGCTCTCGGGGTCAACCGTGTGGCTGGTGGTGAGCGAGTACTTGATGCCGTACTGGCGCATGTTGTTGCAGGCCGACATCTTGCCGCAGAAGGAGTCGCGCCGGTCGTTGACCGTCATCAGGTTGGGGTCGTCGGGGAAGGCCTGCACAAGCACGGGCACGTTCAGTTCGGACCAGCGCAGCGTGTTGGAAATGGCGCGTTCGTCGCCGAAGTTGGGGAGGGTGACGAGCACGCCGTCAATCTCGTCGCGGTGGCGGCGGAAGAGGTCCGCAGCCTTTTGTGCATCGGCAATGCTCTCGATGCTGCCATAGGGCGTCTCGTCGGCATCCACAAGAATCGCCTTGATGCCCTCCTGCGCGAGCACCTTGATAATGGTCTCGCGGCCGCTCACGCACAGGTGCTTGGGGAAAAAGCCGCGGTTGCCCACAATGACGCCTAGCGTCACGGGTTTGGTTTCTGCTGCCATGAGAACCTCCTGGTTCAGGCCTGAAATGGAATGAAGAGAAATTGAATTGTATTGAGGAAAAACGCGACAACCCCGCAGGGCAGCCTGGCTGCAGCGCGTTGTGGTTGTCGGTGGAGGATCACCGCGCGAGCCACAGCCGTGCCGTGTTGGGGCATGGGCACCCACGGGCTTGTGTATGTACGCACAAGGTATGATACCTTACCATTTGCGCAAGCGCCAAAGGGTGTCGCCATTCACCGTTAGCGCCTGTGGAAGTGATGTTGGCAATGGTCATTGGTCCATGGAAATGTTTGTCGGTCGGGAGAGGCGGATTGTTGGTAGACGGAAACTGCCATTTCAGCCGATTCACAGCGAGAGCGTTTCGTAGCGGCGGCTTCAGCCGCCGTTCTCGAGGACGCGCTGCAGTCTCCACCTGCGTAGCTGACGATGTTGCCGAGTTGTTTCGGTATGGATTGGTTGGCTCGTGGGGGCCGCCGAGGGTTGAAACCCCCGGCTAGGCAAACCAAGTCCACTCAAGTGGACTGGCTGGAGAGTGCGACCGCTCTGCGCGAGCGCCACTGTCGGAGGGCTGGAAGCCCCCCGCTACGAGGTTCCGGCACTCGACGGCTGAAGCGGCGCGCTCGTCAGCCAGTCCACTTGAGTGGACTTGGTTTGCCTAGCCGGGGGTTTCAACCCTCGGCGGCCCCTGCGGCGCGCACCGCTTTATTTCGGAGACGCTAAAAAGCCGCCGCTACGAAACGTTCCACACGCTCGAGACGCAGCGTCGCGCACAAATTCGCACTTCCCCGCTTTCAAGAGTCCCTGTCAACTATGCTCACAAACCTCAGCCCCCACCACCGCACCATCCTCGCCGCCGCGCTTGACGCCGTCGAGCCGGCGCGCGCCGTTGCGGCAGCGCTGTCACTCGAAGGCAGCACCCTGCACGTTGGCGGTGCGACAATTGACATGGACACCGTACGGCGGGTGCTTGTTCTTGGGCGCGGGCAAGGCGGGCGCACCCATGGCGCAGGCCGTGGAGGCCGTGCTGGGGGAACGCGTATCCGGCGGTGCGGTGGTTGTCAAGGAGGGGCATGGCGCGCCCACGGCGCACGTGCAACTGCGCGAGGCGGGCCACCCCGTGCCCACACAGGCGGGTCTGGATGCAGGCGCCGAGATGCTGGCGCTGGCCAACAGCGCGGGGCCGAATGACCTCGTCATTTGCCTGCTTTCCGGGGGCGGCTCGGCGCTGCTTGAGGCGCTGCCCGCGCCCCTGACGCTGCGCGACCTGCAGGAGACGACGTCGCTGCTCCTTGCCAGCGGTGCGTCGATCAACGAGTTGAACGCGGTGCGCAAGCATCTGTCGCTCGTCAAGGGCGGCCGCCTTGCGCAAGCGGTTGCACCGGCCCGCCTCGTCACCCTCGTGCTCTCCGACGTAGTGGGCAGCCCGCTCGATGTGATCGCCTCCGGCCCCACCGTGGCCGATGGCTCCACCTGGGCCAACGCCTGGGGCGTGGTCGAGCGCTACGCCCTCGCCGAGCGGCTGCCCGCAGCCGTGGTCGAGCGCCTGCGCGCAGGCATGGACGGTGCGCTGCCCGACACACCCAAGGCGGGTGACCCAGCGCTGGCCCGCGCCATAACAGCCATTGTGGGCGACAATGCGCTGGCGGCCGACGCAGCCTGCACAGCAGCCACGCGTGCCGGCTACAACGCCGCGATTCTCACCACCTTTCTCGAGGGGGAGGCGCGCGAAGTGGCACGCGTGGCCGTCGCGCTGGCGCGTGAGGTGCAAGCGCACGGACGACCTGCGCCCGCGCCCGCCTGTCTGATTCTGGGCGGCGAGACAACGGTGACTCTCGGCGCGAATCCAGGCAAGGGGGGCCGCAACCAGGAGATAGCGCTGGCCGCCGCGCTCGCGCTCGACGGCACAGAGGGGGTCACCATCATTGCACTGGCAACAGACGGCAGCGACGGCCCCACCGACGCGGCTGGCGGCGTTGCCGCCGGCGCGACGGCAAAGCGCGCGCGTGCCCTGGGGCTGGATCCCCACGCGGCGCTGCAAGCGCACGACGCCTATCCACTCCTCAACGCAGCCAACGCGCTCCTGCGCACTGGACCCACGCGCACGAATGTGAACGACCTTCTCTTCATATTTGTTGAGTGAAGGGTAAAGGCAATTGGTAATTGGTAAATAGTAATAGGGTGCGCACTACGTACCATAGTGCGCACCCTATTACTATTTACCAATTACCAATTACCTTTACCCTTCACTCAATCCCAATCCCACGCACAATTTCTTCCACCACCTTCTCCGGCGGCTGGTCAACATCAACGCGCAGCGCGTCGTGCGGCTCTTCAAGCGTGGCAAACTGGCTTTGCAGCAGGCCGGGCGGCATAAAGTGGGCGCGGCGCGCCGCCGCGCGCGCGGCCAGCGTTGCCTCGTCGCCGTGCAGGTACACGAAGCGCACGCGGTCATCCACACGCAGCTGGGCGCGATAGGCCTCCTTGAGCGCCGAGCAGGCCAGCACCAGCGGCTGCGCATCCTCCAGTGCAGCCACGATGAGCGCGCGCAATACAGCCAGCCAGGGCGCGCGGTCGGCGTCGGTGAGGGGGATGCCGGCGCGCATCTTTGCCACATTCGCGGCGGGGTGGTACGCATCGCCGTCGGCAAAGCGCCGGTTCAGCCGCTCGGCCAGCAGCCGCCCCACGGTGCTCTTGCCGCTGTTGCTCACGCCCATCACAATCAGCACTTCGGGGACAGCATCCACGGGCAATCCTCTATTTCATGTACATTAAAACAGAGCGGCGCGCCTCCAGCTGGGGCGCGCCGCTTGATGTCACGTGCTGGTCACGGGCCAATTCCCTACATGGGGAACCAGCCGGCCTCCGTCTTGGAACACTTCGCGTTTTGCGCAGGCATGTTCTGGAAGAGGACCATGCTCTGAATCGTGTTTGCGTTGCATTTGCCCCAGATCACAATCTGCGGCTCCATTGCGATCGAGCCTTGGTTGGGCGAATCCCACTGGCCGTTGGGCACGAAGCAGTTCATCTGGTGAATCCCCTGCTGAATGCAGGGCGTGTAGTTGCCGAACTGCGTCTGCACATCTGTGGCCGAGGGCGCAGGTGATGTTGGGGGCGGCTGCACGGGGGCCGGCGGTGCACCCACCATGCTCCAGGTGAGGAAGACAAAGGCCGTCTGTGTAAACTCGCGGTAGTCCACCTGCAGGTTGTACCAGCGGCTCTCGCGCAGCGGAACAGTAACGACGATGGACTTGCCACTTAGCCCCTGGTCGCGCGTGTTGATCCACGTCACGCCGTCAATCAGCAACGCCACTTCATCGTCAGCCTGGACGGTGAAATTGTAGGTGCCAGCCTGGAACCAGACCTGGCTGGTGGCGCGCATGGAAAAGTTGTCAACCGGAATGCCGCTCATGGGTGAGCCAAGGCCCCAATTGAAGGCAATCTGACTGCTGGACGCCTGGAAGGGCGAGAAACCCCCTTGTGTCAGGTTGGGCCAGTAGGTTATGTTCCACGTGTTGCCCGCCTGCGCCTGGGCCGGCATGGCGGGCAGAACAAGGGCGCAGAGCACCGCCAGCAGCGCCACTGTGCGTAGGATTCTCTTCATGGGTCTCTTCTCCGTGCTGGTGCGTTCGCTTGATATTTGCATGTCGCCACCGCTCCTAGTTCGACGCACCGGCTGCGGCCGGAGCAACTGGCTCCAGCAGGGCCGGAGCGCTTGTCGTGTCGGTGGTGATCGTGATCTGCGCCTCGACGCTCTCATCAGCCAGCAGGCGGCCCACTGCGACGCCATAATTGCCGGCTACAGGGTTCGTCAGAT
This sequence comes from uncultured Chloroflexia bacterium, assembly GCA_963773745.1. Taxonomy (GTDB): domain Bacteria; phylum Chloroflexota; class Anaerolineae; order Caldilineales; family Caldilineaceae; genus UBA5069. Next base: position 1,472,312 of record CAVZCL010000005.1, read on the forward strand.
CAACGACAGGGTTGCGGTTCGCACCGGCTTCGCTGTCATCCGCACAGGCAAAGGAGCCATCTGGAAGAATGACCAGCAAAGTGGTGTCGGCATCGGCTTCGGCAAAGACGCGCACAGCGTCAGTGCCTTCGGCCACACTGAAGACAAGGCCAGGCTTTGCATTGGAGAGGCCGTTGCAGATTGGCTCCGGCGAGAGGGGCGACACGGGCCACACGAAGCCGGGCAGCATGCCCGTGACCACGGTGGATGCCGTAAGCGGCGCGTCATCGCCAAGCGGCTGTACATTGGCTGAATCAGCCAGGGCTGTCTCAATGGCCGCTTGCACCAGGGCGGCGTCGGCCAGGCTCAGCGTTTCCACGACCTTGGCAACCTGTTCGCGCAACTGCGGCCGCTGCACCAGGCCGGACAGCTGGAAGCCGCCCACCGACACATCTTCCTTCGTTGTCAGCACGAGCACGGACGGGATGAGCCCGTCGCCATCCTCGTTGCCAACCCAGATGTTGTAGACACCCTCAGCCGGCGCGTCGAGCGTCACCTGGGGGTCGCGCAGCATGGCATTCATGTCGCCGCCGCAGGCAAAGGTGCCATCGGGCAACTCGACAACGAGCGACGGGTTGTGGTCGCTATAGACGAAGACCCGCGCAAAATCGCTCTCGCCGGACCAGTTGAGGGTGAGGACAGGGTTTTCGCTCACATTTCCTGTACATGTGGCATCAAGTGTGGAGGCGTCCACCTCGCCGCCGCCGTTCACGCTGACAAAGAAGGGGTCAAGCGGGAAACCTGCTTCGAGGTTCAGTGTGACATAGGCGCCCGAGTCGGTGGCGACTATTGGGCTGGTAGGGATTGTGCCGGCTGCCGGCGTCTCCTGGGCGAAGGCGATGGCAGCGCTGCTAAGCAGTGCGATCACCAGTACAGGGACTATCATCCATCTACGCATGCATCTTTCTCCTTGGTTTGCTTGCGGAACCGGCGCGCTGCGCATGGCAGCGCGCGGCCGCCTTCTTTGCCACGCGGTTTCAGAAACAAGAGGTCGTCCACTGTGCCGGCAAGCGAACGCGCACAACTGCCACGCCGCCCTGCCTGCACACGGCCAACAGAATAACACAAAGTGGTCGCATCGCGCCGAACGCAATGCGACCGATTGCTTGCCGTGGTGTTCGCGCCGTTGCAAGTGGAGGTGGCTTCACCAATGATCGTTCGTCGCGAGAGTATCAAGATGAGCCGTCGTCCGTCAACAAATGCGCGGCAACTGCTCTCCACTGAGCATGTCCACCACGCGCAGGCCGCCCACACGGCTGCGCAGGTAGACGCGCCCGCTATGCTCGGCGACCACTGTGCCGATCTCCGTCGCGTCCAGGCCAAGGGGGTGGGCGCGCATGGCAGCCAGCACGGCGGGCGCAGCGTCGGCTGCAACAATGGCCACGCACTTGCCCTCATTGGCGACGTAGAGCGGGTCAAAACCCAGAATCTCGCATGCGCCGCGCACTTCATCGCGCACGGGAATGGCCGCCTCCTGCAGCAGCACACCCACCCGCGCCGCCTCGGCAATCTCATTGAGGGCGCTGGCTACGCCGCCACGTGTGGGGTCGCGCAGCACGTGCAGGCCGTCACCCCCCGCCGCGAGCATGGCAGCCACCAGCGTGTGCAGCGCCGCCGTGTCGCTGCGAATGGTCGTCTCGAAGGCCAACCCCTCGCGCACGGACATGACGGCAATGCCGTGGTCGGCAATGGTGCCGGAGAGAAGCACACGGTCGCCCACCTGCGCCCGCTGCGGGGCCACATCAACGCCCGGTGCAATCAGCCCCACGCCGCTGGTGTTAATGTAGACGCCATCGCCCTTGCCCCGCTCCACCACCTTTGTGTCACCCGTGGCAATGGGCACACCGGCGTCAGCGGCAGCCTGCTGCAGCGACTGCGTCACGCGCCAGAGGCTCTCCATGGGAAAGCCCTCTTCGAGGATTAGCCCCACAGAAAGCGCCAGCGGCTGCGCGCCGCACATGGCCAGATCATTGATGGTGCCGTGCACCGCCAGCTGGCCAATGTCGCCGCCGGGAAACTCGAGCGGGCGCACCACATAGGAGTCGGTGCTGAAGGCAAGCCGTCCGGCGGCCCCCGTTGCGCCACCGGCTGCGGCCAAATCAAGCACCGCGCCGTCATGGCGCGCGTCAAGGGCGGCATTGTCAAAGGCGGGGCGCAGCATCTTTTCAAAGAGCATGTGCGACAGTCGCCCGCCGCCCCCATGCGCCAGCAGCACATGCGGATAGTCGGCAATGGGGATGGGGCAGGTGCCCTGTTGGAGTGCATTCATGCGGTAATCGGCTTTCAGGAATCCGGGCCAGTGATCAACTCTGCGCTCACCGGCCTTGCAAGGAGCCCGGTTCTAGTCCGAGCTTGTTGGGCTCAGCGGTTGGCTGCTGTTGCGCCAGGCCTGCCACGCGCCGGTTGACCAGAGCGCCCACAGTACCAGCACCGGTTGAAAGAAGAGTCGAACCAAGCGTGCCGTATTGGAGTCGAGGCCGAACGCATCAACCTGGTTGCGGTATTGCGCAATGTTGCCCGGAAAGATCACCACAAAAAACGCGGCTGTGATCCATCCGGCGGCGACCCGATAGCGCGGTGCAACGAGCAGTGAAACGCCAAGCGCAACTTCAACAACTCCGGACAAAACGACAACTGTGTCAGCTGAAAGTGGGACCCAACGCGGAACTTGAGCAATAAACTCCGCACGTGCAAAGGTCAGATGGCTGATGCCGGCATAGGCAAGTGCGACGCCAAGCAGCCATCGGAAGAAGTCTTGCAGGCGAGAGGTGCGAGGGCGATACACTAGCCGATCGCGCAATGTGGCCATCGTTCGATTCTCCAATGCAATTTAGACAGGGCAGGAATCGCGAGTAAGCGATTCATTCATGCCTGCCTGGCATTACGCCTCTGGCGCACGATCAATCGGCAATGGATTCACTCGGCTGGCCGTCATGCGCCCGAAACTGGTAGTACGCCGCACACGCCCCCTCGGATGAAACCATGGGCGCACCGAGCGGCTTCTCAGGCGTGCAGAGTGTGCCGAATGCGCTGCATTCATGGGGCTTGGCGCGCCCCTGCATAATCTGCCCGGCAATGCAGAGGGGCGATTCGACCACGCCCGTCTCCTCCAGCGCAAAGCGGGCCTGCGCATCATACGCGGCAAAGGCGGGCCGTAGCCCAAGGCCGCTCTGCGGTATGACGCCAATGCCGCGCCAGGCACGGTCGCACGGCGCAAAGATCTCCTCCAGCACCCGCTGTGCGGGCAGATTGCCTGCACGCGTGACAGCGCGCGCGTAGGCGTTCTCCACGCCCCAGCGCCCTTCCTCCAGCATGACCAGCGTCTGGTAAATCCCCTGGAGGAGGTCCAGCGGCTCGAAGCCGGTAATGACAATGGGCGTGTGAAAGCGCTCAGCCAGAGGCTCATACTCGGTGTAGCCCATGATTGCGTTGACGTGCCCCGCCGCCAGAAAGCCCTGCACCGTATTGCCCTCGGCGCTCAGAATGGCCTCAATCGCAGGCGGCACAAGTACGTGCGAACTGAGAATCGAGAAATTGGAAATGCCCTGCTGATGCGCGTAGCGAACGGCCATGGCATTTGCGGGGGCGGTCGTCTCGAAGCCCACAGCAAAGAAGACGACCTGCCTGTCGGGATTGCGCTTGGCCAGCGCCACGGCGTCGAGCGGTGAGTAGACCATGCGCACGTCGCCCCCCAGCGCCTTCACGCTGAGCAGGTCGTCGCTGGAGCCGGGCACACGCAGCATATCGCCAAAGGAGGTGAGGATGATCTCGGGCGGCGCGCCAGTTCAATCGCGTGGTCGATCAGGGCGAGCGGCGTTACGCACACAGGGCAGCCCGGGCCATGGACGAGCGTCACCAGCTTTGGCAGCAGGTTGTCGATGCCGTACTTGACGAGCGTGTGCGTCTGCCCGCCGCAGATCTCCATGAGCGTCCATGGCTTTGTGACTGTGCGTTCGATGGCGCGCACAAGCTGCTGCGCCTCGGCCTCGCCTCGGTATTCGTCAACAAATTTCATGCGTACACTATCCTTGCCTCGTCAAAGCGGCGTGCGTAATAAAGCGGCGTGCGTTATAACGGAGCCGTCTCAATCTCCAGTTCGCCCAGCTCGTCCATCTGCTCCAGAAACCGGAAGATCTCCTGCGCCTCGGCCTCATCCACCTTGCTGATGGCAAAGCCCACGTGGACGATGACATACTCGTCCACCTGCACCTCGGGCGTGTAGGCAAGGCAGACCTCCTTGACGACGCCGCCGAAGCTGACACGGCCCATGGCCATGCCGTCATCACGCATCTCCACCGAAAGCACTCGTCCAGGAACCCCTAAACACATAATTCTTCTCCAGTTTGAAAGAACTGCGGTATACAGATTTCCAGATTGAAGAGAGAAACGCAGAAGAAGAGCCTGATTCTCTTGATCTGTTGTCGTATACCGTTCCTATCGGTTCTTATCCGTTGTGATCTGCACCATCCGTAAAATCTGTCTGCTGCCGTTGCAGCTGGCTGCGTGCAATCGCAATCTGGCCAAGCGCGATGCAACCATCGTTGGGGGGCGCCTGGCTGTGAATGAGCACCTCCATGCCGCGCTGCGCGCAGCGCCCGGGCCGTCCATGTCAGCAGCAAACGATTCTGGAAGCAGCCGCCGCTGAGCGCCACGGTTTGCACGCCGGCAAGCACACCACGCGCGCCGCAACGGCCGCAATCGCTTGTGCGAGCCCGCGGTGCACACGTGCGCTCATGACGCCCACCGCCACGCCGCGCGCCTGATCGTCCAGCAGGGCGCGCAGGAGCGGCTCCCAATCCACCACCAGCGGTCCGCCCGCAGATGTGTGCAGCGCCAGCGGATAGGCGCCGCGCTCGCTTGCGTCGGCGGCGTGTTCCAGCGCAATCGCCGCCTGTCCCTCAAAGCTGCTGCGCGGGCAAATGCCGAGCAGCGCCGCAATGCCATCAAAGAGCCGCCCCGCGCTGCTGGTGAGCGGCGCATTGACGCCCCGTGTCAACATCTGGCTGAGGAGCGTGCGCTCTGCCGCGGTGAATTGCGCGTCGAGCAGTGCTGCATGGCCGGCGTCGCCATCAAGCTCCCACAGGAGGGCCAGCGCGCTGCGGCGCGGCTCGCGCACGGCGGCCTCACCACCGGGCAGGCGAAAGGTGCGCAGGTGGGCCACCCGCTCGAATGCGGCTGCGTCGCCCAGCAGAAACTCGCCGCCCCAAACAGTGCCGCCGCCATGCTCGCCACCGGGGCCATAGCCGCTGCCATCCCAAATAACGCCCAGCGCCGTGCCGCTCTGCTGGTTTTCGGCCAGGCACGCCGCCAGGTGCGCATGGTGGTGCTGCACGCCAATCAGCGGCAGGCCGTGCGCCAGCGCACCATCAGCAGCACCCTCGGCGAAGGCGCAGTCGCGCCCACTGTGTGGAGGCGTAGTCAGGGTGCAGGTCGTGCGCAATCGCAACGGGCTGCGCGTCATACATGCGCACAAAGTCGGCGATGACGCTTGCAAAGGCGGCCTGCGCCTCGGGCGATTCCAAATCGCCAATGTGCTGGCTGAGAAAGACGTCGCGGCCAATCGCCAGGGCAATTGCGTTCTTCAGGTGCGCGCCCACGGCCAGCAGGGTGGGGCCGTCGTCGCGCACGCGGATAGGCAGCGGGGCATAGCCGCGTGCCACGTCGCAGAATCGCGCGGTGCGCCCTCAATCATGGTGGCCACGCTGTCATCCACGTGGCGCGCAATCGGGCGATTGTGCACGAGAAAGAGGTCGGCCATTGCGCCAAGGCGGGCCACGGCTTCGTCATTGTCGGTGCAAATCGGCTCGTCGCTGCGGTTGCCGCTTGTGGCCACCAGTGGCCGTTGCGTCTGCGCCAGCAACAGTTGGTGGAGCGGCGTGTAGGCCAACATGACGCCCAGGGTGGGGTTACCCGGCGCAACGCCGGCGGCCACGGGCGCAGTGGCCAGGCGGGGCGCAATCACAATCGGCGCAGCGGGCGAGGCGAGCAGCGCGGCGGTGGCATCATCCACCGCAATCAGCGTGCGCGCCTCAGCGAGCGTGCGTGCCATGAGGGCGAAGGGCTTCTCCTCGCGCCCCTTGCGCGTGCGCAACGTGGCCACAGCGTCGTCGTTCGCCGCATCCGCCATGAGGTGAAAGCCGCCCAGCCCCTTGACGGCGACGATCCTGCCTGCACACAGCGCCTGCGCCGCCGCAGAGAGCGCGCCCTCTGCCTGCGCTGCCTCGCGCCATGTGCCATCGCCATTGGGAGCCAGCAGCGCAAGTGCCGGGCCACAGGTGGGGCAAGCCGTGGGCTGCGCATGAAAGCGGCGGTCCGCCGGATTCTCGTACTCGGCGCGGCAGGCGGGGCAGAGTGGGAAGGCGCGCATGGTCGTGCGCGGCCGGTCGTAGGGAAGCGCCTCGATGATGCTGAAGCGCGGCCCGCAGTTGGTGCAGTTGGCAAAAGGGTAGCCGCTGCGGCGCTCTGCCGGCGTGAAAATCTCCGCCAGGCATTCGGGGCAGATGGCCACATCGGGCAGCAGCAGCGCGCGCGCTGCGCCTGCCTCGTCGCTGGCGCGAATCTCAAAGTCGTGGGCGTGCTCCACCTCAACCCAGCGGCGTGTGATGGTGCGCACAAGCGCCAGCGCCGGCGGCGCTGCCGCGATGCGTGCTGCGAACGCCTCCACGGCCGCGCTGCTGCCCTCAACCTCAAGCTGCACGCCGGCGCGGCCGTTGCTTACCCAGCCCGCCAGCCCCAGCTCCGCCGCCAGCCGGTAGACGACGGGGCGAAAGCCAACACCCTGCACGGCCCCCTCAATGGAAAGATGCAGCCGCACACAATCCGCGCCATGGGCTGCGGGCGCGCCACCGGCCCCGCCCGCCCCACCTGCGGCCCCGCCGATGACGTCGGGCGCACTCATTGGGCTAGCCGTCTGTGCGGACACGCTCGCTCCGCTGCGTCGCCGCCAGCGTCTCCAGCCATGCAATCCACGGCGCAATCCCCGCCCCCGTGCGCGACGAGAGCTGCCAAATGGGGGCCTCTGCGTTGATCAGCGCCACACCCCGTGCAAACTCGGCCGTGTCAAACTCAAATACCTCGACCATATCCGCCTTGTTGAGCACCACGCCCTGTGCGCGTGCGTAGATGCCTGGATACTTGAAGGGCTTGTCGTGCCCCTCGGGCACGCTCGCCACCACCACGTTGGCGTGCACGCCCAGCGCAAAGTTGGCCGGGCAGACGAGGTTGCCCACATTCTCAATCAGCAGCAGGTCAATGTCGGCAAGTGGCAACTGGTCGAGCGCGCCGTGCACCATCGCAGCGTCGAGGTGGCAGCCGCCGTCGGTGTTGATCTGCACCACAGGCAGCCCTGCAGCCGCCACACGGTCGGCGTCAATGCGGGTGGCAAGGTCCCCCTCGATGACGGCCACGCGCAGCCTGCCTGCCAGTGCGGCGGCAGTGGCCAGGATGAGCGTCGTCTTGCCCGCCCCAGGGGATGCCATGAGGTTGATCGCGGTGATGCCGAGCTCATTGAGACGCACCAGGTTGGCGGTCGCGCCCTGATCATTGACGTCGAGAACATGGCGGACAACAGGAATTTCGGTCACAGCGGATTGCTCTCCAGCTTCGGGTGGGCCATCGCGGCAGTAGTGAGATGCATTCGTGGTGTGTCGTCGCAGTGCGCAGCGCCTTTCGTAGCGGCGGCTTCAGCCGCCGTACTCACCAATGACGGCGCGTCCTCGACAACGGCAGCTGAAGCAGCCGCTACGAAAGGCGCTGCGCACTGCGAAGACACACCACCCTAGTCGACCTCGATGCTCGTCACCAGCAGATCGTTGCCACCCGTCACACGCGCGGGCGCGCCGCCGCACTGCGGGCAGCAGACATCGAGCGGCGGGCTTACGGCAAAGGGCGCGCCGCAGTCGGCGCAGATGGCTTCAGCGGGCTGCATCAGCAACTCCAGATTTGCGCCCGCCGCGGCCGTATCGCGGGTAAGGAAGTCGAAGTAGAAGTGGACCGATTCGGGCGCAATGCCGGTGAGCGCACCCACCTTGACGCGTACGGTGCGAATCTGCACGGCGTCTGCCGCGCGTGCAGCGTCCAGTGCAATGTCAACCAGGCTTTGGGTTACGGCCAGCTCGTGCATACAGGGATCCAGAGGCCGCAAGCGTGCGGCAGCCATCCTCAAAGTCCAATTATACCACGCGTTTGCCCGGCCGCCCGTAGCCGGCAGCTGCCGCCTGCAGACGCTATGCGTGGCAAGCAACGGCCTAATGCGCACCGAACTTGAGGACGCGACACGTTCCGAACCTTCTGCGGCCGAAGCCGCCGTTACGAAAATTCATCGTGTCGCGGTGACTTGCAACTGCGCGCCAAGTGCGTGGCGCGCACACCGACATTGACCGTCTTCGCCTCCCTCGCTAGAATGCTCTCAGCCTGTGCCGCCACGCCCACTCCAGAAGCCTGCCATGAACCTGACCGACCCCACACTGCGCCACCTCTACGTCGAATTGGCGCGCCTGGATTTGCTCATTCACCGCCGCCTGGCGCAGATTGCCCGCCTGCAGCCGGCGCGCAGAGAGGCCGGGGCCGAGACGCACAATGCAGCGTCGCCATTCCTTTCCATGGATGCCATACAGGCCTTGCTGCAGCAACCCTTTGGGGAGTCCTTCGCTCAAGTCGCTGAGGAGAGCGAGGGCGAAGAAAGCTCTCCCTGGGGCGATGGCATCTACATGGAGGCCATTGCCCAGGTGCAGGAGCAGATTGCCGACGTTGTCGACGAAGCGGCCACCGAAGGCGGCTCGCGCCTGGCGCAGTTGGCGCTCGAATGCAACCTCTCGCGCTTTGAGCTGGACGCCTTCCTCGTCTGCATTGCGCCGGCGCTGGATCTGCGCTATGAGCGCATTTACGGCTTTCTGCATGATGACCTCACGCGCCGGCGCGCCACGCCCAACCTCATCCTCGACCTGCTCAGCGAACCGGGCCCCGCGCGCCTGGGCGACCTGATTCACCTTGGCGACAACGCCACTCTCCTGCGTAACAACCTGCTGGAGCGCGTGGCCGAGCCCGGCATCCTGCAGCCGGTGATGCTTAACCAGGCGCTTGCGCCCGAGCCTTCCATCGTCCTCTGGCTGCTGGGCAAATACAGCCCGAGCACGGCCCTGCAGCCCTTTGTCCAGCTTTTGGATGTGGCCCAGCCCGACCCGCACCAGTTTGCGCCGGCGCAGATGCTGGCCATGGAGCAGGCTGCGGACGGCGACGCGTTTGTCGTTCTCTCGGGCAAGGATGCCGCCGCCAAGCGCAGCGCCATGGTCTGGTTTGCCGGCGCGCTGGGCGCATCGCTGCTGCTGCTCGATCTCCACGCCGTTGGGCGCGCCGGTGCTGATCCCGAAGAGACGCTTGATATCTTCCTGCGCGACGCGCTGCTCACAGGCAAGGTGGCGGCGATTGACGGCTGGGACACGCTCATGGAGGATGGCGCTCCCCCTGCGCGCCTCTTCGAGCGCCTGTGCGCCCACAGTGGCCCCGTGGCGATCGGCTCCGAGACCGTCTGGCGGCCAGCGCGATGTCGACCGTGATCGCCGTCTTACATGGATTGACTTCCCGCCGCCCAGCTATCAGCAGCGGCGCAACTTCCTCAACGCTGCGCTCGCTGAACTGCCCAGCGCCGAAGTGCTCGACGGCACTGCCCTCTCCGGGCGCTTCATCCTCACCACACGCCAGATGACTGATATGGTGGCCTCGGCGCTCGATCACGCGGCGCAGGCCGGCCGCCTGCTGACGAACGAGGATCTCTTCACGGCCGCACGCGAGCACTCCAGCCCGCGCCTTTCCACCTTTGCCCGCAAGCTCAGCGCCCGCTATGACTGGGAAGACCTTGTGCTGCCCGAAGATCAGGTTGCGCGTCTGCGCGAACTGCTCCTTACCGTCCGCGGCCGCCCGCAGGTGCTGGACGAGTGGGGCTATGGGCGCAAACTGGCCCCCAGCTATGGCGTCTCGGCGCTCTTCGCCGGCCCGCCCGGCACCGGCAAGACCATGGCCGCCGAGGTGCTCGCCCGCACGTTGGGGCTGGATGTCTACAAAATCGACCTCTCGGGCATGATCAGCAAGTACATTGGCGAAACCGAGAAGAATCTCGAGCGCATCTTCACCGAAGCGGAGAACAGCAACGCCATCCTCTTCTTTGACGAAGCCGATGCCGTCTTCGGCAAACGCTCGGAGGTGAAAGACGCCCACGACCGCTACGCCAACATTGAAACGAGCTACCTGCTCCAGCGCATGGAGGCCTATGATGGCGTAACCATCCTCGCGACCAACCTGCGCGCCAACCTCGATGAGGCCTTCACGCGCCGGCTGCACAGCGTGGTGGATTTCCCCTTCCCCGACGCCGAGCAGCGCCTGCGCATTTGGCAGGCGCTCTTCCCTGCCAACACCCCCTGCGCCGACGACGTGGACCTGGCCTCGCTTGCGCGCCGCTACAAGATCTCGGGCGGCAGTATCCGCAACGTGATTGTGGCCGCCGCCTACTATGCCGTGGCAGATGACGGCATCGTTTCCATGGCGAATCTGCTCCACGCCACACGACGCGAGCTGCAGAAGCTGGGTCGGCTGACCGACGAGAAGGATTTCCTCGTGTGATGAGGGGTTGCAGGGCGTCTTGGCAGACCCCCGGGACGCTTGACAGGCTCTGAAGTTCAAAAGTGGGCACTGCAAGTTCGAAAACTGTATTGACATCAGGTTGCATAGTGATATAATCGACATGTAAGCAAGTTACCCCACGCTGCTTTGCCATAAACGTAACGGACGAGCGCCGGATCCGTTAACACCCAACTGGAGGCCTCGTCCCATGGCAACAACGCAATCGCAAGGATTTGAAAACCAGAAGGCGCGCGCAGATGCACAGCGTCTGTTGCGTGCGCCCCATGCTGCAGAAGCCGATGTGACGACTGCGTTTGACGCGCAGCGCGTCTATGGCAACCGAGCACTGGGCAGCCAATCCGCGCCAGGTGCGCCCACGGACCCGTCGGCGGTGGTGCGGCGCGCCCGACTGGTCGTCCAGCCCAAGTTGACGCTTGGGCCGGTTGATGACGTCTACGAGCGCGAGGCCGACAGCGTGGCCGAGAGTGTGGTGCAGTCGATGGCTGCGCCCGAACGTCTGCAGCGGCAGGAAGAAGAGGAAGAGTTGCAGATGAAGCCGGTGGCGCGGCACGCGTGCAGCGGGTGGAGGAAGAGGAAGAGTTGCAGATGAAGCCTGTCGCGGGCATCGCGTGCAGCGGGTGGAGGAAGAGGAAGAACTGCAGATGAAGCCGATGGCCGGCTCCGTGCAGCGGCATGGCGCAGAGGAAGAACTGCAAGCCAAGCACTCGGGCGCTGCGTCCGGGCCCTCTGCCATTGATCCTGCGCTCGAATCGCAAATTCAGCTTGCGCGCTCTGGTGGGAGCGCCCTCGACCCCGCCGCACGTGGCGCAATGGAAGGGGCCATGGGCTCCGATTTCAGCAGCGTGCGCGTGCACACCGGGCAGCAGTCCGACAGCCTTAACCGCAGCCTGAGCGCGCGTGCATTCACCACCGGCAGCGACATCTTCTTCCGCTCAGGCGAGTACAATCCGGGCACCAGGCAAGGTCAGCAGTTGCTCGCCCATGAATTGACCCACGTTGTGCAGCAGGGCGCGGCGGGCGTGCGCACCAAGCGCATGGCCGGCGATGTGCAGCGCAAGCGCGCTGCACACGAACTCTTCTTCGGCGCTTCCTTTGCCTAGCAAGCCGTTACTCGACGCAACGGAAAGCAGTCTTCCCCGTGGCACGGCACTACGCACGGCCTCTTTCACACAGCATGCCCATTGGGCAATTTTGGACCATGGTGGTTCCTAGAGCCGGACTGTGAACGCGCACATCGCGTTGTTTGCGGACGGGCTTTTTTTGCGAAACGACGATTCGCCCGCCGTTTCGTTTTTTGGCGTTAGCCGTTATCCGGCAGAGCGTGTATGCTTTGGCCGCACCCGGTGACAGACAAGCAAGCGAATTCAGGTGTGCCCTGGCGGCGCCTGTAACTGCGCGTGAATGAATGCAAGGCGGATTGCCGTGATTGACCAGCTGGACGACGCCCTGCGCGATTTCCTCATACGCGAGTTGCCTATTCGCGAAAATGAGGTTGACATCGCGTTTGAACAGCCAAAACGCGAATGGTCCGCCCGCTTGAGCCGGCCGACCATCAATCTCTTCCTGCGGGACATCCGCGAGAATACCAAGCTGCGCACGCCGGGCCCCGCCTTCCAGGACACACGCGTCGGCGACATCGCCAGAGTCCTGCACCATGGCCTGCGCTTTGATCTCTTCTATCTCGTCACTGCCTGGGCAAAGGACCCACTCGACGAGCACAGAATACTCTCCCGCATGCTGGCCGCGCTCTTCCGGTTGCGCTCCGTGCCCGAGGACATTTTACGCGAGCACATGAGCGGCCAGGAGAACGGCGTCCCGCTCAAGCTGGCGCAGTACGACACCCAGAATGGCGTCAGTGACCTCTGGTCAGTGCTGGACAACGAACTGCGGCCCGCGATTGACATTGTGGCAACTGCAACGCTGCAACCCTATGTGGATGTGACAGTGCCCGTTGTGCGCTCGCTCGACATTCGCTACCGGCAACTCACCACCTTTACGTCGGAAAGCCGCTCAATCTTCACTGTGGGCAGGCCGGCGCCCGCCACCGAAAGTCCTGAAGGCGCGAATATCGTAGAAGCAGACGCCGGCGATATTGATGTTGTCGACGCACCGGTGAAGGGCAAAGGCAAAGCGAAACCCAGGAAGCCGTAAGTTCGATCTGCAGAATCCTCACCTCGCGTTCACACTGCAGCCTCGCTAACGAAGCCCTGAACCCGAAGCCGCATTTCTTTCGGTGTTCCATGACTGTTTGTGACACAGTGGCTGTTTATCACGTATGTGATACATAGCTTGTAAACTAAAGCACTTCGTTAATTCGCTCAGTGTCGTCGTTCAAACGCAGTTGTAAAGGATGGCCGAGAGTGCAGCCGCCATCATGTTTGCAACTGCACCTCATATCTCGTTCACTCCTCGTCCAAAGCGCCATTTGCACCGTGCAGCGTGTTGGACAAATCAGCAGAAGGCTCGTCGTATCACCGCAGTCGAAGTCCACCCGTCGTCCGCATCCATGCGTCTCCGTGTACGCACACTGTGAGGGAGGAGTCACCCTATGCCCGAGTATTTGTCACCAGGTGTATATGTTGAAGAAGTGAACCGAGGTGCCAAGCCGATTGAGGCTGTTAGCACCTCAACGGCCTGCTTCATCGGTTTCACCGAGAAGGCCGAGTATACCCGCGAGATTGACGGCGAAGTTGTCACCGAAAACCTTCTCGGCAGCCCTGTCTTTGTGACCAACTGGACGCAGTACCGCGAGCGCTTCGGCGATTTGGTGCCCGGCGCCTATCTGCCGCAGGCGATCTACGGCTTTTTCCTCAATGGTGGCCAGCGCTGCTACGTGCTGAGCGTTAAGACCATTCCACGCGCGCAAAATACACTGCTCAGCGCCGACGGCAAGCCGCGCCTCATGGTGCGTGCCAAGCAGGCCGGTTTTGACGGCGCATCCCTGCGTGTCCGCATTGAAGCCCCCGAGCCCCCCAAGGCTGCTGCCTCCGCACCTCCGGCCAAGAAGGGCAAGGAGGGCGAAGAGGGCGCCGACGAAAAGGGCGCCGCTGCCAACGCCGCGCCTTCAGCCGCCGCTTCCAGCGACGGCGACGGCATGGGCGTCTTTACTCTCTTCGTCGACAGGCAGACCAAGTCGGGCGAGTGGAAGACACTCGAAACGCGCAAGGATATCCGCCTGACGGAAACGCAGTCGGAAAATGGTGCGTCGACTGTCCACTTTGCTTATCCCAACAACAAGGCGCCGAGCTTCATTGATCTTACGATCACCGATTCGGGCGCACCGCTGACCCGTCTCACCCCCCGCTCGCAGGAGCAGTCGCTCGTCATTCAGCAGGCGCTGATGGAGCCCGCCAATTACAGCGAATACCAGGGCGACGCCCTTCGAAAGACCGGCATCGAGGGGCTGGCGCAGCACGACGACATCAGCATCGTCTGCATCCCCGACCTGATGACCAAGATGCCCGGCCAGAAGAGCGTGGACCGCATCATGGTCAAGGCCGTGCAGTCGGCGCTGATTGCGCACTGCGAGGGGCTGGGCGACCGCGTGGCGATCCTCGACACGCCCCCCGACATGAATGCCGCCGAAGTCAAAGACTGGCGCATGAACATCACCGGTTTCGACTCGAGCTACGCGGCCATGTACTACCCGTGGATTGAAGTCATGGATGCGGCCACGAACCAGCCCATCTTCATGCCCCCCTCCGGCCACCTGGCAGGCATTTGGGCGCGCAGCGACAGCGAGCGCGGCGTGCACAAGGCCCCGGCCAACGAAGTGGTGCGCGGCTGCACGCGCCTCGCCTACAACGTCACCAAGGGCGAGCAGGACACGCTCAACCCGGTTGGCGTCAACTGCATCCGCTTCTTCCCGGGCATGGGCTACCGTGTCTGGGGCGCACGCACCCTGGCCAGTGATGCATCGTGGCGCTACATCAACGTGCGTCGTCTCTTCAACATGGTTGAGCAGACACTGCGCACAAGCACCATGTGGGCGGTCTTCGAGCCCAACGACCAGCGGTTGTGGGCGCGCCTGCGCCGCGACGTGGGCAACTTCCTCATGGGGCTCTATTCGCAGGGCATGCTCTTTGGCGCAGCGCCGACGCAGGCCTACTACGTCAAGTGCGATGAGGAGCTCAATCCCGCCTACGTGCGCGATTTGGGACAGTTGTTCATCGAAATCGGCATCTCGCCCGTAAAGCCTGCCGAATTCATCATCTTCCGCATTGGCCAGTGGTCAGGCGACGCAGAATAAGCCGGAAATTGACCGGAGCGGTGTATGCAGGGTGGTGTGGCGGGCCGCCAGACGCAAGCGTGCGCGGCCGCCACACCAGAACATGACTCTCTATCAAACGTGCATTCGTGCATCACACATGTAGGCCAGGAGGCATGCCATGGGCGTAGAAGATCCCCTACAGGGATATCGCTTTTCCCTGGAAGTTGGCGATCTGTCGGGTTGGTTCACCGGCATTGACGGTCTCGGTTCCGAGAACGAGATCGTGCAGAACAAGACATTAACAAAGGATGGCAAGGAAGTCATCATCAAGAGCGCCGGCCGCCTCAGCTTTGGCGACGTCACCCTTAAGCGTGGCCTCACTTCGGATCTCAAGATTTGGGAGTGGCGCCAGATGGTGATCGACGGCAAGATGTCCGACGCACGCAAGGACTGCACGATCACGCTCTACTCATCTGATCTGAAGCCGATTGTGCGCTGGATGTTGCAGAAGGCGTGGCCGGCCAAAGTGAGCGCAACCTCGCTCTCTTCGGATAGCAACGACTTTGTGATGGAAGAGATGACGTTGGCGCACGAAGGCGTGACGCGCGAAGGCGTGGCAGGCCAGGTCGCGGCCACCCGCTAGTCCAGGCGCGGCGTGAAACCAACGGCCAGCGCGTTTTTACGCCAGAGCCGTTGGTTTCACGCCGGCATAATTTGGCTGCCGAAGCGCTGCCATGGGGCGCGCATGTGTGGCATCTGTAAGCGAGTTACGCCGCGACGCTGATTCCATCGCCGTGCGGTGGAGGGGCCGGGAGGCCCAGGATTGCTATGGGCATTCCCATCTTTCGTGATCCACTCTTCAAGCACAGCTTCACCGTGTGGATTGCCGGTGGCGTCGGCACGCTCTTCAGCGGCTCCTTTCAGGATATCAGCGCGCTGACGTACGACATTGCCAAGGTTGAATACAAGACCTTCAACGCCGAAACGGGTCAGGGTGAGGTTCAGTACATGCCCGGCCGCACCGAGCCGGGCACGGTAACCCTCAAGCGGGGCATCACCGGTGCGGCCAACTTCTGGCTGTGGCCGCAGCAGGTGGTGACAGGCGCCATTAACCCTGCGCGCGCATCCATGAGCATCTACGTCCACAACCGCATGTACTGGCCGATTCTGGGCTGGAACTTTTTTAATGTGTGGCCCACCAAGTTTTCGCTGGGCGCACTGGATGCAACCCAAAGCGCGTTCCTCATTGAGGAGATGACTGTGGTCTACGAACGTGTTGAGCTTTCGGTGCTTTCGGCGCCATGAAGCTGCAAACCGAATTCCCATTTACCCTCCCGCGTGGCTATGTGGACGCGGCCGGCAAGGTGCACAAGCAGGGCGTCATGCGTCTGGCCACAGCCATGGACGAGATTGTGCCGCTGCGCGACCCACGCGTGCACGCCAATCAGGCCTACCTGACAATCATCCTGCTCACGCGTGTCATCACCCGCATTGGTGACGAGACGAACATCACCACAGGCGTGATTGAAAATCTCTTTGCTGCGGACATGGCCTATTTGCAGGCCTTCTACCGCAAGATCAACGAGGAAGGCGTGTCGCTGATCGCCGTCACCTGCCCTGAATGTCAGCACACCTTCGAGATGGATTTGACTGACCTGGGGGGGCTTTCGGCTACCCCTTAGAACGCCTGCATGAGGAGGTAGCCTACATAGCCTATCACTTCCACTGGCCGCTGCGTTCGATTTTGGCGCTTGAGCATGGCGACCGCCAGCGCTGGGTGGAAGAGATTGCACAGATCAACCGCAGGCTGAATGAGCAGGTTGACTAAAGCCACACCATGATGAAACCCCCCATTTCAGCGCAAATGGGCAAGGGCGCAAGGATAAGCAAAGGCATCAAAAGGCCGTCAACATCAGTTGGGTTGAGGCCGCTGGTTTTGTGGAGATGAGCCCAATGGCTCTGTCTGATCAGAACGACAATGGGAACGACGTTGCATCAATTGGCGCGGCGCTTGAGTCGAGCGACGCCGTGCGCCGGCTTGATCTGAGCGCCGACGAGAAGCGACTGCTGGCGGAGAAGCTCTACGCCATGCTGCTTGCCGATGTACGTTTGACGAATTCCCGCCGCCAGGAGCCGTTGCCGCGCCGGTAGCCCAGCATGCGCCGGCAGCGCCTTGCGTGCCGCCATTCGCAACTTGTCTCTGGCCGGGCGCATGGTTGAAAGTTGAGGTGCCGTAATGTCTGCCCTTGTAAATGCCGCTGCACAACAAGTGCGCGCCGTCGCGCGTGATGATGGAAAAACCGATCCCGTACCCGCGTTTGCCTTTCGCGTGGTCATAGACGGCATTGTCGGAGCAACCTTCACCGCCTGCACCGGCCTCAGCGTTACACGCGGGGTGACGGAACTGCGCGAGGGCGGCGTCAACGATGGCGCCGTCTGGCTGCACACGGGCCTCTCTTACGGCAAGATCACGCTCAAGAGCGGTATCACCCATTCGGCCGCGCTGTGGGAGTGGTTCTACACCGGCGCGCTGGATGGCAAAGTGCGTTATCGCCAGATCTCGATTGAGCAGATCGTGCCCTACACACAGCGCGTGGCGCGCCGCTATGATCTCGAGAACGCAATGGCCACCGTCTGGAGCGGCCCGAGCCTTGACACGGGCAGCAGTGACGTGGCCGTTGAGACGCTGGAGATTGCGTTTCGCCGTTTCACCGTTACACCAGGCACTGCGCCTTGAGCTTTCGATTCCGCCAGCCGGTTGCACCCTGGAGTGATACCACCAAGGTACCCGCAACGTGGAAAGATGGATCGGGAAACAGGGATCGGGAAACAGGGATCGGGGAACAGCAACGTGGTGAGTGAAGTGTTCCCCGATCCCTGTTCGCTTTTTGCGCATTTGTTCTGCGTTGCAGCATCTGTTTAGCCGGAACCAGATATGGCCGAGCGTTCGAGACGGAGACAATCTGCAGCAGATGAGAGCGCACGGCGGAGCGCCGCGGCTGATGGTGGCGCGCCTGCAAGCGATGACTCGTTGAGCGCTGCACTCCTCCGGCGCAGGGCGCTGCCCATTACAGCGTGGGGGCTTGCACTCAGCGGCGATGTGGCGGCTGGCGACAGCGCCAGCGCGCGCGGCCTCATGCAGCGGCTGCGGCGCACCTATCAATCTCCCTCCGTCTCGGCCCCGCCTGCGGGCGTTTTTCCGGGTGATGCCGACGCACGCTTTGGCTGGAGCGGGCGCGCAGCAGGCGCCTTGCGCGCCGGGCAGCCGCTGGCGCTCAGCGCACGCAGCGCATGGTACGAGCAGCTAGCCGTCGACGAGCAGTCGGATGATGGCGCCGAAGCTCCACAAGATCTACAGAGTCCACAGGGTTCCAGAAGGTCTACCCGAAGCCGTTGCCGATGAAGCCGCCCTGCTTGAGGCCGGCGACGCCCAGCCGACGGAAGTTGCAGAGCTCCTCGGCGAGCCGGACGCTTTTGCGGATGAGCCCTATTTCGCAGCGCAAACACCGGTTCCGGCGGCGCAATCCACTCCCGGCGGCGAGCCACAATCGGCCGTGGATCGCGTTCTCTATGGCGACGCCGCGCAACCAGGCGGCACACAGGCGCGCAGCGAGGCCCAGCCGCGCAGCAGTGCGCCGGCACGGGGCATGCCCACTCCAGCGCAGCGGCGCGCCATGGCCGCACGCAGTGGCCCTTTGCCGCTGGCTGGTCTGCCACCTGCTGGCGCACGCACAGCGCAGCAGAGTGCCCAAACTGCCTACGGCGCACCCCAGGCCACTGCGCCTGTCGCAGCGCAATCAAGCCAGCCCGTCGCGCCACAGACGACTGCGCCCGCAGCACCCCGGGTGACCGCAGCCGTCGCAGCAGAGCCTCAGCCATTTGATCCGGCTGGCGACATGCCGCCGTCAATGGCGCCTGCTGCAGCCGCCGCACCCATGCCGGCAGCACCAACGGCGCCGCCCGGCAGCGGTGCACTGCCGCCGCCGCCTCAGCGCGCCACGCCCAGGGCACCCGTTGCACCTGCGCTGCCCGCACAAGCTTCGCAGCCTGCCACGCAG
The DNA here is from genome assembly GCA_963773745.1 of uncultured Chloroflexia bacterium. Taxonomy (GTDB): domain Bacteria; phylum Chloroflexota; class Anaerolineae; order Caldilineales; family Caldilineaceae; genus UBA5069. The sequence continues at coordinate 1,491,254 of CAVZCL010000005.1, forward strand.
CCTGCCACACAGCCTGCCAGCAGCCTGCCACGCAACCGGCTGCACCTTCCTCGCCCGCAGCGCCGCCCAAGAGCCGCTCGGAGCACTTCAACGCCCTGGTGGCGCAGGCAGCAGAGGCCTACAGCGCCGGCAAGAGACCCGACATTGCCGGCGTGGCCGCGCGCACGGAGAGCAAGTCTGAGCGCTTCAGCCGCCTCGTGGCCGAAGCGAGTGGACCGCTGGCCGAGCCGCCGCCCGCTGCCCAGCGCCTCAAGGGGCTGAGCGAGGAAGAGCGCGCTCGGGTCATCCAGCAGCAAATGCAGCGCTGGCGTGCATTTTCGCGCGTCGAGGTCATCAGCACGCCCAATCCAGATGGGGAGCCGCAAACGCCCCCTCTCCCACCTGCCGAGCGCAAAGCGCCTGTGCCGTCCGCCGTGGCGTCGGAGAGTACGCACGTGCCTGCGCCCGCTGCCGAGCAGCCACCCGCTGCCGAGCAGCCACCCGTTGCCGAGCAGCGGCTTGAGGCTACGCAGCCCGTGCCCGACGAGGAAACGAGCCAGGTTGACGCGCCACCAGCGGTGCCATCGGCAGAAGTGACGGACGCGGCCGCGTCCACCCAGTCCAGCCCACGGACCTCGCCAGCCGAGCAGAAGCCGGCGGCTGAAGAGGCCGCGGCGTCACCACAGGCCGCGGCGTCACCACAGGCCGCGGCTGCCATTCCGCTGCCAGCTGCTGTCCAGCAGCCTGCTGCCGAGCAGCCCGCTGCCGAGCGCCCGATTGCGCAAGCGCCCAGAGCGCCGGTGGAAGCAGAACGACCAGCGGCGTCAACTGCAGCCCCACGGCCAATAGAGGCGACACCGGCGACACCGGACGACACAGCCTGTGCCGTTGGCTGCACAACCGTCTCCAACGCCAGTCGCGGCGGTTCCCTCTGACGATGCACCCGCGCCGTCACCCGCCCAACCACACAAGCCGGGCGACGCCGCGCCTGAGTCATCTGCGCCAGAGTCGAGGGAGCCCCGGTCGGCAAAGTTTGAGCCAACCGCGCTTGAGCCAACCGCGCTTGAGTCAACCGCGCCTGAGCCATCCGCGCCTGAGTCATCCGCGCCTGAGTCAACCGCGCCTGAGCCATCCGCGCCTGAGTCGGCAGAGCCTGAGTCGGCAGAGCGCGCACGCGCCAACGTGCCAACTGCTTCGGATTCCGATGCAGCCTCCGCTGCCCGGCTTCAGCCCGCGCCGAGCGCCGCGCATGCACCGAGCGACACGCCCGCACCCCCTCCTTCGACTGCAGATGATGCCTCGAAAGAGGGCGCAACGGGCCCTGCCAACACGCGGCCGGTGCAAGCTGCGGCAAGCGCGCCGCACCAAGCGCCTCCCGCCGTGGTTGAGGAAGCAGCTGCGGCCCAGGCACCAACAGATTCGACAGTTGGCACGCAGTCCGAGACGCAGCCCGCTCCCGAAGCGCCGGCAGCCACGCAGCAGAGCAGCCGCAGCAAAGCTGCCGCCGCCATTGCCCCGCCGGCGACCGCCCAGCCGCCGTTGCCCAAAGCGCCGCCCCTGCGCAAAGCACTGCGCCAACTGAATTGCCAGCAGCGGCCGAGCGGCCGAGCGCCCAGGCCATCCCTGCGACGCCGCAAACGGTTGGCGCAACGGCAGAACCGGCCCCGCAAGCGAACGTGGCTGCTCACCAGAGCACGCCTGCCGCACCGCCCTCACAGGCAACTCCAGCGCCGGAAGCGCCGGCAAGCGCCGCCGTCTTGGATGCGCCGGCCAGCGCCGTTGTTTCACCAGCAACGTTGGTGCCGGGCGCAGATGTAGATGCCGCTGTTGCGGTTTCCACAGAGCGCCGTGCGCAAGCCGCGTTGGGCGAAGCGCCAGTCGCCCGCGAAGTGCCTGCAGCCCGCGAAGCGCCTGCAGCGCCTGCGCCCGACGCTGTGGGTTCCGCAGAGCCCGAGTCGGCCATTGATTCCAGCGCAGCGGCGCCTGCGCCGGGGGCTGCGCCGGCCGGAGCGCCCGGGCGAACGCAATCCACGTCAGGCGAGCGGAGCATTGAGGCAGCGACCGAAGCCTCGGCACCAACGCAACCAGCAGAGCAGGCTGCGAAGCGCGGTGTTGAAGCGACCAACGTGCCCACGCTGCAGCAGCCGGCTGCTGCACTGCGTGGACCTGCTGCAGCGGCTACATCTGCTGCACCTGCTGCACCCGCTACACCTGCAGCACCTGCAACACCCGCGACACCTGCTCCGCTGCGGCAGCAGGGAACCAGCGAGAAAACAGCGCCAAGCGCCGCTCAACCCGCGCCAGCCGAAGCCGGCCGCGTGCAGGATGCGACGGCTGCACAGGTGATCCCTGGCGCATTTGCGGGCGCAGTACGTGAAGGCGCCGCGCCGCCGATCGGCCCTCAGTTGCGACACTCCCCGAAGAGGCTGCGCCGGTCAACGGAGCCAGCGCGCCAGCCGATGCGCCCAGCGCGCCAGCCGATGCGCCCAGCACGCCGCCGTCGCGCGCCAGCGGCGCCGCTTGCCCAGCACGCGCAGCCGCACGCACCTGCACAAGAGGCAGCGGTTACCCCTGTGCTGCCCTCCGTAACCGTCGAGCCTGCAACGCTGGCCCCTGCCGCAGCGTCGGACGCCTGTCGCCGTGCAAGCGGCCGAAGGCTGCTTCGGAGGCTGCGTCGGAGCCTGTGTTGCTTCCGACCCAGGCAGGAGTGGAGGCCGGCGCAACTTTGCCCCTCGTTGCGTCAACACCCGCTGGCGAAACAGCGCAGGCTGCACCAACCCCTGTAGACTCGGCGGCGGTCAGCACGGCGGCGGATTCAGTTCTGCTGGAATCGGCGACGCCCGCCGCAGACGCAGAGCCATCGCCTGCGCCGTCCAGCACGCTTGAGACTGGCGCGCGTGCCGTGGCTGAACGAAATGTTGCGGCAACTCTGCCTGCAGCGGCCACTGGCCCTGCCGCTCAACCCGCTGCCTCAACTGGCCCTGCCGCTCTATCCACGCCACCGACCAGCCCTGCCACGGCACCGACCAGCCCTGCCGCTGCATCCACTGGCCCTGCCGTTGCGCCTGCTGCGGCCGAGGCGAACGCGGACGCACCCCCTTCACCCTCCTTGGAAGCCACAGTGCAGTCGCCCGTGGCGCCGGCAGATGCTGCGGTAGAAACGCCTTTGGCGCCTGCCGCCGCCCAAACCCAGCCGCCAATCGCGCAGGGCGTTGCACCGTCCGCCGCAGCGCAGGAAGCGCCAGCAGGTGCGCAGAGCCCGATCCCTGGCGTGGCCGCAACACCCAGGCTTCCTGGATCAGCGCCCGCTCCTGCAGTGCCCGCTCCTGCAGCGGCCGGATCTGCAGCGCCCAGCCGCACACGCAGCGGCCCGTCGGGTGAGTTGCCACTGGTACGCGCGGGTCGCTCCGCCCCGTCAGCCGGCGCAGCCGCTGCGCCAGCTTCAAGCGCAGCACCCATTTCGGCAGCGCCCGGCACCTCGGCAGCGCCCGGCACCTCGGCAGCGCCCGGCATTTCGGCAGCGCCCGGCGGGGTTGTGCAGCGCACGCCGGTCGACGACGCGGCCACCCAGCTTGAAGACGCCACCAGCGCGCACGCTACTAGTGCGCACGCTACCATTGCGGCCGCCGAAACGCACGCTGGCCCGGATGCAGCCGCGCAGAGCGAGCAATCGCGCGCGTCCGCATCACAGCCCACGTTTGTGCACACGCAGGCGCAGCCGCCTTCGCTGCAAACCCACCGCGTGCCCGACGCCGTTGTGCAGCGTGCCATGGCGGCCTACGTGCCGCCGCCCACCATCAGCGCCGTGCCTGCCACAAACGTCGCTGTCGTCCAGCGGTCGTTTGATGGCGATGGGGGCGAAGGGCAAGCGGCGCAGGTCGATCTCGACGCGCTGGCGCGCGATGTTTACCCCATCCTGCGCCGCATGCTGGAAGTGGATCGCGAGCGGCGCACGCGCTTTTGATCGTGCTGCAGAGCTGTTTTGACTGTGAGGAGGACCCATGGCGCTTGCCAAGCTGAAGTTTACGAAGATGATCAAGGATGACGCGCAGGGCGCTTGCCATGCGAGCACCTCCAGCGCCGACATTTTTACGTGCCAGTTCAATCCCGAAACCTTTGATCTCTTCAAGAAAAACACCTTCAATTCGTCGAAGACAACGGGTACGGATGTCGCCAAGACCGCCTTCGCCGGCGGCGAAGCGCAGAACATGAGCATCGCCTTCACCTTTGACACAACCAGCACGGGCGATCCCGTCTTCGAGAAGTACGAAGTGCTGCGCAAATTCGCCAGCGTCGACCGCGCGTCGCTCAACGCCACCACCGGCCAGGGTGAGCCACCCTGGGTGATGGTGCAGTGGGGCACCTACATTGGCTTCATCGCCGTCGTTACGGGGCTGGATGAGAAGTACGTGCTCTTCACGCCCGACGGCACGCCCGTGCGCGCCACAGTCACCGTGCACCTGCTTCAGGTGAAGGACGACAACGACATGGGCGGGCAGAACCCCACCACGCGCACCAAGCCCCGGCGCACGTGGGTGGTGGAGCAGGGACAGCGCCTCGACTGGATTGCGCACCAGGAGTACGGCGATTCGTCGGCATGGCGCGAGATTGCCGAGATCAACGGCATCGACAATCCCATGAGCCTGCACGCAGGCCAGGTGCTCGTGCTGCCGGCCCGATAACGTTCGATTCAAGTTCAGCCAAGCGCGTGCAAGCGCAATTGAGGAGCGGTTCGCGTGTCATCGCAACTCGTCCAACTGCAGCCGGTCTACATCAAGGTGGACGGCGCCGACCTTCCCGACCAATGGTTCGATCTCCTCGAAATGGTGGAGGTCGATCTGACGTTGGGCGCGCCGGATATGGTGACCCTCAGCTTCAGTGATTCACACTTCATACTTGTAGATGATGCACTCTTCGCCCACGGCAAGAAGATTGAGGTCAGCGCCAAAGACGGTAACGGAACGGCGTCGGTTATGGCGACGGTGGAAGTGGCATCGCTTGAGCCGGACTTCCGTGCCGATGGTTCGGCACGCTTTGTGGTGCGCGGTTACGGCAAGTGGAACCGTCTGCAGAATGGGCGCAAGTGCAAGACCTTCCAGGACATGAAGGATTCCGACATCGCTTCGTCCATTGCCGGCGCTGCAGGGCTCACGTCAGACGTGACGGCCACGACCGTCGTGTATAAATATCTGGTGCAGTGGCAGCAGACGGATATGGAATTTCTGCTGGAGCGCGCCGAGCGCATTGGCTTTGAGGTCTATCAGGAAGCGGAAAAGTTGGTCTTCAAGCCGGCGCCGACCACCATGACGGAGGCATTCACCTTCGCCTATGGGGAATCTCTCAATCGTTTCCAGCCGCGCTTTTCCGTCGCAGGTCAGTTAAACACCATCAAGGTCTTCAGCTGGGACGCAGCCACGAAGGATGCTGTTGCGGGCGAGGCTTCGCCCGCAGGCGTTCAGGGCGGCATGGGCAAGACGGGTGCTGCCGAAGCGCAGTCGGCATTCGGCCAGAGCGTCACGGAAGTGGTCACCGACGGCAGCGTCATCAGCGCGAGCGAGGCGAACGAGCGGGCCAAAGCCATTGCCTCAAGCATAAACGGCGAGTACTTCGAGGCCGACGGGGCGTGCGAAGGCTCGCCTGGCCTTCTTCCCGGCAAGATTATCAAGATCGACAATGTGGGCACGCGCTTCTCGGGCAAATACCGCGTCACAGGCGTGCGCCACACCTTTAACCAGGATGGGATGAGCACCCAGTTCACCGTATTGGGCCGCAACGGCGGCACACTGGCGCAGGCCATGCATGCGCCGGCGCCGCGCCGGCGCATTGACGGCCTCATGGTCGGCATTGTGACGAATCTCGCCGATCCGGATGGTACGGGGCGCGTGCGCGTCAAGTTCCCGACGCTCATGGGGAACACCGATCCGATTGAAAGCTTCTGGGCACGCGTTGCCATGCCCATGGCCGGCCCGCAAACAGGAATGATGTTTTATCCCGAAATCAATGAGGAAGTGCTGGTGGGCTTTGAGGATGGCGACCCCGCGCATGCCGTTATCGTGGGCGCGCTGGGGCGGAAGAGACAAGCCGCCCCTTGCCGTCGCCGATCTGCACGCGAGTGGCAAGATCAAGCAACGCATTATCAAGACCAAGGTTGGCCACGAAATCCTCATTGAAGACACCGAAGGTGGCGAGAAGATCCAGATCAAGGACAAGATCGGCAGCTTCCTGCTCTTCGATTCGGCCAACAAGCTCATCCACCTCAAGGATAGCGCCGGCAACGAGGTGAAGCTGGATGGCAACGGCAAAAGCATCCTCATGAAATCGGCCGGCACGATGACAATTGAGGCGGCGCAGGCGCTCACCATCAAGGGCGCATCGGTGGTCGTACAATCCACACAGTCCACCGTCGAGGTCAAGTCAAGCACCAATCTGGTGCTCACTGGCGGCGCAAATGCCGATCTCAAGGCAAACGCCAGCCTCAACATTCAGGCCAACGCCATGCTGACGGTCAAGACCAGCGCCATACTGCAGATTCAGGGCTCGCTCGTCAAGATCAATTAGCGCAACAACGCTTGATGAAGGAATATCGCAATGCCACCAGCAGCACGCATGGGAGACTCAACCGCACATGGCGGCACAATTGTAATCGGCGCACCCACGGTGCTCATCGGCGGGCAGCCCGCCGCGCGCCTCACCGACATGCACGCCTGCCCCATGGTCACAGGCATTGTGCCCCATGTGGGCGGGCCAATCATCGGCCCGGGCATGCCCACCGTACTCATCGCCGGCTTGCCCGCTGCCGTCATGGGTGACATGGTCACCTGCGTAGGCCCGCCCGACTCGATCATCATGGGCTGCCCAACCGTCATCATTGGCTAAGCGGGCGCCATATTGGAGCAACTTCAATGAGTGCAGACCCTCGCGGTGACCCGCGCAAGGAGTACATTGGCCAGGGGCTCTCCTTTCCCCTGAGCGTGACGCCGCGCGGCGGGTTGGCGCTTGTCACCGGCGTCGAGGACATTGAGCAGGCTGTCCTCATCATTCTCGAAACGATGCCCGGCGAGCGCGTCATGCGCCCCAACTTCGGCTGCCGCATTTGGGAGCTTGTCTTCGCCCCCAACAGTGCCGAGACGCGTGCCATGGCCGCCTACTACGTGCGCCAGGCGCTGGCCTTCTGGGAGCCGCGCATTGACGTCAATGACGTCGATGTGAGCAGCGACAATGACGCCGGCGTGCTCGAAGTTCACATTCAATACACAATCAAGAACACGCATGACCCGCGCAGCATTATCTACCCCTTCTTCCTCATGGGTGAAGAGTAGGCGCAGGTTCGGTTGCCACATAACGGGCCTCCCGCGCGGGAGAGGAGCCGACTATGCCTTTGCAGGATGTAACGCTGGATGATCTCCGCTTTCAATCGGTCATTGTGGACGAGGCGCGCAAGCGCATTGCCCGCTACTGCCCCGAATGGACGGACTATAACCTGAGTGACCCCGGCATCACGCTGATTGAGCTCTTTGCGTGGATGACCGAAATGATGGTCTACCGCCTCAACCGCGTGCCCGAGAAGAACTATGTGCGCTTTCTCGAACTGCTGGGCATCCAGCTTCTGGCCGCGCGCAGCGCCCGCACGGGCCTCACCTTCCGCCTCTCCGCGCCCTTCCCGCTGGGGCCGGAGGACGACACGCGTGCCCTCGTTGCGCAAGGGCTTGAGGTTGCCACACAGGAAACGCCCACCACGCCGCAGGTCATCTTCACCGTGGATGAGCCGCTCTATATTGTGCCGCCCAAGCTTACCGACCTGCGCACCGCCGAGGAGTTCAGCGTCAACTGGCTCAACCGCGTGCAAACCTTTGTCGCCTTCCGCACCGACCCACCGGTGCAGCGCGCTTCCTTCTATCTGGGCTTTGACCCCGCCGAGAGCCTGCGCAACCACATTATCCGCCTCCATTTCCTGAGCGAACGCACGCAGGGCACGGGCGCAAATCCTACGGACCCGCCTTTGGTGTGGGAGGTCTCGATTGGCGGTGGAGCATGGCGCGAAATCCGCCCCAGCCGCACCGAGGGCGAGCGCGACACCACCGGTGGCTTCAACTTTGTTCAGGGATCCATCACCTTCTACCTGCCCGACGAAGCCGCAGTCGACTTCTTCATGGGGCTGGAGCGCACGTGGATTCGCTGCCGCTACGAAACGCGCAAGAACACACAGGGCACCTATTCGCAGTCGCCGCGCATTACCAACGTGCGCGCCGAGTCGCTGGGCGCATCGGTCATGGCCTCCCACGCCGTCTATTCCCAGGAGGAGGCGCTGGGCGTCAGCAGCGGCGACCCGAACCAGATCTTCCACCTGCGCAACGCGCCTGTGCTGCCCCTGCGCAGTGGTGAAACCGTGGAAGTCGAGGAGATTCGCGACGGCGTGCCCGTCTACGTGCCGTGGACGCGCGTCGACGACTTCGCCGAGTCGACAATGTACGATCAGCATTACACGCTGGACACCTCCACCGGCGAGATTCGCTTTGGCCCCTCCATTCGCCAGCCCAACGGCAAGCCCCAGCAATACGGGCGCGTGCCGCAGGTGGGGCGGCGCATGCGCATTTCGCGCTATCGCTACGGCGGCGGCGCCGTGGGCAATGTGCCCCCCAATCGCCTCACCACCATGCGTTCGGCCGTGCCCTTCATCGATCGCGTCGTGAACATGGGCCCGGCCGAAGGTGGGCGCGACCCCGAAACGCTTGAAGAAGCCAAGCTGCGCGCACGCCGCGAACTGCGCGCACAGGAGCGCGCCGTCACCGCCGAGGACTACGAGAGCCTCGCGCTGCAAGTGAACGAAGCGCTTGACCCCGAGCAGAAGCTGGCGCGCGTTAAATGCATCACGCCCTCCGCTTCGGCCGGCTGGCTGCCGCCCGGTATGCTCGAACTCGCAATTGTGCCTGATGCCGCCGACCAGGTCTATGCCGGCGAATACGCGGCGCTCGCCCCTGGCGCCGACCTCATGCGCGCCCTGCAGAGCTACCTCGACCACTTCCGCCTCCTCACCACAACGCTCACGCTGCGCTCGGCCGCCTACGTGGGCGTGCGCGTGGAGGCGCGCATTGCGCCTACGCTGCATGTCTCCGACGAGGTGGTTATGGGCCGCGTGGTGGATACGCTGCGCCACTACATTACGCCCTTGCCCCCCACCAGCGGCGCGCCCTTTCTGGCCGACCCCGACTCGGACGAGCCATGGCGCGGCTGGCCCTTTGGCAAGCCGCTCTACATTGCCGAACTCTATGCAATCATCCAGCGTGTCAAGGGCGTCAAGCACGTGCTTGACGTCAAGATCAGCACGCGTGCCGTTGACCCGCTGCAGGAAGTGCGCCTGGGTGACGAGGGCGAAGCGCTCGACATGACCGACGCCGCAGTGGGGATTGCCCCTTCGCCCGTGGAGGGCAACCGCCTGCTGATTGCGCCCGACGCGCTGCTCTGCTCGCTCGACCACATCATCACCATCGAGCACATTTAGCGCCGCTTCGGGATACCGTTGATTTCTTGAGGGTGCCGTTGGCGTGCGTCGCTGAAACAATGCGACCATGCTCACCAGCCACCTTGCCAGACCAATGCAACAGAATGGACCCAGCGTGAGCGAAACACCGTCGCTCGAACCGAACCAGCCGAATACAGCTTCCGACGCGCAGCCGGAAAAGCAGCCCGAAGCCGTGAAACCCGGCGACAGCGGGCCAGGCGCGCCCGTCATCGCCGCGCAGGATGCCGTCGCGCTCGAAGGCGACGAAGCGCCCGCAACGCTCGTCCTCGACGAGCCCGCTACTCTGCTGCACGACCGCGCGCCCGATGCGCCGGAGCTTACGCCCACCCGCTCGCCCGCCGAAGTGGCGCGCGAAGCCGCCGCGTGCCTGCGCATTGACCACGTGCCCGCCGTAGGCCACGCCTATGTGGGGGAGCCGATTGTCCTGTACACACGCGTTTGTGTACTCGAGGATCTCGCGGGCATATCGCTAATGCTGCAGGTGCCCCACTGGGTGCGTGTGGGCGCAGTGCATGCGCCTCCCGAGGCGGGCGTATACGTGCTCGAGCGCAGCGATGCCCAGGACGAGTTGCGCTGGGAGCTGCGCCAGCACCTGCCCGCCGGTTCGATCCTTGAATTTGAGACGACAGTCGTCGTGCCCGCTCTCGACCACCTGGTACACGCCTTTTCCGGCAGCGACGAAATCGAGTCTGAGATTCACAGTCACGCCACGGTCATGGCCGCATTGGGCGGCAACGGCAGGCACGGCGAAATTGCCACGGAAACCGCAGTCGTTGCGGTGCGCCGCAAGGGCAGCTATCTCAAATACCTGCCCGCCGTCTACGAGCGCGATCCCTTTATGGCGCGCTTCCTCATGCTCTTCGAAAGCTTCTGGGCGCCGATTGATGGCCAGATTGAGGCCATGGCCGATTACTTCGACCCCATGGTTACCACCCTGCCCATGCTCAAGTGGCTGGCTGAGCGCCTTGACCTGAAGATTGATGATGAGTTGCCTGTCGCCGTGGTGCGCCGACTCGTGCAGAAGGCCGTGCCCCTCTACCGGCGGCGCGGCACGCGCGGGCCTGGAGGAACTGCTCACAATCTATACGGGCGGCACTGTGCAAATTATCGAGCGGCGCGCCAACAACTTCCGCCTGGGCAGCAATGCGCGCCTGGGGCAAGCCGTGGCGCTGGGCGTGAGCAACCAGCCGCACACCTTTACGCTCTATATCACGCTTCCACCCATCTCCGACGACCCGGCGTGGCCCACTGTCGCAGAGCGCCAGCGCGAGCGCCGCCGCGAACGTATCCGCACTTTGGTTGAACTCGAAAAACCTGCGCATGTGACGTATACTCTGGAATTGGACGAAGGGTGACCTTTCAGCCAACGGCGTGGCAGCGTACGCCGTCCGTATGGTTGGCTATGCACCCATGGCTCAGTCCCGGCCTCCCGGCCCCACACCCATAAGCTCGCCCGTTCGCTAAGCTGGCCTGTTCGCACATTTGCAGCGCTCGCCTGGTCGTCTCGCAGCACGCGCCACATCGACCTATTTATTGCCCCCAACATCGCACTCGCCATCGCCGCCCTACGGTGGGACGCTTGCACATCGTCCTTGCCGCTGCGCGCGGCATTTCCGTGACCCGCAGTTGCCGGCGCGCAACAACATATACCAAGGGAAGGACCTCCGCCTGTGTTCGCTCAAGAGCTCTTGCGACTCTATCCACAGCGCCGGGTGAAGGCGTATGACGGCATGGCCGTGACCGCCGACACCTGGGACTTTGCGCATGATTCCCATCGCCGCCTGCTGGAGGTGCACACGCACTTTGCCCACGGCTCGGGCATTGTTTATGGTCTTGAAGTCTTTGCCGGTGATCCGCCGAGCGGCCAAATCTACGTGCAGCCTGGCTTTGCCGTGGATGAACTGGGGCGCACAATCATCATGCCCGAGCAGCGCGGCTACGACCTGCGCTCGATCGAAGGGCTCATCTACCTTGTGCTCACCTACGAGGAGAGCGCGCCGCGCACAGACGGCGTCCACAGCGAAGATGCGCCGCGCTATGTCTTCAGCGAATATGCGCTGCAGGCCATGCTTTCACTGCCTCAGACTCCCTACATCGAGCTTGCCCGCTTCCGCAGGCAGGCAGGCGCGGCCATCGAGAATGCGCCCTATCCCGACAGCCCGGCCTTGAATGAAATTGACCTGCGCTGGCGCACCCAGATCGGCGCGCAGCAGCCGGCGCAACTGCGCGCCGCCGTGGTTGCCCTGGGCGCGCAGCCGGACCCAGGCCACGCCGCGGGTGCGATCAATGTGGCGCGCTCATTGCGCACCAGCGGCCTCGATCTGCGAATGGCCGTGGATGCGCTGGGCGGCCTCGATCGATCGCTGCTGAGCTATGACCTGCTCTTTCTGGTCGGCATCGAGGCCGTGCGCCTGAGCAAGGAGCAAATCGGCGCGCTGAATGACTTCCGCAACAGTGGTGGCATGATCTTCTACGAATCGTGCCGCAGCCGATCCACGGGCGACCCCATTGCCGATGCCGCTTTCATGGAGCTTATGAGTGCGCTGGGCATTGCGCTTCAGCCGCTGACCGCTGATCATCCACTGCTCTGCGAGCCCCACCTCTTCGCCACGCCGCCCGATGGCTTCGAGACGCAGGGGACGCCGCGCCTGCTTGCCGGCGACGGCGTGCTCTTCAGCAGTTACGACTACGGCTGCATCTGGAGCGGCCGACGGCGGGGACGACCGGCCAGCCGCAGCGAGATTCGCAATGCACTGGAATTTGGGCAAAACATGCTGGCGTGGGTTGCCGCGCAACGCGCAGCCGCGCAGTGGCGTGCACAGATGCAGGCTGCACCGCAAGGGGGTGGCGCACTATGAGCGATCCATTCGCCGGCAGCGCAGGCACAGCGTGGACGCCCGGCAGCTACGCATCATTGCTGAGCGAAGCCGATGAGACGGCCGCCGAGCAGGCCCTTTGAGGCGGCCGAAGCGCGCCCCGAGGCGACGTTCGACTACACTTCGCAGGCTGCTGGTGCGCCAGAATCGGAGGCATTTGTCGAGCCCTCCAGCGCGCCTTACGAGCCTCCCAACGATCTGCCTGCGCCCGAGATGGCAACGGCAGAAGTTGCTGCGCCAGAAGTAGCCGCGTCCGATGCAGTCATCGACGTGGTGAGCGAGCCGGTATGGATACCGTACGTACCAGCGCCGGAAGCGCACGCGCCCGAAGTTGCGCCTGCGCCGCCCGAGCCTCAAGCGCTGGAGCCCGTTATCGTGGCGCCGCCCATTGCAGAGCCTGTGGATCCGGAGCCGCCGGTCGTGCTGCTCCGCCGCCGGAGCCGGTCAAAGTGGAGCCGCCCGCCGCACTGCTGCCCGCAGAGCCAGTGAGAATTGAGCCTGCGGTTGAGGTGCTGCCGGTGCTACCGGCGAAAGTAGAGCCTCCCGTCGTGGGGCCGGCCGCTGTTGTGCCTGCGCCGCCAAAGGAGCAGCCACCTGCGCCGCGCGCTCCCGTCTTCCCGCCGCGGCCCGCGCCCCAGGCCGCGCCTGCGCCGGCCCCTGCCGTTACACCCGTGCCGCCGGTGGCGCTCGCGCCTGCACCCGTCGCCAAAGCGCCGCCGCCTGCAGTCGTACGTCCGCCCGCACCGCCCGCAGCTTCACAGCCGTTGCCGCCACCGCTGCGTCCGCCTGCACCGCCCGCAGGCTCCCAGCCGCTGCCGCCGCCGTTGCGGCCGCCGCCACCACCCGCCGCAGCGCAGCCGCTGCCGCCGGCACTGCGGCCACCACGCGCGCCGGTGCAGCCGCAGCCTGCACCAACCCGCGCGCCGCTGCCGCCTCCGGTCGCCTCTGCGCAGTCGACCGCGCCGTTGCGCGCGGGCCAGGGCGCTTCCCAGCCCCCGCCCAGGCGCCGCGCCTGTAGCCGCCACAGGCGTGGCGCCGTCGCGCGCCGTTGCAGCCGCCGCCCGCCTCGAGATCGTCAACCGCGAAGGGTGGAGCAAGGATTTTCTCTTGCAGCGCTCCCTGGCCTACGTGGGCAGCCAGATCGGCTCGGACGTCTACCTGCCCCAGCCCGATGTGGCCCCGCGCCACATCCAATTCGTGCCTTCGCCTATTGACCGCACAGGCTACCGGCTGATGAACTTCAGCGCCATGCCGCTTGCGCTGCGGCTGGCAAATGGCCAGGCGCGTACAGTTGCACCGCGCGCCTCCGTCGACGTGGCCGACGGCGACGCCGTTGAGCTGGCCGGCTATGCAATTGTCTACCGCAGCGGCGACATGCAGTCGGCCGCCATCGAAGCCCGCGTGGATTTGGACCAGAATCGGCTGGAGGTCGACCGACCCCTCGAGGGCGGCCTCTACATCCGCAACGTAGGCAACAAGGCGGGCGTGCAGTTCGACGTCCAGGTGCAGGGCTTTGACCCGCGCTTCCTTCAAATTGAGCCGGGGCCGGTGCTCTTCCCGGGCGCCGAGAAGCGCGTCGGCTTTCACCTTGTGCACCCGCGTCAGGCGCTGCCGCCCGCGGGCAACCATACGATCACCTTTGTGGTCACCGCACCCGGCGTTTATACAGGTGAAAGCGCCATTGTGCGCGCCACAGTGGCCGTCGCGCCCTACTTTGCCCACGCCGTGCGCTTCATCACCGTCACGTCGGATATGGCGGATTACTCGCTGCGCTGAGCTGTGGGACCACCCAGGAGAGAGCCATTGCATAGCGGAAGGCTTTTAGCCCTAAGCTGCGCAATGGAACTTGCGTCCAATACGCACCATCGCATGCGCCACACCGCCATTTATCACAGTCAACCTATTGGAGATTGCGCGTGAAGTCACTCGCACGAACCATGCACGTCAATAGAGCGGTTGCCCGCACGTCGGAGGCTCACCCGCGCCGCCTGCTGCGCGCGGCGTCTGCTGCGTTGCTTCTGCTCGTACTGCTCTGCAGCGCCGTTGTGCAGTGGCAGCCCGTGCAGGCACAGGAGCCGGGCCCGCCTGTAGCGGGCGCAACGCTCTTCCCCGGCAACGTCGACAGCACGGCCTTTCCCACCGTTGCCATCGATCTCTACGTGATCGATGCGCAAGGCTTGCCCGTCAGTAGCCTCTCGGCAGAGGAACTGATCGTTACCGAAGACGGCAATGAAATTCCGGCGGATGCACTGCAAATCACGCCCAGCAGCGACTCACCCCTCAACCTGATGATTGCCCTCAACCGCGCCACTGCCCCTGCCGACTGGGCGATCGTACTCGAGGCCGTTAACGGTCTGCTCGACAAGCTGGCACCCGGCGACCGCGTCGGTGTTGTGGCCTACAACGAAACCGTGGAGACGCTGATTCCCCCCACGCAGGATGTGGACGCCGTGCGCGCGGCGCTGGCAAACGCAGCGTCGGGTGGGACGCTCAGCGCCTTCAATATGGCGGTGAACCAATCTCTGCGCCTCTTTGAGGATGTGGCGGGCCGCCGTGCCCTGGTAATGGTCACCGATCGCGGCAACACGACGCCCGAAACCGGGCCCACCGTTCTGCCCGCGCTGATTGCCGCCGCCCGCCAGATGAGTGTGGCCATGCAGATCTTCGCCTACGGGCCGGCTGGCCGCAACCCCGACTTTTTGCAGCTGGCGCAGGGCACGGGCGGGCGCGCTGTGGCCGTCTCCACCGCGCTGGATTTGGCGCCGCTGCTCGATTCGCTCCCCTCTTTGCTGCGCCAGGCCTTCAATGTCGCATACCAATCCAGCGTGGTTGCCACCGGCGATGACCATTTGCTCACCATCGGCCTGCGCGACGGCGGCGCAGCGCCCATACAGCGCGGCTTTGCCGCCACCGAGCGTGCCGTGGATGTGCGCATCACACAGCCGGCCGATGGCCAGACGGTGAGCGGCAACACGGTTATCACCTTCAACGCTGCCACGCCCGGCTCTGTGGCACGCGTCACCTTTACCCTCGACACGGGCGAAGTCATTACGTCGACAGAGAGCGCGCTCGGCGGCATCATCTGGAACAGCACCAGCACGGCCCCCGGCAACCGCCGCCTCAGGGTGACGGTTGAGGACAACGCCGGCAATGTGGGCGAGGACGAGATCGGCATCGTGGTCGTCCCCCCGCTCACCGTTGCCGTGGAGATGGGCACATTGGAAAGCACCGTTGGCGAGACGGTGACGTTGACGGCCGTTGTGCAATCGGCCTTGGGCGGGTCCACTGTAGAGGCCTTTGTCGGCCGCACGCAGGTGGGCGTGCAGGCGGGCCAGCAGGGCGCGGTGCCCTTCGTTGTTGACACGGCCGCATTCCCCCCCGGCCGTTACGGCATCTTTGTGCGTGCGATTGATGCGCAGGGGAACCTTGCCACCGACAACGCCCAGGTCTTGTCGATTGCGCCCGCGCCCAATACCAATATCACGCCCGCAGCGGTTTGGTCATCAATCTCGGCATGGTTCGCCCGCAACTGGCTCTGGCTGGTGGGTGCGTTTCTCTCATTGCTTCTGCTCTGGATTCTCTGGCGCATTGTGCGCGCCATTACCGGTGGAATTGGGCAACGGCGGCGCGCGGCAGCGGCCGCACGTGCGCGGCTGGTCCCCCAGGTGCGCATGTTGATTTCCAACGGCGGCAATGTGCGCACGCCCTATCGCCTGCGCGCCGAAGCGCCCGGCAGCAACCTTGCGATTACCTTCCTGCATGATGGCGTGCCGCTGCAGCCACCCCTGGCAGCGCGTGTGGTTGCGCCGCAGCTGAGCAACGGCGCGGCGCGCGCCGGCAATGGGTTCTTTACGCCGGCTGTTGCACCTGCCGTAGCGCCTGTACCTGCGATAGCGCCTGCAGCCATCGCTGCGTCGCCCAACGGCTCGAGCGCGGCCAACGGCTCGAGCGCGCCCAACGTTTCTGTCCAGAGCGCCACAGCGGCCTACAAGGGCGCGGGCCAGGTTGCCGACACCAGTGGCCGTTTGCTCAGCTCACTGGGTCGCCTTCTGCCGGGCGCGGCCGGTGCACCCTTCCGTCGCGCAGGCAGCGCCATTGCCGGCCAGCAGGCTACGGCGCGCCGCATGCAAGGGGCCGCCGAAAACCTGACAGGTGATGTGGAGGACGTGGGCTACTACGGCAAGGCGCTGGCTCCGGCTGGTGCGCCGGGTGCTGCAGGCGCGGGTGCTGCAGTTGGTATTGCAGCGGCCTTGCCGGCGCCCGTTGGCGCGCAGTCGCCCTATGCGGCGCAGTCACCTTATGCGGCGGCCTCACTCGCACCGATGCCCGCTGTGCCGCCCAAACCCGCACCGCCGCTTGACCCTGCCTTCCGATTGCAGAGCGCGTCCGATGCTGGGCTTGGGGCCACAACCGCCGTGGGCGGCCGCACGCCGTGGGTGCTTACACCGCCCCTCAACCCGGGCGAGACCATTGGCATTGATATCCACGTAGCCTCTCCCCACAAGGGCAAGCGCGGCGCAGCCACGACCTTCAGCGTCACCTCAGCGCCGGCCGAGGGCACAGAAGCGGATGTGATGACCGACGCCGTGACCGTGCGCCTTGGCGCACGCAACTGATGGAGGGCCTTGGCGCACGCGGCGGCCAGCGCGAAGGATACGCCCGCCTGTAGCGATTCATGGAGCGAGGCCCCCCCACGAAGGACCGCAGTTTTCGCGCGTGCCGCAACCGCTGCCGCACGCTTAGCTTCGCAGGGAAGTGACGGCCTCGTATAGTGACTGAGCAAATTGAAGTAATCTCCCCATCGGGGGCAATTGACTTCCATCCACTGGACGCGACGCGCGGCGTCACGGCGCTCGGGCGCGCGCCGGGCAATGATATTTCCCTGGCCGAGGGCGTCAGCGCCGACTATGCCGCTGTCATCGACCACCGCACCCGCCCCGTAACCGTCATGGCGCTGGATGGCGCAGCCAATGTGCGCGTCAACGGCCAGCCGCTCGGCACAAACGCGGCCGCCGAGCTAAAGGCGTGGGACACGATCGAAATCGGCAGCTATGTCCTGATTCTGGCCGAAGATGATGTCGCCATGCCCCCACCGACCGCGCCCGTGCCGCAGGCGGTGACGACCGCTGCCCCGCAGCCCGCGTTCGCCCCTGTCGATGCAGCCGCTGCTTATGCGCCGCCGCACATGGCTGCTGCCGCCGCCGGTGCAACTGCCGCAGTGGCCGTCGCCGCGCCGCCCAGCGCAGCGCTCCCAACCCCGATCGTTGCACCGGGCGGAATGCCGTCGACGCTGCCGATTCTGGGCCCGCCCATTACGCCGCTGCACAGCGAACTCATCGTCCTGCGCCTGAGTGACCCTGTGCGCACCGTCGATGCCGGCGTCCCCGCCACGTGGGAACTGAACGTGACCAACGCCAGCACCTTTGTGGGCGATTTTGAGGTGCGCGTGGCCGGCTATGTGCTGGACAAGTGGATCTCCATAACGCCCGACCGCTTCACAATGTCCGTGCGCGAGTCCACCACAGTCGTCGTCACCGTTCATCCCGACCGCGAGCCTGCCAGCCTGGCCGGGGTGCACCACTTCGTCATCGAGGTCCTCTCCCACTCGCTTCACGGTGCGCAGTTGGCCAATGTGGCAGAGCGCGCCAGCGTCGCCGTCCAGCTCATTATCAACCCCTTCTACGAGCTGAACCCGAGCCCGGTCTATCCGCCCGAGACGACGCTCAAGTACAGACAGCGCACGGCTGGGCTGACGTTGCCTCTCTACAACGGCGGCAACAGCGTGATCCAGGCCACCGTGGCGGGCCGCGATGATGGCGACGAGTGCCGCGTCGAATTTCCCAATGCGCCGCCCACCTTTGTGAGCAATGGTGCGCTGGCGCAGGCGGGCGCGAACGGAAGCTCTGGCGCACCCGCAACCAATGGGGGCCCAGCGCCCGCCGTCATCGACGTCGCGCCGCCCGGCAGGCGCGGCAAACGCAAAACGCCCACCTTCCCCGACACGCAGCCCTTGGCACTCAACCCGGGCCAGCGTGTGGAAGTGCCCATTCTGGTGACGCCGCGCCAGCGCCGCTTTGTTGGCGGCAAGCCCAGCGTCTATCGCATCGCAGTGACAACCACGCCACCCGTGGCGCTCCAGGCAGCCGGCGTGCAGCCGATTGTCTCCCAGCCGCGCGTCATTCAGGAGACCTTTGTCGGCCGCTGGATTTACATGCTGCTGCTGCTGGTTGCCGCCGTGGTGGCAATCTTCATCTTCCGCCCGCGCGTCTCCGACGTGCGCTTCCGCTATACCGACGTCAACGGGGTTGTCACCACAACGCAGGCCACGGACACCGGAAGCGCCGATCAGGCTGCCGGCTTCATCGCCAACTTGCGCAGTCGCCTCCCGGGCGGCAGTGACGATCAGCTGCTGACTGTGCGGCCCGACATCAGCGTGCGCGCCGGTGAGGCCGTCACCGTCTCCTGGTCCACGCGCAACGGCCAGGAGCTCTTCATCTACGCTGGTGACGACGCAGCGGCGCGCATTGCCGACGTGGGCGAACGCGGCGTGGTGCGCAGCGGCAGCGAGGTGCTCGACACCGAATTGGCCGTCTCGCCCGAGCAGGGTGCAGCCGCGGTTGCCTCCAACACCCTGCGCGTGCCGCGCCGCTTCACGCTGCAGGTCAACAACTGGATTAGCGCCGTGCCACTCGTTGGGCGCATGGGCTCGGCGCGCCAATCCTTCGTCATCGACGTCGTGCCCGCGCGTGCACCCTCGATTGCCGCCTTTACAGCCTCGAACACCGAGGCGATCTTTGGCACCCCCGAGGCGCTCAGCTGGCAGGCCGACCTGCCCAACCCAGGCGACGGCGTGGTCATTCGTGAGCGCAGCGGCGAAAGTGACGTCCTGCTGCCACCCGTTCCCGCCGTGGGCACACTGGACATATCACCGCAGGCCGACACCCGCTACGACCTGATCGTCAACAGCCGCGTCTGGATTACGAGCACGCCGGTGCCCGAAAGCCAGGTCGTCACTGTGCGCATGCCCACGCCCGAGATTCGCCGCCTGAGCGTAGCGCCCGCGCAGATTGTCGCCGGCCAGCCCATTACAGTGAGCTACGATGTGCAGGGCTCCGACGAGCGAATCCTTGTGATTGACCGTGGCATTGCCACTGAAGAGTTCATCCTCAACTCGGCGGCGGATGCGATTGCGATTCCTGTGCTCACCCCCGGTGCGTTCAGCGTGCGCCTGCGCGCCTTCCGTCTGCCGCCTGGCGGCACCGACCGCGAAGGTGCCTCCGTGGGCAGCAACCAGCAGGCGCTGGCAGGCGCAGCGGCAACGCCCACCTTTACGCCAACGCCCACGCTGCCGCCCACGCCCACCGCAACGCTCTCGCCCACGCCCACGCCCATCGCGCCCATGATCGATGTGCTGACGCTGACGCCCAACGAGATAGTCCTCGGCGACGCGGTGGAGGTGCTGCTGACCTGGCAGGTGATTGGCGATGCCGATCAGATTCAAATCTCGGCGCCCGATTTCGATGTGACGACCTCCGACAAGAAGGGCTCGATCTCGGTGCCGCGCAACAAAACGCGCGTCTTCGTGATGACGGTGCTTTACAAGGGCGAGGCCAAGGCCAGCAAGTCGGCCGAACTCAAGGTGCTCGAGCCGACGCCCACGCCGGAGCCGCCGCCGCCGCCGACACCGCTGCCGCCTACGGAAACGCCAATCCCCACGGCCACGGCCGTGCCCAACCCACGCGTCGTCTCCTTTGGCATCGTCAGCGTGCCTCCCGCCACCAAGAGCATCGACAGCAACGGCGTGGACGTCTACAACGTCGACGGCGGCGCCGAAATGATCATCAGTTGGGACGTCTCCGACGCAACCGGTGCGGACCTGATCCAGCGCGCCACCGCCGGCAACGTGCCGCCCATTATCAATCGCCTGCCTGCCGACCAGGTGACAATTCTCGCCACCAGCGATTCGTCGTTTGAGCTACAGGCCTACAACAATCCCACAGGCGCGAATTTGGCCAACCCGATTCCACCCAACAGCGTCGGGCGCTCCTCGCGCCCCATTCGCGTTGTGCTCAACGTTGCCCGCCAGTTTGACCCGCCCACGAATGTCAATTTCAAGGGTGGCCTCACGGCCTCGGAGCCGCTCACAATCACGTGGTCCTACAACCCCGAACAGACGGACGGCATTCTCGGCTTCCGCGTCTACCGTGCGCCGGCTGGCAGCAACGACTTCGTGCGCATTGCCAACGAGAGCACGCTCAACAACCTGGCGCGCCAGTTCAGCGACAGCGAAGGCCCCTTCTGTGACCGCTCGTACTTCCTGGTGGCAGTCTATCTGGATCTGACGCGCCCGGGCTCGGATAAGACCGTGGAGACGGATGCAGGGGCCACCAGCTTTTTGACACCGCCTTGTCAGTAGGTCACGTCTTCTGGCATGACGCCGCTTCTGCTCATGCCCGCTTCAGCCATTCCCCACGTGGCGTTAATCACCGCTTGCTACTGTGGTTTCGGCGCAGCTTCAGGCGATCCGCAACCGATTTGTGCTCATGGCCAACGACGGCCGGCATGTGAGGAATAGATTCTTGAAGTCAATTCTGATGTCTTCGCGCGTTGAAATTTCGCATGCCGTCCGCCGGACTGCTGCCGCTGTGCTGTGGACAATGGTGCTCGCCGCCGCGCTTCTTCTGCTCATGAGCCAAACGCCAGCGGCGCGCGCCCAGAGTCCCGACGAACCAGCAGCGGCAGCCGCCAACGCCATTACCCTCTCCATGGCCGTGCAGGCCAACGGTGCGGGTGGCTTTGTCGCGCAGAGCAGCGTCAACAACAACGCCGCGCTCATCTTCCGCATTCGTATCGATAACAAGACCGCCTCCACATTGACGGGGCTGCGCTTTGAGTCCGTCATGCCTTCCGAGGGGCTCGATTCGATCCAGTGCGCGCTCTGCACCGAGACGCGCGTCACCACCTCGACCATTGTCAACGAGCTGGGCGACAGCGAAGTGGTGACTGTGACGCGCGAGCTGATTTGGGAACTGGCCGGTTCGGTGGCCCCCAATGCTTCGCGCGACGTCACCTTCTCGGCGCGCGTCGTTGCCCAGGTGGGTGGCGCAGCAATTGAAAACTCGGCCCTCGCCTTCTACAAGGAAGGGGGCACCGACAAGAGTGCCATCAGCAATGGCGTCAAGCTCGCCGTTGTGGCCGACGTGCCCAACAGCGCCGTGGTGACCGCCACCGCCGTCTCCACGACGCCCACATGGTTCTCGTCGGATCTGGGCGGCACGCTCGATCTCGACTGGGGCGACTTTGACCTCGACGGCGACCTGGACCTCGCGATGGCCTCCACCGTCGGCATCAACGTCTACCGCAACGACGCCGGGCAGATGACGCTGATTTGGACAGACCCGCAGGCGCGCGCCACCTACAGCGTGCGCTGGCTGGACGTGGACAACGCAGGCACGCCCGAGCTTGTGGCAATCGGTACAGCCAAGGGCGCCAGCGCGGGCAGCAACTTCGTCTACCGCTACAACCCGGGCACTACTGCATCGCCCGACCGCTTCACGGTGATGCCCAACGGCCAGTTCGACACCGAGGCGCAGTTGACGCGCCTGGAGACGGCTGACTTTGACGGCGACGGCCTGCCCGATCTGCTGGTCAGCGTCAACGCCATTAGCGCGGCCTGCCCCGTATTGCTGCTGCGCAATGAAGGTGCCAACCTCTTCCGTGGCACGCCCCGCTGTGTCAGTTCGGCCGGCTCCGCCGCCATGGCAGCCGCCGATGTAGACGGCGACGGCGACCCTGACGTCGCCATGGGGCTCTTCCCCAATCAGGTGCGTGTCTTCCTCAACCAGCCCGACGGCATCAGCGCCTCGGGTCTGCTGACGATCACCAATCCCGCCGCCAACACCATCTTCGTGGATTCGCCCAACTATTTCCTCGCCTATGACTTTGCCTGGGGCGACATTGACCGCGACGGCGACCTGGACCTGGTGGCCGCGTTCCCGCTGCAGCGCGAGGTGCGCCTCTATCGCAACATGCGCATTCCGGCGCGCGGCGCAGGCGATAGCGGCGTCACCACCTTCCAGCTCATTCAGCCGCCCCTCTCCACCGGCGTCTTCCTGACCCCATACGCGGTGGACCTGGGCGACATGGACCGCGACGGCTACCTGGACCTGATTGTGGCCGACCAGCAGCCCACCATCTACTGGAACACCACGCAGTTTGCCAAACCTTTTGTGCCCGATAACCTCACTGTCCTTGACCTGCAGGACGACAACGCCGAAGTCTGGAGCATTCGCGCCGTGGACCAGGATGGCGACGGCACGCTGGAAATCTCGATTGCCAACCGCAGCGGCCCCAGCCTGTTGCTGGCCAACTACGCGCCCGCGCTGAGCAACAAGTTCAGCGCGATTGGCGGCGCCGGGGCCGCGTCCAGCGTGGCCTGGGGCGATGTGAACAACGACGGCCTCAATGACCTGCTCTTCGGTTCGCCCATTAACCGCAACGCCAGCCGTCTCTACTTCAGCACCAATGGCGAGTTCAACCTGGGCAGCGTCACCAACTTCAGGTCCGAGGCACTTGGCGCACAGATAGCCATGATTGGTGACGTGGGCGGTGCTGCCCTGGGCAGCCCTGCCGGCGGTCAACTGGATGCACTTCTCAACACGCCGGGCGGTCTGCTCGTCTCGCTTGACCGCGCGCCCGCCGGCACGCTCGCGCTGCCCGCCTCGCTTACCACGGGCGTGCAGTCGGCGGCCCTGGGTGATGCCGACGGTGACGGCGACCTCGACCTCGCGCTGGCGGCTTCGGGCGGCTCGCTCGTCCTCTTCAAGAACAATGGCAGCGGCCTTTCGGCGGCAGGCCGCATCGACGTGCCCAATGCGCCCAGCGCCATCACCAGCCTGGCCTGGGGCGATTTTAACGGTGATCACTATCTGGACCTGGCCGTGGGCGCTGCGGGCGGGCAGTCGTCGCTGCTCATCAACAACAGCGACCTCACCTTCACGCCCCGCACCCTCGCCAGCATGTACGTGGACAGAGCCGCCGGCTGCACAACGGGCAGCGGGCGCGCCGCCAGCCTGGGCCGACGTCGATGGCGACAGTCGCCTCGATTTGACCATGGCCTTCAACCTCGCCGCCAACAATGGCGAGGTCTGCATTCTGCGCAACACGGGCGTCGGCTTCACGCGCCTGCTCCGTGTGGATGAGGATGCCGTGGCGCTGGACTGGGGTGATTGGGACGGTGACAAGGACCTGGACCTTGCCTTGGCCCGCTCCAACGGCGGCGCACGCGTCTACGCCAACATCAGTGGCGCCTTCTTCCCCCTTTGGGAGGGGGCAGCCTCGGTGCGCGCCACCGACGTGCGCTTTGGCGACAAGGATGGCGATGGCGACCTGGACCTCGCCATTGCCCGCGCTGGATCAGGCGACAGCGGCTTCTACGAGAACCGCAGCGTCAGCCCCGTGCACCTGCTCACAAGCGCCGAGGCGGCGTTGCTGCCTGTGCGCAGCTCCTATGTGCAGGTGCAGCGCCCGGGCGTCACCCGCTCGGCCTATCTTTACAGCAGCTCCGAAATCCTCTCCGGCCCCAACAAGCCCACGGTCACCGTCAGCTATCGCCTCTATGATCCCGAGGGCGTGGCCTCCGACCCGCCCCGAGAGTACCAGATGCTCTTCTCCTATTCGCTGGATGGGGGCGACAACTGGCTGCCCGCCACACCATCCGCCGGCCAGACCGACACCGTTGTGGCCACGCTCACGCGTACGGGCACGGAATTCAAGTTTCTGTGGAACGCCGCTGCCGACAAGGCGATTGCCGAAAACGCCAGCTTCCGCGTGGAGGTTGTCAACAAGAATGGTGGCCCCTCGGTGCAGAAGGCGGCCGGTGCGGCCGCCAGTCCACCCTTCCAGGTGCGCGCCACCACCTGCATCTGGCCCAAGGATCCACGTGTCTTTGTTGACAGCAAGGACGTTCTGACAAGTGGCCCCTACCCGCTGGAACAGGGGAAGACCTACGCTGAACTGGTCTTCGACAGCGCGCTGGCGCAAGGCAGCGGCGTGATGATCTTTACCTGGAATTTTGGCGACGGCTCCAGCCCGCGCAACGGCCAGCGCGTCATCAACCGGTTGCCCAACGGCACCTACAGCGTAACGCTGCAGGCGATTGGCAAGCCCTGCCCCGAGACGCGCAGCGCACGCACGACGGTAACCCTCGTCGTGGGCACCGGCGCGGCCGACAGTTTCCTGCCGATTGTGACCAAGGCGCCCGCGACCTCGGCGGCCGAAGCAATGGCCGCCGCCGGCATCA
Source organism: uncultured Chloroflexia bacterium (assembly GCA_963773745.1). Classification (GTDB taxonomy): domain Bacteria; phylum Chloroflexota; class Anaerolineae; order Caldilineales; family Caldilineaceae; genus UBA5069. Next base: position 1,515,930 of record CAVZCL010000005.1, read on the forward strand.
CCGCCGACCGCATCGCCGTCGACGGCGCGCAGATCTTCCTGCCCACGGTCGTGACCACGCCCATGGCCGCCACCCAGGCCGCCACCCAGGCCGATGCCGCAGAGGCTGCAGTCGCCACCGCCGCAGCTGTGGAAGTAGCGCTGCCGCCCGCCGTGGCTGCGCTTGATGGCACTGAGGAGAATGGACGCGTGCGCCTCACGTGGCAACCGCCACCGCCCGGCAGCGCCGCAGAACTGCAGGTGCTGCGCTGGCCGCTGAATGACCCGGCGGCGCGCACGGTCGAGACGACGCTGCCCCCCATGGTCAGCCGCTATGACGCGTCGCAAAGCTGCGGCGTCGCCTATGCGGTTGTGCCCGCCAATGGCGCAGGCCAGGCGGAAATCGAGAATGTCTATTTGCTGCAGCCCTGCGGCGGGGAGGTGAACTGATGAAGAGCCTCTCTCATGCAGTTGCGGCCACACGCAATGGTTTCAAAGTGCGCAGCCTGACGGTCGCCCTGCTGCTGGCGCTGCTGTTCATGGGCCTCGTGGCCCCCAGCGTGCACGCGCAGGCGCCCGTCCCCAATCCAGACGGCGGCATCTGCGCGCCGTCGCTGCTGCCCCTTTCGGGCAGGCAGGCGCGCGCCGTCAACAGCGAGCCCGCCCTGAGCGACAGCGGCAGCCGTGCGGCCTTCTGGTCTACGGCCAACCCGCAGGACCAGAACGCCGACGGCAGCATTGAGCTCTTTGCCGGCGAGATCGCGCTGAATGATCAGACGGGCCTCGTCGAATCGACTGTGTCTCAGGTGACAGAAAGCCGCGGCAACATCCTGGGCGGCTTCAACATCATGCCGGACGTCGCCGCAGCCGTGATCGGCGGCAAGACCAACACATTCACCGTTTTCGCGTCGGATCGCGATCTGGCTCCTACGGGCAGCGCCAACAACAGTGACAGCGGCTTCGAAATCTTCATCTCGCGCCGTGTCGGTGAGGATACCAAAATCGCGCAGTTGACGAACACACGGCGCGCGGCCAACATCCTGCCTTCAATCAGCAACGTATACGTCGAGGGGGCTTCCTCCTACGTCAACATCGCATTTATCTCCGATGCCGACGAGCAGGGGATTGTGCCCAAGGGGCAGACGGGCAACGCCAACTACGAAGTCTACGTCATGAAGTTGAACGTCACGGCGTGGCCGCCACGTCCCTCCGGCGGCGTTCTCCAGGTGACGCAGACGCCGAACGATGTGACGAATGACAAACCCGTCATGGCGCTGGGCGGCAGCGCTGTCGTCTTCCTTTCCAACGCCAACGGCGCGCTGCGGCAGGGCGCTGGTGCGCTGGCCGATAACCCCGACCGCAACCGCGAGGTCTTTCGCGTCACCTTTTCGCGGCCGAGCAGTGGCGCGACCGTTACCTTTCGCCAGGTGACGAAGACCGGCGCAACCATTGACAACGACTATCCCGACTGCAACGTCGACGGCACACAGGTTGTCTTTTCCTCCACCGAGCAGAGCCCGGCCAACACGACAGTCAACGCCGGTTCGCCCGTCGTCTATGTGAGCAGCCTCGAGGCCGAAACACCTACCTACCTGGCGCTTTCCGCGTCGCTCAAGGCCAATCCGGCGCACCCCACGGTGGCCAAGGAGCCGGCCATTAACGGGCGGGGCGACCGCATTGTCTTCGCCGCCGACGCCTGCGACCCCGCCGCCACCACCTGTGCGCAGCCGCAGGGCCAGTTCCAGGTCTTCGCGGCGGACCAGGACCTTGTCACCAAGCGCTTTCTCGTGGCGCAGGTCACCACCCTGATCACGACCACCAACGAGGCCCCGGCCATTAGCGGCGACGGGCGCTTTATCGCGCTGGTCGCGTCCGAAGGCAATGCCGCCGCCAACCCCGACCTCTCCGGCTCCGAAGTGGCCATCCTCTTCTGCCCGGTGGCGCGCCTGGAGCCGATCAAGAGCTTGGACATCATCAGCCCCTCCTTCTCGCCCGAGCGCCCCGACGTTGGCGACACGGTCGATTATGTTGTGTCACTCAGCAACGGCAGCCTCACCGACTTTGAAGGCACGATGCTCTTCACCGACGTGCTGCCGCCTCAATTTGTCTTCAGCGGCGCACAGGCCTCTTTCATCGTGGATACGCTGCCGCCCGGCACGACCATTGGCAACTTCACATGGTTCCCCAACACGCGCACGGTCACATGGACCGTCGACACGGCTGCCCAAGGGAAGATTGGCAACAGTGCGCCTGCGCGGTCCATTCTTGCCCAGTTGGGCAACGACCCAGTGGGCGGCCAGATCATTGCCAACCAGGTGAATATCACCACCACCACGCCGATTGAGGAGATCCAAAGTCGGGCTGGTGAAAATTGCCACCGAGGCGACGGTCGAGATGGGCATTACGCGCGTCGATCTCAGTGCCTCAGTGCTTCTCTCCACGCAGACACCGCGTGAGCAGGATCCCTTCTTCATCACCCTTGTGGTGACAAACACGGCAGCCGGTGCGCTTGGGGCGCTGGACCCGGCGACAAATGTGCGCATTACCACCACGCTGCCCGTCGTCTGGCGAGCGGCTTTCAGATTGTGCCCGCAACCGGCATCAGCGGAACGTACACCGTTGCCGGCACTGTCGGCGCATGGACGATCCCCGTTCTTGGCAAGGGCGAGCGGCAACAACTGCGCTTTACTGTCACCGCTCTGGCCGGCACGGGCGGCTCGGCGCGGCGCAGCTTCACCTTCACGCGCCCCGCTCGGAGCAGCAGGACAACAACGTTGGCCAACAATCGTCAGTTGACGGCAACAACCGCTCGCTCCGCGTCATCGGCACGGATTTGAGCATGTGAGCAAGACGGTGGACAAGGCGGGCCCGCCACAATTTACCGATGTGACCTACACAATTGTGGTGCGCAACAACGGCCCAGTTGGCCCGTTGACGGAAGCGGTCTATACGGGCAACACAGCGGCCTTTGTGCCCAACACAGTGGTCATCCGCGACACGCTGCCGGTTGGCCTCACCTTCGTTTCGGCCGATACGGGCGGCAGTATTGGATGGCGGCGACGTTGTCTGGAGCGTGCCCGGCTGGCCAGCAAGGCACACGAGATAACACTGCGTTTCACTGCCAAAGTCGCAGCAGCGCCGGGGACAACTGTCGTTAACCGTGTGCACCGCAGTAACGGGCCAGCTGATACAACCCGCCTGCGGCCATGCCTGACACCGACACCCGCCAACAATGCGCCTGCCAGGCAAAGTCGCAGCTTCACCACCAACCACCTGCATGTGTCGGGCTGCAATAAGTCGACAATCCGGAACATTACCGAAGGGCAGCAGGTGACCCTGACGGTGCGCTACAGCGATCCTGACGTGCTCGACTCCGCACACATTGATGTGTTGACTGGGGTGATGGTCAGCCGGTGGAACCTGGCAGGGGCCGCAGACACGCAAGCCAGGAGAAGAATTTCTTCGTACACACATATGCGGACGACAACGACTGCTGATCGACAACTACACGATTTCGGCAAAGGTTACCGATAGCAACGACGCAGTAAGCAACGCAAGCAAGCCTGTCACTGTGAACAATGTCCTGCCCGTCAGCACAGGGCTCACCGTCACGCAATCGGCAGCCGTATCGGGTACGACCTACATCGTGCGCGTGGGCGAGCGGCTGAGCCTGCGCCAAACCTTCAGCGACCCGGGCTTCACGCGTTCGCCGCTGGCGGAAACCTTCACCTTCGTTGCAGACTGGGGTGAGGCGGTGGACGCGTCGCGGCCTGTGACGACCACGTCCGTCACCAACGGCAACGTCGGCGTGCCCACACGCGGCACAATCACCGCATCGCACCTGTACACCACCAAGGGCACCTATGTGGTCGGCTTCACCGTCAGCGATGATGACCAGATCGCCACCGCCCCCATTAAGACAGTCACCGTCATTGTGACGGACCTGCCCGTCGCGGTTGACGACGCGGCCAGCGTTGGCGAAGACAGCGCAGTGCCGATTGCCGTGCTCGGCAACGACACGGGTGACACGATTGCGCTCGTTGGCGTCACGACGCAGCCCGTCACGGGCACGGTCGCTGCCAACACGAGTACGGGCGTCATCACCTACACCGCTACCGGCCGCTTCAATTACCTCAAGGCAGGGGCGACGGCTGTCGATCGCTTTACCTATACCATGCGCGACCGCTTCAACTTTACCGACGTCGGCGAGGTGGTTGTCACCGTCACGGGCGTGAATGACCTGCCCGTGCTGGATCTCGACAGCGCCGCCTCCGGTATCACCGCGACGGTTGCCTTCAAGGAGGATGCCGGCAGCGTGCTTGTGGCGCCGCGCGTGCAGTTGACAGACCCCGACGACACACAGATGCAAAGCGCGACTGTGCAGATTCAGAATCTGCTCGAGGCTCGGCGACGAGCAGCTGCTGGTCAACGCGCAGTCCAGCATTACGCCGCTCTATGACGCCAATACCGGCCTGCTTACCCTGAGCGGTACGGCTTCTATCGCCAACTACAAGACGGTGCTGGCTTCCGTTGCCTACACCAATACGAGCCCGAATCCCGCCGAAACCCCGCGCACATTGCTCTTCGTCGTGCGCGACGCGGCAAGGCGGCGACTCGGTGGCTGCCGCCGCCACGGTTACCGTTGAACGCACGGACGACCCGCCTGTGGTGGTGACAACCGCCGGCCAGACGCCCGTCACCGAGGGTGGCGGCGCCAACAGTCGATTGACTCGCGGATCGCAATCACCGACGCAGACAACGTCGGACTTTGACACGGGTGCGCTGGCTGTGGTTGTCAGCCAGGCGAGAAGACACGTGAATTGTCAGCGTAGAGCCGGGCAACGGCGTCGCCGTCGAGCTGCGCCGATGTCAGCTTTAAACGGTACAAATGTGGGGACGGTAGCTGGTACGGGCACACTTCACGCTTGATGTGACTCTCAACGCCAGCGCCACGTCACCGCCATGCAAGCCGTTGCGCGGCAGGTGGCATACAACCGCAAGAAGGGCAAAAAGGCCGCAACAACCACCAAGAAATGTGGGCTTCACCGTGCGCAGCAGCGCGACAGGCGCACCCAGCAACACGGCCACAAAGACCGTTTCGCTGACGCTGGTGAATGATGCGCCGGAAATTACCTTTGGGACCTTCCCCAGTGTGCTCGAGGAGGCGTCCGCCAACATCCGCAGCGGCTTCGCCATTACCGACGTGGACACCACCCTCGGCGTTAGCATGACGATTACTGTTGTAAACGGAAACCTTGTTTGGGGAGGCACGGGCACGGCATCACCAAGCAGCGGACGCTCGATTACAGTCAACGGGTCGCTCGCACAGTTGCAGAGCGGGCCTCTGACCTACACTGGCGACGTCAACTTCTTCGGCAACGAGACGATCACTGTTGCCGTCAACGACAACGACGTTAGCAGCAATGAAGGAGCACTGCGCACGGCGCTGAGCACAACCTTTGTTGTGAGCCCAGTGAATGACGCGCCTACGCTGGCCGTGGCCGCGGTAACAGGTGTCGAGGAAGACACACCAAAGCAGCTTGGCACGCTGATTACCTTGGGCGACATTGATGCAGTCCCCGGCGATACAGCGACACTCACTGCAACCGTCACGACCAACGGCAGACTGGCTGTGGGCGCGCTGCCCGCCAATGTGACGCAAACGGGGAGTGGCACCTCCCAGGTTGTTGTCAAGGGAACCTTCGCTGCGCTCACCACCTGGCTGGCAAACACGAACGCGCTTCTCTATCAGGGCATCGCCAACTACAGCGGCAACGAATCACTGGTTGTGCGCTACAGCGACGGCTCGACAATCGCTCCCGTTAATCTCGCGGCCACGCCGGTTACGCAGAACTTCACCGTGAGCGCTGTCAATGACAGACCTACGTTGGCGCTGGCAGTCGTGCCAAACGTCGACCAGACGACGCCGCTGTCAGTGGGCGACCTTGTCACAATCACCGACGTCGACGCGCTCGGCATCGACACGGCTACCTTCACGGCGACTGTGGGCGCCTTTGCCACGTTAACCGTCTCCCCGGCAGCGCCTGCGGGGCTGGCTGTGACGGGCAGCGGAAGCAATCAGGTGGTTGTCACAGGCAGCTTTGCGAACATTACGAATTGGCTCGCAGCGTCGAACGCCCTGGTCTTCCAGGCCGTCTCCGGCTTCATCGGTGGTAACTCGCTTACGGTGAACTATGCGGATGGTTCAAGCGTCCAGCCGGGCAGCCTCTCTGCAGATCCGCGGACGCGAGACTTCCTGGTGCAAGCTGTCAACGATGCGCCGACGGTGACGATTGCGGTCGATTTCGGTCATCCAGAATGTTGCGTCCGATATCCACCCGGCGATTGTGGTTGCGGATGTGGATTCGCTCTCCTCAACCATGCGCATGACGGTGACCGTGCAATCGGGCACGCTCAGCTACTCGGGCAGCACGCCTGCAGGCAGCGGCAGCGGTACGGTCAGGCTTGTGCTGGTTGGCACCCTTGCGCAGCTCAACTCGGCCTACGCAATCAACTATCTCAGCCCACCGGGCGCCTTCGGCTCGCAGACCATCTCAGTCGTTGTGAACGATGGCGACCCAGCCGCGCCCGGGCCGCAGACGGGCTCTGCCACAGGAACGATTTCTATCAATGCGCCGCCGGTGATCGATCTCAACGGCAACCAGACCGGCAGTGGATTTACCGCCGCCTACACTGAGCAAGGCACGGCCGTGGCCATTGTCGGACCCTCCGGAGGCAATGGGCTGACGGTTACGGATGCTGACAGCACCAACATGCTCTCTGCTACGGTGCAGATTGTTGGCCCGCTCGACGTAGGCGGTGAAACCCTCTCTGCGACGCAATCGGGCGGGATCACAGTCTCCTACAATCCCGCGAGCGGCCGACTTGTTCTCACCGGAAGTGCAACCAAGGCCGCTTACCAGAGCGTCTTGCGCACGGTGAAGTATGCAAGCGCAAGCAATGATCCAAGCGCGTCGCGCACGATCAACTTCCAAGTCTTCGACAACGCAGCGACGCCGCTGGGCAGCAATGTGGCCGTCGCCACAGTGAACGTGACGGCGGTAAACGATGCGCCGGTCCTCGACCTGAACGGTGCAGGCGCGGGCACAAGCTTTGCCGGCGCCTACACGGAAAACGCTGGCCCTCTGCCGATCGCTGCCGCGACAGTGATCACCGATGTCGACAACAGCAACATGCTCTCGGCAACTGTGCAGATAGCCAACTTTGCAGCGGGTGATATTCTCGCAGCAGTCTCCTCCGGCAACGTGACGGTGGGCGCTTACAATGCCGCAACCGGGCGGCTTGCCCTTGCCGGCTCGGACGCAAAGTCAGTGTACGAGACGGTGCTGCGCTCGGTGACCTACAGCAACACGAGCGACAACCCAAGCACGACAGCGCGCACGATCAACTTCCGCATCTTCGACGGTGCCACGCCGCCGCTGGGCAGAATGTGGCTGTGGCTACAGTCAGCGTGACGGCCGTGAATGATGCGCCAGTGCTGGACCTCAACGGACCGGCGACCAATGGCACGAGCTTCGATGCCCTCTTCACAGAGGGCGGCGGGCCCGTGTCGATAGTTGGCGGCACGGCGACGGTCTTCGACATCGACAGCAACAACATGCTCTCGGCTACTGTGCAGATTGCTGCCCCGCTCGATGGGATAGCCGAAACACTGGCAGCGACAGGTTCTGGCGGCATAACAGTGGGACCTTACAATACGGCAACGGGTCGGATTGTTCTGACCGGCTCGGCCACCAAGGGACAGTACGAGACGGTGTTGCGCACGGTGACCTACAACAACACAAGTGACAATCCGAACACGACAGCGCGCACGATCAACTTCCAGGTCTTCGACAACGCAACAACGCCGCTGGGCAGCAACGCTGGCCGTGGCCACAGTCAACGTGACGGCCGTGAATGACGCGCCTGTCATCACCATTGGCGCGATACCGGCAGTGGATGAAGACACGGACCTCTCCGTCGGCCAGTATATTGGCCTGCAGCGACATTGACGCGCTGCTGTCGGAGAGCGCAAGATTCACTGTATCCGTGGCAAGCGGCAAATTGACGGTGACGCCCGCCATGCCCGCGGAGCTTGCCGTGACAGGCAGCGGGTCGAGCCAGGTGCTTATTGTCGGCAGCCTGAACGCCATCACCACATGGAAGGGTGGCACCAACGCGCTTGTCTACAGGGGGAATCTGGACTTCAACGGCACGGAGACGTTGACGGTGAAGCTACAATGACCGCTCGGCAGTTGCACCGACCAATCTCGCAGCCACGCCGCAGAACACGACGTTCACCGTCAATCCGATCAATGACCTGCCCGTGCTTGGCGCAGGTGCCGGCATGACCCTCACGCAGGTGGTAAGCCCGACGGTCGCCGTCACGCCCACCATCACCAGTGCCATGCTCTCCGCCACCGATGTGGACAACACGGCAGCGGAAATCAGCTACAAGCTGATTACGATTCCTGCGACAGGCGCGCTGCGGCTCAGCGGCGGCGCGCTTGCGGTCAACGGCGCCTTCACGCAGGACGACATCAACACCAACAAGGTCACCTATTCCTTCTCGTCGGCCGATGTGCCGATCACAGCATCGTTCACCTTCCAGCTCTGCAATGGAGCGAATTGCACGGCAACCGCTCCTCCCTTTACAATCAGTGTGACTGCGTGCCGTAATACGCGGCGCAGTCATCCCACAATTGAACTTCATCACAGATCTCAAGGACGACGACCAATGCGCTACGATCTGGTCTTTGAAGGAGGGGGCGCGCGCGGCGTCATCTTCATCGGCGCACTCTACGAGTTCTTCGCGCACAATCACCACTTTGGGCGGCTGGTGGGCACGTCGGCCGGGGCAGTTACGGCGGCCCTCCTTGCCGCCGGCTACAGCCCGGGCGAAATTGACCAGGCCATCAGCCGCAAGCAGAGTGGCGCGCCCGTCATGCGCAGCTTTCTCGGGCGAGCCGCCCCCCTTTGGCCGCGACGAAATTCAGCAGAGCGCCACGCGCGCCTTCTTCCGCGACGTTGACCTGCCCATGGTGCCGGGCTTCGTTGAGAAGCGCCTCGACGACGCCATGGCGAACGCGCTGCTGCGCTTTCCTGTCCACCGCAACCTCATGGCCTTCCTCGAGCGGGGCGGCTGGTTCTCCGCCGATGGCTTCATGGCCTGGTTCACCGAGCGGCTGGACACAGGCTACTACAAGCGCAAGCCGCGCCGCTTCGCCGCTCTCACGCTGGCCCAATTCCACGCCGCAACCAACGTTGACCTCTCAATGGTCGTCGCCGACACCTCCGCTGCACGGCTGCGCGTCCTCAACCACCGCACCGCCCCCCACTGCCCGCTCGCCTGGGCGGTGCGCATGTCCATGAATCTCCCCTTCCTGTGGGACGACGTGGTCTGGCGCGCCGAATGGGGCACCTACCTGGGCGCGTCGCTCGAAGGCCACGTCATGGTCGACGGCGGCCTCCTTTCCAGCTTTCCGATTGAACTGCTGGTTTCTGACGAGCCCTACGTGCTTTCGCTCATCGGCGCGCGCAGCAGCGGCGCTGTGCTCGGGCTGCTGATAGACGAGAGCCTCGCCCTGGCGGAAGACGCGCCGAAGCCCGCGCCGCCGCCCGGTGGCCTCAACCTGGCCCATCTGCGCGCCGTGCAGCGCATTGCGCGCATGGTGGACACGATGACCAGCGCCCGCGACCTCATGGTGATTGAGGCCTTTGAGGGGCTGGTGGTGCGGCTGCCGGCGAAGGGCTATGGGTCACTGGAGTTTGACATGAGCGATCAGCGGCGCGAGATTCTCATTGCCAGCGGTCGCAACGCGCTGCGCGCCTGGTTCAACACGCCTCGCCCGGCTGACGTGCCGCCCGACGGCGCGCGCGTCCCGCCCGATGCGCAGCGCCACGCCAACCAGGTCGCCACCCGCCTCCTCACACCCTAAGCAGAGACCTGCGACGCAAAGGCGCAAAGACGCAAAGGGAACGCAAAGAAAAGCAAAGGCAAGAACTACAAGGCTCTTTGTAGTTCTTGCCTTTGCTTTTCTTTGCGTTCCCTTTGCGTCTTTGCGCCTTTGCGTCGGGGTTGCAGTTATGCAGGTTGCTTGAGGCCGAAGTCCTCGAGCAGCCAGTTCACCCAGTTGGCAATGCGCTGGGGCGTCTGCGCGGCCTGGTTGTCTTCGTCGAGGAAGAGCCCCATGAGCACGTTGTCATAGACGCCACGCGAGAACTCGAATTGGTAGCTTTCGTCCGTGGGCATCCAGCCGCACGGTTCGCCGCCCAGGTCGATAATCTTTTGGGAGAGGATACCGATGGAATCATTGAAGCTGTTGGAGTAGCCGAACTGGTCGCCACAGCCAAAAACAGCCACCTTGCGCCCCTGGAAATTGACATTGCCGAGCGATGGGAAAACGATGGCCCAGTCATCCTGCAGCTCGCCAATGTTCCACGTGGGGCAGCCAAAGATCAGGTACTTGAAGTTGCCCATCGTGCTCAGGTTACTCATGGAGACAACCTGCACGTCCACATCGGCAATGCCGTAGGAGTCAATTTCGTTCTTGATCAAAGTGGCGGCGCGCTCGGTTGCGCCGGTGCTGCTGCCAAAGAAGATGCCGATTTTTTCCGCCATGGTCCCCGCCTGATCGTGTGCGCCGGCCTCTCCGGCAAAGCTGCTTCGATTCTAGCATTCAGCGCCGCCTCGGGCAAGATTGCGGCGAGCAAGGAACAACAACGGCGAGTACACAGATTTCACAGATACCAACAGATAAAAACGGAAGATCCGTTGTTATCTGTTGGTATCTGTGAAATCTGTGTACTCGCCGTTGTTATTGCACCGAAATCTCGTTCAGCGGCCCCCACGCGTGGGGGCCGTCCAGCCGGCGCGCCGAGCCAGACTGTAGCCGAGCGCACGTCCGACTGCGCAGCCGGCGCGCTGCCGGGGGGTGCGCCCGCCACACCGATGAAGGCATGGCTGCGGCGGAAGTGGTCGAGGCCGTCGGGCGCGACCCCCACGCCCCCCAGCGCCGCAATCGCATCGGCAGTCAGCTGGTGCGACGCTTCGTCGGCGACAGCGCCCATAACAATCGTGCCGGCCGGCCACCTGCGCAGCCACGCCGCCATTGCTGCCGACGCTTCTTCGCCTGCAAAGGTGTCGAAGGCCGCCGCATCAAGCAGCACGCCCTGGGCGTCGAGCGCGGCCAGATTGAAGCCGCGCGTGCCATCGGCCACATCGACGCCGTTAACCCAGAGCTGCGCAAAGTTGCCCGTAGGTTCGCCCGCGCTGCGCGCCAGCAGCGCAATGCCGGGCGGCAGCGTCGCGCCCGTTGCGCCAATCGGCGCGGGCACCGCGGCCAGCGTCTGGATTGGAACGCCCGCATCGGCAAACCGAATCGCCACCACGTCCACAATTGCGTCTGCCACGCCGGGCGGCAGCACATACGTGTTCTCATCGGCTGTCGGCGGCAGCGCAGCCAGCAGCACGCCGTTGACGCGCACAGCCGGCGCGCGGCCCTGTGCGGCGGGCGCAAGCGCAAGCGTGCCGCCACGCTCCGGCAGGGGGAGCAGCAGCGTCGCGCGGCTGTTATTCGCATAGCGACTTGCCGCATCAGGGGCAGGCGACCACCCTTCGCCCAGGAAGGCGAAGGCGCTGGAGGCCGCAGCGGGGCCTGCAAGCGCGAAAGTGCGCGGCAACTGCGCCGCAGCTGCCGGCACACGGTAGAGGCGAATGGTCTCGGGCGCGCCGCTCCAGTCATCCTCCGTGCGCACCTCCACCAGCTCCAGCGGCAACGCCTCTTCCACAAAGCGCATGAGCGGGGGCGTCGCCTTTTCCTCGTGCAGCGTGACCCAGCGAATGCCCAGGTCGGCCAGTTCCTGCGCCGCAACCGGCTTATGGCGCGCAATCAGCGCATCCACCTCTGCGGCCATCCCCTCGAGGCCGGGCTGGTCGCTGTTCATGAGCGCAATCAAGTCGCCCATGAGCGGGTGCTCCGTGTAGTACTGGAACTTCTGCTGCGGATTGCGCGAGGTATTGCCGCCCAGGCGCGGCTTGGCGTGCGCCGTCTGCCGCCACTGCTGCATCATGATCAGAATGTCGGAGCGTCCCATCACGCGTGCGCCGTTGCGCCAGCCCGTGGGCAGCTCCAGCAGAGCGCCGTCGCCCGTCTCCTGCGCCAGCGTGGCGTAGATGGCGGGGATGTGAAAGTTGCTCAGCGGCAGCGGCACTGAAATCGCCTCGAGCGTAATCAGCGCGACGACGCCCGCCGTGGCAAAGGCAACCGGGCGCGGCCTGTGCCTGCGATAGCGCTGCAGGATTGCGATGATGCCCGCCGCCATGAGCACACCCGCACAGACGAGGAGCGGCACGCCGAAGCGGCTTGGATAGCGATTGCCGTTGAAAAAGGGGAGCAGGCTCACGAGCGCAAAGGGGCCGGGAATGGCCAGGTCGCGCCCCATCCAGCGCAGTGACGGGCCGAGGCTCAGCGCCCAGAAGCCCAGCGTGGCCGCGCCCCAGAAGAGCGCCTGTGCGCGGGCGCGCCGCCACAGCCAGGCGAGCCCCACAATCCCAAGCAGCAGCGCCACATAGCCCACAAAAATCTGCTGCCCTTTGTCGTTGGGGAAGGGCAGCGCTGCCACCCACTCTCCGGCCCAGGGATGCAGGCGCGTGGGGAAGAGAAAGCCGGCCAGGTCGGCGCTGTAAAGGTCGGCAAAGCCGCCGCCGCTGCCAAAGAAATCACCCTCGCGCGCCATGTCGGGCAGCATCGCAGCCAGATAGGGGGCCATGCCTGCGACAAAGAGCAGGCCCATGAGTGCGAAACCGCTTGTCAGGGCCAGAGCCGCCGCCTGTCGCGCATCACAATCACCACGGCTGCCGCGGCCGCCAGCGCCACAAAGAGCAGCAGGAACGAGGCAAAGGTCAGCTCGGCCCACGCCTGCAGCACAAGGAAGAGCGCCGCCAGCGCACCGGCGCGCAGCCCCCCGCGCACGCTGTGGGCACGCAGCAGCGCCACCACATAGAGCGCGCAAAAGGGCAGCCACTGGCTCTGACATTATGTTGTACTGCCCCAAACTCACGTAGAAGAGCTTGGGCGCGGCGAAGGCATAGAGAAAACCCGCAGCAAAGGCCGCACCGTGCAGCGGCCAGCCGTACGCGTCCTCCACGAAGGGGGCGAGCAACGGCGCGCGCCAGCAGATACATGCCGTAGCCGCCCAGCACGAAGCTGGCAATCACCAGCAGGTTGATGGCAGGCACAAGGCCAAATGCCGTCTGCAGGGGAATGCTGAGCAGGCCGTTGAGGGGTGTCAGCGTGAAGAAGGCAAGGTTGATCTGGATCGGGTGGAACATCCAGCCCATGTGGAAGATGTCGGGCCGGAGTTGGTCAATGAGGCGCGCCTTGATCCACCAGAGATTCCAGGCGAGCGCGGGGTCGTCAATGCCGTCGCCGGGGACATGCGTGGCAAAGTGGCGCGCCAGCGGCCACGTCAGCAGCAGCGCCGCCACGGTATAGGCCAGCAGCACAGCCCCATGCGTGCGCCATGCAGAACGCTTCACAATCACGCCTTTGCGTCGCGGTTGGCGGTTGTGCTCATGGCGCAGGCGTGCCCTCCGGCGTGGGCAGTTCGATCTGCTGCACAAGCGTGCCCCACAGCACGCGTGCATTGAGCGCCAACTGCGGATTCTCCTCCTGCGCCAGCGTGTAGGTCTTGTCCAGATACTCAAGCGCCATGGCCCTGTTGCCCATGGCCTCGGCGGTGCGCCCCACGGCAAAGGTGGCCTCGGCGCTTTCGGGCGCAATGCGCAGCGCCTCCTCCGCCGCAGCAAAGGCCTCGTCGTAGTCCATCACCCGCGCGAAAATGTCGCTGCGCAGGAGCCAGTAGCGCAGTGGCTCTGCCTGGGTCAGCTGCTTCGTAAGCGCAAACGCCTCGTCTGCGCGTGCCGGATCATCGTTCTGCTGGGCGAGCACCGCCACCCACGTGGCCAGCTCGGGGTCATCAGGCCAAGCCGCCAGCCCCGCCTCGGCAATCGCAAGTGCGCCGGCCCAATCTTCTTCGGCAATGCGCGCCTCAATCGAGTTCTCCGCCGTAATCAGGGCCACGGCACGCGGGTCTGGCGGGAAGACGTAGGTCATCACAACGTAGATGAGCGCGAGCACGCCGACCACGCTACCGAGGATAGCAGCAATCTGCCACCAGCTCTTGCGCACACGCGCCGCTTGCTCATGGTCCGCCTGCCACCAGGGCGCGTCTGCAGGGGGATGCGCCGCGCGCAGTGCGCTCATGCCGCCGGGCAAGCCACGGGCAGCACGCGCAATTGCCTGCGGGTGTGAAGCCAGCCGCCGCTGCAGATTGTCAAAGCGCACCGTTTCGGAGCGCACATCCATGCCCTCCCCTTCCAGACGATCCAGTTCGGCCGCCACGTGGTCCATGCCCGTAAGCAGCGCCTCGATTGTGGCCGGCGACGGCTTGACGGCGCCCTTCTCCAGCGCAACCAACTGTTCGCGCACTGCCACCGCGGCATTGCGCACATTGCTCTCAACCGATTGCGCCATGCGCGCTCACCAACCTCCCAAAATTCCCGTACGCAGGAACTGCAGCAAAGGTGGAAAAGGCAGGAAACCGCCTTCTCTTGTCCGTTGTTTCAGGTGTTCCTGCGTGCAAGAAAATTCTAGTCATCGTATTCTTCTTCGTCACCCGCATCACTCGACGTGATGCCTGCCGCTTCCTCTTCCTCGCGCTGAATCTCGCGGAAGACGCGGTTAATGCCCGACTTGATCTGGCTCTCAATTTTGGCCTTCCGCTCGGGCGGCACGGGGAACCACTCGAGCATCTCGCCGACAAGGCCGCTCTTGGTCTCGTTCTTGTTCTTGCCCTCGTTGTAGAAGTCGCGCACGCGGCCGCGCATAAACTCAATGTACTCACCCACACGATAGGTGGCGTCCGGCCCCACAATCGGGCCGTGGCCGGGCACCAGCACCTCTGCGCCCAGCTCGCGCACCAGCTCCAGCGCACGAATCCACTCCAGCGTGTTGCCCTGCGCCATGTAGGGGTGCTGATCGACCCACAGGATGTCACCCACGAAGCAGACGCTCTCCTCGGGCAGCCAGACGATGCTCGTGGCCGGCGTGTGGCCGCCCACATAAATGAGCTCAACGCGCCGGTCGCCGTAGAGCAGCGTGGCGCGGTTCGTAAAGGTGACGTGGGGCGGCACAATCACAATGTTGTTGAGCTGCGCCTGAATCTCGGGCTCGCGTTTGAAGCTGTTGCGCACCCGCTCCTTGAAGTTCTCGGTGTAGCCCGACATCTCCTTGAAGGCGCGCTCGTGCGCAATCACCTTGACGGGCATGAAGTATTGGTTGCCCAGCGCATGGCCGCGGTGATGGTCGGTGTTGACCATGAAGAGGAAGGGGCTGTCGGGATACTGATCCTCGATCTGGGCGCGCCAGTCCATGGATTGCTTGGGAATCAGCGGCCCATCAATCAGGATGATGCCCTCGTCTGTATAGACGAAGCCGGGCGTGCAGCCCCTGTAATTTGTGTTAATGAAAACGCCCTGGGCCAGCTCTTCGCGCTCGCCCAGGCCGGTTACGCCAATGCGCACTGTGCTGCGTCGTCGCGCCATGGTTCCGCTCCTTTCGCACCGGCAGGCAGGGGCCGGGCACAGGTAAGCATACGCGCCCATTGCTGCGGCGTCAAGTGGCCCCTGCTTATGTCAACTCAAAGGCGCCTGCACTTCATCACCGTCAGCAGTCGAAGAGAGACCAGCAGATACCGTTGCGCAGCCGCTGATCATCAAGCACGAGTCGCGCGAATCGCTTTCGGCAACGCTTCGCGCTGCCAGGCGCACTCGAGCCGCCCGCGCGCTCTGCTGCGCCGGTGCAAGCGGCAGCACGCGCGGGCCTTGATTGCGTAGGCTGCGGCGCCAAGCTCGTGCGCGGCAACATGCGCCACCAGCGCCGCCTGGGCGGCAGCAAATGCGGCGTGCCTGGCGGCCCCACGCAGATCTCTGGCCGCCGCGTTCGCGTGGCCGCCCGCCGTGCGCGCCTCCGACATCTTGATCGCGCCGCGTGTCCACGCCCGCGCTTGCTCGATCGCGTGGCGAGGACGCGCGTCCGCCGGCCGCTCCGCTTCGAAGAGGTGCAGAACGTGCGCGGCGCAGGCGGCCGCCCACAGAGCCAGAAGGCGATGGTCGGCATCGGTCAGCGTACCGCCGCGGCGGATGGTGATAAAGCGGGGGTCGCGCTCCTTGGGGAGAATCATGGGTGCGTCCATCTTTTCAAAGTGGCGCAGAGGCAAAATCTCCGCCAGGGCCAGAATGCCATTGTAGATTATCTCATGGGTCCATCCTGAAAACCCTGTGAACGATATGCGCGGCCAAGGCTTCTCAAACGTCACCGCGCCGCCAACGGCACCTCATCCCCGGCGCTTCTCCATGCGGAGAAGGGTGCAAAACACACGCGCATTATGGCTCAGGCCTGCGTGCACAACGGCATGTGTTTTGCACCCTTCTCCGCATGGAGAAGGGCCGGGGATGAGGTGCCGTTAGCGCTGCTTAATCACAAATCCTTAACGTTGGCCCTTCCCTACGGCACTCCAGAGCCGGACGGCCTGTGCTACAATTAAAGCAATTGCGCGCAGCACGCCGAATGCGCGCGCACAGCACATGCCTCGGTCCAAAATGGCCACAAAATTACAAAAGCATTCATATTGAATCGTTTGCGGAAAGGTAGCACCCTCATGAAACGCATTGGCGTTTTGACAAGCGGCGGCGATGCACCGGGTATGAACGCCGCCGTGCGCGCGGTTGTGCGCACGGCAATCGAAGCCGGAGCCGAAGTTTTTGCCATTTATGAAGGCTATAAAGGGATGATTGAAGGGGGCGAACAGATTCGCCCCATGGACTGGAATTCGGTCGGCGGCATCCTGCAGAAGGGCGGCACGATGATCGGCACCGCACGCTGCATGGAATTCCAAACGCGTGAGGGGCGCTTGACGGCCGTCAAAAACCTGCTCCTCAATGGTATTGACCGCCTCTGCGTCATCGGTGGTGACGGCAGCCTCACAGGCGCAAACATTCTGCGCCAGGAGTGGAGCGGCCTGATTGATGAACTGGTCAAGACGAAGAAGGTCACGCGCAAACTGGCCGATGAGCACCCGTACCTGATGATTGCCGGTCTGGTCGGCTCGATTGACAACGACATGGTCGGCACGGACATGACGATTGGCGCCGACACGGCCCTCCACCGTATTGTGGCGGCTGTGGATTCAATCAGCTCCACGGCAGCCAGCCACCAGCGTGCGTTTGTCATCGAGGTCATGGGGCGTCGCTCGGGCTACCTGGCGCTGATGTCGGCGCTGGCCACGGGGGCCGGCTGGTGCCTCATCCCCGAAGCGCCGCCGGATGTGGCCGACTGGGCCGAGAAGATGTGCGAGGTGTTGGCAGCAGGTCGCGCTGCAGGTCGTCGCCACAGCCTGGTGATCCTGGCCGAAGGGGCCACCGATCGCGAGGGCAAGCCGATTACGTCGCAGGATGTGCAGGATGCAATCGAGTCACGCCTGCACGAGGACGTGCGCATTACCGTGCTGGGACACGTGCAGCGGGGCGGCGCACCCAGCGCGTTGACCGCAACCTGAGCACCCAGTTGGGCGCAGCCGCCGTGGGTGAACTGCTGGACGGCGCACCCGATTCCCCCTCCTACATGATGGGGCTAAAGGAAAACCGTATTGTGCGCGTGCCGCTTATGGAAGCTGTGGAGCGCACCCACGCCGTTAACGCTGCGCTCAACGCCCACGACTGGAAGCGCGCCATGGAACTGCGCGGGCGCTCCTATGCCGAGTCCTTCCGCATTCTGCGCACTCTGGTGCGCGCGCTGCCCCACCAGCCCGTGCCCGGCCGCAAGCGGCTGCGCCTCGCTGTGCTCAACGCCAGCGCTCCCGCGCCCGGCATGAACACGGCCGTGCGTGCGGCCGTGCGCATTGGCATTGACAGCGGCCACCATATGCTGGCCATTCGCAACGGCTTTCAGGGCTTCATTGACGGCGAAATTGAAGAGTTTGGCTGGATGAGTGTCAACGGTCTTGCTTCCATGGGCGGCGCCGAGCTGGGCACAAACCGCAAGAAGCCCGTGGGCAAGGACCTCTACGCCATTGCGCGCCGCATTGAGGAGCTTGAGCTGGACGGCCTGCTGGTCATCGGCGGCGGCTCGGGCTACGAGGCGGCCATGACCCTCTATCGAGAACGAGGCAATTATCCCGGCCTTTAACATTCCCATCGTCTGCCTGCCCGCCACAATCAACAACAACCTGCCCGCCGCCGACCACAGCGTGGGCGCCGACACCGCGCTCAACAGCATTGTCGACGCGGTGGGCAAGATCAAGCAGTCCGCAGTCGCCTCCAAGCGCTGCTTTGTGGTGGAGGTGATGGGGCGCTACTGTGGCTACCTCGCCTTTATGGGCATGCTGGCCACAGGCGCCGAGCGCGTCTACCTGCACGAGGAAGGCGTGACCCTGCAGGATTTGACCCATGACCTCGATATGCTGATTCAGGGCTTCTCGTCGGGCAAGCGGCTGGGTGTCATGATCCGCAACGAGTTTGCCAACCCCGTCTATACAACCACCTTCATGGCCGATCTCTTTGAGGAGGAAGGCAAGGAGCTCTTCGAGGTGCGCTGGTCGGTGCTCGGCCACATGCAGCAGGGCGGCGACCCTACGCCCTTTGACCGCGTGCTCGCCACACGCTACGCCGTCAAGTGCATCGAATTTCTTGAGATTGAAGCGACGGAAGGCAGCAACGGCTGCTCGGTGATTGGGCTGCAGCAGGGTGCGTTCATGTTTACCTCGTTTGACGATATGTATCGCGCCTACGATGTGAAGCCCTGCAGCGCCCTCGCAAGCAGTGGTGGATGGACCTGCGCCCGCTCGGTGCGCTGCTCGCCCAGCCAGAGGCCGGTTTTCACCGCAACCACGCGTAACTGCAGGGTGTAGGGTGTAGGGTATGGGGTATAGGGTACGGCTATGTGAGTGTAGGGTGCCTACACTCCACACCCCACACCCCACACCCTACACCCAAAAAAAACCTGTCATCTGTCAGTGGGCAGAGATGCAGCACTGTGATAAAATGTATACGATTGGCGCGTCGTGTGCAGCGTAGCTCCGCGTGACGGCTTGCGCGGCCTGTTTCTAGAGCAGCGCCGCAGGGCGGACAAAGGCGTCGACCTCTCACGCACACATAATTCACCCGTTCGATTAACGATTTGAATCAAGGTACAACCAAACTATTCCAAAGGAGTTCCCATGAGAATCGGCATTTTGACCGGCGGCGGCGACGTCCCCGGACTCAACCCCTGCATCAAAGCGGCCGTCACGCGCGCCGCTGAAGAAGGCCACGAGATGGTCGGCATTCGCCGCGGCTGGGGCGGGTTGCTCAACCTCAACCGCGACAACCCCGAGACCGTTAGCAAGTACATCATGCCCCTCGACGTGCAGAACACCCGCACGATTGACCGCACGGGCGGCACCTTCCTCCACACAAGCCGCACGCAGCCCAGCAAGGTCAAGCCCGCCGATGTCCCCGACTTTCTCAAGGATCCCGAGCATCCCGAGGCGGAATCGAAAGACGCATCGGTGCGCGATTTCACCCCGCACATTCTCAAGAACCTCGAATTCCTCGGTATCGACGTGCTGATCCCCATCGGCGGCGACGATACCCTCTCCTACGGCCAGCGGCTGCACATGGAAGGCTTCCCCGTCGTCGCCATCCCCAAGACGATGGACAACGACGTCTACGGCACGGACTACTGCATCGGCTTCAGTACGGCCGTCACGCGCAGCGTTCAGTTCATCCACCAGTTGCGCACGAGCACCGGCTCGCACGAGCGCATCGCTGTCGTCGAGCTCTTTGGCCGCAACAGCGGCGAGACAAGCCTCATCGCCTCCTACCTGGCGGGCGTGGACCGCGCGCTCATCTCGGAAGTGCCCTTTGACCCCGAGAAGCTCGCAACGCTCGTCATGAAGGACAAGAACTCCAACCCCAGCAATTACGCCATGGTCACCGTCAGCGAAGGCGCGCACATGGTGGGCGGCAAGGTTGTCGAGTATGGCGAGGCCGACGCATACGGCCACCGCAAGCTGGGCGGCATTGGCCAGATTATGGGCGAGGCGCTTAAGCAGCTCACCGGCGAGAACATCATCTACCAACAGGTCTCCTACCTCATGCGCTCGGGCGCGCCTGACGCGTTGGACCTGATGGTTGCTGTCAACTATGCCAACATGGCGCTCCAGCTCATCCTCAGCGGCACACGCGGCCGCATGGTGGCGCTGCGCGACGGCACCTACACACACGTGCCCATGAGCATGATCTCCAGTGGCCTCAAGCGTGTGGATGTGGACGAACTTTACGACTCTGACGAGTACAAGCCCAAGGTGCGCCATGTTCTTGGCAAGCCGATGTTCCTGTACTAAAAAATCAAATTGAGGCGGGCTGTACGTGCGGCCCGCCTCAAAACAAAGTAGTCAAATCAATTGCAAGAAAGAGGCATTCAGTGATTCACGAATCAATTCTTGAAGTACGGCGCGACATGCAGGGCGTCCTGCAGGTTAGCCATGGCAAGGTCGAAGTTGTTGACGAAGCGGCGCTGCGCGGGCGGCTGATTGACGTCCTCGTGCGCGATGCCGTCTTTGGCCCCGAGCACGTGCGCAACTACGCCCGCTGGCTCATTTGGGAAGCCGGCCAGGCCGTGGGCGCACGCCCGGCCAGCATTCATGAATTCTACATTGCACGTGGCCAGGACAAGTGGGAAGGCCGCACCGTGCCGGCCATGAACATTCGCTTTACAAATTACGACACAACGCGCGCCGCCCTGCGCGCTGCGAAGAAGACAAACGCCGCCGCGCTCATCTTCGAGATTGCGCGCAGTGAAATGTCCTACACCGAGCAAGTGCCCATGGAGTTCAGCACCTGCATCATTGCCGCGGCCATCAAGGAGAGCTACACCTCGCCCCTCTTCATCCAGGGCGATCACTTCCAGGTCAAGGGTTCCAAGTACAAGACGGACCCCGAAGGCGCGATTGAGGAAGTCAAGGCGCTGATCCGCGAAGCAATCCCAGCCGGCTTCTGGAACATTGACATTGACACCAGCACGCTCGTCACGCTGGAGCCGGAGACCCTTGAAGAGCAGCAGTATCACAACTTCACCCGCTCGGCCGAGCTTACCGCACTCGTGCGCGAGCTGGAGCCTGAAGGCGTCACCATCAGCCTCGGCGGCGAAATTGGCGAAGTGGGCGAGAAGAACTCCACGCCCGAAGAGCTCGACGCCTACATGGGTGGCTACGAAAAGGCGCTCAAGGGTTATGGCGAGAATCTGGCCGGCCTGAGCAAGATCAGCGTGCAAACGGGCACAAGCCACGGCGGCGTTGTGCTGCCCGACGGCACCATGGCCAAGGTGGCCGTGGACTTCGACACCCTGGCAGTGCTGGGCGAGCGTGCCCGCGCGCATGGCGCCGGCGGCGCAGTGCAGCACGGCGCAAGCACCCTGCCCGAAGAGATGTTCAACAAGTTCCCCGAAGTCGAGACGCTTGAGATCCATCTCGCCACCGGCTTCATGAACCTCTTCATGGATCACGCCTCCTTCCCGGCGGACCTCAAGAGTGCCATCTACAAGTACCTGGACAAGACGGCCACCGGCGAGCGCAAGGCCACCGATTCCGATGCCCAGTTCTACTACAAGACGCGCAAGAAGGCGCTTGGCTCCTACAAGCCCGAGATGTGGTCGCTGCCGACTGATATCCATCAGGAGCTCTATGCGGCGCTTGAGGCACAGTTCGAGTTCTTCTACAACATGCTGAACATCGTTGACACCAAGCAGCTGGTTGACGAACTGGTGACGGTCGTCGAGTACCACCAGCCCGCGCCCAAGAGCGCGCGCGGCGTTGGCGACGACCTCGGCCTGGCTGACTAGTCCCGGCACGTCGCCGTCGCAGGCCACCTCTGCCCGCGTGACGCACCAAACGTAAAAAAGAGGGGCGACGCCACACCGGCGTCGCCCCTCTTTCGTTTCTGTTCGGCCCTATCCAGCGCCTTGCGGCTGATCGGGCATAAAAGGTTCAATCATCGCCATGTGGTTGCCGTCGGGATCGCGAAAATGGACAATGCGACCCACGCCCGGTACTTGCAGGACCTCGTCCACAACCGCCCCATTTGCGGCAAGCTTGCGTGCATCCCCTGCAATGTCGCTGCTGGCAATATAGGGCACAACTTCGCCTGGCTTGACGCCATTCTTGGCATCGTTGAAGCCCCAGCCGCTTTCCGTCCACCAGCCGGACGAGTAGTCCATATCCGACTGATCTTTCGACTCCCACCCGAACATCTCCTTGTACCAGGCCGCGAGCGACGCGTGATTGCTGGCATACAACTCCGTGTGAATAATCGGCTGTGACATAGTCCCCCCTGTTCAGAAAGAAAGTTGCGCGACTCGAGTGTGCAATCCAGTTGCTACGCCGGCATCTCAGGCTGGAGCAGCGCCAGCAGGTTGCCGTCGGGGTCCTTGAAGTGCAGCATCTTGCCCACCGTTGGAATCTCCATGATCTCGTTGACCTCTGCACCATTCTCGGCCAGCTTGTGCATATCCCCCTCAATGTCGGCCGAATAGAGGTAGGGGACTATCTGACCGGGGAGCATGCCGTTCTTCGCATCGTTAAAGCCAACGCCACCGGCATCCTCGCCCGACGTACTGCCTGTCGAGTAGTTCATCTCGGGGAAGGATTGCACCTTCCAACCGAAGACCTTGGCATACCACGCGCTCAACTTCTCGTGATCGCTTGCGTAAATCTCGGTGTGAATGATCGACTGTCCCATTGTACGTCTCCCATTGTGCGCTCATGTGTGGATGCGGAAATCCGTGAGGGAGTCCCGATAATAGCACAAATGTTCGACAAAAGCAAGGGTCGAAATGTTAACGTTTTCTCTTCATGCGGAATGCGAAGGGTTATCCCCCGAGCGCAATTCCATCTCATACACTTCAGTCGTGTGTTGCACGTGCATGCCCGCGTCTACATAGAGACGGGTTGCGCCTGTCAGACTCTCTGCATCCACACCCAGGCCCACGCGCTTCACATCGCGTGCATAGAACTCCGCAAAACTGTGCAGCAGCAGTGCGTGGCCCAGCCCGCGCCTGCGCCAAGGCCTCCGCACACCCAGCAGGTGAATCCAGCCACCATGCAGCTCGCCCGGCACTGGCGCCATGCAAAGTGAGAAGCCGGCAATCTCGTCGCCGGCCATGGCCAGGTGATAAAGTGTGGGGTCGAAGAGGGGATCAGCGTGCAGTTGCTTCTGCCACACGGGGAAATCGTGCGCAAAGGGCCGTGCAACATGGCCCCAATGGTCGACGAATGCGTCTTCTTTGGCGTGATAGAGTGCGACGTCGTCTACATGCGGGCGGAAGGTGCGCACGGTAATGCCCTCCGGCCAATTGGGCGGCGACTCATCCTGCATGTCAATGCGCATTTGCAGAAAGTTGCGCACATGCTGAAAACCGTGCGCATTGAGAAGGCGCGCGGCGGCTTGATTACCCGCAATCGCATTCGCGCCCAATGTAACGCGCGACCCGCCCGGCGCATTGCCCAGCAGGCTGGTTGCCAGGTCAACACCCCATGTCAGCAGGGCGCAGCCAAGCCCATGATTGCGCGCATCGAGAGCCGTGCGCACCCATATGAAGGGGTGCACCCACGGCGCCCGCTGATGCAGCTCGGCAATGGCCGCCACGCTGCCGTCGGGCGCATGCACAATGCGTGTGTCGCGCTCCAGGTTAAGGTTGGGGTTGAGCAGATCTGTCTTGTACTCGGTTGCTGAAAAGAGGGGCTCGCTGACAAAGAGTTGCGCGTCGGCGTTGAGCATGGCTGCAACGGCGTGTGCATCCTCCAGGCGTATTGGCCGCGCGCTGAATCCATTAGGCAGGGCAGGGGTGGTCAATTCGTCTGCCACATTCTGGCTCGCTTTCAAGGTAGTGGAACGCAGCCGCGTTGCTGCGCTGGTGCTTGATTAAGTTGCGAAGATCAGTTCAATTGAGGGTGACGGCTCTGCCCACCTCCCGAGGAAAAGTTGCAAACAGCGCAAAGGCAAACCAACCCGGTTGTGGATCCATCAAAGATGGCCCCTGCACGTAACTGACGCCTTCACCATTCCTCTATTTGATCTTTACATTTCTTTGCGTCTATTGCGACTTTGCGTTGAGAAGCTGTTTCGCTTGCGTTGTCGTGTTAATCAGAAGCAGCCGGCAATGGTCTGTATCTTTGCGATGCACCCTGAATTGCCAGCAGCGCAACGGCCAGCGCCAGCCCGATCATTGTGACAGC
The DNA here is from genome assembly GCA_963773745.1 of uncultured Chloroflexia bacterium. Lineage (GTDB taxonomy): Bacteria > Chloroflexota > Anaerolineae > Caldilineales > Caldilineaceae > UBA5069. The sequence continues at coordinate 1,540,241 of CAVZCL010000005.1, forward strand.
GATGAAGCCGCCGCGCTGAAATGCCGGCCCTGTACCAAAGCTGCCCGCAGCGGCCGCCACAGCCACGAGCGTTTCACTAATGCCCTGCGTCTGCCCGCGCTCGCTGCTGGAAACCGAGTCGGCCAGCAGCGCCGAGCCGGCAACATAGCCCAGATTCCACCCCAGCCCCAGCAAAAAGAGCGCAACGGCAAGCATGGGCATCGTCTGCGCCATGGGTGCAACCACCGCCGAAACGGCGAGAATGATAGCCCCCAGCGCAATCACCGGATGGGGACCGTAGCGCGTTGTCATCCGGCCCGTTACGCCCGAAAGGCCGAACATCCCCAGCGTGTGCGCCATGATAACCCACGACACGGCCTGCGTGGGGTAGTTCTCGTGCGCCATGTGCAACGGCGTGATCACCATGATCATCACCATCACAAGCTGGCTGACGCCCAGCGCGAAGACAGCGAACTGCACCGTGTGCTCCGAGAAGACGGCGCGCATGGAGCGACCGGGCGTCACCGCAATGCCTTCGTTCTCAAGGCGGACATAGAGCATCGGTTCAGGGCGCAGAAAAATGAAGATCACGGCGAAGGCGACAAAGCAAAGCGCCGCCGTCATCAGGTAGGGACCTGCCAGGGTAACCAACCCGCGCGCCTCGGCCGCGCGCTGGATGGCGCCAGCAAAAGCGGGCCAATCAGCGCCCCGATTGTGCCTGCAAAAACGATGGTGCCGATTGCGTTTGCGCTGCGATCGGGGGGCGCAATGTCGGCAGCGGCGTAGCGCGACTGTTCGCCCGCGCCGCGCCCAAAGCCGTTGATGAGCGCGCCAAGGAGAAAGAGCGGAAAGGAGCCCACGAAGAGCGCGCCGGCGCAGAGCAGTGGGCCGATGACTGAGAGTGCAAAGCCAAATGAGATGCCCAATCGCCTGCCCAGCTTGCCCATGAGCCAGCCGATTGGGTAGGCAATGAGCGCCCGCCCCACGAGCGTAATTGTGGAGGGCAACCCGGCCGCCGCTTCGCTGCCGGTGAGGTAGACCGCCGCCAGCGGCAGCGGCGTGAATGCAATAATCTGCGCGGCGTTGTAAATACTCTGCGCCGAGAAGAGCGTCGTCATCAGCCGTCGCTGCACGTGCGGCGGTGCGCCAACGAGGACGACCTCGCTCTCGGCGTTCTCTTGAATCATCATTGGAGGATTTTCGTCAATTCTTGCGATGTGGTGACGTTTCTACGTGAGAGTGATGCAGGATGTTAACAGAAAGGCGGCTGATCGTCCAGTATGATCAGCCGCCTCACTCATTTTTAGCTTTTGCCGTACCACATCAAAAACGACGTTTCAATGCGGCTTCTCTTCAGACCAGCGCTGCGTCCAGCGTGATCTCATCCACCGCAGCCAGTGCCTTCGAGATCGGGCACTTTTGCTTCGCTTCGGCAGCATACTTGGCGAAATCGTCGGCGCTGATGTTGGGCACAGTGGCGCGCGAAACAAGCTCAATCTTGCTGACTGTTGGCCCAGCCGACAGATGCACCTTCGCCGTTGTGTGGACCTGCTCCGGCGCGAAGCCGGCATTCGTGAGCAGCGATGCAAGGAACATGGAGAAACAGCCGGCCTGCGCTGCGCCAATCAATTCTTCGGGATTTGTGCCCTTGCCCTCTTCAAAGCGCGAGGCAAAGGTATAAGGGCCCTCAAAGAGGCCGCTGCCCAGCTTCATTGTGCCATTGCCCTCGCGCAATGTGCCGTTCCAGGTTGCTTCTGCGCCGCGAACTGCCATGGTGTGCTCCTTTTGTGTGACTGTTTAATGTGATTGATTCGTGCGGTGAGTTGGTGTGATAGGGTGAGTTGGTTTGATAGCTTGGATTGGCGGGACTCTATGAAAAACGAATCCGCTCCTGCTTTTGTGCCGCGCGTGTCCAAAATTGGACGATTGCCAGCACCATTCTACGCCCACACAACGCAACTGTGTGGTGATGCAGACCCCAAATCAGCCAGGGTCAGCAAGCTGCCGTGGGATTTCCATGCATCGCGTAGCGGAGGGGCTCCTGCCCCTCACTTGGCCGCTCAACAAGCGGACCCGCCTGCAAATCGAGGGGCGGGAGCCCCTCCGCTACGCGATGCCAAACCAATCGCTGCAAACCATTACCGACCTTGACGCTTGCGCCCGCCTGGCAAAAAACAAATCACCCGCCCTTGAGAGGCGGGTGATTCTCACTATGGTAGCGCATACGGGATTCGAACCCGTGTCTATGCCTTGAGAGGGCATTATCCTGGGCCACTAGACGAATGCGCCACAATTGCAGCGCCGGTTTGGCCGGCAGCTCCCTGGCCCGGAAGCAGTCCTGATTTTACGCTTTTCGCTGACAATGGTCAAATTGCCCGAGTCTCCGGAAGCGGGGAATTCGGGTGTCGGATGTGAATTGCATACTGCATCACGTCGACGATACTGCCGACTCTGCCGGTAGCGATGCGGTGGGGGCGAGACTGCGTGCCTGAATGCGCTCAAGTTCGGCCGCCAGCGCCTCCAGCGCGGCTGCGGGATCGTCACTGATGCCTGTGTGGACGGCTGAAGCCTGGATGACGGTGCTGTGCGGGGCCACCAGCCAGTGGAAGATTTCGGCCTGGCCAAGCGTGCCAATTGGCCCCTCGCCGCGGCCCGTCGCCTCGACCATCTGCAGTTGCTCCTGCACTGCGGCAAAGGGCAGCGGGGCCACAAAGTCCGCCAGGCGCGCGTCGTCGTAGACGAGGCGCAGGCCGAGAAAGCGCGCCGTGCGACAGTACAGGATCACGCCAATATTCATGAACTCGCCCATCTGCACGCGGGGCACAACGCGCAGATAAGCGTAGTCATAGGAGCTGCGCGTGGGCATGCAACGCCTCCTCCACAAAGATGTCGGCGTTGTCGCGGCGGCTCTGCAGAAAGGCCACGTAGGCAGCGCGTTGCGCCTCGGCCGTCTCAAAGCGCGGCTCGAAAGCCAGCCATGCGGCGGGCACCTGCGCCACCACGTCCTGGAGCAGGGCATCCGTGAGCAAGGGGCGCAGGCGCGCATCGGCCGCACGCAACGCCGTGGCGTGGCGCAGCAGCGTATGATCCTTGATAAAAGGAAAGGGGCTGCGGCTGCGCATCTGGGGGTCATCCCACGTGTGGTGGAAGTAGAGCGCCGCGCCGTGGTCGATGAGCCAGAGGCGCTCCTCGGCCATGAGCATGTTCACATTGCGCGGCGTGCGATCTACATTGGTAATGTACGCGTCGAACCAGACGATTGCCGAGGCCAGCGCGGGCGGGGGCGGCGGCTTCTGCAGCGCGTTGTAGGCAAAGGCTCCTTCCAGAAAGCGGAAGCCCAGGTTCACGCCGGCGCTGGCGCGCAGCAGATCGCTGATTTCCTGGTCAGCCTCGCTGCGGCCAATCGACGCGTCGAGATCGAGCAGCACCATCTCGGGCATGTCGAGCCCAAGCTGGAGCGCGATTTCACCTGCCAGCACTTCGGCAATCAGCGCTTTGGCGCCCTGACCGGCGCCCACGAACTTCATTACATAAAGCTTGCCGTCGTCCGCCTCGACAACGGCAGGCAGCGAGCCGCCTTCGCGCAGCGGCGTCACATAGCGGATGGCTGCCAGATGTGGCAGCGTTGGGCTGGTCATGAATCCACTCTCCTTCGGGCGCGCCGTTTCATGCGCGATTTCAGCCACTCAATAAGCGTGCAAGTCTTCAAGGCGTCTCAAACGGTACGTTTGCGGCGCGCGCAATGTGTATCTGCGCTTCCTCGCCAAAGCCGTGCTCATGCAACCAGATCACCTCAACGCCAATGACGTAGCAGATTGCGGCGCCCAACTCGCGATGTTCGGCTTCGCCAAGTGGACGTAACGATGAGTACCCGAGTTCACAGGCAGTGACTCGGTCGTGCAGGAGCGTCCTTCCAGTCAAATCGCGGCAGACGCTCAGGATTGTACGTGCCAAATCAACGAGGTAGAGATTCTGCTCGGCTTCCTCAAAATCAAGCACAGCCACAATGGCTGGCTGCGTTTCGGACGCAATGAGCACATTCTCTTCATGCAGGTCCCCATGAATGATACCCACCGGATGACCACTCGCGAAGATGAATGTGTTGGCCTTGATGAGTGCCCGCGCCGCCTCTGCATCGGGTGCATCCAAGTGCATCTCCGCCGCCCTCACCGCAGCTTGCGGATTCAGCCAGCCTCTGCTCGGCTTAGGCAAATGATGCACTGCACCATGAAATGCGGCAAGGGTCTTGCCAATTTCATAGCAAAAGTCGTTGCTCAGCCTCTGCGGATGCGCGCCTGAAAGCAACCGTGAAACGACCGCGCAGACTCCGTCGTGATCGTACAGACATGATCCATGTGTATCAATCTCGTACAACGGCGCGGTCATGCCCGCCGCTGCCAATTGCTGCTGAATCGCCAGATCGTTTGGTAGAAGTTCCGGCTTCTGTAGAAGGAGACGCTTTACAACATACTGCTGACCTTCCTCCGTGCTGATGAGGTAATTGCGGTTGGCCCACCCGCCCAATAAGCGGATACCGCTGCTCTCCGGCAGGCAAAAATGGGCCAGGATAGCGTGGATTTGCGGTTGGGCAAGATCTGTTGGGGCACGCTGCTTCATCGGGCGCTCGTTTCTGCGCGCGGCCTTTTGCCTGTGCTACAATGGTGCGAGCAGGCGTCCTATGCCCAACCGGGCGCACTACCTCGTGCCCGCTGCGCCGCTGATGGTACAATAGGCGCAGAGCTTCCGAAGTGAAAATGAAATCTTCGCCCCGCGGCGCTCTCCCGCGCGGCGGCCCAGCCACTGATGAGGAACCCATGGCAGCATCCAAGCAGTATAGCACGCAGCCCGAACTGACAATTGACGCGACCAAGGTCTACCAGGTCACGCTTGACACCAACAAGGGCGAGATCGTGCTCGATCTCTACCCGGCCAATGCGCCCAGGACCGTCAACAATTTCGTCTTTCTGGCGAAGGATGGCTTCTATGATGGCGTCACCTTTCATCGCGTCATCAATGATTTCATGGTCCAGGGTGGCGACCCCACAGGCTCCGGCCGTGGCGGCCCGGGCTACACCTTTGAGGATGAGACGCGCGGCAACCCGCTCAAGCATGAGGCGGGCGTCATCTCCATGGCCAACGCCGGCCCCAACACCAACGGCAGCCAATTCTTCATCACGCACAGCCCGCAGCCGCACCTGAACGGCAAGCACACTGTTTTCGGCAAGGTTGTCGAGGGCATGGATGTCGTGAACGCAATCCGCCAGGGTGACCACATCCGCAAGGTTACCGTTACCGAGCGCGCCGCGTAGTCTAGAAAATTCGTGCATGCGGATGCACGCAGATGGTGCGGATTTGTCTCAATCGCAGCCCATCTGCGTGCATCCGCACGGCGTACCTTCACCATGACGGACGATCCGATTTACAGCCGAATCTATGCGGTGGTGGAGCAGATTCCGCCCGGGCGCGTGGCTGCCTACGGTCAAATCGCCTCCATTGTAGGCAATTGCACGGCGCGCATGGTGGGCTACGCCATGGCCGCGGTGCCCGCCGGCAGCAGCGTGCCTTGGCAGCGGGTCATCAACGCACAGGGCAAAATCAGCCCGCGGGGTGATGGCGGCGGCAGTGACCTGCAGCGTGCCCGCCTGGCCGATGAGGGTGTCCACTTCAGCCCTGAGGGCAGGGTGGATTGGAGGCAGGTGCGTTGGGCAGGCCCGCCAGTGGAGTGGCTGCTGGCCAACGGCTTTGCGCCTGTGCCCTCGTACACCGATGCGCCCAACCTGCAGCCCTCGCTGCTGGACAGCAAGTGAGCGAAATGGCCCCAGGCCGCGCAATCCGCATCGTCAACCTTGAACCCGCCTGGTTTGCCGGGCTTGAAGAGCTTCAGCGCATCAGCTACCCAACGCTGGCCGATGGGGAGCTGATGAAGGAGCGCCACTACGCCGCCCAATTTGAGCGCTTTGCGCAAGGGCAGTTTGTCGCGTTGGACGGCGACCACAACGACCGTGTCGTGGGTCAGGGTTCAGGCTTCTTCGTGGACTTTGATTTTGACCACCCTAACCACGCTTTCCGCGCCATCTGCGGCAATTTCTACTTTACAAATCACAACCCAGACGGCGCGTACTACTACGGCGCGGACATTAGCGTGCACCCCGCATACCGTGGCAGCGGCGTGGGCAAGCTTCTCTATGCCGCACGCATGGCGCTTGTCAAGGAGACGAATCGGCGCGGCATCATTGGCGGCGGCATGATCCCGGGTTATGCCAGCCATCGCGAGGTAATGGGCGTACCCGAATACGTGCGGCGTGTTGTGGACGGTGAACTCCGCGACGCCACCCTCAGCTTTCAGTTGGCGCGTGGCTTCGAGGTGCGCGGCATCATCGAGGGTTACCTCGAGGATACAGTCTCGAACGGCACCGTGCCGCTGATCTTCTGGCCCAACCCCGACTATCGCGCCGCCACTGGCACTTGAATCGGGCATCCTGCAATCCTGGTCGTCAAGCCTGATTACTACGACGTTTCGCTTGAAAACTTCAATCTTTAGCCTTCATTATCCAACGCAAAGAAGCGCGCAATGAGCAAAACAGAGAAGCAGCCGCAGAAGACACCGCTCTATGACACGCATGTGGCAATGGGCGGCCGCATGGTCGAATTCGCCGGCTATCTGCTGCCGGTCCAGTACCCTTCCGGCCCCACTGCCGAGCACGCGGCCGTGCGCACTGCAGCCGGCCTCTTTGACATTGACCACATGGGCCAGTTTGAGCTGACGGGCCCGGACGCCGAGCTCTTTCTGCAGTATATTCAGGTGTGGGACGTCGACCAGATGGAGCCGCTGGACGCCCACTACAGCCTGCTCCTCTACCACGATGGCACCGTGGTGGATGACATCTTCATCTACCGCCTGCCCGAGCGCTGGTTCATTGCCGTGAATGCCGCCAACCGCGCCAAGGATTTTGCCTGGCTGCAGGCCAACGCGCTGGACTTTGACCTGACGCTCCGCGACATTTCCGACGAAACCTGCATGCTGGCGCTGCAAGGCCCCGCTGCAGAGAGCATCCTCCAGCGGCTGACACCTGCCGACCTCAGCGTGATTGCCGCACGCAAGGCCGTCGAAACGACGCTCAACGGCACGCCTGCGCTGCTCGGCCGCACCGGCTACACGGGCGAGGATGGCTTCGAGCTCTACTTCCCCGCCACCGACGCCGTGGCTGTCTGGAATGCGATTCTCGAGGCGGGCAAGGACGATGGGCTGATGGCGTGCGGCCTGGCGGCGCGCGACAGCCTGCGCTTTGAGGCGTGCCTGCCCCTCTACGGCCACGAGATCGACGCGACCATCCTCGCCCTCGAGGCGCGCATGAACTGGACCATTGCGTGGCACAATGAGTTTGTGGGGCGCGGTGCGCTGCTCAAGGCAAAGCTCGAGGGCCCCGCTCGGTTGCTGGTTGGCTTTGAAATGGTCGACAAGGCGGTTGCGCGCGAGCACTACCCCGTTGCCAGCGAGGGCGTGGAGGTGGGCTATGTGACCTCGGGCATGAAGAGCCCCACGCTGGACAAGTTCCTGGGCATGGCCTATGTGCCCGCGGCCCTGAGCAAAATCGGCACCGAAATCGACATCGTTGTGCGCGGCCAGCCCAAAAAGGCGGTCGTCGTCAAGCGCCCCTTCTACAAGCCGCGCTACAAGTAGTGGCAGCGTGCGCGCAGCGCTCTGATTTGCATTGCACATGACGCAATCATCAAATTCCAAATCTCCAAGGAGCAGCATAATGTCCCAATTCAAGGTTGATGGTCAGGCCCGCTACGCCAAATCGCACGAGTGGGCGCGCAAGGACGGTGACGTCATTGTCGTCGGCATTTCCGATTACGCGCAGGACACCCTCAGCGACGTCGTCTACATTGAACTGCCCGCCGAAGGCAGCGAGGTCACGGCCGGCAAGCAGGCGGCTGTCGTCGAGTCCGTCAAGGCCGCCGAAGATGTCATATCCCCCGTCAGCGGCACGGTTGTTGCCATCAACAGCCAGCTGGCCGATACACCTGAGGCCGTCAATGGCGACCCCTATGGTTCCTGGTTCTTCAAGGTAGAGGCGGGTGCAAACAGCGACGCCGAGCTGGCCGCACTTATGGATGCCGACGCGTACGACAAGTTCGTCGCCGAGAGCGCACACTAAACTTCGACGCAAAGGCGCAGAGAAAACGCAAAGAAAAGCAGGCACAAGCAGAGAAACGTGGCATGCGCTTGTGACCTTCTTGCAGTTGTAGGTCTTTGCGTCTCTGCGCCATTGCGCGACGACCGTCCTCGTTGAGCAGGAGTGAGGTACGTCATGGCACGCATCTATGACATCACCCGCACAATCACGCCGGCTGTGGCCGAGTGGCCCGGCGACACCCCCTTCTCGCAAACGTGGGTTTCGCGCATGGAGCGGGACGATTCGGTGAATGTGACGGCCCTCACCCTCAGCCCACACACGGGCACGCACGCCGACGCGCCCCTCCACTACAACAGCGCCGGCTTGACCATTGGCGAAGTGCCGCTCGATGTCTACCTGGGCCGCGCCACCGTCGTGGAGATTGACACGGTCGGCGCGGTGACCCCGGCCCATTTGTCTGCGCTCGATCTGCGCACGATTGAGCGGCTGCTCATCAAGACGCCCGCGTCGCTGCGCCCCACCGAGCGCTGGGATGAGGAATTCGCCTTCCTCGCGCCCGAGACCGCTGCGCTGCTGGGCGAGAGCGGCGTTCGCCTCTTCGGCACCGACGCGCCCTCGGTTGACCCCATGCGCAGCAAGACACTCGACGCACACCACACGCTCGATCGCTACAACGTCTACATCCTCGAGTCGCTCTCCCTGGCCAATGTGCCCGCCGGCGACTATGAACTGATTGCGCTCCCCCTCAAGCTCACAGTGGACGGCAGCCCCATTCGCGCCGTTTTGCGCGCATTGGATTGACAGTGCAACGGGCCCAAAGGAGCCGCGGCTGCCAAACAAAGGACGCCGAAATTCGTCAGAAAACGGCTGGCAGAATCCGCGCTTTGGTTACCCGTCTTTCGGTGAATTCCGGCACGGCGTTGCAGTTCTCTTTCCCCCAATGCTTTATGCGTTTTCGGACCCTGCGGACACATTCTTGTTGAGGAGGCCCCATGCGTCGCGATCTCTTCCTGGCTGAGCTGGGGCGCATTGTGCCCCCCGCGCGTCTGCTCACGCAGGACGCGCAGCTTGGGCCGTACGCGTCGGACGGCATCACCGCCATGCATGTGATGCCCGGGGCGGTGCTCCTGGCGGAGTCGCAGCAGGAGGTCATCGACGCGGTGCGCGCCTGTGCGCGCCATGGCGTTCCCTTTGTGGCACGCGGCAGCGGCACCAGCCTCTCCGGCGGCTCCACGCCCGTGGCCGACGGCCTCGTTATCGCCCTCAACCGCCTCAACAAAATCCTCTCCGTAGACCCTGTCAACCGCACCGCCGTGGTCGAGCCGGGCGCCGTCAACCTCGATGTGAGCAAGGCCGCTGCGCCCTTCGGCCTCTACTACGCGCCCAATCCCTCAAGCCAGCTCATCTGCACAATCGGCGGCAACGTGGCCTTCAACTCGGGCGGCGCACATTGCCTCAAGTACGGCATGACAAGCAACCACGTGCTCGCCATCAAAGCGGTATTGCCCGACGGCGAAGTGGTCGAAATGGGCGGCAGCGTAGAGCAGGCGGGGCTCGAGCAGGTGGGGCCGGACCTGGTAGGGCTTTTCGTGGGCAGCGAAGGGCTGCTGGGCGTCGCGCTTGAGATCACGCTGCGCCTTGTGCCGCGACCCGGCGTCTACAAGACGCTGCTTGCGGCCTATGATTCGCTGGCCGGAGCGGGCGATGCTGTGTCGGCGGTCGTTGCATCGGGGCTTCTGCCGGGCGCCATCGAGATCATGGACAACCTCTCCATCCAGGCGGCGGAGGCGGCCGTACACGCCGGTTATCCCCTTGACGCGGCTGCGCTGCTCATCGTCGAACTCGAGGGCGAGCCGGTGCAGGTTGAGGCCGAGTTTGCCCACCTGCTGGCCGTCATCGAAGGCTCCAGGCCCTATCAGTTGACTGTGGCCAAGGATGACGCCGACCGGGCGCGCATCTGGAAGGGGCGCAAGGGCGCGTTTTCGGCCGTCGGACGGCTGAGCCCCGACTACATTGTGCAGGATGGCGTGGTGCCGCGCGGCCGCCTTGGCGAGGCGCTTGCAAACATCCAGGCGCTCAGCCAGAAACACGCCACGCGCTGCGCCAATGTCTTTCATGCCGGCGACGGCAACCTGCATCCGCTCATCCTCTACGATGGCCGCGAAGAGGGCGCCTACGCGCGGGCCGAGGCGCTGGCTGCCGATATCCTGCACATGTGCATTGCCATGGGCGGCACGATTACCGGCGAGCATGGCGTGGGCCTCGAGAAGCTGGCCTTTATGCCTGTCCTCTTCTCGCCCGTGGAGCTGGATGTGATGGACTCTCTGCACGCTGCGTTTGACCCGCAGAAGCTTGCCAATCGCGGCAAGAAGCTGCCCGGTGGGGAACCAGCAGCGCGCGGTTCCCCACGCGCCGCACCCGCTTGAGGCGGCCGGCGTCATTGCGCGCATGTAAGTCATGGTCCGCACCAAATGCACCAGCCGCGAGGCATTTTTATGGAACAAGTCTCCGAACGAATTACCACAGTGGCCGAGCTGGAAGCGCTTGTGCGCGAGGCGCAGGGGCCGCTATTGCCGCGGGGCAATGGCACCAAGCCGGCGCTTTCGACGCCGGACGCAGCAACTACAGCCGTCGATCTCGCGCGCCCTGAGCGGCATGGTGGAGTACGAGCCCGGCGAGTATACCTTCACGGCGCAGGCCGCCACGCCGCTGGCCGAGATTGAGGCGGCGCTGGCCGAGCATGGCCAATACCTTCCCTTCGATCCGCCCCTTGTCGATGCCGCAGTCAATGCTGCCGGAGACAATGCTGCCGCAGTCAATGCTGCCGGCGCAACCCTTGCAGGCACAATTGCCGCGGGACTGAGCGGGCCGCGCCGCTGGCGTTATGGCGGCCAGCGCGATTTTATCCTCGGCATTCGCTTTGTAGACGGGCACGGTCGCGTGGTGCGCGGGGGCGGCAAGGTCGTCAAGAATGCCGCCGGCTTCGACCTGCCCAAGCTCTTTGTGGGCAGCCTGGGTCGCCTTGGCATCCTCACCGAGGCAACCTTCAAAGTCTTTCCCAGCGCGCCCGCCTTCGCCACACTGCGCGTACCGTGCGCCTCCCTGGCCGCGGCGCAGGCGCTGTTGGCACGCATGGCCGCCAGCCCTCTTGAACTGGAGGCGGCCGACCTGCTGGTGGGCGATGGCGGTCCCCACCTCTACCTGCGCCTGGGTGGCCTGGCCGATGCCCTGCCCGAACGCACGGCCCGGCTGCGCTCATTCGTTGGCGATGGCGAGCCGCTTGAGGACGAGGCTGCTTTCTGGCGCGCCCGCAATGCCTTTGCGTGGGCCGCGCCCGACGCCGCCCTGGTCAAAGTGCCGATTACGCCACAGACGCTGCTCAGCGTCGACGCCGCCCTCGAGCAGGCCGGCAGCGAGCGCACCTACAGCGTGGGCGGCCATCTGGCGTGGGTTGCCTGGCCCCACGCTGTCGTTGCGCTCGATTCCCTTCTGCACACACACGGGCTGGCCGGGCTGCTGCTGCGCGGTGATGCAGAGTCCCCCCTGCTCGGGCGGCGCGTCGGTGCGACCACACTCGAGCGGGTCAAGGGTGTTCTCGATCCAAACCGTCGCTTCCTCGATTTCTAGTGGAATGATGCGCTCATGCAAAGTCTTGACGCAAAGTTGCAAAGGTGCGAAGAAAGTGCAGGAGTGAAGCAAACGGCAAGGGAATGGAGAAGGGCTGCCAGGTTGGTTATGGATATGGAATGCCTGCTCGTGCGTTGCAGAATTTTCGGATTTGCGTCAGGATTTCTTGACAGGAAATAGCTCATGCAGCATGAAATCCCAGTCAGTGCATTCGGTCCGCAAGGCGAAGCCATGGCGCACGCGGTGGAAGCGTGCGTCCACTGCGGCTTCTGTCTGGCCACCTGCCCCACCTATCGCGTGCTGGGCGACGAGAATGATTCACCTCGCGGCCGCATCGTCCTCATGAAGGAGCAGCTCGAGGGCAAGATCGAGCTCGAGGCCATGATCGAACACATTGACCGCTGCCTGGGCTGCATGGCATGTGTCACTGCGTGCCCGTCAGGGGTCGAATATGGCCATCTGCTGGCCCCCTTTCGGGCGCGTGCCAACCGTGTGCGCCGCCGCCCGCTGCTCGATCAGGCTGCGCATGAGCTGGTGCATGCCACACTCCCCTACCGGTCGCGCTTCAATGTGGCCGCGCAGGCCGGGCGTTTCGCCCGCCCTGTGCGCCGAGTGCTGCCCGCACAATTCTCCGCCATGCTCGACCTGCTCCCCGCGTCCATTCGCAGCACCGCACCGCTGCCCGATCTGATTCCCGCGCAGGGACCGCGACGCGCGCGCGTGGCCTTTCTCGTGGGCTGCGTGCAGCCAGTGCTTGCGCCCCGCATCAATGCCGCCACGCTGCGCGTGCTGGCGCGCAATGGCGTGGAGGTGGTCATCCCGCGTGGGCAGGGCTGCTGCGGCTCGCTCTCCATGCACACAGGCGAGCAGAACCAGGCGCGTGCGCTGGCGCGTGCCAACCTGCGTACCTTTCCGGCCGATGTGGACGCCATCATCACCAACGTGGCGGGCTGCGGCTCGGGGATGCAGGAGTATCCGCTGCTCTTTGCCGGCGAAGCGGATGCCGACATGGCGCAAAGCTTTGCCGCCAAGGTGCGCGATATCAGCGTCTTTCTGGCCGCGCTGGGCATCGTCGCGCCGCCGCCATTGCCAACAGCCGTGCGCGCCGCCTATCATGACGCCTGCCATCTTGCCCACGCGCAGGGCGTCACCCTGGAGCCACGCGCGCTCCTGCGCCAAATCCCCAACCTCACGCTGCTGGAGAGCAACGAAGCCGAAATCTGCTGCGGATCGGCGGGGACCTATAATATCGAGCAGCCTGAGATTGCCGCCGCACTGGGCACGCGCAAGGCCGGGAATTTGCTGGCAACCGGCGCGCAGGCGGTCATCACCGGCAACATCGGCTGCCTTACGCAGATTCGCACGCACCTGGGCAAGGGACGCCGCCCCTTGCCCGTATGGCATACAATGGAAGTGCTGGACATGGCATATGGGGCCGCGGAATAGGAGTGCGGCGGCAGATGGTGATGTTGTTGATGTGCAGAGAGTTATGGTTGCCGGGAGGATTCAATGTCGAAATTTGTAAAGGTGCGCACCGAGCTGCGCGATGTGGCGCTCGTCAAACAGGCGCTCGATGATCTCAAGATCCGCTATGAAGAGGATATGCGATATCGCCATTTCTTCAGCGGCGCCAACGAGCGGGCGGCGCTTGTCGTCCACGCGCGCGAGGGCGCCTTTGGCCTCAATCCCAATGCCGAAGGCGCGCTGGTTGTGATGGGCGACAGCATGCAGATGGCCGGCGTCAACAAGCTGCTGGCGCGCATTCAACAGCGCTATGCCTACCACATGGTGGTGCAGGAGACTGCCAAGGCGGGCTTTGCCCTCGTGGAGGAGCAGACCGGCAGCGATCAGGTGATCCGCATGACGGTGCGCCGCTGGAATTGAGCGCACCGGTAGAATCGCGCGTCCCTTCGTAGCGGCGGCTTCAGCCGCCGTACTAGGACGCGCGGTCGCCAAGACGGCGGCTGATGAATGTTTCCGAAAACATCGGTATCGCCGCGGCCTGCGCCAACGGCAACCTCACCCCGGCCCCTCTCGGATCTGCGCCGACGTGGCGCTCCCCTCTCCAGAATGGAGAGGGCCGGGGGTGAGGTTGCCGTTGACGGCTGACTACCGAAACAATTCGGCAATGTTCATAAGCCGCCGCTACGTCTGCAAGGGTGCTGCGTTGTGTACGATCTGGAGGTGAATGATGGAACGCCAGGAAATTGAGGTTGAGATTTTCCCCGACGGCCGTGTGGAGTACCGCATTCGCGGCGTTCCGGGCAGTGGCTGCGAGAGCATCAGCGCGCTGCTGGAGCAATTGGGGCAGGTGGTGGAAAGCGAGCGCACCGCCGAGTTCTACGAGAAGGAACCGGATGAGCACATCCACATTGCCGACGACCATTGACGAGGGCGCGTTGGCTCCTGCAGCAGCACAGGACACAGGCGCAGATTCGCCGCAGCTCTTTCCCACGGAGACGGAGATCTACCTCCTGCCCGACGGCCGTGTGGTGATTGCCGACCTGCCCGCCGAACTGGCCGATGCGCTGGCCCGCCTCGGCAGTGTGGAGCCTTGTGCGCTGCCCCATGCCGACGAGCCGCTTGCGCCATCGCGCCCTTGCCATCCGCGCCCTTGCCCTGAGGAGGCCGTTCTGCCTACAATCACGAAGCTCTACCCTTCGCTGGAACTCTTCAGCGATGGCGAGCCGCCGCACAATACACTCTTCGTCTTTGGCCGTGGCATTGGCCCGGGCAGCGAGGATGAACTGCTGCTCATTGATCCGCCGTTGAATGCCGTGGAGCTTTTCGCGCTGCCCGGCCATGTGGCGGCGCTCTTCACCGGCCCGGCTACACCAATTGAGGGCATTGCGCTCGTCGACACGCAGCCCGGCGGCTTTGCCCACCTGCGCGTTGGCGAGCATCTGCTTGATGTTTACAGCCAGGCGCACAGCAACGTTGTGCTGCTGCCCCTGCTCGGTCTCCTCTGCGGCGGCAGCTTTGGCAGCGCGGCAGCTTTGCCCAGTGTGGCAACCGAGAGCGACGGCCAGGCTGAGCTTGATACGCTGCGTCTGCTGGCCATGCTCGTGCGCGAGGGCAAGGTGCGCTTCTACCTGCCCCACGTGGGCGAGCCCCTTTTAGACCGCGTCGCGATTATGGAGCGCCTTGCCGACGACGTGGCCTATCTCCACGAACTGCGCCGTGTGATTCCACGCATGGCCCAAAGTGGCGACGGACTGAGCGGCGCGCTGGCCATCGCCGACACGCTGTTGCCGAAAACACGAGGCGGCGCAGCCAACCAGGCGCGCCACGCGGCGAACATCACAGCGCTCTATCTTGCCACGGAGAACCGGCAGAACTGACTAAAAGATATTAAAAATTGATGACTGAAAATTGCGCGCCCGCGCAATTTTCAGTCATCAATTTTCAATATTCTATCAAGAATGCAAGAATGCCAGTGGCATCCAAGTTGGCTTTGCTTATGTGAATAATCCAGGTTGATCCGGCCGTTCGGGGTAGGGCGCGCCGAGGTGGGCGTAGGCAGTGCGCGTGGCCAGGCGGCCACGCGGTGTGCGGTCAAGAAAGCCCATCTGCAGCAGATAGGGCTCCACAACGTCCATAATCGTGTCCGACTCTTCGCTAATGCTTGCGGCCAGCGTGTCCAGCCCCACGGGGCCGCCATTGAACTTGTAGACAATCGCCTCGAGCACACGCCTGTCCAGATCGTCCAGCCCAAGCCAATCAATGTCCAGCAGTTCCAGCGCCTCACGCGCCACAGGCAGGTCTACATGGCCGGCGGCACGCACCTGTGCATAGTCGCGCACGCGCCGCAGCAGGCGCAAGGCAATGCGCGGCGTCCCGCGTGAGCGGCGCGCAATCTCGAGCGCGCCCTCCTCGTCCACCTCAAGCGCCAGCATCCTGGCGGCGCGTAGCACAATCTCCTGCAGCGCCGTTGTTTCGTAGAAGTCGAAGCGCTCCACCACGCCAAAGCGCGCCCGCAGCGGCGAAGTGAGCAGCGCGAGGCGCGTGGTTGCCCCCACCACTGTAAACTTGGGCAGGCTCAGGCGGATGTTGCGCGCCCCGGGCCCGCTGCCCACCACCAAATCCAGCGCAAAATCCTCCATCGCGGGGTAGAGAATCTCCTCCACGGCGCGCCCCAGGCGGTGGATTTCGTCAATGAAAAGGATATCGCCCCGCCGCAGGTTGGTGAGAATGGCGGCCAGGTCACCGGCCTTCTCAATGGCAGGCCCAGCCGTCACCTTGAGGTTTGCGTTCATCTCGTGGGCGAGGATATGGCTGAGAGTCGTCTTCCCCAACCCCGGGGGACCATAGAGCAGCACGTGGTCCAGCGTATCACCGCGATGGCGGGCGGCATCGACGAGAATCTGCATCTTGTCGCGCAGCCGCTCCTGCCCCAGCATCTCGGCCAGTGATTGCGGGCGCAGCGCATAGTCTACCGTGCGTTCGCCGCCCTGGTCCTCGGGCGAGACAACACGTTCCTCATCCGCCGCAGCAGGCGGTGGGCGTGGCGTTTGCGGTCGGTTGACGGAGCGTTCGTCGGCCATGGCGGGATTCCGGTTGAGAGCTGTCGGCGCGTTGGTACGTTTGTTCTAGCCGCTTCATTATACCAGAGGCGTCGCCGCGTGATCAACACTTGCATGGCGGCGCAATTGCTGCTATAAACGCACCATTCGCTGCGTGGAATCAGCACAGCGCACGATAGTGCAATCTCAGTGGAATCCCGCAGCGCTTCTTTTGGCGCAACTGCGCCAAGTCGGGGTAAACTGCACAGCCACTGCGCCCGTAGCGCCGTTGTCTTTCGCCCCCGGTGATGCGTACTTGTGCGGCATCGGACGTTAAGGAGGATTGTGTGGCCCAGCAAATTCGCGACCAGTTTGTCGCCAAAGAGTCCGTTCGTTTGAAGGAAGAGCAGGTTCAGGTGGAGGAAGAACTGCGCCACCTCCGCGAGATGATGCAGGCCGAGGTGGATGTGGAGCCCGATGAGGGCGACGCGGAAATCTTCGAGCGTGAGAAGAACGCTGCCCTCATCTCCGTGCTTGAGCGCCGTATGTCCGATATTGAGACCGCGATGCGGGCGATTGAAAAGGGCAAGTACGGCATCTGCTCGCGCTGCAACAAGCCGATCGAAGTGGAGCGTCTGGAAATCAAGCCCGATGCCTCCATGTGCGTCACCTGTCAATCCGAAATGGAACGGCTGGCGCGCCGCAATCGCCCGGCCGCTCGCCCAATTGAGTGGTAATTCACCCCAGTACCCCGCGTGATCTCGGGCGCACGCCGCCATGTCACTGCCGGAGCCACGTAGCAAGGATGATACTTTGTCCCCCGTTCCGGTGACGCCCTTCCCAAACACCTACCCGTCGCCCCATCCGCTGGCGCAGCACAAGTTGACGTTGCTGCGCAAGCGATCCACCGAGCCCAAGAAGTTTCGCGAGGTGGTGCGCGAACTGGCGGCCATGCTCGCCTATGAGGCGACGATGGATCTTGCCATGGGGCCGCTGCGCGTCGAAACGCCGCTGACCGAGGCCACTGGATCGAAGGTGGCCGAGAAAATTGGCCTCGTGCCCATTCTGCGCGCCGGCCTGGGCATGGTGGAGGGCGCGTGGGAGCTGATGCCCCATGCCGAGGTCTGGCATCTGGGCCTCTACCGCGACGAGAAGACGCTGCGCCCCGTAACCTACTACAACAAGCTGCCCATTGCGCCTACGGTCGATCTCTGCCTGATTCTGGACCCCATGCTCGCCACGGGTGGTTCGGCCATTGCCGCCGTGGATGTGCTCAAACACTGGGGCGTCACACGCATCAAGTTTGTGGGCGTGCTTGCTACGCCTGAGGGCATCCGTGCGCTGCACACCCACCACCCCGATGTGGCCATCCACATTGCCGCCATCGATGAGCGCCTCACCACCACGGCTGACGGCTTCCCCGCCGGCTTCATCTGGCCCGGCCTGGGCGATGCGGGCGACCGCCAATTCGGCACTGCCTAAGTCAGCTGCGACACAGAGGGCACAAAGGGAAGAGCGGAGAAACACAGAGAACAACAGAGAAGCCATGAGCACATGTAAAGGCAGAGCCCATGGAGCTTGTCCATCTACAAGCTGACGAGATCAAGGTCAAGTGCCAGGGACGCAGTGTCTGGATGGCGCTGGTGCTGATGGTTCCACCGACCTGTGGCTGAGCGGCTTTGTGAGCGAGCAACGCGACATGACACTGATTCAGCAACTCTTTGCCCCCTTGCGCGCAGTGGCCTTGTATCGTCCGCTCTTGATTTGCGTGGACGGGCTGCGCAGCTATGTCACAGCGATTCAGAAGACCTTCAGCTCGCCGGAACTGCGCAACGGACGGAGAGGACGGAGCAAGTGGGTGGCATGGCCTGAGATAGTGATTGCGCAACTGGTCAAGCAGCGACTCATGCAGGGCCTCGATCTCTCACGGCGCATCGTGCAGGGCAGTGCAGAGCAGGTGGCAGAACTGTAGCCAAATCGCGAGGCGGCACACAGATCAACACTGCCTACATTGAGCGGCTCAATGCGACTTTGCGGCAACGGATGGCAGACGTGCTATGAGAGAATCTGCTCATAGCACGTCTGGCTCTTTCGTTGTTTTTGTGTTTTCTCTGCTCTTCCTCTGCGCCCTCTGTGTCGCGTCGCAGCTATAGTGTGCGGCGGACGAGGTGCGCCTGGCCGTCGGCGTGGTAAGAGCTCCGCACAAGCGGGCCGCTCTCCATCCACTTGAAGCCCGCGCGCCTCGCCTTCCTGCTTGAGCAGCGCAAATTCGTCGGGCGTGTAGTAGCGCTGGATGGGCAGATGGAAGCGGCTGGGCTGCAGATACTGCCCAAGCGTCATGATGTCCACATCCTGCGCACGCAGGTCGTCCATCACCTGCAGAATTTCGTCCCACGTCTCGCCCAGGCCCAGCATAATGCCCGACTTGGTCAGCGCCTCGCCGTCCATCGCCTTGGCGCGCTTGAGCAGCTCGAGCGTGCGCGGGTACTTGGCCTGCGGGCGCACCGTGCGGTAGAGGCGCGGGGCGGTCTCGGTGTTGTGGTTGAGGATTTCGGGGCGGGCGTCCATAACAATCTGCAGCGCCGCCGCGTCGCCACGGAAGTCAGGAATCAGCACCTCCACCGTGCAGCCGGGCTGCAGCTTGTGAATCCAGTGCAGGCTCTCGGCAAAGACCCATGCGCCGCCGTCGGGCTGCTCGTCCCGGTTGACGCTGGTGAGCACGGCGTGCGTCAGATTCATCATGCGCACGCTCTCGCCAATGCGGCGGGGCTCGTCGGGGTCCAGCGGTGCGCCGCGGCCCGTGTTGATCTTGCAGAAGCCGCACGAGCGGGTGCAGGTGTCGCCCATAAGCAGGAAGGTGGCCGTGCCGCGCCCCCAGCACTCGCCCAGGTTGGGGCACATGGCCTCCTCGCAGACGGTGTGCAGCCGCTGCCCGCGGAACGAGATCCTTGAGTTCGCGGTATTTCGGGCTGTCCACAGGGCGCACGCGCAGCCATTCGGGGCGGCGGCCGCGTGTCAGGCCGGGGCCGCCGGCTGCACCGGCAGAGTCAGCCGGCGGCGTGGGGTCCAGCGTGATGGTGCCGTAGGGTGTGGATTCGGGCAGATCGGTTGTGCTCATGGTCTCATTATACACTGTTGTCAGACGCGGCGAAGCATGTTGTGCAGCCTGTTATGCTGAGGCGGCGCGCAGCTTGCGGCGGAACCAGACGCTGAGCAACGCGCTGCCTGATGAGCAGCAGGACAAGCCAGTCGATTGAAAGCGAAACGACTTCAAAGCGGTATTCCAGCTTCGTCCCGTATATTGCGAGCATCACGGGGTAGCTCACCACAACTGCGATCCCAGCCACCAGCGTAACCCAGAAGATGGCCCGTTCCAGCCCTTTGCCGCCGGCAAAGGCAAACGCCGTAAAGAGCGACGCCAGCGCCATGAGGAAATAGCCAAGGTCTTCAAGCGCGATGAAGACACCGTGCGGGTTATGCTGTGTAATCAGCGCAACACCCTCGCTTTCTCCACGCAGGATGCTGGGCTGGATTGTGGCAATCTGGATGTAATAGTCGGCAAGGATGAGTGTGACGGATGCAAGCATGAAGCACAAGGCGACCTGGCTGTAGATGCGGCGCTCCAGAGGAATGGACGCTTGCAACGCCACATAGAGCACAAGCGCCGCCATCAGCATGAGCATGGAGGGATACATCCAGAGGAAGTCCCGCGGTACACGGTCTATCATGTCTGCGTACGGGTATTCGACGCAATCAGCAATGCAGTTCGGCCCTACAACCGGGATGTCGAGGACTGCAAACCCAAAGGAAACAAGAGCCAGCACAGATGTTGCCAGCGCCGCCCAGAAGCCGAGGCGAACCACGTTTTTGGTTGCGAGCGCGAAAGAATCCAGAGTCCCGGATTCCATGTGTTCTTCTCACTTTCACCGAAGGCAGGAGAGGGCGCAATCAGGAGAATGCCCTGCGCAGCCCTTCATACCTTTGAGGCACCACGCAGGATAAAAATGGGTGTGGCGCATTCCGTAGCGGAGGGCCTCTGGCTCTCTCTGGCGCCCGCGCATTCCAGTGCTCCGCACGGTGAAGGCCACGAGGCCCTCCGCTACGAAGTCAGCGTGTTTTCAGGGTAGACTACACTATGTACATCGCTCTTGCCGTTACGTGCCTATTCGACTTTAGCACTCTTCTGCAAATTGTGGCGCCCGCACAACAGTTGCACATTCTCCGCCGTGTCCGATGCGCCTCCCTTGGACCAGGGAATGATGTGGTCAAAGTGCAGGTTTACGTTGCTGCCGCACAGCACGCATCGGCCGCCGTCTCGCTTCCAAACCTCCAGCTTGACGGCGGGCGGAATCATGCGCCGCCGTTCGGGCACATAGCTGTCATCGTCAAGCGCAGGTGGATCGTCAATTGCCAGCAGCTTGAATTTGAAGACCTGGCGCTGGCCCTCCGCTTCAAGCCACGAATCCACCAGCAGAAACCAGCCGTTGTCTGCCCAAAGGCCGTCGCGCAGTTTCTCATAGACACGCACCCGCTCGGCCGGACGTTCGCCCCGCTTGTGTGCCTGGGCGGCCTCGTCAAACTTGCCATTCTGCGTCAGGCCGCCCTTGGGCAGGTGGCGGGGCTGATCCACAAGATCGGTGTCGGCCCCATTCTTGCGTGGCGCATCGTGGCCCACGTAGATGAGCACAGTGCCGTCCTCAGCCATCGCGTCCGGATAGGGAGCGTTCTTGCGCGTTGACATGAGCAGGACCGAGTAGCTGCCGCCGGATCGAAAGTGCATCCCCGCCTGCAGATTGCGCGCCTCACGGCCGCACATCTCGTTCCAACTGAGAATCTCCTCATGCATCGGGCGTTGCCGCCTTCAACTCCCGCCCAATCAGCACGCACGCAGCGCCAATCCCCAGGTGCAGCCAGAGCAGCACCGTCATGTGCGGGTAGCTCATGTTGAACCAGTAGTGGTCAAAGATGCCGCTGACCATCACACCCGCCAGCGCGCCCGTTGTGCCCAGCAGAATCGGCTCAATGCGGGCGTCCACACCGGCGCGCCACGCCTGCATGACGAGCACGAAGTAGCCCACCATGACGGCCATGAAGAGCAGCAGGCCGATCACCCCCATGTTCGAGGCAATGATCAGGTAGAGCATGCTCACGCCCAGGTAGAGGTCAATATCGGGCACGCCCGTAAAGCCCACGCCAAAGAGGGGATAGCGACCCACCAGCGTCAGTGCATCCTTGTACTCGCCAAAGCGCATCTGCGTCGCCATATCCTCGCCGCGCAGCCCCTCCAGCAGACGTGCCACATACTCCTGCGTCTGCGGCAGCAGCAGGAGCAGCAGCCCCGCCACCAGCGCCAGCGGAATCAGCCGGCGGTATTTGACGACGGCCAGCACGCCCAGCGCCGTCGCCAGCCCCAGCAGGGCAGAGCGGCTGTAGGTCCAGTAGAGCGCGAGCACGGCTGTTGCCAGCATCACGAAAGTGAGCCAGCGGGGAAAGAGGCGCTCGCGCGCAAAGAGCTGCGGCGCAAGCATCCCGGCCACCAGAATCAGCATCCCGCCGAGCACGTTGGGATCGACAGCCGTGCCGATGGCGCGCATGGTGCCGGTTGGGTCATCCTCAATCCAGCGCAGCGCGCCCGCGCCGCCCGGGTAATCAAAGCGCGCCAGGCGGTCCAGCACCCACACGGTTGCGTCCTCGGGGATGACGTAGAAGAGCACCGCAATCGCAGCACCGGCAAAGCCGCCCAGCAGCAGCCAGCGCACCACCCACTGCAGTTCGGGGATGGTGCGCACGGTGTTGATTGTCACAAAGAAGAGGCCAATGCCGAGCAGTATCTCGGCGAAGCGGCGCAGCAGAAAGCTGTTGGCCGCGCTGTGGCTTAGCCCGTTGGCAAAGGAGAAGATGGCCATGAGCATGAAGAGCGCTACCAGCAGCCCAATCGGCGAGGCGATCAGCGTGCGCTCCTGGCCAATCACCAGCTTGAAGACCCACACGAAGACCAGCGCCGCCAGCGCCACGTCGAGGAAGGTGGGCTTGAAGCCGATGTCCACAGGCAGGCTGGCAAAGGGCAGCACAAAAGCGACGCCCGCGAGCGCGACAAAGCCCCAGTGCGTGTCGGCCAGAATCAGCGCGCCGCCCACCAGCGCAACGGCCAGCGCCAGCGCCAGCAGCGGCCCGATGATGCCAATCAGTAGCGCAATTGCCGCCGCGCCCACAATCAGCAGCGCCGCCAGCGTCATGCGCTGGAGCGCGCGGTTGGGAGAAAAGATCAGATTCTGCAAAGACACGTAAGAGCGTTGAATCACAACGTTACTCGGGAACAGATGAAGTCAATTAGGGCGCGAACGCCGTTCGTAACGGCGGATTATGGACGTTGCCGAAATAAATCGGCATCTGTTGCTGGGGCCGCCGAGGGTTGAAACCCCCGGCTAACAAAGACAAGTCCACTGAAGTGGACTGCCTCGCAACGTGCATTGACGAGTGACCGAAATTGACATCAGGCTGCATATCCCCGCTGAGAAGCGTGAGACTGGGCGCTAACGTCCAGTCCACTTCAGTGGACTTGGTTTGGCTAGCCGGCGGTTTCAACCCTCGGCG
The DNA here is from genome assembly GCA_963773745.1 of uncultured Chloroflexia bacterium. Lineage (GTDB taxonomy): Bacteria > Chloroflexota > Anaerolineae > Caldilineales > Caldilineaceae > UBA5069. Next base: position 1,563,084 of record CAVZCL010000005.1, read on the forward strand.
GCTCCAGCGGCGATTCCGATTTATTTCGGAAATCTTCATCAGCCGCCGAAGGTGCGGAAAGCGTTGCGCTCCCCACCATCGACGACTGACGAACGCTAAGGAAGTGTTTCAGAATCGGCCTCGCAATCCGCTGCCACCGCCATAGGCTGAAGCCTACGGCTAGGCAACCCAAGCCTGCTGAAGCAGGCTGAAACCTTCTTCGCTCGAGAGCAACGGTTTCAGTCGGCTTAAGCCGACTTGGGTTGGGTAGCTGCAGGCTTGAGCCTGCAGCGGTCCCTGCGGCGAGGTGAATGACATTGCCGAAAAGATTCGCGGCCATTCACGAGCAGCAGGAACGCCTCAAGCGCCTCTGGAACGAGTATACCATAATGCAAACGGTCCTCCTCTGGGCAAGGCACCAGCCGCGCTGGCGAGGCAACCAGCGAGGCGCGCTGAGCAGAAGCGATGGCCAGCATTGCGTTCTCATCGCATGGCGCGCCTTCTCGCCGCAACGCCCAGGGCCAGCAGCACCATCAGCAGCGCGCCACCGCTGATCCAGAGGCCGTTGCGCACACTATCGGGCGCATAGTGCAGTGTGAAATGGCTGGCCCCCGCGGGCAGCGCCACGCCAATCAGCGTGAGGTTTGCGCGCACCACGCTGTAGGGCTGCAGCCCGAGAATGGGGCCAGACGTAGCTGGACCGTCAAGATTTTCAATGCGCCAGCCCGGCAGCCAGTTCTCGCCAATCAGCAGCAGCCCAGCGCCGCCGGCCTCCACACGCACCTCGAGCGCGCCCGGCGCTGGCTGCGTGAGCGAAATTGTGGCCGACGCAGCCGGCAGTGCGCCCGCCTGCACCCCAGCCGGCAGCAGCGCAATAGACGTCAATGTCAAAGGTGTGGTCTCCCAGCAGCAGTAGCGCAGCAGCGTCATCGACCGCCTGCGTCTGCGTCACAAACCACGCACGTGGGTTCGGTTCGCTGAGCCGATGCAGGAAAGTCGTGTCCGTCGTTTGGGGATATTCGCCCAGCAGCGTACTCGGCTCAAAGAGCTCGCGCCGCCATGTCAGCACGTGCTCCACGCCAAAGAGACGCCACCAGCGATCCAGCGGGAATTGCTCGCTGAGCGCCGCATAGCGCGCCAAACGCAGCGGGCTGCTGCCCCACAGATCCTCCACCCAGGGTGGGCTGCCGGTGCGCGCATTGCCGGTGCGCGCATTGAGGCGCATTGCGTAATCCTCTTCGGCGCGGAACTCATTGTACACACGCCCGGGAATACCCAGATTGGCTGTCGGCTCCGCCGCCACCGCTGCCTGCACGGCGGCGACTTCGGGCGCAATGCGCACGCGCGCGGCAGGCGTTCCGCCATCCAGATTGCGTCCATAGCTCGCCGTGAAGAGCGTTGCCAGGGTAAGGCCATAGAGCAGCAGCGTGCGGCGACCGCTCCAGCCCGGCAGCCAGATGGCCAGCGCCACGCTTACAGCCGCCACCATGGTCACAAGTGCAATCGCCAGAAACGCACCGTTGCCCAGCGCTGTGTTGCCCGGCAACTGCCAGAGCAGCCCAAAGGCATAGGTTGCCGCCACCATGAAGGCGGCAAAGAGGGCGGCCAGCCTGCGTCGCAGCGCCTGCCGCAGCGTGGGCAGGGCAGCAGCGCCCAAACCTGCCAGCACGCTCAGCGCCAGCGCCACCAGGAAGGCCGCCCGCTCCTGGCCTCGGAACCAGTTCCAGCCTGGCGCGGTGCGATAGAAGAGGCCGTAGAGGAACGCATTGCCGCCATAGGCCAGCAAAAGCGCAGTCAGCGCCAGCGCCGCAAAGAAGAGCGTGGCCGCGCCCAGCCACGTGCGCGTGCCGGCGCGCTCGCTCGCGCCCTTGCGCAGCGCCAGCAGTGCGGCGGCGGTCAGCGCCAGCGCCGGCACGCCCACATAGAGCGGGCTATACCAGCTGAGGACGCGCGGCAGCAACAGCTGCCACGTGTCGCGCAGCGGCAGGCCACCGCTCACATAAGCCCACGTCACGTCGGCGCGTACGCTCAGCCCGGTGAACTCCAGGCTGGGCAGCAGCTGCGCCGCCGAAAGCCCCAGCGCCAGCAGCGCCGCCACGGCCAGCTTCAGCGCCAGCAGGAGCGCAACGCGCCACCCTCTGTCGCGAACCGTCAGCCCCAGCAGCAGCAGCGCCCACGCCACGGCCGCATAGACGATGTGGAGAAACGTTTGCGGATGGCCGGCCGTGAAGGCGCACGCCACGGCCAGCGCGGTCCACAGCGGCCAGCGCCAGCCTGCCGGCGCACGCGCGCTGCGCAGCAGCAGCCACAGGATCAGCGGCAGCCAGATGGCTGTGCGCAGCACCGCAAGCTGCAGCGGCGGATAGGCTACAAGATAGCCCGACAGCGCAAAGGTGATCCCTGCCAGCAGGGCAGCGCCGCGCACGTGTACAAGCTCCATTACCAACAGGTAGACGAACCAGCCCGCCAGCGCCGTCTGCACAATCGCTTCCAGTTGGAGCAGGTAGAGGCGCGCTGCCGGCCCGCGCAGCGGCAGCGTGAGCGCCAGCAGCAGATTGCTCAGCGGATAGAAGACGGCGGCCTGGGTATCGGCCAGAAAGGGGTGGCCGCCATAGGTGTGCGGATTCCACAGCGGCAGGCGCAGTGCCGCCATTGCCTGCGCCTGGAAGAGGCTGAAGTCAAGGAAGTGGTGTGTAAAGTCGCCGTCGGGGAAGGTACGCAAACCCAGCAGCAGCGGTGCGTAGAAGAGCGCCACGGGCAGACAAAGAGCCAGCGCCACGGCGCGTTGCGGCCGCCGCCGCGCCCAGGCGACAGCGCCGTCAACCATAGCCATGAGCCAGAGTGCTAAATGTCGAAGCATCTTTACTCAACGTCTTCGTACAATGACGATGCGTACAACTTTCGTAGCGGGGGGCTTCCAGCCCGCCGACCCCAACTGCGAAGACCCCGCTGTTCGTAGCGGCGGCTTCAGCCGCCGTTCTTGCCGATCGTGTCGCGTCTTCGCTTACGGCAGCTAATGAATGTTGCACAATTGCTTCGGTATGGGTTGGTCTGGCTCGGCGGCCCCTGCGGCGCGCACCGCTTTATTTCGGAAACGTTCATAGCAGCCGCTACGAAAGATGGTCTCTCCGAACCACTGGACGGTATAAGCACTCGATTCACTCCACCGTCAGCGTGCCCAGCACAAGGTACTCGCGGCCATCTGCGGCACGCAGCCGCGCCCCGCCCGGCGCGTTGGGGTTGTAAAGCCCCGCAATCACCTGATAGTCGCCCGCCGGCAGGTCGGGCGGAAGTTGCAAACCCGCCTTTTCCAGATAGAGCTCGTTCGGCTTGAGGTCGACGAAGGAGGCCAGATTGTCCTGAATGCCCGTGTCGAGCTGCGCCACCGCCGCGCCCGAGGGTGCAAGTAGCTGCACAAACCAGCGCAGGTCATCCACCGCAGGTACGTGCAACATGTACTGAAGAGCAATCGGAATCGCCGCGCCTGCTTCGGTTACGGGCGGCACACGCGAGGCCACAATCGTCACACGGTTGCCCGCCACATCGCTCACAAAGAGATTGTGCGAGGCGAACTGCACCTGTGCAATGGCCGCGCCCGTGGCATAGCGCAGCACACGATTGTCATCGAACCAGCGGTCGTCGGCCTTGTAGGCATTGTCGGCCAGCCAGCGCTCAATCCCGTTCTCCGGATTGCCGGGCGCAATCCCCTCTGTTACCACCAGAATGCGCTCCGCATCCTCCAGCGTACTCGCCAGAACCTTTTCCGTCTCCGGGTGATCCATGCTGTTGAGCGCATAGCCATAAACCGGCAGCCCGTGGCGGCAGTCGCTCCCCAGCCAGTTCATGGGGATGTGGTAGCTGTAGGGCGCGATGGTCACCACAGCATCGCCCACGCGATCGGCCTGGCAGATGTCGGCAATCGCTGCACGGTAGCCCAACCCCTCTGTGCCGTAGATCGGATCGTTTGCCAATCGAACCCAGCCACGCGCCTGTGAACACCAAGGGAATCAGCAGCACCAGTGCAGTCATGGGCGGGCTGGGCGTTGCCTCGCGGGTGGCTACCGGCCGTTGCGTGGCTCCAGCGCAGCAGCAGCCAACCAAGCGTGACCATGGCGGCAATGCCCACAAAGAGCACATTCCAGGCAACCGTGCCGCCGGGCCAAAGCCAGGCGAGGTCGGCGTTTGTGCTCATGCCACCGCGCGCCAGCAGCCGGAACTGGCCAAAGACGGGGCTCAGGAAGAAATCACCCACGCTCTGTGCAGGCGGGCCAAAGGCAAGCGGATTCTCCCAATCGGTGGGAAAGAACTCGCTGCGCAGGAGCGTTTCGTAGTTGACAAAGTTGATGCTCACTGCTGCCAGCTGCACAATGAACGAGAGCACGACCAGCGCCGCCAGCCCGTAGTTGGTGAGCCAGCGCTTGCGTGGCACATCTGCGCCCGCGCGCAAAGGAGAAGCCCTCTACCAGCGGCGCGAGCAGCAGCACCCACAGCGGTGTCAGCGGCACCAGAAAGCGCGGTCCCCAGGCATAGCCGCCCCACCACATCCACCACATGCTGTACATGCCCACGAGCACAAGGCTGAGCGCCGCAATCACAATCCCTTCAAGGCGGTGGCGGCGCGTAAAGGGGAGCAGCGCGGCAACCGACGCGATGAAGAGTGGCGTGTGCAAGAAAACGCTGCGGTAGGGGCTGAAAAGCAGCCCCCACAGCCCCTGCCAGATGGGCGTTGAGAAGCCTTCGCCGGTGGCAAAGTGATAGCCCGTGTCGAGAGCACTGCCGAAGCGCATGAAGTTGTAGAGCAGGAGAAGCCCGCCGGCCGTCGCAATCGGCAGCACGAACACGCCGGCTGCCGCCAAAGTCCCCCGCAAGCTGTCGGTGGCGCTGCGCCGCCGCATCCACCACGCCGCCAGCGCATAGAGGCCCAGCAGCGCCACCAGCAGCGCGTGCGCCGTCACGGTTGCCAGCGCAATCCCTGCGCCAACGCCGGCAAAGAGCATCCAGCGTGCCCGCCCCGTCTCCTTCCAACTGAGGATGCCGTAGAAGCCCAGCAGCAGGCCAAAGGCGCTCAGCGGCTCGCCAAAGAACTGCGTGGCGTAGGGCCAGGCGATGGTGGCGAGGCCAAAGATGAGCCCCAGCCGCAGCCCCGTGCGGTCGCTGTAGCGCAGCCGCACCGCCGTCAGCCAGAGCAGGCCGGCCGTGAAGGCGGTGACGATGCCGTTCCACAACAGCGCACCTTGCAGCAGCCCAAGCTGTATGTTGAGCAGCGCCACCAGCCGCAGCAGCAGATACCAGGGCACGGCCAAAAATGAGGGTGCAGGCCCCTTCTTGCTGTAGACCTCGCCATTGGGGCCGAACGCCCCCAGCACCTCGCCCGGGCTGTTCACCCACTGCGTCCACGCAATTGCGTTCGTGTCTACCTGGGCGCGCTGCCCAATCGATTCGGTGACCGCGAAGAGGCTTGCCTCATCCACAATGTGGAGGCGGCCGGCGTTGGTGAAGGTATAGACGCTGAAGAGCAGCGCAGCCAGTATCAGAATTCCGTAACGGCGAGCTTTATTCATGAGGTGCAGGCGAATGGAGTTGTGAGCAACATGTTGCTGTCTCAAGAGTCAGGGACGCGGGCCAGAGACGTGGGCCAGAGACGGGGCAGAGACGCGGGCCAGGGACGTGAGTCAGGGACGTGGGTCAAGGCTGGGGCGCAGCTGCGGGCAAAATGGAAATGGCGGCCAGGCGCGCCTCAATGCCGGCTGGATTGCCCGCGCCGTCAATAATCTCCAGCGGCTCCAGGCTCTCGGCGTCGTAGACGAGCAGGCGCAGTTCATAGTCGCCCGGCTCCAGCGGCGCGTTGGCCAGAAGCTGGTAGACATTGAGCGGGCGGTCACCTTCGCTCCACTCACTGGGCGCCACGTGGCGATCGTTGAGCAGCCGCTCGTCGGCCTGCGCCACGCGGTTGTTGGCCCCATCGTAGAGCGCCACGCGCGCCTTGAGCGGCCTGTCCAAAGCGGCGCCTGCCACGCGTGCCCAGCGCAGCGCCACATCAATCGGCTTGTCGGCTTCAGCTGCGGTGGGCAGGCTTGCCTCCACCGTTTGCACGGCCTGTGCAAATTGCACCGCCACGGGCTGCGCATTGGGCGCGAGCGCAAAGTCGTTGGGCGGCGCCATCTCCCACCAGTTGATGCGCCACCCTTGAAAGAGTTGCTCGCCGGCAGGCTGGCCGCTCTGGCCCAGCAGATAGGGGACGGCATGGCGCGGGTCGGTGTCGCTCTCAAACCACTGCACCCAGAAGATGCGCTCGGCATCCTGCGCCCAGCTGCGCAGCCGCTCATCCACGTTGTTGATGTCCACAAAGAGGTAGCGGGCAGGCGCCACCTCCGGCCCCGTGGGTATGTCTGCCGGCTCGGCAGCGTAGCGCTTGTAGTAGAAGCCGAAGGGGTACTTCTGATCCACAAGAATCAGGTCTCCCGGCCGGCTGTTGGCGCGCAGCCAGGCAGTGGCGCCGGCAATGTCCTCGCGCGCAAAGCGCGTGTCATAGAGATCGGCCCGCGCCAGCGGCAGCAGCCCGGCCAGCAGCAGCGCAGCAGCGGACACGCTGCCCCACTTGCCCCAGCCTGCAACGCCCGCCCCAAGCAGCACCAGCAGCGCAGGGGTCACCAGCGCGCTGTAGCGAATGTTGAAAGCACCCCGATCGAGCACGGCGATGTAGTATAGGCCGAGCCCACCAAGCAACCAAACAAGCAGGAAGCTTCCCTCAATCAGAAAGCGGCTGCGTGCTGCGCCGGCCTGGCGCAATCGGCCGCTCGCCAGCAGCAGCAGCCCAATGGCGGCCACCAGCAGCATAGCCCACGGCCACCACGCCGCAGAACCGCGCCACGCTGCGGGGTCATAGGCATAGCCGCCCAAATGGCCGCGCACATTCTGCGCCAGATAAGCGCCCACGCTGGGCACGGTGAGGTTGGGGTTGGCATAGGTGGGAATCTGCCTCAGCGCCACGGGAATGATCGGGGCAAAGAGCAGCGCCGTCAGCAGCCCTGTGAGGCCAAGCTCAACCAGGCGGCGGACCCGCTCGTCACGGCTCGCGCTCGCAACCGCCCACCACACATACCACGCCACCAGCACAAAGACGGCGTTATAGTGCGTTAGCAGCGCCGCCGCCGAAGCGACGGCAAAGGTCGCCAGCAGCAGCCGGCGCCGGCGCAGGTCGCGCCTCGTTCTGCGCCACAAGCAGCGCATAGGCGGCCACGCTCAGCAGCGCAATCGCCAGCGTGTACATGCGCGTCTCCTGGCTCTCTGCCAGCCAGAAGGGCGAAAATGCAGCCGCCAGCGTGGCGAAGAGCGCCGCGCGTGCGCCCGCCAGCCGCTGCGCCAGCGCCGCCACCAGCGCCACGCCTGCCACCCCCGCCCACACGCTGAGCGAGCGCGCAAACCACGCAATCGTCGCCGGCGCATCCGCCATGGTGATGGAGGCCATGCGCAGCCACATGTGCAGCAGGTGGTAGTAGAGCGGCGGCTGGATATCGAGCTCGGGGGCCGTGGCGATCTCGCCAGAGCGGGCGCAGCCCCACGGCGATGTTGCGCGCTTCGTCCCACCAGATGTTCTGCTGGGTGAGCGCCGTTAGCCGCAGCGCAAACGCGCCCAGCAGCAGGGCGATGAGCGCCGGCCGCAGCCACGCCGGCCGTGTCGCCGTTGCATTCTGTGCCGTCATGATCCAGCTTGCGGGCATACAAAAAGGCGAGACCGCTGCCCCGCCCCAGAAGAGTGACCCATTGCTCGATTGTAGCGCAGAGGGGCGCGCCGCTGCAAAGCAAACGGCCTCAATGCAAAGGCGCAGCTGTGGCTGTTATCGCTCGGCCTTGAAGGCCTCAATCTCCGCCGGTGTAATGACGGCGATCTCATCGCACGCGCGGTCCAGCGAGAGATACTGCGGCGCGGCGCTCGACCAGCCGTCGAGATTCGTGAAGTAGAAGTAGATCCATTCGCACGCGTCGCTTGCCTTGCCCAGCACGGGCAGCGTCTCGCCGCTGTGCAGCGTGGTCATCACCTCGTTTTCCAGGCCGGGCCCCGAGCGCACGTTGAGCCCCTCCACCAGCACCTCGGCGCGGGGCGGCTCCCAGAAGGGAATGCCGCGGCAACAGCGAGTCGGCCAGCGGCGCAATCAGTGTCTCCAGCGGAAAGTGGGGCGTGCCTGCAGGCAGGAGCTGGTCAATGTAGACGACCACCGAGCTGTCCGTAGCCGGCGAAAGGATGGCGGCAAGGAACTGGGAGCCCTCAAAGCCCGGGCAGTGGCCAAAGCTGTGCACGTCGCCCCGCCACGCGCCCGTCTCCATGCGGGTCACAATTGGCGTGCACTCGGCAATGCTCGACGCCTCGTCGAAGAAATCGGCCTCGAACTGGTCGGCGCTGGCGCCACGCTGGAGGGCCCACGCGCGTACAAATGCCGAGCGCCCGGCCGCAAAGGCGCGGCTGTCCTCGGCCACAACAATCGACGGCGAAAAGACCACCGTGCCCACCCGCTGCGGATCGTTCTGCACATAGCTCCAACTGCCGCGGCACATGCAGCGTAATGATGCCGGTTTCATCCGTCACGTCGTGCAGCGCATCGGGCGCAGGTGTGGGCAGGGAGGCCGGCAGCGGCGCAGGCGTGGCCGTGGGCACCAGTGCAACATCGAAGCGGCCGCTGGAGGTCAGGCGTGCGCCGTTGATTTCGCCATCCAGCACCTGCCCTGTGTCGGGGCGATAGAGTTGAATGGGCAGCGCCTTGCCCCCTTCGGCGCGCAGAATGCGGCAGTAGCCCGCCAGTGTGCCATCGCGCCCTACATTGCGCCGATTAAGCTTGCGAATGATATCGCCCGGCAGAACGCCCGCACGCGCAGCGGGGCTGCCGCTTTCCACGGCAATCACCCACACGCCGGGCACCGAAGCTTCACTCGGCAGCGCTTCGGCGGTAACGCCAATACTCTCGGCAGTGTCGCCATCGCGCAGGAGTTCGACAATGTCGGCCCCTTCTTCGGCGGCAATCGCGTAGTTGCGGTCTGCAAAGCTGCCGCTCTCGGCGAAGACAATGCCCGCGACGTTGCCTGCGCTGTCCAGCAGCGGCCCGCCCGAGCTGCCAGGGTCCGTGGCCGCCGTGTGATTGAGTACGGTCCGCACCGAGGCCCACTCGGTTTCGTCGTCTTCCTCCACCGACTGCACCGCGCCCGCCGTGAACACCAGATCGAAGACGCCGCCAGGGTAGCCGGCGGCATAGACCACATCATCCGACTGCACGTTCGTGGTCCGCCACGAGAGGGTGGGAAGATCGGTCCCCTGCACCGCAAGCACGGCAATGTCGGAGCACTCGGAGACGCCCACCACGCGTGCCGGCAGCGGATCGACACTGCCGTCAAAGTAGACATTGTATTCGGTGCCGCGAATGGCCACGTCCGCGTTGGTGACCACGATAGCCGTTTCGCCGTCCGCGCCAGCTGCGTCTTCAACGAGGAAGCCGCTGCCGGTGGCCGCCTGCACACGGCTGGGCGTGGTGTAGGGCAGGCGGTAGGGCCCGGCCACCTCAATGCGTACGACGGCGGCGCGCGCCGCACTTGCTACGGCTGGGGCCATCAGGGCAGGCGCGCTCACAGGCACCAGTGCATCGGGTGCCTCGGGTGTGGCCTGCGCGCGCAGCTCCGTTCCTCTTGTAAAGGCCAGCAGCGCGCCAATTGCCAGCAGGGCCAGAACGAGGCCATGCCGGCTGCGGAAGCGTCTGTTATGACGGCGCGGTTGGGTGAACATCCACTGTTTCCTATGCAAGCGGGTGCAGCTGGGGAGGGAAGGCGCCCCCTGCAGGACTCGAACCTGCGGCCAACTGCTTAGAAGGCAGTTGCTCTATCCGCTGAGCTAAGGGGGCGTGCGGCGCGCGTGGACGCGCAAAGACGAATGTCCTGGCTGCCAGTTTACGATGCGCGGGGCGCGTTGTCAAAGCGGGCGGTGCAAAGTGCTCGTGTGCGTTGCACGTTACAAACAGGGCGCGGTCCATGGCCTACAATGGTTGCACGATCAACGCGCAGCCACAGTGCGCAGCCACAGTCACACGGAAAGCATGCACATGAGCACTGAAACAAACCCCGTAGATATCCAGGTCTGGTCCGACTACAACTGACCGTGGTGTCGCCTCGTCGCTTCCAGTCTGGAGGCGCTCACGCAGACACACCCGGTGGCGGTGCAGTGGCGTTCGTTTGAACTGCGACCGCAGGGCAGCCCACCCATCCCGCCCGAGTATCGCGCCCGTATTGAGAAAGCCCGCCCGCAAATGCAGCAGATGGCGCGCGATACCTACGGCGTGGAGATGAACCCGGGCCCCTTTGGCATGGACAGCCGCCCGGCCCTCATCGGCGCGAAGTTCGCCGAGGCGCAGGGGCACGGCCCCGCCTACCACGATCGCATTATGCGTGCCTATTGGGATGAAGCGCAGACAATTGATGACCGCGCCGTGCTGGTGCGGCTGGCGCAAGAAGTGGGGCTCGACGGCGCTGAATTCGCTGCCGCGCTCGACAACCCCGATTACAGCGCGCGTGTGGACGCCGACATCGCGCTCGCTACGCGCTATGGCCTCAGCGGCGTGCCGGCGCTGGTGCTGGAGAACAAGTATCTCATCTCCGGCGCACAGCCGCCCGACGTGCTGCGGCGCGTGATTGACCAGATTGTGGCCGAGCGCTCAGCGCCGGAGACGAACGCATAGTCGGCAGCACAACCAAAGCCAGTACACAGATTTCACAGAAACGGCACAGATAAAAACGGATTCGAATCCGTTTTTATCTGTGCCGTTTCTGTGAAATCTGTGTACTGGCTTTGCTTATTGCGGTGCTCTGCTACTCAATTGTCTCCATGTGGCCTTCGTGGCCGGGGAGCGGCTTGCGTCGCTCCAGCTCGATCTTGGGCGCAGGCGTCGCTTCCGGCTCCAGCACGTTCAGCATCTGCGCCTTTGAGACAAACTTGACGCGCGGTCGCCCCTGCGCCTTGCCCTTGCTCAGCTCTGCCTTGTCAATCTGGTCCCACTCGGCGAAATTCACATAGCGCACATGGCGTTCTTCAAGCAGCTTGTTCACCGCCTGGGGGTCCGGTTCGGGCGCAGGCGTAATCTGCGGCAGATCGGCCAGCATTTCGGCTTCGGTTGCCTGCGAGTCCGGCTTGTTTGTGCCAATGACGCCCGTGGGGCCACGCTTGGCCCATCCCACCACGTAGAGGCCTGGAATGACAATGCCGTGTTCGTCGGTTACGCGGCCTTCCACATTGGGGATTGTGCCGCTGCGGTTGTTGAAAGGGACGCCGGGCAGCGGCACGCCGCGGTAACCCACCGAGCGCAGCACCATGCCGGCAGGCAACGTCTCAAAGCTGCCCGAGCCAACCGATCTCATGTCGCCATCTTCGGTGGGCACAAGCTTGTTGCGCTCGCAGCGCACGCCGGCAATCGTGCCGTCGGCGCCGGCCAGAATCTCCACGGGCGAAATCAGAAAGCGGAAGTGCACGCGCCGCGGCTTCTTGCTCGTTGCGCCCATCTCTACATAGGCGCGCAGGTAGTCAATGTTCTTCTGCGCCGCCGTGTCTCCCTCAATCGACTTGAGACTGGTGCGGTCGATGTTCATTTCATCGTCAAGCACAATCGGGTCGGCAATCGCCAGATGGCCGAATTCGCGAATTTCGGCATTTGTGAACTTCACCTGCGCCGGCCCGCGCCGCGACAGCACCCAGATGTCGCGCACCTGGCTTGCCGCCAGCGCATCAATCGCGCCGTCGGCCATGTCGGTGTCACGCAACTCATCCACCGACTTGGCGAGCACGCGCGCCACGTCCATGGCCACATTGCCAACGCCCACCACCACCACGCTCTTGACAGAAAGATCAGGCTTGAAATCGACGTAGTCAGGATGGCCGTTGTACCACGCCACAAACTCCGTGGCCGAGAAGGAGTTGGGCAGATCCTCGCCCGGAATCCCAAGCCGCCTGTCGGATTGCGCACCCACCGCCAGCACAATCTGGTCATAGTGGCGCTGCAAATCCTCGAGCATAAGGTCCTTGCCGAACTCCACGTTGCCAAAGTAGCGCACGTGTGAATCAGCCACCGTGCGGTCGTAAATCTTGGAGACGGCTTTAATGTTTTGGTGATCGGGCGCGACGCCATAGCGCACCAGCCCGTGGGGCGCAATCAGCCGCTCGAAAATGTCAATCGATACTGTGAGATCCGGCTCCTTGAGCAGGGAGCCGGCGGCGTAGAAGGCAGAGGGGCCTGCGCCAATAATCGCTACCCGCAAAGGGCGCTCGGGGGTGCCTGGTTGAGTCACGGCGTACTCCTTTGTACGGTGCGTGTGGCTGGCGAAAAGGATACTTCCGGCGACACACGGGCGGCCGGCGCACAGAACGTGCGCAAACCTAACCCTTCTTGAGCATGGAACCAAATTCGCGTGCCAGCGTAAGCACAGAAATGCCAATCTTCATGTAGTCGGCAGGGGCAACTGTAGCGAGGCTGCTGCGCTTGGTCGCCACTTGCGAATCGTTGGCGTCACCAATAATCATGCCGAAAATCGCACCCACGGCTGCGCCCAGGAGAGTGCCCACCAGTACGGATCTCATTCGCTCACTCATACCTTCCGCCCTTCGCTCAATAAGTGTTGGTTGTACGCTTCAACCTACGCAGACCTGCGGCTGCCGCGCCCAAAGAAGCTGCGCACGGTCTCGCCCACGCGCGCCGACTGCTTGCGCGCGGCCACCACGGGCTGAATGCTCTTCTCGCTGTACTCCTGCGTCTTGGCGTTGACGGTGCTTGTGATTTCCTGCAGCTTGGCCGCGTAAATCTCCGTCTTGGCGTGGACAACATTCGTCACGCGCACGAGCACATAGCTCAGCGCCACCCCCACAATGAGCATGAGGAAGCACTGAATGCCAAGCACGACGACTGCAACGTCAGTCCAGAACGCAAGCGTTTCCATAAATGGCCCTTCTCCAGAGCGTTTGGGCGCTGTTGCGGCGCGTGCGCCGTTTGGCTCCGCAGCCATTGTAGCAAATGCAGGGGCCGCGCCCCGAACCGCAGATACCCACCGCGTGTGTTATTGCCATTACGTGGCGTGCCATGTGGGCGCTGCGCACCGCAATGGGGGACGGGGAGCAAACCGCCTTTGTAGGTCACGTCTCCTGACGTGACGCAGCCCGCAGGGCTGAATGTGTGGGACACGATGAATGCTTGCTTATGTGGCGCGGTTCAGCCCTGCGGGCTGCGTCACGTCAGGAGACGTGACCTACAGGGGCGTCACGCCGGGAGACGTGACCTACAAATGCGGATGCACACGCGAGCACAATTTCCACGTTCATTTCGGAACGTCATCAACAAGCGGCAGCCGCCTCAGAAACCACCCGTCTCACTCCTCACCATCCCCCGTACCAGCAGCGTGCGCCGCCCACAACCGGCGCACCAGCGCTTCCTCATCTGCGCGGCTGCTGATGGTGCCGTCGAGCCGCCCTGCTCGCAACGCACGCAGCAGGACACGATAAATGGGGCCGCGCGGAATCCCCATTTGCCGGAGGTCGTTGCCGTCCAGCTCCGGGTGCACCTTCTGCCAGGACGTTGTATAGGCGGTGAGCACGCTCTGCACCTGCGCATCGTCACAGAGCAGCCCGAAGAGATCGATATCCGCGCCTTCCGCGCTCGCCAGCAGCTCCACGGCTTCGCCCGGGTGGAGCGAGGGGTCTGCCAGTTGCGGCTGGGCGGCGCGCAGTTTGCACACTTCATTGACCAGCCGCTGCGTCGCATGGCGCAGGCCAAGGCGCTCGGAGAGTGCTGCGTTCTGGCCTCTCGTCCAGCGGCCAGGCAAGCACGGCCCAATAGAGGCGCTCGAGTGGCTCGGTGCGCAGCGCATCGTGGGCGGGCTCGCGGTAGGCGGCGCGCACGCGCTGCATGGCCTCAGCAATCCATGGCGTCATGTTAGCGCCGGGTGGATGTGCGCCAGCACGCCCAGTGCATCCAAACGCTTGAGGTAGCGCTCAGGGTCGGCCTCATGCAAAATGCGCTCAAGCTCATGGCGAATCCGCGCCGCCGTCACACTGTCCAGCAGGTCGAGCGCATCGGCCATCAGCTCCAGCGAGCGCGGCTCAATCTGGAAGCCAAAGCGCTGCTCGTAGCGCACGGCGCGCAGGATGCGCGTCGGGTCATCCACAAAGCTCAGGCTGTGCAAGGCGCGGATGAGCCCGGCGCGCAGATCGGCCAGGCCGCCGTAGAAATCGAGCAGCTGGCCCCAGCGGTCGGGGTTGAGGCAGAGCGCGAGCGTGTTGATTGTGAAGTCGCGCCGGTGCAAATCAAGCTTGATGCTGCCGCTCTCCACAGTGGGCAGCACCGTGGGCGCGGTGTAGAACTCCGTGCGCGCCGACACGAAGTCGAGATGCGCCGGCAGGTCGTCCTGTGTTACGGACACGCCCAGGGCGGCGGCCAGCGCATCAAGCCGCGGCGGCGCGTCCGGCGTCGTTGAGCAGCCACTTGGCCGTGCCGAATTGCTTGTGGGGTACCACGCGCCCGCCATAGCTGCTGCACATGTGGCGGGCAAAGGCAATACCGTCGCCCTCAATCACAATGTCAAGGTCGAAGCTCTCAAATTGGGCCAGCTCGGTGCCGATCAGCAGATCGCGCACAAAGCCGCCCACAACATAGACAGTGAAGTGCATGGCGTGCACCTCGCTGCCAATCAGCCGCAGCAGGCTGTGCTGCAAGCGGGGGAGGCTCTTGCTCAACCGGCGCTCCATCTCCCGCGAGCGGCGATCGGGCGGCTCTGAATCGTCCCACAGCTTGATCAAATCCGTGCGGGTGACGATGCCCATAATCGACGCCATCGTCATCCACCACGGGGATTTGCCCCCATCCGCTGTCGATCATGGTGCGGCGCAACAGCGGGATCGAGTCATCCGGGCGCACGCAGATTGGCCCAACGCGCATAAAGCGGCGCACGGCCGCGCCGCCCAAGCCGTGCGTCACGCGCGGTCGGCCTCGCGGCGCGTAAGGACGCCGAGCAGCGCATCGCCGCCCCCTGGCGCAGGTGCGCCGGCCACCACGGGAAAGCCCTCGTGGCCGTAGCGGCGCATAAGCAGCGGCAGCGTCGTTGATCGTCATGTCGGGCAGCAGCGTCTGCGGGCCGCCCCACGCTCATGATGTCGCGCACGCTGACGGCGGCGTGCGCCTGCTCATTGAGCAGCCGCACAATCTCGTCGCGAATCTCGCTTGTCGACCGTTCGCGCATATGCGCCGCCGCAGCGCGCGCGCATGGCCGCCGCCGCCCAGGCCGCGTGCGATTGCGCCCACGTCAATCTCGTCAGTCGTGCTGCGCGCCACCACCTGCACCAGACTCCTGCAAGTCCACAATCAGGAAGACCGCATCGGGTTCGTGATAGTCGCGCAGGCGCGCTGCCACCGCGCTGATCTCCTCGGCCACGTCCGCGGCTGCCGCCTGCGCAAGCACCACCGAATGGCCCTGAATTGAGATCAGTTCGCTCTGCTCAATCAACTGCGTCAACAGGGCGCGCTGGCCCGGGCCCAGCGGGTGGTGCAGAAAGCGATTGAGCACATCCATGTTGACGCCGTGGGCAGGCTCCAGCAGCCAGGAGAGCGCGGCAGCGTCGCGGTGGGTGGTGCCGCCGTAGGTGAGGCTGCCCGTGTCCTCGTGAATCCCCAGCGCCAGCAGCGTAGCATGGACGGCCGTCAACTCAACGTGCGCCGCGGCAATGCGCTCCACCAGCAGCGTGGCATTGGCGCCCGTTGGCTCGCTTGTGATCTGCCAGTTGTCGGGAACGACTTCGTCGGGTGGCGCGGTGTGGTGGTCAATCACTTGCACGGCGCAGTCGGGTGCCAGCGCGCGCGGCGCGTTGAGCGCGCGCGTGTCCACCAGGATCACCTTGCGCAGGCGCACGCCGCGCGGCAGTTCATCCGGCGGCACAAAGGGCAGGTGGTTGCGGTGCAGCGAGGCAAATTCGCGCACGTTGCGGTTCATCAACCGCGGCAGCACGGGGATGGCGCTTGGGTAGAGCAGCGCCGCGCCCAGCAGCGAGGCCAGCGCGTCCATGTCCGCATGTTCGTGCGTCAGAATCACTTCCAGGTCTTGCCGTGGCATGGCATCAAAGCCCACCTAAAAAACTTCAACGCAAAGGCGCAAAGCGAGCAAAGAATAGTTCGTAGCGGCTGCTTTAGCTGCCGTTCTCCGCAACGCGTCGCGCTTCACACATACGGCAGCGTTCGTAGCGGCTGCTTTAGCTGCCGTTCTCGAGGACGCGACACGCTCTCCACCAACGGCAGCTAAAGCAGCCGCTACGAACGACGCCGCGCACTTGCCGAACGTGAAGGGTCCACAGCTCCTGCGTGTAGCCAAAAGACAATCGGTGCGCCTTTCCTTTGGCTCTCTTCGCTTTTCCTTTGCTGTTCTTTGCGTTTCTTTGCTCCCTTTGCGCCTTTGCGTTGAGCAGTTGCTTTGCGTTGAGACGTTGCTCTTATGCAAGGCCGGCGCGCTGCAGCAGCCCGCCGCGGCCGCGTTGTGCTGCGTCACAAGGGTCGGCAGGTCCAGATGGCGCACCTCCCCATTCTCCACAAGCACGCGCCCGTTCACAATCGAAAAGTCAACCGGCTGCGGGTGGCAGAAGACGAGCGCCGCCACGGGGTCGTGCACCGCGCCGCCGGCATAGCCCAGCGCATTCAAGTCAAAGGCCACAATGTCGGCGGCCATGCCGGGCGCAAGCGCGCCGATGTCGTCGCGGCCCAGCACCGCCGCGCCGCCCAGCGTGGCAATCTCCAGCGCTTCGCGTGCGCCCATGGCCTTGGGGTTGCCCATTACGCGCTGGAGCAGCATGGCCTGGCGCACTTCGGCAAGCAGGTGGCTGCTGTCGTTGCTGGCGCTGCCATCCACGCCAATTGCCACATTGACACCCGCATCGCGCATCGCGCGCACGGGCGCAATGCCGCTGGCCAGGCGCATGTTGCTGCTGGGGCAGTGCGCCACGCCCGTGGCCGTTGCGCCAAAGCGCTGAATTTCGTGTTCATTGATGTGCACGCAGTGGGCGTGCCACACGTCGCTGCCGAGCCAGCCCAGCCGCTCGGCATATTCGCCCGGTCGATAGCCAAAGCGCTCGAGGCAGAAAGCGTCCTCATCGGCGGTCTCGGCCAGGTGTGTGTGCAGATGGACGTTGGCCTGCGGACCAAAGCTGCGCGCCAGTTCGGCGCTGGCACGCATGAGTTCGGGCGTTACGGAAAAGGGGCTGCACGGGGCAATCACCACGCGCCGCATGGCAAAGCGCTCGGCGTCGTGATACTCCTCCACCACCCGCCGGCAATCGCGCAGAATGCTCTCCTCGTCCTCTGTTACACGGTCGGGCGGCAGGCCCCCGTCGCTCTCGCCCAGGCTCATGCTGCCGCGCGCGCCGTGGAAGCGCAAACCTACCGCCTCGGCAGCCTCAAACTGGTCATCCAGGCGCGAGCCATTGGGCCAGAGGTAGTGGTGATCGCTGGAGGTCGTGCAGCCGCTGAGCAGCAGCTCGGTGAGCGCAAGCGTCGTGCTCACGCGCACGTCCTCGGGTCGCAGCTCCGCCCAGATCGGGTAGAGGGTCTTGAGCCAATCGAAGAGTACGGCATCCTGCGCTGCGCCGACGGCGCGCGTCAATGTTTGGTAGAAGTGGTGGTGGGTGTTGACGAGCCCGGGCATGACAAGCCGCCCGCGCGCGTCGATTGTGCGTGTGGCGGTGGCGGCGAGTTCGGCCGGCAGGTCGCTGCTGCTGCCAACCCAGGCAATTGCGTTGCCGCGTACCAGCAGCGCGCCGTCGCGGATTTCACGCCGCTCGGCGTCCATCGTCACAAGCATCTCGGCATTGCGAATGAGAAGAATCTCGGCACTGCTCATGGAGGCTTCTCCTGAAGGTGACCTGCGCGGATGATTCATTGCACGTGGCATCCTCATTGTACCAGAGGCAGGCCGGAGTGGGCAGGCGGCTCTATTTCGATTTGGGGGCGCGCATCGCGAAACCAGCCACCATTCAACATGAACGTGCATTCAAAGCCGTGCAGACGTAAAATGATGCATCGGGCACAGCGTGTGGAACCGCGTGCGGCCTGCAACGCGTTTACAATGCGGTGCGTCATGACGCACCGCACGCAACCGCAAGCCTCAAAGAAGGATAACCTGATTGTGACACTCCACACGTCGGGCCAGGCAGCCTCAACATCCATCAATGGCGACCACGGTTCTTCAAATGGCGGGAGCATCTTCGACCCGCGCCGCTTTGTTCGCCAGGGCCACGTGCAAACGCTGCTGGCGCGCCGGCCGCCCCCCGACAGCGTGACGCTGCGCACCGAGCAGCCCATGCTCATCGATGCCGGTCCCGACGAAACAGGCTGCGACACCGACCACCCCGTGCGCCTGCTTGGCTACTACAACCCGCCCCTGCGCCCGTCGCATGCAGCGTGGCCTTGTGCAGATCGTCCACGGCTGGCACGGCTGCAGCCACTCTTCGGACGTGCTCTATATTGCCGACACGCTGCTCATGGCCGGTTACGCCGTCTTTCGCCTCAACTTGCGCGACCACGGCCCCAACCGCCATTTTGACAAGCTGGCGCTCAACCGCGGCATCTTTCTCGGCACACTGCTCAACGAAGCGGCTGTTGCCACACGCTCCGTGGCGGCGCTGGCCGGCAATCGGCCCTTCGCGCTCGTGGGTGGCTCCATGGGGGGCAACTTTGTGCTGCGCCTGGGCGATGCACACAACCGCGACCCAATCCCCAACCTGCAGCGCATTGTTGCAGTCTGCCCGGCCGTGCGCCCCGGTGCGGCGGCCGAAGCCATCGACAGGATCAGCGCCTATCGACTCTACTTCCGCGCTCGCTGGCTGCAGGAATTGCGCGGTAAAGAGCGCCTCTTCCCCGAGACCTTCGACTTGAGCAAGATTGAGCAACTGCGCGCGATTGTGCCGATGACCGAAGAGCTGGTGCGTGACTACAGCCCGTGGCACGATGCGCAGGATTACTTCGACCATTACACCGTCTCGCCCGAGATGGCCGCCGCTCTGCAGGTCTCCACGACGATCATTGCCGCACGCAACGATGCCGTCATCCCGATTGCTGATATCGAGGCGTTTGAGCCGACAGATCACCTCGACATCCAGATTACAGAGACGGGCGGCCACATGGGCTTTGTGGATGTTTTCCCCTACCGCCGCTGGCTCCCCGGTGCGATTCTACAGGAGCTGCAGCGGGTGTTGTAGGGGCAACCCGGCCCGAATCTAGACGCGTGTGAGGGGTTGGCCCGCAAAACGGCACCTCACCCCTGGCCCCTCTCCATGCGGAGAGGGGTGAAGAACGCCACCGGTGTAGGTCACGGCTCCTGGCGTGACGCAGTTGTTTTTCACCCCTCTCCGCATGGAGAGGGGCCGGGGGTGAGGTGCCGTTTTGCGGGCCAACCCCTCTTCGAGAAACCCTGGTTGCGTCGCCCGACCTGCCAATTCGCGCCCCCTATGCTACAATGCGCGCGCAGCCAACCCAACCGTTGCGCCGCACGAGCCATCGTGACAAACAACACGCAACCACAGGACCCCAAGCGCATACCGCCGCCCGAGCAGCCGCCCGAGCAGCCGCCCGCTGTGCCGCCTGCTGCATCGCCCTCCGAGAATGCGGAGACGGGGCAGTCAAGCCTGCCCTGGGAGAGCGGCTGGCCGGAAATTCGCGACGCCAAGGTGCGCGCTGCCTTCGCGCAGGTCGAGCGTGCCCGCTTCGTGCCCGAGGCCCTCGCCGACCAGGCCCACGAAGACGCACCCCTGCCCATTGGTGAGGGGCAGACCATTTCGCAGCCCTATGTGATTGCCCTCATGGTGCAGGCGCTGGCAGTGCGCGCCGAAGACCGCGTGCTTGAGATAGGCACCGGCTCGGGGTATCAGACGGCAATTCTCTGTGCGCTGGTGCGCCAACTCGGCGGCTCGCCCGCAGAGACGGTATACTCAGTGGAGCGCTCGCCCGGCCTGGCGCAGCGGCGGCGCAGGCGCTGGCCGGCGTGGGCTGCACGCCCCATCTCGCCGTGGGCGATGGCGCGGCCGGCTGGCCCGAGGCGGCCCCCTTTGATGCCATCATCGTCTCGGCGGCTGCGGCGTGGCTGCCGCGCACGCTCGTGGCGCAGTTGGCCGACGGCGGTCGCCTCGTCATCCCCATAGGGGCGCAGCCGGACGACCAGGGGCTCTGGCTCATCGAGCGCCACGGCGCGCAGGTTGACTCGACATGGCTGGGCCCGGTGCGCTTCGTGCCGCTGTTGTCGCCCTTGCTCGATGATCCGGCCAACCGCATTACATTGCTTTAGCGCAGCTTCAACAGATGGAAACACGCAGCCTATGAATGTCATCGTCGTGGGAGGATTGGGTCAACTGGGCCGCGCTTTATGTGCGGCCCTCTCGGCGCGCGGCCACACGTCGGTGGTGTGGGACATGCCCGCCGTGGACATCACGCAGGCCGCCGTGGCCGATGCTGTCGAAGAGGCCAGGCCCGATGCGCTCATCAACGCAGCCGCATGGACGAACGTGGATGCCGCCGAGGCCAATCCGCATGCGGCCTATGCCGTCAACGCGCTCGGTCCCCGCTGGCTGGCCGAAGGCTGCGACCGCTGCGGCGCACAGATGCTCCAGGTAAGCACCAACGAGGTCTTCGCCGGCGCGCCCGGGCGCTTCTACTACGAAAGCGACGCGCCGCAGCCGGGGGGAACCTATGCGCGCAGCAAGGCTGCCGGCGAGGCCGCCGCCCACGCTGCCTGCCGCCGCCTGATCATCGCACGCATTGCCTGGCTCTTTGGGCCGGGCGGCGTCAACTTCCCCACCAAAATCGCCGAGGCCGCCGACAAGCATGGCACGCTGCGCGTCATCAGCGACGAATTCGGCAACCCCACCTATGCGCCCGACACCGCCGAAGCCATGGTGAAGCTGCTTGAAATTGGCCGCGCCGGCGCATTCCACCTCGTCAACGAGGGCGTGGCCAGCCGTTATGAGCTGGCGGATGCCGTGCTGCGGGGGAGCGGGCGCGGTTACGTGCCCATCACGCCCATCACCGCGGCGGAGTGGGAGCGCGCTGCGCCGCCGCCGCTGCACGCTGTGCTCGTCAACCAGGCCGCGGCCGCATTGGGCGTTACGTTGCGGCCATGGCAGGATGCACTGCGTGAGTACACTGCAACCTTTCCCGCGCCCGGTGGCGCAATATCCGCGGCCCAACCAGCCGCGCCCAGTCACGAGGTTTCATGAGTGAAGAGCCGTTGATTCCCGAAGGTGATGGAGAGCAACCACCTGTCGCAGGCGAGCCCATTGCTTCCACACCCAACCCAGCGCCCGATAGCGCTCCCGTTACTGCGCCCGCAGATGAAACTGCTGCCGCACCCGCGGGCAAGCATCCCAAAAAGAGCCGGCGCGTCCGCAATGCGCCTGGCGACAGGCGCAAGCGATAGCCTGGACGGTGCATCCGCCGCCGAAGGTGACAGCGGTGCAAACCGCATCGTCGACGACGCCACCTACGGCACGCTGCGCGAGGATAACCGCGTCGTCATGCGCCACACCATCGCGCTCAATATCGACAACTTCCGCGCCGCCAGCGAAAGCTTCGTAGGGCCGCGCGAAGCACGCGCCTGGCCTGATCTGCAGCCGAGCGCGCCCCCCTTCTTCTCGGTGGTGATCGCCAACCACAACGGCGAGCGCCACCTGCCGGTTGTGCTCAGCGCACTGCGCGCCCAGAGCTTTGGCGATTTTGAGGTCATTGTGGTGGATGACGCCAGCCGCGACGATTCCGCGCTGCTCGTCGAGCGCGACTTCCCCGAGGTGCGCCTCATTGTCAATCGCGCCAACGCCGGCTTTGCCGTCACCTGCAACACAGGGGCCGCCGCCGCTGATGGCCGCTACGTGGTTATGCTCAACAGCGACACCGAGCCGGCCCCGCAGTGGCTCGAGGCGCTGGCCGTGGCCTGCGTGCAGAACCCCGCTGCGGCGGCCGTCGCCAGCAAGATGCTCCTCTTCGACAAGCGCACTGTGCTGCACACGACGGGTGACACCATGGGGCGCGACGGCCTGGCGCACAACCGCGGCGCTTGGGAGCGCGACAATGGCCAGTACGATGCCGGCCGCGCCATCTTCAGCGCATGCGGCGGCGCAGCGGCCTACCGCCGCGATATCTGGCAGGCGCTGGGCGGTTTTGACGAGCACTTCTGGATGTATCTGGAGGATGTGGACTACGGCTTCCGCGCGCAACTGGCGGGCTTCGGCAGCGCCTACGCGCCCGATGCACGCGTCTACCATCACCTCTCGGGCTCGAGCGGCGATGTCATGGCAAGCTACTACGTGGGGCGCAACAGCCTCTGGGTGATTGCCAAGAACATGCCCTCGGGCCTGCTGCGCGCCAACTGGGCGGCCATTGCCGGCGCGCAACTGCGCATCGCGGGGGACGCCCTGCGCGCCATCCAGGGCAAGGCAGCGCGCGCACGCCTGCGCGGCCAGGTTGCCGGACTGCTGGGCCTTGGCACGGCGCTGGTGCAACGCAAGCAAATTCAGCAGGCGCGCGCCATTAGCGAAGCCCAACTCGCCCAACTTCTTGACTGAAATGCCCCGCGCCGAAGCGAGGCTTCCAACACAGGAAGCCTCGCTTCGGTCGCGTTCGCACCCAACTCCCCACACCCCACACCCGAAACCCGACGGAGGCAACACCCATGCAAGCGCCACCCGAAAAACTGGGCACCTTCTACCTTGGCGCCGAATACGACCTGGCCGCATCGGCCCGCACTGATGTGCCCATTCAGTATGACGCGCGCGATCTGCTCACCCACGGCGTCGTCGTCGGCATGACGGGCAGCGGCAAGACGGGGCTTTGCATTGGCCTGCTCGAGGAGGCCGCACTCGACAAAGTCCCCGTCATCATGATCGACCCCAAGGGCGACATGGCCAATCTGCTGCTCCAGTTTGCCGATCAGCGCCCCGCCGATTTTGCCCCGTGGATTGACGCCGGCGAAGCCGAGCGCAAGGGTATCTCCATCGACGAAATGGCCACCTCCACCGCCGAGAAGTGGTCCGCCGGACTGGCCGATTGGGGCATTACGGGCGACCGCATCCGCACGCTCCAGGAGACGGTGCAGTACACCATCTTCACGCCCGGCTCTGACGCCGGCATCCCGGTGAGCATTGTGGGCAGCTTCAAGGCGCCTACGCTCGACTGGGCCGGCGAGAGCGAAGCCATCCGCGAGCGCATCACCGGCACCGTGGGCGCGCTCTTTTCCATGATGGGCAATGGCGCCGACCCCGTGCGCAGCCGCGAGGGGTGCTGCTTGCCAGCATCATCGAGTATTACTGGCAGCAGAAGCAGGACATCACCATGGAGATGCTCATCAGGGCAATCCAGACGCCACCCATGGCGCAGATAGGCGTCTTTGAGGTGGACACCTTCTTCCCGCCCAAAGAGCGCATGTCGATGGCCTTTGAGATCAACACGCTTATCGCCTCGCCCTCTTTCAAGAGCTGGCTGGAAGGCGTGCCCATGGATGTGCCGAGCTTCCTCTTCACCCCCGAGGGCAAGCCGCGCCACAGCATCTTCTACATTGCGCACCTGAGCGACACGGAGCGCATGTTCTTCGTCACGCTGCTGCTCGAGAACATCCTCACCTGGGTGCGCACGCAATCGGGCACAACCAGCCTGCGCGCCATTCTCTACTTCGATGAGGTCTTTGGCTATCTGCCGCCCGTGGCCGAACCGGCCTCCAAGCGCCCGCTGATGACGCTGCTCAAGCAGGCGCGCGCCTTTGGCGTCGGCGTACTGCTGGCAACGCAGAACCCGGCGGACCTCGACTACAAGGCGCTGACCAACACCGGCACGTGGATTATCGGCAAGCTGCAGGCCGAGCGCGACAAGGCGCGCCTGCTGGAAGGGCTGGAAGGGCTCTCCGAAGGCGGCCCGAGCAAGCCGCTCGACTACGACAAGCTCATTCCGCAACTGGGCAATCGCGTCTTCCTGCTCCACAACGTGCATGGCGATGGCCCCGTGGTGATGACCACGCGCTGGGCGCAGAGCTATCTGCGCGGGCCACTCACCAAGCCGCAGGTCAAGCTGCTCATGGACCCGCAGCGCGCACAGCTTGTGCAGGCTCAAGCAGCCACGCAAATGGAGACTGCTGCGGCGGCGCAGGCTGCAACCCCCACCTCAGCGCCCGCTGCTCCTGTTGCCACCAGTGCTGCGCCCGCGGGCTACAGCAGCAGCGCGCCGAGCCTGGGCGACAAGGTGCAGCAGGTCTTCATCCCCGCAGCGCGCAACTCGAATGCAGCGGTGCAGTTGATTGGCCAGGAGATCGGCGCGCAGATTACGCCTGCCGCCATTAGCCTCACCTACATGCCCGCAGCGCTTGCTGCCGGCACCGTCTCATTTGTCAACACCAAGTACGGCGTCGACGAGACCCACAACTTCCAGCGCCTCGCCTTTGTGACGGATGGGCTGGGCGATTCGCCGTGGGATGAAGGCGAAGCGCTGCCGGTAAGCCTGCGCGACCTGCGCAAGGAGCCTGATGCAGTCTCGGGCATTGCCGGCGTCTACTTCGCGCCGATCCCCGAGGCGGCGCGCTCGGCCACGGCCCTCAAGAAATTGCAGAGTGACTTGAGCGATTGGCTCTATCGCAACGAGCGCTTCGATGTGCGTGTCCATCCCGAATTGGGGCTGGCACAGAAGAGCGGCGAGAGCGAGGGCGAGTACGTGGCGCGCCTGCAGCACGCCGCGCGTGAGCAGCGCGACAGCGAGGTAGACAAGCTGCGCGCCACCTATGAGAAGAAGATTCGATAGCCTGAAGCAGAAGCTCGCCAAGGAGAAGTCCGACCTGGCGCAGGAAAAGTCGAACGCAAGCTCCTACCGCACCGAGTCGCTGGTGAGCTGGGCCGAGGCCGCCATGGGGCTGCTGGGAGGCCGCAAGCGTTCGCTGAGCAGCCAGCTCTCCAAGCAGCGCCGCGCCGGCGATGCCTCTGCCCGCGCCGAGGCCACCGAACAGAACATGGCTGAATTACAGGCCGACATCGCCGAATTGGAGGCCGAATTGAACACCCAGGTGAGCGAAATTACGCAGCGCTGGGATTCGGCGATTGGCGGCATTACCGTCGACGGCGTTGCGCCGCGCCGCAGCGACATCAAGGTGGATCTGATTGCGCTGGCGTGGGCGCCCTCATGGAACGTGGAGTACAGCGACGGCAGCATGCTGCGTTCGCGTTCGGTGGCTGCCTGGAAGTAGGTCACGTCTCCCGGCGTGACGCCGCAGGTCACGTCTCCCGACGTGACGCCCGTAGGTCACGTCTCCCGACGTGACGTTGTAGTTGTCCCAATGGGGCAACACAAAAACGGAGGGCTGGAAGCCCCCCGCTACGATCACCGCAAAACAAAGAGGGAGCCTCCAACCGGAGGCTCCCTCTTTCGTTCTATAACATTCGTGCAAGTCAACTAGTTCTTGCGCACGGCCTTGAACATGGCGAATGCCGCGGCCAGCAGCCCCAGCACAACCATGGCCACGATGACGCCGTAGTTGCTGCTGGACGATGCGCCTGTCACGGGCAGCGTCGCAGGGGCAGCCATTTCTTCGGCCGGTGCGGCCTCGGCAGGCATCTCTTCGACCATTGCCTCAGGAGCGGCTTCGGCGGGCACTTCCTCAACCATCACTTCAGCAGCCTCGGCAGCCGGCGGCGTGATGACGGTGTCAATCACATGGATGACGCCATTGCTGGCCTCAATATCCGTGGCCGTAACGGTGGCATCATTGATCTTGACGACGCCATCAACAACGCTGAATGTCACGGTCGAGCCCTGGAGCGTTTCGGCGGTAAGGCCATCGGTCACGTCGGCGGCCATCACCTTGCCGGGGAGACGTGGTAGAGCAGGATCTGCGTCAGGTCGCCTGTCGGGTCAGCCAGCAGGGCGTTGAGCGTATCAGCAGGCAGCTTGGCGAACGCATCATTTGTCGGTGCGAAGACGGTGAAGGGGCCTTCGCCGCTCAGTGCATCAACCAGGCCGGCAGCCGAAACGGCAGCGACCAGCGTGCTGAAGTCGGGGTTGCCTACTGCAATGTCCACAATGCTCTGCGGCGCTGCGGGCATTTCCTCGGCCATCGCCTCGGGGGCAGCTTCGGCAGCCGGCGGCGTGATGACGGTGTCAATCACGTGGATGACGCCATTGCTGGCCTCAATGTCCGTAACAGTGATCGTTGCATCGTTAATCTTCACGACACCGTCCACAACGCTGAATGTCACAGGCGAGCCCTGGACCGTTGCGACCGTGAGGCCATCGGTGACATCTGCGGCCATGACCTTGCCCGGGACAACGTGGTAGAGCAGGATCTGTGTCAGGCCGCCGGTCGGGTCAGCGAGCAGGGCGTCAAGTGTCTCCTGCGGCAGCTTGGCGAAGGCAGCGTTCGTCGGGGCAAAGACGGTGAAGGGGCCTTCGCCGCTCAGCGTATCAACCAGGCCGGCGGCAGTCACAGCGGCCACCAGCGTGCTGAAGTCAGGATTGCTGACAGCAATGTCGACGATGCTCTGCGGGGCGGCCACTTCTTCCACCATCGCCTCGGCGGTGTCGGTCATCACTTCTTCGGCAGCCACTTCTTCGGCAGGTGCAGCGGCTTCTTCCGCCGGCGCCGCTTCAGCGGCCGGCGGTATGAGCACGGTGTCAATCACGTGAATGACGCCATTGCTGGCCTCAATGTCCGCGATCGTAACGGTGGCATCGTTGATCTTGACGACGCCGTCAACAACGCTGAATGTCACAGGTGCGCCCTGGACCGTCGCGGCCGACATCCCGTCGATGACATCAGCTGCCATCACCTTGCCTTCGATTACATGGTAGAGCAGGATCTGCGTCAGGTCGCCTGTGGGGTCAGCGAGCAGGGCGTCGAGTGTCTCCTGCGGCAGTTTGGCAAATGCATCGTTCGTCGGGGCGAAGACGGTGAAGGGGCCTTCGCCGTTCAGGACGTCAACCAGGCCTGCGGCTGCAGAAGCGGCCACCAGCGTGCTGAAGTCGGGGTTGCCTACTGCAATGTCCACAATGCTGGCGGCTTCCTGACGGGCAGCGCCGGTCGTGGGCAGTGTGGCAGGGGCATCGGCCACGCTCGCATCTTCAACAGCAGCCTCTTCGGTAGCAGCCTCAGCCGGTGCAGCTCAGCCGGTGCAGCTTCTGCAGCCGGTGCAGCTTCTTCGCTGGCGGCGTTGAAGCCCATGGCCGCTGCCTGCTCGGCAGATTCGGGCCACATGATGACGCTGTCAACCACATGGATGACGCCGTTGCTGGCCTCAATATCCGTGGCGATGACGTTGGCGTCATTGACCATCACGGCGCCGTCCTTCGTTGTGAAGAAGAGGGTGCCGCCCTGGAGCGTCTCGGCCGTAAGGCCGTCGGTCACGTCGGCGGCCATCACCTTGCCGGGGACGACGTGGTAGAGCAGGATCTGCGTCAGGTCGCCTGTCGGGTCGGCCAGCAGAGCGTCAAGTGTCTCCTGCGGCAGTTTGGCGAAGGCAGCGTTATTGGGAGCAAAGACGGTGAAGGGACCTTCGCCGCTCAGTGCATCAACCAGGCCGGCAGCCGAAACGGCGGCGACCAGCGTGCTGAAGTCCGGGTTGCCAATCGCAATGTCGACGATGGTCGGCTCAGCGGCCGGCTCTTCGGCCATGACCTCAGTCTCGGTCATCACTTCGGCCTCGACCATGTCGGCAGTGTCGGTCATCACTTCGACTGCGCCCATATCGGCAGTATCGGTCATCACTTCAACCGCGCCCATATCGGTGGTGTCGGTCATCACTTCCACTGTGCCCATGTCGGCGGTGTCGGTCATGGCTTCCGTGTCGGTGACGGCTTCTGTGGGAATGTTTTCGACCGTTACGTCGGCGGTGTCAGTCATGACTTCGGCCTCACCCATGTCGGCGGTGTCGGTCATGGCAGCCGTGTCAGTCATGGCAGCGGTGTCGGTCATGGCCTCGGTCGCGGTGGCAACTTCCGTCGCGGCCACGTCAACCGTATCGGTCATCACCTCTTCGGCAGCAGCAGCTTCTGCAGCCACTTCTGCAGCCGCTTCTGCTACAGGGCTGTCGGGCAGCGCAATCACGCCTTCGAGCACGTGGATGACGCCATTTGTGGCCTCAATGTCGGCAGCGCTTACGGGCACGCCGTTAACGGCCACGCCGCCATCGGCGTCCACGCTGAAGGTCAGTTCGCCACCCTGAAGTGTTTCAGCCGTCATGCCGTCGGTAATATCGGCAGCCATAATCGTGCCGGGCACCACGTGGTAGAGCAGCGTCTGCTCAAGCGTGTCGGCGCCGCGGTAGAGGGCAATGCGCTCCTTGAGGGGCAGCGCCTGGAAGGCGGCGTCAGTCGGCGCAAAGACGGTGAAGGGACCGTCGCCCTTGAGGGCCTCAACCAGCCCCTTTTCGGCCAGCGCGCTGGCAAGCGTCTTGAAGGTGCCTGCCGCTACAGCTGTATCGACAATGTCCATCGGGCCGGAGGGTGCGGCTTCGGTCACTGTCTCGGTGCCTGTCACATCCTGGGAGGCGGCAATTTCCATGGCTGCAGGCGCAGCGGCCGAAGGCGCGCTGGTCGCGTCCATGGCCATTGCACCACCTGTCAGCGCCAAAAGCGCTGTCAGCATGAGCGCGACAACCAGTAGTACTCTGCTGGAGTTCTTTACAATCATCATGGCTCCTTACGCGGTTGATGTTGGGTTTTTGTGAAGCTTGATAGATAGTGGTTGCGGATGTTGCAGGCTACGGGTGGACGCGTACGCCTTGTGCAAGGGCCCGTCCCAGTACGCGGGACAGCCCAGGACTTCACTCGGCTCACGCTTAGAATACTCAAGAAACGTTACGTTTTTCGCGCTGTCTTCATTCTATGCCATGGGTGCGCCAGCGTCAATATTGCACGCCACTCCATTTTGCGCCCAACGCCATCCATACGTTTGCAGCAAAACGGGATATTGACTCGATTGCGCATGCAAGACGAACGCAAGCAGTATGCGGTCCGGATTGGCTTACCCTGCGTAATGCAGCATACCATCTATCGATAATTACTGCACATTACCATGACAATGATTGCGCATTGCTTGGATCGTCTGCGTCTGGATTGGAATCTGCGGCCGCTTCGACGCCCCAACTGCGCAATGGCCCCCAGCTGCGCAATAGCTCGGTGTAGAGGGTGGCCATGCGAGCGGCCGTCTTTTCAACGCTAAATCCACGCGCGTGGCGGGCGGCCGCAGTGCCCATCTGCCCGCGCATGGCATCATTGCGCAGCAGCGACACTGCCGCCGCCACAAACTGCTCCTCCGTGGTGGCAAGGTATCCGCTCTCGTTGGCAAGCACAACATCCTCGAGCGCCGCGTCGTTCCAGGCCACTGCGGGCACACCGCACGCTGCCGATTCAATGGCCACCATGGGGTGCACCTCGCTGACTGAAGTGCTCACCCAGAGCCATGCGCTGTTGTAGGCCTGCGGCATGTCGTCATAGGCAATCGCGCCGGCCAGAATCACGCTGTCGCGCAGGCCATCTGCAGCAATGCGCGTAGTCAGCTCGGCGTGAAGCGCACCAGTGCCCACCATCACCAGCACTGCAGATGGCTCCTGCGTGTGAATCTTGCGGAAGCATGCGTAGAGGAGGAGGGGGCGCTTTTCTTGATTGAGCCGCCCGACGAAGAGCAAAATCTTGCGGCCAGGCGAAATCCCCAGGCGCTTATGCAGGTAGTCCGAGGGCGCGGGCCGGAACGCCTGCAGGTCAATGCCATTTGGCACCACGGTTACGCGCGGCTTGACGCCAATGTGGGCAAGGTAGCGCCCGGCTTTGCGCGAGGGCGCAACCAGCGCGTCGGCCTGATTGCACACCAGGCGGTCCAGCCGCTCAATCGCGGGGGTAACAATGCCCTCCAGCGCTTCGGCCAGCCTGCCAAGGTAGTGTGCGTACTCAACCGACATTGTGTGGTAGGTGTAGACAATGGGTAGACGCAGAATCGCGCTCACCTGCCACGCCAGCAGATTGATTGTGGTGGAGGTATGAACGTGAATAAGGTCGAAGTGATCCGTGCGGAAGCGATCGAATGTGACCGGCGAAATCGGCAAGCTCCAGTAGATCGGTTGGTTGGGCGAAACGCGCACAGCCTGCAGTGGCACGACAGTATCAGCGGTCTCGGGGGTGCTGCGCTCCTTCCACGGCAGAAAGAGCACCACGTAATGTCCCTGGGCGCGCAAAGCCGCCGCCAGCAACTGCGTGCTCGTGTCCACGCCGCTTGCGCTCATGCCCTCAATAAAGAAGGCTACCCGCAGCGGCCTGCGCATGAGAGGCGCTTGCATGGGGGCCGCCGGTGATGCTGTGCGTTCGCTCACATTCACCTATACGTCGCAGGTCCCTGGCGAGTTCCGCAAAGGGTACTCTTTCGTGCGCCATGAGGCCCCGCGCTGCCGGACGCCGCATTTGTAAAAGCCGACGCCCACAATGACCGAAGCGCTGGAGTTAACAGCGGCTGGTTGGGCATGTGCGTAAAACAGCTGGTGGCCTAAAAGCAGGCTGCACTATGCCCGCAACCCGTCGATGCGACATGCAGCCAATAGAAAAGGGGGACGAGGTTGGCCCCATCCCCCTTCCGAAGCTGTGCCGACTGCCCAACTCAGCCGCCGCGACGGCGGGTGGTGGCGTCGAAGATGACAGCGCCCGCCAGCACTGCGCCACGGGCAATGTACTGGATTGAAATATCAACACCCATCAGGTTCATACCGCTAATGAGCGACCCCATGACCAACGCACCAATGAGCGAGCCAAAGACGCTGCCTACGCCGCCGGCCGCCGAGACACCACCCACATAGGCCGCAGCAATGGCGTCCAGCTCAAAGAGCGTGCCGGCCGTGGTTGTTGCGCTCTGCAGCCGCGAAGCGAAGAGAATGCCCGACAGCGCCGCCAACATGCTCATGGAGGCGAAGACGATGTAGGTAATGCGCTTGACGCTGATGCCGCTCAGTTCAGCCGCCTCGGGGTTGCCACCCACGGCATAGATGTGGCGGCCCAGCACCGTGTTGGTCGTAATGAAATGGTAGACGGCCACGACCAACAGCACAATCACCGCCGTCCAGGAGAGGCCGTTATACCCCGCCAGCACCCATGTCACGACCCCCAGAATGATTGACACGAAGACCAAAGTCAATGCAAAGATTGCCGTAGGCAGCACTTCGAAGCCGTATGCCTGCTTCTTGCGCCGGCTGCTCAACTGGCTGTAAATGAAGAAGATGATTGCCAGCACGCCAAGAATCAGCGTGAGCCCGTGGCCGGGCAGGAAACCCAGGCCGGGAATATCGGGAATGAAGCCGTTGCCGATGGCGGTGAAGCTCTCATCGGGAATGATGATCGTGCCCGTGCCACGTGTCACAAGTTGCAGCAGGCCGCGGTAGATGAGCCACCCGGCCAGGCTGGCCACGAAGGAGGGAATGCCGAAGTAGGCCACCATGAAGGCGGTAATCAGGCCCGCCACAACACCCATAAGCAGCACCATGGGGATCACAACGCCCACCGGCATCGCCCAGCGCACGAGTGCAATTGCCGCCACAGCGCCAAGGAAGCCGGCCAGGAAGCCCACCGAGAGATCGATGTGGCGGATGACAATCACCAGCGTCATGCCCACGGCCAGCACCGCAATGTAGCCCGTTTGGTTGATCAGGTTGCTGATATTGCGGGGCGAAATAAAGAGCCCGTCCGTGGTAATTGTGAAGATTGCCATGATGATGAAGAGGGCAATAAACATGCCGTACTCACGCACGTTCCGGCGCAGTACCCGTCCCAGGTCACGCATGAAGGAGCTTTGTGTCCCATCGGCCGGGCTGTCGACCGTCAACTGGTTACTCATAATGACCTCTGCTTTTCTTTGCTTCGCAGCATTGCTGCGATGACGGCCGTCAACTGGTGGCCAATGCCATAATCGTTTCCTGTGTCGCCTCGACAGCCGGCAACTCGCCCATAATGCGCCCTTCCGAAACGACGTAGACGCGGTCACTCATGCCCAGAATCTCGGGCAGTTCGGACGAGATCATGATGATGCTCATTCCCTGCTCCACCAGGTCGTTCATGATCGTGTAGATCTCGAACTTTGCGCCCACATCAATGCCGCGCGTCGGCTCATCCAGAATCAGCAGTTTGGGCTTGACAAAGAGCCACTTGCCCAACGAAACCTTCTGCTGGTTGCCGCCGCTCAAATTGCCCACCTTCTGCTCCACACTGGGCGTCTTGATGTTGAGGCGCTCGCGATACTCATTGGCAACCTTGATCTCGGCGTTGTCATCCACCACGCCGTTATGCGAGATCGCCTTCAGGTTGGCGAGCGTCGTATTCTGCTTCACGTCCTGGATCAGGATCAAGCCCTTGGCCTTGCGGTCCTCGGTGACGTAGGCCACGCCCGCCTCAATCGCATCCTCGGGTCTGCGGAAATTGACCTTCTCGCCTTCCATAAACAACGCACCGTTCGTCTGGAAACCGGTGGAGTTGCCGAAGATGCTCAGCGCCAACTCGGTGCGCCCCGAACCCATCAGCCCCGCAAAGCCGACAATTTCGCCTTCGCGCACGTTGAAGTTGACATCTGTCAGCACTGCGCGGCCCTGCACCTGGCTGTATGCGTTCCAGTCGCTGCGCCTCAAAGACAATCCGCTCCGACACATGGTGGTCGCGGCCAGGGTAAATGTTCTCGATTGAGCGTCCCACCATATGTCTGATGAGCACCGATTCCGAGACCTCACCCTTGGATGCGTCGAGCGTGACGACTGTCTGGCCGTCGCGCAGCACTGTAACGGTATCGGCAATCGCGATTACTTCGCGCAGCTTGTGCGAGATCATGATGCAGGTCACGCCTGTCCGCTTGAGTTCGCGCAGCAGGTTGAGCAGATTCTCGCTTTCCGCCTCGTTGAGTGCGGCCGTAGGCTCGTCCAAAATCAGGAGCTTTACGTTCTTGCTCAACGCCTTGGCAATCTCGATGAGCTGCTGTTTGCCCACCCCCAGTTCCTTGACCTTGGCGGCGGGATTTACCACAAGCCGCACCCTTTGCAGGATTTCACTGGCGCGACGAATTGTCTCATTCCAGTCAACCAGACCGCCGCGCTGCACCTCGTGGCCAAGGAAGATATTCTCGTAGACCGTCATTTCGGGAACCAGCGCCAACTCCTGATAGATGATGGCGATGCCCGCCTGCTCACTGTCGGAGATGCCGCGGAAATGCTGCGGCACGCCCTTCAACAGAATTTCGCCGCTGTCGGCCTGGTATACACCCGACAGGACCTTCATCAACGTGGATTTGCCCGCGCCGTTTTCGCCTACCAGACAGTGAATCTCGCCTTCTGCCACGCTGAAACTCACATTGTCCAGTGCCTTCACCCCAGGGAAGGTCTTTGTTATATTGCGCATCTCAAGGATGGGTGTGGACATTCAGCCTCCCGAACTGCTGGGTAGCAGCGCCACGCACAAGGCGCAGGGCGTTCACTACAAGACGAACCGGCTCCGCGCTCTCCGCACAGGAGCGAAGCGGGCGGCCGGTCCGGTTTGTCATCACGATGCAAGCTACAAGCGATGCAAGCTGGAAACAGCCGGCAGGCTGGGGCAGCCACAAGGGCAGCCCCAGCCTGCCGGAGAGATCTTTACGGCAGGCCGGTGAAATTGTCCGCAGGCCAGTAACCCGAATCGATGATCGCTTCGACGACGTTGTCGGCGTCGACGGTGATCACTTCCGAGGGCTTGGCCGGAACTTCGATGACACCGTTGTCGTAGGTGGTGGTCTGCTCGGGCGTGCCGCCTTCGAGGAAGGTGACAGCGGCCGCGATCGCATCGGCGGAGAGCGTGCGCACGTCCTTGAGCACAGTCATCGACTGCTTGCCATCGATGATGTACTGGACCGACGCAATCTCGGCGTCCTGGCCGGTGATCACATAGTTGCTCACATCGGGGTCGGCGCCAAAGACGTCGGCAATGGCGCGTGCGGTGCCGTCATTCGGGGCGAGGATGAAGACTTCACCCTTGTCCTCGGCAGTCGCAACGGTCAGGTTGGCTTCAGCCAGACTCTTGGCGGTGTTGAAGTCCCAGTTGGTGGTAACCTGGCCGATAATGCTGGCCATCTGGTCACGCGTCAGGGTCGGCTCATCCTGCAGTGCAACGGCCTCGGACGAATTCTTGATGACGAAGGTGCCGTCGGCAATCTTGGGCTGCAAGACATTCCATGCGCCCTCGAAGAAGAGGAAGGCGTTGTTGTCCGAAGCAGCGCCCGCATAGAGATAGAGCGGGTTGCCTGTGCCCTCGGCATTGTCAACCAGGTACTGGCCCTGCGCCTCGCCCACTGCGACGCTGTCGAAGGTGACATAGTAGTCGACGGCGTCGGTGCCAAGGATGAGGCGGTCATAGGAGATGACCTTCGCACCCGCATCTCGTGCAGACTCGGCGGCGGCCGCAGCGGCGGCGCCGTCTTGCGGGGTGAGAATGATCACCTTGGCGCCCTGAGTGAGCAGCGACTCGACATTTGACTTCTCGAGACCGGAATCACCCTGGCTGAAGAGGATTTCGACGGGCACGTTGGCGGTGGCGAGCAGTTCGCGGAAGCGCGTCTCGTCCTGAATCCAGCGAGGCTCGTCACGCGTGGGCAGTACGATGCCGACCAGCCCTGCCTCTTCGGCAGCCGGGGCCGTCTCGGCCGGGGCCGCAGCCGCGCCGCTGTCAGCAGGCGCAGCCGCAGGGGCAGCCGCAGGCACGGCGCAAGCGGTCAGCAGGCTGGCCAGCGCCATGAACACGGCAACAATCACGATAATGCGTTTCGACTTTGGCATATGCTCCTCCACGTCATAGTAGTTGGTAAATGACTGCGAGGTCCCGGTGACTACGCAGCTGGATGGTTGTACGCCAATGAATACCTTGCTCGACGAGCCGGGGGATTGCGCATACCCCGAACAAGGTTGCGTAACCGAAACAGGGTGGAAAGTTGAGGGGCGCAAGCACAATGCAAAAGCACGGCGGCCAGGTGGCCAACCTGCCTGCCACCCAGGTGCGCAATGCCGCGCACCAGCGAGGCGCACTCATGCTGCAAACGCCTGCATTATCCTTCACTGCAACGAACCGTGCAATGCCAGATCAAACAGAACGAGTCTCTGCACAGCGGCGTCTGCCCGCGGAATGCACACCATTCTGGATGCGATTCGTTAACGGGCAGGTGCGCGATTGTGACGTGCGTTGCAAACGCATTATAACCACATGCAGCGAAATGCGTCAACATGAGCGAAAAGGTCCATCTGGGCTTCTCAAGAGTCAGGACTGAGGTGTGGCAAGCGCCAACAGCAACCTCACCCCCGGCCCCTCTCCAGAACATTGGAGAGGGGAGCACAGCAGTGCCGTCATCGGTCACATCTCCGGCGTGACGCACTTGTTTTGCTCCCCTCTCCAAGTTCATGGAGAGGGGCCGGGGGTGAGGTTGCTGTTGGCGCTTGCCACACCTCAGCCTGACCTTTGAGAAGCCCTAAAAGGTCCATCTGGCGGGCGTGCTCCAGTGCGATTGTCGTTTGCGCGCGCATGCCTCCCGTTTGTTCCCAACGCGCTCTGCGTGGTACACTCGTTCTGTTCAACCGAATAGACCGTTTGCGACCCATGCTGGAGACAGCAGGTGCAGGCTGCAAAGCCTGCGTAATCGTGGAAATCCACCACCTGCCGAGGCGAGGACGTGAGAGCAATCAGGGCGGCGCAAGTGCGCGCCGCAGCAGATTGCGCCCCACCTTCCGCGACTTGTTCACCGTCTCGATGCCCTGCGTCAAGGCGGTTTTTGTTGGGTAGGGTTGGCGCAGGCAGCTTTGCCTGCGGAAATCTCTGTGAAAGGAGGAATGTCGCTTGCC
Source organism: uncultured Chloroflexia bacterium (assembly GCA_963773745.1). Lineage (GTDB taxonomy): Bacteria > Chloroflexota > Anaerolineae > Caldilineales > Caldilineaceae > UBA5069. The sequence goes on from CAVZCL010000005.1 coordinate 1,598,944, forward strand.
AGTTACACGATCGAAAAAAGGCGAACTCATTGAAGAGTACCGCGAACTTGTGCGGAACTCAGGCGCGCTGGTCTTCACCAACTATCGAGGCACCAGCGTCAAGCAGATCAACTCACTGCGCGGCAAGATGAAAGAAGCGGGTGGCGAGTATGTCGTCACCAAAAACACGCTGCTGCGCGTTGCGTTGGAGCAGGAAGGTCGCATTACCCCGCCGGAACTGTTGGCGGGGCCGAATGCTGTTGTCTTCACAGGTGAAGATATCGCCAAGTCCGTGACTGCGCTGAAGGACTGGATCAAGACTGCCAAAGTGGTCGAGATCAACGGCGCAATTCTTGAGACGTCGGCGCTGGATGCAACCTCGGCTGAGAAACTGTCTGATCTGCCGACCAAGGAACAGGTCTTGTCGTCGATCCTGGGCACGTTGAATGCTCCCGCCGGCACACTTGTGCGCGTGCTCAATGCACCGCTCTCCAGCCTGGTGCGTGTCATCAACGCGCATGTCGAGAAGGAACAGGAAGCCGCTGCGTAGCCCACTCGGGCAACCGCTCGGCGTTGGCCCGCTGCAAGGCTGGCCGTTGCAACAAACCAACAACTTGTTTAAATGATGATGTGAACGATCAGGAGGATCGACACAATGGCCGACTTGAATGCCTTGATGGAAGAACTGGACAAGCTGACGCTGCTTGAGGCGTCTGAACTGGTAAAGTCGCTTGAGGATCGCTGGGGCGTAAGCGCCGCCGCACCTATGGCCATGGGCGGCTTCGCCCCTGCCGCCGCCGCTGCCGACGCCGCTCCGGTCGAAGAACAGACCGAATTTGACGTGATGCTGACTGACGTTGGCGCCAAGAAGATCAACGTCATCAAGGTCGTGCGTGCGCTCACCAACCTGGGCCTCAAGGAGGCCAAGGAGCTCGTTGAGAGCGCTCCGGTCGCCGTGCTGTCGGGTGTGGCCAAGGATGCGGCCAACGACGCCAAGACGCAGATCGAAGCCGAAGGCGCCGTCGTCACCGTCAAGTAGGTCACGTCTCTGGCGTGACGTTGTCCATTCCACAAAAAGAGAGGCGGGGCCGCAGCTGCGGCCCCGCCTCTCTTTTTGTGCGTGCCGCTGCATCGTCGCGTCGCCTGGCGTGTCGCTGCTGGTTTCTTCGCGCATGAGCGCCAGGCTAAAGCGGGACCCCCGAACGCATTGCGCACCGCAACGGCGTCACGCCGGGAGACGTGACCTGCAAACGCGCCCCCACCCCTATTTGACGCAAGCCTTCCCTCCCTGTAAGATTACTTTGACGATCAAATAGTTTTACGGAGAGCATCATGGCAACTTCGGCACGTGCTTGTGCGCACCAAATTCTCGATGTAACGCCCCTCCTGCTGCAGGCAATTCGCACCGAAATGCGCTCCATGCATTCGGCCGAGCTCACGGTGCCGCAGTTCCGCACGCTCAACTTTCTTCACAAGAACCCGGGTGCCTCGCTTTCGGCCGTGGCCGAATTCATTGGGCTCACGCTCTCCTCAATGTCCATTCTCGTCAACGCTCTTGTGGACCGCGAGCTGGTGACGCGCACAACCGACGACGAGGACCGCCGCCGCGTGCAGCTTACAGTAACGCACACAGGCCATGTCATGCTGCAGAATGCGCTGCAGGCCACCGAAGCGCGCCTTGCCGAGGTCGTCGCAGGCTTGACCGACAGCGAGCGCGCCACCGTGATTGAGGGATTGGAGCTGCTGCGGCCGCTCTTTTCGCCCAGCGCAGTGCATACCGGGCGCGACGCAGACGCGCCACCTCTGCAAGCGCTCGCGCCACTGGAAGGGCGGGCGCTTCCATGAAACAGGCCTCCGGAATTGCGCTGCGTGAGGAGGCCCAAGGCCAGGCCCCCACGCAAGCGAGCGCGCAGTCTAAAGCGCAAGCTCCCGCGCAACCCAGAGCGAATGGCGCAGCGAACTCGGACCACGGAGCGCCGCAAAAACCCTCCACCTTCGCCGCCTTCCAGCACCGCAACTTCCGCCTCTATGCTGTTGGCATGCTTGTCTCCATGGCGGGGTCGTGGATGCAGATCATCGCACAAGGCTGGCTGGTCTACCAGATTAGCGGCTCTGAATGGACGCTGGGCATTGTGGGCTTCGCAGCGGCGATCCCTGCGCTTCTCATCTCGCCCTGGGCAGGCGTAATCATCGACCGCACGTCGCGCCGCACAATCATGTACGTCACGCAATCAGCCGCAATGCTCTTTGCGTTCATTCTGGCGGCCCTCACACTTACGGGCCAGGTGCAGGTCTGGCACATCATTGCGCTGGCGGTGGGCATTGGCATGGTGAATGCCTTTGACGGCCCAACGCGCCAGGCCTTTGTTGTGGAGATGGTCGGGCGCGAGGATTTGCCCAACGCAATCGCCATTAACTCGATGATCTTCAACGGTGCGCGCATTGTGGGGCCCGCCTTTGGCGGCCTGCTGCTGGCGTGGCTGGGCGCAGGTTGGTGCTTCCTGATCAACGGCGTCAGCTTTCTGGGCGTGCTGATTGCGCTCTACCTGATGGAGCTGGCCCCATACCGGAAGCGTGTGCGCCTGGTGTCGCCTTGGGCGCAGCTCAAGGAAGGGCTCGTCTATGTCAAGGAGCGGCGTGATCTGCAAGGGCTGCTCCTGCAGGCCGCCATCTTTGGCGTCTTCGGCATCTCCTACAGCACCGTGCTGCCCGCCTATGTAGACAAGGTGCTGCACGTGGGACCAGCGGCCTACGGCCTCATCAACGCAGCGTCGGGCGTTGGCGCGGTGACGTCAGCGCTGCTGCTGGCGCGCTACGGCAGCGTAATTCGACGCGGGCGCTGGCTGGCCATTGTGGCCATGGCCTTCCCCTTTGTACTCATCAGCTTTGCCTGGGCCCCCAGGCTGCCGGTGGCGCTCTTCTTCGCATTCTTCCTGGGCGTCTGCTTTCTGGCGCAATTCACACTGCTCAACACCCTGCTGCAGACGCGTGTCGATGATGAGATGCGCGGCCGTGTAATGAGCCTCTACACGCTCATCTTCTTTGGCATCGCCCCCTTCGGTAACCTCGGCATTGGCGCGGTTTCGGAGATTTGGGGTTTGAGCATTACGCTTACACTGACGGCAACGATTACACTCGTGCTTACGTCGGCCAACCTGCTCCGCAGCGACAAGGTGCGCACGCTGCTGTAAGGCGTGATCGTGTGTGCGCTGCGGTTCGTAGCGGCTGCTTCAGCTGCCGTTCTCGGGGACGCGACGCGAATGCTCAGAACGGCAGCTGAAGCAGCCGCTACGAACCGCAGCGCGCACAGCAGCCATCACATCCAAACTCCAATGTCGGGTGCTCAACCGTGAATCCCGCAATCGACCCTGTAGCCAACCCAGTTACGCAATTCCTCATTGCCAACATCGTTGGCGTCTACTTTGCGTATGGGCTCGCCTTCTTCGTATTGGGTGTGGTGCTTGCGCTGGCCAGCCGCCAGCAGTCCGAGCTGCCCCTCATGCGCGCGCTGCCGCTGCTGGCGGCCTTTGGCCTGCTCCATGGCGCACATGAGTGGATGGAGATGTTCCAGCACTTTGGTGCGCTGCGCGGCCATGTGCCGGGCTTCGGTGAAGAGGCGTTGCGCATTGCGCTGCTCGTCATCTCCTTCCTCTGCCTGCTCGGCTTTGGCGTGCAGGCAACGAATCCGGGGACGAGCCGGCCGGGCCGCAGGATTGCCTCCTTTGCCGTGCCCATGCTCGTGTGGGCGGTGGCGCTTGCAGGCGCAATTCTCTACTGGCGGCCCACGCCACTCGCTGCTGTCTACTTCGCCGATGTGCTGGCGCGTTACTTCATTGCCATCCCCGGCGCGCTCTTTGGGGCGGCTGCGCTCATGGCACAGCAGCGGGCACTGCGTGAGCGCGACATGCCGCTCTTCGGGCGCGACCTCGTCTCGGCGGCCACGGCGCTCATCCTCTATGGAGTGGTGGGGCAACTCTTTGTCAACGCCACGGTGATACCGCCCTCCAACGTCGTCAACAGCACGCTCTTCCTCGCATGGTTTGGCGTGCCCGTGCAACTCTTTCGCGCCCTCCTGGCCGGGCTGATTCTGCTCTTTATGGTGCGCGCGCTGCGCATCTTTGAGGAAGAGGCGCGCCGCCGGCTGGAAGATGCCGCCCGCAACGAGCGCCAGATGCAGGAGCAGGCGCTGGCATCCGAGCGGCAGTCGGCGCGCGAAAACGAGGCGCTCAACCTGGAGCTGGGCGCCAAGGCGCGCGAGCTCGCGCTGCTGCTGGACCTCTCCAACCTCCTGGGTGTGGCTATGGAGATGCCGCGGCGCCTGACCACCGTGCTGCCGCGCGTCGTGCAGAATCTTGACTTCACCAATGCCGGCCTGATTCTGTGCGTGGACAGCCACAGCGATGCCGTGGACGTGGAGGCGCAAACCGGCTTTCACGCCCCCATCCTGCTTCCGCCTGATTCCGTAACTGCCGCGCCCACCGCAGCCCAAGGCGCCGAGGCGACCTTCAGCAATTGTGTGGCGCTGGGCCGGCGCGCGATTGAGGCCGTGCGCGCAACGTGCCGCCACGTGGACGGCGCCGTCATCGAATTCAACGTCAACTCGGTGCTGCTGGGCGAAGAGTGCTGGAGCTACCGCAGCCCCACGGTGGCGTTGGCGCTGCCGCTTATGGCGCAGCGCATTCCCATTGGCGCGGTCGTCTTTGCGCGCACGGGCGCCGACACGCGCCCGGTCGTGCTGGAGGAGCTGCACCTCATGGTGGGCATTGCCCGCCAGTTGGAACTCTCCATGGAGAACGCGCGCCTCTATCGCCAGGCACAGGAGCGCGAGCAGACGCTCGCGGAGCTGCTGGCGCAGGTGGTTGCGGCGCAGGAGGCCGAGCGCCAACGCATTGCACGCGAACTGCACGATGCCACCGGCCAGTCGCTCACCGCAATTGCGCTGGGGCTGCGCGGCCTCGCCAACAGCGTCAACGGTGGCTCGAGCGGCGCGGGCGGCGTGGGTGGCTCGGGTGGCGCAGCGAATACCGATTTGCCCCGCCAGGCCGAATCATTGCAGCTCTTTGCCACCGATGCGCTGGGAGAACTGCGCCGTATCATCGCTGACCTGCGTCCGCCGCAGCTCGATGAACTGGGCCTTGCCCCGGCGCTGCGCTGGTATGTGCAGAGTTTCCGCAAGCGCCACCCCAACATCGAACTGAACTTCACCGTGGCCGGCGACCAAACCCGCCTGCCGCCCCACTATGATACAGTGGTCTTCCGCGTGGTGCAGGAGGCGCTCACCAACATTGCCAAGCATTCGGGGGCCGATCGCGCCGGCGTTGTGCTGGAAATGAAACCGAGCGAGGTCGTTGTCACCATCCAGGACAACGGCTGCGGCTTTGACACCAGCCGCGCACTCAGCCGGCGTGGGCAGACGGCCGCGTGGGGGCTGTTGGGCATTCGCGAGCGAACCATCCTCCTCAACGGCCACTACGAGATCAAGTCGGCCCCCGGGCAGGGCACGCTCATTCGCATGTCGGTGCCCACCGCGCAGTTTGTGCCCGCTCCCGAGCCGAGCGATGAACGCAACTATCCCGATGATGACGACGGCGCCTGATGAAACAAAGACAGGTACACAGATTGCACAGAAACAGACAGATTACAGCAGATAATAATGGGTTGTTCGCTGTTATCTGCTGTAATCTGTCTGTTTCTGTGCAATCTGTGTACCGGCTTTTGTTTCATCAGGCGCCCACGTATTAAGGACAGAACGCAATGAGCGATGAGCACGCTATGGCCATGGGTGGTGCGTTGGAAGGCGCAAGCGAGACGCCCATCCGCCTGCTGCTGGTGGACGACCACTCGATTCTGCGCGCGGGGCTGCGCATGCTCTTTGCTGCCGAAGCCGATATGGAGATTGTGGGCGAGGCCAGCAGCGGCCAGCAGGCAATCGATGCCGTGGCGCGCCTCCACCCCGACGTGGTAATCATGGATGTGGCCATGCCCGGCATGACGGGTATTGAAGCCACACGCCGCATCAAGGAGATCTATCCCGAAACCGCCGTGCTTGCGCTGACAATGCACGAAGATGAGCAATACTTCTTCCAGATGCTCAATGCCGGCGCGGCGGGTTACATTCCCAAGCGCGCCGCGCCCGATGACCTGATCTCCGCCATTCGCGTGGTACGCCAGGGCAATGTCTTCCTGCATGCGTCGCTGGCGCGCTTCCTCATCCACGATGTGCTGCAGGGCAACGCGCATCCGGCCCCGCAGGTGGAGCCGCTCACCGATCGCGAGCGCGAAGTGCTGACGCTGATTGCCGAAGGGCTAACCAGCCGCGAGATCGGCGAGCAACTGGTCGTGAGCCCCAAGACGGTGGACCGCCATCGCGAGAACATCATGGGCAAGCTCAACCTCCACAACCGCGTGGAGCTTGTGAAGTATGCGATTGAGCGTGGGTTAATTGACACACGCAAGCCGTGAGTGGTAAGTGGTGCGTCGCCGAAGTGGCGGCGTTGTTCGTAGCGGCTGCTTCAGCTGCCGTACCCACCAATCGCGCCGCGTCCGTGAGAACGGCGGCTGAAGCTGCCGCTACGCAACGCCGCACGCTCCCAAAAGGCACCACCAAGCCGCAGCAATAGGGCAGCGTCTCTCAAGAGACGCTGCCCTATTGCTGCTTACCACTTGCCACTTACCTTTTGTTAATCATCCCCCGCCACAGGCGCACGGCCAAAGGGCTTGGTCTGCTTGAAGAGGGCGCAGGCGAAGCACCCATCGGGCAGGCACCCTTCGGCGTCACGGCGCACAAGCCAGCAGGGGAGCGCCACGTTGCGGGCTGCCGGGCAAGCTTCGCGCGTCTCCGGCGGGCACTGCTTCTGCTCCCAGCAGGGGGCTTCGGCCGCAACCATCTGCGTGGTGGGTGCAGCGACGTCCAGAGCCTGCAGGCTCTCTGCTTCTGCCTCGCGCTGCCAGCGGCGGTCAAGCCTGTGGAGCGCAATACCCAGCCCAACCATGGCCGCAATCGGCACGCCCATGCGCAGGGCAAAGAAGCCGATGAGTGTGAGTGCTGCCATCCAACCGTTCATGAGAACCTCGCTTAGTGTGCTTCCTCGTGGCCATCAAAGCGAACAAGCCATCGCACACATACATACCAGGCCAGCGCAGCCGCAGAGACGATGCCGATGGTGGACATCCACTCCATCATGCTGGGCATATACGCTGCGCCGGCAACGGGCGCCGTCTGCGAGGCGAGCGTGGCGTTGAAGCGATTCATGAGCACGCCGCCAAGCACCAGCAGCGGTGCAACCCACTGCATCACCGAATTGCGTCGCCAGGCGGGCACCAGGCAGATAGTGGCCGGCACAACCGCGCCCAGCACAATCTCAATCGTCACAAGCCACGTGCGCATGGCAGACCAGTCCAGTGTAAAGAGCTCACCGTTGTAGACCAGCGCTCCCACACGGATGGCCAGATAGGCGAGTGAGACACCGCCAATTCCCACCATCAAGCCCTGAACGACCTTCGGCTCTTCGGCCGCATCGTGAATGCGCACGGCCGTGCGGTAGGCCACAACCGCCATGCTCAGCCCGGCCATGACGGCCGAGGTGAAGAAGAGCACCGGCAGTGCGGGGGTCCACCACAGGGGTGAGACACGGTGCGGCATGTTGAGATAGAGCGTGCCCAGCGTGGACTGGTGCAGCGTGGAGAGCGTGACGCCCAGCACGGTGACGGGTGCCATAAGCCAGAGCACGAAGCGGCGAATCTTCGTCCAGCCGAACTTGGCCAGGAAGTCGGGAGCGACTTCGAGCACGAGCACGGTGGTGTAAAGCAGCACGCAGCAGCAGATTTCAAAGAGCGGCGAGTGTACGTTCCAGTAGAGCAGGAAGTTGTAAAAGCGGTCGGGCCGGCCCAGGTCCAGCAGCAGCAGCACGAGCACTGCCGTGTAGCCCAGGAAGCCTGCCAGCAGCGCAGGGCGCAGCACCGGCTGGAACTGGTGCAGGTGAAAGACATGCACCACCGCCGCCATGGTGAAGGCTGCGCCGGAGAAAGCAATCAGCGCAAAGTCGAAGCCAATCCAGATGCCCCATGAGGTGCTGTCGCTGAGCGCCGTGGTGCCGCCCAAGCCGATGAGCAATCGGGCCAGCCCCGCCGCCACTCCCATGATGGTGAGGAAGGTGAGGATGCCGACGACGATCATGCCCGGATCAAGGCGGAAGGGCTGATCCTCTCCGCTGTCGGTGACGGGTGCGCCCTGTTTGCCGGCGGCGGGCCGATATGTGGTGTTGCCAAGTCCCTGAACGGTCATGATTTGTCTCCCGCAGCGGTGGGGGCCTGCGCCTCGACGGTTGCGAATTCGGTGTGTGCGTTCCTGGCACGGCGGCCTGTCATGAACTGAATCGCGGCTGCGAGCGATGCCATGGTCAGCGCCACGATGGGCGTCTGGCGCATGACGGCCTCACCATAGTGCGTAATCGTCTGCTCTTCCAGCACCGGGAAGCCAAGCGCCGAGAAGGGCACGGGGCCGATGTAGAGGACAGAGGTGCCGCCCGCTTCATGCTCGCCGTAGATGTGGTCCACATAGCGGCCCGGGTTGGAGCGCAGCGTCGCCTTCGCCTCGGCCAGCAGCATGCTGCGCTTGCCGAACTTGATGGCCCCATTGGGGCAGGCTGCGGCGCAGGCCGGCTTATCGCCTTCGGCCACGCGGTCGGAACACATTTCGCACTTGTTAATGAGGCCCAGCGGATTGTCCCACTCATAGGCGGGGACGCCGTAGGGGCATGCGTACTGGCAGTAGCGGCAGCCAATGCACTTGGATGCATCGTAAACAACAGGGCCTTCGGGCGTCTTGCGCAGCGCGCCCACGGTGCAGGCCGAGACACACGCCGGATCGACACAGTGCATGCACTGGCGCTTGACGAAGACTTCGAGCGGTGCGCCGTGCATGTCCTGCACTTCGCGCACATCCACAAAGCTGAGGTTGTCGGCGTCAATCTTCGTGGGCAGAGTCGTCGGGTCCTTGCGGTCGTTGGCGTCCTTGCAGGCCAGCGCGCAGGAGTTGCAGCCGGTGCAGCGGGTCAGGTCAACGAGCATACCCATGGCATCGGGGCCAACAGGCCCGCTGGAGGCAATGGCCACGCCGCCGGCCGAGGCCGTAACAGCCAGAGCACCTGCGCCGGCAGCCATTCCCTTTAGGAAGCTGCGACGCGACATCAACGGACAGGTGCTGGGAGCGCTGGCGGGCAGCGGCTCGAAATGGATTGAGTCACTCATGAATTCCTCCGGCTACCGAAGCGAGCGTATGCAATCATAAAGACGATTCCAAGAATGCCGCCAATGCCGATGCCAAAGCCCAGGTTGGCCAGCGAGAGCACCCCAAGGGTGCGGTTGACCTGCTGTGCCTGCTCCAGTTTGGGAGCCAATGCATCGACGGTGACAATCTGTTGTGTTGCTGTAGCGCTGATCGCAGGGTTGTTCACATCCTCGCGGTGGCAGTCCAGACATTTGGATGCAGAGACCGAAACGAAATCGTGGGACGGCCCGTGCATGTCAATCTGCTGGTTGCCCGCTGTGGCAATGGCCTGGCCCACTGTGTCAACCGCTGCCATATGGCAGTCGGTGCAGGTGGCTGTGCCAGTCCAGTGTGCCTGGTGCAGCGTGTCATCCAGCGATTCGCGGTGGCACGAGGTGCAAAGGCGGTCATCCGAAATGCGCATCTCCTGCGAGTGAACCAAATGACAGCTAATGCACTGGACCCCTTCGGCCCCATGTGTGCTCTCTTCCCACTGGCTCCAGGTCTCCTCGTGGCAACCCTTGCACGACGACGAGTCAACCACCAGGGGGACGCTGTCCTCATCGGGGTGGCCGCGCACGTAATCGCCGTGGCAGGTTGTGCAGGTGGCGAGGGCGTGGCCCGTGTCGGGGTCCACCAGGTCGGCATGGGCCGATGTGGCCCACGCGTCCGACTCCTCACTGTGGCAGGAGGAGCAGGGCTTGGTGTTGGGCTCGGGGCTGGCAATACCATCCTGTGCGTACGCGCGCGTCGGCATTGCAAGCCAAAGCATGCATGCGACCGCGACAAAAAGCGTGGCCAGGCTCAGGCGGGGGCGCCTGGCCCGACTCTCAAGGAGGGGCGAACTTGTGGGCAAAGTGAAACGGGTAAACATGAGAATCTCCGGGGTGCAGTGCGGCTGTCGGCCGACTATGATTCAGGATGCATGAAACGGCGCTGGGCACATCCCAACAGCCAGCAAATGCCCAGCGGCACGCCAAAGCGCACGAACAGACACGAAATGCAGAAACCACTGATAATGAGGACTTCCTGGGCACCCATGACAACTCTCCTTGTGTGAACGAACAACCTGACACATGCTTGTGATTCGTTGCTCAACTACCCCAAGGATAGAGGAAAACGGACGTGTTCACATCGGGGCTGCGGCCCATTCCCATACCCATTTTTGGGTAGCAAAGCGCAGGGCGCATGGGCAAAGCGGCCCACGGCGTCTACTGTATGCAGTAGGCGCGCATGGGCTGTTTGCCGTATATGCCTGTGTGTGGAATCGCCCAGACGAGAATGGGGCGATCGGCCCATTGAGGCAGATCAAAGCGAGGCTTCCAACGTCGGAAGCCTCGCTAGCGGGGTCTGTTTTAGGTTCGTAGTGCGCACAACGGCACCTCATCCCCGGCCCTTCTCCATGCGGAGAAGGGTGCACAACAAAGGCGCCCGCCGAGGTGACGTGTCCTGACGTGACGCGCGTTGTGCACCCTTCTCCGCATGGAGAAGGGCCGGGGATGAGGTGCCGTTCTGCGCACAAACAAAAAACGGCGCCCCTTGCGGAGCGCCGTTTCGTGCGTAAGTCGCTATCTTGCTAGATGTTGTCGGGCTTGAGCGCCGAGGCGGCGGCCACGTCGAGCTTGACGCCCGGCCCCATGGTGCTGGAGAGCGTTGCGCGCAGAATGTAGAGCCCCTTGAGCGTGGCCGGGCGGGCGGCGACAATCGCCTCCATCAGCGCAGCCAGGTTCTTCAGCAGCTTCTGCTCGTCAAACGAAGCCTTGCCAATCGGCACGTGGATGTTCGACGTCTTGTCAACACGGAACTCAACGCGGCCCAGGCGCGCTTCGTCAATCACGCGTGGCAGATCTTCGGCGGGCAGAATCGTACCCGTCTTGGGGCTGGGCATGAGGCCGCGGGGGCCCAGCACGCGGCCGAGCTTGCCGACCACGCGCATCATGTCCGGCGTTGCCAGCACAATGTCGAAATCCGTCCAGCCCTTCTCAATGCGCGCGGCCAGATCTTCGGCGCCCACATAGTCGGCTCCGGCCTGTGTGGCCAGCGCCTGCCCCTCGGGGCCGGCGAAAACCAGAATCTTCACCTCGCGGCCCGTACCACCCGGCAGCGTAACCACGCCGCGAATCTGCTGGTCGGCGTAGCGCGGGTCTACACCCATGCGCAGGTGCACTTCAACTGTCTCATCAAACTTGGCGTTGGCGGTCTGCTTGATCAGCGCCAAACCATCGCTCGGCGAAAAAGTGCGCGAGCGGTCAACCTTCTCTTGCAGCGCCAGGAAGCGCTTGCTGTGCTTTGCCATTGCTGGATCTCCTTGTGGTCATCGCGGGGGTTGCCCCCCTCCCACGGGATTTGTAAAAATTTCGGTAGTGCAGTGCGAACTTAGCTGACGACTGTGACGCCCATGCTGCGCGCCGTGCCTTCCACCATCTTCATGGCGCTCTCAAGGCTGACGGCCTCGAGGTCCTTGAGCTTGATTTCGGCAATTTCCTGTACCTGCGAGCGTGTAATCTTGCCGACCTTGGTCTTGTTCGGCTCGGCGCTGCCCGACTTCAAATTGGCGGCCTTCTTGATCAAATCCACCACCGGTGACGTCTTGGTGATGAAGTTGAAGGAGCCATCGGTGTAGATCGTAATCTCAACCGGAATGACCTGGCCGATTTGCCCCTGCGTGCGGGCGTTGTACTCCTTGCAGAAGCCCATGATATTGACGCCATGGGGTCCCAGGGCGGTGCCCACGGGCGGCGCCGGATTTGCCTTGCCGGCGTTCAACTGCAAACGAACGATTGCCTTCAGTTTCTTTGCCATTGTGTTCTCCTTCTGGGCGTGGTGTGCGCTTTGCCGCAACTGGCAATTGCGGCTCTGCTCCCACGCAGCCAGCGTGTGAAATCTTCACCGGCAGCGCAGCCCACGGGGGTTGCGTGCCGTCCATTCAATTGTCCCAATCCTCGCCCTGCCCTCAAATCCAGCGCGCTAGCTGTCCTTCTGCAGTTGGAGGAAGTCCACCTCAACCGGTGTTTCGCGGTTGAAGAAACTCACAAGCACCTTGGCCTTGCCCTTGTCGGCGTAGATTTCGTCGACAATGCCGCTGAATTCGGCAAAGGGGCCGCTCATAATACGCACCGATTCGCCCAGCGCAAACGAGATCTTCATGCGCGGCGCATCGGATTCAATGCGCTTCATGATCTTCTCAACTTCGTCCACGCTCAGCGGCGTGGGCTTGTTGCCCATGCCCACAAAGCCGGTGACGCCCGGGCTGTTGCGCACCACATACCATGAATCTTCATCCATGATCATGCGCACAAGAATGTAGCCCGGGAAAACCCGCCGCTCCACTTCGCGGCGCACGCCGTTGCGCATCTCAATCTCGGTCTCGGTGGGAACAACGACTTCCACAATCCGGTCCGACATGTCCATGCTCTCGGCACGGTGCTCAATATTCTTCTTGACCTTGTTCTCCATGCCCGAGTAGCTGTGCACCACAAACCACTCAAACTTGGGGCCACCCTCTTCTTCGCTGCCGTCGATATCGTCATAGACGATTTCGTCCAGCTCCACGCTGTCGGGCGCAACGTCAACCGCCGCCTTTGCGGCGGCTGCATCCTTCACATTCTTCTTCTTCTTTGGCTTGGACTCTGTGGTTGCGTCCATCTTCTGCACCTCCTTAGAGCGCGCAAGCATGATTCCGTACAGCCGAATTGAAATCTAGCTGATGATGAGACGCACGACCGTTGAGAAGAGTGAGTCGATGCCGAAGATCACGATCGCTGAAATAACCGTCACGATCAGTACAATCCCCGTCAGGCGCAGCCCTTCCTCGCGCGTCGGCCACGAGACCTTGGAGAGCTCGGCACGCGTTTCGCGATACCACTTGGCAACGGCGTTTTCTTCTCGAATCTCAGTCTCTCGGGTCATGGGTCTATTCTTCCTCTAGTCTCGCATGGATGCATGCGTGCAGGGCGCTTGCTCAATCACGACACCACCGCAGGCTGCCACCGGCACTTGCTGCACTTCTTCCTGCTTGTCTACACTACATTCTTCATCGGAAAACGACCACCGGTCGTGTGACCGGTGGTCATCCTGGCAGGCGAGGCAGGACTTGAACCCGCAACCTGTGGTTTTGGAGACCACCGCTCTGCCAGTTGAGCTACTCGCCTAAGACTCCAAATGGACTTCTGGCCTTGTCCACCGGCACTCAATTATATCACACTGCGCGCCCGGACGCTGATCCGGGCGCGCAGCTCAATCAAAGCTACTTGATAATCTTGGTGATAACGCCTGCGCCCACCGTGCGGCCACCTTCGCGAATGGCGAAGCGGCTGCCTGTTTCCAACGCCACCGGGGAGATGAGCTCCACTTCCATGTTGACGTTGTCGCCCGGCATCACCATCTCCACACCGGCGGGCATCTTGATGTTGCCTGTGATGTCCATGGTGCGAATGTAGAACTGCGGCCGGTAACCGTTGAAGAAAGGTGTGTGGCGACCGCCCTCTTCCTTCTTCAGCACATACACTTCGGCCATGAACTCAGTATGCGGGGTAATGGTGCCCGGCTTGGCCAGCACCTGCCCGCGCTCAATCTCGTCACGCTGAATCGAGCGCAGCAGACAACCAACGTTGTCACCCGCCAAACCGGCGTCCAGCAGCTTGCGGAACATTTCAACGCCCGTCACAACGGTCTTGCGCGTGGGCGCCAGGCCCACAATCTCGACTTCTTCCATGGGCTTGATGATGCCACGGTCAATACGACCTGTCACCACCGTGCCGCGCCCCTTGATGCTGAAGACGTCTTCAATCGGCATCAGGAAGGGCTTGTCGGTCTCGCGCACGGGCGCAGGGATGTACTCGTCCACCACCCGCATGAGCTCCCAGATGCACGCATACTCGGGCGCATTCGGGTCGGTCGAGGTGCTCTCGAGCACGTTCAACGCACTGCCGCGCACGAAGGGAATGTCGTCGCCAGGGAACTTGTAGGCGGTGAGCAGCTCGCGCAGCTCCATCTCCACCAGTTCCAGCAGTTCCTCGTCCTCCATCATGTCGACCTTGTTCAGGAAGACAACCATGGCGGGCACTTCCACCTGGCGGGCAAGCAGAATGTGCTCGCGCGTCTGGGGCATGGGGCCGTCAGGCGCTGCCACCACCAGAATTGCGCCGTCCATCTGCGCTGCGCCGGTGATCATGTTCTTGATGTAGTCGGCGTGGCCCGGGCAGTCCACATGTGCGTAGTGGCGCGTCTCGGTCTGGTACTCGACGTGCGAAATCGCAATTGTGATGCCGCGCGCCTTCTCTTCGGGTGCGTTGTCAATCTGGTCAAACTTGCGGAAGTCCGCCCAGCCCTTCATGGCCAGCACCTTGGTAATGGCAGCCGTCAGGGATGTCTTGCCATGGTCAATATGACCGATGGTGCCGACGTTCACATGCGTCTTGTTGCGCTCAAAGACTGCCTTGCCCATATGCGTTCAACTCCTGTTGTTGCATGTGGGGCCGCGTGCCCCTGCTGCGCGCGTGGCGCGAACAATTCCCGCGGCGGCCGGAAGCGCTGTGCGCTGCTTTCCGGCCTGCAACCCTGCACTCCCGCAGGTTGATTGAGAGAGCCCACGATCGGATTTGAACCGATGACCTCATTCTTACCAAGAATGTGCTCTGCCGACTGAGCTACGTGGGCACTGCGTCTCACCCATATAACGCTTGTAGCGCAAGGTGAGGAATGATTCGCCCGGCATTGCCAGGCAAATTCAGTGGGCGGGGGCGGATTCGAACCACCGTAGGCGTCGCCGGCTGATTTACAGTCAGCTCCCTTTGTCCACTCGGGCACCCGCCCAAATTGTCCTGCGGGACTACTATCATTGCGTACAGTTGCAATGACACAACCCTGAAAGCCGGTTGGCTGGAGCCGACGAACGGACTTGAACCGTTAACCTGCTGTTTACAAAACAGCTGCTCTGCCGATTGAGCTACGTCGGCGCTTTGGGTCCGCGCACTGGGTCGGCGCCGATGACTCGGTGCAGGCGTTGCGGCGTTGCTGTGCAACCTCTGTGCCAGAGGCGCTCTCGGCAACCTCGACAGTATAGCATAACGCTTCGTTCGGTCAAATTGAGCGGGTCAATTTTCCCGTAATGGTTGTTGAAAGCCACGGCCTCGCACCAGGGCTCTCGGTTTTGGAAACCTTGCCGCGGCCCCGCACACAGGCACCGTCTCCATTACCAGCCGCGGCGCAGCGCCTGCGCGGGCACTTTTGCAAGCCATTCGCCGTGACCGGCGGCGTGGAAGAATGTACGCCGCGAGTGCCGCGTTAATCACAGTGCGAATCGAGAATGCACTCCAGGGAGCGTTCGCTGGTTGAGCCAGCGGCTGCGGAGGGATTGCAGATAAAAGAGAGGGGATGACAGTTGGCAACCCCTCTCTTTTATCTGGGCAACGCTTATGCCGGAGCGGACGTAGCGATGACTTCACTCTCGCAATCAATCGCCTCCATCTCCTTGCGGAAATAGCGCCGCCCAAGCCAGAAAGCGACACTGACGAGGCCAATCATGACGGGCACTTCGATGAGCGGGCCAATCACTGCAGCAAATGCCTGCCCCGAACCGAGCCCAAAGACAGCGACGGCAACGGCAATCGCCAGCTCGAAGTTGTTGCTGGCTGCTGTAAAGCTGACCGTTGTGCTCTTGCGGTAGCCTGATTTGAACCAAACACCCATGAAGAAGGAGACGAGGAACATAATCACGAAGTAGAGCACCAGCGGAATCGCAATGCGCACCACATCCAGGGGAATCGTGACAATGAGATTGCCCTTGAGGCTGAACATCACCACAATCGTGAAGAGCAGGGCAATGAGTGTGATTGGGCTGATCTTGGGAATAAAGACCGAGTGATACCACTCCTTGCCCTTCAGGCGCACCAGCACCAATCGCGTGAGGAAGCCGGCCAGGAAGGGGATGCCAAGGTATATGAAGACGCTGCGTGCGATCTCGCCAATGCCGATCTGCACGATTGCGCTTTCCAGCCCCAGCCACCGTGGCAGAATTGTGATATAGAAGTAGGCGAAGACGCTGTAGAAAAGCACCTGAAAGATGCTGTTGAAAGCCACAAGCCCTGCCGCATACTCTGTGTCGCCCTTGGCCAGGTCGTTCCAGACAATGACCATGGCAATGCAGCGCGCCAGCCCAATCAGGATCAGGCCCTCCATGTAAGCAGGGTAGTCGCGCAGAAAGAGCACCGCCAGCACAAACATCAGTGCCGGACCGATGACCCAGTTCTGCACAAGCGACATCAACAAGATCTTCCAGTCGCGGAAGATATCGCCCAACTCCTCATAGCGCACCTTGGCAAGCGGCGGGTACATCATGAGGATCAGGCCAATGGCAATCGGGATATTGGTTGTGCCCACCTGAAAGCGGTTGATGAAGCCCTCTACGCCGGGCGCGAAGTAACCAAGCGCCACCCCAATCGCCATTGCCAAAAAGATCCACAGAGTGAGATAACGGTCGAGCATGGAAAGCCGTTTGCCGGATGTGCGCGCGGGCACAGAGGCGACGCTTTGTGTCATGGGATGGCTCCTGGCTGAATCTACGCGGTTTGCGCCTGGCGGATCATCTCGGCTATCTGGCTTTTTGCGGGCACGCGCCCTGCGCTGACGACCTTTTCATTCATGACAATGGCAGGGGTGCTCATGACGCCGTACGCCATGATCTCACCCATATCGGTCACCTCCACCACCTGTGCGTCGAGATGGTTTTCCTGAATCACCTCGGCGATGATGCTCTTGGTGCGCTTGCAGTTGGCACAGCCTGTGCCCAGGACTTTTACGTCCAGCATGGTTTCTTCCTTTCGTTTGCAATGCTGCTTGCGTTTAGATAATGATATTGAAGAGATAGCCCGTTAGCAGGATGCCGGTGGCCACGACGCCGATGAAGACGGCAATCAGGCGCGGCTTGAGCACGCGCCGCAGGATGATTATCTCCGGTAGGCTCAGCGCAACCACACTCATCATGAAGGCCAGCGCGGTGCCCAGCGCCGCTCCCTTGCCAATGAGCGCGCCAACCACCGGCACAATGCCGGCTGCGTTGGAATACATGGGAATGCCCAGCAGCACGGCTGCAGGCACGCTCCACCAGGCGTCGGCCCCCATGACGCGTGCGAGTGCGTTCTCGGGAACAAAGCCATGAATCAGCGCGCCAATGGCAATGCCGATGACGACATAGAGCCAGACCTTGCCCACAATCTCGCGCGTGCTCTGCCACGCGGTGGCAAAGCGGTCGGCCCAGGTGAGGGGCGCGTCGTCTGCTCCCTGGCCCACCTTCATCTGCCAGACGAAGTCCTCGACGCCATGCTCCACATTGGGTACGCGGCCAATCACCATGCCCGCTACGATGGCGATGACGAGGCCGGTGGTTGCGTAGACGAGCCCCACCTTGAGGCCGAACATGCCGAACAGCATGGCCAGCGCAACTCTCGTTGACCATGGGCGCGGCAATCAGGAAAGAAAAGGTAACCCCCAGCGGCACACCCGACTCGACAAAGCCGATGAAGAGTGGCACGGCCGAGCAGGAGCAAAAGGGCGTGACGACGCCCAGACCTGCGGCCAGCACGTTGCCCACACCCTCGCGGCGGCCGCCCAGCAACTTGCGCGTGCGCTCGGCACTGAAGAAGGTGCGCACCGTGGTAATGGCAAAGATCATGGCGGTCAGCAGCAACAGTATTTTGGGCACATCATAGAGGAAGAAGGCTAGCGCCGAACCTGCATGGGATTCGGGCGAAAGGCCAATCCAGTCAAAGGTGATGCGGTTGGCCAGCGGTTGCAGGCTGCGGTATACCAGCCACCAGACGAGCGCCGAAGCGGCCACAAGCAGCCAGGGGCGCCACTGGTCAAGCCAATTGGTAGTAGGCTTGGGAGATTTTCCTTGTACAAAGGTATTTGAATTGGACATAATTGCACACTTTCAAAATATGGTGCGAACAGACTTCACGCTTCAAGCGCAACAGGCTGGCGCACGTGGGATGCCTCGTTGCTGCATTTGGGACACACGCACGAAATAACTTGTTTGTGGGCCGCCATGCTCGGCATTTCGCCTGCAACGGGTCCAAGGACTGCCTCCAGCCACTGGCGCACGTCGTCATCGGCCAGGCGGTAAAAGATGTTTTGTCCCTGCTGTTCCGCGCGCACAATGCCCGCGTCACGCAACAGGCGCAATTGCTGGGAGACATAGGGCTGCGGCTTGCCCAGCAGCGCCTCAAGGTGACAAACGCACTCGGCATCACGCCGCACGGCGTCAAGAATTCGAAGTCGTTCGGCATGTGCCAGCAGGCGCAGACGCTTGCTCAATTCTTCATAGTCAATGCCTTCCATTGCTGCACTCCTATCGTGCAATATGCACCGAAATATATATGCATAAATCTGCATGTTGCGTCCATTATCGCGCCACTGCCGACTGTTGTCAAGCTGAGCGCCTATCCTTTTTTCTGCAATTCCCGACAGGATGGCCGTTGTAGGTCACGTCTCCTGACGTGACGCCTAGTCACGCACGGGCTGACGCAGCCCGCAGGGCTGAACCGTCGCCGATCACCAAGCGTTCAGCATATCCAGTACATTCAGCCCTGCGGGCTGCGTCACGTCAGGAGACGTGACCTACAACGGCGTCACGTCAGGAGACGTGACCTACAACGGCGGCGCTTGTCTCCCCTCTCCAATCTTCTGGAGAGGGGCCGGGGGTGAGGTTGCAGTCGCGCCACTAAACTTAAATGCACCCCCCTTGTGCGCGCGCCTTGACGCCCCACCACCCCTGTGCTAGAGTTTTGCCCATTCCGGCCTCACTCGCTTTCTCCACGCGCCGGTTTCACTCCTCAAAGATGCCACGCTCAGCGGTCGGCTAGAAGGACCCACCCATGCGCCCCAACGCGCTCAAGGCTCTATGGCAGCAGGGCGGCGCAGCCCTGAACGGCTGGCTGCAGCTTCCCTCCGCACTCGCCGCCGAAATCATGGTCCACCAGGGTTTCGACAGCGTCACCATCGACATGCAGCACGGTCTCATGGGCTTCGAGACGGCCGTCTCCATGCTCCAGGCCATCTCCACGACCGAAGCGACGCCCGTGGTGCGTGTGCCGTGGAACCAGCCCTCCGCCATCATGCAGATGTGCGACGCGGGCGCCTACGCCATCATCTGCCCAATGGTCAACACGCGCGCCGAGGCCGAGGCTTTTGTGGCTGCGTGCCGCTTCCCGCCTGCGGGCATTCGCAGCTATGGCCCCGTGCGCGCAAGCCTCTACGGCGGCAGTGGCTATGTGCAGAACGCCAACCACCTCGTGGCCACCATTGCCATGATCGAGACGGCCGAGGCACTGGCGAACGTCGCGGAGATTGCCTCGACGCCCGGCCTTGATGCCCTCTACATCGGGCCGGCAGACCTGAGCATCTCTCTGGGTGGCGAAGAGCGCGCCGACTACACCGAGCCAATGCTCGTCGAGGCGCTCCACGCGGTGCTGGCGAGTGCACAGCGCTTTGGCATTGTGGCCGGCCTCCACTGCGCCACGCCCGAATATGCGCACAAGGCGGTAGGCATGGGCTTCCAGTTCGTCACGCCCTGCGCCGACGCCAGCCTCCTTGCCGCCGGCGCTGCTGCGGCTGTTGCACGCTATCACAATGCGGGCTAGGCGCGGCCGCATGTTGTCCATCCGCCCATGAGCGCCCACACCACAGCGAACAATCTTCCCGGCATGCTCACGCTCGAGCAGCTGGATGCGCAGGTGCGCGCCGGCGCGATTGACACCGTGCTGGTGCAGTTCACCGATCCCTACGGCCGCTTCATGGGCAAGCGCTTCGACGCCGAATTCTTTGTGGCCGATGTCGCCCACCATGGCACCCACGCGTGCGACTATCTCCTTACCGTTGACATGGAGATGGAACCTGTGCCCGGCTATACCTTCTCCAACTGGGAGCGCGGCTATGGTGATGTCCATCTGATTCCCGATCTGGCAACGCTGCGTGTGGCCGCGTGGCTTGATCGCACTGCCCTCGTCATCTGTGATGTGGCGCTTGAGGCCACCGGCCAGCCCGTGGCGGTTGCGCCGCGCACGCTGCTGCGCCGGCAGATTGCCGCGGCCGCAGAGATGGGCTTCGGCGCAATGGCCGCCTCGGAGCTTGAGTACTACATCTTCGATCAAACCTATCGTGCCGCCGACGCGCACAATTTCGCGGGGCTGGAGCCGGCGGGCTGGTACATTGAGGATTATCACATGCTGCAGGGCTCGCGCACGGAGCCATTCAACGGGGCCGTGCGCCGCCACCTCAAGGCATCGGGCATTCCCGTGGAAAACTCCAAGGGCGAGTGGGGGCGGGGCCAGCACGAGTTGAACGTGCGCTACGCCGATGTGCTCACCATGGCCGATCGCCACGCCATCTACAAGCAGTGCCTCAAGGAAGTGGCCGACCAGCAGGGCATCAGCGTCACCTTCATGGCCAAGTTCGCGCCCGACGCAGCCGGCTCCAGCAGCCACATCCACCTCAGCCTCTGGGCGCAGGATGAGACGGGCGCCCGCAGCAATGCCTTTGCCGGCAGCGATGCGCTTGGCCCCATTGCCTGCTCGTCGCTCTTTCGCTGGTTCCTCGGCGGCTGGCTGGCCCACGTGCCCGAGCTGATGGTCTTCTACGCGCCCACCATCAATTCCTACAAGCGCTACCAGGCCGGATCGTGGGCGCCCACACGCATTGCATGGAGCCACGACAACCGCACGGCAGGCTTCCGTGTGGTGGGCAATGGCCCCAGCCTGCGCATTGAATCGCGCATCCCCGGCGCCGACTGTAACCCCTATCTCGCCTACACCGCGGCGCTGGCCGCCGGACTTGATGGCATTCGCAACCAGATTGAACCGCCCGCGGCTTTTGCGGGGGATGTCTATCAGGCGCAGTCGCTGCCGCGCGTGCCCCACACGCTGCGCGACGCAACTGCGCTCTTTGCCGAGAGCGACTTTGTGCGCACGGCCCTGGGCAGCGACGTAGTCGATCACTATGCACACTTCTACCGCACCGAGCAGGCAAGCTTTGATGCTGCCGTCACCGATCTGGGAGCGCAGGCGCTACTTTGAACGCATCTAAACGCAAACGTGATCAGCGTGGCAGTTGCAACGCAAGGCGATGAAGCAATGCGGCCGGTGATTGGCATAACGCCCGAAGAGCTGGACGCCAAGGGGAACATGATTCTGCCGCGCGAATATGCCGACGCCGTGGCGCGCGCCGGTGGCTTGCCGTTGATTCTGCCCGTGTGGCAGGGCGCTGCCGCCGAACTGCTCGCCCCCTGCGACGCGCTCGATTCTCTCCGGCGGCAGCGATGTGGACCCGGCGCTCTACGGCGGCAGCGAGCACGAAGCGATCTATGGCATTGACCGTCTGCGCGACGACGTAGAAATCGCCATGGTGCACCTGGCGATTGCGCGCGGCCTGCCCACGCTGGCAATCTGCCGCGGCGCACAGGTGGCCAATGTGGCGCTGGGCGGCACGCTCCACGCGCATCTGCCCGATTTGCCCGCCACTGGAGGTGCGCACCGCACAGTTGCCCATCGCGCCGAGCCCTACGGCGGCGTCACCCATCCGGTGATGGTCGAGGAAGGAACGCTGCTCGCTGCCAGCCTGGGCGAGCAGGGCTTTCCGCCGGTCTCGTGGCACCACCAGGCCATCGACCGCATCGCGCCTGCATTGCGCGTCGTGGCACGGGCCGAGGATGGCTGCGTCGAGGC
Organism: uncultured Chloroflexia bacterium; assembly: GCA_963773745.1. Lineage (GTDB taxonomy): Bacteria > Chloroflexota > Anaerolineae > Caldilineales > Caldilineaceae > UBA5069. The sequence continues at coordinate 1,620,910 of CAVZCL010000005.1, forward strand.
GGTGGAACTGCCCGATCACCCGTGGTTTGTGGGCGTGCAGTGGCACCCCGAACTCAGCGCGGCGGGTGATGCGGCGCAGCAGCGCCTTTTCAATGCGCTGATTGGTGCATGCGCCATGGGGCAGCGCGTGCGCAATGGCGTAGAATCATTGCGCGGCACGGCGTTGTAGCTCCCATCTCCTGGCGTACCGCACCGGTCGCCCTGGGGAGACCGAAAACGGAGGGTTGAAAGCCCCCCGCTACGAAAAACGAAAACAATCGCAGGCGGAAAACAATCGCAGGCAATAGAAGGAGTGGCACGATGCGACTTGCCAACAAGGTTGCTCTGATTACAGGCGGCGGCAGCGGAATCGGGCGCGAGACGGCGCTGCTCTTTGCGGCCGAAGGCGCGGCCGTTCTGGTCGTCGACATCAACGATGGGGCGGGGGCCGAAGTGGTTGCCGCCATCCATGCGGCGGGGGGGCAGGCGGCCTATCAACACGCCGACGTCTCCAGGGCTGCCGACTGCGAGGCGATGGTGCGCGCCGCCGAGGAGAAATTCGGCAAGCTCAACGTCCTCTTTAACAACGCGGGCATCATGCACAGCCGCGACGATGACGCCATCAACACCGATGAAGACGTGTGGGACATGACGATGGCCATCAACCTCAAGGGCGTCTTTCTGGGCTGCAAATATGGCATCCCGGCGCTGCGGCGCGCCGGCGGGGGTTCCATCATCAACACGGCATCGTTTGTGGCGCTGCTGGGCGCGGCCACGCCGCAGGTCGCCTACACGGCCAGCAAGGGCGGCGTGCTGGCAATGACGCGCGACCTGGCTGTAACCCACGCGCGCGAGAACATTCGCATCAACGCGCTCTGCCCGGGGCCGCTTCGTACAGAGCTCTTGATGAGCTTTCTGGACACCGAAGCCAAGAAGCAGCGCCGCCTGGTGCATGTGCCCATGGGGCGCTTTGGCGAAGCAAAGGAGATTGCCGCCGCAGCGCTCTACCTCGCCAGCGACGAGTCCTCCTACGTGACCGGCACGGACTTCACGGTTGACGGCGGCATCACCGCCGCCTACGTCACGCCCGAGTAACTGCTTCAACGCAAAGGCGCGAAGGTAGCAGAGGGCGCAAAGAAGAACAAAGAAGAGCCAAGTAAAGCAACAGCCGAAACACAGATTAAGGCGGAATTGTGTTTCGGCTGTTGCTTTACTTGGCTCTTCTTTGTTCTTCTTTGCGCCCTCTGCTACCTTCGCGCCTTTGCGTTGAAGCAGTTACTGTTAGTTGCTGGCCGGCGGGATAATGAGCTGCTGGCCTGGCCGCAGAAGGTCGGCGTTGTTCATGTTGTTGGCGCGCATGATCTCGCTCATGGGCACGCCGTAATCCTTGGCAATCTGCGAGAGCGATTCACCCGCGGCCACCGTGTGCGTCGTCGAGAGCGCCTCAATTGCCTGCGCCACGGTCAGCCCGGGCAGCGTCAGCACCTGGCCCGGCTTGACGAGACTGGCGTTGGCAATGTTGTTGGCCCGCTGCAGCTCGCCCAGCGGGATGTCATACATCTGCGCAATCTGCGTAAGCGTTTGCCCGGCCTTGATCGTGTGCGTGGCCTGCTGCGCAGGATCCGCCACGGCGGCGACGCCCTCCTCGTCTGTGGATTCGGAGCCGGCCGTTGGGCTGAATCCCGGAATAATCAGTTCCATGCCGGCGCGCAAAGCGTTGGCATCGGGCAGCCTGTTCACCTGCACAATATCGGCCCACGAGACACCGTAGCGCGCCGCAATTCCCGTCAGGCTCTCGCCCGCCTGCACAACGTGCGAGAAGGGTTCGGGCGTGGGGGTCGGCTCGGCGGGCTTGACCGGCACGCTGATCACCTGGCCAATTTGGATGAGGTCTGTGCGCAGATTGTTGAGCGAGCGAAGCTCGTCGGGGCTGGCGTTGAACTTGAGCGCGATTGAGAGCAGCGTGTCACCCGAGCCGACTTCGTACTCCTCAATGGTGATCTCGCCCGGGCCGCCTTCTGCAGCGGCTGTGTCGGTCGAAACCGTGCTCACCACAACTTCAGGCTCGCCGCCGGCGCTGCTCGTCGGGATTGCTTGCGGCGCTTCGCCCGAGCCCGAATCCATCGGCACGTCGGATGAGAGATCGCTCATGGGCACAGCGCCGTCAGCGACTGCGGTCGCCGCTTCTTCGATGAGGGGCCTGTCGCGCGCGTGCAACCAGCCAGCGCGCCCAGCACGAGCGCCAGCACAAGCAACAATGCAAGTTTCGAATGGAAGGGGGCCGTTACGGCAGAGCGGCTCTTTGCAGAGGCCGCACTTGCGCCGGAGGCGCGTTGCGGCTGATTCGGTGTCTTCGTCATTGGACGCGTCTTTCGTTAAGGTGGGGCAGCTGCTATGGCGGCGGCTATGTGCTGTGAGGACGGCCGAGTATCGTGATGACGGACCTATGCAATTGTGCGCGTCTGCGCGCGCAGCTGGAAGATGACGTTGAAGCAGGCGCTGAGGGGCGGCACGAGCCCAATGCGCGTAGCCGCTGCGCGCATCATATCACAGCGGCAATGGCGGCGCAAATGGAATCACGAAATCGCATCACGCTGGGGTTTGGTCCGGTAGAACGGTTCCTTTGTGCGCACATTGATTGAAAAAATTGGTGATTGAAGACTGCGTCCCCAGGGGGCGCGCACACTCTTCAATCACCAATTTTCCAATCATTGCATTTAGCGCAGGAAGGGCAGGGCGCTTGCGACGGCGAGCACAACGAAAATCAGCAGGGGAAGCCCCAATGGGCTGAAGCCGAGAAAGATTAAGGCAATGGCGCTGCCCATGAGCACGCCAAGGATGATACCCGCAAGCGCAAACCAGCGCATGTGGCGGCTGCGCCGGCGCTTGACAGCACCGCGCACCACCTGCGCCAGCAGCGAACCCGCTGCGCTCCCCGCCAGGAAGGCGATGAAAAAGCTGAAGAAGCCGAAGCTCCGCAGAAAGAAGCCGACGATGGGCGTGGCAATGGTCACCACGCCAAAGGCCACCGCCATGGCAACCAAATTGTCGCCTGTGGAACCGTTGTAATAAACATCCTGCTGCTGGCGCACGCACTGCTTGCAGCGGTAGCCCACGGGCGTCTGTACGGCGCACTGCAGGCAAATCGGCTTGTCGCACTTGTTGCAGCGCAGGTAGGTCTCCACCTCGGGATGGTTGGCGCAATACATGACGGGCGGTTGCGCCTGTGCGTTGTCGGCAGGGGGTGGGGCAATTGTCTCGGTGGTCATCGTCGAATTATTTCCATTTCGAATCGGTTTTGCATCGGCTCATCAGCGCTACACAGTCCACTGCAGCTTCTCCATGAGCGACTTGTAAAAATAGCTGCGCTCGCGCATGCGCACAAAGCGTGCCACGTGCGGGCTGGTCACCACAATCAACTCGTCGCCATCTTCAATCTCCACCACCACCTGGCCGTCCACCGTCACCATGGGGCGATGGTCGGTGTAGGCGCGCAGCCGCACCTCACTGCCTTCCGAGAGGACCACAGCGCGGTCCATGCTCAGGTGCGGCGCAATTGGGATGACGAGAATGTTGCGCAACTCGGGCGGCAAGACCGGGCCGCTCACCGCCAGCGCATAGCCCGTACTGCCCGTGGCTGTAGAGACAATTAGACCGTCACATGTGTATTGTGTCAGGTAGCCGCCATCCAGTTGCGCCGAAATTCGCACAACGCGCGCCAAATCGCCGCGGCTGAGCACCACATCGTTGAGTGCCTCGTGCTCGCAGAGCAGGCGGCGCGAGCCGTCGGCCAACTCGCGCTCGACGCGCATGTGGAGCATGAGCCGCTCTTCCAGCCAGTAGTCGCCGCCAAGCATCTGCTCCAGGGGCGCAATCCACGTCTCGGGCGGCACCTCGGCCAGGAAGCCCAGCCGCCCCATCTTGACGCCCAGCATGGGCACCTGGAAGGGCGCGCCCATGCGTGCTGCGCGCAACAGCGTGCCGTCGCCCCCCAGCGTCACCACCAGGTCGGCGGTAGGAATGCGCGCCAGCACCGCCTCGGCATCCCATGCCGACTCGTGCCAGATGACGGGCACGCCACGCGCCCTCAAGGAATGCGCCAATCTCCTGGGCAAGGACAAGCGATTCGGGCTTCTTGGGGTGGTGGAGAATGCCCACCTGTGCAAAGGCCGGCACGGCGGGTGGCTGCGTAACAGCGCCCGTTGCAACGGTTACAGCATCGGATTGCGTTTCTGCGGGCATGAAGCCATCGCCTCTACTGGAGTGAACTGCAGCCGCCATGTGCGCGCCGCCGTGCGATCATAGGTGATTGGGGTTGCGTGCGTCAATCGCGTGGGAGCGCGAAGCGAGGCTTCCGATGTTGGAAGCCTCGCTTCAACGGACTTACTTGAAGCAAGGCTTCCAACATCGGAAGGATGCATTTTACATGCGTGGTGCGCACGGCAACCTCACCCCCGGCCCCTCTCCATGTTCCTTGCCACGCCCGGTGGCGTGGCGTGGGGGCGGAGAGGGGAGCAAACAACAATGCAACGTCGGCGACGTGAGTTTTATGGGCGACGCTTTTCTCCCCTCTCCGCATGGAGAGGGGCCGGGGGTGAGGTTGCCGTGCGCACCCATCCAACGATGAGCCCCCGCATTCTTCGCTGCGCGCAACCGCCTATGCTAAGATAATCCCACTATGCGCGTACTCGTAATTTCCGACATTCACGCCAACCTTGCCGCCCTCGAATCGGTGCTGGCCGATGCCGACGGGCGCTTTGACGCCATCTGGTGCCTGGGCGACCTTGTGGGCTATGGCCCGCGCCCCAACGAGTGCGTTGAGATTGTGCGCGATCGCGCCGCCGTCTGCGTCATCGGTAACCACGACTGGGCGGCGCTCGCACGGCCGGGCGTCAACGTCGACGACTTCAATCCGCAGGCCCGCCACGCTGTGCTGTGGACGCAGGAGCAGCTAACGCAGGAGAGCCGCGACTTTCTCAACAGCCTGGCCGACGAGCCGCAAAGGCCCGTGCCAAGCGAGTCCATTCTGCTCACCCATGCCAGCCCGCGCGAGCCCGTGTGGGAGTACATCCTTACGGCCACGATTGCGCTGCAAAACTTCGCCATCTTTGACGAGCAGATTTGCCTTGTGGGCCACACGCACAAGCCCGCGATTTACCAGTGGAAGCTCCAGCCGCAGCCCGCGCCGGAGGGCGAAGCCGGGGCCGACAGCGAAGCCGGAGCCGACAGTGAGAACGCGCCTGCCGCCCAGGCCGCAGATGCCCCCCGCATTACAGGCGTGGCCCACCTGCAGCCGCAGGCCGGCGTCACCGTCAATTTGCGTCCCTCAGCCACGCAGCGGTTAATCATCAACCCAGGGAGCGTCGGCCAGCCGCGCGACAACGACGCACGCGCCGCCTACGCCATCCTCGACCTCGACCGCCACACCTGGCGCGCCGAGCGCGTGGCCTACCCCGTGGAGCTGACGCAGAGCCAGATGCGCGCCGCCAATCTCCCCCGCCGCCTCATCGACCGTCTCTCCTTCGGCTGGTAGAAGTCCACACTTTCGCCCTTCGGCGCGGTTACGCGCCCATGCCCCCCTCGTCGCCTCCCTCAAGGTCGCTCTTGCGCTTCTCCAGGCGGCTGTACACCTCCAGCCAGTCGGGGAACTCCTGCGCACGCTGCTTGGCGGCCTGCCGCTCCTCATCCACGCGCGACTGGTCCAGTCGCCGCCGAATCGTCTCCATCACCCCAGCCGGATTGCGCACATTCAGGAAAGTGAATTCGCCATCCTGCGCGGCCGTCTGCACAAAGACGTTGCCGAAATTGAGCAGGTAGTGCACTGGCGACGGCACCACCATGCGAATGTCCACAATCTGCCTCATGCCTGCCGTGCGCTTCTTCTTCTCCAACCCGAGCGGCTTGCGCTCGATGTCGATGAGCTGATCCTTGTCGAGGATGTAGACATCATTCTCCCAGTCGGCCACATTCCACCAGAGCACGGCCGCGGAGATGCTGGCGGCGAAGATGGAGACGGCAACCAGCGCGCCACCCATCTCGCGAAAGTAAAAAAACAGGCCGAGCGACGACGAAGCAATCAGCCCCAGCAGCGGCAGCGCCGCCACGCGCACCAGCACAATCCAGTGCTTGTGCCAAACGTAGCGCTCGAGCGGCTTGGGTGCGTCTGGCCCATCGGCCCGGGCGGTTGCATCGCCAGGCGGCTCGCCGGTTGCACCGGCAGCCACGGCAGCGGCTGCAAGCGGGGGGCCGCCCAGCAGCGGGTTGGCACGCAGCGCGCGGGTGAACTGCCCCAGCCAGCCGCCATTGGGCGTGGCGCCGGCGCCTGCAGGCGGGAGCGCCAGACCGAGCACGCGGCTGGGCAGAACCACAACGCCGCCAAAGCGGCTCTCCAGCACGCTGTAGATCAGCTTCTTGCCCGACGCCTGGTAGTGGCGGCGGCGCGCATCGCGCTCCGCCTGGATCGCCTTGGTCACATGCTCGAAGTCGGCCACACGGTCGAAGCGGATGTTGCCGCCTGGCCCGGGCGTCTGCACCTCAAGGTCGGCAAAGCCAAGATAGCTGCCCCACACATCCTGCTTGTAATTCACATCTTGAATCTTCTCCAGGGGCGCGGTCTGGAGCCGCTGGCTTAGCAGAACGACCTTCTCCTGCCGCACAACGCGCAGGTTGGTGACGACGAGGAAATCATTCGTGTAGTCCACGATTCCCCAGAACCACGTGGCCACCGTCATCAGCCCCAGCGCGCCCAGGCCAATCCACGGCAGCATCGTTGCTACCTCGAGGCCGATGAGCAGCACCAGCAGCCAGCCAAAGAGAACTGTGAGGAATGCGGCCGGCGCAATGCGCGCCATGGCCACAATCCAGTGGCGGCGCACCTCAAGGCGAACGTCCTCCTCGGCGGCCAGCCAGCGAAAATGGGTGTGCGCGGTCTCGTGCTCCACCGCTTCGGCCTGGCGGCTCAGGCGCAGTTGCGACGCCAGCTCCTGCTTGCCCGCCGTCGCAAGGAAGGCGTTGAAGTCCTCCCAGTGAATGCGCAGCCAGCCCGAGTTTGGCCCCGACTCGAGCGTGCTTGCGGCGGGTTTCTGCGCGCGCAGCGCTTCTTCGTTGAAGAAGCCCGGCCCCTCCAACTGCACATCCGGCAGGGCGACGCCCGCATCCGTGACGGTGTGCATGGTGGCATGGCCGCCGGGCAGCAGCACCCACAGGCTGTCGGCGGGATCGCCCTGTTGCGTTATGAGGTGGCTGGCGGGCAGGTAGTAGTGGCTGGCATAGCCCAGCAACCGCGTGCGCTGTTCGGGCGACCAGGCCGCAAAGATGCCCGTGTTGTCGAGCGTATTGGCGCGCAGTGCACGCAAACGCATGCCCTCCACCTCGGGCAAAATGGCCGTGGCCGCCACAAAGGTCTGCCGCGGCACAACCAGCACGCGCACGGCGCTCACCGCAACGGCATTGTGATCGAGCTCGTAGGGGAGGCGGTCCGCCGTTACGGGGCGCGTGCCGTAGCCCATGTCACCGCCGTTGCCCATCCACAACGAGTAGGGATTCGTCCGGTCGACGTAATCCAACCGCACCTCTCCCTGGTCGATCAGAAAGACGCGGTCGGCGCTTTCGCCCGCGCTGTAGATTGTGTCGCCAGCAATGTAGGTGCGCATAACGGCCGCATCGGCCACATAGGAGATCGCGACGATATCGGCGCCTGCCAGCAGGGGCATGGTGCGCAGGCGATCAATGCGCGCCGCAGGCACCATGCTTGCGCGCAATTCGGGATAGCTGTAGAGGAGCCGGTTGACCTGCGCCGCCTCGATGACGATGATGGTAACCTCGCCGTCGGCGCGGGCGGAACTGCTGTGCGGCTTGCCGTTGAGCAGGTCAAAGAGCCCCAGCAACGTGCCCGGGCCCGCTTTGCGCAGGGGAAACTCCTCGGCCGTCGCCGGGCGCGCGTTCGAGCCGCCCGCGCCGTTGGCGGAGGGACGCAACTGTGTGCGCCGCTCGTCCACAGTACCGCTTTCAACCAAAAAGATGCGGTCGACCTTGTCGCCCTGGCTGTAGAGGCGCTGCCCGCGCTCCACGCTGCGCCGCTCAATGCCGTGCAAAAAATAGCCCAACGCATCGGCGCTGGTGACATTCTGCAGGTAGGAGAGAAGGCGCACCATTTCTGCCAGCAGCGCCTGGTCGGCGGCTGTGGCATGGTTGGGCGTGCCGGAACGGGGGCGCGTGTTGAATGGGTCGGGCTCTTGTGATGGGGAAGCGGGTGGGCGGTCGAACATGCGGGCTTCCGTGCTTCTGTGCAAGCGGTAGTGCGGGCGGCAGTGTGATCGGCAGTGTGGGCACTAACAATGGGCGCAGAATGTGAATGCACATTACCACGATCGCGCCAATCAGGGAAGAGAAGTATAGACACGACGCACCACAGTGGCTCATGTGGGCGTACCCAGGCGGGCTCCAAAGTACGCAGCCGTTGTAGCGGGGGGCTTCCAGCCCTCCGGCCCTTGTAGGTCCGTCTCCGGCGTGACGACCGTAGGTCACGTCTCCCGGCGTGACTGGCGGACGCCAATGCCTGCGCATTGCGACAGCCGAAAACGGAGGGCTGGAAGCCCCCCGCTACGAAGGATCGCGGCCTGCTGAAGATGGACCACGAAAGACGCCGTTTTCGGGGTCGCGACGCGTTCCATACCAACGGCAGCTGAAGCAGCCGCTACGAACGGCTCCGCCCGCTACGGCAAAAACGCCTTGATGGACTCCGCGGCGCGGCGGTTGATGCCCGGCACGGCCAGCAGCTCGTCCAGCGACGCCGCTCGGATCGCCTCGATGTCACCCTTGAAGTGGATGAGCAACGCCTTGCGGCGCGTGGGGCCAATGCCCGGCACATCCTCCAGTTTGGAGCGCACCTGCTCCTTGCTGCGCAGGTTGCGGTGATAGGTGACGCCAAAGCGGTGCGTCTCGTCGCGCACGCGTTGCACAAGATGCAGCGACTGGCTTCCCCGCTTGAGCCAAATCGGCTTGGACTCGTGCGGCCGGAAGATCTCCTCCTCGCGCTTGGCCAATCCCACCACGGGGATGCGATCCATGAGGCCAAACTCCTCGAGCACCTCCACGGCAATGCCCAGTTGCCCCTTGCCACCGTCAATGATGACGAGGTCGGGCACCACCTTCCAGCTGTCGTCCTGCGTACGCGCCTTCTCGCCCGGGTCCTTGCCCGCACCCGCCACGCCCGATTCCTCTTCCTCGTCGTCGCCATTCTCAATGATGCGGCGGAAGCGGCGGCGCAGCATTTCGCGCATGCTGGCAAAGTCGTCCGGCTCGCCCTGGCTGCCCTTGCCGCGAATCTTGAAGCGCTTGTAGGCCGACTTGAGCGGCGCGCCCTTGGCAAAGACGACCATGGAGCCAACCGTATTCGTCCCCTGCAGCGTGCTGATGTCGTAGCACTCAATGCGCGACGGTGGTTTCTCCATCCCCAGAACCTCCTGCAGTTCGGAGACGGCGGCCGTCTGGCGATTTGTGTCGGCGGCCCACTCGGCCTGCTGCAGGCGCAAATGCTCGGCGGCGTTGGCCTCTGCCATCGCCAGCACCTTGCGCTTGTTGCCCCGCTGCGGCACGCGCACCTCCACCTTCGCCGCCGAAGCGCCCAGCGCAAGCCGCCGCTCGGAGAGCCACTCGCCCAGCACGGCGCCATCCTCCGGCTGCGCGCCCACCAGAATCAGCCCGGGAATGAAGGTGGCCGTGTCGTAAAATTGCTGAATAAAGGCCCCCACCAGCGCGCCGTACGCGTTTTCGCCCTCGTCCGAGACTTCGATTCCCTCCATCATGAAGGTTTCGCGCCCCGTCAGCCGGCCAAAGCGCACGTAGAAGACCTGCACGGCGGTGTCGCCCGTGCGCTCGTCGCGCGCAATGGCAATGTAGTCGAGGTCCTCCTGCAGCGTGCTGACGATCTTCTGCTGCTCGGCAATCTGGCTGGCGGCGCGCAGGCGGTCACGGTGGAGCGCGGCGAGCTCGAACTGCATGTTCTCGGCGGCCTGTTCCATGTTGGCGTTCATGATCGCCAGCACGCGGTCGGTGTCGCCGCTGAGAAAGCGCATGAGCTGATCGACCGACGCGCGATACTCCTCACGCGTTCTGTGCGCCAATGCAGGGCCCCCCGCACATCTTGATGTGGTAGTAGAGGCACGGGCGCGCATCCAGCCCGGTGATTTCGCGGTCGCAGTCAAGGTAGGGGAAGATGCGCCGCAGTGCGTCCAGCGTGTCGTAGCAGACGCGCCCCGACGAGTAGGGGCCAAAGTAGCGTGCGCCGTCGCGCTGAATGCGCCGCACCACCTGAATTTTGGGGAAATCGTTCTGAACATTAACCTTGATGTAGGGGTAGGACTTGTCATCCTTGAGGCGCACATTGTAGTGCGGCCGGTAGCGTTTGATGAGCTCGTTCTCGAGCACAAGCGCTTCCAGCTCCGTGTTGGTGACCCACCACTCAATGTCCTCAATCTCGTTGACAAGCGCCTGTGTGCGCGGCGGGTGCTGCGCCGAGTTGTGGAAGTAGCTGCGCACGCGGTTGCGCAGCACAACCGCCTTGCCCACATAGATAACCTTGCCCGATGCGTTGAGCATCTGGTAGCAGCCCGGGCTGTCGGGCAGGTTGGCAAGCTTTTGGATGACCCGTTCGGGCAGTGGATTTCGCATTGACATAGCACAGACATTCTACCATAAATCAGGTGTCGAGGTGTCGGGTGACAAGATTTCGGCCCGCAGAAGGGGCGGAAGAAGCGGAAACAACAGGCAAGGCAAGCGTTTCATGTTGTTTCCGCTTTTTCCGCCCCTTCTGCGGGCCGAAATTTGTCACCCGATTCACGCATCCCAATCATGGCGCGGGCGGTCGTACTCCTTGAGCCGCTCCTCAAGCCCGGGCGCAATCAGCCTGCGCTCGCTGTCCCACTCCTCCAGCGGCTGGTGGCGGAAGTCGTGCGCCGCAAAGACCTCGTTCACAACCAGCACAATGCTCGTTACATAGACCAGCGTTCCGAAGATCCACGTCAACGCGCCGCTCAGCGCCTGCTGCGAAACTGCGTTCTGCAGCGATTGCGCGTCCGCGCCCTGCAGCGACGCATAGTAGCTGTAGAGAGGTGTCGTACTGAAGGCAATCGCAATCCCCGCAATCACATTGGGAATCTCGACGCCCAGCAACATGCCAATGCGCGCCAGCGGAGAGGCGCGCGTGTAGCGGCGTGGCCCCATGCGTGTAATCTGCTGCCAGAAGAGCAGCGCCGCCAGCCCCAGCACAAGCAGCGCCAGCCGCTGACGCCACGGCGCAGCCATCTGCCACGCCACAAAGGTGGGGTCGTGCCAAAGTACCATTGCGCTCAGATAGAAGAACCAGACGAAGATGGCGCTTGTGAATCCATGCAGCAGCGGGGCCCAACGTGAGGGGCGCACGCCCAAGGCTGCCACGCGGCGGCGCACGGAGAAGGGCAGTGCGTTGGCGAGCAAATGCCACGGGGCAGCGACCACAGACAGCGGCGCGGCCACCATACAGGTGAGCACGGTTTGGCCCATGCGTGCCAGCAGGTGGCTTTGGCTCAGGGGGGCCAGCGGCCACGCGAGCGCCGCCGCCCAGCTTGCCACACCCACGCCAAAGCAGGCCAGCCGCAGCGGGCTCGTCAGGCCATGGGCAAAGGGTGCAACCCGCCTGCGCCCTCGCATGTAGAGGAAAAGCAGCGCTGCTGCTGCGCCCCAAACCAGCGCATTCCAGAGCATTTCGCTTCCCCCTAACGCGACCCGCGCGTCGCAGCGTGCCTGGTGTCGCGGCAGCGCTGTGCGGCACCCAGGGAAGATAGATGCGTTCGTCGGGCGTGGGCGGAGCAGGTGTCGCTGGTGGCTCGGGCGTCAAGTCGGCTCGGGTGTCGGCAGTCAGCGTCGGCTGTTCGGGATCAGGCGTGTGGGTGGCAACCACGTCAACAAAGAGTGCGCCCGGTGGCCCCTCGCTCGACGGGCCGGCTGCGCTCCAGAAGATCGTGTGGCGGCCCAGGCTCCAGGTCGCCGTGTCAAAGGTGACGAATGCCTCTTCCAGCGCGCTGTCGAAGCTGCCATCGCTCGGGACGAAGGGGCTGCCGGTCGCGTTGCCCCACGGCGGCGCATCCAGCCACGCGGTCGCACCAGTAATGACGATTTTGCTCGTTGCCGCAGCCGGCTGCTCGGCGGCGGGCGCATTGGGGGCCGCAAAGACAACCGTCAACGTAAGCGTGTCGCCTGGCACAACGCGCGTTGGCGTCAGGCTCGCACTGATCGCTGCCGGCCCTTGCGCCCACTGGTAGGGGCGGCGTGCCATGGATCCAGCATACTGAAGCAAACCATCGACCGCCGGCGCGACCGTCGCCTCGAAGGTCGAGCAGCTTTCGAAGAATTGCGTACCCATCTCGATTGTGAAGGCAGGTACGCCCAATGTGCCGTACACCCAGTCTTCAAGCGAGCCGTCGGTGGCGTAGAGACAGCCCGGCGCGCCAGCCTGGCACGCGCGATAGCCGCTGCGCGCCCCCATGCCATCGGCCAGCGCTTGCAGAGCGACCCCGTTCGCAGGTGGCGTCGGCATAAAGCCCCACGGATAGAGCACCAGCTGCCCGTAACTGTGCAGCGAAAGCACGAGCCCTTCGCTGTCGATAGGGGCGGCGTCGGTCAATGCGGGGCCGCGCTGATCCGTGAGGATGCTCTCAAGCCACGTTTGCAGCGCCTGCGTCTCCGGCTCGGAAGCCGCGCTCGCGCCGCGATAGGTGACGCTGCATAGGTCCGTGCTCGAGCAACCGTCTGCAGTGCATGCGCCCCACGCAAAGCTGCTGTTGCGGTTCAGGTCGACGCCGTAGGTGGACTGCCCTCCCGGGAAGCTGCTACATGCGCCCTCGACGTGCGTATTCTTGCGCCAGTAAAAACCCTGCTCGGCGAACTTGCGCCCGTCGGGATTGGCAATTGGCACAACGTACGTCGTGCCGTAGTCAAGCAGCCACGTAGCCATGGGGTCAACCCCATACCCGTTGACCAGCTTCTCGGCAAAGCGCGCGGCAACCTCGCCCGTGGCCAGCTCGCGTGCGTGCATCGCCGCAATCACCACAAAGGGAAACTTGGGGCCTGGGCGGTCGCGGTTCGTAAGCACGAGCGCGTGTATGTCATAACCCGCCGCGCCGCCGGCTGTCACCTTGTCCCACGAGTCGCCATAGTCAATCCACTGGGCAAGAGCAGGGTGCGCGGCGGCCAGCGCCGCCATGTCGCTCTCCGTCTGCTCCACTGTGCGGTAGCAGCCATAACCGGGGATCGTGCCCGCCTGAGCGCTGTAGGGGTCGAAGAGGGGGCGCACGGCGCCGCGCGCCGCATCGGTGCGCGCACTGTCAACAGCAACCACATAGCCCAGCGCACGCAGCTCTGCGAGCGCAGCCTCATCCACCGCCGCAATCACCACGCCATTGGCGTAATCCACTTGCCAGATATCCACCAGCGCGGCCAGCGCATTGACGCGCGCCGGTGTGGTGGCTGCAATCTGGACAACCGTGGGGCTGCTGTCACCAGCCACCTGCGCGCGTGCCCGCTGCGCGCCGGAGACCACAAAGAGGAGCGCCAGCGCGGCAAACAGCGCCAATCTTGAGCCGAGACCCATCCTTGGCATAACGGTTTAGCTCCCAAAGCCGAAACGCGTGGCGCTGAGGAAGATTGGGATCAACAAGAGGCCACCGGCAAGGATTGCAAAAATCTCGAGATAAACCCACCCCTGTGCGGCGCGCAGCCAAAGGCGGCTCTGCGTCGTGGGCGCAAAGGTGCGCGCCTTTGCCACGTAGCGCACCGTGTATTGCTCGCTCTCGCGCACCGGCTCGAGCGCCACCACATCCCAGCCTGCGTTCTGAAAGATGCGCGGGAAGGAAGCAACGAAGCGGTGGGCGAGAAGCCCCAGCGGCAGGATGAAGACGAAGAGATAGAGCGCCGCGCCCAGGATCATGTCGAGCCAGCGCCACGGAATTGGGCTGTAGTGGTTGAAGATGTCGAGCCAGAGCCAGCCCAGATAGACAATCAGCGGAGACGCGAGCAACCACTGCCCCACCTGAGAGGGTGATGCTTCCACCAGATTTGCCGCCACCTGGCGCGTCTGCGGTTTTGTGTCTGCGTTGCTCATTGTGCTGCGTCTCAAGAAGAGTGCAAAAGAAGGGGGTATTTCGTAGCGGCTGCTTCAGCTGCTGTACTCCGCAACGCGTCGCGCTCCACACCTGCGGCGGTTGCGCATTTCGTAGCGGCTGCTTCAGCTGCCGTAGGTGGAGATCGCACCGCGTCGTCGAGAACGGCAGCTGAAGCAGCCGCTACGAACGACGCTGCATACTTCAGAGACGCGCCACCTACCGCACCTGCCGCTTGCTCAGCTTTTCAATCTCGCCGCGCCACGCCAGTTCGGCGCGGTGGCGGTTGCGCCGGCGCCAAAGCAGCCCCACCGGATAGCCGAACATTTTGGCAACATCGCCCACCACCCGAATCAAGGGCACGAGCGCCGCCGCCTGGGCTGTCTCTGCTACGCTCAAGCCGCCGCGCAGCCGCATGAGCCGCTGCAGCGGACGGCGGCAATAGACCGCCAGCCCCGCCGCCAGCCCCACCCAGCCCAGCCACCGTGCAAAGATACCCCACAGCGCGTGACCCAGCAGCGCGGGCAGCAACAATCCATAGGTGACGTAGCGCGCGGCGTGGCGCTTGCGCCAGAGGTCCGCCTTGCCGTCGCCACGTGCATAGCGGTAATACTGCGACCAGAAGGCCCCCACGCTCGTGCGCGGCTTGAAGTAGACAAGCGCATCCGGCGCCCACTCAAAGGCCGACGACCGGCGCGTGCGCAAGCCGTTCAGTTTAAGGTCGAAGACCAGGTCTTCGCTGTAATCCAGCCACTCGGGATAGCCACCCGCCGCCTGCCACGCCGCGCGCGTAAAGGCCACCGAGCGGCTGGAGGGCAGAAAGGTCGCGGGGTCAATGTCGTCCTCCAGGGGCAGCACCGTGGCCGCCATGGCCGTCTCAAAGACCCCCTGCGCGTCCGGTGCAAAGAAGCCCGCCACACCAATGGGCGGGTCTGTGGCGCGTGCCCATGGCAGCACAAGCTGCTCGAGCCAGATTGTCGTCAGACGCACACCTGCATCGGTGACGGCAATAATGGGCCCTGCGGCGGCCTCAATGGCAAGGTTGCGCCCGCGCGAAATGTTCGCGCCCGGCGCCTCAATCACGCGCAGATTGGCCAGGCGGCCCGGGTGGCGCGCGCTGTAGCTGCGAATCCACGCCGCCGTGCCGTCGCTGCTGCCGCCGTCGCAGATGATCACCTCGTCAGGCGGGCGCGTCTGGCCGGCCAGCGAGTCGAGCAGCCGGTCGATGGTTGCGCGTTCGTTATATACGGTGGCAATGACGGAGACATTCACGCCGCCCATTATGGAGCATCTTCATCCGCACGCCAACAAGAGAACTGCGCCAGAGAGATACAGGGCGCAGTTCTCTTGTTGATTTTCTTTGACCCTCCAGGGCTTCTCAAAAGTCAGGCTGAGGTGTGGCAAGCGCCAACAGCAACCTCACCCCCGGCCCCTCTCCAGATGCGGAGAGGGGAGCAAAACAAGTGCGTCACGCCGGAGATGTGACCGTAACGGCGCGCTGTGCTCCCCTCTCCAATCTGGAGAGGGGCCGGGGGTGAGGTTGCTGTTGGCGCTTGCCACACCTCAGCCTGACTTTTGAGAAGCCCTATTTGACCCTTGCATCGGGGTTCTGTTGTTGCGCCATTGCTGCTATAATGGCGACGCTGCTGCAACTTCAAACCTGGAAGGGACGCCCCACCCCATGGCCCAGCGCATTTACGTTGCGCTTGACCTGGAGACCACCGGCCTGGAGACCAAGCGCGACGCCATCATGGAAATTGGCGCCGTCCGTTTCGCGGACGGCGTTATCCTCGACCGCTTCCAAACGCTTGTCAACCCCCAGCGCCCGATCCCCGCGCGCATTCAACAACTCACAGGCATCCGCGATGCCGACGTCGCCAATGCGCCACGCCTCGAGCAGGTGCTGCCCGAACTGCGCGCCTTCGTCTCGGCTGATGTCAGCGCCGTGGTTGCGCATAACGCCCACTTTGACATGGGCTTTTTGCGCGCCGGCGGCATCACCTTTCAGCGCCCGGCCATCGACACGCTTGATCTGTCGATGATTCTTCTGCCCGGGCTGGGCAGCTACAGTCTCGGCGAACTCTGCCACAGCCTCGACATCCCGCTGGTGGGCGCCCACCGTGCGCTGGATGACGCCGCCGCAGCCGGTGCGCTCTTCGAGCGTCTCCTCGCACGCATTGACGAGCTGCCCGATGACATCCTCTTTACCATTGCCGACCACGCCGAAGAGTGCGACTGGCCGCCCCGTCACCTCTTCACCGATGTCGCAGCACGCCGCTCGCGCAGCGGTCTGCAGCGTCGCCAGCCCAGCGTCTACATGGAGGCGATCAGCGCGCCCGAAAGCCTGCTCACCGATGCGGGCCACACCGAGCAGCCGATTGACCCCGCGCTGGTGCAGCACTTCTTTGCGCTGGATGGCCCGTTGGCAGCAGGCTTTGGCCCCGGCTACGAGCCGCGTGCCGGCCAGGCAGACATGGCGCAGCGGGTGGCGCACGCGCTGACGCAAGGCGATTCGCTCATGGTCGAGGCGGGCACGGGCACGGGCAAGACGCTCGCCTACCTTGTGCCCGCAGCCGCATGGGCGCTGGCCAACCAGCGGCGCGTTGTGATTGCCACCAATACAATCACGCTCCAGGATCAGTTGATCGAGAAGGACATACCCCAGCTGCAGGCGGCCTTTGCGGCGCTGGGCATGGCGCAGCCCGCGCGCCGCTGTTCTCAAGGGGCGCTCCAACTACATCTGCCTGCGGCGGCTGGAGCTGTGGCGCAGCGGGCGACGCTTCAACGCGCCGGAACTGAGCACGCTGGCGCGTATCCTTGTCTGGCTCCCCACCACGCACACCGGCGACATCAACGAAATTGTCATGAACACGCAGACCGATCGCGAGGTCTGGCAGCATATCTGCGCCGACGCCTCTGCCTGCACCGAGAGCCGCTGCGGCGTCCACGCCGACAGCGCGCGCCTCTGCTACTTTGCGCTGGCCAAACGCAAAGCCGAGCTGGCGCACATCCTCGTCGTCAACCATGCCCTCCTGCTGGCCGATGTGAGCACCGAAGGGCGGGTGTTGCCCCCCTATAGCCACCTTGTGGTTGACGAAGCGCACCACCTTGAAGATGCCGCAACCGACCAGCTCACCTACCGCATGGAGTGGCCCTGGCTGCACGCGCTGCTGCGGCCGCTGCGCGCCGAGGGGGCGCTGATTGCGGATATTACCCGCGCTGCCGGGCTACATGGGCTGCCCAATGCCCAGCGTCAAGCGCAGTTGGTGACGACGCTGGCCGGGCGCGCCCACAAGGCGCTGCACCGCTTCCACGATCAGCTGCTTGCCTTTGCCCTCCAGCATGAGGAGGCGCGCGATGCCAACTATGTGCAGCGGCTGCCGCTGGACGGACGGATGCGCAGCCAGCCCATGTGGAGCGAGGTTGAGATTGAGTGGGAGCAGGCCGCCGAGGATCTGCGCGAACTGACGGTTGCCATGGACGGCCTCGTGCGCCAGTTGGGCGCTGCCCAATGGGATCGGCAGGAGCCGGAGGCTGATCAGCTCAACGCCCTCATGAGCGCCGGCAGCCGCCTCACCGAGCTGCTGCGCCAGATGGAGCAGACGATCTACGCGCCCGAGGGCATTAGCCAGAGCGGGCGCGTCTGCTGGATGGAGGTCAACGAGAACCGCACGCTCGCCGCAGTGGATGCCGCACCCCTCAACGTGGGCGAGATCATTCAGCGCGAGCTGCTGCACGCACGCCGCAGCACCATCTTCACCGGCGCAACGCTGCGCTCGGGCGCAAACTTCCGCTACATCCGTGAGCGGCTGGGTCTGTGGGATGTGCCCACCGCGATTGTGGAGAGCCCCTTTGACTACAAGTCGAGCACGCTCCTCTACATGCCCAGCGACATGCACCAGCCTGACCACCCCGCCTACCAGGCGGGCGTCGAGCGCGCCATTCTCGACACCGCCGAGGCCTGCAACGGACGCACGCTCGTACTCTTCACCAGCAACGCCCACCTGCGCGCCACGGGCGACGCGCTGCGTGTGCCACTCGAGCGCGCGGGCATCACACTGCTGCAGCAGGGAACAATCAGCCGCCACCGCTTGCTGCGCGAATACCGCCGCACCCAGCGCGTGGTGCTCATGGGCACCCGCTCGTTTTGGGAGGGCGTCGACCTGCCAGGCGACGAGCTCTCCTGTCTGCTGATAGTGCGCCTGCCTTTTGCCGTGCCCAATGACCCCATGGTGGCAGCGCGCAGCCGCGAGTGCGATAACTCCTTCAGCGACTACATGCTGCCCGATGCCGTGCTGCGCTTTCGGCAGGGCTTTGGCCGCCTCATTCGCCGTGCCGACGACCGCGGCGTCGTCGTGCTGCTCGACAGCCGCATCTGGCGCAAGGAGTATGGACAGCTCTTCCTCGACGCGCTCCCCGCCTGTACCACGCGCCATGCGCCCCTCTCCATTCTGGGCGATGAGGTCACCAAATGGCTGGCCCGTTGAGCGACCTTCAGCCTGCCCAGCCCCCGTTGCAGGCGGCGTCGCGCTCTGGGCGCTTTGCCGCGCGCCGTGGATGCGCTCTGGCGCTTTCTGCGCAGGCCGTCGCTGGCGATTCTACTGGCATTGCTTCTGCTCGCGCTGCTGATTGCGGCGCGCGTCGTGCCGCAGCTCCCGGGCCAGGCCGCCGAGGACCCCGCCTCGGCCATGCGCTGGCTCAACGCCGAGCAGGATAGCTGGGGCGCGTGGGGTGGCTTGCTGCGCGCGCTCGGCCTCTTCAACGTGTCGGACAGCCCGCTCTTCTATCTGCTGCTGGCGCTGCTGGCGCTCGTCTGCGGGGTGCACCTGGCTGCTGCCATTGTGGCTGCGCGCCTGCCCCATCACCTGGCCGCGGCGCTGGATGCGCGCTCGATGCGCCGCTCGATGGCTCGCCGCTGGCCGCGCCCCTGCCCCTGCCCGACATTGCCGGCATTGTCGCGCTGCGCGAACCAATGCCGCACCCACCCGAGGCCGCCGCCGCGCAGCTGACCGAGGCGTTGGAGGCGACAATCGGCCCCGTGCAGCGGCGCACCGTGCACGCGGCATCAGGCGCGAGTGAGACGCGCCTCCTGGCCCTGGCGTACATGCGTGCGCTGGCGCTGCGCCCCCTCGTCCCCGGCGGCGCGCTGCTCGCGCTCGCGGTGCTCTGGGTTACGGCGACCTTTGGCTGGGATGTGCGCCCGCCCACGCTCGCGCCCACCGAGACGTACAACTCGCCCATCCATGGCGTGGCGCTCGAATATGCCCTCCCGGTGGGGGAAGAGGGCGCTGCTGACGGCAGAGATCCGCGGCGAGAGCGCCACGCTGCCGGCAAACGCAAGCCGGGCGCGCGTGAGCGGCGTCGACGTGCGTGTCCAGCGCAGCGCGCCGGCGCTCTTGCTGCGCGTCGATAGACCGCTGCTGGCGCTGCCAGGCGCGCTTGAGAGCAGCGCCGAAGTGGGCCTTGTCTTCCCCCAGCCCGGTAGCGAGCAGATTGTGCTGCTGCCTGCATCGGGCACGGGCGTGCGCGTGGTGCGTCTGCTGGATGAGACGGGCGGCGGCTTCCTGATTGAAGTCTACGCGCGTGACGGCGTGCAGCCGGTGCAGCGCGTAGAGGTGACCGAGGCGCAGTCGCTCATGCTGCCGCTCGAGAGCGGTGACGTGGCGCTGCAAGTGGAGCCGACCGTGGGGTTGGATGTGACTGTGCAGCGTGCGCCAGGCGGCTGGCTGCTTTGGCCGGCGCTGCTGCTGCTGCTTATCGGTTTGGCAAGCCTCTGGTGGAAGCCCGTCTTCGCCCTCGCCCAGCTTGCGCCCTGGCCGGTGGAGCGCACAGTGCTCACGCTGCAAAGCAACCACCGCGAGCTGATGGACAAGTACGATAACTTCGACGCAGAGCGCGCAGAGAAAACGCGAAGGAAAGCCAAAGCGAGAACACAGATCAAAACGGAAACAGCAGGGACATAAGATGGATAATCCATCTTTGTCCCTGCTGTTTCCGTTTTGATCTGTGTTCTCGCTTTGGCTTTCCTTTGCGTTTTCTCTGCGCCTTTGCGCCTCTGCGTCGTCTTTACAGTTGTGCAAACTCCTCCGTTGCGGCACGGTGCACCAATGCGTGTCGCCGCGCCAGCGCTGCAATGTCGCGGCTGTAGCCACCGCCAATGACGCACGCGACTGGAATTCGCCGCCGCAGCGTCTCGCGCAGCACATACCTGTCGCGCCAATAGAGCCCCGCGTCCGTCAGCGCCAGCTTGCCCAGCAGATCATCGGCATGCGGGTCCACCCCCGCATCATAGAAGACGATATCCGGCTTTACCTGCTCCAGCAGGCCAGGCAGCAGGTCGGCCAGGCGCGCCATGTAGGCGTCGTCGTCCATGCCGTTGGGCAGCTCCACATCCAGGTCGCTGGTCGCCTTGCGAAAGGGGAAGTTGGCCTGACAGTGCATGGAGAAGGTGAAAACAGAGTCGTCGCCCGCAAAGATCGCGGCGCTGCCGTCGCCCTGATGGACGTCGAGGTCCACAATCAGCACGCGGCCCACACGCCCGCTTGCCTGCAGCACGCGCGGGGCCACGGCAATGTCGTTGAAGATGCAGAAGCCCGATCCAAAGCTGGCGTGGGCGTGGTGCGTGCCGCCCGCGAGGTTGCAGGCGAGGCCATGCTCCAACGCGAGCTCGGCCGCAAGCACCGTGCCCGCCAGCGCCACGCGCGTGCGGTGCACAAGCGCCGCGCTCCACGGAAAGCCAATGCGCCGCATGGGCGCGGCCTCGAGCGTGCCGGCGAGGTACGCCTCCACATAGGCGGCGTCGTGGGCCAGCGCCAGCCAGGCCGCCGGCGCCTCCTCCGGGCAGTGGAACTGGTCGGGCGTGGCCACCCCATCGCGCAGCAGCACCTCATAGAGCGCGCCGAACTTGGCCATAGGGAAGCGATGGCCCTCGGGCAGTGGCGTGCTGTAGTCGGGGTGGTAGACGAGGGGAAGGGGCATTGGGTGCGGTGCCAGAGTTCGGACTTCCCAAAAAGAAAAGATGACTGAAAATTGAGGATTGATGATTGGTGCAGGCGTCAATCATCAATCTTCAGTTTTCAATCATCAATCTTCCTTGTTATCCCGGAAACTCAATCGCCAACTGCAAATCGCTCACACGCAGGGGGCGGCCGGGCACATCGTGGCAGGCGCGGCAGCGCGCCTCGTAGCTCTCGCTGCCGCCCACGAGAATCACCGGGTCGTCGTAGCGCGCCGGGTGGCCGTCGATCAACCGCTGTGTGCGCGATGCCGGCGCACCGCAAACCACGCAAATGGCCTGCAGCTTCTCCACGCTTTCGGCCAGCGCCATGAGCATTGGCATGGGGCCAAAGGGCTCACCGCGGAAGTCCTGGTCAAGGCCGGCGGCAATCACGCGCTTGCCGGCATCCGCCAGCGCGTCGCAGACATTGACGATGTTGTCGTCAAAGAACTGCACTTCGTCAATCGCCACCACCTCGGTCTCCAGCAACACGGCGGCCAGCAGGGCGCTGGAGTCCGTTACGGCGTAGACGTGATCCCACGCAATGCCCGTATGCGAGGCCACGCGCCGAATGCCGTAGCGGTGGTCGATGACCGGCTTGAAGACCTGCAGCCGCTTGCGCGCAATTTGGGCGCGCCGAATACGCCGCAGCAGCTCTTCCGTCTTGCCGCTGAACATGGAGCCGCAGATGAGTTCGAGGTTGCCGTCGGGGAGGATGTGGGGCATGGAAACCTCCGCTTGGGTGCGAGTTTCGCTGAATTGAAAGAAGCAGGGCAGAGACACGTGTCTCTGCCCTGAGGACTGGCATCTTCATCCGCGCCGGCGCCCCTGGGCGACCAGGAGCGCTGCGCTGGATTACGCGGGCTGCTCGAGTTCGTACTTGGCGTAGACTTCGGCAGCGGCTGCGTCGGCATTGCCGCCACGGGCGCGCGCCTTGCGGGCGGCGTCGTCGGCTTCGGAACGCACGCGCAGTTCAAGCTCACGGCGGGCCGATTCGCTCTGGCGGCGCTCGAGGCGCTTCATAAAGCGCTCAACCTGGCCGGCCGTGTCCACAATGCGCTGCTCGCCCGTGTAGAAGGGGTGGCAGGCGCTGCAAACGTCCGTGCGAATTTCGGGCTTCGTGCTGCCTGTTGTCCACGAATTGCCGCAGGAGCATGTAACGCGCGCAGTGGGGTAATACTTGGGATGGATTTCTGCCTTCATGGTTGCTGTGCCCTCTGGTCCGGAAAAACCGGGCCTACTGTTGCACCGGCGCGGCGCTGGCTTCCGCCGCTGCGCTGCGCGGGTAAACGCTAATCTGCTTCCGGTTCTTCTTGCCCCATTCGAAGGTTACCACACCCTCGATCTTGGCAAAAATGGTGTTGTCGCTGCCCAGGCCAACATTCTGGCCAGGGAGGAACTTGGTGCCGTGCTGGCGCACGATAATGCTGCCGGCAGGCACAAACTCGCCGCCGTACTTCTTGATACCCAGGCGCTGCGAATTTGAGTCACGACCGTTGCGGCTTGATCCGCCACCTTTTTTGTGAGCCATCGAAAAGTCTCCTTCACGCATCAACCTGCCATCGGCAGGCCCGTTAGTCTCTCAGTGTACTTGTCGCCGCAAAAAGTGTCAGCGAGGCTGCTTACGCTTGCACCTAACCTTCGATGGACACGATCTCCAGGCGGCTGATGTACTGGCGATGGCCCTTGCGCACGCGAATGCGCTTCTTGGGGCGGTATTTGAAGACCAGAATCTTGTTGCCCTTATACTGTCCCGTGACCTTGGCGGTGACTGTTGCGCCCTCAACTGTGGGCTGTCCCACGCGCACGCTGTCGCCATTGGCAACCAGCAGCACGTCGGTCAATGTCAGCGTCTCGCCAACTTCACCGGCCAGCTTCTCCACTTCCACCGAGTCCCCTGGGGCGACACGGTACTGCTTTCCACCTGTGCGAATGACTGCGTACATAGCTTCTGTCCTTGTGGACTGCGCCCGGTATGAGACCGGGACCTTTTGGACCGCGCCCGGCATCAGCCGGGGCTTCGGGAGCGGCTCTGCACCCCAAGGCTGGGGATTGCAGATGAGAAAAAGCTGCTGGTCGATTGATCCCGCACACAGGCAGGGAATAACCTTCCCTTTTGGGCAGCAGCACAGCAGTATACCGTGCGCGAGGCGGGAAGTCAAACCCGGGCGTCCCTTTTCCGTAGGTCACGTCTCCCGGCGTGACGCCGTTGTAGGTCACGTCTCCCGGCGTGACGCAGCCCGCAGGGCTGAATGTTTTTGCCATCAATACAAATTGGTAGAGGCGACACGATCTGCAACTGCATTCAGCCCTGCGGGCAGCGTCACGCCGGGAGACGTGACCTACAACTCCGTGCCGCAACAGCGCACTCCGCCCTTTTTCCCAATACGCGCATGTCACCTTGCTCTGCGACCTGAGCATCAATGTCCACATTTTGCACAATGAAAATTTAGCAATTGCATAGAATGTGTGTTAACCTACCGATTATTAGGTAGACTGTGGTAAAGTTCTATCGGATTGGGACGCAGCGCCGTGCTGCAAGCCTGCATGGTTTTAATTGATGCGTAATGAGGTTGGCCTGATGTCTGACTCTTTGATCCAAATCCAGCACCCCGAAGGGCCGCCGACTGTTGACTCGGCGGATCCGCGCCAGCGCGTCCTGGACGCCGCTGAAACGCTCTTCATGAAGCGCGGCTACAACGCTATTGCCCTGCGCGACATCGCCGATGCGCTCGGTATCAAGCAGGCGTCGCTCTATTATCACTTCCCGCAGGGCAAGGAAGAGCTCTATGTGGCGGTGGCTGAGCGTGCCTTTGCGCGCCACTTTGCGGGCATGGCCGCAGCGCTGCAGGGGAGCGACACGCTCGAGGAGCAGCTCAATGGCGTGGCTACATGGTTCGGCACCCAGCCGCGCATGTGCCTCATGGGCATGGTGCACGCCGATCTGCCTGCGTTGCAGCCCGACCATACCAACTCGG
Organism: uncultured Chloroflexia bacterium; assembly: GCA_963773745.1. Taxonomy (GTDB): domain Bacteria; phylum Chloroflexota; class Anaerolineae; order Caldilineales; family Caldilineaceae; genus UBA5069. Next base: position 1,644,999 of record CAVZCL010000005.1, read on the forward strand.
TGACGCAAGCCGCCTTTCTCGGCCTCTACCGCCCCCTTGTAGAGCTCTTCTCGCAAGCGCAGGCACAGGGAGAGATCGGCGGCTCCAGCCCGCACATGCTGGCAGGGGCGTTTCTGGCCCTGCTCGATGGATTGGCGATTGGCTCGACAATGCCCAACGCACCACAGCGGCCCGAAATGGCCGTCGAACTGATTTCACTCTTTCTCAATGGCGCAAGGCCGCGCCACGGCGACGCTGGCGTCACCGCCATATCCAACAGCTGAATGCAGCTTTATTCACCCCTGTTCTTTCATCTTGTTCGCGCACTTTTCTGAACCGCAGGAGCAACACGTGGCAAAATCACGACTCACCACCATCTTCCTTATCGTCTTTGTGGACATTCTCGGCTTCGGCCTCATCCTCCCGCTGCTCCCCTACTATGCCGAGACCTACGGGGCGAGCGTCTGGGTTACAGGGTTGCTCGTCGCGTCCTACGCCGCTGCACAGCTCATCGGTGCGCCGCTGCTCGGCCGCCTCTCCGACCGCTTTGGTCGCCGCCCCATTCTGCTCTTGAGCATTGCAGGCACGGCCTTAGGCTTCCTTCTCCTGGCGCTTGCCGAGCCAATCGGCGCCGCCCTGGGCGCCATTTTTGGGGCGGCAGCGGCAATCAACGGTTTCATCATCGGCATCATGTTCTTCAGTCGCATTCTGGACGGGCTGACGGGCGGCAATATCTCGGTGGCGCAGGCGTACATCACCGACGTCACCGACAAGGAGAGTCGCGCCAAGGGGCTTGGCCTGCTGGGTGCGGCCTTCGGCTTCGGCTTCATCATTGGCCCGGCAACGGGCGGCCTGCTGAGCACCTGGGGCTACGCTGTTCCTGCGTATGTGGCGGCCGCCCTCGCCGCCATCAACCTGGTGGCCGTCTACGTCTTCCTGCCCGAATCGCTAACCGATGCGCGCCGCGCAGAAATTGCTGCGCGGCCCCGCCCCGAGATTAGCTTTAGTGCGCTGGCCGCTGCCTTCAACCGGCCACGTGTGGGCCCGAATCCTCCACACGCGCTTCTTCTATGGGCTGGCCTTCGCCATGTTCACCTCCATCTTCAGCCTCTACGCGGCCGGCGGCCCGCTCAATCTTTCGCCGCAGAGCACAGGCTTTGTGCTGGCGTATGTGGGGCTGCTTTCGGCCATTGTGCAGGGCTTTGCGATTGGCAAACTGGTCAAGCGCTTCTCTGAGGTGACGCTCATGCTGGCTTCGGCCATCGCCATGGTGGCAGGCTTCTTTTTGTGGGGCGTTGTGCCCAACGTGCTGCTGCTGCTGATTGTGCTGCTGCCCCTTTCGATTGGCGGCGGCGTCATGAACACAATCCTCAGCAGCGTGCTCACCAAGGCTGTGCCGGGCGAGGAAGTGGGTGGCACTCTCGGTCTGGCGACTTCGGTGGAGAGCTCGACGCGTGTGATTGCGCCTGCGTTGGGTGGCTTCCTGCTTGCTCAGTTCGGCGTGTGGGGGCCGGCGCTCTTCTCGGCGCTGATGATGCTCTGGGTGAGCACATTCATTTGGCGGCGCTTCGTCGTCAATCCCGACCCGCCGCTGGACGAAAATGCCGGTGAAGCGCCACCGCTTGTTATGGCGAGCCACTAGGCGCAAGCGGCGCAAGCGCTGCGCGTTTCGTAGCGGCTGCTTCAGCTGCCGAACTCACCAATAACGGCACGTCTTCGATTACGGCAACTGAAGCAGCCGCTACGAGCGACTTGAATCGCTGCCACACGACACCACTGGATGCACATTTTGTTCTGCTTTCGGTTTACCAAACAGCTTAAGGGTCCCGTATGAAACGCTTTCTCGCAATTCTGGCTCTTCTCCTTGTTGTTGCGCTGGCAGCCGGCGGCGGCTGGTACCTCTTTGGCGGCGGCGCAGATGCCGCTGCCGCCGAAGCGCAGGCCGCCACAGCCGTCGACGGTAACACGCGCACCGATAGCGGCCTCGTCGCCGTGGATGCGCCGGCGCGCCTTGATGCCATTGTGGCCGATGCGAAAGTCGTCCCCGTGCAGGAGGCAAACCTCAGCCTGCCGACCGGCGGCCTCGTTTCCGAGTTGCTGGTGCAGGAAGGCGAGCAGGTGGAGGCCGGCGACCTGATTCTGCGTCTCTCCGCCTCGCAGCAGCAGGTGAGCGTGACGCAGGCACAGGCCCAACTGCAGCGTGCGCAGGCTACGCTGGAGCAGCTTGTGGCCGGCGCACGCCCGCAGGAGATTGTCACAGCGCAGGCGGCAGTGGATGCGGCCACCGCGCGCCTTACACGCCTGCAGGAGGGCGCCGGCCCGGGCGAACTGGCCCAGGCGCAGGCAGCCCTCTCAGGCTCCAGCGCGGCCCTGGCCAGGCTCTTTGAGGGGCCGGATCAGAGCGCCTTCGTTGCCGCCCGTGCTGACCTCTTCAACGCGCAGGCCGCGCTCACACAGGCGCAGCGTGCCTATGACCAGGTCAGTTCGCGTAGCGACATCGGCGCCATGCCACAGTCGGCCCAGCTGCAAACGGCGACGAATAACTTTGAGGCGGCCCAGGCGCGCTTCGATCTGCTGAGCGCACCCCCCAGCGCCGCTGACGTGGCGCGTGCCAGCGCGGACGTCCAGCGCCAGAGCGCGAGCATCGACACACTGCGCAATACGCTGCCCTCGGACATTGCCTCGGCCGAGGCTGATCTTGCTGCGGCACAGGCGCAGTTGGAGCTGCTGCTGGCCGGCGCACGCGTCGAGCAGATTGCCATTGCCGAGGCCGACGTGGCCGCCGCGACCGCGCAACTGCAGCAGGCGCTCGTTGCCCTTGCCGATACCGAGCTGCACGCGCCCTTTGCCGGCACCATCGCCGAAATTGCAGTTAACCTCGGCGAGCAGGTCAATCCGGGCGCGCCCATTGCCACCCTGGCCGATCTGGGCACGTGGCAGATTGAGACCGCCGACCTCAAGGAGCTCGACATTGCCCGTGTGCAGCCTGGCACGCTTGTCAAGCTCACCTTTGACGCGCTGCCCGACGTGACGCTCGACGGCGTCGTGCGCCTGATCCGCCCGCGCGGCGGAGACAACCGCGGCGATGTTGTTTACACCGCCGTCATCGACCCGCAGGAGAGCGACCCGCGCCTGCTCTGGAACATGACTGCCGTCGTCACCGTGGAATAGGAAGAGAACTGCGACGCGAAGGCGCAAAGGCGCAAAGGCGCTACGTAGCGGCGGCTTCAGCCGCCGTTCTCGACGCGACGCAATCCATACCTACGGCGGCTGAAGCCGCCGCTACGTAGCCGCGCCTCTGCGCCTCGCGTCGCAGGTTGAATATTTGATCAAGTACTCACTCTACTCTGAGGAAGTTGCGCTATGTCGTTCTATCTGGCCATCAAGGAAGTGCTGCACAACAAGGGGCGCTTTCTGCTCATTGCGCTGATCGTCGCGCTGATCACCACGCTCGTCCTCTTCATCGCCGCGCTGGCCGAAGGGCTGGGCAGTGGCAACCGCGAATACATCCAGAAGCTGGACGGCGAGCTCGTCATCTTTCAGGAGAATTCCAACCTCAACATTGGCGCCAGCCGCATTGGTCGCTCCACCGTCAACGCCATTCGGCGCGTGGAGGGTGTAGCCGATGTGGGCCAGGTGGCCACCGCCTCCGGCAACCTGCTGCTGGCCGATGATCCCACCGGCCTCGATGTGGCGCTCATCGGTGTGGAGGCGGGCAGGCCAGGCGAGCCCTTTGTGCTGCAGGGCGAGCAGCTTCTCCGCGACCGTGGCGACGAAGTGATCATCGACGGCAACGTGGCCGAGCGCACGGGTATTACGGTGGGCGACGAAATCGCCATCAAGACGACCCAGGGGACGAAGGAAGAGACCTTCAAACTGCGCGTTGTGGGGCTCAGCGACAAGCGCGGCTTTGGCTTGCAGCCCACCATTGTCCTGCCGATTCTCACCTGGGAGAAGGTGCGCCCGCAGGCTGCCGGGCCCGTAGGCGAAGGCGAGTTGATTGCCAACATCGCGGTTGTCAAGCTCGTCAATCTCGACGACCTGGACGTTGTGGCGCAGCGCATTGAAAGCGAAGTGGACGGCGTTGTGGCCGTGGACCGCACCACGACCTACCAGAACACGCCCGGTTACTCGGCGCAGCAGAGCACCCTCAACACGGTGCAATACTTCACGCTCTTTATCGGCATTCTGGTGATAGGCGGCTTCTTCCAGATTCAGACGCTGCAGAAGGTGGCGCAGATCGGCATGCTCAAGGCGATTGGTGCAACCAACCGCTCTGTGGGCTGGGCAGCCGTGCTGCAAATTGTAACCATTAACGCGATTGGCGTCATGCTGGGCGCCGTGGGCACCATTGCGCTGATTGCGGCCTTCCCTGCGGGCATTCCCATTGTGCTCACGGGCCAGGCAGTGGTCACGGCGGTAAGCCTCCTGCTGTTGATCGGGCCGCTGGGCGGGCTCATCTCCGTGCTGGCGCTGCTGCGCATTGAGCCGCTGCGCGCCCTGGGCTTGGCGCAGTAGGGGCTGGAAACGGCACCTCACCCCCGTGCCCCTCTCCATGTTCCTTGCCACGCCATGGGGGTGTGGCGTGGGGGCGGAGGAGAAAAGCAACTGCGTCACGTCAGGAGACGTGACCTACGCAGACGACACAGTTTGCTCCCCTCTCCCATGGAGAGGGGCCGGGGGCGAGGTGCCGTTTCCAGCAGCCAATAGATTCACGCATTTTCGGAACAGGTAGAAAAGCAGAGTCATGAGCGAAGCATTGCAGGCAATTGATGTGCTGAAGACCTATGAGCTGGACAATGTGACCATCCGCGCGGTGGACCACGTCTCGCTCTCCGTGCGCGACGGCGAGTTTGTAGCGCTGGTGGGCCCCAGCGGCTCGGGCAAGACCACCATGCTTGCCATGCTGGCCGGCTTGCTGCGCCCCACCGACGGCTCCATCCGCATCGCGGGCGAGGAACTGGGCACCATGAGCGAACAACGGCGCACCGCGTTCCGCGGCAGCAACATTGGTTTCTCCTTCCAGTCCAATAACCTCGTGCCCTACCTTAACGCACAGGAGAATGTGGAGCTGATGCTGCGCCTCAACGGCAAGCTCGACCGCAAGGGCAGGCAGCGCGCCGTGGACCTGCTGACGCGCCTGGGCCTGGGCGAGCGGCTGAAGAACTATCCAGGCCAGCTTTCAGGCGGCCAGCAGCAGCGCGTGGCCATTGCCCGCGCCCTCATCCACGAGCCAAGCGTCGTGCTTGCCGACGAGCCCACCGCCAGCCTTGACACCGAGCGCGCCAACCAGGTGGTCTCCACCTTTGCCGAACTGATTCACGAGCAGAACCGCGCCGGCATTATGGTGACGCACGATCTGCGCATGTGCCGCTATGTGGACCGTGTGGTGCGTATGCAGGATGGCCACATTAACGAGATCATCACCGACCCCGCGGCCATTCGCGCCCTGGCGGACATTGAGCATTGAGTTCCATGCGCATTTGCAACATCAGTAAACGAATGGTTGAGGCGGCGGGCGCCTGGAGGCCCGCGTTTGTGCGAGTCGCGTCGTGGCTGCCGGCGCTTTTCTGCGCAGTCGTGATCAGTGCGTGTGCGGGGCTGGAGCCTATCCGTCCTGCGGACCGAGAGGGGGTAGGTATGCGCTTTCCGAGTGTGAGCGGGTCAAATTTGGCGGGGCAGGAGTTTCACTTGCCCGAGGATTTCGAGGGAGACTTGACGCTGGCAATCGTGCCTTTTCAACGTTGGCACCAGGATGTGATTGACGCCTGGGTGCCCTCCATCAAGGCGATTGCCGACGCCACGCCTGGCTTCCGCTTCTACGAGACGCCCACGCTGCCCAACATGAACCGCCTCTACCGCTGGGGGATTGACTCCGGTATGCGCGGTGGCATCCCCGACCCGGCGACGCGCGCCATTACGATAACGCTCTATCTGGACAAGGAGGCCTTCCGCAAAGCGCTCGACATACCCGATGAGGAGACGGTGCATCTGCTCCTGCTGAACGCCGACGGCGAGGTCGTCTGGCGCACGCAGGGTGAGTTTACCCCCGAAAAGGCCGCGGCCCTTCGAGAGGCTGTGCGCGCAACTTTAAAACTCCGGTAGGCAGAAACGGCGGAAAAAGCAGGAAACAACATGAACGATCATGTTGTTTCCTGCTTTTTCCGCCGTTTCTGCCTACCGGAGTTTTCCTGCGTACCCGAATTCTACACGAATTCGTCGGCGGCGCGCTCGCTAATCGAGCGCCCTTCGTGTGCAACGGGCGGCGCAGGCTGCGTGGGCATCGTCTGCGCAGGCAGCAAGGGGCGCGCAATTTCGGCCTGCTCAATGACCGGGTAAGCAGCAAAGAGCGCTGCGTCTTCCTCCACGTGGGCAAAGTAGAGGCGGTCACGGCGCAGTGTGCGTGGCAGGTCGTCCAGACCCAGCGCCTTGAGCACCTCGTCGGGGCGGCCGGTCGCGCCCGTGCGCGCCTGCACGCGCACAAAGATGGTGTGCTCTTCGGCGGCCGCGTCGTAGCCCCCCGCCTGCACTTCGAAGACAACCGGGCGCAGATTGTAGCCGTAGCGCTCCTTTTTGCGCTGCCGTTCCATGTGGATCTCGGTGCGCGCCAGAAACTCCGCAATCCGTGTCTCCAGTGCTTTCTGTGGCAACTCCTGGTCCGACACATACAGAATGATTGTGTAGTCGGCGCCGATGAGCGTCAAAGCGAGCGACGGCGCGTGCAGGGGCAGCACCTGTGCACTGTGCAGCGTGACGGCAGGCGGCAGTTTGGCGCGCAGGCGCGCTTCTACCTCGGCGGGCGGCACAGGCGGGGCCAGCACCACATCCAGGTACTCTTCTGCGCCCGTAAATCCAACACCCAGCGGCGCGGCAAACTGCATGTGCGGCTGCGGGTTGAAGCCGCGCTTGTAGAGCAGCGGCAACTGCGCGCGCCGCAGCGCCCGCTCCCACAGGCGGAACTCGTCCTGGTGCGAAATGAACTTGACGCCCTCGCCTTTGGCATAGGTAAGGCGCAAGCGCAGCCGCACCGGCTCCGCTTCTGCCGATAGAGCCTTCGGCGCTTCAATCTCCAGGAGTTCGTCTACCTCAACCATCCTCGCTGCCCTTCGTATCGATCACTGCGTGTACTTGCCGTTGCTCTTCTTCGCGTTCGCTTTGCCACTTTGCAACTTTGCGTCATAGGTCGCTTGCTTTAGGTCGTAACCACGTGCTTAACGACTGTCCCCTCGCGCCGCTGCGGCACGCGCTCGGCAAACTGGCCCACCAGGTCGGGCGACATCTCGTCGTTGAAGTAGAGCGGAATTGGGTGCACCGAGACGGGCTGGCGCACGTCGGCCTTCTCCTTGCCCAGGGGCGGGCAGCGCCACGCCGCATCTTCCGTGCCGCGCCGCTGCTCCTTGAAGGCCCCCAGAATACCGCAACTGAAACAGTGCTCGCGGCAATCATCCACAACGCCCCCCTGATAGGTGTGCACGTACTCCTCGTAGAGGAACTGCTTCTTGACGCCGGCTGAAATGTGCTCCCACGGCAGCACTTCGTCTTCGCCGCGCGGCCGGCGCGCATACCAATCCATGTCCAAATTCAGGTCGGCAAAGGCGCGCTGCCACGCACCAAAGTTGAAGTGCTCACCCCAGCCCTCCATCTTCGCACCGTGACGCCACGCCGCCTCGATCACGTCGCCCATGCGCCGATCGCCGCGTGTGAGAAAAGCCTCGACCAGCGTCTCCGTGGGGCTGTTCCACGAGAAGTAGATGCCCGGCCCGCGCAGCTCCTTCTGCAGCAGCCCAATCTGCGCACGGATCACCGCTTCGCTCTCCATGGGCACCCACTGGAAGGGCGTCTGCGGCTTGGGCACCAGCGTGCTCACGCCAATGCGCACGCTTGCCTTCTTGCCCAGCACGCGCCGCCCCACCGCCAGCACCTCCTTGGCGAGGTCGGCAATCGCCTGCACATCCTCCAGCGTCTGCGTGGGGTGGCCGATCATGAAGTACATCTTGATGGTCGTCCAGCCCCGCTTGTAGACCTCCTCGGCCGTTTGCAGCAGATCGGCCGAGGCAATCGGCTTGTTGATTACGTCGCGCAGCCTGTCGGTCGCAGCCTCGGGCGCAAAGGTGAAGCCCGAGCGCCGCCGCCCCTTCTCCAGCAGCTCCATGAGCTCGACGCTGAAGGACTCGATGCGCAAACTGGGCAGCCCAATGCTCAGCCGCTGGTCGCCATGGCGCTCCATCGTGCGCCGCACAAGCTCCTCCACGTAGGTGTAGTCGCTGCTGCTCAGGCTGAGGAAACTGACCTCCTCGAAGCCGCACTGTTCGATCATCGCCTCAACGGCGGCGAGCACCTCCTCGGGCGGGCGCTCGCGCACCGGCCGGAAGATCATCCCTGCCTGGCAGAAGCGGCAGCCGCGCGTGCAGCCGCGCATAATCTCGATCGCGGCACGGTTGTGAACCACATTGATGTAGGGGACGATGAAGCTGGTCACCGGCGGCGGCAGCACGGTGACCACGCGCTTGAGCACTTCGGCCGGCGCAGCGGGATGGCTGGGGCGCACCGCTGCCACTGTGCCATCGGTGGCATAGGCAACATCGTAGAGCGCCGGCACATAGACGCCGCGCACCTGCGCAAGGCGCACCCAAAGGTCAAAGCGCGCAGCGTCGACACCGGCCGGTGTGGACGCGCCCTGCGCCAGCGGCTCGCCATGCGCACGCGCGTCGCGCCAGCCTTCGTAGGCGGCAATCACCTCGAAGATGACCTCTTCGCCCTCGCCAATCACCATCGCATCGAAGAAGGGGCTCATAGGCTCGGGGTTGTAGCAGCCAGAGCCGCCGGCAATCACCAACGGGTGATTCTCTGTGCGGTCGGCGGCGCGCAAGGGCAGGCGCGCCACGTCGAGCATGGTGAGGACGTTGGTATAGAGCTGCTCGTAGGGCAGACTGAAGCCAATAATGTCGAATTGGTCGAGCGGGTGGCGCGTCTCGAGGCCGTACAGGGGGATGCCGTCGCGCCGCATGGCTGCCTCAAGGTCAGTCCACGGGCAATAGGCGCGCTCAGCCAGCAGGTCGGGGCGCTTGTTGATCAGGTCATAAAGGATGGCGAGGCCGAGGTTGCTGCCGCCCAGCTCATAGATGTCGGGGAAGGCGAGTGCGATTTTGGTGCGCAGCGCCGGGTCGTCCCAATCCTTGACGATGCTGTTAAGCTCGCCGCCGGTGTAGCGGGCGGGCTGCTGCACCTGATGGAGCACCCGGTCCAGGGCGCGTGTGATCTCTTTGGGCGTATGCAGGTCCATGCTCTCTCCTTTGCCTTCGCGTCTGCCGGCAGCGGCCGCCGGGTGGGATTTGAACCCACGGGTAGGTGAAGGAGTATAGCACAGGTGTGGGGTGTGGGGTGTGGGGCGTCGGGTGTGGGGTGTCGGATGTCAGGCGTTGGGAGTCGATATGTTCGACACCCGACACTCCACCCTCTCCGCCCGCCCGCTCTGCGCACTTTTGAGCATGGCCTCAAGAACGGCGAGCTCCTTCAGCGCCTCGGCCGGCGGCAGGTCAGGGCTCACCTGGCGCACTTCGGCGCGCACCGCGCAATGCGGCCACACGGTGAACGCCGCCATCGAGCAGGAAACCGCCTGGAATCTGCCCGGTGCGCCGCCACGTGCCAATGCGCCGCCACACGGTGTGATAATACTTGTTGGCGGCATCAACGGGCGCATGCATCACCCACGACGCAGCTATACACTCGCAATGCACCTCAAACAATCAGCGCGCAGAAGTTCGCGGTAGGGCCCCTCCCAGCTATCCGGTTGCTGGGGCATGTAGGTAGTTAGAGGGGTGGCGTTGCGAATTAACCTGCGCGCATCCTGCAATGAAGGGAGCGCTTCAACCGCGACCGCCTGCAAGGCCAGGTTGCCAATTGCTGTAGCCTCCACGGGGCCAGCCAGCACGGGCCGATTCAGGGAATCGGCCGCGAATTGGCAAAGCAGCGGGTTCTGCGAACCTCCCCCCACAATGTGCAACACGGGAAATGACTGCCCCAGAAGTTCCTCAAGGCGCTCCGTCACCCAGCGATAGCGCAGTGCCAACCCCTCGAGCACCGTGCGAATCAGCGAGGCGTCACTTGCAGGCGGAAGCTGGCCCGTGCGCACACAAAAGGCGCGCAGCGCTGAGGGCATGTCGGCAGGCGCCAGAAACGTAGCGTCGTCGGGATTGATGACTGCGGCAAACGGAGGCGCCTCTGCTGCCATGCGCGTCAGCTGCTCATAGCTGGAGCCATTGCCTTGCCGTTCCCACACGCGCCGACACTCCTGCACCAGCCACAGACCCATAATATTGCGCCATGGCAGCACCTTGCCACCGGCTCCTCCATAGCTGCTCATGTTCGCCGCCAGCGCTTCCGGCGTCACCAGCGCATGATTGGCCACACTCCCCAGCAGCGACCACGTGCCCGAACTCAGCCACAGATAGCATTCCTCCTCGGCTGGGACGGCCATCACCGCCGAAGCTGTGTCGTGCGAAGCAACTGCCACGACGGGTACGGAGCCAAGCCCGGTCTCGCTCGCGATGGCGGGCAGGAGCGGGCCAAGCACGCTGCCTGATGCGACAACGTCGCCAAAAATGCGCGTGGGAATTCCCACACGCTCGAGCAACTCCATCGCCCACTGACCGCGCGCCGAATCATAGAACTGCGTGGATGTGGCGTTGGTATACTCCACACAAATTCGACCAGTCAGCCAGTAGTTGATCAGGTCGGGGATCATGACAAAGTGGGCGGCGGCAGCCAGCAGCGGTGATTCGCTACAGACCATGCTGCGCAGTTGATAGAGGGTGTTGATTTCCATGAACTGAATGCCGCCCGACGCTTCGTAAATCTCCTGCGCGGGAACCAGCGCGAGCACTTCCTCCAGTACGCCGGCAGTGCGGCTATCTCGGTAGGAGTGAGGATTGCCAACCAGTTCTCCCTGCGCATCCAGCAGGGCAAAATCAATGCCCCAAGTAGAGACGCCAATTGAATCAAAGCTGGGGCCGTAGCGCTGCGCAGCGCGTGCCAGCCCTGCCTTAATCTCTGCAAAGAGATGAAGCACATCCCAGTAGATGCTGCCATGCAGATCAACCGGGATGTTGGCAAAGCGATGCAACTCTTCCAATGCAAGGCGTTCGTCCGCCAGCGTACCAACAATTACTCGCCCGCTCTCTGCCCCAAGGTCAATGGCGATGAAGCGTCTCACAGACAGCCCTCCTCAATCGTTGCGCCGCGTGCGAACGGCGCTGAAGCTCATTGCGCGCTTGTCGCTATGGGCAGAAGAATATTGGTTTCAACTCCAGAAATTGCACGCCGCTGCCTTCGGCCGCCTCAGCCATGACAAGGGTGGTCACCTCTGCGTCCCAGCGCTGCTTGATTTCCGTGGCTGAGAGACGAGCCAGTGCGGCCTGCACATCGTCATCGTCTACTTCCATATACGCAAAGACACGTGTGCCAAACGCGAAGATGGAATAGTTGTGAATGCCTTCAGCCTGAATTGCATCAATCAGTTCCGGCCACGGCTTGAGGTGAATCGCTTCATATGCTTCCCAATGCTCGGGAGAGACCTGCCATGTCATACCGATACGCTTCACGCACGTTTCCTTTCACTGTGCAGTTCAACGGGTGCAGTTCAATGGGTGCAGTTCAATGGCGAAACTCAAGGCGCAATTCGCCGCGCATTTGCGACTCATCCGCCAAGCCCGCCGATACCTGGGCCAACACGCTCCTCGCCCACACGCTGCAAATAGCCACCAGCGCGGAAAGCCTCAATCGGATCAGGGTCGCGGCCCATTTCTGCGCGCGCTTGCTTGATCAAGGGCTGCACGTCATTCTCGTATGCGGCCATGATAATGCGATTGGCCAGAATGACATCTCCCGCATCCTGCGCGCCGCGCAAGGCCGCCCGATCCACAAGCAGCGCCTTGGCGTAGGCCGTTTGCGCGTTCATCACCGACTGGATGATGCCTTCCATGCTGCCTTCGATATTGTGCGACTGATCGAGCATATAGGAGATGGCGTTGGCGCAATCGGCCGTTGCGGGATCGTGCGTTGCATCCACAATTTGATCGTAAATCAGGAAGAGTTCAAGCGGATTGATCGAGCCGGCCATCAGGTCATCATCACCGTACTTGCGGGCATTGAGGTGAAAACCACCCAGCTTGCCCTCGTCGAGCAGGATTGAAATGATGTGTTCGATATTGACGCCCTGCGCGTGATGGCCCAGATCAACCAGCACTTTGGCACGCTCGCCCAGCCGTGAACAGACCAGCAGCGACATGCCCCAATCCATCAGGTCTGTTGTGTAGAAGCCCGGCTCGAAGAATTTGTACTCGACGTAGAGCGTCATATCCGAGTCCATGGCGTCGTAGAGTGCCTTGAGCCCCTCCCACAAGCGGTGCTTCCGCGTGCGCAGGTGGTCCTGCCCCGGATAGTTGGTGCCATCCGCCAGCCAAATCCCAATGGCATTGGAGCCCATTTCACGCGTGATGCGTACGCAATCGACAAAGTGGTCAATGGTTGCGTCGCGCACTTCCGCAATCGGGCTGCAGATACTTCCCAGTCGATATTCCTGTCCCAAAAAGGTGTTGGGGTGGACCGTGCCAATGCGCAGTCCACGTGCAGCGGCATAGTCGCGCACCGGCTCGTAATAGCCGTCGTCCGTGCGGTCCCAGTTGACATGGCTGGCCATGACCGGACAAATGCCGAGCACGCGCTGAATCTCGGCGCAGTCGTCCACCTTCTCCCAAATGGTGCGGGCGGCGCCCTTTTGGCGGAAGACGCCATAGCGCGTACCCGAATCTGCCACCGACCAGGAGGGCAGTTCAATAACCTGCTGCTTGAGCAATTGCAGGACGCTCGGCACATCCACGCCCTGTTCACCAAGCACGCCGGCGAGCATTTGATACTGCTTTTCCCAAGTTTGCATAACCACTCCTCATCATAGCGGACCCGATGAACGGGCCAGGCGCCAGCTCTGCAGCGAGGAAATCATGCCCGCAGACTGCGCAGGAAATCCATCACCTGTTGGAAAAACTCTTCGGGTATCTCAACATGCGGGCTGTGGCCAACGTCGGCCGGGGCCCAAAGGCGCGCATTGGGTAGCGCCCGCTGCATTTTTTGCCCCTCTTCCCAGGCCATGCCTTCGTTGGAAGTCATGATCAGTGCCGGTTGATCAATGTCGCCCAGGCGCGCCGTCACGTCGAATGTCTGAATCGCACGGCAGCAGCCGATAAACGCATCATCAGGCATCAGATTGTCGAGGACATAGCGCGTTTCATACGCAATGAAATTCGCGTGGTCGCGCCGGAAGGCCGGAGAAAAGAGCGCCGGCGCGTACTCCTCGTTGAAGGTTGCCATTACGGAGGTATAGCCCCGTTGCTCCGTGTCATCAATCCACTTCTGAATCGATTCCTGAATCACGCGGGGTGTGTGCGGATAGGAATCCACCAGGGTCAGTGACTTCACCATTCGGGCTGCATCAGCGCCGTTTGCAGCGAAACCATGCCGCCCATGGACGCGCCGCAGAGATGCACGGGCCCTGTATTGAGCCCATGCAGCAAGCCCACAAGGTCGTTCGAGAGTTGCTCAATCGAGTAGCCGTTAGCCGGCTTGAAGGAGCGGCCGTGGCCGCGTTGATCAATCGTAATCACACGGAAGTGCTGGGCCAGCGGCGCAACCTGAAACCAATTCCACCAGCCCAGGTGGCCATGCAGCCCGTGGATCAGTACAAGGGTCTCCGCTTCCCCCTCCCAAGGGCGGGTGAAGTCGGTGATCTCGTAATAGAGTTCAGTAGCGTTCGTTCGGATAAATGGCATGGGAGGGAGAAGAACCGGATGAAGGGTTTGAAGAGTTGAAGGGATGCGTGGGCCGGCCGGAGATCAGCCGACCCACGCAGAGTCGACTAGAAGTCAAAGTCGTTGATGTTCTCGGCGTTGAAGGTGTCCGGCGCGCCGGTTATGACGACATTGTTCGGGCCAAAGGTGAGCGTGCCCGATCCCGGCACCTCAAAGGTGTTGCCTTCACCCAGGGTAATCGTACCGTCCTTGAGCCCCTGCGCCAGGTAGACTGTGGCAATGCCCATCTTGGCGGATCCCAAAGGTCAAAGTCCTGAATCACGCCCGATTCAATGAAGGGGCGCATCTGATTCGGGGTGCCCAGGCCATAGACAATAACACCACCGCCATCACCGGCGTTCGGTCCGCCCGGGTAGACACCTGCCGACTCGACACACTGCGCTGCAGCTGCCACAGCCACAGTGGTCGGTGCCAGAATCAGATCCATTTCCGGGTACTTGGTCAGCAACGCCTCACACTCGGTCAAACTCTTTTGCGGCACATCATCACCATAGGCCGTTTCAAGCAGCAAAGGTCAGCATACTTGGGGTCATTGGCCAGAAGATCCTTAACGCCGCCCGCTTCCTCAATCCACTTGTTCTGTGAGGGCGCGTCGGTGGTTGCACTCAGGATGGCAAAGTTGCCTGCGCCGTCCAGATAGTCATAGACGCGATCAAGCATCTGCTGGCCGGTCTTGTCATAGTCAACTGAGATAACGGACGCGTCGCGATGGCTCTCATTGCCGGTAATGTCATTGTTGGTGGTGATCACCAGGATGCCCTTGGCGCGCACGTCATCAAGAATTGAGTTGATCGCGTCAACGCTGTTGGGCTGGATTGCCAGCACGTCAATGCCACGCTGCACCTGCTCCTGAATGAAGGGAATCGTTAACGTGGCTTCGGCAGTCGCCGGCGCGCTGAAGGTCACCACACAGCCCAGTTCGGCGCAGGTCTCCTGAAAACCCTGGTTGATACGCTCGAAGTAGGGATTGCCGGTGTTTTGCGGAATATAGGCAATTTGCAGACCACCTTCGGCTGCCGGAGCTGCTTCGCTGCTTGCAGCCTCTTCGGCCGGGGCCGCTGCCGAGCTGTCGGCGGCGGGCGCCGCAGCGGGCGCCGTGACGGGGCCGGCACATGCGGCCAACAGCAGAGAGAGCACAATCACCAGACTGAAAAGCGATGTCAATCGGATGCGAGCCATACACTTCCTCCTTGAGGTTGTTGTTCGGAATGGGCACCCGGAAAACGGTGCCCGCCAGGCAAGAATTGTTTTGACTGAGTGGAATCAGGCGAGCATAAGGTAGGCCGAAAATGGGCTTGGTATATTGCCGGCGACTGCGTTAACCTGCGACGCAACGGTGGGCTCGGGCGCCTCCTTCCTTTTGCGAATCTCCGACGGCATGGCGTGCATCTATCTTCGCTTTCGCGAGAGGAAGTTCGACACAATAACGGCAATCACCAGCAGCGCACCCACCACTGCCAGTTGCCCCTCCACCTTGACGTTTGCAACGCCCATTGCTGTACGCAACACAGCAATCAGCAGCAGGGCCACAACTGTACCGTAGATGGTGCCGCGGCCGCCCGCAATGCTTGTGCCGCCCAGCACCACAGCGGTAATGGCGTCCAGCTCCCAGCCACGCGCGTGATCGTAACGCGCACCAGCAATCGCGACGTGAGCATGATCGCCGCAACGCTGAGAGCAAACCGGCCAGCGTAAAAATGATCAGCTTGACGCGCTTGGTGGGCACGCCGGCAAAGTGCGCCGCTTTCTCATTTGTGCCCATTGCATAGACCCAGCGCCCAAAGGCTGTGCTGTGCAGGAGTATTCCCAGCAGCAGCGCAGTGACACCAAAAATGACAAAGGGAATTGGAATTGAGGTGCCGGGCAGCATGGTGCGGTCTATGCCCAGGAAGTAGGCCGGAAAATCCTGGATTGAATGGTCACCCACAAGAATCTGTGCAAACCCGCGGTAGAGCGCCAGCGTGCCCAGCGTCACTGTGAGTGACGGTAGCCCGAAACGGGTGACAAGCAGACCGTTAAAGAAGCCACCCAGCACGCCCAACCCAACCCCCATCAAGAGCGCCAAAGGAAACGCGATGCCCACTTTCGCGTGCAGGTAGGCCATTGTGCATGCGACCATGGCGACGTTGGAGCCCACTGACAAGTCCAGGTTGCCGCTGATGATGATGAGCGTCAATCCAAGTGCAAGCATGCCGATTTCCACATAGAGCATTGCTTGCCTGACAAGGAACTCGCCATCAAAGAAGTAGGGCGTTGCCAGGCTGCCGCCAACAAAGGCAACAACAAGCAAAAGCGTCACCACAATTTCGGGGAGCAGCGGGCGCAGTCGGCCAGCCCACGTGGGTGCACCGTGGGCGACAGGTGCAATGGGCTGGGCTGGAGATTGTCCACTCACCATAACAGTCTACCTTCCATGCAAATGCTCGGATTCTCGGAATAACGGCCGAAGTACCAGCGAGACTGCGTTCCCTGCACTACGCCCACTCGTCGGGGCTGGCCCCCTGCATGCGCTTGGCCAGCAATGAATCGGCCAACACCGCAATCAGAATCACGATGCCATAAACGGCCAGTTGCCACGCGCCTGCAATGCCCAGCACCGCCAACGCCACATTAATGGCGCCCAGCAGCAGGCAGCCGAGCACCACGCCCGCCACACTGCCCGATCCGCCAAAGACATTCACGCCGCCAATCACCACCGCGGCAATCACTGTCAACTCCAGCCCAACGCCCGTTTGGCCCGGGTTGAGGAAACCAAAGCGCGAGGCGTAGAGCAGCCCTGCAAAGCCGCAAAGCGCGCCCGTAATCGCATACACAAGGAAAGTGACACGCTCCACGGGAACGCCGCGCAGCCGCGCTGCGTCCGGATTGCTGCCAAGTGCGTAGATATGGCGCCCCGTGCGCGAGTATGTGAGGAAGAACCAAGCCAGCAGCGCAACGCCCGCTGCGATCAGCACCACCCATGGAACCAGATAGATGCCGAACGGCCCCGTTTGTGACCAGCGCACCAGCTGCTTGGGAATGTAGTTGCCATCGATTTGGCTGCCGTTGGTAATGAGGAATGTCAGGCCGCGGTAGAAGCTCAGCCCCCCCAGGGTGACAATGACCGCGGCACGTGCACCCACGCCACCAGCACGCCGTTGAGCGCGCCCATGGCCAGCCCTAACCCAATGCTGATGAATACGCACGCCCAAAGCGGAACGCCGGGCATGTCACGAAGATCAGCCCCACCACCAGCCCAGCCAGCCCCACCATCGAGCCCACTGATACGTCAATGCCGCGAATGATGATGACCATCATCTGGCCCATGCCGATGATCGTGAGCAGCGGCACCCAAAGCAGAATGCTGCGCACGCTGTTGGAGTTGAGATAGCGCGGCTGATGGCCGTGGTGACGAGCACCACCAACACAAGCAGCAGCAATGTCCCCATTTCGCGCTTGCGCAGGATTTCGCCCATGCGGCTGCGGCGAGGTTGAGCATTGAGTGCAGCGGTCGCCATGGACTAGACCTCCTCGGTCAACTTCTGCGCGGAAGCGTGAGCAATAATGGCCAGCTCGTCTGCCACATGGAGTGTGCCCCGTCGCCGCCGTCATCACGGATTCGGCTGTAGCCTCTTCTTTGTCGAGTTGGGCCACCAGCCGCCCTTCTCGCACGACAAGTACACGATCACTCATGGCCAGCACCTCGGGCAGTTCGGAAGAAATCATGAGGATGGCAATGCCCTCTGCGGCCAGTGCCCCCATAAGTCTGTGCACCTCAGCCTTGGCCCCCACGTCAATCCCGCATGTGGGTTCGTCCAGAATGATGATGCGTGGCTTTGTCATCAACCACTTTGAGAGCACAACCTTCTGCTGGTTGCCACCGGATAATTTGCCGGCGGGCTGGCCGACCTGGCGAAGAATAATGTGCAGCCGCTCAACATACTCTTGCGCAGAGCGCCGTTCGTTCGCTTCGCGCACAATGCCCAAACGGGCGAACTGCGCCACAATCGGCAGCGTCATGTTACGCGACGCTGGTGGCCATCAGCAGCCCCTGGCGCTGCCGATCTTCAGGCACATAGGCAATGCCGTGGGCCATGGCATCGTGTGGCGTGCGCAGTCTGGCACTCTCGCCGTTAATGCGAATCTCTCCGGCGTCGAGCCCAACGATGCCAAGAGCGCCTGCGCCACAAAACTGCGGCCCGCACCCACCAGTCCTGCCATACCCACAATTTCGCCGGCGCGAGGTGAAGGGATATTGGCAAACTTCCCGGCACGGCAAGCCCATCCACCTCCAGGACCACCTCACCGAAGGCTTGCGCTGCCGGCTTTTCGAAGAGAACATCCAGATTGCGACCCACCATCAGGCGAATAATCTCGGCATGATTGCTCTCGGCAGGTTGGCGCTCACCCACAATTTCGCCGTCACGCATGACGGTAATGCGGTCACTAATGGCAAAGACTTCTTCAAGGCGGTGGCTGATGAAGGCAATCGCCGCGCCCTGGTCGCGCAGCTTGCGCGTAATCTCGAAGAGCCGCTCCACTTCGGCCGGCGTAAGCGCAGCTGTGGGCTCATCCATAAGCAGAACGCGCGCATTCTGCCCCAGCGCTGCAGCCATGGAAACCATCTGTTGATCAGCCACGGAGAGGCCGCGCATGGGCTGAAGCGGATTCAGCTTAAGACCGAGCGAATCGAGCAACTCGGCGGCGCGGCGCTGCATGAAGCGCCAGTCGAGCATACGGCCCCGCATGGGCTCGCTGCCGACAAAGATATTCTCGGCCACAGTCAGGTCGGGAAAGGCAAGCGGCTCCTGGTGGATCAGCGCAATGCCCATGCGCGTGGCAGCCTGGGGCGCTGGAATGGTGACGGGCGCACCACCACGCAGGATTTCGCCACCGCGCGGCTGGTAAATACCCGCCAAAATCTTGACAAGCGTGGACTTGCCTGCGCCATTCTCGCCGAGCAGCGAGTGAACCTCGCCGGGAAAAAGGTCAATGCTTACCCCTTTGAGAACATTGACGCCCTCAAAGGACATCTCAATATTGCGAGCCGAGATCAGCGGCTGAGAAGCGTTTGGCGCAGCACTCATATGAGTAGATCCTGGAAAGAGCCTGGTGAATGGGATTGTGGCGGTCTGGCTACGACCCTCACGCCAGTGTGGCCGTTTTGCCTGCAAAGTCCATAACGCGTTCTTCGTTCTCGGGCGGGTAATGCTCATCCATATTCGCGAGCGTTATGAAAACGTGGCTCGAATAGACGGCGGGGGGAGTCGGTTCGCCGCGCAGGATGCGCAACGCCAGCGCCAGCAGCCCTGTGCCGTAGCGTTCGGGCCCATAGCTGGTCGAGCCGATAAACGGAAAGTCCGAGCGGCGCAGCGCCGCACGGCCAAGGCGGTCAGCGTTCTGCCCTACGGCGACAATCTGGTGCAACCGGCCCGCCTTCTCAAACGCGGCCAGCGCGCCCAGCACCGCCTCATCGTTGATACCTACGATGGCAATGCGCGCAGCGCCGGGCAGGTTGTCAAGTTCGGCCTCCACGTGTGCTTCGGCTTCATCCACCAAAACGGGGCAATCAAGCGCATAAACGTGGGCCAAAGGCAGTGTGCCAATCACCGACTCCAGCCCCTCCTGCTGTCCTTGAATGCGCGCGCCGGGCGGACCCACCAGCGGCGCTTCCAGACGCAGCAGCAAATCAATTTTGCCGCTCCAGTGCGTCTCTACCCACTGCCCTAGCGCCTCGCCCGCAATCCAGCCGGCACGGTAGTTCTCGGCCCCAAAAAACGTTGCGCCCGGCAATGGAATGTCCACGGCGATGACGGGGATACGCGCGCGGTTAAACTTGTCCATGATGACGTTGCCCGCCTGCGCGTCCACCTGATACTCGATCATCAGGTCAATCTCGTTGGCAATCAACAGATCCGCATTGGCGAGCGAAGTGGCGCGGTCCATATTGTTGTCGCGCACCAGCAGTTCCACCTCATCCATTTGGCGGGCGGCGCGCTCAAGGCTGCGACGCACCTGTTGTGCGAAAAGCATCTTTTCCGTCATGTTGCCAAACCCAATGCGAAAGCGCCGCTTGCGTTTGGGGCCAACCAGCGGCGGCAGCGTGCACGCGCCCTCTGCTCCCACCACGGTGACGTTGAATTCCCCCGCGCTGCGCAATTTCTCCAGCGCAACTGCGTCCATCGGGCCATCCATCACAACGCGGTGCAATTGCGAGAGTTCGGCAAATCGATAGGCACCCACAACGCCAAACTTGGTGCGATCCACAAGCGCCACCACCTCGCGGGCCAGCTTCATCATCTGGCTCTTGGGAATGGCTTCATCAACGCTCAACTCCGTCAGCCCTTGCTCGAGTGAAAAGCCTGTGCAGGAGACAAAACAGGTGGCGGCGTAAAAGTGGTTGAGGATGTCAGGGTTAAGCCGCCCCACCACAGAGAAACCGCCTGGGCGCACTTCATTTGCGGCAAGAATTACCTTGTTTGTAGAATTTTGCGCAAGCAGGAGGGCGACGTTGAGGCCATTCGTTACAACCGTCAGGTGCTGACGATCGCTCAGGTGGGTCGCAAGACTGTAGACTGTACTGCTGGCATCAAGGACCAACGCATCCCCATCCTTCACCAGTCCAGCCGCCCACACGCCAATCGCCGACTTGATGTCGTGCCGTTCCGCCAGGCGCTCGGCGTAGTTTTCTTCGCCCACAAGAACCGATGGCGCTTTGGCCTCAGTCGGCACAGCACCACCGCGCACACGCTGCAGCAGCCCCTGCGCCTGCAGGTAGTCAAGATCATTGCGTATGGTGTTGGGGGAGGCGTTGAGATCTGCAGCCAGATCATCAATGCGCACGTCGCCGCGCTCGGCAAGTTGCACAAGGATTGACTGCCGGCGCCGATGGCTAACCATGGAATGACACGCCCGTAATAGTTGGATATTTTTGTGTATCTTTGTGGGAAGTTGTAGATGTAAAGATACAGCAACTATCTGTGCATGTCAATCACCAATTTGGCGCGTTGGGCGTTTTGGGGCTTCTCAAGAGTCAGAATGAGGTGTGACAAGCGCCAACAGCAACCTCACCCCCGGCCCCTCTCCAGAAAATTGGAGAGGGGAGCAAAACAGTGCGCCACGCCGGAGATGTGACCTAACGGCGGCGCTGTGCTCCCCTCTCCGTTCTGGAGAGGGGCCGGGGGTGAGGTTGCTGTTGGCGCTTGCCACACCTCATTCTGACTTTTGAGAAGCCCTATGGCGCCCTTAGCAGTCGCACTTCTCATGAACACCCTGGGCGACTCTTGAGACACGCTGTCGTGCAAAGAGAGGATGCGCAATCAACCGCTGCTGGGCTTTATCGCTTCCGCAGAACGAAGCAAGGCTTCCGGATCCGGAAGTCTTGCTTAAGCTCTGGGCTTGGGTTGGCTTTCTCCATGCACGCTTACGCAGGCGCGAGCACATCCGGATCCAGCGGATATTGACCGTAGTAGTGGATTGCGTCGATCATCACCTTGTACAGCTCCGGCGCGACGCCTGAGTGGATCGAGTTGCTGGAAGAGCAGACGTAGCCACCGCCCTGGCCGGCGTCCCGAATGCACTTCTTGACTGACTCCACCACGGCATCGGCCGGGCCATACATGAGCAATTCCGTTTGATCCACGTTTCCCTTGATGGCCATCTTGTGGCCATACTTCTGCTTGACCACGCTCAATTCCATGCCTCCCGAGGGATCGATCGGGTCGATGCCATCGGAACCCGCTGCGCAAATGCTCTCCAGCAGCGGATACATGTTGCCGTCACTGTGCTTCCAATGGTAGAGGCCGCAATCATGGATGGCACTGACCAGACGCGTGAAGTGGGGAATGAACATGCTCTCCACAGTACGGGCGAGAACATGGGGCCGCGATTGTCAGCCACGTCATCGCCCGTGAAGATTATGTTGACTCCCAGCTCCGATGCGCGCTGGATGAGCGCGAATATCAGTGATCCACGCAGCGCTGCACCACGCCCTCCACCAGATCGGGCGCCTCCATGAGGTTGATGAAAAGCTGTGCATAGCCCATGTAATCGCGCGGGCCACTCCACACGTCGCGCATCTGCAAAATGATGGCGCGCTTGCCGCCGAAGCGCTCCACCACGCGCTTGATCGGCTCATAGCGGTAATCGTCATCCGGATCGGGCGGATTCCACGTTTCCAGATCCTTAATTGTCTTGATAGGTGCTTCCTCATCCACTGGCATGGCATAGTTGTCCTTGCCAATGCGGCGCACAGCACCCCATTCATCTACGAGCAAGTCCGGCTCACCCAGCGTGCGCTTGCGATAAGCGGGGGCCACCATGACGCCGTCAATATCGTATTGCTCTACAAGGTCGTGATAGTCGCCTCCCTTTGTCATCGCCTTGATGACGTCGAGATCATGCACCCATTCGAAGTGGGGCACACGGTCCGGCTCCTGATGCTTGAGGGTGGTAAGAACCCGCTCGAGTGACGACTCCGCGGGCAGTGCAGCCAGGCGGCGCACCGGACGCGGCATCACATAGTTGCTGCTGTCCACCTTGGTGTAGCTCTTTGTCGATACCTCTGCCTGATTCTGCAGCAGATATTCTGAACTTTCGGGTTTCTTCAAGAAGTCGAGCGCAATACGGGTTGCAGTGCTTGCCTCCTCGGCAAAACCATCCGCCCCCACCAGCCGCGCATACTCGGCCGTAATCGGTGCACCGCCCACCATAACCTTGACCGAATCGCGCAGCCCGGCCTCTTTGAGTGCGTCGATATTCGTCTTGAACATGGGCATTGTGGTGGTGAGGAATGCCGAAAAGCCCAGAATATCAGGCTTGTGTGCGCGCACTTCCTCAATCATCTTCTCGGGCGATACGTTGACGCCCAAGTCGATGACGTTGAAGCTTGCCCCTTCAAGCATGGTGCGAACAAGATCTTTGCCGATGTCATGGATATCGCCTTTGACGGTAAGGATCATGAAGGTGCCCACAGGTTTGATACCACTCTTGGCCAGCACTGGGCGCAGTATTTTGAGGCCCGACTTCATGGCCTTGGCGCCCAGCAGCATCTCGGGCACAAAGTACGTACCCTTCTCAAAAAGGCTGCCCACCTCCTCCAATGCCGGGATGAGGGCGTCGAACAGAATATCCTCTGCTGCCATGCCATCTGCCAGCCCTGCGTTCGTCAATCGAGAGACGACTTCCTCCTGGCCGTCAATCACACCCTCAAAGAGCTCGTCCTTCAATTCTTCGCGGTCGAGCCCGTCCGTGCGATCAGATTGCCCTTCTTCGTTGGGATCCTTCGTTTCATCTGCCATGCGATCTCCATCTGTTGTGGTTGAAAGACGTTTGTGGAAGAGCTGTTCAGGCGAGCATCAGGTCGATCTTGTTGTCTTCACATGCAGCCGCAATCGATTCTGGTACAGGTCCGTCAGTCACCAGGACATCGAGATCGTCCAAATCGACGAATGTAAGAAAGGCTTCAACGCCAAACTTGCTGGCATCCACGAGTGCAATCAGATGATCGGCAGAGCGCACCATGGCGCGCTTGATCTCCACTTCGCGCACATCCACATCGGTAAGGCCGCGCGCCACACTGACGCCACCCGCCCCCATAAACGCATGAGCGGCGTGGAGCGCTTTAAGCATTTCGGGCGCAAAGGGTCCCACGAGGCTCGCCGTCTCGTGTCGCAAAATACCACCAAGCAACACGACTTCGATCTCACGGCAAGGAGCCAGGAGCGCCGCAATGGGAAATCCATTTGTCACGACGCGGATGTTCGTTTTGTCTGTCAGCAATTGCGCCAACTGATAGGCACTTGTACTGTTGTCGAGGAGGATTGTGTCACCGCTATGGACAAACGAAAGAGCTGCCTGCGCAAGCTTCTTCTTTTGCCGCTCATGAAGGTGACGACGGTCCGCAAAGGAGTGCTCAGCAGCAAAGGGAGAACGTACAGTGGCGCCACCGTGGCGGCGCTCCAGTGCACCTTCGCGCTCCAGCAATGCGAGGTCATTGCGCAGGGTCACTTCAGAGACACCGAACTCAACGCTCAGGGTGTGCGTAGAGGCGCGTTGATGCGACTGAAGATAGGCGAGGATTTTGCTGCGGCGGTCAAAGGCTTTATTGGCCATGAGGAATACAGAGCCTTGAGTGCGAGTTCTTTCGTATACCTTTCGTTTATTGTAGCAAGTCTTTCGAGTTTGTCAATCGCAAGTTGCATGTCTTCAGGAATTCTCAAATCTCATGCGGTCTGCAAAACAACGCGTCATCCCCGAACTCACTCTCTGTTCATTCCACCTCAGCAGGTGGATTGCCAAATTGTGGATTGATAACTCGAATTCCCAATGAGTCAGCTCAAATGAACGCGCAGACACGTTACTTTCCAAACATGATCCTGCAGATTGCCACCCGGCGCCGCCGAGGACAGAGCGCGCCATCCCCAAGCCCAACCAGCCAACCCTGCAGATGGCTGTAGGCAACGCAACGCAGATCAAAGCGAGGCCTCCAAATTCTGGAGGCCTCGCTTTGTGTGTGCGCCGCTTTGTGTGTGCGCCGAGACGTCTCTGCGCCGCTACGCGCGCTTCACCCAATTGTGCGGTCCGCGCTTTACTTCGTAGCGCCTCACCTGGCTGTTGTCCGCCAGCCGCACACTCCAGTGGAGCAACTCCGCCAGCAACTCTGAACGCTCTACGCTGTAGCGCGCATCTTCGGCGAGGTTATGCAACTCCAGTGGGTCCTCTTCCAGATTGTATAGCTCCAGCGGATATTCCAGGTCGTAAATCAACTTCCAGTTGCCCATGATCACGGCGCGTCGATAGCCTGCGGTGGCGGTGCGCGTGCCGTCAAAGTTGGTGCGCGCCACGCCATCGACGTAGAGCGTGTCGGCGTCGGCGCCCACGCCAATCTCGTCCTCTTCGTTCAGCACCAGCCCGCCAATGCCCATTTCCCGCGTACACGCTGGCGAATTCTCCTGCAGGCCACCCCTCCCCTTGCAGCAGCGGCCAAAGGCTGCGCCCCTGCACCCCTTGCGGAATGGGCGCACCAACCGCTTCACAAATGGTGGGAAAGACGTCCACGAGCGAAACGTGCGCCGGGTGGCCCTGGGGCCGGGGTGCAATGCCCCCACCCAGCCAGATCATGGGCACACGAATGGAGCACTGCGGCAGCCCCAGCCCCTTGCGGTAGAGGCCGTAATCGCCGGCAAACTCGCCGTGATCGGCCACATAGACGACCACTGTGTTGCGCAGCAGGTCGCGCGCTTCCAGCGCGCCGACAACGCGGCGCAACTGGTCATCAATCAGCCGCAGCATGGCGCAGTAGGTGGCGCGGAAGCGCGGCCAAACTGCGTCACTGTCGGGATGGTAATGCTGGATGGCTGCGTACTGCTGCTGCCAGGCAAAGCCCTTTGCCTCCAGCGCCTCGGGACCGGCGCCTGGCGGCGGGATTGTCGTCTTCGGGGAAGAGGCTGAAGTAGGGATCGGGTGCCTGGTAGGGGCTGTGCGGCTCGGGGAAGCTGACCCACGCGCAGAAGGGGCGCGCCGCATCCGGGTCTTCGCTGCGCTGGTCAAGCCACTCCACAAAATCGTCGGTAATGCGCACGGGGTACTGTGAATCAAGCGGGAAGGGGGTTGCCTCAGGGACAACCCAGTGGCCGATGGCTTCCATCCACGCGTCAAAGGCCGCGTCGGTCTCCTCATGGCCGGGGCGCGGCGGCGCGCTGGTATGGCTGTACTCATGCCATACATCCAGCGCGTCGGGCGTCATATGCGAGTGATTCTTGCCGAAAAGCGCGGTTTCGTAGCCGGCGCTGCGCATGGTCTCGGCCAGGTCGCTGCTGGCGCGCACCTTCAGCGGCGACCAATTGGCAATCTGCCCATGCGCAGATGGGTAGCGCCCTGTGAGCATGCTCATGCGTGCAGGCGAGCAGATGGGCATGGGCGTGTAGGCTGCGTCAAAGCCAACGCCCCGCGCTTCCAGGCTGTCGAGGAAGGGCATCGTGTCCAGTGAAAACCCCTGGCTTTTGCGGAAATCGGCGCGCTGCTGGTCGGTCATAACGATGAGCACATTGGGCCGTGTAGCCATGGGGGTTCCTTTACACTTCCGTGCCTGTTCACGTCTTTACGATCACGGCTTCAATACCAAGCACGTCGGCAATCTTCTTGATGGTGCCGGCATGGTGGCCAACGCCCAGCGCAAAGTGGTGTGTGGGCCCCTCGTTGCACCATGCTTTAAGGAAGGTAATTGGGTCGGGCTCAAAGTAGCCCAGCGTGTTCGTGTTTCCAGTAGGAGGAAGCGGCCCCTCCACCGATTCACCTTCGGCGATGACGAACTTGAAGCGGCCATCAAAGGTTTGCCCAATGCCCAACATGGTGATGGGGCCATGCTTGATGGTGAACTCGACGGATGCGCCGGAGCCCGGCTTGCCATGGTACTGCAGCAGGCTGCGCAGCACGGGACGCCCCTGGCAGATGCCCAGATGATGGGGGCCGTCGTGGCCCACATAGATGGCGTTGCGCTCGAAGAAGACGGGGTGGAACTCGGCAAAGCTGCCGCCGATGTCGAGGCGATCCATGATCATCATCGCAACGCACGTCTTCAGGTCATTCTCGCCGCACATGGGGAAGCCCTGCACGCTGAGAATGGAGTTGCCCACAATAAAGTTGGTGACGAGCTTGCGCATCTCCGATCCGGGCGTCGCCTCGTAGTAGTAGGCAAGGCCGTCCAGCTTGCGTGCGTCAATGAAACGGTCGAGCGCCACAGCCACGCGCGCGGCGATGTCGAGATCTTCTTCCGTCAGGCGCACGGTGTGCGGGTCAGAGACGGGGTCCGGCATATCAAAGAAGCTTTCGATGAAGGCGCGCTTCTCCGCAACTTCGGCGGAAGTCGCCAGGTGCAGCTCGGTCAGCACCTCGTCGGGCTCCGTCTGCACAATGTGCATGCCGAAGGCCATGGTGAACATGGTGTGATCGCTGTGCATGTCGAGCATGGACTCGAGCGTATGGCCCATTTGGCCAATGCGTGCGCCGCGCAGATCGTGCAGCACCTGGGCAATGCGGCACCACTCGGCCAGCTCCGCCTCGGCCACCGGGTCATCGTAGAGCGAACCGGCCACCAGCGGCGGAATCGGCTTTCCCATGCGCACGGCCACGCCGGCGAACTCGGGGAACGAAACAACCTGATCGTTGGCGAGTTGCAGGTGCGTGGTGTAGTTGTTGGGGTCGAAGGTGCGCTTGGGCTGCAGGCCAACCAGCACAATCGGGGCGGTGATCTCTTTCAGCATCACGCCCCAGGTGGAGCTTGTCGCGTAGGTGGCGAGGTGGCAGATGATGAGGTCAAAGTCGCCGCGCTTGAGTTCACGCGCCATGGCATAGGCACTCTCGGCGTTGTCGGCCATGCCAAAGTCGGTCACCTCAACGCCGTTGCTCGCCACACGCTGCTTGATGACCTCGTGGTAGCCCATGAGATCGTCCAGCAGACCGGGTATTGGCCCCAGTAGATGCGGTGCCCTACACAAAACATGCCTACGCGCAGTTAGGGGCTTGCGGCGGGTAATCTCCATGCGGTCCATCCTTCTGGTTTGGCAAGAATTGTTGGTTGTTGTGGACACTACGCAGATTGGGCAGATGGTGCGGCGGCCTGCGCGCTCTCCACCGTGCCAGTGCCAGCCGTGCGCGTGCCGGCTGCTTGCTGACCCTTCTCTTGCTCCTCGTAGAGATAACAGGCGACTTTCGCGGCCTGGCTCGGTGTGGAGCAGGGGCGGGTGTGCGCTCACGCAGATTTCCATGCGGTGGGGGCAGCGGGCAGCGAACTTGCAGCCGGTGTCGGGTACATCGCTTCCTTCCACCTTGGCCACCTGCAGCGCTTCACTGCCCCAGTGCAACTCCGGATTCGGCTTGGGAATTGAATCGACCAGCAGTTGCGTGTACGGATGCTTGGGTTCACGGATAGTGAGCCCCACATTGCCCCGTTCGGCCACCGTACCCCGGTAGAGCACGATGATTGAGTCGCAGAGCTGGTAGGCGGTGGTTAGGTCATGCGTAATGTAGAGAATTGAAATGCCGAACTCACGATGCAGCACGAGCAGGCTTTCGAGGATCGTGGCGCGCAGCGAAGCGTCCACCATGGAGACTGGTTCATCGGCAATGATAATGCGCGGCGAGAGCAGCAGCGCGCGTGCGATCATGATGCGCTGGCGCTGCCCTCCACTCAACTGGTGCGGAAGGCGCCCCAGCGTCTCTTCGGGGCGCAGGCCCACTTTGCGCAGCGCCTCGTGGATCATCGCCGTGGTAGCCGCGCCGGAGGGGGCCAGGTTGAACTTGGCAATCGGCGTGGTCAATACATGGTCGACCTTGTAATAGGGATTGTAGACCTCAAAGGGGTCCTGGAAGATCGCCTGTACCTCGCGCCGAAAGGTCTTGCGGCCCGCTGCGTCCAGTGTGTGCAACTCCTTGCCGCGATAGTACATTTCGCCGGATGTGGGCGCACGACGCCCAGCAGAATGCCGCGCAAGTGTGGTCTTGCCGCTGCCGCTTTCGCCGGCAATGGCAATGACCACAGGCTGCTCCTCTTCAATGGTGATCGAGAAGTCATCGAGGGCCACGTTGCGTGTGTGGCCCGTCATGCCCTTGCCTGTCTTGAAGACTTTGGAGATGTGGTTCGCTTGCAGCAGTGCGGTCATGCGCTTACGCCTCGACCTTCGTTGTTGCAGACGGCGGGGCCTGGGCCGGCAGCGCGACGTACAGGTGGCACGAGACTTCGTGGTTGGGCAGGACGGGCGCGAGTTCCGGCATAAGGGACTTGCAATGCTCCATAACGGATGGACAGCGGGGGTGAAAGGCGCAGCCCGTGGGCGGGTCGAGCAGCGAGGGCGTGATGCCGGGAATGCCCTTAAACACGCCCTTCGTCTCCAGATTGGGAGGCTGGAAATCAGCATCTGTGTGTAAGGGTGCAGCGGCTCCTCAAAGATGTCGTTCACTGGCGCCCACTTCGACGAGGCGACCGGCATACATGACACCGATGCTGTCCACAAACTGGGCCATCAACCCCATGTCATGGCCCACAAGGATCAGCGGCGCCGATCTCCTCCTGCACGCGGCCCAATGTCTCCATCACCTGGCGCTGCACCACCACATCGAGCGCACTGGTCGGCTCATCGGCGATAATGACTTGGGGCGCAGGGAAATGCCCATGGCAATGCAGACGCGCTGCTTCATGCCGCCACTCAACTCATGTGGGATACATGCTCGCCACGTCGTTTTCCAGGCCCACCGATTCGAGCAGATAGCGATGTGCTCGTTGATCTCGCCCTCGCTCAGTGCGATTGTCGTGCGCCGCATAGATGTCAAGTATCTGCTCCTTGATGCGCATAACGGGGTTGAGAGAGTTCATCGCACCCTGAGGAATCAGCGAGACGGCGTCGGAGCGCAGCTTGCGCATTTGCTTCATCGGAGAGCGCGATCATATCGTGGTCGCCCAGCAACATGAGCCACCGGCAATGGGTCCCGGCGGCTTCATATGCGCAGGAGGGCCAGGCAGTGGTGGATTTGCCCGAACCCGATTCGCCCACCAGCCCCAGCCGTTCACCCGTGCGCGTGAAAGGTGACATCGTTGACTGCCCGCACAGTGCCGCCGACGGTGCGAAAATGAACCCGCAAATCCTTCACCCGCAGATTGATCGTGCCCGTAGCGGCTGCAGGCATCGTGCCGGTGGTGGCTCTGCTTGCGTTGGCTGAATCCGCCCTGATCGTGCTCATTCGTCACTCCGCAGCCGCGTGTTGACAAGTTGATCCATGCCCGCGGAGGTGAAGAAGAGGCAAATGAAAATGGTGACGATCATGACAATCGGCGGCGCCCACCACCACCACATGCCGCGCAACACTGCGCCATAGAACTGCGACCAGAAAATCATCATCCCCAGCGTAAATTGGTCCTGCGGGCCCAGTCCAAGCGCCTCGAGGCCAATGGTCGTGAGAATGGCCCAGGAGACGGTGCCGACGAAAGTGGCTGCAATGTAGGGGAAGAGGTTGGGCAGCACTTCGTGTGCAATCACCTCAAATTCGCCCATGCCGTTGAGTTTGGCCACCTGAACATAGCCGCGCTCGCGCAGTGAGAGCGTTTGCGCGCGAATTGTACCGCGCGGGCAAGCGCCACGCAAGTGAGGCGATGATGATCGCCATGACGGTCACGGTCATGGAGCGCACGTTGGTGGCCACCACCACCAGAATCGCAATCGCGGGGATTGTCATGAAGACATCGGTCATGACGCGTATAACCGTGTCGGTCCAGCCGCCCAGATAGCCCGAGGCAAGCCCCAGAACAACGCCGACACTTACGCCGATTGCCCCGGCAACGATGCCGATGAAAAGCGTCTGCGGCGTGGCCAAAACAAGCGTGGTGAAGATATCGCGCCCTTGCGTGTCGGTGCCCAGCCAGTGTTCGGCGGATGGCATCAGCTTCGGCGCAAAAGCGCCCACGTTGGACCACGTGGAATCCAGAAAGAGCGGGACAATGTAGGCAAAGATAAAGACAACCAGCAGCAGCAGCATTCCGCTGACAAGATAGGGATCGGCGGCAAGCGGTTTGCTCTGGCAGAGAGTGTGAGCGTCGTGGCCATGCGTTTGCGTTACCTCTGATCGTAGTTGATGCGTGGATCAATGCGGGGTAGATGAGGTCCATCACCAACATGACGAAGGCGATGGCGAAGATCAGGACCAGCACAATCCCCTGAATCACGAAGTAGTCCTTGGCCTGCACCGCCTGATAGAGCTTGTAGCCAATGCCCGGGTAGGAGAAGATCACCTCCACCAGAATGGCGCCGGCCACAATGTAACCCAGGCGCACGGCCAGCGCCGTGGCCTGTGGCAGCATTCCGTTGCGAATGCCGTACCAGCGGAAGATGCGCTGCTCCTTGAGCCCCTTGACGCGAGCAAAGCTGATGAAGTCCTCGCCCAGAATGCCAATCATCATGCCGCGCATCTCGAGCGCCCAAACGCCAATGCCCGAAATGATGATTGCGGAAGCCGGCAGTATCGCATGCTTGGCAATGTCCAGAATTGTGGGCAAATCGAAACGCAGCACCCTGCCAAAGCTGTACGCCCCGGCTGCGGGCAAAATGCGCCAGCGTATGGCGAAGAAGTAGACAAGTATGATACCCAGCAGGAAGTAGGGGATTGATGAGAGGGTCATCAGTACAGGCACCAATGAGCGCAGCCAACGCGGCGATTCGGGCCAGGCCAGCAGCGCGCCCAGCATGGTGCCCACGGCAAATGCAACAAGCGTGGAAAAACCCAGCAGCCCCACCGTCCACGGCATGGCCGATGTGATGACGCGCGCAACCTTCTGCGGATAGTTCGCCAATGAGTAGCCGAAGTCAAAGTGGAGGATGTCCCACCAGTAGTTGATGTACTGCTTCCAGAGCGGCTGGTTCAGGCCGAAGCGCTCGCGGTAGGCGTCGGCCATGGCGGTCACGTCGCCCATCTGCCCGCCGCCCGTGGCCATGAGCGTGTTGAGCTTCTGCTCCACGGGGTCACCAGGCATGAGGCGCGGGATCAGAAAATTGACGGTGACCGCCAGAAAGATGACGAGGAAGAACATGCCCAGTCGACGGAGCAGATATTGAACATACATGGTGTTTGCTCGCCTGCGCTGACCTGCGCTGATAAGGACGCGCCGCCTGTGCGATGGTGCTTTGGCGGTCTATGGGAAACTGCGGGTGTTGGGGATTCTGGCGACAGTCTACATCAGAAAATGGCAAAGGTCAATGCAATTGATGAAATTGCGTCGCAAAAGCACAGCCACAGTAGTGGAATTCCGCAAGATTTTTGATGAATAACAACAAAATACAACAAAATGGTTGACGCAGGATGCGTTTGTGGTGTAGACTGCAAATGCCCACCGCTTTTCCTACAGCAATCGAATATTCCACCAAGGAGGAACAAGGATGGTCCGTCCACTCAGGTTTGTCCTGCTGAGCGCTCTGTTAATTGGGTCGCTCCTCATTACGTCCTGTGCTGCAGCTCCGGCTGCCGCACCTGCTGATGGCACCGCCGTCGAAAGCGCCGCGCCTGTCGCCGCCGATGGTATACCCGATGTCCCCAGGAACCGCACCTTCATTAGCCAGGGTTGGGATTTCAACAACCAGGTGCCGGCGCCTACAAACTTCAATCCCTATGCTGGCACCACGCTGCACCAACGCAACAACCTGCACTACACGGTCAACGAAGCGCTCTTCTACACCAACTACCCGACCGGCGAGATCATTCCCTGGCAAGGCGAAAGCTGGGCGTACAACGATGACTTCACCGAGCTGACGCTCAATCTGCGCGATGGCGTCATGTGGAGCGACGGCGAGGTCTTTGACGCAACCGACGTCGCCTTCACAATCAACATGCTGCGCGACGCGCCTGCCGAAATGGCCATGGCGTCGGCCTTCAACGAGTGGGTGAGCGAAGCGACTGTGGTCGATCCGCTGACTGTGAGCATCAAGCTCAACAAGCCGGGGCCGCGCTGGGCTGTAGACTTTTTGGCTACGGGCCAGGTTGGGCGCCTGGTGATTGTCCCCGAGCACATTTGGGCAGGGAAGGAACCCTTTGCTTTTGAGTTCTTTGATTTGGAGAAGGGTTGGCCCGTGGGCACCGGCCCCTTCAAGATCGTCAAATCGGGTGATGATTCGATTGTCTTCGATCGGCGCGACAGCTGGTGGGCAGTGGACGCAGGGCTGGCCGAGGCAATGCCCGCGGTTGAGCGCGTCGTCTATGTCCCCGCCACCGTCGAGGCCATGCCGCAGCTCTACATCAGCAATGCGCTGGATTCGGGTCGCAATCTGGATGTGGGCCAGTTTGAAGCTGCCCGTGCCCAGAACCCGAATCTCAACTCCTGGAACGCGGAAGGGCCGGCGTGGGGCTTCCCCAATGGCTGCGCATATCGCCTGACCTTCAACAACCAGCGTCCGCCCTTTGATGACGTTGACCTGCACTGGGCCGTTAACCATGCGATTGACCGTGATCAGTACATCGCACTGGCCTACGAAGGGTCGACCTATCCCGGCGTTGCACCGCTGGCGCCTTGGGGTTCCATCCAGGAAGAGTATGTGCCTCAGTTGCAGGATGTCTACGACGAATTCAATGTCGACGATGTCGATCTCGCAAAGGTTGCCGAGATCATGACCGCCAAGGGCTACGCGCCGAATGCCGACGGGCTGTGGGCCAAGGATGGCGAAACTCTCAAGCTCACCATTCAGATGCAAGCGCTGAATCCCGGCGGCCCCGTGCTTGTGCAGCAATTGCGCAACGCCGGCTTCGACACCGTTATGGATGCAGTGCAGGATGCCGCCTTCCAGGACAATGCCCGCTCAGGCGAGTACGACATGCATCTTTGGGTCCATTGCGGCAGCATTTATGATCCTTGGAGCACGCTGGAGCACTACCACAGCAAGTACTCTGCGCCGGCGGGCACCGGGCTCGGCAACATCCGCTCCTATACCCGCTATGAGAATCCCGAACTGGACGCAATCCTGGATCAGATGGAAGGAATGGTTCCCTCGGCTGATGACCCGGCCTATGTGGATCTTGTGCGTCAGGCGCTGACGATATACTTCCGCGACCTGCCCGACATCACCCTTGGCTACGAGAATCAGACCTTTGTCTTCAACAATACCTACTGGACGAACTATCCCTCGGCCGAGAACCCCTATACCCACCCGGTGCCGCCGTGGGAAGGCTGGAACTTCATCATCAACAACATTCAGCCCACCCAGTAAAGCCGGCCACTTCTGAAATGTACGCAACAGGGGGCCGCGCAAGCGGCCCCCTGTTGCGCCGATGTGTTCCAATGGCACATACGCTGTATAGCCCACGTGAACGCAGACCAGCCATGAAACAGCACGAGCGACAGCAGGAAATACTGAACCTCCTGCGCGAGCGCCGGGAAGTCAAGGTTGTCGAACTGACGCAGCTCATGGACGTTTCCGAAGGCACCATTCGGAACGACCTCGACTACCTCGGCCAGACGAATCAAATCGTCCGCATACGGGGCGGCGCCACGCTGAGCAACAACTATCAGATCGCGAACCGCACGTTCAGCGCACGGGCGCGGATGCAGGAGGGCAATAAGCAACGCATTGCTCGCTGGGCCGCCGACATGGTCAGCGATGGCGACTCCATCTTTCTGGATGCCAGCACAACGGCGTTCTTCATGAGCACCTTCCTGCGCGACCATCGTAACCTGACGATTGTGACCTGCGGCATTGAGAGTGCGCTGGCCATGGCGGAGAA
The DNA here is from genome assembly GCA_963773745.1 of uncultured Chloroflexia bacterium. Lineage (GTDB taxonomy): Bacteria > Chloroflexota > Anaerolineae > Caldilineales > Caldilineaceae > UBA5069. Next base: position 1,679,072 of record CAVZCL010000005.1, read on the forward strand.
TGCGACCTGCACTGTCATTTTGGTGGGCGGGGTGGTGCGTTCGGGCAGCGCAGCCACCTCCGGCTCGCTGGCCGAACGCGCGCTGGAAGGGCTGCACATTCGCACGGCCTTTGTATCGTGTGGCGGCTTCACCCTCAAGACGGGAATGACTGACAGCGATATTCAGATGGCGCAGGTAACGCGCTCCGCAGTGCGCTCGGCGGAGCAGGTGGTTGGGCTTATTGAATCAAGCAAGTTCGGCCGTGTACAGGTCACCTCTTTCGCCGCGCTGGAGCAGATTAGCCACATCCTGACCGATCGCGACTTGGAGCCGCGCTTCATTGATGAACTGCGCCGCACAAAGACGCTACTCACCATCTGCGGCGAGAACACCACGCGCTCTTATGCGCCCATTGATGCGGATTCACCCCACTTCAAAATCGGCTTTGCCAACCTGAGCGAAGAGCGTCTTTATGCCGTGGAAGTGCGCCGTGGCCTGGAGATGGCTGTGCAGCAGAGCGGCAACCTGGACCTGGTGATTGGTGACAATCACTTCGACAGCCAGAGCGCCATCCGTGTCGCGGACAGACTCCTGGCCGAGGGGGTGAATCTTGTGATTGAATATCACTTCGATCAGCAGGTGAGCGCCATCCTCATGGACAAGTTCAGGCAAGCGGCTATCCCTGTGATTGCAGTGGACACCCCCATGATCGGCGCAACCTATTTTGGCGTTGACAACTACCGCGCCGGTGTGGATGGGGGCGTTGCTCTGGGCAAATGGATCAAGGCGAATTGGCAGGGCAAGTTGGACAAGCTCATCGTGCTCGAGCACTCGGCGGGTGGGCCGCTGCCTGCCATGCGCCTGACGGGCCAGGTGGAGGGGATCCAGTCAATCCTGGGCGAAATCAGCGAGACAGAAACCATTCGCATTGACAACGCAATCGACAATCAGGAGATTGAGCGCGAACTGTCGGCGTTACTTTTGTCAATGCCCAATGCGCGCCGGCTGGCGATCATCAGTCTGAGCGACAATACGGCAGAGGCGATTCTGACGACAGTCCGTAAGTGCCGCCGCAGCGATCATGTTGTGACAGTTGCACAGGGCGCAGGCACACGCGTAATCCGCGAGGAGTTGCGCAAGCCCAATTCCATGCTGGTGGCCGCCACCCTCTTTCGACCCGAAGAATATGGCCGCCCGCTCATCCAGTTGGCGCATCAGATCCTCAGCGGCGAGCACGTGCCGCCTGCTGTCTACCTGCGCCACGTGGTGGTGGACCGCCACAATATTGGCGAGCACTATCCGGTGCGCCAGCCGGAATAACGCTGCGCTCGCTGCGGCAATACTGCCCCGACCTGTGGTCCCGGACGACTTTAGTCCACAGATAGTAAGCAACGGGATACTATCTGATCACATGCCAACCCAACGAGACCGAACCAACGAAACTGCGCCGCGTCTATCCTTCGGAATTCAGGCGCAAGGTGTTTCAAGAGTAGTCCGCAATGGATTCGGTCGGGGTGTGCTCGAACGCAAATGTGACATCAGCATAAGTTGCATCTGCCGCTGGCTCAAGGTGGACAAGATGCGCGAGGCGAGTGCGTTTTCGGGCCAGGGTCGTCCACCCGCCAAGTAATATCGCATCGGCCTGATGCGATGACGAAGCGCTGTCGGTGCAAGCAAATCCATTGGTGCGCAGCAGGAAACCGAAAAAAATTGGCGTACAGATCAGGAGCGCCATCGATGAAGCGCGCAAACGATCCCGCCGATAGCGGCGGCGTGCACGCGCCCGTATTCGCGGATGACTTGAGGTGCGCGTTGGTGCTTTCATAATTCTCGGTGCGGTAGGTGTCGGGCCGAGGAGGTGCGCAAAGAGGGCAGCCTGCGCAGGACCGCCAGCTGCCGCTGCCTGTTTTCCAGCGCGTCCGGCGCGGCCAGGTGGGCAGCACGGCCATCCTCTTACCCCCTTCTTGCAGGCTCCGGCCAACGCCGAAATGACCGCCTTCGAGCTACGCGGCGACCGCACAGGCGTGGCGCAACGCGCGTGGGTTGTGACCGGCCACTGAGACGGATTCGACTTCGCCATCCCTTGGAACACAGCCAAGCTTGTTGCGCAACTCGGAGAATTTGTCGTAAACCGTTGACGTGGGCGCAATCTTGTGCGATGATAGCATACAACCGGTTGCGCAACCGGTTGTATGGCTCCCACAAGCGAACCCGACAAAGACATAACCCAATCTCACCCCATCCCCTGGGGGTGGTTGCCCAAACCCTCTACTAGAGTCCGGCGGCTGGCAATGCGTCCCAACGCACCCACAATAACGAATGTCGCACAGCGCGCCTTTGTCTCAAAGACAACTGTTTCGCATGTGATTAACGGCACACGCTTCGTTGAAGAAGAGACCAAGCAGCGTGTCCTTGCCGCTATCGCCGAGCTCGGCTATCGCCCAAACAACGTGGCGCGCAGCCTCACCACCCGGCGCACCGGCAGCGTGGGCATGATTGTCTCCGACGCCTCCAACCAGTTTTTTGGTGACATGCTGCGCGGCGTTGAGGAGGTGCTCAAACCCTCCAACTATGCGCTGATTGTCTGTAACACCGATGAGGCGCTTGACCGCGAGGAGCACTATCTGGACCTGCTGCTGAGCCAGCGCGTTGACGGCATTATCGCCGCCGCCACCAGCCAGAAGTGGTCGGCTCTCTCCATCGCAGAGGCCAACCGGACGCCCATCGTCTTCGTGGACCGTCGCTTTGCGGGACTGGACGGCCCCTATGTGGGCGCTGACAACAGTGGCGGCGCGCGCCTGGGCGTTCAGTATCTGATTGAGCGCGGCTATCGTGACATTGGCACGCTTGCGGGTTATGAACGCCTCTCATCCATGCGCGAACGGCTCTCTGGATTCCGCCAGGCGCTGGCAGACAACAATCTTGAACTTCCCGAGGAATGGGTTGTGACGAGCCCGCTGGCGATCGAAGCGGGCCGCGATGCTGCCCTGCAAATCCTCACATTACCGCACCACCCAAACGCGCTCTTCTGCAACAACAACTTGCTCACACTGGGTGCACTGCGGGCCATCAAGGAGCTGCATTTGCGCTGCCCAGAGGATATCGCCGTGCTCGGTTTTGATGATCATCCCTGGGCAAGCGTGTGCGCGCCGCCCTTGACAGTTGTGAGCCAGCCCGCGCGTGAAATTGGCTGTCGCGCAGCGCGAATGCTCTGCACGCAAATCGACGGCGGCCAGCTTGAAGAGTCAACCGTCGAACTCGAATGCACGCTTGTCATTCGTCAGTCTGCCTGAAACGCAGGCGAAAACGCGCAGCCGTCAATCCGGTATTTGCAAGCCATCAGCAGAAGTCCAGGCAGTTCTGACCGGCTTGTTCAAGCATCATTCCATCCCCACATTCCATCCTCAATTCAATCTTGTAGTATTGCAAAGGAGCAGAAGATGAGTGACCAGGACAAATCCACCCGTCGGCAATTTTTGAAGGTTGCAGCCATGGCAGGTGCAGGCACGGCTTTGGCCGCGTGCACGGTCCCTGTGGCTGCCCCGCAAGCTGGTGCAGCGCCTGCTGGTGCTGCAAGCATGCCTGAAGAACTCTATGGCATGGTTGTCTTCCTCAAGGGTTCCGAGTTCTTCAACTGGTGTTATCAGGGCATGGTTGACGCAGCGGCGCGCATTGGACCGCACGTCAAGACCGAACTGCAGGGGCCGGCTGAGTGGGACGCATCGCTCGAAGCGCGTGCCATTGACGAGCTGGCCGCCAAGGGCGCAGCCGGCATCCTCACCACCGCCGGTGATGCTGCCCCCATGGTGCCTTCGATCGACGCTGCTATCGATGCGGGGATTCCTGTAATCACCTTTGACTCGGATGCGCCGGACAGCAAGCGCCTTACCTTTGTAGGCACCCAGAACTATGCAGCCGGTTACGCAGCCGGCGAGGCCATGGCCGAATGGCTGGCGCGGCGAGGGCAAAATCGCCATCTCAACCTTCCCCGGCCCAGATCACCTGGCGCGCCGCGTCCAGGGCTTCAAGGATGCCCTCGCCGCCAACGGCCCGAATATTGAGACGATTGAGATTAACGACGAAGGCAAGGTGGATGTGGCCGAGACGCAGTTGACCGCTGCGCTCCAGGCTGACCCCACCATCACCGGCATCTTTGGCGCCCATGGCAACCCCGGCCCTGGCGCCGCTGCCGCCGTGCGCACCACCGGCATGCAGGGCAAGGTGCAGATCATGGCCTTTGACTTTGGCATGCCCGTAATTGAGTTGATTGACAAGGATGAGATCCGCGCAACCGTTGGCCAGAACCCCTATCTCATGGGCTACACCTCCATGCTGCTTGCCTACGGCGCCAAGGTTCCCACCAGCGTTCCCTTCCCCTACGGCCTTGGCCCGTGCGTTTCGGCACCTGTCGACACCGGCGTCAACATTCTCTACAAGGACGACGTGCAGATCTACAAGTCTGCGCCCAACTTCTAGGCAACAGGCGTGAGCTTGCAGCGCCGGTTCGGCTGCAAGCTCACGCCCGCTCCAGGCGCAGCAGGGAGACCGGCGGCACGTCTCCCTGCTGTGCAGATGTTGTATGGGGTGCAGCCTGCCCCATCCCATGAGTGCCCTCAATCACGAGGATTCTGTTATGTCTTCAACAACAATGCCGGTGGCCGAAGGCTCGGCCATGCGCAATGCCGCCGGCCGCTTCTTCCGTTCGCGCACAACAACGCTGCTGCTGATCAACCTCTTTGTGGCCGTCATCCTCGCCATTTTGCAGCCCCGCTTTCTCACCACCGACAACCTCAGTTCCATGCTCATGGGCATGACCTACGATCTGCTCATGGCAATGGGCATGACACTCATCCTCATCCTGGGTGGCATTGACCTCTCGGTTGGCTCGGTGCTGGGCTTGACGGGCGTTGTCGTCACCATGTTGCTCAGCAACAAGATTGCTACCAGCGCCATTCCCGTGCCGCTGGCCGTACTCGCCGGTCTTGGGGTGGCTGCGGCTTGTGGCGCCGTCAACGGATTTGGCGTGGCACGCCTCAAGATTGCACCCTTCATCGTCACGCTTAGCATGTTCGCCATTGCGCGCGGCCTGGCGACGGTGCTCACCTCCGGTTGGTATGTCTCAGGCTTGCCTGATGCGTACTTGGTCATTGGACAAGGCTCGTTCCTCGGCATCCCCTATCCCATTCTGGTTACAATCGGCATTCTAGCCGTCTTCAGTTATCTGCTGGCGAAATGGAAGCCGCTGAACCAATCCTTCTTCGTAGGCCAGAACCCACCTGCTGCGGCGCTCTCGGGCATTCGCGTCACCTCGGTCACCTTCTCCGCCTACGTTATCTCGAGCCTGCTCGCCGGCGTGGCGGCCATCTTCATGACCTCGCGCCTTGCTATGGGCTTCTTCCAATTTGGTCTCGGCTCCGAACTGAACGCAATTGCGGGCGCAGTCATTGGAGGCGCCAGTTTTGCCGGCGGCTCGGGAAATCTGCTCGGTACATTTCTTGGTGTACTGCTGCTGGCACTGATTCGCAACGGCTTTGTGCTCCTGAATGGCTCGCCCAACTGGCAGGGCATTGTCAGCGGCGCGATTGTCTTCCTGGCGATTGCGGTGGACGCTTATCGCCGCCGCAATGAAACGCGTGAGTGATCATGACGCCCACTTCCGAAGTATCCAATCCGATTGCAAAAACCGCAGGGCCAACATCAAAGAGTGTTGCCGCGCCCATTCTGGAAGTGCACAACATCAACAAGAGCTTCTCCGGCAACCACGTGTTGCAGAATGTGAGCCTGGCGGTGAAGGCTGGCCAGGTGCATGCCGTGGTCGGTGAGAACGGCGCCGGTAAATCAACACTCATGAACGTGATTGGCGGCATCTTCAAGGCTGACAGCGGTGAAGTGCTGATTGACGGCAAGGTGGTTCACTTTGCCAACCCGCTGGACGCGATGCAAAGCGGCATCAGCCTTGTGCATCAGGAGCTGAGCCTTTCGGCCAACATGGACCTGGCGCAGAACATCTTCCTGCGCCGCGAACCGGCCAACAGTGCAGGCTTCATCAACTGGACGAAGCTCTACGACGAGACGTCGGCCATTTTTGCACGCCTGGGGCTGGACCTGGATCCACGCACGCTGGCCAGCAAGCTGAGTGTGAGCGTCCAGCAGGTGGTGGAGATTGCCAAGGCACTCTCCTTTGACGCCCGCGTGATTATCATGGACGAGCCTACTTCGGCCCTCTCTGAAAACGAGATTGAGCGCCTCTACGGGATTATTGACGACCTGAAGGCGCGCGGCATCGCGATTGTCTTTATCTCTCACAAATTGGATGAGGTCTTTCACCTGGCGGACGAAATCTCGGTGTTGCGAGACGGTCAGCTCGTCGGCACAGTGCGGACTGAGGCCACTGACCGCAACGCGATCATTCGCATGATGGTCGGTCGCGAAATCACCCATCTCTACCCGCCCAAGGCTACGCAAATCGCGGGCGAGCTCTTTCACTGTAGAGGGGCTGACGCGCGAGCCGTACTTCCGCGATGTCAGCTTCACACTGCGCAAGGGCGAGATCCTCGGCTTTGCCGGATTGGTGGGTTCGGGGCGCACTGAGGTCGCACGCGGTGTGTTGGGGGCCGACAGAATCGACGCCGGCGCGCTTTCCCTCAACGGGACTCCGGTGAAATTCGGGTCTCCACGCGAGGCAATCGCCAAGGGTGTTTGCTACCTGACGGAAGACCGCAAGACGCTCGGCCTCTTCCTCAATCTGCCCATACGCCTCAACGTTGTCTCTGCATCGCTCTGGCGCTTCATTACCAGCTTGGGTTTCTTGCAGGAACGAAAAATCCGCGGCGAGTCAAAACGGCTGGTGGCAGAGGTTGAAGTACGCCCGCCGAATGATGAGCAGCTGGTCATCAATTTGAGCGGCGGCAATCAGCAAAAGACGTTGTTGGCCAAATGGCTCTGTGCGCAGCCCAAGGTGCTGATTGTGGATGAGCCCACCCGTGGCGTCGACGTCGGCGCCAAATCCAACATCCACGCCGACTTGCGGCGCATGGCCGACGCAGGCATTGGCATGATCGTCATCTCATCGGAGTTGCCCGAGGTGCTGGGGTTGAGCGATCGCGTCGCCATCTTCCGCGAGGGCGAGTTGGTGACCATTCTGGAAGGTGACGAGGCAACGCAGGAAAAGGTGATGCACTATGCAACCAAGTAGCGTGCCGCCGGGCGGCATTCCCCAGACAACAGCCCCATCGCGCAGCCGCTTTGGCGGGCTCAGCGCCGGCTCCCTGCAGCAAATTGCGCTGCTCTTTGCGATTGTCGTGCTGGGCATCGTCATGCAGCTCTACTTCCCACGCTTCCTTAGCGCGCGCAACATGGAGGTGATGTTCACCAACTTCGTCTCCGAGGGCATCATGGCCCTGGGCATGACGATCATCATGATCACCGGTGGCATCGACATCTCCGTGGCGGCCACGCTGCAGTTCAGCGCCATCATCGTTGCAATGTTGCTGAATGCGGGGTTGCCTGTGCCGCTGGCGATTGTGATTACGCTCTTCGCCGCTTCACTCGTCGGCGTGGTCAACGGCACCCTCACCAACACCTTCAAGGTGCATCCCTTCATCATTACCATGGCGACGTTACTCACATTGCGTGGCGTTGGCCTGGTGATTACGGGAGGAACCTCAATCAGCGGCTTGCCCGACTCTTTCACCATGCTGGGGCAGGACAAGTTCATGGGCATACGCATTTCGATGCTCATCTTCTTCTTCCTGGCGCTGATTGTCGGCTATGCGCTGCGTAACCACCGCTACTTGCAGCAGGCATACTTCATCGGCGGCAACCGGCGCGCTGCACGCATGTCGGGCATCAAGGTGGAGCGATTCCTGCTCTTTGCATTCATCCTCAACGCCTTCCTGGCCGGTATCGCCGGCATACTCGTCTGCGCACAGTATGGTGCAGCCAGCGTCAGCTACGGCCAGAACGCTGAGTTCCGCGTCATTGCGGCAACGGCAATCGGCGGCACCAGTTTCAGCGGCGGATCGGGCACAATCCCGGGCACCGTGCTGGGCGTAATCTTCCTGGCCATGATCTACAACGCCTTCAATATGACCGGCATCAACACGTACTGGCAGGATGTCGCGATTGGCGTCATGCTGCTGGCCGCTGTCTTCCTGGGTGAAGTGCTCAAGCGGAGGCGCATCGCTCGCTAGGCCGACTGCGCACTGGCAGCACACTTCCCGCATTCTTCAATCATTCCTGCACGAAGTCCCTCAAAAGGAGAGGACCATGAAAGAGTTTGCCTATTTTCAGCCTACCGAGATCCGTTTTGGCGCAGGCCGCCTAAGCGAAGTGGGTGGAGTGACCGCACTGCTGGGTCGCCGCTGCCTCGTGGTGAGCATGCCCACCGCGCCCCATGTAACGCCTGTGGTCGACCGTATTCGCACCCTGCTGTCCGAAGCGGGCGTCGAATCGGCCCACTTTGACGGAGTCGTTGCAAATCCCACCACCGACTGTGTTTCGGCGGGGGCAGCCGTTGCCAAAGAGTTCGGCGCCGATGTTGTTCTGGGCGTGGGCGGCGGCTCCGCCATGGATACCGCCAAAGCGATCGCCGTGGAGGCTACCCACCCCGGCACCTGCTGGGACTATCTCTTCTTCAAGACGCCGCCCACACCTGCCACGCTGCCCGTGGTTGCCGTCACCACGACGTCGGGCACAGGCTCGCAGGTGACGCAGGTTGCTGTCGTCACCCAGAGTGCGAGCAAGACCAAGTCGGCGCTCTACAACAACCTGCTCTACCCACGCGTGGCGATTGTTGACCCCGACCTGGTGGCGACGTTGCCTGCACACGTAACGGCCTCCACCGGCTTCGACGCCTTCACGCACGCCTTTGAGGCCTATCTGCATGTGGGCGGCTCTCCCTATGTAGATATCCTTGCCCTCGAAGCCATTCGCCTGGTGGTGACGTGGCTGCCGCGCGCAGTTAATAACGGGGCCGACGCTGATGCACGCGCCCATATGGCATGGGCCGATACGCTTGCAGGCCTCTGCATTGCCAGCGCGGGTGTCACGCTGCCCCACGGCATTGGCATGACCATCGGAGGGCAATGTCCTCAGATCATGCACGGCGAGGCGCTGGCTGTCACGTACCCGGAGTTTACCCGTTACACCGCGCCGGCTGCGCTCGAACGCTTTGCCACTGTGGGTCGCATCTTCCGTCCCGACCTCGCAGACGCTCCCGACGCTGAGGCAGCCGACGTCTGCTGCGTTGAAATTGACCGCTTCCTGCAGCGCATTGGCATGTGGCTGAGCCTGAAGCAATTGGGCGCAAGCGAGGCCGACGTGGTCGAGATTGCAGACCACAGCCAGGTGCTTCCCGATTACAAGAACAACCCGCGTGTCGCAACGCGCGACGAAATCTACGCCATGCTTGAGCGCAGTTACGAGCGCGCACCCGTAGCCGTACCAGCAGGAGCTTGACATGAAAGAAATCGGATTGCTCAACAGTGACATCGCCGACGTGATCTCGCGCCTGGGGCACATGGACGAAGTGATCGTCTGTGACGCAGGCTTCCCGATACCGCTGGGCGTGCGCACAGTGGATATTGCGCTGGCCGAGAATATGCCCACCGTGCTTGAAGTCCTCGATGTACTGCTGCGTGACTTCTCTGTGGAAGCGGTTGTGCTGGCCAAAGAGACGCAGCGCCACAGCCCCACCCGATTCAGCGCGATTGTGGAGAAGCTGGATGCGCAGGTGGCTGTCGAAACCATCCCGCACACGGACCTTAAGCAGCGCAGTCGTACCGTCAAGGCCGTCATCCGCACGGGTGACTTCACAGCCTATTCGAACGTGCTGCTGGTATCAGCAGGCGGCCCGCGGTGGCACGTTGAGGCTCCATAACAGCTTCCAAACCAAAGCAGGGCACCCCCAGCTCGGCCGAAGTTGGGCAGTAGACTGTGCGTACATGATGTGTGACTGGCGGAGATGATCGCCGGCGTTTCTTGTAGTGAGCCTCTGAAATTGGGAGCCTCGCTGCGTTGCTTGCAACGCGTTTGGTTCATCGCTGATTGGTGAGAGGCCCTGGACAAGCTCCAGGGCCTCTCACCAATCAGAAACTCGCGCCGGCCGCGGCCAACCACATCCAATTCCCGGCCCGTCTCCATGCGGAGAGGGGAGAAAAGTGCGCGCCGCAAAAAGTCATATCTTCCGGCGCGACGCTGTTGTTGTGCGCGCGACTGTGCGTAGAGAGTTTCGCGCATGAAGTGCTGTGCAACAGGCCGCATAAGCTCTGCAGGTTACGCAAACAAAGGCGGAACACAGATCGCAACCGAGCGAGCAACCATAGCCACGGATATCCGCTCGTTTATCTACGTTGCATCGTTTATGAACCTCTTTCCGCTTATGTTTGCGTTCACCATGAGAGAGCCAAACCCTCCCCTAGGGCCTCTCAGAAGTCAGGCTGAGGTGTGGCAAGCGCCAACAGCAACCTCACCCCCGGCCCCTCTCCAGAAAATTCGGAGAGGGGAGCACAGCGCCGCCGTTATCGGTCACATCTCCGGCGTGACGGCACTTGTTTTGCTCCCCTCTCCAATGTTCTGGAGAGGGGCCGGGGGTGAGGTTGCTGTTGGCGCTTGCCACACCTCAGCCTGACTTTTGAGAAGCCCTGATCCTCCCAAAAACCCTATTGACAAATCGATTGAAAACGATTACAATAAGTCAATCCAGTTGTTTCGTCTTATACCAATGCCAAAACTTTCCATCCTTTGGAAAAGAGCCTTGTGGCTAGCATCGTCGATGTGGCAGCCAAAGCGGGCGTCTCCGTCGCCACCGTTTCGCGCGTCCTTTCCAACAAGCCGCACGTACGCCCGGCATTGCGCGAGCGGGTGCTTGCCGCAGTCGCGCAGCTTGACTACCAGCCCAGCCGTGTGGCCCGCAGCTTGCGCATGCAGCGTTCGCAGGTCATTGGCCTCATCATCGGTGATATCCAGAACCCCTTCTTTACGGCCCTTGCCCGCGCCGTCGAGGACGTTGCCCACAGCCATGAGCACGCCGTCTTTCTCTGCAACACCGACGAAGACGCCGAGAAGGAGCGACTCTATGTCGATCTCATGGAGGCAGAGCACGTTGCGGGCGTCATCCTTGCCCCCACGCAGGAGGTTAACTCGCCCTGCCGCTGGCTCGTCGAGTCGGGCATCCCCGTCGTTGCGATAGACCGGCGACTGCATGACCTCCAAGTGGATACAGTGCTGGTGGACAACGTGCATAGCGCCCATGAGGTGGTCCGCCACCTGATCGAGCAGGGCCATCAACGCATTGCTGCGATTGCAGGGCCGCCGACCACCACAACGGGCGCGAGCGGCTTGAGGGTTACATAAAGGCAATGCAGGAGGCCGATCTCACCATCGATCCAACCTGCATTCGTCAGGGGTTGCATACCGAAGACGTTGGCATGCAGATGGCGTTTGAATTGCTCGACCAACCAAACCCGCCCGATGCAATCTTTGCAGCCAACAACCTGCTGGCCGCGGGCGTGCTGGCTGCCATGCACAGCCGCCACATGCGCGTGCCAGATCAGGTGGCGATTGCCGCCTTTGGCGAAGTGCCGTGGATGCGGCTCGTGAATCCGCCGATGACGGTCGTGCGCCTGCCAATTTACGACATGGGCGCCACCGCGGCCAACCTCCTGATTGAGCGCATCAACCGTCGTGGCACACATGCAAGTGAGCAGCCTGCCGCGCAAGAGGTTGTGCTGCGTGGCGAGCTCTTGATTCGCAATTCCTCGTTGCGCTCTGCGGCCACCAATGGCGCAGCGCAACCATAAGCCTGAAGGAGATGAGCGCATGGCCGTACCTGTATCGCCCTTCCCGCGCTACAGTTCGCTCCCTATCGATCCATCCAAGCCTGCGCGCTCCGCCTGGGGTGTCTTTGGCGACGATGATCAGGTGGGCACGATCAACCTGCTGACGCCTGAGCGCGTTGTCAAAGCCGCCGGCCTGGTGCGCAAGGGCAACGTCTTTTCGCTCAACTGGGAGATGGAAAAGCCGCACCCGCCAATCCTTGGGCGCAAGCCGCTGCACCACACGATTATCGACCTGACCCCGGGCACCGATGACTCGAAATGGGGCACGGACGACTACTACGACGGCTACTGGACGCAGTCATCTACCCAGTGGGACGCGCTCAGCCACATGCCGCACCCTGATCATGGCTACTACAACGGCGTGCAGCGCGCCGATATCACCGGCCAGGCAGACAGCCGCAACGGCATTGAGAACTGGGGACGGCGCGGCATTGCCGGCCGCTTTGTGCTCGCTGATGTGGCGCGCCTCTATGCCCAGCAAGGCAGGCCGATCGACGCGTCGCAGCGCGTTGAAGTTCCAATCCAGGATGTACAGGCCGCGCTTGATGCACAGGGTGCAAATCTGGAGGGTGGTGACATCCTGCTCATTCGTATGGGCTGGATTGAGTGGTACGACAACGCTTCCATGGAGACCCGCACCGCCATCTCCAAACTGGGCGGGCCCGAGTTGCAGGCCCCCGGCATCTCGGCGCACGAGAGCACGCTGGAGTGGCTGTGGGACAACCAGGTGGCCGCAGTGGGCTGTGATGTACCAGCGTTCGAGGCCATGCCCTACACGCCGACGGTTGAGGGCTTCCTTCATTTCCGCATCATTCCGCTGCTTGGTATGGCCGTGGGCGAGATGTTTGCGCTCGACAAGCTGGCTGCGGACTGCGCTGCCGATCAGACCTGGGAGGGGCTCTTCACCTCGGCGCCCCTCAACAAGATGGGCGGCTCCGGCTCGCCCGCGAATGCGCTCGCGCTCAAATAATTCCTGTAGCCAGACAAGTTGCACAGCTGGATTTGCTTGTCCGACCGTACCTAACCGTTCGCATAATCGACCAACCCACTTTCACACAGGAGGAATCCCATGCGTCGATGGTCCCGAATTGCTGCGTTTCTCGTTTTTGCCCTGCTCCTGACGGCCTGCGCTGTGCCTGCTGCGCCCGCTGCGCCTGCCGCACCGGCTGACGCCGACACAGCAGCAGCACCTGCCGACGCGGCCGCAGCAGATGAGTTCCTGCTCGGCCTCGTCTCCATTACCCCGTCCGACTCGTCCAACGCGCGCTTCATTAACGGCGCCACGCAGGCTGCCGAGGCGCTCGGCTGGACCGTGAGCGTTATCGACGCGCGCGGCAGCGCCGACGAAGCCAATGCTGCCTTCCAGAACCTTGCACAGCGCGGCGCGGGCGCAATCATTGACCTGGTCTTCCCGGTGACGTCGTTGGGCGCTGGGCTGGCCGCGGCGGAGGCTGCCAACATCCCCGTGGCAACATGGGGCGGCGGTCTGGGCGAAGGCGTTGTTGCCACCAACGGCACCGGTGGCCCGCAGGCGACCGAGGTCATCAACCAGATGGTGGCCGATATGGACGAGAAGGGCGAGATCCTTGCCCTCACCTATCACACCGGCCAGGTCTGCCGCGAGCGCGAAGAGATGCTCGACAAAATCGTCGCCGACTATCCTGACATTACCGTCACCAAAAATGAAGTGCCGATCCCCGGCTACCTGCAGGCAGGCGCGCAGTTCGCCTCCGCTTGGCTGGCCGGTCGCCCTGCGGGTGACACCAACTATGCAATTTGGGGCTGTTGGGATGACCCGGCCCTGGGTGCGATTTCGACACTCAAGCAGCAGGACCGCAAGGACGTCAAGGTCTATGGCACCAATGGCAATGTCGATGCGATTGTAGCCGTGCAGGATGGCTGGATGACCGCCACGGCATGGGCAGCCGTTGAGGAAGAAGGCCAGGTTCTCGTCAACACAATTAACGAGGCCATGCAGGCCGGTGATGCCTGGGAGCCCAAGGCGGTTGAAGTGCCCGTCAAGGTTGTCAACGCCGAGACGATCGATGCTTTCCTTGCCGAGCATCCTGAGGCAATCGATCCCAGCGCCTCAAACTAGCAGGCTTGCACCAGGGTCGGGCGCACACGTGCGCCCGACCCTTTTCACAACCCCACTCCTCGCATGAACAACACGCTCCCGTTTCTGCAAGTCAACGGCCTTACCAAGCACTTCGGCGGCGTCCAGGCGCTGAAGGGCGTCGACATCACTGTCCTTGCCGGCGAGGTGCACGGCCTGGTAGGTGCCAACGGTGCGGGTAAATCGACCCTCATCCGTTGTCTCGCCGGTATCATACAGCCCGATCGTGGGCAGATTCTGCTCAACGGTGAGGTCGTGCGCGTGGCCGACCCGCAGGCGGCGCGCGCGTTGGGCCTCAGCTTCATCCACCAGGAATTGAACATGGTGCCGCGCTTCACGGGCTTGCAGAACATGCTGCTGGGCCTGCCAAAGCCGCTGCGCCTGGGCATGGTGGATTGGAAGGCGGCGCGACGTGAAGTCGAGCCGGTGATAAAGCGCCTGGGCGTCACCTTCCCCATGGATCTACCTGTGGATCGGCTGACGGTAGCCGAACGGTGGCTGCTTTCGATTGGCCGCGCGCTGCTCTTTAAATCACAACTGATCGCCATGGATGAGCCGACGGCTTCGCTCTCCATGGAGGAGAGTGAGCGCCTTTTCCGCATCATTCGTGAGCTGGCTGCAGATGGCATAGCGATCCTTTACGTCTCCCACCGCCTTGATGAGATTATCGACCTGTGCGGGCGTGTCACCGTCTTCAAGGACGGGGCGAGCGTTCTCGACATCGAGCGCGCCGGCTTGAACAGGAAGGCGCTTGTGCGCGCAATTGTGGGCGCTGATGTTGCCGTCGCGCCTGCCATTTCGAGCAAACAGCCGGACCGCCCAATCCTGCTCGAGGCGCGCAACATGAGCCGCGCGCCCTATGTGCGCAATGCATCGCTCACGCTGCACAAGGGTGAGGTGCTTGGGTTGGCGGGCCTTGTGGGCGCAGGGCGGAGCGAGCTTGTGCGCATGATCTACGGCGCCGATAAGCCGGACTCGGGCGAGATATGGCTCGAAGGGCGCAAGCTCTCGTTGCGCGAACCGCAGGACGCCGTCCGTAATGGTATTGCGCTTGTACCCGAGGAGCGGCGCTCACAGGGGCTGCTGCTCGACAAGAGCGTTGCGTTCAATATTAATCTGCCCAGCGTACAGTCGCTGCGCTACACGCCGCTGCTGCCTTTTATTCGGCTGGGACAGGCGCGCAGCCGTGCGCTTGAGATTGTGGAGCAGCTCCAGGTCAAGACACCCGGCGTGGCGACACCTGTGCGCACGTTGTCGGGCGGCAATCAGCAAAAGATCGTGATTGGCAAGTGGCTGACAGCGCCCATGAAGGTTGTTATTCTGGATGAACCTTCGCGCGGTGTGGATGTGGGCGCACGTGGCGACATTCATGCGATTGTGCGCTCGCTCGCCAGGGAGGGTGCGGGCGTCATTGTGATTTCATCGGAAGTGGAGGAGTTGCCGGGCCTCTGCGACCGGGTCGTTGTCATGGTCGAAGGTCGCGTTGTGGGCGAGCTGGCAGGCGAGGCGATTACCAAGGAAGCGCTGATCCATCTCAGCTATGCCCATGCCAGCGAGACAATGCCAAACGAAAACAATTCTATGGAAGTGAGTCCCACGCAATGAGCACCGCAGATACAAAAAGTTCGCAGGCCGCGACTGCGGCCTTCAACGCGCCCGTGGCAGGAGCGCAGCGCCGCGCGATCCTCTCCTTCGTCGCCAAATACGGCAGCATCATCGGCATGTTGATCATGATTGCCATCTTCTCGATTGCCGCACCGCGCGCCTTTCCCACCCTCTCCAACTTCCTCAACATCCTCAATCAGGCGTCGCTCACCGCGATCATTGCGGGTGGGCTGACGGTGGTGCTGATTGTAGGGGAGATGGATCTCAGCATTGGCTACCACGGTTCGCTGGCGGGCGTGCTGGTGACGGGCCTCATGGTTAAGCAGGGGCTGCCTGTTTGGCTGGCGATTGTGCTTGTGCTCGGCGTGGGCGTGGTTGTGGGCATTGTCAACGGCACCATCGTGACGAAGATGAAGGTGAATTCGGTCATTGCCACGCTGGGCATTGGCAGCATTCTGGTGGGGCTCACCTTTGCTTACTCCACCGGCGTGCCGATTGCTTCAGGGGTGCCCAAGTCCTTCACTGCAATTGCGCTGAACCGCTCCATGAGCATCCCCAACAATATCATCATCATGCTCGTCATTTTGGTCATGCTCTGGCTGCTCGTCAACCGTACGGATTTGGGGCAGCAGATCCAGGCGGTGGGGGGCAACATGGAGGCGGCGCGCCTCTCGGGCATCCGTGTCGACCGCGTCAAGATCATCGCGTACGTTGCGGCGGGCTTGTGTGCCTCGGCAACGGGCATTCTGCTGGCTTCGCTCATCGGCAGCGGTACGGCGAGCGCGGCTGACTCATATCTGCTCAACGCCTTCGCGGCCACCTTCCTCGGTTCGGCCACACTCAAGGATGGTGAGTTTCACATTCCCGGCACATTCATCGGCGTGCTCATCATCGGGATTGGCTTCAATGGCCTGGCCATCTTTGGCGCACCCACTTTCTACCAGTACATCTTCCAGGGTGCGATTCTGGTGATTGCCGTCGGCCTGAGCAGCGTCGCGCGCCAGCTTGCGACGCGCTAAACGGCATGACAACAGAGCGCTGCATCCACCGTGGCCTTCTTTGGCAAGGCCTGACTTCGCCAAGTGGGCCTAAGCCCCGCAGAACTCTCTGAACTTTCCGTGCGTGCGCCCCATGCACGCAGTCGCGAGCGCTTTCAGGCGCTGTATGCCGGCGGCACATTGCACTGCAACGCAGTGGGTGCATCTCTACAATGAGGCCGGACGGACGCATTGCATTCCCGGCGTACGGCTGGACGCACCCCTTTTTTCTCAAGACGCGTGGCAGCAATGCGCCGCAATCGTGCCCACGATTGCGGCGCAATCATGCGCTGCATCGCTTTCATTTCCCTACTCCACCTTCTCCACCCGCCCGCTCTGCGCACTTCTGAGCATGGCCTCAATAACGGCAAGGTCCTTCAGCGCCTCGGCCGGTGTGTTGAGCTGGGATGCACCGTCGAGGACGGCATCGACGAAGGCAGCAAGCTCGCCTTCAACGCCGTTGCGCGGGCCCACGTCATGCTGCTCGGGAGCGTCCCCTGCGTGCGCCAGTTCAATCCGGCCGTGCGCCACCTGCATGGAGCCCTCTGTGCCCACAATCTGCAGCGGTGACTGCCAGAACGCGCCCACAGCATAGGAGGCCAGATAGCAGCCCACGGCCCCGCACGCAAAGTCAAGCGTCGCGCTCAACGTGTCGGCCGGTGGCAGGTCGGGGCTCACCTGGCGCACTTCGGCGCGCACCGCGTGAATGTCGCCCAGGATCGCGCGCAATGCGGCCACATGGTGAACGCCGCCATCGAGCAGGAAACCGCCTGGAATCTGTCCGGTGCGCCGCCACGCGGTGTGGTAATACTTGTTGGCGGCGTCAACGGGCGTGTGCATCACCCACGACGCAGTGACGGGCGTGCCGATCGCGCCACTGCGCACAAGCGCCGCAGCCTCCTGGAAGGCGCTCTCGTAGCGCCAGTTCTCGGCCACCATCCAAATGCGCCCCGAGCGCTGCCATACCTCGATCAGCGCGCGGCCTGTGCGCCATCGGCCGCAATCGGCTTCTCGCTGATGACATGCTTGCCCGCCGCCAGCGCCGCTTCGATGATCGCAGGCTGGGCGTCAATCGGCAGCACAATGTCGACAGCATCAATCGCGGGGTCGTTGAGCAGCGCGTCCAGATCATCCGCCACCCGCACAGTGGATCGCAGCGTCCCAGGCAGGGTTGCGGCGAGCGCGGCGGCATTGTCGCGGTTGCGGCTCCAGACGGCGGCAATCGTGGCGCGCTCGGACAATTTCAGCAGCGCAGGCACGTGCGCCTCACGCGCAAAAATGCCCGCGCCCAGCAGCGCAATCTGCATTTGTTTTGGGCTGTTGGCCATGTGTTACACTCCTTCGATGGGATGACGTTTTTGTGGTGCGTATGCAAAGTGCGCAGCAGCGTTCGTAGCGGCCGCTTCAGCCGCCGCAGGTGTGGAGCGCGTCACTCTGGATTCATTCGACGTCCGTGCCGCGCTCGTTGCCGAGCCGCACGCCGGCCAACCAAGGTACCAATATTGAGCACTGATTCCGTGGTGCGCCCGCTCCCCGTTCCATCCGAAATGCGGCGCAATTTTCATCATCTCTACTGGGACGTCGTCTGGTACGGGCTGCTGGCAGGCAGCACGCTGGCCTTCGTCACAGTCTACATCACCCGCCTGGGTGCGGCATCGTGGCAATTGGGCTTGCTCAACGCCGGGCCGGCGCTCGTAGGGCTCGTCTTCACGCTGCCCGCGGGTCGCTTTCTGCACGGTCGCCTCATTGGCCGCGCCGTGCTCTGGAGCGGCATCGCCACGCGCATCTTCTTCCTGCCCATGGCGTTGCTGCCGCTGCTGCTGCCCGCCAACGCGCAGATCTGGGCGATGATTGGGCTTACTCTCATCATGGCCATCCCAGGCACAGTGATGGCGGTGGGCTTCAACGCGCTCTATGCCGCGGCCGTGCCGCCGGAATCGCGCGGCCAGGTCGCCGGTATTCGCAACGCGTTGCTGGCCGTCGTCTACGTGGCGGCGTCACTCACCTCCGGCTACATCCTGACGCGCATGCCCATGGAGGTTGGCTACCCGATTGTTTTTGGCATGGGCTTTGTCGGCGCAGCCATGAGCACGTTGCACGTCTGGTTTCTGCGCAACATCCGCGGCGACGAGGGCATTGACCCCGACGTCGTGCGCGGGGCCCTGGGCGACCAGGCAAGCCCAGGCGCAATGCGCTTTATGGGTTTCAGCGTGCGCTCCACCGTGGCGCTGCGTGTCTTTACACGCACAAAGCTGGTGCTGCGGCCCGAAATCCTGCGCACGCCCTTTGGCTGGGTCATCGGCTCGCTGCTGCTCTTCCACTTCGCTCAATACATTCCCATCGCACTCTTCCCGCTGATGATGGTCAATGAGTTACAGCTCAGCGATCAGCAGATTTCGATTGGCACGGCGGCCTTCCACGCCTTCGTGCTGCTCGGTTCGCTGCAGCTGGGCTGGCTCACGCGCCGCCAGGGCAATTTGTGGCTCATGTATGTGGGCGTTATCGGGCTGAGCCTCTACCCCCTCATCATGGCCGGCGCGCAGGGCATGGCCTTCTACCTGATCGCATCGGTGGTGGGGGGCGCGGCGTGGGCGCTGGTGGGGGGTGCGCTCGCCAACTACCTGTTGGAGATGGCCCCCGCGCACGATCGGCCGGCCTACCTTGCCTGGTACAATCTTGCGCTCAATGCAGGCATCCTGGGCGGCTCGCTGGCAGGGCCGCTGCTCATGTACGTAATGGGCATTCGATCGGCGCTGGTGGTTGGCTTTGCGCTGCGTCTGGCGGCGGCACTGGCCATCTGGCTGGCAGGGCGCAATGCGATTCCCAAATTGCGCGCCGCCGCTCTGCCCGCTGCCGCGCCTGCCGCCTCCGTTGGACAGGATTAGCTGGTGCCAGCGTGCATTTCATTCTGGTGGCGCGCACTGCAACTTCAGCCCCCGGGCTCCCTCTTGAAACTGGTGCATAGACCGGAGGCATGGGTTACACATGATCGGGGACATGGGTAACAGATCGGAGGGGGAGCAGAGCGCCGTCCGTACCTCCCCCTCTCCAATTTTCTGGAGAGGGGGCCGGGGGGTGAGGTTGCAGTGCGCGCCACCAGAATGAAATGCACCCCTGGCGCCAATAGCAAAATTGACGGTTGAGTATTGACTGTAGCCGCTTTGCGCGCGCTGGCTGGCATGGGGTGGATTGGGCCGATCAAACAACCACCGTTTCCGTTGCCGTGCGCCATGCGCAGCACAGGCGCCGCTCCGCAATCGTCAATACTCAATTTTCAATCATCAATTTTCGTTCATCACGCCACACCCACACCACCACCTCGGTCCGCCCTATGCCCGATACCTCACCCGTCCTGCTGCTGATTGCCGTGCTGCTGCCGCCTCGCTCGCTCGATGCGCTGGGGCTGCTGGTTGAGGAGCGCGTTGTGCGCACCCCCTTTGGCGCCGTCGGCCCGCTGGCGCTGCGTCAAAGCAGCAGTGGCCAGCCGCTGTGGGTGCAGCCCTACAGCGGGTTGCCCACGCGCACCGACCCCCGCGCCACAATCTACGCCGCGCGCGCCCTTGGCGTTCAACGCATGCTCACGTGGGACGCGGGCATTGGCGTTAACCACGCGCTCCAGCGCGGGCAGACGGTGGTTGCCGTTGACGTACTTGATGCCACGCGCCAACAGCCGGGCACCTTCTTCACGTCGGCGGGTTTTGATGGCCTTGTGGGGCTGGGCGAAAGCGTGGAAACAGCGACCTTCTGCCCCAACACAACCGACGCGCTGCACGCCACATTCCCCGAAGCGCCGCCGGCCGTAATTGTGGGCGTGGATGGCCCGCGCCGCGAGACGGCCGCCGAGGCGCGCGCCTATCGCCTCATGGGGGGCGATCTCATCTGCCCCAACGTTGCGCCCGAGGTCTTTCTGGCGCGTGAGCTCGGCCTCTGCTTCGCCGCGATGGTCACCGTGGACGCCTACAGCCGCGACCAGGGCCGCGCAGCCCTCGAAGGCGAAGTGCGCACCGGCCTCGAAGTGGCCATGGCGCGCCTGCCCGAGCTGGTGCAGCGCCTGGCCGAGCCGCGCAGCTGCCACTGCACAACGTAGCGACCCACTACAAACACTTCTCCGAAAAGGCGCGCAGCTGGCAAAGAGCGCAAAGGAAAAGCAAGAAAGAGAAAATGCAAAGGCAAAGCGAGGCTGATGGCGAAATCGGTGGCTTGCGGCGAATCGCTGCTGCGTTTGCGCCGTTTTCTTGCTTTTCCTTGCGAATCTTTGCATTCTTTGCGTCTTTGCGTTAAAAGTTGCTATTTGCAGGAAGGCGATCGCTCACATCGACCGCCCTCCCACTGCTGTGGCACACTCTACCCCACAACCTCATATCGATTGCGTGCTGCGCCGGCGCTCTTGAACGGCCACAGGCTTCTGCGCACGCCTACCTCTGCGGAGTGATGACCTAATGAGCGACCTCTTCGGCTTTGTCCTCGAACGCGATGAAACGATTCTTGAACTGAACGCACGCGCGCAACTCTACCGCCATGCCCGCACCGGTGCACAGCTCCTTTCCGTCACCAATGACGATGAGAACAAGGTCTTTGGCGTCACCTTCCGCACGCCGCCCACCGATTCGACAGGCTTGCCCCATATTCTGGAGCACAGCGTGCTTGGCGGCTCGCACAAGTACCCCCTCAAGGAGCCATTCCTCGAACTGGTGAAGGGCTCGCTCAAGACCTTTCTCAACGCGATGACCTATCCCGACAAAACCGTCTATCCTGTGGCGAGCACCAACCTCAAGGATTTCTACAATCTTGCGGATGTCTACCTTGACGCCGTCTTCTTCCCCCTGCTCACGCCCGAGCATCTGGCGCAGGAGGGCTGGCACTACGAGGTGGAGGAGGATAAGCTGCAGGACGGTGAGCTGCAGGACGGTGAAACAAGCGAAGGTGTGAACGGGGATGCA
Source organism: uncultured Chloroflexia bacterium (assembly GCA_963773745.1). Lineage (GTDB taxonomy): Bacteria > Chloroflexota > Anaerolineae > Caldilineales > Caldilineaceae > UBA5069. The sequence continues at coordinate 1,700,590 of CAVZCL010000005.1, forward strand.
AGTGAAGCAAAGAACGCGCCACGACTGCGCTACAAGGGCGTGGTCTTCAACGAGATGAAGGGCGCCTACTCGTCGCCCGAGAGCCTGCTGGGGCGCTTTGGCCAACAGGCGCTCTATCCGGACACTCCCTACCGCCACGACTCCGGCGGCGATCCCGCGGCCATCACCTCGCTCACCTATGCGCAGTTCAAACACTTTCACGAGACCTACTACCACCCATCCAACGCGCTCATCTTCTTCTATGGCGACGATGAGCCCACCGAGCGCTTGCGTCTGCTGGCCGACTACCTGGATCGCTTTGACGCGCGCGCTGTTGAGAGCGCAATCCCGCTGCAGCAGCCCTTTAGCGAGCCGCAGCGCTTTGAATACACCTATGGCGTGGATGCGGAAGCCGACAGCAGCCACAAGAGCATGTTTGACATCAACTGGCTCCTGCCCGAACGCAACGACATGAACCTCTCCATGGCGCTAAGCGTGCTCTCCTATGCGCTCATTGGCACGCAGGCCTCGCCATTGCGCAAGGCGTTGACCGATTCGGCCCTGGGCGAGGATGTCTTCGGCGGGCTGAGCGGCGGGCTGCGCCAGATGAGCTTCTCCGTGGGCATGAAGAACTTTGCCGCTGCCGATGAGGAGGCTATCACCACGCTGATCATGGAGACGATGGAACGCGTGGCCAATGAGGGCTTCGACCCGGAGATGGTGGAAGCTGCGCTCAACTCAATCGAGTTCAGCCTGCGCGAGAACAACACGGGCGGCGCGCCGCGTGGCCTCAGCCTTTACCTGCGTGCGCTCGGCACCTGGCTCTATGAGGGCGATCCGCTGGCCCCACTGCGCTACGAAGCGCCCCTGGCCTGGGTCAAGGAGCAGCTCGACGCGAACCCCACGCTCCTGCAGGATCTGCTGCGCAAATACGTGCTGGACAATCGCCACCGCGTCACGGTCACCCTGCACCCGGACGCAGGCTACAACCAGCGGCTTGAGGCAGAAGAGAATGCGCGCCTCGCCGCTGTGCAGGCCACCTTTGATGCAGATGCACTCGACGCCGTGCGTGCCGACGCCGCGGCGCTGCACATCCTGCAAACACGCACCGACCCGCCCGAGCTCATCGATGCGCTGCCCTCTCTCACGCTCGACGATCTCGAGCCCGAAAATCGCCCCATCCCCACAACAATTGAGCCCCTGCACGAGGGGCAGGCGCTGGTGCATGATCTCTTCACCAACGGCATCCTCTACCTCAGCTTCGGCTGGGATATGCAGCGGCTGCCGCAGGAACTGCTGCCTTATGTGGACCTCTTCGGCCAGTCGCTCACGCAGATGGGTACGGCGCGCGAGGACTACGTCAAGCTCAGCCAGCGGATCGGGCGCAAGACCGGTGGCATTGGCGCATCCTCCTTTGTTGCGGCGCGCAATCCCGCGGGCGGGGGGCCGGAGACCACCGCCTGGTTTACACTGGGCGGCAAGTCCACGCTGGCCCAGGCCCCCGAGATGCTCGCCATCATGCAGGAGATCCTCGCCACTGTACGCCTTGACAACCGCGAGCGGCTGCGCCAGATTGTGCTGCGCAACAAAGCGCGCATGGAGGGCGGCCTCGTGCCCAGCGGCCACAGCTATGTAGATGGCCGCCTGCGCGCCGGCTTCAACACCGCCAGTTGGGCACAGGAGCAGATGGATGGCTTTGACAACCTCTTCTTCCACCGCAAGCTGGTCGATCTGATCGACAACGACTACGCCACGGTCGAGGCCAATCTCGAGGCGGTGCGCGCCGCGCTGATTGCCGCGCCCGGCATGCTGGCAAATGCCACGGTCGACGCCGAAGGTTGGGCGCAGGTGCGTCCTGCACTTGAGGAGTTTGCGCGTGCGCTGCCAAGCACGGTAGCCACTGCGCAAACGTGGCAGCCGGGTGTCTATCCCGTCAATGAAGGGCTCACGCTGCCGGCGCAGGTCAATTATGTGGGCAAGGGCGCAAATCTCTACGACGTGGGCTATCGCTACCACGGCTCGCTCAACGTCATCAACAACCTCATTCGCACAGGCTGGCTGTGGGAGAAGGTACGCGTCCAGGGCGGTGCCTACGGCGCGTTTGTGGGCTTCAGCCGCCACTCGGGCGTCTACTCATTCACAAGCTACCGTGACCCAAACCTGCTGGGCACGCTGGAGGTCTATGACCAGACGGCGGCCTTCCTGCGCAGGGTGGAAATCTCGCCCAAGGAGTTGACGCGCGCGATCATCGGCGCCATCTCCTCCTATGATCCCTACATGTTGCCCGATGCCAAGGGGCGCGCCGCCTTCCACCGTCACCTGCTGGGCGACAGCGAAGCCGACATGCAGCGCATCCGCGAGGAGATTCTGGGCACAACCGTCGCCGACATACGCGCCTTTGGCGAGGTGCTGAGCGCTGCAGCCGAGGCGGGGCACAGCCGTGTGGTCGTGCTCGGCTCGACCGAGGCAATTGCCGCCGCTAACAGCGCGCCCACTGCCCCCAGCAAGGGCTGGCTGGCCGTGCAGCGCGTGCTGTAGGTCACGTCTCCTGGCGTGACGCCGTTGCAGGTCACGTCTCCTGGCGTGACAACGTTGCGGGTCACGTCAGGAGACGTGATGGAGCGGGCGCTGCATTGCGGTGTCCGCAACCGGAGGGCTGGAAGCCCCCCGCTACGGAGAGTCGCGCGTGGGCCCGTGCCAACCGTGCATGCACTCAAGGAGAAGCATTGAATCTGCTAACCGTGGCCAAAGTCTCCAAGTCCTTTGGCGATCAAACGGTGCTCAACGACGTATCGCTGCAAGTGGGCGAGGGCGACAAGATCGGCCTTGTTGGCCCCAACGGCGCAGGCAAGACGACGCTGCTCGAAATCATCGCCGGGCGCCTCGCCGCCGACGCGGGCAGCGTCGCGCTCGCGCCCGCCTGCACAATTGGCTACCTCACCCAGTCACTTCTCTTTGACGAAGCGACAAGCATTGCCGACTACCTGGGCGCAGCCAGCGGTGATCTGGAGAGCATCGCACTTGAACTGCGCGAGCTGGAAGCCTCAATGGCCCACACAAGTGGCCGCAAGTTGGCATCCCTGCTCGAGCGCTATGACATTCTCACCGATGCGTTTGATGCGCGCGGTGGCTACAACGCCGCCCAAAACACGGACGAGGTGCTCACCGGGCTGGGGCTGGGCGCGCTGGAGCGTACCCGCTCCATCGCCTCGCTCTCGGGCGGCGAAAAGGCGCGCCTCGGCCTCGCCGCCACCTTGCTCCAGAGGCCCGATCTCTTCATCCTCGACGAGCCCACGAATCACCTTGATTTTGAAGCGCTCAAGTGGCTGGAGGAGGGCCTTGCGCGCTGGGCCGGTGGCGTGCTCGTGGTCTCCCATGACCGCCGCTTTCTCGACAACACCGTGCGCGCCATCGTGGAGATCGACGGCGTATCGCACACCGCCACCCGCTACGCCGGCAACTACAGCGCATTTGCCCTGGAGAAAACCGCCCAACAGGAGCGCATGGCCGCAGCCTGGGAGGCGCAGCAGGAGGAAATCAAGCAACTGCGCGATATCGTCCGCGCCAAGGGGCGGCAGGTGGCCCACAACCGCGGCCCCAAGGACAATGACAAGTTCATTCCCGTGTTCAAGGGGGCGCGTGTGGACGCCACGGTGGCGCGCAATGTGCGTGCCGCCGAAGAGAAGCTCCAGCGCATTGAGGCGGATCCGCTCCCCCGCCCGCCGCGCCCCCTTGTTGTCAACACGGACTTCGACCCCTCCCAGTTCGGCAGCAAGCTCCCCCTTGGCGCGTCGGACCTTACACTGAAGTACGGCGAGCGCGTCATCCTCGATCGCGTCTCGTGCAATGTGGGCCCGCGCACGCGCGCCGTCATTGTGGGGGCCAACGGCGCAGGCAAGAGCACGCTGCTCAAGCTGCTGGCCGGTGTGCTGGCGGCCGATGACGGCCGCGTCTCACGCGCGCCGGGCGTTATCCTCGGCTATCTCGAGCAGGAACAGGAGCTGCTTGAGACGGGTAGGACTGTCTACGAGCACTTCGCACGCGACCTTGTGGGCGATTGGGAGACGCTCAAGACCGAGCTGATGACGACGAATCTCTTCACATGGCCGGAGCTTTCGCGGCCCGTGGAGGCGTTGAGCGTGGGCCAGAAGCGCAAGGTGCAGATTGCGCGCCTGCTGGCGCAGCGCGCCAACGTGCTGCTGCTGGACGAACCCACGAATCACATCAGCCTTGACGTCCTCGAAGAGTTCGAGCAAGCGCTCACTGCTTTCGCCGGCCCCATCGTGGCCGTCTCGCATGACAGGCGCTTCATCGAGCGCTTTGGCGAAGAGATTTGGGAAATCAAGGCAGGCCACCTGCGCCGCTTCCTCGGCTGGGACGAATACATTGCCAATGCGTAGCGGCGGTGTGAGCCGCCGAAAGTACAGAACGCGCCGCGCCCCCGACAACGGCGGCTTACACCCCACACCCCACACCCAAAATGTAGTACAATAGCCCCCAACACCCCCCTTCCTTCAAGGAGACTTCCATGCCGCCACTGCGCGTGCTTGCCCTGCACGGCGCACCCTATGCGCTGGGCCACCAACATGGCGCTGCCTATTCCGCCGAAATCGCTGCGCTCACCGAAGAGCGGCTGCGGCTGAGCACCGATCCCTTCTGGACCGGCGGCCGCGCCGCCAGCCTCGACGACGTGCTGGCCCTCGGCGCGGCCTGCCTGCGCGCCCACGACAACTGGTCGCCCGACCTGGTTGAGGAGATGCACGGCATGGCCGACGCCACCGGCATTGGCCTCAACGAGCTTGTCATCATGAATGGCTTCACCGACTTTGTGGATGTTGTGGCAAGCGCCCCCATCGCCCCAGCCACCGGCGCGCCGCTCGAAAAGCTTGTCGATGACGAAGGGGGCTGCACCGCCTTTGTGGTGGATGGCGCGCGGACGCGCAACGGGCGCGGCCTCATCGGCCAAACGTGGGACATGCACAGCAGCGCCACGCCCTACGTCATCATGCTCGACATCCAGCCTGATGCAGGCCCCGCGCTGCTCACCTTCACCATCACCGGCTGCGTCGGCATGATCGGCATGAACGAGGCCGGCATTGCCGTAGGCATCAACAACCTGCTGGGGGCCGATGGCCGTCCGGGCGTCCACTGGCCCTATGTGGTGCGGCGCATGCTTGCACAAACCACCGTCGAGGCGGCGATTGACACGCTCGTGCAGGCGCCCCTCTCCGGCGCGCACAACTACGTCGTCATGGGCGCGGGCGCCGATGGTGAGCAGCAGGGCTACAACATCGAGGCCACTGCAACGCAGCGCACCGTGACGCGCGTGCTGCCCGAGCACGGCTTCTTCACGCACACCAACCATTGCCTCGCGCCGGACCTTCAGCCCTTCGAGCGCGAACGCAAGGCGCTTTCTCTGGAAAGCACCTGCTCGCGCCTCGACCAGGCCACGGCCTTTCTCGACGCACAACGCGGCGCAGTCGATGTGCCGTCGCTCATGGCAATGACCCGCCATCACGAGGAGGGCGCCATGTCCATTTGCGCGCACGCCCGGCCAACCTACGATGTGGAAAGCTCGGGCGCGTGCATCATGGACCCGGCTACGCGTGAACTGTGGGCGCTCTGGGGGCTGCCCTGTCAGAACGAATACGAGCACTTTGTCGTGGGCGCTGCCCGGCGCATGGAGGCATAGATGGAGAATATTCGCTTGCGAAACGGCATCGAGCCGTACGTGCCGCCGGAGGGTCCCCCGCGTGTGCAAACGCCCGACGCCGCCATCTACGCTGCCATGGGCGAAGAGGGCATCATCGCCATGATGGAGGCCTTCTACGCCGAACTGGCGCAATCGCCCACGCTGCGCCGCATGTTTCCGCAGACGCCCGACGCGCTGCGGCGCGCGGCGCACCGCTCCGCCGCCTTCTTCATTGGCATCTGCGGCGGGCCGCCCCTCTACCACCAGCTCTACGGCAACCCCGCCATGCGCGCCCGCCACATGCCCTTTCCCATTGACGAACCGGCCCGCGTAGAATGGCTGCGCTGCTTTAACGTCGTGCTGGATGACGCGCCGGCGCGCTTTGCCTTCCCCGCCGAGCATCTGCCCGGCTTCCGCGCATTTCTCGCACGGTTTTTCAGGGTGGATGGTGAACACCGCCCTCAGCGGATGGGACGAGCCAGCGTGAGCGGCCCCGCTACCACGCGCGCGTGGGCCGGGCCTGATGATCTCGTGCGTCTCCACGCGTTGCTGCGCGGGCGCTTTCGGCTGCTTGGGCCGCCTCGCCTACCCTCACGGTCAGCGACTTTGACTACTGGCTTGCCGACCACTGCAACCCTGCCGTGCCGCAGCGAGATTCAGCTTTGGTTTGAGGGCGCCGAAGTTATCGGTTACGTCTGGCCCGCCGATGACGAGATGGACTATGATCGTGCACCCCAACGCGCGGTGCCGCGCTGCCCGAAATCTTTGCCTGGGCCAAGGCGCGCCTGCTCGCCAACGGCCCCGGCAAGCGGCGCCATCAAGGCGTGGTGCTTTGGCGAGGATGCGCAGTTGGCGGCGCTGCTGAGCCGCTTGCGGGCTACACGCGCAGCGATGAATTCCTGCGCTGCCATGCGCTGTGGAAATGGACGCGCCGCTGCCTGCCGCGCCTCGCTGCCGCCGGCTACGCGGTGCGCGCGCTGCGCGGGCCCGAGGAGGCGGCGCGCACGCGCTGCCGCCCACATGGCCGCATTCCCCGACTGGCCTATGGACGCCGCCAGCCACATGCGTGCCATGCAGAACGCAACCTATCGTCGTGAGCTTGACATCGTCGCCACGCCGCCCGGATGCGCAGCCGATCGTCGGCCTGCGGCCATCGTCTGGTATGACCCTGATCCTGCGCATGGGGCTCTTCGAGCCGATTGGCTGCCACCCGCAACACCAGCGGCGCGGCCTCGCCACAGCGTGCATTGTGGAGGGGCTGCGCAGCTCAATGTCGCTGGGCGCCACGTCGGCCGCGGTGTGCGGCTGGCGCGACGATTCGGAAGGGAGCCGCCTCTAGGCAAGCTGGGCTTCCGCGAAGTCGAGCGCCGTTACATATGGGAACGTGGAGCTGCAGCCCCTGCGCAGCCCACGCATTCATAGTCAATCATCCACGTATCGCAACGGTTTTGACGCAAGGTCGCTAGGACGCAAGGAAACGCAATGAAGGGCGCAAGGAACAACGAGAACTCATCAGGTTTGGCAACGCCTGCCGAGAATCGGCGCTATGCTTCTGTCTTGGCTGTTCCTTGCGCCCTTCATTGCGTTTCCTTGCGTCCTAGCGACCTTGCGTCAAAACCGTTGCGCAATTCGAGACAATCATCCACGCAAGACATTCACAAAGGAGTGAATCGTGAGCGAAATCTGGCAGGGGGCAAATAACAAGCAGGAGTTGCTCGAGAGCATCTGGAAGCAGTACGCGCGGCTGGTGGCACTTGTGGAGGACTTCTCTCCTGAAGAGCGGGAGAAGCCACTTTCCGGCAAGCTCTCGCTCAAGGACATTCTGGCGCACATTGCTGATTGGCAGGCCTACAAGCTGCACCGGATTCGTGCTGCAAAGATGGGCGAGGTGCTTCCTCTGCGCGTCGGCGATGGCGACATTGACCGCGAGAATGCTGCTCTCTACGAAGCCCACAAGGACCGCGACTGGTCCGACGTCTGGCAGGACTTTGCGCGCAACCACGAAGAGATGTTAGCAGAAGTGCGCAGCCTGAGTGAGAGTGAGCTCTTTGACCCCGCGCTCGCTGAGGCAGTTGTCGGCATACCGGGTGACACCGCAGCCCATTCCATCGAAGGCGACAGCTCCAACCACTACTGGGAGCACGCCAACGAAATCGAAGCGCGCGCAGCGGGTGAGCGAGGCAATGGGCAATGGAAGCTGCGCAGCTGGGCAGCGCGGAGTGAAAAGTGGGCAGTCGAGTCCGACACCCGACATTGCGATGACCCCACCTGCCCATTTTCCGCTCTGCCGATTACGCACCGCCGTCGTTATTGTCAACATCCTTTCTTCCACGCGCACGTCTGTGTTAAAATAGGCCTTATGGCTGATCTCTACGTACCGCGCTCAACAGAAGAGTCCGACTGCACAGCACACCTGGCCCGTCTACGGCCACAGGTGGGCGGTGCGTAATCTCGCGCGCTCGCTCGAGGCGGCCAGCGGGCCACGCCAGGCCTATCTCTTCCTGGGGCCGCGCCAGGTTGGCAAGAGCACGCTCGTGCGCGCCTTTGCCACCGCGCTCTTCTGCACGGGCAATGACAAGCCCTGTGGCCACTGCCGCAGTTGCACCCTCATGGCCCACGGCAGCCACCCCGACTTTCACACCATCGCCCCAAATGACGGGGGCGACCCGCCCAAGACCGACCGCATTGCCGGCAAGCTCTACCAGGAGCAGGCCGAACAGCTGGCCTCCGACGCCTGGCTGCGCCCCTTCGAGGGGGCGCACAAGCTCTATCACATCCAGGACGCCCAGCGCACCACTTCGGACCGCTTTCTCAACTTGTTGCTCAAGACCGTTGAGGAGCCGCCCGACAGCACCATTATCTGCATCACCGCCTCGATCGCGACAGCGTCTTGCCCACTATCGTCAGCCGCTGCCAGGTCTTTGATCTGCAGCCGCTCGACCATGCCACGGTGGCCAACGCCCTCGTGGAGGGCTGGCATGTGGCCTACGAGCAGGCTGCCTTGCTGGCGCGCCTCTCGGCCGGACGGCTGGGCTGGGCCGTGGAGCAGGCGCAGCGCCCTGCCATGTGGCAGGAGCGGCAGACGCGCCTGGAGCAGTTGTGGGCGCTGCTGCGCGCCGACCGCAATGAGCGCCTTGCCCTCTCCGAGCAGATGGCCGGGCGCAATGCGCAACTCTATTCCTGCTTGAACTCTGGGCCGTCTGGTGGCGCGATGTCATGCTCGTGCAGGCCGGCGGCGCAGATGCCTGTTGCAACACCGATTTTCGTCCTGAACTGGAGCGCCAGGCCCAGGCGCTCACGCCCGAGCAGGTGCGCAACACCATCCGCACCATGCGCCGCGTGGAGCAGAGCCTGCGCACCAACGTCAACGTGCGCCTCGCGCTCGACGTGCTGCTGCTGCGGTTGCCCCACCTGGCCTGATTGCGCCGGCCAGGCTCTCTGGGCCTGCTCACTTGATTAACTACTGAGGAATTTCCTTATGCCTGTTGTGGTAGGAGTACAGTTTGAGAATGTGGGCAAGGTCTATCACTTTGACCCGCAAAACCTGCTCGATCTCGGCGCGCGCGACTTTGTGCTGGTCGACACGGCGCGTGGCGTAGAGGTTGCACAGGTTGTTCAGCCGCCGCACACCATCCTCGAAGACGAGGTGGTGGGCGAGATGAAGACCATCGTCCGCAAGGCGGGCGCGTGGGACATGGTTCAGCGCGACCTCTGGCAGCAGAAGGAGGGCGAAGCGCTCGCCATCTGCCGCAGCAAGGTGCGCGAGCAGAATCTGGAAATGAAGGTCGTCCGCTGCGACTACAACTTTGACGGCGGCCGCCTGCTGATCTACTTCTCGTCCGAGGCGCGCATTGACTTTCGCAATCTCGTGCGAGAACTTGCGCGCATCTTCCGCACACGCATTGAAATGCGCCAGATCGGCGTGCGCGATGAGGCCAAGCTGCTCGACGGCGTCGGCAAGTGTGGCCGCCAGCTCTGCTGCACAAGCTGGCTGCGCGAGTTCACGCCGGTCAGCATCCGCATGGCCAAGAACCAGCAGTTGCCGCTCAATCCCGATGAAATCAGCGGCGTCTGCGGCCGCCTGCTCTGCTGCCTCTCCTATGAGGATGCCGTCTACAAGGAGCAGAACAAGAAGATGCCCAAACTGGGCGCAGAAGTGGTAACGCCCCAGGGCTTTGGGCGCGTGCGCCACGTGCACCCGCTCAAGGAAACGGTCACCGTGCTGCTTGAAGGGCAGGTCTACGCCGAGTTCAACGTGGCCGAGCTCATCTCGAGCAAGACGGCCGCGGGCGGCAGTTGTTCCACCTGCGGCGGTTGCACCACCAAGCGGCGCGCCGGGGCCGAGGAAGACAACAAGCGCTACAAGGAGCAGAAGGCACAGCAGGCTGAACAGGATGCCGCCAGCGCTTCAAGCAACGCACCGCAAGCGTCCAGCGCACCCAGCGCACGCCCACGCCGGAGGAGCCGAACAGCGGCGGCAAGAAGAAGCGCCGCCGCCGGCGCTAATACAGAAAGCACCGAAAGCCGGTACACGGATTCCACAGAAACAAAGAGACAACAACGGTGACAAGCGGTTGTTGTCTCTTTGTTTCTGTGGAATCCGTGTACCGGCTTTGATTGCAGCGCCAATAAGGTTGGCAAAAAGCGAGCGCGTTGCCACGTGTGAAGCGAGGCCATGCACGCAAACAAGCAGGCGGAGCCATTAGGCTCCGCCTGCTTTATGATCTCGAATGCCCAGCGTACTCTGCCTGCTAACTGTTGCCGTTGCTCTGCGGGGGTAGCGGCGCGTGCGTCAGGTCCACCGGCCGCTTGAAGATGGCAAAGCGGACTGCCGTGCGCTCGTTGCCTTCAATGTCCACTTCTGTGAAGCTGGGCACAACCGCCAGGTCAAAGCCGTCCTGCACCAGGTAGCCGCGCGCAATCGTGATTGCCTTGATGGCTTGGTTGACTGCGCTTGCGCCGATGGCCTGCATTTCGGCATATCCCGAATCACGCATGACGCCCGCAATCGCGCCTGCAACTGCCGTCGACCGAGATTGGGCGGATACTTTGATGAGTTCGGACATTTGGGTGGTCTCCTTGTAATCTGCGAAGCGCAATGTTACGCCCTGGTTTCGGGTAGGCAAATTGCCTGTTCACCTATCACGACGTGCTGCCCAGTGCAAAGGTTACGGCCACATTTTGCACGCGGCATGCACAACCCTTTTCCCGCAGATTACGCTGAGTTTCCAACCCCCGCCTCTGGTGCGTCTACGCCCGCGCTCTCCTATTTCGCATAATCAACCGCGCACGATTCGCGCACAACAGTCACCCGAATCTGGCCCGGGTATTGCATGTTGTCTTCAATCTTCTTGGCGATGTCGCGGCTGAGCTGAATCGCTGCAAGGTCGTCAATCGCCTCCGGCCGCACCAGCACGCGGATTTCGCGGCCCGCCTGAATCGCAAAGGTCTGCGAGACGCCGTTGAAGGAATTGCCAATGCTCTTCCAGCTCCGTCACCCGCTTGATGTAGGTGTCGAAGCTCTCGCGCCGTGCGCCCGGGCGTGCGCCGCTAATCGCATCGGCGGCAGCGACAATGACCGCCTCCACCGACTGCGGCTCCACCTCACCGTGGTGGCTGGCAATGCAGTTAACCACCGCCTCGTTCACGCCGTAGCGGCGCGCAATTTCGGCGCCCACAATCGCGTGGGGCCCTTCCATCTCGTGCGAGACAGCCTTGCCCAGGTCATGCAGCAGGCCACCCATGCGCGCAATGCGCACGTTGGCATGCAGTTCGGAGGCCATGGTGGCGGCCAGATGTGCCGTCTCGATCGCGTGGTTGAGCTGGTTCTGCCCAAAGGAGGTGCGGAACTTGAGCCGCCCCAGCAGCCGCTGGATTTCCCGATGCAGCCCCTGTGCGCCTGTTTCGATGATGGCCTGTTCGCCGGCCTCCATCATAATGCGCTCCACTTCCTGCTGCGCCTTTTCCACTTCCTTCTCAATGCGCGCCGGGTGAATGCGGCCGTCGGCCACGAGCTTGCTCAGGGCCATGCGCGCCACTTCGCGCCGCACGGGGTCAAAGCTGCTAATGGTGAGCGCCTCGGGCGTATCGTCCACAATCAGGTCGACGCCCAGCGCCTGCTCAATTGCGCGAATGTTGCGCCCCTGGCGGCCGATGATGCGCCCCTTCATCTCGTCGGAGGGCAGGTCGACGCTGCTCACGGCATATTCGGAGACATGCTCGCTGGCGACGCGCTCAATTGCAAGGGTAACAATCTCGCGCGCGCGCCGGTCGGCCTCTTCCTGCACTTCGGCTTCCACTTCGCGGATTGTGCGCGCAAGCTCGTTGCGCGTCTTCTTCTCAACTTCGGCCAGCAACACCTGGCGCGCTTCTTCCTGGCTCATGGAGGCGACGCGTTGCAGCTCGGCGCTCCATTCCTGCTCCATGGTCTCCAGCGTGGCGCTGCGCTCGTCAATCTTTGCCTGCAACTGGCCCAGGCGCTTGTCGCGCTGCTCCAGTTGATCAAGCTTCTTCTCGGCGCTGTCGAGGCGGTTCTGCAACCGCTCTTCAATCTTCTCGAGCTCCTTGCGTTTGCGCGCTGCCTCGGCGTCAATGTCGCTGCGTTGGCGCACCTCTTCTTCGCGTAGCGAAAGCTGTTGCGCCTTGATCTTCGAGTCGGCATCGGCCACAATGCGCGCCGCCCGATCCTCCGCACTTGCCAGAATGCCCTGCTGGCGGGTGCGCTCCGCCTCTACGCCTGCCGTGCGGCCCCGCGGCATGGCAGTGAACCATGCAACAGCGCCGGCGATTGCGGCGGCCGCAATCACAAGCAGGATAACGAGCCAAATGTCCATGTGTAGTTTCCCGTAATGTTTGTGTCAGGATGAGTCAGAATCGGTCGGTCCACTGCCCCCTTGGCGTGCGGCGCAGCCACATGTGGTTGCGCTCGTCGTTGGGGCTGCAAAAAAGGCGTCATGGCAAACGCCATGACGCCCATCAAATCGCTCACGGCCGCGGCGGCTCTCCAGGCAAGCAACGCCGGACGAACCACGTTGACCCGCATTGCGGCAACCACTCTGCGCCGTGCAGCAACCTGCACGTGCGCCGGCTGCCACGCCGCGTCACGATGGGTGACATTCCTGCCGAAATGGAACTTGAAGAATTTGCGCTCTCTGCGGACCCTACTGCGCGCTGCCCTGTTCGCCGTCGATTTGCACCACAAGCGCGTCATCGTCGACCTGGACTGCCGGAATCGAGCCATCGTCCGGCGCATCCACAAGGCCTGCGCGCACACGCACTGCCCTGTCAATCTCGACCGCAACCTCGGCGTTCTGCCGCAAATACTCCTTGGCGGCTTCGCGCCCCTGCCCCAACCGCACATCGCCGAGACTGTAGAACGAGCCACGCTTGGTGACAATGTCATTCTCCACGCCGAGGTCAATCAAGTCACCGGCGGTGGAGATGCCTTCGTTGTACATAATGTCGAATTCGGCCACACGGAAGGGAGGCGCCACCTTGTTCTTCTTGACGGTGACGCGTGTGCGGTTGCCCACCACCTCGGTGCCCTGCTTGATCGACTCAATGCGCCGAATGTCCAGCCGCACGGAGGCATAGAACTTGAGCGCCATGCCGCCGGAGGTGGTTTCGGGATTGCCGAACATGATGCCGATCTTCTGGCGCAGCTGGTTGGTGAAGATCATGCTGGTGCCGGAGGACTTGATGACGCCCGTTAGCTTGCGCAACGCCTGACTCATGAGGCGTGCCTGCAGGCCGACGTGGCTGTCGCCCATCTCGCCCTCAATTTCGGCGCGAGGCACAAGCGCGGCCACAGAGTCTAGAACCACCACATCCATTGCGCCCGAGCGCACCAGCGCTTCGGCAATCTCAAGCGCCTGCTCGCCGGTGTCGGGCTGCGAGATGTAGAGGTTGTTAACGTCTACGCCAATGCGTGCGGCGTAGGAGGGGTCGAGCGCGTGCTCCACGTCAACAAAGCCGCAGATGCCGCCGCGGCGTTGTGCTTCGGCGATCACGTGCAGGCAGAGCGTGGTTTTGCCCGAGGATTCGGGGCCGTAGATTTCGATGACGCGGCCCTTGGGAATGCCGCCGACGCCCAGTGCAATGTCGAGGCTCAGACTCCCTGTCGGGATGGACTCGACGTTGAGCGCCTTGGCATCGCCCAACCTCATGACAATGCCGTCACCAAAGCGTTTGTTCAAGCCGGCCAGCGTTGTCTCCAACGCCTTCTGGCGTCCATCGCGACTCGTTTCTCTGCTAGAATTTGCCGATGCCGAAGTCGCCATTGCGCGCTTAGTCTTTCCTTCATGTTCCATATGCAGATTACGTTCGAGACTAGTTTACTGTAGTTATGGTGTTAATGCAAAAGGTATGCAGAATGTGGAAGTGAGCGCAAGGCCGTTGTAAACCATGCCGGAGAGGTGACCTGCACCGGCTGCTGCAAACGGGCGGCGATCGATTGATCGCCGCCCGCTGACTATCATTACGCCGGCAATCATGGCGCACCCATGGCGCACCCATGGCGCACCCATGGCTCACCCAATGAAGGGCGTATAGATCATTTCACGCAGCATGGCCACATCGTGGCGCATCTTGTCGTTCTGGCGCAGCTCGGCCGTAATCTTGTCAATGCCGTGTGCAATCGTCGTGTGGTCGCGCCCGCCCATGAGCGCACCAATTTGCGGCAGTGACATGGCCAGGTCCTCACGCAGCAGGTAGGTGGCCACATGGCGCGCATCGGCAATCGGCTTGGTGCGGCGTGCGCCCGTCAGCTCGTCTGTCTCAAGCGAGTAGTGCTGCGCCACGAGCGCCACCACTTTGGGCGCCGAGCAAGGCTTGCGCTGCGGAGCAACGTTGTTGAGCGAATCCGTCGCCATGGCAATGTCCAGCACGCTGCGCGAGAGCTGCGACTGCAGGAAGAGATGATTGAGCGCCCCCTCAAGCTCGCGAATGTTGCTGTCCACTCTTTCGGCAATCAGCTTGAGCACCTCAATGCTCACCTGGATGCCCATGCGCGCTGCTTTCGTCTGCAAAATTGCGACGCGCGTCTCAAAGTCCGGCGCCGAGACGTCCACCTGAATGCCGCCCTCAAAGCGGCTGCGCAGTCTCTCCTCAAGCTGCTGCAGCGCCTTGGGCGGGCGGTCGCTGCTCATCACCACCTGGCGCCCCGAAGCCTGCAGGTGATTGAAGGTGTGAAAGATCTCCTCCTGCGTGCTCTCCTTGCCGGCGATAAACTGAATGTCATCAATCAGCAGCACGTCGAGCTCGCGGTATTTGTTGCGAAACTGCTCCGTCGTCTGGCTGCGGATTGCGGCGATCAGGTCATTCGTAAACTGTTCGGAGGTGCAGTAAAGCACGCTGTGGCCCCTGCGCACCAGGTCATTGCCAATCGCGTGCAACAGATGCGTCTTGCCCAGCCCCACGCCGCCATAAATGAAGAGGGGATTGAACTTGAAGCCTGGCTTATCGGCAACGGCCTGCGCCGCGGCATAGGCAAAGCGATTGCTGTTGCCCACCACATATGCGTCAAAGGTGTGAATCGGGTTGAGCTGCGTCTGCACGCCTGCAAAGCGCTTGGCGGTGTTAAGCGACGCGCGTGCCGGCGCCTCTTGCGGCTCTGCCGCCGCACCGAGTGCCGCACCGAGTGTCGCACCGAGTGCCGCGCCCTCAGCCCCAGCTTGCGCTTCAGTGGCCGAATGCACCCTCTGCATAGAGGGGTTGCGCCCCGGGCCCTTCCTTCACCTGGCGCAGGCGCACCAGGAACTTTACATCCACGCTGCGGCCAACAATGGACTTGAGCGTCTTGCGCACGAGCGGCCGCAGTCGATTCTCCAGCCAGTCGCGCGCATAGGTGTTGGGGGTGCCAATGTAGAACTCGCCATCCTCATAGCCTTCCACCCACGTGTCATGCAGCCAGGTGTGGTAGGCATTCGGCTCCAGTTGCAGTTGCAGTTCGCCCAGCAGCTTTTGCCAGGCAGCGCGGGCGTCGAATTCATCGGCGCTGCGCGCTGCGCGCTGCGTGTGCGGGTGCACCAGCGACTCATCACCAAAGAGGCCGGGTTGGTGAACAGTATGCGTTTGGGATGCCGGCGCCTCTGCCGCCGCCGGCGCGATCGCCGGTATCTGGCTCTCCAGCGGGGTGGCCATCGCGCGCGCATCGGCCAGGACGTCACCTGCGCCTGCGGCGCCATAATCGCCACTTGCCGGGCTGCTGCGCCACTGCGGTCTGCACGCCCTCGGGCCACGGCGGGCGGGCATAGGCCCGCGTCTCCTGCGGTGTAGATGCCCGGACGTTTGAATAGACGCTCCGGGCGGAATACGCTTTATGATTCATCCTGCCATCTCCAACCGCTTTGCATTCAAGAGACGCTTTGCATTCAAGAGACAAAGAACCACCGCATCCCATGCAGATTGCGGTTCTCCCCGAAAAAAGGGCACACGTCTCTCCTCCACGGGCGCAACCCACCGACCTGCAGGGCGCCCGCATTCTCACACCGACGTTATACGTACCGAGCTTGTACGGCTCGCGCCTTGCGTGGCTTGCGCACTGTGCCAGGCCAAAATGAGGGGAGTTGTGAGACGCATTGCACCGCCAGCGGCGACGTTGCCGGGCGGCAACTTTCGATGGGGAGCAGGCTGCGGACCACACTGTGTCTCAATCAACTAAGCCAGATTCTAGCAGAACGGGGCCTCGATCGCAACCAATGTGATCCCGCCAAGCAATGCAGCGCCCACCCTGTTATTGTCAACAAAGTGGCTGTGAACGCTCGTTCTACGCAACATATGGGCATCGCCATGGAACACGACCACAACACATGGATCGCCTGCGCATAGCCGACACGCCAACTTTTAAGGTTGAGGTTTATGTTGCAGCACTGTTGATAACATTCCGTTAAACTTGTCCCCAAGCGCCGCAGAGCTTATCCTCTCTGCGATCAAGTTATCCTTGGGCTTATCCCCAATTGGGGAAAAAGCGCAGCGAATGGCTGCGTGGGGCCCGCTGCCGCCCACAATTTTTATGCGGCAGGGGCGCTGCGCAGCCCAATCCGGGTCGCACTCTGTAAACGTGCGATACTTCGCAGCGGCGGCTTCAGCCGTCGAAGGTGCGCAGGCGTCGTCGTTGACTACGGCGGCTTATGCATTTCGACCCATTGATTCGGCGCTGCGCGCCAACATCAACCTCACCCACGTCCCTCTCCGAATAGTTGGAGAGGGGTGCAAAGCGTCGCCGCAGGGCACGTCTCCTGCCGTGACGCAATGGTGACCGCAGCAATTGCTGAAAAGCAATAAGCCGCCCCTACGAACATGCACGCATTGTGCGCATGCACCATTCGGCCGCCGCACCTGCGCCAAAGGACAAACGCTTTGTACTTCAACTTTAGCAGTCGCATTGCCGAGGACTATTGGAGCCGCCGCAGCTTTCTGCAGTCTTGGTGGCGTGTCAACGCGCGTGATCGGCGCTGGACGCCCCCCTTGTACAGCTTTCTCTACAAGTCGCTGGTGCGCCGCAACGAGCCATTCCTGCACGATTTCGCGCCGCTGCCCCTCACGCTCGAGGCGGTGGAACGCCAAACGCAGCGCCCCGCCATGAGTGGCTTGACTGGACTGGCTGCCCCTGGGGGCATGGGTGATTCAATCGTCGCCCATACGCTGCTGCTCCACGATCGCCGGCAGATCCCGGCGACCGCCTACCTTGGCATGCTTGCCTTTGCCAACGACGAAGAGACGCTCGACATGCTCCTGCAGCGTGCGTGGGAGCAGGGGCAGCGCGCTGGCGTCCGGCGTCTTGTCGCGCCGGCCGCGCTTGCGCCAGCCCTGAGCGCCGGACTGCTGCTCGACAACTTCCACCTCGCACCGCCGTTGCACACACCCTACAACGCGCCCTATCTGCCCGAGCTTCTGGAAGGCGCGCTGGACCCTCTCTTTCGCAGTCGCCTTTGGCACATGGATGTCACGCCGGCCGCAGCCGTGGCCGCAGCGCTGCCTGCGCTGGAGATTGCGACCTTCGACGCGCAGCGCCTTGCCACCGATCTGCTGCCGCTGGCACGCGACGCTACACCTGCGGGCCACGCGCTGCCGCCGCCCACGCCGATGAGATAGCTTTCGCCCTGCGCTTGTGGCACGTTGCACCGCTGCACGGGCGCGTTGCCCTGCTCGATGGCGCGCCCGTCGGCTTCTATCTGGCCCAGGCCGACGTGGGGCAAGCGCTGCGGCGCGTGCGGGGCGGCCGGCCGCTGTGGGGGCGCGCTGCCCTGGCGTTGCGCCCGCCGCTGCACGCAGATGCAGGGCGCATTCTCATGGGCGCGGTTCTGCCCACTGCGTGCGGCAAGGGCATTGCCCGGCAGTTGCTGGCCGACGCCCACGCCCATGCCGCACGTGCGGGCTGGCGCACGCTCGCCATCGGCCCGGTAGCCGAGGAGAGCGCCGGCGCGGACTTCCTGGCCCGCGCCGGCGCAACCCCGCGCCAGCGCTACGCCCTGTACGTGCAGGGCGGTTGACTGTACGTGCACAGTTGTAGGTCACGTCTCCGGACGTGACGCCGTTGTAGGTCACGCCAGGAGACGTGACCTACAACGGCGTCAGCCGGCTTGAGCCGGCTTGGGTTGCCTAGCCGTAGGCTTTAGCCTATGGCGGTCGTGGCGCACCAAACTCCTGCCGATCGCGGGGGTGTAATGCATGGCCGTCACGGTGCGGGGCCAGGTTAAGGTCGCCGTTAACGCTTGCCTATCCTGATTCTGACTCGCAAGCCACCCTGGCTTGGAACCCTCCATCCCGACAAAAAAGCACTTTGCGGGCATAATGGTAATGGCATCGCACGTCAGCATTCCTGCTGCGTCATAGTCAACCAACGAAGGAGCCTTCGCATGACTGATTCTGCACTGTGGACCCTCTTTGTGGCCGGTGTGGTCATTCTTATCATTTTCTGGTTCGTGCGCTCGTCCATCAAGATCGTGCCCGAGTATGAGCGCGGCGTAATCTTTCGCCTGGGGCGTGTACAGGGGGCCAAGGGGCCGGGGCTCTTCTTTATCATCCCCATTATCGACCGTCTGCTGCGCGTTGACCTGCGCACGATTACCATCGACGTCCCCTCACAAGAGACGATTACGCGCGACAACGTAACCATACGCGTCAACGCCGTCTGCTACTTCCGTGTGCTCGACCCCGTAGCCGCTGTCATCAACATTGCCAACTACCAGGTGGCCACCCTGCAAATTGCGCAGACGACGCTTCGCTCCGTGCTGGGCCAGAGCGAACTTGACGAGATTCTGGCCCAGCGTGACGACATCAATCAGACGCTGCAAAAGATTATTGACGAGCAGACCGAGCCGTGGGGTGTCAAGGTGAGCATTGTGGAGGTGAAGGACCTTGAGCTGCCCGAAGGCATGAAGCGTGCCATGGCGCGCCAGGCCGAGGCCGAGCGCGAAAAGCGCGCCAAGATCATCCACGCCGAAGGCGAATTGCAGGCGTCAAAGGCGCTCTCCAGCGCTGCCACGGTAATGTCGGCGGCCCCGGGTGCGCTCCAGCTGCGCTACCTCGCCACGCTCACCGAAATCGGCGCCGAGCACAACAGCACCATTGTCTTCCCGCTCCCGTTGGAGCTGATGGAAGGGCTGATTGGACGTGGCGGAATGCGGGGCGCGAGCAACGCCGGTGGTACAGGCGCTGCCGACCTGCCGCTGGACGAGCCGCCGGTCGTCTTCCCCCCTGCCGATGAGCCACCCGCGCCGCCGCCTGTGCTGCCGTAGTGGCATGCCTTGCAGCACCTTTTAACGGAGTGAGGCTTTACCGCGAGCCTTGCTTCAGCAAGCACAGAAAGCGAATGACACGCACATGTTGAACGTCGAAGAGCGGCCCGTTGATGTGAAAATCCAGCGCGCCAACAAGCTGCTGCGCATTCAATGGGCCGACGGCCACGCCAGCGCCTATTCGCTGACCTGGCTCCGCAGCCAGTGCCCTTGTGCCACCTGCCGCGAAGAGCGCCTCGCGCGTGTTATGGAGGAGGCAAGCGGCTCGTTTCGCCTCAACACGACGCCACCCCCCAGTGATGCGATTGTGGGCGCCGAATTTGTTGGCTCCTACGCCATTCGCTTCGACTGGGCCGACGGCCACAGCACGGGCATCTACCCCTTTTCGGCGTTGCGCCACAGCTGCCCCTGCGCGACATGCAATCCTGAGGGTCCGCCGCCGCTTGTGCTGGATTGAAGCAAGCGAACCGCGTAGCAGGGGCTTCCAGCCCTCGGATTCGTGGCTCTCCCTTGTGGAAGCGCCACTGTGGAAGCGCCACTGTGGAAGGGCGATTGCGGTAGCTTCATTGTCACGCCGAAGACGTGACCTGCAACAATGCACACTGTGGCGCGGAAGTCGGCGGGCTTTCAGCCCTCCGCTGTGCAGTACCCCTTTGGTGGTCTGGTTGGAGGAGATTTCTGGTGGGCACTTCGCTGACATTGTTCCATTTTCGCGGCATCGAAATCAGGGTGCACTGGTCGTTCGCACTGATCCTGATCTGGGGTGCCTTTTCCTATAGTGTCATCTCCCAGAGCCCGCTGCAGGGCGCGCTCTATGGAGTCGCAGTCATCTTGCTGCTCTTCGTCTGCGTCACGCTGCACGAGCTGGGCCATGCACTGGCTGCGCATCGCTACCACATCAAGGTGCCCACAATCACCCTGTTGCCCATTGGCGGTGTGGCCTCGCTCGAGCGCATGCCCGAGAAGCCCCAGCAGGAGCTTGTCATTGCGCTGGCTGGGCCGCTCGTCAACATTGTGCTGCTCTTCGTGCTCGTGCCGCTTGCGTGGGTGACGGCGCTTGTTACCGGTGCGCCGGCGGCGGGGCTCAACCCCACCGGTTGGCTCGGCCTCTCCTTCCAAATGGGCATTACCAACCTGCTCTACTATCTGGCGGCGGTCAACCTGCTGCTGGCGCTCTTCAATCTGCTGCCGGCCTTCCCAATGGATGGCGGCCGCGTGCTGCGGGCCCTGCTGGCCATGCGCATGCCCTATGTACGCGCCACACGTACGGCTGTCTTCGTGGGGCGGCTGGTCGCCATCCCCCTTGCCGTTTGGGGTATCGTGTCGGGCAACATCCTCATGCTGCTGATTGCCTTCTTTGTTTATGTGGGCGGCGGCGCCGAGCGCGAAGCCGTGGAGACGAAGTCTGTACTGCGCACAATTCGCGTGCGCGACGCGCTGACGCACAACGAACAACGCCTCTACACCAGTGAGGAGATGGGGCGCGCCGTCAACCTCATCATGAATTCGCACCAGGCCGACTACCCAGTCTTCGACCTCTCCAATCGCTACGTCGGCATCCTCACCCGCGCCCGCCTGGTGGATGGGCTGCGCACAATGGGCCCCGAAGCACGCCTTGTCGAAGCCATGATCCCCGCTGCGGATGTCCCCGTTGCCGCACCGAGCGACACGCTGGCCGATGTGTGGGAAGCCATGGGCCACAGCGGCAGCCGCGTGGTCGTCGCCATGGAGCTTGGCGCATATCTGGGGATGATCACGCTGGACGACCTGACCGAACTGACCCATGTGATGGGTGCAGCCATGGAACGCTCAGCGTCGCTGCCCGCCGCCACGGCCACGCAGCCTGCCATTGGGCAGGAGCGCGCCGTACCACCTGAACAGTTCTGAGATGCAGCGCACCTTCGCAACGCCAAACGGCGTTATTGCCTACGAGCTCCTTGAAGCACAGGAGGCACAGAGCACTAGCGCGCCCACCCTCACGCTGCTGCACAACTTTATGAGCAGCGGCCGATCGGCGTGGGGCGCGCTGCTGCCGGTGCTCAACCGCACGCATCGCATCCTGCTGCCCGATTTGCCCGGCCACGGCGCGTCCGTCGGCCATCCGGCCCGCTTCCACCACTGGGCCATTGCACGCCAGCTGGCTGCGCTCATGCAGGCCAAAGGCGCGGCCAAAGGGCACCTGGCCGGCTGCAGCAGCGGCGGCATGATTGCGCAATTGCTTGTACACCACAGGATGGTGCTGCCGGCCACGTTGACGCTGGTGAGCACCACGCACAGCACCAATCGCGCCGTCACTGGCGCCGAGCAGGCGCTGACGCCCGAAAACTTTCAGGCCGGCCGCAAATGGATGGAGGCCACCGCCCGTCTCCACGATCCCCATCAGGGCGATGGCTACTTTGAAGATGTGCTGCTGCCCGGCTTCAGAGCGCTGCGCCCCGATTCTGCCATCGACCTCCCTCTCGAGGCGCTGCATGCCTTCAACCTACCCGTCTGCCTCATCCACGGCGCGCGTGACGAGTTCTTTCCCGTTGCGCTGGCCGAGCGCATGGCAGCGGCACTGCCCGACGCCGAGCTGCACGTGATTCCACAGCAGACGCACGCGCTCATCTTCCGCCAGCCCTGGAAAGTAGCCGAGCTGATGGAGGCCTTTCTGGCGCGTCGCGGAAGTGGCCCCTCGTAGCCACGCGTTCCGTAGCGGCGGCTTATGAATGTTTCCGAAATAAAGCGGTGCGCGCCGCAGGGGCCGCCGAGGGTTGAAACCCCCGGCTAGGCAAACCAAGTCCACTCAAGTGGACTGGCTGGAGAGAGCGACCACTCTGCGCGAGCGCCACTGTCGGAGGGCTGGAAGCCCCCCGCTACGAGTCCCCCGACGTACGGCGCGCTCTGTGAGTCCACTTGAGTGGACTTGGTTTGCCTAGCCGGGGGTTTCAACCCTCGGCGGCCCCGACGAGCCAACCAACCCATACCGAAACAATTCTGCAATATTCATCAGCCACCGTTCTTGAGAACGCTGGCGGCCTCCACTTACGGCAGCTGAAGCAGCCGCTACATGCTGCGTCTCCGCACTCCGCGGCATGCGTAGCGGAGGGCTTCCAGCCCTCCAGCTGTTGTAGGTCACGTCGCCTGGCGTGACGCAGTACGCGCCGCAATGCGGAGGCCCAAACCGGAGGGCAAGGAAGCCCCCCGCTACAAGTCCAACGGACTGCGGTGGCTGTCGTAGCGGAGGGGCTCCTGCCCCTCGTTTTGCTCGAGCTGTACTCTTTCTGCGCAGATGAGGGCAAGGAAGCCCCCCGCTACGTGCCACACTCTCTGCTGCGTACCTACTAAGGGATGCACCCCTAAAGCCGCTGCTACGCCACGCCCCCCCTGCACCATCTGTTGCGCACGATGCCTGTACCGCACTATATTGTGCAGTTCGCACCTTTGGCGCCACTGCGGTACAATACATATGTGCGCCTTGCGCACATGCGCCCGTATGTGGAGTCCAAACAATGCAACCACGAAATGTGAAGATTAGCCCGTCCATTCTCACCGCTGACTTTGGCAACCTGGCTGCAGCGGTCCGCACAGTGGAAGAGGGAGGCGCAGACGCGATCCACCTGGATGTGATGGACGGCGTCTTTGTGCCCAACATCAGCTTCGGCCTGCCCATTGTGCGCGCTGTACGCGCGGCCACCACACTGCCGCTCGACGTGCACCTCATGATGGTCGATCCCAACCCCTTCCTGCGCGGCTTCGTTGAGGCGGGGGCCAACCTTCTCACCGTCCACGCCGAAGCGTGTCGCCACCTCCACCGCACCATTCAGGAGATTACGGCGCTGGGCGTGCTCGCGGGGGTGGCAATTAACCCGGGCACGAGCATTGACTTGGTGCGCGAGGTCATCCCCTTCGTCGACCTTGTGCTGGTAATGAGTGTCAATCCCGGCTTTGGCGGCCAGAAGTTCATCGAGACATCCACCAACAAGTTGCGCCGCATGCGCAAGCTGCAGGAGGAATTGAATCCCACCTGCGAGTTGCAAGTGGATGGCGGCGTCTATGCCTACAATGTGGATGACGTGGTGCGCGCCGGCGCCAACAATATCGTTGTTGGCAGCGCGGTCTTCAATGCGCAAGGCAGCGTGCGCGACAACATCAGCACCCTGCGCAGCGCCATCGCGGCCCACACCGACAACGCTCTCACGTGGCAGGTGGCGTAAACAACATGCTTCAACGCAAAGGCGCAAAGGTAGCAAAGAGCGCAAAGCAAAAGCAAGAAGGGCAAAGAACAGCATAGCGCCAAAAATGGCCAAATGCTGTTCTTTGCCCTTCTTGCTTTTGCTTTGCGCTCTTTGCTACCTTTGCGCCTTTGCGTTGAAGCCGTTGTTCAGGAGAGGAGAAGCGCCGCCTGGTAGATGAAGGGCAATACGAAGAGCATGCTGTCGAGCCGGTCCAACATGCCGCCGTGGCCGGGGAAGAAGCGACCGCTGTCCTTGACGCCCACTTGTCGCTTCACCATGCTGATGGCCAGGTCGCCGAAGTAACCCAGCACGCCGCCGGCCAGCCCCACAAGCGCCGCCAGCCACAGGCTAAAGGCGAGGGGCGTGAGCCATACCACCAGCACGCTCACAATTGCAGCGCCCACCCACCCCGCGATTGTCCCCTCCCATGTCTTCTTTGGGCTCACACGCGGCCAAATCTTGTGGCGGCCGAAAGTCGTGCCCACGAAGTAGGCGAAGGTGTCGTTACCCCACGCAATCAGAAAGCCGAGCAGCAGCCACCAGAGGCCGTTGGGCATGTCGCGCAGCGCAATCGCTTGCGCTCCCATCACGCCCATGTACACCGCAGGCAGCACCGTGGCCATGGCCGCCGTCACCGGCTGCTCCCGCACTGTGAGCGCCCAGATAAAGACGGCAACGAAGCCCACAAAGAGCACAAGTGACATCGAAAGCCACGCAGGCTGCCACCCGGCAATCACCAGCGCGGCCAGCCACACCATGCCCAGCAGCACCTGCGGGTGAAAGCCACCGTGAATCTCCATGCCGTAGAACTCGTACCCGCCCATGAGGATGGCGACGAGCGCGACGAGCGCGAAAGGCCACCCGCCCAGCCAGGCAATGGCAACCACAACGACGAATGCTGTGACGCCTACCAGTATGCGCAGAAGCATGGGGGGGTTTCGGTTCAGGCGTGAGCGACAGGTGTCGCAGAGGATTGTGAGTTGTCTGCGTTCAGTCCCTGTGCCACGACGCCGCCAAAGCGCCGCTGCCGCCCGGCATAGGCCTCAAGCGCACGGTAGAGCTCTGCTTCGTCGAAGTCGGGCCAGAAGGTGGGCGTCTGGTAGTACTCCGCATACGCGGCCTGCCAGAGCAGGAAGTTGCTCAAGCGCCACTCACCGCCTGTGCGGATAATAAGGTCGGGGTCGGGCAAATCGGCCACATAGAGATAGTGGCTCACCAGCTCCTCGGTCACCTCGGCAGGGGGAATGCCTTCCTCCATAATGCGGCGCATGGCATCGAGGATTTCGGCGCGGCCGCCGTAGTTGAAAGCCACGTTGAGGATAATGCGGCTGTTCTCTTTGGTCACCTCAAGCGCGTTGCGCACCTGGCGTTGCAGGTGCGAGTCGATGCCTTCGAGGCGGCCGCTGTGTACAATCTTTACACCGTTGCGGTTCAGGTCAGCCAGTTGGCGCTGAATCGTCAGCCCAAGCAGGCGCATGAGGCCAGTAACTTCGTCGGGCGGCCGCCGCCAGTTCTCGGTGGAAAACGCATAGATCGAAAGCACTTCCACGCCGTGTGTCACACAGAGCTCAAGAATGCGCTTGATATTGTCGACGCCGGCGCGGTGGCCCGCCAAGCGCGGCAGGCCGCGGTTCTGCGCCCAGCGGCCGTTGCCGTCCATGATAATGCCAACGTGGCGTGGCACAGGGCTCAATTGGTGCTGCGGTTCGGCAGGCTGGCTGCTCAAGGGCATGGCTCCTGAAAAACGATCAAGGCGCGCGGCGGATTGCGCCGTGGCACCGGTCAGTCCGGCTCAAAAAGCAACGCGCCACTGTGAATCAAGCATCTTCAACGCAATGGCGCAAGGAAAAGCATAGGCAGACAACACTGTCTACGACCGTGAATTGCGTCAGGCAGGGAGTTCCAGAGCATCATGCCGTTCCTGCTCTTGCTCTTCCTTGCCCACCTTGCGCCCTTGCCTTGAAGATGCAAAGCCTGCAGCGGCGTCATTTTAGACGGTCATGATCTCGGTGTCTTTTTCCTTCGCCAGTTCGTCCACGCGCTTGATCATCGCGTCGGTCTTCTCCTGGATCTTCTTCTCGCCAACCTCCAGGTCATCCTCCGAGATCATCTTCTCTCTCTCGAATTCCTTAAGGTCATGAATCGCATCGCGCCGGATGTTGCGCACAGCCACGCGCGCTTCTTCGGTGCGTTTGTTGACGACCTTCGTTAAGTCGCGGCGGCGCTCTTCGTTCAGCGAGGGGATATTCAGGCGGATCGCCTGGCCGTCATTGTTGGGCGTCAGCCCCAGGTCCGAGGTGGCAATGGCCTTTTCGATCATGTGCATGTCCGCCTTGGAATAAGGCTTGATCATGATCTGCTGCGCTTCGGGAATCGAAACCGTGGCCAGTTGCTGCAGCGGTGTGGGCACGCCATAGTAGTCAACGCGAATGCCGTCGACCAGCGCCGGCGAGGCTCTGCCCGTGCGAATTGTCATAAAATCATGGCGGAGCGACTCTATCGCCTTGTTCATGCGCTCCGATGCCTCATGCAGCACGTCATCAATCATGACGAGTACTCCTTGTGTGCGAGTCTGGTTGCGAGTCTGGTTGCGAGTCTGGTTGCAAGTCTGAAATGGATAGAACGCGGATCAGCTTCCGGCTTGGTGAATGGAATCGACTGCAGGGGAGCGGGTGATGCGGCTACACTGCAACCCGCATGGTCCGCTTCGATTGTAGCAGAAAGCGCGCCGCGCACGAAACAGGGGGCAGGGGCGTGACTTGCGGACTGAAAAGTAATCGGTAACTGGTGAATTGGTTTTTGGCGTAGCCTCTGGCGCATCGCGCCAATTCCCAATTCACCAATTGCCATTGCCAATTACTTTTGTCCTCTTACGCCGTTATCACCGTCCCCACCGGCTCTCCTGTGACGACCTTGACAAGCGTTCCCTCGTGCCACAGGTTGACAACCTGAATGGGCAGGTCGTTGTCCATGCACATGGCCATGGCCGTGCTGTCCATGACCCCCAGGCGGCGATTCAGCGCCTCAATGTAGGTCAGCCTCTGATAGGGGACGGCGTTGGCATTCTTCTTGGGGTCCATGTCGTAGACGGCGTCAACCTTCGTCGCCTTAACGAGCAGCTCTGCGTCTATCTCCATGGCACGCAGGCTGGCTGCCGTGTCGGTGGTGAAATAGGGGTTGCCCGTACCTGCGCCGAAAATGATCACGCGCCCCTTCTCCAGGTGGCGAATCGCGCGGCGCTGAATATACGGTTCGGCCAGGGCGCGCACTTCGATGCCCGTCATCACCCGTGTGGGGATGCCCTCGCGCTCGAGCGCATCCTGCAGCGCCAGTGAATTCATCACGGTGGCCAGCATGCCCATGTGGTCGGCAGTCACCCGCTCCATGCCATGGTCCAGCCCGTCCTGCTTGCCGCGCCAGAGGTTGCCGCCGCCAATCACAACCGCAACCTGAACGCCCATGTTCACAATCTCGACGACCTTCTGCGCCACAAATTCGGCCTGGGCGGGATTGATGCCCACGCCTCCCTCACCCGCCAGCGCTTCGCCGCCCAGCTTGAGCAAAATACGCCGATACTTGATTTCCGCCATCACCCGTCTCCTCACTGTATGACGCGAGCATTGCATGGGACTGCGTCAAATCGCACGGTTCGACTATATCACGCGCTGCCACGGCGCGCCGATTCTGCATAAACGAATGCCCAGCCACAAGGGCTGGGCATTCGTTCGATTGACCACTGCTTATTCGCCGATGGCGAGGCGGCTGAAGCCGCCGATCTTGATGTTTTCGCCAAGCTTGGCAATCGCATCGGTGATCATCTGCTGAATGGTCACGTCGGCGTTGCGAATGTTGGACTGCTCCAGCAGGCAAACTTCGCTAAACCATTTGTCGAGCTTGCCTTCGACAATCTTCTCGATGACGGCGGGCGGCTTGCCGCTCTCGGCCATCTGCGCCGCGTAGACTTCCTTCTCCTTGGCAACATCCTCGGCGGGTACATCCTCGCGCGCCACGTAGAGCGGACGGCTCGCGGCCACCTGCATGGCAATCTCGCGCGCAAGCTGCACAAAGGTCTCATTGCGAGCCACAAAGTCCGTCTCGCAGTTGAGCTTCACCATGGCGGCCATCTTGTTGTTGCTGTGCATATACTCGCCAATAATGCCCTCATTGGCGGCGCGGCTGGCCTTGGTGGCAGCCTTGGCGAGCCCCTTCTTGCGCAGGAAGTCGGCGGCCTTCTCAAAATCGCCATCGTTTGCGACAAGGGCCTTCTTGCAGTCCAGAACGCCGGCATCCGTTGCTTCGCGCAACAGCTTCACCATCTCGGCGGTTACTTCGGCCATAAGTCATTCTCTCCATGTGTCGCCCTGCGTTTTGGGGCAGGGCCGCTAATCAATCAACCGCCTATGGGGCGGGTTAGTTTTCCAGTGCGCTTTCAGAGCTGGGAATGCCTTCGCTGGGCGGGGCATCGGCCGTGGCGGCTTCAGGGTTCTCTTCCGAAACACCGGCGGCCTTGCCCGTGGCGGTAATGTCCTCGGGCAGATCGACATTGTCCAGGCTCTCGGTCACTGCGTCCAGCACTTCCTGCACGTCAGCGGCTTCATCCACCACCTGATCCAGCTCGGCATCAACGACGCCGGTATCCAGCTTCTCTTCGAGTTCGCCTTCGTCCTCGTCATCCACAGTGCGCAGCTTGGCCAGCGTGCTCGGTCCCAGGTACTGCTCCATGTCGGCCATCTCGCCCTGGCTCACGCCCGAGTCGACAGCAACCTGGTCGCGCACGTTGAGCCCTTCCATGACTGCATCGGCAATCACCGAGACAATCAGCTTGACGGAGCGAATCGCGTCATCGTTGCTGGGAACCACATACTCAATCGGCGTCGGGTCGGCGTTTGTGTCAACCATGCCCACCACGGGAATGTGCAGACGGGTGGACTCGATGACGGCCAAATCCTCAAGGCTGGTATCCACAACGAAGACAATGTCGGGCAGCTTGCGCATGACCTTGAGGCCGCCAATGCGCCGGTTGAGCTTGTCCACATCGCGCTGAATGCTCAGCCGTTCCTTCTTCGTATAGTTCTTGAACTCGCCGCTGTCCATCTTGCGCTCTGTGGTCAGCAAATACTCAAGGCGCTGGCGAATCGTGGCCCAGTTGGTCAGTGTGCCACCCAGCCAACGCTCGTTGACGTAGGGCATCTGGCAGCGCTCGGCCTCGGCGCGGATGGTGGCCTGCGCCTGGCGCTTTGTGCCCACAAAGAGCACGGTGCCGCCCTTGGCCACAATTTCGCTAATGCGCTTGGACGCGGCGTTCAACTCCGCCAGCGTCTGCTGCAGGTCAATAATGTGAATACCGCTGCGCTCGGTAAAGATGTACGGGCGCATTTTGGGGTTCCAGCGCTGGGTGCGGTGGCCGAAGTGGACGCCCGCCTCCAGCAGTTCCTTCATTGAGACTGCCATGCGAAAATCTCCTTTTGGGTTGTGCTTCCGCACCCTTCATTCCGAGATCTCACCACACGTCAGTTGCGCGTGGCACCCGAGTTCGCCGGTCAGGGTGCGTGCAGGATAGGTGCGTTCGATGCAGCGCCCCACGCGCGTGCGTGTGACGGGACACCGAAGGAGAATTGTATATCAGGCGGGCGCTGAAATCAAACGCGCCGCTCGCAATTTCAACAGCCAAAGCGCTGTACACAGATTACACCGAAACAAACAGATAAGGGCAGATGCAATTTGCATCTGCCCTTATCTGTTTGTTTCAGTGTAATCTGTGTACTGGCCGTCCCCTACTCGCCCTTTTTGTAATCCACGAAGCGGTAGCCAAGGCCGCGCTCGGTGAAGATGTACCGGGGCGATTCGAGGTCGGGCTCAATCTTCTTGCGCAAATAGGTAATATACAGGCGCAGCAGGTGGTTGTCGTTGAGGTATTCCGGCCCCCACACCTTTGTCAGCAGCGTTTCGTGGGGTATCACCCAGCCGGCATTCTGAATGAGCTGGTAGAGCAGCCGGTATTCGGTGGGGCGCAGGTTGATGCGCTCGCCATCCACAATCACATCGCGCCGCTGCAGATCGACCTGCAGGCGGTCGTCGATCGTAATCGTCTGCTTCTCCAGCCGGCCGCTGTTCTCCGAGCGACGCAGCACAGCGCGCACGCGGCTCGAAAGCTCGCGCGGGCTGAAGGGCTTGGTGATGTAGTCATCCGCGCCCAGGTCCAGCCCCTTGATCTTGTCCTCCTCGTCAGAACGCACCGTCAGCATGATCACCGACGCGTCGCTCACCTGGCGCAGCCGCTTGAGCATCTCAAAGCCATCCATGCCGGGCATTTCCACGTCAAGGAGCACAAGGTCGGGATTGTAATCGCGCACCTTTTCCAGCGCGACCATGCCGTTGTTGGCCTCAAGGGTGAAGTAGCCCTCCAGGTCCAGGTTCATTTTGACGAAACGCACCATGCGTGGTTCATCGTCAACAACGAGTATGGTCACGCGCGGTTGTGTGCTCATCGGCCTGCCTCAATGAAAGCCTTGACGCAAAATCGCAAAGAAAAGCTCAACGCGGTACTTACCATGAAGATCTGCTTTGCGTACCTTTGCGACTTCGCGCCTCTGCGTCGTATCTGTAGTTACTGCGCCGTGCCAAAGCCTGGTATCGGCAGCGACTCGTAGCGAATCACGCCAATGTCAAAGGTCTCACCCGCCTCCACTTCCACCAGAATCGTCTCGCCCGTCTCGGGGTGGATGAGCTGGTAGGAGGTGATGACGCCGTCGAGGATCAGCGAGTACATGCCCACAGGCACGTTGTCAATCGCAAAGCCGCCGTCGTCATTGGTGGAGCTGCGGTTGGGGGTGTCCGGCGAGTAACCCGACGCCCTGGGCACGCCAG
This sequence comes from uncultured Chloroflexia bacterium, assembly GCA_963773745.1. Lineage (GTDB taxonomy): Bacteria > Chloroflexota > Anaerolineae > Caldilineales > Caldilineaceae > UBA5069. Next base: position 1,731,084 of record CAVZCL010000005.1, read on the forward strand.
CTTCGTCGCGTATGACATCAGCCAGCCCCACAATCACGCCGCCCACGGGCGTGTCTACGCCATCGCGCGAAATCAGAATCCTCCCCACAATCGCGCCTGTATCGGTGCTGGTTTGCCCCGCTATGCCCGAAGCCTCGAAATCCGCCCCGAGCGATGACTCGGCCGGCAACAGTGCGGGCGGCGTGGCAAGGGGCGAGTCGGCAACAGGTGTGGGCAGCGGCGACTTGCCCGCCGCCACCAGCGGCGATTCGGGCGATTTGCCCTCGGCCGGTGCTTCCGCTGGCGCTTCATTCGGCACAGCGGTGGCCGCCTCTGCGGGGGCCGCTGTGGTGGCCTCTGCGGGGGCGGGTATGGCCGTCGGCGCATCGGCCGGTGCTGCGGGCGCCCTGTCGTCGCCGCAGGCGGCCAGCGCCAGTGCAACCAGCAGGGCCGTCAGAAGGAGCATGATCCTACTTGTCTTTAGCATCCAGTACCTCAGTGTCTGTCAGTGCCGCTCTGCGGCCACTCGGTTTACAAAAAGCAGTCGGAGGATTTACGCGCCATCCTGTCACAATCACACAGTTTTGGCGCAACGTAGCTGCATTGTACCGCACACGCCTCGCGTGCAAGGAAACGGGCGAGGAATCTCCTCGCCCGTTTCCTCTGTACGCATGCGACGGCAACGCCATGCTGCACGTCGCTGCTTTGTTACCTTACTTCTTCACACCTTCGTAGACCAGCAGGCCGTCCACGTTGGGGATCTGGCGCAACTGATTGATGACAGCCACCAGCGCGCTGGGCGGATTGGAGCTGCAGGTTGCTGCGCCAATGTAGCGGTCAGCAATCTTGCCGTTCTGGTTGTCGCTCAGCGCCGCGTTCGGTGCAAGGTTGCCCGAGACGGTGTAGCCGCTGTTGAGGAAGGTGCAGTTGACGGTTGTTGCCACTGCGCCCACATTCTGGATGTTGAAGCCGGTGAAGAAGCCGCTGTTGCGGTCCATAATCAGGGGCAGCACAACCACGGGGCCGGCCTCGGCCGAGTCAAAGGCGTTGTAGGCTTCGCCGTCGAAGTTGCCCAGCTGGTTGACAACACCCACCAGCGGCTGGTTGGTGCTGTTGGTGGTCACACGGGCAGCGCCGATGAAGCGCACGTTGGCAGCACAGTTCTCATTCGTGCCTGCTTCGCCGTCAAACTTGAATGCACGCAGCGCAAAGGTCTCGGACGAATTCGGCTGAATTGTCTTCGTCTCTGTGCACTGGGTGCCAATGCCGCCGGCCGGGGTGTATTCCACCGTAACGTTCGTCGCGGCTGTGCCTGCGTTCTGAATCTGCACGCCAGTCTGATAGCCGGCGTTGTTGGCGTTAATCGTCGGGAAGACCGGGTTCGTGCTGCCGCCGGTGATGCCGGTGTAGGCAAACATGATGCGCGGGTTTTCCTGAATCGCCGCAGCCACCACAGGCTGGTTGCTGGTAATTGTGGCCGCAAAAATCTTCTGCGTGTGTGCTTCTGCAGCCTGGTAGAAGACCTTTGCTGCACCCGGCTTGATCGTGGCGCTGGCGTTCACACCGTCACTATAGGCAATCTGCACGTTGGCGTCGCCTGTACCGGCATTCTGCACGCTGAACCAGGTGAAGAATCCGGAATTGTCCTTGAAGAGCGTGGGCAGCAGCACCTTGGTGGCCCCGCCCGAGCGGCCCACATAGGACGCACCGGCTGCAAAGTCACTCGCCACGATGTTGCTGATGGCGGCAACCTTCTTGTCCGACGAGATGACAAACGAGCCGCTAAAGCCGTTTGCCACGTTGCTGATCGGGAAGTAGGTCTTGGAGCCGTTGACGGCAATCGTGTCATTCAATGCCGAGCCGCTCTGTGTGCCGTCGGCGTTGTAGCCAATCAGCACGACCTTGGCCTCGGTGGTGTCCAGGTTGGCAATCTGAATGCTGGATGTGTAGGCCGGGAACTGTGTGTTCTGCGCCTGCGCAACGTGCACAGGTGCAAAGGCAATCAAGCTGGCCAGTACGGCAACAACAAGTAGAACGCGAAGATACTTTGACATGGTGGCACTCTCTCCTGGTGATACGGCATGCAGAAATTACGATATCATACAGAAACGCAGTCATACAGAAATGCAGTTATACAGCGATCATGTTGCAATGCGGTGCGACAAACTCAACTGATGCACCGTATGCGCTGAAACCGGTCGCTTGCGCCTGCGGCAAACAATAGCCGCGTGCCACGCTCCCGCCGGGCTCTGTTGAGCACAGACTACGCCTGTATCATAGCCAGTGCAATACTACGTCGGGGGTATATTGGCTCAAATTGGCATTGTCATGGGCTAGAGTCGGCTTGTCTGCCTCCCCCATTGGGCATACCCCAAACGGTGTATTCTCTCCTGTCGACGGCCACTCGGGCCTCTCCAATCCGTAGCGGGGGGCTTCCAGCCCTCCGTTTTCGGCCGTCTCAATGCGTACGCATAGCGTCACGTCGGGAGACGTGACCTACAGTCGTCACGCCGAGAGCCGTGACCTGCGGTCGTCACGCCAGGAGCCGTGACCTACAACAACCGGAGGGCTGGAAGCCCCCCGCTACGCCATTCCGGCCCGCTCCTTTTACCACGTTGCGCTCCACACGCGCAGTGCGTCGGGCGCACGCCATGCCTGCGCACCGTCGCACAGGCTGCGGCGAATGAGGTCGGGGCGCGGCAACTGGCGCAGCGTCACACGCATGCCGTCTGCGCGCACATCCAGCTGCAGCCAGCCAACCGGATATTCGATAATCGACGGCGCAAGCACCGAAAGCGCACGAAAGCCATTGAAGCCCAGCTCACCCTGTTCGTAGCGATGCGCGTGCGCCTGAAAGAGAACGCGCACGCCGCGCCGCCGCGCCAGCACGCGCAGCAGCGCGTCGGCGTTGCGCACGGCATAGTAGGGTTTCCATGGGCGATATGGGGTGCGCCACGGGTGCACAAGTTGGTGAACAAAAGCAAGCACGGGCCGCCCGCCCGCGCTTGCCAGCGCTTCATCCACGCGTGCCAGTTCGCCTTCCGACAGCCAGCCGTAGACCGGATCGCCCGGTTGGGCGTCCTGAATCTGCGCCGCATCGTGCCCCTGTGCGTTGATCAGCAGCAGGCGCAGTCCATCCACATCCACGGTGGCGCCCAGGCCACGCTCCAAACCCCACAGCTGCTCAAAGAGCGCCCAGCCGCCTGTTGACGGTGAAGAGCCGTCGTTGCCCGGCGGTGTATCATGGTTGCCCGGCAGCGCCAGCATGGGCATGGGCAGGCTTGCAAAGTCGCCGTGAAGCCGCGCCAGCAGGGGCGCAAAGTTTGCATTCGGCAAATTGAAGAAGCCGCCGCCGCAGGTCATGTCGCCCAGGTGCAGCGCCACGGTCGCGCCCGAGGCCGCAATCTCCTCGAGCAGCAGCGCGTGCAGCGCGTCCGACTCGTCCAGCAGCATCGCGGCGTAGTCATCGCCAAACGGTGCAGCGCCGGCCGCAGAGGGCCACGTGTGTGTATCGGCAACGAGCGCAATGCGTGTGGCGTGCTTCATGGCTCTTCCTGACCCGCCCCTGCGGAGTCCGCAACGGCGCCAAACCACCTGTCGGCAAGTGCGGCCAGCGTGCCGTCGTCGCGCAGCACCGCAAGCGCCTCATTAACGGCCGCACCCAGTTGCGGCGCTTTGCGCGGGGTGAGAATGACGTAGGGGTTGCTTTCGAGCACCGGTCCCACCGCCTGCAGCGGCGCGCCCGCACCCTGTGCCAGCCGCAGGCTCACCTGGTCAATGAAGAGCGCGTCGACTGCGCCGTCACTGGCCGCTGTGAGAGCAGCTTCGGGCGTATCGAAGAGCACCGGCTCAAGCGCGATGGCCTCCTCGCGCTGCAAGCGGCGTGCAATCATGTCGCCTGCGCTGCCCCACTCCACGGCCACGCGTTGGCCGGCCAATCCGGCCACGTCCGTAATCGGCGAGCCGGCGCGCACTGCCAGCCGCATGCCCGCCTCGAAGTAGGGCTGAGAGTATGCCACATCGCGCGTCTGCCGCTCGTCAAAGGGCATCGCACTTATGACTGCGTCGACACGCGTAGCCTTCACCGCATCGAGCAGGCTGTCGAATCCAATCGGGACAATCTCGGCGCGCATGCCCCACCGTTCGGCCAGCGCCTGAGCCAGCTCCACGTCATAGCCCGCGGGCGCACCGCTCGCGTCAAGCTGCTCAAAGGGGGGGAAGCTGGGGTCCAGCCCCACCCTGAAACTTGGCGTCATCCACCATGCGCGCCCAGGTGGGGTCCCGCCCGGTTAGCCCGGCCAGCCACGCAGGTGCATCGCCACCTGCCATCAGCCAAATTGCCGCGCCCATCGCCACAAGCAGCAGCGCGCCCAGCCCTGCGGCCAGCCCTGGGCCGAGCTGGGGGCGCCTCACGGTCTCCATCCTTCCGTGGTGGTCATGGTTGCACCGGCCACAATGGGCGTGCTCTCGCCCGCCGTGTAACGCTGCACTTCCTCATAGATTGGCTTGGGCTCAAAGTCAGTGCGCACGAAGGTGTAGTAATCCTGGTACGACTTCTGGTCCCACGGAAAGCGGAAGACCCAGATGCAGAGCGCATCAAGCCAGGGCCATTCGGCGTCGGCAATCGCATACGCGCGCAGCGTGTAATCAATGCGCTGGGCGGGGTGCACCGCACGCGTCCAGCGCGGGTGGTCATTCCAGCCCCCTTCGGTAATCATGGCGTGCTTTGCGCCATCGCCATTTTCCACCATGATTGCGCGCATGAGTTCAGTCCGGCGAAAGTTGATTGCGTTGGGATCGGCAGGCTCATCTGGGTCCCCCGCCCAGCCGTAGGCGTGGATGGCCAGGCTGTCAAAGAAGGGCGCGGCGCCGGCGGCATACATCGCGCGGCAGGAAATCCAGATCGTTCATCGCTTCATCACTGCCTGCGGGCGCATTTGTGGGGGCGAGCGCGCCGGCCAGCACCTGCACGTTGGGGTTCGCCGCCTTGATCATGGGGTAGACCACCCGCAGCATTTGGGTGTACTTGACCGGATCGGGCGGCTCAAAACCCCACTCGAGCGCCAGATTCGGCTCATTCCAGATGATAATGTGCTCTACCGAGTCGGCGTAGCGTGCGGCAAAGGCCGCAGCGTAGCGGCCAAAATCCGCAAAGTGCGCCTCGTCCAGATAGAGCGGAGTCGTTTCCTTCGGCCGCGCCCACTCGGGCACAAAACCCAGGCGGGCAATTACCTTGATGCCCTGCCGCTGCGCATGCGCCATTACCAAATCGCTGTGCGCCCAATCCTGCCGCCCTGCTTTCGGCTCCACATAGGCCCAGGGAAAGTACTCCACGGCCCAGGGCGAACCCATTTCGCGCACCATCTCCCACGTGCGCTTGATCTTCCACGGCTCCACCTCATCGGTCAGCCGCGTGTGGATGCCCACCTTTGGGTTGATTGTCGCCACGCTGCGCTGCGGCCCCAGCGCAACGGCGTTCCAGTCGCGCCAGAGCGTGAACGCTACAACAATGAGGCCGAGCAAAAGAAGCGCGCCGGCGGCAAGCAACAGCCGTCTGCGATTGCGTAAAGTGGGGTTTGGGAACATTGCGTGGGGAGAGTGGTTGCTGAACAGGATCCGGCGAGTGGCAGCGCACAGGGCGCACAGAACAGCAGTGCGCGGGTCAGTATTGCGCAGGCAGCGTTCACCGGATTCCCTGAACGATTGCCCCGCCTCATTCTACCAGCCCTCGAGATGTTCGAGAAGAGTCGGCGCAATGGTATAATTCTGCCTTCTTTGCACGTTGGCTACTGTGATCCAGGCCATAGCGTGCCTGTGCTGTTGGAGTTTGCCATGATGAACACGATGCTGGTCCGCTGGCGCACGTTGACGACCGCCCAACAAGCGATCATTGGCGTCATTGGCCTGTTGCTAATCTACGCACTGCTTTCGTCCGGTTCGCTGCTGAACCCCGTGAACCTTGCCGCCAAGGCGGCGATTCTGCTGCTGGCGCTGCCTCTGCACGAACTGGCGCATGCCACTGCGGCCGTAGCGCTGGGTGATAACACCCCACGCGCCCAGGGGCGCCTCTCGCTCAATCCCTTGCGCCACCTCGATCTCATGGGTTCGTTGCTCATCCTGGTGGCCGGCTTTGGCTGGGCCAAGCCCGTGCAGTGGAACCCGCGGAACATTACCATGGACACGCGCCTCGCTTCGGTGATCATCGCGCTGGCCGGCCCGCTGACGAATCTGCTGCTGGCGCTCCTCTCCATGGCGGCGCTCGGCCAGTTTTGGCAGACGATCGGGCCGGCGGCCGCCAATTTCCTCTACTTCTTCGCCAGCATCAACGTGCTGCTGGCGGTCTTCAACCTGATCCCGATTCCGCCGCTGGACGGTTCGCACGTGCTCTTTGCGCTGCTCCCTGGCGACAACTGGCAGCTGCGCGCGCAGCTGAGCCAGTACGGCATGCTCGTCGTCTTTGCGGTGGCCTTCATCTTCCCGCAGGTGATTCGCGTACCCACGAATTTTGTCCTGTCGGCGCTGGCAAGCCTCTTTGGCCTGCCCATTTAGCGCTCCGTCTCTTTCGTGCCTGAGGCTTTTGCAGCGGCTGCTTCAGCCGCCGTACTTGGCAATTGCGTCGCGTCCTCGACAATGGCGGCTGATGGTTTTCGGCAATCAACCAGGGAGTAGCGTTTTTCTCCCCTCTCCGCCCCCGCGCCACGCCATGGGGGCGTGGCAAGGAACACGGAGAGGGGCCGGGGGTGAGGTGGCAGTTCGCGGGCTGACAATGGGTAATCTCGATGATGTCCAGAAGCCAAATTGCGAAGGCTGCTATTCTGCAATGCACGCCGCAGGGAACCATGAGCCTACTGTGAAGCAGGATGCAATCGCGCCTCCACCGGCGCAGCGGGCGCGCTATCGATTGGCCCAGTTCCTGCGTGGCGCCACGGCGCGTGTCTCTGCCGCCGAACTCACGCATGCCCGCGGCCTGCTGCCGCCCGCCGCCTTCGCCCTCTTCGCTGCACTGCCCGTCGACGCCCAACGCCACAGCCTCAACGTGCTGCACGGGCTGGCCGAGTTGTCGCAGCCTGTGGACAACGACCTCGCCGCCGCCGACCTTGCCGCCGCCGCCTTGCTGCATGACGTGGGCAAGCTGGCCGCCGACGCCGCAGGCGCGCCCATTCGCCTGTGGATGCGCGGGCCGCTCGTCCTGGCCAATCGGCTCGCGCCTGGGTTGCTGCGCCGCTTTGCCCAACGTACGCCCCAGCGCTACCGCTACGCCGCCTGGGTCTACCGAGAGCACCCGACGATCGGCGCATTTATGGCAATGGACGCCGGCTGCACGCACGCCACCTGCCTGCTGATTGCGCTGCACCAAACGCCCCTGCCTGCTGGGGCGGGGCACACCAAATTCGCGGCGCAACTGCGCGCCCTCCAGGCTGCAGACGAGCGCGGCGTAGATCACGCCGAAGATCCGACCCAACGGCTGCATGCCATTGAGAAAAGGAACCAATCATGGCAAAACCATTCATCACCATCATCGGGCTGGGGGCAACAGGCAGAGCTGTGGGCCTCGCATTGCGCAAGGAGCCAGGCGAATTTGAGCTTGTCGGCCACGACAAGAGCCAGGCTGCCGAAACCGAGGCGCGCAAGCTGAACGCCGTGCATCGCACCGAGTGGAACCTGCACCGCGCCGTGGAGGGCTGCTCCATGCTCATTCTGGCGCTGCCGCTGCCTGCCGTCGAAGAGACCCTGGCGCTCATCGCCGAGGACCTCGCCCCGCAGGCGCTCGTGCTGGTGCTGAATGGCCTGCTCCAGCCGGTTGTGGAGAGCGCGCAGCGGGCGCTCCCCAACCACCCACGCGTGGTCGCCGCGCATCTGGTGACGGGCATGCACGCGCCATCCGCCCCCTCTGCCGATACCTTTGTGCGCGTCTCCTGCTGCATCGCCGCCGCCGCGCACACCGACCCCACCGCGCTCGAGCTGGCCGGCGACTTTGCCGAGCGCATTGGCGCCACCGCCCACTTTATGGACCCAGTGGAGCACGACGGTGTGGCCGCCGTCGTCGAACAGATTCCCCAACTGGCCGGTGCGGCGTTGCTGGGCATTAGCACGTCGTCACCCGGCTGGCGCGAGGCGCGCCAGGTGGCGGGCGCACGTTACGCCGCCGCCACGGACATCGGCGGCAGCGCCGCGCAAGTTGGGCGCGGGCTGCTGGCCAACCGTGAGAATGTGCGCAGGCAACTGGAGCTCATGCAGCGCGAGCTGGCGCGCTGGCAGGCGCTGCTCGACGTCGAGCCGGATGCAGCCGGGGGCGCCCACCCTATCGAGGCCGCGCTGCAGGAACTGCTCGACGCGCGCTCGGTGTGGGCGCAGCAGGCGGCCTCGGGCGATTGGGAAAAGGAGCCGCTCCCCATGAGCAGCGCCGAGTCGAACGGCATGCTGCGCCAGCTATTCCTGGGCAACATTGGCCGCCGCAAGCCGCCGACTTCTGGACAGCAGCCTTGACGCAAAGGCGCAAAGATGCAAAGGCAACGCAAAGAAAGCCAAAGACAGAAAGAAAAGCGGTGATGGGTGTGTTTGTGGTTGCCGTTCAGCGAATCACGGCTTCTTCTCTGCTTTTCTTTGCGTTTCCTCTGCGTCTTTGCGCCTTTGCGTCGTATGAACTGTGTGAGCTTGACTGTGTGAGCGCGACGTGAAAGTCATTATCCAGATTCCCTGTTTCAATGAGGCGCAAACGCTGCCGCTGACGGTGGCGGCGTTGCCGCGCACGCTGCCCGGCGTGGATTGCCTCGAGTATCTGGTAATTGACGATGGCAGCAGCGACGGCACGGCCACGGTGGCGCTCGACCTCGGCATTCACCACGTGGTGCGGCTGGCAGCCAACGGCGGGCTGGCGCGCGCCTTTGTGGCCGGGCTCGACGCGTCCATTGCGCGTGGGGCCGACATCATTGTGAACACGGACGCCGATAACCAGTATTGCGCCGACGACATCGCGCTGCTGGTGGCCCCCATTTTGGCCGGCCGCGCCGAAGTGGTTGTGGGCGACCGCGGCGTGGCCACCCATCGTGACTTCAGCGCCACCAAGCGGCTGCTGCAGCGCGCCGGCAGCTGGGTCGTCTCGCAGGCGGCCAACAGCCCGATTCCCGACGCCACCAGCGGTTTCCGTGCGCTTACGCGCGACGCCGCGCTGCACACTGTGGTTCTCTCCGAGTATTCATACACGCTGGAGACATTGATCCAGGCGGGGGCACGCCACGCCGCAGTCGAGCATGTCTCCGTGCGCACAAATCCGCCCACGCGCCCTTCGCGCCTTATGAGCAGCCTGCCCCACTACCTGGGCAATTCGGGAGCAACAATCGTGCGCGCCTACACGCTCTACCGCCCCCTGCGGGTCTTCTTTACGCTCGGTTTCATCTTCATCGCGCTCGGGCTGGCGCTGGGCGGCCGCTTCCTCTTTTACTTCTTTGCGGGCCAGGGCAACGGCCACGTGCAATCGTTGATTCTGACCGCCGTGCTGCTCATTGTCGGCTTTCAGATTCTGCTGATTGGCCTTGTGGCCGACCTGATTGGCGCCAACCGCAAGATGATCGAGGAGCTTCTCTATCGCCAGCGGCGGGGTGATGCGGTCATCCCCGCCTCGGTTCCAGACGAGCGCGTGCGTGCATCTCACGATCGCGATGGCTGACGCCGCGCTGCCACGGCCGGCCGCGCAGGCCCAGCCCTGGCGTGCCCTCCGCATCAGCTTCATCCTCTCTTCGTTAAAGCTCTCCGGTGGCGTGGAGGCTATCGTCGCATATGCCAACGGCCTGTCCGCACGCGGCCACAGGGTGTCGCTGGTCATCCCCGGCGGCACGGCGGATGCCGACGTTGCGGCGCTGCTGGCGGAACAGGTCACCATCATCGAAAGCAGCCACGCATTTGGCGGGCGGCGCAACGTCTTCACCAATGTGCGCCTCGCCGCTTCCCTCGCCAACGCAGTGCCACCGTCCGATATCGTCATCGCCACGCACACGCCTACCACGCTCAGCAGCCTGATTGCCGTGCATCTGCTGCGGCGCGGGCGCGGCGTCTGGCTCTTCATGGATTACGCGCAGATGTTTGCGGGCCGCGCAGCCGAGGGGTGGCTGCTGCGCAATGCGCTCCGTTGGCATGCGCTGGCGCTCACCATCTCGCGCGCCACGGCGGATGAACTGGCGCAGCACGCACGGGGCAAAATCAGGGTTGTGGGGCTGGGGATTGCGCACCTGGCGCAACTGGCGCCGGTGGATTTTGCCGGACGCCCGCAGCAGCCACCCGTGCTCTTCCACCTGGGCGACAACCGCCCGCGCAAGGGGCTGGCCGATTTTCTGGATGCAGCCGAGCGCGTGCGCCGCGTGCGCCCCGACGTACAAATTGTGGTCGCATCCAAGGAGCCCTGCGCGCTGGAGAGTCTGCCGTACGTCACCTTCCACCTCAAGCCCAGCAGCGCTCAGCTTGCAGCCTTCTATCAAAGTTGCACGATGCTGGTTTCGGCGTCGTGGGCAGAGGGGCTGGGCTATCCGCCGCTTGAGGCCATGGCCTGCGCCACGCCCGTGGTGATGACCGAGACAGGCGGCTCGCGCGACTATGCGGTTGATGGCGAAAATTGCCTGCTCGTGCCGCCGCGCCGCCCCGATCTGCTCGCCCAAGCCATCCTGCGCCTGCTCGATGACCCGGCGCTGGCGGCGCGCCTCGCAGCCGCAGGGCCGCCTACAGCGGCGCGCTTCGACTGGGAAATCGTCACCGACCGCTTGGAAGGTGCACTGCTCGAAGTCGCGGAAGCGCCAAGAACTTAAGCGCTGCGATCGGTGCGTCTGTAGAGGCGGCTTCAGTGGTGCATCCCGAAGTCCGCGCTGCATTCGTAGCGGCTACTTCAGCGCCGCTTAAGGGATGCACCACTGAAGCCGCCGCTACGAGACGCACCCGCACCTACGCAACGCACCAATCTCTCTCTGCCTTTACCCAACCAGCCCATCAACAATTGCTCGCAGCTGCGCCGTGATTACCGCTTCGCTGGCGTGCGCAGCGAACGCCGCGCGGCCGCCTGCTGACAGCGCGGCGCGCTGCGCCGGGTTGCGCGCCAGCGCCAGAACCGCCAGCGCCAGCGCAACTGGATCCTGCGGCGGCAACAGCCACGCCGATTGGTCGTGCGCAAGCAGTTCGCGATTGGCCGGGCTGTCGGCGGCAATCACCGCCCGCTGTGCGGCCAGCATCTGGTAGATCTTGCCCGGGATCGTGCGTTGCGCCTTGGCGCTGGGGCCAAAGTGGCCGCCAAGGCAGATCTCCGCGGCACGCAGCTCTTCTGCAATCTGCGCCGCCGGCATGGAGGGCAGGAAGCGTGTGTGGCGCAACCGCAGCGAGGTCGCCAATTGCTCCATGGCAGGGCGCAGCGGGCCGTTGCCCACAAGGCGAAAGTCAATCGCCTGCGCGTCAAGGTAGGCGGCGGCGTGCAGCACCGTCTCCACACCGTGCAGCGGCAGATAGGTGCAGTAGTAGAGCACAGTCGCGCGTGCGCCCTTTGCCTGCGCTTCGGTGCGCTGCGCCACAGGAAAGAAGATCTCCTCATTGCAGCCAACGGGCAGCGCATGCAGCTTGCGCGCGGCCACGCCCAGCGTCTCGGCAAAGTACGCGACGTGGGCGTGCGTGTCGAGCAGAACAGCGTCCGCCAGCGCGCAGGGCAGCCGATCCAGCGCCAGCGCCGCCTTGCCGCGCGCCGAATTGGGCGCAAAAGTCCCGCGGTCAAAGGCCAGCGTGTCGTAGTTGGAAACAAACGCGTCAAATAGAATGGGCGCGCGCGTCAGCGGGCGCAGGAGCGGCAGAATCAGGCTGCCGTAGAAACCGACGAAGAGCAGGTCGTAACGCTGGGAGAGAAGGCGCGCGGCTGCCTGTGCCGCCATCTCGGCGCTGGCAGCCACCAGCGAAGCGGGCGGCGCGCTCGGGGCCACGACATCCACAGTCGCGAAGCGGCGCAGCGCGCGCAGTAGCACATCGTTGCGTGCATAGCTTGTTTCGCGTCCTGCCACAAAGAGAATGCGCATGGAGATAAGCCGGCCTTGCAGCCGCCCTGTCAGCCGCCCGACAGCGGCGTTTTCCGCCATTATAGGGCCGCTCGGCTATACTTGCAGATTATGCAGCCAGCGCAGCGCACCCTCCACACCACCACCGCAGCCCCCATTGTGGAGCAGCCGCAAATCCGCATCCACGTGGTCGTGCTGAACTGGAACCTCACCGCCGACACCCTGGCCTGCGTCGCTTCGCTGCTGGCCGACGGCTTTGCGCCCGCCGAGATCATTGTGGTCGACAACGGCTCAACGACCGGGTGCGCCGCGCTGGCGAAGGCATTGCCAGCTGGCGTGGGGCAGCTTTGGCTCCCCGAGAATCGGGGCTTTGCCGCCGGCAACAACGTGGGCATTGCAGCCGCGCTCGAGGCTGGTGCACCATGGATCCTCCTCCTCAACAATGACACGCTGGTGGAGCCGGGAACGCGCGCCGCACTGCAGGCCGCCGCGGCAACAGGCGCATACGCGCTGCTGAGCCCGCTCATTCTCTACGCCGACGCGCCTGATCGCATCTGGGCGCTGGGCGACGTGCGCGTGGCCGGCACGCTGCTCACGCGCAGCCTCTGGCGCAACCAACCGCCGCCTGCGCATCTGCCACCCGTCATTCCTGTGGATTTCCTGACCGCTTGCGCCCTCATGGTGCGCGCCGACGCAATCCGCCGCGTGGGGCTGCTCGACGAAGGCTACTTTATGTATGCCGAGGACGCCGACTACAGCGTGCGTGCCTCGCAGGCAGGCTTCAACCTTGCCTGCGCCACGCAGGCGGTTATCCGCCACAAGGTCTCGCGCAGCACGGGCGTTACCCACCCCCAGTCGCGCTGACTGGCGCGTGCGCTATCAGGCACGCTTCTACCGCAGCCACGGCAGCCTGTTCGAGCGCGTTCTGCTGCTGGCACCCTACACACTGGTACGTGCGCTCATTCTTGCCGGGCGCGATCTGCGCCACGGACGACGCCAAACGGCAGCAGCCGCACTGTGGGGCTGGCTGGATGGCTGGCTCGGCGGCTGGACCCGTCTGCGCTCACCTTTCGCCACGCCACATGACACCACAGGAACTCCCTGAAGCCATGGAAACAGTCGCCTGCAACCTCTGCGGGGCAGAGGACGCCACCCCGTTCGCGGTCGTCCCCGACCTGCTGCTTGACCGTCCCGATGTCCATGCGCACCTCGTGCGCTGCCGTCGCTGCGGGCTTGTCTACCAGAACCCGCGCCCCACGCCGGCCGAAATCGGCGAGCACTATCCCCCTTCCTACGAGCCCTATGCCGACACGCGCAAGGGGCGCGTGGGGCGGCTGCTCCAGCGCGCCTATGCCTACGGCATGTACAAGCGCACCCGTTACGTCACCACAGCTGTGCCACAGGGCGGGCGCTTGCTGGACCTTGGCTGCGCCACGGGCACCTTCATGGCGGCTGTGCGCGACGCCGGTGGCTGGCAGGTGGAGGGCGTTGAACTCATCGAAGAGGTGGCCCAGGCGGCACGCACACGCCACGGCGTCAAGGTCTTCGCGGGCACGCTCGAGCAGGCCGCCTTCGCCGACGCCAGCTTTGACGCAGTGACGATGTGGGATGTGCTTGAGCATTTGCATGATCCGGTGGCGACACTGGTCGAGGTGAACCGTATTCTACGGCCGGGGGGCGCCGTGATTATCCGTGTGCCCAACCTGGAAAGCTGGGACGCCGCGCTCTTTGGCAACTATTGGGCGGGGCTGGATGCGCCACGCCACCTCACCGTCTACACGCGCACAACGCTGCGCCGCGCGCTGACGATGGCCGGCTTGCGCCTCGAGCGTTTCTCCACGGGCATTGGCTCCTACGTCACCTTCGTGCTCGACGTGCGCTTCTGGATGAACGCCCATGATATTTCCGCAGCCACCAAGGCCGTTGTCGCCAAAGCGCTGCTGAACCCCGTCACCCGTGTGGCGAGCGCGCCCCTCTTCTACATCCCCTCGGCGCTGGGTGCAGGGCCGGCCCTGGTCACTGTTGCGCGCAAGCCCCACGCCGCGTGAGCCACGAACCGCTGCAAGGCGCCCCCGGCAACGCGCCTGCGCCGCCGGCCGAGGCCCCGCCGCCCGCCCGCAAGCGCAGCACGCGCGACTACGTGATTGCCGCCGCCACTGCTGCACTCATGGCGCTGATTCTGGGCTGGCTGCTCTACCGTGAACGGGATGCGCTGGCCTCGATCGAGCTGACGCACGCCTGGCCCCGCCTCATCGCCGGGCAGACGCTCATGCTCATCACGCTGGTGGTGGCCGCGCTGGTGTGGGGCTCCATCATGCGCGCGCTCGGCTCGCAGGTGAAGCGGCTCGACCATGTGCACATCTACGCCAGCACGTTCCTGTCGCGCTGATCTGCCGGGCACAGTCTGGTATGTTGTGGGGCGCAGCGCCCTCTATCGCCTGGAGGGAGATTCCGCGCGTCTGGTGACGCTGGGCAGCTCGATTGAACTGCTCCTCTCCACCATGGCAGGGGCGCTTGTCGCGCTCCTGCTGGGGGTGGTAACCTCGGCCAACACGCCCGCGCTTACGCTGCCTGCGCTGGGGCTGCTGGTGGGCGTGGGCGTGATCGCGCTGCACCCGCGCATCCTCGCGCGGATTATGGCGCGCCTGCGCCTGCCTGCCATTCCGCCGCTGCCGCGTGCACTGCTCGGCGTCTGGCTGCTGGGTGACGCACTCAACTGGCTGCTGGGCGGCGTCATCTTCTGGCTGATTGCCAGCGAAATCAGCGCCATCACGCTGGAGCAGTTGCCCTTCGTCGCCTTTGCGTGGACGCTCGTCGGGGTGCTTTCAGTCGCCGTCTATGTGCTGCCCAGCAACTTTGGCCTCACCGAGGTAGGCCTCAGTCTGTTGCTCAGCGCCATCATGCCCTCGTCCATGGCGGTGGTCGTCGCCGTGCTCACGCGCGTGCTGATGACCCTTTTCAGCGTCATATCCTGCGGCCTGATTGTGGGCGCAACCACCCTCCTGCGCCGCCGCGCTGCGCCCGTGTAGGTCATGTCTCCTGATGTGCCGCCGTTGTAGGTCACGTCTCCTGACGTGACGCAGCCCGCAGGGCTGAACCTGTGCTCATCAACAGGCTTCGTACCGGATACGCGATTGCAACTGTTTCAGCCCTGCGGGCTGCGTCACGTCAGGAGACGTGACCTACAACGGCGCTGTTTTGCACCCTTCTCCGCATGGAGAAGGGCCGGGATGAGGTGCCGTTGCCGGAAGCCTCGCTTCAGCGTCCAGCCATTCCGCTGTACAATTCTCACCGAGCGCGACCGATCTGTCGCGCCGTTGCATCCGAAAGGACCCTTTGTGGCCCCCATTGCCCCACTCCCGCCCGAGGCGCTGCGCACGCCCTGCCGCGCCGAAAGCCTTCCCTTTGCCACCACAGCCGAGCTGGACGACCTGCATGAGTTCATCGGTCAGCAGCGCGCCCGCCAAGCGGTGGATCTGGGCGTGCGCATGCGCCACCCGGGCTACAACATCTTTGCCTTTGGCCCGGCCGGCACGGGCAAGCTGACCCTGGTGCGCCGTCACGTGGAGCAGCAGGCCGCCGGCGAGCCTGCGCCCAGCGACTGGTGCTACGTCAACAACTTCGCAGCGCCCTCCAAGCCCCATGCGCTCATGCTGCCTGCCGGAATGGGCAAGCAGTTGCGCAGCGACATGCAGCGCTTCACCGAGGAACTGCGCACGGGCCTCTCCGCCGAGTTTGAAGGCGAGGAGCTGCAAATGCGCCGCCAGCGCATTGCCGCCGAGTTTGCCACGCGTCAGGAAGCCACGCTGAACGAGCTGCAGGAGAAGGCCCATGCCGCCGGCCTCGAGCTGCTGCGTTCGCAGGATGGCTTCAGCTTCGCCGCCCTCAAGGATGACGGCGTCATGAGCGACGAGGAATTCGACGCATTGCCCGATGCGGAGAAGATGGACTATCGCGCGCGCGTAGAGCCGCTGCAGGACGAACTGCGCAAGGTTATGTTCAAGGTGCCCGCAATGGAGCGGGAGTTCCGCGAGCGTGCGCGCGAACTGCACGAGGAGATCATCGCGCGCACCCTCGGTCTTGTTATCCACGACCTGCTCGAACGCTACCAGGGTCAGCCCAACGTCAGCGCCTGGCTTGAAAGCGTGCAGAGCGACGTCATCGAACACGTGCTGGATCTGCTCAGCGGCGGTGAGCAGGCGCGCAATGAGGGCGACGATTCCCCCTCGCCCATGCAAAACTTCCTCTCGGGGCGCAACTCGCCGCGCCGCTACCAGGTCAACGTGCTCGTCGATTCATCCGGCGCGCAGGGTGCGCCTGTCATCTACGAGAGCAACCCCACCTTCCTCAACCTGATTGGGCGCGTGGAGCACATTGCGCAAATGGGCACGCTGAGCACCGACTTCATGCTCATCAAGCCGGGCTGCCTGCACCGCGCCAACGGCGGCTACCTCATTCTGGACGCGCAAAAGGTGCTCACATCACCCGCCAGTTGGGAGGCGCTCAAGCGCGCGCTGCAGTCCCGCGTCGTGCGCATGGAGTCGCCGCTGGAGATGCTGAGCCTCACGGCAACGATTTCGCTCGAGCCGGAGCCAGTGCCCCTCAACGTCAAGGTCATCCTGCTGGGCGAATCGAGCCTCTACTATCTCTTTGCCGAACATGACCCGGACTTCAACGAACTCTTCAAGGTGAGCGCCGACTTTGACGACGAAATCGAGCGCACGCCTGATTCCGAACTGCTCTTCGCTCGGCTGATCGCTACCATTGCGCGCGCCGACGGCCTGCGCCCGCTCACGCGTGACGCGGTTGCGCGGCTCATCGAAGAGAGCGCCCGCTGGGCCGAGGATGCCAACCGCCTCTCGGCGCGGCTGAGCGAGACCAAAGGGCTGGTGCAGGAGGCCGACTATTGGGCGGCTGATGCAGGCTGCGATCTGGTGGAGGCGGGCCATGTGCAGCGCGCGCTCGACGCACGCCACTTCCGCCTCTCCCGCACCGAAGAGCGGCTGCGCGAGGACGTGCTGCGTGGCTCGGTGCTCATCAATACCACGGGCGCGCGCATTGGCCAGATCAACGGCCTCTCCGTGCTGCAATTGGGCAGGCACGAATTCGGCCATCCAACCCGCATTACCGCGACCGTGCGCCTGGGCTCGGGCGAGATCGTCGACATTGAGCGCGAGGTCGATATGGGCGGCCCTATCCACAGCAAGGGTGTGCTCATTCTCACCAGCTACCTGCGTGCCCACTACGCGCCCGAGGAGCCCTTCTCGCTGGCCGCCAGCCTCGTCTTTGAGCAGAGCTATGGCGGCGTCGAGGGTGACAGTGCCTCTTCACCCGAGCTTTATGTGCTGCTTTCGGCAATTGCGCGTGTGCCGCTGCGCCAGGGGATAGCCGTTACAGGTTCCGTCAATCAGTTGGGTGAGGTGCAGGCCGTGGGCGGCCTCAACGAGAAGATTGAGGGCTTCTACGATCTCTGTGTGGCGCGCGGCCTTACGGGCGATCAGGGCGTCGATCATCCCCGCCGCCAACGTGCAGCATCTCATGCTCCGCCATGACGTCGTCGACGCGGTGCGCGCCGCCACCTTCGCCGTCTGGCCCGTGCGCACAATCAACGAAGGCATCGAGCTGCTTGCCGGTATGCCTGCGGGTGATCTCGACAAGAAGGGCGACTACCCCAAGGGCTCCTTCAATCGCAAGGTGACCGACCGCCTGCAGGAGTTGACCGAGGTGCGCAAGAAGGTGGACGACCTGGTGGAGGAAGAGGAGCCGAAGCCGGCGCGCAAGCCGCGCAAGAGCCGCAAAGCGCCCGAACCCGACCCCGAGCCCGCTATCGAGCCCGTTATCGAGCCAGCCGCTGAGCCCGCCGCCGAGCCCGCCGCCGAAACTGAGTAAATACGACGCAGAGGCGCAAAGGCGCAGAGGAAACGCAAAGAAGAGCAAGAGCGGAATGCCGTAGGTGGCGGCTTTGGCCGACACACTACCGCGCGAACAACTAATTAGTTGTTCGCGGTAGTGTGTCGGCTAAAGCCGCCACCTACGGCATTCCGCTCTTGCTCTTCTTTGCGTTTCCTCTGCGCCTTTGCGCCTCTGCGTCGTATTTACTCTATGGTGATGCGCCCCACTTCCACCCAGCCGTCGCCGGATGGGTGGCCGGCGGCGTCGGTCACCGGCAGGCGCAAAGCACCGCCGCTGCTGCTCTCGTAGAGGCCGGTGACAACGCTGTAGCTGCCTGCAGCCAGCGTCGCGGGCAGCTCCACGGCGAATGCAGCCGCAATGACATCACCCGCGCGCCAGAGGCTTGTGGGCAGCCTGCCTTGCGCCGGCGCCTGGTCGAAGCCTGCCACCTGATTGCCCGCGGCATCCAGCACGTGCACAAAGGCGGTGTACTCCGTGGCCGGCTGGCCCAGCGCGCTGTAGAGCAGCGTCGCCGTGAGCATTGCGCCGGCCTGTAGCTCCGTGCTGGAGAGCGCCGCCCCGTCCACGCGCACCACCTCGCCAAAGACGCCGCCGTGTGTGGGCAGCCCCATGCTCTCCAGGGTCACTGGCTCCTCCGGCGCAAGCACCACGGTCGCCACATAGGGCGTAATGCGCTCGCCGGCGGCGTTGGTTGCGGGCAGCGGCTGGTTGCCCGCATCCGCCGTGGCTGGATCGACAAAGCCCACGTAGAGGCGCGCCGCCAGCGGCGAACGGCCGTCAATGGGCCGCACCAGCTCCAGCGTATAGGGGTCGGGATAGATTTGACCCGCGCGCCAGAGCGAAGTGGGGTTGCGCCCCCAGCCCGCTTGCGTGGTGATGTTGGCCAGCTCGCCGCCCGCCTCATCCAGCAATTGGACGAAGAGATCGTTGTCCACAGTGGGCGTCACCGCCGCCCGCCAGTAGAGGGTAACGGGCACTGTGCGCCCGCTCTCCACACGTGCCGGGGCGTCGACCGCCAGCAAGTCGATGGGGGCTGCGGTGGCATAGCGCACGGCCGCCGGCTGGGCGGATGCGGGCAGCGAATCCATCGCCGCCACGGGCGAGTATGCACGAGGCAGCAGCACGGCCAGCGTGTAGATTGAAATCCCCACAAAGAGGCCCAGCAGCGCCGTCCAGAAGCTGGCCGCCACGGCGCGCGGCAGCGGCCGCAGCCAAAAGTCCATCCCCAGCACACCCAGAACTGTGATGGCGCTCATGGCTGGAAAGAGCAGTCGCCCCTGGCTGGCAGTGGCCTGCGCCGTAAAGGAGATCAGCAGACCCGTCACCAGCAGCGCCCACACCAGCAGCAGCAGCAGCACGCGGTTGCCCGCGTCGCGCGCCCCGTTCTGCCCGCGCCCAAATCGCCGCACCAGCGCCGCAACCGCCCCGCCCATGGCCAGCACGGTCAGCGCATCCATAAGCGTGTAGTACCACTGCGGCAGCAGAATGTTGAACCAGCCGAACAATCCCCAGAAGGAGTAGCGCAGGCCCCGAAACTCCAGCCACCAGTCGGCCAGGTCCCGCTCCACCGTGCGCAGGCCGTTCAGCGTCAGCAGCAGTGTTGTGCCGGTAATGTCGCCGTAGAGCAGCAAGTTGCGTGCAAACCACCAGCCCGCAATCAGCAGCGGGGACAGCACCACCCACGGCAGCGCCCGCCAGATGACCCCCGCGTCGCGCCGCCGCCATGCCAGCGAGAGAATCAGCAGCCCGGCCATGACGCTCAGACCGAGCCCCTGCAGCTTGGCCAGCGCCGCCGCGCCCAGCAGCACGCCCAGCAGCAGCCAGGCGCGCCACGAGATCTCCTCATCGTCGCGCGTGGCGGCCAGGCGCGCCAACCAGAAGATGGTGGCCATGCTCAAAAAGGTAATGAGCGCATCGTTGCTGAAGGAGGCGTGGATGAAGGCAAATTGAGGAATGGCCGCGGCCAGCGCCATCGCGAGGGTCGCGCGCGGCGCCTGCGCGCCAAAGGCAAGGCGCGCCGTCAGCAGGATCAGCCAGAGGCTGGCCGCGCCCAGCAGAATTGAGAACCAGCGCCCCACGTGCAGCGCCAGATTGCTCCCGCGTAAGGGGTGCGCAGCGCCACTGTAGAGCATGAAGTTCTTGTTGCCGGAATAGAGCGGGTTGCCGATGTTGGCGCGTGGGTTGCGCGTGGCCAGCGCGGGGAAGTCCGACTGGTCAATTCCGCTGGTGAGTGCGCCCGTAATCAGGTAATAGAGGGGGGGCTGGCTGCCCTCGTGCTCCCACGGGCCCGTGGGTGTGGCCGCCTGCACGGGCAGCCCGTAGCCCTGCGCAATGTTGCGCGCAAAGGCGAAGTGGTTGACCTCGTCGGGCGTCTCAAATGGGGGAACCCGTAGGCTGAACGCGATGGCAAGAAGCACGAAAGCTATGAGAATAAGCACCGGCAGAAGCCGCCCCGTGCGAACGCTCACGGCTGTGCCGCCGCCGCTGTGGCCGGCCTCGATGCAATGGGCAGCACCACAGTGAAGCCATCCTCCAGCAGCTCGTTGCTGCCGCTTTCTGTCACAGGCAGCGGCTCGAGCGTCTCGGGGTCGTACATGCGCAGCGTCAGCACGGGTTGCGCACTGTAGGGCGGCGCAGGCGTGGCGCCGAGCTCCACGTATTCGGCAATGATCTTGCCCGGGTCCCAGAAGGTGGTTGGGATGTCGCCCTCATAGGGTTCGCGCTCGGTTACGCCCAGCAGTTGGGGCGCGCCTTCGCCCGGGGCCACCAGGCTGAGGACGTACTTGTAGCGCAACTCCGGCTTGTTGCCCACCGCCTGCCAGTAGAGCGTCACCGGTAGCGGCAGACCGTAGCCGCCCGCGTCCCACGCCTCCCAGTCAATCGAATAGCCCTCAAGCTGCACCTGATCGCCGAAGGTGATCTGCGTGGAGAACTGAATCGAGGCGGGCGCTTCCTCAAAAACGGGTACGGTGGGCAGATAGAGCTGCGCGTGCAGGCTCGATCCGCTATAGAACTCAGCGTCGCGCACGAGCAGGAAATGCTCGCCCAGCCATGCCTCAACGTCATCGTTCAGGTCCATATAGGGGAAAGTGCCCGACTTGATCACCCAGATGCGGCGATAGCGATTGCCAAGCTCCTCGAGCAGCGCCCTCGTTTCGCTGCGGTTGGGCTCCAGCAGGGGAGCGCCGTAAAGGGCCATGGGTGCGCCGGCATTCATGGCCGCACGCACGTCGTCGAGCGGCACGTAGTAGTCGAAGATGCGCCACGAAGCGGGCGTGAGATAGAGGATGGCGTCGCCGGCCATCATGCGCCCGTTCATGTAGGTGCCCAGCGCTGTAAAGTCATCCTTCGCATAGCGCTCGTCGGTGTAGTAATTCCACGTGCTGTAGACGGATCCGCCCACAAGCAGCAGCCCGACCAGCGACGCAACCACCACGCCGCCGCGCATGCGGCTCTGCAGCACGCTCAGCCCCGCGCCCACCAGCAGAATGAAGAAGCCCACTATCAGGCTCATGTGGCGCGCGTTCATGTAGACGGGGCGCACAAGGTTGGCTGCAAAGAGCACCACAATCGGCAGCAGCAGCGACGCCACAATCACCCAGCGCAGGTCGGGCTTGGCGCCGCGCGTGCGCATCATCCAGACGCCGCCCAGCAGCGCCACTGCGCCAAAGATGAAGTCGAGCCAGCGCACCTTGTCGAGATCAACGCTCAACCCAAGGCTAAAGGCATTGAGCAGGTCGGGCAGCAGGACGCCAAGCTGCACAGAGATGAAGTTGCCGCCGCCTCCCTGCCGCAGCACCAGCCACAGCGCAATCAGCCCCACAACAACGCCCAGCCCCAGCAGCCCGCCGGCCACCAGCAGCGCGCGCTTGCGATCACGCGCACGCACCCCGCTGTAGACAACCAGCGCGTGCACAGGCAGCAGAAAGATTGCATAGTAGTGGGTGGCAAGGAAGGCGAACAATGTGATTGCGTAGCCGGCGCGCCAGCGCAGCAGCGAGCGCGCCGTAGCATCCGGCGCAACGCTGCGCATGAGCAAGTAGGTGCTCAGCACGGCCAGCATGGCCCAGAGCGTGTAGGGGCGCGCCTCCTGCCCATACCAGAGCAAGAAGGGGCTGATTGCCGCCAGCAGCGCGCTCCACAGCGGCGCGCTGGCGGGCAGTACGCCGCTGCGCACATAGTAGCGCGCCGTCACCCACACTGTGGGCACAAGCAGCGTGGCGGCCATGGCCGAAACGAAGCGCAGCGCAAATTCGCTCTCGCCCGCGGTGCGCACCAGCAGCCCTTGCAGCAGGAAGTAGAAGAAGGGGTGCTGGTCAATCGTCGGCAGCTCGGTAATGCCGTCCTTGAGCAGCAGCAGCCCGCGCAGCAGCGGCCACAGTTCGGATTCGGCGCGCTGCAGGCTCAGGCTCTCATCCCACCAGAGGTCCTTCATTCCCAGCGCAATCACCACATGCGCAAACGCGCCGATGATGAGCGCGAGCAGCAGCCAGCGCGCGGCGTTGCCGTGCGCTGGCCTGGCAACTTCGCTGGTGCTCTGCGGCGGCGTGCTCATGGCAACACCTCCACCGTGCCCAGTGCCACGTCCTCGCCCTGGTCGGTGGCGACTGCCGCGCCGGTTGCCGCGTCATAGAGGCGCAGCGTGACTGTGTACGCGCCTGGTGCGAGCTCACCTGTGGCAAGGCCGTGCAGGTCGCGCGCCATATGGCCCACGCTCCATGCAGAGGTGGGCGCAAACCAGTTCTGCGGTATGTAGTCGGCCGCCTGCACCTGGTTGCCCTGCGCATCATGCAGGCGCAGGCTGAACTTCCAATCAGGGGGCGGCGCGTGGGTGAGCCAGTCCGTCGTCACGCGCAGGACGTCGCCCTGCTGCAACGTGGTGGGTGCAATGGTGGCCCGTTCCAGCGTCAGCGCGTCGCCAAAGGCCAGCGGCGGATCGGGGCGCGTCACGGTGCGCTGCGCCGAATCCGCTTCATCCGCCATGCCGTAGAGCGTCAGACGGATGTTGTTATGGTAGGTCGGTTCGGTGGGCCAGCTGTGGGTTGCCAGCCACACCTGCACGGCCGCGGGGTCGTGGAAGTAGAGCAGCTCCCACACGCGTTCTGCACCTTGCGTATCGTCGTGCAGGCGCATATCGACCACCTCCGACGGCTCGCCGGCCAGGTCGCGCAAGTCTACAACGGGGAGGCCGCCGTTGTAGTAGCGGCTGAAGACGCGCTCGGGGTCGGGGCCGTCGATCAGTATCAGATCACCCGCCCGCTGCTCGGCCTGGATACGCTGGGCGGCCGCACGGTAGTCTGGTTTGTGGAAGGCCGTGTTGCCGTAAAGCCCTGCCAGCGCAGCGAAGTTGGCCCCAATCAGAATCGCCGCCAGCGCCGCGGTGCCCACCGGCATGCCGTTGATGCGCCGCTTGACTGCGTCGCGCGCCCAAACCCGCGGCTCCAGCGCAATCGTGCCCGCCGCCGCCAGCGCCATCAGCGGCCCGCTGATAAAGATGGTGTAACGTTCGTGGTAGTCGGGGTTGCGCATGGCCAGCAGCAGCACGCCCGCAAAGGGCAGCAGTGCCATCGCTGAGGCAAGCAGGCCGCCCGCAGGGCGTATGCGCACCCACCACACGGCGCCCAGCAGCGCCAAAGCCAGCGTCAACCAGGGGATCACACTGTCCCACGGGGCGGGCATGGGATTGCTGCCGCTGTAGGCCGCCAGATAGCGCCACGGGATTTCGGCCGTTGAGCCGCCTTCGCGCCAGCCTGCAAAGCCAAAGACGCCCAGCGCGCGCGGCAGCCACGGTGCAAAGAGCACCAGCCCGCTCGCTGCCGCCAGCGTCCAGCGCAGCGCCAGTTGGAGACGGCGCGTGGCAATCACCCAGCCCAGCACAAAGAGCGTCTGTGTAATCGCGACGAGCGCGCCGAAATAGTGCAGATAGACGCAGGCCGCTATCGCAAAGGCATACAGCGCGCCCCAGCCAATCGGGGCCCATTTGTGTGCGCGCGGCTGGGGATAGAGCAGCTGCCAGAGCGCCAGCGTGGCCAGCAAGCTCATTGCCAGCAGCCACGAATACATGCGCCCCTCCTGCGCATAGGCCACCTGGAAGGCATTTGTGGCCAGCAGCGCCGCGCTCAGCAGCCCAATCCAGCGGCGCACGGCGCGTGGGCGCGCCAGGTCGCTGCTCACCCGCTGCAGCAGCGCCACTGCCAGCACACTGCCCAGCAGCGAGAGGAAGCGCAGCGCATAGTCCGAAGAGCCGGCCAGCGCCAGCCAGCCGCGCAGCGCGACAAAGTAGCCCGGTGCGTGCTCAACCGGCATGGCTGCGAGCATGGCGCGCAGCGGCTCGGCGGCGCGCTGCAGGCTGATGCCTTCGTCGCTCCACAGGCTCTCAAAGGTGAGGTGGTGCGCACGCAGCGCAAAGGCCACCAGCAGAATTGTGATCAGAGTCAGGCGCGGCGCAAGCGGCATCGGTGCGGGGGTGCTGCGCGCTGCCTTGGGCTTTGGTTTTGGCAAAAGTCACACAGACAAGGAGTGCTAACAGGTGCTGGTTGGCAAAGGCCCTGCATCTCAGGGCGCGTCCTGCTCGGCCCATTCTACCATTGCCGGGCGGCAAGCGTTAGGGCGGGGGCGGCTGGTGTGCAGTGGGCGCGTTATAGAGTGCGATATGCGCCTGCGCAATCGCTGCCCAGGTGAAGTCGCGGCTGCGTGCGCGCGCGGCCGCACCCAACGCTGCAGTGCGCGCAGGATCCGCTGCCAGCGCCGCAGCGGCCGTTGCCAGCGCAGGCGCATCCCCCGCAGCCACATAGAGCAGATCCCGCCCATTTTCCAGTTCGGGCAAGCGATGCTGCGGCTGCGTGGTAATGATGGCGCAGCCGTTGGCCAGCCCCGCCATAAGCGTGCCTCGGCGCAGGCTTGCCCCGTCGGCAAAGGGAAGCAGCAACAGGTCGATGGCGTTGAGCGCCGCGCTCGCAGCCGCATCCTCCAGCCGCCCCGTCCAGCGCACGCGCTCGCTCAGCCCACGCGCCGCAATCAGCGCTTCAATCTCGGCGAGCGTGGCGCGATTGGTCGGGTCGCTCGCGCCCAGCCGGTCGCCGATCATGAGCAGGTGGGCATTCGTTCCCTGGCGCACCAGCAGATCAAGCGCGCCGATCAGCGTGTCGCCCCCTTTGCTGCGGTTGAGAAAGCCAAAATAGCCCAGCAGAAGCACATCGTCTGCATAGCCGTAGTGCATGCGCAGGCGGCGTCGCTCGTCATCGCCAAGCTGCACGCCTGCAATGTTGCTGCCAATAGGAATGGCGTGGAGGTTGTGGGCGCGACCCTCCAGCCGCTGCCGATCGCCCTCGTTGGTCACAATCACAAGGTCGGCGCGTGTGGCGGGCCGCTCCGTCACCCGGGCGCGCAGCGGGCCCGCCTTGGGGAAGAGGTAGGGCGGGAGCAGATCGTGGTAGGTCCACGCGACAGCGCGGTTTTGCACTGCTCGCGTGCGCGCTGCCACGAACAGCCAGGTTGAGCGTGGGGTTCATGGCGAAGGCGGCCGTCTGGTACTGCACGTGCACCCAGTCGGCCTGCATGGCTGCTGCCTCGCGCATCACTGTGCGCCAGGCGCCCATGTCCCAGCGGCGCACCACCGGCAGCACGCGCACGCGCTTGCTCGCGTGCAGGATTCGCCTGCGCGGCAACCCCGGTGAGCACCGCCGCCTCCACGCCCGCGTCTGCCAGCGCGTGCGCCAGCGCCGCCGTATACGCACCCACGCCGCCCACCATCGGGGGATATTCGCCTGTGACAAAGAGAATGCGCATCGCCAGTCCTGCCAAAGCGGGTACACAGATTTCACGGATTGTACACAGATAAGAAACGATGAGACCCTTCCATTATGGCAGCCAGCGCCGACAAGTGCCGTGTTGTAGGTCACGTCGCCTGGCGTGACGCAGTACGCGCCACAATGCAGAGGCCCAAAACGGAGGGCTGGAAGCCCCCGCTACGATCATCTCCAAAGTCCGCGCTGCGCTGTTCGTAGCGGCTGCTTCAGCTGCCGTTCTTCCCAATCGCGTCGCGTCCTCGAAAACGGCAGCTGAAGCAGCCGCTACGAGACGAGCCGGACTCTGGAGACGCACCACTGATGCCGCCGTTATTCCACAGGCCCAAGCGTGCGCTCCAGCGTGTAGCCGCGGTAGTTGATCTCCGAAAAACCCTGCTGCACAAAGAGTGCCATGGCCACAGGCTGTGTGTTGGGCAGGAAGGCCAGCACCTCCTGATAGCCCTGCAGGGCGGCATCGTTGAGCAGCCGCCGCAGCAGCCACTTGCCCACGTTGCGGTTGCGCCACTCCTCATCCACGTGGATGTCGATAATGTGCGCAAGCCGCGCGGCCGTGCCGGTGCGGTCCAGGCTCATGCCCACCATTTTGGCAGTCGCCACCTGTTGCACGCGCCGGTGATAGGCGCGGTAGACGCGCCCTTTGGCCAGCCGCTGCTGCACCAGGCTCAGGTCGGCGGCAGGGTACTCTTCCTCCACGGGCGCGCCGGAAGGGCGCAGCAGCGCGTAATAGCGCCGGCTGAACTGCCAGTCGCGCGCCGTCAGCCGCCGCACCGTGCCGTCCCAGATCGCCCGGCAGAATGCCCGCGCCCGCCTGGAAGGTGGGGTAGCCGGCGCCAATCGGAAACGCGATCAGTTCGGTCGCGCCGCGCAGCCGCCAAAAGTCCTCGGCGGCGTCCATCAGCAGCGCGGCGGCCTCGTCGGCGAGTTCGGCGCGCTGCGTCAGCGCCAGGAAGCGCAGAATGCCGTGCGGCGGGTGCTCCGGCGCATCGAGGCGGTCACTGTCGTGACCGGTGGCAACGTCCAGAAAGCCCACAATCTCGCCCGCGCGCCAGGCGCAAATGCGCAGATGGTGCTGCCAGCGCATCTCGAAGTGGGTGGGTGGCGGTGATTGCACCCATTGCGCGAGGGCTTCGGCCCCGTCCAGTGGCACAGACCAGGACGCGACGCTCAGCGTCTGGTTGACGAAAGCGCGCGCCGCCTGCAACTCATCCTTGCCCAGGGGGCGCACTGTCAGCGCCGGGGCCAGCGGTATCATGCCGGTATCCTGGCTTCGAGCTGCTCGATGAGCTGCTCCTGATCCACCAGCGCGGGAATCAGCAGCGAGCCGACCTGATCTGTGTCGATGACGCCGTTGTCAAGACGCGGGTGAAAGACCACCGAGATGACGCTGAGAAAGCGTCCCTCCACAGACGCGCTGACAATTTGCTGGTAATCCACGTGATAGACAGCCGTGAAGCGCCGCACGATCAGCCCCACGTTGGAGACGTAGACGCGCGTCGTCGCCATCCACAGCGCCCACAGGCCGCCCAGCGCGCCGATCACGGCGAAGAGGACGCCGTCCCACGTCACCCGATCGAACATGTCGACAATCAGCAGCAGCGTTGCGCCAAGGCCGGCAATTGCCAGCACCCAATAGCGCAGCGACACGCGATATTCATCGCTCACCTCGAGCGGTGGCTGCTGCGCGTCGGCGCTTTCGACATTGCTTTCGCCATCGCTTTGTACCAAATCTTCGCGGCTCATATCCCCTCCGCCTGCAGCTTGCTACGCTTCTATGCTCCAACGTGTGCGCGACGGCGCTGCGTAGCGGGGGGCTTCCAGCCCTCCGTTCCGGGCTCCGCAGCGCGGCGCGTTTCGTAGCGGCTGCTTCAGCTGCCGTTCTTGAGACCGCGGTGCGGTCTCCACTTACGGCAGCTGAAGCAGCCGCTACGAGGTACGCAGGCACCAGTCTCCGCAACCTCGGCCAGCCTCACCCAAAAGGCAGCGCCTCGCGGAATAGCAGCAGCCCCATCACCACCAGCAGCACGCCGCTGCCCACCAGCAGCCGGCGGTACCAGGTATCGTCGAGCAACTGCCGCCCGCCCGCCGCCACCGCCGCCAGCACAATCTTCGATCCCACCAGCAGCAGGTAGAAGCCCACCAGGTAAAGCGCCGCGATGCCCCACCCCTGCGCGCCGTAGCCAATCAGCAGCGGCCCGCCCACGCCAATCCAAAAGACCCACGGGTGCGGGCTGAGCAGGTTCACCATGATGCCACGGCCAAAGTCGGCACGCCCCGGCGTTGCGTTGCTCGTCACGAGCGTCGCGTGGCGCGCCGTGCGCACCGCTTCAACGCCCAGGTAGATGACATAGAGGCCACCCACGCCGGAAATCAGCTGCAGCGCCCAGCCCGGCATGGCGCTCAAGAAGAGCACGCTGACGATGATCACGACGGCGTCGGTAACCAGCGGGGCGACGGCCACACGCAGCCCGGCGCCAAAGCCACGCGCCAGCGTCGTCGTCAGCACGAGCGTCGTCAGCGGGCCCGGGATCATGCCTGCGCCGGCGCCCAGCGCAATGCCCGCGGCAAGTGCAGAAAAGGAGGGATTCATGGGGGCTAAAGGTACTGGGTATAAATGGCGGCGAGTTCGGCGGCGTGCTCCTCCATGGCGGGCGGCGGCGAAATCTGCCTGCGCCAGGTGGCAAGGATGTCGCGATCGGCCATGATCTGCTGCAGCACGTCAGCCAAACCGGCGGCGTCGCCGGGCGGGAAGAGGCGGCCCGTGCGCCCGTCGAGCACCTTCTCGGGCAGCGCGCCCAGGTCGCTCGCGACCACAGGAATCCCCAGCGCGTACGCCTCCTGAATCACCAGCGGCGAGTTCTCGTACCAGAGCGAGGGGACCACAAGCAGGTCAAAGCTGCGCATCACGCGCCCCACATCATCATATGCCACGGGGCCCGCAACCGTGATATTGGGATGGCGTATGGCGGCACGCAGCGCGTCGGCGTAGTCGGGAAAGGCGTCACCGCTGCCGTGCAGCGTCAGCGTGGACGCTGTGTCGGTCGGCAGCAGGTTGAAGGCATCAACCAGCACATGGGGCCCCTTCTGCCACGCCAGCGTTCCAAGGAAGCCCACGCGCAGCCCCTGGCCCGTAGGTCGCGCACTCTCACCACCCGCGCGGCAGGCGCGTCAGATCCATGCCGTTCTCGATCACCTCAATGCGGTTGCCGTCGAAACCCTGCTCCACATAACGCGCACGCAGGAAGGCGCTGGGCGCAAAGAAGTGGTCAATCTGGCCGGCGGCGGCGCGCAGCGTCTGATTGCGATACGCCAGCGGCAGCGCCACAAGCGGGCGCAGCGCGCGGCAGCGGCGCGAGACCGGCGCGCGCTGTGGCGCAATCCACGCAGTTGCGGCAGCCCGCCGATGGCCCCGCGCAGGGTGAACGGTCCGGACGAATCAACTGGCTGTTGGCGCAGAAGTACCAGTAGTCGTGCAGCGTGGCGAAGCGCGGTCGTCCTGCGGCCAGTTCGATCAGCCGCGCCGAGACAGCCTGCACATGCTGAAAGTGCACCACGTCGGGCTTGACCTGCTGCAAAAAATGGGCGAAGCGCGATTCAAGCGTGCCGTCGCGAAAGGTGTGCCAAAATTGCGCCGCGGCGTTCTCCGTGGCGCGTGTGGCCGGCAGGGGCGCACGCGTCACCTCGACGCCGTCCGCCTCGGTCATCGTCTGCGTCTGCGTTACGGCTGCCGACGGCGCGAAGATGGTAACGCGGTGCCCTTGCGCCGCCAGCGCGCGCGCCAGGCTGCGCGTGTAGATCTCGGTGCCGCCCAGGCTTTCGGGCGGCAGTTTGTGGACCACAAAGCTAATGCGCAGCGGCTTGCTCATGGGGACACCTGCAGCGCGTCGCGATTATTCAGCGCTCCGCTCTCCTGCAGCGCGGTGAGAGTCGCCTGGCAGCGCTCGGCCACGGCGGCGGAATCCCACACACGCGTGCCTGGCTTCATAGCGATCAATGTCGGTGACGAACCAGCAGTCAGCCGGCGTAGCCACGCCTGGGTCTATCAGCAATGCAACGGCGCCTTCGCCCACTGCGCCGGCATCGCCCACCAGTGCATATGTCCAGGTGGCGCCATCACCGGCAGGAGTGAACATTGCGTAATCGGTGCACGCGTCTGCCGTGGGGCAGATGAGGGCACG
The DNA here is from genome assembly GCA_963773745.1 of uncultured Chloroflexia bacterium. Taxonomy (GTDB): domain Bacteria; phylum Chloroflexota; class Anaerolineae; order Caldilineales; family Caldilineaceae; genus UBA5069. Next base: position 1,760,976 of record CAVZCL010000005.1, read on the forward strand.
CTCCACAAGGCGCACCTCATGGCGTTCCGGGCTGTAGCCAAAGAGGATGGTCTGGCCGGCGGCGTTCACGTCGCTTGCAAGGCGCGTGCGCAGAGGCAGATCGCCAGCTACGGTCGCCAGGGCAGGCGCGCCATAGTGCAGGCGCATGGCTGCGGCAAAGCCTTCGTCGGTGCTGAAGAGGTAGGCCGTGCCCAGGGCAAGGGGAACGCCCACCTGCGCAAAGGTGAGCGCACTCGGCGCCTCCAGCGGCCCGGAGAACTTCGGCAGCACAGCGGATGCGCCTGCGAGAAAGCTGCGCGTGTGGCGCGCCGCTCGCTCCCATTCAGCCACGTCGCTCGTGTCCACATAGGCATAGAAGGTGAGCAGCGCCACTGCTGCCCCCGCCACGAGCCACTCCGCCAGTGGCCGCCGCCGCCCGCGCGGCAACAGCCACGCCCCCGCCGCGCTCACCATAACGGCCATGCCAAACGAGGGAATGTAGGTGTAGCGATTTTCGGGGTTGCGATGGGAAAGCATGGCAAAAGAAGCCGCCATGAGCAGAATCCAGAGCAGCCCCCACGCCAGCCAGAAGGGCGACGCGGGGCATTGGGCGCACGTTGGCCGGCGCATCAGAGCGTGAAGCGGCGCGCAACCCCACCACCATGGTCGCGCCCCCCAGCACAAGCGCCAGCGCCATGGAGGCCAGGGCGCGCGCATTGGCAGGGTCCATCCACTGACGCACATTGGAGAAGAGCGGTACGTGGAGCCAGGCGCTGGTGTGCAGGAGCACCATCTGCCCCGCCAGCAGCACATAGCCGCGCGCAATGCGCAGCGGGTTCAACGTCAGGGCATAGTCGCTGCGGATGGGCGTCATCTGCCCGCTGCCTGCCCACAGGCGCAGCCCCAGCGCAATCGCCAGCGCCGCAGCCATGGCTGCATACATGGGCAGCCGCCGGCGCAGGGTAGACGCACCAGCGGCCCGGTCCATGGCCCGGTCCATGGCCCAATCCGCGGCCAGCACAAGCACAATCAGCGGCAGCGTCACCTCATAGGCCAGCGCCGCAAGCAGCAGGCAGAGCGCGGCGCCAAGCTGCGGCCACAGGCGCACGCTTCGGCGCGCCGTCAACGCAAATTCCAGCGTCAGCAGGCAGAAGAAGAGCGCGAGCAGATTGGCGCTCGCGCTTATATAGAGCACCGCTTCGTTGTGTGCCGGCAGCAGCAACACGATCGCCGCCGCCAAAAATGCCCACGCCTCGTTGCGCGCGACGCGGCGCACCACGTGCCACGTCAGCAGCGTGTTGAGCAGGTGCAGCCCCAGCGAGACGACGTAGTAACCCACCATCTGCTGCACGCCAAAGAGATGCGCCAGCGTCGCGCGCAGCGCATAGGTCACCGGCCGGTAGCCCGACCAGTTGATCTCCCCCGTGAAGCTGCCCAGCACGGCCGCGCCCCATGAACGCGACAGCGCCACTTCGGTCTCGATAGGGTCATCGAGCACGAAGTGCAGCGCCGGCGCAAAACGTCCATAAATCCACAGGAAGAGGAGCACAAGCGTGCCGACGGCAAGCAGAGTCGGCAGCGGCGAAGGGCGTGTCATGGCAGACGCGGGCGCACGCTCGGAGTCGGGGCGATTCGTCATCAAGGACATGCGTCAGCCATGCACATGGCAGATCAGGGTTACTGGGGTGGCGTGAAGTCAACCATCTGCCCCTGAGCGCCAAACCAGCCGCAGGGGCAGCCGGTAGGGCTCGTCGGGCGGCGGCGGCGGTGGTGGCTGCGGCGGCGCAACCGCCTGGTTCTTGCGGATAAGCGGGAAGTAGACGAGCGGGCGCGTCTGATCAATGGCCGCCGGCGCAAGTTCAGCCGTGCCGGCCATGCCGGCAGTGTCCGTCATGCCAGCGACTTCTGCGGCGTTGGCCCTGAAGCCCTTGCCCACCTGCTTCAAGGGCACGCGCTGCAGCGCCGCGCCCGGCACACGATCAACACGGTAATAGTATACCTGAAGCGGGAAGGTTTGGTTATAGATCGTATCCAAAAGCTCGCGCGGGCAGCCACCGTTCGACATGCAACTCTGGAAGGCGATGCCCGGCGGTAGGAAGTACTCGGGCGACTTGATGCGCCCTCTGAAAGATCGGTAGTCAAGGAAGCCGGCCCCGCCCGATTGGTCGGCGTCGCGCCAACTGCCGGCCGTCGGCAGACCCATGCTGTTGACCACGTCCACGCTCAGCCAGTCGCTGCTGGCAAGCTCAAAGCGATAGGTGCCTGAGCCGGGCAAAACGCCATTGTACTGATCGGCCGCATAGGGGTCAAAGGGTGTAGGCGGATACTTGACGAACATGTAGTTGGCACCCTGCGGAATCTCCATTGCAAAGCTGTCATGGCGCGTGCCGAAGGCGCGCAGCATCTGATCGGCCAGCGACCCCAGCAGCGCCCACTTCACCTTCGCCAATGTAGCTGTGCGCGAAGAACGTTTTGTTCGCGCAGAAAGGTGACCGAGACGAGCGGCGGCGCGTTGAAGGTAAAGCGCGCCGTAACGTTGCGGTGTACGCCTGCGACCAGAATCTCGCAGCCGGCGTTGGCGGGAATCTTCAGCGGGCTACCGCCTGTGGGCAACACCGCCAAGGCATAGCGGCGGTAAGCGCCTGCACCGGCACTCGGCTGGTTGAGGCCTGCAGGCGTGTACCGGCTTTGCCTGTCGATCATCGAAGTGATCTCGTTGCCGTCGGCAAAGAGCTGCATGGTGCTCTCGGGCACAATCGCAGGCCACTGGTCATAAATGGCGGGCTGCCCCAAACAGCCCACTTTGGTGAAGCCCGGCCCATAGCGCGGCGTAATGCGCGTGTTGATGACCACACTGTTGCCCGACCGGCTGCCCGAGACATACTGGACGAGACCGGTGCCGGTTTCGTAGACCAGGATCGCATCACGCAATTGGTCTTCAGGCACATTACCGACCATATCCACAATGCTCAGTCCGTGGGGCTCGAGCCACTCCGGGGCCGCGGGCTGCGACGGCACAGTGCCCTGCGCGGCAGCCGGCAAGGCAGGCAGCACAGCCGAAAGCGACGCGCCCAGGGTCACAACGAGGCTGAATGCAAGAGGCGCAAGGCGCTGCCGAACGGCTGCAACCCACCGTGGCGTGCTTGCGCTGATTAAATGTAGGGGCATGGATTCTTTTTCTCCATAAACAATCCCGCGCCAAAACAGACGCGGCCTTTTTTCGCGTGCGGTCTTCCATGGAGGAGCCACCGCGTGCAAAATCATACTGCAGCAGCATGACGTCTGCCGGACTGCATTTGTTCTATTGGTGCACTCAAGGCCGACGCTTAAGGCAAATCCACTGAGATCTGATAGAGGTAGAGCGGCAGCTCAAATCCCACCACGGCGGCGGGTAGGGGGCGCATGTTTGGCCAGGGATTAGGGGCAGACGCAAGAAATGTCGCCGCCCGCAAGGGGAAAGACGACGAGTGGCTCCTTGACCGGTTGCGCACTACAGGTTGCTGCGCATTGATGTGCGTACGCATCATCAAATGTCACCGTCTGCTCCGTGAATCTTGTTACCAGCGGAGCGAACGACCAAGAGATTAGAAATGCAGAGAGCTTCGAGTCGCTGAATTCGTCGACATCACTCCGAGGCACCCCTGGACGAACCTCCTGGACGTCCCACGAGCGGAGATAATCCCCTGTGTTAAGGAAAACAAAGTCGACAGCATTCCCATCATTTTGTTGCAAGGCTGTCGCTTCTGCGGCACGTATGGCCGCTACATCGCGCGTGTAGAGTGTAACAAATGCGCCTGCATTGGCCCACGCGACCGGCAGATAGAGTGTCAGGAGAAGCACATTGGCGCTGACGAGCGTCCAACGGACGAGACGCCATTCCCGAACCGCCGCATCAATCACCATCACCGAACCGACGAAAATTAAGGGCGCCAAGTAGTACATGCGGGCGGAGCGCGGACTCTCGCCGCTGATGAGCAGCGGGCCAAAGGGGGCAAAGAAGAGCAGCAGCCAGCCTGCTGCACCCACCAGCCGATCGGGGATGGGCCTGCCGCGAACGACGAGTTGAGCAAGTACGGCCAGCAGTCCCATTAGTACAATGGCGACCTGTAGCCGTCTTATCGGCGTGCTGTAGCTGTCCCAAATAAGTCTGCTGATCAGGTCGGATACGTACGAATACTTGGCGCTGAGATCAAGCGAAATCCCGCCGCGCGGCATGAGCCCGTTCAACCAAAGCTTGGTGGAAAGAACACTGAGTCCTGCGCCGACCAGATAGCCAATGCCTAGAAAGGCGCCCAGGAGGAGATTGACGCGCGTTGCCGGCCTCGGATCAGCGACGAGCACCAGGCACCACAGTACGATCGCAGCCGTGCCGCCAAGTTGATGAATCAGCACACTGAGTGCAACCAGTACAGAGCCAACCACCAACCAAACGGGCCGTCGTTCGATTGCGCCTCTTTCGGCAGCAAGAAAGCCCAGCAGTGAGGTCATCATGGCGACAGGGATCATGGATGCTGCACGCCAAAGTACGGCCTCACCGTTGAAGGGGTAGAGGAGGAACAGTGCGGCCGCCACATAAGCCATATACGAGTTGGAACGCCGCGCAAGCACCGTCGCAATCAGCAGCGTGGCTCCTGCATGCAGTCCTCCCTGTACAAGACGGGCAACCATATTGATCTGCGCGCCGTAAACACCTGATTCCAGTGACATCAGGTAGTACAAGGGTATTGCCAGCGGCCGACCGTTGCCGAGGATGTGGTCCAAGCTGAAACCGGTGCTTAGCGCGAAATCATCGGAGACCCACCATGGGGTGATCAGCGCCGGCGCATTTGCCAGCCACCAAATCGCGAAGTAGGCGAAGAAAATGCCCAGCAGAATCCAGCGCTGTTGCTTCTTGCTCAGCGCCGGCTGCGTATTGCTGTGCGCGTCAATCACGCGTGTCTCCTGCGGCGAAATCGGTGCTATATCTGCCGTGGCAGGCTGCCAGTCGCTATTCATTGATCGTATTCGATTGCTTCGCGGAGATCTCGATAGAGGTAGAGCGGCATCTCAAATTCCCACCACGGGGGCGGGTAGGGGGCGTGTGTCGTCCAATCAGTGAGGAACGCCAGGAGGCGGCGTAGACGGGCGTGGCCTCATACCCGGGCGGAACGAGCGCAGCCGGCGCAGGGTCGCTTTGGGAAGCGAGCAGAACAGTGCGCTCCGCCGCCGTAAACTCGTCAATTGCCAGCGCAAGCGCATCCGGCTCCGGCGTGTCGCTTTCGAGCAGCAACGCCCAATCGCCATAGAGCGTGTAGAGGGGCGCAGCCAGCCAGCCTATCCACGAATCAGCATCCTGCGGCTCAAAGAGCACCACGGCTTCGTCGGGAAGCTGGTTGTGGAGCGCCGCCACGTCGGCCACTTCGTCGCGCGCCTCGTGCTGTGCCAGCAAGGGAAGGCTCAGTGCGCCCGTCCAGAGCAGCGCAACGGCGGCCAGCGACGCCTGCACGCCCCGCCGCACCTGCGCCGATGCCCGCACCTCCCCCAGCGCTGCCACCGCATAGCCCGCCAGCAGCGCCATAAGGGGAATCACATCGCTAATCAGCCGCCGCATGGAGATGGGATAGACCGGTGCCGAGCTGTAGGTGTAGAAGTAGGCCGCGCCCAGCCCCAGCGTCGTCAGCAGCAGAAAACCCTGCTGCGCATCAAAGCCGCGCCAGAGCAGCACACCCATCCCCGCCAGCGCCAGCCAGTAGAAGAGGGGCGAAAGATACTGGCTGGAGAACCAGAGAATCTCCTGAAAGTGGCAGGCGTGTGTGCGACGCGTCGCGCCACGGGTTGGGCAGCGTGGACCAGAGCACCACAAACGCTGCCGCGGCAAAGATGAGCGCGCTCGCAGGCATGTGCAAGCGCGGCCACAGGTCACGCACAAAGCGCGGTCCCCACAGCCATGCGGCCCCCACCAACAGCGGCAGCCCGGCGGCAGCAGCCACCGCCACCGGCCCCAAATCCACAATGAACTTCACAGCCAGCTCGGCCGTAGCCCCCACATAGACGGGGTTGCTGCCCAGGATGCCCAGCAGCACAATCGCCGGCGTGGTAATGAGCGCAGCGCGCAGACTGCGCCCGTCGCGCTGCGCGCCCGCCCACATGAGCAGCAGCGCCGCAGGCCCAATCAGCAGGATGGCGTCAATGCGCGACGACCATGCCGTTGTCCACAGCAGCAGCGTTGCCGCCAGCAGCCACGGTCGCCGCTCTGTGAGCCAGCGCAGCGCCAGCAGCAGCGCCGCCAGTGTCCAGAACTGCCCCACAATCTCGGCCAGCGGCGCGCGTGCCAGGTAGATTTGCGGGTAGCTAATGGCGACCAGCGCCGCCACCCAGAGTGCAATCCAGCGAGCGTGCAGGCGGCGCCCGACGGCATAGAGCGTGCAGAGCGCCAGCGCCGCAAAGAGCGGATTCAGGAAGAAGGGCAGCTGCTGCCCGCCCGCAGCATAGAGCAGCGCCAGCCAGCTCTCTACCTGGGGCATACGCGCGGTGCGCACGGTGGGAGCCGTGCCCTGAACCCCTGCGTCCTCCACAACGTAGAGGCTGCCGTAGAGCAGGCCGTCGTAGGCGGTGGCCGTAATCGGCCCGTCGAACTGTTCTTCGCTGGAGATGTAGAAGAGGTCGCGTGCGGTGGGAGAGAGGGGCGCAAGCGGCTCGAAGGGACCGACCATGCCCCCTGTGCGTGCAATGTACGCGCCGTCGCCTGCGTAAATGGCGGCGTCGCCCGTGAGGGCGAGCGTCTGCGCCGGTGGCAGATAGAGCAGCGCCGCCAGCACAAAGAGCGCTGCCGTGGCCCCCTTGTCAAAGCGGCTGCTGCGCCACCACACGACAGCAGCCAGCCCCACAGCCAGCGCCAGCAGCGGCACGGCCAGTGGCCACCAGCCAAATTGCCCACTGCGCGCCAGCGCAATCAGCAGCCACGCTGCAGCCGCCAGCAGTGCCAGCGCCAGCACAGCGCTCTCGTGGGCAACAACCTGACCCAGGCGCGTCATTCTGCTTCCGCACCGGTTGCGTTCAGCGCGCTGTGCTCCGCCGGCGCGCCCAGTGTGCTAATGTCTACGGGCGACCCCGGGTGGTGTCCAGTAGCGATTGCGCTGTAGGCAGCCTCCAGCCGGTCCAGGTACGCCTCAAAGGACCAGCGCGCCGCGACCTCAGCGCCCGCGGCCGCGCCAATTTTCGCATAGAGCTCCGGCTCATGCATGAAGCGCGCAACCGCATCAGCCAGCGCCTGGGCATCGCCCGGGGGCACCAGCAGCCCATTCTCCTCGTGGCGCACCCCTTCGGGTGTTCCGCCTGCCGTCGTGGCAATGGTGGGCAGGCCGCTGCCCATGGCCTCGAGCAATCCGCCCGAAAAAGGCTCGTCCCAGGTAGAGCAGAAGAGGTAGAGATCGTGGTCGGCAAAGGCCGCAGCCAGTTCGGCCTGCGGGGCGAAACCATGGACGCGCACGCAGCCGTCCAGCCCGCGCTGCGCAATCAAGCTGCGCAGGTGCGCCACGAAGCCCTCCGCGCCGCCGCCGTAAATGTCCAGTTCCACCGGCGGAATATCGGCGCGCCCGCGCAGCAGCGCCACGGCCTCCACGGCCACCTGCGGCCCCTTGCCCTCCCACAGCTGCCCGGCAAAGAGCAGCCGCCACGGCCTGTCGTGCGGAAAGGGGTGCTCCGTCCAGGCAAAGCGCTCGCTGTGGATGCCCAGGTAGGTGGCCAGGCTCTGCGCCGGCGCATAACCGGCCTCTGTGTGCAGCGTGCGAATGAACTCGGAGACGGCAAGGATGTAGTCGGGCTGCGCGTAGTGGCGCAGAATGGGCTGCACCATGCCCCGCAGCGCGCCGATGAAGCGCTTCTGCAGCCACGTGGTGGCGGGCACCAGCGCGCCAATGTCGTTGAGACTGTAGAGCAGCCACTTGTCGGCGGGGTGGGCAATCAGCGCCGCGCCGCCAAAGTTGTGCGCGGCCAGCAGCGGCCCCGCTGAGGCCATGTAGAGATTCCAGGCAATGATCAGATCGGGCTGAATCTGCTTGAGCGCCGCCTCGGTGTTGCGGCGCGTGGCGCTGTTGAGCAGGTGCCAGCGTAGCAACGCGCGCGGCAGTGAGCGGCAGCCCGCCCAGAAAGTAGTCGGCCTTGCGCTCCAGGTCAATGTCGAGCGCCTGGTGCGTGTAGCCATCCTGCGGCAAATCGCGCCCGTGGCCCGTAATCACGTGGACGGTGTGGCCGCGTGCGCGCAACCCCTCCACCACATCGCGTGCCAGAATCTCGTTCCCGCCCACAATGTACGGGGGATAGAGGTTGTTGATGAGTGCAATCGTGAGCGGCGCTGGTCTGCCATCAGCGCACCGCCTCAAAACAGTCCTCGACGCAAAGGCGCAAAGGCGCAAAGGAACGCAAAGAAAGGCAACAACAAGAATAGCCTTTCCTTTGCTTTTCTTTGCGACTTTGCGCCTTTGCGCCTAGGTATTGCGCCTTTGCGCCTTTGCGTCGGGGTTATTGTGTGCATTAGCGGAGCGGGTGTTGGGGCACGCGCACGCGGCCGCGCGCTGCCGTTGTCTGGCAGAAGGCCGCAAAGCGCTGGCCCAGACTCTGCCAACTGTAGCGCGCCTCGACAAAGCTGCGCGCCGTAACCGCCATCTCGGCGCGCAGGTCGGTGCTGTTGAGCAGCGTCACCGCCTTGCGCACAAAGTCGGCCGGATCGTCGGCAAGCATGAGCTCGCTGGCCGTCGGTGGCGCCCAGCCCTTGCGCGCCCACGCTGGTGGAGAGCACGGGCAGCCCCGCAGCCATGGACTCCACAATCTTGAGGCGCGTGCCGCCACCAAGGCGCAGCGGCACAAGCTGAACCCAGCTCCGCGCCATGTAGGGGCGAATATCGGGCACGCTGCCCGTCACTGTCACCCCGGGCAGGTTGCCCAGCGCCACAATCTCGGGGGGCGGCAGATGGCCCACGATCAGCAGTTGCAGGTCGGGAATGGCGGCGCGCAGCGCTTCGTGCATCGTCTGCATGTAGTGGAGCACCGCATCGATGTTGGGATAGTAGTGCATGGTGCCCAGTATCAGCACGGTTGGGTGGGCGTCGGGCTCGCGCACAGGCTGGTAAAAAGTCGTGTCGGCCCCGTTCACAATCACCTCAATCGGCGCGCCGTTGCCTGCCACCTGCAGCGCCGCCGTCTGACGATCCTCCTGCGAGCAGACCACCGCCGCCTGAAAGCGCGGCATTTCGGCTTCCTCAAAGCGGCGCAGGCGGCGTGCCTCGAGCCAGATCCAGCCCCTTCTCCATGCCCAGGGCGCGGTTGGCCGCCATCTCGGCATAATGCAGATGATCGATCTTCTGGCGATTGATGAGGCGCGGTGTCTGCTCCAGGCCGGCAATCTCCCACATGTAGGGCGTGACGACGATCTCGTCGCACACGAGCAGGTCATAGCCGCGCATGAGCTTGCGGCGCACGTCACGCAGGCTCTGCCCGGCCTGAAAGTAGCGTACAGAGCGCGGCAGCTCGCTGGCCAGCGTAGCCAGGGGACGCATGGCGTTCGGCTCCATCTGCAGCGTCGTAATGTCCACCGTGCGGCAGAGCGCACCCAACGGGCCGGCGTCGGCCGCGGCCGTCTCGGCCAGCGAGTGGCTGAAGGTGAAGAGATCCACTGTCGCGTTCTCGGCCAGCCCTGCGGCCAGGTGGAACGAGCGCAGTTTGCCGCCGGTGTCGGCCGGCCACGGCAAGAAGGGCGTTACAAAGGCAACCTGCACAGGGGTTTCTCCAGAGGCTGCAGGGGACAATAGCAACTGTGTACAAACGATTATGCCTTGCGGGCACGGCACAGAACGACTACCGGCTCGGCGCCACGCGCTTCTCTGCGTAGGTGGCGACTTATGAACGTTACCGAGATAAAGCGGTGCGCGTGGCAGGGGCCGCCGAGGGTTGAAACCCCCGGCTAGGCAAACCAAGTCCACTCAAGTGGACTCACAGCGCGCCGTACGTCGGGGGACTCGTAGCGGGGGGCTTCCAGCCCTCCGACAGTGGCGCTCGTGCAGAGCGGTCACTCTCTCCAGCCAGTCCACTTGAGTGGACTTGGTTTGCCTAGCCGGGGGTTTCAACCCTCGGCGGCCCTGACGAGCCAACCAACCCATACCGAAGCAATTCGGAAACATTCATCAGCCGCCACCTACGTCGTCAATCGCGCGCCGCGGCACACAAAGCCCATTTTCATCACCTGTTGTGCCGACAAGGTGAAGGTCTGTGTAGATGACACGAATTGACAGCCAGCTATCGTTATCCGTTGCTATCTGTCAAATCCGCGCCATCTGTCTCCCGCAGTTGTTTCTCGGCAGGCTTGTAGCCGTAGATGGCAATTTCGCGCGATGGGTAGAGGAAGCGGTCGGTCTGCGCCAACGCCTGCATGCGCGCCACCGTTTGCTCCTGGCGGGCGTGCAGCTCTGCCAGCGCGCGTGCCTGCGCATCGGCCACGCTGTGCACGTGCGCAAGGTCGGCGCGCAGCGGCTGCACGAAAGGCTCGGTGAACTTGCGGTAGACCCAATCGGAGAGCTTCCACGCCCAGCGCGCCCGTGCGCCCCCCTCCGTTGGCGCGGCAGGCATGGGCGGCAGCGCGCCCACAGCCGGCGGCGGCGTCCAAACGGGCAGCGGCTGCGCGAGCGGCGCCAGCATGGCGTCAATCCCCTCCCAGCGCGCCGCCTCGTTCTCCATGCTCCGCACCGACGCAAAGCCGGCATCCACCAGCAGGAACTCGACAAGCTGCGCCGCATACATGCGCACATGCGTGGCGTCGCGCCAGAACTCGTGAAGCTGCACAATTGCCGACGCCGGGTTGGGCGTGGCCAGCAGCAGCATGCCGCCCGGCCGCAGCGCCGCAAAGGCCGCCGCTACCCACACCTGCACACTGTCGGCGGGCAAGTGCTCAATCACGTTGGACGAGAAGACGGCGTCAAACGCACCGGGCCGGCTGCGCAGCCAGGTGGCAGCGTCGCCCAGCGTCACGTCAAAGCCCTGCGCCTTGCAGCCATCCACCATGGCAGGGTCCACGTCCACGCCAGCCACAGTGTGGCCCGCGTCCTGGAGCATGCGCATGAATTCGCCGTGGCCGCAGCCCAAATCGGCCACGTGCGTCAGCCCCTCAAAGTGGGGCAGGTAGGCGCGCAGCACATCGAGCAGCGCGTCGCTCGTGCTGTATCCCTGCCCGCGCAAATAGGCGTAGTAGCGGTTCTCCAGCGTGCTGTCGGTTTGTTCGCTCATGGCTGGGCCGGCTCGCTCATGGCTGGAATAGCTCGCTCATGGCTGGCGTCTGTGCTGGCTGCACCCACCGGCGGCTGGTGCGCCCACCGGCTGGGCATGACAACATCGCCGTGAATCTCCTTGTCGGAGGCCACCTGAAACTCGTAAAGCTGCTCGTGGTAGTCGCTGGGGTGCGCCCAATAGGGAGAGTCCGGCTCGGGGTAGGCGGCGGCCGAGAGGCGATAGCGTCCGGCTGCCAGTGCAATCCCCGTCACCTGCACCTCGAGCACGCCCGCGCCCGCGGCTGCAATCGGCCCCACCGGGTGATCCTGCGTGTTGGACGCCCACAGATAGTGGCCATCCTGCTTGTGAACGAGCACGCTGAAGACCGGCTCGGCCACTGCTTCAACTGCGCTGTATTCAATGCGCACAGTCACCGGCGCAAGCGGCGCAAAGGACCACGTGGCCGCGCCCTTGTCGTCCAGCATTTCCACGCGATTGATGCTTATGGGCCCCTTGCCCACGCGCCGCGGCGGGCGCAGCGCTGTCGCCTCGCCTGGCTCATACTGCATCCACTCCTGCAGCGCGTTCTCGCTGATGAGCCGCTGCGCCGTCGCTTCGTCCACCGCCGAGAGGTAGGCGCGCACCACATCGGCCGCAGCGCCATGCGCACGCACGCGCCCCTCCTCCAGCCAGATGCACTGGTCGCAAAGCGAAAGCACATGGCTCAGGCTGTGCGAGACGAGCATGATGGTGACGCCGCGCGCCCGCAGTTGGTCAATTGTATCGAGGCAGCGACGCTGAAAGGCCTCGTCACCCACGGCCAGCACTTCGTCCACCAGCAGGATTTCGGGGCGCACGTGGATAGCAATGGCAAAGCCAAGGCGCGCATACATGCCCGATGAATAGTGCTTGACGGGCGTATCGATAAACGCACCAATGTCGGCAAAGCGCACAATCGGCTCCACAATCGGCGCAATCTCTTCGGGACGCAGCCCCAGCAGTGCGCAGTGGAGGTAAATGTTGTCACGCCCCGTCAATTCACCGTGAAAGCCTGCACCCAGTTCGAGCAGCGCCGAGACGCGCCCGCCAATTTCCAGCCTGCCCGCTGTGGGCTGCAGGATGCGTGTGACGAGCTTGAGCAGCGTGCTCTTGCCCGCCCCATTCTCGCCAATCAGCCCCACGGTGACGCCGCGCGGGATGGAAAAGCTCACATCCTGCAGCGGCCAGAAGTACTCGCGCGGGGGCCGACGCCCCACCAGGCGCGTGCCCAGCTCCAGCAGCGAGCGATTCGTCTGTCTGTCCAGTTGAAAGCGCTTGGAGACGCCCTCAAAGTGGATGGCGGGCGCGTACGCAAGCGCGCCGGCTGTGGCGGCGCCGGCTGGGGGGGTGCTGGCGTGTGGGGCTGCTGGGTGTGGGCGCACTCTGCACGGCGCTCATCTACACCTCTTCCCCAAAGCGCGCGCTGTAGCGCAGGAAGAACCAGAAGCCAAAGCCCAGAATGGCAAAGGCGGTGATCGCCGTGCGAATGAAGAAGTCAAAGTCCGTGCGGTAGCCCCAGTAGAGCAGGTCGCGGTAGGTGCCGATGATGGAGGCCATGGGGTTGACGATGTACATCGTTCGCTGCACATTGAAGGTGATGCCCATCACCGTGTAGCTGTCGGGCAGAATCTCCAGCGCATAGACCACAGGCGTGAGGAAGAACCACGCCAGCATGAGCACATCCATCACCATCATGGTGTCGCGGTAGAAGACGTTGAGCGTGCTCAGAATGAGCGCGAGGCCGAGGATGAAGGCCGTGTGCAGCACCACCACCACCGGCAGCAGCAAAACCCACGCGCTAATGTGCGTGCGGAAGATGAGCAGGAAGACAAAGAGCACAATCAGCGAGAGCAGAAAGTTGACGAGGTTCGCCAGCACCGTGGCAATGGGGATGACGGCGCGCGGGAAGTAGATCTTGGTGACCAGGTTGGCGTTGGCGGTAATGGAGCTTGTGCCGGTCATTACCCCTGCCGAGAGGAAGTTCCACGGCAGCAGCCCGCAGAGGACAAAGAGCGGGTAGTTCTCAATCTGGTTGTTGGGCAGGAAGACGGTGAAGACGGCCGTAAAGACCAGCATCATCCCAATCGGGTTGAGCAGGCTCCAGAAGAAGCCGAGCGCCGTGTTCTTGTAGCGCGCCTTGAGCTCGCGGCATGGTAAGCTGCACAATCGCGTAGCGGTAGGCCCACAGGTCACGCAGCGCGGCCACCATGCCCGGGTGCACCTGCGCAAGCTCTTGCGGCGGCATAACGAATCCGTCGGTTGTGGCGTTGGGGGTGGACTGCGTAACCGTCATTGTGATGCGCTCCAGAGAGAGCATGATAGCGGCGCGGCGCGCAATTGCCAAAACAGCGCCGTGCAGAGCAACTCACACAAGCATGCCTTGTGGGCACAACGCAGGATGTAAATCGCGCAGAACGCCCAAATTGGCGTAGGTGGCGGCTTCAGCCGACACACCGATGCGTAACGCGCAACCGTTCTTGGCGGGGTGTGTCGGCTAATGAACGTTTCCGAAATAAAGCGGTGCGCGCCGCAGGGGCCGCCGAGGGTTAAAACCCCCGGCTAGGCAAACCAAGTCCACTCAAGTGGACTCACAGCGCGCCGTACGTCGGGGGACTCGTAGCGGGGGGCTTCCAGCCCTCCGGCAGTGGCTCAGGAAGCCTCGCGCGGCTACGAGTCCCCCGACGTGGCATCGAGAGCGGTCGCTCTCCAGCCAGTCCACTTGAGTGGACTTGGTTTGCCTAGCCGGGGGTTTCAACCCTCGGCGGCCCCGACGAGCCAATAACCCATACCGAAACAATTTGGCAACATTCACAAGCCGCCACCTACGAAATACGGGATCGCGTCGTTACTTTCAGAGTAGAAGAAGCGGAAACAACATGAACAGCGTTCTTGTTTCCTGCCTTTCCCGCTGTTACCGCTTTTTCTGCGTACCGCTGTTTTAACCCTACCTGATCTTCGTCGCGTAGAGGGAGACGCCGTCGTTGGGGTGCGCAAAGCCCAGCAGCATGAGCGGCGCAAGCCACTCGCCCGCCACCGGCACGGACCGCAGCTGCGCAACGCGCCGCTTGTTCTCCTCCGACATGAACCACTCGTAGCCAATCCCCCGCTCAAAGCGGTTGACGCGCAACCCGCTGCGCCAGAAGGCTGTCGAAGTAATCGGCCAGCGTGTAGACATGCTCATTGATGCCGTAGGTCTTCTCGGCCGCCTGCACGTCCGTGTCGGGGCTGGCCCCAAAGGCGCGCACCCCCTCGTTGAGCCCCGCGACAACCCCACCCACGCGGCAGACGCGGCTCATCTCCGCCAGCATACGCGGCAGGTCCAGCGCGTGGTGCAGCGCCGCAATTGCAAAGACCATGTCGTAGCTCCCCGTCTTGAAGGGGAGATACTCGAAGTCGGCCGCGACGGCCTCGTAGTGCGCCGAATGCTCAATGAAGAAGCGCGACCGCCCGAGGCCAATCTTTGGGTCCGTCACAATGTCGCAGGCGGTATAGTCACAGCCCTTCTCCACAAAGTAGCGGCCGGCCCACGTGCGCGCCGCCCCCACCTCCAGCACGCGCATGCCCGGCTTCACATACCAATCCATGAGGTGCGCGAAAGAGTGCTTCGTGGCCAGCCAGGTGGATCCCTCCACCGGATCCCAGCCAAAGGTCTCCACCGGGTTGGGGAGCGAGAGGTCGAGCGCATCGGTTGGCTCGTACCAGCCTTCAGCCTGCGAAATGGCCACCCAGCCGCGCGCCTCGCCCATCTTCTTGGCATACTCCGGCAGGCGCGGCGAGATCATGTCGGGAATGCGGTCGCGAATGGCAAAGGGGTGGCCGCAGCCGGTGCAAACCAGCAGCCCATCTTCAATGACACCGTCCGCCTCGGTGGCGGTCACAAGCGCCAGTTCATGCTGGCAAAGCGGGCAGATGAGTGTATCGAGCAGTCTTCGTTTCATGGGCAGGCGCTTCTGGTGTGGAGTTTTTGGTGCAGAAATTGTGGTGCGGAATCATGACAAAGAATGCGGAGCACCACAGGTGCTCCGCATTCTTTATTGCGTTTGGCCTCCGCGCCTACGGGTACTGCAGTTTGTCGATGTTCTTGAGCGAGAAGTTGCTGTACTTGTCGCCCGCGACAGAGCGCACATTCGTGCCCGGTGAGTAAAGCATTGTGTAGGGGTTGAAGGCCCAGCCCGCATCCTCCAGGCTGTACCACGCCCAGCGCTGCACCAGCCGGCAGTCATCGACGCCGCTCAGGGAGCAGTCCTTCGTGTTCATGAAGAAGTCGAAGGTGTCCAGCATGAATTCATGCACAATGGCAGGATTTTGCAAGTCGATCCAGTTGGCGCCATAGAGGGCTACACACTTCGCGTCCTCCTTGCCGGTCTTCGGGTCGTCCGGGCAAAGCTGCTCGTAGAGCACGCCATACTCCGTCACAATCAGCGGCTTGTTGATCTGGCCGTGGTCGCGCATCCAGCGGCGGAAGTCCTTAATCTGCTTTTCGAAGGTGGGCATATAGGTGTGCCGCCAATCCTCGCCCACATACGCGCCCCGCTCTTCACCCGCGCTGTTGGGCGTGATGCTCGAGCCGGGCGGAATGCCCATGCCGTAGCAGACGCGCTCCTGGCGGCCGTTGATCTTTTCCTTGCGGCAGTATTCGGAGCCGACGAAGTTGTGCACGTTCCAGATGTCCACAGGCATGTTCTTGCCGTAGACCGCCTTGTAGCCGTTCCATACCTTCTCCAGATACTCGAGCCGCGAAGGGGTGAACTGCACTACGCCGCCAATCGCAACTTGCGCGGTGGGGTCGGCCTTCTTCACCATGTTGTAGAGGTCGTGGTAGGCGTAGACATAAATCTCTGGCTTCATCTCGTCCTGATAGATGCCGAAGCCGTCCACGCGGTCCATTTCGTTGCCAATCAGCCACACGGAGCCGGGGTTTGCCTTGGCCGCTGCCTCAATCACCGCCTGCGACGGACTGTAGCTGTAGCTTGCGGGCTTCTTGTAGGGACAGATGTTGCGGTCGGCGGTGGTGCCGCGCGGGCAGGCGTCGATCAAATCCTGCCAGACGCGAATCATCTGCATGTACTCAATGTTGGCCGGGCGCTCGGGGCGAACGCGCACCGTCCAGTTGACATACCAGCCGGCGTAGAGCGAGCGAATGTCGCTAAAGCCGGAAAGCTTCTCTGCCGTGCCAAAACCCATGCGGTCGGCCTGAATCTCGGCAGCGTCCTTCACCGTAATCGGCATGTATGCCTTGGGCGAGACGGCGGCCATATCTTCGACCGTCGCCACGGAGAAGGTGGCTTCGTCGAGCGCAACAATGTCGGCCTCGGTGTCGGGCGCAGGCGCCATGGGCAGCGGCAGGTCCGATGCGGGCATGGCTGCGGGCGGCGGCTCCACGCTCTCCTGTGGGTCAGCCACCGGCAGCGGGATTGTCGCGCCTGGATCCTGCGCAATGGCAGCGACGGGCGCCAGCAGCGCGCTCGCCAGCAGCACCAGCAGCGCAAAGAGCGAGACAACGCGGTGGATCATCGGTTGGGAGGTTGAAGTTGTTTGCTTCATGCAATGGCTCCAGAAAAATGAAAGAAGCGCGCCACAACGGCGCAAATCGCCCCGTGATGGGGCTACCAGAGGGGCGGCGGATCGCCGAGAACTGATGCATACGCATCCACAATTTGCGTGGCGGCAGTGCGCCATTCGTACTGCTCAACTGCACGGCGGCGCAGCGCCAGACCGCGGCGCGCCGCTTCACCATCCTGCGACAGCGCTGCGGCCAATTCGGTCAGCCAGTGAAGCCGCATCGCCGCGCACTGCAAAATAGCCATCATCGGCCAGGTACTCACGTGCAACGGGCGTATCAAAGGCCACCGTCGGCAGCCCAATTGCCATGTAATTGAGCAGCTTGCCCGCGCCTTCGGTGAGGCTCAACTTGGGGGCCACCCCCGCATTGCCCAGCGCCAGAAAGCGAGGTGCGTCAGCATAGGGTATGCGCCCGGTAAAGATGACGTCATCGCCTATGCCAAGGTCGCGCGCCTTCGCGCGGTAGACGTCCACGCCTGGGAAGCCCATCAGCAGCAGCGTCACGTCGTTGCGCCGGCTGCGCAGAATGCGCATGGCCTCCAGCAGGTGGCTAATACCCTGATACTCCGCCAGCAGTCCCAGATAGACAATGATCTCATTGCCTTCGGGCACGCCCAGCGAGCGGCGCAGGTCAGCCAGTTCGCCCTCGCCATATGTGGAGGCGGGGCGAAAGACATCGCTGTCCACACAGTCGGGCAGCGCCAGCAGGCGGCGCGGGTTGCAGCCGAATTCGTCAATCAGCAGCCGCCGCGCGTTGCTTGAATTGGTAAAGATGACCGGCGCACTGCGGTTAATGCGTTGCTCCAGCCAGCGCAGCGGCTTGTGGATGGGCGACGACCGCTCCACAAAATGGTGGTCGATCATCTCCTCCGTCATGCTGCCCTGAAAGTCAAAGACCGTGGGCAGCCCGCGCAGCCAGCCCAGCCCCATGCCCAGCAGCGCACCCTCGTGCAGGTGGGCGTGAATGACGTCATAGTTGCCCAGGACGGCCAATTGCGCCACCTTGGCGGCCAGCAACACATCAAAGAGCAGCTTGTGGCGGCTGGAGCCAACCTCATATTCCCGTCGCCAGGGGATGGCCAGCGTGCGTGCGATACGGACATCCGGCACATTGCCGCCGTTGGCATACGTGACGACGGTGACGGAATGGCCCATCTTCTCAAGTGTCCGTGCTTCCTCCAGGATGCGCACGTGACACCCGTAGTCGGCAAAGAAGCTGGTTGGGGCGATCATCATCACCCTGTATTGTCGCGCCATGCGTTGCAGTGCAATCCGGTGAGCGCCAGGCAGCGCTGGCAGTACGTTGCCGATTCGTGAGCAAGCGGCCACGCGTAGACGCAACCGAATCTACCCCATTTGCAGCGATTCAACCAATTCTATCATGGCTTGGCGGCCATGATTCTGACCATAGCCCAACGAAAGCACTCGCCATGGAATGAGTCGCAAATGCGTGCCAAATCCTGCGCCTGTGCGCCGCTCCTCATACGATACGTCTCCGTCACGCACGTATGCCGCGCAGCGTGCGGCGCAGCAGCGCTACATCGCCGGTAGAGAGCGCGCCCAGCAGCCAGGCCGTCACCACATACGCCGCGCCGCCCGCCAGCGCCTGCAGCGGCCACGCAAAGGGGAGCATTGCCGCTACGCCGCCCCCGATCGCCGCCGCCAGCGCCGGGCGCAGCACGCAATCCAGCCGCAGTGGCAGGCCGGCGCGCTGCTGCATCCAGCCGCCCGCCAGCGCACCCACCAGGCCCGAGAGCACCCCTGCCAGCGCCGCGCCCGGCGCGCCCCACGCCACTGTCAGCGGGGGCAGCGCGAGCGATCAGCGCAACCAGCTGGGCAAGCGCCACCGCAAGCGCTGCGCGTTGGCGGCGCACGACCACCAGCGAAACCACAGCGCGCTGCTCCCACAGGTAGAGCGGGGCGGTCCACAGCAGCAGCGCCAGCGGCAGCGCCGACAAGCCATAGCCCGCGCCAAAGACAAGCGCCACCAGTCCGGCGCTCACCGCCGCGCCAATCGCGGCGGCGGGCAGCACCAGCGCCGCCCCAAAGCGCAGCGCAAGCGCATCAAGGCGTGCAAAGCGCTCGGGCGCGCCGTCGTAGAGGCGTGCCAGCGTGGGATAGAGCGCCGCGCCACCACACGTTGACGAGCTTGATGCCCACACGCACAATGCTGTTGGCCGCCGAGTAGGCCCCAATCAGCACGGGCGAGGCGAAGAGGCTCAACAGCAGCAGGTCGCTGCGCTGTTGCAGCACGTCGGTGAGGGCAATGCCAAAGAAGGGGGCCGCACGCCGCAGGGACCCACGCCACGGCAGCGCCACTGGCTCCTGCGGCCCTGCCAAAAAGCGCCCGCGCCAGAGCAGCAGCAGCGCCACGGCCAGCGCTGCACCCTGCGCCAGCACCGTCACCCAGAGAATCGCGGCAACGCCACGCCCCAGCCCCAGCACCAGCAGCGCGCCGGCAAGCAGCACGCCATTGGAGAGCGTCTCGGCGGCAAGAATGCGCTCCATGCGCTCGCTCGCCTCAAAGATGGATGACGCTGCCATGAAGAGCGCGTAGAGGGGGAGCGACGCGCCGCCAATCAGCAGCAGCATACGGTTGCCCTCCAGCGCGCCCAGGCCGCCCAGTCCGCCCAAGCCAGCCAACAGTGCCGGTGCGGCCAGCACGCCCCACACAAGCAGCGAAATTGCCACATGCAGTGAGAGCACGCGCCAGAACCAGGCGCGCCGCACCTGTGGCCGGCCGCTGACCTCGCGCACAAGCAGCCCCGGCAACCCCGCCTCAATAATCACCTGCCCCACATTCAGCCATGCCAGCGTGACAGCATAGGCCCCAAGCGCGGCCACGCCCAGCCGCCGCGCAATCAGCACCTGCACAAGGAAGGCTGCGCCAATGCGCCACAGGTTGCCCGCCGTCAGCGCGCTTGTGTTCACGACGACGCGGCGGCCAGTTGTGCGCCGATCAGGCGTGTTGCTGGACGCGGATGGCGGCTCTCGCGGCTGCTGGAATGTGGGCGGCGGCGCGCTCATCGCACAGGGGCCACACGCCCCGTAAGCAGGAAGCGGCGCAAGTGCGGCCATTCGTACAGGCGGTGGCGCATGCCAAAGATCACCAGCGCCGCAAGCCCGCCCGCTTCCCAGGCCCACAGCTCGGGGCGGCGCGTAAAGGCATACCAGTAGGCCAGCCCCATCTGCTCCTGCTCCGAGCCCCGCTTGCCCCACACGTGGAAGCGCCAGCCGCGCAAAGGCCAGTAGAAGGTGTCGGGATAGTGCCAGATGCGGTCCAGCAGCGCATGGCCCACAAAGGCCGCGAGCGTAGACGCCCTGCTGCGGTGCGCGCAGGAGCGTGTAGAGCGTCACGGCGACAAAGGTGATCAGCGTGTGCGCAAAGAGGACCGCCGATTTGAAGCGGCGGTAGAAGTACGCCGCGGCCAGGGGCTTGTCGATCAGGTCCGGCCCCATTGCAGCCAGCGCCACCAGTCGGTAGTCCACATCGGGGGCAACGTCCAACTGCTCCTGCGCCAGGCTGAGCGCCAGCCACGTATAGGCGACGTGCGACTGGGGCAGCATGCGGCTACGCCCCGCGCTCCTCACGCTGATAGGGCAGCCCCAGCGCCGCCGGCGCACCAATGCGCCTGCGCATGGATCGGCTGGCCGTCAGCACCAGCACAATGACGGTGAAGAGGTAGGGCAGCATCTTGAGGAAGTAGCCCAGCGCCGGGTTGGCCTGGAAATAGGGCACCGTCTGAATGTCGAGCGGCAGCCGGTTGATCGCCCCGAAGAGATACGCCCCCGCCATCGCGCGCAGCGGATCCCATTGGGCAAAGATGACCATACCGACGGCAATCCAGCCAATGCCACCGGTCATTCCCTCGAGCCAGAGGGGTGTCACGGCCAGGCTGAGCGTGGCCCCGGCGACCCCTGCAAACATGCCGCCCAGCACCACATAGAAGTAGCGCTGCCGCGCCACGTTGATACCCTGCACGTCCGCCGCGGCAGGGTATTCGCCAATCGCGCGCAGTTCCATGCCCGGGCGCGTGCGGTAGATGTAGAACCACGCCAGCGGCGCAATGATGAAGCCTAGATAGACCACAACGTTGTGCTGAAAGAGAACCGGCCCCAGCACAGGAATGGCAGCGAGGCCCGGGATGTCAAACGCGGGCAGGCGCGCGACGTCGCGCACCTGCACCAGCGGCGCGCCCAGCACAGAGCTTAGCCCTGTGCCCAGAAAGGTGAGGGCAAGGCCGCTCACCACCTGGTCGGCGCGCAGCGTGACTGTGACAATGGCGTGGAGCAGCGCCATGAGGCCGCCCACAAGCAGCGCTGCCAGCAGCCCCAGCCACGGGCTGCCCGTGGCATAGGTGACGCCGTAGCCCGTCATCGCGCCCATGAGCATCATGCCTTCGACGCCCAGGTTGAGCACGCCGGCGCGTTCGGCAAAGATTTCGCCCACGGTGGCAAAGAGCAGCACTGTGCCCGTGCGCACGCCGGCCGCCAGCAGCGTTACAAAGAATGCAATTTCCATAGTGCGTCCAGGGATGTCAGTGGTGAGTGCAGACGATGAGAACAGAATTGGCTACGGGTCGGCCGAGCTTCAAATCAGGCTACAACTTCCACCTTCTCCAGCCGCAGGCGGTACGTGAGCAGCATCTCGCCGCCCACCACCACAAAGAGGATGACACCCTGCAACATGGCGGCTACGCCCGCCGGCTGAATCGCATCACCACCTACCAGCAGGCCGCCAAAGAGGTAGGCCACGGGAATGATGGCCAGCGGGTTGAGTTTGGCCAGCCACGCAATGATAATGGCCGTGAAGCCATAGCCCGGCGAAAAACGCTCCTGCAGCCGGTGCACCACGCCCGAGACCTCAATCATGCCCGCCAGCCCGGCCAGGCCGCCGCTGATCATCATGACGACGATGATATTGCGGCTGAGGTTGATGCCTGCATAGCGCGCCGGCGCGGTTGTTGTCGCCGATCACCGAAATCTCGAAGCCCCACTTGCTGCTGCGCAGCAGAATCCACATGATCACGGCCAGCACAACGGCCACAAAGATGCCAAAATGCGCAGTGAGGCCGCGCATGGCCGGTATCTGCTCGGCGTAGTCGGTGAAGCGCGGCATCCACGCCGCCTTGGGGAAGGTGGCCGTCATGCCGAAGCCGCGCTCGCTCCATGGGCCATAGACCCAATAGTTGTTCCAGAGCACAGCTACATAGGTGAGCATGAGCGTCGTGATGATCTCGTTGACATTCAACCTGGCCTTGAGCACGCCTGGGATGAAGCCCCAGAAGGCCCCGCCAATGAAGCCGCCAACGCCCATGGCCACCAGCATGAGCCAGCGCGGCGAGTCGCTGGGCATGATGTAAAGCGCCACGCCCGTCGCCACAAACGCGCCAATGAAGAACTGCCCCTCGGCGCCCACATTGAAGAGGCGCATGCGCAGCGCCAGCGCAACGCCCAGCCCAATCACAATCAGCGGCACCGCCTTGATGGTCGTGTCCGACCATCCGTATGCGCTGCCAAAGGCAATCGAAAACATCTGCCGGTAGACATACCACGGGTCAGCGCCGGCCAGCGCGAGCAGCGCCGCGCCGACCAGCAGTGCTGCGCCCACAAGGATGAAGGGCGAGCCGTACTTGAGCCACGCGGGCTGCTCCATGCGCTGCTCAATGCGCAGGCGTGTGCGGGTGGTGGTTGTCTCGGGCATGGGGGCCAGCGGGCTTTGCGTTGTCATGCGTGCGCCGCTTTCGTTGCATCGGCTGCTGCTTCCGTCACCGACGCAGCGTCAGCTTCGGCGTGGGCAGCCTGCGCCGAATGGCCGGCCATCATCAAGCCAATCGCCTCACGGTTGGCGTCGGCGGAAGCAAACTCACCCATAATGCGCCCCTCATACAGCACCGCAATACGGTCGGAAATGGAGAAGATCTCGTCCAGTTCTTCGGAGATGAGCAAAATGGCCGCGCCTTCGTTGCGTTCAGCCAGCAAAATCTTGCGCACGGCTTCGGTCGCGCCAATGTCCAGCCCACGTGTGGGGTAGGCGGCAACGAGCACCCGCGGCCGCTTGGAAATCTCACGCGCCAGAATCACCTTCTGCAGGTTGCCACCGCTGAGCTTGCGCACAGGCGTGGCGGTGGATGGGGCCGAGATGTTAAAGCGCTCAATCAGCCCGCGCCGCAATCGAGCGCATGGTGTTGCGCTTGACGAACATGCCCTGTCCAACAGGCTCCTCGCGGTAGGATTTGATGGCCGTGTTCTCGGCCAGCGAGAGGTTGGGGGCGGAGCCAGTTGTGCTGCGGTCCTCGGGTACATAGGCAACGCCCGCGTTGATCATCACGATCGGCGCGGCGTTCGTCACTGCTCTTGCCACACACCTCAATAACGCCCGCACGAATTGGGCGCAAACCGCAAATCACCTCGGCCAGTTCGCGCTGGCCGTTGCCCGCCACGCCGGCAATCCCCACAATCTCGCACGAGTGCACATCCAGCGAAAGCTTGCGCAGCGCAGGCAGGTTCTTGTTATCCAGCGCCTCCACGTCCCGAAGCCCCAGCCGCAACTCGCCCGGCGCACGCTCAGGCTTCTCCAGGCGGAAGAGCACCTCGCGCCCCACCATGAGGCTGGCCAGTTGCGCCTTGTTCACATCCTTTGCGAAGACCGTCTCGGCCACCGCGCCGGCGTCGCAGCACGGTAATGCGGTCCGCAATCGAAAGCACCTCATCCAGCTTGTGGCTGATGAAGATGACCGTCTTGCCCTGTGCCACCATGCTGCGCAGCGTGACGAAGAACTCCTGGCTCTCCTGCGGGGTGAGCACCGCTGTGGGCTCGTCGAGAATCAACACCTCTGCGCCGTGGTAAAGAATCTTGATAATCTCGACGCGCTGTTGCTCGCCCACCGAAAGCTGCCAGATTTTGGCATTGGGGTCCACGGGCATACCGTACTGCGCGCCAATGCGCGTCACGTCGGCGGCCATCTGCTTGAAATCGAGCCTGAAGGGAGTCTCGCGCACACCCAGGAAAATATTCTCGGCTACAGATTGCACGGGCACGAGCATGAAGTGCTGATGCACCATGCCCACGCCGGCCGCAATTGCATCGCGCGGCGAGTTGAAATCGCACAGCTTGCCCTGAATGTGGATTGTCCCTTCGCTGGGCTTGTAGAGCCCGGCCAGGACATTCATCAACGTCGATTTGCCCGCGCCGTTCTCACCCAGCAGCGCGTGGATTTCGCCCCGCTTGACTGAGAAATCAACGTGGTTGTTGGCGATGACGCCGGGGAAGCGCTTGGTGATGCCGCGCATCTCTACAGCGGGGGGCGCATCGTCGGATGCAACCCACGCTTCTTTTGCGGCAGGCGTTGGCTGCTGATGGTGCATGGATTGTGCTGATGTCATGAGTCGTGGGTGTCGGGCTGCTCGTGTGGCAAAAGCGCAGAGGCGCGGTGTTGCGTGGTTGCGCCGGGGATCACTGTAGCGGGGGTGAGAACCCACCCCCGCTACAGAGGTGAAACTATGGTAGGTGAAACAATGGTATCGGCTCGTCGCGGCCGGCTTCAGCCGCCGTACGAACCACTCGTGACACGTCCGTGGCAATGGCGGCTCAAGCCCCCGCTACCACATGTCGCGTACACGTCTAGTTGCCGGAGGGCAGTTCGGCGTCGGGCGACACGCCCTCGGCCAGCCAGCTCATGCAGAAGGTGCAATCCTCGCGGCCCTCAATGCCTACCAGGCCCTCGAGGTCCGACTGCGTCAGTTGTTCGCCTTCGGGGACGTAGAGGTTGCCCTTGTTGTCATTGATCGGGCCGGTGAAGACGTCAAAGCGGGTGAATTCGCCCGCTTCCATCTGGGCCATGAGCTCCTGCACTTGCGGAATGATCGACTCGGGCACGCCGGGCTGCGGTGTCTGATCTTCGCTGAAGCCGAGCAGGCCCAGGCTGCCGCTGTCCACGTCGAAGTAGATGTCGCTGCCCTCGAAGGTGCCGTCCATCATCTCGCTGACGAGGCGCACATACTCGGGACCCCAGTTCCAGTAGGGAACGGTGAGGCACGCATCCGGCGCAAAGGTGCAGGCGTTGCGGCTGTCATAGCCAACGCCAAAGACGCCCTTCTCTGCCGCAACCTGCACGGGGCCGGGGGTGTCGGCGCCGGTGATGACGACGACTGCGCCGGCGTCAATCAGCGAAGCGGCCGACTCACGCTCGAGGTTCGGGTCAAACCAGGAGAAGGTCCAGCGGATATCCATGGTGCACTCGGGGCAAACGGAGCGCATGCCCATGGCGGCTGCGTTAATGTGACGAACCACTTCGGCCGTGGCGAAGGGGGCAATGTAGCCAATTTGTCGTCGCGCCCAACTCCTGCGCCTTGGCGCCGGCAATCATGCCGACGAGGTACTTCATGCTCTCCATGCCGCCGAAGAGGTTGGCGAAGTTCGGCCCCTTGCGGAAGCCGGAGACGTGTACAAAATCAACATCGGGGAATTCTTCGGCGACTGCCGCCGTCGGGTCCATGTAGCCGAAAGAGGTGGTGATGACGGCATCGAAGCCCGCACGCGCCAGGTTGCGAATGACGCGCTCGGCGTCTGCACCTTCGGGCACGCTCTCAAGGTACGCGGTATGCACGCCCTCAAGATTCTCTTCAAGATAGCGCCGCCCCTCGTCATGCGCATAGGTCCAGCCGCCGTCGCCAACCGGGCCCACGTAGACGAATGCCACGTTGAACATGCCCTCTTCAGGCGCAGGAATCTGGATTGCACCGGCGGCAGCTTCGGCAGGAGCAGCCTCGGCCGGCGCTGCGGCAGCGTCACCGGCAGGTGCGGCCGGTGCGGTGGCCGGTACGGCGCAGCCGCCCAGCAACATGCCAAAGACAACGATCATGCTTAGAACTGACCAAATGGCTCGTTTGTTCATCAGGTTACTCCCTCTCGATTCAGTTTTGTGGTGTGGCGACAGCGGGGAACAGCGAAAGGAGGAGGACAAGAGCGCCCTCTCCGTGGAACACATTGAATTACAGCTATCTGGATGCAATAGTGGGTGCGGCTGTCTTTGCAATCATGGCCTCGGCGTCAATCGCGGGCATGTTGACAGTCAAACAATTTCGCTTGGGCTATGCGATGGACTTCATATTACCTGCGCGCAGGATGTGTTCCAAGAATATCACACGCCCAATGGAAACGCTAACGCGAATTGTCCACCTTGGGCGTGGCTTTTCGCTGGCTGCGCAGCGCATTCGCTCCCTCCATCGCCGACGCAATCGCCGCCTCAAGATCAATCGCTGTTCCACCCCGCCGCAGCAGCAGCAGGAACTCGATGTTGCCCGCCGGTCCTGGTGCGGGTGACACGGTGACCCCGCCCACCACCAGCCCATTCTCGTTTGCGGTTGCGGCCACTTCCTCCAGCACACGCTTGTGCGTGGCCGGGTCGCGCACCACACCGCCCGCGCCCACATGGCCGCGCCCCGCTTCAAATTGCGGCTTGACGAGGGCGACAATGTAGCCCTCCGGCGCAAGCAGGCGCAGCGTGGCAGGCAGCACCAGCGCCAGGCCGATGAAGCTCGCGTCAATCACGCCAATCTCCGCCAGGGCATCACCAGGCAGCGCTTCCAGATAACGGATGTTTGTCCGCTCGAGCACAACCACGCGCGCATCGCTGCGCAGCTTCCACGCCAGTTGGCCATAGCCCACATCCACGGCAAAGACCTGCGCCGCACCGCGCTGCAAAAGACAGTCGGTAAAGCCGCCTGTGCTCGCGCCAACATCCAGGGCCACAAGGCCCGTTACGTCCAGCGCAAAATCATCGAGCGCCGCTTCCAGCTTGAGGCCGCCGCGGCTTACGTAGGCAAGCTGCGTGCGCACAGCCACGTCGGCATCCTCCGCAACGGGCTGGCCGGCCTTGTCCGCCACTGCCCCGTTCACGGTCACCTCGCCCGCCATGATCAGCCGCCGCGCGCGCTCGCGGCTCTCAACCATGCCGCGCGCCACCAACAGCTGGTCCAGGCACGTGCGCGCGGGCGCGTGCCGTCTTGGGCGCACCGCCGTCGCCTTCATTGCGTGGCTCTGGAATGTTTGTCTTTTCTTCAGTCATTCGAGTACGCTACACAGATTGTGCCGTGCCAGACAAGGGCCTGTTGCGTAGCGGCGGCTTATGAATATTGCAGAATTATGTCGGAAATGTTAAATATATCAGTCAGCAGCCAACGGCAACATCACCCCCGGCCCTCGCCAACTGGCAGAGGCACGCACGAGGGTGCATAGTCTGCTCGCACAGCAGCCTGGCCTCGTGCATGTTGCCTATGCATTGTGCACGCGCTGGAGATTGCAGATGCTTTTGCAGGTCTTCTGCACACAATGGCATTGGCATATTCGATGAGTGTCGGGCGTATGGGGTCTGCTCAAGCGCATGGGCCTTGGCCGTAAGCGGGCCCGCTTGCACATTCACAGCCCTGACCTCGAGTACAAGGACAAACACGAGCGGATTGGCAATCTGCAAGCCATCATCGGCGCGCAGATTGCTGCCTGCCCACACAGTTTCAATCTCATCACCACACCTGCTGTGCCGCTGGTGCCGGAGCTTCCCACCACCGCACTCCCTATCATGGCAACGGATGTACTGCTGTATCTGGACGAAATGAGCTACACACGTCAGCCGGAAGTGGCCAGCATCTATGCGCCGCAGGGGCGTGTACAGCCCTGTGCGGAACTGTGTACACAGGGTGAGCGCACCTGGCGCATCCTGGCGGTGCTCAACGGCCACACAGGCGCCGTCAGCTACACCCAGCGACAACATATTACTGTGGCCACCTTGCGCACCTTTTACGACCAAATCGCCCAACAGTACACCCAGGCCAGACACATCTATGTCGTGGTCGACAACTGGCCGGTGCATTACCATCCGGACGTCTTGGTGAATCTGATTGCGCAGCCCTATGCCCAGGCTTTCAAGTTGCCGCGCAACTGGCCGACAGCACCCAGCCGGGCACGACCGCAAAGACTTTCACCGCTGATTATCGTGCCCTTGCCCACTTATGCGTCATGGCTCAATCCGATTGAAAAGCTCTGGCGCAAGTTACGCCAGGAATTGCTGCACAACCACAACAAGGCAAACGCCTGGCCGCTCCTGCGTCAACAAGTAGACGCCTTTCTCGCACAGTACGCAGTCGGTTCCCAGACGCTGCTTCGTTACACCGGCTTGTTACCGACATAAATTCTGAAAAACCATCAGCCGCCGAAAGCTGCGAACACGTCGCGTCCTCGAGAACGGCGGCTGAAGCCGCCGCTACGCAGGCGTCGAGCGTGCCGCTTCCATGACAACGGCGGCGCACACTGTGCAAAATCCGGCGGCTCTCATGCCGCACCACCAGGGTGGATGCTGTACGCATGATGATGCAGAATCTGCGCGGGCTGCTCAAGACAATGCGCCTGTCGCAATGGTCAAAGAATTTTATCGTCTATGCCGCACTGGTCTTCGATGGCAAGCTCTTTGTCCCAAATCTCTTCTGGCTGACGACGCTCGTTTTCGTGGCATTCTGTTTTGCCTCGTCCAGCGTCTATATCATGAACGATCTTGTCGATATCGAGAAGGATCGGCTCCACCCGCGCAAGCGGCTGCGTCCGCTCCCCGCGGGGCGCCTCAACCCAACCGTGGCGCTGGTTGCCTCAATTGTGCTCGCGCTGGCGGCGCTTGTGCTCTCCGTGGCCATCAACCCCTGGGTTGGCCTGGTAACGGCCGCCTACCTTGCGCAGAATGTGCTCTACTCTTTCTGGCTCAAGAATGTGGTCATCATTGACGTCATGGTGCTGGCCCTGGGCTTTCTGCTGCGCGTGGTGGCCGGCTCGCTCGTTGCGGAGGTGACCAACTTCAGCCCCTGGCTCTACGTGTGCGTAACGCTGCTGGCGCTCTTCCTGGGCTTTGGCAAACGCCGCCATGAACTCACGCTGCTCGTGGATGGCGCATCGGGTCACCGCGCTTCACTCAGCGAATACAACCTGCCCCTGCTCGACCAGATTATCGGCGTGGTGACAACGAGCACCTTCATTGCCTACGTGCTCTACGGCATTGAGGCGCAGACGGCACTGGCCAACGATGGCCGCATGTTGCTGACGACCCCCTTTGTCTTCTACTTCATCGCCCGCTACCTCTACCTAATCCACGTCAAAAAGCTGGGCGGTGCGCCGGACGAGCTCCTCTTTCAGGATCGCTCGCTGCTGGTGAATACGGCGCTCTGGGCGGCTTCGGTGGTGCTGCTGATTTACATTTGGTAAGGGGATAACGGCAAAGGGTCACTGGTAAATGGTGCAATTGATAAACGGTGCATTGGTAAAGAGAGGGGTCGCGCAATACAGCGCGACCCCTCTCTTTACCAATGCACAATCTGCCCATGACCCTTCGCCGTTTACTCTTCGTCTTCCACCACAAACTGCGCCCACGGCCCGGCCATGCCTTCCTCGGTGACGCCGTAGAAGACGCGTTCGCCCTGGGGCGTCCGCAGAACCAGGTCATAGCGCATCTTGCCGGCGCGCTTCTCCACGTGGAGCAGCCCCACGTCGCCGTCCCAGTCCGCATCTTCCACGTCAAAGCGCTTCTCTTCCAGCGCACGAATGGCGTAGTTCCACAGGTCGCGTGCGCCGCGGCGCGTTACGCCCTTGATCACGCCGCCGTTGCGCAGGTCGCGAATGCTGTGGTGCATGATGCCGCCACGAGATTCACTCTCGACAATCTCCACGCCAATCTGGGGCAGTTGGGTCTCCACCACATGCGCCGAAGAATGCGCGGGTGGCGCGGGTGGCGCTTCGGCCACGGGCGCGGCGGGCTTGGCCTTGGCCGAGCGCTTGCGCGGCGCAGGCCGGTCTTCGCCCTCGTCCGTGGCAAAATCCGCAGCTTCGGCCTTTGCCTTGGCAGGCTTGGCGCGGCTGCTCTTGCTCTTCGTGGAGGTGCTCTTGGCCGTGTCGCCCGTCGCATCAGCGCCCTTCGTTGTGGCACGCTTGCGCCTCGTCCTGGGCGTCGCTTCGGCCGCTGCCGCATCCGGCTCAGCGGCAGCATCTACCGCCGCACTCTCGGATGCAACACGCTTCGTGGTCGCGGCGGACTTTCGCCGTGTGCGCGTGGGCTTGGCTGCTACTTCCTCTTCGGCAGGCGTTTCAGCAGCTTCGGCTGCAATTTCGGCGGCGGGTGCTGCTTCGGCTGCACCACGGGGAGGCGTCTGCGTGCCCTTCCTCGAATCGCGCGCCGCGTGCCTTTCGCGTGGGCGCTTCCACCTCGGTCTGTTCGTCGCGGCGTGCGTCGGCCTGGACCTTCTCAAACTCTTCAACGGCTGCCGGCGCAGCAGCCTTCACCTCGCCTGCGTCGACCGCTTCGGCAAATTCGGTAATTTCGGCTCTCTCAACCGCTTCGCTTTGACCGTCTGCAACGTCAAGGTCGGCAGCGGGCTGCTCGGCGACGGCGCCTGCAGCAGCTGCGCTCTTGCGTGTTGCGCTGGATCGCCCGCCACGGCGGGTGCGCTTGGCCTTGGGCTTTGCCGCCGCTTCGACGCTTGCTGCAGATGAAGTTCCTGCTGCCGGCGCGGCCTCGGCACTCGCAGCAACTGCATCACGCTGCTCCACAATCATGTCGACGTTGCCACCGAGCGACACGCTCTGCTGCTCCATGACCTCGAGCACCATGGCGACAATCTCGTCACGATTGGCCGCACGTGTCTGCTTGTCGTCGCGCACCCAAATTTGCGCGCCGTCAAGCGCGTGCGGGCGCTCCTCGCCCCGCGGCACGTGCAGCCGCAACACGTTGGCGCCTTCGGAGGTGACGACCTCCGAGCGCACCACCAGCGAGGGCGAAATCCGCTCGCCGACGGCGTCGATGATCTGCTGCTCCACCTGGTTGGGCCGCGTCAGGCCAATCGGCCCGTCGCGGCGCAGGCTCACACCCACATAGACCGCGCCGCCCGCCGTGTTGGCAAAGGCGCAGATGTCGGCCAGAACCGCGTCGATTTTGCCCCCCGCCTTCGTGGCCGAAACATGGAACGACTGGAGCATGCTTGGCCCCGCCGCACGTGCTTTGGCCAGCTCATCAAAGGGGCGCTCCTTGGGGCGGGCCGGCCGCGTCAGTTCCCACGCAGTGCTGCGCAGGAGCGCGGCCAGTGCCTCAAAGCTGCTGTCCTCCAAAAAGACTTCAGTCGCCCGCTCGCCAATCCCCAGCCTCTTGGGATTGCTCGGGTCCATTGTCAGCCGGTGCGCGTCGCTGCCCTGCAGGCTGTGCATGCGGCGCGGGTATTCGGTTTTGCTGCCATTGAAGAAGCGTGCCGTCGAGTAGCCCCGATGCTCAAGGTCAGTGACCTCCAGCGCGTCGAGGTTGACATCCTGCGTATAGGCAATCTTCGTCTGCCCGCCAAAGGGGAAGTTGCGCATAGCCACGCCGTGCGTGCTGTTGGCATGGGCGGCAATCACCAGTCCCCCCGCCTCGTGAATCACGCGGTAGGCGTTGAGCACATCGGTGGATGCACCTGTCTCGGTACTGCCCACGTCGATCTTCTCGGGCGGCACATGCAGCGAGAGCAGGATGTGCTCCAGCGTGCGCACAGAGGTCTCGGGCGGGAAGATGCCCAGAATGTGGAAGCCAAAGGTGGCCGTAAACTCGAAGCCGGGCAGCACAAGCACTTTGTTGGAGAGTTCGCGCCATGATGCCAGCGCCGCACGCTCTTCGTCATTGAGCCGATTCTGCTGCTCCAGCCGCGTGAGCCATTCGATTTCGCGCCGAATTGCAGCGACGCCCGCAACGGTGTTGTGGTCGGTAATCGCTACAATATCGAGGCCGCGCTCGGCCGCCACACGCAGCCAGTCGAGGTAGCTGACGCGCGGCTCTTCGTAGTCGCTGCTGGCAGGGGTATGGGTGTGGAGGTCCATCTTGTACCAGCGCGCCTTGCCATTGGCGACGGGCTGGCGTTCTGCGCTTGTGGGCGCGTATGAGTTGGATGCTGCGCTGTCGCCGTTGGCGTTTGCTGCACCATCCGTGTTGCCGCTGGCGCCACCGTAGTAGCCACCGCTGCGCGGTTTTCGTCTTCTTGTCACGTGTAAAGTCCTTTTGGACGGGGCCCGGCTGGTTTTAAAGTCCGCCGGGCAAAATGAACAACCAATATGCAGTTTGCGTCCCAACTTCCGCTGTGGAAAAAGCGGTTGGCCCCATGCGGGAAAATGCACGGAGGCGATTGGGCGATTCTGCCAATGAGTTACCGGAATGAAACCCGCATGGGTGTCGAGTGAACGAGCCCCGAGTGACCAAGCGCTCGAACGACTGTGTGCGGGAATGCTGAAAGTTTGCCGGTCGCTCGTCTCTATACGCTCGATCTATGCTTTGGGTTTCATCACGGTGCCAAACCCGGTAAATGGTAATTGGCAAGCGGCAAAGAGCAGGGAGCCACGCGCCCTGAAAGGCCGCGCCTCCGATTGCGCATTACCACTTGCTGCTTGCCACTTAGCCTGTGCCTGTCTCTGCTGCGCCGCCTTTGGACTTGCCTGTTGGCTCGTCCGACTTGCGCGGGGCGCGCCGCTTGCGCGCAGGCTTGCCGCCGTTGCTGGCGGCAGTCGTCTCATCGTCTGAAGCGTTGGACGCCGCCTTCTCCTGCGCCGTGCCCGCCTTCCTGCTCTCTGCGGCTGCGTTTGTTGTTGCTGCGTCAGCCGCTTCGCTCGCTTCGCCTTCCGGCGCACAGAGCGCGTGGGCAAGCACCTCATCCATCGTTTCCACCGGGATGAAGGTCATTTGCGCACGAATATCCTCGGGCACATCTTCGAGGTCGGCCTCGTTGCGCTTGGGCAAAATCACAGTCGTCAGCCCAAAGCGGGCTGCCGCCAGCACCTTCTCCTTGAGGCCGCCAATCGGCAGCACCTTGCCGCGCAGCGTAATCTCGCCGGTCATGCCCAGGTTCGGCTTGACAGCCCGCCCCGTAAGCAAACTCGCCAGCGCCGTGGCCATGGTAATGCCTGCGCTCGGCCCATCCTTGGGGATGGCCCCGGCTGGAATGTGCAGGTGGATGTCTGCCGTGCGGAAGAAGTTGGGCTCAAAGCCAAGCTGCGATGCCCGACCACGCACATAGCTCAGCGCCGCCTGCGCGCTCTCCTTCATGACGTCGCCCAGTTGCCCCGTCAGCGTAAAGCCCTTTTCGCCGGGCATGCGCGTCGCCTCGAAGAACATAATGTCCCCGCCGGTCGCCGTCCACGCCAGGCCAATCGCCACGCCCGGAATCTCCGTGCGTTCCGTCACCTCCTCCTCGTGCACCTCACGTCGTCCCAGATAGGCGCTGACGTTCTTCGCGTCAATCGTCACGCTGCTGGTTTCGCCCGCGGCAATACGTGCCGCCAGCTTGCGGCAGATTTTGCCGATGTTGCGCTCAAGGCCGCGCACACCCGCCTCACGCGTGTAGCCCTGGATGATCTCGTGCAGCGCATCGGCGGTGAACTCCACCTCGTCGCTGATCAGGCCGTTCTCCTTGATCTGCCGCGGGATCAGATAGCCCTGCGCAATCTTCACCTTTTCGTCCTCGGTGTACGAGCTCAGCTCAATAATCTCCATGCGGTCGCGCAGCGCCGGCGGAATCGTATCGAGCACGTTGGCCGTGGTGATGAAGAAGACCTGGCTAAGATCAAAAGGCACATCAATGTAGTGGTCGCGGAATTCACGGTTCTGCTCGGGGTCGAGCACCTCCAGCAGCGCGCTGCTCGGGTCGCCCCGGAAATCGCGCCCCAGCTTGTCCACTTCATCGAGCATGAAGACGGGGTTCTTGCTCTCAATGCGGTGCAGGCTCTGGATAATGCGCCCGGGCATGGAGCCGATGTACGTGCGGCGGAAACCGCGAATGTCGGCCTCGTCGCGAATGCCGCCCAATGCCAGCCGCACAAATTTGCGGTCCATGGCGCGCGCAATGCTGACGCCCAGGCTCGTCTTGCCGACGCCCGGCGGCCCCACAAAGCAGAGGACAACGCCCTCACGCTCGCGCCGAATCTTGTCCTGCAGATCCTCCGAAGTGCCGTCGGCGCGGCGCTCGGCGCGCAGCTTGCGCACCGCGAGGAACTCGAGAATGCGCTCCTTGATTTCGGTCAGGCCGTAGTGGTCTTCGTCGAGCACCGCACGTGCGTGCTTGATGTCGAGGTTGTCCTCGGTCTTCACCTGCCACGGCAGGCTCACCAGTAGATCAAGATAGGTCTTGATGACGCTGTATTCGGCGGCCTGGATGGGCATGCGGCGCATGCGCCCCAGCTCGCGCCGCGCTTCCTTTTCCGCTTCGGGCGAGAGCCCGGCCGCGGTGATACGCTCCTCAATCTCGCGCAGGTCAACGCTCTGCTCGTCTTCCTCACCCAGTTCCTTCTGGATCGCGCGCATCTGCTCGCGCAGGAAGTAGTCGCGCTGCATCTTCTCCATTTCGCCCTGGGCTTCACTCTGAATCTTGCGACTCATCTCCAGGACTTCGACTTCTTTCTTGAGCAGATCGGTGATGTGAAAGAGTTTGTCCTTCACCGAATCCATCTCAAGAATGGTCTGCGCCTCGTCCGTCTTGAGGCGCATGGAGGAAGAAACGAGGTAGGCAAGCTGGCGGCCGTCGTCGACGTTGAGCGCCATGACGGCGAGCTCGTCGGGCATCTGCGGCTCAAGCTCCACCAGGCGGCGGAAGAGCTGCTGGACGGCGCGCATGACCGCTTCCATCTCCAGCCCGTCCTCTTCCACCTCAGGGATGATCTCGATGCGCGCGCGCAGGAAGGGCTCCTCCTGCACAAACTCGCCAATGCGAATGCGCTCCTGCCCCTGAACGAGCAGCCGCATGGTGCCGTCCGGCGTCTTGAGGACGCGATGCACCAGGGCCGCCGTACCCACCGTGTGAATCTGGTCGGGGTTGGGCTCCTCGATGCCCTCGTCTTTGCTGGTGACGAGGGCAATGATGCGGTTGTTAGGCAACGTGCCTTCGACGAGACGGATGCTGCGTTCCTGTCCAACCGGCAGGGGCAGCCACATCATGGGGTAGACGACAACCCCGCGCAGCGGCAAAACGGGCAGATCTTCCGAAATAACGGACTCGGCCACCGGTTGATCGCGTGCTGCGCTAAACTCTTCCGACTCGAAAATCACTTCATCTTCATCCGGCTCATCCCAGTCGTCGTCGCCGGAATTCACATAAAAATCTTTCATGTACCTCAACCAAACCTGTATTTTCGACGTGCGCTGAAACTCGGGGCCAGGGGTGGCCGGGGCGCGCGCAGGCAGCCTGCAATGGCTGCAATCGAGTCATTATAGCACAGGGATGTTGGGCGGGCGTGTTGGCTGGGTGACAGTTGGGGCTTCCCAAACCTTGAGAAGCCGTACCAGCGCGCAATGGCTCTGTTCCTCCGTCCCCTATGCTATAATTCCACCGTCCCGCAATCCACACGCAGCGTCGCGTGTACACACAAAGGAAACGCCCCAATGAGCACAATTCCCAACATGACAACCGGCGCGTTCGTTGACGCGCTGGCCGCGCAAAGCTCCACGCCGGGCGGCGGCGGTGCGGCCGCCCTCACCGGCAGCATGGCCGCCGCGCTCGTCAGCATGGTCATCAACTTCACCGTGGGCAAGAAGAAGTATGCCGCGGTGGAGGACGAAATGCGTGGCCTGCTCGCCGAGAGCGAGCGCCTGCGCGGCGAATTGCTGGCCCTGGCCGATGCCGACGCCGACGCCTTCACCGCTGTCAGCGCCACCTACGGCATGCCCAAGGAGACGGACGCCGAGAAGGAAGCGCGCACCGCCGCCATGCAGGATGCGCTCAAGCACGCCGCCGAAGTCCCCTTCGTCACGGCCCAGAAGTGCCTCGAGGTCATCAAGCTGGCCGGCCCCGTGGGCGAAAACGGCAACCCCAACGTCGTCAGCGATGCCGCCACCGCCATCTACCTGGCGCAGGCCGCGTTGCTCGCCGGCATCGCCAACGTCAACGTCAACCTCAAGCTCATCAAGGATGAGCCATTTGTGGACGAGTGGGAAAAGCGCCGCAACGCCGTGCTCAACGACATGCGCACCTCGGTGGAAATCTCCAAGGCCGCCTGTGCCGCCACGATCGGGGTGACGTTGTGAGCGCCCAACTGCTCGACGGCAGTGCCCTTGCCAAGGAAGTCAAGAAGCATCTCAAGGACGAAATCGCGGCCTACACAGCCGAGTTTCTGGCCCCGCCCACGCTGGCCGTGCTGCGCGTGGGCAGCGACGAGTCCGCTGCCGGCTACGCGCGTGCCATCGAGAAGAATTGCAAGAGCGTGGGTGTCGCCTTTCAGGCGGTAGAATTGGGCGACGACGCCACCCAAGCCACTGTTGTCGACGCGCTGCGCAACCTCAACGAGAGTGCCGTCGTACACGGCATCATGATCCTTGAGCCGCTGCCGCAGCAGATCAACCACGAAGCGCTTGTGGAGATGCTCAACCCCAGCAAAGACGTGGACGGCGTCCACCCCCTCAACGCAGGGCGGCTGGCGCAGCAGAAGACGCCCGTCTTCGTGCCCGCCACCCCCGCCGGCGCAATTCGCCTGCTGGAGCAAGCGGGCATCGTCTTCAAGGGGCTCAACGCCGTCATGGTCGGCCGCAGCGACATTGTGGGCAAGCCCATGGCCATGCTCCTGCTCCACCGCCACTGCACGGTCACCATCGCCCACAGCCGTACGGTGGACCTGCCCGCCGTCTGCCGCAGCGCCGACCTCCTCTGCGTGGGCATTGGCCGCGCCGAAATGGTCAAGGCCGACTGGATCAAGCCCGGCGCGATTGTGGTGGACTTTGGCACGACCTACACGGATGACGGCCTCAAGGGTGACGTCGACCAGGCTGCGGCAGCCGAAGTCGCCGGCATGCTCACGCCCGTACCCGGCGGCATTGGCCCCATGACCAACGCCGTGCTCATGAGCAACGTGCTCCAGGCCGCGCGCATCGCCGCGACGCAAACCTTCGGCATCTAGGAAAAGCTTTGACACAGAGGGCACAGAGGTAACAGAGGAACACAGAGAACAGCAACAGCAAGAAAAGTAACAGCCTATGCCGCCGAATCCAACCGGATCGCGTGGTATAGGCTGTTACATTTCTTGCTGTTGCTGTTCTCTGTGTTCCTCTGTTACCTCTGTGCCCTCTGTGTCAAGGCTTTTGTTAGTGCCCTAGTTCGCGCACACTGTTTGAGCGGTCATGGTGCATCAGCGTCCAGTCGCCGAATTGGCGCAGCAGCGCACGCACACGGTCACGCCGCTGCTCCATGCGCGCATCTTTGCACTTCCACTCACCCATCACCTGGTTGACCACCAGCAGCGAGTCGCCACGTACATCGAGGCGGGCGCTCTTGGGCGCCGCGCCGCTGTCGGCCAGCCGCTTGAGAATTGCCTCGAGCGCACCAATCAGCGTGTCGTACTCGGCCTCGTTGTTCGTCATGTGGCCGCCAAAGCGCAGGCGCACCACCTGCGGCTGCGCGCCCGGCCAACGCACCTGATAGCTGCCATACCCCTCGCCCGGGTTGCCGCGGCTGCCCCCGTCAAAAACAAGCGCAATCGGCTTATCGGGGGCCTGGCCCGGGAGGGGCGGCATCGCGTGCGGGTCATCGTCCACGGCCACATGCTGCGGCACGCCCATCACCGCCTTGCCGCCTGCCTTGCGGTCTGCCGGCGGCAGCGGAATCGCCAGCCGTTCCGTCTGAGGCTTTTCGCTGCGCGGCGCGGCGGTTGGGGCTGCCGTTGGCTTCTCTGGCGGAGAAACCGGCTGCGCGGCCATGGGCCGTGCCGCGGGCGCACTCTGCTGTGCACGCGCCTCAACGCGTGCGCGCTGCGCGGGCCGCAACGCCGGCGCAATCGCCAGCTTGCGTTGGTCGCTCAGCAACTCCTCGGCCACAAAGAGCCCCGACGTATGCAGCCGCCGCTGCAGCGCCCGCCGCTGCGCTGGAGTCAGGCGCGCAATCACCTCGACCAGCGCTTCGAGGTCAACTGTGGCGCGGCTGCGTGGCTCGGCGCGGCTGGGTGGCTTGGCGTGGCTGCTCATCGCTTGTCAGGGGGTGGATTGCTCGTTAACGGCCGCGGCCATCTCGCGTGCCGTCTGGCGCTGGCGGCGCTGCTCGGCACGCGCCTTCTCCCACAGGTGAAGCAGGTTGTTCGAGTGGAACTGCTGCACCAGCCCGCCCAGCGGAATGCGCGAGCGGCCAAACTGCTCAATGTCGTGCTCGAGCAGATCGTGCTTTGTGGCCCCGTCCGCAATCAGCGTGTCCACCAGCTTCTGGATGTCGAAGAGGTACTCAATCGACGAATCAATGCTGCTGCTCACCTCGCCGCGCAGCAGAATGTCGCCATGGCCCTGCACAATGCACTCGAGGTTGTAATCGTGAAGGTTGGCCAGCGATCGCTTGTAGGACTCAATGTCGCTCATGGGCGTGGCAATCAGCGGCACGGGCATCATCAAGTCGCTGGCAAAAAGCACCTTGTCCTCGCGCACGTGCACCACGCAGCACTCGGGGCTGGGGCCGGGCGAGTGGATGAGATGAATCGTCTTGCCCCCCAGGCGAATGACAAGCCCCTCGTTAAAGACAATCTTGGGCAGGCGAATCTCCACCTGGCGCAGCGAAGGCGTGTTCTCCTTGCCCTCCTCAAGGCCGCGGTAGCCGTACTGCTCCAGCATCTGCCGGCAAAGGTCGTGCCCAATCAGCTCCGCCTTGGGAAAAAGGTAGGAGCCGTAGACATGGTCGGCGTGGCTGAGCGTGTTGATGACGTAGCGGATGCCTTGCGGGCAAATGCGCTCGGCGAACTCGGCCATCTGGCGCGTTTCGGAGGGGAAGGGAAGCGTATCGATCAGCACGCCGCCCTCAGGGGTGACAACAAGACCGGCCGTCACTTCGACGTAGAGACCGCTGGTGAAGACCCACGTATCGTCGGCGACACGGGTGCGAATAATGGACATGGGGACCTCAATGCAGGGTGGCAGAAATTGCCGCAATCGCAGATTGAATCAGCCGTTCAGGATACCACAGGGAAACCCTTCTCGTCAATGAAGTTGACATAACAAGAACAGCCTGTACACAGATTTCACGGAAACAGCACAGATAACAGCAGATCGATCTGTTGTTATCTGTGCTGTTTCCGTGAAATCTGTGTACAAGCTGTTTTGAAATGAGAAAGCCGCCCGGCTAGCGGGCGGCTCTTTCTTCTCTGACTCCGCGAGAGTGGTGTGGCCAGT
The DNA here is from genome assembly GCA_963773745.1 of uncultured Chloroflexia bacterium. Lineage (GTDB taxonomy): Bacteria > Chloroflexota > Anaerolineae > Caldilineales > Caldilineaceae > UBA5069. The sequence continues at coordinate 1,799,966 of CAVZCL010000005.1, forward strand.
GGGTACGAACCTGCATAAGCAGGAGGGAGCCGATTGGGCGCTTCAGTCTTGCCAACGGGCAAGCCCGAGGCTAACACATCCACGTCACGTTACCGAGCTCCCGTAAGGAAGGTGTTGGCTCGCCCCGTGTTCTGACGCAATCACCGAAACCGCAGAGTCACCTGCATTATACCACCGCGAATGGCCTGGCGCAATACTTTTTTTGGGTATTGTGTGTCGGGTGTCGCTGTTGTGGCGCTGCTCGTTGCGCGCAAAACTGCACCTCACCCCCGGCCCCTCTCCATGCGGAGAGGGGAGCAAAACAAGTGCGTCACGACGGAGATGTGACCGATAACGGCGGCGCTGTGCTCCCCTCTCCAATGTTCTGGAGAGGGGCACGGGGGTGAGGTTGCTGTTGGCGCTTGTCACACCTCATTCTGACTTTTGAGAAGCCCTGTGTTTGGCGTGTGCGGCAGGCGGCCCCCGCACAGTCATGTTCGGCGTTACGTAGCTCAACACCTATCGCGTCGATCACCCCTTTTTCAGCTGGACGCGCGTCTTCATGCTGCTGCTGATGGGCCCGACCATGGCGCGGCCATGGCCCAACCATGGCCATTCTCATGCTCGTCTTCGTGCGCAATATGTACGACAAGCGGAACGTCAATAGCGGCATTGTTGCAGCCAGTATCATCGTCCTTCTGCTTGAACGCAGGCTTGTGCGCATACAGAGCACGATCGGCGACGCAGCCTGGATGCGGGCCGTGATCCCGCACCACTCAATTTACCATTTACCATTGTTACCCCAACCCCAACCCGGGCTGCAGCGCATCGCTCTGCGCACGCGCCGCCTGCTTGAAGGAGATATTCATCGAGGGGTGGCGCGCCTGCGCGTGGCCGCTGAGCAGGTCGTTGACGGTGAGTATCTGAATGCGGGGATAGTCCGCATTCCAGCCGCTGCGAGTGGTAGAGGCCCGCCGCCGCCGCGGCCGTCTTCATGGGCTGCGTCGGCTCCTCGAGGGTGATGAGGATGCCCATGGCCGCCTTTTCGTTGTCCACGGTGCCAATCAGGTCGCGTATGGTGGAGGCGTTGACGTGGCCCGACTTCACCTGCACCAGCGCGCGGTTGGCCTTGCCCCCCGCCTCATCCTCAAAGACGATGACGCCATCCACGCCACGGTCGGCCCCCTTCTTCCCCTGCTTCGAACTGCCACTGGCCCCCTGTGGCTTGGCGCGAATGAGCGAAAGCGCCCACCACTCAAATTGGTGGCGGTCATCCTGCGCAAGCTGAAGCGCGCCTGTGTAGTCCACCGGTTCGCCCACAATCGCATACTCCTTGCCCGCCGTCAGGCCGTGCGTGTTCTCCAGGCGATACTTGAGCAGCGCAATCGAGAGGTGCGTAATGTCGATGCCGATCCAGCGCCGGCCCAGCTTTTGCGCGGCGTCAATCGTCGTGCCGCAGCCCGCAAAGGGGTCCAGCACCACATCGCCCGCGTTGGACGAGGCGTTAAGGATGCGCTCCAGCAGCGCCACCGGCTTCTGCGTGGGGTAGCCGAGGCGCTCGGCTGCTTGCGGTAGCCTGCTCGGCTGAATGTCGTCCCAACAGTCTTGTGACAGTGCGACCCTTGCATTCGTCAAAGGTACTGCGCTTGTAATGCGTCATGCAGGACTTGTTTGTCTGGAATATAATACGCCCTTCTTCAGTCAAGCTTTTCCATCATTTCGCTTACGACATCGCCCATCCGTTCCAGGCAGCGTGGTATGCCCTTATCCATTCATAAGTCAGATTTGGACGCGTCGGCATTCGGGCTCAGCAAAGTGTATCAAGTCGTATAGCTGCCTTCCATTGTTCGTCGGTATAGCTGTATGCCGTTTCGACGTACTCATCTGAGTTATGGTCATCGTATAGTCGGGTTAAATGTGCAAGTCTGACTAGACTTTGCATATATAAGAAGATCAGTCGTGTACATGACTAGGATACATTACTGTCGCATCACTGTGGCACTTGGGATGCGTTTCCAAACAATTTCATTCCGAAAATTCTGCAACCCCAAACACCGTATCCATCACCACCTTCAAATAGTGGCTCGCCGTCGGGTCGCAGTGCAGGTAGATGCTGCCCGTGGGCTTGAGCACCCTGTGCAGCTCCACCAGGCGCGCCGCCATCATCACCAGATACGCCATCATCTGGTTGGGGCCAATGAACTGGCGCATGGCCTCAATCATCTTCGACACAGGCTCGTTGGCCAGCCGCACCAGCTCGCTGTACTGCGCCTCGGCCTTCTCGTTCCAGTGCCAGGTGTCCTCAAAGGCGGTAATCTGCGCGTCCCCCTCCTTGCCGCTCTCATCCTTGAAGAGCACATTGTACGAGCGGCTCGAGTTAAAGGGCGGGTCGAGGTAAATCAAATCCACCGACTCATCCGCAATGTAGTCGCGCAGCACGTTGAGGTTGTCGCCGTAGTAGAGCGTGTTCTGCCAGTCGGCCATGAGGGGGTCCTTCGAAAGGGGAAAGCGTAATTGGCACTGGTAATTGGTCATTGGTAAATGGTCATTGGTAAGTGGCAAATCGACAGCGCCAATGACCAATTACCAATTACCAATGACCAATTACCAATTACCAATTACCAATGACCAATGACAATGCCAATACTCAGTCATCAATTTTCAATCACTGTTTCTTCTTCACCGCAATATGCAGCTCATCCAGCTGCGCCTGGGGCACGCTGCTGGGCGTCTCCATCATCAGGTCGGTGCCCGCCGCCGTCTTGGGGAAGGCAATCACCTCGCGGATGCTGCTGCTTTCGGCATAAAGCGCCACCAGGCGGTCAATGCCCAGCGCAATGCCGCCGTGGGGCGGCGCGCCATACTGGAAGGCGTCGATCAGATGGCCAAACTTGGCCTCAATCTCGTCGCCGCTCATGCCAATCGCCCTGAAGAGGCGGTCCTGATTCTCGGCGCGGTGGATACGAATGCTGCCGCCGCCAATCTCCCAGCCATTCATAATCACGTCGTAGGCCTTGGCCAGCACGCTGCCCGGGTCGCTCTCCAGCTGCGCCCAATCCTCGTCGCGCGCGCTCGTAAAGGGGTGATGCACCGCCTGCCAGCGCTTCTCATCCTCGTTGAACTCCACCAGCGGAAAGTCGACCACCCAGCAGAAGGCATCCACGTTGGGGTCAATGAGGTTGGCGCGCTTGCCGATCTCCATGCGCAGATTGTGCAGCGATTGCGCCACCACTGCGGCCTTGTCAGCCACAATCAGGATCAGGTCGCCCACATTGGCGCCGCTCGCCCGCACAATCGCCGAAAGCTCGGCGGGGGAGAGGAACTTGCTCACCTGGGTGCGCAGCGCCTCGGGGGCATAGTTGCCCTCTGCGTCGGGCGCGCCGCTCACGCCAATCCAAACCAGCCCCTTCGCTCCATAGCGCTTCACGGATTCGGTCGTCTCATCCAGCTCGCGGCGTGAGAGCTGCGCCGCGCCCGGCCAGACCACGCCCTTCACGTCGCCGCCATTGGCCACGGCATTGCTGAAGACCGCAAAGTTGCTCGCAGCCGCAATCTCGTTAATCTTGAAGAGCGTTTGGCCAAAGCGCAGGTCGGGCCGGTCAATGCCGTACTGTTCCACCGCGTCGGCGTAGGTGATAATCGGGAAGGGAATCTGCTGGATCTGCTTTGTGCTCACGCGCTGGTGCAGCGCAATCATCATCCCCTCAATCAGCGCGCGAATATCCTCGCTCTCCACAAAGCTCATCTCCAGGTCGAGCTGCGTAAACTCAAGCTGGCGGTCGGCGCGCAGGTCCTCGTCGCGGAAGCAGCGCGCAATCTGGAAGTAGCGCTCAACGCCCGCCACCATGAGCAGCTGCTTGAGCTGCTGCGGGCTCTGCGGCAGGGCGTAGAATTCGCCCTCGTGCAGGCGGCTGGGGACAATGAAGTCGCGCGCGCCCTCGGGCGTCGTCTTCAGCAGGATGGGCGTCTCCACCTCGAGGAAGCTGCGCTCGGAAAGGTACTCGCGAATGAAGCGCACAATGTCGTGGCGCAGCTGCAGATTCTGCGCCATTTTGGGCCGGCGCAGGTCCAGATAGCGGTACTTGAGACGGATTGCTTCGTCCACATCCTCGGCCCCCGCGCCAATTGCAAAGGGCGGGTTTTTGGAGGGATTGAGAACGACAACCTCCTCGGCATGCACCTCAATCTCGCCCGTGGGCAGGTTGAGGTTGGCGCCGCCATCCGGCCGCGGCTGCACGGTGCCCGTCACCTGAATGACGAACTCGTTGCGCACCTGGGCCGCGCTATCGTGCGCTGCGCCTTCTGCGTCCACGGTCACCTGCGTCAGGCCAAAGCGGTCGCGGATGTCGATGAAGATCAGCCCCCCGTGGTCGCGCCGGCGATTCACCCAGCCTGCGAGCGTTACCCGCTGGCCCACGTGAGAAAGGTTCAATTCGCCACAGGTGTGCGTCTTCAACATAAACAGGTTCCTTCCATAGGGGCGTGCCGCACGCAAAAGCGCGCAGCGCCGCCGTGAGTTGCGCCGTCATTTGACGTAACGTTTGAAAGCTCTAGAATAGGAAGTCCACGGCCACGCGTGCACCCCGAAACGCACCAGTGGGCGCCAGGGCGCACTAGGGCGCACTAGGGCGCACCAGGGCGCGCATGCGCAGGCAAGCAGGCCGAGCCACCACCGCTGTATGTCCGACTATTATACGGAGAGACGCGACTGCGGCGCAACTCGGCAGTGTGGCATTGCGACATGAACATCGAATTCAGTGGCAGGATTTGGTATTGGCGCGGCCCCGCTCCCTGGTACTTCGTGACGGTTCCGCCGGAAGAGTGTCGCGCCCTCAAGGCCATTTCCAACGTCGTAACCTATGGATGGGGCATGATCCCCGTGCGCGTGCGCATTGAAGGCAGCGTCTACTCGACTGCCCTGTGGCCGAAGAACGACAGCTACATCGTCCCCATCAAGGCCAGCATCCGCAAGGCCGAAGCTCTCGACGAGGGAGACATGGTGACTGTGCGGCTGGAGGTAGGTTAGGCAATTGAAGCGGGGCTTCCGATTTTGGAAACCTCGCTTCGGATGTTGACGTATCACGGAGCACGCAGCCGAAGCGAGGCTTCCAAAATCGGAAGCCCCGCTTCAAAGTGACGCCGCCAACGTTCTTTGTCCTACCTTGCCGGCTTTCCTTTCTTTGCCCTTCCTTTGCGCCACTGCGTCGCAGTTCCGTCAGTAAGGCAGCGGCGTCAAGCCTCTGCAGTCAGGAGTTTGGATGGCGACTTCCCCGCCACGGCGCGAGCCCATGCGCACCGTGGACAAAGCCTGGCTCGACATGGACACCCCCACCAACCTCATGGTCATCAATGGGGTGATGCTCTTTGACGCGCCGATTGACTTTGCCCGCTTCACGGCTGTTATGGAAGAGCGGTTGGTGCGCCGCTACCGTCGTTTCCGCCAGCGCATTGTGGGTCGCGTCGGTCCGGGCGGCGCCGCGTGGGAGGAAGACCCGCGCTTCAGCGTGCGCTCGCACCTCTTCCACCTTGCGCTGCCCGCCCCGGGCACTGTCGCCACGCTTCAGTCTTTCATCAGCGATCTGCTCAGCGAGCCGCTGGAGCCAAACCGACCGCTCTGGCGCTTCTACCTGATTGACAATGTGGAGGGTGGTTGCGCCGTCCTTGGGCGGCTGCACCACTGCATTGCCGACGGCATTGCGCTTGTACAGGTGCTGCTCTCGCTGACGGACGATCACGCGGACGCGCCTGCCGCGCCTGCGCTTAGGGGTGCAACGGGACTATTCGGCGCAGCGGGCGTGCCCGTGGCCGCCACAAAGCCGCCCCTTGACGTTGCAGCCCTGCCCCAGCCGGCGCCCGCGGCCTGGCGTGCGCAGCCGCGGCCTCTCGCTACGCACCCCCTTCGCACTCCTGCGCAGCAGCGCCGACAGCGCCGGCCGCCTTGTGCGCTTGGCCACCAGCCTCTCCCTCCATCAGGCCACACAGACGCTCGTCAACCCGCGCCACCTGCTCGAGGCCGCCTACACAGCGGGCCTCATCTCCGTCACCGGCGCGGCGATTCTCGCCAAACTGCTCGTGCTGCCGCCCGACAATGATTCGATCTTCAAGGGCGAGCTGGGCGTGCGCAAGCGCGTCATCTGGTCCGAGCCGGTGCCGCTGGATGATGTGAAGGCCATCGCGCGTGCGGCGGGGGCCACCATCAACGACGTCCTCGTCGCAGCTGTGGCCGGGGCCATGCGCCGCTACATGGAAGAACACGGCGGCGCGGTTGACGTGCGCACCATGATCCCCGTCAACCTGCGCGACCCGCGCAAATCTCTCTCCAACCTGGGCAACGAATTTGCGCTCGTCTACCTCAACCTGCCCCTCAGCGAGGCGAGCGCCGCACTGCGGCTGCGCGAAATCAAGCGCCAGATGGACATGCTCAAGCAGTCGCCCGAGCCGCTGCTCATTTACGAAATTCTCAACGTCATCGGCATGTTCCCGGGCGAAATGGCCGAGTGGGCCACCACCTGGTTCAGCACCAAGGCGTCGGCGGTGCTGACAAATGTCCCCGGCCCGCGCACGCAACTCTACTTTTGCGGCGCTCCCATGCGGCGCATCATGTTTTGGGTGCCGCAGGCGGGCCGTATTGGGCTGGGCATCAGCATCATCTCCTACCATGGCGAAGTCACAATTGGCGTCATGGTGGATGAGGGGCTGATTTCCAACCCGCAGGACCTGCTGCACGCCTTCGTCGAAGAGCTCGAAGCGCTGCGCCCGGTGGCGGATGCAGGGGCGCTCGCACCCGAAAGCGCCGCGGCGGAGAGCGTTGCGGCGGTGTAAGCCGCCGTTTTCCAGAATGCGGCGTCACCCACACCTGCGGCGGCTTGCACCGCCGCTGCGGTGGGCAGGTTAACGCTCCTGCGGCAAACGATTTCCATTGCTGGTCTTACCTGCAGGCAACCTAATGTCCTCACCCGAATTTACCCTCTCCGCAGCCGAACTCTTCGGAGCGCATGAGAACATGTGCCTCGTCACCGATCGTGCGTTGACTGTACACACAATTATCGGCGATCGCCGCCTCCTCTTCGCGCCGAATGTGGCCGAGGGCATGCCTCTGGCAATCGTGGCCCCCGAACTTGCGGACTATGCTGGCGACCTGGACGATCTCCTCAGCGGCCGCCTGCGCAAGCTCGAAATCGGCCTCAGCCCCCGCAAAAAAAGGCGGCCGATACGCCATATTTGGGCGCAAACAGTGCCCGTTTCCGACGCCGGTGGTCAGATTGTGGGCGTCAACCACCTAATCGCCCACGGCACCAGCGTGGGCCTGCAGCGGGAGCGCTGCCAGCGCGAGCACCGCGAGGCCGTGAAGCTGCGCAATCGCGTCGCCCAGTTGACGATGGATCTGGAGGAGGCCCGGGCCGACCTGAAGCGTTTGGACGATGCGAAGTCGAACTTCGTCTCCGCCGCGTCCCACGAGCTGCGCAATCCGCTCGCCTCGCTCATGGGTTTCCTCGAACTGCTGGAGCTGGAGGCCAACACAACCTGCACACCGACGCAACACTCCTATCTTGAGGGCATCAGCCGCAGCGCGCACCGCCTGCGCCGGTTGACCAACAACCTGCTCGACATTGCGCGCATAGACGCCCACCACCTCCAGCTTGCCATGGAGGAAGTGGATGCTCTCGATCTGGTGGAGCGCGCTGTCAGCGAACTGCAGCCGCTCGTCGACAGCAAGCAGCAGCAGCTGATCCTCAAGGCCGACCCCGGGCTGCCGCTCCTCTGGTGCGATCGCGAGCGCGCCATGCAGGTACTCGTCAACCTCCTCTCAAATGCCCACAAGTACACGCCACAAGCGGGCAAGATCACGGTCCAGGTAGGCCGCGACCCGCAGAAGCCCATGCTCTGTATCACCGTCAACGACACCGGCATCGGCATTCCGCTGGATGACCAGTACCACCTCTTTACGCGCTTCTACCGCGCCGCCAATGCGGGCGCAGCCGATGGCGCCGGCGCAGGCCTCGGGCTGACCATCAGCCGCTCGCTCGTGCAACTCCATGGCGGTGAGCTCTGGTTCGAGAGCCGCCTGGGCCACGGCGCCACCTTCCACGTCACCTTCCCCACCGCCGAATAGGGAAAATTCTGGTACGCAGAAGAAGCGGAAACAACAGGAAAAAACATGAAGGACGCGTCCTTTCATGTTCTTTCCTGTTGTTTCCGCTTCTTCTGCGTACCAGAATTTTGTTTGCGCCGCACAAGCTTCTAAATTTGAACTGGGCACGTGTCAGGCATACAATACTCTTTATGCCTTTAATCCTGCACGCAGCCTGGCTGCGTATTGACCCCCAGCTTCCCGACGGCTCTCTCTTCTTTTGGGCCGAAAATCAGGAGGAGAGCGCTGCGCCCCCAGCCGGCGCAGCGCCGGCACGCTCCTCCAGCCGCGCCACTTCACACAGCGCCCGCACTCGCTCGGCCAAGGTTCCCTCACACCCGCTCCAGGCCCCTGCGTCGCAGTTGCGCAGCCTGCTTGTTGAGCAGATGCCCATGCTGGCCAGCCTTGACCTGAACCCCACCAGCGCGTCCGTTTGGACGCCCACAATCGATGGATTGCCGCTGCTCCAGCGCACGCTGCTCTCGGCGGCGGCTGGTCGCACCACCACGCCCGACCGCGACAGCGCACTCGCTCCCTGGCAGGTCACCGGCTTTGCGCTGGCCCCCCTCGACGCGCTGCGCTGCCTAACCCAACTGAATAACGGCAGCAGCGAGAAGAGCTCCGCCACCGCCACAATCTACCACCGCCTGCGCATTGGCAAGGACCTCCTCTTCTGGAGCCACGTTGCCAAATTCGCGCTCGAACTGCTCATCAATCAGGATTATCTGCCGGCGCTGCACGCGCATGCCGATGGCTACCTGGTGGCGGCGTGGCAGCCCTACGTGGGCGACGAGCGGCTGCAGAGCCGCTTTGATCACCTGGTGCGCATGATGCCGCCTGTCTGCCGCTCCTACAACCTCGCCACGCTGGCCGACGCACCCTCGGCCGGGCAGCTTGTGGAGCACTTTGTCGCCGCCGTTATGGATGCCTCCATCCGCCGCTGGGGCAGCGAGCTTGAGCAACCTGCCGGCAACGCGCCGGCGCAGCGGTGGCTCGGCCAGCTCCTCAACGGCAAACGTCGCCTCAACCTGCCCCCGCAGGAGGCCTACACCTTCTACCGTCAGTGGCAGGGGTGGACGGAGCAGCTGCAGTACACCAGTGAAACGACCTTCCGCGTCGCCTTCCAGCTGGAGGAGCCCGACGCCGCAGCGCTGCAGCGAGGCGACTCCCAGTGGACGCTGCGCTATCTGCTGCAGGCGCGCGACAACGCCGACTGGCGCATCTCCGCGCACGACATCTGGCAGGCGCAAACGGGCTCCATCCGCATGGGCAACCGGCGTGTGGACCAGCCCCAGGAGCGGCTGCGCGCCGGACTCAACGCAGCCGGACGCATCTTTGCGCCCATTGTGCGCAGCCTCAACCGGCGTGCGCCCGAATCCCTCCAACTGAGCACCAGCGAGGCCTACGACTTCCTGCGCGAGGCCGGCCCTGTGCTTGAGAGCAGCGGCTTTGGCATCATTCTGCCTACGTGGTGGAATGCCGACCGGCGCAGCGGTCTGGGGTTGCGCCTGCGCCTCTCCCCTGGCGAGGAGGCGCGCTTTGGGCGCGAGGCGCGCAACAAGCCCGGCGATCAGGGCGGGTTGCTCGGCGCCGTCAGGTTCGAGTGGGAGCTCACGCTGGGCGGCAAGTCGCTGGGTCACAGCGAGTTTGAACAGATGGCGGCCATGCGCACGCCGCTGCTGCGCCTTGAGAACCGCTGGATTGAGCTCGATCCCGAGCAGGTTGAGATGGCGCAGCGCTACATTGTCGAGCGCCAGCCGACGGGCATCATGTCGCTGCTGCAGGCAGTGCGCGTGGTGCAGAGCCTCAACACCACCGATGAGCGGCCCGCCGCGCCCACCTCACCGGCGCTCCTGGGCTTGCCAGTCACCGTGCCGCAGGTGCTGCCTGTGGATGCCGTCGACGTGGAGGGCTGGCTCAGCGACGTCATCGGCCAGTTGCAGGAGCAGGAGCCCGACGCAATCATCATGGAGCCGGAAGGCTTTGTGGGCACGCTGCGCCCCTACCAGCGGCGCGGCGTCGGCTGGCTCGCCTATCTGCGCCGCCTGGGCCTTGGCGCCTGCCTTGCCGACGACATGGGCCTCGGCAAAACGGTGCAGGCAATTGCGCTTCTGCTGCACGAGCGCACTCTGGCCGCTGCCGCCGGCAACACGGAACACAGTCCCGTGCTGCTGATTTGCCCCACCAGCGTTGTGGCCAACTGGCGGCGCGAGGTAGAGCGCTTCGCGCCTGGCATGCGCGTGCTCCTGCACCACGGCGGCAACCGCCTCACCGATGACGCCTTTGTTGATGCGGTTGCCGATCACGACATCATCATCACCTCCTACGGCACGGCCCGCCGCGACGTGGAGATCCTCAAGCAGTGGCATTGGAGCGACCTCATTCTGGACGAGGCGCAGAACATCAAGAACCCTGTCGCCAAGCAGACGCAGGCCGTGCGCAGCATCCCGGCGCGCAACCGCATCGCGCTCACGGGCACGCCGGTGGAGAATCGCCTCTCCGAGTTATGGAGCATTGTCGAGTTCCTCAATCCAGGCTATCTCGACACGCACGAGCGTTTCCGCCAGCGCTTCATCGTCCCCATAGAGCGCTACAACGATGACGACCGCGCCGCCGAACTGCGCCGCCTTGTGCAACCCTTCCTCCTGCGCCGCGTCAAGTCCGACCCGACGATTATCTCCGACCTGCCCGAAAAGAACGAGATGGTCGTCTACTGCTCCCTCACCGACGAGCAGGCCACTCTCTACGAGAAGGTGGTGCAGGATACGCTGGCGCAATTGGACAGCAGCGAGGGCATCCAGCGGCGCGGCCTGGTGCTGGGGCTGCTCACGCGCCTCAAGCAGATTACGAACCACCCGGCCCACTACCTCAAGCAGCCCGGGCCGCTCCCCAACCGCAGCGGCAAGCTCGAGCGCCTGACCGAAATGCTCGACGAAGCGCTGGCCGTGGGCGACCACGCGCTCGTCTTCACGCAGTTTGTGGAGATGGGCACGCTCCTGCGCAATCATCTGCGTGAGGTCTTCGGCGTTGAGGTGCTCTTCCTCCACGGTGGCACGCCCGCACCCCAGCGCGACGACATGGTGCAGGCCTTCCAGACGGAAGAGGGGCCGCCGATCTTCATCCTGAGCCTGCGCGCAGGCGGCGCAGGGCTAAACCTGACGCGCGCCAGCCACGTCTTCCACTTTGACCGCTGGTGGAATCCCGCGGTCGAAAACCAGGCCACCGACCGCGCCTTTCGCATTGGCCAGCGCCGCAACGTGCAGGTGCACAAGTTCGTCGTCGCCGGCACGCTCGAGGAGCGCATCAACGCGATTGTCGAGAGCAAGCAGAACCTCGCTGACTCGATTGTGGGCAGCGGCGAACAATGGCTGACGGAACTGAGCACGGAGCAGCTGCGCGACTTGTTGACGCTGCGCCGTGAAATGCTGGACGAGTTGTAGGCGGGAAGCGAGCAGTCTATTTATGGCAACGGGCAATTGGTGGGCGCGGCGTTGGGAAGCCGTGATGCAGGAGCTGGGCATTGGCACGGAGAGCAGCGCAGCCGCGCGCGGCGCATACCGCGTCAAGCGGCTGGAGGTGGTTGCCGGCGGCATCAGCGCCGTCGTGCAGGACAAGGAGATGGGCGCCTGCGCGATTGATGTGCGCCTTGCCACCCCCACGGCCGAACAGTGGGAGCGCGTGGCGGAGGTCCTGAGCGGGCAGCCGCTTGTCTCCACGCAGCTCGTTTCGGGCACCGTGCCGCCCGAAATGGAGCAGCTCTTCACCGACGCAGGCGCACATCTGCTGCCCACTTCGGCCAGCGAATTTGCCAGCCAGTGCAGTTGCTGCTCACCCGCGCCCTGCCGCCACCTGCCCCTCGTCTTTACCCTCTTCGCCGAGATGCTGGAGGATGATCCCACCCTGCTTTTGCTGCTGCGCGGGCGCGACCGCCAGCAGCTGCTGCGCGCCAGCAACGAGGCGCGCCCTGCCCCTGCCGCAGCCGTGCAGAGCCAGCCCGCGCAGCAGCCAACCCAGGAGCAGCCCGCACTGCGCAACCCGCAGCAGGCCGCCACCGAGGCCGACCCGGGCCTTGCCGCCGATCTCGATCAATACTGGGGCAACCGCAAGCTGCTCAAACAATTCCACCACCACATTGCGCCGCCCCTGGTCGAGCTCTCGCTGCTGCGCCGCCTCGGTCCCATCAACGCCAGTGATGACGCGATGGTGCTCTACGAGCAGATGGTGAACCTCTACCGCCGCATTTCCGAAGAGGCGCTTGCACTGGCCTACGCGGCCGACGGCGACGCGCCCGAAGCCCATGGCAACGGCAACGGCAACGGCGTTTCGTAGATACCTCTCCCGCACGGGAGCTACGCAGCGGGCGCTCCGCCCTCGCACCCCTGCCGTCCAGCCGCGTTTGCTCGCGCTTTGCACATCCCCGCGTTTTGCGTACAATGCACCGCCTGCAGCCTCTGCCCTTACTGCACACGCGACCGTCCCTGAACCCGCAGATGCTGCCGGTCAACCATGACGCAGCCCGATTACCTCGCCAAGCCAGCCTATCTCCTCGCTGAATTCCAGCGCGATGCGCACACGCTGCCCGTGCGCCTGCGCATCCTCAACATGCTCACCTATGCGCTGGACATGGTCTACATCCAAAACCTGCCCACGCTCATTGAAGAGGCGCGCTACGACAACGCCGCCGCCACACGCGTGCGCTCGCTGACTGCCGTGACGATGCAGATGCTCAACGACGCCGTCGCCACGCTGCTGCGCGAGGTGCTGCCCGCGCTGGAGACGCGCGGCCTGCTCTTGCGGAGCGTTGAGCAGTGCGGCCCCGACGCGCGCGCCTGGCTGCACGCAGCCTTTGCCCAGCGCGTGCGCCCGCTGCTTACGCCCCTTGCCGTGGATGCAGGCAGGCCTTTTCCGCAAATCAGCGCCCACAGCCTCAACCTGCTCGCGGTGGTGCAGCAGCCAAACAGCTTTGATGTTGACATGCCCTCGTTTGCACGCCTCAAGGTGCCGCGCAAAGTGCCACGCCTCATAGCCGTGGGCGCGGCCGCCTCCGCCATGAATGGCGCACGCGCCCACCCGCCGCGCCACGAGCGCCAAACGTTTGTGCTCTCCGAAGACGTCGTGCGCGCCCATGTGGAGGATCTCTTCCCGGGGGTGGTGGTGGAGGGCGTCTACCAATTTCGCATCCTGCGCGGCTCCAATCCCAATGGCACGGATGTTGTCGGCCGCCACGCTGCGCTGGGCCGCCAAAAGGCATGGCCCGTGGTGCGTCTCGACGTTGAGCCGGATATGCCCGCCTACGTGCTGCGCTGGCTGCTCGAGAACATGGGAGCCACCGAGGCCGTTGTGCTGCGGCGCTCAGCGCCGCTGGGCATAGGCAGCTTCGCCGCCGAGTGGGCCGACCGCGCTGTGCTGGCGTGACCTCTACATACGACGCAAAGGCGCAAAGACGCAGAGGAAACGCAAAGAACGGCGGCGTAGGGCCAACACCACGACGCAAATCGCCCGCCGCCGTAGGTCACGTCTCCCGACGTGACGCAGTTGCTGTGCTCCCCTCTCCAATATTCTGCCTATGCACTATACGCATCGCGATTTGCCGACTTCTCGTTGCCGGGTCCGCTGCAGGCTCAAGCCTGCAGCTAAGCAACCCAAGCCGGCTGATGAATGTTGCCGTTGGCGGCTGACACCGATTTATCTCGAGCCCATGCGTAGCGATTGGGTACCAGTCGCCTTCAGCCGACTTGGGTTTTCTAGCCGTAGGCTTGAGCCTACGGCGGTCGCTGCGCACCAACTGTCCGCCGGGCGCGATGCGCATAATGCAAAGCCAATCTTCTGGAGAGGGGCCGGCGGGTGAGGTTGCAGTGCGCGCCACCAAAGTGAAATACACCCTTGCATTGTTGCCGTTTTGCGCTGGCGCAGAGCTGCGGTACGATTGCGTCTGTTGGTGCAGTGAATTGAATTTATGATGCGTTGACAGCGGCCACGCAGGGTGGTTGCGCCGTTCAGAGAGCTGCCGGCAGGTGCAAGGCAGCCGGACGCCGCCCCGACAGCACCGCTCGAGCACCCGGCAGGCAATGGCCGGGCGAATCGCCCCGTTACGGCGCAATGAGGCGGGCCCTGCCCGCAAACTCAGGTGGCACCACGAGTCCCTTCGTCCTGTATGGCGGAGGGGCTTTTTCTATTGGTACGCAGCTTCGTTGCAGGCAGGGGAGTTGTGAGATTCAAAACTGAAAATTGATTATTGACGATTGTGCGCGGTCAGGACGTTGCCGTTGCAACACAATCGTCAATAATCAATCATCAGTTTTCAATTTTCAATCAACGACTCCCGCCCAAATTCACAACATAATCACCACCACGGGAGAACACCATGCTCGACATTCGCTGGATGCGCGAAAACAGGGAGGCGCTGGCTGAGGCCATGCGCAAACTCAACGCCGAGGACGCGCCCTGGGAGCGCGCCCTTGCACTGGACGAACAACGGCGCGAAATCCTGACCCAGGTGGAAGCGCTGCGCGCCGAGCGCAATACCGGCTCCAAGCGCATGGGCGAGCTCTTCCGCGAGAAGAAGACCGACGAGGCCAACGCCCTCAAGCAGCGCATGAGCACTGTAGGCGACGAAATCGCCGCACTCGATGAGCAGCTGCGCGTCGTCGAAGCCGATTTCGAGGATGCCATGTTGCGCATCCCCAACACGCCCGAGCCCGATGTCCCCGTTGCAGCCGACGAATCGGGCAATGTTCCCCTGCCCGAGTGGGGCGTTAAGCCCTCCTTCGATTTCACCCCGCTGCCCCACTGGGAGATCGGCGAACGGCTGGGCATACTGGACATGGAGCGTGGCACGAAGGTCGCGGGCAGCCGCTTCTATGTGCTGCGCGGGGCCGGCGCACGCCTGCAGCGCGCCCTCACCGACTGGTTTGTGGATGTCCATGTGGCCGAGCATGGCTACGAGGAGATTTACCCGCCCTTCATGGTGCGCGAGGCCTGCATGGTGGGCACGGGCAACCTGCCCAAGTTCGGCGAGAATCTCTATCGCGACGCCGAGGAGGATTACTGGCTCATCCCCACCGCCGAGGTGCCGCTCACGAACCTCTACCGTGAGGAGATCATCGAGCCGGGCAAGCTGCCCATCAACCTGGTGGGGCAAACGCCCTGCTTCCGCCGCGAGCGCGTCTCGGCGGGCAAGGATGTGCGCGGCATCAAGCGCGTGCACCAGTTCCAGAAGGTGGAAATGGTCAAGTTCGTGGAGCCGGCCCACGGGCGCGAGGAGCTTGGAGCGGCTCACGAGCGACGCCGAGGTGCTGCTGCAGCGGCTGGGTCTCCCCTATCGCCGCCTGCTGATTGCCACGGGTGACCTCTCCTTCGTCGCCGCCATCAAATACGACCTGGAGGTCTGGTCGGCCGGCTGCGAGGAGTGGCTGGAGGTCTCGTCCTGCTCCTACTTCCGCGACTTTCAGGCGCGCCGCGCCAACATCCGCTACCGCCCCAGCGAAGGTGCGCGGCCCGAGTACGTGCACACGCTCAACGGGTCGGGGCTGGCGCTGCCGCGCGTCATCATCGCCATCCTGGAGAATTATCAGCAGGCGGATGGCAGCGTCGTTGTGCCTGAGGTGTTGCGCCCCTACATGGGTGGCATGGCCGTCATCCAGCCGCCAATCGCGTCGTAAGAACGAACTGCGAACGACGACACAGAGGTCACAGAGGTCAACAGAGGAACACAGAGAAAAACAACGGCAGAACAACAAATTGTCACTTGTTGTTCTGCCGTTGCTTTTCTCTGTGTTCCTCTGTTGCCTCTGTGACCTCTGTGTCGTCGTTCGCAGTTCGCAGTTCGCAGTCAAGAATCGAAGAAGGCCCCGGAGCTATCCGGAGCCTTCTTCGTTTTGGTATCCCCGAGAGGACTTGAACCTCTGGCCTCTTGGTCCGCAACCAAGCGCTCTATCCACTGAGCTACGGGGACATATGGTGACGCTGCACTGCCTCTTGCACTACGACGGCATAATCCGGCAGACATCCAGGCGGGGAGGGAGGGATTTGAACCCTCGAGGGATGTATAACACCCCTACCCACTTAGCAGGCGGGCGCACTCGACCGGGCTATGCGACCTCCCCAAGGTGTTCCATAACCGCGTTTGATGACGGCTATTCATGGCCTGCGTACTCTTTACGGCACATTCTCAAAAACAGAGGCGGAGGGAGAGGGATTCGAACCCCCGGTGACATCACTGCCACAGTTGTTTTCAAGACAACCGCCATCGTCCGCTCGGCCATCCCTCCACTCTTGGCGCTTGATTCCTGCAAAGCGCCCAAGAACGGACAGACTGGACAGGCCTCTTGCCGGCGCACGCATAGGGCGCCACGACCTGTCTGCTTCAGGAAAGTCAGTATAGTACGGAGGCGCGTTGCTGTCAAACCGCCGGGCGCTCTAGCAGAAGATTCACTGTGACAACTGCACGGTGCGCACCCACGATGAGCAAGCATACTACTCGCATGCGGCCATCACGCCGACGCTGGTTGCCCCCCGTCAGCGGCAGGTGATTGCCCTGGAACCCGAGTTCATGCTGCCGCAGGACGGGGTTGAGAAGCAGGACTGTGAGCAACAAGCCGTCAAACGCTGGGTGCGCCGCAATGCCAGTCGCTTCAAGCCGCACCAGGTCACGATTCTGGCCGACGATTTGCACTCCAGACAACCCTTTTGCGAGGTGTTGCTCGAGCATCAGATGCACTTTGTCATGACCTGCAAGCCCGACTCGCATGCGACACTCTACGAGGAGGTGGAGTTGCTCAGCCGCATCGATGGCCTCTCTGCGTTCACCCTGCGCCAGTGGAATGGCCGCTACACGGAAGTCTGGAGCTGCCGCTATGCCGATCAACTGCCGCTACGCGACAGCCTGGACACGCTGCGTGTCAACTGGTGTGAAGTGACCATTGTCGCTCCATTTTGCAGCACAAGCAATGCCAACTTTTGGTCGCAAGCCGGCCCGCCACAGCTTTGTGAATTCGGGCACAGATTCGCTCCAAATTGTCTCTTTGTCGGGCGCTATGGTAGACTGCTCGCGAATTTCCAAGCACGCATCAACGGCACAAAGCAGCCCCAGTGCGTTCACCTGTTGCACAATCAATCTGCTGCCGTTGAAGGCATTCTCCCGGGAGGAACGAATGGGACTCGCCCGCCATCGCCGTTTGTCAATTGTAACGTTGATCATGGGCGTGGCCGCAGTGGCGGTGCTCGCCCTCAGTGGCTGCGCGGCCGACGTCAACGCCGCCATTATCGGGCCCGAGCTTGGCCCCAAACTTGAGGCTGAAATGGCAGGGATGGAGCTCGTCATCGAGCCCACCCCCATTCCACCGCAACTTGCCGAGTTGGCGCCCGAGCAGATCGTCGCTGGCCTGCCGGATGACCTTGCCGCGGCGCTGGCCACAGCCGATCCGGCCAATGGCGCAACGCTGGCAACCACCAAGGGTTGCATTGGCTGCCACAACCTTGACCCAGCCGCCGTCATGACCGGCCCCACCTGGCACAACGTGGGTGACCACGCCATTATCCGCGTGCCAGGCGAAAGCCCAGCCGAGTATCTGCACCAGAGCATCGTTAACCCCAACAGTTTTATCGTGCCCAACTATCCCGCCAACATCATGCCGGCAAACTACGGCGAGCAGCTCTCCACGCAGGAACTGGCCGACCTGATCGCGCATCTGCTTGAGCAGACGGGCCAGCCGTAAGCCGTTACAACGGCGCCCGTACAGCGACTACAAATAAGGACAGATAACAACGCTCTATGAGCGTTGTTATCTGTCCTTTTTTGTAGTCGCTGTACGGGCGTTTCTGCTTCTGCTCATTCGCACGCGCGGCCACAAACGCATGTGCTCGCCGATT
Source organism: uncultured Chloroflexia bacterium (assembly GCA_963773745.1). Classification (GTDB taxonomy): domain Bacteria; phylum Chloroflexota; class Anaerolineae; order Caldilineales; family Caldilineaceae; genus UBA5069. The sequence continues at coordinate 1,817,946 of CAVZCL010000005.1, forward strand.
TGTGCGCTCTCTGGACAGAAAGATGTTATAATCGCGTCATGGCGCAGAATCGAGTAACAACCTCTGCTGCCGAACGGCGCTGCCCCAACTGCGGGACCCGCGTGGCGCGTGATGCAGAAAGCTGCTTCATGTGTGGCTCGGACCTGCGCAACCAATCGCGGCGCCGCAGGCAAATCTCATGGCTGGACGCGCTGCTCGTGCTGGCAGTGCTGGCTGTGCTTGTCTTCTGGTGGCAGGCGGGCAGTCGCCAGGCGCAGCAAACGCAGGAAGCGCCTACCGTTGCCGCGGGCATCCCCAACGAACAAATTCCCTTCGTGCCGCTTACGGAGACGCCCACACCGCCCCCGGCCGGCGCCACGCCCGAGCCCGAGGTCACCCAGGGCCCCTCCGGCTCCGTTGAGCACATTGTCGAGGCCAACGAGACGCTCCTTTCGATCGCGATTGACTTCAACGTCACCGTGGAGGATATTCGCGCCGCCAACGGCATCAGTGGCGACATCATCCAGATTGGCCAGAGCATCACAATCCCCAACCAGCAAGCCGTGGTTGCACCGCCGGCCGCCGCGCAGGAAGCGCCGCGTGGCCAGGTCTCCACCTTCGAATACACGGTCCAGCAGGGCGATACCATTGCCACAATTGCTGCACGCCTGGGCAGCAGCGTGGATGACATTTTGCGCGCCAACAGCATTAGTGACCCGCAGCTGATTCGCCCGGACCAGACGTTGCAGATTCCCATGCGCCAGGTGCCGAGCGAGGTGATGGCCAGCAGCGGCGCAGGCGGCGACGGCACGATTGCCTACGGCGCGCCCCAGATCACCGCACCGGCCACGGGCGCCGTAATTGCGCGCGCGCAGCCGGTCCTTCTGCGCTGGGTGAGCGTGGATTTGCTCAAGCCCAACGAGTGGTATGTGGTGCTCCTCTATCCCCAAACGCCGTCGGCGCGCCAGTTCCCCAGCGTCTGGACCAAGGCCACCAGCCACCGCATTGAGCTTGAGTACGCGCCCGAGGAAGGGCAGTCGGCCGAGTATGCGTGGCAGGTCTCCGTCGTGCGTGTGCTCGACGGCGAGGGCGACAGCTACTCGCTGGAGCCGGCCAGCCCCAGCAGCGAGCTGCGCCGCTTCATCTGGCAGTAATGCGCGCACGCTGGACGCATCGCGTTTCGTAGCCGCGGCAAGAACGCTTCACGCCGCAGTAACGCGACAACGTTTTTAGACCGTCGCAGCCACCCGCCCACCCCGCCCCGCAAGCAAAATCCTTCCAGGGCTTCTCAAAAGTCAGGCTGAGGTGTGGCAAGCGCCAACAGCAACCTCACCCCCGGCCCCTCTCCAGAAAATTGGAGAGGGGAGCACAGCGCCGCCGTTATCGGTCACATCTCCGGCGTGACGCACGTGTTTTGCTCCCCTCTCCAATTTTCTGGAGAGGGGCCGGGGGTGAGGTTGCTGTTGGCGCTTGCCACACCTCAGCCTGACTCTTGAGAAGCCCTAAAATCCTTCCCCAGTCGGTTGACATGCCCCGCGAGCGTGCTATACTCACATCAACCGATTAATCCAGCAACCAAAGAAATCCCCCGCAACAGAACAGATCTGTCATGGCGCAGTCCCTTCCATCCGGCCACAACGCGCTATCGGTCAAGGCGCACAATTTGCGTACGCTGCTGCTCACGCTCCTGCGCCTGCAGCCGATTGCGCGCGTGCGCCTGGCACGCGAAACGCGTCTCTCCACCACCACCGTCACCAATCTCGTCGCCGAACTCATCGAGCAGGGGATTGTTCTCACCGACGGTTACGACATGGCCGTACAGCGGCTGGGCGCGGGCAGGCCACCGCTGGCGTTGCGCCTGCAGGCAGGCAGCCGCTACGCGATTGGGGTGCACATCGGCGTTCAGCAAATTCGCATAGCACTCATTGACCTGCAGGCCAACATCCTTGATTTTCGCTCGATAGAGATAACCCCCGGCGAAAGCGGCGTTTCCGCCATGGGCCGCACCGCCGCCGTCTGTCGCGCTGTAATGGCCGATCACCGCGCGGCCGGCAGCAGCGGGCGCATTGTCGGCATGGGCGTGGGCGCGTCGGGGCTGGTGGAAAGCCGCACCGGTGTCAACGTTCTCTCGCCCAACCTCGGCTGGCACAACCTGCCCGTACGCGACCTGCTGGCCGCAGAGGTGGGGCTGCCCGTCATCGTAGACAACAACGTCCGCTGCATGGCCCTGGCCGAGAGCCTCTACGGTGTGGGCCGCAACGTGCGCGCGCTGGCCTATGTCTATGCGCGCGTGGGGGTTGGCGCAGGCCTCGTGGTGGACGGCGCGCTCTACCGTGGGGCGGACCAGGGCGCGGGCGAAATCGGCCACTGGGTCATGCGCCCGGAGGGCGGGGCGCTCTGTCGCTGCGGCAACCGTGGCTGCCTCGAAACCGAGATCTCCGAAACCGTGCTGCTGGCCAAGGCGGAGGCGATTTCGCCTGGATTGACGCAGGGCCGCGCCGACGCGCTGGGTGTCATCTTTGACGCGGCGCGCGACGGTCACCTTGCGCTGGTGGAGTTGATCGAAGAGCGCGCCCGCTTCCTGGGGTTGGCGCTGGCGAACCTTGTCAATGTGCTCAACCCCGAGATGATCATGCTGGGCGGGTGGCTTGCCGAGGCCTTTGACCTGATTGCACCCATTGCCGAGAGCACAATGCGCCGCCACGCCTTTGGCGGCATTGGCGATGGTGTTGACCTGCTGCCCACCACCTTTGGCGCACAGAGCGGCGTTGTGGGTGCAGGCGTGCTCGCATTGGATTCGCTGGTCTTTACGCCCCAGCCGTCGTCTGTGGCTGCGGCGATTCTCTACGCCGATTGATGGAAATTCCCCATTGGCCTGGTATGCAGCGCCAACTGCAACCTCACCCCCGTGCCCTCTGCAGAAAATCGCAGAGGAGAGCAAAGCGCCACCGTTGCAGGTCACCTCTCCCGGCGTGACGCAGTTGTTTTTCTCCCCGCTTCAATAGTCTGGAGAGGGGCCAGCGGTGAGGTTGCAGTTGGCTGCCTTGCCGGTCGAGTGGAGCAAACATTATCGTTCAGGAGCTGATTGCATGGCCACGGAATTGATGCCTGCCGTTGTTGCTGGGGGCGCCGTAACGCACTATGTCGGCTTTCGCCCCCCGATCGTCTTTCACACCAACATCCTCACCCTCTTCGGAAGCTTCCAGCCGTGGAGCCTGCCCAAAATGGCTGCGTGGGCCGTGGACAATGGCTTTGCCGGCCTTGAGGTAGGCCCCGCCGTGCCGCTGGCCGCCGCCGACTTTGCCGCCGCCCGCTCCATCGGCGCGCAGATTGTCTCGCTTACCTACGGCCGCAACGTGCTCGCGGGGGACGCCGGCGAGCGCGCCATGCACAGGCGCAACGTCATCGACAGGCTGCGCTTCGCGGGCGAACATGCCATTCCGCTTGTGGTGCTGGCAACCGGCCGCACGCCGGGCCGCGGCCTGCGTGCCAATCTGCCCGAGGTCATCGAATGGCTGGGTGAGAGCGTGCTGCCCCTGGCCCGCAGCGGAGGCATCACCGTTGCCATCGAGAATTGCCCCGCCGTGGGCAACATCGCCACCGGCCCCGCCCTCTGGCATGAGCTCTTCGACGTGGCGCTGCCCGATCTTATGCTCGGTTTCGACCCCAGCCACCTCGTCTGGCAATTTGTGGAGCCTTACGCCGCGCTGCGCGACTACGCGTCCAAGGTTGCACATGTGCATGTCAAGGATACGGTCATCGACCGCACGCGCCTGGCGCGCGAGGGCATCGACGGAGACGGCTGGTGGCGCTATGTGCTGCCCGGCTGGGGCGAATTGAACTGGGCGCTGATTCTGGCTGAACTGCAACGCAGCCACTACGGCGGCAGCCTGAGCATTGAACACGAGGATGCTGTATGGGATCGCAGCGAGGGCGAAGTGCTGCAATCGCTCATCTGGTCGCGCCGCTACCTCGAGCAGTTCCTGGGCGAGCCCCTTACCGTGCCCCCAGCCGAAGCGGCCGCCCCCGTCCGCACCAATGGTGTGGTGGCGATGTAACGAGCGGAATGGTGAGCGTTGTGAGATTTGCAGGTGGTCATTGGTCATTGGTCATTGGTCAATGGCAAGTGGTCTATGGAATGTGGTCATTCGTAAGCGGTTGTTGGTGAAATGGCCGCGCTGCGGCGACTGACAGTTGCCAATAACCAATAACCAATGAACCAATGACCACTTACCATTGACCAATCACAGTTCACTCACGTTGAAGGAGCCACCTATGTCCCTGCGCATTGGCTTTGTTGGGGCGGGACGCATGGCACATCTCCATGCGACCTTCTTGCACGAGGAAGCCGAAGTTGCAGTTGTGGCTGCGAGCGACAACGGCAGTGGCCGCGCGCGCGACTTCACGGCTGCCTACGGCGCTGCCGCCTACTCCGATTACCGCAAAATGCTCGACGAGCAGAAGCTCGACGCTGTCTACATCTGCACGCCCACGGCCACACACGCCAAAATCGGCCTCGAGTGCGTTGCGCGCGGGCTCCCCCTCTTTGTGGAAAAGCCGCTCGATCTGGACCTCAACGAGGCAGCGCGCCTGGTGCGCGCCGCTGCGGGCCACCGCCTGCTGGCAATCACGGCGCTGCAATGGCGCTACAGCCCCGCCTTCCGCCGCGCCCAGGAACTGATCGGCGACGAAGCGGTCGCACTCGTGAACCTGCGCTGGTACTGGACGCGCCCGCCCATACAGTGGATGTGGGACCGCGCCAACGCCGGCGGCCAGATCGTCGACCAGAACATCCACCTCATTGACTTGAGCCGCGCGCTTGCCGGTGAGGTCACCACCGTCTACGCCGCCTACAACCAGCGCCAGGCCAACTTCGAGCCTGGGTTCATCAACTGGGACGGCTACGCGCTCACATTGCGCTATGCGGGCGGCGCGGTGGGCACCTGCGCCGGCACCTATGCGCTCTTCCCCGAGATTCAGGAGCGCCCCACGGCCGACTTCTGCCTGCGCGACCGCATGGTCCGCGTCACCGACCGCGACGTCAGCCTCTTTACGCGCGATGGCGTGCAGAGCTGGCCCAACGACGAGCCGCTCCACCGCGGCATCAACCGTGCCTTCATGGCCGCCCTGCGCAGCGGCGACGCAAGCGCCCTCACCACGCCGCTGGCCGAGGGGCTGCGCAGCACCGCCGTCACGCTGGCTGCCAACCGCTCGGCCGAAACCGGCCACCCCGTGGAGATGGCCCAGTTCATGGGCGTATTCACCGGCGACGAGGAGACGGGACCATGAATCTGGTCGATGCGCTGATTGCGCAGCCCGATTTCTTCAATGACCCCTACCCTGCCTATGCGCGCCTGCCGCGCCGAAGCGCCCGTCACCTGGAGTGACACGTGGGGCGGCTGGGTTGTCACGCGCTACGACGACGTGGCGGCGCTGCTGCGCGACCCAAAGCGCTTCTCCAGCGCCGGGCGCATTCGCTACATCCTCGACAAACTGCCCGCCGCAGCGCGCAGCCGCACAGCGCTGCTGGAGGCGCACTATGGCGTGGGCATCGCCCACATGGACCCGCCCGACCACACGCGCTTGCGTGCGCTTCTCGCGCCCTGGTTCACGCCGCGCCACATGGAGGCGCTGCGCCCACGCATTCGCGCGCTGGCTGCGCAACTCGTCAACGACGCCCTGGCGCACGCCGACGCCAGCCCCGTTGACCTTATGCGCGATCTGGCCTATCCGCTGCCTGCCATCATCGTGCTCGAGCTGCTCGGTGCGCCTGCTTCCGATGCGGGCCGCCTGCGCGATTGGGCGCTCGACATCAACCTCCTCTTCAGCGGCGGCGGGCGTGCGCCGGTGGAACGGGTGGAGCAGGCGCAAGCAGGGCTGGCGGCCATACGCGCCTACATTGGCGAGCTTGTAGCCGAACGCCGTCGCCACCCCAGCAACGATCTCATCGGCCGCCTTGTGGCCGCCGAAGCAGGGACAGCAGCCGAGGCGGGGACAGCGGCCGCACAGGCAGCGGCACAGCAGTTGGACGACAACGAGCTCATCTCCACCTGTGTCACCCTCTTTGTGGCGGGCCATGAGACGACAACCAACCTTATCGGCAATGGCCTCGTGGCGCTTCTGCGTCACCCCGCCGAACTGGCGCGCCTGCGCGCCAACCCGGCGCTTATGGAGCCGGCCATTGAGGAGATGCTGCGCTACGATGCGCCCGTCCATCGATCGTGGCGTATTGCAACTGAAGCGGTCGACCTGCGCGGCCAGCAGATTGCCGCAGGCGACATGGTGCTGCTGATGACCGGCGCGGCCCACCGCGATCCAGCCGCCTTTGCCGAGCCCGAGCACTTTGACGTTGCCCGCAGCCCCAACCGCCACATGGGCTTTGGGCTGGGCATTCACTTCTGCCTGGGCGCGCCCCTCGCCCGCATTGAAGTGCCGGAGGCGCTGGCGGCCCTGCTCGCAGCATACGGCCGCCATAACGTTGATTGAGGAGCCGCCCCTCCGCTGGCGGCACGACGTAGCCCTGCGCGGCGTCGAGGAACTCCCCGTTGAGGTGCGCTTGTGAGTGAGTCCGTGATTGCTTCTGCGAATGCGCCCGCGCAAGAACCGCTGCGCGTGGCGCTCGTCTCCATAGCCCGCCCCACCTTCGACGTGCCCCTGGCGCAGCAAGTGGCCGAGACGGTGCTGGCGCGCCTCGAGGCAGCCGGCATGGCAGTCTGCGCCACGCGCGCCCGCTTGATTATGGACGCACAGGGGGCGCAGGAAGCCATCGCCGCACTGGCCGCCGAGCCCTTCGATTTGCTGCTGCTGCTCCAGGCCAGCTTTGCCGACAGCACCATGGCCGTGGCGCTTGCGCAGAGTGCCAGTGCGCTCGGGCTGCCCATTCTGCTCTGGGCCGTACCCGAGGCACGCGACGGCGGACGTTTGCGCCTGAATAGTTTGTGTGGTATCAATCTGGCAGGCCATGCCTTTTCCCTCAATCAGTTGCATTACGACTTCCTGCTGGAAGAGCCGGAGAGTGATTCCGCCATTGGCGAGATTCTGGCATGGGCGCGAGCGGGCCATCCGCGCAGGGCCCTGAATGGCGCCGCCGTCGGTCTGGTTGGCGAGCACCCGGGCGGCTTTGAAACGTGCGCGTATGACGAGGCCGACCTGAGCGCACTCTTTGGCGTACGTGTGGAGAAGATTGCGCTGCCGGAGCTGTTGCAGGCGGCCGCTGCCGCCGACGAAGAGGCCCGCCGTCCCTTTATGGAGCGGGCCGCAGCGCTGGCTGCCAATTTGGGAGAAATGGACGCCGCCGCCACCCGTGGCACAGCCGGTGTTCACGCCGCCCTCTCCGCCGCCGCCGCCGAACGCACGCTGAGCGGCATGGCCGTGCGCTGCTGGCCCGAGTTCTTCACCGAACTTGGTTGCGCCGCCTGTGGCGCCATGAGCGTGCTCAGCGAAGAGGGCTGCCCGGCCAGTTGCGAGGCTGACGTCAACGGAACCGTCACGCTGGCGCTGCTCAAAGCCATTACAGGCGCGCCGCCCTTCATTGCCGACCTCGTCTCCATTGACGCCGAGAGCGATTCGGGCGTACTCTGGCATTGCGGGCTCGCGCCGGCCAGCATGGCCGACACCAGCCAGGGCCCCATCCGCGCCACCGTGCACAGCAATCGCAAGTTGCCGCTGCTCTTCGAGTTTGCGCTCAAGCCCGGGCGGGTTACACTTGCACGGCTGCACCGCACAACACTCGCCAACGGGGCAGAAGGCTACAGCCTCGTCGTGGGCGGTGGCTACATGGTGCAAGCGCCCCGCTCCTTTGGTGGCACCAGCGGTGTGATCCACTTCGACAAACCGGCACGCGCCGTCTTTGAGACCATGATGCGCAACGGCATGGAGCACCATCTCTGCCTCACCTATGGCGACTGCCGTACTGAGCTGCGTGCCTTCGCCTCGTTGACCGGATTGCCCCTTCTCGAGATTACCTGATCCGGCGCCCTTTGGCCGGCAAGGAAGCCTGCACATTGAGCGACAATCCCCTCCTCCAACAACTAGGGTACCCGCCTGACGCACGCCTGGTCATCTTTCACGCAGATGATCTGGGGCCGTCCCATGCCGCAAATCAGGCCTACCTCGATCTGCACCAGGCGGCCATTGTGCGCGCCGGCTCAATCATGACGCCGTGCCCCTGGTCCGAGGAGATCCTGCGCCTGGGCGCTGCCATTCCAACGCTCGATCTTGGCATCCACCTGACGCTCAACAGCGAAATGGCCGGCTGCCGCTGGGCGCCGCTGAGCACGCGCGACCCCGCCGCCGGGCTCACGGACGCCGATGGCTGGTTCTGGCCGCAGCCCCACGAAACGTACGCACACCTCAATGTGGCGGCCGCTGTGGCCGAAATGCGCGCACAGGTTGCGCAGGCGCAGCGCGCCGGGCTGGACTTTACGCACATTGATGCGCACATGGGAACGGCGGCCGGCCCGCCCCTTATGGAGGCGTACATCGCGCTGGGCCTCGAATTCAACGTGCCAGTGCCGGTCCCCCGCACGGTGGACGGCTACGTACGCGCGCTCACCCGTAACGAGCATATTGATGACGACTGGCCTGCGCTCGTGCACAGACTTGAAGCGGCGGGCATGCCTCTTATCGACACCTTTCGCATTACGCCCGCCTATGATCCCTTTGGCGCGCATGGCAGCGGGGCCGAGGCATACGAACATCTCCTTCACCTGTTGCCGAGCGGTATCACCTATTTTATGCTCCACCCATGCACCCCGGGCGATAGCGAAGCCATGGACCCGGTGGGTTATCACTGGCGCACCTTTGAGCACGCATACTTCCAGTCACAGCGGCTGCGCGACTTTTTGCAGGCCGAAGCGATTATTCCTATTGGCATGCGCGAAATTCGTGCCGTCATGCGCAGCTAGAAGGGCAGCTTTCCAACGCAAAGGCGCGACGGATGCAAAGGGCGCAAAGAACAACAAATTGCGATATGATTCCCTTTGCAAGCCCGTATAAGTCAATGTCGTTGCCTTTGCATTGCTTTTCTTTGCGCCCTTTGCATCCGTCGCGCCTTTGCGTTGAGAAGCTATTTCCCCGGCCCGCAACGACGCGGGCTGCGTACCTGAACCATTCTGCAGCAGATCCGGATTCGATTCTTCGACACTTCACTATTATCAGGAGGAAACAATGACCGAAAGCATCCACCCAAACCAGGGACTCTACTCACGTCGTACCTTCCTCAAGTTTGCCGGCACAGGCGCCGCCGCGTTGGCGCTGGCCGCTTGCGCCACACCGGGCGCTGCGCCTGCGGCGCCAGGCGCTGCCGCCGTTGCCCCGGCCGCCGAGGCCGTCAAGCTCTCCGTTATGGCCTTTGGCCAGATTGACCAGCCCGCCTACCAGGCGCTCTCCGACGCATGGATGGAGAAAAATCCCAACGTCACCATGGAGGCCGTCTTCCTCCCCAATGACGAGAACTACTACGCCGCATTGCAGGCGCAGTATGCCGGCGGCAGCAATCCCGACATGGCCTCCATGCAGGGCTGGGGCTTCCAGATCTTCGCCGACAACGGCGCAATTGTGGGGCTCAACGACTTGCGCACGCGCGACAGCTTTGACTACGCCTGGGCCGACAACCAGGCCATCAAGGACTACACCGAACGCAACGGCGACACCTATCTCGTCCCCATGCAGGTGGCGACGATGGTCATGTTCTATGCCAAGAAGCTCTTCGATGAAGCCGGCATGGCCTATCCCACCGACGACTGGACCTTTGATGAGTTTGTGGATATCTCCCAGAAGCTCACCAAGGAAGTTGACGGCAAGAAGCAGTGGGGCTATCAGGCCAACGGCAACTGGTTCCGCGACATCCACTGGATCCGCGGCTCGGGCCAGCAGGAGTTCGACACGCTGATTGACCCGAAGACCTCCCAGTTCAACCAGCAGGAGATCATCGACATTGTTCAGCTGATCGCCAGCGACTTCTACCATACCATGGCCATCAGCCCCAAGCCTGCAGACCTGGACTCGGGCGCCGGCGGCATCAACGCCGGCCAGTCGGCCATGAAGTACGAGGGCGCCTGGTGGTTCCCGCAGATGGTCACCCCGCAGATGCGTGACGAGGGCACAGCCATTGACTTCGACGTGGTGCTGATGCCCAAGCAGCAGGACGAGAACCGCCCGCACCGCGGCTGGGCCGAGGGGCTCGTGGTCTTCGACAGCGCGCCGGTTGACGCCGCCTGGGAGTCCATCAAGTTCATGGCGGGTGAAGAAGGGCAGAAGATCTTCTCCGAGATTACCGGCCGCATTCCCAACAATGTGGCCCTTATCGACAGCTACTGGGCGCCGCTGGTGCAGGAGCAGTTCGGTGTCACCAACACCAGCGCCTTCACCAGGGCCTTCGAGAAGGGCGAAATCGACATTGTCAGCGGCCTGCCGCGCACGCAGTACTGGAACGAAGTCATCAAGCCTGTGGGTTGGGACTTGATGATTGCCGGCACCAACACAGCGGCCGAAGTGCTTCCCAACGTTGACGTCGGCGTGCAGAAGTTGCTTGACGACTACTGGGCGTCGCAGGGCTAGTCGCCGCCTGCGAACTCCTTAGCCTGCAAGGCAAAAGGTAATTGGTCATTGGTACATTGGTAAATGGGTCGCGCGAGCTGCCGCTTACCACTTACCACTTGCCAATGACCAATTACCAATTACCTTTTGTACTTGCCCCATACTTCACATCCCCGCGCAACACCTTTCCGCGAGGCACTCCCATGGCGGTAACGGCATCCACGAACGCCCCTCGGCGCCGTCAATCCTCCTTCTTTCGCCGCGAGGCAATTGAGGGCTATCTCTTCGCGTCGCCCTTCATCATCGGCTTCGTCGCCTTCATCCTCATTCCCATGATCTGGTCCTTCATCCTGATCTTTCAGGAGTGGAACCTGCTGGGCAAGGCGCGCTGGGTGGGCATGAAGAACCTCGAGGCGCTCATCAGCGACCCCAAGGTGGCGCAGTCACTCTGGAACACGGCCTATTTCGCCTTCATCAGTGTGCCGCTGCAGTTGGCGCTGGCCTTCTTCTGCGCCGTGCTCCTCAACCAGAACATTCGCGGGCGCAACTTCTACCGCACGGCGCTCTACCTGCCCGTTGTGGTGCCCGTGGTCGTCAGCGCCTTCATCTGGCAGCGTGCCTACCACCCCGATTTCGGCATCATCAACGCCGCGCTGGGCTGGTTCGGCATTCCGCCGCAGGCGTGGCTCTTTGAGCCGGCGCTCGCCAAGCCCGCCTTCATCTTCATGCGCATCTGGGTCATGGGCACGCAGATGGTCATCTTCCTGGCCGGCCTGCAGAACGTGCCCGTCTCTCTGCTCGAGTCGGCCGAGCTGGATGGCGCCACCGCCTGGCGACGCTTCTGGAGCATCACCTTTCCCATCATGACGCCGGTCATCTTCTTCAACCTGGTGGTGGGTCTCATCGGCAACTTCCAGGTCTTTGCGCCTGCCCTCGTCATGACGAAAGGCGGCCCTGCCGACGCCACCCTCTTCATGGTGCTCTACATCTACCGGCAGGGCTTCGAGTACAGCAAGCTCGGCTATGCGGCCACGCTCTCGTGGCTCTTCTTCCTCATCATCATCGCCTTCACCTACTTCCAATTCAAGCTGTCGGGGCGCTGGGTCTACTACGAAAACGAGTAGCCGCCCTCTATTGACCCTCTGATCCAGCGATTTTGCACACCATTGCTCACGACAGACCGGGAGTCCGCACCATGCAGAGTACTCTCAAACCGATGACGACCGCCGACCTGGAAGCGCAGGCGCACACCGAACGCAGGCGCAGACAAGGACGTGACATCTTCACGCGCATCTCGGCGCACGCGATTCTCATCCTGCTTGCTGTCATGGCGCTGGTGCCCGTGCTGTGGATGATCTCCTCGTCGCTCAAGGCGCCCACCGAAATCTTCGTCACGCCGATTACGTGGGTTCCGGCCACGCCCCGCTGGAGCAACTACCCTGCCGCCTTCGCCAAAGCGCCCCTTTGGCTCTACTTCTGGAACACAATGGTCATCTGTGTCACCACAGTTATCGGCACGGTGATCTCGTCGGCGCTGGTGGCCTTCAGCTTTGCGCGTCTGCGCTGGCCCGGCCGCAACTTCTTCTTTGCGCTTCTGCTGCTCACCATGATGCTGCCTGCCGTGGTGCTGATCGTGCCTCGCTTCCTCATGTTCAGCTACTGGTACAGTTGGCCCGTCCGCTGGATCGGCACCTTTTTGCCGCTGATTGTGCCCGCGTTTTTTGCCGTCAACGGCCTCTATGTCTTCCTCATGCGCCAATTCTTTATGGGGATCCCCGTTGAGCTTGAGGACGCCGCCCGCATTGACGGGGCGAGCACGCTGCGCATCCTCTGGCAAATCTTCATTCCGCTGAGCCAGCCTGTTGTGATTACAGTGGTGATTCTCACCTTCATCCAGTACTACAACGAGTTCCTCGAGGCGCTCATCTACCTCAAGCCCGCCACGTGGACGCTGGCCGTGGGCATTCGCGCCATGAACGACCAGTTCTACGCCACCAGCTGGGAGACGGTCTTTGCCACGGGCACCTTCATGCTCGCTCCGCTGGTCATCCTCTTCTTCGCGGCGCAGCGCTACTTCGTTGAAGGCGTGGCTCTCAGTGGCTTCGGCGGCCGCTAAACCGACATACGACGCAAAGGCGCAAAGGCGCAGAGACAACGCAAGAACAGCAAAGCAATGCAAAGCGAAACAACTTTCAGCAAATAGATCGCACTTATCTGCAAATGTCCATGATCACATCTTGCCTTGCTCTTGCTTTTCTTTGCGCTTCCTTTGCGCCTTTGCGCCTTTGCGTCGGGGTTGATGGTTGATGCCCCCGCAGATTGTGGTGATTGGCGCGGGGAGCGCGATCTTCGGCACGGGCGCGCTGGCCACGCTGCTGCGCGCGCCGGCGCTGCACGGGGCCACGCTCGGCCTTTGCGACGTCAACGCCGCCACCCTTGAGACAATGCACCGCCTTGCCGAGCGCATGAACGCCGAGTGGGACGCGGGCTTTTCCATTCGCGCCTCGACAAACCGGCGCGAACTGCTGGCCGGGGCAGATTTCGTCATCGTCTGTATTCAGGTAGGCCCGCGCGAGGTTGTCTGGCGACAGGACTGGGAGATACCCCTGCGCCACGGCGTGCGCCAACCCTACGCCGAGAACAGCGGCCCGGGCGGTTTTGCGCACACCTGCCGCAATCTGCCCGAGATGCTTGCGATTGCGCGCGACATGGAAGCATACTGTCCCCAGGCATGGCTGCTCAACTTTACAAACCCCCTCAGCCGGCTCACCTTGGGCGTCAATCGTTACACGTCAATTCGAACCGTGGGCCTCTGCCACCAGTACCTGTGGGGCTATGCGCTTGTGGCCGCGGTGCTGGCCGACGAATACGCAATTGAGGTGCCCAACGGCAGCGCCTTCCACATCCATACCGACGCGCCCAATGTGCCCGCCATCTACCAGATGATCGACGCCGGCCAGGAGCGCTTCACCATTGCGTCGGCGGGCATCAACCATTTCGCGTGGATGCAGCGCATTACCGATCGGCGCACCGGCGAGAATCTCTATCCGCTCTTCCGTGAGCGCTACCTGCACGCCATGCGGCGCGACTTCGAGCCGATGACGCGCGATCTCTTCGCCATCTTCGGCCTCTGCCCGAGCGCCGGCGACACGCACATGGTGGAGTACCTCGCATGGTCCCATGATCCCGTGGCCAAACCGTGGGAGAAGTATGACCTCAAGCTGCAGAGCTGGGATGGAAACATCACACGCCGGCAAAATGTACGCGCCCGCGCCGAGCGCCTCGCCGCCGGTGAAGAGCCTCTGGCACCCCTGCGCGACGTCCGCAGCGAAGGGGCCGTCGAGATTATTGAAGCGTGGCAGGCCGATGCACACGCCTGGCAGCCGGCGCTGAACCTTGCCAACACGGGCGCTGCCCTGCCCGGCTTGCCGGAATGGGCGGTTGTGGAGGTGCCCGCCGTGGTCGACCGCGCCGGCATCCACCCCCTCTCTGTGCCGCCGCTGCCGCCACCAATTACCGAACTCTGCCGGCGCGAGGCCGAGCTGGCTGCGCTCGTGGTCGAGGCCGCTGCCACCGGTGACCGCACCCTCGCGCTGCAGGCGCTGCTCATGGACCCCATGGCCAACGACCTCGATCGCACGCGCGCGATTCTGGACGATTTTCTGCACTCGTTCCGCGAATGGCTGCCGCAGTTTGCCTGAGCGCTGCCCTTGTAGCGGGGGGCTTACAGCCCTCCGTTTCCGGCCGCCGCGATGCGTGGCGTCACGCCGGAGACCTGTCCTGCGGTCGTCACGCCAGGAGATGTGACTCACAACAGCCGGAGGGCTGCAAGCCCCCCGCTACGCATGCCGCAAACTGGCGGATGCACCACAAGAGCAGCCGCTACAAAAGCCTCGCGCACTTAGGGGATTCTTTTGGGTCTTCTCTGCCCTTTCGCCTTTCCTTTGCGTCCTTTGCCATCTTTGCACCTTTGCGTTGAGAAGTTCGCCGTTCGGATAGGTTTAGCTTTTGGGAGTCACAATGCACTTGCCTGCATGGTTTGCCATTGATGCAGCCGACCTTGCCGACCGCAGCCCGCTGCCGCTTTCGGTGCTGCCGACGCTCGACGCGCTGCACGCCCACTTTGCGCGCGCAGTGGCCGATGAAATTGCAGCCAACAATGCGGCAGGGCGACCGACGCGCCTCATTCTGCCCGTGGGCCCCACAGGGCAGTTCCCGTTGCTGGTGGAGATCTGCAACCGCGAGCGCATCTCCTGGGCCAACTGCCACATCTTCTTCATGGATGAATACTGCGACTGGCAGGGGCGCTGGGTAGATGCGGATCACCCGCTCAGCTTTCGCGGCCACGCCCAGCGCGCGCTCTTCAGCGTGCTCGACGCCGAGCTTGCCCTGCCCGCAGCGCAACTCCACTTTCCGGATCCACGCGCGCTCGACGCAATCGGCCACGCCATGGCCGCAGCGGGGGGCGTGGACACCTGCTACGGCGGCATTGGCATCCACGGCCATGTGGCCTTTAACGAAGCGCCCATTGCGCGCTGGTACTCGGTTACCCCCGCCGAATTCAAGGCCAGCCGCACGCGCCTGCTGCAGCTTGCCGATGAGACGGTTGTCCTCAACGCCTCGCGTGGCGTCGGCGGCTACTTCCCTGCGCTGCCGCCCATGGCCGTGACGCTGGGCATGGCCGACATTCTGGCGGCGCGCCGCATTCGCCTCTACTGCCAGGGTGGCGAGTGGCAGCGCGCCGTGCTGCGCATTGCGCTCTTTGGCAGCCCCACCGCACTGCCCGAGGCCGCCGGCGAGGATGTGGCCTGGCCGGTGACGCTCCTGCGCCACCATGCCGACTTTGCGCTCGTCGCCACGGCCGACACCGCTGCCCCACCGCTTGGTTAGTTGAGACAGCTTCAACGCAAGGGCGCAAGGTGGGCAAGGGCGCAAGGGAAAAGCAAGGCAAAAAGAAACACCAGCCTCAAGAACCTGGCGCATGCAGCATGATAATTTGTGCCTTAGCTTTGCCTGCTGTTGCTTTTCCTTGCGCCCTTGCCCACCTTGCGCCCTTGCGTGAAGCTGCCGATTTCAGCTGCATCTAGGTTTAGACTTGTGCAACTCTCTATCCTGCTGTTGCTTTTCCTTGCGCCCTTGCCCACCTTGCGCCCTTGCGTTGAAACCGTTTGGCACATATAGAAGGTGCAACAATGACACCCGCTCCCATCCAAATCTGGCTTGAAGCGCCGCTGCTGCCGCAGGTGCTTGCGCTCCTGCCTGATGAGTACACGATCGTCAATGCCGCCGCAGCGCCTGCCGCGCCCTGGTCCACCGCGGCCGGCGCGCAGGCAATTGTTGCCTCGTCGCTGCTGCGCTACACGGGCGCGCTCATGGACGACTGCCCCGCGCTCAAGCTGATTGCGCGCACCGGCATTGGCGTCGACAACGTGGATCTCGCCGCCGCCACTGTGCGCGGCATCCTCGTCACCAACACGCCCGATGGCCCCACCGAGAGCACCGCCGAACACACCGTCGCCATGCTGCTTGCTTTGGCCAAGCGGTTGAAGCAGGGGAGCGACAACCTGGCCGCCGGCCAGTGGGGCCCACGCAGCGGTCCCCTTGTAGGCGTTGAGGTGCGTGGCAAGACGCTCGGCCTCGTGGGGTTGGGGCGCATTGGCCGCCGCGTCGCCGAAATTTGCCGCCTTGCTTTTGGCATGCGCGTCATCGGCTGCGACCCCTTCGTCTCCCCCGAGCAGGCGGCCGAGTGGGGTATCGAACAGGCCGACACCGCCACGATCATCGCGCAGGCCGACTTTCTGAGCCTGCACGCGCCCGCCACGCCCGAGACGCGCAAGCTCATCAACAGCGCCACAATTGCCACCATGAAGCCCGGCGCCTATCTGCTCAACATGGCGCGTGGCGTGCTCGTGGACGAGGACGCGCTCCTGGCCGCACTCGATTCCGGCCACATCGCCGGCGCGGGACTGGATGTCTTTGACCCCGAGCCGCCTGCAGTCGAGTCGCGCCTGCGCAGCCATCCCAACGTCATCGCCACGCCGCACGTCGCCTCGCTCACCGCCGAGGGGCGCGAGCGCATGGAGCGCATGGCCATTGAGCGCCTGCTTGCTTTCTTCGCAGGCCATCGCCCCGACAACGTCGTCAACCCGGCACTCCTCGCCGCCGCACCAAAAAAGGAAGAGATGCAGGAACAGCCATGAACGCACGCATCCAGCACGTGAGTCTGCCCCGCCCGCCTGGCACCGATGCCGAGACACGCGCCTTCTACGGCACGTTGCTCGGCCTCGATGAGGTTGCGCCGCCCAAGTCGCTCCACGCGCTTGACCTCATCTGGTTCAAGCTCGGCGACACGGAGCTGCATCTCTTTGCCGAGCCGCCCACCGGCCAGGATCACTCAGGGCGTCACCTTTGCATTGCCGTGGCGGATGTGGAAGCGCTGCGCGAGAAGCTGGAGGGCGCTGGCATGTCCGTCGTCGGCACCATCCCCATCCCCGGGCGTCCCCGCTACTTTGTGCGCGACCCCTTCGGCAATCTAATCGAAATTACCACGATTGAGGCGGATTACACGGATATTGAAGCGTAGCGGCGGCCAAAGTGCTCTGTCTCCGAGGGGCGCGACCGACTTCGTAGCGGCGGCTTTTTAGCGTCTCCGAAATAAAGCGGTGCGCGCCGCAGGGGCCGCCGAGGGTTAAAACCCCCGGCTAGGCAAACCAAGTCCACTCAAGTGGACTCACAGCGCGCCGTACGTCGGGGGCCTCGTAGCGGGGGGCTTCCAGCCCTCCGACAGTGGCGCTCGCGCAGAGTGGTCACTCTCTCTAGCCAGTCCACTTGAGTGGACTTGGTTTGCCTAGCCGGGGGTTTCAACCCTCGGCGGCCCCTGCGGCGCGCACCGCTTTATTTCGGCAATGTTCATCAGCCGCCGTTCTCGAGGACGCGGTGCGATATCCACCAACGGCAGCTGAAGCAGCCGCTACAAACGGTGCCGCGCACTTCGGCGACGCACCACTGAAGCCGCCGCCACGACGCACACTCGTCTGCACATAGCAATCACCTGAACACACAAGCAAGGATCACCGATGCAAACCAAGTCGACCCTCACCCACCTCGAGTGCGGCAAGTGTGGCGCAACCTATCCCGCCGACCAGCTCATGAACCTCTGCCCCGCGTGCAGCCGGCCGCTGCTTGCCCGCTATGACCTGGCCCGCGCAGCCCAAACTCTCACCAGGGATGCCCTCGCCATCACGCGCTGAAACGCTTTGGCGCTACGAAGAAGTGCTGCCGGTGCAGCGCGCCGACGCCATGATCTCCCTGGGCGAGGGGTGGACGCCGCTGGTGCACGCCCGCAGACTGGGCGAAGCCATTGGTTGCGCCGACACCTGGATCAAGGACGAATCGCTCAACCCCACGGGCAGCTTCAAGGCACGCGGCCTCTGCATGGGTGTCAGCCGCGCCTACGAACTGGGCGCAAAGGAGCTGGCCATCCCCAGCGCAGGCAATGCCGCCGGCGCCATGAGCGCCTATGCGGCCGCCGTCGCCCTGCCTGCCTACGTCTTCATGCCGCGCGATGTCCCGCCCCTCTTCCAGGTGGAATGCCGCGAACTGGGCGCGCAGGTCACGCTCGTCGATGGCCTCATCAATGATTGCGGCGCGCGTGTGCGCGAGGGCGTCCTCGAGCATGGCTGGTTTGATTTGAGCACGCTCAAGGAGCCCTACCGTGTCGAAGGCAAGAAGACCATGGGCTACGAAGTGGCCGAACAGTTCGGCTGGGAGCTGCCCGACGTCATTATCTACCCCACAGGCGGCGGCACGGGCATGGTGGGCATGTGGAAAGCCTTTGACGAGATGGAGCAAATGGGGCTGATTGGCAGCAAGCGGCCGCGCATGGTCACCGTGCAGGCCGAAAACTGTGCGCCAATCGTGCGCGCCTTCAACGAGGGGACAGAGCACGCGCCACTTTGGGAGGGGGCGCGCACAGTGGCCGACGGCCTGCGCGTGCCCGTGGCCGTAGGTGATTTCCTGGTGCTGCGCGCCATTCGCGAGAGCGGCGGCACAGCTGTGGCCGTCCCCGACGCAGCCATGCTCGCTGACGCCCGCGAAATCGGCCGCCACACAGGCATCTTCCCTGCCCCGGAAGGCGCGGCCTGCCTTGCTGCCCAGCGCCTGCTGCTTGCACAGGGCTGGATTCGCCCCGACGAGCGCGTCGTACTCTTTAACACGGGCACGGGGCTCAAGTACGCGCATCTCTGGGCGTAGGTGATTGCCGAGTGCTGACAGCCACGGGTCCGCAAAAACTGGAAAACTGATGATTGAGTATTGGTAACGCGCCAGCGGCCGTCGTATCCGCGTTGCCAATGCGCAGTCGTCAGTCATCAATATTCAATACGCAATCTTCCTTTCAACCGGCGTTCACACCACTCAATGAACACTCTTCTCGTCCAGTGCGGCGGGCCAACGCCCGTCATGAATGCTTCACTTGCGGGCGCGCTTGGCCGATTGTTGCCTGCGCAGCCACGCTGCTTCGGCGCGCGCTTTGGCCTTGAAGGGCTGCTGCACGGTGATTGGGCAGATCTCTCGGGCACAACCCACGCGCAGCTCGAGCGCCTCTTGCGCCAGCCCGGTGCGGCGCTGGGGGGCGGGCGCTATGCCTTCCGCAGCGGTGATCTGGAGGCTACCGTCGAACGCCTGCGCGCCCACCACATCGAAAGCCTGCTGCTCATCGGCGGCAACGGCACCATGGCCGCCGCGCATCGCATTGCCCAGAGCGCGCCCGAGATTCACGTCGTGGGCGTGCCCAAGACGGTGGACAACGACCTCGCCGGCACCTACGTGGCCCCGGGCTATGGCAGCGCCGCGCGCTATGTGGCCGAGAGTGTGCGTGATGCAGGGCTCGACCTGCGCGCCATGGCCACCTTTGAGGATGTAGTTGTCATCGAGCTCATGGGGCGCCACGCCGGCTGGTTGGGGGCATCGGCGGCGCTGGCGCGCATCGATGCGGCCGACCCGCCCCACCTCATCCTGCTGCCCGAAGCGCCCGTCGATGAAGCGTACCTGCTCGAGCGTGTGCGTGCCGTGCATGGCGCAAAGGGCATCTGCCTGATTGCCGCGGCCGAGGGCGCGGCTGATCACGAGGGTAACTATCTGGCGGAGAAGCTGGGCAGTGGCGGCAAGGACGGCAGCGGCCAGCATGTGCTGAGCATGGGGGCGGGTGTGGCCGCCTACCTTGCCGCGCTGGTGCAGGAGAAGCTCGGCCTGCGCTGCCGCCAGTTGCGCCCCAACACGCTGCAGCGCGCCACCTCGGCGCTGGCCGTGGCCGAGGTGGACCGCACCATCGCGCAGATGGCCGGCGCAGCCGCAGCCGACGCCGCCCTGGCCGGCCAAAGCGACGTCCTGGCGGGGTTAACGCTGCATGATGGCTTCTGGGGCACGCAAACCGTTCCGCTGGCGGATGTCGTGGGCCGCACCATCACTGTGCCGCGCACCATGATCAGTGATGACGGCCTCGACGTCACCGATGAGTTTGTCGCCTACGCCGCGCCGCTCATCGGTGCCATGCCGCCCACACCGATCTTGTGGATATAAACTCGCTCCCTTGTGAGGATAAGCGAACAGCCTCGCTATGAAGGTGCAAAGGCCCACAAAGAAAAGCAGGAACAGAACTGCGACAGAGAGGCACAAATAGCACGGCGGAACACAGAGAACTGCAACAACAAGCTGGTCAAGCCCGTTGTTGCAGTTCTCTGTGTTTCTCTGTTGCCTCTGTGACCTCTGTGTCGTCGTTCTGGTCTTACACCTGCCCACTGTAGGGCCCGCGCCGATCGGCCGGGAAGAGGCGCGCGATCTCGCGCATCATGTCGTCGGACATCTCGTCAATGCGCGCACGCCGCGCCGTGCCGCTCAGCCCGCTCTCCACGGCCAGCGGGCCAAAGACGGGTCCAATACGCATGGTGACCACCGTGCGGCGCAAATGGCGCAGATTGCTGCCAATCCGATCGGAGCCCAGCAGCGCAATCGGCAGAACGCGCCGGTGGCTCATCGTGGCCAGCAGTGCCGTGCCCGGTTTGGCGCGCGTGAGCGAGCCGCCCCTCCGCGAAGCGGGGCCCGTTTGCACCACAATTTGCTCGCCCCGTGCGGCACGCTCGGCCAAATCGGGGTTGATCCCCCCCTCGGGGAAGACGCCGAGCGGGCGGCCCTCATCCAGCACCTTGATGGCGCTGCGAAAGGCCTCGCGATCCACCTGGCCACGCCAGATGGGGATGCCGTCGAAGAGGTTCATGAAAAAGCGCACATACCACTTGCGCTGCGATTCCGTGGCGACCAGAAACACAGGCTGAAACGGCAAATAGAGGGTGAGAATAAAGGCATCGAACCAGCCAAAGTGGTTGGAGATCACAATCAGCGGCTCGGGCCTTTGGGGCAAATTCTGATCGCCCTCGACGCGCAGGCTGAAGAAGATCCAGCCAATCGATCGCCCAAAGGCAAGGATCGCCCGCTTTACCGTGGGTGATGATCGGTTGACAATTCCGCTGCCAAGGCGGAACTTGCGCCTCTCCGGCACCTGTGTGGCGGTTGTGGTTGTCGCGTCACTGCTCATCGGCGTCATATCTTCCTGATTGCCGGACGCGAGGCCACATCACGGGTGGACATCACGGCACGGGTAGCGGTTGCTGCGGCGGCGTGCCTCTCCACTCGTCACTGCTCGCCTGTTGTGAGTATACTACATGGGCTTGCCCGCGCAGATACATTTGGAGCTTTTTCTTATGACAAAGAGTGATTCGCCCGATACCCCGCATCCCGTCGAGATGCCCGACACGCTCAATGCGCGCATTGGCGTGCTGGCGCGGCGCGAAGTGGAAGCGCGGCTGCTGGCCCCACTCATCGACGCGCTGGGTGAGCGCTTTGGGCGCGATGCGGTGATCGAGACGGTTCGCGCTTCGATCATCCAGATTGCGCGTGAGCAGGGGGCCCGCACCGCAGCGCAGGTGGGCGGCTCCACCATGGCGGACCTCGACGGCGCAATGGCCTTCTGGACGCAGGACGACGCGCTGCACATGGATGTGCTCGAGCTAACAGCCGACACGTATAACTTCAACGTCACACGCTGCCGCTATGCCGAACTCTATGAGGCACTGGGCATCCCCGAACTGGGAGCCGTACTCTCGTGCAACCGTGACGCAGCCTTCATCGAGGGCTTCAATCCCGACGTGCAATTCAGCCGCACGCAGACGATCATGCAGGGCGCATCCTACTGCGATTTTCGCTACAGCCGCCCCGCACAGACTGCACAGGACGTGCACAAAGTGACACCGGATAACCGAACCATCGCAATAACCGAACCATCGCAATGACCGAACCACCGCAATAACGCATTTCCATGCCGCACAGGCGGCTCGTTAAGGGAGAACCAACATGCGAACACCACCTCCTGCCTACTACCAAATGCGCAGCGCCTACGCCAACTGGTTCTGGAAATTGCCGGGCAGCCTGCTGCTGATTGCATTGGCGCTGCTGATCGGGCAATCGCGACGCGGCGCGTTCGCCTTCCTGCGCCCACTTTTCCTCGCCGCAGGCGCAGCCATGCTGCTGGACAGCTTCAAGGACCGCGCCGTCTTCGAACTCAGCCGCAGCATCTACGAATCCACGCCGGACACAATGCCCGACGCAAGCTGATTCAACGTCTCAACGCAATAGGCGCAAAGAAGCGCAGTAGTCCGCAAGAAGAAACGAAACACCAGTACACAGATTTCACAGATTGAACAGATAACAACCGATGTTTTCTTCTTCAAATCGGCTTTTGTCTGTGCCGTTTCTGTGCAATCTGTGTACTGATGTTTCGTTTCTTTTTGCGGACTACTGCAAAGTACAGCAAAACAAGTGCAACACCCGTGTGCACGCAAAGAATTTGTCGTTTCTTTGTAGTTCCTTGCATCCTTTGCGCCCTTGCGTTGCGTTGTTCCGTTCTGTGCAGGCGCAACTTTGCCGCCAGCCATGTGTTACAGTGGGCAGCAAGCGGCGAATGTGCGCGCAAATTGCAAATGTGCTTGACAGCGCACGGGGCGGCGTCTACAATGCTCGAGTGGCCCGCACGCCGCCTGACGGCAGCTTCGCCAGGGAGGCAATCGGGTGACGTCCCTTTAAGAGCGCCGCAAGTAGCGCCACGCCCGCAAGACAACAGGGGCCCTCGGGCCTATCAACCGCCGGCCTCTTGGCCGGGTCATTATGTACAACAAGCTTGTACAATCAGTGCAGAGGAGAACCCAATGGCGACGACATTTGAGCGGGTGCGCGACATTATCGTAGATCAACTGGGCGTCGACCCGGGTGACGTCACGATGGACGCCAACTTCCGTGATGACCTTGAGGCCGACAGCCTCGACCTGGTCGAACTCATTATGGCTTTTGAAGAAGAGTTTGGTGGCGAGATTAGCGACGAACAGGCCCAGAAGATCCTCTCCGTGGGTGATGCCGTCACCTTTCTGGATGGCGAGAAGTAACGCACCAGCCCGGAACCGAGTTCTGCGGCCCTGGCTGCAAATGCATGCAAAAAAGAGCGAGTCTCCCAGTGGGGAGGCTCGCTCTTTCGCGCACAATCGGTCACTTTGCACGCCTGCTTCTCAGCGCAAAGACGCAAAGCCGGCGAAGGGCGCAAAGGAAAGACAAGCAGGGCGGAGAAAACCAAAGACCATCGCGCGGTTCTCCCGTTGCGCCCTTAACCGGCTTTGCGTTGAGAGGTCGCTACGCGAGTCTAGTGATAGACGCGCAGCACCGAGACAACCTTGCCGTTGATCTGCACCATGTTGGCAGGGCGGATAATCGGCTTGAACTCGGGTGACGGGTTGGCGGGCTGCAGGCGAATCTCCTTGCCCTGGCGGAAGAAGTACTTGAGCGTCGTCTCCTCGTCGCCGGCAATCCACGCGGCCACCATATCGCCGTCTTCAGCCGTCTGCTGGTGGCGCAGAATGACGATGTCGCCGTTGAGCACGCTGGCGTCAATCATCGAGTCACCCTTGACGCGCAGCGCAAAGAGCCCCTCGGCGCTGCCGGCAATGCCCTCGGCCAGATCTACCCACTCATCGGTTTCGGCGGGCGACCGCGGCACCGAGCCAATCGGCTCACCCGCGGCAATGATGCCCAGCACGGGCACGCGCACACGGTTGCCGCCAAAGATAGCGTTGCGCTGCACGTTTTCAAGATTCGGCGCGCCGCCCAGCCCCGCCTCGGCCAGCTTGGGCCAATTGATGCTGAGTCCGCGGCTCTTCTCCGGCTGGCGATTCACCAGCTCCATCTCCTGCAGCTTCGTCAGGTTGTAGTTGACAACCGACGTCGAGGAGATCCCCACCTTCTCGCCGATTTCGCGTATCGAAGGCGGAAACTTGTTCTCCTCCGAGAAGGAGATGATGAATTTGAGGATATTCTGCTGGCGACTGGAGAGCGTGTTAGCCATGCGCGTCCCTTTTTGTGCCTTTCCAGAAATACGGGCCGGGTGCCCGTCAGGTTGGGCCGTTCATCCGCCAGATCTTTCCCAAGTATCCCTGAGTATCCCAACTCAGAACGGATGTTTCCCAACATTTTCCCAAGTATACCGGAACAAATGTGCGATGTCAAGAGGGAAAACGCACAATTGTTCTGTAATTGTGAAGCTGGAAGGGGATATTCAGCGGCTACCGTCGCATAGTCACAAGCAAAATGCGCGTAGTCACTGGCGCAAAGCGAGGCTTCCCACGTGGGAAGCCTCGCTTTGGATCGGTCGATTGAAACGTGGCAGCCCACTTGGGAGGCCTCGCTTTGTCCCCACGCATCGCCGCTTGCTACGCGCTCTCAGCCCCATGCAGCCGCGCGCGCAGCCCATGTTCGTCAAGGTAGCTGCCGAAGCGCGCCCACGCTGCGTCCGTTTCGGCAGGGCCCGCGGCTACATCCGGAAAACGCTGGTCCGCCTTCTCCATGCCGCGCAGCAGCGCCGTCTCCATGTCAATCCCGCAGAGATAGGCAACCTTGAAGAGCATCACCTGCAAATCGCTAAGCTCAAGCGCCAGCAGCTCGCGCACATCATCAAGATTGGCGGGGTTGGGCGTGCGATACCCTTCAACCATCTGCGCCAGTTTGCTCACCTCGCCCAGCTCTTCCATGGCATGCAGCAGGGTATGGCTGAGCAGCACCTCATCCCACGTGCGCGCCTTGTCCCACGCCTGCAGCCACTCCTGATACGCGCGAATCTCCATGGTCTTCTCCTGTACGCAACCGAATGTGCGCGTAGTGAGTGCGGCGCGCGGCCCACATTGGTTTCTCTTGTTGTCGCGTTGCTCTGCGAACCCTTGTGAACCCTTGCGAACCGTTGCGCCCTTGCGTCAATGCTGCTGTTGTGCCGAAAGACGGGGGTCATTCTGGAGGCGGCGCAGGAAGTCTACCGAGCGAAGCTGGTGCTCAATCACGCGCATGACATAGCGCTGCAGCAGGCTGTCGGCCTTGCGCACGAGCGTGGGCCGGATGGCATATTTGCGCACCTCGCCCCACGGCTGCGACTGGGCAAAGCGCATGATCTTGAGCACATCCGCCTCCACCGCCTCAAATTCGCCCGTCTGTTTCGCGGCCGCGGGCGCATGGCAGCGCGGGCAAAAGAAGCCGCCTTCGCCCGCAGCGAAGAAGTTCGTTTCAGGCAGCAGCTCCGCATCGCACGCCAGGCAGTTGAAGAGATTGGGCTGGAAGCCGCTGACGCTGAGCATGTGCAGCACGAACCAAACGAGCAGCATATCGCGGTCAACCACAGCGGCGGCGGGGATCGGCGCGCCATCCGGCCCGGTAGACGCAGCGGGCTGGGTGGCTGCCGCCTCGCGCCGCGCCGCCTCATCCAGCTCGCGCAGCACGAAGGTCGTCAAATCCCACACAGGGCGGTAGTCATCGTCGCTTTCGGCAAAGGCGTCGACAAGCTCGGCCACATAGCCGGCACGCCCAATGGCATCGAGGTTCTCGCGCAGGTGCCTGTACGATTCAACCGCGACCGCCTCGGTAATGATGTCCCACGTGCGCGCCTGCGCCAGCAGCAGGTTCACATGGGTAAAGGGCTCCAGGTGGCCTGCCTTGCGGCTGCTTGTCTTGCGCACGCCCTTGGCAATGACCTCAAGCCGCCCCTTGTCGGGCGTGAAGATCGTCAAAATGCGGTCTGCATCGCCCTGGTCGCGGCGGCGCAGCACAAGCGCGTGTGTTCTGTAAACGCGTGATCGGTCAGCCATGCGCCCCTGCAACCCTCTCTTCCCACCCGCAGTCGTCCGCGAACCAACAGACATCCATTATAGCACGCGCGCGGCTTTCTCTCGAGTAGAGGCGTCATCCGAATTGACATAAACGCGCACCGCCTGCCGGTCGCGAATAGCAATCACCGCCCACAGCCAGAGCGTGGCCCATGCCATGGAGGCGAGCGTGTCGCTGGGATAATGCACCCCCAGGTAGATGCGGCTGAAGGCCACCAGCGGCACAATCACCGCAGCGAGGAGTGCCCAACCATGGTGACCGCTGCGCCACAGGTAGATGGCCAGCAACCCATAGACCGTGACGGAGGTTGCCACGTGGCCGCTGGGAAAGCTGAAGCCGCCCTGCTCCACAAGGGGCGTGAAGAGCGCCGGCCGCGGCCGCGCAAAGATCAACTTGAGCACGCTGTTGAGCACAATCCCGCCCGTCAGGCAAACAGCCACAGTGGTCGCGTCCAGCCTGCGGCGCTGCCACAGGAACCCCGCAACCATCGCAGCGGCCACAATCAGCGCAACGCTGAAGCCCAGCCGCGTAACGGCGCGCATTGTGGTATCGAGCCACGGCGCATGCACGCTGTGCACGGTGTAAATAACCTGCGCGTCCCAGACGAAGCTCTCCTGAGCCCAAACGTCCTCCGCGAGTTCGGCGAAGAGGGCGCTGAGCGCGACGATCAGCGCCAGCGCCACCCCCCAGCGTACGAGCGCGTTGCTGCGCCATGTCTCTCTGAATGTGGGCCAAATGCGCGCCATCAACCATACCTTCCTTGCGTGATACCGGCCCTTGCGTGATACCGGCATGGAACCTGCAGTGGACAAGAAGGGATCAGGGAAGAACGATCCTGGCCAGCCGGATGTTCCCCGATCCCCTTTCCTCCTCACGCATTTGATTTCAACGCGCCATCACTCAACCTTCCGCGCCGGCCGGCTGCCGCGCACGCACAAAAAAGCCCCCATCTTGCCGATGGAGGCTTTTTTGAGGACCGTTGTACCCCCAAGGGGATTCGAACCCCTGTCGCGGCCTTGAAAGGGCCGTGTCCTGGTCCTCTAGACGATGGGGGCGCAGAAGCGCAAATGCAAGGTTGCTCTCCGCCGCGTTGGCAAGTCTACCAGAGGGGCGCGCGGCCGTCAAATTTGCTGCCTGGGCAATAGATGGAAAGCGGTGGGGAGAAGGGTCGCCAAGTGTGATGGTTGAAAATGAAACATCGAAAACCGAAAACTGAAGATCGACAATCCAGCGCGTCGCAACTGTCAATCGTCTTCTTTCACTCTTGAAGTCCCCATTCCCTACTCCCTGGTCCCTTCTCCCTGCTTAACACCAATTTTGTTCACGCAAGTGCCTCAACCGGCGCCTCAACCGGTGTTTCAGCCGGCGCAGGCGGCGCCAGCAGCCGCGCCGCATAGAGCAATGCAATCGCCTGGACCAGCGCACCGGTCCAGAAGGCAAGCGTCGCATAGATGTCAAAGGCCACGCCTGCCCACAGCGGGCCCACGCCGCGCCCCAGCGACTGGAACGACTGGTTGATGCCCATCACCGCACCCTGCCCCGTCGTGGCGCGGCGCGAAATCAGCGACGTAACGCTCGGCTGCAGCAGCATATTGCCCGCATTAAAGAAGAGCGTCGCCCCAATGAAGAGGTTGCGCGTGGGCGCAAGCGCCATCGCCGCAAAGCCCAGCACGCCAATCACCAGCGCCGAACGAATGATGCGCTCCTCGCCATAGCGGCGCGTTAGCGGGCCAATCAGCAGCCCCTGCTGAATTACCGAGACAATGCCCAGCGCACCCATGAGCAGCCCAATTTGCGACGGGCCCATCACAAAGCGCTCCTTGCCGTAGAGCGCGAGCACCCCCTCCATCATGGCCAGCGAGAAGGCAAGCAGGAAGGCCAGCAGGTAGAGAAAACCCAGCGGCCCGCGCAGCGCCGTCGTCAGTGTGCCCAGGCGCGATTCACTCTGCGGCGCGTGCAGTATGCGCTGGTCAGGATGGAGCGATTCGGGCAGCATGAAGAGCACAAAGGGCACAGCCAGCAGCGCCAGCAGCGCGGCCCCAAAGAAGGGAATCGAAAGGTTGATCGTCGCACCGGTCGACGGGTCGGTCGTCACCTGCAGCAGCGACGCAATCCCTGCGGGCAGCGTGGGGTTCACATGCGTCAGGAAGCCGCCCAGCATGGGGCCGAAGATCATCCCCACGCCCATCGACGCGCCCAGCATGCCCACGCCCTTGGAGCGCCCCTCGGGCGTGGTCGTATCGGCCACATAGGCCATGGCCGTAGGCAGCGTGGCCGAAGAGAGAATCCCCGCCAGCGTGCGCACGAGCATGAACTGGATCAGGTTCTGCGCCAGCCCCTGCAGCAAAAAGGAGATTGCAAAGCCCACAATGCCGATCAGCAGCACCGGCTTGCGCCCCACCCTGTCTGACAGCCGCCCCCACACCGGCGCAAAGATGAACTGCATGAGGGAATAGAGCGCCATCATCAGCCCGAGCGCCGTGCCCGATGCGTTGAAATGGGTGACGTAGAAGGGGGTCAGCGGGATGGCAATGCCAAAGCCCAGCATGACGATGACAAGCGTTGCGGAGAGAATGGCCAGGCTGCGGCCCGGATTCGACTGTGGTGAATTCACAATGGATGCAATGGCGCGCGGCACGCGTCCCTCAACACAAGCGGATAATTAACGCCTGTGAAGTATAATTGTGAGCCATGTGAGCGGCAAGAATGCATTCTGGGTAACGGAGGATTGTGCATGGCGGATCGCGATACAACGCAGGCGCTGATCGATTGGTCAGCGCTCTTTCTGCAGGCAACAATGCAGCAGTTCAACCGCTTTGCGCGCGCCAACGGCATCTCCATTCTCCAGTTAACCGTGCTCCAGGGGCTGCATCAGCATGGCCCGCACGAAGTCACTGCCTTTGCCGAGATTATGCAGGTCTCGCCGGCGGGCGCAAGCCAAATGGTCGAGCGCCTTGTGCAGCAGGGGCTGGTGACGCGCCAGCAAGTCTCCAGCGACCGTCGCGTGCGCGAAGTGCACTTGACGGATGCGGGCCGCGCGCTTGTGGAGGCCGCCAACAATGCGCGTTTGATTTGGCTTGAGGAAATTGTAGACGCACTGCCCGATAGCAGGCGCGCCGCCGTACGCGAGGCGCTCGTGCTGTTGGCCGAGGCGACGCCGCGCAGCTTGCCGGCACTCACCCCGGGCGACGCGCCCTCTGCGTAGCGGCCGGCTTCCAGCGCTCCGCCTTAAGCGCCACGGAGTGCGATTTGTAGCTCGCGTCTCCGGCGCAACGCAGTGTTCAACGATTCACGCCCCAAGTGGGGCCAACCACAATCCAATTTCGATTTGATGTGAGGTTCCTTGTGCTGGATTCTCTGGGCTGGGGCGGACTGCCCTGGCAAATGTTCGGGCTGCTCATGGCCATCGCCCTCGTGGTCTCGTCGATCGGCTTCTACCGCATGGTCTACTTCATCAGCATTGGCTATGCGTTTTCCATTGCTGCCATGGTTGTCGCACTGCTCGTTGTGGGATGGGACCGCGTCGGCTGGCTCTCCTTTGTGCAGAACATGCTGCTGCTTCTGTGGGGGCTGCGCCTTGGCCTCTTTCTCGTGCAGCGCGAGTGGCGGCAGAACTCCTACCGCCAGCAGGCCGAGGCCATGCACGGTTCGTCGGCCGGGCTGAGCGTGGGCGTCCGCTTTCTCATCTGGCTGACGGTGGCAGCGCTCTACGTCTCGCTCTTTGCGCCCAGCCTCTTCGCCACCATGGGCCGTGCGCCGCTGCCGGCGTGGGCCATGGCCCTCCAAGTTGCCGGTGTGCTGGTGATGGCAGGTGGCCTCACGCTCGAGTCCGTGGCCGATGCGCAGAAGTCGGCTGCCAAGGAAGTCGCGCCCCGCGATTTTGTGAGCACGGGGCTCTACGGCCTTGTGCGCTGCCCCAACTATCTGGGCGAAATGCTCTTCTGGGCGGGCAACTTCGTCGCTGCAATGGGGTTCTATCTGGTGTGGGGCGCGTGGGCAATCAGCCTGATCGGCGTCATCTGCCTCATCCTGATCATGCTCGGCTCGGCGCGCCGCCTGGAGCATGCGCAGGACGCGCGCTACGGTGAGCAACCCGCTTACAAGCGCTATGTCGCCACAACGCCCGTCCTCTTCCCCTTCGTGCCCATCTACACGCTGCGCAACTTGCGCGTCTATTTGGGGTAGCGTTGGCGCGGTGCTTCTCAAAAGTCAGGGAACGGGGAACAGGGAACGGGGAGCCGTGCTCTACGTAGCGGCTGCTTCAGCTGCCGTTCCCAAGGATCGCGTACGCGATCCTTGGGAACGGCAGCTGAAGCAGCCGCTACGTAGAGCACGGCTCCCCGTTCCCTGTTCCCCGTTCCCTGACTTTTGAGAAGCACTGACGATTAGGCGCATGGGTGCACTTGTTTCCCCCGTGTGATAGACTTTGCGGCTGTCAAGTACACTGCACCGCAACCGGCCATAAGGATGCTTCAGGGTTATGGACAAGTTCACAATTGCATGCGTTCAAATGCAAATGCGCATGCACGCTTCGCTGGACGATTACCGCGACGACATGCGCCGCTTCCTGCGCGCCGCCGACGCCAAACGCGCCCGCCTCGTGCTCTTCCCCGAGATGGCGGGCCTTATGCTTGCGCCGCTGCTGCTGGGTGATGCGCGCACCAATTTGCTGCGCCGCGCCGAAGTGGGGCGCAAGCGCAGCGCAGGCGCGTGGGACAAGGTCAGCGGCAAGGCCGCCGGCTGGCTGGCGCAGGCGCTCAAGGCCAACCTCGGCGCGGCCACCGCGGGCCTGCTTGATGTAGAGCCGATGCGCCTGTGGGAGACCTATGCCGACGTTTTTGGCGGCCTGGCACGCGCGCAGGGCGTCACCATTGTGGCCCCCAGCGCCTGGTTGCCGAACCCCGACGCCGCCGCTGCAGGCAGCGCGGCCGAAGGCGCCGCAACCCTGCGCAATGTGAGCGCCATTTTTGGCCCGGGCGGCGACCTGCTGGGCACGCAGGCCAAAGTGCTGGGCGCCAACGAAGACGATGTGCGCGTAGCCAAAGGCGTTGGCTGGCGCGTCATTCCTACCGAAGTTGGGCGCGTCGGGCTGCTGCTTGGGAGCGATGCACTCTATCCCGAGGTTGGGCGCGTCCTCGCCTATCAGAATGCCGAAATGCTGCTGCTGCAGGGCGCGTGCCTTGGCGCAGCCGCCTATCACAAGCTGCGCGCCGCGATTCTGGCGCGCATGCAGGACAACCAGCTCTACGCTGCGGCCAGCTTCGTGGTGGGCGCAAGTCCCCTGCGCAAGGAAGCCGCGCCCTATATGGGGCGCTCTGCCATTCTCGCCCCGCAGGAGTTGACGCCCAAGTACAACGGCCTCCTCGTCGAAATGGGCAGCGCCCAGAGCGAGGGCGTCCTCACCGCCGAGTGGGACTACACGGCCTTGCGCAATCTTTGGGACACTTCCGACACGCCGCTGCGCCGCACCCTCTCCCCGGACGAGGCAGCCCCCGTGCTTGCCGCACTCTACACCCAGCTCAAGGCGCTGCCGCAAGCGCCGGCCGTGGAGCTGCTGCCCGAGCCGCCCGCTGCCGTCACCAACGAAATCGTTCTGATCGAGGATGTTGCGAGCGATGAAGAGGCGCGCGAACTCGAGGATTTGCCTCTCCTCGGCTCCGTGCGCAGCCACTGGCCCCTGCAGGCAGTGGAAAACGAAAACGGCGTCGCCGAAGAATTCGTCGAAGCGCCCGTTGCGGTCGACCTCCCCACTGATGTCGAATGGAGTACCCCGCGCAACTATGCAGAGCCGGAAAGCGACTCTGCAATCCGGCGTGACGATGAGACCGACGAGATGGACGCCGTGGAGCACGCGCCCGAAGCGCAGCCCGAAGCGCAGCCCGAACTCACCGCCGCGGTGGAGCCCGCAGCCGAGCCCGAGCCTGAGGCCGAGCCGGAGCCTGAGGCCGAGCCCGAGCCCGCGGTCAACACGAAAGCCGAAGACAACCCGCACGCACCGCCGGACGTTGCCGAAGAGCTGAATCGCGAGGACGAGCCACCGCCCACCGCGTAGCGGCGGCTATGCCCCATATGCCGCCGCGTCCGAGAACGGCGCTGACCGCCGCTACGTGTGCCAGCACGCCCAATCTCCCTTTTTCCGATTTGACATCGACACGCGCACTTGCTATCATCCCACAAGCGTTTCACGCCTTGTTTCGCACCATTGAAGAAAATTGCAAGCACACAGAGCAACCTGCATGTTCAATTCGCTCAGCGGCGCAAACAAGAAGAGCAAGAAGCAGATTCCCGGATTGTCTGTCTGGTAAACGGCGCTTGCTCACTGATGAGACACAGCTACCGGCCATCCAGACGGATGGGCCGGTTTTTGTTTGCCATTTTCCAGTGGCTGCCCGTCCCGTCCGGCCAGTGCGCCGTCCCCAAACCAATACCGATGTCGGCCAACGGCGGCCCCTGCAACGACGCAGCATCGGACAGAGCACATTGCGTAGTCGATCATCTGTCCCTTTTATCGTTGCCGTTGAGGAGCCGTGCCATGAGTCTCGACAACTTTTCCATCATTGAGTCCACCCTGCGCGAAGGCGAGCAGTTTGCCAATGCCTTCTTCACGAGCGATCAGAAGGTGGAAATCGCACGCCTGCTCGATGCGTTCGGCGTCGAATATCTCGAACTGACCTCGCCCGCCGCCAGCCCGCAGTCGCTCGACGACATCAAGCGCATTACCGCGCTCGGCCTCAAGACAAAAATCCTCACCCACGTGCGCTGCCACATGGATGACGCCAAAATCGCCGTCGACACCGGCGTGGACGGTATCGATGTCGTCTTCGGCACCTCCTCCTTCCTGCGCGAGTTCTCGCACGGCAAGGACATTCCCTATATTATTGAGAGCGCAATCGAGGTCATCGAGTTCGTCAAGAGCCAGGGGCTGGAGGTGCGCTTCTCCAGCGAAGACTCCTTCCGCAGCGATTTGGTGGATCTGCTGACGATCTATCGTGGCGTCGACAAGATCGGCGTCAACCGTGTGGGCATTGCCGACACCGTGGGCGTGGCCAACCCGCGCCAGGTCTACGATCTCGTCAAGACACTGCGCGGCATTGTCTCGTGCGACATTGAGTTCCACGGCCACAACGACACCGGCTGCGCCGTGGCCAACGCCTACTGCGCGCTCGAGGCGGGCGCAACTCACGTGGACACCTCCGTGCTGGGCATTGGCGAGCGCAACGGCATCACCTCGCTGGGCGGCCTTGTGGCGCGCATGTACGTCTACGACAAGGAGGGCGTGCGCAGCAAGTACAATCTGCCCATGCTGCGTGAGGTGGAGAACTTCGTCGCCGGCCTGGTGGAGGTGGACGTTCCCTTCAACAACTACATCACCGGCTACACTGCGTTTACGCACAAGGCGGGCATTCACGCCAAGGCCATCCTCAACAATCCCAGCACCTACGAGATTCTTGACCCGGCGGACTTTGGCCTCACCCGCTACATCCACGTTGCGCACCGGCTGACGGGCTGGAACGCCATCAAGGAACGCGCCGAGCAGTTGCAGCTTGAGATGAGCGATGACGCTGTGAAGAAGGTCACCGCCCAGATCAAGGCCATGGCCGACCAGAAGCGCCTCACCCTCGACGACGTCGATTACCTCCTGCGTGCCTACCACAGCGCCGTGGTGGATGCCGACGCGATTGAGGCGATGGAGTCGTTGGAATCGTAGGGTCGTACTTGATGACTCTGCTTTGGTAAAAGATAATTGGCAAGTGGTAAGTGGCAAATAGCGCGCCACTTTGCCACTTACCATTTGCCACTTACTGCTGCGTCTGGCAAGTCCGCGAGTGTTTCGTAGCGGCGGCTTCAGCCGCCGTTCTCGAGGACGCGACGCGATCTCCACCTACGGCAGCTGAAGCAGCCGCTACGAAAAGCGTCGCGCACTTGCCGGATGCACCACTTACCAATTACCAATTACCTTTCGCCTTCGCAGCACATTCATTACCGTGAACCCATGAACGCCGACCCCGCCCCCTGGAAACTGCTCGATTCTCGCACCCACTACGCCAACCGCTGGTTGACGGTGGTGGTGGATGATGTGGTGCTGCCCAGCGGCAAGCCCTACAAGTACACGCGCCTGGAGCCTGCCGGGATCGGCGTTGGCGTAATTGGCTTCGACAGTGCGGGAAGAGTCCTGCTCGAGCGCGAGTACCGCCACGGTGTGGGCGATATCGTTTGGCAGCTTCCGGGTGGGCTGGCCTATGGCGGCGAGGATCTGCAGGCGGCCGGACTGCGCGAACTGGGTGAGGAAACCGGCTTTCAGCCCGCGGTCGTGTCGGCGGAAAGCGTGCGCTACCTGGGCATGGTGTGGGACAACCCCGCCTTCGGTCTCGCTGCGAGCCACATCTACGCCGCGTGGGGGCTGGAGGCCATCGCTGATGTGCGCCGCGACGCCGCCGAGTTTGTCACGCTGCACTGGGTGTCTGCTGCGTGGTTGCGTGAGTCCGTGCGCAACGGCGAAATCAAGGACCGGGTGGTGGTCGCGGCTGTTGCATATTTGCTGCTGAATGGGTGGCTGGCATGATCGCGACCATTGCTGAGGAGAGCCCCGAGAACGTCGAGGCCGCTGCACTGATCAATGAGCTGAATGCTGAACTCTTGGCGCTTTATGATCCGGGTGCGTGCCACCATCTTTCGGTTGCGCAGTTGGCACTGCCGAACACGCACTTCTGCGTGGCACGCGTGGAAGGAGCGGCTGTGGGTTGTGGCGCGCTGCGGCGCATGGCGGGCTATGGCGAGATCAAGCGAATGTATGTGCGGCCGTCATTCCGCGGCTATCGAATTGCCGCCCGCATTCTGCAGCATCTGGAGGCCATCGCAGGGGAACAAGGTGTGGACCGGTTGCGACTGGAGACGGGTGTCGCAAGCCACTCCGCACTGGCGCTCTATGAGGGGGCCGGCTACCGGCGGATTCCGCCGTTTGGCGAGTATACGGACAATGGTGTGAGCGTATGTTACGAGAAGAGGCGCGCGTGAGTGCCGCGCTGGAGGCAAAGACCTTTGCGCAGAAGGCGCTCGCGCGCAGCGCCGGCCTGCCCGCCGTGCAGGTGGGCCAGGTGGTGGACGCGCGCCCCGACGTCGTCCTGAGCCACGACAACAGCGCCGCAATCCGCCGCATCTGGCTCGAGTTCGGCCAGGAACGCGTCGCGATCCCGCAGAAGCTGGCGATGACGCTTGACCATGCCGTGCCCGCCCCCACCACCAGGCACGCGCAAAATCACGCCGAAATTCGTGCCTTTGTGGCGGAGCAGGGCGTTGCCAATTTCTTTGAGGCGGGGCGCGGCATCTGCCATCAGGTGCTCAGCGAGGAGGCGGTCGTGCTGCCCGGCCAGCTGATTCTGGGGGCCGACTCGCACACCTCGCACTTCGGCTGGATGGGCGCGTTTGGCGCGGGCATTGGCCGCAGCGAGGTCGCAGTGCTGTGGGCCACGGGCGAACTCTGGCTGCGCGTGCCCGAATCCATGCAAATTCTGCTCGACGGCGCACTGCCGCCCGGCGTCACCGCCAAGGATTTCGCGCTGCGCGTCATCGGCGACCTGGGCGCAGACGGCGGCCTCTACGCCTCGGTGGAGTTCGGCGGCAGCGGCATTGAGGCCATGACGCTGGCCTCACGCATGGTGCTGCCCAACATGATGGCCGAGTTCGGCGTCAAGAACGCCTACGTTGCGCCCGACGCGCAGGTTTTTGACTACCTGGCCGCACGCCTTGCCCGCCGCACGCAGAGGCAGGGCGCGCCCGTGCCAATCGAGCAAGCGCGCGCCCACATCGAAGCCGGCGCGCTCTATCCCGACGCAGGCGCAAGCTACACGGCTGTGCATCGCTACGACGCGGCAACACTCGAGCCCTCAGTCGCCTGCCCCCACTCTGTGGATGCGGTCGTTCCCGTCTCGCAGGTGGCCGGCACGCGCGTGCAGCAGGCTTTCCTCGGCACATGCACCAATGGGCGGCTGGAGGACCTGGCCGAGGCTGCGGCAATTGTGCGCGGGCGCAGCGTGGCCGCGGGCACGCGCCTGCTCGTCATCCCCGCCTCGAGCGAGGTGCTGGCCGAAGCGCTGCGCCTCGGCTACATTGCCGATTTCGTGGATGCGGGGGCCATCATCGGCGTGCCCGGCTGCGGCCCCTGCATGGGCAACCACATGGGCATTCCCGCCCCCAACGAGGTGACGATTTCCAGCGCCAACCGCAACTTCCGCGGCCGCATGGGCACGCGCGACGCCGAAATCTACCTGGCCAACCCGGCCGTCGTCGCCGCCTCCGCCATCGCCGGCTGCATCATCGACCCGCGCGATCATTGACTGAAGTACGACGCAAAGGCAGCGAAGACGCAGAGGAAACGCAAAGAAAGAACAAGACCTCTGCACTCTCGTTGCGCCTTACCGGTTACCAATAACCAATGACCAGATTACGAATGACCGTTACGCAATCGCCAATGACTCAATAATCAATCGTCAATGATGAACATCTCCGGCCGCGCCTGGACCTACGGCGACAACGTCAACACCGACGTCATCTTTCCGGGCAAATACACCTATACGCTCACCGAACGGGCCGATATTGCGCGCCACGCGCTGGAGGACCTCGACCCTTCCTTCGCGCCCAATGTGCAGCCGGGTGATCTGATCGTGGCCGGGCGCAACTGGGGCTGCGGCTCCAGCCGTGAGCAGGCGGCCACGTGCCTGGTCTACAACGGCGTGGGCGCGGTGGTGGCGGCCTCCTTCAGCCGCATCTTCTACCGCAATGCGCTCAATAACGGCCTGCTGGCAATTGTCTGCCCCGAGGCCGTAGCGGCCATTGCGCCGGGCGAGCGCGTGGCGATTCACATGGAGCGCAACCAGATTGTCTGCGCCGCGGGCGTCTTTACCTTTCCGCCTTTCAGCGCCAGCGTCCTGGGGATTGTGGCGGCAGGCGGCCTTGTAGAGTACGTCAAGCGTACGCTGGCGGCGGACGCGTGAGGAGGCGACTCCTCAGGATCGCATACGCGCTCTATGGGCTCAAGTGGTGGCTGCTGCGCCCGATCACTTTGGGCGTGCGTTTGATGCTGGTGCAGGATGGCTGCGTGCTGCTGATCTGCCACAGCTATCAGGATTTTTGGATGTTTCCCGGCGGCGGCGTCAAGCGCGGTGAGTCGTTGCGCGCTGCCGCACTGCGCGAGGCGCGCGAAGAGGTAGGGGCTGTCATCCTCGATGAGCCGTGGTTGCAGGGCATCTATACCAACTTTCAGGGCGGCAAGAGCGACCACGTGGCGTTGTTTGTAAGCGAAGAGTGGCGGCTGGAGCAGCCGAGTGACCGTTGGGAGATCGAAGCGCGCGCGCTCTTTGCGCTCGATGCGCTGCCGGCGACACCGTCAGGCACGCTGCAGGTGCGTGCCTGGGAGTATCAGGCCGGACTGCGCGGCCTCAACAAGGTCTGGTAGGTGCGTGATCGAAGCGCCGATTCTGCTGCGTGGCATGATTTTGGGCATTGGCATTGCGGCCCCGGTTGGCCCGATCGGCCTGCTTTGCATCCAGCGCACGCTTGAACGCAAGGGCGGCGCATGGGCATGGCATCGGGGCTGGGCGCTGCCAGCGCCGATGCGCTCTACGGCATGGTGGCCGCGTTTGGGCTTACGCTGGTGACGACCTTTCTGGTCGAGCAGCGCGTTTGGCTTGGTCTGGGTGGTGGTCTCTTCTTGCTCTACCTGGGCGTGCGCACGCTGCGTGACGCCGCCTGTGGCGCAGGCTGCCGCCGCCGATCGGGTTAATCCACAAGGCGTGTGGCGGGCGTGGGCGTCAACCTTCCTGCTCACCCTAACCAACCCCATGACGATTCTGGCCTTTGTTGCCATCTTCGCCGGCGCAGGGCTGGCGGTCGCAGGTGGCGCAGCCAGTGCGCTGCTGCTCGTTGCGGGCGTTTTTCTCGGCTCGGCGCTCTGGTGGACAGCGTTGACGACCGGTGTCTCGCTGGCGCGCAGCCGCCTGACGCCGCAGACTATGCAGTGGATCAACCGAGGTGCGGGGCTGCTGATCATTGCCTTTGCCGTCTATGCGCTCATTTCTAGCGTGCGTGCGTGAGCGGTGTAGTGCGCAGCGGCGGCGTTTGCGATGCCACTCCGAAGTGCGCAAACCTTCGTAGCGGCTGCTTCAGCTGCCGTTGTCGCAGACGCGACGTGATTGGTGGGTACGGCAGCTGAAGCAGCCGCTACGAAATGCGCCGCGTTGCATATATGAATCGAATCAAAACCCCTCTCCGCATGGAGAGGGGCACGGGGTGAGGTGCAGTTGTGAAACGAATTGCGATCATTGAAGGTGACGGAGTGGGGCGCGAAGTTGTCCCTGCGGCACAGCGCGTGCTCGAGGCCGTGGGAGCGCCCTTCGACTACGTGCCGCTGGACGCCGGCTGGCAATGCTTTGTCCGCACGGGCAACGCCCTGCCGCAGGTGACCATTGACGCCTTGCGCACCTGCGACGGCGCGCTGCTCGGCGCAGTCAATTCGCCCAGCCACAAGGTGGAGGGCTACAGCAGCCCCGTGGTCGCGCTGCGCAAGGAACTTGACCTCTACGCCAACCTGCGCCCCATCATCTCGGCGCCGGTGGCCGCGAGCCGCCCCAACATCAACATGCTGCTCGTGCGCGAGAACACCGAGTGCCTCTACGTCAAGCAGGAGTGGCTTGAGGACGATGGCAACACCGCCGTGGCCCAGCGCGTTATTACGCGCCGCGCCACCCAGCGGATTGCACGGCGCGCCTTCACAGCTGCCGCCAGCCGCACGCAGCACACGCCGCCGCGTGTCACCATTGTGCACAAGGCGAATGTGCTGAGCGTGAGCGACGGCCTCTTTCGCAGCGTCTGCCTTGAGGTGGCTGAAGAGTATCCGGGCATCGAAGTCGAGGAGCAGCTTGTCGATTCAATGATCTACCGCCTTATCCTCGAGCCCGAGCGCTATGACGTGGTGGTGGCCCCCAATCTCTATGGCGATATCCTCAGCGACGGCGCGGCCGCGCTTGTGGGGGGGCTGGGGCTTGCGCCATCCGCCAACATGGGCGATGATTTTGTGCTGGCCGAACCGGTGCATGGCAGCGCGCCCGACATTGCCGGCAAGGGCATTGCCAATCCCACCGCCACCATTCTGGCTGCGGCGCTGCTGCTCGATGCGCTCGGCCTCATCCACAGCGCGGCGCGCATCCGCAAAGCCGTAGAGGCCACGCTGCGCGCGCCAATTCTGACGCGTGACCTCGGCGGCAGCGCCACCACCTGTGACTTTACCAATGCAGTCATTGACCGCCTTTCGTAAGAAGCTTGCTTGCAGCGATTTGTGATTCAGAACTGAAGATTGCGTACTGGGTATTTGGCGGCGGCAGTCATCAGTAGTCAATCATCAATTTTCAATCTTCACTTTCCGCTGCATGCCGAATCCCGCAGCCACCACCCAGGAGCCCATCCCATGGCCATGCAGACAGCAAGCGGCACCGTCGAGTGCCCCGAATGTTTTGCCGATATTGAACTGACCGACGTCATGCAGAACGAAATTACCCAGTGCCCCGAGTGCGGGGCCGACCTTGAGGTGGTGAGCCTCGAGCCGCTGGAGCTGGCGCTTGCGCCCGAAGAAGAAGAGGATTGGGGCGAATAGATGGCTCAGGGCAAGAAGTTCGGGCTGCTCTACAGCCGCGTGCGAGTGGAGGAAAAGTTGCTCTTCACCGAGTTCCAGAAGCGGGCCATTGACTTCGACCTGCTCGACGATCAGAAGATGATCTTCGACATTTCGGGCGGCCCAACGGCGTCGCAGTACGATGGCTACGATTGCGTCGTCGAGCGCTGCATTAACCACAGCCGCGCCCTCTACGCGCTGCGCTTGCTCAACGACCGCGGCGTGCGCACCGTCAACACGGCGCAGGTGGCCGACACCTGCGGCAACAAGCTGCAAACGACCAGCGCGCTCACCGCCGCGGGCGTGCCACAGCCGCGCACGCTTGTCGCCTTTACGCCCGAAAGCGCGCTCGAGGCGATTGAGCAGATGGGCTATCCCGTCGTGCTCAAGCCCGCCGTCGGCTCGTGGGGGCGGCTGCTGAGCAAGGTCAACGACCGCGACGCCGCCGAGGCGATCCTCGAGCACAAGGAGACGCTCGGCTCCTACCATCACAGCATCTTCTACATTCAGGAGTACGTGAACAAGCCCGGCCGCGACATTCGCGCCTTTGTTGTGGGGGGCGAGACCATCTGCGCCATCTACCGCGATTCGCCCCACTGGATTACCAACACGGCGCGCGGCGGCAAGTCGAGCAACTGCCCCGTCACGCCCGAGCTTGACGCCATCTGCGCGGCGGCGGCCCGGGCGGTGGGCGGCGGCGTGGTCGCCATCGACGTCTTCGAGGACCCCGACCGCGGCTTCACCATCAACGAAGTCAACTACACAATGGAGTTTCGCAATAGCATCGAGCCCACAGGCGTCAACATCCCCGCCCGCATGGTGGATTTCTGCCTGCGCGTGGCGGAGGATGGCTGGTCCGCCGCCAACGGCTGGGCCAATGGCGGGCCGGAAATTGCGTCCGTTTCACTGACGGCGTAACGAACAATGCAATTGAAAACTGATGATTGATGATTGTGTGCGCATGCAATCATCAATCATCAATTTTCAATAATCAATTTCCTATATTCAATCAGTACGTACACCCACATCCATGACCCAACTACGCGTATCCATCGTCGGCGCATCGGGCTATACTGGCGGCGAGTTGCTCCGCCTGCTGCTCGATCACCCCAACGTCACGCTGCACCAGGTCACCTCCGAGCGCAGCGCGGGCGAGTACGTGCACTTCACGCATCCCAACCTGCGCGGCCGCACCAAGCTGCAGTTTGTCAGCGCTGCCGATCTGGAGCCGTGCGACCTGCTCTTCCTTGGCCTGCCCCACGGTGGCGCGATGGAGCGCATCGACCGCTTCGCCGCCCTTGCCGATCGCATTGTGGACCTGAGCGCCGATTTTCGCCTGCGCAATCCCGATGACTATATATACTGGTACGGCAAGGCGCACGCCGGCCCCGCCTGGCTGGAGAAATTTGTCTACGGCCTGCCCGAACTCCATCGTGCGCAGATTCAGGGCGCGCATTATGTGAGCGGCGTTGGCTGCAACGCCACCGCCACCACTCTGGCCATCTGGCCCCTCTTCAAGGCGGGTCTGGTCGATGCCGCGCGCGGCGTCATCTGCGAGGTGAAGGTGGGGAGCAGCGAGGGGGGCAACAAGTCCAGCGATGCGACGCACCACCCCGAGCGCGCGGGTGTCATGCGCTCCTTTGCACCCACGGGCCACCGCCACACCGCCGAAATTGTGCAGAACCTGGCACTGGCCGACGCAGCGCCGCAGGTGCACCTAAGCGCCACCGCGGTGGACAACGTGCGCGGCGTCCTCGCCACGGCGCACCTCTTCGCCAACGAGAGCGTTAGCGAGAAGGACATCTGGAAGGCGTACCGGCAGGCCTATCGCGACGAACCCTTTGTGCGCCTCGTCAAGGAGAAGACGGGCATCTACCGCTACCCCGAGCCCAAGATTCTCAGCGGCAGCAACTACGCCGACGTGGGCTTCGAGTTTGACGCACGAACCGGCAGGATCGTGGCCATTGCCGCCATCGACAACCTCATGAAGGGCGCGGCCGGCACAGCCGTCCAGTGCATGAACCTCATGCTCGGCTGGGATGAGACGGCGGGGCTGGGGTTTGCGGGATTGCATCCCATTTAAGCCGCATGGCGAGTGCGTGAAAGAGTGATCATTGACCATTGACCATTGACCTTTGACCTTGACCATTGACGATTTGGCTGCGTCTCGCGCACTGGTCAATCATCAGTCTTCAATCTTCCGCAATGCGCTCGCCTTGAACCTGGAAAGAGTTGCGCATGATCGTTGTCAAAGTTGGCGGTGGAAAAGACCTGAACATTGACGCGGTGGTGGCCGACATTGCCACGCTGCGCGCCGCCGGCCAGCCGCTGCTGCTGGTGCATGGCGGCGCCGAAACCACCAACGAAGTGGCCGAGGCGCTGGGCCATCCGCCCACATTCGTCACCAGCGAAAGCGGTTATGTGAGCCGCCGCACCGACCGGCGCACGCTCGAGATCTTCGAGATGGTCTACTGCGGCCAGCTCAACAAGATGTGGGTGGAGAAGCTGCAGCGCGCCGGCGTGAACGCCGTTGGGCTCAGCGGCCTCGACGGGCGCATCTTCGAGGGCAAGCGCAAGGAGACGCTGCGCGTGCGCATCGACGGCAAGCGCATGGTCCTGCGCGACGACTGGACAGGCACGGTCGAGCAGCGTCAACACCGGGCTGCTGCAACTGCTGCTGGACGCCGGCTACCTGCCCGTGCTCACCCCGCCCGGCGCTTCGGATGCGGGCGAGGCGATCAACGTGGATGGCGACCGCGCCGCCGCGATGGTGGCGGCGGCCTTCGGCGCCGAGGCGCTTGTCATCCTCTCCAATGTGCCCGGATTGCTGCGCGCCTATCCTGATGAAGGCTCGCTCATCCGCGAAATCCCCCGCGCCAGGGCGGACGACTTCATGCAGTATGCCGAAGGGCGCATGAAGAAGAAGGTCATGGGCGCCGTCGAGGCAATTGCCGAAGGGGTGCAGAAGGTCATCTTTGCCGATGGCCGCATTGAGCAGCCCATCAGCGCAGCTCTCAACGGCGGCGGCACACAAATCAGATAACACCCCGACGCAAAGGCGGCGCGGTTCGTAGCGCGGCTTCAGCCGCCGTACCCGAGGACACGGCGCGTTTCATATTTACGGTGGCTGATGGTTCTTCGGAAACGATACGGCAACAACTGCGTCACGCCAGGAGGCTTGACCTGCCGCTGCGCTTTTCTTCCCTCTCCATTTTCTGGAGAGGGGCCGGGGGTGAGGTTGCCGGTGGCGCTGATGACGCGATGCTGAGTCAATTTCTGAAAGGCCATCAGCCGCCTAGTACTGGATCGCGCCGCGTCCTCGGGTACGGCGGCTGAAGCCGCCGCTACGCTGGCGCGCCTTTGCGTCAAAGCAGTTGTTGGGCAGGAGAATTGGATGACAGAGCTATTCGAGGTTGAAGAGCAGGTGCTCGGCGGGCTGGTGGCACGGCGCGGCGACGTGGTGATTGCAAGCGGCGAGGGCTGCTGGCTCGTGGATACCAACGGCAAGCGCTATCTTGACATGACCTCCGCGCAGGGCGTGGCCATGCTCGGCCATTCTCATCCCGCAATCGCCGCAGCCGTGGCCGAGCAGGCGCAAACGCTCATCTCCTGCCCGGGCTTTCTCTACAACGAGACGCGCGCCCGCTTCGCCGAAGCGCTGCGCGCCCTGCTGCCCGCCGCACTGCCCCACGCCTTCCTTGCCAACAGCGGCGCCGAGGCCATGGATGCCGCGCTCAAATTCGCACGGCTCACCACCGGCCGCACGAATTTCGTCGCCTTCAACAAGGGCTTTCACGGGCGCACCGTGGGCGCGCTCTCCGTCACGTGGGAGCCGAACTACCGCAAACCTTTCCTGCCTCTGCTCGACACGCAGCATCTCCCCTACAACAACATCGATCGACTGGACGCGGCGGTGGATGAGCAAACGGCCGCGGTCGTCGTCGAGGTTGTCCAGGGCGAAGGGGGCGTGAATCTGGGCGACGCCGATTTCCTGCAGGCTGCGCAGCGCATCTGCCGCGAGCGGGGCGCGCTGCTGCTGGTTGATGAAATCCAGACGGGCTTTGGACGCACCGGCCGCATCTTTGCGCTGGAGCATGTGGGCCTCGAGCCGGACCTGCTCACCCTCGCCAAGGGCATCGGGGGCGGCTTCCCCAT
The DNA here is from genome assembly GCA_963773745.1 of uncultured Chloroflexia bacterium. GTDB lineage: Bacteria > Chloroflexota > Anaerolineae > Caldilineales > Caldilineaceae > UBA5069. Next base: position 1,861,525 of record CAVZCL010000005.1, read on the forward strand.
GGGCGCGGTGGCCTATGGCGAGCGTGTGCGCAGTGCGCTCTATATGGGTGCGCACGGCAGCACCTTCGGCGGCAATCCGCTGGCCTGTGCAGCCGGGCTGGCCGCGCTGCGCATCTACCGCGAGAGCGATGTGATTGCACAAGCTGCCATGATGGGGGATTCCCTGCTGGCCGAACTGCGCAGCCGCCTTGCCGGCCGCACCGTCGTGCGCGATATCCGCGGCCTGGGCATGATGATTGCGGTTGAGCTGCGCGAAAAGGTGGCCCCCACCCTCAAGGCGCTCATGCTCGACCATAGCGTCATCGCGCTGCCGGGCGGCGCCAACGTCCTGCGCCTGCTGCCTCCGCTGATCCTGAGCGAAGCCGAAGCACAGCTCGCGCTTGATGCGATTGACGCCGTACTGCCATGAACCACAAAGGCGAGTCCACAGATTTCACGGATTTGACAGATTCGACAGATAACAGCGGATAACAACAGGTTTGTGTTGTTATCCGCTGTTATCTGTCGAATCTGTCAAATCCGTGAAATCTGTGGACTCGCAGTTTCAGGAGCCATCAATGAACGATTCCATCGCAATCGACCTGCTGCGCGGCCTTGTGCAAATTGAGTCGCTGTCGCACCAGGAGGAGGAAGCCACAGAGTGGCTGGTGGCGCAGATGCACGCCGCCGGCTATGCGCAGCGCGTACGTAGATGAGGCCGGCAACGCCGTCGGCGAGATCGGCCCGGCCGACGCTGCGCGCGTCATCATGCTGCTCGGCCACATAGACACCGTGCCCGGGCAGATTCCCGTGCGCGTGGAAGAGGGTGAGGAGGGCGCACTTCTCTACGGCCGCGGCAGCGTGGACGCCAAAGGGCCGCTGGCAACCTTTGTGGCGGCCGCCGCCCGCCTGGGCCACGACTGGGCCCGGCAGCAAGGGGTGCGCGTGGTGGTCGTGGGCGCGGTAGAGGAAGAGGCGGCAACCAGCAAGGGTGCCCGCCACATTCGCAACCGTTTTGACGGCGTGGGCGAGCCCATTCCCGCGGCATGCATTATCGGCGAGCCCAGCGGCTGGTCGCGTGTCACCCTTGGCTACAAAGGGCGGTTGCTTGTGGAGCTTGACGTGGCGCAGCCAATGGCCCACACAGCCGGCCCCGATGCCGGCATTGGCACTGTTGCGGTCGCCTTCTGGAACTGGATTGAAGCCGAGGCCGGCACCTTCAACGTTGGGCGGCCCAAGTTCTTTGAGCAGCTCCAGCCCAGCATTCGCCGCCTGAACACCTGGACCGACGCGATGATGTGGGACCACGCCGAGGTGCACGTGGGCATCCGCCTGCCCGTTGACTTTGACGTGACCGCTTTCTCCCGGCGCGTCGTGGCCTGGGCCGAGGCGTGGGCCGGGGCAGCGGCGCAGGATGCAGCGCAGCTCGTGTTGCGCAGCGAACAGCCCCTCAGTGTCATTGTCGAGGGAGACGGCCGGCGCGCCGGGCTGCGCCTGCACGCGCACGAACCCGCCTGGCGCAGCGAGCGCACCACGCCGATTGCGCGCAGTTTCCTCACGTCTATCCGAAATTTCGAACCCTCGGCAAGGCCCGCGTTCGTCCTCAAAACGGGTACCAGCGACATGAATGTGGTGGCCCCGCGCTGGAATTGCCCCATTCTGGCCTATGGGCCCGGCGATAGCAGCCTCGATCACACCCCGAATGAGCATTTGCCCCTGCGCGACTACCTCGCGAGCATCGAAATTGTCGCCAATGCAGTACGAGATTTTACGAGTTTTTCGAATACATCCTCGCAATAGGAGTTGCGACACCGCCCCTCAGAGCTTGCCTCTTCGCATAACAATCAGCGCGCCGGCGCAGCGCCGGCGCGCTGTACCTCCTGTAACGCCCTGCAGCCTCGCAGCATAGTCAGCCCATACGTCGCATAGTCAAATCGTGGATATCCGCTACTCGAGGGAATCCGGCGGTAAATAGTCGCATAGTCATCGTTTGGCAATGTGGGTTGCGCAAATTACCCCCTTGCGCACGCAAATATGCTGTGCTATTCTCGGGGTGACCTGGAGCGTATTCAAGCGAGCGACAGCGCCACGGACATCATCACCATCGCTTGAATACGCTTCCGCAGAGCTTTTCATCGCCGATCGGAGGAACCCCATGCAACCAGTAAAACGCAATGTGCGGGAGATGCTGCGAGCCGACCTGTGGTTATCACAGGCGCAGCGTATTCAGCCAAGCGCTCGTCAACTCATCAGTGCACTTATGATCGTTGTGGTGCTGGTGGCCGCCATCGCCATCAGCGCAATTCCCCAGTCGACCTTTGCCGCAAACACCAATGTGCTCAGCAACGGAAGCTTCGAAAGTGGCTTCAGCAGCCGTGACGGTTGCGGCATGGTGGGCAACCAGTGGAATTGCTTCACAAATGGTGGCGCCATGAACTACGGCTTCCACGACGACCAGTGGGCGCCCGTTCGTTTCGACGGCGACCACTCCCAGCTGATCGCCATGAACTCCAATGGTATCGCCGACCCGTCGGATGACCGCTACGCCGGAATCTATCAGACAGTGCGTGCCGTCAACGGCGCCGACTATACACTCAACCTGCGCGGCATGATCCGCAGCACCAAGCTGGACGGTGACCCCTATCGCTACGTCGTGCAGGTGGGCTGGACGCTCGGCCCGCAGCCGAACTGGGCCGCCGTGACCAACTGGCAGGACACCGGCTGGTATAACTACTATGACCGCGAGAACCCGGGCAACATGAGCGAGTTCTCCACCAACATTCGCGCCGAGTATGACTACGTCACTCTCTACGTGCGTGTGTGGCAAAAGTGGGGCATCCCCGACGAGGAACTGAACGTCAACCTGGATGCGATTTCCCTCACCGGCCTGGCACCCGGCAGCGCAGTCACACTGCCCGGCACTGGCGGCCCCGTCTACACAACGCCGACAACGCCCATCGGTGGCGGCGTCGTGGGTGGCCAGGGTGCCGTCACACTGCCCGCTATTGTGCCGCCCGGCCCCACACTCTGCAACACCGAGTTCCTCTACAACGGCAGCTTTGAACTGGGCTTCAACCCCGTCAGCGTCGGCAGTGTGGGCAAGGGCTGGGGTTACTTCACCAACGGTGGTCGCGCCAACTTCGGCTTCTTCAACGACCAGTGGGCCAATGTTGTGGCCGATGGCGCCAGCGCACAGCTCATCTCGATTAACACGACGAATGTCTCGCCTGCCGATGGCGACCGCTTCGCCGGCATCTACCAGCACATCGGCCGCCTTACCCCCGGCCAGACCTACGAACTGACCGTGCGCGGCCTGCTGCGTGGCACGGGCGACGGCACCGACCCCTATCGCTTTGAAGGCCAGTGGGGCTACAACGCCTTTGGCGACACCGACTGGACCCGTGTGAGCAACTGGCAGGGCATGGACCTCGGCCCCATTGGCGAGAACACGAATCCCGGCCCGATTGGCACCTACACCGTTCGCTTCGTAGCACCCTCGTCGAGCATCGTGCTCTTCCTGCGGGGCTGGATGAAGTGGCCGGCGCTCAACCAGGAAATGAACCTCAACGTTGACGCAATCTCCCTGCGGGGATGCGGTGGCGGTACACTCCCGCCGCCCCAGGCATGCAGCTACGTCGTGCGCCCTGGTGACACCCTTGCAAGAATTGCAGCCATGTATAACACCACTGTCTCGCAACTCGTTGTATGGAACGGGATTGTCAACCCGAATATCATCTTCGTGGGGCAGACGTTAATCGTGGTGCCGAACTGCGGTGGGCCCGTTATAACGCCACCGATTACGCCGCCAGTTGGGCAGCCGCAGTTCTACACAGTTCGCCCGGGCGACACGCTCAGCGGGATTGCACGCCACTTCGGCGTCACCACCGCCGCACTCGCCGCCTGTAACGGGATAACGAACTGGAACCTCATCTTTGTTGGCCAGATATTGAAGATTCCATGATCGGGTTAATCGGCTCCGTCCGATCAAGGTAACTTCTGGACATGAGGCGCAAGAGCGGTTGGTTGCCTGCTCTTGCGCCTCACTGTATCTGGCGACTCTGGATGACTGGCAGTTGAAAACTGAAAACCGAAGATTGCGATTGACGAATGTGCGCAGCACACGCAGCCGGGGGCTTCCAGCTCTCGGTCTTTTTGTCCGACGACGTTATCGGTTGCGTCTCCCGGCGTGACATGGGTTCTGCGCACCGGCCGCCGAGGGAAGCGAGTTCACCTGGGTGGGCTCGCTTTGGCTCGAGCGTGTTAGGTACTTGTTGTGTGGTGTATGCTGGCGGCATGGACACATTGCAGCCGTTATCACGCAAACCATATCCGACCGACGTCTCGGATGAGGTGTGGTGACTGGGTTCGATCTGCTTGTCGAGCCAGTAGCCGATGAGAGCATCAGAAAGTGGCATTTGACCGTACCTCCGTGGGGTATCTGATAGTGATAATGATAGTGATAATCGGAGGTGTGATGGTGTGATTATCCGGCCCCTGAAATGTCGGAGACAGCAGGGTTAGGGTTTTGAACCCAAGTGTACGGTCTCCCGTGTCTGCCCTTCACTTGCGAGGTGGGCGAGGAGGCACTCGAATCCCCGACTCGCCGATACTGCAAACTGGTATTCCCCACACACGTGAAGGTGAACCGACGGCCTGCTGAAACTTGGGTGGAACTCGACAGAGTATTCGCCAGGCACGTGGCGGTAGACCGCGGGTAGTCTCTCCCGGCTTCGCGTCGAAACGTGCTGCACCACGCCCTGCAGCCCGCCGGATAGTATGGGCGCGGGCGCGGCGGGGAGACAAAAGGTGATGGGTGGCATTGGTTGGGGTGACAGCAGCCACTTCAAGGGCACACTGTGGCGGATGCAGGTGAGACAACGGCGGCACCCCATAGCGGCCACGCATATGGACGCTGGCATCGACGTTGTCTCAATGGAATTATTGGATCGACAGTGATGCGAGGTCAACAGTACTATCGCCGCACAAAGGGTGCTCCCCAGATCTTTGGGACCCAGGTGGAGGGCGGTTATTCCGACGCATCGCCCGGTGGTCTCGAGCCGCGGCCACGGCTGTGCCGGTCCTCGGCAGCAAGACCCGTCGAGAATCTCTGGTTCCCACCGTCCTGAAGACTCCACAACATTCTTGGCAAACCGTGATATACTACGGAGTGGCTGTGCGTAGTCCCCTTTTCTGTGAGCTCTCGCTGTGGCCCCATCAATACATTTCTCCCCGTGCAACCTCACTTCCTCGTCCCATTCAGCATCGTGCGCGACTGCCGAAGGCCAGTCTGCCGGTCTTCTTCACATTACACGTGATTTCCAGGCTGGACTGTTCGCCGAGGAGGCAAAATATTGCGTAAACCAACGCGTTTGACAGTTGCTTTGACCGTGTTCGTCGTCGTTACCGCGCTTCTATCCTCAACAATAAGTCCCCAGTTCCTTCGTGGTGCGTTTGCACGCACGCTTGCAACATCGCCCGTACTTGGCAGTGTCGCAAGCTATTCCGTCCTTGCAGGCTCGATTGTCACCAACACGGGCCCCACCATCGTAAGCGGCAATGTCGGGGTGAGCCCAAGCATCGGCGTCCCACCCCATGTTACCGGATTTCCCCCTGGCACTGTGCTTGCTCCCAGTGTCATTCATGACGCTGATGCCAACGCCGCCTTGGCCCAGGCAGACAACACGGTCGCATTTGGCGCTCTTGACCAAAGCTGTGATGTGACATATGGCGGTGTGCAGGACCTCACCCTGGTCTCTCCCCTCGGGCCGGGCGTTTATTGCGCCACTGCTTTTGCGCTGAGTGGCAATTTGACCCTCTCCGGGGTTGGGGTCTGGATCTTCAAATCTGCATCTACGGTCATCACCTCGCCCAGTTCCAGCGTTACGGGGGGCGATCCTTGCAATGTGTGGTGGAGAGTTGGCAGCTCCGCGACCCTGGACACGGCCACGACTTTCATTGGAAACGTCCTTGCGCTTACATCGATTACGCTGAATAGTGGTGCAAGCCTCAATGGGCGCGCGTTGGCGCAGACTGGCGCCGTGACAATGGCCGACAATGCCGTCTCGCTCGTTTGCGTCGCCGAGCCGGGACCCACATCCACTCTCACATCGACGCCGCTGCCGGGTGCGCCAACGAGCACGCCGCTGCCGGGTGCGCCAACGAGCACGCCGCTGCCGGGTGCGCCAACGAGCACGCCGCTGCCGGGTGCGCCAACGAGCACGCCGACAGCCACCTCCAGTGAAACCCCCGCACCAACCTCTGATGACAGCGCTGACGAACCGGCGCCCTTAATCCCTGTCTTCCTGCCGGCCATTCGCAGCTGACGGAAGCAGAATCAGCGAAGTTCGCGCGCCCCGCGTTTCACAGCGAGTACATTCAGATCGCCATCTGCATAATGTCACTCAGGGTGAGGCTTCCGATGTTGGAAGCCTCGCTTCGTCTGTCCAGCAGCGCGAGCCCGTAGTAGCGGCTGCTTCAGCTGCCGTTCTCGACAACGCGCCGCGATTGGTGCAAACGGCAGCTAAAGCAGCCGCTACATGGTGCATTTCCGCAGTCCGCGGCATTCGTAGCGGAGGGCTTCCAGCCCTCCGGCTGTTTAGTTGTAGGTCACGTCTCCTGACGTGACGACCGTAGGTCAGGTCTCCGGCGTGACGCAGTGCCTCACGCTTTGCGGAGGCCCAAATCGGAGGGCTGGAAGCCCCCCACTACAAGTGATGTGGACTTCGCTGCCTATTGTAGCGGAGGGGCTCCTGCCCCTCGTTTTGCTCGAGCTGTGCTCTTTCTGAGCAGATGAGGGCCAGGAGACCTTCCGCAGCGTCGCGTCCTCGAGAACGGCGGCTGAAGCAGCCGCTACGAAACCCTCGGGCACTTGCCAGACGCAGCCATGGCCGGAGGGCTGCAAGTCCCCCGCAACGCAGAGCCGCCTCCTCGCTACATAAACAAAGCGAGGCTTCCAACATCGGAAGCCTCGCTTCAAGCGCGCCAATCATCCATTCTCAATTCTCAATAATCAAGCCTACTCCAACGGGCTCACCCAGCGCGTCTCACCGTCGCCTTCGGCCACCCAGCCTTCCACCGTGCCATCATCCGAGCGCACCTGATACCAATTCAGCCCACTTGCGCTCTGCGGGCCGGCGAGCACCGTCATCTGCACGTTGGGACCCACCGCGTGAGCAGCGTTGCATCAGAGCCCGGCGTCGCGCGCACGCTCAAGTCAGTCGAGATGATCACCCGTTCGCCCACACGCGGCACGCGGTTCACCGCTTGCGGCTCGCCCACCTGCGCGCTCAGCCAGACGGTTTCGGCATCACCCTGCGCCACCCAGCCCGATTGCCCGTTGCCGCCGTCCACCTTCCACCACGTAAAGCCCTCGGCCTCGGTGGGCCCTTCCAGCACCGTCACCTTGGCACCCGTGCCAAGCTGCACAATGAGCGTGCCCGCTGACGTGGGCGCACTGCGCATGTTGAGTCCGTTGGGGGCCGTCACACGCGCAGGCTGTCCGGCCGCAAGCACGGTGCCGCCTGCGGGTGCAGGGGCGGCTGGGGGCGCCGCGCCGTCGGCGGGCGGCTCTACGACGACAGGCAGCAGCGGCGTGGGTGTGGGCGGATCCTGCACAACCAGGGCCGCTGCCGTTGGTGCGCCCACAACCGGCGTCTCGCCTGTTGCAGGGGCAAGGATGGGTGTGGCCGGCGGAGAGGGCGTAGGTGAAGGCCGGGGCGCAAAGGAGCCGCATGCCACAGTGGGCGCGAGCCAGATGACCGAGAGCGCCAGCAGCACGCGCGCCTGCCAGCCCAGCGCATCGCGCCTGCGCTCCGGCCTTGCGCCCTCCGTCTCTGCAGGAACGCTCTCATCAGTTGTGGGGGATATGGGTGGCATAGTTTGCAATGGTTGTGATTGGGCCAAGCCTGCACGGCGCCGGCATCAGAACAACTTCGCAACGCCAAGGCGCAAAGGGCGTAAAGAAACGCAAAGAGCAGTATAGCAAAAACGACTGCCTATGGTGATTCATAGCGCTGCTCTTGCTTAATTGCTCTTTGCGTTCCTTTGCTTGCTTTGCGCCATCGCGTTGCGAAGTTGCAGTTTCACGAACGTATCACGCTACAGTGCAATCGCGCGCAGCCAGTTGATATCGTCCCAATCCTCAATTTGCGCCAGAATCTCCGCCGACACAAGCTCATCTGTGCCCAGCGCCATAATCGCCTCCGTGCGCGGGCCTCGTCGCCCCACATGCATGAAGCTGATATTCACATCATTGACGCCCAGCAGCGTGCCCACGCGGCCCACAATCCCCGGCCTGTCCTGGTGCGACGTGAGCAGGATGTTGCCCTCGGCGGGCACATCCACCCCCAGGCCGTTGATCGAGACGATGTAGGGCTCTCCCTGCACCACGGCCCCGCCCACGGCCCAGCGCTGCCCCCCCAGCGTGCCGCTGAGGGTGAGCATGTTCTCGTAGCGTGAGCCGTTCGCGCGCGTGCGCCGCTCCATGAGCCGCATGCCGCGCCGCTCGGCCATGAGCGTCGCGTTAACCAGGTTGACGCGCTCGTCGGTAATCCCCGCAAGCAGCCCCTTGATGCAGGCCGCGCGGATGTAAGTCAGGTCAAAATCGGCCAGCGTGCCGTTGGCGGCAATCTCCACATCGCTAACGCCGGACGCGTCCATCTGCTTGAGAAAGCGCCCCATGCGCTCGGCCAGTTCAATGTAGGGAACAAGCAGCTCAAGCTCCTTGGGCGGGATAATGGGCGCATTGACAGCGTAGCGGGCCGGGCGGTCGTTCAGCACATCCACCACCTGGATGGCCACGTCCTCGGCCACCTGCTCCTGCGCCTCCACGGTGCTGCCGCCCAGGTGGGGCGTCAGGATGATGCGGTCCGTGCGCCGCAGCGGGCTGTCGGCAGCCAGCGGTTCCACCTCAAAGACATCCACCGCCGCACCGGCCACGTGGCCCGCCTCGATCGCCTCCACGAGCGCCACTTCGTTGACCACACCGCCGCGCGCCACATTGAGGATGCGCACGCCCGGCTTCATCTTGGAAAAGGCCTCGGCGTTAATCAGGTTGCGCGTGGTTGCCGTCATCGGCACATGCACGGTAATGAAGTCGGCGGCTGCATAGAGCTCATCGAGCGTGGCCAGCTGCACATCGCGCTGCGCCGCGTAGTCCGGCGTCACGTAGGGATCATAGGCCAGCACGCGCATGCCCATTGCCTGGGCGCGGCGCACCACCTCCTGCGCCACCTTGCCCAAGCCCACTGTGCCCAGCACCTTGTTGCGCACCTCCACGCCCATAAACTGGCCGCGCTTCCATTGGCCACTGCGCACGTGCGCATCGGCCTGGGGCACAAGGCGTGCCAGCGACATGAGCAGGGCGATCGTGTGCTCGGCGGCGGCCACCACGTTGCCCGTGGGTGCGTTGACGACGATGACGCCCGCGGCTGTAGCGGCGGGCACATCAATGTTGTCGACGCCCACACCGGCACGCGCCACCACGCGCAGCGCCTTGCCCGCGCGCAGCACGTCGGCTGTGACCTGCGTGCCGCTGCGCACCAGCAGCGCATCGTAGTCACCGATTACGTCAAGCAGGGCAGCGGGCGAAAGGTCGGTGCGCAAATCAATCGCAATGTTGGCGTCGGCGCGCAGTGGCGCCAGCCCGCTCTCGGAGATGGGATCGCTGACAAGGACGCGGAAGCGCCCCGTGTGGGGCCCCGTTGCCCCGTTCTCTGCAACGGCCTGGTCCTGCACGGGTATAACCATAGAGAATTCTCAGCACTCCCAAATGAAATGACCGTGTTCGTATAGTAAATCTGCGTTACATCGCCGTCGGCGCGCTGATGCCCAGCAGCGTGAGCACCCGCACAAGACCCGTTTGCGCCGCGCGGCAGAGTTCGACGCGCGCCGCACTCAGCGGCAGGTTGTCCGGGTCGGCCACGCGACAGTCACGGTAGAAGGCGTTGAAGCTGCGCGCCAACTCCATGGCATAGTGCGTCAAATTGTGCGGCGAGAGGCGATCGACGGCGAAGTCGATCTGCTCCTCAAGCTCCAGAATCTTGCGCACGAGCGCCAGCTCGGAAGGATGCTCGAGCAGGGTGAGGTCGGCCGGCCCATCCAGCGGCACGCCCTCGGCCGCAGCCTTCTCAAAGATCGAGCAGATACGGGCGTGGCTGTACTGCACATAAAAGACGGGGTTCTCGTTGTTCTGCGCCACGGCCAGGTCAAGGTCAAACTCGATGACGCTCTCCGGCCCGCGTGAGAGCAGGTTGAAGTGCATCGCGTCAGAACCCACCTCATCCACCACATCGCTGATTGTGACGAGGTTGCCCTTGCGCTTGCTGAGTTTGACCTCCTGCCCGTCGCGCACCAGCTTGACGAGATCGTATAGCAAAAGGACCAGCCGCTCCGGCTCCATGCCCAGCGCACGCATAACAGCCGCCATGCGCGCCACATGCCCCTGATGATCGACCGCCCAAACGTTGACAACGGTGTCAAAGCCGCGCCGCACGAACTTGTCGTAATGATAGGCAATGTCGGCCGCGAAGTAGGTGGGCTTGCCCGTAGAGCGCACAACCACCTCATCCTTGTCGCAGCCCGGATAGTTGCTGGCCTTGAACCAGATTGCGCCGTCGCGCCGCTCAAGCTCGCCCCGCGCGTCCAGATAGTCGAGCGCCTGCTGCACCAGCCCATCGTCGTAGAGACTCTGCTCGCTGAACCAGTTGTCGAAGTGGACCCCCATGCGCTCAAGCTCATTTTCAAGGTCGGCCAGGACAATCGCGCGGCCAATCGGGCGGATCGCGGCCAGAGCCGCTGCGGGCTCCATGGCCACGAACTGATCGCCCACCTGATTGCGCACAGTTTGCGCGTAGCCAATCACGTATTCGCCCACGTAGCCCTGTTCGGGCACGGGCACGTCATGGCCAAAGAGCTGCATATAGCGTGCGTAGAGCGTCTCAATGAAGTACTGAAACTGGCTGCCGCCGTCGTTGACGTAATATTCGCGCTGCACATCCGCACCGGCGGCCTGCAGCACGCTGGCCACCACATCGCCCAGCACGGCATTGCGCGCGCCGCCGTAGTGGATCGGCCCCGTCGGGTTGGCGCTGACGAACTCTACCTGCCAGCGCTGGCCCGCAAGGCGCTGGCTGTTGCCGAGCGCGCTGCCTGCCGCCACAATCGCCGCCACCTGCGCCTGCAGCCATGCATCCGCCAGACGAATGTTGAGAAAACCCGGTCCCGCAATCTCCACGCTGCCGATGAGGGATGCGCCCTCCCCGTCCGTGTTGACTGCCTGCGTGAGCTGGTCGGCAATTGCCTGGGCGATGGCGCGCGGGTTGCTCTGCGCCGCGCCGGACTTCGCGCGCCGCGGCCGCCACCACCATGGCCACGTTGCTGCCATAGTCGCCGTGCTCGGCCTGCTTGGGGCGCTGAACGTCAAATGCGGGGATCTCAAAGGGGGGCAGCGCACCGCTTTGCTGCGCGGCATCCACGGCGCTGCGAATCTGTTCCTTCAGTTGTTCACGAACCATCATAAAAGATCAATTCTGCTTGGGCCTGGAAAACAGCCTCGACGCAAAGGCGCAGAGGCGCAAAGGATCGCAAAGAAAAGCAAGGACAAGAAATACTGCAAAATGGTCTGTTGAACTCTCATTCGCCCGTCAATTTCCTGCTCTTGCTCTTCTCTGCGTTTCCTCTGCGCCTTTGCGCCTTTGCGTCGTATTTCACCCGCGCTCGGCGGGCTGCATATCATACCAGTTGGGGCCAACTTCCACATCAACGCGCAGCGGTACGGCGAGCGGATAGGCGTTCTCCATAATGTCGCACACGAGCGCCACAAGCCTCTCCTGCTCCTCCGCCGGGAACTCAAGCACAAGCTCGTCATGCACCTGCAGCAACATGCGCGCGCTGAAACCCTGTTCCACCAGCGCATCGTGCAGGCGCACCATGGCAATCTTCATAATGTCCGCCGCCGCCCCCTGGATGGGCGCGTTGATCGCCTGCCGCTCGAGCGCCTGCCGCTGCATGTAGGGAACTCTGCCCTGGCTCAATTCGGGGAAGAAGCGCTTGCGCCCAAGCAGCGTCTGCACCCAACCGTCACGGTTTGCCTGCTCGGCCGTGGCAAAAACGTACTCGCGCACACGCGGGTAGGTGGCAAAATACTGATCCACGAAGGCCTGCGCCTGCTTGGTATCAAAGTCCGTGCGGTTGCTGATGCCGAAGGCGCTTGAGCCGTAGACCGTGGCAAAGTTAATCGTCTTGCCCAGGCCGCGCTGCTCCTTCGTCACTTCTTCCAGAGGTACATTAAAGAGGCGCGCGGCCGTGGCCGCGTGAATGTCGGCGTTGGCCTTGAAAGCCGCAATAAACGATTCCTCGTTGGCCACATGCGCCAGCACCCGCAGCTCAATCTGGCTGTAGTCGGCCGACATGAGCAGCCAGCCGGGGGGCGCCACAAATGCGCGCCGAATCTCGCGCCCAATCTCCGTGCGAATGGGAATGTTCTGCAGGTTCGGGTCGCTGCTGCTCATGCGGCCGGTAACCGCACCCGCCTGATTGAATGAAGTGTGCAGCCGCCCCGTCTTTGGGTTCACCAGCGCAGGCAGATTGTCCACATAGGTGCCGCGCAGCTTTTCCAGTTGTCGCTGCTGCAAAATCAGCTCGATAACGCGCTTCTGCTTCTCAGTGAGCGTCGTGTTGACGCGCAGCTTCTCAAGCTCGCCGACCGCCGTGCTCAACTGCCCCGATCCCGTCTTGCCGATACCCTTTGTGGGGAACTCAAGCTCGCCAAAGAGCACGTTGCTCATCTGTTGCGTGCTGCGCAGATTGAAATCATGGCCCACAATCTCAAAGAGCTCGCGCGCCAGCTCGCGCAGAAGCGCAGCCAGTCGCTCCGACATCTCCGCCAGATATTCCACATCGAGCAAGATGCCTGCCCGCTCCATCGCGCTGATCACCGGCAGCAGCGGCAGCTCAATCTGTTCGTAGAGAGGCCAGATGCCCGCACCACGCACACGCGACGCCAGCAGCGGGAAGAGCTGAATCGTGGCATCCACATCGGCCCCGCAGTACGCGGCCACCGTCTCAATCGGCACATGGTCAATGGTGACCTGCTTCTTGCCGCTGCCGATCAGCGCGCTGATCTCCGTCATGTGCCAGCCCAACTCCAGCGCCGCCTGCGCCTTGAGCCCCAACATGCGGCTCGCCGGATCCAGCACCCATGCCAGAATCATGGTGTCGTGGATGGGCCCGCGCACCTCCATGCCATGCTCGAGCAACACGGTCAGGTCATACGAGCCGTTGTGCGCCAGCTTGGGCAGGTCGGCGTTGGCAAAGAAGGGTTGCAGCGCCTCGCGCACTTCCTCCCACGGCAACTGCACGCCCGTGCGGTGCGCAACTGGAATATAGACGGCATTGCCCGGCGCCCATGAAAGCCCCAGCCCCACCAAATCGGCCTGCATGACGTATTGGCTTGTCGTCTCCACGTCAAAGCTCAGGCTGGCGGCGCTCGCCAGCGTCTCGACCAGCAGCTCCAGCGCGGCACGGTCCTGCACCACGGTGTAGGTGGCCCCGCCCGTGGGTGACATGGGCACAATCGGCGTTATCCCCACCTGGCCGCTGCCCGGGCCGCCGGTGGCCTCGTCATTCTCAAAGGCGAAGAGGGTCATCTGCGGGCCGTCATCACGCGCCGCCACTTCGCCTGTGCCCTTTTCCACTGTGCCCATTGCAACAGTGCCCATTGCGGCCAGCTGATTCTTGTCCGGGTCGGCCAGCGGCCAGTCGCGAATGAGCGAGTTGAATTCCAGCTCTGTAAAGAAGTCGATGACGTTGTTGAGTTCGTAATTGCGCCGATCGCTTGTTTCGGGATCCCACGTCAGCGCATCCACGTCGCATGTGATTGCGCAGAGGCGGCGGTTGCGGTAGACCTGCTCTTTGGACTCGGCCAGCGCGGCACGCACGCGGTCGGGCTTCACCTCGTCAATGTGCGCGTAGATTTCGTCAATCGTGCCGTACGTGTTGAGCAGCTTGGCGGCGGTCTTCTCGCCCACCCCTTGCACACCCGGAATGTTGTCCGAGTTGTCGCCCAGCAGCGCCTTGAAATCCACAAACTGCGCAGGGTCCACACCATAGCGCTCGCGCACGTCATCGGGGCCCATGACCTTTGTGACCGGCTTGGGCCCGCCCGATGTGTAGAGAATGCGCACATGCTCGTCGACCAGTTGAAACATGTCGCGGTCGCCGGTCATAATCAGCACATCTTCGCCCGCGGCAGCTGCCTGGCAGGCCAGCGTGCCGATGATATCGTCGGCTTCAAAGTTGGGATAGGTGACAATTGGGATGTCCAGCGCGCCCAGCAGCTTGGCAATGCGCTCCATCTGCGTGGACATTTCGTCGGGCATGCTGTCGCGCGTGGCCTTGTAATGGGGGAACTCGGCATGGCGCCAGGTGTCACCCATGTCAAACGCGACGACAAAGTAGTCGGGCTTCTGCTCCTTGATTGTGGCGAGCAGCTTGCGCGCAAAACCATAGACGGCGGCAGTGGGTTCGCCGAGGCGGGTGGTCAGAGGCGTCTTCACCCCAAAATAGGCGCGGTAGGCCTGCGAGTGGCCGTCGACAAGCAGAAGTTTCGCCATTGGCGCGTCAGGCGTCCTGTACGGTGAGCTTGCCACCGTCCACGAGCGCCTTCACCTGTTCAAAGTCGAGGATTGAGCGCCGCGTGCGCATGCGTCTGCCGGCGTCAAGGCGTTGGCGACCCGAGGGCAGGTCAAAAATGAAGTTCTCTTTGGAGGTGTTGGCCAGCACAATGATGTTGGCCTTATCTTCCAGCCAGGGGACGCTTTCGCTCACATTTGCGGGCATGGTTTCGCCTCGTAAGGTGGTTACGGAACAGCCATCGGTCGTTGCGGCTGCAGCGAGATGCGCGCTGCGCGCCAGAGGCGCGCCCGTGCTTGCGCAGGAATCGCCACGCAGCCGCAAAGGCCATTGTAGCGGCGCGCCTCGAGATTGACAACTTCGCGTAGACTGGCCTGAGCGGCCCAATCACAATCAACTGTTACGCAACGGCGCAAAGGCACGCACAGCAAAGCAAGGGCAGGAGTTTTGCAAGCGAAGACGCGCTTCAGCCATCGACAGAGTCGCTTTTCCTGATTTTGCTCTGCTTTGCGCTTCCTCTGCGTCTTTGCGCCTTTGCGTCGTATGGAGAGCTAGTTGGATGCCATGGGCAGCCCCTGGTCAGACCAGGCGCGCAGGCCGCCAAGCAATGCCGCAACGTTGGTGTAACCCATTTCCTGCAGGTAGAGCGCCGCACGGGCGCTCGATTCTTCAGCCGGTCAGGTGCAGTAGAGGATGATCTCCGCATCCTTGGGCAGTTGGCTGCCCTTCGCTTCTATTTCGTCAAGCGGTATCAGCACGCTGTCGGGTATGTGCGCCGTCGCGTACGACTCTTCATCGCGCACGTCCACGAAGACGACGTTGCCCGAGAAGCTGCGCCCATGCGCTTCGCCAGGGGCAATGCGGGCGACCTCGGGGAATGGAATATCCGCGCCCTCTTCCAGCGGCATAGGTGTCTCGTCGGCGCAGAGTTGGCCCACCACGCACGCTTCCACGTTGGCAATGCCTTGCTGCGGCCGTGCGAAGATGAACCAAAGCGCAGCGCCAATCAGCAGCGCCCCACCCAGGATTGCGCCAAGCACGAGCGGCGACTGCCGCTTTGGCGCAGGCGGTGCAACTGCTGCAGAAGGCCGCGTCGCGGTTGCCGGCCGGCACGGGCGCTGGCGCTGGCGCGGTCGGCAGAGTTCCAGCGCCTGTCTGTGCCCGCGCCGTACCGCACGACGGGCAAAAGTTGCCCGTTTCGGGCATTGGCGCACCGCATTCGGTGCAAAAGGTCTGGCTCATAAATCTCCGATCTCAATCAACGTAAAGATGGGGCCTGCACAGCGGCGGATTCATCCGCCGTTCTCAACGACGCGTCGCGTTCCAAACGAACGGCGGCTGAAGCCGCCGCTACGAAAGCGAGACGCGTGGCGTGATTTCACGCACCGCCCCTCAATCCCCCACATCGCCGCGGCCGTCGCGGCTGTAGGGCTGCGGCGTGGCAGCCCCCTGGCCCACGAGCACGGCCTTCGCCCGCTTGGGCTGCATTGCTGCGCGCGCGTCTATGCTGGGGCGTGCGCGCCTGCCAAAGCTCAAGGCCCGCCATCAACCCGAAGCCAAGCGCAAAGAGCATCAAGAAGGCCGCCGCCCACCAGTTGCCCTGCAGCAGCGCGCCGCCCACACCCACGCTTGCGTAGAGCGCGAGCAGCCCCTCGGCCACAGCTCTCGCCCGCCACGGGCAGCCGGTAGCTGCTCTGCCGCCACTCGTCTGCCCGCTGCTGCACATGAAACTTGGGCGTCCGCTTGAAGTCGCCGCCCTCCGTGCGCAGCCCCTTCCACACAGCGCGCGTGTTGCCCAGGCTCAGCCCCATGCCAAAGAGCATGAGCAGTGGCAGCGCCGCAAAGTTGCCCAGCCACTCCTGCGGGTGCAGCCTGCGCTGCGCTGCCGCATAGAGCAGCGGCGGCCCCAGCGAAGCGAGGCTCAGCGCGGCCAGCGGCGCCGGCACCTGCACATTCAACAACACAATCGGCACGGTGACAAGCAGCATAAGCAGCAGCATGGGGTGAATCAGGTAATTGCCCAGGTGAATCAGTCCGGCCATGCGCTTGGGCAGCGGCCAGCCGGATCGCCAGACGCGCCCACCCAGCTTGCGCAAGCTCTGTACCGAGCCCTGCGCCCAGCGCGCCTGTTGCCGCTTGAAGGCAATCAGTTGCGGCGGCACTTCGGCGGGCGCAGCCACGTCCGCCACAAATTCGCCGCGCCAGCCCGCCAGCTGGGCGCGATACGCCAGGTCCAGGTCCTCGCAGAGCGTCTCCGCGCTCCAGCCGCCCACCGTGGGCTGCTCAATCGCGGCACGCCGCCACACCCCCGCCGAGCCGTTAAAGCCAAAGGCGTAGCCGGCGGCGCGGCGCGCCGGCTGCTCCACGCCAAAGTGCCCGTCCAGCGCCAGCGCCTGGCAGAGGGTAAGGGGAGAATAGTTGCGATTCACATGCGCCCAGCGCGCCTGCACAAAGGCCACGTCGTCACTGCTCGGGGCGGTGAAGACGGCCATCACGCGCTGCAAAAAATCGGGCTGCGGCAGAAAATCGGCATCGAAAATGGCAATGAAGTCGCTCTTGCTCTGCGCCAGCGCGTAGGCCAGCGCGCCTGCCTTGTAGCCCGTACGCTCGGGCCGCCGCACCACGCAAATGTCCACACCGCGTGCCTGCCACAGCGCCGCAGCGCAATCGGCCAGCGCGGCCGTATCGTCGTCCGAATCGTCAAGTATCTGGATCTGCAGCCGGTCGGCGGGGTAATCCAGCGCCGCCACGGCCTCCACAAGGCGCGTTACCACATGGCGCTCGTTATAGATGGGCAACTGTACGGTCACGCTTGGCCACTCGGCTGGCTGGCCGTGGGCAACTGCCACGCGCGGCCGCAGCCACAGCTCCAGCACAAGCCAGAGCGCGTTGAGGCCGTAGATCGCAATTGCAATCGCCCCGCCAATATAGAGTGACTTCAGCAGCACGACGCCTGCATCTGCCAGCAGCGCCCAGAGTGATCCAGCGTTCTCCACGGTATCCCCCAACAAAGAATCGAGCCGTCAAGCGCCGGCTCGAAGGCTGAATTCTACACTGTGGGCGGTGAGGCAAAAAAAACCGCCGCCCCCGTGCTGCGTCTGGGTGAGACGCAACATGGGGGGCGGCTCTATGGCCGGAGGGAACAGGGAACAGGGAACAGGGATCAGGGATCGTGGTCGGCTGAGCGTTCCCCGATCCCCGATCCCTGTTCCCCGCTTGCGATGCGCTCTTTAGCGCACCATCACCTTAATCAGCGTGCTCTTCTTCCTTGTGCTGCGTCACAATGCCCGCCGTCAGGTGCGACGGCACGGGGTCGTAGTGGTCGAACTCAATCGCGTAGACGCCGCGTCCTTGTGTCATTGCGCGCAGGTCCGTGCCGTAGCGCATGATCTCGGCCAGCGGCACGAGCGCGTGGACAACTGTGCGGTTGCCCTTCTGCTCCATGCCCTGCACCCGCCCGCGGCGCGTGGTGAAGTCGCTCATTACATCGCCCATATACTCATCTGGAACCGTGACGTCAACCACGTAAATCGGTTCCAGCAGGACGGGGGCGGCATCAGCCATGGCGAGTTTAAAGCCTTCGCGGCCGGCCGTCTGGAAGGCAATGTCTTTCGAGTCGACGGGATGTTCCTTGCCGTCGAAGATAATCGCCTTGACATCCACCACAGGATAGCCGGCGACCACACCCGAATCCAGCGTTGAACGCACGCCCTTTTCGGTGGACTGTACAAAAACACCGCTGATCACACCGCCGAAGATTTCGCTGGTGAACTGGAACCCGCTTCCAGTGGGCAGCGGCTCAACGCGCAGGTGCACCTCGGCAAACTGGCCCGCGCCGCCCGACTGCTTCTTGTGGCGGTACATGGCAGATGCCTTGCGGCTCACCGTTTCGTTATAAGGCACCTTGGGAACTGCGGTGCCCACATGCACGCCAAATTTGCTCTCAAGGCGGCGCACGGCCACATCCACGTGCGTTTCGCCCATGCCCTGCAGCACCGTCTGGTGCGTGCTCTGAATGGTCTGGAAGCGCAGTGTCGGGTCTTCTTCAACCAGCGCCGTGACCGATGAACCCATCTTCGCGCTGTCTGCCTGCGAAACGGGCGTAATCGCCACCGAATAGAGCGGGCGCGGGTACTCCGGCGGCGTCACGCGAATCAGCTTCTCGGGCGAAGCAAGCGTCTGCCCCGTCTGCAAATCCTCAAGCTTGCTGATGACGCCAATGTCGCCCGCAACGAGCGCATCCACCGGCTTGAGCTCCTTGCCCACCACATGGAAGAGGTTGGCAATGCGCGCTGCCTTGCCCGTGCTGGCGGGCGCAAGCTGGCTATCCTTGACCACGGTGCCCGAGAAGACGCGCACATAGTTCATGCGCCCCACATAGCGGTCAATAATCGTCTTGAAGACAGTCGCAGCCACAGGCCCGTTCGGGTCCGCCGTCACTTCAATCTCTTCCTCGCCCACTGTCGCGGCAACGGTGCGCTCGTTCGGCGCAGGCACATAGCGGGGAATCATCTTCAGCACACGGTCAAGGCCAATGTCACCGGTGGCCGAACCGACGTAGACGGGCGTAATCGCGCCCGACTTGACGCCCTGATGCAGGCCGCGCCGCACTTCGTCAGGCGTAAGCTGCTCGCCGTCGAGATACTTCATAATCAGTTCGTCATCGGCTTCGGCAGCAGCTTCCACCAGCTCCAGCGCGGCGGCTTCGGCTTCGGCCAGCAGCTCGGCGGGGATGTCGGACTTGGCCCCATCCTTGCCGCTGTACATCTTCATTTCAACCAGGCCAATAATGGCCTTGAAGCTGTCGGCCGACCCCACGGGCAACTGGAAGGGGACAATCTTGGAGCCGGAAAGCGTGCTGCGCAGGCTTTCGACGGCCGAAGCAAAATTGGCGTTCTCACGATCCATTTTGTTGACGAAAATAATGCGCGGCTTGCCCAACTCATTGAGCCTGTCCCACACCAGCTCGGCGCCCACTTCGCAGCCTGCAACCGCGTCCACCACAATCAGCCCGGCCTCGGCCGCATGCAGCGCCGAAATCTGTTCGCCTACAAAGTCCTGATAGCCGGGTGTGTCGAGCAAATTGATGTGATAGCCGCCGAACTCAATCGGCACCACACTCACGTTGATTGAAATTTGCCTGCGTTGCTCTTCCGCATCCCAGTCAGCCACGGTCGTGCCGTCTTCGACGCGCCCCACGCGGGTGGTGGCGCCGGTCTTGTAGATCAGCGCCTCGGTGAGCGACGTTTTGCCGGCGCCACCGTGGCCAAGAACAGCCACGTTGCGTATGTTGCCTGTCTGTAGATTCGCCATATCTTCTCCTTCAATCTCCTTCTATGGGACAGCCGGCCCAACTCTCGGCCTGCTGCCGCCGGGATTCATGAAACGGACGATGTGAACGGATGGAACGAGAAGCAGCACCCAGTGGCCTGCAACAGGCTGCGGGGTGCGCTGCCCAACAAAAACGGCCAAGCCGCGGGAGATTTCGCCCGGGCAGTGGCCGTCGGTGCTGCAATTGCGTTTGTCTTGCTGGCTCGGTTGGGGTGGGTGGTGGGCAAAGCCCGCACGACTCCACACCCGCCCGAGCACGGTTCTCTGCCGGCAAAAGTGTCCGGCGCGTACTCGGGGGCGGAGAGTAGCCCTTGTGGGCCAGGCGTACCTCTATGCGTGGCCTGCCAGCGAAGGGCTGCGATTGAAAAGGGAGCGAGCCAACAGTGGATGATGTTCACGGTTATGGATGGTCATTATAGGTGAGGCGCTGCCACTGTGTCAACGCAGAGCGAACAGCGCAACAGCAGGGTGTGGGGTGTAGGGTGTGGGGTGTAGGGTGTGGGGTGTGGGGTGTGGGATCGTCTACACCCCACACCCTACACCCTACACCCCACACCGGTTTTGCCGCAGCGCCCGCCTCTGGTATGATCGCACAATGCCTACACTCGAGAAGCACCTCTTCGTATGCACCTTCGGCCCATATTGTTGGTATGATGGCGATTGCGCCGGCCTCTTTGAGCTGCTGACCAAGCGTGTGGCCGCCGCCGGCCTCACCGACACCATCCGCATCAACAAGGCCGGCTGCATCAACGCCTGTGGCCTGGGGCCGGCCGTCGTCGTCTATCCCGACGGCATCTGGTATGGCCACGTGCACATTGATGACGCCGACGAATTGCTTGAATCACTGATCACGGGCGTGCCCGTTGAACGGCTGCGCCTGCCTGACGATTTCAGGAAGCAAACCTCCCACTATCCCGAAGTGGTGCAGGAGAACAAGCGCCTCGAACAGTCGCTCAACGAGGGGCGCCGCGCCGCTCGCCAGGCCATTCTCGCCGCCGAAACCCAGGCGAGCGATTAGCGCCTCACGCATCGCTGCAAGGCTCCCCGTGCCCAACGCCACGCCCGCCTCAACGCAAGTGAATATCCGCTCCTCTCCAGACGTGCCCGACGGCGCTGATGCTGTCGAGACGCGCCTGCTGCTCATTTGCCGATCCGAGGGGTTGCGCAATCGCTATTCCGGCCTCGCCGGCTTTGCCGAGAGCGATGACAACTCCGGCCTCACCGCCGTAGGCTGGGAGCAGACCAATCTCCTGGCTGCCTGGATGAAGAGCCACGAACGTGTGGATGTCCTCATCTCCGGGCCGCAGTTGCGCAGCCGACTGACGGCGCAGCGCATTGGCCAGATGTTGGGGCTGCCCATCAAAGTGCGCAGCGACCTGCCCCGGAACCCGGTGGAGAAGGCAAGCAGCCCGGGCAGTGACGGCGAAATGCCCCGCTCGCTGGCGCAACTTGGCGCAGAGTGGGCGCAGCATGAAGCGCCCGAGCCCGCCAACGAGAGCGAATACGGCGCATTCCTGGCCGCCGTTGTCGCTGCCGTAGACCAGGTAATGGCCGAAAACTGGGGCAAGAGCGTCGCCTTCGTCCTGAACGGCTCAGCCATCTCCGCGTTGATACGCCAATTCTTTGGCGCGCAATTGCTGCCCATCAACATCACGCACGCGGGCATCTCCGAATTTCGCCGCCAGGGTGGCGTCTGGCGGCTGGCCTACGTCAACCGGCGCGAGCATCTGCCGGTGCCAAATTTACCGGCGGCCAGCGTGCAGGGAAGCGCACCCGCGGCGGGCACAGCGCTCGACAGCGAAGAGCTGCACGCGTATTGCAGAGGTCTACAATCGCACGGCCAGCCGCGCCCCAACGGAGCAGCCCAGTGGCGAGCGCGCGCAGCGCATGCGCGACCTGCTGCGCTTTGCACACCTGCCTGCGGACGCACGCGTTCTGGATGTCGGCTCTGGCGGCGGCCTCCTTGCGTTGCTTCTGGCCGAGGAAGGCGCACGCGAGGTTGTCGGCGTTGACGTCAGCCCTGTCATGCTGGAGGCTGCCGAGTACCAGCGCCTGAGCCGCACCACGGCCACCGCTGCGCAGGTCAGCTTTCGCCTCGCCCCTGCCCAGGCGCTCCCCTTCAGCGATGAATGGTTCGATGTCGTTGTCTGTCGCCTTGTGCTGCACCACACCTCCAAACCCGAGCGCATGCTGCAGGAGTTCATGCGCGTTCTCAAACCCGGCGGCGTGCTGCTCTTCTGCGATTTGCTGGGCCATGACGACGCCGTCAAGCGCGCCACGCAGAATGCGATTGAGGAGAAGCGCAACCCCGCCTTCGTCCAGGCGCGCACCGCCGATCAGTATCGCAAGCTGCTCACGGGTGTCGGCCTCGAGCTTGAAGCCGAGAAGGTTGCCGTCTTTGACCGCGAGCTTGAGGATTGGCTCTCGGACATGGATGCCGAGACCCCCGGCCGCACCGTCGTGCGCGACATGATGGAAGCGGGCATCGAGACCGACGCATCCGGTCTGCATGTGCGCCGGCAGGGAATGAAGCTCGTCTTCGAGCAGCGTATGTTCTACGCCCGCGCCGTCAAGCCCAAGCCCTGAGTACGCTGGATACAACAGCAGTACACAGATTCCACAGATTTTACAGATAACAACAGATAACAACAGTTAAAGACGGATGACAGCGGACTATCCGCCGTCATCCGTCTTTGACTGTTGTTATCTGTTGTTATCTGTAAAATCTGTGGAATCTGTGTACTGCTGTTGTATCCAGCGCCTACTTCTTGTGGTAGAGCTCGCGCAGGATGATGTTCTTCTGAATCTGCGTCGTGCCTTCGTAAATCTGGTAAATCTTGGCATCGCGCATGAGCTTCTCCACGGGATATTCGCGGCTGTAGCCGTTGCCGCCAAAGACCTGCACCGCGTCCACCGCGTTCTGCATCGCAGCATCGGCGCAAAAAGCCTTGGCGATCGCCGCCTCCATGGTGTTGCGCTTGCCGCGATCCACCAGCCACGCCGACTTCCACGCCAGATGGTGTGCCGCCTCGGCGCGAATCTTCATGTCCGAAAGGATGAAACCCAGCCCCTGGTGCTGCCACAGAAAGCGGCCAAAGGCCATGCGCTGCCCCGCGTACTTGACGGCCTCATCCAGCGCGCGGCGCGCAACGCCAGTCGCTGCCGCCGCCACGGGCGGGCGGCTCTTGTCGAAGACCTTCATGCCGATCATGAAGCCGTCACCCTCGTTGCCAAGCAGATTCTCGGCGGGCACCTCCACATTCTCGAAGAAGACCTGGCACGCCTGCGCCGCATGCTGGCCGAGCTTCTCCAGCGGCTTGCCCGTGCTCACACCTGCCCATTCGCGCTCCACAATGAAACAGGACATGCCCTTGTGGCCGTCGCCCGGGTTGGTCTTGGCGAAGACGGTGAAATATGAGGCCACTGGCCCGTCGGTAATCCAGGTCTTTGTGCCATTAAGAATATAGTGGTCGCCCTTGCGCAGCGCCGTAGTCTTGATGCCGGCCACGTCCGAACCGGCATCGGGCTCCGTCATGCAGTAGGAAATAATCTTCCCCTCCTGCGTCAGCTTCGGATAGTAGCGCTGCTTCTGCTCATCGTTGGCCGCGATGATCATGGGTAGCGCTGCCAGCTGGTTGAGCATGAGCGCTGTCTGGATGCCGGAGCAGCCATAAGCAAGCTCCTCGCCCACAATGCACTCTTCGAGTACACTCGCGCCGCCACCGCCATACTCCTCGGGGATGTTCAGGTTGACGAGGCCCGCCTTGCGCGCCTTTTCCCAAATTTCCCAAGGCCACTCGCCCGTCTGGTCATGGTGCTCGGCGCGTGGAATGATCTCTCTTCTGGCAAAGTCGCGCGCCATGTCCTGCAACATCTTCTGGTCGCCTGTTAGTTCATACTCCAAGCCCGACGCAACCTCTTCCATTTCCTTGAGCATGGCCCCCATCCTTCATGAACGCACTACCGGCGCTGATTCTCGTGGCTCAAGTAAAGCAGTCCATGATTCCGGCGCTGTTGTGGTTCTGTTACGCGTGGGGCCAGCCGCATGCGCCCTTCTGTCACGTCTTCTGGCGTGACGCAGCTGACGCCGCTATATGTCACGTCTCCCGACGTGACGTCGTTGTAGGTCACGTCTCCTGGCGTGACGCAGCCCGCAGGGCTGAATGTAATTGAAACTGCGCGCACGCGGCTGTAGGTCACGTCTCCCGACGTGACGCAGCCCAGAGGGCTGAACCTCGCCGCATAACCAACCGTTCAGCGTATCCCAGTACATTCAGCCCTGCGGGCTGCGTCACGTCGGGAGACGTGACCTACAACCGCGTCAGTCGGCTTCAGCCGACTTGGGTTGCCTAGCCGTAGGCTTCAGCCTACGGCGGTGGCTGCGCACCAAACCTCTGCCAAACGCGATACGCATAATGCATAGCCGGCATGAAAAGGGGGCCGGGGGTGAGGTTGCAGCGCGCGCCACCAAAACGAAATGCACCCCTGCCTATCCCTCCCCAATCGCAACCCACCGCGCGCGTCGTAAGCTTCACAAGCTCCGCCACGGGCAGCTCCACATTCGCGCCGCGCTCGCCCGCGCTCACCGCAATCGTCGCAAAGGCGCGCGCCTGCTCCGCCAGATAGACGTCAAAGCCCTTGTTAATCAGCGCCAGCGCGCTAATGCCCCCCGTTTGCAATCCGGTGAGCGCCTCCGCTTCCTCGTGCGCGGCCATGCGCGCCTTCTTGATGCCCGCGGCCTTGGCGAACGCGCGCAAGTCAAGCGTGGCGGGGCCGGGTACAATCACAAGCATCGGCTTGCGGCGCGGCTCATCAGCCAGCACCACCAGCGTCTTGAAGACCTGCGCCGGCGGCATACCGACCGCCTCCGCCACCTCCACCGCCGAGTGGACGCCACCGGCGTAGTCGTAGCGCAGCAGCCGATAGCGCACCTTGCGGCTATCCAAAAGGCGCGTTACATTGTTCTTGAACGGGCTCTTCTCCATCTTTCCTTCCTCACATGGAACAGTGACGTGCGCACGGAGGGGCATGTGGCTTATCTCGCAGAGTACGACGGCATTGCGCCGTGGATGACCATCATTGGCGGCGTGCTGCTCTTTCTCGCCACGCTGCACCTGCTTGGCCTGTGGGTGGCGCGCAGGCGCATGATGGCTCTCGCCGACGCGTTCCAGTCCACCACGCGTGGCGCCATAGCCATTGTACAAGTGCAACGCGCCCTCGTTAGCTCCATCGTCTTGCAGCGAGCGCCCTCTCCCTTCACCACCTTCGAGGTCGATTTCGACATGGGCTTCAGCTTGCCCACACGCGCCATTTGGGCGCTGATTACGCGCTTCCAGCTGCTCACAATCACTGCCACGCTGAACGCCAGACCCCATTGCGACCTTGTGTGGCAATTGGGCGGCGTAGCCGACAAGGCGCTCGGACGTGCAGAGGAAACCGAGCTTTGGCGTAAACGTACGCTCTCTGACGGCGCAGGCGAGTATGCTGTGCGGGGCCCAAACACGGCAGCCCTCGAGCACGCATTCCTGGACTTGCAAAGCCGTTTTGGACCTTACCTTAAGGCCGTCGACGTCAGTTTGGATCTTCCCAACGTCACGGTGATCCTCCTCGCCCGCCGCCTCAATACCGACGACATTCCCGCGCTTGTCACCGCAACACGTGCGCTCGGCCGCGGAGCGCTCGCGGGCTAAAGAGTTGAACAGCACAAGCCTGCACAGACAGGGCTTCTCAAGAGTCGGGGAGCCGTTGTAGGTCACGTCTCCTGGCGTGACGCTGTTGTTGGCGCGCAAACAACAATGGCGTCACGCCAGGAGACGTGACCTACAACCCACGGTTCCTTGCTCCCTGTCCCCTGACTTTTGCGAAGCCCTGGCACAGACAGTCATGCTTTTGTCGGCACAACGCGGAATGAGAATGGCTTTGGTGGCCATAAAGTCACCGCGACCAGCAGGGCAAAATTGCAGTCTGACGACGCGTCCCGATTTGCGCAGATGGCAGCCTCTCGTACTGCGCTGGCGCAGTACGCAATGCGCCGCACCCACACGGTTTCCCGCGTCACAACCAACGGGGCGGCCCCACCAGGAGCCGCCCCGCACTGTATACTCCTGCGCCAAAGCGCAGCCTGCTCAACTGCGTCTATTCCGTCGGGAAAGTCATCTGCAGGCTGATGTCACTTGAGGTGAGCATCGGCAGCGCCATGTCCAATACCTGCTGCACCACGGCAGGGTCAATGCCCAGGCCCGCAATCATGCCGCTCTCCTCGAGCACCTCAACAACCGATGCCAGCTTGCCGCCCGACCAGTCAAGCGACGGCAGTTCGGTGCCGTTCCACACCACGGCCAAACCCTGATCGTTCAGCCTCACGTCAATGCTCTCAATGCCCGCTGCAATGTCGCGCTGAATTTGCGTCGGCGTCAGCGTGAGCGAGTCGAGGAAGGGGCCAAGTGGCGTGGCTTCGAGCACGGAGCTGGGGAAGCCACCGGCCGTCCACGTTCCGTCCAGATTGTAGTTGATCGGAATCGAAATTGTCGGCCGTGAACCGGCTTCAGCCAGGAAGCTCTCCTGCGACTCTGCCAGCCTGGAGGCGGCGCTGTCACTCGGCGGTACAACCAGCGGGGCGGCGGTTGCGCCTTCGGGCACAGGGAAGCGCAGCGTGACGCCAATGCCCAGTTGCGTCACAACGGGCAGCAGCTTGGCAAGGGCGGGTTGGCCTGCAAGCACATTCGCTGTCTCTTCAAGGGTTGTTGCATCCCAGCCAATCGAGGGGATCTGGCGACCGTTTACGTAGATGCCAAGGCCCGTAGGCTCATTGGCGAGCTGAATGTGCTGAATGCCCAGCCCCGTCAACATGGCAATCTGGTCACCCGTAATCGGCAGCTCAATCGGCATACCGAGCGATCCGCCAATGTCCGCAATCGGAATCCCGCCAATCGAGGCCGAGCCGTCCTGCGCAAAGTCAATGGCAATCGCCGGCAGGTCAACAACGAGGGCGTCGGCAGGCGCTGTTGCAGCCACCTCACCGGCGCCGGCGCGCGGCGCACAGCCGGTCAGGGCGAGCAGAGCAATCAGCAAGAGTGACGCCACAACGAACGTTCGTTTGGACTGCATAAACGCATCCTCCTTAGCGATGATCGAAGGGACTTTGAAAGAAGCTGTTGTATTGAATTGCCGCGCAAGACAACGCGACAAGGAACGACGTTGATGGGTGAAAGAGGGAGATGGGCGAGACTTGAATGCCCTGCCCCCATTCTACACAGCGGCCTCGAGGCTGTCAACCTCCATTGAAGCGTCGCTTTGCAGCCACAATGTTGGCCCACAGCGCCCGCACCACCTATACTGCCTGCAAAACTGCCCGCACACTCGGCATCCATGCCATGCCAATCATTCGCGTCCCACGCGCTGCGGCGCGAACGGCGCAATCGCCAGGAATCAAAATGAGCTCCGAAATCACCCATTCCCAGCAGCAGGCCACCCACTGGTTCCCGCCCCGCCGCGCCGCCTTTGCGCTCGACGACCTCGTGCTCCTCATCGCCGGCGACCAGAGCCGCTATCTTGTGCGGCTGCGCCCGGGCCAGGAGCTGCATACACACATGGGCATCTTCGCCCACGCCGATGTGGTGGGCCGCCACTCGGGTGAAGCCGTAACAAGCGCCACCGGCCACGCCGCACTCGTGCTCGAACCCGTCCTCGAGGACCTCATGCGCCATCTCAAGCGGGGCTCGCAGGTCATCTACCCCAAGGATGCCGCCTGGCTTGTCTACCGCATGAACCTGCGCGCTGGCAGCCACGTCATCGAGGCGGGCACCGGCAGCGCCGGCCTCACAATGGCGCTGGCCTGGACCGTGGCCCCAACCGGCATGGTCTACACCTACGAAATGCGCGAGGAAGCGTACCGCGGCGCACGCGCCAACCTGGAGCGCGTGGGGCTGCTGCCCTATGTCACAATGCATCTGGGCGCAATCGAGGATGGCTTTGCCGAGACCGACGCAGATGCTCTTTTCCTCGACGTGCGTGAGCCGTGGGAGTATCTGCCGCAGGTGCGCGCGGCGCTTCGCTCGGGCGGTGTCTTTGCGGCGCTTGCGCCCACAACCAACCAGGTGAGCTCTCTGCTTGCGGCCATGGAGGAGCACGGCTATGCAGATATTGCCGTAGAGGAGATACTGCTGCGCCCCTACAAGCCTGTGCCCGATCGCCTGCGCCCCGTGGATACCATGGCGGCGCATACGGGCTACATGATCTTCGGCCGCTTGCTGGCGGATGCAGGCGAAGCCGGGCGCTGGCTCTCCAAGTCGCGCCAGCGCTTTCTGGCCCGCCGCGACATGGAGGCGCAGTACGCCGCCGATGCCGACGCACGCGAGCTGGCCCGCAACCCCGAGGGCAAGAAGTACTCACCCCTGCCGCTGCCGTAAGCACCGCCCGCGCAACCACGCGTCACTTGGCATTCCTTGCAAGTGCGCGATTGCCACCTACGGCGGCTGACGGCTTTTCGCAAATTTGCGCTGTATCGCGTGAGCAGCGCCCACTGCAACCTCACCCCCGTCCCCTCTCCAGAAAATTGGAAAGGGGACGGGGGTGAGGTTGCCGTTGTAGGTCACGTCTCCCGACGTGACGCAGCCCAAAGGGCTGAATGTTTTCGGATACTGCGGGCGCGGTTGTAGGTCACGTCTCCCGGCGTGACGCAGCCCGCAGGGCTGAATGTATTGGGATACGCTGAACGGTTGGTTATGCGGCGAGGTTCAGCCCTCTGGGCTGCGTCACGTCGGGAGACGTGACCTACAACCGCGTCAGTCGGCTTCAGCCGACTTGGGTTGCCTAGCCGTAGACTTCAGCCAGCGGCGGTGGCTGCGCACCAAACCTCTGCCAAACGCGATACGCATAATGCATAGCCGGCATGGAAAGGGGGGCCGGGGGTGAGGTTGCCGCTCGCGCCGGCGCATACGATTCCCCAGTCATTTCATAATGGGCCACAAGCTGCCGCAGGTCGCAACCACGCGCTTGCGAACCGCACCACTAAACGAATCGCGCGTAAAATCCCGCCAACTGCGTAGCCAGGTCATCCCACTGATAATTGCGCGCCAGGTGCGCGTGTGCTGCGGAAACCATCTCTTGCGCGCGCGTCTGGTCGGCCGCAAGCTGCAGCGCGGCGGCGGCAAATGCGCGGGGCGTCGCCTGCGCATCCAGCAGCAACGCTGCGCCGTTCGCACCGTAATGCGCCTGCTCACCCACGGCCGATGCCACCACCGGCACGCCGCGCAGCAGGGAGGTGGCCAGCCGCACGCTGCACTTCGCCAGTTGCAGCGCCGTGGGCTGTGCGGGAAAGATCGCCACGTCGCTGGCTGCATAGATGCCCGGCAGTGACTCGCGCGCCACACTTCCCAGCCAATGCACTGCAACGTTGCTTTCAGCGCCCAATCGTGTAGTCACCGCGGCGCGAAACGGTGCGTCTGCGCCCGGTTGCAGGGGCTGCCCGGCAACAATCAAACGCGTCTGCGCCCCCAACTCGCCCAGTGCAGCCGCAAAATGCGCCAGCCACGCCGGCTCTGTCTCCACATAGCGGGTAAAGTAGAGCAGCGTTGGCGTACGCGCCGCTGCCGGTGCGCGCCAGAGGGCGGGCGCGCCGTCGGGCATCTCTACACCGTTCGGCAAATAGAGAATTGGCGTCGTTTGCGTATAGTCACCAGCCTTTTCAACGAGCCAATGGCTCGCCGCCGTAATGCCATCGGCGTGGCGAATTCCCCATTCTTCCTGCCACGCCAGCGCCGCTGCCAGGGGGCGACCGTAGTTGTTGATCTCCGCCCACGCCTGCTCCCAGTCGTCAATGTCGAGCAGCAGAGGGATGCGCTCCAGTCCAGCGGCGCGCCGCTGCCACAGGAGGAATTGCACAAGACCAGCGTGGGCGCGTGGCTTGATTATGTGGACAAGCTCCGGCTCTCTCGCTGCAAGTTCGCGTAGCAAACGGGACAAAATCGCGGGCACGCTGCCCTCAAGCGCCACGTTGACCACCTCGACGCCCCCATCCACCCAGCGCAGGCCTGCATCTCCCGGCGAATCCCACGGGGGAATGAGCAGCGTCACCCCATGCCCGCGCGCGGCAAGGCGGCGCGCCAAGGGCAGCCAGCGCGCCCAGACGGTCGTCTTCTGGCGCAGGCCAAAGGGTGCAACATAGACAACGCGCAAGGAAATTACTCCGCGGCTTCTTCGGTGGTGAGGGTCATCGGCCAGTCAGGCAGCTCGGCGCAGAGGAAGGCCCAGACGCGCGCCTCGGTGGCCGTGGGCTGAGCAATGGCAAAGCGTTCGCTGCATTGCGGCGCATACCAGCGATAGACGACAACGAGCGCCACGGCGCGCGCCAGCCAGCTTTCGCCGCCGGCGTCGGCAGCCGCCAGCGTGCGCTCCAGCACAGCGCGCTGCGATGCCCCGAGGTACCCGTTGAGGTGCTGCGTCCCCTCGGGCCAGGCAATGCCGTTCATTGCCAGCATCAGCTCAATCACAATATGGCGCAGGCGTGCGGTCAGCGCTTCGGCCAGAATCAGTTCGTGCCGGTTCAGCAGCGCCGGAAGCGCCTCCAGTTCGAGCCAGAAGCGTTCGAGCAATGCGGCCACATGCGCTGCGCTGGGCGGCTGCAGTGGGTCCGGCCAGGAGGGTTTGTGCATCATGGTGCGAGTATAGCACACGCGGCGCGTCGCCAGGCGCGCGCACGGCATCTGCATCGTCCGCATGGTAAGCTGCCGCAGATGAGATTGCACTTTCGCCCGCGGAAGCCTCCGTACAGCACTCCGCCCCAACCTCTGATAGAATGGGAGGGAAACCCACTCACTTTTTGGCGCACCTGCTGCGCCGTCTCGCTCCTGTTGCCTCAACAGGTTGCCTGCAAAGGTTCCGGAATCCCCTATGCGTAATAAAGACCCATTCGACGATCTTCTGCGATCGCTTGAGGAAAACCTCTCCCGCGGCAGTGTTGGTGGCACCGGCGGAGGAACCGGTGGTGAAACCCCGCCGCCCTCCGGCCCGCGCACCTATACAGCGCCGCCCCCGCCCAACTATCGCCGCTGGCTCTGGATTGGCCTCGTACTTGTGGTTGTCTTCGCCGCCACGCGCACAATTGGCACCATCGCCAACTGGACGTGGATGAGCAGCGTTGGCTACCTCTCCGTCTTCTGGACGCGCTTCACGGCGATGTCGCTGCTCTTCATTGGCGCTGCGCTGCTCTTCATGATCATCTACTTCGTCAACGTGGTGATCGCACGCCAGCTCACACCCAGCGGCCTTACCAACTCGCCGGTGCAGGAAGTGCTGGCCGCATTCGGCCTGCGCGTCATGCCCGTGGTCCTGCTTGTTGGCATTGCCGCCTCGGTGGTGCTCGGCATGGTGGCCATGGCCCAGTGGGAGCACGTGTTGCTCTACCTCAACCAGCAGCCCTTTGGCGTGAGCGACCCCATCTTTGGGCGTGAAATCGGCTTCTTCGTCTTCTCGCTCCCCATTTGGGAAGCGGTGCGCGGCTGGCTGCTCGTGGCGCTGGGCTTCACCTTTGCCGCGGTGCTGGTTATCCACGGCGTGCTCTGGCGCAATCGCAGCGAAAGCCGGCGCGGCCTCATTCACCTGGGCGTGCTCGGCGCACTCATCATGCTGCTGCTGGCATGGCAATATCAGCTCAGCGCGCTCAACCTGGTCTACAGCCAGCGCGGGGCCGTCTTCGGTGCGGGCTTTACCGACGTGCGCGCCACGTTGCCTGCCAACATCTTCATGCTCTGGTTTTCAATAGCCGTCGCCGTTGCCATTCCCCTGCTGCTTGTTCTGCGCCGCAATCTCGTTTGGGTCACAGGGCTGCTCGTTCTCTGGATCGTCGTCGGGCTTGTCTCCACCAGCGTCTACCCCAGCCTGATCCAGCGCTTCCGTGTGGGCCCCAACGAGCTCACCCTCGAACTCCCCTTCATTGCCGACAACATCGCCTACACGCGCCAGGCCTACGCGCTCGACGAGATCCGCGTCGAGTCCTACAACGCCAACGAGCGCCTTACGCCCCAGGGGCTGCTGGACGAGCCCGACACGCTGCGCAATATCCGCCTGTGGGATTACCGCCCGCTGCTGCAAACCTACAACCAGGTGCAGGCGCTGCGCCAGTATTACGAATTCAACGATATCGACATCGATCGCTATATGATTGACGGCCAGCCGCGCCAGGTGATGATCGGCGCACGCGAACTCATTCGCGACAGGCTGAGCACCGACGCGCAGACGTGGGTCAACCAGCGCCTGGTCTATACACACGGCTTTGGCGTGGCGGCATCACCCGTGGCACAGGTCACGCGCGACGGCTTGCCCACCTTCCTCCTCAAGGACCTCCCGCCGCGCGGCCTGATTGATGTGACGCGCCCGCAAATCTACTTTGGCGAGCGCACAGACGACTATGTCATCGGCGCAACCGCTGCGCCCGAATTCGACTACCCGCGCGAAGATGGCAACGTCACCACCACCTTTTCGGCCTCCACGGGCATTCCAATGACCTTCTGGAACCGCCTGCTCTTTGCGCTGCACTTCGGCGACATCAACATCATCCTGAATGGCGACATCTCCGCCACAAGCCGCCTGCTCTGGCAGCGCAACATCGTCGAGCGCGTCAACCTCGTTGCGCCCTTCCTCACCTACGACAGCGATCCCTACATCGTTGTGAATGACACGGGCGAACTCTACTGGATGCACGATGCCTTCACCACCTCCGGCCGCTACCCCTACAGCGAGCCGCTGGATGGCCGCATCAATTACATCCGCAACGCAGTCAAAGTTGTCACCAACACCTATGACGGCACGATGACCTTCTATATCGCCGATCCTACCGACCCCATCATCCAGAGCTATGCGGCGATCTTCCCAAATCTCTTCCAGCCGCTCAGCAGCATGCCTGCCGATCTGCTCGACAACATCCGCTATCCCGAGGACATGTACCGCGCTCAGGCCGAGATCTACCGTACCTACCACATGACCGACCCGAACGAGTTCTACAATCGCGAGGACGTGTGGGCATGGCCCGAAGAGATCTTTGACGACAAGACCGAGCGCATGGATCCCTACTACGTCCTCATGCAGCTGCCGGGCAGCGAGGAGCTGGACTACGTCATGATCCTCCCCTTCACACCCTCCAACCGTGAGAACATGGTGGCGTGGCTGGCTGTGGAGAATGATCCCGCTGCGCTATGGCGAAAAGGTGCTCTACAACTTTGGCAAGGATTCGCTGCTCTTCGGCCCCAAGCAGATTGAGGCCCGTATAGACCAGGATCCGGTCATCAGCAGCCAGTTGTCGCTCTGGAACCAGCAGGGCAGCAGCGTCATCCGCGGCAACCTGCTCGTCATTCCCATTGCCGACAGCCTGCTCTATGTGGAGCCGCTCTACCTGCAGGCAGCCAGCGGGCGCATTCCCGAACTGCAGCGCGTCATTGTAGCCACGGCGGACAATGTGGCCATGGCCGAGAATCTGGGCGCTGCGCTGGTGGCGCTCTTCGGCAACCAGATTTCGCGCAGCCCGGTCATCGCCGAACTGGGCGCATCCGCCGTGAGCAGCCGCGACAGCGGGCCCTCCATCACCGGCGAGGCCGCCGCCCCTGCCACGGTTGACCAGTTGATTATCCAGGCCAACACGCAGTTTCTGGCGGCTCAGGAGCGGCTGCGCGAGGGCGATTTCGCCGGCTATGGCGAAATCGTGGAAGAACTCCAGAACACGCTGATTGACCTGGCACGCGTCGGCGGCGTACCGCTCCCCACGCCCACGCCTGCTGCGCCGGCAGCAGATGCCACAGCGCCAACAACCGACACAGCCCCGTTGGAGGTTGTGGAACCGTAAAGCACCCCTTAGCGTTCATTTAGATGCTATTCATGCTGTTCTAACCCGACACCGTTACGATGATGTAACGGTGTCGGCGCGACATGGGGCGACATGGGGACATTCCGCCGGCGCCGACCGTTGAAACATCGCCGCTCTGACAGTGCGATAACAGTGCTATGACAGTTCAGAACTCGCTTGCAGAAAGAAGGATGTATACCCTTATGGACGACAGAAGTTATCAGCTCCAAACAGAAACAAAGCCTTCGTCGCACAGCAATACGCGCCGCAACGTGTTGCTGGCTGCCTTGCTCACGCTCACATTGGTGTTGGGTGCATTCTACGCACCTCTGCTCCTGAACAGCGCAACCGTCGCCGCCGCACCTTCAAACCAGGCGCCCGTGGTGCTGCCCGATGTGCCGGCTGTCTCGGCCACATTGCAGCAGGATGAGAACGCACTGGCGCAGCTTTACGACGCGATTGCGCCTTCAGTCGTGAGTATTGAAATCGCAGGCCGTCCCACCGCCATGGACTTCCAGATCCCGGGCCTGCCCGAAAATCAGCAGCCCCAACTGCCCGATATGCCGGGCGGCCAGAGCGATCAGCTCGTCCCCAGGGGCCAGGGCTCCGGCTGGATCTTTGACGACCAGGGCCACATTGTGACCAACAACCATGTGGTTGATGGCGCCGAGCAGGTCACCGTCATCTTCTACGATGGCACCTGGGCCGAAGCCGAAGTCGTGGCCACCGACCCGCAGGCCGACCTCGCGGTCATCAAGGTGACGCCGCCCGACGGTTTCCCGTGGCGCCCGCTGAGCCTCGCCGCCAGTGAAGACATGAAGGTGGGCCATTCCGTCATTGCGATTGGCAACCCCTTTGGCCTTCAGAGCACCATTACAACGGGCATCATCAGCGCCCTTGGCCGCAGCTTCCCTGTGGGTGACTTTGGCGACAACCGCTACACGCTGCCCGACGTTATCCAGACCGATGCAGCCATCAACCCGGGCAACTCCGGTGGCCCCCTTGTCAACCTCAGGGGCGAGCTCGTTGGCGTCAACTTCGCCATTGAGTCCGGCAGCGGCAGCAACTCGGGCGTCGGCTTCGCCATTCCCGTCTCGATTGTAGAGCGCGTGGTGCCGGCCCTGATCAGCGACGGCCAGTACAGTTATCCCTACCTGGGCCTCAGCGGCTCCTCCGTAACGCCCGCGCTGGCCCGCCGCCTTGAACTGGGCAACACGCAGCTCGGCGCGTATGTCGCCACCGTGATCCCTGGTGGCCCGGCCGAAGACGCCGGCCTGCAGGGTGCAGACGCCGACACCGGCATGGGTGGCGACCTGATCGTCTCCTTCAATGGTGAGGACGTGCGCTCGTTTGACGACCTCGTGGCTCAGCTTGTGACAACCAGCCAGCCCGGCGAAACCGCCACCCTGGGCGTGATTCGCGACGGCCAACTTACCAACCTCGAGATTACCCTTGGCGAGCGCCCAGGCAGCGCCGCGGTCAGTGTGCCGAGCAGCGAGCCCGATAGCCTCCAGGGTGAAGTCAGCGCCCGCGAGGCCATTGAGATTGCGCAGCGGGAAGTCAACGGCCAGCTCAACGGTGATGTGGTCTCCAAAATGGCCACCCCTGAAGAGCGCGACGGCAAGCAGGTGTGGGTCGTTGAACTTGCCAGCGACAGCAACACTGCCACCGTGGTGATTGACCAGGCCACAGGCGACGTGCTTGAGATGATTGTAAAGTAGCCGCAAATCGACGTAGCACGATAGCGGCGCCTTTAGCCGCCGAACCGAGCAGAACAGAGAGAGCCGGACGCTGGCCAGCGTCCAGCTCTCTCTCTTTAATGTCCATCGCATCAGCATTCGCCAAAACGACCGCACACGTTCACTCAGCGTATAATATCCGCCATGACCGTTCCACCAGCCGACACAGCGGCCGACACCCAGCCAGCGCCTGCGCATCCGCACCCTGTCGAAGCCGCCCCGCCGCCGCCAGCGCCCGTTGGCGCGCCCTGGCGGCGCGTCCTGCGCCGCCCCCTCGATAGCCTCCTCACACGCCAAATCACCCGTCCCATGACCAGCGTGCAGCAGAACAATCTGCGCAGCTTCTGGCAGGATGGCATGTGGGCGGCCACCAGCGAGGCCTTCGCCGTCTCTTTTATCCCCCTCTTCGCGCTTGCCTTTGGGGCCAGCGCAAGCCAAATCGGCATGCTGGCCGCCGTAGGCAATCTCTTTGGCGCAATGGCGCTCTTCCCGGGCGCACGCCTGCTCGAGCGCGTGGGCAAACGCTTGCCCATTGTCCTCTGGAGCGTGGGCACCATGTACCGCGGCACGCTGCTGCTGCTGGCCATCATCCCCTTCTTCGTCCACAGCGGCAGCGTGGCCATTCCCTTCATCCTGGCCGTCATTGCCATGCGCGCCTTTGGCCTCAATCTGGCCGATCCGTCGATGACCTCGCTTGCCGCCGACCTTGTTCCGCCCTACATGCGCGGCCGCTACTTCAGCCTGCGCAACTTCCTCATGGGCATCGCCACGCTCACGGTTACGCCGCTTGCCGGCTGGATGATCAGCCGCAGCGCCGCCGCCACAGGCAACCCGCTCTCGGGCTTCCAACTCTCGTTCCTGCTCGCCTTTGCAACCGGCATGCTCGCGTCGCTGGCCTACAGCCGCATCAAGGAGCCTCCCTTCCGTCAAAGCAGCGACGGTGCAGCAGTTGCGCCCCAGTCGCTGCGCCAGATTCTGCTTGGCAGCCGCGCGTTGACGGCCTTTGTCATCAGCGCCTTTGTGTGGAACCTGGCGGTGCAGATTACCGCGCCCTATTTCAATGTCTATCTGGTGAGGGAACTGGGGGGCAACGCCGCCAGCGTCGGCATTACCGCGTCAACTTCCGCACTGGCCGCGCTCTTCGGGCAGATCTTCTTCGGCCGCCTCACGGACCGCAAGGGCTTCGTTTGGGTCTACCTTGCATCCGGCTTCGCCATCACCATCCTGCCGGCGCTATGGACCTTCTACACGGCGATTTGGCATGTGGCCATCAACAATCTTTTCGGCGGCTTCCTCTGGGCGGGCTTTTCGCTGGCCACCTTCAATCTGCTGCTGCTCCTTACGCCGGACGCGCATCGGCCGCGCGCCGCTGCCCTCTACCAGACCGCCGTCTTCACCAGCGCCGTCATCGGCCCGCTGATCGGCGGCTTGCTGGTGGACAACGTCGGCTATCCGGCCATCTTCATGGGCAGCAGCATTGGCCGTTTCACCGCAATGACGCTCTTCGCCATCCTCGGCGCACGCGCCGCCTTTGCCCACGAACGAAGCACCGTCACCTAACGCGAAACTCGACGCAAAGGCGCAAAGACGCAAAGGAAGCGCAAAGAAAAGCCACAGCAACGAAGAAAGGTACACTTCACACCATTTCTTCGTTGCTGTGGCTTTTCTTTGCGCTTCCTTTGCGTCTTTGCGCCTTCGCGTCGAGTTTCTTTTTACTCCTCTGCAGATGGCACGAAGCCGAAGCGTTCCTCCAGCAACCCTGCAATTTCGCCCGGCTGCACGTGGCGGCCGGTGGCCTTCTTGCTGTAGATCAGCTCACCATCAACCGAAATCTCAAAGCGGCCGCCGCTGGAAGGCCGCAGCGTAATCTCTTCGATATTGGGTGTGTAAAGTTTCAGCAGTTCCTCCGTCAAACTGACGGCTCGCGGCGTGTAGTTTCACATCACACAATATTCAATGCGCAGAGTATGTTGTTTCATGGTGCCTCCTTGGAAATAGGGCGCCTCGCGCGCGCAAGTGGGATGAACGCAGGTGAATTGCACCGCGGCCGTCTGCCACGCGACCGTGTGCCGCATCGACAATTGGAAAGATGGCAACTGCAGCGATGGCTCTTTCGGCTATAATGAAAGGATATGACGGAATCACTGGAGAGCCAAACGGAAGAATCGACCGCGCCCGCGGGGGCGCAGTGCGAGGATAATGAGGCGGCATCTGGCGCAGGGTCGCCGAGGTCAGCCGCAGGGTCAGCAGCAGGGTCAGGCGTAGCCTCTACCCGCTGGAGCCGCAGGCGTTTTCTCACAGGGGCGGCAGGCGGCGCGGCAGCGCTCGTCGTTGCGGCCTGCGGGCGTGACCGCGCCGACTCGCCGCTGGCCGCACCCACGCAGCCGGCCAGCCCCATGCCATCGCCCACAACGCTGCCCGCCGGCAGCAAGAGCTACCTCCCCCTGGTGGAGAACAACGCGGCCCCGCCCACGCCCGCCGTGCCCATGTCGCCGCTCGAGCTGCCAACCAGCACGCCCGAGCCGACCAATACGGCGACGCCAAGCCCACCCACGCCGACGCCCACCCCGCCGGCAACGCCCTTCCCGCCCGGCCCGCCCAGCAAACTTGGGCTCTTTGTGGCGCGCAATGTGCCGCAAATCTTCGATCTGCTCGCAACGGGGGCCGTGACGGTCGTCAAAACGCTTGAACTCGACGGCAACTTCGTCGGCCAGATCAAGCGCACCTCACCAAATACATTGGTCGTCGGGCGCATTTCATTGCCCCAGCTTTCGCTGGCATCGCTTGACCCAATCGCCGAGGCGCAGCGCTTCGTCAATGCGCTCATGCTCATTGCCGATGACCCGGCGCGGCGGCGCTCATTCGACGGCTGGGAGTCGTACAACGAGCCTGTGCCCGGCAGCCCCGACGACATGAAGCGCTATGGCGAATTCGAGGCCGAGCGCACGCGCCTGCTCGCAGCCGAAGGCATTCGCAGCGTCATCGGCAACTTTGGCACAGGCCAGCCGCCGCTCGAGTGGTGGGAATACTTTCTGCCCGCTGTGCAGTCTGCCAAGGATCACAACGGCTGGCTGGGGCTGCACGAGTATTCGGCCCCCACAATCTACTGGAACACCACGCGCGCCGACCAGGGGCGCTATCCCGGCGTCTCGCCGCAGGACACCGGCTGGCTCACGCTGCGCTATCGCAAGGTCTACAACGAAATCCTCAAGCCGCGCGGGCTCGCCATTCCGCTCGTCTTCACCGAACTGGGCGTAGACGGCCTCGTTACCGATCGTCCCGGGCCGCCCGACGCTATGGGCTGGCAGGATTTCCAGGGCTACTGGGCCGAAAACGGCTATGGCCTCTGGGGCCCGGGCGCGTATGTCGAGCAGCTTGTGTGGTATGATGCCGCAATGCGTCAGGACGACTACGTGGTGGGCGGCTGCATCTTCGTCATGGCCTCCAGCGACGGCTGGCAGAGCTACGACATCATGGGCCCGGCCGCCTCCGTGCTGGCGCAGTACCTCGGCGTACACAAGCCGGCATGATCGCGCCCGCGCAATCGCGCCCGCACAATCATGCCCGCATAGTTGCAACCGGCCGCGCTGCGCGTGACCCCAATCCACAGCGTAGAGAGTCAGCCCATGGCTTCCGTCATACCTCTTCTGCACGATCGTTTGGCCGTCACCGTCACCTGGTTCACGCTGGTAATCGGCCTTTGGGCGCTGGTGCAATGGCTGCGCAATCGCCCGCTGGACGCCAGTTGGTTCGGCGCGGCGGTCATCGCCCAAATCACAATCGTTGTGCAGGCGCTGCTGGGCGCGTGGCTCTACTTTGGCATGGGCATGGAGATGCCTTCGCAGCGCCCCTTCATTCATATCCTTTACGGCGTCGTTGCGGTCATCACGCTCCCGTCGGCGTGGGGCTATTTTGGCAACCTGCCCGAAGAGCGGGTGCGTTCGCTGGCGATGGCGGCCACCTGCATCTTCCTGTGGGGCATTCTGCTGCGCTCGGCCACAACGGCCGTCTACGGCTTGCCCACTCCGTAGTAAGGAGTACCGCGCTACGGCGCCGCAAACAAATCGCTGAAGTGTCTCGGCAACAAGCGCCGGCAGTAACCTCCCCAACCCCTCTCCGGCACATTGGAGAGGGAGAAGAGCACCACCGTTGCAGGTCATGTCTCCGGCGTGACGCCGTTATTTTGCGCCCCTCCCCAAATTTCCGGAGAGGGGCACGCGGGTGGCCGCTGTTGGCCGCTGCGCATGCGCAGTCTCACTTGGTGGCGCTGCATTTGGCGTATTACAATGAAGGAGTGCGGCCACTTCGTTCTGCGGCGCGCACCATTTGAACATCGCATTCTAACGATTCATCGCAACAAGGGTCAGTCAACTTCCGTCAAGATAATTCGCGTCAATTGCTTTTCTGGGTAATGTTCGGGTTGAACGTGCAATGTCCAAGCAAGTGCTTGTGCTCAATGCCGGTTATGAACCGCTGAGCCTCGTCTCCGTCCGCCGAGCCGTGGTGCTGCTGCTGCGCGAAAAGGCCGAGCTGCTTGAAGCCACACAGCAGATGCTCGTCGGCGCCAGTTGCTCAATGCCCGTGCCGCTGGTCATTCGCCTTGTGCACTACGTGCGGCTGCCCCACCGGCGCGTGCCGCCCACGCGTGCCGCCGTCATGCTGCGCGATGGCTACACCTGCCAGTATTGCGGCGCAACGCCCGGCCGCGATGAACTCACCGTGGATCACGTCCTCCCGCGCAGCCGCGGCGGCCGCCACGACTGGACCAACCTGGCCACCGCCTGCAAGCGCTGCAACCAGATTAAAGGCTCGGCCACACCCGAAGAGGTGCAAATGCGCCTCATGCGCCGCCCCTTCGAGCCTTCCTACGTCGCGCTCGTGCTGCTCAGCAACCCGGTCGCCGCCGAGCGCTGGGAGCATCTCATTGGTGGCGGCCGCGAAGCGCCCTTCGGCGTCGCTGCGTAGCCGCCGCACGTGCGCTACGCGCTGGCCGCAGCCAATCTCATTCCGTTCACGCAACCACCTCAGGCCCATCATGCCCAAATCCGCCGGACGCGCCTACGACACGCGCAAGGAGACAATCGACGGCCTCGTGCGTCGCCTCTCCGACCTGAACGACCAGTCGCTTACCCAGCTCTCGCAGTACATCAGCTTCCTCAAGTGGCAGGAGGAGCTTTGGAACAGCCTGCTGGATGACGAAAGCGCCGCACCGCCCAACAGCGCGCTCATCTGGCAATTCGACTTTCTGGAGGCTTTCCCGGCCGCGCGCGTGGCATCCACGCGCGCGCCGGACCTCATGGAGGTCAAGGTTGCTCCGGCTGCCTGCGGCATGGTGCAGCAGGCCTCGCTCTGGGAACACCCACCCGTGCTTGGCACCGCCATTGTGGAGTACACCGTCGCCGTCCCCGCCACCGTGGATAGCCTGCGCATGCGCTTTGCCGTGGGCATTCGCGACGGCGCGCTCATGGAGGGCGAGAACCAGTGCGCCTTCCGCATCCTCGTCAACGGAGTGCGCATCTGGAACACCATTAAGCAGTCCACCCTCTGGGAGCGTTTTACGATTGACCTGCCCAGCCTCTCGGGCGGCGAGATGGTTGTGCAGTTCGCCACCGACGCCCTGGGTGACAACCGCTGGAACTGGGCCGTGTGGGGCGAGCCGCAGCTGCTCGGCTACGGCGCGCGGCCGCACAAATGAAAATTGATGATTGACGATTGGGCTTGCGCAAAACGGCACCTCACCGCCCCTCCATGCGGAGAGGGGAGCAGCCGTCGTAGACGTCCCCGGCGCCGCTTGCTCCCCCATGCGAGAGGGGCCGGGGGTGAGGTGCCGTTGGTGCACCCAGCGCCTTCCCGCAAATTCGCCGCACACCTCTATATCGAGTACCATGCATCTTTGTGGCAGTGGCGCCACACTGCCGGCGCCCACTCGCCCGCAACAACTGGAAATTGCCGGCGTATTCATCTGCATCAAATCGGAACCAACCTATGTCGCTTCGACTCTATAACACCCTTTCTCGCCAGGTTGAGGAATTTGTACCCCTCGAGCCGGGCAAGGTCAAGATGTATGTTTGCGGCCCCACCGTCTATGCCGACGCACACATTGGCCACGCCATGGCGGCGCTCGTCTTCGACATGGTGCGCCGCTACCTCACCTACCGCGGCTATCGCGTCACCTACGTAACGAACTTCACCGATGTGGATGACAAGATCATCCGCCGCGCCAATGAAACAGGGCAGGACCCTATCGAGATGGCCAACGCCTTCGCCGAGAAGTACCTTGAGCACCTCGCCGACCTCAACATCCAGCCCGCCGACATCTACCCCAAGGTGAGCGAAACGATGGAGGAGATTCTGCGCGTCATCGGGGGGCTGCAGGAGGAGGAATTCGCCTACGCGCTCAACGGTGATGTCTACTTCCGCGTGAGCAAGGACGCCGACTACGGCAAGCTCTCGCGCCGCACGCTCGATGAGGCGCTCTCGGGCACGCGCATTGACGAGGACACACGCAAGGAGAGCCCGGCCGACTTCGCGCTCTGGAAATCGGCCAAGCCCGGCGAGCCGTCGTGGGAGAGCCCCTGGGGTGCAGGACGGCCGGGCTGGCACATTGAATGCTCGGCCATGTGCCTCCACCACCTGGGCGAGACAATCGACATCCACGGTGGCGGCAATGACCTCATCTTCCCCCATCACGAGAACGAAATTGCCCAGAGCGAATCGCTCACCGGCAAGGAGTTCAGCCGCTACTGGATGCATAACGGCATGCTCCAGCTCTCCGGCGAGAAGATGAGCAAGTCGCTGGGCAACCTGATCACGATTGACGAGTTTCTTGCCAGCCACTCGCCCGACGCGCTGCGCATGTTGATCTTCACCGGCCACTACCGCAAGCCGGTAGCCTTCAACAATGATTCGCTCGCCTCTGCCGAACGCGCGCTTGGAGCGTCTCCTCACGGGGCTGCGCCCTGCCAAGGGGAGCAAGACCACGGGGGCCGAGGCCGATACGCTGCGCGAGGCCACCGAGAACGCACGCGCCGCCTTCATTGCCTCCATGGATGATGATTTCAACACCTCTGGCGGCATGGCGGCCATGTTCGAGCTTGTGCGCGCCATCAATACCGCGCGCGACAAGGGGGTGACGGGCCCCTTCTTCGAGGCCGCACAGCGCACGCTGCATGAGTTGGGCGGCATCCTCGGCATGAAGCTCGAGGGCGCACGCGCCGAAAACGGCCTGGAAGTGGCAGCCGCCCCCTTCATTGACTTGCTGGTGGAAGTGCGGGGCGACCTGCGCGCCGCCAAGCAGTGGGCCGCGGCCGACAAAATCCGCAACCAGCTCAACGCGCTGGGGATTGTGATTGAAGACACGCCCACCGGCGCCGAGTGGCGCTACGAGGAGCCCACCGCATGAGTGACTTGATTGTTGGCCGCCACGCCGCACTCGAAGCGCTGCGCGCCGATCGCCGGCGCGCGCTGCGCCTCTGGATTGAGGGGCGTGAGGGCGATCGCTCCGCCACCACCGGCATCATGGGCGAAATTATGGCGCTGGCGCAGGCGCGCAGCATCCCCGTGCGCTTCATTCAGGGCGGCCTCTTTGACAAGCTCGCACACGAGCAGGCCAACGCCCAGGGTGTGGCGCTCGAAACGGGTGACTACCCATACGTCAGCGTGCAGGAGTGCCTGGCTGCAGCCAAGGCCGCCGCCGAACCGCCGCTGCTGCTCATTCTCGATCACCTCCAGGATCCCCAGAACCTCGGCACGCTGATTCGCACCGCCGACGCCATGGGCGTGCATGGCATCATCATCCCCGACAGGCGCGCCGCCGGTGTCACGCCTGCCGTCAGCAACGCCAGCGCCGGCTCCGTCGAGCATCTGCGCGTGGCACAGGTAACCAACATC
Organism: uncultured Chloroflexia bacterium; assembly: GCA_963773745.1. GTDB lineage: Bacteria > Chloroflexota > Anaerolineae > Caldilineales > Caldilineaceae > UBA5069. The sequence continues at coordinate 1,904,929 of CAVZCL010000005.1, forward strand.
AGCCGCACCATTGCCGAACTGAAGGAGAAGAATATCTGGGTGGCGGGGCTGGACGACGCGCCCGATGCGCAACTGCTGGGCGCGGCCACCCTCGACGGCGCGTTGGCGCTGGTTGTCGGCGCAGAGGCCGACGGCATAAGCCGCCTCGTGCGTGAGTCGTGCGATTTCCTCGTGCGCATTCCCATGCACGGCAAAATCGAGAGCCTCAACGCCGCCGTCGCCGGCAGCATAGCGCTCTACGCCGCGCGCCAGGCGCGTACCCGCTAAATACGAATCACATTCAGAGCGGCACTTTCAACGCAAGGGCGCAAGGGTGCAAGGGCGCAAGGGAAAGCAAGGCAAAGCAAACAAGACAGGGTGATTGAAGCGAGGCTTCCACAACCGCAAGCCTCGCTTCCTCCGACTCCCTACTCCCTGTACCCCACACCCAACTCCCACACCCGACATCCCACACCCGAATGCACGTCCGCCTGATCGACCCGCACGCCGCCAACTGGAGCGCCGAACTCGACCGCATTGGCCTGCGCCTGCGCGATCACCAGGATATTGCGCTCTTCCCCTACCACTTCCTGCAGGTCACGCTGCCGCGCATTGGCGGCACGGCAGCATGGATTGAGGAGGATGGCACACGTGTCGGTGCGGGCTTCATCTTCCCCCGCCAGCGCGACCGCGGCGGCGCGCACGTCTTCACCTTCCGCTACCACTTCTTTCGCGGCGTGCCGCCACCCCCCAGGGAGCAGCTTGTCGACGCCGCGCGCCGGCTGCGCTGCACGGGCAGGAGGTCTTTCTCTACAACCCGCTCGACATGCAGGCTTACTCCTCTACATACAAGAGCTATGGAATGGTGGGGATTGGTCGCCCCGACGCCGATGAGGCCGCCGCCATCCCAGCCCTCCACGCCGAAATCTGGGGCAGCCCGCCCGAGTTCATCTATCCCGCCGACATGCACAGCATCAACTTCGGCGCGGCCACCTCGCTGGTGGCGCGTGTCGATGGGCGCATCGTGGGCTTCCTGGCCGGTTTTGCCAAGTTCGGCGGGCGGCCCCTGCCCGCTGACTGGAACGAGCGCTTTGGCGGCGATTACCGCATCGAATCGCAGATCATGGGTGTGCTGCCCGCCTACCGCGGCCTGCGTATTGCCAATTTGCTCAAGCGTGCGCAGGCCGAGCAGGCGTGGCGCGAGGGCATTGGTATCGTCAACTGGACGGCGGACCCGCTCCAATATCCCAACGCCGCGCTCAACTTTGGGCTGTTGCGCGCCGTGGCCTTCCATTTCATTCCCGATCTCTACCCCTTCCGCAACAACCTCAACCGCGTCGCGGCATCGCGCTTTTCACTGGCCTGGCTGGTGGGTACGCAGCGTGTGCGCAACGAGCCCGCCGAGGGCGCACGCGCCAATGTGCTCGACCTGACCCACTATCCCGAGATTGAGCGTGTGAATGATGGCTGCACCGTGCTGAATGATGCGCCCACCGCGCCCATGATTGCGCTGGAGGTGCCCGCCAACTGGACGGCGCTGCAGGCCGACGACGTACACGCCGCCGTTCGCTGGCGCGACGCGACGGACCCCCTCTTCAAGCAACTGATCGGCTTGACCGACGGGCGCTATGTGGTGACGAACGTGGGCGTCAGCGGCGAGAGGCGCTACCTCGTGGCAGAGCGAGCATCCCCCGCACTCTGGGCCCGCCTCGGAACATAAATACGACGCGAAGGCGCAAAGGCGCAGAGGTAACGCAAAGAAAAGCAACAGCGAGAACACAGGCGTTCATGCCTTGTCGGCACAACGCAGAATGAACACGGGCTTCGTGTGCCGCGCCGCAATGACCGTCTACGTAGGTGGCGGCTTTAGCCGACACACCCGTCGTATCAAGCGCGGATCCGTGGCTGGCGGGTGGTGCATCTCCTAACTTTACGGCGCGTTTCGTAGCGGCGGCTTCAGCCGCCGTTCTCGAGGACGCGGTGCGGTCTCCACCTACGGCGGCTGAAGCCGCCGCTACGAAACGCAACCCGGGCTTAAGGGATGCACGACGGGGTGTGTCGGCTAAAACCGCCACCTACGGTATCTCGCTTCCGCTTTACTCTGTGTTCTCGCTGTTGCTTTTCTTTGCGTTTCCTCTGCGCCTTTGCGCCTTCGCGTCGTATCTGCTAAATGCCAGTCGGCAGGTCGATGAACTGGAAGTCGAGGTTGAAACGCTCGGCGAGGTGCGCGCCCAGGGCCTGCACGCCCACGGTCTCCGACACGTAGTGGCCGCCGTAGAGCAGGTTGACGCCGTAATCCTGTGCATCGTAGAAGTGGGCGTGGCTCGTTTCGCCGGTCACAATTGTGTCGCAACCCAGCGCCGCGGCGGCCCCAATCTCGCCTGCGCCCCCGCCGCTGAGGATTGCCACGCGCTGGCTGTTGCGCGGCCCGAATGGCTGCACCAGTGCCGGCTCGCCCACCTGCGCAACAAAGCGCCCCACCAGCGCCTCAAATGCAACAGGCTCAGCCGCAGCCGCAAGCGCCCCAATCTTGAAGCCGTTAAAGGGCGCCCACCAGTCGATGACCTCCAGCCCCAGACGGCGCGCCAACTCGGCGTTGTTGCCCACGGTCGGGTGGCCATCCAGCGGCAGGTGCGCCGCGTAGAGGTTGAGGTTGGCAGCGAAGAAGGTGCGCAGCAGCGCGGCAAAATGGCCCTTGATCAGGCGCGCCGGCCCCCACAGAATGCCGTGATGGACGAGCAACAGATCGGCCTGCGCAGCCATGGCCGCTTCCACACTGGGCCTGTGCGCGTCCACCATGCCGACAATGCGCTGCACCTCAGCGCGCCCCTCCACCTGCAGCCCCTGCGGCCCGTAATCCTTTACCTCGCCAATGCGCAGGTATTCATCCAAATAGCGTACAAGTTCATCGCGCTCCATGGCTTATCCCCTATCTGAGTTTAATAGTCCGCAATAAGGCGCGAAACGACCTGTACACAGATTTCACAGATTAGACAGATAACAACAGACTGATCTGTCTGGTCAATCTGTTGTTATCTGTCGAATCTGTGAAATCTGTGTACAGGTCGTTTCGCGCCTTATTGCGGACTACTCTGCAACCTGCAACTCGTCTTTATTCCGCCTCCGCACCCCGCCGCACAAACTTCTTCACCTGGCGCGCAAATTGGCGGCGCGGCACCATCACGCGCCGCTTGCACGTAAGGCATTCAATGCCCACGTCGGCGCCCACACGCGTCACCTGCCACTCCAGCCCCCCGCACGGGTGGGGCTTGCGCATGAGCACCACGTCTCCCACATAGAGCTTCTCGCTGATCTCGAGCATGAATCCTGAGCCAATCAAGCATCAACATCTTCAACGCAAAGGCGCAAAGACGGCAAAGAACCGCAAACGAGAATACCGACCATAACTGCTGTTAATCGTCTCCCCACACAGTCGCAAATGTCGGTCTTGCTTTTCTCTTGCTTTTCTCTTGTTGTTCCTTTGCGCCCTTTGCAACCTTTGCGCCTTTGCGTTGAAGCTGTTGCTGCCTCCCCTAGATCCCCGTGACGCCGGCGAACAAGTCCGTCTCCATCCCACCATTGGGCGGCGGATAGGCACGCGTGAAGGCGTCTGTGCCCAGCACCTGCTTCTTGATCACATCAGGGAACATTTGCGCCCACGATGGCCCGCCGTTGTACTGGCTGGCGTGCGCCCGGCTGGCGGCATCCCTGGCGTCCATATACGCGCGAATGTCCAGCTTCGCCGTGGTCGGCGTCTCCCACGTGCTAATCTCCACCAGGTTGATGTCCTTGTTGCGCCCAAGCGCCCGGGGGTCCATGCCCCACAGCGGCATAAGGCGCACCATCACCTTCAGAAAGCGCTTGGGGAAGGCCGTGTAGTAAAGCTTCTGCGGACCCGTTGCCATATGGAAGGCCGCTGTCACCGCCTCGCAGACGCGAATATGGTCAGGATGGCCGTAGCCGCCAAAGGGGTCGTGCGTCAGCACCACCTGTGGGCGCAGCATTTTGAGGTAGTCCAGAATTTCGGCCACAAGCGTTTCCATGGGCGCCTGAATCAGCGCCTGCGGATCGTCATTGTCCGCCGCGCCGCGCATGCCGCTGTCGCGGTAGGGGAGCGACCAGATCGACGTCACACCCAGCGCCACCGCCGCATCAGCCAGCTCGCGCGAGCGCACCTGCGCCAGCGACGTGTGATCCTTGAAATCCATCCCCTCTTCATAGGAGCCGGCGATGCCGTCCGTGGCGATAATCACATGGACTTCGGCCCCCTCCGCCGCATAACGGGCCAGCGTTCCACCCGGCCCAAAGCTTTCGTCGTCAGGGTGCGCAAAAACACCCACCAATACTCGTTTATCTGCCATACGCAACATCCTCTCTCGCACAATGAACCATAAACGCCGCGGCCTGCTCCGCACCCGGAGCCTGCTCCGCACCCAGTGATCGGTGCAACCAACCGCATGCGTGTCGGCAACTCATCAAGTTGTCATTGTGGCACGTGCCGGAGCAAATACCAAAAGTTCCGTGTAGTTGCCCCCAGATGAGAATTTGATGAGACATCGCTCGAATCGTGGGAGATTCTACCTGCCAAAGCAGGTCGCTGCTGCTATAATGAGTATCCACACTGAATCCATTGGGGCGCAAATGGCGTCTTCAATAGTGAGGGTTGTTCGGGCGGCGCATTCCCCATTGCCGCAGCTTCCATCATTCTGTTTCAACAGGCATCAAATATGAGCGCCTTTTTATATCTATCACTCATCCATTTTTTCGCATTCATCTCTGGTCAACGCACTCATGGGAGAACTTCTGCATGCGCATTAACGCGCTTTTGCGTGTCATCGGCACGCTCCTCTACGGCTTCATCGGTTATGAGCTGGGCATTGTTATCACCGGCACAACGGACCTCACAACGGCCACCGCGCCCACAATTTGGGGGGCCACCGCAATTGGCGCCCTGCTGGGCTACTTGCTCGCCCCCTGGCTTGTCGCTGCACCGGCGCGCGCTGCACGCAATGCGCTGCGCCAGGTCGAAGTTGCCGACCTCATTGCAGGCACCATAGGCCTTGCAATTGGCCTCATGCTGGCGGCGCTGCTCACCTATCCCCTCTCGCGCCTGCCGCAGCCCTTTGGTCCCGTGCTGCCCTTTGCCGCGGTCGTCATCTTTGGCTACCTGGGCGCGACCGTTTTTCTCATGCGGCGCGACGATTTCTTCAATTTCTTCGGCCTGGGCAAGCGCATAACCGCCGCATCAGGCGGAGCCACGCCCGCCAAGCGGCTGCTGCTCGATACCAGCGTCATCATTGACGGCCGCATTGCCGATATTGCCAAAACCGGCTTTCTGCTCGGCACCCTCACCGTGCCCCGCTTCGTGCTCAACGAGCTCCAGTACATTGCCGACTCGTCGGATTCCCTGCGCCGCAACCGCGGCCGCCGCGGCCTCGAGGTGCTCGACAAACTCCAGGCCGCCCCCGAAGTGCACATCGAATTTGTGGATGATGATCCCACCGACGCCACACAGGTGGATGACAAACTGGTCTCGCTGGCGCTGCAGCAGCACGCCGCCATCATCACCAATGACTTCAACCTGAACCGTGTGGCGCATTTGCAGGGGATTACGATCCTCAACATCAACGAGCTGGCGAACGCAGTCAAGTCTGTCCTCCTGCCCGGTGAGGAGATGCCCATCAAGATCATCCAGGAGGGCAAGGAGTCGGGCCAGGGCGTCGGCTACCTCGAGGACGGCACCATGGTTGTGGTGGAGAATGGCCGTCGTTACCTGAACCAGGAGATTCTGGTGCAGGTAACCAAGGTATTGCAGACCAACGCCGGCCGCCTCATCTTCGCCGTGCCCAATTACGCCTCCTGAGTCGCGCCCACCGTTGAAGCGAGGCTTCCGACGTCGGAAGCCTCGCTTCGATAGAGCCAGTGCACCCACCATTCACACACTTCCCAACCCTGCAACCTGCAACCTCAAACCTCAAACCCTCCTTTGGTGACCCATGGCCCGCTTCGATCTCTCACTCGACGAACTCCAATCCTACCAGCCCGCCCGCACCGAACCCGCCGACTTTGACGCCTTCTGGACAGCCACGCTGGCAGAAAGCCGCAAAGCGCCCCTCGACTCCACCTTCACACCTGTCGATTTTGGCCTGCGCACCCTCGACAGCTTCGACGTCAGCTTCTCCGGCTACGGCGGACAGCGCATCAACGGCTGGCTCATGCTGCCGCGCGGGCGTGCCGGCGCGCTCCCCTGCGTCGTCTCCTACCTGGGCTACGGCGGCGGGCGTGGCACACCGCTGGATTGGCTTACATGGGGCAGCGCCGGATATGCCAACTTCATCATGGACACACGCGGCCAGGGCAGCACGTGGCTCAATGGCGACACGCCCGACTTCGAGCCGGACGGCGGCAATCCCCACTTCCCCGGCTTCATGACGCGCTGGCATCCTTGACCCAGCCACCTACTACTTTCGCCGCGTCTTCACCGACGCCGTGCGCGCCGTAGAGGCCGCCCAATCCCACCCCGAGGTCGACGCCGCGCGCATCATCCTCGCCGGCGGCAGCCAGGGCGGCGGCATCTCGCTGGCGGTGGCGGGTCTCGCCACCGCGCATCTCACCGGCGTGCGCGCCTGCCTGCCCGACGTGCCCTTCCTCTGCCATTACCGCCGTGCCACCGAGATCATCGACACCCATCCCTATCAGGAGATCGTCCGCTTCTGCAAGGTGCACCGCAACGAAGTGGAGCGCGTCTTTGAAACGCTAAGCTACTTCGACGGCGTCAACTTTGCGGCGCGCGCCACTGCGCCGGCGCTCTTCTCCGTGGGGCTCATGGATGACATCTGCCCGCCCAGCACAGTCTACGCCGCCTACAACAACTATCGCGGCGACAAGCAGATGCGCATCTGGCCCTACAACAACCATGAGGGCGGCGCCACCTTCCAGCTGCGTGAGCAGATCGCCTTCCTGCAGGCGAACGCGCTGGCTGCACCCAATTAAGCCGCATGGCAGAGGCAGCGCAGGTCACCATCCTCGGCGTACCGATTGACCGTGTGGGCTATGCCGAAACGCTGGCGCTCATGGCCGCGTGGATTGCAGAGCGCCGCGCCGCCGGCGCGCCCGCACGCCAGATCTGCACGGTGAACCCCGAGTTTGTGGTGGATGCACAGCGCGACGCCGCCTTCCGGCGCACGCTGCTTGGCGCCGACCTGCGCGTGGCCGACGGCGTGGGCATCGCCTGGGCAGCGCGCCGTCATGGGCGCGCCTGTGCCCGAGCGCGTCACCGGCTCGGACGGCATCGATCGTATTGCGGCCGCCGCGGCCAGGCAGGGATGGCGCGTCTACTATCTGGGCGCCGCCCCGGGCGTCGCCGAAGCAACCGCCGCCATCCTCAGCGCGCGCCATCCCGGGTTGCAGGTGGCCGGCTGCTACAGCGGCAGCCCCGCAGCCGAGGCGTGGCCCGCAATTGTCCGGAGGCTCCACGCCGCCAACCCCGACGTGCTCCTCGTCGCCTACGGCCACCCGCGCCAGGACTTCTGGATTGGCGTTCACCGTGCCGACCTGCCCTGCGCCGTGGCCATAGGCGTGGGCGGCGCGTTTGACTACGTAACGGGCATCGCGCCCCGTGCTCCGGTCTGGATGCGGAGGGTGGGTCTCGAGTGGCTCTATCGCCTCGCCGCCCAGCCCTGGCGCTGGCGGCGCATGGCCAAACTGCCCCTCTTCGCACTCCTCGTGCTGCGCCAGCGCCTGCGCATGGGCATAGTGCAAGCACAGCGGCTGTAGGTCACGTCTCCTGGACGTGACGCAGCCCGCAGGGCTGAATGTATTGGATGCGCTAAACACTTGGCTATGCCGAGTCAGCCGGGGCTCCACCAACCACTAAGTCTCAGCCCTGCGGGCTGCGTCACGCCAGGAGACGTGACCTACAACGGCGTCAGCCGGCTTGAGCCGGCTTGGGTTGCCTAGCCGTAGGCTTCAGCCTACGGCGGTGGCTGCGCACCAAACCCCTGCCAAACGCGATGCGTATAATGCATAGCCATTCTGGAGAGGGGAGCACCACGTCGACGCAGGTCTCCCCTCTCCAGAATGGAGAGGGGCCGGGGGTGAGGTTGCCGTTGGCGGCTGACTACCGAAACAATTCGGCAACATTCATTAACCTATGGCGCTCCTGGCCGCACCAATCCCCTGCCAAACGCGATCCATACAATACATAGCCACTCTGGAGAGATGCCGCGGGTGTGCTGCCGTCTTGCACAGGCAGCGCCATTGCGCAGTGCAATTTGTCGCTCCCATCTTCCATGATAGAATGGAATCACGAAACGTTCAGGCGTTGCGCATCCGTGCCGCCCTTCCACTGCGCCCACGTTGATAGGATGCCATGCACCAGGTTAACTGCACCCACTGCGGACGGGTTGTCCTGATCTCTCCGGACGCACCCCGCTGTTCCGTTTGTGGTCAAGACCTCCATACACTGATTCCCGAAGGCTACACAGCGCCCTATTTCTACACACGCGCCGCCGATTTGGCGGCACGCGGCGATCTGCCCAGCGCGCTCGCCGAAGCCGAACGCGGCCTCGATTATCTCGAGTCCGCCGAATTGCGCCTGCTCGCCGCCATCCTTGCCAAGCGCCTCAACGACCTCGACGGCGTGCGCGCCCACGTCGCAGCAATCCCTGTGGATGACCCCCTGCGCCAGGAGGCCGAATGGCTCCTGCGTTCCCAATCCGCCGTCCGCAATAGCGACGATGGCGCCCGCCCGCCCTTTGCAGCGGCGCAGCCTGCGCCCGAACGCACACGCGCCGCCAACGCCCCCAACGCAAAATCGCCCTCGCCCCTTGAGGGAACCACGGTCGCCCTGCAGGCCGACGGCGCGCCCGCCACGCCTGCAAGCGGCCTGCGCACTTCCGTTGCAAACAAGGAGAAGGCCGACTCCAGCGCCACAGTGTGGGCGCAGCGGTTATGGGGCATGGTCGCGCTCGTCCTCATTTTGATTGCTGGCGCAATGGGCTGGACGCTCCTCAGCGGCGGCCCCGACGCGCTCATGGCGCTTCTCCCCGGCCTCAACGAAACGGCGACGGCTCCCGCTGCACAGGAGGAGCCGCTGCTGGCGCCTGTCACGCCCATGCCGCTGGTGCTGCCCACCCTCACGCCCAAGGGCGCCGCACCGGCTGTCCAGGCCGAGCCGATTCTGCCCACCGTGCCCGCCGATTTCGTACTTGCCCCCACCACCGAGGCCGTGGCCGGCAATGGTATGGCGGCAGCCGCCGGCCTTTCGCCCGCCACCCTCGATCTGCCCGCACTGCTCATTAACAGTGGCCGCGCCGACCTCGCCACCGCCGAATTGCGCGCCGCCGTCGAAGGCAACAACGTGCGCCTCTCCGGCATCCTCACCAGCACCGCTGACAGACAGACCGTCATCGACCTGCTCGATGCCATCCCCGCCGTCTACGAGATCAACACGGTCGACCTGCTCGTGCGCATTCCCACCACCTACACCGTGCAGCCGGGTGATTCGCTCTGGGGCATTGTGGGCAAATTCTACGGCCCCGACGCAAACCGGCTCACGCAGCTCGTCGAGCTCAACAGCGACGCGCTCTCCGGCAGCCAAACGCTGCAGGCCGGCGACGTGCTCCAACTCCCCCCGCTCAACTAATTTGACGTCTCCCCAAAGTGCGCCGCACATGTAGCGGGGGGCTTCCAGCCCTGCGGCTGTTGTAGGTCACGTCTCCTGGCGTGACGCCGTATGCGACCCTCTGCCTGACGCACGGGCCGGAGGGCTGGAAGCCCCCCGCTACAAATGCCGCGCACTTCGGCGCCTGTCGTAGCGGAGGGGCTCCCGCCCCTCGTTTTGCTCGCGCTGTATGTTTCTGAGCAAATGAGGGCCGGGAGGCCCTCCGCTACGTGCCGCAGTCTGTGCTTCGGACTTAAGGAATGCACCACCACCCTGGCAAAAAATGCCACCGCGTCACATCGCCCACAAATATTGCGGATACTAAATTGGGCCTGCGCGCAACTCACCGTCGCGCACAGGCCCAATCTTCTATACTCAATTTTCAATCGTGCAGTTTGTTAGCGCGGCGAATGCATGGGCATCACCACATGCAGGAACTCGTCCTCGCCCACGCCCACCGGGTAAATCTTGCCCGGTCGCGTGGCCACCGTCGTCTCGAGCAGCACCTGCCCCAACTCAATCTGGCTCAGCACGTCGATCAGATACTTGGCGTTGAAGGAGATTTCCAGGTCCGGCCCCTCCACCATCGCGTCGATTTCGGTGGCGTTGTCACCCATTTCGGCGCTCTGCGCCATCAACTGCACCTGGCCGCCGTCCTTGCCGTTGCCGCCCGTAATCTTGACGCGCACAATGTTGGCGTTGTCGCGCGCAAAGAGCGACGCCACCCGCACCGCCTTGAGCAGCGCCGCCGTGTCGACCACAGTGCGCGTGTCATGCTTCTTGGGGATAATGGCCCGGTAGTCGGGGAAGCGGGCATCAATCAGCTGGCTCACAAGCTCCACGCGGTGGAAGCCGCCGCGCGCGTGTCGGGCTTGCCCCACACCTGGAAGAGGATCTGGTTGCGGTTCTGCTCGGGGATGAGCGCCACAATCTTGCGCGCTTCGTCGCCGTCGGCGCTAATGCGCCCCAGCTCGCCCAGGCTCTTGGAGGGCACAATCACCGTGCCGTCCGTGGGCATCGCACCCTCAATGCGCGCGCTGCGCACGCTCAAGCGGTAGCCGTCGGTCGCCGCCATGCGGATGAGGCCGTCCTTGAAGGTCACCTCAACGCCCGCCAGCGTGGGGCGGCTTTCGTCGGTCGCGGCCGCAAAGATCACCTGGTCGATCATCTTGCGCAGCCCATTCGGCTCAAGCTCGACAGCCATGCCGGACACGTGCGTGGCGGCATCCTCAGCGTCGTCCGTGCCGCTCATCGTGGCGAGAATGGGGAAATCGCTCGAGTCGATGCCTTTGAGGTTGGCGTCAATGCGGGCGCAGCGCAGGTGCAGCGTCTGCGTGCGTGTGGAGAGCTCCATCTCCACACGTTCGGGCGGCAGGCTGTTCACAAAGTCGCTGAGCAGCCGCGCCGGCACGGTAATCGCGCCCTCGTCCTCCACCTTCGCCCCGATCCAGCAGTTGATGCCGATTTCGAGATTGGTGGCAGCCAGGCGCAGTTGATTGCCCCGTGCCTCGAGCAAGATGTTGCCCAACACAGGCAGCGTGCTGCGCGTTGAGACGGCCCGGCTCACAATCGAGAGCCCTTTGGCCAGATTTTCCTGGAGACAGCTTACGCGCACGGGGGCCTCCTCATGTTTGAAGAACCGCCGGCAGCGTGCAGGCGGCATCTTGATTTGCGGATGGAAAAAGCATACATTGCCACTAACTATCCCATCATTTTAGCACAAACGCCCGCCAGCAGGAGAAACCCGAGATACTCGGGTGTGGGGTGTGGGGTGTGGGGTGTGGGGTGTGGGGCTGCGAGTCCCCCCACCCGACACCCCATACCCCACACCCCACACCCCACACCCCACACCCGCAGTTTCGCATTGCGCGCCCACTGCGCTAAAATGGCCTCCCAATGACAACCAGCAACAGCCCGTCCGGTTCTGCGCCGCACGGCAAACCGCCTACCGATATTGCCCGCCTTGACTTCTCGCTGTCCGAGGAGCTGGCCGACTTCCTCGACGCCGCCGATCGCGCGGCCGGCGCGCTTGTGGGCCGCAGTGCGCCCGCCGATGGCGCCTTCGTTCCCAGCGAAGACAGCGACCTGGTGCTGCGCGCACGCACCGACCCCGAAGCCTTTGGCCTGCTCTACGAGCGCTATGTCGACCGCATCTACGCCTATGTCTACCACCGCGTCGGCAACGGCCAGGACGCCGAAGACCTGACAGCACGCACCTTCCACCGCGCGCTCGACAACCTCCACCGCTACGAGGACCGCGGCTTGCCCTTTGCCGCCTGGCTCTTTCGCATTGCCCACAACCTTGTGGCCAACTGGCACCGCGACCGCAGCCGCCGCCGCTTCCTCTCGCTCGACCGCATCTGGTCCCACCGCAGCGACACCGACAGCCCCGAGGGCGCGCTCGGCCGTCAAGGAAACGCACGACGCACTCTGGGAGGCAATCGACAGCCTCCCTGGCGATCGCCGCGACCTGCTGCTCTACAAGTTCTCGCTGCGCCTCTCCAACGTGGAGATTGGCGAGATGATGAACAAGAGCGAGAGCGCCATTAAATCGCTCTACTTCCGCACGCTCGCTTCGCTGCGCACGGAGCTGGAGGAGCGTGGCTGGACCGCGAACGAAATTTTGGGCGCAGATGCCGGCCCGGGCGATTACACCAGCGGCACAGGCAGCGTGGACTCAATCGACTTCGGCTATCAGGGCGAAGGCTAGAGGAGGCGACTATGATGCAGCAGCGCACCACTCTGTGGCCCTGGCCGCGACGCAGGCAGCCGAACGGCATCGACCTCGGCGGCGGCCGCCTTGTCCCTGCCGAGGATCTGCTCGAGGGGCACTTCCGCCGCATGGCGCATCCTGTGGCTGCCCACACCTCGCATGACGTTAACGTGCAGGTAAGCCGCGATGCAAGCGCCGCGATTCGCGTGGTTGCCCCCACCCTCGCCCCGCTCACGCAGGTGGCCGAGGAGCTCGCCTCGCGCCTGACCACCGTCAAGCCCACGCCCCAGTTCCGCGCCGACCTGCAGCGTGCGCTCGAAGCCGAAATGCAGCGCCGCCTCGAAGCGGGTGCGCCGGCCGATGCGTCTCCTTCGGGCTGGCTCTGGGCCGCCGCGCTCATCACCAGCGCCGGCCTCGCCACGCTGGCCCTCTGGCTCCTCCGCCGCCGCAAGTAAATTTGGAGTAATCCGCAATAAGGATGAAAACGAAACGGCAGTACACAGATTTCACAGATGCGACAGATAACAACAGATGACCTGTCTGGTCAATCTGTTGTTATCTGTCGCATCTGTGAAATCTGTGTACTGCCGTTTCCGCGTACCGAAATCTACATCATCGTCCGGTTATGCAGCAGGTCCACATACCGCTCCGTGGGCGATTTGTCGCCGGGCTCCGTGTCGCCGTCGCCCAGTTCGTTGGGTACAGGCAGGCGCGCCGGCCCAATCCCGGGCACATCCACCATTGCCTGCGCCTCGCTCTGCGCCAGCTTGAGCACGCCGCTCGCCAGCGCATCGCTCGCCAGCTCGCGCTGCCGAATCGCGCTGTTGCCCAAAAAGTCCTTCGTCTTGGCAATCAGGTTGAAGATGTCGTGCACCGGCTTGGTCACCGCGCCAATCAGCAGGCCGGTCAGCAGCACGTCAATGCCCGCCGGCACCCCCGTCACAAAGCTCGGCAGCAGCGGCGCATAGTACTCAAAGAGGCGCATTCCGGTGATGCTCACAACCATCATCCCCAGCACCGCCCCAATCAGCAGGCTCGTGCCGCTCTTGAATTGCTGGTACTGGGGCGACTTGATGTCCGACGCCTTCCAGTCGCGCATATTCATGAGGAACCACTCTGTGTAGTTCCACACAATTTCAATCAGAAGCTGCACCGCCGTGGCCACCATCACGATAGCCAGCACCACCAGTGCCGCGCGCGTCGGCGCGCCGGACTGCGCAGGGTCGCTCTGCGCCAGCGCGGGCGTCGCCGCGAGCAGCGTCAGCAGCGTCGCACCCCCCAGCGCGCGCGTCACGCGATTCTGGATCAAATGTCTCACTTGCCATCCTCCTCATCGCGCAACGCGGGAATCGCATTCGGGTCAAACGCACGCGCCAGCTCCGCCAGCAGCCGCACGCCGTAGCCCGTGGCCCCCTTGGGGTTCACAGCCTCCTTGTCGGCCGTCGTCCACGCCGTAGAGGCAATGTCGAGGTGCGCCCACGGATAGCCCTCAACGAAGTGCTCAATGAACTTGGCGCTCGTGGCCACACCGCCGCCGCGCGCGCCGCTGTTCTTCACCTCGGCCATGTCGCCCTTGATGAACTCCACATACTCGTCATACATGGGCATGGGCCACAGCCGCTCGCCCGAGCGGTCGGATGCATGCAGCAGCGCGTCCTTCAGTTCCTCGCTGTTGTAGAAGAGCCCCGCCGCCAGCGAACCCAGCGCAATGCCGATGGCCCCCGTCAGCGTGGCCAAATCCACCACCGCTGCCGGCTCAAAGCGCTTGACGTAGGCCAGCGCGTCGGCCAGAATCAGCCGCCCCTCGGCGTCCGTGCTCAGGATTTCGGTCGTCTTGCCCATCATCCCCGTCAGAATGTCGCCCGGGCGGAAGGCGTTGCCGTCGGGCATATTCTCCACGCACGCCGCCACGCCAATCACGCGCACGGGCAGCTCCAGCCGTGCAATCGCCTCCATCGCGCCAATGACCGCCGCCGCGCCGCTCATGTCATGCTTCATCTCCTCCATGCGCTCGGAGCCCTTGATGCTGATGCCGCCCGTGTCAAAGGTGATGCCCTTGCCCACCAGCACCAGCGGCGCTGCGTTCTTCGCCTTGCTCGGGCGATGCTCAAGGATGACCAGTTGCGCCTCGTTGCTGCTGCCGCGGCTCACCGCCAGCAGTATGTTCATCTTCTCCTTGGCCATGTCGCTCTCGCCCAGGATTGTGCAGTGCAGCCCCGTGCGCTTGGCCATCGCCTTGGCGCGGCCGGCCATCTCCACCGGGCTAAGCACATTGGGCGGCTCATTGCTCAAATCGCGCGCCGTGTTGGCAGCTTCGCCGATGATCTGGCCGTCGGCAATCCCCTGCTGGAACTCCACCAGCCGCTCGCCGTTGGAATCCACAACAATGCATCTCTCGGGCGCGGGTCGGCCGCATCGCGCTTGTAGCTCGGCGCCTGGTAAAAGGAGAGCACAATCCCCTCGGCAAAGGCCTGCGCCGCCTCCCAGGGCGTCAGCGGCCCCTCGCCCGCACCCAGCACCACAGACGCGAAAGACTTGACGCTCTTCATTTTGGCCAGCGCGCGCCCGGCCGTGGCCGCAGCATTGCGTGCGGCGCGGTTGTCAAACTTGCTCGGCTTGCCCAGCCCCACCACCAGCACACGCGCTGGTTTGATGCGGCCGTTGGTGTAGAGCAGCGCCGTCGAGCCCGCCTTGCCGCTGAAATCGCCGCCGGCGAGCAGCGCCTGCACCGCACCGCCCAGCGCCTCATCCAGCGACTGGCCCGCACGCTTGGGCGAATCCTCGCCCTCAAAGTGATCGATGACCAGGCAATCCACTGCCTGATCCTTGATGTCAGCCTGCACAACGTTAAACTTCATCTTGAGTCCTCATCTCGTCTTGGAATTGTGTTCATAAGCGGCACAAGGAAACGAACCTCCATGCCACAGATTTCACAGATTGAACAGGTACCAACCATGTCGACTCCTGCACATCCGCCCTTATCTGTGCCGTTTCTGTGAAATCTGTGTACAGGTCGTTTTGTTTCCTGCCCTTGCCCTTCTTTGCGTTCCCTCTGCGCCTTTCCGTCTTTGCGTCGTATCTACCTTTGCAGGCGCGCGGCGGCCTCATCCAGCATCTCATCGGTCTTGCAGAAGCAGAAACGCACGAGGTTCGCCACCAGCGGTTGGTGCGGCGCACTGTAGAAGGCGCTCGGCGGGATGGCCGCGACGCCAACCTGCGTCGTCAGCCAGCGGCAGGCAACCACGTCGCGCGTCACCCCCGCCTCACTCGACGCAGGAGCCACAGCCAGTGCCGACGTGTCGGCCAGAATGAAATAGGCGCCGTCCGGTGCAATCGGCGTCATGCCTGCGCTGCGCAGCGCGCCCATCAGCCGCTCGCGTTTGGCAGCGTACATCTGCGGCAGCCACTCGAAGTAGCCGTTGCGCGCCGCCTCGCCAAAGGCGGTTGCCACCGCATCCTGCAGCGGCGTGGCCACGGCGTAGGGAATCCACTGGTGCGCCATAAGCAGCGCGTGCGCAAGCTGGGGCGGCGCAATTGCCCAGCCGATCTTCCAGCCGGTCACCGAGAAGGTCTTGCCGGCGCTGCCCAGCGTAATCGTGCGCGCCGCCATCTCGGGCAGCGTGGCAATCCGCACATGCGTTGCGGGCGGATAGACCATCCACTCATAGACTTCGTCGCTGAGCACGAGAAGATCATTGCGCACGGCCAGCTCGGCCAGCAGCGTCAACTCAGCCGCGCGTAAAGACCTTGCCCACGGGGTTCATGGGCGTGTTGAGCACAAGCAGGCGTGTGCGCGCTGTCACCGCGGCCGCCAGCTCGTCCATATCCAGATACCAGTCGCCCGCCCGCTGCGCCTGCGCCGGCGCACGCAGCGGCACGTAAACCGGCACGCCCCCGGCCATCGTCACCGCGGCCGGATACGAATCATAGAAGGGCTCAATGAGGATGACCTCGTCGCCCGGGTTCACCAGCGCCTGCATGGTGGCAAAGATGCCTTCGGTCGCGCCCGTCGTCACCACAACCTCGCGCAGCGGGTCAAGCGTGCGGCCAAAGAGCGGCCCATAGAGTGCGGCCAGCTTCTCCACCAGCGGCAGGTGGCCTGCGCCGCGCGCATACTGGTTGAGGTCGGCCGCAATCGCCGCCTGCGCCGCCTCCTTGATGAAGTCGGGCGCAGCGAAGTTGGGGAAACCCTGCCCCAGATTCACGGCGCCATGCTCCAGCGCCAGCGCCGAGAACTCCGCGAAGACAGTCGCCCCAAAGCCCTGGACGCGGGCTGCGGGTTGGAATGAATCGGTTGCGTTGGATGCGTTGGCGCTCTTCATGCTGCCAGCCATTATAGCCGCGCGCGCGCGCCCTCGGGAAACCGGCGCGGCGCAGTAGGTCACGTCTCCGGCGTGACGCTGTGGACTTGCCGTCGCTGTAGGTCATGCCTCCTGGCGTGACGCTGTTGCTTTGCTCCCCTCTCCAGACTGGCTACGCATAACGCGTATCGCGATCGGCAGGAGTTTGGTGTGCGGCCTCCGCCGCAGGCTGGAACCTGCAGCGGAGGCCGCACACCAAACTCCTGCCAATCGCGATGCATATAAAGCACGGCCAAAGTGGAGATGAGCCGAGTGTGAGGTTGCTGTTGACGCGTGCATACCCTGATTCGGACATTGAGAAGCCCCGAGTGCTGCATGTGCTGCATCGAACGATGGACAGAGAGATAGATTCGTGATAGAGATGTTCTTGCCAAAGTTGAGCGTTTGCGTGTCGGTTGGGGCGCGATTGTTTGACAGCTCTGATGGCCTGCAACCGGCAGTGAATACGTATGGGAGAGGGCCATATGGCAAAGACCGATCTTGATCGTGACGAGGTGTTGGCCATGCTCGCTGCCGCACCGCAGCGTATGGCCGAGCTTGCGGGCGGGTTGACACCAGCGCAACTGCGCGCAGCGCCAGCGCCCGGCGAGTGGTCTGCCACGGAAGTGCTTGCCCACCTGCGCGCCTGCGCCGACGTCTGGGGCGACTGCATTGCGCGCATCCTTGCCGAGGATCACCCTACTTTGCGCGCGATTGACCCGCGCACATGGGTCGAGCGCACCGACTACCGCGAGCTGGAGTTCCACCCGTCGGTTGATGCCTACGCTGCGCAGAGAGCAGCCCTCCTGGCGCTGCTGGAGCCCCTCTCGCCAGAGGCGTGGCAACGCGCTGCCACGGTCACGGGAGCGGGTGCGCCCCTCCAGCGCACGGTCTACGCCTACGCCCGTCGCCACGTCATCCACGAGCGCCCGCACCTGAAGCAAATGGCGCGTGTATGCAAGCAGGTTGCGTCGCGCTAAGCACTCTTTTGCGAAAGCTGGCCGCCCCGTTTCCCCTCCCAAGCCCTAATGCCCTATACTGCACAACAGCGCGCAGCGCAGACATAGGTGCATTCGCTTGCACTTCTTCTCTCTGGTTCTCTCTGCCTCCGTGCCTCTCTGTCGTCGTTCCTTTGTCTTCCCCTCAGCAGCGCCGCTGACCAGAATCCATCATCGCCGGACCGCCCGGCCCACGTCCCGCAAGGAGAAACCCATGCGACGTCTCTACACGCTTGTTTCGCTGCTGGCCATTTTCGCGCTGCTGCTCACCGCCTGCGCACCCGTTGCCACCGAAAGCACCGCCGGCGCAGCCCCCGCCGAGTCCGCCCCCACAGCCATCCGCATGGGCACCCAGCCCTGGATCGGCTACGGCCCCTGGTGGATTGCCGCTGACCAGGGCTTCTTTGAGGCCCAGGGCCTTGACGTCACCTTCATCGATTTCGTCACCGACAGCGAAGTGAACGCTGCCTTCGCCGCCAACCAGATGGACGTCGCAAACATCGCCACCCACACCGCCATGAAGCTCTTCGCCAACGGCGTCGACCTGCAGGTCGTCCTGCTTGAGGACGCCTCCTACGCCGCCGATGCCATTCTCGCCGGCGCAGGCGTCAGCGACGTTGCCGGGCTGGCCGGCCTCAGCGTCGCCTACGAGGAAGGCGCCACCAGCGATCTTCTCCTGCAGGCCGCGCTCAACGCCAACGGCATGAGCCTCGCCGACATCAACCCCGTGCCCATGCCCGCCTCCGACGCCGGCGCGGCCCTCATCGCCGGCCAGGTCGATGCTGCAGTCACCTACGAACCCTACATCTCTGCCGCGCTGGCGCAGGATCCCGCCCTCGCACTCATCTACTCGGGCGCCGATAACCCGGGCCTCATTTCGGACGTGCTCGCCGTCAACACCCCCTTCGCCGAGGCGAACAAGGAGGCCATGCGCAGCCTCATGGTCGCGTGGAACCAGGCCGTCGACTATCTGCGCGCCAACCCCGATGAAGGCCGCACCATCATCGCCGAGGCCGTAGGCAGCAGCTCCGAGGAACTGGCAACCGCCTTTGAGGGCGTCGTCTTCTATGACCTCAGCGAGAACATCGACATGCTGGGCGAAGGCCAGGTGCAGACCTTCAACATGATTGCCGAAGGCGCACGCATGATGGGGCTCATCGAAGAAGCCCCCGACTTCCAGCGCATGATCAACCCGAACTACCTGCGCTAAAGCCGCACCGAACCCCCTGCTTCCCTCTTTGCCCCCTACCAAGCCTGATGAAGTGGCATGGGGAATGGAGGGAGATGTAGTTGCTTTGCTCCCCTCTCCGCCCCCATGCCCACCGGCGTGGCAAGGCGCATTAAGAGGGGCCGGGGGTGAGGTGTGGTTTTGCCCGCATCGAATACGAGCTTCAATGTCCCAACAGATTGACCTCGAACAAACTCTCCCCGAGCAGCCGCACGCCCCGCGGCGTCCGGCTGCTCGAATTGCGCACCGAAATCCCGCGCATCTGGTATGTAGGCTCGGGCGTTGGCTTCATCGCCCTGCTGTTGGGCGCATGGTGGGTGGCAACGGCCGCCGGCTGGGTCACGCCCCTCTTCCTGCCCTCACCCGCAGCGGTGGTGCAGGAGATTGCGCGCCAGTCGCGCGAGGGCATCCTCTGGGCCGACATGGGCACCAGCGTCTACCGCATTTCCGTAGGCTGGCTCATCTCGACGGCGCTGGCCGTGCCCATCGGCATCCTCATGGGCAACTTTCGCCTCATCGAAGGGCTGCTCGAGCCGCTCGTGGATCTCGTGCGCTACATGCCCGCCGTCGCCTTCGTCCCCCTCACCATCCTCTGGCTGGGCGTGGGCGATACGCAGAAGTTCGCCATTCTCTTTATCGGCACCTTCTTCCAGCAGGTGCTGCTGATCATGGACAACGTCAAGAATGTGCCGCGCGATCTCATTCAGGTGAGCGCCACCTTTGGCCTCAGCAAGTGGGAGATCCTGCGCTCGGTCATTCTGCCCGCCGCCATGCCCGGCATCTGGGACACGCTGCGCATTACCCTGGGCTGGGCGTGGACCTACCTCGTGGTGGCGGAACTGGTCGCCGCCAACGGTGGCCTCGGCTACCGCATCATGCGCGCCCAGCGCTTTCTCGATACCGAGACGATCATCGCCGGCATTCTCGTCATCGGCGTGCTTGGCATCATGACCGACTACGCCTTCAAGTGGAGCTACAAGCGCCTCTTCCCGTGGATGGTTGAAGCGCGATGAGCGACCCTCAGTCACGCAAGCTCGAGGCGACCGGCGTTTGGAAGAGCTTTGCCACGCGCAAAGGCGCCGACGTGGTGGCCGTGCAGAATATGTCGCTGCACGTCGGCAGCAACGAGTTTGTCTCGCTCGTGGGCCCCTCTGGCTGCGGCAAGAGCACCTTCCTGATGATGGCCGCTGGGCTGGAAAGCTACACACGCGGCGCAATCCGCATGGATGGTCGCCTCATCACCGGCCCGGGCCCCGACCGCGGCATGGTCTTCCAGAGCTACACCCTCTTCCCCTGGCTCAGCGTGGAGCAGAACGTGCGCTTTGCCCTGCGCAAATCCGGCCTGGCCCGTGCCGAGCAGGACGCCCACGTGCGCGACCAGATCCGCCTCGTGGGGCTGGAGGGCTTCGAGCGCGCCTTTCCCAACCAGCTCTCCGGAGGAATGCGCCAGCGCGCCGCAATTGCCCGCGCACTCGTCTACAAGCCGCAAATGCTCCTCATGGACGAACCCTTTGGCGCGCTCGATGCCCAGACGCGCTTGCTCATGCAGGAGCTGCTGCTCAGCGTTTGGCAGGCCGAGCGCACCACCGTCCTCTTCGTCACGCACGACGTTGAAGAGGCCATCCTCCTCTCCGACCGCATCTATGTCATGACGCCGCGCCCGGGCCGCATCAAGGCCGAAATCGTTGTGGATTTGCCTCGCCCGCGCACGCTCCTCGAAACCGAAAGCGATGCGCGTTTCGTCGCCCTCCGCCGCCAGGTGCTGGGGCTGATACGCAATGAAGCGCAATAACGAAAATTGAAAACTGACGATTGAATATTGAAGACTGCCGGCCTCGGATTTACTCGAGGCCGGCAGTCTTCAATATTCAATCGTCAGTTTTTAGTGTTGTTACCGGTTAATGCGCACCATCTCCGCTGCCGGCTCCGTCGCTGCCGTCCTGCGCATCTCGGCGCTAATCAGCACGGCCAGCCAGAGGGCGGCCATAATGGCAGCGGCCCACGCTGCGGCCGCACCGGCCCAGTCATACGGTCCTGCCTCGGGCGACGTATTGATGACACGAGGCGCAACCGGTGCAACGCCCAGGGCCAGCGGCGCACGGCTCGCATTGCTCACCGTGTAGACTGCGCCCGTCTGCCCGCTTACAGGCAGGAGGCCGGCTGCCGGCACATCGCTGCTGCGGATAATCGGGGCCCACTCGTCAGCCGCCGATGTCGTCATGTGCACGCCGGCGGGCGTCTGGTGCACTTCGGTGCTGCCCATAAGGAAGCTGGTGGCGGCATAGAGCACGCCGGGCTGCTGCGGGTCCACGGCCAGCGCATCCACACGGAGGCGCACGCCAGGGGCCATCCCGAGGCCATCATTGGCCGACATCCATGCCACGCCGTTGTCGCTGCGCAGAATGCCGCGGTCCACCGTGCCTACATAAACCACCGGCGGCTTGCTGTTGGCAACCTGCAGCGCAGTAGGCGTGCTGCTCAGTGTGTCCACAGTATTCCAGGACAGACCGCCATTCTCGGAGCGGTAGAGCGTATCCTGCGTGCGGAAGAAGGCCATGCCGGCGCCGGTGCTGTCGGCTGCCACCTCAAGAATCGGCTCATCGACTGCGTAGTGGCCACCGCCAGTGATGCTCGAACCCACATCGCGCAGGCGGAAGAGCCCCGCCGTGTCGGTGCCCACATAAAGCAGACGCGTCTCGGCGTCAAGCACAACGTCCGTCACGCCACCGATTGATTCGCTGTCCAGCGGCACATAAAGCCAGGTCGCCCCGCCGTCAAGCGAGCGGTAGATGGCCAGTTCGTTGGCTGCCCCAATATAGACCGCCTGCGGGTTGCTGGCGTCCAGCGCCACCGCACTCACAATCACGCCTTCGGGTGCAAGCACACGGTTCCAGTCGAGCGGGTGACCTGCATAGAGAAGGCCACCATCCACCGCATAGGCTGTCCCATTGGTGGGAGCAGCGGCGTAATCGCGCACGTTCTCGAGTGTCAACTTGTTGGCGGCGGCAATCCCGCTGGTCGATGCATCGACGCGCCCCTGCATACTCACGGCAAGCAGCGTGGCAGCAATCAAAACGATTGTTGTGATGATCATCATGCTTCGTCGCAATGTCATGGTTTCCTTCTCCCCTTCCCGTGGGCCACCTGGCCCGTGGGATGTTTGCTCCTTGCGGAGTCTTTGTCTGGCCTTAATCTAACAGAACTGCGTCACGCCAGTTTGACAAATGCGCCCTCTCAACCGGACCGTATTCCCACGCTTCCGGCTTTCGTGTTTCGTCCTGACGCAAGCGCTGCTCTCGGCGGTGCGTATGCATATCGTACGTTTACCGCCGATTAAATTGTATGGCGTGCGCAACAGAGGTGGCGTGTTTCAAATCACAAGTGCGGCCTGCATCCTTCCCATACAATACGGTTGCGACGTGAAAAATGTTGCAACCGTTCCAATTACGATGACGCAGTTTCCAGGCGGCGTCAGTCGGCAAGACGCGCGCAGGCGTGTAGGAGGATGGGCCGCAGCGTTGTCGGGGCACGGCCCGTAGATAGATGCGCAATTCGCCCATCCACTGCTCAAGTGGCCCATCAAGAGCATTGTTGTGCGGCGTGGAATTTGACGAGTGGGGCGCTCACCGCTATACTCAGTTCTCGTGCGCGGGCCTGTAGCTCAGTTGGGAGAGCGCTACAATCGCACTGTAGAGGTCTGGGGTTCAAGTCCCCACAGGTCCACTGACTACTCCTGCTTCGCACTGCCGGCAGATTGCGCAAATGGGAGGGTTCGGGTAGAATTGGGAATGCAGCAGACGGCGGGTGGCTGACCCAAGGCATGCGCCGCAAATGTATCAGGGCCTTTAGCTCAGTTGGGAGAGCGCTACAATGGCATTGTAGAGGTCAAGGGTTCAAGTCCCTTAAGGTCCACCTCAACCCTTCCGCCTGGAAGGGTTTTTGTTTTGATTTCTCCTGGAAAGTTGCTCCCCATGGCTGAAAGCACACAGACGAGCGGCCTGCCACGGCCCGATGACGAGCTGCGTCCACTCTCCTTTGAGCTGGATTTTGTCCAGTATCCCGAAGGCTCTGTGCTGGTGCGCATGGGCAACACACGCGTGCTCTGCAACGCAACGCTGGACCCAACGCTGCCACCGTGGCTCAAGTACGGCAAGCAGAAGCACGGCTGGGTAACGGCGGAATACGCCATGCTGCCGCGCAGCACAGAATCGCGCACGCCGCGTGAGACGCTCAAGCCCAAGGGGCGCACGCAGGAGATTCAGCGGCTGATTGGGCGCAGCCTGCGCAGTGTGGTCGACCTCGATATCCTCGCCGACAAGCAGATCATCATCGATTGCGACGTGCTGCAGGCCGACGGCGGCACACGTACGGCGTCGATCAACGGCGCCTATGTGGCGCTGGCGCTGGCGCTCAAACGGTTGGAGAAGAAGGGCATCGTCAAGCCCGGCGTGCTCATGCAGCCGCTGGCCGCGGTGAGTGTGGGCATCATTGGCGGCAAGGCCAGGCTGGATCTGGACTATCAGCTCGACATCAACGCCGAAGTGGACATGAACGTGGTGATGACGGGTGATGGCCGCTTCGTTGAGATTCAGGGGACGGCAGAGAAGGAGCCATTTCCGCGCGCTGCGCTGAATGCCATGCTCTTCCTGGCGGAGAAGGGGATCAAGGAGATTCTGCAGGCGCAGGCCAGGGCGCTGGCCGGGGCGATCATCTAGCGCCTCAAAAAGCAACTTCGACACAGAGGCCACAGAGAAGAGCAACAGCAGAAACACAAAGAAAAGCAACGACGAGAACAATGGTTTATTGTTCTCGTCGTTGCTTTTCTTTGTGTTTCTGCTGTTGCTCTTCTCTGTGGCCTCTGTGTTAAGGCTGTTCCTAGCGGCGAGTCAATCCGGCGCGGAAGGGTGTGGCCAGCGCCGCATCAAGCGCTTCGCCGTGGCGCAGCATATAGGTGGAGATGCCGGTCTTTTCCATTTCCGCGAGCAGGGCGTCGTAGACAACCGGGCGGCCAAAGGAGTGGCCATCAAGGACGAGGGCAATGCTGGTGACACCGCGCCGCTGCAGGTGCTGCAGCGAAGCCGCCCACTCGGGGCTGGGGTCGGCGCTTACGGCGAGCACCGTATCGTTGCGGTTGAGGCGCACGCCGTCGGTGGCAATCAACTGGGCAAAGGGCAGGCTGCCGTTTGCCTCCACCACCGCCAGCATCTCCAGCACCTTGTTCAGCTGGCGCTCGCCGCGGTCGGCCTGCAGATACTCACGCGTCGCTGCCTGTGCGCTCATGCCCACGGCGCGGTTGCGCAGGATGAAGTAGCGTGCCAGGCTCGCTGTCGCCGTGATCGCATACTCGGTGGTGGTGGGGGGCAGCTCAAACTGGCTGCGCTTGCGCATGACGCTGTGCAGGGCAAACATGCCCGGTTCGGGCTCTTCGGGCGTCCACGGCAGCGCACCTTCCACAGCGTGGTTCAGGTCCAGATAGAGCCAGACATCAGCCGTCGGGTCGAGCTCGAACTCCTTGGCCATGAGGCGGTTAAGGCGCGCCGTCGTGGGCCAGTGGATGCGGTTGAGGCTGTCGCCCGGAACGTAGTCGCGTACGCCGGCGGCGTTGGTTGTCACCTGGTAGGTGCGGCGGTGGCGCGCCTCACCGCCCGCCAGGTCGGAGATGGAGGGCTGAAAAGAGGGCAAGTCGACCGTCAGCGGGTAGACGACGATGAAGCCCGAGCTTGTCAGCGGCCGCTCCATGCGGAAGATGCCGAGCGGGTCGCTGTTGCGCAGCAGCATGGGGCCAAGGCGAAAGCGGCCGCGCTGCGTGCACAGCGTGCGCACCTGCCAGCGGTCGGTCGATTTGCGCCCCAGGCTGATGACGCGGCTGACGGCATGCCACGGCAATGTCGAGAGATCGTCGACCTCGAGCCAGAGCTTGGGTAGCCCCGACTTGTTGACGACCTCAATCTGCTCTTCGGCGAACTGGCCCACCTGGCTGCGGCGCGACTTCGTCAGGCGGCGCACGGCAATGCGGCGCACGCCGTTGACGGCCCACAGGTAGCTGAAGATGAGGACGCCGGTGGTGAGGTAGGCAAGGCCGTAGGCGAGGTTATGGCCCGTGTTGAAGGCAAGCACCCACGCTGCAACCATGCCCAGCGCAAGGGTGATGAGGCGCGAGTTCATTTGGAACTTTGTGCACGAAGGCGTGCAGGCATTGCCGCGCGAGTTGTCTCAGCCATGGCTCAACGAACGCGTGCGCGTGCGCCAGGGACAGGCGTATGGCGCAGCGCGTCTTCCACGATCTGCTGCGCCCCCACATTCTTGATGCGCGCCGACGGGCTCACGATGAGGCGGTGCGCGAGGATGGTAGGCGCAAGCAGCTTGATGTCGTCCGGGAGGACAAAGTCGCGCCCTTCCATGGCCGCCCACGCGCGTGACGCCAGATAGAGCGCGAGGCTGCCACGCGGGCTGGCGCCCAGGTAGACGTCTGGGTGGTCGCGCGTCGTGGTGACGACATCCACAATATAGCCCTTGACAAGCTCATCCACGTAGACTTCGCGCGCAGCCTTCTGCGCCGTCACAAGCTCTTCGGCACCCACAACCTGCTGGATATCCTGAATGGGATGGTGGGTGGCCTGACGCGTCATGACGTCGATCTCGGCGGCGCGCGACGGGTAGCCAAGATGAATGCGCATCATGAAGCGGTCCACCTGCGCTTCGGGCAACGGAAAGGTGCCCTCATACTCAATCGGGTTCTGCGTGGCAAGCACCATGAAAGGGCGCGCCATGGAATGGGTAATCCCGTCGACAGTGACCTGGCGCTCTTCCATCGCCTCGAGCAGCGCCGACTGCGTCTTGGGCGTGGCGCGGTTGATTTCGTCGGTGAGCACAATCTGCGCCATGATGGGGCCCGGGCGGAACTCGAACTCCATACTCTTCTGATTGAAGACGCTCACACCGGTGACGTCGCTGGGGAGCATGTCGGGCGTGAACTGAATGCGGCGAAAGACGCAGCCAACGCTCTTGGCCAGTGCGCGCGCCAGCATGGTCTTGCCCACGCCGGGGACATCCTCAATGAGCACGTGCCCCTCGCACAGGAGGGCAACGAGCGTCTGGCGAATTTCCTGATCCTTGCCCACAATAACGGTGCGCACGTTGTCAAGAATGCGTTCCGCGACAGTTTGCACAACTTGCATAGCGTTTCCTCGCCGTGCAGCGGCCCGATTTTAACCGGGGCTCATGAAAAACGGGCGCTGCTTGGGCAGCGCTGCAGCATAAGATACAGTATCTGCGGCGCGGCGGCAAGAAGGTGGGGTCGGGTTTCGGGGCAAAGTTGAAGCGAGGCTTCCGATTTTGGAAGCCTCGCTTCGGATGGTTCAGCTTGCGCCGATCGTCACAATCGGTACACGCTTGCGGCTTAGCCGAAGCGAGGCTTCCAAAATCGGAAGCCTCGCTTCCCCCACCCATCCACACCCGACACCCCGCTTTCAGCGCAACTGCGTTTCCTGCTATACTGGAGCGTGTACTCTTCTCGTGCGCAACAGAGAAAATCCGCCTGCAACAGATAGTTGAGAGCGCCCTATGGAACTGCATGAATACCCGCGCCCAGCCAACGACACCGGCATCGGCATTCACTGGGCCCCCGGCTACGCGGCCGCTGTGGGCATGGCCAAATTGCGCGAGGTATGGATCCCCGAACTGCGCGCCCTGGGCGTGAAGTGGGTGAAGATTTACAACCACGACGGCGCGCTGGACTTTGCCGAGCTCCTGCTGCGCGAAGGCTTTATGCCCATTGTGCGCCTCTACCGCCCCACGCCCAACCCGGGACGGCTGAGCCTGCGTGAGATCGTCTTTGTGGACTCATTCGTGCGCGCGGGTGTGCGCTATTTCGAGTTTAACAGCGAGCCCGACCGCGATTCGGAATGGAAGGGCGGACGCGTTCCCTCCAACGGCCTCGAGCTGGTGGCCGAAGACGCCATTGTCAATATGGAGGCCATCCTCGAGCGGGGTGGCATGCCCGGCGTGCCCGCGCTCTCTGTGGGCAGCACGTGGGACCTGGTGGGCAAGATTGTGGCGCTGGGGCGCAAGGATCTCTTCGACGGGCCCGTATGGCAGGCTATCCACAACTATGCCGCGCAACCGGCCCATCGACTACCCCTTTGACATTGGCAATCAGGAAGGTGCAGCCTTCACCGAGCGCTTCTACCGCGCTGTGGCGGACGAAGCGTGGGATGAAAATGCCTGGCGCGGCCGCAGCCTGGCCGAGGTGAACCGGCTGCGCATGGACCGCTCGCGCGCCGGGGGCGATGCTGCGTGACGATCACGCCGGCTGGCTCGCCTACCAGCACTTCGATGCGCTCAATCGCCACCACCTCGGACGCAGCATTCCGATCCTGGCCACAGAGAGCGGCTATGTTGTGGGCGATGACAGCGACGCGCGCTATCCCGCAGCAACGCCCAACCTGCATATGGCGCAAACGCTGGAACTCTGCCGCACGCTTATGGGGACCAGCACACGCTTCCCCGCCGTGCCCGACTACTTCTTCTGCGCCACCTTCTCGGTGATTGCCAACCAGCAACTGGGCGGCAACAGCGCGTGGTGGGAGAAGTTCGCGTGGTACAGCAACCGCTGGGCCGGGGGCAGCCTGCCGATTGTGCGCGCGCTGCGTGCCGAGCCGAAGGCGGCGCGCAAGTGGCAAGGCGCCACAAGCGGTGAACCGCTGCTGACATTGCGCGGGGCGGTGTTGAACCGACGCGCGACGAGCACCGGACGCCCAACGCTCATCCTTGAGCGCGACGGGATGCAGGTCGCCAGCACGCTCGTCGACCCAAACAATCGCTACCTGCTCAACGAACTGGCGCCAGGCAACTACACGCTGCGCCTCGAGGGCTACGAACTGCGCCAGCCGGTGACGCTGACTGCAGACCACGCAGAGCTTGTGGTGAACCTCGATGTGGGCAAGCCGGCGGTTGTCATCAGCCGCAGCGTTGTGCATGGGCATGTGCGCGGTGGCGCCGGTGCCTCGCTGCGTCTGCTGCGCTCGGGCGATGGCGAAGAATATCTATCGACGGCGCGCGAAGACGGCGCTTTCCGCTTTGTCGACTTGCCGCCCGGTGGCTACTCGCTCCAGGTGATGCCCGCAGGCAGCCGCGTTGAGAACGTGACTCTGGACGGGCGCAACCAGGCCGAACTGGAAATGGCGGTGAGCGGCTGGGGCCATGTCATCGCCACGGCCGATCCAACGCCGAATTTGGGGGCAATCCGTGTGCGCGTGCAGGAATACACCGGCGCTGCGGTGCAGATCTATGGTGTTGGCGGCACAATCGCGCCGCAGATTACGGGCAACTCACCCAGCCTCCCGGGCGATATGTGCCAATTCGATGGCCTGGAAAATGGCCTCTATATTGTGACTGTGACGAACCTGCAGGACGATGACGGTATTCCTGTGGAACTGGAGGCGCGCGTCACGGTGGATCGGCGGCGGGTGCCGCTGGTGGACTTTTCCTTCAGCGACGCGACGCAGCCGCCGGTGGTGGCGCAATCTTCGGTGGCAGGGCGCGTGATTGGCCCGCTGGAGCAGGCGAACCCGCTGCGCGTGCGCCTTATCGACGCCTCGGCCAATGCTGCCGAGCAGCCGGTGCAGGAGGATGGCTCCTTCAAGTTTGAGCGACTGCCCGCAGGCACCTATGCGATCGAGGTTGTGGGGCGCGACGCCTCCGGCCAGCGCCAGGACATTGCGCTTGACGGCGTCAATCAGGTGGAGGTGGACCTGCTGCTGCCCATGCAGCGCCGCTCCATGGCCACGGTGGGCGAGAGCGGCGGCGGCGTGGTGCTGGGGCACATCCCGGGCGCGGCCGGCCGGCTGGCGCGCCTGGTGGATGCAGTGGGGAACGAGCAGCGCGCCAACGTGGCACTCGATGACACTGTGCGCTTTGAGCGGCTGCCTGCGGGCGAGTACACGCTCATGGTGGAAGGGGGCTACGAGCAGGGCGACCTGCTTGTCAACGGCCCGGGCGGCCACGAGGTGCTCTTTGCGCCGCTCGCCTCCTCCTGGGAGGTGCAGGTGACACGCGGCGAGTCCATGCCCGGATACAGCGTGGTGCGCGTGGAGGTTGAAGGGCTCAAGGACGTGCCGGTCTTCATCTGGAAGGAAAACTGGGACGGCCTGGTGAAGCAGACGGGCAGCAGCCCGGAGCAGGGGCCGAATGCGCTGGAATTTTCGCCGCTGGGGCCGGGCATCTACATGATTGAGCCCGAAGGCTTGGGCGTGTGGACCGACGTTGAGGTAAAGGAACTGGAAGCCGTGTGGGTCACCTTCCGTGCCCGCACCGCACCCACGCACGCAAATCAGGTACTGCCGCTGCGCGTTGCGCAGACGCCGGCCGCGCCACCGGAAGCCGCCAAGCGCGTGCGCCACTATGTGTACATTGGCGATGCGCAGCTCGACGGCAGCCAGCTCTCCGAGGTGTTGAGCTACGCCGCGGCCGAACGCGCCGTCGCGGGCACTGACCAGGAAGAGGCGCTGCGGTCCGACGTGGTGACGCTGGTGGGCGGCTCGTCCACGGCACAGGCGCTGCGTGAGCGGCTGATTGAGCAGGACATTGCAGTACGTGATTATCGAGGGCGTTGGCAATAGGGAGTAGGGAACAGGGCGTGGGCAGCAGGCAGTGGGGAACCGGGCGCTGGATTTGGGCGTTTGGCTGATGCGGGCCTGCCTTTGCGCAATTCATTCGTGGGCATGGATCGCCGGTTACACTCGCGCACCAACACGACACCCCTGCGTGATAGCACGAGAAAGTGCCAATCTGACACTCACTCCAAGGCTTGACAATACGCTCCTATACACCTATGCTGAAAATGCAGTTACACAGATGATTGGGTTTTCCGGTTACGGCTCAGCAACTCTACCGTGCTGTCCAAGACCGTTTTTCTACTTGTTTTGCTGATGGTGCGGCATATCAAAGCTGCCAAGCCATCTCCACAAACCACCAAGAGAAAAGGAGAAGGTATGACGCGCAAAGTGATGACGCTGCTCAGCCTGCTCGTCGTGTTCGCCCTGGTCTTGGGCGCATGCGGACGCGGCGGCGATGCAGAGCCGACAGCAGTTCCAGAAGCCCCGGCGGCAGTTGAAGAAGCACCTGCTGCTGAAGCCCCTGCTGAGGAAGCACCTGCAGCTGTTGAGGTTCCGGTCACAACCGAGGCCATGACCGACACAGCCGCCATGACCGAAACAGAGGCCATGACCGAAGCGGAGGCCATGACCGATACAGAGGCCATGACCGAAACCGGGGCCATGACCGAAACCGGTGCCATGACCGAAACCGGTGCCATGACCGAAACCGTCGGCCTTTCCGACACACCGATGATCCCGGGCGGCGCGCTTGAGCAGGCGTTGGCAGGTGACTTTGAGGGCTCAGTCGTCATTTTTGACGGCCCCTTCGCCGACGCCGACGCTCGCAAGTTTGAGGATTCCGTTAAGGCCTTTGAAGATGCCACCGGCATCGACATTCAGTACATCGGCGGCAAGGAGTTCGAGGGCAGCATCAACACCCGTGTGGACGCGGGCGACGCACCCGACATTGCCGACTTCCCGCAGCCCGGCCTGCTGGCCAATCTGGTTGCTGCCGGCAAGGTGATCGACGTGAGCAGCTTCCTGCCCGAAGAGTATCTGCAGCAGCAGTATCTGCAGAGCTGGATCGACATGGCGCAGATGGAAGGCCCCGATGGCCCCATCACCGCCGGCGTGTGGACCCGCTTCAACGGCAAGAGCCTCGTCTGGTATCCCAAGGTTGCATGGGATGAAGCAGGCTACGAGATTCCCCAGACATGGGACGAGATGCAGACGCTGATGGACACCATCGTCAGTGACGGCGACACCCCGTGGTGCGTCGGCATTGAGTCGGGCGCGGCGACCGGTTGGCCCGCCACCGACTGGATGGAAGAGTTCATGCTGCGCACGACCTCGCTTGAAAACTACGACGCGTGGGTAAAGGGTGATCTGCCCTTCTCCTCGCCCGAGGTGACGAACGCGGCCGAGCAGTTGGGCGAAGTCTGGCTGAATGATGACTACGTCTATGGTGGCCGCGACGCAATTGTGTCGACGAACTTCGGCGACGCCCCGGCCCCCATGTTCGAGGATCCGCCCAAGTGCTGGATGCACAAGCAGGGCAACTTCATCACCTCCTTCTTCCCTGGTGATCTGGAAGCCGGCGTGGATTACGACGTCTTCTACTTCCCGGGCATAGACGAGCAGTATGGCAAGCCCTTCCTCGTGGCCGGCGACATCTACGCGATGTTCAACGATCGCCCCGAAGTGCGCGCTGCGATGGAGTACTTCACCCGCGGCGAGTCTCTCAAGGCGTGGCTCGAGCAGGGCGGCACACTTGCCACCCAGACAGACGTGAACCTGGACTGGTACGGTGACGAACTCGAGCGGTCGATTGCCGAGCTCGCCAACTCCGCAACCTCCGTGCGCTTTGACGCCTCCGACCTTATGCCCGGCGAAGTGGGCTCAGGCTCCTTCTGGACCGGCATGACGAGCTGGGTGGCAGGCACAGTGGACCTTGAGACGGCTCTCCAGGAAATCGACGACTCCTGGCCCCGCTAGATTGTCGTTGGCCGGCCTTCGCCTGGCGGTTGCAAGAGCCGGGCTAAGCTGGTAATGTAGCAAGCCAAAGAGGGGCAGGGCGGCAGTTGCGCTGCTCTGCCCCTCTTGCATAATGGTGCATTCGTAGCACCCGTCCATCCCCGCAGTTGTAGCGTTTCTGATTCACTCCTGACAAAAACCAACAGCTATATTTCCGCCTCGAGGAGACCTTGCATGAGCGTCACACCTCAACCGGCGCAGCAAAAACCGGGCTTCGTCGAATCCTTCACCACAGGCATTGGCCGCATCCTCATTTCGCTGGCCATCCCCACGCTCACCTTTGCGGGCCTGTATTGGGGCTTTATCTTCCTGCGCGACGGCAACGCGCCCAAATGGGTCATCACTTCGGTGGCCATTGTATGGGGCGTGGGTGGCGTGCTCGTCCTTTACCTGATTGCCAACTGGGTGGTGCAGAGTTTGCCCACGCGCTATGCGCAGGCCATCCAGCCCTTTGTCTTCGTTGGGCCGGCGGTGGCCATTCTCGTCTGGTACCTCGCGCTGCCCACAGTACGCACGCTCTGGATGAGCCTCCACGACCGCAACAACGTCGGGTTTGTCTGGCTGCAGAACTACCTGGCCGTCTTCACCGAGCGCACCATGCGGCTGGCCTTCGTCAACAACCTCATGTGGATGGTGATTGGCGCATCGCTGACGATCATCGTTGGTCTGCTCGTCGCCGTACTGGCCGACCGCAGCAGTTGGGACAGGCTGGGCAAGACAGCAATCTTCCTGCCCATGGCAATCTCCATGGTCGGCGCAGGTATCATCTGGAACTTCGTCTATGAAGTGAAGGACATCAGTGACCCGCAAATCGGCCTGCTGAACGCGATTGTGGTTGGGCTTGGGCGGGAGGCCACGCGCATGGACTGCCATTGCCTGGCCATGGAACAACCTCTTTCTGATTGTGATTGTGGTGTGGCTGCAGGCAGGCTACGCGATGACGCTCTTCTCGGCGGCCATCAAGGGCATTCCTGCCGAGCAGATTGAGGCGGCGCGCGTGGATGGCGCGAACGAGTGGCAGGTCTTCTGGCGCATCATGCTGCCGTCAATCCAGGGCACGGTCATCACCGTGAGCACGACGGTCATCATCTTCACGCTCAAAATCTTTGATGTCGTCTGGGTGATGACAGGCGGGCAGTACGGCACGCAAGTGATCGCCACCGAGTTCTACCGGCAGTATTCCACCTACCGCAACTTCGGCTACGGTTCGGCAATTGCCATTGTGCTGCTGATTGCGGTGATCCCCGTCATGGTCTACAACCTGCGCCAGTTCGGTGAAAGGGAGGCGTTCTAATGGCTGCTGCTGCTCCTGCCGAGACGAACGCGACGACGTCGCAAGCGCAATTGGGGGCCCTTCTTCGTCAACTTCACCCTGGCCCTGATTGTCATTCTCTGGACTATCCCGACCTTTGGTCTGCTCGTGTCGTCGGTGCGCGATCGCTTCGATATTCAGACGACGGGGTGGTGGACGATCTTCCCCCACCGCGCGTGGGAGCCCGTGGCCACCTACCAGATTCCCCGCGAGCTGAACACCGAAGACCCGATTGACCTGAGTTCGATTGACCCTGTGCTTGAAGGTGTGGAGGCCCCCTTTGCCGAATTGCGCGACGGGTATGAGTCGCCCGATGGGACGCGCGTGCGCTGGTCGGGCAACCGGCGGCGTGGCACAATCGAAGTGGAACAGCGTAAATGGACGATGAACACGGACTTTACGCTGGACAACTACCGCCAGGTGCTCTCGGGCAAGCGCTATGAGGTGATCAACCCGGATGGCTCCGTGACGGTGGAGTTGGGCGACAACCTCTCGGGCGCGTTCCTCAACAGCCTGGCCGTCTCGATTCCGGCCACGGTGATTCCCATTCTGATTGCCGCGTTTGCCGCCTACGGCTTTGCATGGATGCGCTTCCCCGGCCGCAGAATCCTCTTCATGATGGTGGTGGCGCTGTTGGTGGTGCCCCTGCAGATTGCGCTGGTGCCCATCCTGAGGGACTATGTGGCCCTCTCTCTCAACGGCACCTTCCTGGGGATATGGCTCGCACATACGGGCTTTGGGTTGCCGTTGGCAACCTACCTGCTCTTCAACTACATCTCGCAGTTGCCGCGCGATCTCTTCGAGTCGGCCTTTCTCGACGGCGCTTCGCACTTCACCATCTTCATGCGGCTGGTGATTCCCCTCTCGGTGCCGGCGCTGGCCTCCTTCGCCATCTTCCAGTTCCTGTGGGTGTGGAATGACTACCTGGTGGCGCTCATCTTCCTGGGCGGCTCGCAGGTGAACCAGGTGCTCACAATGCAACTGGTGGCGATTACCGGCTCGCGCGGCAACGACTGGCACCTGCTCACCGCCGGCGCGTTTGTGTCGATGATTCTGCCGCTGGTGGTCTTCATCTCCCTGCAGCGCTACTTCGTGCGTGGTCTCCTCGCCGGCTCCGTCAAGGGCTAACAGCGAACGGCGCAACTGCGACACAGAGGTCACAGAGGCAACAGAGGATCACAGAGAAAAGCAAAGAAAAGCAACGGCGGATTTGCTTTGGTGCACATCCGCCGTTGCTTTTCTTTGCTTTTCTCTGTGATCCTCTGTTGCCTCTGTGACCTCTGTGTCGCAGTTGCGCCGTTCGCTGTTAGCCCTTCAGGTGGCGGTTGAGGAAGTCGGCCATCTGCGTAAAGCTGTCAATGCGGTTGGCCAACTTGCTGAAGATGTGCCCTTCGTCGGTGTAGCGGACGAAATCGACCTGGCCGCCGTTCGCACGCACACGCTCCACCAGCTGCTCCGATTCGGAGATGGGGACGCGCGGGTCATTCTCGCCCGCCAGCACAAGCAACGGCGCGCGGATGGCCTCGACTTTGTGGATGGGCGAGATGCGCTCGAGGAATGTGCGATCGTTGGCAAGGCTGCCATACTCGCGCTCGCGGTGCGCCCGCCGCCACGGGCCTGTGCGTTCGAGGAATGTGATCCAGTTGGAAATGCCTACAACGTCGATACCGGCGGCAAAGGCGTCCGGGTACTCGGTGAGTGCGGCGAGGGTCATGAAGCCACCGTACGAGCGGCCGTAGATGGCTACGCGTGCCCCGTTGATGTTCGGTTGCGTCTCGAGCCAATCGACGGCGGCCTTCAGGTCGGCCACACTGTCCATGCGCAGCTCGACATCGTCGAGCGCAACCCAGGCGCGGCCATAGCCCGTGCTGCCGCGCACGTTGGGGGCGAGAATGGCGAAGCCCTGGCTGAGGAAATACTGGAAGGTGACAAAGAGCTCGGGGCGCAACTGACTGGCAGGGCCTCCGTGCACGTAGAGCACACAGGGAAAGCCGCCCGCGGGTGCTTCGCCCTGAGGCGTGTAGAGGAAGGCAGGAATGTCGCGCCCGTCAAAGGTGGGATAGGAGACGAGTTCAGGGCGCGCTAAAGGTGGTGACGTCGAGGCCGGCGCGATTGCTGAAGGTGAGCTGGCGCGTCGTTGCGTCAAGCACGCGCACCGTCCAGACGTCCGAGGTGGCGACGGGCGTTTGCAGCGCGAAGACAAGGAAGGTGCCGCGCGCGTTGAAGCGGATTGAGGAGATGACGCCCGCCGGCAGATCCTCGACGCGCTGACGGCGGCCGCTGAGCAGGTCCAGCAGGTAGAGGCGGCTGTAGCCCTGCACGTTGATTGTGAACGCTGCCGTGCGGCCATCGTGGGCCACTGCAAAGAGTTCGAGCTCGCCACCGCCTGGCTCGTCGTCGGCGTCAAAGAGGGGCGTAAGCGCACCGTCGGCGGGGTTCATGTGGCAGAGCGCGCCGCGATCGTGGGTAGCGTCGGTGAGCATGTAGAGGCCGCGCACGGCCCATGCAAAGGCCCAGTAGCGGGCAGCGGGCCGGTCGGCTGTCAGGCGGCGCTCGACGCCGCTGGCGATATCCAGCGCGTAGATGTCCACCTCGAGCGTGCCCACCTCGTCAGTGGAGAGGACCGTGCGGCCGTCAGGCGACCACGCCACGGCGTTGCGCAGGCCGCGCGCCTCATGCAGGAAGGTCGTCGCGCCGCTGGCGAGATCCATGCGGTACAGGTCGAAATCGATGCCGTTGCGTGCGTTGGAGGTGTAGACAATCGCCTGGCCGTCGCCGCTCCACGCGCCAAAGTGGTGGATGGCACTGGCGTCTGTAGTGAGGGGGCGCACGGAATGGGTTTCGTGCCCCTCGCTGTCCACGCCAAAGTTGGAGACGAGATGGAACTGGTAGCGCTCGTTGCCGCCCACGTCGCTCACCGCGATAAGGTGGGGCGCCTCGCTGGTGCCATAGAGCTCCCACACCTTTTCGCTCATGAAGGTGAGCTGGCGCGGCCACCGTGCGTCGCCCTCGCCGCGCGTGCCCACGCTCCAGACCTGGAAGGTGCCGGTGAGGTCACTGAGATAGGCGACTCGGCTGCCATCCGGTGCAAGCACGGGCGCGACGGCGCTGCGAATGTTGAGATAGCGGGCGAATTCGGGACGTGGTTCGGGAGCCATGGGCGGATACCTGAAAGCATCTTGGCGCGCAGGTGCGCAGACGCGAAGAGAGCGTAGTGATTACTGTACGAAGCGCAAGGCGAACCTGGGTGCGGCGCGCATGCGTTAGCTGCGGTTGGGGCTCGAGTGCGCCGCTTCCTCGAGGACAGCGAGCGTTTCGGCGGCGGCTTTTTCCCATGAGAAGCGCTTGACGTTTTCGTGGCCGGCGGCAATTAGCTGGGCGCGCAACGCTTCATCGAGGCTCAGGCGCAGCATGGCCGCAGCAATTGCGTCGACGTCCGTAGGGTCAACCAGAAGCGCAGCATCGCCGGCGACTTCGGGCAGTGACGAGTTGTTGGCTGTCAAGACGGGGACTCCTGCCTGTTGCGCCTCGAGCACGGGCAGCCCGAAGCCTTCATGGAGTGAAGGATAGCAGAAGAAAAGCGCACCCTGCAAGAGTGCGGCGGCGTGGTCGGCGGGAAGATAGCCGGGCAGGTGAAGCGCATCGCCGAGGCCGAGCTGGGCCATGCCCGCCAGCAGGGGTTCGCTCTTCCAGCCGGGCGCACCGGCGAGCACGA
Organism: uncultured Chloroflexia bacterium; assembly: GCA_963773745.1. Taxonomy (GTDB): domain Bacteria; phylum Chloroflexota; class Anaerolineae; order Caldilineales; family Caldilineaceae; genus UBA5069. The sequence continues at coordinate 1,941,507 of CAVZCL010000005.1, forward strand.
GGTCAAAGCCACTGTGGCCGGCGGCGCGCAGCGTGGCGAGCGCCTGGGCAACACGCAGGAGGTTCTTGCGCGGCTGCAGCGTGCCAATGAAAAAGGCATAGGGCCGCGCCAGCCCGTAGTGCGCCCGCACGGCGGCAATCTCATCCGGGCCGGCGGCTGCAACAGGGGCGGCGGCCTCATGCACAACGCGCACGCGCGCTGGATCAGCCTGGTAGGCGGTGTGCAGGTCGCTGGCCGTGGCATGGCTTACGGCAATCAGACGTGTGGCGCTGCGCACGGCGTAGCGGTTGCTGGCGTTAAGGTAGAGGCGCTGGCCGGCTGTGTGCGTTTCGGGCAGGTGCAGGTAGCCGAGATCATGTACCGTGACCACGCGAGGGGGCAGGCGGTCGGGCGCGGCCAGCGGCAGCACGTGGGCTGGAATAAAGAGCACGTCGGGGCGGTCACGCTGGATGGCAGGGCCAAGGCGGCGGTGGGTCCACGCGGCGTCTGCGGCAGCACGCGCTGGGCAACGGGCGCGCTGCTGGTCAGCAGCGGATGGTGGGCGGGCAGCCGCTGTGGCAGGTAGAGCAGCCAGCTGTGAGCGCACGCTTCGGGCAGCGCAAGCAGGTTGCGAATGATTTCGAGGGAATAGCGCTCGGTGCCGGTGGGATTGGGCTTGATGGCACGCGAGGCGTCAATTGCTATGCGCATATGGCGGCTGCGCATCCATCGGCGGTGGACTGTGCGGCAAGGGGATCGGCGCTGCGCTGCGGGCAGAGATGCACGCTTCGCTTGAGGCTGTAGTCAAACATTGTGCGCGGGAACCTCAATCACTTGTGATGAGTGGGGACTATGCGGCGGCCACCGTTGCGCTGCATGATTCGGGGCCGACTGCGCTGTAGGGTAAGCGGAGCGATGAAAGCGCGAAGTTGGCGGTTTTCAGGATTCACAAGTGCGTGTATACTAACAGTCAGGAGAGTTGGAGTCCAATCCGTTTGCGACCCGTGTGGTACACTCTAGCGAGGGCGCAAGACCGCTTTGGCGTACGGTTCACAACGTAGAGTCTGCACAACGTCCATCACATCAAGCCAACATCGCTGCGGGTAGAGACGAACGTGGACCATTGGACAGCCCTTTGGATCGGCAAAGGTTTGATTGATAGTCTGTGGGTCATTGGCCTGGCGGGCATCGTCCTTTCGCTTAGCCATGACGGCTGGGTGAGAAATTTCGCGCGCCATGCATCGTCCACACACCGAGTGGAGCATGGTGCACCTGTTGCAGTCTCACCGGTTTGGTACAGCTTGTGCGCCGCGATCGTGTCGGTGGCGCTGTTGTTAAACGCCTGGGTATCTGTACCACGCGCCCCCGCGTGGATGCTGATCATTTGGGGGGCGTTGGTTCTCTTTTCCTGTTCCACATTGATAGTTGCCGCCCGGTCTGCACGCCTTGACACTTAATTGCAACGCACGTTTGTGCGCTCAACCTGTGCCTGCGCAGTGGACTCAACGACGCAATTGACCAGGATGCGCCACCTGAAGGAGATGTAAATAATGGCAGAGCAAAAGATCCGCAATCAGTGGCAGCTTGAGGAGACCGGCGAATCGCTGGAGCAGTGGAAGCTGCAGGATGACGAGCAGCGGCTGCCCTCGCACATGCAGCTGCAGGATGATTATTCAGATCCAGAGATGATGGATGCGGCATGGCAGCCGATTGACTATCGCGCCATGCAGGCGGCCGCCGCCGGCAAGCCGCGGCGCGGTGGGATGGCGCTGGGGGCATTGCTGGTGGTTGCGCTCCTGGGCGTGGTCGGCTACCTGGCGTGGTTCTACATGGGCCAGGCGGATACGGACGCGCCGGCAGCGGCCACTGATCAGGCGGCACTCGTGGCAGACGGCGAACGAAGTCCGGATGCTGTCGATCTCGCAGCGGTGGCAACGGATCCGCTGACTGGTACAACTGAAGGCAGCGGCGCTGCAGCCCCAGCCAATCAGAGTGCGCAAACTGAGGCGCCTGCAGCCGCAGATACGGCACCCGCTGCCGGCGAAGGCGCGACATCGCCTGTTGCGGCTGTGGAACTCGCTGCGCCGATTGTCGCCCCGGTGCCCGCGTTGCCGGCCACTGCCGAAGTGCGCCAGGCTACAATCAATTCGCAGTTTGGCGTGAACTTGCGCGCCGAGGCCGCTGCGACAGCCACGTTGCTGGCCACGCTGGACGACAAGACGACCCATGTGGTGGTGAGCGGCCCCACGACCGACGCGGCCGGTGCAACCTGGTATGAACTGGCGCAACCCGACAAGACGCGGGGCTGGGTTTCGGGCGACTTCATTACAGTCACCGTACAGAATCTGCCGTATGCCGATGCTGAAGCGTTGCTGGCATCAGTCGGCATGACGCTCGCGGCCCCGGCTGCAGAGGCCGCGCCTTCTGTGTCCGTGACGGCGACAGCACCGATTACAGACGGCGCGCCAATTGCTCCGGGCGCGACGGGGGCAGCCCCCGTGGGGCTCTCCGCTGTAATTACGGCGCCGGCTGGGCTCAACCTGCGCAGCGCCGCAGAATCAGGCGACAATGTGATTGAGCAACTGCTCGACGGGGCTGCGGTGACGGTGATTGGCCGATCGGCCGATGGCGCGTGGCTCCAGATCGAGCTGCCCGATGGCAAGCGCGGCTGGGTATCCAGCGAGTTTGTGACGGTGACGGGTGACCTCAACACAATTCCGGCCGGCACGTCGCAACCGTTAACGCCAACGGCTGCTTCTGTTGTGACGGGCGCGCTGGCGGCGGTTCAACCGGCTGCTGCAATCACCGGCACTGCCGCGACGGGTGCAGCCGCACTTGCAGCCCCTGCAGACGCGGCTCCGGCTCCAGCAGCAACGGGCGGCGGTGCTGCCTTCACGGTGACGAGTATCATGGGCGTCAACGTGCGCCCGCAGCCCAGCAACGATTCGCCGGGGATTGTGCAGCTTTCGTGGAACACAAGTGGCACGGCAAGCGGCCGCACGGCCGACGGCAACTGGGTGCAGGTGACGATTCCAAGCGGCCAGAGCGGCTGGGTGGCAGAGGTCGCCGTGACGCTTGACCGCGAGGTCTCCTCGCTGCCTGTGATCCAGTAGCGGGTTCAGTCGCACTGTACGAGCCTGCATAAGCGGGCTGCGCTGCCACGCACGCGGTAACCAAAGAGAGTGTTCCTGTAACGAGGTGCGGGGCGTGACATGGCTCACGCCCCGCACTTTTTCAGGGCCAGCTTGAATGCAAGGGAAGGGTGCAGCATGGGTGACAGTCGCGGCAGTCAGGTGATTTGGGCAGTCGTCCTCATCCTCGGCGGCGTGCTGCTTCTCATCTTCAATTACGGGTTGCTGGCGGCGTACGAGCCGCTGGCGCAGTGGATTGCCGGCGGCGCGCTCGCGCTTGGCGGCGTGGGCTTCTTCCTCTCGGTGGCGCGCACGCCGGCTGCATGGTGGCGTCTCATCCCTGCGTGGACGCTGCTCGCGCTGGCGGGTATGGTGCTGCTGAGCACGCGTGCGGACGTGGGGGGCCCGCTGATTGCCGCCGTTCTCTTCTGGGGACTGGGTCTCGCCTTCGCGCACATTTACCTGCGTGCGCGCACGGAGAACTGGTGGGCAATTCTGCCGGGCGGCTTCCTCACTGTGCTTGGCGTGGTGATTGCGCTGAGTGGGCGGGTCGATTCGCTGCGTGCGTTGGGCTCGGTGCTCTTTGCCGGCCTCGGGCTTGTCTTTCTGCTGCTTGCGCTGGCGGGCGGCAAGCTGCGCCACTGGTGGGCGCTTGTGCCCGGGAGCATTCTGTTGCTCTTTGGCCTCTTTATACTGGGGGGCGGCGGCGTCACGGGCGGGGGGGCGCTGCGCTGGTGGCCGGTTCTGGCGATTGTCGCGGGCATCCTGATTGGCTGGCGTGCCATGCGCCCTGCGCCTGCACCAAAGCTGGAGGTCAACCGCGCACCAGCGCTGCGCCGCGACGAGGAGGGGGCGAAGCCGTCGCCCGCCGCGGCAGGGGCAAGCATTCAGGTGCTGGCCGATCCGGACGCGTAGGTGCGCGGCACACTTCGTAACGGCAGCTGAAGGGTGCATCCCTAAGCCGCGTGTGTTCGTAGCGGCGTCAGCGTTAGGGAACCGCGCGTCACAGACGGCGGCTGAAGCAGCCGCTACGGAGCCCGCGGATTAAGGGATGCACCACTAAGCCGCCGCTTCGATTGCATCTCGTCATCTCAAGGGGGGCCCATGCAGGCAGAGAAGCGCAATCTGACTTTGACACTTGTGCAGATGGACTGCAAGCTGGGCGAGCCTGCGCACAATTTCGCGCGCGCCGAATCCTTTGTGGAGGAGGCGGCGCGCCGCGGCAGCGACCTCGTGCTGCTGCCGGAACTGTGGAGCACCGCCTACGACCTGGGGCGGGCGGCAGAGCTGGCATCGCCACTTGTGCAGCATGCCGGCGAAGGCGCCCCCGGCAACTGGTTTGGCCGGCTGGCAGCCATGGCGGCTGCGCACGACCTCTGGCTCGGCGGCTCAATTCTGGAAGAGCGCGCCGGTCTCTTCTACAACTGCTTCACCCTCTACGGGCCGGACGGGCGTCTCAGCGCCGTCTACCGCAAGTTGCACCTCTTTCGCCTTATGGAGGAGGAGAAGTACCTTGCGCCCGGTCCCGAAGCCGTGTGCGCGCCCATGCCGTGGGGAGATGCAGGCATGGCCATCTGTTATGACCTGCGCTTCCCCGAACTCTTCCGCCGCTATGCGCTGCAGGGCGCGCGCATCATCCTGCTGCCCGCGGAGTGGCCCTATCCACGCCGCCCGCACTGGCGTACGCTGCTGCGGGCGCGGGCCATCGAGAACCAGTGCTTTGTGGCGGCCTGCAACCGCGTGGGCGAGACCAACGGCACAACCTTCTTTGGCGCGTCGGCGGTGATTGACCCGTGGGGCGAAACGCTGGTTGAGGCGGGTGACGTGGAGACGCTGCTCACCGTCACCATCGACCTGGAGCAGGCGGATCGGCGCACGCAAGCGCATTCCCGTCTTCGAGGACCGCCGCGCCGACATTTACGGATAAGAAGTTCGGGTACGCAGAAACATCAGGAGAGCGGAAACCACGTGAAATGCTTTCACGTGGTTTCCGCTCCTCCTGATGTTTCTGCGTACCCGAACTTTGTTTGATCAGGCGGAGAGCGCGCTCTCGGGGTTGCGCACGGTAATCGTGTCGCCCTCCATCGCCTCGATGGTAGCGAGCGCGATTATGGGCACATTCAGGTGTTCAAGCAGGGCGCGCCCATCCTCAAAACTCTTCTCGATAATGCAACCAATGCCGCAGAGGGTGGCGTGGCACTGATCCACCAGTTGGGCGAGCGCGGCAATCGTCTTGCCTGTGGCCGAGAAAGTCATCGATGAGGAGCACGCGGTCATCGGGCCGCAGGTACTCGGGCGAGACAATCAGTTCGACAATGCCCCCTTTGGTGTGGCTGGGCGCCTGTGCGCTGTAAACACCTTGCGCCATGGTAATCGGCCGCGTCTTGCGCGCATAGATGACGGGCACATTGAGCACCATGCCGCAGGTGAGGGCGGGCGCGATGCCGCTGACCTCGGCAGTGATGATCTTGGTCACGTCGCGCACGCCGACGTCGTGGAAGCGGCGCGCAAATGAGCGCCCCATCTCCATGGTCAGCTCAGGGTCGAGCTGGTGGTTGACGAAGCCATCGACCTTGAGAATGCCCCGGCCCAAATTGCGCCCTTCGCTGCGAATGCGGTCCACCAGTTGCTGCATCGTTCGCTCTCCTCAGTTTGCAGACGAATGAATTGAAGGCGCGCGACGCTGCGCGTTGATTGCTTCGTTTTCGAGCAGGTCGGCGGCTGCATCTGCGCCGCCGAGGCCCGCGAATTCGGCGCGCAGCGACTGCGCCTTGGCGCGCTGCGGGCTCTTTGCGGGCAACAGTTGGGCCAGCGCATCGGCCAGCAACTGCGGCGTGACGGCACGCGCTGGGACATGTGCGCCCACGCCCGTGCGCACCACGCCCAAGGCCTGCTGCAACTGGTCGCCTGCATGGGGAACGACAATCTGGGGGATGGCGTGGGTCACAAGCGCGTGCGTGGTGCCGGCGCCGCCGTGGTGTATGGCGGCTGCCACGTGGGGCAGAATGGCGGCGAAGTCGACTGTCTCGTGGACGCGTGCAGACTCGGGCAAACGCGGCAGCAGGGATTCCGCATCTGCGCGGCTCGAGCTTGCCTGTGGCAAGGATGGGCAAAGCGCCCACAGCCTCGGCGGCGCGTGCGGCCGCAACGTAAAAAGGCGAAGTCACGGTTGAAGGCTGTGCCCAGGGTGATGAAGACCCAGCGGCGCGCGTCTTCCTGCGCAAAGTCCCGGGAGAGGGGCGTAGGCGCAGGTGCGCGGCCGCCCACATGGCGCGTTTGCGCACCGAGGCGCGCCCGATTCGGCGCGCCGTACCAACCCTCACTCCAGTATGTAATATGCAGCCACGGTGATTCGAGGCCGGGCTGCCCCGCTGATGTGAAGTAGCGCCCGTCACTGCCCCACGCTTCCAGACGGGAGCGAAACTCCATGGCAAGCGCGCGTTTCGACAGCATTGCGCGCCGGCTGGGGCGGGTATGCAGGCCAGCCGGCCACCACCAGCCGCAGGTCGAGCCGCTCCGCAGTGAGGGCGGCGGCGGCGACGAACTGCTCGGTAACGAGGAGGTCGGGCTGAAACGCAGCGCAGACGGCCTCAAGCTCACTTGCGGCCGCAGCAACGCGATCGAGGTCAAGCCACTGGTCCATGGCACGCTGGGCGCGTGCGGCAGCCCACGCAGCTTCGCTCATTACGCCGCGAGGGAGGGCAGGCGGCGGCGGCCAGCGCCAGCCAGTCTCTGCGACGGCGTGAAAGGGAACGCCCGCCGCCCGTACTTGCGGCGCAACCGCGCTCCCGCTGGCCCATAGCAGATCATGGCCGCGGGCAGCCAGGCGGGCGGCCGTCTGGAGGTAGCCGCCCCAGTCCAGATGGCCGGCAAGTTGGGCGGAGCTAAAGAGGAAGCGCATGGTGTGGCGGTCGCTACGGAACGGGATTCAGTCGTTGCAGGGTCATTGGCAAGTGGTGAAGTGGTAAATGGGCATGCAGCCATTTACCACTTCACCACTTGCCAGCAATTTGAAACAGGAGTTACTTGAGGCGCACAGTCCCGCCCTAGCAACCGGTCGTAATGCGGAAGAGGCTGCCGTCGCCCATGCCCAGCCAGAGCGCGCCGTCGGGGGCGGTGGCCAGCGCCAGAATCGGCCAGCCGAGCATGACACGCTCGCTGACGAGCGTACCGTCTGCGGCCACGCCCAGGCGATAGAGGCCAGGATCCTTGCCGTATTGCGCGTAGTAAATGGTGCCGAGCGCCCAGGTGATGCCCGTGGGTGCGGCCGTATTGGGTAGCACAACGGCCGGGCGGGTGTACCAATCCTGCGGCTGGGTGATGGCCAGCGGGAAGCCGTAGTAGGGCGTGTTCGCCTCGCCGCCGCCAATGGTGGCCGGACTGAGGACGTTGACTTCGTCGCCTGCACTTACATCTTCGGGAACGTTCGTCGCGCCGTTGTCGGTGAACCAGATGCGCCCGGTCGCGTCCGCCGTGATGCCATAGGGATTGCGCGTGCCCCGTGCCGCCGTGGAGAAGGCGCTAATGGAGCGCTGGCTCAACAGGGCGCTCAGCGGCGCGCGCACGATGCGTGCCGCATAGGCATTGCCGCCTGATACAGTCTGCTGGGCGGCGTCCTCGCCGATGCCCACAATCGGGCCGTCGGAGTAGCCGTCGCGCACGCCGCCAGCTGAGACGTAAAGCCAGCCGTCGGAAATCACGAGGCCATTGTTGGCGTGAAAGAGCTGTCCATTGACGGCAAAGCCGCTGGCGAGCGGCTCGTAGGCGCCGCCGTCGGCAATCGCGCCCACTTCGCCGGCACGGCTGATGTAGAGCGTGCCGTCCTGCCAATCCATGCCGGTGATGCGCGAGGATTCCTGCATAATCTCTGTAAGCCCCTGCAACGCAACCGAATCAATCACGCCAATGGATCGGCTGGGGTGGAAGGCGTCGTAGAGGATGATCTGGTCGACATCCTGGCCGGTGAGCTTGCTGTCGAAGGCCAGAAAGAGGCGGCCGTCGGGCGCAAAGGTGAGCGCCGTGATGCCGCGATCGTTGTTGGGCAGTTTGCGGTCGATGCAGAGGCCGCCGCGCGGCGTGAGCCACGGGTCAGCGTCGGTAGGCGCGTCAAGGCCGAGCGCGGGGGCCGTGATGCCTGTGCCGCCGGCCGCTGCGGCCGCGAAGGCCGCTTGCACAGGGGCCACAGGCGCCGCCGATTGGGTGACAGCAGCCGTCGCATCGACGGTAGCCCCATCGGTTGGCGCTGTCGCTGTGTCCGTGGTTTCGGCGGTGGCGGAAACGGAAGCGGTGGCCGCAATCTCATCCGCTGACGCCACGGGCGCTGCTGCAACGGGCAGCCCGGATGGCTTGCCGGCAACGGGCAGCCCCATCTTGCTGCGCAGGCGGTCGAGCGCGACGGCATCCGGCGCTTCGGCACAGACGACGGGCAGCATGAGCTGTGCACTGACCACATGCTGGGGGTTGGCCAGAGGCGCCGCGCAACTGTCTGTGACTGCGTTCACGTCGGCTGGATCGACATCCAGCCAGAGCGCGTTGCGCGCTGCCGGCGCGGTTGAAGGTGCGCTTGCTGACTGCGCGCCCGGCGCTGTAGCCGGGGCCGCTGGGGCCACAGGCCGATTTTCGTTTGCGCCCAGGTCAATCCACTGCTTGATCAGGCTCTTCTCGCTGCTGGTGAGCGTGCCGATGACCGGCATCTTGCCGGAGCTTACCATTTGCCAGAGCAAGGAGCCGGTTGAGTCGCCGGGCAGCACAACCGGGCCGTGGATGCTGCCCTGCATGATGCCCGCGTAGGAGGTAACCTGCAGCTCCTGAATTTTGGCGACACCGCTGTGGCAGGTGTTGCAATTGCGCTGCAGAATGGGCAGCACGTCTTCGATGTAGCCAACGCCTGTTGCTGCGGCAGGGACAGAGGCTGCGGCAGCGGTTGCGGCAGGCGTCGCTTTGACTGCCGGGGCAGCGGCCGCCACCTGCACGCCATCCGCTGCCGTAATGCGCACAAGCGTGCCGCGGGGAATGCGCCCAATGCGGCAGGCAGAGGTGCCGGCCGCCTGGCGCACATTCGTGTTTTGCAGCGCCAGCGCATAGACGACGTCGCCTTGTGTAAGGCAATCAACGGCCGCCGCCATGGTAATTGGGTTGATTGGCGTTACCGGCTTGGGCACGACGGCCTGGCCGGGCGCTGATGCGTCGCCGCTACTGGCCGCGGCGTCGGCGTCGCCGTCGGGCGGTGCGGGCTCTTCATCGGCCTGCGGCGCCTGCTGGGCAAGTGCGGGCTGCGACACGGTTGCACCGGCCATGCCGCCCAGGCCGGCCGTGCGCACGGGCGCTTCGGCAGTGGCCGTGAGCGCAGTGGACGCGACTGCGGTGGGCGATACTGCGGTGGACACGGGCGCATCAACCAGGTCAGTGGCGGCTTGTGGAGCCGCCAGGGCCGGCCCTGCCAGGGGCGGCGTGGGGCCGCCGGAAAGAGGGAAACTGATGGGCGAAATGGGAATGCAGGAGGCAACAATGGCGGTCGACAGGAGAAGCGACATGGCCCCAAACATTTGAGACTTCTTTCGTTTGTGGAGCATTTTCATGTGATGAGGAACGAGACTGATAGATGATGGGAGAAAAGAGAATTGCACCTGTATTGCAGCGCAGGCGCGATCGCGCGTTGAGTGGCTGGCGCTTCATCCGGAGGACTGGAAGCTCCACGCTTCGGAGCGTATTTGCTACGCGTTCAGCATAAGGCGTGCATGGGCAATGTCGTACTGAATCTGCGCGCTGAGCGCCTCCAGATTTTCGAAGCGCTTCTCGCCACGCAGGCGCGCAATGAACTCGACAGAGAGAATCTCGCCGTAGAGGTTGTCTGGCAGCTCCGGCGGCGGGAAGTCAAGCAGGTGCGCCTCGACGCGGTGGTGCTGCCCGTCCACCGTAGGGCGCACGCCCACATTGGTGACGCTGTTGAAGCCCCACGCGCGCGTGGGGGTGCAAAGCCGCGTGATTGTGGCATAGACGCCATTGCCCGGCAGCAGCTTGCCCGCAGGCACGGCGACATTCGCCGTGGGGCTGCCCATAAGGCGGCCGCGTTGGTCGCCACGCGCCACCTCGCCGGTAACACTGTAAGGGCGGCCCAGGAGCGCAGTTGCACCTTCCACGTCGCCCGCGGCAAGCAGGTCGCGGATTGTGCTGCTGCGCGCAGCCACGCCATTGCGCTCAATGGGATCGACCACCTCGACAATAAAGCCCAGTTCGCTGCCCAGGGCGCGCAGTGCCGGGATGTCTCCGCTGCGGTTGCGGCCAAGTGCGAAGTCGGGGCCAACCACCAGCCCCGCCATGCCCAGGTGAGTCTGCAAAAGCTCCACGAATTCGCGTGCGCTGAGCTGCGTCGTCTCGCGGGTGAAGGGGTGGACCACGCCGATTTCCACACCCAGTGCGGCCGCGAGATAAAGGCGCTCGTTGGGCGTGGTGAGCGTGAGCAGGGGCACGCCCGGCCGCAGCACCGTGAAGGGGTGCGGGCTGAAGGTAACGATTGCTGTTTGCGCGCCATCATTCGGGTTGGCCACAGCCAGCTCGCGCGCGAATCAGCAGCGCCTGATGGCCAAGGTGCAACCCGTCAAAGTTGCCGAGCGTGACGTAGGTGGGGCCAGGCTGCGCAGCCTGGCGCAGGTCGCTGAAGGTTTGCATGGATCAGGCGAACCATTTGTCTGCGCGCCAGCCGCCGGAAGCAGCTGCGGAATTGGAGGGGTCAACGCGGCGCACAATGCCGACGAGCGCGCCGTCGGCCCCGCGCACCTGTGCAACTTCGGGCGAAGAGTCTATCCGGCTCAGCGTCGCGACGGGCAACTGATGATCCACTGCGAAGCCGGCCGGCGGTGCGCTCTGCTGCAAGGCGTCGCCCTCGACAACCTGGCCAAAGCCCAGGCGCGCAAGGACGGAAGGGTCGGCGGTGTAGGTGGGCAGATCGAGCCGAGCGCCGGGCGGCAGCAGCAGTTGCTCAAGACCGCCGTCGTTTGCGCATGCGGCAAGCGCTTCGGGCGTGTGGGCTTCGTCGACGCTGAAGGGGCCGGCGGCGGTGCGCCGCAAGCCGCTAAGCGTCGCTACGGTGCCCAGTGCGCGGCCCAAATCATGCGCAAGGCTGCGGATGTAGGCGCCGGCCGAACAGTGAATATCGAGCGTGAAGCGATCGGGCGCACTGAAATCCGCCAACTCAAGCGCGTGGAAAGTGACGGCGCGCGGCTCCACCACCACATCCTCGCCGCGGCGTGCCTTGTAGTGAATGCTCTCGCCGCCCTGTTTGAGCGCAGAGTAGATGGGCGGCATCTGCAAAAGGGGGCCACGCATTGGCTCAAGCGCCTCTTCAACCGCATGCGCATCGAGCGCGGGCACGGGCTGCGTGTCCGTCACGGCGCCGAGCGCGTCGTACGTATCCGTGGCGTAGCCCAGTGTGATTTCGGCGCGGTAGCGCTTGGCGTGGCCCTGATAGTACTCAACCAGGCGGGTGGTGCGACCGAGGCACAGGACGAGCAGCCCGCTGGCCATGGGGTCGAGCGTGCCGGTGTGGCCAATGCGGCGCTCTCCGCTCAGGCGGCGCACCTGCTGAACAATGTCGTGGCTGGTGGGGTAGGGTTGTGCGACGCCCGCCGGTTGCCTGGGCGCTGGGAAGGGGAGGCCGGGCTTGTCAACCAGGAGAAGGCCGTTCATGCGTGGATCATCACTGGTCACGAGTGTGGTTTGCTCTCTGCTGCATGGTCAAAGAATCACGCTGGACGTTATGGAAGGGGCGTGATCTGGGCGACGCCGCGCGCACGAGCATCCTGAAGGAGCGGGATGACGCGTGCTGTTGCCTCGGCCAATGTGCCCGCCACGGTGCAGCCGCCGGCGGCAGGGTGGCCGCCGCCCCCAAGCTGCTGTGCGACGCCGCTGATATCAAAGCCGCGGCGCGCTCTGAATGAGCATTCTACCGCCGGCGCGCCTGATTCGCCCAACTTCTCGGCGAAGGTAGCGCTGATGTCGGCGCCGTCCGTGCGGATCAGCAGGCTGCTCAGGCTGCCGTCATCGCCCATTGTCCCGCACGCCTCAAATTGCGCCAGGCTGATGGTGACCCAAATCACGCCTTGCTCAAGCGTGGCTGCGTCAAGCACTTCGCCCCAGAGGCGCACGACGGCAAAGCTGCGCTGGTCCAGGATATTCTCGGTGATCTCGGTGAGGTTGGCGCCCTCCTGCAGAAGGCGCACGCCGGCTTCCAGCACAGCAGCGGTGGTGTTGTTGGTGCGGAAGCAGAGGGTATCGGTGACGAGCCCCGTAAGCAGGCACTGCGCCGTGGCGCGGTCAAGCGGGAACTCGAGTGCATCGACGAGTTGGAGCAGCATCTGGCAGGTGGCGGCGCAATCGGGCGCCACCCAGTTGACGCTGCCAAAGCGCTCATTGGTGACGTGATGGTCGATGACAAGCAGCGGCAACTCGGCAAAGGCAGGGTTGAAGGCGTGGCCCAATCGATCGAGCGAGGAGCAATCCAGGGAGACGACCGTATCGAAGGCGGTCGCGTCCTGCCTGGGGCCGACAATCGCGTCGGCCCCAGGCAGGGATTTGTAGATGTCGGGAACGGGGTCGGCCAGGGAGAGGGTCACCTCTTTGCCCAGCCGCTGCAGCATGGCCCCGAGTGCGAGCAGGCTGCCAATCGCGTCGCCGTCGGGCTTGACGTGGCTTGTGGCCAGCACGCGCCTCGAGGCGCGCAGTCCCTCCAGCAATGCGGGCGGAATCATGCGCCTGCACCCGCGTCGGGGGCGGCGGCTGCGCTGTCTTCAGCCACTGCGGCGGCACTCTCAGCGGAGGCGCCTTCTGTAGCCGGGCTCTCTGCCGCTGCACTCTCGGCCGCAATCAGCTCTGCCGCAACGCGCTCTTCGCTAATCTGGCTGAGCAGTTCGGTCAGCCGTGCGGCGCGGATGGCCGACTCGTCGTAGACGAATGAAATCTCGGGCACACTGCGCATCGTCAGCCGCTCGGCAATCTTGCCGCGCACGAATGGAATTGCCTTTTCGAGGTTGCTGAGCACCTCACGCTTGGAGACGTTCTCATCCTGGTGGTTGACGAAGACGCGCACGTTGTGCAGGTCCTTGCTCACCACCACGTCGGTTACAGTGACAAAGCTGAGCTTGGGGTTTTCAAGCTCGCTGCCCACGAGGATTGTCAGTTCTTCAATCAGCAGGCCACGCACACGCTGCTGACGCTTTTCGCTGGTCACGAGGATGGCTCCTTCAGCCGCGCTACGGCCGCGCCGCCCCATTCACTGCGAATGAGCCTGGCGCGGCCGCTACGGCGCTATGCACAGGGTTCTAGCGAACCCTGAAGTTCTCGTACGTTTCGATGACGTCGCCAATCTGCACGTCGTCGCTGCGGTCCTGCAGCTTGATGCCGCATTCGAATCCTGTGCGCACTTCGTTGACATCTTCGGTGAAGCGGCGCAGCGTTTCAACGCGGTTGGGGAAGATGACGGGCGTGCCGTTGCGCAGCACACGTGCCATGGCATTGCGCTTGATTGTGCCATCCAGGACGCTGCAGCCGGCAATCGAGCCGCGCCGCAGCTTGAAGAGTTGCAGCACAGTGGCATGACCCACAGTGCGCTCTTCATAGACGGGATCAAGCATGCCCTTGACGGCATCTTCGATGTCTTCAATCATCTTGTAGATGATTGTGTAGTTGCGAATTTCCACGCCCGAAAGCTCGGCACGGGAGGCGGCTGCCTTGTCGGTGCCCACCGAGAAGCCGATGATAATGGCATCACTGGCTTCGGCAAGCATGACGTCGCTCTCGCTGATGTTGCCGACTGCCGAGTGCAGAATCTTGACATCAATCTCGTCATTGGCGATGTCGTTGAGCGAGTTGATGACAGGCTCGAGCGTGCCCTGCAAATCAGCGCGCACGATCAGGTTGAGCACCTTGTTGGCGCCGCCCTGCACACGCTCAAAGAGCTCTTCGAGCGACATGCGCGGCTGGGCCGCAGCGGCCGCACCGGCGCGTGACTTGTCTGCATCACGCCGCTCTTCGGCAATCGCCTTGCCTTCCTTGTCGTTGCGCACGCCCTCGAGGACGTCGCCGGCATCGGGACTCTCGTGCAGGCCTAGAACAATGACCGGCGTGCTGGGGCCGGCGACCTTGATGGGCTTGCCCTCGTGGTCGAACATCGCCTTGATCTTGCCGAAAGTCGAGCCTACGACGATGCTGTCACCCTGATGCAGCGTACCGTTCTGAATGAGCAGCGTGGCCGTGACGCCGCGGTTCTTGTCGAGCGACGACTCAATCACCGTGCCCACCAGCCTGCCATTGGGGTTGGCGCGGTAGTTCTCCAGTTCGGCAACCACAAGAATGTTGGCGAGCAGGTCGTCAATGCCTTCATTGCGCAGCGCACTCAGCGGCACGACGATTGTCTCGCCGCCCCACTGCTCCGCCTGGAGCCCTTCCTTGGCCAGCTCCTCGATGACGCGGTCGGGATTGGCGTTCGCCTTGTCCACCTTGTTGACGGCGACGATGATCTGCACACCGGCGGCCTTGGCGTGGCTGATCGCCTCACGCGTTTGGGGCATCACGCCGTCGTCGGCGGCGACTACAAGCACGACGATGTCGGTGACACGTGCGCCACGCGCACGCATGGCCGTGAAGGCCTCATGGCCCGGTGTGTCAAGAAAGGTAATCAGCTTGCCGTCGAGCGTCACCTGGTACGCACCGGTGCGCTGGGTGATGCCGCCTGCCTCACCGCTGGCCACATCCGTATGACGAATGCGGTCGAGCAGTGTGGTCTTGCCGTGGTCAACGTGACCCAGGACGGCGACCACCGGCGGGCGATCAATGAGGTTCTTCTCCTTCTCGGAGCCGAGCACCTGCTTGACCAACGTCTGCGCCTGTTCGGCGACAACGACGCCATCTTCTTCGTCCTCATCTTCGTCATCGACGATCTGGTCGGGCCGCAGGACTGCGACGCCCAGCTCCTCACCGAGAATGACGGCGGTGTCATGGTCGATATTGTGGGTAATCGGGGCCATGATGCCGTACTGCATGAGGATCTTGATAAGGTCAATGGGGCTGCGCTCCATCAAGCCGGCCAGATCGCGCACGGTGATGTAATCGCCCACCTCGACTTCGGTGACGACCCGCTTGACTTCCTTCACGGGCTTGGGCGCGAGCGCGGCAATGACCGCTGCGGGCTCCTCCTGCTCGCGGCTGGGACGGCCGCGGTCATTTGCGCCCTTGGACTTGCCGCGCGCGGCGGGGCCGCGTGTGGGCGGCCGTGGCGCGGCGAATTCCGGCGCACGACCGCCGCCACCGCCACTTCGATTTGGGCCACCGCTGCCGCCGCTGCGGCTGGGGCTGCTCTTGCTGGGGCCGCCTGGGCGGTTACCCCCACCACTGTTTCCACCTGATTGTCCTGCCATTGTTCTCTCTCCCTCAACGTTGAAATTCGTATATCTGGTTCTGTTTTTTGCTTGGTTCTGATTCTGCCAATTTCTTCGGAATCAGTGCTCGGCAGCTTCTGCGCTTGCTCGAGAAGCAACTGGCGTGCGCATGACGCGCGCGCTGCGGACAGGCGCTCTGCCGCACACAAGGGACGGCGGGGCGCGAGCCCAGGACTACAAACTGCGGATCTGCCAAAACGTGAAATGCAACGGCAGCCGGTGCAGGAGAGAGGCCGACAGGAGGAAAGAGGGGTGGAGGGGCAGGAGATGAGCGGAGTGCAGCGACTTCGACAGCTTCAGCGGCGTTTGCCTTGCGGCAGGCCGGTGTGGGCGTGGCTTAGTACATGCTCATTGCCTGGCTCCCATCGCAACCACAGCTTTCATCGCGCGACGGCTCCCCGGCATGTCAACGACTGGGCGTTGCATGAGACGGAGCGGCGGACTCGCGTTGCGCCTGGTTCAACTGAATCATGATGTGCCTGTATTCCTTAATCCGGCACCTTTGGCGCATGGCCTTGCGGCCTGCGCCAACGTGCAACGGGAACGATAACAAACCGGAAGGGCCGAAATTTGCCCACATTGCTGGCTGCGGCGGCATAAGCCGCCGTTACGGTGCTGCAGCTTCGTTAACCGGCGGAAGCTCTTCGCTCTCGGGCAGCGTGGCGGCAAAGTCGCGCAGCGTCTGGCGATTGGCTGCGCTGAGCTTTGTGCGCAGCGCCTGCTCAATCCGGCCGCCCTTAAGCGCCACTTCCCAGCATTGCTGGTTGGGGTGAAGATACATTCCTCGCCCGGGGAGCTTGCTGGAGCCATCAACCACAACGCCATCTGCGGTGCGCACAAGGCGTATGAGCGCTCGTTTGCCGGCCACCCGCCGGCACGCAACGCAGGTGCGCTGCGGAACGTGCCGCGGGTGGGATTGCTGCCTGGCTGTCATTGGTGCGAGCATCTGCCTCACATGCAACGTCACGTTAACGACGTGATCTCAGATCGGGTCTTCGTCCGCGTCGACGTCGCCAGCGTCGGCAGGATAGTACTTCTTCTTCTTGGGTTTGGCGGGCGCAGTCTTGGCTGGCACGCCCTTCTTGCTCTTGGCCTTGGGCTTGACGCCCGGCACCACGTAGTCATCTACGTCGGCATCGGCGTCGTAGCCTGCCAGCAGCTCTGCGGGCACTTCGATTTCGTCGAGGCTCTTGAGCTCCGCCTGCTTGCGCTGCGCCATGCGTGCGCGCAACATGTCGGCGGTAATCATCTGCGGCAGTGCATCGGCCCCCACAGAGGTGCAGCAGGTGTGCTCGGCTCTTCCTGCGGCGTGACGGGCGCTTCTTCTTCGGAGAAGGGCGCTTCGCTGGGCAGCGCAATTTCGGGCGTGCTGTCAACCGCGGCCAGGCCGCGCTGGAAGGCGTCCTCCAACTCCGAAGAGGCCGGCGCGTTGACGGGGCCGAGGGTGGGCAATTCAGTCTCGCCAGGCAGCCCTTCCGGCAAACCCTCAGCCGGGAGCTCGGTGGAATCACCGGCATCGGCCGCCTTGGCCTTGGCCTTGCGCGCCTTCTGCCCTGCAGCCACGTCGGCGGCTTCGCCGGCCAGGTTCTGCTCGGCAATGTCGAGGCCGGCGCCTGCGTCCTGCACGGCCTGCGCAGCCTGCGCAAACTTGTCCACAGTGGGCGATTCCTGCCCCTGCAGGAAGCGCTCGGCAACGGCCAGCAGGTCTCCCTGCTTGGAGAGCTTGAGGGCGGCGCGCTCGGCGACAAGTTCATCGAGCCCTTCAAGCGAAGCTTCGCTTTCGCTCTTGATGTCAATGCGCCAGCCGGTCAGCTTGGCGGCGAGGCGGGCGTTCTGCCCTTCCTTGCCAATCGCCAGGCTCAACTGTTTGTCGGGCACAATCACCACAGCGGTCTTGATCTGGCTCTTTTCGTCGAGCAGCACGCTGGTGACGCGCGCCGGGCTGAGCGCGTTGGCGATGTATTGCGCAAGCTCGGGGTGCCACTCGATGACGTCGATCTTCTCGCCGGCCAGTTCGTTGACAATGTTCTGGATGCGCAGGCCGCGCTGGCCCACACAGCTGCCCACGGGATCGACATTGGGCACGGTGGCGATCACGGCGGCCTTGCTGCGCGCACCAGGCTCGCGGGCGATGGCCTTGATTTCGACCATGCCGTCGCGCACTTCGGGAATCTCCTGCTCCATGAGGCGGCGCAGCAGATTGCGGTGGGTGCGGCTAAGCTTGATGACGGGGCCACGCGTGCTCTTGTGCACGTCGACGACGAAGACCTTGAGGTAGTCGCCGCGGCGCAGCTTTTCGGCGCCGATTTGATCCTCTTTCATCATGAGGATCTCGTGCTTGTTGTCGAGGAGCAGGGTGACGGCGCCCGAGGCCACATCCACGCTGCGCACCTGCGCGGTGAGAATCTCTCCCACTTTGTGCGCGAAGTTCTCGTAAACTGTGTCGCGCTCGGCCTCGCGAATGCGCTGCAGAATGACCTGCTTGGCGGTTTGCGCGGCAATGCGGCCAAAGTCATCGGGCTTGGAGTCGACCTTGATGACGTCGCCCATCTCGATGCCCGGCACGATCGCCTTCGCTTCATCGAGCGAAATTTCGGTGCGCGGGTTCTCAACATCCTCCACAACCTCGCGCTCGGCAAAGACGCGCATATCGCCCGACTCTCGGTCGACGGAGGCGGTGACGTTGGCGACGGAGCCATAGTTGCGTTTGTAGGCTGAGACAAGGGCGGCTTCGATTGCCTCGAAGATGATCTCGCGGTCGAGTCCCTTGTCTGTGGCAACCTGATTGATTCCTGCAATCAAGGCTTTTGACATACCTGCTTTATTCCTCCACTGGTTCCTGCAAGCGCTGCCTGCAAGTGCTCTCTACACGCGTGGCCCTTGACTGGAGCCGGAGGGTCCGCCGGCGAATGATTACGGATTGAGCGGCGCCCAGCGCCGGTCGCTTACAACAAGAAAAGTGGGGTTTTCCCCACTTCCCGGAAGCTACTAGGACTGGCCGCAACGATTCAACACACTATGCACTACGTATAGCACTCCTGGTGGGCTCTCGAGCGAATGCAAAGCCTACTTCGCAGGAGAGGGAGCAAAACAAGTGCGTCACGCCGGAGATGGACGATAACGGCGGCGCTGTGCTCCCCTCCAATTTCTGGAGAGGGGCCGGGGGGAGGTTGTGGCGCCCACCTCAGCTGACTTTGAGAAGCCGATGGATCAGAGGCTGGATGACGATGATTGATCATCGTCATCCACTATCGTTCATTATGTCAACAATACTTACCCAAACAGCAATGCAGCAAATTCTGCGGGGGAGATGGGTGTGGCGTTGCCCATGGCCGAAGTACCGGCGAGGGGCGAAGATGGCGCGCTGATACTCCACGTGTCACCGTAGCGCATGAGCCGAAAGCCCGCCAGCCAGGTTGCGCCGTCGAGCGAAAGCAGCGCGACGCGCTCGGTGGATTCGTCGGCGCCATAGACGGCTGCCAAAGCGGCGGCGTTCGCTTTGTAGCGCTCCGTGGCCATGATCGAGGGCGTGGGCGCTCCCACGCCCAGGAGTTGCATGTTGGCCAGACGCGCCGGATCGAGATCGCGCACGATCTGCTCAACGCGCGCGGCATCAAGGTCATAGAGCGGCTGCGAGACAAGGTCCTCTGTGGAAAGGAGGCTGTAGGCAAGGCTGCGTGCGCCGTGCAGGCACTGCCAGCTCTGCTCGGCACGGTTGATGTCGACATAAAAGGGGTACTGCGCCGGCGCCATGCTGCCAGCCGGCACGTAGGCGCGCAGCCGCTCGATGAAGGCGGCAAAGTCGAAGCCGGCGGCGCTTTGGGCAACTGCGCACGCCGCAAGAATCCGAGTGGTGTCGCCGGCGGCGAGCCCCTCCAGGTACTCGGTCACGGCCGCTTCCGGCGTGTTCAAAGCGACGGCTGTGGGCGCGCTCGGCGCCGGCGAAGCGGAGAGAACGGGCTCGGCGGTGATGGGCGCGATGGGCGCAAGCGCGATGGCACACGCGTGAGGAGCGGGATGAGCACAATGGCGAGCAGCAGGCATGTGGCGGGGCAGGGGCGCATGGTCTTCCTCCAGATGTGGACTCGCCTGTCATGGGTCGATGGGGAGAAGCGAAGCGAGAGTTTCACGACCCGCTTCATCGCGCAGTCTGGCGAAATAGGGTGTCCGATTCGGCGCGGCGGAAATTGAGCACGTTGACTGACGCCGATCGATCTGGCTGCTGTCCATAGCATGCGTTCCTTTACATGGTGATGGATTGGACGGAGTCAAAGCAATCTGAGCACAACGTGTGTGGTTGTCAAGCAGGCGCTGCAATCTCCTTCTTGCGGCGCTTGCCCTTTGTGCCGGGCGCGGGTGCGTGCACGCCGTTCTCGAGCAGCGTCTTGAGGTACTGCCCCGTGTAGGACCTGGGTGCCTGGGCGATCTCTTCAGGCGTGCCCTCTGCGATCACGTAGCCACCCTTGTGGCCGCCCTCGGGGCCCATGTCGATGACCCAATCGCAGCTCTTGATGACGTCAAGGTTGTGCTCAATCACCAGTACGGTGTTGCCCATGTTGACAAGCTCGTGGAGCACCTTGAGCAGGTGGCTCACATCTTCAAAGTGAAGGCCGGTGGTAGGCTCGTCCAGAATGTAGAAGGTGTTGCCGGTGGCGCGGCGGCTGAGCTCCTTGCTGAGCTTGATGCGTTGCGCTTCGCCGCCCGAGAGGGTGGTGGCCGCCTGCCCCAGACGAATGTAGCCCAGGCCGACGGCGTTGAGCGTCTCGAGCTTGCGAGCAATCTTGGGGATGTTCTGGAAGAACTCAAGCGCCTCCTCCACGGTCATGTCAAGGATGTCGGCAATGGACTTGCCGCGGTAGCGAATCTCCAGCGTTTCGCGGTTGTAGCGCTTGCCCTTGCACTCATCGCAGGGCACGTAGACATCGGGCAGGAACTGCATCTCGATGCGAATGATGCCGTCGCCCTGGCATGCTTCGCAGCGGCCGCCCTTGACGTTGAAGGAGAAGCGCCCGGGCTTGTAGCCGCGTGCCTTTGCTTCGGGAATGGTGGCGAAGAGGTCGCGAATGTCGGTGAAGAGGCCCACGTAGGAGGCCGGATTGCTGCGCGGCGTGCGCCCAATCGGGCTCTGGTCAATGTCGATGACCTTGTCGATATGCTCAATGCCGGTGATCGACTCGTACTTGCCCGGGCGATCCTTGGCGTTGTACATCTGCTGCGCCAGCCGCTTGTAGAGCACCTCGACCACGAGTGTGGACTTGCCGCTGCCGCTGACACCCGTCACCGCGACGAACTTGCCCAGGGGGATGCGCACATCCACAGCCTTGAGGTTGTTCTCGGCCGCACCGGTGATCACAATCTCCTTGCCATTGCCCAGGCGGCGCTCGGCGGGCACCTCAATGCGCCGCTCGTTGCGCATGTACTGCGCCGTGAGGCTGTCGGGGCAGTGGATGAAATCCTCCTGCCAGGCGGCGCAAACGACGTGGCCGCCATGCTCGCCCGCGCCCGGCCCCATGTCCACGACAAAGTCGGCGGCGCGAATCGTGTCCTCGTCATGCTCAACGACAAGCACCGTGTTGCCCAGGTCACGCATCCCCTTGAGGGTGTCGATGAGGCGGGCGTTGTCGCGCTGGTGCAGGCCAATGCTCGGCTCGTCCAGAATGTAGAGCACGCCCATGAGCTGGCTGCCGATTTGCGTAGCCAGCCGAATGCGCTGCGCCTCGCCGCCGGAGAGCGTAACGGCCGTGCGGTTGAGCGTCAGATAGTCGAGACCGACGTTGACCATGAACTCGAGCCGCGCGGCAATCTCCTTGAGCACCTGGAAGGAGATTGTCTGCTCGCGCGGGTGAGTGGGGGCGGCAACGGCCCGCTGCCGTTGCTGCCGGCGTCGCCCAGCACCTGGCCCTGCAGCGCATGCACCCAATCCAGCGACTCGTGCACCGCCATGGTGGTGACATCGTTGATGTTGTCGCCGGCAATCGTCACGGCCAGCGCTTCGGGCTTGAGGCGCTTGCCGCCACAGGTGGGGCAGGGGCGCACACTCATGAACTCCTCAAGTTTGCTCCGGATATACTCGCTGCTTGTCTCGGCGTAGCGCTTCTGCAGGTTGGGCAGCACGCCATTGAAGCTCGTTTGGTAAGTGCGCAGGTCGCCTGAGGAGTTCTTGTACTCAAGCTGGACCTTTTTGTCCTTGCCCGGCGGGCCGTAGAGCAGGATATCGCGCTGCTTGTGGCTCAGCTCGCGCATGGGCACGCGCGGCGGAATGGCAAACTGGCGCGCCACGGCCGAGAGCACGCCCTTGTAGTAGCCACCGTCATCATATTCGCTGGCGCGCTGCCACGGCACTACGCCCCCTTCATCAATCGACTTGTCAAGATCGAGAATCAGCTCCGGGTCAAACTCCTGCAGGTTGCCAAGGCCGGTGCAGACCGGGCACGCGCCGTGCGGGCTGTTGAACGAGAAGGTACGCGGCTCAATTTCGGGCACGCTGGTGCCGCAGTTGGCGCAGGCAAACTCCTCGCTAAAGGTGCGGTCGATTTCGTGGTCGGGGTCGGTGACGTCGGCCACGTAGAGGACACCATTGCCCAGACGCAGCGCGGTCTCCACCGAATCGGTGAGGCGCTGCAGGTCCAGGCCAGGCGCATCGCTGTCCGGCTCGGCGACTGGGCGGACGACAATGCGGTCCACCACTGCCTCAATCGTATGCATCTTGTAGCGGTCGAGATCGGGCACCTCGTTGACTTCGTAAAGGTCGCCGTTGACGCGCACGCGCACATAGCCCTGCTTCTGCAGGTCTTCGAGCGTTGTCTTGTGGTGTCCCTTGCGGTCCTTGATAATGGGCGCAAGGATGAGAAGGCGCGCGCCCTCGGGCATTTCGCTGATGATGTCAACAATCTGCTGGGGCGTCTGCTGGGAGATGGGCGCGCCGCAGTTGGGGCAGTGGGGGCGGCCCACGCGCGCGTAGAGCAGGCGCAGGTAGTCGTAGACCTCGGTGACGGTGCCCACCGTGGAGCGGGGGTTGCGTCCTGCGCCCTTCTGGTCAATGGAGATGGCGGGGCTCAGCCCCTCAATCTGGTCGACGTCGGGCTTCTCCATGAGGCCGAGAAATTGGCGCGCATAGGCCGAGAGGGACTCCACATAGCGGCGCTGCCCTTCGGCGTAGATTGTGTCGAAGGCAAGGCTGCTCTTGCCGCTGCCGCTCAGGCCGGTGATGACCACCAGCTTGTCGCGCGGCATCTCAATGTCAATATTCTTGAGGTTGTGTTCGCGCGCCCCGCGCACGACGAGTTTGTCCAACGCCATGGTTGCCCCCTGGCACTCATTCCGCCTGCTTGCTTGTACCGCGACGCGATGCAAACCGAACACCTGTTCGGTTTGAGGTCAGTATACCGCGAACCATGATGCACTGCAACAGGCGCGGCCACGCGAACAATCATTATAGCGCATTCACGCAAACGCGCGTGTGACGATGCTTGCGTTCTCTACGCGGGCCCAGCCCGGGCCGCACAGCGCACAGATTGGAACTTTGGAAGGAATGTCCCTCGTTGGGGTAGAGGTATGTGTTACATTGGCGTTTGCTTGCGAAGAGATTCACAAGCGCAGCGGCGGAGTCAAGGGCATTCCACCGCTTCAACTGCAACGATACGATAGAAGGGGAACGGACAACATGCGGAAGTGGATGTATGGCGTACTGGCCATGGCCATGGTTGTGCTGGCGGCGTGTGGAGGCGGCGGTGGCAATGAAGAAGCTGCCCCTGCGGCCGCTGAGCCGTCTGCCCAGGAGGCAATTGCGCAGGTGCTCAATGTAACTGCGCACGACCTTTACTATAATGAGCCGGACAACCTGACGGACCCGCCCGTGTGGACTGTGAACGCAGGCGAGGAATTCGAGGTTAACCTCGACAACCAGGGCGGACTGCAGCACAACTGGGCCATTGTCAAGCAGGGGGTTGAGGTGCCTGTGCCCTTTGACCCTGCCCAGAATGAAGATATCCTGCTGTGGGACGCCGGCCTTGTGGACCCGGGCCAGAGTGAAACCGCGAGCTTCACCGTGACGGACCCGGGCACCTACACCGTCATCTGCACCGTGGCGGGCCACTACCCGTCCATGCAGGGGCGGCTGGTTGTGCAGTAGCCGAGCAGGCAGTGCGGCAATACAAAGCGAGGCTTCCGATTCTGGAAGCCTCGCTTTTCGTTATGCGGCGGTGAGTTCTTTTTGCATGTCAAGGTAGCGCACAAAGAGGTCGTTCACCTTCTTGCGGGTGGCTTCGCCCGTCAGCTTGAAGCCGAGGGCGGTGAAGAAGTGCAGGGCGGGGGTGTTGAACTGCTCGACGCTTAGGCGCGCGGTGGCCAGGCCGGGCTGCTGCGCCAGCCACGCTTCGAGCAGCGCCCAGGCGGCGCTGCCGACGCCCTGGCGTTGGTGCGGCTCGGCGACAATCAGCAAGCCAAGCGTGACATCCGATTCGTCGGGGTAGTGGCGGCGCAGGTCTACCGCACCCACCATGCTTTGGCCGGCGGCGGGGTCAGCGGGATTGACCCGCTGGAGGATGCCGAGGATCGTGCGCGTGGGGTCGTCGGCGGCTTCAGCGAGGTCGCGCGCTGCCTGGTCGGACGGCAGGCCGTCAATGCCGAAGAGCGCCCAGTACGCGGGCGCGGCCACATAAACGGCCTGCAGCAAAGCCGCGTGTTCGGCGTCAAGAGGAATGAGGGTGACGGGCGTCACTTGTGTGCTCGCCCTTCTATTCAAGCCGCTGCACGGAGCTGTGCAGGGCGTCGATTTCGGTTTGCGCCTTGGTGAGATCCACCTGGAAGCGGTCGAGCTTTTCGCGCTCGACGCGTACAAAGCGAGTGTAGGGCGCAATGGCCTCGCGGATGCGCGCAACGCCAGACGACAGCTCCGTCTCGAACTGCGTGCGCAGGTTGCTCTCCAGCGTGCTGCGCAGGGTGGCGATGCGCTCGCGCAGGTCGCTTTTGAGTGAGGCGCGCCGGCGCGGCAGCAGATAGAGGCCGAAGGCAGCGAGCACGCCCGCGCCCAGAATGCCGGTTACGTCCAGCAGCGTGGTGTGGAGGACGGCGACGAGCACGGCGCCGAGGCCCAGCGCGCCCACCTCAATCGCGGCCGTGTTGACAATCGCGTTCTGCACATCCTGCGCCAGCTTGTCCGCCTCGACGTTGCGGTCATAGCTGTCAATCAGCCGCTGCGCCTCCTTGCCCACGCTGGAGAGCAGTTGGTCGCGGTTCATCTCGAAGTCGGCGCCCAGGCTGCCCACAATGCGGTCGGCGTGCTGTGTCCAGCGGCGGTTCATGTACTCGGTAATCGCGCGCCACTGACGGTAATCCTTGTCCACCATCCAGTCGATGAGGCCGTTGACGTGGCGCTCGAGGTCGCGGCTGGTGTCTCCAACCACTTCGCGGTCAAAGGCGGCGCTGATCTTGGAGCCATTCATCAGGTCGATGATGCGCGTGAGGCGCATGGTCTCGTCAAAGAACTTGTCGCCGCGCTCGGCCATGGCATAGAGAACATTGTCGACGCGCGCAAACTGGTATTGGAAGTCGCGGCGCATGTCCTGCTCGTAAGCGGCCAGCTGCTCATCGATTGTGTCCAGCGTCTCGAAGTCGCTCTTGAGCAGCGCCTGGCGTTCGCTGACAACGGTGGCGTATTTGTTGAGAAGGCGCGACGCGACGCCGAGCGGATTTTCGAGCTTGAGCCGCCACCGTTCGCCGGTGTCGAGCGTCTCGAGCAGATACTTTTCGAGCGGCGCAAAGAGGCTGGCCTCCCAGATCGGGCCAGAGGGCGCTCTGCCATTCGTGGCGGCGGCGCGCGCCTGCTGGGCAAGGCGGGCGCTGACGGGGAAGATCTGCGGGTCGATGCCGAGCAGCGTGCGCGCGTTGTCACGCACGAAATCGAGGATCTTCTGGCGGTCGGCCTGATCTTCGATGAGGTCGATCTTGTTGACGATAATGACGACTTTCTTGCCCCACTCGCGAATGCGCTCGAGGAAGGCACGCTCGCTCTCGCTAAAGGGACGGTCGGCGCTGGTGACGAAGAGGACCAGATCGCTCTGCGGCACAAAGTGCTCGGTAATCTGCTGATGGCGCTGTACAACGGCATTGGTGCCGGGCGTATCGACGAGGTTGATTTCTCGCAGCCACTCCACCGGAAGATAGACGATGTCGTAGTCTTCGCTGACGCGCTCGTGTCGGTGCGCCTCACCATGGCGCAGCACGTGGATGCGCGCCGTCGTGGGCGTGACGCCCTCGGGCAGCAGCTTGCTGCCGAGCATCGCGTTGAGGAAGGCGGTCTTGCCCGCGTTGAATTCGCCAACGACGACGAGCAGGAAGAGTTCATCCAACTGCTCGAGGCTGCGCTTGAGCAGCGCGAGATCCTCGTCGTCGGCGTTGAGACGCGCAAGCTGAACGCGCGTCTCCTCAATCACCGAGCGCTCGCTGCGCAGAACTTGTAGATGTTCGGTCGAGAGCAACTGCTGCAACGGAATGTCCTGTCTGCCGGAAAAGGCGCGGCGCATATACGCAGGGCCGCAGCGCCATTGTAGCAGCCTCGGGCCATTTCGCGCACAACATAGACCTGCGCCTTTGCGTCGCAGGTCCTCATTAGTCGAAGGCGTGGGCGTCGTAGGCGCGGCAGGGGATCGGCGGGGGCGACGGGCGGCGTGGGGATTGGTGCGGCGCTGCCCAGGGCGGCGAGGCCAAGCACGAAGGCCATGGCGCGATCGTCGTGGTGGCCCGTGGGCGCGCGCAGTGTGGTTGCCTCAACCAGCGCGAGCTGCGCAGCGGTTTCACCGTCGGCAATGGAGCAGCCTTCTGATGAAATGCGGCGCGCAGCTTCGTCCCATGCGCGCGTCTTGCTGGCGGCGGTGGTCAGCCAGCCGGGGCGGCCGTCGGGCCCGCTGAGCAGCTCGACGCCCTGTTCGGCCAGCCAGCCCAGCACCGCGTGGCCGTGGTTGTTACGCTCAACGAGGATGGGCGCGTCGCCATACCAGCGGCAGAGGGCGGCGGCGTGGAGCGCGAAGAGGTCCGGCGCAATGGGGCCGGCGAGGATGGCGACCTGCGCGCCGGTGAAAGCATCGAGCAGGGTGAGTGCGCTTTCGTCGCTGCGCGGGTTGCCTTCGGCAGGGTCGGCGGCAGCGACATAGCGATTGCCCGCCACGGGCCGGGCGAAGATCGCCAGCCCTGCCAGGCCGGCGAGTGCAGGCGGCAGCGTTGCGGCAGGCAGCGGCGGCTGCGCGACCGTGATCCGCTCGAGCCAGGCGGCGGGCAGGCGCGCCGCAAGGGAGCGGACGCGCAGCGCCTCGTCGGCAGTGGCGGGGTACTCCTGAAAGAAGTCATCGTGGCTGCCGCGCTGGGCGAACATCTCGGCGGCTACGCGCGCCCGCCACGCCGGCGTGCGGTCGGGGCGGGCGTACCAGGGCAGGAAAAGGGGCGCATAGGTGGAGCGGTCGCGTGCGTTCACCCCTTCACCGCATGCGCCAGCAGCTGCGGCGCGATAGATGCGCTTGAAGGGGCTCAGCGGTTGCGCCTTGTCGGAAGTGGAGACGAGCAGCAAGCGGCCGCCTGCATCGACGGTGGGCTTGACGGCGTTCAGGAAGGTCGCAAGGTTGGGGACAAAGTCGGCTTCGTCCACCAGCGCTAGCGTGCCGGTGTAGGAGCGGCCGCTTTGGGTGGAAAAGGCATGGGCGCGCGAGCCGGAGGCAAGTTCCCAGCGAGTGGCGGTGGTCGTGGGGCCGGCCCCATGTTGCAGCCAGGCGGGGAGCCGATCGTGCATGGCGCGCAGGCGGCGCAACAATTCAACCGCTTCGGCCTCGCGCAGCGAAAAGAGCAGAATGACCGCCGGCGGCTGCGTCACCATGAGCCAGAGTGCAAAGCTGAGCGAGAGCCACGTCAAGCCCAGCTGGCGCGCCTTGAGGATGACGACGCTGCGGTTGTGCTGGAGCGTCTCCAGCGCAAGCTGCTGCTGGGGCCAGAGGTGGAAGGGCACCCAGTCGCCCGATTCAGGGCTCTCAATTCGGACGTAGTGCTCGAGGAAATAGGCGGGGAAGACGCGGCAGAGGGTACGTTCCAGCACGCGCAAAGAGGTGTCCATAAGTGCGCAGCATACGCGCGCAGGAGGCGCACTTCAAGCGGAAGCTTGTGGTTGCGATCAGCAAACCGTCAACCCGGATATTCATGCCTTGCCTGCATAACGCAGTCACAGAGAAAAGCAACGGCAGGCTGCTAATGGGTGGAGAGCTCGGCCACGGTGACGAGCAGCCAGGCGATGGCGACGAGTGTGACAAGCAGATCGGGCATGGTTCTACTCCTTGCGGATGCGGGAGGCGTATCTGCAAGGAGTATGGCAGGAATGGCGGCCGGCCGCGGCGCGCTGCGGCACGTGGCGCATGTGGTTGGGCGCACAGGCGCGTTAGCGAGCAGATGCGTTTAGGGCCGTCATATACACGTCGAGGAGTGCGTGGGCGCTGTGCTCCCAGGTGAAGCGCGCGGCGTGGGCCAGGCCGGCTTCGGCAAGCGCAGCGCGCAACGTTGGGTTGTGCGCCAGCTGCAACAGGCCGGCCGCAATCGCATCCACGTCGAGTGCGTTCACATAGAGCGCGCCCGGCCCGCCTGCCTCGGGCAGGCATGAGTTGTCGCCCGCAAGTACGGGAATGCCGCAGGCGAGCGCCTCGACCACAGGCAGGCCAAAACCTTCGTAGAGCGACGGGTAGGCGAAGAAGTCGGCTCCGCTGTAGAGCGCGGGCAGGTCGGCGTCGTCGACGAAGCCGGTAAAGTGGACGAACTTCTCAATCTCCAGCGCCTTGACGCGCGCAAAGATGTCGTCATAGAGCCAGCCCTTGCCGCCGCCAATCACAAGGTGCTGCTCCATGCCCGCGGCACGTGCGCGCGCGCAGGCCTCAATCAGCCGCACGTGGTTCTTGCGCGGCTCAAGGCGGCTGAGGGTGAGAATATAGGGTGCGCTGCCCAGCCCATAGCGGGCGCGCACGGCCGCCAGCGCGGCGCTATCAGCCACGGGATGGAAGCGCGCCGGATCAATGGCGCCGTAGACGACGGCAATGCGCTCGGCCGGCACATGCCACTGGGCAGAGAGATCGTGCGCCGTGTTGGCACTGTCGGCAATCAGGAAGTCGGCGCGGGCCACGCTGCGGGGCACCACCACGTTGAGGTAGCGCTGCAGCCCGGGCATGGCCGCCTCGGGGTAGAAGAGGAAAGCAAGGTCATGCACAGTGAGTACCGTGCGGTGGGCGCGTGTGGGGGGCAGCACAAAGTCAGTGGCGTGCAGCAAATCGGGGCAGCGACCCAGAAACGCGTCAATCGTGGGGACGCGCGCGTTGAGGCGATGCCACAGGCGCACCATGTTGCGTTCCGAAAGCGGCGTACTGGTGAGCGGGCGGGGTGCAGCGGCGCGCTCGGCGCGCGTGACGCGGCCCACGACGAAGAGGCGAATATCGAAAGGAGGATCGAGCGCCAGCAGGGCATCAATCTGGCCGCGAATAATGCGCCCAATGCCCGCGCTCTGGCGCACGGCAGGCGTGTAGTCAATTGCGACAAGCGGGAGCGTGCGGCGGTTGCCCACGGCCGGAGAATCAGCCCTTGGTGGCGGTTTCGATGGAGGCGTTGTCCGCGAGCTCCGCCGTGGCCGACGGGACGAGGCCGCGGTAGGTCCACATGCGGTTGGCGGCGAAGTTCCAGAAGAGAGTGACACCCACGGCAACGACGTAGGCGCCATTGTAGGCGACAAAGTGGGCCAAGCGCGGGTTGGCAATCATGCGGTCCATGGAGGGCTCCAGGAACCAGAGCACCATGGAGAAGACCGCCATGTTGATGAAGAAGCCAATGATGCTGACCAGAAAGAACTGCGCCAGTTGGCGGCGCGCATCGCGCACGCGGCTTTCAGGATAGGTAAAGCGGCGGTTGAGGAAGAAGTTCTGCACCACGGCGGTAATGAAGCCGAGGGCATTCGCCAGCAACTCGGGCGAGCCGGCGAACTGCACCAGCACGTTGAGGATGGTGAAGTGG
This sequence comes from uncultured Chloroflexia bacterium, assembly GCA_963773745.1. Taxonomy (GTDB): domain Bacteria; phylum Chloroflexota; class Anaerolineae; order Caldilineales; family Caldilineaceae; genus UBA5069. Next base: position 1,971,073 of record CAVZCL010000005.1, read on the forward strand.
GTGATGGAGCCAAGCAGGCCGACGGCTGCAAATTTGCCAAACCGCTGCATTTCGGCGCGGCGGTTTTCGGGCTTGCTCACCTTGGACTGGATCATCTGCAACGTGGAGTTGCGCATGAAAGCGGCTATTCCTTCTCTAACGTGAACAGATTGCGTTCACTGCTCCTGGCTCAAGACGGGTGTATCAATACAAGGCGCCGGTGACTCGTCCGATGCGCCGTCGAGCAACCCAAGCCAGAGAGCGACGAGAATGTACATCCCCTGGACAAAGAGATTGTCAACCAGATTGTGGACTGCCAAATGGGCGAGCACGCCCAGAATACCTATTGCCAAGGCTGCGGTGAAGGCATCAGCCGTACGCCTGCGCCGCCTGAGCACAAAGACGACGTTCGTCGACCAGAGTACCACAAAAGCGGCAAAGCCGATGATGCCGCCCTCGGCCAAAACGTTTAGGTAGACGTTGTGCGCGTGGCCCAGCGGCTCTTCCCAGCGGGGAAGGCGATAGGTGGGGTAGGCGGCAGTGTAGTTGCCCGGGCCCACGCCCAGCAGCGGCTGCGCTTCAAACATGCGCTGCGCGGCCACCCAGTGGGCCAGGCGCTCAATCAGCGCGAAGTTGTCGTCGTTGACCGGCTGGCTCAGCGGATCTCCAACGCCGAAAAACGCGGGCACCTCCTGCAGCCGGGCCGCAATGGGCTGCGGCACCTGCGCGGGCGAAAGCGTGCCCAGCAGCACGGCCGCCAACACCGCCAGGGCAGCCACGGCGGCAAGCAGCGCTGCGCGCCGGCTGCGCGCCACCACCACAACCACAACGCCGGCCGTTGCGCCCAGCCAGCCGCCACGGCTCCAACTGGCCAGCAGGGCAGCAGCAATCGCCACCGTGGCGAGCACGAAGTAGAACGCCCACAACAGCGTGGCTCTACGACGGGGCGGTTTCAGCGCCGCGCCTGTCGTCTGCAGCGCCAGGCTCAATGCAACAGGCAGCACAATGCCCAGGAAGCCGGCATAGGGATCGGGCTGGCTAAAGGTGCCGCTGGCGCGCATGAAGCGCCCCAGAATGACAAACCACTCCGGCCCAACGCGAAAGATGAACTGGTAGAGACCCAGCGCCGCCTGCGCCACGGCGCCTGCGATGACGGCGGCGACCACCCAGCGCACCCGCATTGGGCCGCGCACCATTTGCGGTGCAATCAGCAGCACAGCGGCAAATTCGAGCCATTTTACCACTTCGGCGGCGGCCTGCGGCAAATCTGTCGCGCCGCGTGCAGAGGCGAGCAGCGCGGCAGCATAGAGCAGCGCGGCCACGGCCGGGCCGGTGGCGCGCAGGCGCAAGCTCTGCCGGCGCGCGCCGTCGATGAGCCAGAGGCCGATTGCGCCGGCGAGCGCCACATCGAGCAGGCTGGCGGGGCCGGCCAGCTTAACGCCCGCAGCAAAGGGCAGCGCCGCGCCAAGGCCAATCCAGAGCAGCCACGGCCGGCGCAGCAGGATGACGGCTCCAGCAACGGTTGCCGCACTCAAAGCCGCCCAGCGCAGCGGCAGCCAGGCCAGCGCAATCACAATCAGGGCGAAGGCGGCCAGTGTGCCGGCCAGCGCGCCGGCCTGGCGCAAGTGGCGCATCGTGCGCGCATGGCGGTCCGGTGCGGATGCTGCGGTAATCATTGCTGCATTGTATCAGATGGGTGTGCGCTTTCAGGAGGGGCGAAATCACAAGTGCGTGGCGGGGGCTTCCAAAGCTTCGGTCTCTTGTGGGCAGACCAAAGCGAGGCTTCCAGAAACGGAAGCCTCGCTTTGCCGATAATGGCCCGTATCAAAAAGGCGACTTCTTGCTGATCTCCTTGCGCAGGCGCTTGTAGCCGCGGCGCGATTTCTTGGCAAGCTCTTCGGTGCCTTGCTCAACGGAGTTGAGCGCGTCATGCGCGGTGTCGGTAAAGCTCTGGAGACGCGAGCGGTTGGCCATGCGCCGGCGGCGAAGCAACATGATAGCAACGGCGCCGCCAACCAGAACAAGCAAGGCGACGATGCCACCATAAAGACCTTTGTTTTTCATCATGGAAACCTCCGTTGACTGCAATTTTGAACGACTGCATTCTTGAACGACTGCATTCGTGAAGATGTGCAACTCTGTTTCTTGTGCAAGGTTTCTTGTGCAAGTAGCGTTTCTTATGCAAGTAACGTTAAGTGGCAGAGAAAGGTTCGCAAAGCGGAGCAGTTCATGCTGGATGGCGTGCTAGAATGGAGGAGTGCGCAAACCGACGGGCGGGATTCACTCCGCTCCGTGCCCTGAAAGGCGAGACTGATGTACGAGAATGAGGAAGCACAGATTGACTACTGGAAGATGCAATCGTACTTGGAGCAGATCATGCCGGCGCGACCTGCGGAATTGGCTGCCATGGAGAGGTATGCTGAGGAGCACGACTTTCCCATTATCGGGCCGCTGTCGGGGCAACTCTGCTATCTGGTGGCGCGCCTGACGGGTGCTACGCGCGTCTTCGAACTGGGCTCAGGCTTTGGATACTCGACGGCCTGGTTTGCACAGGCCGTGCGCGACAACCTGCGCGATGGCGAGAATGCAGGCGCGCAGGCAAGCGCTGAACCCGTAGTGCACCACACCGTGTGGGATGAAGCGTTGTCCACGCAGGCGCGCACGCACATGGCTGCAATGGGCTTTGGTGATCTGGTGCGCTTCCACGTTAGCGAGGCCGTGGCCGCGCTTGCGGCGACGGACGGCCTCTTCGACATTGTCTTCATGGACATTGACAAAACGGGTTATCCCGGCGCGCTGGGCGAAATTCGCCGCAAGCTGCGCGTGGGCGGTGTGCTGATTGTGGACAATATGCTGTGGGATGGCTACCTGTGGGATTTGGAGGAGACGGAGCCTGAAACCGTCGCCATCCGCAAACTGGCGGAGCTGGTGCACAGCGACAAGGCATGGACACCGCTGATTGTGCCTGTGCGTGATGGCGTGCTTGTGGCCCGCTACAACGGCGACGCGTAGCCGCTCTACAAACGCTGAGGAGGCTTCAGGGAAAGAGCCTCCTCAGCGTTCCGTGGGGGGCGCGACGGGTGCGGCCGCGAATGGCGATTTTTGGCCAAACGAGCGCCAACTCACCGTCATTGAGAGAGATTATAGCATATGTACATAGAATGTCAAGAGTTTGTCGTATTCATTTGCATACGTTCGCCCAAGGAGGAGAAGAGTCGATGCACGTTGGCATGGGGAACGCGCCGGAACGTACGCCGGAACCTACGCCGGAAAGTACGTTGGTTGAAGACATCGACTGGGCCGGCACGCACGGCTTCAACCTCTTTGAAGTGACGGTTGCCGCGCCCGGTGCCGCCACTGAGCAGGGCAATTGGCCGGCAGTGGCGGCGCAATTACGCGCCCATCCGTTGCGCGTTCTCTGCCGTGCTGCGGACTATCTGCCCATTGAGAATCCTTCGCCGATTGTGCGCCAGGCCGCGCTGGACGAACTGCGGCGCACCGTGGATGTGGCGCAGCTGGTCGGGGCGGAGCTCTGCACAGTGCCCTTCAAGGGGTGGCCGCACACATGGGCCGACACAGCGGGCTATGAAGCGTACAAGCAGCTGCTGCAAATTCTTGTCCGCCACGGTGCAGAGCGGGGGGTGGCCATTGCGCTGGAGAATGGGCTGAACAACACGCACCAGCTCAAGTACCTGCGCGAGATCTTCAAGCGTGTGCCTGAGGTGGGTCTCACGCTGAATGTGGGGCGGCTCAACATCAACACGGCACGTGGCCTGACGCGTGACTATCTCTTTGGCTTTGCCGAGCGGCTGAAGCATGTGCGCCTGAGCGACAATGACGGTTCGGGTGATCAGCAGCTGCCCCTGGGCGCGCCGGCTGCGGGTGGGCTGGAGTGGGCAAACGCGCTGCATGAGCTCAAGTCCTTTGGCTATCGAGGCGACATTTCGCTGGCGATTGCTGGGGATCGACGGTGGCTTGAGCCCTGTCGCGCGATGGTTGTGGAGGCGTGGGAGGGGCAGTAGGTCATGTCTCCCAATGTGACCTGCGGCGGCGCGCATTCACTGGAGGGTTGACGTGTGGGCTATAATGTTCTTTTGGCAGGCGCGGCTCGGTCGCGCCTGCACGCAAACGCACAATCAACAGCTGATACAGCGAATCCATACGGAAGGGCTAGGTAAATTATGAGCGGATTGATTCTCCCGGGTGGCAAGAGCGCCGGATCGCCGCCGCCGGACGATGCAGGCAAGAAGGCCGAAGGCGGATCGGGGTTGGTATTGCCGTCGAGCGCCGCGCGCAAAAAGACGACCGAGCCAAGCGCTCCGGCAGTGCCGCCAACGGGCGCGCCTGCCGCCGCGGGCCAACCGCCCGCGCAGGGCGCACCAAATGGTGGTCGGCGCTTGTCTGCCGAAGACCTGCTCTTTCCGCCGCAGGGCGCGCAGGTGCAGTGCCCGCAGTGCGGCACGCCCTATGTAGTGCCGGTCTTCTCGATTATCGACCTTGGCGCGAATCCTGAACTGAAGCAGCCGCTGCTGGGTGGGCAGATCAACACGGCGGTCTGCCAATCGTGCGGTGCGGGGGGCATGATTCAGCGCGCCCCTGATGGTGCACGTGCCGGAGAAGAAATGGCTCGGCGTAGTCATTCCCGCCGAGGCACGCATGAACGAAGTGCAGCAGCAGAAGGTCATCGGCGAAATGACACAGGCGCTCATGCGCAAGCTGCCGCAGGAGGATCGCAAGGGTTATCTGCTCCAGCCCAAGCAGTTTCAGGATCTGGCAGCGTTTTTCCGAGCAGCTGTGGGAATTCGAAGGCGTCACCGCCGAGATGATCCGCCGCCAGCGCGCACAGACCGAGCTCATGCAGTCACTGCTCACGCTTGCAGATGACCGCAAGGCGCTGGAGATGGCGATTGGGCGCACGGGCGATCTGATTGACCGGCAATTCTTTGTGCTCTTTGACCGCCTCATGATGATGCTCAACGCGCAGGGGCAGGAGGCCGAGGGCGAGCGCTTTATGCAGCTGCGCGAGGCGCTGCTTGAGCTGACGCCCGCGGGCAAGGAAGTGGCGGCCCAGCAGGAGCGAATTGGCGAATTCCTCAAGCAGATTCAGCCGACGACCACCCACGCCGAATTGGTGGACATGCTCGTGCAGCAGTGGCAGCAGGAACCCGATGGCCGCGATGTGGGCACAGCGGTGATGATGGGCGTGCCCACGCTCTTTGATTACGAATTCCTGCTCGAAGTTTCGTCGCGGCTGGAAAAGGCCGAGGACGAAGGCGAGAAGAAGGCGCTCGAAGAGATGCGCGAGATCGTGCTCTCCGTCCAACAGCAGATGCAGGAGAGCCGCCAGCAGGGCATGCAGCAGGCACAGGAAGTGCTCGCGCAGATCCTGCAGGCGCCTGACCTCGATGCGTCGCTGCGTGAAAATGCCGAGTTCATTGACGAAATGTTCCTCTCCCTGTTGGTGGCCAACATCCAGCAGGCGCAGAAGAACAACAGCAAGGGCGCTGTGCGTCGCCTGCAGGATGTCTACAACGCGACCATGGAGATGCTGCAGGAGGGGCTGCCGCCTGAGCTGCAGTTTATCAACCGACTGCTGGGCGTAGCCACCGACAAGGCAGCGCTGAACGGAATGCTCGAAGAGAATCGGCCAATGCTGACGCCGGCGCTGGTTGAGGCCATGCGCGCCATGGAGAGCGAAATGCGGCAGTCGGGGCGCACTGAATTGGCCGATCGCGTCAAGCAGGTGCGCGCACAGGTTGCGCTTAAAATGTAGTGACCAGCCACAAGGCAATGGCGCGAAGGCGCCATTGCCTTGTGGCTGTTGATTGGGTTCCGGTATCTGGTTGGCGAGCGTGCCGCAGGGCGCAACATGGTTTGAGGTGGGGCAATGGCAGGTGAAGCGCAGCCGCAGAGCGGCTTGATTGCCGAAATTGTGACAACGGGCACCGAAATCCTGCTCGGCGAGATTGTAGATACCAACGCAGCGTGGATCGCCCAGCAACTGCGCGAGGCGGGCGTCAACCTCTTTTACAAGACAACCGTGGGCGACAACCTGGAGCGCATCAAGGGTGTCATCGAAGCGGGCGTGCAGCGTAGCGACGTGATCATCGTCACCGGCGGCCTTGGGCCCACGGTGGACGATGTGACGCGCCATGCGATTGCCGAGGCAACGAAAGCGCCGCTGCAGATGAACGCCGCCGCGCTGGCGCAGCTCGAAGAGCGCTTCAAGCGCTTTGGCTCGCAGATGACGGAGAACAACAAGCAGCAAGCGCTGATTCCCCAAGGCGCAACGGTTATCGAAAACCCCGTGGGCACGGCGCCCGGCTTCATCGTCGACACAGGCCGCTGCAGCGTGATTTCGCTCCCGGGCGTGCCGCGTGAGATGAAGCAGCTGATGAATGACACAGTGCTGCCGCTGCTGCGCAAGCGCGCGGGCGGCGCGATCATCCGGCGGCGCGTGCTGCGCACCATGGGCATTGGCGAGAGCACAATTGACAGCCTTGTGGATGACCTCATGCGCATGAGCAACCCGACGGTTGGGCTGGCGGCGCATATGGGGCAGGCCGATGTGCGTATTGCCGCGCGCGCCGAGAGCGCGCAAATCGCCGAGGCCATGCTCGACACGCTCGAGGCCGAGGTGCGCAGCCGTCTGGGGCGCTACATCTATTCCACCACGCCGGAAGAGCGCTACGAAACCGTGGTGGCGCGTCGCTTGCATGAGCACGGCTTCACGGTTGCGCTGCTGGAGACGAATAGCGACGGGCAGATTGCGCAGCGGCTTTCCAGCGCGCTGCCCGGTTTTGACCCTGTGCGCAGACAGTTGACCGCGGCCGACGCCGACCTGCCCGAAGCACTGCGCGCCGTGCTGGCGCAGGGCGCGCGCCCCGCCGAGGAGATTGTGCGTCGCTTGGCCGATGTGCTGCTGCGCGTGAGCGGTGCGGACATCAATGTCGTCATCCTGGGCACCACCGGCGCAGATGAGGGCGTCTACGGAGTGCATGCGGGCGAATCGTGGCTGGCCGAAGCAGACCCTGAAGCGACCCATGCGGCGCGCCTTCCCTACGGCGGCACCGAGGAGTTCACGGTGGTGCGCATTGGCAATTACGCGCTGCGCATGATTGACGACGCCGTGACTGCACTGCTGGAGGACGTGGTTGGCAAGCGCACGTAGACCGTGTGCAGTCGCAGTCGCGCACGATCACACAATTTCGTAGCCGGGGGCTTCCAGCCCTCGGTTTTTGTTATGCGCCTCAAATGGATGTGGCGGGTCAGCCCGGGGGCCCACAACACTCTTCCAGCGCACAAGCGCGTGCGCATGTTCGCAGCGGACTGTTGCACAGTACTGACCTCCCACCCACACCGCACCCTTGAAACAGGCGATCGTGTAGAATGATCGCAGTCAATCCACCCCTCCAGCTTAAGGGAGCCTGCCACATGCACAAACGACGGATGCGCCGGGCAACCGCCGCGCTCTTGCTCGTTCTACTGGCTGCGATCGCAATGGTAGCCACACTCGCCCGGCCTGCGACGCTGCGCGCCCAGGAGGGTCTGCGCTACGAGAGCTACGACGTGGCGATTGACATCGCCGAGGATGGCTCGTTTGCGGTGACCACCACACAGACTGTGCGCTTCGACGATGCATACAGCACCGCCTTTGCCGAAATCCCCACAGAGCGCGTCGTGGCGCTGCGCGACATTCGGGTGTACGAACAGGACACCGAGACGGGCGCGCGCACGCCGCTTGCCTTTAGCGAGAGCGATGAAGGCGGCGTGCGCTATGTGGAGTGGGAATATGACGAGAGCCGCGCCGGCGAAGCGCGCACCTTTGTGCTTGCGTATACGGTTGAAGGCGGGCTGTGGGCGTACGACGACCGCGACATTCTCCGCTGGTTTGCCATCAATGCGGACCGCAGCGGCCTGCCCGTGGAGAGCGCCAATGTCACGGTGACCGTGCCTGACGGCGCGGCCGATTCGCTCAGCGCCGAAGTCATTTCCGGCAACGGTGTGGCGAGCGTGACCGGGAACCAGGCACGGTTTCAGACGAGCGGTGCGCTGGCCGACGGCGAGCCGCTGGAGATTGAGGTTGGCTTTGCGCATGGCATGGTGCAGGCCGCACGGCAGCCGTGGCAGCAGGCGATTGACGCTGCCAATATGCGCATCGATATCCCAGAGGTGGCCGTAGGCGTCACGGTGCAATATGACGGACGGCTGGACGTGAGCGAAGAGACGACTGTGGCGGTGGAGGCGGGCGTGCTCGATCAGGGCGTCCGCTCAATTGCCTTGCTCTACATGGACGACATTGTTGATGTAGATGTGCTTCAGGATGGCAAGGTGCTGCCGCTGGGGCAGGAAGGGTGCAGCAACTGCTTCGTCCTGCGCCCGCAGCCCGGTTTTGAATCGTGGGCCAGCTATGAAGCGCAGAGCGGTGAGGTGGTCATTGATGATGGCGGCGCCGGCAGGCTGGATATTGCCTGGTATGGCGAGCCTGTGGCAGCAGGCGAGACGACGCAAATCACGATCAAGTATGGAATTCTGGGCGGCGTGCTGGTGGGCGATGACGCACAGGTTGTGCACCTGGAGCTTCTGCCAGACTACGATGCCGTGATATCGCGCGCGTCGTTCCAGATAATGCCGCCGCCGCGCACAGCGGCCGAAGCGCTTGGCGTGGAATCGGGCGCGGCCATGGGCCCGGCCGAAGTGCAGCCCGATGGCTCCGTTATTTACCGCAATTGGGATTTGCCCGCCGAACGCGCCCGCTGGGAAGTGGTGATCACAATGCCGCCGGGCGCAACGTCGGCCGTCGCCCCACGTTGGCAGGCGCAATTTGAGGCAGCGGTGGCTGCGCAGGCGGCGGCCGCCACTGATGCGGCGCGCCGCACGCTGGCCACGCGCACGGGCGTCCATCTTCGCAGGTGTGGCTGCGCTGGCAGCCGGTGTCTGGGTCTGGTTTCGCTACGGGCGCAAGCGTGTGCGGGCGCGCCTCAATGGGTATGTGGCCGACCCGCCGTCGGATTTGGCGCCGGGCATTGTGGCGTACCTGATGGACCAGAGCGCTTCAGAGCGCGGTTTGCTGGCGTCGTTGATGCAATTGGCGACGGTGGGGTTGATTGAGGTCGACCTCACCGGCGGCGTTCTGCTGCGCCGACGGGTGAGCGATGCGCTCACGCCTGGGCAGCGGCTGAAAGTGGCGGGCGGCGGCAGCCTGGCGCTCGCCCCGCACCAGACCGTGCTCTTCAACGACGTGCTGCTGCCCGATCTGCCTGCGGATCGCTTTGTGCCGCTGGATGCGCTGGCAGGGCCATTGCGTGCCCGTCTGCCCCAACTCTACGCGCAGATGGGTGAGGATGCACAGAGTTTCTTCCTCGCCGAAAAGGGGAATGGCTGCGCGACGAGCTGCCTCACACCCACGCTGCTAATCCCCGCTGCGGCGGTGGCCATGGTCGTCCTCCTGCTCTTCGGCGGCGAATCAACCTGGGCGCTGCTCTTTGCAATGGGCGGCTTCGCCTTTGCGGCGCTCATGCTGGTGCTGGCGTTGGGGCAGCCCTTTGGCCGGCGGCGCAGCGCCACGGGCGAAGCAGAGGCGCTGCAGTGGGCGCGTTTCCGCAACTACCTGGAAAACATCAAGGAATATGGCGACCTGGGCGCAGCGCAGGAGATTCTTGATCGCCACTTTGCGTATGCAGTGGCGCTGGGCGTCGAAAGTGTTGTGCTGGCCCAGGCTGAGCAGATGGGTGCGGGCATGCCCATTTGGATGGCGTCGCCGACCCATTTCCCAATCGACGTCGCAAGTTCGAGCGGGCCCACGGGTGATGACTGGCCCCATGGCGACTTGGGCCCACGCCCGGCGGTGACTGCGGCGGCGGCAGGCGCGAACCCGGCAGTGGGGCCGAGCCCCGCCCGCCCGCGCCCGTCGCTCTCGGGCATGTCGGCGGCCATGGGTGCGTCGCTGAGCAACTCAAGCCGCACGTTGGGGACGACGCTGGACGCTGCAACGGGGGCCACGGCGGCAACAGTTGTCATGCGCTCAAAAGTGCGCGACCGCACGATTGAGTGGGGGCCAAACTCCAACCCCACGCAGATGCTGAATGAAGTCATGCGCGTCTCGCTGCGCGATGCGGAGAATGTGCGCAGCCGCCCGGCGCAGAGTGGTCCGCGTGCGCCTGGGTGGGGCGGTCCCGGCATGGGCGGCGGCTCGTCGCGCTCGACGTGGGGGAGCGGATCGTCACGCGGCCGCGGGTCAAGCTCCAGCGGGAGCTTTGGGCGCAGTTCGGGCAGTTCATCGTCGCGCAGCAGCTCATCGTCGCGCAGCAGCTCATCGTCGCGCAGCAGTTCGTCATCACGCAGTAGCTCGTCCTCGCGCAGTAGCTCCTCCGGCGGTGGGCGCAGTGGCTTTGGCAAGAAGTAAAACAACGCAGGCACGTAGCTTTTCGGGCGTGCCTGTCGCACGAATCGTGTGTTGCAGCCATCAATGGAAGGATTACAAATTCAGTGATGAGAAGCGAAGAACTGAGCGCGTACAAGCCGTCGGTGAGCGAGAGTCTGCGTGCCGAGTTGTTGGGGCTGCCACCGGTGGAGCGTGCGGAGATCGATGAGTCGCTCCACCGATTGCAGTGGAACGAGAGCGCGTACGACTTTCCGGCGGACCTGAAGGAAGAGGTCTTGCAGCAGCTGGCGGCGCGCGCCTGGTCGCGTTATCCCCTTGGCCTGCGTCCCTTCAGGCTGATAGAGGCGCTGGCGGCGTCGCTTGGGGTGGGTGCGGACGAGGTCGTCGTGGCCGGCGGATCATCCGAAATGATTCGGGTGGTCATGAGTGCGCTGCTCAACCCGGGCGACTGCGTGGTGATGCCGTCGCCCACCTTCCTCCTTTACAAGCGCTATGCGCGTCTTCTGGGTGCGGTAGCCTGCGAAGTGCCGCTGCATGCCGAAGAGGATTTCGCGCTGCCCCTGGCGGAGATAGCTGCGCTAGCGCAGGAGAAGCGGGCCAGGGCGGTGGTGCTCTGCGCGCCAAACAACCCCACAGGCACGGTCTATACGCCGGCCCAAGTGGCGCAACTGGCCGACACGTGCGACTGCGCAGTTGTGATTGATGAGGCCTACCTCGAATTCAGCGGTCAGGACCTGCTGGCCGTTGCCCGGGCACACCCAAATGTGATTCTGATCCGCACCTTTAGCAAAGCCTACCGCATGGCGGGCGTGCGCGTGGGCTATGCCGTTGCGCCTGCCAACTTGGCCACGCACCTTCAGAAGGGCGTAACAAGCTTCCCGCTCAGCGTCTTTCAGGAGGTGGTGGCTGAGGTGGCGCTGGCACACGCGGCCCGTTTTAGCGACGGCGTCGCCGAGGTAATTGCAGAGCGCGAACGGCTGGCCGCTGCGCTGCGCGCCATGCCCGGGGTGACGCTCTTCAGCAGCGGCACGAACTTCCTGCTTGTTAAGCCGGCCACCGACGCCGCGGCCCTCCACCGCTATTTGCTCGAGGCGCACCGCGTGCTCGTCTCTGACAATGGCGGCTATGGCGAACTGGCAGGCATGCTGCGCATTACCGTGGGCACGCCGGCGCAGAATGATCTGGTGATTCGGGGCTTTGGGGAGTATATTAGGAGTTGATCGGCGATACTATATGTGATATCATTATTGTCATCGCTAACAGGACTTGGGGTCACAGTGGTCAAGAGCGAAAAGATTCTGGAACGGATGCGCACCAACCCAAATGGTGTGCGCTTTGATGATCTGGACAACGTGTTGCGACGCAATGGCTTTGCATCCAGGCAAGTGGGAAGTCATGTCACCTATACGCGTGGTCAACAGCGCGTAACGGTGCCCTACAAGCTGCCGCATGTGCTGCCCATTTATGTGAAGCAGGTGTTGGCTGCGCTGGACGCAGCGGAGGATGAAGCATGAGCGAGAACGGCAAGAGAAACGTTGATGCGACGGCCACCGATTTGGCGCGTCGCCCCTACGCTGTTGAAATCGTGCATGAGACTGTCGAAGGATACGATGCGTGGTTCGCCAGAGTGCCGGATCTGCCAGGCTGCATGACGCAGGCTGATACGCTTGCGGAACTTGAGGCGATGATAGAGGACGCGAAGTTCGCCTGGGTAGCAACTGCACTCGAAGATGGCATTCCCATCCCCGAGCCACAAGGCAGCGACGGCACAAGCGGCAAATTTCTTGTGCGCGCGCCTAAGTCGCTGCACCGGCAGGTGGCCGAGGCGGCGGCGCGTGATGGGGTGAGCCTGAATGCGTGGGTCAACGTGGTGCTGGCACGGGCTGTCGGCGCCCCGCAGCGTGTGGCTCCCGAAGCGGCCGCACCGCCGAAGCAGAAGCCTTCACGCGCCAAGGCTGCCAAAGCCGAAGCTGTGGCGGCGGACTGAAGGTCTATACAAAGAAACAGGGAGTAAGGGGCGGGCCACAAGGCTCGCCTTTCTTTATTCCGGGCGTGTGCCCTCGATGACGACGACGAACTCACCCTTGAGCGTCTTGCCCGCAATCGCGGCGTGCAGTTCGGAGAGGAGGCCGCGATCTACTTTTTCGTAAAGCTTGGTGAGGTCGTTGGCGAGGGCGGCGCGTCGATCACCCAGCACGGCGATGCAATCCTCAAGGAACGCGGCAAGGCGGTAGGGGCTCTCGTAGAAGATGAGGGTGTGCGGCGAGGTGGCGTCCACTTCGACGAAGCGACGGCGCGCGCCCGATTTGCGCGGCGGGAAGCCGCGGAAGGTGAACGAGTGGCTCGGCAACCCGGAGAGCACCAGCGCCATGATGAGCGCCGACGGACCCGGGATCATGGTGACGTCAAAGCCTTCAGCAATGGCGCGGCGAATGAGGGTGAAGCCCGGATCGCTGACGCCGGGCGTGCCTGCGTCACTGACCACGGCTACCGACTGCCCCGAGGCGAGGAAGCCGAAGATGCGGTTGGCAGCCTGCTCCTCGTTGTGCTCGTGGAAGGCGATTTGCGGTTTGTGGATGTCGAAGTGCTGGAGCAGGCGACCGGTCGTGCGCGTGTCTTCAGCGGCAATGACATCAACCAGCCGCAGCGTTTCGATAGCGCGCAGTGTCATGTCGCCCAGGTTGCCGATTGGTGTGGCCACCAGGTAGAGCAGGGGGCCAGCGGATTCGAGGGATGACGGTTCAGTAGTCAAGGCGATTGGTTGAAAATCCAAACTGGCGGTTACGGGGTCCGGTTTCTGCCTTTATCATGCACCATGGACGCGCCTTCGGCCGCATGGGCTATTCGCTGTAATCCCAAAAGGCGGTTATGGCGTCGGCGCAGCGCTGATCCTGCGGATAATCCCAGAAGGCGGCGGGATCGGTCTCCACATTGTAATCCTGAAAGATGTAGCAGCCTCGCACGGCATAGGGGTCGAGCGTCGCATAGAGCGCCACGCCGCCCAGTTGCGGGTTTTCCGTGTCGTAAATCTGTACATAGCGGACGCCACGGTTCTTGCTTGTTCCCTCAGGGCGGCGCAGCTCGGTGTACTGGCAATCGTCGTATGTGTTGCAGAGGAGGACGGCAACGATGGGGACGACGCCACTGGTGGATTCATCCCAGGTGAAGGCAAAGGTGCGCTTGCCAATATCTGGATTCTCACGGAACCACGCGCGCAGGCTCTGGTTGTCGGCAAAGCCCGGCTGGCCCTGCCCGTAGAGCAGGAACATCGCATCCTGGAAGGCACGCTCCACAGTGTAGGTGTAGGCGCTGCCCACACTGGCGGGTATGCCGATTTGGCCAATCGACTGGTCGTTATCAAGTGCGGGAATCGCTGCTTTGATTGACGCCTGTGTAGCGCGCACAAGCGTGCCTGCATTGCGCCAGTCCACGCCATCGCCCATGCTCACATAGGCATAGAAAGCAATCAGCCCGGCCACCATGCCCAGCAGCGCGAACTGCAGCGGTCGCACGCGGCGCAGCGCGCTGTAGAGCATGGCTACGAAACTGGCAACCGTGACGGCGAAGCCAAAGGAGAGCAGATAGGTGTAGCGATTCTCGGGATTGCGGCCGGTAAGGCTGGCGAAGGCGAAGCCCATGAGCAGCATCCACAGAATGCCCCAGCCTATCCAAAGCCAGCGCGTGGAGGCACTGCTCTCGGGCGTGGTGATGGGCCGGCTGCGCAGGGCGGTGATGAACGCAACTGCAGTGACACCTAAAGCAAGCGCCATTGTGGCCAGTGCGAGCGAGCCAGTCGGCTCCAGCCAGTTGCGGCTGTAGCCAAAGATGGGTGCTCCCGGCGAGGGTGAGGTGAAAAGCAGCACCATCTGGCTCAGGAGCAGGTGATAGCCTCTGAGCAGATGGGCAGCATCAAGGCTGGCGGCGTAATCGCCGCGCCCGGGCACAAGGCTCCCCTGTACGGCAAAGCGCACCAGCAGCATTACGACGGCGGCCCCAGCAAGCAGGAAGTACAAGCGCAGGCGGCTGCGGCGAACGCGCCCATGCACAATCCAGTCGGCCGTGAAGATGAGTGCAGGCAGCGCGAGCGTCACCTCATAGGCGAGCACGGCGCAGAGGTAGGCGAGCGCGACCCCAAGCTGGATGCCCAGCGACGGCCGCTCAAAGGCGGTGAGAGCCAAGTCCAGCGCGAGCAGGCTAAAGAGAAGCGCCAACACATTCGAGTTGGCGGCGAACCAGAAGACCGCTTCATTGTGCGAGGGGAGCAGCAGCACAATTGCTGCGGCGCAGAAGGCCCAAAGGTCACTGCCGCCCACGCGCCGCACAATCCGAAAGGTGAGCAGCGTATTGATGAAGTGCAGCGACAAATAGATGACGTAGTAGCCCCACATGCGCTCGAGGCCAAAGGCGTGCGTAAGGAGGACGCGCATGGCTGTGCTCAGCGGGCGGTAGCCGGACCAGTCGATTGTCCCGCCGAAGGTGGCGCGCAGCGTGGGCCCGAGCGGGCCGGTCATCTCCACGGCGCTGTGGATGAAGTCATCCATGGCGAAGTAGAGGCCGAACGCGAAGCGGCCGTAGACCCAGAGGAAGAGAAGCAGCAGGCCGGAGAGCGCGGCTATCCAGGGCGCGCGCGACGCTGGTTTGTGAAGAGGGGGGCATGCTCATTGCGTTGGGATGGGGCTAGTCCAGCACATTGCGTCTGGTGAAGGGCGCGCTGGCGAAGCGCTTGTAGATTTTGCCCTTTGTGAGCCAGACAATGCGGCGGCCGCTCTTGGTTGTCTCGAGGACGTTGTCGGCAATCCACGGCGCAACCGTCTCAACCTTGTCGGCGAGGATGTTGAAGACGCGGCGAGAACTCTTCTTCTGATCCGGCGGCACGTTTTTCAGCAGGAGATCGGTCACCATCATACCCGGGCTGATTGCGCCCACAAGCACTGGCTTGCCCTTTGTTTCGGCCAGCAGCGCGTCGGTAAGGTAGTTGATGGCGGCCTTGGTGGTGGCATAGGGCGTAAGGCCCGGACGCGTGCCGCCGTCGCTGCCAAAGCCTTCCATGTTCCAAAGCTGGCCGCTGCCCTGGGCAATCATGCCGGCGAGCGCGACGCGGCTGCCATACATGGAACCGACGAGGTTTGTGGAGACGATGGACTCAATCGTCTCCGGCTCCACCTCCCAGAAGGGGGTCATCTTGCCACCCAGGCCGGCGTTGTTGATCCAGATATCCACGTGGCCGAAGTCCGCGGCGGCGGCGTCCCACAGGGCCTGCAGCTGGGCGAAGTCGCTCACATCGCAGGGTTGGCCAAGGATGCGGTCGGCGTTGTAGCGCCCGGTGAGAGCAGCGAGTGCGCCATGCACAGCGCTTTCGGTGCGCCCGCAGATGACGACGGCGCAATCGCGCTGGAGAAATGCCTCCGCCAGGGCAAAGCCAAGGCCACGGGTGCTGCCGGTAATGACGACGGTTTTCATGGTGTCACGTCTCTCTTCGTAGCGGCGGTCGTCAGCCGCCGATTGTGCGGGCGCGCCGCGTCGCGGCCGCCTGCCATTCATGCAATACCGGCCGCCGCCCAGCCAATGCCCAGCTCCTCGAGGCGGTAGGCATCCGGGTTGCCGGTCTCCACATCCCAGCCGGCCATGCGGTAGTAGAGATCCTTGGCGCGCTCGATTTCGGCTTCCGTGACGACCATGCCGGCCGTGCTGCCGCCGACAAGGGGCTCGTAGATGCGCTGCGGCAGCACGTCATCCTCGCGGCTGAAGCCCTCACGTGCGTTGAAGACGCGCTGCAGGTTAACGCGGCGCGCGCCCAGCGTCAGCAACTCTTCGCCCGTCACTCCCCAGCCGGTGACGGCATTGACGATGTCGGCCATGACTTCCGGCCCGTAGAGCTGCCACGTGGCGCCCCAGTCAAACTGGCAGAGGTTAAGCACGTCGGTGGTTGAGGTCCAGTATTGGGTCTTGAGAGCGAACTCCACCTTTTCGGGGCCGAGGTCGGTGGCGGCCACCGGCGTGGTCAGCCCCAGATACGCGAGGCGGCCGAGGTTGACGGGGCCGCTGCTCTCTTCGTAGGAGGTGTCATGCTCGGAGGACTGATGATCCGCACCAAAGGGATTGACGGCATAGATCAGGCCGAGGCTGCGCTTGACCTGCGGCATGTGCGCGGGGAATTCTGTGCCCTTGACGGTGACAGCACGCGCTTGCGCTTCGGGGCCAAGGAGTTTGGCCGCTGCTGCAGAGCCTTCGGCCAGGAGGTTGCCCAGCTTGCCTTCGCGGAAGGCGAGCGCTTTGAGCGCAGCCATCATGGCATCGGCGTCGCCCATGCACAGCGCCAGGCCGTCGGTGTCGTCCAGTGTGAGGATGCCATCCTCGAAACATTCCATGGCCCAGGCAATGGTCGCACCGGCGGCAATTGTGTCAAGGCCGTAGTCGTTGCAGAGGGCGTTGGCGTAGGAGACGGCCTCGAGGTCGGCGACGCCGCAGTAGGAGCCAAGGCTGGCAATGGACTCGTATTCGGGGCCGCCCAACTCCTTGGCAATCTTGTAGCGACCGTTGCTGGCCACTTCGCGCTTGCAGCGCACAACGCAGGCATAGCAGGTGTCGCGTCCCACCAGCAGGGTTTCGGCCATGCGTTCGGCCGAAAGATCATCGGCGTGTTCGAATTCGCCGGATTTGTAGTTGAAGGTGGGGAGGCCGCCCACGTCGTTGTTGGCGCGCACCACGCTGGGCGTACCCTGCTCACCAAATTCGGCCATGCCGTGGTTGGACTTGATCTCCTTGCCGCCGGCCTGGGCAATACGGCGCACCCCGGCCGTGTCGGCAAGCTCGGGTTTGGCCGCGCCGCGCACGGCAATCGCTTTGAGATTCTTGGATCCCATGACGGCGCCCATGCCCGTGCGCCCGGCCGCGCGGTTGCGCATATTCATGACGGCGGCAAACTTGACGAGCTTCTCGCCTGCCTGGCCGCAGCAGGCAACCTCCACCTTGTCGTCCGCCAGCTCCTCGCGCAGGCGCGTTTCGGTGTCCCACGCACCCAGGCCCCAGAGGTGGGTGGCGTCGCGCAGTTCGGCCTCGCCGTTGTGAATCCACAGGTAAACGGGCGCATCGGCCTGGCCGCGGATGACAATGCCGTCGAAGCCGGCGAATTTGAGTTCGGCGGGGAAGAAGCCGCCCGCTTGCGAATCGCCAATGCCGCCTGTAAGCGGGAGACTTGGCGTTGAGCGTCATGCGGCTTTGACCGGAGAAGGCAACGCCCGTGACGACGGAGAGCATTACGGTAAGCACGTTGTCGGGGCCAAGCGGATCGGCGCCCGCAGGCATCTGCTTGAGCAGGTAGTAGAGGCCGAAGTTGGAGCCGCCCATGTAGAGGCGGTACCAGTCCGCTTCCGGCTCCTCGATGGTGAGGGCGCGCGTGGTGAGGTCGACGTGCAGAATTTTGCCGTGGTAGCCGTAGGGCATAGCTGTTATCTCCAGGAAGGGGCGCAAGTAAACGAGTCATTGGTCATTGGTAAATGGTAATTGGCGTGCGCCTACTGGTGACGGGAGGAAATTACAGTTACCAATGACCAATTACCCTTCATCACGCCGTCACCGTCCCCTTGGTGCTGGGCACGGCGTTGTGGCGGCGCGGGTCGTAGCGGCAGGCGCTATCCAGCGCACGTGCGAGTGCCTTGAAGAGCGCCTCCACCTTGTGATGATCGTTGTGGCCATAGAGGACGCGCGCGTGCACGTTCATGCGCGCATGGATGGCAAAGCTCTCAAAGAGGTGGGGCACAAGGTCGGTACCCAGCTGGCCCAGGCGGTTGGTGTTGAAGGGCGCCTCGAAGACGCAGTAGGGACGGCCGCTGAGGTCGACCACAACCTGCGCCAGCGCCTCATCCATGGGCACAAAGCTGTGGGCGGTGCGCGTAATGCCGCGGCGGTCGCCCAGCGCCTGGTCAAAGGCTTTGCCCAGGCAGATGCAGACGTCCTCAGCGGTGTGATGTTCGTCAATGTGCAGATCGCCCGAAGCCTTGACGACGAGGTCGAAGAGGCCGTGGCCGGCAAAGAGGGTGAGCATGTGGTCCAGAAAACCGATGCCGGTGTCGATTTCGGCGCGGCCGGAGCCTTCGATGGTGAGTTTGACGTCGACGCTGGTTTCGGCGGTTTGGCGTTCAATGTGCGCCTGGCGTTTGGGATGCAGTTCGTTCACAGTGTGTCTCCGGTGCTTGGCGGTGAGGGGGTTATTCTAGCACAGGACGCGGTGGGGTGAAGGGAAAGCGGTCAATGGTCATTGGTCATTGGCAAGTGGTAAGTGGTGACTCGAACCTGACACTTGCCAATGACCAATGACCATTGACCATTGACCAAGTACGCTCTACCCTCTACTGTTGCGCCGCCGCCTCATCAATCACCTTGCGCACCTGGGCGGCCTGGTCATCGGGAAGGCCGAGCTGCACGGCGCGGCTGAGGTCCGTCTCGGCGGCGGTGCGCTTGCCCGATTGCGCATAGGCAATGGCCTGCATGGCGAGGATGGTTGCGGCGTTGGGGCGGAGACGCAGCGCCGTCTGAAAGTCGACGGCAGCTTCATCACTGCGGCCGAGCGTGGTCAGGATGGCGCCGCGCTGGATATGTGCGTCGGCATTGTCGGGCTCGCTTGCCAGCAGCGCGTCCAGGTCTCTGAGCGCGTCAGAATGGTTATCCTGGCTTTCGAACAGCGTCGCGCGCAGGAGCAGGGCGGGGACTGAAGATGGATCAAGCGCAAGCGCCTGGTCCAGGTCAGCGCGGGCGGCATCCACGTCATCGGTGGCAAGTTTGGCCTGTGCGCGGCCGATCCAGGCTTCTGTGATGGTGGGAGATAGCTCCAGCGCCTGGGTAAAGCGTTGCGCCGCGGCCTGTGGCTGGTCGGCTGCCAGAAGCTGTTGTGCGGCGGCCATGCTTTCGGCCACGCTTTCGGCTGCCTGAATGCTGGATTGAGGCGCATCCGGTGCTGGTGTGCAGCCGGAAAGCAGCGCGAGCAATAGAAGAAGGCCAAGCGCAAAGTCTATGGTGCGATGGGAGATATGGGCAGTGCGTGCTGTTCGCATGGCGAAAGGCGGCTTTCCAGCAGATGGCGCTAGCCAAGTGCGCTTAATTCGTGTAGCAAACGGGGAAGAGAATCGTCGCTGCCGACGCTAATGCGTATGCAGTTGTGCAGGCCGGGCTTGTTGTAGTGGCGCACGAGGATACCCCGCGCTTCGAGCGCATCTTTCAGCGCGCAGCGCATCGCGACCCACGACGTCACACAGGATAAAGTTCGCGTGTGACGGGTAGGGGTGCAGCCACGATAAGGCCTCAAGGCCCTCCGCAAGGCGGGCGCGTGTGGCCTTGAGGCGCTCCACGATGGCGGCCACCTCATCCATGTGGTGCAATGTGGCAAGTCCGGCGACTGTGGCCGCGACATTGACGTTGTAGGGCTGCTTGAAGGTCATCAGATGGGGCATTAGCCAGTCGGGGCAAATGGCGTAGCCCAGGCGCAGGCCGGCAATGCCGGCGGCCTTGCTGAAGGTGCGCAGCACGACGAGATTGGGAAACTTCAGCACCCACGATGCGCGGCTGGGTGCGCCGGCAAATTCAATATAGGCCTCGTCGAGGACAACGATAAGGGGCAGCGCAAGCAGCCGGCGCAGCTCTGCATCGGGCAGCAGATTGCCCGATGGGTTGTTCGGTGAGGTCAGGAAGAGCAGCTTGGGCGCGCTCTCGCCCGGGCCACCCGGTGCTGCGGGCGCGCTCTTCAATGGCATCCACATCGACGGCAAAGTTGGCAAGGCGCGGGATTTCCACAACGTGTGCGCCCTGCAGCGCCGCATCAAACTCGTACATGCCGAAGGTGGGCGGGCAATTGAGAACGCAATCTTCGGGACCAAGAAAGAGGCGGCAGAGCAGGTCAATCATCTCGTCTGCGCCATGGGTGGGCAGGATCTGTGCGCTGGGAATGCCAAGCTGGCCGGCCAGAGCCTCACGCAATTCTGCCTGCTGCGGGTCGGGATAGATGTGATAGTACGGGTAGGTGCGCAGCGCGTTGAGCACGGCCGGCAGCGGGCCGTAGGGGTTCTCGTTTGCGTCGAGTTTGAGCAGTGTGTCGGGGGCGCGGCCAAGCTTGCGCGAGAGCGCCTCGAAGGGGAGGATTGGCACGTAGGGCGCAAGGCCGCGCACGTGCGGGCGAAGCAGCGATTCAGGATCCATGGCAGTGGCAGAGGTGTGGCTTCGTGACGCAAGGATGCATGGAACAGCGCTTCATTGTAGCACGCGCCGCATTTGAAGCGAGGCTGGGGCTGCGTGAAGCGCGCTTCACCCATGGCAGCGGCACGCGCTACAATGGGACGCACACATTCACGACACAAGGAGCAGGTTAATGAACTTTCGTACGACGGTTAGGCTGGAGGGCAAGACGGCGACGGGGCTGGAGGTGCCGCCGGATGTTGTGGAAGCGCTTGGCGCCGGCAAGCGCGCCAAGGTGCTCGTCACAATCAACGGCTACAGCTATCGCTCGAGCGTCGCTCCCTATAACGGCGTCTACATGCTGCCGTTAAGCGCAGAGCACCGCACAGGCGCGGGCGTTTCTGCAGGTGACGACGTTGACGTCGAGATTGTGGTTGATACAGAGGAACGTGTGGTCACGCCGCCGGCGGACCTGGCCGCAGCGTTGGATGCGGACCCAGCCGCACGCAAGGCGTTTGACGCGCTCTCCTACAGCAACCAGCGCCGTCACGTTCTCTCGGTGGAGGGCGCCAAGACGGCGGAGACACGCGCACGGCGTGTGGCGAAGGTGGTGGCTGAGTTGGCGGGCGCGGCCTAATCCAGCCGCTTTGCCACAGCCGCGGCGTGGGCGGTGAGCCCTTCGGTGGTGGCGAGTGTCCAGGCGGCGGGGCCAATGGCCTCCAGCGCCGATTCGTTGAGGCCGAAGACGCTAATAATCTTGAGGAAGTCGCTAACGTTGATGGGCGAGGCGAAACGGGCGGTGCCGCCGGTGGGCATCACATGGCTGGGGCCGGCCACATAGTCACCGAGCACCTCGAAGGAGCGCTCGCCCAGAAAGACGCCGCCCGCATGGCGCACGTGGCCCAAGCCAATGCCACGGGTCATCCACCAGCAGGCAGAGGTGCTCGGGCGCGTAGGTATTGGCCAGGTCAAAGGCTTCGTGGAGATCGGCCGTGACGACGATGCCGCTGCCACGGGCCAGCGAGCCGGCAATGGTTTCGGAGCGGCCCAGTACTTCCATCTGCGCGCCCACGGCGGCCTGCACCTGTTCTGCCAGCGCGCGGCTGGGGGTGAGCAGGATGGCCGAGGCGAGCACATCATGCTCGGCCTGCGCCAGCAGATCGGCGGCGGCCCACTGGGGATTGGCGTTGGCGTCGGCAATCACCACGGTTTCGGTGGGGCCGGGCAGGCCGTCGATGCCAACAATGCCAAAGACCTGGCGCTTGGCCAACGTGGTGAAGAGATTGCCCGGGCCGCAAATCTTGTCGACTCGTGGAATCGTCTGCGTGCCAAAGGCGAGCGCGCCGATGGCCTGCGCGCCGCCTGCAATGTAGATGGCATCGACGCCGGCAATGTCGGCGGCAACGAGAATGGCAGGGTGGGGCACGCCCGTGGCGCGCTGCGGCGGCGTAATGAGCACAACTTCCTCAACGCCCGCCACGCGCGCCGGAATGGCTGTCATGAGCACGCTGCTGGGCAGCGGGGCGCTGCCGCCTGGCCCATAGACACCGACGCGCGCAATCGGCCGCACCATCTGTCCCAGCGTGCCGCCGGCGTCGTTGTGCATCCACGAATGGGTGGGCTGGCGGCGGTGGAAGGCTTCGATGCGTGACGCGGCCAAGCGCAGCGCCTCCACCACGGCCGGCTCAAGCTGCGCGTAGGCTTCGGCAATCTGTTCGCTCGAAATTTGCAGTGCGGGCGGGAGAACGCCGTCGAGGCGGTGGGTCCAGTCGGCCAGGGCTGCGTCGCCGCGCGTGCGCACATCCAGCAGAATGCGGCGTACGGCCTCGTCAGGAGTCACTGGCTCGCCAAATTGGGCGGCAAGAGAGGCGAGCAGCGCATCGGGCACGCTGATTTCGTCCCACGCGGGGCGACGCAGGATGGACGCTCGCGCACTTGCGCTGTCTAGGATGCGGATCATGGGCAGGTTTTGGGGTTGCTGGGTGGGAAACGGCGGCTATTCGCTGAATTGCTCGGCGTCGTCGATGTTGCCCATGACCACGAGCACATCACCCCGATTGACGACAAAGTCGGGTGCAGGGCTGACGATGAGTTCCGCGCCGCGCTGCACGGCAATCACCGTGAGGCCGAACTGGTTGCGGATGTCGGACTCGATGAGCGATTTGCCGCAGACGGCATCGGGGGCAATAAGCTCGACGACGCCCACTTCGCCCGAGACCTCGAGGTAGTCAATGAAGCTGCCCGAGGCCAGGCGGCGGGCCAGGCGCACGCCTGCTTCATGCTCGGGCAGGATGACCTCGTGCGCGCCCACCCGCTGCAGAATTTCCTTCTGCGTGTTGGTGCGCCCCTTGGTGATCACGCGCTTGAGGCCGAGTTTGACCAGGATGACGGTTGCGAGCAGGTTGCTCTCGAAGTCCTCGCCGATGCAGACAACGCCCACCTCGAAGCCGTCGACGCCTGCCTGGCGCAACGCCTCAACGTTGGTGGCATCCAGCTGCACAACGTGGGGCAACACGGTAGAGAGCTCCTGCACGCGCGCCAGGCTGCGGTCGATGGCCAGCACAGTGAAGCCGTGGCGCACAAGCGTGCGTGCCACAGATGTGCCAAAGCGACCGAGGCCGATGACGACAAACTCGTTGGCGTGGCCGGGGACTCGTGCAGACAAGCCGTTGGTCTCCACAGTGGCTGCGGGGGCGGACGGTGCATCAACGGGTGCGGGTGCTGTGAAACGGTCCCAAAACTGGCGTGCGGAGGATTTGCCGGTGGACAAGGGTAAGCTCCAGGCGAGATACGCGAGAACGTGTGCGGGGTGATTGACGCCGCCACGCCATTATACGCCATCTCACCGCGGGCGGGTAGAATGGGCAGAACTCGGATGCCGCATGTCGTGCGTCGGGTGTTGGGGCAAGAATGAACGCGCTTCAATGGGGATAGCCTGTTTGGGGATAGCCTGTTGCAGCGCGGCCGCGTGAACTGCAGGGAGAAATGGCAACATGCTTGATGTGATTGAGGATGCCAACGCAGTTGGCGATGAACGCGCACTGCCGCAGACCATGCGCGCGCTGCTGCTGACGGAGGATGGGCCGCAGATTGTCGAGGACTATCCCGTGCCGACTTTGCAGGCAGGCGAGGCCCTTGTGCGCGTGCGTATGGCGGGCATCTGCGCGACGGATTTGGAGCTTGTCAAGGGCTACAAGGGCGGCTTTCGCGGCGTACTGGGCCACGAGTTTGTGGGCGAGGTGGTGGATGCCATCGGCGAGCCACGTGCCGCGTGGGTTGGCAGGCGCGTTGTCGGCGAGATCAACATTGGCTGCGGCGGCTGCGAGCGCTGCCGGCGCAGCGAGCAGAAGCATTGTGCCAGTCGCAGCGCGCTGGGGATTGTGGGGCGCGACGGGGCTTTTGCCGACTATGTCGCTCTCCCCATGGCGAACCTGCACGCTGTGCCGCCCGCCATCATGGATGAAGCTGCGGTCTTCACCGAGCCGCTGGCGGCCGCGCTGCAACTGCTTGAGCAAATCCACATCAGGCCGACAATGCGCGTCTACGTTCTGGGCGACGGGCGGCTGGGACAGCTTGTGGCACAGGTGATGCAGACAACCGGCTGCGACTTGACGCTCATTGGCCGCACGCGCGACAAGCTGGCAATCGCGGCGCTGCGCGGCATCCGCACGACAACGACTGCGTCGGCGGATGTGCTGGCCGAGGAGGCAGCCGACGTGGTTGTGGAGGTCACAGGCTCGCCCGACGGCTTTGCGCTGGCGCGGCGGCTGGTGCGGCCGGGCGGCACGCTTGCCCTGAAGAGCACCTTTGCCGGAGCCCTGGCTGATTTTGACGCGAGCGCACTGGTGGTGGACGAAATCACCCTTGTGGGGAGCCGCTGCGGTCCCTTTGCGCCGGCGCTGGAACTGCTGCGCCGCAAACAGGTGGAGCCGCGCCCCCTCATTTCGGCGACCTATCCGCTGGTTCAGGGTGTGGAGGCGCTGGCACACGCAGCGCAGCGGGGTGTGGTGAAGGTGCTTCTGACTACAGGGAATAGGGAGTAGGGAGTAGGGAGTAGGGAGTAGGGTGTAGGGTGTGGGCAGTGGGCAGTCGGCATTGGTGAGGGGGAGGGGACTGGATGAAGGACAAAGAAATCGCTGCGCTGCGGCTGCGCAATCAGCAATTGGTGGCGCAGACGGCGCGGACTCCGGCCGAGGTTGTGGCTCGCATGTGCGCCATGCAGGCACAGGATTACGCCGGCACGCTCTGGTCCGTAGCCATGCGCATGGCGAATGATGCCACCGCAACTGAGGCTACAGTTGAGCAGGCGCTGACGGATGGTTCAATTGTGCGCTCGTGGCCGTTGCGCCGCACTTACCACATTGTTGCGGCGGCGGACCTGCGCTGGATGCTGGCGCTGCTTGCACCGCGCACCATTGCCGGCGCGACCACTCGCCGTCATGGCCTTGGCATTGACGATGCGACGCTCGACAAGGCAATGGGCGTGGTCATGGACAGAGTTGGCGACGGCGCGCCGCACACGCGCGGCGATCTCGTGGCGACGATGGAAGCGGCGGGCATCACAACCGAAGGGCAGCGCGGCATTCACATGCTGGTACACATGGCACAGGCGGCGCTCATCTGCATGGGGCCGCGTGTGGGCAAGGAGTACACCTTCGTGGCGCTCGACAAGTGGCTGCCACCCACGCCGGAACTTGCGAAAGACGAGGCGCTGGGCCGGCTTGCGGCGCGCTACTTCACCGGCCACGGCCCGGCGACGCTTCAGGACCTGGTGCGATGGGCACATATTACCATGGGCGATGCGCGCAAGGGTGTGCAGGTGGCAGGCAAGGCGCTGGTTGAGGTGATGGCGGGCGACACCAAGTATCTGATGGGCGCAGAGGCTGCCGACAACGCCGCACCGGAGCCGCCGGCCGCGCTGCTGCTGCCCGGCTTTGATGAAATTCTGTTGGGTTATGCTGACAAGAGCGCAATGATTGGCCCAGCGTACGAGGCGCTCTGGTGCCCGGGCGGCAATGGCATGTTCAAGCCGTTTATTATGGCGGAGGGGCGCGTCGTGGGCCTGTGGTCGCGCAAGCTGAAGAAGAAGAGCGTGGCGGTGACTGTGCAGCCGTTTGAGGCGCTAAGCGCTGAGTTGGAAGCGGCGATTGCGGCGCAGGCCGAACGCTATGGGCGCTTTCTGGAGTTGGACGCAGAGCTTACATAACAGCGCAACGACGACACAGAGGTCACAGAGGGAACAGAGAAACACAGAGAACAGCAACGGCGAGCATCATCTCGCCGTTGCTGTTCTCTGTGTTTCTCTGTTCCCTCTGTGACCTCTGTGTCGTCGTCTGTTGCGTTGTTGCTTTAGCTGCAGTAGTCGTTGTTGATGTAGCTGCGCAGGCCGTGCTTGCCCCACTCGGTGCAGTAGGTGGCCTTGGCACTGCTGCTCCAGTTGCTGTACTTGTCGAGGATCTCCATGACGCGGTTGGCCATCTCGTAGCGATCCTTGTAGGTGGAACTGCCAACCAAATCGGCTGCCCAGTAGCTGAGAATCAGGAAGTCTGTGTCGGTGCTCGTGCGCCACATGCTGCTCTGCGAGCTGCCATCCACCTTAATGCCGTGGTAGATCTTCCAGAGCATTTGGGCAGGGACGCGGCCGGCGTTGTAGGGCCCCTTGTTGGCGCTGGTCACAGTCGTGTTGTTCGTGCAGAGCCAGTCGCCAACTGTCATGAGTGTGCCATTGCTGGTGTGGACGCGGCCGCGCGGCTCGTTGGCGGTGAAGAGGCGGTTGGTGTCGCTGGGTGAATAGCCCACGCCGTAGTAGTGGTGCCAGAAGGCCGCCGGCACGACCGAACCCATGGTGCCTTCGTGCAGGAAGCGCAACTGGTCGCCCGCACCGCAATCAAGGCTGGAGCCGACGCCGAAGAACTGGCTCAGGATATAGTGATTGATCTCGTGGTGGATGATGCTGGGCGTTGCCATGCAGCCGGTGCCGTCGCACGAGGAGTAGTGGCCGCCCTTGCCGGCGCTGTAGTCGCTGGCCGAGCAGCCCACATTGCCCGAGCGGCACATGTCGGCAATGCGCACCTTGCGCGCGCTTTCGCCCTCGTTGTGCTGCACCGAGACCTTGAGGCTGCTGCTGCTGGCATAGCCAATGTCGTCGATGCAGGCGTTTGTCACCATGAGCAGCTTCGGATAGTTGGACGCGCTTGAGGGCAGTACACCCAGCTCCGCGAGCGCGGGCTTGAGCCACTGGAAGAAGGCACACGACCAGAAGTAGTTGTCGGACTCGGCGAAGGTGCCGCTGGCGTCGCCCGGGCTCCAGAGGCTGAAGTCGCGGTCGCTGCGGTGCGTGTGGCGGATGAAGGTGCTCGCGTCGAAGGAGGCCCAGGCAGCAGAGGGCCAGGTGGTCTTGTTGTTCTGGTCGCCACAGGCAACGAGCGTGCCATTGGTGCGCTGGTCGTTGGCAGAGTAGAAGAAGTCATGCGTCAGCGTGTTGTCGTCGCGCACGTACACGTTGCTGGTGACGACCTGGAAGGGCTTTGTGACGTCGCCATCGGTGTAGGCCCAGCGGCGCACCTTGGCATCGGTGTAGTTGACGGCATCGGGTGCAGCGTTGGCGGGCAAGGGGCCAAGAATCGGCGCATCGGCTGCGGGCGCATCCTGCGAGAGCGTGTAGGCCACAAGCTGCGGCTCGCCATTGGCGTCGTCGGCATAGTAGGCCTCCACGTTGTCGCCCACGTTGAGGACGAGGCCCGTGCGCGCGTCAATCTTCACGGTAATGTCATACTCGGGCGATGCGGGGATGACCAGATTGACAAGGTAGACAAGGTGGCGGCGCAGTGGATCCACACCGAGAACGAAATCGACCAGATTCCACTCGCTTGCGGGCTTGCCGCTCAAATCTTCCGCGGCCTTGAGGGCTGTCTCCAGCGCCTGCTGACGGCCCACGAAGAGCGTTTCGTCCACTTCCAGCTTGGCCGGGTCCATGATCATGCGCGAGAGGCCAATGACGTTCCAGTTCGCGTCGAGCAGCATCGTCAGATCGCTTTCGAGCAGCGGATAGTTCTTGTAGAACTGCCCGAAACGCGCCATCTGGTAGAAGCGGCCCATCTGGAAGCTTTTCAGCTCGAGCGACGGCATGTCGGGCGGAAGCAGGTTGGGGTTGAGTTCGAAGACGCCGCCGTATTTGGCGAGAAAGGCCGCCAGCACTGGCTCGGCAATGGGCTTGAAGCGTTCCACAATGCGATCGCTGGGCTGCTTCCACGAATTGTCGCGCTCCTCAATCGGAATCGAGGTAATCGCGCGCTCCTCGAAGGGCGGCGTTGAGGGCGAAGGATCGCCAAGGGCGTTGTCACCAGCCTCGGTGTCGGGCGTCACCGGCGTGGTGTTGATGGCTTCCGGCACCCAGGGGAAGCGCAGAGCGGGGTTGATGTCCAGGTTCTGCTCGGCCTTGGGCGACTCGGCCGGGTCGGGCAGCAGTTCGGGCACGACGGCGGTAAGGCTAATGCCGAAACTGGCGAGCACGCCCGCAGCGTAATCGGGAATGGTTGGCTTGGGACGGGTGGCGAAGCTGTCCACATGGCCGTTAAAGAAGCTGAAGGAGGCATCGGGGTCAATCTGCTTGAAGGCGTCAATTGCTGCGGCAAGAGCGGGTGATGGGGGCAACGCCTTGAAATTGTCAAACTCGCGGATGACATCCTGCTGGGCCGAGGCGACGCCGTCGGGCGCAACCACAATCGGCAGCAGAACGGGCGCTTCCTGCGCGGGCGGTGCGGGCGGTGTGGCCGCCGCGGCAGGCAGCGTGAACAGGAGTGCGCCACAGACAGCGACACTCAATCCCTTCCAAACCTTCTCCATCAGAGTATGGTGCAACATGTTATCTCCTGACTCACCGAATAGAGTGCGATGCCAGCCGAAAAGCGTTTCGGCACGCTGGGCTTGCGTGCCTGTCAGGATGATGCATGTATGAGGGATGCGCTGTGCTGCGCGGCACAGGCTGGGGGTGACCGGGGACACCAGCATGGAGCAGCGGCGGTTTGTTGTGTGAAGTCTGTCTACCGTCACAGAACGTAAGGCAAAGTAAGCGCTATTCCATTTTGGGTGATTATACGGGAAACAGAGGAGTTTTGGGGCCAATGGCACCGGGGGTACGATATAAATCGTACCCCCGGCCGCGGCCACAGCCTCGCCCCCCCCAGAACAAGACTGCGCCCACTGAGTGCAGATATGAAGATGATGGCCGGCACGCTTTCGGGGGGAAGAAACTTAACCCGAACGACAGGCGCTTGCCGACCTGTACTGATTATAGCAGACTTTTTGCAAATGTATACTACCAATTTTGCCGTTTGCAAAATCTGCAAATATAACTGCTTACGTGCCTTGTAAGGCTTCCGCGCATGGAGTGAAGCGTACCACGAACAACCTCACCCTTACAACTACCAGCGGGCCTTGCGGGTTCCCGTAAATGGAAAATTCGGCGTGCCAGATTCAACCTCGCCTCTGTAACTACTTGCGACCCTTGCGGGTTCCCGCACACGGAAAATTCAGTCAGATTCAACCTCACCCCTGTAACTGCTTGCGGGCCTTGCAGGTTCCCGTAAATGGAAAATTCAGCGTGTCACCAACAAACTCATCCCCGGCCCCTCTCCATTGCGCGCCCTTCAGCCTTCTCCACATGGAGAAGAGCACGGCGTGCCCCGCGACCCAGCCGTGCCGCGACCCAGCCGTGCCGCGCCCCACACGAACGCGCGCAATGGTATACTTCTCTTTGCATCGTCACACCTCACCGCTGGAGCATTTACCTTGACCCCTCACGAATTTGTGCAGCGCTGGCGCGGCAACACGCAGACCGAGCGCCAATCCTATCAGCAATTCTTCCTCGACCTGTGCAGCCTGGTTGATCATCCCACGCCCAATGTCTACGACCCTGCGGGCAGCAGCTTCTGCTTTGAGGCAGGCGTTACCAAGACGCTGGGCGGGCGCGGCTTTGCCGATGTCTGGTTCAAGGGCCATTTTGCAATTGAGTTCAAGGGGCCGGATGGCAACCTCGACAAGGCCTACCGCCAGTTGCTCGAGTATCGCGAGGCGCTGGAAAATCCCCCGCTGCTGATTGTGAGCGACACGCAGCTGCTGCGCATTGTCTCCAACTTCACCAACATGCCGCGCAGCGAGCTGATCCTGCGGCTGGAGGAGATCGAGTCGCCGGCGGGGTTGCAGGTGGTGCGCAACCTCTTCTACAACCCCGAGGCCTTCCGGCCGGAGAAGACATCCGCACAGGTGACAGAGGAGGCGGCGGCCGAGTTTGCCAAACTGGCCGAGCATCTGCACCGCTGGGGCTATGGCGCGCAGGAGGTGGCGCACTACCTCATTCGCCTGCTCTTTATCCTCTTTGCCGAGGATATTGAGCTGCTGCCGCGCGCCCTTTTCACAAGGCTGGTGGAGAAGGGGCAGCGCGACGCCGCCACCTTTAATAAACAGATGCGCCAGCTCTTCCGCGCCATGCAGGAGGGGGATGTCTTTGGCGAGAGCAACATTCGCTGGTTCAACGGCGGCCTCTTTGACAGCGACAAAGTGCTGGAGATGGATGGCGACGGGCTGCGCATCCTCCAGCATGTAACGCAACTCGACTGGGCGGGGATTGAGCCCTCCATCCTGGGCACGCTCTTTACACGCAGCCTGGACCCCTCCAAGCGGGCGCAATTGGGCGCACACTACACCAGCCGCGACGACATTCTGCTGATTGTGGAGCCGGTGCTCATGGCCCCGCTGCGGCGCGAGTGGGCGCAGATTCAGCAGAAGGCGCAGGCGCTGGTGGCGCAGCGCGACAGCGCGCCCAACCGCGCGGCGTGGAATCGCCTTGACAAGGAGGCGACGGCGCTGGTGATGACCTTTGCCTACAAGATTCGCTCGACGCGCGTGCTGGACCCCGCCTGCGGTTCGGGCAATTTTCTCTACGTCTCGCTGCGGCTGCTCATGGACCTGGAGGCGGAGGTGAGCTTCTTTACGGGGCAGCTGGGCTTGCAGCCCTTTTTGACGCAGGTGGACCCGCGCCAGCTCTTTGGCATTGAGAAGGACCCCTACGCGCACGAGCTGGCGCAGGCGACAGTGTGGATTGGCTATTTGCAGTGGCACCACGACCACGCCGGCGGTGCGCCGCGCGAGCCGGTGCTGGAGGCGATGGACAACATCAAGGAGATGGACGCAATTCTGGCCTATGACGCCGAGGGCAAGCCGTGCGAGCCGGAGTGGCCCGAGGCGGATGTGATTGTGGGGAACCCGCCGTTTTTGGGGGGCAAGCACGATGCGTGGCGGAACTCGGTGAAGACTACGTCGACGACCTTATTGCGCGTCTATGCGAGCGTACGTGTCCGGGACGGGATTTAGTGTGCTACTGGTTTGACAGGGCACGATCCGAACTGAAGGCCGGCAACGGCAAGCGCGTTGGCCTACTTGTCAACACAAGCAATTCGTGGCGGGGCAAATCGGACAAGTGCTCGAGAGAATTAAGGAGACTGGCGACATCTTTTGGGCACAGGCTGACCGACCTGGGTCCTCGATGGCGCTGCCGTACGTGTATCAATGATCGGTTTCGATGAGGGATACGAGAATCGAAAGTAGCTAGATGGTGATTGCAGGTGTCAAGACGCATCAACGCCGATTCACGAGTTCAGATTCTGACTTAACCCAAGCCGATAGACTCAGCGAAAATCTGGGATCTGTCTTTCAAAGGCTAGTGAAAGGAGGCCCTTTTGATATTGATGACCGAGCTTAGCACTGACGATGTTAGCATCAAGCAATCCGAATGGCCGACCTAAACTCGCGAAGTGGTTCAAGCGTTCTCAATGGTGCCGACTTGATGGGCACATCGCGAGCATGTGGACCATCGACTTCGGCGTAATGTCCGAATCAGAGGATGCGGCTCATTTGAAGTACCGTTTGCTTACGTGAAGCGAGTTGTGGAACCAGTTCGAGTCAGACAATGAGACGCCAGCGCGCTGAGCAATGTGGTGGCAGCTACGCAGACCGCGGCCTGACATGAGAGCTGCATTGAAAGGTCGACAGAGGTATATCGTCACGCCAGAGTCTCGAAGCATCGGGTCTTTGCCTGGTGCAGCGCAGGAAACGTGCCTGCAACAATCTTCTATGGTCATCGCGCTGGACAGTGATTACATTCTTTGGCGTACTGCAATCGCGGGTCCATGAAGCTTTGGTCGCTGCGCAAGTGCACGCTGTGATGGGAGGCCGGGAACGATCCGCGCTACACCCCCACCACGACCTTCGAAACCTTCCCCTTCCCGTGGCCGCCGGGGAAGGAGCCGGTGGAGGATGCGCGCGTGCTGGCGATTGGCGCGGCGGCGGCCGATCTGGTGGCGCAGCGCGATGCGTGGCTCAACCCGCCCGGGCTGGACGAGGCGGCGCTCAAAAAACGCACGCTGACAAATCTCTACAATGAGCGCCCCGACTGGCTGGCCGATGCCCACGCCCGCCTCGACGCCGCCGTGCTCGACGCCTACGGCTGGCCCCACGACCTTGACGACGAGGCGATTCTGGAGCGGCTGCTGGCGCTGAATCTGGAGCGGGCGAAGGGGTAATTGGTCATTGGTAAGTGGTAATTGGTGCAATGGTAATGGGGGCTTGCGGCGACGCGGGCCCTCTTTTTTGCATGGGGGCGGGCGTGGTGAAATCTCTAAAATGCGGTGGCGTCGTAGCGGGGGGCTTAGCTGCAGAAGCCCAAGCCTTCGTAGCGGCCGTGTAAGCCGCCGTTCCCGAGGATGCGGCGCGCGGCAGAGCTACGGCGGCTGATTCACGTTGCCCCAATCGACCGATACGCGCCGCGGGAGCCGCCGAGGGTTAAAACCCCCGGCTAGCCAACCCAAGTCCACTCAAGTGGACTGGCTGGAGACTTCGACCGCTCCTCGCCATCTCAACTGCCGGCGGGCTGGAAGCCCCCCACTACGAGGAATTCGGCCGACGGCGCGGTGTGAGTCCACTTGAGTGGACTTGGGTTGGCTAGCCGGGGGTTTTAACCCTCGGCGGCTCCCGCGGCGCGTATCGGTCTATTGGGGCAACGTGAATCAGCCGCCGTTGTCGAGGACGCGACGTGATTGGTAAGAACGGCAGCTGAAGCAGCCGCTACGAACGACGCTGCGGACGTCGGGGACGCGGCTACCTCAGCTGCGAGCCATCCGAAGCGAGGCTTCCAACATCGGAAGCCTCGCTTCCAGTGCGCGCGCACGGCGTCACGCCAGGAGACGTGACCTACAACGGACCCCCACCCCTCACACCCCACACCCCACCCCCCACACCCACCCACTTATTTCCTCTTTGTTCACTCTCCCCAAGCGGGCCCTTCTTTGCTACCCTTTGCATAGAACAAACGTTCTAATTCGCAGCAAACAAATGGGAGGGTGCGATGGCTGGTGAGGGAACGTGGCGGACTCTGTGGCGGGGCCTGGGCGCACCGGTGGGCGCACGGCTGGCGGTGACACCCGTGGCCCCCGGGCTGGATGGCGACGGCATGACGCGCCTGGGCGGCGAACCCTACGAGGCGGGCGCACCGGACACCGGGCGCATCCAGCGCGAGGCGCTTGAGGCGTGGCGGGTGAATCCACTGGCGCGGCGGCTGGTCTCGCTCGTCACCTCCTACACCGTGGGCGACGGCATTCGCCTGAGCAGCAGCTATGCGCCGCTGGATGCGTTTCTGCGCAGCTTCTGGGCCGATGGCGAGAACCGTCTCGACCTGGAGCTTCCCGAGTGGAGCGACGAACTGAGCCGCAGCGGCGAGCTCTTTCTGGCGCTCTTCACCGACCCCGAAAGCGGGCGATCAAGCGTGCGCGCTGTGCCGGCCATGGCCATCGACCGCATTGAGTGGCTGGAGGGGGACTATCGCACGGAGCTGGCCTATCGCGACCTGAGCGGCGGCATGGGAGCCGAGCGCTGGTGGAAATCGCCCTGGCACCCCGAGGCATCCGTGGGCGAGCCCGTCATGCTCCACTATGCGGTCAACCGGCCCGTGGGGGCGCTGCGCGGCGAGAGCGACCTGGCGCCGATTCTGCCGTGGCTGCGGCGCTATGCACGCTGGCTGGAGGACCGCGTGCGCCTCAATGCCTCGGTGCGCTCGTTCGTGTGGGTGGTCAATGCGCCCGGCCGCATCCGCTCGCAACTGGCCGAGCAGTACCGTATGCCGCCCGAGCCGGGCACAGTGATCATTGCCGACGAGAACGAAAAGTGGTCGGCGGTGACGCCCAACCTGCATGCGTCCGATGCCGAGATGGACGGGCGTGCGATTCGCTGGATGATCGCTGCCGCAGGGCCGGGCACGGCGCTGCTGGACCTGGGCGAGGGTGAAGACTCGAACCTGGCCACCGGGCAGGTCATGCAGGAGCAGAAGCGCCGCTTCTTGCGCCGCCGCCAGCGCTTTCTGGTGCACCTGCTGATCGACCTCTCGCTGCACGCCTTTGCGCGCTGGGCCGAAATCAGCGGTGCGGCCCTGCGGCCGGCAAGCGCGGAGGATGTGACGGCGCTCGCGCCCGACATTAGCCCCGAGGACAACGCACAGCTGGCGCAGGCGGCCGCGTCGATCGTGGATGCGCTTGAGCGGCTGCGGGCCATCACCGGCGAAGGCGACGCCTTCAAGCGCATGGCGCTGCGCCTCTTTGCCCGCTTTGCCGGAGAGACGGTGGGAGCGGAGGAGTTTGAGCGGATTGTGGGGGGTGAGGCGGAATAGCGGACGGCAGGAGCAGAAAATTGAAAATTGATGATTGATGATTGGCGGGTGGCCCCTGGCTGATCGGGACTGTCTACAAAGGCCCGCAGGGGCATTGAGAGACGCAAATGCGATCCAACAGAGCCCAATCAGCCAGTGGCCACCCGCCAATCACCAGTCATCAATTTTCAATCATCAGTCATCCCTATTCGAATCAGAAAGGAGAAACAGATGGACATCTGGAGCGCCGCGGTTTCGGGCGCGGCTTTGGGGGCGCTGGGGCGGGAGCGGCGGGGCGAACTGCTGCGCCGTGTGGCCGAGGGCGCGCTGCCCGAGCTTGAGTTTGAGGCGATTGTCTTCCGCGCCGGGCCCAACCGCAACCACCTGCGCATTGCTGCGGCCGAGCTGCCCGCGTTCGCCGCATCGTTCGTGGGCGTCCCCTTCCTGCGCGACCACGCCGTGGAGAGCCTGGACGCCCGCGCAGGCATTGTGGTGAGCAGCGTGCTCGACGGCCCGGCCATCCGCCAGACAATCCGGCTGACCACGCAGCGGGACATCGCGCGCCTTTCTCGAAGGGCAGATGGATCGCTTCTCGGTGAGTTGGTACTACGACGCCGTGCACTGCTCGGTCTGCGGCAAGGAGTGGGGCGCATGCAGCCACAAGCCCGGCCGCCGCTATGGCGAGGCGCGGGCACGGGGCAGGGCGCACGCGCTGCGAACTGGTATTTACAGGCGTGGTTGGAAAGGAGGTGTCGGCAGTCAATGCACCGGCGGTGGAGGGCACGGAAGTTGTGGCGGTTGCCCATGGGAAAGCGAGGCAGCAGGGAAGCGAGAATCGGGAACGCGTGGGGCTGGGCAGCTGGTCGATGGAAGGGGATACCGTGATCACTGTTAGGAGAGGAGCAATGGGCATGGACGGAAGAGTGCTGGATGTGCAGGAGGATAGCCCTGCAGGCTGGGAGGCCGCGATTCGTGAGGAGGCGGTGGCGAGGATGCTGGAGGGCTCAGGGCTGAGCGCAGGCGGCTGCACGGCTGTGCGCGCCGCGGTGAGCCGCAGCGGGGCGCGAGCTGCAATATCCTGCGCAGCTGCGCACGCTGATCAACGCGCAGCAGCAAGCGGAGAGTGCGCTTGCCGCCGCAGCTGTTGCGGGTGGCGGGGCGGGTGGCGGGGCGGTGGTGGCGCAGCCGGCGCACGTGGGGCCGCGCGTCCACTGGTGCGCGACACCTTTCCTGTGATTTCGGGGATGCGCACAGCTGCCGACGAGGTGCAGGGGGCGCTCAACTGGCTCGTGGGCGACGTGCGCACGCCCATGCCTGCGCCGCACATGCGCAATCTGCGCGACCTCTACCTGGCGATTACGGGCGACGTGAACTTCTGGGGCGTCTTCAACCCCGAGTACGCGCGGCTGCAGTCGGCCAACTCGGGCACGCTGGCGGGCATGGCGGTCAACGCGCTCAACAAGGCGGTGATGCTCCATTATGACAATCTGATCACCTACCGCTGGTACGAGCAAATTGTGCACGTGCTGCCCCACGACGGCACCACGCAGCAGCTGCAATTGCTGCACATGGATGGGCTGGCCACGCTGCCCAGCGTGGCCGAGGGCGCTGCCTACACAGAGGCGACCACCGGCGACAGCAAGGAGACCGCCACCTTCCAGAAGTACGGTTCGTACGTGGGCATTACGCTGGAGATGATTCGCCGCAGCGAGCTGGCGCGCATTCAGGCCATTCCGCGGCTGCTGGTGCAGGCGGCTATCCGCAGGCGTTCGGCGGCGATTGCGGCCATCTTCACCGCCAATCCCACGATGGCCGATGACAGCACGGCGCTCTTCCACACCAACCACGGCAACACCGACACGGCGGCCTTCTCCAGCGCGGCGTGGGAGGCGGCGCGCACCCGCATCTTTGAGCAGGCGCTGCCGGGTTCGGGCAAGCCGCTGGCGCTCTGGCCCAGCTTCTGCCTGGTGCCGATTGAGCTCTACGACGATGCGTTGGCCGCCTTTGGCTATGGCAGCGGCGATGTGGGCAAGCCCAACGCCGGCGGCACGGCGCAGGAGCCTAACATCTATGGCATGACGCGCCCGGGCGACCCGCGCCCTGTGCCCGTGGTGGTGCCCGACTGGACTGACGCCACCGACTGGGCCTGCATTGTGGATCCGCGCCTGCAGCCCGTCATTGTAATGGCCTATGCCAATGCGCCGGCAGGAGGCGTGCATGCGCTGCCCGAACTCTTCGAGGTGCGCTCGGAATCGGCGGGGCTGCTCTTCAGCCACGACACGCTGCCGGTGAAGGTGCGCGACTGGTGGGCCTATGGCGTGACAACGCACGTGGGCGTGGCGCGCAATGTGGTGGCGGGGTAAGGACAGGGTCATTGGTAATTGGTGAAGTGGTAATTGGTATTGCACTCGCATCTTGCATGGGCAACGCACGCCAATGACCAATTCACCACTTACCACTTACCACTGATTTTTCAAGACCAAAGAACTGGAGACGAACATGCTTCCCAACATGATGGCGCTAACGAGCAAGGGCGTTGGCGCAACCAACAACTACCACAAGTTTGTGGCGCAGCAGGGCTTTACGGTGGTGGGGCTCAACCTCTGCGCAGTGGCGCTGACGGGGACGCCCTCGGGCTTCAACGTGGACCTGAATGACGACGGCGTGGGGGTCATTACGGCCGTCGCGGCGAACTCGGTGGGCCAGGTGGGCGAGTGGAAGTCCACCGCGGTGGGTGGCACGGCGGACGCGGTCGCGATTGCGCGCGGCAGCGTGGTGAGCGTGGACCTGAACTTCTC
Organism: uncultured Chloroflexia bacterium; assembly: GCA_963773745.1. GTDB lineage: Bacteria > Chloroflexota > Anaerolineae > Caldilineales > Caldilineaceae > UBA5069. Next base: position 2,008,091 of record CAVZCL010000005.1, read on the forward strand.
CGGCGGCACATCGCCCACGGCCGAATACACACTCATCATCTACTACCTGCCCTCGGCGGACTAGCGGACAAAAGGTGCAGACGTGACACAGATGGCACAGACGCAGCGGATTGTCACAGAGCTTTTCATCTGTGGAAATCTGTCGCATCTGTGCCATCTGTGTACAAGCCTGGATTGGAGCTTCACATGGCATACACGGTAGCGGAATTGCGGTCGGAGGTGCTGGCGCAGCTGGCGGCAAGCGGTGACAGCGCCACATGGACTGATGCGCTGCTGGATGGCGCGCTGCGGCGCGGATTGCGGGCAATCGACGCCTACGGCCCGGTCTATGAGGCCACCCACACGGTAACGGTGGCCGGCGCAGAGCAGGACCTGCGTGCGCTGCCCGGGCTCTGCGCGGTTACGGGGCTGGCGTGGCCCTGGCGCGAGGGCGCGCTCTTTGAGGAGGCGGCGGTACGCTGGCGGGCGCTGGGTGAGGGGGGACAGGTGCGGCTGCGCACGGGCACGCCCGCAGTGGGCGATGCCTTGCGCGTGCGCTACCGCAAGGCCCACGCGCTGCAGGGGCTGGATGGGGCAGCCGCCACAACGCTGCCGGACGCGCTGCGGCCAACTCTCGCGCTGGGCGGCGCTTGCTATGCGGCGCAACTGCGCGAACGGCAGGCGATTGAAAATCCCGCGCTGCCCCCCGACACGGTGCACGCGCCTGCATGGCTGGGCGGCGGAGATTGAGCGCGCCTTCTTTGTAGAGCTGCTGGCGGCAACACGTGCCGAGTCGAACCCCGTGTGGGAGGGGGTGGGGTTGTGAACGGGCTGACGGCGGGGCTGGCCGCGGCGCAACGCGCCGAATCACCGCGCTATACGCTGGCGATTCGCGCGGGGCCGCGCGCCACAGGTGGGGGCACTGCCGGCACGTGCTGGCAGCAGTGTGATGCTTTTCCGGCAGGGCTTTCGTCCTGGCACGCGCAGAGCATTGCAACCGACGCCGTGGCCGTCAACGGGGGTGTGCTGCGCGCCTTCCTGTCGTGGCAGCGCGGGTGCGCTCGCCTGTCAGTTTGTGGCTGCGGCCGAGCTCGGGCACGCGTCCGCGTGGCAGGGGAATGCGCTGGTTACCGTCGCGAGCTTCACCGCAGCGGCGGGGATCGAGAGCCCGCGCCCTGCGCTGGTTGCCGAGGGCGGGCGCATCCATCTCTACTACCTGCTGCCCACGGGCAACATATACCATCGCCAGAGCAGCGACGGCGGCGCAACCTGGGGTGGCGCAACCGCGCTCTACAGCGGGGGCGACGCCGAGGGAGATGTGAGCGCGTGCCACTTTGCCGCGGCCAACGTGCACCTGGTGCACTTCACCGTGCGCACCGATGTGCTGCGGCTGCGCTGCGCGTCGCGCCTGGGCAGCGGCGCGTGGAATGTGTGGAGCGTCCACGGTGACGCGCGCGGCTGGGTGGCTGCGGGCGTCATGGCAACGGGCGCACGCAGCGCGACGCTGCTGGCCTGGGCGCGCACATCGGGGCCGTATGCCCACCACCTGGGCGTGCTGCACTGCAGCGTGACGGCGGCGGGCGCACTGGAGGCGTGCGACGCCAGCGTGGAAACAACCTGGCTGGTGAGCGGCGATACGGCCATTCGCCCGGCGCGCCACGCCGTGGGGCGCGGCCTGGGTGGCTGGCTGCACAGTTGCCAGGAGCAGTCGGCGGGGCGGGCATACTTGTGTGTGGGCGCGATTGATGCTGACAGCGGCGCACCCGAGGAGCCGATGCCCGTCACCGCCACGCTGCTGGGCACCGCGCCGCTGGAGCGCCACTTTGCGCCGCTCGACCTGGGCGCGCAAAGCCTGCTTGTGGGGCTGGCCGCCGTCTTTGCCAGCAGCCACCTTGTCAACGGCGCCGCAGACGATGTGGAGGTGGATGGCGACGCCGTAATTGGCTACCGCTACGCCGTGCGCGCCGGCGAAGGAGGGACGCTCGCCATGGTGGTCGCGCCTGGCTCGGCGCTGGCCCAGGCGCGCGCCGGGTGGCTGCTGTGGCTGACGCGCCGCTGCACCAAGGGCGACGACAGTGGTGCGGTGACGCTGGGCTTTCGCGTTGTGCGCGTGGAGCGGCAGCCCGACGGCGTGCGGCTGGTCGCGCTGGATGCACTGGGTTTGCTTGCAGCCACGCTGGCGCGCCGTCCCCTTCAGTTTGCGCCCGAGCCATTCACGCTGGCGCGTGCTGTGGAGCGGCTGGCGGCGTGGGCTGGTTTGGGCGCAAACTGCGACGACCTCTCAGGCGCCGCGCCGCTCATGCAGTGGAGCGGCGGCGAGGACGGGCTGCGCGCCTTGCGCGCGCTGCTGCGTGCGCAGCCGGTCGGCATTCGCAGCCGCTGCAGCGCCGGCGAGCGCCCCACGATCATCGTTGGCCCGCGTGCGGCAACGAGCCTGGAGGCTTTCGGCGCAGACGGCCACCCGTTGGTGGCGCATGTGCGTGTGGAGGAGACGCGCAGCCCACGCCTGGTTGTGGTGCACGGCGTCGCCGTGCGTGGCGCACCCGAAGAGGGTGAAGAATGGGCGCTGGCCGCGGCAGCCGCAGCAGATCCTTGCGTGCGCGCACAGCCGCTTTACGTGCTCAATCGCAATCTGGATGGTGCGGCGCAACTGGCCGAAGCGGAGGCGCTGCGCACGGCAGCCGCGCATGCCACGGCGGCAGGCTGGATTGACATCCAGGCACACCTGGCGCTTGAGCCTGAGGATTGCGCTACCGTAGAGGGAGACGAAGTCTATGTCCAGCAAATTGTGGAGAACTGGGAGCGACGGCGGCTCGTCCAGCGGGTGGTCTATGGACGCTAACGGGCGCGCCGCAAGCGCACACTACGTGGCGTTGGGGTTGGTGCGCGCCGTCGCCGGCGCAACAGTAAGTGTGGAGATCCTCAACGTGCAGGGGGGTGGCGCCACGGTGGATGCGCAGGCTGTCCACAGTGTGGCGTATGCGCCGGGCGACCGCGTGCTCCTGAACTTTCAGTCTGCGTGATCTGGACTCGGCGATTGTGGTCGGGCGCATTGGCAATCCCGCGGATGCAGCGGCGTCGATTGACGGCATCAGCGTGGATGATTCCGGCAATGTAGGCGTAGGAGTCGATCAGCCGCAGGCACGACTACACGTGTGGGATGGCGTGGGCGGCTTTCTCTTTGGCAGCCGCTCGGCCATTGGCGCCACCGCGCAGGTGATCATCGCAGACGGTTTGGGCGATGTGAGCAAGATTCTGCGCGTTGAAGCGTTCATCAGCAATGGCACGGTGGCGGGTTACAACGCGTTCACCCTTACGCTGGGTGGGACGACAGTGCAGAGCGTCAACAGCGGATCAGACACTTATCAGTTCCGGCTCAACAGCGACGGCAGCGTGGACGTGCGGCGCACGGCGGGCAGCAATGCCGGCACGGTGGTGGTGCGCGCCATGTGGTTGTAGGGAGTGGGCAGCAGCCGGTGGGGAAGAAGGAGTTCAAAATTGGTGACTGGGTATTGGTGCGCAGACGCCAGCACTCAGTCACCGATTTTCAACTCTTTCTTCCCCACTCCCTAATCCCTGGTCATTGCGCTTTCGTTGGGCTCTGCCACGGGAGCCGATGCTCGATCTCCACTACCAGCGACCACGACAGGAAGGTGCGGATGAGCACAAGCAGGCCAAGGATGCCGACGTTGAGAAGACTTGGCTCAAGTGCAACCGTGCGCACAACGTCGGCTGCAACCAGAATCTCGAGGCTGAGCAGCAGCCCGCGCGCCAGCAGCCGCCTGTACCAGTCGTAATCGCGTTCCTCCGATGTCCCGCGCAGGACGGTTGAAACGTACATCACCAATGCGTAGCTAATGGATATGATGATGATGGCGACGGCAAGGATTTCAATTGCAAGGGATGCGATCTCGATTGTTCGAACGGCCCACTCGGTCCAGGACTGAGCTCATTTCTGGCATGGATCACCAAGTTTCGCTTGTGTGGCGCGCGACACGGTTGCGCACGCGGGAGATGGCTATGCTGAGTGGCACAGAGCGGCGGTAGACGCCGCCATATCCACACCACTCCTGAAGGGAGTATAGAAACATGGCAACAACAGCACAAATGCAGAACACAACAGTGCATGCACCGAAGTTGACCACAAGAATCACCGCAGGTGTGATTGGCGGCCTCGCAGGCGGCCTGCTCTTCGGCGCAATGATGGCGATGATGGGGATGCTGCCCATGATTGCAGGCCTGGCCGGCAGCAGCAGCGCCGCCGTCGGCTTTGGCGTGCACATGGTCATCAGCGCACTGATCGGCGCAGGCTTTGCCTTCCTGCCGGCCATGACCACGCCGTCGATTGGCGCTGGTCTGCTGTGGGGTGTAGTCTATGGGGCAATCTGGTGGGTGCTGGGGCCGCTGGTGATCATGCCGCTGATGATGGGCATGGGGCTGCAACTGCACGCTGCATTCTCTGGCCCGATGATGATGAGCCTCATGGGTCACCTCATCTACGGCGTTGTGCTGGGCCTGGTCGCCGTCTGGTGGGCAAAGCGATAATGGAGTGCGAGCGACAGCTGCAGATCTACGTAGCCGCTCACTGTGTCGGGCTGGAACGTGCGCTTGCCCTGGCGGCTGAAGTGCGCACGCTTCGGCCGGAATGGGAGATTGATGTGGTTGATCTGGACCTGAACGGCGCGCACTCCCCTGACTTTGTTGTGGCGACGCCCATGTATGTGGCCGGCGCGCGCCCGATCTTCTGGGGCAACCCTTCACTCGATGACCTTGTGGCGCAGATGGACGATTTGGAGCAGCGCGCATGACCAGTCGAAGCGCAAGCGCGCAGGCCAGCGAAAAGGTGAGCTACCTGCAGCAGAACGACCTCTTTCGCGGCATGAGCCCCGACGAGATTCGATGCGGTGGCCGGGCGGGCGCCCATGAAACGGGTGCCCGCCGGCACAGTCTTCTACTCTGCCGAGCAGCCGGCCGAAGTGCTCTTCATCCTCAAGGAAGGGCGCGTGCGTATCTACCAGTTGAGCCCCGACGGCCGCAGGCTCACAACGGCTGTGCTTGAGGCAGGCTGCATCTTTGGCGAGATGGTGCTCGTGGGCACGCGCCTGCACGATTCGTATGCCGAGGCAATGGACCCCTGCCTGCTCTGCCTGATGAGCCGCGCTGATGTCCAATCAATGCTTCTGAGCGATACGCGTGTGGCCGGGCGGCTGGTGGAGATTCTGGGCGAGCGGCTGGCCGAGGCGCAGGAGGCGCTCTCGGGCATGGTCTTCAAGCGCATGCCCGAGCGGCTGGCTGGCCTCCTGCTGCGCCGCGCCCGCCCTGCACGCGGGCTCCCCGGCATGGTGCGCCCGCTGGAGGTGCGCCACACCCACGAGGAGCTGGCCGAGATGCTGGGCGGCGGCCGCGAAACGGTAACGAAGATTCTCAACGAGTGGGCGCTCGACGGTTGGGTTGAACTGGGGCGCGGCCGCGTGCGCCTGGCTGACCTTGATGCTTTGCGCGCTGCCACAGGCGAAGGCTGACCATGGATGGAACCCTCGTCTTCGTCTACAACGCCGACAGCGGCGTCATGAATGGCCTGCTGGATTTGGCGCACAAGACGCTCTCGCCCGCCACCTATGGCTGCAACCTGTGCGCAATCACCTATGGCCCGCTGGGTATGAAACGCGCCTGGCGCGATGCTATCGCGTCGCTGGGGCGCCCCGTGCGCTTTTTGCACCGTGATGAGGTCGCGCGCGAGTTTGGCTTGACGGATGTTGCGCTGCCTGCCGTCTACTGCGTGGAGAATGGCGCGCTGGTCGAGTGGATGAGCGCCGCCGAGATGAACGCGTTCGACTCGCTTGAAGCGCTGACGCAGGCCGTGCAGGCGCGCAGTGCGCAGGAGCACAATGCGCAGGAGAGTGCGCTGCGCGCAGCCGCTCAATAGCGCACTGCACCAGGTGGGTGTGCGCTACGTCACAGCAGCGCATGGGCCGAGCCGCTATACTGGCTTCAGAACGACCGGGTAACCGTTGCACTTCGTGGGGGGGCGCAACGGTTAACCCGGTCGGTTCGCGTCCTGGGGCGGCCTGAAGTCTTTCGTGGCGGCGGCTGCGGCGCGCCGCATGCCAGCACATTTTACCAAGTATTTTACAGGCATGAGCAACGACACGCGTCGCGTCATCGAGTACGGAGGGCTGGAAGCCCCCCGCTACAAAGAGCGATTGCCCCACCACAAACCGCGCTCTTCCCGCTATCCCGCCCGCTCAATATATCGGCGCAGCGCAGCCACGGCGCGCGTTGGCGCGGCGATGGGGCGGCCTTCACGTGCGCTCTGCAAATAGGCCGCCAGCGACGCCGGATTGGCCATGGTGGCCCCATCATCCACAGCGGGCGGCAATTGCACGGCAGGCAGGAAGGCCGGTGCCGGTCGCGGCGGCAGAAGCAGTTCAAAGGCGTGCGCCAGCGCAATCAGCCGCGGCTCGCTCCACGCGCCACCCATGAAGGTAACGCCCACGGGCAGCCCATGCCACATGCCCGCGGGCACATGGAGCAGGGGGTAGCCTGCGCGCGCCGCGGGCGACGAGCTGCTTCCGCTTGACGCATCGCCGTTCACAAGGTCCGTCACGCAGGCAGGCGCGCCTGTCGGCACAACCAGCGCGTCCAGGTTGTGCATGGCAACCGCGGCATCAATCCCCTCGCTTGCAGCAAGCCGCCGGCCGGTCGCCAGCGCCTCCGCATACTCTGCCTCGGTGAAGAGGTCGGCGTCAGCCAACTCCAGCAGCTCCTGCGCAAACCAGGGCATTTCGGCGGCCGCGTGCAGGCGGTTGAAGGCGATCAACTCCGTCAGCGACTGCACCTCCAGGCCGGTGCGCGTCGCGAGATAGGCGTTAAGGTCGCGCTTGAACTCGTGCAGAAGCACAATCCACTCACCATCATCCCGCTCCAGCGCATCCCCGGAGGGAAACCAAACAGGATCGACAATGGCAGCGCCGGCGCTGCGCATGCGTTCAATCGCGCCTGCGGCGATTGTGTCCGCGCCATGCGAGTAACCCCAGAAGCCACAGTTGCGCACAACGCCAATGCGTGCCCCGCGCAGGGCGTCAGGGTTGAGAAAGTGCGTATAGTCAAGCAGAGGGGCGTTGATGGTAGCAGGGTCGCGCGGGTCGGGCCCCGCAATGACGGTGAGAATGGCGGCAGCATCGGCCACGCTGCGTGCATGGACGCCCACGGAGTCCTGCGAGGCTGCAATGGGGACAACCCCGGCGCGCGAGGTGAGCCCCACCGTGGGCTTGAGGCCGACGACGCCACAGGCATTGGCTGGGCTGACGATGGAGCCGTCGGTTTCGGTGCCAAGCGCCGCAACGCAGAACCCTGCTGCCACGGCCGCTGCCGAACCCGAGCTGGAGCCGGAGGCCGTGCGGTTGAGGACATGGGGGTTGCGCGTGCAGCCCGCCGCGCCCGCTCCAGCCGGAACTTGAGTGGAGCGAGCGGAAGTTGGCCCATTCGCTCAAATTGGTCTTGCCCATAAGCAGCGCGCCCGCGGCGCGGAGACGCGCCGCCACGGTTGCATCCTGCAGGGCGGGTGCGCCGACAAGCGCGAGCGAACCGGCTGTCGTGGCCATGGCGTCGCCGGTGTCGATGTTGTCCTTGAGCAGAATCGGCATGCCGTGCAGCGGGCCGCACGCTTCGCCGCCGGCGCGCCGTGCATCCAGCGCGGCCGCAAGCGCGCGCCCGTCGCGATTGATCTCAACGACGGCGTTGATGGTGGGGCCCTGCTTGTCAATGGCGTCAATGCGCGCCAGGTAGCCCTCAAGCAGGGACTCAGCGCTGATGTGGCCTGCATCCAGCGCTGCGCGCAGTGCGGCCAGGGGCAAGTTCATTGGGGCAGGGGTCAAGACGCTTTCCTTTCCAGGTTGATGCCGTTGTGAAAACAATTTGCGGAAGAAGGGAACAAGGATCGGGTGACAGGGTCGTTCGTGAGTGGCGCTATCCCCGATCCCGGCTCCCTTCTCGCCACGCTGCGCTCCTGTTTTGCACGACCACTTTGGGAAGCCAGTTCGACGGCACGCGAAGCACGTGGCATTTGCGATCCGCTTGATGAAGCAAAGCCGCGCTCGAGCACCGGCACGTATGTGAAAGCGTACAGCAATTGGCTGCATTGTTACTTGTTGCGGGGCCCAGCGCGTGCAATTCGGTCACAGTGGGCGGCTGCGGTCATTCCAGTGGCATCGGGCGCCTGCGCGTGGCTGTCGAGAATCACAGCAGGAAGACGGAAAAGGGTGTAGAGATATGCATGGTTCATTCGGGCTCATGCCGATGCTGCCTGGCCTGGTATGGCGCAAACTCAGGGCCGGCTCTGCTACCAGTGGATGTGCGCTCTGCGTCAGATCAGAGTGTATTTGCAGAGAATGAGTCATGATATACTACAAACACGAAGTTTCAATGGCGCGCTTCGGCCTCAATCCCCGAGAGGTGCAGTATGCAAAAAGAAGATACCCCTGGCGAAATGCTGCGGCGTATACGCCTTCAGCGCAATCTGACGCTGCGTGTGGCTTCAGATCGGCTCGGCGTTTCGGCGTCGTCGCTCTCCCGTCTTGAGCGCGACATGCGCGTTGTTGAGCGCGCCGACGTCGCAGCCGCAATACGCGGCTATCAATTGTCTGCATGGGAAACTTTTCAACTGGAATCGGCTGCAAAGCTGGCGCCAACGCCTCTGCCGAAGATCGACGATGAAGCTGCGTGGCGGGTGCTCACCGAGCATCTGCGCGTGCTCACCGTGCCTGCCTATGTGGTCGACGGCCACAATCTGATTCGTGCCTGGAATGGGCAGGCACAGGCGCTGTTGGAACTGCCGGCACAATCCGCACCCATGAACCCACTTGAGATGCTCTTCTCGCCGCGCATGCGCACGTTGCTCGGCGAAACTTGGCACGAAACCGTTGTCCTCGCTTGCAGGCAGTACTACTTGCGCACCTTGCACGTGGCCGGCGAAGGCCGTTTGCGCAAGTCGGTGGGAGATGTTGCCCGTAAGTACGGCAGCGTCTTCACCGAGGTGTGGGACAAGGCGCTTGAGACGTCGCGCGAGCCTGACACAGCTTCCGTTGAGCAGATCAATACGGTCATCAAGGTATACACGCCTGTGGGTGTCATTGAGTACCTGCTGCTCGAACTGGCGCGCCACACGCTACTATCGCTGGACCTTCACGTCCTCGTACCGCTTGGCGAACAATCAATGCGCCGTCACAGAGAAGCCGTGGCCGGTGTCAACCCGGACATCGTCGTGCGCCTGCGCCGCGGCGGTGCAGGCGCCTGAAGAGAATCCGTTGCAATACGCGGCCCCTTTCGTAACGGCGGCTTGAACCGCCTCCTCCGTCAAAGCCCATCCCCGCCCCTTTAGGCCACCACATTCCCGGCAAGGTAAGCGCAACCGCTTGTTTCCGCTTGGCGATCTGCGCGCATTCCTGTATGCTTTATTTGGAACATTTGTTCTGAATTGCGCACCGAGTCCCCAGGACGGGCGAAGCAGACGGAAATGCAGCGATGGATGAGACATGGATTTTGCACAATGCAAGCAGTGATGATGCCGTCGCCTGGCTGAGAGCGCTGGCAGCCGCGGCGCGCACCGAGCAGGCTGCGAAAGGATGGCGCGGCCAGACGCCAATCTGCAAGGTGGGGGATGTTGATTTGCTCAAGTTGCCGCTGCCTGTACGTTCCGAGGCGCACAGCGCAGCGGGCGTCTACGCACGCCTGCCTGCGGCGGATGCGCCCTTTGGCCACCTGTTGCTGCTGCTGCTGGTTGAGGAGGTTGCCGCGCGGTACAGTTCGCATTGAAATCGTAACCGACCCTGCCTTTGCGCTGCATGCAGACGAGATTCGCCGCCATTTATGCGATCGTTTTGTACATGCAACCCGCGGCGCATCAGGCCGGCGCACGGGATTGCTGCTGACGATTAACGGGGAGGCGGATGCGAAGCCAACACGCACGGGCGCGCCGGTGCTCGCGTGCAACATCTGGCTGGAAGAGCAGCTGGTTGCTTTGGGGCCGGAGCGGCGTGGTCGACGCCGCCTCTTTCGCCCGTGGCTGGAAGAGTATCACAAATTGCGTGGCGAGTCGCCGGCCGATCCCATGCGATCATTTCGGGCGGCGGTGGCCGGTTGCGAGCGGCGCCTGGCATTGCGGCAGCAGCAGGAGCGCGCACGCCAGCGCGATCAGGGGATGTCCGTTTCGTAGCGGGCGCTTGGGAACAGTGGCGAGTTGTTCCGGCGTAGAGCACGCTCGCCACAGCCACCGCCGCAGGCTGAAACCGCCACCGCTCCGCGCAGCCAGTTGACACCCTCTGCCACACTATTTCGCTCTCTTTATCAGCCGCCACAGGTTGAAACGGGATGCGTACTCGAGTACGGCGGTTTAAGCCGCCGCTACGAGATCCATCGATGAGGTACAACACCCGAGACTGAATCGCTGCATCCACCTCCAGCAAACGAAAAGCTCCGGCGCATTGCGCCGGAGCTTTTTTGCAAAAGTTGTAAGGTGGAAACGCTAGCCGGGGGGCAGCGATGGATGGGTGCGATGAGGAACGGCTTGCGGCTCCACCTTACAAAAGGCACTATAGCACGCCTCTCAGCAAAACGCAATACCCAATTTTAACCAATCTGAAAATTCATCGAAGGTTGTCAACGAAAAACGCCACCGAATGTTGCGGCCGGCCACCGCTTGGCCTCGCCCACTGCAACAAATGTTGCGAGAAATCCACAAGCGGATGCTCAAATAGAACAGACCTGGACAAACCTTGCAGCCTGCGTCGCGAGTTTTCCCCACTCTTGGAGGCTGGGGAAAAGTGTCGGATCTGTGGGAAAAGTCGGGCGCGCGCGGTCGTTTGCCACTGCCGGTGGGCGGCTGCGCATTGTGTATTTGTGTATCTGCGGGCCAGTCGGTGAATTGCGAGTTGCTGGATCGATTGCCACTTTGACGCGAATGCGCACGAGGCGAAGAAGCGCCGAGGTGAAGAAGCGCAGTGGTACAGAAGCGCAGGGTGCAGAAATGCAGAGGCACAAAGAAGCACAAAGAGAGCGAAGGCAGAAAAGAATCAGGCTTCTCAGCCCTCTTCTTTCTGCCTTCGCTCTCTTTGTGCTTCTTTGTGCCTCTGCGCCGTCGCGTTAAAACCGTTCTGGCAGCAGGTCAGTGCCTTTACTCCTGGCTCAGGTGCTGCTGGAGCCAGGCCTGCATAAACGCATCCAGGTCGCCGTCGAGCACCGCCTGCGTGTTGCCTGTTTCCACATCCGTGCGCAGATCTTTCACCATCTGGTACGGGTGCAGTACGTAGGAGCGAATCTGGCTGCCGAAGTTGGCATCCACAACTTCCCCCTTAAGCGCGGCCTTCTCCGCATCAATCCGGCTTTGCTCAATATCATAGAGCTTGCCGCGCAGCACCTTCAGCGCCATTTCGCGGTTCTGCGTCTGGCTGCGCTCGTTCTGCGAGGTGACGATCAGCCCCGTGGGAAGGTGGCGAATGCGCACGGCCGTCATGTTCTTCTGCACATTCTGGCCGCCGGCCCCACTGCTCAGATAGACCTCAATCTCGATCTCCTTGGGGTCAATCACAATGTCGATATCCTCGTCAATCACCGGCAGCACCTCCACCTTGGCGAAGGAGGTGTGACGGCGGTTGGCCGAGTCAAAGGGGCTGAGGCGCACAAGGCGGTGCGTGCCGCGCTCCGAACGCAAATAGCCGTAGGCATAGGGGCCATCGACCTCTACAGTGACGCTCTTGATGCCCGCTTCTTCGCCTTCGGTCATGTCCGTGATGTGCGTCTTGAAGCCGCGCCGCTCTGCCCAGCGCAAGTACATGCGCAGCAGCATGGAGGCCCAGTCCTGCGCCTCGGTGCCGCCCGCTCCGGCGTGGATTGAAAAGATACCGGCGCCGGTGTCGAAGCGGCCGCTGAGTGCAAGCGCAAACTCGCGCGACTCCAGCTCTTCATCAATTGCCGTCGCTTCTGCCTCCAGCTCCGCCAGCAGGCCGGGGTCCTCGTCGGCCATCTCCAGCAGGTCGAGGGCGTCGGCCACACGCTGGCGCATCGCGTCCCACTCGTCCACCTGTGTGCGCAGAGTGCTCAACTCCTGCATCAGCTTCTGCGCGCCTTGCTGGTCGTTCCAAAAGTCGGCTCCTGCGCTTTCGGCATCCAGCGCTGCCACCCGTTCGGCCTTGACTGGGATGTCAAAGCCGCCCCCGGATCGAGTCAACGCGGTTGATCAAGGTATTAAGGCGCAGCTGCAAGTCACTCATAGTCGGTCTGGGTACCTATCTGGCTCGATGTTATGTGCGTATCGGTGTTATGTGCGCATCGGTGTTATGTCCGCATTCTTGGCGCGCGTCATTCGGCCTTCGGGCTTACGTCTCGGCACTGTCGCGCAAGGAAAGCCCCCGTTCGGCAAGCGCATCGCGCAGCATGCCGAGCGCCCTGGGGCCCATGCCGTGGAGCGCGAGCAGCTCCTTCTCGCTCACGTCTGCCAATTGCTCGAGGCGGCTGTAACCCGCGTTCTCCAGTGCGCGCCGCGCCGGCGCGCCGATCTTCTCCGGAAAGCCGCTCTCGTCTGCTGCAGGCCGGCTCTTTGTAGCCATCGTTCGTTTCCCTAACTGCCGTTGCCCAGAACGCCCTCGACAAACGCAACCGGATCGAAAATGGCAAAGTCGCCAATCTTCTCACCCGTGCCCACAAAGCGCACGGGAACGCCCAACTCCTTCTTGATGTTGAGCACGGCACCGCCCTTGCTTGTGCCGTCGAGCTTGGTGAGCACAATGCCGGTCACACCAGCGCTCTCCTGAAAGGCTTTGGCCTGGGCGATGGCATTCTGCCCCGTCGACGCGTCGAGCACGAGCAGCACCTCATGAGGGGCGCGATGCACCTGTTTCCCCGCCACACGCTTGACCTTTTCAAGCTCCTTCATGAGGTTGAACTTGGTCTGCAGGCGGCCGGCCGTGTCCACAAGCAGCAAATCTGCCTGGCGGCTCTCCTGGCTGGCGCGGATCGCGTCAAAGATGACGGCCCCCGGGTCAGCGCCCGGCTCGTGTGCAATCACCTCCACGCCGGCGCGCTCGCCCCACACCTTAAGCTGGTCAATCGCCGCAGCGCGGAAGGTGTCCGCTGCGCCCAGGATGACCCTGCGGCCGCGCTGCTTGTACCAGTAGGCCATTTTGCCAATGCTCGTCGTCTTGCCCGAGCCGTTGACGCCTACCAGGAGGACAACCGTCAGCAGCCGCTTCTCGTCAATATGCAGCGGCTCCTCGGAATGCAGCAGGCGCACCATCTCCTGCTTGAGGACGCTATACGCGTCGCGCGTGGCCTTGATGCCGTCGACGCGCACGCGCTCGCGCGTCCGCTCCACAAGCTCTTCGCTGGCCCCAACGCCTACGTCGGCCATGATCAGCGCTTCTTCAAGCTCATCCCACAGCTCTTCCGTTATCTCGTTGGCCTGGAAGATGTTGGAGACGCGCCCAAAGAAGGTGTTGCGCGTCTTCTGCAGGCTCTCTTCGAGGCGAACCTCATCTTGCGTTTTCTCTTCGGTCTTGCCGAACAATTTGCGAAACAATGCAGGCTCCTTGTACGAATGGCGAACCGGGCCATTATAGCACGTGCAGTAAGGGGATGGGCTGAGGGCGCCGCCCGCGGCGCGAAGGGCGGGCAGGGCCGGGCTACGCACCGCCTTCTTCACGCTCAATCAGGGCATAGACGGTGAGCAGGAAGAGCCGCTCGGCCACCGCCTTGGGCAGCAGCGCAACGGATGCGTCCCCATCCATGGGCGCAACAGTCTCGCCCTCTGCGTCCTGCTCCTCGGCGTGCAACTGATCGTGCCGGCGCGCACGGCTGGCTCAAGCGCAGCGCAGATCTCCGCAGCGCTGCGCGTACCGTCCAGCAAGCGCGCAACCGCAGCCTCAAGCGGGTCCAGGCGCACACGCTCGTGGCGCAGGTTGGTGGCAAAGGGCGACGTGCGCAGTTCATGCTGCGCCCAGCGGGCCAGACGCGGCCGCTCGCCCGGTGCAGTGGCCCACGGCGTCGCCAGCGCCCAGAGTTCGAGCATGCTCGAATACGAGGAGATCATGCGCAGCAGATTCGCACCCAATTCGGCGATGTCCGGGCCACCAACCGCTGCCTGCGCGGCCCCCGTCTGCGCACGCTCCTCCCCAAGCAGGGATGCACCTGCACGCACCAGCTCCTCCAGCCGAAACGTTTCGGGATAGCGCGTGCGCGTGCGAGCGTAAGCGCAGCCTTTGTGAGCGGGTGGTTGGTTGTAAAGGTAACGCCGTCGCCCGCGTCAAATGCGGTGCGTTCTTCGCCCCCCAGAGGGGCCGCATCGGCGGGGGCGCGCAGTGCAGCGCCAAAGTAGATGCCGCGCAGCCGGTCGACGCGCAGCGCACGCGAGATTTCGCGTGCCTTGTGGCAGAGCAACGTGCGGCGAAAGGCGCGCATGCGCACGTCGTCCATGTACTGCTGATAGTCGGCCAGGTCGCCCGCCATGGCGTCGATGCTATCGGCAACACCCTGCTCAAAGCCGTTGGGGAAGTCCATGTGCATGTCGGCATCGCACAAATACTGAAGGTCGTGCGCCTCCGCATGGGCAAGAAACTGGTGCACATAGACCGGATCATTCACCGCCTCGAGGTACTCATGGAAGATGTACGAGTCGCGTTCGTGACCCAGCACGTCGGCATCGCGCTCCATTTGCGCGATGATGCCGTGGAGAAAGGTGCCGTGGTAGTTCTTTTCCGCCGGCCAGGCAGCGTGCAGGAATCTGAAGAAGGACTTGGCGGCATCAATGCGTGCACGTGGGTCGGTCAGGTGCATGGTGCGGTAGAGCACCATCTCGCGGTAGGCGGAAAAGGTGTGCCAGCCGGGGAGGGTGTTGTAGCTGATGTAGGCGACTCCCTGGGGCGCAAGGCGATCGCGGCAGACGCGGATGAGCCCATCGCGTGCCGGCGCAGGAATCCACGAATAGAGGCCGTGGGCAATGATGTAGTCGAAGTCGCCAAGGCTCGCGTCAATCCGTGTCAGGTCAAGTGCGTATAGCGATACATTCTCCAGGCCGACCTCTGCAGCGGCCGCACGTCCCTGCTCGATTTGCACAGGTGACAGGTCAACGCCCACATACTGGCTGTTGGGGTAGGTCGTTGCCAGCGCGAGAATGTTCGCTCCTGTGCCGCAGCCAATGTCGAGCACGCGGCAGCGATCGGGCGGCGCAGGGTCCAGCCCAAGCAGGCGCGCCAGCGCGGCCGTGCGCAGCGGGTTGGTCGCATGGTGAGTAATGTTGGGGTATGGAACCGAATCATAATCAGCCGGTGAGGGCTGGCCTATTGGCGACATTGGGTTCATCCGTTGGCTTACCTCGTTGATGGGGCGACTTAAACAGGCGTCTGTTTCGAGTGGCGGCGTGGGTGGCGGCTGCCGAAAATGAGTTGCTGTCCGCGCTGATGACGCAATGCCGGATTCATATCTGAAACCCGAGAAACGCCACGTCGGTGGGCGCAGCGCTATTCGGCCAATGGCGCAACGAGCGTGCGCAGACCTTCGGCCAGCGCCTCAAGGTCGCTGTCGCTGGTGTAACCCTGCATGGACAAGCGCACGAACTTGCGGTCGCGCCAGGTGATGACCGGAATCTCAACCGCATGCTCGGCCAGCAGGCGCGCCTTGAGCTGGGCTGCATCCACATGGGGCGGCAGCGGCGAAATTGCCACCTGCGGCGGGCGCAGCGCCGCGGCTGCGCCGGCTGCGCCATAGACTGGCCCCATGCCCACAATGCCGGCAAAGAGAGGTAGCCATGCGTCAAGGCGCTCTGCTGCATGCGCGCGCACAGCCTCCCAACCCCACTTTTGCTGAAAGCGGATGGCGGCGGGCACGGCCAGCCACGCCGAAAAGTCATTGGTGCCGCTCCAGCCCAGCGCGTCCTGCATGTCGTTACCCGAGAAGAACTGGCGCTCCGGCCCGCTGCCCCACGAGACGACAAGCGGCTGCACCAGCGGCTGCACGTCGGCGCGCACATGCATAAAGCCGGCCCCTTTGGGCGCACAGAGCCACTTGTGGCAGTTGCCCGTGTAGAAATCGGCGTCCAGCGCGGTCAGGTCGAGCGCAATCTGCCCCGGCGCGTGTGCGCCGTCAATAACCGTATGGATGCCCGCCGCACGTGCGCGTGCAATCAGCGGCTCAATGGGCAGGCGCAGCGCCGTGGGCGACGTAATGTGGCTGAGGAAGATCACGCGTGTGCGTCGGCGTAACCGCTCCCCACAGCGTCTCCACAATGGCGTCTGCACTGCCGCCGGCTTCGTCGGGCAGGGGCAGCGGGCAGCGCACGTAGTGAGCGCCGGTGCGCGCACAAGCGGCCTCCCACGCATTGCTGCACGCACCATACTCGTGGTTTGTGGTCAGCACCTCGTCGCCCGCACGCAGCAGTGGCTCCAGCGCACGTGCTGCAATGTTGACCCCCACGGTGGCATTGGTGACGAACGCAACGTCGTCCGCCTGCGCGCCCAGCAGCGTGGCCAGCGCAACGCGCGCCTGGGCCAGCAGCAGCGGCAGCTCCATCTGCAGGAAGGCAACGGGCTGCCGCTCCATGCGCGTTCGCCAGTTGTTGGCCGCGCGCTGGACAGGGCGCGGCGTTGCGCCAAAGGAACCATGGTTGAGGAAATGGACAGCAGGGTCAAGCGTGAATTGGCGGCGCAGCAGGGCGGGGTCGGGCGCGTGGGTTGCGGCCACAGCCGGCGCGACGGATTGCGAACAAGTGTAGGCACAGGGAAGGCTCTCCAGGTGGGCGGAAACGGCGCAATGGCCTATTGTCGCACAGCCCGCGCGTGAAGGAAAAGGGAGCACCACTGCATCACGTCAGGATACATAACCTGTGCCGCCGCTCTTCTCCCCTCTCCGCATGTATTGTCGCATGGAGAAGGGGTGGGATAGGTGCAATATTGCAACGCGCTAACTCTGGAGAAGCCCGTCACCTGCGCAATCACGCTTTCGCCTGCGCGCGGCTGTGGTATACTGCTTGCGTACCCCTCCATTCAATTGCATCTCATGTTAAAGCCGCAGTGGTGTGCACCAAGCGCACCGGTAGACTGCAATTCAACGCATTAGCCGAAGTCCAAGCGAGCAGCCGATTCATGAACAGTCGCGAACGGATGGCCATGGCCATGCGTCACCAGCTCCCCGACCGCGTGCCGGTGATGTGCCAGCTTGCCATTGGCCACTACTTCCTCAACAGTGGCATTGACCCCGAAGAAATCTGGTTCACAAGCGAGGGCTTTGCCGAGGCGCTTGTGCGCATGCAGCGGCGCTATCGCTTTGACGGCATTCTCATCAACGTGCCCGGCCGGCCGGAGGGCTGGCTGGCGCGCAATGTGCGCAGCCGTGAGCGCAACAACGATGGCCAGTGGCTTACACTGCACAGCAACGACCGCATCTTCATCCCCAACGACGACAACGCGCAGTTCTACCCTGCGCCCGAGAGCGAGCCGGTGCGCGCCGATTTCTTTGCGATTGACCCGGACGACCTCGATTTCATCGACGGCCTCAAGGCATATACCTGGAATACGGAGCATATTCCCTGGGTGGAAGGCAAGCAGAACCCAGGCCCGCTAACCGACATTCCCGCCTACTTCTATGACACCATCGACGCCGTCAAGCGGCGCGTGGGCGATGAGGTTTCGGTGCATGGCGAAGTCTTTTCACCACTCACCCACTACATGGAGCTCTTCGGCTACGAGCAGGCGCTGATGACCTTCATTCAGGATCCGGCCAAGGTCCACGCCATCCTCGACCGGCTCACCGTCGGCTCCGTCAACTGGGCGGTGGCGCAGGCGCGCCATGGCGTCGACGCCGTGCTCATCTCCTCGGCCTTTGTGGGCGGCCCCTTTCTCTCGCCACGCATGTACAGGGAGTTCGTTGTACCCTATGAGCGGCGCGTGACCGACGCCGTCAAGGCCGAAGGCGTCCCCGTCTATACGCATACCTGCGGCCGCATTGGCGATCGCCTTGACCTGATGATTGAGACCGGCACAGAGGGCGTAGACACGCTCGATCCGCCGCCGCTGGGCAACACGGAACTTGCGATTGCCAAGCAGCAGATTGGCGACAAGGTCTTCATCAAGGGCAACATGAATTCGGTGGAGTTGCTGCTTGCTCCGGATGCGCAGGCGATTGTTGACCACGCCGGCAATCGCCTGGAGCTGGGCAAGCCGGGGGGCGGCTACATCCTGAGCACGGCCTGCTCCGTCTCGCCCCGTGTCGAGCCGTGGAAGCTGGAAATGCTCACGCCGCTGGCGGAAGAGCTGGGCGTCTATGAGAGGTAGTTACAGGTTGGAGAGTTGAAGCTCGAATCCCCCACCTTTCAACTCTTGAACCTTTGAACAGTTGAACCGTTGCACACTGTTTTTCCATCCAACGAAGGAGACCATTCAATGCTGAAGAAAGTGCTTGCCCTAACGTTGTTGTTGGCCCTGCTGGCAGGCTGCGCGGCGCCTGTGGCCGCGCCGGCCCCTGCCGCCGGTGAGGCCGCACCCGCTGCCCCTGCCGAGGGCGCAACCGAGCTTGTTCTCGGCTCATGGCGTGTTGATGACGTGGCGCAGATGCAGAACATTCTCGACGCATTTAACGCCGAGCATCCGGACATTACAGTCAGTTTTGATCCCACCAACCCGCCGGACTACAACGCTGCGCTGCGCGCGCAGCTTGAAGGCGGCACCGGCCCCGACCTGATGTATCTGCGCTCGTATGCCACCTCGCGCGAACTCTTTGCGGATGGCTTCATTGAGCCGCTGGATGGCATGAAGGACGAGCTGGTCGCGGCCTATGGCGAGGCCAACCTCGTACCGTGGTCCACTGTCGAAGGCCAGCCCTACGGCGTGCCGATTATCGCCGTCTCGCATGGCATCTACTACAACATGGACCTCTTCGCCGAACTGGGCATTGAAGTGCCGCAGACGTGGGAGCAGTTGCTTGCCGCTGCGCAAACCATCCAAGACGCAGGCTACATCCCCTTCGCCAACGCTTCGGGCGACGCCTGGACCATTGCTGAAATCGTCTTCATGAACCTGGCCCCCAACTTCATTGGTGGCCGTGAGGGTCGCCTTGCCTACCTCTCCGGCGAGCGCTGCTTCAATGACGAAAACGCTGTCGCTGCCTTCCAGGCTGTGGCCGACATCGCCCCCTTCCTGCCCGACGGCCAGGAAGCGCTCGTCTACTACGACAGCCAGGCCCTCTTCCAGACGGGGGAGGCCGCAATGTGGTTTGGCGGTTCATGGGACATCCCCGTCTTCGAGAAGGAAATTACCGACTTCGAGTGGGGCGTCTTCGCCACACCGCCGCTTGAGGGAATGCCGCGCTACGTCACCTTCCACCTCGACGCCGGCATTGGCATCAACGCGGCATCCGAGAACAAGGAAGCCGCAATGACCTTCCTCGAGTGGCTGAATGGGCAGACCTTTGCCAAGATGCTGGCCGACGAGCTGCCCGGCTTCTTCCCGATTCACCTTCAGGCGCCGGAAGTCTCCGACCCACACGCTGCTGAATTCCTGGCCCTGAACGAGGGCGCAGCCGGCACCGACGTGCGCTGGGCCTGGGACGGCCTGCTTGAAGGTACGCCTGATGGCTACAGCCTCATGCAGGACAACGCAATCGCCGTCATCAACGGCGAAATGACCCCGCAGGAGGCTGCTGACAGCCTCCAGGCCGGCCTCGCCGAATGGCTGCCCGCCGCGCAGAGTTGCGGGCAGTAGCAACGAGGTTAAGGGCTCAAGAGTTTGAGAGTTCGGGTTGTGCGGCGGCTCTGCACCTGGGCCGCCGCACAACCTGGCTGCTTGCTCCCGCTCAAACGAGGTTCGGTGGCGTGTGGGTGCGTTTCGCCCCTTCGCAGACATTGAGGCGTGGAAAGCAGCGCGCGTGCTTGTGCGCGATCTCTGCAACTGCACCAGCCGCGGTGACATAGGAGAGGTTCGGTCGCTCCTTTATGTAGCGGTTGATGTGAACAATAGAACCACGCAGGAGCACGACGCATTCAACCCTGAATGCCAGCGTATGGCAGCGATGCTGCAGGGGCTCATCGGGAACCTGCGGAACGCGCCAGTTTTGGGAACCAAATACCGCCATGGCATCAGCGACGGGCCAGCCGCCGCCAAATCCTTAAACCTTGGACTCTTTAGCTCCGGAAGCTTCCAATCCCGCCGCGTGCGCGCGTGGATCCTCTTCCTGCTGCCCGCGCTGGCGGTCTACATTGCCTTTATGGCGTGGCCGCTGCTCAATTCGGTGCGGCTGAGCTTCTTCACCGGCAGCGGCTATACGCCCGACCGCTTTGTCGGGCTCGACAACTATCGCACCCTCTTCACAGAGCCCTACTACCGCGATCGCTTCCTCAACGCGCTGGGTAACACCTTCATCTTCTTCTTCATTCACATGCTGGTGCAGAACACGCTGGGGCTGCTCTTTGCCACGCTGCTGGCCACAGGGCTGCGCGGCCACAACACCTACCGCACAATCATCTTCATTCCTGCCACGCTGGCGGTGCTCGTCACCGGCTTCCTCTGGCGGCTCATTCTCAATCCCCAATGGGGGGCAATCAACTTCACCCTCAAGGCGATTGGCCTGGGCTCGTGGGCGCGCCCCTGGCTGGGCGACCCGCAGGTGGTGCTGATTGTGATTTCGCTCGTCTCCTCGTGGCAGTGGGTGGGGCTGCCCACCATGATGCTTCTCGCCGGCCTCCTCACCATTCCCGACGAGCTGCTTGAGGCGGCGCGCATGGATGGCGCCTCGGCGTGGAATGTCTTCTGGCGCATCAAGCTGCCGCTGCTCACCCCGGTCATCGGCATCGTCAGCATCCTCACCTTTGTGGGAAATTTCAATGCCTTCGACGTGGTCTTCGCCATGACGGGCCCGCGCGGCGACCCCAAGTACTCGGCCGATCTCATTGCCAGCTTCTTCTACCGCACCGCCATCGCGGGCGAGCACCCCGTGGCGCGCCCCGACATGGGGCTGGGGGCCGCCGTGGCCACCTGCACCTTCTTCATTCTGCTGGCGGGCGTTTCCCTCTGGCTCCTCTTCAACCGCCGCAGCAGCGAGGCCTGAGCCAGGCTCCTTTCCATGCGCAAAATCACCGCCGCAACAATTGCCAAGCACGCCATCCTGCTCGCCTGGTGCCTCGTCGTCCTCTTCCCAATCTGGACGATGGTCATCAACTCGGTGAAGCCGCGCCTTGAGATCTTCAAGAGCCCTTTTGGCCTGCCCAAGACAATCACCTTTGAAGGGTATACAAACGCGTGGAGCGCCGGGCGCTTTGACATCTACTTTCGCAATTCACTCTTCATCACCATGCTGTCGTTGGTGCTTGTGCTCTTTCTCGGCTCGCTTGCCGCCTATGCGCTGGCTTCGTGGAAATCCCCCTGGTCGCGTCTGGCCTACGTCTTCTTCATCGCCGGCCTCATGATTCCAATTCGCCTGGGCACGATCAATCTCTTCCAGATTGTGCAAATGCTGGGGCTGACGGACAACGTGCTGAGCCTGCTCCCCGTTTACGTAGCCATGAGCCTGCCCATTGCCACCTTCGTACTCACCGAGTTCATTCGCGGCGTGCCCAGCGAGCTGCGCGATGCCGCCTATGTGGACGGCGCGTCCGAGTGGCGCATCTACTGGTCTCTCATCCTGCCGCTGGTGCGCCCTGCCCTCGCGACTGTGGCCATCTTCAACCTCATCCCCATTTGGAATGACCTCTGGTTTCCCCTCATCTTCATCCGCGCCGAAAGCCAGCGCACCGTCATGCTTGGCGTAACGCTGCTCTTTGGCCAATACCAGACAAACTGGACCAACATCCTCGCCGTCCTCACCCTCTCGGCGTTGCCGCTGCTTGTTCTCTATCTCATCTTTGCCAAGCAATTTATCAAGGGCCTCACCGCCGGCGCCGTCAAGGGGTAAATTTGCAGCAGTCTCCATGCACACGTTGAAGCGGGGCTTCCAGATTCGGAAGCCCCGCTTCGTTTGCTGCCCAAGAAAAATATTGACCTCGTATAGAAATCGTGTAAAATTATAGCACAAAGTTCGTGTTCTTCTTACACCGTGTTGTTCAAGTCGAGAGCCAGGATGAACAAATCCCCAAATCCCGCTGAATCGTTTGAGGGGGCGTTGCCTCCCATGCGCATCTTGCAGGTCATAAACCATGACGACGCAGTCGTACTGCCGGCCGCTACTTCTGATGGCCGCGCCATCATCACCACGGTGACGCGCATGAAGAGCGTTATGGATCTGGCGGATGCGGCGACGGAGCATGACCTGCTGGTTGTCGATTGGGCCGGCGCCTGCACGCCCCCCGAGATTGACCTGCTGCGCGCACGCTGTATCGACACGCTGGTGCTCGTGTTGGGCGATGGTGATGATGACGAGGATGGCCTCTGCCAGCCAGGCGGCGCTTCTGAATGGATTGCGCGCAAGGAAGTGACCCCCTACTGGCTCGACCGCACGTTGCGCCGCTATGCCTTACATGTGGCTGTGGGCCCGTTGCGCCAACTCGAAATGACACTGGCTGAGAGTGAGGCGCACTTCCGTGCCGTTCTCGATGCCATGCCAATTATGCTCGCTCGCCTCGACAAAGAGCTGCGCTATCGCTGGATTCACAGCGCCCTGCCTATGGTTGATGTGCAGTCGCTGCTTGGCAAGCGCATGGGTGAAACCAACCCTTCCGTCGCCACCGAACGGCTGATCAGTTGGGGCCAGGAAGTTATGCGCACAGGCAAAGGCATGCGCGCCCTGAACAATCTGCCAATGCCCGATGGCGAAATGACCTTTGATACGACAATTGAACCCGTTTTGGACGCTGCGGGCGCTGCGACTGGAGTGACCTTCGCCGCGCTGGACGTGACGCCGACCCATCGCCTGCAGAAAGCACTGCTCGCCAGCGAGCGCCGCTACCGGACGCTGGTAGAGTCCACGTCGGTTGGCGTCTTCTGCATGGATGCACGCACCGGTGAGGTCCTGGAGCGTGCGCCAAAGTGGGAAGGCTATTCCGGCCAGGAATGGCCCCACTATCAACATGGCGGGTGGGCGGAGGCCATACATCCGGAAGAGCGCGAGCAAGTTAAGACGGTCATCGCGGCGGCGCTGCGCACGCAGGAGCCACAGCGCGCCGAGGCGCGCGTACTGAATAGCGGCACGCAGGAGTGGCGCTGGTGCGAGGTGCGCATCGTGCCTGTGCGAAACGATGGGGAAGTCGTCGAGTGGGTCTGCTTCCTGCGCGACGTCCACGACCGCAGGGTGGCCGAGCAGCAGGTCGAGCGCCACGCGCAGGAGCTCGAAACCGTGCTCGACCTGCTGCCGATGGCTGTTTTCTTTGCCCATGACCCGCGCGCCGAGTTCATTACGACCAACCGCAGGGGTGCCGAGCTCATGCGCTGCGCAGCAGGGATCCAACGTTTCGTTGAGTGCCGAAGAGGAAGCGCGCCCGGTGCATTTCTATCCGCGCATGGACGGCCGGCGCGTCGAAACGCACGAATTGCCCATGCAAAAAGCCGTGCTCAACGCTGTCGAGGTGCGCGACGTTGAAGTTGAGCACGTCTACGATGATGGTATTGTGGTCTCCCTCCTTGGCAGTGCGCTCCCTCTGTACGATGAGAAAGGTGCAGTGCGTGGCGGCGTCGGCGTATTTGCCGACTTCACCGAGCGCAAGCAGCTCATGGATCAACTGGCCGCGAGTGAGGCGCGCTTTACGGCGTTCATGGACAATCTGCCGGCGCAGGCACTGATGAAGCGGGCCGACGGCACGTACATCTATGCCAACCGTGCGGTTGCCGAGGCAACGGGCATTGCGCCAGAGCACTGGATCGGCCACAGCGATGAGGAGCTCTTCCCCGGCATTGACTTTGCCCCAGTGCACGCGGCGGAGCGTGCGATGCTCGAACAGGGTGAGCCGAACCGGAGCCTACGACAGCAATCGATTATGGCGCCGGCCGCCACCACATTCTGACCATTCGATTTCCCATGCGTACGCCCGCGGGGCAAAAGGCGCTTGGCGCAATTCTGCTCGACGTGACGGAGCAAGAGACGACCAAGGAGGCGTTGCGCATTAGCGAGGAGCGGCTGCGGCTGGCGATTCGCGGTGGCGCCGTGGGTATGTGGGATTGGCAGGGCGGCGGCACGATTCTGTTGAGCGAAGGTATCTGCACCTTTCTCGGCTTGGAGGCAGAGGGCGAAGAGACGGCTGTGCCAGCGTCGGCCATCATCGAGCGCATTCATGACGATGATGTGGCGCTTGTCGCGCAGTCCGTTTCGGAGTTGATGGCGCGCGGCGACGGCGAGTTCCGTGTCGAAATCCGGGTGCCGGCAGGGGAGGACGAGGTCAACTGGCTGCTGCTCGTGGGCCAATTCCACAGCGGTGGAAGCGGACCGCGCATGTTGGGCGTGGCCATTAACATCACCGAAACAAAACGGGCCGAGGAGACGGTGCGCCGCGCGCAGGAAGAACTTGAGCGGCGTGTAGAGCTGCGTACACGCCAGTTGGCCGTCACCAACGCGCGCCTGCGCCACGAAGTTGACGAACGCCGCCAGGCCGAAACGCAGCTGGAGGAGATTCGCCGCCTGCTGGCACGTGGCCAGGAAGCCGAACGCATTCGCCTTGCCCATGAACTGCACGATGGCCCCATGCAGGAACTGGCGACGCTGGGCTTTGAACTGACACGCACCATGCGCATGATGGATGAAGCGGCGGCCGCGCAGATTGCATCCATACGCGACCGCCTGCCGCGACGTCAACCTGATCCTGCGCAACTTTGCGGGCGACCTGCGCCCGCCCCTGCTCGATACATTTGGCGTCGTGGCTGCCATTAAAGGACTGATTGATCAGGTGCAGCAAAACAACCCCGAGCTCACGATCGCTGCGGACCTGCCCGACGAGGACGCCGCCGTGGATGAAGAGGTGAGCCTTGTCATCTACCGCATTTGCCAGCAGGCGCTGCACAACCTCCAGCGCCATGCCCAGGCTACGGCCGCGCGCGTGGTGCTGCACGTGGAGCCAGACCACGTCGCCCTGACGGTGGCAGACAACGGCGTTGGCTTTACGCCGCCTGTAACGTGGCTGGAACTGGCGCGCGATGGCCATATGGGTATTGTGGGCATGGAGGAGCGCATGCGTGCGCTGGGTGGAAGCTTCGAGCTCCACTCTGCGCCCGGCAACGGCACGACCATACACGCTGTTACGCCGCTGCCGACGCAGATTAACGCTGACACGGCGGACACGCGGCCTGGGCGCTCGAAGAGGATTAGGCGAGAGCAGAGTCCTGGATGAGCTGCGGCCGCGTGCGGTCAAGCGGGGATTTGCGCACAAATTCGCGAGTTTGGAGGAGTTTTCACAATCTCGCGAAGGATTCACGCAATGGCTGCGATTAAAGGAGCAGGCACGCGTCGAGCGCGCTGCAGGACAATGAGAAAGCCCCACATTTCTTCATGTGCCCTGCGACCCCTCCCCCGAGGGCGGGCTCGACGTGTGTTATCCCCTATCAAACAATTTTGCAGTTGAGCGAAGATGCAGCACGCCGCACGGAGTAATCCTCCGTGCGGCTTTTCTTTGGTGCGCCGCAAAGCCGCGCAGATCGTCCAGCGCAGCGGCGGTGCAGGCCACCGTTGGTATGCAAGGGTATGGAACGCCCGCGCCCTCGCGAACGGCGGCCCACACTGCCGCTACGCTGGACGATCCCCGCTCACCCTGTCTACCCCGTCCACCTCGTCCGCGTGGCCGGCCACCAGCCCAATCTGGGCGGCGTGCGCAAGCGCGGCGGCACTCTCCGCCATGAGCATCATGGGCACACCGTGGCTTGTGGACGCGTGCGCCAATGCTGCGAACGCATCGTCGCGTGCCTGGTCGCGCGCGCCGCTTGCGCCCGGTTCCACATCGCGAATGTAGATCGCCCGCACGCGGTCGGGGTGGCGCGCGGCCACCTCTGCGTAGATTGCAGGGTCCTTCTGCCCGCTGTCACCCAGCAGCACAAAAGGCAGGTTGGGAAAATCGGCAAGCAGTTGCTCAATGTGGAGCCGCTTGTGGCCAGCGAGACCGCCTTGCATCGCCACCTCACCCGGCGCGGCATCTGCCGCGCTGTAGTTGCGCAGAAAGATGGGGCCGGCGGGAATCGCGTTGAAGGCCATGAAGTCGGCGAGCAGGTCGTAGAGATTCCACGGGCTGGCCGAGAGGTAGAAGATGGGGTTGAAGGAAGCCGGGCCGGCCCCGCGCTGGAGCGCCTGATAGAACTCCGCCACGCCTGGGAAAGCGAGGCGACTGCGCGCATTCTGCAGAAAGAGCCGGCGCGCCGCGCGCAGCCAATGCGTCACGTCCGAGACGAGAATCGTGTCGTCGATGTCGCTGATGACGGCGAAGTCGGCGCTCTGCGGCACAACCGCGCGCACTGTTTCGACGGAGGGCGTTTCCCCAGCCGGATCCACGAGCCGCACCTGACCGGTAAGCCACGGCCCTGCAGGCGGGGCCACGCCGGCTACCTCGACGGAATAGTAGCCCTCACTGTCGGTGATCGCCTCGACCACGCTGCCGCCGAGCGCAATTTCGACGCGGCCGCCGGCCAGTTGTGTGTTCTCCAGGCGGCGATAGGTGGCGAGCAGATTCGCCCAAACGGTGTCGCCTTCCATGGGGGGCGGGTTGGGCGGGTCGACGAGGACGCGCCCGCGCAGCTTGACTGTGGCGCGCCCGTTCTTGTCCATTGCGCCATAGCCAATATACGAACAAATTGTGTAGGGTTGGCCCACACCCATACGCCCGTAGAAACGGCGGCGAAGGTCATCAAAGCGGCTGTCGGCGCGTGCCGCCGCGCGCAGGGCGCTCTGCCTCCAGCGCGTGCCCTGGCGCGCTGCTTGCGGATTTGCGGTTGGCTGTGTCTCGTCCATTGGGTGATTGTACCACCGTGCCGCCATGAGATTGGCGCTGCGCTCGCCGGGGTGGGGTTGCAGTTCGCGCCGCCAATGGGAAATGCATTCCGCATGCCGCCCCCAATTCCCCGCGCCCGCCTAGAAATGGTATCCTGAAAGGAATATCCTTATCACAGGCCTCGTGCATAACGTGGCCACAGACGCGGATCGGATTCAGGGCATGAACGGGAACGAAGCAGGACATGGGGCCAATGCAAAGGGCGCAGCCGGTGCAAAGGGCGCAGCCGGTGCAAAGGGCGCAGCGCAGCCAACCTGCGCCACATTGAGGCAGTGCTCTTCGACATGGACGGCGTGCTCTACGTGGGCACCCGCCCGCTGCCCGGCGTGCAGGAGCTCTTTGATGCACTCGCTGCCAGCGGGCGTCGCTGCCTCTGCGTCACCAACAACGCCTCGCTGACACCCGCAAACTTTGCCGACAAGCTGGCACGCATGGACGTCCACGTGCCGCCCGGGCAGATTCTGGGCAGCGCCGACGCCACCGCCGCCTGGCTGGCCGATCAGGTGCAGAACCACGGCGCGCCCCAGGGCGCAGTCTATGTCATGGGCATGGATGGCCTGCGCGCGGCGCTGCTGTCACAGGGCTTCAGCCTGACCACCGATCCCTTTGCCGCCACCTGGATGGTGGCCGGCGCAAACTTCAACCTTACCTACAACGATCTGGCCGAGGCGTCTCTGGCTGTGCGCAACGGCGCCCGCTTTGTGGGCACCAACCCCGACCTCACCTTCCCCAGCGAACGGGGTCAGATTCCAGGCACTGGCTCCGTGCTGGCGCTGATACAGGCGGCTACGGGCGTGCAACCCATTGTTATCGGCAAGCCCAACATGCCGATGTTCGAGCTGGCAATGCGCCGCGTGCGCTCAACGCCCGCCACGACGATGATGGTTGGCGATCGCTACGACACCGACATTGCCGGCGCAGCGGCCATGGGCATGACGACCGTGGGCGTCCTCACCGGCATCAGCACCGAGGCCGAGTTCCGCGCGGAACTCCTGCCGCCCCAATACATTCTCCCTGGCCTGCCCGAGCTGCTGGCCCTCTTTCAGTCCGCCGGCTCGCCCGCGGGCGTGTGACCCTCAAGCTCCATCACATAGACCAGCGCTTTGTGATAGCGCTTGAGGCGGTCGGCGTCCTTCTCGTCAAAGTCGGGCAGCCGCTCGATATTCATGTTGTCGCGCAGGTCGGCCTTCTTGATGGTGCGTGCAAGGGGCCGCTGCGCCGCGCGCCGCACAAACTCCTCGTACGATTCGCCATCGCGGCGCGTCATGTCATCCACCGCCTGCAGAACTTCGGCATCGAAGCCTTCGGCGGCAAGCCGGGTCAGCGGCCAGTCGGGGTTGTCTTCCACGACGTCGTGCAGGATGGCGACGATGCGCTCGGGATCAGTGCGCATCTGGAGCATCATGCGCAGGGGATGGAGAACATAGGGCAGGCCGTCGCGCCCGGTTTGCCCGGCGTGCGCCTCGACTGCAATTTCGATGGCCCGCTGCAGAATTGACATTGTCATTCTCCTTCGAGGAATTGGTTCGTCTCAAATCATGCACTTTGCGGGTGAATCGACGAAAATCATGGAACAGCGTAGCGGGGGTCTCCGGCCCTCCGACGCCTGCGCCATAGGTGCAATCATGCGTAGCGGCGGCTTCAGCCGCCGTTCTCGAGGCCGCGGCGCGCTCCCCACCTACGGCGGCTGAAGAGAGTTTCCGAAATACATCGGTATCGCCGCGGCCGCCGCCAACGGCAACCTCACCCCCGGCCCCTCTCCATGCTGGAGAGGGGAGTACCACGTCAGCGCAGGTCTCCCCTCTCCAGCATGGAGAGGGGCCGGGGGTGAGGTTGCCGTTGGCGGCTGAATACCGAAACGATTCGGCAAGCGTCAAAAGCAGCCGCTACGAACGCAGGCGTTGTTACGCCTCCGTCTTTCGCATAGCGAAAAAGAGACCGCGTACCCCTTTCCGCAGGGCCATTGTGGCGGCGTCTTCCTCCGCAAACAAAACGGCCATCTATGTTGCCGCACAAAGGGACGCGTGCTTCTTTCCGTTGGAGCGCCTTGGTTCTACAATGGGCGCATGAATGAAATTCCGCTCCATCCCGTACGAGAGACAACAGCCGTGCAACGCACGCCGCTGCTTGACATGACCCTGCCCGAGCTGGAAGCCTTTGTCAAGGCCATGGGCCAGCCCGTTTACCGCGCACGCCAGCTTTGGGAGTGGATCTACAAGCGCTATGCCGCCTCTTTTGACGAGATGACGAGCCTGCCCCTGCCACTGCGCAGCACCCTCAAAGCGACCGCCATGCTCAGCCCATTGCAGGTGTCCACCGAGGTCGTCTCCCAGGCGGGTGATACGCTCAAGGTGCTCTTCACCCTCCCCGATGGCCAGACCATTGAAGCCGTGCTCATGCTCTACGACAACCGGCGCACCCTTTGCATCAGCAGCCAGGCCGGCTGCGCCATGGGCTGCACCTTCTGCGCTACGGCGCTGGGGGGGCTTGCGCGCAATCTCAGCTCGGGCGAGATCGTGGCCCAGGTGCTCCACTTCGCGCACTATCTGGCCACGCCCGATGCGCTGCCCGCCACGGACGTCGAGCGCCCGGCGACAGTCACCAACATTGTGCTCATGGGCATGGGCGAGCCGCTGCACAACTATGCCAACGTGTGGGCGGCGCTGCGGCGGCTGACCGACGCCGATGCCTTTGGCCTGGGCGCACGCCATATTACGCTGAGCACGGTGGGGTTGGTTCCGCAGATTGACAAGATGGCCGATGAGGCGCTGCAGATCGGGCTGGCGGTGAGCTTGCATGCGCCCAATGATACGCTGCGCACGGGGTTGGTGCCCATCAACCGCGGCTATCCTGTAAACGAGCTGCTGGATGCCGTGCGGCGCTATGTGGACAAGACCCACCGGCGCGTAACCTTCGAGTATGCGCTCATGCGCGGCATTAACGACACGCCCGAATTGGCCGAGGAGCTGGCAAGCAAGCTGCGCGGGCTGCTCTGCCACGTGAACCTGATCCCGCTCAACCCGATTCCCGACAGCCCCTATCAGCCCTCCACAAGCTATGATGCCGAAATCTTCGCCGAAATTCTGCGCGCGGCGGGCATCTCCACAACCATTCGCCTGCGCCGCGGCATCGAAATCAACGCCGGCTGCGGGCAGTTGCGGCGCGCCCAGAAGTTGAGCGCGTAGTTTGCATCTGTAACGCTAAGGTGCGAAGGAACAGTGCGAAGGAACAGTGCGAAGGAACAGCAAGAAAGCGCCGACCTGAAGATCAGGCCGGCGCCGCTTCTTGCGAAGGGTGTCCGAATTGGGTTTTCTGCGGTTACTGTACTTTCTGCACTGACTGTGCAGCTGCAGGAGCTCTACGCGCTCTTGCTTGCGGTGCGCAGGCAGGAGGTGCACAGCGTCTTGGTGACCATCTGCCCCTTCTCCATGACCTTGACCTTCTGCACGTTCAGGTTCCAGTGGCGGCGCGTGGCCTTCTTCGACCAGGGGCGGTTGTTCCCGTACTGCGGCGGCCTGCTGCAATTATCGCACTTTGCCATGATGGCGTCCTCCTGCAAATACTTTGCGGTAAGAATCCCCAACGCATCGCTGCGCGCTGGACTCCAGTTGCTCTTCAACCTCACAATCCTACCCGAGGAGCGCCTGCATGTCAAACCAGAACGGGCGTTTGCTGCCGAGGCATCAGCTGGTACACAGTGGACGCGGATTGAATAGACAACAACAGCTCAGAGACCAGGCTCTTCTCTCTTCTCATCCTTCAATCCGGTTAACCTGTGCAGCGCTCTTGTCTCTCGTGGGGCGCATCGCTTTGGGGCGGGAATTTGAATCGCAGCGGGTAAACGGGTATCCTGAACAGGATCAAGCGCATGTGCGCACCAACCCCTGATTTTGAGCAAAAGCGGCCTCCACGTGGCGCCGCCACACCGGAAATTCAACACTCTATGGGCAGAGTACGCATCGTCACCGATTCAAACGCCTTCATTCCGGCCGAGATTGCCGCGCGCTATCCGGTTGAGATCATTCCCCACCGCATCAAGATCGGCAGTTCGGTCTTTGAGGAGGGGGGCGACTTCACCGCCGAGATGATGTTCCAGAAGCTCAATGCGGCGCAGGCGAGCGGCAGCAATCCCACGCCCGAAGTGCTGGCGGCCGACATCAACACCATTCTCGACACCTACCAGACGCCGGGTAACGAGGCGGAGCACATCATCTCCATCCACATGAGCAGCCTGCTGAGCCCCATGTATTTGGCGGCGCGGCGTGCGGCCGACATGCTGCGCGGGCGTTACAGCATTCGCGTCATCGACAGCCAAAGCACCTCCTACGGGCTGGGCCAATTGGTAGCCATGGCCGCCGCTGCGTCGGCAGAGGATGCAACGCTGCACGAGATCGCACGCGTGGTCAACGGCTCGGTGCCGCACCTTTACGTGGCGCTCTTTTCGGAGAGCCTGAATTACCTTGAGCGCAGCGCGGCGCTGGGAGCATCGCAGAGCGTGCTTGGCACGATGCTGGGCATCAAGGCCATGCTGATGATGGAAGATGGCGCACTCGCCACGCTGGAGAAGGTGCAGACGCGTGAGGAAGTGGTGGACAAGCTCTTCGAGTTCGTGGCCGAGTTCGCCAGGGTGCAGCACGTGGGCGTGATGCAGCACAACTACGAAAAGCCGCGTGTCAAGCTGATTGAGCGACTCACCGAGCATCTGCCCGGCACGCCCGTGGAGGAAGTGAGCTATCCGCCCAGCCTCGCCGCCTACCTCGGGCCGAATGTGCTTGGTGTGGTGGTGCACGAGGGCAGCTTCTAGAAGCCTGTTGGTCTGGAAGCCTGTTGGTCTGGAAACAACGTCTTTGCGCCTTTGCGTCAAAATGGCTTCTTCTGTGCGGCGCTGGGCATAATGTGTAATTCGACGTCAGGGCAAGGAATGCATCTGTGGCAACTTCGGCAGTAGACCGCTTGCGGCGAGTATTGGAACTGGAAGAGCGTCAGCAGTGGCGCAATCGGGTGGTCATTGGCGGCCTTGAGGCGATGGCCCAACGCTGGGAAGAAGACGCGCGCGCCGAAAACGTTGATCCGGCGCTGGTGCAGCGGGCCACCCAACTCATGGTGCAGTATGGCGAAAGCGAGCCCGCAGGCCGCAGTGAGACCGCTGCGCAACTGCGACGCGTGCTCGCCGGTGACTTTGTGGCCACACCGCCGCCTGCGCCGGCCCAACCCACGACCGCGCCCGACGCGAGCGAATTGATGAATGTGCCGCCCGCAGCGCCAACGCCGCGCGAACAGCCGCAGAGCGCTCCCCGAGCGCAGCAGCCCAAGGCGCAGGAGCAACCCAAGGCGCAGGAGCAACCCAAGGCGCAGGAGCAGCCCAAGGCGCAGGAGCCGCAGCGCAAGGGCGGCGGCAATGGGGGCGGCGGCAATGCCGGCAGCGGTGGCGGCAAGAACGCCGGCGGCAAGCGCGACAACAAGAGTGGTGACGTCAGCAACGCCGACTCCATGCTGGGCACCACCTTCGTCTACGAGTATGAAGGGCAGCCGCGCGACGTCGCGCCCCCCTCCAAGGTGCAATCGCGCACTTCATCGCGTCCTGCACGCACCGCCGACGAATTGCAGAAGCCGGTCACCACACTGCAAGGAGTGGGTCCTTCCATTTCCGAATTGCTGGGCAAGCTCGGTGTGCACACGGTGCAGGATCTGCTCTGGCACCTGCCCAGCCGCCACGATGATTACAGCCAGCTCAAGACGATTTCGCAGTTGCAGCCCGGGGAGACAGTCACGGTTGTGGCCAACCTCTGGGAGGTGAGTGAAAAGAGCATTGGCATCAACCGCAAGCGTATTGAAGGGCTCTTCCAGGATGCGACGGGCACATTGCGGGCCAACTGGTGGAACAAGTACGTGGTGCGCCAACTGAAGGCGGGCACAACCTACCGCCTCAGCGGCAAGATCGGCCTCTACATGGGGCGCAAGACCATTGAGAGCCCCATTTTCGAGGACGCAGCCGACGAGAGCGAGTCGCTCGCC
Source organism: uncultured Chloroflexia bacterium (assembly GCA_963773745.1). Classification (GTDB taxonomy): domain Bacteria; phylum Chloroflexota; class Anaerolineae; order Caldilineales; family Caldilineaceae; genus UBA5069. The sequence continues at coordinate 2,041,011 of CAVZCL010000005.1, forward strand.
GCTGGACGCCTCGCGCCGGTTTACCCGCTGACAGAGGGGATATCGCTCAACAAAATGCGCCAGTTGGTGCGCCAGGCGCTGGAGGACTTCGCGCCCCTCCTCACCGACCCGCTGCCCGCCGATGTGCGCGCGACCTACGATCTGCCCAACCTGACCGACGCGCTCTGGGGCATTCACTTCCCCGATGACCACGCGCAACTCGAGGCGGCCATCAAGCGGCTGACCATGGAAGAGCTGCTCTATGTGCAGTTGGGCGTGCTGCAGCGACGGCGCGAGCTCAAGTCGGTGGCGGCCATGGCGATTGAGGGCGGGGCCGCGCGGCTGATCCCGTTTGTGGAGGCCATGCCCTTTACGCTCACTGGCGCGCAGCTGCGTGTGCTCGACGAGGTAGCCATGGACATGGCCCGCCCTGTGCCCATGACGCGCCTTGTGCAGGGCGACGTGGGCAGCGGCAAAACAGCTGTGGCAGCCGGCGCAATGTGGCTGGCGCTGGGCAGCGGTGCGCAGTCGGCGCTGCTGGCCCCCACGCAGATTCTGGCCGAGCAGCACCATCGCGGCCTGCGCAAGCTGCTGGAGCCGCTGCAGCGCCCCGACGGCGCACCGGTGGAGGTTGCACTGCTCACAGGCCGCGTCACCGGGCTGGAGCGCGAGCGCATCCTTGCCGGCTTGCGCGACGGCTCGATTGACGTCGTGGTGGGCACGACTGCACTCATCCAGGAGGGTGTTGAATTTGCACGCCTGGCGCTGGCCGTGGTCGACGAGCAGCATCGCTTTGGCGTGGAGCAACGCGGCGCGCTGCGCGGCCAGGGTGACACGCAGCCCCATCTGCTTGTCATGAGCGCCACGCCCATCCCGCGCAGCCTCGCGCTCACCGTCTTCGGCGACCTCGACGTCAGCCAGCTTGACGAGATGCCTCCCGGCCGTACGCCCGTCAAAACTGTCTTCTTCCGGCGCGGCGAGCGCGAACGCGTCTATGGCTTTGTGCGCACCGAGGCTGCGGCAGGCAGGCAGGCATTTCATCGTCTATCCGCTGGTGGACGAGAGCGAGGTGCTCGACGCCGGCTCGGCCACGCGCGAGTACGCAACGCTCAGCCAAGAGGTCTTCCCTGACCTGCGACTGGCGCTGCTCCACGGGCAGATGAAAGGCAGCGAGAAGGATGCCATCATGAGCGCCTTTGCCGCGGGCGAAAGCGATGTGCTGGTGAGCACAAGCGTCATCGAGGTGGGCATTGATGTGCCCAACGCGTCGGTGATGATTGTGGAGGATGCCGAGCGCTTTGGGCTGGCGCAGCTGCACCAGTTCCGCGGGCGGGTAGGGCGCGGGCAGGCCAAGAGCTATTGTGTGCTTGTGAGCGCCGCCGAGAACGATGCGGCGCTGGAGCGCATGCGCATTTTGGAGAGCACAAACGACGGCTTTGCGCTGGCCGAGAAGGACCTGCAGCTGCGCGGCCCAGGCGACTTTCTGGGCACGCGCCAGAGCGGCCTGCCCGAGCTGCGCATCGCCCAGTTCAGCGATCTGGAGACGCTTGCCCTCGCACGCGAGGCGGCGCTGCGCATCTTTGCGGAGGACGCCATGCTCGAGCGCGCGCCCGATCTGGCCGCACAGGTACGGCGCTTCTGGCGCGGCGAAGGCGACATCAACTAAAGGAAATACGACGCGAAGGCGCAAAGGCGCAAAGAAAGCGCAAAGAAGAACAACAAGAAACGCGATCGGAGCCAGTTAATTTCGGCTCCGATCGCGTTTCTTGTTGTTCTTCTTTGCGCTTTCTTTGCGCCTTCGCGTCGTATTTGCCCTTAAATGCGGGAGACGAGGGGCACGTACTTGCGCTCGGGCTCGCCGAGGTAGATCTGGCGCGGACGGGCGATCTTCTGCTCATTGTCCTGCACCATCTCGTTCCACTGTGCCAGCCAGCCGGGCGCACGCCCCAGCGTAAAGAGCACCGTGAACATATCGGGCGGGAAGCGCATTGCCTGGTAAATAATGCCGCTGTAGAAGTCCACATTCGGGTAAAGCTTGCGCGAAACGAAGTAGTCGTCGCTTAGCGCAATCTCCTCGAGCTTCGTCGCCACCTCAATCAGCGGGTTGAGCCCCGTGACGTTGAAGACGTCATACGCCACCTGCTTGATGATGCGGGCGCGCGGGTCATAGTTCTTGTAGACGCGGTGGCCAAAGCCCATAAGGCGGAACTCGCCCTTCTTGACGCGCTCCACATAGGTGGCCACATTCTCCGCCTTGCCAATCTCCTGCAGCATCTTCACAACCGCCTCGTTGGCGCCACCGTGGCGGGGACCAAAGAGCGCCGCCGCCGCGCCTGCCATGGCACTGTACGGGTCGGCGTGGGCCGAGCCAATCGAGCGCATGACCGAGGTGGAGGCATTCTGCTCGTGGTCGGCGTGGAGGATGAAGAGCACATCCAGCGCACGCGCCAGGGTGGGGTGCACCTCATAGCGGCTCTGGCTCATGTAGTCGAGCATGTAGAGGAAATTGCTCGTATAGTCCAGGTCGCTGTTGGGATAGTTGAAGGGGCGACCAATGCGATGGCGATAGGCGAAGGCGGCCACTGTGGGCAGCTTGCCCAGCATGCGCAGAATTTGCTTGTGGCGCAGCTTGGGGTCCTCGATCTCGCGCGCCTCGGGGTGAAGCGTGGACATGAAGGCCAGCGCGCTGATGAGCATGCCCATGGGGTGCGCGTCATAGCGGAAGGACTTCATCAGCTGCACCAGATTCTCGTGCACAAAGGTGTGGTGCAGCACATCATGCACCCATGTTTCGTACTGCTGCTTCGTGGGCAGATCGCCAAAAATGAGCAGGTAAGCGACCTCGAGGAAGGTGCTCTTTTCGGCCAGCTGCTCAATGGGATAGCCGCGATAGCGCAAGATGCCCGCGTCGCCGTCAATGTAGGTGATACTGCTCTTGCACGACGCCGTGTTGTCGTAGCCAGGATCGTAGGTCATCATGCCGAACTCGTCGGCGTTGACCTTGATCTTGCGCAGTTCGATGGCACGAATCGTGTCGTACTCAATCGGCACTTCGTAGCCCTTGCCTGTTCGGTTGTCGGTGATGCTCAGTGTCTGCTTGGCTGCGGCGTCGGTGCCGGCTGGGGTGCTGCTCATCGCTTGGACTCCTTGCGTGGGTTGAACGCTGGCGCGGCCCGACGTGCAGATGACCGCGTTAAAGATAACAGTGTCTGTGGTTTGCGCAGCTGAGGGCGTTGCAACAACGACGCCTCCCACACACGCGCCGCGTTGTTCGAAAAGCAAAATGCGGTGCCATGATAATACAGGGGCCACGCACGAGTGCCAAATATGAACTTGAGCCCCCAGGGCACGGCTCGCGCCGCTGCGCTACGATTTGGCCGTATGCAAACGGCCATACACAAGGTAGGTGATGGGGCCAAAAAAGTTGATGGCGTTGATTGCGTACCATATGCGCTTGGGGCCACGTACCTGTGCCGCAGGGCGCTTGCGCAGATCGCGATAGGCTATCCCCGCCAAGCCGATCTGAATGATCGCCATGAGAATGACGCCGGCTTTCTGTTGGCCGGACATCTCACTCCACGAACGCTTTTTTGCCATGCCGATCTCCTCTATCTTTCAACTCGGTTGATGACGGAATGACGTGAACACTCCTTGCAATGACGCCCTGCCAGTGACTTCATCAGCGCGCTACATGCGCGCAGCTGACTCGCACAGACACGCCAAAGGGCAGCGCTTCGCCGCGCACGCCGGCAATCAGGTTTTGCGCCGCCATTTGCGCCATGCGCGTGCGGGTGGCGATTGTCGCGCTGCCAATGTGAGGCAGCACAACGCAGTTGCGCAGCGTGAGCAGCGGGTGGTCGGTGGGAAGTGGCTCGGGCGTGGTGACGTCAAGCCCCGCGGCGGCAATCGTGCCGGCACGCAGCGCGGCGTAGAGCGCATCCTGATCCACAACGCCGCCGCGCGTGGTGTTGATGAGCATTGCAGTCGGTTTCATCTGCGCAAGCGTCGCCGCGTCAATCAGGTGGTGTGTGTGGGCATTGAGCGGGCAGTGCAGCGTGACGAAGTCGCTCTCCGCCAGGAGGGCTTCGAGTGACACGAAACGCGCACCCAGCGCCTCTGCCTCCGCCTTGGGTGATGGGCCAGTGTAGAGCAGGCGGCAGCCAAAGCCAGCCAGGCGACGCGCCACGGCCTGCCCAATCCGCCCCATGCCCACAATGCCCACGGTGCTCCCAAAGAGGTCGCGCCCTGCCATCCACTCGCCCTTCCACGCGCCCCAACTGCCGTCGTGCACGGCGGCCACCGCCTCGGGAATGCGGCGCGCCGTGGCAAGCAGCAGCGCCAGCGTCAGGTCGGCTGTGGTTTCTGTCAGGACGCCGGGCGTATTGCCCACGGCCACGCCGCGCGCGGCGCACGCCGCCACATCCACATGATCGTAACCGACCGACATCGTGCTGACGACGCGCAGCGATGGACCCGCAGCGTCAAGCACCTCGCTGTCAATGCGGTCATTGATCAGGCAGTAGATGCCGGCGGCGCCGCGTGCCTGCGCCAGCAGTTCAGGGCGAGGGATGGCCGGCCCTGCCACGTAATGGCGCACGTTGAAGTCGGTCGCGTGGAGCATTTCCAGCGCGGCCTGGGGAATCGGCGCCGTGATGAGAACCGTGTCCTGCATACTGCATTCCCTGCTACTGGATTGTGATCTCCAGAGTGTAGGTGTCGGCGGCGCCCTCTGCTTCGAGGGAGCGCTTGCCGGCGCGCGTGAAAGCAGCCGATGCCGGCGACGCCGCGCGAAAGGTGTTCGTCACCCCTGTGCTCTCATCGAACGTGCGCTACTCCTCGGACTCTGTCGAATTCTGCAGTCCGGCAATGCGGCCTGCCAGCTTCAGCGGCACCCAACCCACAATGTGTGTGCCCTCGTCGGTATGCTCCTCGAGATCAAGCATGCCATTCTCATGCACAAGCGCTACAATCTCGCTTTGCGCATAGGGGATAAGGATATCAATGCGCAGCATGCGCTGGCGCAGCGCCTCATCCAGCCTCGCACTCAGCAGGTCAATCCCTTCGCCCGTGCGTGCGCTCAGCAGAACGGCATTGGGATATTCAGCCGCTGCGTCGGCCAGCCGCTGCTGCAATTCTTCGTTGTCGCGGTCGATGTTGTCAATCTTGTTGAGCGCGGTGACAACGGGCTTGTCGCCCGCACCAATCTGCTCAAGGACCTCCTCAACCGCGGCAATCTGCTCCTCCATGTTGGCGTGGGAGATGTCGACCACATGCACCAGAATGTCAGCCTCGGTCACCTCCTCGAGCGTGGCCCGGAAGGCGGCCACGAGCATGGTGGGAAGCTTCTGGATGAAGCCGACTGTGTCGGTAAAGAGCGCCGGTTGTCCGCTGGGCAGGGTAACGCGGCGCGTCGTCGGGTCCAGCGTAGCAAAGAGGCGGTCCTCGGCGCGCACGTTCGCCCCGCTGAGTGCGTTGAGCAGGGTGGATTTGCCGGCATTCGTGTAGCCAACGATAGCGACGACAGGGGTTTCGCTCTTGCGCCGCTGCTCGCGGTGCTGCCGCCGTTGCTTTTGGATGTCGACAAGCTCGCGCTTGAGAAAGGCAATGCGTCGGTCGATTTCGCGTCGGTCCACTTCAAGCTGCGTTTCGCCCGGTCCACGCACGCCGACGCCGCCACTCGCGCCGCCGGCGCGACCGCCGGCTTGACGCGCAAGGTGGGTCCACGCGTTGGTCAATCGAGGTAAGCGATATTCATATTGCGCGAGTTCGACCTGCACCGCGCCCTCGCGCGTGCGCGCATGGCTGGCGAAGATGTCAAGAATGAGCGCGGTGCGGTCAATGACCTTGATCTCCTCGCCCATAATCTCTTCAAGCTCGCGCTGCTGGCGCGGCGAAAGTTCGTCATCGAGGATGATGGCGTTCGCACCCAGTTCAATGACAAGCGTCTTCAGCTCCTCCACCTTGCCCGAGCCGAGCAACGTGGCAGGGTGAGGCGAATCCAGCTTCTGCGTCAGTGTGCCGACGACGACCATGCCGGCGGTATCGGCAAGCAATTCGAGTTCGTCCAGGGAATCGGTCAGAGGGAGCAGGCCCGGGTGGTCACGCACTTCCACGCCCACGAGTACGGCGCTCTCGGGCATGGCCGCGGTTGTGAAGTAGCCGTCGCTGTCGCGCTTGAGTGGGCGTTCGCGTTCCAACTCTTCGCCGGAATCTGCAGGTGCGCGTGAGCGGAAGGAATCAGGGTTGGTCATGGACCTCCAATGCAAGTTCAAGGGTTCAAAAGTTCAAGAGTCTACGGGTTTGCGCATGCACGGGTTGTGGCGCATTCGCTAGCTGCGGCGCAAAGGTTCAGGCAGGCTCTCCAGCCAGCCGATCTGGAGCAGCCCCCAGAGGCCAACCAGAATTGCTTCGGCCATGTCATCGCGCATCGTCTTCGGGGGTTTCAGTCCGGACCAGAGGTAGACGTTGCGGGCCAGCCGGTCGGCGTGTTGCTTGGCCATGGGCCCGTTGCGTCGCTCGCGATCAAAGAGGATGACCGGCCGCCACGTTTCGGCGCTCACCTGCAGGGGCGAGATGCCCCGTTTTTCCGCCGTGCGCCGCCAGATGTCGGCCAGTTCGCCGCCTCCCTCAAAGACAAGATGCGTGACGTCGGGGGCCAGCCGCAGGAGGGCAGGCGCTGCGTCGCGCAGCCGCGCCGCCGAAGCTACGTGGTTGGAACGCGCCCACTGCAACCGAGCATCGGGGCCATAGAGGGCGAGGCCGGTGTGCAGCCCCACGTCCACCGCCAGGAGTGCTGCCATGCGCGCAATCATACCACGAGAAGCACGGAGGGGCGAAGATGCACACGAGCATCTTCATCCCGCCGCTGTCAAGCAGCATGTGCAGCCCCTCTGCGCCTGCGAGGTGTCTCAAGATTCAGAATGAGATGTGGTAGGCGCCAACGGCAACCTCACCCCCGGCCCCTCTCCAGAACATTGGAGAGGGGAGCAAAACAAGCGTCACGCCGGATTATCGTGACACATACTCCGGCGTGACGACTGTTTTGCTCCCCTCTCCAAATTTTCTGGAGAGGGGCCGGGGGTGAGGTTGCCGTTGGCGCCTACCACATCTCATTCTGAATCTTGAGTAGCCCGATGCGCCTGCAAATGGCGCTTGACAGCAGCGGGGTGAGAAGGATACTCTTGGTCATTCAAGTTCTTCCACGATCGATACCCGCATCTCTTGGCCGAATGAGCCGCTTTGCTTTCACCTCAGTATCGAGGAGCACCATGCAGCATGAGTCGCAGCAGGCCAGTGAGAGGAAGACGCCGCAGATCAAGCCAACGTCCAGCGTCGAGGTGCGCGGGCCCGAGGTGACTGGGGCGCTTACCGACAGCGCTACGGGGGAATACCTGCAGCGCACTATCGGCAACCGCGCACTGGGCGCGCTGGCCGGTGATGACGCGTCGCAATCGCCCAGTGTCCAGCGCGCCGCAATTCAGGCCATTGTGCAGCGCCATCCCATTGTCAACGGCGTGCACACGGCGCACAAGGGCAAGGACAAGAAGCACTCTGATTCCGAAGAGAATGCAGCGCTGAAGACTGCACAAGAGACGTGGGAAGGCATTCAGGCCAGCGTGCAGAACGACGTGCTGCCCGGCACATCGAACGCGACAAGTGCGCTCCTGCCCGCCGTGCTGGTTGCCTACAACACAATCAAGCTGCAGTTTGACATCTCCGAGGCCTCTGCCAGCAAGCGCCACATTAACGCGATTCGCCAGCTCTTCCAGAAGATCGAAGGGCGCAAGGGCACAATTGAAATGCGCGTGGGCCAGCTAAAGAGCGCCGAGGATCGCGAGGCCGCGTCACGGATTGCAAGCAGCGTACCCAACCTGCTCAGCCGCGTTGAGGCGACGACCCGTTCAGGAGCTCAGTGCGCCAAACGGGCGGTGGGTGCGCTCTCGTCGGCCGCCGCAAGCAAGGAGCTTCAGACGGCGACACGCGACCTTGTCGTGGCCGAAGAGCAGATCAAGCGCATCGACGCGGCGCTGCTCAGCGTCGCCAACTATGGTGACATGGTTGCCAACGTACAAGTGCACAAGAGCGCTGCCGACGCGGCGATGCTCAGCTTGCGCGCATCGGTGCAGGCGATTCAGGGAATTTTCAACGCGCTGAAGCGGGTGGATGAAGCTCAGGAAGCGCTTGATGATACGCGTGAAGACGCTGCCCAGTTGGATGCCGCCGAAGAGGTTGTGCGCCAGATCGAGGAGCAGCTTGTCATCGAGCTTGAGCTTTCGCGCAACTTCTTCGCTGATCTGGCTGAGGTTGCCAAGCGCACCCAATTCTCAAATGGCGCCTCCGAGCAGGACTTGCGCGCAGAGCGTGACGCAGTTGTGCAGACGGTGCGCGACAGCCTCGCCGAGGCGCGCCAAACCCTGCAGGCCGTGCGAGATGCAGTCGCACGCGTCCCGGGCGAAGAGGAGGATCTCAGGCAGGCGAAGCTGGGCGCCACCGCAGCAACGGCGGGCGTTGTCACCGCCGCCGACACGGAGATCACGCGCATTGATGATCAGCAGGCGCTGCGCGAACTTGCCGGTGGCGAAGGGGAGCTCACCGCGCTCAAGGTTGATTTTGCAAACGGTGCTAAGCTTCTCGGGCTGCTCGAGGCCCTCGGTGTCAGCCGCCTGCAGAACTGGCAAAAGGCGCCCACAATCGGGCCCGCAAAGGCAACTGCACTCTACGATGCGCTGGGCAAGGATAAACTCAAGACTTTTGTGTTTGACGTTGGATCGGGTTGGTGCGATACCCTGATTGGCACAATGAGCATCCCCGACATCGTCGAACTGGCCGATGATACCAAGTTGGGCAGCAAGAAGCTGGGCGATTTGATTGGTCGCTTCGGCTTCACGGATGTCTTAAAGCTCATCACGGGCATAACGCTGGCCAAGGTCAAGACGCTGATCGAGCAGTTCAGCAAGGCGGAGCTTACCAAGAGCAAGCTCTCTGTGGATCAGCTGATCGACCTGCACACCACATTCACGGCAGTCAAGCTCAAGCACTGGTTCACAACCTTTGGCGACGAGTCGATTCTGGATTTCCTGACGAAGTACACGGCGGCAACGCTTGACGTATTCATTACCGCTGTGGGCGAGCCGCGCTTTGAGGTGCTGGTGCGCGACAAGAAGCTCAAGGCCAACGCGCTGCATCACTACGGTGCGGTATTCTTGAAGGACTTCGCAGGGGCCACCGCTGCGGCCATGCACCACCTCAACACCGCAACGGTCATCTACAACACGGATGGCAAGGGCAATCGTATTTCGGGCGGCCACGATCCGGCTGCTTTCAATGCCGCGCTCAACCGCGTGATCACGCCGGCGGTTCCGCCGGTGATGAATGGGCCGAACGTTGTGCAGGCGGGCCGCCCGCCCGTGCTCGCTGGCCGATCCTTCAATTCGGTGGCGGTTGGAACAGAGTGCACCAAGGTCAATTACGAACTGCACAACTTTAACGGCACCGTCATGCCGGGCGGCGGCGAGAAGACGCTCATTACCGCGCTGGCTGGGCAGCAGGCCGTCTGGCAGAACCGCGGCAACGAGGCGATCTGGAGCTCAATCCGCGCGCTGAACTGCGACACGACCACCCGCAAATGGAACGGTTCCTCTGTGAGCGGTTTCGCGCTCAAGGGCTACCTGGCCATGGACAAGAAGTCGGTGGCAACCTTCTACCCAGCTTGATTCATGACCGAGAAATTCTTGCGAGAGCCTTTAGAGAGCTGCCATGAACCGAGTTATCTTGGCAATCGAAATTGCCGATGCCATCCACTTTGAGTGGACCGGCGGCGTCCACGGCGCGCTTCTTCGTGCTGTGCTGCCGGATGACTTTGACGAGGCCGACGAGACGGTGCGCGCCGTCCTACCCGCCTTCCTGAGCGTGGGCAGTTGGGGCGAGATCACGAGTCTGACCGCGCGCCATCGAGGGACATTACTCCTACGGCACCGACGATCGCGGCATCATCTTTCACAATCCGCCCAACGTAGGCGACGCTCGCTTTGTTGGCTTTGCCATCGAGGATGGTACAGACAACGAGCTGCTGCTGGGCGAGGCGGCGTTCATCGCGCTCTGTCGCGCGCTGGCTGGGCGCGCTGCGCGACGGCGCACTGGAGAACGGCGACCCGGCAACCCATGCCGATTGGTGGCCGGCGTGGGCAGCGAGCGTGGCAGCAATCGAGGCGGATTGCAGCGCAGAGTCCTGAGCGGCGGCACGCGCAGAGCAAACCAAGGCCTCGCTTCCCACAGCGGAAGCGGGGCTTTACATTGGTGAGCGGCGCACCCCGTGTATAATGGCGTCAAGCAAAAGGTCCACCACCACGCAGCCGCACGGAGGCGCACATGGAAAACCAGGCTTTGGTCGAGATTGGCCAGGAGCTCACGCGCTTGCGCGCCGAGGGGCTCTACAATCAGATCCGCACCATCGATTCGCCCATGGGCGCGCATGTGCGCATTGACGGACGCGACCTGCTCAACTTCTGCGCCAACAACTATTTGGGGCTGGCCAACCACCCGCGCATCCGCGCAGCAGCCATGCGTGGCATTGAGGAGTATGGCGTGGGGCCAGGGGCCGTGCGCTCGATTGCGGGCACGACCACGCTCCACGTGCAGCTTGAGGAGCGGCTGGCGGCCTTCAAAAATGCCGAGGCGTGCGTTACCTTCCAGAGCGGCTTCACGGCCAACCTTGCCACCATTCCGGCGCTTGTGGGGCCGGCTGACGTCATCTTCTCCGACGAGCTGAATCACGCCTCAATCATCGACGGCTGCCGCCTCAGCCGCGCCACTGTCGTGCGCTACAAGCACAATGACGTTGCCGATCTCGAGCGGGTGATCGGCGAGACCGCCACCGACGGGCGGCGGCTCATCATCACCGACGGCGTCTTCAGCATGGATGGCGATGTTGCTCCGCTCGACCGCATTGCCGACGTCGCCGAGGCGCACGGCATCCTGCTCATGGTGGACGACGCCCACGGCGAAGGGGTGCTGGGGCGGGGCGGGCGCGGCATTGTGGATCACTTTGGGTTGCACGGGCGCGTCCATGTGGAGGTGGGCACGCTAAGCAAGGCCTTTGGCGTAGTGGGAGGTCTGGTGGCGGGCAGCAGCGTGATTGTGGAATGGCTGCGCCAGCGTGGCCGCCCCTTCCTCTTTTCCAGCGCAATGACGGCCCCAGATGCCGCCGCCTGCCTCGAGGCCGTGCAGATGCTCGAGGAGTCGACTGAACTGGTGGAGCGCCTTTGGACGAATGCGGAGACTGTGCGCGCCGCCCTGCAGGAGATGGGCTTTGACACAGGCCACTCAACGACGCCGATTGTGCCCGTCATGCTGGGCGAAGCCGCACTGGCGCAGGCATTCAGCCGCCGCCTCTTCGAGGAAGGGCTCTTTGCCATGGCCATTGGCTACCCCACCGTGCCGCTGGGAAAAGCGCGCGTGCGCGTCATGAACTCGGCCGCCCACAGCGGTGAGGACCTGGAGCGCGCGCTGGATGTCTTTGCGCGCGTCGGGCGCGAGTTGAATGTAACAAGATAAGGTGAGTGCATTGGGTCGCACTCGAGTAAATCGCAGGCATCTGCAATCGACTCGCGTGCAACTCGCAATTCATCAATCATCAGTCATCAATTATCGCTAATCGATGTGCAATTACCTCTTTCCAGTCAATTCCATCCGCTGCGAGAACTCTCAATGGCCCTCTCATCCTCAATGCGCAAACGCGCAATATTGATCACCGGCGCATCGGGCGAGGTGGGCCACGCGCTCATCAAGCGTCTTGCAGCCGACGGCAGCGCCCGTCTTGTCACCGTCGACATCCGCCCGCTGCCCGAGGAGATCCGCCCGCTCGTCACCCATTTCGAGGGCGACCTGCTCAACACGCGCCTGCTCGCGCGCCTGGTAACGGAGTACGAAATCGAGGTCATCTACCACCTGGCGGCGCTGCTTTCCACACGTGCCGAAATTGCGCCCGAGGCGGCGCACCAGGTCAACGTGGAGGGCACCCTCGGGCTGCTCATGCTCGCCGCCGACCAGACGCAGTGGAGCGATCGGCCCGTCCAGTTCATCTTCCCCAGCTCGATAGCGGTTTACGGCATGCCCGACAAGGAGACCAAGCTCCACTTTCAGCGCGTGCGCGAATTTGAGTGGAACCAGCCGCGCACCATGTATGGCTGCAACAAACTCTATTGCGAAATGCTGGGCGGCTACTTTGCGCGCTACTACAGGCAGCTGGCAGCGGGCGAGGTGCCCACAATCGACTTCCGCTGCGTGCGCTTTCCCGGCCTCATCAGCGCCGACACGCTGCCCTCGGGCGGGACGAGCGACTACGCACCGGAGATGATCCACGCCGCTGCGCGCGGCGAACCCTACGCCTGCTTCGTGCGCGAGGATGTGCGTATTCCCTTCCTGGCCATGCCCGACGCCGTGCGCGCCATTCTCATGCTCAGCCAGGCCCCGCGCGAGGCGCTGACGCGCACAATCTACAATGTCACGAGCTTCAGTCTCTCGGCGCGTCAGATTCGCGAACGCGTGGTGAATGCTTTCCCGGGCGCCGAGATTACCTTCGAGCCAGACCTCAAGCGCGAGGCGATTGTTGACTCGTGGCCCGCCGACGTGGACGACAGCGCCGCGCGGCTGGACTGGGGCTGGTCGCCCGCGTATGAGGTGGATCGCGCCTTCGACGAGTACCTGCTGCCCGCCATTCGCCAGCACTACCACCGCGCCGACCGGCAGCCATGACGCAGGAAACGCCAAGCACAATGGACTATGAGTTGCCGCCGCTGGAGATCTGCCTTGAGGATGAGCCACCCGCGCGTGACCTGCAAAGCATCCTCAGCGGCCTCCTCTCCTACAACCGCCCACTTGAGCCGGAGAGCCGCCACACACCCTTCGCTGTCTTCGTCACGCGATGCAGAGGGTAACAGACGCGGCGGGCTCGCGGGGGCGTTCTACTTCAACGCTTGTTTTATCGAATACTTTTGGGTGGACGCGCCTTTGCGCAGGCGCGGCGTAGGCAGCGCCCTACTCGCCGCCGCCGAGCGTGCCGCCGCTGAGGATGGGCGCGACCTTGTGCACGTTGAGTGCATGAGCTTCCAGTCCCCCGCATTGTTCGTTGCGCATGGCTACAACGAGTATGCGCGCCTTAACGGCTACGGCGGCGGCGCCGAACGCGTGCATCTGTGGCGTACGCTGGATGCATCCAGTGCCTCGCGGGCCTCAGTCGACGGCGCTCCGGCGGCGCTGGGCCTGCATCTTGAGGTCACAACAGCGCCCGCAAGTGAAGACCTCGCAACGGTGCGCTCCGGGCTCTCTTCCTGGAATGAGCAGGTCTACCGGCCAGCCATTCCGCAGCCGCTCAATGTGCTGCTGCGCGGCCCGGGGGGCCAGGTGTGGGGCGGGCTCACAGCCGCAACCTGCTGGAATGGCTGCTTTGTCGACCTCTTCTGGGTCGATACGGGGCTGCGCCACAGGGGCTTTGGCAGCGCCATTTTGCACGCCGCCGAAAAGGAAGCCCAGCGGCGCGGCTGCGACTTTGTGCATCTGGACACCTTCAACTTTCAGGCGCGGGGCTTCTACGAGAAGCTGGGCTACAGTGTATACGGTACGTTGCGCGGCTTTGCCGAGGGTGCCGAGCGCTACCATTTGGTAAAGCGGTTGGCGTAGTCGCAGGGGCTGCCGGCACGCCGTGGTTTTGCGTAGCGGCTGCTTTAGCTGCCGTTCTCAAGGGCGCGACGCGATTGGTGGGTACGGCAGCTGAAGCAGCCGCTACGCAAAACCACGGCGTGCCGGCAGCCCTTGCTGCGCATGTCGCGAACGCGCAGACACAGTCATCACCTCCCAAAACCAACGGACCTCTCATGCTTCGTCTGCTTGCCTACGGCCTGGCCGCGGCGCTCTTCTTCAGCAGCACCTTTGTCTTGAACCGAGCCATGAGCCTTGGTGGAGGGCACTGGGTCTGGTCGGCAGCGCTGCGCTACGCCTATGCGCTGCTGCTCATCAGCCTGGGCTTCCTGCTCAGCGGGCGCGCCCGCACGCTGCTCGAGGTGCTGCGCGTCTATGCGCGCCACTGGCTCTTCTGGACGCTTGCCGGTTGCGTGGGCTTCGGCGTCTTCTATGCGGGCATCACCTTTGCGGCCTCCTTTGCGCCCGGCTGGGTGGTGGCCACCACCTGGCAAACGACGATCCTGGCAACGCCGCTGGTGCTGGCTGCATTCGGGCGGCGTGTGCCCCTGCGCGGGCTGCTCTTCACGCTGCTCATCTTTGCCGGCGTGTTGCTTGTCAATATTGAGCACGCCGCACAAACCACGTGGACGCAGGTGGCGCTGGGTGCGCTGCCGGTGGTGATTGCCGCCTTCGCCTATCCCGCCGGCTTGCAGATGGTGTGGGAGGCGCGCATGGGCGGTGATGCGGCGCGGCGGCGGTGATGGCGGCGCAGCGCCTCCTCGCCGCGTGCCCCATATCAATTCGCCCGTTATGGATCAGCCCTTTGCGCGCGTGTTACTGCTCATCCTTGGTTCGCTCCCCTTCTGGATTGTGCTTGTGCTCGTTACGCAGCCGCCGCCACCCACACAAGGGCAGTGGGTGAGCACGCTGCTGGTGGCGCTCTCATCGGGCATTGTCGCGACGGTGCTCTTCATGCACGCGCGCCATCTGGCGCGCACGCCCTATGAGCTGGCCGCGGTCGACAGCACGCAGTCGGGCGAGGTGATCTTTTCGCTGCTGGGCGAGGTGCTGCTGCTGGGGGGTGCGCTGCCCGGCCTCATGGGCTGGACGGGTGTCGCGCTCACAATGGTGGGCCTCGTGCTCTACCTGAGTGCGCAGCGGCGCGAGGCCGCGGCGTGAAACCCTTTCTCAAGTGGGCCGGCGGCAAGCAGCGCGTTGCGGCGCGCATTTGTGCCCTGTTGCCCCACGGCCAGAGGCTGATTGAGCCCTTTGTCGGCTCGGGCGCGCTCTTTCTCAACGCCGATTTTCCGGCCTACCTTCTGGCCGATGCCAACGCCGACCTGATCAACCTCTACACGCGCCTGCGTGACGGCGGCGAAACGTTCATTGCCGATTGCGCGCGCCTCTTTACGCCCGAAGCCAACAGCCGCGACGTTTATGACGAGCGCCGGCACACCTTCAACACAACGCACGATCAGGCACTGCGCGCACAGCTCTTCGTCTATCTCAACAAACATGGCTACAATGGGCTCTGTCGCTACAACCGTGCGGGTGGCTTCAATGTGCCCTTTGGCCGCCATGTCAGCGTCGGCTTTCCCGCCGCAGAAATGCGCGCCTTCCAGCACAAGGCGCAGCAGGCAGCGTTTCTCTGCGCAGACTTTGCCGACGTTATGCGCGGCGCGAGGCGGGGCGATGTAATCTACTGCGACCCGCCCTACGTGCCGCTCTCGGCCACTGCCAACTTCACAGCCTACAGTGCGGCCGGCTTTGGCGCCGCTGATCAGGTTGCGCTTGCCGAGATGGCGCGAGCGCTGGCCACACGTGGGGTGCCCGTGCTCATCTCAAATCACAACACGCCGTGGACGCAAGCGCTCTACGCAGGTGCGCACATCGAATGCTTCAACGTAACCCGCTCAATCAGTCGCGATGCCACATCGCGCGGCGCAACCGGCGAGCTGCTGGCACTCTTTAGAGCGGCATAGAGGCTTGCAGCTATCCAGCCCAAAAACATGGTGCGAAGCTCACTACTGAAGCCCGCACTTCGACCCAGGAACTCGCAAGAGGAGGGAGGTCGCATATGGACGAAGCACCCCACAGCATGGACGCCGCCACAACCATGGGCGCGGTTGGCCTGATCGTGGCCGACCTGAATCGCTCGCTGGCGTGGTATACGGGCGCGCTGGGGCTGCATGTGCAAAGCCGCACACCGAGCCAGGCATGGCTGGGTGCGGGCGGCCCGACGCTGCTTGTGCTCACCGAGCAGACGGGCGCGCACCCAGTGCAGCGCGGGCGCACGGGCCTCTACCACGTGGCGCTGCTGCTTCCAGGCCGCGCCGATCTGGCACGCGTCCTGCGCCACCTGGTGGCAACGCGTACGCCTTTGGGCGGCATGGCGGACCACGGCGTCAGCGAGGCGCTCTATCTGGCAGACCCGGACGGGCACGGCGTGGAAATCTACCGCGACAGGCCGCGCGCCGAGTGGCCGACGCACGACGGCGCGCTGGAGATGACTCTCGAAACGCTCGATGTGCAAGGCCTGCTGGATGAACTGACCAGCGGCCGCGTGACATGGCACGGCATGGCCGAAGGCACGCGCGATTGGCCATGTGCACCTGCACGTGCGCGATTTGGGCGAGGCCGAGCGCTTCTATTGCGACCTGCTGGGCTTTGCGCTGACGCAACGCTGGGCGGGACAGGCCCTCTTTGTAGCAGCAGGGGGCTACCATCACCACATTGGCCTTAACGTCTGGGCGGGCGTCGGCGCGCCGCCCCCACCGGACGACGCCGCACGCCTCGACTGGTACGAGATACATCTGCCCTCAGACAGCGCCTTTGCTGCTGTGATCGCACGCCTGCGCGCCGCCGCGATTCCCGTTGAGGAGCACTTGGGCGTGGCCTGCGCTGCGTGATCCGTCGGGCAACCGCATTCGGCTGATAGACGCGCACGCCGAAAGCGCCAAGGAAATCACCTAGCGTATATCGCCAAGGCACTCCATGTTTAAGTGAATGCACGCATCTTCGTAGCGGCTGCTTATGGCTTCTGGATGTTGAACCGGTAATCAGCTTGCAGCCGGCGCTGATGACGTAACACCATCTTGACTTCTGTACAACCTTCAGCCTCCGTGCACATCCATCAAGCCGCGTTCTCAAGAACCGCGGCTGCCGCCGCCGCTACGCAACGCGTTGCCAAGCCTGCCAAAGGGGTACCTATGGCCAAATTCCATGAAGAGATCTCCGACGAACTGCGCGCCTTCATCAACGCCCAACTCGTCTACTTTGTCGCCTCCGGCACAGCCGAGAGCCGCATTAACCTCTCGCCCAAAGGGGCCGACACGCTGCGCGTGCTGGACGCGCGCTCTGTCGCCTACCTTGACATGACGGGCAGCGGTAACGAGACCGCCGCGCATATGAAGCATGACGGTCGCCTCACCATCATGCTCTGCAGCTTTGGCCCCAAGCCGCTCATCCTGCGCCTCTATGGGCGAGGGCGCGTGGTGCTGCCAGGCGCGGGCGAATGGGACGCGCTGGCAGCCCACTTCCCCCACTTTGTGGGCGTGCGCCAGTTTGTCGTTCTGGATGTGGAGAGCGTCCAGACCTCCTGCGGCTTTGGCGTGCCGCACGCAGACCAGATGGCACCGCGTGCGCGCATGGTTGAGTGGGCCGAAGGCAAGGGCGAAGAGGCGCTGGCAACCTACAGGCAGAAGAACAATGCCCGCAGCATTGATGGGCTCTCCAATGACACGGTGCATGCCGCCGCCCCCGTGGAAGGCGCGCCGCAGCCATGATGGACTATGTGCCTAACGCATGGGACACAAAGCGGCTGCATGTGCGCGCCGTGCATGCAGGCGACACAGACGCCTTGCTCGCGCTCTTTAACGCGAACCACCACGTTGAGCCCTGGGACCCCACCTTCAGGCCGATTGAGAGGCCTGAGTTGGCCGAGCTTGTTGACAAAAGCCTCACCTGGGCCGCACGCGGCATCAGGCCTTTCCAGATGCAGTGCTTCGAGCGCCTCGACACCGGCCAGTTGGTGGGCTACTATCACTGCAGCTATGGCACGTCCTTTGCCGACGTCATCTACATCTCCATGTTTGTGATCGCGCACGATGCCCAGAATGCAGGCTATGGGCGCGAGGTCGTCGATGGTCTCTCGATCTGGTGGGCCACGCTGCGCGACATCCGGCGCGCCTGGGCGGAGGTTTATCTCAAGAACTGGACCGCGCTGCGCTTCTGGATTGCGCAGGGCTTCACCACCATCATCGAGTGGGACGGTGACAGCGTGCTGACGGAGAGCGGCCACGCCGCAATCATCCTCGAAAAGCGCTGGCGCGGCGTGCCCGAGGGCGCCAAGCGGCTGCCATGAAGCGAGCACAAAAAGAGCGGGGCTTCCACTCTGGAAGCCCCGCTCTTTTTGTATTTGTCACCCACCTTCCGAAGCTAACGGTTGAGGCGCGGGTCCAAAGCGTCGCGCAGGCCGTCGCCCAGCAGGTTGAAGCCGAGCACCGTGAACATGAGCGCCAGACCCGGGAAGATGATCAGGTGCGGCGCCGTGAAGACCTGGTTGCGCTCCTGCCCAATCATGGAGCCCCACTCAGGCGTGGGTGGCTGCGCGCCCAGACCGAGAAAAGAGAGCGCCGCGGCGTCAAGAATGGCCGTGGCAATGCCCAGCGTGCCGGTGACAACCAGCGGTGTGAGCGAATTGGGCAAAATGTGGCCGGCCAGGATGCGGCGCGAGGGCACCCCCGCGGCCCTGTCCGCAAGGATGTAATCCTGCTCCTTGATGCCCAGCACGCTCGCGCGCATAATGCGCGCATACGTTGGTATGCTCACAATGGCAATCGCGATGAGCGTGTTAATCAAACCCGGACCAAGCACCGTGACGATGGCGATCGCGAGAATAAGGCTGGGAAACGCCTGCAACACGTCCATGAGGCGCATGAGCACATTGTCGGTAGCACCGCCGGCAAAGCCCGCAATGGCGCCGGTTGTCGCTCCCACAAGGATGGCAAAGGAGACAGACACAATGCCCACCATCAGCGACAGACGCGCGCCATACAGCACGCGGCTGTAGAGGTCGCGCACGTTACCATCCAGCCCCATAATGTGCTGGGGCTGGTCTGCAGGACATCCAAAGAGATGAATGCAGGGGCTGGCGCGCTTCTCAACATTCTCAATGCCGATGAGCGTTTGTGTGGGGCTATAGGGCGCCAGCACCGGCGCCAGAATGGCCACAATGATGAGAATCGCGAGGATAACCATGCCGACAACGGCCAGCCGCTGGCGGAAGAGATAACTAAACGCGTTCTGCCAGAGGCTGCGCGGTTTGGGCGTGCGCAGCGTAAGCTGGGCGTTGTCGGGGATATTGGATGTCGGGGTGCCGGCGGCTTGCATAGACTTGTCTCTATCAGGGTATCAGGCGCGTTAAGAAGGGTCAGCTAAGGCGAATGCGCGGGTCAAGTACGGCGTACGAGACGTCCACAATCAGGTTCGCCATGACGAAGACAACGGCAATCACAAGCGTAAAGGCCTGGACGACCACATAGTCGCGCGAGTTGATGGCGTCGTAGAGCGTCTTGCCCACGCCTGTAAGTCCGAAAATGGTTTCGGTGAGGATTGCGCCGCTGAGCAGCGCGCCCAGTTGCAGGCCGATGATCGTCACAATGGGCAGCAGCGCGTTGCGCATGGCGTGGCGGAAGACGACGCGCCGCTCGCCAAGCCCCTTGGCGCGTGCGGTGCGCATGTAGTCGAGGCTCATCACCTCAAGCATGGCCGAGCGCGTCATGCGTGCGATAATCGCGAGGGGAATCGTGCCCAGCGCAATCATGGGCAGGATGAGGTGCTTAAGCGCATCCCAGGTCAACTCAAAGTTGAGGGTGAGGATGCCGTTGACCACATACATGCGTGACAGGAAATCGAGAATGCCGCGGCCAAAGCCTGTGTATTCCTCCAGCCCCCACACTTCGGGAATGGAGGGAATGGCCATGCCGGGCGTCAGGCGGCCCGAAGGGGGCAGCGCAAACGGCGTATCCTTGAGGACCACGGCGAATGTGTACGCAAGCAGGAGGCCGAGCACAAAGACGGGGATTGAAACCCCGATGTTGGCCCCGATCATTGTGATCAGGTCAATCGGAGAGTTGCGCCAATAGGCGGAGATTACGCCCAGGGTAATGCCGAAAACGGTGGCAAAAATGAGCGCCATGAGCGCCAGTTCAATCGTTACAGGCAAGCGCTCGCCAATGATTTCGGTGGCTGGCCGTCCAAAGCGGATCGAGTCGCCCAGGTCGCCGCGCGCAACATCGCGCATGTAAATGCCGAATTGCACTGGGATCGATTCGTTGAGTCCGAAGCGCTCATTGAAAGCATCGCAGATCTCGTCGGTCGCCTTTTCGCCCAGGGCCGCGCGGCAGGGGTCGCCCGGAATCATGCGGGCGAGCGCAAAGGTGGCAAAGAGGATGCCGATAATGACGGGAATTGCCAGCAGGAGACGGCGGGAGATGTATCGTGCCATGAGTTCTGGTTGTCCGGGAGCGACCGAGCGACGGGCGCAGCAGTCAGCGGGGAAGTGACGTGCGCAAGCCGGCCGCAGAAGTACTCTGCGGCCGGCTTGCGCACGTCATCGTGCAATCAGCGTAAGGCGGAAGGTCTACTCAGGCGCATTCAGGAAGCCGCCGAAGAGGCCGGGGAAGTAGGTGAACGAACCGTCACGCCCAACGTGCAGCGGGTGCGATGCATCCCACTGGACGACATAGGAAAGCACCACGTCATTGGCGTCGAAGGTGGCGCCGTTGTGGAAGGTGACGCCTTCGCGCAGCTGGAAGGTCCACTCGGTCAGGTCTTCGTTGGCGCTCCACTCGGTGGCGAGGGCCGGAACAACCTTGCCGGTGCCGGGCTCATAGGCGAGGAGCGATTCATTCATCTGCTCGCAAGCGCGCAGCGCTTCGCCGTCGCTCTCGTCGGCGCAGTAGAGGCCCGCAGGCTCACCATTCTGCAGCCAAACGAAGGTGTCGCGGCCACCCGGGTCCATGCGGCCAAACTGCTCGGCGCCGATGTCCGAAGCGTAGGCGCCTTCGACGTCAGCCTTGAAGGCTGCGCCGTTGCCGCCGTGCGAGATCGGGATCATGGGCACATGCTGCTTGATCAGCTCGTTGGCGGTGTCGTAGAAGGGCTGGCGTGCTTCGGCTGTAGCCTGGCTGCCGCCGTCGGCAAGGGCCTGCCAAACGTCGGGGAAGCCTTCGCCGAACTGGTCAGAGGCGCCCGGGCCAAAGTGGAAGTCAAGGAAGTTGGTGGCGTCGGGATAGTCGGCGCCCCAGCCCAGCATGTGGAAGCCACCAATTTCGCCACGGTCAGCGGCGTCAATGAAGGAGCCCGATTCCATGACGACGATCTGTGCGTCAACGCCCAGGTCCGCAAGCTGCGCCTGCAGGTCCTGTGCTACGACGCCCGGGTTGGGCAGATAGGCGCGCACGACGTCGCGATAGGTGATTGTGGTCTCGAAGCCGGGCAGCACGCCTTCTTCGGTCAGAATCTGCTTGGCCTGTTCGGGATCATACTCATACCAATCCTGCCCTTCGGAAAAGCCGAAGATGGCGGGCGGCATGAACTGCTTGGCAACGCTCGAGCCCGGGGGGAAGAAGTTGTCCACCAGGCGCTGGCGGTCAATGCCCATGGCAAAGGCCTGACGCACACGCTCGTTGTCAAAGGGCGGGTAGGTGTTGTTCATGCCCAGATAGAAGATGTTGGTGCCGTTGCGCAGCTGGAGCTGGAGGTTGGGGTCGTCAGTGATGACGTCGAAGTCATCGGGGCCCGGGTTGTCAATGCCGTCCACGGTGCCCGCCTGCAGCTCAACCAGGCGCTGTGCGCTCTCGGCGCTCCAGCGGAAGATGAGGTTCTGCGGAATGGCCTGGGCGCCCCAGTAGTCCTCGTTGCGCTCCATGATGATCTGATCACCGCGGCGCCACTCGACGAACTTGTAGGGGCCTGTGCCGACGGGGTTGTCGATCAGTTCACCACCGCCACCTGTGGACTCGAGGTAGCCTGCGTCCTGAATGCCAAAGGCCGAGAAGGCGGCCTTGGCGGGGAAGGCGACGTCGGGCGTGCAGAGGGTGAACTTGACGGTGTATTGGTCAAGCGCCTCAATCGTCTTGAAGTTGCCGCCATAGTCGCAGTCGGGCGCCGAAACGCTCAGCGGTACAAAGGGGCCTTCTTCAACGGGTGCAGCGGTTGCAGCGGGCTCTTCGGCCGCTGCGGGAACATCACCGCCGGGCGCTGCGGCCGGGGCCGCGCACGCCGCAAGCAGCATGGCGAAGACGGCTACGAGCGAGAGCACGCGCAGCAGCCTGTTGGAATGGAATGACATTATGCCTCCTATCAACTGGGGAAGGTATGGGTGATGGGTAGGTAAACAACGATGTGTGCTACTGAACGCAGGTGGAACCAGGTGCTGGTACGGTAAACGCGGATACGGGTCATGCATCGTGCGCCCGCCAACGCGGCGAGCCCACATGGAAGACCTTATCCCTGACGACTCCGGTGTGGTCGGGTGGAACCTGCAGAACTGAAGCGGAAGCACTATACCACCGAGCGCGCAAGTGCGCAAAGGCGAAAATGGTGTGGGGTGCGTCACCCATTTCTATTTCAGCATCTGGTGGCGCGGCTGGCGGCCGCCCGGGCGCGGATTGGGTGGCCACGCCACGAAGACTGTAGCGGAGCGGGGCGGCGCCACAAACTTGGCGGCCTTGTGCTCGGGCGCCTCCTCCGGCTTCACAATATCAAGCGGCGGGGGCGCCGCCGTGGCAATCACGCGCCGCCATGATTCGCCGGCGGGCAAGTTGGGCATCTCGAAGGTTAGCGGCTCCCAAAAGGCATTAAGAACGACGTGCAGCCTTTCGCCCACTGCCGGATAGGCAAGCGTGAAACTGAGCCAGCGTACATCGGCGCCCCATTCAGGCTGGCCCACCTTGCGCCCGTGAAAGACAAGCGAAGGCTCGTTGCGGCGCGTGCTTTGGGGCAAATAGATCGAAGCGTGGAGAATTTCCGTGCTCCGGTAGAAGCGCAGCAGTTCGCGCGTAAAGCGCAAGTTCTCCGCCGATTCCTCCAGGTCATTCCAATCAAACCAGGAGAGCGGGTTGGCCTGGCCGTAGGCGTTGTTGTTGCCTCCCTGGCTCCGCCGCACCTCGTCGCCCATCAGCAGCATGGGTGTGCCCTGCGCCATAAAGAGGATTGTCAGGAAGTTCTTGATCTGGCGCGTCCGCAGCGCGTTGATTGTGGGATCATCCGTGGGCCCCTCGGCGCCGGAATTCCAACTGTGGTTGTTGCTCTCGCCATCGCGGTTGTTCTCGCCATTGGCAAGGTTGTGCTTCTCGTTGTAGGAGACAAGGTCGTTGAGCGTGAAACCGTCGTGCGAGGTGACGAAGTTGACCGTCCTGCGCACATTGCGGTCTGTGCGCGGGTAGAGGTCCGGACTGCCGGCAATGCGCAGCCCCATCTTCACGGCCATACCGCCGTCGCCCTTGACAAAGCGGCGTACATCATCACGGAAGTGGCCATTCCACTCAGCGAAGCGATCACCAATAAAGCTGCCCACTTGATAGAGGCCGCCCGCATCCCACGCTTCGGCAATGATGGCGGTGCCGGCCAGCACGGGGTCGGATTCAATCGCCCACAGCAGGGGTGGGCTGGCAAGTGGCTCGCCGAATTCGCCACGCGAAAGCGCCGACGCCAGGTCGAAGCGGAAGCCATCCACATGCATCTCCGTCACCCAGTAACCAAGGCTTTCGCGGATGAGGCGGCGCACGATTGAGTGGTTGGCGTTTATGGTGTTGCCGCAGCCGCTGTAGTTGGCGTAGGCCGAAGGCTCGCCGCCGGGGATGTAGTAGGCAACGTTCTCGAGGCCGCGATAGCAGAGCGTGGGGCCGTCCGCGCCGTTCTCGGTTGTGTGGTTGAAGACCACATCCAGAAAGACGGCAATGCCCGCACGATGGAGCGCCTTGACCATGTCGCGGAACTCGTCCACCACAGCGTGCGCGTCGCCGTGCACGGCATATGCGCTGTGGGGGGCCATGAAGGCAATCGGGCTGTAGCCCCAGAAATTGGTCAGTCCGGCAGGTGCATCCGCCGGGTCAAACTGGGCAACGGGCAGCAGTTCCACCGTGTTGACGCCGAGCGACTGGAGATAGGGAATCTTCTCGATGAGGCCGCGATAGGTGCCGCGCAACTCGTCGCGCACGCCCGAGTTCGGGTTGGCCGTGAAGCCTGCCACGTGCATCTCGTAGATGATCGTGCGTTCGTGGGTCTCGCTGAGAGGTGTGTCACCCTCCCAGTCATAGGTTGACGGGTCAATGACGATTGCACGCAGCGATTGGGCTACGTTGTCACCCTTGCGGCAGGCTGCCGCGCGATCGTAAAGATGCGTGGAAATGGCGCGCGCATAAGGATCAATGAGCACCTTCGTCCCGTCGAAGCGGTCGCCGTGGACGGGATCGAAGGGTCCGTAGACACGAAAGCCGTAGAGTTGCCCGGCGCGCAGGCCGGGTACGCAGACGTGCCAGTAGTAGAATGTGCGGTTGACCTTGGGGTCAAGGCGAATTGTGCGCGCAGGCGCTGGGTCCAGCGGCGTGTCGAAGAGCAGCAGTTCGACAGCCGTGGCGTGTTGTGAAAAGAGCGAAAAGTTTACCCCTTGGGATGATACGGTGGCCCCAAGCGGATAGCTTTGGCCGGGCATCGTGTCTTCAGCCATATTGATGACAACCAGTTGCAGGTTTGGAAAGTGATGAAATCAGGTCCACGTTCGCTTCGCAGCGGCGGCTTGATGGTGTGTCTTGGGAGTCTGCGATATTCGTGGCGGAGGCGCTCCTGCCCCTCGTTGTGCTCGAACCGTACTCTTGCGCAGAACAGGTCCACAACGTCCACAAGCCACGCCGCAGGGACATGGGCGGCGCGCCGTGCTACAGCGCCATCCGCCCATAGGCGCGCAGGCTCCGCAGCGCCTCCAGCGTGAGGATGCCTTGCCACGCACGGCGCGCCGCCGGCCATGCCTCAACATGCAGCTCGCCCCAACTCCACTGCGGCGACCATGAGCCGTCGTCGTTCTGTTCGACAATGCGGTGGTCGAGATTTACAGCAACCAGCGATGCCAACTCGGCCGCAAAGAGGGTGCCGGGCTTGGGCGCAACCTGCAGCGGCTGCAGCGAGTAGCTCTCCCACGCCTCGGCGTCCTGCGCCATGGTGATTGGCAGCGAGCGCACGACGGCCGCGTGCGCGGCGGCGCGCAGCGCGTCGTCCACAGCGGGCGCATCAAGCAGGCGCAGCGTGCAGAGCAACTCATTCATGTCGAGCGGCTCGACCATTTGCGCATAGTGAGCAGTGAGAGTGGGTTCAACCTGCGCCACCAGCGCGCTGTCGGCGAGCGAAGGCCACGTGTACAGCCACGCAAGCACCTCGGCGCGCGGGTTCACCGTGTATTGGCGAAACCAGGTGGGGTGGTCGGGGCCAATCGTCCACCAGGGCGCGTGGGGTGCGTCGTTGGCTGTTGGGGGAATCAGCGGCCAGCGGGCGAGTTCTGCGTCGAAGGCGCGATTGAGCCAGCGCATAGCCCCTTGCACCAGCGGGTTAGCCGCGTCCGCGCCCAACTCATGCAACCGCTGCAGCGCACTGGTTGTGGCCAGCGCCGATGAATTGGGCGTGTTCAGGTCGGGCTCGAGACCATGGCCAAAGCCGCCGTCACTGTTCTGGTAGGCAGCGAGCGCCGCAAACACATCCTCTGCCGGCGCGCCTTCGAAGTCGTGCAGATAGTGCGCTGCTTCGAGCGTGCGCGCTTCGCTCAGCATGAAGGCGCGCGCGTAAAGCTGCGCCTCGTGCGAAAGCTTGCGCACCGTGCTGGGCGCCAGCCATGCAAAGCGTGGCTGCGCAATGCCATTGCGCGTCACATCCTCTGCGAACATGGCGCGTGGCCGCACAAAAAGGCCATAGCCGCCGTAGAGCGCGCGGTAGACCACCAGCTCCTCCTGCGTTTCCGAGTGGGTGGCCGTACCCAGCAGCTCGTACTCCATGCCTTTGAAGTGGCGATAGCGCCCGGGCGGCAGCGGGCGCTGCGTTGCGTCGCTCATGCGCACCTCGCTTCCAGCGCCAGCATCTGCGCCCGCACATCGTCGGGGATCGGCGCCTTGGCAGCCAGCGTGTAGTCGTAGGCCACGACCAGCCCCTCGCCTTCGGCAACAACGCGCCCCTGCGCCTTGCTCACAAGGCGGTGCTGCATGGTGAAGCGGTCCACGCCCATGTCGCGCATGCGCGTGCCCACAATCAGCGTGTCGGGAAATACAACAGGGCTCATAAAGCGGCACTGCACTGAGGCCAATATGGGGCCAATGCCCGAGCCGCCCATAAACTCGACATCATGCAACGCGCGCAGGTAGGCGACGCGCCCGCTCTCAATGTAGCGGAAGTAGACGACGTTGTTGAGATGGCCAAAGGCGTCCATCTCGCCCCAGGCAACCGGTATTTCGGTGTGGACTGGAAACGCTGAAAGGAAATGGCTCATGGCAAGTTGGCTGGATTGCGGGGCTGCAGCATGCCCCGTGGTTGAGCGCAAAATTCGTCCGCGCTGACTCTTGACGCTGCCGGTAGACCATGCTACCATAAGCAACGGCGATTCGCATTGCCGCACATCAGGCAGCGGCAACCAGCAAAGACGTACGACTTCACAAGTCTACCAGAAGGGAGAGATACATGGCAGCCAAGGCGATTGTCCTAACGCAGGAAATGTGGGCCGGCATGTGCTCGTCCGAGAACTGGTTGTCACCCCGATTTTGCTGAGGCGCGCGCCGCGTCGATCCTCGCCAATCTCCAGACACCTTCCTCGGCCGCAGCGCTACGACGCCAGCGGCTGATTTGATCCTGCGCGCAACGCACTGTGTGCGGCGCGCCTCAATCTCCGCAGCGACGGCCGGCGGCCACGCGGCGGCCTTTGCGCGCCTGCCGTGCGGCCATCCTCACATCATTCCAGCAAGCAACAAATCCCGCACAGCGGGGAGGATGACCTACATTGAGTTCTTACAAGTACGACATGGAACTGACCGACGGTGACGGCTGGCACGCCGAAGCCGCACGTTTTGGCTTCGACTTTGGAGAAGATGAAGTGGTGCAGCCACGTGCTGCGCTGCGCAAGAGCAGGAAGAAGGCCGCGCCCAAACGCGCTGCCGTGGTGGATACGCTCGCCGGTGGTGTGGAGAGCCTGGACGAAAACTTTGTAATCTCCTATGTGCCGGCGCGCTACGAGGCGATCTGGCTGCTCGACTCGCTGCGCCCCTTTGCCGAGCGCGCGCTGATTCAAGACGTGCTGGCAATCGTCAAGGGGGGCAAGGAGGCGAACGTCTACCTCTGCGAGGCGGTGCCGGAGACGGGTTACGGGCTGATCGCGGCCAAAGTCTACCGGCCGCGCGCCTTCCGCAACCTGCGCAATGACAAGATGTACCGCGAGGGGCGCGAGATTGTTGACAGCAAGGGGGTGGCCATCAAGGCGCAGGATACCCGCGAGATGCGCGCTATTCGCAACAAGACTGCCTTTGGCACCTCAATCACGCATACGTCGTGGCTTATGTACGAGCACCTTACGCTGGGGCGGCTCTACGATGCAGGCGCGTCAGTGCCACATCCCATCGGCGCGAGCGAAAATGCGCTGCTCATGAGCTATATCGGCAGCCGTCACGAGCCCGCGCCTGTGCTGCACAGCGTAGCGCTCGAGTCGGCGCGCGAGGCCGAATACCTCTTCCAGGAGGTGCTGCGCAACGTGGACATCATGCTGCGCATGGGGATGATTCACGGCGACCTGTCGCCCTACAACATTCTCTACTGGGAGGGCAAGGTGACGCTGATTGATTTTCCGCAGGTAACCCTTGCCGAATCCAACAGCAACGCCTACAAGATACTGCAGCGCGACCTGCAGCGTGTGTGCGATTACTTCGCTCCCTACGGTGTGGATGCCGATGCACCCACGATCACGCGCCGGCTCTGGAGCAAGTATGTCGCCCTCCCCCTGCCGGAGGACAGGAGGGCGCTGTAACAGCAGTTCATGGGTTCAAAGTGGTCAATGGTTAAGGACGGTCAAGGGTTCAAGGCGTCTTGGGTGAAGCCTCGCCAGTACATCCTGATACCATTCACCTTCGATTACGCTTTCCCGACCTGCACGCCCGCCTGCTCCTCAATGTTCTTGATGAAGGCCGACGCGTTCTCTTCACCCCAACCGCGGTTGACGCCGCCCTTGATCATCTCGCGGATGACGGCCAGCGCCGGCGTGGGCGCCTGCAGATCCTGCGCAAAGCGGCTGATAAGGTTGGCGTCCTTGTACATGAGCTTGAGCGCAAAGTTCACATCGAAGTCGCGTGCAATCAAGCCCGCACCCACGCCGTCGAAGATGGGCGACTTGAAGTCGGTGACGTGCACCACGTCGAGCACCTCGCGCGGGTCAAGCCCCGCCTTGGTGGCAAGCACCAGCGCCTCGCCAATCGCCTCGAGCTGGAAGGCGACGAGCAGGTTGCCCACCAGCTTCATGGATGCGCCCTTGCCCGTCTCGCCCATATAGTGGGTGGTTTCGCTCAGCACGGCGAGGATGGGCTGAATGCGGTCGTAGAGTGCGCGCTCGCCACCGACGACAATCCACAGGCCGCCGCCCGCCGCTTCGTTCTTGCTGCCGAAGACGGGCGCATCCAGGAACTGCACGCCCTTGGCTGCGAACGCGGCGGCTTCCTTGCGGCTGGTCTCCGGGTGCAGCGTCGTCATGTCGACGACGACCTGCCCCTCGTGCACGGCAGCAAGCAGGCCACCTTCGCCCCACACAAGATCTTCGACGGCAGCGTCGTCGCTCAGGCAGTACATGACCACGTCGGCGTCCTTCACAGCTGCGGCGGGGCTGCTCGCACTCTGTGCGCCTGCATCCACCAGCGGCTGCATGCGCTCGGGCGAGCGATTCCACACGGTCACTGGGTAGCCGGCCTTGACCAGGTTCGCGGCCATCCCGCGCCCCATAATTCCCATGCCCAGGTACGCGATCTTCTCCATCAGAATCTCCTTCCCCATTGTTGCCACGCGTGGGTGCGCAGCACTTGTAGCGGGGGGCTTCCAGCCCTCCGGCTGTTGTAGGTCACGTCTCCCGGCGTGACGACCGTAGGTCACGTCTCCCGACGTGACGCAGTACGCGCCGCCATGCAGAGGCCCAAAACGGAGGGCTGGAAGCCCCCCGCTACAACGGCTGCGCACTTCGGCGCCTATCGTAGCGGAGGGGCTCCTGCCCCTCGTTTTGCTCGCGCTCTACTCTGCCTGCGCAGATGATGGCCGGGAGGCTGCTTACCTGGGCGATCTGTTCTGCCGCTGCTGGCTGTAGTAGTTGAGAACCATCACGAGCAGCAGCAGCGCGCCCCACGCGAACTGGCGGAAGAAGATGGCCGCGCTCGAGCCCGAAAGCTGGAGCATGAGCATGTTCAAGCCAGTCGACAGGAACTGCAGCGATAGCACCGCCAGCACCAGGCCGCCGATCGTGCCAAAGCCGCCCGTGTAGCTGACGCCCCCCAAAATTGAAATGAGCACCGAAAGCAGCACAAAGGACTCGCCGTAGTCGGGCTTGGCCGAGTTGGCACGTGCCAGAAAGACGATGCCCGCCACGGCCCCCAGCAGCCCAGCCAGCCAATACGTGCGAATCAGCACGACCATGCTGCGGATGCCCGAAAAGCGCGCCGCCGTGGTATTCGTGCCCAGCATATACACGTTGAAGCCCCACGTGGTGCGGTTGAGGATCAGCGCAAAGAGGGCCGCTGCGAGTGCAAAGATGATGACCGGGTAGGGAATCCCCAGCACCGCGCCGTTGCCGATCACCGCCATCTGCGCGGTGCGCACGGCATAACCGCCGGTGATGACATAGCCGAAGCCCGTGTAGAGCGAGCCTGTGCCCAGCGTGGCCAGAATGGGCGGGATGCCAATGCGCGCGACGAGGAAGCCGTTGAAGAGGCCGCAGAGGCTGCCCACGACCAGCGCCACGCCGATTGCCGCCAGCATGAGCCACAGTGGCGACGAGCCGTCGGGCGCATAATGCACCATGGTCAGCGCGGCCAGAATGCCCGAGAGGTTGGCAATGCCGACCACGCTCAGGTCAATGCCGCCACTGATCATGGTCACGGCAATCGCAATCGCGAGGATGCCGTATTCGGGAAACTGAACCGCCATGGATTGCATGTTGCGCACGCTGAAAAACTGCTCGCGCAGAATGATGCTGAAGGCAAGGAAGATCAGCGCCGAGATGACGGCCAGCCGCAGCACAGGATTGTTGCGGCGCGCTCTGATTGGCAGCGTAGGTATGGCAGTGGATTCAGTCATAATTGCGTCCGTGCCGCTGGGCGGCCCTGATTGAGTGCGGAACTGGGCAGGCGCATCAGGCAACCCCTTCGGTAATTTGAATGCGGCGCTGGGCGCGCTGGGCCTGCAGCGCCGGCACGCCCGTGCCGATAATGATGATGACGCCAAGCACAACACGCTGCCATGTGGACGGGATTCCCACGAGAATCAGGCTGTTGTTCATGATGACAACCAGCGCGACGCCAAGCAGCGTACCCAGCACCGTGCCGCGCCCACCCGTAAGCGTTGCGCCGCCCAGCACAACGGCGGCAATCACACTCAGCTCCGAACCGACAATGTCCTGCGGGTTGGCCTGGCGGCCAAGCGCCGCATACGTCACGCCGGCAATCCCCGAGAGCAGCCCCACCGTGCCGTATATGAAATACTGAATGCGCGGCGATGTTGAAGCCGGCGCGCTCGGCCGCCTCGCGTGCGCCGCCCAGCGCATAGACGCCGCGCCCGAGCATTGTGTAGTCAAGCATGAGCCATGTGAGCAGTGCTGCCGCCACCGTAATGAAGATGCCCGGATGGAGGCGCGAAACGCCGCCATTGGCCAGTGGCACTTCAATCAGCGTGCTGCGCGCAAACTCCGTGAAGCTGGGCGGCATGGCGCGGATAATGCCGTTGCCGATCGCGAAGAGCACAAAGCCGTGGAACATGCTCAACGTGCCCAGTGTGACGATCAGTGTGGGCAACTTGAAGCGCGAGATGAAGAACGCGTTGATGAAGCCCAGCCCCAGCCCGATTGCGCCTGAGAGAATGAAGGCGACCCACATGGGCGCGTCCACCCAGTAGGCGTTGAGCAGCTTGGTGGTGGAATACATGGCAAAGACGGCCACCGCCGTAAACGAGACATCAATGCCGCCCGAGATGATGACGAGCAGCACGCCCATGGCAAAGATGCCCATGACGATGGAGCTGCGCAGCAGGTCGAAGACATTGGCAACGGTAAAGAAAACCGGATTGACGACACCGACAATAATGCAGAGCAGCAGAATCGTCAGCGCCACAATCGATTCGGTCTTGCGGAGGAAAGTGAGGTTCACAGGCAGCGTCCTTGCGGCAATCGTACAACTCATTCTTCAAACGGCGCTCGTCAACAGAAGCGCGTTGCGCTTCAGTCTTCAATCTTCCATCAGCTTCGCAGCCAACTCATTCTCGTCCGTCTCGACCGGCAGAATCTCTTCCATAACGCGCCCGCGCCGCATGAGCAGAATGCGATTGCAGACCTGCAGCAGCTCGGGGATGTCGTCGGAGATGACCAGCAAGCCCATGCCATCATGCGCCAGCGCCTTGATGAGCTCGTGCAGCTCGTTCTTGGAGCCAATGTCAACACCCACCGTGGGGCCGTTGAGGATGAGCACGCGCGGGTTGCTGGCCAGCCACTTGGCCAGCACCACGCGCTGCTGGTTGCCGCCCGAAAGCGTTTTGGCGGCCAGCACAGGCGACGGCGTTTTGATGCGCAGCGCGTCGACCCAGTGATCCACCTGGCTGCTCACCTGGCGCGGGTCGGTAAGGCCCAGCGCGCCGCGCAGCTTGTCAATTGTGCGCACAACGACGTTGTTGCCAATGCTCTGCTCGAGGAAAAGCCCCTCACTCAGGCGGTCTTCGGGCACATAGCCAATGCCATGGGTGATGGCATCGTGGATCGTGCGAATGCGCACTGGCTGGCCATCAATGGTGATCCGCCCGCTGTCAATGGGCAGCATGCCAAAGAGCGCCAGCGCCAACTCTGTGCGGCCAGAGCCAAGCAGCCCCGTTATGCCCACAATCTCGCCAGGGTAAAGGCTGAAGGAAATATCCTGCAACATGCCGCGTGAGGAGAGCTTGTCAACCTGCAACCGCGGCTTTGTGCCCGGTGTGGGCGCGTATTCAAAGGTCTTCTCGCGAATGCTTTGGCCCGTCATCTCGAAAACGAGGCGGGCATGGTCATAATCTGCGCGGTCGCCCACACTCACGTTGCGCCCGTTGCGCATGACCATAATGGTTTCGGAAATCTCGAGCACTTCGTTCAACTTGTGGCTTACAAACAAAAACGCAATTCCCTTTTCCTGCAACCGGCGGATGACGCTGAAGAGGTTGCGCACCTCGCGCTCGGTCAGCGCACTCGTCGGCTCGTCCATGACGATGAGCTGGGCATTCTGGCGCAGCGCCTTGGAGATGGCGATGAGTTGCTTGTTGGCCACGGACATCTCTTCAACGCGCGCATCCAGCGGCAGCTTGACGTCAATCTGCTTCAGCGCATCCTCGGCCACCTGGCGCACCTGCCGCCAGGAGACCACGCGTCGGTTGTCGGCCAACTGTTCGTTGAGCGCAATGTTCTCGGCCACGGTGAGGTTGGGGAAGAGAGAAAAGTCCTGGTAGATGACCTGAATGCCTTCACGGATGGCGTCAATCGGCGTCATGCGCGCGTAGTCGCGCCCATTAATGCGCACCTCGCCCGAATCGCGCGGGTAAACGCCCGCCAGCACCTTAATGAGCGTGGACTTGCCGCAGCCGTTTTCGCCCACAAGGCAGTGAATGCGCCCATGTTCGATCACAAGATCGACATCTTCCAGCGCACGCACGCCGGCAAAGGATTTGTTGATGGCTGTCATCTGGACCAGCGGCGCGCCTGGGCCGGCCGGCGCGTCTGCAATCGCAAAAGAGGCAAGATTTGAAGACATGGCCAGGGGTGTCCTGCGTGGCAAGCGGAAACGAAGAGTATGGGTGAAAGGAGCGGTGAACGTGAGGGGGCCGAAGCCCCCTCACGCGCTGCAACCACAGTACTGCTAGAAGTTGTACTGGTCCAGCTGGTCAACCGTCATGTAGACGGCGGCGTTGCCGAAGAGCACGTTTTTGTTCTCGAGCGGGGCAATCAGGTTGGTGTAGCCATCAATGCCCAGGTCGGTGCCTTCGCCAATTTCCTCGCCGTTGAGCAAGCGCAGAGCGATCTCGTTGCAGGCCTTGCCGGCCATCGCGGGATCCCAGAAGCCGATGACGTCGACGGCGCCGGTCTTCATGAGCTCACCGGCCAGCGACGGCAGGCTGGTGCCCACGACGGAGACGACGTCCTGCAGGCCGGCCTCTTCAATTGCCTGACCGATGCCAGGGGCGTCGGTGGAGGCGCTGCCCTGGAAGCCCTTGATGTTGGGGTTGGCCTTGAGGATTTCCTTGGCCTTCTCGTATGCCTTGCTGGAATCGTCAAAGGCTTCGTTGATGTCGCCGTACTGGCTCATGTTGGGATAGGCTTCCTTCTGGCGCTCAATGCCGCCATTCGCCCATTCCATGTGCGTCTTGCTGCCCAGGCTGCCAACGAAGACGGCGTATTCGCCCTCTTCGCCCATCAGCTCAGCCAGTTTGTCCATGAGGCCTGCGCCGTACGCGGTGTTGTCAAAGGCCTCAATGTCAATGTCCATGTTGACCTGGTTGGAGGCCTCATGCGTGACGACCTTGATGCCTGCGTCCATGGCCTTGAGGAGCACCGGATCCAGCTGTGCGGGGTCCATGGGGACGACACAGAGCGCGTCGACACCCTGGGCGATCAGGTCCTCAATCAGAGGAATCTGCTGTGCGGCGTCGGCTTCTGCCGGGCCCACAAGTGCTGCGTTGACGCCAGTCTCCTGGCCCCACTCGTTGACGCCCACTTCCATGCGGTTGAACCAGTCAATGCCGGCAATCTTGACAACGGTGGTGAAGGTCAAGTCGGCGGGATCGACGGCGCCTGCTTCGGCGGGGGCTGCTGCTTCGGCCGGGGCTGCTTCGGCGGCGGGGGCAGCCGGTGCAGCGGCGGGCGCGGCACATGCAGCCAACACCATACCGATGACGGCCAGTATGCTGAGGACGGTTACAAGCTTGCGCATTCTTCTCTCCTTTGAGCAACAATGAAGGTTGAAACCGCTGCGGAGACAGTGTCCGCATACGGTGGAACGCGAAAAGACAGGGAATAGGGAGTGGGGAGTAGGGAGTAGGGAGCAGGGAGTGGGTGAGTACCCCTTACTCTCGATTACCACTTACCACTTACCAATGATCAATTACTCTGGACAAGCGCAGCAAGAATGACGACCAACGCCTCGCAGCCCGGGTCAACCTTGCCTTCGGAGCGTTCACCCACCCAGCTGGCGCGGCCAATCTTGCTGCGCAGGGGCGTCACTGCGTCGCGACCGGCCTCGGCAGCAGCCAGCGCGGCCGCGCCGGCCTGCGTGGCCGTGTTGCCCGCGTCCAGCGCCTGCGAAAAGGCGTCGGCGGCAGGGAAGATGGCGTCGAGCACCGTCTTGTCGCCCAGGTTCGCCTTGCCGCGCTCCTGCATGCCCTGCGCCGCTGCCGTGAACATCGCGGCCAGGTCGTCATCGGTCAGCGTCGTTTTGCCTGTGACGGGCTTGCCCGCGCGCATGAGCGCTGTGGCCAGCAGAGTGCCAAAGGAGGAGGAGCCTGCCTTGTTGGCGACCATACCCGCCTTGCCCAGCCACTTGCCAATGTCATCCACCGGCTGCGTCTGCGCGTACTCGCCCAGCGCAATGCCTATCTTCTCGAGCGTAATGCCAATGTCGCCGTCACCCATGGCCTGGTCAAGGTCATTGAGGCGGCCCGCTTCCATTGTGAGCTTTGCGGCGGCCCGCTGAAGGGCGTTCGCCACCTCTTCGCTGCTGTAGCTCATGGTTACACCTGCACAAAGAAGGGGGTCTGCGCCGGATGGTCGAGCAGACTGGCAAGCTCGTCATCCAGTACGGCAATCGTAATCGACGCGCCCGCCATCTCCATGGAGGTGGCGTACTCGCCCACGTACGGGCGGTGGACGCTGATTTCGCGAGCTGCCAGCAGCGCATGCACCTTGCGGTAGATGATGTACAACTCTTCCGGCGGCGTTGCGCCCAAACCATTCACCATCACAGCCACGCGTGCGCCTGCTTCAGGCTGCAGGTCGTCCAGAATCGCGCTTACCATGCGCTCGGTAATCTCGTCGGCGCTCTGCAGGCTCTCGCGCTTCATGCCCGGCTCGCCGTGAATGCCCATGCCAATTTCCATTTCACCTTCGCCAATGGTGAAGGTGGGCTTGCCGGCACGCGGCACAGTGCAGGGGCTGAGTGCAACGCCCATTGTGCCTGTGGCGGCGAGCATTTTTTCCGTAACGCGCACCACCTCATCGAGCGAACCGCCCTGGTCGGCCATCGCGCCGGCGGCCTTGAAGGCAAAGACCATGCCCGCCACACCGCGCCGCCGCCCGGCCTCGGCTTTGGGCGCCGAGGCGACATCGTCCTTAACGAGCACCGTGCGCACTTCAATATCGTCCATATCGGCCATTTCGGCGGCCATGTCGAAGTTCATCACGTCGCCGCCGTAGTTGCCGTAAATGTAGACCACGCCCGCCCCGCCCGAGATGCGCTTTGTAACCTCGTACATCTGGTCGCTGCTGGGCGAGGCGAAGACGTCGCCCACGGCGCAGCCGTCGAGCATCCCCTTGCCCACATAGCCCAGAAAGACGGGCAGATGGCCCGAGCCGCCACCCGTGGCCAGCGCGACCTTACCCTGCACGGGCGCGTCGGCGCGCACAATGCAGTGCGTGTCATCGCCGGCATAGCCCAGCATGTCGGGGTGCGCCAGCAGCAGGCCTTCGAGCATTTCGGGGACGAAATCCGCTGCCTGATTGAGGATCTTCTTCATTTGAGCCTCGCGATTCGTATTGATTTAACCTGCAATGGGTCAATTGATTGTGTGTTGAGGCAGTTCGCATGGCGTCACTGACGCATGCAAAGATACCCTGCGGGCGGCTGGACCACATGCGCGATGGCTCGGGGATAAGGACTCCGCTGCGCGCAGCACATGCGCCAAATTGGGTGCGGTTTGGACTCGCCACAGTGTATCACGGATTGGGAATCCGTCCAATCTGTGCAAAACAGTGCAAGTGGCAAAAAGCGAAAAACCGGGTACGCCGTTTCCGCGTACAGGATTTAGGCAGGGGACGAGGCTTCGGCGGACTCGCGGCCCACGTCCGGAATTGCCTCGGCGGCGGGCACGGCCAGCCCAATGCGCAGCGTGCCCTCTTCCACCGCCAGCGCGCGATCGGTTGTGGCAATCGAGAGGGTGCCATTGCGCACGCTGAAGAGAGGCAGCGGTGCATCGCCCTTCACAGGGGTCGGCTCCTTGACCAATGGCATTGCGGCAGCGGGCAGCGCGGGCGCCGTGCCGGAAGCCGCAGCGCTGCCGTTGCCATTTGCCCCACTCTTGCCGTTGCTACTTCTGCTGCCGGTTGTAGCAGCGGGCAGGGCTTCGTCGGCGTTCAGTGGGCGTACAACCGCGTTGTCGGCCAGCATTTCCGTCAACTTCGCATAGCTCGCGCCCTCGGCAAAGAGCAGCCGCCCCACGCGTGCCAGGTGCTTCTCCGCTTCGGACTGGGGGCCACGCCCAGCCGGCACCAACTGATAGACCTTGTCTGAGCCGAAGTCGTCGGTAAAGTGCCTGCACGCCAACGCATTCGCTTCGTCGTTGGAGGTCATCGCCAGCAGCCGCCCCAGTCCCGTGAGGTCGAGATCGTTCTCATGAAAATCAGAGAGAAGGTCACCCTCATGCGCGTCAAGACCCGCCACCTGGGCCAGGTATGCGTTGGCAGGGTTGGAATCGACCAGCCGCACGAGCACGTCATTCTTGGTCAGCGCTTCGGCCATCATGCGCGCAATGGGGTTGGCGCCCATGATGAGCACGCCTTGCGGTTCGGGGTCGCTCACGCCCAGCCGCTGCGCCAGCCACTTGGCGCTGCCGCCCTGAATCAGCACTGTGCCCGTAATCATCAGGAAGACGAGCGGGCGCAGAATTTCGGCTCCGGCCACGCCCTCGTGCACCAACTCAAAGGCGAAGAGAGAAGTCACGGCGGCCGCCACAATGCCGCGCGGGGCAATCCACGCCAGGAAGAGGCGCTCACGCGTGGCCAGGTCACTGCGAAAGGTGCTCAAAAGTATATTGAGCGGCCGCACGAGCAGAATCACCGCCGCAAGTACAGCGAAGGCGCGCCAGTCAAGCAGGGCCAGGTCGGCACGCGTAATCGTCGACGTGAGCAGAATGAAGAGCACGGAGACGAGCAGTATCGTAAGCTTCTCCTTGAAATGGAAGATTTCGCGCATCTGGCGC
This sequence comes from uncultured Chloroflexia bacterium, assembly GCA_963773745.1. Taxonomy (GTDB): domain Bacteria; phylum Chloroflexota; class Anaerolineae; order Caldilineales; family Caldilineaceae; genus UBA5069. Next base: position 2,078,145 of record CAVZCL010000005.1, read on the forward strand.
AGGTCCGTATTGGCCAGGAAAATGCCCATGACGGTGACGGCTAACAGCCCGGATTCGGCCGCAATTACGTCGCTGAGGGCGTAGGCGAGCAACACAATGCTGAGCACAATGGCGTCGCGCAGATAATCGGGCACGAGGAAGAAGTGGACGAGGCCATAGACCAAAGCACCTGCCGCCAGTCCGATAAGCGTGCCTGCGCCAATCGGAATGAGTATCGAGAGCAAGACGCCGTTGAACGAAGGTGCGGTGTTGGCGAGCACGGCCTCAAAGACAATGTAGGCCACCAGCGCGCCAATCGGGTCAATGAGAATGCCCTCCCACTTGAGCACGTTGGCAATCTTGGCGGTGGGCTGCACGTTGCGCAGCAGCGGTGCAATCACCGTGGGGCCCGTCACAATGATGAGCGCGCCGAAAAGAAGGGCCAGCGACCACTCCATCCCCATGAAGAAGCGGGCGGCTACGGCACTCGCCAGCCAGGTGACGAGCAGGCCCACGGTGAGCAGCGTCCAGACGACGCCGCGCACCTCGAGCACCTGCTTCCAGTTGAGTGTGAGCGCGCCTTCGAAGAGGATGATTGCGACGGACAGAGATATAAAGGGGAAGAAGAGGTCGCCTGCCTGCTCCTGCGGGTTGACCCACTGGAAGACAGGGCCGGCAAGAAAGCCGACCGCAAGCAGCGGCACAATTGCGGGCAGCTTCATGCGCCAGGCAACCCACTGGCAGGCCATACCTGCGGCAACGACCAGGGCAATGCTTAACATCAGATCCATGGCGTAGTCCTGGGTTGTGAGAAGACAAAATTGAAAACTGACGACTGATGATTGCTCCTTGGCGCAATCTCGGTGCTGGCAGAAGGCGAGCCTTCAGTACTCAATCCTCAATATAACCTTTGGTCAACTTTGCACAGAATTCGCAAGTTGGCACGCGTCAGCACTCAATCACATTCACCGCCAAGCCACCGCGCGCCGTCTCCTTGTACTTGCTCTTCATGTCGGCGCCGGTCTCGCGCATCGTCTTGATCACCTTGTCGAGCGAAACGTGGTGGCGGCCGTCGCCACGCAGACAGAGGCGCGCCGCATTGATGGCCTTGATGGACCCCATGGCATTGCGCTCAATACAGGGAATCTGCACAAGGCCGCCGACAGGGTCGCAAGTGAGGCCCAGATTGTGCTCCATGCCCACCTCGGCGGCGTTTTCCACCTGCTCGGGCGTGCCGCCGCGCACCTCGGCCAGCCCGGCCGCGGCCATTGAGCAGGCGACGCCCACCTCGCCCTGGCAGCCCACATCGGCGCCGGAAATTGAGGCGTTCTTCTTGTAGAGTGTGCCGATTGCGCCGGCTGTGAGCAGAAAGCGCACGACGCCATCCTCATTCGCACCGGGCACAAAGCGCGTATAATAGTGCAGCACGGCGGGAATGATGCCTGCCGCGCCATTGGTGGGTGCCGTCACCACACGCCCGCCTGCCGCATTCTCCTCGTTCACGGCAATCGCATAGACGTTGACCCAATCCATAACGCTCAAGGGATCCTGCAGGTTCGATTCGGGACGCGCGCTCAGCTTCTGATAGAGCTCGGCGGCGCGCCGGCGCACCTTCATGCCACCGGGCAGGATGCCGTCGCTCGTCATGCCACGCTGCACGCAATCCTGCATGACATCCCAAATTTCCAGCAGTTTGGCGCGCACCTCCGCCTCGGATCGCCATGCCGTCTCGTTGGTGAGCATCACCTGGCTAATGGAGAGGTCGTTGTCAAGACAGATGCGCAGCAGTTCGTCGGCGGTGTCAAACGGGTAGGGGAGCGGCGTGGCGTCTTCCACCACGCGGTCGCTGCCGTGCGCGCTCTCATCGACGACGAAGCCGCCGCCCACCGAGTAGTAATCCGACGATGCAATGGCCTCTCCGTCGCCGTCAAAGGCTCTAAAGCGCATGCCGTTGGGGTGGAAAGGGAGCGAACTCTTGCGGAAGAGCAGATGCTCCTTCTCCACAAAGGGCACGTCGTGTATGCCTAGCAGGCTCAGCGTCCGGCTGCGGCGCACGGCGGCCAGCCGCTCTTCAATCAACGCGACGGGCACGTTCTCGGGTTTGTAGCCCTCCAGCCCCAGAATCACCGCCTTGTCGCTGCCGTGGCCCTTGCCGGTGAGGCCGAGCGAGCCGAACAATTCCACCTGCACGGAGGCGGTGGCGCGCAGCAGCCCATCGGCCTCGAGCCGCGCGACAAAGAGGCGCGCGGCCTTCATGGGGCCAACCGTGTGCGAACTGGAGGGGCCGATGCCCACCTTGAAGAGATCAAAGACACTAATGGTCAAAGTAGAAATCCTTAAACAAGAAGTGGTGCGTGCGGCGCACCGCTCGCACCACTTGATTACGCGCGGCAATCACTACTGCGCCCAAAGCTGCGCCAGCTCAATGCAAACCTCAACGGCCTTGCCCATGTCCTGCACGCTGGCGTACTCGTACGGGCCGTGCACATTCATGGAGCCACAGAAGATGTTGGGCGTGGGCAGCCCTCGCTCGGTCAACTGCGAGCCGTCAGTGCCGCCACGCACGGGCGTGTGCCTGGGCGTGACGCCCGCCTGCTCCATTGCCTCCAGTATCAGCTCCACCGGCCGCATGTCGTTCTCCAGCCAGTAGCGCATGTTGCGGTACTGCTTCGTAATTGTGCAGGTGATCTTTGCGCGTGGCTCCGTGGCCTGCACGGCGGCGCAGACAGTCTGCAGCAGCTCGCCGTGGCTCTGCAAGCCTGCGCGTTCGAAGTCGCGCAGAATGAACGAGAGCGTCGCATCCGATTCGCGCCCGTTGAGCGCGTACGCGTGAATGAAGCCCTCCCGCCCCGACGTTGTGTCAGGGGTACGCTTGCCCGTGGGCAGCATAAGCAGAATCTTGGCCGCCAGCGTCAGCGCGTTGACCATGATGCCGGTGGCCGAGCCCGGGTGGATGGAAACGCCTTCAATGTGCACCACTGCTTTGTCGGCGGAGAAGGTCTCGTAGGTCACTTCGCCCCGTTCGGCGCCATCGAGCGTGTAGGCTACGTCGGCGCCCAGCTCCGCCAGGTCCAAATGGTGAACGCCAGTTCCGATCTCTTCGTCGGTGGTAAAGCAGAGGCGCACTTTGCCGTGGGGCAGCTCCGGGTGCGCGAGCAAATGCTCGGCAAGGGTAACGACAATCGCGCAGCCCGATTTGTCGTCGGCCCCCAGCAGCGTGAGCCCGCTGGCGGTGATAATGTCGTCGCCAATCTTGCTGGCCAAATAGGGGCTCGTCTTGGTGGAGAGCACCTTGCTTGGGTCGTCGGGCAGCACGATATCGGAGCCATCCCACGCGCGATGCACAATTGGCTTGACGCCTGCCGCGTTGTACTGCGGCGCCGTATCCACATGGGCCAGGAAGGCCACAACGGGCGCGCTCTCCTTGCCGGCTGTGGCGGGCACAGTGGCGAAGACAAAGCCGCTCTCCAGCAGCTCCACATCGCTGGCGCCCATGGCGCGCAGCTCACCCTCAATCTCGCGCAGCATATCCATCTGGATCGCCGTGCTGGGGACCGTGCCCGTGCTCTCGTCGCTCTGCGAATCAATGCGTGCGTAGCGGACGAGCCGCTCTTCCACCTGACTGTCAAAGGCTGTTTTCACAACGACTCCACTTCTGGATGGTGTGGAACTTCCGGTTCAAATGCGAAGGGCGTGGCCAAAGGCGCGCCTGCTTAAAACAAGTGCTCGTCCAGCAGCGCCGGGGCACCGCCCGCGCCGCTGCTGATGATGCGCTCCACGCCCGGCAGCGCCAGCGCCCGCCGGCCCACCTCGGCCGCGTGCTCAGCCTCGCAAATCAGGTGGACGTTGGGGCCGGCGTCAATTGTGAAGTAGACGGGCAGCCCCTCTGCGCGCCAGCGGCGCACGCCCTGTAAAAGCTCCACCGTCTCTGGTTGCCAATACATGAGGCTGGGCGTGCCGGTCATCATGACACCGTGCATGGCGAGCGCATCGCGCTCAATGACGGGCCCGAGCAGGCTGAGGTCGCGCTCGGCAAGCGCCTTGCGCACCTCGTCCAGCGCCGCAGACAGCGAGCCAATACGGCCCTCGTTCAGCGGGCTGGTCGCAGCAAAGCTGTGGCCGCGCTCGCTGCTCACTGCCTTGGCGCGCACGCTCACGACAGCCACCACGTCCATCAGCGCCCAGTGCTCGGCGGGGTGGAGCTGGTGTGCCACGCTGGTCGAGTCATCGTGCCCCTGCTCCCACTCCACAAAGCCGCCAAAGAGGCTGCGGCTGGCCGAGCCGCTGCCCCGCCGCGCAAGCGCGGAGAGCTGCGTTGCGTCAAGGTCAAGCCCCAGCGCTGCGCAGCCCGCCACCGTGAGTGCGGCAAAGCCCGACGCCGAACTGGCGATGCCCGACGCCATGGGGAAATTGTTGCGGCTGACCACATGCGCCCGCATCTTGCTGTCCGCAAGCGCACGCAACCTCTCCAGGTGGCGGACGATGCGCGCGGCGGCTTGTGCATCAAGCAGCGTGCCGTCAATCGTAATGGAGTCGGCTGCGGCGCTCTCATCCATCAGCCACGCCACGGTGGTGGTGGTGAAGGCATCGGCCAGTGTCATGCTGATCGAATTGCTCAGCGGCAGGTTGATCGCTTCGTTGGCCACGCCCCAGTACTTGATGAAGGCGATGTTGCTGCCTGCTGTGGCCGTTGCTTTGGGCTGCGTCATCGTGGATATTGCGTCCAATTCATGAAAGCAAACGTTGTTGCAAGTGTACCACGAGGCGCGGCGAAGCAGCACGCCGGAGAGTCTGCCTGCGCACCGCGGCCGCCAACGGCATCCCGCTCAGCGTTGCTTTTTTGCGCTGAGCTTTACGCTCTTTGCTTCCTGCGCGCCTCTGCGTTGAACTGTTCCCGTTCCCCTACGCGCCCCGCTCCACCCACTCCTCAAAGCGCCGCACAAGGTCGTCCAGCAACTCGTCGTGGGCCTTGAAGGTGACGAGCACGCCGGCGTCGCTCTCGGCAATCTCGGCCTGCCAGCCAATGCCTTCCACACGGCGCAGCTTCTCATCCACGCCGCCGCCCAGCCGCTTGAGGTAGGTCTCAGCCTTGACAAGGGTCAGCGCGGGATAATCGATGGCCTCGATCTCGTACTCGTCGGCATGCTCGTACTCGCCATACTTGTTGTCGCGATCGTCACCAAAGTTTGATGTGCTAATTGGCATAGGGTTCTCTTTTCTGGAGCAGGTAGAAGCATGCGCCGTGCGTACGCTTTCCAATCTCGGTGTGCGTCTCTCAGCCTGCGCCAAGAATCTGCGCCATCGTGGGCGCATCCACATTGCCGCCGCTCAGGATGACGCCGACGCGGCTCTGCGGCGTTGGCTGCCATGCGCCGCTGCGCAGCGCCGCGAGCCCCAGCGCGCCAGAGGGCTCCACAACCAGCTTGAGACGGTAGAAGGCGAAGCGCACAGCCTCCATGATCGCCTCCTCGCTGACTTCGATGAAATCGTCCACGTGGCGCAGCACGAGGGGGAAGGTGAGCGTGCCCAGCGAAGGCGTGCGCGTGCCATCTGCAATCGTCGGCGGGTTGTGGATTGTGTGCAGCGTGCCCGTGCGGAAGGAGAGCGACGCGTCGTTGGCGACCTCCGGCTCCACGCCCACCACAGTGCAGCCCGGGGCAGCGCCGTGCGCCCCAATCGCGCTGCCGCTGAGCAGGCCGCCGCCGCCGCAAGGCACCAGCAGCGCGTCCAGTCCCCCCGTTGCCTGCATGAGCTCGAGCGCCGCCGTGCCCGCACCCGCAATCACGTGGCGGTGGTCATAGGGCGGGATAATGGTGTAGCCATGCTCAGCGGCAAGCTGGCGGGCGATCTGCTCGCGGTCGCTTTCACTCGGCGCGTACTCAATTACAGTCGCGCCATAGCCGCGCGTAGCCGCCTTTTTGGTTGCCGGCGCGTTGTTTGGCATGACAATCGTCGCCTGAATCCCAAGCAGCTGTGCGGCCAGCGCCACGGCCTGCGCATGGTTGCCCGACGAGAAGGTGATCACGCCTGCCGCCTGCTCCGCCGGCCCAAGGCGGGAGAGCGCGTTCCACGCGCCACGGAACTTGAAGGCGCCAATGCGCTGCAGATTCTCACACTTGAGAAAAACCTGTGCGCCCACCGCCTCGTCCAGCGTGCGCGAGGTGATGACAGGGGTGACGTGCGCCACGCCGCGCAGCTGATCCTGCGCGGCAAGTACGTCGGCGAATGTCACAATCGGGTCCCCCGCGTCTACCGGGGCTGCTGCCGAAGTAGCCGTCGGCCGGGCTGCATGTTCAGAAGCAAGCATAATTCATACCTCGTGCTATCGGCGCGCCCCGGCCATTGTGACGGGCGCACCATTGATTGTGACCCAGCGGCGGCGTGGCGTCAAGCGCGGCGGGCGGCGCGGCTGCATTTCGCGTTGATGGCGCGCGCTGTGACCTCAATGTGAAATGCAGCCGCGCGACGAGGCCGTTGCAAGTGCCGGTCAGACTGTAGCCGCACGCGTTATCCCTCGATAGGGCTTCTCAAGAGTCAGAATGAGGTGTGGCAAGCGCCAACAGCAACCTCACCCCCGGCCCCTCTCCAGAAAATTGGAGAGGGGAGCAAAACAAGGCGTCACGCCGGAGATGGGACCGCATCACCGGCGTGACGCATTGTTTTGCTCCCCTCTCCAATTTTCTGGAGAGGGGCCGGGGGTGAGGTTGCTGTTGGCGCTTGCCACACCTCATTCTGACTCTTGAGAAGCCCTGATCCCTCGAGAAACCCTCTTGACAGAGCCCGCGCGCACGTGTATATTGAATGGGTGAGAGGCAGTAAGTTCTGCGTTGGTGGAGTACGGCCGCCCAGACTTATGTGTTCGGGCGGTTTTTGGTTGCTGCAACACCCCGCAGGCTGCCTCCCAATCAGTCACACTTCCCAGCAGGACAAGGAGAATCGGCAGCATGAGTAACCGCGAAACCGGCACCGTCAAATGGTTCAACGATGCCAAGGGCTTCGGCTTCATCGCGCGTGACAGCGGCGGCGATGATGTGTTTGTCCACTATTCGGCTGTCACTGGCGCGGGCTTCAAGAGTCTGGCTGAGGGTCAGCGCGTTGAGTTCTCGGTCGAGCAAGGGCCGAAGGGACTTGCCGCCACCGACGTACAGAAGCTTGAGGAATGATTGAGGGAAGCCATGAGTGATGAGACCCGAAGTGACGGCCCGCAGGGACGGGTTGTAGCGGACGATCAGGTCGTGAGCATCGCGTATTCACTGCGCGATGACGAAGGCGAACTGATAGACAGCGCACCCGACGCAGAGCCTCTGGAGTATATTCAGGGCTATGGCCAAATCATTAGTGGCCTCGAGGAAGAACTCTACGGCATGGCGCTGGGAGATGAGAAGGAGCTGATCATCGCGCCTGAGGATGCCTACGGGGAGTATGACCCGGAGGCAAGCCAGGTTGCGCCGCTCGACGCATTTCCTCAGGAGATGCAGCTTGAGATCGGCCTCCCCGTAGAGGTCTATGGTGAGGATGCTGATGACCCCATCGAGGGCTTCATCGCCGACATTTATGACGACAGCGTACTGCTCGACTTCAACCACCCCCTTGCCGGCGAAACGCTCCATTTCCACGTCAAGGTCGTAGGCCTGCGCGATGCCAGCAGCGAGGAACTGGATCACGGCCACGTGCACGGCGCCGGCCACGAGCACTAAAGTGTTACCCGCATGAAACCCACTGCGTAGGATAGGGATCGGGGACTGGGCATTGCATGACGCAGAGCCTTCCCCGATCCCTGGCCCGTTTTGCGTGCCTCGCGTTTCTTTTGCAAGACGGGCGCTAAAGGTATCATTCCATGCAGGATTTGCCTCCAACCGCTGCGCACGGCGCCTGCAACCGTTGCGTTGTTGGCTCCTTTTATGCTCCACCCGCACCGTAGTGCATATCGCACACTCAGTTTAGGCAAGCTCACGCGGACGCAAGGAAGGGCGCGAGGGACTGCAGTCAAGTTCCTTGCACAACTTGTATTGCTTCTTCTGCGCGTGTAAGACTTCTCTTCTTGCCCTTTCGTGCAGTTGCTTGCGCGCTTCCTTGCGTTTACCAACGCCCTGGCAACCGTGCGTCAAGCTGCGTGCGCAGACCGCACCAGCGCCGCATGATGCCTGGCTCAACCTCTCTTTCTGCACCAGCTTGTGGTCGAATTGCAGTGCTTACCGGACGTTGCCTTCTCTTCGACCGACAAGGAGCACATCGGATGACAGCCACCGCCCAGCCTGTTCCCCACCAACCGCGCAGTACATGGCGCCGCCGCTTCTTGAGTGAAGAAGCGGTAACGGCCTATTTCTTCATCCTGCCCAGCCTGATTGGTTTCATTGCCTTCTATGCAGTGCCCGCAGTGCGCGGCCTCAACATCAGCTTCACCAACTGGGACCTCTTGCGCGATCCCAAGTACATCGGCTTCACCAATTACACGAACATGATGAAGGATGCCGAGTTCCTCAACGCGCTCAAGGTCACCGTCTACTACGTTCTCCTTAACATTCCCCTGCAAACAATGCTGGCGCTGGTGATTGCTGTGATGATGCACCGCCTGACGCAAAGCATGTTGATCCGCTCCATCATCATCCTGCCCTGGCTCATGCCGCCCGTTGTGGTGGGCCTGCTCTGGCTATGGCTGCTGGACCCCGCGCTGGGCATCATCAACGCGTGGATAACGGGCCTGGGGCTGCCGATGGTGCCTTTCCTTAACCTGCCCAAATTCGCCATGCCCTCCATTGCCATGATCAACATTTGGCAATACGTGGGCTACACGGCGCTGCTCATCTTTGCCGGGCTGCAATCGATCCCCGGCTCGGTCTACGAGGCGGCTTCGATTGACGGCGCTTCCGAAACGACCACCTTCTGGAGAATCACGGTGCCGCTGCTGCGCCCGGTGCTCGTTTTTGTCGTCGTTACCTCGGTGATCGGCTCATTCCAGATCTTCGATACCATTGCGATTACCACCAAGGGTGGCCCCGTTAACGCGACCAAGGTCATCAACTACCTTATCTACGGAACGGCCTTTGAGCGCTTCAAGATGGGCTATGCCACGGCCATATCGGTGGTGCTCTTCCTGATTCTGGTCGTCGTAAGCATTATCCAAATGCGCCTCTCGCGCGCCAGCGAATCGGACATGTAGGCTCCACCCTCTGTAGATTGCGAACATTGCGCACCTGACCTGTAGCCTATTCTTAAGGGGTCCATTTATGACGACTCAAGTGACAGCCTCCACAGCCTCCACAGCCGCCCCCCGACAAATAACGCAGCCGCGCCGTAAAGTGGCATGGGGCAATTGGTTCGCGTGGTTTGCGCTGATCCTGCTGCTGCTCGTAACGCTCTTTCCCTTCTACTGGATGTTGCGTACGGCACTCACGCACCCAACATCGGTCTTCAAAAATACATCGGCGCTGCTGCCGCCCAGTTTCACCTTCATCAACTTTGAGCGCGTACTGGGCTTTGTGGATGCCGAAACAAGCCTCTCGCTGGGCGGCTCGGGGCAGTCGATCAATTTCCTGCTTGCCATGCGCAACTCGGTGATTGCTTCCGCGCTCATTGTTGTGGGACAGGTGACTTTCTGCGCCATGGCGGCCTACGCCTTCGCGCGCCTGCGCTGGCCCTTTCGCGACCAGATCTTCTTCCTCTACATTTCGGCGCTCATGGTGCCGGCCATCGTAACGCTCATCCCGAATTTTGTTCTTATGCGCCAACTTGGCTGGCTCAACAGCTTCCAGGGCATTGTGGCCCCCTATTTCCTCATGACCCCCTTCGCCGTCTTCTTTCTGCGTCAGTTCTTTCTTGGCCTCAACCGCGAAATCGAAGAGGCGGCGCGCATTGATGGCGCCAGCATTGCCCGCTCCTTCACAAGCGTGGTGGTACCCATCACCATGCCCGCGCTGACGACGATGGCGATTGTGACTCTCATCAATTCGTGGAACAACTACTTGTGGCCGCTGATTGTGGGCAAGGATGAAGCCGTACGTGTGCTTACAGTGGCGTTGGGCGTTTTCCGCACGCAAACGCCCCAGGGCGCGCCCGACTGGACAGGCCTCATGGCCGGTACAACGCTGGCGATCATTCCTACCTTTATCCTCTTTCTGTTGCTCGCGCCCAAGGTGCTCGATTCGATTCAGTTCACGGGTATCAAGTAGTCATTTTTCGGGAATCCCCATCGCCGGCAGTGTGCGCATTGCGCCACCTGCCCACGGGGTTTTCACATACATCGGCAGTCCTTTGGTCCGTTTTTATCCAAGCCTGTGCGCAACAAGCATGTGCGCGCAGCGCAATTTGTGAAGGAGAGCATAGAAACGAAATCGATACAGGTGCGTCGTAGCCTAGAGTTGTGCAAGTCCGAAGTTCTGAATGACTCAGTCAAAGGAGACTTATTGTGAAAAGCAAGTTGTATACAGTGACTGCGCTGTTGTTGATCGTGGGCATGATGCTCGCGGCCTGCGGTGGCGGTTCGGCCGCGCCCGCCGCCCCTGCTGCACCCGCCGACACCGCTGCCGCGGCCCCCGCAGACGCAGCCGCTGCCCCGGCTGAAGCTGCCCCGGCTGAAGCCGCCCCGGCTGCCAGCGCCGACGCCGTGACCCTCGAGTACTGGCTGTGGGACTCCAACCAGCAGCCCGCCTACCAGAAGTGCGTTGACGCCTTCACGGCCGCCAACCCCAACATCCAGGTCAACATTACCCAGAGCGGGTGGGATGATTACTGGAACGGCATCCAGACCGGTATGGTCTCCGGCACAGCGCCGGACGTCTTCACCAACCACCTGGCCAAGTATCCCGAATTCGCCGCCAAGGAGCAGCTGGTTGACATTCAGCCCTTCGTCGATCGCGACAGCGTGGACATGAGCGTCTACATTGGCGACCTGGCCGAGCTCTGGACCCGCGACGGCAAGCGTTTTGGCCTGCCCAAGGACTGGGACACCGTCTCCATCATTTACAACACCGATGCCCTTGAGGCTGCCGGCGTGACTGCGGAAGAGCTGAACAGCGCCACCTGGAACCCGGAAGACGGCGGCACCTTTGGCGAGATCATTGCCAAGCTGAGCGTTGACGAGAATGGAAACAATGGCCTGAGCCCCGACTTTGATCCCACCAAGGTCAAGCAGTACGGCTTTGTTCTGGCCGGCACAAATGGCGGCGGCGCTTATGGACAGACCGAATGGTCCTGGCTCACAAACACCACCGGCTGGCAGCATGTTGACGAAATGTATGCCACAGCTTACAACTTTGATGACCCCCGCTTCACCGCCACAATCCAGTGGATTGCCGACATGATGAAGAAGGGGCTGATTATGCCGCTCGAGCAGTCTTCGAGCCTGGGCAGCGCAGCCATCTTCCAGGCCGGCACCGTGCCGATGACCTCCGACGGCTCGTGGATGATCGGCGCCTTTGCCGGCGCATCCACCGTGCCTTTTGCCTTTGCCGCTCTGCCTGAAGGCCCCGAAGGCCGCAAGAGCATGTTCAATGGTCTTGCAGATTCGATCTGGACGGGCAGCAAGCACCAGGAAGAGGCTTGGCAGTTGGTCAAGTTCCTCGCCTCGCCTGAGTGCGCCAACATCGTGGGCGAATATGGCGTTGTCTTCCCGGCACAGCAGTCCGCAGTGGACCTGGCCCTTGCCGCCTTCGCCGAGAAGGGGCTGGATGTTGCAGCCTTCACCGAGCAGGCGCTGGCGGAGGATGGCACCTTCCTCTTCCCCGTCACCGATTACGCTTCGAACGTAGACTCGATCATGAGATCGGCAGTGCAAAGTGTGCTGCTGGGCCAGACAGACGCAGAAACGGCCATGAGTGCCGCCAATGCAGAAGTGAACGCGTTGTTCCAATAGTGGCTTGCGCATGGGGGGTGGATTGCCGCGACTGTGGCGATCCACCCCCCATGTTTGTTTCCATGTTTGTTGGAGGGCCAACGGCGCTATGCGCCACCGGCCGCTCTCTGAGCTACCTGAATTAAATATGCAGACGCTGCATTGATCTGAAGGAAACCCTTTAATGCCAAAAGTCACAATGATTGGCGCCGGTAGCACCGTCTTCGCCAAGACCCTCATGGGCGATATCATGAGCTATCCTGAACTGGCGGAGTCGACTATCAGCCTCTATGACGTGAATCCCGAGCGGCTGGCAACCTCCGCCGTTGTGGCGCAGAACATTGCCGCTGTAACGGGCGCGCACCCGCAGATTGAAGCGACAACCGATCGCCGCAAGGCGCTCGAAGGCGCCGATTATGCCATTGCCATGATCCAGGTGGGCGGCTACAAACCGGCCACCGTCACCGATTTCGAGATTCCCAAAAAGTACGGCCTGCGCCAGACGATTGCCGACACGCTGGGCATTGGCGGCATTATGCGCGGGCTGCGCACCGTGCCTGTGCTGCTCGACTACTGCCGCGAGATGGAAGATCTTTGCCCCGACGTCACCTTCCTCCAGTATGTCAACCCCATGGCAATCAACTGCTGGGCCATCAGCCGCGCCAGCACCATCAACACAGTCGGCCTTTGCCACAGCGTGCAGGGAACGGCCCAGCAACTGGCCGAAGACATCGGCGTGCCGATTGAGGAAATCAACTACCTCTGTGCGGGCATTAACCACATGGCCTTCTACCTGCGCTTCGAGCGCAAGCAGGGTGGCGTCACCGAGGACCTCTACCCACTCATTCGCCAGGTGGCGGCCGAAGGGCGCGTGCCCGACTGGAACCGCGTGCGCTACGAAATCCTCAAGCGCTTTGGCTACTCCGTCACCGAGAGCTCGGAGCACTTCGCCGAGTACACACCCTGGTTCATCAAGCGCGATCGTCCCGATCTCATTGAGGAATTCAACGTGCCGCTGGATGAGTACCTGCGCCGTTGCGAGGTGCAGATTACCGCATGGGACTTCATGCGCCGCAAGCTGGAAGAGCCGGCGCTCGATCTGACCGCTGAGTTTTCTGCTGCAATGGCCCAGGCAGGCGTGGCTTCCGAGCACATGCCCCTGGTGGTGAACAGTTTCGAGAACCTGAACAAGGTGGAGCGCAGCCACGAATATGGCTCGGGCATTATCCACAGCATGGAGACCGGACAGCCGCGCGTCATTTACGGCAACGTGACGAACAACGGGCTGATTGACAACCTGCCCCAGGGCTGCTGCGTTGAGGTGCCCGTGCTTGTGGACAAGAACGGACTACAGCCCACCAAGGTGGGCGCGCTGCCCATGCAGTTGGCCGCGATGATGCGCACCAACGTCAACGTGCAGGAACTGACCGTGGAGGCTGCGCTCACAGGCAAGCGCGACCATATCTACCACGCCGCCATGCTCGACCCTCACACCGCCGCCGAATTGGACCTGGATCAGATTGTGCATCTTGTGGATGACCTGATCGAAGCCCACGGGGATCTGCTGCCGCAATACACGTAGCTTGCAGGTTGCAACCTGCAAGCAAACAATCGCGTCGTGAAACGCGCATTTTGGCATACGCGTACGGGGCGGCTGCACCATGGTTGTGGTGCAGCCGCCCCGTTTTCTTTTCTTGCTTGCCCGCGTTCTTACTTGCTCTTCTTGGTCGCCTTGGCCGGCTTCTCGGCCTTGGCCGACTTCTCAGCCTTGGCCGGCTTCTCAGACTTGCCGGCAGCATCAGCCGAAACAGCCTTCTTCAGCACGGGCAGCCCATTCTTGCTCTCGGCTACCTGGTAGCCGGCGGGGACGGCATCCATCGCGCCGTCCTTGACGTCTTTGGCGAAGAAATAAATCGTCTGCTTGGTGCCATTCTTGAGTGTTGTCTCGCGGCCATGCAGGTAGTAGGTGGTGCCCTTTGCATTCTGATAGTCAAATGCCATGATTGTTTCGCTCCTTTTACGTAACTTCCGCTCGTGACTGCTGATGATGTGCTGTGCTGCTGATGTACGGTGCTGCATCAATGCCGAACCGTGCGCGCCGTAATGACGGCGAGGTGCCCGCCGCATGGGCGATCTCAAGTGCCGTTTCACATGCAAACGATGCATGTGGGAATAACTCGAGAACTCCTCTGGTAGATATAGCACGATCCCACTCGAGTGTCAACAGGTTGCTACTCGAGAGCGCAGCCCACAATGCAATGAATACCTGACGTTTGCCATACGCTCACTCGAGTGCGCCTCGAGAAACGCGCTGCCAATTTGCAGAGATTGCAACAACGTCAGCGTAGCTGCGATTTCGGCCGCCGAAGGGCAGGAATGGCTCGCATCATCGAGTACGGCAGCTTCGGCAAGCGTGCTGTATGCCGACGCGCTTCATTGACCTCGATGGGCCGTCGTTACGCACCACCCAACCCTCTATAGCGCCACCCAGCACTTCTCGCTGTGGCTTTGGCGCACAGCGTCCAGCGTGCGCTGGACAACGAGGCCGTCATAGAAGCTGGCCGCATCGGGCAGAGCCGTCTCGCCCATGGGCAGCGACGCCGCCAGCGTTTGCGCCAGGTAGAAGCTGCCAATCGCAAAGGGGTTGTCGGGCGGCAGTGCACTCAGGTCGGCAATCGGGTACTTGGAGCGCACGGGCTCCCACGCTGCGCCGGTCCCTTGCAGCCCGTGCTGATGCCAGAGCTTCTCGTGGTGGTCGAGCTTGAGCGCGCCTTCGGAGCCGACCACAAGGGTGTTGATGCCGAAGCCGCCCGGTGTGAGGCCGCTGGCCACGATAAGCCCCTGTACGCCGTGGCTGAAGCGCACCAGCACATCGGCGTGGTCGTCGGCCGTCACCTGCTGCAGCGCACCGTTCTCATCCTTGCGTGTGTAGTGGCCCACCTGCAACTGCCCCGCCACGCCATCAATGCGGCCAATGCACCAGCGCGCCAGGTCCAGCATGTGGCTGCCCACAGCGTTGAGCATGCCGCCGCCGCGTGCTGCGTCGGCCCACCAGCTCCACGGGCGCTCGGCGTCAAGGCGATCGGGCCCCAGCCGCTGAATCTCGATGCGAATGACGTTGCCAATTGTCCCGTCCTTGATCATCTGCCGCAGCTGCATGCGCAGCGGGTGAAAGCGCAGCTCGTGATCGATGATGGCGAGCTGTCCGGGGGCCGCCTGCGCGGCGGCGAACATCTCCTCGGCCTCAGCCACGTTGAGCGCCATTGGCTTCTCGCAGATCACATGCTTGCCCGCCTGAAGGGCCGCGATGGCGATCTCCTTGTGCGTGTCGGGCGGGGTAACGATGCTCACGACATCCACATTGGGTGAGGCAATCAGCTCCTGCCACGAGCCATAGACCTCGGGGATGTGGTGCGCATCCGCCACGCGCTGTGCATTCGCCAGCGTGCGCCGCGGCAATGGCCTGCGCAGCCAGGCCGCCCAGCGTGAACGCAGGAATCTGCACGCGATCGGTCCAGCCTGCGCCGATGTAGCCAACGCGTGGCGCTTGATCTTCGAGCATGATGCTCCTCCTCTTCTGCTTTGTGCTGATGGTTGGACGCGGGCGCAGCGAAGCGGCTGCGCCCAGCGCGTATGTGGCTGTTGCGTAGCAAACGCGTGTGCGCTTGCGGCGGAAGTGCGCTGACGGTGCGGCTAACGGTCCGGCCGAAAATTGCGGCGCTGCACGCGCGTGGCAGCGTCTGCATCGGTCATGCGAGTGGTGTTTGCGGGTTCACTTCAGTGTACAGGGCTTCGAGCTTGCGCACAATGGGCGACCAGCCCGAATTCTCTTCCACGAAGCGGCGCGCGTTGGCGGCCAGGTGGTCGCGCAACGGCTCATTCTGCGGCGCAAGCAGCTTGAGCACCGCATCGGCAAAGGCGCGCGGGTCGTCGGCCAGGAGCATTTCGCTGCCGTCGCGCACCCCCAACCCTTCAACGCCAAGGCGCGTGCTCACAATTGGTTTGCCCGCGGCCATGGCCTCCAGCGCCTTGAAGCGCGTGCCGCCCCCCACGCGCAACGGAATGACGTAGACTGCCGCGTCGCGAATCAGTGGGCGCACGTCATCCACGGCCCCCGTGAGTGTAACCGCAGGGTTGCTGCGCAGGGCATCCAGGCGCGGGTGCGGGTTGCGCCCCACAATCAGGAAGTGCGCCTCGGCCGCCTGCCGGCGAATCAGCGGCAGGACCTTGTCGGCGAACCAGAGCACCGCATCAATGTTGGGGCGGTAGTCCATTTTGCCGGTGAAGACGAGTGTGCGCAGCGCGCGACTCCCGGACGGGGGGTTTTGTGCAGGGGCCGGCGCATACGCCTCGAGATCAATGCCATTTGAGACGACGCGAATGCGCGCATGGGGAGCCACAACGCGCAGCGCGTCGGCGTCGGCCTGGCTGACGGCAGCAACGCCAGCGGCGCGGTCGCAGAGCCACGCCTCATAGCGGCGCAGCTTCCGCCACTGCACCAGGCTGTAGGCGGCGGCGGGCCAGCGCGCAGGGCTGCGCAGGTCCGTCTGCGCGTTGCGCTGCTGCATGAGGTACTCGCAGTTGTGATCATCAAAGACAAATACCGCGCGGCCGTCGGCGCTCGCCACAAGGCCGTAGTGCGCCATCTCAATGCCTTCGGCCTGCACAATGTCATAATCGCCTGAGGCGGCAAAGGCGCGCACCAGCGTCGTCATGGCCGGGTCGGCCAGCCGCAGCGCCATATCGGGCTGCCCGCTCAGCAGCGTATCGCGCAGGCGTGCGCGCGTGGCGCGCTGCGGCTGAGGCAGCGCCGCCACACGCCTGCAGAGTGTATGCAGCGGGTTGTCGCCATCCAGCGTTTCGTCGGCTGCGAGAAAGGTGAGCAGGTCCACCGTGTGGCGGCTTGCGAGTTGCTCTATCAGGTTGAAATTGCGGATTGCGGTCCCCTGGCGGGGCGGCCAAGGCAACTGCGGCGTCAGCAGCAGCAGCTTCATGATTCTTCGGGGGTTGTCACAAGGCCGGCAGCAGAGCGGGCGCGCTGCTCAATCACCTTGTGATAGACCTCCAGCGTTTCGACGGCGGCGCGCGACCAGCTAAAGCAGCGCGCCCGCTGGAAGCCCTTTTCGCGCATTTCGGCATGGAGCGCGTTGTCGGTGAGCAGCCGGTTCATGGCGACCGCAATCTCTTCATGGTCCTTGGGGTCCACCAGCAGCGCGGCGTCCTGCACCACCTCGGGCAGGCTGCTCACGTTGCCCACAATCGTCGGCGTGCCGCAGGCCATGGCCTCGAGCGGCGGCAGGCCGAAGCCCTCATAGTAGGCCGGATGAACGTTGCAGCGCGCCCCCACATAGAGCTTGTGCAGCGATTCATCGCTGACGCGGCCCAGAAAGCGTACAGCGTCCTTCAGCCCCAGCTCGCTGACGGTGGCGGTCACCTCATCGTAGAGCCAGCCCGTGCCGCCCGCCAGCGCCAGCACGGTGTCGGTAATGCCATAGTTCTTGCGCAGGATGCTGAATGCGCGCAAAAGGCCGGTGATGTTCTTGCGCGGCTCAATTGTACCCACACAAAGAATGTAGCTCTCCGGCAGGCCGAATTCTTCGCGCACTGCGGCGCGCGTCTCTGCAATCGGCAACGGGGTGAATCTCGCTGCCGCCGCTTCGTAGATGACGTTGATCTTGCTGCGCGGCACACCCAGCATGGCCACAAGGTCTTTCATCGTGCTCTCGCTGGGCACAATGATGGCGTCCGCCACCCGCACGGCGCGGTCGATTTGGCCGTAGAATGCGGCGCTCTTCGACGTCAGGAAGTGGGGATAGTGGAGAAAGGCCAGGTCATGAACGGTGATGACCGCAGGCACGCGTGTATACAGCGGCTGGATGAAGTCGGTGCTGTGGACAAGGTCCAGCTTGTAGCGCATCAACTCCAGCGGCAGCATGTACTGCTCCAGGCGCGTGTGCACAGGTGCAAAGAGGGTGGCGCGCCGAAAATTGCACCGATCCATTATGGGTTCGGGCTGCTTGCGATGCTGGAAGATTATGAACTCGTCGTTGAGATTCAGATCTGCGAAGGCCTGGAGCAAATGCCAGGTATAGTTGCTTATGCCGGCCTTCTGATGATGCATCAGGCGGGCGTCGACGCCAATGCGCATTCGCCGTCTCGAATCGGGGTAGCTGGCAACGCCTTGCAGAAAGCGCGTCACCGACTGCGTTACGGATTGAGCCATTGTACCGATGGCGCGACGGACGGTCAAGCTCGCGCAGAGCAAGTCAGCAATAGACTCCCAGCAATGGGCTCCTAACAACAGGGCGTTGTTGGTGGCTGCACGGTTAGTCCTTCGCACATTCCACTCTCCAAATGGTATAATCGGCGCGATGGTTCCACGCTGCCTGCCCTGCACGCAGCAGCACATTCACCCTTGCGGCGCGTTGACGCCCGCACACAGGATGATTCTCTACACAGACTTGGCAAGACGCATACGGCACGAGCGGCCAGGTGAAGCACTCAAGGTGAGCAGTCATGGACATTGCACAACTCGCGCAAATGGTGAACTGGCTGGACGAGGAGCACCGCCGCGACCGCGCCGAAATTGCGCGTTTGCAGCAGCGCCTCGAGAGCCAGTCGGCAGACAATATTGAAATGGCGCGCCGCATTCAGGAGCTGGAAGGACGGCTGGCGCAGACGCAGGCAGGCCTTTCCCGCTTCGCGCAGATTGAAACCGCCATCAGCAACACCAAAACTGAACTGACCGCGCTGGTGGACCGAGATTCCGAAGCGCGCAGCGCGCTGCAGCGCGAGGTTGAGCGCTCTCGCATGGCGGACCGCGAGGTGATGAGCCGCGAAGTGAGCGAGGTGCGGCGCGAGCTGCCCCGCCTGGCACGTCTGGAGGAATCCATCGAAGTGCGCGCCGTGGAAGACGTGCGCCTCTCCGAACTCATTATGGGCGTGCGCAACCAGGTGGGCGGCCTCGCCAAGGAAATCGAGGAGCGCACCCGCCAGATTCCTTTCCTTTCGGAGCAGCGCACAAGCGACACCAAACGCATTGCGCAACTGCAGCAGGAGACGGTGGAGCTCTTCAAGCGCACGGAGGCGCTGGGCGGCCGGCTGCCCGTGCTTGAGGAGACCATCCGCAAGGGGCTGGGCGGCGTGGAAAAGTGGCCCGCGCTCATTGCGCAGCAGCGCGAAGAGATGACGGCCTTCATGGAAAAGGTGCGCGTCACGCTCGTCGACCGTGAACAGATTATCAGCCGCTGGCAGGAGCAGCTGACCGAGCAGAAGACAATCGTCCAGCAGAGCAGCGAGCGCGTGCAAACCTATGCCCAGCAGATCGAGATCAGCCGCCGCGCCGTGGCCGAGATGCAGGACTTCAAGGACATGGTGCTGCGCGAGCAGAGCCAGGTGCAGGAGTTGCAGCGTCTGGCCGAAGAGCGCATTCGCCGCGAAATGGACGAGTTCCGCGAGGATTACGAGAAGAAGCGGCGCAAGGCCGAACTGCGCCAGGAGCATCTCTGGTCGGAGCAGGACAAGGCCAACCGCGAGCTGACCGAGCGCTTCCCCACGATGACGCACGACCTCAAGGTGCATGAGGCAATGCTCGAGCACATCTGGAAGCTGCAGGAGAGCTACAGCAGCTACTTCCTCACCAACGCACAGGCGTGGCTGGAGGGGATGCAGAAATCGGTGCGCGAGCGCAACGACAAGCTCAAGAGCATGGAGGAAGAGTGGCAGCGCCAGCGGCGCAACACCGAACTCTTCGCCACACAAACGGCGGCACGGCGCACGCCCGGCATTATGACGGGCGAACCGCCGGCGCCCAATGGCCCCAACGGCAAGTCCTGATCTCCCATGCGGCGGGTTGCTGCGCACGCTGTAGCGCAGCAACCCGCCTTTCCCTGGATCCATCCGCGTCATCGGCACGGCAGGCCACGTTGACCACGGCAAGTCCACCCTGGTGCGTGCGCTGAGCGGGATTGACCCCGACAGACTCAAAGAAGAAAAGCAGCCGCGGCATGACGATCGATCTGGGCTTTGCCTGGATGGAGTTGCCGGCCGCGCATGTTGACGCGCCGGATGCCGGCGGCCAGGAAGAGCGTACGCCCGAAACCGTCGGCATTGTCGACGTGCCCGGCCATCTCGACTTCATCAAGAACATGCTCGCCGGCGTAGGCGGTATCGACCTCGTGCTGCTCGTCATCGCTGCCGACGAAGGCGTGATGCCCCAGACGCGCGAGCACCTCGCCATCATTGACCTGCTTAACGTGCCTGCGGGGCTGGTCGTCCTCACCAAGGTGGATTTGGTGGATGACCCCCTATGGCTCGACCTTGTGGAGCTTGACGTGGCCGAACTGGTCGAGGGGACGCGCCTTGCAGGCGCGCCGATTGTGCGCGTGAGTGCAGCTGCCGGGCTTGGTCTGGAGGAATTGCGCAGTGAGGTGGCGGCGCAGTTGGCGCATTTGCCCGCACGGCGCGACCGCGCACGCCCGCGCCTGGGGGTGGACCGCGCCTTCTCTCTCAGCGGCTTCGGCACAATCGTAACCGGGACGCTGCTCGATGGCGCGCTGGCCGTGGGCGACGCCGTAGAGCTGCTGCCGCAGGGGCTCCCGGCGCGCGTGCGCGGCCTGCAAACGCACAAGCAGGCCGTGGCCAGCGGCCGCCCGGGCAGCCGCCTGGCAATCAACCTGGGTGGTGTGGATGCAGACGAGGTGCATCGCGGTGATGTTGTCGCCCTGCCGGGCACCCTGCAGCCCACATTGCTGCTCGACGCGCAGGTGCGCCTGCTGCCGGATGCGCACGCTGCGCTCAAGCACAACGCAGCGGTTGATTTCTTCACTGGGGCCAGCGAGATCCCGGCGCGGGCGCGCGTGCTCGGCGCAGACGCAATTGAGCCCGGGACGACGGGATGGCTGCAGTTGCGCCTGCAGCGGCCGGCCGTGGTCGTCGCCGGTGATCACTTCATCCTGCGCACGCCGTCGCCCAGCGCGACGATTGGCGGCGGGGTTGTGCTCAATGCACAGCCCGGGCGCCGCTGGCGGCGACACGATGCCGCCGTGCTCAAGCGCCTCGCTGCACTGGCGCGCGGCGCACCCGACGAACTGTTGCTGGATGCGCTTGTTCGTGCACCCCTGATCACCGCCAGGGAACTCACTGGAGCGCACTGGCCTCGCGAGCGAGGCGGCCGACGACGCGCTGGCGCAGCTGGCGGCGCAGGGTGCGCTGCTGCGCCTGCCGGCGGGCGGCGAAGAAGTGCTGCTGGCGCTCGATACGTGG
Organism: uncultured Chloroflexia bacterium; assembly: GCA_963773745.1. Classification (GTDB taxonomy): domain Bacteria; phylum Chloroflexota; class Anaerolineae; order Caldilineales; family Caldilineaceae; genus UBA5069. Next base: position 2,099,218 of record CAVZCL010000005.1, read on the forward strand.
CGCAAGCTGGCCGACGCGCTGACTGCCATGCTTGCTCTCTTTCACGCGCAGAATCCACTGCGCGCAGGCATGCCACGCGGCGAGGTGCGCAGCCGTCTGCAGGCGGTCGCGGGCAGCCAGTCACTCTCGCCACGGCTGCTGAATGCCGTGCTGGCCCAGGCCGCCGCCGCAGCCATTGCCGAAGGGAGCGATGCGTTGGTCTGGCGTGTGGGCTTTACGCCGACGCTGACTGCGGTGCAGGCGCAGGCTGTGGAGCGCACATTGGCCGCCTTTGCTGCCGCGCCCGCTGCACCGCCCAACATGGGCGACGCACTGGCGCTCCTGGGCGGCGATGCGCCCCTGCTTGAGATGTTGCTCGAGCAACGCCAGCTTGTGCGGCTGGGGGGCGATGTGCTTTTCCGGCCCGAGGATGTGGACAATCTGCACGCGCAGGTGCGCGCCCATCTGGAGGCGCACGCAACAATCACCATGGCAGAGGCACGCGACGTGCTGGGCACCAGCCGCAAGTATGTGCAGGCGCTGCTCGAAGAGATGGACGCGCGCCGCATTACGCGGCGCGAAGGTGACCTGCGGGTGCTGCGATGAGCGCGCTCGCGCCAAGGCGCACAGTGCCCTGGGCGTGGGCCGCCGCGGCCCTGCTGCTGCTCGCGTTTGTGCTGCTGGCGCTGCTGGCATCACCCCACAAATCTGCTTCGTTTGACGAACAATATCACCTCGCGGCCGGCTACAGCTACGCCGAAACGGGCGATTTCCGCCTGGCCACCACGCACCCGCCGCTGGTAGGCCTGCTCGCCGCGCTGCCCCTTATGGGCGACGACGCCATCGCATTCCCGCTCGATGACCCCGCCTGGGCCGCCGGCGACCGCTTCGCCTTTTCCGACATCTTCCTCTGGTATTCCGGCAACGATGCACCCGCACTTTTGCAGCGCGGACGCTGGGCGGTGATTGCGCTGGGGCTCGCCACGGTGGCCGTCGTGTGGCTTTGGGGGCGGCGGCTCTTCGGCGTCTGGGGCGCGCTGCTGGCGCTCTGGCTGACCGCGCTCGACCCCAACCTGATTGCCAATGCCCGCGTCATTACCACCGACATGGGCGTCACCCTCTTCTTGCTCGTGGCGCTGTGGCGGCTCTGGGCGTGGCTGGAGGGCGGCGGCCACGCCAATCTGCTCTGGGCGGGGCTGGCGGCAGGCGCGGCCATGGGCGCAAAATACAATGGGCTGCTCATCTGGCCGATTGTGGTCGCCGTGCTGCTCATCCACCCGCAGCCAAAGGCGGGGCCGCGGCGCAGTGCGGGGTTGCGGATTGGCGCGCTGGTTGCCATGGGCGGCGCGGCGCTCGCCTTCCTGTGGGCGCTCTACGCCTTCGACTTTGGCGCCGCCACGCTGGGCTCGCTCTCGCTGCCGCTGCCCGCGCCCTTCTACTGGACAAATCTGTGGGGCACGCTCAACGGGCTGCTCGAGCAGAGCGGCGCCAAGCCCAACTTCCTGCTGGGGCAGGTGGGCACCGGCTGGTGGTACTACTTCCCCGTAGCGATCGCGTACAAGACGCCCATCCCGCTGCTGCTGCTGGGCGCGGCCGGCATTGTGGCAATGGTGCGCAGCCGGACCGCGCGCCGGCAGGTCGCGCTCTGGGCGCCGCCGCTCGCCTTCCTCGCCATGGCGCTGACGGGCATTCTGACAATTCGGCTATCGCCACCTGCTGCCCGCCATCCCCTTCCTCTGCCTGCTGGCGGGCAACAATGAACGCTGGCTTGTGGGCACGGGCAAGCGCGCCGGGCAGGTGGTGGTGGGCGCGCTTGCGCTCTGGCTGCTCGTCTCCACGCTCTGGTTCTTCCCCAATCACGACAGCTACTTTAACGAACTGGCCGGGCGCTGGACGAACTGGAGCAATCTGCTCGTCGATTCCAACCTCGACTGGGGACAGGATTTGCCGGCGCTGCAGGATGCAATGGCAGCGCGCGGCATTGAGCGGGTGAACCTCGCCTACTTCGGCAAGGCCGCGCCCGAGGATTACGGCGTCAACTACAGCCCGCTCCCTGGCTACCTGCGCTTTATGAACGGGCGCGAACCGGCCGCCTTTAACCCCGTTGCGCCCGAGCCGGGCTGGTACGCCATCAGCGCCACGAGCCTGCGCCTGGGCACGCTGGACGCAGCGAGCACCGACCTCTACGCGTACTTTCGCAGCCGCACGCCTGACGGGCGCGCAGGCTACTCAATCAACCTCTACGATGTGCGTGACGCCGGTGTACAGGTGGCCGATGCGGTCTTCACCGGCGATCCTCTCTTCAGCCGCCCACCCGCCGAACTGGGGGATGGCACAGTGCGCACACAGGCGCGCTGGCGGCAGGATGAGCAGACGGAGATCCTGCCCGGCGGCAACGGGCTGACGACTCCAGACGAATGGGGCTACACGGGCAACGGTTACGACAGCGGCGTCTTCAAGCTGCTCGGCTACACGCTCAACCCGCCATCGCCCAAGCCCGGCGAGACGCTGCGTGTGAAGCTCGTGTGGCAGCGGGGTAATGCGCCAATGCCCATGCCGTCGCCCATTCGCGGCGAGGCGATTTCCGCCTTTGTACAGCTTGCCACGCGTACCAGCGGCACGGTGAAGGCAGGCTACGACGGCTGGAGTGTGGCGCTGCGTGGGCTGCAGCCGGGCGATGTGCTCGTGCATCATGTCGAAATTGAACTGCCCAAGGATTTGCCCGTTGGCATGTACTCGCTCTTTGCCGGGCTCTACTCGCCCCAGGACGGCCAGCGGCTGCAATTTGCGCTCGACGCGGCAGAAGCCGCTTGGCCCAACCGACATGATTCCGCTGGGAGAGATCAATGTCCAGGGGTGAAGGCTCCGCCTCGCGCCGTGAGCGCGACAACACGCATGACTAACAAATTTGACGCAAAGGCGCAAAGACGCAAAGGAACGCAAAGAAAAGCAAGGGCAAGAAAGGCAATAGGCTCGTTTCGGCTTTGCTCTTCTTTGCCGTGCTCTGCGTTCCTTTGCGCCTTTGCGCCTTCGCGTCGGGGTTATCTGCCGTGAATGTGGTGGCGCTGCTTCTCTGCTACTTGCCAGGGTGGTTGCTGGCCGTTGCACTGCTCGGGCGCGCCGCCTCGGCCCACGAGCGGCTGGAACGGCTGCTCTACGGGCTGGGCGCCGGCTACGGCGTGAGTTTCGTTGTCATGCTTGGGCTGGCGGCGCTGCCGGGTGGCGTAACACGCGTCTGGATTTTCACCGCGTTCATCGGCGTGACGCTGCTGCTTGCGCTGTGGGTGTGGCGGCTGCCCCCCGCCGGCCATGCGCCCGAGCGCCCACCAGGCCGCGCCTTCTGGATTCTACTTGCCGCCATTGTGGGATCGGGCGCGCTGCTGCGCCTCACCAATCTTGGCTACAGCGAGTTTCAAGGCGACGAAGCGCGCGTGCTCCTGCGTGCCGGTGAGCTGCTCGCGGGCTACCCCAACGCGCTCTACGTGCACCAAAAGCCACCCGGCGAAATTCTGCTCGTGGCGGCGCTCCATGGGCAGGCGGCCATGATTACCGAATGGTGGGCGCGCCTGCCCTTTGCACTGGCAGGGCTGGGCGCGCTCGTCGCCACCCTGCTGCTGGGTAAACGCTGGGGCGGGCTGGTCGCCGGCGCGGTCGCTGCCGCCGTGCTGGCAGTGGATGGCTACCTCATCGCCTTTGCGCGCATTGTCCAATACCAGAGCATCGTCATCCTGGTGAGCCTGCTCGTGCTGCTCCTGCTCGATGGCGCACGCGCCGACCAGCGCCGGCTCACCGGCCGGTTGACGCTTGCAGGCTTCCTCGCCGCAACTGGCCTGCTCGCGCACTACGACCTGCTGGCGATCGCGCTGCCCGCGCTCTATTTGCTTTTTGAACTGGCGCGCAGCCTGCGCGGCGGTCTGCGGCGGCTCGTGCCCGCGCTTGCCCCTGGCGCACTGCTGGCAGTGGCCATCCCCGCGTTCTTTTTTGTGCCGTGGCTGCGCTATCCGGGCTTTGGCGAGGCGTGGCGCTACGTGGTCGATGAGCGTCTGGGGCTGCAATTCCCCTACAACAACCTGCACGACTTTCTGCAGCGCACGTTGATCTACTCGAGCGCCTACGCGATCATCTTTATGGCGCTCGTCATCATCTTCTATATGGGTGCGCTCTATCGCAGGCGCTTTGGCGGATTAGCTGCAGTAGCGGCCGCAGTGGTCGTGGCGGGTGGCGTTGCGATTGCGCTGGGGCGGCCCGCATGGCTGACATGGGGCGGGCGCGACCTCTCGCTGCTCCTCACGCTGCCGCTGCTGGGCGTGGTGCTGCTGACCACACTGCGCGTGGGCGAGCGTGCGGCGTGGCTCTGGTTTAGCACCCTGCTTGCGGCCACGCTCTTCTTTGTGGGCAAGCCCGATTCGCACGTATACGTCTTCTTTGTGCCGTGGGCGCTGCTGGTGGGGCTGGGTGTGCAGACGGCTGTGGACGCCTGGCAGCCGCGCCCGCTGCCTGCGTGGGCAGCGGGCGGTGCGGGCGTGGCGCTGCTGATTGTGGCTGCGGGCTGGCCCTGGCTCATCTTCGCCGACGCGCCTGCCGAGCGGCTGCGCAACTGGGAGCGTGCGCGGCCGGCGGCCTACTGGTATCCCTTTGCGCAGCCGCCCGAGCGCGCCATCATGGGCTTCCCCCTGCGCAACGGCTGGAAGGTGGCGGGCGTCCTCTTTGCCGAGGAGAGCATCGCGGGCGGCGTCGAGAGCAACGCGCGCCCAGAGGTGGCGGACTGGTACACGCGCGCTGCCGCCGCTTGTCCCGCTGACCAGCAGCACTTCTTTCTGACCACCACGGTTGAGCCGACCGATGACGCGCGCCTTGAGCAGGTGCGCCAGCAGGTTGAGCAGGAGAAGCAGCTTGCCGCCATTGTGACGGTGGGTGGGGCCGATCGTCTGCGCATCTATTCCGAGGGCGCCGGGCAGGAGACTGTGCGGCTTCCCGTGGAGGCTTATGCGGCGAGGTTCGACCAACTGACGGCCGCGCCGCTGCCGCCGCGCCGCGGGCGCGTGCTCGAGTGGCCCCCCGCTCCGGCGCTCGACGCCCGCTTTGGCGACGCGATTCTGCTGCATGGAGCCACGCTTGCCACGCACCAGGCCGCGCCGGGCGCGCAGGTGCACGTGCAATTGTTGTGGGAGTCAATCAAGCCTACAATCTTCTCATGGACGCTCTTCCTGCATCTGGTGGATCCTCTCACGAATGCCAAGGTGGGACAGAGCGACGCACTGCCCGTTTGCGGGCAGGCGCTCACCTGGCAGTGGAACCCGGGCGACAGGATTGTGGACCCGCAGCGCATCACAATTGCGCCCGACGCCGCGCCCGGTATCTACCACCTCTATGCAGGTCTCTATCGCGTGGAAACGGGCGAGCGGCTGCAGGTGATTGACGCTGCAGGCTTTGCCCGTGGGCGATTTTGTGGACCTCGGCGAGGTCGAGGTGCGCGCGGATTCGTAGCGGCGGCTTTAACCGCCGCACTCGAGCAGGTGGTGGCTGCTGCACTTCCGGCTGCGGAATGTCGTTGACGAGTTGGAGTTGCTTCGGCATGAAGCACGCTTGCTTCCGAAGCAATTCATCAATCTCCATCCACCGGCCTGGAGTGGGTAGCTCCACGTTCAAGCCTGCAGCGAGCGTGACGGAGAGGTGAGTGCCACGGCTGATTCATCTCGTCAACCCTCATGAAGGGCGGCGCAACGGCCGTTCGTGAACTGAGCCCGGCCATTCAAGCCCAATGTCAGCGCAGCAAATCCACCTTTCAAAACCACCGTTATTCGCGTAGCCAACACCGGCTACTTTCCACCAAGGAGTCATTCAGATGAACTATCGCCGTTTGGGACGGACCGGCCTCAAGGTCTCCGAGCTTTGTCTGGGCACCATGCAATGGGGCTGGACGACGGACGAAGAGAATGCCTTTGCCGTCATGGATGCTTTCATGGAGGCCGGCGGCAACTTCATTGACACCGCCGACATCTACACAATCTGGGCCGAGGGCAACCCGGGTGGCGTCTCCGAGGAAGTGATTGGGCGCTGGCTGAAGGCGCGCGGCAACCGTGACGACGTGGTGCTTGCCACCAAGGTGCGCGGGCGCATGTGGGAAGGCCCGAATGGCGAGGGGCTCAGCCGCGCGCACATCATGCGCGCATGCGAGGACTCGCTGCGCCGCCTGCAGGTGGAGACCATCGACCTCTACCAGACCCACTGGCGCGACAAGGAAACCCCCATTGAGGAGACGCTGTCTGCGCTGGATACACTCGTGCAGCAGGGCAAGGTGCGCTACATAGGCTGCAGCAACTATCCCGCAGCGTGGCTCATGGAGTCGCTCTGGGTGAGCGACAAGAAGGGGCTGGCGCGCTTCGACAGCGTGCAGCCCCACTATAACCTGGTGCACCGCCACGAGTTCGAGCGTGAAGTGCAGGCTGTTTGCGTCGACTACGGCATCGGCGTGATTCCGTGGAGCCCGCTGGCGGGTGGATTCCTCACGGGCAAGTATTCGCGCGACAACGCGCCGCAGAGCGCACGCGCTGCAGAGACGCGCGAGCGCTACTTCAACGACTTCGGCTGGAACGCGCTCGACGCCGTGCGCGCAGTCGCCGCCGAGACTGGCTCCACGCCCACAGCGGTTTCGCTGGCCTGGCTGCTTGCGCAGCCCGCCATGACTGCGCCCATCATTGGTGCGAACTCGGTAGAGCAGCTGCGCGACAGCCTGGGTGCGGTTGACCTCACCCTCTCGCCCGAGCAGGTGCAGCGGCTGACCGACGCGACTTCCTGGGTGCGCGACGAGCACCAGGGCTGAGTGCGTAGACCGCGCGCTGCCGCTGCCAAGCTGATACGTTCTGCAACGAAGGAGAATTCCGCATGAATTACCGCCGTTTGGGGCGCACTGGCCTCAAGGTCTCCGAGATCTGCCTGGGTACCATGCAGTGGGGCTGGACTGCTGACGAGGCGACGAGCTTCGCCGTGATGGATGCATTCATGGAAGCGGGCGGCAACTTCATTGACACCGCCGACGTCTACAGCCACTGGGCTGAGGGCAACCCGGGTGGCGTCTCCGAAGAGATCATCGGCCGCTGGCTGAAGGCGCGCGGCAACCGTGACGACGTGGTGCTTGCCACCAAGGTGCGCGGGCGCATGTGGGAAGGCCCGAATGGCGAGGGGCTCAGCCGCGCGGACATCATGCGCGCGTGCGAGGACTCGCTGCGCCGCCTGCAGGTGGAGACCATCGACCTCTACCAGACCCACTCGTTTGACCCCGAGACGCCGATTGAAGAGACGCTCGGCGCCCTCGACACGCTGGTGCGCCAGGGCAAGGTGCGCTATGTCGGCTGCAGCAACTATCCCGCGTGGCGGCTTATGGAAGCGCTGTGGGCCAGTGAACGCCAGGGGACGGTGCGCTACGACAGCCTGCAGCCCCACTACAACTTGCTGCATCGTGAGGAGTTCGAGCGCGAACTGCAACCCGTCTGCTCCACCTATGGGGTGGGCGTCATCCCCTACAGCCCGCTCGCGGCCGGCTTCCTCACGGGCAAGTACACGCGTGAGAACGCTCCTGCGAGCCAACGTCTTGCAACTGTGCGCAATCGCTACTTCAACGATTGGGCGTGGAGTGCGCTCGATGTGGTGCGCGCAGTCGCCGACGAGCAGGGCGCGCAGCCAACCGCTGTGGCGCTTGCCTGGAACATGGCGCAGCCCGCGGTGACTGCGCCCATTATCGGCGCAAACTCGATTGAGCAACTGCAGGGCAGCCTCGCAGCCGTCGATCTCAAGCTCGCGCCGGAGCAACTGGAGCGCCTTTCGGCAGCGACGGCCTGGACGAAGAAATAACTTCGACGCAAAGGCGCAGAGACGCAAAGGATCGCAAAGAAAAGCACCAACAAGAATTTCTCATCTTGTTGGTGCTTTTCTTTGCGATCCTTTGCGTCTCTGCGCCTTTGCGTCGAAGTTGTAGTTCAGCCGACGTGGCGCGCGAGGTGCTGGTTGAGGGCGTCGTAGGGTTGGGCGCCCACAATCTGCTCCACCACCTTGCCGCCCTTGAAGATGAGCAGCGTGGGAATCCCCTGCACCCGGTAGCGCTGTGACGTGGCCTGGTTCTCGTCCACGTTGAGCTTGGCCACAACGGCGCGCCCGCTGTACTCGCGCGCCAGCCGCTCCACCGAGGGGCCAACCATGCGGCATGGGCCGCACCAGGGCGCCCAGAAGTCCACCAGCACAGGGCCCGGACCGTTGACGGTGCTTTCGAAGGTTGCGTCTGTCAGCACGAGAGGCTCGCCGCTGCCCGCCGCTGCCTTGGGCTGCGGCTTGCGCTGCGGCGCAGGGCGCGCACCGCCTTCAGCAAGGAATTGGATCCACGGCATCACTGCGTCGGCGGCTGCGGGCGCAACAACCTCAAGCGCTGTTCCCTTCTGCACAGGCACCAGCGCGGGCAGGGTGCTTACGCCAAAGCGGCGCGCGAGGTCGGCTTCCTCTTCAGCGTTGACGCGCGCAATCAGCAATTTGCCCGCGTTACGCGTGGCAGCGGCCTCGAGGATAGCGTCGACGTCAGCTGTCGAGCGGTTGTTGCTGTTCCAGAAGAGCAGCAGCACAGGCAATCCGGTGTTAAGCACGCGATCAATGCTGTGGCGATTGGTGTGAATGACGGTTGAGATAGCCATATGTCTCTCTCGCAATCAGTAAGGTGAGCAGCGCAGTGCGCTCCAGCTTATATGAATCAAGCGTTTGCGCCGTGCGCGCGGTTCCCATGGGCAGCTGCGCCAGGGTCTTAATGGTGTATCTCCGAAGTGTGCAGCACAAACTGTGTCACGTAGCGGAGGGGCTCCTGCCCCTCATCTGCTCAGCAAGAGTACAGCTTTGAGCAAGACGAGGGGCAGGAGCCCCTCCGCTACGAGTCATCGCGCACTTCGGAGATACACCACTTGGTTGGTTCTACTGGAAGCCGCCGCTCGCGTTGGCAATGCCCCGCTCGGCGCGAATCTTCTCCTCGTATCCGCTCTCCCGGTAGGCGGCAATGGGGTCGGTTGCAATGCCCATTTCGTGGCGCACCTGCGCCAGCAGGGGCCGCACATCCATACGGAATGCGTCGGTGAGGAGCGCATGGGCGGCCAGCACATCGCCATTCTGCTGCAGCTCTGCCAGCCTGGCGCGCGGCACGCACAGCGCCTTGGCATAGGCTTCCTGGCAGTTGAGCACCGAGTAGAGCGTCGCGGCAATCTTGCCTTCAATGTTGTGGCACTGGTCCAGCCCATAGGCCACGTTGTTGGCGCAGTCGCGCACTGTCGGGTTGTCGCTCTCCTCTGCTTCGGCCAGCTCGTTGTAGATGAGGAACAGCTCGTAGGGGTTCGACGATCCCACAATCAGGTCGTCGTCGGCGTACTTGCGGTTGTTAAAATGGAAGCCGCCCAGCTTCCCTTCATCAACGAGAAAGGCGACAATCTGCTCAATATTGGCACCCTGTGCATGATGGCCCAGGTCAACGAGGACCTGCGCCTTTTCGCCCAGCTTGAGGCTCAGGGCGTAGGCTGTGCCCCAATCGGGGATGTCGGTGCTGTAGAAGGCGGGCTCGAAGAACTTGTACTCGACCAGCATGCGCCCACCCTCGGGGATGTGGGGGTATAGCGCTTCGAGGCTCCTCTGCAGGCGGTGCTTGCGGCCGCGCAGCGAATCCTGCCCGGCGTAATTGGTGCCGTCGGCCAGCCAAACGCTCAAACTCGTGCTGCCTGTCTTCGTCATGATCTCGCAGCACTCAATGCAGTGATCGAGCGCCTGCTCGCGAATGCCGCCGTCGGGATTGCCCAGCGAACCGAGCTTGTATTCGTCATCCTGGAAGAGATTGGGGTTGACCGCGCCAATCTTCAGCCCGCGCTCCGCGGCAAACTGGCGCATGGCGCTGAAGTCGTTGTCCGCCGGACGGTCCCACGGAATGTGAATTGCCACGGTGGGGCAGACGCCGGTGAGCTTGTTGACGAGCGCCGCGTCGTTGATTTTTTCAGAGGTTGTAACAGCCGCGCCCGGCCACGCAAAGGCCTTGAAGCGGGTGCCCGAATTGGCGTAAGCCCAGCTGGCGGTTTCGATCTTTTGATTGCTCAGCCGCTGCTTGATCTCCTCCACGTCCAGCCCGTCGGCGGCCAGTTGCTCGGCCAGGAGGGAATAGGCTTCGTGTTGCTTAATCATTGGAATGCTCCTTAATGGGTGGGAGTGATTTTGGGTGTGAATGTTGGTGTGAATGTTGGAATGGGAACAATGGAATTGGACGCGAAGTTGAAGATGCTCCGCCGGCAAAGGTTGCGGAGGCGCGACGTCGTTTGACACACATCGCGCACCGTGCTATTGTGCGCAAGTCGCTGCTTGAACGCAGAGCAGCGCTTGCGGGTGGAATGCGGCTCATGCAACCGTTGGCAGGAATGCAAAACATCTCCACACAACCGCAGATTCGCATGTCGAGCAGCCTGAATCAGGCCGCTCTACTTCGCTTTGCCACCACCCCGCGCACATTTGGGCGCGGGTTTTCTTTTGCCTTTGGCAGCTATTGGTATTACAGCTATTTTACCACTTTGTCGCCATCCAGCGCAGCGAGGTAAGTGCCGACCGGTCAATGACCGTCACAGGGACTCCACGAGGGCGAGGGGATGGCGACAAACCCCGCCCTCTTTTTTGTGCCTTGAATTCATGCGCTGCACAGTCAGCGCGCCAGTAACGATGATGCAGGAGCGGCAAATGAAGGTCTGTCGAGGTGTGCGCGGCGCGACGACGGTGACGCAGGTGGACAGGGAGAGCGTGCTCGCAGCAACGCGTGAGCTGCTGGCCGCCATGGTGCGCGCCAACGCAATTGAGCCGGAGGATGTCGCGAGCGCCATCTTCACCACCACACCCGACATTACCTCGGTCTTCCCGGCCACCGCTGCGCGCCAACTTGGCTGGCTGGATGTGCCGCTCATGTGCGGCCACGAGATGGATGTAGCCGGCGCACTGCCCCTCTGCATTCGCGTGATGATCCACTGGAACACGGCGCTGCCCCAGAGCGAGATTCGCCACATCTACATGCACGAGGCGCGCGTGCTGCGCCCGGACAAGAGCATTGTGCTAAGCGAGGCGGACATTGCCGAGCTGAACCGCTGGATTGATGAGCATTTGATCGCGTTGTAGCAAAGAAAAGCAAATGGTAAGTGGTAAGTGGTCATTGGCGTTTTCCGCAACATGAAAGTTCGCGTCCCGACCACTGGCGACTTACCAATGACCACTTGCCAATTGTCCTTCGGCCAATAACGAGGATCACACGCATGACCACAGTCGCATTTCAGGGCGAACATGGCGCTTACTCCGAGGAGGCTGTGCGCAGCCACTTCGGCGAGGACGTGGCGACGCTGCCGTGCGAGGCCTTCGAGCACATCTTTGCTGCCGTGGAGCAGGGGCGCGCCGATTTTGGCGTGTTGCCTGTGGAGAACTCCACCGCAGGCTCCATCAACAAGTCCTTCGACCTGCTGCTGGACCATGACCTCAAGGTGAACGGCGAGATTCTGGTGCGCGTGCGCCACTGCCTGCTGCGTGTGCCGGGCGCACAGGAGCCGATTGTTGAGGTGCGCAGCCATCCGCAGGCGCTGGCGCAGTGCGAGCGCTACCTTAATCGCCATGGCTACAAGGCCGTGCCCTGGTACGACACGGCCGGCAGCGCCAAGGATTTGGCTGCCAACCCAGCGCCCGGTGTGGCCGTGATCGCCAGTGCGTTGGCCGGCGCAACCTACGCGCTCGAGACGGTGGATGCCGGCATTGAGGACCTGCACAACAACTTCACACGCTTCTTTGTGGTGGCCAAGGGTGATGCACCGCAAGGCGAGCGCTCCAAGACAAGCCTCGTCTTTGCAGTGCCCAATACGCCCGGTTCGCTGCTGGCGGCGCTGCAGGAGTTTGCCGAGCGCGGCATCAACCTCAGCAAGCTGGAGAGCCGCCCACGCCGCGGCCGTGCGTGGCAATATGTCTTCTACCTCGACTTTGACGGCCACTGGCAGGACCCCAAAGCGGGCGAAGCGATTATGCGGCTGCTGAGCCGGGCGGCCTTTGTCAAGCTCCTCGGCAGCTACCCGGGCGCCAATGGCGTTCTCGAGGACGAAACGGCGCAAACGGCGTCGCTGCAGATTTAGCGGATTCAGATTTCAATACTCAATCATTTGTTGTCAGTAATCGCCTGACGGGGGCTCACCAATGATCGTAATCATGAAACCGGGCGCAACGGCTGCCGAAATCGGCGCTGTCATCCGCAAGGCCGAGTCGATGGGCCTCAAAACCCATCCCATTTACGGGGACAGCCGCACTGTGGTCGCGCTGGTGGGAGACCTGACAGCGGTGACGCGCGAATCGTTTGATGTCATGGCGGGCGTGCTGCAAACCATGCGCATTCAGGAGCCCTACAAGCTGGCCAGCCGCACGACGCGCCCAGATAACACAGTGATCGACATCGCGGGCGTCGTTAAGGTGGGCGGGCCGGAGATCGTCGTCATGGCCGGGCCATGCAGCGTGGAGAGCCGCTCGCAGATCATCGAGATTGCCCACGCCGTGAAGGAGGCGGGCGCAACCGTTCTGCGCGGCGGCGCCTTCAAGCCGCGCACCAGCCCCTATGATTTCCAGGGCATGGGGCTCAAGGGGCTTGAGTATCTGGCCGACGCGCGCGAGGCAACAGGGCTGCCTGTGATTACCGAAGTCATGCGCGAGGAGCAGGTGGCCATGGTGGCCGAGTACGCCGACATCCTGCAGATTGGCGCGCGCAACATGCAGAACTACGGCCTGCTGCAGGCTGTGGGCAAGGTCAAGAAGCCGGTCATGCTCAAGCGGGGCATCAGCGGCATGATCAAGGAACTGCTCATGTGCGCCGAGTACATTGTGAGCAATGGCAACAACAGCGTCATGCTCTGCGAGCGGGGCATCCGCACCTATGAAACGGCCACGCGCAATACCTTTGACCTCAACGCGGTGCCCGTGCTCAAGCAGACCACCCACTTGCCCGTTGTTGCAGACCCGTCACACGGCACTGGGCTGCGCGAACTGGTGCCCGCCATGAGCCGCGCGGCCGTGGCCGCAGGGGCCGATGCGCTCATCCTCGAGGTGCACCCGGACCCCGACCAGGCCGTGAGCGACGGTCGCCAGAGCCTCACCTATCCCGAGTTCCAGAAGCTGATGGTAGACGTGGCGCGCATTGCTGCGGCGGTAGACCGCGACCTCGCCGTTTTGTACGAGGACGCCGTCGCCGCACAGTAAACGCCAGCGAAGGATGACGCCGCGAGAGCGGTGCTCGTATCTCCAAAGATTCCCGAACATGAATGAGGCAGCACGATGATTATTGTCATGAAGCAGGGCACACCCACCGGCAACGTCGAGGTGGTGGTGCGGCGGGTGGAAGAGCTGGGCTACAAGGTGCACCTTAGCCGTGGCGAGGCGCGCACCATCATCGGCGTCATTGGCGCAAATGAGCACGAGCTAAATGAAGACACCTTCATGGTCATGGAGGGGGTCGAAAAGACGATGCGCGTCATGCAGCCCTTCCGCATGGCGGCGCGCGACTTCACGCAGATGGACAGCGTGATCAACGTCAACGGCGTGGAGGTGGGCGGGCAGAAGGTCGTGGTTATGGCCGGCCCTTGCAGCGTGGAGGGGCGCACCATGATTCTGGAGACCGCACACGCCGTCAAGGAAGCGGGGGCCACCATCCTGCGGGGCGGCGCCTTCAAGCCGCGCAGCAGCCCCTATGCCTTCCAGGGGCTGGGCGAGGAGGGGCTCAAGCACCTCGCCGAGGCGCGCGAGCAGACGGGGCTGCCCATCATCACCGAGGTGATGGGGACCGATGACCTTGATTTGGTGGCCGAATACACAGACATCTTTCAGGTGGGCGCTCGCAACGCACAAAACTACTCGCTGCTCAAGGCCTTGGGCAAGGCGCAGAAGCCGGTCTTCCTCAAGCGCGGCACCAGCGGCACAATCAACGAGCTGCTCATGAGCGCCGAGTATGTGCTCAGTGGCGGCAACATGCAGGTGATGGTCTGCGAGCGGGGCATCCGCACCTACGAGACGGCCACGCGCAACACCTTCGACATCAACGCGATTCCTGTGCTCAAGGAGCTGACGCACCTGCCCGTGATTGCCGATCCGGCGCACGGCACCGGCATGTGGAATTTCGTTGGCCCGATTGCCAAGGCGTCGCTGGCCGCCGGCGCGGACGGGCTCATGCTCGAGGTGCACCCTGATCCGGCGCGCGCCTGGAGCGACGGCCCGCAGAGCCTCACCTTTGATCGCTTTGCCACGCTCATGGACGAGCTGCGCGTGCTCGCGCCGGCCATCGGCCGCGAAATTTAAACCGCGACAGGCGACACAGAGGTCACAGAGGAAACAGAGGCACACAGAGACAGGGAAGAAAAGCAGAGAGAATCGCCGTGATTACTGCGCAAGTGTGCAAAGCTCGCTGCGGCCGGTATGTACGCTGCTGCTACTCGTTTTTCTGCTTTTCTCTGTGTTCCTCTGTTGCCTCTGTGACCTCTGTGTCGAAGTTCGTTAGCGACCAGGGAAGGTATTGGGTTCGATGAAGCCGCTGGCTGAGTGCCGCGTGACGGTAGTGGGCATGGGCCTCATGGGCGCCAGCCTGTGCATGGACTTGACGCGCGGCGGCTTCTGCCGCGAGGTGCGCGGCGTGGCGCGCCGCACCGACACCGTGCTCCAGGCCTTCTTTTCCGGCGCGGTGGACGAGGCGACCAACGATGTGCAGACCGGCGTGCTCGGGGCCGACATGGTCATCCTCGCCACGCCTGTGCGTACAATCGTGCGCACGCTGGAGGAGATTGGCCCCGTGCTCTGGCCGGGCACAGTGGTGATGGACATGGGCAGCACCAAGGCCGAGATTATGGCAGCAATGGCACAGCTGCCTGCGGGGATTGAGCCGGTGGGTGGCCACCCCATGTGCGGCAAGGAGACGGCTGGCTTTGAGGCTGCCGAGAGTGGCCTCTACCGCAATGCGCCGTGGGTGCTCGCTCCACTCGAACGAACGAGCCCGCGTGCCGTGGAACTGGCGCAGGAGTTGGCGCACGCGGTGGGCGCGCGCCCCCTGGTGGTGGAAGCCCACCGTCACGATCGCCTCGTGGCCGCAATCAGCCACCTGCCCTTTGTGGCGGCAAGCGCGCTGGTGCAAACTGTGGCAACCGTGGGTGCCGACGATCCGCTGGCGTGGGAGCTTGCCGCGGGCGGCTTTCGCGACACAAGCCGCGTGGCCGCCAGCGACACACGCATGTTCCTCGACATTCTCATGACGAACCGCACCGCAGTGCTTGAGCAGATCGAGAGCTATGGCGCACAATTGGAGGCCATTCGCGCCTTGCTGGAAGAAGGCGACGAAGACGCGCTTTGCGCGCTGCTGGGCCAGTCGCAGCGGTTGCGCGCCGCGCTGGAAAAGCAAACAATAACCACGACGCAGATTTGCGCCTCCCCGTCGGATTTCCTTGTCCACTGAAATGGTTGAAGCAATGACGAAGCTGATTTTGCACGCAGGCGGGCCTTTGCAAGGCCACTGCTCCGTGCCGGGAGACAAGTCAATTAGCCACCGCGCCGTCATGTTTGGCGCGCTGGCCGAGGGAACGAGCCACGTACGCGGCTTCCTCGACGGCGGCGACTGCCGCGTCGACGATAGCCGTCATGCGCGCCCTCGGCGTGCAGATTGACGAGGTCACCCCCACTGAACTGCTGGTGCATGGGCGCGGCTTTCGCGGTCTGCAGGAACCTGCGACGGTGCTCGACTGCGGCAACTCCGGCACCACCATTCGCCTGATCGTTGGCCTGCTGGCCGGGCAGGACTTTACCTCCTTCCTCACAGGCACCGAGCAGGTGCGCCGGCGGCCCATGGGGCGCGTCGTCAAGCCGCTGCGTGGCATGGGGGCCGACATTCTGGGGCGGCAGGATGGCAACTATGCGCCGCTGGGCATTCGGCCCGCACGGCTGCGCGGCGTGGAGTATGATCTGCCGGTGGCCAGCGCACAGGTGAAGAGCTGCGTGCTCCTCGCCGGTCTCTACGCCAACGGGCTGACGATTGTGCGCGAGCCTGGGCCGGCGCGCGACCACACCGAGCGCATGCTCATGGCAATGGGCGCGCCAGTAACCGTGGTGGGGCGCTCCGTCACCAGCGAATCGCCCACGCATCCGCTCAAGCCGCTCGACATCACCGATCCCGGGCGACATCTCTTCAGCCGCATTTCTGCTCGTGGCGGCGGCAATTGTGCCGGGGAGCCGCGTCACGGATCAACGGTGTAGGGGTCAACAGCACGCGCACGGGCATTGTCGATGCGCTGCGTGCGCTGGGCGCGGAGATTACCTATCACAATGAGCGGCTGCAGGGGGGCGAGCCTGTTGCGGACGTCGAGGTGGCTGCGGCGCCCCTGCGCGCCGCACAATTTGGCGGCGAGATGATCGTCACAATGATCGACGAGATTCCCGTCCTGGCCGTGGCAGCGACCCAGGCACAGGGACGGACCCTCGTGCGCGATGCCGCGGAACTGCGTGTCAAGGAGACCGACCGCATTGCCACCACCGTGAGCGAATTGCGCAAAATGGGCGCGCAGATTGAGCCCACCCACGACGGCTTCATCATCGAGGGCCCCACGCAGCTGCGCGCCGCCCCAACCGAGGCGCACGGCGACCATCGCCTGGCCATGGCGCTGGCGGTGGCGGGGCTGATTGCAGAGGGGCGCACAGAGGTCTATGGGGCCGAAGTGACGGGCGACAGCTTCCCTGGCTTCGAGTTTACGCTGCAGGCGCTGGGCGCCGATCTGCGCATTGAGGAGTAGCGGCGTGGATGCGCAAACGATGCTCGTCGGCCTCATCGGCTGGCCCGTTCGCCACAGCGTGAGCCCTGCCATGCACAACGCTGCGTTTGCCGAACTGGGCATCAACGGGGCCTACGTGCCGCTGCCCGTACCGATTGACGCACCGGAGCGCGTGGGCGAGGCGGTGCTGGGGTTGCGTGCGCTGGGCTCCGTGGCGCGAACGTCACCGTGCCGCACAAGCAGGCGGTGATGCCCTTCCTGGACGCACTGACGCCGGCGGCAGAGGCAATCGGCGCTGTAAACACGATTGTGGTCGAGGACGATGGGCGGCTGACCGGCGACAACACGGATGCGGCGGGTTTTGCGGCGGATTTGGCTGCACATGGCGTTGCCTATGAGGGGCTGCGCGTTAGCGCTCATGGGCGCAGGCGGATCGGCGCGGGCGATCCTCTATGCGCTGCTGCAAGGGGGCGCGGCGCAGGTGACGGTGCTCAACCGCAACCTGGCGCGCGCCGAGGCGCTGGTTGGCGAATTTTCGGGGCCGGCGCACAACAGCACCCTCTCCGCGCTGCCCTTTCCCGCGGGCGTGGCGACAGCGGCAGAGGCCGACCTCATTATCAACTGCACCTCGCTGGGCATGGCGCCCAATGTCGATGGGTTGCCGTGGGATGCGGCGCTGGGCTTTCGCACGGAGCAGGTGGTCTACGATCTGGTCTACAACCCCGCGCAGACGCGCTTGCTGACGCTGGCGGCCAACGGCGGTGCAACGGCCATCGGCGGGCTGGGGATGCTCGTTTGGCAGGGCGCGCTGGCCTTCAGGCGCTGGACGGGCGCTGAAGCGCCTGTCGCACGCATGCGGGCGGCGGCGGAGAAGGCCCTGGCGGCGCAAGGGCGGGCGTAGGCCCTCCTGGCGGGGGCTTCCACCCTCCAGCCCAGGCTACGAACGTGTGGTCACGGACTTGAGGGATGGCGTTACAGACCCTGCGCCTTGCCAAGCAGCCACTCCTGGGGCAGGAGAGTCTGCCGCGATACGACGCTGCGGCGCTTGTCAATCAAATAGAAGACGAGCAGCAGCGCCGGCAGCAGGTTCATGAGCAACATATGGGCCATTGTGCCGTACGGGAGCAGCAGCGGCAGGCCAAAGGGGGCCAGCAAGCGTGCCTGCAGGTCGGGATAGAGAAATGGTGCGGCCACTGTGGTCACAACCCACAACGCTGCAAGCCGCTTGCGCGACACGCAAATCAGCAGGAAGAGCGGGATCGACACCATGACAATGCGGCTCGTGGGCAACTCAGGGGAGACCATGGTGGTGAAGAATGAACTGAGCACAATCACCTCAACCAGCGATACCTTGCGCACTGCAAAGAGCAGATAGAGCACGGCAAGTGTCGCCAAAATCATGATTGTGACGAGCCTCGGCGTATAGAGGCCGACGGCCGCAAGCAGCATCGTGGGGCTGCTGTGGATGGGCGGGTTGATCAGCGTTCGCTGCGCCCGGCTCGCATAGATGAAGAGATTTGCGGGCCAATAAGCAATGTGGGAGAGTGCAAACACGAGGCCGTAGCTTCCCAGCATGAGCAGCAGCGAGCGCCACGTGCGTGCGAAATAGAACGCAAGCGGCAGCACAAAGAACGCACCCAGCCAGCGATAGAGCGTAAGCACGGTGGTCCACAGCGAGCGACGTCGTCGCCCTGCCCGCCTCGACGCTGATGACGATCATAAGCGTCATCAGGACCACGACGACTTTGTCTTCTGCGTCGATTACGAGAGCGGTGAGCACGAGCGGGTTGAAGGCGTAGAAGAGCATCACGCCAGTGCGCCAGCCACGCGTCCGCTGCACGGCGTAGCCCAGCACGAATACGATCAACCCGTCAACGAGGGCAAAGGCAGCGCGCAGCGCAACGGGCGCATCCCACAGCCGGAGCACCGCAGCAAAGAATGCCAGGTTTAATGGTGCAATGTTGGCGTAGTGCGGTGAAACGGGGCCGTCGGCAGGCGGCAAGTAGGGGTTGATCCCCTCCGCCATCATGCGACCGTAATAGGTGTAAATGCGCAAATCGTCGCGGACATCGGGGAAGAGCAGAATGAGTGCAATGCGCAGAGCGACGGCAAGCGCCGCCACAAGGAGCGGCAGCTTCCAGAGGCGCGTGGGCGCATTGGGTCGGGTCGGTTTCGCTCTTGCGCAAGAGAGGCTCGTTCCGGAGTGCGACGCAGGCAGCCTGCGCCGACCTCATTCTGCACGAACGATGAATCAAATGAAAGCGCGCACGGCGCGCGGCAGTGCCAAAGCGGCGTGCAGCCTTCGCACCATCTGAAAGGGTGAACATGGCCTACAGCACAGCCCACATCAAATATGACTACGGTGCGTACCCCGACGAAAGCGGCCACTTCGGCCCCTTCGGTGGCAAGTTTGTGCCCGAGACGCTCATGCCCGCGCTGGATGAGCTGGAGGATGCCTATTTGCGCGCGACGCGGCGATGCCGACTACCGCGCCGAACTGGAGTATCTGCAGCGCACCTTTGTGGGACGGCCGACGCCGCTCACCTATGCCTCGCGCCTGAGCAAGCATCTTGGCGGCGCGCAGATCTACCTCAAGCGCGAGGACCTTGCCCACACAGGCGCGCACAAGATCAACAATGCGCTGGGGCAGGCGCTGCTCATGGCGCGCAAGATGAAGAAGACGCGCATTGTGGCGGAGACGGGCGCAGGCCAGCACGGCGTCGCCACGGCCACCGTGGCCGCCAAGCTGGGCATCGAGTGCGTGGTCTACATGGGCGTGGTCGACATGGCGCGCCAGCAGCCCAACGTCTTCCGCATGCGGCTGCTTGGCACGGACGTGCGCGGCGTCGAAAGCGGCAGCCAGACGCTCAAGGACGCGATTAACGAGGCCATCCGCGACTGGGTGACGAATGTGCGCAGCACGCACTACCTGCTGGGCAGCGTGCTCGGGCCGCACCCCTATCCTGCGATGGTGCGCGACTTCCAGAGCGTCATCGGCCGCGAGGCGCTGGGCCAGATTCAGGATGGCGCGCAAGGGCCGGGGCGCCTGCCCGATGCGATTGTGGCCTGCGTGGGCGGCGGCAGCAATGCCATGGGTATCTTCTACCCCTTCCTGGAGCACGAGCAGGTGCGGCTGATCGGCGTGGAGGCGGGCGGCCACGGCATCGACAGCGGCGCGCACGCGGCCCGCTTTGCCGATCCCAAGATGGGCCGTCTGGGCGTGCTGCAGGGGACGAAGAGCTTTGTGCTGCAGGATGACGACGGCCAGATTGCGCTCACGCACAGCATTAGCGCGGGGCTGGACTACGCCAGCGTGGGGCCGGAGCACGCCTGGCTGCGCGAGCTGGGGCGCACCGAGTATACCTACTGCACCGACGACCAGGCCATGGAGGGCTTCAAGCTGCTCTGCGAGCTTGAGGGCATTATCCCGGCGCTGGAGAGCGCCCACGCCATCGGCCATGTGCTGGATCTCGCGCCGACCATGAAAAAGGATCAATCATTCTCGTGAACCTGAGCGGCCGCGGCGACAAGGATTTGAATACGGTGCTTAAGGCGATAGGTGCAGAGCACTGCGTAACGCAAGCGCGCTTCGCAGCGACGGCCCAGCCGTCGCCATGCACATCGCTGTCGGCTTTGAATGAACGCAATCATGCGGCCACAACCCTGGTCGCTACCCGGAACGGATGGTGCAATATGTCCAGCGGCACACATACCGGCGTTGACCGAATTTCGGCAGTCTTTGCGCGCGTGCATGGTCGCAGAATCGCGCTGCCTTCATGCCCTACCATGCCATGGGCTACCCACAGCCGCAGCGTGACGCTTGAAGGCCATGCGCGCGCTTGGCGAAAGCGGGGCCGACCTCTTCGAGATCGGCATTCCCCACAGCGACCCGCTGGCCGATGGACCCACGATTCAGACGGCGACGTACGAGGCGCTCATGCAGGGAACGACGCGTCAAGGATTGCCTGGCGATGACCACCGAACTGCGCGCCGCCGGCATGACGCAGCCCTTTTGCGCCATGACCTACTTCAACCCCCTCATGGCCTATGGCGTGCAGCGCTTTGTCGATGATGCCGTGACCGCCGGCATTGACGGGCTGATTGTGCCTGACCTGCCTCCCGAAGAGGCGCATGAGCTTGAGGAGGCATGTCGCACGGCGGGGCTGGCCACAATCTATCTGCTTGCACCCACGAGCACCGCGGAGCGCATTCGCCTGGTGGCGCAGCATGCCACGGGCTTCATCTATCTGGTGAGCGTCACGGGCATTACCGGCGCGCGTACGGAGTTGCCGCCCGACCTGGCCGACTTCGTCGGCGCGTGTGCGGCGCGCAGACGCGCCTGCCGCTGGCCGTGGGCTTTGGCATTGGCACCGGCGCGCAGGCCGCGGCCGTGGCGCAGATTGCCGACGGCGTCATCGTCGGCTCGGCGCTGGTGAAGGCTGCGGGGAGCGAGAGCATCGACGCCGTGCGCACGCTGGGGAAGGAATTGGCCGCGGGGGTGCGGGGGCAAAAAACAGCTTTAACACAAAGGTCACAGAGAACGACGTAGAAACAGGAGAGAAGAGCAACAATGAGGGTATATCTCGTTGTTGCTCTTCTCTCTGTTTCTCACGTCGTTCTCTGTGACCTTTGTGTCGGCTTTTGGCTGTTAAGGGTTCCGCAGCACAGGCCGCAGCTTGAGCGCGAGCTGGAGCGAGAAGCGCGCGTCGGGGTCGTCCAGATCAAGCTGGGCGATGTTGGAGATCTGCTCGAGGCGGTAGGCCAGCGTGTTGCGGTGGATGTGGAGGCGCGCGGCGGTCTGGCTCAAGTTGCCGTGGCACTCGAAGAATCCTTCCAGCGTGTCGACCAATTCGGCGTTCTTCTCCCTGTCGTACGCCACAAGCTTGCCCAGCGTCTTGCGGTAAAAGCGCGCCGCTTCGGGGTTGGTGCCCAACGCCGTCAGCAACTGGTAGAGCCCCAGATCGCCGAAGTAGGTGACGGGCGTTCCTTTCCACTCCTTGCCCAGACGCCAGCTTTCGCGCGCCTGCTGCTGGCTGGCCAGCCAGCCGGCCGGGCTGGGGGCGGGGCGCCCAATGCCAATCAGCACGCGGCTGCGCGCATAGCTGCCCTGAAAGCGCCCCACCAGTTCGGCGGCAATCGCCTTGTGGTCGCGGCCGCTCTTGGGGTTGTCCGTCGGCCAAAAGAGCAGGATGCCATCATCGCGCCGGCTGAGCGGCAGGTGCAGCTTGTGCTCGCCAATCGCGCGCAGCAGCGGCGCCGGCCACTCGGGAATGCCGCGCGCCTCCACCATCCACGCCACATGGGGCTTGGTCAGGTCAAAGCCGAGCGATGCGCCGCGCTGGATCCACGCCTGTTCGTCTGCGACCTCGGCGGCAAGCAGGTCATCGACAAAGGCGGCGCGCATGCGATCGGAGGCTACTTCGACCGCGAATTGTTTCGCCCACTCAAGGGCCGCCGCCGCCGCACATTGGCTGCAGGCAATCTCTTCCACAGCGCTCGGCTCGGGGAGGCCGCCTGTCGGTCGCAGCAGCAGGCTGAATCCGCGGACGGTGTCGTTGATGATGATGGGCGTCACAATCAAGTGCGAGTAGTCGGGGTCAATCCCAATCTCCATCGCGACGGGCGCGGGCGGCTCGTCATGGTTGATGGATTGCTGCACCGCCGATGAGCGCAGCGTGCGCACGTTGGGGAGATTGCCCAGCAGCCGCTTCCGGCGCGCCTCGGCCAAATGCTCAAGGCCCGTGGCGGTGGTCACGTCGCCGTCGTCGCGCAGCAGAATCACGGGCTGTTGTGCAAAATGCTGCACATGTGCGGCAATCTGCGGCAGGCCGCCGCCGGTGAGCGTGACCTGGCTCAATTCGCGCTGCAGCTCGGCCGAGCGCTGTGCAATGTAGCCGCTGCGGTCGACAATCAGGCGAATGACGGCGCGCTCCACCTGAATGAGCGAGGCGTTGTCGGGCAACTGCAACAAGGGCAAGCGCGTGCTCTCGGCCGCCGTGGCCGCAGCGCGGTCGGCGCGGCCCAGCACGGCAATTGCGGCAACGCGTGCGCTCTGCAGGCTGAGGACGACGCGGTCGAGCCGCATCTGCGGGTCCAGCCGGCGCAGGTCGTCCATGTCGACGAGGGCGAGTTCGTTACCGTCCAGCTTGGGGAAGGCGGGGGGACTGGGGCGCAGGCTGCATGCCCAGGTTACACTGCGCGACAGCAAGTCCTCACCGGTAATAATCTCTGTTCCCGGTGGGAGGGCCAGGCGATAGATGTCGTCAATCGTGGTCGTGCTCTTGTACATGGTCGCACGCCATTATACGCGCCCCTGTCCAACTTGGCTAGAAAGCGAGCCAGCTAAATTGGGCAGTTTGCACCATGAGGAAGGCGGCGCGTCCGCCTGGGGTCAATTGGGCCTGCATGGGACAAGAAAAGGCAAGGACAAACGCATCCCTCTGCGTTCATCCTTGCCTATTGCGTAACAAATAGCGGCCCGTCGGTCCAGGCTACGTGCCGTCCAGCGCTATGCGACCTTTACAACCGACGAAGCCATGGCTGCACCCACTGTGCCGCCCCAAACGGAATAGGCCATGACATAGCCAAAGCCAACCCAGGAGGGGTCCTGCCCCATGACTGTGGCGAGCAGGAAGAAGACGGCGACGCCCAGCACGATGCCAATCAGGTGCCAGAGGAAGAGCTTGCCGATGGACTGACCCTTCGTCAGTGCGCCAACAAGGATCGGCCAGAGCAGAATGCTGAGCGCCGGCAGTGCGCCAATGAGGCCGCCCAGCAACGACTTCCAGTCGCCAAAGCGCCCCACGGCGAGCTGATAGCCGATAATGGGCCCAATGCCAATCAAGAGCATGGCAGCCACCCAAAGGTAGCCTGTATTGGCCTGGAAGAGCAGAGCGCCAATCAACGCCATGACGGCGGTGAAGACACCAGCATAAAGCGAGGTGATCCAGGGGTTGGCGGCTGGGCGCGCAACAGGTGCTGTCGTCATAGCAAGCATGTAGATGACTCCTGGTGGGTAGCGGGTAATCAACCCGCCGTATGAGACACCGCCTGCGTGAGCAAACGGAATGAAGCTAGTATACACCATTGTGTGCAGTGGCAACAGTGACGCAATCGCGCATTTTACGTATGCGCGTTAGCCTACTCCCAGCGGAAAAGGCGCGCCGACAACACGCCGCCCACCACCAGCATCCCCACAAGTATCCACACCGATTGCCTGTCCCAGCCGCCGCCAAGCCAGAGCGTCTGCAGCAGCGTCACCACGTGGGTCATCGGCAGCCACTGCGCCACGGTGCGCACGCCCTCGGGCATGAGGACGAGAGGAATGGCCGCACCTGAGAGCATAAACATGGGCAGGTAGAGCATCTGCCCCACGGCGGTTGCCACGCGTGGCGTGGGCGACAGGCTGGCAACCAGATAGCCGAAGGCCATGAACGAAAATGCACTCAGTGTGAAGCCTGCCAGCACCGCCCACCAGTTGCCTGCAAAGCGCATGGCGAAGACCCACGTGGCAATGACAACCAGCAAAGCCATGCTGATGATGGCAACGACAAAGTTGACCGAGATTTCCGACGCGATCCACTGCCAGGATGGCATGGGCGTGGCCTTGAAGCGGCGCAAAACGCCCGCTCGCGGTTGTTCGCTGTGATCACCGGGATGGTGTTCAGGGCAATCGTGCCGACGATGATCCCTGCCAGTGCGGGCACCTGCTGGTCAATGTAGCCAAAGTCCGCACCCGGGTAGGGTGCGTTGCCGTTGCCGAAGACAACGCCCAGCAGCATGAGTAGAACGGCAGGAAAGACGATGGTGAAGAAGAGCGCAATTGGTTCACGCAGGAAGAGGCGGGCCTGCGCAACGACGAGTTTCAGGAAGATTCGCATTTGCCACCCACCTAATCACGCAAGCTCTTGCCAGTCAGGGCAATGAAGACATCCTCCAGGTCAGGCTGGAGCGTACGCAGGTTGCGCATGGGCACCCGATGCTCCTCCAGTGCCAGTACAACCGAGGAGACGAGATTCTCTGCAGTGCCGTAGACCTCGACAACGCCGTTAGCGGTATCCACGCGCTCCACCGTCGGCAGTCGCTCCAGAATCGCAACGTCGAACGCCGGGCTCTTCTCGAATGCTACGCCGCTCTGGAAGCTGATTGAGTTCATCAGACCACGCGGCGTATCGAGCGCGAACAATCCTGCCGTGATCGACAATTGCCACACGGTCGCAGAGAATCTCCGCTTCTTCCATGTAGTGCGTAACGAGGACGACGGTCTTGCCCTGCCCGCGGATCTGGCGCACCAGCTCCCATGTCTGGCGGCGGGCCTGGGGATCGAGTCCGGTGGTCAGTTCATCGAGAAAGACGAGTTCGGGGTCGTTGACGAGCGCGAGGGCAATGAAGAGGCGCTGCTTCTGGCCGCCGGAAAGCGCCTCGAAGCGGTTATTGCGCTTCTCCCAAATGCCCCAGGTATGGAGCAATGGCTCCCAGGGGATTGTCGTGCGGTAGAAGCTTGAGAAGAGATCGATCAGCTCCCACACCTTGAGGCGGTGCGGAAGTTCGGCCTCCTGCAGTTGGATGCCTATGCGCTCGGAGAGTGCCTTGCGCTGTGAGTGCGGATCCATGCCCAGGACGCGAACGGTACCCTCATAGGGCCAGCGAAGCCCCATGATCGTCTCAACGGCGCTTGTCTTGCCTGCACCATTCGGGCCAACGATTCCGAAGATTTCACCTTGCTGCACGTCAAACGAAATGTCGTCCACCGCGAGGAAATCGGCGTAACGCTTTGTCAGATTGCGCACGGAGATGACAGCCGCCACTCCGCCTCCTTTCTGCCCCCAAAGCTAAACGGGCAACTCGCCCCACTCCTCCAGCAGCCATCCGGCAATGTCCAAATAGGCGACCGGCGTCTCCCCGTCGACGAGCACAAGCACAAGCGCTTCGGCCTCATCAACGGCGACTTCGCCCAGGACGCCGCCGTTGCGCGCCAGAGCAACCAACGTGCGCTCCACCTCTTCGCGGTCAGCCACCGGCTCCGCCGCCGGATCGGGGTAGACGCTCACGCCGTAAAGCTCGAAGTAGACTCCCCCCTCGAGGTAAAGGTCAATGTCAAAGCTTGGTGTGTGCGGGGTTCCTTCCGGCGCGTCTGGAAGTGCATCGGCCAGCGAATCCTCCCACACGGAAACTAGAACGATCCGCTCGCCTACGAGTTCCGCCAGTTCGTCGAAGGTCTCGTCATCAACGGTCGCGTTGAACATGAATTCGGCTTCGTTGGCCATGTTGACTCCCTAAAGTCAAACAGTGATGAAACGCGGGTTTCATCATGGATTCAGTCTAGTCTGCGAATTCGTCGGGCCCATGCACAATCATGCGCACGGGCACGTAGGTGGGGCGCGTGTAGTACTCGCCGCCTGCCCAGAAGTGGCTGAGCTTGAGCGGCAGCCCCTGGTCAATGAAGAGATTCGGCCCCTCCATGAGGTGCAGGTGCAGGTGCGGCCCGGGCGATTGGCCGCTGTTGCCCACGCGCCCCAGCAGCGCGCCACGGCGAATCATCTCACCCTGGTTGACGGCAAGGCTCGCCTGCTGCAGGTGCGCATAATAGGTGAACTCGCCGTTGGCATGGCTAATGGCCACGGCGTTCCCCAGCAGGCGGCGGGGATCGTCGCGGAAGATGCGTGGGTCGGGCGCAATCCCCGGGGCCATGTCGGGCATGTCAAACTGCACAAAGGCCACCTTGCCGCCTGCCGCCGCATAGACCGGCTGATTCCAGCTGGCGTGATCCTCGAGCGTGCGGCCGTCACCGCCAAAGAAGCGGTTGTCGGGGCGCAGCTTGACGAAGTCGAGCGCAAAGGGCTGGCTGAAGCTCTCCTGTTTGTGCAGGTCCGTCCAATCACCCGCCTGCACGGCCCACCACGCGCCGTGCAGAGGAAAGTGGACCTCCGTCTGCTGCTCGTGGTGCACGACCGGAATCTGGATGCGCGCCTGGACGTTTTCGCCGCTCATGCCGCCTTCGCCCTGGGTGCGCGCAATCGCCAGCACCTCGATGAAGCCAAGGCGATCGTGCGCATGGAGCGTAAAGTGGAGCGAACGCAACGCCAGCCCCGTACCGGCGGCTATGTCGAGGTTCGCCTCGCCGCTGTGGCGCAGCACAACGGGGTGGGGCCAGCGCTGCTCGAAGAGCAACTGGTGCTCGCGATAGCCGCGAAAGACAAGCCCCGTCAGTTGCAGGTCGCCGCCCAGAGCCGTTACACCGAGGTCGAAGGCCACCTCCTGCTGCGTGCCCACGTGGGGGAAGGGCAGTGGATCGTAGGTGGCTGCGTAGAGCTGCTTGGGGCGGCTCTCGAGCAGCAGGCGCGGACCGCCCGCTTCGAGCGGCGCACTTGCATGATCCTGCGGGTTGGGCTGATCACTCACGGTTAACGTCCCTGCTTAATGGTATGGCTGAGTGGCGTGCGCAACGCCAGTTGTTCGTGAATCCACACGCGCTGCGCCGTGCGTTCATGGCGGCGCTCAGGGTGCTCGGCGGCGGGAATGGTGGCGAAGAGGGTCAGCAGCTCGGCGGCCTCCACGGGCGCAATTCGATAGATGCGCTCCTCGGTCTCCAGGCTCTCCACCCGCTCCCAGCGGTCCACCCAGTCGCTTAGAAAAAGGGTGTGGCAGACACGGCAGCGCCAGACGCTGAAGGTCTCCTTGTCGCCCTCGGGCGAGGCGACGGTGAGCGCGCCCAGATTGGCAATACGCCCCTGGCAAACGGGGCACGGTTCTGTGCCTGCACCCACGCCGCTCCGTTCGGCGAGCATGGCCGCCAGGTTGGCGGGTGGTGGCGGCGGGCGCAAGCTGCGCGCGATGCGCAAGCGCAGGCGCGCGAGTGGCTTGAGCTTGCTCTCGGTCGTCTCGGCAATTTTCGGCAGGGGCGCAACGGGCAGCGTCGCGTCCGCATCTGGTGCAGCCTCCACAGCCGCGGCAGGAGACTGCGCACGTGGCTGCCAGTGGGCGCATGCCAGCGAGAGATGCGACTGCGCCGCCAGCACTGCAGGCACGGCCTCCGCTTCGCTCATGGGGCCGCCTTCGCGCCGCAGCGCACACGCGCCCAGCGCCAGCCCGTCGGCCGTGGTGCGCACGTCGCCGCCCTCGGATGAGGCCACGCGCCAGTGGGCGCAGCCGCCGCACGCATCAATGCGCGCACCTTGTTCTGCCAGCGCTTCCGTCAGGCGAGCATGCAAGGTGCGCGCATTGGGCGCCTCAATGCGCGCCAAAGGCGCCGGCGGGCTGGGGGGCGCTGCTGGGCGGTGCGTCGGCTCGCTCTCCTGCGGCACAAGTACACACGCAGCCGGCTCGTCATACCAGAGCAGGAGCGCCCAGCCGGCGGGTGGCTGCGAACCGGCCAGGGGCATCAGCCGCACGCGTTGCCAAACGCGCGTGCGCGTGCCGGGGAAAACGCCCGACATCGTGGCCATGTTAAAGGGCTGCAGAGGTGCGCCATCACTGCTCACCATGTGCGCTGCCATTCGCCACAAACCATGCCGTTTGCCAACGCTATTTGCCCGTCACATCGTTGATGAGTGCAGCCGTCTCGCGCGCCGCCTGAATCGGCTCCACCGTGCCGCCCAGCACCTTGACGAGCATGTCGCCGCCATAGCCCCACACCTGCTCCATCTCTGCCACAGCAGGGGCGGGCAGGGCGGTCCCTGCCTGCGCCATGAAACCGCGGAGGATGGGGTCATCGGGCAGTCGCGCACGCTGGTTGGCGGGCAGGGTGCCGCCCGCTGCAAACCATTCACCGCTGCGCGCGCTGGTGAGGACGGACGCGAGATAGAAGGCAAGCGGCGCACGGTCTGCACTGAGCGCCGGGTTCAGGACAACGCCCTCGCCCTGGAGCCACGGCTGTGCCGGGCCGCTGGGGCCGGCAGGCAGCGGGACGACCGCCAGGCTGTCGCCCAGCGCCGCGCGCAGTTCGGCCGTGGCCCAGGGGCCATCCACAAAGTAGCCGAATTCGCCCTTCTTGAAGCGGTCCATGACCATGCCGTAGTCCGTGTCCACAAAGGAGCCGGGCGCGGCCTCCATGTCCTTCATCCACTGCAGGAAGGCGCCTGCACCGCTGCCCTGGTCAATAATCACGCGGCCGTTCTCGTCAAAGAGCTGCGCGCCATAGGCGGGGAAGCCCCACCAAACGTGGAAGAGGTTGGCGTACATGCCAAGGCCATTGGCGGGTGATGCCAGCGCCTGCGCCAGCATGTCGCTCGTGGTAGAAGGCGCCGTGCCGGTGGTGACGGCCGTGTTCTGGAAGAGGCTCACCAGTTGGAAGCTGGCCGGCAGCGCGTAGAGCGAGCCACCTCGGCTGAAGTTGGCCAGGCTGGCGGGAAAGAATTCAGCGCTCTGGTCGGGCTGCAGCAAGTCATCCAGCGGGCGAATGACCTGTGCCCCCGCCATGCTGCCAATCCACCAATTCTCCGTCACAGCAACGTCCGGCCCTGCGCCCGCCAGCACCGCGTCGGCATAGGCTTGCGGCAGGTCGTTGGGTGCAACATAGAGCGTTGAGACATTGAGCAGCGGTGCGTCGGCCTTCAGCTGCGTCAGGATTTGCGTCAGCGTGTCTGCGTCTGCGCCCGCCCAACTGTGCCAGAGGACCAGATCGCCCACAGGCGCAAAGGGCGTGGGCGCCGGGGTGGGGCTGGCGGCCGCTTGCGCCGGCTGGTTCGGGTCCGTGCCTGTGGCGCCGCCTGCAGCGCCGCCTGCAGCGCCGTCAGCTTGCGTGCCGGCAGGGGCGCTCGCTTCCGGCGTGGGGGTCGTTCGGTCGTCATCACAGCCGGCCAGGAGCAGCGCAAGCAGAAGTAGGGTGACCAGGAGCGGCAGGAAACGGGCGCGGCGATGATTGGCTTCGGTGTACATCACGCTGGGTTCTCCTTATGCACAAGCTTTTTCGCGTTGTCATCCAAATGAGCCAGCAGCGCCTCAAGGCCCAGCAGATAGCTGCGCCAGCCAAAGCCGCTGATTTGGCCGAGGCAGACCGGCGCAATTACGGAGGTGTGGCGAAAAGTCTCGCGCGCATGAATGTTGCTCAGATGGACCTCGACGGTCGGCAGGCTCACCGCTGCAATGGCGTCGCGCAGCGCATACGAGTAGTGGGTGAAGGCGCCCGGGTTGATGAGAAGGCCCTGCGCCCAACCACGCGCTTCGTGGATGAAATCAATCAGCGCGCCTTCGTGGTTGCTCTGCAGCGAGCGGATGGAGTGCGCAGGGGCCGCCGCGCGCAGGCGGCGCTCAATGCTCTCGAGCGTCTCCGCACCGTAAACGCCCGGCTCACGCGTGCCCAGCAGGTTGAGGTTGGGGCCGTGCAACAGCGCAATGTCAGCCATGGGGCGCCTCGCTAAGGATGTAGGTAACGGACGCGCGCACAAGCGCATCGCCCG
This sequence comes from uncultured Chloroflexia bacterium, assembly GCA_963773745.1. Classification (GTDB taxonomy): domain Bacteria; phylum Chloroflexota; class Anaerolineae; order Caldilineales; family Caldilineaceae; genus UBA5069. Next base: position 2,129,405 of record CAVZCL010000005.1, read on the forward strand.
GGCTGTCGGCCACAATCACATCGCCCACGGCGCGTGGCAGCACAAAGCGCAGTCTCTTGCCGGCGCGCTTCTTGTCGTGGCCCATGGCGGCAATCACGGCGTCCGCCTCATAGCCGTGGGCGCGCGTAGGCAGGCCCAGCCGCTCCAGCATGTGCTCGAGGCGCGGCAGCAGGTCGGCGGCGCAGAGTTCCATAGCCGTTGCCATGTGCGTCGCGGCCACCATGCCAATCGCCACCGCCTCGCCGTGGCGAATGGCGTAGTGGCTTACCTGCTCCAGCGCATGGCCAAAGGTGTGGCCCAGATTGAGAACGGCGCGTCGCCCCTGCTCAAAGGGGTCCTCCTGCACCACGCGCACCTTCACGCGCACGGCGTCGGCCACCATGTGCGCCATGGCGGTGGGGCCGCTCTCTTCAAGCTGCGCAAAGAGGTCCGGCGCGGCAATCATGCCATGCTTGACCACCTCGGCCATGCCCGAGCGGAACTCGGCGGCGGGCAGCGTCTCAAGCACAGTGGTGTCAATCAGCACGACCTCCGGCTGCTTGAAAGCGCCGACAAGGTTCTTGCCCTGCGGCAAGTCGACGCCCGTCTTGCCCCCCACCGAGGCATCCACCATGGCGAGCAATGAGGTGGGAATCTGCACAAAGGGGACGCCGCGCAGGTAAGAGGCCGCGGCAAAGCCGGCCATGTCGCCCACCACGCCGCCGCCCAGCGCAATAACCACGGCACGCCTGTCGAGCTGTGCGTCCAGAAATTGGTCGTAGAGGCCGGCCACCGACGCGAGCGTCTTGTGCTGCTCGCCGTCGGGAACGAGGCAGATGTGGGGCGCAAAGCCCGCCGCGCGCAGCGATTCCTCCAGCCGGCCGGCGTGCGCATCGGCAATCACTGCGTTGCTGACAAGCGCCACTGGCCCGGGCTGCAGACCGCGTGCCGCCAACAGACGGCCCGCATGCTCGAGCAGCCCCTCGCCAATGCAAATGTCGTATGCGCCCTGCGGGTGGGTAACGCGCATACGCTGCATGCCAGGCGCTTCGGCGTTGGCGGCAACCGCGTCCTCAATCGCTGTGACCACTTCGTCGGGGCTGCGGCCGCTCGTCTCCACCTGGAGCGGAATGGCGGCATAGGCGTGGCGGCGTTCGTGCAGCAGGCCGCGCACACGCGCGTGCGCATCCAGGTCGCCGTTGAGCAGCGGGCGGTCCTTGAGGCCATCCAGCCGGCGCACAATCTCCTCGACGCTCGCCGTGAGGCAGAGCAGCACGCCCGTGGCCGCGAGTGCAGCGCGGTTCTGCGGGTTGACGAGCGCGCCGCCCCCCGTGCTGATGACAAGTCCCTCCTGCGCCGCCAGCTCTGCGCACAATTGCGCCTCGGCCACGCGGAAAGTCGCCTCACCCTCTTCGGCAAAGACGCTGGCAATTGGCTTGCCAAACTGCGCGACGAGCGTCGCGTCCATGTCCACAAAGGGGCGCTCGAGCCGTTCGGCAAGCAGGCGGCCAATGGTGCTCTTGCCCGTGCCCATGAAGCCGGTAAGCACAATGTTGCGGTTCTGCTCCATGCTTACGCGCCCTCCGGAAAGAGCTGGAAATCGTCATTGTGGAGGCGCGACGATTGGTGCATGAGCAACGCGTTCATCAGCTCAATCGCAACGCGCGATTCGAGCGTCACACCGGCGCGCACGCCCACGCAGGGATCGTGGCGCCCTTTTTCCAGCGCAAAGTCTATCTCGCTGAAGTTCTTGCGCACCGACTGCTGCGGCAGGTTAATGGTCGACGTGGGCTTGAATGCCACACGCAGCACGAGCGGCATCCCCGTTGTGATGCCCCCAATCAGCCCGCCGTGGCTGTTGCGCTGGTAGCCGCTGCTGCGGATGGGGTCGTTGTTGGCGCTGCCCGTGCGCGCTGCGGCGGCAAAGCCTGCGCCAATCTCCACCCCCTGCACGGCGTTGAGCCCCCCGAGCGCACCCATGAGGCGCAGCTTGAGGCTCTGGTAGAGGGGATCACCCAACAGGGGCGGCACGTTGAACGCGACGACCTCGACGACGGCCCCCAGCGAATCGCCCGCGATGCGCGTGCGCTTGATCAGATCCCCGGCCGCAGCGGCAAAGGCCGCATCCCACGCGGGGATTTCAGCCTCGGCCAGCGCGCCTTCCATCGCAGCCAGCGTGGCTCCGTCCACGGGGGCGCTGCCCAAGCGATCAGCCTCTGCCGCAAGCGAGTCGTCGGCGCTGAGCGGCCCCACCTGGAGAATCGACGAGAGAATGGCCGTGCCGAAGTGCCGGGCCAGATAGAGGCGCGCGATGGAGCCGCCGACCACGTCCGAAATTGTGGAGCGGTAGGAGGAGCGGCCGCCACCACGCACGTCGACAAAGCCCTCGGACTTGTGGTGCTTCACCAGGTCGGTGTGGCCCGGACGCACGGCCCCGGTCTCTCCCGCGAATTGGCCGTAATCGCCCGACTTCTGCGCGGTGGAGAGGACGAGCGCGCCAATCGGCTCGCCCGTGCTAAAGCCGCGCGCATAGCTGGCAGCCTGTGCTGCGCCGGCCGTGTGCGAGATCGTGATTTCCGGTCCCGCCAGCAGCGCGTCGTGATCCTCGCTGTAGAGGCCCGAGAGCAGCAGCACAGTGTCCGCCTCGCGGCGCGGCGTGCCGTGCTTGTTGCTGCCCGGGCGGCGGCGATCAAGAAAGTGCTGAATGCGGGCGCGCTCAATCAGCAGCCCGGGCGGGCAGCCAAAGACGATTGTGCTAACGCCGGGCCCGTGCGATTCACCCGCACCAGCCACGGCAAAGAGGGGACCGCCGAGAATTTCCATGACACTCTGGCAAGAGCTGCTTGAAGAAAAGGCGCCAAGGCCCAAAGAAACGAAACGCTATGCAGACGCAAATGCGTGCGGATCATGGCGCATGGATGGTGGCGCGTCCAGATGCGCAACACGCCGCTGCAGTGTATCATGTGCAGAAAGGCATATCCAATCTGTTTGCCAGTGGCGGCGCTGCAATGGGCTGTATTCGGCTGCGGCGTGGGGCCAGTGCGCAACGGGAAGGCTGAAAGGGGCGCCCAGTGGGCAAGGCTGATTATTCGAGCGAGTTGCAATCGCTGGCAGGCGCTGAGGAATGGGAGAGATATCTGCGCACACACTCGGGCCTGCCCGGCCCGCGCGGCAATCTGGAACTAGCGCACGCCTTCGCAAAGGTTGCACCCGCGGAGATGGCGTGGCGCTTTGCCGCCATTGACAACGCAGCAGCCCCCACCAACACGACGGGCGAGTTTGTTGCATTCTGCGGCGTGCTGGCGCTGGGGCCACAGGCTGCGCGCGGCGACGAGACCGCTGCAGACGTGCTGCGCGCTCGTGCCGGCGACGCGCGTTGGCGCGTGCGCGAGGCTGCCGCCACGGCGCTTCAGCTCTGGGGCGATGCGGACATTGTCGCCATGGTTGCGCAGGCGCAGAGGTGGGCACGCGGCAACCGGCTTGAACAGCGCGCGGCTGTCGCTGCGGTGGCGGAGCCGCGCCTGCTCAAACAAGCTGAAGTGGCGGCTGCGGCGCTGGCGCTTGTGGACGAGGTAACCGCGACCATTGCGGGCGCGCCCGATGCGCGCCGCGAGCCATTTCGAGTGCTGCGCCAGGCGCTGGGCTATGCGTGGAGCGTGGTGATTGTGGCCTCTCCCGCCGCCGGCAAGAGCCGCTTCGAGCCACTGGTGCGCGTTGCTGATGCGCACATTGGCTGGATTGTTCACGAGAACCTGAAGAAGGCGCGCCTGGGGCGCATGGACGCGGCGTGGGTTGCGAAGATGCGATGTGTATTGAGCGAAGCGCAAGAGTCGCACGCGTAGCGGAGGGCTTCCAGCCCTCCGGCAGTTGTAGGTCACGTCTCCTGACGTGACGACCATTGATCACGTAGCCGGCGTGTCGCAGTACGCGGAGCAATGCACAGCCCCAAACGGAGGGCCGGAGAACCCCCGCTACGAAGAGTGCGGTTACGCAGCGCGGGCGTTGGCAATGAAGCGGCGAATGGCGTCGTAGTCCTTGCGGCCAGGGCTAATCTCAACGCCGCTGCTCACGTCCACCCCCCAGGGGCGCACGGTGCGCACGGCCTCACCCACATTCTCGGGCGTCAAGCCGCCGGCAAGGAGCATGTTGCGCGTCTCGGCGGCGATCTGCGCCGCCAACGCCCAATCGGCCAGTGCGCCTGTGCCGCCGTAACAGACAGGATCGTATGCATCGATGAGCAAGTGGGGCCCACGATGATGCAAGGGCGCACTGTAGTGCGCGGCGTCGCTGATGGCGCGCCGCGCGTCGGTGGGTCGCAGCGCCTTGTAGGCGCGTCCGTGCAGCGCCAGAACATCGTCGAGCGGCTCATCGCCATGCAATTGCGCATAGTCAAGTTGGCAGTAGTCGAGTGTATGGCGCACTGTAGCGATGGGCGCGTTGACGAAAACGCCCACCATGCGGGGCATGCGGCCTGCCTTGAGGGGTGCGCCACCGTGTGCAGCGGGCGAGAGCCGCTGCGCCACCAGGTCTTCGTGCAGGGCGCGCACAATCGCGCGCGCTGCGTCCTCATCAACGAAGCGGGTCGACTTCGCATAGAAAACGAAGCCAAGCAGGTTGGCGCCGGCGTCACGCGCGGCAATGGCATCGTCAATTGAGGTGATTCCGCAGATTTTCACATTCAGCATGGTGCTCGCTCCAAAATGATTGAGGCAGATCTCTGGCCCGCGCGGCCCTGAACCCCATTCGCGCGGCAATTCTGTGGTGTGCAAACGAGGGCTGGATAGCCCTTTGCTACGAAGTTTGTAACAGGGCCCGTGCGTGTTCGCGCAGTGCGGCCCACGCCGCCTCAACGTGGCGGCGCTCGGTGTTCGTTTGGCCAATCACCATGCGCAGGACATATTGGCCGTTGAGCTTGGTATGGGTGAGGTAGGCCGCGCCCGAATCGTTCACGGCGGCCAGCAGCCGCTCGTTGAAGGCGTCACCGCCCACGTGGCGAAAGCAGACCAGGTTAAGCGGCACAGGGGCCACAATCTCGAAGTCGGGGTCGGCCTGCACCCAGGCGGCGAACTCCTGCGTGAGCGCGACGTGCTGGCGAATGTGGTGCTGCAGCCCCTCGACGCCGTAGTGGCGAATGACAAACCAGAGCTTGAGCGCGCGGAAGCGGCGGCCCAACGGCACATGCCAGTCGCGATAATCAATCACCTGGCCCGCGCCTGTGGCCTGGTTGCGCAGATATTCGGGCAGCACGCTAAGCGAACCGATCAGCGCGGCGCGATCGGCCACAAAGAAGCAGTCGCAGTCGAAATTGGTGAACATCCACTTATGCGGGTTGAAACAGTACGAGTCGGCTTTTTCAATGCCCGCCTGGAAGTGGCGGAACTCGGGACAGAGCGCGGCCGTGCCCGCCATCGCCCCATCCACATGGAACCAGATCCCCTCCTGCTCGGCAATTGCGCCGATTGCGGACAGCGGGTCCATGGCTTCGGATGAGGTGGTGCCGACGGTGGCCATGACAAAGAAGGGGGTGAGGCCGGCGGCGCGGTCGGCGGCAATCTGCGCGGCGAGTGCGTCGGGACGCATGGCGAAGTTTGCGTCGACGTCGATGAGGCGCAGATTCTCGCTCCCCAGGCCGGCGACCATCATCGCCTTCTCCACGGAGGAGTGCGCCTGCGTGGAGGCATAGCCGACGAGGCCGCTGGGCACGCCGCCGGCGCGTGAAGCGAAAGCGGTGGCGCGCTCGCGTGCCGCAATCACGGCGGTGAGGGTCGCACTGGAGGCCGAATCCTGGATGACGCCGCCGCCGCTGCTGGTGGAGAGAAAGCGCTGCGGCAGGTCCAGCATGGCAACGAGCCAGTCAAGCACGTGGCTCTCGAGTTCCGTAGCGGCGGGGCTGGTGATCCAGAGCATGCCGTTGACGCCCAGGCCGGCGGCCAGCAGCTCGCCCAGAATCGCGGGGCCGGAGACGTTGGCCGGAAAGTAGGCGAAGAAGTTGGGCGATTGCCAGTGGGTAACGCCGGGCATGATGATCGACTCAACATCGGCCATCATGGCGTCAAAGGGCTCGCCGCTTTGGGGTGCGGCGGCGGGCAGCGCGGCCCGGATTTCGCCCGGGGCCACGCGGCTGCGCACGGGGTAGCTCTCAACATTTTCCTGATAGGCAGCCAGCCACTCGATCATTTCATGGCCGCGCTTGCGGAACTCGTTGGGCGTCATATGGTACGACACGTGCTCGGTCACTCGATCCTTGCTTTCCAGTGGGAGAAGAAGCGGCAAAGCTTGACACAGAGGTCACAGAGGGAACAGAGGAACACAGAGAAAGGCAGCAACAAAACTCACTTCGGTTGTTGCTGTTCTCTGTGTTTCTTCGCTGTTCCTCTGTGACCTCTGTGTCGCAGTTCAATCTTTTTGTTTTCCGGCGCGCACGAACTCCTGCACCTTGTTGGCGCGCTGCACCTGAGGCAGGCGGCAGAAGCTCTCGCCCACCAGCATGGCGTCGCAGCCCATCGTGCCCAACGCCGCCACATCGTCGGCGCTGCGAATGCCGCTTTCGGCCACCAGCACAATTTCGGGCGGAATCAGCGCACGCAGCCTGGCCGTCGTCGCGATCTCCACTTCGAAGGTCTTCAGGTTGCGGTTGTTGACCCCCACAATGCGCGGCTGGATGGCGAGCGCACGCTTCACCTCCGCCTCGTCATGCACCTCAACGAGGACGCCCATGCCCAATGTGGTGGCCAGCGCATGCAGACGGCGCAAGTCGTTGTCACTGAGGACGGCCACAATCAGCAGGATGGCGTCGGCCCCCGCCATGCGCGCCTCATGCACCTGGTACTCGTGATAGATAAAATCCTTGCGCAGCACGGGCACATTCTTGCCGATCGCGCGCAGCCGCTCCTTGATGGCCGTAAGGTGCTCGAGATCACCCTGAAACCAGGTGGAGTCGGTGAGCACCGAGATGGCCGCCGCGCCGTTGCGCGCATAGGTCTCGGCGATCAACTCAGGGTCCCAATCCTTGGCAATCAGGCCACGCGAGGGGCTGGCGCGCTTGACCTCGGCAATGAGCGACACGCCCGGCGCGGCGGTGAGCGCAGCCGCGAAATCAAGCGCGGGCGGAGCGAGCGCAGCGAAGGCCTTGACCTGGCTGAGGGGCGCGATGCCCATGCGGCGCGGCACCTCGTCGCGCTTGGTGGCCATAATGCCGTCGAGGACGTGGCCCTTGTACTTTGCAATGTTGAGCTTGGACGGTTTTGGAGACATGTGACTCGGTTAGGTGGAAGGCGAACGAAGAAGCGGCGCCGGTCAATGTCATGGCGAATGGCAAATGGTATCATCCGCGTGCGGGCATCCTTACCACTTACCTGTTACCACCACTTGCGGCAACTACCGATCTTCAAAGCTATTGGACTTTTCGATATAGCGCTCAAGGACGCGCAGGGCGCTGCCTGAGTCGATGCTCTCGGTTGCTTCCTCAAGGCCGGCGGGCAGGTCGCCGCACTCGGTGGAGAGCGCAAAGGCTGCGTTGAGCAGCACCGCATCACGCTTGGGGCCGCGCAGCTGGCCGCTCAGAATCGCCAGCGTAATTGCGGCGTTCTCCTCAGCGTTGCCGCCCAGCAAATCGGCAGGCGTGGCGCTGGGCAGCCCCAGCGTGGTCGCGTCGAAATCGTAGGTGCGCACAGCGCCCTCGTGCAGGTGGCTCACACGGTTGGGGCCGGCCAGGCTCAACTCGTCCAGGCCGCCTGCGCCGTGGACGACAAAGGCCGCGCGTGCGCCCATCTGCAGCAGCACCGTGGCCATGGGCTCGGTGAGGGCCGGATCATAGACGCCCACAAGCAGATTGGTGGCTGAGGCAGGGTTGGTAAGCGGCCCCAGGATGTTGAAGACCGTGCGCGCAGCCAGTTCGCGGCGTGGGCCAATCGCGTTCTTCATGGCCGGATGATACTGCGGCGCAAAGAGAAAGGCAATGCCCACCTCTTCGATGCAGATGGCGGCCTCTTCGGCCGAAAGCGCAAGGCGCACGCCCAGCGCCGCCAGCACGTCGGCACTGCCGCACTTGCTGGAGACGGAGCGGTTACCGTGCTTGGCCACTTTGACGCCATGACCGGCAACGACAAAGGCCGCCGTCGTGCTGATGTTGAAGGTGCCGCTGCTGTCACCGCCAGTGCCCACCACGTCGATGAGCATCTCGTCACCAATCGCGGGCGTAACCTGCACGGCGCTGCGCTTCATTGCGCGCGCGCAGCCGGTGATTTCGTCAACACTCTCGCCCTTCATGCGCAGCGCGGCCAGGAATGCGCCAATCTGCGCCGGCGTTGCTTCGCCACCCATAATCTCGCCCATGGCGGCGTCGGCCTCGTCGGCGCTCAGGCTCTGGCGCGCGAAGAGCCGGTGAATTGCGGCCTGCACGGCGGACTGGGCAGGCGGTTGGGCGGGCGGTTGGGCGGGGGGCTGGCCAGGGTTTCGCTGCGCGCTCGGTGTCTCGCCCTGGCGCGCGGCCGGCTCTGATGTAGTCTTCGTGCTCATGCGTTTCCTCCCGCAATGAGGCTATCAAGCAGCTCTTCAATGGCGGCGCGTCCGGGCTGCACGTCGACTTCCAGCGCGCCGCCCGCGGCCGCAAAGACTGCGTCCACCAGCTTAATCATGTCCTCGCGAATCTCAGCGCCGAAGGTGCTCACGGCGTCCTCAAGGCCGCCCAGCAGCAGGCAGAGCCATTCGACGGGCAAGAGCCGCCGGTAGACAGCAATGCGCTCGGCCAGTTCGGGTGTGCTGAAGGCAGCGTGGTAGCTTTGCAGCCATTGCTCGCGCACATGCGCTTCTACAAGGTGCCCCTGCACAAAGCGGGCGATCTCCAGCGCCGGGTCGCCCAGACCCGAAAGCTCCCAATCCACAAAGGTGACCCCGCTCGGTGTAATCAGCGTATTCTCCGGGCTGAACTCGCCGTGCACGGGTGTGGGCGCCGCGTTGGCCCACAGGGGCGCAGACGCTTCGGCCAGCGCAGCGGCGGCGCGCTGCAACGCATCCAGCGGCTGGATGAGCTGCGTATTGTCCCCCAGCTCTCTCCGCACAGTCGCCACATTCTCCTGCAGGAGCGTCCAGAAGGTCTCGAAGCCCATGGGGTTGGGTGAGATGCGTGCCATCGCGGCGGCATCACTGGCGTGCACCCTGGCGATGGCTTCGGCCATGGCGTGTTGCACACCGGGGTCCGCCATGTCGGGTGGGCTGCCGTCCACGTACTGGTAGGCCACCACCTGGCGGGGCAGCAGTTCGGCGTCGCGATCAAACCAGAGGGGTTGCGGCGCCAGTCCGAGCGGCGCAAAGAGTTGCTGCGCCTCGAACTCGCGCCGGCCGCGCACCCAGCCCGCATCCATGTACATCTTGATAACGGTGTCGGCAACGGCTTCAACCGCGCCATTTGCTTCGACGCCCAGCCGCCAGAGCAGGTTGTCGCTGCCCTGCCACTCCTCGCGCACGATCAGGTCGCGGCCGTGCAGCGTGCTCAGCGGCGAGGTAACAGCGTATGTGCGGATGGCGTCTGCGGCTTCTGCGTTCATAGGTCAGTTTCGTAGCGGCGGCTGCAGCCGCCGCAGGTTGGATCGCCTCGGGCCTTCGAGAATGGCGGCTGCGCCGCCGCTACGCTGCAATGCGCGCCGGCTCCATGCGCAGGAAGTTGTTGAGCAGCTCCTTGCCGTAGTCGGTCAGGATGCTCTCGGGGTGGAACTGCACGCCGTGAATCTGCAGCGTGCGGTGGCTCAGCCCCATCACCTCGCCCTCGGTGGTGAAGGCGGTCACCTCAAGCACGTCGGGCACCGGCTCCTCCACAATCAGACTGTGGTAGCGCGTGGCCATGAAAGGGGTCGGCAGCCCCTTGAAGAGGCCGTGGCCCTTGTGGTGCACCGGGCTCACCTTGCCATGCATAAGGCGCGGTGCACGCACCACCTTGCCGCCAAAGACATAGCCCATGCACTGCTGCCCCAGGCAGACACCCAGAATCGGCGTGCTCTGTCCCAGAATACGGATGACATCGTTGCTGATGCCGCTGTCATCCTCCGGCGTGCCTGGCCCCGGGCTGATGAGGATGTGCGTCGGGTGTTGCTCGGCAAGCTCTTCGACGTCGATCTCGTCGTTGCGCCAGACGCGGATTTCGCGGCTGCCATGCACAAGCTCGCCCAGATACTGCACCAGATTGTAGGTGAAACTGTCGTAGTTGTCGATCACGGCGATCATGCGCCTTCTCCTTCTGCTGCCGGTGCTGCATCTGGAACGGCTTCCACCTTCTTGCGCCGCTTCTCGGCCCCACGGCTAATCTTGTTCCAAACGCCGGTGAGCCCCATCGCCTTCTTCATCTCAAGCAGCGTCAGCTTCGCCTCTTCGCGCGCGCGCAGCGTACCCTCAAAGAGAAGTTCGTCCGCGAAGCCTGTCTGCGCCTCAAAGTGTGCGCGGCGCTCGCGCTGCGGGTCGAGGAAGTTGTTGAGCGCAAGCGCAAGCTTCTCCTTCACCTCCACATCGCCCACGCTGCCCGTGCGGTAGCGCGCTTTGAGATCTTCGACTTCGGCCACGTTGGGATTGAAGGCGTCGTGGTAGATGAAGACCGGGTTGCCCTCCACCTTGCCCGGCACATCCGCCGAGATGCGGTTGGGGTCCGTGTACATCCCCATCACCTTCTTGGTCACAGTGCGGGCGTCGTCACTCAGGAAAATCGCGTTGTTGAGGCTCTTGCTCATCTTGGCCTGGCCGTCTGTACCCACCAGGGTGCCGCCCACCACATAAGCATCGGGCAGGGGGAAGACTTCACCATATGCGTTGTTGAAGCGGCGCGCAATCTGGCGAGTCAGTTCGACGTGGCTCTCGTTGTCCTTGCCCACGGGCACCAGGTTGGCGCGCGGCATGAGGATATCCGCCGCCTGCAATACGGGGTAGCCGAGCAGGTTGTAGGGAATCTGGTCCATGTTGGCTGCCGTGGCCATATCCTTGATGGTGGGCAGCTGCTGCAGCCGTTCGACGGTGACGAGGCTGGAGATGAGCAGTTGCAGCTCGTAGACCTCGTGCACGGCCGACTGCAGGTAGAAGGTAACCTTGGTGGGGTCAATGCCAATCGCCAAATGGTCCATGACAATGGCGCGCGCATTCTCGGCAATTGCGAGGATGTCGGCCTTGTCGGGTTTGGTGGTGAGCATGTGCAGGTCGGCCACGAGGAAGAAGCACTCGTACTGGTCCTGCAAGGAAAGGCGGTGGCGGTGACTGCCCACATAGTGGCCCAGGTGCAGCTTGCCGGTGGGCCTGTCGCCGGTGAGGATGCGTTTCTTGTCGGGCATGGTCTGTTCCTTAAGATTATGGATTCGTTGGCAAAAAGGCAATTGGTAAATGGTCATTGGCAATTGGAGCGCGCGCTCCAATGACCACTTGCCATTTGCCAATGATTGTTGTTTACAATCCCCGCTCCGCGTGCTCCACCGCCACCGCCAGCGCCTTCGCCTTGTTCATGCTCTCGTTGAACTCGTAGGTGGGGTCGCTGTCGGCGACAATGCCGCCGCCTGCCTGCAGCGCGCAGCGCTTGCCCTGCATGACGATTGTGCGAATGGTGATGCAGGTATCCATTTGGCCGTCGTAGCCAATGTAGCCCACGGCCCCGCCGTAGAGGCCGCGGCGCGTCCCCTCAAGCTCCTCGATGATCTCCAGGGCGCGCACCTTGGGCGCGCCGCTGAGCGTGCCTGCAGGGAAGGTCGCGCGTATCAGACTAAAGGCGTCGTGCTCCGGGCGCACCGTGCCGCGCACATCGCTCACAATGTGCATCACGTGGCTGTAGCGCTCCACCACCATCATTGTGGGCACCGTAACCGTGCCATATTCGCAGACGCGCCCCAGGTCGTTGCGCCCCAGGTCCACCAGCATGACGTGCTCGGCGCGCTCCTTGGGGTCGGCCAGAAGCTCTTCGGCGAGCGCCTGGTCTTCTTCAGGGCTGCCCCCGCGCCAGCGTGTGCCCGCAATCGGGTGCAGCGAGGCGATGCCATTCTCCAGCCGCACATGCATCTCGGGGCTGGAGCCGACCACACGCAGCGGTTCGCCGCGAATGCCGGCTACACCCGCAAAGTCGAGAAAGAACATGTAGGGTGACGGGTTCAGCATGCGCAAGGCGCGATAGATGGTGAAGGGGTCAGCGTCTGTCGTGCGCATGAGGCGCTGGCTGAGCACAACCTGAAAGATGTCGCCCGCGCCAATGTACTCCTTGGCAGCAAGCACCTTCGCTTCGAACTCGGCCTGGGTGAAGTTGCTCTCCCACGGCGCGCTGTGATAGCAGTCAATGGGCTCGGGCGGCACGAGCGGGCGGCGCAGGTCGTCAATGATCGCATCAATGCGTGCCACGGCGTCAGCGTAGGCGGCGAGCAGGTCGTTGTCGCCGTTTTCCGCGTTGACGCGCAGGTTGGCGATGACAATCAGCTTGTGGCGCACGTGGTCAAATACAATAAGGTTGTCGCTGAAGAGCATGACCATGTCGGGCACGTCGACCACCCGTTCGGCGGTGTCGGGCAGCTTCTCCACAAAGCGCACAAGGTCATAGCCCCAGTAGCCGCAGACGCCGCCCGAGAAACGGGGCAGGTCGGGCAGCGCCACAGGTCTGCGCGCCGCCATCATCTCCTGGACGATCTCCATGGGGTCGCCGCTGCTCCGGTTGAGGATTGCACCGCCTGCGCCGCCTATGGTCACATCGTCACCATAGGCCACGACGGAGAGGGGCGGGTGTACACCAATGAAGGAGTAGCGCCCCAGTTGCTCACCCTTCTCCACCGACTCGAGCAGGAAACCCGGCCCGTTGCGGTGCTGGCGCAGCTTCAGGTAGACCGAAACGGGCGTCTCCAGGTCGGCCGGCAGTTCGCGATAGACAGGGATGAGGTTGCCGGCGGCTGCCAGCGTGCGGACTTCGTCCACCGTTGGTTTGTAGGTCATGAGTCCTCGTCACTTGATTGCCTGCATGGAAGGCGCTGCCGGCAAGGCCTGCGCCGGAAAAGAGAACGCCCCGCTCCTCCACTGTGGATGCATCCACAGTGGAGGAGCGGGGCGAAGGAAATCCCTCACGGTGCCACCCGCATTGACGGCAACAAAAAACCCCTGCGTGAAAGCTCGTGTAACAAGTCCAGGGGTTGCGCCAGTCTCACTTTGCCAGGAACGGGCGCACACGCCGATTCCTGTGGCCGGATAACGGGAGCCTGCCCGGGTGCGGCTACCCACGCTTTGGATTTCTCCGCTGCGCTTCGCCGGCCAACTCCCCAGCCCATTCACTGCCTGCGCCGCTGTCCCCCTTTCAGCACTGGGGAGGACTCTCTGAAGCTCGCTTTGGCCGCTACTCTTCTGGTTCAACGTTGATGGTAATTCGGTTGTTGGCAGCATTGTAGAGACGGGGCCGTGCGTTGTCAAACGAGACGTGCGCCGAGTTGCAGGTACCGCCAGGAGACGAGACCGACAACTGCGCCCTATTTCGGCGTGCATATCCGAGACGGGTACAATCAGCGCAGATTCATGGCAGGCAAGCGGCAAGGAGAAATCGTGTCCATTGATGTCAGCGGCTGGTTTGAAGCGTACGAATGGAGTGCATCCGAGGTGGAGCCAGGCATCTGGCAGGCAAGCTTCGCCACCGAGTGGGAAGAGGATTTCGATCTCTACACCATGCTGTCGGACGAATGGCTGCGCCTCATCATCTCGCCCGTAATCGCACGCCCTGCAGAGGATGCTGCGCCGCGCATTGCGACAACGCTGCTGCGTATCAATCAGTCAATGCAGTTGGCGCGTTTTGCCTTGGACGACGACGGAGATGTTTGCCTGATTGTCGATTTGCCCGTAGAGGATTTGGCCTACGCCACCTTCGCGGCTGCCATGGATGTGCTGCTTGTGGCGGTGCAGACGCTTGCCAGGGCGCTCGCACGCATGGCCGCCAACCCTACCTACTGGCCGCCTGAACTGGCCGACCTGCTGAAGTAGGCCAGAAGCCAAATTTCTGTGCGCGGAAACAACGGGGAAAGCGGAAACAACATGAAGGACGCTTTTCATGCTCCGCTTTGGAAATCCTTACGCCGGACGAGGATGAATTGCCGCCACGCGTTGCTGAGGGTCTCGCTGGGCCTTCTTTGCGGTCACCGCCGGTGCCCCTCACGGGCAGGCGGACCACTTCACCGCGCTTCTATCAAGTCAGTGCCTGCACCACCGCGTGCTGCCAGCCGGCCCAGCGCGCCGCATGCTCTGCCGGCGAGAGTTGGGGCGTGTAGCAATCATACGCCGCCGGCAGCTGCTTCAGCCCAGCCAGCGTCTGCACGCCGGCCCCCACCATGCCGCTGTAGACAGCGCCCAGCGCCGACAATTCGGGCACTTGCGCGGCATAGACCGTGCACTGTGCAACGTCGGCTACACATTGCATAAGAAAGCGGTTGCGCACAGCGCCGCCGTCGGCGTGGATCTGCTGGAGTTTGATGCCTGCGTCGGCCTCCATGCTGCGCAGCGCGTCGGTGATGACAAAGGCAATGGACTCGAGCGCAGCACGCACAACATGCGGCGCGCGTGCTCGCCGGCGTAAGCCCGGTGATCAGCGCACGTGCATTCGGCGCCCAGTAGGGTGCACTCAGGCCGACAAACGCCGGCACCAGGTAGACGCCGCCCGTATCCGGCACGGAGCATGCCAGCGCTTCGCTCTCCGCCACATCCTGAATCAGCCCCAACTGATCGCGCAGCCAGGCAATGGTTGCGCCCGTGTAGTTGGTAATTCCTTCAAGCGCGTAGGTTGGCGCGCCCTCCAGCACCCAGCCAATCGTCGTGACACTGCCCTGCTCTGAATGGACCGGCTCCACACCAAGCGTAAGCAGCAGCGAACTCCCCGTGCCGAAAGTGACTTTGGCGCTGCCCGGCGCAAAGCAGCGCTGGGCAAAGAGCGCCGCCTGCGAGTCTCCCATGACGCCGCAAATGGGCATGGGTGCCGACAGCAGCCCTGCGAGCGTTGTCTCACCAAAGGCTGCGGCGCTGTCACGAACTTCGGGCAGGCGCGGAAAGTCGAAGCCGAAGCGCGTGCAAAGCTCGTCGCTCCAGGCCAGACGCGTAAATGTCATAGAGCAGCGTGCGCGACGCGTTGGTGGCATCGGTGGCGTAGACTGCGCCGCCCGTCAGTCGATAGATGAGGTAGGTGTCGATCGTGCCGAAGAGGGCGCGTCCGTCGGCCAACGCCGCGGCGAGATCGGGGCGGCTGTCGAGCAGCTGGCGCAGCTTGGGGGCTGGGAAGTAGGTGTCAACGCGCAGGCCCGTGCGGGCGCTCACAACCGCCTCATGGCCGGCGTCAATCCAGGCGCGGCAGACGGGCTCGCCGCGCCGGCACTGCCAGACGATGGCATTGTGCAGGGGTTCACCGGTGGCGCGATCGAAGATCACAAAGGTCTCACGCTGGTTTGTAATGCTGAGCGCGGTGGCCCCTGCCGCCTCCGGGTGTTGCACGAGCAGCATACGCAGCGCTTCTATCGTGTTGGCATAGATGGCAGCGGCGTCGTGCTCCACCCAGCCCGGCTGCGGGTAGATTTGCGCATGGGGGATGGATGTTTGCGCGCACAAGGCGCCCTCGGCGTCGAAGAGAAGCGCCTTGGTTGCAGATGTGCTTTGATCAAGCGCCAGAAAGTAGCTCATGGTTCGGCTCATAATGGTAGGGTGGAATCAAATGCTGTCGAGACCCGATTCCTGCGCCGCCTGCTCGGCATAATGCCCGTGGACTTCCCATCCGAAGCAGTTCGTAAACGCCTCAGCCAACACCGGTGCCGTGCGTGAAGCGTTTATGCTCTCGTGGTGCTCAGGATTGGGACGAAGCGGTGTTGCAGAAAACGGCTTTGGTGGGGAGGGGGAGATTATCCCCCTCCCCACCTTTCAAAGGAGAAGAGCCAACGCGAATTACAGTGGTGCTACGGGGCCACAACACACGGCTCGGTCGAGCCGGTGGGGGCGAAGGTCTCATACTGGCAGGCATTCTCTGCGGTGAGCAGCACCATGTCGATGGACTGCTTCTCGGGCTTGCCGGTGCTGCCTGTTGTGATATAGGCGTCGGCCTGGATTGCAGCCTGGTTTGCCATTTCGGCAACGGGCTGCAGCGAAGTGGCCTTGAGTTCGCCCTGCATGATGGACTGAATGGCGTCGTCACTGCCGTCAAAGCCCACAACGATCACATCGTCGCGCCCTGCGGCGATGAGCGCAGCCTGTGCGCCAAGCGCCATTGTGTCATTGCCTGCAATGACGCCGGAGATCTCGGGGTTGGCCTGGAGGATGGTCTCCATGACGCCGTAGGCCTCGGTCTGGCTCCAGTTGGCTGTTTGCTGGGCAACCATTTCCATGTCGGGAATTTCGTCAATCACGTCGTGGTAGCCCTGCGAGCGAACCTGTGCGTTGGTGTCGGTGTCGCGGCCCGTCAGCTCAACATACTTGCCCGTCTCGCCCATCAACTCGACGAAGTACTCGGCAAGGATTGTTGCGCCCTGGTAGTTGTTGGAGACGATCTGCGATACGGCGACGCCTTCCTGGCTAATTTCACGGTCGACGAGGAAGCTGGGAATGCCTGCATCCGCAGCCTTCTGCACTGCTGCCACAGACGCATCTGCGCCGGCGTTGTCCAGAATGATGGCCGAGGCGGAGCGTGCGATGCAGGTCTCGAAGAGCTCCATCTGCTTGTTGGCGTCGTCATCATGCACAAGGTTGAGTGGCTCGTAACCGAGTTCAGTTGCCTTGGCAGCAGCAATTTCCTGCATGGCGCCAAAGAAGGGATTCTCAACAGCGGGAACGATAACGCAAATCACCTTGGCGCCGGCTGCGTCAGCGGCAGGAGCCTCAGCGGCAGGAGCCTCGGCGGCTGGGGCTTCAGCGGCAGGGGCCTCAGCGGGCGCAGCGGGTGCAGCCGCGGGGGCGGCACAGCCTGCCAGCAACGAGAGTACAACGAGCAGCGAGAAGAGTGCGACAAAGGTACGCTTCATGGTGTCCTTTCCTCCTGATAGATACTTCGGCAACTGCGGTATCGGGTAACTGCGGTATCGGGTAACTGCGGACGCAATACAACTTGTGACAAAGCACTTTGGGGAGTGCAGTCGTGCGTACGCCCCAAAGAATCACACGCAGGGAAGCCTCGACGCGTCGATCAACCACCAAGGTCGCGCTGCTTCTGGAGCGCAATCCGCTCCTGCATGCGCGCCTGCAATTGGTCAATGATGACGGCGAGTACAATGACAATGCCTTTGATGACTTGTTGCCAGAAGGACGAAACGCCAATCATGATCAGCCCGTCGTTGAGGATGCCGATGACGAATGCGCCGATGATGGTGCCGCCAATGCCGCCGCGTCCGCCCGATAGCGATGTTCCACCCAGGACCACAGCGGCAATTGCGTTCAGTTCAAACGATTCACCCGTAGCCGGATGCGAGGCCACGAGTTGCGAGGCAATGATCAGCCCGACCATGGCAGCGCAGAAGCCGCTGATCATGTAGACAAGGGTCTTGATACGCTTGACCTTGACGCCGGAGAGCTCGGCTGCGCGCTCGTTGCCGCCGATGGCATAAACGCGCCGCCCAAAAGGCGTGCGCGTGGCTACGAATGCTGCCACCACAGCAAAGATCACCATGATCCAGATGGACCAATTGATTGACAGGAATTGCCCGGCCCCAAGCTGGGGAAAGCCCGTGTTGTTGAGCTCGGGACGGCCCACGATATTGGCGAAGGTATAGCCGTTGTTCAGCAGCAACGCCATGCCGCGCGCCACGTAGAGCATGCCAAGCGTGGCAATGAAGGGGGCGACGTTGAAGCGTGTGATGATCCAGCCCGTTATCGCACCCATCGTCATGCCCAACGCCAGGACGATCACCATGACCAGCCAGACCGAGGGGTAGGCAATGATGCCGAACATGGGCAACTGAATGCCGTTGTTGATGAGCAGGCCAGCCATCATGGCCGAGAGCCCCACTATCGAGCCTACGGAAAGGTCAATGCCGCCGGTGAGGATGACAAAGGTCATGCCGATACCCAGAATGGCATTGAGTGCGACGTGCTTGGAGACAATCCCGATGTTGGCCGCATCGAGGAAGTTGGGCGCGACAAAGGCAAAGATGATCAGCACCACGATCAACACGATGAAGGCGCGGGCGCGCAGCAGCAACTGCTGCACATCGGTCATCGACCAGGAACTTTTCGTGGATGAAGCGGAGGCGGCAATCTGGCTCATGAGGCTGGATCCTGTAACTGAGGGTCGACCAAAGGGGCAGGGGAGAGAACTACACCGGAAGCGCCGTGCCCAACGGCGGAGGCCGCAACAAGCGCTTCCTCGGTGGCTTCTTCGCGCAGGAATTCGCCGGTAATCGCACCGCGGCTCATGACGAGAATGCGGTCGGACATGGCAAGCACTTCCTTGAGTTCAGAAGAAATGAAGAGCATGCCATAACCCTGGCTCGCGAGGCTTGCCATGAGCGCAAAGATTTCGGATTTGGCGTTCACGTCGATGCCGCGGCTCGGCTCGTCGAGCAGGAGCAGGCGCGGCGAGGTGAGCAGGCCTTTGGCCACGACAACTTTCTGCTGGTTGCCGCCGCTGAGCGAGGTGATAATCTGCGCGGGGTTGGCCACGCGCACGCCCAGTTCCTTGATCAAGCGCGCGCTTGCTGCGCTCTCCTTGCTGCGCCGCAGGTAGGGCAAAAATGCACCCAGGTAGCTTTCGAGGCTGGCGATGAGCATGTTGTGCTCAACTGAAAGGGTTTGCACCAGGCCATCGCGTTGGCGGTCCTCGGGAACGAGCACAATACCGGCGCCAATGCGGTCGGCCACGGTGCGCGCCGTCACTTCCTTGCCCCCCAGGAAGATGCGCCCGGTGGCGGTGGGGTG
The DNA here is from genome assembly GCA_963773745.1 of uncultured Chloroflexia bacterium. GTDB lineage: Bacteria > Chloroflexota > Anaerolineae > Caldilineales > Caldilineaceae > UBA5069. The sequence continues at coordinate 2,148,245 of CAVZCL010000005.1, forward strand.
ACGACCGGCCAGGCACTCAAAAAGCTCCGAGCGGCCTGCGCCCATGAGGCCGTAAATGCCCACAACCTCCCCTTGGCGCACGCTCAGCGAAACATGGTCCACGGCAAAGCCGCCGTGGCGCGGCAGGGTGATCTCCTCAATCCGCAACAGTTCGTCACCCAGCGTGCCTTTTTGTTTGTGGAAGAGCGCGGCAGGGTTCTTGCCCACCATCTTCTCAATAATCCAGGCAATGCTGATGTTGGCAACGCGCTCCTCGGCCACAAGCTGTCCGTCGCGCAACACGGTGACGGTGTCACAAATCTGCATCACTTCTTCAAGTTTGTGCGAGATGTAGACAATGGAAACGCCTGTCGCCTTGAGCTCGCGGATCACCTTGAAGAGCCCGGCAACTTCAGCCACGCTCAGGGCTGAGGTTGGCTCATCCATGATCAGCACGCGCACATCCTGGGCCAGCGCCTTCGCAATTTCAACGACCTGCTGCTGGCCAATGCGCAACTCGCTAACAAGCATGTCAGGGTCGATGGTGTGGCCCAGCCGCTGAATGAGCGCGGCGGTTTGCCTGTGCTGCTCCTTGCGGTTGACGACACCATTGGGTGCAATTTCGCGCCCCAGAAAGATGTTCTCTGCCACGCTAAGGTTGGCGCAGAGGTTCAACTCCTGGTAGATAATGCCAATGCCCAGCGCCTCGGCATCATGCGTGGAGTGCAGGTGAATCTCTTCGCCATCGAGCAGAAGCCGCCCTGTCGTTGGGCGCTCCACCCCGGCCACGATCTTCATGAGCGTGGACTTGCCCGCGCCATTTTCGCCAATGAGCGCGTTGACCTGGCTGCGGTGGACGTTGAAATCCACCTTGTTGAGGGCGAGCGTGCCGGGAAAGACCTTGCTCACCTGCTCGGCGCGGCAGAATAATGTCATGGCCATCGGCCATGGGCGTTGCAATACCGCCTGCGCTTGTGGGTTGAATCGATGCAGTAGCCATGGGGCAGCCTATTCGACGACCTGCAACTGAACCGGGACTACGGTGATTGTGCCAACGTTGATGTCGACCAGGTTGAAGGTGCGAATGCCAATTGCCCCTGTGAACTCCACAGTCTTGCCAACGAGCGTCGTCTTGTCCAGCGGGTCGAGCACCTCACCGGCAATCCGCTTGTTGATTTCGTTGCCAACCTTGCCGAATTCCGTCTGTTCACGAAAATCTCCAAAGTTGATAAAGCCAACCGCGTCGCGTACGGCCGTCTCGTCACTGGGAATGCGCGGGCCCAGATAAATGCGCACCTGGATTGGGCCATCGTAGCCCTCAAGCTCTATCGCCATGAAGCCGGACCGGGATGTTGTATCGACTGCCGTGACCACGCCGCGCCCGCGCACAAGGTAGACGTGCGCTTCACCCACGGTGATGGAGCCGTACTGGTTGGCCACTTCGGTGAGTTGCTCTTTCTGGCCTATCCCCTTGGCGTCAATCTCCATGGCCGAAAGCACCAGGCTCAAGTCCACCGCGTTTTCTTCGACCGTGGGTAGAATGCGGCTTTGCCAATTCGCCTCCACATAACCCGGCGCGTCGAACTTCTCGGCTTCCTTTTGCGCTTCAACCTCCGCAATCGGCACGATGGTAATCGCCGATGGAAGCATCGCAATAAAGCCAACGAGTATGAGCAGACCGATAGTCCAGGGTAGATAGCGTTTCATAGGCCTGGGTGGTTTGTGAATGGAATGGAAGCGAGCTGGAAGTGCAGGAAGTCAGGCAGTGCAGGCAGTGCAGGAAGTGCAGATACTGCGCCGGTATTTGCTTATCGTTGGCGCACGGTGAGCAGCAGGCTGCGCGCCGTGCGGGCCAAGCCCTCGGGCGAGATGCCGTAGTGGCTGAAGATTTCCGCCTGGCTGCCCGTCATCGTGTATTCGTCGGGTATGCCGACAACGCGGCATCGGGCGGAAGGGCCCACTTTGCATGAGCAGCGAGGCAACCAGGCTTCCCAGGCCGCCATGCACGCTGTGCTCCTCCACGGTGACAAGTGCGCTTGATGTGCGCGCCACCGCAAGGATCGCCTGTTCGTCCAGCGGCCGCAGTGTGTGCATGCTGATGACGCCCGCGTCAACGCCCTCCTGGGCAAGCAGGCCGGCGGCAAGCCAGGCTGGAGCCACCGTCTCGCCCGTGGCGATAAAGGTCACATCTGCGCCCTGGCGCAAGACGCGTGCGCGCCCCACGTCAAAGGGCGCTTCCGCATTGGGCAGGTCGGGCATGGCTTTCTTGCCCAGGCGCAGATAGAGCGGGCGTGGCGCGGCCACGGCAGCCATGACGGCGGCGCGTGTCTCGAAGTTGTCGGCCGGCACGACAATGTCGATGTTGTTGACGGCCAGCAAGGCGGCCAGATCGTGCAGCGAGTGGTGCGTTGTGCCCAGCGCGCCGTAGCTCACCCCACGCTGATGCCCACCAGCGTCACAGGCTGATCCGAGTAGGCCACGTCGTTCTTGATCTGCTCAAAGGAGCGGGCAGTGAGAAAGCAGGCGGGCGAAACGGCGAAAACCCGCTTGCCTGCCGAGGCCAGACCGGCCGCAACGCCCACCAGCGCCTGCTCGGCAATGCCGATTTCCACAATCTGATCCGGCAAACGCTTGCCGAATTCAACCAGCCGCCCCGAGCCGCGCGAGTCGCTGGTGACAACGAGGAGATCGCGGTTCTGCTCTGCCAGTTCAAGTAGCGTGTCGGCAAAGACCTGCTGATTCGGTTTGCCCATGGCCAGGCCAACGGGCGCGATTGTTCCGTTTTGGGTTTGGATTTCAGCCATGGTTTCTTCGCCAATTCTCTTCGGCAGCATCAAGCTCCTGCATTGCCACAGCCATTTCGTGGTCCGTGGGTACATGATGGTGCCATTCCACATTGTCTTCCATGAAGCTGATGCCTTTGCCCTTGACGGTCTGCGCCAGAATCAGGCTCGGCTTGCCGGTGGCAAAGGGAATTGCGTTGAAGGCCGAGACAAGCGCGGCAATGTCGTTGCCATCGATGGTGCGTACTTCCATGCCAAAGGCGGTAAAGCGCTCTGCCAGCGGCTCAAGGCTCATCACGCTCTCGGTGCGCCCGGTAATCTGCAGCGTGTTGCGGTCAACAATAACGACCAGGTTGTCGAGTTTGTAATGGGCAGCAGCCATTGCCGCCTCCCAGATCGAGCCTTCGGTCAGTTCGCCATCGCCCATGGTGACAAAGACACGGTAGGGCAGATTGTCCATGCGCGCTGCCAGCGCCATGCCCACAGCCACAGCCAGGCCATGGCCGAGCGCGCCCGTGTTCTGCTCAATGCCCGGTACTTTGCGGGTGGGGTGGCCGACGAAGTGCGAAGCCGCGCGGCAGAGCGTATCGAGTTCTCTCTCGGGAAAGAAGCCCCTGTCGGCCAGCACGGTGTAGAGCGCCTCCACCGAGTGCCCCTTGCTGTGGACGTAACGATCGCGTGCCGGGTCGGTCGGGTTGGCAGGATCCACATGCATCACGTGGTTGTAGAGCACGTTGAGAATGTCTACACACGAGAGGCTGCCCCCGGTGTGCCCGGCATTTGCCTGCTTGATAATGCGCAGAATGGTGCGGCGAGCCGCAATCGACTTGAGGGTCAATGCGCTCACATCGGGAAGAGCGTCCGAACGCATTGGAGCCTGCGCAAGCGTGTGCATATATGGGAGCCCTGGCAAAAAAGCGCGTTGGCGAGAGTGGCCGACAAGTTCAGAAGACGTAACAGCCCACCGGCACAGCTGTTTGAATATTCATTCCGTTCCGCATGGAGTTTCACAGACATTGAACCACAAAGCAGCTTGCAGATCAAGCGGTTTTGAATATACATTCAGCCTGTATGATACGATTCAGTCAGGCTGGGCGCACGTCTTTCCACGAGGCTGAAAAGGAAGAACAGAAATGGCACGCATTGACGAGCTGCGCCTGATTGTGCGCGTCGCGCGCATGTACTACCAGTGGGATGTCAAGCAGAGCGAGATTGCGCGCCAGCTCGGCCTCTCGCAGCCCACGGTTTCGCGCCTGCTCAGCGAAGCGCGTGCCAACGGTATCATCCGCATTTCCGTCACGGTGCCGCCCGGCGTGCACAGTGACGTGGAAGAAGAATTGGTCCACTGCTACCGGCTGCGCGACGCAATCGTTGTGGATTGCTCCAATGAGGATGACGAGCGGCTGCTGGAACGCGAGCTGGGCAGCGGCGCGGCCTATTTCGTGGAGACATCCCTGCGCCCCAACGAGGTGATAGGTATCTCCTCATGGAGCGCTACGTTGATGGCGCTGGTCGACGCCATGCACTCCACCACGCGCAAGGGGGACATGCGCGTCGTCCAAATCCTGGGCGGCGTGGGCGACCCCTCGGCCGAAATCCACGCCAGCCGCCTCACCAGCCGCTTTGCTGATTTGATTGGCGGCCAGGCCGTCTTTCTGCCCGCACCGGGCATTGTTGGCTCTCCTGCCATGCTCAATGTCATTCTTGATGATATTTACGTGCGCGAGACAATGGCTGGATTCGAGCAGGTGACTACGGCGCTGGTCGGCATTGGCGCAATTGAGCCCTCCAAGCTGCTGGCAGCAAGCGGCAACATCTTCTCGCAAACGGAACTCGACCTGCTACGCGCGCGTGGGGCCGTGGGTGACGTGCTGCTGCGCTTCTTTGACCTGGAGGGAAAGGCCGTCTTGACACCCCTCAACGAGCGGGTGGTTTCCATGTCTCTCACGCAGTTGGCCAGGGTGGATCGCTCGGTGGGCATTGCCGGCGGCACGCGCAAACGCCCGGCAATTTTGGGCGCGCTGCGCGGCGGCTGGATCAACGTGCTGATTACGGATCAGTTTACGGCGCGTTGGTTGCTGGAGCAGGCGTAAAGGGCGGTCAGGCCGGCGCATCAGCGCAGTGGGGGACAATCCGAACGGGGGTGCGTCTCTTTCAGAGGGATCTGCTGATTGCCCAGTTCCACCCTCGACGGCGGCTTGCGAGGATGCAAGGGGTTCCGCGTGGCGACAATCGGTGCATCGCAGAGAGCCTGATCTGACGCGGCGGGGAAAAGAGCAATGACAACGCGAGGGCGCACCATGCGCCCTCGCGTTGTCATTGCCGGACTCATTGCCCGGGCGCTTTGGCCTGCAATTCCGCCACAACGCTGCGCACGGCGTCCACATCGGCGATGAGGCCGCCGCTCGTCAGATCGCGCACACTTGTGGCGGGATCCTGGTTGTCCGGCAGAGCCAGCCCGGCCAGCAGCGCATCCAGCGGTACCTGTGCCTGCTCTGCAATCTGGGCCAGGGTGTGCTTGCCCTTGATCTCGGCCGGGGCCAGAACTTCACCGGGCGGCAGCGGGGTTGGGCCTGTGCCATCGCCCGCACCGGCGCCAGGAGCCGCACCGGCGCCCGCTGCCTGAGGCGCATGCACCTCCGTCGCGCCCGGCGCGTCGGCGACAAGGGGCTGCGCTGGCGTCAGCGTCGCGGGTGCAAGCGTGGCGGCCAGCGTGGCGACGTGGCCGCTAATCCAGCGCTGACCGCCGGCTCGACGACGGCGGCGGCTGGAGCGGGAGTTATCGTAATGTCACTCACGCCCAGATAGCTGTCGATCCGTTCGCGCACGAGCGAAATCTCGAAGTCCGCAACAACGCCCTCCAAGTCCTTGAGCGCTGTGTCGAGGGGCGTGTCGGCGGGAATCCCGCTCAGCCTGTAGAGGTCGGCGGGCGGGATGGCATAGCCGTCGGCGACCTGTTGCAGCGTCATCCAGCCCTTGATCTCTGCACCGCTAGCCATGTTCTGCAGATCCACCATCTCCTTGCCGCTCACAATCCAGTTGCCATTGGCCACCGCGCCTGCAATCACGCCGAGGAAGAGGCCGACCGCGAGCAGCGGCACGAGGAATCGGTTGACAATCATTTTGTACTCCCTTTGGCGGACAAAGTGGGTGAGACAGCGACGGATGGCTGGCTCCGGCGCAAGCGCTGCAACCAAACAGCTGGCGCAAAACGCACCTCGAGCGTGGCGTGGCGCGGACAGGTCTCCACACACTCGAGACAGTTGATGCAGTTGGCGCTGACAAATGGGTTCGCCTCGGCCACGTCGATGCCCATGGGGCAGGGGCGGTTGCAGAGGGCGCAACTCTTGCAGGTGGACTCGGTGCGGTGGATGCGCAGCAGGCTGAAATGGTTGGTGAGGCTCAGGGCCCCGCCCAGCGGGCAGGCATATTTGCACCAGAAACGCGGAATGAAGAAGGAACCCACGAGGATGGCCACGGCAACTGCATAGGCAAGCCACTGCTCGGCGAGGTTGAACTCAAAGAGCCAGCCCAGGCCAAAGAGCGTGCGGTAGGGGTCAATGTCGGCAAACCAGAGGCGCACCGTGCTGATGGTCATGTAGAGAATGAGGCCAAGCATCAGGTAGCGGCCATAGCGCAGCCAGCGATCAATGGCTTGCGGCACGCGCACTGCGGGCACCTTCAGGCGCGTACGCAGCCAGGTGAGCCCATCCTGCAGCGTGCCGAAAGGGCAAATCCAGCCGCAGAAAGAGGCCCCCGCGACAACGGCCGAAACGAGCAGGGCAACGCCGAGCACAATGTTGGAGGGGTGCGTCTTGGGTACGAACTGCCCGCTTGTCCACGTCCGCCAGAGTGTTTCCACGGCGCCAAAGGGGCAAAGCGCATCGATTGAGGCAGCGGTCACGCTCTCTTCAAAGAGGGCATGGCGCAGGCTGGCAGCGACGATGAAGAGCAAGAAGGCTGCCTGCACCAGCCGCCTGGCGATGCGCGTCCTGGAGATGGCTTGGCGCTTGCGCGGGCGGCGCGAAGGAGTCGTCTGGGCTGTCAAGAGTATGCTCCGATCTTCTGGTAGCGCCGTGTGCGCGCAAAAGGAACCGCTGATGGAGAGAGCATACACCTGTGCAATGGAGGCGCTGCGAAGAAGATGAGGAGAAGATGTGCAGATAATGAGGGGAGAGCTCAGCGCGTCTGCATGTTTGGGTTCGACAGGCCGGTTTGGAGAGACACGATGTAGCCACCTTGTAGCAATCTTGTATCTACGCTTGCGCGAGAATCGGGGGCGTATGGATGCGTCGTTTGCACGAGCCAAGCCACCCAGGGACAAAAGGGGGAATTCACATGAAAGGCTACCGTTTACTTCTCCCCTTTTCTGTTGATCTCCGCGCTCCTGCCCGCTGCATGGCCGCCTTCATGCAGCAGTCTCTGGCAGGCAGCGGCACGCAATGCTGGAATCACATCGCTGACTGCCCATCAAGACCATAGCCACTTTCAATCAATTCCTTGAGGCGCTGCGTAAACCGCGCTGCGGGCGCGCCGTCAACTATGTCGTGATCAATGCTGACTGTGATACTCAAGTACTTGCGAGCTTCGATGCGTCCGGCCACGATCCCGGGCTTTTCGACAATCCCGCCCAGGGTGATCTGCAGCGTGTGGTTGGGAACAGGAATGCCCCAGCCGCTTCCTGCACCAAACATGCCGATGCTTGACATGGACACTGTGCCAGAATAGTCCTTCCAGAGTTGCGGATTCCTGGAAAGAATGCGAATGAAAGAACGCCTGACAAATCCAGGCAGCAGGACAAACCAGTGGATGAACTCGGATTCTCGGCTACCCTCATGAGCGACTTGAAACAAGCGAATCTCGTCATGAATCTCACGGAAGGATTTCCGGTTCACGGCGCGAATGATGTGGGGTCGAATCAATTTGCGCCCGTCAACCTCCACTTCGAAGAGGGTATTGATATCCACTTCATCAAAGATGACAAGCTGATTCCGCCAGTTTCGATAGGCATGCATATATTTGTTCATGTCAATGGCCTGCCCCAGGCAGGTCATCACAAACGCTGTGAAGGAGAGGGTCTCCCCGGTTTGTGCTTTGTGCTCACGTATCGTTGTCTGGGCTTGGGTGACATCGACTTCGAACAAGCCATGGACAATGTGCTTCTGCCGCCCAATGCGTCCGCCGTCCACCATGAGAGTGCGAATTCTGGGGAATGGAACGGTCCGGTAGCGAGTGTTGATTTCTGCCATTACTCATCCCTCCAAACTCTGCCTGATGATCTTGACTGCATTGTCCACGCCGTGCTCAGCGCGGATGAGGCGTCCCAGCGCAGCGGCGCGTTGTTTCATGTCTGGATGCGCAGTGGCTGTTTGGATTGCTTGCGCCAGCTTCTCCGCGCTTAGCTTGTTGCGTGGAATGGGCGTCGGCCCAACACCAAGGTCATTCACACGTTTTCCCCAAAAGGGCTGATCGACGGTAAATGGAACAATCACCGTGGGAATACCCGCACGCAATCCTTCTGCAACGGTTCCTGCACCGCCATGGTGCACCGCCGCCGCCATGCGCGGAAAGAGCCAGCTGTGCGGGGCAGAGTCCAACACGAAGACATTGTTCGGCACCGCTACGGCCTGCATGCCTCCCCATCCGGTGAGCAGCAATCCTCGCTGTCCTGTTCTTGCCAAGGTTTCAAGGATCATGGCGGTAAATTGTTCGTTGTCTCGTCCGGCCATGCTCCCGAAGCCAATATATACAGGGGGCGCACCGCTATCCAGGAACTCGCTCAATGCCGACGGAGGCGACCACTCGGCCTGCGTGTCTGCGAAGAAGTACCCTGTCACGTGTACGTCATGACCCCAATCCGGCGGATGCGGGATTATGGTTGGGCTATACGCGCCCAGCAGAGGCGTAGTCGTGAGTATGCGATAGAAGCTACCCGAGGTGTAGGGCGGCAGGCCGTGGCTCTGCCTGAAGCGATTTACAAAGGGGCCGTACCACTGCCAGATTGCGTAGAGCATGGCATGGCCTGACAAGCGATTGTGCAAACTGCCCAGATTCTGCTGCACTGGCCACCCTGCGGCCGGAAATGCGCGTGTTGGCAGCAGCGGTGTCGGCTCAACATTGATGAGCGGAATGTCAAGGATTTCTGCGATAGACTTTCCGAACGGCGCAAAGACCGCCAGGGAGATGAGCGCGTCTGCATCGCGGCACGCTGCCAAGGCATCTTCTGCCATCTGGATTGCTACGGGGCCAAGCAGCTTGCGCATGGTGCGAATCGACTTGATGAAGTTGGTATTGCCGGTCTCCATGAATTCGCGTCCCGTGTCACTTGCCATGACTTGCTGCACGTCGCCACGCAACGGGTATGCGCGCAGATCGTGGTCATTGATGAAGCCGGCGAAATTTTCGGGTGCAGCCAGGAGAATATCGTAGCCGGCGCGCTGCAAGCCGCGCCCCAACATGATGCAGGGTTGCACATCACCGCGGGAGCCGGCTGTGAAAATTGTGATGCGCACAACATCACTCCTTTGTAGAGCAGAAGAAACGTTATTTCGCGGCGAATGTCAATGCACTCGTCCAAGAGGCCGCAGATGCGCTTATGGAGGCGATGGACCATCCCCGGCGAGCAGGAGAAATCCTTGATAAGGTTGCTGAAGTTGGCGTAGGGGTAGGGATACTCGCAAGCAGAAACGGCTACTTACGAAGTAAGTTCTAGGTCGGCCGCTGCAACCTTAGCACGTAGTGTAGGGCTGCCGTGCCATGGATGCAAGACGGGCAATCAAGACGCTGCTGCACTCTACCACTCCACCACCTTCGGCCGATACTGCAATGCCTCGGCCAGGTGAATGGCGCTGCAGTTGAGCACGGGGCCACTGATGCGCGGCTGGTTGCGGTAAACCATATCGTCTGTTTACCTGCGCCACTTACGGAAAGGCGGCGCAGGGCTGAAATGGAGTCCAACTTACGTTGCCGCCCCCTGGGCCGGATTACGATTAGATGAAGGGTTACAGTGCCTGGTTACGTGCTTGATGGGGAATGATGGTTAAGGATGCTGCCGCAAGCAGGAGCGCGGGCAGCTTAACGTTCGTTGCAGTTCCCGGTGGACGAGGGAAGACCGAGGGCTGAACGCGATCTCATCAAGGTGGGTGCAAGAGCGCTTCTTTGCACGCATAGCGGGTATCACCGCAGGTTATGCATAGACTTTATTGCGGAGCATATCGGGCCGCGAACAGGATGCATTCGGTGCGAACTGTGATCGGCTGGTCCAGGCAACAAAGCAGTATTGCCTGACGAGCCTGAACCGGTTGAAGGAAGGTGTTAGCCTCACGGAACAACCAGGCAGTGAGAGTGCAAGGCTTGCCGCACCCGTGCGTCGGCTTCCAACGAAGATGGAATGTGAATCTGCCCTTTGCGACGCGCGCTGGTAAGGCGATAGTAGAAAGGGTGAAAGATGTCTTCTCGTTATTCGTTAATCGCAAGCACAATTGCAAGCATAGTCGTCGTTGCGGCCGCTGGATTGATCCTGCTGCTTGCGGAGACGACTCAGGCAGCCACTGTCGAGTTGAGGGTAGCCGCCGTGGAGAGGAGCGCAGGAGATGGGTTCGAGGGAGCGGTCATTCAAGAGACTGACCGCATCAGCATCCCTTATGGTTTTCGCGACAGCCTGGCCCTGATGGATGATGGCGACTCCGTCGTGGCGACCGGCCGAGGTGCCTGCACAGCCGGTGAAACGATCACGATTGCCTTCACCGTGACCCAATCGACCGGCGCGCGCGCGACCGGCTTGTGGGACGGTGCCTGCACAGGCGCACTCCAGAGCTGGACACAAACGTCTTCGACTATCCCGAGCCCCAGCTTGAGCGCCGGCGCGGCGACGGCCTGCGCTGTTGCCGAGACTCGCGCCGATGGCACCGTGACCGACTCGCAGGATTGGTGCAATGATGTCCTTCTCGCTACGCATACCATCTTCCTGCCGAGCGTTCGTAAAGAGTAGCAGGTAACGGCGCAACCGTGGGCGGACGCCGTGGCTTCTTGCCGCGCAGGCGGTGCGGGTCCGCCCTTTTTCACCCCTCCATCACCTTCGGCCGGTACTGCAGGTAGTCAATCGCTTCGAGCAGTTCCTTTTCAATACCGCCGCTGAAGCCGTAGCCTACGTGGAGCAGGTGGAGAGCCCCAGTGTCAAGATCCTGCTGGATTCGTTCCACATGAATATCGAAGAAGACAGCATCGGCGATGCAGTTCGCACCGCCGGCGCACACCTGGGGCATGTCCATCTGGGCGAGAACAATCGACGGCCTCCCGGGCGGGGCAACTTCCCCTGGCATGAGTTTGAGTCGGCGCTCAAGGATATTGGTTACGGTGGTGCGCAGGTGATGGAGCCGTTCATGGTGCCGGGCGGGCAAGTAGGCGCCGACATCGCCGTGTGGCGCGATTTAAGCGTGGGGTTGGACCTGGACGCAGAAGCGGCTGCATCCTGCGCCTTCATGAAAGCACAGGTCGCTGCTGCATAAGTGGTGCTTCCTGCTGCGTAACGGTTCGCAGCAACGGGCCTCGCAACGCACTGGCTTCTCCAAACAGCGACAGGCAGCCCGGTGTGGTTAGGCCACTGGACAGCGAGTTGCCTTCTCACCGCCTCGCGGCCTGGTCGAATTGATCACTGCCGGCGAACTATACCGCACACATATGGCGCACCTCCCCGTCGGCGGGGAGGTGCGCTTCATCTACGAAGAAGATCTTTACGGATACAGCTTGGCAACAAACAGCTTGACCGCATTCCAGCAGCTCACCCAGTTGAAGCCAGCCGCCTACGGTGTGGCTTGCACCGCTCCATGAACGTCCGTGCAATTCCTTCATCACGCCGTCACGTCAGGCCGGCAGCGCGAGCAATTCCTTTGCTTTGCGCACGGCGGCGCCGGCATCGGGCGCGTAGCCATCCGCACCGATGGCCGTCGCGTACTCCTGGCTTACGGCAGCCCCACCCACAATAACCTTCAAGCCGCCGCGCACGCCGGCATCGTCAAGCGCGGCCACAATGGTGCGCAGCATGGGCGCTGTTGTGGTCAACAGTGCCGACATACCCACCAGGTCGGGCTTGTGCTCGCGAATGGCGCTGATGAAGACGTCGGCAGGCACGTCTGCTCCCAGGTCAATAATCTCGAAGCCGGCGCCCTCAAACATCATGGCGACGAGATTTTTGCCAATGTCGTGCAGGTCGCCCTTGACAGTGCCCATAAGAACGCGCGCCACGGGCTCGGTGTGCGTGGCAGTCAGCCGCGGGCGAAGAATCTCCAGAATGCCGCGCGCTGCCAGCGAAGCCGCCATCATCTCGGGAAGAAAGAACTCGGCCGTCTCGAATTTGTAGCCCACGATGGTCATTGCCGGGACAATGCCAATGCTGATGAGCGATTGCGGCTCATAACCGTCATCCAGCGCCTCCTGGGCGCACGCCACAGCGTCGGGGCGGTTGCCCTCAATGATGGACTCTTGCATGTCGAGGAAGACGTCGGGCGTTTCTTCCTCCACGCCCTTGCCCAAATGTTCCTCTGCATTACCCAGCAATTCGGGGGAAGGCATGAGGCCCGGCATCGCATCGGGGCTGGTGCTGCGGAGGGGAATCGGCTTGTCATGACGCGCAGCCGGAACATAGTCTGCAGGTCGGTTGCCTACGCCGCCCGAACCATACTCGCCGTATTCTTGCAGCGTCTCCCACATAGCCATGATGTTTTCCGGCGGCACGTTGGCCTGGATGTTATGCACCGTGGCGGCCACAAAACCCCCATCGGGCCCCAAATCATCAATGCGACGGCGTACTTCCTCGCGCACCTCGGCCGGCGACCCATCGGTGAAGACACCTTGCGTGTCCACCAGGCCGCCCCAGAAGGTCATCTCCTTGCCAAAGTCGCGCTTGAGGCCAGCTGATTCCATGCCTGCCGCACTGACCTGCACGGGGTTGATGATATCAATGCCAACGTCGATCATGTCAGGGATGATCTCGCGGATTGCTCCGCATGAGTGGAAAAAGATCTTGGCATCGGAGCGCGCCTTGATGAAGTCCATAATCTTCTTGTGTCGGGGCTTCATCACCTTGCGATAGGTATCGGGGCTAATGAGAAGGCCGAATTGCCCCGCCAGGTCATCGGCCTCCTGCACCACGTCGGCGTATTCCCCCACCATGGGCAGCGCAATCTCCCAATAGGCCAGTTTCAGATCGATGATTGTGTCCATGAGATAGGTCATCCAGTCGAGATTGGTGACCAGATCAGGGTAGAAACGAGCAAATCCGCGCGTCCACGCCGTCAATTCCACAAAACCTGCGGCGAGTCCGCCCAAGATGACAGGCTCGCCGAGGTCAACAGCCACGTGGCGCGCACGCTCTGCCAGCCCAGTGAAGCGGGCGGGGTCCGTGGGGTCGGGCCAGGGGAAGTTCTTGATGTCGTCAATCGAGGTGGAGCCGGCCAGTGGGTGGTGAAACATGTCGTAGTAAAAGCCACCATCCTTGGGCATACGCCAGCCAATGCCCCACTCGTCGTAGAAAAAACGGTAGCCCGGCATGGACGTCTCGTCCACTTCGATCTTGAAGGTTGCGGAGGATCGTCCGGCGACGTTGCGGCAGTCGGCGCCCAATTTCAGGCGCATGTCTTCATCCACCACCACAATCTGCTGGAAGATGTCCATCATCTCGGGCTCCTTTTCGGGGAGACCCAGGTAACGGCGCAGGTTGCGGTAAGCGTTGACGTGGATGCTGGTAAGGACGGTGCCGCCAAGGTCAAACGGAATGCGGTCCGGCTCTTTGTGGAGCAGAGAGGTCTTGACACGTTCGCGCGAATTCATGGGTTCCCCTTTGGATCTAGCAATCGATTTTCATGGACGGCGTTTGCCATCCGCAAAGACAAAGTGCCTGCCATGGCGAGCGCGCACCCAGTGGGGCGGTCGCTGCCAACTTAATCAGATGGCCGGTCAATCAAGGCCAGAAGCCGTTCAACACCGTCGGCATCGCTGCGCACAAGCAACTTCAGCGCACCGGCTGCTTCCGGCATGTGCAGGCGCTGGTCGAGAAGGAGTGTCTGCATTGGCGAAACGCGCCCTAGCCCGGTGCGCACGTCTCCCCACTCTGCCACCAGTTCGCCGACATCGAAGACGCCCGCTGTTCCACGCACGTGGACCGAATCCCCCACCCGCACCGCCTGCGGCAACACTGCCCAACAACCTGCCGGCTGAACATCGACGATAGCGCCGGGGCAATGGCAGGCTGTCCATTCGAGTGAGAAAGAGGCTCGGTCGCCCGGCGCAATCGTATACAAGGGACTCAGGACTTCCGCCTCCATGAGATAGATGTCACTCTCCGCGTAATCCAGGTTGGCCACGCGCCCGGCGCCTACCGTCCAGCACTCCACGGTGGCGCCGCCATCGGGATAGTCGGCGTCGGGATCTACCGCAAAGGTTTCGATAAGAGAGAGGCCGCGCGAACCCTGGCTAAAGGCAACCCAGCCCGCTTGCGAGTCGATCCCTACCTTTCCAATCTGCCAGAGGTAGTCGGCGCGAAAAAGGCCGTCTACGGTACGCCACTGGGGGTTGTCAGCGTCGCCGAACATCACATTGAAACCTTGTTCAAAGCGACTTTCAGGGTTTAGCGGTGTCGTGACGCTGCATGTGGGGTCCCACGTCAATGCACCGGAGTCGTCGCGGCGTGATGCGTCCAACTGCATGACGTCCCAAATACTCCAGCGCTGCACGCGGTCCGAGATGTTGCGAAATCCGAGTTCTACCTTCACTCGGCTCGTGCCGCGCCCAAGCCTAAAACGGCGCTGAATCTGAATGCCCGTGCGCGTGTCGGGAGGGCTGGCGAGGGTTATCGAGGCTTCTTCGGCGCTACATACGGCTTCATCGACAGTGTAGCGGCCCGTATCCAGGACAGGGTCAGGCGGCCCATGCCATTGCGTGTCGTCGTCCCAGCCTTGCGGGGCAGGCCATGTTTTGTCGCCACCGTAGTTCTTCCACGCATCCATCGAACCGTCGCCCTGGTTCTCCTGTGCCGTAAACAGCTTGCCCGCGAGCGTTGGATCGACGAAGAGAAAGGGGTGATCACCCAGGTCATAGGCCATGACGCGACCACCTATGTCGGGGACAGCCACAAGGCGCACCACCTCATTGGCCAGCGCAATGGCTTGCCAACCGCGGAACTCAATTCGTTCCAGTGTTGGCGCGCGGTTCATGCGACTACCGCCTCCGCTCCGGCCGCGGTGGTCGCATAGTCATCGCGCAATCCGGTGGCGTAGGCCATCACCAATTCTTCTGTTGCTTCGGCACGCGGCAGCACGCCCGTAATGCGTCCCTCATGCATGACGACGATGCGGTGGGCCAATGCCATCACTTCTGGAAGTTCCGATGAAATCAGCATAATTCCCATGCCTCGGGCAGCCAGATCGCGCATCAGCCCGTAGATCTCGGCCTTGGCACCAATGTCTACACCGTGTGTCGGCTCATCAAGAATGAGCAATTTGGGGTTGGTGGCAAGCCATCGCCCCAGCACCGTCTTCTGCTGGTTGCCGCCGCTCAGGCTGCTGACAGGTGAATCAACGGATGGCATGCGAATATCGAGGTGGCGCACATAGGTGGCAGCCAATTTGCGCTCCGGGCCGTCGAGCGCCATGCCGCGGCTAATGAAGGGAAGCTGTGCAAGAGAGAGGTTGTGCAGTATCTTCATGTTCATGAAGAGGCTCAGTACTTTGCGGTCTTCCTGCACCATCGCGAGGCCAGCCCGAATTGCCTGCTGCGGTGACTTGAAATGCACCGCTTTGTCTTCCAGCAGCACTTCGCCGGACGTATACGGCTCGGCGCCAAAGAGTGCGCGTGCAACCTCGCTGCGCCCCGCGCCGACCAATCCCGAAAAGGCCACAATCTCACCGTGCCGCACTTCAAAGCTGATATCCTTGAAGCGCTCACCACCAAGGGAGCGCACCTCAAGCAGCCGGTCGCCCAATTGCGTCGGCACAGGGGGCGTAGAGCGATCGAGCCCGCGGCCAACCATCATATTAACGATCTTCTGCTCTGAAGCCTCGGCACGCATTAACGTGCCCACATATTTGCCGTCGCGCAGGACGGTGATGCGGTCGGAGATGCGTAGCACCTCCTCAATCTTGTGAGACACATAAATGATCGCGATTCCCTTCGCCTGGAGCAATTCAATGAGCGCAAAGAGCCGCTCCGATTCACTCTGCGACAGCGACGAGTTCGGCTCATCCATAATAATGAGCCGCGCATTGGCCGAGAGTGCACGTGCAATCTCGATCATTTGCCGCTGCGAAATGGTAAGGTCCTGCACCCGCGCATAGGGGTCAACATCGAGGTTAATGCGCTGCAACGCCGTACGCGTTTTGTCCTCCAATTCGCGCCAGCGGATGATGCCACCGCGCCCGGGCATGCGCCCCATGTACATATTCTCAATGACGGTCAGCGAGGGCATCATCGAGAGTTCCTGATGGATGATTGCAATCCCTGCGTGAAGCGCCTCTATCGGGCGGGTGAAGTCAACTTCGGCGCCCTCGTACACAACGGATCCCTCATTACGGGGGATAATGCCACCCAGCACCTTGATCAGAGTGCTTTTACCGGCGCCGTTTTCACCCACGAGTGCATGAACCTCGCCATAACGCAGGTCGAACTTCACCTTGTCCAGTGCATGCACGCCCCCGTAGCGTTTGGAGACTCCCTCCATGCGCAGGATTTCGCCTGTGGATACGTCGGCGGCCGTAGCCGTCTGCGATATTGTTTGCGCTGCCATGGCTAACCTTATCGATCTGGAATACCGGACACGTCAACTCGGTGGTCGTGCAAACGGCGGGTACTGCCGGAGGCCGTCGGAATGGACCGGCCTCCGGGTTGACTACACTGCTGGAACGGTTGCGGCCGCAATTACTGAGGGGCGGTCCAGAACTCGTCGATGTTCTCCTGTGTCACAACATCCGAGCGCGTGAGCAGACGTGCGCACTCGGGGGCCTCACCCGTCATGAGATAGTTGAAAAGGCGCACTGCCGGGTCGTGGCCCTGGGCGAACGGGCCCTGGCCGATTGTGCCGCTGATGACGCCCTTCTTGACGAATTCCATGGTCTCATCGACGAAGTCGAAGGAGATCACCTTAACAACACCGGTCTTGCCAGCGTCTTCAACAGCCTTGGCTGCACCGAAAGGGCCGCCGGCCGTCACGTAAATGCCCGCCAGGTCCGGCTCGGCGGTCATGAAGTCTTGTGCCTGGGTATAGGCAACGTCGCCCTTGTCGGTGTTTTCGACTTCGGCCACGATCTCGATGTCGGGGTAGTTGGCGGCGATATAGTCAGTGAAGCCCGTGCGGCGAAGTTCGTGTGCTTCAACAGCGAAGAAGCCGGTGATTACGCCGACTTTGCCTGCGCCGCCGATGGCTTCGCCCATCGCCTTGCCCGCCGCCTCACCCTGCTTGTAAAGGTCTGCGCCGACAAAGAACATGCGCTTGTTCGGGGACGAAGTCTCGGAGTTGAAGGTGGCTACCGGCACGCCGGCATCCACTGCTCGATCGATGTAGGAGACCAGGCCTGCATCACCTGCAATGGTGGCGATGGCATCATACTCCTGGGCAAGCGCCGCTTCGACGCCACCGCTGAAGTCATCAGTGGTGTGCGTTTCGCCGGGAACGATCCAGTCCACGGTCGTGTTGTAGGCTGCCAGTTCTTCGGTGGCCTTCATGGCGCCTTCCTTGACGGGGATCCAGAAGGGATTGTTCTCAAGACCAAGGATGGCGATCTTGAGCGGGCGGTCAGGCATCATGTCGACGGGAACCACAGCGCCCTCATCAGGAGCCTGGCACGCCGAGTCAAAGGCAGGGGCGGGCCCGCGTTGAACATCAGCGACGACAACCGTATTGGCGGATGCCGCCGAGTCGGCCGGTGCGGCGGGCGCGGCGGGCGCAGCGACCGGGGCCACGCAGCCGGCAAGCAGCGCCAACAACGCAAGAAGAGAGACTACGCGGAGCAGTGACTTCATGGGGTTCGATCTCCTTTTGTAGAACTGGATGGCTGAACCAAACAAACCTTGAGACACGAACAGTGCAGCCGCATGAGCGGTTAGGACGCCCAATTCGGTTGCGCCGCAACACACCAGGAATCATGCACGGGCCAGTTTGTCAGCGCCTGCTGCGACGCATCTGATCCAGTGCGACGGCCAAAATGATGACCACGCCAATTGAGATGGTCTGCATGTAAATGGGGAAGCGCAGGAGCACAAAGGCATTGCGCAACACAGCCATGATAGCTGCGCCGATAATGGAGCCAATGATGGTACCCTGTCCGCCCGAAAGACTCGCACCGCCAATCACCACTGCCGCAATCACATCCAACTCGCTGCCGGTGCCTGCGTTTGTAGCCGATGTCCCCAGCAGCCCAGCGGTAATCATGCCGGCGTAGGCGGCTAGCAGGCCCATCATCGCGTACACAAAGAGCTTGACTTTGTTTACGGGCACACCCGAGAGTCGCGCCGCCTCTTCGTTGCTGCCTATGGCGTAAATCTGTCGGCCCAATACAGTGAAGCGCAGGAAAAGACTAAAAACAACAACCGCCACAACCATCTCGATAACCGGGAAGGGGATGCCCGCGATCTGTCCCGAACCCAGAAAGTTTACAGCTGGATCGCGAAAAGGAATGTTGCTCGCCACAGTTCCCGCAAGCCCGGAGGCAATCAAATAGGCAAGCCCGCGCGCAATACTTAACATGCCGAGCGTTGCAATGAATGGGTTGACCTTGAGCCGTGTGATGACCAGGCCATTCACCGTACCCAGCAGGGTGCCGAAACTGAGGCCAATCAGAATCGCTATCCAGGGCGAAACCACCCCCGAAAACATGAGGCGTGCCGCCACCATCGCCGACGCTGCCAAAACGGATCCCACTGAAAGATCGATCCCACCCGTTACAATGACCATCGTCTGGCCAATGGCCATGATGCCGATAGTCGACATGCCACGCAGGACATTGAAGATGTTTTCGGTCTTCCAGAAGTAGGGCGACTGAAAGCGCACGACAATGACGAGCACGACGAGTGCCATGAAGACGCCAAACTCTCGCGATTGAAGTATGCGACGGAACGCGCCGACTGAACGCTGGTTCGATGGTCGCATTTCAGCGCCCGTCGCTGGCTGTACCTGCATCTAAATACCCCTCGGGATTCTTGTGTGCTGTTGTCTGTTCAGACGGATTCGTATCGGGCCGATTCTGGCGTGTCATTGCTTGCAGGCGTGCCATCACCCGCATCTTCTGCAGCCGCTCTCGCTTCAAAGAGCGCCCATATCAACATCACGTGATCTTGGACAACGCTCGTGATAAGGTCTACGTCGCGGGCTCGTAGCGCAGCCACAATGGGGACATGCGTTTCGGCAATGGCCGTCACGCTGCCAAAGTACTGTTTGTGGGTAGCGACCACAAAGCGCTGAATCTGGCTGTAGAGGGGGTCCCACGCACAGACGAGCGAGGCGCTGCCAGACCATTGGCAAATGCGCCGGTGAAAAAGGAGATCGTGTTCTGTGAGCAAGAAAATGTCATCGCGAGTGCCCGCCTCGCGCATAAGGTCGAGCAGGTGATCGAGTTCATCACATTCGGAATCAGTGATGCATTTGGCAGTGCGGTGGGCTGCAAAACCTTCGATGAGCGAGCGAATGGCAAAAACCTCGTACATTTCATCGAGCAGCAACGGAGCGACGAAGGTGGCACTGTGCGCTTGGCGCGCCACAAGTCCTTCCCGCTCAAGGCGCTGTAGCGCCTCACGCACCGGCCCTTGGCTGGTGCCCATTTCGCCGGCGATCTCAAGTTCAACAAGGCGCTTGTCCGGCGGCCATTGGCCGCTAACAATTTGAGCGCGCAGTCTGCTGTAGACTTGGTCAGCCAATGTTCTGACGCTGCGTCCGGATGTAGGGAGCACGATTACACGCGAGTTCTGCTGGAAATGAGGCTGTTGCGCTGTACAATGGCTGCCAGCAACCAGGGTCGCGATGCGTATGCTGCCCGCCAAAGCCTCGTTGGATAGCAAGTGATCGTGTTTCGCTCGTGAGCGTCATGGTCGACGAACAGTCACATCGGAGCGGATTATTGATAATTGATAATTCAGGTGGCTTGGTGTAGTTTAAGTGGGTTCCGAACTCCTGTCAACTGGCCACATGGACAGGCTTTCCCATGCCGGCGGTTACTGACTCGGGGAGCAGCACGGAAAAAGGGCTTCCGCCGCTGCGGGTTGCGATACGGTCAAGCAGGGGTCGCGCAACAGAAGCGCCGAAGCAGCGCGATATTCTCAGGGTAGAACCGATCAGGAGGAGATGATGGGCCGGCTCGACAACAAGGTAGCGCTCATCACCGGCGCAGCGCGCGGCATTGGTCGAGGCATCGCCCTCGCCTTTGCCCGCGAAGGCGCGGCTGTGGGCGTGTTTGATATGGACGCCAATGCCTGTGCCACTGTCGTCGCGGAGATTGCGGAGAGGTGCGGCAGGGCACTGGCACTGCCCGGCAATGTCACCAAGTCACACGACGTAGAGGCCGCGGTGGCTGCACTGAGCGCAATGTATGGTCCGGTAAATGTGCTTGTCAACAACGCTGCAGTCATGCCAACCGGGCGCCTGCACGAGACGTCACCGGAGGATTTCGACCGCTGCGTTGCCGTCAATTTGCGCGGCGCCTACCTTTGCTCGCGCGCCGTTATCCCGTACATGCTTGCACAGCGCAGCGGATCGATCATCCATATGGCCAGTGTCACTGGTGTGCTGGGCTATCCGGGGCTTGCGGCATACTCGGCCACCAAAGGCGCGCTGATCGCCTTGGCCCGCGCCATGTCCACTGATTACGCACGCCTGGGCATACGCGTGAACGCTGTGGCTCCCGGAACGATTGATTCCCCAATGCTGCACGATTTCATTGCCGCTCAGTCGTCACCGGATGCTTACCGCAAGGCGTATGATGATCTTCACCCTGTTGGACGCATTGGCACAATTGATGAGGTGGCGAATGTCTTCCTCTTCCTCGCTTCCGACGAATCCAGTTTTGTCACTGGTGCCAGTTACGCGGTCGATGGCGGTGTCAGCGTCAAGGGTGAACAGCCCCAGGACCCACGCGACTAGCATAGCGCTGCCAGCGTCAAAGAGGCCCGTGCCTCGCCGTGAAGTGTTGTCAGGCAGCGGTAAGCATACCCAGCAGTTGCGCGGCACTGCGACTCAGTGACCCTGCGTCAACACAACGACTTCAGGAGCCATGATGGAAATTGCACCCGGCATTCACCGTATTTGCTGTCGCTTTGGGACGAAACGCATGGTCTACGTTCACTTGCTGGTGGGCGACACGGCTGCGCTCCTCATCGACACAGGCTGCGCCCACAATCCGGCGCAGGAGATTCTGCCGTATATGGCGCAGATTGGGCTTGACCCCGCGCGCCTGACATGGGTTTGCATCTCCCACTCGGACCTGGACCACCAAGGGGGCAATGCACCCATGCGCGAGGCCGCGCCTCAGGCGATCTTCTTCTGTCATCGGCTGGATGCACCCTGGGTCTCTGACACGGAAGCGCTGATCCTCGGCCGCTATAGCCAGTTTGAGGCAGATCATGCCATTGGCTATGGCGACGCGGGCAAGGCGGGCATTCGCGCCGACTGCCTCAGCACCCCTTTGGACATGACTGTACAAGGTGGAGAAACCCTGCGCCTGGGCCGAGGCTGGGAAGTGGAGCTGTTGCATACTCCGGGTCACACCTGGGGCCACACAGCTGTATGGGACCCACGCAGCCGGACGCTCATTGCTGGCGAGGCCTCTATGGGGCGAGCGATTCTGGATGAAGACTGGAATCCAGCCATGCCACCCACATATTGCTACGTAGACACGTACCTCGCGACGCAGGATCGACTGCTCGGCATGGGCATCGAACAGCTCGCCTCAGCCCATTGGCCCATGCAAACCGGCGCACAGGTAGCAGAGTTCATTACCCAAAGCCGTGACTATGTGCTGGAGGTAGAGCGCGCGCTGATCGGCATGGCCTCGCAGGGTGAACCCTTCACTTTGTCGCGAGGCAGTGGAGCAGCTTGCACCAACCCTGGGTCATTGGCCCTCTGGCACAAGTCAGGAGTTTTGTTACGGCATGCTCGGGAATCTTAACAGCCTGACCCAACGCGGCCGGCTGCGCACAGGCCGTTCCGCCGACAACTTGATGACCTGGAGGCTGCCGTGAATGACCTATCGTACCCAATTGCGCTCGTTCGCTTCTTCCTGCCCGGCAGTGGCGCGCGTGTGGGTGTTCAAGTGGCGGATGCTGTCCATGACTTGACGTCAGGCGTGGAATCGGTGGCAGCCTGGCTGAGTGCATCCTGCGGACGTGTCGATGAGGCCATTTCCGACCTGCGCACCATGGCTGCCGGCGTCCCATCCTTTCCCAGCGAAACCCTGGACAATTCACCCGACCGCGACCTGCCCCATTGGCTACCCCCTGTTGACGTTCAAGATGTGTGGGCTGCTGGCGTGACCTACCGCGCAGCCGCGCAGCCCGTCAGGAAGAAGCGATTGACGGCGGCGATGTCTACGCACGCGTCTACGTCGCGGCCCGCCCCGAACTCTTTTTCAAGGCGCGAGCAACCTGGGTCGTTGGCCCGCGCGACGCGGTCGGCATCCGCCGCGACGCCACATGGAATGTGCCCGAGTCCGAATTAGTGCTGCTGATAAACCCAGCGGGCGAAGTTGTGGGGTGGACGATTGGCAACGATATGAGCAGCCGCGATATCGAGGGCGAGAACCCGCTCTACCTGCCCCAGGCCAAGATCTACGAACGTGCTTGTGCACTGGGGCCGCGCGTTGTGCTTGGCCCGCTGCACTCGCAGTGGCCCAGCGTGCCGATAAGTCTTCATGTTGAGCGCGCGGGAGAAACGGTCTTTGCGGGCGAAACTGCGAGCAGCAACATCCGGCGCACGCCTGCTGAACTGGTCGGCTACCTTACACGCGCGCTGCCCGCGCATGAAGGAGTTGCACTTTTCACCGGCACCGGGATTGTCCCGCCCGAGCCATTTACGCTGGCCGCGGGCGATCTCATTGCCATCAGGATAGAGGGTGCGGGCGAACTCGTGAATCACGTTGTCCAGGTCGGGCGCGACGGCTGATGTGCACTGGTCAAGGCCTGTTTGCGTCTGCCGGCGCAAAAGGGCGTTTCATAGAAAGCGATCCTCCTGATGAAGATTACTGCCATTGAGTCCCTTCAGTGGGCTGCGTTTCCGCGCCTGCTCGTCGTGCGCGTTCACACCGATGAGGGGATCGTTGGGCTGGGCGAGACAGTCGACAAAGTGCCCGGCTCCAAGGGAGCGCTCCATGGCACCGTTGCCCCGCTCGTGCTGGGACAGGACCCGCTCGACATCGAAGGAATTTGGCGCTTTGTCATGGACAACATCATGTACCATGGCTACGCAGGCGCAGAGACACGTGCGCTTTCGGCGCTGGAGATTGCGCTGTGGGACATTATGGGGAAGAAGTATCGCGCGCCGCTCTACCACCTGCTGGGCGGACGCACGCGGACGCGCATTCCCACCTATAACACCTGCATTGGCTTTGGCCCCGTTCAGGACTACGCAGCGTGGCAGAGCGACGCCGGCCCATTGGCAAAGTCGCTGCTCGCCGACGGCATCGGCGCCCTCAAGATATGGCCTTTCGATAAGTTTAGCGAGGCGAGTTTTGGCCAGTTCATCTCGGCGGCGCAGGTTGAAGAAGGGCTGCGCCCTGTGCGCCAGATTCGAGACGCCGTGGGCAGTGCGATGGATATCGGCATCGAATGCCACTTTCGCTGGAACCGCGTCAGTATGGAGCGCATTGCACGCGCACTCGAGCCTTACGACATTCTCTTCCTCGAGGATGTACTGCCGCCAGTCCACCCTGACGAAATCAAGATCCTTGGCGAGCGTACACGCATCCCCATTATCGGCTCAGAGTTGCTTATGACCCGCTGGCAACTTCGCGAATGGATGGAGAAGCACGTGACGCCGATCCTTATGACCGACCCGGTGTGGAATGGCGGGATCGCAGAGACGCGCAAGATCGCCGCCATGGCCGAAGCCTACGGGTTGCCGCTGGTGCTGCACAACGTGGCCGGCCCCATCTGCCACGCCGCTTGCATGCACCTGGGTGCGCACATACCCAACCTCTACTTCGTGGAGTCGGTGCGCGCCTTCTACAACACCTATTTCACCGAACTGTGCGATTTTTCGGTTACCGTCAGCGAGGGGCAATTGGCTATCCCTGATGGCCCGGGCCTCGGCATCGAGCTTCGCCCTGCTGCGCTCGAGCGGCCGGACCTCACGCGCACTCTCTCCGAAGGAGAGGGGCTGGCGCAGGGTCGTCGCGCAATGGGCGACCACTGGGCGGTCGAGGCAATTCGCTAGGGGTGACGGGATACCTCCTCCCAAAGCGCTGCTTCGACGCCCGAAATGTGCGCAGCTGCTCTATCCGGTCGGTCGATGTAACGCTGGCTGCTTGCGCATCGAAGTAAGCACAATTGTCGCCGGGGTCAGGCTCTCCACGTCGCGGTCGCCGCAGGGGTGGGGATACTCGCACTGTTGAGTCTTCAATCACAGAGGATCTCAAACAACCTTGAAGCACAGAATCAGCGGGTGCACGCACCGGTTGTCAGAAGAACGCGCGTAACGCAGCTCGCAGTCTCCTCTGGTTGTTCAACGCCGGTGAAAAGTTCCCTCTGATGGTGGACTGGCGTCAAACCTCACAAACAACCCGTGCTTGCACCACACAAATAACCGGCTTGACACCCGATGCTGTTGCAGATACACTCCCTCCATCCACAGTAATTACAAGATGACAGCAGGTTGTGCACTGTTCCCGGCAACTGTGCAGTGTTCCTGGCAACGATGTGCTTGTGTGTCGCTGTCACTGACAGGCTGCCGTCGCAGCGAGCAAAGGGAATGCCTGGAGACTTCGGCTCTTGCGCATCAATACCAGGATCGATCGCTTTAGCTACCTACCATTCTATGCGCAAGTGCGCGAGGCGTTGCGCGAGGCAATCGAGCACGGCGATGCGTCTCCAAACGAGCAGTTGCCGAGCGAAGTCAAGCTTTGCAGCCTCTTTGACGTGAGCCGCACAGTCGTGCGTCAGGCGCTCGTCGGCCTCGAACGCGAGGGCTTGCTTGTACGCCGCAAGGGACGCGGCACCTTCGTCGCCCAGCCCAAGATCGGCGAAAGCATGTTCAAGGAGCCAACGGGCTTCTTCCAGGACATGGCAAGCAAAGGCAAGACTGTCGTCTCGCAGGTCCTCAAACAGAGTGTGATGCCGTGCTCACCGCGCATCGCCGAGAAGCTGCAGATCGACGAGGGTGCGCAGGTCATTCAGATCGACCGCATTCGCTTTGTCAATGATGAGCCCATCGTCTTCGTATCCACCTGGTTGCCCTACGCACTCTGCCCTGGCGTCGCCCGGGTGGACCTGACCCACAAGTCCCTTTACGACTATCTTGAAAGCAGGTGCGGTATCGTTGTCGCACGCGGCCGGCGCATCATCCGGGCGGTGATCGCTAGCGAGCATGAGGCGCACCTCTTGTCCGTCGCACCGGGCTCGCCGTTGATTTCGCTCGAAAGTATCGGCTACCTCGAAGACGGAACGCCAGTCGAGCATTATCAAGCGCTACACCGGGGCGACCGCGCCTTGTTTGAAGTTGACCTGGTTCGCAAACAAGAAAACGCGCCGCTGTCGTCTGGACCCGGCGCGGGGAATGGCACATTTCACTAAGGGGTACTCAAGGCAAAACCATCAGCCTGGATGCAAAGACCTTGAAGTTGGCAACTGGTTTAATTCCTGCGACGCCTTCAATTGAACAATCCAGAAGGAGAACTTCGTCATGGCAATGAAAGTCGGCATCGATAGCTACTGTTTCCATCGCTACTTTGGCGAAGTTTACGGCCACCAGACTCCGCCGCCGCCTGAAGAGCGCATGACCATGGAGGACTTTTTAGCCTTTGCCAAGAGGCTCGAGGTCGATGGTGTCTCGCTGGAATCCTGCTTCTTTCCCAGCTTTGACGCAGGCTGGTTTGCCGATCTCAAGGCACAGCTTGATGACTACGGTTTCGACCGCGTCTACGCCTGGGGCCACCCGGACGGCCTTGAAGCGGGGAAGAATCGTGCTGCCTTTGATGATATGATTGCGCAGATTCCCAACGCTGCGGCAATTGGCGCTCCTGTCATGCGCATTGTTGCCAGCAGCCTGATGTTCCGCTTCGAGCCGCATGGCCCTCAACTGGATATCCTCAGCGAGTGGCTCAAGGAAGCCGTTGTCGTCGCCGAGGCCAACGGCGTCAAGCTGGCCGTGGAAAATCACATCGACTATACCGTCCGACGAGTGTGTTGAACTGCTCGATCGCGTGGATTCGCCCTGGCTGGGGCTGAACTTCGACACCGGAAACTTTATGCGGCTGCTCGATGACCCGGTGGATGGCGCACGCAAACTCGCCCCACGTGTTCTGGCAACACACATCAAGGACCTCAAGCCCGTCAAGGGATTGAATGTCCGTGAATGGTATTTCTTCTCTTCGACGCCCGTCGGTGAGGGGCTGGTGGACAACCAGGCGCTGGCGCAGATTCTGCACGATGCCGATTATCAGGGCTTCCTTGCGGTCGAAACCGATTCGCTCCACCCCGACTACGAAAACCGCGAGCACTGGGCCGTGGAGCAATCCGTGCGCGAACTCAAGCGCATCGCCGCCGGTGTGCGCTAACGAGAGGCCGAGAAAGCCATGCGAACAATGAACGTTGCAATCATCGGCACCAAGTTCATGGGCAAGGCACACAGCAACGCCTGGCTCAATGCACCCCACTTCTTCGACATGAACATCAAGCCCGTGCTCAAAGTTGCGTGCGGGCAGGATGAGGCTTCGCTCAAGGCGTTTGCCGATCGCTGGGGCTGGGAAGAAACAGCCATCGACTGGCGCGATGTGGTGGGCCGCACAGACATTGACATTGTGGATATTGCAGTGCCCACCTATCTGCACCGCGAAATTGCGATTGCAGCGGCCGAAGCCGGCAAGCATATCTTCTGCGAAAAGCCCTTTGCCATCTCCGTGGCCGACGCAAACGCCATGTATGAAGCCGCAGACAAGGCCGGTATTGTCCACTACCTGAATCACAATTACCGCCGCTTGCCTGCAATCATGCTCGCCAAGCAGTTGATCGACGAGGGCAAGATTGGCCGCATCTTTCACTGGCGGGGCGCCTATCTACAGGATTGGATCGTGGACCCGGAGTTCCCTCTCACCTGGCACTTGCGCCAGGAGACCGCCGGTGCTGGACCCCACGCCGATCTCAACTCGCACAGCATTGACCTCGCGCGCTTCCTCGTGGGCGATATCAAGGCCGTCAATGCAATGATGTCGACCTTCATCAAGGAGCGACCGCTGCCTGGAGCGGGTGCGGCCACGTTCAGCGCAGGCAGCGGCGCGGCAGCCGAAATGGGCGCTGTCACGGTCGACGACGCATCTTTCATGCTGGCAGAATTTGAAAATGGCGCACTTGGTGCGTTCGAGGCCTCACGCTTCGCTTCGGGCCGCAAGAACTACAACTACTTTGAAATCTATGGCAGCAAGGGCAGCATCGTGTTCAACCTTGAACGCCTGAACGAGCTCGGCCTCTTTCTGCGCGATGATCCAGCCTACGCTCAGGGCTTCCGCACGATCATTGCCACTGAGGGCGGGCAGCACGCGTACGTGGCCAACTGGTGGCCGCCGGGCCACACGATAGGCTACGAACATGGCTTTCACCATGCCGTCGTCGATTTCATGCATGCGATTGAAACCGGCGGCACGATTGCGCCCAACTTCCTGGACGGCGTGCGCGAAATGGAAGTGCTGGCAGCCGGCATGCGCGCTGCCCAGTCCGGCTGCCGCGTTGAGATTCGAGACGTATCCTGACAAACCTGTGGGGGCGGCGCTGTCGTCGTCCCCATCCCCACCCTCGCCCCTTAGTGGAGCACGAGCCATGCGATTCGGCGTCAACACATTTGTTTGGACCTCTCCGTTTTCCACAAGCCGCGATTTGCACTTGCTGGACAAAGCGGCCCAAATGGGCTTTGACACGTTGGAAATTGCGATCGAAGAGCCCGCCCTGGTTGATACTGGCGGCGCTGGGTGCAAAGGCAGGCGACGTGGGCCTCGGCTTGGTTCTCTGTGGCGCGTTTGGCCCTGGGCGCAATCTGAGCAGCAGCAATGCGAGTGAAGTCGAGGCGGCAGAAGAGTACCTGCGCTGGATGATCGACGCGGCCGCAGAGGTGGGTTCGCCGGTGATTGGCGGGCCAATGTACTCGGCCGTTGGCAAGGAGCGCCTCCCTACGCAGCCGGCACGCGCTGCCGAGTGGCAGCGCGCGGCCGAACAACTGCACAAGTGGGCGACCTATGCGGGTCGTCACAATGTGCGCCTCGCTTTCGAGGCGCTGAATCGCTTTGAGAATGACATGGTCAACGTGGCCTCGCAAGGATTGGCCCTGATCGACGCTGCTGGTGACCCGCGCGACGCCGCCGGTGCGCCTTTGCTTGGCCTGCATCTGGACACCTTCCACATGCACCTTGAGGAAAAGAACTCCGCTGCGGCCATCCGTGCAACGGGCGAGCACCTCCTGCATTTCCATGCCTGCGAGAATGACCGCGGTGTCCCCGGAACGGGGCAGGTGCACTGGCAGAGCATCGCTCAGGCGCTGGCCGAAATCGGCTACGATCGTGCCGTGGTGATCGAATCGTTCACACCCCAGGTCGCTTCGATTGCGCGTGCGGTCTGTATCTGGCGCCCAATCGCACCCGATCAGGACACAATCGCACGCGATGGTCTGGCATTTCTCAAGCCATTGCTGGGTGCAGAAGCACCTGCGGAGGCGCAATAGACATGGCGACAGAAGCCGTTGCACCTGAACCCTCCTCAATATCAACGCGCTCCACAGCGTCTGCGCCAACCGTGCCGTCTGCAACCCAGGCGCCCATTCTTGAGGTGCGCCATGTGAGCAAACGCTTCCCCGGCGTGGTGGCGCTTGATGACGTGTCGATTCCCTTTTTGCCCGGTGAGATCCACGCTGTGGTTGGCGAGAACGGGGCAGGCAAATCCACCTTGATGAAGATACTGGCCGGGGCCTACATACCGGACAGCGGTGAAATCGTCTTTCAGGGGCGCACTGTGCACTTCGCCCATCCGCGCCAGGCGCAGCATGCGGGCATCAGCATTATCTACCAGGAATTCAATCTGCTTCCCGAGCGCACCGTAGCGGAAAACATCTTCCTTGGCCGCGAACCCACGCGCATGGGGGTCATTGACGCCGCGCGGCTCAGGCAGGATACGGTTCGCGTGCTTGAGGAAGTGGACGCAGCGCACTTGATTTCGCCTGACGTCGAGGTGAAGAATCTTTCCGTTGCTGAGCAGCAAATTGTTGAAATCGCCAAGGCGCTCTCTTTTGAGGCCAAAGTTCTCATTATGGATGAGCCCACCGCCGCACTTTCCATGACGGAAGTTGCCGGGCTCACGCGGTTGATCCACAAACTCGTCGATCAGGGCATGACGATTCTCTTCATCTCGCACCGCTTCACCGAGGTCTTCGGCCTTGCCCGGCGCATATCGGTGCTCAAGGACGGACGGCTTGTGGATACCGTCATGACGGCCGATGTGACGCCACCCGAGGTGATCAAGATGATGGTGGGGCGCGAACTCAATCGCTACTTTCCGCCGCGCGGTGAGCCGGACGATTTTGGCGAGGTCGTGCTGAGTGTGCGCCACGGCAGCAACGCGCGCTTGCGCGACATCAACCTGGATTTGCGCAAGGGGGAGATTCTGGGCATCGCCGGGCTGCAGGGATCGGGGCGCACCGAACTTGCGCGCGCCATTTTTGGCGCGGATCCTTTCACAAGCGGCGCCATGAGCCTCAACGGGCAACCCATCGACATGCGTGCGCCGCAGGTCGCGATTGGCGCCGGTATGGGTTTTGTAACCGAGGATCGCAAGGGTGAGGGAATCTTTCCCAATCAGCCGCTCAACGACAACATTCTTGCCGCCGTGCGCGCGATGGATTCAATGTTGCGCCGGCTGCTGCCGCTGGGCACCAGGCAGCAACCGCAACTCGCGCTCGACGTTGCACGCCAGGTGGATGTGCGCGCCCCCAACCTTGCCCAGGAAGTGCAGTACCTCTCCGGCGGCAACCAGCAGAAGGTGGTGCTTGCCAAGTGGCTCGCCTCCACCTGCAAGGTATTCATCTTTGACGAACCCACACGCGGCATCGATGTGGAGGCGAAGGCCAGCATCCATGACATGGTGCGCGACCTGGCAAAAAGTGGCACAGCGGTCCTCATGATCTCTTCCGAATTGCCGGAGGTCATCGGCATGAGCGACCGCATCCTTGTGATGTGGGACGGCGCGATTGTCGGTGAGCTTGAGGGCGGCGCGACTGAAGAGGAGATCATGCTCGTCGCCACGGGCCACGCCGACGCCACGGACCACGCTGACGCGACGCCAGCGAACGCACCGGACCCTGCATTCTCCGCTATGGCCTGAGTTCGGCCTTCATTAGCGCACCTGCCGCGAAAGGAACGGGACTGCATGTCCGTCTCAACCAGCACCCCTGCAACCAACGATTCGGGCTTCGCCGCCTGGGTGCGCAGCCTGCGCATACCGCCCGTCTTCATCATGCTTGTCATCGTGTTTGTCGTCTCGGTGCTGCTCGACATGGCCTTTGGGCGGGGGCAATTCACCGATTCGACGATGCTGATCAACATTGTTGTGCGCTCGGTCGCGCTTGGCATTGTGGCTGTCGGCCAGACCTTCGTGATGATTGGTGCATCAATCGATCTCTCCGTCGCTTTCATGATCAGCGTGACGGCTGTCATGGCCTCATATCTCATGCAGGGTGACCCCTCACGCGTGCCCATGGCCGTGATAACCTGCTTCGCAATCGGCGCCTTCGTTGGCCTGGTAAACGGGCTGATCATCACCAAGCTCGGGGTTAACGCCTTCATCACCACACTGGGCGTGGGGCTGTTGCTCAAAGGCGTGCTCAACGCATCGTTCGAGAACTTCGTGGGTTCGGTGCCCGCCAGCTTTCAGATGCTCGGCTACGGCACATTGGGCTGGCTTCCCATCTCGGTGGTGGTGCTTCTCGGCATCACGCTTGCCGGCTGGTTCGTGCTTCGACGCACGCGCTTCGGCGCCCATCTCTACGCTGTGGGCGGCAACACCGACGTGGCGCGCCTCTCCGGCCTGCGCACGGATCGCGTCATCATTGGCGCACACATTTTCTGCAGCATGACGGCCGTACTGACGGGGCTCTTCGTTGTGAGCCGTCTGCGCTCCGGCGCCCCCTGGGTGGGCCCGGATGGTCTCTACGATCTTGAGTCGATTGCCGCGGTGGTGGTTGGCGGCACGGCGCTTTCGGGAGGCAAGGGCGGCGTAATGGGAACACTTGCTGGTGTTCTAATCTTCGGCGTTCTCGACTCCATCTTCAATCAGCTCGGCGTCGATACATTCCTCAAGCAGGTGCTGCGCGGCATGATCATCATCATCGCGGTGGCGAGCTATACGATTCGCTCGAGTGAGCCAGCGGCCTGAGAATCCAGGTGGCTTGCTCTCCCAGGTCAGTTGGGGTGAGGGCTTCCACGTTTTCAAATTGACATGAAGTTCCGCAACTACCCGGAACTTCCGACGCACAATTCGCAATCTCGACCGGCCGTCATGCGCCGGTGGAATCCGCTCTTTCAAGTTGGTGATTCATGAGCCTCGCCACAACATCTGACGCGCAGAGCAGCCCCAATCGTTTCGGTGCATGGCTGCGCGCCATTGCCCCCATCTACTTCGTGCTTGCGCTGCTTCTGTTTGGCATCGCAATGATCAATCCTCAGTTCCGCGAGCCTTCGGGCATCCTCAACCTGCTGCGTCGCGCCGCACCGCTGATGGTGCTGACTGCAGGGCAACTCTTTGTCATCGTCTCAGGCGGCTTCGACCTTTCGGTCGGCTCAACGATGACTTTGACCGTGCTGGGCGCTGCGTTGCTGATTGACAACGATCCAAACAACACCTGGTGGGTGTTGCTGGTGCTTCTGGTTATGGGCGTAGTGATCGGGATCATTAACGGGTCACTTGTGGCCTACCTCAAGATTCCCTCGTTGATTGCCACGCTCGGCATGCTGCTCACGTTGCGCGGGGCGGCACTCTACATCACGGGCGGGGCGCCGCGCGGCTATCTCGCGGAGAATTTCCGTGTCTTTGGCCGCGGCTGGATCGACAATGTACCGGTGGTCGGTCGCATTCCCAATGCCGTCATTGTGCTCGTTGTGGTGAGTGCCATCGCGATCTATCTCTTTAGCTTCACAAATTTGGGGCGCCAGCTCCTTGCGTTGGGCGACAACCAGCGCGCGGCGCGGCTTGCCGGCATCCCGGTTCCCCGCATGCGCATGGTCGCCTTCGTCTTCTCTTCGCTTTCGGCGGTCCTGGCGGGAATCCTGCTGGGCGGTTTCGGCGGCGTAACCCTCAATGTTGGCGAGGGGTTTGAGTTGCAGGCGATTTCCGCTGCGGTGCTGGGCGGGGCGGTGTTGCTGGGAGGGCGTGGCTCGATGGGGGCCGCCATCGCCGGTGCGCTTGCGCTGGAAGCGCTGTTCACGCTTCTCAACCTCTGGGGGCTCCCCAAACCGCTGCGCGATGCGGTTCAGGGGCTCATTATCATCGGCGCTGTTGCCTGGGGCGCCTACCGATCGCGCCGCATACGTTAACCCGCGTTGCCCGATGAATGTGCACGACCTCGCACTTTACCCATTTGCACCATCGTCATCGCCGCGCCGGGGCTGAAGAAAGGAGCGCCAATGCGCTGACAAGCTGGAATCGCACAACGCTTGTGCGAAAGCGTGCTTCAACAGGTATCAACCGGCGGTCACTGCGGCTGCCGGATTCTCAATCGATCAGGAGAGGAAGATATGTCACATTCGAAGCGTTCCCGCGGTTTGTATTTGATGCTCTTCATTGCACTGCTTGCCATGGTGGCCGGCTGCGCCGCCCCGGCACCGGCCGCAGCCCCTGCTGCCGCCCCTGCCGGCGATGCCGCCGCAGCCCCTGCTGCTGACGCAGCCGCCCCTGCGGGCCTCGAAGGCAGCGCAGCGGCCGTCGCACCGGAGTTCTTCGATCAGGCGGAATACGATCGGTCCATGGCCGAGATGGACATGACGCCGACCGGACCCGAAGGCCAGCCCTGGATTCAACTGGTTGGTGAACACTCCATGGTGGACACCAGCGCGCTGAAGAAGGATGGACCCTACACCTTCTGCTTCTCCAATGCAGGCGTCAACAATCCATGGCGCGTGGTGGGCTGGACGACCATGCAGGCCGAAGTCTCGCTGCACCCCGAGATTGAGGAATTGATCCATGTGGACGCCGAAGGCAGCGACGAAAAGCAGATTGCCGACATTGCTGACCTCGTGGCCAGCGGCAACTGTGACGTTCTGATCGTCTCGCCGAACACCACAGCAGCACTGACTCCGGCGATTGAGCAGGCTTGCACGGCGTTGCCGGTGATTGTCTTCGACCGCGGTGTCTTCACGGATTGCCCCACCACCTTCATCCAGCCCCTTGGCGGGTACGCGTTTGGCCACACGGGCGCACAGTTCATTGTTGATAACTGCACCGCCGATCCCTGCAACGTTCTGGCGCTGCGCATTCTGCCCGGTGTCGACGTGCTTGAGCAGCGCTGGGCAGCCGCCAAGCTGCTCTTCAGCGAAAGCCCGAACATCAACGTTCTCGGCGTCGAGTTTGGCGACGGCGACAATGCCAAGGTGAAGGGCATCGTGTCGGACTATCTGGACCGCTTCGGCACAATCGATGCCGTCTGGATGGACGCCGGTGCTTCCGCAGTGGCCGCCCTCGAGGCGTTCGAGGATGCCGGGCAGCCCTACCCGGTGATGGTTGGTGAGGATCAGCAGGATTATCTCGTCAAGTGGCAGGAGAATGGGATCACCGGAGTCGCTCCCACCTTCCCCACCTTCCAGTGGCGCACGCCGATCATCGCCGCCCTCGACATTATGAATGGCCAGCCGGTGCCGGATGTCTGGCGCCTGCCCCAGCCCACCGTCACGCAGGAGAATCTGGACCAGTACGTACAGCCCAACATGCCGCCGCTCCACTATGCCATGTGCGGCTGCGAAGAGATGCCGGGCTTCCCCGAGACCTGGGGCGGCGAGTAGTCGTTCTGTTTCTTTGACGCACTGGGACTCCCGGCGCCCGCCGGGAGTCCCACTTCACCAGCGCAAGGCGGCGCAGTCCGCCGGCACAGGGAGCGCAAGATGATTCAAATCGGCTTTCATACGGATGCGTTCAACAGCGCCTATTGGAGCTTTGAACAGTGCCTGCAGTGGGCTCAGCACAACGACGTTCACTTCATCGAGTGCGGAACCATTGACGGCGTTAGCTGGATTCATGGCCTTGGCTATCAGCCCCACGTCGCGCTGTGGGAAGACCCATTGGCGCTGCGCGACAAGATGGAAGGGTACGGCGTGCGCTTTTCGCAGCTTGACGCCGCTTTTCCGCTTTCGCTCCCCACCGGCTCCTCGCTTGGACTTACCTACATTCTGAATTCAATTCGCTGGGCAAAGCTTGTCGGTTGCGATCATATTGATACGACGGACCATATGCACAAGCCCGCGGGCATGAGCGACGAAGATGCGCTTGAGATGATGAAGCGCACCTACATTCCCGTGGTCGAAGCGGCCGAGCGCTACGACATGACCATCAATATCGAACCCCACGGCTACTACACCACCAAGCCCGAGTACATGGAGCGCATGCTGGCCTTTGTTGATTCCCCGCGCCTGTGCCTGAACATGGACACGGGCAATACGTTTATTGCCGGGCAGGACCCCGTGGCGTTCCTCCAGCGCTTCAAGCACAAAGTGAGCCACGTGCACGTCAAGGATGTAAGCGCATCGCTGGCGGCCTCAATGCGTGGCGAGTTGACGGGCATTGCCGTAAGCGTCACCGCGATTGGCGACGGTGTGAACGGGGAGAACATTCGACGCTGCTTCGATATCCTTGCCGAAATCGGCTACGACGGCGTGGTCAGCATCGAGTGCGAGGGCCAGGGCGGACCCATGATTGAACGAAGCCTCGAGTGGGTGCGTGCGCTGGTGAAGGAAACAAACGCGAAGATGGCGGGGGCTGTTGACCCGCAAGCAACAGTGAATGTCAATGCTTGATGGTTGTAGATCACCAGTTCACGAATGATCAGTCCTTGACTTCTCAATCCCACCTATTCCCCAAAGTGCCTGGAGGGAACCTGCATGGCAATCAAGCTTGGTGTGAACATGGAGTTTGTGCGGCACCACGACAAATCATTCGAGTGGGGCGTGGAGAAGGCCGCCGAGATCGGCTACGAATATATTGAACCCATGGTGCACATGGGGCGCGAACTGTTGAGCGAAGCGCGTTACTTCCATTCGGTCTCCATGTTCGATGATCCCCTTTGGGCACGCGAGCTTTGCGAGAAGCATGGCATCCAGATGTCGGGCCTTTCGGCGCACACGCCCCTTTGCAAACCCGAAATCAGCGTTGAGTATCTGAAGATGGCTTGCCGGTGGGCACATCTGGCGGGCGCACCCGTCGTCAACACGGACGAAGGGCCAAAGCCCTTCTG
Organism: uncultured Chloroflexia bacterium; assembly: GCA_963773745.1. GTDB lineage: Bacteria > Chloroflexota > Anaerolineae > Caldilineales > Caldilineaceae > UBA5069. Next base: position 2,183,663 of record CAVZCL010000005.1, read on the forward strand.
GACGACACGCGCGAATGGACTTTACGCTGATGGAGTACACGCTGACCGAGGCGGCGATGGTGGCGCAGCGGCACGGCATTCTGATCGGCCTCGAGCCGCACCAGCAGTACAGCAAAACGCCCGAGGGCCTCGACGAGATCTGGGCGCTGGTCAACTCACCAGTCATCGGCATCAACTATGATACGGGCAACAGCTATCTTGCCGGCGGCTCGGATCCATATGAATGGCTCGAGCGCGTGCGCGACCGGCTGGTTCATCTCCACGCCAAGGACATCAGTCTGGAGCAGGGATCGGCCGAGCGCGGCAAGGTGACGGGAACGCCCGTGGGCTGCGCCTGTGGGGACGGCGTTGTGGACTGGCAGCGTGTGATTGACCTCGTTCGCCCCGTTGCGCAGGAGAAGGACATCGTCTTCAGCGTTGAGTGCGGCAACGTACCCGACGCGATCCGAAGTTTTGAGCATTTGTCGCGACTGTTGTAGGGAACTCCAGGGGCCAGGGGCCAAGGGGCGGGCTGCGGCCAGAAATACGCAGTCTCACGTCCTTGAACCCTGATCCCTCGTCCCTGATCCCTGGCCCCGGAGGCCCCATGAAACCTCGCCTGGTTCCGCTCTATTTTGAAGGACGTGATGCCGAGTTTGACACGCAGATCGAGACTCTGCGCGTGCTGCTTGCCGACGACGCCGAGATCATGCAGCCCTTGCCACTTGGTGCGCCCCTTCCCGATGCTGACGCCGTCCTCTTTCCGCAGATTCTGGGCGAGGCTTACCGGCGGCTTGCCGAGTTTCGCGACATCAGCCTGCCCATCCTTGTAATCACCTCCGAATTCGGCACGGTGGCCATGTGGGATTGGGAGATTGCCAGCTATCTGCGCAATGAGGGCCTGACCGTCATCACACCTTACAACCTGGAGATGACACGCCAGATTTGCCGCGCCCTGGGCGTCAAGCGCGAACTGGCGCAAACGCGGTTCCTTGTCTACCAGGACAACCCGGGCGCCGGCTTTCAGCCGAGCATTTTCAAGCGCTTCTACTGGTGGGAAGATGAGTGCACGCAGCGCATTTTGCAGAAGTTCGGTGTCACCATTGTACGCAAGAGCTTCAAGGCCATGGGTGCGGCTGCGCGCGAAATTCCCGACGCGGTGGCGGAAGAGACCTGGCGATCGTGGCAGTGGCAGACGCCCGGCGTGTCGCCTCATCAAGTGGCAAGCGCGGTCAAGATCTACCTGACTGTGCGCGACGAACTCGATGCGGATCCGACAATCCGGGGCGTGGGCATGAACTGCCTGAACGAGTCGCACTTCTCGGATACAACACCGTGCCTTGCGTGGTCCATGCTCTATGAAGAGCGCGGCAACATCTGGGGCTGCGAGGGTGATACGCTCTCCATGCTTACCAAATACCTGCTCAACAAGTCGCTGGGCGCACCCATCATGATGACGAATCTCTATCCCTTCCTCATGGGTATGGCAGCGCTGAAACACGAGCGCATTCCACACTTCCCTGAGGTTGACGAGCCGGAGAATCACATTCTCGCCGCACACTGTGGATACTTGGGCGTCGTGCCGCCTTCCTTCGCAACAGAATGGGCGCTTCGCCCCAAGGTGCTGGCGATTGTTGACGAGAACGCCACAGCAATTGACGCACGCATGCCCGAAGGCCCCATGACACTTGCCAAACTCCATTCGTCCATGGAAAAGATTACCGTGGTTGAGGGCGAAATCGCGGGCTATGCGCAGTACAAGAATTCCGATTGCCTCAACGGTGCAGTACTGCGCGTGCCCGATGGGCGCAAGCTCGTCGCCACGCTTTCCTCGCACCATTACTTGTTGATGACCGGCCACCGGCGCGCCGAAATTGAGACGCTCTGCCAACTCTACGGTCTCGACGTCGAAGCGATTTAGGGAAACATCGGGCCTGGATCAGTTGATTTGACGCGAGGGTGGCGGAGCCCTCGACGGTGCGCACGCTCACCTGCAGCTCGTCGGCAATCTGCCGCTTGGTGCAGCCCTGGACCCGACGGTGGAGCAGATCAAGCGCGCGTGCGGCGTGAGCAGCCTTGGCTGGCCCGCGGCTGGGCATGGCCGAGGGGCCGTGCTCTGGCAGCAAGCTGCGCAAAATGTTGGGCAGGACGTAGGGATCGCCCATCTGAAGCGCGCGGATGGCGGCGATCAAGTCGGCCTCCCATAGCGCTCAAAAACATCTCGCCAATTAGCCGCCCGTCGTCAGCTTCACGAATAAGCCGTTGCGTGTCTTGTGGCTGTCGGCACGCGCATGGCAGATGATTTTCAGGGGAGAGTATGTTCCCCTCTTCTCCGCGTACAGAAATTTCGTTTAGCGCGCCACCACGGGCAACCACGCCTGCGATTCGGCGCAGAGCAGCGAAATTGGCACAGTCCGCACGAGCGTGTCGTCACCCACTTTGGCGCTGATGACGGCGCGCGCTTGGGCTGCGTTGGCAGCTTCGTTGCCCTCCGCCTTCAGCGTGACAACGCTGGGCGCACTGTTGCTGGGTGAGGTAGCCGAAAGCCATGGCACGCTTGAAGGCCACGTGATGTCGGCCGCCACTGCGTCAGCCGTGGCGCTGACTGCCGCCTCGGCTTCGGCCGCACCTGCGCTCAGCAGCGAGAGGGTATAGGTGGTGCCGGAGCGCGCCTCAATCGCGAGCGGCAGCGTCAGCGTGCCGCTCGCGGGGCAGCCGGGGAAGATGAAGGCCATGCCCGTGGGGCGCACAAGCAGACCCTCCGTCACACGAAAGCTCACAGGCACCGTCAGCGGCTGCAGCACCAGTGGGCTGGCGCTGGTGACGAGCAAGTCCGCACTGTATTGGCCCGGGGCCAGCGCCGATGCATCAAAGGTCAGCGTGACCTCGGCCGGGCTGACGAAGTTGTTGGCGCTAAGCTGCAGCCAGGGCACGCGCTGGACGACTGTCACGTTGATGGGCACGGCGGGACTGCTGGGCGATCCGCTAATGCTCAACTGGATCACAGTGGATGGTGTGCCCGAGTGCGCTGTTGGCCGCACAAATGTCGGGCTCGCTTGCAGCACAACTTCGGGCAGGTAGCCGGCCGCGTCGAGATTGCCGATGACGAGCGTGCGCTGATTCGATTGCAACGGATTGGTGCTGAAGGTCGCATCTCTGTCCGGTGACAGGTACTCGCGAATCGCGTTGTTGCGAATCAGCACGACCTCATCGCGGCCGTCGCCGTCGATATCGCCACTTGCGCCCACCTTGTAGCCATTGTCGGCGTCAAGCGTGTCCTCAACAAGCACGGCCGGATCGTCGCCCCGCTGGCGCATAAAGAGGCGTGGCTTGCCGGTAACAGCGGGGTCCACATGGCGGATCATGTACGCTTCGGAGTCGCCGCTGCCGTTGATGTCGCCCATGAAGATGAAATTGGGGCTCGGGTCAAAGTCGCGGCCGTACTCGTCCGCGAGCCCACCATCCTGCCAGCGGAAGATGGCCAGGCTGGGCAGGCCAATGGGCGCATCGCGCACCGCGGCGAGCATGTCATTGCCGCCGCGGAAGGGGCCCATGTCCACATGCAGCCAGGGACGGTTGTCCGATTCGCTCTCGAAGATGCGCAGCACATTCGTCGGGGCCTTGCATCTGCCAGAGGGCCAATGTGCCCGGTCCCGCCGCAACGAGCGCAATCTCGTCGACACTGTCGCCGTTCATGTCACCCAGCGCCACCGAACTCCAGTCGTCGCTGGTGATGGGCAGGCCAACCGGCAGCCACTGCGTGCCGTCTTGCGGGCCCACACTGCGCAGATAGAAGAGCGCCTGCCTGTAGACGGTGGAGCCGCCAACGCCTGGGGTTGCCGTGCGCGCCGAGAGCAGAATTTCGTCGCCTGCGATGTTTGGGTCGAGGTTGCCTGCACCGAAAATGCCAACCGGCTCTGCCAGCGGCGTCGTGTACAGCTTTGCCCAGGGGACGCCGCCAACACTCTGCCCGGGCAGGGCGGGGCCGGCCGCACGTACGGGGTCGTAGATGTCGAGTGAACGTGCGCCGCCGGCGTCGCGCACGGCGGCAATCTCCATATCGCCGTCGCCGTTCACATCCAGCAGCACGGCGTCGGTGTAGCCGCCCACAGGGCTGAACCAGCTGATGGGGGTAGCGCCTGTGTTTGCATCGCGGCACGCGAATGACGCCGTTCGGGTCAATGTAGACGATCTCGGCGGCCGCGTCGCCAGGCGATCGGGCGTGCGCCAAAGCCGGTGGACAGCGCAAGCAGCAACGCAAGCAGCAGCGCTGTCTGAACCGCGCAACGCTGGATGTTGTGTACTCTATGGGCAGTGCAAAGGAGAGGATTCATGAGAATGCAGCGGCGGGCCCTTGCGCGCCCGCCGCCCCAACGATTGTCTGCGCGACGAGCTACGCTTTCCCCAGCACCGCCGCCAGCAGCGCCATGCGGATGTACATGCCGTTGCGCATCTGGCGGAAGTAGGCGGCGCGTGGATCGCTGTCCACCGTGTAGGCAATTTCGTTAATGCGCGGCAGCGGGTGCATGACGATCATGCGCTGCTTGGCCTGCGCCATCAGCGCGTCATCCACCACGTAAAAATCCTTCATGCGCTCGTATTCAGAGAGGTCGGCGAAGCGCTCCTTCTGCACACGTGTCACGTAGAGCACGTCGGCCTCGCCAATCACGTCCTGCACATTTTCCGTCAAGGTGTACTTGTGGCCCGACTGCTTCAACACGTCGAGCACGTCCTCGGGCATGCGCAGAATTTCCGGGCTGACGAAGGAGAATTCCACGTCATAGTTGACGAGCAGCTTGGTCAGGCTGTGGACCGTGCGGCCATATTTGAGGTCGCCCACCATTGCAACCTTGAGGCCATTGACATTGCCCAGGTCCTCGACAATGGTGAAGAAGTCGAGCAGCGCCTGCGTCGGGTGCTCACCCACACCATCGCCTGCGTTGATAATGGGCTTCTGCGCATAGCGAGCGGCAATTTCGGCGGAGCCAATCTCGGGATGGCGAATGACGATGACGTCGGAATAGCTCTCCAGCGTGCGGATCGTGTCGGGCAGGCTTTCGCCCTTGGTGACTGACGAAAATTGCACGTTGTTGATGGGGATGACCTGCCCGCCCAGCCGCAGCATGGCCGCCATAAAGGAGGAGCTGGTGCGTGTGCTGGGTTCGTAAAAGAGGTTGGCGAGGATTTTGCCCTGCAGCAGATCGGCGCTGCCAAAGCGCTCGACCATGACACGCATTTCGTGCGCTACGTTAAAGATGTATTCGAGCTTTGGGCGGTCAAACTGGCGAACGGAAAGAATGTCCTGGGCGTAAAAGCCGTTGTTGAAATGATCGCTGGGAATGGAGCGGACATCTTTGAGAGAAGTTGCCATTTGAGAGGTTCTCCCTGCGGGCTGGGTGGGGCCGTGCCGCATGAGTGGCACGGTGGATATTGAGAATGACTGCGTTCGGGGCGCGGCAACGTGGTAAGCAGCGAGGCGACCTGGGACATTATACACTGTTGGGGTGCACAAGGCGGGGTGGGCGAAGGAAAAAGTGAAAAGGAAGGAACGCGTGCGCGGCGCGTTTCGTAGCGGCTGCTTTAGCTGCCGTAGGTGCAGATCGCGCGCGTTCCAGAGAACGGCGGCTGAAGCCGCCGCTACGAGCGACGGCGCGCACTTGGGTGGTGCGTCACTTTGGCGTGGCGCTCTCCTGGAAGAGCACACGCCCGCTGCCCGGCTCGGCCAGCACGCGGCCGGCTTCATAGGCAACGGCCCCGCGGAGCGTCACACGCTCAACGCGCCCAAAAAGCTCGCGCCCTGCATAGGCCGACCATTGCACACGAGTCAGTTGCTCCTCATCGTGCACGGTAAAGCGCGCGTCCACGTCAACGTCGATGGTTGTCTCCGGCTGCGGCGGCAGGCCATAGATGCGGCGGGGCCGCGCCGTCAGGCGCGAAACCACGTCATCGAGCGTCAGGCGACCCTCATGCACCGCCGTCAGCAGGAGCGGCAGCATTGTCTGCACGCCCGGGATGCCTGGCGGCGGCGTCTCGCTCGCCTTCTCGGCCAGCGTGTGCGGCGCGTGGTCGGTGGCAAAGATGTCAACGTACGCAAGGTTCTCCCAAAGCGCGGCGACGTCGTCGGGCGTGGCCAGGCGCGGGCGCATGTCGCCGTGTGCACCCAGGCGCGGCAGGTCGTCAATGGAGAGAAAGAGGTGGTGGGGCGTCGCCTCGCAGGTGACAGGAAAGTCCGCCTCCTTGGCGGCGCGAATCAGCTCGATTTCGCTGCGTCGGCTCACATGCACAATATGCAGCGGCACGGCGTAGATGCGGCTGAGGGTAAGGCAGACGGGCAGCATCAGCTCTTCGGCATGGACCGCAATCGGGCCGAGGCCGCCGGCCGCGCCCTGCATCCGGTAGCCAATCGCATTGGCCCGTTCCGCCCAGCTGCGAAAGAAGCGGTGCATGAGCTCAAGCGTCTCAATGCGCAAGCTGCCGAAGGTGTCGCTCACGTAAATCTTGAGTGCGCAGGCGTGCTGCGCGGCAGGAAGGTACGCGTCGATATCGGTGCTGGTAGCTCCCACAAACAACCCCACGTCGCAGCGCGCCCCGGCTGCCGCGAGTGCTGCCTTCTCGGCCAGGTGCTGCGGCGTGGAGGTAGGAGGCAGCGTGTTGGGCATGTCCAGCACCATGGTCACGCCGCCGGCAAGGGCAGCAGCGGTGCCGCTGGCAAAATCCTCCTTGTGGGGATAGCCGGGCTGGCGCAGGTGAACATGGGCGTCAATCAAACCGGGGAGTTGTATGGTAGCCATGGCCTCATTATCGCGCGGACGCGCAGCAATTGCCAACAACAGCACAGCGACAGAGAGGCACACTTGTGCCTCTCTGCCGCTGTTCTGTTGTTCCGCGACCTAGCTTGGCTTGCTTGCGTATTGAAATGTGGGCCGACTGTGCGCGACCGCACAGGGCGATGGCCTCAGCCATGCTAGAATTGCGTTCAGTTCGTGCTTGCTGGCCAACCATCACCCATCTTGTCCGCCCACAACGATCGCCCGTTCGTATCGGACGATTACACTGACCAAGGAGTCAACGTTATCCATGGCCGCACAAACCAGATCATTTCGCAGTCTCTTTCGCTCAGCGGGTGGCATTATAGTCGCTGCCATTCTCGTATTGCTGATTATCTTCCTCTTGCGCTTCACCGGGCAGTTCTTCTACTTCTTCGAGCAGGTCGCGCCGGAGGATGTGGGCGTTCGTTTGCAGGGCGGCCAAATTGTGGATGTTGTCGGGCCGGGCGTCTATTCGGACGTGGGGCTCTTTGTAGACCTGCGCCGCGTCTCGAGCCGGGCCGTCCCCTTTGTGGTCACCGATCCGGAACTGATTACGAAGGACAAGCAGCGCATTGGTCTCACCGTTGCGGGCGATGCCTTCAGGCCGGGTGTGGCAGACAAGGAGACGTTGCGCAGCAGTTGGGCGCAGTACAGCGAGCTCTATCAGAATGACGATCTTCTGCGCACCCGCATGGAAGAGCGCGCGCGCCAGGCAATGAAAGTTTGCGTGGGCGATCGCACCTTTGACGATGCCGTGATCGGCACGGCGCGCGACGAATTGCGCCAGTGCATTACCTCCGAGATTGACGACATGGCCTCCGGCTACGGCGTCAATGTGGCAAATGTGGCTGTTCCCGATGTGATTCTGCTGCCCGATGCGCAGGCACGCCTGGACGAGATTGTGCAGAGCCGCCTGCAAACGGAGAAGGCGCGGCAGGACGAGTTGCGCGCCCAGGCCGAGGCGCAGGCCGAGCAGGCGCAGCAGCAGGGTGAGGTGCGTGTTGCTCAAAGCCGCCTGCAGGAAGAAGCGCGCCAGCAGGCCACTTTGGCAGAGCTTGACCAGACCAAAATTACGGCGCAACGGGCCGTCATTGAGGCCGAGCGCGCCAATGAACTCGCCCGTGTAGAGGCCGAGAAGGCCATCATTCAGGCTGAAAAGGACAACGAGCTGCTGGAAGCGCAGCTTGACCTTGAGGTGCAGACAGCACGCGCCGCCGCTGCCTTTGAGCAGGCGAAGGCCGAAGTGGCCCAGCAAATGGCGCTGGCGGACCTTTACGCCCAGTATCCCGCCTTTGTGAACGTGGCAATGGCGCAGGCCAACGCCAACGCGCTCAAGCCCACCGATAAGGTGATCTTCACGCCCGAAGGGACAACGCCCACAATCGTGGTGCCGGGCCCGGGCATCATGCCCACCGTGGACACGACGGCAGCGCCGGTCACCACTGTGGCGCCAGTGCAACCGTCGGGGCCGTCCAACTAAGCGGGTAGCGCTGCGGCTTCTGCGCCGGAAGAGGGACGAGGAAGCGGGGCAGAGGACCACTGTCAGCGGAGAGTCCTCGCTACCCGTTCCCAGGTAGCAAGCCGGCGATTCCAATCCGGAAAGCCTTGAATCGCAGCAAAGACAATAAAGCGCACTGGCACAATTTGCCAGTGCGCTTTATTGTTAGGGGGAAGCCATTACCATCGTCTGGTGTATTACCCTTTCGCCCACACCACTGGAGGCAGCGCATGCAGCTCGAAATCCTCACATTTTGCGATGCCGCCGCCGAGTATGGCGGTCGCCTCAACATCATGGGCGCCACCGACACAATTCACACGGCGTCGGTGCCCTTTCGCTACAGCCAATGCGCGCTGGCCGTGCGGCTGCGCGCCGCGCGTGTAGAGCAGGGCCAGCACAGCGTGCGCCTCATGATTATCGACGTGGATGGCGAGCCGATTCTCAACATCGACGGCCCCATGCAGGTGAACGTAACCTCGCCGATCGGCAGCGCGCTCTCGCTGATTGTCAGCGCGCAGAATCTCGAATTCAAGCAGGCGGGCGAATACGAAATTGAGGTGGCGGTGGATGGCATTCAACTGGGCTGCAGCCCGCTCTTTGTGCGCGTGGACGGCCCCGTGGTCGACAATGTGATTGATGGATAGCCCGAACCAAAACGAAATGGACGTTTCGATGAATCACGCAAGCGGCAGCCCACTTGAAGACGAAATGGCGCGCACCCTGGCCTTTGTGCTCGAAGTGGACAAGCTCAAGGAGATTGAGCGACGCACACATGTGATTGCGAGCCAGCGCCGCGAGAACTCGGCCGAGCATTCGTGGCACATTGCGCTCATGGCAACCGTGCTCCACCCCTACGCCAACGAGCCGGTAGACCTGCTGCACACGATTCAGATGCTGCTGGTGCACGACATTGTGGAGATTGACGCAGGCGACACCTTTGCCTATGGCGACCAGAGCAGCAAGGCGTCCGACGAAGCCGACGCGGCCGCTCGCATCTTCGGCCTGCTGCCGCCCGCACAGCGCGACAGTTTGATCGCGCTGTGGGAGGAATTTGAGGCACGCGCCACGCCCGAATCGCGCTTTGCCAATGCCATGGATCGCCTCATGCCGGCGCTGCACAACTACTACGGGGGCGGCGGCACCTGGCGCGAGCACGGCGTAACGCGAGCGCAGGTGCAGCGTCGGTTGGAGCCCATTGGTGAGGGTTCTGACAGGCTTTGGGCGTGGCTGCAGCCGCTGCTGGACGAAGCAGTCGCCCGTGGCGACATCGCGGCCTAACCCTCCGCAGGGGCGCAGAGGTTACCTGTTCGTGAGTTCCTGCTCAAAGTAGGCAGCAGCGCGTGCTCGTGCCTCGAAGAAAGACGACAGTGCCCACTGCAATGCTCGCCGCAGCGAAGAGGTAGACCGCAGGCGCGCTGCCCCAATCCCACAGCAGGCCGGAGGCGAGCGAACCGAAGGCAGCGCCCAGCCCGCCATGCGCTGCCTGCGCCACCGCTTGCGCGCTGGCACGCAGCCCATCAGGCGCGCGATCGTTTGCAAAGCCCACAATCGCCGTCCAAAGCAGGCCGAAGAAGAAACCCAGAAAGGCCATCACAACCATAATGTGCCATGGCGCGGTGGCAAAGGCGGCCGCAAACCATGCAACGGCAAAGCCTGCGCCGCTAATCCAGATTGTGGTGCGGAAGTTGATGCGCTGAAACCATGATTGGCTCAAAAAGAGAACCGGCACCTCGACCAGCGCAGGCACCGCGTTCACAATCCCGATCGCGCTGGCTGCGCCGCCCAGGCGCAGGATGTTGATACCGACAAAGTTGCTCTCCGCAGCCATGGCCGCCCCAAAGCAAGTCATAAAGATGAGCAGCGCCCTGTACGAAGGCAGGCGCACCATCGCGCGCAGCCCGTCCATGTAGTGAACAGGTTCGCCGCCGCGCGGCTCAACCGGAAGTTGCAGGCTGAGCAGCCCGCACATGCCGGCAAGCATGACGAAGTGGAAGATGAAGATGGCGTTCAGGGAATAGCGCGTGACGAGCAGCCCCGATCCAAATGCGAAGATCACCCAACCGATGCTGCCAAAGACGCGCTGCGGACCGTAGCCAACCTCCGGGTTGCGTTCAATGATGCCCATGACTGTTGCATCAACAATCGCAGAGATCGGGGTGCGGAAGAAGGTGACGACGCTTGAAGCGGCGAGCAGCGCCCAGAAGGTACTGATCCACAGGAAGGAGAGTGAAGCCACGCCCGCCGTCACGGCGAGCAGTGCCAGCACGCGCTGATGCGCCTGCCAGCGATCAGCCACGCCGCTCCAGAATGGATTGGAGATCAGTGCGATAAAGGGTGGCAGCGAAGAGATGAGGCCGATTTGCGTGCCAGACATCCCACGCTGCTGCAAATAGACATTAAAGAATGAGTAGAATGCGCCGAGCCCCGCATAGAAGCCGAAGTAGTAGAGGCGGGCAATCCAGAGCGCGCGCCGCAACTGTGCGGGCGCGATAGGGCTCTCGAAATTGCCGGTCGGCGAGCGCAGACTCACGAGCAGCCCTTTTCACGTGGCCGTCGGCCGCAAGACGACAGGATTGCGGCTGCCTAGGCAGCCGCGGCCGAGAGACGTGCTGCAGGCGTCGAGGAACGGGTAGATCGGGCGCGGTCCATTAGCGAACCAGTTCTTTCTCAAAGTAGGTCGCACGTGTGCTCGTGCCCCACACAAAGACGGCGGTGCCCACGGCAATGATGCCGGCGGCGAAGAGATAGACTGCAGGCGCGCTGCCCCAATCCCACAGCAGGCCGGAGACAAAAGAGCCGAGCGCCCAACCGAGGCCGCCGTGCGCCGCCTGCGCAACGGCTTGCGCACTGGCGCGCAGGCCGTCGGGCGCACGGTCGTTCGCAAAGCTCACAATCGCCGTCCACGCCAGCCCGAAAAAGAGGCCGAGCGAGGCCGCCACAATTGTAATGTGCCACGGCGCGGTGGCGAACGCGGCAAGAAACCAGATGATTGCGAAACCCACGCCGCAGAGCCAGATTGTTGTGCGGTAACTCACGCGCGTAAACCACGATTGGCTCAGAAAGAGCACAGGCACTTCGAGAAATGCGCCCAGGGAGTTGGTGATGCCAATGAGCGTGGCCGCCCCGCCCAAACGCAAAATGTTGATGCCCACGAAGTTGCCCTGCGCCGCCGTGGCCGCGCCCAGGCAGGCCATGAAGATGAGCAGCGCGCGGTAGGAGGGCAGGCGAATCATGGCGCGCAGGCCGTCCATGTAGTGAACCGGGCCGCCCGTGCGCCGCTCCACGGGCAATTGCAGGCTGAGCAGACCGCACATGCCGGCAAGCAGAATGAAGTGAAAAATGAAGATTGCGTTGATGCTGTAGCGGGTGACGAGCAGACCCACGCCATAGGAGAAGAAGATCCAGCCGAAGCTGCCAAAGACGCGCTGGCGGCCATAACCGACCGCGGGATTGCGCACGACGATGCTCATGACTGTGGCATCGACAATCGCGGAGATGGGTGCGCGGAAGAAGGCAACCGCGCACGAGGCCGCAAGCAGCGCCCAGAAGCCGCTAAACCAGATGAAGGCCAGTGAAGCAACGCCCGAGGTGATGGCAAGCCCAGCGAGCACGCGTTGGTGCGCCTGCCAGCGGTCGGCAACGCCGCTCCAAAAGGGGTTTGAGACGAGCGCAATCACCGGCGGCAGCGCCGAGATCAGCCCGATCTGCGTGCCCGACATGCCGCGCTGCTGCATGTAGACATTGAAGAAGGGCACGATCGCGCCCAGGGCAGCGAAGAAGCCGAAGTAGTAGAGGCGGGCAATCCAGAGCGCGCGCCGCAACTGTGCAGGCGCAATGGGCGCATCGGGGCCGAATGTTGGCGTAGCGTCGTGCATTGCGTCCTGCAGCTGCTGGTGTGCCGGTGAATTGAAGCTAACCTTCAAACGATATCCCACGCGCCGCGCGTCTGCAAATTCGCGCGGTCTGGAGGCAAGCAGCTTTGGGGGACGCTAAAGGAGGAGAATGCCTGCCGCGCGTCGCACGCACAACCGCATCGGTGCGGCTTTGCGCGTCGAGCTTGCCGAGGATCGCGTTGACGTGGTACTTGACAGTGTGTTCGCTAATGCCCAGCTTGCGCGGCAATCAGCTTGTTGGAAAGGCCGTCGGCCATGGCCCCCAACACATCCATTTCGCGTGGGGTCAGCGGCTCAACGATGGAGCCACGGCCGCCGCCCATAATCGGCTGTTGCCACGCGCTTTCCTCGTTAGGCGGCGCCTTCGAAGACGCCCAGCCCGTGAGCCACTGCGGCGAGCCCTGTCGCCAGTGTGGCTGCGCTTGCGCCGCGCCCCACAACGCCGCGCACCCCGCCGCCCACAACTGGGCAGAGGCATCCTGCGCACCAATCGCGAGGATGGGCGGCAGCGTGTCGGCGTCCGCGGCCAGTTCCTCGAGGCGGACCGCGCCGTCCCAGCCGGTGTCCCACAGCAGCACGTCGGGCCGGTAGACCGCACACGCCTCGGCGAGGTCGTCGCTTGCAGCGGCCTGGCCGGCCACAATCACCCCCTCCTCGGCGCGCAGCAATGCGGCCAGCGCGGTGCGCGCAAGCGGGTCGGCGGCAATGATGAGGAGTCGAACGGGCAGCATAAGAGGAGCCTTCTGGCTGGTGCTTGCGTTGTGTACGTGAAAGCGTAGCAGAAGCAACGCGCGTTTTCAGCAAGCTTGCGAGCAAAGTGGCGGCGCACTCCCTTGAAAAAGGCGTGCGCTCTGTCGAGCCATTGAATTGCACGCAGGTAAGCGCTATACTGTGCACACAAGACGACAACCATCTACGAGACCATCAGACGCGCCGGCAGCAACGTGGCGCTTCATGACGAGGATTGGTTATGCGCGTATGCAACCGCGTATGCAACACAGTGCATTGGCGGCGGTCGCTCTGGCTCGCAGGCGCAGCGATCGCTGCGGCCACGTTGCTGCTGCTGCCGCCCACTGACCACACCGCGACCGCCAATGGGCCGGGGCCGCTGCCCACGCCGCTGCCACTGATTGTGGTGCAGGTCGCGCCCACGCCCGCACCCGTGGTGGGGCCGCGGCTCAACCCGGAGCCGATACCCCATACTGATGTGCTGCTGCCGCTGGTCATTCAGGACCAGCTCCTGTCGCCGCCGCCTCAGTCCGCTCAGGAGGCAAACGCTGCCGCTGACGCCATACGCGAGGGGCAGGAGTCGGACGGCCGCGGCATCACCACGGCCGTGTCGCCGATTGCCTCCGGGCTGACGCTCTTTGCGCCGCGCACGGTGCTCCAGGTAACGTACTTGGCCGTCACCGCCGGCCATTGCCGCACCGGCAGCCATCGTCGCACCCGTTGCGCAGGGCGTGGCGGGCCATGCGGCCACCACCGGGCCCGTCCAGTACTCTGTGCCACCCAGCGCAGCGGGCCCCATTCCGGTGCCACTTCCGCCGACTGCGCCGGTGCAGCCTGTGGGCCCGGTGCAGCCTGTTGGCATAGTGCCCCCAGCGCCGGCCGACGCGCCGCGCACAATCCCATCACCGGCGCGACTGGGGTTGCCTGACGCGCAGCCCACCGCTGTCGCGCAGCCGGTTGTGGGTATCCGCGATCCGGCGCAGCCGCTCGTTCTGCCCGCGAATCGGCAAATCCCCGTTGTGTCGATAGCAACCGTGCAGCTTCAGGCAGGGACGAGCACGGCCCCCGCCGCGCCGGCGCAACCCGTGGCGCAACCAATGGCGAACAGTGTGCCGGAGGCGGCCCCGGGCATCCCCAGCGCACACGACGTCCCGGTGATTGTGGTGGAGCCGAGTGGCGCATCGGTGCCCATTGGCGCGCCTGTTGCCCAGGGGCCGGTTGCCATTACGCAAGTGGTGGGCCAGGATATCGTCTGCAACAGCTTCAACGAGGCGGCGCGCTGGGCCAGCATGCGTGAAGGCCAGCCCACGGACATGTGGAGCGACTGGTACGCCGGTTGGGGGCCCTTTGCGGTGGATGCCGGATTGTATCAGGCCAAAAACGTGACCTTTTCGCTCGAGCGTGCCGTGGGGCCGGGTCTCAATGCTGGGCCAAACGAGCATTCGGCCAAGATCGCCAGCAACCAACCCTATGCGGCCGGTTTCGGCAGCCCGCTCTTTGGTGTGCCGCCAGGCGCGCTGGTGACGGTGAGCGTAAACTACCTCATCTTTGACCACGACGACCATGGCCAGGATTACGACTGGGCTTCGCTGGGTATCAAGCCCGAAGCCTATGGCGACGAGGCGCGCTACGTCAACGGCTACGTGCGCGGACAGTGGGCCACGCTAACCAACAGCGTGGTAGCTGGCGCCGATGGCCGCATCATGGTGCTGCTCCAGGCGGAGTCGCCGGGCGCACTCAACTCCAACATCTACTTCGACAACGTGCGCATCTGGATTGACGGCGCGCCGGTGGTGGCGTGTACGGGGTAGGGCGCGGGGCTTGAATATGTGGGCAAGGATGAGTCGTAATTGTAATTGGTCAGTGGTAAGCGGTGCGCCTTGCAATTGCGCCAGTCTTTCGTAGCGGCTGCTTCAGCTGCCGTTGTCGAGGACGCGGCGCGATCGTCGAGAACGGCAGCTGAAGCAGCCGCTACGAAAGACTGGCGCACCTGCAAGGCGCACCGCTTACCACTGACCAATCACCAATTATCGTTTGTCTTACCACCCACTCTGTAGTGATACGAGTACCCGGGCCCAAAGCCGGCGGCGGCATAGGTGGCCATGGCTTCGTGGTTGCCGTCGCTCACTTGCAGGTAGGCAGTGCGCGCATCGTAGAGTGATCCCCAAATGGCGAAGGTGCGCAGCAGCGCGCGTGCCGACCCGCGCCGGCGCAGCGCTGGGTGCGTGGCCATGCAGAAGATCCCAAGCCATGCGCCGTGTACCACTGCCAGCCCGACGGCGGCGGGCGTACCGTCGATATCTACCCGTGCAAAGGCGCGAGGCTCTTCGATGGCGTTGAGAATCTGCGCGCGCACGGCGGCTGTGTGCGCATCCATGGCCTCGTTGGCGGCATAGGTGGCAAACCACTGGTCATCGAACTCTTCGACGACCTCCACCTCAAGCTGTGGCGTGCTGCGCAGCGTGGGCGTCTGCTCCAGAATGCGCGCCAGCGGGGCTATGCTCACGTGTGTGGGTGAAACCAGCGCATAGCCGCGCGCCGCCAGGGTTGCGTCAAGCACGGGTGGTTGCACGGCGGCGTGAATCTGGAAACGGGGCGGCAAAGCTTGCTCGCTGTAAAAGGACTCAACAGCGTCTATCCGCGCATCAAGCGCCAGCGCGTCCTCACTCTCCAGCGCCCACACCGAATTGGCACGGCCGGTAATGCCCTCCGCCGCACGCAAGCGCCAGCCATCCACCGTGGCGCGCTGCGGCGCGGGCCATGCGGCATAAGCAGCGTCTTCCACATCGCGCATGGTGGCGATGGGCAGCGTTGTAAAGAACGGTTGCCAAACGAGTGGTTGCGTCTCCATTTGCGCGAGTATACCATGATGTGACGGCGCGTACCGGCACACGCAGCGCGCAAAATCGGCGGCCCGCTTCGGCGCTATCTCCGTGGCTGTGCTACACTCGAGCCAAAGCCGCAGCCGCAGAGGAGATGAAATGCCCACAAACCCCAGTGATTCCGAATACCAATTGCTCGACAGCGGCAACATGCAGAAATTCGAGCGTGTTGGCCCCTACCTGCTCGTGCGCCCCTCGCCGCAGGCCATCTGGTCGCCTCGGCTGCACGAAACCGAGTGGGCCAAGGCCGACGGCGTCTACCACCGCACCAGCGAAGGGGGCGGCCACTGGGCGTGGCGCGACAAGGTAAAGCGCGAGTTTGACCTCCTCTACAACTCGCTGAACTTCGAAATTCACCTGACCAACTTTGGCCACATGGGCCTCTTCCCCGAGCAGGCGGCCAACTGGGACTGGATGCGCGCCAAGATTCGCACACGCATGCAGAAGACCGGCGACCGCAATCTCCATGTGCTCAACCTCTTTGCCTACACGGGCGGCAGCACGCTGGCCGCAAGCCAGGCCGGCGCGCATGTGGTGCATCTGGATGCGGCCAAGAATGTGGTGGATTGGGCGCGCAAGAACGCACAAATCTGCGCCATGCAGGACAGGCCAATTCGCTGGATTGTGGAGGACGCGCTCAAGTTCGTAAAGCGCGAGCAGAAGCGCAACCAGCGCTATCAGGCGATCATTCTCGATCCGCCCAGCTTTGGGCGCGGGCCCAAGGGCGAAGTCTTCAAGATTGAGAAGGACATCATGCCCCTGCTCGAGGCCTGCCACGACCTCATGGCCGACGATGCGCTCTTCGTCCTTTACAGCTGCCACACGCCCGGCTTCACGCCGCTGACGCTGGGGAATCAGCTGGACGAAATGATGGGCACCCACGGCGAGATCGAGTCGGGCGAGATGACAGTCGACGCCACGGGCGGACGCAGCCTGCCCAGCGGAGCGTACGCGCGCTGGTCCGTCAAGGCGTGAGCGATGCCCACTGAGATTACAAGCGCGCAGAACGAGCGTCTGCGCGGCGTAGGCAAGCTGGAGAAGCGGCGCGAGCGGGACGCACGCCGCGCGACTCTGGTCGAGGGCACGCGTGAAGTGTCCCGTGCCCTGGCCGCCGGTGTCATTCCCCTCGAGGCGTGGGTATGCACCGCGCTCATCCACAACGATGAGGGCCACAAGGCGCTGGAACGCTTGCGTGGTCTGGATGCCGAGAGGCGCACGCACCTCTTCATGGTGACGCCCGATCTCTTCGGCCGCCTGGTTGTGCGCGAGGGGAGCGGCGGCCTGCTCCTGGTGATCCCCTACGTGGCGCGCGCACTGACGGAGATACCGCTGGGCGCGCCCCCTTTTCTCGCCATCATCGAAGGGGTGGAGAAGCCCGGCAATCTTGGCGCAATTCTGCGCACAGCCGACGCGGCGGGCGTGGATGGCGTGGTTGTTAACGCAGGCGCGACGGACATCCACAACCCAAATGTGGTGCGGGCCAGCCTCGGCACACTCTTCAGCGTGCCCATTTGCGAGGCGACGCCGGCCGAGACGGTGGCGCATTTGCAGGCCCACGGCGTGCGCACCGTGGCCGCTGTGCCCGATGCCCCCCAGCGCTACACGGACGGCGACCTGCGCGGCCCCGTTGCGGTCATTATGGGCTCCGAGGCATTCGGCCTTTCGCCCGAGTGGCGCGCCGCCGCCGACGCACTCGTTTCAATCCCCATGCATGGCGCGGCCGACAGCCTGAACCTGGCCGCGGCCACTGCGCTAATGCTCTACGAAGTTGTGCGCCAGCGCGCCGCTTAACCCGCCTTAATCCCCATATTCACCCCTCTACGCTGGCGTGCTTGAGCGCGCCGCACGTGAACGCGCCCGGAAATGGCACGCGACCCCCTTGAAATCGCCGCGCCCGCATGATAAGGTTGCAGCCCTGCCCGGCGGGTATGACCGTGCGCATGAGACGCACGATGGCCGCGGGCAAAGGGGAGAACAACAGATGGCAATCTTGCAGATTGGGATGGCATCGGTGCTATTGATGGCGGCTTTCTATCTGGCCGCGCTGCGCACTGCCGCCCTGAATCACATCGAAGGAACAGAGGATACAAAATGATTCGCTTTACAAATCGCTGGTCCGTGCGGCTGCTGGTGGCCGCACTTGTTGTTGGGGTGCTGGCCGGCTGCCAGGCTGTGGCCAATGCCACGCCACGCCCTCAGCCCGAGGCCGATCCCGAGGCGCCTGCTGCCGCGATGACACCCGCGAGGGTGCGCTGGTCGTCTACGCCGGGCGCAGCCAGAATCTCGTCGAGCCTGTTATCGAGCAGTTCGAGGCTGCAACGGGTGTGGATGTGGACGTGCGCTACGGCAGCACCGCCGAGATGGCAGCAACGATTCTTGAGGAGGGAAAGAACTCTCCGGCGGATCTCTACTTTGCCCAGGACGCCGGCGCGCTGGGTGCGCTGGCCAAGGCCGGACGCCTGAGCCCGCTGCCGCAGGAACTGCTCGACCGTGTCGATGCACGTTTCCGCAGCGACAATGGAGACTGGATTGGCATAAGCGGCCGTGCGCGCGTGCTGGCCTACAACAAGCAGAACGTTGATCCCGCCACATTGCCCGCCGACGTTTATGGCCTCACCGATCCCGAATGGCAGGGGCGCGTTGCCTGGGCGCCCACCAACGGCTCTTTCCAGAGCTTTGTCACTGCCATGCGCCTGCTCGACGGTGACGAGAAGACGCGCGCCTGGCTCGAGGCGATGATCGCCAACGGCGTGCAGGCCTACGAGAACAATGACGCAATTGTCGCCGCTGTCGGTTCGGGCGAAATCGACCTCGGCCTGGTCAATCACTACTACGTCTACGAGTTCCAGGACGAGAACGGTGGCGACTTTGGGGCCGATGTCTACTTCTTCCCCACGCCCGGCGCCGGCTCGATCATCAACGTAGCGGGGATGGGCATCCTTGACACCGCGGCGCACCGTGAGCAGGCAGAGGCCTTCCTCGACTACATGCTCAGCGCCGATGCGCAGAGTTACTTCGCCGAGCAGACAATCGAGTATCCCCTGCTCACGGGCGTTGCCGCTGACCCACGCGTCAAGCCGCTGGACGAGATTGCTGCGCCCGCGCTGGATTTGAGCAACCTCGATGATTTGCAGGGCACGCTGCAACTGCTGCAGGAGACAGGCGCACTGCAGTAGCTGCGTGAAAGAGGAGCTTGTCTTCCCCGGAGACGCACCACTGAAGCCACCGTAACTGAAGCCGCAGTACCCGAGGACGCGCCACGTTCCGCTCCTGCGGCGGCTTCCACCGCCGTTTCACAAGTGAGGCATTCTGCGGCCAGGTTCGAAAGGCTGTAGGTCCCTCTCCACGAAACGCTCCGCCCAATGCAAACGCGCCGGCCAATTGGCCGGCGCGTTTGCATTGGGCGGAGCGTTTCGTGGCGGGCGGGCCGTCGTCGTCTGTGGAACGATGGCTGCAATTGCGGCGTCAGATAGGCACTAGAATGCGTGCGAACCTACTGCACATTTGTGCGAAACGTGTAAAATTAGGCACGGCGGCGTCCTTCCCGTGCATGCGTGCCAGCGGTGATTCGCAGGGCTGCCGTCATCGCATAGACCTTTGACGCACCTCTGGCGCTGTGCTACACTGATCTGCAGGTTGTTTCCATGTCCCTCGAGTGTGAAGGGTAAAACTGATGAACTCCAAGCGACTGCGCAGCGGTATGATTTACCTGCTGCTGGTCATCGCGCTGGCAAGCTTCCTGTACACGATGCTCAGCCGGCGCAATTCAACCGAAATGGCCTCGGTGCCCCTCGCCGAGGTTGCTACTTTGGTGCGTAACACCGACGTGGCCTCGATTGCAATTGATGGCGACGAATTGCTCGTCACACGCCGTAATGGCCAGCAGGTGCAATCGCGCAAGGAAATGGACAACGGGCTGACCGAGTCGCTTGCAGGCCTGGGCGTGACATCCCAGGAGTTGCAGAGGGTTGATGTCAGCGTGAAGGAGCCGGACTTCTGGGCCAACTGGAGCGGCATCCTCTTTGCGCTCGTACCCATTTTGCTGCTTGGCCTCTTCTTCTTCTTCATCCTGCGCCAGGCGCAGGGCGCGGGCAACCAGGCCTTCTCCTTTGGCAAGAGCAAGGCGCGCATGTTCACCGGCGACAGGCCATCGGTCACCTTTGCAGATGTAGCCGGCTCCGAAGAGGCGAAGCAGGAGCTGTCGGAGGTCGTCGAGTTCCTCAAGGAGCCGCAGAAGTTTGCTGCCCTGGGTGCACGCATCCCCAAGGGCGTGCTGCTGGTGGGTCCTCCGGGCACAGGCAAGACGCTCATGGCAAAGGCTGTTTCGGGAGAGGCGGGCGTTCCCTTCTTCAGCATCTCCGGCTCCGAGTTTGTGGAGATGTTCGTGGGCGTCGGCGCAAGCCGCGTGCGCGACCTCTTTGAGCAAGCCAAGAAGAACTCGCCCTGCATCATCTTTGTCGACGAAATCGACGCCGTGGGCCGCCACCGTGGCGCTGGCCTCGGCGGCGCGCACGACGAGCGCGAGCAGACCCTCAACCAGATTCTGGTCGAGATGGACGGCTTCGATACAGATACGAATGTCATCCTGATTGGGGCCACCAACCGTCCCGACATTCTGGACCCGGCGCTGCTGCGCCCGGGTCGCTTTGACCGGCGCGTGACAATGGATGCCCCCGACGTCAAGGGACGGCGCGCTATCCTGGATGTGCACGTGCGCGGCAAGCCGCTGGCGGCTGATGTGGACCTCGATGTGATTGCCAAGCAGACACCAGGCTTTGCCGGTGCCGACATTGAGAACCTTGTCAACGAGGCTGCAATTTTGGCGGCGCGACGCAATCGCCGCAGCGTGGGCACCGAGGAGCTGCAGGAGGCAATCGAGCGTGTAATCGCCGGCCCCGAGCGCCGCTCGCGCCTCATCTCGCCCAGGGAGAAGGAGATTATCGCCTTCCACGAAGCGGGTCATGCGGTGGCCATGCACTTCCTGCCCAACCATGATCCCGTGCACAAGATCACCATCGTCCCGCGTGGCATGGCCGGCGGCTATACAATGCCTTTGCCCGACGAAGAGACGAATCTTGAGCACGCGCGAGCGCTTCCGCGACCAGCTTGTTGCGCTGCTGGGCGGCCGCGTGGCCGAGGAAATTCAATTTGGCGACATTACCACAGGCGCAAGCAATGACCTTGAGCGTGTGACTGGACTGGCGCGCGCCATGATTACGCAGTGGGGCATGAGCGACAAGCTTGGTCCAATTCGCTACGGCGAGCGTGAGGAGATGACCTTCCTCAACCGTTCCTTCAGCGAGCACCGCAACTACAGCGACAAGATTGCGCAGCAGATTGACGAAGAGGTGCGCGACCTTGTGGACGAGGCGCACCAGCGCTGCACCCAGTTGCTGACGACGCACTGGGAGAAGATGGTGATTCTTTCCAACGTGCTGCTCGATGTGGAGACTGTGAATCGCACCGAATTCGAGGCGCTCATGCGGGGCGAAAGCCCCTTCCCGCCGTCACCCCGTCGCCCGGGGCGGCCCCGACACGCGAGGCCAAGGGTGAGGAGGGCGCTGTGCAGAAGCGCACGGATGGCGGCCTCGATATTGGCGGCTCGCTCCCCGCACCGGCCTGATTTGCCTGATCCGGAAGCCTTATCCGATATGCGTTAGCGGGTACGCACCATGCAGATGCAACCGCCTTCCACAAATGGCACACACCCGGCCCCGCGCGCAGAGCGCGGGGCCGTTGCTATCCAGCCACGGCCCGCAGCACGGCCCGCACAGCAGGCCGTCACACGCTTTCCGGCAGCGCTGCCAGGCGGCGGACTGAGCCAGTGGCTCTTTACGATGGGGCGGGGCACCTTTTTGGGTTTCCCGCTGCTGCGCGTGCTGACCTTCGTGCTGGTCTTTGTCGCGCTGACGTGGCTGCTGCGCTGGCTGCCTGGCAGCCCATGGGTCGCAATTGCGCTGCTCGCCGCACCCATCGTTGTGGCGCTGGCGCACACAGCGGCGGCGCGACGCAGCTTTGTGGGCTTCACGCCGGACGTTGATGCTGTGGCGGTGGTTGCCGAGCCGCTGGCTGCGGCCGAGAAGCTGCCCGTCTACCTCTGGGGCAGGCTGGAAGTGCAGGAGCGCGTGCGCAGCTTTGTAGCGCTGCCGGGCTTCTACCGCACCTTTGCCACACGCGAGCACGCCTGCATTGGTTTGGCCATCTCAAAGTCAAAGCTTGGCGTGGCGGCACTCTCTGACCTGGACGCTGGCCTCTGGTATGCGTTCTGCACGCCGACGCAGCTGATTTCGGTGCGCACAGGCTCCGTCACATGGGGGCGCATGCGCTATCCGGCGCTCGCGCTTGCGTATCACGTGCAGCGCGCCCACGCATCCGGGCGCACGCAGAAGGGCGTGGAGACACTCTACATCGCCACCGCCGATGACGCGACGCGCAAGCGCATTCTCGCTGATTTGACGGTGGAAGAGGCATCACAGCGAGGACAAATCCGCCAGCACGCCGACAGGCATGGCGCCCAGTAAGCACCCCGCCCAGAAAACGAAAGAGCCCTCGTGAATCACGGTGACCTCACTCCCAAAGCCGATCCTCAGCAATCCGTGCTGCGCTTCCCCGCCGGCTTTCTCTGGGGCACGGCAACCTCCGCGCACCAGGTGGAAGGGTGGAATCGGAACAACCAGTGGTGGGCTGTGGAGGCGATCCCTGGTGCCATCTGGCACGACGACAAGAGCGGCGCGGCCTGCAACTGGTGGGCGGATGCGGAGGCGGACTTTGACCGGATGCAGGCCATGGGGCTCAACACGCACCGGCTGAGTGTTGAGTGGAGCCGCATTGAGCCGGAACCCGGACGCTTTGATGGCGCGGCAATTGCGCGCTACCGTGCCATGCTGCAGGGGCTGATTGCACGTGGCATGCGCCCCATGGTCTGCCTGCACCACTTCAGCAACCCGCTCTGGCTGGAGGCGCGCGGCGGCTGGGAGCGCGCCGAGGTGATTGAGCGCTTTCAGAGCTTTGTGCGCTATACGGTGGCGGCGCTGCGCGACCTCTGCACGCTGTGGCTCACAATCAACGAGCCGCAGGTCTACGTCAACCACGCTTATCTCGAAGGCATCTTCCCGCCGCGCAAGCGCGATACGCTGGCCGGGCTGCGCGTCTATCGCCACATGCTGCTCGCGCACGGCGTGGCCTATCAAACGATTCACTCTCTCCAGCCTGAAGCGCAGGTGGGCAACGCATCGGCGCTGCGTGCGTATGCAGGGGAGCGGCCCGGCTCGCGCGCAGATGCGTTCGCTGCACGCGTCCACAGCTACCTCGGCGAGGAGATCTGGCTGCGCGCGATTCAGAGCGGCTTCATCCTGCCGCCGCTGGGCCACGGCGACTGGCATCCGCCCCTGCGCGACAGCTTCGATTTCATCGGTATCAACTACTACACACGCTCGCTGGTGCACTTTGCGCCTAACCCGCTAAAACTCTTTGGCGAGCGCAAGCACAAGGCCGGTGCTGAACTCTCGGACAGCGGGCGTGACGGCCCCTACAGCTGGTATGCGCCCGATGGGCTGTACGACCTCTGCATGGCCATGGGCGCACTGGGCAAGCCGGTCTATGTGACCGAAAACGGCTTGCCTGATGACGATGACGATCAGCGGCCGCGCTGGCTGCTGGGCCATTTGGCGGCAGTGCAGCGCGCCATTGCCAACGGCGCAGATGTGCGCGGCTACTATCACTGGACCTTTGTGGATAATTTTGAGTGGGCGGAAGGATGGGGGCTGCGCTTTGGGCTGATTGCGCTTGACCCTGCCACGCAGCTGCGCACCCAGCGCCCCAGCGCCGCGCTCTTTGCCGATATGGCAAAGGCTAACGCGATTATGCCGCAAATGCTATTGGCACACATGCAGGACCCGGTGCGGTGAGGCGAGAGTTCGCTGCCATCGCGCTTCCCGCATAACACTGTGCCGCACTTGACACTTAGTTCTCCAAATCTTATAATCGCCGCCACACGCCATTGGTGACCCCCCCCTCGGCTCCACCTCTGGTGTGTGGACGCGTGTGCAAGGGTACACGCGGCGACGTATCGAGAAGTTCCAGCCGAGGAGAAGATCACCGTGAAGATGTATAGGCGAAGGTTGCTGTTCGTGACTGCCCTTGTTGTCAGCGCGTTGTTTGCGCTCGGCGGGGTAGCGCTTGCGCAGGATGCCCCCACGGGTACGCCTGTGGTAACCGGGTTGAATGGCCCTATGGGCGTACTGGTAGACCCGGACGGTAATGTGTGGGTGGCCGACTCCGGCCTTGGCGGCGACACGCCGATCTCGGTTCCAAACCCAGAGACGGGTGAAGTCGTTACCGTGACCATTGGCGCCAGCTCGCAGATAGTTGAAATCTCAGCCGCTGACGGTGTCTCGACCACCGTCGCCACCGTAACCTCGTATGGCTCTCCCGAATATGGGGCAAGTGGCGCAGGCCGGATTGCGCTCCTGGACGGCACGCTCTATGCGAGTGTCAGCGACTGGGACCGCGGCACTGATCCAAGCGTGGATGCCCCGGAAGGCGTTGCCACCATTGTCGAGGTGGGCTCCGACGGCACGGTAACCGAGGTCTTCGACGCATGGGCATTCGAGAAGGAGAACAACCCATACGGCGCGGTTTACCACGCACACCCGTATGGGCTTCTGGGTGGTGATGACGGCAGACTCTGGGTTACGGAAGCCGGCGGCAATACACTCATGCGCGTCGATCCCGCGACAGGCGAAGGCGAAGTCGTGGCTGTCATGGACCCGCTGCCCGGCGTCTTCCCACGGCCCGAGTACGACAACCAAATGTTGACCGACCCTGTGCCCACCGGCGTCGCTATCATGGATGGAGAAGTCTACGTCAGCCTGCTCTCGGGCGCGCCGTTTGTCCCAGGCAACGCCAGAGTCGTTAAGGTCAATGATGACGGAACCGTCAGCGACTTCGCGACCGGGCTGAGCATGCTCACAGATCTGCGAACCGGGCCTGACGGCAATCTCTATGCAACCAGTTTCGCGGTAGCCGGAGCCGAGGGCTTTGGGCCCGGCAGCGGGTCGGTTGTGCGAATTGGCGAGGGCGACACGTCGCAATTGATCATACCAGGGTTGGATTTTGCGACCTCTCTGGACTTTGACGCCGATGGCAACGCCTACGTAGCCGTCAACGGCGTGGGCGCACCGGGCTCAGGCCAGGTGCTCAGGTTTGACGGCGCGACCTCGCTTGAGGGCACGCCGTATGCCGACATGCTTGCCGAGATGGCCCCGCCGCCGGCAGAAGCCGACACCTCCGCAGCCATGACGGATACGGCAGCCATGACATCGACCAGTGCCGAGGAGAGCCAGGTAATGACAGGCACGGCTGAGTCGTCCGCGGCGCCGGAAATGGCCGCGACCGAAGCGACGCCAGCTGCTCCAACGTCGCTGCCCGTCACCGGCAGTGCGCCGACCCAGGATGCAAGTCTGAGTGCGGCCAGTTTGGTGATCGCCCTGCTCGTGCTGATCATCTACATGGCGTTGTTACGGATGGCGTAGCCAAACGGTAACCCGCCTTTGGGCCGAAGGTGGTGCAGCGAGGCTTCCCGCGGGAAGCCTCGCTGCGCGTATTGCAGCCGAATTGCCTTGACTTGGCATAACGCGCATGCTATACTCGAGATCATAACGCGGCGCGTCATTACTCAAGCAGAGGCCATTGTTGCGGCCGGGAAAGGCAATTTGCATGGCGCAGGTTCAGGATGACCTCGGCTGGCTTCGCTCAGCGCCCATGCGCGGTGTGCGCATTTTCGGTGGTGCGTGTGCGCTGATCTATGACGCAGTTGCCAATACAGTACGCGACCCGAGCCAGGCGGTTGAGCAGGTGGAGTTGCGCGGCGTGCGTGTGCAGCGGCGCCTGCGTAACCGGTGGAGCACGCTGGGCAGCGGCAGCAGCGCCGAGATTGTGCGGCTGACGGACAGCGCCACCGCGCCGGTGCGCTGGGTGCAGCGCGAGGTCTACGCCACGGGCACGTACTCGGCCGAGGAGATGGAGCGGCAGATGGAGCGCATGCTCGACAAGCTGGGGCTGCCGAGCCGTGACAAGATTGAGAAGTTGACGCGCGAAATTGAGGCGCTTAGTGCACAGATTGACCGAGAGCTTTCCTTGATTGCCAGGCATGAACAGGCTGAAAAGAAGTAGCGCAGGTGTGACAATCAGCTGATGTACCCGGATCTGGGGTCTTCCTCCTGGGTTCTTGTGGGTCGACAAGGGGACGGTGCAATTGCACCGTCCCCTTGTCGATCAATCGATTCTTGTCGCGCGCACGCGTGGCGTGCAGCGTGCCTCTACGCACTCTTGCGCATAAAAGCGAGCACCGTGTCGCGCTGCGCGGCGTCGATTCCGCCCTGCGCCACGAGGTCATCCAGCAGTTCGCTCAACGTGAAGACGGCGTGCGCCTCAATGCCCGCTGCCGCCAGCTTGGCCACACCCCCCTGCTCGCGGTCAATCAGCACAATCGCATGCTCCACAATCATCCCGGCGGCGCGCAGGCGCTCGGCCGTGGCAATCGTGCTGCCGCCGCTGGTGATGAGGTCCTCGATAATGACCACGCGCTCGCCCGGCTGCCACGCGCCCTCGATCTCCTTGCCCAGCCCATGCTCCTTCACCTCCTTGCGGGGATAAATGAGGGGCAGGTCGCTCTCAAGCGCAACGGCGGTCGCAATGGGCAGGGCTGCGTAGGGAACGCCGCAGATACGGTCGCAGGGCAGCCCGCGCAGCAGGGCCGCATAGCGCGACGCCGCCTGGGCCAGCAGCGCAGGCCGGCTGACGAGCAGGCGCAGGTCCACGTAGATGGGCGATTCGATGCCGCTGGCGAGCTTGAAAGAACCGAACTTGATGGCGCCAAGCTCGTGCAGGGCGCTGCTCAATGTGGCATGGGCAGCATGGGCAGCGGGCGATGGCGGCGCCGTGCGCTTGGGCTCCGGTGCGGGACGGGGCGCGGCGGCAATCGTTGATCGGGCGCTGTTGATGGCATCGCGCAGCGTCATGGCCGCAGCGCGCATATCGTCCGCAGCGCAGACGCCGCGGCTGGCGTTAATGATGAGCCCCGCGCCGTCTGCGCGCAGGCCGGCGGCCAGGGTGGCCTCCAAATCGCCCCCTTGCGCCCCAATTCCGGGGACGAGGAACCACGCCCTGGGTGCGGCGGCGCGCACGACGGCCACCGCTTCGGGATAGGTCGCCCCCACCACCAGCCCCACATTGGGCGACCACGCCGCCGCTGCGCGCGCCACATGGACGTAGAGTGGCTGGTTGGGCTCACGGTCGAGCTGCTGCCAGTCGGCCACCTCCAGTTGCTGAAACTCGCCTGCGCTGGGGTTGCTTGTGTGGCAGAGAACGAAGAGCCCCTTGTCCGCATAGGCGGCGAAGGGCGCGATGCTGTCTCGTCCCAGATAGGGGCTGAGGGTGACCGCGTCTACCTGCCACTCCTCGAAGCAGGCTTTCGCATAGGCAGCGGCAGTGCTGCCGATATCGCCGCGCTTGACGTCGAGAATCACCGGAATGGAGGCGGGAATCAGCGCCAGTGTCTCGCGCAATCCCGCGAGGCCCGGTGCGCCCAACGCTTCGTAGAAGGCGATGTTGGGCTTGTAGGCGCAAACAAGGTCGGAGGTAGCCTCGATGACCGCGCTGTTCCACGCCACCATGGCCGTTGCGAGCGCTGCCGGCGCGTTGCCGGGCGCACCTGTGCGGAAGCGAGCCGGAATTTGCTCGGGCGCAGGGTCCAGCCCAACGCAGAGCAGCGAGTTGTTGCGCTTGGCGGCAGCGGCGAGTTTTGCGAAGAAGCCAGTCTTCATGTGGGCGCCTCCATGGGGTTGTGCGGGTGGGGTGTGATGGGTGGATGTGCTGATTGGTTGCGGGCAAGAAAAACGGGCGAAGGATGCTCCCTCGCCCGCTGGTCTACACAAATGCCATCGCCGGCAAATACGGCTGGATTGGATTCGGCGCAAAGGCGAGACGAACGTCCCACG
Organism: uncultured Chloroflexia bacterium; assembly: GCA_963773745.1. Taxonomy (GTDB): domain Bacteria; phylum Chloroflexota; class Anaerolineae; order Caldilineales; family Caldilineaceae; genus UBA5069. Next base: position 2,211,452 of record CAVZCL010000005.1, read on the forward strand.
CTTGCGCTTCGTGCGGCCGTTTGGCCAGCCACGCAGCCGCAGGTGGCAGGGGATTGCGATGGTCGAACTGGCCGCGGTAGTGGTTGATCTCGGCATCAACCACGCCCAGGTGGCTAAGCATGGCGAGGACGCAACCGCCATGCGTCACAAGCGCCACCGGGCCGATTTGCACACTCTCGCGCGTAACGTGCTCGTAAAGCTTGAGCACGCGCGCCAGCACGGCGGCTTCGTTTTCGTCGCGCCGCCATTCGGCAATCGCGTACGATTCGAGCAGTTCGGCTCCGCACACGGAGGCGGCCAATGTTGCCGTGCGCTTGGTGCGCTCCAGCGGGCTGTGGTAAATGCGCACAATGCCCTCGGCCTGCATATACTCGCCCAGAGCAAGCGCTTCGCGTTCGCCCACTGCAGTCAGCGGCGGGCCAGGCGGGATGTCGTAGGGAATCTCTTTTCGGTTCCGATCCGGCGTCGCGTGGCGCGCCAGGTACACGCACGGTGATGTATGCGCGCGTGCGGACGGCTGGGCGGGTTGTGCAGAAGCAACTGTCATCACTGAATTCATCTTCCTGAAGCATTCGAGGCTATCAACTTGACTGCATTGCGTGATACAGCGCAGTGCGCATACAGCCGCAGTGCGCAATACAGCCGCATGGCGCAAAACGTTCGTGCGCTGTATTCGCTCCGCCAGCACACCAGGCACCCCCATGTCACCCAAGGCGAGCTGGTTACCGTTGCTACCTTCCGGTCCTGGCGGGGTTCCCAGTGCCCTGCCGCACGGGACCCAGCGGCTGGCGAAGCGAAGACAACGCACGAACGTTTTTGCTGTGGCGGAGAGGGAGGGATTTGAACCCTCGAACCTTTATGGGGTTACGAGCTTTCCAGGCCCGCGCCATAAACCGGACTAGGCGACCTCTCCACAGATGCACCTTCACAGACTGTCCAAGTATAGCCGAAACCAGCGCATCTGGCAAAGAAAAACAACAGAACAGCGACACAAAGGCACAGAGAGGGCACAGAAGCTCTTCTCTGTGAGCCTCTGTGCCCTCTGTGCCCTCTGTGCCTTTGTGTCGCTGTTCTGTTGTCAGGAGGCAGCGCCAGCGAAGTGAGCCGCAATCGCGTCCACGAGCGCTGTAATGGTGTGCGGCAGGGGCACAACGTCCACGTGCAGGCCAAAGTCACGGGCCGCTTCGGCCGTCAGCGGGCCAATGCAGCCAACGAGCACGTTGTCGAGCATGGCGAGCGTGCCACCTTCGGCCTTGATGCGCTTGGAGAAGTAGCGCACGGCCGTGGGAAAGGTGAAGGTGATGGCGTCTACCTTGCCCTCCCAGAGCATGGCGGGCACGGCATCGCCCCCCCTGCCAATCAGCGTGCGGTACGCGTTGATGGCGTCCACCTCGGCGCCGGTGCCCTTGAGGCACTTCGCCAGCGTGGCGCGCGTGGTGGCCGACTGCGGCAGCAACACGCGAATGCCCGGGCGCAGCTGCAGTTGATCGGCCACAAGTTCGGGCGTATAGACTTCGGGCGCAAAGTCGCTGCGGATGCCGAGCAGTTCGTCGGTCCACTGCTCCGTCATGCAGCCAATTGTGGCCACCCTCAGGCGGCGTGGGAAGCGCGACGGATCGAGCCCCAGTGCTCTGATGCGATCGGAGACAACGAGGATCGTGTCGGCGTCATTGAGGACGAGCCAGTCGTAGACGCCGTCGGCTGCCGAGCGCAGGGCGTGGTCGAGTTCTTCGGTGTTTTCGTAGGGCGCGATGTCAATTGCGGGATAGAGGTGCGTTTGGGCCCCCAGCGCAGAGAAGCGGCGCTGCTGCTCCTGGGCCTGCTCGGCATCGTGGGTAATGACCACGCGAATGCCTGCGAGGGGCTTGGTGGGATCGGGCTGGGCGGCGGCTGTCGCCGAGAGATTTGTCATGGCATCCATCCGTTTGAAATTGAAGGCGAGCACGCTGGCGTGCGCGCACCGGCGCGCATACGGGGCGCAATTGTGAGCGGCGCAGCCGGAAATCCCCCGCGCCTGCAACCATTGTGCGCGCAAAAGCGCCTTTGGTCAAGGTGCGAATGTCCCTCATCTGAAGCGGAAATGTCATGTCGTGGCGCTTTCGCCGGCGAGCGCCGCGCGCAGGCGAGGCACCGCTGCTGCGCCCGCACGCTCGCCGCTTGCGACAATTTCGGCAAGCTGCTGCAGGCCGCGCAACGTGGAGACGCCCTCGGGCAGCGAGGGCCGAAGCAGCACTTCGGGCGCGGCATCACGCAGGCGATAATCGGTGACCACGCGCATGAGGATCGTTTGCGAGCGCCACACGTCATTGATCATGCGCCAGTTCTGCGCAATCGCAAGATCTTCGCTGCCGCCCACAAGACCGGCGAAGGAGACATCCACGGCCAGCACCACATCAGCGCCCATCGCGCGCACAATGTCTGCGGGCACGTTGTTGACGAGGCCGCCATCGACCAGTATTCTGCCGTGATACTTGACGGGATCAAAAATGCCTGGGAGAGCCATGGTGGCGTTGAGCGCCTCCATGAGCGGCCCCTTGCGCAGAATAACTTGCTCGCCGCTGAGGACGTCGCACGCGCAAACCGCAAGGGGAATCTGCAGATCATCGAAGGTGCGCGTCTCGCTGATGACCCCGGCAAAGTAACGCATGACGCTGCGTCCTGAGGAGAGTGCACGCCGCCCGGGCCACCAATCCAGCAGGCGCAGGATGCCGCTGAGGGAATTGAGATTGCCGATTTCCTCCTGCAACTGCTCCGGCGTCACGCCGGCGGCGATGGCTGCGCCGATGAGCCCGCCCATGCTGGTGCCCGCAATGGCCACAATGGGCAAATCGGCAGCGTTGAGCGCGCGCACAACGCCAATGTGCGCCAGCCCGCGCATGCCGCCGCCACCCAATGCGATGCCCAGCGTTCGTCTGCTCATTCAGTCACCCATGAGCGTGGCCACAATGCGCCGGGGGCCGCCGTTGTTGCGGAATTCAAGCAGATAGATCCCCTGCCACATCCCGAGTGCAAGTGCGCCCTCGGACACAGGAATCAGCAGCGACGGGCCTACAAGCACAGCTTTGATGTGCGCCGCCATGTCGTCAGCCCCTTCGTAGCGGTGCGTGTAGCGCTCTGCGCCATCAGGCGCGAGGCCATCAAGATGCGTGGCGAGGTCGGCGCGCACATCGGGTGAGGCGTCTTCGTTGAGCGCCAGCGCCGCCGATGTGTGCTGCAGAAAGAGGTGCAGCAGGCCAATCCGCGCTGCTCCCAGCGCTGGCAGCTGGCGCACAATTTCGTTCGTGATGAGGTGGACGCCACGAGGCCGTGCCGAGAGGGTGATGAAGGTCTGTGCGGGCGTCATGGCGCGGTGATTCTCGTTGCGTGCCTCCGGTATGCCCATGCAATCGCTGCGTGATTCCTTGCAGGGGCGGTGCATACCGCAGTTGGTATGGGGTCGAGGCGTCCAGTCATACGGCGGCTTGCACCGGCGCTACGAATGTGCTCGTTACGCTGATCTGTTGCCATCCATCAAAGCCACAAGGCGCTTGCCGGCTGTCATGCGGTAGCTGTCGTGGATCAACCCAGCAGCGTGCACCCAGTCCACCTCCCTGTCGAGCCAGACGCCAATCCAGCCATGACGGCCCACATAGGGTGGCACGAAGCAATGCTCGGGGTCCGATTCGACGATGGCTGCCTGCAGCCCATGCGCGGCTTTGCACCACATGGACTCGCGCCCGTCGGCCGGGTGGCGCATGGCGAAGATTTTGCCGCGCACCTTGAACACCGGGTCGCCGACGCCGCCTGTCTCGACGCTCTCGGGCAGCGCGAGACAGATCGCGCGCAGCCGTTCCAAAGCAGTTTCACTCATCTATCGTCTCGTTCATCGCCCAGCCGAAGGTGTGCGACGGGCCTACCACTGCGCCGGCGCTTCGTTGCGGCGGAGCAGATACCAGCGGCAGGGGTGGCGATCGGGGCGGGCGCGCTCAATCGAGAAGACCTCGAGGTGGGGTGCAAAGGCCTCGGCAACTTCGTTCTCCTCCATACCGCGAATGCGCTCAGGGTCGTCGTCGGGCGGTGGAATACGGTCGAAGGCGTAGAGGTGGTAGAAGCCACCCGGGGCGAGATTGGCGATCACCCCCTCCACATAGCCGGCGCGCGCCTCGGGCGGCAGGCCGTGGAGGCAGCCCACATCCAGAATATAGCTGGCGCCAAGGGCGGAGAAGGGCAGGCGGGTCACATCGCCCAGCAGAAAGCGTGCGCGCTCGCGCAGCGCGCCTTCGCCGGCGGCGGCATAAGCGGCAACGCGCCGCTGGCCCACAACAAGCGGCTCAATCACATAGTCGACGCCAATGGTGTGCAGCCCCAGGCGCGCCAGGTAGAGCACATTCGTGCCCGGGCCGCAGCCCAGGTCCAGCGCAAGGCCGCGCCGAGGCAGCTGACGAGACATCCAGAAGCGCTGCACCTCAGGAGGCGTTTGGCGCGTGTCCCACGGCGTATTTCCCGACTGGTAATGCTCTTCAAAGCGGCTGCGTTGCGAGAGGGACATGGCTGCTTTCCAGTGGCCTCACGTGGCCTTGCTGTGTGGCGCCTTGCTGTGTGGCGCCTTACTCAGTCGGCAATGGGATTCAGCGTCAGGCGCATGAGGGGCAGCGAGCGCCGTTGGCCCTCGAGCACGTAGCCAACTTCGCCCACGGTTTCGGCGCCCATTTTGGCGTAGAAGCCCTCGGCGTTGGGATCGGATTCAAGCTCGATGTGGGCTGCGCCGGCTGTCCGCGCGCGCTCGATCGCATGGCGCATCATTGCGCTGCCAATGCCCTGGCGGATGGCTACGGGCATCACCCAAAGGTCATCGAGCACGAGCCGCGGTGGCTCGCCCACGAGTGCATAGAAGCCCAGAATGACATCATCGAGCAGCGCCACCCATACGTCGTGCTTCTGGATGAAGTCGGGCGTAATCGTCAACTGGTTGTGCCAGAGTTCAATCCAGTGCGCAGGGTAGCCCCAATAGCTCTTGGCAGCAATCGCAATCTGCGAGAGGCGTGCGGCATTCTGCCCCACGGCGCGCCGGATGATCGGTTCATTTCGCATCATATTGAATGTCTCCCTGATCGCTGCGCGCGTGCAACCCGATTAGGGGTTGAAGGCCCGCGCGGTGCAGGTGCTAAAGAGATGCCGTCATGAAATGCACACCTCTGTACATGGATGAACGTGGATGAACGCTGCGTAACACGGATGACGATGACGCTTGTGCGATTCGAATCCGCGTCAACCAGCGTTCATCCAGCGCTCAGCCGCGCACTGGAGATGCGGATTTCATCCAGCATCGGTTCAGGTCGCTACTGGCCATATTCCTCATAGTAATCCTTGAGCGCCGCCTCAACCACCTGCATGGCGTGGTTGGCGTCATAGGTGCGCTGAATCGTTAGTTTGGCCTCTTCGCCGGGCACCAGCTTGTAGGTGGAAAAGTAGTGGCTCAGGCGCTCGATAAGCACGGGCGGCACGTCGTTAATGTCCTGCGCGTGGCCGTAGACCATGTCGTTCTCGAGGACGGCGATGATCTTGTCGTCGGCCTCACCGTGGTCGTCCACATCAAAGCCGCCGACAACACGTGCGTTGAGGATCACCTCGGCGCGGTTGATAGGGCGCTCGCTGATCACGCAGATGTCCAGCGGGTCGCCGTCGCCGCGCTCGGACTTCGTGGAAAGCGCCGCGACGCGGCTGTCGCAGTAGGTGCGCGGTATGAAGCCGTAGAGCGCCGGCGGCTGCGACGAACTGCGCTGCGGGCGGTCCACACGCATGTAGCCGGTGGTCTTGTCCACCTCGTACTTGATCACGTCAAACGGCGTAATTTCGATGTAGGCGTGGACAATGCGGGGCGGGTCCTTGCCTGCTTCGAGTCCATGCCAGGGATGGGGTCGCCAGCGGTAGAAGGGCGGTGGGAACTGCATGCGTCGGTTCCTCTCGGTTTCGGAATGTTCGGTGCCTGCGGGTGACAGTGTACCGCGACTGTGGCGCTGGCTGCAATGGCGGTCGCGCATGGACGACCAAGCGCCATTGCGGGCTGCTGTCAACAACTGACCGCCTGGTGGAATTTTCTGCACGGCCAGGGCGTCTCCTGGCCAGCCCTGTGATGGTGCAAATCGTTGAATCCACGCGCAGACAACTGTACGGGCTTTGCAGCGAATGATTGGCCTGGAGGTCTGTCAGGGTTCGCGTTCCACAAAGCCCAGCGTCGTCTCGGGAAACTGATCCGTAATGAGCAGGAAGCCGCGCTCATCCAGGCGCACAATTCCTTCCCAATTGCGCGCAAGCAGCGTCAGCGCGAGCTGAATCGGCGGCGTCTCTGTCCGCACCACCTGTGCACCGTCATAGGCGAACTCAAGCAGCCGCTCCACCTGCACCTGCGCGGCGTGTGTGGGTCCTTCGCCATATTGCGCGGCAATGGGATCGTCGGGCGCTTCGAGAAAAGCCTCGCCGGGAAAGTACATGTTCATGGCCCAGAAGCGACCGTCGGCGTCGAGTGCGGTTGCGTCGGTAAGGCGGTACTCGATGGAAGGAGCGGGCACAGGGTCGAGCGGCGCGAGTTCTGCGCTGAAGCGGTGCGCCACGGGGCTCGCATTCCACGCCGCGCCGTTGATTTCATAGAGCGTGAGCAGACCGCCGTCGGGCGTGATGAGCAGCGTTTCGTCGGAAAAGTTGAAGAGCCCTGTCTGCGGTGGAATCCACGTGAGCGTAGCTGGATCGAGGCGAATGGAGGCGTTGTCGGCGTCAACTGTGCCGCCCACAAGCCAGGCAGCAGTCTGGCCGTTGGCGGTGACTTCGGCGGTGGCGTAGACACGATCGCCGGCAAAGGCCAGTGCCTCGAAACCCTCGAAGCCCGGCAGCGCCTCGGCCACGCCTGCGTAGTCAAAGGCAATCGGTGTGGGCGTCAACGGACCGCTCAAGGCGCCGTCAAGCCACGCGATAATCTGCGCCTTGGGCAGCGCATAGGCGTTGCTCTGGCCGTCGCCCACAAAGTTTGGGTACTGCGGAAGCATGATGAGCGTGTCGCCGTACCAGTCCATGGCCGAAAACTCGGCGTTGCGCTGCGCCGCCGGTCCCGCCAGAGGGATGGCGCGCACTGTGGCCTCACGCGGCGCCCCTGTATCCAGTTGCGGGGAAGCGGCCCCTGCTTCGGGCGTAATGGTGGGCAGCAGAGCCGCAACCGAATCGGCGGCCGCGGGTGCAGGAATTGCGCTCAGATCCAGCGCCAAATTGGCGCAGCCCGCCAGCGCCAGCGTAACCAACGAGAGCGCCAGCCAGTGCGCCAGGGGGTTCAAGCGTTGTTGCATCAATCGCTCCATCGTTGCATCCATACCGTCCAAAGAGGCTACCCATCCCCCTCGTTTGGGGGATGCGGCGCACAATTCAGTTGTGCCATAGTGGGTGCACACCGTCAATTTCGCAAACCGGCAGCGAAGCGACGACGGAACGCGTTGACTTTGGCGTCGACGGCAACAATCAAGGCTACAGGGCCGGATAATCAACCGTGAAGAGGAGCGTATTATGAGCACAATGCTCGAAGAGCTTTCAACCGCAACGGCCACGTTGGCCGAGCAGGCAGGGCGCAGCCTGGTGCGCGTGGACGGCCGCCGCCGCATGAGCGCAAGCGGCGTCGTCTGGTCGGCCGATGGGCTGATCGTCACCGCGCACCATGTGGTGGAGCGTGACGAAGGCGTTGAAGTGGGCCTGCCCGACGGCAGTACAGTTGCGGCAAGCGTAGTCGGTCGCGATTCCTCGACCGACGTGGCGCTGTTGCGCGTTGAAGCAACGGGCCTAACGCCCGCAACGTGGGCCACCGCAGAGCAACTGCATGTGGGCAACCTGGTGCTTGCGCTCGGTCGTCCAGGCAAGAGCGTGCAGGCCACGCTGGGCGTCGTGAGCGCGCTGGGTGGCAGTTGGCGCACCGGGGGCGGCGGCGAAATGGACAGCTATCTGCAGACCGATGTCGTCATGTACCCGGGCTTCTCGGGCGGGGCGTTGGCAGTGGCAGGCGGGCGTGTGGCCGGCATCAACAGTTCCGGGCTGGCGCGCGGCGTAAGCCTTGCCATTCCTGCGGCAACGCTCAAGCGCGTGGTGGATTCTCTGCTGGCGCACGGCAACGTGCCGCGCGGCTTCGTGGGCGTGGGCGTGCAGCCCGTGCGCCTGGCCGATTCGCTGGCCCAGACAGCGGGCCAGGAGACGGGGCTCATGGTGATGTCCGTTGAGGCAGGCGGGCCGGCCGCGCAGGCTGGGCTGGTGCAGGGCGACGTGATTCTTGCGGTCGACGGTGTGGCGACGCGCCACCTCGACGATCTGCAGGGGCTGCTCGCCGGCGGCCGCGCCGGCAAGAGCGTAACGGTGCGCTACGTGCGCGCCGGCGCTGTGCGGGAAGCAACGCTGGTGATTGGTCAGAAGTAGGCACGGAGCGCCTTGTAGCGGGTGCTGCAAGCCTTGACGGTTTGTTCTGGCCTCGAAGCGCTCGCCGCGGCGCGTTGCAAGCTGCCGCGGGGCCACTTCGTGAACCTGCACAGCCACCGCGACGAGGGTAGAGAGCGAGGCGCCCGCATGCGGGCGCCTCGCTCTTGCTTTACTCCAAAATGCCCCCGTGCAACAACGGCAGGAAGACGCGCGTTTGGTCGATGACGCCGGAGGTGTAGAGCGGCGTGGCCACCAGCGCAAACTGACCGAAGGCGGTGGTGCTGCAGGTGACGCGATTGGCAAAGACATCGGTGTGCGATTTCACTGGCAGCCACGCACCCTCCGCTGCATCCAGCCACAGGCAGCGCAGCGAAGCCTCATCCACGCTCTGCAGCAGGCATGGCGTAACGTCAGCGCAGTCGCTGTAGCGCATCGTGAAGGTCCACGCGGCCAATGTCTCGTTGCGGCTTTCGCCAGAGGCGCTGCTGCCGGCCAGCGTGAAGTAGCCCAGGCCCACGACATCGCCGGCCACCGGCGCCACAGTTGTCAGCGTGCTGGTGAAGGAGAGCGTGAGCGGTTCGGCAACTGCGTTGGCTGGGAGGCGTACAGTGAGGGGGCCGTCCCCGCCCATTGAGCCGCCGCTTTCCGGCGTCACAATGGTGTGCATGGTGATGGCCGTCCATATGATATCGAGCTGGTTGTAGCACCCATCGCCCAGTGCACAGATGGGATCCTGGGCATGGAGCGGCTTTGGCGACAAAGAGACCAAACCCACAATGAGGAAAGACAATAAAGCGGCGCAGCGCACTGCGTGCGCAATGCACACAGCGGGTGCAGCGAGTGGGGGCACGGTTCGCAAGTTCATTGCTCCTTGGTGTTGGGGCCACCAGGAAATTTTGGATATGCACGAATAACTGCAATGTAGCGGCTGCGCGCCGCTGCGTCAAGGCCTTGCGGCCAATTATGCAGGGCAAAGTGCTGGTTGTTGCAACATTCGCAACAAAAGCAGGCCGAACTCGCCACACCTGGCTCGACTTGCACCGTTGCAAGACCTTGGATCCGCCCGAAATGGCTCTTTAAGCGCACAGTTGCATCTCTGGGCCGCGTGTACGATAATGCACAGCGCCCTGGATGGATGCCCGGCCCAAATGTTTGTGCATTGTGGCCGAGGGTTGCACCAGGTGCTGTGATCATGGATACAGATAGCGCGCATTTCATGACACAGACGCAAACTCAAATCCCTCGTACAATTTGATTGACAGGCTGAAGGTGGACGCATGGCAGAATCAGGCGGCGGCGCACCCGCGCCGGAGAGCAGGCGCAATCGGGACGTGAAGCCGGATGCCAAACAGGAAAAGCGGCTTGCCATGCTGCGCGAAATGGTGGCCTTTGCCGCCCTCCGCGAAGCGGAGCTGATGACGCTGCTTGATGACTTGCACTTGCGTGAGTATGCGCGTGATGAGGTTATTTTTCGCCAGGGAGATGAGTCGCGCCAGGTCTATTTCCTGCTCAAGGGCAAGGTACGCGTCTTCAAGATCAGCCCGTCGGGTGGCGAAACCTCCATCGACATCTTTTCGGGCAATGACGTTCTCGGCGAGCTTGCGGCGCTGGACAACCAGCCCCGCTCAGCGACAGCCAAGGCGATTACCTCTGTCTCGCTGCTGACGATGGCGCAGGAGCATTTCGTCCGCCACCTCGAGGCAATGCCCGGTCTGGCGCTGGGGCTTGCCCGTGTTCTGGCCCAGAAGCTGCGCTGGACGTCGGCCTATGCCGAATCCATTGCGCAGTTTGACGCCGCCGGACGGCTGCTGCACATCATCCTGCTCAACAACGAGCGCTATGGCAAAAAGGCGCCCGACGGGCTGCACTCGACTGTCGACATTGGGCTGAATCAATCGGACCTTGCGTCAATGATCGGAGCACGGCGCGAGTGGGTCAACCGCATTCTCAGCGATTGGCGCAAGCGCAGCCTGCTCGAGTTCGACAACGGCATCATCACAATTCTGGACCTGCCGCGCGTCATTGCAGAGCGCGATAGTCGATTGGAGGCGATCCAGATGTCTAGCGAGTGGTAGGAGCGGGATCCACAACCCCGCTCCGCCGCCATCCCCCACGGACAGGCTGGCTTGCCGCCACGGTGGCGAAGGAGCATACATGGCGAAGCACCAGTTGAACCCAAGGGCGCAGTGGCGTCTCTATTTCCTGCTTTTCTTCGTGGCGCTGCTTGCGCTGCACGGCGGCAGCGCCCGCGCGCAAGATGTGTTGCCCGCCGACGACAGCGCAGCGCAGGCGACAATCACCCTCACCCCCAGTGACGACGCGACCATCTCGAGTCTCCAGCCGACGGACAATTTCGGCGCCAAAGCCGATTTGCGCGTCGCGCAGCAGAATCGGGCGTTTGAGACCACGCTGCTGCGCTTTGACCTTAGCGTGTTTCCCCAGGGCATCACCGTCAATCGCGCCACGCTGCGGCTATTTCAGACCGCCTTCGTTGACGGCACGCCCTCGGTCACGCTTCCCGTCAGCCAGATCTTCTCGCCGTGGAGCGAGGACGGTGTGACGTGGGAGACTGCGCCCACCGTTGATAACGTGGGTGCGGACCCGCTGCTTTCACCTGCCGAAGCCAATGTGGCGGTGGAAGGCGATGTGACCAATCTCGTGAATGCATGGGTTAACAATCCAGTCAACGGCGCCAACTACGGGCTGCAGGTGGAGCCCTCCGTCGACAGCGCAGCCTTTGCGCGCACCTTTTCCAGCAAGGAGGGCGCGCGCGCGCCGCAGTTGATCATCGATTATGACCTGCCGCCGATTCGCATCTGCCGGGAGCAGATTGACTCGTGCCCGGCCGCTGCGGGTGCGATTCTGACGGTTGTTGGCGCACAAGGGCAGCGCGTGGCCGATGCGACCGGTTTTGTGGATTCTACAGGGCTGGCCCTGGGCCAACAGGTGTGGGTGCGCTGGCCGGTGCAGGGCAGCAACGGCGGCTTCCTCTACCACACACTGCCGCAACCTGTAACGCTGGATGGATCGCGTTTCATCTTCAATGGTGAGGGGTACGAAATCCGCCTGGCGGTGCGCAGCACAAGCCCCCTCTGGGTGCAGAATCTGGCGGTGAGCGCGCAGTGGTACGTACAGGGCAGCGCCGCCGAGGCTGCCGCGCTGCGCAGCCGCATTCTGCGTGCGTCCAACTTCCTCTACTCCTTCACTGACGGACAGTTCGCGCTGGGCCAGGTGACTGTGCGCCAATCCTACGACGCGTGGGAGAGCGCCAATGTGCAGCTTTATGCAAGCAATGTGCTCCAGCCAAAGGCGATCATCGGTGGCGTTTCGCCGGTGGAGACGCCGGACTTTGCGCCCACCGTGCCCATCACCTACTCGAATGGCCCCGTCTCGATCGGCTCCTACTGGAACCGCTTCGGGTCGCCGCCAAACTCGGTCAATGTCTTCGAAGGGACAACCTACACTGAGGCGGCCATGGCCGACGACTGGTCGCTGGCGCTGGCGCACGAGTTTGGCCACTACCTGCTCTATCTCTTTGACACCTACACCGGCGTTGACGGTGTGGCCGACCTCGCATTAACGAAACTCTGCACCGGTTCGGCCATGGGTGATGTCTACCGCGCCGAGAACCAGAACTTCATCTTTGATCCCGCACATTGGAACACCAGGTGCAACGGCACCGAAGCCCATGCCGCGCCTCAATGGCCGCACCGAGTGGCAGACGATCCAGGGCTGGTATGACTGGGTGCAGATCCCTGTGGGCGTCGTCGCCGGGCCGGCCGCCCCGCCCACGCCGCTCACAAGCGTCACCTTCGTGGCTCCGCCTGTGACGCCAGGCGCGGCGGCAGCCAACCTCTTCAATCTCGACTATCAGGACAACGAAACGAGCTCGGGTGAGGCGCGCGCGTTCCTCTATCAGAATGGGCGGCTCGTTGAGCAGGGCAAGCCCCCCAAGGCAAGCACAACCGTGCAGTTGACCGGCGCGCAGGTAGGTGACCGTCTCTGCGTCTATGATATCAACGACCACGCGGAGGCAGGCGAGAGCACGCGCCATCAGTTTGGGTGCGAGCAGATTGTCGCCGGGGATGACCTGCTGATCATGACGAAGGAGCCGGTCTGGGATCCAGAGGTCAGCCTGCTGCAGATTGGTCCGCAAAAGCTGCAAATTGTTGTGACGGCGACCGTGCCGGCTGGACTGCAACTGCGCGTGCGCCTCTATCCGGAGCATGAGCCCGCGCTGCCGGACACGGTGCTGCCGCGTGTGGGCGATATCTTCTCGACGACGATCGTGCTGACCGAGGCAGTGCCGGCGCTCTACGCGCAGCTCTTCGTCAACGAGACGCCCCCACAGCCATCCACGCGGCGCGAGGTTGTGGCCGACCGCGGCACCGGCGGCGGCGGCGCCTTCGGCCCGGCCAAGGCCTATGGTGGCGCGCTTGTGGTTTCTTCTGACGGCAACGCTTCGTTTGAGCCGGATGGCGACCTGGAACTGCTTGCGGGCCAGTCCATTGCCTGGCAAAGCATGCCCGGCACGCCACCGCTGCCCTTTCTGCGTTGGATATCGGGGCAATCCTACAGGCTCGATGCCTTCCCGCCGTCGTCTGACGCAGAATGGGACCGTGCGCCTGGGCTTTGACGAGCAGCCTGGCCTGGTGGCGGCAGAAGGCGGTGGCGGGGGTGGCGCATCGATCTACTTCTGGAATGGCAGCGTGTGGCGACAGTTGCCCACGCAAATATCCACGCCTGCCGGCACAACCGACGGCAGCCTGCTTGCCGGTGCGCCCAGCCAGGGGAATGGCGTTTACGCGGTTCTTCAGCCCGGCGCCCCCCGGGAGCGCGACCTTCCTGCCGCTACTGCGTGTGCGCAGGTAGGGGCTGCGGCGTTGCTTCACCGTCGACCGCGGCAAGGATGGCGCGGTTGACGCCAATATTCTGCAGAAAGTTCGAGCGCATTTCCGGATCGGAGATGCGCTCGGCGCGTGCGCGCAGTGTGTCGGCGGCGACACGCAATGCGCTTTGCGCCTCTGCATGCGCACCGCAAGCGGCGAGCACGCGTGCGCACCAGTAGCCGTCGCGATGGGGAAAATAGTCGCCGCCGTGGGCAGCCAGGTTGCCAAGGCCGCGCCGCGCCGCGTCCATGGCGCCGCTGCTGTTCCCCAGTGCATACTCTGCGCTGGCCTGGGCGGCGTAGACGGCCGTCAGCGAGTCGTGCTGCCCCAATGCTTCAAGTTGGGCTGCGGCTTCGTTGGCCTCGGTCAGGGCTGCCGTCGGCTCATCCAGGTCGAGCAGCGCCAGCGCCAGATCGCCGTGGCATGTAGCCTCAAGCGAGGCGTCGCCCTGCGCAATTGCCATGGCCAGCGCCACGCGCAGCGATGCAGCCCCGGACACAGGATCGCCAGCGTCGCGCTGCACCATACCCAAATTGCTGAGGAGATAGGCCGTGCCGAAGTCGCTCTCAATCGCGCGGCTAATGGCCAGCCCGGCCTCCAGCGCGCGCATGGCGTCATCGTACTGGCCAACCAGCCAATGCAGAATGCCAAGCTCATTCCAGACGAGCCACTCCTCAAAGCGGTTGTGAATCGCCTGCTGAATCTGCAGCGCCTGCTCCAGATAGGGACGGGCCTGTGCGTGATCACCCAGTGAACCCCAGGCCTGCGCGACGGCCAGCAGGCTCGCGCCGATGCCTGCCCTGTCGCCAATCGCCTTGCGAATCGCGAGCGCGGCTTCATAGGCGACGAGGGCGTCACGGTGGTTGCCGACAATGCTCTCCACGTGGCCCAGAGCCGTGCGGGCGCGTGCTTCACGCTCGCGGCTGCCATGGGCTCGCTGCCACTCCAAGTCTGACTCAAAGGCGCTGCGTGCTTCCTCGTAGCGCCCCTGCTGGCGGTAGACGAGGCCCATGCCGTAATCGGTGTTGGCGCTTTCGGCGCGTGCGCGGTTGTCGTCGGGCTCGGCAGCCGGTTCGGCCTCTCGGCAGAGCGCACGCGCCGCGCTAAAGTGCGCCTCGGCAGCGTCGTAGTCGGCCTGCCGCCAGGCAATCATGCCCAGGCGGTTGCGGCACTCTGCCTCGCCCAGCGCATCGAATGCACAGGCTGCAAGCCCGGCTTTGAGCACCGCCTCTGCCTGCGCGTAGTCAGCAACAGACTCGTAGTAATCACCCCACAAGCGGGTGCGTTGCGCGGGTGAAGCGTCGGCCGCTGCGTCAAGCACGGCAAGCTGCGCGCGCTCGTCCTCGCGCCGCCCCAGGATGTGAAGCGTCTCCACCTGCCCAACGAGGAACTCGGCGCGCGGCTCCAGCCCTGCGGCGCGGCCGTAGTAGAGGAGTGCGGTGTCATTGGCGTAATCGTGCTGGGCACGCCGGCCGGCGCGCCCCAGGTAGGCGAGCGCGCGCGTGCGTACGTCGGGCCGGCGCGTGTCACTGTGAAAAAAGTGGTGGGCCAGCTCCTCAATGTCGTCAGGACGGAGCGTCTCAATGGCGTCGCCCACGCTCTCGTGCAGCTCACGCTGCTGCTCGTCGAGCAGGGTGTTGTAGGCTACGTCGCGAATGATGTTGTGCTTGAAGAGGTAGCGGGGCGCCTCATCGGGCTGGGCCTGTGCACCGGCCGCCTCGGCGCGCACAAAGTCGCGCGCCAGCGCGTGCTCAACCGCCGCGCGCACCTCCGCTGCGCTGCCCTGCAGAGGGCGCACGCTGTGCAGGAGATCGAGCGCGAAGCTGCGGCCGACCACACTGGCAACTTTCAGCACCATGCGCGCAGTTTCGGGCAGTTTGTCCAGGCGCGCCAGAACAACGCCCTGCACAGAATCGGGCACGCCCAGATCGACCAGCGCCAACGGTGCGGCCGGCGTGAGCCGCGGCGCGTCGGCGTCGCCAACCAGGGCATGGATAGCACGCAGGCTGGCAACGGTCGCCTCCGAAAGAGCCCAGCCAGAGGGAGCCGCCACAAGCCTGCCCGCTTCGCGCAGGGCGGATACAAGCTCCTCCACGAAGAATGGATTGCCTTGTGACTGTGCGTGGATGACGTCGCACGCGAGCGCGTCCACTGCGCCGGTCGCGCTGCCTAGCCGCTGCGCAATGAGCGCCGCCGTGGCGTCACGCGTCAGCTCGCCGAGTTGGACGAAGGTGGAATGCGGCGGCAACGCGCCGCCCAGCAATGTGGCGCCATTGGAATCCGACGGTCGCTGTACGCAGAGCATGGCTGCGCGTGCAGGCAGCGCGTGCAGCAACATGGCGCACAGGTCGCGCGAGCCTTCGTCGATCCAGTGCGCGTCTTCAATCGTCAGCAGGAGGGGTTGGCGCTGCGCGGCGGCCGCAACAAGCTCGACGAAGAGTGTGGTGCGCGCACCCTGGCGAATGCGTGCATCCAGCCCTGCCGTGAGTGGCGTCTCGTCAATTTGAATGCCGAGCAGATCAGCCAGCAGCGGCGCGCGCGCGGCGGCATGGGGCGCAAGCGTGGCGACGGCCTGGACGACCGTGCTGCCTGCGGCGTTGGCGGGGATGTCAAGCAGCGTGCGCACAAGTTGGCGCGCAGCGAAGAAGGGAATCGCGCGCGCCGTACTCTGGCAGCCCGCATGAATGGGCCGTATGCCCAGCTTCCGGGCCTGCAGCACGAGCGCGGCGGCCATGTGGCTCTTGCCAATGCCGGCCGGCCCCTCAATCACCATAATTCTGCCGCTAATTCTGTCGCTCCCCGCGGCCTCGTGGCGCGCGAGCCGCTCAACAGCCTCGACCAGCGGCGCGATCTCGGTCGCGCGTCCCACCAGCGGCTCGGCATAGAGCTGCATTTGCAGCGCAGCAGGCTGGTCGGCGCGCCCATGAACCGAGAAGAGGTCGATAGTGCCGCCCTTGCCTTTGAGCGTGCGCGCACCGAGGGGGGCCAGAGTCATGGCGCCGCCCAATGCATCGGCAACTGCGCGCGTAACGATAATTTGGCCGGGCTCAGCCGCCATCATCAGGCGCGCGGCCACGTTGACGGCGTCACCCAGCACCCCGTAGGTGCAGCGCGAGTCGCTGCCATAGGCGCCCACGCGCATGACCCCGCTGCTGATGCCGGCCTGGATGGGGCCAATGTGGGCGAGCGATTGTGGCGGCTGCAGGAGGTCGAGCGCTGCGGCGGTGGCGCGTTTGGCGTCGTCGTCGTGCGCAATGGGTGCGCCAAACGCGGCGTACAGATAGCTGCCCTTGTCGCCCGTGGTCAGCTGCACAAGCAAGCCTTCATAGCGCTGGATGACCTTCTGAACCCAATGGATGTACCCGTCGAGGAGCGCCTGCGCATCGCCGTCCGCTTCATAATCGATGCCGCCGAAGCGCACGAAGAGCGCTGCGGCTGGGCGCAGTTCGGCCAGAAAGCGCGCTTGTCCCGCGCGCAGCAGCGGCGCAACTGCAGGGTGAATCCATCCGGCTGCATCCACGGCAGGCAATCGCAATTGCGCTGGTTGAGGCTGCGTGAGGAGCTCGCGTTCGTCATCTGCAAGCACTGCAAAGCGGTCAATACCGGCAACATCCGTTCTGACGGACCTGGACTGCCCCGCCGCGCCGAGCGCACGCAGTGTGGGTTCATCGACCACCGTCTCGCCCGCGACGGCCAGTTGCTCGCCGGTGGCCATGCGATCAACCACGTCGCCCGCCAGCACCTCCAGAAGCTGAATTGTCGGGTCGCCGACGGCGAGGCGGCGCACCCGCCCTGAGGCAATCGAGACCTTCACGGCCAGCGCGCTGCCCACGCTGAGCTCATTGGCGCCAAAAGTACGCAGCGTGCGGTGCATGGCGCGTGCACAGGCGACCGCGCGCTGGGCGCGTCGCCAAGGCTGCTCTCTGCTGCGAGGGCTTCCAGGGTTTCAGCGTTTCCAAACCAGCAGGCAATTGCATCGCCGCTGAAACCGACCACGCTGCCGCCATATTCTTCCACATGGGCAATCAGCCGTGTGTAGAGCGCGTTCAGCAGGCGTGTAAGGGATTCGGCCCCGCCGCGCGCGCCGTGGCTGCGTGCAAGTGCTTCGGAGAGTGGGGTGAAGCCGGAAATGTCGGCGAAGAGGGCGCTGCCCATGGCCCACTCGGGCAGCGAGACGCCGGCCGCGAGCGCGATGCGGCGGTCCTGCGCCATGTACGCAGCCTGCAGCATCTCCGTGGGGTTGCTCATGCACCGCCTCCTGTGGCGTGGTACGCGGAGGCGCGTAACTGTCCGTGTGCTGGGCGCAAGACAGCGTTCGCTGGAACCGAGTGGGGCACTGCGCTGCGTCCTTTCGAGTGCCGGCAGCGAACGCTTCAGGGGCGCCGCATCAGGCGCGCACACTGTAGCAAATTGCGCCGCAGCGGGCAAGCGCGCCGAGTTTGGGCTTGTGGCCGCCGCAACAGGGGCCAGTACACAGACTTCAAAGAAACAGACAGACAAAAACGGGTGTCCGTCTTCATCTGTCTGTTTCTGTGAAATCTGTGTACTGAAGTTTGTTGCAGTGCTTACGCGCGGGCGAAGGATTCGGCCACAAGCTGCGCGATTTCGTCCGGGTGGCGCGCCACCTGCGCGCCTGCAGCAGCGAGTGCTTCCATCTTTTCGGCGGCGGTGCCTTCGCCGCCCGAGATGATTGCACCCGCATGGCCCATGCGCCGCCCTGGCGGGGCCGTCTGGCCGGCAATGAAGGCCGTCACCGGCTTGCGCATGTCGGACTTGATGAACTCGGCGGCCTTCTGCTCATCCGTGCCGCCAATTTCGCCGATGAAGACGATGTGCTCGGTCTCCTCGTCGGCCTCAAAGAGCTTGAGCAC
Organism: uncultured Chloroflexia bacterium; assembly: GCA_963773745.1. Taxonomy (GTDB): domain Bacteria; phylum Chloroflexota; class Anaerolineae; order Caldilineales; family Caldilineaceae; genus UBA5069. Next base: position 2,229,633 of record CAVZCL010000005.1, read on the forward strand.
ATCCAGGAAAGTCGTGCCGATAATCGGATCGCCGCCAATGCCGATGGCGGTGCTCTGGCCGATCCCACGCGCCGTAAGCGCGTAGACCACTTCGTAGGTCAGCGTGCCCGAGCGGCTGACGAGGCCCACGTTGCCCGGGATGTGAATGTGGCCCGGCATAATACCCACCTTGGCCTGCCCGGGCGTTATCAGCCCGGGGCAGTTGGGACCGATGAGGCGCGTGCCCGTCGTGTCGAGGTAGGCGCGCACCTGCACCATGTCCAGCGCCGGCACCCCTTCCGTAATGCAGACCACGAGCTCGACGCCCGCGTCGGCCGCCTCGATGATTGCATCGGCGGCAAAGCGCGCCGGCACATAGATGATGCTCGTGTTGGCGCCGAGCGCATCCACCGCTTCCTTAACGGTGTCAAAGACGGGCACTGTGTCCAACGCCCATTCGCCGCCCTTGCCCGGGGTAACGCCCGCGACCACATTGGTGCCATACTCCATCATCTGCCTGGAGTGAAAGAGCCCTTCACGGCCGGTAATGCCCTGTACAACAAGACGTGTCTCCTTGCCGACAAGAATGCTCATGCGTGCGACTCCTTCGCAGTTGCGCCTTGCGCTGCGGCCACGGCCTTCTGGGCGGCGTCGGCGAGGCTGGTGGCGGTGATGAGGTTGGCCTCGGCCAGAATGCGCCGCCCCTCTTCCTCGTTGGTGCCCACGAGGCGCACCACAAAGGGCACGGTTACGGGCAGCGTCGCGATGGCCTGCAGAATCCCGTGCGCCACTTCGTCGCAGCGGGTGATGCCGCCAAAGATGTTGATCAGCACTGCCTTGACGCGTGTCTCGGCCAGGATGATGCGCAGCGCAGCGGCAACCTTATCGGCCTGCGCGCCGCCGCCAATGTCGAGGAAGTTGGCCGGGTCGCCCCCATAGAACTTGACGATGTCCATAGTTGCCATGGCCAGCCCGGCCCCGTTGACCATGCAGCCGATTTCGCCGTCGAGGTTGATGTAGGAGAGGCCGTAGCGATGCGCCTCCTGCTCGGCGGCATTCTCCTCGTCGGGGTCGCGCATCTCGGCGATGTTGGGGTGACGGTAGAGCGCGCTGTCGTCAACGGAGATCTTGCCGTCCACGGCGAGCAGCTTGCCGTCTCCTGTGATGACGAGAGGGTTGATTTCGGCAAGCGAGGCGTCGGTCGCGATGTAAGTTGCGTAGAGCGCCTTGGCAATGCGCATGAATTCGGCCGTGTGTGCGCGCGGCAGGCCAATGCCGTCGGCAAGAATGCGCGCCTGATGGTCGCGCAGGCCCAGGAAGGGATGGACCGCGACGCTCACAATCTTGTCGGGCGTGTCGCGCGCCACCTGCTCAATTTCCACGCCGCCTTCGCTTGATGCCATGAGCACCACGCGACGACGGCCGCGGTCGAGCACCGCGCCCAGGTAGATTTCAGTGGCAATGTCGGCGGCTTCGTCCACAAGCACCTTCTTGACTGTCAGCCCCTTGATGTTCATGCCCAGGATGGCTTCGGCCTTCTCTTCAGCCTCGGCGGGCGTTTGCGCCACCTTGATGCCGCCTGCCTTGCCGCGACCGCCAACCAGCACCTGTGACTTGACAACCACAGGCTTGCCCAGGCGTACGGCGATGTCGCGCACCTGCGCCGGTGTGATGGCTACTTCACCGCTGGGAATGGGTATGCCGTTCTTTGCGAAAATCCGTTTTGATTGATACTCGTGCAGGTTCAAGCGTCAGCCTCCCTGATGGGTGGAGCAGCGCCGCCGCGATGGGCGACACCCGCTCGGAATGGGCCGGTGGATGGCTATGATGACAATGTGGAACAGACAAACGCGGAAATGATGGATCGCGTCGCAGCGATGGTTCGCGACGCGTAACCCCATTCTAGGCACGGGCGCGCGCCTGTGCAAATAGTTTGGTCGCTAAAGTGATTTCTTTCGCGTGCGGGTGACAGCAACAGCGTCACGCCGGGAGACGTGACCTGCAAGTTCGCACACCCGACACCCGACACCCGAAAAAGCGCCGTTGCGCGCTGCATGCGCTAGAATGGAGCCGATGCGCCGCATGCGCACACGAGCGAGGACCATGGCTGCAGCACAATTCTCATTTTGCCCCTATTGTGGAACTGCGCTCGTCTTGTCGGAGCGCCACGGCGCGCTGCGCCCTCTATGCGGCGCTTGTGGCTTCGTCCAGTTCCACGATCCCAAGGTTGCAGTCGTTGCCCTCGTCACCCAGGCTGCGTCGGCGCTGCTGGTCCGGCGTGGCGTGCCGCCGGGCAAGGGGCTTTGGTCGCTGCCGGGTGGCTTCATGGATGCGGGTGAACTGCCCGATGCGGCGCTGCGGCGTGAACTGCTCGAAGAGACGGGTCTCGCTGTGCAGGTCGGTGTGCTGCTCGCAATCTTCCCGCTTGAGGTCAACGGCGAGAACCGCGGCATTGTGCTCGCCTATGCGGCAGAACTGATCTCGGGGGACATTGGCGTGGCACCGCTGCTGGCAGGCGACGACGTGACGGACGCGCGCTGGTTCCGCGCCGATGCCCTGCCCGACGCCTTGGCTTTCGACTCGACGCGTGCGCTGCTGGCGGCGTGGGCGATGACGACGGTATAGCTTTGGATTGCAATTGAAATCGAAAGATTCGTAGTCTATTCACACTGACCATAAGGAGTATGGAATGACTTTGCCGAAAGATCAGGAAACTGCAGAGGCAGTGAGCGAGGACGAGCGCAAGACCTATCTCGTTACGGGTGGCGCTGGTTTCCTGGGCATCAATATTGTGCGCCACTTGCTGGCGCGCGGCCACAAGGTGGTGTCGCTCGACATCGCCGACTTCTCCTATCCCGAGCGCAGTCAGATTACCGAAATCGCGGCGACATCCGCGACGCCGCCACCGTCATCCACGCGATGGAGGGGGTGGATATCGTCATCCACACCGCCGCGGCGCTGCCGCTCTACAGCGCCGCCGACATCTACAGCACCGACATCGACGGCATGCGCATCATGCTGACGGTTGCGCAAAGCTTCAACGTCGAGCGCTTTGTGCACATCTCGTCGACGGCTGTCTACGGCATCCCCGATCATCACCCGCTCTTCGAGACCGACAGACTGGATGGCGTGGGCCCCTACGGCGAATCCAAGGTGCTGGTGGAGAGCATCTGCGAGGATTTTCGCAAGCAGGGCATGTGCATCCCGATTATCCGCCCCAAGTCCTTTGTGGGGCCGGAGCGGCTGGGTGTCTTTGCGCTCTTCTATGACTGGGCCAAGGATGGCAAGAACTTCCCTGTGCTGGGCAGCGGCCACAACCGCTACCAGTTGCTGGACGTGGAAGATCTCTGCGACGCCATCTACCTGACCTGCACGCTGCCGTGCGAAACCGTGAACGATACCTTCAACATCGGCGCGAAGGAGTTCACGACGCTGCGCGAGGATTACCAGGCCGTGCTCGACTACGCCGGCTTTGGCGGGCGCATCGTCTCGATTCCGGCCGAACCTGCAATCATCACGCTGCGTGCGCTTGAGAAGGTGAAGCTCTCGCCGCTCTACAAGTGGGTCTACGAGACGGTGACCGAAGATTCGTTCGTGTCGATTGAGAAGGCCGAGCGGGTGCTGGGCTATGCGCCGCGCTTCTCCAACAAGCAGGCCATGATCCGCAACTACCAGTGGTATCTCGACAACCTGCATGCATTCGAGGGGCAGTCGGGCGTGTCGCACCGTGTCCCCTGGAAGCAAGGCGCGCTCTCCGTCGCCAAAATCGTCTTCTAGCAGCGCACCCGCGGCGCGGCAACGCAAAGCCGCTTGGGAAACGCAAAGGTTGGCAACGGCGAGAGCTTATGATTCTCGCCGTTGCCAACCTTTGCGTTTCCCAAGCGGCTTTGCGTTGCCGCGCCGCGAGTCCTAGAAGTGCACCGTGCTGTCTGGGGCGTGCAGATCGTCGTCGTCGCCTGCTGGGGTGACGGGCGGCGCCTGCGTTGGGCGATTCTCGATCGCAATGCTCTGCGTGCCGTCGTCATCTTCAGTGGGCGAGTCGGTCGTAGCGGCCGCGCCGCTCTTGCGCGCGGCTTCCTGCTGGCTGAGCCACTTTTCCAGCGACGCAGCGGCGGCCGAGAAGCCCGTCACAAGGCTGTTTGCCACATCCTGAAAGGTCCTGCTCGACTTCACCTGCTCGGAAATGCGATCCGTGGTCTCTTCAATCTTCGCCGTAAAGCGCTTGGCATCGTCCGTTGCCGAGACCTTCTTCACCTGCTCTTCAATCGCGGCGGCAATACCGGTCAACCCCTTGACAACCGAATCCTGAATTTCCTTGCGCTGCTCGCTATCCCATGCGGTGCGGGCGCTGTTGGCAACTTCGCTGCTGAGACGCTCAATCGTCTGCGTCAGTTCGTCCACGCTGGACTTCGTGGATTTGGCGGCGCTGCCGGCTGCGGAACCGGCCGCATCTGCAGCCTTGTCGGCCGCGTCTTTGAGGTTGTCAGCCGCCTCGGAAACGGCGTCGGCGGCGCTGGACGCGCCTTGCTGGACGCTGTCGGCGGCCCGGTCGGCGGCGCTTTTGGCACTATCCGCCGCGCGCTGGAGATCATCATTCATTGCGTCAGACATGGAATTGCTCCTTTTGTATCATTGGATTTGCCTAGGCGATGGGCACGACTACTCTCATTCTGATCTCTACGCAACAGTGCGCGAAAAGTTCCGCGCCGCAAGCAAAGTCACACGTTACCGCGCGCTTACCCTTTCAAGCGTCACCGTATCGCCTGCGGGCGCGCCGTCGACGCTGACGGGCAGGCGCACCTGTGTGGCCGGATTGTAAAGCCCCACACGCAGCGAAAGGGGAGCGCCTGCGGGAATTGTCAGCGTGTGGATGGTGCGCAACTGCTCAGCAGGCTGCCACGTACCGGTGGGCGCGGGGCCGGTGGCGCTCATGGGCGGGCCGTCACTCTGCGCCAGGGTGGCACCGCCCTCATCATCGGCGTGGACAAAGATGTGGTGGGGCGGCAGCAGCGGCTGCTCCACGCGCCAGTCGAGGGCGATGACCAGCGACTGCCCCGTTTGGGTAATGGTATAACCCTCAAGCACGGCATGGGTGCCAAAGAGCAGCGGCGGGTCAAACGGTGTGGCGGGCTCAAGCGGCGCAAAGGAGGCGGGGCGTTGCTCAACTTCAATGTTGCCAAGCTCCACGGCGGGCGTGCGCAGCTCATTTCCGACATCCAGCCAGCCGGCAGACACGCTGTATTGGCCCGGTGCGAGCGAAGGCGGCAGGTCCATCTCCACGGGCACAAGCACGCGTGCACCCTGCGGCCACAGTGCCGTGGGGAAGTCGGGCAGTGGCCAGCCCTGCCAGTCGGTGACGAGGTTGCCCTTTGCATCGAGAATCGACACGTAGAGATTGCGCTGCGCGGCCGTAGGCGCCAGGTTCTCGGCGGCAATGCGCAATGCGGCGCTGGTGCCGGCGAGCAGTGGCGTCTCGGGCAGCGAAGCGCCCACAATCGAGAGTGCCTCATCCACACGCGGCCGGCGCACCACTTCGTTGAGGGGCATTTGCGCCAAATCAGGCGCGGCATCGGGCAGCACGACGGTGATTGTGCCGATTGACGCGGCGGGCAGCAGCAACCCGTCCACTGAGGCGCTGCGTAGACCGTTCGCATCGCTCAGGCCGACAGTTACGGTGTAGACGCCGGGTGGTGTACCGGCGGGCGCAAGCAGGCCGGCGAATTCGGTGGCGCTGCCGTCCGCTTGCGTATCGCCGGCAAGGCTGCCGGGCGGGCTGTAGGAACGCGCCCCCCAGGTGCGGTCGGCGGTGTCTACAAGGCGCAGGTCCACACGCACTGATTCCATGGCGTCCGGATCCAGCCCTTGCCAATCGAGCCGTATGGCAAGCGGGACGTTGGCCCCCAGCACTGCATCACTCTGTACGCCTGCGGCCTCAAGCAGCGGGCCATTGCCGAATTGGGCAAAGAGCGGCTGCGCACTGGGCCTGCTGGCCATGGCCCACGCCGAGAGACGCGTTGTAAGGCTGATCCAACGATTCTCCACATTGAGCGCAGTGGCGCGCAGATGTGCCTCGATTTCACCCGGCAGGCTGCTGCCAAAGCCCAGTGGCTCGGGAAACCAGAGTGTGCCGCCTGCGATCGCCGTATCCACTGTGGCCGCCACAGCGGGTGTGTACGCAACGGCGAAATCCCCCAGCAGGAGCGGCGTCGGCCCTGTCATGTCGCTGGGCGCGTAGGCGCGCCAATAGCCCACCATCCACGGGAAGATGGCGAGGAAGCTGTCGTTGGGCGCACCCTGCTGCACTACCTGGGCGATGACAGGGCGGTAGTCATCCTTCACATAGCGTGGCGTGGTGTAGAAGAGCACCGCGCCAAAGAGCCCCGAGAGTGTGAGCACCCCCACGGCCGCTGCCGCAGCGCTGCGCTGCGCATCCCACGCCACGTCGGCCGCACGGGCAAGCAGCAGCAGCACGAAAGGCAGCACGAAGAGCAGCAGGCGCTCGCCCCCTTCGGGGAAGAAGGGGAGACGCAGGTTAAGCAAAAAGGCGGCGGCCGCCGGCGCCAGCGTAAAGAGCAACAGCGCACGTGTCGGGTTGGGCAAAAGGTCGCGGTCGGCCCCGTTGCGCTTCACATAGGCCAGCGCCAGCAGAAGCGCAATTGCAGCCAGCGCCGGCAGCAGCGATGCCCAGGCCAGGGACGCGGTGGGCGCGACGTGGCCCGCCAGCAATGCGCGTCCATGGCGCAGGATGTACTCGATGAGGTTGAGCGGCTGGTCGCTGTCTGCGCCGATCTTCTGGCCCACGTAGCTGTAGAGGCGAGGCAGCGCGTAGACGAGCCAGGGGAGATAGGCGAGGAAAACCGCAGCGTAGGCAACGATGACTGCATACAGTGCCGCGCGCTTGCGGCGCAGCAACCAGAGCGCCCACAGCGCCTCCACCGCAAAGAGGAGCGCCATGTAGTAGAGCGTGTAGAGCGCGAGCGCGGCAAGGAGAGCGTGCAGCAGCAGCGCGCGGCGTGCGCTTGCGCCGGCCAGGAGTTGCTCCACGGCGCGCCAAAGCCACCCCGTGGCGAGGATGCCAAGCAGCAGCGCCAGCGCATACATGCGCACTTCCTGAGAGTAATAGAGGTGGATGGGGCTGACGGCAAGGAGAAGTGGGGCCACCCAGTGCACGCGTCGCCGCTCAGGATAAAGGACACGCGCAAACCAGGCCAGTGCTGCCACCGCCAGCGTGCCAATCGCAACGCTCAGCAGGCGCAGCGCCACTGGGCCGCTGCCGAAGAGGAGCGTCCACAGGTGAAGCAACGCGTAGTAAAGAGGCGGGTGGATGTCGTGCGCGGTGAGCCAGAGCATGCGCCCCAGCGGCTCGGTGGCGAAGTAGACGCTGTACCCTTCGTCCCACCAAAGCGGCTGCCACGCGAGGCGGCCCAGTCGCAGCGCCAGCGCGCCGAGCAGAATCGCGGCTGTCAGCAGGGCCGCGCTCAAGGGACGCCGCGCGGCGGGCGTTCGCCCAGCCATTCTCATCGCCTGCGCCTCTATGCGGGAGATTGTGGCCGCAGGTTAGTTGCGCTTGTAGCGGACGTAAAGCTCGCTCGACGGGTCGTTTTCCGTCAGTGTAAACGAGGCCGCCGGCCCCACCACGGCGCCGTCGCGTACAAGTTCAACGGTCCAAACGCCTGCGGGTGGCACGCCCGGGAACTCGATCTTGAAGTTCTGGAAGCGCTGACGGTCGTCGGCAATCGGCCAGGTCATGCCGGGCTGCCCGCCAAAGGACACGCCGGAGACGGATTGCTCAACGCCGTCCTTGGTGACACGCAGCGAGTAGCCTTCAAGTCCCTGATTTTCGGCGTAGACGTAGAGGAAGACGCGTACGACGTTGGTCTCGGGGAAGCGCTCCTGACCGCTCAACTCGAAGCCACCGTCACTTGCGGCACGGGCATCGTCGGCGGATGCTACGGCTACCGCAGCGTCGGGTGCGGCAGGCTGCTCGGCAGGGGCAGCTTCGGCTGCGGGCTCGGGGGCGGTTTCAACGGCTACAGGGGCCGGCGCTTCGGCCGCGACTGCGGGAACAGCTGTCGCGGCGGCAACGACACGTTCTGCACCGGCCTGGCGTGAGGTGGCCAGCGCCGAAATTTCGCCGGCCTGGGCGACAGGCACGTTGTCAACAGGCCCATCACTGTCGGCGAATTCAGCGGCCACCCAGACTTCCTGGAGATCCACCAGGCAGCAAATGCGCCACCATGTACCGTCTGCGTTCTTGCCGGTGATGTCGAAATCTTCACCACGGCCGAGGACGGTGGCCACGGGCCAAGTGGTGTCGGGGCCCGTGCGCGAGTTAACAAGCTCGCTGTTGATGACCGCTACAGGCGGAATGCCTCCGGCGGGCTGCTCGACAAAGGGTCCGCCAATGCCCTGCACTACAGGCGCGGCAGCGTCAGCCGGTGCAGCGTCAGCTGGAGCAGCAGTGTCAGCCGGCGCAGCAACAGCTTCCGCAATGGGCACTTCGGCAGCGGGCACAGCAACGGGAACGCTCTCCTGCAGTGAGGCGGCGCTGGGCAACGATGTGGGTGTAAAGGTGGGCATCGGTGTGCGAATGAGCGGCGGTTCGGCGCTTGCGTCGTCGCGCCCACATGCGCTGAGCATCAGGAGCGCGGCCAGCACGAAAAGGATGGCGGCGGTGTGGCTATGGCGTTTCATTGTCCGGCCTCTCAACGTCAAGTGCTGCAATGCAGGCTGTGATGGAATCTGCGGTGATTGCTTGCTCGCTGCATGCTGTTGGTTGGTCGTTTGTACAGATGGCCTGCTGAGTTCTGAACGGACTGCACGAGTGCGGATAGGTGTTACGGAATGGAGTCTATTTTGCATGAGCCTTATCGCGTCCGCACCCATCCCACGTAGACTTCACGGTTGGGGTTGCTGGGTGCAGTCGTAAATATGACGGCGTCGGATAACTGCTTGCCTGTGCCGTCGGTAACAAAGAGTGTCCAGGTGCCGGTGCCGATCAGATCCGCACGCGTCAGCGTGCTATTGGGATCCAGCGATTTGGGGTCGGGCGGCGTGTACTCATATTTCCAGTTGTACTGCACACGGTTGCCTGCGCCGGGGGGAGCACTGAATTCAAACTCATTGGCGCTGGGTGCTACGTCATTTGTGCCCTTGCGCTCGAAGCCTTCAAAGAGCACCTTAAGGAAGTATCCTTCTGCCGGCACCTCCAGTGGCGGCGTACCAATAAAGAGCTTTGCCCACACCGTAAGGAACTCGTTGTTGGTGGGGAAGAATTGTGGCCCAATCGCCCGCTCAAAGGGGTAGGGGGTGGACGTGGGCGTCGGCGTAACTGTCGGCGTCTCGGTGGCTGTAGGCGTCCAGGTCGGCGTCGGTGGCTCGCCACCCTGCACAAGCGGCACGGCGCTGACGTCATTGACAACACGCACGCCTGTCGCAGCCACCCAGACGGCGTTGCCGTTCACACAGCAGAGTTGCAGCCACGTGCCCTCGGTATTGCGGCCCACAACCGTAATCGGAATTTCCGGCCCCAGTTCGGCAACGAGCGGGAATTCAAGGCCGGGCCCCTCGCGCAAGGCGGTGCTCCCGGCATCCAGCACAATGAACGGGGTCGGCGTCAGCGTAACCGTCGGGCTGGGTGTTTCCGTGGGCGTTGCCGACTGCGTTGGCGTGGGCGGCAGCGGCGTGGGCGGTGGTGGAGCGGTTGCACCCGGCGGCGCAGCCGGCGTGATGAGCGCCACAACCGTTTCCGTGGGCGACGCCAGCGGATCGGGCGTCGGCGTTTGCGTCGCTGTCGGCGTCTCTGTGGGCGGCGGCACCACAAAGACCGATGGATCCGCACCAGGCGGAATTGTGATCACACCTGGCGTTGAGCCGCTGGGCGGCGTGACAATGATGATGGCTTCCACCGACTCGGCTGTGGGCGTGAAGGTCGGTGCAAAGGTGCGCGTCGGCGCAGGAGTCATCAAAGGGCGCTGCACCAGGTCGGCAGCCGAACAGCCCAGCGTCACGAGAAGGAACGCAGCCAATGGGATCAGAATCCGTTTGGCTTTCCACAGCTTGGCCATAGGTGGGTGCGCGACGGGAGATTGCCGGCCAGAGCCACCGAAGTGGAAAGCCGAAGTTGACTCAGGCTGGTAACGCCCGACTGCATGGGCGGCACGCGGCCCCGCTTGCGGGGACGGAGGACTCAATGCGCCCACCTCGTAATCAATGCCGGAAACGCTGAAAGAGGAATGCTGCAAGGGAAATTCTGAAAGAGCCTTGCTTCAAGCTTGCACATGCTGGCAGTATCCTGCCCGTTGCGTGCCTCAACGCACCGCCGATCCACAAGAGTATAGCACAACTGCTCCATGCGGCGCGGTGCATTCGCGCTACGCTTTGTGGGCGCAAAGCAGTTCGCGTGCATCCATCTTACGTGCAGCATACAGGCAGCCCATCCACCATTATGCGGGTTTGCGCGCTGCCAAACAAACAAGCGAGGAGCCGACGGCATTCTCACCGCATGATGAAGCACATTTCCGCACAATAGTACCTCTGGTAAGGCCCGCAATTTGCCGAGCGCAGCCGCGCGCGGTAAGATGCATGGTTGTGTCCAAGCGTCTTCACTCTTGATGACGGCCCGGCTTGGGCAAGGACACGGCAAATCTGAATGCGGCAAACCTACGCCGCTCCAACACGTGCCCTACGGCGCGCTTGAATCGAAAGGAATTTTCCATGGCCCGCATGAAAGTGCTCCTTCTGCAGGATGTGCCCGAACTGGGCGAAGCCGGTGAAGTCTACAGCGTTGCCGGCGGCTATGCGCGCAACTTTCTCATGCCGCGCGGCTATGCCACGCTGGCAACGTCCGGCGCCATGAAGCAGGCAGACGTCATCAAACAGGCAGGGATTCGCCGCCGTGCGCAGGAGCGCGCGAATGCCGAGGCGCAGGCCGCCATGATTGCTGGCAAGAAGCTGCTCTTTACGGCCAATGCCGGCGACAACGATCGCCTCTATGGCTCGATTACCACAGGCGACATTGCTGAGAGGCTTGCAGCCGAAGTCGGCTTCGAGGTGGATCGCCGCCGCATTCAGCTGGAAGCGCCGCTGCGCGACCTGGGGGTCTTTGCCATTGAGCTGCGTCTCATGCAGGACGTGGCCGGCAAGTTTACCGTTGCCGTCGTGCGCGAAGGCGAAAACTGGAGCCACGCCGAAGAACGTCAGGCCAAGAAGGCCGCTGCCATTATGGCCCGGGAAGCACAGGCGGCGCAGGAAGCTGCTGTGCCCGTCGCCGCACCGGCGCCGGCTGTTGAGACCGCTGCTGAGGCAGAGGAAGACGCAGCCGAATAGCCGCGCTGGCTTCGCCGCAGGCGAAGAGTGCTAACTGAACTCGAAAGAGGCGGGAACAACGGGCAAGCGCCTGCTGTTCCCGCCTCTTTCTTTCCCAAAGTGCAGCAACTCTCGGTGTACAACGGCGCTGCATTGCGGGGCTTCCAGCCCTCCAACCCAGGCTGAGAGACCCCGGCTTGCGTAGCGGCGGTGGAAGCCGCTGAAGGTCCGGAGCGCGTCACGACCTCGAGAAGGGCAACTGGTGGACCTTTCGCCTGCAACCAGGTATTGCGTCATCAGCCGCCACTTGCGAAATTCCGCACCTGTGCCCCGCCTGGAACCCTGAGCGCTATTCTCGCGGCTCCAGCGGCAAGCGCATATCCGCGCGCGTCTCGAAGGAGCCGTCCCTGGCGCGGTAGAGAATCAAGGCAATGCCATCGGCGCCTTCGGGCAGCGGCGCAGCAAGGGGCAGGCGAAAGGCGTCATCCAGCCAAGCCGTGCCAGGCTGGGACGCGGCCAGACCACGCAGGGGCGCGGCTGCATCCACCTGCAGAATGGCGCCCTCGGGGCCGTTCGGGTCGGGGATGAATGCGCCGCCCAGCGTTGGGCGGATGCTGAGCGAGAGCCCCTCGGGCCAGCCGCCCTCGGGCAGCCGCCAGCGCAGGCGCAGGTCCATGGCCGGCTGCGTCGCTGTGATAGTCACGGCGGGCAGAATTGCGGCTGTTGCGTAGCTCTCGAGCACGGGCAGGTCGCCCGTAGCGGCAGTGGCTGGGGGCGCGATCAACTGCGCGCTGTCTTGGGCAAGTCCGTCAATCTGCGCCCAGTCGCCGTTGAGCGGCCGGACAGTGTGCACGCCGCCCATCTCCTCCAGCAGTGTGGGCGCGGTGGCCCAGGTGCTCACCAGCGGCCGGCCCTCCGCGAGCGCCGCTTGCGCCTGGCTGCTGCCGATCACGCGCAGGTCGGGGCGCAACCCCCAGATTTGCGCAAGGTAGTCGAGAGAGGCTGCGTCGCCCTGCTCGGCAAAGAGCGCGGCGTTGAGGGGCAGGTCGCTGCCAAGCAGCGTCGACGCGCGCGCCAGCGCTTCGTCGGCAGGGTAGCGGCTGCTGTCGGCCGCAGGCCACGATGCGGCAAAGCGCCACGCGACCGCGCCCGCAATCAGCACAAGCAGCACCGGCTGGAGCCAGCGCATGCGTGCCGTGCCGCGCCATGTGGCAATGCGCAGCGACCACCCGGCAATGCCCAGCAGCAGCAGCGGGTAGGCGGGCAAGATCACCTGAAACCAGTTGCCGTAGCGGTAGGCCCAGGTGAAGAGCAGGTAGATGGCCAGCGTGCCGTAGAGCAGCACGGCGGTGCGCCGCTTGAAGCAGGCAATCCCCGTGAAGCCGGCCAGCAGCATGGGGATGCTCAACTCCTGCCAGATGAGCGCAGGAAAGCCGTTGCCCCACATGGCGCGGCCCGCCTCAAAGCCCCAGCCCAGTTCGTCCCACCCTTGCGACGTGGCAACGAATGCCCAAAACCACTCACCTGCCGAGCTCCACGCCCGCCGCCCCACCATTCCGGGTGCTGCAAACCCCGCACGTAGACGAAACCATAGGCCGCAAGCGGCACGAGGGCTGCAGCGACCACGGCGGCCAGCATCCGCCAATTGCGCAGCAAGGCCGGGCGCTGCCAGAGAATGACGGCGACGAGCGGCGGCACGATGAAGGCAACCGTAAGCATGTGCGCCAACGAGATGCCGCAGAGAAAGGCGAGCAGCAAGCAGCAATCCACCTGCGCGGCTGCGGACGGCATACCCTGCACTTGCGCCGGTGTCAGCCTCGGCCCAGAGCAGGTAAACATAGACAATTGCCAGCGTTTGCGCCACGGCGCTGGAGTATTGCTCGGTGGTGGTGGCGTAGTACCAGAAGAAGTAGGTGACGGCGAAGAAGGCGCTCAGCAGCCAGGCGAGGGGCCAGTTGCCCGCACGCCGCCATGGGCTTGCCGGCCAGTGGCGCGTGCTCGTCAGCAGGCATGTAGCGCGGTAGAGCAGCCAGAGCGCGACCAGCGCCCACAGCGTGCTCCAGCTTGAAAGCAGGGGAATCGGGTTGGGATTAGGCATGCCGAACGCACCCGCGAGCGCGCGCAAGCCGTGGAACCAAAGCCAGCCGCCCATCGTGTAGAGCGGATAGCCTGGGGCATTGCTGGGGCGCGCCTGCACCTGCGCATACTGGTGCGTAATCAGGTCGCCGCCGGCCAGGTTGCCCCAGGTGAGCCAGCGGTCGAGGGTGAGTGCGTAAACCAGCGCTGCTGCCAGCACCAGCAGCAGGCCCGCCCAGACGGCAGTGCGTTCGGTGTAGATGCGTTGCTGCCACACAGGCGCGGCAGAGGTGGGGGTGGCTTTGCTCACAAGGGAATCAATAACACGGGCGCGCTTGCCTGTCAAAGATGCAGGTGCGGGACGCCACATTGCCCGCTTTGGCACATTCTGGTGGCCCATCAATTGGTTTCTGCCCCTGCGGGCGGCTATAATGCGGCGGCTGAAAAGGGCCGGCGTTTTCTCAACGCATGCTGAGGGCCCCGTGCGGGCGATTGTGAGGAGCAGGCTTTGAACCGTGATCTGCGCAACCAACCATTTTTGGAAGAGCCTGTTGGCGCGCCTGGCGTGCGCCGCCCGCTGATAGGCGTGCCCACCGGCCGCGAGAAGTCGCAACGCTTCTTTGGGCTGCCCCTCTACATAATGAACCAGACCTACGTGCGCACGCTCGAAAATCTGGGCGCGCTGCCTGTGCTCATCCCGCTGCAGATGAGCACGGCGACGCTGCGCGGCACCTTTGAGCGGCTTGACGGCGTCATGCTGCCGGGCGGCGAGGACATCGACCCCAGCCTCTACGGCGAGGAACGGCACCCGCAGCTTGGCTCCACAGACAAGGAGCGCGACCGCACGGAGATGCTGCTGGCGCGCTGGGCGCTGGAGGCGGGCATGCCAATTCTTGGCGTCTGCCGCGGCGTGCAGGTGCTCAACGTCGTCTGCGGTGGCACTCTCTTTCAGGACCTGACTACGCAAATGCCTGCGCTGCACAAGCATGACTACTTCCCGCCCACCTTTGAGCGCTTCCGCATAACGCATCAGGTTGCGATTGAGGCGGAGAGCCGGCTGGCGCGCTCGCTGGGGCAGGTGCACGAGGTGAACTCGATGCACCACCAGGGTATTAAGCAGGTGGGCGCGGGGCTGCGCGTGGTCGGCATTGCCGAGGATGGGCTCGCCGAGGCGCTTGAGATGCCCGAGCTGCCCTTTGCCGTGGGCGTGCAGTGGCACCCCGAAGAGCTGGCCAAGACGGACCAGCACAGCGCCGGGCTCTTCTACGACTTTGTGCGCGCGGCGTCGGATGAATGGCGCGCGGCCGTGCCTGCAGAGTGGCCCGCGCTCTTTGCGCAGCGCATGGGTGCCGTACCCGCGCCGCTCAACAACGAGGCGTCGCCCTACGAGCAGAATGGAAATGGTGTGAGCGCCGTTGCAGCGCCCGTCAGCGTCGAAGCGCTCGCTGCTCGAGGCAATTGCGCATAGCGAAATTGATGTAGAAGCGACGTTGAGGAAAATTCGCATAGCGGTCGTTCCAGTGAGCGCTGGAACGACCGCTTTTCGTTCGCATTCCTGGGGCAGGGCGTACAGGCTGCGCTTCCAAAAGGGCACGTGTAGCGGCTGCCAAGCCGCCGTTGGCATGGAACAGGCCGCGTTGCGGAGAAGGGCGGCCCATCGCTTTGTGGCTGCAAACCATGCAATCGGCTTGGCCGGCGAAGGCACGTGCCAATCGCTGAAGAGCCACGATCCGCCGTTGGTGTGAAGCCAACGCGCTGCGCAGCACGGCAACCCACACCACCGTCGCGGAGGCCCGCTCGCGCCGCCTGCAAACGGCATTTGCAGCCTGCAAGAGTGCCCTGCCGCTGCCCCCAAAACCCCTCGACCATCTGTTCCGTTAATGCGCCGCAGGTTAGGCGAAAAGCGCATTTTGAGGTATAATCCTTTCGTTAACTACCGGATGTAATTGCACCAAAATTAGCATTGGCGGACTATGGCTGAACGTAACGATGGTGACTCACAAAACGATGGCCTGCACGAGGATCGCGAGCTCCCACAGAGCGGCGCAGATGGCGGGCTGAGCAATGCGGAAGAGCAGCGCGGCTTCAGGCGCATCTGTGAGCAGTGACGGCGAGATCCTGTCGGCTGCGAGCAATGGCGACGGCGTTGCCGCGCTGAATGGCAACAACTTCCTGGCAGGTGCAGTGCGCCCCGTCTCGATTGATTCGGAGATGCGCACGGCCTACCTCGACTACGCCATGAGCGTGATTGTGGCGCGCGCGCTGCCCGATGCGCGCGACGGCATGAAGCCGGTGCATCGGCGCATCCTCTATGCCATGCATGATATGGGGCTCACGGCCGCGTCAGGCTACAAGAAGAGCGCCCGCGTCGTTGGTGAAGTGCTGGGCAAGTATCACCCCCACGGCGACGCTTCGGTCTACGATGCAATGGCGCGCATGGCGCAGGATTTCAGCCTGCGCTACTGCCTCGTCGATGGTCAGGGCAACTTCGGCTCGATTGACGG
Source organism: uncultured Chloroflexia bacterium (assembly GCA_963773745.1). Lineage (GTDB taxonomy): Bacteria > Chloroflexota > Anaerolineae > Caldilineales > Caldilineaceae > UBA5069. Next base: position 2,245,499 of record CAVZCL010000005.1, read on the forward strand.
CGACAGCCCCGCGGCCATGCGTTACACCGAGGCGCGCCTGCAGAAGCTTGCCGACACCATGTTGCAGGATATCGACATGGACACGGTGGAGTGGGGGCCCAACTTCGACGACAGCCTCAAGGAGCCCCTCGTCCTCCCTGCCATGGTGCCCAATTTCCTGCTCAACGGCACCAGCGGCATTGCCGTGGGCATGGCCACCAACGTACCGCCCCACAACCTGTGCGAAATTGCCGACGCCGTTCAACTCCTGCTTGAAAAGTGGGAGACGCGCGACGATATTGGGCTCGATGAGCTCATGCAGTACGTAAAGGGGCCGGATTTCCCGACGGGCGGCATCATCCTCGGCAGCGAGGGCATCAAGCAGGCCTTTGCCACCGGGCGCGGCCGCATTCTGGTGCGCTCGCGCACCACCATTGAAGAGACAAAGAACGGGCGCTTCCGCATTCTCGTCTCCGAGATCCCCTACCAGATCAACAAGTCCTCGCTGATCGAGCGCATTGCCGAATTGGTGCGCGAGGGCAAGATTGACCAGATTACCGACCTGCGCGACGAGAGTGACCGCACAGGCATGCGCATTGTGATTGAACTGGCCCGCGGCGCCGCGCCCAAGAAGGTGCGCAACCGCCTCTTCAAGCAGACAGCGCTGCAATCTTCATTCAGCGTCAACATGCTGGCGCTGGTCGATGGCCAGCCGGTAACGCTGGGGCTCAAGAGGGCGCTGCTGGTCTTCATTGAGCACCGCGTCGAGGTGATCACACGGCGCACGCGCTTCCAGCTCGCCAAGGCACGCGAGCGCGCGCACGTGCTCGAGGGGTTGCGCATAGCGCTCGAGTTCCTTGATGAGGTCATCCGCACGATTCGCGAAAGCGAGAGCGCCGAAGCGGCGCGCACAGCGCTCATGGAGCGCTTCAGCCTTAGCCAGGTGCAGGCGCAGGCGATTCTCGACATGCAGTTGCGCCGCCTTGCCTCCCTGGAGCGGCAGAAGATCGAGGACGAGTACCAGGAGATTCAGGGGCGCATCAACTACTTCCTCAGATCTGCTGGACCAGCCGGCGCTGATTCGCGGCCTCATACGTGATGACATGACGATGTTGCGCGACAAGTTCGGCGACGAGCGGCGCACAACCATCGCCCACGACGAAAATGGCGACTTCAGTGACGAGGACCTGATTGGCCAGGCCAACATGCTCGTCTCCTACAGCGCCGGCGCCTACATCAAGCGCATGGGGACAGATGTCTTCAACAGCCAGAAGCGGGGCGGGCGCGGCGTCAAGGGCATGGCCACCAAGAACGAAGATGAGGTCATTGACCTGATCTTCGCCCGTACGCTTGGACACCATGCTCTTCTTCACCAACCGCGGCCGCGTCTTCAGCACACGCGTCTACGAGCTGCCCGAAGGCAAGCCGAACCGCGCGCGGCGCGCATATTGCCAATGTGCTCAACCTTCAGCCCGACGAAACCGTGACGGCCATGGTGGTTGTGCCCAACTTTGACGCCGCTCAGTACATCACGCTGATTACGCGCCAGGCGAAGATCAAGCGCATGGATCTGCGCGTCCTTTGCCAACGTGCGCTCCAACGGCATGATCGCCATGACGCTTGAGCCGGGTGACTCGCTCGACTGGGCGCGCCTCACCACGGGCAATCAGGAGTTCATGGTTGTGACCCGTGGCGGCAAGGCGCTGCGCTTTGACGAAAACAACGTGCGCCCCATGGGTCGCGGCGCCATGGGCGTGCGCGCCATGCGCCTGCTGGGCGATGACGCCATTGTGAGCCTGGACGTGGTGCGGCCCGACTGCGACCTGCTGGTCATCCTTGAGCGCGGCTACGGCAAGCGTGTCTCGCTCGATGAGTACAACGCCAAGGGCCGCCACACACAGGGCAACTGGACAACCGACCACACACGCCTGGATGAGACCGGGCCAATTGTGGCGGCGCGCGTCGCCCACCCCGACGACCAGATCACCGTGATGACCGCCAACGGCATCGTCTTGCGCACCACCGTGCGCGACATCAGCCAGATGGGGCGTGCCACGCGAGGCGTGCGCATTATCAATCTGGACGGGGGCGACAGCGTGGCTGCGCTGGCGATTCTCTACCACGAAGACCTGGCGCGCGGCGTGGATGACACGGGCGCTGCCGACATTATGGGGCGCGAAGCGGGTGATGTACCGGGTGTGCTTATGGAGGGCGCTGTCGCCGTTGAGGTTGCCGCCGACTTCGGGCCTGACCTCGACGCCGACAAAGTGGCCCACAACTCGGCCGATGCGGGAACAGACGCCTAGCCACAAGCGGTCGCCTATCGTACAATAGAGCCGGCGGGCAAAAGCCCGCCGGTGCTTCTTTGCAAGGGGCGCCACATCCATATCGCTTGCGCAAGCAACCTGCAACCTATCCTTTGCCCATGACAGCCGTCGAATCCCTCCTCAAACAGCCGCCGGGCCAGCAGCTCGCCTTCGTTGCGCAGCCTGACCCCGAGCAAATTGCCGAAACGCTGATTGCCCTCGCGAACGCCGAAGGCGGTTCGCTCGTTCTTGGCATTGACGCCGATGGCAAGCTCGGCGGCGTCTACGGCGAGGAAGATGCGGCCGACGCGCTGACGGCCGCGCTGCGGCTCTGCAAGCCTCCAATGGCCACCGAGTGGTCCAGCGAGAGCGTGCCGGGCGGTGCGGTGGTGCTGTTGCGGCTCGAGCGCAGCCCGCAACTCCACAGCATGGCCGACGGGCGCGTGCTTGTGCGGCGCGGCGTAGACAATCACGTGGTGGACGGTGAGGAATTCGATCTTCTGCTTGCGGCGCGCCCCAGCGGTGAATATGAACTGCAGCCTGTGGCCGGCGCACAGCGCAGCGACTTTGATGAAGATGTTATTGACGATTACATTGAGCGACGGCAGAAGCGCAATCCGCGCCACACTGTGCTGCCCAAGGACAAGCTGCTCCAGCAAATTGGCGCGCTCGACGAATCGCTGAAGCCTACAATCAACGGCATCCTCCTCTTTGGCAAGGAGCCGCAGCTCTTCATGCCCCACAGCCGCGCCATCTTCGTCAAGTTCGCCGATGTGACAGCCGCGCGGTGCGGGCGGTGAGTTCGGTTACGGCCGCCGCGAGGAATTCATCGGCCCGCTCCCGCAGATCATTGACCGTGCCTGGCGCGTATTTGGGAGGAGATGGACAAGCGCTCTGTTGTGCAGGGGCTCAACGCGTGGAGCAGACCGAGTACCCCTCCGCGGCCGTGCGCGAGGCGCTGGTCAATGCCGTGGCGCATCGTGACTATCGCCTTAGCGGGCGCAGCATTGAAATCCGCATGTACACCGACCGCCTGGAGATTACCAGCCCGGGCGGGCTGCCGGCGCACATTACGCTCGACAACATTGTGGAGGAGCACTACAGCCGCAACCCGCGCATTGTCAACGGCCTCTTCCAGTGGGGTTACATTGAGGAGTTGGGGCTGGGCATTGACCGCATGTTTGAGGACATGCTGCGCGACGGCCACCAGCCGCCCCGCTTTGAAGCGAAGCCCCATCGCTTCTCGGTGATCCTTGCCAACGCACGCGATGCCGCTCGCGCCAGCCAGCAGTGGGAGGGCACCATGAGCGACCGCCAGATGAAGGCGCTGGAGTACCTGGAGCAGAACGGCAGCATCACCAACAGCGACTACCGTGAACTCTGCCAGCACGTGGGTGCAGAGACGCTGCGCCTGGACCTGGCGGAGCTCGTCACGCGCGGCATCCTGCTCAAGATTGGTGACAAACGGGGCACGCGATATATCCTCAAGTGATGGGGCCAAGGGCCGATTGAAAGCTGATGATTGAAGATTGGGGTGGCGGCGATCGTGATTTCCTGGCCCCCGGAAAATCGTCAATCATCAATCTTCAATCATGGCGTTGCCTTTTCCACTTATCCCAATTGGGATATTTGGGTTAATCGGTGCGAGTCGGCTATTGTCCTTCGGGCGGTATGGTAGACGTCGCAGAGGGGGCGCTTGCGCGCATCTGGCGAGGGCTTTCCCCGGCAGGAGGTAACATGACAGAATTGCGAGACAAAGCGGGCGACCAATACAAGCTGCAGCCCGAAGGCGTGGCCACGGCTGATGCGTCCACGGCCGCAGGCGCTGGGCCGCTTGCCGCCGGTTCGCTGTTGCCGCGAGCTCATTGAGACGGTGGTGCTGGCGCTTGTCCTCTTCCTTGTCATTCGCCAGGTGGTGCAGAATTACCGCATTGAGAGCCACTCCATGGAGCCCAACTTCTACGAAGGGCAGTTCGTGCTGGTGAGCAAGCTTGCCTACAAGCTCGGCACGCCGCACCGAGGCGAAGTGGTGGTCTTCCACAACCCCAACAATACCGACGAGGATTACATCAAGCGCATTATTGGCCTGCCGGGTGACCAGGTGGAGGTTGTGGGCGACGCAATCTACATCAACGGCCAACTGCTGCCGCAGCCATACGAGCACAACCTGAACCTCGAGGGGAGCAATTACGGCCCCATTGTGGTTCCCGACAATTCAATCTTTGTTATGGGCGACAACCGCCCACGCTCCAGCGACAGCCGCGCGATTGGCCCAATTGACGAGCGGCTGGTGGTGGGCCGCGCCTGGTTGCGCATCTGGCCGCTGAATCTCTTTGGGCTCGTCAAGCATTACGAACTGGAACCGGGCAGCGCGCCGTAGCGGCGGCGCGACCTATTGCGCGAATGGGCAAAGTTATTTGTAGCGGCGGCTTCAGCCGCCGAAGGTTGCGAACGCGCCGCGGCCTCGATTACGGCGGCTGAAGCCGCCGCTACGTGACGCTCGCTTGTACAAGCACGACGAAGCAGGAGAACTGATGGCGACTGAACTGGAAATCAAGATTGCTGACGCAATTGTCGCGCGTTGAGAAGGCCGGCGCTGCATTGGCACCCGCGCCGGCGCAGCCTGTGGACGCAGGCACGGTGGCGAAGCTGATCGACCATACCGTCCTCAAGGCGGATACGACAGCCACAACCGTCCAGGCGCTCTGCGCCGAGGCACGCGCCAACGGCTTTGCCAGCGTCTGCGTCAACGCAACGTGGGTGCCGCTCTGCGTGGAGGAACTGGCGGGCAGCGATGTCATGGTCTGCACAGTGGCGGGCTTTCCGCTGGGCGCGACCCTGCCCGCCGTGAAGGCCTTTGAGGCACGGGAGGCGATTGCACTGGGCGCAGTCGAGGTCGACATGGTGCTCAATGTCGGCGCACTCAAGAGTGGTGACACACGCCTGGTGTGGGAAGACGTCGCGGGTGTGGCCGACGAGTGCCACGACGGCGGCGCAATCCTCAAGGTGATTATTGAGACAGGGTTGCTGACGCGCGACGAGAAGATTGCCGCGTGCGTCATCTGCAAGGACGCGGGCGCCGACTTCGTCAAGACGGCCACCGGCTTCAACGGTGGTGGCGCAACGGCCGAAGACATTGCGCTCATGCGCTTTGTGGTGGGGCCGGAGATGGGCGTCAAGGCGGCGGGTGGCGTGCGCTCGGCCGCCGACGCACTGGCCATGATTGCGGCCGGGGCCACGCGCATTGGCACAAGCGGCGGCGCCGGCATCATGGCCGACCTCGCAGGCAATTCCCAGGGCGTGCGCTTGACCGACGGCTACTAAAGGCTACCAGCGGGGAAACCGCACCTTCATGAGTACTCGATTGACCGATTACGCGCTCCTCATCGGGCATATATGGCGCTGTCTTGACTGCCGCGAGCTGCTGACTTCCAATCCCGAACTCTACTGGATTGGCTTCAAGCTCAACGATGAGCAAAAAGAGGCGATTCGCCATCTCACCGATGAGAGCTTCCAGACCCTCATGCGCCTCTCCGAAGAGACGGGCCTCAGCACGCGCGAGCTGGAGGAAGCGGTGGACCACCCGCGCGCGCGACTGCGCCATCTGGGCGTGGTCAAGTACGATTACCGCTCGCGCGACCGCTAGCCGCGCACTCTGATTGACCGATTCGCAAGCGCCGCGCCGAGCCATTCGGTGGTGGCGCTTGCTGGTTTTCATGCAAATTCTTGGGAGATTCAATTATGCAGCAGATTGTCCCCGGGCTCTACGTCTTCGATGAAATTGGCGACATGGTGCACGCCTACTTGTGGGAGTGGGCGGATGGCGTCACTCTCATTGACACGGGCATGCCCAATGCGGGCGACATAATTATCAAGACGCTCATTGCCAACGGCTATCCGCTGCACCGCGTCCAGCGCATTATCCTCACGCATGGTGACGCGGATCACATGGGATCGGCGGCCCAACTCAAGCGCGCCACCGGCGCACCCATTCTCTGCCACACTGTGGAGAAGGTTCTTCTGGAGCACCCCTGGCAGCGCAAACCCAACGCGCTGCTGCTGCGGCCGATATTCAGCGCCATCGCGCCGCTGGCCGGCATGCGCTCGAAGCCGGTGACGCCCGAGGAACTTGTGGTGGATGGGCAGGAATTGCCTGAGGGGCTGACGGTCATCACAACGCCAGGCCACACGGCGGGGCACATTTCGCTGCTGGACCGCAAGCGGCGCATTCTGATTGCGGGCGATGCGCTCAGCAACCGCAAGGGCAAGCTGTCGCCGCCGGCTGCCATGTTTACCCCGGACATGAAGAATGCCGAGCGCAGCATTTGGAAGCTGGCCAAGAAGTATGGTGACGAAATTGATCTGATCGTCTTCGGCCACGGGCCGCCGATTCTGAGCAATGGCGGCGCACGCCTCAAGTCCATGGCCAGCCAAATCTTCGCCTCCGAAGTATAAAAAAGGGGAACTGCGACACAGAGGTCACAGAGGCAACAGAGGAACACAGAGAAAAGCAAAGAAAAACAACGGCGAATTCTTTCAGCCGTTGTTTTTCTTTGCTCTTCTCTGTGTTCCTCTGTTGCCTCTGTGACCTCTGTGTCGCAGTAGAGTTTTTACTCTTCGACGCGTGCCTTCTTGGCGTTGCGCATACGAATATCGTGGTTGAGCACGCGCTTGCGAATGCGCAGCGAAGTCGGCGTTACCTCGAGCAGGTCGCCCTTGTCGAGGTACTGGATCGCATCGTCCAGTGAAAGCGTGCGCGGGGCCATAAGCATGTCCGAGACATTGGTCGGCTTCTCGCGAAAGTTCGTCAGCTGCTTGGCCTGCGTAATGTTGACGACAAGCTCCTCGGGGCGGATGTGCCGTCCGATCACCTGGCCGCCATAAACCTCTTCACCGGGCGAGACGATGTACTCGCCGCGCTGCTGCAATTTGACGAGAGCATACGCCGTGACGGTGCCCTGCTCCAGCGCCACGATCTTGCCCAGCTCCAGCGAATCGATTTCGCCGGAGAAGGGCTCGTAGCCGCGGAAGAGCGTGTGGAAAATCCCTGTGCCGCGCGTCGCAGTCAGGAAGGGCTGGCGGAAGCCGAGCAGGCCGCGTGTGGGCGCAATGTACTCGCTGTAGACCGTGCCGTCATCGCCGTAGCGAATGTTGACGAGCTTGGCTCGGCGGCGGCCCAGCATCTCGGCCACGGGGCCCAGGTAATCACTGTGGACCTCGATGAAGACCTCTTCCATCGGCTCGACGAGCGAATCATCATCGAGCCGCTTGTAGATGACTTCGGGCGAGCTGACGAAGAACTCGGATCCTTCGCGGCGCATCGTCTCGATCAGGACGGCAAGATGGAGTTCGCCGCGCCCTGAGACGAGGAATTCACTGGCAGCTTCGGTCTCCTGCACACGCAGCGACACGTTGCGCTCGAGTTCGGTCATCAGGCGCGCGCGCAACTGGCGGCTTGTCAGGTAGTTGCCGTCGCGCCCCGCAAAGGGGCTGTCATTGACGCCGAAGGTCATGCGCACCGTAGGCTCTTCAACCGCAATCGGCGGGAGCGCTTCGGGATTCAGCAGGTCGGCCAGCGTGTCGCCGATGCCCACATCCTCGATGCCTGCAACCGCCACAATGCTGCCCGCGTGCACAACATCCACCTCGTTGCGCTGCAGGTCGCGGAAGATGTAGGCCTGCGAAACCTTGCCCGGTTTCATCACGCCTTCGGCGTTGATGTGCATGATCTGCTGGCCGCTGCGAATGGTGCCCTTCTGCAGGCGGCCAATCGCAATCTTGCCCACATAGGGGCTGTACTCGAGCGTACTTACCAGCATCTGCGTCGCCCCGTTGGGGTCCACATCGGGCGCGGGGATGTAGGAGACAATCATGTCAAAGAGCGGCTTGAGATCATCGGCCAGGCCGTCGGGGCTGTAGCCTGCGCGCCCGTCAATGCCGCGTGTATAGACAACAGGAAAATCAGCCTGCTCGTCGGTCGCGCCGAGGTCGATGAAGAGGTCAAAGGTGGCGTTGACAGCATAAGCCGGCCGTGAGGCCGGCCTGTCCACCTTGTTGACGACGACGATGGCCTTGAGCCCCTTGTTGAGCGCCTGGCGCAAGACAAACCGCGTCTGCGGCATAGGCCCTTCCACGGCGTCAACGAGCAGCAGCACGCCGTCCACCATGTTCATCACGCGCTCCACCTCGCCGCCAAAGTCGGCGTGGCCCGGGGTATCCACAATGTTAATCGTGGTGCCTTCGTAGACGACGCCCGTGTTCTTGGCGAGAATGGTAATGCCGCGCTCGCGCTCGAGGTCGTTGGAGTCGAGCACCCGCTCCTGCACCAGCTGGTTGGAGCGGAAGACGTTGGTCTGCTTGAGCATGCCATCCACAAGGGTGGTTTTGCCATGGTCAACGTGGGCAATAATCGCAATATTGCGAATGTTTGGGCGCTCACGCGCAGCGCCTGTACTTTCGTTTGGCATAGTGGTTGTCTGCTCCAACACGTTCGTGTGACTCATTTCGACGCCCTTGTTAACACAAAAAACGCCCGGCTGCTGAGGGAGCCGAGCAAAACCAGATCCTTGCTTGTCGAGTGAGATTATAACGGCGATGGGGCGCAAATGCAAGACGGCCGGCGGGTGGAACGCTGACCCGGCCCCTCCACCGACGAGGGGCCGGGTCAGCTTCCGACAGCGCGTAGACTGGCGTGTGCGGGTTATTCCTGGCCCGGCGCCCTGTAGGACGGGCTCATTTTTGCGGCAGCGTCCACGTCGGCGGGGGAGAGGAGCACCGTCGTGGTAACGCTGGCGGCGCCTGCAGCACCCACGGTTAGCGCAATTGCGGCAGCGGAGGCATTGTCTGCCATATCGGCAACAATGTAGAGGTCGTGCTTTCCAAAAGCGTAGTAGTATGACTCGATTGTCCCGCCCAGCGAGCTAGCGAGTGCATCAACAGCAGCGCGGCGCGCCGTACCACCCTCCTTGATCAAGCCCTTGACACCTTCCACGCTATAACTTGCTTGAAACAGATACTTTGCCATGGTTCAGCCTCCAGAGTGCGTGGGATTGCCTCAACGAGAGGCAGTCGGGGTGGAACCATAGGTGCTCGCGAGAGCGTTGTCAAATCGCATTTATGCAAGGCAAGCGTGCATCGTCCGGACAAGTGCACTTCGTCGCCCGCACGGTGGCACTGAAAGTGCAATCTTCCGTTACAATGGGCGCGTTCACCATTGCTGCCCCATTGCACGCTGCGAAAGCAAAATTTGGCTTGAGGGGGGTCTTCCATGGGTCGTCTGGTCCGCTATATCCCACGTTGGTCCATAGTCGTATTTCTTGTGCTGGCGCTGGCCAGCGCAGGGATCGCGCTGGCAGCGCCGGCGCGCGCAATGCTGCAGCAGCCCGTCGCAGCCATTGGCCTCGACCCGCTCACGCCGGCGGAAGTGGCGCAGGCGAACGAGGCCGCCAACGATATGCGCAGCGTGAGCGCGGCAGCCGTGCGCACAGCTGCCACCGCGCCCGGCCAGGTGGCGGTGAGCGCGCCTGCCGAAGAGGTTGTGCTGGTGGAGCGCCACCCTGAAGCGAAGGCCGTGATGGCGGCAGGCGTTTGGCCGCGTCGCGCCGACCTCTACCTCTATCGCTACGCCGATGACACTCTGGTGCATGGCCTTTACGACTATGCCACGGGGCAAACCGAAGTGGTGGAGAGCGTGCAGGGTGTGCAACTGCCGCTCAACGACAGCGAGCGGCAGACGGCGATTGCAATTGCCTATGCCGATCCGCCATTGCGCGCCCAGCTGGCCGATGAGTACCGGCTAATCACGGGCGGAACACTCACCAGCGCGGCGCAGCTTGACATGCGCGTCTTCAGCTACCATGCCGGCTCGAATCCCGAAATGGAGACGCCCCCCGTGCAGGCGTGCAGCGTGAACCGCTGCGCACAACTGCTTATCCTTACCGACCAAAACGTGACGCTGCGCGCGCTGCCGATTGTGAACCTCTCGCAGATGAAGGTGGCAAGCGTGATGCCGCTGGATGTGGGCGCGGCAGCAGACGCTGCGGCAGGCCACACGCACGGCGAAGGAGGCAACTAGTGGCCGAAGAGCTTGTGGGGAATGTACAGAGCAAGCGCGTGCGACTGTTGCGCGCTGCGGCCGGTGTGGGTGTCGTGCTGGCCGGGCTCATCCTGCTCGCAGGGGCATGGCTCTTCTCGGCTCCACGTGTCGTGGCACAGAGTGAATATGCCTGCTCCAGCGCCTTCAAGATTGACAAGACGCTGCCCACCGGCACGCGCTGGGAGATGTGCTGGGAACCGCGTGCGCTGGACGGCATCGTGCTCTACGACATTACGCTCACGCCTCCCAACGAGCCGCGCCGGCTGATTCTGGCACAGGCGGGGCTGGCGCAGGTGCACGTACCCTATGACGACAACGGCGCGCGCTTTCACGATGTGACGGACTTTGGCTTTGGCGGCCGCTTTCTTGAGAACCTGACAGCAGCGGAGTGCCCCAATGGCACGCTGCTCCCTTACGGTGGCAAGAACGTACTCTGCATGCAGATTCAGCCGCGCGGGTATGCGCAAAAATTCTACACGCGCCAGTTGCAGGGTTACGAGCTTTCAATCTTCAGCGTCTCCACTTCAGGCGATTACAACTACATTGTGCAGTGGGTCTTCCAGGATGACGGCGCGATTGTGCCCACCGTAGGCGCATCCGGCCAGTTGCAGCGCTACGGCACCGACGCCTCCTATGGCTGGATTACGGCGACCAACCGCATCCCCATCTCGCACTATCACAATTACTGGTTCCGGCTCGACTTTGACATTAACGGGCGCGAGAACGACCTGATGCAGGAGATTCAGTTTAACCCGACCGACCAGAACCGCCGCCGCGTCAAAGAGATCACCGATGTGACGCTCGAGGCGGCGCGCCAGCACGATCCCACCGTGCAGCGCAGTTGGCGCGTAATGGACAAGGTCACCCGCAACGACGGCGGCAACTTCATCTCCTACCAGATTGAGGGGCTAAGCAGCGGCCATGACTTCACAGGCCCGAACTTTGAGCCCTTCTCGCAGAGCGACCTCTACGTGACGACCTTCAAAACGTGCGAGAAGTACCCCTCACACAACCCGCAGCTCAACGGCTGCGCAGGCGACGTGTCGCAGTTTGTCAATGGCGAAAGTGTGGATGGCAAGGACCTTGTGGTTTGGTACGGGATCACCTTCCACCACCTGCCGCGTGAAGAGGACGAGGTCTACATGGACGTCCACTGGGATGGCTTTACCATCATCCCGCGCGACTGGACGTCGCACAATCCGCTCGACAACGTCTCGGGCGGCAACGCACCCACGGCCACCTCCACGCCAACGCCAACGCCGACAGCGGTGCCTGCAGCCACGCCGACTGAAGCGCCCGCCGCGCTTGAAGCTGCACCGCAACAGCTCGTCGTCATGGGCGATCGACTGCCGCAAACCATGACAGTCTCGCTGCAGAACGCAGGCGGCGGCCCGCCAATTGCGTGGCAGGCGCAGAGCAGCGACGCGTGGCTTTCGGCCAGCCCAATCTCCGGCACAACGCCTGCCATGCTCATCATCGAGGTCGACGCGCCGCTGGCCGCGACCGCCGTTGTGACGGGCACGGTCTATACGGGCACAATTACGCTCACGAATACGGCGCAGCCTGCGCTCCAGATCGGTGTGACCCTGCTGGAGGGGATGACGGAGAGCAATTTTGTGCCGATTATCGAGGGCGGCGCCCCGTAGCATACGTGGAATCCGCTCGGTTGCAATGACAAAGAGGCCCGCACGGTTAACCGTGCGGGCCTCTTTCTACCAGGGATGCGATTCAATTGCCGGCGAGTGTCGTCCGTGATGCGCCAGAATCCGGACGACGCACAATGCGCCAGATTTGCGCGCCGACGTCGAAGAGCGTAACGACCATGACGATGGCCACGCTGATGCGTGCAAACACCTCAAAGGCAGGGAAGAGCAGCAGCGCGGGGCCCGTCAACAGGGAGAAGAGCAGCGCCAGCGAGGCAAGGCCAAGCGCGATCTTTACGAGGCGTGTGGCCGGCTGCCAGAAGCCACGCGCCAGCACGACAATCGAAAGCAGCGCGTCGGCGGCGAGCAGGCCAATCATCCACGGCAGAAAGCTGTAAAAGTGGTCGGTGAAGAAGAGCACCGGTGACCAGCCCTGACCCGGCACGTAGTAGCCGCCGCTCCTGTTGAGGAAGAAGGACAGGAAGACGATGAAAACGATGGTGAAAGCAATCCCGAAAATTGTCTCGCCCACCTTGATGCGATCCTGGTCCTTTGCGGCCGGCAGCGACTTGGGGTTCCAGTTCTTGTCCAGATCCTTGGCCTCAATGCGGGCAAACCGCTCTACAAGCGCAAAGATGATCACCACCATGCCTGTCGCCTGGGTGAGCGATGCAAGTATGTCGGCCAGCGCGCCGCCTACGGATACGGTCTCCTGCTGCCAGCCAATGGCTGCGAATACGCCAAAGAGATTAACGGCAAGCACAATGGAGAGCACAATCTGCAAAACCGTAACGAAGGTGGGATAGAGGACAGGGCCAATCAGCGAGTGTGCGCCGCCGTAGTTGAGGGCGAAGCGCTGCGGCGCGCCGAGCTCCTTAAGGGCAGCCAGCACGGCCTTTTCGTCACTCACGCCGCGCATTGCCAGCAACGCGGCCACTTGCGCGCGCACATCGGCCTCAGCGCCGGCGCGATTCTTTGCCGGCACCCAGCGCGCCAACTCGGCAAGATAGCGATCAAGGTATTGGGACTGGAGCGTAAGGGTTGAATCCGCCTGGTGTGTGATTGGAGTAGACATGCGGGAAGCCTCCGTCATGGGCAAAGAGTGCACGACACAAGGAGGGGTGCCTGCAACATTGAATGAGACGAGAACTGACTGCGCTGTAAAAATCACTACGCAGAGAGCCGGCGCAAGGTCGCGCCGGCCTGCTCATTCAATGCCTTGAGGGCCTGCACTGTGGGGTGGATGGCGGCCGGACGGTTTTGGACACGAGGGGGGCGATGGCTTTATTGCTGCGGGGCCGCTGCATCCGGCGGTGATTGTCGTTCTGGCTGCGCGAGCTTGTTTTGGGGCGCATCGCGTCGCAGTTGGTTTTCGTCAGTTCTGTATTGTTACATGCGTAAAGTACTCGGCGTAGTTACCGTCGGCAAAGACCACGCGCAGCCGCAGCATCTGCGGGCCATTGGGATAGCCTCGGCTGTCCCAGACTGCAAGGCGACCCACGTTGCGCAGTGGTTCGTCACCCAGGGCAAGGAAGAGCGGCTCTTCTCCGCTGACGATCAGATCCAGCTGCCACTTCTCAAAGGTCGGATGATTGGCGTAGCCTTGCACCAGGATCGCGCCGGTGACTGTTGCACCTGCTTTGGGGAAGGTGATGGCGCCAAACGCCTCGCCGGGCGTTGCCGATGGCTCGGCCGTTAGGCCCGGTGTGGCTGATGCCTTTGGCGTGGCGGTTGCGGGCCGTGTCTCCGTCACCTTTGGAGCGGACGTTTGCGTGGACCTGGGTGTGGACCTGGGTGTGAATGCGGGTGTGGACGTTGGCGTCGCAGTGGACTCAGCATTCGCTACACCAGTCGCAGCACCAGTCGCAGCACCAGTCGATCGCCCCGACTGCGCGTCCGTTGCCAATGTGGCAGAGGCGGCAGTCACAGTCGCCGTGGGCGTCTCGGTCAACGTTGGCGTTGCCGTGGGCCATGGGGTCTCCGTGGGCGATGGCGTGGGTGTGGGCGTGGTTGATGGCAAGGGCAACGGGGTTGCTGTGGCGCCGGGCTCGGGCGTGGGCGTCTCCAGCTGTGCATTGGTAAAGTCGGCCATGGGCATGTCACGGCAGATGGCCTTGAACTCCCAACCCTTGGCCGTCAGCGTCTTGAGGATGGTGCGCACGGCCGCCACCGTCTGCGAGCGGTCGCCGCCGCCGTCATGCATGACGACGATAGAGCCATCGCGCGCATTGTCAATCACATGCTGCGCGATCTCGCTCGCGCCCGGGCTGCGCCAGATCCTCGGGGTCCATGTTCCACTTGACGATGCTCATACCCAACTGATCGGCGAAATCGACGACGTTATAGTCGATGGCCCCATAGGGCGGGCGCAGGCACTTCGAGTCCATTTCGCCCAGCAGAGCGCTGGTGTCACCCACTTCGGCGTCGAAATAGGCCTGCGACACGCCGGTGAGGTTGGCGTGGTTGTAGCCGTGGTTGCCCAGGCCGTTGCCACCGTCATAGATCTTCTTGAGCAGTTCTGTGTTGCCGGGAAGCTGCCGGCCGACCACGAAAAAGGTGGCGTGTGCGTTGTATTCGGCCAGCAGGTCAACCATTTGCTCCGTCCACGGTTGAAAGGGGCCGTCGTCAAAGGTCAGGAAGATGACGGGCGCGCGCGCTTCACCGCCTGCGCCGCTGCCGGGCAGGGTGCCGCCCGGGGGCGCGTCAATATCAACGGCAAGTGCTGGCATCGCACCCAGAATCAAGAGCAGGGCAAGCAGCGGAAGCGCAACGCGCAGGTAGATGCGCAGGGCAGGTCGAAAGATCAAGACAATTGTCCTTTGTGGCGCTTTGGCTGGTTGCAGGCGCGTGAACTTCCTATACCATGACGCAGGGATGCGGGCCATGGTTACGCGTCAATTGCCAGAATCAATCCTTCGTTGGGGCCAACGGGCAGCTTGTGCAGGAAGTGCATGTCGCCCTGACGGGCGAGGCCGGTGTCGAGCAGCACGCTGCCGGCAGCGGCAATGGCGCTCAGGTCGAGCATCTGCGGCGCTGCGCCAAAGTTGAGCACAATGAGAAGGCGCTGTTCGCTGCTTTCGCGTACATAGGCGAAGACATCGACCGCGCCGCTGTCGGTGGAGCGGTATGCGCCGCCCAGCAGCGCAGGCGACTTGCGCCGAAGGTCCGCAAGCAGGCGGAAGAGCCAAAGCTGGGAGCGGGGATCGCTCTCCTCTGCGAGCACGTTGATACACGGGTAGTCATCGCCTAAAGGCAGCCACGGCGTCACATTGGGCGGACAGAAGCCGGCATTTGGGCTATCGTCCCATTGCATGGGCGTGCGCTGTGGGTCGCGCCCCACGCCTTCCAACTCGGGTTGGTTGACGGCCTGCGGATCACGAACCAATTCTGGCGGGATGTGCACGTCGACCATGCCAATTTCGTCGCCGTAGTACCAGATGGGTGTCCCGCGCAGCGTAAGCAGGAGCATGGTCGCCACGCGCGCCTGCGCAATGCCCAAACGCGAGGCCATGCGCGGTTTGTCATGGTTGCCAAGCGCCCAAATTGGGCCAGCCCCATGCGGGCAGAGCTGCCTCGTAATCGTCTACCATGGTGCGCACAGTTTGGGCGTTCCACTCCGCGCCGATGAGCTGGTAGTTCGAGGGCAAGTGAACTTCGTCGCCAATGCCCTGCGCGGCGGAATCGTTGCCGTAGTAGTCCATGAGTCGATTGTTGGGGAGGTAGATTTCGCCTACAAGCAGCCGCTCGCGTCCCTGCGCAGTGTACTCTTCCAGCAGCGCACGCATGGCCCGGATGAGGGTGTGAACCTCGGGCTGGTCCGCCGAGTAGATGTGGTCCAGGCTGTGAATTAGCTGGCCGCCCTGCCAGTCGGGATTGGGCGGTTCGTCGCGCAGCGCGGCGTCCTTGATCATGAGCCAGATGACATCGACGCGGAAACCGTCGATCCCCCGCTCAAGCCAGACGCGCATTTCGCCCAGCATGGCCTCAAGCACCTCAGGGTTGCGGTAGTTGAGTTCGGGCTGGTGGGCGTCGAACTGGTGCAGGTAATACTGGTTCGTGAGCGGGTCCAGCGTCCATGCCGGTCCCCCGAAGTAGGAGCGCCAGTTGTTGGGCAGTCCGGCACTGGGGCTAACGTCCGGGCTGGCGGGGTCATCTGCGCTTTTTGGATCGCGCCAGATGTACCAGTTGCGCTTGGGGTTGGTGCGATTGGCGCGGCTCTCCACAAACCAGGGGTGCTCGTCCGAGGTGTGGTTGGGCACGAGATCGAGCAGCACCTTCATGTTGCGGGCGTGCGCGTCCTCGAGCAGTGCCATGAAGTCGTCTACGGTTCCGAAGATGGGGTCAACACCCGTGTAGTCGGCCACGTCGTAGCCGAAATCATGCATGGGAGAGGGGTTGATGGGCGAAAGCCAAAGCGCGTCAACGTGGATGGCGTCGAGGTAATGGAGGCGCTGGCGAATGCCCTGCAGGTCGCCAATGCCGTCGGCGGTACTGTCTTGAAAAGAGCGCGGGTAAACCTGATAGATGATGGCCTTCTGCCACCAGCGCAAGGCGTCTGAGGGATTCAAGCGGTAGCTCCTCGGGTGATTTTGTTTGCGCAGTCCCCTAGATTGTAGGCATTCGGGCGAGGTACGCAAATCGACGCGCCTGTTGGCACCGGCAAATAGAGAGTGAGTCGCGTGCAGGCGAGTGACAACGCGCTACACGCCGAATTCGGCGCACGGTCTCTGCTCCCCGCTTCCTGACATTTGAGAAGCCCCGACGATCTTGTGAGAAGCCTTCCCTTTATATTGCCGCTGGCACAATGTGACAAAAGTCCTCGCTTGTATCGCGCTTGTGTGCCATGATGAGAAAACGTCCTCCCCAGACAAGATTGGCGCGCTGCAAAGACCTTTGCTTTTAAAGAGTTCAATCTCCAACTTGAACACATCTGAACGGAGTTCCGCACATGAAGGGAGCTACGCAGTGACCGACCCGGATGTGCCCCAGGGCGCGCCCGACGCGCCGCCTCGGGCAAAATCGCGCGCAGGCCCGCGCCGCATGTGGAGCGTTGCGATTGCGGCAATGCTTGGCGTGCTGGTTGGGCTCGGCGTCTATACCTTCTCCTATGCCGAAGGGCTCTCCTACTTTTCGGATGACCCCAATTCGTGCATGAACTGCCACGTCATGCGCGACCAGTTCGAGGCGTGGAACCACTCCAGCCACAAGGCTGTAGCCACCTGTAACGACTGCCATACGCCCCATCACAATGTTGTTGCCAAGTACACGGTCAAGGCCATTAATGGTTTCAACCACAGTTTGCACTTTACGCTCGACACCTTTCCCGATCCCATTCGCATCAAGGCGATGAACGAGCGCGTGGCGCTTGAGAATTGTCGCACCTGCCATGAATCCACGGTGAGCCAAATGCACGCATCGCCTGGTGGCGAGGCTGCCGACTGCGTTGCCTGTCACGGCAACGAGGGCCATCGCACCATCGAATAAACCCGTTATGCAATCAAGAAGCCGGGCGTGCAGCGCACCGCGAACGCCTACGGCAATCGAAGGAGCCATTGATGAGCACGGAAGAAGTCCCCGAAAAGATGAAGAGCGGGCGCGGATGGGGCTGGATCTACGCCGCCGTTTTTGCAGTGGTGGCGATTGGCGTCGCGGTCATCGCCGGACTGCTGATGAACATTGACAACAGGAAGCAGGAGGCCGCTACCTATCCTCTGCGCATTGTAGAGGTGGCGGCGGATGAGCTGGACCCTGCTGTGTGGGGGCAGAACTTCCCCTTGCAGTACGAATCCTTCATGAAGACCGAATTGAACACGGGGCAGACGCCCTACGGCGGTTCGGATCCCTACAGCAAGCTTGAGCGCTACCCGGCCATGACGCGCCTGTGGGCGGGCTACGCCTTCAGCATTGACCACAACGAAGAGCGCGGCCACTTCTATATGCTGACGGACCAAAAGGAAACGCGCCGCGTCACCGAGAAGGATCAGCCCGGCGCGTGCGCGAACTGCCACTCAGCCGATGCACCCGGTCTGATTGCGGAGATGGGCTGGGCGGAGTTCAACCATACGCCCTACAAGGAGCTGCAGGATAAGCTGCACGAGGGCACCTCGTGCGCAGACTGCCACGAACCAGACACCATGGCGCTGCGCGTGACGCGCCCCGCCTTTGTGAACGCCATGGAGAAGCGCGGCATTGATGTCACCCAGGCGTCGCGCCAGGAGATGCGCACCTATGTGTGCGCACAGTGCCACGTGGAATACTACTTTGCGGGCGATGACAAGTTGCTCACCTTCCCGTGGGAGAAGGGGCTGCGCATTGACGACATTGAGGCCTACTACAACGAAATCGGCTTCAAGGACTGGACCCATGCTGAGACTGGTGGGGCGATGCTCAAAATGCAGCACCCCGAGTTCGAGACCTATAGCCAGGGGCTGCACGCACAGTCGGGCGTGGCCTGCGCAGATTGTCACATGCCCTACGTACGTGAGGGCGGTGTGAAGGTCTCTGATCACTGGCTGCGCAGCCCGCTGACCAACGTGGCGGCCGCGTGCCAAACATGCCACCGCTTTAGTGAAGAGGAATTGACGCAGCGCATTACGGTGATTCAGGGGCGCACAGCCGAACTGCTGCGCCAGAGCGAGGATGCGCTGATCGACGCGATTGACACAATTGTGGCGGCGCAGGGCGCAGGCGGTACCGAGGAGGAATTGGCGGAGGCGCTGCAACTGCACCGCTCGGCGCAGATGCGCTGGGACTTTGTGTCGTCGGAGAACAGCACCGGCTTCCATGCGCCGCAGGAGTCGGCGCGCGTACTGGCCGATTCACTCGACATGGCGCGCCAGGCGCAACTCAAGGCGCAAGCTGTGCTGCTGAAGCACGGCGGTGAACTTGCGGTGACAGTTACTGACTAAGCAGGCCGCAAGCTGACAAGCAGCAAGAACAGAGGCGAGGCATCCGGTTCCGGACGCCTCGCCTCTGTGTTGCGTGACTGCGCCAACGATGCAGCTACTTGCCGCGCGCCCGAATGTAGGCAGAAACATCACCGTTGTGGATGATCTCATCCATTGTGAAGTAGGCCCATGGCCCGTTCTGGTCCACCCACAGCGCCGCGCCCTCGCCGCCAACGAAGATGCTGTCACCGTTGCCCCAACTGACGGCAATCGGAATCCAGAGTGTCTTGGACGCGGAATTCGCGGCATGGTAGCGCATGACCTCCATCGTCGTGACCAAATGTGTGTCCGGGTCAAAGCGAACAACCAAAGTTTCTGTTTCATCCTCAAAGGGGACGCGCAGGAGCGCGGTGTCGTCATCGACAGGTTCCCATTGTACACGCGGGTCGGTGACCAAGATCGCAGGGAAGCTTATTGCCTCGGCCCAGAGTGCCAGGTTTGCACCCTGGTTGGTCTTCGGTTCGTTCTCCTCGCTGCCCAGCAGCGCGTTGGAGAAGAAACTGGCGCCATCGACATAGCCCTCATCCACCGACATGATGGGCAGGCCGAACCAGGTAACCTCGATATAGTGGCGGTAGCTTGAGCCCGTTTCGTGGATGAAACGCGTGCGCGCCGGCAGGTGCCACGGGCCCGCAGGACGAATACGGGCGTGGCCGGTCATGACGACGGACGTGTAGACCGGCACTGTGTCGCCGTAGACGGTGCGGAAGAAACGCTCTACAGGCGCGGGCAGACCGGCGGCGCAGCGGCACGGTCTCGACAGGACCCGCCTGCACAGGGGGCGCCGCAAAGGGGCGCGGCGGCACCTGGAAACCAAGCCAAATGATAAAGACCAGTGCAACGACAATACCTATGATCCAGAGCACAATACGCATCCTCTCGGCCTTTCTTTGCGGTGCGGCCGCATAATGTCTGGCCGCACCGCACAGTATAGAGCGACCTTGCCTGCGCCACAGCTAACTTTGGATCGGTGTAGGCACTGTTCGTTGCGGCGCGTCGGCTTGGATTGCGCACTGCCGGAATTGGAGTGATCGCTCGTTTCCCTGCATACTTGGAGCATCCAGACCAATGCAAACACACAGGGAGTAACGATATGACAGCCCGAAAGCAATTCAAAATCACCTACTCCACCCTCGGCAGCCCCGACCCCGAACTGCACGAATACTTCGACGAGGCGCTTACGCAGGTGCGCGCCGCCCAGGGACAGACGCACCAGATGTACATCAACGGCGCGTGGGTTGACGCCGCCACCACCTTCGCCAAGTACAGCCCGATTGACAGGAACGTTCTGCTCGGGCGCTTTCAGGAGGGCGATGCCGACGATATTGCCACTGCGGTTGCGGCGGCAAAAGCTGCCTTTCCCGCCTGGCGCGCCACGCCCTGGCAGAAGCGCGTTGCCATCATGCGCACAGTTGCCGAGCGCATTAGCGACCGCCTCTTTACAATGGCAGCGGTGGACACGCTCGAGGTGGGCAAGAATCGCCTCGAGGCGCTGGGTGACATTGAGGAAGCGGCCGAGTTCATTCGCGCCTACTGCAACACCATGGAGCAGCATGATGGCTTCGTGCTGCCACAGCTCTCCGAGAGCGAACGCCACACCAATCGCAGTGTTCTCAAACCGTACGGCGTGTGGGCAGTGATTGCACCCTTCAACTTCCCCATGGCGCTGGCGGGTGGTCCTGCCGGTGCAGCGCTGGTGACGGGCAACACCGTGGTGCTCAAACCGGCTGAAGACGCGCCGTGGACGCCGACGATGTTGGCAGAGGTCATCGCCGAAGTCTTTGAGGAAGAGGGGGTGCCGGCAGGTGTCTTCAATATGGTGACGGGCGGCAAGGAGACCGGCCGGGCGCTTGTGCAGCATGCCGACGTGGCCGGGATTACCTTCACGGGTTCGTACAAGGTGGGGATGGAAATCTATCGCGAGGCTGCCACAGGACCGCACGCGCGCCCCGTGCTGGCCGAGATGGGCGGCAAGAACGCGACCATAATCACCCGCAATGCGGACCTCGAGAAGGCCGTGCAGGGTGTCGTTCGTTCGGCCTTTGGGCTGCAGGGGCAGAAGTGCTCCGCATGCTCCCGCGTTTTTGTGGACGAGAGCGTCTACGCCCAGTTCCTGGATGGCCTTGTGGCCGCCACCGCCAAGGTGGAAGTGGGCGACCCGTCCCAGGCCGATGTCTGGATGGGGCCGCTGAGCACGGAGCGCGCATACAACAATTACCAGGCCGCCGTGGCCGACCTGGCCGCCAACGCCACAGTGCGCACCGGCGGCGCGTTGCTGGACGACAAGGGCTTCTACGTGGCCCCCACGGTGGTGAGCGACCTCCCCGCCGACCACCCTGTTTGGAAGAACGAGCTCTTCCTGCCAATCGTCTGCGTGGCTCCTGTGGCGGGTTTGGATGAGGCACTGGCGCGCGCCAATGACGTGGAGTTTGGCCTCACCGCAGGCATCTACAGCGAGGACACGGCCGAAGTGGAACGCTTCTTCGACACAATCGAGGCGGGCGTCGTCTATGCCAACCGCGCGAGTGGCGCGACGACGGGCGCGTGGCCGGGCTACCAGCCCTTTGGCGGCTGGAAGGGCTCCAGCACCACGGGCCGCGGCTCGGGCGGGGCGCACTATTTGCAGCAGTACATGCGTGAGCAGAGCCAGACGGTTGTGGCGTAAGTGGCCGGTGGCCGGTGGCCGGTGGTCAGTGGTGACAGTTTATTGACGATTGAGTATTGAAGACTGGGCGGGTGCTCCACTGCGAGCACCCGCCCAGTCTTCAATACTCAATCATCAATCTTGCGTGTTTGCGCCGGTTGTAGCCACCGCGCCAGCCATCAAGGCACAATCAGTACCGGGCAGGTGCTGTCGCGCAGGACGTTGGAGCTTACGGTGCCCAGGAGCGCCTCGGCGGCGTGGCCACGTGTGCCGGCGCGGCTGCCCATAACGATCAGGTCGGCGCTGTGGGCCTGGGCGGCGGCAAGCACGGCGTCGGCGGCAGGACCTTGGCGCACGTCGCCAATGGCCTCCAGTTCGGCTGACTTGAAGACCGCAAGTGCGTCATCGACGACCTCGGCGGCAATCGCGCCAAATTGGGCCTGCAGCGCGTCCCAGCCGTCGGTCCACTCGTAGGCAATGGGCGGCATGTAGGCATGCACAACGACGAGCGATGCGTTTTCCACGCGCGCGAGGTGCTCGGCAAAGAGAAGAATGCGCTCGTTGCCGGTTGTGCCATCCACCGCTACAACAATTCGCTTAAACATTTTGCCTCCTTTGGTGCTGCTGTCTGCATTGTGCATCACGGCCGGTTGGTTTGTCCAACGGCTGTAGAAGCAAGCCGCCCCCATGTGGCGTGGGGGCGGCTTGCTCACTTTACAACAGCAGCTTCAGGATGGACATCTGCTCTATTCCGGAACGGTGGGCATGTCGTTGTCGATTTCGGGCGCGCCCGCAACCGGCTCGGTCCAGAGCTTGCCGTCGAGGTAATCCTGCAGATTTGCGGGTGTCACAACCACGGAGGGCGTCAGGGTGATCTCGGGCACATCTTCGCCGTTGAGGACCTTCTGCATCTGGTCAATTACTGTCACACCCATGCGGTAGGGGTCCACACCCAGGGTGGCGCTGAACTTGCCTTCCTGAAGCAGGTCAAGCGTGGGGACGTTGCCGTCAATGCCCACGGCGAAGAAGTCTTCGTTGATGACGAGGCCAAGCTGCTCGGCGGCCAGGGCGGCGCCGATGGCCATTTCGTCACTGTTGCCATAGAAGACGTCGATGTCGGGGAACTGCTGCAGGGCGATGGCAGCCACTTCCTGCCCCTTGGTGCGCAGCCATTCGGCGGTCTGCTCGCCAACGATTTCGACATTCGGGCAATTCTTCTCGAGGCCGGCCTTGAAGCCACCGGTGCGGCGATGCGAGAAGATGCTGTCAATGCCCGTCAGGATGTAGACCTTGCCTGTGGTCTCGGCAGGTGTGGAGTCGTACTTGCCGGCGATGAGCTCGCAGCTGTAGGCGGCCAGCTTCTCGGCGCCGCCCCACTGGTCGTAGCCGATGTAGGTCTCAACCGTGCCTTCGCTAAAGGGAGTGATGAAGTTGTGGGCCAGAATCGGCACACCCTTCTCGTTGGCGGCTCGAACGGCCGTAACGGCCGAGTCGGTGCCAATCGGGTTGATGCTCAGCGCATCGACGCCCTTCTCAAGCAACTGCTGGACGGTGGTGACAAACGCCTGGAAATCGCCTTCGCTGGCGGGCGCCTGCACGTCAATTGTCCAGCCCAACTCTTCGCTGCGGGCCGTGGCACCATCGACTGTCGCCACATGGAAGGGGCTGGTGAGCGCCGGCGGCACAAAGCCGACGTTCACGGCGTCGCCTTCGGCAGGCGGCGGCTGCATCCGCAGCGGGTGCCTCAGCCGCCGGGGCTTCGGCGGCCGGCGCGGCGGCCGGCACTGCGCATGCCGACAAGAGCATGAGCATTGCCATCACTGCAAAAACGGTGATCCACTTTCTGTTACGCTGCATGGTTCTCGATTCCTTTCGACTGACGTTGGCAAAAGGCAACTACATCGATAGAACAGCACAACTGCAAACGCACACGCTCACCGAGAGCATGGGCGCATCACTACCGCTTGAGTGCTCCAGTCGTGAAACTCGCATTCTCAACGCAAGGGCGAAAGGGTGCGAGCACAAGGAAACGCCAGGACTGAAACGACATTGTGCACGTGGGCCCTTCACCAGATGCACAGCTCCGGTACTGACTGTCCTTCCCTGTCTTGGCAATGCCTTGCGCCCAGCCCGCCTTGCCCACCTTGCGTCCCTGCGTTGAAGATATGCAATCCATAACGGTTTCACTTGCGCCTGAAATTGAGCCACCGTCACTTCGCCGCGGCGGATGACGTCGAGCGCCACCGCCAGCACAATGATTGCGCCAATCACAATCTCCTTGGCGTTGCTGGGTACATTCATGTAGACCAGCCCCTGCTCAACAATACGCAGGATGAAGACGCCGACCAGTGTGCCCCAGATGCCGCCAACGCCGCCCGAGAGCGCCGTGCCGCCGATAACGACGGCAGCCACGGAGATGAGCGTCATGTTCGTGCCGTTCTGGTACGCGCCCGACTGCAAGCGCGCCATGACGATGACGCCCGCGATGGCGGCAAAGAGGCTGCTGATGCCATAAATAAGCGTCTTGTACCAGTCCACGTTAATGCCCGAGAGGCGGGTGGCGGTCTCGTTGCCGCCAATGGCATAGGTGTAGCGCCCCAGTTTGGTTTGGCGCAGGATGATCCACGAGATGAAGTAGACCACCACCATGATGATGAGCGGCATGGGCAGGCGAATGATGCCTACGTTGATGTTGCTGGTGATGAACTCGACGAAGGGGCCACGCCCAATGTTGATGCCCGCACCGCGCGTCACCACCAGCGCTATGCCCAGCAAAATGGAGCGAAAGCCGAGCGTGACGATGAAGGGATTGATGTTGAGCCCCGTGATGATGATGCCCTGGAAGAGGCCGATAAGGCCACCGGCAAGGACGGCAAGGCCCATGCCTGCCCACGCCGGCATACCCAGCGCGAGCTGCCCGCCTGCCACGTTACTGCCCGAAATCAGGATGGCGGCCAACACACCGGCAAAGGAGACCATGGCCTCCACAGAGAGATCGATGCCACCGGTGAGAATGACAAAGGTTTGGCCGGCGGCCACCAGGCCAATCGCCGAGGCCTCGAGCATGAGCAGCGCCCAACTCGTCGGCTTGCGGAAGGCAGGCGCCATGGCAAAGAGCAGCGCAAAGAGCGCCATGAAGACGAGCAACGGGCCCAGCGCCGACAAGACGCGGCCCACCACATTGCTGCGCTGTTCGGTGGGCGCAACCAAGGTGCTTTCGGTCATGAGTTCGAGTCCTGCGCTGAGGGATTGTTCACTGCACGCGCTGAGAGGGGTGAGGCGGCCATGGCCGCGGCCAGGACGGAGTCGGCCAGGCTGCTGCCGGTTGCGAGCTCCATAATGCGTTCTTCCGTGGCTTCGTCTCTATCCAGAAAACCCGCCACCGAGCCGTTGTGGATCACCATGACGCGGTCGGACATGCCCAGCACTTCGGGCAGCTCCGAGGAGATCATGATGATGGCGACGCCGTCGCGGGCGAGATCGTTGATGAGCTTGTAGATCTCCACCTTCGCACCGACGTCAATGCCGCGCGTCGGTTCATCGAAGATAAGCACGCGTGGCTGGGTGGCCATCCACTTGCTCAGCACCACCTTCTGCTGCGTGCCGCCCGAGAGGTTGATGGCCAACTGCTCCTGGCTGGAGGCGCGAATGGCCATGCTGTCCATGAAGCCCTGCGCCAGCGACTGCTCCTTGCGGCCGTTGGTAAAGAGGCCGCGCGTGAGCCTGCCGAGCACGGCCAGCGTAATGTTCTGGCCGGTGGACATCTTGAGCACGAGCCCCTGCTGTTTGCGATCCTCGGTGAGGAGGGCGATGCCGTTGTTGATGGCGTCGCGCGGGCTGCGAACGCGTACTGGCTTGCCGTCGACGAAGATGGCCCCGCTGTCAATTGGGTCGGCCCCGAAGATGGCGCGCACGAGTTCGGTGCGCCCCGCGCCCACCAGGCCGGCAATGCCGAGGACCTCGCCACCATAGGCGCTGAAGCTCATGTTGCGCAGGCGCGTGCCCTGTGTCAGCCCCTCCACACGCAGCACTTCACCTCTGCGCGGGGCAATCTCTTTGGGGAACTTCTCGGAGAGGTCGCGCCCCACCATGAGGCGGATAAGCGAATCGACGGTGAGCGCATTGCTCTCCCAAGTGCCCACATAGGCGCCGTCGCGCAGGACGGTGATACGGTCCGCCACCGCGAAGGTCTCCTCCAGGTGGTGGCTGATGTAGACGATGGCCACGCCTGCCTGCTTGAGTTCGCTGATGATGGCGAAGAGGTAGTCGATTTCGCGAATGCTGAGCGAGGAAGTGGGCTCATCCATGATGATGAGGTCGGCTTTGTGGTGGAGCGCCTTGGCCACCTCAACCATCTGCTGCTGGCCCACGCCCAGACGATTGAGCGGCATGCGCGGGTCAACCTCCAGATGCAGCTTGGCGAGCAATGCGCGGGCGCGCTCGTGCATCTGCTTCCAGTCAATCATGCCCGCGCGCACAATCTCCGAGCCGAGGAAGATGTTTTCGGTGACGGAGAGCTGCGTCACCTGGTTGAGTTCCTGATAGATGGTGGTGATGCCGGCGACCTGCGACTGGCGCGTGTTCTTGAAGGCGACCGGCGCGCCTTTGAAGATGACCTCGCCGCTGTCGGCCTGGTAGACGCCGGAGAGAATCTTCATGAGCGTGGACTTGCCCGCGCCGTTCTCGCCGACGAGCGCGTGCACTTCGCCCCGCTCGACGGAGAACTGGACGTTGTTGAGCGCCAGCACGCCGGGGAAGGTCTTGGTAATGGAACGCATTTGCAATAGCGGGCCACCGTTGGCAGGGCCGTGCGTGCCGGGGTTTTCGATTGTTTCAGCGGCGGGTGGCGTCATGCTGGGGAGCCCTGGTGACGGTTGACGTCATTGCGGGCGCGCGCCGGACGCGGTGCGCGCCAACGGAAAGGGGCAGGTACAAGGAGAGTTGAGTGATACGGTCTCTTCCGCTAGAATTGGAATAAAGTATACATTGAGTGGGCAAGCGAGGCAACTTGCTTCTAAAAGCGATAATTGGGAGAGAATGGGCATCTCGCAGCGGCGCTGAGAGATGCCACCGTTTCGCCCCAAATGGAGACCATCCTGCATGACGCCAAATCCTGCTGTGCGTTCGCTGGTCCATTCTGCGCCGCTGGCCGAGCGCGCTGCCGCGCTGCGGGCGGGGACGCTTGGCCTGCAAACCGCCATTGATGACGCGTGCGATCGCATTGCAGATATTGATCCCCTATTGGAGAGCCTGCTGCCCGAGGCAGGACGGCGTGAACGTCTCAAGCGCGAAGCCGAAGCGCTGCTCGCGCGCTATCCCGAGCCGGCGGCGCGGCCGCCGCTCTTTGGCGTGCTCGTGGGCATCAAGGACATCTACCATGTGGACGGCTTTGTAACGCGCGCGGGCACCACCGTCCCACCTGAGTCTTTCGCTGGTGCGCAGGCGCGTGTGGTGGACGAGTTGCTGGCGCATGGCGCGCTGATCCTGGGCAAGACCGTCACGACCGAGTTCGCGTACTTCGAGCCTGGGCCCACGCGCAACCCGCACAACCCCGCGCACACGCCCGGGGGTTCCTCAAGCGGGTCGGCGGCGGCAGTGGCGGCAGGCTTTTGCTCGCTGGCGGTGGGATCGCAGACGATCGGTTCGGTGATTCGGCCCGCGGCCTACTGTGGCATTGTCGGCTTCAAACCCACGCTGGATCGAATTCCCACGGCGGGCGTTGTCTACTACTCGCCAACGCTGGACCACGTAGGGCTCTTCACGCAGGATGTGGCGGGCATGACGCTGGCGGCGTCGGCCTTGCTGGCGGGCTGGCGCGGCGCCGGCGAACACTGCGACGAAGGGGCGCGCACGCCTGTGGTTGCGGTCCCCGACGGGGCATATCTTGTGCAAGCCGAGACAGAGGCGCTGGCAGCGTTCGAGGCGCAAGTGGCCAGCCTTGTGGCGCAGGGCTGGAAGGTGTTGCGCATGCCCATGTTCGCGGACATTCGCGAGCTGAATCTCCTGCACCGCCGGCTTGCAAACGCAGAGTTCGCGCGCGGGCAGGCGAGCACCTTTGCGCAACATGCGGCGCACTTCCGCCCGCGCACGGTGGAAGCGATTGAAATGGGCGCACGTGTGGCGGACGAGGAGCTGCCGGCGCTGCGCGAGCACTGTCTTGAATTGCGTGTAGTCATAAACAGCCTGATGGACGCTGCGGGGATCGACGCGTGGATAATGCCCGCTGCCACAGGACCGGCGCCCCTGGGCATTGCCGCCACGGGTGACCCCAACATGAACCTGCCGTGGACACATGCCGGCATGCCCGCTATTACGGTGCCCGCCGGCTACGCCGCCAACGGGTTGCCGCTTGGCCTGCAAATGGCGGCGCGCTTTGACGCCGATGAGTCGCTGCTGGGCTGGGCGGCGCTGGCCGAGGGCGCGCTGGAGCAGGTGCGTGCCCGAAGTTTGCATCGCTGAAGTGCGTGGACATGTTTGGGCCTTCGTAGCGGGGGCTTCCAGCCCTCCGCTGCACATTCGTTTGCTGCCCGGGGGCGTGCGCGGGGACAAATCCGCCGCGAAAGCTGGTCATCTGACACTGGCGCAATGGGCGTCCTTCGCATATCCTTAGCCCGATGCTGGATTCAGCGCGCAGACATGGTTGGCGCGCCGCCGGCTCACCTTCCCTATGCATGCAGTACGCCCGCCCGGGGTGCCCGGGTTTCGCCACATTTGCAGATTTGGAAAGCGCCTTGTCCATGAAGAAGGTGTTGGTTGTTCACCTGAATGATAGTGATCGTGACGAGGAAGTCTCCTTCCTCGATCAGCAGATTACGTTGTTGCACCGGGGTTGCCACGGCAATACGGCGCGCGCTGCCGCACTGATTGCCGACTTTGACGGCAAGGTAGACGCGATTGCGCTCGACGGTCTACCCTTTGAACTGCATTTGGCCGGCAGCCATCGGCCCCATGCCGAGGGCGCGCGGCTGCGCGGCGTGGCCAAAGTGACGCCCGTAGTCGACGGCGCGGGCATTCGCGCCGGTCTGGAGCGCTGGGCGGTGATTCTGGCCGATCGCGCCGAGCCGGGCATCTTTGAAGAGAAGCGCATCCTGATGACGCCCGGCCTCAACCACAACGGCTTGGCGCAGGCGCTTGAGCGGCGCGGCTCGACCATCCGCTATGCCGACCCCTTCGTCTACTTTGGGCTGCCCAACGTGCTGGGTGTGGGCGACCGCAGTACAGTGACCCGCTTTGCACCGCAAACGTTGGCGCGCCTTGCCGATGCGCCCTTCCGCCGCATTAAGCCACAGCAAGGTGACGCAGGCCATGCTCGCGCCGGGCAGCCCTTCAACTGGGCCGACGTCATTGCCGGCGACATTGGCGCGATCCGTCGCTATGCGCCCGCAACGCTCAAGCGCAAGACCGTTGTGGTGGAGAACGCGACCGACGCCGACCTCGACGACCTGCGCACGCGCGGGGTGAGCATTGTGGCCACGCTCATGCCGTCGCTCAACCCCAACGACACGCTGGGGCGCTGGTCTGCGGCAATCATCGAGGCGGTGCTGGTCGCGCTGCGCACCAACGTCAACGCGCCGCTCACCGAAGACACCTACCTGGACCTGATGGCGGACATTCAGTGGACGCCGGCGGTGCGCTATCTGCAGCCCAATGAGGCGGGCATCAACCGCTTTGCATTTGTCATCCATCCGCTCAACATTGGCTTTGTGCGCAGCGACCCTTCCATGTGGTGGACGAAGGTAGTGCCCACATTCCTTCTGGAGCCGCTGGCCGCGTATACGCCGCCCTTCAAGGTGAGCACGATTCGGGGCGCAGTGTCGGAGAGCACGGGGCAGCGGGTGGAGGGATACCTCTACACGCTGGGCGCGACGCCGCGCGAGATGATGCGGCGCGACGCAAACTTCACCTACCAGCGCATTAACACGGCTGCACGCATGGCCGAGCGCGCCGGTGCGCGCATCCTGGGGTTGGGCGCCTTCACTTCGGTGGTGGGCGACGCCGGCATTAGCGTCGCGCACGAGTCGGACATTGCGGTGACGAGCGGCAACAGCCTCACCGTTTCCATGACGCTTGAGGCGGCCAAGGAAGCCGTCAAGCTGATGGGCGCGCAGGATCTCTCGCAGGGCAAGGCGATGATTGTGGGCGCGACGGGCTCAATTGCCTCTGTCTGCTCGCGCTTGCTGGCGCAGGCGATCCACAACGTGGTGCTCGTCTCGATTGAGCCCGAGAAGCTGCTCGAACTGAAGCGCACCATCCAGAAGGAGACGCCCGAGGCCAATGTGACAATTGCAACGCGCACAGGCGATCTGGTGGCCGATTGCGACCTGATCGTTACTGCCACCTCGGCCTTTGGACAGCGCGTGATTGACCTGACCAAGTGCAAGCCCGGCGCTGTCATTTGCGATGTGGCGCGGCCGCTGGACATTAACCCGGCCGAGGCGGCGCTGCGCCCCGACATTCTCGCAATTGAGAGCGGAGAGGTCTCCATTCCCGGGGATGTGGATATCGGCTACAACATTGGCCTGCCGCCCAAGACCTCGTACGCGTGCCTGGCGGAGACCTGTCTGCTGGCCATGGAAGGGCGCTTTGAGGATTACACGCTGGGGCGCAACATCGAAATGGAGCGGGTTAAGGAGATCTACCGCCTCTCCAAGAAGCATGGCTTCAAGCTGGCGGGGCTGCGTTCCTTTGGCGAGTATGTGACGCCGGAGACGGTGGCCGCGAAGCGCAAGCTGGCCGACGAGTTGCGCAACGACCCGGCACGCTTTGAGAAGCTGCAGCGCGATGCAGCCGTCAAGCTGGCGGCGATTCCGGTCATGTCCAAGGGTGTGCCGCAGTCCAAAGGGCCGTCCACCGCGCAATTGGTTGCGCTTTCGGTGGCGACTGCTTCAGCAGTAACGGCCGCCACCTTCGCGCTCACGCGCAGGTTGCGCCGGCGCTAACAAAGCGCGGGTACACAGACTTCACAGATGGACTACAGAAAAGGCACAGGTGGCAACGGATCTATACCCGTTTCCACCTGTGCCTTTTCTATAGTCCATCTGTGAAGTCTGTGTACCCGCGCTTATTGTGCCGCCCAGATGCCAACCCCTGCGCGGCGTGCTTCCTGCTCGGCGCTCTGCAGGGCCGCGGCCTGGGCAACGTCGGGCCGTTCCACGGCGGTTGCGGCCCAGCCTTCGCGCACAAGCGCCTCGTTTACAAAGGTGCCGTCGGGCAAGTAGACGTAGCGCAGCAGTCGGCCAAAGCTGTCGCTTTCGCTGACATCGCGTGTGAGCAGCACCTGCTTGCCGCCGACGAGTGCGCCGTTGGCATCGGAGGCGGCCTGGTAGAGCGGCTCATCGCGCTCGGGGCGCGTATACCAATATAGCGCACACGGTATTCGCGCCCGCCAATCTGCACGTGCACCGTGTTGCCATCGGAGACCCAGGTAACCACGGCCTCAACCGGCGCGTTGGCGGCCTGCGTCGCTTCCGCTGCCCGCACAGCCTGCACTGCCGCAGGCTGCGCCGCTTGTTCCTCGAATGAACCGGCGCCGGCGTTCTGCGTGTCGGGCAGGAGAGAGATGTTGAGCGGCAGTTCACCCGCGGACGTGCTCACCACCAGATCGGAGCGCACCCATGCGCCATCTTGCAGCAGGAGCCACCAGTAACCGTCATCGGCCAGCTGGCGCGCCACTGCGACGACGGGCGACCCCGCTTTGAGCTCGGCGCGCACGTCGAAGGTGGTTCCAGGACCGGCGCGCAGGTTGACTACAGAGGTGACCTTGGCGGCCTGGGGTTGGAAGGCGGGCGCAGCAGGGACAGCAGTGCTCACTTGCGCGGCTTCGGCGGTGCGCGCTGCGGCTTCGGCGGGTGCATCGCCACCACCGGCCCAGATTACAGCGCCGGCCGTAACGATGATGAGAAGGACGAGCGCCGCCCACAGCCACTGACTGCGTGGCCCTTCCTCTTCAAAGCCGCCGTTGCGCGTGCTGGGGCCATGGAGCGAGGGCACATTGATAAAGATCTCCTCAAGGACGTCGCGGAACTCGGTCTTCACACGCCACTCGCTGGTGCGCGCGTTGTACTGGCGCGCCCACTGCGGGATGCGCTGCTTGATTTCGCTGATGGTCGCGGTGAAGTCGGGGGCGCTGGTAATCCTGAAGCTGATTGCGCCACTCTGCTCGCGGTATGCGCCGAGACGGGCGCGCGGTGCTTGGGCCATAGGCTCCATCAGAGATTCCGTGCCTGGGTCGCGATCCCCATACGGCCAGGGTCACAGGCGGCGTGCGGGCAGGCTGTCGGTCGGGTCGTGATGCGCAGTATACAGCAACGTGCAGGCGACTGAACGAGCGCGGAGCGACGCTCACCCGTCGATCCGCCTACGAATTGGTGGCAGTTGAAGCGAAACTTCCAACGCGGAAGCCTCGCTGCGAGTACGCACGCTACCCGTACGCACGTTATACGAGAGCACGCAGTTCCTCTTCGGAGAGGGTAGGGATGCCCAGCTCGCGCGCCTTGTCAAGCTTGCTGCCGGCATTCTCGCCCAGCACAAGGAAACTCGTCGACTTGCTAACGCTGCCGGCAATCTTGCCGCCGTGCGCCTTGATGAAGGCTTGCGCTTCGTCGCGGCTGAAGGTGGGTAGCGTGCCCGTGACGACGAAGGTCTTGCCCGCAAGCGGCTGCTCGCCCACGGCCGCTTTGGGCGCTTCGGCAGTGCGCACGCCGTATTCGGCAAAGCGCTGTATCAGCACGCGGTTTGGTTCGAGTAGAAAGAACTCGTGCACGCTTTCGGCAATGCGCGGCCCAATGCCGCGGATGGCGTTGATCTCCTCGCGCGGCGCGTCCATCAGCTGCTGCAGGCTGTTATAGTGCTGCATGAGCAGCTCCGCAACCACCTCACCCACAAAGCGGATGCCAAGTGCGGTGAGGAGGCGCGACACGGGACGCTGCTTGCTCGCCTCGATCCCGGCGCGCAGATTATCCAGCCGCTTCTCCTTGTAGCCCTCCAGTTGGCCGATCTCCGCCCACGGTAAATTGTAGATATCGGGCAGCGATTTGATGTAGCCTAGCTCGACGAAGGTTTCGGCCTGCTTGATGCCGAAGCCTTCAATGTCCATGGCCCCGCGCGAGACGAAGTACTCCACCTTGCGCACAAGTTGCTTTGGGCAGGCGCTGTTGACGCAGTAGGTGGCCGCTTCGTCGGGCGGGCGCATAAGCGGTTCGCCGCAGACGGGGCAGGTAGCGGGCATCTGCCAGGGCACCTCGCTGCCGTCGCGCAGCCCCTCCAGCGCACGCAGCACCTTGGGGATGACCTCGCCGGCGCGCTTGATAATGACCTGGTCGCCAATGCGAATGTCAAGATCGCGCACATAGTCCTCATTGTGCAGCGTGGCCGCCTTGACGATGACACCGCCCACGGCCACGGGCGCGAGCACTGCGTTGGGAGTGGCAACCCCCGTGCGGCCAATGTTGACTGCGATGTCGTTGAGGCGCGTAACGGCCTCCTCGCCCGCATACTTGTAGGCCAGCGCCCAGCGCGGGTCCTTGCCCGTGAAGCCGAGCAGTTCCTGCAACTCGAGCGAGTCCACCTTGATGACGGCGCCGTCCACTTCATAGGGGAGCGAGGCCCTCTGCGCGCCGAACTCGGCAAGATAGGCCGTCAGCGCGTCAAATTCGCTGTCGGCGAAGCGGCGCAGGTTGGGGCAAACGGGCAGCCCTTCGCGCGCCAGATACGCGAGCATGGCCGAATGCGTTTCGGGTGCGTTGTCTTCGGTTTCAAGCACAAGCGCCTGATAGACCCAGAGCTTGATGGGGCGCTGTGCCGAGATGGCACTGTCGAGTTGGCGCAGGCTGCCGGCGGCAAAGTTGCGTGGGTTCGCATAGAGGCGCTCGCCGGCGGCGGCCTGGCGTTGGTTGAAGGCTTCAAAGTCAGCCTTGTCCACGTAGGCTTCGCCGCGCACAACCAGGCGCAGCGGCGCATGCACGCTTGCCGTGGCGCCGCCGGCGGGCAACAGCAGCGGCAGTCGTCGCACTGTGCGCAGGTTATCCGTGATCGTCTCGCCGAACTGACCGTCGCCGCGGGTAGCGCCCAGCACAAAGCGCCCCTGTTCATAGTGGAGCACGACCGTCAACCCGTCGAATTTGGGTTCAACGACATAGGAGAGTTCGGCGTGGCGTTCGGCGGGGAGGAAGCGCTTGAGGCGCTCGCGCCATGCATTCAGGCCGTCATCGCCAAAGGTGTTGGCGAGGCTGAGCATGGGCGTTGGGTGCTCCACCTTCTCGAAGCGGCCCGCAACTATGCCGCCGACGCGCTGTGTGGGGCTGTCGATTGTGCGCAGGGCAGGGTGTGCGGCCTCAAGCGCTTGCAGCTCGCCGAAGAGCGCGTCGAAGGCCGCGTCACTTATCTCGGGCGCGTCGAGAACATAATACTGGTATTGGTGGTGGCGCAGCAGCGCACGCAGTTGTTCGGCACGCGCAGGATCTGCCCGTCGTCTTCGACAAGGGTATCGGCGTCTTCTGCTGCATTGCTCTTGTGCTCTGCCATACGGTTGCTCCTGCGCAGTGCCACCTGGGCGCGACGGATGGTGGAGCCTTATTCTACCCCAGCGGGCAGGGCCCACCGAAGCCGAAGCTGAGCCACGCTCAGTTGGGCAGCGCGTCGGCCTTGGCCCAGCCGGCGAGGCCGTCCGCCGCGCGCACGCGCACCCACGACGCCCCGCCATTTAAAACGGGGTAGGCGGTGAACTGGTCGTTGGGTTCGAGGACCGTGAAGGTTGCGCCGCTCTCATAAACCTCAAGCACTGTGGATGAGGAGGCGGCGGTGGCAAAAATGGTGACGGGCGCGCCCGCGGTGATGACGGAGCCGACGGTGTAGACAACGGGGGTCGGCGTGGGTAGAGCGGTCGGTTCGGCTGCTACGAAAGCGTCTGCGCCGCTTTCAGTGCCAACCGCGTCGACGGCGGCCTCTTCAACGGTGACGCCGCCTGCACGGGGCGTTTCCGTGGCGGGGGCTTCGTTGCGTCCACAGGCCTGCAGTACGACGAGCAGGCCAACAAGCAATAGCGTGACAAGCACCAGATAGCGATGGCGTGGCTGGGTTCCCATGGGTCTCTCCTGCGGCGATGAATGGGTGCGATGATGGAAGTTTCGGGTGGGAGCCCGAAATTGCGCTGTGCGGTTGTGTACGGCTAAAGGAAATCTCCCTTTCTGGTAGGCGCGCCAGTGCGGCGGCTACTCTGCGTGATCCTTGAAGAAGGCAAGCGCCTCAGCGAGGGGACGGGTGTTGACGACATCGGCCGCCGTAACCCAGCCGCGGCGCGCCGTGTGGATGCCGTACTCAAGCAGGTTGAGGTCGGCCACGCTGTGCGCATCGGTGTTGATCACAAGCTTGCATCCCAGCTCCACGGCGCGGCGCGCGTAGACATCGTTGAGGTCCAGCCGCGCCGGGTTGGCGTTGATTTCCACAACCGTGCCGGTCTCCTTGCAGGCCAGCAGCACCGCCTCGACGTCAAGCTCGGTTGGAGGGCGTGCGCCAATCAGCCGGCCGGTGGGGTGGCCCAGAATGTCGATGTGTGGATTGCGAATGGCTTTGATACAGCGCGCAGTGATCGTTTCGCGATCCTGCCGCTGCGCGCTGTGAATGGAGGCGACTGCGACATCCAGCGTGGCGAGAACGTCATCGGGCAGGCCAAGTTCCCCATCGGCCAGAATCTCCACCTCGGAGCCTTGCAGGATGCGGAAGTCAATTCCCTTATCGGCGAACCACTGGTTTGCGGCGGCAATCTCAATGGCCTGTTGGCGCAGGCGTGCACCGTCCACCCCCTGCACAATGCCAAGCCCCACGCTGTGGTCGCTCACGTTCCAGTAGCTGTAGCCACGGGCGTGCGCGGCTTGCGCCATCTCCAGCACCGAAGCCTTGCCGTCAGACCAGGTCGTGTGCGTGTGGAACTCGCCGCGGATGTCGTCGACCTCAATGAGGCGGGGGAAGCTGTTGGCGCGTGCGGCGGCAAGCTCGCCCCTGCTTTCGCGCGCTTCGGGCGGGATGAACTGCATGCCGAGGAAGGCGTAGAGTTCCTCTTCGTCGGCGAAGAAACGCTCCTCGCCCGACGGGGCAGCGCCTGTACCTGTGGCCGTTGCGCCATACTCGTTGAGGCTCCAGCCAAGCTTGAGCGCGATTTCGCGCAGCTGAATCTGGTGCTCTCGATTGCCCGTAAAGTAGACGAGCGTCGCGCCCCAATGCTTTGGCTCCACCACGCGCAGGTC
Source organism: uncultured Chloroflexia bacterium (assembly GCA_963773745.1). Lineage (GTDB taxonomy): Bacteria > Chloroflexota > Anaerolineae > Caldilineales > Caldilineaceae > UBA5069. Next base: position 2,281,353 of record CAVZCL010000005.1, read on the forward strand.
CACATCCATGCCGTTGTGGAGGGTGACCATGGTCTTGGTCTCGCCGCTGCCGATGACGTTGGCCACCTCAGGCAGCGCACGGAAGGCGGCCATGACGGCGGCCGGGTCGGCGCTGACGCAAACGAGGTCAATGTCGCCGATCGTCTCTTTCCAGCGGCGCAGGCTGCCGGCGGCCTCAATGCGCGCAATCGTGTGGGCGGGGAGGGCGGCGCGCAGGTTGGCAATCAGGGCGTTGGCAAGGGGGCGGGCGGTGCCTATGGGCATGCGGCCGTCGTCCACGCGCAGCTGCGCCAGCTCGATGTTATGCAGGATGCGCTCTTCAGTCTTCGCGCCAAAGCCCTTGACGTCGCGCAGCATCCCCGCCTGCGCGGCCGATTGCAGCGCGTCCACGCTGTCAATGCCCAGCTCCTGCCAGAGGCGCTTCACCTTCTTGGGGCCAAGTTCGGGGACGGCGAGCATGTCGACGACGCCCTGAGGAACCCGCTCGAAGAGCGCGTCAAACTCTTCCACGCCGCCTGTGGTGAAGAGCTCCAGCAGGCTGAAGGCAATGCCCTTGCCGACGCCCGGGATCATCTCAAGTTTCCCTTCGGCGAAGAAGGCGTTTACATCGCGGCCCAGGTTGCGGATGTTTTCGGCGGCGTTTTCGAACGCGGCAACGCGAAAGCGGTTCTCTTCGAGAACCTGCATGCGCGCGGCAACACCGGCCAGGAGGTCGGCGACCTGCATGTTGGAGATGCGGGAAGTGGGCGTATCGGGCATTGGTCTTGGCGATGTGAGCGATAGTGAATGGGCGACCCGCCTGCAAGCGCCATTATAGCAGGCAGTGGGTCGCGCAACAAGTCGAAATGCGGGTGTCAGGTGCCGAGCAAGTGTCCGGTGTCGGCCCGACCATCACCCAACCGGCTCAATAAAGACCTCGATGTTGCCGCCACACGCCAGGCCCACAGAGGCGGCCAGTTCGTCGGTGATGCCGTAGCTTTCAAGACGCGGGGCGTGCGTTTGCATGACCTTGAGCGCTGCCTGTGCGACTGCTCCCTCCACACAACCGCCGCTGACCGAACCGGCCATCTCGCCGGCGGAGGAGACGGCCATCTTCGCACCCAGCGGACGCGGCGCAGAGCCGTAAACCTTGACGACGGTCGCAAGCGCCACCTCTTTGCCTTCGCCGCGCCAGCGTTCCATTTCGGTCAGCCAGTCATGCACTGGGGCCTCCTCCAAAGTCATACCACGATAAAACCGACATTTCACGTGGTTCAGTCAAGGCCATCAAGCAGCAACTGCGCAATGACCTCATCCTCATCCATATCGCCCGTTTCCTCGAAGCCAAACTTCGTGTAGAAGCTCTCGGGGCTACCATCGCCGGGCACATAGCTCACGCCCAGCACCGCCGCATCAGGGCGGCTGCGCACGTGCTCCACCAGGAGGCGCAGCGCACGCGTGCCGTAGCCGCGGCCCTGGTAGCGCTGGTCAATCATGAAGCGCCACAGGAAGTAGGTGGGGGTGTCGGGGTCATCATAGAGCATGACGAAGCCAACCGGCGTTTCGCCGGCGTAGATGGCGTTGAACCAGGCATGCTCAGGGTTGAAATGCGCCTCGGCGATCGAGATGGCATTGCTCGCCACAAATCGCTCCTGCTCGGCTGTAACGGTGAGGCGCGTAATCGCACGCACTGTCTCTGCCGTAACTTCACGCAACGTCACCTCCGCGTCAAATGCGGGGCCGTCGCCGTCAACCAAGCCGGAATTGAATTGCTCTTCGTCCATAACGGGCTCTCCAGGTGGGGGCGAGGCTCTGCACGCCTATTGAGTGGACTGCGCATCCATGTGAGCATTCTACGCACCGCTCTGGGGGCTGTCAATTGTACGCATCTGCGCCCGTGCGCGAGGCGGTGCCGGCAATTGCCTTGGGAATCGGACTTCGACTATTCTCATACGCAGTGCAACGCCACGCTTCTCAACCGGAAATGGCTCCCATGACACCCGAACCCGCCTGGCTGCGCTGGGCAAAGCAACTGAATGGTATCGCCCAGGCCGGGCTCACCTACTCAAAGAGCGACTATGATCTGGAGCGGTACGCGCAGATCATGCGCCTTGCGGCCGAGATCATGGCGTCGGGAGGTGCGATTCAGGCGGACGCGATGCTGGCCAACTGGGCATTGCAGGAGGGCTATGCCACGCCCAAGGTGGACGTGCGCGCGATTGTCTTCGACGACGCAGGGCGCATCCTGCTGGTGCAGGAGAAGGCCGACGACCTTTGGGCGCCGCCGGGCGGCTGGGCCGACCCCAACGATTCGCCCAGCAATGTGGCCGTGCGCGAGGTGCGCGAGGAGGCGCATGTGGAGGTGTGCGCGGTGCGGCTGCTGGCGCTGCTCGACCGCAGTGTGCAAGGGCACGTGCCGCCTTTTCCCTATCACGTCTACAAGGCCTTCATTCTGTGCGATTATGTGAGCGGCACGCCCAGCGGCAGCGAGGAGACGCTGGACGCAGCGTGGTTTGCGCTCGACGCGCTGCCACCCCTCAGTGAGGGGCGCATCCTGCCGAGGCAGCTTCTGCGCATGGCCGAACTGGCCCACAACCCGGCGCTGTCGCCGGATCTTGACTAACAGGTGACCCAATGTAGCCATCAAGTCTGGGTAGTTTGCACATCAAAGCGAGAGGTGACATTCGCCATGAAGCGTTCTTCACTCATCCTGTTCTTTGTGCTTGCATTCCTCTTTTCGTGGGTCGTATGGTTTTCCGCGCGCGCCGAGGCGCAAGGCCAGCTTTCGTTTCACATTCCGGGCGCCTTCGCCTTCATCGGCCTCAGCCTCGCTGCCGTGATTGCTGCCTTCGTCGATGACGGCTTTCCTGGTTTTCGCGACCTGATCAGCCGGTGGGTGCGGTGGCGCGTTGGCCCGCTGTGGTATGGCGTTGCCCTGTTGTTGACCGCACTTCTGGCGCTGGTTGCAATCGGGCTGCGCTTGCCCTTTGGCTTGGAAAGCCCGATTGGTGTTGCAGCCGGCGCAGGCGCCGCGCTGAGCTACTTCCTCTTTCAGTTGCCGCTCTTCCTTGTGACGGAAGAGACGGCGTGGCGGGGCTTTGCGCTTCCGCGGCTGCAAACGCGCATGACCGCGCTTTACGCAAGCCTCCTGCTTGGCTTCATTTGGGGTATTTGGCATACGCCGCTCTTCCTCACACCCGGCACCTTCCAGTCTACGCTTTCGTATCCCGGCTTTGTGCTTTCGGCGATGGCCACTTCGGTGATGCACACCTGGATCTTCAACCATACGCGCGGCAGCGTCCTGCTTGCGGCGATTTTCCACGCAGCGACCGATACCTCCATCCTCTATCTGGGTGTCATGTCGGCGGGCGGAGCACTCTTTTGGACCTTTGTTCTTGTGCAATGGCTAGCCGTCGCGCTGATTGTCTGGCGCGCCGGCGCATCTCATCTCGCGCGTAGCGCCGATCTGCGCGAGACAACCTATCCACCTTTCCCATACGATGCCGGCAAAAAAGCATAGCGCGCCGTCCGCCCGAACGGCGCAGGAACATGGTACGGACCCAATTGGCCTTGAGCGGCTTGTCTTCTTCAGCGACGCCGTATTCGCGATCGCGATTACGCTGCTTGCCCTTGACGTGCGCCTGCCACCCGACCTGGGTGAATTATCGAATCGCGCGCTGCTGGCGCAGTTGCTCTCGCTTGGCACAAGCTATCTCGCATTCGTCATCAGCTTCCTTGTGATTGGCATCTTCTGGATCGGCCACCACCGCCGCTTTGCGTATATTCAACGCTACGACCGCCGCCTCATTTGGCTCAATCTGCTGCTTCTCATGGGCATCGCATTCACGCCATTTCCCACGTCCGTGCTCGCCAAATACGGCAACAGCACCGCTACAATCTTCTATGCATTGACCATGGCAGCAATTGGGCTGCTCCAACTGCTAATCTGGCTCTACGCATCGGCAAACAGGCGCCTTGTCTCGGTTACGACAGCGACGCACACAATCCGTCACGAAACCCTGCTTCTCGCCGTGGCGCCGATCGTATTTCTCCTGTCTGCGCTCGTTGCGCTATTCAGCGCCGATATCGCCAGGGTGTCATGGCTGCTCTTTCTGCCACTCTCTTTCCTCTTGCGCGAACGGGGCACCACGCAGTGAACGATGCAATGCGACTTTACCTCGAGTCCGTGAAGGATGGTGCGCTTGCGGCGCGCGCCATTATCTTGAGCAGCCCACATCTGGGTAACTCGCTCTGCTTGACCAGGACGGGCGCGCGCGCAGGCACACTTGGTAGTGCCGTGCTTGACGCCGCAGCCACGCCGCTGCTTCAACGAGCGCTTGACACGCAGCAGCCCCGCCGCTTCACAATGGAAAGCGCAGCAGGACCCGTGGAGCTTATGCTCGACATTACTGTGCCGCCGCCGCGCCTGATTATCATCGGCGCGGTGCACACGGCGATTGCACTTGTCACGCTCGCCAATACGCTGGGCTTTCAGACAATTGTACTGGATGCCCGCTCCGCTTTCGCGACGGCCGAACGCTTTGGCCACGCCCACGCGCTGCACGTGCGCTGGCCTGCCGACGCGCTGGCCGATCTCGCGCCCGATGAAACGACCTATCTCGTCGTCCTGACCCACGACGCCAAGATTGATGATCCTGCGCTGGCCTATGCGCTGACCACGCGCGCGCGTTACATTGGCGCACTCGGTTCGCGGCGCACGCACGCGAAGCGGCTCGCGTCGCTGCGCGACGCGGGCGTGGATGAGGAAGCACTGCGCCGCATCCACGCGCCGATTGGGCTGGACCTGGGTGGCAGCACGCCTGAGGAGATTGCGCTGGCCATCATTGCCGAGGTCGTTCAAGTGAAGAATGGGCGCACTGCATAGCGCGCTGCGTGAATTGCAAAAAGCCGAGTGGCGCAGCGTACTGGCTGCGCCCCTCGGCTTGCTTTCGGATTGATTGCTACGTCTACTTTCGCCGCTTGACCGTGGCTGCAGCAGCCATGGCCGCCAGCCCTGTGCCAAAGAGAACGATCGTCACCGGCTCGGGAATCTCAACCGGCGCATTGAGCGCGGCTTCCAACTGTGCCTGCTCGGCCACATGCAAGATGGCCGCATGCCCAGTACGCATCATACCCAGCGATGCCAGCCAAACCATGACGACGACGAAACCAACTCGACTCCATTGCAGCACAAGCCCCCCTTTCGTGTGGAATGGTTCACACGTGATGACGCAAAGGGGGCGTGCAGGGATACGGACGATTGGTACTTTGGAGGAGTGCGCAGGCCGATCGCCCATTTCAGCGGTGGATAGGCTGTACCCGCCGCCGGCGCATCAGACTTCTTGCAAGCGCTCGCGCCACTGCTTGCGGAACTTGGAGAGCTTTGGCGCAATGACCACCTGGCAGTAGGGTTGGCGGCCATTACGGGAATAATACTCCTGGTGATAATCCTCGGCCACGTAAAAGTCGCTCGCGGGCGTGATTTCGGTCACAATGGGTTTGGACCAGAGACCGGCTGCGCCGATCTCGGCCATGATCGTGCGCGCCGTCTCTGCCTGCGCATGGGAATGGGTGAAGATGACGGAGCGGTACTGTGTGCCCACATCTGCACCCTGGCGGTTGAGCGTTGTCGGATCGTGAATGCTGAAGAAGACGCGCAGGATGTCGGCATAGGTGATGACGGCCGGGTCAAACGCGACTTGCACCACCTCGGCGTGGCCGGTTTTGCCCGTGCAGACGGCGTTGTATGATGGGTTGCGCCACGTGGCCACCCATGTAGCCCGACTCGACGCTCTGCACGCCCTGCAATTCGTCGTAGACTGCTTCCAGACACCAGAAGCATCCTCCACCCAGTGTGGCAATTTCGGTTGTCATTTTGGTCCTCCCAAAGAAAGTACGGTCTGCGAAAAGCGGAGGAATGCTGCCGCTTCTGCGTTCTCGGGCACTTGCTCATGCATTGAGCCGTACGTGGAAGTATCGCGTCAACGCGCAAGCAAGTCTGGTATCGCTGTCCCATTCTGCCCACAAGGAGGTGGCCAAGCAGGTGCAGCCCTACCGTCCAGTCAACACATATTCGAGCACGTCCATGCCCCGATGGATAAGTTCGTGGCTCGCCTGCGCACCCATGTGGCCAATGCGGAAGACCTGGCCGGCCAGCGGGCCGTAGCTGCCGCCCACACCCATGCCTTCGGCGCGCAGCGCTTCGTTAAGGCGGGGCCACGGCCAGCCGTCGGGCAGATAGGCCGCCGTGACGGTGGGTGAAGCCGTGTTGCGCTCTTTGGGATAGAGACGAATGCCCATGCCTTCCAGGCGCGCGTGGCAGATCTGCATCACATCTTCATGGCGGCGGTAGACGTCGTCCAACCCTTCGGCAAAGAGGCTGTCGAGCGATGCCTTGAGGCCGGCAAAGGCGTGCCAGTTTTGCGTATAGGGCATGTAGCGCTCGCGCCACGCCGTGCGGAATGGGAGCAGCGCGTCGTAGCCGGCGTAATTGGCGCGTCCAATCCTGTCCCATGCGCGCTCGCTGACGGTGACCATGGCAAGGTCGGGCATGAGGCTGAGCGCTTTTTGGCTGCCCATGAGGCCGAGGTCGATCTGCCAGTCATCCACGAGCACGGGCACGCCGCCGCCGCTGGCCACCATGTCCACGTAAAAAAGCGCGTCCGCGGCCTGCGCGATCTCGCCAAGCTCCTCCAGTGGGTTGAGGATGCCCGAAGGTGTTTCGCAGTGGACGGCGGTAATCATGTGCGGAGAGAATGCCTCGGCGGCTTCGCGCACCACGTCGGGGTCAAGCACCTCGTCATAGTTGAAGCCGACGATCTCCACCTCGGCGCCGATTTGGCGCGCCATGTCGGCAATGCCATAGCCGAAGACGCCCGTGGCCACGGCCAGCACCTTGTCGCCGGGCAGGATGGCGCTCTTGAGTGCGGCCCAAAGGGCCACCATGCCCTCGCCGGCAAGTATGGCAACGTCGTTGCGCGTGCCCAGCAGCCTTTGCAGCCCAAACTCGCATTCTGAGTAGAGCTGGAAAAACTCGTCTTCCAGATCGGCACTGCCGTAGTCAAAGTTGTAGGCCTCGAGAACCTCGGCGGGTATCGAGACGGGGCCCGGCACAAGCGGGATTCGATATTGTTGCATGGTTCCTCCGCGGGCATTGCCCGGCAAAAAGCGAAGGCCGTGCAGCGCACGGCCCTCGCAGATTCAATCGATCATGAGATGCCTGCGCGATGTCCTATTTGCGCCGCAGCCACACGAACGAGCTACCAAAGAGCAGTGCGCCCACAAGTGCCAGCGCGCTGAGCGCCGCAAGTGACCACGTGGACGAGGGTGCCTCGCGCAAGGTGGCAATGTCTCCCACGCGCAAGGCCGTGCCCGCCGCATCAATGAAGCCCATTGGCACGATCGTGGGCCACGGTGTCCACGTGGGCGAAGGCGTTGCCGTGAGCGTAGGGGTGGGGCTGGGCGTTGGGCTCGGCGTGGCCGAAGGCGCAGGCGTCTCTGTCGGCAGCGGTGTGGCGGAAGGTGCTGTGGTGGGCGTGTCGCTCGGCAGCGGCGCCGGCTCGATGATGGCGTCGGGAGGCGCTCCTCCGTTGGGTAGCGACTCCGTAATTGTAATCGGCAAATAGCCCACGCTTGCAACGCCCGGGCCTGGTTGCTCGGGTGGGGTATCAACCGGCGTATCGATCGGCGCAGCGGTTGGAATTTCAGGGGCGTTCAGTGGGCGCTTCAGTGGGCGCTTCAGTCGGTGCCTCTGCAGGCGGCGTAGCGGTGGCAGCCGGTGCGTCAATCGCATCGGGTGCGCTCTCATCGGGATAGAGCGCAATCGCATCGATGAAGATGAAGCCGTCGCCTGAAGTCGTGGGGCGATCCACCTGAAAGAAGAGCGTCATGCGGGTGGAGATTGCGCGCGCGCGAATGTCGATGTTAGGCCCGTCGGTGATGTAGTTGAGCATGCGCCCGTCACCAAAATGCTGTGGGCCCCAGATGACGGTGGACGCGGCCGGATCGGTGCCGCCAGTCGGGTCAATCCCCAGTTGGCGGCCGAACTCGGCTGGCAGATTAGGTGCGCCCCATGCAATGCTGCCTCGGTAGCCTGCGCCGGGCGTCACATCCACCTGCGTCCAGATGCCGGCGAGGAAGGGCTCGCCCGAGCGGATCGTTTGCGTGCCGCCGCCGAAGAAGGAGTGCTCGTCGCGATAGTAGTCGGGGTTTCCCGAGCGAATGTACTCATTCCACCCATTTGCCACCTGGCGCGGTGCATCACCATGCCAGTCGTCAAAATCGCAAACGGCGGCTGGCAGCACATTGGGCGGCTTGCAGGGATCGGAGGCAGCCAACGTGATCTGCGTCGGCAGGAGCAGGCAAGCAATAAGGGGGAGTACGACCACGTGCGCGACGATGCGCGGGGTCAGGCGTCGTGCGGTCATGGTGAATAGTATACGCCCGTCGCCGCGCCAACTGCAAGATGATCGCAATGTCAATTTTGGAGCGCGACTGCCGAAGGGCGAGCAAATTCAGGAGCGCCTTGAAAGCGAAAGCCCCGCTCCAGGAGGGCTGGCAGCGGGGCTCTCTTATGGTGCTCGCCGCAGAGGGTTGCCTTTGAGCACCATCACAACAGCGCAACCACATTATCGCTGCATACTGTTAAAGATGCATTAATCAATCCTGCAACAATTATGAGAGTTGAAAGAGAGCTACCCGAGTGAGAAGGGAACGGGGAGCGGGGAACGGGACGTTCCGCGATTGAACGATCCCCGTTCCCCGTTCCCTTTTCACTCTCAGCGGGGCAGCTGCACGGGCGCTATGCGCTTGCGCAGCTTGGCCCAGGTGCTGGCAAAGTGGGGCCAGAAGGGGCTCTCCACGCCAACCGGTGTGGCCGTGCGCAACGCAGCGAGGAATGACCGCGCGTTGTCCTCGAAGGGAGGCATCTCCAGCACGCAGCGGCCAATCTCCTGCGTAATGTGTGCATCGCTGCCGGCGGTGACAAGCTTGCCGTGGGCGCGCGCCAACTCGAGTGCGGCGGCGTTGTCGGCGGCGCGCACACAGCGCGCGTTGAGCACCTCCAGCGCATCGACGGAATCGATGATCTGCATCACATTCTCCATGCCCATGGCGGACGAGCGCACCGAATCGAGTGGGTGGGGAATGCTGATGACGGCGCCCTGGTCGCGCAGGCGGCGCACCGTCTCCTGCGGCGAGAGGCCGCGTGGCACCTCTTCCTGCACATACCAGGCGATGATTTCGCCGTGCGTCGTCTTGATTTCTTCGCCCACAATGACCAGTTCCGGCGCTATGCGTTTGGCAGCCAGCGCGCCGTCAAGCCGGTTGTGCTCCGTGACGGCGATCTTGTTGAGCCCAATCGCACGGGCGCGTTCAATCAGCGCCTCAGTGCGCGTCAAGCTGTCCTTGCTGTAGACGGTGTGCGTGTGCAGGTCCACGCGCCAAAGCGCGTCGCGGCTGTCGGGTGTTGCTGCAATGGCTGTCACTGGTCGAAAACGCTCCCTTGTGGTCTAATGAGCCAGCACGGACATTCTGGCACAGGTGCCAACATGCAACAAATCTCCTCTCGAGCACCCCGTTTGCAACGCTCTCGCCGGCTGGACAATCGAATTCTCAACCGCGGCCTGCCTGCCAATGGCGAGGTCAGGCTGCATTTGCGCTGGCCGCTGTTCGCGCTGCCGCTGCTCTTTGTCGCGGAAATCGCCATGCCCGATCCCGTGTGGACGACCACCGGCGTGGTCATCATCGTCTGCTATCTGGGCGCGTGGCTGTGGGTGCGGGCGCTGGCGCGCACGCTGCGCCTGGAGCGCAGACGCCACGGCACGCTGCTTGTGGTGGGCGATGTGCTGGAAGAAGAGTTCCGCATCTTCAATGAGGGCAGCACGCCCGCTCCGTGGGTGGAGTTTGTGGACGAATCAACGCTGCCGGGTTACAACCCAGGCCGCGTGGTGGCCGTGGGCGCGAACCAGAGCGACAAGTGGCGTACGACGGCCGTCTGCCCACGCCGCGGCCTCTTTCAACTGGGGCCGCATGCCCTGCGCACGGGCGACCCGCTCCACCTCTTTACACTGGAGATTCGCGACACGCGCGCCGAACTTCTGCTGATCCACCCGCGTGTCGTGGAGCTGCCCACCTTCCCGCTGCCGCGCGGCTATGCCAGCGGTGATGATCGCACGCGCCGCCCGCTGTTGGGATCGCTGCCATCGCCCACGGTGCGCATCTACCAGCCCTTTGACGACACCCGCTTCATCCACTGGCCGAGCACGGCGCGCCATGGCCGGCTGATGGTGCGCGAGATGGAGCAGGAACCGAGCGGCGACATTTGGCTGGTCTTTGATGCTGACAGCAGCGCAGTGGCCACGCAGGGTGATTTCTCGACGCTGGAGTCGGGGCTGATGGCGACGGCAAGCCTTGCGGCGCAATTCCTCGAGGGGAGCAGCGGGCGCAGCGTGGGGCTGCTGACGGTCTCGGGCGAGGGCGCGGAGGCGATTACCGTGGCGCCGGGCGCCGGGCGCGGCCACCTGTGGCGCATCCTGGCGGCGCTCGCGCCGCTGGATCCAGCGCCGCTCCCCCTGACCGACCTGCTGGCCGGCAGCCGCCTCATGGTAGGCAGCCGCAGCAGCGTGGTTGTTGTGACGGCGCAACTGGCCGATGGCGAGGCGACGCAGCGCTGGTCGGCCGAACTGCTGCGCATTGCCTCAAGCGGCGCTGCGGCGGGTCTGTTACTGATCACGACCGCAGAGACGGCCTCTGCCGCCGAGGAGTTGCGCGGGCGGATGGCGCGCTACAACGTGCCCGTGCAGATCCTGCCCGTGGATGCGCGCCTGCGTGCGCTGATTACACACCGCCGCCGGCGCACGGAACTGCGCTCAACGCCCAGCGGTGGCGTGGTGCGTGTCGAGATTGAGGAAGAGGTCGCCTGATGGGCTTCGAAGATCGACCCGTTGCCGACATGCGTGAGCTGACCGAATCGCTGCCCATACGCGCGTTGCGCTTTGCAGTGACGCAACTGCACCCCTGGCAGGGCTGGATTGCGCTGGGCGCGTGCGTTGCGCTGGCTGTGCTTCCGGCCTACACGCTGCAAGCCAACAACTGGGTGCGCCAGCAGGAAACAGTCTCCATGTTGTCGGCAACGGGCGTGCTGGCCGTGTTGTGTGTCTGGTGGATAGCGGGGTGGGCGCGGCCCGTTGCCGTGCGGCGCCTGCGCGTGGTCGCAAACTTGTATGCGGCGCTCGTCGTGCTGCTGCTGGGCGGGCTTGTGGTGACCGTGATCGTCATGCGCTGGCTGCCCGATGCTGGGGTGCTCTGGGTGGGGCTGCGCACAGGCGACTTCGCGCCGGCCGTGACGCAGATGAACGAGGCGATTGTGCGCTATGGGGCGCGGCTCTCCGTCTGGTGGCTGGGTGCGCAGGGGGGCAGCGTAATCCCGGATGAGCGCGTCTTTGCGCTCTTTGCGGCCGCGCTCATCTGGCTGCTGGCCGCACTGGCCGCCGCCCTCACGCGTGCCACGCAGCACGCGCTGCCCGCCATGCTGCCGCTGCTGGCGCTGGTGGGGACGGTTGTTTTCTTCGGCGGTGAAGGGCGCTTCATCTTCCTGGCGGCGCTGGCATTGGTGCTGCTGCTGCATGTTGCGCTTGACAACAACCGCATGGCCGCACGCTGGCAGCAGACGCGCGCCGACTACAATCAAGGCGTTCTCAATGAGCGCTGGCTCAATGCGGCGGCGATTGCCAGCCTGGCGCTGCTGCTGGCGGCAGTTGCGCCTGTCTTCTCCGTGCGCGCCATCTCCGATTTTTACTCACGGCTGGTCGCTCCGCTTGACGAGCGCATTGAGACCGTGCGCCAGCAGGCATTCCCCAACATCGAGACGGCGCCGCGCTACAGCGTTGCAGGCACGACGTCGGGGCTGCCGAATCAATTCCTGCTGGGCAGCGGCCCCGAACTGCGCACAACGCGCATTCTGGAACTGCGCACGGGCGACAGCCCCACCTTCTATGACGCGCCCCCCTTTGCGCCGTACCTGAATGCCACCGCCTTCAGCCTCTACACGGGGTTGGGATGGGAGCCGGACGCCGAGCACACGCTGCTGCGCCTGCCCGCCGACAGCCGCCGGCCTGGGATAACGGAAGCAGGCCGCCGCCTGCTCGCGCAGACCGTGCGCACGTACGTCCCCTCGGCAACGCTCTTCGCGGCAGGCGAAATGGTTGAGGCTGGCATTGATACGTGGCTGCGTCTTGATCCCCAGGGCGAGGTGACGGCCATTACCAGCAGCGGGGGCGGCTACTCGCTGCTCTCATTCACGCCGGCGCTGGGCGAGGAGGCCCTGCGCGCGCTGCCACCTTTTGGCGTCGTGGAAAACCCCCTGCCCGCAGGCTTCGGCGCGTATCTGGCGTTGCCGCCCACAGTCACGCCACGCACGCGCGCGCTCTCGGCCGACCTGGTGGCGGGGTTGGAATCGCCCTTTGACAAGGCGATCGCGATTCAGGAATACCTGCGCACATTCCCCTATACGCTGGACATTGGGGCGCCGCCACCCGAAGTGTCGGATGTGGCCGATTACTTCCTCTTCGACTTGCAGAAGGGCTATTGCGACTACTATGCGACGGCCTTCGTGGTGCTGGCGCGTGCGGCAGGGCTGCCAACTCGCTTCATGACGGGCTACGCGCCCGGCGGGTGGATGCCCGAGCCGCGCGCGTGGCTTGTTACGGCGGCGGATTCGCACGCCTGGCCCGAGGTCTACTTTGCAGAGGTGGGGTGGATTCCCTTTGAGCCGACCGCGTCGCGCTCGGAGATTGCGCGCGTGGGCGGCGCGACGCTGATGCCGCCGGACGCCATGGAACCCTTGCCGCTGCCGCCTGCGCCCGCTGCCGAAATCGAGTGGAACGCGCAAATGCTCGTGTGGCTGCTGCCCATTGGCGCGCTTGTCTGGCTGCTGTGGAAAGTGGTGCAGCGGCTACGTGCCGCGCGCCAGGACCCGTGGCTGGCGCTGCTGGCGTGGGGCGCACGCGCCGGCTATACGCCTGACGAAGGCGAAACGCCCATTGAGTACGGAGAGGCACTGGCCCTTGAGATGAGCGGCCGCAACGGTGCGCAAATGGCGGAAGCGGCGGCAGCCATCGCGCGCGCTGGGCGTGGCCGTGAGTGCGGCCCGCTATGCGCCCAAGGAAGCGCGTGATGTGGCGGTTCAAGAGGCGCGCAGCCTGTGGCTCAAGCTGCAGCCGGTGCTTGAGCGCAGCAGTAAACAGCTCAACGCAAAGGCGCGAAGGTAGGCAGAGAACGCAAAGGAGGAGCAAGAAAGGCAAAGCAAGGACCAGACACTGGTGTCTGTCCTGCTTTGCGCTTTCTTGCTTTTCCTTTGCGTTCTCTGCTACCCTTCGCGCCCTTGCGTTGAGCTGGTTTACTGCTGCGCCTAGACGCGCTTCTTCTCCAGGTCCTTGAGCAGCACCATGGCTGTGTTGCGCCCGGCAGCGCCCATAATGCCGCCGCCCGGGTGCGTGCTCGCGCCCGTCAGGTAGAGCCCCTTGAGCGGGCTCACGTAGTTGCCCATGGTGAGCGCGGGGCGCATCATAAACATCTGGTCAATTGACATTTCAAGATGCATGACGTTGCCGCGCAGCAACCCGAGTTCGCGCTCGAGGTAGAGAGGGTGCTCTACCAGTCTCCCCAGCACAGCCCCCTTTACGTTGGGCGCGTACTCGCCCAATTTGTCCAGAATGCGGTCTGCCACCGCGTCGCCAACCTCGTCCCACGACTGGCCATTGGCGAGTTCATAAGGCGCGTACTGCATCCACACAAAGAGGGTGTGCTTGCCTTCGGGCGCGAGCGATGGGTCGACCGCCGAAAAGGTCATGGCAATGAGCGCGGGGTCGTGCGAGGGTTCGCCGCCGAGGTAGTCGCCGTAGGCGCGCTCGAGATAGCGCATGTCGGGACAGATGAACTGCATGGCGCGGTGCTGATAGCCCGCCGTTCCGTCGCTGGGCGAAGGCAATGCAGTGTAGTTGGGCAGCGCATCCATGGCGCAGCGCACAATCATGCCAAAGCCGTTGCCGACACGTGTGTTGGCCATGAGCCGCCGCTCGGAATCGCCCACAGGCGCATCCTCAAGCATGCGCAGCGTCGTCTGAATGTGTGCGCCGGAGACCACAGCGCGCGCGGCAGTAATGCGAATGCCGCCCTCGGTCTCCGCGCCAATGGCCTTGCCATTGCGCGTGAGAATGCGCTTGACGGGCGCGCCGGCAATAATCTGGCCGCCGTGCGCCTGAATCATGCGCGCCAGCGCCTGCGTGAGCATGCCCGAGCCGCCGCGTGGCCTGCGCACGCCGCTCTGATGGTACATGGGGTGCCAGAGCGCAAAGGGGGCCGAGAGAGGCTCTGAAGGGGGCGGGCCGGACTGTGCGGCCATCCACGCAATCGCTGCCTTGACGCGCGGGTCTACGAAACTTTGCTGCAGCACCTGTCCATAGCCGCGCAGTATGTCGGTAAGGCGCTCCCAGCGCTCGTCGCCCTTGGCCGTCTTGCGCACAAGGTTGCGGTAGAGGTTGCCCGCTGTGGGCGGCTCCTGGAAGGAGGCGACCATGCCGCGCGCCAGCGGCTCCCAGCGGTTGACGAAGGCGCGATAGTTCTCGGCATCCTGCGGCGAAATCTGCGCAATGCTCTCGACGGTGCGCTCCAGGTCCTTCCAGATTGTGAAGTGGCTGCCGTCGGGGAAGGGGCAGAAGAAGAGCGGGTCGACGTCGATGTAGTCGAGACCATATGCGGCCAGCTTCAGCTCCTGCACCACGGGCGTCTGGTTGATGAGGATATGGGCCGAGCCGCCAAGGTCAAACTTGAAGCCGGGGATGATCTCTTCGGTGACGACTGCGCCGCCAACCTTGTGGCGGCGTTCAAGCATGATGACCTTGTAGCCGGCTTGTGCGAGATAACCGGCGCAGATGAGGGCGTTGTGGCCCGCACCGACGATGAGAACGTCACAATCGGAGGTTGTGGTAGATGCCATGTGAGCAGCTTTCCATGTTGGGCCGCTGGCGGCCGACTGGATGATGCGTTTGAGGTGGTCTCGGGCTGCAGCTTCAGCCGCGGAAGTACTTCGCGCATGTGCGAGACGCAGCACGTCAGGCCGAAGCGCCCGAGTAGCTGCGAACGCCGCGCCGCCAGAAGAGGCGCGCGGCAATAAAGAAAGCAATCGCGGCGAGCAGCGTGCCCGCCAGCGCAGTCCAGGAAATGCGCCCCACAAGCGCGCTGGCGGGCACCGTTACCGCAAAGGCCACGGGCACAATGAAGGTGAGCATGAGGCGCAGCACCGGCGGATAAATAGCCACAGGCCAGCGGCCCGCCTCGTACATGCTCTGGAAGATGACAAGAATATTGTCGATCTTGATATACCAGAAGGCAATCGTGGCGAGCATAAGCCAGAAGCTGTAGACGATGACCCCGCCAAGCACAAGCGTAAGCAGAAAGGCGGCCACCTGCGCCGGCGAGGACCGCGTCACCGCTGCGCGCCAGGGCCACAAGCACCAGCCCCGCGCCCAGCAGCACGTTGATCAGGTTCCACACCGCAAAAGGCGCGCACGCTCACGAGCAACTGCGCGTCTTCGGGCTTGGTGAGGGTGAAGTCGAGCGTGCCTTTGCGCACGTCGCGCAGGAACATGCTCCATGCTTGGCTGCACAAAGGTCTGGATAAAGCCGCTCATAATGTAGTAAATGCCCACAAGCACGAGCAGGTCCATGGCGCTCCAGCCGGCCAGGTCGTCGGTGTGATTGAAGACAATGGCCAGGCCACCCAGCGCCACGGCAAGCCCCAGGAGGCTTCGAGCAGCGCACCCCAGAAGTTGGCGCGGTACTGGAGTTCGTTGAGCACCGAGAGGCGCATGTAGGTTGCAATGAGGCGGAAGTGGGCGCGCATTGTCAGCCTCCTACGGCTGCGAAGCGGCGAATGGCCGAGCGCCAGACAACGCGCAGCATGAAGCAGCGCAGCCAGAATCCACCCGAGCTGGATAGCCATGCCCCACAGCGCTTGCAGTGGCGTGAGATTGCCCAGGAAGAGTTCAATCGGGAAGAAGAGCGTCCAGCGGAAGGGGAGGATGATGGCGACCACCACGAGTGCAGGCGGGAAGAGCGACAGGGGGGCCAGCCGCCCGCTGAAGAACAAGAAGATGGTGAAGTAGAGCTGGTTCACGGAGCTCGTGCGTGTTGTCCAAAAGGCTGAGAGCGCCAGCGTCCACTCGAGCAGGAAGCGCAGGATGAAAGCAAGAATCAGAGCCGGCACGAATGCCGAGCAGCGACCACACGCTCAGGTTCCACGTTGGCTTGAAGAAGATGCTCATGAAGATGATCGCAGGCACGACAACAACCGTGAGCGACAAAACCTTGTGCGCCAGGTTAGTGGTCAAACGTCGATGTGGATGGGGTGAATGGGGCGCAAGAGATTGGCAGCAGAGCTCTCCCGTCGCGGATGTAGTCCTCAAATTCCCACATGACCCACGTAAAAGGTGAGCTGATTCACCAACAGGCTGGCAATGAAGTAAGCAGCGAAATCGCCCGATGTTTAAGCCGCCGATCTGCGCCCCCTTGGGCCTGGCGGCTGCGCTCCAGACCAAGAGATAGATAAGCGGCTCCAGCACTGCGCCGATGAGCCAGATTGAGCATTGCGCCGCGATACTGCATCTGAATCGCCAGGTCCGTTTTCAGTTTGACCCGATAGAAGTCACCCAGGGTGCGGAGAGCGGTCATGCGGCGGCCTCCGGCAAAGTGGCGGCGCTGGGAGATCCGGTTGCGCGAAAACATCCTCAATGACCTGGTCAATCGGCGTCTCCTCCACCGTCAGGTCAGCAATGGGGAGGTCGCTCAGCAGGCGGCCCGTAATCGCGGCGCTCTCCGCCTTGGGCACCCGCAGGCGGATGAAACCGTCCTCACCGTCGTCAATGCGCTCGCCGTAACGCGCCCAGGCGGCATCATCCATGGCAGGCACTGCTTCGCCCAGCTGCAGCGTGATGGTCTTGGAGGAGGAGAAGCGGTCCACCAGCGCGGCGAGGTCGCCATCGAAGAGCAGCGCGCCGTGATGAATGACGATGACTCGCTTGCAGAGCGCCTCGACGTCGGCCATGTAGTGGCTGGTGAGCAGAACGGTGGCGCCGTATTGCTGCGTGTAGGTGCGCACAAAGGCACGGATGCGCCGCTGCATGGTCACGTCGAGCCCGAGCGTCGGCTCGTCCAGAAAGAGGACGCTGGGGCTGTGGAGCAGGCTGGCGGCAATTTCGCACTTCATGCGCTCGCCCAGCGAGAGATTGCGCACGGGCTTGTTGACGAGCCCACTCAAATCCAGCATTTCGATCAGCTCGTCGCGCGTGCGCTCGAACTGGGGCCGCGGCACACGATAAACGGCGCGGTTGAGCTCGAACGAATCGATGGACGGGATATCCCATGCCAACTGGTTGCGGTTGCCCATGACGAGCGTCATCTTGCGCAGGAAGGTATGGTCACGCCGCCAGGGCTCGAAGCCAAGCACCTGTGCGCTGCCGCTGCTGGGATGGAGCAGCCCGGCAAGCATCTTGAGTGTGGTCGTCTTGCCCGCGCCATTGGGGCCAAGAAAGCCGACAACCTCCCCGGGCGCGATTGTGAAGCTGATGTCGTTCACCGCGACGATGTCACGCGACTCACGGGCGACCAGGCTGCGCAGCGCAGCGCGCATGCCGCCCTCGCGCACGGGCACAGTGTAGACCTTGCGCAGGTTGTTCAGCTGAATAATGGGTGTGGATGCCATGGTTGCCGCGAATGGGTGAGTGAGGAAAAGGCGCTACTGTTACTTTACGCCTCACTGCGCACGGCGGCAAACGCCGCCAGCACGCGCTCGCGCGCAAAGGCGTGGTCGATAATGCGTGCGGGGTAATCCACACCGATGCGGCAGCGGGCGCGCTGCTGGTCGGCGGGGCCAAGCGCCCACGGCTCGTGGATGGCGCTGGTGGGCACGTCTGCCAGCTCGGGCAGCCAGCGGCGTACAAAGAGGCCGTCGGGGTCAAACTTCTTGCCCTGCGACACCGGGTTGAAGATGCGGAAATAGGGGGCAGCGTCTGTGCCTACGCCGGCGGACCATTGCCAACCGCCGTTGTTGGCGGCCGGGTCGCCGTCGAGCAGCGTCTGCATGAACCAGCGCTCGCCTCGGCGCCAGTCGATCAGCAGGTCCTTGACGAGGAACGAGGCGACCACCATGCGCAGGCGGTTGTGCATCCAGCCGGTGGCGCGCAACTGGCGCATGGCGGCGTCGACGAAAGGGTAGCCGGTGCGCCCGTCGCACCAGGCGGCGAAGCTATCGGAGTCGTCAATCCATTCCATTTTGTCGTAGACGGGTCGGAACGCGCCGCTGCGTACATGAGGGAAGGCAGCAAGAATCTGCACGTAGAAGTCGCGCCAGATGAGCTCATTAAGCCACGTTTCGGCGCTGCGGGCAGCTTCAGCCGCAGGTGCGCGTGCCATTGCGGTGAAGGCGGCCAACGCGGCCATGCGGGCAGAGATCATGCCAAAGCGCAAGTAGGGGGAAAGTTGCGACGTGCCGTCCAGGTCGGGGCGATTGCGAGTGTTCGTGTAGTCATAGATAGGCGCTGCTTCGCCATTGACGAAAGCATCGAGACGGCGCCTGGCCTCGGCTTCGGTGGGGGCGAAGCGGCTGGATGATGGGTCGCCCAGCAGATCTGCTGTCAGGCTGCCTGCCGTTTGGGGAAGCGGCTCGCTTGCGATGGCAGCCGGCGTCTGCAGCCGCTCGGGTGCGGGCAGGATGTCATCGCGATTCGGGTGCGCCGTGCGCCTTCCACACCTTGCTGTAGGGCGTGAAGACGGTGTAGGGCGTGCCATTGGCCTTGCAAATTGCAGCAGGGGGGTGCACGGTCACGCCATCCACCAGCTGCAGCGGCAGCAGGGTCGCTACGGAGCCATCACGCGCCGTGGCGTAGGGTGAGTGATCGCGTTCGGCGCAAATGATGCGTGCACTGCTTTCGGCCACAAGCTGCGCCAGCACGTCAGCAGGGCGGCCGCTGCGCACGATCAGGCGGCTGCCGCGCGCCTTCAGCGCGCCATCGAGCGCACGCAGTCCGCCAAAGAGGAAGGCGAGGCGTGGCGCGCCCACCCACTCCGAGCCAAGCAGCGCCGGGTCAGGAATGAAGACGGGCAGGAGCATGCCATCTGGGCCGGCCGCAGCCAGCGCCGCGTGGAGCGCCGGGTTGTCGGTCAGGCGCAGGTCGCGCCGAATCCACCAGATAGCAGCCCCGCTCATTGCGCTTCGGCGAGTCGCTGCGTTGGACGCGCGCGCTTGTAGATGTAGAGCCCCAGGCTGATGAGCCCCGCCAGTACAAAAACCGAACCGTAGTAGATGACGGGAATCCACGTAATTTGATGGATGTCGCCGATTTCACCGCGCGCAATCCCGTAGACGTAGATGGCGGCCCCAAAATAGAGCGCGAGCGCCGCCCACCGCACCCAGCGCGCAATGGGCAAGCCGAAAAGAATGGTCAGCACGACAATGCCCGAAAAGCCGAAGAAGAACATGGACCAGAGCGCAGTGCCCTGCATGAGCGCGACCATTGTGCCGTGGATGAGCACCAACGTCTCCAGTGAAGCCGTCCACCACTTGTTAAGGTGGGCGCGCGTGAACATGAGGCTGCCCTGCAGCATGAGCAGGAAGGTGTAGAAGAAGCCCCACAGGTGGCCCATGGTGGCCTCGGTGGGGTGATACCAGAAGGTATAGATGACACCCCAGGCAAAGATGTAGCCGTGATAGCGGCGCACAAAACCGCCGGCCTCCTTGAGAAAGCCCACCTTCTTGCCCAGCACCAACCCACGCCGCTGGTTCTCCATCAGCACAATCAGCACGAGCATGAGGATGACGGACCACTGCGAAGAGAAGATGCTCACGTCTTCGGCAAGGCCGCCATACCAGATGTGCGTCTGCAGAGTGTGGAGCGCGATAAAGAGCGCGTTTGCGCCCAATGCCGCCCAGTTGAACCAGTGCATGCCCGGGCCGTAACGCGGGCGCTGCTTCTGCGCAATGAAGATGATGGCCCAGATGCTGACCTGGTGGAGAAGGTAGCCGCCCCAGGCGGTGACGCGCGCGGCCGTCGTCGGCTCCATCAGCCGCCAGTAGTACCAGGCTGCGCCGCTGTCGGGGTGGTGCGGCACCGCGGCCAGGCGGCCGCTGATGAGCCAGATGAAGACGGTGTAGAGGAAGCTGATGGCGATGCCAATCCAGAGCCAGCGGGTGTCCTGCCCCTTTGGGGCTGCTGTATGCACTGTTGTCTTTCCCATTTCGCTGGTTTTTCCCTTTTCGGTTGCGGCCAGGTCTACAGCCATAAGGGTGCCCTCCTGCAATCGTTGACCGCGAAAACTGCCACGCTGGAGCATTATTGCGTAGCTGGCGGCATATAGTTTATCAGAGCTTAGCGTGGAAATCAGGTTTGCGGCCCGCCAACAGCAACCTCACCCCCGGCCCCTCTCCATGTTCCTTGCTACGCCAGGGGGCGTGGCGTGGGGGCGGAGAGGGAGCAAAGCGCCGTTGTAGGTCACGTCTCCCGGCGTGACGCAGCCCGCAGGGCTGGGGGCCCGCGGGGCTGGAAGCCATTCGCTACGCAAGCGCCCCTCTACAGGTGCAACCCGTCAATTGCATCGCGCACAGTCTGTGCGCTCTGGTGCAGTTTTTCATGCTCGATGTCGCTCAGGGGCAGCGGGAAGGCGTCAAGGACACCCTCACCGCCCACCAGGCGGGGCAGCGCCACGGTAACATCCTTGACGCCCGCCACTTCGGCCGCCGGCGTGCAGACTGTGAGGATGGCGCGCTGGTCGCTGAGGATCACGTCGACAATCCGCGCCAGGGCGGCGCCAATGCCGTAGAAGGTTGCGCCCTTCCCCTCGATGATCGAATAGGCGGCGCGGCGCACAGCGGTGTCAATCTCGGCCCGCTCGGCATCGCCCAGTGCCACGCCGCGGCGGCGGGCGAAGTCGTCAAGCTCCATGCCGCCAATCGTGGCCAGCGACCAGGTCAGCACCTCGGAATCGCCATGCTCGCCCACCACATAGGCGTGCACGTGGCGTGCATCCACGCCCACACGCTGGCCCAGCAGCGTGCGGAAGCGCGCCGTGTCCAGCGTTGTGCCCGAGCCGACCACGCGGCTGCTGGGCAAGCCGAACTCGCGCGCAAAGTGGGCTGTCATGTGTGTGGTCACGTCGACCGGATTGGTGGCGACAACGAGCACTGCATCGGGCGCATGGCGCAGCACGTTGGGCACCACGTCGCGGAAGACGGCTGCGTTGCGCTCGAGCAGCTGAAGGCGCGTCTCGCCCGGCTTCTGGTTAACGCCCGCCGTGATCACGACGGTGCGGCAGCCGGCGAGCGCTGCATAATCACCCGAGTATACATCCACCGGGTGGGCGAAGGGGACGGCGTGGCGAATGTCGTTGGCCTCCGCCTCGGCGCGCTTGGCGTTGAGGTCAACCAGCACGATTTCGCGGCCCACGTCGCTCATAACCATGGCATAGGCGGCGGCCGAGCCTACCTGTCCTGCGCCCACAATGCCGAGTTTGCCGCGTGAGTGCCTTGATACTGATTCGCTCATCTGAAACCTCCAAAGGGTGTGAATCAGAGAATACTGCTCAGTGTGAAACTGCGTGACGTCTGTCGGCGGTGTCTTGCTGCAGGAAGCGCACGTCCGTTCGCGGTGGCTTCCCGCTGAAGCGAAACGCCGGCTAGCGAAACGCCGGCTGCGGAAAGCACCGAATTTGCCACGCGCAGGCCGCCCAGCGCCACTGCGGCGGTGGATTGGCCCGGGAAGATGCTGTCGCCCACCATCCACAGATGGGGCGCAAGGCGCGGGCCCCAGCCACGCAGCAGGCTTGTCTG
This sequence comes from uncultured Chloroflexia bacterium, assembly GCA_963773745.1. Lineage (GTDB taxonomy): Bacteria > Chloroflexota > Anaerolineae > Caldilineales > Caldilineaceae > UBA5069. The sequence goes on from CAVZCL010000005.1 coordinate 2,303,209, forward strand.
CGGGAATCCACCCACCCAGCCGCCCACGCGCCGCGTAAAGCGCTGGAAGGCCAGCGGCGTGCCCGGCAGCAGCAGATCGGCGGCATCGCGCAGGCCGGGCAGGGCGACTTCGGCCGCAGCCAGCAACCGTTCGGCGTAGGCCTGTTTGCGCGTCTCGTACATGCTTTCATCATAGGCGCGCAACCGATACCATGGGTGGGGATTGGTGTGCGTGCTGATTGTGAGCGCGCGCCGGCCATTGGGCGCGCGCCCGCCATCCCACGCGGGGCTGACGGAAACGAAGACCGAATTGCCCTCGCCAAGCGGCTCGCGCACGATAACCTGGTGGTGCAGCGGCCGTTCGGGCGGGATCAGCGCGTCGTCGACGCCTGCATAGAGCATGAACGCACCCCAGCCCTCTTCTGGTTCATGCGGCAGCCGCCTGAGTGACGGCGGCGCGTCATCGCCCAGCAGGTGCACAATGTTCCACGGCGGCAGGTTGGCAATGACGACATCGGCCGCCAATCGCTCGCCGCGCCTGGTTTCAACGGCGCTTGGACGGCCGTCGGCAAAATGGACGCGTACCACCTCCTGGCGATAGCGGACTTCGCCCCCGTTGGCGCGCACGGCCTCGGCCAGCGTTGCGGCAATTGCGCCCATGCCGCCCTCCAGGTGCACGACGCCGCGCCGCGGCAGATCGAGCGCCGACGCGCCGTAGAGCGCATTGGCGGTGGCGCTGCCGGCCTGCGCAGCAATGAGCAATTGGCCATCCACAAATTGACGCAGCGCGTCGGGGGCATTGCGCAGGTGCGCGGCCACGGGGCGCAGCGCATCGGCAGCCAGGCGCGGGTCCAGGCGGCGCAGATCGTTGGCAAGCCAAGCCAGGCCCGTGCCGGCCACTCGCAACGCTTCGCCTGTGCGCTGCGGTGGAAAGGGCGGCAGTCGCAGCGCCAGATCCCAGAGGGCGTCGGCCGTGCGCTCCTGCCAGTCAAAGAAGCGTGTGCCCGCATCGCCAAAGCTGCGCGCGTGCTCCTTGAAGCGCCGCTCGTCGCCATAGCGCGTAACGGCCATGCCGCCCGGCAGATGTACATCCATGGCGGCGTCAGCACTGTGTGCGGGCCAGGCGCCTACGCCGGCCAATTGCGCGACCTTGTCCATGGGGCCGCCCGTGTAGAATCCGCCGGCAAGGGTCGCACCGGCGTCAAAGCGGTAGTTCTGATGGAAGAAGGTGCCTGCGCAGCCGCCGGCGTAGACGTGCGCCTCGAGTACAGTCACGGGCAAGCCTGCACGTGCGAGCACCGCAGCCGTGGTGAGCCCGCCGACACCTGCGCCAATGACCACAATGCGCGGCGCTGAAGTGCTGGTGCTCACCTTATGCCGCCTTGCCCGGGCGCGCAGCCATTGCCGCGTTGCCTGCGCGTGCGCCTTCGAGCAATGCGCGCGTGCGCCAGCCGCGATAGGCAAAGAGGATTGGCATGCCCAGCATCATGCTCCGCCCCACAAGCCCCCAGAAGGGATTGGCGCTCGGCTCAATATGCAGGCTGTCGATGACTTCGGTGCGGTTGTCATCAATGGCCACATAGGCGTGCTCGTGCACCCAAAGCTTGAAGGGGCCGCGCTCCATCGTGTCCACAAAGCCGCCTTGGCCCACATTCGTCATGCGCGCGCGCCAGCGCACCGGCAGCGGCCCCATCCACAGCGTGAAGTCCATTGTGCTGCCTTCACTCACAGTCTCCGGCGCATCATGGAGTTGGACGATGATCGGTGGTGGCGTAATCGCGCGCATGCTGGCGTTGCGGCTGTGGAAGTCGCTCACGGCCGCCAGCGGCGCATTGACGATGAAGCGATGGTAGTAACGCATGTGGTTCTCTCCGGCCGGCCAGGCTAGGCTGCGACTTCAGCTTTGTTGAGGATGTTGCGCAGGGCAGCCTCCAGATCGGGATAGTTGAAGGTGAAGCCCTGCTCCAGCAGGCGGGTGGGGACGACGCGCTGGCCTGTGAGCAGGATGGAGGCCATGTCGCCCAGCACTGCCTTGAGCGCAAAACCCGGCGCCGGCATAAACGAAGTGCGCCCCATAACCTCGCCCATGGCTGAAGCGAACTCTTTGTAGGTGACTGGATTGGGCGCAGAGAGGTTGTACGCCCCTTCGGCGCTCGGGTTCTCAATCAGAAAGCGCAGCGCACGCACTTCGTCTTCAATGTGAATCCACGGCACGTACTGGTCTCCGCTGCCCAGAGGGCCGCCTGCAAACACCAAATCGAAAGGCAGCTTCATCTTGGGGAAGGCGCCCCCCTTTGGCGAGAAGACAACGCCCGTGCGGGCTACGGCGCGCCGCACACCCAGCCTGCTGGCGGCGGCGGTGGCGTTCTCCCATTCCCAGACAACGTGGGAGAGCCAGTCTGTGCCCGGCGACATTTCTTCGGCAATGCGTTCCGCCTTGCGTGGGCCGTAGTAGCCAACCGCGGAGCCCTGCACCAGCACCCGTGGCTTTTCGGTTGCCGCAGTCATTGCTCCCATGACGGCGGTGGCGGCATCGAGGCGGCTCTGCAAAATGCGCTTGCGCCGCGTTTGGCTCCAGCGGCCGTCGGCAATGCCTTCGCCGGCAAGGTTGACGATCGCATCGGCGCCGTTGGCGTGTTCGCCCCAGCCTGCCGCGCTCCTGCCATCCCACTGCACCAGCGTCTGCCCTTCAGGCCCGCCCTTGTGCTTGGCGGGATTACGCGACAAGACGATCACTTCGTGGCCGTCGCCAAGCAGCGAGCGCGTGAGCGCAGCGCCTATCAGCCCTGTTCCACCGGTTATGATGATGCGCATGGCAAACCTTCCTGTTGCTGCTGATAATCAATTTGCTGGCCGCATGACGAATTGCCCGCTCTTGACCGGCAATTAGCGCGTTCTGGCATTGCGGTGCGAGAGTTGTACGGCGCGGCGTTGGCTGTGGTCGCCCTGGACGACTCCTTCGAGCCAATGCACAATGGGTGCGCCACGGCTGTCGAGCCGGTTTTCCAGCGCGTGCAGGTAGACGAGCAGGTATTGGTCGAGAAATTCCATGGGCATGCCCACGTGGCTCGTGAGGAGCCCCTCCAGCCAGTCCAGATCGCTGTCAATGTATTCCATGTTGCCCAGGGCGAGTGATGCTTCGATGTTGCGCCCAAAATGGTAGTTGGCCGCTGCAAGCATGCGCGGCGGGATGGTGTGGCCATGAATCTGCTGCCAGATGTCAGCTTCAATGGCCGTCTGGTGCTCCTTGAAATGGGCCAGCGCTTCCAGGTATTCCACCGACGCAACTGCGCGCGCCGGCTGCAACACGAGGCGCAACCATAAGCTGCTCAATGGCCGCCGTCGCTGCCTCAATCCGCCCGCCAAGGTAGTGGCCGGGAATGGCATCGCGCAGTTGCGGCAATCGAACGAAGACAAGGCCACCATAGGCCAGCGCCACACGCGCACGCATGAGGATATTGGCCATATCAACCATACCTGCGGCTGTGGCCAGCTGTTGCGCCGTCATCACGACAAGTTGGGGACGTGTGGATGCAATGGTGGCCTCAAAGCTCTCCAGTGGTACATTCGCACCAAGGTAGATGGTATCCCAACCCCGCCGGCGCAACAACAGCGAGAGCAGCAGCGGTACGAAGGTGTGTTCTTCCTGGGGTGGGCAGCCAATGATAATGCGGCCGGCACGGGTGGGCGGCGGCGTTGCCAACAGCATCGCCTCGAGGCGGCGCATGGCCAGCGACGAGGCAAAGTGCTCCTGCTGCACCGTCACTCGGCCCGCATACCAGCCTTCGCCAATTGTTGCCAACCCCCGCTGAATGATGTCGATACAGACCACTTCGGGTGTGAAGAGTGCAAATGCCTCGGAGAGCACCTGTTCAGCGGCAACCTCTTCGTAGCGCATACAGGCCGCAATCCAGCGATCGCGCAGGGCGCTGAGGATGTCATCCTGCCGCCTGGAGGCCGGATGGGTTTGCGGCAGCTCAACAGCACTTGATTGTATACTTGCTGGCGCGTCCGACTGAGCGGCCAGGCGCTCCCACATTTCCACGGCGCGGCTGATGCTCAGCCCCTCTTCCTGGCGTGCAATGAGCCAATGGAGCAGGTCGATATCACTTTGCGAGTAGAGGCGGTGGCCGCTTGGTGTCCGCTTTGGCGCAGGTATGCCGTAGCGACGCTCCCAGGCGCGCAGTGTATCCGGCTTCAAACCGGTTTCTGTAACAACAGCCTTTAAGTTAAAGAGGGGTAAATCGTTGTGGTCCGCCATCTGGTCTCCATTGGGGGAAGGGTTCAGCGTTCTGGCCCATCACTGAATTGGGAATCATTGCACAGCATCCATTTATAGGCAGCCTTGTTGTCCAAAACGCCAAGTTGTCCAAAATATAGACAAATGATAGCACACATACTGACGTCTGTAAAGTGTTTGTGAATACTAATGGGAATAAGAGTTGTTCAAAAGATTGACAAACGTGATAATTATGCATTGACATCGAAATCGAACTGTGCTATGTTTGTCGCATCGTTCGCGCAATACGGGAGGCCCTCCTCATGCAAGCCGTCAAAGCCGACTACAGTTCCACAACCACCAGAGGTTTGCCCATGCATGCTGAAGTCTATCCGTGGGAGTCTGCGCTGCTTTCGCTTGCCCACGAAGCCACACACGCACAGGTGAGCGCTGGTGAAGTTGCAGTCGACGCGCGTCAGCTTGCTGATGCCTATGCCCACTGTGGCGCATTGACGGCCACGAACAGCCGCTCGTTTCACATGGCCTCGAGTTTGTTGCCCGCCGAGAAGCGCCAGGCCGTGCGGGCGCTGTACGCCTTCTGCCGCGTAACCGATGACATTGTCGATCATGCAGAGACGGAGGATGGCGGTCTCGCTGCGCTTGAGACGTGGCGGCAGCGTACGGCGCTTGCCAGCCCGCCCGTGGAGGATCGCGTGGCCCTCGCGTGGTCAGACGCGCGCCGCCGCCATCACGTGCCGTGGCGCTATGCCGAGCAGTTGCTCGATGGCGTGGCGCGCGACACCGTGCAGGCGCGCTACCGCACCTTTGATGACCTGGCGGAGTACAGCTATGGTGTGGCCTCGACTGTGGGGCTCATGAGTATGCACATCATTGGCTACAAGGGGGCGGAGGCGATTCCCTACGCCATCAAGCTGGGCGTGGCGCTGCAGGTAACGAACATTCTGCGTGATGTAGCGGAGGATTGGCGGCGCGGCCGCGTTTATCTGCCGCAGGACGAAATGGCAGCATTTGGCATCCACGAGGAGGAGATTGGCGAGGGCAGGGTGACGGTGCGCTGGCGTGACTTCATGCGCTTTCAGATTGCGCGCAACCGCCGCCTTTACGACGAGGCGCACGCGGGCATCGCATTGCTGAACCCGGAAGGGCGCTTTGCAATTGCCGCGGCGGCGGGACTCTACAAGGGCATTCTGAAGGACATTGAGCGCCACCACTATGACAACCTGAGCCGGCGTGCCTATCTGGGCACAGGGCGCAAGCTGTCCATGCTGCCGGCCATCTGGTTTCGCAGCCGCACCGTGCGCAAGCCTTCGCTTCGCTAACCAAATATCTGTCCGCAGAAAAGGCGGTAACAACGGAAAAGGCATGAAGAGCAATTTTCTTCTCTTCATGCCTTTTCCGTTGTTACCGCCATTTCTGCGGACAGGAATCTGCTTCTACTCGAAGGCGGCGATGCCTGTGAGGTCGCGGCCTATGATGAGCTTCTGGATTTGGCTGGTGCCTTCGTAGAGGCTGGCAGCGCGTGTGTCGCGCCAGAGGCGCTCGGGCACGTACTCGTCCGAGAAGCCGTAGCCGCCGTGAATCTGGATCGCGGCATCGGCGGCGCGCTTGCCCGCCTCGGCGGCAAAGTACTTGGCAATCGAGACGGGGATTGTGCTCACCAGACCCTGGTTCTTGGTCCACCCAGCCTGGTAGACGAGCAGACGGGCCGCTTCCACATCCACCTTCATCTGTGCGAGCATGTCCTGCACCAGCTGGAAGCCGGCAATCGGCTTGCCGAAGGCAACGCGTTCGCGCGCGTACTTGACGCTGGCATCGAGCGCGTGTTGCGCCGCGCCGACGCAGCCGCTGGCCACGCCATAGCGGCCGTTGTCCAGCGCGCTCATGGCAATCTTGAAGCCTTCTCCCACTTTGCCCAGGCGAGCGCTGTCGGGCAGGCGCACATTCTCCATGAAGATTTCACCCGTGTCGCTGGCGCGCAGGCCAAGCTTGCCGGTCATCTTGCGCGTGGTATAGCCGGGGGTGTTGGTCTCCATTAGGAAGGCAACCATGCCCTTGCTCTTGGTTCCCATCTCCGTCTGCGCGAAGATGATGGCCACGTCGGCAATTGTCGCGTTGCTGATCCAGACCTTTTGGCCGTTGAGCAGCCAGTCATCGCCATCGCGCTTGGCCGTCGTCTGTACGTTGGCGGCATCGGAGCCGGCGTTGGGCTCGGTGAGGCCGAAGCTGCCAATCCATTCGCCGCTGCAGAGGCGGGGCAAAAAGTGCTGCTTCTGCGCTTCGGTGCCCCACTTGAGAATGGTCAGTTCGACCAGCGACATCTGTACCGAGAGGGTGGTGCGCACGCTGGAGTCGGCATAGCCGATCTCCTCGAAGACAATCGCCTCGGCAATGTAGTCGAGGCCGGCGCCGCCATACTCTTCGGGGATGGGCACGCCAAGGTAGCCCAGGCGGCCCATGTCGCTGAGCAGTGCGCGCGGGAACTTCTCTGCAAGATCCCACTCGCGTGCGTTGGGCAGGATGCGCTCGCGGGCGAACTTGCGCACTGAATCCTGAATCATGCGTTGTTCGGAGGAGAGGCTGAAATCCATTGCGGAACTCCTTTGTTCGCGTTTGTTGAGCCAGGTGGAATTTTGGGTATGGGGTTGCGGAGCGGCATATGCGCACGCGCACCTGCAATGAAAGGGGAACAGAGCGGCGCGCAGCCCCGTCCCATGTCTATGTGATCCACACAAAGTATACTACAGCCCACCGGCAACTTCTTTGCCGAACGAGGCGCCCGCAGAGACGGACAGGGCGCCGGCATGGGAAGGAATCTCCAATGAGAAACTCAATGTACAGGCTTCGCCCTATTGGCGCGCTGATGGTTGCGCTGCTCTTTGTGATTGCGCTGGGCGCGGCATGCACGCCCAGCGAGCGTGAAGTGCAGCTTCAGGCGACAGTCGACGCACTGGCCGCACAGAACGCCACGCTGGAGGCGGCGCAGAGTGCTGCGGTAGAGCCGACTGCTCTGCAGCCAACCGAGGCGCTGCAGGGGCGGCTGCAACGGGGGCGGCTGCAACGGGGGCGCCCGCCCCACTCTCTGGCGCGAGCGCGCCGGGCGCTCCCCCGCCACATGCCACACGCACAACCGCAGAAGGCGCGGCCGCCGTGGCTGCACCAGAAGCGGCAGGATTAGCCACGCAGTTGCAAACGACAGCGGTGGAGAAGCCAATTCCACTTGAGATTGCGCGCATTGAATTGGCGAGAGATGAGACGCGCCTCGCCGACTTCCGCCTGGATGCTGCGGCCAACATCGCGTATCTCACAGATGACGACTACATGCTTCACATTGTCGATCTGGGCGCCACCGCTGAGGTTGCTTCGATGCCCGTGAGCGGTGATCGCCTGCTGCTCGATGCACCCAATCAGCGCCTCTACATCATGCCCGACGCACCCTGGGCGCGCACAGGTGTATCGCCCACGGTGACAGTCTTTGACACATCGGCGCGTGCTGTAGTCGCCGAACTGCCGGGGAGCCGTGTGTCGGTCGACAGCGCCGGTGGCCGCCTCTATGTGGGTGATGACGTGGGCTTCTATGGGCGCGATGAGCCGGGTGTGCGCCTCTACGATGCTGCCAGCCTCGATCTGCTCAAGACGGGGCCCATGGCGGGCAACCCCCTCTACAACCCCGTGGCCAACGAACTGATTATCCAGGCGGCCAGCGCGTGGACCGCTGACCCTGACACGCTGCAGTTGCGCGCTGACCTTTATCCCCAAATCACCGGCATCGACCTGCCCGGCTGCAACGGCTGCCCGGCGGCGGTTGATGCCTTCTTCTTTGCCGAGCCAGGCGTTGTCGCCATCCAGACGACCATCCTCTCGCCGCAGGGGGCCGGCAGGCTGACGCCGGCCGACCTCTACGACGCCGCCACCATGGCGCCGCTCGGGCCAGAGTACCAGATGGGCGCGACCTGCAGCAGCCAGCCGCAGCTGCGCGCGCCGCTTGCTGAGAGCGTTGTGCGCGTCGTGCGCTATCGCGCGCTATGTGACCTATAACAATCTCTTTCTGACTGACCTGCAGGGCAACAAACGGGTAGCACGCGACGGCCTCTGGCTCTCCTTCGTAAACCCGCTGACGGGCGTAGGCTATCTGCAGCCCAGCGCGCAGAATAGCTATGTGCTCGACATCGGCACGCTTTCACCCGTGGGGATGATGGACTCAATCTGCATCTTTGCCCAGGACGGTGCTGACGGTCGTCTCTACGCCACGGATGCGGCGCGCCAGGCGCTGGTGGTGCTGGAGTCGACCGGTGGGCCCTCCAAATTGCCGCCCGCACAGCCGGACAGCGTGGAGGGCAAGCAGGTGACGCAAATCGTGATCTCGCCCGACTTCGCAGCCGATGCCACGCTCTACCTTGTGGCGTGGACGCTGGATGAGACAGGGGGCCAGGCTATTCTGCGCTCAACCGACGGCGGCCAGAGCTTCACGCGCCTGGGCGGGCTGCCCAATGGCGATGAGTTGGCATTGACGATGGCAATCTCGCCGGACTTTGCCGCAGACGGCACGCTCTTTGCGGGGGGCGCACGGCGCGAGCTTATGGGCGAGGGCGTCTGGAAATCGACCGACGGCGGCGACACGTGGGTGCCCGTGTGGGATGGGCTGGAGCACTTGCGTGTGAACCGTATTGCGGTCTCGCCCGAGTACAGCAAGGATGCGACGGTGCTCGCCTGGGCACCCTATACACGGCTTGAGCCCTTTGAAAACGGCTTCTCCATGCAGCGGTCAACCGACGGCGGGTTGACGTGGACGCGCGTCATTACGGCCGAAACGTTGGAGCAACTGCCGGACGCAACTGCATATCTGCCGGCTGCCGCTGAAGCGTTGCCCGTACGCAAGCAGTCATGGTACCAGCCGATTGAGTTTCGTGTAGACAGCAGTAGCTGGACGACGGCAACCGGCGATCTGGGCGCCGACGAGATCCTGCGCGCCATTCTGCCTGCGCCAACTGACGCCGCCCAGGCGGCTGTTTACGTAGCCACGGAAGCGGCTGTCTACCGCACGCTGGACGAGGGCAAGAGCTGGAGCGCGCTGAGCAAGGACGCTGTGGGGGAGAGCGCGTTGATGGCCGCAGCCGTTACGCCGCTGCTGAACGACGGCACGTACCGGTTGCTGCTCGCCACAGCCACGGGCGCGCTGTTGCAGCTGGACCCGAACACTGTGGAATGGCGCGCGCTTGGGGAGGAACAGGGGGGCGGCACGGTCCAGCCCACCCCGACGATTGGCGACGTTGATCTTGAGCAGCCGCCTGCTGCGCCAACGCCGGCCACGCCCACGGCGCCCGCGGCCACACTGGCCACGCCCACGCCACCCACGGCACCCGCTGCGCCACGCGGCCACGCCGGCCACGCCGGCCGTCGACGCAGCAGACACGCTTGCGGGTGAGCCGCCGGCCGGGCTCTTTAGGCCGCGCGGCATCTTCGCTTCGAGCTGGGAAGGCGACACGGCGCTGCAGCAGGGCATGGGCTTTGCACGCAGCGAGGAACCCAACTCGGTGCCCGCCGCCTATCAGTACTTTGAGAACGGGGTTATGCTTTGGCGCTCGGACACGCAGCAAATCTATGTCATCTATGATGGTGGTGCGTGGGATCTGTTCGACGACACCTTCAAGGAGGGTGAAGCCGAAAGCGACCCAAGCCTGCGTTCGCCCAGCGGCCTCTTCCAGCCGGTGCGCGGCTTTGGCAAGGTGTGGCGCAGCGACGAGGCTCTGCGCGATCAGCTGGGCTGGGCCGTGGGCAAGGAGGCGGGCATCAACGCGCTGATTCAGGACTTCGAGCGCGGTGCGTATGTGCGTGCGGACGCTATCGAGGCAGCGCTCATCCAGCGCCCCGCCGGCCGCGAGTGGGTGCGGCCGCAATAACTACGACGCAGAGGCGCAAAGGCGCAAAGAAAAGTGACAGCAATACCTGTAAGGCAACAGAGTGAGGCTTACATCTGCGTGGGTTTCTCTGCGAGCATCTGCGCGTAGATGAAACCACTGCTGTCGATGGTGTAGGTACAGTCGTCCTGATTCTCGTCCAGGAGATCGGTCAGCAAGCGCTTGTGCTTCGGTTCGTCTGCGATAAGAAGGTAGCCTCCAGGCGCTAGATGTTGCAATCCGCGTTTGACGACGGCTCTGCGATCACCGTCATTCGGCAACATGTGCAGGGTTCTGTCCAGCAGGACGATGTCGAAGTCGGAATCGGGCGTGAACGCAACGATGTCATCCACGATGCCGGTGATATCGAGTTCCTCCTTGCCGGCGTCGGTAAGCATCTGAGCAATGCCGGTCGGGGCGAGATCGACGCCTACGACGCTGTGCCCTTGCCTGGCGATGAAGAGGGCGTCCCTGCCCTGGCCACACCCCAGATCAAGAACCCTGCAGTTTCTCCTCTCGAGGCGATTGAAGAACCTAACAAAGGCGGGGAACGGGGAGCCGCATACGTTCGGCCCCTCCTGATAGAGTACCTCGTACTTGCCCTGATTTGTCACTTCGCATCACCTTTCGCTCTCTGGGCGCAATGCTCACCGTGCGCCATGTACAAGAATAAGCAACGGCAAGGACCGCAAAGTGTGCAGTTCTTGCCGTTGTTCTTCTTTGCGTCTTTGCGTCTCTGCGTCGTAGTTACTATTGGCCGGATGCCCAGGTGCAGAGCCCCGTCTCGAAGGGGTGGAGCATGACGTCGTGGTGTGGGCGCACGCGCACGCCCAGTTCAAAGCGGCCGGAATCGCGCGCTTCAATCAGCCCACTGTACGTGCCATCACCCGCGGCCGTGAGCTGCTGCACGTGGAGCGTCTCGTCCGTGTCACCGTTGGGCACGCCGCTGTAGACGGCCTCCACGGCCACCTGCTCGGCGGGCATTCCATTGAGGTGGACGCGTGCGCTCACGGTGACGGGCTCGCCCACCTCGACCTGCGCAGCTCCTTCGGTCCACGCCTCAATCGTCACGCCCGACCAGCGCGATGCGACCTCTTCCTTCCATTCCGCCAGATCGCGTGCGGCGGCGTAATCGTTTGAGCGGGCGCGCGCGCCGCTGACGGCAGCGGGCGCATAGTATTTGTTCACGTAATCCTTCACCTGTCGGTCCATGCTGAAGCGCGGACCGACCGTGGCAATCGACTTGCGCATCTTGTCAATCCACGCCTGCGGAATGCCGTCGGCGTCGCGATCGAAGAAGAGGGGGATAATCTCATCTTCAAGCGTCGCGTAGAGGCTGAGCGCGTCGGCTTCGTCCTGCGTGCTGTCGTCCTTGTAGGCGCGCGCCTCGCCAATCGCCCAGCCGTTCTCACCGTCGAAGCCCTCTTCCCACCAGCCATCCAGCGCGCTGAAGTTGGGCGCGCCGTTGACGCCCGCCTTCTCGCCGCTGGTGCCGCTGGCCTCAAGCGGGCGACGGGGGTTGTTGAGCCATACGTCCACGCCGGAGACAAGGTGGCGCGCAACGTTCATGTCGTAATCTTCCACAAAGAGAATCTTGCCAAAGAACTCAGGCTCCTTGCTCAGATCGTAGATGCTCCGGATGAAGGTCTTCGCCGGTTCGTCGGCGGGGTGCGCCTTGCCCGAGAAGACGAGCTGTACAGGGCGATCGGGGTCGTTCAGGATACGGCGAATGCGATCCATATCATGGAAGATCAGCGTGGCGCGCTTGTAGGTTGCAAAGCGGCGGGCGAAACCGAGCGTGAGCGCATCGGGATTGAGGGCGCTGCCCACTTCGGCCACCACGCGGGGGCCCTCGCCATGGCGCAGTGCCTGGATCGCGGCACGTTTGCGCGCTTGTTGAACCATCTTCTCTTTGCGTACGCCATGCGCCTGCCAGAGTGCTTTGGCAGGCAGCTTATCCACAGTCCAGCGCTCCGCCTGGTCAAAGCCCATGTTGCCCCAGTCGGGGGCGAAGTGCTGCGCATACAGGGTGCGCAGTTCAGGCTGCAGCCATGTCTTGGTGTGGACGCCATTGGTAATGTGGCCAATGGGCACCTCCACCAGGGGCGTGCCGGGCCAGAGGAAGGACCACATCGCGCGGCTCACTGTGCCGTGCAGCTTGCTCACGCCGTTGGCATAGCCGCTCAGGCGCAAGGCGAGCACCGTCATGCTGTACTGCATGCCCCAGGGCAGCTGCTGTCGGGCAAAGGCAATGAACTCGTCGCGCGTGATGCCAAGCTGCGTCCAGAATTGCCAGAAGAACTTCTCAACGAGGGCGAAGTCGAACGCATCGTTGCCGGCGGGCACGGGCGTGTGGGTGGTGAAGAGCGTGTTGGAGCGCACGGCCTCAATCGCCTCGACCAGGCTAAGCCCCTCGTTTTGCATGAACTCGCGCAGTCGCTCCAGCCCCAGGAAGGCGCTGTGGCCTTCATTCATGTGCCAGACCGAAGGCTTGTAGCCAAGCGCGCGCACGGCGCGCACGCCACCAATGCCCAGCACAAACTCCTGGCTAATGCGCATCTCGCGGTCGCCGCCGTAGAGGCGCGCGCTGAGCTCGCGGTCTGGCTGCGCGTTGCGCTCCACGTCGGTGTCCATAAGGTAGATGGGGATGCGGCCCACCTGAATGCGCCACACCTTCGCATAGACCGTACGACCAGGGAGGTTGACGCTAATCATCACTTCTTCCCCCTGGGGGTCCAGGGCAGGGGTGGCGGGGACTTCGGCAAAGTCGATCTTCTCGTACTCCGCCTGCTGCACGCCGTTGTCGTCAATCCGCTGCGTGAAGTATCCCTGCGGGTAGAGGAAGCCAATGCCAATGAAGGGCAGGCCCAGGTCGCTGGCGGACTTGCAGTGATCGCCGCTGAGGACGCCCAGGCCACCGCTGTAGATGGGCAACGCCTCGTGCAGGCCAAACTCGGCACTGAAGTAGGCAATGGTGTTGTCGCCGCCCTTGGGATAGGCCTCCTTGTACCAGGTGGGCGCATCGGGGTGCATGTAGGCGTCGAAGGCGGCCAGGACTTCGGTGTAGCGCGCCAGGTAGGCGGCGTCGGCGGCGACGGCATCCAGCGCGTTCTGGCGCACGCGGTGGAGGAACTTGACCGGATTGTGGTTCACCTTCTCCCAAAGTTCGGCGTCAATGGCCGCATAAAGGTCCTGCGCCTGCGGCTCCCAGCTCCACCACAGGTTGTAGGCGAGCTCGTTGAGGCGTCCAATGGCTTTGGGGATGCGCGGCAAGACAGTGACTGTACGAATTATGTTCATAGCGGGGAAATGGCTCCTGGTTAGAGTCTTTGTGAGAGTACTACGCCGGCCGTGCGTGGCATAGCATGCGTGCTTGCGGGCCAATGATGACGGCAAACGCGCCGAGTGGCAAATTCTGCACTTGGGCAGGATAGCAGCAGTCGCGGCTGAAGTGTATTTGCGCGCAGCAGGAGCGACCGTTCGGTCGCTCCTGCTGCGTGGCTGTTTCTCCGGTGCGAAATCAGTGGGGCTTGAGCACAACCTTGATGCAACCGTCCTGCTTGTGCTTGAAGAGCTCGTACGCCGTTGGCGCATTCTCCAGGTGCATTACATGGGTAACCACAAAGCTGGGGTCAATGTCGCCGTTCTGAATGCGGTCCAGCAGTGGCTTGAGGTAACGCTGTACGTGCGTCTGGCCCGACTTGATGGTGAGCCCCTTGTTGACGACAGCACCCAAGGGAATCTTGTCCACGAAACCACCGTACACACCGGGAACCGAGACGGTGCCGCCCTTGCGGCAGGCCAGCAATGCCTCGCGCAGTGCAATCGGGCGACCGGTTTCAAGCATCAGCGCCTGCTTGGTGCGGTCAAACATGTACGTGGGGCCGTGGCCGTGCGCCTCCATGCCCACAGCGTCTATACACGAATCGGGGCCGCGGCCACCGGTGCGCAACTGCAACTCGTCCATCACATCGGCCTCGCTGTAGTCGATTACCTCGGCGCCGCCCTGTGCCGCCATGTGCAGCCGGTCCGGGAAGCGATCGATCGCAATCACACGTTCGGCCCCCAGGAGAAAGGCGCTGCGGATGGCAAACTGGCCCACAGGCCCACACCCCCATACCGCCACCGTGTCGCCAGGCTGGATGTTGCAGTTCTCGGCCGCCATGTAACCTGTGGGGAAGATATCGGTGAGAAAGAGCACCTGCTCATCGCTGAAGCCGTTCTCAATCTTGAGCGGCCCCGCATCGGCAAAGGGGACACGTGCGTATTCGGCCTGGCCGCCGGCATAGCCGCCCATGGTGTGCGAATAGCCGTAGACGCCCGCGGGTGCGTGGCCCCACACCTTCTCGGCTATCCACGCGTTGGGGTTGGAGTTGTCACAGAGGGCGTAAAGTTGACGCTTGCAGAACCAGCATTCGCCGCATGAGATTGTGAAGGGTACAACGACCCGGTCACCGACTCGCAGCTTCTTGACAGCCGGCCCAACCTCCACCACCTCGCCCATGAATTCGTGACCCAGAATGTCACCCTTCATCATTGTGGGCATGAAGCCGTCATACAGGTGAAGGTCCGAGCCGCATATAGCGGTAGAGGTGACACGCACAATGGCATCCCCCGGGCGCATGATTTGCGGGTCCGGCACATCGGCTACCTCGACCTGGTTCTTCCCCATCCATACAGTTGCTCGCATATACGCACTTCCTTTCCGAAGGCATTACCCGTGTGTGCGGTCTTCCATAGTGATACCGCTACGGAACCCGCATCGTGACAAAGGGAGCGGGGGTCAGGGGAACAGGGATCGCGGTCGGCGGAGAGTTCCGCGATCCCTGTTCCCTGCCCGCAGTGTGGGCCGCCGTGTGGCGCAAGTTCGTTGCGGTTAGCGATAGCGCCGGGCCGGTGGCTGGGCCGCATAGGCGCTGCGCCAGCCCAATTGCGCGCGTGCGCTCGAGTCCGAAACGGCGAGCTCGCCCGCCTCCATCACCTGGCGGAAGCGGCGCAGGTCTTCATCAACCTGCTGGCCGGGCTCCTCGCCAAAGATCTTGGCAACGAGGGACCCAAGCTTGCCCCTGGCGGCGCGTAGTGCATGACCACGCGAATGATTGTGCCGCGCTCCCCGGGAGCGGCCTCAAAGCGCACCGTGCCGCCGTTGAAGACGTCGGCGCCCGGCAGCGAGCGCCACGCGATCAATTCATTGGGTCGATCGGAGACAATCTCGGCGTCCCACTCAACCTGCATCCCGATCGGCGCCTTGGCTACCCAGTGCGAGGTGAACTCGTTATACTGTTGCACCGACTCGAGGTGGTTCATGAAACGAGGCAGGTTCTCCAACTGACGCCAGAAGCGGTAGCATTCTTCGGGTGTACGGTTGACGGTAATTGCCTTCTCCACGCGCCGGCCGTCGGGCGCGGGCTCGTGGTTATTGTCGGCGGTCGCCTGGCGGCTCACCGCGTCGAGCGCGAACAGATCGGCGGCACTGATGGCCGCCACAACTCCCAGCGCTGCGCCCACGCGCCGTGAATCGGCGTAGGGGGATTGCGCCGCCGACCAGAGCAACGCTGCGTCGAGCCCGTCGCCCGCAAAGCGGGCCCAAAGCCATGCCGACTGTTCGGGCTGCACGAGCAAGCCGATGCCTGTGACAATTTCGCGCAGGCCACAGACGCGCAGCCAGTTCGTGGTGCGTGCGTCGTCCTCTACGCCGATGATTTCGGCCACTCGGTCGGTCGCCAACAGTTCGGCAAGCCCCAGACCGATGCCCACGGCGCCAAGCCCAGCCGCAAGCGCGCGGCCGTTGAGGAGCGTGGTGCCATGTTCGCCGAAATCGTCGGGCGGGGCCATGGGCGCACGCCCGCTTGCGCGGTTGCCCTCGGGGCCGTAGCCCTCGGCGCGCCGGTACGAGTCAGATCGATAGAAGTCAGTGCGTGAGACGTAGGACACATCGCTCTGCCTCGTAGAGGCGGCGTTGGGGTTCGTTGCGGTCATGCTCGTCTGTTCGACCGCAGTTGCAGATGATCCAGGGGATGACGGGCTCGTGGACGCCATGTCGGCGGTCCGGCTCGTTCGCGTCCGTCAGCGAAGCGGTTCTTTCCTCGGTATCCATGCTCCAAAGTCCTTTTCTGCCAGGCGCGGGTAACCAACCCTGCGCGTCAAAGTGCTGTTCGTAGCACCTAGACGCCAGAGCGGGAATGCGCGTTCCGCAGGCAAGCATGGACTTGCTTGGCAGGGAAAACCACGTGCATGAGTGACTATCAGATTATTGGCGCTGAAGTAATTGTGCTGCGGGGCTGTCAAGCAGCCACGTCACCTGGCCGTCCGTCGGCTGTACGCCCTGGGCCGGCCACTGCGCGACATCGCGTGGCCCCTCGAGCACGCTCTGCAGCGCTGCCGCCTTGCTTTCGCCTTTGACGAGGAAGAGCACATTGTGGGCCGCATTGATGAGCGGGAAGGTGAAGGTGAGACGCACGGTGTCAAGCTTGGGAACCGCGTTGGCTGCGACGAGATGGTCGCTCTGCAGCGCGCTTGTGTGCGGGAAGAGGCTGGCGGTGTGTGCGTCATCGCCAATGCCCAGGTGAATCAGATCGAAGCGAGGAGTCGGGCCCCCGTTGAGTGTGTGCAGCATCTGCTCATATTCTGCAGCGGCCGCTGCGGGCTCCACTTCGCCGCGCATGCGCATGACACGGCCGGGGAAGATGCCCCGCGCTGTCAGCGGTTCCAATAGCTGGGTTACGGCCATGCCGTAGTTGCTGTCGGCGCTCCAGGGCGGCACGGTGCGCTCATCGCCCCAGAAGATCTCCCAGCGCGGCCAGTCGATGCCGCTTGCATTCGCCAACGCCGCATAGACAGGGCGCGGCGTTGCGCCGCCCGAGAGCGCAATGCGGAAGCGGCCGCGCGCAGCAATTGCCGCATCGGCAGCAGTCCGTATGAGCGCAATCGCAGTCTGGTTATAACGGGTTGGATCGTCAACCACCTGGATCTTTGGTGTGTGCATCGCTCAACTTTGGCTTCCGTTGTTGCGCCAGTGGCGGCCATCGCGCTTGAGCAGCTCGTCCGCGGCGGCGGGACCCCAACTGCCCGGTCGATACTGCGGCAGGCGCAGCGGCGCGCCGCGCGCTTTGGCGGCCTCCTCCTGCTGCGCCCAGCCCTCGAGCAGAGCCGTCACTCTGTCCCACGCGACTTCCACCTCATCGTGGCGAATGAAGAGGGTGCTGTCGCCGAGCAGAGCGTCGAGCAGCAGCCGCTCATATGCCTCGCCCCGCTGCGCGCCAAAGGCCTTGAGATAGGAGAAATCCATCTGCACACGCTCGGCTTCCACCAGCGGGCCGGGTTTCTTGGCGTCAAAGCTCAGGGTAATGCCCTCATCGGGCTGAATGCGCAGCGTGAGGACGTTGTTGGGCATTTGCAGCGGATTGTTGCCGTCGTCCACGAGCATGAGCGGCGGCTTGCGAAAGACTATGTTGACCTCGGTCAGCTTGCTGGCCAGCGCTTTGCCCGTGCGCAGATAGAAGGGGACGCCCTGCCAGCGCCAGTTGTCAATGCCCACGCGCCACGCCACATAGGTCTCTGTGGTGGAATCGGGCTCGACCTCAGGCGTGTCGAGGTAGCTGGTCACCTCATGGCCGTTGACGCGACCGCCGGCGTACTGGCCGCGCACGGCAAAGCGTTCCACATCGCTCGGCGCAATGCGTTGCACGGAGCGAAGCAAATTCACCTTCTGGTCGCGAATCGATTTGGCGTCCATCCCCACAGGCGGCTCCATGGCGGTGAGCGCCATGACCTGCAGCAGGTGGTTCTGGATCATGTCGCGCAGCGCGCCGGATTTGTCGTAGTAGCCGCCGCGCTCGCCAATGCCAAGCGTCTCGGCCACGGTGATCTGCACATGGTCCACATAATTGCGGTTCCAGATGGGCTCAAAGATGCCATTGCCAAAGCGCAGCACAAAGATGTTCTGCACCGTCTCCTTGCCGAGGAAGTGGTCAATGCGGAAGACCTGATCTTCGTCAAAGTTCTTGTGCAGATGCTCATTAAGCGCATGCGCGCTGGCGAGGTCGTGGCCAAAGGGTTTTTCGATGATCAGGCGCGTCCAGCCCCCTGCCGCCGATCGGGCGAGGCCGGCGCTGGCGAGATTTTCGGTGATGGGCATGAAGACGTTGGGCGGCGTAGCCAGATAGAAGAGGTGATTGCCGGCCGTGTTGTGCGCCTTGTCGATGGCGGCAACGCGCTTTGCAAGCGCAGCGAAGGCTGAGGGGTCATCATAGGCGCCCGTCTGGTACTCAATCTGCTCGACAAAGCGGCGGCACGATTCTTCGTCAACCTTCTCTTCGTTTGCGTCGCGCGCGTGCTCAACGAGGCTCTTGAGCGCCTCTTCGCGGTAGGCGGCGTCGCTGAACTCTGTGCGCGCAAAGCCGAGAATGTGCAGGCTTTCGGGCAGCGATTCCTCGCTCCACAGATGGAAGAGCGCAGGCAGCAGCTTGCGCTTGACGAGGTCGCCCGAGGCGCCAAAGATAACGATGAGTACGGATGGAATGGATTCTCTCGGCACACGCACCTCGTTCTTCGTGGATTGCTGCGCTGAACAGCGTTCGCTTTGCGTGGAGACCCGATCAGGTAACCGAGCGGCCGCTTTCGAGCCCGTTAATCTTGTTGACGCGACGCAGGAACCGTTCCTCCTGCTGGAACTCAGCGCCCATGAAGGAGCGCACCAGTTCGCCGATCAGTGCGGCGCCGACAATGCGCCCGCCCAGGCACATGACATTCATGCCGTCATGCTCCACGCCTTGATGCGCACTGTAGCTGTCGTGCGTGACGCAGGCGCGCACGCCCATCATCTTGTTGGCGGCAATGCAAACACCTACGCCACTGCCGCAGAGAAGTATGGCGCGCTCCGCTTCGCCCGTCTGTAATGAGTGACCCACGAGCGCGGCAATGTCGGGGAAGTCGACCGACGTGGTGTCAAAGACGCCGTGGTCGATCACCTCGTGGCCTAGGGCGATCAGTTCATCAACAACGGCCGCCTTGCCGACAAAGCCCGCATGATCAGTTCCAACTGCAACGCGCATGGCTGCCTCCTTGTTCCGTGGTTCCGTGTTTAATGTTCCGAGTCACACGTTTCTCCTGCAATTATACCGATTCTGCCGGGTATGCCATGACGGGCCCCACGCCGCGCACGGCAACCGGCTGGCCGATGGCATAGGTGTGATAGGGGCCGAGGCGTGCCTCAACCAGGCGGCCCGAGCCCAACTGTACGGTAATCAATTGATCATGTCCAAAGAAGAGAATCTGGCGCACGCGCGCCGGCGCATCAGCGGCGGCTGGCGCAATGGCTACGTTCTCGGGGCGCACGAGCAGGTCGACGGCCCCCTGCGCTTCGTTCAGCAGCTCCAGAGTGCCCAGCTCGCACTGTGCGCTGCGGCCCGTGGCAGTGGCGGGCACGAAATTGGCATCTCCCACAAATTCGGCCACTTCGCGATCCGCCGGCTGGCGGTAGAGCTGCTGCGGTGTGCCGGCCTGGCGCACCACGCCGCGAATCAGCACGGCGACGCGGTCAACCAGACTGAGCGCCTCTTCCTGATCGTGCGTCACAAAGACGGCCGTCGCGCCCGCCGCCTTGAGGATGGCACGCACCTCGGAGCGTACACGCACACGCAGTCCCGCATCCAGGTTGCTGAAGGGTTCGTCCAGCAGCACCAGCGCAGGTTCCGGTGCGAGCGCGCGCGCGAGTGCCACGCGCTGCTGCTGGCCGCCGCTTAGCTCGTGCGGCGCGCGCCGGGCCAACCCGTCGAGGCCGACGAGATCCAGCACCTCCTGCACACGCTTTTCAACGTTGCCGCCGTAGCGAAAGAGGCCAAAGCGCACGTTTTCCGCCACGGTGAGGTGGGGGAAGAGCGCGTACTCCTGAAAGACCATACCAATGCGCCGCTGCTCAGGGGGCAGATAGCTCGTGCCGTCGGCCACGCGCCGGCCGTCAATCTCGATGACGCCGGCGTCGGCCTGCTCGAAGCCGGCAATCAGCCGCAGCGTTGTGGTCTTGCCGCAGCCCGATGGGCCGAGCAGCGCCAGCAACTGCCCGCGCGCCAACTCCAGCGTAACACCATTGACCGCGGGAACGCCCGGGAAGTGTTTGACGATACCCTCGAGGCGCAGGCCCGGGTGCTGGCGGCTTGGCGGGCTGGATGGCGTCACGCGCGGCTCCCATCACGGGGCAGTGTGAGCACCAGGCTGAAGGCAGAGACGGCCAGCAGCAGCAGCGATGGGGCCGCCGCGCGTGTGAAGGAAACCTCTGCCGTCGCCGCCCAAATCTGCGTGGCGAGGGTTGTGTAACCTGTGGGCGCCAGCAGCAGCGTCGCCGGCAATTCCTTGATCGCACTGAGGAAGACCAGCGCCGCGCCCGCCCAGATGCCACTGCGCAGCAACGGGAGCGTGACCCGGCGTACTGCCTGCCCGTGCGAGAGGCCAAGACTGCGCGCCGCTTCCTCAAGGCGCGGGCTGATCTGCAGCAGGTTGGTGCGCAGCGTGCCCAAGGCCTCGGGCATGAAGCGCACGGCGTAAGCGAAGACGAGCATTGCCAGGGTTTGGTAGAGAAAGAGCGCAAAGTTGGCGCCAAAATAGACGAGGCTGAGCGCCACAACAATGCCCGGCAGCCCATAGCCAACGTAGGCGGCGCGGCCGGCGAAGAGGCTTGTGCGGCTGGGGTAGCGCACGGCGTAGTAGGCCACGGGGAAGGCGAGCAGCACCGTGGCGGCCGCCGCCAGCACGCCGGCGCGCACGCTGTTCCAGGTGGCTTGCCACATGGGCAGCAGCGATTCACCCGCGGCCATGCCGCGCACGAGCCAGTAGATGATAACGCCCACGGGCAGGAAAACCGCGGCCGTGGCAACAGTTCCACAAAAGATGAGCGCGGGCCAGCGCCAGCGATTCAGGCGTACGATGCGCGCCCGCCGCGCCGCGCCCACGCCGGCGCGGTGAAAGCGGCGCTTCCCTTGTATGCGCTGCGCGGCAATCAGCAGAGCGAGGGTCAGCGCCACGAGCACGAGGCCGAGGAGGGCTGCCTGGCTGCGATCAAAACTGCTTTGGTACTGAATGTAGATGATACGCGTGAAGCTGGGAAAGCGCAGCAGCGACACGGCGCCGAAATCGGAGAGGGCATAGAGCGCCACGAGCAGCGATCCTGCCGCAATGGCAGGCCGCAGCGCAGGCAGCGTAATGCGCCAGAAGCTCTCCCAGGCCGAGCGGCCCAGGCTGCGCGCCGCATCTTCGAGTGCTGGGTCCAGCATCTGCAGCCCCGCGCGCAGGCTGAGGAAGAGGTAGGGGTAGCTGAAGAGTGTGAGCGTCCACGTTGCGCCCGTAAGCCCATAAATGGAGGGCAAGCGATCGACGCCAAGCGGTTCGAGCCAGCCCTGCACCATGCCGCGCGGCCCCAGCAGTGCCACCACGGCAAAGGCCCCAACGTAGCTGGGAAAGACAAGGGGTAGTGTCGCAATCACCGTCCAGTAGCGCGCGCCGGGAAGGTCCGTGCGCGCCGTGAGAAAGGCGAGCGGCAGCGCAATCAGCAGCGAAAAGAGTGTGACGAGCAGGGCCAGTACGAGGCTGTTGATTGTCACTTGCAGCGTGCGCGCCTGGAGCACAAGGTCCAGTGCGGGGCGCAGGCCCAGCCCAGCCGCGCGCAGCAGCAGGTAGAGCAGCGGCAGCAGCATAAGCGCGGCGACGGCGATCGCGGCCGCCACGAGCAGGCGCGGCACGCGCGCGCCCTGCGTCGGGCGCGCGTTGGTTTGCGCTGTCGGATTGGCGGCGGTCAGTCCACTCTCCATGCCGTCATTGTACACAAGTTTGCGTTTAGCGGCTCTGAGGCGGGGTGGGAGAGGTCGGCGCTGGCGGCGTTGGGGGGCTCTGCGCAACGCCGTAGAGCGCACGCGTGGCAGGCCACAGCAGCCAAATGAGGCCGAGGATGGGCTGGAAGAGCGGGAAGAAGCCGTAGTCTGCGCCAAAGTGCCGCCAGACGGTGCCGCCAATCAGCTCTGGATTGACGAAGCTCCATGTGCCCACAATCAACGTGAGGATCGTCTCCACGCCTAGCGAGATGAGCGACAGCCACCAGGTCCACGGGCGGCGATAGGCGAAGCCCAGCGTCGCAATTAGATAGAGCGTTGCGGCAAGGAGCGTGAGGTAGACCGGCAGGTAGTCGGTCACGCCTTCCTTGAAGAAGAGCTGGTAGAGGGCGCGCACACCGGTGGAGAGGGCGAGCACGGGATAGGAGACGGCCAGCACATAGCCCAGCGTGCTGATGAGGCTGCTGCCGGCGCTGACCGGCTCGGAAGTTTGGCCGGATGGACCGGTGCGGTTCGCTGAGTTGGTTGGTTTGGCTTTCGTCATGCGTCTGCACTCCATTCATGGCGCAGCTGCGCAAGCCAGATGCGCAGACGCGCTTCGGTCTTTTCCGGTTGGTTGAGTTCATCGATGACAAGGCCGGCAAAGCAGTTGTCGTCGCCGAGCGCCCACGACTGCTCAAAGGTATAGCCCGCAGCCGGCCAGCGGCCGGCAAGGGTCGCGCCGCGCTCGACGCACTTGTCGGCAAAAAAGACAAGTGCATCCACGAAGGTGGTGGGATAGCCCACCTGGTCGCCCAGGCCGAAGAGCGCAACCTGCTTTCCCGTCAGGTCCAGTTCGTCGAAGTCGGCGAAGACGCGCTCCCAGTCGCGCTGCAACTGGCCCACATCCCACGTCGGTGCGCCGATGAGCAGGTGCGTGTAGCCCAGCATTGCGGAGAGCGGCGTGGTAGCAACATCGTGCAGCGTCACCTGCGCCCAGCCGCCTGCAGGGGATTCGCATAGCGAAGCAATCGTTTCGGCCACGAAACGTGTGTCGCCGTTCGTGCTGCCGTAAAAGAGGCCGATGGCTATGCGTGCTGGCGTAGGATCGCTCATGTGCCAGGTGTTGTGAGCAGAGGCGGCGCGCCAGGGAACGCCACACCGCGCCGGCGGGCGATCAGAGGCGCCATCGGCGGCGCCATCAGGCTAATTGGCGCGCTGCGCAAGGAAATCGGCAGCGAAATCGCGCAGTTGCGTGTAGTCATAAGCAGACTGGAACGTGGGAAAGTCCGCCCGCACGTTGTCGGGGGGGTTGAAGAAGACGCCCAGGTCGGCTGCGCCCAGCATGGTCGTGTCGTTATACGAATCGCCAAAGGCCATGATACGGAAGCCGATGTGGCGAAGCCCCTCAATCGCACGCTCCTTGCTGTTGGCCATGCGCAGCCGATAGCCGGTGATGACGCCATCATCGTCCACATCAAGCGCATGCGCAAAGACCATGGGATAGCCCAGCTTGGGCATGATGGGCTCGATGAACTCGTAGAAGGAGTCGGTAATGATGACGAAGCGTGTCTGTTCGCGTACCCACTGCACAAAGGCGGCCGCGCCGGGAAGTGGTTCGATGGTGGCGATGACCTTGTGCACGTCGTGAATGGTGAGGCCGTGTTCGCGCATGGTGCGCAGACGCAGCGCCATAAGCTCGTCATAGTTGGAGATTTCGCGCGTGGTGAGCTTGAGGGCCTCGATGCCGGTCTTTTCGGCGACGCAGACCCAGATTTCGGGGATAAGAACGCCCTCAAGGTCGGATGCAAGCAGGCTGGGCAAATTTGCGGTCATGGTGGATGCGGCCCGGAGTGAGAGGCGCGCACGTGGGCGGCACGTGGGCGCCTGCGAAACGTTCTTCTGGTTATAGTCGAGAATTTTGGGAGCGGCAAACAGAGCAGCACACATTGTGACGCACTTGTGGCGCGGAAGAACTTCGCGTAGTCATAAACAGACCAAAGTGGGCAACAAGGCACCCCCGAGGGAAAACAAAGGCCGGTGGCGCCAGCGGCAGCAACCGGCCTTGGCGCCCAAGCAAGAGGCCAGTCTGGCTCGATCATTGCGCAATGAGTGAGCCAGACAGGCCTCTTGCTCCCGCCGGCCGTCTCAATGCAAGACCGAGAGGCCTGTCTGGCTCGGAGACGTAAAGCAAGTCGTCGGCGCCATTGACGACGCATCGTGGTTACTGCTTTCCACACGGCGCGCAGGCCATTGCAAAGCTCATGCTGACAGTCACACGGGTGATCCCTATGGGTGCGCAGGCGTTCAACATGATGCAGAGGAACGCGCCTGATGCGCCAAAATGATAGCTAAATTATAGCTTCACTAAATGACTCTTACTACAAGCAAGTAGGTGTGCTGTCGAAAGATTCGCATAGTCACGTTGTGTTCCATTGCTTTCACCCTTCCCGCTCCACCGAATGCGTTAGCTCAGTGTCGCCTCTTCCGGCCCTGAAGAATCAATCGCCTTCGCTTCTCCCCATAGATTGCATCAGTATGATCCCCTGTAGCCCACGATACGCTCGCAGTATCCTCAATGAGCCATCATTTGCACATTTCAATCGATTTGTGTCTGCGTCATCTGTATGCAGGCTTTGGTTGCTCCTTCTATCAAGCCAGTCGGACGACGTCTATGCGAATACTCGGTTCATGGGGCCCTCGCGATGCTCCCACGGCCTGGGCACTTCAAGTTTTCGCGCGGTTGTAGATGACTTCGCCTGGCACTGTTGCCGTTGTTTGCGGGAGCCAGCGCAGGACAACGGCACAGCGCCAGGCGAAATCACCCACAGCACCCTGCCGTGGATCTTGACCAGCACAAAACTGGCTATTGACATGCGCCGCTGCGTGCTGTATGCTGTGAATAGCTTAATTAAATGCGAAGCGAGGCCACACGTGAACGCTATCCAGCCCGCCCAATCCGCCCCCCCTGCCCTGCCCTTCCGTGTCGACATGCTCGCGGGGCAGCTTGCCCCCTCCAGCATGCGCATGTACGAGCGCGACATGCGCGCCTACATGGCCTTCGCCGGCAGTGCTGAGGCGGCCCTCAAGGCCGAAACGCTGGCCCGCTTCCGCACGCAGTGCGCGTTGGAGACGACGCTAAGCCCCAACACCATCAATCGCATGCTCAGCGCCGTCAAACGCATTATGATTGAGGCTGCCGCGCAGGGCTACATCACCACAGAGACGGCGGCATCCTTTCGCCTCGTGGCCGGCGTCAAGCAATCAGCCCTCAAGGACCGCGTCAAGGCCAACGCACGCGTGCGCATTGAGCCTGCGGACATGCGCGTGCTATGCGAACTCCCCGATGGAGAGCACCCAATCGGCGTGCGCGATGCCGCACTGCTCGCTGCACTGGCCAGCGGAGCGCTGCGCGTGAGCGAACTGGTGGGCATGAAGACGGACGATATCCGGCGCAAGGGCAACAGCTACGTGGTGATGGTGCTGGGCAAGAACGATATCGAGGAGCGAGAGGCCCCTCTCAGCCGCGAAGCCGTTGCCAAAATCCACACCTGGCTGGATTTGCGCGCCGATGAAGGGATCAACTGCGACGCTGTCTTCACGGCGTTTGATGGCCGCGGCGGGCGCATCACGGCTCGACCCTTGTCGACCACGGCCATCTGGCAGATTGTGCGCAAGTATGCCGGCGAGGCAGGGCTGGCGCACGTCAAGCCCCATGATTTTCGCCGCTTTGTGGGCACGCAACTGGCACGCACGGACATACGCCAGGCGCAAAAGGCGCTGGGCCACAAACGGCTGGAGACGACGGCCCGTCACTATGTCCTCGATGAGCTGGAAGCCGGGCTGACCGACAACCTCTATTGAGTTGAGCCGCAGGCACCGCAGCGTGTTGCGCCAACTGGTGCACGCAAGGCATCGCGCTGCTCCTTGCCATCCTCTTGCGCAACGGGCATAATCAGGCTATGTCCTCGCCTGCGCCATCCTCCCGCCCCTCCCCAAAACCGCGCGGCAAGAAGACCACGCAAGTGCAGCCGCGCGGCCCGTTCATGCGCCGCATGACCATGGGCACAGCCGACGAGCTCATGGCGGACAACGTCCCTTCGCACCAGGACAGAATCTATCTGCGCCGGCGTATTCAGGGGCCGTGGATTCTCATTGCCGGCTTTGCGCTGCTCATTGCGCTTGGCACAATTGTGTTGAGGCTGCCGTGGATGGCTGCGGCGGACCGCACCATCACCTGGAGCGATGCCTTCTTCACTGCAGCCAGCGCCATCACCGTCACCGGCCTCACCGTGCGCAACACGGCGCAGGATTTCTCGTTTGCCGGGCAGGTGGCGATCCTGGTTCTCCTGCAAATCGGTGGCGTGGGCTTCATCACCGGCAGCGTCATCTTCTTCCGGCTGATTGGCCGGCGCGTTACGCTGGGCACGCGCTTCCTTGTGCAGCAGGATGTGGGCACGGGACAGCTCAGTGGCGTCGGCCGGCTGGCGGTCTACGTGCTCCTCGTTACTGTCACCTTCGAGGTGGTGGGGGCGCTTCTGCTCTGGGCGCGTTGGAGCAGCGTCTATCCTGCCGGCGAAGCGCTCTGGTACGCAGTTTTCCAGTCAATTAGCACCTATTGCAACGCCGGCTTTGATCTCTTCGGGGCCACGGACCAGGGCGCTCTCTATGGTTTCGCTGGTGACTGGTACAGCCTGATTGTGCTTTCGCTGCTTGTCATTGCCGGCGGTTTCGGCATTGCCATCTACTATGACCTCATCACCACATGGCGCACGCACCTGCTTTCGCTGAACACACGCTTTTCGCTCACCATGGCAGGCGTGTTGATTGTTGGGGGTCTCGTCTTCATCATGCTGGACCCCTTTCTGCATGACGCCGTCCTGGCCGAGCGCACCTACGCGGAGCGCTTCTGGATGGCACTCTTCACCAGCGTTTCGGCGCGCACGGCCGGTGTGACGATCATGCCGATTGAGCAGCTGGGCGACGCCACACACCTGGTCTTTGTAATGCTTATGTTCGTTGGCGCAGCGCCGGCAAGCATGGCCGGCGGTGTGAGTACGAGCACCATCGCTGTGCTGCTCACGGCCGTCAGTGGCACGGCGCGCGGGCGCGAGGCGGCGATCTTTGGCCGCACGCTGCCTGTGGAGACGGTGGCCAAATCCGTCGCAATTGCCACAGTCAGCTTGCTGCTCGTCATGGTGGTAACATTGTTGTTGACCCTTTACTACCAGGCAGGCATTGTGGAACTGGGTTTCGAGGTCGTGAGCGCCTACTCCAACACCGGCTACAGCCTGGGGCTGACCCCTGAACTCGACAATTTTGGTCGCTTTGTCATAGCCTTTACAATGTTCTGGGGGCGGCTGGGCCCGCTCACCATTGTGGTTGCGCTGGCGCAGCGCGAGCATCCCGCGTTGATCCACTACCCTGAAGAAGCCGTCATTCTCGGTTAGCGCCTGCGCTCATTCGATTTCCCCCAGCGTACACCCTGGAGCGCAGACTTGCTCATGTCCAGAAAATCGCAGGACGCGCCGGTAGCGGCAAACCCGCTGCCGGCGCCGACGCAGACCCGCCGGCCGCTGCCAATCATTCAGAGCATTCCCCACGCCGGCTTCGGCGTGCCAATGGAGCTTCTCAACACGCTCACGCTCTCCGAGCGGGATATCTACAATGATTGCGACCTATGGGCCGACCAGCACTACGACTTTGCGCACCCGGACCTGCCGAATGGCGGCCGCGGCGCGCTGGCGGTGGTGACGACAGACATTGCGCGTTCGATAATCGACGTCAACCGCAAGCCGGATGACCTCAAGAATCCCGACGGCATGGTCAAGACGCAGAGCAGCTACGGTGTGGCCAACCACAACCGGCCGCTGGAGAGAGACGAGATTCTGCGGCTGCGCGAGCGCTACTACCTCCCCTACCACAGGCGCATGGAGGGGGCGCTGACGGCGCATGCGGGCGACGCACGCCTGTTGCTCGATTGCCACAACATGGCGCAGCGCAGCCCCGACGCCTATGCGCACGCGGGCAAAGCGCGGCCGCTGATCTGCCTGGCGAACCTTGGAGACAGTCGGGGTGAGGCAAAGAGCGGTGGACCCGCCGTCACCTGCGCGCCCCACCTGCTGCGCGAGGCCGGCGCGCTGGCCGCGACGCTCTTCGCCGATATGGAGTTGCTGGCGCCCGACGGACCAGTCGACACGGTGGGCATCAACCGCCCCTTCCCAGGCGGCTACATCATTCGACGCTACACACACGGCCAGAAGCAGGCCAGCCCGATTGCCACAGCGCCGGCGTCAATCATGATCGAAGTGAACCGCGGCCTCTTCGTGGGCCGCCAAACGGCAGCGACGGCGGTTGCGCCGCCTAATGCGGAGCGGGTGGCCGCCGTACGTGCACGCCTCTATGCGTGGGCGGTGCAGGTGGCTGAACTCTTTGCCTAGCGCTACGCCCGGCGCTGCGCCGCACCGTGCAGGGCCCGCGGCGATACGTTAGGCCGATCACGCACTACTTGAGCAAGGATATGCAATGACCCGTCGCACAAGCGCAGTGGACCCGGTGCGGGCAAGCGAAGGCACCGGGCAATACAGCGAATACCTCGCCTTTGCACTCGAACTGGCGGATGCCGCCGCGGCCATCGCCACGGCGCAATATGGCGCCAGCGTTGCACGGCGCAAGGTGGACGGTTCGCTCGTAACCCAAACGGATGAGCAGATCGACAGGCTGATTTCGCAACGAGTTGGCGATCGCTTTCCCGGTGACACCGTCTTGAGCGAAGAGCAGGCCACTCTCTTTGACCCCGCAATCCAGCGCACGTGGGTGATTGACCCGATTGACGGCACCACCAACTTTGCGCGCGGGATTCCCACCTGGGGCATCAGCATCGCCGTGGTCGAGGGGTTGCGGCCTGTGGTTGCCGTGCTCGATTTCCCCATGCTCGCAGAGCGTTTCGTGGCCACGCTTGGCGGCGGCGCACAGTGCAACGGCAGGCCCATCCACACCTCCGCCGGCGAGCCGCTCGACGACGCGCACATCTTCATGGAGTGCAGCCGCACGCGCAAGCGCTCGTCCTTTGCACTGCCCTTCAAGAGCCGTATGCTTGGCAGCGCGGCCTATCACATCTGCAAGGTGGCTGACGGCAGCGCAATTGCCGGCTCCGAAGCCACGCCCAAGGTATGGGACCTGGCGGCCGCCGCGCTCATACTGGACGAAGCGGGCGGCGTCATGGCCACTGTGGGCGGTGAGAGCGTCTTTCCGCTGGTGGAGCTTGCCGCAGACTACAAGTATCTTCCCTATGCTGTGCTCTACGCCGCCGACGAGGCTGCGCTTGCCCGCGTGGCCGCGGCAATGAGCACACTGGACCTGAGCGCGGAATGACGATGAGCGAGCGAACGACAATCTACCGCCTGCGCAATGTCGATAGCCCCCAGCGCGCCGAAGAGGCTGTCGGCTATATTGACGAGGCCGGCATCATTTACCGGCTGCGCATGGGTGAAGGCATCGAGGTGGGCCGTGCCGACAGCGAGCTGCGCATTTTTCGCAAGACGCAACATGGCGAGCGGGAGATCGGCAAGGCGCTGGAGACGGGCACTGTGCAGAGCGCAGGGCTCTTTGAAGGGGGCGACGCAGGCTGGATGGACCCGGACGGCGTTGTGGTTATGGCAGGGATGATTATGGGCGAAACCGAGATCGGCCGCGTAGAAGGGCCCCAGGCACTGGCGGCTGCCGCGGCGCTGCTGCTGCTTTTCCTGCCCGATGAGGCCGAAGCCGACCGGCGCGCGTCCCGCTAATGGCTGTATCCGCTGACGGGATTGCACGCGACTTCATCGAAACGCCGCGCCTGCGCTTTCACTACCGCAGCCACGGCCGGCGTGACGGCATGCCTCTCCTCTTTCTGCACGGCAGCTTCGCATCCAGCCGCTGGTGGGAACCGCTCTTTACGCTCCTTCCTGATGAGTTCTGGGCTGTTGCCCCAGACCTGCGCGGCTCCGGCCTGAGTGACAAGCCGGCCGACGGCTACGCCATTGAAAGCCTCGCGGCCGATGTGGCAGCGTTCGCAGATGCACTGGGCCTGCGCGATTTCGACCTCGTCGGCCATGCGGCGGGCGGTGCTGTGGCCGTGGAGTACCTGCTTGGCCATCCCGAGGTGGCGCGGTCACTCATCCTGGTCGATTCGGCGCCAATCGAGGGCGTCTTCACCCCGCTGGATGCAATTGTCGTCATGGACAAGATGCGCAGCGACCGTGCGCTGCTGAGCGCTGCGCTGGCCCTGCTGGCGCCTGCGTTGGCCGCCTCGGGTGATCCGCTCTTCGAGCAGATCGTGCAGGATGCGGCGGAGATGGCGCCGGCTGCCTTTACGGAGATCGCCGTTGCGCTGGGCCACTGGAATCGCTACACCGAGGGGCGTGCGCTAACCCTGCCAACGCTCCTGCTCTGGGGCGATCGCGACCCGGTTGTCTCGCGCGAGGCCATGACGCGCACCTTGACGGCCATCCCGGGGGCCAACAATCTGGATGTGCTGCGGGGCGTTGGGCACAGCCCCATGCTGGAGGCCCCGCTGCGGTTGGCCGAGCGCATTGTTGAGTTCGTCACCGATGACTTTGGCGCCTTTGCATCCATTCGCAGCAGTGTTGACGATTGATGGATGGGGCGGCTGCAACGCGAGCGCACACCTTGCGCCCTTGCGTTGCAATTGATTGCCACATGGAGACGTGATGTCACAGAAATCCTGGTGGGCCGTGATCGTGGCGGCGTCACTGCTCGTCTGCCTGGGGCTGGGGCTGCTGCTCGCCATTGCCGTGGCGCCAACGCCGGTGGTGGGCGTCATCCGCTTCGACAACGTCATTGACTTCGATAGCGAGCAGGCGCTGACCGAGCTGTTGCGCGAGGCGCAGGCGGATGCCGGCGTGGCTGCGGTTGTGCTCGAAATCAACAGCCCGGGCGGCTACGCAACAAGCAGCGAGAGCCTCTTCTACTCGATTCTCAATCTGCGCCGCGAAAAGCCCGTCGTAGCCTATATCGATGGCCTGGCGGCCAGTGGCGGCTACTATATGGCCGTTGCCGCCAACCGTATCTATGCACCCGCCAGCAGCTATGTGGGCAACGTGGGCACGCGCGGCGGCCGTCCGGTCGATCCCCTTATCTATCCCGATGAACTGAGCAGTGGCCCCTACAAGCTCGCTGGCGGCAGCAGGTTCGACCAGATTCGCCAGCTTGACCTCGTTGCGCAGTCGTTCATCAGCAACGTCGTGGCGCTGCGCGCCGTGGCCGATGTCAATCCGTTGGCCATCGATGCGGGCACAGTGGCCGAGGCGCGCATCTATCTTGGTAGTGAAGCGCAGGCAATTGGCTACATTGACGCCCAGGGTGGCCCCGCCGATGCAATCAATGCCGCCGCCGAACTTGCCGGCCTGCGCGACTTTCAATCGGCGGACCTGGCGCAGCGCTATCAGCTTGCCACGCCAGAGGGCTATTCCGAGTTGCCGCTCTCCACGCAGGTGCAGAAGCTTGTAAGCGAATCTTCACCCGACACCATTTACATGATGGATGACCGTGTGCCCCTGCCCGCGGCGCAAGCCAGCGGATCGCTGCTGGACCAATTGTGGCGGCTGCGCTCGACAGCGCCGGGGCCACTCTACGTTCAACCGCAGCCGCCTGCCCTGGGCGCTCTGCAAGCGGAGCCTGCGCCATGAGCACGCAATCAGGCGGACGCAACCGTATCATCGGGCTTGTGCTCGCGGGGATCGTTCTTCTCCTGGGACCTGTGACCTATCGCCTTTCTGTCATGGGCGTCAACCAGCGCAGCTACAGCGACTCGGTGACAGCGCCGCTCATATCCGCTGCGCCGGAGCCAACGGCAACGGCCATCGTTCTGGCGAATCAGCGCGCCGCAGCCGAACCGGATCTGCGCACAGGGCCGGTGGTTGTCGATTTTGCACACTTCAACCTGGTTAACCCCGCTGGCCTGCAGCCCCTTGCAGCTGCGTTGGCGCAGCGCGGCCTGGCCACACGCATTTGGTTCAGCAAGGTGGATCCGTTTCTGCTCGAGAGCGCCGGCGATATTCCCGACCAGTCCAGCGAGCTGCGCGACCAACTGGCGGATGCAAGCGCAATGGTTGTGATCAGCCCCTTTTTTTGGTGGCAGACGGCGGAAATCGACCTGCTTGAGCGCTTCGTCAGCGACGGCGGCCGGCTGCTGATCATCAGCGACCCGGATGTTGTGGGCGACGCCGCGGTCTACATGAACCTGCTGGCCGAGCGCTTCGGCGTCGTCTACAACGATGACTATCTCTACGACACAACGCGCAACGATGAAAACTACACCCACTTCTTTCTCGACGGCTTTGCAGGTGCGGGCGAGGCTCTGGAAGGCAGCACCATTGCCATGTATGGCGGGCGCAGCATTAGCGGTGACGTGACGGCCGCGGCGCGCAGCGCGCCCACCACGCGCAGCAGCCGCCGCTCGGGTGTGAGCGGCTTTACCACGGTGGCCATCGGCGGTGATTCGGGGCGCGGCACAACGGGCCGTGTGCTCGCGCTCGCTGATTTCGACGTGCTCACCGAGCCCAATGTAACGCGCTTCGACAACCAGCGGCTGGTGGACTTCACCGCCGATTTCCTGGCCGCAGCGCAGCGTGATGCCGGCGTGCCTGACTTTCCCGCTGCGCTGGGCAAAGACGTCACGCTCAACATTGCCATGGAGGGTGCGCTCAACGCGGACACGCTGCTGCTGGGTGCGCGCCTGCAGCGCCGCCTTGAGGAAACCGGCCGCACGCTAACGCTCGCAGGAGCGCCGCAAGTTGCCTCCGCCGCACCGACGGCAGAAGCTGGAGCTCCCCGAGTGGTGACGCCGGCCTCAGCCGGCCCGCCGACAAACGGAACCGGAGCTTCCACCGAGCCCCCTGCCTCGGGCACGTCGGGCGCTGGTTCTGTTGGCGATTCGTTGGATATGGTTGTACTGTCTGATTATGACTACGCGAACGGCAAGAGTGGGTTGCTGGCTTCGGTGGGCATCACGGTCGTAACCGAACTCGTTACGCCGACGGTTGCCGCGACGGCGCCCTTACCCCAACGCCACTGCCGGCATCCGCCCCCGGGCGCAGCGCGCTGCCTGTGCCCGCGCCCGTCACGCCGCTGCCGGCGCTCACGCCCCCCGTAAACGAGCGGGGCCGCGTCGCCGAGCAATCCACCCCTGCGCCGACAGCAACCGTGACGGACACAACGGCTGATACGAGCACGACGGCTGCGCCTTCGCCCTCTGCCACGCCCTCTGCCATCACCTACGCCCACGCCTTCCCCCACGACCACCGTCGCGCCGACGCCTGTCGAGGTGAAATACCTCGTTGCTGCAGACGGCCTGCGCCTCGTTGCCGCTGAAACGGTGGTCGTCATACAGAAGCGCGCCGCCACCGGCGCGCAGCAGATCTCGGTGATTGGCAGTGACACGGCCGGCATCAGCGCCGGCGTCAACCGTCTGCTTGCGAACGACTTCAGCGACTGCATCGTTGGAACAGAAGTCACCTATTGTCCGGTCGCCGCTATCACAACCGTGCAGAGCGCACCGGCTGCCACGCCGGCAGCGAAGAGCGGCCCCACTGCTACGGCTGGCACGTCTGCACCTTCCGGTGAGCCCACCACCCCGACGCCCATGCGCATTCTGCTCGTGGATGACGACGCCGAGGCCAAGGCGGGTGAGCGCAGCGAAGCCGACACCTGGCTCAAGACGCTTGCCGCGGCCGGCTATGCGCCCGATTTGTGGAGCACGGCCGCCAAGGGTGCACCCGACGCCGCTGCGCTAAAGGGCTATACGTGGATGATATGGAGCAATGGCGGCTACGTGGACGGCAACGTGGATGTGGCCAACCTGGATGCACTCTTCAGCTACATGAGCGAAGGCGGGCGCGTAACCATCAGCAGCCGCCGACCTTTCTTCAATATGGGCGCTTCGCCGGCTTCTGCCATCCGCGATCTCGTAATCGCCGACAATGTGCCCGCGCTTGTGGCGAATTTGCCCACAGAGCCAATCGCGCTGGAAGGTGAACTGGGCAACGTCATTCCGCTGCAGGAGGCCGAGAGCGGGGCAGGCTTCGCCACCATCATGCTGCGCGGCCCCGAAAGCGAGGACAGCGGCAGCCCCGCCGCGTCGGCGGGCACCGACGCCAACGAAGAAGATGCCGTAGGCGCACGCCTTGTCATCGTCGGCTTCTCTACAAGCTGGCTGCCAACCGACGTGGCCGACCGTTTCATCCGCAATGTGGCCGACTGGATTCTCAGCACACCATAAACCGGCACAGCATCCCGGCACAGCATCCCGGCACAGCACAAGGAGTGAACCATGCACTACACGGCTGAATCACTGCTCGTCCACCCGCAGCACAACGCAGCGGATCCAAATCTGATTCTCAACATCTCGCCCGCCACCGCCGGCTGGGAGTTCATCTCCTTTCAGGCGCGCCGGCTCGGCGCCGGCGAAACGTGGTCCTTCGACAACGGGGCCAACGAACTGGCCTTCGTAAATCTCTCAGGCCGCTACAGCGTCGAATCCAACCGTGGCTCGTGGAGCGATATCGGCGGGCGCGCCAACGTCTTTGAAGGCGCAGCCCACGCACTCTACCTGCCCCGCCGCACCCAGTTCAGTGTTACGGCGCAGGAGGCGGGCGAATTCGCAGTGACCTGGATTCCCACCGATGAGGACCATGATCCCTGGCTGATCCGGCCGGAGGATATCAACGTTTCCGTGCGCGGTGGTGACAACGTCTCGCGCCAGATCAACGACCTGCTGCCCCCTGGCTCGCCCGTACACCGCATTGTGCTCGTGGAGGTCTATACGCCTTCGGGCAACTGGAGCTCCTACCCGCCGCACAAGCATGACGTGCATATCGAAAATGAGGACGGCACGCTGGTCGAGGCGGACCTCGAAGAGGTCTACTTCTACAAGTTCGACAAGCCCGAAGGCTACGCCTACCAGCGCGTTTACACGGGCGCTGAATCGCCGCTGCAACTGGCGGGTACGCCCATCGATGCGCTCGTGCGCCCCACGGACGACTGCGCCGTGCTCGTGCCCGAAGGCTACCACCCGGTGACGAGCGCTCCCGGCTACACCACCTACTACCTCAACGTCCTCGCCGGCAGCGCGCAGGCGCTCACCGCACAGGACGATCCAGCCTACACATGGGTGAAGCAGAGCTATGTGGGCAGCGACAGCCGCCTGCCACTCTATTAGGACCAAACAGAAGCCGCATGCGTACGAAACACAAGCGTGCAGCGGTCTATTGCGTATAGGGGCGTAATGTGACGAACGGAACGTTTTTTCAACGGCTCATGATGGTCGCTGCCTTCGTGGTGGCAATGTACCTTTTCTGGCTGTTGCGCGGTACGTTCATTAACGTGTTCCTTGCCGTCTTGATTGGCGTCGCCCTCACCATTCCCACCCAGGCGATGGAGAAGCGAGGCGTGCGGCGCATGGTGGCACTTCTGATATCCACTGCCCTCATGCTTGCTGCGTTCCTGATACTGACGCTCCTGATCGTGCCCGCGCTGGTTCAGCAAGGCACAGAACTCGTTGTGTCGCTGGGCTCCTCCATTTTGGCGTTGCGCGATAACTACGCAGCGCTTGCAGCCTCAGATACAACCGTGGGCGCAATTTTGCCGCCTCTTCCCTCGCAAATTGGAGAGGCGCTTGACTCTTCCGTCGCGCAGGCGGACTTCCTTGAACTGGCTCGCAACCTGCTTTCAGGAGCCGTTGCGCCGGTGCTTCAGGGCATCGGCCTTGTCGCAGGGCTCATCTTCCAGCTCGGATTCCTTCTCTTGCTGGGCATTTGGTTTGCAATCGACCCGGACCCGCACCTCACAGGCTTGCTCTATCTCTTCCCACGCGGCGCGCAGCCACGCGTGGTGGAAGTGTGGGATACGCTGTACCACGAGTTGTCGGGCTGGCTGAAGGCACAGACAATTTCGATTGGCATTACGATGGTGCTGGTCTACGTGCTGCTGGGGCTTCTGCTGGGGCTTCCCTTTGCGCTGGTGGTTGCCGTCTTTGCGGGCGTGGCCACCTTCATTCCGAACATCGGCGCCTTCCTGCCCATTATTCCCATTCTGATCTTCGGCCTTGCGTCGCCAACGCCTGAACGCATCCTGATCTGGCTGGTTGTCTATCTGCTAATCCAGCTGGCGGAGAGCAACTTCATCACGCCGTCGGTCGTCAAGAACCAATTGGACATCCCCGCTGGCGCGTTGTTGGTCTTCCAGCTTATCGCAACGGTCATCTTCGGTGCTTTGGGGCTGCTGCTTGCTGTACCGCTCTTCGCCGTGATTATTGTGCTCGTGCGCGAACTGTACTCGTACGACACGCTCGGCCTTCGCTCAGGCAGCGTCACAATTGCTGATGTACGCGAGTCCGCAGGAGCTGAAGAAGAACAGTCAGAAACCGCGCCGGCAGAACCGGCAACCCGGGTTGTGCCCATTGATAGTGCCGCGCGTTGAGTCGCCGGCCATGAGATTCGCACACCAGTTGAACGGCCTTATGCCACCGTCAGAATTCCGACAAGGAGCAGACAATGACAACGATTTTGACCCGCTCGCCGCTGGCCGAGACTGCGGCCACGACGCCCACCGACTACTGGAATGACTCATGCTCGATTGAAGAGCTCACCTATGCCATCGAGAATGGCGCTGTGGGCGCAACGAGCAACCCGACGATTGTGCACAACGTGCTCAAGCAGGAGATGCACCTCTGGCGCGAGCGCATCAACACGATCATTGCCGAGAACCCCACTGCAACCGAGGACGAGATTACCTGGCAGGTCATTGAAGAGGTGGCCGTCAAGGGGGCGGAGCTGCTGCTGCCCGTCTTTGCGCGCGAGGGCGGCCGCAAGGGCAGGCTCTCTATCCAGACCAACCCCACCTTCTATCGCGACGCCGCACGCATTGCCGCGCAGGCCATTCACTTTGCCACGCTCGCACCCAACATGCAGGTGAAGATTCCTGTTACACATGCGGGCATTGCCGCAATTGAGGAAGCCACCGCGGCCGGCGTCAACATCAACGCGACCGTCTGCTTCTGCGTGCCGCAGGCGCTGGCCGTTGCCGAAGCGGTGGAGCGCGGCCTCGACCGGCGCGCCGCTGCGGGCTTGCCGGTTGAGGATATGTCGCCCGTCTGCACAATCATGGTGGGGCGCATGGACGACTGGATTCACATTCTGGCAAAGCGGGATAGCGTGCTGATTCCGCCCGGCTATGCAGACTGGGCCGGCGTGGCGTGCATCAAGCACGCGCATGCGCTCTACCAGCAGCGCGGCTTCCGCACACGGTTGCTGGCTGCCGCCTACCGCCACCAGCTGCACTGGACGGAGTTGATTGGCGGCGACGTTGTGCTCACGATTCCCTACGAGTGGCAGAAGCTCTTTAATGCATCGGATATCCCCGTGAAGCGCGCGCTTCGACGAGCCGGTGCCCGCCGAAATCGTGCGGACGCTGCTGGAGAAGTTTCCCGACTTCCGGCGCGCCTATGCCGCCGATGGCCTATCGACGCAGGAGTTTGACAGCTTCGGCCCCACGGTACGCACGCTGCGCAGCTTCATCGCCTCCTACCATGACCTGCAGGCGCTCATTCGTGACTTCATGCTGCCCAACCCGGATGTGAAGCGCTAGCCGAGCCGTCGTGGGTGCCGTGGCACGCGGCCAACCATGAGCATGCCGGCACCGTTGAAGCGGCTACGCTGTGGTCCGACGCGCTGGCGCACCTGCTGGACAGCATTGATGCGGCGGCATCCTGCCCTTTGCAAACTTGATGGTCACCGGCCGCTATGCTGGCTTTCTCGCGCATGCCACAGCGGCCTTTGGCGCACTGGTGGGCGTTGGCACGCAGCACCTGGTGCGCCACAACTGAGGCAGCACGCACACATTCCGGAGATTCTCATGGCAACAAACCCCTTTCCTACAGAACGGCTGACCACCGCGCAGGCAATCGTGCGTTTTCTGGCCGTGCAGTATGTGGAGCGCGACGGCCTGCGCCACCGCTTCTTCGACGGCTGCTTCGGCATCTTTGGCCACGGCAACGTGGCGGGCATGGGCCAGGCGTTGCAGCAGTACAGCCACCTGCTGCGCTACTATCAGACGCGCAACGAGCAGGCCATGGTGCACACTGCGGCTGCCTATGCGAAACACACCAACCGGCTGCGCACGCTCGTCTGCACCACGTCGATTGGCCCGGGCGCAACCAACATGGTGACGGGTGCCGCCGCCGCCACCGTAAACCGGCTGCCCGTGCTGCTGCTCCCCGGTGACATCTTTGCGCGCCGCAATGTCGCGCCCGTGCTGCAGCAGGTGGAGTCACCCGGCTCGCAGGATTTCTCGGCGAACGACTGCTTCCGGCCGGTGTCGCGCTACTGGGACCGCATCAATCGTCCCGAACAGATCATCACCGCTCTGCCGGAGGTGATGCGCGTGCTCACAAGCCCGGCGGACACGGGCGCCGTGACGCTTGCCCTGCCCGAGGATGTGCAGACCGAAGCATTCGATTTCCCGGTCGAGCTCTTTGCCGAGCGCACGTGGCGCATTCCGCGCGCGCGCCCCGATGCAGTTGCGCTGGCGCGCGCCGCCGAGTGGATTCGCGCCGCCAAACGCCCGCTCATCATTGCCGGCGGCGGCGTGCACTACAGCGAAGCCACGGCCGACCTCGCGGCCTTTGTCGACCTCACGGGCATCCCCGTGACCGAAACGATGGCCGGCAAGGGCGCGCTGCGCTTTGATAACCCCCTTTGCCTGGGCTCCGTGGGCGCAACCGGGACATCGGCGTCCGTCGAAATCGCACGCGATGCCGACCTGGTGATCGGCATCGGCACCCGCTACAGCGACTTCACCACGGCGAGCAAGACGCTCTTCGCCAATCCCAGCGTGCGCTTCATCAACATCAACGTAGCCGAATTTGACGCCTTCAAGCACGCCGCCCTGCCGCTTGTAGGCGACGCACGCGCCACCCTGACCGAGCTGGCGGAAGCGCTGATGGGTCATCGGGCTGAGCATGACTACACGCAACGCGCCGTTTCCCTGCACGACGCCTGGGAAGCAGAGGTTGACCGCATCTATGCCATGCGCGCCTCGCCCTACCCCAGCCAGGGCGAGGTGATTGGCGCCGTCAACGAGCTGGGCAACCCCGATGCCGTCATGGTCTGCGCGGCCGGCAGCCTGCCGGGGGACTTGCACAAACTCTGGCGCACACGCCACCCGCGCCAATATCACCTCGAGTACGGCTACTCGACCATGGGCTACGAGATTGCCGGCGCGCTCGGCGTCAAGATGGCCGAGCCGCAGCGCGAGGTCTACGTGATGGTGGGCGACGGCTCCTACCTCATGCTCTCCAACGAGGTCATCACCTCAATTCAGGAGGGCTACAAGCTGACGATTGTGCTGCTCGACAACGCCGGCTACAAGAGCATTGGCGCCCTCAGCCGCTCGCTCGGCCAGGAGGGCTTCGGCACGCGCTACGCCTTCCGTGCCGAGGACGAACTGGTGACCGATACGACCACGACGCAGTTCCCCGCCGCCCTGCCCGTGGACCTGGCCATGAATGCACGCAGCCTGGGCGCGCACGTCATCGAGACCGATTCGTATGACGGGCTTGTGGCGGCCCTCCGCGAGGCGCAACTGATTGACCACACGGTGGTGATTTACGTACCGGTCGATCGCTACATCGGCGTGCCGGGTTACGCCTGGTGGGATGTGCCCGTGGCTGAGGTGAGCGAGATGGACAGCGTTAACGCGGCGCGCGAGGAGTGGGCCGAGCAGCGAGCGCAAGAGCGGTACTTCCTGCACGGCGAGTAAGCCGCAGCGCAGAACGGAACGGCAGTACACAGATTTCACAGATCGAACAGATAACAACAGATAGTTCCCCTGCCATTCCGCAGTTATCTGTGCTGTTCCTGTGAAATCTGTATGCCGTTTTTCGCTTCATCACCGGCGTTTTCAGGGCTTCTCAGAGAGTCAGAATGAGATGTGGCAAGCGCCAACAGCAACCTCACCCCCGGCCCCTCTCCAGAAATTGGAGAGGGAGGGGGACACAATGGTCACGCCGGAGATGGTGATCTCGGCGGTGCTGTATCCCTCTCGAAATTCTGGAGAGGCGGGGTGAGGTTGCTGTTGGCGTTTCACACCTCATTCTGACTTTAGAAGCCCAGGCGTTTCCAATTCGCGTTGACACGCATGCGCGCCTGTGCTAATCTCATAAACACATCCATTGCGCAAAACGACATACGTAGCGCTTGCACCTCTCTCTGCGCTTACCGGATTCTCCGCCTGGTGCAGCATGCCTGCCACTGCATCAGACGGCACACTGGCACGCAACGGGGCAACATGCTGGCCAATCTCTCCGCAACCTCTCACGCACCCTCACGCGCCGGCGCGCATGCGCGCCACCACCAGCCGGTTTGCCGCCGGCGTCGCCCTGCTGAGCCTGGCAGGGCTGCTGATCTTCTTCGCGCTTGCCGCCGACAATTTCCTCTCGCCGCTCGCCCTCACGAACATCGCCTCGTTCGCGGGCGTCTTCGGCATTATCGTCGTCGGCGTTGCCATGCTCATGATCGGGGGCGAATTTGATCTCTCCGTGGGCGCGGTGCTGGCCGTGGCGGGCTTCCTCTTCGCCATCGTCCTCAACGCCGGCTACTCTGTATGGGTGGCCGCGCTGCTGTCGATTGGTGCGGGCGCCGCGCTCGGCCTCGTCAACGGGCTGATCGTCGTCTCTACGGGCATCCCCTCCTTCATCACCACACTGGGCACCATGCTGGCCTTCCGCGGCATTGCCCGCGCCATGGGCGGCGGCGATTTCGCCAAGTATACCGGCGAATCCCCCTGGCTCTTTGGCGTGCTCAACGGCCCGGTGACGCGCCTCAATCAGGCCTTCATGCCGGCGGGCAACCTGCGCATGTCGGTATTCTGGTTTCTGGCGATTGCGCTCATTGCCAGCATCGTCATGGGGCGCATGCGCTTCGGCAATTGGGTCTACGCCGTGGGTGGCAACCGCGACGCAGCGATGGCGCAGGGTGTGCCCGTGCGTAGCGTCAAGCTCACCCTCTTTGCGCTCTCGGGCCTGCTGGCGGCATTTGCCGGCGTGGTGCAGTTCGCCGAGCGCGGCAGCATTGACCCGCTGCGCGGCCAAGGCTGGGAACTGATGGCGGTCGTCGCCTGCGTCATCGGCGGCATCCCGCTCACGGGCGGCGCGGGTGCGGTCTTCGGGGCGGTAATCGGCGTCTTTATCCTCCAGGTGCTGGAGCAGGGGCTCGTACTCATGGGCGCGTCGGTGCAGGTCTTCCGCGCCATCGTCGGATTCATCCTTATCCTCTCCGTGATGTTCACATCGTGGCTCAGCCGTACAGAGTAAGCCTAGCAGACGTGTTGCTTCGGACAGTCCAGCTATCGCGTCGCCATGGCAGACTCCGTTTTCCGCTGATTCAGTCGAAAGGAAGAGGTTATGTCAGGCAAGACGATGTATCGACTCATGACTTTGCTCATGCTCTTTGCCATGCTGCTTGTTGCCTGCACGCCAGGCGCCATGCAGCAGCCGGCCGCACCTGCTGCGGCCACCGCCGCGCCCGCTGAGGAGCCGGGCGGTGAAGCCGCGCAAGGCGCGGCGCCGGCTGCCGCTGCGGACGCGCCGCTCAACATCTACGTCGTTCAGCACGCACTCTGCGCGTGGGACTCGTGGTGGTGCACATTGGCCGACGCCGTTGCACAGGCCGAGAGCGACTTCAACGTCAACGCCACCGTGCTCGGCCCCGACAAGTTCGACCTCGAGAAGGTCGCCCAATTGATTGACCAGGCTGTGGCCGCCAAGCCCGACGGCATCGCCGTCACCGTCACCGATCCCGACCTCTTCCGCGATCCAATCAATCGTGCGATTGCGGCGGGCATTCCGGTCGTGGCCTTCAACGCCGGCGCCGGCCCTGATGAGGACAACATCCCCTACCTCACCTACATTGGTCAGGACGAGTTCCAGGGCGGTTACCTGGGCGGCAAGCGGCTGGCAGAAGGCGGCGGCACGGG
The DNA here is from genome assembly GCA_963773745.1 of uncultured Chloroflexia bacterium. GTDB lineage: Bacteria > Chloroflexota > Anaerolineae > Caldilineales > Caldilineaceae > UBA5069. Next base: position 2,345,151 of record CAVZCL010000005.1, read on the forward strand.
CGGTGTCTGCATCAACCACCAGGTGGGCGGCACAAACCAGGACAAGCGCTGCGCCGGCTTCCTTGATGCAATGGAAGAAGCAGGCATTCCGGCCGAGGTGCTGGGCATCAGCGATGACCCCGCCTCCTCGCAAACCACCATCAGCGACTACTTCGCCGCCAACCCCGACACCGACATTGTGATGACGTTGGGGCCGAACGGAGCCAATCCCTTCTACGCCTTCCTTGAGGAGTCCGGCCTCGACAACATCAAGCACGGAACCTTTGACACCAGCCCCGAAATCAACGCAGCCATCGAGGATGGCCGCACCATGTTCGGAATCGACCAGCAACCCTATCTCCAGGGCTACGGAGCGATTGGCACGCTCTCAATGGCGGTGCGCTACGGCATTTTGCCGGCGCTGCCCGTCTGCGCCACCGGCCCGGGCTTTGTGACCAAGGCGAATCTCGGCTTCACGCCGGACCCAGGCCGCCCGGTCAAGATTGTGGCGGTGCAGCACGCCCTGTGCGCGTGGGATGCCTTCTGGTGTGTCGTGGAAAAGGGACTGACCGATGCCGCCGCCGCACGCGGTGCGGAAATCCAGATTCTGGGCCCTGACAAGTTTGATCTTGAGAAGGTGGCTCAACTGATTGACCAGGCTGTGGCCGGCCAACCCGACGCGCTGGCCGTCACCGTTACCGATGCAGACCTCTTCCGCGAGCCAATCCAGCGCGCGCTGGACGCAGGCATTCCCGTTGTTGCCTACAACGCCGGCTCCGGCCCGGACGTCGACAACATTGGTTACATGACCTACCTGGGGCAGGATGAGTACCAGGGAGGCTATCAGGGTGGCAAGCGGCTGGCAGAAGGCGGCGGCACGGGCGGTGTCTGCATCAACCACCAGGTGGGCGGCACAAACCAGGACAAGCGCTGCGCCGGCTTCCTTGATGCAATGGAAGAAGCAGGCATTCCCGCCGAAGTGCTGGGCATCAGCGATGACCCCGCCTCCTCGCAAACCACAATCAGCGACTACTTCGCCGCCAACCCCGACACCGACATCGCCATGACACTGGGGCCGAACGGGGCTATCCCCTTCTACGGCTTCCTCGAGGAGTCCGGCCTGGATGCAGGCGCGATCAAGCACGGCACCTTTGACCTTGGTGCGGAGATCGTGGCCGCCATCAAGGATGGCCGCACGATGTTCGCGATTGATCAGCAGCCCTATCTGCAAGGCTACGGCGCTGTACAGGCGCTGGTGCTCAACCTGCGCCAGGGCATTACGCCGGCGCTGCCCGTGAGCGCCACTGGCCCGGGCTTTGTGGACGCAAAGACCGTTGACCTTGTCTCGTCGCTTTCCGGCACCTACCGCTAGTTGCCCTGCGGGGCATTGCCGCCTCGAATTCAACGCCTCCTGTGCGCACGTCGCTGTGCGCACAGGAGGCCGTACAGTCTGGAACCGCTCTTGACTGCCGCCACGCACACGCCCGAATCACATCCAGTCATGACCCGCAACCGCCCGCGTGCGGCAATTTTGCGTTCGCCTGCCTTTGGGCCGGGCATTACGCTGCTGGTCGTCTTCATCCTCTTCGCGCTCTTCGTGCCCAATTTCTTCACGCTGCGCTCGATAGCCGGCATCGTCAACGCCGCCACACTGACGGGCATCATCGCGATCGGCGTTACGCAACTGATGATTGCGGGCGAGTTCGACCTCTCTGTCGGCCCAGTCATGGCCATGAGCGGCTTCATCTTCGGCTTCTACATGATCAGCGGAGCGGGGCCGTGGGTCGCCATCCCGCTGGCGCTGGCCGTCTGCGCGCTCATGGGGCTGGTCAATGGCCTGATTGTCGTGCGCGCGCAGATGCCCTCTTTCATTGTGACACTGGGCACCGCGTTTATCTATGCCGGCATCGTCTGGGCCTATTCCGGAGGCCAGGTCCTGCAGATTACCGATGCGCCGGCCGCTTTCAACTGGCTCAATGGCCGCCTGGCGACCCTGGCCGACCTCTTCCCGGGTGCAAACTTCCGCTCATCGATCGTCTGGTGGCTGGGGCTGGTGCTCATTTTCCAACTGGTGCTCGTGCGCACCTCCTTTGGCAACCACATCTTCGCCGTAGGCGGCAACAAGGAAGCAGCGGCCGCACAGGGCGTGCCCGTGGTGCGCACCAAGCTGTGGGCCTTCGTCTGGTCGTCGGTGCTGGCGGGCGTGGCAGGGATTCTGCTCTTTGCCCAATTCAAGACGGTGCGCATTGCCACGGGCTCGGGCGAGGAGCTCAAGGCGATTGCTGCGGCGGTGGTGGGCGGTACGCTGCTCACCGGCGGCTATGGCAGCATCATCGGCGCGCTCTTTGGCGTGCTGCTGATCAGCATGTTGCGCACGGGCGTGGTGCTGCTCGACATCATTGCCGCCGACAATTTTGACGCAATTGTGGGCGTCACGATTGTTGCCGCGGCTATCCTCAACAATGCCATCCGCAACCGCGCATAAAGAAACTCCTCAACGCAAATGCGCGGAGAAAGCAAGGAAACGCAGAGAAGAGCGAAGCGAAACAACCAGAAGAACTCTCTTTCCGCCTTCTTTGTTGCCGCTTTCTCTGCCAATATGGGTCGTGAGAATCCGCTATGGTTGACGAAACTGTGAATGGGCCGCCCGTTGTTGAGATGCGCGCAATCAGCAAGCGCTTTGGCACGGTGAGCGCGCTTGAAGGTGTGGATTTCGAGGTGCGGCGCGGCGAGGTCTGCGCGCTGCTGGGCGACAACGGCGCGGGCAAGTCCACGCTCATCAAGATTCTCACGGGCATCTATCCCGCCACCAGCGGCGAAATCCGCATGAACGGCGCGCCCGTGCATATCCGCACGCCCGCAGACGCGCGTGCGCTGGGCATTGAAACAGTCTACCAGGACCTCGCACTCGTCAACCTCATGAGCGTGACGCGCAACTTCTTCCTGGGGCGCGAGGTTATCGGCGGCGTAGGGCCGCTGCGCTTCATGCGCCTGGGCGAGATGAACGCGCGCACCGAGCAGGCGCTGCTGGAGATCGGCATTGAGAAGTTTTCCACCGGCCGCTCCGTCACCGAGCCAGTGGCCAAGCTCTCCGGCGGCGAGCGCCAGTCGATTGCCATTGGCCGCGCCGTCCACTTTGGCGCGTCGCTGCTGATTCTCGACGAGCCGACCTCTGCGCTTTCCGTGGGGGAAACCGAAAAGGTGTTACACTATACGTTGCGCGCCAAGGAGCGGGGCATGGCTGTCATTTTCATCAGCCACAACCTCCATCACGTCTCCAAGGTGGCCGACAGATACACCATCATTCGCCACGGCCGCAAGGTGGGCGATTACCCGGGTGGCAGCCTCACCGAGAGTGATCTCGGGTCCATTATTACGGGCGAACGCGAAAGGTAATGGATCGCATGGAATTCGAGGGGTACCTGGTGCGCACTGTGGCCGAAGAGCCCGCCCTCGCCGACCAAATCCAGGCGCTCTCCGATTCCGTCTGGCCTGCTTTCATTGTTGATGGGCATCCCGGCGGCGACGGGCCGGCAACGGACTGGATGGGCATCTACGGTCGTTGGCCACACCTCCAGGCCATGCTTTTTGACTTGGAAAGCGGCGCGCCGCTCGCTGCCGCCAATGCATGCAGCCTCGCCTGGGATGACGACGCGCAGACGCTGCCCGACACCGGCTGGAGTTGGGAAATGGCAACCGCAGTCACCGACCTGACAGCGGGTCGCAGGCCGCGTACTTTGGGAGCGCTCGCCATTTGCGTGCATCCAGCGGCGCGGGGCCGCGGTTTGAGCGCCCTCATGTTGCGCCTGCTCAAGGACTTGGGGCGGCGCAATCGACCTCAGCCGCATGATTGCTCCCGTGCGCCCTACGCGCAAGGCAGAGTATCCGCGCGAATCAATCGACGCATACATCGAGCGCACAACGTCTGAAGGGCTGGCGGCCGACCCCTGGTTGCGCACTCACCAGCGCATGGGGGCACGGCTCATTGGTCCTTGCAGGCGCAGCATGCAGATCACGGGCACAGTTGCCGAGTGGGAACAGTGGACCGGCCTCACCTTTCCGCACTCGGGTAGCTATGTCGTGCCGGACGCGCTCTCTCCAGTTGCAATCGACTGCAGCGCCAACCGTGGCCACTATATCGAACCAAATGTGTGGATGGTGCATGAGATTGGATGATACGCATGCCGCGCAACGTTGCCGACTTTGACCCCACCGATCGCTTCACCAGCCGCGTGGCCGACTATGTGCGCTACCGGCCGCGCTATCCTGCGACATTGCTGGAGACGCTGCGCGCCGAGACTGGGCTGACGCAGGCAGACGTGATCGCCGACATTGGCTCGGGCACAGGTTTCTCTGCAGAGATGTTTCTTGCAAACGGCAATGCGGTCTTTGGCGTGGAGCCGAACGCCGCCATGCGCGCCGCCGGCGAGGCCGTGCTCGCCGGATATCCGCACTTCACGAGCATCACCGGCACATCCGAAGCCACCACCCTTGCCGACGCGTCCGTCGACTATGTGACGGCGGGTCAGGCGCTGCACTGGTTCGATCTTCCTCTTGCACGCGCCGAGTTCGCACGAATCCTCCGCCCCACCGGCTGGCTCGCGTTCTTCTGGAACTCGCATCGCGAGGAACTTTCCCCTTTCATGGCAGCGTACGAGGCGCTTATGCTGCACTCTTCGCCTGACTACGCGCAAGTGCGCCATGACCGCATGACCGACGCCGATTTGCAGCTCCTCTTTGCGGATGGGCAATTCAGCTATCGCACCTTTGACCATAGTCAGACGCTCGATTGCGAAGCACTCATAGGGCGCACCTTCTCCTCCTCCTACGCCCCGAAAGCGGGCGAAGCGCGCGCCGATTCACTGCGCGCCGCGCTTATTGACCTCTTCGCCCGCTTTGAAGAGGAGGGCGTCATCCAGTACGATTACCTCACCGAACTCTATTTTGGCAGGATTGCACGCGACGTTAATGCCTCGGCCTGACGCGCCTGCCTCGCATTGGAGGTCAATTTTGAGCAACACCGGCAGCACCCAGCTTCTCAACTTCATCAACGGCCAGTGGCAGCGCTCGTCAGCCGCCGATATGCTGGATGTGACCAATCCCGCCACGGCGCAGGTAATGGCACAGGTGCCCCTGTCGCCTGGGGCCGAGGTGGACGTGGCCGCGCAGGCAGCGCAGGCGGCCTTTGCCCAGTGGCGGCGCGTGCCCGTTACCGAGCGCATCCAGTATCTCTTCAAGTTCAAGGCGCTGCTCGAGGAAAACCTCGACGCAATTGCCCGCGTCATCACCAACGAGTGCGGCAAAACCTACGCCGAGTCGGCTGCCGAAATGCGGCGCGGCATCGAGAATGTGGAAGTTGCATGCGGCGCGCCCATTCTCATGCAGGGCATCAACAACGAGGACATTGCGCCGGGCATCGATGAGCACATGTTCCGCCAGCCGCTGGGCGTGGTGGCCTGCATTACCCCCTTCAACTTCCCCGGCATGATTCCGCTCTGGTTTATGCCCTATGCGCTGGCGGCGGGCAACTGCTTCATCCTCAAGCCCAGCGAGAAGGTGCCCGGCGCCGCGCGCATCCTCTTCGAGTTGCTTGAGAAGGCCGGCTTCCCGGCCGGCGTCGTCCAGCTGGTCAACGGTGGCAAGGAGACCGTCGACGCGCTGTTGGACCACCCCATCATCAAGGCGGTCTCCTTCGTCGGTTCCACGCCGGTGGCGCGCTACATCTACAGCCGCGCCACGGCCAATGGCAAGCGCGCGCAGTGCCAGGGTGGGGCCAAGAACCCCGTCGTCATCCTCCCCGACGCCGACATGGAGATGACCACCCGCATCATGGCCGATTCGGCCTTCGGCTGCGCGGGGCAGCGCTGCCTGGCCGCGGCGGTTGCCATTACCGTGGGCGATGCGCGCTCCACCTTTACGGAGATGATTGCCGACGCGGCAAGCTCCCGCACGGTCGGCTATGGCCTCGACGCAGGCGTGCAGATGGGGCCGGTGATCACACCGCGAGAGCAAGCAGCGCATTGAGCGGATTATTGACGCCGGCGCGCAGGAAGGCGCCGGTGTGCTGGTGGATGGCCGCAACCGCAGCGTTTCCGGCTACGAAGAGGGCGCGTTCGTCTTCCCGACGGTGCTGACCGACGTCGCCCCTGCGAGCGAACTTGCCCGCACGGAGATCTTCGGGCCGGTGCTCAGCCTCATGCACGCAAGCACAATTGATGAGGCGATTGCGCTCGTCAACGACCGCGCCTACGGCAACATGGCCTGCATCTTCACCAACAGCGGTGCGGCGGCGCGCAAGTTCCGCTATGAGGCAATTGCAGGCAACATTGGCATCAACATCGGAGTTGCAGCGCCCATGGCCTTCTTTCCCTTCTCCGGCTGGAGCGAGAGCTTCTTTGGCGATCTGCACGCACAGGCGCACCATGGCATCGAGTTCTACACACAAACCAAGGTCGTCGTCGAACGCTGGCCGCAGGAGTGGAGCCGGCAATTTTAGTTACACGGGTGTGGGGTGTAGGGAGTAGGCTTGTCGACACCCTACACCCCACACCCCACACCCGACACCCCAGGAGTCACCATGTCCATTCTCGTAGGCAACGCCCCCTGCTCGTGGGGGTCGCTGGAATTTGAAGGGCTGGCCGCCGAGCCGATTGGCTTCGCCCGCATGCTCGATGAACTGGGCGGCACGGGCTACACTGGCACCGAACTGGGCGACTGGGGCTACATGCCCACAGACCCGGATCTGCTCGCCATTGCGCTGGTCGACCGCGGCCTCACGCTCACCGGCGCATTTGTGCCCGTGGCGCTGGCCGACCGTGCCGCGCACGATGACGGCATTGCCGTGGCCGTGCGCACGGCCACGCTGCTGGAGGCTGCCGCCACTCGCCTCGACCAGCGCGTGGCTCCCTATCTCGTCCTCGCCGACAACAACGGCACTGATCCCGTGCGCACACAGAACGCGGGCCGCGTAACGCCCGCCATGGGCCTCTCCTCAGTCCAGTGGGAGACCTTCGCCGTCGGCGCCGAGCGCATTGCGGCGACCGTGCTCGCCGAAACCGGCCTGCGCACGGTCTTCCACCACCACTGCGCCGGCTATGTGGAGACGGAGAACGAAATCGCCGAGCTGCTCGACCGCACCGATCCGAGCGTGCTGGGGCTCGTCTTCGACACGGGCCACTACGCCTTTGGCGCCGGCAGTTGCCAGGGCATCATCTCTGCGCTCAATCGCTTTGCCGGCCGCGTCTGGTACATGCACTTCAAGGATTGCGACCCGCAGGTGATGGCCAAGGCCCAAGCCAATGAATGGGACTACTTCGAGTCCGTGCGCAACGGTGTCTTTTGCGAGCTGGGCAATGGCTGTGTGGACTTCAGCGCCGTCTACGGCTGGATGCGCGACCAGAAGTACAGCGGTTACGTCACGGTGGAGCAGGACGTACTCCCCGGCATGGGCATGCCCTTTGAGAGCGCCCAGCGCAACCGCGAGTATCTGCAGACGATAGGCTTGTAAGGTGCAATCGGATTGTGAAACGCAATCGGTAAGTGGTGCAACCGTGATTGGCTGCGACAGCTCTGCGGCGATCCTGCGGCGGCCCCTTAGCGCGTGCCCCTTGCCGCGTGCCATTTACCACTTGCCAATTGCTTATGATCATTTACAAACGCACTCACTTGATCGGAAGAGCTATCCATGCCGAATCCCCTTTCGCTTGGCCTGATTGGCGCCGGCCGCATTGGCCGCGTGCACGCCGAGACCATCCTCACACGCATTCCTGACGCACAGATTGTGGTTGTGGCAGATGTCAACGAGGAGGCCGCGCGCAGCTGCGCCGCCGACTTTGCCATTCCGCGTGCCACTGTGGACTATCACGAAATTCTTGCTGACCCGTCCGTGGAAGCCGTGCTCATTTGTTCGGCCACGAACACGCATGCCCGCATCATCACCGAGGCGGCGCAGGCGGGCAAGCAGATCTTCTGCGAGAAGCCCATCGACCACAACCTGGCCGCCATCGACAGCGCGCTGGCGGCGGTGGCCGAGGCCGGCGTTACCCTGCAGGTGGGCTTCAACCGCCGCTTCGACCCCAACTTTGCGCGCGTGCGCGCGCTGGTGGAGGCAGGCGCGGTCGGTTCGCCGGAGTTGCTGCATGTGATCAGCCGCGACCCGGAGCCACCCTCTCCAGAATATGCAGCTGTCTCCGGCGGCATTTTCCTCGACATGACCATTCACGACTTCGACATGGCGCGCTTCCTCATGGGGGTGGACGTTGAAGAGGTCTACGCGGCAGGCAGCGTATTGGTGGACCCGCGCATTGGCGAGGCGGGCGACCTCGATACGGTACTCGTAACGCTCAGCTTCGCCGGCGGGGCGATTGGCTCCATCGACAACAGCCGCCGCGCAGCCTACGGCTACGACCAGCGCGTTGAGGTCTTTGGCAGCGCCGGCGTTGCCCGCGCCGAAAACAACTTCCCCACCAATGTCACCGTTGCCGACGCTGCTGGCGTGCGCGGCGACCTGCCCTTCCACTTCTTCATGGACCGCTACACCGATGCCTATGTCAGCGAACTGCGCGCCTTCGTGCGCTGCCTTCGCGACGGCACGCCCCCGCCCGTGAGCGGCGAAGACGGCCGCCAGGCCATTCTGATTGGGCTGGCGGCGGGTAAATCCTTTGCAGAGAAGCGCCCTGTGCGCCTGGCCGAAATATCGGGCTGAGGCTTCGACGCGTTCCACGAAGAGCGAGGCGCGATGAGCCACATTCCAGCAGAGGCAGGGAACCGGGCGACAGCACGCACGTCAAGGCCCCCGAGGATAGTGCGCGCCGGCGACAGATGGCGCGCGCCGCCGGTGCAACCATTCTGGACGCCTTCGACCATTACTTTGCCGAGTTTCACAAAGTATCGGCGCGGGCGCGGCAGCACTTTGAGCAGCGCCAGTGGGAGCGTTGGCAACATGATTCCGTTGAGCGCCTCAATGTGCGCGAGTCAGTTGTGGCCAGCGTCGTGCATGGACTGCACGCCATCCTTGGTGGCGACGTGCTCGACGTGCGCCTCTGGCTGGCCATCAAGCACATGTATGCTTCGCTGATTGCAAGGCGTCGCAACCTCGAACTGGCCGAAACCTTCTTCAACTCCGTCACACGCCGCATTCTCGGCACAGTGGGCGTTGACGAGCGCATTGAGTTCGTCTGGTTCGGCGCGACGATGCTGCCCGGGCGCGACCAATCCGACATTCTGCGTCGCTACGTGCGCATAACCGACACGGAAGCCGTCATTCGCGCCATTCTCGCGGACTACGCCTTCTCGGCGCCCTACGCCGACGCGGCGGGCGACGCAGCGTTGCTGGCAGCCGCGCTTGAGAAAGAGCTGAGCGAGGTGTGGGACGCGCCCGACTTCGAAAGCATTGATCTGCTGCGCCAGCTCTTTTATCGCAACAAGGGCGCGTACATCATTGGCCGCATTCGCAAGCGCAACCGGGTACTGCCGCTGATCGTGCCGCTGCTCCACGACCAGCGCGGCGTGGTCGTCGATGCCGCCCTCTTCACCGAGGAGGAGGCCAGCAAGGTCTTCTCATTCACCCGCGCCTACTTCCATGTGGACACCGAGAGCCCGGTCGAGATTGTCGGCTTCCTCAAGTCCATCATGCCGCTCAAACCGATCGCCGAACTGTACACCGCGCTGGGCTGGAACAAGCACGGCAAGACCATGCTCTACCGCGCCCTCTACCGCCACATGGGCAACTCGTCGGACCGCTTCGAGGCGGCGCGTGGCGCACGCGGCATGGTGATGACCGTCTTCACGCTGCCCTCATACGATATCGTCTTCAAGGTCATCAAGGATCGCTTTGGTGAAGCCAAGACAATTACGCGGCGTGATGTGCTGGCCAGCTACCAGTTCGTCTTCAAGCACGATCGCGTCGGGCGCATGGTGGACGCGCAGGAGTTTGAGAACCTGACCTTTGCACGCGAGCGGTTTACCAAGGAACTGATCGATGAGCTGCTGGCTGAAGCGAGCAACACCGTGGCCGTGGAGGGCAACGAGGTCATCGTCCGCCACGTCTACACGGAACGCCGCCTCTACCCGCTCGACCTTTACATCAAGGAGATGGGCGAGGCACATGCGCTTGCGGCCATCAGCGACTATGGGCGCGCGATTGCAGACCTCGCCGCCGCCAATATCTTTCCGGGCGACCTCTTCATCAAGAACTTTGGCGTCACACGCCACGATCGCGTGGTCTTCTACGACTATGACGAGGTGATGCTGCTCACCGACGTAAACTTTCGACGCCTGCCGCAGAGCGATCTCTACGAAGACGACGTTTCCGCGCAGCCCTGGTTCTCGGTGAGCCCGGCCGACGTCTTTCCCGAGGAATTCCGCACCTTTCTGTGGTTGCCGCAGCCCCTGCGCGACGCCTTCGAGGCCGAGCACAGCTACCTGTTCACCGTCGAATGGTGGCAATCCATGCAGGCGCGCGTGCGCGCCGGCGAGATTGTGGATGTCTTTCCCTACGCGCAGGGGAAGCGCCTGCACCGCCCCGATTGACCGCAGCAAGCGCACGCAGCGCGAGGGGAAACCAATTGCATTCGTGCAGCGTTGCACGCGCGGCGAAGCCATGCACTGCTGCAGCCAGACTGCACTTCCATAGCCGATGCACGCAATCGTGTTTATCCCTCACCACAGGTTGTACAAATGTATAACAAATACTAAACACTCCAGTGATTCTTACATCCAAAGGCACGCTTCATGGCTGATAATGAGGGTGAAATCGGCACCATTCTGCCCGGCGACGCCGAGACCACGATGCTCGATCTGCGCACGCTGATCGCGGATTTCGTTGGAGCACGTGACTGGAACGGCTTCCACTCCCCCAAGAATCTGGCCATGTCGATTGCAATTGAGGCGGCCGAGATTATGGAGCACTTTCAATGGTACTCGGCTGAGGAGAGCGCAATGCGTATGGCGGACGACGGGCTGCGCGCCGAGATGGCAGATGAGGTTGCCGATGTAATCATCTACTGCCTGAGCCTTGCCAACAGCACGGGCATTGACATCAGTCTGGCAATCCGCACCAAGATGGCGCGCAATCAGGAACGTTTTCCAGTGGACCGGGTGCGCGGCCAGCTTGGCTGATTTGCCTGTTGATTCGTCATGTACGAATGCAATGCAAGAAGGAATGGAATTGAGATGGCTATCGAAACACTCAAGCCAGTTGACCAAACTGAGACAGTTGAGTTCACACGCACAGTCTGTGCACGCATTCCCACGATTGAGGGCGAATTTCGCCTCTGCCACTACGCAAATACGCGCGACAACAAGGAACACCTTGCGGTTGTCTACGGTGACGTGCAAGGCGGCACAGGCGTGCCCGTGCGCGTTCACTCCGAATGCTTTACGGGAGACGTGCTCGGTTCACGCCGCTGCGACTGTGGCGACCAGCTGCACTATGCCATGGCGCACATTGCGGACGCGGGCCGCGGCGTGGTCATCTACCTGCGCCAGGAAGGGCGCGGCATTGGCCTTGAGCACAAGCTGCAGGCGTACAATCTGCAGGATGAGGGCTACGACACTGTTGAAGCGAACATCATGCTGGGCCATCAGGCGGACGAACGCGAGTACTGGGCGGCAGTGGCGATACTCAAGGATTTGGGCATCCAGTCCGTGCAGTTGCTAACGAACAATCCCGCCAAGATCGAGCACCTGCGCGATCTTGGCGTCACCGTGGAAGCGCGGCTGCCGGTCATCGTGGAGGTCAATGAGGACAACCGAGCCTATCTTGAGACCAAGGCGCAGCGCATGCGCCACATGTTGACGCAGGCGACGGCAGATCAATCGCTGAGTGGCCTGCCCGCAGCTGGTAGAGCGCCCTCCGTCAACGGCCCGCTTGCGCAGGACGCAGCCGGTCGCCTTGAAGCGCTGACCTTTGCGATTGCCGCACACAAGGGCACGCACCCCTTCGTTACGCTGACCTATGCGCAGAGCTTGAATGGGGCCATCGCACATGCCGGCGGCAAGCCTGCGCAGATTAGCGGCGCCGAAGCGATGCAGCTGACCCATGGCCTGCGCGCTGCGCATGCGGCAATTCTCGTGGGCGTCGGCACGGTGCTGGCCGACGACCCGCAACTCACGCTGCGCCTGGCCGAGGGCAGCCAGCCACAGCCCGTCGTGCTCGACAGCCACCTGCGCACGCCGACCACGGCGCGCCTGCTGTCCAATGAAAAGGCCCCGCTGATTGCAACGCTGGCAGAGAATGAGGGTTCGCCGCAAGCTGCGGAACTGGAAGACGCCGGCGCTACTCTGCTCTACCTGCCGGCGGATGGCGACGGCAAGGTCAGTCTGCATGCGCTGCTCGACGCGTTGAGCGATCGCGGCATGAGCAGCCTCATGGTGGAAGGCGGCGCACAGGTGATTCGCGCGTTCCTCGCACAGCGCCTTGTGGACGCACTTGTTGTAACCGTGGCGCCAAGCCTGCTCGACGGCGCAATGGCCATCGGCTCCAGCGATAGCGGCGCGCTGCAGTTGCCCGCCCTCACGCAGACAGCGTGGACAACGCTTGGGAATGACCTGATTCTATGGGGCACGCCGGAGTGGAAGAGCTGATGCTCCCCCCGGAAAAGCGGCGCAGAGAGGCCGACAGGCTCTACTTCACGGCCCCGCATGCAGTCGAAATACGCACGGAGCCGCTGGCTGCGCCTGGCCTGGGCCAGTTGCTTGTGCGCACAGAGCTTTCGGCCATTAGCGCCGGCACCGAAATGCTCTTCTATCGAGGCCAGGCGCCGGCGGGTATGGCGCTTGACAGTACGCTGGCATCGCTGGCCGGTGAGGCATCCTATCCGCTGCGCTACGGTTATGCAGCGGTGGGCGTGGTTGAGAAGGCAGGCGCCGGCGTTGACACAGCATGGCAGGGCCGGCGCGTCTTTGCCTTTGAGCCGCACGCCTCCGCCTTCATTGCAGACGCCGGCGCCGTCATCCCCGTACCCGACGACCTTTCCAACGACGCCGCCGCGCTGCTGCCCAACGCCGAGACTGCCACGAACCTCGTGCTTGACGGCGCGCCGCGTCTTGGCGAGCGTGTTGCGGTCTTTGGCGCGGGAATTGTGGGGCTGTTGGCGACCGCCTGGCTTGCGCGCTTTCCGCTGGCAGAACTCGTAGTGATTGACCCGCTTGCCGAGCGACAGCAGCGAGCGCTGAAGCTTGGCGCCCAGAGCGCGCAAGCACCCTCGCCTGAAAACGCGCCGCCGCTGCGCGACTTCGACCTCGTATACGAACTGAGCGGCAATCCACAGGCGTTGAACGGCGCAATCGATGCGGCCGGCTTTGGCGGACGTGTCGTCGTCGGCTCATGGTACGGTGCCAAGGTTGCCCCGATAAACCTTGGCGGTCACTTCCACCGCAACCGTATTCAGCTTGTCAGTAGCCAGGTGAGCACCATCGCGCCGGAGCTCTCCGGTCGCTGGGACAAGGCGCGCCGCATTGGTCAGGCGTGGCAACTGTTGCGAGCCGTGGACGCTTCGGCGCTCATCACCCACCGTTGGCCCTTCGCAAAAGCAGCCGACGCCTACCATATGATTGACCAACAGCAGAGCGACGTGCTGCAACTGTTGTTTTCCTACACGTAACTCTCTCGAGCAGAGCGTATGCTTTGCGCCGATGCAGGATTGCTTGACTGGCTTGCACGTGTGCGAAAATGGTTGTGGCCCACTTTGCGGCCGCATCACTTTTTACACCGGAGCAAGCCATGCGAACCTTCCATGTGCTGCCGGTGCTTGCTCTCTGCGTCATCCTCGCCCTTGTCGCAGTATTGCCCGCATCGGCTGCAATCCCCCCCCGTGGTAGCCAGCCTGTAGAACCAGCACCAGTTCAGCCCGATTCGACCGCCGCCCTCACCCCCCGTGTCTACCTGCCCGCCGTGGCACGTGGTCCCGCCGCAAAGGTCAGCGCAATTGAGTTAACCCAAGCCACACAGAATGACGCACAAAGTGTCCCCATGATTGCCGCCCGCCCCACCGTGGCGCGCGTCTTCCTGCAGGCGCCGCTTGCGCTGACCGGGCAGACCGTCACACTCTCTGCCACGCGCAACGGCGTGGCGCTGGCGGGCTCACCGTTGCGCCGCACCGGTGCACGCGCCTTCACCGCCCCCAATCGGTTGAATGCAGCCCACAGCACCAATTTCCTGCTGCCTGCGTCATGGCTCAGCGGCAACGTCGTGCTCACGGCACGCGTCGCCGAAGGAGGAGCGTCGCTCGCACGTACGGTGGCCTACCAGGCGGCGCCGCCGCTGCGCGTGATGGTTGTGCCCATCCGTTACATCCACGCACCAACCGGCAAGACGTACGCCCCGCCCACCACTGTCGACTTCCCCGCTTATGTTCAGCGCATGTTCCCCGTGCCCAATGTTGAGGTGCGCTGGCACGCTGCGATTACCTATCGCGGCAACATCACAGCCAGCGCATCCGACCGCTTCGGTGCCTGGGAGGATCTTCTCACGACTGTGCTCACCGTAAAGCAAAGTGAAACGTTTGCGAACGACTATGTGTATGTTGGCATTTTGCCCGAGGCGATTGGCGATGACCACCAGCTGTACTATGTGGGCATCGGTACGTCCATGCGCGCCGTCGTGAGCTTTGAGGTGGGGCTGGCGCCGGCGCATGAGCTCGGCCACGCGCTGGCGCGCCGCCACGCGCCCTGCGGCGGCGCGTCCAGCCCCGACCCGAACTATCCCTACGGCGGCGCCTCGATTGGGGCGATTGGCTTCGACACGTCGAACTCCAAACTCCTCGATCCAGCCGCCACGACGGACCTTATGTCCTACTGCGAGGAATGGATCTCGGATTATACCTACCTGGGAATGATGAAAACGCAGCGCGCCGCCGTGCAGCAATCAGAGCCGGCAGCGCCAGGCCCCACAGCGGCTGACACCGCGGCCGGCAACGCGGTGCTTGTGCGCGCGCGCCTTTCGCCAGGCAAGGACGCGACATTGTTGCCGCTGTACGCGCTGCGCGCCACTGTGCCGATGCAGCCGCCGCCCCCCACCGATGCGGCGCTGTACCAGGTGGCGTTTCTGGATGCGGCCGGGGCAGAACTTGCCTCTCACCTTCTGCCCGCGGCCGACGCCGAGGAAGAGGGGCTTTCAATCCGCGTGCTCAGCGCGCTGGTGCCGCTGCCTGCGGGCGCAATTGCCGCAGTCGAGTTGCGGCTGGGCGATGCGGTTGTGGCGCGACGCGCGGTGAACGAACCCGCCTCACCCGCAAGCGGCCCTGCCGTCGCACCTGTAATTTCGAGCGACGGCGTGCAGCTCAATCTTGCTGTGCCGCCAGGTGCGCCCCACCTGTTGCGCTTGGCACAGGGCGATCGCTACACCACGCTGGCCGTTGACGCGGCCGGTGAGGAGCTGGCCTTTACGCTGGCCGAGCTGCCCGCGGGAAGTGCGAACGTGGAGGCAATAGTAGCCGACCAGTTGGCGGTAGATGGCCCGACCGTCGCAGCTGCTGCCGTGCCGATTACGATTGCCGACGCACCGCCCGTGGTGTGGATTACGCCGCCCGACATGCCGCTGGGGGCCGATGGCATTGTCCTTGCCGGTTATGCCACCGATGGCGAAAATGGTATGCTTGAGCTCCAGTGGTATGTCAACGGCGAAGCTGCCGCCCAGGGGCCGCTGCTCCAGTTCGACAGTCTGGCGGGCAGCGCAGCGCCGGCATTTGTGGAACTGCGCGCTACGGACAGCGCAGGGCAAAGTGCGTCCGCGACGGTGACGCTCCAGCCGGTGCAGGCCGGCGATTGACGTCACCGCCAGCCAAAATCCGCAACGATAACAGCGTGCGCAAGAAGGGAACCGAGATCAGGGGACTCCCCGCTTACCGAGATCCCTCTTCCCCGATCCCTTCTTGCCAGGCTGCGGGTTCCTTAACGATATCTCTGTTGTGCCAACAGCTCACCGCGTGCAAACCAGGAGGCCCCCGTGTATACGCTCGCCGTACAACGCGACTTCATTGCCCAGCACTACCTCGTCGGCGGCGACTGGGGCCCCGAAAACCATCCGCACTCGCACCACTACCGCCTGGAACTGCAGCTTGAGGCAGATGCGCTCGACGAGCATGGCTACTGCGTCGACATCGTCGCGGTTGAGAAGGCGCTCTCTGCCATTGTCGATCTCTATCGCGACCAGATGCTCAACGACCAGCCCGCGTTCGCGGGCCTCAACCCCAGCATTGAGCACTTCACGCGCATCGTCTGCACCGCACTTGCCGAACAGGTGGCCGCGCCCAACCTGACGGCCGTCAGCGCGCGCATTTGGGAAAATGAGATCGCCTGGGCCGCCTACAGGTTGCCTCTGCGCTAACGTACATCGGGGCTTCAGCCATGGCTTCGTCCGTGCATCCCGCCCTCGCTCCGCGCCGCAAGCGTTTGCTTCTGCTTGCGGCTCTGCTGCTGCCGGCACTCCTGCTGAGCGCGCGCAGCGCCCACGCTGCGCCGCTTGAGCCCCTGCCCTGTGACCCAACGAATGGCGCAGCCAGCCGCTGCCTTGTGGCCGAGCCCTTCATTGTTGAGCGCCTCTCGCTGCGCGCAGCCGGCGACGGCCTTCTATTCGCAATGGCCATGGGACCGGGCGAGCCCCAGCTGCGCGTGCTCGATGCGGCCACACTGACCACGCACGGCGTGCTACCCATGGGCGATGCGCCGCTCCTCTTCAGTGACCACCACCTCTACACGGCTCGCACCACGCCAATCACAGCCACGGCGCCGCTGCAGCTTGCGCTCAATGTTGCTGCGGCCGACAGGCCTGCGCTGCTCGGCGGCTACGCAGTGGACGGTGCAGCCATCGACTGGGCCGTCGGCGAAAAGGCGCTCTATGCAATCAGTGCGTCACCGGGCATCACCGGCACGGCGCTGAACACGCTGAGTTTGCAGGAGCCGGCCCACCCACAGCTGGTGGCCACGCTGCCTGGCCTCAACCGCACGCGGTTGCTGCGCCAGGGCAACATCCTCTTCGCTGCCGACGCCTCGGGCGTGACCGTACTCGATCTGACAAATCCGCTCAATCCCACGGTTCTCTCGAGCACGCAGCTCTTCACCGCAACGCAGCTCAGCGATGTGGACCTGGCTGCGGCAGGCGGCTACCTCTACTTCATGGCGCGCAGTGTGGCCGACGGCGCGGCGCTCTGCCGAACGCTGGATGTACGGGCGGCCACAGGGCCACTTGTCATTGGGGACTGTCCATTCATCCCAGGCAAGACGGTTTTCACGCGGACGTTCGCCTACGTGAACCCCAATCAGTCGGCCGCCGAGTACCTCGACTACGCCATCTTTTCCCTGGCCGAGCCGAGCGCGCCGCGTCTTATCGGATCGACACAGCAGCGCTGGGTCACCGCGCTAGTACTCGCCGATGGCCTGGCTATCCAGACAGCCGCCGGCCATATCGCGCGCCTTCGTCAAACTGGAGACGGTAGCCTCACCACGGCGGTCAGCACGTGGAGCCGCGACGCGCTGGGGCTGGATGGCACGCCGCGTGCTGCACTGGGCGACGTGGCGCTCTACGACCGTGGCACAATTGGCGAGGGTGGTTCACGGCTGCTCAACCTTGTCGACATCGCGCTGCGCACTGCACCAAAGCCGATTGGCACTCTGTCCAGCAATTGGATTGGCGCGCACAATCTGGCGCTGAACGGCCAGTTGCTCTTTGCGCTCCACCGCGACAGACTCACGCTCTTCGACCTGCGTAAACCGGCGCAGCCTGTGCAACTGGGCCAGTTTGCGTCACCACTGGATGATTCGCTCGACCACATGGTGCTCGCAGACCGCAGCTTTGCGTTTCTTGTGAGTGACCACAACACGCTGCTGGCAGTCGATTGCAGCACGCCGACCACGCCGACGCTTGCGGCGCTGGTGGATCTGCCAGGGCGCACGCAGCAGGTGGCCTGGGCCAATCGTACGCTCTACCTCTATGGCGACGACGCGCTGCTTGTGGTGGATGTGGCACAGCCGGACCGGCCCGTACTTGTACGCACGATCCCGACGCAGCCGCCGGAGGCGCTGGCAACGTGGGGCACGGCACTCTACCTGCTCGACGCAGGCGCGCTGCAGGTGCTGGACCTTGGCGAACCGCTCGCGCCTCGCCCGGCCCACCGGATTGAGCCGCCTGCCGGCATGCTTTTTGTCACCCTTTCGGATGCGTACAATGGCCGGATTGCGCTACAGGCGCGCCGCGCCACAGGCAGCGCGGCGAAACCGGCTGTGATTGTCTACGATCTCGCCGATCCGCTTGCACCTGTGGCAATCTCCTTCCTTGTGGGCGATTATGACGAGAGCTGGTTTGATGGCACTCGCCTGATTCTGCCCGGCGGTGACACCGTTGAGATTGGTCCCCGTGAGCGCTTCACCGCGCCGCTGGCCGCTGCGAATGCGGTGCAGAGTGTGAATCCCGGCGGTGCGCTGCCGCCCGGCGTCACCATTACCTACACGATTGGCCCGCTTGCCGGCGCACCTGCTGCAGTGAACAGCACGGCGAGTGTATCGCCCACTGCAGCCTGCTTGCAGCATGAGAATGACCCAACGCGCAACTGGCCGCTGCTGGGTGAATCTACCTACGTTGGACCTTTCATCGTGCGCACGGTCGACTGCACCACGGGTGAGCCGCTGCCATTGAACGCTCCCCTCACCCTGACCGTTGCGCTGCCAAACGAGGCCGCTGCGCCCTACCGCTGGCCGGACGCGACGCTGCAAATCGACCAGGGCGACCAGTGGCTGCCCGTGCCGGACGCGCAAAGGCGCGGCGCTGAGTGGCGCGCTGTCATTCAGCCCCCTTGATGTGGGGCGTGCGTGGGCCGGCGCTGCCGCCCGTGCTCCTGCCGCGCGTCTTCCGGTAAGATGGCGGGTGCCCCTCACGGGAAACGCAAACAGAGGTTGTTGGGTAAAGTGGTACGTAGCACGTGGCACTGCCGTCCGCGAACCCAAGGACTTCAACGATGCGCATCACCATCCACACCGCGCGCCTGCATGCCGGCCTTGGCGTACACGGCATCGATAATGCGCATGTTGCGCACGGCGTCGGCGCCGTCGGTGAGGATGGGCGCTCCTTCGCGCACGCCTGCCACGAATGCCGCCAGTTGATAGGCGTAGCTCGTGGCATTGCGCCCGAAGTGCTCGCGACGCACGCCGGCGGCCGACTTCACACGCAGGCTGTGGTAGAGGTGGGGCAGCACCGGATTCACGACGCGCAATGCGCCCTGCGTGCCATGCACAACAAGGCGCACGTCGGGCAAGCGCAGTGCCTTCATCTCAACATCCATACGCGCAGATGCGCCCGTGCCAGTGCGGAAGTGTGCGACCATGCGCCGGTCCACTTGAGGGGCCATGAGCCACGGCTGCGCCTCGGTAACCTCGAGTTCGTCCCCCAGCACAAGGCGCAGCAGGTTGATCATGTAGCAGCCCATGTCCATGGTTGCGCCGCCGCCGAGGCCGTACTCAAAGCGTATGTCCTCGCGCCGCAACGTGGGCGTTCTGAAAATGGCCTCTACGTGCGTCACGTCGCCCAACTCGCCGCTGCACACTATGTCGCCCACGCGCTGCAGCAGCGGGTGATAGCGATTGTGAAAGGCCTCCATGAGCACAAAGCCACTGGACGCGGCTGCCTCGGCCATTGCCTGCGCCTGGGCGGCGTTCGCGGCGAGAGGCTTTTCGCACAGCACATGCTTGCCCGCAGCCAGCGCACGCAGCGTCCAGCCATGGTGCAACCCATTGGGCAGCGGAATGTAGAGCGCATCCAGCGCCGGATCCTCAACAAGCGCTTCGTAATCGGTGCTCCAGCGCGGAATGGCATGTTTTGCCGCAAACGCAGCCGCACGCGCACCGTCGCGCGCGGCAATGCTCTCCACGCGCACGCCGGCCACGTGGCGCGCCGGCGCAATCAGAGCATGGGGCGCAATGCGCGCCGCACCCAAAATACCAATCCGCAGCGGACTCGGCTTCCCGTTTACAGTTGTTGCGGACGTCGCGCGCCCACTTCCAGCACCAATCACGCCTGCTCCTTTTTCCCGTTCGTTGCGCCCTGTGGCAGCATTGGGGAATGCGCGCTGCACTTCTGATTTATGGCTCACTGGATACGGTATCGGGCGGGTACCTCTACGACCGCAAGCTGGTGGAAAAACTGCGCGCCCGCGGCCATGAAGTGGAAGTGATTGCACTGCCCTGGCGCAACTATGCGCGCCACCTGGCAGACAACCTCTCGCCCGCATGGCGGCGCACGCTGCGCGAGCTGGACGTCGACCTGGTCATCGAAGACGAACTGAACCATCCGTCGCTCGCGTTTGCGCCCCGCCCCGTGCGACCCGATGGCTCGCGCCCGCGCATTGTCTCCATCGTACACCACTTGCGCAGCAGCGAACAGCACCCCGCCCTGCTGCGGCCCCTCTATCGCGCAGTCGAGGCGCGCTACCTGCAGCGGCCGGACGCCTTCATCTTCAACAGCAAGACGACCCGTGCCTCGGTCGAAGCGATGCGCCCCGTGCTGCCGCTGCGCGTGGTGGCCTATCCTGCCGGCGACCATGCGTTGACGGAAGCCTCATTATCGCTACACGAAGGCGAGGGCGCTGTGCAGCGCCCGCCTGACAACCCGCTGCGGATCGCATTTGTGGGCAATCTCATTCCCCGCAAAGGGCTGCATTTGGTGATCGAGGCGCTGGCGCTGGTTGATGAAGAGATCACGCTCGACGTCGTGGGTGATGAGAGCGCAGACCCGCAATACACAGCGCAGGTACACGCGCAGGTGGATGCAGCCGCCCTCACGGATCGGGTCCACTTCCTCGGCGCGCTCTCCGATGCAGAACGCGGGGCGCTCTATGCACGCAGCGACCTCTTCGCCGTCCCCTCCTACGAGGGCTTCGGCATTGTCTACCTCGAGGCAATGGCCTATGGGCTGCCTGTGATTGCTTCGACGGCGGGCGCTGCGCACGAGATTGTGCATGCGGGCGACAACGGCTTTCTTGTCGCGCCCGACGACGCTCAGACGCTGGCACGCTACCTGACTGCGCTCGCCCGCGACCCGTCGCTGCGTGAGGAGATGAGCGCCGCCGCCCGCCGCACGTTCGACAGCTTTCCCACGTGGGATGAGACGACAACGCGCATCGCCGAGTTTTTGGAGGAGTTTGTGGCCGCATGAGCGCCGAATCACTGACACCCTTTGCCCGCTATCTGCTCGCCAAGCGCAGCGTGGACGACCGCTCACTTAACCAGGGCGTCTATGCGGCGCTGTTGGCCAGCTTGCCGCCAGCGCCTGCGCCCCTGCGCATACTGGAGATAGGCTGCGGCGTGGGCACAATGCTGGCACGGCTGGCGGCGTGGGGGCTGCTCGACGGGCGCGCGGTTGACTATCTGGGCATTGACAACGTTGCCGACAACATCGCTGCGGCCAGCGCCCCGCAGCTGCCCAGCCTCACGGCGCGCTTCGAAATTGCCGACATCCACGAGTTCGCCGCACGCGCCAATACACACGGTGGCTACGACCTGCTGATTGCGCACGCTGTGCTTGACCTGCTCGACCTCAACCACGCGCTTCCCCTGCTGGCCGGCCTCGTGCGCGCCGGCGGCCTGGGCTGGTTCACAATCAACTTCGACGGCATGACACTCTTCGAGCCGCCAATCGACCCTGCGCTGGACGCCGCTATTGAAGCGGCGTACCACGCCACAATGGATGCACGCACGATCGACGGCGCGCCTGCGGGCGCAAGCGCGACGGGCCGCCGCCTCTTCACAGCCCTGCCGCGTGCGGGGCTGCCCATTGTGGCCGCAGGCGCGTCGGACTGGGTGGTCTTTCCAGTTAACGGCGCGTATCCAGCCGATGAAGGCTACTTCCTTGAAGCGATCCTGGGCTTCTTTGCAGAGGCGCTGCAGGATTCGACCACAATTCCGTCCGCATTGCTCAATGACTGGCTAACCCAACGGCGCGCGCAAGTCGCCCGTGCTGAACTGATCTATATTGCGCACCAGCTCGACTTCCTGGTGGTGCGCCCTGCGAAGGTGAACTCGTGACTCCATTGGCACCACCACTTGCCGTCGACAACAGCACGCCGAACTCGCGCCTGATCGTCATCATCGTCTCCTATTTCATCTTCGTCACGCTGGGCATGATGGACGGCATGGTCGGCGTTGCCTTCCCTGCAATCCGCACCGAGTACAAGCTGCCGCTTGATGCATTTGGCCTGATTTTCGTCGCCTCCACAATCGGCTTTCTCGCGTCGAGCTTCATCGTTGGGCGGCTCCTCGATCAATATCGCACGTCGCACTTTCTCATGGCTGCCGGCCTGCTGCGCGCTGCCGGCATTCTGGCTATCGCACTCGTGCCCAGCTGGTGGGGGCTCATCGCCGCAACGCTCTTCATTGGCTTTGCCAGCGGCATGCTGGATGCCGGCATGAACACCTGGTTCGCCATGCGCTTTAGCCCGCGCCTCATGAGCTGGCTGCACGCCGCCTTTGGCCTGGGGGCCACGCTCGGCCCCATTTTCCTTGCCGCCGTGCTCGTGGGCGGCTTCTCGTGGCGCTGGGGCTACGCCATGATGGCAACGCTACAACTTGTAATGGTGGGCATTGTCATCGTCACCCGCCACCTCTGGCAGATTCCAGCCTCGGTGGTCGCAGCGGCCGACAGCTCAGCCGAGCCAAAAGCCAAAATCACAGCCTGGCAAACACTGCTGCTGCCGGCGGTTTGGCTTGGCATTGCTGTCTTCTTCTTCTACACGGGCGTCGAACTCACCGCCAGCAACTGGGCCTTCTCCATCTTCACCGAGAGCCGCGGCGTAAGCCTGGCCGCTGCCGGCTTCTGGACGAGTGCGTTCTGGGCCACCTTTACGGCCGGGCGCATCTTCTTCGGCTTTGTCACTGTAAAGTCGCTGGCCAACTTGTTGCGCGCTGGTGCTGGTGGGCGCGCTGGCCGGCGCGCTGCTCTTTGCGTGGGCGCCCGTACCGCTGGCAGGCTTCCTGGGGCTGGCCTTTATGGGCTTCTGCCTGGCGCCGGTCTTCCCGATGCTCGTCTCCGAGACGCCCCTGCGCCTTGGCCCCGACGTGGCCCAGCATGCGATTGGCTTTCAGGTGGGCGCAGCCAGCCTTGGCATTGCCGTGCTGCCCAGCCTGGCCGGCGTGTTGGCAGCGCGCACCACGCTCGAGTCGATTCCGCTCTTCGTGATCGGTGTTGCTGTGGTGCTCATTCTGCTCCACGAGTGGATGGTGCGCACAGCCCGCCATTAGGTCTTGCGGGCCGGCAATCGTACTTCGCACAACGCGCACACAAAGCGAGGCTTCCAGAATCGGAAGCCTCGCTTTATTTGCCCACTGGTTACGCCAGTTGCCTACTCTCCGGCGGTGATGCGCACCTGCGCACCGTCCTCCAGCACGATGATCAATTCAGACGAAAGTGAGAGCCACTGGGCCACCACGTCATCCTGCGCCAGTTCAAAGTAGCGCTCCGAAGCAAAGGGAATCGTCTCCACCGGTTCGTCGGCCACATAGGCAGTATCGACCCACAGCTGAGCGGGCCGGCCCTCTGCACTCTCCACCCAGCCGCGCTGGACAAAGGTCTTGCCGCCCACAAAACGCACCTGGTTTTGCTCCACCACCGTCTGCGCTGCCGCCATCGAACTGCGCGCCTCTGACGCCATGACGGCCGCCGCGCCCGAGGCGGGTGCTGCTGCAGCGCTCTCCATCGACGCGCTGCCGGCATCGAAGGCCAGGTCACGCGGCGCACGCAAGCTCGCCACGGCGGCCACGTCCATGACCTCGTTGGCTGCGCCCGGCTCCAGCACCAGATAGGAGGTGTACGGCGAGACGATGCCAAATTCCAGGCTGAGGTCAATCACGGCATCGACCAATTCCTTGTCTGCGCCCGTGCGTCGAATCTGCTCGAGCAGTGCGCCGATCTTGCGCGTGGCCCAGAGCCGCGCCACAAAAGGCTCGCCGCCCGCCTCGGCCAGAATCTGATTGGGATAGGTATATGTTACCTCTTCGCCGTTGATGTCGCCGGTGATGCGCAGGCCCACCTCGCCGCCATTGCGGTAGCGGCCGACAACGACCATCTGCTCACCGGCAAAGAGATCGGGCAGCGGGAAGGGGTACACTTCCTCCACCAGCGCATCGCCAGTGACCGCAAGGTCCACGTTGGCGAGCACAGGCTTGCCGATCTGGCTGTAGAAGTCGCTCACCACCTCATCAATGGCCTGGTCGGGCTTGACGTATGTGCTAAGGCCGCCCATCTCGCTGCTGAGCGTGTTGAGCAGGTCGGTGTTCACATCATAGCCCACGCCAAAGGTGAAAAGGCGCACAGTGCGGTCGGTGGGCCGGTTGTCGGCGGCATTTGCAACAATGCGGCCTGCATCGACTTCGCCCTGGGTGGGCAGCCCGTCGGTCAGGAAAAGGATGTAGGCCGGGCGGCTGCCGTCGCCCTCTCCCACCTGCGCCAGAGCTTCCATCAGCGCGCGGTTGATGTCCGTGCTGCCGGATGCGTCAATAGCATCGATCCATTTGTCGGCATTGGCCATGCCCCGCTTGGTGACGGGCTGCAGACCGTTCTGCCACATGCGCACGCCAGTGCTGAAGGTGATGAGATTCAGGCGGTCGTCAGGGTTGAGTTGCTCGAGGATCGCATGCGCTGCGCCGCGTGCCTGCGCAATCTTTTCGCCCTCCATGGAGCCGGAGACATCGAGCACGAGCACGATGTCTCGTGCAATCACCTCGGTCGCGGCGCTCTCCACGCTTGGAGCGACCAGCAACATGAAGTAGCCATCCTCGCCTCGCAGCTTGTAGCTGAGCAGATTGGCTCCGATGGCGCTCTTGTCGCTGCCAAAGTAGAGGGCAAAGTCGCTCTGCGTGTCTGCGCCGCTGCCCTCAAAGCTGATCAGCGCACCACTGTTACCCGTGCGCTCGACTGATACAGTATGGCTTGGGCTGTAGATGGTGCGCAGACCGGACTGGTTGCGCAGTTCCACATCCACCGCAACGCTCTCTGCGGCGGATGCTCCGGGTACATAGGCCTTGAGCGGCACGCCAAACTTGAAGACGCCGTTTTCCAGGGCAAGCGGCTGCTCGTAGGTGAGCTCCACAGTGCGCGAGCGCACCTGCGGGTATGGGGAAGACCCTGATCTGGAAGAGGCCGCGCCCGAGCCACTCCAGAAGCGCCGGGTCGCGCCGGCTGCGCACAATTTCCTCGTAGATGGCGCGCGCATCGTCCTTGTCATAGAGCATGCCCTCTACGCTCTCGCCGTCAATTGTCATCTGAAGCGAGTTCGGCGCGCTGTCGAGTGGCAGCGGGAAGACGTATGTGCCCTCGATCTCGCGGGCGCTGTCGTTGCGGAAGATCTGTTTCACGGTGACGGAGGCAATGGGCCCGTCGACAACCGCGCTGACCTGATGCAGCTCCACCGTCACCGGAAACTCGACCGGCGGCACAGGTGCGGGCGGCCACGGCAACGGCGGCTCGATGGGGAAGCCGGGATCGGTGGGTGGCCACGGGTCCACGGGAATCTGCGCGGCGGCGGGCAGCGCAGACAAGAGCACTGTCGCGATCAGCAGCGCCACAATGGCAAATGTTCGGTGTACTTTGCGTGCTTTGTTCAACATGCGATACTCCTGTCTCTGCAGAAACGCCCGCCAATGGTCTGAATCCTGTCCAGATTGTGCGCTCAACAGTGGGACGGGCCATCTTCGACGATTGTTCCGTGCAGTTGATTGATGACAATTGCAGTGGGGCGACATTTTAGCGCTTCTCAAAAGTCAGAATGAGGTGTGGCAAGCGCCAACAGCAACCTCACCCCCGGCCCCTCTCCAGAAAATTGGAGAGGGGAGCAAAACAAGTGCGTCACGCCGGAGATGTGACCGATAACGGCGGCGCTGTGCTCCCCTCTCCAATTTTCTGGAGAGGGGCCGGGGGTGAGGTTGCTGTTGGCGCTTGCCACACCTCAGCCTGACTTTTGAGAAGCCCTGGCGCTATTTACGAACAGATTGCCTTTTGCACTCAACACATGTATGCTTGCGAACGTCTTCGTCAGAGCGTTATCACCCATGCCTCTTTACTGCACATCAGGAGTTGCTATGCCGGTGCATGAATCGCATTCAAACGCTGACAAGGCGGCCACCAAAACGGTGACTGTCCCCGCGAACGCGCACGCGGGCGCCGCTTCGGCTGCTCTGGGCGCCTCACCCATGCTCGATGAACTGCAGCGCACGGTGGGAAACCAGGCCCTCGTGCGACAGAACCGCACCGACGCGCCTGGTGAGGCCATCCAGCGCTCTGCTCACAATCACGGCTGCGGCTGCCCCTCCTGCTCCTCCATGCAGAACATCCTCTCCCGTTCAGTGTACATGTCGACGGAACCCGCCGTGCAGCGCAGCGCCGCCCACACACATGGCTGCAATTGCCCCGCGTGCAGCAACGTGAGCGGCGTGCTGCGGCGCATGCCTGTGGCAGGGGCAACCATATTGCAGCGCCAGGCCGATGCGCGACGCACACACGCCAGCATGCTGCAGCCCGCCCGTACGCGGCAGACGCCGGTTGCGGCGATTCGTCCGATCATTTCCGGTGGGCGCGTCATCCAGCGGCACGCCTCGTGGGAGCATCGCGCCCTGGGCGACATTCGGCCCGACAAGCTGGCCAAGATCGGCACATGGCAAAATGTGCTCTCGGACCTGGAAAAGGGGCCGATGCAGGACGACGAAGGTGCGAGCCTGCTTGAGCACACAGAAGAGGTGGATGTGGCAGGTGCGCGAATTGCGCGCACCGAAATCAAGCATGTGCTGCAACAGGAGATCAACCGGCTCAAGGTGTGGCAGGATCCGCGCCACACGCCGCACAGCGCAGCACCCGGCGAGGCCGAGAAACTCAAGCAGGACATCAACGATCCTGAGTGGCAGCTTCACCTGGTGGAAATCCCCAATGCGCGCGATCCGCACAGCCCCATCGTGCTCACCTACGGCGAATTGAACACGCTTGCCGATTTCTACGGCAGCGTTGAGGAATTGCTGCGCTCCAATCCCGTTGCGGTGCAGAATGTGGTGCAGAGCGTACGTGCGCAAAGCTTTGAGCAGCTGCTCAAGATCTACATGCAGTTGAACGATAACCAGACCAAGAAGGCCGCCAAGAAGGAGCTGGGCGTTGAGGAGCTGGGCTTCAAGGGCGCTTTCAATATTACGGACGCAATTTCGGGCGAAGTGGCGCAGATGTTGAAGGACAAGAAGGGGCAGGCGGTCTCCAAGGAAGGGGTGCTCTTCGACGACAAGGAAGAGACCTTTACCTACACCTCAACGCTGGCGCGCAACGCCTGCCACTTTGCGCCCGAATCATGGCACGCCTGGGCCACGCTCCACCGCGACGCGCGTGCTGCCGCGATCGAGTCTCACACCAAGCGGGAGCAGGCGGGCGACCTTGAATGGGATTACGTCTTCCAGGAGATGCCGCCCGAGGTGCAGAAGGAAGTTGCCAAGCTGCGCGCGGAGTCGCAAGTGGCTGCCAACATGGCCATGCTGCGCAACGGCTTTGGCGACCACTATCTGCAGGATTCGTACGCCGCCGGCCATCTCATCAACAAGACGCAGGTGATGCAGTGGTTTGTGCAATATCTGGATGCCCATCCCGAAAAGTGGACCTATTCAATCGACACCTCGTGGCGCCAAATGCAGGGCATGGCCTATGGGCAGAAGGGCATTGCCGACGAAGGTCAGTATGACATGGCCCATGTGGGCACGCGCCAGGTAACGGGTACAACAGGCGGTCAGGAGAGCGTGTCGTCGGCGCGCAACCCCCAGAGTGTTGAGAATTCGCAGGATCAGGCAAACATCGGCTGGGAACAGCGCTTCGAGATGCTTGGCCTCAAGGTCCCCCAATCCATTTCGAGCCGCGGCGACGCGTTGACGCTCCTGCTCTACCTGCAGGATCATTCGTCCATGCTGACGAGCTGGACGTGGAAAGAGCTGAAGACCAAGGTGGGCCCCGGCCAATCGGGCTTCTTTGCCAGCGTCAGGGCCAAGTTCACGGCCCCGCAAATGGAGCTGGCGACAGTGCCGGCGCTCGGCAACGCTCTCAAGGCGCTGGTGGACGACAACATTGTCTTCGTCTCTACCGGCGACCGGCGCACGATGGGGCGCAGCCAGTCGGGCGACACCCAGGGGATGTTCAGCGACGATAGCAGTTTCGAGTTGCGCAAGGAATATGTGCCCAGCGTCATCGGCGGCGGCAACTACAAGCTTGCAGCAGCAAACGCCAAGGGCGGCGATTACGCGCTGCTACGACAAGATGGCGAAGGCAACCGCCTACAAGGATTACGTCAAGTTCATGCGTGACAGCTTCCTGCAGAAGAGCACCAACGCGCTGCACGATCACTACTGCATCCAGGGCCTGCCCGTCTACACAGGCGCAAACGAAGAGATTGGGCATGTCTACGGCGACATGCACATGCTCGACATCAACAGCGCGCATGGCGTGGAGCATTCGGCGACAACGGCCAACATGTCGCGCGACTCGATTGTGCAGATCATTCAGAGCGGAGCCGAGCTCGGGACGCACACCACTGACCGCATCCTCGCGCGGCTGCCGCAGAAGGTGTACGTGACGGAAGGCGGCACCCCTGTGGGGCTGGACGAATGGCACAATAACCCTGCGTTGCTGCGCAAGACCACCGAGGACGAAGTCTTCCCGACGCTTGTCTCCGTCAAGGAGTTTGGCGTGGGCCTGTCCAGCGGCAAGGGGCTCGGCAAGATCACCAAGGACGAGGACGTCCACTCCGGCGAAGCCTTCTAGCAGAGGCGCGGCGCAGTTTTGACTTGGGAAGCAATCCATATAAAATGGAGCGACTGCGGGCGTAGTTCAGTGGTAGAACGTCAGCTTCCCAAGCTGAATGTCGAGAGTTCGAATCTCTTCGCCCGCTCCATCGCGCAACACAAAACGACGCCACCGCTCCGGTTCTGGAGCGGTGGCGTCGTTTTGTGTTGCGTTCCAGGCGAGTTCGCTCCACGCGCTTGGCCGCTTGGCCGCTTGGCCGCTCGGCGCTGGGATCGGTGTGCTGCTTCGCGACGTAAAACTCAAGCGACCTGCGCAACCAACGCTCGGCCAATGCGAACGACTTCCTGAGCAAGCAGATCAAAATCAGCAAGCGTGCTGCGATGATTTGCGATTGCAATACGCAGGCAATAGCGACCGTTCAAGGTTGAGTAGGATGGAGCGGCGATGCCTCGCTCTTGCAGCTGCATAAGAATCTCTTTGTTGAGCGCATCGAGGCTCTTCTCGGCCAGCCCGCCCGGATTGAAGCGAAAGCAGACAATGTCGAGGCCAATCGGGGCCAGCAATTCCATATCCGGCGCGTCTTCAACAAGCCGGCCAAAGTAGTGCGCCTGTTCCACATTGCGCGCAATCATGCGCCCGAATTTCTCGAGCCCATGCTCCTTGATCGACATCCACACCTTAAGCGCGCGAAACTGGCGCGACAACTGCAGTCCATAATCGCTGAACCAAATATGGCCCGCCGCCAGCCCACGCGTTTCGTGCTGCAAATACTCGGGCGTCAGCGTAAACGCGTTGTAGTGCGCCTTGTCGCTGCGCACAATCACACAACCCGCCTCAAAGGGAATGTGCATCCACTTGTGCAGATCAAGCGCAACGGAATCGGCTCTCTCAATTCCACGCAGCTGGGGTTTCACACTCTCAGCGAGTACGGCGACCGCTCCAATCGCACCATCCACATGCAACCAAATCCCCTCCCGCTGGCAGATGTCGGCGATGCTATTCAAGTCATCAATCGCTCCGGTGTTGACGGTGCCCGCAGTGGCGATGACACAGATGGGTCGGTAGCCCGCGGCGCGGTCCCTTGCGATGGCTGCTTCGAGCGCCTTGATGTCAATTGTGAAATCCTCTTGCACGGGAATTCTGCGCAGGTTCTTGTTGCCCAGCCCAAGCAGTTCCACCGCTTTTTGGTTGCAGCTGTGCACTTCCGTAGATGCGTAGACGGTCAGGCGCGGGCTAATTCCCTGGAGACCGTTCTCCCGGACATCGAACCCCGCAAGTGTATTGCGCGCAGTGGCGAGGCCAACGAAATTGGCCATTGATCCGCCACTCACCAGGAGACCGCTTGAATCCGGTGGAAAGGCAAGCATCTCCTTGATCCAGTTGATGACCTGGTCTTCAACCAGATCGGCAACGTGGTTGCCACCCCCCAGGTTTGGGTTCATGATCGCAGCCATGAAGTCTGCAAGCGCGCCCAATACCGTGCCGTTGCCCATGTACCACGCCCAGAAGCGGGGGTGAATGTTCCCCATTGGATAGGGAAGCACATTCTCCCGAAACTCCTCATAGACCGCGTCGGCGCCGGCCGGTTTGCAGGGCGCCGCCTCACTGAAGCGTGCCGCTACGGCCTCCGGCACTGGCTGCCAGACGGGCCGCTCACGCACCGTCTCGAGGTATGTGATGCCATCATCGACCATGCGGTGTGCCAGCGCACGCATTGCGTCCCAGTCAGCCGGATCAAGGCTTTCATACTCCTGTTCAGTCTTCAAGAGTTCTCCTTAATCGTCTGCAATACCGTAAATGCTGCGTTTTGCAAGTGTCTCTGTGTATATGCAGCGGCTGCTAAAGCTGCCGTCCGCACCAATTGCGCCCCGTTCCAGATCAACGGCAGCGAAAGCAGCCGCTACGAACCATAGAGACACTTGCAAAGCGCACGATTTAGCGTGCCGGCTTGATGTTCTGGTTTACATGGAAGAAATTGCCGGGATCATAGCGCTCCTTTACGGCGGCGAGACGCGCGTAATTTCCATCATACGCCGCCTTGACCCGCTCCTGTCCCTCGTCCATTGTCATATTCAGGTATGCGCCGCCCGCCGCGTATGGGTGCAGCGCCGTCCAGTAATCCTTGGCCCAGGTAATCATTCGCTCGTTGTTTGCTGGGTCCGGATCGACGCCCACAATCACGTTGGAGAAGTTTGCGTCGCGGAACGCCCACGGCGTCTCTTCCTTGCCCACGCGCCCGGCCGCGCCGTTGATGGGGTAAATGTGCATCGTCGAGTGCATCGTTGGCAGTTGACGACCGTATTTCATCAGCACATTCAATGCGGCATCATCAAAGCGTTCGAAGAAATCCGCACGCCAGTACCACTGCAACCCGGGCGGATAGATCGCGTCGAACATGCTGTTGAGAACGGGAAAGGGTATGGGGCCGGCAAAGTCAATTGCGGGAGGCATCCTGTCGCGAATCTGCTTGAAGATCGCCTCGGCCTCTTCCAGCGGCGCCGTACAGCACCAAACGACTGCCGCCATCTTGTTCATGTGATAGGCTTCAGGAAAAGGAGGCCCTGGCGGTACAGTGAGGAAGCCGAACCAACCGTTGAGATCGTCCGGCGCGTCCAGAATCAGTTGCTGCCAATACTCGAGGACTTCTTCGGCTTGATCCATGGGCCAGAGCATCGGCCCGCCGTATACCGTGTGTACGGGGCGCCCCCGAAACAGGAACGAAGTGACAACGCCGAAGTTGCCGCCACCGCCCCGCACCGCCCAGAAGAGATCAGGGTTTTCGTCAGCGCTGGCGGTGATGAACGAGCCGTCTGCAAGCACCATATCGACGGAGAGTATGTTGTCAATCGTCAGGCCATATTTGCGCGTCAGGTAGCCCACACCGCCACCGAGCGCCAACCCGCCTACGCCCGTGGAGGAAATGAAGCCACAGGGAACGGCCAAGCCAAACGCGTGAGTCGCGTGGTCAACGTCACCCCAGAGCGCCCCGCCTTCCACGCGCACTGTGCTGTTGGACGGGTCAACGCGCACTGCGTGCATGTGCGACAGATCCACAACCAGTCCATCATCCACAGACGCGAAACCCGGGCCATTGTGGCCACCTCCGCGAATCGCGACCTCCAGGTTGTTGTCGCCCGCAAAGCGAACGGCGGCCATTACGTCTGCTACGTCCTGACACTGCACGATAATCCGTGGCCGTTTATCGATCATGCCGTTGTAGAGAGCGCGTTCTGTGTCATAATCGGCGTCACCCGCTTGAATCACCCGCCCCCGTATCGATGCGCGCAAAGCTGTGATGGCCTCGGACTTCAAATCGGCTTTGGTTGCAACTCCATTGCTAGACATCTCTTTCTCCCTTCGAATGTATCACGAAGACGAACCAGCAATGGGGAGTCTACGCCATGCAGTGTTAGGCCGGCGTTATATGAAGCGTTAGGAGAGTCCCGAATCTGCGTGGGATTCGGCGCGTGTCAACTCCCTAATCAGGTTCTGTGTCACCTCCATGTCGGGCGTAATCAACTGATCTGAAAACGACTGATACACGGGAATCAGCAGAGACTTCGCTTCGCCGACGCGTCCTTGATCGAGCCACAGCTTGGCAAGTGATGTCGCCGCGCGCAGTCCGAGCGACCTGGCCTCGAGTGTGCGTGCACTTTCCAGCGCGCGCCGATACTCGTCTTCAACAGCCTCCGCAGCGTCGCCCTGCGCTTGCAGCATGTCGCCGCGCAAGCGAGTAAGCTCGGGAATCCACCAGCGCTCGTTGCGCTGTTGCGACGCATCGAGCGCCACATCGATGACCTGCAGCCCTTCGTCCGGCCGCCCGCCTCGATCGTACGCGCGTGCGAGCAGCGAGAGGAAGTAGGGATAGCGAATGCGGGCGTCTGTTGCGACAAATGTGTCAATGGATTCGCGCAGCGTGTCAAGTGCGTCGTCCGCTGGTTCGCGCCAGGCGCGTGCGAAGTGAACAAGAATCGATGCCCAATTGCGATAATAGGGCACGCGATACTCGACCGAAAGCAGCAGCGCTTCCTCGGCTTGCGCTGCAAAGCGGTCAATGTCCGATTCGAACTCCAGCAATGTGGAGAGGTATGTACTTGCCATTACCTGGCTGAATGGCTGCGCAAAATGCTGCGCTATGTTCACAGCACGGGTACTGTGCTCGAGTGCCAAGGCAGGTTCGCCCAGATACCAGAGTGCATGCGCATTCCAGGCGTGGCCCAGCACAAGGTAATTGATGCCCTGCGACTCCTGTAAATCGATCACAGCGCGCTCATCGCGCTTGGCGAGAATCTCGTCGAAGCGTGCGCGGGCTTCCACCGCATGGCCCATGTGCAAGCGCGCGCCGGCGTGCATCAACCCTCCAAATGCAGGGACGCTCTCTTCCGTCATCATGAACAGCGCGCTCATTTCGGCGTAGTTACTCTCTACTTGATCAAATTGCGCGGCCACAACATAGACGCTCTGCGCTCCGTAGAGGGCCTGCGCGCGCTGTTGTACATCCCCAACATCTTGCGCCAACGCAACGGTGCGTTCGACAGCCTGCATTACCTCGGGGGAGGTCCATCCCATTGACGCGCGATAGACCGCTGCCAAAGCGGACTGCAAACTGAGTTCCTGAACATCTCGCTCTGCGTCTTGCGGCGTCGCACGCAACAGTTCCAGGCTGCGATTGAGCAACGCGATCGCGTTTTCGTTGGCGTAGACGGCCGCAGCCAGGTTGCCGGCACGCGCGAAATAGGGCGCAGCCTTGGATGGGTCGCCGGCTTCCTCATAATGGATTGCGATTTGCGCGCATACAGAATCGAGATTGGTTTGCGTACAACGTCTCCAGCGTGCGCGCAACGCGCCGGTGCAGAAGACGCCGCTGGGGCGCACTCACGAGTGCGTAGGTTACCTCGCGCAGATTGTCGTGCGTGAAGTCATAGACGTTTGGGCTCTGCTCGCGCACAATGCGGCGCTGCCACAACTCATCGAGCGCGTCGGCAAGCACAATCTCGCTGTCGTCGCCATCGAGAATTGTCGCGTTCTTGAGCAACTCCCAAGTGAATGCGCGGCCGACGACTGCGCCCACCTCTGCCACCTTGCGCGCAGGTGGCGAAAGCTGGGCGATGCGTCGCTCAATCACTGCATAGATGCGTGGCGCCATCACGAGGGCATTGCCTGCGCCAGCGTGTGTTGCCGTATCTGCATCGTCACGCATACTCATGAAGCCGGCGTGCAGCGCCTCTACCACAAAGAGAGGGTTACCACCCGTCTGCGTGAAGAGGCGCATAACCATCTCATCTTCCGGCTCGGATCCGTGAATGTGCGCTGCAAGCCGGGCAGTCTCCGCAGCGTCAAGGGGCGCAAGCTCCACTGTGACCAGATTGCCCTCACTGCGCAATTGGCGCGCCAGTGTTGCCAGGTGGTGCTTGGGAAGTGACTCCTCGCTGCGTGCCGTGCCCATCACAAGCAGCGCCAGTGAGGGATCGTAACGCAACAGATAGTGAAGCCATTCGAGCGATTCGGCGTCACACCATTGCAGGTCATCAATCCAGAGCAGAATTGGCTGAGAAACAGCGTGCACAGCGCGCGCCATCGCCTCAAAAAAGCGTTGTCGCTGGCCATATTCGGTAATCGGCTCGGGCCGCGACAGTCCGGGTGAATCTGCAAGCAACTCAGGCAGGAGGCGAGCAACCTCGCTTTGCCAGACTGGTTCAAGTGAACCCAATCCCGCCCGGATGACCGGTGAGCGCAACCACTCTGCCACGGGTGCCAGCGAAAGCGTTCCTTCGGCGGCAAATGAACGCGTGCGGCCGACAGCGACACCCTGTTGTTCTGCCCACAAATAGAGCTCTTCGGCGAGGCGCGACTTGCCGATCCCCGCCTCACCGGTCACGAGCACCATCAGCGGCTTTCCGCGCGTTACGCGCGCCCAGGTGGTGCGCAGCAACTGCCGCTCGTTTGCGCGCCCAACCAGCGGCGACACCATCTCCTCTGCCGCATGGTCCCCGGACGCCACAGGTGCAGATCGGGCTGGTCGCTGCGAGAGCGCGTAGGCGCGCGCCATGCCCTCGCCAGGTGGGCAATCCAGTTCACGCGCGAAGGTCTCCACTGCTGTCTGATAGACACGTCGCGCGCCCGCTGCATCCTGCATCAGCGCATGGAGACGCATCTCCTGTATATAGGCCTGCTCGTCCAGGGGATCAAGCCTGCGCATTGCAGCAGTCGTCACAGATGCTGCACGATACGCTTGTGCATCTTCCTGCAGCGTGGCCAGTCTGCGCAACGCTGCATGTGCCGCCTGCTGCAGCGCCTCGCGCTCGGGCCGAATCCAGTCATCGTAGCAGCTTGGCAGCAAGTCACCCTGGTATTGAGCGGCCGCCCGCTCAAGCCATTCACGTTCGGCCTCGGCGTCTGCCCGCTTTCCCGCGTCACCAGCGGCGCGTAGTGCTTCGCGAAAGGCGAAGAGGTCGACAGACTGAACGGGATCGATTTGCCAGCAAACCGTATTGTGGTCGATTACGAGAAAGCGGTCAGGCTCCGGCAGCGCCGCACGCAGTTGGTGGAGCAGTTGGCGCAGGTTGTTGCGCGCCTTGGACTCCGGTGTATCCGGCCAAAACTGGAAGGCAAGGTGCTGACGCTGCGCGTGTCTATCACCAGCCAGAAGCAGATAGGTGAGCAGTGATTGCAGGCGCGCGCCATGGAGCGCCTCCAGGGACGCACCGCCGTAGCGAATATCAAACCGGCCAAGGATATGGACATCAAGTGCAACCAAAGGCATGGGCCGCTCCCGCGCCTGTGCGCAAGCTGAAACGCCCAGTCGAAATGTCGTGGACGAGCGGAGGGGGCGCTGCAAAGTATACCTCGATTTCCAGCGAAGGCCAGCAGCGCGCGAGGAGCCCTGGACACATGCCCGCGAGCAAGGCGCGACGTGTTGACCGCCCAGGTCCTCAATCGAGACACGGGCGGTCGCTTGCGCACGCCCTGGAAGCGCTTGCCAAGCGCCCGTTTCTCCTGTAAATGCCCAAATTTACAGCTTGACTAGAACATCCGTTCAGTGGTATAATAGGGCTCGTCCAGGGCGGTTTGTTCGCCCGGAATGGCTGCCCAACCGATGGTTTTGGGAGAGAGGATCGAACAGTGAAAAACCTCCTTGGCGCGCTGCTCAAAGCGCAACAGGATTTCCCGGTGCTGATTACCGACGCGACCAACCCGGCCTATCGCTCGCGCTACGCCACCCTCAGCGCCGTGCAGGAAGTGGCGTTCCCCGTGCTCCACAAGTATGGGCTCGTTGTGCTGCAGTCTGTGCGCACCGAGGTGACGGAAAAGGGGATCGTTGTCTACGTGGGCGCGATGCTGCATCACGTGGAAAGCGGTGAAGAGACCTTCCAGGAGCTTGGCATGATGCCGGCGCGGCAGGACCCGCAGGGGATCGGCAGCGCCCTCACCTATGGCCGCCGCTATCTGCTTATGACCATGCTCGGCCTTGTGGCGGACGACGATGACGGCAACGCCGCCAGCCGCACGCCGGGCAGATCGTGCGCAATTCCGCTGCGCTGGCACGTGATGACCATGGCGGCGCGCGGCGGGTGGAACGTCCCCTGCGCGAGGTGGTGAGTGCCAATGGCAAGGCCAAGAAGGGTGCGACAGTGACGCGCCCCGACTGGCGGACGGTGGGCGAGGCGCAGGATTGGGCCATGGAGCAGGGCGTCTTTGCAGATGAAGAGGAGATGCGCGCGCAGATGCGTTCCACCCTGCAGAGCATCTATCCGGGGCGCGCCAGCTGCAAGTCGAGCGAGTTGCCGCCTGTTCTCGATAGTTGGTATGAGGAAGTGCAGCGCCGCCTTGCGGAAAACGCCGCTGCGTAGTCCTTCAGCAAATCAAGTGCAAACAATGAGGCCGGTGGCGCGCATGCTGCCGGCCTTACTCGTGTCGCGTACTTGATGACATTCCGTGGCGGTGGCTTCCAGACCTCCGGCATTGGGCCGAGGCAGCGAGCCGCACGCCATGTGACGCCGAGTCGTGACCCGAGATCGCACACCCTCCTGCGCACTCTGGCAGCCAACATGCGCATGATGTAAACTGGCACCATCGACGCACCCGCCACGCTGCTGAAGCCGTTACCCCATGCCTACTGATCAACTCATCCTCGTCGCCATACTCGTGGTGAGCACCACGCTCTATATCGGCGCATGGATCTCCATGGAGGCGACTTCGCTGCTGACGATTGTGGCGCTGCTTCTCACGCAGGTCGTGCCGGCAAGCGACGCGCTCTCGGGCTTTTCCTCCAGCGCAACGATTACCGTGGCCTCCATGTTCGTCCTCAGCGCAGGCATTGTGCGCACCGGTGCGCTCGACCAACTCACGGTGACGCTTGTGCGCTGGTCCGGCGGCAGTGTCAACAAGCTGCTGCTGCTGGTCGCCATCGTCGTGCCCCTTGCCAGCGGCATCATGAACAATTCGCCCCTGGTGGTGCTGCTTATCCCCGTCATGCTGACAATCAGCAAGCGCATGGATGTAGCCCCCTCCAAATTGCTGCTGCCGGTTGCCTACCTCGCGTCCCTGGGCGGCACCGTAACGCTGCTCGGCACAAGCGCCAACATCATGGTGGATGGCATCTACCGCGACCTCGGCGGCCCTGGGCTGCGCTTTTTCGAGTTCACCCCCATGGGCATCCTCTACTCGGCAATTGGCGCGGCATACATCTTGATTGCGGGGCCATGGCTGCTGCCCGATCGCTCTCCGCTGACAGACCTGGCCGGCAGCCGCAGCGACGCCACCTACATTAGCGAGGTGCGGATTGGGCGCGACAGCGCCTTTGTGGGACGGCCAGTCCAACAGCTCTTTGCCCGTATTGCCACAGCTGCGCCCACGCACAACCCTGCGCTCCGCACCGCGCACAGGCGCATTAGCCGCCCGCCCCCGCTGGCCGAAGCCGCTGAACTCGAAAGCTCAGGCGCGCAACTCCTGGAGCTTGTGCGCAGCAGCCAATCCTTCCGCGCCGAAGAGGCCGCGCCGCTGCTGGTGCAAGTCGACGACGTACTCCTTGTCACCGGAACGCCCAATGAAGTCGCCGACCTGCTGCGCCTGGCGCGCGCGTCGCTGGCAACCGTTATCGAGGATGACGAGCGCACGCCCGCCGCACGCGATTCCGCAGCAGGTGATTGAAGCGATTGTGCTGCCCACCTCCAGCCTCAACAAACGGTACATTGGCGAGCTTGAGTTGAATCGCCTCTATGGCGTCGCAATAATGGGCGTCCAGCACTTTGGCCGCCAGCGCCTCGAAGGGCTGCGCACCCGCCGCCTGACCGCCGGTGACGTGCTGCTGCTGCAGGGCAGCGCCGAGGGGTTGCGCGCCAGCTGCGAGGCCAATGACCTTATGATTATTGAGGGCGTCGAGCAGTCGATTGCGCGCAGCACCAAGCGCATACCCGCCATCCTCATCATGCTGAGCGTCGTTGCGCTTGCGTCCCTTACGCAAATACCGATTGTGACGCTGGCGCTGGGCGGCGCTGTGCTCATGCTCCTCACTGGCTGCCTGCGCCCCAACGAAGCAATGCGCGCGCTCGACTCCGGATCGCTACTCCTGCTCGCCGGCACAATTCCCCTTGGCGCAGCCATGGAACAGACGGGGCTTGCGCAGACCCTCGTCGATGGCCTCGTCGGCGCGATTGGTGTCTCGCAGCCCTTTGTCTTCGTCGCGCTCTTCTTCGTCGTCACGTGGATTTTGACCGAGTTGCTCTCCAACAACGCGGTTGCGGTCTTGCTCACCCCAATTGCACTGACACTTGCGCGCACAACGGGCATCAACCCCACGGCGCTAATCATGGTGGTAATCTTTGGGGCAAGTGCATCCTTCACTTTGCCGCAGGGCTACCAGACCAACGCCATGGTGATGGGCCCCGGCGGTTACCGCTTTGTGGACTACCTCAAGTTCGGCCTGCCGCTGTCAATTATCTGCTGCATTGCAGCCTCGCTGCTCATACCGCTCTTCTGGCCGCTGACGCCCTGATTTCGTTGCTCATCCGACACTTCAACGCTTGTAAACGCAACCCGGAACGGCATCCACTGTGGCAAATCGTGCAGACCCCATAGTCATCGTCGGTGGCGGCATTGGCGGCCTCAGCGCAGCAGTGCACCTGGCATGCGCTGGTCGCGCAGTGATTCTCTTTGAGCAGAATGCGGCCGTCGGCGGCAAGATGAGCCAGTACGAAGAGGCGGGTTTCCGCTGGGACACCGGCCCTTCGGTGATTACGATGCGCCACGTCTTTGAGGATTTGTGGCGCGTGGCCGGCCGCAACATGGAGGATGACCTCACCTTGCTGCCGGTCGATCCGCTCACACGCTACTTCTACCGCGATGGCGTTGTGCTCGACATGCGGCGCGACGCAGACGCGATGGATGCAGCAATTGCTGCGCTCGATCCTGCCGATGTAGAGGGCTACCGCGACTTCCTCGCCTATGCCGCCAGGATTCACCGCATTACAGCGCCCGTCTTCATCGAAAGCGGGCCGCCATCACTGGCCTCCTTCCGCAAGGCCAGTCCATTCGATCTCTTCCGCATTGACCCCTGGCTCACCCTCGATCAGGCGATCTCCAAGCGCGTGCGCTCGCCCCACATGCGCCAACTTCTGGGGCGCTTCGCCACCTATGTTGGAGCCAGCCCTTATCTTGCGCCGGCAACCCTGGCAGTGGTCGCCCACGTAGAGCTGGCGGGCGGCGTCTGGTATCCGCAAGGGGGTGTTTACCGCATTGCCGAAGCCATGCGCGAACTGGCGATTTCCTCTGGCGTCACGATTCGCGAGGGCTGCCCGGTTGAGCGCATTCTCGTGCGCAACGGCGCAGCCTGCGGCGTGGTGTTGGCCGACGGGACGGAGCAACCGGCCGCGGCCGTGCTCTCCAATGTGGACGTGGCCACCACCTACCAAAGGTTGCTGCCGCCGCTGCCGGCAATTGCACGGCGCGCAAAGAAACTGGCACAGCGCGAAACGTCCTGCTCCGGCTTCGTGCTCATGCTTGGCGTCGAAGGCGAGCACCCGGAACTGGCGCACCACAATATCCTCTTCTCGGGCGACTACAGGGCCGAGTTTGACGACATCTTCAACAAAGGAATTCCCCCTGCAGACCCAACCATCTACATTGCCATAACCTCCAAGACAGATGGCTCCCATGCGCCTCCGGGCTGCGAAAACTGGTTTGTGCTGGTCAACGCGCCTGCCATATCCACGCGATACGATTGGGCGCAACAGGCAGGCGGCTACCGAGAGCACGTGCTTGCTGCGCTGGCGCGAGCAGACTACAATCTCGCGGGTCGCATTCGCGCCGAGCGAATGCTGACGCCCGTGGACCTTGAGCGCATGAGCGGTGGGTGGCGCGGCGCGCTCTACGGCATCTCGTCCAACGCAGCGCTCAACGCCTTCCGCCGCCCGCACAACCGCTGCCCCGACGTGCGCGGCCTCTATTTTGCCGGCGGCGCCACGCACCCGGGCGGCGGTGTCCCCATGGTGACGCTCTCCGGCCGCGTGGCGGCCTCAATGCTTCTCAAAGACCTGAAATAAACACAACGTTTACGGAGAACTCATTCTCGCCCATGTCGATACAAACTGCCTCCCCCACAGAAAGCGAGCGCAAAGGGCGTTCGTGGCTCAGAATTTTCCTTTGGATTCTTGGTGTACTCGTCGGCATTCTTCTCGTCGCTGCGGTTGCTTTCGTAATTTGGGCGAGTGCCACGCCCGATCCCATGCCCGAGGCCATGGCGGCATTGGAAAGCGATGGCGCAGTGTCCGTGGTGGTAGGCGACCCGATTACCTTCACGCCCCAAGACCAGCCGGCGACTTGTGGCTTCGTTTTCTACCCGGGCGGGCGCGTTGATTATCGTTCCTACGCGCCGGCCATGCGTGCAATTGCCGAAGCCGGCAACTTCGTGGCCGTGCCGCACGCGCCGCTCAACCTCATGGTATTGGCGTCCAACAAGGCCGATGACGTAATCGCAGCCCACCCCGAAATTGACCACTGGGTGATTGGCGGCCATTCGCTGGGCGGCGCCATGGCAGCGAGCTACGTCTACAACGCGCCCGATGCCGCCGACGGCCTTGTTCTTTGGGCCGCCTTCCCCACTGGCGCCGGTCCGCTCTCGGACCGCACCGATCTTGCTGCCAGTTCCATCTCCGGTTCGCTCGATGGGCTTGCCACGCCGGACGACATTGAAGCGTCGCGCGCGCTGCTCCCTCCGCAGACGAAATTTGTGGAGATCCAGGGCGGCAACCACGCGCAGTTCGGCTGGTACGGTGCGCAGAATCGCGACAATGTGGCAACAATCACGCGTGCGGATCAGCAGGCCCAGGCCGTTGCGGCCACTCTGGCCACGCTGGAAGCAGCCTGCGCACCGTAACCCAGCAGCGACAACAGTCGCCAATGTAACCAGTTCCACTGCACGGCGTGCGCTTTGGCGATACGTTGTGGAAGTTCATTCCAACATTTGTTCGCTCCAGCAAAGCGCTCGGCCCTCTGCATGCTTTGAGGCCGCACCGGCCCTTGCTGCATGCGCCGGAGGCGCAGAAGAGAACCATGACAAACGCACTCGTGTGGGGCGGAGAAGGCGGCATTGGCAGCGCGCTGGTCCGCGCGCTCATGGCGCAGGAGTGGAACGTCGCGGCCATTTCGCGCAAGATCGGCTCGAGCGAGGCAACAATTGCGCTTGAAGCCGATGTCAGCGATGAGAGGCAGATAGACCAGGTGGTGCTCGAGGTTGCGCAGACACTGGGCGATATCGATCTCCTCGTCTACGCTGTGGGCGACATTGCGGCCGAGCCCGTAGCCAGCCTTGCTCCGGAAACCTGGGCACGCATACTGGGGGCCAACCTCACCGGTGCATTCCTGGCCACCAGGGCAAGCCTTCCGCTGCTGAACGCAAACGCGCACATTGTCTACGTGGGTGCGCTGCCCGCCAATGTGCAGCGGCGTGGCCTCTCCGCCTACGCGGCGGCCAAGGCCGGCCTGGAGGGCTTTGCCGCGGTGCTGGCCGCAGAGGAGAGATCCCGACGCGTGACGGTTGTGCGCCCGGGCGCTGTCAACACCGCGCTCTGGTCGAAGATCGGCGCGAAGGCCCCGCGCACAGCGCTCAACGCTGACGACTTGGCCATCGAAATCCTGAAGGCCAGCGCCAGCGGCCATCAGGGATTGCTGGATCTCTAGGCCGCCATGTTCCGCAACGTCATGCGCCCGGGTGCGTATCATGGCCCCACAGACGGCAGCGGCCGCACACACGGGAGCGGCCCATACTTTGAGGGCTGGTACTTCAAGCTTGTGGCCCCGGGCGGTTCGCCGCGCATGGCCATCATTCCTGGCGTCTTTCTGGGAGATGACCCCAGCACATCACACGCCTTCGTGCAGACGCTCGACGGCGAAAGTGGCCGCACCACCTACCATCGCTTTCCGCTCGATTCATTTCGCGCGCACCCAAGCGACTTCTCGATCCAGGTTGGGCCCAACCTCTTCAGCCAGCGCGAGGTCGCACTCGACCTTGACGGGCCCGCACGTATCACGGGCGTCGTGCGTCTGGATGGCGCGCAAGGATGGCCCGTCACGCGACGGTCCCCCGGAATCATGGGCTGGTACGCGTACATCCCCTTCATGGAATGCCTGCATGGCGTGCTCAGTTTTGATCCGGCCATTGATGGCACGCTGATTGTAGACGGGGCCGTGCGCGATTTCCACGGCGGCCGAGGCTACATTGAAAAGGATTGGGGCCAAGCCTTTCCTCAATCATGGATCTGGATGCAGAGCAACCATTTTGGCCGCACTGGCGTTAGTCTCACAGCGTCCATTGCGCGCATCCCGTGGCTTGGCGCCGCCTTCCGGGGCTTCATCGTCGGCCTCTGGCTGGATGGCGCACTCTACCGCTTTGCCACCTACACGGGCGCAACGGTGGAACGACTGGAATGTACGCAAAGAGAGGTCATTTGGACGCTGCGCGGTGCGCAGCCTGCGCACCTGGCGCGCCGCCCCGTGCGGCTGCAAATTGTTGCGCGGCGCGGCGACGAGTCCGTCGATCTGCTCCGTGCACCCTATCGAGTCGCCATGCTGCAGAGGGTGCTTGAGAGCCTCACCGCCACGATGAGCGTACGGCTGACTGAAGCCGACGGCAGTGTAATCTTCGCAGGCGAGGGCCAATTTGCCGGCCTTGAACTGGGCGGCGACCTGCGCCAAATCCTTGATGCCTGAGCAATTTGCCTACGTGCGATAGCCATTCCACTCGCTGTCGAAGCCTGCGGGGAAGCTGCATGCAATCGTCAACTACCGAGATTTGGACATTCAACCGCCACCTTTCTCAGAGGCTTATGGCGTGGGCTGCCGGCAGCGTCGCAGTCGGTGCAGCCATGCTCGTGAGCGGGCGACCTTTTTGGCGCGCCTTTGGCACCCAGAACGTTACCTGGGGCGTAATCGATGGTGGCATCGCGCAGTTGGGTCAGATTTCAGCCGATCGCAAGCAGGGCAGCGCCACCGCCGACGTTGAGGTTGCCCATGCGCGCCAGTTGCGCCGCCTCCTTTGGATTAACACCGCACTCGATGTGCTTTACGTAGCAGGCGGCGTTTTCATCTATCGCTCCAGGCCCCACGCAGAAGCGCGCCGAGGCCATGGCGTCGGCGTCATTGTCCAGGGCGGATTCCTCTTTTTCTTCGATCTCTGGCACGCGCTGCGCACGCCGCGCATACACTAAAGTGGTATCCTTATGAATAGAACATGCGCGAACAGGGGACAGGGATTGGGGAACAATGTGCACACCAATGTCCCGCTTCCCCGATGCATGCTCTCTTCTGCCGCGTCGCGGCTCCCCTGAAGGAATCACATAGGAACGGGCGCACCCGGCCATCGCGGCAAGAGCCCGCGCAGGAGAAACCATGGCATCGCACGACTCGGAGCTTTCAACCGAACCAAATATCCTCATCGTGGGCGCGGGCATAACGGGCCTCATGGCAGCGGCTGCGCTGCCCGAGTTCGCACCTCGCATTTCACTTGTGGACAAGGGACGCAGCGTCGGCGGACGTCTGGCAACGCGCCGTTTGGGTGAGGGACGCGCTGATCACGGCGCACAGTTCTTCACCGCGCGCACGCCCCGGTTTGGCGCGTGGGTGGAGCAATGGCAGCGTGACGGCTCCATCTTCACATGGTCCAATGGCTGGAGCAACGGCAGCCTCGATGCGGGGCCGGGCGATGGACACCCACGCTATGCTGCGCATGGAGGCATGAACGCGCTCGCCAAGCGCCTTGGCCTCGCCATTTCCAGCGGTGGCGCAAGCGTGCATACGGGCGTGCGTCTGCAGGCAATTGCACGCACGGCCGACGGCTGGTGGGCCGGCAGCGAGGATGGACATGTCTACACGGCGCAGGTGCTCGTATTGACTGCGCCCGCGCCACAGTCGCTGGCACTGCTTGGTGAGGGCCAAGTGGAGCTCGACGCGGATGACGTGCAAGCGCTTGCGCGCATTAACTACGCGCCCAGTCTCTGTGCGCTCCTCCGCTTCGATGCTGAAGTGGATTTGCCGGCCCCAGGCGCGCTGCAACGCCCGGGTGCGCTGGTGCCGTGGCTGGCGGACAACCGACGCAAGGGCATCTCGCCCGAGGCGACTGTGCTCACAGCGCACGCCTCGGCAGACTTCTCCACTGCCCACTTTGATGATGACGACGAACGCATCATCAACGCGTTTCTGGGCGAACTTGCGCCTTTGCTCAGCGGTGCACCGGCGCCGGTGGATGTGCAGATCAAGCGTTGGCGCTATGCGTTGCCCACCACGCTGCACAATGCTCCCTACCTGCGTGCATCAAATCTTCCGCCCCTCTTTTTCGCTGGTGACGCCTTTGGCGCACCGCGCGTAGAGGGCGCCGCGCTCTCCGGCCTGGCCGTGGCGGATGCCATTCGCACGCTTTCTCCCTAGTCCACCCGACGCCTCTACGGGCAGCCCAACTGCTCCGGCTGCACGCATTGCCTAAAGAACAAGGTTTATGGGTGTGCGCGTCGATTCGCCAAGAGCGCGCTCCAGCTCGAAGAAGTTCTGCAAATTGGGCGTGCGCCGAAAAACCGACCGCACGTCGTAGCGCACCATCAACTCGCCTTCAGCCGTCATCGATTGGGTGAGCGATTTAGCCTCAAGGCGCTCGAGGCCATATTTGCCGGCATAGCGCGGGAGCACCGCCTCAAGGCGCATTTGCAGCCCGGCCAGGTCGCCCGCAATTTGCACTGCCGGCACCGAGTGAGCACGGGTGTAG
The DNA here is from genome assembly GCA_963773745.1 of uncultured Chloroflexia bacterium. Taxonomy (GTDB): domain Bacteria; phylum Chloroflexota; class Anaerolineae; order Caldilineales; family Caldilineaceae; genus UBA5069. The sequence goes on from CAVZCL010000005.1 coordinate 2,390,120, forward strand.
TAGGTGCTGCGCCCCTGGCCATGCTTGAAGAGCAGCCCGGCCTCCACCATGCGGGCAAGCTTCCGCGTGGCGGTTGCCTTGCTGACGCTGGCCGTTTTCATCAGCGCAGGCGCATTGACACGACCCTCGCGCTGGGCAACGTCAAGCGCGCTGCTTTCCACATCATCAAGCTGGCTAACCGGCATGCGCGCTTCAATCGGCCCCCAGTGTGCATCGGAAAATGCGCTGCCCCCTTCCCACGCTGCGCCAGTCGCCACATCAATGGGCATGGTCGCCAGCTCACTCTGCAAAGCAGGGTAGCGCATGCAGAGCTCCTTCAGGTAGGCAATCTCGTCGTCAAAACCCGATTGCATACTCAGTGCGTAGCCTGCACGCCAGTGACGGCGCGCCTCGGCCTCGCTGCCCTGGTCCATGAGCGCTTCGCAAAGGTTGGAGCGGGCGCGCACTTCTGTCAGCGGCAGGCCCGCCTCATCGGCCAGCGTCAGACATTGGCGATAGAAGCTCTCTGCCTCGTGCAGCTCCTCGGAAAAATGATGGGCTGTGCCAATGTTCAGAAGCGCAGTTGCCACCAGCCCCTGGTTGTCCAGCCGCTCGAAGATCGTGCGCGCCTCGCGATAGGCGTGAATCGCGTTCGGGTAGTCCCCCATCATGCGGTAGAGTATGCCCAGACTGTTGATTGACTTGCCCACACGCAGCAGGTCGTCAGATTGCTCGCGCAGCGCCAGCGCGCCGCGTGCATACTCAAGCGCAGCTGGGTAGTTTTGCTCGCCACGCCGCAGGCTTGAGAAGGCATCCAGCACGTCCGCACGCGCCTGGGTCTCGCTTTCCGGCAGCACGGCGAGCGCGCTATTCAGGTCCGACTCGCCCTCTTGCCACTCGCGTCGCAATATGCGCAGCCAACCCCTGTCCTTATAGACGATGCCGGTTTCGAGATCGGCAGGGGTCAGGCGGTCCAGCGCCATTTGATAGTATGTGAAGGACTGCTGCTGGTTCTGCTCCTCATAGAGCTTGCCCAAACGGCGATAAATGTGCGCTTGCTCAGCCAGCCCGGATGCGCCCTTGAGCGCGTCGCGGCACGCTGCCAGCGCCTCATCGGTTTGCCCCGCGCTCTGGAAGAGTTCGGCCAGGAGCAGACTTAGCTCACGCCACTGAGAAGGCGTCAGGTCATCCTGCTGGATTGTGCGCGCCAGTTGCACAACCTCTGCGCCATTTTCCGAGCGCTCATCTTCATCCAACGAGAGAAGGATGGCAGCCGCCTTCTGGGGATTGCCTGCGCCAAGCGAGTGGCGCGCAGCGAGCAGCGGCAGTGCGCTCTCCAGCGCCCGGGTCGCCGCAAACTGGTGGCGGCGGCGCTGTACTTCAGTCAGTTGGCGCTGGATCATATAGGTCCGAATCACTGGCGACATCCACACGCTGGCAGCGCCATCGCCCAGGTGCAGGCAGCGACGCGCCACGAGCATGTCCAGCGCTTCGGCGGAACGTACAACTCCTTCTTCGCTCGCGAGCGCCTGCAGCCATGCCGTTGGAAAAACGCCATGGAAGACAGTGGCTATGCCGAGCAGTGTCTCGGCAGGGCGTTGTTCACGCAATGGGGCATAAACCGCATTCAAGGCCAACCCTTGAACACGGTCGTTTCCCAACCCTTCATGAATGTGGCGCTGGAGCCACTGCGCCGCTTCGCGCATGGCGCGCGCTCGTTCATCGTAATAGACATCCACCGAAGGCATGCCCGAAAGCACGAGCAACGTTTCGGTGTAGCGGCCGCCTTCAACAAACTGGTCCGGCGTGAGTGGCTCGAGATAGCGGTGGCGCAGAATGTTGTAACGCCACCAGTGCGGCTCGGTCCAGGCTGGGTCATCAAAGGGGCGGCTTGTACCAAACGGGAACGACGGCGGACCGGGCGCCAATTGCTCCACCGCCCATTGCAGTGCAAAGCGCAACGCCTGGCCTCGTTCGTCCAGTGTCGGCGACACATCGTCGAGCACAAGGCCAGCGGTGACCGCGTTGCCTTTGGCGAGCGGCGAACGAGAGAGAGCGAGTACGCTGGCGCAATTCTTGAAGGCGTCACCCACCTGCTGCACAAACGCACCATCAACCTGGATCATGTGCGTCTCCTGAGCCATGAAATAATACTTGTGCGGGAAATATGAGCCGTAATGAGCCGATTATAGCAGGTAATCCCTACAAAGTACACAAGTAACCGAGTATATTTATTTTGCGGTCACACATCACCCCCCCCAGATGTGAAAGGAAGTGGAATCGTGAAGAAGCAGACTGCCCGTACGGATTTTTTTCGTGTGGCCACAATAACCCTTGTCGCGGCGGCGCTGATTGCAATTTCGTTTTCGACCGCAATGGCTGCCATGACGGCACGCACTCATTCAAGCAAGTCCGCAGTAACCGGCCGAGAAGCCGCCAAGACATTTCAAACGAACCCGCGTGAAAAGGATGCAACGTCCATAGCCAAGCCGGTGGCGCGCTCGATTTTCACCAACCCGCGCGAGAAGGATGCAACGTCCATAGCCAAGCCGGTGGCGCGCTCGATTTTCACCAACCCACGCGAGAAGGATGCAACGTCCATAGCCAAGCCGGTGGCGCGCTCGATTTTCACCAACCCGCGTGAAAAGGATGCGACTTCAATTGCCAAGCCTGTCGCTCAGTCCTACCGCACCAACCCGCGTGAAAAGGATGCAACCTAATCAGTTTCTAGTGAGTAGGGCTTCGCCCCCCCAGGCAGCTTTGGTACCGTAGTCAAATTGGCAGTTGCGAAGTGCGGTTACACCCCCCCAACCGCTCGCACCGAAGTGAGTATTGCTGAATCGCCCGGCAGCCTCACCCCCCCAGGCCGGGTGGACAAGGCAGTGGATTTGGTAGATGCGCCATGCGGCTACACCCCCCCAGCCGCGCGCAAACAGTAGTGTTCATAGTGATGGCGCCATGCGGCTTCCCCTCCCCAGCCGCAGGCGAGATGACGAGTGCTTGTGCCTGATCGCGCCCGACTTCCCCCCCCAGTCGGGCAGCGCGGCAAAGCAATCGTACAGCAGGAAGGCTGCGTTTGGGTTGGCTGCCCAAACGCAGCTTCGCGTCTACCGCACAAGCGCCGCCTTTGTGAAAAATGCAACGAATTGGACGATTGGCCACCGCGCAGGTGGCCTGCTTTGTGTAGAATGAGGGGCGGCTGTATTGTTTGTCATATTGCGGCTGGTCAGATTGCGGCTGTTGGGAAAGGTTGATTGTGACGGCTATGGTGTGGACAGGCGACTTTACAGAGATAGCTGATTTCTATAGCGCGGCACTTGGCCGAGGCCTTGCCGTGGCACTTTGGAGGCAACCTGGCGCGCCATGGCCCATGGCGCTCGCCGCCGAATCAGTCGTGGAGACTGGGCAGGTTCGCTTCGCCGACAACCGGCCCGGCTTTGTTTTTGCGCCCTTTGCAGAAGAACGACCCAGCCTCTTCCTGCCTGCGCATCACCTGCTCGACGACACCGGTATGCACACGGCCAGCAACGTCGCGCCGCTGGACCTCGTGAATGCACCCCGTACTGCAGTGCGCTGGCACACTGCGCCCGATGGCGTCGACAGCGTCCTCGAGGCAGCCGCATATGAGCGGCTCGTCGCCGACGCGGTGACCTTTATTCGCAGCGCGCAGATTGCCAAAGTGGTTGTCTCGCGCACCGCCCCCGTAGCCATACCGGCCGGCTTCGATCCCGTCACACTCTTTATGGTGCTGTGCCGCCGCCATCCCAACGCGTTCGCCTCACTGGTCACCTTGCCGGGCGTGGGCGCGTGGATTGGTGCGAGCCCGGAACTGTTGCTACAGACGCGCGGCGGAACGCTTTCCACCGTTGCGCTGGCGGGCACGCGGCCACTGCCCACAGGCACTCCGCTGGAGAGCATTCGCTGGGGCGCAAAGGAAAAGGCCGAGCAGGAAATGGTGAGCGCGTACATTCGCAGCGTCTTTGCCGGCGCCGGTGCAACCGACGTAATCGAGTCGGGTCCCGCCACCGTGGCTGCCGGCGGCATGGCGCACCTGCAGACGCGTTTCTCGCTGGAGACTGCCAACTCGCTGAATCCCATCCTGGCCGACAGTGTGCTGGCGCGCCTGCACCCCACCTCTGCCGTTTGCGGCATGCCGCGCAACGAAGCGCTCCGCTTCATTCACGCGCGCGAAGGCTACGACCGAGGCTTCTACAGCGGCTATCTCGGCCCTGTAAACCTCAATGGCGAGTCCACCCTCTACGTCAACCTGCGCTGCATGCAGGTGCGCACGCACTGCGCTGCGCTCTATGTGGGCGCAGGTATCACCGCCGAGTCGGATCCTGCCACGGAATGGCAGGAGACCGTTCTGAAGACGCGCACCATCCTCGACGCGCTTGCAGAGACGCATGCCATCGTGGCGCAATCCGGCCCGCCCGCAGCGCGCACTGCGCGTTCGCTGGCAATCGCCTAAACGGTTGACCACGCATATGGTGACCCCCACCTCAGCCCGATCCCAGACTGAAACACATCGAGCGGCAGATGGCCCGTTAGGCGAGGCCCTGCAGACGTTGGCGGCGCTTGCCATCGACACGGCCGTCAGGCTCGGCGTGAGCACGTGGGTCATCTCACCCGGTTCGCGCTCAGCGCCGCTGACAGCAGCCCTCGCAGCGCGCACCGATGTCACACGCTACGTGGTTTTGGATGAGCGCAGCGCCGGCTATATTGCGCTTGGCCTCGCCCAGCAACTGCGCGCGCCCGTGGGCCTTGTCTGCACCTCGGGCACTGCGACGCTCAACTACGGCCCCGCCATTGCCGAGGCGCTCCACCAGGCCATCGCGCTGCTGGTGCTCACGGCCGATCGACCGGCCGAATGGATTGACCAGCAGGACAACCAGGCCCTGCGCCAGAACGCGCTCTACGGGCAGAATGTGCGCGCCTCATTTGCGCTGCCGCTCGATGATGGCCACCCCGACACGCGCTGGCACGCGGTGCGCACTGTGGCCGATGCCCTGCAAGTTGCCACGGCGCAGCCCAACGGCCCAGTGCACATCAATGTCCCATTGCGCGAACCGCTCTATGCGCCATCGACCGCAATTGAGCGGCCCGAACAGGTTGCCAAGCAAGCGCCCACAATCGTCACGTTGCCGGACACCACATGGGATCGTTTGGTTGGCGTTTGGCGTGCCGCGCAGCGCATCCTGATTGTGGGCGGCCCCAACCCGCCGGATGCGCGCCTGCAGCGTGCTTTGCGCACGCTGCTTGCGTCCGACAGCGTGGCAGCCATTGGGGACGTTACAGCGAATATTGCCGGCGTCGCCACGGCGCCTGGCTGGGACGCGGCGCTGGGCACAAGAGACGCCGGCACGCTTGATACACTGCGCGCCGACCTTGTGATCAACTTCGGCGGGGCGGTCACGTCACGCGGTCTCAAAGCGCTGTTGCGCAGCCGCCCGCCGCGTGAATTCTGGCGACTAGGCCCGGGCCTGCCCGCGCCGGACACCTACCAGTCCATGACGCACGCCATACCCATGGGCGCGGCCGATTTTCTGAACGAGCTTGCCGAGCGCACGCTGAAGCTGGACCGGCCCGCTTCAGGTTACGCCACGAGCTGGCGCGCCTTGGGCGATATGGCCAGCACGGCCGTCGACGCTGCGCATCGATAGCGCGCCCTTTGGCGAATTCAGCGCAACGCGTGCGTTGCTCCGCACAGCGCCGCCACAGACGCTGCTGCAGATTGGCAACAGCATGCCCGTGCGCTATGCCAATCTGCTTGGCGCGTTGCTCACGCGCAACGACGGCGGCGTCTTCGCCGATCGGGGCGTCAGCGGGATTGACGGCTGCGTGAGCACGGCAGTCGGCGCGGCGCTGGCCCGTCCGGACGCGCTCACCCTTCTGATCGTCGGCGATCTCGCGTTCTTCTACGACCGCAACGGACTCTGGCATCGCCATCTGCCGCCCAACCTGCGCATCGCCCTGCTCAACAACCACGGTGGTGGCATCTTCGACGTGATCGACGGCCCCAACTTGCTGCCGGACGCAACCCGTCGCGACTACTTCCTGACGCCCCAGCCGCTTACGGCGCAGCGCACGGCCGCCGACCATGGCCTGGAGTATATGCACGTGGCAGATGCCGACGCGCTGGAGGCCGCGCTGCCCGCGTTCTTTGCCGGCGGCGGCGCAAAGCTGCTTGAAATTGAGACCAACATGGCCACGAATTCAGCCATCTTCCGCGACTATCGGGCGCACATGGCAGCCCTCACGCTTGGCCCGCCGCGCCCCACACCCGAGCATGGAGGAGAGTCATGAGTAAAACAGCAAAGTCAGCCAAGACGGCCAAACGATCCAAGGTCGGCAAGGTCAAGAAATCTGCCGCCACCGCAAAGGCAGCGAAGGCGGGCAAACAGCCAAAGCGCAGCAAGAGCGCCGCGCCCGCGCCCGAAGCCGCCATCGAGCCAGTTGTGTGGCAGCCGCTGAAGCAATACGAAGAGATCAACTTTGAGTACTTCGACGGCATTGGCAAGATTACAATCAACCGGCCGCACAAGCACAACGCCTTCACGCCGCTCACCGTGCAGGAGATGATTGAGGCGATGGAGTTGGCGCGCCAGAACGCCGACATCCGCGTCGTTGTGCTCACGGGCGCGGGCGATAAAGCCTTCTGCAGCGGCGGCGACCAGAGCGTGCGCGGCGTTGGCGGCTATGTGGGCACAGACGAGGTGCCGCGCCTTAACGTGCTTGACCTGCAGCGACAAATTCGCTCCATCCCCAAGCCGGTTATTGCGATGGTGGCGGGCTGGGCGATTGGCGGCGGCCACGTGCTGCACGTTGTCTGCGATCTGACGATAGCCGCCGACAATGCGCGTTTTGGACAGACCGGACCCAAGGTCGGCAGCTTTGACGGCGGCTTCGGCGCATCCTACCTGGCACGCATTGTGGGGCAGAAGAAGGCCCGCGAAATTTGGTATCTTTGTGACCAGTACGATGCCGCAGAGGCGCTGGAGATGGGGCTCGTCAATACGGTCGTTCCCCTGGCGGAGCTTGAGGCCACGACAATTGCCTGGTGCCGGCGCATTATGGGCCACAGCCCACTCGCGCTGCGCATGCTCAAATCGTCCTTCAACGCCGAATTGGATGGCCAGGCGGGCATTCAGGAGCTGGCGGGCAATGCCACGCTGCTCTACTACTTGACCGACGAAGCCATGGAAGGCAAGAACGCGTGGCTCGAGCGGCGCAAGCCGGAATGGGACCGCTTTCCCAAGTTCCCCTGATCGTCGGCCGTATACGAATTATCTCGGGGACGCGCCGCAAATGCTACGGCTGAGCCTGGCTCCTTTCACATTGCACTTCAAGCGGCCCGCGCCCACTTCACGCGGGCCGCTCTATACACGCGATCTGTGGCTGGTGCGGGCGATGGATTCTGCCGCGCCCGACGTCATGGGCCTTGGCGAAGCCGGCCCTATCCCAGGCCTCTCCGCCGACGCGCGCGCCGGCTTCGCAGACGAGGCCGCGGCCGTCGTCGCTGCGATCAACAGCGCTGCGCCGCTGCTGCCGCCGTCGCTCGATGACCCATTTGCCTGGCTCAATGCGCTGCTGCAGCCGTGGGACGCCGATCTCGCACGCCTTCCCTCGCTGCGCTTCGGCATTGAGAGCGCATTGCTTGACCTGCGCTCAGGCGGGCGAGCTGCGTACTTCGCATCTTCATTTACCCAGGGCGGCGCGCGCTTTGCCCACGCATGGGCTGATCTGGATGGACACGCCCGCCGGCCTGCTTGCACAGGTGGACGCCAAGGTGGCTGCGGGCTTCAGCGTCATCAAGATGAAGGTGGGCGCACTGCCCTTTGCGGACGAGCTTGCGATGCTGGAGGCGCTGCGGAATCGCCACCCGGCCATTACGCTACGGCTGGACGCCAACGGCGCGTTTGCCGCCGACGAGGCACTGGCACGACTGGTTGATCTGGCGCGCTTCAACGTCGAGTTCATCGAGCAGCCGCTACACGCAGGGCAGACGGCAGCCCTGGCTGCGCTCTGCGCACAATCACCCGTCCCCATTGTGCTCGACGAGCAGTTGATCGCTTTGCCTGAGCCGAATGGGTTGCGTCAACTCCTTGAAACGGTCCGGCCGTACGGCATCATCATCAAGCCTTCGCTGCTGGGCGGCTGGCGCGCGGCCGCCGCTGCGACGGCCCTGTGTGACGAATTTGGCGTAACCTGGTGGGCGAATTCGCTGCTCGAGTCCAGTATTGGCCACGATGCAATCTGCCAGTGGACGGCGGCCTATGGCGGCGAGCGCATTCACGGCCTGGGGACGGGCGGGCTTTTCAGCGACAACTTCCCATCGCCCATTACGCTCAATGGCTGCCGACTATACCGTCGCCCCTCCACGGCAAGCCACGATCGTACTGTAATTGCCGGTTGAACAGAGCACGCGCCGGCGCGATACTGTAGCTGCGCGGCGCTGCTATGCCCAATGTGCCACGATGCCCACCGTTCACCTCCATTGACCCCGCATCACGCCACTCACCGATCACCCGCAACGAAGCTGGGCTACGCAGCGTCGCGTTTCTTTTGAACAAACCCATTCCATGACTCTCTTCTCGCTTGCCATTCGGGGCCGCGTCTTCAGCGCTGCCAACCTCACCGCCCCCGTTGAGCTCCCCCACGCAACGGACAATGAGCGCAATGCGCTCGCCTTTTGCGCCGAGTGGCTCTCTGCGGCAGAACGCTTCGTGGTCAACACCTCGGGGTCAACCGGCGCGCCCAAGGCAATTGCGCTCAGTCGCACGCAAATGCAGGCCAGTGCACGCGCTACGGCCGATGCGCTGGGGTTACGGGCCGGCATGCGCACGCTGGTTTGCCTGCCCGTGCATGCCATTGCCGGGCGCATGATGCTGGTGCGCGCCATGGAGCTTGGCCTGGCGACGACGTTGGTGGAGCCCGCGTCGAATCCGCTCGCCTCTTTGCCGGCGCATTCCACATTCGACTTTGCGGCCTTCGTACCGCTGCAAATGCAGACGCTGCTGGCTGGGCCTGAACGGGCGCAAATCGACGCCATGCACGCCGTGCTCGTGGGCGGCGCCCCGGTAAGCGCAGCCCTTGCCGAAGCCATTGCGCTCCTGCAGGCCGCCGTCTACCACACCTACGGCATGACCGAAACCGCTACGCACATTGCCCTGCGCAGGCTCAGCGGGCCAGGCCGCAGCGATGCCTTTGCGCCCTTGCCCGGCGTGGAGCTGCGCCTGGATGCGCGCGGCTGTCTCGCGCTGCGCGGGCCCATGACCAATGACGACTGGGTGCAGACCAACGACCTGGTGCAGTTGCGACCGGACGGCACGTTTCTGTGGTTGGGCCGCGCCGACCTTGTGATCAATTCGGGCGGCATCAAGGTGCACGTTGAGCCGCTGGAAGCGCGGCTGGAAGCGCTCCTGCCCGCACTGCTGGGATCGGCGTGGGATGGCCGGCGCTACGCCGTAGTGGGGCTGCCTGATGCACATCTTGGCGAGGCCGTTGCACTCATACTTGAGGGAGAGCCGCTGCCCGAATCCACTGCGCGGGCGCTGCTTGCCGGGCTGCGGGGCCACCTCGGCCCCTACGAAACGCCGCGCACGCTTCAGAACGTGGCGCACTTTGTGGAAACCAGCACCGGCAAAATCGACCGCGCTGCGACGCGCGCCCTTTTTCCGGCTGCGCCAACGCAGTAGCACGGTAGAGCGCAGTGGTCCGTGGCGGCTGCGCCAGTCGCACCAGCGGCATCAGCCGCCGCTGCGAACCCGCACAGAATTTCGGAGACACACCTCTTCAATCGTCATCTCCGTTGAGGTTCTCTACCTCTGAACAACCGGAAGGAAGAGGAGCGGTGCGATAGGCGGCCCCATTACGACAGGACAGGGGATTTCTTCGTTGCCTGCGTTGTCAATACTCATCACCCACATCTCCTCCATTTCGTCTTCGCCCATAAGCAGCGGTTCTACATATCTCTCCCACGTCACCCCGCCATCCATGCTGTAGTGTGTTTGCAGCAAGCCGGAGGCGTTGTCGCTGCCGGTGAGCCGCAATCGCGGCGGCGCCTCCCCATCTGGCAATGGCGCGTCGGTGCGCTCCATCTGCGCGACTGTAACGGGGGGCGTGCGGTCATTGTGCGCCACGCTTGAATCGAGCGCCACCGCGCCACCCTGCCACGTGATTTCGCCTGTAATGGTGGGTGTGACTGTGCGCGTGAGTGTGGGGCCAACGAGCACGTCGAATGCCAACCGTGCAGAGTCGTCGACATTCACCGTACCCGTCACGTCGCCCAAGCTGAAGAGAATTGGCTCCGTTGAGTCAAGTGCGCCATGCAGCGTCTCGACTGTGTCTTCAATCAGCGTGAGCTCGGGCGGCAGCTCGAGCGCGACAGCCACATCGTGAGCTACGCCAGCGCCACCATTCCGCAGCACCAACTCAAAATGGAGCGAAGCGCCCGGCTCTCCAGCGGCAGGCAAGAAGCCAAACTCGGTTGTGGTGGCAAAGTGCGGCTCAAAGCGGCACGGCGCTTCGCCTGCGCCATTGCTCACCCCCACAATGTAGCCAAAATCGGTTGCGGCCTCCACGCAGACACGTACGCCGCTTTCCGGATCAGAGAAACTTTCACCGGGTAGCCACTGCGCCGCTGCATCGTTTGGGTTGCCGTTGCAGTCCGGGTCCACCACCTGTGCATTTCTATCCCAACGGGCGCTGTCCACATCATGCATCACGACGGCACGCGCGGGCAGGCTCGCCTCATAGCCATCGCCGCCGCGTGCCTCAATTGTGTAGAACCGGGTGCTGCTCTCATCTATCGGAAGCTTCACGTAGAGCGGATGGACGTCGTCCGGCTGCGAGAGTGTGGCAATGGCAAGCATCCGGTTCGTGGCTGCACTTGCAAGAACGCGCTGCTCGTCCGAGATCCAACCGAGCAGCGCCTTGTGGTAGGCAATCGTGTGCGGAGCCACACAACCATAGCGGTCGTCGCGCGCGCATGTGGTGCTGTAGCCCGCCCACTGCGAACCGCTCATCACATCCCAGCCCGAGTCATAGGGAGTGTCGTAGGCTCCCGATGAATGGCGGAGACCCATCGTGTGGCCCAATTCGTGCGCCAGCACATTTTGCGGCCAAACGTAGGGCATGTCCCGCCCCCATACCCCAATCTCTACCGGCAGGTAAACTGCGCCATAGCCACGCTGGACGCCGTCCAGCCGCATGGGATTCGAAGCGGCGTTCTGGCCATAGGCATACCAGGCGGGCAAACCATTGCGCACGCCAATTGGCGCAACGGGCGTGACGTAGATAATGGTGGTGTAGTCGGGGAAGTGGACGTCTGCATCGGCCGCGGCCGTGCAGTCACGCGCAACAGCCTTGCGGTCCAGGGTATATGCACCGTAGACTGGCTCAATGTAGCGATCCCACGTGTCGGGTAGCGTGTACCAGCCGAGCACGGTTGCTCCATCGATGCCAAATTTGTCATAGGAGAGGTTCGCGCCAAAAGTCGCCCATGCCAGGCGCCACGCTGGAGAGCAAATCACCGTAGTGTGCCTGCGTGTCCGGTAGCGGCGAGGTATATTCGGGTGGGCGGCAGAGGAGTACGAGCCAGCGCTCGGCGTCTACGCCGGTCGCAGGCGCTGAAGCAGTGGCCGCTCCCACGGCCACAATGTCATAAAGCGGGCCGGTGCCCGTTTGCATGGAAGCAGGGGCGGTCGCAGCCGACGCGCGCAGCGTCACGTCGCGGCCGACGAGCGTATTCGCGCCACCCCAGGCCGCCGCGGCATCAGGCGCGAGGGTGATGTGGCGCTCGGCGCCCTGGCCATCAATCAGGAGAAGTGAAGGCTCTTGCGCAATCAGCGCCCCATTCTGCCACGAGTCCGCCCACAGCAGGTCAAGCGTGCCCGAAAGCATGGTATCAAGCGCTGGTGGGGTGGCGGGCGGCGGCTCGCTATCCTGCGCCCGCGCCGGCGACGCAACCAATCCAAATAGAACCAGAATGAAAAGCAGCGGGAGGGAGAGGGCGCGGTAACCGCGCCGCAGATTGAGTTTCATGCCTTACCTCCAGGGGGAAGGAGAGCAGAACAGGCAAGCGGCCTACGGTGGAGCATTGCAGTAGAGTGAACGCGTAAATAGCCCACATGACCATTGGCATGAGGCGGGTAGCAACAACTCTCAAATGACACGCTTGGCAACAGCCGAGGCGCATGGCACGACTCCGGGGGGAATCAGTCGGGAACCATGGCAACTGGCGAACGACAGCGGAAGGGCGTCAAGCGACGCCACATCCGTGTTCGATCAAAACGCGCTGACGTGACGTGACGGTGCATAGAACCGGCGCGCCCGGGATTGCGCAGAAGTTGTCTGGATTACGGCAGTGGCAACTTCAGGGAGCAGGAAGGCGCGAGCTTGCACACCAGTCGGGTTTGCCTCGTGCCTTGCCTTGCTTGCGCCTCTTCACTATGCGCCTCAACCGAGCGTTTGTCAAGCGGCAAAATTCCGCAATTCCGCACGCAGACGAGCCTCCATGGCCGAATTGTGGTCTGGCTATCAGCAGGTATTGCGATATCTCTGGTAGAGTGGAGGCTGCATTGAATCAAACAGGCGACCTGAAGTTGATTGCGCCATCACTGGAACAGCGACCCTCCCACATGACATACTTTGGTTTCCTCTTCAGATTCCTGGTCCCGCCCCTTGTCATTCTGGGGCTTCTCACCTGGTGGGACGCTCGTCGCGGGCGCAAGATGCCCGCCGCGCTCAACAGTTGGCCCACGTGGCTGGTGATTACCGGCCACATTGTGGTAGCCGTGCTCTACACCACGCCGTGGGACAACTACCTGGTGGCGACGCGCGTCTGGTGGTATGAGCCCGAGCTGGTTTCGGGGATTATCATTGGCTGGGTGCCCCTTGAAGAATATATCTTCTTCGTTCTGCAGACGCTGATGACGAGCCTTTGGCTCATCTGGCTGGCCAAACGGATACGCATGCCCACCACCCCCTTCAATCCGAAGTCGGCCGGCGCCCAGCGCGCGCGCTGGGGCCTCACGGCTTTCTTTGGCGCCATATGGATCGCCTCCTTCATTCTGCTGCTTTCGGGCTGGCGGCCCGGCACCTACCTCGCACTGGAGCTGACATGGGCCGTGCTGCCGATTCTACTGCAGGTCGCCTTCGGCGGTGACATCCTCTGGCGCTACGGCAAGCTGGCCATGGCGGCGCTGATTCCCGCCTGGCTCTATCTGAGCGCCGCCGACTTCCTGGCCATTGGCCTCGGCACGTGGATCATTGCGCCCGACCAGTCGGTGGGTATCAACGTGGGCCACCTGCCCATCGAGGAGATCATCTTCTTCCTTGTGACCAACATGCTTGTCGTCTTCGGCACGATTCTTGTGCTGGCCCAGGAGAGCCAGGCGCGTGCGCCTGCCGGCCTGATCAAGTTCCTGCATCGTCTGGCGCCTGCACCCAACAGCGCCACATTGCCGGCAGGCGATCGCTCGTGACGCCGGAACTGCGCGCCTTTACCGGAGGCGAACATCAACCCTACTTTTTGCAGGGCAGCGATGAATCGGTCGCGCTGCTGGTGCACGGCTTTCCCGGCACGCCCGCCGAACTGCGGCCCGTGGGCGGCATGATCCATCGCGCCGGGCTCAGCGTCAGCGGCATGCTGCTGCCGGGCTTTGGCAGTGACTTTTTGAACGTGGCGAACTACCGCAACGAGGAGTGGCTCGCGGCCGTCGAGGACGAGCTTGTGATGCTGCGATCCCGCTTCGCGCGCATTCTGCTGGTCGGCAATTCCATGGGTTCGGCGCTCGCCATGCAGGCCGCCACGCGCCAGCCGGTGGACGGTCTGCTGCTCTTCTCGCCCTGGTGGCGCATCGAGCAGCGCTGGCTCGATGCGCTGGCCCCACTTGTGCAGCCACTCATACCCCGCCTCCATCCCTTCCGGCGCGCCGACTTTGCCGATGCGCGCTTGCGAACCGCTCTGCTGCGCTTTATGCCCGACGTGAACCTCGACGATGCGGAGGCGCAGGAGGCGATTCGCAATCTGCAGATCGAGACTTCCGTCATCACTGCGGTTCGGCGCACCGGCCGGCTTGCTGCGGCCGCTGCGCCACTGGTAACAACGCCAACGCTTATCATCCAGGCTGTCAACGACATTCTCGTGCGCCCTGCCGTTACCGCGACGCTGGCGCGGCGGCTGCCCAACCTGGCGGGCCTTGCCATTGCCGACGGCGACCACGAAATCGCCCACATGGAGCAACCCAACGCGCAGGCGCTTGAGCCGCTCATCGCGCACTTTGCGCAACTGATCACCTTCGACAACGCCGCTGTTGATCACCACCTGGCACACGCTGCCGACGCCTGAAACGACCCTCCCGCATGCGCACCGCTTCAACTGCACGGCCTTTCGCCACCCCGCTCTCTTCACCTGCGCCCTGGTATTTCATTGGCGCCTGGGTGCTCGTCATGATCTCCATCCCTATCCTGCGCTGGGTGATCGGCGACGAAGTTCTGCACTGGGCAACCAGCGTCAGCGTTGTCCTGCAGGCGGCGGCGTCGCTGTCTGTGCTGTGGGTTGGCTGGGGCGCGCGCACCACGCTCGCCGTGGTGGCCGTCATTCTGCCGCTGGCCTGGGCGGTGGAATTTGTGGGCAGCAAGACGGGCCTCCCCTTTGGCGACTACCACTATACGCCGCTGCTGCAGCCACAGGCAGGCGGCGTGCCCCTGCTCATCCCCCTGGCGTGGCTGATGATGTTGCCGCCGGCATGGGCCGTGGGCGCACTGCTGGCACGCAGATTGGCGCGCGCTACCGGTGGCAATCTTCGCCGCCCTGGCCTTTGCCGCGTGGGACCTCTTCCTCGATCCCCAGATGGTGGCGTGGGGCTACTGGGTGTGGGATCAACCCGGCGGCTACTTCGGCATTCCCTGGATCAATTTTGCGGGCTGGGTTCTGAGCGCGTTCCTGCTCTCCTGGATTGCACTCGCGCTGGTGCGCCCGCCTCCGCCGCCCCTGCTTCCGCTGCTGGCCATCTACACAATTACGTGGGCCCTGCAATCGGTGGGCCTTGCCCTCTTCTGGGGTATGCCTGGGCCGGCCGCAGTCGGCTTTGTGGGCATGGGCGTCTTCGTCGCGCTCGCCTGGTGGCGGCAGCGCGTGCGTGCGCATGGCGCGCCCTCCGTAGCACAGCACGCGTAAATAGCCCGCCGGCGCAGAATGGTGCAAAATGAGGCAGACATTCTGACGCTTCATCCACCGCCAGGCGGCAGCGCATGAGCCCCACCGTCGCGCCCGCGACAACCGTGCTTTGGATTGTGATTGCTTTTGCAGCCGGATCCCTCCCCTTCTCGGTCTGGATCGGCAGATGGGTGCTGCGCGCGGACATCCGCACCTTTGGTGATGCCAACCCGGGGGCCACCAACGTGCTGCGCGCCGGCGGCCGCGGCGCATTTGCCGCCGCGGCGCTGCTCGACGGCTTCAAGGCAGCAATTCCCGTCGGCCTCGCCTACCTGTGGGTTGGCATTGACGGCTGGCCGCTGGCGCTGGTGGCCGCCGCGCCCCTTGCCGGCCATGCCTTTTCGCCCTTCCTGCGCGGCCGCGGCGGCAAAGCCGTGGCAACCACCTTTGGCGCATGGGCAGGCATCACCATCTGGGAGGGTCCCACCATCCTCGGCCTTGGCCTCTTGCTGACTACGCGAATCGTGCGCAACAGCGCGTGGGCCGTCATGGGGGCCATGATCTTGCTGCTGGCGTGGTTGCTGATGACGCCAGCTTATTGGAATGGTCTCATCCAGCGCCCCAGCCCGGGTGTCATGGCGCTTGCCTGGCTGCTGCAAATGGCCATCCTCATCTACAAACATCGCCTCGAATTGCGCCAGCCGCTGCAACTGCGCCGTCGCAGCGCGAGCGTGCAAGGCAGTGAACAATGAGCTGGCTCGCGCTCATCAATGCCGTTTCGCTGCTTGTCCTCCTTTTTCTGCTGCTGAATGCCGCAGAGAACTACCGCCATTTTCCGCGCCTGCACGCAGGCGACGCACCCGCAGGGCCCGCACCCTACGTCTCGATCCTGATTCCCGCACGCAACGAAGCGGGCGCGATCGGCGCGACGGTGGAGCTGCTTTTGGGCCAGTGCTATCCGGGCAGCCTGGAAGTCATTATGCTTGACGACCAGTCCGAAGATGGCACCGGCGCGGTGGCCACGGCTGCGGGTCGGGGCGACCCACGTTTGCACGTGCGCAGCGGCGCGCCCTTGCCCGGTGGCTGGGTGGGCAAACCATGGGCCTGCCACCAGTTGGCGCAAGCGGCGCAGGGTGAACTGCTTCTCTTCACCGATGCCGACGTTGCCTGGCAGCCGGACGCGCTCGCAGCGACCGTTGCACAGATGCAGCGCACCAAAGCCGGCCTGCTCTCGGTTTGGCCCACGCAGCGCATGGAGAGCTTGGTCCGAGCGGCTTGTCGTGCCCCTCATGAGCTTCGCGCTGCTTGCCTATCTACCCGTGGAGTGGGTGCATGGACTGCCCCACAAGCAGGCTGCCGCCGCCAATGGGCAGTGCCTGCTCTTCACGCGCGAAGCCTATGTGGCGTGTGGCGGCCACGCCGGCGTGCACGATCGCGTGCTGGAGGATGTCCTGCTCGCGCAGCGCGTTAAGGCTGCCGGGCAGAAGCTGCGCCTTGCCGACGGTGCGGGGCTTGTGGCCGCGCGCATGTACAGCGACTGGCCCTCCGTACGCGACGGCTACGCAAAGAACATCCTTGCCGGTCACCTGAATTCGATCCCCTTTCTGCTCCTCTCCACCCTCTTCCACCTCACTCTCTTCGTGTGGCCGTGGGTGTGGCTTGCGGCGGGCTTCTGGGGCGTGGGGGGTGCGGGGTGGCCGCTGCTGCCGCTGGCGACTGCCTTGCTCGGCATCGCGTTGCGCGCCGTAACTGCGGCCACAGCACGACAGCCCTTGCGCCACGCATTGCTCATGCCCGTCTCCGTGCTGCTGATGACGCGCATCGCGATGCAGGCAATCTGGTGGCGGCTGCGCTACGGCGGCCCCGTTTGGAAGGGGCGCACGCTGCCCGCGCGCTAACCTGCAACAGCACGGGCGACCCATGGTTGGGTCGCCCGTATTACTTCACTATTCACGTTATGAAATTAACTGTGCCCGGTCAGGCGGCGTCAAAGGGCTCAATGCACTCTTCCCCCTCGTTGCGCGCGTTATTCACCTGCTTGCTTACCTCCCACATCTGCATCAACTCCGCTGGGTAGGGGCGCAAGAGGTGGCGCACATTGGCGAGGTATTCCGGCGGATCATCGCCCCCGGAGCCCAGCCACAAATCGTAGTCCTCGGGCGCAATGATGAGCGGCATGCGGTCATGCAAACCACGAACGAGATCATTTGCTTCAGTGGTCAGCAATGTGCACGTGGAAAGCTCGCCCCCGTCGGGGCCATGCCAGTTTTCCCAAAGGCCGGCAATCGCGAAGGGGCTTTCATCAGCCGTCGTAATGAAGTGAGGCGCCTTCCCGCGTCGCACCCTTCTGCCACTCGTAGAAGCCCGAAGCCGGCACCAGGCAGCGCCGCCGTTTGAAGGCGGCCCGGAAGGAGGGCTTTTCGGTGACGGTTTCCGAGCGCGCGTTGATGAGCTTTTGGCCAATCGACGGATCTTTGGCCCACGACGGGATCAGCCCCCAGAGCACGAGCGCCCACTCTCGCTGCGGCACCTCCGCCTGCATGCGCACAATGCCCACGGGCTGCGTGGGCGCGATGTTGTAGCGCGGCTCCAGGTACGGCTCGTCGGGCAGGTCAAAGAGTGATTTCAGTTGTTCGGGCGAAGCCCGCAGGACAAATCTTCCGCACATGGGCAGAGTATAGCCAAAGCGGACGTATCGATCAAGGCGTGTGCATTGTTGAACTTGAAGCGAGGCTTCCGATTTTGGAAGCCTCGCTTCGGCCGATCAGAAATCAGCGCGCACCAGTCAAAGCGTGCGTCCCGCTTGCTTCGGCCGCAGGCGCCTGCGCGTGCATACCCGCATACCAGGTGCGGTACGCGATGACCGCAATCGCCACGTAGCAGAGCGTCTTGGGGATCATCAGCATCCCCACGAGTGGCCAGCGCTGCACAAAGAGAATGACAGGCGTGTAGAAGGCGAACGAGGCAACGATCAGCCAGCCTATGGCGCCAAAGGTGCGGTCACCCGTCCGCTTCGCGTCGCGCACCATTAGCCATGCGCAGCCAAGCCCCGTGAGCATAAGTGGCGCATTGCGGTAGAGCGACCACGGCTGCGGCGGCACCGCCATGCTCCACTCGTTCTGCGGAAAGAGCATAATCACCAGCCGCAGCGCGGCGGCGCCCAGCAGCACAACGGCAAACCAGCCCCATGGCTGGCCAAAGCGGCGCTGCCACGCAAAGACCATGAGCACATAGAAGAGCGTCACCGTTACGGCCGTCGCAAGCGCGCCAAGCCCCACAATGCCAACCGAAAGGCCGCCGATCATCACGCTGCGCTCAATGTTGCCGCCACCCAGCGCCAGCACGCGGAAGCCCACATGGCCCGTGTCGCCCAGCCCCAGCAGCGCAAATGCCGCCAGAAAGAGGCTGGCCACTGGCCAATCGGCCGCAGCCACCCGCCCACGCCGCGCCCACATCATGGCCACCAGTGTCCAAATGGCAACCAGATACGCGACGTTGAAGCCAATCTCCATCCCCACGCGCAGACTTTCCGACATGATGATTCCTTTCGGGTGATGGTGCAGCATGCTGCTGATACCCTTTGCTATGGTACACCCAAAATGGTTTGCGCTGCACAAATCGCGAAGCGAGCGCCGGTGCGCCCGCTGTGCTATACTCACTTCTCGACGTCCCAATCACCGAATCACGAGCCGCTCATCTTGTCCGCGCAACCGTCAGCCTTAAGCAATCAACCAGTGCCGACTGCCGCCGGACGCCGCCCTGCGCCGATTCCGCGCGGTGTGGCCGACTACTTCTGGGGAGAGGCCGCACGCCGGCGTGCGCTCGAGTCAAACATCCTTGCGCTCTTCCGTGGCTGGGCTTACAGCGATGTGCTGCCCCCCGCCTTTGAGTATGTGGAGACGCTTGAGCAGCGCGCCAACCCCGAGCTTCAGGCCGAACTCTACCGCTTTGTCGATCGCGACGGCAGCGCGCTGGCCCTGCGCGCCGATATGACCATACCGGTCGCCCGCCTGGTGGCCACCCGCCTGCACGACCTGCCAATGCCCCAGCGCTTCTGCTACGCCGGCAGCGTCTTCCGCTACGCCGACACGCAAGCGGGCATGCAGCGCGAATTCTGGCAAGCGGGCGTCGAGCTCGTCGGCGCTGCCGACGCGGCGGCCGATGCAGAGGTGCTCGCGCTCACCGTGCGTGCAATCGAGAGCGCCGGCCTGCCCGATGTGCGCCTCGCGCTGGGCCATCTCGGCTACTTCCATGCGCTCCTCAACGCCCTCAACCTCAGCGAGCGCGCCCGCCAGGCCCTGCTTGACGCGGTGGACCGCAACAGCGAAGCCGCACTGCTTGACTTCCTCCACGCGACGGACCTGCCCGATGGCGCACGTGCCGCGATTGCAGGTTTGCCCGGGCTGAGCGGCGACGACTACGCGTGCTCTCCTCGAGCGCGCCGACGCACTCTGCCTCAACGACGCCATGGCAACGGCGCTGGGCAACCTGCGCGCCATTTTGCGTGCACTGCATGGCCACGCCCTGGATGCACGCGTCTACGTCGACCTCACCGAGATACACAATCTCGGCTACTACACAGGCATGACCTTCGAGGCGCTCAGCCCACGCCTCGGCTTTGCGCTGGCCAGCGGCGGGCGCTACGATCACCTTGTGGGCACCTTTGGGGCGCCCCAGCCTGCGGTTGGCGCTGCACTGATTCTCGACCGGCTGCTCACGGCCTTGCGTCCCGACGAAGCGCCCGCCCGACCGATTGCGCCCGCGCTGCTCGTCTCCACACAGGGTGATCCGCAAGCGCACGCCGCCGTCGAAGCGCTCCGCCGCGCCGGCCTGGTTGTCGCCATAGACCTGAGCGATCGCGTGGCACGGCCTTTGTATGACTACGCGCAAGTTATTGGCGCACAGATGGCGCTTGTCTGGAGCAACGGCTCATTGCAGCGCATTGGTGCATCCGGCGAACTGGAGCCACTGCCCAGTGGGGAGTCGATGGTTGAACACCTGGTCGCTGAGGTGCACGCATGAGCCAACCCGTTGTCGTTGCCCTGCCCAAGGGACGGCTCTCCGATGACTCGCTCGCGCTCTTTGCGCGCGCCGGCCTGCCCGTGCCCGCCGACTTTGGCCGCCGCCTGGTCGTAGACAGCGACGACGGCACGCTGCGCTATCTGCTGGCCAAGCCGATTGACGTGCCCACCTACGTGGAGTACGGCGCCGCCGACCTTGGCATCTGCGGCCTCGACGTCCTGCGTGAGAGCCAGCGCAACGTCTATGAGCCGCTGTTGCTCCCCTTTGGCCATTGCCGCCTGTCGCTGGCCGGCCCCGAATCCCGCGCCGACACGCCGCTGCGCTACGAAAGCCAGCCGCGTGTCGTCAGCAAGTTTCCCCGCCTGGCAGCCGCCTTCTTCCGCGAGCGCGGCGTCAACGCGGAGATTATCGAACTGGGCGGCTCGGTGGAACTGGGGCCGCTCGTGGGGCTGGCCGATTTGATTGTGGACCTGGTGGATTCGGGCAACACGCTGCGCGCCAATGGACTGCGCGAGCTGCGCGTGATTATGCAGAGCCAGGCCGTGTTGATTGCCAATCGCGCCGCCTACCGCCTCAAGGCAGCGCCCATCCAAAGCCTGATTTCCCGCCTGGGCGAAGCGCTGCGCGCGCAGCCGCCCCAAGTCCCCGACTCAACCCAGCAATGACCGAAATCATCGCATCCACGATCATCCCGGGCGTAAAATTCGCGCATCTGCGCGCCTTTGCCGACGAGCGCGGCCGCTTCATGGAGACCTTCCGCAAGGGCTGGTTTCCCGAGCGCACGTGGGAGATTGTGCAGACCAACCGCAGCGACAGCCGCGCCGGCGTGCTGCGCGGCCTGCACTACCACTTCCGCCAGGTCGACTACTGGTATGTGCCTGCTGGGCGCATGCGTGTGGGCATGGCCGACCTGCGCGTCGGCTCGCCGGCTTTTGGGCGCAGCCAGACCATCGAAATCGGTGACGACAACGCCACGGGCGTCTTCATCCCCACCGGCGTTGCGCACGGTTTCCTGGCACTCACCGATGTGACACTCACCTATCTGGTGGACAACTATTATGACGGAGGCGATGAACTGGGCGTCGCCTGGAATGACCCGGCGCTTGCCGTCGATTGGCAGGTCGATTCACCCATTTTGTCCGATCGCGACAGCGCCAACCCGCTGCTGCGCGCCATCCCGCACGATCAGCTTCCCGTGTGGAGCAAGTAGCGACACCCGACACCCGACACCCGGCACCCCAAGCAAGGACATTCACATGGTTGACGCGATTCGCTTTGGCGTCATCGGTGGCAGCGGCCTCTACACCATGGAGGCGCTCACCGATGTCGAGGAAATCCACATTGATACGCCCTTTGGCGCCCCTTCGGATGCCTACATTGTGGGCAAACTCAACGGCCAGCGGGTGGCTTTTCTGCCGCGCCACGGACGCGGCCACGTCATCAGCCCGGGGCGGCTCAACCAGCGCGCCAACATATATGGCTTCAAGATGCTGGGCGTAGAGTACCTCATCAGCGTGAGCGCCTGCGGCAGCCTGCAGGAGCCCTATGCACCTGGCCATATTGTGATTCCCGACCAGCTCTTCGACCGCACCACGGGCCGGGTACTCTCCTTCTTTGACGATCCGGCTGTGGGCACGGACGGCCTCGTGGTCCATGTGAGCTTCGCACACCCTTTCTGCGCGGAGCTGAGCGCGATCTGCCTGGAGGCCGTGCGCCAAACAGGCAATACGGTCCACAACGGCGGCACCTTCGTGACGATCGAAGGGCCCCGCTTCAGCACCAAGGCCGAGAGTAACCTCTACCGCACGTGGGGCATGGACATCATCGGCATGACAACGACGCCGGAAGCGCAGCTCGCGCGCGAAGCCGAGATGAGCTACGCCGTCATGGCGCACGTCACCGACTACGACTGCTGGCACGAAACCAACGAGTCGGTGACCGTCGAGATGGTGGTGCAGACGCTCCTGCACAGCGCAGAAGTGGCCAAGCAGGCGGTGGCCAATGCGATCACACTGCTGGCCGATGCCGGCCCCAGCCCGTACGCCAACGCGCTGCGCGACGCCATTATCACCAACCCCGACAGGGTGCCCATGAGCGTCGTACGCACACTCGACGACCTCCTTGGCAAGTATTTTCCAGACGTCGGGTGAAGCTTGATTCTACAGAGCCACATGCGTGCTCGTTGAAGACTGACGATAGACATTGAGCACGCGCCACTTGTCAATCGTCAGTATTCAATGGTCACTCCCCACTTCTTGCTTGCGAATTTGCTTCAGGCGAACGCATGCGCTACAATTCTGCCTTGTTGCGCCACTGTTAAACGCAACGTTTACAGGGAGTGAATCATGGCGAAAAAGGGACCTCGGCAGTTGATCAAGATGCGCAGCACAGAGAGCTCGCACATGTACATCTCGGTCAAGAACCGCCGCAACGATCCGAACCGGCTTGAGCTCAAGAAGTACGACCCGACTCTGCGCCGGCACGTGATCTACCGCGAATCCAAGTAGGACTGGGAGAGCGCTGCACTGCCCCCTGGGCGTGTGCGCGCTGCGATGGCCTCCATGGGCCACACGCGATTTGTTTGAACCGAAATCTGGCGCAAGGTCATAGCCACCTTGCGCCTTTTTTCGTACAGTGCCGGCATGCCTCTGCACGTCGGAAGTCCGCCCGATGTTGACCTGGGGAACAGTTGCTTCCAAGCTCCCACTGATTCCCCAGCACACAGCCGTTGCGGTTGCCCACGCGCAGTGCGGCGCACCATCGTACACGAGCCGTTGGCATTGCGCCATCAGCCCGACCGCAACCAGGTGTACAATGAAGTGCGTACATCGCAGCCAACATCGGACACTAGAGAGAAGAGAGCTTAATGCGTCAAATGCACATGCTGCTGGCAGCAGGCGTAATTGTGTTGACGGCCGCCACCACCGCGACCGTCGCATTCGCCGCCGATGCCACATCAAACGCAATCGCACAGTCCGGCGGCTTAACGGACACGCTGGTTGGCGCCACGCCAACTGGGGTGCGGCCCTCGGCCACGACCGCCGCAACCCCCACCCCAACGACTGCACCATCTGCATCACCTGCACCAACTGCAGCACCAAGCGCAGCCCTTACCCTCACCGTGCCCCTAACGCTCCCTTCGGCCATCACCGACACTGCTTCACTCTCCACCACCGATCTGCTAACGGATGGCGCAGCCACCAATTTCGCGCCTGCGCCCGAGGGCGCCGTAGCCGGCACAGTCATCGCCAATCGTACGACTGCGCTTGTGCGCTTCTTTGCCGAGGGCAACACCTACGACCTCGCCGGCCTGCGTTCGGCCGGGCTTGCGCTCAGCCGCCCCTCCAACGTACTCAACCTCTACAATTGCGACGCGTCATTGGGTATGGAGAAGGCGGGCTGCTACTGGGACCCCTACCTGCTCGAGCGGGATGGCTTCTATGAAATTGTCGCCGGCAAGGATGCGGGCGCGCTGCAAAGCCTGATCCTGCGCGAAGCCGGTACGCCGCCCGAAAACCAGGTGTGGATTCAGAACCGCGTCGGGCGCGACGAAGATGTCTACTTCGGTACGCAGATGCGCACCCTGCCGGTGGGCGCCGTGGAGCAATTCGCCCTCGATGGTGACGACCTCGGCGTCTTCTACTTGCGCAGCTGCGTCACCACTACCGACAACGCCTCCGTGTGCGAGTGGGGCTCCCACAGCGCCGAGCCCGGCGGCTATTATGCGCTCGTAGAGCTTTCGCGACCTGGCGGCGTCGCGGGCACAACCATTAGCACCCTCAGCCTCCAGGCCGTCCTTGGTGCGCTGCCGGAGGAGGCAGCCGGCGATCCCGCCACCTCGGCAGCCGCCGCCGGCGCCGCGCCGCAAACCATCTGCACGCTGGCAGTGCCGGCGCTCAATGTGCGCTCCGGCCCCGGCCTGGGCTTTGATATTGTGAAGAAGGTGCGCAGCACTGAGTCAACGATCGCCACAATCATCGTCACCGGCCGCACGTCAGCGGGCGATCGGCTGCGCGTGGATGAGACGATTGCGCCGGGCGGTTGGGTCATTGCAGGCGCGGAGTACCTGACCTGCGAAGGCGATGTCACCTTGCTGCCGGCAATCGCCGAAAGCGAGCTGCCTGCTACACCGACGCCTCTGCCAGTCGAGATTGTTACGGTGGATGTACCACCGGCGGATATTGGCCCTGCCGCCCCCGTTGAAGGCGTCGATTCCGGCGCGACCGCCATCGGTGCGACTGACGCGATTACCGCAACCGAGAGTACACCGGAACAGACCTCCGCCGTGCTGCCGCCGGGCACGGCCCTGCTCACTGTCCACAATGCCTTCGACCGCGACGTGCGCTTCACGCTTGACCAGCGCTATCGTCTTGAGCCGGGTCCCAGCGAGTTTGACCTCCTGCCGGGTGGCTCTACGAGCATCATCGTCTACGGCGGCGCGGTTCCCTTCACGGCCAGCAGCCCGTGGCAGGGGCTCTCAGGCAACACGACGATTCCGCTTGCCGAAGGTGAACTGCGCGATGTCTACCTCATCTTCTACTATGATGAAGCGGATGAACGCTGGTTCCTTGCGCCCATCGAGGGCGAAATCGGCAAGTCATAGCGTAGAGAGATGCGCTGCGCGCGCAATCAAAAAGGGGCTGCCTCGGGTCATCGAGGCAGCCCCTTTTTGATTGCGCGCGCAGCGCTTTAGCGCCGACTGATGCGCCGGAAGCCGATGCCGGCCAGCCCCGCCAAAAAGAGCGGCGTGTAGATCTGGAAGATTCGGTCGGCCAGCCAGCGCGGCAGGAAGATGTCTGTGACCGAACCGCGTGCTGCGCCCAGCCGCTCCGTCCAAATGCGCAGGGGACACTGCATGCGGTTGAAGAGCAGGATCATACCTTCGAGCACAATTGTGCCAATTGCGCCAACCGTCCAGCGACTGACGCGATTGGTAATCGCTGCATAGAGGACGGCGAAGACACAGAGCGACTCAAAGACGAATATGGCGGTGTGCAACGCCTTGAGGAAGAAGATGGCCGCGCCACGCCAAGGACCCTCACTGGCAGGGGGGAGACCCTCGACTCCAGTTGAAGCGTCCATCAGGGAAGCGCGCCCGTCTGCTTGTAGCGCACGTAGAGCTCGCGCGTCTCTTCGTCCGCCGAGAGGTTGAACTGCGCTGCGGGGCCGGCGGGCGCACCTGTGGCGTCTACAAGCTGCACGTCCCACGTACCGGCCTGCGCCTCCACCAGCAGCACATCAAAGTTGGCGAAGCGTGTGAAGGGCCCCGGCGTGTCAAAGGTAGCCCCAGGCAGCCCTTCGGCCGAAACCTCCTCGATGAGAAGCTGCGCGCCGTTGTGCGCGACGCGCAGCGAGTAGCCGCCCAGCCCCAGCGCCGCCGGGGAGTATACGTACATCCAGATACGCACCACATTGGGCGCAAGCGCCTGTGTAGGGAACTTTTCGGCCGCCTCAAGCGCGAAGGCATAGTTCGGCGTCGCAGTCGGCACGGGCGTGGGCGTTGCGGTGGGCGGCACAGTGGGCAGCGGGGTTGGCGTTTCAGTCGGCGCTTCGGTGGGAAGCGGTGTGGGCGGCACAGTGGGCGGCACGGTGGGTACGGGCGTCGCCGTATCGATGGGCTGCAAAGGGGCCGCCTCAACCGGCGGGACAACCACGGCCGCCTGTGCCGGATCGACGACGTCGGGCTGCGCCGCTTGCGCCTGCTGTTGCGCCTGCGCGGGGTCGGGCGGCGCGCCAACCGTCGGCGTCCACGTGGGCACCGGGGTGCGCGTTACCCGCCCGCCGGCGTCGCCACAGCCGGCAAGCAGCAGAATGGCGACGACGAGCAGGAGTGATGTTTGTAGAATGCGACCACAGCGGCGTGGGACGCTGCGGGCTGTTGATGTAGGCATGCGTGCGTTCGACCTGTAGGCGACGGATCTCTCACGGCTCTCGTGCATCGTATCCCAAGTGCGCGTGCGTGGCAACCCACCGCCGCATATTGCACAGGGCTTCTCAAAAGTCAGGGAGCAGGGAACGGAGAACAGGGAACGAGGAAACGTGCGCTACGTAGCGGCTGCTTCAGCTGCCGTACCCACCAATCGCGTCGCGTCCTTAAGAACGGCAGCTGAAGCAGCCGCTACGTAGCGCACGTTTCCTCGTTCCCTGTTCTCCGTTCCCTGCTCCCTGACTTTTGAGAAGCCCTGGCATTTTGCATGGGCTACTCCACCGTCACGCTCTTGGCGAGGTTGCGCGGCTGGTCCACGTCACAGCCGCGCCGCAGCGCCATCTCGTAGGCAAAGATCTGCAGCGGCATCACGCACAGAATCGGCAGCAGCCACTCCGGCGCGTGGGGCACGGGCAAAATGGCATCGGCCTTCTCGCGCAGCACGTCGTCATCGGCGTGGGCCACGGCCAAAACAAGGCCGCCACGCGCCTTCACCTGCTCCACCTGGCTGAGCATCTTGTCATAAACGCCATCGTACGGCGCAATCACCATTGTGGGCATCTGCGCGTCAATCAGCGCGATGGGGCCGTGCTTCATCTCGCCGGCAGGATAGCCTTCGGCGTGGATATAGCTGATCTCCTTGAGCTTGAGCGCGCCTTCACGCGCAATCGGGTAGTGCAACCCGCGCCCCAGGTACATGAAGTTGTTGAAGCCGTGGAAGCGCTCGGCAAGGCCGCTGTAGTAGCTCCCCGTGCCAGGCGTCATCCAGAAGCTCGCCGGCCAGGCCGGGCAGCGCGGCCAGCTGGCGAATGAGCAAGTCACGCGCCGCGACATCGAGCGTGTTGCGCGCCTGGCCCAGATAAAGCGCAAGCAGCAGTTGGTCGGTGAGCGACGCACGTAAAGGCCTTTGTGCTGGCAACGCCAATCTCGGGCCCGGCCTGCATAAGGATGTGGCCATCGGTCACCCGCTGCGCCTGGCTGCCAATCGCGTTGACGATAGCGGCGGTGAAGGCGCCCTGGCTGCGCGCCTCTTCGAGCGCGGCCAGGGTGTCCACCGTTTCGCCGCTCTGCGTGAGCGCGAGCACCATGTGGTTTGGCTCGATGAGGGGCTCGCGATAGCGAAACTCGCTGGCGTAGTCCACTTCCACGGGGATGCGCGCCAGCCGCTCGATGTAATGCTTGCCCGCCAGCGCCGCGTAGTAGCTCGTGCCGCAGGCCACCAGCGTAATCCGGCGCAGCGCGCGCGCGCCTGCTCCTCATCAAGATTAAGCGACGGCAATTCCACGCGTGCGTTCTCAAAATCAAGGCGGCTGCGCAGCGTATCCGTCAGGCTGCGCCCCTGCTCAAAGACTTCCTTCTGCATGAAGTGGCGGAACTCGCCCTTCTCGGCAGCGGTAGGGTTCCAGTCGATGGCCACGGCCGTCTTGCGCAGAGGCTCGCCTGCGAGGTCAAAGTATTCGGCCCCCGACGCACGTACAACGGCCATCTGCCGGCTATCGAGAAAGACGAGCCGCCGTGTATGGCGCAGGATCGCAGGAATGTCGCTGGCGATGAACATTTCGCGATCGCCCTCGCCAATCACCACGCCGCCGGCATTGCCCAGGCGCGCAGCAATGATCACGTCCGGGTGGCGGCGGCTGAGCACAACAATCGCGCTCGGCCCCTTGAGCTCGGCCAGGGCAGCGCGCACGGCGGCAGCCAGGTCACCCTGGCTGCCGTTGTACAGGTGACTGTGCACCAGGTGCACAATCACCTCTGTGTCGGTGTCGCTTTGGAAGCGGTAGCCGGCCGCC
This sequence comes from uncultured Chloroflexia bacterium, assembly GCA_963773745.1. GTDB lineage: Bacteria > Chloroflexota > Anaerolineae > Caldilineales > Caldilineaceae > UBA5069. The sequence goes on from CAVZCL010000005.1 coordinate 2,418,003, forward strand.
TGCAGCGTGCGGCGCAGCTCGAGAAAATTCTCGACAATGCCGTTTTGCACGACCACGATGTCGCCATCGGGGCTGCTGTGGGGATGGGCATTGCGCTGACTTGGCGCGCCGTGGGTTGCCCAGCGTGTGTGGCCCACGCCCGCATGCCCTTGCACGGGGTCAGCCTCGACCGTGGCGAGCAGACTGGCCAGTTTGCCTTGTTCGCGCCGCACCTGAATGCAGCCATCCGGGCCCATAACTGCCAGGCCCGCCGAGTCATAGCCACGGTACTCGAGCTGGCGCAGGCCGTTGAGAATAATCGGGGCCGCCTCTTGTGGCCCGATATAACCGACAATACCGCACATATTGGATCTCCCCTCTGGAGTGCAGAGACATCGCCAGTGCGCGCCGGCGGCCCGCCCGGCGTGGGCGCGCATCCGGCAGGCGCGCCTGCGTCGCGTTGCCATCCTGCTGCTTGCATCACATTGAGATCCACTGCGCGGGCTTTGTCTTCGGCCGTTGCCGGCCGGCTTTGCGCCATGCGCTTCTTCTGGGTAGAGGGGAGATTGTTTGCGGGCCGTGGAGGTGGCCCGTGGGGCATCCGCTGATCTTTCGATTTTCCGGCGGCAGGAAAGCCACCGTTAGCCCGGCTGCGCGGCCGGGAACCCCATCCTCGTCACCCGCAGCATGCAGCCGTCACCGGCGGCCAGCTGCGGGCCATGCGCTCGTCTCCCATGGCTTGGTGATTCGTCTATGGCTATCCTTTCCTGCCGGCAATTACGCGATGAGCAGGCACGCTCCGCGGCTGGCAGTATAACAGGCCGCTGCGCCATGCTCAAATTGATGCACGCTGCGCCACATTTGCGCAGCGGCCTCTGCACGTCTTCGCACAGGAGGCGCAACTCGAGTATGATAGGCGCAATCAAACCTCCAACCAAGGAGTCTCTGCATGAAGTTTCTGACCATAGTGCGCCACGCCAAGGCCGAAGACCCTGCCAACTTCGCCGATGACGCGCAGCGCCCGCTCACCGACAAGGGGCGCAAGGATGCGCGCGCCACGGCACGGCGTGCTGGGTAACCTGCAGCCGCGCATTGACTGGTGGCTCGCCTCAACCGCGCTGCGTGCGCGCGAAACATGCCACATTGTGCTCTCGGCGCTCGACAACGACGATGAAGTTCACTACGAGGAGAGCATCTATCTGGCCCCGCCGGAACGGCTGCTCTCTCTGCTTTCGATTGCGCCTGCCACGGCCGAACACGTAGTCATTGTTGGCCACAACCCGGGGCTGGAGGAGCTTGTTGCGGGCCTCTGCGCGGGCGGCGCGCTCAACCTCAACTTTCGGCTGCCCACCGCAGCCGTCGCCCACATTGAGCTTGAACTGGCGCGCTGGGATCAAATGCGCTGGGGCTGCGGCGAACTGCGCATGCTTGTCTCCCCAAAGCTCCTCAAGAAGTAGGCGTGCGTGAGCGATTTGCCCATTGCAGCGATTTTCGATCTTGACCACACGCTTGTTGCGGCGAGCACAGGGACCCTCGTGCTGCGCTATATGCGCGAAACGGGGCTGCTTGACCAGTACCTGGACAAGCGGAAGGTGGCGCGTGCCGTGCGCGCCACCCTTCTCTTCAAGGCAGGGCTGCTGGACGCGACGCGCCTGATGCAGGCCACAGCAGTGCTCGTGCGCGGCATCCCCGTCGCCACCATGTGGCAGATGGTCGATCGCTGGTTTGACGACCAGGTGCGCCACGCCCTGGCCCCGGGCGCACTGGAGCGGCTGGCGTGGCACGTCGAACAGGGCCACGTGCCAATCATCTGCACCGCGAGCAGCCAGTTCAGCGCGTTGCCCGTGGCACGCCACCTGGGCATTCCCCATGCCGTCTCCTCAATTTGGGAAGACGATGGCGTAGAGATGACGGGCGCCGTGCAATTGCCCATCGCCTATGGTGCAGGCAAGGTCTACTGGCTGCGCCGTCTATGCGCAGAACATGGAATGCGCCTGAGCGACAGCTACTTCTACAGCGACGACCTCTCCGACATGGCGCTGCTGCAGAGTGTGGCCCACCCCGCCGCCGTGAATCCCTCCAAAGCGTTGCGCGCCGCTGTCGTGCGCCAGAATTGGCCAATCCTCACCTGGTACTGAGCCACGACGTACCCCCGACGCAAAGGCGTACCCCCGACGCAGAGCGCGCAAAGGATACGCAAAGAAAAGCAACAACAAGAGTTGTCAATCTTGTTGTTGCTTTTCTTTGCGTATCCTTTGCGCCTTTGCGCTCTGCGTCGGGGTACGCTTTTGCGCCTTAGCGCCTCTGCGTCGCCTGTCTCTTACCCGTAAATGTACGCGCCGCCGCCCTCGGTCACGACATCCCCACGCATGAGCGCCTCGAAGGTATCCAGCACCTGCTCAACGTCGGCGGCGGTCACATGGTAGTTGGTCACAATGCGCATGCGCTGCATGTCAAGCGGGTTGAGCAGCACACCGCGGCCCGCCAGCGCCTCCGCCACCTGCACGGCATTCACATCCTCGCGCGTCACGGTTGCCACCACGATGTTTGACTCGGTCACATCTGGGTCCGCCCACATGCCCTCAATGCGGGCCAGGCCGTGCGCAAGGCGCACGTGCGTTGCGCGTGATCCTCGGCCAGCCGGTCGTACATCTCTGCGAGCGCAACGATGCCGGCCGCGGCAATGACGCCCGCCTGGCGCATGCCGCCACCCAGCAGCTTGCGGTTGCGTCGCGCGCGCCTGATGAATGGCTCGCTGCCCGCAATCACCGAGCCGACCGGCGCTGCAAGCCCCTTGCTCAAGCAGCAGGTAACGCTGTCGGCGGCGGCGGCCAAACGCGCCGGCGTCACATTCTGCGCCACGGCTGCGTTCCACAGGCGTGCGCCATCTATGTGCAGCACCATGCCGTGTGCGTGGGCCAGCGCCCCCACCGCGTCGGTGTAGTCGGCCGTGAGGACGCGCCCGCCACAGCGGTTGTGGGTGTTTTCCAGCGCAATAATGCGCGAATAGGGGAAGTGCTCATCTTCCGAGCGAATGGCGTGCTCAAGCGCATCGAGCGCCATTGTGCCGTCGGTCAGGTTTGGCACTGTGCGCGGGTGCATCCCACCCACCGCCGCCATGCCCCCCTGCTCGTAGTAGAAGATGTGCGCGTTGTCGCCCAGAATCACCTCGTCGCCGCGTGCGCCGTGGCTGAGCAGGCTGATGAGGTTGCCCATGGTGCCGCTGGCTACAAAGACAGCGGCTTCCTTGCCCAGCATCTCGGCGGCCAGCGCCTCAAGGCGGTTGACGGTGGGGTCCTCACCGTAGACATCGTCGCCCACTTCGGCCGAGGCCATCGCGCTTCGCATGGCGTCGGTGGGCTTTGTAACGGTATCACTGCGCAGGTCAATTGGGTTGGACATTCGGTGCTTTCTATTTTGGTGACGACCACTTGCAAATGACTGAAAACTGAAGATTGACGGTTGCGAGTTCGATGAAGGGGCGCAATCGTCCATGCTCGATCTTCAATACTCTGTTTTGTCCTTCACGCGCCATCACCCAGAAAATCCTCAATCGCGCAGAGAAGTCGATCGAGGTCGTCGTCCGTCGTCTCGCCCATGTGCGCAATGCGGAAGGCCTTGTTCTTGTAGGGGCCGTAGCCGTTGCTGATTTCCATGTTGTGCAGCGTCAGAAAATCGTTGAGCGCATCAACGTCGATCGCGCGCGTGTTGGTAATCGTTGTGACGGTGGGCGAGCGGTAGCCCTCCTCGGCCATAAGTTCGAAGCCGTGCGCCACGGCCCACTCCTGCGTACACTTGGCAAGGCGCGCATGGCGGTCAAAGCGCTCGTAGACGCCCTCGGCAAAGATGTGCTCCAGTTGCACATTCAGCGCGCGCATGAGCGAGATAGCCGGCGTGGCAGGCGTGGTGTGCTTCTTGAGCGCCTTGTCGAGGTTCAGGAAATCGAAGTACCAGCCGCGCCCCTTCACGTTGGCGGCCTGGGTCATCAGGCGGTCGCTGACCGCCGCAAAGGCAAGGCCCGGCGGCAGCGCAAGCGCCTTCTGCGAGGAGGTGGCCATGAAATCGAGGCCGAGGGCGTCAAAGGGAATCAGCACGCCGCCAAAGGAAGAGACGGCGTCGACAAGAACAAGCGTCTCCGGGCTTAGCTCGCGCACGGCCGTAACGATCTCGCCAATCGGGCTCATCACCCCTGTGCTTGTCTCGTTATGCACGACGGTGATTGCGTCCACCGGGCCTTGGCGTAACGCCTCGCGGAGCGCGACGCTCGCCTGCTCCGCCTTGACGGCCGTATTCCACGGAATGTCGACACGAATCGCTTCCTTGTCGCAGCCAACCGCCACGTTGTACCAGCGCTCGCTGAAGGCTCCGTTGACGAAGCAGAGCACCCGCCGTGAAACGCTGTTGCGAATCGCCGCCTCCTGCATCCCGCTTCCCGACGCAGCCACGATGAAGACGCGCCCGCGCTGCCAAAGAGACACTGGAGCATCTCCTCGCAACGCTGAAAGAGTGCCTCGAACTCGTCGCTGCGGTGGCCGATCATTGGTTCGGTTTGTGCGGCCAGCACGTAGGGCAACACGTCAGTCGGTCCGGGGATAAAGAGGCGCTGCGGCGGCTTGATCGTTTCGGTCATAGGGCGTAGCTCCTCGCAAAGCAGTGCACACGGCGCATCAAGTGCGCCGTCAGGGGCGAACAGGCAACGGCTATTGTGCCATTGAGCGAAAGCTGCGCGCAACTCGCGGATGCGGTGGCGGGTGATGGCTTCTGCCGGAGAGACGCCGTGCTGAAACCCGATTTTCGGCGCAAGTGCGCAACAGGGGCAATCCATAGCCGCATCTGTTTTGGGCTGGCGTGCGTACTCCTTGCGTTTCCGACTGGCTTACGCTAAAGTTGCGCCATGTGCGCGACCCCTTACGATGTTCGACCGGAGCTCCTCACCACGGATTCACCCTTCCATCCCCAACCCACACCGCAGCCCACGGCGCGGCCCACACCGCAGGCCAATGGCACGTCTGCCCAAACCTTGGCGCATGGCGGCGCGCCAATCGTGGCCGTGCGCGACGTCTGGAAGATCTTCGGCAGCGATCCGAATGAGCTCGATCGGCGGCCTCGACAGCGCCGCCTCCAAGAGCGACATTCTCAACGCCACCGGCCATATTATGGCCGTGCGCGGCGTTTCGTTTGATGTGCGCGGCCGGCGAGACGTTTGTCGTCATGGGGCTTTCGGGCAGCGGCAAATCCACGCTGCTGCGCTGCCTGCCGCGCCTGATCGAGCCGACACGTGGCGAAATCCTCATCGACGGCGCAGAACGTGGCGCAAATGGACAAGCAGGCGCTGCGCGAACTGCGCCGCCACCGAGTGAGCATGGTCTTCCAGCACTTTGGCCTCTTGCCCCACAGGCGCGTGATTGACAACGTTGCCTACGGCCTCGAGGTGCAGGGCGTCAAGCGCGCCGAGCGGCTGGAGAAGGCACGCGCCATGATTGAAATCGTTAACCTCAAGGGATGGGAGGATTACTACCCCAGCCAGTTGAGCGGCGGCATGCAGCAGCGCGTCGGGCTGGCGCGTGCGCTCGCGGTTGACCCCGAGATTCTGCTCTTTGACGAGCCATTCAGCGCGCTCGACCCGCTGATTCGCCGCGAGATGCAGGACGAACTGGTTTCGCTGCAGGCGCGCCTGCACAAGACGCTCATCTTCATCACCCATGACTTCGCCGAGGCCGTCAAGCTGGGCACGCGCATTGCAATTATGAAGGACGGCGAGTTCGAGCAGGTGGGCACGGCCGAAGAACTGATACTGCGCCCCGCCAGCCGTTACGTTGAGGAGTTCACGC
>CAVZCL010000006.1:0-16928 GCA_963773745.1 uncultured Chloroflexia bacterium
CGAATGCTCTGCCGATTGAGCTACCGAGGATTATTCGATTGACGTGCGCTCGAGCAATGCTCGCTACGCACGAAAATAAATTCTACCAGCAGGAGGCGGCATTGTCAAAATGCCGCCTCTGCAAACGGCTTTCACCATCACACAAGACGCGCAGCGGCCAACCCCCGCCGCATCACGCCAGGAAGTCGCGCAGCTTGCGGCTGCGCAGCGGGTGGCGCAGCTTGCGCAGCGCCTTTGCCTCAATCTGGCGCACACGCTCGCGCGTCACGTTGAACTCCTTGCCCACATCCTCCAGCGTGCGCGGAATGTCGTCCTGCAGCCCAAAGCGCATCTCCAGCACCTTGCGCTCGCGCTCATTCAGGCCATCCAGAATCTCGGCCATCTGCTCGCGGCACACGGCGCCGGCTGGCCGAATCGACCTGGGGCTGGGGCAGGCTGTCATCCTCGATGAAATCGCCCAGGTTGCTCGTCTCTTCATTCCCAACGGGCGTCTCCAGGCTTAGCGGCTCCTGGCTAAGACGCTGAATTTTGCGCACCTTCGTGGCTGCCCGCTCAAGGCGATGCAACACTTCCACGTCAAGCTTCGTATCAAACTGCTGCGCCGCCAGCACCAATTCGGTATCTGCCGGCTCAAGAAAGTCCATGCGCACTGCCAGTTCCTCGTGCGTGGGGTCGCGGCCCAACTCCTGCTGCAGCGTGCGCTGAATGCGCGCCTGCTGGTGGTTGATCGTCTCCACCATATGCACGGGAATGCGAATTGTGCGCGCCTGGTCGGCAATGGCACGGCTGATCGCCTGGCGAATCCACCACGTGGCATAGGTGCTGAACTTATAGCCAAGCTTGTGGTCGAACTTGTCCACGGCGCGGAGCAGCTCCAGGTTGCCTTCCTGAATCAGGTCCAGGAAGCTGAGGCGACCCTTGCCCGATGTAGCGCTTGGCCACACTCACCACGAGGCGCAGGTTGCTCTGCGCCAATTTACCATGCGCCAGCTCGCCATTGCGCATGAGTATCAGCGCCCGAATGCGTTCGGGGCCCTGAATGCCCGCCTCGCGGAGTGCACGCAATGATCGCCGCAGGGACTCCAATACGCCCGCCAGCGTGCGCGACGCAACGTGGTCTGCCGCACCCAGCACCCCAAAAGCATCGCCAACCGCTTCCCAAAATACGTCTCTATGCGAGTCAACTTCTTTGCCTCGGGGTCATAAAGGCTATCGGTAATGGCGGCAATGGCGCTGTGAATCTCCGCTTCATGCTCATCAAGCGGCGTCTCGCGGAGCGCCTGCGAGCCGTCGATGTAGAACTCGTCCAGCAGATCGAGCAGAAGCTGCGCGTCGGTGTTGCCTTGTGCATGCAGGAATGCCTGCGCTTCCACCCCTTCTGGAATGCCGCGCGGAAGGTCAATCTCCTGGTCGCCCGTCAGCAGGTCGTGCCGGCCAATGTCCATGAGGTACATCCGCACAGGGTCAAGTCTCTGTCCCAGTTCGGGCACATCCTCAATCAACTTCTCAATCGGCAGGCGCTTCTCGCGCTCAACCTCTTCTTCGAGCTTGGTGTTGCGTCCGATTTGAGGAATTGGCGCCTACTCCTCCTCACTCGGTTCCGGCTCATCAGTAAAGAGGTCGTCCTCCTCATCCGCCGTTCTTTCGCCCAGATTGATATACTCATCAAGCTCACTCTCGGCCGCCGACTTCCGCGCCCGCTCAATGCGTCCGTTCGCAGGGCGCGCGCGCCCCGCGTTGCGTGGAGGCCGGGGCAACGTGCCGCTTGCCGTGTTCGCCGCAAAGCCGGCCCCTGCAGTGCCCTCGGGATGGTCAGGGCGATCCTCGAAGAGCTCGTCCTCAAGGTGTGCAGCTGCGACGTCAACTTCCATTTCAGCGACGGACGCCTGCGACGGCTTCACGTCAAGCTCTTCGCCAACTCGATTATTGGCCGGTTTCGCCGGCTCTCTCTTCGACGACTTGCGGGTTGGGTTTGCCATTAATCTCCTTCACAACCAGCGCCGAGCGCCGGCCGGCCCCTGCCGAGCGGGCCACAAACTCGGCTGCATTTAACCCGGGGTTAACGCAGCAGCCTATCCTGCACAAAAACTCTGTACACTGTGTGTGGATAACGAAATTGTGAGGCGAGCCGTTCAGCCCAGTCGCGAACTGGGTGATCCTTGCGCCGGAAACCATTCCGATGGTTCTCCAGCTTGAAGGGCTGATATGATCCAGCTCGCGTCAATGCGGCTGTAGACGCTGCCGAGCGATCGTGACGTAGACATCTCTCCGTTCGACTGCGCCTCCTTCATCAGAAAATTCACTGCCACGCTCTCGATTTTCAGTCTTTGCAGGCGCAAGTGGACTATATCCTTTATCATGCCCTCACGCAACTCCAGATCGGTTCGGGGCGGGAGGGCCGCCGGAGGCAACGAGGCTTCCGAGCTTGGCGTGCAACGCGGGCGAAAGCTGCTCCTGAAAGCTTTCCAACTCCCACGGCTCGTCGCTGGTAATGTAGCGCCTGAGCGCCGAAAAGATCTCCTGATTCTCGGCGTGACTGGAGGTCCACCTCCGTAAGCGGCTCGATCTTGAGCTCAGCCGTCTGCTGCGCCAACCAGACGAGCGAGTCAGGCTCGCGGATCAGCATCGCCAGCAAACGGTCCTCCACCTCAATTGCGGCCGGCGCCTGGGCGGCCGGTTGCGCGCCGCGGCACTCTCCCGCTGCGCGCCTGGGCCGCCCCTGGCGCCGCCTTCACGCACAATCGACCCTCGTCGCTCGGCGGGCGGCTCGGCCTTTGTGGGGCGGGCGGCAGCACGCACACGCGGATCAATAATATACTCCTCCACCTGCACCAAACGCGACAACTGGTGAACGTAGTGCTGCCGCTCCACTTCGTTGTCCACTTCGGCAATCAGGGGCGTCAGTTCATCCACAGCCTCCGCCTTGCCGTGGGCAGTGCCCAGGTCCAGCCGGCGGCTCGTTACCGCAAAGTAGAAGTCCACCAGCGGCAGCGCGCGCTCGATCAGCGTTTCCCACAGCGCCGGGTCGCGCCGCACCAATCGTCTGGGTCCATCCCCTCCGGCATGGAGATGATGCGCAGCGTGGCATCCAGCCGCTCGGTCATTTGCACGCCGCGGCCGGGCGTGAGCACGGGCTTGCTGACGCGGGTCAGGGCCTGGCGCGCCTGATTGAGGCCGCGAATCGTGGCTGCCTGGCCCGCGGCGTCGGCGTCCAGCGCCATGACGAAGTTGCGCGTGTAGCGTTCAAGCTGGCGCAACTGGTCGGAGGTGATCGCCGTACCCATGCACGCTACCACGTTGGCAAAGCCATGCTGGTGCGCCGCAATCACATCCATGTAACCTTCCACAATCACCACTTCGTCGGCTTTGCGGATGGCGTCCTGGGCGCGATCAATGCCAAAGACCACGTGAGACTTGTGAAAGAGGGGGGTCTCCGCCGTGTTGAGGTACTTGGGCTGACTGTCGTCGAGCACGCGCCCGCCAAAGCCAATCACGCGCCCCTGCCTATCGCGAATGGGAATGATGACCCGATTGCGGAAGGCATCGTAGATTGTCTCGCGCTGCTCATTGCGCTTGACGAGCCCCGCCGCCAACTGCGTCTCCAGCGGAAAACCGCGGCCGCTCAGATAGTCGCGCAAGCCGCTCCATTGGTCGAGCGAAAAGCCAATCTGGAACGAGTCCGCAGTCTCGCCGTCGAGCTTGCGCCGCTCCAGATAGGCGCGCGCCCGCGTAGCCTGCGCATGGTTGAGCAGCAGATCGTGAAAGTACTTGGCTGCCGCCTCGTTGACCTCATGCAACGCAACCTTGAGCGAGCGCTCCTCGTCGTGCTCGTCCTCCTCAAGCGATACGCCCGTCTCCTGCGCGAGGCGCACCAGCGCCTCGCGGAAGTCAATGTTCTCCTTGCGCATAAGGAACGAGAAGACGTCGCCGCCTGTACCACAGGCGCCGAAGCAATGCCATGTTCCGGAATTGGGATAGACGACGAACGACGGTGTACGCTCGTTGTGGAAGGGACAGAGCCCCTTGAGAATGCTGCCCGCCTTCTTGAGCTCGGTATAGCGCCCGATCACATCTTCAATGTTGGCTCGAGCCTTGATTTCGTCAATTGCACTCATCGAAACACTCCTCCCGTCCACAGCCGGGGACGCACGGGAGCCGGAGCGAGCGGCACGATTCTACAGAATGCCCATGGCGGTTGTCAAAGAGGTGAAGAGAGCGCTGTGTTACAGGAGGCCGTGCGCAGCGGCAATCGCGGGATAGACCTTCTCGCACTCATAGAAGAGTTCGGTCAACTTCATCATCTTCAGCATGTTGCCGCGCGTCTTGATCTGGCCGCTGAAGAAGGCCTCGCGTGTGCTCTGCTTGCCCAGCCAGAGCGAATGCAGCAAGTTGGCGGCCAGCACAATCTCTATGTTCGCATCGCCCGGTCGCTTGCCAAAAAAGACCTCAAGCGGCGGCTGGCGGCCATCAACCAGAATTTCGGCATTGGGCCCCGTGGCGCGAATGCGGATGACCAGGTTGCTGTGCGTAATGCCGTGGATGTTTTCCGGCGCGGCTGCAACCTGCGTGAAGACATCGCGCATGACCGTATAGAACTGCTCCTCCGACGTGAAGATCGGCTTCGTGACTGTCACGTGCGCTGTGCGCCCTTTCCGTGTAGCATGTGTCCGTAGGTATGCGCTTGGCCTGTGACAATCGCCATCCTGCGCGACCCGTGCGGACCCATTCTCGTACTGTGTGCAGGGCGCTTCGCGTCCCCTGGGTTGGGAGTGACATTGTACCACCACCGCCCGACAGCGCACAGGACGAGCAAACAAAATCGGGGCGGGCGTTGGACTCGCGTCTGATAATGCAGGGCAGCCAAATCACCTTAAGGAGACGCCGCAATGGCAAAGCCAAGGAGGAACAAGAGCGATGAACCGGAACTCCCCTTCCAGTGGGAGCAGGTGCAGAGTGCAATCTGGCTAGTTGGCATTGCAATTATTGCCTTGCGGGGATGGTGGTGGCCCGGCATGCTTGTGCTCGTGGCAATCAGCGGCCTCACCCAGGCCGCCATTGTCGCCTACCTCGAGCGCAACAAGGCGCGCGACGAGGCCGTGATCGAGCAGAAAAACCTTGAAGAAGCACGCGCAACAGCTTTGGCCGACAATTGCCCGGGCTGCGGTGCTCCACTCGACACCAAGAGTGTCATCTGGCGCAGCGCCACGACGGCATCATGTCCCTACTGCAACCGTTCAATCAAGGCAAGCCGGCCACAAAACGCGCCCAGCCGTCCTGCTGAGCCAAACGTGCCTTCTACACCGGCCTGGCCGATTGCAGACGAGCAGGCAGACACCGTCACGACGCGTCCGGTTGACGCCCGCTAAGGCGTTTGAGCAGCGCGGCGTTTGAGCAGCGCCATCGCACGGGGCAGCACCTGCACGTAGGCAGCATAGAGGACTTGCGACACGGGATAATCCCACGCACCCACATGCTCCTGCAATGTCGCGCCCATGCCCTGCTTGAAGCCCCATACGCCCTGCATTGAATCCGCCTCGTCAGCAGGATTCGTGGGCGCACCCCACCAGTCATAGTGGGTGCAGCCCTGGCTGCGCGCCCAGCGCATGGCCTCCCACTGCAGCAGGTAGTTGGGCATATCGCGCCGCCGCCGTTCACTGCTTGCCCCATAAAAGTACCAGGCCGTCGCCCCATACTTCAGCAGAAAGAGCCCCGCAACGGGGCTTTTCTCGTCGGGATGCTCGGCCAGCAGCAGCGCGCCCCCTGCCGGATTGGCGCCGTCCGCCTGCGCAGCCAGAAACGTTTCCCATGTCGTGCGGTAATAGGCCGCAGGCCGAATCAGAAAGCCGTCGCGTGCGCCCGTTTCGGCGTAGAGTGTGAAAAACGCGTCCAGGTCGGCAACCCCGCCAGTGCGCACGGTGATGCCGCGGCGCTCGGCCAGGCGCAGGTTGTAGCGCGCCTTGCTCTTCATTTGCCCAAGCAACGCCTCTTCGTCCAGCCCCAACTCCGTAACGCCTGTGTTCTTGAACTGAATCTGCTCACCGCTGTAGCGCCAGCCGCGTGCGCGCAGCTTGCGCAGCAGCGACGCGCCTTCTGGCGAATCCTCCAGCACGTTGGGGTCAATCTTCACCAGCACACAATTGCGCGCACGTGCGTGCGCCTGCAACGCGTTGAGCGTGGCGTCAACGGTGCGTCCATCGCTCCAGTCCAGCAGCGGCCCCTTGGGCACATAGCCAATGCGCAGGGGCAGCCCGGGCAACGGCTGACGCACCAGGAATTGCGCAGCGGCGCGCCCGTCGGCCAGCATCAGCCGCTCGGCCTGCCAGCCCGTTTGCGCCTTGATATCGCCCCATTCCCAGCTTTGCAGCAGATGGGTCTGCGGCAGCGCGGCCAGCTTGACCCGCCAGGTGGCTGCATCGGCGATGACTTCGACGGATTGCGTGCGCCGGCGTGTGCGACCTGCGCTGAGCGCAAGGCCTTTTGCGCTGTCTGCGCCTTCAGCCCAAGCTGATAGACAGCATGGCCGACCGGGTTCACTGGCATGTCCCACGCGCCGACCATACGCACAACATTGCCGCCAAAGCCCTGCTTGAAGCGATAGACGCCCCACAGCCCATGGCTCGGCAACGCCTCCACATCCACAGGCAGCGCCTCCACGGGCGTGCCGCTGCCATCGCCGTTGCGCAGCCCTTGCGCAAGCTGCCCCAGTTCGTCGGGGATGCCCCAAAAGTCATAGGTGGTTGCGCCGCGGCGGCTCGCCCAGCGCATGCCCTCCCACTGCAGCGCGTGATTGGGCATGCGGTTGCGTTCGCGGTCGCTCGAGGCACCCCACAAATACCACGCCATTTTGCCCACAGTGCAGACAACAATTGACGCCACCGGCACGCCCTCGTACTCGGCCAGCAAATAGACAGCATGGTCGGGCGCAAGCAGCGCAAAGGCCGTATTGTAGTAATCGGCCGTGTGTACATCAAAGCTATCGCGCTGCGCCGTTTCGGCCATGAGCAGCGTTGAACGCGGGCAAATCGGCGGCCGTGCATGCGCGCACGGTGATGCCCTTGCGCTCGGCAAGGCGCACGTTGTAGCGCCACTTGCTCTTCATGGCCGCCAGAATTTCATCCTCGCTGCCCGCAATGTCCAGCTGGATTGTGCTGCGCGGCTGCACCGTCTGCGCGCTGGGGCGCAGGCCAAGCTCCATGAGGAGCGACCGATTCACTGGCGTGTCGGGCAGTTCCGGCTCCAGTTTAAGAACGGACGCGCCGTAACTGCGGCAGCTTGCACGCAGGGCGTTCAACAGGTTACGGGGTGCGTCTGCGTCCTGCCAGTCGACCAGCGGGCCGCGCGGCACATAGCCCAGCGTCAACCCCATGCGGCGCTGGAAGAGCAGCAGCGCGCCTGCATAAATGGTCCCGCCCTGTGCTTCGTGGGGAAGGGTAACAACCTCGGCCTGCCAGCCGTAGCTCGCCTTGAGTGCGCCCCACCCACTAAGCTGCAAGAGGTGAGGCGCGTGGTGACGGGCCACAAAGTCATCCCACGCTTGCTCGCTCGTGGGATGGGGCGGCTGGCTGGATTCTGTTGCATTCGGTGCCGGGCTTGGTGCGCGCATTCGCCCATGATACCATCGCGGAGCACACACGCGCGAGCGCGCACGGGCGCGTTCGTTACGCATTTCGTATACGCATTTCGTAACGGCGGCTGAAGTGGCGCGTCTCGGAAGTCCGCGGCATTCGTAGCGGGGGCTTCCAGAATATCAACCGTCTATCCACCCGGAAGGACAAACCATGACTGAAGCGCGGCGCGCACCCAGCGCCATTGGCCAGGATGTGATTATTGAGGCCGTGCCAAACTTCTCCGAAGGGCGTCGCCCTGAAGTTGTGGCAGCCATTGTCGCCGCCATTCAGACGCCCGGCGTGCTGCTGCTCGACTCCAGCGCCGACTGGGACCACAACCGTAGCGTCATCACCATTGCAGGCACGCCCGCGGCGGTGGTTGAAGGACTCTTCCAGGCGGTCTCCATAGCCGCGGAACAGATCAATCTCTTTGAGCACCAGGGCGAGCACCCGCGGATCGGTGCGACGGACGTTGTGCCCCTCGTGCCTATCCAGAACATCAGCCTGGAAGAGTGCGCAGCGCTCGCCACGCAGCTCGGCCAGCGCATTGCCGCCGAACTGGACATTCCCGTCTATCTGTACGAAGCGGCGGCCACCCGCCCGGAGCGAAAGAACCTGTCCACGCTGCGCAAGGGGCAGTTCGAGGCGCTTGTCAACGAGATTGCCACGCCCGCGCGCGCGCCCGACTTTGGCCCGGCACGCATGGGGCCCGCCGGCGCGACCGCCGTTGGCGCGCGCCCATTCCTGATTGCCTATAATTTCTATCTGACCACGCCCGACGTGACCATTGCGCGCACGATTGCCAAAAGCATCCGCGAGAGCAGCGGCGGCTTCCCTGCCGTCAAGTCCATGGGGCTGCTGGTAGAAGGGCAGGCGCAGGTGAGCATGAATCTGGTTGACTACGCGCAGACGCCCCTGCACGTCATCTACGACGCAGTGCGCGCGCAGGCGCAGGCCGCCGGCGTGGACGTGGCGCGCAGCGAGCTCATCGGCCTCATCCCGCAGGAGGCCATGCTGCAGGCCGCCGCCCACTACCTGCGCCTGCCCAACTTTGGCGCAGGGCGCGTCGTCGAAAACGCGATCCAGCAGGCGCGCGCCGCAACATAGGGAAACAGATTCTTGTACGCTGAAAGGGCGGAAACAGCAGAAAAAGCAGGAAACAAATGCATCCAGCAATTGTTTCCTGCATTTTCTGCTGTTTCCGCCCTTTCAGCGTACAAGAATCTGTTTCTCCTCACGAGCGTGCGCCATTTTGCCGCCGGTTGTGCTAGCATGTTTGGGCTATGGCCAATTTCAATTTCAACCTGCACGCCACTGCAGGCGCAGCACGCCTTGCCACCTTTGATACGCCGCACGGCCCCATTGACATGCCTGCCTTCGCGCCCGTCGGCACGCAGGCCAACGTCAAGACGCTGGAGCCGCGCGACCTGCACGAGGCAGGCTGCCAGCTCGTGCTTGCCAACACCTATCATCTCTACCTGCGCCCGGGCCACGAACTTGTGGCGCGCATGGGGGGCCTCCACGACTTCATGCGCTGGGACGGCCCCATGCTCACCGATTCGGGGGGCTATCAAGTCTTCAGCCTGGCCCATCAGCGCAATTTGGCCGATGAAGGGGTCACCTTTCGCAGCCACCTCGACGGCAGCATTCACTCCTTCACCCCCGAAAAGGTGATGGAGGTGGAAATGGCGCTGGGTGCCGACATTGCCATGGTGCTGGACGTCTGTCCCAATCCCACGGATCGCGCCGCCGTTGAGGACGCAGTGGCGCGCACACACCGCTGGGCCGAGCGTTGCCGCACCGCGCACAACCGCACCGATCAGGCGCTCTTTGGCATTGTTCAGGGCGGCGTCTTTCCCGATCTGCGCGCGCAAAGCGCCAACTTTCTGCGCACGCTCGACTTTCCGGGCTACGCCGTGGGCGGGCTGGCCGTGGGCGAGACAAAGCAGCAGATGTATGACACGCTCGATGCCACAGTGCCGCTCATGCCCGAGGATAAGCCGCGCTACCTTATGGGCGTGGGTGCGCCCGAGGATATTCTCGAGAGCGTGGCGCGCGGCATTGACATGTTTGATTGCGTGCTGCCCACACGTGTGGCGCGCAACGGCTCGCTCCTCACGCCGGACGGCCGCATCAACCTGCGCAACGCCCGCTTTGCCGAGGACACCGCCCCCGTGCAGGAGGGCTGTAGCTGCTATACCTGCCGCACCTTCAGCCGCGCCTACCTGCGCCACCTCTACAAGGCGGGCGAAATCAGCGCACTGCGGCTGGGCACAATTCACAACGTGCACTTCATGATGGAGCTCATGCGCGACATTCGCGCTGCGCTGGCTGCAGGCAACTTCGACGCCTACCGCGCTGCTTTCCTCGCACGCTACCAGATTACCAATCAGGCCGTGCGCCATGAGCAGCACGCGCGCCGCGTGGCCGGGCGCACGGCCAACAAGCCACCCGCCGCACAGAAGGCGATCCACAACGCCCGCCCGCCAGAGAATCAACCACAAGATCACCAGCCGGATCAGCCCAACCAGGAAGCATAAGGGAAACGCATGCTGCGCGTCATCATTCAAGCCATCGTTCTTGGTATCGTTCAGGGCGTCGCCGAGTTTGCGCCCATCTCCTCATCCGCCCACCTGATTATCGTGCCGTGGCTCTTTGGCTGGACGGACCCGCTTCTGAGCGGCCTCGCCTTTGATGTGGCGCTGCATCTGGGCACGCTGTCGGCAGTTGTCATCTACTTCTGGAATGACCTGTGGAATCTGCTGCGCGCCGGCATTGCCAGCATCCGAGAGTTCAAGATCGGCGATGACCCAAATCGCAAGCTCGCATGGCTGATTGTAATTGCGACCATTCCCGCCGTCCTCGCCGGCTTCTTTCTGGAGGATATCGTTGCCGCCGTCTTCCATCCAGCCGGCGAAGACGTTTCTGGGCGCATCATGCTCTCAATTGCGGCCATGTTCGCGGCCTTCGGCGTCATTATGTACCTGGCCGACAGGCTGGCGCGCCACCAGCGTCCGCTTACGGGCATTCGTCTGGTGGATGCGATTGTCGTGGGCCTGGCGCAAACGCTGGCGCTCTTTCCTGGGGTCTCGCGCTCTGGTTCCACAATCACCGCCGGCCTGGCGCTAGGCTTCAAGCGCGACGTGGCCGCCCGCTTCTCCTTCCTCCTCTCTGTGCCCGTCACCCTCGGCGCAGGGCTCAAGGGGCTGTTTGATTTGCTTGGCAGTTGGCAGGATGGCGGACTTGGTCGAGCGATCTGCTCGTGGTGGCTGTGGGCGTACTGGCTGCGGCCATCAGCGGCTATCTCTGCATTCACTTCCTGCTGCGCTATCTGCGCACACGCTCGATTACCGTCTTCGTCGTCTATCGCTTCGCCGTCGCCGCGCTCATTGTCATTGTTGTCTTTCTGCGCATGTAGCCCATGAACCAGCGCATTGCTCGTCTGCTTGCATCGGTGCTCGTCTGCACAGTGCTTGCCGCCTGTGAAGGGCTCTCCGTCAACACGCCCGAACCCACGACGATTACCATCGCAGGGGCAACGTCCATGCGCCCCGTGCTTGGCGCGCTCACCAAGGCCTTCTCGCGCCAGCACGCGGATGTGCTCTTTGATGTGCGCGGCGGCGGCAGCACGCTGGGCGAGGAGCAGGTGCGCGCACGCCAGGTGGACCTGGCAGCAAGCACGCTCTTGCCCCCGCGCGATGATGGAGGCGACGCTGCCAGCGACGGACTGCTGCGCTACCCAATTGGACTGGATGGCGTGGCCGTCATCGTTCACCCCACGAACCCCGTGGCCGGGCTCTCGCTGATTCAGCTCCGCGACTTGTATACGGGCGATGTGCTCGACTGGCTCCAGCTGGGTGGCGACGAAGGCGAGGTGCTCCTCGTCAGCCGCGAGGAAGGCTCGGGCAGCCGCACAACCTTCGAGGGGCGCGTCATGGGCGACGTGGGCGTCTCTCTCACGGCGGTCGTCATGCCCACCAGCGCCGACGTGGTGGCCTACGTCGCGGCCACGCCCCAGTCCATCGGCTACGTCTCACGCGCCGCCGTACGCAGCCTGCTTGATGAAGACCCCAACAACGACGCCGCGGCAGGCGTCCGCGTGCTCGAAGTTGAAGGCAGGCTGCCCACAGTGGAAGCACTCAAGGAACAGACCTACCCTCTCATTCAGCCACTCTTCCTGATCGCCGCTGCCGAGCCACAGGGGCGCGTGCGCCAGTTCCTCGACTTCGCGCTCAGCCCCGCCGGGCAGCAGATTGTCACCCAATTCGGCGCACCCATCCGGCCATAGCAGCCAGTGAAAGAGCAACAACACAAAGCAAAGGCGCCATCGATTGCTCGATGGCGCCTGCGTTTCTGCAAAATGCTGTTGCTGCAACCGCACCGCTCTTTACACCGCGACGGGCTTGGCCGTGGTCACGGCGCCGTTGCTATTCTCCTTGTGCAGCCAGCTCTTCTCTTCCCACGCCACCAACAGGGCCGCGGCGTTGAAGATTGACGAGTAGGTGCCGCTCAGAATGCCCACAACCATCACTGCCACAAACTTCTGCAGCGTGGGGCCGCCCAGCATGAGGATGCTGACCAGCGTGAGCAGCGTGGCAATCTGCGTGCCCAGCGAACGGGAAGCTGTCTCGATGATGCTGCGATTCGTCACCGTGCTGAAGTCTTCCCCACGATGACGCTTGAGATTCTCGTGGATGCGGTCAAAGACGACAATCGAGTCACTCACGCTGTAGCCGATGACCGTGAGAATCGCCGTGAGAAAGAGTGCGTCCACCTCCCAACCAAAGAAGATGTTCATCACGGCGATAAACGAGATCGTCACGAGCACGTCATGCACAAGCGCAGTCACCGCGGACGTGCCGTAGCGCAGCGGGTGGGGCACCGAACGGAAGCTGTAGGCCAGGTAGAAGAGAATCAGCAATGATGCAATCGTCACTGCAAGGATGGCCGCTCGGCTCACTTCACTGCCAATTGCAGGGCCAATGTTGCGGTAGCTCATCTCTTCAAAGGATCCAAACTGCGCATTAAGTGCATCAACCAGGATCGCCTTCTCTTCCGGCGTAATCTCCTTGGTCTTCACCTGCACCGTGCGGTCGTCGCCAACGGTGACGACTTTCGTATCTTCGAAGCCGTTGTTCACAAAGAGCTGATGCACGTCTTCGGCCACTACGGCCTGGGGAAAGCGCATTTCCCAGTCGAGACCACCCGTGTAGTCAATGCTCAGCGGCAGGATTGTACCGCGTGCCGCCACGACCAGACCATGTAGATGATCCCGGGCAGCATGAGAATGAGAGAAATTGCAAAGAACCAACCGCGTCGTTCAATAATGCGCATGGGTAATTCTCACTTTCAAGCAGGCTGCTGCTGCTGGGGCTGATGCCGCTGCTTTGCCAGCCGCTTAAGGACGATGACGTGACAAACTCCGCCGGCAGCGCCCGCATCATTGTACGGGTAATGAAGACCGACGAGAAGAGCGCGAGCGCAACACCGATTGCCAGGTTGATGGCGAAGCCACGCACCGCGCTGGCTCCAAAGGTGCTGCCAAACCAGAAGAGGACCGCACTTGAAATCAGCGTAGAGAGGTTGCTGTCGAGAATGGCAGGAAAGGCGCGCGGAAGCCCGACTCGATTGCCATGCGCGAATTGCGGCCATTGCGCAGTTCATCCTTCATGCGCTCAAAGATGAGAATGTTGGCGTCAATTGCCATGCCCACGCTCAGGAAGAAGGCCGCAATGCCCGGCAGTGTAAGTGTAACCGGTATGAGCTTGTAGACCGCCAGCGTCAGGATGATGTAGCAGAGCAGCGCAACCGCGGCCACAACACCGGCCGATTGATACAGAATGAGGACGAACAGGAATACGGCAACCAGGCCAAGCAGGCCGGCCCGCAGGCTGCGCGCCACCGAATCCTGGCCAAGGCTGGCGCCAATTGTGCGCACATCCACTACCTTGAGCGGCACGGGCAGCGCACCATAGCGCATCTGCACCGCCAGGCTCTCAGCCTCTTCCTGCGTGAACTGGCCGGTGATCTGTCCCTGCGTGCTGATCTGCCCCTGAATCGTGGGCGCCGAAAGCACAAGGCCGTCAAGCACAATCGCCATCGGCTGACCGAGGTGCGAACTGGTATAGGCCAGCATCTTGTCTGCACCGTCCGGCGTGGTCTCGAAGCTAATCTGCCACTGGCCCACCTGATCCTGATAGGCAATGGCGCTCTTGAGCACGTCACCCGTCATGGCTGTATTAAAGACCTGATCAGGATACGGCGCCTGCTGTGATGCCACGGCTCCGTTTTCGCCTGCCACCGCATCCGCCACGGCGTTTGGCTTGTTGGTGGTGTTAATGATCATGCCCTGACCCAACTGCAGCGGACCCGGATCCACAAACTCAAGCTGTCCGGTGGAGCGCACCGTCTCGATGGCCTGGTCGGGGTTGTTGATGCCCGGCAGCTCGACAATGACGCGGTCGGCGCCCTGCTGCTGAACGTTGGCTTCGACCACACCAAGGCCATTGACGCGGTTGTCAATGATCTGCTTGGCGGTTTCCATGGCGCCTTCGGCCATCACCTGGCCTTCGGGAATGTCCGCCTCAAGCAGCACCTGGGTGCCGCCGCGCAGGTCCAGCCCGAGCCGCAAATCAAGCGGCGTGCTGGCTGCTGATGGGTCATTTGTCCGCGAGCGCACGATGGAGCTTGGCTGGTTGAGCGGCAGCGTGACGTATAACGCCAGCGCCACCAGGATCCCAATCAGGATCAGGGTGATGGTGTTGCGTTGCTTGTTCATAGAGTAGATTGTTCCTCGATCCAGCGGTGGTAAATCGGGGCAGCATTCGGGTGGGAGAGGCAAGCGAAATCTGCCCAACCAGATCATTATAGGTCGCGCAACGAAAGCATGTCAAAACCACCTCGCCGTGCCTGCAACTGCACACATGCAAATGCGTGCTTTATGCGCCAGCCAGAAGCAGAATGAGCGCGTTGAGGTGCGGCCTGGCGCCCAGAAATTCCCAATTTCGGTGTTGAACTGGATATCGCTGTTGGAATCGCCCAGCACACTCTCCACGATAATTGGGCTGGCCGCAAGAATTGGGCTGGCGGCAAAGCTGCCACCCTTTACGCAGTCGCGGTTGTTCTGGCTGTGGAAGAGTCTGCGCCCTGCCCAGCGCGTCTGTTTGCCGTGCGCGCCACGCAAGCACGCCCCCCTCCAACAACCACGCCACGATGTGACATGCGATCGGCACGCACGGCGTAACGCCCGCTTGCATTCATTTGCTGGTATAATCAAGATGCTCGGCAATGCCGCCGAGATTATGTACCCATGTGCTTTCATTTCCGGAGAACCTTCAATGGCGAAGCAAGCTCAACCACCCACCGAAGCAACAACCGTGCCTGCGTCCGCCGGCAGCGACAAGAAGTCGCTCAACGGCGGCACGGCGATTCAGACGGCCCCGACCCTGCCCCCGCATTGCCGGCCGCACAGCCCGCACCCGAGAACGGCACCATGGCCGACGCCGACGAAACAAGCATGCCCCAGAAAGCCTCCGCCTTCAGCGTTGCCCAGGCCCAGCTTGACCAGGTCGCCGCTTACATGGGCCTCACCGACGACGATCGCCTCTACCTGCGCACGTGCCAGCGCGACTCATTGTCCACTTCCCTGTGATGATGGACAACGGCCACCAGCGCATCTTCACCGGCTTTCGCGTCCAGCACAACATGACGAAGGGCCCCACCAAAGGCGGCATCCGCTATCACCCCGGTGTGACCCTGGACGAGTGCCGCGCCCTGGCCATGTGGATGACGTGGAAGTGCGCGCTCATGAATCTCCCCTACGGCGGCGCCAAGGGCGGCGTGGTTGTCGATCCCGGCACCCTCTCCAAGCGCGAGCTCGAAAAGATGACGCGCCGCTACCACCGAAGTCAGCATCATGATGGGCCCCGAACGCGACATTCCCGCGCCCGACGTGGGCACGAACGCCCAGGTGATGGCATGGATCATGGATACCTACTCCATGCACCGGGGCTACTCGATTCCCGCCGTCGTCACCGGCAAGCCCGTGGACGTGGGCGGCACGGCCGGACGCGAATAGCCACCGGCCTGGGCGTCACCTACATCACGCGCGCCATCCTCAAGCAACGCACGGGCAAGTCGCTGGAGGATGTTCGGTCGCCGTACAGGGCTTCGGCAATGTGGGTTCGTGGACGGCGCGCACCATGCACGAACGCGGCGCATGCATCGTCGCCATCAGCGACGTGTTCGGCGGCATCTACTCGGAACGTGGGCTGGACCTGGTGGCGCTCCGTCGTCACATGGCCGAAACCGGCAGCGTGGTGGACTTCCCAGATGCCGAGCCAATCTCCAATGCCGAACTGCTTGCCCTCAACGTCGACGTACTTGTACCCGCTGCGCTCGAAGGACAGATTACTGCCGAAAACGCACACACAATTAGCGCCGCCTTCGTTGCCGAGGGCGCCAACGGCCCCACCACGCCTGATGCCGAGAAGTTCTGCTCGAGAAGGGCATCATCGTCATCCCCGACATTCTCTGCAACTCGGGCGGTGTCGTCGTCTCCTATTTTGAGTGGGTGCAGAGCCTGCAGTCCTTCTTCTGGGATGAAGCCTCGGTCCGGCGCAACATGGAGAAGACGCTCATCGACAACCTGGACTCCGTCGTTCTGTTCCAGCAGCGTCACAACTGCGATCTGCGCACCGCCGCCTATGCCATTGCCATCCAGCGCATCCTCGAGGCGGTGGAGTTGCGCGGCCTGTATCCGTAGAACGGCTGCTATTCGGCCGCGTGATAGCAGGTAAATTGGTGAAGTGGTCTTTGGTGAAGTGCGCGGGCATTACCACGAACTATCTCCCCAATGATCATTTCACCACTGATTTTCGCCGATCTGCAATTGTCGAGCAACGAATCACCTCAACCTCACCATCCGCCTTCATGAACCTTGCCCGCGCCACCAAGCAGAACCTGACCGACTTCTTCCGCTTTCTGGCGCGGTCGCCTGCCACAAATACGGTGAGGCAGATGGCATTGCACGCTGGCGCACGCCGCTCGCGCATCCCTGGTTCAACGGGATTCTGTTGCGACGGTCCCCACACGCTGGTGAAATCGAGACGCTGACAGAGGCAATCGCGCCTCTCCGTCACCCCGTCGCCATCCCCTTCACGCTCTGGATCGAGTGGGATGTCCCCCGTGCGCCCTGGCAGCCGGTGCTGGAGGCGCTCGGTTTCGCGCACGACCACGGCCCGCCCGGCATGGCTCTCGAGCTTGTTAACTTGCCCGCGCAACTGGTGCTGCCCGCGGGCTTTTCCATTGCGCCCGTCACCA
>CAVZCL010000007.1:0-16990 GCA_963773745.1 uncultured Chloroflexia bacterium
CGAATGCTCTGCCGATTGAGCTACCGAGGATTATTCGATTGACGTGCGCTCGAGCAATGCTCGCTACGCACGAAAATAAATTCTACCAGCAGGAGGCGGCATTGTCAAAATGCCGCCTCTGCAAACGGCTTTCACCATCACACAAGACGCGCAGCGGCCAACCCCCGCCGCATCACGCCAGGAAGTCGCGCAGCTTGCGGCTGCGCAGCGGGTGGCGCAGCTTGCGCAGCGCCTTTGCCTCAATCTGGCGCACACGCTCGCGCGTCACGTTGAACTCCTTGCCCACATCCTCCAGCGTGCGCGGAATGTCGTCCTGCAGCCCAAAGCGCATCTCCAGCACCTTGCGCTCACGCTCATTCAGGCCATCCAGAATCTCGGCCATCTGCTCGCGTAACATGCGCCGGCTGGCCGAATCAACAACCACCGGCAGGCTGTCATCCTCAATGAAATCGCCCAGGTTGCTCGTCTCTTCATTCCCAACGGGCGTCTCCAGGCTCAGCGGCTCCTGGCTAAGACGCTGAATTTTGCGCACCTTTAGCGGCTGCCCGCTCAAGGCGATGCAACACTTCCACGTCAAGCTTCGTATCAAACTGCTGCGCCGCCAGCACCAATTCGGTATCTGCCGGCTCAAGAAAGTCCATGCGCACTGCCAGTTCCTCGTGCGTCAGACGGGCCAAAACTGCTGCTGCAGCGTGCGCTGAATGCGCGCCTGGCGGTTGATACGGTTCCGCCATATGCGCGGAAATGCGAATTGTGCGCGCCTGGTCGGCAATGGCACGGCTGATCGCCTGGCGAATCCACCACGTGGCATAGGTGCTGAACTTATAGCCAAGCTTGTGGTCGAACTTGTCCACGGCGCGCAGCAGTCCCAGGTTGCCTTCCTGAATCAGGTCCCAGGAAGCTAAAGACGCCGACGCCCGATGTAGCGCTTGGCCACACTCACCACGAGGCGCAGGTTGCTCTGCGCCAAATTTACCATGCGCCAGCTCGCCATTGCGCATGAGTATCAGCGCCCGAATGCGTTCGGGGCCCTCAATGCCCGCCTCGCGCAGTGCACGCATGATCTGCTGCCAGGACTCCAAATCGCCCGCCAGCGTCCGCGACGCAACGTGGTCTGCCGCACCCAGCACCCCAAAAGCATCGCCAACCGCTTCCAGATCCGTCTCTATGCGAGTCAACTTCTTTGCCTCGGGGTCATAAAGGCTATCGGTAATGGCGGCAATGGCGCTGTGAATCTCCGCTTCATGCTCATCAAGCAGCATCTTCGCGCAGCGCCTGCGAGCCGTCGATGTCGATTTCGTCCAGCAGATCGAGCAGAAGCTCCGCGTCGGTGTTGCCTTGTGCATGCAGGAATGCCTGCGCTTCCACCCCTTCTGCAATGCTCCGCGCAAGGTCAATCTCCTGGTCGCCCGTCAGCAGGTCGTGCCGGCCAATGTCCATAAGGTACATCCGCACTGGGTCAAGGCTCTGTCCCAGTTCGGGCACATCCTCAATCAACTTCTCAATCGGCAGGCTCTTCTACGCGCTCAACCTCTTCTTCGAGCTTGGTGTTGCGTCCGATTTGAGGAATTGGCGCCGACTCCTCCTCACTCGGTTCCGGCTCATCAGTAAAGAGGTCGTCCTCCTCATCCGCCGTTCTTTCGCCCAGATTGATATACTCATCAAGCTCACTCTCGGCCGCCGACTTTGGCGCCCGGGCAATTCGTCCGTTCGCAGGGCACGTGCGCCCCGCGTTCCGCGGGAGGCCGGGCAAGTGCCGCTTGCCGTGTTCGCCGCAAAGCCGGCCCCTGCAGTGCTCTCGGGGATGGTCAAGGGCGAGTCCTCGAAGAGCTCGTCCTCAAGGTGTGCAGGCCTTGCGACGTCAACTTCCATTTCAGCGACGGACGCCTGCGACGGCTTCACGTCAAGCTCTTCGCCAACTCGATTATTGGCCAGTTTCGCCGGCTCTCTCTTCGACGACTTGCGGGTTGGGTTCCATTAATCTCCTTCACAACCAGCGCCGTGCGCCGGCCGGCCCCTGCCGAGCGGGCCACAAACTCGGGCTGCATCTCAACCGGGGTTAACGCAGCAGCCTATCCTGCACAAAAACTCTGTACACTGTGTGTGGATAACGAAATTGTGAGGCGAGCCGTTCAGCCCATCACGAACTGGGTGATTCCTTGCGCCGGAAACCATTCCGATGGTTCTCGCGCAGCTCGAGGGGCTGCAGATGATCCAGCTCGCGTTGAATGCGGCTGTAGACGCTGCCGAGTGATCGTGACGTCGACATCTCTCCGTTCGACTGCGCCTCCTTCATCAGAAAATTCACTGCCACGCTCTCGATTTTCAGTCTTTGCAGGCGCAAGTGGACTATATCCTTTATCATGCCCTCACGCAACTCCAAATCGGTTCGGGGCGGGAGGGCCGCGCCGTAGGCAACGAGGCTTCCGAGCTTGGCGTGCAACGCGGGCGAAAGCTGCTCCTGGAAGCTTTCCAACTCCCACGGCTCGTCGCTGGTGATGTAGCGCCTGAGCGCCGAAAAGATATCCTGATTCTCGGCGTGCTGGAGGTCCACCTCCGTAAGCGGCTCGATCTTGAGCTCAGCCGTCTGCTGCGCCAACCAGACGGCGAGTCGGCTCGCGGGATACAGCATCGCCAGCAAATGGTCCTCCACCTCAATTGCGGCCGGCGCCTGGCGGCGGGCTTGCGCGCTGTGGCACTCTCCCGCTGCCGCGCCTGGGCCGCCCCTGGCGCCGCCTTCACGTGCAATCGACCCTCGTCGCTCGGCGGGCGGCTCGGCCTTTGTGGGCGGGCGGCGGCGCGACACGCGCATCGATAATATACTCCTCCACCTGCACCAGACGCGACAACTGGTGAACGTAGTGCTGCCGCTCCACTTCGTTGTCCACTTCGGCAATCAGGGGCGTCAATTCATCCACAGCCTCCGCCTTGCCGTGGGCAGTGCCCAGGTCCAGCCGGCGGCTCGTTACCGCAAAGTAGAAGTCCACCAGCAGCAGCGCACGCTGAATCAGCGTTTCCCACAGCGCCGGGTCGCGCCGCACCACATCGTCGGGGTCCATCCCCTCCGGCATGGAGATGATGCGCAGCGTGGCATCCAGCCGCTCGGTCATTTGCACGCCGCGGCCGGGCGTAAGCACGGGCTTGCTGACGCGGGTCAGGGCCTGGCGCGCTTGATTAAGGCCGCGAATTGTGGCTGCCTGGCCAACGGCGTCGGCGTCCAGCGCCATGACGAAGTTCCGCGTGTAGCGTTCAAGCTGTCGCAACTGGTCGGAGGTGATCGCCGTACCCATGCACGCTACCACGTTGGCAAAGCCATGCTGGTGCGCCGCAATCACATCCATGTAACCTTCCACAATCACCACTTCGTCGGCTTTGCGGATGGCGTCCTGGGCGCGATCAATGCCAAAGACCACGTGAGACTTGTGAAAGAGGGGGGTCTCCGCCGTGTTAAGGTACTTGGGCTGACTGTCGTCGAGCACGCGCCCGCCAAAGCCAATCACGCGCCCCTGCCTGATCGCGAATGGGAATGATGACCCGATTGCGGAAGGCATCGTAGATTGTCTCGCGCTGCTCATTGCGCTTGACGAGCCCCGCCGCCAACTGCGTCTCCAGCGGAAAACCGCGGCCGCTCAGATAGTCGCGCAAGCCGCTCCATTGGTCGAGCGAAAAGCCGATCTGGAACGAGTCCGCAGTCTCGCCGTCGAGCTTGCGCCGCTCCAGATCGGCACGCGCCCGCGCAGCCTGCGCATGGTTGAGCAGCAGATCGTGAAAGTACTTGGCTGCCGCCTCGTTGACCTCATGCAACGCAACCTTGAGCGAGCGCTCCTCGTCGTGCTCGTCCTCCTCAAGCGATACGCCCGTCTCCTGCGCCAGCCGCACCAGCGCCTCGCGGAAGTCAATGTTCTCCTTGCGCATGAGGAACGAGAAGACGTCGCCGCCTGTGCCACAGGCGCGAAGCAATGCCATGTTCCGGAATTGGGATAGACGACGAACGACGGTGTACGCTCGTTGTGGAAGGGACAGAGCCCCTTGAGAATGCTGCCCGCCTTCTTGAGCTCGGTATAGCGCCCGATCACATCTTCAATGTTGGCTCGAGCCTTGATTTCGTCAATTGCACTCATCGAAACACTCCTCCCGTCCACAGCCGGGGACGCACGGAAGCCGGAGCAAGCGGCACGATTCTACAGAATGCCCATGGCGGTTGTCAAAGAGGTGAAGGGAGCGCTGTGTTACAGGAGGCCGTGCGCAGCGGCAATCGCGGGATAAACCTTCTCGCACTCATAGAAGAGTTCGGTCAACTTCATCATCTTCAGCATGTTGCCGCGCGTCTTGATCTGGCCGCTGAAGAAGGCCTCGCGTGTGCTCTCCTTGCCCAGCCAGAGCGAATGCAGCAAGTTGGCGGCCAGCACAATCTCTATGTTCGCATCGCCCGGTCGCTTGCCAAAAAAGACCTCAAGCGGCGGCTGGCGGCCATCAACCAGAATTTCGGCATTGGGCCCGTGCGCGAATGCGGATGACCAGGTTGCTGTGCGTAATGCCGTGGATGTTTTCCGGCGCGGCCGCAACCTGCGTGAAGACATCGCGCATGACCGTATAGAACTGTTCCTCCGACGTGAAGATCGGCTTCGTGACTGTCACGTGCGCTGTGCGCCCTTTCCGTGTAGCATGTGTCCGTAGGTATGCGCTTGGCCTGTGACAATCGCCATCCTCCGCGACCCGTGCGGACCCATTCTCGTACTGTGTGCAGGGCGCTTCGCGTCCCCTGGGTTGGGAGTGACATTGTACCACCACCGCCCGACAGCGCACAGGACGAGCAAACAAAATCGGGGCGGGCGTTCGACTCGCGTCTGATAATGCAGGGCAGCCAAATCACCTTAAGGAGACGCCGCAATGGCAAAGCCAAGGAAGAACAAGAGCGATGAACCGGAACTCCCCTTCCAGTGGGAACAGGTGCAAAGTGCAATCTGGCTAGTTGGCATTGCAATTATTGCCTTGCGGGGATGGTGGTGGCCCGGCATGCTTGTGCTCGTGGCAATCAGCGGCCTCACCCAGGCCGCCATTGTCGCCTACCTCGAGCGCAACAAGGCGCGCGACGAGGCCGTGATCGAGCAGAAAAACCTTGAAGAAGCACGCGCAACAGCTTTGGCCGACAATTGCCCGGGCTGCGGTGCTCCACTCGACACCAAGAGTGTCATCTGGCGCAGCGCCACGACGGCATCATGTCCCTACTGCAACCGTTCAATCAAGGCAAGCCGGCCACAAAACACGCCCAGCCGTCCTGCTGAGCCAAACGTGCCTTCTACACCGGCCTGGCCGATTGCAGACGAGCAGGCAGACACCGTCACGACGCGTCCGGTTGACGCCCGCTAAGGGGTTTGAGCAGCGCGGCGTTTGAGCAACGCCATCGCACGGGGCAGCACCTGCACGTAGGCAGCATAGAGGACTTGCGACACGGGATAATCCCACGCACCCACATGCTCCTGCAATGTCGCGCCCATGCCCTGCTTGAAGCCCCATACGCCCTGCATTGAATCCGCCTCGTCAGCAGGATTCGTGGGCGCACCCCACCAGTCATAGTGGGTGCAGCCCTGGCCACGCGCCCAGCGCATGGCCTCCCACTGCAGCAGGTAGTTGGGCATATCGCGCCGCCGCCGTTCGCTGCTTGCCCCATAAAAGTACCAGGCCGTCGCCCCATACTTCAGCAGAAAGAGCCCCGCAACGGGGCTTTTTTCGTCGGGATGCTCGGCCAGCAGCAGCGCACCCCCTGCCGGATTGGCGCCATCCGCCTGCGCAGCCAGAAACGTTTCCCATGTCGTGCGGTAGTAGGCCGCAGGCCGAATCAGAAAGCCGTCGCGCGCGCCCGTTTCGGCGTAGAGTGTGTAAAACGCGTCCAGGTCGGCAACCCCGCCAGTGCGCACGGTGATGCCGCGGCGCTCGGCCAGGCGCAGGTTGTAGCGCGCCTTGCTCTTCATTTGCCCAAGCAACGCCTCTTCGTCCAGCCCCAACTCCGTAACGCCTGTGTTCTTGAACTGAATCTGCTCACCACTGTAGCGCCAGCCGCGTGCGTGCAGCTTGCGCAGCAGCGATGCGCCTTCTGGCGAATCCTCCAGCACGTTGGGGTCAATCTTCACCAGCACACAATTGCGCGCACGTGCGTGCGCCTGCAACGCGTTGAGCGTGGCGTCAACGGTGCGTCCATCGCTCCAGTCCAGCAGCGGCCCCTTGGGCACATAGCCAATGCGCAGGGGCAGCCCGGGCAACGGCTGACGCACCAGGAATTGCGCAGCGGCGCGCCCGTCGGCCAGCGTCAGCCGCTCGGCCTGCCAGCCCGTTTGCGCCTTGATATCGCCCCATTCCCAGCTTTGCAGCAGATGGGTCTGCGGCAGCGCGGCCAGCTTGACCCGCCAGGTGGCCGCATCGGCGATGACTTCGACGGATTGCGTGCGCACGGCGCGCGCGACCTGCGCTGAGCGCAAGGCCTTTTGCGCTGTCTGCGCCTTCAGCCCAAGCTGATAGACAGCATGGCCGACCGGGTTCACTGGCATGTCCCACACGCCGACCATACGCACAACGTTGCCGCCAAAGCCCTGCTTGAAGCGATAGACGCCCCACAGCCCATGGCTCGGCAACGCCTCCACATCCACAGGCAGCGCCTCCACGGGCGTGCCGCTGCCGTCGCCGTTGCGCAGCCCTTGCGCAAGCTGCCCCAGTTCGTCGGGGATGCCCCAAAAGTCATAGGTGGTTGCGCCGCGGCGGCTCGCCCAGCGCATGCCCTCCCACTGCAGCGCGTGATTGGGCATGCGGTTGCGCTCGCGGTCGCTCGAGGCACCCCACAAATACCACGCCATTTTGCCCACAGTGCAGACAACAATTGACGCCACCGGCACGCCCTCGTACTCGGCCAGCAAATAGACCGCATGGTCGGGCGCAAGCAGCGCAAAGGCCGTATTGTAGTAATCGGCCGTGTGTACATCAAAGCTATCGCGCTGCGCCGTTTCGGCCATGAGCAGCGTTGAACGCGGGCAAATCGGCGGCCGTGCATGCGCGCACGGTGATGCCCTTGCGCTCGGCAAGGCGCACGTTGTAGCGCCACTTGCTCTTCATGGCCGCCAGAATTTCATCCTCGCTGCCCGCAATGTCCAGCTGGATTGTGCTGCGCGGCTGCACCGTCTGCGCGCTGGGGCGCAGGCCAAGCTCCATGAGGAGCGACCGATTCACTGGCGTGTCGGGCAGTTCCGGCTCCAGTTTGAGAACGGACGCGCCGTAACTGCGGCAGCTTGCACGCAGGGCGTTCAACAGGTTACGGGGTGCGTCTGCGTCCTGCCAGTCGACCAGCGGGCCGCGCGGCACATAGCCCAGCGTCAACCCCATGCGGCGCTGGAAGAGCAGCAGCGCGCCTGCATAAATGGTTCCGCCCTGTGCTTCGTGGGGAAGGGTGACGACCTCGGCCTGCCAGCCGTAGCTCGCCTTGAGTGCGCCCCAGCCACTAAGCTGCAAGAGGTGAGGCGCGTGGTGACGGGCCACAAAGTCATCCCACGCTTGCTCGACTCGTGGGATGGGGCGGCTGGCTGGATTCTGTTGCATTCGGTGCCGGGCTTGGTGCGCGCATTCGCCCATGATACCATCGCGGAGCACACACGCGCGAGCGCGCACGGCGCGCGTTCGTTACGCATTTCGTATACGCATTTCGTAACGGCGGCTGAAGTGGTGCGTCTCGGAAGTCCGCGGCATTCGTAGCGGGGGCTTCCAGAATATCAACCGTCTATCCACCCGGAAGGACAAACCATGACTGAAGCGCGGCGCGCACCCAGCGCCATTGGCCAGGATGTGATTATTGAGGCCGTGCCAAACTTCTCCGAAGGGCGTCGCCCTGAAGTTGTGGCAGCCATTGTCGCCGCCATTCAGACGCCCGGCGTGCTGCTGCTCGACTCCAGCGCCGACTGGGACCACAACCGTAGCGTCATCACCATTGCAGGCCCGCCCGCGGCGGTGGTTGAAGGACTCTTCCAGGCGGTCTCCATAGCCGCGCAACAGATCAATCTCTTTGAGCACCAGGGCGAGCACCCGCGCATTGGTGCGACGGACGTTGTGCCCCTCGTGCCTATCCAGAACATCAGCCTGGAAGAGTGCGCAGCGCTCGCCACGCAGCTCGGCCAGCGCATTGCCGCCGAGCTGGACATTCCCGTCTATCTGTACGAAGCGGCGGCCACCCGCCCGGAGCGAAAGAACCTGTCCACGCTGCGCAAGGGGCAGTTCGAGGCGCTTGTCAACGAAATTGCCACGCCCACCCGCGCCCGACTTTGGCCCGGCACGCATGGGGCCCGCCGGCGCGACCGCCGTTGGCGCGCGCCCATTCCTGATTGCCTATAATTTCTATCTGACCACGCCCGATGTGACCATTGCGCGCACGATTGCCAAAAGCATCCGCGAGAGCAGCGGCGGCTTCCCTGCCGTCAAGTCCATGGGGCTGCTGGTAGAAGGGCAGGCGCAGGTGAGCATGAATCTGGTTGACTACGCGCAGACGCCCCTGCACGTCATCTACGACGCAGTGCGCGCGCAGGCGCAGGCCGCCGGCGTGGACGTGGCGCGCAGCGAGCTCATCGGCCTCATCCCGCAGGAGGCCATGCTGCAGGCCGCCGCCCACTACCTGCGCCTGCCCAACTTTGGCGCAGGGCGCGTCGTCGAAAACGCGATCCAGCAGGCGCGCGCCGCAACATAGGGAAACAGATTCTTGTACGCTGAAAGGGCGGAAACAGCAGAAAAAGCAGGAAACAAATTCATCCAGCAATTGTTTCCTGCTTTTTCTGCTGTTTCCGCCCTTTTCTGCGTACAAGAATCTGTTTCTCCTCACGAGCGTGCGCCATTTTGCCGCCGGTTGTGCTAGCATGTTTGGGCTATGGCCAATTTCAATTTCAACCTGCACGCCACTGCAGGCGCAGCACGCCTTGCCACCTTTGATACGCCGCACGGCCCCATTGACATGCCTGCCTTCGCGCCCGTCGGCACGCAGGCCAACGTCAAGACGCTGGAGCCGCGCGACCTGCACGAGGCAGGCTGCCAGCTCGTGCTTGCCAACACCTATCATCTCTACCTGCGCCCGGGCCACGAACTTGTGGCGCGCATGGGGGGCCTCCACGACTTCATGCGCTGGGACGGCCCCATGCTCACCGATTCGGGGGGCTATCAAGTCTTCAGCCTGGCCCATCAGCGCAATTTGGCCGATGAAGGGGTCACCTTTCGCAGCCACCTCGACGGCAGCATTCACTCCTTCACCCCCGAAAAGGTGATGGAGGTGGAAATGGCGCTGGGTGCCGACATTGCCATGGTGCTGGACGTCTGTCCCAATCCCACGGATCGCGCCGCCGTTGAGGACGCAGTGGCGCGCACACACCGCTGGGCCGAGCGTTGCCGCACCACGCACAACCGCACCGATCAGGCGCTCTTTGGCATTGTTCAGGGCGGCGTCTTTCCCGATCTCGCGCGCGCAAAGCGCCAACTTTCTGCGCACGCTCGACTTTCCGGGCTACGCCGTGGGCGGGCTGGCCGTGGGCGAGACAAAGCAGCAGATGTATGACACGCTCGATGCCACAGTGCCGCTCATGCCCGAGGATAAGCCGCGCTACCTTATGGGCGTGGGTGCGCCCGAGGATATTCTCGAGAGCGTGGCGCGCGGCATTGACATGTTTGATTGCGTGCTGCCCACACGTGTGGCGCGCAACGGCTCGCTCCTCACGCCGGACGGCCGCATCAACCTGCGCAACGCCCGCTTTGCCGAGGACACCGCCCCCGTGCAGGAGGGCTGTAGCTGCTATACCTGCCGCACCTTCAGCCGCGCCTACCTGCGCCACCTCTACAAGGCGGGCGAAATCAGCGCACTGCGGCTGGGCACAATTCACAACGTGCACTTCATGATGGAGCTCATGCGCGACATTCGCGCTGCGCTGGCTGCAGGCAACTTCGACGCCTACCGCGCTGCTTTCCTCGCGCGCTACCAGATTACCGATCAGGCCGTGCGCCATGAGCAGCACGCGCGCCGCGTGGCCGGGCGCACGGCCAACAAGCCACCCGCCGCACAGAAGGCGATCCACAACGCCCGCCCGCCAGAGAATCAACCACAAGATCACCAGCCGGATCAGCCCAACCAGGAAGCATAAGGGAAACGCATGCTGCGCGTCATCATTCAAGCCATCGTTCTTGGTATCGTTCAGGGCGTCGCCGAGTTTGCGCCCATCTCCTCATCCGCCCACCTCATTATCGTGCCGTGGCTCTTTGGCTGGACGGACCCGCTTCTGAGCGGCCTCGCCTTTGATGTGGCGCTGCATCTGGGCACGCTGTCGGCAGTTGTCATCTACTTCTGGAATGACCTGTGGAATCTGCTGCGCGCCGGCATTGCCAGCATCCGAGAGTTCAAGATCGGCGATGACCCAAATCGCAAGCTCGCATGGCTGATTGTGATTGCGACCATTCCCGCCGTCCTCGCCGGCTTCTTTCTGGAGGATATCGTTGCCGCCGTCTTCCATCCAGCCGGCGAGGACGTTTCGGGGCGCATCATGCTCTCAATTGCGGCCATGCTGGCGGCCTTCGGCGTCATTATGTACCTGGCCGACAGGCTGGCGCGCCACCAGCGTCCGCTTACGGGCATTCGTCTGGTGGATGCGATTGCCGTGGGCCTGGCGCAAACGCTGGCGCTCTTTCCGGGGGTCTCACGCTCTGGATCCACAATCACCGCCGGCCTGGCGCTGGGCTTCAAGCGCGACGTGGCCGCCCGCTTCTCCTTCCTCCTCTCTGTGCCCGTCACCCTCGGCGCAGGGCTCAAGGGGCTGTTTGATTTGCTTGGCAGTTGGCAGGATGGCGGACTTGGTTCGAGCGATCTGCTCGTGGTGGCTGTGGGCGTACTGGCTGCGGCCATCAGCGGCTATCTCTGCATTCACTTCCTGCTGCGCTATCTGCGCACACGCTCGATTACCGTCTTCGTGGTCTATCGCTTCGCCGTCGCCGCGCTCATTGTCATTGTTGTCTTTCTGCGCATGTAGCCCATGAACCAGCGCATTGCTCGTCTGCTTGCATTGGTGCTTCTCTGCACGGTGCTTGCCGCCTGTGAAGGGCTCTCCGTCAACACGCCCGAACCCACGACGATTACCATCGCAGGGGCATCGTCCATGCGCCCCGTGCTTGGCGCGCTCACCAAGGCCTTCTCGCGCCGGCACGCGGATGTGCTCTTTGATGTGCGCGGCGGCGGCAGCACGCTGGGCGAGGAGCAGGTGCGCGCACGCCAGGTGGACCTGGCAGCAAGCACGCTCTTGCCCCCGCGCGATGATGGAGGCGACGCTGCCAGCGACGGACTGCTGCGCTACCCAATTGGACTGGATGGCGTGGCCGTCATCGTTCACCCCACGAACCCCGTGGCCGGGCTCTCGCTGATTCAGCTCCGCGACTTGTATACGGGCGATGTGCTCGACTGGCTCCAGCTGGGTGGCGACGAAGGCGAGGTGCTCCTCGTCAGCCGCGAGGAAGGCTCGGGCAGCCGCGCAACCTTCGAGGGGCGCGTCATGGGCGACGTGGGCGTCTCTCTCACGGCGGTCGTCATGCCCACCAGCGCCGACGTGGTGGCCTACGTCGCGGCCACGCCCCAGTCCATTGGCTACGTCTCACGCGCCGCCGTGCGCAGCCTGCTTGATGAAGACCCCAACAACGACGCCGCGGCAGGCGTGCGCGTGCTCGAAGTTGAAGGCAGGCTGCCCACAGTGGAAGCACTCAAGGAACAGACCTACCCTCTCATTCAGCCGCTCTTCCTGATAGCCGCTGCCGAGCCACAGGGGCGCGTGCGCCAGTTCCTCGACTTCGCGCTCAGCCCCGCCGGGCAGCAGATTGTCACCCAATTCGGCGCACCCATCCGGCCATAGCAGCCAGAAAAAAGAGCAACAACACAAAGGAAAGGCGCCATCGATTGCTCGATGGCGCCTGCTTTCTGCAAAATGCTGTTGCTGCAACCGCACCGCTCTTTACACGGTGACGGGCTTGGCCGTGGTCACGGCGCCGTTGCTATTCTCCTTGTGCAGCCAGCTCTTCTCTTCCCACGCCACCAACAGGGCCGCGGCGTTGAAGATTGACGAGTAGGTGCCGCTCAGAATGCCCACAACCATCACTGCCACAAACTTCTGCAGCGTGGGGCCGCCCAGCATGAGGATGCTGACCAGCGTGAGCAGCGTGGCAATCTGCGTGCCCAGCGAACGGGAAGCTGTCTCGATGATGCTGCGATTCGTCACCGTGCTGAAGTCTTCCCCACGATGACGCTTGAGATTCTCGCGGATGCGGTCAAAGACGACAATCGAGTCACTCACGCTGTAGCCGATGA
Source organism: uncultured Chloroflexia bacterium (assembly GCA_963773745.1). Lineage (GTDB taxonomy): Bacteria > Chloroflexota > Anaerolineae > Caldilineales > Caldilineaceae > UBA5069. The sequence continues at coordinate 12,356 of CAVZCL010000007.1, forward strand.
CCGTGAGAATCGCCGTGAGGAAGAGCGCGTCCACCTCCCAACCAAAGAAGATGTTCATGACGGCGATAAACGAGATCGTCACGAGCACGTCATGCACAAGCGCAGTCACTGCGCACGTGCCGTAGCGCAGCGGGTGGGGCACGAACGGAAGCTGTAGGCCAGGTAGAAGAGAATCAGCAGTGATGCAATCGTCACTGCAAGGATGGCCGCTCGGCTCACTTCACTGCCAATTGCAGGGCCAATGTTGCGGTAGCTCATCTCTTCAAAGGAACCAAACTGCGCATTGAGTGCATCAACCAGGATCGCCTTCTCTTCCGGCGTAATCTCCTTGGTCTTCACCTGCACCGTGCGGTCGTCGCCAACGGTGACGACTTTCGTATCTTCGAAGCCGTTGTTCACAAAGAGCTGGTGCACGTCTTCGGCCACAACGGCCTGGGGAAAGCGCATTTCCCAGTCGAGACCACCCGTGTAGTCAATGCTCAGCGGCAGGATTGTACCGCGCGCCGCCAGCGACCAGACCATATAGATGATCCCGGGCAGCATGAGAATGAGAGAAATTGCAAAGAACCAACCGCGTCGTTCAATAATGCGCATGGGTAATTCTCACTTTCAAGCAGGCTGCTGCTGCTGGGGCTGATGCCGCTGCTTTGCCAGCCGCTTAAGGAACGATGACGTGACAAACTCCGCCGGCAGCGCCCGCATCATTGTACGGGTAATGAAGACCGACGAGAAGAGCGCGAGCGCAACACCGATTGCCAGGTTGATGGCGAAGCCTCGCACCGCGCTGGCTCCAAAGGTGCTGCCAAACCAGAAGAGGACCGCACTTGAAATCAGCGTAGAGAGGTTGCTGTCGAGAATGGCAGGAAAGGCACGCGTGAAGCCCGACTCGATTGCCATCCGCGAATTGCGGCCATTGCGCAGTTCATCCTTCATGCGCTCAAAGATGAGAATGTTGGCGTCAATTGCCATGCCCACGCTCAGGAAGAAGGCCGCAATGCCCGGCAGTGTAAGCGTAACCGGTATGAGCTTGTAGACCGCCAGCGTCAGGATGATGTAGCAGAGCAGCGCAACCGCGGCCACAACACCGGCCGATTGATACAGAATGAGGACGAACAGGAAGACGGCAATCAGGCCAAGCAGGCCGGCCCGCAGGCTACGCGCCACCGAATCCTGGCCAAGGCTGGCGCCAATGTGCGCACATCCACTACCTTGAGCGGCACGGGCAGCGCACCATAGCGCATCTGCACCGCCAGGCTCTCAGCCTCTTCCTGCGTGAACTGGCCGGTGATCTGTCCCTGCGTGCTGATCTGCCCCTGAATCGTGGGCGCCGAAAGCACAAGGCCGTCAAGCACAATCGCCATCGGCTGACCGAGGTGCGAACTGGTATAGGCCAGCATCTTGTCTGCACCGTCCGGCGTGGTCTCGAAGCTAATCTGCCACTGGCCCACCTGGTCCTGATAGGCAATGGCGCTCTTGAGCACGTCACCCGTCATGGCTGTATTAAAGACCTGATCAGGATACGGCGCCTGCTGTGATGCCACGGCTCCGTTTTCGCCTGCCACCGCATCCGCCACGGCGTTTGGCTTGTTGGTGGTGTTAATGATCATGCCCTGACCCAACTGCAGCGGACCCGGATCCACAAACTCAAGCTGTCCGGTGGAGCGCACTGTCTCGATGGCCTGGTCGGGGTTGTTGATGCCCGGCAGCTCGACGATGACGCGGTCGGCGCCCTGCTGCTGAACGTTGGCTTCGACCACACCAAGGCCATTGACGCGGGTGTCAATGATCTGCTTGGCGGTTTCCATGGCGCCTTCGGCCATCACCTGGCCTTCGGGAATGTCCGCCTCGAGCAGCACCTGGGTGCCGCCGCGGAGGTCCAGCCCGAGCCGCAAATCAAGCGGTGTGCTGGCTGCTGATGGGTCATTCGTGCGCGAAGCGCACGATGGAGCTTGGCTGGTTGAGCGGCAGCGCGAACGTATAACGCCAGCGCCACCAGGATCCCAATCAGGATCAGGGTGATGGTGTTGCGTTGCTTGTTCATAGAGTAGATTGTTCCTCTATTCAGGGGTGGTAATCGGGGCAGCATCGGGTGGGAGAGGCAGGCGAAATCTGCCCAACCAGATCATTATAGGTCGCGAAACGAAAGCATGTCAAAACCACCTCGCCCTGCCTGCAACTGCACACATGCAAATGCGTGCTTTATGCGCCAGCCAGAAAGCAGAATGAGCGCGTTGAGGTGCGGCCTGGCGCCCAGAAATTCCCAATTTCGGTGTTGAACTGGATATCGCTGTTGGAATCGCCCAGCACATCTCTCCACGCCAGTATCCGCCTGGCGGCAAAATTGGGCTGGCTTCGCAAGATTTGGGGCTGGCGGCAAAGCTGTCACCCTTTACGAAGTCGTGGTTGTTCTGGCTGTGGAAGAGCTTGCGCCCTGCCCAGCGTGTCTGTTTGCAGTGCGCGTCACGAAAGCACGTGCCCCTCCAACAACCACGCCACAATGTGACATGCGATCGGCATGCACGCGCGTATGCCCGCTTGGATTCATTTGCTGGTATAATCAAGATGCTCGGCAATGCCGCCGAGATTATGTACCCATGTGCTTTCATTTCAGGAGAACCTTCAATGGCGAAGCAAGCTCAACCACCCACCGAAGCAACAACCGTGCCTGCGTCCGCCGGCAGCGACAAGAAGTCGCTCAACGGCGGCACGGCCATTCAGGCGGCCCTGCACCCTGCCCCCGCATTGCCGGCCGCACAGCCAGCTCCCGAGAACGGCACCATGGCCGACGCCGACGAAACAAGCACGCCCCGCAAGGCCTCCGCCTTCAGCGTTGCCCAGGCGCAGCTCGACCAGGTCGCGGTCGACATGGGCCTCTCCGACGACGACCGCCTCTACCTGCGCACCTGCCAGCGTGAGCTCATTGTCCACTTCCCTGTAATGATGGACAACGGCCACCAGCGCATCTTCACCGGCTTTCGTGTTCAGCACAACATGACGAAGGGCCCCACCAAAGGCGGCATCCGCTATCACCCAGGCGTCACCCTGGACGAATGCCGCGCCTTGGCCATGTGGATGACGTGGAAGTGCGCGCTCATGAACCTTCCCTACGGGCGTGGGGCCAAGGGGGGCGTGGTTGTAATTCCGGCACCCTCTCCAAGCGCGAGCTCGAGAAGATGACGCCTGTCCGCTACGCGAGCGAGGTCAGCATCATGATGGGCCCCGAGCGCGACATTCCCCGCGCCCGACGTGGGCACCAACGCCCAGGTGATGGCGTGGATTATGGACACCTACTCCATGCACCGGGGCTACTCGATTCCCGCCGTCGTCACCGGCAAGCCGGTGGATACGGCTGGCGGCAACGCCCGGGGATGTGGGTAAACAACTGAGCATGGCTGCGTCAACCTACATCTTTGCCTGCCAACTCCTGAAGAAGCGCCGATGGGCAAGTCGCCGAAGGACTGAGGCGGTAAACGCCCGGGGCGGCGGCGATGCCGCTTCTGGGGCGGCGCTTTAAAATGCACGCCGCGCCACGCATCGTCGCCATTAGCGACGTCTTCGGCGGCATCTGACCGGAACGGGGGCTGGACCTGGTGGCGCTCCGTCGTCACGTGGCCGAGACCGGCAGCGTGGTGGACTTCCCTGATGCCGAGCCAATCTCCAACGCAGCGCTGCTTGCACTCAACGTCGACGTGCTCGTGCCCGCTGCGCTCGAAGGGCAGATTACCGCCGAAAACGCACATACAATTAACGCCGCCTTCGTTGCCGAAGGCGCCAACGGCCCCACCACGCCTGAGGCCGAGAAGTTGCTGCTCGAGAAGGGCACCGTCGTCATCCCCGACATTCTCTGCAATTCAGGCGGTGTCGTCGTCTCCTATTTTGAGTGGGTGCAGAGCCTACAGTCCTTCTTCTGGGATGAAGCCTCGGTCCGGCGTAATATGGAGAAGACCCTCATCGACAACCTGGAGTCCGTTGTTCTGTTCCAGCAGCGTCACAACTGCGATCTGCGCACCGCGGCCTACGCCATTGCCATCCAGCGCATTCTGGAGGCGGTGGAGCTGCGCGGCCTCTATCCGTAGATCGACTGCTATTCGGCCGCTGGATAGCAGGTCAATTGGTGAAATTTTTATATAAAAAAAAAAAAAAAAAAAAAAAAAAAAAAAAAAAAAAAAAAAAAAAATAATGAGCATTTCGCCAATCTGCAATTGTCGAGCAACGAATCACCTCAACCTCACCATCCGCGTTCATGAACCTTGCCCGCGCCACCAAGCAGAACCTGACCGACTTCTTCCGCTTTCTGGCGCGGTCGCCTGCCACAGAATACGGTGAGGCAGATGGCATTGCACGCTGGCGCACGCCGCTCGCGCACTCCTGGTTCAACGGGATTCTGTTGCGACGGTCGCCACGCGCCCGGTGAAATCGAGACGCTGACAGAGGCAATCGCGCCTGTTCCGTCACCCCGTCGCCGTCCCCTTCACGCTCTGGATCGAGTGGGATGTCCCCCGTGCGCCCTGGCAGCCGGTGCTGGAGGCGCTCGGTTTCGCGGACGACCACGGCGTGCCCGGCATGGCTCTCGAGCTTGTTAACTGGCCGCGGTACTGGCGCTGCCCGCTGGCTTTTCCATTGCGCCCGTCACCA
>CAVZCL010000008.1:0-83839 GCA_963773745.1 uncultured Chloroflexia bacterium
CGTAAGGCCGATCGTGATGCGCAGGTCGGCGTAGGTCTTGACTGCATCCGCAGGCGTCGACGCGTTATGCTCTGACCCGAGACCGTCGTGTTCAACGAGGCGCTGGCGTTGTAGACCGCCGCCGTTGTCGAGTTGATCACAACCGTGCATGTGCCATTGACTGTGCCGGCCGAGCTACAGCTGTTGCTCACCGTGCTGAAGCCTGCTGGCGTGATTGACACAACCGGCTTCGTCCCATTCGGCACAGGACCCCATGCCCCATTGCCGACCTTCTGCTCTGCCAGCACCGTGAAGGTATGCGGCGCATTCACTGCATTCGTCGCAGTGCCGCTAATGCTGATGCGTGCGTCCACCCATGTTTTGACGCCAGGGCCGCTGTTCTCGCCAGCGCCATTGGTGGTGATCCCGTGAAGGTCATGCCTTCGTAGGTGACATCTGCAGTGGCATTTACCGTGGAGACACCCGCTGCAGCCGAGTTGACAACCAGGTTGCAGGTGCCCGTTGCACCGGCTGTGGTGCATGCACCAGTGCTAAGTGCGCCTACGCTGCCAGAAACCAAACTGCCTGTGACATCAACACCGCTGATGCCCGTCCACGTCGTGCCGTTCAGCGTGCCTTCTACAAAGACAGGGAAGGTGTGCGCTGCGTTGACGGCATTCGTCGCCGGCGTACCTTCGATGCGGATGCGCACGTTGACGTACTGCTTGGTGGCTTTGTTGCCGCCCTGGGCTGCCGTGTTCAGAGCAGTGCCCGTCGCGCTCAATTGCCTCGCCGTTGATCGCCGTGGCAACCTTGGCGCTGGCCGTGTAGAGGCCTGGCGTCGTCGAGTTGATCGTCACCGTGCACTCGCCACTTGTATTGGTGGCTGCTGCACAGGTGATTGGGCTGGCAGGCGTCGTGCCGGCGGGCGTTACAGTAACTGTGGGTGTAACACCTGCAAGTGCAACCCAGCCGGCGCCCGCACCCTCATTCTTCTCCACCTTGACGGTGAAGACATGCGCATCACCCACCTTGTTGGTGTCGCTGGGCGGGTTGATGAAGATGCGAATGTTCTGCCATGTCTTGACGGCCGGGCCATACTGGATCCGTCCCGCCGACTGTGGTCACGGCCACCGTCTGATTGAGCACGGCAACGTTGGCCAATGCATTCACGGTTGTCTGGCCCGCCGTTGGGGAGACAATGGTGATTGTGCAAGTGCCTGTTGCCGAGGTGACGCCAGTTGTGCATGTGCCGCCTGTCAGGTGTGCCGCAGGGCTCACGCCAGGGGTCACTGTGACGCCCGGCGCATCCACCCAGCCGCTGCCATCATTCTTCTCCACCTTGACGGTGAACACGTGGCCCACGTTGACTGCGTTTACTGGCGTTAGCGGTGCAATGCTGATCCACGCGGCCACGTACGTCTTGACACCATCGGCCGTGCCGCCCAGCGTTGTGTTGGGCGTGGTGCCAGTTATGCGCGCCAGCGGCTGGCCAGTCACCACGGGATGGGTGACGGAGGCGCGGACTGTGAAGTGCCCGGCTAGCGTCGAGTTGATTGAGAATTTGCACTTACCGTCGCTGCCGGTAGCCGCTGTGCAGGCCGTTGGCGCTGTGCTCGGTGTTGCGCCGGTGTAGCTGATGGTTGGGTTTGCACCCTGCACCGGAGACCAGTTTGCGGCGTTGCCACCTTCTTCTCAACCAGGACGGTGAATTCGTGCGCGTCGCCCACCTTGTTGTCGTCGGTCAGCGGGCTGATGCTAATGCGCAGGTCGGTCCACGTCTTGGTGGCGGGGCCGCTTTGGCCTGTGCCGCCCACAGTCGTCACGTTCGTGAAGGTGAACGTGCGGTAGGTAACGCTCGGCGCTGTCGCGTTGACAGTGGTAACGCCGGCTGCGCCCGAGTTCAACACAACCGAGCAGGAGCCGGCCGTGCCGGCAGTGTTGCACGACGTAGACGCCAGCGTGCCTGCGCCCGTCTTCGTGAAGTTGACCGGTACGCCGCTGATACCGCTCCAGCTCGCGCCGTTGTCAGTCGAGCCTTCCACAAATGCAGTGAAAGTATGCGCAACATTCACGGCATTCTCGGCCGTGGTCGGCGTCAGCCGAATGCGCACCTGCGGCTTCTCGTTGGTGAAGGTGCACCGCACTGTGGATTCCTGCCCCAGCACGATGGTCACTTTACGATTTGTCTGATCAATTGAGGGCGCAGCCGAAGTGCCGGCAGGCGACACCGTGCAGGAGAGATCGGACAGGCGCCAACCCACGCCCGGATCCGCTTCTGTCACAACGTAGGTCCTGTCCGGCGTCAGCGGCGTCATCAGCTTGGAAGCCGAGTCGTTAATGACAGGCGTGAGATCGAAGCTCTGATAGGCGCTTTCCAGCGCAGGCGTGTTGGGGCTCTTCGTCGTGGTAAACGAGAAGGTCTTCGTGCCACCGTTAGCCTGCTTAATGATCTCAATCGTGCTTGGGCAATCGATTGGAGTCACTTCCTCGTCAGTGCGCGTTTGCCCACCAACGGTTGCAAAGGCCACATTCTTGATGGTGTCCCCACACTGAACAGCCGGCTTGGCCTTGATGGTCGCGCGGAAGGTGACCTGCAGCGTCTCACCTAGCACGGGCGGGTTTTTGTAGAACTGCGAACCAGCCAGCGAACCAAACCAGTTATACCCAGGCGTGTCCAGCGGGAACGCGGTGCTGCCGCCGCCGTCGGGAATTGGGCTACGCGGTCCCACTGTGCCTGCCCCCGAAACAATCGCGAACTTGGTGCTTAGGGGTACGTAGTCCACCTGCGGAAGCGGCAATTCGTCGCGCACGTTGATGGCGAAAATGGGCGCCAGACCCGTGTTCTTGATGTCAATCGTGTACGTTACTTCGTCGCCGGGTGTAATTGAGCCATCGCCATTTGTATCCGTGGCCAGCCCAATAGTCTTGTTGACGGTGAAGCTGCGCAGGGGGCGCACTGTGGTGCCCACGTCAAAGCCCGGGCTGCCCGAACTAATGAACCCAGGGTCTTCGCCCCAGGCCACTGCCAGGTTGCAGACAGGCGTGCCCGTTCCATTTGCGCCGCTCAACGTCCAAACGCGCATACCCGTCTGGTTCTGCGGCGTGCCGTTGCTTTGGTTGGGTACGTTGGGGCTGTAGATGCGCACTGATTCGCGCACGTTTACAAGAATGCCATTCGGCGAGGCCGATTCGCGCGTATCTTCGTCGCCGTTACCCCATATCAGGTTGCCATCCAGGTCCACATGGTCTGCCTGTCCGTCACCAGTGATATCCGCGTAAATGTACGTGCTGTTCGTGCCCGCCGGACAAAAGGCCGACACCCAGACAGGGCTGCCGTTGTCGCTGAGACTGGCCTCAGGATCCTGCCCAAGGCCGAGGCCTACCAGCGCCTGTGGCGCCAGCAATGAGTCAGGGATTAGTGTGAAGCCCCAGTCCCACGATGCGCCTTCCCTGTCAACGGGGGAGATGGCGAAAAACTTTGCACTCGAAAGCAGCGTAGCATTGCCGCTGGCCGTCTTCGCAAAGCAGTGTGCGCCCGAGCCAGCCGGCACATCAACAGCGCCGGCTGCACCCGAGTTAACGGTGAAGTCGGAGAACGCCGTTCCTTCCCAGGCGCAACGTACGTAGAGGGTGCCGCCGTTGGTGGTTTGGCCGGGATTGTAGACAATGATCTGTGCAGGATTATTGCTTCGCGTGCCTACCGGGCTGTAGTAGCTGGGACCCCACTGGGACGTGGGGAGCAGCGTGAAGGCGCGTGACTCATATTGTGAACCAACCTCGCCGGTGAACATGTGCACTTGTACGGGCTTGGTGCTCGTCGAATTCAGCACCTTGGCGCCGCGGTTGACGTTTGTCACAATGCACGACTCGCCCTGGTCAAGATCATTGAGATTGGTGGCGCCGTCGCTGCACGAGATAGTGCTGCCGGTGCCTTGCCCTGTTATCGACAGAGCCGTGTCGTTCTCTGTGGCCATAATGACCAGCGTTGCGGCTGTAAACTGACTATTGAACGTATCATTCACGCCCGCAGGGGCAACGTATTCAAGACCCCAGTCGGAAGTGGGGTAGACTTCCACTGCACCTGCCAGCAGTGTGGCGGCACCGTCTGCCCAGTAGGTGCGGGCGACGGAGATTTGTTCGGTAGCTGCAAATTTGTCCCGACCGTCAAAGTCAAGCCGGGCTGCATCGTTGTCAAGCTCGGCCTGACTCTTGCTGCCGCGCAACACCACAACGTCGCCCGAATCAAAAACATCCCAGGCATCATTGGGGCAGGTGGGGCCGTTTGTCCAAATGCCGTCTTTGTTATTAGGGAAACCGTCGGAACACTTGCCGTTGCCCCAAATCTGCACGCCGTCCAGTTGGCCGGGACCGTATATTTGGCCGTCGCTGGGGTTGGCTATGGATGTGATGTAGCCGTTTTCCCAGTGATCGTAGTAGACGATCGTGCCTTGTGTGCCGATGGCCATGGACGCATAGGTATATACATTGGGTGTAGCAGCGTTATTGATGCCCTTGAGCATGACAAGAGCCTGCTGGTCGGTGATTGGAAGATAGTAGGTCTCCACCGGCGCCGGGTTGGGCGGCACTGCTTGTGCAAAGGCCTGGCCGGCAAAGGCCAGCATCATAATTGCAAGCGCAACGACCACCGTTGTCGCAGCGCGCGCCAAAACGCCGGCCGGCATGCCGCGCGGCGGCTTGTTGATTCTGCAGTCAGAGGATTCTGCATTTTCTGCTCCTTCGGGCCTCTACGGCCGTCTGTTTTCCTGCTCTTGCCGGCTGCGCCCTTGCGTAGCCCACCACTTTTGCTCTTGTGACACTCTGTTTCAGCTGCACGATCTCTGCATGACTGCATGGATGAACCGTCGCTGGTCTCCACCCTCGGCCCCTTTGCCTTGTCCCACTGTGGGCGCTGTTGTCCTGCGTGGCTTTTCCAAACCAACCTGCGCAATCAATCTCCCGAGCCGATCGTGCAAATTGCGATAAAATCCTCCTGAAACAAAACGAGTCGCGACGGCCGACCCCCGCTAGCTACGACAAATACGCATGTCGTTGCACTTGGGGGGGTCGACCATCGCAACTCGACTATTGCGCGGCCTCTATAAGGCTGTCCAGCACCTGCGCGAACTCTTCGGTCGGGCGACTGCCGTTGAGCAGCGTGCCCTGTCCATTGTAGATCGCGACAAATGAAGGCGTGCTGGTAATGATGCCCTCGGCGTCAAAGACGTCGAGCAGTACGCGCTCCATGGGCTGGCGGCTTTTGATGCACTCATCGAATGAATCGTCATCCAACCCCAAATCCTTCGCGATGGCTACAATCTCGCCTTCGGCGTCCTCTTCCGTCCACGCATCATCTTGCGGGGCCCACTGATCCTGCTCGGCAAAGAGGGCGTCGTGCATCTCCCAGAACTGCCCCTGGTCCGAGGCGCATTCGGTGGCAGCTGCGCCCAGCGGCGCAAAGGGGTGCATAGACAGCGGCCGGTGCTTGAAGACCCAGCGCACCTTGCCCGTGTCGACGTAATCCTGCACGATTGTGGGCGCAACCAGGTTGGCATGCTGCGCGCAGGCCGGGCACTGCATGTCGCTGAACTCGATAATGGTCAGCAACGCGTCGTCGCTGCCCAGCGTGTGGTCGCCATAGAGGTTGCGGCCCGGGTTCTCGGGGTCCGAAGCAAGCAGTTCAGCGTCAGCCCACGGCGGCAGCTGCGGAGCCTGCGCCTGCGCCTGGGGATCGGCGGGGGGCGCTTCACCAGCAAGCAGGGCATCAATGTACTGCTGGAAGTAGCCGATGGGATACGCGCCCACCACCGTGTAGGTTTCAGGTAGCGTATCGGTGAACAAAACGAAGCTGGGCGTGCCACTGAAGCCAAGCGTCTGCCCTTCGGCAATCGCGTCGTCAACCAGAGCTATCGTCTCGCCCGAGGCCATGCACTCTTCATAGAGGGCCGCGTCAGCGCCCACCTCTTCGGCAACGCTCGCAAGGAAGTCGCTGGGGTCTGCCAACTGACTCCATTCGCTCTGGCGACTGAAAAGTTGATCGTGCATTCCCCACCACGCAACCGGGTCCTCCTGGCCCACGCACCACGCGGCCTGATGGCCCTGCGGCGCATTGGGGTGCAGCTCTGCAATGGGGAAGTCGCGGAAGACGAGCTTCAGCTTGCCGGTGAGGATGTATTCATCAATCAGCGTGGGGAGCGTTTCCATTACATGGCGGCCGCAGAAGGGACACAGAAAGTCGCTGTACTCGACCATTGTCACCGGCGCGTTGGGATCGCCTATGAAGGGGAAGCCGGCATCGGTGAAGCCCACAGGCGCGCCGCCGAAGTCAGCCAGGTCGGTCAGTGAGGTGCTGGTTTGCGCGGCCATGACGGGCAGCGCATCGGCCGGCGGCCCGGAGGCAACCGTAACGCTTGCGCTTTCGGTCACGGCTGCGGTGCTTGTCACTGCGGCGGTCGCGTCCGCCGGCGCCGCTGTGGCAGTTGTTGCTGTGGGCGCAACCGTTGCCACAGGTGCAGGCGTTGCCGTGGCCGCAATGCGCGCCGGCCCGGTTGCAGCCAGCGATGGGCGCGCAGCCAGCAAGAGCACACCCCCAATCAGCACGAGTGCAATTGCCGCGACCATGCGCACGCGCTTGACGCGACTGAAACGACGGGGACGATTCTCTGTATTCATAAACGTGGTCTCCCATATCCTCGTTGGCTTGCCCGCGCGACTGCGGGCAAGCACTACGTAAACAACCGCGTTAGCCAAGGCATGGCTCAATGCCACGCAGGCCGCACGGTCACGGTTGCAACAGGGGTATCCAACGCCGCCCTGTACTCTGCTGCACGCGGGTTGGCGAAACAGACAAGACGCAAGCAACTTTGCGCACCCTGTTTTCTGCTCAATTGTGTGTCGATTGTGTCGATGCTGATTTGACCAATGATTCGCGCACTGCCATACGGTGCCAAAAGACACCAGAGCGTTATGCAAGCCGCTTTAAGCCACTTCAATCTGTCAGCCTAAAGCGTGTGCAAAAACCACCGGACCCAAGCCGGTCCATCGCCACGTGGGGTGCGATGAGGCGCTCGGTTTTGCTCCACCCAAGCCGGTCAAACTCGGGTGGTTTCCTGCAGCAGGTCGCCTGGGGGGGAACCTGCGTTACATGGCGCGTCATTTGGGGGGAGCGCCCTTTATAACTACTTATAGTATCGTCATTGTGTAGGAACTACGCAAATTGGCGAAATGATTGGCGTGCAATGGCCGTAGCTATCGCGTACAGCAAACGTCGACCAGTGCGCAAGCCGGTGTATCATGATCCCACCTACCTTTTCTTCCGCATAGAGGCGAAGAATGTCGACGCCAGCAGCAGAATGAGTGTTGCAGGCGCTGCGGCTGCGCTGGGCTGCTTGCCCAAACCCACGCTATCAGGGAGGGGTGGCACTGTGCCGCCACAACTGCCGGTCTAGCCAAAGTAGATGATGCACTCGTCACCTATCCAGACACGACAGCGCGGCGTGGGGGTGACCGGCGGCGGTGCAGGCGTATCCGTCGGTGGAACAGGCGTGTCCGTCGGCGGCACAGGCGTGTCTGTGGGCGGCACAGGCGTGTCTGTGGGCGGCACAGGCGTGTCTGTGGGCGGCACAGGCGTGTCTGTGGGCGGCACAGGCGTGTCCGTCGGCGGCACAGGCGTGTCCGTCGGCGGCACAGGCGTGTCTGTGGGCGGCACAGGCGTGTCCGTGGGCGGCACAGGCGTGTCCGTCGGCGGCACAGTGTATCCGTGGGCGCAGGCGTATTCGTTGGCGGCACACGATGTATCCGTAGGCGCAGGCGTATTCGTTGGCGGCACACGTGTATCCGTAGGCGCAGGCGTATTCGTTGGCGGCACACGTGTATCCGTAGGCGCAGGCGTATTCGTTGGCGGCACACGTGTATCCGTGGGCGCAGGCGTATTCGTTGGAGCAAGCTGTGTATCTGTCGGCACTGGCGTGTTCGTCGGCGTCCGAGTCGGTTTGCGCGGCTTGTCTTCCTCTTCCGCAGGCGGACGAGGTGTGTCGGTCGGCAGCGCTTGCGTCGGAACCGCCGTCGCCGTGGGTAATGCAGTTGGCGGCATGGTAGCCGTGGGTAGTGCAGTTGGCGGCACAGTCGCCGGCGGCGTCTCTGTGGCCGCTACAATGGGCGTAGGCGCGCCAAAGGGCGGCGCTGCCGCCTCCGGCGTCTCTCCAGGCGGTGTGTTGGCGGCCTGGCCCACGGGCAAACGGGGCGCGCGAATCGCAAGCGGCGGGCTCACGCGCGTGGCCGAAACGAGCATAGGCGTCGCCACATTGGCCACGGTGGCAGAAAGCGCATTGCCCACGCTGCTTTGCGCGGGCACTGCTTGTGCATTCGTTGGGTCACTTTCGCCAGGCGCAGCATCCGCGCTGGAACCGTCGCCCGGCGGGTCCGTGCCATCCGGCGACGCGCTTTCGCCGTCCTCCTGGGCCGCAGCCATAGGATTCGGGTCGGCGCTCCCCGGTGTTGCGGGCGCGGCCTGCACCCAACCCACGCTGCCCGCCACGCAGCAAATCTGGTACCAGTCGCCAGCCTGGCTGATCACCGCGTACGAGCGTCCAGGCTCAATTACGCCCAGCGGCGTGCTGTCGGCGTCGGCATCTGTATAGACCGTCAAGTCAGCGCCCGGCTGCGCGGCCAGAAGAACGAGCTCGCCTCCTTCTCCGCCCAGGTCGGGCGCGCCTTCAAATGTTTCAACTTCGGGCGGTTGTCCCTCAACCACGCTGACGATTTCGCCCGCGTCGAGGCTCAGGCTTTCGCCGCCTGTCTCCACCGCCACGGTCCCCTCCACCACGGCGAGCAGACTCTTGCCGTCGGCAGGCACGGCTACGAAGAACTTCGTTCCATGCACAGAGGCGATCAAGTCGGCTGTCTGCACCTCAAAGCTGTCTTCGGGGCCCAGCGGTGTGTTGACTTGCTGGAGCGTTTGTCCCTGCAGCACCTGCAACAGCGCGTGCGTCTCGCCATCCTCGTTCGTCAGCGTGCGCAGCTCAACGTCACTACCCGGGCTCAGCACGGCAATCTGCTGCGGGAAGAGCTCCAGGTTTGCGCTGCCCTGGCCGGCGAGAATGCGGTCGCCCTCATACACGGCGACCCGTTGACCGGCAGAGATGCGCTCGAACTGCTTGCCGGCGGTGCGCAGAATGGTGACACTGCCATTGGCAACGCGCAGCGTTGCTACGGTGGGCGGAAAGAAGATGGTGCGCAAGCCAATGACTGCAATCAGCAAGATGCCGAGCAGCGCGCCGGCCATCGCCAGTCGACTGCCGCTAAAGAGGTTGCCTATCCATGTGTCGCGGTTGCGTGCGGGGACGGCAGGGGCGGCCGCAGCCGTCTCGGGAGCAGGCTGCGCAACTGTGGCGCCGAGCGCCGCAAGCGTATCCGCGACGGCCCCGTTCTTGCCCTGCACCAGCTTGTAGGGCTCCGCTGCGCGCACTGCGCTGACTTCCGTTGCCACATCCGCAAGGACGCGCGCCATCACCGCCGCCGGCATTGTCTCTGCTGGCGACAGGCGATCGAAGAGGGCCTGGAAATCTCCCTCGTTCTCAGCGTCAAAGTCTGGAGGACGCGGTGCCATTATGGACGCCCCTCCATGGCTTCGCGCATTTGCGCACGTGCTCTGCTCAAAAGTGATTCAGTTCCTTTGTAGGAGCGGTCGAGAACCGTTGCAATCTCGTCAACGCCAAGCCCTACGTGATATCGCAACAGCAAAACCTGCCGAGAATGTTCCGGCAGGCTCTGCATTGCCTCATCAAACATCATGCGATCCTCGAGATCGAGCTCCTTGGAGACCAGCACAACGGTGGAGCTCTCACTGTCAAGGGATTCTGTCGAAGGCGTGCGCCGGTAGAAATCCGCCACCTTGCGGAACGCAATTGCGTAGAGAAATGTCGAGAGCGCTGCCCGGCCATCAAAGTTGGCCATGGCGCGCACTGCGGCAGTCATCGTCTCGCTCAAAACGTCCTCGGTGTCTTCGGCGGTGGGCAAATTTTGTCGCAGGTATGAATACAACCGTGGACTCAGGTCGCGCGTCACCTGCATCCAGGCGGCGTTATCGCCACGCTGGAGTTTTTTGAGGAGTTCGGCATCTGTTCCCGTTCTGGGTTCAGGGGCCAGCAAGTGAGTCTCCTGAGGAGTGAATCGTGAAAGGGGGTGCTATCCTTCGCACCTTGTTTCAATTACAGCAATACAGGCAGAGTGCCATTGGCGCAACGGAGGATTGCGCCGCAAGCGGGTCGAAATGGATAGCAGAATTGTTAGCGCGTCTGTTGTGGCATGGCCGACATGGCCGGTGGTTTAATCGCCAACCTGCGCGATGCATGCGGCTACAGGTTACGCACGCGGGTGGTCTTGCTGCGTGGTCTTGCTGCATTGTGCAGGGGCCCTGAGCAGCCCCTCTGCACACACCTGCGCACAGTAAAAACGAGTCTGTAGATTCTTTCGCACGTGCATAGCATAGCACAAAAATGGCCTGTTGTGCGATATATAGTCACTGTGAAGTGCGTTAGGGCACGTTGAAATGCGGTGCTCGGCACGCAGCTTCTCGGCGGCCTGCGCAATTCTTCCCAAAATGCTCCGTGTTTGTGACACATCTCCGGCGTGCTGGTATTATAGGCGCGTCCCAGAGAAGTGCTTTTTCATTTGCCCGCAACCCCTCCCTGCATATCCAGATTTCGCGCAACACCATGTCGCGCAATACTGCAATACGCAATACTGCAATACATCGTTGAGCGTGATGCTCTGACTGAAAGGATCTCCCATGGCCGTGCAAGACGAATTTGGCGCGAAGGATACCTTTGACACCGGAAGCGGCCCGGCCACAATCTACCGCATCTCCGCGCTGGAGAAGGCCGGCGTGACGCAGATCAGCCGCCTCCCCTACTCTATCCGCATCCTGCTTGAGGCCGCGCTGCGTCAGGCCGACGGCTTCGAGATTACGCGCGAATCCATCGAGACGATTGCCAAGTGGGGACCCGACACCGCCGGCAAGGTGGAGATTCCCTTCAAGCCGGCGCGCGTTGTGCTGCAGGATTTCACCGGCGTGCCCAGTGTGGTCGACCTCGCTGCGCTGCGCAACGCCATGACCCGCCTGGGCGGCGACCCGCGCAAGGTCAACCCCATGGTGCCGGTCGATCTCGTGATCGACCACTCGGTGCAGGTGGACCAGTTCGGCACCATCCTCGCCCAGTGGTATAACGCCGAACGGGAATTTGAGCGCAACCGCGAGCGCTACGAGTTCCTCAAGTGGGGGCGGGGCGCGTTTGACAACTTCCGTGTCGTGCCGCCCGCCATGGGCATCGTCCACCAGGTTAACCTTGAGTATCTGGCTAATGTGGTGCAACTGCGCCCGGGGCGCAACGGCGATGGCGACCTCCCCGTGGCCTATCCGGATACACTGGTGGGCACCGACAGCCACACCACCATGATCAATGGCCTGGGCGTGCTGGGATGGGGCGTAGGCGGCATTGAAGCCGAGTCTGTCATGCTCGACCAGCCCATGTTCTTCCTGCTGCCGCAGGTGGTGGGCTTCAAGCTGACCGGCGCGCTGCCCGAAGGTGCAACCGCCACGGACCTGGTGCTGGTGGCCACGGAGATGCTGCGCAAGAAGGGCGTTGTGGAGAAGTTCGTCGAGTTCTATGGTCCCAGGCGTGAGCAAGTTGAGCCTGGCCGACCGCGCCACGATTGCCAACATGGCACCCGAGTACGGCGCGACCTGCGGCTTCTTCCCTGTGGATGACGAGACATTGCGCTTCCTGATTGGCACGGGCCGCAGCGAAGAGCAGGTGGATTTGGTGGAGCGCTATTGCAAGGAGCAGGGGCTCTTCCGCACCGACGACGCGCCCGCGCCCGAATTCAGCGACACGCTGGAACTGGACATGAGCACCGTTGTGCCCAGCCTGGCCGGCCCCAAGCGCCCGCAGGATCGCGTCAACCTCTCGGACATGAAGACGATGTGGACGGCCGCCCTGCCGGGCCCGGTGGGCCCGCGCGGCTTTGGCCTGACCGCCGAGAAGCTGGATATGCATGTGCCCGTGAGCCATGCCGGACGCAACTTCGAACTGACCCACGGCGACGTGGTCATTGCCGCCATCACCTCATGCACAAACACAAGCAACCCCAGCGTTATGGTGGGCGCGGGTTTGCTCGCCAAGAAGGCGGTTGAGCGCGGCCTCGACGTCAAGCCCTGGGTCAAGACGAGCATGGCGCCGGGCAGCAAGGTCGTCACCAGCTATCTGGACGAGGCGGGGCTTACCCCCTACCTTGAGGCGCTGGGCTTCCACACCGTGGGCTACGGCTGCACCACCTGCATCGGCAACAGCGGCCCCCTGCCCGAGCCAATCAGCCTTGGCATTAAGGCAGGCGACCTGGTGGCGGCGGCTGTGCTTAGCGGCAACCGCAACTTTGAGGGGCGCGTGAGCCCTGACGTGCGCGCCAACTTCCTCGCCTCACCGCCGCTGGTGGTGGCCTACGCCATTGCCGGCACAGTCAACGTTGACACGGAAACGGAGCCACTGGGCTATGACCCCAACGGCACGCCCGTCTACCTGCGCGACATCTGGCCCACGCAGGATGAAATTCGCGACACCATTCGCCGCGCGCTGCGCCCCGACATGTTCCGCGAGCAGTATGCCGACATCTTCACGGGCAATGAGCAATTCAACGAGGTGAAGGTGGCCGAGGGCGACCTCTTTGCGTGGGATGAGGCGAGCACCTACATCAAGGAGCCCCCCTTCTTCAATATCACGCGCGAGGTGCCCCACGTGCAGCCGATTGTGGGCGCGCGCGTGCTGGCCATCATGCCCGACAGCACGACGACGGACCATATCAGCCCTGCCGGCAACATTGCCAAGGATTCGCCCGCCGCGCTCTATCTCGAATCGCACGGCGTGGACCGCAGCGAATGGAACTCCTACGGCAGCCGCCGCGGCAACCACGAAGTGATGATGCGCGGCACCTACGCCAACATTCGCATCAAGAATGGTCTCGTCCCCGGGGTGGAAGGGGGCGTGACCAAGTACCTGCCCACGGGCAACGTGATGCCCATTTGGGATGCCGCCGAGCGCTACATGGAGGCGGGCACACCGCTGATTGTGCTGGCGGGCAAGGAGTACGGCACCGGCTCCAGCCGCGACTGGGCGGCCAAAGGCGTGCTGCTGCAGGGGGTGCGCGCAGTGATTGCCGAATCCTTCGAGCGCATTCACCGCAGCAACCTGGTGGGTATGGGCATTCTGCCATTGCAGTTCATGCCCGGCCGCAACGTGAAGGACCTGGGGCTCACGGGGGAAGAGACCTTCGAGATTCTGGGGCTAAGCGACGAGATGGAACCACGCCAGGAGTACACGGTGCGCGCCCGTGGCGGCGACGGCACCTTGACTGAATTCAAGGTGATGAGCCGCATTGACACGCCCGTTGAGGTGAACTACTACCGCAACGGCGGCATTCTGCAGACTGTGCTACGGAGGCTGGCGGAGTAACAACAACCTCACCCCCGGCCCCTCTCCGTGCCGGAGAGGGGAGCAAAACTCGTGGACTGTAGCTTCGCTTGTGCATGATGCAATGATGCAGATGGTGGTCAACATGCCAAAGATTTTTCATTCCGACTATCAGAGCTGGCAGCGTCTCAAGGAGCCGGCGCGTCAAATGCGCCACGAGCCAACACCTGCAGAAGCGAAAATGTGGCCGCTTGTTCGCAATGGAAAAATCGCCGGCTTCAAGTTCCGACGACAGTATGCAATCGGCAGGTTTGTTGTTGACTTTGTCTGCCTGGAGCGCAGACTGGTCATCGAGATTGATGGCTCGATTCATGACCAGCAAATTGTAGAAGACGCCGACCGCCAGGAGTATCTCGAGGAACAAGGATTCAGCGTCGTGCGGTTCACAAACGCTGAGGTAATACAGAACACAACGGTCGTTCGCTCGCGAATTCTCGAATTCCCGGAACGATGTTAAACTTAAGCGCGCGATGTGCTCCCCTCTCCAGGTACGGAGAGGGGCCGGGGGTGAGGTTGCAGTTCTCGGCTAACTATGTGGCTTCGATGATATGAGAGGAGATTTTAGTGACGATACCAACGGCGCGAATCACCACCACCCAGCCACCCGCCTGGTCTCTTGCCGAGATTCTGCCGGCGCACGATGAGGCCACCATTCAGGCAGAGCTGGCCTCGCTCAATGCGGCCCTGAGCGCCTTTGAGGAGCGTCGCACTGCGCTCGACCCCGAAATGGAGCCCTCGCTGCTCATTGCGGTGGTGCGCGACTACGAAGCACTCGTCGAGAAGCTCTACCGCATTGAAGCTTACGGCGAACTCTGGTTCTCCGAGGACACCCTCTCGCCCGAGGCGCTCGCCTTTCACAACCGTGCGCTGCAGGTGGTCACCAGCGCCGTCAACCGTACTCTCTTCTTCGACCTCTGGTGGAAGTCGCTGAGCGATGACGAAGCGGCCGCGCTCCTGCCCCCCGCCGAGAGCCACGCCGATGACCGCCACTTCCTCGCCGACATGCGCCGCACCAAGCCCTTCACGCTCGACGAAAAATCCGAGCAGATCATCAACCGCAAGGATGCCGACGGCATGAGCGGGCTGCTCACCCTCTACACCATGCTCACCAATCGCCTTGAGTTCACTCTTGAGGTTGAGGGCGAGAAGCAGACCTTTACGCGCGACGCGCTCATGTCCTATGTGCAAGGGCCGGACGCCGCACTGCGCGCCGCCGCCTACCAGGAACTCTACCGCGTCTACGCCGCCGAAGCACCCATCCTCGCGCAGGTCTACACGAATCGTGTGCGCGACTGGCAAAGCGAGCAGGTTGAGCTGCGTGGCTATGCTTCGCCCATTGCCGTGCGCAATGTGGCCAACGATATCCCCGACGCCGCGGTGGATGCATTATTGACCGTCTGCCGCCGCAACGTGGGGCTCTTCCAGCGCTACTTCAAGCTCAAGGCGGGCTGGCTGGGCATGGAGAAGCTGCGCCGCTATGATATTTACGCGCCGCTGGGCGCATCGGACAAGCGCATGGACTATGGCGACGCCGCCGATCTCGTATTGCGCACCTTTGAGCGCTTTAGCCCCGAAGTTGCCGCGCAGGCGCGGCGGGTCTTTGACGACAACCACATCGATGCCGCCGTGCGCAAGGGCAAGCGCGGCGGCGCCTTCTGCATGACGGTGCTGCCATCCCTTACCCCCTGGGTGCAGATGAGCTACACGGGGCGCGTGCGCGACGTGGCCACACTGGCGCACGAGCTGGGCCACGCCATCCACTCCATGCAGGCCGAGCAGCACACCATTCTCACGCAGCATGCCGTGCTGCCCCTGGCCGAGACTGCCTCGGTCTTCTCCGAGCAGTTGCTCACCGATGCGCTGCTGGCGCAGGAGAGTGACCCGCTCGTGCGGCGCGAGTTGCTGGCCTCTGCCGTGGACGATGCCTACGCGACCGTCATGCGCCAGGCCTTCTTTGTGCTCTTCGAGCGTGAGGCGCACGCGGCCATTCTCGACAACAAGTCGCCTGCCGAGTTGAACGAGCTTTACATGGGGCTGCTGCGCGAAATGTTTGGCGACAGCGTGGAAATTGCGCCCGAATTCCAGCATGAGTGGGTAAGCATCCCGCACATCTACTACACCCCCTTCTACTGTTACGCCTATGCGTTTGGGCAGCTGCTGGTGCTGGCGCTCTACCGCCGCTTTCAGGCCGAGGGCGACGCATTCAAGCCCGGCTATCTCAAGCTGCTGGCCTACGGCGGCTCCGAGCGGCCCGAAATCATCCTGCAGGAAGCAGGCATCGACATTGCCGACGAGGCCTTCTGGCAGGGTGGCTTTGATGTCATAGAGTCGATGGTTGACGAGATGGAGCAGCTCGCGTAGGTGAAGGGGCCGAAGCGAGGCTTCCAAGGAAGCCTCGCTTCATGAGGCGCACTTCATGGGCTGCGGCGCAGGCCAAATTTGAGCGCACCCCTGCTTGCGTCTATAATCGGGTTGCGTCATTGCAATGCTTGCGGCGCGCCCGTATCTGGCCGCCGCCCACATCTTCACGCCCCGCGGAGTCTGCCATGGCTGACGTTGTTGAAATGCCCCATGCAAGCACACCGGCCCCGGCTGTCTATGACAGCACGGCTGCGCCCGTCGCGCCATCCAACGCAAACGAAATTGTCTTCCACGGTACGCCCAAGAACATGGTCGTCGGCAGCACCATGCTGCTGGCGGGCATTATGGCCTTCCCCATGGGCATGACTGACGTCTTCTTCGCCGAGGCGATCGCGTGGACCTTCATCATCTGGGGCGCGCTCTTCCTGCTGAGCGACATTCTGGAATGGAACCGCAACTGGGTTGTCTCGGATGAGGGGATTCGCATTGGCGTCAAGACCCCTTTAATCGACCGCCGCCCTAACTGGGATCGGGAGAACATCAACCGCATGGACCTTGTGGTCAAGCGGTATGAGCCCAAGCCGCAGGATGTTGTGATGCAGGTCTACTATACCGCTCCGGGCGACAGCGTGCTGGCGCGCGAAGATCGCCGCCTGAGCCCCGAACTGGCGCGCATCATCATCACGCGCGCCAATCTCAAGGCGACGCATGTCAACAACCCCACCTCCTTCGAGACGCTTGCGCCCGAAAAGGCCACCTACGTCTGGAACAAGAGCGGCAAGTTCACCGCCGCTTTGTAACTGCGGTACACAGATTTCACAGAAGAAAACAGATAAAAGCGGATGATAACGGGTTTGGCAAACCCGTTGTCATCCGCTTTTATCTGTTTTCTTCTGTGAAATCTGTGTACCGCTGTTTTAGCCCAGCGCGGTGTAGTGCTCCTGAAGGCTGCGCACGCTCAGCTCTTTCTGTCGCAGCGCCTGAATGCCGTTGACCGCCGCCTGTGCCGCCGAGAGCGTCGTAATCAGCGGCACCTCCATGCGCGTGGCCAGCGCACGAATGCGCACGCCATCCTCGCGGCTGCTCTTGCCCAGCGGCGTATTGATAATCAGCGCAAACTTGCCATCGCGCGAGCGCGTCCAGCGTCGAGTATTCGCCGTCGGCCGCGCTGCCCTTGGCAATCGCCTCCACGGGCAGCCCCGCGCCTGCAAAGAAGGCGCGCGTCCCCTCTGTGGCGTAGAGCGTGAAGCCAAGGCGATGCAGGTCGCGCGCAATCTTGAGCGCCGCGCCCTTGTCATAATCGTTCACCGTAATCAGCACGCCGCCGCTGTCGGGCAGCGCCGGCACCCGCGCCCAGCTGGCTCTTGGCAAAGGCGTGGCCAAAGTGGGCGGCGTGGCCCATCACCTCGCCCGTCGAGCGCATCTCCGGCCCCAGCAGCGTGTCAATCCCCGTAAATTTCTTCCACGGCAGCACGGCCTCCTTGACGAAGAAGCCATCCACCGCCGGCTCGCTGATGAACTCAAGCTCGGCCAGCGAGCGCCCGGCCATCACCTGCGCGGCAATGCGCGCCAGCGGCTTGCCCGTGGCCTTGCTCACAAAGGGCACCGTGCGGCTGGCACGCGGGTTCACCTCCAGCACATAGACGACGTCGTCCTTGATGGCGAACTGGAGGTTCATGAGGCCGCGCACGCCCAGCGCCAGCCCCAGCCGCGACGTGTACTCGCGGATGATGCTCAGGTGGTAGGCCGAAATCTTGTAGGGCGGCAGCACGCACGCGCTGTCGCCGCTGTGGATCCCCGCCTCCTCAATGTGCTGCATGATGCCGCCGATGACAACACGCGTGCCGTCGCAGATGGCGTCCACGTCCACCTCGAAGGCATCCTCCAGAAAGCGGTCGATGAGGATGGGGCGCTCGGGCGCAGCGCTCAGCGCCTCCTCCATGTAGAGGCGCAGCGACGTTTCGTCATCGACAATCGCCATGGCACGCCCGCCCAACACATAGGAGGGGCGCACCACCACCGGGTAGCCAATGCGGCGCGCCACGGCCACCGCCTCGTCCACACTGCGTGCGCTGCCGTGCGCCGGTGCGGGGATGTCCAGCTCGTCGAGCAGCGCGCCGAAGCGGTCGCGGTCCTCGGCCAGGTCAATCGCGTCGGGCTGCGTGCCGAGGATGGGCACGCCGGCGGCGCTCAGCCCGGCGGCAATGGTGAGGGGCGTTTGGCCGCCGAATTGCACAATCGCGCCCACAACCCCGTCAGGGCCAGATGGCCCTGCTGCTTCACGGTCGTAGATGTTGAGCACGTCCTCAAGCGTCAGCGGCTCGAAGTAGAGGCGGTCGCTCGTGTCATAGTCGGTGCTCACCGTTTCGGGGTTGCAGTTGACCATGATCGTCTCGTAGCCCAGCGCCTGCAGCGCAAAGGAGGCGTGGCAGCAGCAGTAGTCGAACTCAATCCCCTGGCCAATGCGGTTGGGGCCGCCGCCCAGAATCAGAATCTTGGGGCGGTCGGTGGGCGCCGCTTCGCTTTCGCTCTCATAGCTGCTGTAGAGGTATGGCGTGCGCGCCGCAAACTCGGCGGCACAGGTGTCCACCTGGTGGTAGGTGGGAAGCAAGCCGTGCTTGATGCGCAGCGCGCGCACCGCCGCTGCGTCAATTGGCTGCGCGCCGGCTGCTCGGCCCTCGCCGTTGCGAAGAATACGCGCCAGTTGCGCATCGCTGAAGCCCAGCCGCTTGGCGCGCCGCAGGGTGGGCGCATCCAGCGTGGTGATGCTGCGTTCGAATGCGGCAATCTCAGCCATCTGCGCTGCAAACCAGGGGTCGTAGAGGGTCTTGCGGCTCACCTCGTCAGGCGATGTGCCTGCAAGCAGCGCCTCGTAGGCGGCAAAGAGGCGGTCGCGACTGGCCATCTGCAGCAGGTCATCCACCGTTGCACTCGCATCGTAGCCTTTGATTCCGCCCACAAGGTCACGCTCGAGGGGCCCCATGCCGTCACGGCCAATCTCGAGGCTGCGCACCGCCTTCTGCAGCGCCTCCTTGAAGGTGCGGCCAATGCCCATCACCTCGCCCACCGACTTCATTTGCGGCCCCAGGACGCGGTCCACGCCGGGGAACTTCTCAAAGGCCCAGCGCGGTATCTTGACGACGACATAGTCAATCGAAGGCTCGAAGGCCGCCACCGTCACCTGGGTAATGTCGTTGCGCAGCTCGTCCAGCGTGTAGCCTACGGCCACCTTGGCGGCCAGCTTGGCAATGGCAAAGCCCGTGGCTTTGGAGGCCAGCGCGCTCGAGCGCGAGACGCGCGGGTTCATCTCGATAATGACCACGCGCCCTGTGGCCGGGTCCACGGCAAACTGCACATTGCTGCCGCCCGTCTCCACACCCACGGCGCGCATGACGAGGCGCGCCTGGTCGCGCAGCCGCTGATACTCCTTGTCGGTGAGCGTTTGCGCAGGGGCCACGGTAATGCTGTCGCCTGTGTGCACGCCCATCGCGTCGAGGTTCTCAATCGAGCAGACGACCACGAAGTTGTCGGCGCGGTCGCGCATCACTTCGAGCTCGTACTCCTTCCAGCCGATGAGCGATTCCTCCACCAGCACGCTGTGTGTGGGGCTTTCGCTCAATCCCCACGCCACCTTTTCGTCAAACTCTTCGGGCGTAAAGACTGTGCCCGCGCCGCTGCCTCCCAGCGTAAAGCTGGGGCGAATGAAAAGCGGGTAGCGGCCAATCTCGTCGGCAATTGTGTGCGCTTCGGCCAGGCTGCGGGCAATGCCGCTGCGGGGCGATTCGAGCCCCACCTCGGCCATGGCCTCCTTGAAGAGCTCGCGGTCCTCGGCGACCTGCATGGAGCGCAGATTCGCGCCGATCAGCTCAACGCCGTAACGTTCGAGCACGCCTGCCTCGGCCAGCGCCACCGCCAGGTTGAGCCCGGTTTGGCCGCCCACCGTGGGCAGCAGCGCATCGGGTTTCTCGCGGGCAATAATCTTCTCGAGGATTTCCACAGTGAGCGGCTCGATGTAGGTCGCATCGGCCAGTTCCGGGTCGGTCATGATCGTGGCCGGGTTGGAGTTGACGAGGACAATGCGGTACCCCTCCTGGCGCAGCGCCTTGCACGCCTGCGCGCCCGAGTAGTCAAATTCGCACGCCTGCCCAATCACAATGGGGCCGGAGCCAATAATCAGAATGGAAGAGATGTCGGTGCGCTTCGGCATTTGTCACCCGTAAGGTAGAATCGATCTTCGGCCTGAGACATTTTGACGCAAAGGCGCAAAGACGCAGAGGAATCGCAAAGAGCGGCAAGGACAAGGCAAAGCACGAAAGACAAGAAACACGGGCAGAATGCGACAGAGCACGAGACTCCGTTGCCCTTGCCCTTGCTTTTCTTTGCGTTTCCTTTGCGTCTTTGCGCCTTTGCGTCGTATCTATACAGTTGGCGGTCGCAGCTCCCGCCTTACCAAAACAAGGAGATTGTACTGTGCGTTTGGAAAGCACCCCAAAAGGGGCGGGCGTGGCAAGCGACTTGGCCGCCCCGTCCACCCCGTCGGTCCACCCTGCCGTAACCGCTGCAGTGCCCATTGCTCGCAGTGCCCATTGCCGCCGTCGTCGTGATTGCCGCCTACGTGGGCGCGCAGATGCTGGCCAATATCGCCAGCCTGAAGATCGGCATTATGTTCGCGCTGGCTGTGGACATGGGCACCTTCATCTATCCCATCACCTTTACGCTGCGCGACGTGGCCCACAAGATTCTGGGCAAGCGCGCCGTGCGCTGGCTCGTCATCATGGCGGCAGTGGTCAACCTCTTTGCCGCGCTCTACATGTGGTGGGTAACGACCGTGCCGAGCGACCCGTCCTGGGGCCTTGGTGCGCAGTGGGCGCAGGTCTTCAACCCGGCGCTGCTCTGGCGCATTGTGCTCGCATCCATCCTGGCTCAGGTGGTAAGCGAGCTGGTGGACACCGAAGTCTACCACTGGTTCGTCACACGCGTCACACGCAAACAGCAGTGGGCGCGCGTGCTGGTGAGCAACAGCGTGAGCGTGCCCGTGGACAACCTCATCTTCGCCATTGGCGCCTTTCGCGTGGATCCTGCCGTGGAACGTTGTCTGGCAGATCTTTCTCTTCAACCTGATCCTCAAATTCGGCGTGACGCTCATCAGCCTGCCGCTGATCTACGTCTACCGCGACCCTGCCTCCTTCGCGGACCAATAACTGCGACCTGCGACACAGAGGTCACAGAGGGAACAGAGGAACACAGAGAACATGCAACAGCAGGATGCCGGGTGTCGGACAGTGCAACTGTGCCGCTTCCCGGCATCCTGCTGTTGCAGTTCTCTGTGTTCCTCTGTTCCCTCTGTGACCTCTGTGTCGCAGGTCAGCTTTTTCCGGCGCGGGCGAGGATGCGCTGGGCAGAGCGGAGAACGGGCATGTCCACCATTTTGCCCGCAAAGGTGAAGGCGCCCTTGCCCTCGCGCTGGTGTTGGGCAAAGCTCTCCACAAGCTGCTGCGCCTGGGCCACCTCGGCCGGCGTGGGCGTGAAGGCTGCGTTCGCCACCGCCACCTGCGCCGGATGAATGACGGTGCGGCCCCCAAAGCCGAGGCCGCGTGCGGCGGCGCTGTCCGCCTCCAGCCCAGCGCTGTCCAGGTAATCCACAAAAACGCCGTCAATCGCATCGAGCCCATAGGCCCCCGCTGCAGCGACCAGCGCGCTGCGGGCATAGAAGGTCTCCCACCCCGCGCGCGTGCGCAGTGCACCTGTGCTCGCCACATAATCCTCTGCGCCGAAGACGAGCGCATTCAGGCGCGGCGTGGCCGTACAGATTGCGCGCAGGTTCATAATCCCCAGCGCCGTCTCGATCATGGCCAGCAGGCGGATGGAGCGGCGCGGCCAGCCGTGGCGCGCCTCGGCCTGCTCAAGCAGATGATCGAGCAGTTGGAGCGTCTGCGCGTCTTCCACCTTGGGCAAGAGGTACGCGTCGGGGTGCGCCTCCACCGTGGCGTGGAGCTCCTCTTCAACCAGGCCACTCTGCATGGCATTGACGCGCACAATCCGCTCGCGCGCGCCGAAATCGAGCGTTGCCAGCGCGTGGGCAATCGTCGCGCGCGCTGCCTGCTTCTGATTCATCGCGACGCCATCTTCAAGATCGAGGATGATTGCGTCGGCCTCCAGCGCCACGGCTTTTTCGATTTTGCGTGCAGAGTCGCCCGGCACATAGAGCAGTGAGCGTCGACGGAAGGATGGTGGCATTGGTGGTTTCAGGTTGGCAGGTTGGAGGGTCTGGTTGAGATCCTATACCGGTGTGAGCCAGAGCGTCTGGTACGGGTCGAGGTGGAGCGGCGTCGCCACGGTGAAGTCGTCGTAGCTGCGCCCGCGGATCAGATCACGCCACGCGCCTGCCGCCAACCCCGTGTCGGCCAGCAGCGGCAGCGTTACCGGCGCGTCGGTCACATTAACGAGGCAGAGCACAGGCGCGCCCACCACCGGCGTACGCAGCAGCGCAAAGACATCGGGCGGGGCCGGCAGCACCCGCTGCGGCGCCTCGGGGTGGAAGGCGGGCTGCGCGCGCCGTACGCTCAGCAGGCGGCGATAACCGTCGAGCACAAGGCGCATGCGCTGGTTGGGGTCGGCCAGCTTCTGCTCGATATCGCCCAGGTCGAACTTCTCGCGGTTGATGGAGCGAGCGCGACCGGTGGCCTCCACACAGGGCAGGCAGTTGCTCGCGCCAATCAGGCTGTGCAGGTAGATGCCCGGCAGCCCTGCCAGCGCGAGCATGATCGCCTGCGACGCGAGAAAGCGGGGCACGTCCACATCGACATTGTGGTGCGCCGGATCGTTGAGCGCATCGTAGAGGGTAATGTTCAGCTCATAGGGCGACTGTGTGCCGTCGGGGTTGTTGCGGTAGGAGATGCGCCCGCCATGCGCCAGCGTTCGCTCGCCCAGCGCGGCAATCTCGGCGGCGGTAAGCAGCCCGACGGCAGGCATGACGCCAATGCCATCGTGCGAGGCAATGAAGTTGAAGAAGGGGCCCGGTGCTTCAAGATCGCCCACCCAGCGGCTTAGCACCGCCGCGCTGCCCGTGCCAAAGGTGTGCAGAATCAGCGGGGCGAGCGGAAACTGGTAGACAAGCTGCGCCTCGTCGGTGCGGCCTTGCACGGGCGCGTCGGCATCAGGCAGCGGCGCGCCAAAGTAAGAGATGTTGGCAGCATGCGGCACATTCGTCTCGGTGATGAGCAGCACCCCCGGCGCGGCCTCGTCCAGAACGGCGCGCATGAGCTTGATGACGGCGTGCGTCTGCGGCAGGTGGATGCACGACGTTCCCGATTCCTTCCAAAGATAGGCGATGGCATCCAGGCGGATGAGGCGCGCACCCTGCGCCACATAGAAGAGGAGCAGGTCCACAATCTCGATCAGCAGCGCGGGGTTGGCATAGTTGAGGTCAATCTGGTCGGCGCTGAAGGTAGTCCACGCAAGGCGCGTGCCGGCCGGCGTCTCCACGGGCGTCAGCAGCGGCAGCGTGCGCGGGCGCGCCACCGCCTGCAGGTCCCAGTCGGGCTCTGCAGTGACGAAGTAATCGCGATAGGGGGCCTCATCGCGCAAATAGGCCTGAAACCACTCACTTTGCGACGACGCATGGTTGATGACGGCGTCGAACATCAGCAAATAGTCGTCGGCCATGCGCCCGATTTCGCGCCAGTCGCCCAGCGCCGGATCGACGGCGCGGTAGTCCACAACCGAAAAGCCGTCGTCCGAAGACCACGGGAAAAAGGGCAGAATGTGAACGCCCGTTATCAGTTCACCCAGTTGCGTGTGGATGAAGTGCTCTAGCGTGTGCAGCGGCGCTTCGTCGGGATTGCGGATTGTGTCGCCATACGTGATGAGCAGCGCATCACGCTCGGTGAGTTCAACCGGCGGCGCGGCGTTGGGGTGTGCGCTGCGGAAAGCGGCCACGCGTGCGCGCAGTTGCTCGGCCACGGCGTCAGCCTGGTCGGGGTAGAGAAGTCGTAACTGCAGCATCATGCGCTCGCGTGCGTTCAAGGGGTCACCTCCTCTGGTGAAATGGCGGGGAGCGGGTGTGGGTGCCGCTGTTCGTAGCGGCCGCTTCAGCGGTACGTATCCGAAGTCCGCGGCTTAGTTCGTAGCGGCTGCTTCAGCTGCCGTTCTTACCAATCGCGTCGCGTCGCCGACAACGGCAGCTGAAGCAGCCGCTACGAACCAATCGCGTTACGATCCGCAGACCGCAAGCCCGATGCCAGCGCCTGTTTATAGACGCCGATGCGCTGCTTGCGCAGCGGCCGCTTGCTCCCCAACAACCACTTGGTGCGCTCCACCGCAATCTGCAACCGATACTCCATCAACAGGTAGCGGCGCAGCGCCTCACTCCAGTTGTTGCCAAACCACTTGCGCCAGTAGCGCACTTTGCTCGTGTTGAAGTGGATATGGCGCGACGCCACCGCCTGGTCGCTGCTGCCCCCTTCGAGGTGAATCACGCGTGCATGTGGGACGTAGACAATGCGCCAGCCCAGCGCCTTGAGGCGGCGACAGAGATCCACTTCCTCGCTGTACATGAAGAAGCCCTCGTCAAAAGGGCCCTCGTAAGGGGAGTCGGTCATGGCCTGGACAAGGGCGCTGCGCCGCGCGAGCATGGCTGCACCCACCACCCAATCCACATCATGGGTAAAAGAGACCTGCCAATCGGCCATGTGCAGGCGGCGCGCCAGCGGGTTGCGGGGCCACGCGCGCGCGAGCCAGGTGCTTTCCAAAAAACCAGTTAATGGCGTAGGAAAACGGCGTGCGCTGCTTTGCAACGAATTATCAGGATAGCGCAGTTCCGGCCCGGCCAGGCCAACGTCTGTGTTATTTCGCACTGCGTCCAAGAGCAACCGCAGGCTGTCGCCGTATAAATTGCCTGTGACAAGCTCCGTATCGGGATTGAGAAAGTAGACAAATTTGCCTTGCGAGGCTGCAAAGGCCTGGTTATTGCCGCGTGTGAAGCCCTCGTTTTCGGCGTTGGCCACGACGCGCACCCAGGGAAAACTCGCCGCCAGCATCTCGACAGTGCCGTCGCTGCTGGCGTTGTCGACGACGATCACCTCGACCGTCGTCTCCGGTGCATGCAGCACAAGTGGGGCAAGTGGGGATTGGGGCTCCTGCGCGCCTCTGGCACGGGGCGGCGCGGGTGGGTGCGTCATGCGCAGCGATCGCACTGGTGGCGCGCCCAGGCCGCGTAGAGCCGGCACGCCATCCAGCGGATGGGTGGCGCGGGCAATCGAAAGCAGACACGCGCGCAAAGGTTCGCGCACATTCCACGCAACAATCAGTATGGAAAGGTCGCAGGGCGCTGCGGGGGGTTGCATTGCTGGAGAATGGGGCGCCGGTGTCTGCATGGCTGCAGCGAAATGGCTCTGGCTATGCGGCGCGGACGGCGCGCCACATCACGCCGCCTTGCGCAGGGGCGGGTTGGGGTCAATCAATTGGCCCGCCGCATTGTACAACCGCGGCGACCGCTTGAATGTAAAGACATCGGACGAGACAACGCAGCGCGCAATGTCGGTGTGGCCCGGAATCTCGTACATGACATCGAGCAGCGCCGTCTCCACAATGCTGCGCAGGCCGCGGGCGCCTGTGCGCCGCAGAAAGGCCTCGCGCTGCGACAATCTCCAGCGCCTCAGGCTCAAACTCGAGAGCCACGCCGTCCATGGCAAACATGTGCGTAAATTGGCGCACCACCGAATTCTTCGGCTCGGTGAGAATGCGCACGAGGGTGTGGCGGTCGAGCGCCTCAAGGTTGACGAGCACGGGCATGCGCCCGACAAACTCGGGAATGAGGCCGAAGCTGAGCAGGTCATCCGGCTCCACAAGCGCAAGCAGGCGCGCCTCGTCCTGGCTCTCCTTCTCGCGCTTGCGCAGCTTGATCTCGCGCTGGCGTTCGACAGGCTCCTCGGGCAGCGGTGTCGCGTCGACGGCCACGGGAGAGAGCCACGCCGGCGCAATCTCGTCATCGCGCCCGGCAAAGCCCAGCGCACCGCGCCGCTGCACCCGCTTTTGCACCACCTCGTCCAGGTGGGCAAATGCGCCGCCGCAGACAAAGAGGATGTTGCGCGTGTTGAGCTGAATGAATTCCTGCTGCGGATGCTTGCGCCCAGGCCCCGGCGGCACATTGGAGACGGTGCCTTCGATAATCTTGAGCAGCGCCTGCTGCACGCCTTCGCCGCTTACATCGCGCGTAATGCTGGGGTTATCACCGCTCTTGCGGGCAATCTTGTCGATCTCGTCGATGTAGACAATGCCGTAGGCGGCGCGCTCGGGGTCCCAGCCGGCATTCTGCAGCAGGCCCACGAGAATGGCTTCCACGTCTTCGCCCACATAGCCGGCCTCGGTCAGCGTCGTGGCGTCGGCAATTGTAAAGGGAACGTCGATCAGGCGCGCCAGCGTCTGCGCCAGCAGCGTCTTGCCGCTGCCGGTTGGGCCAATCAGCAGAACGTTGCTCTTGGTCAGCTCCACGGCATCGCCATCCGCCGCGCTAACAGCTGTCGCCGCGCCGGCAGCCGTGCGCCCGAAGACGCGCTTGTAGTGGTTATAAACGGCCACCGAGAGCACCTTCTTGGCACGCGACTGGCCAATCACATACTGGTCCAGGTGCGCGACAATTTCCTTGGGGCTGGGGATGGCGCGCGGCGCAGCAGGCGACGAAGCGCTGCTGCCCGGCGCGAGCCCCTCTTCAGCGAGGATTTCGCTGCCAAGGCGCAGGCACTCATTGCAGATATAGGCATCGTCCAACCCGGCAATCAGGCGCGCGACATCACTCTGCGCTTTGCCGCAGAATGAACAAATGGCGCTTGCGTCCGTGGGTGTTGTGCTCATCGATCAACCAGTTCCCAACGTAAAAGTATTGAAAACTGATTACTGACGATTGGCAGTTGCGCTTGCGCCTGCTCAATCATCAATAATCAGTTTTCAATTGTTTCTTCCTACTTGTCCTTTTCGCCGCTGTCGCCATTCTTTTCGGCGATTTCCTTTTTGCCATTATCCATGTTGCCCGTGACTTCGATCTCGCCGATGTTGGAGAGCAGCACGATGTTGCCGGTGTCGCCCAGCACTTCATCCACGAGGCCGTACTTCTGTGCATCGAGGGCGTTCATGTAGCGGTCACGCGTGAATTCCTTCTCAATCTCCTTCCACGTGTGGCCGGTGTGCTGGCCCACAAGGTAGAAGAGCTGCGCCTGCAAGCGCTCCTGCTCGCGGAAGGCAATGCGCACGTCTTCGGTGTAGCCCTGCGCGCCGCTGGAGGCGGGGTGCATGTGGATGGTGGCGTGCGGCAGTGCATAGCGCCGCCCCTTTGCCCCCGATGCCAGCAGCACGGTGCCCATGCTCGCCGTTACACCCACGGCGTAGGTGCTCACAGGCGCCGAAATCATCTGCATGGTGTCGTAGATGCCCAAACCGGCGTAAATGCTGCCGCCCGGGCTGTTGATGTACATGTTGATATTCTGGTTCGGGTCTTCGCTGTTCAGGTAGAGCAGCTGCGCCACAATCAGGTTTGCCACCTGATCGGTAATCGGCGTGCCCAGGAAGATGATGCGCTCCTTGAGCAGGAGGCTGTAGATATCATAGGCCCGCTCGCCATAGCGCGAGGAGCTGTCGATGACCATCGGGATCACATTGGACGGTTGGCTACGCCCCATTTCACCCATGAACTGTTCCATGTTTCTCTCCATTCCACAGTGGCCAGCATGCCGGCCCGGCTGCTTTGCTTTTGCTTCGATTCACCTGACGGTGACTATCGTCACACGCAATCAGGGTACTGTGCGCAGCCTGTTGACACTGTAAGCCGGGTGCAAGTCTGCGTTTGCGTTGCGTTAGAGAAGGCCTACGCGGTCGGTTCTTCGCCTGCGGCTTCGCCCGTGGGCGCTTCAGCAGGCGTTTCGGCTGGCGCATCAGTCAGCAGCCTCGCTCGCCGTCTCATTCGCAGCCGTAACATCGGCATCAGCGCTGTCTTCGTGAGCAGCTTCGGCGATTGGGGTCAACTCGGGCAATTCGTCGCCACGTGCGATGGCCTGCACGCGGTCAAAGGCCTTTTCGCGCAGGATGTCGTTGAAGACGAGGCTGCGGCCTGTGCCCGAGGTAAGCAGCGCGCGCATGGATTCATTCTGCGCCATCGCCTCTTCGTCTGCATCCTCAGGGGTGGCGGTCATTTCGGCAACGCGCGCCTCAATTTCCTCGTCACTCACCGTTAGCTGCTCGGCGCGGATAATCTCGGAGAGCACCAGGTTGCGCTCGGCCGAAAGCACCGCCTGGTCGCGCAGCCCCTCGCGGAACGCATCCATGTTCTGGCCGGTCTGCTCAAAGAAGCCTGCCAGGCTTTCGATCCCCATCTGGCGCACCTGCATCTCGTAGTCGCGGCAGCATGCTGTCCAACTGGTCCTCGATGACGGCGGGCGGGTAGCTCATCTCCGCCAGTTCCACCAGCGCATCCATCGCCTTGGTCACGAACTCGTTCTCTGCACCGGCCTTGCTCTGCTCCAGCTGGCGCGCGCTCACTTTGGCGCGCAGCGCGTCGAGCGTGGGGGTCTCTTCGTCCACAAGGGCCGCAAAGGCATCATCGAGCGCCGGCTTGTCGTAGCGCTGAATCGCCTTGAGGTTGAGAGCGAAGGTGGCTTCCTTGCCGGCGTGAATGCTCTGGCTTTCGGCAGGCCAGGAGA
This sequence comes from uncultured Chloroflexia bacterium, assembly GCA_963773745.1. Taxonomy (GTDB): domain Bacteria; phylum Chloroflexota; class Anaerolineae; order Caldilineales; family Caldilineaceae; genus UBA5069. The sequence continues at coordinate 28,553 of CAVZCL010000008.1, forward strand.
GGAGAACTTCCTTGCTCTCGCCCTTCTGCATGCCCACCAGCGCCTGGTCAAAGCCGGGAGGGTCCATGGGGTTCTCTTCGTCCGGGGTCACGTCCCAGTCGGTCTCGTCAAGCACAACCACCGGCTCGTCACCTTCGGCGGTGGGGGCAATGACGCTCTTCACGTCAATCGTAAGCATGTCGCCAAAGGCCGAGGGGCCGTCCACTTCCTGCCAGGACGCGTGCTCCGAGCGGAGGCTCTCGATCTCTGCATCGACAGCAGCCTCATCCACCGCAACTTCGGGCGCCTCCACGCGCAGCGCGCGGTAATTGCCCAGGTCCACGGTCGGCTCCAGCGGCACCACCAGCGTGTAGGTGAGCGGGTCCATGCTCATATCCTCGAGCGAGGCGACAGCGTAAGGCTCCAGCTTTTCCTGCTCGAGCGCCTCGCGATAGACTTCCTCGCCCAGCTTGTCCACGAACTCACCATAGAGATTGGCCAGCCCAAATTGCTGGACAACAATGTGGTACGGGGCCTTGCCCTTGCGGAAGCCAGGCAGTCGATACTGGCTGCTGACGCTCGCTGCGGCCTTGCGCAGTTCCTTGTCAACACGCTCCTGCGGCACTTCAATCTTCACGACCAGTTGGCGGTTTTCGCGCGGCTCGGTGGTTACGTTCAACGTCATGGTTGCCTCGATTTGCCTGTATGCAGCGGACGGCCAAAAGTCGCAAGCCCGCGTGGTTCGTTGCTGCTGGATCGCCCATGCGTCCAGTCAGCCATTGACTTCAAGTTATTCAGTATAACACGCTCGGTTGCGGTCTCTCAAGAGAGCGACCGAGCTTCGTGCGTTTCGTATTGGAGGAGGGCGCATGGCAACCCCACCTCGAGCCCATCGCGGTGCAAGCGCATGGGGGCGAGACACAAAAAAACAGGGACGGCGAAAACCGTCCCTGTTCTGGTCTGCGCAATTGCGCATTACCCCTGCCGGCAGCCTTGTTCAGCCGAGGCTGAAAGCATGCCGTGGGCGCAGGAGCAAGTCCTAGGCCTCGACCTTGCGCACGTTCTGCGCGCTCGGGCCCTTGGGGCCGGCCACGATCTGGAATTCAACCTGCTCGCCTTCGGCAAGCGTGCGGAAGCCCTGGGTCATGATCGCCGTCTGGTGAACAAAGACATCCTTCTGCCCGTCCACGGCAATGAAACCAAAGCCCTTGGAATCGTTGAACCACTTCACGGTGCCAATTACAGTTTGCTGACTCATGGGTACTAAACACTCCTTGTGTTTTTTTGTGGCGCTGCGTTTGATACAGCTACCACGACGACAACGGATCCTACAACGGCAAGAAGGTCGTGTCCCATCAGGTCAGCAAAAATGCGCCCCCGGAAGCAAGTCCGAGCGGCATTTAGGCCCACTTCGATCAGAACTTACTACTTCTTGTGCAAACATTAAACCACAGCCCGCCGAGGATGTCAATACTCGAGTTGCGCAATTTTCATACGAATTTCGTTAGATTCCTGACGATACCGCTACGCGCAACCCCGGCGCAAAGGCGCTGTGGCGCAGGGAAGGCGCGGAGTTAGTGAGGCGCGTGCTCCAGCGGCGGCTCGCTCGACGTGAAGTCGTGCGCCACTCTGTCGCTGTAGTCAGCCAGCAGCGCCTGCACACGCGCCGGGTTGTCGGCGCGTATAATCAGCCCCACATGGTGCTTCTTGTGCAGCCGCCACACCACCTCGGGGTCATTGTAGGCGCTTGTGTCGGGCCACTCCTGACGGGCCAGCGATACGAGCAACCCCGCAAAGCCGGTGGTCGGTTCCGGCGCTGTGTAGCTCTCGTGACGCGCCTGCGCCACCTCCAGCCGGGCCCACTCGCGCCAGAGGTTGACCCCTGTTGCGTGCTCAATCATCAAGTCAATGCTTGCGCCACCCACGCGCCCCGCCGCTTCCAGAAAATAGAACGCACCGTCCGCATGGCTGTGGATAAATTCGATGTGCCCCACGCCGCGTCGCATCTCCAGCGCTTGCACCACCGAACGGTTCACGCGAGCCAGCGCCTCCGCCTCGGGCGAGGTGGGCGACACGGTGCTTGTGGCAAAGACGCCGCCGCCATGATAGACAGCCATGGGCGGAATCCCGTACATGCACGCCGCCGAGAAGAGCACGTCACCGTCCCAGATGACGGAATCAACATGGTAGACGTCGCCGGCGATGAATTGCTCGAGCAGGAAGAAGGATTGCCGGTCGCCCAGTTCGTGAAGGCGCGCCCACAGTTCGTCCGCGGTGTGCAGCTTGCGAATGCCCATTGCGCTCGCCTCGCCGCGCGGCTTGAGCACCCACGGCGGGGGCACGCGCGCCATAAAGTCGGCCACAGCCGCATGGTTGAGGGTGTGCACAAAAGGGGGAATGGCGATGCCTGCCGCCTGCGCCGCCACGCGCATTGCCAGCTTGTCGCGCACGAGCCGCGCCTCCGAGGCGCCCATGCCCGCCATGCGCAGGTGCTCGCGCAGATCGCCTGCCGTTTCCACGTCAAAGTCGTCGAGCGCAACGATCCTGTCGATTACACGATCGCGTGCCAGGTAGCTCACTGCATAGGTGATGTCCGGCTGCTTGGAGAGGCCAGGCACGGGCAGATGGAAGAACTCGTCGATTGCGTCGCGTGCCCATGAATCATCCTTGAGCTCGTCGATGGTTACCAGAATGACATGCGCGCCTAGCCGCTTGGCCTCTTCCATGAAGAGGTTGCCCTTGAAGTAGCTGCTCAGACAGAGGATGGTGGGTACGCTTGGGATGGCCGCGCCTTGCGGGCGGGATGGTGATGATGTGCTCATGGTCGTTTCCTGTGGGGTTGAGGCGGGCGGGCAGGTGGGCCATACCGGAAAATGAGGCGTCCATGGTGACGCTTTCAGGTGGCGTGCATATCTTACCCTTGCGCGTGCATGCGTTCAAATGGGCTAAATCCGCCGAGCGTGCGGCCCCACGCAGGCAACGCTTGTGGTAAAATGCACGAACGGTCGGCGCCGCCGTGGCGCACGGTGCAGGAGTGAACCCACATGACCTTCAAACTTACGCGCTTCGCCAAATTCGCCTGGTTCTATTTGGCGCTTAATGTCATTGTCATCATCTGGGGCGGCATTGTGCGCGCCACCGGTTCCGGCGCAGGCTGTGGCGCACATTGGCCCACCTGCAACGGACAGATCATCCCCACTGCCGAGACGTGGCATACGTGGGTTGAGTTCTCCCACCGCATGAGCACCGGCGTGCTGGGCATTTTGACCATTGTGCTTGTCGTCTGGGCGCTGCGTGCCTACCCGCGCGGCAGCCTGGTGCGCCTTGGTGCGTGGCTCACCGCCTTCTTCATCATCACCGAATCGGCAATTGGCGCAGGGCTTGTTCTGCTCGAGCTTGTGGCATACAACGTCTCGATTGCGCGCGCTTACTGGATGGCGGGCCACCTCCTCAACACGCTGGGCCTGCTGGCCGTGGTGACGTTGCTGGCATGGTGGGCCTCCGGCGGCGAGAAGCTGCAGTTACGCCGCCAGGGCGCGGTGGGCTGGACGCTGCTGGTTGCGCTCCTCTCCATGTTTGTGGTGGGCGCAAGCGGGGCCGTTGCGGCGCTGGGCGACACGCTCCTCGAGGGGCTGGTTGAAGGTAAGGAGGCGGCCAACCTGATGGCCCGCCTGGCCGCGGTGGGCGTTTCGCCCACCGAAGCGGCAATTGTCACCGGCCTTGTCGAAATGCGCATCTACCACCCGGTGATTGCGATTGTCTCCGGCGTGCTGGTTGCGCTGGCGGCATGGGTGGCGCGCACGCAGCGCCCGTCACCGCACACGCGCCGCTTTTCCACATGGATCTTCATTCTATTTGCGGCGCAGCTGCTCGTTGGCGCCTTCAACGTCGCGCTCCATGCCCCTGTGTGGATTCAGATGGTCCACCTGTTTATGACGAACCTGATCTGGATTGCGCTTGTGCTGCTGGCAGCGTCGGCGCTCGACCACCGCCTGGCCCCTGCGGGCGCGCCGAAAGCCGGCGCTGCGCCCGCGCCTGCCACCGGCGCGCAGGGCAGCGCAGACTAACAAGCAACGAACAACCGCATAGATACGACGCAGAGGCGCAAAGACGCAAAGGTTCGCAAAGAAATGCAACAACAAGGGTGCGATTTTTTCCGTGTTGTTGCATTTCTTTGCGAACCTTTGCGTCTTTGCGCCTCTGCGTCGTATCTATGCGGTTGTTCAATGCGTGTGTAGGCACGGTTCCCATGTGGACGAATGCCATTTGACAAGCCTACGCTTGTTTGTCTATACTCGGTTCATCAGCCCACCCGGCTGCTCCAATTCCATCTTGCCCCTTGCCTGCCCTATCGGCCCTCCCGATTTTGGGCAGGCACGCACGAACCGCTCCCGGTCCAGCAATGGGCCGGGAGTTTTTTGTGGTACTAAAGATTGAGTATAGAAAATTGATGATTGAAGATTCCTGACTACCTGCAAGCATTGCGCCAGTTATCAATCTAAAATCGTCAATCTCGTTGTGTCTGCGTTAATCCTCCGGCGCATTCTTCTCCCACGGCGTCGCGCTCACGTCGTCGTGGCGCAGCGTGCGTGTGCCCGTGCGCGCAATGCGCATGATCAAGCCGCATGCGGGGTCCGGGCAAGCGATCAGACTGTCGCTCTCCATCCAGTCGGCGGGGTGATTTTGCCGCTGCTTGGCGGGCAGCAGCGGCAGTGTTGACTGGAGCGCGTAGAGGCAGAAGTCCTTGCCGGCCGGCAGCGAAAGCTTGCCTCCCTTGAGGTGGAAGCAGTCATCCACGGCCATTGCGCAGGTGCAATTGCCGTCAATGCGCTCGACGGCAACCGTCAAATCATAGAGTGTGAATTCATCGGATTGCATGGCGGTGTCCATTGGGCATCAGGCGCAGCCGTGGGCGGTGCCGAGGTCGGAGCCGTGAGCGGAGCCATGGTTGGAGCCGTGGCGGGTACGGCGCGCCAGCACAGCGACTGGCTACTGCAGAATGAACTTGCGGTGCGTGATTTCGGGGTTCACGGGGCTCTGTGCCGCCAGATAGCGCCGCAGCGCGTCATGCGAACGCATGCCCGCCGGCGTGCGCCCCGTGTATGTGCGCAACTGGCGAATGCCCCCCTCGGCCACAGTATAGGCGCGATCGGCCTCCATGGGCGCACCGGCAATGGAAAGTTGCTCAATGCGCATGCCGCGTGCATTGTAGGGCCGCACCACTGCGCTTAATCCCGACACTCTGAAAAAGTAGCCGCCCGCCTGCTGGAAGGGGTTGGGAGCGAGCACATGGTGCAGGTTCTCTTCGAGCAGATCAGCCAGTTGTGCGCCCGTGAGGGGCACGAGCGCAAGCTCGGGATTGGTGGGAACCATGGCCCACAGGTCACCCATGGTGATGTTGCCCGGCGCAACGGGGGGCGCAAAGCGCCAGCCGTGCGAAAGCGCCACATCCGCCCCCGTCTCATGCAAGTAAGCATCGGTGATGAGGTTGTCCATGGATGTCTCGGCAAGCGCCATGCGATGCAACCCGCAGCGTGTGCTCCCTACCACTTCCTCCATCTCCGCACGGAAGGGCGCAAGCTGCTCGTCCACCAGCGCCTGCATGGCGGGGTCAGGGGCAATCTGTGCGCCCAGCGCAATCAACTCGTGGCGCGTGTTGATAATGACGCCATCGCACAGTTCTACATCCAGCCGCCCCAGGAAGGAGCCGCTGAAGCCCGACTGGATGATCAGCGTGCGGCCCGCGCGCACGGGCGCAGTCAGCCGATTGTGGGTGTGGCCGCTGAGAATGACGTCAATTCCTCCCACTTCGCCGGCCAGCGCCACATCCTGCGCAAAACCCAGGTGCGAAATAGCCACAATCAGGTCGGCATGCTCCTCGCGCTCCAGCTTGTCGATACAGTGGGGAAGGTGGGCGCGCACGTCGGGAAAGCGCAGCCCCCGCGCAAAGGCCGGTGACATCTGTGGAATAATGGGAGACGTAATTCCAACCAGCCCCACGCGCAGCCCATCCACCTCGCGCATGGCATAGGGAGGCAGCCAGTGCTCGCCGCTGTCGGCATTCTGCAGATTGCAGGCGAGCACGGGAAAATCCATCTCGTTAATGCGCCGGCGCAGCACATCGGGGCCGAAGCCGTACTCCCAGTTGCCCGGCGTCATCGCTTCCACGCCCAGAGCATTGAGCGCGGGCACAATGGCGCGCCCTTCTGTACGCATCGCCGGCCCGCTGCCGTGAATTGCATCACCGCTGTCGGCCAGCAGCGCTGCGCGGCGCAGCGCTGCGGATTGCCTGGACAACCGTGGCCGCGCGCGCCAGCCCGCCCATTTGGCGATAGCTCTCGCCCCCGCCCGCACGGAAAAGCTCGGGGTGCGGCTCCATTTGCCCATGAATGTCATTCTGCTGAATCAGCGTCAAGCGCCCGCTCGCGCCCCTGCGCTGGCCCGACTGCATGAGTGCCGCCACAGATTCACCTCCTGGCTTTCATTTGCTTGTAGAATCGCGATGCGTCCATATACACTGGCAACTGTCCAATACAGGCACAATCCACAATAGAGGCACAATCACGGCGTCTCGCCAGAGACGTAACCTACGCGAGTCCGCAGCCCGACACCCAACACCCGACACTCTAACCAATGCCCAACATCTCCATAGCGTTCCAAACCGACAAGGCGCTCAGCGCCTACGGGCCGCTGGCCGCCCAGGCCGAAGCGTGGGGCTTCGACGGCGTCACCGTCTACAACGACATGCTCTATCAACCCGCGTGGCTGCCCTTGCTGGAGATGGCGCGTGCCACGCAGCGGGTGCGGCTGGGTGTCGCCGCCGTCAACCCCTTCACCTGCCACCCTATCAACATTGCCGGCAATATCGCGCTCATTGACGAGGCGGCGGCAGGGCGCGCCTATGTGGGCATTGCGCGCGGGGCCTGGCTCGACTTTGTGGGCATTGAACCGGCGCGCGGCGTGCGCGCCCTGGCCGAAGCGCTGCGCTGCGTGCGCCATCTGCTGCGACGCGACCCGGCCCCGCTCGCGGGCGATTTCTTTCCGCTGGCCGGCGGCGACGCCCTGCGCTGGCCCGCCGTGCGCGCCGACATCCCCATGCTGCTCGGCACCTGGGGCGAACAGACGTTGCGTGCCTGTGCCGGTGATTACCAGGAGATCAAGGTAGGCGGCAGCACCAACCCCGATCTGTTGCCCCACTTCCGGCGCATCCTGCACGCCAATGGCGACGTGAATGGCGATGTCGATATCTGCATCGGCGCCGTCTGCGTGGTGGATGAAGATGGCGACGCCGCGCGTGCACGCGCCCGCCGCGAGGTGGCGCTCTACCTCCCCATTGTGGCCGCGCTGGACCCCACGCTGACCGTTGAGCCCGACCGGCTGGCGCGCATACGCGAAGCGGCCGCGCGCTTTGATTACGCCGGCGCGGCGGCCGCCATCAGCGACGACCTGCTCGCGCGCTTTGCCTTTGCCGGTACGCCTGCCGAGGTGGCGGAGCACACGCTCGCACTGCTCGCGGCGGGCGCGCAGCGTGTTGAGTTCGGCACACCCCACGGCCTCACGCCGGACGGCGGCCTGCGCCTGCTGGGCGAGCAGGTCCTTGCCATCATGCGCGCAGAGAGAGAGTAACGAAGCGGTCGTTTGACTCCCGATTCCCTGCTCCCTCCCCCTGCATGCGTGTTGCCTGCTTGACACACGCGCCCTGCTCTGGCACAATCGCCCCACCCCACACGCCGTTCCCCCCACCGACGCTCCTCCCGCGCGACCCTGCGTCTGATCCTGCTTGCCTTGTATCCTGCTTGCCTTGTGGAGACGGCATGGAACAGCAGCCCGCCCCATCTTCACCCTACCTCGATTTTGAGGTTCAGATTAAGCCTGCGCGTGACGACGGCCTGAGCCCTGTGCAGGTGCTGCGCGCCCCCGCCGGCGAGGCCAACGGCACGCTCGACGCGCACGCACTTGCCGAGCTGCCTGCCGCTGCGCCCGCCACGCTCCAGGAGGCGCGCGTTCTGGGCGGCGCGCTCTTTGAGGCGCTTTGCGCGGGCGAGGTGCGCAACCGCTTCGACGTGAGCAGGCAGCTTGCCGCCGCCCAGCAGGCCGGCCTGCGCGTGCGCCTGCGCATTGAAGACCCCACGCTCGCCGCTTTGCCTTGGGAACTGCTCTTCGACGCGCCGCAGCGATGACTTTGTGGCACTTTCGCGTGCGACGCCACTGGTGCGCTACCTGCCCCTTGGCGCGCCCACCGAGCCGCTCACGGTCGAGCCACCGTTGCGCATCCTCGCTGTCGTTGCCGCCCCGACCGACCTGCCGCCCGTTGATGTGGAGGGCGAGCGCGCACGGATGCAGGCAGCCGTGGCAAGCCTGCAGAAGCGCCGCCACGTGGAGCTTGTCTGGCTGGAGGGCGAGACGTGGCCGGCGCTCCAGGCGGCGCTGCAGGAGGGCCCCTGGCACATTCTCCACTTTGTGGGCCACGCGTTCTTTGATGAGGCCGAAGGGAGCGGTGCGCTGGTGCTTGCAGATGAGGCCGGCCACTCCGCGCCGGTCTCCGCTGCGGAACTGGGCGCACTGCTCAGGGATCACACGACGTTGCGGCTGGCGGTGCTCAACGCCTGCGAAGGCGCGCGCAGCGGCGAGACAAGCCTTTTCGCCGGTGTCGGCACAGCGCTTGTGCAAAGTGGCCTGCCTGCTGTTGTCGCCATGCAGTACGAAATCAGCGTGGTCGCCGCGGCGAACTTTACGCGCGCCTTCTACGGTGCAATTGCCCATGATCTGCCCGTGGACGCGGCCATGTCCGAGGCGCGCAAGGCGATGCGTCAGGCCGCGCCAACCGGCGTCGAGTGGGCCACACCCGTGCTGCTGTTGCGCGCGCCCGACGGCGCGCTCTGGCACACGGCGCAGCCGAGCGCGCTCACGCTGCGGCGCGCGCTCGCCGGCGTTGCGGCGGCAGGGGCGCTGGCGCTCGCCATCTGGGCGCTTGCCGATCGGGTCATCATGCCGCGCGTCTTCCCCACACAAATGGACGCGCCCTTCGGCATTGCGGTTGCCGACATCGGCGAGCTGAGCGAGAACGGCGAGATGCGCGCCTCACCCTTTGGCACGGCGCTGAGCACGGAGATCTATGCGTGCCTACTGGACGAATACAACAGCGCACGCGCAAGCGCAGGGGGCGCGCTGGAGAGCGCGGTGGTCGTCTGGAACGACAGCGCCGGCCGCGCTCAGAAGAACGTGCGCTTTGGCGTGATGCCGGGCGCAACGGCGGCAGAGCGCGCCACGGCCGCCGCTGCACTTGCACGCCGCATTGGCGCCGAAATGGTTGTCTACGGCTTCATTACCCCACGCGCCGCCGGACAGGACTTACAGCTCGAGTTCTACTACGCCACGCCAGTTGAGCTGGGCGAACCGCTGCCCACGGCGGGCAGCCAGCGCATTGGCGCTCCGATTGTGGGGACGACCCCATGGCGTGTCAACGCCGAAGCCGCACACAGACAGATGGACGGCCCCGTGCAACTGCGCGCGACCGGCCTCTTTTGGATGACACAGGTGCTCAGCTATCTCCTTGCCGACCAGCCTGGCAAGGCGCTGGCGGTGGCGCGGAGTGAAGCGGCGACGCGCAGCCTGAGCGAGTGGCGCAATGACGAGGGGCGCCGCCTCTGGCACCTGGTTGTGGGGCAGGCAGCGCTCTACGCTCGCGACTTCGACAGCGCGCTGGCAGAGGCCGACCTGGCCGGCGCGCAACTGGCAAGGGGCCAATCCGCAGGCGACCCGCAAGGCGCCGCCAATGACACCGAGCCACCCGACGTCAATGCACTCATGCTCGCCGGCAACATCTACATGGACCGCGCCCAGCTTCACTACCTGCGCTACGTGGATGTCGACCCGGCGGACCTCTGCGTCGATGCAGCCAATCTCGCCGCAGCTTCACCGACGCCCGAGGAGGCAGCCGCCGACGCGCGCCGTGCGGTCGCACTGCTTGAAGAAGCGACCGCACGTGCGCCCACCTCTGCCTGGCCCCCCGTGGAAGAGTTCGCGCGCATGAACCTGGCGCTTGCCTACCGCCTGCTGGGTCAGGTGGAGATCTTTGCAGGCGACCTGCCCGCCGCCGAATCCACTCTGCTGCAGGCGGCGGCTGCCTTCAGCCAGACGCTGCAGGCGTTCGACCCGGCCACGCAACCTCAGTTCGTCGGCTGGTCACAGGCGGGGCTGGGCGTCACTCACCTGCTCCAGGCGCACATCCGCAATGTCGCGCGCGTCAATGCGCTCAACGCACAGGATGGCGCGGCCGCCGCGCGTGAACGCGATGCTGCCGTAGCGCTGGTGGAGGAATCGATCGGCGCGCTTGAAGCATGCATTGCACTGGAGCCGGAGACACTCGGCTTGCCCACGTTTCAGCAGCAGGTACTCAACTGCGCCTGTCGTCCCTACCTGCAGCAGGCGCGTATAACACTTGGCGACCTTAAGGAGGGACCATGATCACGCAAACCCAGCAAGAGGCGCATACCCACAGCGGGCACGGCGGGCGGCGGGCGCTCACATCCGCAGGGCTGGCTGTTGCGGCGGCAGGAGTGGCGCTGACCCTGCTCATGCTGCTTGTGCGCGGCGCAAGCGCACAGGCTGATCAGCCCCTCGTGCCCGGTGCGCCGGCCACGGGTACGCTCACTTCGCGCTTTGGCGACGCATGGCAAATCTACGCATGCGCGGGCGATATCCTGACCGTTACCGCCGCATCCGATGCGTTTTCTCCCTTCATCGAGCTCTATGGCGCAGGGCAGGAAGCGCCCATGATCGATGCAGGCGGCGACCTGAGCATAACGGTGCTTGCCAGCGCGCCGCTGACAGAGACCGGCATCTATACCATCGCTGTCCTGGGCGAACGCTTGAGCGCGCGCGGGCCCTACACGCTTTCGGCCACTCTCGTTGCCACGCACACAGACGCACTCACCGATACAGTCGCGCTTGAGGTCGCTGACTTCTACATTGCAGCAGGTCAAAGCCTCACGGGTACAATCGCCAGCCGCTTTGGCGATCTCTGGCAGATGCACATCTGCGGCGGTGCGCCCGTCACCCTCACTGTGAGCACCAGCGCGTTCGTGCCGGTGCTCATCTTCGCCGAAGAACTGAGCGGCACGCTTGCGCTCACGCCCACCGCCTTGGAGAGCACCGATCAGCCGGCAACAAGCAGCCTGCTGCCAAGCACGGACGAGGCAACGCGGCAGAATCCCGAGCTGTCGGCCGCCGCCGTCTTCACGCCATCCCTTACCATGGACCTGCAGGTGACTGTGGGCGGCGAAAGACGCAGCGACCGCGGGCCCTACACACTCATCGCCGAAGCTGCCCCGCTGACAGCCACGGCAACCACCACGCCTGCCGAGGGCACGCAGGAGCCGCCGGCGCCGACAGCAACGCAGCGCAACACAGCCACACCTGCACGCCAGCCAACGGCCACGCCGTCGCCGATTGTCATCCCCTCGTGCAATGTGCTTGTACAGACGCTGCGGCTGCGCAGCGGCCCGGGAACAGAGTTTGAGCCGCCCCTTGGCGGGCTTCCATCCGGCACGACGCTGGAGCTTTTTGGGCGCAACGCCGATGGCGACTGGCTCAACGTGCGCGTCCAGGGCAGCGCACTCGTCGGCTGGGTGAGCGCCGGCGCGGAATTTGTGCAGTGCAATGTGCCGATTGGCGGGCTGCCCGTGTTGGCATCGCCCCCCACGCCCACTGCCCAGCCCACTGCCCGGCCCACGGCCCGGCCCACTGCCACCGCAACAGCCACGAACACGCCCATTCCGTTGCCCACGCCGCAAGCATTTGTCATCGTTCCGGGCACAGGCTCGGACGGCGACGTCACGGGCAGCCTGCGCACCGGCGCAGACGTGGGCTTCGCGACAGACGGGCGCATGGTCTTCACGAATGCGCTCTGGTTCTTCGCCGATGCGACGCCGCCCGACGGCCGCACCATTCAGCGCGTGGAGTTCGACATCAGGGCGCTGGACGAAGCCAACACGCTCGTCTTTTCCAATGCAGAGACGACGCCCGCATACTGCCTCTTCGGCGGCGGCACGCCCGACTGCGCCGTGCTCCGGCTGAGCGTGGGCACGTATTGGCCTGCCGGCAGCATTCCAATCTTCAACCAGCTATACCAGGTCACAACCAGCTTCTTTCTCAATGGTGGTGACCCACAGACGCCCGACGCGCAGTGGTTTGCGACCATGGAAATTGACTCGCCCAACCTCACGCCGCCCATTACTACGCTGCCTGTGGAGCCAACCACACTCGCGCCACGTGGGGAGGATATCCCAACGCCCACGCCGACGCCCACGGAAGAATACGTGACCGAGCCGCCCGAGATTCAGGTGGAACTGCGCGAAGTTGGGCCCGGCTCCACGGCGCTGGAGGTGAACGGTACGATCGTCTTCCAGGTGGCTGCATGGGACCCCGCAGTGGGCACGTATAACGGCGACGGCATTGACTACATTCGCCTGGCCCTGACGGACAGCAGCGGCACTGTCTACGCGCGCGACGAGCGTGTGCCTGCCTACTGTGCCTTTGCGGGCGGCGAACCCGACTGCAATATCTACGACTACGCCGCCGCAGGGTACGTGTGGGAGTCCGGCGCGCCGGTCGAGGTCGGCACGCTTGTCCTCACCGCCGACGTCTTCGCCAGCGATGGGCGGGTTGTCAACTATCGCTGGGACATTCAGGTGAACTAGGCGAATTTCTGTCCGTGGAAAAGGCGGAAACAGCAGAATGAGAGCGGGCCGCTAGAACGTGAGGCTCTCTTCTTGCTGTTTCCGCCTTTTTCGCCGTTTCTGCGGACAGAAATTTGCGCAGTGCGTTGCCAACTGGAAAACCGCGCCGGTTGCGTGTACAATCGGGTCGGAATGATGATACCCGTTACGCTAGGTGAAGGAATTGGCCGCAAGCGCGGCAAGACGCCGGAGGAAACCACCGTCGTCGTCGCGATGAGCGGCGGCGTCGACAGTTCCGTCGCGGCCGCGCTGCTTGTTGAAATGGGCTACAATTGCATTGGCGTGATGATGCGCCTGTGGGCCGAGACGGGTGCAGGCGAGGGCTCCAGCAACAAGTGCTGCAGCCTGGAGAGCGTCAACGACGCCCGCAGCGTGGCAGATGCGCTGGGCATGCCCTTCTACCTCATCAATGTTGAGGAGACCTTCAAGCATGCCGTGGTGGATGACTTCATCAGCCGCTCGGCCATGGGGCTGACGCCCAACCCGTGCATGGAGTGCAACCGCCACATCCGCTTTGATTACCTGCTCAACTATGCGCGGCAAGCTGGGGGCCGATTATCTGGCTACGGGCCACTATGCCCGTCTGCGCCGCACCGATGAAGGTTCCGTGCAGTTGCTGCGGGCCATTGATACGCACAAGGATCAGAGCTACGTCCTCAGCGTCATGGGGCAGGGCGAACTCAATGACGTGCTCTTTCCGCTGGGCGGGACTGATCAAGGCTGAGGTGCGCGAGTTGGCGCAGGCGCGCGGTCTGCCTGTGGCCAGCAAGCACGACTCCATGGACCTCTGCTTCATTTTCGACGATGACCACCGCCGCTTTCTGCGCGATTGGGCCGCCGAAGCCATGCGCCCGGGCCCGATTATCGACCGCAGCGGTCGCGTCTGGGGCGAGCACGCCGGGCTGCCCGGCTATACAATTGGCCAGCGCAAGGGGCTGGGCCTCAGCGGCCGCTCCGAGCCCCTCTTTGTCGTGGATATGGACCCGTCGCAAAATGCCCTGATTGTGGGCAGCGGCGATGAGTTGGAGCGCACGCTTTTCCGTTGCACAGGCGTTACGTGGACGGCCGATAGCCCGCCCAGCGAGCGCCGAGCGCTGGTCAAGGTGCGCTACAAGGCACAGGCCATGCTCTGCACACTGGGCGCTGCTCACGCTGATGGGTCGCTTGAAGTGGAACTCGATGCGCCGGCACGCGCCATTTCGCCCGGCCAGAGCGCGGTCTTTCACGATCCCAGCGGCGAGATTGTGCTCGGCGGCGGCATCATCGCCCGCTGAGCGTCGCTCGCTACACGGTGCATTTCTGCATTTCCGCGCCGAACCCTCCGCCATCAATGCCGTATCGCCGTATCATCGCAGAGCACAGGGACGCACCATGAGCACATCGATCCTCTCACCGAGCCTTGTTCTCAGCCTGGTCCTCAGTGTGGGCATAGCGTCCATGTTTCACCTCTGGCGCGGGCGCAGTGTGCGCGATTTGCTGCTCTACCTGCTGGTGGCAATGGTGGGCTTCGGTGTGGGACAACTGGTGGGCACAATTATCCGCACCCCCCTGCTGCAGGTGGGCGATGTGCATCTGCTTGAAGCCAGCGTAGGGGCCTGGGTGGCCCTGGCGGTGGCGCACGTGATTACGACGCCGGCCACGCGCCCCTGGTAAGCACAGGTTGGTCATGCGCCCTTGAGAGGGCCAGATTCGTTATGCGCCCTTGAGAGGGCCAGATTCGTCATGCGCCCTTGAGAGGGCGACGCACTTGAGGAGGATTTCGTGACAGCAAGCGCAACAGTGCGCGACATTGCCATCATCATCGTCGCGCTCGAAAGCATTTTCGTCTTCATGTTGCTGGGCGTGCTCGTCTGGCAGATCTGGCGTCTTACGAAGCTGATCCAGACCGAAGTCAAGCCCGTGCTGCTGGATGCGCAAGAGACGATCAACACGCTCAAGGCGACGACGGCCTTCATGAGCGACAACGTGGTGCAACCTGCCGCCAAGGCATCCGGGCAGGCGGTGCGGGCGCAAACGACTGTGCGCACGCTTGTGCGCGAGATTCTGCCGCGCAAGTAGCCGCTGCAGTGCAAGGCTTCCAGGCACAACAATGGGCCGCGCTCAATGGTGAGCGCGGCCCATTGTTGTGCCTGCTTTGGGGCACGGGGGATTGAATACGAGGCGGCTTGTCGATTCAGGACGCACATCTGCGACGAACGCGAGGATTTGGTCTGGTTTCTGCACCAGCGGCTAATTGATGAGCGAGCGCTGTTGCATTTTGTGCAAATTGCCGCTTGACGTGGACGGCCAACCGTATTACACTACACCCAGCATCCGGTGACGGGTCGTGCGCTGCTTCGGTAGCGTCACTCGGGGGAGTCTCGTCACCGGTGCTAACCCAATAATTGAGTGCACAGCGCGACGCCGGCAGAGAGGATTCTTCCTTCTCTCCCAGGCGTCTCTTTTTATTGGGCATTCCTGGCAAGGGGTGGCCGTGAAGCGCAAATCCTGCACAAGTTCCGACGTAATGCGCCATGCCAGCTGATCACATCGATCACAGTCTCGATGAGCGAAAGCAACTCCGTGCGCTGCTGCGTTGTGATTTCCAAAGACACCCATCTATCCGGACCAGCGTGTTCGTCAAGCGCAGAGCGGGAGTAGACCGGGTGCCTATTGTGCGCGTGCACATCTTCGCGCTCAACTGCGCGCCGCAGCCTGGCTCCCTGTCGCAATGCCATGCAGCGTTTCCCGCAGCAGTGGGTAGAGCGTTGCGTAGAGGTCATACCAGTGCGCATAGGCTGCGCTGCTCTCGCTGTCGGCGAGAATGATCTGTTCCGTTGCAATTGTCGCCGCAACGGCCTCCTCGAATGAGGCGTAGATGCCCGCCGCACGCGCGGCGAGGATGGCCGCACCGAGACAAGCCGCCTCGCTCGATTGCAGCGTCTGCAGCGTTACAGCGCAGATGTCGGCCTTGAGCTGGAGCCAGAGCTGGCTGCGCGCACCACCGCCCACGGCGCGCAGTTCATCAATCGGAATGCCGTTGCTGCGCAGCAGATCAAGGTTCTGTCGCAGCTCAAAGGTGAGCCCCTCGAGCGTGGCTTTGGCAATGTCGGCGAGGGTTGTGCTGACGGTGAGCCCGAGCAGCGCCCCGCGTGACTGCGTATCGAGCGTGGGCGTACCGCTGCCGGAGAAGTGTGGCAGCAGCAGCAGCCCGCTGGGGCCGGCCGGCGCGTCCTCCAGCAACACGTCGTAGCCATCGCGATTGTGGGCGCGCGCCTGTTCGGCTTCCCACTTGCCCAGCGTGTCGCGCAGCCAGCGCAGCAGCAGCCCGCCACTGTGGTTGAGCGTCATTGCAAGGAAGAGGCCAGGCACGACATGGCGGTAGACGGAGATGCCGGCCTGCTGGAGGGGCGCGACCACGGCTGCCCTCTCCATGGCAACCTCCACAACCTCGGCGGTGCCGGTGGAAACCATCGCCTGCCCAGGCGCAATCACACCGCAACCCAGCGCTGCGCACGCCTGATCATGGCCCCCACTTGCCAGCACAACCGGCTCTGTCAGCCCCAGTTCCTGCATCCACTCGGCCGTCAGCAGGCCGACTGCGCCCCCTGCGGACGGCGCCAGGCGCGCCAGCCGCTCCGGCTCAATGGCGCAACGGCGCAGGATGTCGCCATCCCACTCTCCCGACTGCAAATTGAGCATTTGCGTGCGCGAGGCGAGGCAATGGCTGATGACCGCCTCGCCCCCCATGCGCCGCAGGAAGAAGTCCTCGTAGAGCAGGAATTGATGCGCGCGCTGCCAGAGTGCAGGCTCGTTGCGCTGCAGCCAGAGCAATTTGGGGAGGGTGTTGATCGTGTGAACCGGCATCCCTGTGCGGCGGAAGAGTTCGTTGCCTCCAATGGTCTCTTCAAGCCAGCGATTCTCGGCTGTCGGGCGCGTGTCCATGCCAAGGATTGCCGGGCGCAGCGCATGGCCCTGCGCATCGACGGGGATTACGGCCTCACCCTGACAGGAGATAGCCAGCGCGCAGGGCGGATCCTGGGGCGCCGCTGCGAGCGCCTCGCGCAGCGTTTCAAGCACAAGCCGCCAAATTTCTTCGGCGTCCTGTTCGGCCCAGCCAGGATGGGGGGACTGTATGCCGTACTCGCGCCGCGCCTCTGCGAGGATGCGCCCCTGTGCCGAAAAAACAATCGTCTTGCAACCGGTCGTGCCAATATCAAGGCCAATCACAGACATGCGCATTCCCCACTTTCGTGGTCTGGAGTGATATCGTCCTGAAACTGCCAGCTGATTATGACTTGAGCGTGGCGTTGGGGAGGACCACAACCTTGAGCCCCTCACCACTGGCCGCGGCTTCAAATGCTTCGTTAATGCGCTCCAGCGGGAAGCGATGGGTGATCAACTTGTCAATCGGCAGCACATTGCGGCGATAGAGATCAAGCGCCAGCGCATGCGCCGTGGGGTGATAGGAGAAAGCGCCAATGACCTCAATCTCGCCGTAGTGAATCAGATTGCCGTTGAGGGTCGTCATGGGGCTTGCCTTGGGCAGGCCGCCAAAGAGAACAACCTTTCCCCCCTTGCGCACCATCTGCACCGCCTGCGCCTGGGTCGATGCGTCTGGATTGGCGCACATGACGACGTCGGCCCCCACCCCATCGGTCAGCCGGCAGACCGCCTCCACCATATCCTCTTCCTGCGTGTTGATGATTGCATCGGGCGAGAAACGGGAAACGAGTTCGCGGCGTGTCTCGCTGCGCACGACGATGATTGAACGCGCCCCGCGCGTGCGCAACGGCCACGAGCAGGGAGCCGATCGGGCCTGCGCCAATCACGACCACCGTATCATTGAGCGAGGTGCCGGCCTTTTCATGCGCAGCCAGGACTGAGGCGCAGGGTTCGGCCATGGCCGCAATTTCGTTGGAGAGAGAGGGCGCAATCGGGTGCACAATGCCCCGTTCCAACACCTCGTGCGTCAACACCATCTGCTCGGCAAAGCCCCCGTCATAGCCGGGCGTAATGCCCAGATAGCGGGGATAATCGCACAAGTTAAAGAGTTCACGACGGCAGAACCAGCAGTGGCCGCAATGAATGTCTGGTGCGAGCGCCAGGCGATCACCCGGAGCGCATGCTTCAACGTCTGCTCCAACGGAGAGAATCGTACCCGCCACCTCATGGCCGGGCACAATGCCGGCAATACCCGCCGGCAGCCCCTCGCGCCAGCGGCGCAGGTCCGAACCGCAGACGCCGCACGCATCAACGCGCAAGACAATGCCGCCCGGCGGCGCCACTGGGTCGGGACGCTCCTGCAATTCGAATGTGCGAACACCCGTCTGAACAGCAACTTTCATCAGAATCAACTCCTGGAAGAGGCGCGCCCAAGCTCGCTGCGGACGCGAATCCGAAGCGAGCGGCTGAGTCTGTCGCAGACCGAGATGCGGACAGTCGGCATCCGGTCGATTGAAGACAGTCTAGAAAGACCCGCGCAAGCGCGCAAGTGACTCGAAGTCACCCTTTACGTGGGTATAAATCTGCTTGTAGAGCGCAAAGTACTCCATATACAATGCGTGCGTCTTTGCATCGGGCTCAATGGGCTCAATGTACTCTGTCCACGCGCTGGCAACCTCAAAGCCTGGATAGAGCCCCGTTGCAACCCCTGCCAGCAGTGCATCGCCGTAAGGCGCGCCCGTGCGTCGTTTGACAAGCACCAGCGGCACATTGAAGACGTCGGCAATAATGCGGCGCCAGAGCTTGCTGACGGCGCCGCCTTCGTTCAGCACCATGGGCAGTTCAAAAGGCAGCCCTGCCGCGCTGAGCAGCCGGTATGAATCGTACATGGCATAGGCCACGGCCTCCATCATAGCACGTACGATATGCCCCTTGGTGTGGTTGAGCGAAAGGCCAAAGAGGACGCCGCGTGCATTGACATCCCAAATGGGCGCACGTTCACCCATGAGAAAGGGCAGAATGATCAGCCCTTCGGCGCCGGGGGGCGTCTTCTCGGCCTGCATATTGAGCAAATCGTAGGAGGAGACGCCCAGCACGCGTTCGGTTTCAAGCTCCCACTGCGAGAAGGTGTCGCGCAGATAGCGAATCGATTGCCCGCCCGTGGTGGTGGTTGGTACGGTGATCCAGGTGCGCGTTGTCTCCGTCGAGCCTACAGTATATGCGAAGTTGATCATCGACCGGCCAACCTCGGTGAAGGCGAAGTCGGGATCGGTATGGACGACGCCGAAGTTGCCGGCTGTGCCCAAATTACATTGAAGCGCTCCGGGATGGACAGCGCCGCCGCCCACCCAGCCAGCATTGCAGTCAACCTGGCCCGCTGCCACGGGCGTGCCGGCGGCAAGGCCGGTCTCCTCCGCTGCGGCCGCGGTCACTTCGCCCACAATATCGGTGCAATCGTAGAGATCCGGCAGAATCGAGGGGTCAATGCCGATTTCCGCAAGCATCTCCTCGTCAAAACAGCGCCGGCGCAGGTCATACGCAACGCCATAGAATGCAGCGCCCGAATGATGCAGCGTCGCATTACCCGTCAATTTGAGCGTGATGAAGCCGTCAATGCTCAGCGCCTTGTGGATGCGCTGGTAGGAAGCGGGACGGTTGCGCTGCTCCCACAGCAGATTGACAAGCGTGGGATGATCTTCCAGCCGATTGCCCGTGAGTGCAAAGATGCGGTCGTCGCCGATCGACTCCTGCAGCCAGCGCACCTCGTGCGTTGCGCGCCTGTCCATGAGGTTGTAGGCACGTTGCAGTGGCTCGTGTGCCTGGTCCACCATGACGAGTGAAGGCAGCGCCGAAGAGACGGCAACGCCGCTGATTGCATCGGGCCGAATGGCCGACTGCGCGATCACCGAGCGGATGAGACGGCAGGTGGCCTGCCAGTATCTATGCGCATCGTGCTCCGACCAGCCTGGATGCTCGTGAATCAGCGGGAACTCTTCAAAGGCATAGCCGAGCACATCGCCTTTCTCGTCAACGATGCACGCCTTGGCCCCGCCTGTTCCAAAGTCAATCCCAAGCGCATACGCGCCCATGGTGGCTCTCCTCTCTGCCTTCTTGCTGCTGGTGCGGCCGCAACGCGCGCCGGTTTGACGTGAATTGCGCGCTACTTCCTGACGAGCTCGGAAGTTGCACCGGCAGGATGCGTTTGCACGAGCGTGGCGAGGTCAAAGCCGCGCAGTTGCTTGGCTGCCAGGCAGAGGGCGTCGCCCACGGCGCCGTTGGCCAGGGTGCTGCCAAAGGGCAGCACGCCCTCACCCTCGCCGCGCACGTCGGGGCGCACAAGCAGGACAACGTCGCTCATCTGACCAAGTGGCGAAGCTGCCTCCCATGTGAGGCAGATAACCTTGCCACCGCGCTCACGCGTGACCTGCGCAAAACCGTTAATTTCGGCGCTGCGCCCCGCTTTGGAGAGCGCAATCAGCAGGTCGCCTGAGCCGACTGCTGCCGATGCGCCATGCAGCGCATCTGCCGAGTGGACAAAGAACGCGCTCATGCCACAGGTGGCGAAGAGGTGCGCCATGCGCCGCGCCGTCGCTCCCGAGGTGCCGGCGCCGGTAATCATGATCTTGCCGCTGCATTCAGCGACCATGTGCACGGCACGCACGAAGGATTCGTCCAATTGCGCCGCGACTTCCACAATCACTTCGCCTTCGGCACGAATGACGGCGCGGCCGAGTGCAAGAATCTCTTGTTCATTCATGGCTATTTTGCCTTTTCGTTCATCTATGAGGGCGTCCGCAGAAAGAAATGCAACATCAGTACGCAGATTTCAGAGATTTAACAGATAACTGCGGATTGCCAAGCCGGAAAATCTGTGAAGTCTGTGTACGGACGTTGCACTTTTCTCTGCGGACGCCTTTGAATGACACAGCGTGGATCAGTCGCCCGCCGCGAGGTCGAGGGTGCCTTTTTCGACGCGAATGTTGCGCCGGCGCATGCGCAGCAACTGCGTGTTGCGGAAGGAATCCAGCAGCACGGCAAAGAAGATGATACCCGCCGTGATCAGCGGCTGGACGTAGATGTCAACCTGCATGAAGACGAGGCCGCTCTGAATCATCTGGATCAGGACGGCGCCGACTACCGTGCCGGGGAAGACCGACCCAACGCCGCCAAAGAGGCTTGTGCCGCCAAGCACTGAGGCTGCGATTGCGTTGAACTCGTACCCTTCGCCCAGGCCGGGGATGACAACCCCCTGCTGCGCCGCTGCGACAATGCCGCCCAACGCCGCAGTCAACCCACTAATGATATAGACGGTGCCGATAATGCCGGCTACACCAATACCCGCCTTCTTGGCCGATTCGGAGTCATTGCCCACGGCATAAACGCGGCGCCCCAGCGGCGTCAAGGTCAGCGTGAACCAGGCAATTGCAACCACAATCGCAAAGATGACAATCGGCACAGGAACAAGGCCAAAGGCACGTGCGTAGGCAAGCTGCCGCAGTCCATTGGGAATTGTGAGTGTGACCGATTTGGTGATGAGCAGCGCAAGACCCTTGCCCGCCACCATTGTGCCCAATGTTGCCATGAACGGGATCAGGTGCAACCGTGTGATCAGGAGCGCGTTGACAGCGCCGAAGAGGAGACCAACAGCCATCGAGACAAGGATGGCCAGCCAAATCGGATAGTGGTACGTCTGCATGAGCAATGCGGCCACGGCTGCCGACAGGTACATGTTTGACCCAACGGAGAGGTCAATGCCGGCCGTGAGCAGAACAAAGGTCATACCGACGGCCACAATGCCAATGTAGGAGGCCTGTTTGAAGATGTTCTCGAAGGTCTGCCAGGCAAAGAAGCGTGGCGAGAGGAGGCCAAAGACCACGAAGACAACCACGAAGAGAATGATCGGTGTATTCTGAAGGGCTACCTGCGCCCACCGATTCCTGTTGTCTGTCATGATTGGTTCTCCCTGAATGCGGCCCGCAGGATCCGTTCCTTGTCAAAGGCATCACGTGGGAACTCGGCCTGAATCTCGCCATTCCCCATGACGAGCATGCGGTCACAAACCCCCATTAATTCCTCAAGCTCGGACGATATGAAGAGGACGGCTGTCCCCTTTGACGCGAGCTCACCGATGATCGAGTAGATCTCGAACTTCGCACCCACGTCCACGCCGCGCGTCGGTTCGTCAATGATGAGCACCTGCGGTTCCGACATGAGCCACTTGCCGATGACGGTTTTCTGCTGGTTGCCGCCGCTGAGCGTCTTGACAGCCTGTTGGCGCACATCAGCGGCGCGAATCTGCAGGCTCTCCGAAGTCTCCTGAATACGCTTGTGGTACATGTTGGTGCGCACCGCTGCAAAGCTCGAGCCGGCAAAGCGGGGCAGAGCCACAAGCCCCAGATTTTCGGCAATCGAGATGTCCATTAGCAATCCCTCTTCGCGCCGGTTCTCCGTCACAAAGGCCATGCCTTCGTCAATGCTCGTGCGCGCTGATACATCATTGCGCACGCGGTCACCGATGCGCACTTCACCCTTCTCGGCTTTGTCGAGACCGAAGAGGATGCGTGCCATTTCCGTGCGCCCCGAACCCATGAGGCCGAAGACGCCCAGAATTTCGCCACGGTGCAGCTTGAAGGAGATGTCTTCGACAATCCCCGCCTGGGACACGTGCGCCACTTCGAGGATCGCTTCGGGTTGTGGCGTCGAGATGCGCTCGGGGTAGAGTAGCTCGAGGCTCCGCCCCACCATGAGCGAAATCATCTTGCCGACATAAAACTCGCTTGCGGGGCCATGGCCCACAAGTTCACCGTCGCGCAGGACGGCCACTTCGTCAGCAATACGCATGACATCGCCCAGAATGTGGGAGATGTAGATCATGGAGGCTCCCTCGCTGCGCAGGCGATCGATGAGCTTGAAGAGGCGCTCCGTTTCGCGTGCCGTCAGGGAGGTTGTCGGCTCATCAAAGATGATGATGCGTGCGTCGATGCTCAGCGCCTTGGCAATTTCCACAAGCTGCCGCTCACCCGGTGAGAGCTTCTCGACGAGCGTATCCGGTGAAATATCCAGATCGACGGCTTCGAGAAAGCGGCGCGTCTGCGCCAGCATGGCGCGCCGGTTGAGGATGGGCAGCCTGCCCAGCATGGGGAAACCGTCAATCCAGAGATTCTCGGCAATGCTGAGATTTGTGAAGAGATTGAGCTCCTGGTGGATGAAGGCAATGCCGGCGCTGTTTGCGTCGCGCGCCGTGCGCGGCGCATAGGCTTTGCCGTCCAGCTCGAGGCTGCCCTCATCAAGCGGATGCACGCCGCCGAGGAGATTCATCAGCGTGCTCTTGCCCGCGCCGTTTTCGCCGATCAGCCCCAAAACCTTGCCGCGCGGCAGACTCAGGTTGATGGCTTTGAGTACAGGCACGCCGAAGAAGCTCTTGCTGACATCAACGAACTTGAGGATTGTGTCGCTCATCGCAGAGGTCCCCATTACTTGCGTGCCGTCAGGCGGGTGCGCATTACATCCAGAGTGGCCGCCAGCAGGATGACCGACCCCTTGACAATTTGCACCCAGTAGAAAGAGAGATTGAGCAGGTTGAGGCTGTTATCGAGCAGGACGAAGAAGAGGACGCCAAAGACTGTCCACATGATCTTGCCCTTGCCGCCGAAGAGGCTGGTGCCGCCGATGACGGTGGCGCCCACCACGTCAAGCAGGAGCGTCGCGCCCAGTGTCGGGCGGCCTGCTGCCAACCGTGCAGAGTAGAAGACAGAACCAATGCTGGCGAAGACGCCGCTGAGGATGTAGGCCATGATGATGACCCGAGCCACGGGCACGCCAGAGACCGTCGCAGCGCGCGAGTTGGCCCCCGTGGCATAGAGCCAGCGCCCCAGCACGGTGCGACTCAGCAGCAACTGCGCCAGGATCGCAAGCGCCCCCACAATAAAGAATGAATAGGGGAAAATGGATACTTGTCCCTGGCCAATCGCCAGGTAGGAATCGGGCAAATGAATGATGTTTTCAGATTTAACGAGATAGACCGCCAGCGCGCTGAAAAAGGTCAATCCGACAAGGGTGACCATGAAGGGTGGCATTCTAAGGCGCGAAACGGCTGTCCCATTGAGCCAGCCAATCAGCCCGCCGACGAGAAGCATGACGAGGATGGCAACCGGAACAGCAAATGGGTTGCCGGCCAGCAATCCGCCGTTTTCGCTCAGGGCAATACCCCACAGCGGGCTCTTGGTGAAGAGCACCGGATCGACCAGATTCGTCATGATGACGGCGCCAATCACGCTCACCATCGCCATGATGGAGGTCTGCGAGAGATCGATGCCGCCAACAATCAGGACAAAGGTCTGGCCAATGGCCACGGCCAGCAGCGGCCACATGTTGGAAAAGATGTTGGCCAGGTTCTGCGGGTTGGCCAGGCGCGGAATAAAGGGCAGCAAGACCAGGAAGTAGACCACGCTCAGAACGAGTACGAAATACTCCGAGAGCAGAAGCTTTCGCAGGAACCGAATGGGCCACGCCTCACTGCGAGGCTTGCTCTTCAACTGCACCTTGGTGCCAGGGGAATCCAATTCAACGGCCATTGACGCGAATCCTCTCAATGCAAACGGAGCGCCGGCGTCCCTGCGCTGCGGGCGCCCCATGCGCGCACCTGCAAGGTGACACGCATGGGACGCCCGCTTCAGCTACAGCGCAGAAGCGATGGTGTATTGCTCTGCGTAATGACTACTGCATGAAGGTGCGATCGAGGCTCTCGCCTGTTTCGGCGAAGAGCTTGCAGCCCCACATGTCCATGGCGCGCTCTTCCCAGTTGCCCTGGGTCAGTGCAAAGCCTGGGTCATCCAGCCACTGGTCGGGGGTCGTTTCGCCGGCGGCGATCGACTCGAGCATGACATTCATGATCGTCTCGGCCTCGAAGAAGAGGTCCTGCACACCGGTTGCGTCGACGAAGCCGTCGCGCATGAGTTGGCAGGCGCGTGTGTCGCCGTCAAGACCGCCCATGATGACATGATTCTCGTCACCAACGACCGTCCACTTGCCCAGGGGCTCCAGCACGGACTGAATCATCGGGTACATAAAGTCAGAGGAGGTGAAGATGAAGTCGACATCAGGATTGGCCTGCATGGCGGCTTCAAGGTTGGCAAGGGCCAAGGCGCCGTCCCACTTGGTGGGGACTTCGACGACTTCGTTGAAGAGGTCGGGGTTGGCGTCAATCACGTTGTAGAAGCCCTGGCGGCGGCCAACGGCATTGGGGTCACCCAGGTCGCCAACCATGATCAGCGGTGTGACCTTGCGGCCGAGCTTCATGGCTTCTTCGGCCATGAACTGAACGGCGGCTTCGGCGATCACTTCGTTGTTGGCAACAATCACCAGCGTGGCATTGCTGTCATTTGCCGGCGGGCGGTTGAAGACGCCAATCGGAATACCGGCCTTGTTGGCTTCGGCGACGATTGTAAGCGCGCTTTCGCCATCCTGCGGGATGATGATGATGCCGTCAACGCCCTGAGCAATACAGTCCTTGACCTGCTCAAGCTGCTTGTTGGCATCTTCGTTGGCGTTGCGCTCGATGACCGTAACGCCCAGACTCGGAGAGGGTCTCGACAATGGCCTTGTGGCCGGCTACCCAGAACTCGGTCTCGAGGTCCTGATAGGCAAAGCAGATGGTCTTTCCTGCTGCGCCTTCGCCTGCAACAACCACTTCACCAGCAGGTGCAGCTGCGTCGACGGCGGCCGGTGCGGGCGCTGCTGCCGGTGCAACACAACCAGAGAGTAGCAGGCCGAGTACGAGGGCAAATACGGCAAACCTGGACAGTTGCTTCATGGTGTACTTTTCCTCCTCAGTGAAGAAATGAAGAATGGTGGAACTGCAAAGTGGTTGAACGGATGGCCTGCACAGGGTCGTGCCGACGCAGCCGGGAACACCTTGGCTTGGGGAGCCGCAACGTGCACTTCGCTCTGATCGATTTTTCTGGCTCTCCTCTCTTCTTCCACGTGCGGCCCGGGCCGGCTGATGGCTCGCGCCCAGGCCGCACGCACAGTGGATCCGCTACTTGTGATGGTAGGTTTCCCATCCCAGGTATGTTCCGAAAGCTTCGGCAAGTACGTCGCCCACAAAGACACGTGTCATGGCGGCGTGGTGCGCAAAGCCATTGCGGCAAATGTACTGAAGCAGGTTTTGCAATTCGGGCACTTCGACCACTGCATGGGAACCGGAGACAGTCGAGAGGGGATCGTCTGTGAAGGCGCCCTCGCCAACGTAGGCGTGGATCAGGCCGCGCCGGTCGTCGGTGTCAATGCGCGCATAGGTGAGCGGGCCTGCGGGGGTGCGTCCCTGAATCGCGCCCCAGGTGTTCTCAGCGCCCAACGTAGCCCCCAGCACTTCGGCGGAGATCAATTCAATGTTGCCCCCAACCAGGCTCTTGGCCCAGTTGCCACAGTGGAAGAAGAGGCACTTGTTGGGCTCATCGTCGTAGTTGTTGTTCCAGTCCACAAGCGCGCTGGGCTGGCCCGATGCCAGGGTAAGCGCATACATGGCAGCCGTGCCTGCAATGTCGACTTCGCACGCGCTGGGCATGAGCTTCTCACTCATCATGCTCATGACGGTGCAGGAGTTGATGCCATAGTTCTTCTGGAGCGAGTCCCAGCACTGGATGGCGGTGGCGTCGATCGAATTCGCATCCATCCAGTCAGTCAGCACGACCGCCAGCTTGGCCATGAGCACCAGCGAGCGATCAGGGGCACGCGTCGGCGCATAGGCGTGAATTTCTTCCAGCCGCTCACGTACGCGCCCGTCTTCGTCAGTAATCTGCTCGGCCTTGCCAAAGACCTCGGAGAGATCAATTGTCGAGACGTTAATGCCGGACGCTTCAAGCAGCTTCTCGCTGTAGCGCACAGTCTGGAAGGCGTTGGGGCGGGCGCCCACTGCGCCCAGGCGCGCAGAGCGCATGCCGACCGTCACACGGCAGACGGCGACAAAGCGCTCGATCTCTGCGCGGAACTCGTCGCTGTCAGGGTCCAGCGTGTGCTTCCTGGTAAGGCTGAAGTTGATACCGTACTGGTAGAGGTTATTCGTCACCGACAACTTGCCGCAGAAGGCATCGCGACGGCCTGCAACTGTGAGCTCTTTTGTGGTGTCGGGGAAGGCGTGCACCAGAACGGGCACATTCAAACCCGAGAGGCGGATGGCATCGGAGATCCCCTTCTCATCACCGAAGTTCGGCAGGGAGACGAGGATGCCGTCGATCTCATCGCGATGGCGCTTGAAGAGCTCGGCGCACTTCTGTGAATCGGACCACGTTTCGACTGCGCCGAGCGCCGTTGTCTGCTCGTCAACAATCACTGTGTCAATACCAAACTGGCTCAGCTTTTCCAGAATCTTGCGTCGCCCATTCACCACCAGGGCGTCGGAGAAGAAATTGCGGTTGCCGATAATCACTGCAAGGGTTGTTCGTCCACGTTTCACGTTCGTATGCTCCTTCTGACCTGGCTTTGGAATCGTCCATCAAGCTGCGGGGCTTCTGCGCCAATGCGCAGAAAGCAGGACTGTCGCTTGGTAGCGTGCAGCTTATGGCTGCGGGATAAATACGGCTTTGAGAACTTTGCCCTCGAGCGCCATGTGCGCGCCCGTGGTGAAATCGGCCAGCGGAAAGCGATGGGTGATGAGCGTGTCCACGGGAATCCGGTTGGAGGCGACAAGGCTAACAGCAGTGCGGTAGTGGCGCGGGGCAAAGGTGGTTGTGCCAATCAGGAAGAGTGCGTTGTAGTGAACCAGGTTCATGTCCACGGGTGGCTTGCAATCGTCCTTGGGCAGCCCGCCAAAGAGCAGAATGCGACCACCCTTGCGTGCCATTTCCACAGCCTGAACGACGGCCGACGGCGCTGGTGTGGCGGTGACGATTACATCAGCGCCCTTGCCATTTGTCAGGCGGCGCACCTCGGCAACCAGGTCGGTCTCTGCCGCATTAATCAGCGCGTCCGGGCCAAAGGGGGCAACCATCTCCAGCCGTTCGCTGTTGATGTCAGCGACAAAGACGCGATCAGCGCCGCGCAGGCGGGCCAGTGCAATGTGAATCGCCCCAATCGGGCCGGCGCCAATGATCACAACTGTGTCACCCATGGCAACATGGCCCCGTTCCTGCGCATTGATGCAGGAGGAGATGGGCTCGGCAATGGCCGCGCGGGCCGGGTCCACACCCTCGGGCACGCGCTCCATTGTGCCAAGGGCCACGGCCTCCGCCGGAATGGCGATCTGATCGGCAAGGCCGCCGGGCCATGCCTGGCCCATCTCGCGGTACCCCTCGCACAACTCGTAGCGCCCTTCACGACAGAAGTCGCAGACGCCACAGTAGGCCAGCGGGCCAACGCTCAGGAGTTCGCCCTTCTTCCACGGGCCCTGGTACCCCTTCCCGGTATCGACAATCTCGCCGCAGATCTCGTGGCCGATGATCCAGGGAAAGGTGACTTTGCGGTGGCCCGAGCGGAGCGTGCGCAGATCGGAGCCGCACAGTCCACACGCTTTGACATCCAGCAGCAACCCGCCCGGCGGTGTTTCAGGTGAAGGCACTTCTTCAACGGCAAACTGCATTGGCGCGCGTACAACAACTGCTTGCATAGGAGCACCGTCCAATGGTTAAAGGCGGGAAGCGGAATTCGGGAAGCGAAACAGGGCCGGCAGAGCCTTTACAGTGGCGCTAGGCCGGCAGCGTTGCCTGCAGTTGGCGCAATTTGTAGACGAGCGTGCTTGTGTCGGGCGAGAAGTTCTCGGTCGTCAGCAGCGCACCGCGTGCAATGTCCCGCGTGACGCAACCGCCGGCCGTGAGGCCCATGGGTATTGCATGCAGAGATGCGGCATCTTCACAAGTGTAGATGCGGCTGAAGAAGTCGGCGCTGCCAATGCCACCCAGACGCTCGCCGGCCTTGAGGTCGCGCTTGGCTACCGAGATCACTTCGGAAACCATGGCCATGGGCTTGAGCACCGATTCGCCGTAGATGACGGCTTCGGCCACGGCCTGTGGCGTCTCAATGCTGCAGAGGTGGAAGGGGCGGTAGAGCCGGTAATAGGGGCCGTCGCCCATGGAGTAAAACTTGAGATCGGCACGGATGTGGGGGTCGTCGGAAGTCACAATGGCAAAAACGCCCGGCGCCACCTTGCCGATTGAGTAGTCCACACAGCCGCGACGGCTCAGAATGCCCCCATCCTCCACCGGGACAAAGACCTTGTTCAGCGCTTCCAGGTCCACGTCGGCGCCATGCGCGCCGGGCACATCGGGCACAAGCCCGGTTGCGTTGGACATGGCGGCGAGTTCCACCATGGTCTTTGTGCCGTCCTTGAATGCGGCGAGCATTTTGGGGTTCATGTTCTTGGATTCAGCTTCGGCGCGGCATGAATCGGGGGTGGCGTAGTAGTCGATGGCGTTGTTCTTGCCCTTGCCCAGGCAAACAACCTCAAAGCCGAGGCCGGCCGCAAAGTCGTAGAGCTGCTTGCAAACGCCGGGTTCATCGCCGGTGGAGGCTGTGTAGACGCAGCCCATGCGTTGCGCCATGTTGCTGAGAACCAGACCCACCGTCACATCGGTTTCCACATTGAGCATGACGACGTGCTTCTTGTGCAGGATGCCCTGCCACGCCACTTGCGCCCCAACCTCGGCAACGCCGGTTGCTTCGACAAGCGCGTCCAGACCTTCGAGCCGCGTCAGCAGCATTGCATCCTCGGTGACGACAAAGTGCCCGCTGCGCAGCGCATCCTCTGCCGCGTTGGCCTCGTTCGTGACGCAGATGGCTGATTCGGAGATGCCCAGCGCCCGCAGCGTCTTGAGGGGCCGCGCGACGTCAATGTCGGCGATTGCGCTCGTTTCCATCCCAGCCATGCGCCGCGTGATGTGCACCATGCCCGAGCCTTCCTGGCCACAACCGACCAGCCCCACGCGAATGGGGTTCTCCGCCGCCTCACGTTTGCGCAAATGTTCAAGCAACTCCATTAGGACCTCGCTCTATCTTTTTGAATGGGTCTGGGTAGTGAGACGGATCCGCTATAGAGTCCGCCGATCGAGTGCATCAATTTTGCACCAACGCGATGGTGCATAAGGGGCGGCCTAGATTGCCGCCGTGGAACGCCTGGATTTGACGTGGCCGGCAACGCCGGCGGTCAAGGGAGTGGCGTCTTCAGTCGTGTGCAGCAAGCGGCGCCCAGTTTGCTCGTCAGTAATCAGGACGTTCACCAGGCGGCCAGTCACTGCGGCGCGAATCACTTCAAACTTGTCGGCCCCGCCCGCAACGCCAACCACGCGTCCAATGTTGCGGATTTGGTCCAGGTCCAGCCCGATGATGCGTGCGTTGACGGGGTGATCGATAGCGGCCCCATCCTTGTCAAAGAAGCGCAGCGCGATGTCACCAACGGCTCCAAGCGCAGTCAATTCGTTGATCTCAGCGTCGGTAAGAATGCCGGCCTGGCGCACGACAGTGTCGGGGGCAGGTGTGCCGATGCCCACAAGGGCCAGATCAGCGCGAGCGGCAAACTGCAATGTCTCGGCAATGTTCGCATCCTCCAGCAGTGCATCGCGCACAATGGGGCTGGAGACGATGCCCGGGGCGGAGAAGAGGCGCATGCGTGCGCCCAGCGTAGATGCCATGCGTACTGTGAGGTCGGCGCCATACGTTTCTGATTCAGCGCTGCCAAGGCCGCCCAGCATTTGCACAATGCGCAGATCGGGCAGGTTTTGGGGAGCAAGGTTCTCGATGACAGAGCGCAATGTACTGCCCCAGCTGATGTCGACGATGTCAAGATCAGCAACGGCGCGGGTAAGGAAAGTGGCGGCGGCTACACCGAGGCTCGAAACCACATCCACCTGGCGATTGCCCAGAGTGTCGACGATGACAACTTCGTCCAGCCCCAGCACCTTCTCCATTTCGCGCTCAAGGTCCCCAAACGAGTCACCCGGGGGCGTTATGGAGATTTGGACAATGCGTGCGTGGCGCGCCTGGCTGAGGAGCCGCGAGATCTTGATGCGAGAGAGACCCAATCGCTTGCCGATTTGGTCCTGCGTCTGGCCGTCTTCGTAGTAGGCCTTTGCAATTTTGTAGAGGAGCGTGTCATCAGCCAATGGGGAGCTCTGTTCATATGAACATGGCAAGACAAATGAACAGTCGCAGTGTAGCACGGCGCGGGAAGCATGTCAATAGGTTCGCGAAATTCTGGTTCGGTATTGGCAAAAGTTGCTCGCTGCCAAAGTTGCCACCCGCTGTGCCGCCCGTGGCGCTGCGCTCTCTCACCTCAATTCCCGCCAGCCACTGCCCAGCCGGAAGAACAAGGCCCACCACGCAAAATGGCAGCAGCGAGCGTTGTGAATGCCACTTGTTTGATCGGGATTCGCAAAAAAGAGAAGGCGCCGTCACATGTGACGGCGCCTTCTCAAAAGCCAACCAGAAACTCGATTGCGGCGAAGCAGGTATCTTCTACCGAACAGCGAAGGGCGTTCCCTGCTATTTGCGAGGTGGCGCCAGTTGGCGCGTACGCTTGCCTTCCATCACCACGTCGCCACTACTCCCGCCGCGCAGCGTTACCTGCCAGTTCTCGCCGCTCTGCAGAAAGCCGTACGGCAATTCACAACAGCCCGCGGAGACAAGCTTGAGCCTCTCTCCCTGCGTTTTCTGCTACTTCAAGTGTGTTGCGAAGAAGTCCATCACCATCTGCAGATTCTCCGGCGTGTTGAACTCCGGACCGCCGTGGCCCGCACCGTCAATGAGTGTGTACGTAGCCCGATCGGCCCCCAGCGCATCTGCCAGATTTTTGCCCTGGATGGGCGGGATGTTGCAATCCGCCGAACCGTTCTGGATGAGGAACGGCGGATCGCTCGGGTCAATATAGTTCATGGGGTTGGTTGTTGCGACGATGTCGGGCACCGACTGGATGGGTGCGCCCACAAGCTGTGACTCAGGTGAATCAGCCGCGTCGTGCGTCTGCGGGCATGCGCTGTCCGCAAACTGCTCGTCCATCTTGAGGAAGTCAATTGGGCCGAACCAGTCAACGACCGCCTGCACACAGCTTGACTGCTCCGCGTTGCCAAGTTCGGCGCCCTCAAGTTCTGCAACGCCGCAGCTTGTGCCCAACAGAGATGCCAGGTTGCCGCCTGCCGAAGCGCCCCATGCCCCCACCATTTCCGGGTCCAGATTGTACTCTTCAGCATTGGCACGCAGGAAGCGCACCGCTGCTTTGGCGTCATAAATCTGCTGCGGCCATTGGGCTTCCTGGCTCAGGCGATAGTTGGCGCCAACCGCAGCAAAGCCGTTGTTGACGAGAGCCTCAATGCCCAAGAGGTCGCGGCTTTCGCCCTTGTCCCCCATCATGAAGCCACCACCGTGGAAGAAGATAACCGCCGGGAATGGGCCAGAGCCCGTTTCCGGAAGGTAGATGTCAAGCTTCTGCGCGTCGGAATCGGACGCGTAGGCGAGATCCTTGGCCGTGGGCACAATCGTAACGGTCACGCCCGTATCAGCAGGCAGTACTCCCGGCACTGCCCCAGCCGGTGCGTCAACTGCAGACGCATTGGCCGCAACGCTCGCGCCGGCCGGCGCGGCAATCGGCGCGCAGCCTGCGAGCGCGAATACAAGCGCGACAAGTGCAAACAGGAGCAAGAACTTTGCTGGAAACGTCTTCGGTAAAGTACTCATTTTTGTCTGTCTCCTAACGATAAATGAAGGGTTACATCAATCCAATCAAGCGCCACCAAAGCACCTCGACAACCACAATCACAAAGATCGCAACAACGGTCAGCGGTATGCCGTAACGCAGCACATCGCGAGCACTGTAGCCGCCGCTCTCTCCCTGGCCCAGCAGGATTGTCACCTGCTGAAAGGGCAGCAGGTAGTGAATCGCCACACCTGTATAGACAAGCAGCGCCGGAACGAGCGGGCTCCAGCCGGCAAGCGCTGCATAGTGCACCATGGGCGGAGAGACAATTGACATGCACGCCAGCGCGCTGCCCAGCACCATGTGAATGGCCATGGTGGCCCCGCCCACGAGCGCGGCAAAGGCAAAGGGGTTCTGCGGGGGCGTCGCCGGCAGCAAGCTTGTGGCGAGCCAATCGGACATGCCCGTGTACTTCCCCACTGCGCCAATCGCGAACGCGCCCATGATGAAGATAATGATGGGCCAGTTGACACTTGTGCTGATGTCCTGCGCGACAAGCACCTCGCCCACATACGGCAGCGACAGCCCAACCACGACCAGCAGCGCCACCCACGCCGGATCGACGTGGTGAATCGAATCGGTCATCCACAAGACCAGCGCCACCAGTATCCAGACCAGGGTCACCACCTCGCGCCGCGTTATGGGGCCAAGCGCCTGCTGTGCGTGCACCATTTCGGCGCGGTCGATGACAACCGGCCCGGTCTGCGGGAAGACCATCAGGTGCAAAAGCATCATTAACAGGCTGGCAGCAATGCCGGGCACAGCCATGTAGCGAATCCAGTCGATCCAGCCGACCGACAATCCCGAGAAGCCCACTGCCGCGATATTCAGCGTCGAATCACCCGTGAGCAGGATGGTCGACGTGGCCGTGACGGCCACAAAAACCGAGAGGCCAATCGACGCCGCGTCGCGCTTGTTGACATTGGCCGAACGAATCATGGCCCCCACCACCGCCATGACGAGCAGCGCGCGCGGGAATGGATGGGGAATCAGCAGGTTGAGCACTACGCCCAGCACGTAGGTCAGCACAATGAGGCTGCGGTACGAGGACGCGTAGCGGATCATGAAGAAGTAGGCGACACGCTGCGCCAACCCCGATTTTGTGACTGCCGCAGCGATGAGGAAAGCGCCGATGATCAGCCACATGAGGGGCAGCGTCCAGATGCGGAAGACGACATCGGGCGGGGCCAGCCCCAGCAGCACGAAGGCCACCAACATCAGGAGCGTGGAGTAGGCGGGGGGCACGATGTTGAAAACCCACCATGTGACGGTGAAGAGCGTCACGATCAGCGCCATGCGGCCGTCGTTGCTGAGCTCGCCCGGCAGGGGAGCAAGCCAGAACGCGACGGCCAAAGCCACCGAGATCAGCAGGCCAACCAGGCGGTGATCCTGCCGCGGAATGCGAATTCGATAGGTGCTAGACGCCAAAGGTGCTGCCAAGGAATTCCAGCACTTTCTCAACGTTGTGAGGGGCGCCAAACGCAGGGTCGGCGTGGCGAGCGCCGGGCAGGAGTTCGAGCGTGACCTTGGTTTCGCCCAGGAGCGCGCGCGCCGCCGCGGCAAAGATGACGGACTGCTCGCACGGCACCGTATCGTCACGGTCGCCATGCTGAATCAGCATGGGGGGCGCCGCGGCGGACAGGTAGGTGAGCGGGCTGGCCGCGCGCACCAGGTCGGGAATCTCGGTAATCGTGGCGCCCAGAATGAGGGACTCGGGCGAAGTCGCGCCATTGTGAGCAAACTGGGGCGCGGGCGCCAGGTCACTTGCGGCCAATTGTGCGTCCATCTGCAGAAAGTCTGTTGGCCCGAACCAATCCACCAATGCCTGAATACGGCTTGAATATGCGGCATTGCCAAGCGACAGGTCATCCAGCAGCGGTGCATCGCCCGAAACGCCCGCCATGAGCGAAAGGTAGCCGCCCGCCGAGCCGCCCCAACACGCAATGCGATCTGCATCGACAAGGAAAGCGTCTGCGTTGGCGCGCAGCCAGCGAATTGCAGCCTTGACGTCGTGCACCAGCGCCGGGAAGAGCGCCTCGCCACTCATGCGATAGTTGATCGAGGCAACCATGTAGCCGTGATTCAGCGCCTCGAGCATGGGCGTCAGTTGTTGGTCGCGCTTGTCGCCACCCATAAAGGCGCCGCCATGGATTGCAACAATTGTGGGAAAAGGGCCGTTTCCTTCCGCCGGCCAATACATGTCAAGCTTCTGCGCTTGCGAGACGGAAGCGTAGGCCAGATCAAAGAGCTTGCGCTCAATGTGGCTGGTTTCTGCATTGGGAATGGCCGCAGCAAAGGCATAGTGCGAGCCGGGAACGAAGTTCGCCATTACGCTGCCGCGCCTTTCAATGCTTTGCGCCCCTTGCTTTGGTGCGTCTTCTGGTAGGTGTCAAAGCCTACCGCCGCCAGCAGCACGAGCCCCTTGACCACCATCTGGTAGTAGTCGCCCAGGCTCAGCAACTGCAGCGCGTTGTTGAGCACGCCAATGATGAGTACACCGGTGAGCAACCCCGAAATGGTGCCCTCGCCGCCCTTGAAGCTGACGCCACCCAGCACCGCCGCCGTCATGCAGTCAAACTCCATGCCCTGGCCGGTTGTCACTTGCCCGGAAAAGACGCGTGAGAGAAGCAGCAGCGAGGTGATTGCCGAGAAGAAGCCGCAGAGCGCAAAGACGAAGACCTTCATGCGGTTTGTATTGACGCCGGCCAGGCGCGCCGCTTCCTCGTTGCCGCCCAGGGCATAGATGTAGCGCCCAAAATAGGTCTTGTTGAGCACAAAGCTGCCCGCCAGCACCACCAGCGCCATGATCACCACGGGCACCGGGATCGGGCCGATGTAGCCCTGGCCAAGCCACTTGAAGGAGGTGGGCAGGCCCGAGATGCTCGTTCCATTGGCAGCAATGTAGCCCAGCCCTTTGAAGATGGTCATGGTGCCCAGGGTGATGATGAGCGGGTGCACCTTGAGCATGATGCTGGCATAGCCGTTGACCATCCCCAGCAGCGTGCCCAGCACGAGCGCAAAGGGGATTGCGATGAGCGGAGAGAGACCCATCCGCGCCATCAGGATGGCCGTGAGCACGTTGGTGAGGACAATCTGCGCGCCGATCGAAAGGTCCATGCCGCCGGCGATCATCACGAAGGCAATCCCCACTGCGCTGATTGCCGTGAAGGAGACCTGGCGGAGAAGAATGATCAGGTTATTGGCCGTGGCAAAGTTCGGCGCGATTACGCCGAAGAGGATGGCCAGTCCCAGCAGCACAACGACCGTCACATACTTCTTAAGCACGGCCAGCGCGTTGCCGGGCATTTGCGTCATCTGACTTGTTGTCGCACTCATTGGAGAGCCTTCCATTTGTTGCGATTAATGGTGGCCGGAAGCCATGTCGAGGATACGTGTCTGGCTGAATTGCTCACGCGGGAGCTCGCCGGCAATACGCCCCTCGCTGAGCACAATAATGCGGTCGGACATGCCAAGCAGCTCTTCCATGTCGGAAGAGATCATGATGATGGCGATGCCCTCGTCGGCCAGCGCGCATATGAGGTTGTAGATCTCCTGCTTCGCGCCAACGTCAATGCCGCGCGTCGGTTCGTCAAAAATCAGAATCTTCGATTCGGTTGCGAGCGATTTGGCGAGGACAACCTTCTGCTGGTTGCCACCGCTCAGGTTCTTGACCTGCTGGTCCATGCTCGGCGTCTTGATGTTGAGCAGTTCGAGGTACTTCTCGGCGATTGTCTCTTCGCGCCGCCGATCCACAATTGCGTAGCGCGAAATCTGCCGCACCCGGCCGAACGAAATGTTCCAGCGCACGCCCATGTCCAAAAAGACGCCCTGGTTCTTGCGGTCTTCAGGGATCAGCCCGATGCCCAACGCGATCGCTGCTTCGGGTGAGTGGATGCGAACGGCCTTGCCCTCCACAAACAGTTCGCCGCTCTCGGCAGGCTCTGCGCCAAAGATGACACCGCGCAAGCTCTGTGCGCCCGGCCCCCACCAGCCCCGAGAGGCCGACGATCTCACCTTTGCGTACGCTGAAGGAGATGTCGGAATTGCCGTTGCCCGACAGGTTCACGACCTGCAGCGCTACATCGCCCAGCGGCGCCTTGCGGCGGGGATAGTCTTCCTTCAACTCTCTGCCGACCATAAGGGCGATCAGTTCCTGGCGATTCGTCCCTGCCGTTGCGCGTGTGGCCACATATTGGCCGTCGCGCAGCACGCTCACCCTGTCGGAAATCCTAAAAATCTCCTCGAGCCGGTGGGAAATGTAGATGATGGTGACCCCCTGCTCTTTGAGGCGGCGCACAATCTCAAACATGCTGTCAACTTCAGTAACGGTGAGCGGGGCGGTTGGCTCATCCATAATCAGCAGCCGCACCTTTTTGGAGACGGCCTTTGCGATTTCGACGATTTGCTGCTGCGCCGAGGGCAGGTCGCGCACAAGCGCGTGCGGGTCAATATCAATATTGAATTGGCGGAACACCTCTTTGGAACGATTCACCATCGTCTTGAAATCAACGATGATGCCTTTGCCCGTCTTGTCACCCAGGAAGATGTTCTCGGCTACGGAAAGCGAGGGAACGAGGTTGAACTCCTGGTAAATGACCTCAATTCCGAGGCTCGCGCCGCGTGGGGCGTCATGCGGGCGAAGGACTTGCCATCAATCGCAATTGTGCCGCCGTCAGGCTCAATCGCCCCGGCGATGATCTTTATCAGGGTGGATTTGCCGGCCCCGTTTTCGCCCAGCAGCGCATGCACCTCACCCTCGATAAAATCGAGCGAGACGTTATCCAGCGCGAGCACGCCGGGATACTGTTTGGTGATCTTCTTGAGTGAGAGCACAACCTGGGGTTCCATCGTCCACCTGTTTCATGAAAGCACGGCGGGAGCAGAGCCTGCCCCCCGCCATGCCCTGTACATGCGGTTGGAGCGTGCCTGACGGCGTTCGGCTACTGCACGTTGGCAGCAGTAATCGGCGTCAGCGGGTCAAGATTCTCTACCGGGAATTCTTCTCCGGTAATCATCTTCTTGACGAGGTTGTAGGTGTCAAGCGCCAGATTGTCGCTGCCGAAGCGCACTGTGCCACGGAAGACGCTGTCGTCACTCTTGATGGCAGCCAGCGCATCGGGCGTGTTGTCGGCGGCATAGATGGAAAACTGCGCCGGGTCGATGGACGACATGGCCGATACCGTCTGCGTGGCGCCCAGCCCCTGTGCGTCGTTGTAGGCAAGGATGAGCTTGATGTTGGGGTGCGCGGTCAGCAGATTCTCGGCGGCCGTGGTGCCGAAGCTGATTGCAGGCGAGCCACCAATGACACCCACCACATTTGCTGCCGGGCAGAGATCCGATACCGTGGCAATTCCGATTGAGCGGGCTGTCGCTTCGGGTGTGTCGCGGTTCTCGATAATGCCAACCTCAATGCTGCCGTCGGCGGCATCGGGCCAGGTTTCAGCAATGAAGTCGCAGCCCATTTGTGCAATCATCGCACCCATCGCGCGCTGGTCGGTGTGCATAATGGCGTCGTAGGAGCCAGTGTCACCACCCGCGACCATCACCTTCACGCCCGCCTTCTGCGCATCCTCAATCACCGAGGTGACGCCCTTGGGGTCAATCGCCATGACGATGATGGCATCGACGCCCATTGTGGTGAAGTTCTCAATCTGATTGACCTGCTTGGTGGCGTCGCCCTGGGCGTCAGCCACGAGCACTTCCACGCCGTCCGGCGCAAAGTAATCGGCGACGCTCTTGGTGAGGTTGGAGAGGAAGGGGTTGGAGGAATCGGGAACGGCATAGCCAACGCGCATGGTAGTGGCAGGCGCGTCGGCGGCGGGCGCGGCGCCATCAACTGCGGCCGGCGCAGCAGGCGCGACGCAAGCCGTGAGCAACAGGGCCGCCAGTATGGTGAATGCAAGCAAGAGAGACAGAGATCGTTTCATCACGCACTTCTCCTCGTAAACTGGTTGTGTGGGTAGGGAGCGTTTGGTGCGAAGCGCACATCACCAAGATAGAGAAGTGACGGTTCAATTGCAATTCATATTCGGGTACAATGTATTCCAGAATGGAATCTTTCTGCGAGGCTCTATGGACATTCGTCAAGTGCAGGCCGTGATCGCAGTTGCCGACGCCGGCAGCTTTTCGTCTGCGGCTGAAGAGCTGTACATTT
The DNA here is from genome assembly GCA_963773745.1 of uncultured Chloroflexia bacterium. GTDB lineage: Bacteria > Chloroflexota > Anaerolineae > Caldilineales > Caldilineaceae > UBA5069. The sequence goes on from CAVZCL010000008.1 coordinate 67,026, forward strand.
CCCAGTCGTCACTCTCCAAGCAGATCATCGCGCTTGAGGCCGAGCTGGGCCTGCAGCTCTTTGACCGCAGCCGGCGCAAGATTGCGCTGACGCCTGCAGGCGTTCAATTCGTGCAGTACGCGCGCCGCATCGACGCCCTTCACGGCGAGATCCGCGCGGGCTTGCAGGCATACAAGGCGAAGCCAACTCTATCCATCGTGGCGATTCCGGTTATTGCGCAGTATGGCATCACCAACTACATCGCGGCGTTTGGGGCGCAGCACCCGGAAATTGAACTGACACTCGAAGAGCGCGAAGCATCGGCGATCATGACTGCGCTGAATGCGCACCACTTCGATCTGGCCTTCGTGAGAGACAACTATCTGGACCTGGAAGGGACGGCGTTTCAGCAAATCGCGCGAGACCGGTTGTTTGCCGTACTCTCGACAACACATCGCCTGGCAGGGCGCGACAGAGTGCCCTTGACGGCTCTGGCAGACGAGAACTTCATCATGTTTGACAAGGGGACGGTCGTTCACGAACTTGCCGTGGATGCATGCAAGGCCGCCGGCTTTGCGCCGCGCATCTTCCATGCCAGCCTGCGTGTGGAAAGTGTTCTGGGTCTCGTCGCCTCAAACGCCGGAGTGGCGCTGATGATGGGTGAGGTCGCGCGGTATCACAAGCACCCCAATGTTGTCATTGTGCCGCTGGACGAGTGTGTCGAGAGCGACATCATTCTGGTGGCGCCCGCCGGCGGCAAGCCCAACTGGTCGGCGCGGCGCTTTCTCGAATTCATGAAGGTGCAAGCAGCGCAGGTGGAGACAGGAGCTTGATTTCAAACCGACTCTGTTTTCGATTCACCGTTGCCGTGGTGGCTGCAATGCGTTGCCGTCCTGGCAATATTGACTAACGGCCTGGCCTTTCACCTGCTCCACACCTCCGCCCGCCGCATATCCCCGCCGCCCAGCGCCGAACGAAGCAGGCGCGGTGCGCTCCGCTCCGTTACCGGCCGTTTCATGTTGAGTGAAGGCGCATGGCGCAGGTGTTCCACACGTGGCACGCAGACCGGCAGCCAGAATGGTTGCACAGCGCAATGACATCCATAAGGTCACAAATGGTGCCCCGTGCCTGCCAACACAACAATTGGCGGACACGGGGCACCTTAATTAAATGGAGAAGAAAATCCTCTTTCCGGAGTTCCTGGTGGGAAGTGTCCGGTTTAAGGCCCCCCAACTGACCACGCACGCAGGTTTAAGCGGACTGAACCGGAGCGCTCAGTTGTCTTGCCTCGGCATCCAGATGCGCATGCTGCCCATGCCTCGATTCGCCCATGTAAAGTACGGTATGGCGGTTAGGGTTACCTTGTCGGACGATGAGGGAGAGACGTCGCTCAGCGGGAGGTAGAGAGTATCCCACGCATCGGGCGCGTTCATGCAGCCTGCAACATGTAGCTGTGCGACGCCTCCCAGCAAATTCCCGGCCCACGTCTCCGTAATAGGCTGCGATGTGTCCACCGTAACGTCGAGCAGATTCACACCGCCTGGCTGGTCATGTTCTTCAAAGCAGTAGACGAGCGGCCCCCGTTCGACGGCGACGCAGCCGCGTACGGCATCAATGCGCGGGTTTGGGGCGACAAAATGCGCGTCAATAGCCAAATCCAGTTCAAGCAAATCACCGGGCTCCCACCTTCGCCGCACGGCAAAATAGCCATTTGGCTGCAGCGCGACATGCAGGAGGTCTCCGTTCAAGCGTAGTGTTGCCGAGCGACACCAACTCGGCCGCCGCAGTTGCACGGTCCATTCGCTGCCATTTCCCTGCTCCACGCGCACTTGCACGCGCCCTTCCCAGGGATAATCCGTCTCCACCTGGAGCGTTACCGGGCCACCTGCGGGCTGCGCTGTGAGGTGCATTGGCGCAAATTGGTGAATTTGGACACCGGCCGTGTCTTCCGTCGCGAGATAGTGCGCAAGTGAGGCAGAGAGGCGCATAACGTTAGGCGGGCAACAGGCAACATAGTGCCACTGCGGGCGGCCTGCCTGGGCGCCGTCAGAGACATCGGTCGACGCACGCACATAGCGGCCGCTGCGCACCTGCAGCGGATTCACATAGAGAAAGCTCGTCCCGTCGAGCCCTGGACTGGCAAGCACGCCGTTGAAGAGTGTACGCTCAAAGAGGTCCGCATAGCGGCTGTCACCGGTCAGCAACAGCAGCCGCCAGTTCCACATCAGGCTGCCAATGGCGGCGCAGGTCTCGCAATAGCAGGTGTCCGGTGGCAACTCAAAGGGCGCGCCGAACGATTCACCATCGAAGCGCGAGCCTATGCCGCCGGTGATGTAAAGCTTGCGGGTGGTCATATCCTTCCACAGCCGCTGCATGGCATCAAGCAGCGCGGTCTCGCCCGATTCCATGTAGAGATCGGTCGTACCGGTGTTGAGGTAGAGCTGGCGCACCGCGTGGCCAGCCATTTCGTCGGCAAGGCGCACGGGCACATGGTCCTGGTGATAATCGGCGCCATAACCGGCATAACCACGCATGCGGTTGCGGCCGCGGCGGTCGATGAAGAGTTGGGCCAGCGTGAGATAGCGTGATTCGCCCGTTTCTCTGTAAAGCTCAACCAGCGCGGTCTCAATCTCAGGGTGTCCCGACGTTCCATCGAGCTTGCCCGCACCCATGACGTCATCAATATGGTCGGCCAGCTTGCGCGCAACAGCCAGCAGCCGGTCGTCATTCGCGGCGCGTTTAAAGGCAACGGCCGCCTGGATCAGATGGCCGGCGCAATAGAGCTCATGGCCGTGATCAAGGTCACTCCATTGATTGCCTGGCTCAACCGTCTGGTAGTAGCTGTTGATGTAGCCATCAGGCAGCTGCACGGCGGCAACAAGCGTGATCACTTCGTCGGCCATGTGCTGCAGAGCAGGGGTGGGGGCGCGCCCAAGCTCCCAACCCAGCGCCTCCAGCCACTTGTAGACATTCTCATCGTAGAAGTTGCGCCCACTGTAGTCCCCCTCTTCCCAACCGGCGGCAATGCGCATATTGCGCAAATTCCCTGCCGCTGCGAGCATTGCGTACCCGTGGGCCAGACTCTTTGCATGATTGATCTGCTGCCGGCTCGCCCAGAGCCCCCCCGTAATGGTGACGTCTGCAAAGGGGAGCGTTTTCAGATGCGTCATTTTGGAGTGCTGTGTATCAACCGGGCCAAAGCCCTTCACATCATTCATGGTGATGCCTCGAGGTGTCTGTTCTGGCGCAAAATGGAATTCGCAAAGGTGAGCAAGGCAAGCAAACGAGCCTTTGGTGGCTATTTGATGGCACCGCGGGTCAGCCCGTCAACAATGGCGCGTTGCGAGAGAAAGACGAGCAAAACCACAGGGACAACCATCGTCACGCCCACGGCCATAATCAGATCCCACGGCTTGCCCCAGGGTGAGAAGCCCGCAAAGACCTCGGTGATAGCCACACTCAGCGTCTTTGAGCGCGGTGTTACGGAAAAGGAGAGGGGGAAGAGCAAGTTATTCCACGCGTTAACGAAATTGATCAGACCCATGGTAACCAGGCCGGGCATGGAAACAGGCAGCAGAATGCGCCACATGATCTGCGGCAGGGACGCGCCGTCGATGACTGCAGCCTCCTCAATTTCATAGGGCACCTGCTTGATGAAGGAAACAAGCACCCAAACGGTGAAGGGGGCAAGTACGCTGCTCAACACCAGTGTCAAACCCGCAATCGTATCCAGCAGGCGCAGCCTGGCGAGAATGGCGTAGAGCGGAACAATCGTGCCGACGTCGGGCAGCGCCATGGAGAGCGTGAGAATCCAGAGCAGTACGCCGCTGCCGCGCAGTGGAATGCGCGCAAACGCATAGGCCGCGAGAAAGCTGACTACGAGCGTGCCCAGCGCAGTGGCAACTGAAAAGACCACCGAATTGCGCGAATACTCGAAAAAAGGCACCTGTGTAATCAATGTTCGGAAATTCTGCAGCGTTGGCGGCCATGGAAGGAAGACCGGCGGCACCTTGTTCAACGCGCTCGCCGGCGCGAGTGACGAGCGCACCAGCCAATAGATCGGCAGCAGCACGAGGAACGCAAAGATGAATGCATAGAGGTAGATAAGCCACTTCTGCGCACGTACGCGTGTCGGTCTGACTTTTGTGTAATGTGGTACAGGCTGGTTCGCAACGGTCATCGGGTCTGCTCCGACAAAGGCAATGGAGAAAGAACGTCAGTAGGCAACATCAGTGCGGCGGAAGAGCGTCAGCCCCAGCACGCCAATGAAACCCACAAGCAGCAACAGGAGGACGGCAATGGCCGAGGCAAAGCCGAACTTGAAAAAGAGAATGCCTTCCTGAAAGACGCGTAGCGCCAGCACGGATGTGGCGACCCCCGGTCCTCCAAAGGTGAGGCCATAGACAAGGTCGAAGGTGGCCAGCGACCAGATCAGGCGGAACATGCCCATGGTAATCACCAGCGGCAGCACCAGCGGCACGGTGATGCGCCAGAAGCGCTGCGCCCCGTTGGCGCCATCCACCGTGGCCGCCTCGTAAATATCCTGTCCAACCCCCTGCAGCCCCGCAAGCAGCACAATCGCAATGAAAGGCGCATCCTTCCACACCTGAACGAGGATGACGGCTGTGCGCGCGCCCCACACGGAGATGAAGACAACCAGGCGGTCGCCCGTTACCAGGTTGTACCAATAGGGGATGAGGCCGAACTGATCGTCGAGCAGCCAGCGAAAGACGTAGCCTGCAACGATGGTGGGTACGGCCCACGGCAACAGGTTGATTGTGCGCAGGAAGCCGCGCCCGCGGAAGGACGCGTTGAGGAGAAGTGCAATGGCCATGCCGACAACAAGATCAAGCACCGTTGTGGCCACCACATAGATCAGCGTGAAGGAGACGGCGCCGCGCACGCCAAAATCTGTGGCCATGTTGCGAAAATTCAGCAGCCCCACAAAATCATTCGTGCCTGCAAGCACACTCTGGTTGGTCAGGCTTAGGCGCACCGTTTGCAGAATGGGCCACGCCGCCGTGGAAAAACGCAGGAGAATGACGGGAGCCACGAGCAGGATAAAGAGCAGCACACGCTTGCGCCCGCTGCGCGCGAAGCGGCGCGAACGGGGCACAGCAAGGTTGTCTTGTGTCGAGGAGATTGCGCTCATGGGCAGCTCGATTTGGCGCGCAAAGGCGTGTGTAGTGTTGTGGCCGCCACGCGCTGGCGCGGCGGCCACAACACTGCTGGAGAGACTACTGCAGGTTGTCCAGGAGCGTTTTTGCCTGCGCCAACGACTCATCGATCGTCACCTGATCAGTCAGGTAGGCAGAGGCCGTGTCTTCAATGATCGAGAGCGCCTCGACAAAGCGCGGGTGGAAGGGGCGAATGCCGATTGCGTTCGCTTCGGAATACATCTTTAGGGCAGTGGCCGGGAACTTGTCCTCGGCAGCCGCCAGGACCGACTTACGGTCGCTCAGGAACCAGAAGCTGGTCTTGACGGCTTCGACAGAGGTGTCAACGGCAATCAGGTGCTGGAAGAGGGCAGCCGCCTCCTCCTGCATGGGCGAGTTCTTGACAATGCCGAAGCCCCAGCCGGCGGCATAGGTGAGATTGTTGGGACCACCCGGACCCTCGGGCGGCAAGGCAACCTGCACCTTTTCCTCACTCCACCACTCGGCGTTGTCGGAGCCACTGGCAACATCATAGAAGAAGGGCCACTGGCGCATGAAGGCCACGCGGTCGGCAATGTAGTCGGCGTTCTGCTGGTTGTAATCCTTCTGCAGCGAAGCCGGATTGAGCGCTTTGTCGGTGTACATCAAATCATGAATGTACTGGAGCGATGTGGCATACTCGGGGCCCACGTCGAAGGGATTGCCGCCTGCCTGCAGGGTGACCCACGCGAGATAGACATTCATGAAGGCGCCCTTGATCAAGCCGTCCACCGATGCCCAGACGCCGTTGGCCTCGTCTGTAAAGACCGGACCAAGCGCCCGCACATCATCCCATGTCTTGGGCACTTCAACGCCCTTCTCGTCAAACCAATCCTTGCGGTAGAACCAGTAGGGACATTCCCAGTTGTGGAGGACGCGGAAGAGTTCCCCATCGTTCGTGCTCCAGACGGCCATGTTGTCCAGCATGGACTGCGAGAAGTCGCTGCGGACCTCGTCGGAAACGAGGTCATCGAGGCCACGCATGTAACCGGCCTGGGCAAAGGATGTCGCGAGCTCATCCTCGAAGTCGAGCACGTCATAGGGCGTGCTGCCGGCCTGGATGGCGCTGGCCATGCGCGCCAGTTCCGTCTCCTTGGTGTCGGTGCGCAGCATCACCTCAACGGCAATCCCGGTCTTGTCGGTAAAGCCCGTATTGGCAAGCAGGTCTTTGGTGCCTTGCTCGGCCCAGCCACCCACGGCAAGACGGACGGCCTTGCCTTCTGCGGCAGGGGCCGCTGCACCTGCGCCTGCAGATGGGGCGACGGGCATGGCCGGCGCCGCGCACGCAGCCAGCGCAGCCGCGGCAGCGGTGATTCCGGTCAATTGCAGAAACTGACGACGTGACAGCGCATTCTGCTCATTCATTGTGCGTTTCTCCTGAACTGACATGTTGGGACTTGAGTAAACAAAGCGAACTTGCAATCGTCGTTACTGTGCAAAGCGGGCCAGAAAGGACGTGTCTGCGTTCTCTTCTCCTTTCGCGCACAGGCGTTCATACGGCTTAGGTTTCGGGGGTGCGGTTGAGAATAAGGCGACGCAGCAAGGTGGATTCCACGGGAGCTTCCTGTGTGTGCTGGGCCGGCTCCGCGCCGCAGCTCTCGCGAATGAAGAGTTGGCCGCGCACTTTGCGCTCGTCCACCTCGCTGCGCCCTTCGTTAATCTGGTGCACAAGCAGTTCTGCTGCCAGGCGCCCCATCTCATAGACGGGCATGCTGACGCTGGTGAGGCTGGGCCGTACAATGTGGGTGAAGTCGCGGTTGTCGTAGCCGACAACAGCCATATCACGGGGGACGTCAAGGCCGGCGTCCTGCGCAGCGTATATGGCGCCGAGAGCCATCAGGTCGTTGGCGGCAAAGAGCGCAGTGGGCCGCGGATGCAGGGAGAGGAGTTCGACGGCGGCCGCATAGCCGCCGGCGCTCTCCCAATTGCCCTCGCGCACAAGGGCCGGCTCCAACGCGATGCCACATTCGGCCAGCGTGTCGCAATAGCCCACATAGCGCATGCGTGTGCTGTGCCAGGTCGCCGGCCCCCCAATGAAGGCAATGCGGCGGTGGCCAAGCGCGTGCAGGTGGCGCACGGCGAGCGCAGCGCCATATGCGTCGTCGGGGACGACCGAGTTCTTGATTGGCGTTCCAAAGAGACGATGAACAAAGAAATAGGGCTTGTTGAGCGGCGCAAGCGCTGCTTCCACGTTCTGGTGTGAATACTCGACAAAGAGGATGCCGTCGACCGGTCGCGCCAGAAGGTTGGCAATGGCCATGTGCTCGGCAGCGGGATCCCAGTCGGCGTTTACGATTGTGCAGAAGAGTTCGCTTTCGAGCAGGCGATCCTGAATACCGCGCACGATTGGCGGGACAAACGGGCTCATAATGTCGTCGACGACAACGCCAATGGTGCCCGTGCGCTTTGTGCGCAGGCTGCGCGCGGCAAGATTGGGCCGATAGCCCATCTGCGCGGCGGTCTCCAGAATACGCTCGCGCACACGCTGCTTGACGGGATAGCTGCTGTTCGAGAGGGCGCGCGAGACTGTCGGCAGTGAATAGCCGGTGGCTTCGGCAATTTGACTCTGCGTCACAGGGCCGTTTTGGGCGGCAGCTTCTTCTGGTTGTTCGCTCATGGTAAGCGCGTGTGGAACAAACGGAGATGAGGGGTGTTCGCGCCAACAAGATAACAGAAATCGTTTTCTATGTCAATAGGTTTGCGAAATCGCGAACGGGGCTTCTCATGTGTACGGAGACGTCTTTCGGAGTGGGGCGTGTACGACCGCCAAATCGAGGTCTTTACTTGTGGCCGGAATACTGTCGGGGGTGGGAATCCAAACGCTGTCGGTCTGCATTAGGGCTAACCAGCGACACATGTATATCTCGCTCTTGAGTGCGCAACGTTTCCCGCCCCAATCGCTGCCTCACTCCCGCGAGAACTGGCAGATTGTGCTGCACGGGGGCCCCCGTGCAGCACAATCTGCCAGTTCTCGACTGCTCTTCGCATGATAAAGAGTCAGGCAAAGAGCGAAGTATTCAGCTTGCGATTACAACTCTCACGGCTAAAGCACAGGAACGCTCGCGCATTGCGAACTTACCCGTCCGACTTCAGCGCATCGAGGTGTGTGGGCATCGGCAGAAAGGCGGGCGCGTCTTCTGGCGGGCGCGCCCACGCACCGAACTGGGCACAAATGGTGAGCGGTTTGGTAATAACCAGCGATTTCCACGCCAGCGCATCGACAAATGTGGCGACGACCTGGTCGCCGTCGGCATTCGTGTAGGTCCCCGAATACCAGTTGTTGACAATGCGGTTGGCCAGAGTGCGAGTGGCTTCATCGTCGAGCACGCCCGTTGCGCGCAGCGCGTCAAGGTCCTGCGGTCCCGTACCATTGGTATAGCCGGCGCGCTCGAGAAAAGTATTGATCGGGACTTCAAGCTCATCGTCCGCTTGCAGCGCCTGCAAGTAGGTTTGACCCAAAACAGGGTTTGCCGCCTCGTCCATTCCCGTCAGCAGCACCGAGAGCGCCAGGAAGGACGCGAGCAGGTCGCCATAGGGCAATGGCGTACTCTCCGCCGGCACGGGCGGCTGGGGGCTGGGCAACACAACGTTGGGCGTACTCTCCAGCACAAGGGGCTGCGGCCCGGAGACCGAACGCGGCGCGCAGGCTGTGACCAAGCCTGCGCCCGCCGAGATGAGCAGCGTGCGCATAAAGCTGCGTCGCTCCGGCGAGACAAGATCGCGTTTCACAGCTTCGTCTTGCATCGGCCCGGTTTCGCGTGCGCCTGCATGATTGTCTGTCTGTTCCGGTGGGTTCACCATGGTTTGCTCCTTCTGCGCCGCTACTCAAGTGGGAGTGCAAGCCACCGTACAAAACCGGAGATGCCGCCCTCGTCACGCCTCAACGAGAAGAGATAGTCGGCCACCTGCTCGGCTTCGATGCGTGTCAGCCCCATGTCGGGCATGGCTGTTTCGGGCTGAATCGCGTGGGGATCCATCACCCAATTCACCGTGTTCTCCCACGTGTTGGGAATGACGCCCGCAATCAGCTTGCGCTGCGACCAGCCAGTCAGGGGCGGGGCGGCGAGCGCATCTGCCGCTGGGATGCCCGGGATCATGTGACATGCGCCGCAGCGGTTATCGATGATCAGCACGCGGCCGGCAGCGGGATCGGCGGCTGCGGCCGTGCGCGCCGACAGCGTGTCATTGCGCGAGGGCCATTCGTCATTGTCGGCGCATGCGCCCAGCGATAGTGCCACGACAAGCAGCCCTCCTATCGCCACTTTCCAGTGTAAGGATTTCACGGTTGCTCTCCTTCCGCGCCAATCGATTCCTGCACGGCGGCAGGCGCGCCCAGCTCTTCCACAATGGTGGCGGCAGCCCACAGCGCAAGCGCTGCCAGTGTAAGCGTGGGGTTGGCTGTGCCCGCCGTGGGGAAGACGCCGCTGCCGATCATGAAGAGGTTGGGGTGATCGTGAGAGCGCTGCTCGCGATCCACCACGGAATTGGCCGGGTCATCACCCATACGATAGGTGCCAATCACGTGGCCGGCGCCTTGATGCACATCGGCGTGATCGATGTAGACCGCGCCCATGGCCTCGAAGACCAGGTCGCTAACACGGCGTGCCTCGGCCATCGCGGCGCGCTCAAAAGCATAGAGGTCATACTCCAGCCTGGGCCGAGGGATGCCGATAGCATCGGGCTTGTCCCACGCGGGCAGCACGCGATTGCGAGGGTCGGGCATTTGCTCAACGAGATTGGCAAAGCGGAACTGGCGTGCGGTGTGCGCATTCAACTGCTCCACAAGCTCCGTGCCATAGACGCCCGCCTTGACAAGCTTGTCTACCAGCACGTCGGGCGTTGTTCCGGGAAAGCTCCAGCCATCCTCACCGATGGCCATGCGGAAAGCAGAGCGGGTGCTGCGGAAATCGCCGTCGCGCAAATCTTCAATGCCTGCATTTTCCAGTGGCGAGCGATAGGGGTAGAGCGGGTCGCGGGCAAGCGCCCAGCTCAACTGCACCGGGTGATCCATGAGGTTGCGTCCCACCTGATCGCTGCGATTGGCAACGCCGTTGGGCAGCGCATCAGTGCGCGACATAAGGAGAATTTTGGGAACCTCGATGGCGTTCGCGGCCAGCACCACAATGCGGCCACTGGCGCGCCTGTCGGTGCCGTCCGGACGGCGGAAAATGACAGCCGTCACGCGGCCTTCGCTGTCCACCTCCAGCTTGTGCACCACGGCCTGGTCAACGATCTCTGCACCCAGCGCAGTGGCCTGGCGCAGGTGCACCGTTGCATCATACTTGGCGCCAATCGGGCAAATGGGCACGCAGGTCGAATTGCCGCAGCACGGGGGTCGCTCGTTGAAGGGGCGTGAATTGCGCGCCTGCGGCGTCACCTGCACGCTCAGCCCCACCTTTTGCGCGGCCAGCGCCACCTGCTGGTCCAGGTAGGATGCGGGCAACCCCGGCATGGGAAATTTGCCACTGCGCGGCGAGCCCAGGTTTTCACCACTGTCGCCGGCAACGCCAAGCTCCGTCTCAGCCTGCTGATACCATGGCTCGAGGTCCTCATAGGTGATGGGCCAATCGGCTGCGACACCGTAAAGCGTCTTGATCTTGAAATCGTTGGGCAGGTGGCGCAGCGAAGTGCCGAGCCAGTGCCAGGTTGTGCCTCCCACGTGCCGTACATAGGTGCTCTTGAAATAGGGCTCCTTCTCCTGCACATAATAGCCGTTGGGATCAAGCACAGTCGGGGCCGGCGCATAGGGGGTGGGAGGGTAGGGTGCACTGGGTACGCGGATGGCGGCGTCGCGATAGTTGCGCAACGCCTCGGTACGCGTAATTGGCGGCCCTGCCTCCAGAATGACCACGCGCACGCCTGCCTGTGCCAGGCGCGCCGCGACCAATGCCCCGGCCACGCCCGAGCCAACAATGAGGACGTCGGTTTGTATGTCGGCCCGTTCGCCCTGCTGTGCAACATGGTTCATGGAAAGCCTTCCTTTCGCGACTCCGCTGTATGTGTCTCAGGCGGCCACCGGCCCACCCGTCTCTGCCTGCTCTGCGGCCGGCTCTTTGAGGAGCCCGCTCAGTTGCCACAACGCCACACCCAGATAGACCACGCCGGCCGGCACCCACATGATCACACCGGCCAGTTGTTGATCAGCCAGGGCGCTTAGCCCCCACTGCGGGGCCGTAAAGATGTAACGCGGCACCCACGGTTCGGCCCCAAAGGTGAGCAGCGAACCGAGCAGCCCGCTGTGTACTGCCGTTGTCAGCCCCAACAGAATGGCCGTGCCTGTTGCACCGCGCTGCGGCAGCGTGCGCAGCGTGACCCACCAGAGCAGGAACGCCGTCGCAAAGAGACAGATGTGCTCCAGAATGTGCACACTCTCGCGCTCGAGTGCCGCCTGATAGAGCGCCGGCGCATGCCAAACCCAAAGCGCCGCCGCATAGAGCCCCCACGCCAGCCAGGGCGCCGCAAGCAGTGCCCAAAGCCACAGCAGAATCCGATTGTGATGTGCTGCCACAAGCACCGGGCGGCGCATGCCATCGGGCAGACTCCACGCCAGCAATGCAGGCGAAAGGCCGAAGACCAGAAGCGGCGCTGCCACCGCAACCAGCAGCAGATGCTGCACCATGTGCATGGCAAATAACTGCTCGGAGAGTGCCTCGATAGGTGAACCGAGCGCCGCCGCCAATGCCAGCAACCCCACAGCGAATGCCACGGCTTTGACCCATAAAGGCCGGCTGCTGCGCTGTTGCAGCCGCCGCACGCCGCTCGCATAGACAAGGCCGGTTGCTGCAACCAACAGCAGCGTACCCCAGTTCCAGTGCGCCCAGATTGATGCAGGCGTGGCATGTTCGCCACCGCCGTGCGCCATGGCAGCGCTGGGCAGAAGCGCGCACAGCGCCCCCATTGCCAAAATGGCCCATGCAGCGGCCTTGTGGAAGCGCATCACTACACCCAATCACAAGCAACGAGCACAAAGCCGGGGACGGCACTCAGGAGCGTAACGACGGCAAAGAGCACGTTGAGTGCAAAGCCGGTAAGCGCCATCATCGCGCCTGTGCCGCCAGGAATCTCTTTGCCCTCGGCCACCTGTACTGGATCGGCCCCGTCCATGTCGTCCACGTCCACAACAGGAGCGTTGGGGCCCGAGCGTTGCCGCCATGCACGCCAGGCAATGGCGGCGCTAACGATGAGCATGATCAGCGCCACCGCCGTAATCAGCGCAAGTGTGAAGTTGACGCCGTTGAGAGGCCCTACGCTGAAGTTCAGCCCATCGCCCTCACAGGCGAACTCCGTAAGCAGCCACGCGATGAGGAAATAGACCATGTAGATGATTGGCCCCGAGAGCAGGCTGTACCAGAGCACGCGCCGCGCAGGCTGATCAAGCGGCGGAATTGGCCCGGCCGTCACCTCTGTATCTTTTGGTTCGCCAATTCGTTCAGTCTCAACAGCCATGATTCACTCTCCAATACTCCTGCTCATTCGTAGCGGACGGGCTCCCGGCGCTCATGCGACGCCCGCAACAGCCGAGGGCTGGAGCGCCGGCCGCCGCGCCCTGTGCGCCGCCTTGCTGCATTACCTCAGCACATGGGGCGCAAGGTAGAGGGTGGCCGCCAGCACAACCCAGAAGAGCGCAAGCCCGTACCAGTAGAGCGCGCCTATGTCCATGGCCACATGCTCGCGCACGCTGTAGTGGCCCATCCACGCACCTGCCTGCGTAAAGAGATTCTGGCCCAGCCCGAAGAGAACCAGCCCTGCCATCAGGATGGAGATTGTCCAATAGATCGAGCCGTAGGCATTAACGGCGTGATCGAAGGGAATGCTGCGCAGGTTGAGGATGATCGTTGCCAGCGCCACCAGCCCCAGCACAAAGGCAACGGCCAGGCCGATTTTCATGGCTGCGCCGGCATTGCGATCAGCGTCGCGCCGCGCGTAGTACATGGCAGCGGCGCCGCCAAGAATCGCGACCGTGCCAATCGCCGGGCCGATGAGGCCGGGCAAGGGCAGGTTGTCCATGGGCCAAATGGAATTCTGCAGGCGCAGATAGAAGTACGTGTAGGCGAAGAGCGCCGTAATCGTTGCCACCAGCATAAGGAACAGCAGCATTGCCCAGCGGTCTATTGTGGGGCTGCCGTTGGGATAGACAGGGATGCCATGCTCGCGCTCGAAGTTCGTTTCACGCTCGGTTGTCTCAATGCGGTCGGGCCAGTGCCAGCCGATGAGCGCCACAACGGTGACGATCGCGCCCGTTGCCACCAACCAGCGGAAGGTGAATATCTCTGCCGCAAACATCGTAATGACGCCGACCGCCGTGATCGTGGGCCAGAGTGAGGGGCCGGCGACGCGGAAGACCTCTGTGGGGCGCGCTTCCACTGTGGAGGTGGTGAGCGCCGCACGCCACGTGAGCGGCCAGCCGGAGAGTCCCTCCAGCATGGATTTGACGGGCGAGTCCTCGGGGCGAATCGTCTCCTGGTCCCACAAGGGCGAGCGGCTGCGCACAATGGGCAAATGGGCAAAGCCGTAGTTGGGCGGCGGCGAACCCGTGGCCCACTCCAGCGATTCGGCACGCCACGGATTTACAGGAGCACGCTCGCCACTGCGCAGTGTGGTGACAAAGTTATAGAGAAAGAGCGTGACACCTGCCGCAATCACAAACGAACCAAGGGTGGAAAAAAGGTTGGGCACATCCAGCCCGGCAAAGGCCGGGTAGGTGTAGACGCGCCGCGCCATCCCCAAGAAGCCGGCAATGTGCATTGGGAAAAAGGTCAGGTGGAAGCCCACAAAGATCAGCCAGAAGTTCCAGCGGCCAAGGCGCTCGTTCATCAGGCGGCCGGTAAAGAGGGGCATCCAGTAGTAAATGGCCGCGAAGATGGGGAAGGTGACCCCGCCTATGAGCACATAGTGGAAGTGAGCCACCACGAAGTAGCTGTCATGCACCTGCCAGTCAAAGGGTACGGAGCCGACCATGACGCCCGTAATTCCACCCAGCACAAAGGTGACAATGAAGCCGACGACGAAGAGCAGTGGCGGTTTCCAGATGGGCTTGCCGTCATAGATTGTGCCCACCCACGCGAAGATTTGGATGCCCGAGGGGATGGCGATCATGATGCTGGCCACTGAGAAGAGTGCCATGGAGACCTGCGGCAGCCCCACGGTAAACATGTGATGCACCCAAAGCGCAAAGCTGAGAAAGCCGACGCCCACCAGCGCAACGACAATGTAGTTGTAGCCGAGCAATCGCCGCCGCACGAAGACGGGAATGATCATGGAGATCATGCCGGCCGCGGGCAGGAACTGAATATAGACTTCGGGGTGACCAAAGATCCAGAAGAGATGTTGCCAAAGCAGCGGGCTGCCCCCTTGCACGGGGTTGAAGAACTGCGTGCCAATCTTGCGGTCCAACTCCAGCAGCAGGCTGCCCATGAGCAGCGTGGTGAATGCAAAGAGGATGGAGAAGGCCATGACAAGATAGGCCCACGCAATGATGGGCATGCGCCGCAGTGACATGCCGGGCGCGCGCATGCGGAAGATGGCGATAATGATTTCAATGCCCGCGGCAATTGCCGCTACCTCGGCCACACCAAGCCCCAGCAGCCAGAAATCGAGCGCAAGCCCAGGCGAGTAGAGCGGCCCGGAAAGGGGCACATAGGCGAACCAGCCGGCATCGGGTACGGCGTCGAAAATGTAGCTCGAGAAGAAGAGGATACCGCCGAGCACAAAGGTGAAGTAGGAGAATTGCCCCAGGCGCGGGAAGGGCATTTCACGGTTGCCGAGCAGAAAAGGGAGCAGATAGATGGCAAAGCCCTCGAGCATGGGCACGGCAAAGAGGAACATCATGGTGGAGCCATGCATCGTAAAAAGCTCGTTGAAGGTATCGGCGCCCACGAACTGATTCTGCGGCCGCACCAGCTGGATGCGCATGAGCAGCGCCATTACCCCAGCCACAAGGAAAAAGGTGAAGGCCGTGATCATCATACGGCCGCCCAGCGCGTCATTTTGCAGCGCCATGAACCAGCCAATAAAGCCTTTGGGATCGGCCCATACCTTTTCCAGCCGCTTGTCAATGGGTTCCTCGGGGCGAATGACACGCGGCTGATCGAACGCGCTGGTGTCGGGACGCTGCACGCCGCTGCTCATGGAGTCGCTGTCGCCGATCGATTGGGGTGAAGGGTTTGCCAGGTCTGTGGCCATGGGAATCTCCTGTGTGCTGCGCGGCACGCTACTCAAGCGTCTCGAGCCAGGCGAGCAGTGCCGTCAACTCTTCGCCGGTCATGGGTGTGGCGGGCATAAAGGCCCCCGATTTGAGATGCTGCGGGTCCAAAATCCAGCCGCCCAGCGCGCCGCGGCTGTTTGGCGCAGCGCCGGCTGCAAGCAGTTGCCTGTCGGCAAAGTGGGTTAGGTCGGGCCCCAGCACGCCGGTAGCCTCGGTGCCTCGGATTGTGTGGCAGTCTCCGCAATCCTTGCGCAGAAAGACACTGAGCCCCTCTGCGGCCAGTGGGTCCGTGGGCACACGCGCAGGCTCCTGCTGTTGGGCCAGCCACGCCGCGTATGTCTCTGCAGGCTCGGCCACCACCACAAAGCGCATGAGCGCGTGCGGTCCGCCGCAGAATTCGGCGCAAACGCCGTCATAAATGCCTACCTCATCGGCTTGTATCCAGAACTCGTTTGTGCGGCCCGGAATCAGATCAAGCTTGCCGTGCAGTTCGGGCACCCAAAAGGAGTGGATGACATCGTTCGATTCGAGAATGATCTGTACAGGCTCACCCACGGGGATGTGGATTTCATTGGCCGTCTCAAACTGATAGGCAGGATAGCCAACCTTCCACCACCACTGGTTGCCCGTTACCCGGACCACATTTTCGGGTGCAATGGCAGGCGTGCCCAGCGCACGCAAGGTGGTGATTGTGGCTCCAAAGACAACGAGCAGCACAAGCGAAGGCAAAATGATGCCGCCGATGACGATGGTGCGCGCGCCGCGCCGGGCGCGCTGGCGCTCGGCCGGCGTATTGACCGGCGGCGCGGCCTCACCGGCATCGGCTGCGTCTGTCTCTCGTGAGCGGTTGCGGCGAAAGAGCGCCACAAGCATGTAGATGATGACGGCCACGTAGACGACCGTGCCCATGCCCAGCAGCAGCCACCACAACGTTCGCGATGTCACGCGCGGCCGGGCCGGCGGGATCGAGAGCGTTGGCGTTGCTTTGGTTGCAGCCCGCCAGCGCGAGCATGGCACCCAATAGGGCGGCTGCGGGCGGCAGGCGCGTAAGCAGGGACGACGTCTTGCGGCTCCGTTGCAGGCGTTGTTTGGACATCTCTACTCTCCGAGTGTGTTTGCCACGGCGCATGGATGCGCTGCGCGTCGGGCGGCCGAAGAACAAGCCTGGGCGGCCGTCGCGTGGAGAAAACGTCATGTCGACGCTTGTGGTTCCGCAATCGCGCAACAAAGATTCTATCTGCCAGAATTTTGCGGTGAACTGAAGGCCAAGGCACTGACAAATCCTCAAACACGGCAGGCGCTGCGAGCGGGCGAAATGCGCAAAGTGTGGAACGCACAGGCCACCATGCACGCAAGAACCACCATGCGCGCAAGAAACTGCCGCACGGGCTGCAAATTGTGATGCAGCGCACGGAAAGGCGGTGGCGGCTGGCGAT
>CAVZCL010000009.1:0-18425 GCA_963773745.1 uncultured Chloroflexia bacterium
TGATCAGCGCGAAAGTGACCTGCAAGGACGGGCAGCCCATTGTTGAATCCGTCCTGACGGACTCTCTGGAGGGGCACAATGGCAAACGCGATCACGCATCCGGCGGCTGGAAGTGAACCGGAGGCAATCAGAAGCTCACGCGGCTGGGCGCAGGTCGAGGCGCTCTGGATCGTGGGCGGGCTGGCGCTGCTTCGACTTGCACTTCACCTCTTCGTCAATCACAACTACGACTTCCACCGCGACGAATTGGCGGTGGTTGATTATGCGCAACGTCTCGACTGGGGCTTCATCGAGTTTCCTCCCCTCACCCCTGCCCTTGTGCGCACCTCGATGGCTCTCTTTGGCGACACGCTGTGGGGTCGCGCGCGTTTTCGCCGCGCTTGCCATCAGCCTGACCGTGCTGCTGGCCGGGCTGATTGCGCGCGACATGGGCGGCGGCAGGAGCGCGCAGCTCTTGTCGGCGGCGGCTGCGTTCGCTTCCGTGGTCAGCCTGATGATGGGCTCAGTGACGCTCTATGCCTCGTTCGACTACTTCTGGTGGGTAGCCGCCGTGTGGGCGCTGGTGCGGCGCGTCCGCAGCGATGACGCGCGCTGGTGGCTCGCGGTGGGTCTCTTCGTTGGCTTGGGTTTGATGACCAAGTACACAATGGTGCTGCTTGGCGCTTCAATGCTGGCTGCCGTGCTGCTCAGCGGCAACCTGCGCCGCGATTTGCGCACGCCCTGGCCCTGGCTTGGCGCCGCGACCGCACTCATCATTGTGGCGCCGAACCTGGTCTGGCAGGCGCAGCATGGCTGGGTCGCGTTGGAGTTCACAGCCAGCATCCACCAGCGTGACGTTGCGTGGGGCCGCGCACAGGGCTACTGGGTCGAGCAACTCTACGCGAATGCCTCACCCTTCGCGTTGCCGCTCTGGATTGCCGGGCTGATCTGGCTGCTTGTTGCCCGGCGTGCGCGACCGTGGCGCTTCCTTGCCTGGCTGTACCTGCTGCCGCTGTTGGCCTTTGGCTTGCTGCAGGGACGTTCCTACTACATGGGTGCGCCCTATGTTTGGCTCTGCGCGGCGGGCGCCGTCGCCTGGGAGGCGGGCATCGCGTGGCTGGAAGGTGGATGGCGCAAGGTGGCGCTGTGGGGCACGGGGCTGTGGGCAGCAACCGCCATCATAGTCGGCGCGGTGCTGGTCGTGCCCTGGGCGCCGGTCAACTCGCCAATGTGGCGACTGACAGCCTCGCTGACGGATGTCTACCGCGAGGAATTCATCTGGCCCGAGCTGACACAAGCCGTGGCGGACGTCTACAACGAACTCCCGCTTGAGACGCGTGCTGCCACGACAATTCTTGCAGGGAACTACGGCGAGGCAGGCGCGCTGAATCGCTACGGCCCTGCGCTGGGACTGCCGCGTACCATCTCGGGCACAAACAACTATTGGCTCTGGGGTTGGGGCGATCCCGCAGCGCCACCCCAACACGTGATTCTGGTGGGATGGACGCCGGAGTACATGCGCCGCTTCTTCTCGGGCTGCGCGGTGGCGGGCACGGTTGCCAACCCCCAGGCAATCGAGAATGAAGAGACCAAGTGGCACCGCTACATCTACTATTGTTCCGCCGTCGACGAACCCTGGGAGACGCTGTGGCCGCAGATCCAGAGTTTCGGAAAGGTGACCGGCCGCCCGGCGTTTCGCGCTCGTTGCGGACGAACGCGCGCCAGTGATTGCCTCTCGACATGAATATGCCCGGCCGATCGTGAAATCGGCCGGGCATATTGTTCAATCGGTCGCGTCGCGGCTCTGTGACTGAGGGCGCGTCTGTATCGCTCTACTGGCGCCGCTGCACCGCGGGCAGGTAACTCCGCTCGGTAAAGGCGGCGGGTGTGAGGCGCTCGGCTGTGGCCATGACGACCGGTGCATCAAGCCCCAACTGCGTGCGCAGGTCGGCCACAGTCTGGCCCCAGTTCACCGGTGCGCCCACAACGCCGTCGGGGACCGGCGTGTTGGCCTCCTGCGCAAGGAAGTCCAGATAGTCGTCCGAGGCGGACTGGAAGAGCAGGCGCGCCTCAACGCGCAGCGCGCCTGCAGGCAGCACAAAGAGCTCCGTGCTCCAGTACTGCCCTTCGGCATAGGTGGCGCCCACGGGCAGCATGTCGCGCGCCGCATACCCGGCCTCACTCCAGCCCCGCGGCGGGATGCGGTTGTCCTTGAAGACCTTGTTGTTGAGGATGAAGTGGAAGCCCTCGCCCTCAAGGTCGGCGCGGCCGAGCGCCGCCGCATGCGCTGCCGAGATGCCCTGCTTGATCTCGTAGATGCGGCCCGGGTTGGTGATGCCGCCCGTTGCCGTCGGCATACCCGACCCGGCCAGGAGCGTATCGCCCTCACCGTAGACGAGCACCTCAAGCCACATGCGCCGCCCCTCGGCATAGCCGGTGGGCAGTTTGTGGCCTGTATTGTTGATGATCGTCACTTGCAGGTTGGAAACGCCTTCGGTGATGGCGGCGGTCACCGTCAATTCCAGCGTGGCGGCGCGGCCCAGCATCGCTTCGCCCAGCGCCACGGAGTTGGTGATCGGCGCTCCGTTAAAGAGCGTGTCACCCGGCACATCTGCCCAGAAGGCGGCAATCCCCTTCTGCCACTGCGCGCTGCCGCCGGCAAACTGGTGCTGCCCCACGGTGCGGGCTGTCACCGCCATCGGTCAGCGGCGCCTCAATCATGGGCATGTGGCAATCCTGGCAGACAGTCACGGGGCCGTCGGTCGTCATTGTGGCGCGCTTGAGGCCGGGATAGAGCGCGCTGAATTCCGCCACGCCGCCGTTGTCGCCGTTGAAGGCGCTCTGCTCCCACTCGCTGTAGGTGCGCTCTACGGGGAAGAGTTTCGCATTGGCGGGCGCAGGCGTATCGAGCGGGTTGAGCGCGTACTCCTGCGTGGCAGCGTTCCAGGAGAGTGCGGGGTTGTCAATGTCGTGGCAGGTCTCGCAGAGTTGGGCCGAGCGCAGCAGGCTGCTCTGTGCGGCGCCATGGGGGGCGCATTCTGCGCCGGAAAGGGGCCGCGCCGAGGTCCTGCGGTCCACGATATATGCGGCGCTGCCCGCCATTAATGTCCCGCCCGAGACGGCGGCGGCGTGGGCCGCGTTCGGCGGCGTCGCTGGGCGCCTCACCGGGATCGCCTGGGGAGCCACCAGCCGGTGGCAGAGGCTGCACGAGACGCCCTGCAGATCGTTCTTGGTAGACGCGCTGCCATCGGTCACGGTGGAGCGCCCCTCAAGCCAGCCATTGGGCGCGTGGCAGCGCAGGCAGAGTTCGCCGCTGCCGGTCGGCATCGGCATTGGCCACCTGCAGCCGCGGCGCGGAAAGTGGGGTCGCGCCGCGGCGTTGGCCATCATCGAGCCGGCGAAGTCATCCACAATCTCGCTGACGTGGCAGAAGCCGCACGACTGCGGAAGCGACGAGCGGCGCGTCGAGGCCGCCTGGTTGTGTGCCGGGCAGCACGAATCGCGTGGGGGTGGGCGCCAGCGGGGGCGCGGGAGGTGCAAAGGGGGCCGGCTCCTGCGCCCATGCCTGCCGCGTGCAGGGTGTCAGCAGAGCCAGAAAAGCGAGTGCGCCGACGAGCGCACCCACGCGATGGATTGTGTGCAGAAAGGGCCTGTTCATGGCGCATCTCCTGAAATGGCGCTGCGGAGATACGGGGGTTCTTTCAGTCTACCACCGGCAGGCTGGCAACCAACGCGCGCCGGGCGCGCGTTCGCGCAGGATTCCTCATGCGGGAGAGAATGCAGGGCGTTCGTGTACACCTTGCGTGAGGGCGGACTCGACAGCGCGCGAGGTACGGGCGCAGCACAGCCTCCGCCTCCTCGGGCGAGGTGGTGCGCATGAGCGCATTGCGAATGTACGCCGCCGAGTGGACGCCGCGCACATACCAGTTGAGGTGCTTGCGCATGGGGATGAAACGATAGCGCGCAGATCGCATGAAAGGTCTCCTCGTAAAGCCACGCGTGCTCGAGCGCAATCTGCATGCGCAGCAGGCTGCGTTCGGCGTCAGGCCCATTCAGCGGCGGTGCACCCCTGTCGGTGAAGATAAAGGGGTTGCCATAGCTGCCGCGGCCGATGAGCACGCCATCCAGCCCATAGGCTGCGGTGCGCGCATGCGCGTCGTCAAGCGAATCCACATCGCCATTGCCCAGGATCAGCGTAGAGGAACCCTGCGCAAGCTCTGCGGCGCGGCCGATCTGGTCCCAGTCGGCGCTGCCCGCATAGGCCTGGCGCAGCGTGCGCCCGTGAATGGCAATCGCCACCGGCTCGCTTTCAAGCAGGCGCGGTATCCACGCATCCACTTCAGGCGTCTCATAGCCGATGCGGGTCTTGACGCTCACAGGCAGCATGCGGCGCTGCTGATACTCCGCGGGCAGCGCCGCACGGCGCGCCTCCACGGCCGTTACAAAGCGGCGCGGCGTGCGTGTATCATCGTGCAGGCTGCGCCCGTTAACCCAGTCGGCGACGCCGGCCCGGGTGGCCGCGACAATCTCCTGCGCCACCTCCGGCGTGCGAATCAGCCCTGCGCCGGCGCCGCGGTGCACAATGCTGTGGCTGGGGCAGCCCATGTTGATGTCGATCGCGTCGAAGCCCAGTTCGCACGCCAGAAGCGCCATATCGCGAAATAGTTCGGGCTGGTGGCCATAGATCTGCGCCACAATCGGCCGCTGGCTCTCATCGTAGAGAAAGTCCTTGAAAAGCCCCGAATCCCCAAAGCGCAGCCGCTCCACCGCCGTAAATTCGGTGTAGAGCAACATGGGGTTGCCGTACTTCTTCTGGATGAATCTGAAGGGCTGGTCGCTGACGCCATTCATGGGCGCAAGGCCGATGATGGGGCGGGGCAGCGTATCCCAGAAGCTTTTGGTCACACGGTTCTCCAGCAACATGCGCAAGTGTGCGCGAGCGGGGGAGATGATACCAAACACGTCGCGCTCCTGCATAACGGGCGAAGCGGCGGATTTTTCCGGTTTGGTCTTCGCTTGCTTCTGTGCTATGGTGCTTCCCCTCCCTCAAGCGGCGATGCGCCTCGCCGGGAAAGCTACCCACCACAACACCTGCGCCTGGTTGGAGTCGTCTGCATTTCAACTCGATCATTCATGCATCGCTGCGCGCCTGGGGATCAATCACCAGGACGAAGGCACACCGCCGGCACGCGCAGTGCATGACCACGCGCACCCACATGCTCAAGGCAGATTGATTCGAGGCCGAACGCACTGCGTTCGGCCATAGAGCGATTATGCCCCGTACGTGCCTGCTCACCTGCTTGCACGCTCTCCCACTCTTTCTGCTCCATCCGCTCAAACACACAGCCTGCGTCCCTGCCGTCGCACGATCGATGCGGCGAACGGCATCGCACGTGCCCATGCCGCAGTCGTGCGGCCCATCAGTGGAGGTATTCACCCCATGCACGCCCACTCTGCCCAACCCGCACGTCCACGCAGCCAACGCGTACTCTTGCTGGCGCTGCTGCTCATGCTGCTGTTGTTCGCCGTGCCCGCCTACACGCCAGCCTACGCGCAGGACGACGGCGCGCCCGCTGCGCCCGCCGAAGCGACGCCTGCTGTCGCCATCGCACCGGGCGAATATCTGGAAATCGCCTATGTCGATCAGCTTACTTACCGCTGGGACGATTCCGGCTCAGGCGCCAAGAGAGGCGCCTCCTTCTGGCACCCCGCTGTACCGGCGGGCTGGTACGCGCTGGGTTCCTATGGCATCGGCGAGGGTGCCGGCAGCATCTATGGCCCCGTACTCGTGGCGGCGCGAGATTGCGCCCAATTCGCTGGCTGCGCCCATTGGCTACACGCTGATCTCGGCCCTGACTATCTCGGGCTCCGACAATGACGGTTCCTCTTCCGGAAGCCCATCCCGCCGCCAACTACACCTGCCTGGGCTCGGTGGCGCAGGCGGGTTACGGCATGCCCTCGGTCAACGACATCCGCTGCGTCCGCACGGAGCTCACGATCGCCGCCCAATAGATGTTTCGCTCTGGGATGACAAGGGCTCCGGGGCGGACAGCAACTTCAGTGTATGGCGGGTGGCGCCCGTCTCCGAAGGCGGCGCCAATGCAGGGCTGACCCTGCCCACCCTCGTCGGTGTGGCCAACTACAGCCAGCCGCTCGAGCCGGCTACGACGCTTGCCGCTGCCTACGTCAGGGCGGCGACCGCCACGCAGGCCGAAGTCGACAGCATGATTGCCAACTTCGGCCCGGTCATCAGCCTGCACCCCACCGAGGCCTATCTGCCCGACGACGTCGACTATGTGCTGAACAACGGCACCACCCTGTGCCGCGGCTACATTCGCAACCCCGACGATTACGCGACCTTCAAGTACGAGGACACGCTCTGCTACCCGATGAACGCCGCCAGCCTGCTCGCCACAGTGGCCGATTCGGAGGCAGACCCGCGCTTCGGCACGCCCGACTACGACTACTTCATGCAGGTCAATAATGCCGTGGTCGGAGGCAGCATGGACCGCGCCAAGGCCTATGTGCGCGTCGCACGCTACTCCCAGGCCTTTGTCGAGCTTCAGTTCTGGATCTACTACCCCTTCAACGGCTCGGGCAAGTTCTACCTGCAGATTGGCGAGGTCGAGTCGTACCACCGGCTCAGCGACCCCACCGGTCGCCACTATGGGGATTGGGAAGTGGTGACGGTGCGCCTGGGCAAGGAGGCCGCCACCGGCGCATTCAAGCCCATGTCCTTCTACATGTCGCCACGGCACCGACCGGGTGCTCTCCTGGAGTGACCCCGGGTTGCAGAAGTTGGGCACGCACCCGATTGCCTTCGCCGCACACGATTCGCACGCGCACTACCCCAACGCCGCCACGCAATACTACGAGCGCAAAACCACGAACATCGGCGTCGGCACCGTCAGTGTGGACCTTGAGGACTGGACCGCATACGGCGGCCCGGCGCTCTTCACCTACAATGCAGGCAAGTACGAGATTGTCTCTTCGGACTTCCCCGGTGTGGCCCGACCAACCCCGACTGGCTCGGCTTCTTCAAACGCTGGGGGCAGAACGAGCAGCTCTCCTTCACCTACACCTACGACTACCACTTCAGCAGCTACAGCTACACCCACGAAGAAGTGGGGCGCGGCCCCACCGGCCCGCAGACCAAGTCGCTCTGGCCGCAGTATGACGCAACGCCGCCCACGATTCTGGCCGTAATTACCGGGGGCAGCGCCAAAGCCAATGGCTGGCGCAACGTGCCCACCACCCTCTCGTGGAGCGTGAACGACTCCCAGTCCCCGGTCAACGTCAAGAAGAACTGCGACCCGGTTGTCGTGGAGAATGCCGCCGGTGCGTCCTATCGCTGCATGGCCGCCAGCAACGGCGGCTTCAAGTCGGCCACGGTCAGGCTCTACGTCGATACGATTGCTCCCGTCAGCAACGTGTCCAGCCCGCAGCAGACCACCTACAACCAGTCCACACCCTTGACGGCGTCCTGGTCCAGCTTCGACAGCCTCTCGGGCGTGCTCTCCACGGTGGCATTGCTGGACGGCAACCCTGTCGCACAGGGCCAGCCGATTGACCCGGCCGTCGGCGAGCATACCTTCACCGTAGCCGCCACCGATTTGGCAGGCAATTCCGCGGGGTCGAGTTTCACCTTCACCATCGCCGAGACCGGCGACTTCCCCATCCCGCCCGCCTTCACGAGCACACCGCCCCTGACCGTCAGCGTCGGTTCGCAGTACGGGTACGCCATCACTACCAGTGACCTTGACGAGGTACCCGCCAACCATCACTGCGACGGTGAAGCCGGACTTCCTGACCTTTGTGAACAACGGCAACGGCACGGCCTCACTCGCCGGCATCCCCTCTGCTGCCAACCTCGGTGCACATGAAGTGAAGCTGCTGGTGGCAGACACCACCGGCGAAACGGACTTGCAGAACTTCTACGTGGAGGTGGTGACTGCAACCGCACCGGTGCCCGGCATCGTGGCGGGCACCGTCTACGAGGACAAGAACGGCAACGATCAGCCTGACCCTGGCGAAGGCGTTGGCGCTGTCGAAGTCAAGATCGAGTACGCGCCCATTGCGGCGCAGACGGCTGGAGCAGGAGCATTGGCCGGGCGGGAGCAGGGTCGAATACCACGCTCAGCAATGCGGACGGAAGCTACAACTTCGCCGCATTGCGCCGACCACCTACTTCGTCAGCTTCGTGGCCCCCCTGGGCTATACGATGGCGATCACCCAACCCATCCTGATCTCCGTTACGAGCGGGCAGACGACAACTGTCCCGTCGCGCAAACTGATTGCCAACGGCTTCGCCAACCCCACGGCAGGCAACATCAGCGGTGTCATCTTCGCCGACGCCAACGGCAACAAGAAGCCCGACCCCGGCGAAGGCGTGGCTGGTGCGCAGATTACGGCCGACAGCGGCACAGGCACCGCCGTTGCTTCGGTGGACAGCCCGACCTTCAAGCAGACGACAACCAGCGGCAGCGACGGCAGCTATCTCTTCAGCGAGATGGTGCCTGGCGCCTATTCGCTAACTTTTGAGGCGCCCCGGGATACAAACAGATCAGCAGCACGCCGCTCACTCTCAATGTAACGGCCGGGCAGACGACCGCTGTGCCTGCGCTTGGCGTGGACGCGATTATGCTTCCGGTCCACATGCCTATCGTCATCAAGTAGACGCGCCTGGCAGTGACGCAGGCCGTGTAACAGAAAGTGAGGCTTTCCGGGGGAAAGCCTCGCTTTCTCTTCAAGTTAGAGCGGGCGGCGCTTTGGCGCTTGTGTGCACTTAGCGCGATATTGGGTGCAACGTCTCCGTCTGGCGTATGCAAGGAGCAACTCATGCCAACCCGATGGGCCTGCCTTCCACTCATTCTGGTCTTGCTGGCGCTGGCAGCGTGTGCATCGTCGCAGCCAACACCTGCCGCTGCGCCGCCGGCCGGAGAGCCCGTCACGATTCGCTTTGCCGTGCAGGCAGGCGATGCGCCGGTTACCTGTGCGCGGGGCGCTGAGGCGCTGGGCAGCGCGCAGAACGCCGTGCAATTCAACGATCTGCGTTTCTATGTCTCCAACGTGGCACTCGTCAGCGAGTCGGGCGAGGCAGCCCGGCCGAACTGGCGCAGGATGGCCTGTGGCAGTCCGGCGTGACCGCGCTGCTGGACTTTGAGGATGGCAGCGCAGGCTGCGCCGACGCGGGCAACGCCGAAATCAACACGGTCATCAGTGGCACAGTTGCGCCCGGTAACTACACGGGCATCCAATTTGACCTGGGCATTCCCGCCCCGGCCAACCACCAGGACGTGACGGTGGCGCCTTCGCCCCTCAATCTGCCTGCGATGTGGTGGAACTGGCAGGGTGGCTACAAGTTTGTGCGCATTGACATGAAGGTGGAGGGCGAGGCCGACTCCCCAACCGGCGGCGCATGGTTTATTCACCTGGGCAGCACGGGCTGTGCCTCGGCCAATGAATCGACGCCGCCCTCCACCGCCTGCACGCGCCCCAACCTTGCCACCATTCGCCTGAGTGGCTTTAACGCCGCGCAAAATGTGATTGTGGCCGACATGGCGACCTTCCTGGCACAGGTCGACTTGAGCCAGTCGACACCCATGCCGCCCGGCTGCATGTCGGGCGCGGATGACCCCGACTGCATTGCGCTCTTCCCGCGTTTGGGCTTGACATCGCCACCGGCCAATGTGCGGTAGCGGGCTGCCCGACGCAAACACTCTTCCACGTACAATAGAGGCCATGAGAGAGAGCTTGAAACGACCGCCGTTTGCGACCATCGCCGCAGCCGTGCTTGCGCTTGTGGGCCTGGGCATCGTGGCGGTGGGCGTGTGGCAAGTGGTGCAGACGTCACAGGCGGACCGGCTGGCCGCGGCTGCTCCCAGCGCGCTGGAGGAACAGGTTGCGGCGGCGCAGGTTGTGCAGGCGGCGCAAACGGCACAGCCCGAACAAGCAAGTGCGATCCCGCTGCCGCATGGCTTCCCGCCCCTCCGCGTGCCCGACGACAACCCGCCCACGCCAGCGGGCATCGATTTAGGCCGCTACCTCTTCTATGACACGCGCCTGTCGGCCAACGGCACGCAGCGCTGTGCCAGTTGCCACCTGCAAGCGCTGGCTTTTAGCGACGGCAAGGCGCTGCCCACCGGTTCCACCGGCGAGACGCTGCTGCGCAACAGCCCGGCACTCGTGAACGTGGGTTACAACGCCACCCTGACATGGGCTAACCCCGCACTCACCACCATTGAGCAGCAGGTGCTAATCCCCCTCTTTGCCGAGTTCCCCGTCGAGTTGGGCGCAACCGGCCATGAGGAGGAGATCCTTGCACGCCTTGCCGCCGACGCCGATTACCCGCGCCGCTATGCCGCTGCCTTCCCCGCCGACGAGGAACCGATCACCTGGCACAACACGGCGCTGGCGCTCTCCAGCTTTGTGCGCAGCCTGGTTTCCGGCGATTCGGCCTACGATCGCTACATTGCGGGCGATGAAAGCGCCTTGACGGAATCGGCGCAGCGGGGCATGGAAATGTTCTTTTCCGAGCGCTTTGAGTGCCACCACTGCCATTCTGGCTTCAATTTCAGTGCATCGACCATCCACGCCAACAGCACCTTTGGCGCGTCCAACTTCCAGAACAACGGCCTTTACAATGTGGATGGCGAGGGCGGCTATCCCATGGGCAACCGCGGTCTCTTTGAGATTACGGGTGTGGCGAGCGACATGGGGCGCTTCCGTGCGCCTTCGCTGCGCAATGTGGAACTGACCGCCCCCTACATGCACGATGGCAGTGTGGCAACGCTGGAAGCGGTGATCCGGCACTATGCCAACGGCGGCACGTTGACGGCAAGCGGCCCCAACGCCGGTGATGGCCGCGCCAACCCCAACAAGAGCCCGCTGGTACCTGGCTTCACCATCAGCGAGCAGGAGGCGACGGACCTCGTGGCTTTCCTCAAGAGCCTCACGGACGAAGCCTTCATCATCAACCCCGCTTTCAGCGACCCCTTCACTCAAAACTAAAACAACACCTCGACGCAAAGGCGCAAAGACGCAAAGGAACGCAAAGAAAAGCAACAACAAGTAGTGCATTTCTTGTTGTTGCTTTTCTTTGCGTCCTTTGCGCCTTTGCGCCTTGTATGTTGATGTTGTAAGCAAGTGCAAGCCGAAACGCGGTGCGGTAGAGTGCCGGGCAGTTGGAACCGGCACCCGCAGGGTGCCGTCCACCTGGCATTTGTGACCTCGCTGTGGCCTCGCTGTGACCTCGCTGTGGCTCGCTGTGGCTCGCTGTGGCTCGCTGTGGCTCGCTGTGGCTCGCTGTGGCTCGCTGTGGCTCGCTGTGACTCGCTGTGGCTGCGCCCGGCGCAAGCGGCGCAGTGCGCCACAGTTAGGGGATAATCCTGCTTTGCAGGTTGTCTGGCAGGGGAGCGGTGAAGCTCATATGCGCCTCCAGGGAAAACCTCCGCGCAAAGATTCGCTCCCGCTCCTTCTGCCCTTCGTTTGAGTGCGGACAATAGCGTAGGCGGCCGCAAGCGGTCAGCCTGTATACAAGACGTCACCGATGCGAAGGGCCTGCCGCCACTTGTTGTCGTCCCATCCACTGTTCCAGCCACAAGCACTGTTCCACCACAAGGAGTATTGTCTGATGGCCAAGCACGCCACGCTCACCCTGCCGGCACTGGGAATTGATATCTCCAAGAAGACCTTCAACACCTCGCTGCTGCTCGGTGGTAGCAATGGCGTCATTGTCGCACGGGGCCAGTTCGACAATGACGCGTCCGGCTTCACTAAATTGGCAGCCTGGTTCTCGAAGCAGTTGGCACAGACTCCGCACACCACTGTGCACGCCTGCATGGAGGCCACAGGCCGCTACGCACGTGCGCTGCACCGCTTTCTCCAGCGCGGGGCCATACCGTCAGCGTCGTCAACCCGCAGCGCACCTGCAACTTCGCCAAAAGCCGCATGGCACGCACCAAGTCCGACAAGGCGGATGCTGACGCCATCGCCTGGTTCTGCGCCTCACAGCAGCCGGAGCCTACGCCGCCCCTGCCGCCTGAAAAGCTCCAGCTCCAGGATATCACGCGCCGTATTCACGACCTCAAGAACGAGCGCCAGCGTGAGCGCAATCGTCTCAAGGCCGGTCTTGAAGCGGCTGCCGTGGCAAAGGACATCAAACACAACCTCAAGCAGATTGAGAAGCGCATCAAGCTGCTTGAGGATGAGGCCAAACAACTGCTTGACCAGTACCCCGAGCTCGCTGAACAGGTGACGCTGCTCATGTCCATCAAGGGCCTTGCCTTCACCACCGCTGTGATTCTGGTCGCCGAGATTCCCGATGTGCATGCCTTTGCCAGGGTCGGCCAGTTGGTGGCCTACGCCGGGCTCAACCCCACGCACACCACTTCAGGCACCAGCGTCAAGAAAAAGTCGCGTCTCTCCAAGCAAGGCAACTCTCACATTCGTGCCGGACTCTTCATGCCTATCCTCAGCGCCATCCGCTGGAATCCGCATATACGCGCTTTGGCAGAACGACTTAAGGCAGAAGGTCGCCACAAAATGGTCATCAACGGCGCTGCCATGCGCAAAATGCTGCACATCGTTTACGGCGTCTTGAAATCCGGCAAGCCTTATGACCCAAATTATGCCTTCGCCGCTTGACTTTCAACACAATAATCCGGCAAGCCTTATGACCCAAATTATGCCTTCGCCGCTTGACTTTCAACACAATATCTTTGCGTCGAGGTGTTGTTATTGCGGCATTGCGTCGAAGGTGTTGTTGCTCAGGCGCGCGCCAGTGGCGGCCCTCGGCGCAGGAGCGGCAAAGGGTTACGCCGCCCGCCGCCACCTCGCCCGCGCGTTGAGGATTTCCTCGCCGCAGCCAGCAGGCAAACGGCGCGGCAGCCAGGCTTGCTGAGGATCTCGGCGAGCGACTGCGTCAAGGCAACTGCCTGCCAGACAAAGAGCTCTTCGTCCGGCATGTGCTGATAGCTGCCGCTCTCCTGAAAGGCGATGTACGCGCGTACCTTGTGCGCCCCAGTCGCGCCGCCCGGACTTGCTCGACAGGCCCACCACCGTGCGCCGGTCGGCCTCCACAAAGTGCGCCCAGTCGTAGCCCCCCGAGCGTCAGCCGGAAGAAGCCGTCCGGCACAATCGTCACCCGCTCGCTCTCCCCGGGAATGACCACCGACTCTTTCATCTCGGCCCGGTGCAGCGTCCGGTCGTCCAGCCAGAAGTCCAGCAGCGCCCCCGCTGCCTGGCTGGCCAGCGTGAGTGCGACGCGCACCTCGTTGGTGGCCAACAGGTGTTCGATGAAGAAGTGGCCCGCCCGCGGTGTTGTCGCGCGCCCGCCAGTCCAGATCCGTCACTGCAATGCCCGCCTGGGCCGCCAACAAGGCTGGCCCCCTGCTTGTCCAGAAAGTAGACGAGCGGCTGCTTGAGCTCGGAGTGCGCGTCGGCCGCTCGTCGCGCGTCACGTAGCCGTGGTGATAGAGCAGCTTCAAGCGCTGCTGGCACTGGGTACGCATGCTCTGTGGACTGGAGCGCTCGCCGGTCGGAAGGTGCAGCCGCTGCAGCTGGTCGATGTCGGCCGCCCGCAGTTTTTAGATAGAGGCGACCAGATAGAGGCAGTCGATCCGCGCGGGCCAGTCCGCACTTGGCAGCGGACGCACACCGGATCCCGCTTGGCGCTGCGTGCGCCTGAGCCTAAAATGACCAGGTAAGACCAGCTTTGGTGAAGTCGGCAAGGAGCGTATGCGCAACGAGCCCTTGAAGAGCCCTGACAACCTCCTGATTGCGAGCAAAGTGCGCGTGCCGCCGTTGCAGCATGGCCTCGTTGCGCGCCCGCACCTGGTCGCGCGCGTCGTTGCAGGGTTGCGCGGCGCGCTGACGTTAATTGCGGCGCCTGCCGGATTTGGCAAGACGACGCTTGCCCTGAGTGCTCTGGCGCAAACTGGGATACGAACCGCCTGGATTTCGCTGGACGAGGACGACAATGACGACGGGCGCTTCCTGCGCGCTGCTCAGTGCCGCGCTGCGCGAAGCCAACGCTACGCTAGAGCCGCCGTTCGCAGAGGCAGATGCCGGTCGTCCGCCACCATCACTGGAGGGGGGCATTGCGCTCCTGCTCGATGCACTGGTGGCGCGGCCGGAACTGTCTCAACGCGAACTGGTTCTGGTCCTGGACGACTACCAATGCATCCACAATCCGGCCATTCACGCTGCGGTGGCGCATCTCATCGAGCGGCGGCCGGCCATGCTGCACCTGCTCATCACGACGCGTGCCGACCCTCCGCTGCCGCTGGCGCGGCATGCGGGCTCACGGGTTGCTCGTCGAAGTGCGTGCTGCAGAGTTGCGCTTCACTCCGGACGAGTGTGTCGCTTTCCTGAATGGCGTCATGGGGCTGGACCTTGACGCAGCGGTGGTGGCGATGCTGGGTGAGCGCACCGAGGGCTGGATTGCCGGTCTGCAGATGGCAGCGGTGCGCCTGGCGGCGAGCAGTGCGGCAGAGCGGGAGAACCCGGCTCACTTTGTTCGGCGCTTTGCAGGCACGCATCGTTACATTATGGACTACCTGCTCGAAGAGGTGCTCGAGCACCAGCCGGCGGCCGTTCAGGAGTTCCTCTTGCGCACGGCGCTCCTGCCCCGGCTGTGCGCTCCGCTCTGTGCCGCACTGCTGGCGGTTGAGCCGGCGGTCGAGGCCAACAACGTGGAGATGGCCGCATCTCTCCTCGCGCGCATCGAGCGTGACAATCTCTTTCTGCTCCCGCTGGATGATGAACGGCGCTGGTACCGCTATCATGCCCTCTTTGCCGACTTGCTGCGGGCACGCCTGCACGAGACATACCCTGGCCTGGCGGACTCCTTGCATGCGGCTGCGGCGCGCTGGTTTGAGGTCGAGGGCAGCGTGGTCGAAGCGGTGGACCATGCGTTGGCGGCGGGCGACCACGAGCGAGCGGCGCGTCTGGTGGAACGCAATACCGAGGCGCTGCTGGCGCGAGGCGAGATGCATGTGCTGCTGGGCTGGAGCCAGATACTGCCCGAGTCCGTCCGTGCTCGCCGCCCTTGGCTTTGTCTGCACCAGGCGACGGCGCTGGCCTTTGGCGGGCGCCTTGCTGAGGCCGAGACGCTCCTGGCGCAGGCCGAACGCGCGTATGGCGGCGCCACCCCGTCCGAACAGGAGGCCTTCCTGGGGGCGGCAATGGCGCTGCGCGCCATGTTGGTTGTGATGGCGGGCGGTGACGAGGCAAAGGCCGTGAGGTTGGCAACGCAGGCGCAAGCCCTGCTGCCACCGCATCGGCTGTGGGACCGGGCAACGGCCGCCTGGGCGCTCGGGTACGCACAGCGCAGCCGGGGCGATCTGGTGGCCGCAGGCGCCGCGTTTGAAGAACAGATTGCGCTCGCACGGGCCATGGGCAACGTCCTGACACTCGTCACAGGTCTCATGGACTTGGCCATGGTGGCGCGGACACGGGGACGGCTGGTTCAGGCGCGGGCCCTCTTCGAACAGGCGCTCACCGAGGCGGCGCAGGCCGACGCACGCGGGTACGGCTATATCGCGCGCATGGAGGCCGGACTGGCCAGCGTGCTCTACGACCAGAACGAGGTGGAGGCGGCGCGCCAGTTGCTCGATGCGGCCGCCGAACACCTTGGGGCTTGGCCCAACCCTAACCACCAGGCATACCTCCACCTGGTGCGGGCACGCCTGCAGCGGACACAGGGCGATCTGCCGGCTGCGGTGGCATCGGCCCGTGCAGCGGCTGACACCGCACGCCGCGCGCCCCTCACACGCGTACTCGCACGGCAGATTGACGTCGAACAGGTTCGGCTGGCACTCGCCGGAGCTGACGCGGTCGCATCTCCCGGGCAGGTGGATACTTGCATCGAGCAGTGGCGCGCCGAACTGACCTCGGACGGCACGCTGGACGAAGTGGCAGAGCTGGCGGCTCTCGCCGTGGCGCGCATCCTGCTGGCTCGCAAGGAGCACAGCGAGGCTTTGCGCCTGCTGGCGCGTGCGGCGGACAGCGCGCGTGCTGCCGGGCGTGCGCCTCTGGCCGCGGAAGCCCTGATCGTGACCGCGCTTGCACAAGCCCCGAAAGCCGGCGGTTGCGCAGGCAACCATTGGCCAGGCGTTGGCGCTGGCTGCGCCCGACGGCTCGCTGCGTCTGTTTCTGGATGAAGGCGCACCGCTGCGTGCGCTGATGGCGGCTTGGCGACGGACTGCCCAACCGGGCGTCGTGCGAAGCTTTGTGGAGCGTGTGCTCGCGGCCTTTGCCGCCCAGGAGGACAAGGCCCATGCGCGCGACGCATCCGGCACCGCGCCCTCGCTGGTCCAGCCTTTTGTTGAGCCGTTGACCCAACGCGAGCGCACCGTCTTGGCCCTGATGGCCGATGGGCTGACAAACGACGAGATCGCCCGGCGGCTGATCGTCGCGACCGGCACGGTCAAAGCCCACACGGCAGCAATCTACCGCAAGCTCGATGCCGGCAACCGCACAGAAGCGGTGACCATTGCCCGCAGGCATCATCTTCTCCCCTGACCCCCCGGCTCTTGCCGCCCCTTCGCCCCGGCGAGTCACCAGTCGTGCCCGCTTCCTAAACCCACAATAAACTCTGGCTCTCCCATCCAGCCGATGCGGGCGTCCGTCTATGGCGCGATGCTGTCCTTAGCCAAAACGGGAGGTGCTTATGGCAACGATGTACGAGATCCGGGTGGTGGGCCATCTTGAGCCCTGTTGGATGGCGTGGTTCGAGGAGATGCAGCAGATCCAATTGCCGGACGGGGACACGCTCCTTTGTGGACCCGTGGCGGACCAGGCAGCGCTGCACGGGTTGCTGGCACGCATACGTGATTTGAACCTGCCGTTGGTCGCTGTCGTGCGGCGGGACGAGCAGGCGATCGAGAGGAGGGAATAAAGATGCCGGTCTCTATGCTGGGGTGGTCGGCGGCGCTGGTGGGGAGCGCACTGCTGGTGGCGGGGTCGTGGGTGGGGGCGCACTATCGCCGCGATCTGCAGGCGGCGCAGGCGCAGTTGGAAAGTCTCGAGAGCCGGATCGTCGAGACTGCATGCGGGCCAATCGAGGTGGCAGTGGAAGGCGAGGGTGCGCCGGTGCTGGTCGTGCATGGCAACGGCGGCGGCTTTGATCAAGGGCTGGGGTTTGCGCGCCTGTACCTGGGTGAAGGGTATAAGGTCATCGCGCCGTCGCGCTTCGGTTACTTGCGCACTCCCTTGCCCGCCGACGCCTCGCCCGAGTTGCAAGCGGACGCCTACGCGTGCCTGCTCGATGCGCTGCAGGTGCCGCGCGTGGCCCTTGTGACATCGTCGGCAGGGGTCACCGCCGCCGTACAGTTTGCGCTGCGTCATCCGGAGCGGCTGACGGCGCTGGTGTTGCACTCACCCAATGCGCCCGGACCCGTGGAAATGGCGATGCCGCCGGCGGCGGTGA
This sequence comes from uncultured Chloroflexia bacterium, assembly GCA_963773745.1. GTDB lineage: Bacteria > Chloroflexota > Anaerolineae > Caldilineales > Caldilineaceae > UBA5069. Next base: position 17,411 of record CAVZCL010000009.1, read on the forward strand.
TGAGGCGAATCTTCCAGAGTGATTTCGCCTTCTGGGCGCTGAGCCACGGGCTGCGCCCGCAGATGCAGGCGATCCTGGGCGTGCCGAAGGGCTATGTGCTCTCGCCGGATCAGGAGGTTGAGGTGCGCGGGATGCTTGCGAGCGTGCTGCCGGTCAGCGCCCGCAGCGTCGGCATGCTCTTTGATACCTATGTCGGCAATCCGGCAATCAACTCGGGGTATCCGTTCGGCGGCGTGCGGGCGCCGACGCTTGTCGTCAGCGCCGTCGATGACCCGATGGCGCTCCATGCCAATGCGCGCCGTCTGACCGAGGCAATTCCTGGGGCCGTGCTCTTGGCCGTCCCTGACGGGGGACACATTATGCTCGGGCACGCGCCCGAAGTTCAGGCTGCAATTACGGCCTTCCTACACCGCACGCAGCAGGGCTCGTAATGTCGATATCAACCCGTCACATCTTTGTGAAGCCGTGCATGAACCTGCACAGGAGGATAAAATGAGACTCACACTGGCAGCTTTGTTGATGGCGCATGGGGTCATCGTCGCCCTGCAATCGATAGGGTGTTTCGGGCGCAGCACTGCCCTCGCAAACCCGGCTTGGCTGTACTGGTGGCCGACGAAGCTTGGGCAATCCTGGCTCTTGGCAGCGCTGCGCCTGGAAGGTACGCCGCTGGTACTGGCGAACGGTGCCATGTGGTTGGTTGGGGGCCTCGCACTGCTTGCGGCCGGATTCGGTCTATTGGGGATCGCTGTTCCCCATGCGTGGTGGCGTGACTTGGCGGTGGGCGGGGCATCGCTTTCGCTGATTATGTTGCTCATCTATGCGCACCCCCTGTTCATTGTTGGCGCCAGCGTAAGCACTGCGGTGCTTCTTGCGCTCGTATGGGCGGACTGGTCCCCGCTCGTCCGACTGTAGACCCTGTAAGGAACTTGGGTGGTGCGCCCGCCAGCCCACCGCTGGCTGACAATCCAGACAATAGAGCAGGCTCACCAAGGTGGTGAGCCTGCTTCGTTTTGGG
>CAVZCL010000010.1:0-196805 GCA_963773745.1 uncultured Chloroflexia bacterium
CAGTACGAACTGGTCGCCGAAGCGCAGCATCACCTGGTCGACGCCATCGCCAGCCTGCGTGAATATGTCGAGGTCTCTGGCGACCACCACACCGAGCGCACCATCCTCGCCGCCATCGAGTGCGTTGCCAGCCGCGACCACCAGTGGCTCGGGCGTGACCACAACCTCGACGACGTGCTCGAGTCCCTCGACGAAGTGAACGAGGAAGAGCGCGAGGAGGTGGACGAAGAGGAGCAGGAACTGCTCATGACCCGCCTCAGCGCCGGCCAGCCCGCCCTCACGTGGCGGGATGCCAATCCCTTCTGCTAGCCGAAACGCCCCTGCAGCATGGGGCGTCTGGTGGGACTCGTCCCCCGCCACTGATGAGGCAGACGCAAGCACCCGCAGTCACACAGGAGTCCCCGCCATGATGACCGCCGATTCCCTCCAGCAGCAGTACCAGTCCACCTGGTCCACCCTCTCCAGCCGCCAGCAGGCCGCCTTCCGCGGCAACGTCACCTGGCTGCTGGGCAAGAGCACCGACCCCGCCGAGCGCACCCAGCTCGAAGCCCTGCGCAACGCCATCCAGCCGGAAGGCAGCCGACCGCAGCGCAAGCCGGTCGTTGCCGCTGTCACTGCTTCCGTGCGCAGCAGGGCGTCAGCCTCTTCACCACGCAGCTGCAGCTGCGGCGCATGCCTCTTGTCCTCGCCGATGCGCCGGCGCTGGGCCAGCACATCGGCCTGCCCGAGACCGCCGCCGCCATCGCCTCCCGCCTCATCGGCGACCAGCCGCAGGAGCACCTGCTGCTGCTCATCCTCGACGTGCACAACACCGTGGTGGGCGTGCACACGGTGCACATCGGCACCACCAGCCAGTGCGTGGTGCATGTGGGCGACATCCTGCGCGTGGCCCTGCTCGCCAACGCATCCAGCATCATCCTGGCGCACAACCACCCGTCCGGTCAGACCGATCCCTTCCGACGCCGACATCAAGATCACGCGTGAGATGGTGGCCGCCGGGCAGCTCGTGGCCGTGCAGGTGCTTGACCACCTCATCGTCACGGACGTCCCCACGAAGTTCACGAGCCTGGCGCAGAGCAACGGCGCCATCTTCTCCCGCAAGTACACGTGGCAGTGACGCAGCCGAAACGCTCCCTGCAGCATGGAGCGTCTGGCGGGCATCGTCTCCCGCCACCGATGAGGCAGACCAGACACTCAACCAAGCAAAGGAGAAACACCCATGTACGCACCCTGCACCACCTTTCCCGCAGTCCAGCAACCCGCATCCACGAAACCCCCGCCGACTTCTGGGGCGAACCCATCCACGTCTACACACGGGAGCAGGCCATCGCCGACGGCGTGCTCGTCGATGCCAGCAGCGGTGACCTCGCGCAGGTCAGCCGCCAGCACTTCGGCAACCCCGACCTCTACCACGTGGCGATGACCGCCGGCCTCTTCGCCCTCATCGAGAAGGCGGTGAACCATCCCCGGCACATGAACGACTACCGCGGCGTCTGGCACGACATCTGCTGGATGAGCATCGTCCTCCCCGAGCGCAAGCTGCGCAGCGGCGACGCAATCACCACCTGGTTCAAGGTCATCATCACGGGCACGGGGCGCACGAAGAAGCATCTGCTCAAGCGGGTGATGACCCCCGCCGGCAAAGGCGTCGTCGACATCACCTTCATGCTCGCCGACGAGGACTGAGCCGAAACGCCCCGCAGGCTGGGGCGTCTGGCGGGCATCGTCTCCCGCTCACTGATGAGGCAGACCCCACAGAAAGGTGCAAACCATGTTTCCCACCATCGCCACACCGCTTGACCCCGACAAACCGGCCCCGCGCCTTCGTTTGTCCGCAGTGCGGCAGCGACAACGTCCGCATCGCCGCCGTCATCGACGTCGTCTTCAAGCCCAACGACCATGACGACCCCTTCGTGGACGCCGAGTTCATCGGCCTTGACTGCGACTGGGAGGACGACAGCGACGCCTGGTGCAACGAGTGCTCGTGGAACGGAACCGCCGCCAATCTGGTCGCACAGGAGCCCGCAGCATGACGAACCCCACCCAGCTTCGTGGACCCGCTGCACGACTGATGGAGCACCCATGAGCACCCCTGACACGCCCGCGCCAACCACCGTCACCGACCTGCCTGTGTCGCAGATCGACCCCGGCACAAACGACCGCCGCACCTTCGACCCTGCCAAGCTGGCCGAACTGGCCGAGTCCATCCGCCAGAACGGCCTGGCGCAGCCCATCACCGTGCGGCCGCTGGCGCAGGGACACGCGTACCAGATTGTCGCCGGCGAGCGCCGCTTCCGCGCCGTGCGCGATGTGCTGGGCTGGCCCACCATCCCCGCCATCGTGCGCGTGCTGGATGACGCCACGGCATCGCCATCATGCTGGCGGAGAACCTCAACCGCGTCGACCTCAACCCCATCGAAGAAGCGCAAGCTTTCGATGTGCGCATCAAGCCACCTGGGCTGGACGGAGCAGCAGGTGGCCGACGCCGTGGGCATCTCGCTCGAGCTCGTGCGCCGCCGCCTCTCGCTGCTGGCGCTCGTCCCCGATGCCCAGTTCCTCGTGGCCAAGGGCCATCTCCCCATCGGCCATGCCGAGTGCCTCGTGCGTCTGGATGTCAACCGCCAGCGCATCGCCCTGCGCACCCTCAACGACTCGGCCCGCCTGCCCACGCTGGCGGTCTGGCGCTCGCTTCATCTCCCAGCTGCTGGAAGAGCAGGCGCAGGATGCCATGTTCGACCTCGCCGCCTTCTTCACCGAAGCCTTTGCCCAGCCCGAGGATCTCCCCCGCCGCGGCAAGCGCGCCGTGGTGGGTGCGCCTGTGCGCACACGACCTGCCGCCCATCACCGTGAAGAGCCACCGATTCCACCGCCGACATCCTTGACCGCTGGATTGCGGAGCTGCTCGCTGCCGGCAAGGCCGAGGATGCCGCCACGGTGGGCACGCTCTACACGACGCTCGTGCACGCCAACTTCATGACTGTCCCATGTAGTGCTACACTCTTGAGTCAGGAGACACAACCCGCATGACCACCACCGTCTACACCACCGGCTACCAGGGGCAGAAGCTCGAGCTGCTGGAAGCGTTCCTCATCGCCAACGACTGCGACCTCTTCGACATCCGCTTCAAGCCCTGGAGCCCGAATCCCGCAGTACACGAAGAGCGCCTTCGCAGCACCGCTTCGGCGACCGCTACCGCCACCTCGTCGAGCTGGGCAACCGCCTCTACAAGACCGAGTCAGCATCGAGTTCGTGGACTTCGAGGCGGGCGTGCGCGCCATTGCCGCCAACCCGCGTCCGGTCGTGCTGCTCTGCGCCTGCGCCGACCCGTCCACCTGCCACCGCACCGCCGCCGCCAGGCTGCTGGCCGAGCGCGGCTTCACTGTCACCGAGCTGCGCGAGGCTGCGCATCCACACAACCACCCACCCCCACCCAGGAGCGTCTGCTGTGACCGAGTCACCGTGAGGCAGAACCCGCCGCTCAACGCCTGCTTCGGCCTCAAGGATGCCGCCGTCTACTGCAGCTGGCGGTGCGCACGTTCAAGTACCACATCTACGAGTAGTGGCGAACTCAAGGCGGACGCCAACGTGGGCCACTGCCTGGTCTTCACCCAGGCAACCCTGGACACCTTCCTCAAGAATCGCCGCCCCCCCGGCCCGCGTCAGGCTCTCCTGCCCATCGTCCACGTAAGGATGCGTCGAACCCGACTCTGCCGCCATCCGGCTCGCAGCCCTGAAGAGCTCCTCCGCCAGTGACGGCCCCGCTTGCTGCACGGGCAACTGAATCCGGCTGCGCGCCGCTGGCGTCATGCCCAGCTCGCGTGCGTAGAGCAGCATCTGCTCCATGGCGCGGTTGGCCACGGCCAGGTACGGGTTCTGGATGAGGTTGCCGTTCTTCGTCTTGACCACCGGCCCAATGCGCGTCGAGCTGCTCCTCCGCTTCCACCCAGCGCGCCCACGCCATGCAGTACATGGCCAGCACATTGGCGTCCAGCGGCGTGAGCAGCCCGGCCGGCGCAAGCTTCCTTCGCAGCCGCTGCCATTCGCGCTTCGCCGCGTCGCTCAGGTGCGCCGGTGGCCGCGCGACTCCTTGCTTCATTGTTGATATCCCCTTGTTTAGGGCCCTTTTGCCGGGGTTTCCCTGCCTTTCTTTCAGGGCTGTGGGCTTCGGTATTCTGCCTCGCATGCACTGTCTCTCTCCTGTAGCCGGCGTTGTGAAGCACATTCTGGCTGCCTGCAGGAGGGTCGCACCCCCCCCACCCCAATTTCGCGGATGCGCACGCATCACTCTGCGCCGGTCTTACTACTGTGTCCTCCCAGACTTTGCCCTCCCCCCTCCCCTGCGCCTGCTCGCGATTGGTCTTGCGTGCGTGACAGGAAGCGACACAGTGATTGCAGGTTGGAGGGGTCGTCCGTGCCGCCTCTGCGTTTGGGCAGGATGTGGTCGATGTCGGTGGCGGGCTTGCCGCACATGACGCATGCCGGATGCTGGCGGATGTACATCGTGCGCAGCTTGCGCCAGCGTGCGCCGTAGCCGCGCTGTGCTGCAGTGCCGCGGTCGCGGTCGTAGGCTTGCGCCTGCACCACCGGCCCGCACATGGAGCAGACGCCGTTGCGCACCAGTCCTGGGCAGTGGGGCTTCATGCAGGGGCGTGCGGCACGGTCGGGCATCTGTCACGCTCCCTCTTCGCCGAGCGGCAGGGTGAGCCAGCCGCTGGCGAGCCAGAGGAACAGGGTGCCGGCAAGCAGGAGACTCAGCAACGAATGCCGGCAAGACCACGTACTTCATCTCCCCTCCGCAAAAAGAAAAGGCGCCGTCACGAATGACGGCGCCTACTCAAAGGCCAACCAGGTTCTCAATTGTGGTGCAGGGTTCGCTCTACCTAACGGCGGCGGGCGTCCGCCTGCTGCTTGCGTGGCGGTGCCAGCTGGCGCGTGCGCTTGACTTCCATCACCACGTCGCCGCCGCGCCCACCGTGCAGCACAACCTGCCAGTTCTCGCCGCTCTGCAGAAGCTGCGCCAGTTCCTTGGCCAGATCACTGACGATGCTCTCGATGCTTGGTGCCATGATGCCTCCACTTGCTCACTTGCGCTGACCGCAGTGTAGCACAAGCGTTCGGGCGATTCAAGGAATTGGGAGCAGGGGCGAGTTCAGGTTGCAGAACATGTCGCATGTTCGCATTGGATTCCACTTCGACTGCCGACAACCACCTCAGGTAGCCCAAAGTGGACTGAAGACACGCAACAATAGTCACAATTCGCAACCTGAATGGGCTAGGGTCAACGCTTTTCCGATGATTTCCATTGTATCTGATTGTTGAGATGCAATTTGAACGCGTGGAAGATCGAATGACTATTGACACTCAAACTGCATATGATATCGTATGTATAGCGCTGTATACAGCGCTGTACATTCCGTTATTTTCCTTCTCACACGAATCGATCCAACTTCTCACCCGAGTGCCCGCTTACTGGCACGTATTGCGCTTGACTCCTTGGGCATTGCCGCATGCGGTTGCCAACCCTGGCTGCGTTGAGGCTGGACACACCGATCATCCAGTCGATCGCTCGCACCCGTTTGATGCCAATCCGTCCAATCCAGTTCAGCCGTACGCATTTCCGCTCCAAAAACTTCCTGTCGCATCAATTTCGTTACTTTCGATACGATCCTCAGATGAATGATTGTACTCTGCGGGCAACGTAGCCACTGTTGCGAGTGCACTTATCCCATGTGCTCCCATCCACGCTTGCTTACAATGCCCTCAACCCGCCCAATTTGCAGTTGCGCCATCGCCATTACGCCCTGGTTGAAACGTCTGTCCAAACGCCCGATCGATTGGTGGCCATCGCAGATTGTGCACGTAAATCAATCTGACCTCGTTTACAACCACCCAATTCAACTCTTCGCATGCTCGGCGGCAGCCTTGCGCTTCAACACAGCCTGTAGCGTTCCATCACAGCACAACCAAGAGGCTTCATGAGCAAACAACGAATGCCCACCATGAGTGATGTCGCCGCACAGGCCGGTGTGTCACTCAAGACAGTCTCCAATGTCATCAATGACTGGCCCTACATCACCGATGAAACACGACAGAAGGTGGAACAGGCCATTGCAGCAGTTGGATACCGACGCAACCAGCTTGCCCGCAGCCTGGTCACCGGAAAATCGCACTCAATAGGCGTCGTTGTTCCCGACCTTGCCAATCCTTTTTTTTCCACAGCATTGCGCGGCTGCGAAGACAGCCTGTTCGGCGGCTACAACCTCTTTGTGTGCAACACCAACGAGGACATCGCGCGTGAACAGCAGTCAATCCGAGATTTGCTGAGTCGCAGTGTGGATGGGCTTATCCTTTGGGGTACGCGTATTAGTGGCGAACAGCTGCTTGAACTGGTCGGGGCGCACTTTCCCCTCGTAACGGTGGAGCTGAGTGCCGAGCCGATTCGCCCCAATCACATCAACATTAACGTAGACAACGTCACTGGCGGCGCGACTTGCAACGCAGCACCTAATCAAGAATGGCTATCGCCGCATTGCCTACCTGGCCGGTCCGCCCGATCGCATTACCGGCCTATTGCGCTTGCAGGGCTATCAGGAGGCGATGGAGAACGCCTGCCTTGAGTGTCAGGGGCCGTATGTGTCACTGCAGCGCCCCAGCCTGGGTGAAGCGGCGCGTGCGACACTCCAATTGCTGGCGCAAGATCCGCCTGATGCCATTGTCTGCTACAACGACATCATGGCCATTGGCGCAATGCTGGCGGCGCGCCGACTGGGATTGCGTATTCCCCAGGACGTGGCGCTTGTCGGCTTCGACGACATCCCCATGGCCTCCCTCGTTACACCGCTTCTCACCACGGTGCGTATCGCTCAGTACCAGTTAGGCGCACTCTGCGGTCAATTGTTCCGCGAGGAGTTGAACGGAAATGGCGTCTCTGACCACCAGGTGCGCTTCCCCGTGGAATTGATTGTGCGTGAATCGAGTTCCGTCAGCGCGATTACGGACGACGAGCGCATGGCAATGCTGGACATGCTGATTGCGACCCGCTACTGACCTGCAAATTATCAGCCCAAACTACAGTGAATCGAGGTGCACAATGGAGTACAAGCCCGACTGGGACCGTGCCAAGGACGGCTTGCTTGCCTTTTGGAACCATGATGCGCTGGATCGCTGCTGCCTTGCCGTGCACGCGCCACGGCGGGATGCCAAGCTGCCCCCCTTCCCCGACCTGCAGAGTGGCGCATGGCTGGGTGGCATGGAAACCATTGACGACAACGATGAGGCCGCTATTGCCCAATGGTGGAGTGACCCCGAACTGAACCACCAGCGCATGATCGCCTGGTTCGAGAACTCCTTCTTCGGCGGGGAGGCGCTGCCCATCACCTACATCAACTGGGGCGCCATGTCGCTGGCAGGCATGTTCGGCAGCCCGGTCATCTTCAAGAAGACAAGTGTCTGGTACCCCGCCGTCATCAAGGATTGGGCGTCGTGGGAATGGCGCTTTGACCCCGCCACCAACGCCACGTGGCAAACGTTGCTTGCCATTCACCAAAGGCTGCTTGACGACGCGCCCGGGCGCTACCTTGTGGGCAAGCCCGAGCTGGGTAACGGGGCGGATGTCCTCTCGCTCATCCGCGGCATGGATCACCTGGCGACAGACCTCATCGAATATCCCGAAGCCGTGAAGCAGGGAGTCGAGGTTATCTCCGACACCTGGGTGCAGCTTATGGAAGAGGCCTATCAACGCTCCAGAGAAGTCAACGAGGGGGACGTACTGGCGTGGATGGGGCTGTGGGCGCTCCGGGCGCATTGACCAAATCGCGTGCGACTTCTCTTCGGTCATTTCGCCGGCCATGTTTCGCGAATTCTTTGTGCCCGAGATTGAGAAGATGGGCAACTGGTGTGACTACGGCACCTACCACCTCGATGGGCCCACGTGCATGAAGCGCATGCTTGACACCCTTCTCGAGATTCCGCAGATTCGCACCATCCAGTTCACGCCCGGTGCCGGCTCGCCGCGCACTTCGCACGCGGCGTATATCCCGCGCTACCAGCGCATCCTCGAAAGTGGCCGCAACCTGTATCTGCTCTGCGATCCTGACGAGGTCGAGCCGCTGCTCGCCGCGCTACCGCCCGAAGGACTCTTCATGCGCACGTACGTAGCGACGCAGGACGAGGCCGAAACGCTCTTGGACAAGGCCACGCACTGGTCGGCACGCACCAACCACACAGTCGTCCCTGCGCTGCCGGATACGCAGCAGTAAAGCAGCAAGGAGAGCGTTATGGATGGCCCCGTTGAAACGCCACCCTACCTCGCAATGCGCACGATCAGCAAGCGCTTCCCGGGCGTGCAGGCGCTTGACCGCGTCTCATTCGACCTCCGCGCAGGTGAGGTGCACGCCCTGGTTGGAGAGAACGGCGCCGGCAAGAGCACCCTCATGAAGATTCTCAGCGGCGTCTACCAGCCTGACGCCGGAACTATCCTCCTTGCCGGCGAGGAAGTGACCTTTAGCGGGCCCCGTGCGGCGCGTGAACATGGAATTGCCATTGTTCACCAGGAGCTCAACCTCTTCCCTAACCTGACAGTCGCCGAAAATGTCTTTGGCGGTGATATGCCCGCACGCGGTCTGCTTGCTTTGGAAGACCGCACCAGGGCGGCGCAGGTTTCCGCCGCCTACCTCTCTCGTTTTGGCCTGAGCCTCGACACACGCACCCTTGTCCGATCCCTGAGCATTGGGCAGCAGCAGGTTGTTGAGATTGCCCGTGCGCTGGCGCAAAAGGCACGCGTCCTCATTCTTGACGAACCGACCTCCTCCCTGGCCGAGACCGAAGCTGAAGTGCTCTTCAACCTCATTGACCAGCTGCGGGCCGACGGCATGTGCGTAATCTATATCTCGCACCGGCTGGAAGAGATTTTTCGCCTGGCTGATCGTGTGACGGTGCTGCGCGACGGCCAGCAGTGGCCACGCGCACCGTCGCCGAAATCGACATTGCCACAGTGATCCGCCTGATGGTCGGCCGCCAGCTGGAGGATGTTTACGGCAAGCCGCCGGGCGCATCGGACAAGTGCGTGCTGCGCGTCGAGGGGCTGGCCAGCGGCAAACATTTCGACGGGGTGAGTTTGAACTGCACGCCGGCGAGATTCTGGGCATGGCGGGCCTCATCGGCGCAGGCCGCTCCGAGGTGGGGCTGACGCTCTTCGGGGCGCTGCCTATGACTGCTGGGACGGTTGAACTCGATGGCCGCCGCGTGCACATTGGCTCGCCGCAGCATGCCATCCAGCTTGGCATCGCCTACCTCACGGAGAACCGGCGCAGCGAAGGACTCTTTCTCGGCATGGCCGTCCGACCGAACATTTCGGTGAGCCACCTCACTCGCTTTGCCCACTTCGGCATGCTCAACATGCGGCACGCACGCCGGCACGCAACTTTACGTGCAGGCGCTCAACGTGCAGACGCCCAGCGTTGAACAGGCCGTAATGAAGTTGAGCGGCGGCAATCAGCAGAAGGTGCTGCTGGCGCGCTGGCTTGCCATTCATCCACGCTTGCTGATTGTGGATGAACCGACGCGCGGTGTAGATGTCGGCGCCAAGGTGGAGATCTATACGCTGCTGCGGCGCCTTGCCGCTGACGGCGTTGCCATTTTGCTCATCTCTTCAGAGCTTCCCGAGGTGCTGGGCATGGCTGACCGCATTCTTGTTATGCACGAAGGCAAGCTGACCGGCGCGCTGGCGCGCAATCAGGCCACTGAAGAGCGGATTATGACGCTGGCAACCAACCAGGCGCAAACAGGTATACATAAGGAGCTTGAACGATGAACAAGGGACAGGGCGCTGCCGGCGAGGCCGCTATGGTTGCGTCGCCTGCAAGCCGCTCGCCAAGCTTGCTGGGCCGCGTGGCCGGCGTCCGTGAGCTGGGTATCTTTCTGGTGATTCTGCTCGTCTCGGCAATTCTGTCCGTGACAACGCAGTCCTTCCTCTCGCCTCAAAACCTGAGTGCGGTGGGGATCGGGTTGGTAACGGATGGGCTGATTGCCATTGCCATGACGCTCGTGCTCATTACCGCAGGCGTGGATCTCTTCGGTTGGGTCGGTGCTGGCGCTGACGGGCATGGTTGTGGCCAAGCTGCTCTTTGGCGGCATGGACGTATTCTTGGCCCTGCCCCTTGCGCTGGGGGTGTCTGCCCTGGTAGGCGCGGTCAACGGCATCCTCATTGCCGTGGTGGGAGTCAATGCGCTCATTACCACGTTGGGCATGATGAGCATTGCCGCCAGCCTCTCGCTGGTTGTCTCCGGCGGCTATCCGGTTTCAGGGCTGCCCGATGCGTTTCTTTTTCTGGGGCAGGGGCATGTGTTGGGGATTCCTTTCCCGGTGCTGCTGCTGGTGGTTGTGGCCGTCGCTGCCGATCTGCTGTTGCGCCGTGCGCGCTGGTTGCGCCTCGTTTACTACATTGGCGGCAACGAGCGGGCAGCGGTGCTTTCGGGCGTGCCTGTTCAGCGCGTGCGCATCCTGATTTTTGTCTTCTGCGCCTTCATGGCGGGCGTCGCGGGCATTATTGCGACGGCACGCCTGGGTTCGGCCTTCCCGCTTGCCGGCCGCGGCGCCGAGTTGCGCGTCATCTCCGCCTGCGTTATCGGTGGCTGCAGCCTATCCGGCGGCGAAGGCACAATTCTGGGCGCGCTGCTGGGTGTGCTGCTCATGGCGCTCATTAGCAACGGCCTCGTTCTACTCAATGTTTCGGTCAACTGGCAGGGTATCGTCACCGGGCGCGATCTTGATTGCCGCTGTGACCTTTGACATTGTCAGCCGCCGCTCGCGCGCATAATCCGACACGCGCCCGCAGCCATGCGAAAGGAGTCAGACGCAGACCCATTACGTCTCTGGAAAGTCTCCCGTTGCTTGACGCCAATTCTGAAGTCACCACAGTCCAGTACCCACAAAGTGCTTCCCATAAACCATTACCCACCAAAAAGGAGTTGACAATGTTTTCCGCATCAACCAAACGTGTTTGGATGTGGCTGGCAGTGCTGACGACTCTTTCCATGCTGCTGGCAAGTTGCGCCGTGCCGGTTGCCGTTCCGGCTGCAGATGCCACGGCCGGCCAGGCGGCGGCGGCACCGCAGGTTAACCCAAATGAGAAGTATGTCATGGTTTCCAATGTGGCCTCGCACCCCTACTGGCTGGATGCGCAATATGGCGGGCGCGACGCAGCCGAGCAGCTTGGCGTTGTCTGGCAATACACCGGCCCTTCCGAATATGACACACCGGCGCAGGTAACAGCGATTGAGCAGATTATTCCCACCAAGCCGGCAGGTTCTCATCATTGCGGCGCTCCAGCCGGATGCGCTCAACGCCGTCATTAACAAGGCGGTTGAGGCGGGCATCCCCGTCGTGACTGTGGACACCGACGCGCCTGACAGCATGCGCATGACCTACCTGGGCACGGACAACTACCAGGCAGGCCGCCTCATGGGGCAGCGCATTGTGGAAGTTCTGGGCGGCAGCGGCAAGGTGGGCATTGCCACCGTGCCCGGCCAGTTCAATCTGGAAGAGCGCATTCGCGGCATCAACGATGTATTCGCCGCGACGAATGGCGCAGTGGAAATTGTTGCAACTGTTGACGACAAGGCCGACGACGCGGCCACGATTGACGCTGTGGTTGCCATGCTGCAGGCCCACCCCGAAATCGACCTCGTCACCAGCATTAATGCCGTGGGCGCCGGTGTAGCTGCCGCGCTGCGCCAGACCAACAACGTGGGCAAGGTGAAGGCCGTTACCTTTGATATTACGGACCCTATCATCCAGGCGCTTGAGGATGGCACAATCGACAGCACGCTCGTCCAGCGCACTTACATGATGACCTTCCTCGGTGTGCAGTTGCTCTACAACTACAACCATCAGACCGATTACCTGAAGAACTGGAGCGAGAATGGGCTGTCGCCTCTTCCCAATGGTGTTGACACTGGCGTGATGGTCATCACAAAAGACCAGCTGGCTCCATTCAAGCCGGCCGAGTCCCAGTAGCAGCTACGATCGGCAGCGACTGATTTCATAGGGGCACAATGACTGCCACCTCTGCATGCACCTCCGCAGCACCTTGCGGGCGCATGCAGAGGTGGGTGCCGACGTGTTTACGCACCTGGGCAGCCTTTGAAGAAAAAGAGGTGAATTGTGGCTGATTATTTGGATATCATTTGGGACCAGGTATTGGCTGGCCAAATTAAGGCAGTGCCCGCGAGCGTGCAGAGCGCCCTCGATGCGGGAATCTCCGCCGAGGTCATCCTCAAAGAAGGCATGGTTGCAGCCATGGCCGAGGTGGGGCTGCTCTTTGAAGAAGGGGAGATCTTTGTGCCCGAAATGCTCATGTCGGCCCGCTCGATGCAGGCAGGCATGACCGTGCTGAAGCCCGCCCTCACCGCAGCGGGCGCCGAGACAGGTGGCGCGGGCAGAGTGGTTATAGGCACCGTCGCCGGTGACATGCATGACATTGGCAAGAACCTCGTCGCAATTATGCTCGAAGGCGCCGGTTTTGAAGTGGTGGATCTGGGCGTCGATGTCCCTGTCCAGCACTTCGTTGAAGCTGTACGCCAACACCAACCAGCCATAGTTGGTCTCTCGGCGCTGTTGACGACAACCACTGCACAAATTGGGACGACCATCGCCGCCCTGGAAGCAGCGGGACTCCGAAGCAATATCAAGGTAATGGTGGGTGGCGCGCCCGTGACGCAAGCCTTTGCCGACCAAGTGGGCGCCGACGGCTACGCGGACGACGTGGGCTCTGCCGCACGTCTCGCTCTGCGCCTGACAAGCCGGCCCGAGGTTAGCCAATAACCGATGAGTCCACTGAGATTACTCGGCATAGAGCGACATTACTGGTCTTTGTAAGGTTGATCAATACCGAGTATTTGCAGGGGACTCACTCATATATGAATAGCAACTGCGTAGGTAAGACCCCTAGTACTACAGTTGTAATTAAGTTGCAAGAGCGAGTCTGCGGCGGTAGTGGTGATGTTGCGCCACGGCCTGATGGCGTCTGCGCCAGTCGGACCAGGCCAGGACAAACGCAACCGGCGGCAGCATCTGCCACAGCAGCCGCCAGAGCAACCGGCGTACTTCAGGTACGCTCAAACCGACACGAGCCCGCGCCGGCGCTTGAACGCCGCCAGGCTGCCCGGCGGCAGGTCCCCCTTTTCCGCTGGCGGCTGAACCACCGCACGTCTGGTTCCGCAGCAACGTCGACAGCGTGCAGCCGCATGGCGGTCAAGAGCGCATGGGCCAGACAGGCGAGTGTGGCATGACGGTACCCAGCCCGCATAGGAGCGCACCTCATAATGGTCCAGCCCCACCTCGCCCTTGGCCTCCTGGAAGGCAGATTCGATGCGCCAGCGGCTGCCTGCGATGCGCACGAGTGTAGCGAGCGGGGTCGCGGCGGGCGCACAACAGACAAACGTCGCCAAGTCTGTCGGGTCTTCCAGGCTGCGTCGCACCAGGAGCCAGCGGCGCCAGTCCTCAATCAGCGGCGCATTCAGCGCCACCACCTGCCAGTCGTAGAGCCGCGGCCCCTTGGCGCCGTCGCCGGCGCTCAGCCGCACCCAGCCCTCGGCAGGCAATTGCGCCACAACGTCACTTACCCGCACCTGCTGCCAGCCAATGGGCAGGTATTCCTTGGCCGAGACCGCCAGCACATAGGGCTTGGGGATAGTCTCCAGCCAGAGACGAATGCTGCGGTAGTCGCCGTAGATGCTGTCGCCCGTCACCCAGCCAAACGGCACAGCGTCGGCCGCAGCGCGCTTGAGCATCGCCAGCGCCATCTCCGGCTTGGTCGCAAACGCAACCTCGTCGGGAATGCCGGCTTGGCGGCAGCGGGTGCGGTCGTCGGTCCAACTCTTGGGCAGGTAGAGCGTGCGGTCAATCAAGGCCGTGCCCTTGTGCGTGGCGTAGGCCAGAAAGACGCCAATCTGGCAGTTCTCGATGCGTCCCGCCGTGCCGCTGTACTGGCGCTGCACGCCCGCCGAATGCGTGCCCTTCTTGAGAAAGCCGGTCTCGTCGACGATGAGCACCGCCTCCCTATCGCCCAGGTGCTCGACCGCATAGCGGCGCAGGTCGTCGCGCACCGCATCGGCATCCCAGACGCCACGGTAGAGGAACTGCTGCATGGCGTAGGGGCTCTGCTCGCCCAGCATCTCGGCCAGCTGCCAGGCGTTCTTGCGCTCGGCGGGGCTGAGCAGCCCCTGCAGATAGTCCTTGGCCCGTTGGCGGGCTTCCGAGCGGGCGAAGCGCGGGCCGATGCGCGCGAGCAGCCGGTCGAGTTCGTTCTGCCAGGCCGTGACATCCATGCGCTTGCCCTCCCTCTGCGCCGTCCCCGTGCGACGATGACGGCAAGTCTACCATACCTACAACTGTAGTACTAGAGCGCTGTTTGAAAAGGTCATGTTGAGGCCAGGCGACGCACCATGAGGCGAATCATAGCGATGTAAATCAGGGTTTCGCTGGTCTCCGGCAGGCGTTCGTAGTCCTTGCTTAAGCGTCGATAGTGGTTGAGCCAGCCAAAGGTGCGTTCGACGACCCAGCGCCGGGGCAGGACCG
Source organism: uncultured Chloroflexia bacterium (assembly GCA_963773745.1). Taxonomy (GTDB): domain Bacteria; phylum Chloroflexota; class Anaerolineae; order Caldilineales; family Caldilineaceae; genus UBA5069. The sequence continues at coordinate 14,579 of CAVZCL010000010.1, forward strand.
CAAAACCCTTCTGCTCTTCAGGTCGCAGAACCACCTTGAGGTGAAAGTGGAAACGGTCCGTCACCCAGGTTAAGAGTTGGCCACGGTAGCCACCATCGACCCATATGCGGCGTAGCTTCTTGCAACTGCCACCAAGTCGGGCCAGCAACAACTTTGCACCATCTCTATCCTGTATGGAAGCAACTGTGACGATGACAAGCAGTAGCAAACCCGTTGTGTCGACCAGGATATGGCGTTTGCGGCCCTTTACCTGTTTACCTTTGTCATAGCCACGCACGCCTGCGACGGCGGTGGTCTTGACACTCTGGCTGTCCAGGCAACCAGCTGTCGGATGCTTGTGACGCCCATTGCGTTGGCGTAAACGCGCACGTAGTGTGTCATGCAGCCTTTGCCAGAGGCCCGACTTGCGCCACTGTGTGAAGTACCAGTAGACGCTCTGCCAGCGAGGATACTCCTTTGGCAACATGCGCCACTGGACACCACTCACAACAACATACAAGATTGCGTTGACGACTTCACGCATCTCCAGGCTGCGTGGCCGTCCGCCTGATTTCGCCGCTGGGATGAATTCCTGGATAATCATCCACTGGCTGTCGGATAAATCTGTGGGATATCGTTTTGTGTTCACAACCCAAACGTATACCACGTTTCGTCCGACAGCCTACCCTTTTCAAACAGCCTCTCTGCAAACACTGACATCCGCCTTCAACCTTAACTGCCGCTCAGAACTTCCAGTTGTCCGCCGGGCTGGCGCGCTTCTGTGCCTCCTGCAGGTCCGCCTCAGCCAGCGATGCATAGATGCGCACGGTGTCCAGCCGCTCGTGGCCCAGCATGCGCTGCAGTTCAAGTACACTGCCGCCATTGCGCAGAAAGGTGATGGCGAATGTATGACGGAACTTGTGCACCGTGGAATGAAGCACGCCTGCACGTTCGCACAGCGATTGATCATCTTGCGCAGCGCCGCCGTGTCCATGGCCGTGTTGTTCCGTGTGGCAAAGATCGGATCGGTTGCACGCAGGTCGCCTCGATCCGCCAGGTAACGCCAGAGCGCCTTGCGCGCAGCGTCACCCATGAAGACCATGCGGCTCTTGTTCCCCTTGCCATGGCGAATCTGGAGGCGGCCCAGCTTGTTTTCATAGTCCTTGACCACCAGGTCGCACAGTTCCTGAGCACGGATACCTGTGTCGACCAGCACGAGGATAATGGCGCGGTCGCGGCAGTTTCCATCCTCGCTCGCTCTTGACTTCCTTTCCCTTGGGCGTCTTCCACTGTGCATTCTCTGCACACGCATTCAGCAATGCACCAATGTCCGTGCGCGAATAGGGCTCGACCACGGGCCGGTGGTAGCGAGGCCGCGCCACGCGACCGCGGATCACATGCTTGATCTCCAGCTCCCGCTCGGCCCAGCTCCACAGGCTCGAGAGTGCTGTCCAGCAATTGCTCACAGACTTGGCGCTCAACCCCTGCGCCTGCAGCCCGCCCAGAAACTTGCGCACCTGGTCCGTTGTGATGGTCCTCGAACTCGACATTGCCCCCCACGAATTCCCGAAAGCGTGTAAACGTGAGTGCGTAGTCGGATACCGTGTGCGGACTCACATTGCGCCGCTTTTCCAGCCAGAAGCCTTCCAAAGCATCGTCCCAGAGCATCTTCTTCTCCCATTCAATTGTGGCGCCCCATGTCTGCCAACACACCAATTGACGGACACGCGGCCCCAGTTGTGGCCTTATGGATGCCTTTGCGCTGTGCATCCATAAGGTCGGAGGTTATGTCGACCATCTACCCTTTCGTCTGCCAATCGCCGTCCACGTCTGCCAATGTGGACGGCCCCAGAAACGACTTGAGACCTTATGGTTCGTGCAGAAGCACGACCATAAGGTCTCAGGCAGGTGTCCGACAATGTTGTGGTGGGCGAGATAGGATTTGAACCTACGACCTCACGGATGTGAACCGTGCGCTCTAACCAGCTGAGCTACTCACCCTCGACTTTGCACCTGTGCTCCGCGACAGAGAACCCGGAGCTTGGCGCAACGTGCCCTTTAGTATACCATGGCCTTCACTGCATGCAAATCTGTACCGCTTTCTTCACTCGAGTAACCCAATGTTCATGGCCCGCAACAATCGCTTCCTCACACGCATCTTCTTCGCCACCGTCCTCGTCGTTGGCCTCCTCGGCGGATGGTTCGCATCATCGCGCTGGAACGTCGACATCGACGCACTGCTCGCACCCACAGGCGCAGAACAGACCGACTGGGTCGACGCCGCCTCGCTTGTCGGCGAGGAAATGCTCCAATTCTTCCTCGGCTGGACCAACGGCGCTAACACGCAATAGATTACGGTTCAAGGGTTTAGGGGTTCATAAGCAAAGACACGGGGTATCCAGTAGTCACTGGATACCCCGTGTCTTTGCTTATGAACCCCTAAACCCTTGAACCCTTAAACCTCTTTACCGATTCGGGTTGTGCACGCAGGTACTGCCGTTCAACTCCTCCTGAAAATGAATACAGAGCACAATGTAGGCTGGACGCCAGTACTTCTGGTCAATCGGGCTCGGCTCCATAATCGCCCACCAGTACTGCTCCTCATCCTGCGGATTGCCATCGTTCAGCCAATCCAGGTTGGGCATCGTAATCAGGCTCATCAGCCCGATCCACGGCTGCCAGTTGGCCGCCGCATACTGGTAGGCGCGCTTGAGGTATTCGGCCTGCACGTACTCGTCAATCCCCGCATCGGCGCCATGCCACTTGTAGGATGGATTCACCTTGTCAAAGGTCCAGCCAAACTCGAGCAGCACAATCTGCTTCGCCGTATCGCCATACTTCACCATAATGGCGCGGATATCTTCCACATGGCGGAAGGCAAAGAAACGGTAGCCGCCGTATTTTTCCTTGTTGGCGGCGGCCTCGGCGGGATCCAGCTCGGGCGGCGCTGCAAAGCCTGCACCGTGCACACCCAGAGCGTCGAAGTAGCCGTTGCTCTGGCCACCCATCGCCTGATACATCTGATCGTAGAAGAGGTCGTCCGCCATGGCAATCGCGCTGTTGTCGCCGTTGGGCGCCATGCCTGCGCTGATCACAATTGCATTGGGGCTCACGGCCTTGATAGCGGCATAGGCCTTGCCCAGGAAGGCCGCATATTCGGCGGGATTGGGCGGATTGCCACCCCACTCGCGTGCCAGATTCGGCTCGTTCCAGATCTGGAACGCCTGAATGCAGCCAATCGCCCCCGGAGCACAGTTGTAGCGCTGCGCCACCGCACCCGCATACTCGGCAAATGCATCGGCACTGCCGGGGGGCGGACCAGCCCAGAAGCCACTCTTGTCCGGGTCAATGCTCAAGCGCGCCAGCAACTTGAGCCCCTTTTCGTTTACATGCGTCACCACACGGTCGGCCACCGACCAGTCATAGACACCCCGCCCTGCCCCTTCAATCGTCTCCCAGGCAAAGCTCTGCTTCACCCAGTTGAAGCCGGCATCGCGCAGCAAATCCAGGTCACGGTCGGCAATTTCGGCGCGCCACCAGAGAAAAGCCTGCGCACCGCGATCGGGTGAGCTCATCGTCGCGGGCAGGAAGCCGACCACGGGCGCAGGCGCTGCCGCATCGCCCGGCGCGGCAGGGGCCACAGGCGCAACCACCACGGGGTCCACAATCGTCAGAAACTCGGTCGCGGCCCAGCCCAGCGATTCGCCATTCGATGACAGCTTGGTCCACGTACTGTCGGAATTCTTGCCCAGCACATCAAAGGTTTCTCCGCGATTGGCTGTGCGCACGATCTCGGCGGCGGCGTCATGGTCGCGACGAATGTTGAGTAGATCCGTGTTAACGGTTGCCACACTGAGCGCCTCAGCCGCTGGCTCGGCGGCGGGCACGGCCGGTGCGGGTTGCGCTGCCGTATCCACAGCGGCAACGGGCTGCGCCGCCTGTGTTTGCTGCGCGGCCTGCGCGCCTGTGTCCACCGGCGGCGGAATCGGCGTCGCCACCTGCGCGGCCTGTCCACCCGGCGTCTTTGTGGGCGTCGGTGTCGCCTCGCTGCGGCGCGAGCCACAGCCTGCCAGTAACACCAGAGCCAGCATCGTACTCAGAATCAATACGCTCCATCGCGTTCGCATAAGCAAGTCCTTGCACGTAATTCGGATCTCACAAGTTGGTCAAAGCGCCCGACAGCTACTGGCGAATCTGCGCCTTGAGCACGTCATAGGCGGGGCGGCCCACAATTGCAAAGGTCCGCATCTCGCCGAAGTCATAGTTCAGGTTCCACAGAAAGGCCACACCCACATAACCCGAGCCGGCCATAATGCGATAGGCTTCCGCAATCCAGTCGGCCTGCTGCTGTTCGCTAATGCGCGCCTGGTATTCATAGCCCGCTTCGGGTGCAGGCGAAGAGCCCCAGCCAAACTCCGTTGGCCACAGCTTCTTGCCGCCGTCGCCAAATTGCGCCATCACCGCGTACGATTCCTCAAGCGTGCTGAGGAAGTAGAAGGAACGGTGATTCGCATGCGAGAGCGCCGTATACGTGCCCGACTCCCAATCAGCAAAGCGCACGCTGGGCGGATTGGCAAAGCCGCTGGGGTGAATGCCCACCGCGTCGCTGTAGCGCGCCAGCCCATTCTGATACATACCGCGCAGATAGTCGATGTCGTCGAAGGCAACGTCGCTGTAGCCCGCCGGCGTCGTTGCGCCACTGATGACCACCATGCTGGGGCAGGCTGCCTTGATGGAGGCATACGAGCGCTGCAGCAGATCCATGTAAAGCGCCGGCTCAATGGGAAATCCCTCCCACTCGCGCGCGCAGATTCTGCTCGTTCCACACTTCAATCGCCTTGAGCGACTGGCCGCAATAGCGCCCTGCCACGCCGCCCACAAAGTTGGCGTACGTCTGAAAATCCTCGGGCGGGCCATTCGTGCCACCCTTTGTCGGGCGCGTCCAATCGGGCGAAGTGACAATGCTGAAGGCAACGTTAATGCCGTTGCCATTCATTGGTTGACAATGTCATCCATCTCCTGCCAGTTCACCGCACCGGGAGATGTCTCCACATATTCCCAGCGCACCTGCTGCTTGACCCAATTCGCGCCCAGGTCATTGAGCATACCCGCAACGCCGGCCTTGTCGCCCTGCCACAGGTTGGCCGTGAGGCCGTAGGCAAAGCCCCCACCGCCCGTGGGCAGCGGCGCGGCAGCAACAGCAGCGCCCACGGCCGGCGCGCTTGCAGCGTCAGCAGATAGAGCTGCAGGCGCAACCTCTGCAACCGGCGGTGCGGGAATATCGGCATCAGCCAGTGTTGCCACGTCAGCCATGGGGCCGGCGGTCGTCACCAGCGCCGCAGAGACCCAGCCCTCCTGGCCATCGGGCAGTTGCACGCGATACCAGTCGCCCGCCGCAGTCACGCCGCTGATTGGCAGCGCATCGCCCTGCTTAACGCCGCCCGTGCGCGCATAGATCGTGCCCGGGCCGCCACGTACATTCATCGCTGCCGGCACCACATAGGCCGTGGCGACGTCCGGCTCGGGCTGGGTCGCAGGCGCGCTCGCCACAGCGGCCGGGCTCTCCTGGGCAGCCGAGGCGGCCGGGCCAGACGCGGGTGATGCAATTGAGGGTGTCACCCCAGCAACCGGTGCAGTTGCCGCAAGAGTCGCTCCTGGCGTCGGCGTCGGCAGCGTTACCGCTGCTGCCACCGTGGGCGCGCCTGTAGCCACAGCAGTCGGTGTGGCTGCACTGATGACAACGCCCGCCAAACCAGCCAATCCGCCCCGTGCAGGGGATGCAATCGTGGCGGGCATGGTCGCGGGCAGGGTTGCAGATGCAGGCGCAGCAGGGGCCGCGCCGCCGGCCTCAATGAAGGCCGCAGCAACCCACCCTTCCACGCCCAGTTCGTCCGAAGCGACGCGCAACCAGTCGCCCGCGGCGTTGCGCTCAAGGATATCCACAACGGCGCCGGCGGGCAGCTTGCCCACAACGGCAAAGGTTGCGCCCGCGCCGCCACGCACATTGAGCCGGCCCGAGGTGACAATCACCGTGCCGCTGCCTTCCTGTGCAAAGGCCACGCGCAGCGGCAGCGCCGCAGCGGCAACCAGCGCAATCAGCAGGGCGACAAGTGCAACCGTCCGCGCGCCGTGGCGCGTGCGCATGGGGGTAATCAATTGGGACATGGTTGTGAGATCCGATTCAGGGGAGTGGTAACTGGAGAGCGACCATGTGTGGCACGCACGCGCCACACATGGCGTTGACAGACTTCCGAACAAAAGACGGAGAGACGCGCAGCACGCGTCTCTCCGTTCAGATTCATGCAAAGATTACTTGGGCATGGCGGCCAGCGCGTTGTAGGCGGGCAGCGGCTCCCAGCCCGGGCCCACAATGCCCCACTGCGCCTTCTCGGTGCCGTTGGCCACAACGCGGAAGTTGAGGTTCCAGAGAATCGCCGGCCCCACCCACCCCCACGCCTTCATCATCTGATAGGCCTCCACCGTCCACTGCGCCTGCTCCGTCATGTCGTTGTCGTCGGCATAGCGATAGTTGGGGTTCTGCGCGCCGCCTGCTGCCCAGCCAAACTCGGTGGGCATAATCGACTTGCCGCCCGCGCCGTAGACATTCATGATGTTGCGATAGCCTTCCATCGTGCTGCGGAAGGACCACGAATGGTGGGGCGAATCGCATGCGCCGTTGAAGGAATTGCCTGTCTTCTGAATGACCTCACAGGCTGACTCCCACGTGGCCGACGGCGGCACATTGTAGCCGCTGGGGTGTGCACCCATCGCGTCCATGTAATTGGCCGCGCCTGCCTTGAACATCTCCTCGGCATAGGTGAAGTCGTCCATGGCCAGGCCGCCATTGTTGCCCGCAGGCGTCAATGCGCCGCTGATGACCCACATGCTGGGGCAGGCATTCTTGATGGCCGGATAGGCTGCGGCCAGCAGGTTCACATACTCGCCCGGGTTGAGCGGCTTGTTACCCCACTCATAATGCAGGTTCTGCTCGTTCCACACCTCAATTGCCTTGAGGGGGCCGCCGCAGTATTTGCCCGCCAGCGCGCCGACAAACGCAGCGTAGGTGTTCGGATCAGAGGGGGGACCGCCCACGCTCAGGTCAGCGCCACCTTCGCGCGCCCACGCCGGTGCGTTGACGACGCTAAAGAGGATGCTCACGCCGCTTCCTGCTGCTGCATTGATAATCGGGTCCAGTGCGCCAAAGTCCACCGCGCCCTGTGACGCTTCAAAACGCTTCCACTCCACCTGCTGCTTGACCCAGTTGAAGCCCATGCCCTTGGTGGAGCCCATGACCTGCTGGATCATTGCGTCGCTGGTGTCAACCATGTGTGCCTGCACGCCGTATCCAAAGGGCAGCGCACCCGCAGGGGCAGGTGCAGCAACAATCGGCGCAGGCGCAGGTGCGGCAGCGGGGGCTGCTTCAGCGGCTTCAGCGGGCGCGGCCGCCGCGGCCGCAGGCGCTGCCGCGGCGACGATGGCGGGCGCATCAGGAATGTCGGTCGCCATGGCAATCTTGTCCAGCGAACCGGCGCTTGTCACCAACTGACTGATCACCCAGCCGCGCTTCTCGCCGCCAAGGTCAATCTGCCACCAGTCGCCGGCGTCGTTCTTGCCCGTGATGCGGTAATTGGCCGCAGGGTTCAACTGCCCCAGCACGGGATAGAGCGTGCCCGGTCCTTCGCGCACGTTCACAATCTGGCTCGTGCTTACGCTGGCGTCGGCCACTGTGGCCTGTGCCGCCGCCTCCGCCGCTGCGGGCTGTGCCGCCGCCTCCGCCGCCGTGCCGCCCACCTTGCTGGAGGCCGAAATCGGCAGTACGGTACCTGCGGCTGTGCGCAGCGTGGCATCCACGCGCACTTCACCATCGGCGCGCACTGGCAACGATACGGATGCGTTTTCCAGCGGCGCCAGTTGCTCGGCCAGAAGGCTGCCATCCGCCTTGAAGAGCGAATAGGCCACGTTCAGCGCCGCCCGGCTTTCGGGCAGGGCCGCGTCCTGCTGGAACTTGAGCAGCGTGTCCCACATGGCCGGGTCAATGTCGCCCGTGGGGCTGGCCTGAATGTTGACGTTGTGCACGTTGTACTTCTTGAGCAGCCCCAATTTGTGGGCCAGGCTGCCGGCGTCCTCAATGTAGACGGTGCGCTCGAGCCCCTGGTCATCCATGTAGCTGTAGCGGTACATGCCCACAGCCTCGTCCCAGGTGACGTTTTCCTTAAGGCGCGGGCTGGCAAGCGAGAGGTCGATCTGCTCGCCATTGGCCGTGGCCTGCACCTGCGCCAGCAACGGCTTGAGCGCCTCCTGATAGCCCTTCAGCAGCAGATAGTTGCCGCTGCGCTCCACAGACTGCGCGGGCAGTTCAATTTGCAGCTTGGTGGGGTCCACCTCACTGGTGGCATACTTGAGCAGCGCATCCATCTCGCCGCCCGCCTGGTACGCACGCGGGTCCACCGGTGCGGGCACAATCAGCGTGTCAACCAGGTTGCCAAGCGCGCGCCAGTCGTAGCCCAGCGTGTCCCACTGCTCGGCCGAAATCTGAATCGGCGCTTCCACGCGCACGCCAATGCTCTTGCCATTGGTGTGCAGTTCGGTGGTCAAACGGCTGATGACGTGGGCAAAATCGGCGCGTGCGCTCGGCTTGGCATCCACGCCACGGTAGTCAATGATGATGCCCGGGTAGCCGTTCTCCACGGTCGTGCCTACAACCGAAGCGATCTGGTTGTCCTGCTGACCCGGGTCAAGCAGCAGGTTGTTGATCAGGTCAGTGCGCACAACCTCGCCATCCCAGTTGCGGATCACCGGAATGGTGGTGCCATTGGTATTTGCGGGGGCCACGCCGTCAAGCGCGCCATCGCCGCGCAACTGCAGGCCTGCCTTGGCTTCATAATTGACAACCGCGCCCTGGGGCTTATCGGGCAGCGCGCCCAGATCAATCGTGGCCGAAGGAATGCCGCCTGTGTTCTGCATGACCATGAAGTTGGGCGGCACGCTGGTCAGCGACGACTCGAGCGCATCTTCGTTCGGGTTGCCCGTGGTGATGACCGAACCGGGTACATGGTTCCAGCGCAGGCCGTCCCAACTGTAGAGGCCCAGCGTCTCGTACGCGCCGCTGTCGGTGGGAATCGGCACGTGCAGAACCGTAATCGCCGGCGTCGTGCCCGAGGTGTTGATTTCGTAGAGTGGGCTCTTGGGGACGAGGTTGGTCGGCAGCGCCTCGACGGCGTTATAGAGCTCTGTGCCGGCGTTGCCCGCGAGGAAGTCGGCACGCGGCACGCTCGTCACCTCAGCCGAAAAGGCGCTTTCGACGCCCTCATCGGGGAAGCTGACCATCGTTCCGTCGGGATCACTGACAGCGCCGCCGCTTGCGGGAATGCGTGTCATTGTGAAGTCTTGCAGGCGATCCAGCAGGCGGATCGGCGGCAAAAAGAGCGCTGCCACCAGCAGACCTGGGATGACCAGGAAGGTGATCAACCAGGCTGCGGGACCCTCGAGTAGCCGGGACGCGCCGCCCGACGAAGTTGACCGTCGATCCAGTCGGGTGTTCTGCATACGGGGTGCAACTCCTTCGCAAGAATGCTGTCAATACCACGAAACGCCGCTATGGCTCGCCATGGGTCGCTGCAATGGAACCGCGCACTGCGCTTGGCTGCCAGCCATGCAGCCGTTACTCGGCCCAACCAACCGCGGCCGAATGCCGGGCTGGCCTTCAATCAGTGTAGTCCACGCAGGCCCGTTAAAGAGGCCGGCCAAAGCAGCCACCTGTGCGCACGCTGCCCCTGTACTATCGCACAATTCATGAGCGCAAAGTAAGCGTCACATGAAAGACCCATGAAAGGGGTCGGGCAGAGAGATGCCTGCGAGATGCAGGCAGAGCACATCATAGCATGGCGTGGAACAGCGCCAAAATCGCCCTCGTGTAGCAAGCAGCTATGGCACGGCTATGGCACGGCTATGGCACGGCTACGGCCACGGCGCACGCAGCGGCGCACAACCTTTTGCCATTATCCTGCATTTTCCTGCACACAAGCCGGACCAATGACGGGCGCAAGCGCAACGGCTGCCACAGCAACAGAGGTATTCATGCTTTGTGGACGCAGCGCAGTACGCGCTCTTTTCAGGAGAGAAACTGAACCTTTGCTGCATCACGAGCGTTCATTAAGCTAGCCATGCCGGCTGCACCCCATGATCCCTTACCTTTCGCCACGGTGGGCGCACCCACCAGTACCTGATCCAACAGGCACGGCATCCAATAGGCACGGCATCCAATAGGCACGGCCATCGACATAGACAACAAGCAGCACATAGACAACAAGCAGAACGAAACGAAAGCGAGGCTCGAATGGACCCTTTGAACCTGGAAGAATTGAAGCGGCTTGCGGCACATAAGAGCAGCCCCGCCGTCACAATCTACATGCCCACCCACAGGCGCGGGCGCGAGGTGGAGCAGGACCCAATCCGCTTCAGCGACCAATTGCGCACCGTGGAGGACGAGCTGGCCGCAATGGGGATGGGGACGCGCGCGAGATTGAGACGTTTCTTGCGCCCGCGGCACCGCTTTTCCCACACGCGCCTTTCTTGACGAGGACAGTGTCTGGCAGTATTCGCTTGATGGGCTTGCTGTCTTCATGGACGAGAAGGAATTCCGCGCCTATCGTCTGCCCTTTGACGTGGATACACGCACAATCGTGGCAGACCGCTTCTTTTTGAACCCGCTGCTGCCGCTCTTCACAAACAATGGACACTTCTTCATCCTCGCGCTCAGCCAGAATGCATGGCGCCTTTTTGAAGGCACCCGCTTCACCGTGGGCGAGATTGACAAGCCGGCCGACGCGCCCGATTCCATAGCGGACATTCTGGCTCGCTACGAAAGCACTGCCGGGCTGCAGCAGCACACGGCAAGCAGGGGCGGCGGAGAAGGGGGCATTTTCCATGGCCACAGCGATGAAGCCGGTGACGAGCGCAAGCGTATCGCAGAGTATCTGAACATCCTGGACAAGGCGCTCATGCCGATTTTGAACGAGAGCAAGGCGCCGCTTGTCATTGCAGCCGATGTTTCGCTGCTGCCCATTTATCGCGAAGTGACGAACTACAACCGTGTGGTCGAAGATGGCCCGCGCGGCAACCCGGAACAGTTGGGTGCCAAGGAGCTGCATGAGCAGGCGTGGCCCTTTGTGGAAGAAAAGTTCCGCGCCGACCTGGACACTGTGCTTTCCCAATATGGCACGGTGGCCGCGAACGGACGCGCCGCGACGGAACTTGAGGCCGTTGTGCCCGCCGCAGTGCAGGGGCGGGTGAGCATTGCGCTGCTGCCGCCGGGGCTGGAAGTATGGGGCGTCGTTGATGAGAACACGGGCGAGGTCTCCCGGACAGACGAGAACGCGCCGGGTGCGCTTGAGCTTGAGGGTTATGTTGCCGCACAAACCCTTCTCAATGGCGGCGAAGTTTATGCTGTAGAGCGCGAGCAAATGCCCGAAAACGCAGAAGTGGCCGCCATCTTCCGCTACTAAAGGGAAATACGACGCGAAGGCGCAGAGGCGCAAAGAAAGCGCAAAGAAAAGCAAGGACACTCAAGCTGTCCTTGCTTTTCTTTGCGCTTTCTTTGCGCCTCTGCGCCTTCGCGTCGTATTTCCCTTTAGAATTTCCCTTTAGAAGCCCTGCAGCTTGCTCAGGTCGGCCACGGCGGCGGGGAGGGCGGCAATTTGCTGCACCAGCGCAAGGCGCGCCTCGCGCAGCGCCGGCTCTTCGGCATTCACCAGCACCTTGTCGAAGTAGGCGTTGATGGGACCTTGCAGCGCGCGCAACTGCTCGCCCAGCACGGCGGCCGGCTCATCAACGGCGGCCAGCGCCTGCTCGGCCTGCGCAGCGGCATCGTGCAGCGCCTGCTCCACCGGCTCGGCATAGGCGGCGGCGTTGAGGGGCAGCCGCTCGGGCAGCGCACGCGTTATGCGTGCCGTGCGGGCATAGGCGGTGAATGCGTCGCCCCAGCCATCCTGACGCACCATGGCCGCTAATGCATCGGCGGCGCGGCGTGCGGCTACAGGGTTGCCGCCGCGCACGGCCAGCACAGCCTCCACCACATCAAAGGGGTAGCCCATGTCGGCGAGCACGCCCTGCAGGCGGCGGTCGATGAAGGTGGCCGCCTCCTCCAGCGCAGCGGGCGTCACCTCAACCGGCTGCAGCCCTGCGGCCATGGCCAGCCCGCCACGAATGTCGAAGGAGGTGTTCGTTTCGAGCAGGTTGTAGACCACGCCCAGCGCGGCGCGGCGCAGGCCAAAGGGGTCGGCGCTGCCGGTGGGAATCGCCCCCACGGCAAAGAGCCCCACGAGGCTGTCGAGCTTGTCGGCCAGCGAGAGCGCCAGGCCGGCCGGCGTGGCGGGGTTGGCATCGCCTGCCGATTTGGGCAGATACTGCTCGCGCAGCGCCACCGCCACCGCCTTCGGCTCGCCGCCGGCGCGGGCGTAGATTTCGCCCATGACGCCCTGCAGCGAGGTCATTTCGATGACCATGTTGGTCACCAGGTCGCTCTTGCTGAGCGCCGCGGCGCGCGCCACGGCCTCGACATCCGCTTGCGACTGTCCCAGCGCCTGCGCGATTTGCGGCGCAAGCACGCGCAGCCGCTCCACCTTGTCGAGCATGGAGCCGAGCTTGGCGTGGAATGTGAGCGTGCCCAGGCGCGGCGTGAAGGACTCGAGCGGGCGGCCCGTGTCCTGGCGGAAGAAGTAGGCGGCGTCAGCATAGCGGGCGCGGATGACTCCTTCGTTGCCCTGGCGCACGACCTCGGGGCTGGCCAGCAGATCGGCATTGGCCACGGTAATGAAGTTGGGCAGCATTTTACCGTGCGCCCCCGCTGCCTTCACTGGGTAGTAGCGCTGGTGCTTCTTCATGACGCCAATCAAAACCGGCTCGGGGACGTCGAGGTACTTCTCCTCAAAGTGGCCCAGCACGGGGAAGGGCGCTTCCACCAGGTCGGTGATTTCATCGAGCAGCGCAGGCTCATCGGGTGCGATTGCGCCGATGGTGGCGGCTGTCTGCTGCACAAGCTCGGCGACGCGGGCCTTGCGTGCGTCGCGATCCAATATCACGCCCTGTGCGGCGACTGCTGCTTCATACGCATCTGCCGAGGCGACGTCAAAGGTCGTGAAGCCGCCTGCGGGCAGACGCGCTGCGGCGTCGCGGAAGCGAGGCCCGCGACTGGTGCGCCCGCTGCGTGCGCCTGCCCACGTAAAGGGAATTACCTGGTCGCCGTAGAGCGCCACAATCCAGCGGAGCGGGCGGGGATAGCCGACTGCGCTGCTGTTCCAGCGCATGGTCTTGGCCCAACGCAAGCCGTCGAGCAGTTTGACGAGCAACTCCGGCAGCACGGCGGCGGCAGGGCGGCCGGCCACGGTGCGCACGGCGTAGACGTAATTGTCACGCGTCACCAAATCGGCTGCATCAATGCCCTGGCCACGGGCAAAGCCCTGCGCCGCGGGTGTGGCGTTGCCGCTGGCGTCATAGGCGCGGTCGAGCGCTGGGCCGCGCTTCTCCACCAGTTCGTCGGCCTGCATGGGGGCCAGCCCCTCGACAATCGCCACAAGCCGCCGCGTTGTGCCGGTAACGCGCAGGCCGGCGTAGGGCAGGTTCGCCTCCGTCAGGAGTGCAGCCAGCTTTTCTTCAATCTGCGCAATGCCCGCGACAACATCGGCGGGCGGCAGCTCTTCGGAGCCAAGCTCCAGCAGCAGCGTCTGCGGCGTGGTGGCGGCCACAAACTCGCCTTGCGCCGGCGTGGCGGCAGCCTCGGGCGTCTCTTCCCCAGCGCCGTCAGCAAGCCACGGGTACTCATTCGCCTCGCGCTGCTTGACGTACAACTCTGCAACCGCGCGCGCCTGGTTGCGCATGGAGGCAAAGAACTTGGCGCGCTCCGTCACGCCGATGGCCCCGCGCGCATCCAGGAGGTTGAAGGTGTGGCTCTGGCGCAGCACAAAGTCATGCGCGGGCACAATCAGCCCGCGCTTGATGCAGGCGTCGGCCTCGGCCTTGTAGATATCGTAGAGCGTCTTGAGCCGCTCCACATCGGCCAGCTCAAAGTCGTAGATGCAGTGCTCGACCTCGGCGTCGGCATAGATTTCGCGGTAGGAGTGGACGCCGTCCACCTCCACATCCCACACCTGCTCCTTACCCTGCAGATACATGACAATGCGGTCGAGGCCGTAGGTAATCTCGACGCTCACAGGCTCCAGCGGCAGGCTGCCCGCCTGCTGAAAGTAGGTGAACTGCGTAATCTCCTGCCCATCCAGCCAGACCTCCCAGCCCAGCCCCCACGCGCCCAGCGCGGGCGATTCCCAGTTGTCCTCCACAAAGCGCACGTCGTGGCGTGTCAGGTCCAGCCCGATGGCCTCAAGGCTGCCCAAGTAGAGCTCCTGCGGGTTGCCCGGGTCGGGCTTGAGGATGACCTGATACTGGTTGTGCATCTGCATGCGGTTGGGGTTTTGCGCATAGCGGCCGTCGTCGGGGCGGAAGGAGGGCTCGACATAGGCCACGTTCCACGGCTCGGGGCCAAGGACGCGCAGCACGGTGGCCGGGTTCATGGTGCCCGCGCCCACCTTCTCGCTGTAGGGCTGCCAGATTGTGCAGCCATGCGCCGCCCAGTACTCGTGCAGGCGCAGGATGACCTCCTGCATGGTCAGTGCTTTGTTTTCGGCAATCGCCATAAGAGAACCTCGAATAAATGGATGTGCTGCCACCTGAACCACACGAACTACGACGCGGAGGCGCAAAGACGCAAAGAACAGCAACAACAAGAATGGCAACTGACTGCTCTGCTTTTCTTTGCGCTTTCTCTGCGTCTTTGCGCCTTTGCGTCGTACGTACGACTAGAGTGTGCGCAGCGGGGCGGGCAGGAAGGTCAGCACAAAAATGAGAATCATGACAAAGCCCAACGCCTTGCGCCTGCCGTCAAGCTCGGTAACATCATCGAGCGCGGGCGGATGAAAGGGGCCAATCACAAAGAAGATGAGCACAAGCCAGATGAACCAGCCGGTGTAGCCTACGGGCGCAAGCCACGGCGCGTATTGCTGCACAAAGCTCAGCCCGGCCACGGCTGATGCCGCCAGCAAGCCCACGGCAATCAGGTTGACCGTGCGCGCCTTCTCGCCAAACATGGCAAAGACGGTGTGGCCGCCGTCCAGCTGCCCCACCGGCAGCAAATTGAGCGCCGTCACCAGCAGCCCGATCCAGCCCGCCAGCAACACCTGGTTGACTATCACATCCTCGCCCGCCGCGCTGGGCAGCCACTTGCCAAAGACAAGGAACTGCGCCCCCAACGTGAAGAGGCTGTTGCCGAAGTAAGTGGCCCCGGCAGTGGACTGAGCCACCTCAACGTGCGCCGTACTCAGACCAAGAATGAAGAGGGGCACAGCCAGCACAAGGCCGGCCAGCGGCCCAGCCACGCCAATATCAAAGAGCATGCGCCGGTCGCGCACCGGCTCGCGCAGCTGGATGAAGGCACCCAGCGTGCCAAAGCCCAGTGGCATGGGGATAAAGAAGGGCAGCGTTACCGCCACCTTGTGAAATTTGGCGGCGAAGTAGTGGCCAAACTCGTGCGCCGTCAGAATCGAGAGCAGCGCGAGCGCAAAGGGCCAGCCCTGGATGAGCGTGGCAGGGCGCACGAGGTCCCATACCGAGGTGGCCGTTAAGGCGGCGTCGCTGTACATGGCGCCCACAAAGAGCGTGCTCAGCACGGTGAGCAGAAAGAGGATGACGTGCGTGGCGGTGCGCGATGCGGCGCGCCGCCCCACACCCTGCCCAATGCGCACCACTACCTGATCAGGGTTGCCGGCGCTCTCCGGGTCCGGACGCAGGAGCGGCGTGTAGCCGCGCCGGTTCAGTTCGCGCAGCCAGCGGGGGAAGACCTCCTCACTGGGGCGCAGCAAGCGCCCGCGCAGCACCACCAGCCCGTCGCGATCGGGCTCAATGGGCATCTCCACAGATTCGACGCGCAGGTCACCTGCAAAGAGCGCCGTGGCCTGCGCCTCAAGCAGCGCCGCCTCACCGCCGTGGTGATCGTCGCGCTCGGCGTCGTCATAGTCAGGCTCGCTGCGCTGAGGGTCAAAGGGCAGCGGCATCCCCTGGGGTGTTTCACTCATAAGGCTTCATTCTAGCGCCCCGCGGCGTGCGAACAAAAAGCAGGGAGTAGGGAATGGGGTGTGGGGTGTGGGGTGTGGTGTGAGGTGTAGGTATACGACACCCCACGACCCTACACCCCATTCCCTACACCCTGCTTTTTGTTCGCGCCCGCGCGCCTGCGGTATAGTAAGGGCCACAGTTAAAACATTTGTTCCGTCTTCCCCACCTTTTTACAGACTCTGCCTGGATGGAGCGACTATGGACATTACCTGGTACGGCCTCTCCTGCTTTCGCATTCGCGAAGGCGGTGTCACAGTCGTCTGCGACCCCTATGACAAGAGCGTGAGCAGCGCCGCGCCCAAGCTGCGCGCCGACATCGTCACCGCCAGCCACATGCGTCCCGGCCACAGCGCCGTCGATCGGGTGGCTGGGGAGCCCAAGGTGCTCTCGGGGCCGGGCGAATATGAGGTGAAGAATGTCTTCGTCAGCGGGCTGGCCACCTACCATCGCAAGCAGACGGAAACGGCCCTCGAGCGCAACATCGCCTTCTTCTTCGAGTTTGGCGACCTCACAGTGGGACACCTGGGCGACATTGGCGAAATCCCGCTGCAGTCAGACATTGAAGATCTCAACGTGGGCGAGGTGGACATCCTGCTCGTGCCTGTGGGCGGCGGCGACACGCTTGACGCGACCCGCGCCGTAGAGATGATTGGCCTGCTGGAGCCGCGCATTGTGATTCCCATGCACTACCAGCACCCCGACCTTGCGCGCTCCCTTGCCGACACGCTGGATCCTGTGGACAAGTTCCTCAAGGAGTTCGGCGTCTCCGTGCCCGAGCCCATGGAGATGTTCAAGGTGAGCAAGAGTTCGCTGCCCGACGAGACGCAAGTGGTGCTCCTCAAGCGCGCCCAGTAGCAAATTTCTGTACGCACAAAAAGCGGGAACAGCGGAAACAACATGAAGGGCCCTTCATGTTGTTTCCGCTGTTCCCGCTTTTTGTGCGTACAGAAATTTGCTTTTACTCCCCAAGTTCGTACATACCGCGCCGCTTGCGCAGGAAGGGCAGGTAGCGCTGCAGCCAGGCGCGCACAAAGAGCGGCTGCAGCGTGGCCCAATCCTCAACGCCGGGCTGCCTGCCGCCGGCTGCGGGCACATCGGGCGCGGGGCCGCCCTCCTGCACTGGAGGCGGCGCACCCTGCGCACGCCCGCTGAAGCGCTGGAAGACGTATGCCGCGCGTGATGCGCCCGAATCGGCGGCGCGCCCTCGGGCAGCGCACGGCTCCACGCACGCGCCTGCTCGTAGGGGGTCTCGCTGGGCTGCGCCACGACACCAATGCGCGCCCCCCACCGCTGCAGCCGCTCGAAGAGGATGATCGGCAGGTCCGGCGTAAAGGCCGTTGGGCCGCTGCTCTGCACGCGCCGGATCAGCAGCAGCCCCACAATCAGGATGACGGGCGTCAGCAGCGCCCACACCCACCACGCAAAGCCACCGGTGCCTTCGCCATCTGCGCCGGCATCAAACGCACCTGGATCCTGCTGCGGTTGCTGTTCGTCGGGGCGCTGCGCCAGGTTTGGGTCGGGCGTCGGCTCAACCTCATTCTGCGTGAGGGTGGCGTTGGGGTCCTCGGTGCCGGTGGGGCGGTTGAGAGGGCTCTCGCCTGCGGTCGGCTCGAACTCCACCCAGCCCAGTCCCGGGAAGAAGACCTCCACCCACGTGTGCGCGTCCCGCTCGCTAATGAAGTAGAGTCCCGATTCCTCGTCGAAAATCCCCTCGGCATAGCCGCTGGCCGTGCGCGCGGGAATGCCCAGCGTGCGCAGCATCATGGCCATGGAGGTGGCGTAGTAGTCGCAATAGCCCTCGCGAATGGTGAAGAGGAAGTACTCAATCGGGTCGGCGTCGGCGGGCGGCGCGGCAATTGCGTCGTTGTAGGTGATGGTGCGCAGGTAGCTCTCAATCGCCTTCGCCTTGTCATAGGGCGTGGTGGCCGTGAGCGTGAGCGACGCCGCCAGCTCCGTCACGCGCGGCGAAAAGCCTTCGGGAATCTGCAGATAGCGGTCCAGAATCGCAGCGGGATACTCTGTCGACGCGCCCTCCATGTCCAGTTGCGACACGTCGGTGGCGTTGGAGAGGAGCGTGTAGGTGTCGCCCACATCAAGCTGGCGGCGGGTGCGCACCATGGTAAATTCCACTGGCGCCACCACCCCTTCGTCAGCGCCCCACAGCGGTGCGTCCAGTGGGTTGGCCGGCACGTTGCTAATGAGCACATCCACAGGCATGTTGAGCTGGCGCACGTCGGGCACGCCAAAGACCACATTGCCTGAAGGCGCCATAAGCGTAATTGTCTGCGTAACGGGCGCACGGCTCTCCCAATCGGCAATGGGCGCGGGCTGGGTCGCTGGGAGCAGCAGTTGCGTGTCGTTGGTGTTAAGCCACCCCTTGCCGTCGTAGGTGTCAAAGACCACGGCGCGCCAGTAGCGCGCTTGCGTGGTGCTGGCGTTGAAGATAAGGCTGTCGCCCACATCACGTTCGCCGCCCAGCGTGAGCGAGCGGCCAAAGGAGTTGTTCGACGCAAACTCGCGCCGGTTAAGCCCTTGATAGAGGCGGTTGATATCCTGCGAGGTCTGCTCCCAGCGCTCGTTGAGCGGGGCCAGCAGCTGGCGCACCTGCACATTACGCCCCAGGCCAGGGGCCAGCCAGGCGAGCGCCAGCACAATCACGCTGTAGGTCAGCCCGGTGCGCACAAAGTCCCAACCCATGTCGTGGGTTACATGCACGCGCTGGTCGCGCCAGCGCAGTTGCTGCTCGGCAAGGTGGGCGCGCACAAGCAGGAAGAGCGCCAGTACAGAGAAGATGCCCAGCAGCGCCCACACCGGTTGCGGCGCGTAGTAGGCATTGAGGACGAGCGCCAGCCCCGCGGGCACCACAGCGCGCCACAGATAGCCATAGCGCAGAATCGACCACATCCCCAGGAAGGAGAGCCACCAGAGCAGGAAGGCAATCTCGAAGATAAAGACATAGTTGTCGGCGCTGGCCGAACCGCTCATCGCTGCATCCACCCAGTTGAGCAGGCGCAGGAGCACAAAGTAGGCGCGCGCCTGCAACTCGGGCAGCCCCTTGTCGATGAATGGGGCAATCTCGTTGCTGGTGGGCAGGCGCGTCATCATGAAGAGGATGATGGCGAGGCCGGTGAAGAGCGCGTGCGAGAGTGCAAAGAAGCTGTCAAAGCGGCTGAAGGACATGAGAGCGCCCAAAGCAACGGCCGCCAAGGTAATGGGAATGACGATGCCCATCCCCTGTGCAACGTGGCCCGCCGCATCAATGGAGGTGGCCAGCACGAGGAAGAGCAGCGCGCTCGAGGATGGTCGTGACCGCAAGGCCATCCTGGAAGTAGACGTTATTGAGATAGCGGAAGCGCGGGCGTGGCGCCGCCTTGGGGGCGGCTGCGGCTGCGCTGAGTGTGGCCTGAGTCATTGTTCGGGTGTCGAATGTGGGGTGTCGGGTGTGGGGTGTGGGGTGGTCGCGTGTGGGATGTCGAAACCCCACACCCTATACCCGACACCCCACACCCCACACCCGCCTAAAGCAGCGACCAGAGCATGCCGGCCGCGAGCAGCAGCAGCAGGAAGCCCGCCGCAGCGAGCAGCAGCACGCCGGTGGGGTTCAATCCCTGGCTTGCATATTGTAGCGTTTGGGGGGGGTCGGAGACTGTAACCTGCCACGCACGTGCGTCGCTGGGTGCGCCGCGCGGCCCTTCGAGCAGTGTCAGCGTCTGGCTGTTCTGCACCAGGCTCTGCCAGTTGTTGGCTTCGGCGCGGTAGTTTGCGGCCTGAATCTTGGCGCGCAGCGCGTTTTCCAGCGACGTGTCCGTGCGGTCGCCGGGTGCGCCGGCCGCCTCAACGGTCGTGGCCTGCTGCTCCAGGTCGTTCGCCAGTTTGTTCCACTGTTCGGCCGGGGCGCGCAGGTCGAGAGGGAGCTTGAGCAGCACGCTGCGGCGGAGGAATGTATTGTCGCTGGTGGTTTCGGGTGCAAGCTGTGTGAGCAAAGTGCGCGCCAGCGCCCAGTCTGCGCGCAGCGGCGTAATGTTGGCAAGCGCCGGCCCTGCACCCGGGGCAACAATGTTGAGCCGCAGTTCCACCGGTCGATCGAGGTCCGTGGCCGAGGGCGCAGTCAGCGAGACAGTCGCCACATCCTGAGCGGCCCAGGAGTTCGCCAACTCTGTGGCGGCAGTGGCTGCCTCCAGCGCGCGCCCGGGCGCCGGCGTGCCCACGAGCACCACCTCGGTGCCGCGCGTGTCCACTGTCACCGTATTCTGCCACGAAGCAAAGAGCGCTTGCGCAGCAGCGGGCGCCTGCAGGCTCTCGCTGATGATGTCGCTGCCCGAAACGGCGACGGCTTCATCGCGCTGCCCTTCCTCCAGCAACTGCAGCGACTGTTCAAAGAGAATGCGCCGGCGCTCCTCGGCAATGGCAGCCGGCTCCATCGCGCCGCCCGACTGCTCCAGTTGGTCGAGCGTGCTCAGCGCAGCTTCCCAATCGCGCCGGTCGGTGGCATCGCGCAGCACAATCGCAAGGCCGTCGCTAAGCCACTGCTGCAGTTCAACGCGCTGGGGATCGTTGGCGGGCAGTGCGCCCAGCGCGGCCAGCGCAGAATCAACAAGCAGTTGGGCGTGTTCTGTGCTGAAGACTCCGCCGCTGCCCACAATGCGCTGGCGGTAGAGGCGCGCCTGTCCCGTGTAGACTTGCGCCAGCGCAGCGGGCTGCGCGCCAGCGGCGGCCCCACTGTCCAGCGCCGAACCATAGGCTGCCAGCGCCTGGCCGTAGAAGCGGTCGCGCACGCCGCCGTCTGTCGATTCCTGCGCGAGGCGGGCGTAGCTATTGCCCAGCGTCACCCATTCGGCCACACCTCCCGTGCGCGCAGCCGCGCGCGCTGCGCCACAATCTGCTGCCAGAGGGCGGGGTTGGCAAACTCAAAAACAAGGGGCTCGGCGGGGATATCCCCATCATAGAGCCACTGAATGGCGGCAGCTTCGGCGGTTTCGCTGGGGCTGAAACGCCAGCCCTCAGGCGTGGTGCGCAGCCACGAGCCGCCCGGAATTTCCACGGGCACGTTCACTGTAAGACGGAAGCTGGTTGTGCCGGGCCAGCCCTGGTCCAGCGCGGCGGCGTCAAAGCGCGTTTGCACTGTTGCCTCATTGCCCAGGTCTATCGAATAACGCAGGCGCACGTCTGTGCGCCCGCCCGCCGGCACGGCGACGAGCGCTTGCGCGCCCGCTTCGCCCGCCTGCAGTTGCAGTGGGGCGCCGTCGGCGGTGGCGCTCAGGTCTCCCGGCAGCGCGCCTGCACCGCTCGCCGTGGGCGACCAGAAGCGCAGCGAGGCAAGCGCATCGGTATTACTCTCATTGCGCAGGCGATAGAAAGCTGTGGCGGTGGCCGTGCTATCTGCCGCCAGGGTAATGTCACTGGTGTGGGTCTGCAGCGTTACGCCTGGCGCGGAAAGGGGCGTAACGATGACGGGTGCGCCGCCGGCTGATTGCGCCATTGCCGTGCGCGGGAAAAGCGCGCCTGCAAGCAGCAGCACGGCAAACAGGCCAGAGTGTGGCGAGCGCAACAAAGCGGGCCAGGAGAGCGCCATGCACGCGGCGCGTCATGGCTGGGGACTCGGAGCGGTGAGAGGAGTGGGGCGGTTTAGTTGCAAATCTCGACTGCTTTTGGTATCGTTCCATTACAGGCAGAGAGCCGCAGGATGGTAATGGCGGCGCAACGGGCGATTCTCTTGGGAATTCATTTCGCTATGGTTAAGCTGCTCATGCAGTGGGACATTCGAGCAGGGCGCGAACAGGATTTCTCGGAGTTCGTGGTGCGGGAGTTCGCCCCGCGGCTCATGCAGCTTGGCATTGAGCCAAGTGAAGTTCTGTATACCATGTACGGGGAAGGGCCGCAAATGCTCACGCTGGGCGCAGTCGACAGCGCCGAGAAGCTGGCGGACATTCTGCAGAGCAGCGGCTGGGAGAAGCTGCACAACAAACTGCTTGCCTACGTTACCAATTACAGCCAGAAGGTTGTGCGCGACAACGGCCGCAATTTTCAGCTGTAGCGTATACGGAGAATTCCTGTACGCTGAAAAGGCGGAAACAATGGAAAAGGCAGGAAACCAGAGCGAACGAACTGGTTTCCTGCCTTTTTGATTCTGACTCCGTGGCTTTGCAGAAGTTGCCTGGCCCTCCGCTACGAAGTGCGCGGTTTTTCGGGCATCACTGAGCGGAGACAATAAAGGAGCAGCGGAGGCATGATGCCTCCGCTGCTCCTTTTGTTGCGGGAGAGTGGGTTGTCTCCCGGGGGATGTTTCTGCCAGGCAATCCACCTCTTGCTATCGAAGACGTGTCCTCTCAACTTGCTGCCCACCGCGCTGGAATCGGCTGGGTCAGCTGCGCGAGATACGCACCCGCCACGTCTCCGGCCCTTCCTCAATGCTCTCCCACCCAAAGCTGCCCGGTCGCTCATGCAGAAACTGGTAGTACAGGGGCGTGGGGGCGTGGTCGTTGACCAACTCAAACGCCTCACCCACTTCCAGTTCGTCAAACGTTTCAAACACAAGCGGGTGTCGGTCACGCGGGCTGAATCGCACGCAAGTCTACTTCTGTCATGGTCAATCTCCTCGTCGGTCATCTCTTGCCGTCTCGCTGCAAGAAGTTCAAGAAAGTATTGTCGGGTTAGTGCCCGGCCCCGTTCGGCGTCTCGTCGCTGAAGAAGATTTCCGGGTTCTCTTCACCGTCCACATACAGATAGCCCGCAAGGCCGCGCTCCATGCGGCTCAGCGCATGGTCCACCAGAATGTAGCGCCCGGGCACGTTAACCATAAACTCGACCATGGTTGCGCCACCGGGCGGCACGACCGTCGTCTGCACATCGGTCATCGGGGCCGACGTCAGCGACGCCAGCGTGTAGACACGGTCCAGAATCTCGCCGATGACGTGGAAGGATGATGTTGCGTTGGGCCCGCCCACGCCAAAGTAAATGCGCACAGTCTCACCCACATTGGCGTGCAGGGCGAAGGCATCCTGCGTCAATGCGCCGGCCGCACCGTTGAAGACGTAGTACTCGGGCTGCTCGTCGAGCATGGCCTCGTAGCTGAAGTCAAGTTGGCCGGCGGTGCCATAATCCTGCATCGTGTAGACTTCGCCCTGCATGATGTAATACTCACGGTCCACGGGGGGCAGGCCGCCCTCCGGCTCCACCAGGATCAGCCCGTACATGCCTGAGGCAATGTGATGGGCCACACTGGGCGTTGCGCAATGGTAGACATAGAGCCCGGGGGTGAGCGCCTTGAAGGTGAAGGAGGCCGAATCGCCTGGCATTACCTGCGTGAAGACGGCGCCGCCGCCCGGCCCGGTGACGGCGTGCAGGTCAATCGAGTGGGAGAGCTGGCTGTCCTCCGCGTTGTGCAGCACAAGCGTCACCGTATCGTCCACACGCACGCGCAGCATGGGCCCGGGCACCTGGCCGTCAAAGGTCATGTAGCGGTAGGTCGTGCCGTCAGCCAGCACGCCGTTGAGTTCAACCGTGTTCAGGTCCACCTGGTAGCTCTGCGGGCCGCGGTCGCCCACAGTGGGGGGTACGTCAGCCGGGCTGCGCGAGATGAGCACGGCCTCGGAATCAACCGGGCCGGCTTCCTTGACTGCAACGCTGCCGGCTGCGCCTGCACCGCCTTGCAGCCTGCGGTGTAGTCGGTGTTGGCAACCTGCACCACCTCCCCGTTGTGCCCCCCCGTGACGGTCAGCATTCCCTTCATGCCCACATCGCGATGGCCCGGCACCGAGCAGTAGTACTCGTACATGCCCGGCATGGAGGCCACGAACTCCACAGTGGCGGTCTGTTCGGCCGTCACAAGTTCGCCCGTGTGGGCGTTGAACTCGTCAATATTCAGATCATGCAGTGTGGGGTCACCGTTGATCACTGTAATGCGCACGGTGTCACCCGCCTTGACGACCAATGCAGGGTTCACCACGCCGTCGATGTCGCCACCCACGCCTACGTAGGACATGGCAGGCGTGCCGCCAATGTGCGTGCGCAGCGTATACTCAACCACGTTCGCTGCGTCGGCAATGTTCACCGCGGATGCGGCCCCGGCCGTGCGCGCGTCATTCTGAGACGCATTGGCGCGTTCGTTGCCGATTACCCCTGCGAGCAGCATGAAGAAGAGCACGATAACGAACCAGAAGATCACCATCGAGAGGGACTTGCGTCCCGATTCATTTTGCATTTTGCATATCCTTCGTTTGCAATTCGGTCACAATCAGATAGGGCAGTACAATCGCATCCACCGGGCAAAGCTCCTCGCAGATGGCGCAGTAGGTGCATGCCTCGGGCTTGACAAGGGTGGCCTTTTCGTTGCGCCTGCCCAGTGCGTCGGTTGGGCAGGCCGTAATGCAATCGCCGCAGCCTGTGCACTTCATGGCGTCAATTTGCGGCATCCACAACAGGTCCATCACACAAATCCCTTTCCGTAACAAAAACTCCATCCTCTGCACAAGAGGATAGAGCTATTTCGCGTGCGTGTATTTAAGCTGGCTGAAGTTGCGCACAATTGGGCAATTCGACGGGACAGTGGCTTTCGTAGCGGCTGCTTTAGCTGCCGCACCCACGATCACGTCGCGTCATCAAGAACGGCAGCTGAAGCAGCCGCTACGAAAGCCACTGTCCCGTCGAAGGTCCGGCCTAGAGAAGGGCGATGGTGCGCAGGATGTCGGCGTTTATGATGACGATGCGGTGGCGGTCGAAACGGATGGCGCCCGCCTCTTCAAGGTTGTGCAGCACCGTGCTGATTGTCTGGGGCGTTGTGTTGATGTGCGCTGCAATCGCCGTGCGTGTAATCCCCGGCCCGGCCAGCGCCGGATCCTCCGCCTGCTTGAGCAGAAAACGGGCAAGGCGCACAATCACCGAGTGGAGCGCAAGGTCCTCAATTTGCCCCACCAGCGTGCGCACACGCTGCGCCAGCCGCTTGATGACATTGAGCGCTACCTGCGGGTTGCGCATGATCAGTGCATCGATGGCGGCGCTGGGCAGCAGCCAGATGCGCGCGCCAGCGTTGAGCGCGGCCGCGCTGACGGGGTTGTTGCCCCCATCCAGTGCGGCAATGTCGTTGAAGGTGTTGCCCGGCCCGCGCAAATGCAAAATGTGCTCGCCACCTTCACTGGTGAGTTGAAAAACCTTGACCGCGCCCTCTTCCACAATCCACAACCCCGCCGCCGGCTCGCCCTCCAGAAAGACCATTTCGCCCGGGCCAAAGCTGCGCAGGCGCGCGCTCCGGCTAAGGGACTCCACCTCGTCATCGGTGATTCCCTCGAAGTAGGAAATGGTTTTGATGTGGGCGCGAATGCCGGCCATGGTGCGAAACGCCTCTCGGTCGTGAGTGGGATGGCACAGCGTACCATTTGGCGCGGCAGTGGTGCAACAGGGAACGGTCAACGGGGAACGGGACGCGTGCCAACGGCAACCGCGCCCCGATGCGAAACCCACCCCGTTCCTCGTTCCCTATTCCCCCCTTCCCATCATCTCCCGAACGTGACGAATGCCACATTCGCCCACGCTTGCATCATGTATAGTGTGCACCAATCGCGCCGCGCCCTTCTTTGCGTTAACCATTTGCAAGGCGGCGCGCCCACAACGCAGTTGACCCTCCGCCCAACGATTGAGTGAGAAACCTTATGAGCATTTCCAGTGGAGTCCATCGCGTGGACAGCGCACAGCACGCCCGAATGCGCGCCGCGTGGCTGTTTGCAGCAGTTCTGGCGTTTGTTGCGCTGCTGAGCGCATGCAGCGCTGCACCGGCCGCTGAGTCCGAAAGCGCTGCCACCGGCGAGGGAGCGGCAGCGACCGGCGAGGGAGCAGCACCGGCCGGCGAAAGCTGGCAGGGCATCCCCGTCGGCATCACCGCCGAGGGCATCCCCTTTAAGGGCGATGCCAACGCTCCCATCAGCCTTGCCATGTACAGCGACTTCCAGTGCCCCTTCTGCGCACGCTTCTTCGTAAACACCGAGCCGGGCATTATGGAGAATTACGTCAGCACCGGCCAAGTGAAGCTGCTCTTCCACGACCTGCCGATCGAGCAACTGCACCCCAACGCCATGGCCGCGCACGAGGCCGCCCTTTGCGTGGCGGATCAGGGCGCGCCCCTCTACTGGGCCATGTACGAAGCGCTCTTCATGGCGCAAAGCGAATGGTCCGAGCAGGCTGACCCCGCGCCGACCTTCGCCGCGCCTTGCCGGTGAAGTGGGTGCCGACGTGGAGGCCATGAACGCCTGTATTGCGGGGGATGCAAAGCTGGCGCCGCTGGCCGAATCCGTCGCTGCAGCCGGCGCGCTGGGGCTTGATGGCACGCCCAGTTTCCGCATCATCAACGAAGCATCGGGCGACGCGTACACACTGGTGGGCGCTCAGCCCTACGACCGCTTCGCTGCAGCATTGGACGCCGTACTTGCCGGTGAGGCGCCGCCCGTGGCCGCCCAGCCGGAGCAGCCCGCCGTCCCCTTCTGGGCCACTGCCGAGGGGCTGGCCATTGACCCGGAGAACCCGGGCTACACCATGGCCGGTGACCAGACGCGCGGCAGCGCCGATGCGGCCGTTGTCGTCGTCGAGTTCTCCGACTTCCAGTGCCCCTACTGCAAGCAGCACGCCGAGAGGACGCAACCCGAACTCGACAAGAGCTTTGTCGACACGGGCGCCGTGCGCTGGGTCTACAAGAGCTTCCCGCTTGCCATTCACCTCCAGGCGCCCGCCGCCGGTGTCGCTGCCGAATGCGCCGCCGACCAGGGCATGTACATGGAGATGCACACGGCGCTCTTCGCACGGGTAAATGAATGGTCGACCAGCGATCCGTCGCCCGCCTTCACGCAGATTGCCGGCGACCTGGGGCTGGATACCGATGCCTTCGCCGCCTGCCTGGAAGACCCCGCCAAGGCCGCGCTCGTTGAGGCCGACCGCAACGACGGCGCTCCCTACGTGCAGGGAACGCCCACCTTCATCATCCTCACCAGCAGCGGCGGGCGCATTGTTCCCGGCGCGCTGCCCCTGGCCACCTTCAGCGCCGAGTTGCAGAAGGCGGTTGATGAGGGGTAAGTGAAGGCTGCATGTTGCAAGTTACAGGTTACAGGGCAAGTGGCAAGTGGCAAGTGGAATGCAGCATTGAGTATCGAGTATTGACTACTGACGATTGACGGCCTGGAATTGGCTCCATCGTAGCGGCAGTTCCAACCGCTGGTTTTTGCTGCCCAGCCCAAGTCGCGGCCTTCCAACACGCAGTGTTCCGACATCCGACACCCAACCACCCGAAGGAGACTGCATGGACTATCGTAAATATCGCTGGGGGATTCCGGCGCTGCTGCTGGCGATTGGCTTGCTGAGCGCGTGCGGGTCACCCGCCGCACCGCCGCCCGCTGCTGCCACAGTGGCCGCACCCGCCGAGGCTGCGCCCGCCCCGGCTGCCGCAGCGACAACTTCCCCCGTTGCAGAAGCCGCAACCGCCGCGCCGGCTGAGGAAGCGCCCGCGGGCGATGCCCCTGTGGCTGCCCCTGCCGCGCCCGTCGACTGGCTGCAGAGCGCCTCGCTTGAGGGCGATTACTTCACACTTGGCAACCCCGACGCCCCTGTGCGCGTCCTCGACTATTCGGACTTCCTCTGAACGGCCTGTCGCGCGCACGTGATGCGCGTTGAACCCGAGTTGAAGGCGCAGTATGTGGCGTCCGGCCAGGTCAAGCTGGCCTTCAGTCCGATTGTTGATCTGGGCGACGGCTCGCTGAGCAGCCAGGTTGCCGCACGCTGCGCCGGCGCACAGGCGCCTCTGAATTTCTGGACCATGCACGACGCACTCTTTGAGAACCAGAGCGCCATTTACCGCGCACCCGCCACCGACTTCTACGTGGAGCTGGCCACCGGCCTGGGCATGGATGGCGACGCCCTGCGCGCCTGCATGGAGAACCCTGAAAGCGCGGCCACCGTCACCCGCCTCGATCAGGCGCGCCGTGATGCCGGCATCCGCAACCGCCCCTCCTTCGACGTCAACGGCCAGATCATCGCCGGCGGCCTGCCCCTGGCGCAGTTCCAGCAGGTAATCGAGGGGATACTGGGCGAGTAGGCAAGCAAATTACAGTAGTCCGCAAAAAGAAACGAAACACACAGTACACAGATTTCACAGATGCGACAGATAAAAACAGATTGACCAGAGAGATCATCTGTTTTTATCTGTCGCATCTGTGAAATCTGTGTACTGTCGTTTCGTTTCTTTTTGCGTACTTAATTTGCTTGCCTACTCGCCGCGGTACGCGCGCCACGTTCTGCAGATGCTCGTCGTAGGTCTCGGCAAAGACATGCGCGCCGCTGCCGTCGGGCAGGGCCACGAAGAAGAGGAAATCATTCTGCGCCGGGTTGAGCACGGCGTTGATGCTGCTCAGCCCGGGGTTGGCAATTGGCCCGGGCGGCAACCCGGCGTTGAGGTACGTATTGTAGGGGCTAATCACCTGCGCGTACTCCTCCAGCGTTACGGGCGTCTTCCACCACTGGTTGGTGGCGGGCTGGTAGCCCATCGCGTACTGCACCGTCGGGTCCGCATCCAGCTTAATGTCGTTGGCAATGCGGTTGAGATAGACGGCGGCAATGGTGGGGCGCTCCTCTGGCACGACCGCTTCGCGCTCCACAATGCTGGCGAGTGTCAGCACCTCGTACAGGCTCAGGTTCGTGGTGCCTGCAGCGCGTGCGGCTTCATAGGCAGGCAGTACGCGCGCCACAAAACTGTCGAGCTGGCCCGCAAGCAGCATGGCCACCTGCGGATTGTTCTTGTCCAGTTCGTAGGAGTCGGGGAAGAGGTATCCCTCGAGAGATGCGCCGGACGGGCGGTCGATCAGGAAAGCATAGTCGGGCTTGTAGATCTCCCCCAGGTTGCCGGTAAGCGCAATCTGCTCATAAATTTCGGCGCTGGGCGAAACGCCGACGACCGTGTCGCTGAAGACATTGGCCGCCGTCAAAAAGTCGGTCGTCTGCTCCACCCGCCAGCCTTCGGGGATGGTGACAACCAGTCCCTGTGCCAGTGCGTTCTGCAACTCATCCACAATCTGCACAAGCGACATGGCGGGCGAAAGCACGAAGGTGCCCGCCTCAAGCTTGTTATCCAGATTGTTTTCGCGCACATAAGCCTCGAAGAGAAGGTCATCATCAATCAAGCCATCAGCCAGTAGTTGCTTGCCGATGAGCTTGGCCGGCGTGCCGGGATCCACCACGAAGCGCAGCGGATCGCCCGTCGGGTCGAGCGGCTGATCGAGCTTGGCAGCGTTGTCCTCCAGATACGCGCCCAGCATCATGCTGCTGGCGCCGCACGCCGCAAGCGTCAGGCTGAGCAGAAGTACGAGCAGGAGTGCGTGCTCCGCGAACTGATTTCGTGAACTTCAAGTGCGGCCTCCGGGGGAAGAAATCGGTGCTGCGGGTTCGGTCGGCATCTCTGCCTGCTGGCGCGCGGAACGGCCAATCAGCGGATCGGCTGCCATCAGCGTGCGCAGGCCGGTCTCCAGGCCCGTGTGCGGGCGGAAGTGGAGCAACTCGCGCGCCTTGCGGATGTCGGCGACGAGGCGCGCAATGCCGCCCGATGACTCGCGATTGTAGAGAACGTTCGCCTTGGTCTTCGCAATCGTCGCAATCTGCGCAATGAGGTCGTTGATGGCAATCTCCTCACCGCTGCCAATGTTGATGATTTGCCCGTCCACGCCCGTCGCCTCACCGGCGCTGCGCAGCGCATCGATAACGTCATCAATGTAGACAAAGTCACGCGTCTGTGTGCCGTCACCATTGACGAGCACCGAGCCGTGGCCCAGAATCTGGCGCGCAAACTGCGGCACCACTGGCGCATGGGCGGGCGGAACCTGCTGCCCGGGGCCATAGGCGTTGAAGATGCGCAGCGCCACCGTCTCGTAACCGCTCTGCCGGCCGATGGTGAAGAGGTACTGCTCGGCGGCCAGCTTGCTCACGGCATAGGGGACGGCAGGCAGCGGCACCATCATCTCGTTGACGGGTTGGGCGACCTGGTTGCCGTAGACCGTGGCGCTGCTGCCCAGGATGACGCGCTTGACGGTGCCCACATCGCGGCACGCCTCGAGCAGCGCGACGGTGCCGCCCACGTTGACGTCGTTGTACTCGCGCGGGTAGAGCACAGATGCAGGCACGCTGACGCGCGCAGCCAGGTGGTAGACAACATCAATCCCCTGCAGCAGCGACCAGAGGCGCGGCACGTCGCGCACGTCGCCGCGGCTGAGCGCCACGCGCGCATCGAGCGCGGCGGGGTCGCCGCTACTCAGATCGTCGAGCACACGCACGAGCGCGCCGCGCTTGTAGAGTTCATTGGCCAGGTGGCTGCCAATGAAGCCGGCCCCACCCGTAATCAGCACTTTCAGCAATGCAACTTTCCCTTCCCGCGCAGCTTGCTGCGCGAGCACCTGCGCTACCGCATTGCATCGCCCATGTCGGTGGAGGAATCCGCCGAAGAACCGGCTGATGGCCCGCCCGACGAGCCACTCGCGGAGCCGGCCGAAGAGCCGGCAGAAGAAGCGTCCGGCGCTTCGGTCACATCGTCAGCATCAAAGTCCACAAAGGGCGACACACGTCCGGGCGCGCGGTCGGCGCGCAGAATCGCGTTGTAGCTGCGGCACGCCTCCACCAGGTGCAGCGCGGTGAACTGCCGCTGCGTCCAGAAGGCCAGATTGTCGTCATCCTTGCCAAAGAACTGGGTGGCAATGGCGTCGGCGCGCATGCCTGCTGCTTCCAAACGATCCACATCGCGTGTCAGTTGCAGCAAATAGGCTACCTTGTCGAGGATGTCGTTGGTGGGGCTGCGGCGCACATTGCCGCTGCCCGGGAAGAGACGTTCAATGTCAAGGCCGGCCAGCGTCTGCAGGCTGCCGATGACCCCCAGCAGGTCATACTCGGCCGCCCAGGAGCGGTCGCGCCCGGCAATGAAGGCATCACCCGAAAAGGCCCAGCGTTGCTGCGGCTCAAAGTAGCAGACATGGTCGCGGCTGTGGCCCGGCGTCTCCACGGCGCGCAGCGTAAAGCGGGGCGTTCGCACTACGTCGGCCACCTCGTTGAGCGGAATGATCGGCTCCACTGACGCAGGCGACCCCCACACAAGACGGCGGTAGAGCTGCATCTGGAGCTGCGTTGGGTCCGCCAGAATCGGCTGGGCGCGTTCGGCGGCGTAGACCGGCACGTCGGGATAGCGCTTGCGCAGCGCGCCCAGCCCGCCCATGTGATCCTCGTGCGCGTGCGTCAGCGCAATCTGGCTGACGGGCACCTGCTCAAGGACGCGCACGAGCTCGGCGGCTGTGGCGGCCGGCCCCGTGTCCACCAGCAGCCCATCCAGCCAGTAGGCGGTGCTCCAGTGGAGCGGCTTGCCCATGAAGCGACGCGCCATACGGATGGCGATGACCGGACCATACTGTTCAACCTGAATCATGCGAGCCCCTGCTGCAAACGTTCCATGGCCGCTGCGGGAATGGTGGCGACGCGCCCCTCCAGGTCCACGCACACATGCTCGGATGTGGCGGTGGCCAGCAGCGCGCCGTCGCCCGTGCGCCGCACCGTGTAGGCGAAGGTCACCTGCCTGCTGCGTAGTTGGGTGACTTGCGTTTCAATCTGCACCCCTTCGCCAAAGCGACACGCCTGACGGTAGGCCACGTGTAGCCCCGTCACCGCGAAGTGGTTGCCCTCGGCGGCGAACTGCGCGTAGGGCATGCCCTGCGCCTCCATCCACGCTACGCGCGCTGCCTCAAACCAGATGATGTAGGCGCTGTGGTGAACAATGCCCATGGCATCGGTTTCGGCAAAGCGCACGACAATGTCTGTGGTTACACGCTGCGCGTTGAAAGCCGCGGCCGAAGCCGCAGATGCGCCGTTAATTGTTGCAGATTGTGATGACAGCATAGCGCGCGTTGCTCTACATTGTTGGACGAAGAATGGGCGAATGAGGAACGGTTGAAAGGATAAATGGCAATTGGTAAATGGCAATTGGCAATGGGTACACGCTCCAATTACCAATGACCATTTACCAATTGCGTCGTTCTACATATGCACCGAGTGCCCCTCAACCGCATGTGCGGCTTCCATGAGCACCTCGCTCAGCGTGGGGTGCGCGTGGACGTTACGGGCAATCTCGGCGGGGGTAATCTCCATGAATTGCGCCAGGCTCAGCTCGGGCAGCAGTTCGGTCACTTCGGGGCCCACCAGGTGCGCGCCCAGGATTTCGCCATACTTGGCGTCGGCGATGATCTTGACAAAGCCGATCTTCTCGTTCAGCCCCTGCGCCTTGCCGTTGGGCATGAAGGGGAACTTGCCGATCTTGAGCTCGTGGCCCGCCTCCTTCGCCTGCGCCTCGGTCATGCCCATGCTGGCAACCTGCGGGTGGCAGTAGGTGCAGCGCGGCATCATGATGTAGCGCTCCTGCGGGATGGGCAGCGTCTCCACGCCGGCAATCGTCTCGGCAGCCACAAGCGCCATTGCGCTGGCCACATGCGCCAGCAGCAGCTTGCCCGTGCAGTCGCCAATCGAGTAAATGTGCGGCACGTTGGTGCGCATCACCTCGTCCACTTCGATGAAGCCGCGCTTGTCGAGCGCCACGCCGGCGGCGTCCAACCCCACATTCTCCGTGTTGGGGCGCACGCCAATCGCCATGAGCACCTTGTCGGCGGTAAGGGTCTCGACCGAATCATCCTTGAGGTTGCGCACGGTGACCTCGACTTCGTCACCCTTGATCTCCACCTTCTCCGTGCGCGTGCTGGTGAGGGTTTTGATGCCGGACTTGTTGAAGGCCTTCTCCACCTCGGCCGCCACGTCGGCCTCCTCGAGCGGCAGCACCTGGTCAAGCATCTCGATCACCGTCACCTCGGCGCCATAGGCGTGGTAGACGTAGGAGAACTCCATGCCGATGGCGCCCGATCCCACCACGAGCAGCCGCTTGGGCACGTCGGTCATCACCACCGCGTCGCGGTACTGGATGATGCGCTTGCCGTCGAGCTCCACGCCCGGCAGGCTGCGCGCGCGTGCGCCCGTGGCCACAATGAAGTTGGCGCTGGTCACCGTCTGCTCGGCGGCGTCGGGCTTGATTTCGGAGGGGGTAATCTTGAGCGTGTGCGGGTCGGTGAAGACAGCGTGCCCCTGCAGCACATCTATCTTGTTCTTCTTCATGAGGAAGGCGACGCCCTTGTTCTGGCGATCGACCACGCCGCGGCTGCGCTTGATGGCCGCGCCAAAGTCCACCTTGAGATTGTCGAAGCTGATGCCGTAGGTGGCGGCATCCTTGAGCGTCTCGACAATGTCGGCGTTGTGAATCAGCGCTTTGGTGGGGATGCAGCCCCAGTTGAGGCAGATGCCGCCCAGGTTCTCGCGCTCTACAATCGCGACCTTCTGGCCCAGCTGCGCAGCGCGGATTGCGGCCACATAGCCTCCCGGCCCGGCCCCGACAACGATGACGTCGTATGTATATTCGTGGCTGCTCATGGCTCCCCTAATCTCTTTCAATTGGTGGCGCGCCAAAGTCTTTGCTTGACGCACAGCAATGGTTTCTGCCTCCATTGTACCGCCCGCGGGCGAAATTGTGTAGCGAGGGCCGCGCCCAACCGCAACCGCACCCCAATTCGCCGCGCCATGTTGCCACGCTTCCTGTTGTCGTCTACCATGGGCGCACGCTGCAATACTTGTGCATTGCTGTTGCAGCCGGATTCACTTTGCGTGGCTCCGGCCTCTTCTTGTGCCCCAGCCAGTGTGCGGGAAAGGAACCGAGGCTGATCCAGTGGACAAAGCACCGACGATGCCCATTCTGGCCACCAAGCTCCATGTGCCGGCGCCGCGCGCCAGGTATGTGGTGCGCCCGCGCCTGATGGAGCAATTGAAAGCAGCTTTGCAGGGTCGGCTCACATTGGTGGCCGCGCCGGCTGGCTTTGGCAAGACGACGCTCATCAGCACGTGGCTGGCCGAAGGTGCACGCCCGATCGCATGGCTCTCACTCGATGAAAGCGACAGCGATGCGAGCCGTTTTCTCACCTACCTGATCGCCGCCCTGCAAACGATTCTGCCGGGGATGGGCGAAGGCATCCTGCGCATGTTGCACGCGCCGCAGCCGCCTGAAACCGAGCTGCTGGTGACCAGCCTGCTCAACGAGATTGCGGCCATCTCGGAGCCGGTCACCCTTGTACTCGATGACTATCATCTGATCGATGCCAAGGAGGTTGATGCAGCGCTTGCCTTCCTGATCGAGCACCAGCCACCGCAGCTTCATCTCGTCATCTCCACGCGCGAAGACCCGCAACTGCCGTTGGCGCGTCTGCGTGCGCGCGGCCAGCTAACCGAACTGCGTGCGGCCGATCTCCGCTTCAGCGCCACCGAAGCGGCCACGTTCCTCAATCAGGTGATGGGCTTGACGCTGGCTGCAGCGGAGGTGGCCGCCCTGGAGGCGCGCACCGAAGGCTGGATTGCCGGTCTGCAGTTGGCCGCGCTCTCTTTGCAGGGGCGAGCCGACGCCGCCCAATTTGTCAAGGCCTTTGCGGGCGATCACCGCTACATTGTGGATTATCTCGTCGATGAGGTCCTGCAGCACCAGCCACCCCCGATTCAGGAGTTTCTGCTGCGGAGTTCAATCCTTGAACGGCTGTGCGGGCCACTCTGCGCTGCAGTGACAGAGCAAAGTGACAGCCAGGAGATACTCGAGGGGCTTGAGCGCAGCAACCTCTTCGTTGTGCCGCTGGATGACGAACGGCGCTGGTTTCGCTACCACCATCTCTTTGCCGACGTCCTTGCTGCCCACCTGCGCCAGAAGCGGCCTGCAGACGCAGCTCCCCTCCACCAACGCGCCAGCGTGTGGTACGCGCAAAACAACATGGCTGCCGATGCAATCCGCCATGCCCTTGCTGCCAACGATTTCGCGCATGCGGCCGATCTGGTGGAGCTTGCCTGGCCCGCGATGGATGGCACATTTCAGAGCGCTACATGGCTCGGCTGGGCGCGCCATCTTCCCGATGCGCTGGTGCACACCCGGCCAGTGCTCAGTGCCGCCTATGGGTGGGCTCACCTCAATGCAGGCGCAATCGAGGCTGCCGACAGCCGCCTGCGCGACGCCGAAGCGTGGCTTGAGGCTGCGCCGGCGGCTGGCGCAGAGTCGGGCGCGCATGCGCAACCAATGGTCGTGGTCGACGAAGAGCAGTTCCGCACGCTGCCCGGCTCGATTGCCACTGCGCGCGCATACATGGCGCTGGCCCTGGGCGATGTGCCCGCGTGCGTACGATACAGCAGCCGTGCGCTCGAGCTCCTGCCCGCGCATGCGAGCATACAGCGCGGGCCGGCCGCATCGCTGCTGGGGCTTGCCTACTGGGCGAGTGGCGACCTCGAGGCGGCCCACCGCGCCCTGGACGACGCCATGGCGAGCTTTGCGCGCGCCGGCAACATCAACTTCGCGATTAGCGGCACCTATGGCCTGGCGGAAATCAGATCTACGCAGGGGCAGTTGCGCGCCGCAGTGAACGTCTATGAAGATGCGTTGCGGCTGGCGCTGGCGCAGGGTGAGCCGCCGCCACGCGGCACGGCCGACCTTTACCTGGGGTTAAGCGAACTGGCGCGCGAGCGCGGCGAAGCCGATGCCGCAGCGCGATTCATGCGCGACTGTGAGAGGTTGGGTAAGGCGTACGCCCTGCCCGACTGGCACTTTCGCCTTTGCCGCACCCAGGCACGCTTCAAAGCGGACGAGGGTGACTTTGACGCTGCACTCGCCCTGCTGACTGAGGCGGAGCGCCACTACTTGCCCACGCCCGTGCCCGATGCGCGCCCGCTGGCAGCGTGGAAGGCACGCATCCACTTGGCGCAGGGACAGTTGCGGGCCGCACGGCGATGGGTGCAGCAGAGGGCACTGTCAACCGAGGACGAGCTCAGCTATCTGCACGAGTTTGAGCATGTGACCCTGGCGCACCTGCTTCTGGCGGAGTATCGCGCCGGCGCGCCCGACTCCAACCTGCACGCAGCAATCGACCTGCTGGAGCGGCTTCTCCGCGCAGCCGAAGCGGGAGAGCGCATCGGTAGTGCGATTGAGATCGGCGCACTGCTCGCGCTGGCCCACCACGCCCAACACGACACGGATGCGGCACTGGCTGTGCTGGCAACTGCCCTGCAGCGCGCCGAACCCGAAGGCTATCTGCGCATCTTCGTCGACGAAGGGCCACCCATGGCGCGGCTGCTTGCCGAAGCTGCCGCACGCGGCCTGATGCCCGAGTACGTGGCGCAACTCCAGGCCGCCCTGGTGGCGCAGGTTGAAGTGGCAGCGGACATGAGCCAGTTGAGTTCGCATCCGCCCTCCGCGTCCCGGAGCAGCGCCCCTTCACCAAACGATAGCCTGATTGAGCCGCTGAGCGCGCGCGAGCTGGAAATCCTCCAACTCATTAGCCTGGGCCTTTCAAATGACGAGATTGCTGCCAGGCTCTTTATTGCGCTGAGCACCGTCAAGGGGCATAACCGCAACATCTTCGGCAAGCTCCAGGTGCAGCGGCGCACAGAGGCCGTGGCGCGCGCCCGCGCGCTGGGGCTGCTCTAGGAACACAAACCCCGGTGCAAAGACGCAAAGGTACGCAAAGAAGAGCAACAACGAGAAAGCAGTTCTCGTTGTTGCTCTTCTTTGCGTACCTTTGCGTACTTTGCACCGGGGTAACAGTACCCGCACCCCTACTTTGGTGTCTGTGCAGCAGTACTCCGGATCGCTATGCTGTGTGCAGACGGCAGATAACAGAGCAGAGGAGCACCGCCTACTCATGGTTTACCAAATCCGCATTCAGGGGCACCTTGGCCCGCAGTGGTCGCCCTGGTTTGAAGGGCTGACTGTCACACTTGAGGCGACTGGTGACACCTTGCTGACGGGCG
The DNA here is from genome assembly GCA_963773745.1 of uncultured Chloroflexia bacterium. Lineage (GTDB taxonomy): Bacteria > Chloroflexota > Anaerolineae > Caldilineales > Caldilineaceae > UBA5069. The sequence continues at coordinate 51,587 of CAVZCL010000010.1, forward strand.
CAGTGGTGGACCAGGCTGCATTGCATGGTTTGCTGCGCAAAGTGCGCGATCTCGGTCTGCCGTTGCTTGAAGTGAAGTGTATTGATAGTGATGACCGCGGCGCGTCCGACGTCGCACCGACCCGCTGAATCAGATTGCGATGATTCCAGACAAGGAGAACGAAATGGATTCCATCCAGAAGACCGCGCGAAGTGCAGGCTTGCTCTATTTGCTGCTGGTGCCGCTTGGCATTTTCGGCATCCTGTATGTGCCAAACACGCTCTTTGTGGCGGGCGATGTTGCGGCAACCATCAACAACATTGTGGCCAACGAGACGCTCTACCGCCTTGCCCTTGTGGCGGCGCTGGTGGTGCAACTCGTCAACATTGGCGTGGCCGTGCTGCTCTACAAGCTGCTCAAGCCCGTGAACAAGACGCAGGCGCGGCTGATGGTCATCTTCATCCTGCTTGGCATTCCCATTGTCTTCATCAACGAGCTGAACCCTGTGGCCATCCTGCTGCTGCTCAACGGCTCAGCCTATGTGCCGCAGGTGGCAATGGAGCAGGCGCAGCCGCTGGTGGCCTTCTTCCTTGAGATGCACCAGGCGGGCATCTTCATTGCGCAGATCTTTTGGGGGCTGTGGCTCTTCCCCATGGGCTGGCTGGTTTACAAGTCTGGCTTCATGCCGCGCATCATTGGCATCTTTCTCATCATCGGCGGTGCGGGCTACATCTTCGATTCGGCGCAATACCTGCTCTTCCCCGGCCTCGGCCTCATGGTCAGCGAATATACCTTTGTGGGCGAGTTGCTCATCACCCTGTGGCTGCTGATCAAGGGTGTCAACGTTGCGCAGTGGCAACGGCGCGTCGTTGCTTCGGCGTGACAACGCAGTTGACCCACCCCGCACAATCCATTGCACGCAACACGCGAAGAATGTCTGCGAAGAATGTCTGCGAAGAATGTCTATTGGAGGAATACCCATGCAAGCAATTGTCTGTCACACCTATGGCTCGCCCGACGTCCTCAAGCTGGAAGAAGTCGCGAAGCCTGTTCCGCAGGAGAATGAAGTTCTGGTCAAGATTGCGGCTGCCTCTGTGGCTGCCGGGGATTGGCATCTGCTGCGCGCCGACCCCTTCCTGGTTCGCTTCATGTACGGCTTCTCGAAGCCCAAATTCAAGATTCTCGGTTCCGACGTGGCCGGTTGGGTTGAGGCGGTGGGCGCAAATGTGACGCGCTTCAAGCCGGGCGATGCAGTCTTTGGCGACCTATCGACGCACGGCTTTGGCGCACTGGCCGAATACGTGGCCGTCCCCGCTGATGCGCTCGCGCCCAAGCCCACCAACTTGACCATGGAGCAAGCTGCCGCGGTGCCCGTCTCGGCAATCACCGCGTTGCAGGCGCTGCGCGACCATGGGCAGATTGCGCCCGGCAAGCGGGTGCTCATCAACGGCGCCTCGGGCGGCGTGGGCACCTATGCCGTGCAAATTGCCAAGGCATTCGGCGCCGAGGTTACCGCCGTTTGCAGCACCGGCAAGGTTGCCCTTGTGCGCGACTTGGGCGCCGACCACGTGATTGACTACACCAAAGAGGATTTTACCCGGAGCGGCAAGCAATATGACCTGATCATCGCCGCCAATGGCTATCACAAGCTTTCGGCATACCAGCGTGCGCTCAAGCCGCAGGGAATCTATGTGATGGTTGGCGGCGAGATGGCGCAAATGTACCAGGCCATGCTGCTCGGGCCGCTGCGCTCCAGGAAGGGCGGCCAGAAGCTGGGCAACATGCTGGCGAAGCCAAACCCGCAGGATTTAATTGTCATGACGGAGTTGATTGAAACCGGTGCGGTGACGCCCGTAATCGACCGCTGCTTCCCATTGCACGAATCGGCCGATGCCTTGCGCTACGTTGAAGCGGGCCACGCCGCGGGCAAGGTGGTGGTGACTGTGGGGGAGTAGGCAGTGTGAGCGGTTGAGGTCTTGGGGGTTGGCGGGGTTGGGGATGAGGCTGTCGGGGGTGATGAATCGGCCCACACGCGGGTCATACCAGCGTGCGCCGTAGTCGTAGAGACCCGCCCCGCCAGGCAGCCGCTTAACCCCCCTCCCCCCACCCCTCCAGCGTGCGCACCACGTCGCGCATAAAGGCATCGGCGGCGGCGCCGTCGAGGATGCGGTGGTCGAAGGAGAGCGTGAGATAGCACATGGGGCGAATGGCGATGACGTCGTCGGCGCTAGGCAGGAGTGAGGCGCTGCTTGTGCGCACGACCGGCCGCTTGACAATCGCGCCCACGCCCAAAATGGCCGCCTGCGGCTGGTTGATGATGGGCGTGCCGATGAGGCTGCCCCCCACACCGTGGTTGGTAATCGTAAAGGTGCCGCCCTGCAGGTCGTCGGGGGCCAGTGTATTGCTGCGCGCGCGGGCAGCCATCTCTTCCACCGCCGCCGCCAGCGCCTGCAAGGTGAGGCTGTCGGCGGCGCGAATGACCGGCACAACAAGCCCGGAATCCAGCGCAACGGCCACGCCCACATGCACGTGGCGGGCTTTCACAATCCCAGCATCGCTGTAGCGGCTGTTGACAATAGGGTGCGCACGCAATGCCTGCGCCGCCGCCGCCACAAAGTAGGGTGTGTAGCTCAGCCGCACGCCCGCTGCGGAAAACGCGGCCTTGTGCGCCTCGCGGTGGCGCACCACGGCGGTCATGTCCACCTCGAAGATTGTGGCCACGTGAGGGCTGGTGCGCACGCTCTGCGCCATGTGCTGGGCAATTGCGCGCCGCATGGGGGTCAGCGGCGTCAGGCTATCCTCGTCGGCGGCAGGCGCGTTGCCACCCGCCTCAATGTGAGCGATGACATCCTGCTTGGTGATGCGCCCGCCCAGCCCCGTGCCTGCAATCGCGGTGAGGTCGACGCCATGCTCGCGCACCAGCCGCTTGACCACCGGGCTGATGTAGAGCCGCCCCGTGGGACGCGCGTCGCTTTGGGGGATGACCGCAGGTGAAGGCGCAACCGGCGGCGCGGCCTGCGAGCGCTGCCGCGGTGTGGCGGGCTGCGCCGGCAATTCGGGAGCGGACGGCGTGGAGGACGCGGGCAGCGTGTCGGGCGCGCCGATGAGCGCCAGCACCGTCCCCACATCCACCGTAGCGCCTTCGGCCACGTGGATGGCCAGCAGCGTGCCCGAGGCGGGCGCAGGCACTTCCGTGTCAATCTTGTCGGTGCTGATGGCAAGGAGCGGCTCGAGTTTGGTGACGCTCTCGCCGGGCGCCTTGAACCAGCGCGCCACCGTGCCTTCAACCACACTCTCGCCCAGGCGAGGCATAACAACTGGCGTGGGTGTGCTCATGGGCAGCCATCACTCTCCTGCGCAGGGATGTTCGTTGAGTGGCGTACAGCACTTCGTCACCGGCCCCTCTCCATGCTCCTTGCCACGCGATGAGGGCGTGCGTGAGGGCGGAGAGGCTCCGCACGGATTTCAAGGATGCTCCCCTCTCCGCATGGAGAGGGGCCGGGGGTGAGGTGCAGTGACGGCGGCTATCGAAACAATTTGCCGATATTCAAAAGCCGGCGCCAAATGCGCGAAATCCAAATCGTGCCTATTCCGCACCCAACTGCGTGCGCTCAACCGCCTCGGGCTCGGCCATCTCCGCCGTCATGTAGAGGTAGCGCTTGCCCGGGATGGTGGTGAAGCCCGCGTGTTCGCCCGTAGGCGCGAGCGCCACAATGTTCATGTAGTAGCCCATGGCCCCATCAAGCGCCTCAAGGTCGCACAGCGTCTCCAGCCCGGCATCGCGCAGGCTCATGCCCATCTTCATGTAGAGAATCAGGCTGCGCGCGGTGGAGACGCGCAGCGCCAGTTCGCCCAGGCCGGTGCAGGCGGCCGCGCCGTAGCGGTTGTCGCAGTAGTTGCCCGCGCCGACAACCGGGCTGTCGCCCACGCGGCCCGGATACTTCCAGGCGATGCCGCTGGTGCTCACCGCCGCCGCCATGTCGCCGTGTGCGTCGAGCGCGAGGAAGTTGACCGTCCCCTTCGTGTCGTCGCGCGGCGGCTCGGGCAGCGGCGCGTCGCCAGACGCAACGGCTGCCTTGCGCTTATTCGGCTCCAGGTCCACAGGGCGGGTCAGCGTTGTGGCGGCAGCGGCCAGATCGGCCAGCGCGTCGGGGTCGAGGCCGAAGTCGGCAAAGCGCTCGCGCCAGCGCGCCATGGTCTTTTCCATGCGCTGATCCTCAGGCTGCATGCCCAGCGAGGCGGCAAAGCGCTCGGCCCCGCGCCCGGCCAGCAGCACGTGCGGCAGCCGCTCCATAACGGCGCGCGCAATGGTAATGGGGTGGCCATAGCCCTGCACAGCGGCCACCGCGCCCACGCGCAGCGTGCGCCCGTCCATTATCGAGGCATCCAGCTCCACCTCGCCCAGCACATTGGGCAGGCCGCCCCGCCCGACGCTCATGTCGTTGACGTCGGCCTCGGTGACGCGCGCGGCGGCCTCGACGGCATCGAGCGCCGCGCCGCCGTTGCGCAGGAGTTCCATGGCGGCGATCAGCCCCAGGCGGCCATTTTCACTGGAAACAAGTGTCGGTGTCATTTGACCATCTCATTCTGGTATAGGTTGAAAGCAGGGGTAACGCAACAGGTGTACTGCCGCAAACGGCGGCGCTTTTCGTAGCGGCTGCTGCAACTGCCGTTCGTTACAACCGCGCCGCGTCTCTGCAAACGGCAGTTGCAGCAGCCTTAAGTCGGTTTGTCGCCCGTCTCCAAAAATTCGGCAAGCTCCAACAACACCTGTGCCTCGACCTCGTCCCATGCTGCATCAGGCCGCTTGTTAACGGTCACAAAATCCTGCGCCATGAAGACATTGTAGACGCCGGGCAGCGCCATGAGGCGCGCCGCCAGCGGATAATGGGCTGCCGCGCCGGCGCTGGCGTAGTTGGCCGGCTGCGCAAAGCGAACGCCGTGCAGCACATACTTGCGCGCGTTGGGGTTGGGTGTGGGGTGGGGCGAAATGGACATGGCGCAAGTATAACATCGACGCGCCGATCGGGGGATGAAGCACCACGCCGTGCAAAGCAAAGGCGGAAGCAGCGGCGCTGGGCCGCTGCTTCCGCCTGCTCTGTTGTTATCTACAGTCAATCGTGCACGTGCAGACTGTGCGCTATGCCTGAAATTCCGTATTGAAGAAGAGGCCGCTGTTGCCGTAGACCGCCGTGTCATACTCAGTGGCATTCAGACCGGCATCCGTGCGCTCGAAGACGAATTCCACTGGCGTGTCGTAGAGGCCGGTGATGCGCCCATTGAGCGAAAGGTTAATCACCCCGTCGGCGCTGCCCGTCCATTGGCCCAGTTCGATAATGGGTGATTCGCCATTCATGTAATCGGTAATCATCTGCGCGCTGTTGTCGGCAAAGAGCACCAGCCGCATCTGCATGCCCGGGCTGGAGGCGGCAGGCAGCACGTCGGTCGCATAGACGCCCAGTGCGCCCGAGGGCACCTCGAAGGGGGCGGGCTCGGCGGCTTCCATGGCAGGCGCTTCTGTGGCCGGGGCTTCTGTGGCAGGGGCTTCTGTGGCCGGCGCAGCGCTCTCCGTCAGCCCTTCGGTGCCTGTCAGCACAACCGTGTCGCTCATGGCCGGCTCTGCAGCGGCCTCATCGTCTGTCATTGCCTCGGGCGTGGCGCTTTCGTCGGCGGGCACCTCATCAAGCGGCTGCTCGGTGAAGGTAAGCCCGGTCGAGCCGTAGATCGTCTCGTCATACTCGGTCGCGGTCAGCGTATCGCCATCCTGTGCAAAGGTGATGACATCCGCTTCGTTGTAATCGCGATCGGACTGACCTGTCAGCGACACGGTAATTGTGTCGTCGCCATTGTCGACAAAAGTGCCAATCTCAACAATCGGCGGCTCGCCGTTCATATAGTCGGTAATCATCTGCACGCTGCCGTCATCGTAGAGGATCAGGCTCGTCTGCATGCCGGAGCTGGAGGCAGCGGGCATCACATCGGTCTGATACCACGCCGTGGGCTCGGGGCCGGCGGGCGGCATTTCGTCAAGCTTGGTCAGTTGCAACGAGAGGAAGCTCAGCGTGTCGCGGCTGCGCTGGAAGACGAGCGTCTGCGGCTGATCGTACGTGCGGTCGGCGCTGGCCGTCACCGTCACCGTCACGGAGCTGTCCACATTCTCCGCCCACGTGCCGGTCTCCTGCACGGGGGGCTCATTATTCAGGTAGTAAGTGCTCGCCTGTACGTCGCCATTCTCGTAGAGAATCATGAAGACAACCATGCCCGGGCTGGATGCGGCAGGCACAATCTGCGAGACGTAGACGCCCGCGGGGTCGCCAAGTACAGGGATGAAGGTGATATCTTCGCCACCGTTGGCCTCGAGCGAAGTGGTCTTGAGCGAGCCATCGGGCAGCAGGCTCAGTTCAATGGCCTGCGGCTCATCATAGACAACGTCCGCTTGACCCGTGAGCGTCAGCGTGACGGTGCCGTCGTCGTTGAGCATCCACTCGCCCACTTCTTCAATCGCCGGCTCGTCATTCAGATAGTCGCTGCTGACGGTGGCCGAGCCATCCTCGTTGAGGCTGAGCGTCATCACAATGCCCGGGCTGGAGGCGGCGGGCATTGTCTCCGATGCGTAGACACCGGCAAGCGATGCCTCGGTGACTGTGCTCGCGCCGGTTGCATCGACGCCGATCATATCCGCGCCCATGGCGGCCGTGTCACCCGCGGGCTCGGCGGGGAAGAGCGTCAGCCCCTCGCTGCCAAAGAGCGTCTCATCGTATTCGGTTGCCTCGAGCGAGCCGTCGGCCTGCTCGGTAAAGGTAATCTCAACAGGCACCTCATAGGTGAGGTCGCCGCGCCCTGTGAGGGTGACGCGCAACTGGTCGCCTTCCAGCAGGTAGGCCCCCTCTTCCACAATGGGGTCCTCGCCGTTCATGTAATCGGTGCTCATGATCGCGCCGCCTGCGCCATCGAGCGAGAGTGTCACCACGCGCCCGGGCGTCGAAGCGGAGGGCATCTCGGCGGATTGGAAGATGAGTGTGCCGTCGGCGGGCGTCTCCTGCGTGGGCAGTGCGGCCAGTGCCGTGGGTGCGGGCATCAGCGCCAGCAGCCCCAGGAGCAGCAGGCAGGCGACAAACAGCGCTCGCATGGAGGGCAGTGAAAGCGGCAGGGGACGAGTGTGCGGTGATTGATTCATTGGGGTCTCCTTGAATCTGGCAATGTGAAGTGGAATATAGTGGAATATGCTGGACAATTGCGACAGAAAAGTTGCTGATTTGAAGGGTTAGGATACGTTGACCTGAACCAACTTTACGAATTGGCTGTCTCCTGTGCGCAGGCCAGGCGCTACGCGGGCGCGTGCCGTAATCCGCCATCTGCTGTTGCTATTTCTGCGTCAACCCTGCATCAAGCGCCACAGCCTGCTGAATCAAGTCGCGCAGTGCGGCCTCGTGCGCCTGCAATTGCGCCACGCTCTTGAGGCGGACAAAGCGCGCCGTCTTGCCGCTGCCCTTCAGCAATCCGGCCGGGTCAGCCAGTTGCGTGCCATAGACAAAGGAGAAAGTGATGCCCTTCTGGTTGCCGTTCAGGTAGGCAAAGATGCGTCTGCCAATCCACACGGGCATGGCGTAGGAAAGTGCTTCTCGGGCATCCGGCGCAGCGTCGCGCAGCAGCGCGCGCAGGGCTGCGGCGGTCTCACGATGATCCTGCAGCACCTTCTGCGCTATATACTCGTCTACAGTCATCTCGCTTTGCCACCCTTTCCACCCTGCGTTCACCCTACGTAGCGAAGATTGAGCCACCGCACCGGATTATAATCCATGGCACGCAGCGCCAGTTTCTGCGCGCGGGCGCAAGTCATTACGAAATGCAGGCGCAGTCGCCGATATTTCTAGTCAACTTCATAATAATTGCACGCCCCGATTCGCCTGTGATATACTCGGCACCACGCAATTCGCGGCGGCGCGGCGCACGAGCCGGCCGCTTTCACCTCATCCGCGGAGGTCCTTATCGTGTCCTTTTCCTGGCCCTGGGCCAAAGCACCCAAACGCACATCCAGCATCCTCTGGCTCGATTTGGGTGACCTGGGCGACCTTGTGAATCCTTCCGGTCCCCACGAACAGTGGCAGGACCACGGCCTTGCCCTCCTGCGCACCATCCTCAAGAACAACGGCATTGAGACTGACCTGGCCTCAACGCGCGCCGTCACCTCGTGGGAGCAGCTGGCCAAGCAGATGGAAGGCTACAGCATGCTCATCATGAACGTGCGCTCGTATACCTTCCCCTCCGCCTACCGCTCGGCCAAGATCTTCAAGGAGATCAACCCCGAGGGCATTGTCCTCGCAGGCGGAATGCACGCCACAGTGGCCTCGGATGAGATGGAGGCCGTGCCCGAGTTCGACCGCATCTGCCGCGGCCCGGGCGAAGAGGTCATCGTGGATCTTGTCAAGGATCCCATGTCCTTCCCACGCGTCTTTGATGCCCAGGGGGCCAAGTCCATGGCCGAATGGCCCATGCTCGACCGCACCATGTGGCCCAAGCCCGCCGGCAAAGCGATGCGCAAATGGAACTGGAAGTGGCCGCTCGAGCCCGCCTGCGGCTGGGGCCCCGGCCCTGTGGCCACCATCATCACCAGCCGCGTTTGCCCGTGGCAGTGCGTCTTCTGCAACGAGAATTCCTACATCCCCAACATGGGCCGCCGGCCGGTGGATGCGGTCATTGACGAGCTCAACTTTCTCGACAAGAAGTACGGCGTCGGCTCTGTGGTCATCCACGACTCCATGTTCTTCCAGAACCCCAAGTGGCTCAAGGAGTGGATTGAGAAGTACCCGCGCAAGACCAAGAACTGGACCTACTGGGCCGCCGGGCGCGCCGACACAGTGCGCCAATGGCCCGATCTCTTCGAGGCGCTTGTTACGGAGACCAACTGGCGCACGATTTCGATTGGCTTCGAGTCGGGCAGCGACCGCATTTTGCGGCTGCTCAACAAGGAATGCACGGAAGAGGACAACCACTTCACCATTGATCTGGTGAACCGTCTCGGCGACGAGCTTGAGGCCAAGGGGCAGCAGCCCCCCAAGTTCTGGTCCAACATCATGCTCGGCATCCCGGGCGAAACGCCGGAAGATGCCTTCAAGACCATGCGCATGCTGCGGCGCATGAAGCGCGTCTTCCCCTCAATCGCCTACTATGCGCCCTACCCGGGCAGCGCGCTGGGCAACCAGTTGATTGCCGAGGGCAAGAGCATGATGAGCCGTGAAAACTACCATCGCTTTCCGGGCGACGAGAAGGTCAAGGGAATCGACTACCAGTTTTACCGCGAGCTGCTCGCGGGCAAGTTTGATGCGGAAATCAACCGCGGCATGGGCGAGCCCGGCTTCGGCGGCGGCAACTACGAAGGCTCGTTGATCAAGGCGTAAACACGACAGGTACACAGGACAGGTACGCAGGAACAACGGAAGATGCAGGAAAAGAGATGCAGTTTCCGCTGTTTCCGCACCTTCTGCAGTAGTCCGCAAAAAGAAACGAAACACCAGTACACAGATTTCACAGATTGAACAGATAACAACCGATGTTTTCTTCTTCAAATTCGCTTTTGTCTGTGCCGTTTCTGTGCAATCTGTGTACTGGCGTTTCGTTTCTCTTTGCGGACTACTGCGTACAGAAATTTCGGGGTGGACAGAGAATGAGCAGCTTCAGCAATCCGCACTTTATGTATCTCTTCGATCTCAAGAACGGCAAGAAGAAGCTCGCCTATGGGCAAACGCCCGAGGACGCGCTTGAGATTCTGCGCATTCGCCTGAGCGAGCCCGAGATGGCCGAGATTCGCGCCGACAGCTTCCTCAAGATCAACCAGCGCGAGTTGCAGCAGTATGTCAAGGACCTGGGGTAAGTGGCCGCGTTAAGGGGCACGCTGACGGGCGCGCAGCAGGCGCTGCTCGCGGCCGTGCGGCGTGGCGATGTGCTCAAGGTGCACCGCACACTGGATGGCGCCAAGGAGCACCTGCTCCACCCGCTGGACGGCGCGCCGGCGCAGCCAGTGACCGCCCGCGATGTGGAGGCGCTTGTACGCGCCGGCTTCATTGCCAGCAACATGAAGTTTCCTGCCGCCACCTTCGTACCGCAGCGTGACTGAAGCAGGGCTTCAAAGCGGCACGGACAATTATTATCATCTATTTCATAATAATTGACGTCCAGCGTTGTACGAGGTACAATTGTCTCATGTTCAGTTGGGAATGGTACGCAGGTGGGAATGGTACGCAGGTTGGGTTGTTTTTCGTAGTCAGTGAGGAGTCCTTGTGCACGCAGTGCGCAAACACATTCTCGAAATCCTGAAGGAGCGCAACGGCGCCACCGTGGCCGAACTGGCGGAGACGCTGGAAATGGCCCCTGTTTCGGTACGCCATCATCTGGACATCCTCCAGGGTGATGCGCTCATTCGCGTCGACCGCCTCGAGCGCAGCGGCAGCGTGGGACGGCCGCAGCAGATCTACGCGCTTACCGACGAAGCTGCCGAGCTCTTTCCCAACAACTTTGCCGCCTTTGCCGGCAACCTTGTGCGTCAGGTGAAGAATATTCTGCCGCAGTCGCAGGTGGATGCGCTCTTCGTCTCCATGGCGCGCGATCTTGCCGCCGAGTTCGAGGAGCCCAGGGAGCAGTCGCTGCCCCTGCACGAGCGCGTGCAGCATGTGGCCGCGTTCCTCAACGAGCGCGGCTACCTGGCCAGCTGGGAGCAGGAGGGCGACGACGAAGGTGTCTTTCTGCTGCACAAGCACAACTGCCCCTATGCGGGCGTCTCCAACGAGCATGGTGAACTCTGCCTTATGGACCAGACGCTGGTCGACACGCTCTTTTCCGAGCATTGTGAGCGGGTGGCGCACATAGGCAGCGACGACCACTGCTGCACCTACCGCGTGCGTGTCAACAGCAACGGCTGCGCCTGCGAGACGGGCGCACTCTTCAGCGAGCCCCATGCCGTTTTGCGCAGTTCGATTGCTCTGGTGGCCTGATGATTCAAAGCAACCCTGGTTTTCCCATTTCGCTTCTCGACAGCCCGCTGGGCCGGGTGAAGATTGACCCCGCACCTGGCGGCGCGCCGCTGGCTGTGGATCAATTTGGGCGGCGCATCAATTACCTGCGCATTAGCCTTACCGATGCCTGCAACCTGCGCTGCGTCTACTGCATGCCCGAGGATCAGAGCTTTATGCCGCGCGCCAGCATGATGAGCGACGAAGAGTTGCTCACACTTGTGCGCGTGGCGGCCAGCCTGGGCGTCAACAAAGTGCGCCTCACCGGCGGCGAGCCAAGCATTCGCCCCAACGTGCTTGAGATCGTGCGCCAAATTGCCGCCACACCGGGTATCAATGACCTGGCCATGACGACCAACGGCCTGCTGCTGGAGAAGATGGCACAGCCGCTGGCCGATGCGGGCCTCAAGCGCGTCAACATCAGCATCGATACGATTGACCCCGAGAAGTTTCACCGAATCACCCGCTGGGGCCACGTTGAGGATGTCTGGCGCGCAATTCACGCCGCCGAAGCGGCCGGGCTGCTGCCCATCAAGCTCAACAGTGTCGTCGTGCGCAACTTCAACGACGCCGAGGACATGGTCGAGCTGGCGCGCCTCACCGTGGAAAACGACTGGGACGTGCGTTTTATCGAGATGATGCCCTTCGGCGAGATTACGGACTTCCAGCAGACGAACGTGGTCACCTATGCCGAAATGAAGCAGCGCATTGAGGCTGTCTTTGGGCCGCTGGAGGAGACCATTTACGACTATGTGGACCCCAGCCGGCCCTTCCGCATTGCCGGTGCTGCGGGCACGCTGGGCTTCATCAGCAGTGTGACGGAGCCTTTTTGCGAAGGGTGCGGGCGCGTGCGTTTGACCGCCGACGGCAAGCTGCGCCTCTGCCTTTTGCGCGAGGATGAAGTAGACTTGCTGACGCCGCTGCGTGAAGGCGCAACCTTTGCCGAGATGCAGCAGTTGATGCTAGACGGTGCGTACCACAAGCCCTGGGGCCACGGCCTCGCACAGGGGCTTGTTGCGGGAAACCGAGCCATGAACCAGCTCGGCGGGTGACACGAAAAAGTTCAAGGGCTTAAAGGTTTAAGGGCTCAAGGTTTGCCAAGCGCAACCATGATCCCGACGACAAACGCTTGAACTTTGAAGCCTTGCACACTTGAACCTTGTTTAGAGGAGAGAAACTGATGATTACTTTGACTGAAACTGCTGCCGGCAAGCTTGCCGGTACGATGCAGGAGAAGGGTCTCGCGAGCGAACACGCGCTGCGTGTCTTCGTCAAGGGTGGCGGTTGCGGCGGCATGCAGTACGGCATGACCTTTGACCAGGCCCGCGACGGCGACGAAGTCTACGAGCAGCATGGCCTGCGCGTGATTGTGGACCCGACCAGCCTTTTCTACATTGAGGGCGCCACAATCGACTATGTGGACAACCTCATGGGTGGTGGCTTCCACATTGACAATCCGCAGGCCACCTCTTCGTGCGGCTGCGGCAGCAGCTTCCGCACGGCGCAGTCGCACACGGGCGAAGAGATGCCCGAGTCCTGCGGCCACGGCCACTAAGAACTGCACCTCACCCCCGGCCCCTCTCCATGCTGGAGAGGGGAGCAAAACGACTGCGTCATGCCATGAGACGTGACCGACGGCGGCGCCGTTGTTCTCCCCTCGCCTCCACGCCACGCCCCCATGGCGTGGCAAGGAACATGGAGAGGGGCCGGGGGTGAGGTTGCTTTTTTAGCCGCATCACGCAGGTTCAAATCGCCACAGAGAGGCGCCGTTGATGCCGACAACCATGCGGCCACGCACCTATACACTGGCAGAAGCGCGTGCGGCTTTGCCTCAGGTTAAGACGCTGATGTCGCGAGCACAGGCCGCGCGGCGCGAACTGGTGGCGCACGAGCCGGCGCTGTGGGCTGTATTGCGCGATGCCGCCACCAATGGCGGCAACGCCGAGGCCAGCGCCGCCCTGCCCGCCTTCAACAGGCTCGAGTCCAGCCTCAAGGCGATCCTTGCCATGGGCATTGTGATCCAGGATGTGGACGCCGGGTTGATTGACTTTGTGGGGCTGCGCGACGGCGAGCCGATCTACCTCTGCTGGCAATTTGGCGAGGATGACATTCGCTTCTGGCATGCGACGGATGCGGGCTTTGCCGGCCGCCACCCGATCGACGACCGCATTGCGTAAACTGCACCTCACCCCCGGCCCCTCTCCATGCGGGAGAGGGGTAGAGAGAAACTACAACGACGGCGCCGTTATTCTCCCCTCTCCGCATGGAGAGGGGCCGGGGGTGAGGTGCAGTTTACGCCGCACTAAGCAGCGCACCCGTCGCACCTTTTGGAAAGTTGTTTGCATGGATTCTGCAGCTGCTGCAAATCTTACGGAACTTGAAGCGCGCATTCAGGACGCGCTCAACGACTACCGCCCCAACCTCTACATGGACGGCGGTGACGTTGAGGTGCTCGAGGTGGACGCGCAGGGCATTGTGCACCTGCGCATGATGGGCGCGTGCATTGACTGCCCAATCAGCCTGCTGACCATGAAGCTGGGCATTCAGCGGCTGCTTAAGGAAAAGTTTCCCGATGACGTGCGCGGCGTCAACGCCATGACGGACATCGACATTTCGGCACTCTATAACCGAACAGCGTAGCGGTTCAGGCAATTCTCAATCATCAATTTTCAGTCATCAATCGTTGAAAATTGATGATTGCGTATGAGCTGGATTGCTGGACACATTCAGGAGGGTTTCCTCAACATGCGCATCGCTCTCATCAATCCGAAGTTCCGCCTGCCCATTGACACGCGCACGACTGCGCACCTGGGCCTGGCCTATTTGGGAGCCGTCAGCGAGCGGCGTGGCGACGAGGTGGTCGTTTTTGACGCTGACGTGGAGAAGGAGTCGGTCGCCGACTTCGTGCTGCGTTATCGACCGCACATTGTGGGCATTACCGCCAACACACCGCAGGTAAAGCAGGCATGGCGTACCGCCAAGGACATCAAGGAAGTGCTGGATGTGCCCGTCGTGCTGGGCGGGCCCCATGTCTCCGTGCTCCCCGAAGAGTCCTGCGAGAAGCCCTACGTAGACATTGTCGCGCGCGGCGAAGGCGAGGATACGTGGATTGACATTTGCGTGCGCCTGGAGAACTTTCTCAAGGAGCGCCCCGAGTATCGCGACGAGAACTTCCGAACCGAAGCTCTCATGGCCGCGGAGAACGAAGTCTTCCTGGATTGCGACGGCATCTCCTACAAGACCAGCGACGGCCAGATTCACAACAACATCGACCGCCCGCCCGTGGCCGATCTGGACAGCCTGCCGTGGCCTGCCTACCACCTCTTCAAGATGGGCAGCTACACCAACCTGCAGCCTGCCACCGACCGTGTGGATGGGGCCAAGTCCTTCAGCATCCTCACCAGCCGTGGCTGTCCCTACCGCTGCACCTTCTGCAGCCAGAGCATTATGCCCATCAAATGGCGCAGCCGCAGCGCCGAGAGCGTGCTGGCCGAGTGGCGCCACCTTGTTGAGGACCTGGGCGCCGAAGAGATTGGCGTGCTGGACGACAGCGCCAACATCCGCATGAAGCGACTGGAAGAGATTGGCACCCTGCTCATCGAGAACAATCTCAACCATGTGCCGTGGATCTTCGTCAACGGCATTCGCGCCAACCTGGCCACCAAGGAACTGCTCACACTGCTCAAGCGCGCGGGCCTCAAGCGCACAGCCTTTGGCGTGGAGACGGGCGACCCCGAGATTCTCAAGAGCATCGACAAGAAGATTGACCTGGACACGATTCGGGCCGCCTTCAGGAATGCCAAGGAAGTGGGCATCGAGACGATTGCCTTCATGATCATTGGCCTGCCTGGCGAAACGCGCCAGACGATGCAGAACTCAATCGATTTCGCCATCGAGATTGACCCGATGATCGCGAACTTCTCGATGATGACGCCCTATCCGGGCACCAAGGTCTACGAAATCGTCAAGCGCCAGGGGCGCATGCTCATCAACGACTGGGATGACTACGTCTTCTTTGAGCAGCAGGCGCGCTACGAAATGGGCGACATGACGGCGGAACTGGTGGAGGAGATGTATCGCAAGGCCTATCGCCAATTCTACTTGCGCCCTGCACCGATTATGCGCCGTCTGAAGACCAAGGATTTCTGGTTCAATCTGCCGCGCAACGCGCGCATTGCCATGCGCACCTTTGTGCCCAAGAAGGAAAAGACCGGCCTGCGCAAATCAATCGAGGCCGAAGGCGCACTTTAAAACGTACATACGACGCAAAGGCGCAGAGGCGCAAAGGAAGCGCAAAGAAAAGCAAGGGCAAGGAAGCTACACCTGGCCCAAGCGTTTTTCTCTGTGCACCTTTGTAACTTTGCGCCTCTGTGTCGCTATTCCGTAGTCGATTTTCTGTCGTTGCTTTTCTTTGCGTTTCCTTTGCGGCTTTGCGCCTTTGCGTCGAAGTAATGTGCGTCGAAGTAATGTGCGTCAAAGCATTTGGAAGGTATGAGTCTATGCGTGTAATTCTTGCCAGCCCCGAAGCCAAAGTCTGGAGCGCCCGCAAGCACATCCCCCTGGGGCTGGGCTACCTCGCGGCCGTCATACGCGAGGGCGGCCATGAGGTGATGATCTTCGACTCCTCGGTGGAAGATGTGGACGTCGAGTACTATCTGGACCTGGCTGTGGCCGAGGGACGCCCCTACAGGATGATCGGCATCACTGCGACGACGCCGCTCATGCCCGAAGCGTGGGAGATGGCAGAGCTCTGCAAGCGGCGCGGGTTGATCACCGTGCTGGGCGGGCCGCACCTCACCATTATGCCGCTCGAGTCGCTGCAAGCGCCCCACGACGCCTATGTGGACTACGTCTTCAAGGGCGAGGCCGAGTACTCCTTCCTGGAATTGATTGACACGCTGGAGGCCGGGCGCGAGCCGGGCATCATCCCGGGCATTCACTTCAAGCGCGGCGGCGAAATCATCGCCAGCCCCGAAAGCCCCATGATTCCCGACCTTGACGCACTGCCTTTCCCCGCGCACGATCTCTTCAAGATCGACCGCTACACGAATCTGCAGCCGCTGACCGACGGGCTGGACCGCAACGCGCGCTCCTTCACCATCCTCACCAGCCGCGGCTGTCCCTACAAGTGCACCTTTTGCTCCAAGCCCGTCACCGGCGACACCTGGCGCGCCCGCTCCGTCGAGAGCGTTGTGCAGGAGTGGAAGTGGCTGGTGCACGGCTTGGGCGCGACCGAAATCGGCGTCACGGATGACATCTGGAATCTCAAGCTGCCGCGCGCCAAGGAGATTTGCCGCCGCCTGGTGGAAGAGGGACTCAACCACGTCCCCTGGGTCACCGTGCACGGCATGAAGGTAAACCACACCGACCTCGAGCTTTTCCAGCTGATGAAGGCGGCGGGCTGCAAGCGCGTCGGCTTTGGCGTGGAAAACGGCGACGAGAACATGCTGCGCAACGTCATCCGCAAGGGGCAAACGCTCGAACAGGTGCGCGAGGCTTTTGCCAACGCCAAGGCGGCCAACCTGCAGACCATGGGCTTCTTCATCTTTGGCATGCCGGGCGACAACGAAGAGACCATGGAGAAGACCATTCAGCTTGCGCTGGAGCTGGACCCCAAGCTGGCCAACTTCATGCTGGCCGCGCCCTTCCCGGGCACGGTGATGTACGACATGATCCAGGAGGGGGGCGAGGTCTTTGCCGACAACTGGGGCGACTTTGCCATCCACGAGCAGAAGCCGCGCTTCACCATGAACGAGAATTACGACGCCGATCTCATCATCAAGAAGTGGCGCGAGGCATACCGGCGCTTCTACCTCTACCGCCCCGAGCGGGTGCTGGAGAAGATGATGTTCAAGGAGAATTGGACGAACATCCCGGCCACGCTTGCGCAGGTCAAGCGTTTCTTCATTGGCACGCCCGACCAGCAGCCGCCCAGCGAGCGCCCCGCGCAGCGCGAGAAGCCCCAGCCCGAGAAGCTGGCGGCGTAGCATTTTTGCAGCGTCCATTGTGCGGTAACTACAGCCTGCCTGGTCATTGACAGGCAGGCTGCCTTTTTGGAGAGCGTGGTCGGTGCCAGGAGCGCAAGTTTTCGTAGCGGGGGGCTTCCAGCCCTCCGAACAGTGCGTCAGACAGAGCGGAGTTGTAGGTCACCTCTCCCAGCGTGACGCAGTTGTGGCTGTCGGTATGGCGGCCGGTTCATTCGCCAAACAGCGTCGCACATCGTCGCGGCGGCCGGCGTTGTTCGTAGCGGCTGCTTTAGCTGCCGTTGGCGACAACGCGACGTGGTTGGTGAGTACGGCAGCTAAAGCAGCCGCTACGAACAACGCCGGCCGCCTTGGGCCGGAGGGCTGGAAGCCCTTCGCTACGCACCCTCTTTCCCACCCCCTCCCTACGCAGGCCACTCCGTAACCATGCGGCGGCAATTGGTCCAGCCGCAGTCATACAAACGCCCGGCAATTCTGGTATGCTGGCCCCGCCGAGGGGCGCGCTTCGTTCAATTTCCTGCATATTTGCGTTCTCCGTTGTTGATGAACATTTCTCTTGTGCGCAGGATCACAGCATTATGTACGATTCAATCGTTGAATGGATGAGCGAAGACGAGGCGCGCGCCCTCTACACCACTGGCGACGCCGCCCACGACTTTGACCACGTGCGCCGCGTCACCCATTTGGCGCGTGCAATTGCCCGAGCCGAAGGGGCGCACGAGGCGGTGGTCTGCACAGCTGCGCTTCTGCACGACGTGCCGGCGCACTTTCCTGAGGGGGACGCAGCCAACGCCCGAGCCGAGCACCACATGGCGGCGGCTTCTTTTGCACAGGAGTACCTGACTGCGCGCGGCGTGCCGGCCGCACACGTGGCCAACGTCGTTCACTGCATTGAGGCACACCGCTTTCGCGACGCCTCGCGCATGCCCGCAACGCTCGAGGCGCAGTGCCTCTACGACGCCGACAAGCTCGACAGCATGGGGGCCATCGGCGTCGCACGCGCGTTTGCCTTTGCCGGAACGCACGGCAACCGCCTCTGGCACATGGACGTTGCGGCGATTGAGGCGCGAAGCGACACCGCCGCACGGCCCCGATTACACGCCCGTACACGAATATGTCTACAAGCTGAAGCGCCTGCTCGCCACGCTGCAAACGCCCACGGGCCGGCGGCTGGGGCAGGAGCGTCACGAACGCCAGGCCGCCTTCTTTGCGGCCCTTGACGCCGAAATGATGGCGACGGAAGATATGGCTGGAGCGGTTGCTCAACCCTCCACGTTCACACAGGAATGACCATGAAATTGGCTGATTTGATGAAACTCGGGCGCAGCATCGTGCGCGCCCTGCTTGTGGCGACGCTTCTGCTTGGAGCCGTGCCCCAGCTCGCGCACGCGCAATTGCCCACCGTAACGCCCGTCTCCACGGTGGACCCCGCCTATGCCACGCCCGACCCATCGGCTGTGGCGCAACCTGCCTTCGCCCCGGGCGAGCTCCTTATTGGCGTGCGTGTGGGGCCGACGGCTGCCGGCGCCGATGTGGGCGCAGCCGCGTTTGCAGGCGTCGACGCGCTTTCCGCAGTCGTCTCTGCCAGCGATGCAGAGGTGGCCCAGGCCATCGACACCACCGGCCCGGCCGACAGCCAGGTGACCTACCTGCTCAACACCGAACCGGGCCAGGAATATGCAGTCGCCAACGCGCTGCTGGGGCAGCCCGGCGTGATCTACGTTGAGCCGAACTGGTACGTATCGGTGGCTCAGGAGCCGGCTGCGGCCTCGCCCGAAGGCACAAACTCGATTGCGCTCAGCCCGGGCTTTGCAGTCAATGACCCGCTCTACGCCGCCAATCAGTGGAACATGCAGCGCATTAACGCTGCACGCGCATGGCAAATGCTCTACACGCAGAATCTCTTCGCCGCCCCTGCCGAGGTCACCGTCGCCGTGCTCGACACGGGCATCGACACCACCCACCCCGATTTTGCCGGGCGGCTCGCGCCGGGCTACAACTACATTCCCGAACCAGGTCCCGACAAGCAACCCGGCACGGCAGATGACATTATCAACCCGCCCATGCGCGACGGCTTTGGCCACGGCACGCACGTGGCGGGCATTCTCGCAGCGGGCCTCAACGACGGCGTGGGTGTGGCAGGCGTTGCACCCCAAATCCGCATTGCGCCCTACCGTGTTCTGGGTGACACGGGCGGCGGCACCATTGCCGATGTGGCCGCAGGCATCATCTCCGCAACGGTGGACGGCGCGCAGATTATCAACATGAGCCTGACGACCACCAGCCCCAGCACGACAATTCAGAATGCCGTACAGTACGCGGCCGCGCAGGGGGTGCTGCTCCTTGCTGCCGCAGGCAACGGCTACACCAGCCAGGTCTACTGGCCCGCCGCCTATCCCGAAGTGGTGGCAGTGGCTGCGCTCGACTACAGCGACGTCCATGCGGTTTACAGCAATTACGGTCCGCAAGTCGAGATTTCGGCGCCGGGCGGCGACCTGACCACGCGCAAGGTCTTCTCCACCTGGTCCAGCGATGCAATCGACCGCTGCGCGACGCCGGTCTACTCCAACGGCGCGCCCTACTGCACACGCTCCGGTACGAGCCAGGCCACGCCTGCCGTGGCGGGCGCTGCCGCGCTGCTCTGGTCGCTTGATCCGACGCTCACCGCCGCCGACATCCGCGCGCTGCTGCGCGACTCCGCCGATCCGTTGCTCGAGCCTTCACAATATGTGGGTGCGGGCAAGCTCAATGTGGCCAACGCGCTGCGCGAACTGCTCCCCAGCACAGTCAACTTCCAGCCGACGAGCGCGCTGACGGAGGTGCAGGCCGCGGCGCTGCCCATGACGCTGACAGTGCAACTGCAGAATCCCAGCCTTGAAGCAATCGATTGGAAGGCAGCGCTCAACGTGCCGCTCGCGGCCGCCATCACCCCCACCGCCACACAGGGCGCGTGGATTACCATGACAAGCGGTATTGAAAACGTGCAGGTCGGCACAATTGCCTACGGCTCGCCCGACTATGTGACGCTGCTCATCTCGCCCACGGAGGCCATCTCGGGCACATTCAGCGCGTCGATCGACGTTACCGGCACACGCGGCGACGGCACAACCGTGCCAAACACGCTGCCCATTAACATCTTCATTCATACCGACGCTGCCACCCCTAGCACCCAGCCGACGCCGGTTGCGCCCGTGCCGCCGCTCGCGCCCACGCAGCCAAAATACTTCCTGCCCGTCATTCGCGGCGGCTCTGCGCCAACTGACACCATTGACGTCGGCTCGCTTGCCTGGATCAAGCCGGCGGATGAAAGTGCGCGCACGAGCTATGCGCTGACGGATACCAGCGTCGTCACAGTGGCGCTGCCGGCGGGCGTCAAGCTGGGCACGGAGACTTACAGCATGGCACGCATTTATGCGGACGGCTTCGTGGCACTGGCAAAGACGAGTGCCGGCCTTGCCGCATCGCCCATCCTCAACCCTGCCGCCAATCGCTGCATCCCGTCGCTGGGCTACCCGGCGCAAGGGGTCTTTGGCTGGTGGGCCGACCTCGACCCGGGCGCAGACGGCGCGCGCGTCTCCAGCTTCGCCACAGACGACGGCCGCCTTGTCATTGAATACGCAGACGTGCCCGCCATTTCTGCTGCGCAACCGTATACCGTCAGCTTCCAGATTGTGCTGCGCAAAGATGGCGGCGTAGGGCTGAACTACGCCGAGACGCCCGCCTTCAGCGGCCGCCCCGCCAACGTTACGGTGGGCGTTGAAGGGCAGGATGCGCTCATGTACAGCAACTTCGGCTGCGTGACGCCAGCCCAGACGCTCGGTTCCCTGCCCCGCAGCGGCGAGAGCTACCTCATCAAGGCCGCCGACATCTACTAAAGTCATATCACGACGAAACCAACATTTCAACGCAAAGGCGCAAAGATAGCAAAGAGCGCAAAGAAAGAGCAAGAACGGCAAAGAAAAGGCAGCAACAACAAGAAAGGCAGAGACGCAGAGCTTCCATCTGCAATGGTCCTGTTCTTTGCCGTTCTTGCTCTTTCTTTGCGCTCTTTGCTATCTTTGCGCCTTTGCGTTGAAATGTTGGTTTCGCCTCTTCTGCGTACCGGAATTTTATGTACGTTTGACGCAAGGGAAGGGTACACCTGTCCCTTGTGAAGCGCCTCACAATCCTCTATGCTCTACGCGTGGCCGGCGCAGCGCCATCGGTGGCGCTGTGCATCCCCCGACAATCACCGCGCGGCAACCCTCCCAACACGGCGCGCGTGCATAATCGGTGCAACACCGGCTTCCCATTATCGTCCGGCAGAGTGACCCCTTTGTGGAGGCAGTTCTCATGTTGACCCTTGTCGAAAAGATCCTGTTTATTGCCGCAGTTCTGGCATCCCTCTATTTTGCCTATGTCGGCTTTGCCAAAGTCTACCGTGTCGTCATGCGCGGCTCAGGCGCAAAGCCCACCGTGGGCATGATGTTCCGGCGCATGTGGGAGGCCGCCGTCAAGTGGATTGCCACGCTGCCCGCCTGGCGTACGCGCCGGCTGAGCACGCTCTTCCACTTTGGCATCTCGGCGGGCTTCGTCTTTTACTTCCTCGTCAACTTCGGTGATGTCGTCGAGGGTTTCGTGCCGATCACCTTCCTGGGGCGCGAGACGTGGATCGGTAACATCTACCGGCTGCTGGCGGACATCTTCACAATGACCGTGCTCGTCGGGATGATCTACTTCCTCCTGCGCCGTTTTGTATTCGACAGCCCGCGCCTCAAGTATCGCGAAAACGTCAAGCTGGTGGATCCGGTGGCCAATGGCGCGATTCGGCGCGACTCGCTCATTGTTGGCCTCTTCCTGCTCGTGCATGTGGGCTCACGCTTCCTGGCCGAGGGCTTTCAACTGGCCGCCGAGCGCGCCGAGGGGTTGCCCGTTGACCGCTGGCAGCCCTTTGGCAGCACCCTTGCCACTGCCTTCGCCGGCATGAGCCCGCAGTCGTTGCGCGTGGGCGAACACCTCTTCTGGTGGCTGGCGATTGGCACCATCCTTGCCTTCCTGCCCTATTTTCCCTACACCAAGCACTTCCACCTCATCATGTCGGGGATGAACTTCCTCACCAAGCCCGCGCGCACCTCGCTGGGCGCGCTTGATGCCATCAACTTCGACGATGAGAGCATTGAGGAGTTTGGCGTCGCCAAAATTGAAGAGCTGCCGTGGACGCACCTGGTCGACGCCTACTCGTGCATCATGTGCAACCGCTGCCAGGATGTTTGTCCCGCCTATGTCACCGGCAAGGAACTCTCGCCCTCGGCGCTGGAGGTAAACAAGCGCTACTACCTCAACAGCAACCTCAGCGCGCTGGCCGGGGGTGCGGCCTCCGAGTTCAATCTGCTGGATTACGCCATGAGCGAATCGGCGCTGTGGGCCTGCACAGCGTGCGGCGCGTGTGTCTACATTTGCCCCGTGGGCAATGAGCCAATGTTCGACATTATGTACATGCGCCGCAATCAGGTGCTCATGGAGGACAGCTACCCCAAGGAGCTCAAGCTGGCCTATCGCGGCATGGAGCGCAACGGCAACCCGTGGAACCTGAGCAACCGTGATCGTATGAAGTGGGCCGAAGGGCTCGACATTCCCACGGTGGACGAGAACCCCGATTTCGACATGCTCTGGTGGGTGGGCTGCGCGCCCTCGTATGACCCGCGCGCGGAAAACACGGCACGCGCCTTTGCCAAGATTCTGGCCGCCGCGGGCGTGAACTACGCGATTCTGGGCGAGATGGAGTCCTGCACCGGTGACACAGCACGCCGCTCGGGCAACGAAGCGCTCTTCTTTGAGATGGCCAAGGGCAACATCGAGACCCTCAACGAGGTGGGCGTGGGCAAGGGGAGCAACGGCGCCAAACAGAAGCGCATTGTCACCACCTGCCCCCACTGCCTGCACACAATTGCCAAGGAATACGGCGAGTTTGGCGGCCACTACGAGGTCATCCACCACACGCAACTGCTGAGTGAGTTGACGGCGGCGGGCAAGATTAGCGTTAACAAGGGGGGCGACGCGGTGGACCGCATTACCTTCCACGACCCCTGCTATCTGGGCCGCCACAACGACATTGTGGACGCCCCGCGCGACGTGCTGCGCAGCACCGATGCCTTTGTGCTCGAGATGCCCCGCCACGGCAAGCAGTCCTTCTGCTGTGGCGCTGGCGGCGGGCAGATGTGGAAGGAAGAGGAGCATGGCAGCGCCAAGGTGAACGAGGTGCGCTATGAGGAGGCCGCCGCCACCGGCGCACATACCATTGCAGTCGGTTGCCCCTTCTGCCTCACCATGATGAACGACGCCGCCAAGGCCGCCGGCCAAGGCGTTGAAGTGAAGGATGTAGCCGAGATCATTGCCGAGCGGCTGATGTAAGAGCAGGGAATAGGCAGTAGGGAATAGGGAGTGGGGAGTGGCACTGCAGTTGAAGCGAGGCTTCCGATTCTGGAAGCCTCGCTTCGGATTATCAAATCATTCAAATCACGAGAGTGGGATAAATTTCATGCAGAAGGAACTGCCCAACGGCCTTATTTTGCGCAGCCTGAGTGAAGGGCACACAAGCGACTTCGAGCGGCTGCCCGACTTCTACGCGCTGGTCAACGGCGAGGGCGACCCGCCCCATGTGCAGGAGGGGCTGCGCATCTGGACGCGCGACCTTATACAGGGCCACCCCACCGTCACGCTGGACGACATCTTCGTCGTGGTCGACCCGGCGCGTGATGACCTGATCGCCTCGGCCACGCTGCTCATTCCGCAAACGTGGCGCTACGCCGGCATCCCCTTCGCCGTGGGGCGGCCGGAGCTTGTGGCCACCCACCCCGATTACCGCGCCCGTGGCCTTGTGCGCGCCCTCTTTGAGGCAACGCACGACCGCAGCGCCGCACTGGGCCACATGGTGCAGGCGATCACCGGCATCCCCTACTTCTATCGCCAGTTTGGCTACACCATGGCGGTGGAGTTGGAAAACCATGCCGTCGTGCCGCTCGCTTCCATGGCCGCGCCCCCGCCCGAGCACAAACCGGCCTTCACGCTGCGCCCGGCGACACTGGATGACATCCCCGCAGTCCTCGGCTGGCTGGAAGACGCGGCGCGCGGGCGGTTGCTGAGTGACCAGTTCAGCGCCGCCATGGTGCGCCATCATATCGAGGGATCGACGCCGGGCAACATGACCCGCGTCGCCTTGCTCGTCGTTGTGGACGACCGGGCCGAGGACGTCGGTTTGGTCGCGCTTTCGGAATTGCTGGAGAGCCCACAGCGGCTGCGCTGCCCTCTCTTTGCCGTGGGCGACAAGAGCTCGTATTTGGCAACATATGGCGATGTGCTACAGGGCATCAAGCAGTGGGCTACGGCAAAGTACGGCGCGTGCCCCGATCTGCTGATCTTTGGCCCCGGCATACACGAAACGCTGGACACCATGATTGACCGCACGCCTGGTGGACATACCCGGCGACGCGATTATGCATGGTACCTGCGCGTGCCCGACGCCGTTTCCTTCCTGAAGCACATCGGGCCGGTGCTCGAGCAGCGGCTGGCGGGATCGGGCGCGAACCGCTATACGGGCGCACTGCGCGTGGGCTTTTACGGCCTGGCGGGGGTGAGCCTAAGCTTTGCCGACGGCCGCCTGGTCGATGTAGAGAGCATTCGCGGCAAGGATGGCTACGACGCCAGCTTCCCCTGGGATCTCTTCTGGAACGTGGTCTTCGGCTATCGCACTGTGGATGAGATGAGCGCAATCCTGCCCGACGTCTGGGCCACGCAGAAGGGCGCCGCGCTGCTGGAGATCCTCTTCCCCAAGCAGAAGTCCTTTGTGCTGGGCATGACGTGAGGCTCCGTGAAAACGGCGTTGCAGCCACATGTGGCTGCAACGCCGTTTCAATTGGTCAAGGCTTACGTAGCGGCGGCTTCAGCCGCCGTAGGTGGAAACCGCGTCGCCGTCCTCGAGAACGGCGGCTGAAGCCGCCGCTACGTAAGCCTTGCGCACTTGCCAGTTGCGTGCGGCGCTTGTAGCGGGGGGCTTCCAGCCCTCCGGTTTTGGCGTTGCATAGTCTGCAACTCCAACTGCTTCAGTACTGCGCGCTGGAAGCAACCGGCGACAATACACGCACGCGCCGACTATGGCACCGTGCCTCCCGGCAGGGTGGGCACAGGGCAGACGTAGAGCCCATCCACCAGGTCGTCCGCGGTGTAGGTGCAGGATGAGACGATGTTGCCACCGGCGTCGCGCAGCGTTGCAGTATCACCCAGCGCGTCCCACAAATCCTCCCCGTCGCGTCCCCAGAAGAGTTCCACCCCCGCATCGGTGCCGCTGCCGGTCCAGATGCGCACGTAGCCGTCCGCCTCCATGCCGTAGGCCGGGAACACATAGATGTCGCCGAGCGCGTTGGTGAGCGTCCAGTCGGTCATTTCCTGGTAAAGCGCTCCGTTGGCAATCACCACGAATTCGTCGCTCGGGGTGCCGGCTGGGTCAGCCAGGATGCCGACGACAGGGGGCGCGCCCGGTGTAACCAGGACTGGCCCGGGAAGAGGAATGATCTCCGTAAGCGGCACGGTCGGTGTGATGGATGGCGTTGGCGTGCCAGTGATCTCGGGCGTGACGGTAATCTCCGGCGTGCCTGTAATCTCCGGCGTGCCTGTAATCTCGGGCGTGCCTGTAATCTCGGCGTGACTGGTGAATTTCCGGCGTGATGGTGATCTCCGGCGTCTCCGTGATCTCGACCGTTACGGTCAGTGTCGGCGTCTCGGTGGGCGTCTCCGTTCGTGATCGGTGGGCGTCTCGGTTTCCGTAGGCACCTCTGTCGGCGTCTCCGTTTCCGTAGGCACCTCTGTCGGCGTCTCCGTTTCCGTAGGCACCTCTGTCGGCGTCTCGGTCTCAGTCGGCGTTTCCGTCGGTGTCTCGGTTTCTGTCGGCAACTCGGTTGGCGTCGGCGTTTCGGTCGGCACCTCGGTTGGCGTCTCAGTCGGCGTCTCAGTCGGTGTTTGCGTCGGTGTCTCCGTCGGCACATCCGTCGGTGTTTGCGTCGGCGTGCAGCGTCGGCGTTTGCAGTCGGCAACTCGGTCGGCGTCGGTGTCTCCGTCGGCACCTCGGTTGGCGTCTCCGTCGGCACGTCCGTCGGTGTTTGCGTCGGCGTTTGCGTGTGTGTCGGCGTCAGCGTCGGTGTTACGGTCGCTGTGGACGTTTCCGTTGGTGTCTCTGTTGGCGTTTCGCTCGGTGTGTGCGTCGCGGTCGCAGTCTGCGTTGCCGTGGCAGTCTCTGTCGGCGTTTCGCTCGGTGGTTACGCTCGGCGTCGCTGTGGCACTCGCCGTTTGTGTAGGCGTTGGCGTGTCGCTCGGCGTTGCCGTCGGCGTCTCACTTGCCGTCGGCGAGGGACTCGGCGTTTGCGTCAGCGTCGGCGTGGGTGTGGGCGATCCTGTGGGCGATGGCGTGGGCGATGGCGTCACCGACGGCGTCACGGTCTCCAGCACCTCAACCGTGGGCTCGCTGAGCGCCTCCGTCGGTGTCCACGTGGGCGACGGCGTTGCGCTGGGCACGAATGTTGGCGTCCATGTCGGTGTCCATGTCGGTGTCCATGTCGGTGTCCATGTCGCTGTCCATGTCGGAAGCAGCGTGAGGGTTGGCGTCGGCGATGGAATCAACGTCAACGTGGGCGTAGGGAATGGCGTCCACGTGGGCGTGAAGGTTGGCGTGTCCTCGGGCGTATTGCTCGGCGTCGGCGTGATTGTATTGAAGGGCGCGAAGGTGGGCGTGTCGGCAGGCTGCTGCGGCGCGGCAGTAGGAAAGAGCGTCGGCGTGTTCGTGGAGGGCACAAAGGGCGGGAAGGTTGCCGCCGGCGGAATCACAATGGGAATCTGCGTCGTCTGCGGCGGTGGGGGCAGAAGCGCCGCCACTGTGGGCGTGGGCGGCTGCGGCGTCAGCGTAGGAGTAGGCGTGAAGGTAGGCACCACAACCCCGGGGGTCAGCGGCACAAGCCCCAGGTCGCTCTCGGCGCCGGGGCCGCCCGCGACCACCGTGGGCGTAGGTGTTGCGCCCGCGTCGCTGCCAAAGAGTTGCGTACCGGCGTAGATGACTCCGGTGGAGAGAAGCACAAGCGCGACGACGCCCGCCGTGATCGCAACGGGCAGCGAAAGTCCCAGGAATGTGGCGCCTCCACCGGTACCCCCTGCGCCACCCGTGCCTGCCTCGGGGCCGTCGGGGCCGTCGGGGCCGCCCGTGCTCGTCGGGGCCGCCATTGGGCGGCCCCTGATTCTGTGGATCGAGTCCCTGGGTCATGCGCTCCTCCTCATACTGTGGGTCACATCATGCAGTGGCTCACCTAATCAGCGGGCGCCACGTCCACTTCAATCGTAGCGGCTTCGCCAACCTCGGCAGCGCGCACATGCAGCGTGTAGGTGCCGGGCGTCAGCTTCAGGTCTAGCTCAAGGCGGTCTATGGCTTCCGCATCGTCGGTGGCCGAAACCGTGACGCCGTCCGCGTCCATTAGCGTAGCCGCCAGCGGTGCACTGCCCTGAATGCGCAGGTGGTAGTCGCCGGCATCACTGACGTGCAGGCCGAAGGTGCTGACCTCGTTCTCGGTATCAACCTGGCCGCGTTGGGGCGTCAGCGAAACAGCCGGTGTTGCGTTTTCCATGCAGGCTCACTTTTCTGTGGCGCCATCACTGGGATGACAGGTTAGCGTTGAGCGCACAATTGCGCCTGTATGTGACAACGATTGTACACTGAGTTAGGGTTCATGGCGGAGTTGGCGGAATTGGTGGCGACCCGCTGCCCGCTTGCTGCCCAATTGTCGTATGGCCGGCCACATGCTGCTGGACGAGCAACCCTCCTCTTCTGGACTATTGCCCACTGGAGACAACCAATGACTGCTGAAGTTACGCTGCGGGCCGTTGCAGACGCCGACATTCCCATCTTCCACGACCACGCGTCCGATGCCGAAGCAATTTGGATGGCCGCGTTCACTGCTGCGCAGCCTCTCGATAGCGCTTCCTTCGCCGCCCGCTGGACGCGCATGCGAGCCAACGCAACAATCGTTTCACGCACCATTGTTGTCGACGGCAAGGTCGCCGGCAGCATTGCCCGCTATGTCGAAGAGGACAAAGCTGAGGTGACCTACGGGCTCGGCCGTGCATTCTGGAATCAGGGCATAGCGACGCGCGCGCTGGCGCTCTTTCTTGTGGAGGAGCAGACGCGCCCCCTCTACGCACGCGCTGCTGCAGACAACCATGGCTCGCTGCGTGTGCTGCAAAAGTGCGGCTTTGTCGTATATGCCACGGAGCAGAGCTTTGCCGACGCGCGTGGCATCGAGATTGACGAGCACTTGCTCAGGCTTGACTGAGCGGACACATCCGAAATTGACGTATGACCCACTTTCCTCAAGAATGTATCTGATACACGGCACGTCGCTCTGTGCGGTGTGCCGCCATTGCCCGCCAAAGCCCGGGCGATTTCACAGCAAAGGAAACACAAAATGACACCGCAGGAAACACTTGTCTACATTGCCAAACTCATGTTCGAACGCCGCCTCACCGACATGGCCGGCGGCAACATCAGCATGCGCGTCGGCGACACTGTCTATCTCTCCCCCCGCTATGCCGGCAGCAAGCAGCACTGGCATATCTCCACCGATGACATCATCTCTGGACCCATTCCATTCACAGGAGCTCTTCAGCCATCCCCGCTTCTCGCGCGAGGGCAAGGCGCACCTGGGCCTCTACCGCCACTTTGCCGAGAACGAAGTCTCGGGCTGCATCCATGCCCACCCCTTCCACATCCTCCCCTTCTGCGTGGCCGAAAAGCCCATGGAAGCGGTGCTCGAATCGACACAGAAGTTCGGCACAATCGAGGTGGTGAAGGGTGCGCCCGCCCACAGCCAGGACTTGGCCGACCAGATCATTGCCGCCATGGAGGCCAAGCGGGGTGCGATTGCCAAGCAGGCGGGTGCCGTGCTGCTGCCGCGCCACGGCGTCTTCATTGCCGGCAAGGACATCTTCCATGCGGTGGATGCGCTGGAGCGGCTCGACTGGCAGGCGCACTGTCTGCTGGCGCAGTGCATGCTGCCACAGCAATCCGTGGGCTACAGTTCGCTGGAAACGCGATAATGGGTGAAGCGTAAGTGGTAATGGTAAGTGGTGAAGTGGTGCATTGGTAAATGGCAGCATTCAAATGGCAAGCGGCCTCGCCATTGGATGCTTGCCATTTACCAATGCACCACTTGACCAATTACCACTTGCCAATAGCCGTTTCCTTACCCGCGAATAACAAAACCGCGAAACTCCCCCGTCGCCTCGCCCCAGTAGACATCCACGCCATCCACATGGGCCATGGCTGGGCCGCTCTGCAGCCAGCGCAAGAAGCGCTCGAGCACGGGCTTTGCGCCTTCGGCCACAACCGCAACGCTGCCGTCGCGCCGGTTGGCTACCCAGCCCTTCAGCCCCAGCATGCGCGCCTGCGCCTCGGTTGAGGCGCGAAAGCCCACACCCTGCACGCGCCCGCGGACGGTCGCATCCAGCCGCTTGTCGGGTTCCATGTAACGTTCCACCTTTCACTGGCGTGTTGACGGTTGACCCCTTCAAGTATAGGCGCACAGGGTCGGCGGGACGCAAGCGACCATGCGCGAGCGAGTTGACGCCGATTGTGCAGCCACGGCGCCGCGGAGCGCGCAGGCGTGCAAATTTTGCAGCCGCGTGCATAACTGGGCATATCGCGCCGCTGTCATATGTGCTTCATTGTGCAAAGTGCTCAATGACAGCGTGCCCAGGCCGGCGCTATACTGTCACCAGTGCTCCAGCGGATGGATGATGGTCAACGGAGCACTCAGCGCCCACGGGGAGCGGGAGCTGCCTTTCAAATCTCCATTATTCTTCCTCGGCCTTGTCTGAGACCACTCTCTTCTTCCTCCTCTTGCTGCGGCGTTGCGTGATGCAACGCCGCAGCAAATCTCTCCTCTTTTTGGTTGATTGCACGGCAAGAAACAGCAGATTGAAGAATGACTCCTGGTAATGGAAATTCGTAATGGGTTTTTGGCGCGGATTTTGCCAATGACCAACGCCGGTTGCCCATTGCCCATTCTTCGGTCCCCATTTTGATTTATCCCCACGCGCCTGTGCTATGATTGCGCCCACTTCCACACTGGCCAATCGCAATCAACCAGCCGGCCGCAGCCGCGCCTTCACCGGCGCAGCCGAGCGGCCCTATCCTCAGGAGAGCGCACCCTATGATCCACACCAGTCGCTATGGCGAAGTCACGATCCCCAATGAACCCTTCACCCAGGTTGTGCTGGCGCACGCCGGCGCACAGCCCGACAAGCCCGCGCTCATCGACGGCCCGTCGGGCGCACAATCACCTACGGGCAGCTGGCCGGCGCGATTCGCCTGGTGGCCGCAAGCCTGGCAAAGCGCGGCTTCAAGAAGGGAGATGTCTTCGCCATCTACAGCCCGAATATCCCTGAGTATGCCGTTGCCTTCCACGCCGTGGCCACGCTGGGCGGCATTGTGACCACCGCCAACCCTCTCTACACGCCCCATGAGCTGGCGCACCAGTTGAAGGATGCGGGCGCAAAGTACCTGCTCACCGTGCCCCCATTCCTGCCGCAGGCGCAGCAGGCCGCAGCCGAGGCAGGCATCGAGGAGATCTTCGTCTTTGGCGAGGCCGAAGGGGCAACCCCCTTTGCCAGCCTGTTGCAAAGCGACGGCCAGGTCCCCTCCGTGGAGATTGCGCCCGACGATGTGGTCGTGATGCCCTACTCGAGCGGCACCACCGGCCTGCCCAAGGGGGTCATGCTCACCCACCGCAACCTGGTGGCCAACGTGGTGCAAACCGACGCGGGGCTGAAAGGTGAGGCGGAGATTACCTCCGATGACGTGATCCTCGGCATTCTCCCCTTCTTTCACATCTACGGGATGATCGTGGTGATGTCACTGGCGCTCTACAAGGGCGCAACTGTGGTCTCAATGCCCCGCTTCGACCTCGAGCAGTTCCTCCAGATCCACCAGGATTACGGCGTCACCTTTGCGCCCCTTGCGCCGCCGCTGGTGCTGGCGCTGGCCAAGCACCCGCTGGTCGACAAGTACGATCTTTCCAAGCTGCGCCTGATTATCTCGGGCGCGGCGCCGCTGGGGGCCGAGGTGGAGAATGCCGTCATCGCACGCCTGGGCTGCGCAGTAACGCAGGGCTACGGCATGACGGAATCGAGCCCAGTGATCCACATGCGCCCGGTGCCCGCGGGCATGCAAAAGCCCGGCAGCATTGGCTGGGTGGTGCCCGCCACAGAGGTGAAGATCGTCGACGTGGCCACGGGCGCCGAGCTGGGCACAAACGAGGATGGCGAGCTGTGGGCGCGCGGCCCGCAGGTGATGAAGGGCTACCTCAACAACCCGCAGGCGACGCGCAACACGCTCGACGAGGATGGCTGGCTGCACACGGGCGACATTGCCATGGTGGATGACGACGGCTACTTCTATATTGTGGACCGCCTCAAGGAGCTCATCAAGTACAAGGGCTACCAGGTGGCCCCGGCCGAGCTTGAGGCCGTTCTGGTAGGCCACCCGGCCGTGGCCGATGCGGCCGTCATCGGCGTGCATGACGAAGAAGCGGGCGAGATTCCCAAGGCCTTTGTGGTGCTCAAGGGCGAAGCCACGGCGCAGGAACTGATGGACTACGTGGCCGAACGTGTGGCTCCCTACAAGAAGCTGCGCCTGCTCGAGTTCATCGAACAGGTGCCCAAGTCCTCGAGCGGCAAGATACTGCGCCGCATGCTCGTGGAACAGGAGAGGGCGAAGGGCGGAAAGTAGGCGTGTCGGGCGTCGGGTGCTGGACGGGCAGAATCGAATGCTGAAAGATGGCGATTGATGACTGGGCGTTTGCCCAGTCATCAATCGCCATCTTTCAACCGCAACTGGTAACTATTCAGCACACGAGTAATCGTATAGACTATAGCCATGAGCCGCGCCGAATGGGTGGCCGGACCATAACAGGCTCCGGCCGCCTCAGGCTGGCAAAGCCGTAATGATGGCACAGCCGTAATGATGGCACAGCCTTAGTGATGGCACAGCCTTAGTGATGGCACAGCCTTATGATGGCACAGCCTTAATGATTGCGAAGGAGCAGCGCATGCCGCGAATCTCGCTTAACCAAGGTGCCCCCGACTTCAGCCTTGCGGATTACAACGGCCAGACGGTCACGCTGTCCGACATGCGGGGCAAAAAGAACGTGTTGCTGGTCTTCAACCGCACCTTCACCTGACCGTTCTGCCGAGCGCACATGGCGCAGTTGCGCCAAGACTACGCTGAGTTCACCGCACGCGACATTGAAGTTGTGGTCGTCGGCCCAGAAAATGCCACTGCATTCGCCACGTATTTCCAGAAGGAAGCGCTGCCTTTTATCGGTCTGCCCGATCCCAAGACGCGTGTACTGAAACTTTATGGGCAGGAAGTGAATCTCTTCAAGCTTGGCAGAATGCCGGCGCAGGTGTTGATTGACAAGGCCGGCGTGGCGCGCTATGTCCACTATGGGCACAGCATGAGTGACATTCCCCCCAACGAAGAGTTGCTTGCCCTGGGCGATGAGCTGAATGCAGGGAGTAGGGAATAGGGTGTAGGGTGTGGGGTGTGATCCCTACACCCTACACCCCACACCCTATTCCCCACACCCTACTACCCTACTCCCTGCCTCTCACTCATCCCCCTCAATCAACCGGCGCAGCGCCTGGATGAGCAGTTTGTGCTCCACGTTGTGCATGCGGCTGGTGAGGCTCTCGAGCGTGTCACGCGGGTCAATGCGCACCTCTTCGCTGGCAATCACCGGCCCGGCGTCCACCGCGGCGTCGGGTACAAGGTGCACCATGACGCCCGTCTGTTTGATTTCGCCACGCTGGAAGGCCGCGAAAGCTTCCTCAATCGCATTGGCGCCGGGAAACTGGCCGGGCAGCGCCGGGTGCAGGTTGACGACACGATAGCCAAAGTGATCCAGAAACGCCGGGCTGAGGATGTGCATCCACCCCGCAAGCACCACGAAGTCGGGCTTGTAAGCGCGCACGGCGTCCGCCAGATCGGCGTCGTATGCGTCACGACCGCGCCCATCGGCGGTATAGGGGGCCAGCGGCAAATAGCGCGTCGGGCACTTTGGCTTTCTCGGCGCGCACAAGGCCGTAGGCATCCTTGCGGTTGGAGATGACCGCCACCACTTGCGCATCCAGCATCTTGTAGTAGATGGCGTCAAGGATCGCCTGCAGGTTGCTGCCGTTCCCCGAAATCAGCACAACGAGGCGCGTGCTCATGCAAACGCTCCGTTCAGAATGACGGCATCGCCCGTGCGCGGCGTCAGCAGCCCCATGACGATGGCCTCGGGCAGCGCCTTCTGCAGCGCAGGCAGTACAGCAGGCGGCGCAACCAGCACCATGCCAATGCCCATGTTGAGCACGCGGCACGCCTCGGCCACACCCAGGCCCGACCATTCCATCAGCCGTGCGAAGAGGGGCGGCAGCGGCCACGCACTCAGTTCGACACGCGCCGTCAGATGATCCGGCAACACGCGCGGCAGGTTCTCCACAAAGCCGCCGCCCGTAATGTGCGCCATGCCCAGCAACGGCACGTCCGCAGCACGCAGCGCGTTGACCTCGGGCAGGTAACTGCGGTGCGGGGCCAGCAGCGCATCAAGCAGGCTCTGCCCCTCCTCCAGCATCTGCGCCATATCGCGCCCCTCCACTGCACGCCGAATCAGCGAGAAGCCGTTGGTGTGCGGCCCGCTGCTGGGCAGCCCCACCAGGATATCACCCGCGGCCATGGCTTTGGGGCGCGGCAGCAGGTCGTCGCGATCGAGCAGGCCAACCACAGTGCCCGCCACATCAAACGCGCCCTCGGCATAGACGCCGGGCATCTCCGCAGTCTCGCCGCCCAGCAGCGCACAGCCCGCAGCGCTGCACGCCTCAGCCATGCCGGTGACGACCGCCGCCACATTCTCGGGCACAAGATGGCTCGTGGCAATGTAATCCAGGAAGAACAATGGGCGCGCGTTCTGCACCAGAATGTCGTTGATGCAGTGGTTGACGATGTCCGCGCCAATGCCCTGCCAGCGCCCATGCGCGGCGGCCAGCTTCACCTTCGTGCCCACACCGTCGGTCGACGCCACGAGCACCGGCTGCTTTGGCAGCGCCTCCAGTGCGAAGAGGCCGCCAAAGCTGCCCACATCGGCCAGCACAGCGGGCGTGAAGGTCGATCGCACCGCCGTCTTCATCAGCGCCACAGCGCGGTTGCCGGCGTCAATATCCACGCCGGCCTGGCGGTAGAGGTCGGTCATGGGCGAGGCTCTCCAGATGGACTTTCGGGATTCGACAATTGACAATTGAGTATTGACGATTGAAGCCCGTGCGCTTGCGATGAAGAATCAACAACTACTCAATCGTCAGTTTTTAGTTTTGCCTCTCGACAAACGCCACCAGCTGCCCAAACATCTCCACCAGCGATGGCTCATGCACGTACATCATGTGGCCGGCGGCGAAGCGGTGATGCTCAATGTTGCCCTCGAGGCTCGGGTCCAGCTCAAGGTGGTTGAAGGTGTGCTCGCTGGCAAAGTAGGGCGTGGCAAGGTCGTAGATGCCCTGCGCCACGTAGATGCGCAGGTGCGGGTTCTTGCTCATCGCGTCGCGCAAGGTCTCGGCCACATTCACATAGCGATTCTGGTAGCTGCTGTAGTCCCACGTTTGATAGAGGCTCGTAAGCACCTCATAGGGCAGGTCGCTCTCGAAGTTCAGTTCGCCGCGCACGTAGTCGTTG
This sequence comes from uncultured Chloroflexia bacterium, assembly GCA_963773745.1. Classification (GTDB taxonomy): domain Bacteria; phylum Chloroflexota; class Anaerolineae; order Caldilineales; family Caldilineaceae; genus UBA5069. Next base: position 86,335 of record CAVZCL010000010.1, read on the forward strand.
AGCGTGGCCGTGTAGCTCCCCTTGATGAAGGAATTGGCGGGGTCGTACTCAAAGCGATCGCCCGTGGCGTCACGCTCAATGCCCGTAAAGCGGCTGTCAAGGCGGCCCACAGTGCGCCGCTGGTCGCGCAGCAGCTCCTTGCAGAAGCGGAAGATCTCCACACGCAGATTTGTGCGCTCCACATAGTCGGGCGTGAGGCCCGTGTAGCGCGCAATCTTTTCTGCCAGCGCGCTACGCTCTGCGCTCGAGAGCTTGCTGCCGCGCAGCAGCGCCGTGGCATATTCGCCCTCGGCAAAGGCCTCGGATTCGGCCAGCGCCTTGTCAAGGTCCGCCTGCAGGTCGGGCGCGAGGCGCTTGTGATACCACGCCGTGGCCGTGTAGGTGGGCATGAAGAGCACGTGCGGCAGATCGTTGCCCAGCTCAAAATCAAGCGCCATGAAGTCGAGCGCCGTCGAGATGAGCATGATGCCGTTGAGGTACATGCCATGGCGATCCTGCAGATAGCCCGAGAGGCCCGCGGCGCGCGTGGTGCCGTAGGATTCGCCGATGAGATACTTGGGCGAGCGCCAGCGTTTGGCACGCGAGACGTAGAGCCGAATGAAATCTCCCACCGACTCGATATCTTTCTCAAAACCGTGGAACTGCTTGGGGTCCTCGCCGGCGGTGGCACGGCTGTACCCGGTGGCCACAGGGTCAATGAAGACAAGATCGGAGGCTTCGAGCAGCGTGTACTCGTTGTCTGTCAGGTGGTACGGAGGCGGCTGCGGCGTCTCCACATCGCCCGAGACGACGCGCCGTGGTCCCAGCAGCCCCAGGTGCATCCACACGGAGGACGAACCTGGCCCGCCGTTAAAGGAAAAGGTAATCGGTCGCTCGGCGGCGTCAAAGGTGCTGCCATCGGCGTGTGTGCGTGTGTAGGCGACGAAGAAGATGTGCGCGCGCGGCTTGCCCCCCTCCGTGCGCATGACCACGCGCCCGGCGGTCGCTGTGTAGGTAAGCTCCTTGCCGTTGACGGTGATCTTGTGCTCGGTGTTGACAATCTCGTCTTTCGGGTCGGCCTTGGGCGAGTCCACGCCTTCTGCACCTTCTGCGACTGCCGGCTTCGACTGATCTTCGTGCTTCGCCTTTTCTGAATCGGACATGGGGGAGGGGCTTTCTAGGAGTTCAGGATGGACTCGGCAGTGACGAGTGTGGCGATAGCGCCGAGTGAATCGTTGATTGCAGCAATCTGCTCCGCCGCCGGCAGGTCGCCGTCGATGGTGCTGTGTGCGTCGGAGATGAGCGTTACAGGATAGCCAAGCGCAACGGCCCCACGCACCGTGGCGTTGATGCATTCATCCGACTGCATGCCGCAAATCAGCAGCGCGTCGACGTCGTGCGCCGCCAGTTGTTGCGCCAGGTCGGTTTCGAAGAATGCGTTGCCGGTCGTTTTCTGCACAACCGCCTCGCCGGTCTGCGGGGCAAGGCGGGGCGCTATCTCCCAGCCCGGAGTGCCCGGGAAGAAGATGTCGTCGGCGCCGCTGTTGTGCTGCACAAAGATGACAGGCATGCCAACTGCGCGTGCGTACGCAACCAGTGCTTCGAGGCACGTCAGCGTTTCTTCGGCGGCGTAAACAGGCCAATCGCCTTCAAACATGCTTACTTGCGCGTCTACAACCAGGAGTGCCTGCGTCATGTTGTCGGCCTTTCGCATCAGGACAGGGGGTCATTGGTAACTGGCAATTGGCAAGGGGCGGCTACTCCGCTGTCCACGAATTACCCCTTACCCCTTACCATTACGTTACCATTACCATTGCCAACTACTTCTCGTACCCCTGCGGATGCGTCGAATGCCACACCCAGGCGCTCTCGAGAATCGAGCGCAGGTCGGCGTAGCGGGGATTCCAGCCCAGTTCGCGCTTGATCTTGTCGCTGCTGGCAATCAGAATCGCCGGGTCGCCCGGGCGGCGCGCAACAACCTCGGCGGGGATGGGGTGGCCGGTGATCTCGCGCGCCATCTCAATCACCTCGCGCACGGTGAAGCCCTCGCCATTGCCCAGGTTGTAGGTGCGGCTGCCCCCATCCAACGCACGCAGCGCCAGAATGTGCGCCTGTGCAAGGTCAACCACGTGCACATAGTCGCGCACGCAGGTGCCGTCACGCGTGGGATAGTCGTCGCCAAAGATCTTGATTGACTGGCGCTGTCCCATTGCCACCTGCAGCACGAGCGGAATCAGGTGCATTTCGGGCGTGTGGTCTTCGCCGCGCGTCGCGCTCGCGCCGGCAGCGTTAAAGTAGCGCAGCGCCGCATAGCGCAGCTTGCCCGTGCGGTCCAGCCAGTGGAGGATACGCTCAAGCATGTATTTGGATTCGCCATAGGGGCTGCCGGGCACAATGCGCTCGTTCTCGTCAATGGGCATGCGCTCGGGGTCGTCAAAGAGATTGGCCGTGGAGGAGACAATCACCCGCTGCACGCCATGCTCGATGGCGCTGCTGAAGAGGTTGATGCCGCAGACAACGTTATCGCCCACATACTTGAGCGGCTGCTCCATGGATTCGCCCACAAGCGTGTAGGAGGCAAAGTGCATGATGGCATCGGGCTTGTGCGCCTGCATCGCGCTGTCAATTGCCGCGCGGTCGTGCAGGTCACCCTCCACAAACGCCGCATCGGGGTGCACAGCAGCTTTGTGCCCCTGATAGAGGTTGTCGAACACGACAACCTGCTCGCCGGCTTCAATCAGTTGCTCAACCGCGATTGAGCCGATATAACCGGCCCCGCCTGTCACTAGTACCTTCATGAGGTGCGCCTTTCGCTGAGGATGGTATTGCGCCCATTGTACCTTCTTTTGGGGTGATGGCGTAGAGGCGCTCATCTTGTAGGTCACGTCTCCCGGCGTGACGTTGTTGCTTGTGCGTGGACCAACCTCATCGCGGTCCTTGTGCGTATTGAGCACTGCAACGGCGTCACGCCGGGAGACGTGACCTGCAACGGCGTCACGCCAGGAGACGTGACCTACAAAGGCGCTATGCGTCATACGTTTGGCTGCTCTGTGCTAAAATGGGCGCAAAGCCAACCATTTCTGCAAAGCCTTACCCCACGCAGACCACGGAGAATACAAAATGATTCGACCTGAACCCATGCGCGGCGTCTATGCGCCCATCCTCACGCCGGTGACCGAAGAATACGCGCCCGATGCCGCGCGCCTGATTGCGCATGGCCACTGGCTGCTCGAGAACGGCTGCCACGGCCTCGCGCCCTTTGGCACCACCAGCGAAGCCAACTCCTTCTCCGCCGACGAGCGCATGGAAACCCTCGAGGCCATGGTCGCCGGTGGCCTGCCCGCCGCCCAAATGATTGTGGGCGTGGGCTGCTGCGCCTTCACCGACACCGTCAAACTGGCACGCCATGCCACCGAATTGGGCTGCGGCGGCGTGCTTATGCTGCCTCCCTTCTACTACAAGGGCGTCAGCGACGAAGGCATCTTCCGCACCGTGGCCGAGACGATTGAGCGCGTGGCCGACGACCGCCTGCGCGTCTACCTCTACCACATCCCGCCGATTGCGCAGGTGGGCTTCAGTCCGGCGCTCATTGAGCGGCTGATTGGCATCTTCCCACAGACAGTTGTGGGCATCAAGGACAGTTCCGGCGACCCGCAGAATCTCGCGACATTGCTCGACACCTTCTTCGGCTTTGGTATCCTGGCCGGTTCCGAAGGGCTGCTGCTGCAGAACATGCGCGGCGGCGGCGTGGGCACCATTACGGCCATGGCCAATATCATCCCGGGGGCCATCCGCCACCTCTACGACAATTGGCAATCGCCCGAGGCCGATCAAATTCAGGCCGACCTCAATGCCATGCGCAAGGCGCTTGCGCCCTTCCCTGTGATTCCCGCCCTCAAGGAACTGGTGGCGCGCCGCTGGGATGATCCGGCCTGGCGCACGGTGCGCCCGCCCCTCGTGGGGCTGCCCGCCGACCTCTGCGACAAACTGATCTCCGCCCCGGCTGTCGCCGATTATCCTGGCCATGCCTGTGTAAATTCGTGTCCGCAGAAACGGCAGAAACAGCAGGAAACGACAAGAAATCGAATTTCTTTCCTGCTTTTTCCGCTGTTTCCGCCGTTTCTGCGGACCGAAGTCTGGATACCCCCATGAGCACGTTCCTGATTTATGGCGCAAATGGCTACACCGGCGCGTTGATGGCGCAGGAGGCTGTTGCACGCGGCCTGCAGCCCATCCTGGCCGGGCGCAGCGCCACGGACGTCATCGTTACGGCCAATGACCTGCACCTGCCCCACCGCGTCTTCGCGCTGGACGACCCTGCCGCGCTCGACGCCGGCCTCGAAGGGGTGGCAGTCGTAGTGCACTGCGCCGGCCCCTTTATGTACACGGCCCAGCCCATGGTCGAGGCGTGCATGCGCAAGGGCGTCCACTACGTCGACATAACCGGCGAGATTGGGGTCTTTGAGGCGCTTGCCAGGCAGAGTGACGCATTCGCAGCGGCAGGCATCATGGTGCTGCCGGGTGCGGGCTTCGACGTCGTCCCCACAGATCTGATGGCGGCGCACCTCAAGCGCCGCCTGCCCGAAGCGCAGCGTCTCATCCTTGCCTTCCGCGGCATGGCGGGCGTCTCGCGTGGCACGGCGGCCACGGCTGTGGAGTCCATGGCCACGGGCGTCATGGGCATGGTGCGCGAAGAGGGCAAGCTGAAGACGGTGCCGCCCGCCGCGCGCACGCGCCAGGTAGACTTTGGCAAGGGGCTGCGCGATACGGTTCTCATCCCCTGGGGCGATGTGAGCACCGCCTGGGTGAGCACCGGCATTCCCAACATCGAGGTGTACATGGCGGCGCGCCCCAACATGGTGCGCAGCATGAAGGCAGGGCGCTATCTCGGGCCCATCTTGCGCGTCAATTTCGTGCGCGATTTCCTCAAGTACCGCGTCCACGCGCGCGCCGCCGGCCCCACCGAGGCACAGCGCGCGGCCGGGCAGGCAATCATTTGGGGCCGCGCCGAAACAGCTGACGGCCGCGCCGTCGAAAGCCGCCTCACCACGCCCGAGCCTTACAACCTTACCGTGCTCACCGCCCTCTGGGTAGCCGAGCAGGTGCTGGCCGGCCATGCGCCCGCAGGCTACCAGACGCCCTCCACCGCCTATGGCCCCGACTGGATTCTCGAGTTGCCCGGCGTGGAGCGAATTGACTTGGAATAATTGGCAACTGGTAAGTGGAAAATGGCAAGGCGTAGCGGGGGGCTTCCAGCCCTCCGTTTTTTTGTGCACAACAACCAGCGTATTGATGCGTCGCAATTTAGTGAACAGTTCGTAGCGGCTGCTTCAGCTGCCGTTTTCGAGAACGCGGCGCGATCTCCACCATCGGCAGCTGAAGCTGCCGCTACGAACCGTTCATCTTTCTACGTCGCATCAATCTTCAATCCTCAATCCTCAATTTTCCTGTCACTCCACCAGCCGCAGACCCAGCGTCGCCGCCAACTCCTGCGCATGCGCTACATCGGCAGCGGGCAGCGGGTTGGCCAGCACGCCGCGTGCATGCGCCGGGGCCACATACTGCGTAAGCAGGCTCACCTCGGCATTGGGCAGCGTTGCCAGAAAGCGCAGCACAGGCTCGGTGCAGCAGGCCATGTGGCCGGGCATGAGCAGGTGGCGCACGATCAGCCGCTTGCCCGCGTTGTGCAGCGCGCGCAGCACGTCGGTCAGCACAGGCCAGTAGTTGGGCATGCCACCGATTGTTGCGCCGCAATCGCCCCCCGCTTCGGCGGGCGCGAATTGGCCTGTGGGGCCCGCTGGGCCGAACTTGAGGTCGGGCAGATAGATGTCCACAACCCCCTCCATGAGCGCAAGCGCGGCGGGCGTCACATAGAAGTTGCTGTTGAGCACGAGGGGAATGCGTAGATTGTCGCCCAGCGCAGCGCGCACGGCGAGGATGAAGGGCAAATGGGGCACGGGGTCGCCGCCGATGAAGGCCAGCGAACGTGCGCCCTCGGCCTGGCGCTGGAGGATGCGTGTGGCCAGTTGTTGCGGCGCGACGGTGATTCCGTAGGTGGGGCGAAAGGCAAAGCGCGCCGCCGTGCAAAAGCTGCATGTGGCCGTGCAGCCGCTAAAGAAGATGGCGTGCGCCGGGCGCAGCAGCGCTTCCTCACCCATATGCAGCATTTCGCTGGCGATGTAGCTCTCCCGCCCCACACGGCAGACGCCGCGCGCCTGCGCACGCGCCGTGCCGCAATCGTGCGGGCAGAGGCGGCAGTCGTCGAGGTGCTGCTGCGCCGCCGCCAGCACTTCCTGTAAGGGCGCGCTCATCGCGACATGTAGCCAGCGGCCACTTCCATGGGCGAAAGCTTGCGCGTGACGACCACCAGCCGCCCCGCCCTGTAGGTGCGCGCCACCACCAGCACCACGCCTGCTGCACTGGTTCCCACATAGACTGCCATGTCGCGGTTTACGGCTTTGCGCCAATCATAACGCTTGGCAATTTGCGCCATGTCGGCCGACGCCATGCACGGCTCCTCCTGGATCTTCACAGGCTCGCCATGGCGCATGAGCGAGCCGCAGGTGAGGCAAAGGCCGCTGCTCGGGCTGACGCAGTTGCTGCAGTAGGTGCGTCCACACCAGCGGCACGCCACCTGATGATGGACGCAGCAGGTGGATTCGCAGATTGCGCAGGGCTCGGCGCAGAGGGTGCAGACCGGCTCCAGCCCGATGTGGCAGACGCCCACGTGGTGGTGGCAGAGCACGTGGCCGCAGCCCGCCACCACTTCGCTGTGCTGCTGGCAGTAGAGCTTGCCACAGACGTCGCAGCGCCGCCCACAGACTGCGCATGTGGGCGCGCCGCAGGTGGCGCACGGGCTTGTGTCACTCGTCACCGCGCTGCAGCTTGGGCAGGTGACCACGCAATCCTTGCAGACGGCCGCGCCGTCCAGGTCCTCCACATAGAAGCCGGGCCCTGCGACCTTGCCGCAACCGCGACAGGTAACCAAACAATTGGCGCAGAAGCGCTGCCCGCTGATGGCGCAGGTGCCTGTGCGTGCGCTGTACTGGCTGCAGCCCGGGCAGCGCACGGCGCAGGTGGCGCAGATGAGGCGCATACTGCCGTCGGCGTTGAGCACGGCGTCGGCGCGCAGGTGGCTGCGGCACTGACGCGTGCCACACTCGGCGCATTCGGCCTGACAACTGTGGCAGACGATGTCACCGCAGACGGGGCAGCGGCTCTGATGGTCGGCGCAGGCGCGCCCACCGCAGGCCCAACAGGCGCTGCCGCACTCGCTGCAGTTGGCGCGCCCGCAGACGGGGCACGCCTCCACGCCGCACGCGGCGCAGAGCACATCACCGCAGCCGGCGCACTGGCGCAGGCACGCATCGCACGCGACGTGGCCGTTGCGGCAGAGGACGACGTCGGCGCTCTCGCAACCGCAGGCATGGCACGTGGGCGGCGTAATCGTCCCTGTATAGCGGTCGAGGCGGGCGCGTAATGGGGCCGACACGACACCGTCGGTCAGCGACATCTCGGCCACAGCTGTGGGCAAGTAGAGAATGGCATAGCCGCAGAGCTGCACATGCACATGCAGGCGATGATTCTCAATCTCCTCGGCGCGCTTGCGGTCGAGGTCCGCCTCGAGTGCAAGCCGCTTCTCGCCGTTTGGATCGCTGTCGTCGCGCATCTCCTCAATTTGCTGGCCGTAGTAAGTCGTCAGCCGGTTGAGCGCCTTGTAGAGGCGGGGCAGAATCTCCGCTTCGTGCGCTGCGCAGCGCAGGTCGGCGTGGTAGACGGCAAAGCGGCGCGCCTCCTCGGCCATGCGCACAAGCTGCGTCATGGGCGGCAGGCGCGGGCCGCTGCGTAGCGACGGACCGGTGGCATCCTCTGCGTCATCTGCCGCCTCGTTTGCGCCATCTTCGATGCTGCTCTTGTGCACGGGTGCTTCGGCAACCTCCGGCATCGGCTCGGATTCGGCCAGCAGTTGCTCGAAGGTGACGGGCGGCGCGAAGACCATCTGCGCGCCCTCCTCATCAAGCACAACGGTGTAGAGTTCCTCGCGCTTGTCATCGGCGCGATAGGTAAGGCGCCAGTGGAAGGCGTAGCGCGGCTCCGGCTGCTCGCGCAGGCGCAGGTTGGTAATGGCGGCATTGCGCGGCCGCACGGCGCGCATGAGCGCCTCGCTGCCGGTGTGAAGCACGGGGAGCTGGCGCACGGTCAGCGCCGCGCGCTTTTCCACCCATGCCAGCATCCTGTCGAAGGTGCGCGAGCCGTGCGCCACCAACTGCTGGCCGCTGCCCACCTCTACCGACTGGAAGGCAAGCAGCAACTCGGATGCGCCAAAGTGCTCGGCCAGCGCTTCGGGCAGCAGCACGCGCAGCGCCGGCTGCTTGCGCTTGTCGAGCGGTGTCACCTCGGCCCCAAAGAGATTGAAGAACGCGAGTGTGAAGGCGCGGAGATCAGGCGGTGCAACGGACTCCCCGTTGGCTGCGGCCGCACTGCGCGCTTTGCGTGCCCGCCGCCCTTGTGATTTCGCTAGAGGATTTCGCATTATGCAAAGCTGTGCTAGACTGAAATGGCCGGGAGCGTCCCCCAGCATCCGCTCCAATGCCCCCAAACGGGGCGCCGGATTACGGCCGGCCAATGGGAGAGCCCTATGTTCACCTATGTGCAGCGCTTCCTCCTCTATCTTGAAGATGAGCAAGCGCGTTCTGCGAACACAACAGCGGCCTACCGCAATGACCTCAGTCAGTTTACCAAATACGTCAAGGAAAGGTGTGATGACGTCGACCATCCCACCATTCATTGCTGGCGGCAGGTAGACGAGAACATTGTGCAGAGCTACCTGATAGACCTGAAGCAGCGAGACTACGCCTCGGCGACGGTGGCGCGCAAGGTGGCCTGCATCAAGAGCTTCTTCCATTGGATGCAGACGTGCGAAGGCTACACGGTCAATCCCGCCCAAACGCTCGAGGCGCCGCGCGTCAAGAAACTCACGCCCCGCCCCATTCGCCCGCAGGAGATTGAGCGGCTGCTGGCCGAGCCGGCGCGCGTCCATTCGGCGCAGGCGCTGCGCGACAGCGCCCTTATCGAGACCCTCTACGCCTCAGGCATGCGCGTGACCGAGGTCGTTGGCCTCAACCTTGCCAACGTTGACCTCGCAACCGGCCAGATTCAGGTTGGCGATGCGCGCGAAGACGCGCACCATGACCCTCACCGACTCGTCCCTCGCCGCGCTCACTGCGTACCTGGCCGCGGGACGGCCGGCCCTGCTGGTGCGCCCCGATGAGGAGGCGCTCTTCCTCAACCACCGCGGCCAGCGCCTTACGCGCCAGGGGCTGTGGCTGATCATCAAGCGCTATGTGAAGCAGGTGGGCATCACGGAGAGCGTTACGCCCCACACACTGCGCCAGAGCTTTGCCGCGCATCAGCTCAACGCCGGCGTCGACATTCACCAGTTACAGGGGCAGCTCGGCCACGCCAGCGCGCAAACAACCCTCACCTACCGCAAGGCCGCCGAAGAGTTGGCGGACGCAGAAGGCAGCGGGCTGTGGGTGGATGGAAAGCAAGTTTAGAGCGTCATTGGTGGATTGGTAGGTGGTCATTCGTGAAGTGCCCATTCGCGAAGTGGCTATTGCGGTGTCGACGCAATTACCGATTCACTACAGATCACTTTCAACCCGTCAACTCTCAACCCGTCAACTCTCCAACTGTCAACCCTTCAATCCGTTAACCCGAAACCCCAAATGCCACACACCTACACACTGGATGACTACGATGCCGCCGCGGCGGCGATTCGCGCCCGCACGCAGCACAAGCCCACGGTGGGCCTGGTGCTGGGCAGCGGCCTCAACGTGCTGGCCGAGCAGGTGCAGCAGCCCGATTTCATCCCCTACGGCGACATCCCCCACTTTGGCACGAGCACAGTGGCGGGCCACGCCGGGCGGCTGGTGATTGGCGATCTGGCAGGTGTCTCCGTCTGCGTCATGCAGGGGCGGCTCCATTTTTACGAGGGCTACTCCATGCAGCAGATCACCCTGCCCGTGCGGGTGATGCAGCGGCTGGGGATCAATACGCTCATTCTCACCAACGCTGCCGGCGGCCTCAACCCCACATTTGCCGCGGGCGATCTGATGGTGCTCTCCGACCACATCAACTTCCTGGGCATGGCGGGGGTCAACCCGCTGAGCGGGCCGAATCTGGATGCAATGGGGCCGCGCTTCCCTGCAGCCAACCGCATTTACACACGGCGGCTGCGCGACATCGCGCTGCGTGTGGCCGCCGAGCAGAAGATTGACCTGCACAGCGGCACCTATGTGGTGCTCTCCGGCCCCAACTTCGAGTCGCCCGCTGAGGTGCGCATGTGGCGCATGCTGGGGGGCGATGCGATAGGCATGAGCACCGTGCCCGAAGCGCTGGTGGCGCACCATGCGGGCATGGAGGTGCTGGCCGTGAGCACAATCACCAACATGGGCGTGGATGAGGTCGATTCCGACGCCGAGCCCAGCCACGAGGATGTGGTGGCAGCGGGTGCGCTGATTGTGCCCCGCCTCACGGCGCTGCTGCTGGGGGTGCTGAAGAAGCTGGCCTAAGAACTTGCGAAGCTGAAAGCAACAGCGCAACGCAGAGTCGCAAAGGAATCAAAGATGCGCAAAGGAGAGCGGTAACATCTGCTGTTTGAGCATACCGATAACGTGGTTTTGTCGTTCTTTACGTTTCTTTGCACCCTTTGCGACTTTGCGTTGAAGTGTTTTATCCATCCCTGGGTGCCCGACATGAGCGATTACCGTTCACTCGAAGCCAACCACGCTGCCTTTTGGCACACGGCCAACCTTGTCGTCAACCGCATTGAGGCTTTCCAGCCCGAGCTCGTCATCGTCTGCCTCAGCAGCGGCGAGATGGCGTGGCGCGCCGCCGAACGGCTGTGGAACGCGACTGCCACGGCAGCGCTGCCGCCCGTCATGCGCATGCATTTTCACGTGGATAATCCGCCACTGATCCCCATGGAGTGGGAGGATCACCAGTTGGCCGTCGGCGAACCAATGGATGAGTGGCGTGGGCAAATTGCGCACTGGGCGCTCGACCAGCCTGGATGGCTCTCCGGCGTGCGTGAGGCCGTGCTGAGCCGGCAGGGGCGCGAGCCGGCGCGCATCCTCGTCGTGGATGATGTTGTGTTTGGAGGCCAGACGGCGGCGGTGGCCATGGGCCTTGTACACGCGGCTTTCCCTGAATCCGGAGTGGAGCTTCTCCATGGCTTCCATGTCATGTGGCGCTTTGAACTGATGGAGCACTGGCTTGCAGCCAGGGCGGACGCGGGGCCGGCCGGCGAGCGTATCCGTGCCTTCCTGGATCGCAAGGTGGCGCACAACAAGGAGACGCCTACAACGACCGGTTTGTGGCACTGCTCAAAGTTCTACGTACGCGCACCCATGGCCTCCACGTCGCTGGAGCCATTCGACATTGCAGCCCGTTTGGGGGAGGAACCCAATCTAACCGTCGCCGACATACAGGCAATTCGCCAGTTCTATCTGCAGCAGATTGACATTGCGATTGACGACCGGCTGGAAGCGCAGGGCTTTGTGCGCAGCGAGGCAGACCGCCAGGGCACTGGAGGCGTCTTCCGTCGCGGTCCCGTCATGTGCCTCTGGCAGGAGCTGGCCACCAAGGGCTGCATCACGGTCATTGATGCCGTCGTGGCCACAGGCTGGGATGCAGCGCACGTGCATGAAATACTCGACGAGAACGTCGATCAAGACGAGTGGCTGCGGCGTGAGGGCGATACGTACGCCATCCAGAACGGCTACCTGCTCGGCCACCCCGAGACAGCAACCACCTAGACGCAATGTCTTGCAGCTACGCAACGCTCACGTTCTTGCAAGCCCACGCACCACTTACGCCCCAATGCCACCCACTGAAAACTCACTATTCATGGCGATCGATTTGGCAAGGGCAGGTTGCGCGCTACGCCCTTGCGCACCCCCGTTATCTTGCGCGAGTACGCGCCGCAGTGCTTGCGCATCTGGCGGGTGCTTCGCCACAGCGCGTGCTGCTTGTAGATGATGTGGTTGCCGGCGGCGGCACGTTCCAACGATTCCACCCACCCCACACCCAACACCCCAACACCCCACACCCACACCCACACCCCACACCCAACTCCCCCGCTTAACCCCCACTTGCACGTTCACCCATCCTCTCCCATAATACGCTGCACAACCTGCTGCCTCCGCCCCTGGCTCAACCCCACGCGGCGCACCTGACTGCTGACAACATGATTTCTAGCAATCCCACTGTTCACGCCGCGATCGACTACTACCACGATCTCGTCCACACCGGCGCGCTGGCGCAGGATTCGTGGGGCGTGCTCGAGCCGGGCATGCGCGACCGTCTGCTGAACTTCGGCGGCCGCCCCCTGTGCACCGTGCTGCGCCCCATGCTGCAAACCGAAGCCGACTACGCATATCTCGGCGCGCGCACCACCCTCATGCTCGGCATCTTCAACAAGGCATCCGACGCGATGATGGTCGACGCCGCCCTGCGTGCACAGATGGCGCTCACGCCCGATGAAGAAGAGCTGGTGCGCATCCCCACGGGCTACAACACAAATATCCCCACGGCGCGCCTCGACAGCTTCTTCCTGCGCCACGAGGACGGCAGCCGCACCCTCAACTTCATCGAGTTTAATGGTGAAAGCCCCGCCAGCATGGGCTACAGCGACGTGCTGGCCGAGCTCTTCCTCGAGACGCCCCTCATGCAACGCTTCGGGGAGCGCTACAACGTGCGGCCTGTAATGGCGCGTCCCTACGCCGCCGACGCCCTCCTGCGCATCTATGCGCAGTGGAAGGGCAACAGCAGCGACAAGCCCAGCATGGCGATTGTGGACTGGGCCGATGTGCCCACGACGCCCGAATTCACCATCCTCGCCAACTACTTCCGCACAAAGGGCATGAAGGTCGTCATCTGCACGCCCGACGAGCTCGATTTTGTGCGCGGCAAGCTCTATGCGAAGGGCGAATTCGTGGACTTCGTCTACAAGCGCGTCCTCACCACCGAGCTGCTCAAGCGCTATGGGCTGGACCACCCCATGATCGATGCGCTGCGTGCCGGCGCCGTCTGCATTGCCAACCCTTTCACCTGCAAGCTGCTGCACAAGAAGGCGTCGTTCGCCTTTGTCTCCGATGAACGCAACGCGCAGCTCTTCACCGCCGAGGAGCGCGCCGCTGTGCGCGCCCACATCCCCTGGACGCGCACCGTGGCCGAACGCCACACGCTGGACAGCCGCGGCGAACGCATTGACCTGCTGCCGTGGGCCTCGCAGCGGCGCGAATCGCTCGTGCTCAAGCCCAATGACGAGTACGGCGGCAAGGGCGTGCTGATTGGCTGGGAGACGGACCAGAGCACGTGGGACAGTGCGCTGGAAGCCGCGATCGGCGACCCCAGCATCATCCAGGAGCGCGCCGAGATCGCCTACGAGGAGTTCCCCCGCCTGGACGAGCAGGGGCGTGTGGAGATGGGGCGGCGGCTGGTCGACTGCGACCCGTTCCTCTTCAACGGCGACGCCATGGGTGGCTGTCTTGTGCGGCTGAGCACCGTTACCCTGCTCAACGTCACAGCGGGCGGCGGCAGTGTCGCGCCGCTCTTTGTCATTGGCGACAAGTAGAAGCTTCTGGATCGCTCGATAATTGGCAAGTGGTGAATTGGTAATTTGAACGTGCGCGCCCGCACCCAAGAGACGCCAATTACCAATGCACCAATGACCACTTGTGGTTTTCTATCCTCTCACCTTGCTGAGGACCCTGCATGTACTACCCCTCCTTCAATATCGGCATCGAAGAAGAGTACCAGCTCATTGACCCCGAGAGCCGCGAACTGCTGGGCTATGTGACGCAATCCATGGCGCGCGAGCAGATGTTGGTGCGCGAGCGCACGCCCGACACCGAGTTCGCCCGGCAAATGCGCGAGGCCGTGATTGAGGCGGGCACACCTGTGGCCGCTGACATTCACGAGGCGCACGACCACCTGCTGCGCATGCGCACACAGATGCTTGAGTTTGCCCAGGGGCAGGATTGTCGCCTGGCGGCCGCAGGCACGCACCCCTTCAGCCGCTGGGAGTCGCGCGGCGACGTGCTGCCCGGCTACCGCGCCATGCTGGAGGACGCGCAAATGGTCGCGCGCCGCATGCTTGCCTTTGGCGTGCGCATTCACATTGGCGTGGAAGACCGCGAGCTGGCCGTGGATGTAATGAACACCATGCGTTATCTGCTGCCCCACATCTTCTGCCTCAGCACCAGCAGCCCCTTTTGGCACGGGCGCAATACCGGCCTCAAGAGCTACCGCGCTGTGCTCATGGATGCGCTGCCGCGCACGGGCATACCGGGCGCGTTCTCCTCCTACCAGGAGTACCGCACCTTTGTGGATACGCTGGTGCGCACCAACAGCATCCCCAACGCGGGGCAAATTCGCTACGACATCATGCCCCATCACCGCTTTCCCACGTTGGTGGTGCGCATCTGCGACATGGTCCCCTCCATGCGCGACACACTGGCGATCACGGCGCTCATTCAGGCCACCATGGCGTGGATGGTGGACCTGCGCCAGCGCAATATGTCCTTCCGCATCTACGAGCGCATTCTGATTGCAGAGAACAAGTGGCGCGCCGTGCGCTACGGCCTCGAGGGGCGGCTCATCGATTTCGGCATTGAGGAATCGCTCCCCGCAGCAGAGCTCATTCGCCAATTGGTGGAGCGGGTGGAGCCGGTAGGCGCGCGCCTGGCCAGCACCGACTATTTGCAGCACGTGCTCACCATGCTCCAGCGGGGCACCAGCGCCGAGCAGCAGTTGCGCATCTGGCAGCAGGGCGGGGAGGGCGACGAGGCCCTCGTCGCCGTTGTGGACAACCTTGTGGCGCAGACGGAGGCGCTGCAATAACAACAAAATCATTGGTAAGTGGTAAGTGCTGCGTCTCCGAAGCGCGTGTGCAGTCGTAGCGGGGGGCTTTCAGCCCTCCGGCTGTTGTAGGTCACGTTTCCCGGCGTGACGACCGTAGGTCACGTCTCCGGCGTGACACAGTACGCAACGCAATGCGGAGGCACAAAACGGAGGGCTGGAAGCCCCCCGCTACGAAATGCGCACGCGCCAGACGCAGCACTTACCAATTGCCAATTGCCAATTACGACTTTTCCTGACTCTACTCTTGAGGCGCACCCATGATCGCACGCCCCTCGCTCTCGCTGGGCATTGAAGAAGAATATCAGATTATTGACCCCGAGACGCGCGAGATGCGCTCGTTCATCACGCAGTTCATCAGCGACGGCAAGGTCGTCATGGTGGAGCGCGACCTCAAGCCCGAACTGCACCAGTCCATGGTGGAGCTGGGCACGCCCGTCTGCGAGAATGTGGCGCAGCTGCACGAGGAGCTCGTCAAGCAGCGCAGTTGGCTGGCAGGGCTGGCGCACAACAAGGGGCTCGAGATTGCCGCCGCCGCCACCCATCCCTTTAGCCGCTATGTGGACCAGCCGGTGACGCCCCTGCCCCGCTACCAGGGCGTGCTCGAAGAGATGCAGATGCTCGCGCAGCGGCTGCTCATCTTTGGCATGCACGTGCATGTAGGGATTGAGGACCGTGCCTTTGCGCTCGACTGCATGAATGTGGTGCGCTACATGCTGCCCCACATCCTTGCGCTCAGCAGCAGCAGCCCCTTCTGGAGCGGCCGCAAGACGGGGCTCAAGAGCTACCGCGCGCTGGTCTTCGAGGACTTCCCGCGCTCGGGCATTCCCGAACAAGTGCGCAGCGTGGGCGATTGGGACAACATGATCGGCACCCTCATGCGTACGGGCTGCATTCCCGATGGCAGCAAGATCTGGTGGGATTGCCGCCCGCATCACGCCTATCCCACCCTCGAGTTCCGCATCTGCGACATCTGCACGCGCGTGGATGAGGCGATTGCGATTGCGGCGCTCTTCCAGGCGATTGTGCTCTGGCTCTGGAAGCTGCGCCATCGCAATATCACCTTCCGCACCTATCGCAAGGAGTTGCTCGAGGAGAACCGCTGGCGCGCCGCCCGCTATGGCCTCGACGGCAAGATGATTGACTTTGGCAAGACAATGGAGCTGCCCACGCGCCAGCTCATTCGCGAGCTGCTGGACATGGTGGGCGAGGAAGTGGACGAGCTGGGCACACGCGCCGCCATCCAGCCAATTGAGACGATGCTCTCACACGGCACCAGCGCCGATCGCCAGCTGCGCGTCTTCGATGCGACCGATGGCGACCTCAAGGCGGTCGTCGATCATCTCATCGCCGAAACCAGAATCGGCCTTGACATTTAGCGACGACGCAGAGGCGCAAAGGCGCAGAGGAAGCGCAAAGAAGAGCAACAGCAAGAAAAGCCAAAGTAGTCCGCAACAAGACGCGAAACGGCAGTACACAGATTTCACAGATGCGACAGATAACAACAGATGATCTGTCTGGTCAATTTGTTGTTATCTGTCGCATCTGTGAAATCTGTGTACTGCCGTTTCGCTTCTTGTTGCGGACTACTTTGGCTTTTCTTGCTGTTGCTCTTCTTTGCGCTTCCTCTGCGCCTTTGCGCCTCTGCGTCGCAGTTCTATCGTTACCGGCCCAGGCGCTGGAGAGCCTGCGTAACCTTGTCGGGCAGTTGGCGCGTGCGCGTGGAAAGAAACTCCAGCACCTGTTGCGACGTAATGTGCGCATCGGCCGCGCGCGCCAGGCTGCGTTTGGTAATCTGGTACTGATAGCGAGGGTAACTGGACTGCCATTGGGCAAAGCGTTCAACCCGGAAGCGATCCTCAAGGGGCGCGCCCGGCGGCAGGACAATCACAAATTCGTCATTCACCTGCAGCGTCCGCTGCGGGTTTTCGTGAGGCTGGACGACATCCATGCCCAGCCAGCGCGCGCCCCAGCTTGTCAGCGACATCAGCCACTCATCGCCGGCCGAGGGTTCGGCCAGATCCAGCGCGCCCAGCCAGTGGAGCGGGCCGCGCATGAGGAAAGCGAGGAGCGCGCCCTCCACATCGTCCCAATGCTCGACGCCGTCGAGCACCTCGCCGGCGCTCTGTCCCTCGGGCAGCACTGCGCCGGCGGGCGGCTGTGCGCGCCGTACTTTCCACTCATCATAGCGGCCGGTGGGGCGCTGAAAGTCTGGCTCCACCTTTTTGATGGCGGCCACGACGTCGGCAATGCGGTACCAGCCATTGGGCTGCAGCCTGCCCAGCAGCGCCAGCACGGATGCACGCGTTTGCAGTGGATCGTTCATCTGCGCCACGCCGGCGGCGCAGTCAAGCTCCGGCGTGCGGCAAAGGTCGTTCCACTCGGGCGAAAGGCGCCAGCAGTCGAAGAGCGCCTGGCGCTGTTCGGCGCGCGTCTGCGCCAGGAAATCGCGCACGCGGTTGCCCGTCAACTGGATGAGGCCACCCTCGGCGCGCTTGAGCCAGCCCATGCGGTTGGCCACATGCAGCAGCAGCGCCAGCCGCACATTGTGGTCGGGAATCGTCTCGTCAAAGGGAAGCTGCAGCCGATTGACGAGGCGGTCCACGTCCTCGGGGTTGGGGCCGGCAGCCGTCAGCCGCAGCGTGTCGCTGTAGACGTAGCCGAGCAGCGTGCCGGCATCCTCCAAAAAGCAGTCGTCGGCGTTGATTGTGCGCGAGCGCTGCGGCGGTGCAGCCGGCGTTACGGGCAGCCCGTTGGGAAGTGCCGCAGTCTGCGCGCGCGGCAGCCACGGCGCCACGTCGGCAGGCAGGTAGACCACAGTGTGCGCCTCGCGCCCTTCACCATGGAAGGTGCGCCCGATCAGCCCGTGGTAGTAGAGCACCTCAGCGGCCCCCTCAGGGTGGAGCCAGGGCGCCTCGCGTTCCATCTTGGCGGGGCCCATGTCTCGGATCGCGCCGAATTGCTGCGTGAAAGCCGCCTCGGGCACCTCACCGCCGGCGCGCAGAAGCTGGTCCACCGCCTCTTCCACCGCCGGGTAGCTGTCCGCCAACTCCTGATAGGCGAACTGAATCGAGGTGGGATTCGTCAGTTCTTCAGCCAGGAGCGCGATGCCCTGCAGGCGGTTGAGCGACCCACCCGCGCCCGCATCGTACTCGGCGCTGCGCATTTGCGCGATGACGTCGAGCAATGCCGGTGCAATTCCTTTGAGCATCTGTTCGGTGGTTGGCATAGTCTTCGGCAAGGTCGTCAGGAGCGATGCTCCGCCGGTCGACTCGGCAGCCACTGCGCCGGCAAGGCCGGGCGCATGCGCTGGTGTGGGTGAGGAGGGCGACGATGCGGGTCGAGAAGGCATGGTTCTTTGGAAAACAGGTGGCGGCGCACTGGGGGCAGTGGCTGCCTAACGGATGCGGCCATCGGTTTGTTCACTTTGTCTGGTTCGTAAAGCCGGCCAGCGTTCTTCATTGTGCAAGAGAGTTGCGCCGGAAAGCAAGCGCACCTACCGCATGGAGCCGGCCCTTCCGCTCACAATTGTCACACGTCTGATGTTTGGATATACTGAACGTCGATTCTTGTAAAGGAGTTTACCACGTATGCGAAACAGTAGCTTCAGCAGCATGCTGACCCGCGGCGGCTGGCGACCCGCCGATATCCTGCGCGACATGCGGCGCGCCAGCGCGTTGCTTGTCAGCCGCAACGTGCCGCTCACCCTCAAGCTCATCCTGCCCCTGGGCGCAGCCCTCTACTGGTTCTTTCCGCTGGACCTGATGCCCGGCTTGCCCTTCGATGACATTGCCATCGTGATTCTTGCCGTCAAGCTCTTTGTCTCCATGGGAGATGCCGCGCTGCTGCGCACTGAGGGCAGCGATGGTGACATGGGTAATATGGGTGACGAACCGCCGGTGGATACCACATGGCACGTCGTGGACGACTAAGATACACGCTCGCTGCCAAGCCGGCGGGTCCACCGCAGCCTGGCCTTCAGCATGGGCAGGCCGCGCCCGGCGACAAGGAGAGCGCCCCCCTGCACGCGAGTGCGGGGGGCGTTGTGAACGCTCCCGAAAACGCAGACGCCCCGGCGCCCCCGGCCCCTGATCGCGAAACCACTGCCCCAGGAGAGGGCGCATCCGCCATGGCGCAAAGCCGAAGTGCGCAGGATGCATCAACAGAGCCAGCCAATTACTCGCTGATGGAGGTTGCCAAATACCTCGACATCAGCCCGGAGATGCTGCGCACCTGGAATCGCCGCTTTGCCGCGCTGCTGGGCAGCCCCGTCGCGGGCGATCCGCCGCGCTATGGCGCCGCCGACGTTGCCGTGCTGCGCACCGTTCGCACCCTCCTCGATGAGGGCTATACCGACGCCGAAGTGCAGCAAAACCTGACCCCGCACCGGATTGAGCCCGAGCCACCCCCCGCCTCGCTGCCCAACCTGGCAAGGCTGAATGAAGGCAACCCCGACGACGCCTCGAGCCATGCGCTCGCGGTGCCTTCTGCGCTGGGCGACATGCTGGGGGCCATTGCCGGCAGCCAGCAGACTGTCCTCAACAGCCAGGCCTCCATGCGCGAGATGGTCTCGGTGGTGGTGCAGGATAATTTTAACCTCAAGGATGAAAACCGCAAGCTGCGCGACCGCATGCTCGAACTCGAGCGTGGGCTGGCCGAATACCAGCGGCGTGAAGAGACGCGCAAGGAGCGCCTTGAAGCGCGTATGCGCGCCCTCGAAGGCACCGTTTCGGCGCTGCAGCAGCAGATGTCCCAGTTCGTGCAAATGCAGCGCGCCGCGCAAACCAAGCGGCGCGGCTGGTGGTGAAAAAGGCAGTTAGTAAGTGGTGCATCCGGCAAGTAACGCGACGCTTTTCAGTAGCGGCTGCTTCAGCTGCCGTAGGTATCGAGGAGCGCGGACGCGATCTCCGCCTACGGCAGCTGAAGCAGCTCGCTACGAAAAGCGTCGGCGTACTTGCCGGATGCACACAGTAAGTGGTAACTGGTAAAGGAAGAAGCCACCCCTTACCAATGACCACTTACCAATGACCAATTACATCTATGCGGATTTTCCGCATCAATCCGAGAGGACCTCTCCCATGAGCACCCCACCTCGCTGGGACGTGAGTAACGTCTTTCCCAGCCTGACATCGCCCGAATATGAAGCCGCTGTGGCCTCCGCTTCGGCCCAGATGGATGCCCTGGACGCGTTGCTGGCTGGCGCCCCGGCTGACGGCGCCGCTCGACGCACAGGCCGCCTATCTGGGTGATGTGGTGGACAGCGCCAACGCGCTCTACGAACTGGCAGGTACAATCCGCGCCTACATCAATGCCTTCGTCAGCACCGACTCGCGCGACAGCGTGGCGCGCCGGCGCGAATCCGAATTCGAGCAGGCCGGTGTGCGCATGAAGACCCTCTCCAACCGCTTCCAGGCGTGGGTGGGCCGCCTTGCGCCGCAACTGGATGCGCTGCTGCCGCTGGACCCGCGCACGCAGGCCCACGCCTTTGCCCTGCGCGAAATGGCCGAGCAGGCGCAGTACATGATGAGCGAGAGCGAAGAGGCGCTGGCCGCCGAATTGCTTGTGAGCGGCGCAGGCGCATGGGGCAAGCTGCAAGGCACCCTCACCTCGCAAATGAGCGTTCCCTTCGAGCTTGACGGCGCGGTGCAGAACCTGCCCATGCCCGCGCTCATCAACCTGCGCTCGCACCCCGACGAGGATGTGCGCCGCCGGGCCTACGAAGCCGAAAACGCCGCCTGGGAGAGCGCCAAGGAGCCGCTGGCCGCATCCATGAATGGCGTCAAGGGCGCAGTCGTCACCCTCAACAAGCGACGCGGGCGCGAGGACGCGCTGCACAGCGCACTTGACGCGGCCCGCATTGACCGCCCCACGCTGCAGGCAATGCTGGGGGCCATGGAGGATTCCTTCCCGCAGTGGCGGCGCTACTACCGCGCCAAGGCCGCACGGCTGGGCAAGGAGCAGCTCGCCTGGTGGGACCTCTCGGCGCCCATACCCGGCGATACTACCTACTTTGCGTGGGACGAGGCACGCGCCTTCGTGCTCGACAACTTCGCCACCTTCTCGGCCGACCTGCACGACTTTGCCCAACATGCCTTTGATGCCCAGTGGATTGACGCCGAGCAGCGCACAGGCAAGCGCGGCGGCGCCTTCTGCATGGGCGTGCCCGCCGTCAAGGAGAGCCGCATTCTCTCCAATTTCGACGGCTCGCTGGACCAGGTCTCCACACTCGCGCATGAGCTGGGCCACGGTTACCACAACAGCTGCATCTACCGCGCCGGCAAGAGCCGCCTGCAGGCGCAAACACCCATGACGCTGGCCGAAACCGCCTCCATCATGTGCGAGACGATTGTCATGCAGGCGGTGCTGGCCAAGGCGACCGACCCTGCCGCCGAGCTCGCGATTCTGGAGACAATCATCCAGGGAGAATCGCAGGTGATTGTCGACATCTACTCGCGCTATCTCTTCGAGACTGAAGTCTTCACCCGCCGCGCCCAGGCCGAACTCTCGGCCGAGGAGCTGTGCGACATCATGGCGCGCGCGCAGGATGCCACCTACGGCGACGGCGTGGACGCACGCTTCCGCCAGCCGTGGATGTGGACCTGGAAGCCCCACTACTACTCGCCCGGCCTCTCCTTCTACAACTTCCCCTATGCCTTTGGCCTGCTCTTCGGCACGGGGCTCTATGCCGTCTACCAGCAGCGGGGCGATGCATTCCTCGACGACTACCGCGCGCTGCTCGCCTCCACCGGCGAGGCCAACGCCGCCGACCTGGCCGCACGCTTCGGCATTGACCTGCGCACCCGCCACTTCTGGGAGGAGAGCCTCGCGGTCATCGGCAAGCAGATTGACAGGTATTGCGAACTCGCGGCCTGAACAACAACAGCCGACACAGAGGGCACAGAGAAGGGCAACAGCAGAACCACAGAGAAAAGCAGAGAAGTACAGAGTGTGGAGAGTACATTGAATGTACTCTCCACACTCTGTACTTCTCTGCTTTTCTCTGTGGTTCTGCTGTTGCCCTTCTCTGTGCCCTCTGTGTCGGCTGTTGCTCTTCCGGTGCCGTTGCTACTGCTCGTCCACCGGATGCGCCACCACGATAATGCGGTGCGAGTTGTCATCGCGCGGCCAGCAGCTCACCAGCGTCAGCCGCTCATCGTCGGTGGGCTGAATCCACTGACCGTTTTCCAGCTGCTGCTCAACCGAAGCATTGCGCTCGGGCACAATCATCACCTTGTCGATCGAGTAGGTGAAGGGTTTGTCGCCCACGTAGAGCACGGCGGTATCGCCGCGCTTGAGCTGGTCCAGCTCGCGGAAGACTGCGCCCAGAATGTTGTTGTGGCCGCTCAGCACCACATTGCCGCCCAGGCCGGGCTCGGCGCTGTTCTTGTGCCAGCCGGCGGCATACTGCGCCACGTCCCACTGGCTGAAGACCTGGCCTTCCTTGTTCTGCGATGTGCTCCAGCCCAGCTCCGTCACGCCCGTATCGAGCTTGATGGTGGGGAGTACCAGGCGTGTGGGCATGCCTGTCTTCACGGCGGCGGCCGGCTGCACCTTTGGCGCGGCAGCGGCGGGCTGCGCCGCAACGGCTGCAACGCGTGCAGGGGTTGCTGTGGGGGCTGCGGTGGGCTGGGGCTGCGACTTGCACGGCGGGCGCCGCGCTTGTGGGCGAAGAGGCTTCGGCCGAACTGCCGCAGCCGGTAAGCGCCATCAGCGCCAAAACAAGAAGCGTGGGCAACAGAAGGCTGCGTCGGTTCAATTTGTTTGCAAAAATCATGGAGCGTCTACCTGAAATGGGTTGCTGGAAACGGATGGATGATCAAGTATGTGATGCGCCGTTGCATCGCATAGATGGTACACGTTAAGCGCGCAAAACGGGGAATCAGCGCACCTTCCTGCAACAGGCAACTGCGTCCGTGCGCCCTGGCGTTTGGATTTTTGAGTTCAGGGCTGCGGCGCGTCCTCGCGCCTGCCTTGCGCTACGGCGGCGAAGCGCTCTGCCGGGCCGCCCACAGGCGCTAGCACAGCCGTGAATGCGCTCTCGCCCCCACGCGGGATGACGTTGTACTCGGGCGTCACCTTGCGCATGGCAATCACGCGCCCCAACGGGTCGTAGGCGGTGAGCACCACCTGCACAGCCACCGCGTCCTCCGGGCCAACGTTGCGCACCTTGCCCGTCACAGTATACGAGGCGTAGCGCTCGCCCTGCGTTTGCAGCTCCACCACCTCAAGGTCGCGGTAGTAGCTGCCCACATAGGCGGCCACGGCGTGGGTGGCAAAGACGCGGTAGCGCTCAAAGGGACCCGGGTTCTCGCCAAAGGTCACCGCAAAGGGGGCATCCTTGCCCGGGTCCACAAGATCGACCGCAACCAGCCCCTCCACTCGTGCGATTTCGGTGTTGGCGCCATCCAGCAGCGAGACGCCCACGCGCACCTGCTCCAGCGCCTCTGCGCCCGGGTTCTGCACCTCGCCCAGCACCCACAGCCCGCCCACATTGCTCTCGTTGAAGTAGACATTGCGCACCTCCACAGCCAGCGGCGTGGGGGTGGGGGTGGAGTTTGCGTCGGTGGTCTCCTCAATCTCCTCGGGGCGGGGGATTACAAGCTGCTGCCCCACCTGCAGAAAGCGCGGGTCGAGAATGCCGTTGGCATCCTGCAGCGCCGCCACAGAGACGCCGTACTGCCCCGCCACGCCCAGCAGGCTCTCACCCGAGCCAATCGTGTGGATAACGGGCGTGGGCGTGATTGTGGGTGTGGGCGTGGGCGCAGGCGTGTAGGGCGCAGGTGTGGAGGTGGGCGGCAGCGTCGCCACCTCGACCGCGACGGCAAGGGTGGCCGTCGGTTCGGGCGTCGGCGTGGGCGCCAGGGTAATGACCTGACCGCACGCGCCGGCCAGCAGCGCGACCAGCAATGCGGTCAGCAGGATGGGCAAGACGCGCGCGTTGCGTGCAGAGGTGGAGGGCATTCGCTCGGCGGGCGCATACGGGCCGCTCGGCGTGGCTTGATGGTTCATCGCTGCGAGTATAACATAGGGGAGGTGGGTGAAGGGGTCATTGCCAAGCAGAAATCGGACAAGCGGCAAGTGGTCAATTGTCGGCGACCGCATTTGTAGCGGGGGGCTTCCAGCCCTCCGGCCGTTGTAGGTCACGTCTCCTGGCGTGACGACCGTAGGTCACATCTCCTGGCGTGACGCAGTATGTAACGCAATGCAGAGGCCAAACGGAGGGCTGGAAGCCCCCCGCTACGCATGCCGCGGACTTGGGAGACGCACCATTTCAGCCGGCTTATGGACTTTCGGATATTGCTTTGGTATGGCGTCATGCGCGCGCACCGCAACCTCACCCCCGGCCCCTCTCCATGCTGGAGAGGGGTGCAAAGCGGCGCCGTCGTGCACCCCTCTCCAGCATGGAGAGGGGCCGGGGGTGAGGTTGCAGTGCGCGCGCGGATACCGGATCAACTTCTGAAAGACCACGAGCCGGCTTGGGTTGCCTAGCTGCAGGCTTGAGCCTGCAGCGGTCCCTGCAACGAGAAGCCGGCACATTGTGATGCGGATAGTGCATCGCCATCCGAGAGAGGAACGAAAATGGCAAGAATCGCCCTGATGTCTGACTCGCACGACAA
Source organism: uncultured Chloroflexia bacterium (assembly GCA_963773745.1). Classification (GTDB taxonomy): domain Bacteria; phylum Chloroflexota; class Anaerolineae; order Caldilineales; family Caldilineaceae; genus UBA5069. Next base: position 110,856 of record CAVZCL010000010.1, read on the forward strand.
CCTGCCCGTGCTGCGCAAAACCTTGGACGCCGTGCGCGCTGCCAACGCCGACCTGCTGCTCCATCTGGGCGATCTGTGCGCGCCCTTCGTCGTCACTGAACTGGCGCAGGGTTTCACGGGCGCGATCCACATTGTCATGGGCAACAACGACGCCGACGGCCGCCTGCTCCAGCTCATGGCCAGCCGGCACGCGCACGTCAACCTTTACGGCGTCTACACCGAACTAACGATTGACGGGCGCACGCTGGCACTCATCCACTACCCCGAGCCGGCGCGTCGCATTGCCGCCAGCGGCCAGCTCGATCTCGTCGCCTATGGCCACAACCACGAGAAGCACATCGAGCAGATTGGCAACACCTGGCTCGTCAACCCGGGCGAGCTGCTCGGCCTCAAGGCATCACCTACCTGGGCGCTCTACGACACGGACGCGCATCGGGTTGAGTTGCGCGATGTTGAAAGAGTAATTCACGGTAAGTACGCGACGCTTTCGTAGCGGCTGCTTCAGCTGCCGTTATCGAGGACGCGACGATCTCCACCTACGGCAGCTGAAGCAGCCGCTAGAAAGCGTCGCGTACTTGCCGGATGCACCAGTAAGTGGTCATTGGTAAGTGCGGCCTGCGCATATCACGAATGACCAATGACCACTTACCAATTGCTTTTTTCAGCCAGGCGCATTCGCCCAGTCGCTCCTCACTTCACCCGCGCAATCACGCGCAGGCACTTGTCCACTTCCTCCATGGTGTTGTAGTGCACCAGGCCAATGCGCAGCAGGCCGCCGCTCGTCTCCACCCCCAGCCGCTCGCTAATCGAGAGGGCGTAGAAGTTGCCGTTCCACGTATAGATGTTCTCCTCGGCCAGCGCCGTGGCCAGTTGCTCGGGCGTGACGCCCTCCTTGCGAATCGAGACCGTTGCCACGCGTGATCCCATGGCTTCGCGCTCGGTGAGGCCGTAGATGCGCACACCCTCAATCGCCTCCAGCCCGGCAATCAGCCGCTCCATCAACGCCAGCTCATAGGGGGCGATTGCCTCCCACGCCGCGGCAATCTTTGCGCGCCGCGAGGCCGAGGGGGACGCCCCGCCGTACGTCACGCCCAGGCTTGCAATGTAGTCGATCGCGGCAGCCACGCCGGCCAGCCCTTCGTGGTTCTTGGTGCCCGTCTCCCACTTGCCCGGCAGTTCCTCGCCCGCTGGCCGCACGCGGTAGGCGCGCAGCCGCTTGAGATGCTCACGCTTGCCATACATGATGCCCGCGTGGGGCCCAAAGAACTTGTAGCTGCTGCACATGAGAAAATCGCAGTCGAGCGCCTTCACATCAATCAGCGCGTGCGGGGCGTACTGCACGGCATCCACAAAGGCATAGGCGTTCACCTCACGCGCCCAGGAGATGACCGAGGCCACGTCGTTGATGGTGCCCGTGGCGTTGCTGGCATAGCCCACGGCCACCAGCTTGGTGCGCGGCGAAATCAGCGAATGGAAATGGGCCATGTCCAGCGTGCAGGTTTCAGGGTCGATGTCGGCATAGAGCAGGCGCGCGCCGGTGTCCTCGGCCAGCATAATCCACGGCGCCACGTTGGCATCATGGTCGAGCCGCGTGACGATAATTTCGTCTGTGGGGCCAAATTCAGCCTTGAGACTATGCATGAGCGCAAAGATGAGGCTCGTTGAGTTGTTGCCGAAGACGATCTCGTCCGTGGCGGCCCCCAGCAGGTCGGCGGCGGCCTGGCGTGCGTGGTCAATGGTGACATCAGTGCGCATTGACGTCTCGAAGACGCCATGCGTGTTGGAGTTGCGGCGCACGAGGTAGTCGCTGATTGCGTCGATGACGCTTTGGGGCACCTGCGTGCCGCCCGGGTTGTCGAAGAAGATGGCGGGCTTGCCGTTGAAGTGCTCCTGCAAGGCGGGGAAGAGCGCACGCACTGCGTTGACGTTGAAGGACATGGTGACTCCAAGGGTGTGGGATGGTGCTGGATTATTGCAGTGCTAACATTAACCAAAATTGAAAACTGACGATTGACGATTGATGCGGCGCCATCTCAGTTTTCAATCATCAATACTCAATTTTGCTCTTCTCTATTCGACGCGCGGCAGCTTCTCCGCCAGCAGCCACCAGCGGTCGCTGCGCAACAGCTTCTGCCACTGCGGCACAAGCGTGGCGAGCGCGGCAACATTCTGCGCCTGCTGCAGTGGCTGCGCAAGCAAGCGCCCCTTGCCCGCATCCACATAGCGGACGCGCAAGTCGCCCGCAATTTCGTCAACCGCAAAGCCGGCCAACGCCGCCGCCTTTGCCAGCGCCGCGGGCAGATCGCCCAGGCCATCCACAAGGCCGTGATCGAGCGCCTGCAGCCCAGTCCACACGCGGCCGCCGGCCACGCCGTCCACCGCCTCGGCGCTCAGACCGCGCCCCGCCGCCACGCGCGCCTTGAAGGTAGTATAGACCATCTCCACGCCCGCCTCGACCTTGGCGCGCTGCTCAGGCCGCCACGCTGCGTCGCTGGCGTAGAGATCGGCATTGGCCCCGCGCTGCACGACGTCGCGCCCGATAGAGAGCTTGTCGTACGCCTCGCCGGTGATGATGCGGGCGGTGATGACACCAATGCTGCCGGTGAGTGTGGCCGCCTGCGCCATAATCCAGCGGCCGGGTGCAGCAATGTAGTAGCCGCCGCTCGCCGCCACAGGCCCCATGTAGATGACAAGCGGCTTCTCCTGCGCCAGCAGCGCAAGCTCGCGCCACATAATATCGCTGGCCAGCGCCGAGCCGCCCGGGGAATCCACATAGGCGACGATGGCGGCCATCTCATCATCGCGACGGGCTGCACGCACGAGCTGCTGCACGCTGCTGCTGCCGAGCATGGCGCCGCCCAGCAGGGGCAGCGGCACGGGAAAGGAGCGGCTGTCGCCTGGGACGATGGAGCCGGAGAGGTCCATCAGGCCAATGGTCTTGCGGCTGCGCGTGCGCACGCGCCGGTAGAGCAGCCCCTTGGTCGCGCCGTAGCGTTTGAGGCGTGCGGGCTTTGCAGCAGGCGCGCCACTGGCACCCGCGCCACTGGCACCCGTGCCCTGCGCAGCCAGGTGCATAGGCAGATCATCCTCATAGAGGATCGCGTCCACAAGGCCGGCTGCCAGCGCCTCGTCTGCGCTCCAGGGCGCGCCGTCGATCAAGCTGCGCACGGTCTCCGGATCGAGGCCGCGGCCGGCCGCAATTGTCTGCACCATGTCGCCGTAGAGGCTGTCGAGCAGCCACTCGTACTGGTCGCGCGCGGCGGGCGTCATCGCGGGCTCGGCAAGGCTGTCGGCCGCCGTCTTCCACGGGGCCACCTTAACGACCTCGGCACGCACGCCGACGCGCGCCAGCGCGTCGCGGTAGTACTCTGCCTCAATACGCATGCCAATCACCTCCCACGTTGTGAGGGGCGTCACGTAGATGCGGTCGGCAGCGCACGCGGCCAGATAGGTGGCCGCCGTCACCTGCTCGAGCAGCAGATGAATTGTCTTGACGGGGGCACTGGGGTTCGCCGCGCGCTCCCATGTGCGGAAGCGCGCAAAGAGCGCCGCCAGGTTCTGCGCGTGGGTGCGCTGCAAATCTGCACCCTTTACCAGAAAGACGATGCCGCGCACGTCGGGGTCTTCGGCCACATGGCGCAGCGCCGCCTGCAGCCCAAGGAGCGACTGCGGTGGCTGTGCCACGGGCGCAAAGCGCATCCACCAGGGCTGGTCGGGGGCAATATCGGCCAGCGATTGGTCAAGCGTAAAGAGTACGTAGTCGGGCAGCAATTTGCGCCCGGCGCGCCGGCGTGCGTTGCTGAATGCGGCCAGCCCGCGCCGCCACGCTAGGTTGATTGTGCGGGCGCTCTGCTGCAGCCAGTTGGGTGTTGAGGACATGGGCTTTTCTCGGGCGGATGGAACGTTAAGGCACGGTTGACAGTATGGAGTATTGAGTATGGAGTATTGAGGGTTGATGATAGCCGCGCTTGGTGGAATTCGCCCACCTTCGGGCGCGGCGGCTTCAGCAAGGCTTCGTAGCGGCGGCTGAAGCCGCCGTTCGCGAGGACGCGGCGCGATCCGTGCCAACGGCGGCTGAGGTGATGCATCTCCGAAGTCTGCGACATTCGTAGCGGGGGCTTCCAGCCCTCCGAACCGTGAGTCAGACAGAGCGCAGTTGTAGGTCACGTCTCCGGCGTGACGCAGTACGCGACGCTGTGCCCGGGCCCAAAACGGAGGGCTGGAAGCCCCCTGCTACGAATGTCGCGGACTTCGGTGGCTATCGTAGCGGAGGGGCTCCTGCCCCTCGTTTTGCTCGAGCTGACCCTCTTACGGAACTGATGAGGGCCGGGAGGCCCTCCGCTACGCGTGCCGCGGACTTAAGGGACGCACCACTGAAGCCGCCGCCCCGTGCCGCGGCACGGTAGTGTTTGCCGCAGCGTCCGCCGGTGGTAGGATAGAGCCACAACCAGCGACATGGTGCGCCGTGCGCCGGTCCCGAAAGTGTGGAGGCAAAGTGCAGGAATCGTCTAAGCAATTGGATGCGCCCATTGAGGGCGAAGTTGCCACAACGCGCCGCGCGCTGGGGCTCGATGACGCGCTCATTGGCAACCTGCCCCCTGATGCGCGCGAACTGCTGATTGAACATCTCGAACTCTGGGGCAACCCGCTGGAGACGCTGGCAGTGGCCAATCTCCTGCGCGAGGTGCATGGCCCTCTGCTCTACCTTCTTGACGTGGAGGCGGCGGCGCAACTGGCGCTGGGCAATATGGCAGGCGCACAACAGATCAACGAGCGCAGGCAGCGGCGCAGCAGCACAATTGCCAATCAGGCCTTTGATGCGCTCGCGCTCCAGGCGCTGGGCAAGGAGGCCCACGCCCGCCAGATTGCCGACGAACTGGCGACCACTTACCCCAAATCGCTCACCGCGCAGCGCGCCGCCGCCACGGTGATTGCGCGCTACGGCGACTTTGCCGCCGCACACGCCCTGCTCGACGCCTTCCTTGACCACGCGCCCGGCAACCCGGTGGCCACGCTCACGCTGGGCAGCCTTGCGCTCGCCGCCGGCGACACGCTGCTTGCCGCCGAAATGGCCGAGCGTCTTGGCCCGGGCGTCCCCGCCAACCTGCCTGACAGCCATCTGCCCGAGCTGGCCGAACTGCTGCAGGCGCTGGGGCGCAGCGAAAGCGCCGCCGCCGTGCATCTTGAGCACGAGCGCCGCCGCCAAATGCACTTTGCACATCTTGCCGAAGTGCTTGCACCCTACACCTCGCTCGCGCCCGATACAGTGGTTGACGGGGCGGCCATCTACAGCCACATCCACGGGCCGGCGTCTGTGCCCGCCACGCGCGACGAAGAGCGCCGCGTGCGCCTGGAGACGGCGCGCCACTTTGGCTTCTCCTCGCTGCGCGAAGGCCAGGCCGAAACGATCGCGGCCGTGCTGCGGGGCGAGTCGGTGCTCACCGTCATGCCCACAGGCGCGGGCAAGTCGCTCTGCTATCAGCTGCCGGCGCTGGTGCTGCCGCGCAGCTCGCTCATCATCAGCCCTCTGATTGCGCTCATGAAGGATCAGGTGGAGAGCCTGCCGATCATGGCGCGCGGACAGGCCATCTTCATCAACAGCACGCTCACCGATGCCGAAATTGCCGAGCGCATGGCCGGTGTGGCGCAAGGCAAGTACAAACTCATTTACGCCGCGCCCGAGCGATTGCGCCAGCGCGAGTTCCTGCGCGCACTGCGCAGCGCCGGCCTCGATCTCTTTGTGATTGACGAGGCGCACTGCGTCAGCCTCTGGGGCCACGATTTTCGTCCCGACTACCTCTTCCTGCAGGAGGCGCGCCACGAGCTGGGCAACCCCACCACGCTGGCCATGACCGCCACCGCGCCGCCGCGCGTGCGCGACGAAATTGTCGAGTATATGCGCGACGACAGCGCAGCACTGGCCGCCACCGCAGAGTTGACCGACAAGGAGTTGACCGACAAGATCGAAAACGGGAGCGAACGCGCCGCGTCCGGCCTGGCGCTGCTGGGCGCACCGCCCAAGGTCATCGCACTCGACATCTTCCGCAGCAACCTGCACCTCTCGGCACTGCGCTTCAACAACGAAGAAGAGAAGCTCGAAGCGGTGCTCAAGTTCACTGCCGAATCGCCCGGCAGCGGCATCATTTACGTTAACACGCGCCACAAGGCCGAGGCGCTCGCTTATGCGCTGCGCGATGTGGGCGTGGCAGCCGAGGCGTACCATGCGGGCATGGAGAATCGCAGCGCGATTCAGGATCGCTTCATGGCCAACAAGACGCGTGTGGTCGTCGCGACGGTAGCCTTTGGCATGGGCATTGACAAGGCGGATATCCGCTTCATTGTCCATTTCCACCCGTCGCGCAGCCTGGCCGGCTACTACCAGGAAGTGGGCCGCGCCGGCCGCGACGGCAAGCCAAGCCAGGGCGTGCTCTTCTACAGCGCCAACGATTGGGTCAACCTGCGCCGCTGGGCGCGAGCCGACGAATACGGCGCCGATTTCCTCGAGCGCGTGTATGCCGGCGTGGCCGCGCAAATGGGCGCAGGTGAAGAAGAACGCAGCGAGACGCTTGTGGGCGCGGTGGATGCGCGCCGCCTGCAGCGCGTGCTCAACAGCAACGAAACAGCGGTGCGCGTGGGCATCAGCCTGCTCGAACGCGCCGACCTGCTCAGTCGCAGCTTTGATGTGGCGCAGGATCTCACTGTGGCGCTGCCGACCAAGCTGCCGCCGTCCGCACGTGACGAGCGCGACCTCGTCGACCTGCTGCGCGGCCTGGGCCTGCGGGCCGGCCAGAGCGTTACGACCAAGACCGCCGCTGTCGCTGACATGATGGGCTGGTCGATTGACGAAATGGACGGCGCGCTGCTCGACTGGGAGACAGCGGGCTATCTCAGAGTCACCCGCAGCCACCGTGCCATGTCGATTACGCTGCCTCCCCGTCCTGCAGATCTGCGTGCCCGTCTGGATCGTTTGCTGGAGCAGTCGCAGGCGCTCGGGCAGCGGCGCATTGACGACATGGTGGGCTACGCCACGGCCGAAGGCTGCCGCCACGGCTACATTAGCGCGCATTTTGGCAGCCCGCCCCGTTCCAAATGCACCGTGTGCGACAACTGCACCGGCATTCGCCCCGAGATTCCAACGCCCGGCGAAACGCACCACCCGCTGCCCGAAGATGGCGAGATCATCCCCATGATTCTCGACTCGCTCATCAGTCTGCCGCGGCCTGTGGGACGCAGCGGCCTGGCCCGCATCCTGGTGGGCCACCTGCGCGCGGCTTTCACGCCCGACAAGGCGCGCCATCACGGTGCGCTCAAGGGGCTGGGCGAGGGGGGCGTGGCCGAGTACATTGACGATTTGCTGGAGAACGGCATGCTGCGTCAGTACGAGAGCAACGGCTTCAATGTCCTCGCTCCGACGCTGAGCGGGCGCGCCGAAGCCGACGCGTGGCTTGCCGAGCACCCCGAAATGGCGGCCTACGGTGCAGCACCCGTTGCCGATGATGCGGAAGCAGAGGGTGACGCCGATGCTGCCGAGAACGTCGAAACCGTCACCTACACGGCGCTGCAGAAAGCGCTCTGGCTCTGGCGGCGGCGGCTTGCCGAGGACCTTGGCCAGCCTCCCTACATTGTGATGAGCAACGAGCTGATGCTGCAGATTGCCGAACTGCGCCCGGCCACGCTCGCTGCGCTTGCCACGTTGCCGGGCATGGGCGCGCAGCGCATGGAGCACTACGGCCCCACAATTATGGACCTGATTACGCTTAACGCGCCCGGGGCCGAGGACGCACAACTGATGCAGTTGCAGCGCGCCAACCAGGCCGAGAACAAGGCGGCCGCCGCCGAAAAGCGCGCCGCCTCGGCAGCCGTATCGCCACGCATGGAGCGCAAGATCTTCATGAAGCTGCAGGAGATGCGCCAGAAGCAGGCTGTGGCTGCACGCGGCCGCGCCAGCGACCTCGCCTCCAACACGCTGCTCAAGGAAATTGCTCGCCTCGCGCCCGATTCGCTCGCTGCGCTGGAAGCGATTCCCGGCTTCAAGAACAGCGGCATGCGCAGCGAAGCGGCGCAGATTGTCACCTTCATCAGTGCCGTGCGCACGAGTGAGGCAGAAGGCGCGCAGTAGTCACAGGCCGTGCGCGCACCCACCATCCCGATACCCATCGACACACCGACACCACGACCATCACCCGATACCCGAATCACCCAATCATGCTGTTGCCACGAGGAGGCACCCATGGCCGCTATCGCCAACAACATCACCGAGTTGATCGGCAATACCCCGCTTGTGCGCATCAATCGTCTCATGGAGGGCGCGGGCGCAACGGTCGTCGCCAAGCTCGAGTACTTCAATCCTGCCTCGAGCGTCAAGGACCGCATCGCGCTCAGCATGGTGGAGGCCGCCGAGGCCGCCGGCATGGTCAAGCCGGAGACGATCTTCCTTGAAGCCACGAGCGGCAACACGGGCATTGGCCTTGCCTTTGTCTGCGCCGCGCGTGGCTACCGCTGCGTGCTGGTTATGCCCGAAACGATGAGCACGGAGCGGCGCATGCTGCTGCGCGCCTATGGGGCCGAACTTGTGCTCACCCCCGGCAGTGGCGGCATGAAGGGAGCTATTGCCAAGGCCGAGGAGATGGCGGCAGCCGATGCGCGCTATCTGATCCCGCAGCAGTTCACCAACCTTGCCAACCCGGCCGTGCACCGGCGTACGACCGCCGAAGAGATCTGGCGCGACACCGAAGGGGCCGTGGACATTCTGGTGGCGGGCGTGGGCACAGGCGGCACAATCACCGGCGTGGGCGAGGTGCTCAAGGCGCGCCGTCCCTCTGTGCGCATCGTTGCCGTGGAGCCGGCCAAGTCGGCCGTGCTCTCGGGCGGCGAGCCGGGCCCGCACAAGATTCAGGGCATTGGCGCCGGCTTTATTCCTGAGGTGCTCAACGTGGACATTATGGATGAGGTGATCCAGGTGAGCAACGAAGAGGCCATGGCCATGGCGCGCCGCGCCGCCAGCGAAGAGGGGCTGCTCGTGGGCATCAGCTCGGGTGGCGCGCTGCAAGCGGCCAAGTGGGTGGCCGAGCGTCCGGAGAGCCGCGGCAAGCTTATCGTCGTCGTCATCCCGTCAAGCGGCGAGCGCTATCTAAGCACCGACCTCTTTGCCGACCTGCGCGGCTAACGTAACCGACACAAAATGGGTGCACAGATTTACAGATGGAACAGAGGTAGCAACAGGTAAGCGAGTCGGCATTTCTCGGTCGTTATCTGTTGGTATCTGTGCCCCATCTGTCAATCTGTGTACCCGTCTCTCTTTGAGGCATACACCCATGTTCAAGCGACTGCGCAGTGATGTCGCCGTCATCTTCGAGCGCGACCCGGCGGCGCGCAGCACAATCGAAATTCTCGTCTGCTATCCCGGGCTGCACGCGCTCTGGTTCCATCGCGTTGCGCACGCGCTCTGGCGGCGCGGCTGGCGCTTTGGCGGGCGCTTCGTTTCGCACCTGGGGCGCTTCCTCACCGGGATCGAAATCCACCCGGGCGCAACGATTGGCCCAGGCTTCTTCATTGACCACGGCATGGGCGTTGTCATTGGCGAAACGGCGGAGATTGGCGCCAATGTCACGCTCTATCACGGCGTCACCCTGGGCGGCGTCTCCTGGCGCAAGGAGAAGCGCCACCCTACCATTGGCGACCACGTGGTTGTTGGTGCGGGCGCCAAGGTGCTGGGGCCAATTCTTGTGGGCGAGCACTCGCGCGTGGGCGCCAATTCCGTGGTGGTGAAGGATGTGCCCGCCTATTCGGTTGTGGTGGGCGTGCCCGGGCGCGTGCCGCTCGCGCCGCGGCGAGCTTGCGGAGGATTCGCAGCACGAGGACCTCGAGCACAACATGCTCCACGATACGACCATGGAACTGCTGCAGCAGATGCAGGTGCGGCTGCGCGCGCTGGAAGAGCGCACTGCTGGTGTCGACGATGAGCTCGTCGTCCACGCCCAGCTTGAGGGTGAAGGCTACGACGGCCCCTGGGGCATATAGATTTGCCCGCTGCGACCTTGCATAGCGGCTACGCTTGACATACACTGCCAGCATTGGGCTGGTTGCTTGCCATAGGTGTGTAATCATCCGCTCAATAGCGCAACATCGAAGACGTCATCACTCTCATCGCATTACACACACGAAAGGTACAGCGCCATGGATGGTCAGTTGTTTTACGGTCTTGTTGCACTTGTTTGTGGGGCATTCATGTTGACCTACGGCGCCAGCCTTTTCCGTTTGGTGCTCGCATTCGCCGGCTTCTACGTTGGTTTTGTTGCGGGCATGATGATTCCGGCACCCTCTGACTTCTTCCAGATTATGATCGCCGTTGTGGCGGGCGCGGCTGTCGCTGCGCTGCTCTACTTCCTCACGAAGATCACGATGTATGCAGCGGGCGCGCTCTTTGGCCTGGTCCTTGGTCTGTTGCTTGCGTCCCTCTTTGGCCAGCAGGGCGGTACAATCGCCTATATCATCGGTGCAGCAGGCGCTGTAGTCGGTGGCATTTTTGGCAAGCGCATGGGCAGTTGGGCCATGATTCTCGCGTCGGCGGGGGCAGGCGCCTATGCCACGGTCGTGGGCGTCAATCTGCTCCTGACAGACCAGGCGACGGTGATGGAGACCGGGCTCATGCCGACTTCGTTGCCGGCGTACCTGATCTTCATCGTCTTTGCGGCCGTCAGCATCCTTGCCCAACTCCAGATTGTGGATTTGCGCCGGCGCATACGCAACCGATAAATGACAGCAAGTGGTAAATGGTTATTGGTAAAGAGGCGGCGCACCCCTGCAGGGGTGCGCCGCCTCTTTACCAATAACCATTCCGCTTGCTTGCTGCTGCCGCCTCAACGCGTGCGGTAATGCACCTCGCTCAACTCGCGCAGGCGCGCAGCCGCTTGCTCGGGCGTGATGTCGCGCTGCGGGTTGGCCAGCAGCTCGTAACCCACCATAAACTTGCGCACCGTGGCCGACCGCAGCAGCGGCGGGTAGAAGTGCGCATGCAGTTGCCAGTAGCGATGCTCGCCGCCGTCAGTCGGCTCGCCGTGCCACCCCATGGAGTAGGGAAACGAGCTCTCAAAGAGATTGTCGTAGCGGGTGAGCAGCCGCTTGAGGATGGTGGCCAGCGCATCGCGCTGTGCGCCGCTGAGTGCGGGCAGCGAAGTGACGTGCGCGCGCGGCAGCAGAATTGTCTCGAAGGGCCACACTGCCCACCACGGGCAAAGCGCCACCCAGTGCTCGTTTTCCACCACAATGCGCTCGCGGGCATTCACCTCGGCGGCAAGATAGTCGATCAGCAGCGAACGCCCATTGGCGCGAAAGTAGTCGAATTGGCTCGCATCCTCCTTGGCCGGGTCCTGCGGCACGGTGTAGGAAGCCCAGACCTGGCCATGCGGGTGGGGATTGGAGGCACCCATGGCAGCGCCCTTGTTCTCGAAAATTTGCACATACGAGATGTCGGGGCGCGCGCCAAGCTCCGTCACCTGCTGCGCCCATGTATCCACAACGGTGCGAATTTCGGCAGGCTCCATTTCGGGCAGCGTCAGGTCGTGGCGGGGGTGAAAGCAGATGACGCGGCAGAGGCCCGTTTCGGCCTGCTGGCGGAAGAGGGGGCCAAGGCTGGCGTCGCCGCGCGGCCCGTCGGGCAGGAGCGCGGCGAAGTCGTTGTCGAAGACGAAGGTGCTGGTATATGCGGGCGTCTGGTTGCCGCCGGCCCGCTCATTGCCCGGACAAAGATAACAGTTGGGGTCATAGGCAGGGCGCTCCTCAGGGGGCGTGCGCTCAACCTGCCCTTGCCACGGGCGCTTGGTGCGGTGAGGCGAGACCAGCACCCACTCATTTGTGAGCAGATTCAGGCGGCGGTGGGGGTGTTCCGTGGGCACAAAGCCTACGGCGCGTGTGACTTCGGTAGGGAGCATGTGGAATCCTTTGACCATGAGAGTGGTCGGTTGGTAGCGGCGGCTGAAGCCACCGCTACGACAATCAGCGCGCTGCCGCCATTTCGGCCAGCGCAATTGCGCCGAGCACGCCGGAACGGTTGCCCAGACCGGGCGGCACAATGTAGTCGTCAATCGCGTCCAGAATCTCCGCCTTCTGAATATACCCGTTAAGCAGCGCCTGCACCTTGGCGCGCACAAGCGGAAAGAGGTGGCGCTGCTCCATAACGCCGCCACCTAAAATCATGCGCTGCGGCGAAAGCACCAGGATGATGTTCACCAGCCCCAGCGCCAGGTAGTGCGCCTCCAAATCCCATGCGGGGTGGTCGGCAGGCAGTTCGCGCGCCGACTTGCCCCAGCGCGCCTCAATCGCCGGCCCGCACACAAGCCCCTCAAAGCAATCGCCGTGATAGACACAATAGCCCGGGTACGGGTCCACCGCCGGATCGCGCCGCAAAGGCATGTGCCCCATTTCGGGGTGCATGAGGCCGTGAATGAGCTGCCCGCCCACCATGCCGCCGCCGCCCAGCCCCGTGCCCACTGTGAGATAGACAAAGGTGTCCAGCCCCTGTGCCGCGCCCCATCGATGCTCGCCCAGGGCCGCGCCGTTGACGTCACTGTCGAAGCCCACGGGCACGCCCGTTGCCTGTTGCAGCGGCCCCACCACATCGGTCATGTGCCAGTTGGGCTTGGGTGTGGTGGTGATATAGCCAAAGTCTGCTGCGGCCGGGTTTGGCTCAACCGGGCCAAATGAGCTGACGCCAATGGCTGTGAGTGGGCTTTCTCGATGCTGTGCTGCGAAGTAGGCGACAGCTTGCGCCATCGTCTCGGCGGGCGTCGTGGTGGCAAAGCGCACTTCTTCGCTCAGGTCGTCGGGGCCGCTGCCTACGGCGCACACGAACTTTGTGCCGCCGGCTTCCAGACCTCCGTATCGGGCCATGGTCGTTCTCCGGGAAAGGGGGTTAAGGGTTTGCGGGTTTAGGCGTTGCAGGGTTTAAGGGTTGTGGGGTTTAAGGATTGCCAGGTTCAAGGTCAGTCAAACGCGTTCGTGCACCGTGCACGAACCTTTCAGCGCTTGAACCCTGCACGCCTCAAACCTTGCCTGTTGCAAAATCCTCGCGGCTGAGCAGTGCGCGCGGCGCGCCGGCTCGGGCAGGCGGAAGCGCGTGCGCGTGGCCAGCACAATCGCCACGGCTTCGGCCAGCGTAATGCGATGGCCCACGCTCACAAAGAGGGGCTTCACGCCCACACGCGTGCGCAGCGCGACACCGATCTGCTCGCCATCAGCGCAGAGCGGCGACTGCGCCCCCACTGCATCCGCCGGCATGGCATAGTCGCCCACCAGCTTCGACTTGGCCACGCCCAGCACAGGCCGCTCGAGCAGCACGCCCAAATGCGCCGCCATGCCCAAGCGGCGCGGGTGCGCCACGCCATGCGCGTCGGCCATAATCAGGTCGGGCATCTCCTCCAGCGCCGTCAGGGCCCGGAGGACCGCCGGCACTTCGCGAAAGCTGAGCAAGCCCGGCACGTAGGGGTAATCGGCCGGGCCGCGCCATGTGGCCTGCGCAATCGTCTCGAGTGAGGGCAGTGCGAGCACGACGACCGCGGCCTGCACAACTGTGCCGCCGCGCATGACCGTGCCGCCGAGTCCGGCCTGTGCGGGCAGAGTGCCCTGCTGCACGCTCACGTCAATGCCGGCAATGGTGCGCGGCGGGCGGGGCAGCGGAAGCGCGCGCACGTAGCCTGCCAGTTCGCGCTGGATTTCAGCAGCCTCGGCGGGCGTCACGTCCCAGGCGTGGGTGTGGTGCAGCGTTGGTGCGCTCACGGTTTCTGCAGCCACGCCTCAATCTGCGGGCGGGTGGTTGCCCAGTCGGTGTGCACGATGGCGCCAATGCCCAGCGCCTGCGCCGCAGCCACATTCTCCGCCACGTCATCCACAAAGAGTGCGTTGTGGGCTTCGACGTCGAGCAGTTCCAGCGCCAGCCGAAAGACCGCGGGGTCCGGCTTGCCCACGCCCAGCTCGCTGCTCATCATCACAAGGTCAAAGCTGCGCAGTTCGGGCACATGGGCATCAAGCCAGCGCACGTGCGCCTCATTGGTGTTGCTGAGCACCGCCACAAGCACGTTGGGGCGCTGTTCAAGCTCCAGCGCATAGGCCAGCGCCGCTTCGTCGCGGCGCAGGCCGCGCGCGAAAGGCAGCGGCAAAGTCACCCACATCGGCGCTGGCGCCCGCCTGCTTGCGGAAATATGCATGCAGCCCCTCGGCACTCATCGCGCCGCTGTTGAGATCATCACCGACGGCATGCAGCAGCGCAGCAACTGCGTCGGGCGAGGCGTCGCCGCAGACGGAGGCGAGCCCGGCAATGGTTTGCGCGTGGTCATAGCCAATGAGCACGCGGCCCAAATCAAAGAGCAAAGCCTTCATGCATGGCAATCCAGTCAAGAGCCCGCGTCGCAGGAAAAAGCGGCGGGTTCGCGGTTGCGAATTGTCGAATTGTCCGGCCTCGTGTATCCTACCACCGCGCTGCGCGCTTGGACAATTGCCGCAGAATCGCACTCCGGCGCGTTGTTGCCCGTGCGCCCGCAGCGCGTCAACCCTCGCATCACCACGCATGAAAGAGCCCATTTCCGCGTGCCCGCATTTGCCCTGAGCCTGATTCTCATCGCCCTGGTTGGGCCCCTGATGGTGGCGCTGAAGCCCCATCGCCACCGCCACAGCGGTTGGCTTGCCGCGCTTGTGCCCGCCGCTGTCTTTGGCTGGCTGCTGCTGCAGGCGCCTGCCGTCGCGGCCGGCAACGCGCTGCTGGAGAACCACACATGGGTGCCCGAACTTGGGCTGGAGCTGAGCTTTCGGCTCGACGGTCTCTCGCTCCTCTTTGCGCTGATTGTCACCGGCGTAGGCGCGGGCATTGCCATATACACCGGCTACTACTTTGAAGGCGACCAGCGCCTGGGCTACTTCAACGTCCTGCTCTTTCTCTTCATGGCGTCGATGCTGGGCCTCGTGCTGTCGGACAACCTGCTGGGCCTTTTCTGCTTCTGGGAAGGAACCAGTATCACCTCTTACTTGCTGATTGCCTTCAAGAGCACCTCCAATTCGGCACGTGAGGGCGGACGGCGCGCCTTCATCGTCACCGGCCTCGGCGGCCTGGCTATGCTTGCGGGCATGATTCTGCTGGGCAACGCCGCGGGCACCTATTCAATCAGCGGCATCCTTGCGGCCGGGAAGGGGGGCGCGCTCTTGACGCACCCCTACATTACGCCCGCCCTCATCCTGGTCTTCCTCGGCGCGCTCACCAAATCGGCGCAATTCCCCTTCCACTTCTGGTTGCCGGGCGCAATGTCGGCCCCAACGCCCGCCAGTGCCTACCTGCACTCGGCCACCATGGTCAAGGCGGGCATCTTCCTGCTGGCGCGGCTGCACCCTGCCTTCCACGATGCTCCCATGTGGAGCCCGACGCTGATCACCATTGGCGCCATTACCATGCTCCTGGGCGCCGTGAGCGCGCTGCGTTACACCGACATGAAGGCGCTGCTGGCCTATGCCACGGTAAGCTGGCTGGGTGCGCTGACACTACTGCTTGGCCTGCCTGTCAAGTATGCGCCTATGGCCGTGGCAATGGGCGTGCTGGCCCACGCGCTCTACAAGGGGCCGCTCTTCCTTGCCGCGGGCATTGTGGACCATGCCACCGGCACGCGTGACGTGCGCCGCCTGGCAGCGCTCATGCGGCCGCTGCCGTGGGTGGCCGCGGTTGTCTTTGTGGCTGCGTTGGGTATGGCGGGCGTGCCTCCACTGCTTGGTTTTGTGGCCAAGGAGCTTCTGCTCGAGAGCGCGCATATGCTGGGCGAAGTCTACGGCGCGGCCGGCGAATGGAGCGCCTTCGTCGCCGTCGTGATCATGGCGGCGGCCACGGTCGGCGTTGCGCTCAAGCTCATCTACGAGCCCTTTGTGCGCAGCGAGAAAGCGCTGCCGCCACAGAGCGACCCGAAACTGACGCCGCTGCATGTGCACCACGCGCCGCGTTTTCTCTTTGTGCTGCCTGCGCTGGCCATTGCGCTGCTGGGTGTTGTGCTGCCCTTCTTCCTGGGCCCGCTGGGCAAATATGTGCTGCTGCCGGCGGCCAACGCGATTGCCGGCAGCGACACCGGCGTCAAGTTGGCCATTTGGCATGGCTTCAACCTCGTCTTCACACTGAGCATGATCGCGCTGGCACTGGGCGTTGCGGTCTTCCTGCTGCGCGAGCCACTCTACCGGTCGCTCAACCGCCTGCCGGCATGGCTTAGCGGCCTCGTGGCCTTCAATCGCATCAACAACGCCATCTACGGCTTTGCACGCTGGACCACGCGCACGGTGCAAGGCGGCACCATGGCGTCGCAAATCAGCGTCACGCTGCTGGCGGCGGCCAGTGTGGCCGTGCTGGCGCTGGTGCGTGCCCAGTGGGTGCGCGATCTTCAGCTTGACCTCAGCACGCGCCCCTCGGTGCCCGAGGTGGTGCTGGCCGCCATGGCGATGATTGCGGCCATTGTCACCGTGCGCGCCCGCAACCGCCTCAGTGCAATTATCAGCCTGGGCGTGGTCGGCGTCACCGTCACCCTTTATTTCATTTTCTTCAGCGCCCCCGATCTGGCGCTCACGCAGTTGCTCATCGAATTGCTGACGGTGGTGCTGCTGGTGCTGGTCTTCTTTCGCCTCAAACCCGACGGCCTGCCGCCCATGCCGCGCCGTGTGGTCGCATACCAGCTCTTTGTGGCTGTGGCCATGGGGCTCTTTGGCTTCACGCTTGTGCTGCTCAACGCGGGCATTCAGGTTGCGCCACCGATTTCGACCTATTTTGAGCGCTTTTCGGTGCCCGACGGCAAGGGCGGCAACATCGTCAACGTGATCCTTGTGGATTTCCGCGCCTATGACACGCTGGGTGAAATGGTGGTGCTGGCGATTGCGGCGGCGGGCGGCTTTGCGCTGCTGCGCGCGCCCGGCATGGCCGCCCTGCAGCGCCGCCTCATGCGCCGCCTGAGCCGCACCGGTGTACCGGAAGAGCCCCCCGTACCGTCTCCTGTAGCGCCGCCCCCCGCTGTTCCCGTTGTGACTGTTACAGAGGAGGCGTCCCATTGATTGAGCTCTACCTCCGTCTGCTCGATCGCGTGCTGACGCCCCTGCTTCTGCTGATTGGCGTGGTGCTGCTGCTGCGCGGCCACGATGCGCCGGGTGGCGGCTTCATTGCCGCGTTGCTTGTCTCGGCGGCCATCGCGCTGCAGATTCTGGCCAACGGCGCAAGAATCATGCGCGAGCGCGTGGGCCGTGTGCTTCAGCCCCTCATCGGCGGAGGCATCCTGCTTGCCATTGGCTCGGCCTCGCTGGGCATGTTCACGGGGCAGGGCTTCTTTCACGCCATCTGGTGGACGATTGAACTCGGGCCGATTTCCTACAAGATTGGCACGCCGGTAACCTTTGATTTTGGCGTCTTTGCCACAGTCACCGGCGCAACCATCTCCTTCATTTTGGGGCTAGGCACAAACGTTATCGAAACGGTGGATGAGCCAAGGCTGGGCACGCCCCCTGCGCACCCTCTGCCCCAGCCGGGCCAGGAGGAGACGCCATGACAACGATTGTGCTGGGCCTGGTTGTGGCTGTGCTTCTGGCCACAGGCAGCTACATGGTCATGCGCCGCGGCCAAATCAAGCTGATTCTGGGGATGGCGCTGCTCGCCCATGGCGTCAACCTGCTGCTCTTTGGATCGGGCGTGCTCCGGCGCGGCGCAACGCCCATCTTCGCGGACAAGGAGAATTACGCTGCCGAGTTGGCAACGCGCACTTTTGCCGATCCGCTGCCCCAGGCGCTGATCCTCACGGCGATTGTCATCAGTTTTGGCCTCACGGCCTTCATCGTTGTGCTGGTGAGCCGGCGCGACGCACTGACCGGCAGCGACCTTGTACCTGGCACGCTCGCCCGCTATGTCAACGCGCAGGATCCCTTCCACTCGACGAATGGCGAGGACATTTCGGCCGCGCTGCTCTCCGATGCATCTGACGATTATGACATTCTCCAGTTTGAGCTGGATGAATTGTACGACCTGAATGAGCCAATGCCGGCCGATGCCACCGACACCACCGTGGAGTCGCCCGCTCCTGAATAGGCAAATCACACAATCGTTCAATCTGTCCAACTGTCCAACTGTCCATCCGTCCAACCGTCCAACTTTTCATCTCTGGTCCGGAGTCACCTTTTGCTGGAGCCGTTGCGCGCACTTCCTTTCTCACCCACATGGCTGGCGCTGCCCGTCGCCATTCCGCTGATAGCAGCCGGTCTGCTGCTGGTTTTGTCGCGCCTGGGTTTTGAGCGCCGCTTCTCGCGCCTGCGCTGGACGGCCGGCGTGGTGGCCGCCGTCAACGTGCTGCTTGCGCTGCGCATTCTGGCCGAGACGACCGCGGGCGATGCGGGCACGCGCATTGTCTATCAGATGGGGGGCTGGCCTGCTCCCTATGGCATTATCGGTGGTCGCCGACACCTTTACGGCCATCATGCTGCTGACGACGGGCATACTGGTGCTGGCCGCCGTGCCCTATGCCGCTGGCACTCTGGACGTGCACCGTGAGAGCATGGGCTTCTATCCAATGCTGCTCTTCATGCTCATGGGCGTCAACGGCGCTTTTCTGGCAGGCGATCTCTTCAATCTCTACGTCTTCTTCGAGGTGCTGCTGACATCGAGCTTTGTGCTCATGACGCTGGGCGGCACGCCGGGCCAGATCAACGGCGGCATCCGCTATGTAGTGCTGAACCTGATGGCGTCGCTCATCTTCCTCACGGCGGCAGGCGTGGCCTACGGCACCCTGGGCACGCTCAACATGGCGCACATGGCGCAGCGGCTGGAGATTGCCCCCGACGAGGTGCGCTTCCTGCTGGCTGGCCTCATGCTGGTGGCCTTTGGCAGCAAGGCGTCGCTCTTTCCGCTCTTCTTCTGGCTGCCCGCCTCCTACCACACGCCCCACCCTGCCGTGACGGCGCTCTTCGGCGGGATCCTCACCAAGGTGGGTGTCTACACCCTCTTCCGCCTCTTCCCGCTGCTCTTCCCCGGGCTGCTGGTTGCGTGGCAACCGCTGATCCTGACGATCGCGGGCCTCACCATGGCGATTGGCGTGCTCGGCGCCTTTGCGCAGCCCACAATCCGCCGCCTGCTCAGCTTTCACATCATCAGCCAGGTGGGTTACATGATGCTGGCGCTGGGCATCGCGCTGAACCCCAGTGCGCCCGTTGCAGGCTTTGCGCTGGCCGCAGGCATCCTCTTCATTGTGCACAACATGCTCGTCAAGACGGCGCTGCTTATGGGCGGCGGCGTGGCCGAGCTGGAGATGGGCAGCGGCAATCTGGGCGCGATTGGCGGCCTGGCGGCGCGCCGCCCCTTCCTTGCCGGCGTCTTCTTCGTGGCCGCTTTTTCGCTCGCCGGTATTCCGCCGTCAAGTGGCTTCGTTGGCAAGCTAAGCCTGCTGCAGGCCAGCATCGGCGTACACCAATACTGGATTGCGGGCATCAGCCTGGCCGTTAGCCTGCTCACCATGATGAGCATGATTCGCCTCTGGCAGTATATCTTCTGGGGCGAGTTCTCAAGCGGCCACGCGCAGTGGACACCGCTGCGCAAACCCAATGCCTACTGGCTGACGGTGGGGCCGATGACCGTGCTTGTGGCGCTGAGCCTGGCGCTGGGCATCTTCTTCCGGCCCGTGCTTCATGTCGCGCAAACGGCTGCGCTGCAGATAATCGACCGCGAAGGCTATATTGCCGCCGTCGCGCCCATGGCCGAGGTTCCCGATGAGCCGGGCATTGTGAAGCCGGGTGCCAATGCCAACGCGGGCGCGGCAGCCGACGGAGAGACACAGCCATGAAAATGTGGCAGAGCTTTGGCATCAATGTGCTGCTGGCCATCACCTGGGGCATGCTCCAGGGGACAACCAGCGCGCTGGGCTACTTGATCGGCTTCATTTTCTCGTTTCTCGTAACGTGGCTGGTCAGCCCCAGCTATGGTACGCGCAGCCTGCGCGCAATTGCCTTCGTCTTCTACGTCACCTGGCAGATTATTCTCAGCGCGCTGCGCGTTACGCGCGCAATGCTGGGCCAGCGCGATCGCATTCAGCCGGGCATCGTCGCGATCCCGCTTGAACTCAACCGCCGTGATGAAGTGCTGATACTGGCGACGGTGATCACGCTGACGCCCGGCACAATTTCGGTGGAGACCGGCACGGATCGCGAGGGGCGCATTGTGCTCTTTGTGCATGCCCTCGAAATCGGCGACCCTGAAGCGCTCCGCCAATCCATCAAGCAGGATTTCGAGACGCGCATCCTGGGCTTCATGCGCGATGACGACGCACAAGCGCAGGCAGCATGATGCAGCGAGTGACTGGACACGGGCGGATTGTGCGGCAGAGAGGTGCAGCATGACTTTCGAGCTCTGGGCCGAAGTGCTTATGGCGGTGGTGAGCATCTCCATGGTCATCTGCTTTGTGCGTCTATACTTGGGCCCCACCACGCCCGACCGCACAGTGGCTTTCGATCTGATTTCGGTGCATGCCGTGGGGCTGCTTGTGCTCGCCTCCATGCGCTTTGAAGATGCGGTGCTGCTTGACGCCGCGCTGATTACCGCCATTCTCGGCTTTCTGGGCACTGTGATGTTCGCGCACTTCATCGAGCAATCGTCCTCGGTCGAAGAGGAGGAGGATTAGGCGATGGCGATCATCGACTACGTCGTCCTCATTCTTGCTGCGCTGGGCGCACTGCTGCTGCTCGTGAGCGCAATCGGCACGGTGCGGCTGCAAGGTGTGCATCAGCGCATGCAGGCGGCCAGCGTGGGCACAGCGCTCGGCATTACCCTGCTGCTGCTCAGCGCAGGCATCCACTTCATCGCCTCTGCGGAAATGGGCTTGATGATCCTGCTGATCATCTTCTTTGCCGTCACCAGCCCCATTGCCACGACGGCCATGGCGCGTGCAACATACCGGCGGCTGCCTCACACTACGCACGAGTACCTCACCTATGACGACATGGCCAACCCGGCGTACACCGCCGACTATCGCGCACGCGAGGTGGACGGCCATAACGAGAAGGCCAACGCCGCCGGCGAAACGCACCCGAGCCCCGATCCGCATGCGGCCGCCAAAAACCAGCCAGCGGAAGCTGCCAAACCCTGAGGAACGCAAACATGGCGTACGATTTTGACGAAGTCATCGACAGGCGCAATTCGGACAGCGCGAAGTGGAACTACGTGGCCGAGGATGTGCTGCCCATGTGGGTGGCCGACATGGACTTCCGCTCCCCGCCTCCCATCATCGAGGCGCTCAAGCGCCGCGCCGAGGAAGGAGTCTTTGGCTACGCTTCCCACTTCCCGGGGCTCTTTGAGACGATTCGCGCGCGCCTGCAGCGCCTCTACGGCTGGGAGGTTGCGCAGGAGGAGATTGTGCTGCTGCCTGGTCTGGTTTCGGGACTCAACGTGGTGGCCTCGGCCGTTGGCCAACCTGGTGATGGCGTCCTCGTCAATACGCCGGTCTACGGCCCTTTTCTCAGCGCACCCGGCAACCAGAAGCGCACGCTGCAATCGGCCCCGCAGAGACTGGTCGCACAGCCGGACGGTACAATTGCCTATGCCGTTGATTTTGACGCGCTCGATGCCGCTGTTCTGCCGGAGACGCGCCTCGCCTACCTCTGCAGCCCGCACAATCCCACCGGCCGGCTGTGGACGCGCGCCGAACTGGAAGGCTTCGCGGCATTGGCCGAGCGCCACAACATCGTGCTCTGCTCCGATGAAATCCACTGCGACCTGCTGCTGGATGGCGGCCCGCACATTCCCATCGCCACCCTCTCGCCCGAAATCGCGCGCCGCACAATCACCCTCTTTGCGCCCAGCAAGACCTACAACATCCCCGGGCTGGGGGCCAGCCTCGCGATTGTGCAGGACAAGGAACTGCGCAGCCAGATGGAGCACGCGGCAGGCGGCATTGTGCCCCACCTCAACCTTATGGGCGCACATGCCATGGAGGCGGCCTACGGTGAATGCGACGACTGGCTGGCCGAATTACTGGTCTACCTGCGCGCAAACCGCGATTTTGCCGTCGAGTACATTCAAACGCACATGCCGCAACTGCGCACTGCGCGGCCAGAGGCGACCTACCTGCTGTGGATTGACTGCCGCGCGGCCAATTTGCCCAAGGCGCCCGACAAGTTCTTCCTTGAGCAGGCCAAGGTAGCCGTGAATGACGGCGCCTGGTTTGGAACAGGCGGAGAGGGCTTTGTGCGCCTCAACTTTGGCTGCCCACGTGCAACGCTGCTTGAAGGGCTGACGCGCATGAAGAACGCGCTGGATGCACTGTAGCGGTCCAGGAAAGCGCTGACAACAAAGGCGAGGCTCCCGCATGCGGGAGCCTCGCCTTTGTTATCAATGGCCGACGGGTGGAAGCCCTCGCTGGCGCCGAACCGGCCTCGCATGCGAGGTTCGGCGCAGTCGCACGCCTATGCCCAGCCGCGCCTGCATTGCTTCATGGATGCGCTGGACCGCCAACAGGTGCGCCGCAAGGCGATTGTCGACGCCGCGCCGTGTGGCCTCAAAGTGCATTGCACCAAATGCGCGCGTAATGCGCTGATCCAGTCTCTCGTGGACGGTGGGCTCGTCCCAGTAGAAATTGGAGGCATTCTGCACCTGCTCAAAGTAGCTCACGGTGACGCCACCCGCATTGCAGAGAATGTCGGGCAACACATAGACCCCGCGCCGGAACAGAATCTCGTCGGCCTCGGGCGTGGTGGGTCCATTCGCCAATTCGGCAACAATCTGCGCCTGGATGCGCTCGGCATTGCGTTCGGTTATGATGTTCTCCAGTGCGGAAGGAAAGAGCACACAGACATCCAGTTCGAGCAGATCAGCATTGCTGATCGCTTGCGTGCCGGGGAAATTGATAACAGTGCCTGTGCGCTTCTTGTGCTGGAATACCTCGTCGTAGTCGAGCCCGTTGGCGCAGTATATGCCACCGCGGCTGTCGCTCACCGCAACAACCTCCATGCCCAGAATGTCAACCGCGAGTTGATGCGCATAGCTGCCGGCGTTGCCGTATCCCTGAATGGCCGCGCGCTTGCCCCGCAGTTCAATGCCCAGCTCCTTTGCCGCCTCACGCACGGCGTAGATGCCGCCGCGTGCGGTCGCATCGCCTCGCCCAATGCTGCCGCCCAGGCAGAGCGGCTTGCCGGTGATGACACCGGGCTGGTGCCTGGCAAAAAGCACCTCATATTCATCCATCATCCACGCCATAATCTGGGGGGTGGTGTAGACATCGGGCGCAGGAATGTCGATCTCGGGGCCGATGTTTTGCGCCACGGCACGAATGTAGGCTCGGCTAAGCCGTTCCAGCTCCGGCTCGGAAAGCTGTTTGGGGTCGCAGATGATGCCGCCTTTGGCCCCGCCCAGCGGCAGATCCAGCGTGGCCGTCTTAAGGGTCATCCACGCCGCAAGGGCGCGCACAGTGTCCACCGTTTCGTCGGGATGGAAGCGGATGCCCCCTTTGCCGGGGCCGCGTGCGTCATTCCACTGAACGCGGTAGGCCGGGAAGACGGCGATGGAGCCATTGTCCAGTTTGATCGAAAGCTGGAAGTGAAACTCGCGCATGGGTTGCCGCAGCAACTGGCACGAAGCGGCCGGCAGGCCCAGCAATGCGGTGGCGCGGTCGATCTGCTGCTGTGCAATCAGCAGTGGGTTTTCGTCAGCGTAGACAGTGGTATCGATTTTTGTGTTGGGCGAATTGTTTGTGAACACGAGTTGCTCTCCGTTGCGTAAATGTGGCAAGTATCTTGGCAGCACGCGGCGCTTGCTCAACAAGGGCGAGTGGCAAGCAAGCAGCGAGGCCGCTCCATGTATTCGCCTGCATGTGAGGCGAAAAAACGGGCGGCCAGGGATGATCATCCCTGGCCGCCCAACACTGGACGCAAGTCTGTTTTCGTCAATTGTGAAATTATACACGATGTGCGCAATTTTAGCAAAGTCGACTTTTGCGTAAGGTCAAATTGCGCGGCCGTAGGTCACGTCTCCTGGCGTGACGCTGTTGTAACCTTGCCGTGCGCAGTACGATGTCACTTGCGTTCGCGCGCGATGACTGCGCGCCATAAAGCGTCACGTCTCCCGACGTGACCTGCAGTCGTCACGCCGGGAGACGTGACCTGCAATCCCCCTTTCACCGGCGCACGCGTCGTGATATACTTGTGCCAACACGCACACCCCGTGCGCCATACCGTTCGTTCTCTCCATCGTTCCTGCTGCGCTTGCGCAGAACGCCGCCGCCATGAGCCTCTACGAACGCGTCCCACCCATCGATCTATCCCCTGCCTACAGCGATCCACCCTACGCGCCCTTTGTCGTGCGCGACTACCTGCGCCTGCTGGGCGATCTCTTCTACTTTCCCCAATCCGTGCGCGATTACGTGCGCAGCTATGCGCGCGCCGTGCGCAGCGAAAACAGCCCGCCGCAGACGCGTGCCCTGGCCGCATGGAACAGTTGGCTGCGCGAAAACCCCGTCCAGGTGGATTTCCTGTTGATGGTGGCGCTGCTTGGCCTGCTGCTCATTCTCGTGCTCATCAACGGCGTGGGGTTGCTGGCCGGCGCCCTGGCCAGAGAGATGCCGCCCCTTGGCGCCATGGGCTGGGCCATGCTCATCGCCTCGGTCTCGCTGCTCATCATGCTGGCCATTGGCGCCGCGGGCGATGAGGCAGGCGCGTTGGCTTCCTTTGCGCTGCCAGTGGCGCTCGCTATCGGGCTCGCATGGCTGGCCTGCGCTGCCGCCGTTAGCCTGGGCGTGGTGGATGGCTTCGCGGGAATGGCCTTGATTGCCACAACGGCTGCGCTTGCCTTTGGTGTGGCCGCAGCGGCGCTCTTCGCAACGGCCTCCGTGGGGGCCAACAACCTTTGGACCCACGCAGCGCTCGCGGCAATCATCGCCACGCTGCTTGCCGTGGCCATTGGCCTCTTTGGCTGGCCCGCCGCAGAGAGCGCGCAGAGCGCCGCCGCCCTGCTCGGCCGCCTGCTGGCGCTGGGGCTGCTGGCCGCCGTGGGATATCTTGTGGGCGCGCTCCGGCTGGACGACTATCTGCTGCACGCACGCTACCCGGGCACAGCGCCAGCACCCGCCGACTGGCTGGCAATTGCGCGCGTCACACCACTGCCCCTGCCCTACCTGCATGAGCACATGACCGCCTGGCTCGATTTCGAATGGCAGCAGGGCATGGACAACTGTGTCTCGCTCTGGTGGTTCACCGGCCAGCAGGCCGCCGTGCGCAGTGCCATGCACGAGATTCTGCGCGGCGACCACCCCGCGCCTGCCGTACCGGATGCGTCCATCAAGCTCGACGCACAGGCCGCGCGCCAGGCGGAGCGCACGCTTGCCATGGTGGCGCACGCCGCCGACTTCCCCCAGCGCTACCCGTGGGGCATGATCAGCTATGCGCCCACCACCCCGCGTGATCTGCTCAACGCATCCCTTGCGGCCATGCCGCGGCAAGAGCGTCGACGACGCCTCCCCGTCGGTGCAGCGTCGCCTCAAGCGACAGCGGCTGCGCCAGGGCGCTGCGCCACGCCGCCTTGCGCACCCCTTGCCCACCGACGCACCCGAAAAAGCGCTGGCCGCGGCCTTCTGGAATCTTGACCACGGCTATCTGGGTGATGCACTGGCAGCCTTCCGCAAGGCGCAGTCCTCAGCACAGACAAACGAGATGATCGCCCTCGTTCAGACGCTGCACAACCTGGGCAGCAGCGAGAACCTGCTGGCAAACGCCCAAATCGAATTGCCACAACCACCCTTCAAACCCTTCCGCCCGGCGGCCTGGCAGGCGCTGGAGGGCGTGCGCAGGGTGGTGCGTTTTGCCGGCCTGGCGCGCGCGGCCGTTACGCCGGCGCGCCGCACCATGGCCACCGAAGAGACGCTGGATGCACTCGAATCACTCCGCAACCCCGCCCCGCCCCTTACGGCCGAGGTGCGCTACATCCAGCAACTGGCCGAGTTGTGGGCCGCCGATTTCGCTGCGTGGATTGAGAGTGCGCCGCCGCCCGAGCCGCAGGGGGCTGTGGCCAACCCCTTCCTCTTTGCCGAACCGCTGCGCACGGGCCGCATGTTTGTGGGGCGCAGGCGCGAGCTGGACGCGCTGGCCCAAGCGTGGCACGGGGGCAACCTTCAGCCCGTTCTCCTCCACGGCCCCCACCTCATGGGCAAGACATCGCTCCTCTTCGCCGCCGAGCGTGCCATCCCCTCAGTGGAGCTGGCCTGGTTCCACCTGGCCCACACCGACCGCAAGCGCATGGCGTTGCCTCAGGTGCTGGCTGCAATTGAGGAGGCCATGCGCCAGAGCCCGGCCCTCGAACTGACGCACTATGGCTCGGCGAGCACACAGCCCAGCGCCATGGCGGCAGGAAGCGATCTCTATGTGGAAACCGATCGGCTTATCCGCCGCTGCTGCTCCTTGCTGCAGCCCGCCAACCTTGTGCTCGTGCTCGACGATTTCGACGCAGCCGCGGCCGCACTCGACAGTGAAGGTGCGCTCACGCTCTTCGCCAACTTCATCGCACATCTCTACCAGACCATTCGCAACTTTTCCGTTGCCTTCACTTACGAGCAGCCGCCAGAGACTTCGGAGAAGTCGCCCCTGCACCGCCTTGCCGGCACGCTACGTACGATTGCGCTGCCGCCGCTGAGCCCGGCCGACGTGGAGCGCCTGCTGCGGCCACCTGGCTTTCCCCTCTACTTTGATGACAGCGCCGTGGCGCGCGTCTTCGAGGTATCAGGCGGGAAGCCCTACCTTGTGCAACTGCTGGGCCATGCTGTTGTGGAGCAGTTCAACCGCGCCGCGGCGCAGCGACAGGGAGATTCATACCTTTGCGCGCAGGATGTTGAGACAGCCATCGAGGATGCGAGCTTTGCCGAGCGGGCCAACGGGCAGCTGGCGCAGGAGGCGGCGCACCTTGTGAGCGCACAGCCCTCCCTCCCTGAGGACCTGGGACGCAAACGGCTGGAGAGCGAGCTGCAGGAGATTATGCAGACAAAGGGCGCGTAACGTGGAGGCGCAACAGGTGGATAACCGTAGCGGAGGGCTTCCAGCCCTCCGTTTTGTATGACAGGCCGCGCATTTGTCGGCCACGTCTCCAGCGTGACGCAGTTTTTGCCACAATCAGGAGGCGCATAATCGAGGGCTGGAAGCCCCCGCTACGAAGTCTTCACGCTATCAATCCGCCGGAGCGCAGGCCATCGCCCCTTCTTCGCGCATGCGCGAAGCACGTACAACCACAATTGCCACCACTGCCAGCAGCGCATAGACGGCGGCCGCGCCCGCAAAGACACCGCGAAAGCCGGCGCTGGCGACAATTGCCGCTGCAATCAGCGGCGCCACCGTGCGCGCCGAAGCCTGCACGCTGTTCTCCAACCCGTAGGTCGCCCCCTGGCTCCCCTGCGGCGACCAGAGATTCATGAGCGCGGCCGTCGCAGGCACGAGGCCGCCGGTGGCAATGCCGGCCAAGGCCTGAAACGCGACCAACTGCTGTGGCGATGTCACGAAGATTTGCGGAATCTGCAGGACGACGGCGGCAATGGCCGAGCCAATCAACACATAGTTGTGGCCATAACGATCACCCACGCGCCCGAGAAAGACTGCGCTGATCGCACTGGTGAAGGCGGCTGCGCCAATCGCAAGCCCCGTGAGCGTCGCCGCGCCTCTCTCAATGTTGCCGTTGAGGCTGAGCACAAAGAGCGCGAGGACTGGCACAACAAGCGTCGCACCCAGGCTGCGCAGAAAGGTGAGCCCATAGAGGCCGGCCATACCGGGCGCACGCACAATGTGGCTGTACCCCTCCCAAAAACCCTCGCGATCTGCCCGCTCGACAGGCGTAAACTCCTCCTGCACCAGAAAGACCACGGCCAGCCCCGCCAGCCCCAGCAGCGCGCCGGTAATAAAGAAGCTCTCGCGAAAGCCGAAGGTCTCGCCCAGCAGCCCGCCGATGATGGGGCCGCCCGCCACGCCCACCCAGCGCGCCATGTTGGTTGTGCCCAGCGCCGTGCCAATGTACGCGCGCGGCGTCGAGGAGGCCACCAGCGCATTGGTGGCGGCAATCACACCCGTGACGGCTCCTTGCAGCGCACGCAGGAGCACCAGTTGCTCGGCGCTTTGCGCCATGCCCATGGCCGCCATAATGATGGCACCGCCAATGGTGGCGCGCGCCAACATCAGCTTGCGCCCGCGTCTATCCGCCACGGCCCCCCAAATGGGCGCGGCGATCATCATCGTCACCGCCTGCGCAGAGAAGACCATGCCCGCCCAGAAGGCTACCGAGCCGCGCGTGGCAATGCCCAGTTCGCGCACGTAGAGTGGCAAAAAGGGATAGACGAGGCTGAAACCTGCCGTGGAGAGAAACTGCACAATCGTTAGAACGACGAGGTTGCGCTTCCAGTTGATTTGCGTGGTCTGCTGCGCCTGCATGAAGTGACTCGCTGCCCGCCGACGCTGCGGCCGGTTTGTTGTTGCACGACGTGGCGCGCATCGCACGTGCGCAAGCATGCCGTAGCGGCGGCTTATGAACGTTTCCGAAATAAAGCGGTGCACGCCGCAGGGGCCGCCGAGGGTTGAAACCCCCGGCTAGGCAAACCAAGTCCACTCAAGTGGACTGGCTAGAGAGAGTGACCACTCTGCGCGAGCGCCACTGTCGGAGGGCTGGAAGCCCCCCGCTACGAGGCCCCCGACGTACGGCGCGCTGTGAGTCCACTTGAGTGGACTTGGTTTGCCTAGCCGGGGGTTTCAACCCTCGGCGGCCCTGCACGAGCCAACCAACCCATACCGAAACAATTCGGCAACATTCATCAGCCGCCGAACTCGGGGACGCGCCACGATCGATGCCTACGGAAGCTAGTGTAGGTTGACGAAATAGCTCGAAAACAATTTATGTCTCGTCGCGGCGAACGCTGCAGGCTCAAGCCTGCAGCTACCCAACCCAAGTCGGCTGAAGCCGACTGACGCCGCTGCACTCGAGCGCAGAAGGGTTTCAGCCTGCTTCAACAGGCTTGGGTTGCCTAGCCGTAGGCTTCAGCCTGTGGCGGTGGCCGCGGCAAGCGCGCTTCATGCCGAATCATTTCGTCAATGTTCATCTGCCGCCGTAATCGAGAACGCGACGCTGTCCATACCAACGGCGGCTGAAGCCGCAACTACGAACGCCGCCCCGCTATGCGCAAAACGCGCTGCCCTACTTGCTGATCTGCTCCAATAGGTCCACGCTTAAATAGGCCATAACGCCCAGGATGATGTTATAGGTCGCGTGCAACACCATCGCCGTGCTGGTGTTGTGGCGAATGCGCACAAGTCCCAGCACCAGCCCCAGCAGAAAGACAACCGCCGTCGACAGCGTAATACCGTAGTTGCTGTGCAGCAGCGCAAAGAGCGCCGCCGTAAGAATAAGCCCCAGCCGCGGCTGCGCAGCCCCGCGCATGAGCGTCTCTTCGCCCAGTGCGGCCGCCAGCCCCAGCGTGAGAACACCCCACCACGACGTGAAGAGGGGCCCCAGCAGTTGCTCTGTCAATTCCTCCACGTCGGCGTCGGCCGCAAAGCCAAGTGCGGCCGCCACGGCCTGAATGACCAGCACAACCACCACCATCACAAAAGCAAGGCCAATGCCCAGCAGCACCTGGCGCGCGCTGGGCCACGCCAGCCCCAGCCGGTCCAGGCTTGCACGCCAGCCGCGCCGCAGCGGCCAGCCAATCCCCACAAAGGCCAGCAGCGCCATAAGGAACTGCTGCCCCCAGATGCCAGCGAAGCTTGTCACCTGCACGCCGGCTTCCTCCGCCTCCGCCACGAGCGCCGAGAGATCGGAGAGCCCCACGCCGATTGTCAGCAGCATGTTGATAATCACGAGCATGGTCATGCTCAGCGCCACGGCGTGCACGGGGCTGGCTGCATCAATGGGAATGTAGCGCGCAGAGAAGCGCCGCACAAAAGGCAGCAGCAGGAGCATGCCCACGAGCGCCGGCAGCAGCAGCCCCCACGCCAGCAGATCGGGGCTGTCAACCATATCACCAAGGGGATTGGTCGGCATCAGATCCGGCTGCGTGCTGCGAATGGCCGTGTAGGCAAGCAGCCCCAGCGCACCGAGCACCACGGCCGCATAGATGGCGATGAGGAGCAGATAGGCCATTGCTCTGGTGATGGCTGCGCTTTCGTCCTGCGCCTTGAAGCGTGGCGTGGGCGCGATTGTGTCGAAGTGCGTGCCGGGGGCGCGCCCCCCGGCACGCCGAGCGCTGCCGGTTCATCCGCCTGCATCTTGAAGACGGCTGCGGCCTGGAGGTCGCGACGGCGCGCGCGTTCGGAAGCGTTTGCCAGCAACAGAACAACGAACAGCGGCAGAAAGGTGAGGAGAAGGCCAGCAAGATCGCTCATAATCGGTCCGTATGCAAGCAGTGGCAGGGAATGGAGTAAGTGCAAAGCGCAATCCATTCAGTGTAAATGCCCCAGCGTACGCAGCCAAACCGCGCCCACACGCGCTGCCGCGCGGCCCTGCGCGATATCGTTTTCAGTTCTGCGGTGACGCATTTTCGCCACTTTTTGGTCAATTGACACGACTTGTAAATGGTAGTACTATCCCGCAACTCTCAGGACATGGCGGCGCGCGCTGCATTGCATGGGAACGCGCTGCCCACTGCGAGGGGGATTCCTCTGCACGCAGTTCCCACTATCCGACTTGTGCAATCCACCAACCGAACAAGGAGCAACACCCATGAGCCACCTGAGGAGACTCAGACTGTACTCGCTTTTGTCACTTGTTGTGATTCTTGCAATGGTCATCGGCGCGTGCGGTGCGGCAGTGCCGGCCGCGCCCGCCGCCGGCGACACGGCTGCCCAAGGCGCGGCGCCCGCAGCAGCAAGTGACCTGCCCGCAACGCCCGGCCGCGCCACCGACGGCACCCTCTCCATGATCTACTGGCAGGCCATCTCAATCCTGAACCCTTATCTCTCCACCGGCACAAAGGATTTCCACGCGGCCTCGCTGATCGTTGAGCCGCTCATGTGGAATGACCCCGACGGCGTGCCCGTGCCCGCCCTCGCCGCCGAAGTGCCCACCCTCGAAAACGGCGGCATTGCCGAAGACCTGACAACAATCACCTACAACCTCAAGGAAGGCGTGCTTTGGTCCGACGGCACACCCTTTACTGCGGATGACGTGGTCTTTACGTGGCAGTACTGCACAGACCCCGAAACACCCTGCGCTACAGTCTCCAACTTCGAAGGCGTGACGAATGTTGAGGCGGTTGATCCGCTCACCGTCAAGATCACCTTTGATGCACCGAAGGCCTTCCCCTATGGCCCCTTCAACGGCATGCTCAGCCCCATCCTCCAGAAGGCGCAATTCGCCGACTGTGTGGGCATCAAGGCACAGGAATGCTCCGAAGCCAACACTGCGCCGATCGGCACCGGCCCCTATATGGTGAAGGAGTTCCGCGCCAACGACATCGTCACCTTTGAGGCCAACCCCAACTTCCGCATTGCCGACCAGCCCCATTTTGCCGAGATCAGCATGAAGGGTGGCGGTGACGCCGCCGCCGCGGCACGCGCCGTCCTCGAGACCGGCGAAGTTGACTGGGGCTGGAACCTGCAGGTGGAGCCCGCTGTCATCAACCCCATGGCCGAGAAAGGCATCGGCACAGTCTATTCCAGCCGCGGTGGCCTGGTGGAGCGCATCCTTATCAACTTCACCAATCCCGACCCGGCGTTGGGCGAAAATCGCTCCAACTGGATGGCGGACGGCTCCACAGACCACCCCTTCCTCAGCGACATCAACGTGCGCAAGGCGCTTTCCATGGCCATTGACCGCACTGTCATGGCCGAGCAGCTTTACGGTTTTGCGGGTGATCCCACCTGCAACATCGTCTCCGGCCCGCCTGCGGTCGTCTCAACGGCCAACGATGACTGCCTGACGCAGGATATTGAAGGCGCCAAGGCGCTGCTCGAGGAGAGCGGCTGGGTGGACAGCAATGGCGACGGCGTGCGCGAGAAGGATGGCGTCGAACTGCGCGTCCTCTTCGCCACATCCACAAATGCCGTGCGCCAGAAGGCCCAGGCGCTGATCCAGCAGTGGTGGGAGGAGATCGGCGTCGCCACGGAACTCAAGAACGTCGACGCAGGCGTCTTCTTTGGCGCTGATCCGGCCAGCCCCGACACGCTCAACAAGTTCTACTTCGACGTGCAGATGTTCGCCAACAATCCCGACACAACGGACCCGCAGACCTATCTGGCGGGCTGGCTCTGCGGGCCCGACGGCGAAAACATTGCCAAGGCCAGCAACCAGTTCAACGCGCAGAACTACGAGCGCTGGTGCAACGCCGACTATGACGCGCTCTTTGCCACCTATGCCGCGACCAAGGAGCCTGAGGCACGCGCCGAATTGGCCAAGCAGCTTAACGACATGATCGCACAGAACTTCGTCAACCTGCCGCTCATCTTCCGTGGCGATGTTTCTGCCGGCATCAACAGCCTCACGGGTGTCAAGATGAATTCGTGGGACAGCCAGCTCTGGAACATTGGCGAGTGGAGCCGTCGTGCGATAGGCGCGACCAGTAGGCGCGATCGGCAAAGCGCAGATTGTGAAGCGAGGCTTTCAATCCAGAAAGCCTCGCTTCCCTTGCTTGTGGAACGATTGACACCCTATTGGTTCAATAGTATCATCGCCCTACCCTGGAGGATGGGCAGCCACGCAAGCGAGCGTGACTGTGCATCCCTATGGTACTCCTCAATGTCCGGCTCAATGACTGTGTTTGCAATTGCAACAAAAGCAATAGGAAGCTGCATCTATGCATAGCCTGAGGAAACTCAGATTGTATTCACTCCTGGCTTCTATCGTCGTTCTCACGATGCTCGTTGGTGCCTGCGGCGGTGTGGCTGCACCGGCGAACCCCGCTGCACCTGCAGCCGATCTGCCTGCAACGCCCGGCCGCGCCACCGACGGCACCTTGAAAATGGTCTACTGGCAGGCGGTCTCTCTGCTCAACCCCTACCTCTCCAGCGGCAACAAGGATCTGGCACGCTGCCTCGCTCGTACTCGAGCCGCTCATGTGGAGCGATCCCGACGGCGTGCCTGTGCCTGCCCTCGCCGCCGAAGTGCCCACCCTCGAAAACGGCGGCATTGCCGAAGACCTGACAACAATCACCTACAACCTCAAGGAAGGCGTGCTCTGGTCCGACGGCACACCCTTTACTGCGGATGACGTCGTCTTTACGTGGCAGTACTGCACAAACCCCGAAACACCCTGCACCACCATCGCCAACTTCGAAGGCGTGACCAACGTCGAAGCGGTTGATCCGCTCACCGTCAAGATCACCTTTGATGCGCCGAAGGCCTTTCCGTATGGCCCCTTCAACGGCATGCATAGCCCCATCATTCAGCAGGCGCAGTTCGCCGACTGCGTGGGCATCAAGGCACAGGAATGCTCCGAAGCCAACACTGCGCCGATCGGCACCGGCCCCTACATGGTGAAGGAATTCCGCGCCAACGACATCGTCACCTTTGAGGCCAACCCCAACTTCCGCATTGCCGACCAGCCCCATTTTGCCGAGATCAGCATGAAGGGTGGCGGCGACGCTGCCGCCGCCGCACGCGCCGTCCTCGAGACCGGCGAGGTTGATTGGGCGTGGCTGCTGCAGGTAGAGCCTGCCATCCTGAACCCCATGGCCGAGAAGGGTTTGGGGACCGTTTACACGAGCTTTGGCGGTTCAGTCGAGCGCATTGTCGTCAACTTTACCAACCCCGACCCGGCACTCGGTGAGAATCGCTCCAACTGGATGGCGGATGGCTCGACGGCGCACCCTTTTCTCAGCGACATCAACGTGCGCAAGGCGCTCTCCATGGCCATTGACCGCGACATTATCGCCCAACAGCTCTATGGCTTTGCCGGCCAGCCCACCTGCAACATTGTGGCCGGCCCGCCTGCCGTTGCCTCCACGGCCAATGATGATTGCCTGACGCAGGATATTGAAGGCGCCAAGGCGCTGCTTGATGCGAGCGGCTGGGTGGACAGCGACGGCGACGGCGTGCGCGAAAAGGATGGCGTCGAACTGCGTATCCTCTACACCACCGCCACCAACGCCGTACGCCAGAAGACGCAGGCGCTGATCCAGCAGTGGTGGGAGGAAATCGGCGTCGCCACGGAACTCAAGAACGTGGATGGCAGCGTTTTCTTCGGGGCCGACCCGGCCAGCCCCGACACGCTCAACAAGTTCTTCTCCGATGTGCAGATGTTCTCCAATGGCCCCGATACCACGGATCCGCAGACCTATCTCTCGGGCTGGCTCTGCGGGCCGAATGGA
Organism: uncultured Chloroflexia bacterium; assembly: GCA_963773745.1. GTDB lineage: Bacteria > Chloroflexota > Anaerolineae > Caldilineales > Caldilineaceae > UBA5069. Next base: position 145,149 of record CAVZCL010000010.1, read on the forward strand.
GAGAATATCGTCCAGCGCAGCAACCAGTTCAACGCGCAAAACAGCGAGCGCTGGTGCAACGCCGAGTATGACGCGCTCTTTGCCACCTACGCCGCGACCAAGGACCCGGCCGCGCGCGCTGAATTGGCCAAAGAGCTCAACGACATGATTGTGCAGAACTATGTCAACCTGCCGCTCATCTTCCGTGGCGATGTCTCCGGCGCCAGCAACACGCTCGGCGGTATCCGCATGAATTCGTGGGACAGCCAGCTCTGGAACATTGGCGAGTGGTATCGCATTCGCTAAGCTCAAATCGCAACCAGAGCGGCATTTTCAACGCATGGGCGCAAGGCAGGCAAGGGTGCAAGAAAAAGCCGGAGCAGAAAACGGCCGTCGCGATGCGTTGGATACATCAGGCGAAGAGTCGAAGAATACGATGCTGTTCCTGTCTTGGCCTTTGCTTGCGCCCTTGCGTTGAAGAAGCGGGTTTCATCACGGTATTCGTAGAAGGACTCCTGCTCCATGGGCGCATACATTGCCCGTCGCCTGCTGACCACCATCCCCACCATCATCTTCATCTCCCTCGTCATTTTCCTGATTCTGGATCTGGCGCCGGGCGACCCTACCTCCAACCTGCCACTGAGCGTGCCCGCCGAGGTGCGCACGCGCATCCGCGCCAACATGGGGCTGGACGACCCGGTGCTGCCCCGCTATGGCAAGTGGCTCAGGCAGTTCTTTGTGGTGGAGCCGGCGTATATGGTGCAGGAGGCGACCGGCGCGAACTTCCAGTGGCTGGAGGAGGAGGTGCGCCTCACCTCGTGGAACTCGCGCGGCGTGCCTGTGACAACCATCATTGTGGAGCGGCTGCCGCAGACGCTTTGGGTGGTGGGTCTCAGCTACCTGTTGGCGGTGCTCATTGCGATCCCGCTGGGGGTGTTGGGCGCATACAAGCAAAACTCGCTCTTTGATCAGGTCAACAGCGTGATTGCCGTGATTGGCTTCTCGCTGCCCACCTTTTTTACGGGCCTGCTGGCCATTCTGGTCTTCAGCGTCTGGCTTGGATGGTTCCCCACCATCTATGACACAACGCTGCAAGTCAACAGTTGGGAAAACTTCATGAAGCAGGTGCGCCAGATGGCGCTGCCTGTGCTCGTGCTCACCTTCTTCCAGATTGCCACGCTGAGCCGCTTCACCCGCTCGTCGGCAATTGACAACTTCCGCCAGGATTATGTGCGCACGGCGCGCTCCAAGGGGCTGGGTGAGTGGCTGGTGGTGGCCCGCCACGTGCTGCGCAACAGCCTTATCCCCGTGGTGACGCTGGTGGCGCTGGGGGTGCCCGCCATCTTTGGCGGCGCGATCGTCACGGAGCAGATCTTCCGGGTTAACGGTCTGGGCGCCCTGCTCATTCTTGCCATCCAGGGCAACGACATCCCCATTGTGCAAACGTGCCTGGTGCTCTACGCCATTTTGGTGGTTCTCTTCAACTTCATTGCCGACATCATTTACGGCTTCCTTGACCCGCGCATCCGGTATAGTTAGGTTTCCTCACTATGGCACTCTCAGCAGGGGCTGCCGCCCCCCAGTCCATGGAAATCGCCGTTGCCAAGCGACCCCACCGCACGCTTTGGGGCGATGCGTGGGTGCAGTTTCGGCGCAACAAGCTGGCCATGTTTGGCCTGGTTGTGCTCACGGCGCTCATTCTCTTTGCCTTCATTGGCCCGCTGATCTACACCGTGGATGGCAAGCATATTGACATCGCCAACTCCAGCCAGGGGCCAACGCTGGCACACCCCTTTGGCACAGATGATCTGGGGCGCGACCTGCTGGCGCGCAATATGACCGGCGGCCGTATCTCCATCTCGGTGGGCTTTGCAGCCATGGTCATTGCCATGAGCCTGGGCGCGGCGATTGGCCTCTTCGCCGGCTATAACGCGCGGCTCGACAGCATCCTCATGCGCTTCACCGACATGATGTTTGCACTGCCGCAGCTGCCGCTGCTGCTGGTGCTCAGCGGCCTCTTTCAGGAGCCGCTGCGCCGCAGCCTGGGGCAATCCACAGGCGCGTTTATCCTGATTGTGTCGGTGATTGGCGTGCTGGGGTGGATGTCCACCGCGCGCATTGTGCGCGGCTCGGTGCTCTCCATCAAAGAGAAGGAGTATGTGGAGGCGGCGACCAACGTGGGCAGCACGAGCAGCCGCATTATGGTGCGCCATATACTGCCCAACGTCTTCAGCGCCATCATCGTTTCGGCCACGCTGGCCATGGCAGCAGCCATCCTCACCGAATCAACGCTCTCCTTCCTGGGCCTCGGCTTCCCCTCGGACGTAGCCACATGGGGGCGGCTGCTTTATGAAGGCAAGGATTTCCTTACCTCCAACCCGTGGATATCGCTCTGGCCCGGGCTGCTGATTTCGTTTACGGTGCTGAGCATCAACTTCATGGGCGACGGCTTGCGCGATGCGCTGGACCCGCGCCAGAGGCAGTAGGGAGTGGGGAGTGGGGAGTGAAAAGACAAGGCGGCGGGCCACACCGGCCCGCCGCCTTGTCTATATAATGCGTATCTGTAGACGGCCTCCCACCGCTTCGGCGTAGCGGCGCAACGTCTCCAACGAAGGTGAGTGCTTTCCAGATATAATCGCCCCTTCCAGCCTTGTGACGGCAGAGGGCTGCGTTCCCATCTTTGCGGCAACCTCAGCTTGTGTCATCCCAGCCTTTTGGCGCGCTTTGAGCATGGAATCAAGGAGCGCGAATTCCGGCTCCAGTGCGTCATATGCGGCGCGAACCGCAGGGTCTTCCAGCGCACTGCGCTTCAGTTCCTCATGGGTCATGTCAGCTGTACCTCCTCTTTACGACGTCGAGCGATAGCGAGTTCTCGGCTTGGGGTCTTCTGCGTTTTCTTACGGATGGAATGCAAAACAACGATCCGCTTGTCGACAACTGTGCAATAGAAGATGCGGGCCTCCCCCTCAGATGCGGTGACGCGTAGCTCGAAGAGCCCATCTCCCAGCGCCCTGGTGTGTGGCATTCCTAAGTACGGGCCATTTGCTTCCATTAGGTCGGCATAACGTAAAAAACGCGCCAACTGTCCCTCTGGAAGGCTACGAACCTCCCTCTCTACACGATCAGAGTAGTATTCTATCCTCCACCACTTCGATTGTAACATATTTGTTACTCTCCGAAAAATTGGAATGGATACACCGAAGAATGCGGTAGTACAGAACCGGCATTTAGACTTTAGCGATGCGATGATCGACGGTCGTAGTGTAATCATAACAGCTGCACCATTACACGTTCGAGCGCAGACTGACTCACACGTGCTGAACTCGAGACTGTCCCGACGGCCATACACTCCCAAGACAGCACGTTCGGGCTGCAGCATGCACGACTCAACCACATTTGTCGCTATGTCAATATTGCGCTAAACGCGAGCATCGCGATGTCCATATCCCGCGTAATATTGACATCGTGATGCACACATTTCGCGTAATCCAGACAATTGCGCCAGCGCGGCAATCCATACCCTCTCCCGCTACAGACGCGCTTTGCACAATCCGCCGCGCTGCGTACAATAGGCGGCACGGCGGGAGGGTTGCTTCTCGCTGCCCATTCTTCCCTGCTTGCCAATTTTCGATCCAACTACAGAGACCCACGGCTGCGCCGCGCATTCCGTATGGTGCCCGTCTTTCGTCTCCCACCGCAGGAGGTTGCCGCCCATGAATGCCGCCGACGCCTTTGCCGCCGCTCGCAGCGAACTCTACACCCCTTCGCCCGAAACTGTGGCCAACGCCACCTACCCCGAGTACCTCTCCGAGCGCGAGGCGGCCGTTCAGGACCCCGAGGCCTTCTGGGACGCCTGCGCACGCGAGTTTGTCGACTGGTACGAGCCCTACACCACCGTGCTCGACAGCTCGAACGCCCCCTTCTACAAGTGGTTTGTAGGCGGCAAGACCAACATCATCCACAACGCACTTGATCGCCACGCCAAATCGTGGCGCAAGAACAAGCTCGCCTTGCTTTGGGAAGGCGAAGATGGCACGCAGCGCACCTACTCCTACTTCAAACTGTGGAAGGAGGTGAACCGCTTCGCCAATATCCTCAAGAGCATGGGTGTGAAGAAGGGCGACACCGTTACCATCTACATGGGGCGCGTGCCCGAGCTACCGATTGCCATGATGGCCACGGCCAAAATCGGCGCCATCCACAGCGTCGTCTACGGCGGCTTTAGCGAGCAGGCGCTGGCCGACCGCATTACCGACGCGCGCAGCAAAGTTGTGGTGACCTGCGACGGCGCCTGGCTGCGCGGCAAGACGGTCAACCTCAAGGAGATCACCGACGAGGCGGCCAACCGCAGCCCGATTGTGCAAACGGTGATTGTGCTCAAGCGCACCGGCCAGGAAGTCAACATGCAGCCCGGCCGCGACTTCTGGTGGCATGACCTGATCGCGCTGCCCATTGCCAGCCCCTACTGCGAAACCGAAGTGATGGACGCCGAAGACCCTCTCTTCATCCTCTACACCTCCGGCACAACGGGCAAGCCCAAGGGGCTGCTCCACACCTGCGGCGGCTATCAGGTGCATATTGCCGCCACCCTCAAGCATGTCTTTGACCTCAAGGAGGATGACCGCTACTGGTGCGCCGCCGACCCGGGCTGGATTACCGGTCACTCCTACATTGTCTACGCGCCCCTGATTCTGGGGACGACCTCCTTCATGTACGAAGGGGCGCCCGGCTACCCCTACCCCGACCGCTGGTGGGCGCTCATCGAGAAGTACAACATCTCCATCCTCTACACCGCACCCACAGCCATTCGCAGCCTCATGCGCTTTGGCGAGGCGTGGACCGAGCGCCACGATCTGAGCAGCCTGCGCATTCTGGGCACTGTGGGCGAGCCCATCAACCCTGAAGCCTGGCGCTGGTACTACAAGCACATTGGCAAGGAGCGCTGCCCGATTATGGACACCTGGTGGCAGACGGAGACGGGCGGCTTCATGATTACGCCCACGCCCGTGGTGCCCCTCAAGCCGGGCAGCGGCACGCTCCCCTTTGCTGGCGTACAGGCCGACGTGGTGCACGAGGATGGCCGCCCCGCCGCCGCCAACGAGGATGGCTACCTGGTCATCAAGCACCCATGGCCGGGCATGGCGCGCACCATCTGGGGCGACCCCGACCGCTATCGCATGACCTACTGGAATGACTTCGCGGCGCAGGGCTGGTACTTTACCGGCGACAGCGCGCGGCGCGATGAAGATGGCTACTTCTGGATCATCGGGCGCATGGACGACGTGATCAAGGTATCGGGCTACCGCCTGGGCACGGCCGAAATCGAGAGCGCGCTGGTGAGCCACAGGAGCGTGGCCGAGGCCGCGGTCATCGGCGTGCCGGACGACCTGAAGGGGAACGCGATCCTCGCCTACTGCATTCTGAACGCGGGCTTGACCGGCGACGACGCGCTTGAGCGCGAGCTGAAAGATCATGTGCGCCACGAGGTGGGGCCGATTGCCATCCCCAGCCACATTGAGTTTGTGCCCAGCCTGCCCAAGACGCGCAGCGGCAAGATCATGCGCCGTCTGCTCAAGGCACAGGCCACCGGCCAGCCGATTGGAGATACGAGTACGCTGGAGGGGTAGGATGTGGGGTGTAGGGTATCGGGTGTAGGGTGTAGGGAACTGCGACACGTTGCGCCCCGACACCCCACACCCCACCACCCGATAGATAAAGAGTGATTCATGCGTGTGTTGACGTGGAATATTCATAACTGGCAGACGGCCGAGGGCGCGCCCAACCTTGCCGGTGTCATCGAGACACTGGCCGCTTCGGGCGCCGACGTGATTGGCCTGAATGAAGTCTCGTACCCCCTGCCTGCGCCGGGCGACAGCCGCCCCGCGCTCGAGGTGCTGGCGGGCGCATTGGGGATGCACTTTGTCTTTGGCCCCTGCGTGCGCTGGCCGGCGCACAATGACATCCCCGAAACGGGCTACGGCAACGCGCTGCTGGCGCGCTGGCCCATTGCGGCGGGCGCTGCCCACCACCTCACACCCATTGCCGGCTACGGCGACCGCGGCCTGCTCGAGGCGCGCATCTCCTTGCCCAAGGGCGGTAGCTTCACGGTCTACGTTACCCATCTGGACCACACAAGCGAAGAGGTGCGCAGCCAGCAGTTTCGCGCCGCTCGCCAGTGGCTCATCCGCGACCGCAGCCGCCCGCACATCCTCATGGGCGACATGAACGCCATCAGCCCGTGGGATTTTGCGCAGCGCCCTGATGACCTGGCGGCGTTGGCGCAGCATCCGCGCGGCAGCAACCTTGTGGGCGGGCTCGGGGGCGATGCCACGGGCATCCGCGTCATCCCGCAGGTGGAAAAGGCGGGTTACGTGGACCTCTATCAGCAGCGAGGCAACCCACCCGGCGGGCGCAGCTATGTGCGCGCTGCGCTGGATCTGCGCATTGATTTCATCTTTGCCAGCGCGCCCCTCGCACCGCAGGTCACTGCCTGCGCGCACATCACCACCGCTGACGACGTCTCGGACCACCGCCCCGTATGGGCGGATATTGCAACCGACTGACGGCATGACGCAAAGCAGCAAGATATAAAGCGAGGCTTCCGCTTTTGGAAGCCTCGCTTTGGATCACTACGTGCGCAGCGTGCGGGTCAGCCCTAGCGCTCGCGCCCCTCGCGAACTGCCGCCACAATGTCGTCCAAAGTGAGCGGCTTCTCCAAATTGACCGGTTCAATGTCAAGTGGGGAACCCTTGGGTGCCTCTGGGGAAGGAATAAAGGCCTGGCCGTCACGCCGTCGGATACGTACCGCGCCTTCACTGCGGGCCTGTTCGAGCAACGCAGCGAAGTTCTGGCGTGCCTCGGTTGATGTGTAGCTCTTCATGCTGTGATTTCCACAACTTCAACGCGTACCAAGCGCGCCACAGGCGCCATCACTCTGCCAAGCGCAGCGGCGGCCCCACAAGCTCCATGCCGTGGGCGCGCCAGAGGGCGGGGTCCCTGGGTGGCATGGCGTTGGCCTTGTTCACCTCGCGGAAGAAGGCTTCCATCTGCCCGGCCGGCGCGAAGGTGATCAACATGCGGCCGCGGCCGCTGCTGCTCCCGCCGCCCACCCATGCCCAGACGTGCGGAATGGCGCGCGGTGCGAGCAGCGAATCGCCGGGTTGCATGGTGAAGCGCTGCTCGCCCACCTCCACCACAAATTCGCCTTCAACGGCATAAAAGAACTCGTCCTGCGCGTGGTGCAGGTGGCGCGCCGGGCCGCCCGGCGCGTGAAAGGTGTTCTCCAGAATCAGGATGTCACTGCCCACACGGGGTGTCACCTTGAAGGCAATGGTGCTAATGCCCAGCCCGCGCTGCTCGCCGAAGCAGTCGGTTCCGGCGGCAATAAAGAGCGCTGCGTCCATACTGAGTCTCCCCTCATTCGCCCTACACGGTTGTGCGCAGATTACTGCAGGTGGGTGCACCATTGTACGCCGATTCTCCATCGGCGCAAGCCACGCGCGGCCACCCCTCACTGCCGCACATGGGGTAAAATGAGGCCATGGATCTCTTTGAGCAGGCTCACAAGGAACGGCTGCAAAAGGACGCGCCGCTGGCCGCACGCATGCGCCCGCGCACGCTCGACGAATACATTGGCCAGGAGCACATCATTGGCCCGGGCCGCCTCCTGCGCCGCTCCATCCAGGCGGACCAACTAGGCAGCCTCATCTTCTATGGGCCGCCGGGTACGGGCAAGACGACGCTGGCGCAAGTCATCGCCAACACCACGCGCACGCACTTCATCGCGCTCAACGCCGTGCTGTCGGGCGTCAAGGAGATTCGCGAGGCGGTGGCCGAGGCGCAGACGCGCGCCGCACAGTATGGCCAGCGCACAAGCCTCTTTGTGGACGAGGTGCACCGCTTCAACAAATCGCAGCAGGACGCGCTGCTGCCCTGGGTGGAGAATGGCACCGTGATCTTCATCGGGGCCACCACCGAGAATCCGTACTTCGAGGTGAACAAGGCGCTCGTCAGCCGCAGCCGAATCTTTCAACTGCTGCCGCTCACGCAGGAGCACCTGCGGCGCGTCCTCTTCGCCGCGCTGGAGGACCCCGAGCGCGGCTACGGCAAGCTCAATGTGCAAATTGACCCCGCAGCGGTGGATCACCTGGTGGAGGTGGCCAATGGCGACGCGCGTGGCGTCCTCAACGCGCTCGAACTGGCCGTGGAGACGACAGCGCCCGATGCGGACGGCGTCATCCACATTACGCTGGCCGTGGCCGAGGAGTCGATCCAGCGGCGCGCCGTCCTCTATGACAAGGAGGGCGATTATCACTTCGACACCATCAGCGCCTTCATCAAGAGCGTGCGCGGCAGCGACGCCGACGCTGCGCTCTACTGGATGGCCAAGATGGTCTACGCCGGTGAAAGCCCGCGCTTCATCTTCCGCCGCATGCTCATTCTCGCGGGCGAAGATATCGGCATGGCGGACCCGAACGCCATCCAGGTTGTCACCGCGTGCGCGCAGGCGTTTGAGCAGGTGGGGCTGCCCGAGGGGCGCTTTCATCTGGGGCTGGCGGCGCTCTACCTGAGCACGGCCAAGAAATCGAACAGCGGCTTCGCTTTCTTCGACGCGCTGGCGCAGGTGGAGAAGGAGGGGGACAGCGGCGTGCCCGCGCACCTGCGCGACAGCAACCGCGACGCCGAGGGCTTTGGCCACGGCGAGGGCTACCTCTATCCCCACGCCTTTCGCGACCACTGGGTGGCGCAGCAGTATCTGCCCGCGTCGCTCCAGGGCAAAATCTTCTACCAACCGTCGGACCAGGGCTACGAGGCCGCCATTGCCGAGACGGTGGCGCGCCGGCGCGAGGCGCAGCTTGCGGCCATGCTCGAGAGCGACGCAGCCGACGCACCCCACGAAATCCTCACCTTTTCGCCCAATGACCCGCAGCGCCAGCGCTGGCTGCAGCGCGTCATCTCCAACAGCGGCGCGCGCCTGGGCAACGTGCGCGACCGCGTCCTCGACGGCGCACGCCTTGCTCGCCACAGCGTGGCGCTGGACCTGCGCGCCGGCTCCGGCCTGCTCACTTGGGAGCTTGTGCGCCGCCTGCCCGAGGGGGGTGTGGTGGCCCTCGCGCGCACGGCACGCGACGCCGACGCCCTGCGCGAGCTGGCCGAGCGCCTTGATGCCATGGTGCGCCCCACGGTGATTCAGGGCGAACTGGACGAAGCTGCCTCTGCTCCTGCGCATGCGCGCCGGCTCCACGCAGGATGCCTCGCCCGAGCGCTTTGACGCGCTTGTGGGCATGAACGCGCTGCTCGACGCGCCCGACAAGCCCGCTGCCGCTGCGCTGCTGGCAAGTCTGTTAGCGCCCGGCGGCGTCATCAGCCTGGCCGAGCGCATTCCCCGCCACACGCAGCGGCTGCACGCGCTGGTGGATGCGAGCACACTCGACGCCGACCTTGTGGCGCGCTGGCACGCCGCCGAGGAGGCCATCTACACCCCCGCTGCAGAAGACGCCGGCGCGGCCCTGGTGGCGTGGGATGCCGACGACCTTGCCGCGGCCTTCAGCGCTGCGGGCCTCAAGGTTGAATCGACCGTAGAGAATGAGCAGACGGAGATGCAGGTGACGCCTGCGCTGCTCAAGCGCTGGTTTGGCGCGTGCGCGGCGAGAGAGCGACGGTGGCAAGCCAAGCTACGCCGACCGCCTCGCCGCCCAACTCAGCCCCGCCGAAGTGGCGCAAGTGCAGGCCCTCATGCAGCGCCAGCTAGCCAACCAGGTGGTGGCGTGGGGCAGCAGGACGGTGTACTTGGTGGCGCGGCAAATCTAGCCCCGTCCGGCATCAACGCGGCTGCGCCCGAATTGACAAACGAATTTGATCTTTGGCGTGCACTGCGCGCAAACCTGGCGTATAATGTATTCAAGTGCATTCTCCCTAACCCTCCGTGCAGCCGCCTCTTTGATATCCGCTTGAGAAATGGAAAGCGAATGAACTGACCGCAGGCAGACCCCAATCAACCATCAAATTCCCAAACAAGCAGGTGAGAGATGACCCCCCCAATTCGCATCTTTCTTGCACTCTGTATTGCCTTTCTGGCGGCGAGTGCGCAGGCACGCCCAGTTTACGCAGTCTCATGCGTCGATCTCGATGGCGCAGCAGTCTACTCCGATGAACCGACCCCTGCTTTTCTCGGCTTTCTGGGAAACGCCACCGCGACCGACTCGATCATGAACTTGAATGGCCCGCATGGCAGCACCACGGGCGAATTCAGCGTGCGTAATCCAGACAGCAAATACGGCAAATGGGTCAGCCATTTCGGCATCATCAACATCTATGCCATACACCCGCCACTGATCTTCCGCGACGGGGTCATTATTGGCCGGCTCACGAGCAGTATCTATTGGCCTGACCGTGTGAGTCTGAATTACATCGACACAACCTGCCCATTCGCGTCAGGCACGTGGGGCACGGGTGGACCGGTGCCCGGCGCCCCGATCTGGCTCACAGCTTCGGATGGGACATTCAGCGACAAAGTCGCCGTGCGCTGGGGTGCAGCCACCGGCGCAGCCAAGTACATTCTGACCATGGCCAAATCGAAAACGGAGCCGCCTTTCTTCTTTCGCGAGACGACCTTCACGGGAATGGACATCGTGAACCTCGAGCCGGACCACGCTTACTATTTTGGGGTGATGGCAACCAACGCCAACGGGCCCGGCCCCTACGTGTACGACTATGGGCACGTTGCCCTGCCTCCCGACGGCACGCCCGTCGTGACGCCGGTTTTCACACCGGCAGGCACGCCGGTGGACGCAGCGGGGAGCACACCCGAGACAACGCCTGACGGCACGCTCACCACGACACCAACACCCACGCCGACATCGACCTCCACGCCAATACCAGGCGAAACGCCGTCGCCGAGCGGCTCCGCAACACCACAAACGGGTGATCCGACGGGCACCCCGTTTGTCTATCTGCCGATCACCCATAAATAGCGCAATGCACGCGATGCGCCCGTTGTAGGAATCGAGCGACGCCCGCAGACACGCGGGCGTCGCTCTGCTTGAAAGCCATCAACGGCTCGGTTTGCGCACCCCAGCCGCGGTGCAGCTGCCGGCTGGGGTGGCGTGCCCACTGCGCAATCAGGTGGTGGCGTGGGGAAGCAGGACGGTCTATGTGGTGGCGCGCTGACCCTTAGCCGGTGCACAGTCACAACGCACGCAAAGTAACCTGATGCAGCAGTGAGACGTGCGCGCTTCAGTTCACAGCGCGTGCCGGCTGACGCTCAAGGTGTTTGCAGAATCAAGCGTATATCGGCGGCTGGACCGCTGAGCGTGAGTTGATCGCCTGAAACTACGTACTTGCGCGTGGCACGAACTGCCTCGCTGAAGCGCTCGGTATCTGGACGAATGGCCTCTGCACATGCCTCTGGCAGGGCATCCACACCAACCAGGGATTTGCAGTCAACGAACCCATTCTCTGCCATCACCAAGGCGCAATCTATCGCAGGCACCGCACCTGCCCCCAATTGGTACTCCTGTGTCCCAGAGTAGAAGATGGGCAGTTCCTGCAATGAGCACCAAACCCCGGTATCGAGTTCCAGATAGCCGGTGGGCGTGAAGGTGAAGTGAAGCGGGATATACCAATCAAAGCGAACCGGACTGCCCTGGTATGTGATTTCTTGAACGCGCCATGTCTTGCCAATCAGCGGCCCGGCCAGCATCTCGGCCGGTGGACTAACGGGCTGTACGACAGGTATGGTGCAACTGGCCAGTACGCAAACGAACGCACCAAAGCAGATCGTTCGCAGGCGACGCCAAAGCATAGCGTGTCCAATGCAACGATTGTTCATCGGCTTACTCTCCTCTTGCCAAGAGGTAGACCGACGTGGGCGTGTGCAAAACACGTGCCCACGTCTGCACTCTCCCTATTGATGATTCAGGATATATACGCTTTGTGCTTGCGGTGCAGCACCCGTACAGCACTGTGTCCAGTTCGGAGCGCTTGACCACTGCACATCAGTCTTCGCCGCGTTCAGCGGAGTCGCACGTATATAGCCGATGTTGTTACGCCACATCGCTTCACGCAATTGGTCATTGACCACCCAGGCCGTGTAGGACTGGATTGTGCCAGTGCCGGGCGCTGTTGTCTGGCAGGGTTGCTGCGTCCCCTGCGAGAGAATACGTTCTCCATTCGTGTCCAGAGGGTATTTGTACTGGATGCACGAACTCTCCGTCCAGAACATGTTCTGGTAGTAGTTGTTGCCAACGATGTATTCATCTTGTGCCCGTGGCGGGTTTCCAGGGCCAACGACAGACCATGCCGGCGCCGCAGCCCAGTTCACCCGCCCGTCAGCAGTTAGCGGGATAGTCCGAATGTAGCCTGTGTTTCCACGCCACATCCCCTCACGAAACGTGTCGGCAATCGCGTACCCTGTATATGACCATACGGTTCCGCTACCCGGCAGCGTTGTGGGACAAGACCTCGTTTGCTGTGTTGTGGTGTTGCCGTTTGAATCAAGTTGCGAGCTGTACTCGATGCAGTTCGTGTCCGACAGAAATACGTTCTGGTAGTAGTACTGAGGGCGATCATACGACAGAACATCAAAGCCGAGACTCAAGAACTGATCGATAGGAGCGTACCAGAACATGATACTGGACGAGTCACAGTTGTTGTCTTGCGCCCCTGATAGTATTCCTAATGCAGTAACGTCCCCCGCACCAGTAGTGAATACTGGACCGCCACTATCTCCCGGGCACGCAATCTCACCGAGCCAAGAGGTATTTACTACCCTGACAAACGTGTTCGCCATGTAGGTGCGCGGAGAACTATAGATGTCGTATATGAACCCGCATGTGAAACCACTGCCGTGACCGTACTTGCACACGAACCAGTTCAGTGTATTAGCCTTCGGTTGAGAGTTTCCGACTCGCCTGAGCGTTGTGGCATCTACTTGAACGCGATTCGTCAAATCAAAATCGCGAACCCACGAATTGTGGACCTGAATGTCAGCCGCGTTGCCCAAGGGCCCGACTGGTGGTTGTGCAAAGGCGTCATTCTCAACGATTATTGGGCCCAAATAGGGATCTTCTGCGTCGCTCCCAGCGAAGTTGACAGATTGTAAATTGTCACAGTGGCCCGCAGTAGAAACAAACCGCCTATTGTCGCTTAGTCTACGCACAGCATAGCCCATGGTACAATTGTGGATTTGCGTGCCTCCATTTAGGTATGGATACTTGTATTGCGCAGCCGTAGATGGATTCTCTTGCAGTACGAACTCAATATCAGCAAGTGCCAGTGCTCCAGTTGCGAATTCAGGGTTAGCCAGCAGGTATTTCGTGAGTCCGTCCGCATTCGGCGTGTAGATACGCACCTTTTCGGCTTGGATGTTCAAACCTGTACCATAGACCAGGTCGGCCGAATGCTCGCTATGGCTAAGCACTGATTTGAGCTCCGCGAGCTCTGTTTCCAAAGCTGCAAGTGTCTTCGATGCTTTCACAACATGTATCGGGCCCGCCCAGGAAAGCTTTGTCGACGCGTTGTTCCAGTCGTATCACATCGTCGTCACCTGCGACAGCAAAAATAAGCCTAAACTCGGGCTCGTGCTCAATCCACGCGCCTGCAAAGCCGGGTTCGCTTGCCGCGATCTCGGGTATGAGCTTGCCCGCTTCTGCTTGAAGCAGGAGCCGACGCTCGGCTTCAATATATGAAACGGAAAACTGCTTGCTATAGGCAATTACAATTGGGTCAGCATCAGCGCTTTCGCCGTCGACAACTTGCGCTGAGAGACCAGGCGAGGAAAAAAGGAGAGAAGCGGCGACAAAGGTCAGAAGGGACAAGAACAGGTTGCGTATCAGGGGGTGGGAGAGGGGGATCTTGCCTGACATGACATTTCTCCTCAAGCTGAGTTCAGATTTGAATGAGAAAGTGCTCAAACCAGTGCAGTTAATCTCTACTTCGTGCTTCCTTGTAGATACCCTCCTTTCGGCGCCAGCCGACGAATCTGACAATTGTGTAGCATTGGTGACCGATTGGATTCGTCGCAGTCATTGTGCCATTTTGTTGAATAATATGCTCAAATCACCTCTGCGTCAACGCCAGCTTGACCATAATTGTTGCGAATGTTGCAAATTTCCGCTTCTCGCGTGAAAACGCTCACTGGTCAATCAAGTGGCGCGCCAGCGCTGAACCGAAAGCGATTGAAGTCGCACCAACGCGCGCAGTCTCATGTGTAGCAGCAGCAGAAACTTTGTTGTCACTCCCCCATCTCATACTCCATCTCATACATGTGCTTGCCGTCTTCAATGATGATGGCCATTCATGGCGCCGGCAAGCCCCTCGAGTTCGTCCGTGGCGGAGTCGGGCACAACGGTGATGAGGAGCGAGGGCGCGCCGCGGTCCATGAGGCCCGTGTGCTGGAGCACAAAGCTGCCGCGCTTGCCCGCCAGCGTGCCCGTGACGCGCTCAATCGCCACATACCCTGCCGAGCCCTCCACGGCCGTGCCCGCGCTCAGCATCTCGCCCTGGCTCGTCGCCTCCAGATCGCCGCTGAAGCGTTTGTCAATCGACAGGCGCGCCAGCATCGCGCCCTCGCTCATGTTGTACGGCGTGAGCGGGTTGAGCTTCACCTCAAAGGTGCCGCGGGCAATGGTTGTGGGCATGGAGCTCTGCTCCTGAAGCAAGTGTCATGGACAAAAAAGCAATTGGTAAGTGGTCAATGGTAACTGGACTGCTCGCGAGCTTACAGAATTACCATTTACCACTTACCAGTTATCTTTTGGCATTGCCTATTGATAGATGATCATGTTGGGCGTCACTTCAACGCGCAAATTCTCGTTGTAGGGCTCTACGCCCATGGACTGCGTCTCGGTGAGCACCGGCTCGTCCCAGCGGTAGAACATCTTGAAGGCGGTGTACTTGACGGCGTCGGTCTCGGCAAAGAAGTTGTTGTACTTCGTGATCTTGCCCCACGGGTCGCCCCAGCCGTCGGCGCAGAAGGTGAGCTCAAGCTGCGGGCTATCCCAGCGCAGCGCCTCCTTGTCCACAATCATCTCCTCAAAGAACTGGTGCACAAGGAAGATGCGCCGCCCGCGAATCTTGTTCTCGGTCATGTACTGCTCAATCGTATCCATCGCCTCGTTGATCTGCTCGCCCGTCACAAAGCCGATGGGGTTGCCCGGCACCGCCTGGTTGGGGTGGCTCATGGCAAATTCGGGGTCCACAGCCAGGTGCACGTTGGGGTATTGCAGATACTTGAGCACGGGCGAAATCGCCTCGCTCACAGAGAGCTTGCCCACCTGCACGTCGAGAATGACCGCGATATTCTCCCGAAGGCCCGCGTTGATGTACTCCATCACCGTCGCGTCATCAAGATACTCGAGATAATCGCCCTCGGCCGTGGGGGTGACTGTGGCCATGCCGTGCACCAGGTGATAGGCGGGCTTGACGCGCAGGTTGTTGCCGTTCACCTCGTTGAGGATGCGCGCCGCTTCCTTGAGCTCCACCGTGAGCGACATCACGCTCATCTCGCCAAGGATGCCCATGACGAAGACGCCCGGGCGGCCGTAGTAGGTGAGCCAGGTGGTCTTGTAGTAGGGCGAGGTGATGGGGGCCGTCTGCCCGGCGGGCGTCATACGCGAGAAGATGAGCGACGAGGAGATGGGCGAGGTGGCAAGCACGGCAGGCGAGAGCACCGGGTCGAGCGTAGGCGGCAGCGGCCCCACCACGCCGTCGGCCCCCGGGATGACCAGCACCTGGCCCACGCGCAGGATGTTGACATTGGCCAGCTTGTTGGCCTCGGCCACCTGATCCACAGTGACGCCATACTGCTTGACGATTTCACCCAGTGTTTCGCCCACGCGCACAGTGTGCACCGTGGCCACTGCAGCTTGCGTGGGCGTGAGTGCGGCGGTGGGCGTGAGCACAGCGGTGGGCGTGAGTGCGGCGGTGGGCGTTGTGGCAGCAGCTGCTGTTACGCCCTCGGTGGCGGTGAGTGCCACGCTCTCCGTAAGCACTGTGGTCGCGGTCAGGGGCGTTGTGGCGGTGGGCGCAGGCGTGCTCTGTGCATAGCCCACCCGTAGCAGCGCGCCCGTAAGCGCCGTGGCGAAGGCAAGTGCGATACCTACACGTGCGACGGGGGAGCGGACCATGCGATTTCTCCTGTGTGGGGAAAAAAGTGCGGTACACAGAGTGCGCAGATTGAACGGATAAACACGGATTCGGGTTGATTGTGATGACGTTTGCGCCCCATGTGACGTCGCGCATCATCTTCACAGTCATCGCTGTTATCTGCCTTTATCTGTTACATCTGTGCAGTCTGTGTACCGCCGTTGTTACTTGGCGGCAACCTTATGGCCGCTGCTCTGCTTCTCATCCTGCTTCATGTGGCAGGCCTTGTACTTCTTGCCGCTGCCGCACCAGCAGGGATCATTGCGCCCCAGTTGCGGGCCGGCCTTGCGCACGGTCTGCGGCGTTGACGCGTCCTTGTTGGTGCGCACATTCTTCGCCATGGGCGTTTCGAGCGCAGCCAGTTGCGAGCGCCGCGCCGAGGCGCTGGTGGGCTGCGCCGAAGCCGGGCCATCGGGTGCGGCCTGCTGCGCCACAGGCTGCGTCGGCTGCATCTGGAAGGCAAAGACCGCCTTGACGATGTCGCCGCGGATGTCGTCCATGAGGTCGGCGTACATGTCAAAGGCCTCGCGCTTGTAGGCCACCACGGGGTCCACCTGGGCAAATGCGCGCAGCCCAATGCCCTCGCGCAGGTGGTCCAGGTCCGTCAGGTGGTGAATCCAGCGCATGTCCACGGCACGCAGCATGAGCTGCTTCTCAATCACGCGCATGAACTCGGGCGAGAGCGCCTGCTCCTTGGCCACATAGGCGTCCATGGCCATCTTCACGGCGTCGTCCTCGATCTGGGCGCGCGTCTTGCCCTGCCACTGCGCCACCGTAAAGCCGGAGGGCAGCGGGAAGATAGCCTTGAGCGCCTGCATCAGGTCCTCGCGCCGCCAGTTCTCCTCATAGTCATCGGAGGTGAATTCGCCGACGATTTCTTCAATCTCCTCGCCGATCATCTGCACAATGTTGGTCTGCAGCGACGGCTCGGTGAGGATGCGGCGGCGCTGCTCGTAGATGCGGTTGCGCTGCTCGTTGACCACCTCGTCATACTGAAGCACATGCTTGCGGGTGTCGAAGTTGTAGCCTTCCACACGCGTCTGCGCGTTCTCAATCGCCTTGCTCACAATGCCCGCTTCAATGGGCATATCTTCCTCAAGGCCCAACCGCTCCATGATGGAGCCCATGCGCTCGCCGCCAAAGCGCCGCATGAGTTCATCGTTCATGCTCAGGTAGAAGCGGCTTGTGCCTGGGTCGCCCAGGCGACCGGCGCGACCACGCAGCTGGTTGTCAATGCGGCGCGCCTCGTGGCGCTCGGTGCCCACCACATGCAGGCCGCCCAGCCCCTGCACCAGCTTCTTGTCCCGCTCCGTCTCCTGGAATTTCTCCCACAGCACCTCGGCCCAGCGCGTGTCGTAGGTTTCGGTGGGGTTCTTGCCATGCTTGACCAACTCAAGGCAGTCATTCCAGGCGCGCTGGGGCACCTCGCCCAGCTCAACGCCCTCCTTGCGCAACTGATCGCGCGCCATACCCTCGGCGTTGCCGCCCAGCAGAATGTCGACACCGCGACCGGCCATATTGGTGGCAATTGTGACAGCACTGGGGCGGCCCGCCTGCGCAATAATCGTCGCCTCGCGCTCGTGGTTCTTGGCGTTGAGCACCTCGTGCGGGATGCCGCGCCGCTTGAGCATATTGCTTACCAATTCGCTCGTCTCAATGGCCACGGTGCCCAGCAGCACCGGCTGGCCGCGCTCGTATGCGCCCTGAATGTCGTTCAGCACGGCCCCGAACTTGGCTTCCTGGCTGCGGTAGACAAGATCGGGCATGTCGTCGCGAATCACCGGCTTGTAGGTGGGAACCTGCACCACCTCCAGGTTGTAGATGCGCTGGAACTCCTCTTCCTCGGTCTTGGCTGTACCCGTCATGCCGGCCAGCTTGTTGTACATGCGGAAGAAGTTCTGGAAGGTAATCGTAGCCAGCGTCATCGATTCCTTCTGCACCTTGACGCCTTCCTTGGCCTCAATCGCCTGGTGCAGCCCCTCGCTGTAGCGACGCCCTTCCATGAGGCGGCCGGTGAACTCGTCAACGATCACCACCTCCTGGCCGTCGCGCACAATGTAATCCTTGTCGAGCTTGTAGAGCACGTCGCGCGCGCAGCGCATTGTCCAGATAGGGAATCATCTCGAAGTGCTCGGGCGCGTAGAGATTATCAATCCCCAGCTTGCGCTCAATGCGCTGGATGCCCTCCTCGGTGAGGGTGGCGATGCGGTCCTTTTCGTTGACCACATAATCGACTTCCGGCTCCAGCGTACGCACCACCTGCGAGAAGGTGACATAGTAGTTGGAGGACTCGCGCGATTCGCCCGAGATGATCAGCGGCGTGCGCGCTTCGTCAACCAGAATGTTGTCTACTTCGTCGACGATGGCGTAGTTGAGTTCGCGCTGCACGCAGCGGCTGATGTCGGTGACCATGTTGTCGCGCAGATAGTCGAAACCGAACTCGTTGTTCGTGCCGTAGGTGACGTCGGCATGGTACGCGTCGTAGCGGCTCACCGGGCGCAGCGCCAGGAAGCGGTCATCCGCGGCAGGAAAATCGGGGTCATACATAAAGCTGCCCATGTCGGGCGAGCCGGCGCTGTTCTGGATGACCGACACGCTCAGCCCCAGCAGCTGGTAGATGGGGCCCATGAGCTGCAAACCCACCTTGGAGAGGTAGTCATTGGGGGTGACGAGGTGGACGCCGCGCCCCGTCAGCGCATTGAGGTAGAGGGGCAGCGTGGCTACCAGCGTCTTGCCTTCGCCCGTCTTCATTTCGGCAATGGTGCCCGAGTGCAACACCATGCCGCCAATGAGCTGCACGTCATAGTGACGCAGCCCCGTGGTGCGCTTGGATGCCTCACGCACGGCCGCAAAGGCCTCGGGCAGGATGTCGTCGAGAATTTCGGCCTCGGCGGCGAGCAGCTCCTTGCGCACACGCTCGCGTTCAACGCGCGCGTACTTCTGCTCATCAGTGCCCAGCATGGCCATGTACTGCTTCTCGGCCTCGGCCAGTTCCTCCTGCAGCGTGGCTGTGGCCTCGCGAATGCGCGTGCGGAATTCCTCGGTGAGCGCGCGCAATTCTTCATTGCTCTTTGTTTCAAACTGCTTTTCAAGCGCGTTGATCTTCTCGGCCACAGGGCGGTGGCGCTTGATGATCTTCTCGTTGGGGTCGCCGGCAACGGCGTAGTACATCTTCTTGAGCATGGTGTCCTCACTTCGGGGGCGCGTCCTGCTTGAGTGCGGCGCATGGCCCCAGGCGGCCTATTTTACCACGAAGTGCGCAGGGGCGAAGGGAACCGAGATCGCAGGGAGAAGAATCGGGCGGGGGTCGAGGGCCGGGGGTCAGGGTCAGGAGCCTTGCCCCGCTTGTGCACCATAGACCGATTGGTATAATCGCAGCACAGCAGTCACCGATCTTACACAGCGTACAGGGAGAAACCATGCAGATTACCGTTTTGGGCGGCACAGGGCGCACGGGCAAGCATGTGGTGGAGCAGGCGCTGGCCGCCGGCCATAGCGTCAAGGTGCTGGCGCGCAGCCCCGAGAAATTGGCAATCCAGAGCCCCAACCTCACAGTCATCAAGGGGACGCTTGAAGATGCAGGCGCAATTGCCCAGGCCGTGGCCGGCAGCGAAGTGGTAATCAGCGCACTGGGGCCATCCACCAACAAGCCGGTCTACGAGATCAGCCGCGCCATGCAGCGGGTAGTCACCGCCATGAAAGAGGCGGGCGTCAAGCGCATTGTCATTACTGCCGGCGCAGGCGTGCGCGCCGCCGGTGACGAGCCTGGCCTCATGGACAAGGCCATTGTGACGCTGCTCAAGCTCCTCAACGGCAACGTGCTCAGGGATATGAGCAAGACGGTGGAGCTTCTGCAGGCGTCGGGGCTGGAGTGGACTGTGCTGCGTGGCCCCATGCTCACTGACGACGCAGCCAGGGGCGCCTACCGCATGGGCGCAGTGGGCAAAGACATTGGTACGAAGCTGACGCGCGCCGACTTTGCCGCCGCGATCCTCTCCGCAGCAAGCAACCCCAAGCTCATTGGAGAGATGCCCGCCGTGAGCAACTGACACCGGCCACCGCAAAATCCTGACACAGAGGTCACAGAGAACAATCGAGATTCGGTTGTTCTCTGTGACCTCTGTGTCAGGATTTTGCGCCTTACTGCGCGCCGAACCAGCGATCGTAAATGGTATAGTAGGTGCCGTCTTCCTGAATCTCGAGCAGGATCCGGTTCACAGTCTCGCGCTCAATGCTGCGCGACGGAAAGGCAATGCCATAATTCTGCGGCTCAAAGATCTCGCCCACAAGCTGCACTTCACCCTGCCCTTCTGTGATTGCATGGTAGAGCAGTACAGGAGAGTCGTAGACAATCGCGTCCACGTTGCCTTTTGTCAACAGCGCATAGGCATCATCAATGACCTCGACGGCTCGGTAGCGAATCCGCCGCTCGTCCAGAAACTGGGCTGCCGTGCTGCCTTCCACAGTGGCAATGCGTTTGCCCGGCAGGTCAGCAACCCCCTGGATCGTTCCCTGGAATTGCTGCACCGTCAGGCGCGAGGTGAGGTTGGCTGTGAAGTTGGCCACAATCAGCAGGCCAGCGAACATCCACGTCATTGCCAGCAGCCGGCCGAGCACCGTGCGCGCCGTACGGTCGCCATAACCCACAGTCACCAGCGTCACAACCGTGTACCAGATGCCCTCCCAAACGCCGCGCAGATAGGTGTGCGGAAAGTCCGGGTTGCGGCGGCGCTCGGTGAGCCAGAAAAGGTGGCCCATAATCAGGATGGCAACGCCCAGGCCGCCCATCAGGACACCGAAACTCGACGACGTCAGAAGAGACCAGAGCGCTGCGAGCGAACTGCTCCACACAGTTGCGCTCTGGGATGGCACCATGATTTGCAACCCCGCCTGAAAATAGGGCTGCGAGAAATCGACAATCTCCTCGCGCTCGCGCGTGATGCTGATGCCCGTAATGCCAAGGTCTGCAGCGCCGCTGGTCACAGTCTCCAATTGTTCCTGCACCGTGTCCACGTATGCATAGACCGTGGTGCGGCCCGCCCGGTGCGCGATCTCCTCCCACAGGTCAATGCTGAAACCTCGATAGACGGTGGTTTCTTCCGCTGCGGGTGGGAAGACAAAGGGCGGCAGCGGCTTGATGACCACGCGCAGCGGCTCGGCCGTGGGCGCTGCTGCGGGCGCTGCTGCGGGCGCTGCTGCCGACTCGGCCGTGGGCGCTGCTGTCGGCTCAGCCTGTGCGTGGAGTGAAGGAGCACCTGCAATCAGCGCCCAGAGCGTGCAGCTGAGCGCCACACTGCGCACGGACAAACGTGTGATTCTGCAGAATGGGGGGAGCATGGCGATAACCCTTGGGTGGCAAGTTGTATGGTGTAGCGCAAGGGCTCCTGCCCCTGTCTGCTGGCACCCGGCTGCGCGCCCAAGGCGCACGTGCAGGGATTGAACAGAGGCAGCGCTGCGCTACAGGCGCGTATGACCCGTGCAGGGTACAACATCGAAGGGGTTCAGTTCAAACCGGACCGTGCGGGGAGGTGCTGCGTACACTCAACTGCTCTTGTGCAGGCCGGAAGCAGCCGCATCCTGTACGTCAGGCGTGAGGCTCTCCTGCAGTTGCCGAATTTCAGCGCGCAGGCTGCGCAGCTCCTCGTGCAGCGCACGCATGCCTTCATCGCTTGCCGGTGTGATTCCGCCCGGCAGAGGCGGCAAAATCGCACCGGCCTCGGTTTCGCGGCTAATGAAGTAGGTTGCCAGCGCAGCGGTGATATAGCCAAAGATTGCTATCGCATAGAGCGCCAACAGAAAGGTGAGCACGCGCCCTTCGGCGCTTTGCGGCCACGTCACCGGTCCAAGCGTCGTCAGCAGCATGGCCGTGGACCAGAGCGCCGCACCATAGGAGGGAAAGCTCGCCGTGCCGCCGCGCTCGAAGGCGTGCAACGCTGCGGCGCTCGTCACCAGCACCACCACTGTGAGCAGCACCAGGTAGCCAATGCCACGCCGCCCCATGCTGGCGCGCAGCGAACCCATGCCCCGGTTGAGTGATGTTAGCACACGCACAAGCTGCAGCCCGCGCAGCTTGGCCAGCGGCCGAAGCACCCGCACCACACGAAAGACGCGCAGCGCCGGCAGCACCAGCGCCACCACCGTTAGCCAGTTGTTGCGCAGGTAGGAGAGCTTCTCTGGCGCAAGCAGGAATTTGATGGCAAAATCAAGAATAAAGATGCCCCAGATGACATTGCTCACCGTGGTGAGGATGGGGCTGACGCCACGGGTAAGCTCGAGCACCAGCAGCGCCAGCCACACAAAGCCCAGCGCCACCAGGGGCGCTTCCATCCACTCTTCCAGTTGTTCCAGCAGACGCAACCGCTCCGTCACCAGCGCGTCTGCAGTCTCAACCTCAACTTCATCTTTGATTGATTGTGGTTCTGTTGTCTCAACTTGTGCCATTGTTCCTCTTCACCTCCAGCGTCTTGTCCAGAGCGTACGTTTTGTCTGCTTGTCAAACGGCTGAAGAGCGGCTGCGGTTGCATGGCACTGCTTTCCAAACACACGAACATCCTCCACCCACAAACCAGGAGATGGCTACAATGACAGAGGAATATGCAATCCAGACCCTCACCTGCGCGCCCGATGACGAGGGCCCCGTTGTTGCCACGCTGCTGCGCGCAACCCCACCGGGCGTAACGCCGGGCGGCAAAGCGGTGCTCTACTTGCACGGTTTCATCGACTACTTCTTTCACGATCACCTTGCCGCTGCGTTTCGGGCGCACGGCTACGACTTTTGGGCGCTGGATCTGCGCAAGTACGGGCGCTCGCTGCTGCCCCACCAGCACGCCAACGCGTGCCAGTCGATCAACGATTATTACGAGGAAATCGGCATGGCGCTTGAAGCCATGCAGGCGGCCGGTGCACAGGAGATCACGCTCCTGGGCCACTCCACCGGCGGGTTGATTGCGTGCCTCTACGCCTACGAAGGCGGGCAGCGTGCGGCTGTCAACCGGCTCGTGCTCAATAGCCCCTTCTTCGAATTCAACGAGTCGCCGCTCATGCGCGGCGCAGCGGGCGCGCTGGCCAATCTGCTGGCCGGTTCGCGCCCCTATGCCAAGCTGCCCAAGGGGATCTCGCCCATGTATGGTGAAAGCCTGCACAGCAGCCGGCGCGGCGAGTGGGACTACAATCTGGCGTGGAAGCCGCTGGAGGGCTTCCCTGCCTACCTCGGCTGGGTGCGCGCAATTCGTGAGGGGCAGCAGCGGCTGCAGCAGGGACTCGACCTGCGCATCCCCATTCTGCTGCTCCATTCGGACAAGAGCGCAAAGGCAGGGAACACGTGGGACGAAGCCTTCCACACGGCCGATGCGGTGCTCAACGTGGAGGATATGAAGAAGTATGGTCCGGGGCTAGGGCGCAATGTGACACGCATCGAAATCGCCAATGGCAAGCACGATCTCTTCCTCTCGCGCGCGGATGTGCGCGCGAAGGCAATGGAGGAGATGTTCGCATGGCTGGAGCGAACCGAAGAGAAGCGAAACAAGGAGCAAGGAATTGCGAGTGGCGAGCCGCCTCTCAACTGAAGTGCGGTTTCCGCTTCTGCAAGCCCCGCTTCAGTTGGCGATCAACTATGGCGAACGGTCGGTGCAACTTGCAGTTGGTTTGAAGTTGCCGACGGCCACCCACGAGCGTTCTTTCTGCACCTTGCGCAGTGCTCGACTTGCACAGAGATGCATTACTGGTACGGAGATACAGGGATGTCGACAGAACTGCGCGCCGGGCGCGCATCGAAGATCATTTCGTGCGAAGTGACAGGGTCGAACGGCGCCCTGTTCCAGTCTCCGTAGCAGCTCTCAACGCGCAACCCTGCCGCCGCCAACCGCTCCGAAATCGCTTGCTGCGTCAGGAAACGCAGTTCGCTGAACGACTCCAGCGTTTCGCCCGCCCACAGCCAGCGCTGCACAAAGGTCACTCGCTCTTTTGTCTGCGTCAGCACATGGCCCGTCATGCGCAATGCGCTTCCCTGGTAGCGGAACTCTGCAACGCCGTTCCACTCCGCAGCCCAATCGATGGCGGGATTGCGCGATTCAAAGACAAAGCGGCCGCCGGGTTTGAGGTGGCGCTGCACCGTCGCCAGCGTTGCACGCAGGTCGCTCTCCTCCAGCAGCACCTGGAACGCGTGGCCGGTCATGATGATCAGGTCAAAGCGCGATGTTGACCGGAACTCCTGGGCAAAGGCTTGAACCCACTCGATCTCGTGGCCGTGTGGCTTCTGCCGGGCTACAGCCAGCATGGCAGCCGCCGGGTCAACACCGGTGACCACGTGCCCTTGCGCTGCATAGGCATTGCAGAGCAGCCCGGTGCCGCACCCGAGGTCCAGAATACGCTGCGGCGGTGCGTCCGCCAGCGCCAGGTAAAAGTCGCGGTCGGGCGACCACGGGCAGGTCACATCATACAACGCTGCGAGTTTCGGATTTTCATAATGTTCGTCCGGCATGAATACCGCCTTCTGCGCTTCGGGTTGGAAACCGGGAGTCGCGAATCGTCAACTGTCGTCAAATCCCCCAAACCAACCGCATGGCCAGCAGCAGCACCGCGCCAGTGAGCACGGTCATTGCGGCGCCGATGCCCAGGAAATCGCGTGGGGTGTAGCTGCCGGGACCCATCATCAGAATGTTCACAGGGTGGGCAATGGGGGTGAGGAAGGCCGTGGAGCAGGCAATTGCCACAGTCACGGCCACGGCCTGCGGGTTGGCGCCCAGCGAGAGCGCCGTTGTCACCGCGATCGGGCCCACAATCAGCGCCGTCACCTGGCCGCCAATGACCTGTGTCACAGCAACGGTAATCAGGAAGAAGCCTGCGATCAGCCCATAGGGGCCCCAGGGGCCGGCCACGCTCACCAGGGCGTTGCCCAACCGCTGCGCCAGCCCCGTGTTCGTCATGGCAATGCTAATGGGCAGCATGCCGGCAATCAGGAAGACCACACGCCACTCAATGCCGCGGTAGGCGTCGTCCAGACGGATGCAGCCCGTGAGCGCCAGCGCCGCAACGCCCAGCATCATCGCCTCACTGGCAGGCACAATGTTGAAGATCGAGGCGAGCAGCACCACAGCGGTGATAGACAGCGCCCAGCCGGCCTTCTGCGGCAGTTTGGGGCGGGCGGTGTGGGTGCTCTGCAGGACGAGGAAGTCGCGCTCGCGCGTCAGCGCCTCAATGCGCTCGGGCACGCCCACCATAAGCAGCGCGTCGCCCGGCTCCAGCGGCATTGTGCCCACGTCGCTGCGAAAACTCAGCCCTTCGCGCCAGAGCGCCACGGCAGTGAGATGGTACTTGGAGCGAAAGCTGAGTTCGGCCAGCGACTGCCCCAGCACGGTCGAGCGGGGCGGAATGATGACCTCGGCCAAATCGACAAAATAGTTCTGCGGCGCGCCGTCGCCGGTGACGCCCTCGCCCGGGCGGCCGATTTCGGCGCCCCACTCGCGCAGGCGCATTACGCGGTCCTCGCGGCCCAGAACAACGAGGTAGTCATCAGGCTCAATCCTCTCCTCGGGGGCGGGGTTGAGCAGCGCCTGGTGGCCGCGCCAGATGGCAACCACCGTCAGCCCCAATTCGCTGCCAATGCGGCTGGCGCGCAGCGGCTCGTGGACAAAGGGGGCGTCGGCGGGGACACGCACCTCCCAAAGCTGGTCGGCCAGCTGGTAGGTCTCTGTAAGCCGGCGTGAGACGATGAAGGGGCTGGCGCTCTGCATGGCCGATTCGCGGCTGGGCAGCATAGTAGCGCCCAACCAGCGCCATGAAGATCAGGGCGGCAATCACAATCAGCCCGCCTGTGGGCAGGAAGCTCATCATGTTGAGCGCCTCCTGTCCCTGATCGCGGAGCAGGCTGCTCATGATGATGTTGGCCGTGGTGAAGTAGGTGGCCATGCCGCCAACGAGGGTGCCAAAGGCCAGCGGAATGAGCAGCTTGGAGGGGGGCACATTCGATTCACGCCCCACCTGCACCGCCGCCGGCAGCAGCACAGCACCGGCCGCAATGTTGTTCATAACCAGCGAAAGCGCCGCGCCTGTGGCCATAAAGAGCAGCAGCAGGCGCACCTCGGAGCCACGCCCAATCACGCGCAGGCGGTCGGCAATCCACACGACCACGCCGGTCTCCTCCAGCGCCTGCGTCAGGATGAAGAGGCCGATGATGGTGATGACCACCGATCGGCTGAAGCCCGAAAAGGCTTCCTGATAGGTGACCATGCCGGTGAGAGGCAGGAAGGCCAGCACAATAATCGCCACAAGGTCGGCGCGCAGCAGATCAAAGACAATCGCGATCAGCGTTGCAACAATGACGGCGATTAGAATCCATTCCTGTGTCGTCAGCATGGAGCGTGTGGTGAGGCGTAATTGGGAAGTGGCAATTTGGAAGTGGTGCGAGCGTGGCGGCGTGATTATTCTACCGCAAAGGGCACCGGGCACGCGAGGATGCCTGACGCCGGAGACGTGACCTGCGGGCGTCACCACAAGGGCCGGAGGGCTGAAAGCCCCCCGCTACGCTTTGCAACACCTTAAGGATGGCAAACACAATCGATTTGCAGAAGGAACATCATGAGCTTTCTTGTAACAGGTTCAACAGGCAATGTGGGGCGCGAGGTCATCAAGGAACTCATGCGCACAGGTGAAGATGTGCGTGCTGCCGTGCATGAAGCATCCGTTGCAGCAGTTGAGGGCGCACCCGCCGTCCACTTCGACTTCCGCGACCCGAGCACCTTCGGCCCCGCGCTGGAGGGAACGACGAAGGTTTTCCTTATGCGCCCGCCCGCCATCGCCGACGTGGACGCGACGCTAATCCCCTTCTTCAACGCGGCCAGGAAGGCGAATCTCCGTCAGATCGTCTTCCTCTCGCTGATCGGTGTGGACAAAAACAAGAGGATTCCCCACTATGCCGTGGAGCAGGCGATCATTCCGTCAGCCATTCCCTACACCTTTGTGCGGCCGGGATTCTTCATGCAGAACGCCACGCAGGCCTATCGCGACGACATTCGCTTTGACAACCGCATCTACGTGGCGGCGGGCAAGGGCAAGCTGGGCTTCATTGACGTGGCCGACATTGGCGCCGTCGCAGCCAAGGCCATGCGCGAGGAGGGGCACGAGAACAAAGCTTACTCCATCACCGGCCCCGAGGCGATCACGCACTTTGAGGTGGCAGAGATGATCTCCACCGCAGTGGGGCGCACAATCACCTATGCCAACCCCTCCAACAGCGACTACAAAAAGCACCTCTTCCGCATGGGCTATCCCGCCGACTACGTAGAGGTGATGGGCGGCATTTACTTCCCCGTGCGCATGGGCTGGGCCGGCGGGCTGACGGACGAGTTTGAGCAGATCATGGGGCGCAAGCCGCACAACTTTGCAGATTTTGCACGCGACAACGCCGCACTCTGGGCGCCGCCCACGCAGGCCGAGCGCGACGCGCGCGCTGCCAGGCTCGCCACCATCCCGCCCCCGCCCACCGAAAGCATGTGGAGCAAGGTGAAGGGTTTCTTGAATCCATCGCGCATTGGGGCGTAGAGGATAAGGGGAAAGTGGTAATTGAGTGGAACCGGTAATTCGCTGGCTTTGCGGATTGTTTCGGCGTATGGGCAAGTACGTAGCGGCGGCGTAAGCCAGCGCAGGTGCGGACACGGCCCATGCCACACCTGCGGCGGTTGTCCGTGCACGCAAAAAGTAGTCGAGGGCTGGCGTGCCCCCGGCTACTTTTTGCGTTCATCAACTGCTCATTGCCTACCACGTACCAGGGCTTCTCAAAAGTCCCCTTGGCGCTTGCTCGCCAAGGGAACTTTTGAGAAGCCCTGACCACTTACGGTTTACTATTGACTACCGACTATTGACCACTTGCTGTTTACTGCTTGCCCTTCACCACTAGTGCATCCCGCCGTCCGTGGCTTCCTGCAGCTTCTCGAGCACGTTGTCGAGATTGAAGGCCGCCGGCTTCTGGCGGGGCGGGAACTTGACGAAGGACTGGATTTGCTGCGCCGTGAGCGCTTGCGCCGCATAGAGCGCCGGGGCATGACTGATCATCCAGTCAAAGTAGGTGTTAGAGCTCTCATCGGCGCGCTCAAAGGGATCGCGCCGCAGGTTGAAGATCTTCGGGATGCGCAGTTCGACAAAAGGCTCCATCCAGATCATCAAGCCCTTGGCGCGCTGCTCCTGGAAGACCATCTTCCAGTCCTGCAGACGAATGGCGACGATCTTGCCGTCATCATTTGTGTAAAAGAAGAAGGTACGCGGCGAATTTTCAACTTCGCCCTTGAGGTAGGGCAGGATATTGTGACCGTCGATATGCACGTTGAAGTGCTTGTCGCCGACATCGTAACCATCCAGCAACTTCTGCTTGATGTCCGGCTCGCCGGCAGCGGCCAGCAGCGTGGCCAGCCACTCCTGGTGGGTAACGATGCCGTTGAGCGCAATGCCCGCTTCAAATTGGCCTGGCCAGCGCACGAACGCGGGCACGCGGTAGGCGCCCTCCCAGTTGGAGTTCTTCTCGCTGCGCCAGGGCGTAATACCGGCGTCAGGCCAGGTGTTGTAGTGGGGGCCGTTGTCCGTCGAGTACTGGACAATCGTGTCCTCGGCAATGCCCAATTCATCCAGCAGATCCAGCAATTGGCCGACGGCCATGTCGTGCAGCATCATGGCGTCGTTGTATTCGCCCTGGCCGCTGATGCCCTTGTTCTTGTCCTGAATGTGCGTGCGGAAGTGCATGTGCGTCGAGTTCCACCATACGAAGAAGGGCGTTGCCTTCGGCATGCGCCTTCTTGATGAACTGGATGGTGCGCTCGGTCACATCATCGTCAATCGTCTTCATGCGCTTAATGGTGAGGGGGCCGGTGTCCTCAATGATCTGCTTGCCCACGCGGCCAAAGCGGGCTGCTCGGTCGGAGTCGTCAACTTCCGAAGCAAAGCTGTGGATGACGCCGCGTGGCCCGAAAGTTCTCGCGGAACTTGGGGTCCTTGGGATAGTCCGGGTGCTCCGGCTCCTCTTCGGCGTTGAGGTGGTAGAGGTTGCCGTAGAACTCGTCAAAGCCGTGCAGCGTGGGGAGGAACTCGTTGCGGTCGCCCAGATGGTTCTTGCCGAACTGGCCGGTCGTGTAGCCCAGGGGCTTGAGCAACTCGGCGATTGTGGGGTCTTCGGCCGAAAGACCCATGGGTGAGCCCGGCATGCCCACTTTGGACAGTCCAGTGCGGACTGGGTTCTGGCCGGTAATGAAGGCGGAGCGCCCTGCTGTGCAGCTCTGCTGGCCGTAGTAATCGGTGAAGTCGATTCCTTCTCTGGCTATGCGGTCAATGTTGGGGGTGCGATAGCCCATCGCACCCTGGTTGTGGCAACTGAGGTTGTACCAGCCAATGTCATCGCCCCACAAGATCAGAATATTCGGTTTGCCGTTTGGCATGCATTGCTCCTTTGGGAGGTGAAACTGATGGACCTGGCGATATGTTTGCTGAAAAGAATGTGGATGGGTTCGACGGTGCTGTTCAATGCGCAGGCGCAGGTCGGCGTGGCAACACCGGGGCCACCCTCGCTTCCTGCCGACCGTGACATTGCTTGAACTTTTGCCCGCTGCCGCATGGACAGGGGTCATTGCGCTCTGCACGGGCGAAGAGCGCCGTCCATTTGGCCTCCTCCGCCGCCAGAATCTGCATCACCTCCGCGGCCTCCCGCCCACGCCGCATGAGGCCCACCATAATCTTCATTGGGTAATCCACATGGTGGAAGAACTCCTTGAAGCCTGCGCAGAGATAGTTGAGCCCGGGCTCGCCGTCGGGCGTCTCGATGAAGCGATTCTTGGGGCATTCACCGTGGCAGGCAAAGCGCACATCACAGGCGCGACAGTAGCGCGGCAGGTCGTCGCGCTTGGCTTGCCCGAACTTGAGTTGCTGCGGCGAGCTTACAAGCTCAATCATGTGTTGCTGCTGGATGTTACCGAGCAGATACTTGGGCTCGACGAAATGGTCGCACGAGTAGATGTCGCCGTTGTGCTCAATCGCCAGCCCCGTGCCGCAGGTCTCATTGAAAACGCACATCCCCGATGAGGGCATGCCATACCAGTTGCGCGCGGCCGCCTCAATCGTCTGCACATAAATGCGCCCCACATCGTTGTGCACCCACTCGTCAAAGATCGTGCTCAGGAAGCGGCCAAACTGTTCGGGCAGCACAGAGCGGTCGGTGACGGTTGTACCCTCTTGCAGCAACGTGCCGCCGTCATTGTTAACGCGCTCGACAACAGGAATGAACTGCATCCAGTCGGTTTTGGCCTCGTCGCGCAGAAAGCGGTAAACCTCGAGCGGGTGGTCGCCATTCTGCCGGTTGACAGTAGTGAGGATATTGTACTCAACGCCATGCTTCTGGAGGAGGCGCAGGCCCCGCATAACCTTGTCAAAGGTCGGGCCGCCCCCCTTGTCCACACGGTAAATGTCATGCAGTTCGCGCGGGCCGTCAATGCTGATGCCAATCAGGAAAGCGTGTTCCTTGAGAAAGCCGGCCCACTCGTCATCCAGCAGCGTGCCATTCGTCTGCATGGTGTGCAGGAAGGTCATGCCCGGCCGGCGGTATTTCTCAACCAGCGCCATGGCGCGACGGTAGAAATCGAGCCCCATGATCGTCGGCTCGCCCCCCTGCCAGGCGATGTTGACCTGATCGAGCTGGTGCGATTCGATGAGCTGGCGTATGTACTGCTCCAGCAGTGACTCGCTCATGCGGAACTTGCTGCCCGGGTAAAGTTGCTCCTTCTCGAGGAAGAAGCAGTAGGCGCAGTCCAGGTTGCAGATTGCGCCTGTGGGCTTGGCCAGCAGGTGGAAGGCTGGGGGCGCGCCGACAGGCATCAGCAGGGGCAATGTTGCGGCTTGTGTCGTGTCGTTGATCATGGGGTTGGCTTCTCCTATACAAGCATACACTCCAAAGCGCCCTTCAGATTCAACCGATCTCATGGAGATCCGATTGATGCGCGCTGTCGGAAGAATCGCAGAGATATCCTCGCGTTCTTGCGCCTACGGCTGCAAGGTCAAACTCACGAGTCTTAAGGCGAACCTCTGTCGAGGCGCTGCTCCAACCAAGCTTCCGCATCTGCGTGGGCCGCAAAGAGCGATTCGCCGATCCGATCCGTCGCAATGAAGATGTTATGGCGCTCAAAGAGGTTGATCAACCCTGTCTTTTCAAGTTCGGCCAGCGATTGACGACCCACGCCCGAGAGGATCAGGCGACTGTTGCGCGCCCTCAATTCCAGAGCGTAGCGCTTCAGCACGGTCAGGAAGGTGCTGCCAAAATCGGTGTGGCCACGGAAATTGAGAACCACAGCGGCATTGTGCGTTTCTTCAGACACTGTTGGCAACTGCACTTCGAAGCCCTGCGCCGAGGCAAAGAAGAGGCTGCCATAGGGTACGAGGATGGTAATTCGATTTGACGGCAAGACCGTCGGGGCCGCCGCCTCACTGGGGAATTCGCCCGGTGTGTGCCGCCATTCCTTGATGACAATGCGATTTGAGCGTTGGAAGGCAAAGAGGAAGATAGAGAGCGCGACACCAACCAGCACGGCAAAGTGGAGCGGGATAAAGAAGGCCGTTGTGAATGTCACCACCATCACAATGGCCTGGATGAAGCCGGTGTTCCAAACCATGCGTACATCAACCGGCTTGAGCGTGCGAAAGCCAATCACGATCAGGAGACCGGCAAGTGCAGGCATGGCCAATGAACCGATCAGGCCGCCAAGGAGAAGTAGCGATAACGCCATCGTAATGCCCGCAATGATGTTGGCAAGGCGCGTCTTCGCACCGCTATTCACAACCAGGGAGGTGGCCGAAAGCGATCCGCCCACCGGCATGCCCTGTAACAAACCTGCAGCAATATTGGCAATCCCCTGCCCTGTGAAGTCGCCGGACGCGTCGGCATACTTGCCGTCCGGATTGGCATAGCTCTGGCTGATGCCGGAGCCCTGCACAAGGCCAACCAGTGCCAGCGCGAGCGCAGGTACGATCATAGGGAGGAAGGTCGACAGTTGCGGCAACACCACACGCGGCAATTCCGACGGTATGACGGCAATGCTGCTTGCAAGCGCGACGCTACTCCAATTGAAGATAGGCGGCAACAGAGACGCGATGATCATGGCTGCCACGATGCCAAAGCTGCTCAGTTTTGTTTTCTCGAGCACGAGAATCAAAATGATTGTCGTCAGGCCAACGAAGAGTGAAGGTAGGTCAATCTGATTGAGATTGCGGGCCAGGTTGAATGTCTGTACGATGCGGTTGGACCCGGCAGCCGAGTAGCCGGTCAAATCGGCAAGTTGGCCCAGGACGATCAATATCGCCACCGCATTGATGAAGCCCGTCATCACGGACTTGGGCACGAAACGCATCAGGCTGCCCAGTTTGAGCACCCCAAGCACCACCATGACAACGCCCGTCAGCAGTGTGAGCGCCAGCAAATAATCTGTCGCCAGACCGCCCTCGTGAATCTGCGGAATTCCGGCCACGATCAAGGCCATCGCACTGGTCGCTTGCACCGACATGTAGACTGAACTGGTGAAGAAGGCGCCTGTGAACACGCCGACCATGTAGCCATATACGCCATGGATGGGGTTGATGAGGGCCAGGAGGCCGGTTGCCATGCCATCAGGCACGCTGAAAAAACCGAGCGTTAGGCCCGCCGAAAGATCATCCACTAGGGTGGTGCGGTTGAAGAGATGCCGTGCCATCGGGGGGACGCTCTCCTTGGAGCATGAGGTGATTCCGCCTTGTGAGAGTTAAGTGGCAGGCCATGGGCGCGTACAAATGCGCACAGAACGTCTGTGTACCATTCCGTGCGCATCCGATGACGGAGTTTCGCACAATTCGACTCAGACGCCAAATAGTTCACCGCCCACATGCTCGTGCAGTGGGCATCGCCAGCCAAGCATCCCGAACTGTTGCAGCCGTGAACCAATTCAACCCCATTTGACATTCGTTTTCAACCCAAGTAATCTGCCTCCTACGCGAACCTGCATTTGATCTCTCTCTTCGGCCCGCAGGGTCCACCATAGGCACGCCGGTATGACACCTCAACACACCCTTCATCGCTTCCGGTCTCAAATCGCGCGCGCCGCTGTGGCTCTTGTGCTCGGCTGCGCGCTCTCCCTTGCGCTGCTGCCGGCCACGGCCCAGGCGCAGACACCCACTGTCACCCCAGGTACCCCCGACAGCCCGGAGACGCACATCGTCCAGTTTGGCGAAACGCTCAGCGAGATTGCGAAGCAGCATGGCTTCACGCTCTCGCAGCTTATGCGCGTCAACGGCATCCCCAACTCCGACGCCATCTACACCGGGCAGGTGCTGCGCTTCCCGATTATCGACCGGCCGCCGGGCGTTACAATCCACGTCGTTGAGCCGGGCGAGGCGCTCAGCCGCATTGCCCAGCGCTATGGCGTGGAGCTGCGCGCCCTCATGGACGCCAACAACATCAGAAACCCCGATGGTATTGTCACCGGCCAGGAACTCGTGATACCGGGCCCCGATGGCGCGACCCCCACGCCTGAGTCCACATCCCAGTCCACGCCCGTGACCACGCCCGCGGCCACGCCCGTACCCGCCGTGACCGCAACCACTGCGCCCACGGAACCGCCCACGGCCGCGCCCACGGAGCCGCCCACCCCAGCGCCTGCAGCCGCCCCTGTCAACGGCCCCACCACACACACCGTGCGCCCGGGTGAGACAGCCAGCGAGATTGCCAAGCAATATGGCGTGAATCTGACCGACATGTTGCGCCTTAACGGCATCGCCAACGCCAACCTCATTCGCAGCGGCGCCGAGCTGCTCATCCCCGCCTCGGCGCTCGGCCAGACGCCCACGCCAACGCTGGACGGCGAGCCCCAGGTGGAGCTTGTGGGGGAGCCTGAGGTGGAGATGGAACCATCGCCCATGGAGAGCGGCTTTGCAGGCAGTACGCCGCAGGGTGACGGAGCCACGCCCGAGCCCATGAGCGAGCCCATCGAGCGCGACAACGGCAGCAACAGAGGCGCCAACCAGCGCGCTGGCCATGGCCACCCCAATGCCCACATCCGTGCCCCTGCCCGAGCGGCCGGCGGCGTCGCTTAACCGCACCTACACCGTCACGTCCGGCGACACGCCCGAGCGCATTGCCCTGCGCCTGGGCGTGGATGTGGACGCACTGCGCCGCCTCAACGACCTGCTCCCCGACGACGGCTTGCGCGCAGGCGGTACGCTGCTGCTGCCCGCCACCGACCGTGAACTGCGCGTGGTGAGCGATGAGCGCCAGTATGTGGTAGCCCCGGGCGACAGCCTGAGCGCGATTGCCAAGGGCATGGGCGTCAATCTGGGCGATCTGATGACGGCCAACCGTATTACCAACCCAAACCTGATTTCCGTGGGCGACGCGCTCGACTGTCCCCGGGCAGGAGCAGCGCGGCAACGGACCGCCCGTGCGCGTGGGGCCGGCGCGCAGTGGCTACTACTACTATACAGTGCGCCCAGGCGACACGCTGAGCGAGCTTACGCAGGATTTCAACACCACCAAGCTCGCGCTTATGGAGTATAACAACCTCACCGATGAGGCCGTCGTCTACACCGGCATGGAGTTGCGCGTTCCCTATGGCGCGCCGCCGCTGCCTGTGCGCCAGCCACCTGTGCCCATCTCGGGCAGATCCTTCCTCGTCAGCCTCAGCCGCCAGCAGTGCTGGGTCTTTGCCGGGCAGGAGGTGGAATTCGCCTGGAATTGCAGCACGGGCCACGGCCAGTGGCGCACGCGCACGGGCCACTTTGCCGTGCAAAGCAAGATCGAGAACGCCAAGAGCAACGTCTGGCGGCTGGACATGCCCTGGTGGTTGGGCATCTACGACGTGGGCGCAGTGGAAAACGGCATCCACGGCCTGCCTGTCTCATGGCGCACCGGCCGCAAGATCTGGACCGAGCTCATCGGCCAGCCGGCCACCTTTGGCTGCGCCATGCTGGGCGATGAAAACGCCGAAACGCTCTACAACCTCGCCTACATTGGCATGCCGGTGCATATAATACAGTAGGCGATGGTCGTGGCTGTGCAGGGGACAATTGGTAAATGGCACGTGGTAAAGGATAATGCCAAAGTGAGGCTTCCGCTTCTGGAGGCCTCACTTCAAGAGACCCCGCTACATATCCATTTACCAATGCCCCTTGATGATCTACCAGTCACCTGCCACTATGTCACCCACGCCACTCCACGCCGGCAAATTGCCGCCCGAACTTCTGCGCTCGCTGCTGGCAAGCCTGCCCACGAATGACCCTCGCCTGCTCGTCGGCCCCACAGTGGGCGAAGATGCCGCCGTTATCGAGTGGCCCCACGCGGGCGCATTCGCCGACACACTGCTTGTGGCCAAGACGGACCCAATCACCTTTGCCACCGATGAAATCGGCTTCTATGCCGTCAATGTCTGCGCCAACGATATTGCCGTCGCGGGCGCAACGCCGCGCTACTACATGCCCACGGTGCTCCTCCCCGCCGGCGCAAGTGACCAGGCGCTTGCCGAACGCATTTTTGCCCAAATTGGCGCCGCCTGCAGCAGCCTTGGCATTGTGGTCGCCGGCGGCCACAGCGAGGTAACCCCGGCCGTGGTGCAGCCTGTAATTGCCGGCGCAATGCTGGGCGAAACCTCGCGTGCGCAAATGGTGCGCAGCGGCGGCTGTCGGCCGGGCAACATGCTGCTCGTGGCGGGCTCCGTGCCGGTGGAAGGAACGAGCATCATTGCACGCGAGCGGCGCGGCGAACTGCTGGCGCTGGGATGGAGCGCCGCCGACATCGACACGGCCGCCGCCTACTTGCACAGCCCGGGCATTAGCGTCTACCGGCCGGCGCGCGCCGCCACCCAGGCCGGCCTCGTCACTGCGCTGCATGATCCCACCGAAGGGGG
This sequence comes from uncultured Chloroflexia bacterium, assembly GCA_963773745.1. Taxonomy (GTDB): domain Bacteria; phylum Chloroflexota; class Anaerolineae; order Caldilineales; family Caldilineaceae; genus UBA5069. The sequence goes on from CAVZCL010000010.1 coordinate 181,166, forward strand.
CGTGGCCACGGGCCTGGCCGAAATGGCCATGGCGGCCAGCGTGGGCATGCAGGTGGACTTTGACGCTTTCCCCGTTAGCACTCTATCGGCACGGTTGTGCGCCGCCTTTGGGCTCGATCCACTCGGCACCATTGCCTCCGGCGCGCTGCTTGCCGCCTGTGCGCCCGCGCACGTTGATGAACTGCTGGCGCTCTGGAGCGACATGGGGTGGGCGGTCAGCGTCATTGGGCGTGTGGAAGAAGCACGCTACGGCATGAAGGCGACGCGCCACGGCAAGCCCGTGCCTTTCCCTGAGTTTGCGGCCGATGAGCTGACGCGGTTGTGGAGCGCGTAAACTGCACCTGACCCCCGAAAGAGCGATCATAGTCGCCGAAACCTCGCGTTTGCGCTCCTGGAATGAACCACCATGACCATCACCATCCGCCCGCTGACAACGCTTGAAGAGTGCGCTCACTTCCAAAAGGTGGAGCAGCTTGTGTGGGGCACCGACGAAGAGAGCATGATGCCCACACATGTGCTCATCACCCTGGTGCAAAATGGCGGGCTGGTCATGGCCGCCTTTGCCGACGACGGCCCGGCCGCCACAGGGGGCATGGTCGGCATTGTGGGAGGTTGGCTGGGCAGCGGCCATTTGCCGGGCAGCGCAGCCGGCGCACCCGAGCAGCTCAAATTCTGCAGTCACATGGCGGGGGTGCTCAAGGGTTGGCAGCGCCAGCGGGTGGGGCTGCGCCTCAAGCTGGCACAGCGCGAATGGGTGCTGGCGCAGGGGCTCACCGAGTGGATTACGTGGACGTATGACCCTCTCTATCGCCCCAATGCCGTCTTCAACATCCACCGGCTGGGCGCAACCTGCCGCACCTATGTGCGTGACCTCTATGGTGAGATGACCGACGTGCTCAACGTCGGCGGGCCCAGCGACCGCTTCAAGGTTGACTGGTGGGCGCACAGCCCACGGGTGGAGGAAGCCGTGGCGCGCGCGGCTGTGGCGCTGGATGAACCCCACGCGCACGCGCCGGCGCACGCCCACCGCGCGACGCAGGATTGGTACCCGGGCCTGCGCGTCTTGTCGAGCGTGGCTGCGGGCGATCTGCGTGCGCCCTCCGACGAGCCGCTGCCGCTTGACGGCGCGCCGCTGGCGCTGCCCATCCCGGATGACATTGGCGCGCTGCGTCGCACCGACCGTGCGCTCTCGCTGGCGTGGCGCTACACCCTGCGCGCGCGAAATGGAGGCCGCCTTCGCCGCAGGCTACAGCGTGGTCGACTGCCTGCACGTGGACGAGCGGGATTGGTGTTACATCTTGACGAGGGAGTAGGGTGTGGGGGGTGGGGTGTGGGGTGTGGGGGGTGGGGTGTAGGGAGCGCTGTCACCGAAAAGTTCACCTGTTCCCCGATCCCCACACCCCACACCCCACACCCCACACCCCACACCCCACAGCATGTGCTACAATCTACGCAAGCAACCAACCCTCCCAGCAGAGAAGAGCTTTGTCATGCGAATCGAACGAGTTGAGCTGCGCCAGGTGCGCCTGCCCTATGTGGCCCCCTTTGAGACGAGCGGCTGGCGCGAAGAAATGTGCCATGCCATCATCGTGCGACTCGAGGCGGACGGCGTGGTCGGCTGGGGCGAATCGCCCGTGGGTGAAAACCCCTTCTACAATGAAGAGAATTACGACACGGCCTGGATTATCCAGCAGAAGTATCTGATCCCCATGCTCATGGCGGCCGAGCTGGGCAGCCCGCGCGCTGTGACGCCGGCACTGGCCAAGGTGCGCGCCAACCGCATGGCCAAATCGGGCCTGGAGTTTGCCACCTGGGATCTCTTTGGCCGGCGCGATGGGCAGAGCCTTGCGGCCATGCTCGGCGGGACGCGTGAGCGGGTGGCCGTAGGCGTCAGCGTGGGCATTCAAAAGGACATTGAGACGCTGCTGCGCGTCGTGGGCGCCTACATTGAGGCAGGCTACAAGCGCATCAAGCTCAAGATTCGCCCGGGCTGGGACATTGAGCCCACGGCCGCCGTGCGCGCCGCCTGGCCCGATATTCAGCTCCAGGTCGACGCCAACAGCATCTACCAGCTCAGTGACGCCGAGCGCCTCGCGCAGCTCGACCAGTTCAACCTGCTGCTGGTGGAGCAGCCGCTGGGCCATGATGACATCTTCGACCACGCCAAGCTGCAGCCGCACTTGCGCACGCCCATCTGCCTGGACGAGAGCATCGTCTCGCCCGATCATGCGCGCTGGGCAATTGAGATGAAGGCCTGCGGTGTGATCAATATCAAGCCCAGCCGCATTGGCGGGCTGGCTGATTCGGTGCGGGTGCACGATCTGGCGCAGGCGGCGGGCATGCCCGTCTGGCATGGCGGCATGCTGGAGACGGGCGTGGGGCGTGCGGCCAACGTGGCGCTGGCCAGCCTGCCCAACTTCCAGCTGCCGGGCGACATTAGCGCCAACGAGCGCTACTACGCGCGTGACATTGTGCGCAACCCCTTCACGCTCAACGCTGACAGCACCCTCACCGTGCCCACCACGCCCGGCAGCGGCGTTGTGGTGGACGAAGACCGCCTCGACGAGATGACCGTCGCCCGCTGGGAAACAAGGGTTTAGGCGCACATGACGCCATCTGCGCCGCACGCGCCTGCCGCGCAGCGCGAGGAGCAGAGCAGAAGCTTTTACCGCCGCCACCAGCCCTTTCTGCTGCTGCTGGTGCTCTTTGTCGCGTTTCGTTTCCTCGCGCTCTGGCTGCTGCGCACGGGCGGCTACCTGGGCAATATCTCCGACTACGACGTCTACACGGTGTGGGGCGAGCTGATTCCACGCGGTTACATCCCCTTCGAAACCCTCTGGAGCATCTACCCGCCCCTCTTTCCCAAGGTGATGCTCGGGGCCTTTGAGCTGAGCAGCCGTATCCCGCCCTGGTACGAACCCCAGCTTGCCTTCAAGATCATCTTCGGCTCGATTGTGCTGCTCTTTGACACGGGCAACCTCGTGCTGGTCTACCGGCTGGCTGGCAAATTGGCCGCAGACGCGGGTGAGCGGGCGGCATCCACCCTGCACGCGCCCCTCTTCTACGCGCTGCTCTTCGCGCCCTTCTTCACCATGCTCGGCTGGTTTGAGGCCATGCCCCTCTTCTTCCTGCTGCTGGGGCTGGATTTGCTGCTGAGCAGCTGGCGCGGGGCGTGGGCGGGCAGCGCCGTGGCCGTGGCGCTGGGCTTCCTCACCAAACTCACGCCAATTGTGCTGCTTCCTGTGGCCGTGCGCCAGCTTGGCACGCGCCTCTCGTGGCAGGCTGCGCGCACCGAGTGGTTTAACCGCCGATCGCCGGGCAACCTGCTGCGCCCGCTGCTCTATGTGCTCATCACCGCCGGTACGGTGGCGGCGCTGGGCTACTGGCTGGTGGGCGGGCGGCTCGAGCTGGCCTTCACAAGCCTGACGCTCAACACCAACCGGCCGCCCTGGCAGAGCGTTTGGGCGCTGCTGGAGGGGTACACGGGCTATGGCCTTGTACCGCTGGACATGCGCAATCTGGAGGGGCTGACCCGCTCGCTCTGGCAGGGCTGGCTGCCGTGGACGTGGATCACCGTGGGCTTCCTCGCGCTCTATCTCTGGCTCTACACGCGCCGCTACGACTGGGCGCGCCCACGTACGGCGGTGGCCTTCACGGGCGTCAGCGTCATCTGGCTGCTCCTCTACAGCCGCGGCTGGAGCCCCCAGTTCATCGTCTGGCTGCTGGCCTTTATGGTGCTGCTCATGCCCACGCCTCGCGGTGTGGCGCTGGCGCTCACGCTCACCTTCCTCAACGTCATCGAGTCCTATATCTACCTCACGCTGCTGCCCAACGAAACGTGGATTCTCACCGGCACGGTGTTGCTGCGCACCGCACTGCTGATCATTATCGCGGGCGAGTTCCTTGGGCAGATCTGGCCGCAGCCGCGCGCGATCGCCCTGCGCCGCAGTGTACGTGTGGCAAGCTTCGCCGTGATGACAGCGGCTCTCCTTTTTGTAATTGTGGGCACGCCGCGCATGGCGTCGGCCTATGGCGAGCGCCGCCTTGCCGAGATGCCCTGCAGCGATGCGCTTGCCTTCCTGCAGGCCGAGGCGGCGCAGCCCGGCGCGCCCGACGAAGATCGCCACCACCGATATCGAGCTCTGGCGCGCCCTCTATCCCTGGCTGCGCAACGACTATACGATACGCGTGGTGGATGACTACGACCCCCTGGACCGCCCACGCGACGTTGTGCGCAGCGAGCGCCTTGCCGACTTCGTGGGCGACGCGCGCGAGTTCTGGTGGATCGCGCAGCCCGATGCAGCCGAGGCAGCCGAGGCAGCCGACGCCTCGGCCCTGCCGAGCTTCGACGTCGACAATGTCAACATTGTCAGCACAAAGGCGTTCGCCAACTGCACGCTCGACCGAGTGGTTTCGCTGGATCCCGTGGCGCAACCGCCCGCCACGTTGGACGTGGCGGGCGGGCCAATCCTGCTGCGTGGATGGAAGGTGGGCGACGCGCGTCCGGGTGAGCCGCTGCCGCTGGTGCTATACTGGCAGGCCGAAGGGCGCGTGCTGGAAAGTTACACGGTCTTCACGCAGCTGCTCAGCGGCGAGGGCCCCAATGCGGGCACGATCGTGGCGCAGCAGGACAACCCACCCGTACAAGGTACAGAGCCCACGGACACCTGGGCGATGGGGCGCATCATACGCGACCCCTATCTGCTCGATCTGCCTGCGGATTTGCCTATCGGTCCCTACCGCCTGCTCGTGGGCATGTACAATGCACAAGGCGAGCGCGCCCCAATCACGCTGGGCGCTGCCACCACCGACGCGTTTGCCATTGATGTAGACGTCAAGTAGCAAAGCCCGTACCAATTATTCGCAGAGAGAAGTGCAACAGGCGTACACGGATTTCAGGAGCACTAGACCATTCACGACATCAGCGTGCGCGACCGCAGCATTGCCTGGGTAGTCTTCGGCTTCCTGCTCGCGTGCTACCTGCTCACCTATACCGGCATCATCCAGAGCAGCGACGGCCTGGCCATGTTCGCCACCACCGAGAGCATTGCGCGCCGTGGCGAGGCCGACATGAACCAGTTGCTCTGGATGGGCGCGCAGCAGGGCAACATCGGCCCCGACGGCAACCTCTACGGCCGCAAGGGGCTGGGGATGACCGTGCTGGCATTGCCCCTTGTGTGGGGCGCGCTGCTCTGGAACCGCCTGGGGCTGGTGCACACGGCGCTGCTGCTCAATCCCATTCTGACTGCGCTCACCGGTGCGCTCATCTACAGGGCGGGCATCCGCCTGGGGTGGCGGCGCGCCACGGCCACGGCCGCCGCGATTGGCTTTGGCCTTGCCACCATGGCCTGGCCCTACACGCAGACCTTTTTTAGCGATCCGGTCTCCGCCTTTGGCCTCTTCGGGGCCTTCTACGGGCTGCTGGCCTTCAGCCAAACGGGGCGCAAGCATTACCTTGTAGGCGGGGCCACCGCGTGGGGCATCGCCTATCTCGCACGCACAGTCAACCTGGCCACGCTGCCGATCTTCCTGGTGGGGCTCTGGGTTGTGCTGGCGCTGCGCATGCAGGCGAACGAAACGCAGAGCCAGCGCGCAGAGGGTGCGCGTGCGGGCTGGCAGGCTCTCTTCGCCTCGCAGTGGCGGCCCATGGTGAGCTTTCTCACCCCCATCGTTGCGGCCGGTCTCATCTCACTCTGGTGGAATGCGTTTCGCTACGGCTCCATGTGGGACAGCGGCTACGTCTCCACCGAGAGCTTCAGCGGGCCCTGGCTGGCGGGCATCTTCGGCCTGACGGTCGGCCCCGCGCGCGGGCTCTTCTGGTACAACCCCATCCTGCTGCTGGCGCTGCCGGGCGCGCTCTGGTTCTGGAGACACGCGCGCGAAGAGCTTCTACCTGATTGCGGCGCTGACGGTCGTCTACATTTTGATCTATGCCAAGTGGTACATGTGGCATGGCGGCTACAGCTGGGGGCCGCGCTTTCTGGTGCCGCTGCTTCCCTTCCTCACGCTGCTGGCCGCGCCCGCATGGGAGCGCCTGGTGGTGCGCCGCCGCTGGGGCTGGGCCGGAGCCATCGCCGCCGGCCTTCTCGCCGCCCTTTCGATTGGCGTGCAGTGGTACGGCATGGTCATCCCCTTCGGCCTGGTGCAGGATTACCTTGCGGCTACCGTTGAGCCCCTCTTTGCGCCCGAGACCTTTACGCAGCTGCGCTACTCGCCGCTGCTGCTGCAGGCGCGCTTCATCACGCCCGAGAGCGTCCACTTCAACTGGTGGCTCCCTGGCCGCAGCGGGCTGGATGCGGTGGATTGGTTCGCGCTGCTCATACCGCTGGTTGGCGTGGTTGTGGGCGTGATCATCCTCCACCGCCAAACGCACTGGCATGCGGATGCGCCCTTGCGGCCAGAGGCTGATCGGCCCCTCCAGCCAGTGGCCGGATCAGCTGCCAACGCGATTGATGCGCCGCGCAATTATCTCTACTTTGCCGGCCTGGTGGCGATTGCGCTGGCGCTCCTCACCTACAATGGCGAAAAGATGCACGCCACTGAGATTGCCACGCTGGCCGGGCGCATTGACGCCGCCGAGCAGCGCAGCGCGCGACGCCATCCTTCAACTCGCGCCCATTGACTCGCAGGCCTTCGCCAACGCCTACCACGGTCGCCTGGCAACCTTCGGCCTGCCCGGCGCCGTACCACCACAAACTGTGGATGCCACACTTGCGCAGATCGCTGCGCGCGGCGTCGCCCGTCTTTGGGTGCTGCCCGACGCCACGCCGCCCGAAGCGTCCACCTGGGAGGGAATGTTGCGGCGCGACAACTACCTGCTCACCGAATCGCGCCCTGCCGGCACGGATGGCCGCCGCCTTGCGCTCTATGCGCTGGCAGGTGCGAATCCCTTGGCCGAAACGGGCATGGGCACCATCTTCGGCAGCGCCGCCGCCGATGCCCAGCCCGTAACCGAGCAGAACGGCTGGTTTCGCCTGGCCGGCTACGGTCTCACCCAGGAGACGGTGCCCAGCGGCGAAATCCTGCTCGCGCTGCAGTGGGAGAGCCTGCAGGCTGTGGATGTGGATTACCAGGTCTTTGTCCATCTGCTTAACGAGTCGGGCGAGAAGATCATGCAGCGCGACGGCCAGCCTGTGCAGTGGATGCGGCCAACGACCAGTTGGCAGCCAGGCGAGCAGATCGTCGACCGTTACGGCTTCAACCTCCCTGCCGACCTGCCCCCCGGCCGCTACACGGTGGATGTCGGCCTCTATGATCCCGTTACCGGCCAGCGGCTCCCCGTGAGCGCTGGCCCGGGCGACTTTGCGATTGCGCTGGGGCCTGTGACGGTGAATGCGGCGCGACGATGAGGGTGAGAGACGCGTTCGGTTTGTGTATTGGCCGTAGCACAATAGAAGCAACATATATAGATGCAACATATGCAGTACAAAACGAAATGCGCCCGGCGCAAGGCAATTTTGCACATCCCTACCCGCTTTGCCGCTGTACATACCGCACGTGGTAGACTGAACCGATCGAAAATAGCCCGGTACACCGGGGGAGATAATCTGTGAAACTGCACAAGTCCATTTGGATGTTATGCCTGCTGCTGCTTGTGGGAGCGCTTGCGCTGGGCGCTTGTGGCGGCGGTGATGAGCCTGCGCCCACGCCTGCAGCGCCGTCCGCAACGACTGCCGCACCCGATGCCGCCACGGCCGCTCCGGCCGACACAGCCACGGCGCCTGCTGAAGCGACTGCGCCAAATCCTGCTCCACCGACCGCTGCCGCAGCCGAAGAGGCCGCGCCCGAATCGCCCCTGGCAGAGCCGGCGGCCGCAATCAGTGCCACGGCGCCGCTCACAGCCGCAACCGTCACACCCGTTTGCGCGATTGAGCCCAACCCCGATCTGGTGGGCTTTGCCGACATGGAAGCGCGCATGGGCTGCCCGCTGGGCGAAGCCACCACGGATCCTGTGGCCATCAACGAGTTCGGCGCAGGGCCGGATTATGATCGCTTCATGCTCTGGTTCGGCTCCGAGGCGCAGATCTACGTGCTTCTGCCCGACAAAACGTGGCTGGCCTACAGCGACACCTGGAGCGAGAACGACCCGGAAATCTCCTGCAATCCTGAGCAGCTGGAGCCACCCACCTCGCCCCCGTTGCCCCGACGCGGCTTCGGCAAGCTTTGGTGCAATGTCGAGAGCGTGCGCCTTGCCCTGGGCCCCATTGACCGTGAAGAGCGCCTTTGCCAGCACGCCGTGGCCCAACGCTTTGAAGAGGGCCGCCTGCTGGCCTGCTTTGAGGATGCCACAATCCGCTACTTCCGCGTGCTCGACGACGGCACGTGGGACATGGAGATGGTGCAGTAAGCCCAAAACAGCCGGTACGCAAAAACTGCGGGAACAGGAATAAAGCAATAACGCAGTTTCCTGTTGTTTCCTGCGATTTCCGTCCCAACGGCGTACAGAATTGTTCCAGCGAACGGAGCCACAGTGTCTCTGCGTGTGATTACCGGCAAGGCCAAGGGCCGCCGGCTGCAGATGGTCCCAGGCGACAGCACGCGCCCGATTACGGACCGTGCCAAGGAAGCGCTCTTCAGCATCATTGGCACGTGGATTGTCGACACACGCGTGCTCGATCTCTTTGGCGGTACGGGCGCCGTCGGCATTGAGGCGCTTAGCCGCGGCGCGCATTTCGCCCAGTTTGTGGATGCCAACCGCCGCGCCGTCGAGACAATTCAGGCCAACCTCAAGCATTGCCATCTGGAGGGGCAGGCCTCCGTCGAGCGCCACGACGCCTTCAGTTGGTTGGCGCGCTATCGCGGCCGCCCCTTTGACCTCATCTACGTCGCCCCGCCCCAATACCAGGAGATGTGGAGCAAGGCGCTGATGCAGATTGACGGTCAGCCCGACCTGCTCACCGACTTTGGCTCCGTCATCGTGCAGATTCACCCCGCGAAGACACGCCCGTCGCCCTCACGCACCTGCAGGAGTATGACCGCCGCCGCTATGGCTCCACGCTCATCATCTTCTACGCCACCGCCGCAGCGCTAGCCGCCAGCGACGAGGAAATTGAGGAAGAGTTTGATGAGGATGAAGACTGGGACGACGATGATCTGGGCGATGATCTGGAGGATGAGTTGGGAGATGATCTGGACGACGATGCAGTAGATGACGATGCAGCAGATGACGATGAGGCTGATGCGGAGGAAGCATGAGCTTCCTGGCGGCGGTGCAAGCCGCCGCTGCGAAGGTTCGCTTCTGCGCAGCCGGGGTCGGAGGGCTGGAAGCCCCTGCTACGATACGCATCGCGCATGTGTGAGACAGACGTCGCATTCGCAAAGCCGGCAAAATCAATGGAGCGCACCGCTGGGGTGCGCTCCATCTTGTCTGTCTCATGGCTTGGCGGTTGGTTGCGGCCGCTGATGCATTGTTTGGCGTCAGGGCGCCAAGGCGTCAACAGGCTCAATGCTGACTTCATCCAGCGCCTGGCTAAGCGCCGTTACGAAGACATCGAAGCGCTGGCGCGTCTGCTCCAGCGTCACCAGAGCCGTATTCACCTGCTCCATCTGAGTGGCAACATCACCAAACTGGCTGTTGACGGTGCTGCGCAGCGAGCTTTCAGCCGAAGCCAGGCCGGTGCTAATCTGTGCGACTTCGGCCGCAATCACATCCACGTTGCTGCTCAGCGTGCCCAGGTTCTGGTCCACCCGCGTCACCGTCTGCTCAAGCGCGGCGACGTTGGCCGTCTGCGCATAGCTCAACGTCCCGCCGTTGACAATCGCCAGGATCAGCAAAGTCAGCAGGACGCCCAGGATGGCGCCGCCGATTGCCGCCAGAAACATGGAGAGCGAATCGTGGCTTACAGCACGATACTCCAGGCTGGGCGCATCTTCCGAGCGGTCGGGTTGCTTGTGCAAGTCAAGGCTTTCATTATGAAGACTCATTGCGGCTCTCTTTCACTTATTGTATGCGGCTGTCGCCGTTTTGTGAAGCTATGGTACTTGTTCGCGCGCGCTGGGGCAAACCACACCGGTTGCGGGTGCGGTTGTTTGGCTGCCTTGGGCCACCCGCGGCAACAGACCAGATCATACCCTTGCGCGCCCGTGCTATGCCGTAGGCGCCCCGCCATTTTGCCTCGCGGGGGCGCAGTGCACATGACCGCTCCCCCACGACTGTCCGCTGATCCAGCGGTCGCGTTCCTGCGCTCGCCGCCGCGCACAGGAGGCACTCGCATTGCTGGCCGCAGGCGACCTGAGCGACGCCAACCTCATTGCCCAATCGTCTGCGCTGCGCCGCACCTTTGCCCCCGACGAGGCGGCGGCCCTGCTCACCCAGGCGCGCTTGCGCAAACGCGCCGCCACCAAGTTCCCCGAAGCCGCACGCATGCTCTTTGTCGAAGAGGCGCTGGAGCAAGCCACGGCGTGGGATGTGGCAACCCACCGCGCTTCGCGCCTGCACGCTCGTGCGCCTGACGGTGATTTCCTCGATCTCGGCTGCGGCATTGGCGGCGACACGCTGGCGCTGGCCCAGCACCGCCCCACGCACGCGTTTGAGATTGACCCGACGCGCCTGGCGCTCGCGGAATACAATATCAAAACGATTCATCCGCCCTCTCCGGTTTCATTGCACGCCGGTGACTGGACGGCAGCGCTGGCGGCAGGCACGTTGCCAGCGGCGGCGGCCGCCTTTGCCGACCCGGCGCGCCGCACTGCCTCCGGCAAGCGCATCTTCAGCCTGCACGCCATGCAGCCGCCGCTGGCCGCACTGCTGGCGCTCCAGGCGCGGGTGCCCGCGCTGGCGGTGAAGGTGGCCCCGGGCGTGCGCGATGCGGAGATACCAGCCGGCTGCAGCGTGGAGTTTGTGAGCCACGCGGGCGTCTGCAAGGAGGCAGTGCTCTGGTTTGGCCCGCTGGCGGGCGTGGCGCCGCGCTGGGCTTCAGTGCATGTAAGCGACGGCGACGGAGGCGCGTGGCACACACTCGAAAGCCACGGCGCACCCCCGCCGCTGGGCGCATTTGACGCCGGCGACTGGCTCTACGAGCCCGACCCCGCCGTGCTGCGCGCCGGCGCCTTTGCCGAACTCTGCGTCCTGCTTGATGCGCACCTCTTTGATGCCGAAATCGGTTATCTGCTGGCGGACAGGCTGCACACCACGCCGTTCGCGCGCGCGTTTCGCATCATGGAGCGCCACCCGTTCAGCCTCAAGCTGCTCAACGCACGGCTGGCTGCACGGGCAATCGGCACGGTGGAGATCAAGAAGCGCGGCTTCCCCATGGAGCCGGAGGCGCTGCGGCCGCGCCTGCGCCTCACACCCGGCGGCGCGGCGGCGGTCATCTTCCTCACGCGGCGCGGGCGCGACCACTGGCTGCTGCTGGCCGAACGCGCTACCGAACGCTATCAACACGACGCGAAGGCGCAAAGGCGCAAAGAAAACGCAAAGAAGAGCAACTGACACAGAACAAAGGGGAGGTCAGCATGTATGCATTGACAAATGAAGAACCCCATCAACCGACAAACTGGTTGCGCTGGCGGCCGCGGTGCTGGAGGCGCTGCGCCGCGCCGGCCAAACGCTCGCCACCGCCGAAAGCTGCACCGGCGGCCTCATTGGCCATCTGCTTACAGAAGTGCCGGGCTCATCCGACGGCTTTGTGGGCGGGGCGATTGTCTACAGCAACGCTGCCAAGCAGGCCGTGCTGGGGGTGGATGGCGACACGCTCGCCACGCTTGGAGCCGTGAGCGCACCGGTGGCAGCGCAAATGGCACAGGGCGCACGCCGCCTCTATGGGGCCGATGTCGCCGTGTCGGTTACGGGCATTGCCGGGCCGGGCGGCGGCACAATGGACAAACCCAGCGGCACGACCTTTCTGCACGTGAGCCATGGCAACGGCTTTGAAAAGGGGCTGCACATCGTGTGGACGCGCGACCGCTCGGCCAACAAGCGCTTGAGCGCTGAGGCTGCGCTGCGGCTGGTGCTCGATTCCCTCGCGCGCGTCGCAAGTGGAGTAGAATGGGCGGGATTGGCCTGTGAGTATCCGGGCGCACTGTACATATCCGCGCCCACTGCCATCAGGAGAAACGCATGAGCATGGTACGCGAAGTGATTGTGGACGAACCGGTGAACGCGCTCTGGCGGGTGCTGCCCAACGGCGAAATCCGCCCGACGAGCTTTGTCTGGCGCGACAAGACGCGCTATGTGGCCGAGGTGGGCCGCACGTGGGAAGAGCGCGTGGGCGGGCGCACGCTGCGCTGCTACCTGATCCAGGCCGCCGACACCAGCACCTTTGAGCTGCGCTGGGACGCCGCCGCGGCCGTTTGGGAAATTCACCGCGCGTGGCTGAGAACAGCAACTGCGTAGAACTGCATATATACGACGCAGAGGCGCAAAGGCGCAAAGAAAAGCAACTGCAAGAAAAGCACAGGCTGGAAGAGAGATAGCGACGGAAACAGCACGGACAAGACCGGATTGCGCTGAATTGCCCTCCGGTCGCACGTCACCAATGACCAATGACCACTTCACCAATGATCAATCAACCGATCTAAAGAGCTCTGGAGTCTCCCATGGAACGCACCTTTATTATTATCAAGCCCGACGCCGTGCAGCGCGGCCTTGTGGGCGAAATCATCAGCCGCTTCGAGCGCCGCGGCCTCAAGCTCAGCGCCATGAAGTTCCTGCAGGTGGATGACGCCCTCGCGCGCCAGCACTACGCCGTCCACGCCGAGCGCCCCTTCTTTGGCGGCCTGATCGCGTACATCACCAGCTCGCCCGTGGTGGCCCTGGTGATGGAGGGCACGAACGCCATCGCCGTGGTGCGCCAGACAGTGGGCGCAACCAAGCCCGCCGAGGCCGCCCCGGGCACCATCCGCGCCGACTTTGGCCTTGAGATCGGCCGCAACCTCGTCCATGCCTCGGACGGCCCCGAGACCGCCGCAAGCGAAATTGCCATGTGGTTCGGCGATGACCTCGTCTCCTGGCCGCGTGCCAATGACGAATGGGTTTTTGAGTAGAGCAGGGAATAGGGAGTAGGGAAAGGGAATAGGGAGTCAGGGAGTAAGCCAACGAAAATTAAAAACTGACGATTGATGATTGGGCATCATGCCCAATCATCAATCGTCAGTTTTTAATTTTGCTGACTCTTCCCTACTCCCTACTCCCTACTCCCTACTCCCTATTCCCTACTCCCTATTCCCTACTCCCTACTCCCTACTCCCTGCACCTAATCCGCCGCGGCGGGGACGGGCTCGAGCACATCGGGAATCACCGTGCGCGTGGGGCCCCAGGCGGGCAGCAGCAGCGCACAGAGGCCGGCCAGGATGGGCATGAAGGCGAGCGCGCTCAGCACGGTGCTCAGCCCCACACGGTCGGCGACGAGGCTTGCCAGCCACGCCACGGTGCTGCCGCTGGCAAAGATGAAGCCGAGCGTGAGGCCGCCCATCATCCCGCGGCGCTGGGGCATCATCTCCTGCGCCATCACCAGCACAATGCTGTGGGGGATGCTGAGGAAGATGCCGGCGCCAATCGCCATCACCACAAATTGCCAGCCGCTGGTGTGCAACATCATCCACGCAAAGGGGGCGCTGATGAACATGACAGCCGCCAGCACGGTGCGGCGGTTGTAGCGATCGCCCATGAAGCCGCCCAAAAAGGTGCCCAGCGCGCCCGACATGGCGAAAATCCCCAGCATGAGGCCGTATTGCGCCGAGGTGAGCCCCTGCAGATCATAGTATTTTGGCAAAAGTGTAGAGAAACTCTGCGCAGTGCCGGAACGGAAGGTGATGAGCGCAAAGAGCGCCGTCATGGCCACGGCCCCCGACAATGCGGCAACGCCGTTGGCCCTGCGTGATCTCCCCGTCGCGGTGGCGGCGGCACTCCCCCGAGCAGCTGCAGGCGCCGGGGCGGGGAGCGGGTCATTCATGTAGAAGAGCATGACAAAGGCGGCGGGCGCCATGGCCAGCGCAATCCACGGCATGGCCTGCAGGCCCATGCGCAGGAGGAGGATGCCGGCGACAATCGGCCCCACGGCCAGCCCGCTCTGCCCGCCCACGAAGAAGACCGATGTGGCGAGCGTGGGGCGCTTGCCGCCCGAGCTTGAGGCGTTGAGCAGACCGGCGGCATGGAAGGCGCCGCTCCCCAGCCCGCCGATCATGAGCGTGCTGATGAAGAGGGGGTAGGTTTGCATGGTGGAGGCGAGCGCATAGAAGCTCAGCGTCCAGAGCAGGCCAATCGCCCCCACCCAGCGGCCACGCAGCTTGTCGGTGAGGCTGCCGAAGAGGGGCTGGCTCATGGCGGCGGTAATCTGGTAGATGAGCGCACCGAGGCCGATTTGGCCGATGCTGAGATCAAAGCGCACTGCCGAGGCGGTGAGGATCATCGCCACGGATGCGTTGACAACGTCGATTGAGAAGTGGCCGTAGGTGGCGGCGATCAGGCGGCTGTTGTTCATGTGAAATCAGGGAGTAGGGAATAGGGAGTGGGGTGTCGGGTGTCGGGCTGGCGCAGGAGGCAGGTTGACGCGAAACATGCAACCTTAAACTTGAAACCTTTGAACTTGCATCTTAGAGACGGAGTGGTGCAAATGCAAATTACCGAGATGCCCGGGCGCAAACGCAAATTGAGGCGGGTGTTGCTGGGGCCCGTGAGCGCCCGCGTGACCATAAAGGGTGGCCCGTGCCACACAACCGATCTACCGTTTTGTCCCAAACGGGCGCGGGACAAATGGGCCAGTTGTTGAAGGAAATTGGCCTGGGCGGCGATTCATCCTGTGGAAGAGAGGCCTGGCATGGCGCTGCGCCCGCTCGCCGCCCGTCTGCCTCCGGCGCAGCCCTGCAGCGGATTACCGCTTTGTCCCAAAAGGGCGCGCAACAAGCGCCACGTGCATGAAAGAATGGGGCCGAAGCACGCGTTATTCACTGCAGAGGGGGCGTTGGCAGGGGTGCGGGGCGGCGCAGGGCAGGTTGTGGGGCGCCTGTGGGGCGCCTGTGGAGCGCCAGTGGGGTGCGCGAGGCAGGGCTGTAGAGCGTCGCCACTCGAGTACGGGGCCCATCCGCCCCCCTGCAAGCGCATATATGGCGCTTGTGTTGTTGCAATTTTTGCAAATTCTGGGTCATTGCGTAGAAATAGTGACATATGTCCCTATTTTTTTGCCGCCGTTGGGTGTATGCTGATGCTTGTGAGTCGTTCCCCCGATCTCACAAGTGGGACAGTCCGCATCTTTGGGGGCTGTCCTTTCTTTTTACCGTTTGCTGCGTTCGACGCCGCTCCTCGTCTGCGGCCGCAGCGCAGCTTGTTCAGTCCGTGGCGGCGCCGGCCCTTCCGGCCCGCAGCACAACCCGCACCAGCGCTCGCACCACTTTTCACACCACCGTCTTTACAATCGCCTGCACCACGCAGGCAGCTTCGCAGTCCCTCCCCCTGGTGAAGGAGGCAGCACCGGAGTATTGGCAACGTGTCACCCGCAGCGCAATGATGCGTCTCGGCATCCCCCGAGCACATCGGTCATCCCGTGCTTCACTGGCGCAGTGCGTTCATAACAGCGCAGTTCTTCCAAACATCCAACAAAAGGATATTCCCCTATGTTGCACGTAAAGTCTCCCGGCTTGCGTCGCTCCTTCTTCGTTGCCGCCGCGCTGCTTGCGGTGGTGGTGGCGTTGTTTGCGTTCTCCG
>CAVZCL010000011.1:0-13091 GCA_963773745.1 uncultured Chloroflexia bacterium
AGAGACGCAAAACGGAGGGCTGGAAGCCCCCCGCTACGTACATCTACGCCAATCCATTCTCAAGCTCGATCACTTGCTCAATTAGCTCTTCGGCAATGCGCGCGTGGTATTGATCAAAGGGGAGAATCGGCTCGCGCACGGCGGCGGTGGCGTAGATGCCCTGCCGGTGCAGCAGCCGCTTGAAGAAGTGGATCGAAATGTCCAGATGCTGGTTGGAGAAGCCGAGCACCGGCGCAATCTGCCGGAAGAGCGCCACAGCCTCTGCACGCTGGCCGGCGCGGTGGAGCTTGTCGATCTGCACGTAGGTGCGGTGCATCCCGGTTGGCATCATCGCGTGCACGCCTCTGTCAAGCGCCTCGATCATCTGCGTCACCGCCCATCCCCCCGCCAGATGCAGCTTGCCGTCGGTCGCCTGCATCACTTCACTGTACTTGACCCCCGCCGGAACCACTTCAATCTTGAGTGACTGAAACGCTTCAACCTCCGCAAAGAGCCTCACAACAAGCGACACTGGCAGCCCATAGCCGCCAAAGTCCCGATCCTGCAGCATGAGGAAGCCCGGCCGGCAGGCGGCCACCGCACGCACGTCGGCCTCGTACTGCGCATCGTTCACATAGGGAATGCTCACCAGCACGCCGTCGCAGCCCAACTCAATGGCCCGCGTGGCAAGCTGCACACGCGTCTCGGCGTCCGCTGCCGACGCGCCGCCGATGACGGGCACACGCCCAGCCACATCGGCCACCACGCGGCCAAGCAGCGCGTCGCGTTCCGCGGGCGTCAGCTTGCCCACTTCACTGGCCATCGCGGGGACAAGAAAGCCGGCCACTCCTGCCTCCAGTGCGTAGGCAACATGGGCCGAGAGCGAATCGAGGTCGACCGCGTCGCCGCGGTAAAGGGCGTGTTGAGGACTGTGACAATGCCGGTGAGGCGCTGGATGGCCGCGTTCATGCTATCGCACCCCGTTGGGGATCACCCTCGGCCGCGATGGCCGCACACATCTCCCAAAGCGCGACAATGCGTTCGTCAGGCGTCTCGGCCTGAATGTCGGCCATCACCACATCGCACGGGGCCAGTTCGGCGTAAATGTGGCGCATGTCGGCCTCTATCTGCTCCAGCGGCGCATCGTGGAAGGTTACGGGCGAATACATGACTGCGCGCCGCGCCTTGGGAAAGAGCTCGCGCACCTTGAGCATGTGCGACATGATGCCCATGTCGAGATAGCCCACCTTTGGCAGCTTGACCAGCTCCGGCAGGTAGGGCGTCACATCCCAATTGCAGGTGTGGACGCCAAAGCGCTCGAAGTTCTCGGCGCAGCGCGTGTCGTAGGGCAGAAAGTAGTTGCGGTAGGTGCGCGGCGAAATCAGATTCATGACACAGTTGGAGATGTCCATCTGGTTGATGGCGAAGCCTGACTGTCGCTGGCGCGCCTGCACACGCTGCGCCAGTTCAATCATCACCGTGCAGATGAGATCGAAGAAGCGGTGGATGATCTCCGGCTCGTCGCCCAGCGCCAGGAAGATGTCGGGGCCAATGATGTTGAAGGCGTTGTTGATGACGCTGTGCCAGACGAGATAGCCGTGAATGATGCCGCCCTCGGCCTCAATCACATCCATCTGCGCAAAGAGTTCATCCACAAACGCGTTGTTGAGGAGCGACTCCAGCGGCAGCGAGGCCCACTCCTCGAGCGAACGGCTGGGGCGGTCGACGATGAGGGGCCAGCGGTCGCTCTCGTACTGGAGCGTGCAGCCAAAGGCCTGCGGCACCACATAGGCCCCGTAGACGCCCGACATGGTCCACGTGTCGCGCGGGTCGTCGGGGTTCCAGTAGTCCACCATGGGGAAGGCGCGCATGCAAGTGCGGCCTTCATTTTGACCAGCGCAGTCATGGCGATAGCGTGGCTCCTTGTGCCACTGCTCGCCAAGGTCCACGCCGCAGCGCTGGTGGTACCAGGCGGGCTCAAAGCCCAGCGAGACGCGCAGGGGGGACTCTGTGCCGTCGGCGGGTTCGCGCCGCGCTGGGCCGCTAATGGGAATGTGGTTGCGCAGTTGCAGGGTTGGCATGGTGAACTTTCTATCGTACGGGCCGGCGCTTGATGAACATTGACGGGCAATTAGGTATGCCGCGCAAAACAGCACCTCACCCCCGGCCCCTCTCCATGCGGAGAGGGGAGCAAAACAGCGGCGTCACGTCAGGTCACGTCTCCTGGCGTGACGCTGTTGTTGTTCTCCCCTCTCCGCATGGAGAGGGGCCGGGGGTGAGGTGCTGTTTTGCGCGGCGCGCCCTATTTCCTCATCAGCCACACCTCGGAGACGCCCGCGCCGCCTGGGTTGCCGCCGCGCCCGTGCTCCACCTCCCACGTCAGCAGCAGCTCACCCGTAGAAGTCGCCTCCGCAGGGATGTCGAAGCTCACCGGCGCGGGCGGGTCGGCGCGTGTGATGAAGGGGTGGATCTCAATGCCATCCTGCGCCGTCAGCCGCAGGGGGATGTGGGGCTTCAGGCTCGAGTAGACAATCTTCAGCCTGTATTGACTGCTCGGGTCCAGCCCCGTGTAGCGCATCTGCATGGAGTTGAAGTGCCACGGGCCGGCATAGGCGCGCCAGCTTCTGCGCAGCGCGCGTGGGTCTCTGCGATAGGGGAAGCGGCGCAAAGGCCCTTCCATGTAATCGGGGTCATTGGCAAAGGCGGGGCCTGCCACCAGGTGCGACTGCGCCCACGGCGCGCTCGATGTCATCATAGAAGCCGCCCGGGCCTGGGTCGCGCCACTGCAAAATTGAATCAATGGCGGCCAGACGCTCGATTTCGCCGACAAACGCGCGCACTTCGGCAAAACGCGCCTTGAGCCAACTGCGGTTGTTCAGCGGTGCGTCGCAGCCATCGAGCGAAGCGCCGCGCACCTCGTCCTGCGCGCCGTAGAGGCTCACGTTGAGCTGCATGTGCGCCGGGCTCTGGAAGAGCGCCTCGGCAAGCTGGAAGAGGCGCGTGCGCAGCATCTGCGCAGGCGGCTGCGTCAGGGCGCTATCCAGAAGCGCCTCCGCCTGGGCCATGGCAACGTCTGCGCCCAGGCGCTCGGCCTGCTGCAGACACTCAAGTGCAGCAGCCTCCAGCGCCTCCTCGTGCAGCAGGCGGCTGCGTACGTAGGCGTCATAGTGGGCGCGATAGAGCGCCTGCAGGAAACGCCAGTTCTTGAGTACAAAGGGAGACCTGGCTGCTGCGGCCCGCTCCAGCGCCTGGAACTGGAGCAGCGTGGTTGTGACGCCCACGTTGGTTGCCAGCGGCCCCTGCCAGTTGCGCTCGAGCGCAATCAGCCCCTGTGCAAAGCCCTCGGCAAACTCCGCGCCAATGAAGTAGCGGCCATAGTCGCGCAGAAGCTCCACGATGTCGGCGTCGGGGTCCCAGCCAAGACGGCTCCAGACCATCTTGTTGACGTCGTCGTGGCAGCCCTCGGAATAGCTGAGAAAGCCAATCGTGTGCGGCTGCTGATGGCGGAAGATGGCCGCCTCGCCAAAGGGGCGGGGGTTGATCACTTCGCGCCCCTGCGTGAGGGCGTAGGCCACGTCCCAATCGGGCACGGGCAGTTGGCACTCGAGTGAGTGGGTAATGTCGGGGTAGTTGCGAATGGGGTAGCGCGCAGGAATCTGCTCGCGGAACCACTGCATGGAGCCGTAGACCCAGGGCCCATAGACGACGCCCGTGAGCCAATCCAGCCCGCCGTTCAGGAGAGCAACGAACTCATCCATCCAGGCATCGGAATAGCCCTGGGGCGAGACCCACATCTGCGCGTTGGGATGGGTGCGGTGCAGGTTCTGTGTTTGCTTTTCCAGCAGCGCCATGAGCAGGGCGGGGGCGCGTGGCCTGGGTCGCCGCCGGGCACCATGATGGCGTCAATGCGCGGCAGGAGGTCAAAAATTTCGCCCCACTCCTTCAGCGCAAAATCAACGGTGGCCGGGTCGCTGTAGTCTTCGTCCAGCGCCGGATACCAGATCCAGAGGTCGAGGCCATACTTGTGGGCCAGCGCCGAAACGCCCGCCATCGTCTCGAGCGGCGGCAGCGGAAAGTGGATGCTCTCCATGTTGTCATCTGAGCGGGGCGGCATGATCTCGATGGTGTTGGCGCCAAAGACGGCAAGGTCGCAGATGTACTGCTCCCACTGCGCCAGGTCCCAGCCATCATAGGAATTGGTCTTGTCGCGATAGCCAAGCTGGTGGCCGCGCAGGGGGTAGGCGGGTGCGGTGGCCACATGCAGATCGGCGGGCAGCGCAATGGCGTTGCGGCCCATGCGCAATTGGCGCAGCAGGTGGCCCACGCCGAAGAGCACGCCGCGCGCGTCGCGCCCCACAATCGAGACGATGGGCGCGCCTGCGTCCCCATCCACGCGCAGCGTGTAGCCTTCGGCGGCGTCGGGCGCGCCCAGGTCGCGCAGCGCGTGCGCGGCAGGTTCGTCCACGCCTTGCAGCGCGGCCAGCGAGCCGATGCGGATTTGGGGATGCGTGGCGCCGTCGCCCGCACGTGCGTTGTCCGCCTGCGCGTCGGGCCAGTGGATTCGGCTGCGGCGCGCCACTTCGCGGCGCAGCAGTTCAACCGCCTCGCTTCCGGGCCGGCGAGGTGCGGCGGCGTCCAAATGAAGGCAGCGGCAAGATCAAGCATTTGGGCTTTGTCAGCCATGAAAAGACTCCTGAATGTGAATATTGGGCTGCTGGGCAGCGCGCAAAACGGCGCCTCGCCCCCGTGCCCCTCTCCGTCGCACGGCCACGCCAGCGAGCGTGGCAAGGCGCATGGAAGAGGGGAGAACAACAAGAGCGTCACGCCGGAGACGCGATTTACAACGGCGTCACGTCGGAGACGTGATTTGCAATGGCGCCTCACCCGTGCGCGCAGCACTGCTAGGCGACTGCTGCGGCTGGCTCTACGCCTACCTCCAGCAGGCGCGCCGCTGCGGCCGATGCCGTCTCTGCGCTTACCTGGGGCAGGGGTGCGCGCACGCCGCCCATGGTCGCGCCGCGCCACTCGGCCACAGCTTTGAGCAGCGCCAGACTGCCGCCGCTGCCCATGGCCTCGCGTGCAAAGTCCAGCCGCTTCTGCTCGCGCGCGCGCACGCTCCAGATCTCCCTCTGCAAAGCTCTGGTAGACGGCCACCACAATTTCGGGTACGGCATTGGAGTTGCCCGAGACGCCCGCCACCGCGCCCGCCTCCAGCGCGCGCAGGAGCAGCGCGTCGCTGCCGCAGACAACCTGGAAGGCGCCCTGCTTGAGGCCCACGAAACTGGCCAGCGCCTCGAAGTTGCCGGCGCTGTCCTTGATGCCAATTACATTGGGGCAACGCGCCACAATCGCTTCGGCCACGGCGCGCGTGATGGTGTTGTTGGTGTTCTGCGGAATGTTATAGAGGTAGAGGGGCATCTCGGGCACGGCGTCGGCCACGCGGCAGTAGTGCTCGATGAGCGCGTCATCGGGCAGCGCAAAGTAGTAGGGGGTGACGACCGAAATGGCGTCGGCGCCCGTTGCTGCGGCGTGCTGCGCCAGCTCGATTGTCTCGCGCGTGGTGGCCGCGCCCACGTGCGCAATCACCGGCACGCGCTGGTCGGCGGTTGCCACAGTGATCTCGAGGATGCGTTTGCGCTCGTCCGTTGCGAGCAGCGCCGCTTCGCCTGTGGTGCCGCACGGCATGAGGCCGTGCACACCCTTGCCAATCAGCCACTCAATATGGGCGCGCAGCGCCTCCTCATCGAGACCCTCGCCCGCCGCCGAG
This sequence comes from uncultured Chloroflexia bacterium, assembly GCA_963773745.1. GTDB lineage: Bacteria > Chloroflexota > Anaerolineae > Caldilineales > Caldilineaceae > UBA5069. The sequence goes on from CAVZCL010000011.1 coordinate 5,747, forward strand.
AAGGGGGTGAGCAGCGGCACAATGACGCCCTTTGCTTCAAAATCGGTTCTGCATCTCCTGCAACCTTTCTTGTCCCCGCCTCGCCGCAGCCAAACAGGGTTTGTCAGCCTCCGCCACTGCCCATTGCGCGCCGGTCTATGAATACCCTACAAAACTGATGCCACGCTAACACTAACATCTCAACGCAAAGGCGCAAAGGGGGCAAAGAGCGCAAAGGGAAAGCAAGATCCGCAAAGAAAAGCGCCATTGCGGGTAGAAGCTGTGCGTTTTTGCCTTTCTTGTTGTCCTTGCCTTTCCTTTGCGCTTTTTGCCCCCTTTTGCGCCTTTGCGTTGAGATGTTGGTGTTCGTGTGGCGAGACTTTGGTGTGCTGCTACGCCAACTGCGCCAGTGGCACGCGCATGACGTCCACGGCCTCCTTGCGCAGCGAGATGATCACATAGAGTTGCCCATCGTGAATCATTGTGTGCGGGTAGCCGTAGAGGCCGCCCTTGTGCTGCCCGGCGCGGCGCTGCACGTACTCCTCGTCGGCCAGAACCATGTGCTGGTCAAAGCGCACGCCGTCCGTCGAGAGCGAGAGCACAAGCGGGTTGCGGTGGTACTGGGGTTTGGGGTCGGGGCTGCCCACATAGTAGAAGCGCCCATCCGGCAGCCTGCCAAAGTGGAACTTTGTATCGTTATCGGTGAAGTCGGTCTCCTGGGGCGATGACCAGCTTGTGCCGTCGTCGCGGCTTTCGCTCACCCAGAGCTTGCCTGCATAACCCGGGCCGGTGGTGCGCAGCAGCATGTGCAACACGCCGTCATCGGTCTGGTAGAAGGAGCCTTCGCAGAGCGCCGCCGGCCAACCCATGTCGGCCTGCAGGAACCAGAAGGTGGAAGAGTCATCGGCAAAGGTGGCGGCCTGATCAGCCGGGAAGATGCCCGTCATCGTCCAGCCGGAGAGGCCGCTGGGGTCGTCGGTATAGGGGAAGGCGGTGTTGCCGCTGATGATGAGGCGGCCGCTTTGGGTGGGCTGCGGGCCGTGGTTGGGCACAATCGGCGCGCCCACATTCTGCGGGGCGCTCCACGTCTGCCCGTCGCGCGTGCGCATGGCCCAGAGTGAATAGTCCTGATGCTCCTTGCCAACCACAATGCCGCGTGCAATCGCCTCGGCCGTGTATTCGTACTGCCCATAGTAGGCAATCAGTTCGTCATCATATTGATGAAAGCCCGCCGCCGTCAGAATCACTTCGGAATGTTTGCCGGCAATGGGGCCCACCAGCGCCTCGGGCTCCGTCCAGTCGGCAAAATCGGCAGAGGAGGCAATCAGCACGCGCTGGCCTGGGTAATCCTCATGCTCATGGCCGTTGGACCAGATGGCATAATAGCGCCCCTTGTAAAAGGTAATGGAAGCGTGATGCGAGTAGGTCCACTCGGTGGTGGGCTGATAGATGGTGGTGCGCTCCACCGCCAGCTTGCGCCGAGCGCTTTGCGGGTCATAACAATTGGTAATCGGCGACGGCATGGTGAATCCTCTTCAATCGGGTGCAACGGTCGAAATGGCGGTAACGGCGGGCAGCAGTTTGGCGCGTATGTGGATGCGGGGCCTGCACGGTGCAGGCCCCGCATCCGCGTCCTGGACGATCGCGCCTGCGTTTAGCCGCGTGCTTCGGCGGCGTTGTAGATCGTCTTCCATCTCCTGCGCGCCGGCATTGATGGCAGCCTGGACGCCGGCGTCGTACTCTTCCAGCGTCGCCTGCCCAATCACAACCTTGTCAATGAGCGGGTCGAGGATGGCGTTCACATCGGTTGTAATCTGCTTGAGGCGCTCTGTCTCCTCCTTGGTGAAGGCGGGAGCCAGCAGTTCGCCATGGAGGGAGGGATCGGCCTTGGACATTGCGTACCACGCATCCGACTCGCCGGGTGCGTCCCAGGTGTAGATGACGTTGTCATCCCAGAGCAGCGAGAAGTCGAGCTGGCCGGTGCCGGTCTCAGACTGGTAGGAGCGGAAGGGGTCGGCCTTCTCTGCATATTTCGCAATGACGTCATCATTGAGTGTGCGCGAGCCGGGTGCGAAGAGCGCTTCGAGATTGCTCTGCGAGTAATCGTCAATGCTCTCGGGGCGGCTGCCGTTGACGGTGTAATGCTCACCTTCAATGCCCCAACTGCCCATATCAAGCCCCTCGGGGCTGAGCTTCCAGTCGAGCAACTGGATGGCACGCACCGGGTCGGCGCAGTTGGCGCCAATGACCCAGCCACCACCGCTGCCGGCAAAGCCGCTGAAGTCGTTCTGGCGGCCGCCGCGTGCGCCCTTGATGATGGGGAAGGGGGTCCACGTCACATTGGGGTCTGTCTCGCGCATGGCCAGATTCCAGCGCACGCAGAAGCTGAAGTTGTCCCAGGCGAAGATGCCCTGGCCGCTGCTGTTCTTCTCGTGCCACTGGTCTGGCGTGGTGTTGGAGAAGCCCTGGTCCAGCAGGCCCTCCTTGTAGCACTTGGCCATGAAGGCCAGCGCATCCTTGATCTCGGGGTGGATCTGCCCATACATCCACTTGCCGCCGTCAACCTGCTCTTCGAAGTAGAGGCCGTCGATGCCGCGTGCCCAGCCACCGACGCCGCTGCCGTAGGGGTAGCCCATGATCATCATGGCGCGCTTGATGCCGCTCTGCGTGCCTGTCTGGCGCGTCGTCCAGCCGGCCGCATCGGGGTTGGCCTTCTTCATTTCGGTGAGGACAACGTAGAGGTCGTCAAAAGTCTCGGGCAGGGGCAGGCCCACTGCATCGAGCAGATCCTTGCGCACCATGGGCATGGGCGCCAGCAGCTTGGTGTTGTAGCTGGTGGAAGGGATGATGTAGAGGTCGCCATTCATGCGCAGGCGCTTGGCGGTGTCGGCGTGCGTATCCATGAACTTCTTGAGGTTGGGCGCATGCTCTTCGATCAGCGGCATCACCGGAATAAAGACGCTGGGGTCGGCAAAGTCGCGAATGCTGTTGAAGCCGGCGCGCATGATGTCCGGCACCTGCTGCGTCGCCATCCACACCTGCTGCTTGGCGGCGTAGTCGGCGGCCGGCACAGGCTGGAAGTTGAGCTTGACGCCAGTGGCCTCGGTGGTGGCCAGGTGAACCGGCGCATCCTGAATAATCGGCTGCGATGGGTGTTCATCACGCGAAATGATGAACTCGATCATCTCCCTGGCGCCGGCGGCCGCGCCGGCCCCTGCTGCTGCGCCGGCGGCGGGGGCCACGGGCGCCACGGGCGATGCGCCCGGTGCACAAGCGGCAACGGCCAAACCCAATGCTGCAACTGAACTGACCTGCATGAATTGACGTCGAGAAATGGTGCGTGACATGCGTAAGCCTCCGGTTGTCTGAGTAATCAGGTGAGCTTCTGCGTGTTGGAAAGTGGGGATGCGGGAGCCGGTGCGAACAGATTGCGAATAGGCAACTCCTTCTGCCAACGGTGTGAAAACACGTTAGCCCTTGATGGCGCCAATCATGACGCCCTGCACAAAGTAGCGCTGCACAAAGGGGTAGACAGCAAGAATGGGGAGCGTTGATACCATGATGGTGGCGTACTTGAGCGTCTTCTCCACGGCGGCAAAGTCAGACGCGCCGCCCATTTCGTTGGTCTGGTCCATGTTGCCCAGAATGACGATGTTGCGCATGACCAGCTGAATGGGAAACTTGTTGCGGTCGTTGAGGAAGATCAGCCCGTTGAAGAAGTCGTTCCATGTAGCCACTGCGTAGAAGAGCAGCAGCGTGGCCAGCACCGCCTTGGAGAGGGGCAGCGCTATCTTGAAGAGTTGATGGAAGTCATTTGCACCATCAATCGTCGCCGCTTCGTAGAGCTCTTCGGGGATGCCCTGAAAGGCTGTGCGCAGGATGAAGAGATTCCACACGTTGATGGCCCCCGGCAACACCAGCGCCCAGATGCTGTCGATGATGCCCAGCCGGATGACCAGCAGGTAGAGCGGAATCAACCCGCCCGAGATGAACATGGTGACCGTGACAACCCACGTGAGCGCCATGCGCCCGGAAAAGCGCGGCCGCGCCAGCGGAAAGGCGCAGAGCGTTGTCATGATCAAATTGATGATTGTGCCTATGGTGGTGTAGACGAAAGAGTTCCAGAGGCCACGCGAGACGGCAGGGTTGTCGAAGACCAGCCGGTACGATTCAAGCGTAAAGCCTACGGGCCAAAGGCTCACCTCGCCGCGCAGCACGGCATTGCCGTTGCTCAGCGAGACGATCGTAATGTAGTAGAAGGGGTAGAGCGTTGCCACCACGATCAGGAGCATCAAAATGATGTTGAGCCTGTCGAAGAGCCACGAACTCCATGTCTTGTCGTAGTCAACCATTGCAATAAAGCTCCCTGATTACCACAAGCTGGTCTCACCAAAGCGCTTGGCAGCCCAGTTTGAGACCACAATGAAGACGAAGCCAACGCCCGATTGGAAGAGCCCAACCGCCGTTGCATAGCTGAAATCGGCCCCCAGAATGCCGCGGCGGTAGATGTAGGTGCCCAGCACGTCAGCGCTTTCGTAGATTGCAGGCGAGTAGAGCAGCAGAATCATTTGGTAATCCAGCGTAAGCAACTGGCCAATCCGCAGCAGGAACATGATTGTCACCGTGGGCGCAATGCCCGGCAGCGTAATGTGGCGCAGGCGCTGCCAGCGGTTGGCGCCGTCAATCACGGCCGCTTCAACCAAATCGGTGCTGATGCCTGTGAGCGCTGCCAGGTAGATGACGGAAGCCCAGCCCGCGTTCTGCCAGATGCCCGACGTTGTATAGATGGGCGCAAACCACTGCGGCAGGCTCAGCCAGGGCTGCGGCGTACCGCCGAAGCGCTCAACCACTGCATTAATGGGACCGTCATAGGCCACAAAGTTGATCACCATGCCGGCCACAACCACAAGAGAAATGAAGTGGGGCAGGTAGCTGGAGGTCTGCACAAAGCGCTTGAAGCGCGGCACACGCAGCTCGTTCAGCAGCAGCGCCAGGATAATGGGGGCGGGGAAACCAATGGTCAGTTGCCACATACGCAGGACAACCGTGTTGCGGATCAATGTCCATGAATAGGGGTTGCCGAAGAACTCCTCAAAGTACTTGAGCCCCACCCACGGGCTGCCGGCAATGCCCTGGCCAATGTTGAAATCCTTGAAGGCCAGGGTGACGCCGTAGAGCGGGATATAGTGAAAGATAATGAAGTAGGTTAAGGGCAGCAGCGCCATCAAATAGAGATATTTGTCGCGGGTGAAGGCGCGCGCCATGCGCGTTGCCAGGGGCGCCTTGCGTGTTGTGCTCCCGCTCTTCATGGTTGATGCGTAGGTCGCCATAACGGTTTGATGCTCCTCTTGACTAGCGAATGCGGCCGGGCAACTGTGCAGCGAAGACCGGCAGTGGAGATGGCGGCGCAAAGCCCTCGTTGATGCCGCCTGGCGGCAGCACAAGCGACGGCCGCGAGGGAATATGGCCCATGCGGCGCGAGGTCTCCTGGGCGGCATAGCGCACATGGCGTGAGAGCTCTTCGACACGGCTCGAGACAATTTCGGGGTCGTTGCCGGAGATGCTGCACGCGCCAACGATGGCGTTGGTTGCATCAAAGATGGGTGCGCCAATGCAGTAGATGCCCGGCTCATGCTCCGCGCAGTCCATCGAATAGCCGCGTTGGCGTGTGGCAGCCACCTCTTCCTGCAGGCGCGCCACGTCCCTAATCGTGTTCTCGGTGAAGCCGGCCAGACCTGCGCGTGCGGCAATGGCAGCGACTTCTTCGGTGGGCATAAAGGCAAGCATGGCCTTGCCCACCGCCGTACAGTGCAGCGGCGAACGGTCGCCAATTGCGGTGCGCGCCTGCAGCCGTGTGGAGGACTCCACTGCATAGATGTAGAGGCAGGAGTCGCCGTCGCGAATGGTGAGGAAGACCGAGTCGCGACAGACATCCGCCAGCTCGCGCAGCAGCGGGGCGGAGCGGTCGCGCAGTTCCACATTGACGCGCACGGCCAGCGTCAGGGCAATTACGGCGGGCCCCAGCGCATAGCGGTCATCGTCTACGCGCTCCACCAGGCCGCCGGCCACAAGCGTGGCGAGCAGATTGTGCGTGGTGCTCTTGGGCAGCCCCATACGCTGAGCAATCTCGCCCAATGCCAGGCGCGGCTCGCTGGGCGAAAAGGCGTGCAGAATATTGATGGCTTTGGTTACGGATTGGATCATGATTTGGTCACGCTTCCGGCAGAGGGGCATTCTCGAGTGCTTCGACAGCAACAATTGCATGGCGGATTTGTGTGCGCCGATGGGTGTAGATGAGGTGAAGCAGCGCATCGCTTGTCTGGATAATGGAGGGGTAGGAGTACTCGCCTGGCTCTGTCTCCAGATCGAGGCGGTGGGGCCACGTTTCGCCGTTGTCGTCGGAGAGGAGCAGCGAGAGGGGCGTGCGCCCGTCGTGCACCGGGTTGCAAATGAGGGCAATGCGGCCATCGGCAAGGCGCACAGCATCGAGGCCGCTGTTGGAGTTGGGGAGCTGCGTGGGCCGCGCCGCCGTCCACGTGCGGCCAAAGTCGGCGGAGTCGGCGACGCAAACTGCGCCAATGCGCTGTGTGGCGCGGAGCAACATGCGAATACGGCCGGGTGCATGCTCCCACACTGTGGGCTGAATGACGCCGCTAAGCTGCTGCGGCAGGCGCAGTTGTCCGGCCGCTGTGTCCCACGTGGCGCTGACCACCGCGTCACTTGCGTGTGCGCCAAAGTCCGGCGGCAGAATGGGGCCAAAGCGCGTCCAGTTGCTGCCGCCGTCGCTGCTGATCTCGGCCCACGCTACCCAGTTGTTCCAGCTTTCCACGGAGGCGCCGCAGAGGATGTCGCCGTTGCTCAGCGCAATCGGCTTGTTCTTGGCGGGGCCCAGCAGCCCGGCCGGCAGCATGGCGGGTGCAGACCACGTGGCGCCGCCGTCTGCGCTGCGCAGATAGAGGCCGGACCAGGAGGGCACATCGGGCCCGGCCTTGTAGAAGAGCCACACAACGCCGGCTGTGTCGCAGAAGAGTACGGGATTCCATAAGGAAACGCCCGCTTCGTCGGCCACTTTCCGCGGAGGCGACCAGTGGCCGTCAGCATAACGTGCGTACCAGATGGCCACATCGTCATGGCCTTCATGCGTGCCTGCGAACCAGGCGGCCAGCAGCACGCCGGGCTTCGTTTCCGCAATAGTGGCGGCGTGGCAGGCGGGCGTGTCATCGGAGCCGATGAAAACGGGCGCAAAGATAGCCATGGCGAGGCCGTTCGCGAGATGTTCTGGGTTTGGGAAGGGAGTGCCGATACAGCGGGGAGCGTTCCACATCGTGGAACGCAATTCTGTATCTTGGATCATGTTACCACGAGA
>CAVZCL010000012.1:0-225131 GCA_963773745.1 uncultured Chloroflexia bacterium
TTTTGCCCTTGCCGCCGCGCCAGTTACGTATTGCTCTCTCACTCTACTTCTTCTGGGCCAATGTGCTGCTGGGGCTGCTCATTCTCACCTTCCTCAGCTTCGCCTTCCCAGCGCTGGCCGATTTTCCGCCGGCGCTGCACCTTTCGATTGCCGGCCCTGTGAACAGTGGCGTCGAGTGGATCCGCGACAACCTCTATCAGATCGGCAATTCGCCCTTTGGCACAGGGCCGTACAGCGACTTCGTCACCCTGCACATCCTCAACCCGGTGCGCGGCTTCCTGCAGGGGCTGCCGTGGATTGTGGTCCTCTTCGCCGGGCTGATTCTGGGAACACAATCGGGCGGCTTGCGGCTGGGGCTGCTTGTGGCAGGCTGCATCTATGCGCTGGGTGGTCTGAACACGTGGGATGAAAGCATGGACACGCTGAGCCAGGTGCTTGTGGCTGTGCTCTTTACGCTCTTGATTGGCATCCCGCTGGGCATTGCGTCGGCACGCTGGAAGTTCGCCGAGCGGCTCGTGCGCCCACTGCTCGACTTTCTCCAGACGATTCCGCCCTTTGTCTACCTCGTTCCCGTCATTATCCTCTTCAATCCGGGCCGCGTGCCCGGCGTCATTGCCTCATTCCTCTATGCCCTGCCGCCGATCACGCGGCTGACCAATCTGGGCATCCGCCAGGTGCCTGTGAACACAATCGAGGCGGCGCGGGCCTTTGGCTCCACCAGCGGCCAAACACTGCGCAAGGTGCAGTTGCCCCTTGCCATGCCCTCCATGATGATGGGCCTCAACCAGACCGTGATGATGGTCCTTTCCATGGTCATCATTGCGGGCTTGGTGGGCGGCGGCGCGCTGGGCTTTGAGGCCGTACTCGGCCTTGCCCGCAGCGACCTCGGCCGCGGCCTTGAAGCGGGGCTGGCAATCGTTGCCCTGGCTATTGCGCTCGACCGCCTTACGCAGGCGTGGGCGCGCAACAGTCGCTTTGGTGGCGGTGTGGAGGAGTAGGTGGGCGGGTACGGTGCACCCTGTTCTTCGATTCTCGTGGCGGCGGTTTGCGAATGTTGACGGATTGTTTCGGTGTTTGTCGGCGGCCCATATGACGCGTACCGGTCTAGTTCGTCAACATTTTTCAGCCGCCGTTCTCGAGGACGCGCCGCGATTCGTGCTAACGGCCTCCGAAGTGGTGTATCTCCGATACGCGGCAACCGTCGTAGGGGGTCTTCCATCGCTTTGACGTGGGCGGCCCGCGGCGTGAAGCCGGAGACGTGACCTTCATCGGCCGACGGTTTGAAGCCGCCGCTACGAAAGCTTGCTCTACGCGGCCCAAGCTGGAGGGTCGGTGGCCTCGGACCACGAGGGCGTCGGCCGATGCCTTTGCTGAGTCTGCACCGAAGACAGAGGGGCGAGGGGCTTGCGCCCCTCGCCCCCTGTCTTCGGTGCAGGTACTTATCGGAACAAGATTCGCTTGCTACTCAGGCAGAGTCATCGTGGCGATGTACTCGCCGATTGTCTCGTTGTCGCTCTGGCCCAGCATAATCCACTCGAAGTCGAAACTCGCATCGTCCTGTTGCGTAACCTTGGCAGCATAGAGCGTGCCGGCATTCAGGTCGCCCGCTTCGTCGGCCACGAACTTGAAGAAGACCACATCCGTGCCGTCATCGCCGAAGTAGGCGGTCTTGTTGTCGGGCATGATGATGGCGTTCTCATGGCTGAAGCGACCCATGACGAACTGCTTGTCAACGATGGAATTGATCGAGCCGCCATCGCTGTCCGGCTGCATCTCCACCATGAAGCCGTAGTCATAGGGGTTGGCCTGTTGGCCAAGAAATGTCGTCATGCTTTCGACGGGGCCTTGCCAGCCGGTGTTGCTTGCCATCGGCTCATACTCTTCAGCGGTCAGTGCCGTGTTCCACGGGGTTACATTGCCGCCGCAAAGCGTCCACAGGCCGTTGACCTGAGCCGTGTCCACATTGATGCCTTCGACAACGTCCCACGTTGTGCCGTTGTTGCGAATATAGATTTTGCTCACAGCCGCAGGCTCGCATTCAAAGTTCGTGTACAAATAGCCTTCGCTGGCATCGTCCATCGTCTGCACAAACATGTTGGCATCGGGCTGGTTGCACATGCTGTCGCGGAGCCGTCCGCGTGAAGGATTTCGCCAAAGCGGCTGGCTTGGTAGTCGTTGGGAATCGCATCACCCACACGGCCAAGAATCTGGTATTCGCCTGCGGCAACCATCACGCGAACCTGGTCGGCGCCTTCGGGCACAGCCATTGCAGCGAAGTCATCGTAGCCTTGAAGCCATTGACCACGCCCACCACGCCCCGATTATACGGGGGGGGGTTCGTGCCGCTGGGATGCTGGACATTGAACATCACCGTGCCGTTCGCAAGAATGGCGCACGCCTGTTGCTCTGCGCCGGCGGGAACAGTGGCAAAGCGATGCAGTTCACCGTCGTACATCCACAACACGTTGTTGGCGTGATTGCGAAGTGTCTTCGCCAATCCACAGGCGGCCCAAGCTGTCAACAATCAGATTGTCAGGGTTGGCGATATTGTTTACGTCGCAGCGGTCTGTCTCTGCATCAGCGTTGTAGGGGCCGCCCACAATCAGTGGCGCAATGTTGGAGATGTTATACTCGGCGTCAAAGTCGCCTGCGTAGACGATGCCGCACTTGTTCTCGTCAACATTGATTGCGCCTTCACCGTCGGACATGCCCTTGCCCACTTCGCTCATGGCCCGATCAGACGCTGCTGTTCACTTCATCGAGTGCAACCCACTCCATCTTGCGGAATTCGGCCGTCGCACCCACAGATCTGGCAAACGCACGGACTCAAGAAAGGGCGCCATTGGATCTGACAACGGAATAATCGGATCTTCATTCACCTGCGCAAGGACAGGCATAGCTGTGAGCGCGAGTGCGGCAACCGCAGCTGCGCTGAGAGTGCGGACGGCCCTGAGGGCCCAGTTCTTCATTTGAAACTCTCCTTGAGACTTCAGAAATACTGCAGGTTGATTGCACGGCCATTTCGCCGCGCCCCCATTAAGCGTCGCAAGGTCAACCTGATGTAAACACGACGCGCAGGAATCGTTAACGTTTGCGCCACGCCACGTTAACCGCAGAGCGCTACAATTCAGCGGACAAGAGCTTGATGGACAGTGACAAGCCAGAGCACGCTGAAACATTTCGTCATGATGCGCGCATTCCAAAGCACGCAAACCGATCATCCGCCATGTACGCAGCTTTGTACTGCGCTGCTGCTAGCCGGGCTCTATCCTGCTGCTTGCAAACGCTCCTGCCAGCGCGCAAAGTGACGTCACCACAGCCGAACCAGCGGCGGGCAACGGCGCAGCCAGCGCCGACCTCACATCAACACCCACGCCCACCATCGACGTGGCCACCTTATTTGCGAACCCAGTTCTTCACGGCGCGTGGCTTTGGCAGGCAAATTGCGTCCGCTGTCACGGCGCCTATGGCGAGGACCAAGTGGGCGAGGATATGAAGGCAAAGGAGCTTCAGGACAAGATTTCGGGGGCTGACAAACGCTGCCTGCAGTGTGGACTGGTCGATCACAAGAGGGGGACCGCTCTCGCTCGCAGAGATCAAGGACATTGGTGCGTACATCGCGGCCTGGGAGGAAGGGGGCGGGCCCCAGACCTTGCACCTCTCCTTCCCATTCCCGCACCAACGGCTCGCGCAACGCCCACAAGCGATGCCACGTCGGCCGCCGATGGCGTCGCCGCTGCGGCCACAGCCACGCCCAGCATTGACCCGACAATCGCAACACTACTGGCGCAGGACCCTATCAATTATGGCGCGTGGCTCTACTCGGAGAACTGCGTCATCTGCCACCTGGGCTACGCCACGGCGCGCCAATCCTCCACCCTTGACGACGAGACGGTGCGCGACACGATCATAAATGGCAAAGTGGCAAGCACCATGCCGAAGTTCGGCTTGCTCAACGGCGGCAACCTGCGGCGTGCCCAGGTAGACGCGATCGTACGTACATGCGCGCCTGGGAGAAGCTGGGCGGTGAGCCGGAACTGCCCGCGCCCATTGCCGAGCACCTTGCCCAACGCACGAGTATTGCTGCGGCGATGCCCACGATGGTCGGCGCGCCGCGCTCGTTCGCGCCGACAGCCGCCGCGCAGCCGGTCGCCACCGTTCGGCAAATTGCCTCAAAGCCCCACTCGAAGCGGCGGCCGGTGAAGGCCAATGGGGCCTCTTCCTCTTGATCTCGGCCATGGGCGCCTCGGCCGGCGTGGCATTATTCCTCTTCGCCATGGCCTGCACCGCGATTCACCCACCCAAGAAGCCGCCAGGCGAAGCAAGCGAATGATGGAACAAGTCAAACGTGATGTGGCCAACGTTTCAGGGTCGTTGGTCCTCGTGCACGATCGGACAGTTCTACAGCCGCGCCTTGTTTGCCAGCGCCCGTGCGTAGAGCTTCTCGTATTCTGCAGCGCTTCGTTCCCACGAAAAGTCCTGCGCCATGGCGCGCTCGGATCATTTGCGCAATGTGGTCGGGCCGGTCGTAATAGGTGCTCACCGCCCAACCCACCGTATTGTATACGGCGCCGGGCGACGCATCGCGGAACTTGAAGCCTGTGCCGCCCCCTGTCGCCTCGTCATACTGCTCCACCGTGTCGTCCAGCCCGCCGGTGGCACGCACAATCGGCAATGTGCCGTAGCGCAGCGAGTAGATCTGGTTCAGGCCGCACGGCTCGTAAATCGAGGGCATAATGAAGAAGTCGCTGCCCGCCTCAATCCAGTGGGCAATTTCATTGTTGTAGCCTATGTAGCTGCCAATGCGGCCCGGATAGCGCGCCGGCAGGCCGCCAAAGAAGCTCTCCAGGCCCGGATCGCCCGAGCCGAGGATGACGAACTGGACGCTCATGGAGTTGACGATCCCCTCGATGACTTGCGCCAGCAAGCCCAGCCCCTTCTGGTCCGCAAAGCGGCTCACCACGCCAATCAGGGGCACCTCGGGGTTCTCGTCAAGCATAAAGCGGCGCTGGAGCGTGTGCTTGTCGAGCGCCTTGCCCGCCAAAGCCTCCGGCGTGAACTGCGCGGGAATCAGCCTGTCGGCATCGGGGCTCCACTCGGAATAGTCGACGCCGTTGATGATGCCCACATAATCCTCGCCCCTGCCGTTGAGCATGGGCGCCATGCCGTAGCCCAATTCGGCCGTGCGCGTCTCGTTGGCATAGGTGGGGCTCACGGTGTTCACCACGTCGGCAAAGGCGATGCCCCCTTTGAGAAAGTTGATGCGGCCATGATCTTCAAGCGCGCCCGAATTGAAGTTGTTCCAGCCAAGCCCCAGAAAGGGGTAGGCAGACGCGTCGTACACGCCCTGATAGGCCATGTTGTGAATGGTGAGCACGCTGGCCGCGCTGCCCAGAACAGGGTCGTCCCAGTGCCACGTCTTCAGATAGGCCGCTGCGAGCGCCGTCTGCCAGTCATGCACATGGACGATATCCGGCGCGAAGCCCATGTCGCGCGCAAATTGCAGGCCGGCGCGGCTGAGGAAGCTGAAGCGATAGGGGTTGTCCTGATAATCATTGTAGACAGCATCATGATAGATGCCGCTGCGGCCAAAGTACTCCTGATGATCGAGGAAGTAGACTGGCACGCCCTGGTGGTCGGCCACATCCACGCCGCACCAAAGCTGGCCCGTGCCCATCCACACCCCCATCGAATCCCAGTGACGGCGCAGCCCAAACTTGCGGTAGTCAATGGAGCCGTAGCGAGGCATGACGACCATCAGCTCGTGGCCACGCTCGCGCAGCGCAACGGGCAGCGCGCCGGCGACATCGGCCAGGCCGCCCGTCTTGGCAAAGGGCGCGACCTCCGATGCTATGAAGAGAATTCGCAGCGGGCGATCCATGCGCGGGCTCCTTCGTTCGCTGTGGGTGAATGTACAGCGCGACCCTCCGTGGGTGCGCACGAATTGCGTGGTCTCATGGTATCACACGCGGCCACGCCAAGGCGGAACGCAGCACAACAAAATGGGGCAGAAGATGCATCTTCTGCCCCACACGCTGTGCGTTGATTGAATGCGGAATTAGCGCCGTACCCGCACCGGCTCCTTCTCCTTGACCGTGGCGCGTACGAAGATCTCATCCTGCTGGAATTTCTGCTCCAGGAAGCGGCCGTGCGCCAGCAGCTTCTGCATGTCGTTCACTGCGTAGTCGGCCACAATCGCCTTCATCTCGCGGTCGAGAATATCCAGCTGATCACCCAGCAGCTGCCGCGCCGTCTTGCCATTGCGCAGCGGATAGAAGTTGGCGAACTGGGCGGGCAGATTAAAGTAATTCTGCGGCGCGGTCGGCAGGTATTCCAGCGCCGTCTGCCGAATGGTGTAGAGGCTGCGGTCGCCCTCGCCCAGCAACATAAGCTGCGGCAGCACCGAAAGAATGGAATCCTTGATGCTGTCCACCTTCAGGTAGATTTCGCGGGGCGCACAGCGGCGCGTTGTGCGCGCCATCTTCTCAAGCTCCTCGCGAATTTCGGCCTCGTTGGCCCTGCGCCGCCATTCGGTCTCCATCTGCTTGTTGCGCGGCGTTACGAGCACGCCGATCAGATAGAGCGCCAGAACAATCAGCACGCCAAAGCGGGGCAGTAACCCGTAGAACATGAGCACACCGCCAAAGATGGCAAGCGCCAGCCCCACCAGATTCGGCCTGCTGTAGAAGTATGCCCAGAAGCGCTGGGCGGGCGTCATTTGCACAATTCCACCACCTGCGGCGATACCACGCCGGTTGTTGCCTGCGGAGCGGGCCCATGTGCCCGTCTCCATGTTCGATTGTACCATACCCACGTTGGCACCTGCCTGTAGCCTGATTACACTCTCTGCACGTCGTTACAGCTTGAATTCATCTTCGACCGGCTTTGCCGCGGCCGACTTGTCGCTCGTCTCCGACTCCACAATGCGCATGCCACCTGTCACCTCAACCACCTCGGCGTTGCGCACGCGGTCCAGATAGGTCTGCGACTTGTGCACCTCGGTGCTCAGCATCTCCACCGTCTTCTGCATGGAATCCAGCGCCTGCAGCTTGTAGGTCGAAATCATGTCCATCGTCTGGTATATGTTGGAGAAGGCGGTCTGAAGCCGCTCCATGCCAATCGTTGCGCCCGCTGCCTGCTCGTGCACGGCCGAGGACTGCTCCTTGAGCATGACTGAAGTTGACTCAATGATGCTGCCCGTCGTGTTGTTGAGGGCATTGATCTGGTCGAGCACGAGCTTCTGGTTGGCCAGCGCCTGCGCCACAATCACCGCCGTGCGCAGCGCCGAGACCGTCGTCGTGGATGCACGATCCACACCCTTGATGAGCTCCAGATTGTTCTTGCGAATGATATCCAGCGCAAGATAGCCCTGAATCGTCACCGCCAGCTGCGTGAGCAGGTCCTGCACCTTCTGGCGCACATAGAAGAGCATCTCTTCCTTGACGACGCGTGCCTTGTCGGGGTCTTCCGCTTCGATTTCGGCAATGCGCGCCACAAGCGAGGCGTCAATCTTGCGGCCAATGTAGACGTACTGCTGCAGCCGCCCCATGATGGCCCAAAGATTGATCTTCTCTTCCTCAATCGAGGCGTTGTCTTTGAGAAGCTCATCCTGGCTGCGGTAGAGGGAATTGATGATCGAATTGATATGCGATTGCGCCGACTGGTACTTCATGAAGTAGTCGCGCACGCGGTCGCTGGCGGGCACCATGCCCAGCCACTTGCGCGGGCCGCTCAGATTGCCCTGGCGCGAAGGGTCAAGCTCCTCCACAGTGCGGCGCAGGTCGAGCATCGCCTTGTTCACGGGCGACTTGTCATCGAAGAAGCCGGACGATACGGACTGGATCGGCCGATCGAGCAGGCGGTTGGAGACATTGGCCGCTTTGCGGATTTCGTCGTTGCCCAGGTTGTGAATGGCCGTCACCTTGCTGGCAAAGGGCTCGCTGTTGGAGGGCGCATTGAGCACCTGGCTCACGAAATCGTTCACCTTGGCGTCGAGCGTGGAGATCGTCTCCGGCTCCAACTTGATCATCGTGTCGGCCCGCTCGGGTGCAATGGGCGCTACCGGGCGCGGCGGCGTCAGTGTGGCAGGCGGTTCAAGTGTTTCGGGCGTCAGTGCGTCAGCCGATTGGTTGGACATTGTATCGGACATCCAGGGCATCCCTTTCGTGCGTCTTTGTGGGGGCTGTACGCAGGCGTTAATTGATTGCCCGCGCTGCCCGTACGCTGGTTTCATGTGAACAATACGCAGAAGTGGCGCTGCGGTTGCGCGCCGTGCTTGCAGAAGAGAGTATGCCGTGTACGGGCGCTCCTGTCCACTGTCGAAAGATAGATCAATCGACGCGAGGGCTTCCAGCCATGCGGCATGACACAGTACGCGCCACAAGGCGGAGACATAAGCGGAGAGCTGCAAGCCCCCACTACGAGTATGCCTCGCGGAGACGCCACGCGCGGGCTTGGCCTACAAGAGAGCGGAAACAACAGAGGGGTAGATTCATCAGCCCTTGTTGTTTCCGCTGCCTCAAAATGCTGCTTTCAGTGGCTGCTTGCGACTACGGCAACCACGCCCGCCACGTTTCGGGGTTGGCGTCGAGCCAGGCACGCGCCGCCTCTTCGGGCGTCTTGCCATCAAGCTCCACCGCCGCAATCATCTGAATCTGATCCTCGGTTGTGTAGTTCATGTTCTTGAGCAGCGTGTACGCATCGGGTGCAGATGCGCTCAGCCCCGACCAGAAGATCTTGAAGAGATTGTCCGATGGATAATCGCAGTCAACGCCGCCCTCGCTCGCCTTTGCGTAGCATTCATCGCTGTAGGCAGGCAGTTCAACCGCCGTCAGGTCGTACTTGGCGTGAATCGAATGGGGCGTCCAGAAGTAAAAGAGCAGCGGGTCCTCGCGGCTGGTGGCCGCATTGAGCGCGGCCAGAATCGCGTCCTCGGAGCCTCCATTCACGATCTGAAAGTCGATGCCCAGATTCTCCATAATCTGGTCGTCATATTGCACCCACGATGGGTCACCGGCGAGGAACTGCCCCTTGTCGCCTGTCTCGGCGGTGGCATAGAGCGCCGCCGTCTCGGGCTTGGTGAAGCCCTCCCACGTCGCGAGGGAGGGGTCCCTTTCGACCATATAGCTGGGCGTATACCAGCCAATCTTGCCCACAACGCCGAGTGGGCCGCCATTCTCCACAACGCCCTGCTTGTCAATGTACTCGGCCATATTCTCGGCGTGGCCCGATGGCCATACCTCAAGGCTCGCGTCCAGTTCGCCGCGCGCAATCGCGGGCCACTGCGCATTCTCGTCAATGCTCGTCACTTCGACCGGATAGCCAAGCTGCTCTTCCAGCAGGATTCTGGCAACAGCCACATTCAGTTCCGACGCCGACCAGGGGCTTTCGGCCAGCTTGATGGTAGGCTTGTCTGCGGCCGGCGCCGCAGGCGCGGCGCTTGTTTCGCCCGACGTGGCAGGCGCTGCCGCAGGCGCGGCGCAACCTGCCATCAGCAGGATGGCGAGGGCGGACGCAATCAGCAAAATACGTTTCATGGTTCCTCCACAGGAATATTTGCTTGGGGTGGTGTCGGTTCACAGTCGCAGCTGCGCGGGGCACGGCGTGCGGCCCCAGTCTGGACCGGAGGCCGGCGGAGTATAGCATTGCCGCCGAGGCGTGTCAACGACTCGGGCGCTTCACTCGTTCCCCCCTCCCAGCTTTCCACTCGCGGCGCGGCGTGGTACGATCAGCCGGCGTCAATCACAATCACCCTGCGGAGCGCATTTACCAGCTCATGACCTCGCCCAACGCGCCCAGTTTCGGCCACGAAACCTATATCTCGCCGCTCACCTGGCGCTACGGCAGCGACGCCATGCGCCGGACATGGAGCGAGAGCCACAAGCGGCTGCTGCTGCGCCGCTTCTGGGTTGCATTGGCGCAGGCCCAGCACGAGGCCGGCCTCGTTACGGCGGCGCAGGTGGAAGACTTGCGCGCAAACCAGGCACGTGTAGACATTGCGCGCGCCGAAGCAATCGAACGCGAAATTCGCCACGACCTTATGGCCGAAATACGCACCTTCGCCGAGCAGTGTCCCGTGGGGGGGCCGATCATTCATTTGGGCGCAACCTCCATGGATGCGCTTGACAACGTGGACGCCATCCGCATTGGCGAGGCGCTGGGAATCATTTTGGCCCAACTCAACGCGCTGCTGGCGACGCTGGCCGCGCAAATTGATGCGGAAGCCAACACCGCCGCGATTGCTTTTACGCACATTCAGCCCGCCGAGCCGACCACGGTTGGCTACCGCCTTGCGCAGTACGGGCAGGATCTGCTGGCCGACTATCAGGAGCTTGCGCGCGTGCACGCCGGCCTGCGCGGCAAGGGTCTCAAGGGGGCCGTGGGCACGAGCGCCAGCTACACGGATTTGCTGGAGGGCACAGGCTGGACGGCGGCGCAGCTTGAGCAGCGGGTGATGGAGCAGTTGGGCGTGGAGAGCTTCCCCGTTGCGACGCAAACGTACCCGCGCAAGCAGGATTGGCTCGTGGTCAACGCGCTGGCCGGGTTGGGTGCAAGCCTGCACAAGTTCGCGCTTGACCTGCGCATTCTGCAAAGCCCGCCCTTCGGTGAGTGGAGCGAGCCCTTTGGCGACAAGCAGGTCGGCTCAAGCGCGATGCCCTTTAAACGCAACCCAATTGCGGCCGAAAACATAAACAGCCTCACACGCCTGCTGGCCGCGCTGCCCCGCACCGCCTGGGACAACGCCGCGCTCAGCATCCTCGAGCGCACACTCGACGACTCCGCCAACCGGCGGCTGCTCCTGCCCGAAGCCTTTCTGCTTGCCGATGAGGCCGTTCGCCGCACGGACACTCTGCTGCGGGGGCTGCGTATCTGGCCGGGACCGACGGCGCGCAATCTGCGCGACTACGGCCTCTTTGCCGCGACCGAGCGCGTGCTCATGGCCGCGGTGCGTGCCGGCGCGGATCGCCAGGAGATGCACGAAGTTATCCGTGAGCGCAGCCTGGAGGCATGGGCTGCGCTGCAGGCGGGAGCGAGCAATCCGCTGGCCGAGCTGCTCGCCGGCGATGCACGCATTACGCGCTTTGTACCCGCCGACAAGCTGCCGGCGCTGCTCGACGCCAGCGGCCACGTGGGCGATGCGCCCGAACGCGCGCGCGCCCTCGCTGCCGCCATTCGCCAGGCGCTTCCATCCAATGCACAATCACCTTCACGTCAGGAGCAAGACCATGGCGGATGAACAATCCGGCGGCAGTGGCAAGGGGCGCACGCAGCGCCACGCGTTCATCTGGACGAGTGACGCCGACTCTGTGGAGTTGGCGCGCCTTGAGGTGGCGGCCGTCGCTGCGCCCACCAACGAGTACGAGTTGACGCCGGGCGTCTGGCTCGTTGTCAGCGCCATGGACTTTGACGCGCTCGCGGCGGCGTTGGCCGCCGCGCCGCCCATCTTCGTGCGCCACGTGGCACCGGTGCAGGCCGCGCTGCCGCTCGTGGATGTTGCGGAGGACCCCGCGTGGATGGCCGAAGTCCTGCGCACGCAGCCCGATTTCCTGCTTGCACACATTGCGCCCGAACTGCCCTTTTCCGTGCAGACGCGCATTCTGAACGAGATGTCCTTCAAGCCCTTTGACGTGAACCAGGCGCTCTCCACCATGGTCACCGAGGCCACGGGCGCGACGCTCGACGTGCGCACGCCCGCCCAAATCATCTCTGTGGCGTGCGCCCTCGTGCCCGACGGCTGGATTGCCGACGCGCGCCGCATGGCGCTTGTGCCGCGCAGCGATCACGACGCTCGCAGCAACAGCTATGCGCTGGCCGGCGTCTCCACCGCGGCGCAGAATCTCTCTGACTGGGCGGGCGGCATGCGCCGCTTTTCCCGCGAAGAGGGGCGCATTAGCCGCTCCGAATTCAAGCTGCTCGAGGCGATCGAACTCTTTGGCATTGTGCTGCCCGAACGGGGCATGGCGCTGGACCTGGGCGCTGCGCCCGGCGGCTGGACGCGCATCCTGCGCCAACTCGGCCAATATGTGACGGCAGTGGACCCGGGCTCGCTGGACCCGCGCCTCGACGACGACAAGGCCGTGCGCCACCGCCGCATGACGGCGCAGGAGTTCCTGCGCGAAGAGCCTGATCGCTTCGACATCATCGTCAACGATATGCGCATGGACGCCGCCGACTCGGCGCGGCTTATGGTGAACTTCGCAACGCGCCTCTATCGCCACGGCGTGGCTGTGATGACGGTCAAGCTGCCGGAAGGCGAAGATGCCACCGCCACGCGTGCGCGCGTGGACGCAGCGCTCGACACGCTGCGCACTGCCTACACCGTCGTCGGCGCACGCCAACTCTTCCACAACCGCAGCGAGATCACCGTCGCGCTGCGCCCGCGCACCTGAGCCGGCCCACTATGGCTGCCTCAGCATGCGCATTGCCATCCTCGCCGACATTCACGGCAACCTGCCTGCACTGGAGGCGGTTGTCGCCGACCTGCGCGTCCAGGGCGTTGACGCCGTCTATCTGGCAGGCGACCAGATCAGCCGCGTGCCGTGGCACAACGAAGTCATGGATTTCATCGCCGATGCGGGCTGGCCCGCCATCTACGGCAACCACGATCTGGTGATTGGCCAGTTGGAGACCGACGCCTGCAGGCCGCCCTTCACCGATCGCCAGCGCTTCGCCTCGCTCTACTGGACGCAGGAGACGCTGACACCGCAGCATCTGGAGACGGTGCGCGCCCTGCCTGCCACGCTGCGGCTGGCGTGGCCATCGCTGCCACCCGTGCGTATCTGGCACGGCACCCCCAACAACCCCTTTGGCGGCATTTTCCCCTTCACAAGCACGCCGCTGGCGCTCGGATCTGCTGCACGGCGTTGACGAAGCGTTCATCGTGCTCGGCCACACGCACCGCCCGATCGACCGCACCTTTGGCCGCTGGCGCGTCTTCAATGGAGGCAGCGTGGGGCTTCCCTACAACGGCGACACGCGCGCCCAATACCTGATACTGGATGGCGCGCCGCGTGGGCTGGACGCCCACTTTCCGCGCTGTGGAGTTTGACCACGCGCCGCTGCGTCCCTGCTTTGAGGCGTCGGGCATGCTCGAGGCTGCCGGCGCAACCGGCGAGTTGCATCTGCGCACGGCGTTGACCGGCGAGCCGTGGAGCAGCGACTTTGCCTTCTGGCTGCACCAGCACCCGGACTGGCAGGCGCGCCCGGTCGATGAGGCTGTGCCGGTCTACCTGGCGAGCCATGGCCCGGGCCATTGGGCCTTCGAAGGAGATGTGTGATGAGCGTGCGCATTCTGCGCGAGGCGGATCGCGCCGCACTGCGCTCCCTTGCAGGGGAGCAACCCGAGCAGAACCTCTTCCTTTTGGGGAATCTGGAAACACTTGGCTTTGGCGAGCCTTTTTGCACCTTCTGGGGCGATTTCGGCGCAGATGGCACGCTACGTGGCGTCGCCAACCGCTACTTCACAGGTTGGGTCGTCTATGGGCGCACCGATGCCGACTGGCCCGCACTGGCGGCGCTGATTGACGGCGACGCCAACGCCGAGCGCCTGCAGGACAATCCAGGCGGCGTGCCCTCACTGCTGCCTTTTCTGCAGCGGTACACGGCAGAGCAGGTGCACGTTGAGGAACTTATGCGCCTTGCGGCTGCGGACTTTCGGCCGCAACCCACGCCCGCCGGCTGGCGCGTGCGCCGCGCCACGCTGGAGGACCTGGACGCGCTCGCCACATTCTTCACCGACGCCGGCGACATGAGCCGGAGTCGCGCCGGCACAGAGCGACCGCTGCAGGACGGGCTCGTCTACGTTGCCGAAAACGAGACGCATGAGATTGGCGCGGCCGCGATGACGAACGCCCTTCTGCGCAGAGCGCCGCACCTGGCCATGGTGGGTGGCGTCTATACAACGCCGGAGCAGCGCGGGCGCGGCCTCTCCAGGGCCGTGTGCAGTACGCTGTGCGCTTCGCTGCTCGCCGACGGCGTGACGCCGGTCCTCTACTGGAAGCACCCCGCCGCCGGCCACGTCTATCGCCAGTCTGGGCTTTGCACCGATTGGCACATGGCGCTCCGTGTGGTTGGTGCGCCGGTAAGTTGGTGGCCGCTTCCGTAGCGCCGGCGCAGGCCGCCATTCCAGCCGATGCGCCGCTGCCCTCTGAATGGCATAGACTGGCATAAAGAGAGCAGCGCCCTGACCAGATATCGGTCAGGGCGCTGCCCCTGTTACGGCGTTTACTGTCATGTACAGATTTCGCAGGTGCGCAGAATTTGCGCTACATCATCTGCAGGTTGGCAACGGCTCCGCTGCGCACTAGCTCGTCACGCAGGGCTGCTCGCGCCCGTGAGAGTCGCGACTTGATGGTTCCCAGCGGCACATTCAACAACTCTGCCGCCTCGCCATAGTCGTACCCATGCACGTCCACCAGCAACACAACACTCCGATGCCAAACCGGCAACGCATCAATCGCCGAGAGCAGGCACTCCATGCTCTCATTGCCTGCCGCCACATGCTCCGGATCTGACTCAATCCCGACCGTCTGCGGCTCCAGAAGCAAGTACTCCTCACCATTCGTCTCCTCGGTCATCTGATCGAGACTGACGGTGGCGCGTCGCTTCTGTCGGCGCAAATAGTCGTAGCAGGTGTTGGTAACGATGCGTAAGAGCCACGATCGAAAGTTGCCATCCTGAAAGCGATGCATGGCGCGATGTGCTTTAATAATCGCGTCCTGCACTGCATCTGATGCCGCTTCCTCCGTGACAAGAATCTGCCGTGCTACACGCACGGCTGCGGTGTAATGGTGCTGGATCAGAGTCGAGAATGCGGCCGGGTCGCCATCCCGTGCTGCATCAATCGCCATCTCCAGCGGTAGTGCCATGGCCTGGCTTTGATTGCCGTGCCACCCATCAACTGCAACTGCGTACCTGCGATCCCAGGCATGTTCCTGTGCAAATTGTGACTGCATGGCTCAGGTTCCTTTCCTGAATGCAGACTTTGCCAGAAACTGCCCCTCAACGACTATGTTAGTGTCACCTTACGAATTACTGTCGGACACGATTCAGACGAAATTCAGACCATTTCCATACGAACAATCTGCTTCTTCCCTACGCCCAAAAGAATTCACCTTCATTTCGCCAGAGAAGAAAGCACGAAGCTCCCAGTGGCTGGGAGCTTCGCGATCACCATTTTGGTATGCAGCCACTGCCCTGCGGCGCCTGCCAACTAGCGCACAAAGAGCTGGTAGCCGTAGCCACGCACCGTGCTGATGAAGCGAGGCTCGGCACTTTCGTCGGGCTCAATCCGGCTGCGCACCCGGCTCACCATGCGGTCGATATTCGCGTCATAAATGTCCCCTTCCGATTCGGGCCAAACCGCCGCAGCGATCTCGTCCTTGCTTACCACACGCCCACGGTTCTGGAAGAGGAACCAGAGCAGGTCGAATTGCTTGACGCTCAATGGTGGATCCAGCAACCCGCCATCCACATAGACCTGGCGGGTGGCCGCGTCAATGCGCAAGCCGGGCTCGCGCACCGCCATAAGCGATGGGGCCGTGACGGTGGCGGAAGGGTCATAGAAGCGGAACTTGGTGGATGCAAACTGCACTTCGCAGCCATCACTCAGCCACGCGGCATCGCCCAGGCCCAGGCGCTGCCCGTCCACAAAGACGCCATTCTTGCTTTGCAGATCGCGTACCTGATACGCGCTGTCGATGCGCTCGATTTCGGCGTGATGGCGCGAGGCGAACTGGTCCTCCAGCAGGAGTTGAACGTCATTGGCACGCCCCACAATGGTGAGGTTATGGACAAGATCGAACTCGGCGCCGGATTTCGGCCCATTCAAGCAGACAAGTCGTCCGAATCGGCTCACGACGTTTCCTCCAAGGGGTTGGTGGCGATACGCTGCGTGGAATGGCCATCGCCGGGGCCGCTCCAGCAGCCACCGAAGAATGCACCGCTACACGCCGTATGCTAAAATGGTATCCCTGAACAGGGCAGTCCGCAAATCGCGGCGCAATCAAGTGCTGCGCACGTCAGTCATGACGCCGGCCACGGGCCGCGTGGGCCGGCGAGCGAATAGCGGCAGCAGGACCTGCATGGAAGACGTTGAACCGGAAGAGATTGCGAAGATAGAACCGATTCACCTGCCACAAGCGGCGCTTGATACAGATGCGCCGAGCTTTGGCGCGCCCCTGATCAAACGCAGCGCCACCCCGGGCACGCTGGTGGGCCACACCCTGGGCGAATACCACATAGAGTCACGCATAGGCGGAGGCGCCATGGCCGCCGTCTATCGAGGCGTCAACATCCGCAGCGGTGAAACAGTCGCGCTCAAGATACTCCTTTCGGATGCAGACGACACTGTCCGCCAGCGCTTTCGCCTCGAGGCGCAGATGGTGGGCGCGCTCAACCACCCCCACATTGTGCGTACAATCGACGCGAACCCTGGCCTCGGCAGCGAGGGGCTCACCTTCATTGCCATGGAGTTGGTTGAAGGCCAGAGCCTGGGGGACTTACTCGAGCGCGTGCACACCCTCAACGTGGCAGACAGCTGCGCGCTGCTGGCCCCGATTGCGCGTGCGCTCGCCTATGCACATAGCCAGAACGTCGTCCATCGCGACGTCAAGCCGAGCAACATCTTGCTGCGCCGCGTGGCCCCGGGCAATCCCCACGGCGTGCGCCTGACGGTGCTCGATGACCCCGTTGTGCCCCTGCTTTCGGATTTCGGCATTGCGCGTGCGCTCGATGCGCCCGAACTCACAAGCGCCGGGCGCACAATTGGCACGCCGGCCTACATGTCGCCGGAGCAGTGCGCAGGCGCGCGCGAGATTGATGGCCGCGCCGACATCTATTCGCTGGGCGCGGTGCTCTACCGCTGCCTGGTCGGCCGCTCACCCTACACCGGCACCACCACGCAGATACTGTACGCCCACGTCTACGACCCGCTCACAATACCCGATGCCGCGCTGCGCCTGCTGTCGCCGCTCATGGTGGAAATCCTGCGCCGCTCCATGGCGAAGGAGCCTGCCGACCGCTACCTCGGCGCGGGCGAACTCGCCGCCGACTTGGCGGTGGGCGCGAGCGGACCCGGGCGTCCGCCCTCTGCCGCGCACGAGTGCAGCGAACGTGAGCGGCCTTGCGCAGGTCACTGTAGAGGGCGAGCGCCCCGACCAGACGATGACGCTGCCCGACCTTGCCACAACCCCGGCCCCGCGTGAATCGCTCCGCGTGATCGTCCCTGCGCCAACCATCATGCCCGCGCGGCCTGTTGCCCGTCACCTTTGCCGCACCCAGGCCGGTCGACGGCCAAGGGGCAGCGCAAAGCCGCGCGCCCGCAGCGCCCAAAACCAAAAGTGGAATTCCTGCCGCCGGGCGCATGAACGCGTCCGCCACTCTTCTTGGCGATGGCGATCCACGCCGCGTTTCCGGCACGCCCTGGCGCGGGATCATGGTTGGGCTGGCGCTGGCCATCCCCATGGTCATCCTGCTTTCGCTGGCGGTGGGTGCGCTGCTCGACGTAGGCCCCTTCCAGTTTGGGCGCGGCGCAGATACGCCCATCGCTGCGGCGGTTGCAACGCCCATGGACGTATCTGGCGCACTGTCGGCAACGCCAGTCGCCGGCGGCGCATTTGTACCGACGGCAACCGTGCCGGCCACTGCCGGCGCCGAAAGAGAGCCGTCCGGCGACGCGGCCACACCGCAAACAGCGCAGGCGACAGCTGTTGCGCCTGCGGCCGAAGCTGCGCCAGGCGCACCGCCCGCCGAAATCGCTGTGCAGACAGCGGTGCCGACACCTGCCGGCGATATCAACGTCTACTGGCAGGATGCCCAGGCGCTCTTTGCCGAGGCGGCGTGGAGCCAGGCGGCGGATTTCCTGACGCTCGTCCAGCGCATTGACGCCGATTTTGAGCGAGTGCGCGTGAGCCAGATGCTCTACGAGAGCCATCTGCGCGACGCGATTGCGCTGTTGCAGCGGGGCGACAGCACAGCGGCGGCAACAGCGCTGCAACAGAGTGCAGCTCTCCGCCCAGACGATGCCGACGCGCAGGCGCTTGCCGAAAGCGCGAGGGCGCTTGTGGCGCAGCCCGACAGTGCTGCGCAGCCGGATGGTGGCGCAGCGAACGCGTTGCGAGCCGCCCTTGGCGCAGAGGCTGCGGCGCGTCTGGCGCAGAACGACCCGTGCGCCGCAGCCGACATTTTGGAAGCGGCCATAACCGTGGCGCAACGCACGCCGGGCGGCCAGCCGGCGCGCGGCGAAGTGGACACCGCGACCGACGTGCGCAGCCTCTGCACCAGCGTCCAGCAGGCGCAGGAGGATGAGGTGCTGCTCGCCTCACTTCCGGGCCGCCTGCTCTACTCAACGCAAACGGGCCCCGAGAGCTATCGCATTTATGTGGTAAACGCCGCTGCCGGCGCAAGCGCAAGCGAGGTCATCGCAGACGGGCGGCAGCCTGCCCTCGCGCCGGATGGTGCACGCGTCGCGTTCCACAGCACACGCCCCGACATCGTCGGCATTGCGGGCTTCGATCTGGACGCATCAACCGATCCAAGTGCGCGCGCCATGATCTACACGCGCGGCATTGGCGACGCCGTAGACAGCCCGCCGTCATGGAGTAGCGACGGCTCGCGCCTGCTCTTCGCTTCGGTTGATCCCGTCGACAAACGTTCGCGCATCTACAGCGTCGCCGCAGATGGCCGCGACACGCCGCTGCTGCTGCGCCCGGGCTTGTCGCCTGCCTGGAACCCCGTATCCGACCTGATCGTATACAATGGCGCCGACGACACGGGGCAGCAGCCGGGGCTCTGGCTCATGCAGCCAAACGGCCAGGATGCCACACCGCTGACCGCCAACAGCGCCGACAATCGGCCTGCCTGGTCACCCGACGGCGGCACCATCGTCTTTATGTCCAACGGGCGCAGCAGCGACTGGGACCTCTTCAGCCTCAACCTGGCCACTGGCGTGGTCATGCAACTCACCACCGAGGGGGCGCAGGATGGGCTCCCCACCATCAGCCCCGATGGCCAGTACGTCGCCTTTGTGAGTGACCGCGGCGGTGCGTGGAACATCTGGGTCAAGCCCCTGGCAGGCGGGCGCACGCTGCTTCTCTCTCCGATAGAGGGCAGCCTGACCAACTGGCTGGAGCATTCACTACAGTGGATTCCATGAATCAACCACCGAATGAAAATGATGGCCGCAATGAAAATGATGGCCACGACGATGGCCCGCCCGGCGTCGGTCTGCTTGACCTGACGGGCCGCCAGATTGGGCGCTATCTGATTGGCCAGCGCATTGGCAGCGGGGGCGTCGCCACCGTCTACCGCGCGTTTGACCAGGTGCAGGGGCAGACCGTTGCGCTCAAGGTGCTGTTGCCCACTGCCGACGAGAAGAGCTACACGCGCTTCCGGCGCGAGGCGCTCACGGCCGGTGCGTTGCGCCATCCTCACGTTGTGCGTATTCTGCAGGTGGGCACCGCCCCCCAGGGCGAAGTAGCCTACATTGCCATGGAACTTGTCGAAGGCGACAGCCTGGCAGATCTGCTTGTGCAGCGGCGCAGCCTCTCGCCGGCGGAGGCCTGCGCGCTGCTCACGCCCATTGCCGATGCGCTCTCCTTTGCCCACGAAGCGGGCATCATCCACCGCGACGTCAAGCCGAGCAACATCCTGCTGCGTCCGGTGGGGCGCGGCACGCCGGGCGCAGTCACGATTGAATCACTCGAGTATCCCGTGGTGCCGCTGCTCTCCGATTTCGGCATTGCGCGTGCGCTGGATGCGCCGGAGCTTACCAGCGCTGGGCGCACCGTGGGCACCCCCGCCTACATGGCCCCGGAGCAGGCAGCAGGCAGCCGTACCGTGGATGGCCGCGCCGACATTTATGCGCTGGGCACTGTGCTCTATCGCTGCGTAACCGGGCGGCTGCCCTTTGTGGGCACGGCGACGCAGATTCTCCACGCGCACGTATACGATCCGCTGCTGATTGACAGCTCGCTCCTTGCCGAGCTGCCGCCCGATCTTGTCGAAGTGCTGCAGCGCGCGCTTGCCAAGCGCCCTGAAGATCGTTACGCGACGCCGCGCGAAATGGCCTCGGCCATGCAGGCCATCGCCCTGCGCGGCGACATCCCCGGCGCGAGTGATGCCACTTCGACGATGACGCAAATGCTGCCGGTTGCATTCGCGCGGCCGGCCGAACCATCCGGCACAACCATCCTTGTGCCCGGCTTGCACATGGGGCCGGCCATGGCCGGCCAGCAGAATGCGCCGAGCGGCCCAGCGGTGGTCATGCCGCAACAAGAGCGGCCGGCTACAACACAGCCCAATGCCGTCGTCACCGCGCCGAGGCCGGGGGTGCGCTGGGGGATTTGGGCGGGCGCGATTGCGCTGCTTGTGCTGGCTGCTGGCACGCTCGGCACACTCATTACATTGTCGCAGCGCAATCGCGATCTTGCGATCACGCCGACCTTGCCTGCGGTCATAGAGTTGCCCGCCCAGCGCACAATGACCCCTTCACCCACGCCAACCCTGCGTGCGACGGTGACACCCGCAAATACCGTGGTGGTCATCCTGCCCGGCGATGGCTCGCCAACTGCCACGCTCGGCGTTTTCGTGCCTGCAACCGAGACGTGGACGCCGGAAGCCACAGAAGCCCCACCCACCGAGACGCCCACGCCGACCGATACGGCTTCGGTAACGCCCACGGAAGCGGCAACGAGCACAGCCATGCCGTCGCGCACGCCCACGCCGACCATCACGCTCATTCCGTCGCCCACCCCTACCGAGACAGAGCTGCCGACGTCAACGCCGACGTCAACGCCGACGTCGACGCCGCTTCCTACCGAGACGCCGAGCCCAACGGAGCCGCCGACTTCGACCCCCACACCGGAGCCGACGGACACCCCCACCGACGAGCCCACCGCAACGCCGGAGGAGCCGACCGAGACGCCCACCGAAGAGCCCACCGAAGCCCCCACCGAGACGCCGACCCCGGATGACGCGGTCACAATCACGGTGACGGCCACACTCACGGGCACGCCAACCATCGAAGCATTTGGGTTGCCCCCCGCAGCCGACTGCGATGCCAACGTCGATCCGCGCTTTACTGCGTTTATTGAGGGACTGCCGCCGCAAACAAGTGCTCTCTTTGCCTGTCCGCTGGCAAATTCGGAGGTGCTGACGGCCGCCCTGCTTCCCTTCCAGAATGGTTACATGCTGGCGCTCGATGAAGGGAGCATCATCGTCGAGATGCTTGACGCAGGCTGGTTGCGCGTGGATGTGAACGCCGACACGCCTCCCGCGACGCCAATCCCTCCGCCGCCGAGCGACGACCTCTTCGCGCCCAGAGACAACTTTGCCAAGGCGTGGCAGCATGCAAACGTACAAGCTACCCTTGGCTATGCACTTGCCGCAGAGCCAACCGCCTTCGGTGCTACGGTGCAGCATTTCCCAGGCGGCACGCTGCTGGTCGACAACGAGACCGGTGCGCTCTACACGTTCATCGGCGACGGCGGTGGTTGACCGCAAGCGCTTGCTTGCGAGGTAGACCTGCTCGCTCAGTCGGCGCGAACAGGCGGCTCGAGTTGCGTTTGTCAATCACTCAAGGCTGGTGCATACTAGGATTGTGCGCATCGCGGCACCACTCGGCCATTCCCAGCAAAACCGCAGACACCACACTTCGGCAATCCCAGTGCAGCAGTGCGCGCCGGATCAAGCGGTACTCCCGACCGAAGACTTTGTGTGCGGGAACAGTCATGGCATCGTCAGGTTGAAGTCAGCGTCATTCGGCATTTGCAGCAAGAACAGCATTTACCCATCAGCGAGAGTTACCAAGGAGGATAGGCACATGGCTTTGCGTTCACGTCGTTCACGCTCGCGCTTGTTGCTCGGCGTCAGCATGATGGTTGTTTTGGCACTGATGCTCGGCGGTTGTTCCGGCATGCCCGATCTCTCCGGCTTGCCGTTCATCGGCACAATGTTTGGCCCTGCTGAAGCCCCCACGCCCACACCTGCACCCACAGCTACCGCGACACCCGAACCGACCGCAACCCCCAAGCCGGGCGAGACGCCGATTCCGGCCACAGCCACACCGGTGCCCACGCCGCAGGTCACAATTCCCGATGGCTTTACGCCTGTTGTCGATGAGGCGCTGGCCTACTCGCTGGCCGTGCCGCGCGGTTGGACGGCGCTTGACCTGCGCGGTGCGCAGTTCCAGAACCTGGCCAACACCTTTGGCATGGGCTCGCAGCTTGGCCCGCTCAACGACTTCCTTGCCAGCCCCGAGGGCGAAGCGCTGGGCGTCGTCTATCTGACGGACCTGACGGCGGCCCTCTTCGGCGGTCTGCCCACAGTCCTCAACGTCTTTGTGCTGGACGCGCCGGGTTACACCCCCGCGACCGCCGTGTCGCTGATTCAGGGCGCCATCGAAGCCAACTCTGCCATGCTTGGTGATGCCAATATTGAGAACCTGGCCGAGTGCACGGTCAACAACATGCCGGGCGTTTGCGCCACAGCCACCGCCAACCTGGCCAACTTCGGCATCGCGTCCGAACTCTTCGCCAAGGTCACAGGCATCGTTGCCAATGACAAGGTCTACATCCTGACGCTGGCCACGACAACCGACAAGCGCGCCGAGAAGGAACCGGTCTTCGACCAGATCATCGGCACCTTCCGCCCTGAGTAATCGGCAGGCAGCGGTGTGCAAGCACCGGAACGCATGAAGTTGAAACACGAACGGGCGCACTTGCTGCGCCCGTTCGTCTACCCCCTTGCAGCTTCGCATTCGCTCGGCAGTGCCATGTGTCACGGGGCCACGCACCCCACAATCGAAAACGAGCCTCAAGATGATCTATTTTGGTTGCGACTATTATCCGGAACAGTGGGCACAATGGCTGGCGGAGGGTGAAGCGCGCTGGGAGACCGACGCAGAGCTCATGGCCGAGGCTGGTTTCAACGTCGTGCGTTTGGCGGAGTTCGCCTGGGGGCTGCTGGAACCGGCGCAGGATCATTTCGACTTCAGTTGGCTGGATCGCGCCGTCGAAGTGCTGGGCCGCCACGGCATGATGGTTGTGCTCTGCACGCCTACGCCCACGCCACCACCGTGGCTCCTCTACCAATCCCCCGAGATTCGCCAGATCATGGCCGATGGCCGCCAGCAGGGCGCAGGTACACGCCGCGAAGCGTGCGCCAATCAGCCCGTTTACCGCGAGCGCAGCCGCATTATCAGCCAGGCGCTGGCATCGCACTATGCGAACAACCCCTACGTGATTGGCTGGCAGACGGACAACGAGTTCGGCTGCCACAACAGCACCCAATGCTACTGCGGCGCGTGTGAAAGCGCATTCCAGCATTGGCTGCAGGCCAGGTATCAGGACCTGGAACTGCTCAACGAGGCATGGGGCGGCGCCTTCTGGGGCGAAGTCTACGCCGATTGGCGGCACATCCCCGCGCCCAGCAAGTCCGCTGCCGAGCGCAGCCCCAGCCATCTGCTCGACTACCAGCGCTTCAGCAGCGACACGCTGGCGCGATTATCACAACATGGAAATCGGTATCCTGCGCGCCACTTGTCCTGAACATTTTGTGACGCACAACCTTATGGGCTTCTTCCCCGACCTGAACTACTACGACCTGGCCGAAGAACTTGACTTCGTTTCGTGGGACAACTACCACTTCCACGGTGCAACGCCCGGCATTGTGGCTGCCGCACATGACCACATGTGGGGTATCCTGCGTCGCAATTTCTGGGTCATGGAACAGCAGGTAGGCAAGATCAACTGGAGTGTCTACAACCCCGAACCAGGCCCCGGCTTTACGCGCATCAAGAGCTATCAAGGTATTGGTCATGGCGCCGATGGCATCGTCTACTTCCGCTGGCGGCAGGCGGTGGGCGGCAGCGAGCAGTATCACTCGGGTCTGCTCGACGCAGCAGGGCGCAAAACAATGGGCTACGCCGAAGCAAAGAGCATTGGCGCCGAACTGAAGTCGCTGGCGCCCATTCTCGCGGAGACCGCGCCCGCAGCCGATGTGGCAATTTTGCTTGACTACGACAGCCGCTGGACAATCTCGGCGCAGCCGCACAACGCGCTGCTCAGTGACAATCCCGGCCCCGGCACGCAGTTTCCGGCCAGCGTCTTCCGCGTCGACGGTGAAGAGCGCTATGGCGACGACGAGTATACGGGCCGCCGACCCGGCATGTGGCCCTATTCGGGACCGTACATTTCGCTCTGGGAGCGCAACGTTGGCGCTGCCATCGTCTCTCCCGATAGCGACTTGAGCAACTACAAGGTCGTCTGCGCGCCCTTCCTCACAATTGTGCGCCCGGCTGTGGCAGAACGGCTGGCCGACTATGTGAAGCAAGGCGGCACCCTCATCCTGGGGCCGCGCACGGGCTTCAAGGATGAGAGCAGCAAGCTCTTCACAGATCCGCAACCGGGGCCGCTGTCCGCGCTTGCCGGCGCGACCGTCAAGTACTTTGACTCGCTGGAGCCCGAGCGGCGCAACATTCTGCGCTGGGACAATGTGCCCCATATGCATCGCACCGAGACCGGCGTTTGGGCCGAAGTGCTGGAACCAATGGCCGGCACCGAAACGATTGCCTGGTACAACAGCGGCTGGTATGCAAACGAAGCTGCAATTACCCACAAGCAGCACGAAGGCGGCGGCCAGGTCATATACGTGGGCTGCATGGGCGGACCCGATCTTTACGCCAACCTGTGGGATTGGCTGCTGCCGCAACTGGACGTGCAGCCGCTGCTCTCTCCTGTCCCAGGCGTTGAGGTTTGCGCCCGCAGTGCATCTGACGGCCGCAAGGTCATCTTCGTGCTCAATCACTCGTCGCATCCGCATCCGCTTACCCTGGCGCAGCCGCTGACCGACTTGCTCACAGGAGAGACGCACCAGCGCAGCCTCGTCTTGAAGCCGCGTCAGGTGGTGATTTACGAGCAGCCCGCCAAGGAGAGTTGAGCGTATGTACGCAAGCAGTGAGCGGGCACGGAGCTCGTGATCGACCTCGCACCCGGCCACAAGCAAGGGCTGCTGGTGGAGAACCCTGTGCTGCTCGCCGCAGGCGCAGCTGGCTGCGGCGATGCGCACTGGCCGGAGCTCGACTTCCGCGCTCTGGGTGGCATCGTGGCTGGCCCGGTGACGCTGCAGAACCGCGCCGGCGCACCCATGCCGCGCCTCATGGAAACGGCTGCAGGCATGGTGCTCGAGACGGGCAGCCAGAACCGCGGGCTGGCGGCTACGCTGCGCACCTGTGCACCGCTTTGGGCGCGCATGGGCGTCCCCGTGATTGTGCAACTGGCCGATGCGCGCCCGGAGCCGCTGGCGCGCTGCGCCGAGCGCCTGTCGACTGTTGCGGGTGTTGGCGCGCTTGAGTGGCGCACGCCCCACGCGCTGGACGCAGCGTGCCGTGGGCCGCGCCGTGGAAGCCATGGTACGCGGGGGAGACTTGCCCGTCTGGGCCAAGCTTCCGCTGACCGCCAACGCGGAGATTGCGCATGCGGCTATCGAAGGCGGCGCGAGCGCCCTGGTAATGGGCGACGCGCCGCTGTGGCGCAGCACTGGTGGAAGACGATACGCCGTGGCTCTTGCAAGGCAGCAGCTACGGACCCGCACTCTTCCCTGCCATGCTGCTTGCCCTGGCCCAACTGGCGGCGCTGCAGCTGCCCGCAGCGCTCATTGCCTGCGGCGGCATCCACACGCTTGCGCAGGCACGTGCCGCGCTGGCTGCAGGCGCGCAGGCAATCCAGCTCGACAGCGTGGCATGGATTGAACCTACGGTGCCCGGCCTGCTTGCGGCGGCACTCGGGTGAAACCGCTGTGGACTTTCATTTTCAACGCAAGGGCGCAAGGCAGGCCCTTTTGCTGAAAGTGTCGCTGTGCCACACAAGATTGCATTTGGGTTTAGGCGGCAAAGAGCGGCAGTTGGCGCACGGCCGCGCGCCCATTGAGGAGCAGATAGCGCCCAGCCTTTTCAGCGTCGCGCACGCCGGCGCGGCGCAGGTGCGTCAGCTCGCTAATCGTGTTTGCCCTGCGCACGCGCACCAGCGTCTCCGCCGTCTTTGGGCCGATGCCAGGCACGCGCAGCAGTTCTTCACGGCTGGCGCGATTCACCTCAAGCGGCGTCGTCAGATTCTCGATGGCCCACGCCAGCTTGGGATCCATGTTGAGAGGGAGATTGCCGGTGCCCGACAAAAGGCATCTCCTCCACGCTCCAGCCGTAGTCGCGCGAGTAGAAAACTTGCCTGATAGAGGCGCAACTGGCGCGCCGGCGGGCGTTGCCGGCAGCTCTTCGAAAGGCGTCTGCGCAAGCGGGTTGAAGGCCGAGTAGTAGGCGCGCCGCAACCCCATTTGGCGGTAGAGCGTCTCGCTCACCTGGAGCAACTCGAGGTCCGTGTCGCCCACTGCGCCGACCACAAACTGGGTGACGACCGAGGCGCGCAGCTGCTCCTCGTCACGCAGGCGCGCAATCCACTGCAGGCGCGTAATCAGTTCGTTCCAGAAGTCCTTCTTGGGTGCAAGCGCCTGCAGCCGCTGCGGCGTGGCCCCTTCCAGATTGACGGAGACGCGGTCCGCCAGCTGCATTGAGCGGCGAATCTGGTCATACTCTGCGCCGGGCATAATCTTGAGGTGGATGTAGCCTTTGTACTTGTACTGCGTGCGCATGATTTCGACAGTGTCGATGAGTTTGTCCTGCGTCGTCACGCTTCCTTTGATGATGCCGGATGACAGAAACATGCCGTCCACCAGGCCGGCACGGTGCACAAGGTCAAACGCCTTGGCCATCTCGTCGGGGGCGAAGGTGACGCGGCGTGTGCTGCTGCGGCCGGCGCGAAAGGGGCAATAGAAGCAGTTGCGCTCGCAGGCTGTGGTCATCATCGCCTTCATGATGGGCTTTTTGCCTTGCGGCGTTGAGACGTCGGAGATACAGGGCAGCGGCTTGGGCACGTGTGTTGGCAAATTGTGCGCCGGGGCGGCATCCACCGCCTCGCCCACAGGATCGTTGCCGGCGGGCTCAAAGCGCGTGGCGTCCTCCAGCAGCGAGAGCTTCTGGAACGGGTCTGGCGAGACGCGGAAGTTCATACGGCCCCCCTGGTCAACTTGATGGAGCAGAGCGCGTGTTGCACTGTAATGATACAGCACATGTGTTCTATTCGCAACCGCCAATTCCCGCCCGGTGCGCTTCGCTGCAGATAACGCGGCGGTGGTGCAAGCCGCCGCTACGCACTCTTTCGGAGACATTGCAATGCGCGCAGTGATTCAGCGAGTGAGCCGGGCCGCCGTCCGCGTTGACGGCGTGACAATCGGCAGCATCGAAAGCGGTTTCCTCGTTCTGCTGGGGATTGCTCACGCCGACGGGGCCAGCGAAGCGGCCCTCATCGCCCGCAAGGTGGCTGGTCTGCGCGTCTTTGAAGACGCAGATGGTAAAATGAACTTGAGCCTGCAGGAGATCGGCGGTCAGGTGCTGGCCGTCAGCCAGTTCACCCTCTTTGGCGACACACGCAAAGGGCGCCGCCCCTCCTTCATTGACGCCGCCCGTCCCGAGCATGCGCAGCCGCTCTACGAGCATTTCTGCGGCTTGCTGCGCGAGGCGGGCATCTCCGTGGCCACCGGCCAGTTCGGTGCGCACATGGAGGTGGAGCTCGTCAACAATGGCCCGGTGACGCTGATTCTGGACACGGACGACCTCAGCGCCGGCGCACAGTAACGCACCGGAGCAGCACCGCTCGCTCCGGCGCACCTCGACAAGTTCCGCAGGCGGGGCCGCAACCGCGCGTGAACCATTCCAGCCCAACAATCGTTTCGGGATGTGTGCGTGTCAAACATACACCCCTCAACAGAAGAAGGTAAGCACAATGAAATACCGCACACTGGGACGCACCGGCTTCGATGTCTCCGAAATCTCCTTTGGCGCGTGGGCCATTGGCGGCTCGTGGGGCGAAACCGACGACGCCGAATCGCTCGCCGCACTCAACCGCTCGCTCGATCTGGGCATCAACTTCATTGATACCGCCGATGTCTACGGCGACGGCCGCAGCGAACGGCTGATCGCGCGCCTGCGCAAGGAGCGCCCGGACGTCACCTTCTATGTGGCCACCAAGGCCGGGCGGCGGCTCTCGCCCCACAACGCCGATGGCTACAACAAGGCCAACCTGACCGCCTTTGTCGAGCGCAGCCTGAAGAATCTTGAGGTGGATGCGCTCGATCTCGTGCAACTGCACTGCCCGCCCACCGAGGTCTACTACCGCCCCGAGGTCTTCGGCGCACTGGATGACCTGGTGCAGGAGGGCAAGATCCGCAATTATGGGGTGAGCGTGGAAAAGGTGGAAGAGGCGCTCAAGGCCATTGAGTACCCCAACGTCAAGACGGTGCAGATCATCTTCAACATGCTTCGCCTGCGCGCCGCCGGCCTCTTCTTCCAGGAGGCGAAGAGGCGCAACATCGGCATTCTGGCGCGTGTGCCGCTGGCGAGCGGCTGCTCACGGGCAAGCTGCGCCGCGATACACAGTTCGCGGCCGACGACCACCGCCTCTTCAACCGCCATGGCGAAGCATTTGACCGGGGCGAGACCTTCTCGGGCGTGGATTACGAGCAGGGGCTGCAGGCCGTCGAGGAGTTGCGGCCGCTGGTTCCCGAAGGCGCAACCATGGCCCAGTTGGCCCTGCGCTGGATTCTCATGTTTGACGCCGTCACCTGCGCCATCCCTGGGGCCAAGCGCCCGACCAGGCGGAGCAGAACGCCGCAGCTGCCGACCTGCCTGCGCTGAGTGAAGCGCAGATGCAGGCTGTGGAGCAGATTTACAACAAGTATGCATTATGACGAGGTGCACCATCGCTGGTAGTCTCCTCGTCGCAGCAAAGGAGAAACTGGAATGGAAGATGTCCACGTCGTTCCGGTGCAGCCGGCGGCAGACCTCGCCATTGCCGTTGCCATGGTCGAGGAACTGGAGGACTACATTATCGAGGACGAACTCTACCGCACGGTGGGCGTGCGTGTGCCCGGGCGTGGCGACATGCGCATCAGGATGACCGGCGGTGACCTGCTCACGCGCCTCTACCGCCTCGGTAAAGGAACGCGACAGCTTGAGTCCCGCGCAGCAGCAGCAATATGACGAAACCGAAGCTGAGGCGCGGCGCATCATCTACAGCTTGAAGACGCGCTTTCACCAGCGCTTGCAGCGCGAAATCAAGTCACGGCTCGACAGCCTGCGCTGGTTCATTGACGAATCGACCGAGGACCTGGCACGTGGGCCGCGCCAACTATCCCTTCGAGATACGCAATCGCCAGCGGATTGAGGAGATCGTCAAGGAGTTGGACGGCGACATTCCGCAGGGGCTTGCAAGCGAAATTGCAGCCATCGACAGCCGGCTCAGCGGCATGCGCATGGGTCCCGAGTTTGTCTGGGACGCAGTCCTTGCGCAGCGTCTTCCCGCAGAAGCCGTACTGGTACCTCTACGCACGCGCTTGAGGCCTTGCGCAGAGACGCCCATGGCTGCACGCCACAACGCAGGATGAAAATCGTTTGTCGCCACGGGCCGCCGAGAGGCTATGCCCCCGCCGGGCCACATGCACACGAACAGGATTGGCGACGACGCAACCCCAACGCCCGTGACTCCGGGCAGTCCCACTGCAACAATAGAGCGAGGCTTCCTCAAGCGGAAGCCTCGCTCTATTGTTCATCATTGGACAGCGCCCACTCGCTCGAAGCCCGTTACGGCGCGGGCGGCCGCACGACGTCCCCGTCCACAGTGGCGGCCTGCGGGGGCCACAAAATGGCCATATCCACACCGCGCTGATCCTGCGCGGTGTACTGCAGCAGGAGCTGTGACGGCTCAAGCCACTGATGCCACGCCCACGCCGGCTTGCCCGCCATCTCGGGGCTCTGCACGCTGCCAAAGGGGAAGTTGACCTGCCCTGATGCAAGCGGCAAGTCGCTCTGCTCCAACGCAGCGATCAGATCACCCGATGAGAGCGTTGCTGCGCGTTCGATTGCGTCGGCCAGCAGGTAGAGTGCATCATGCGCCGCGAAACTGGGTGCGTCGGGCCAGCGATCGAGATGGCCCAGGTATTGCGTGGCAAACGCGCTGCCTTCCTCATTGACGGTCGACTTCCACGGCCCAACGCGTGGAACGACTGTGTAGAGCCCTGCCGCGCCCAGTTCGGCCCAAAAGCGTTCCTCATCAAGCGCCGTACGCGATGCCACAATCAGGCTCTGCTTCTGGGGGCCAATGCCATTCTCCACAAGTTGGCGCTGCAGCGTCGTCGAGGCGTCGCCCCCAACGCGCAGGAAGATCACGTCGGGCATGACTTTGCGCACCACAAGGCGTGCTACCAGCGACGAAAAGTCCTGGCTTGGCAGCATGACCGTATAGGTGTCGGTGGAAAAGTCGCGGCGGGCCAGCTCCTGCGTCAGCCATTCGGCGTGGACGCGAGCCGCTTCGCTCTCGTCCGTAATCAGGAGAGCGTTGCGTTTGCCGTCACCGTTGTAGTCGCCCACACTCTCCACCCACTCTGCAGGGGTTTGCACCAGCATGCTGTTGGTGGGCGCCAGGCGGAAGACTTCGGGATACGCACTCGACGTGAGGTCATCGTCGGGCGCATCGACCACGATCATTGGAACGCCATAACGATGGGCCACTTCGAGAATGGCATGGGCGGCGCCGTTGTTGGCCGATACAACCAGCGCCGCGGCGCAGCCCTGCGTAATGCTTTCCTCGGCCTGGCGCGCCGCCAGCGCACTGTCGCCAGCAGTGTCGCCAATCCACATACGGACAGGCTTGCCGGCGATCCCCCCCGCGCCGTTAATCTCATCCAGGGCAATGGAGAATGCCGTTTGCACACCCAGCGCCGTGGTCAGAGCGGCCGGGTCCGAGAGGGGTGCGAGCAGGCCGATGACAATCTCGTCTGCGTCATCAAGAAAGGTCGGGGCGCACGCGTGCGGCGGCGATGGCGTCGCCTCCACAATGCGCTCGGAGAGGACCACACGCGTGTCACCTCAACAGTTGCCGGCGCGACGGTGGGGAGGGGCGTGGGCGCTTCGAGTGGCTGCGCTTGTGCAGGTGCCGGGCGCGCACAACCCGACAACGTCCAGATGATGATGACGACAATCCAGAGAAGTGTGGCCGGGCAAATTCGATTTCTTCGGTCACAACCACATGTAACGATTGCGGGCGCCGGCACAATGGCACGCAAGCGCTTCGTCTTGTGCCTGTCTCGCGGGCTCCTCTGGCGCAGGGTTTGTGTGGGGCATGAATAAGACTCTCGCCGCTCTCGCCTACCAGCGCAGGCAGCGTGGGGCCGACTGTGCAATGGAGGCTGTGATGAAGGCGTCTCGGCGGCGGAATGGCACCGCATGCGAGCGAACTCTGCCGGACGGGCGCAATCGCCGGAAGTGCAGGCAATGATGATTCAACGTTGGAAGGGCCGCAACGGAATGCAGGCCGCTGCACGACTTCGAGTGTGGCCAAAGGTGCAGTCGGTGTGCGTCTAGCAGCTGCGAGGGCCAGGGGGATGGCCGTCATGGGCGAACGGAGATTGCTGAGTTTTCGAGTATAGCACCGGTGCGCTCGAGGCGCGTCAAACAATATGCGCATGCCCACCGTAACCGGTGCGTATGCCATTGGTCTAGTTTGGAAACGGCTGCATGCCTGCACCTGCATGCAGCGCCCTGGCGAGCCTGCACTCTGTGCCTTTTCGGATTCTGCGTGTGTCTGCCACAATAGTCAGACAATCCATAAACGCACTCCCACCGAAGCTGTACCCACTTGCCGGATGCTCATGCACGCGAGTATCAACAATTCACAGCCGATCGACAGCTATGCACAGCAGATGATACGCCCATCGTCATTTGCGGCGCGGGCATTGCCGGCATTGCCATGGCCTACTTTCTCGGCGTCCGCAGCGGCATGCGCAACATCACAATCATCGATTCTCGCCGCCCCCTTTCTCTCACCAGCGACAAATCGACCGAAGCCTACCGCAACTGGTGGCCCGGGCCGGACGACACGATGGTGCGGCTCATGAACCGCAGCATTGACCTGCTGGAGGAGCTGGCCAACGCGCGAATGGCAACGCCTTCATGCTCAATCGGCGCGGCTACTTCTATGCCACGGCGCGGCCCGAGCGTGCAGAGTCGCTGCTTGCCGAGGCTGAAGTCGCCGCAGCAAATGGGCTGCGGCGATCTGCGCGTGCACGGCGGCAGCGCCCGCTGCCGCTTATGGGCCGGCTCTCTACCATGGCTTCGCGGGGCAAGCGGACGGCAGCGATCTGCTCCTGGGCAGGGAGCAAATCGAGCGCCACTTTCCCTGGCTCGCACCCGACACGTTGGCCGTGCTGCACGCGCGCCGCTGTGGCTGGTTCAGCGGGCAACAGCTGGGCATGCTGCTGCTTAATCAAGCCCGCGCGGCAGGTGTGCGATTGGTCAACGCCGACGTAGTGGGCGTGGAACTCGCGGCAGGGGCGGTCTCCGCCGTGCGCATAGCGGCGGAAGGCGTTGAGACGCTGCTCCCGGCCGGCGTTTTTGTCAATGCCGCCGGTCCCTTTGCACGCAAGCGTCGGCGCGCTAGTGGACATCGACCTGCCCCTCTTCTCTGAACGCCACCTCAAAGTTGCCTTCGACGACAGCCTGGGCGCCGTGCCGCGCAGCGCGGGCCTTGTTATCTGCGAAGACCCAATTGCGCTGGCGTGGAGCACCGCTGACGAGCGCATCGAACTCGCCGAAGCGCCGACACCCGTTGGCTCACGAAGCTCCTGCCTGCCGGCGTTCACATGCGCCCCGAGGGCCACAGCACCGACAGCCAGACGGTCCTGCTGCTTGTGGGCGTACCATGTGCAGCCGCACCCCGAGATTCTGCCCGTTCCCATGGAGCAGGAGTTTACCGAGGTTGCGCTGCGCGGCATGGCGCGGCTGGTGCCCGGCCTTCTGCCCTACACGCAGAAGCTGCCCAAAGCCTACATGGACGGTGGGTACTATACGAAAACCGCCGAAAATCGGCCGCTCATCGGCCCACTTCCCCCGCCAGGCGCGTATGTAACGGCCGGTCTCTCCGGCTTTGGGCTGATGGCCGCCTGCGCAGCGGCCGAACTGCTCGCAGCCCACGTTACGGCCAAGCCATTGCCGAGCTACGCACCCGCATTTGCGCTCGAACGCTACGCCAATGCCGGCTATGTGGCGCGCATGGCCGATTGGGGTTCAAAGGGTCAGCTGTAGCGTCGCAAGCCAATCGCCGCCTCGGGGCGACTTGCCCAAGCAATTGCTGAATGGGAGACGACTATGCGCAACACGCACAAAATGACACGCCGCCCGCTCGGAAACAGCGCCCTTATGGTCACCCCGCTGGGGCTGGGCATGGCTGCGCTTGGACGCCCGGGCTACATGACCCTGGGCCACGCCGACGATTTGGAGCACGATTATTCTGTTGCAGCCATGGAGGCCCACGCCCACAGCGTGCTTGACGCCGCATGGGACGCTGGTATCCGCTACTTTGACGCTGCCCGCTCTTATGGCCGCGCCGAGACGTTCCTGGGCACGTGGCTGGCCGCACGCGGCCATGCGCCGCAGGAAGTTACTGTCGGCTCCAAGTGGGGCTACATCTACACGGCCGACTGGCAGGTGCAGGCCGAGGAGCACGAAGTGAAGGAGCTCTCCGTGGAGAACCTGCGCCGCCAGTGGCAGGAGACCACGGCGCGCTTGCCCGGGCGTGTTTAACTTTACCAGGTTCACTCGGCCACGCTGGAGAGCGGCGTGCTGGACAATATGGCTGTGCTGCGCGAGCTCGCGCGCGTGAAGGAGAGCGGCATCCACATTGGCCTCACCCTCAGCGGCCCCAGTCAGGCAGAGACTCTTGCCAAGGCGCTCACCGTGCGCATCGACGGCGTGGACCTTTTCGAAGTTGTGCAGGCAACGTGGAACCTGCTGGAGCGCTCGGCCGGCGAGATGCTCCACGAAGCCAGTTCGCAGGGAATGGGCGTGATTGTGAAGGAGGCCGTGGCGAATGGCCGCCTGACAGCACGCAACAGTGCGCCCGCCTTTGCGCACGCAATGGAGCGCCTGAAAGAGCAGGCGCAGCGCCTCGACTGCACGGTGGACGCGCTGGCGATTGCCGCGGTGCTGGCGCAGCCGTGGGCAAACGTTGTGCTCAGCGGTGCGGCCACCACCGAACACGTGCGCGCCAACGCTCGCGCCCTCGCAGTTGCATGGGACGACGAGGCAGACGCTGCGCTTGCATCCCTGGTCGAAACGCCAGCCGAATATTGGGAGACACGCTCGCAATTGGCCTGGAACTGACGCCGTGGCTCGTAGCGGGGCGCTTAGCGCCCCGCTACGAAAACGAGTGCTATCCTGGAGTACTATCCTGTCTATGGCCGCCAACCGCAGCACCGAGCCTCTTGCCTTCACAACCACACTCAGCCCCTTCATCATAGACTTCGCCTCAACCGTTTGCCGCTGGCCTACGTCGTTCCTCAACGTGCAAACGTGGGGCTGGGATGACTATCAGGGCGTGCGCTATGCGCCTCTGCATGGGGCCATGGCACTGCGGGCGCTGGCCGGTCGGCTGCACGCCGAGCGCACGGCTGCCGGCAAGCACATCACGCTCGCCCAGCACGCTTTGGCGGACCACCAGCTCGCTTTCCGCGATCTGCAAGCGCTGCTGCTCGGCTGCAATGACGCCCTGCTTGACGTTGAGCCTGCACCTGGCGCATGGCCGCTGCGCACAATTGTCGCGCATGTCCACAGTACCGAACGCAAATTCCTCGCCACCATCCTCAATACGCTGGACGGTGGCCCGCCTGAGGAACTCGGCGCAGCGGCTATTGCCACGCGCACGGGCGAGCGGCTGGAGACGCAGCATGAGGGCGCTCTCGACGAGATATGGTCGGCCTATGCACGTGTGCACGCCAAAGTGCAGGAGTGGCTGGCTTTTCTGGAGGACGAAGAGCTGCAGCGCGCCTCCACAATGTGGGAGGCCACCCCCTATACTGTGCTGTACCGCATGCACCGCTTCGCCGCCCACGTACGCGAGCACACCAGTCAGGTTGAGACAACGCTGCACATGCTGAATGGCGCGCCCGGTGAAGGCGCACTGCTTGCGCGCCAGTTGATGGCCGCATTGGCAGAGGTCGAGGGTATCCGGTTGGGCATGGGGAATCTGGGCGTGGCCGCATGTGACTTGCTGGCCGAGGAGCTTGCGCTGCGCTTCGCACCGCTCAACGAAATGGCCGCGCAATCGCTTGCGCGGCCTGATGGAGGCTAAACAGCTAAATTTCGTGAATCAAGGGTGGACTTCGTAGGGGGAGCTTTCAGCCCTCCGCTGCACGCAGCGGCGAGTCACCTCTCGCGCACATCAGTTTCCCAGCGAAATCAGCTGACCAGGCTGCAGCAGCGAACTGTCATCCAGCCCGTTAATGCGCAGCAGCTCCTTCCAGGGGATGTCGTTGCGCACGGCAATGCTGATGATTGTGTCGCCGGCCTGCACTGTGTAGCCGCGGCCGCTTGTGGTCGCGCCCCCTGTTGGGCTTCCCTCGATAGCCGTGCCGGCCGGTAGCAGCTCAGTTGTGAACTGGATTGCCTGCGGTGCATCAGCAGCAACGCTGGTGATTTCTTCGTCATCGGCGGCAGCGATGGTCGTGGCCGCGTCTTCGTCCGCAGCGGCGGCCGTGGTCGGAATCGCCAACTTCTGGCCGATTTGCAGAAACGCGTCCTCGTCCAGCCCGTTGACTGTCGGCGAGCGCCTGCCACGTGACCTTGTTGCGCACGGCAATCGTGTAGAGCGTGTCACCAGCGCGCACGGCGTACGTTGTGCCACTTGCCTTGACAGCGCTAATTGCCACCTGTGGCGCAGCGCTGGCAGTCGTTTCGCTCGCCTGTGCGGCGGCATCTGTCGCGCCCTCTTCACCCTCTTCGGGCACGCCGGGCAGGCGCAGCTGCATGCCAATCTGCAACACCGAATAGTCATTCAGCCGGTTGGCCGCCGCAATCTCGTTCCAGTCGATGGCGTAGCGCTTGGCAATCGTAATCAGCGTGTCGCCCGAGGTCACGGTATAGAGCAGCCCACCTGCCGCCGGCTCCACGCCCGACACGCCGGTCACGTCGCCCCGCCCTGGAATGCGCAGCGCACGGCCAATGCTCAGGATATCCTGCTCGCCCATATTGTTGGCCAGCGCAATGTCCTGCCACTCAATACCGTAGCGCAGCCCAATCGCCAGCAGCGTGTCGCCGCCGCGCACTGTGTAGTCAAGCCCCTCTGCGGGCAGTTCAGCGCTCTCATAGTCGTGGAGCCGCCGCCGCTTTGCGTTTCAACCGGCGGCGCGACGGCGACGCTTGTATCCTTGCCGTCGGCGTTCGAGAAGTCGGTGACATAAATGAAGTAGCCGTTGCCCACCTGGCCCACGCCCACACCCATTTCGTCCCAACTGCTATCCAGAATATTGACCTTGTGGATCCAGTCATTCATCCACCAGTCCATGGCGCCCTGGCTGCTGCCGGATGTCACCCAATTCTCGCTGACATTGCCGCTGGCATAGCCCGTGCGCAGCACACGTGTGCGCACGTTGCTGCCGTCGCTGCCATAATGGCCATACATGCCGTGCGCGATCAGGTCATCCACGTGGTCCTGCGCGGCTTTGTTGAGCAGCGCGTGCACCTTGAGCGGCCCCAGGCCATTTTGCGAGCGGATCAGGTTAATTGACTGCGCGATTGCCTGTGCCTGCGGCCCCAGCCCGCCCATGCCATCATCCTGGGCGAAGGCCGGGCGCGGAGCGAATGCAATCGCAACCACAAGGGCGAGCGAAAGGCCGATCGCAAGGGCGAGTATTCGAGTGCGAAGAAGGGGTCGAAGCGGTGGTCAACGGGTGCTGCAGGGGATATTGTTCATACGTTCCGCTATGCTAACAGAGTTTTTGCCACGCCACAAGGCGGAGAGGCAACTTTTGTCGCTTGAACGGTCGGCTATATGCCGATTCCTTGCGGACCATTCCATACGAATTCCATACGCATGGAATTCCTGTTGGGATCGGAACAACTCTCCCGCCGATGCATTTCACTTTGGCGGCGCGCCAACGGCAACCTCACCTGCGGCGCTCAGGTTCGCGCGCCAATGGCGCAAAGTGATGTACAATTCCTTCAGCGCAGCAGGCCCTGTTCTCAGCCTGCAACGAGCAACCATCCACCTGCCAACTCTGCGAATCTCCCATGGCCGAAATCACTCTCCTTATACGCAATGCACGCGTCGTCGATGGCTCGGGCAACCCGTGGTTTCATGGCGAGGTTGCCGTCGCCGGTGATCGGATTGTGGGCACAGGTCCACGCGGGGCCTTCTCGCCTGGCCCCGAAGCGGAGGTGGTTGATGCTGAGGGCAGGGTCGTCTGTCCGGGCTTCATCGACATCCAAAGCCACTCGGTGCTCACGCTCATGCGCGACGGGCGCAGCGTCTCCAAGCTGACGCAGGGCGTCACCACCGAAATCATGGGCGAGGGTTGGACGCCCGCACCCTTTGGCGGCCTCATAAGCGATCCACTGGCGCGCAGCTTCTTCACGCTGGATGTGCCCGACTGGCACGACCGTATGCAGAGCTGGGGGCGCTTCCGCGATTGGTTGGAGGCGATGCAGGAGGCCGG
Source organism: uncultured Chloroflexia bacterium (assembly GCA_963773745.1). GTDB lineage: Bacteria > Chloroflexota > Anaerolineae > Caldilineales > Caldilineaceae > UBA5069. The sequence goes on from CAVZCL010000012.1 coordinate 37,591, forward strand.
CGTTTCGCCCAACATTGGCACGTTTCTGGGCGGAGGGACGCTGCGCGAGTACGCAATGGGCATGGCCATGGGCGCGCCCGATGAGGCGCAGCTCGAGACTATGCGCCGCGTCATGGCCGAAGCCATGGAGGATGGGGCGTTCGGCGTTGCATACGCCCTTATCTATGCGCCCGACACCTTTGCCTCCACGAACGAGATTGTCGAAGTCTGCAAGGTCGTGGCCGCTTTCAATGGCGTCTACATCACCCACATGCGCTCTGAAGGCGATCACCTCTTCGAGGGCGTTGCCGAGGCGCTGGAGATTGGGCGGCGCGCATCCGTGCCCGTGGAGATCTACCACCTCAAGGCGGCTGGCCCGCGCAATCACGCCAAGATGCTTACCGTCGTCGAGTCAATCCAGGACGTGCGCAACGCGGGGCTGGACGTGACCGCCAACATGTACCCCTACGTCGCCTCCAGCACATCGCTTGCTGCCGTATTGCCACCGTGGGCACAGGCCGATGGCCGCTTCTTCGATAACCTGCGTGACCCCGAAATGCGTGCCCGTATCAAGCAGGAGGCGCTGCACCCCACCGGCGGCTGGGAGGCCATGGCCGATCTCTGCACGCCCCAGGGCGTCATGCCGGTTGGCTTGCGCAAGCCGGAGAACCAGCACTATGTGGGCAGGCGGCTCTCGGAGATCGCGCCGCTGCGCAACCAGGATTGGGCCGATGCGGCTATCGACCTCTGCCTCTCCGAAGAGGGCTGGGTCAGCACGATTTACTACATGATGGACGAAGATAACCTGCGCCTGCAGCTGCAGCAGCCGTGGATCAAGATTTCCACCGACGCCGGCGGCCTGGACCCGGCCTGGGCCGATGCGTTGGGCCCCATTCATCCACGTGCCTACGGCACCTACACCGCGTGTCTGGGCAAGTATGTGCGCGACGAGCAGATCATTTCGCTTGAGGACGCAATCCGCAAGATGAGCAGCGCCGTTGCCGCGCGCCTTGGCCTGCACGACCGCGGCCTGCTGCGCGCCGGCTGCATGGCCGACATCGTCCTCTTTGACCCGGAGACGATTGGCGATGAGGCAACCTACCAGTCTCCGCACACGCTGTCGAAGGGCGTGCATGCCGTCTGGGTGAACGGCGTCTGCGTCGTCGCGCGACGGCATGCACACGGGCGCCACCCCCGGCCGCATTGTCGACGGCCCGGGCCGTGCGCTGGCCGAGCGGCAGCGCAAGCAGGCCAAGGCAGCGCGCAAGCTGCAGGAGAAGGCCGAGGCCGCCGCCGCCAAGGCCGAGGCCAAAGCGCTTAAGCAGGCGCGCAAGGCAGAGGCTCGTGCCCTCAAGGCCGAAGCGAAGGCGCTGAAGGCCGCGCGCAAGGCAGCCGACGCTGCGGCACGCAGCAGAGACGAGGCGCGGCGTGCCGAAAGTGGTGACGAAGTGACCGGCAGTTTGGCCGGCGAGGAAGGCGATGGCGCACACCATGCACAAAATACAGAGGAGCAATTATGAGTGACAACCAGGCAGATGATCAGACAGCGCCGGTCCAGTGCGCCGCCACCACCAGGAGCAGCGACCGCTGCCGCAATCGCGCCATCGAAGGTTCGGCCTATTGCCGCATGCACCAGGGCGAAGCGCAGGTGGACGCCGTGGTTGACGCCACGCGCGCCGAACTTTGCTGCCGTCTCCGACGCCGCTGCTGACGAGCTTAACTCCTTTGCCAACGAGATCAAGCAAGAGTCGGGCTACCAGGCGCCCCCGTTCAGCCCTTCTGCGCTGGCGGAGATGCTCAAGAGCAACGCAAGCAAACTCGCTGCGTGCCTGCCCATCGACCTGCTCAAGGACATTGCGCAGAACCTCGAAGGGACAAAGAAGGAAGACCTGCTCGACCCCGACACCTGGAAGGGGCTCTGGTACATTCTCAACTACAGCGCTGCGACGGGTGCCAAGGGTGTTCTCGAAGAAGCGGGCAAACGCCTTTCCGTCATTCCGGGCATGGACCTGGTGGTGCAGTTTGCGCAATCCGTTGCCGAATCACCGCGCGATTTGCTGAGCCTGGACACATGGAAGGGTGCAGCCCTTATCCTGGGCGCGGCCGTGCAGATGGGTGCTTCAAGCGTCAAGCGGCGCGTGCTCGGCGGCGACGAAGAATAGGCTGCACGTCACGTCTCCGGCGTGATTAACCCACAAATCGTTCCATCAGAAAGGCCGCGCCGGAGCCACGGCCCGCAACTGGAAAGCGCAAAAATGCTCAACCCACGTGTGGAATCGCTGCTGTCGGCGCGCCTCTTTCTGGCCCCGCAGACGGTGGAGGACGAAATCTATTTCATCAGCAACATGTCGGGGCGGCTGAGCCTCTACAAAATGCCCCTCGCCGGTGGTGTGCCCGAGCCGCTGCTCCCCGCCGACATCGCCCTGCCCAACCCGCACCACCTCGAAGGCAACGTCGTCTACCAGGTGCTGCCCGAAATGGGCGTCATCCTGCTCATGCTTGACCAAAACGGCGACGAGAACTACCAGCCCGTCTTCGTGCCCATCGAGGGCGGCATTCCCGAGCCCGTCTTTGGCGATACCTTCGCCGGTATGCAAGTCGTCTGCACCGCCTGCGACGGCGCCTCGGCAACGGCTCTCTTTGCGGTGGACCCGCGCAACAACCCCGTCTACCGCAGCTACAAGGCAGACCTCGCCAATCGCACGCTGACGCTGATCAACGAAAGCGTCCACGGCGGCGCAGCGGACTCGCACGATGCCAGCTTCGAGACGCTGCTGCTCGCAGACTCCAACACTGTGGGCGACGCCGTGCTCTACCTCTGGCGCGATGGCGAGCGTACAGTGCTCTTTGGCACGCCGCTTGAGGAGCGCCCCGACCAGGCCGAAATGCTTAACGGCATCCGTACGCCGCGCCTTGTGGATGATGGCGTGCTCATGGTCTCGAGCCTCTTCGATGACAGCTACGGCCTCACATGGTTCACGCTGGATGCGCCCGACAAGCCCATGGCAGTCAGAGTGATTGGGCTGCGCCACACAGGCGCAGGCGAACTGAGCGCGCTCGAAGGCGGCCTGGGCGAACCCATGCGCCTTACCTACAACATCGACGGCGCATCGTGGGTCTATGAGGGCGTCTTCGACCGCACAGCGCTCACATGGACTGTGACTCGAGTTCTGGTGGGCGAGGGCGAATTGGCCGAGGGCGTGCTCGAGGCGATTCACTACGAAGAGGCCACGGGCCGCTATGCGCTCTCCTTCTCTTCGGCCACAACTCGCCTTCGCAGATTTTCGTGATTGAGGCCGATGGCTCCATGCGCCGGCTCACCAACGAACGCCCGATTGGCATTCCCAGCGAACTGCTCTCACAGCGGCGAGTCCATGCCCTACATCAGCCATGACGGCCTTCGCATCTCGGCGCGCCTCTACATGCCCGCAGAGGAGCTTGGCTACACGGGCAAGCGTCCCGTTGTCTTCTACATCCACGGCGGCCCGCAAAGCCAGGAGCGCCCCGACTTCACCTGGTTCTCCATGCCCATGATCCAGTACCTCACCCTCAAGGGCTTTGCCGTGTGGGTGCCCAATGTGCGCGGCAGCGAAGGCTACGGCCTTGCCACGACCAAGATGGTGGACCATGACTGGGGCGGTCAGGACCGTCTCGACCATATCGCCGCCTTCGAATTCCTGCGCAACGACCCGCGGCTGGACATGGAGCGCGTGGGCGTCATGGGGCGCTCCTACGGCGGCTACATGACGCTGACGCTGGCCGGCCGCCACCCCGACCTCTGGAAGGGCGCAGTGGACATGTTTGGCCCCTACAACCTTCTCACCTTCATGGAGCGGCTGCCCGAGACGTGGAAGACCTACTTCTACCTGGCCGTGGGCCATCCCGAGAAGGAAGCGGACTTTCTGCGCGAGCGCTCGCCCAGCACCTACATGCACAACCTCGCCTGCCCCATGCTTGTGATTCAGGGCGCGCACGACCCGCGCGTCACTTTAGCCGAATCAAGTGATGTGGTGGAGCAGCTGCGCGCCCAGGGCAAGAACGTGGAGTTCATCGTCTACGCCGATGAGGGCCACGACGTCCTCACCTATGAGAACAGGGTGGATTGCTACACGCGCATCGCGGACTTCTTCGCTCGCGCACCTCTAAGCGAACAGCGACACAGAGGTCACAGAGGTTACAGAGGAACACAGAGAAAAGCAAAGAAAAGCAAAGCGCAAGAACAATTCACTGCTTTTGCGCTTCTCTGTTTTTCTTTGCTTTTCTTTGCGTTCCTCTGTGCCTCTGTGACCTCTGTGTCGCAGCTAGGCATGGCAGTTGCCGTTGCGGTGGTTAGCGGAGCGCCTGGGCGGCCCGCGCTGCGCTGCGTCACTTCCTCCTGGCGGCGGAACTGGCTCATGTAGAGGTCGTAGTAGACGCCCTGGGCCGCGAGCAGCTCCTCATGGCGACCCCGCTCCACAATCTCGCCCTTGACAAGCACGAGCACCACGTCGGCGTTGCGGATTGTGCTCAGACGGTGCGCAATCACGAAGGAGGTGCGCCCCTTCAGCAACGTCTCAAGCGCGCTCTGAATCTGCCGCTCTGTGCGTGTGTCCACGCTGCTCGTCGCCTCGTCGAGGATGAGCATACGCGGATCGGCCAGGGCCGCACGTGCAATCGAGAGCAACTGACGCTGACCCTGACTCAGACCACCGCCACGCTCCCCAAGAATGGTATTGTAGCCATCACCCAGGCGCGCAATGAACTCATCGGCACGCGCCAGTTGGGCCGCCGCAATCACCTCCTCATCGGTCGCCTCGGGGCGGCCGTAGCGGATGTTGTTCATCACCGTGTCGCTAAAGAGGAAAGTGTCCTGCAGCACCACGCCGATCTGCCTGCGCAGCGACCCCAACTGTACATCACGCACATCCACGCCGTCGATGGTCACGCTGCCCTGCGTCACGTCATAGAAGCGCGGCAGCAGGTTGACCATGGTCGTCTTGCCTGCACCCGTGGGGCCGACAATCGCAATCGACTGCCCGGGCTCCGCCACAAGGTCCACGTGCCTGAGCACAGGCTCGCCCGGCACATACTCGGCACAGACATCGCTCGAAGACCACGCGCCCCTGAATGGCGGGCATGGTTGCGGCGCCCGGTTTCTCCACAATGTCAGGTCTTGCAGGTCAAGCAGCTCAAAGATGCGCTCGGCCCCGGCAATCGCGCTCTGGATGTTGGTCCACAGCGTGCTGATCTGCGCAATCGGCTGGTTGAAGCGCTGCACATAGCCGATGAAGGTGACGATCAGGCCAATCGAGACGACTGCGCCGCCGATCGGCACATTGCGCAGCAGAAGCGAGGCCGCCCACGCCCGCTACGATGGCAAGCGCCACATAGCCCAGCGCTTCCAGCGTCGGAGCGAGCGCAGAAGTAAAGGCGACTGCCTTCACGTTTGCGTCACGGTTGGCGGCGTTGGCCACTTCGAACGCCTCAATGTTGGCGCTCTCACGGCTGAAGGCCTGCACTTCGCGCACGCCCGAAATTCCTTCCTCAAGCTCGGCGTTGACATTGCCGATCTCAAGGCGTGTCTTGCGGAAGGCCTTGCGCGCCTGCGCAGCTGAACCAGAGTGTGGCCACAATCATGAATGGCACCACGGTGAGGCTGATCGAGCGCGTACACGGCATTTGCCGCCAGCATGCTCCAGCCAATCCACACAAGCAGCAGCAAGCCGCTCAGCACCTGCACCAGCGCAAAGGACATGGCTTGCTGGATGGTGTTGACGTCATTGGTAATGCGGCTCATCAGGTCGCCGCTTTCCACCTTGCTGTAGTAACCAATCGACATGCCGGTGAGGTGGCGGAAGACCTGCGTTTGCATGGTGCGCAGCACATGTTGCCCCGTCCAGCCCATGGCAAAGAAGGTCAGGCCCGCCGCAGCGGCTCCCAGCACCGAGATTAGAATCAGGAAGAGCACGAGCCTGCCCAGCCCGGCCAGATAATCTGACTGCGGCGAACCTGCGGGAATATCGGCAAAGGTGCAGTTGGCTTGCGCCGCCGTGGGCACACTTTGCGCACCCGGTTGTGCCGCCGCGCCCGGCTCTACCGCTGCGCCTGCCGCCGAAGCCGCGGCTGCGCCTGCGGCGTCCGCTGCGGCAAAGTTGTCCACCAGTGCCGGCGTCACGAAGCAGTCAATTGCCTGGCCTGTGAGCCGCGGCGTAATCACCTGCACCCATGCGTTGAGCACAAGCAGTACAGCGACCGCTGCCAGCACGAGCACATACGGTTTGAAATAACGCACAAGCCGCCCAAGCGTCGCACTCACATTCTTGGGCTTGGAGACTTCCTGGTCCAGCATGCCCCTGCCGCCACCCATCATCTTGCACCTCCCTGCATGCCGGCGTTGTCGGCCGCTGTCTCTGAAATCGCGCCGTTGCCGTCGTGCTCGCCATTACTCATGCCATCAACCGCGCCTCGTGCTCCGCCACTGCGCGCGTGCCATGGCCGTTGCCGTCCGGGGGCAAGGTCACATCAGGCAGGAACTGCAGTTCCGGGTCCTCATCATGGGGAGAGGCATCTTCAACAAGCTGGCTGCGGTAGATTTCGGCGTAGATGGGGCTCGTCTCCATCAGCTCTTCGTGCTTGCCCACGGCGGCCACGCGCCCCTTGTCGAGCACAACAATTCGATCGGCGTTAAGCACCGTGCTAATGCGCTGCGCAATCACAAAGCTCGTGCGTCCTTCCATAAGCTTGTCCAGCGCCTTCTGAATCAGCGCTTCGGTGGCCACGTCCACGCTGCTGGTCGAATCATCCAGAATCAGGATGCGCGGGTTCAGCAGCAGCGCACGGGCAATGGCAATGCGCTGCTTCTGGCCACCGCTCAGCGTCGAGCCGCGCTCGCCCACGGGTGTGTAATAACCCTCGGGGAAGGAGATGATGAAGTCGTGCGCGGCGGCTGCCTTGGCCGCTGCGATGATCTCGTCGTCGGTCGCTTCCGGCTTGCCAAAGGCAACGTTGTCGCGCAGCGTGCCGGTGAAGAGATTCGTCTCCTGCAGCACAATGCCGATCTGACGGCGCAACGACTCGATTGTCACATCCCGCACGTCATACGTGTCGATCAGCAGCCGACCTTCGCTCACATCGTAAAAGCGCGGAATCAGGTTAATGAAGCTGCTCTTGCCGCTGCCGGTCGCGCCCAGCACCGCAATCGTTTGCCCGGGCTCGGCCACAAAGTTGATATCGCTGAGCACCGGCTCGCTGCTGCCAAAGTAGCTGAAGCTGACGCTGTCGAATTCGACGCGCCCCTGCACCGGCGGCAGCGGCACCGCGTTCGGCTTGTTCGACACCTCGTTCTCCGCATCCACAATCTCGAAGATGCGGTGCGCGCTGGCCTGCGCCTGGCTCATCTGCGAAATGATGAAGCCGAGCTGGCCAATCGGGAAGAAAACATAGACCAAATAGAGGCTGAACTTCTGCCACTCACCAATTGTCAGCGTGCCAAAGATCATCTGCCGGCCACCAAAGTAGAGGATGGCGTTTTGTCCCAGCGTGGCAATCAGGAAGATGACGGGGAAGAGGAAGCTGAAGACGCGCGCCACGCGAATTTGCTGCTCCATGAGGTCACTGGCGCTGCGGTCAAAGCGCGCCACAGCACTGGGCTCGCGCGCGAATGCCTGCACCACCTTGATGCCCTGCAACGTCTCCTGCAGCACGGTGTTCAAGGCCGACAAGCGCGCCTGCACCTTGGAAAAGAGGGGCTGCGTGATGCTGCCGAAGAACATGAACATGACAAATGCAATCGGCAGAATGGGCAGAATGTAGAGCGTCAGCCTGAAGTTCGTCATCGCCAAAAGGATCAGCGCGCCGGTGAGCAGCAGCACGGCCTGCACAGCCAGCAGCAAGCCCTGGCCAATGAAGGTGCGCACCTTCTCCACGTCATCTGTGGCGCGAATCATCAGCTGGCCCGTGCGGTTGCGATCATGGTAGCTGAAGGAGAGGCGCTGAATCTTGGAAAAGAGCTGGTTGCGCAGGTCGAACGCAACACCCTGGCTTGCCGATTCCGACATGTACGTTTGTGCAAACGAAAAGAGGCCGCGCGCCACGGCAAAGACCAGAATCAGCCCAATCGCCCAATAGAGAGCTGTCTGTGCGCCGCTTGCACCCGCCTCCATCTGATCAAGCGTCATGCCCGTTTGCGCAAGCATTGCCTGCTGCGTGGCCGCGGGTGCGGCGTTGAAGCGTTGCACAACCATGCCACGCGTCACCGCATCCAGAATATTCTGGATCATTTGCGGCACCATCAGTTGCGCAACCAGGCTGATAACCATTGCCACATAGGCATAGGTTGTCAGCTTGCGGTAGTGGCCCAGAAAGCGCACAGCGCGCCCCAGCTCCTTCATGCTGCCCTTGCGCCCGCCCGGCGGGCCGCCGCGTGCTCGCCGCGCGCCATCCGACGCCTGCGCACTCTGAACTGCCATATGCTCAACTCCTGTGGTTCTTCACAATGCTGTGTACAATAATGGCTCGCGCATGATGATTCGCCCAATATGGTGACGGAAATGTGCGCGCCGTACATCCTCCCAGACGACTCATGCTTTGTCAAGTAACCCAGCCCATAAAGTTTGGTGTTAAAAGCAATTTGGGGCACGATAGCAAGAGTGGCCGCGGCACCGCAACTATTATGTAACATATATTAACCAGGCGCCCGAATGCCACGGCGCGCTGGCATCCTGCATCACCTGGAAATAACTCGACATGATTGCCGAATACCGTACGGCGTTTGCCGGTTACAGCCGCGACATTCGTCTGATTCTGCTCGTGTCGGCCATTGTCGCCTTCACCGTAGACGGCGTCTTCCCCGTTGTCTTCAATCTCTATATTCTGCGCATGGGCTACGGGCCCGCATTCGTCGGCACCGTCAACTCGATTGCGCTGGTCGTCTTTGCCCTCTCCAGCCTTCTGGCGGGAACGCTTGGCATGCGCTATGGCGCGCGCCCCGTCATGATCCTTGGTGTGATGATCGGCACCTTCAGCACGGGCGCGCTTGCGCTTTCCGATCTGATGCCGGCCGCCGTCCAGGCGGTGTGGCTGACTTTCATGTTTTCGTTCCTCTACATGGGGGCCTCCTTCTTCTTCGTCAATGTTGGGCCCGCACTGGTAAGCGTGACGACAGGGGCCGGGCGTTCACGCGTCATCTCCGTACAGAGCGCAATGAACAACCTGCTCGCATTTGTGGGCGGGCCGGTGGCGGGCTTTGTGCCGCTGATTATGGTGGCTACACTGGGCTGGTCGATCCATTCGCCGGCAACCTACCGCGTGCCGCTGGTCATCAGCACAGCCATCTTTGCCGTAGCCGCAGTGCTCATCATGCGCGTGCAGGTGCGCCCGCTCGAGGGCGATGATCCCCATGCTGCGGCCGAGCCGGCGATGCGCTCGAGCGCCAAACCAGGCGCACCTGCGGCAGGGACCCGCTTTCTCAGCGTGCTGCTGATTCTGTCGCTTGTGCGCTTCCTCACCTCGTCGGGCATTGGCGCGGGGCTAACCTTCTTCAATGTCTACATGGACGATGCGCTGGGCGTCTCCACCGCCACCATCGGCCTGATTGTGGCGCTGTCGCATCTGCTCTCGGTCTTCACGGCGCTCACGGTGCCGCGCATTGTGGGCCGCTGGGGCTCGGCGAACTCAGCGGTGGTTGCGGCTGTGGCGGCGGGCCTGAGTCTCCTGCCCATGGCGCTGATTCCGCTGTGGCCGGTCGCCGGCCTCTCTTTCGTCACCATGGGCGCCATCAGCTCCGTGCGCTACAACTCATTCTTTGTCTACATGATGGAGGTGACGCCGCCGCGATTCCGCACAACCATAGCGGGCGCGGGCGAGTTTGCTGGCGGTATGGGCTTCGCTGTCGTCTCGCTGGTGGGCGGCTTTGCAATTGTCTCCTTTGGCTACGGTGTGCTCTTTTTCGGCGCTGCGCTGGCAACAATTCTGGGCGGCGCCATTCTCGCTGTCTACGTCTACTGGCGCAAGGCCAACGACGAAGCGTCTATTCCACTCCAGCCCAGCCTCGCCCATGGCGATGGGCTGGCTCCTTCTGAAGGACCTGACTAGCCATTCAAACGCAGGGCAGGCTGCTCAATCCAACCACATTGCCCCTTTGCCACGCCCTTAAACGCGTTTTCCAAGGCACAGGATTTTGGTATGTGGCGCGCGTTGGCGATAATCGAACCAGGTCCTAGCCCAACAGCGCGTGCTGCGGCCCGCCAAGTGCGGCTCCGTCAAGGACCTTTTAACCAACTGGATAGCCTGCCGTGTACCGACGCAAACTGAACCGTGCCTGGGAAACCCTCCGGTCCATGCCCGTGCCTGCCATCGCTTCGGACCGCCTCGTCGACCTCCACAACGACCTCACCTACTACGATACGGTGATCGCTACGCAAATGCGCGAGTTTTTGCGCGGCAACGTAATCAACGTCTACAAGGTGCGGATTGATAACGAGCTTGATGAGGGGCTGCGCACCTTCAAGGCAGAGACGCCTGCCGAGGTGGAGTGCCGCCGCGATCTGCTGCGCTACAAGCGCCGCGTTGACGACGTGGTGCGCGAGCTGGTGCGCCTGAACGATGCGCGCCCCGTGACGAAGCAGGCCTCCCACTAACAGAGCTCCTGGACGCAGAAAAGACGGAAACAGCGGAAAAGATATGAGACACGCATCTCAGGCCTTTTCCGCTGTTACCGCTTCTTCTACCCTGAAAACATCGCTGACTTCGTAGCGGAGGGCCTCCTGGCCCTCACTTTGCGGGCACTGGAATGCGCGGGCGCCAGACGAGGGCCGGGAGGCCCTCCGCTACGAGGCCCCCCATTTTCATCCTGCGTTTTGCCCACAAGGCATGAATGTCTGCGTCCAGGAGCTCCGTTAGCCGCGGTGCTTGAAGCAGCCCACAAGGTGGTCATCCACCATGCCAACGCTCTGCATGAAGGCGTAGCAGATGGTTGGGCCCACAAAAGTGAAGCCCGCCTTGCGCAGCGCCTTTGACATGGCCTCCGCCTCGGGTGACGTGCTGCGGATGGAATCGAGCGTCACCGGGCGCGGCGGGAGCAGGGTCGCCCCGCCCACAAACGCCCACAGCCAGTCGGCCACCGATCCGTTTTCCGCGCCCAGTCGCAGCCATGCCTGTGCATTCCGGACTGCGCCGCGGACCTTGAGGCGATTGCGCACAATGCCCGCGTCATCCAGCAGCGCGGCAATTTTCGCCTCGTCGTAAGCTGCGATGCGTTCAGGATCAAAGCCGTCAAAGGCGCGCCGAAAGTTCTCGCGTTTGTGGAGAATTGTGCGCCACGAGAGCCCCGCCTGAAAGCCCTCCAGCAGCAGCCGCTCAAAGAGTTCGCGCTCGTCATGAACGGGCACGCCCCACTCTTCATCATGGTACGCAATGTAAAGCGGGTCATCACCCGCCCAGAAACAGCGATCGACCATTACAACTCCTCCGCATCGAGTTCGCGTCGAATTGCCGCCGCCCATTCCCTGACGCGTGTGGCAGCGCCCGCGGGATTGCCACCATCATATGCATACTCAATCGTCAACGCGCACGAGCGTAGCACCGTCTTACGCTCGGCAATTGGACGCAACACGCGCGATGAGCCTTCGAACTGAGCGCTCATAAAACGGCGCAGTTCATGCGGTGAAGCGCCCTCGTCAAGATACGCAATCAGGGCTGCACGTAATGCAGCGTGGCCCGCTGCGTTGAAGTTGGCAGGATGCTGCACGTTATACGAAGAAACCGTAACAAAGTGGATGGCTGCAAGTGCAGGGTCGTCCACCTCCCAAGCCAGCAGGTGGCACAACTTGTCCCAGCAAGTCACGCCATCTTCAATAATTGCACCACATTCAGGGCACGTGTGGGCCGGAGTCGGCGTGCTCTCACTCATTCCGCCAGCCCCACATCGCGCCGCAGCAGGTCATCCACCGTCTCGCGGCGCTGCACAAGCTGAGCGCCGCCGTCGCGCAGCCAGAGCACCGCCGGGCGGCGCGCACCGTTGTAGTTGCTGCCCATGTTCAGATGGTACGCGCCGCTCACCGGCACGGCCAGCAGCTCGCCATCCTCCACTCTGGGGCAGGGGCAGATCATGGATGAGGACATCACCGCTCTCGCAGTAGGGACCGGCCACCGATGCCGGGCCAAGCGGCGCACGCAGCGGCTCGAGCACCGGCAGTGCGCTGTAGCGCGCGCCGTAGAGCGCCGGGCGCGGGTTGTCGGCAAGGCCGCCATCCACGAGCAGCCAGCGTTTATTACCGCTCTGCTTCGTTGCGGCAACGCGATAGATTGCCACACCCGCCTGCGCCACAATGCTGCGCCCGGGCTCCACGTGCAGGCGCGGCAGCGGCAAGCCGCGCGCGCGTGAGCCCGAAACAAGCGTCTCGGCCGTGAAGCGAACATACTCCTCAATTGTGGGATGGGGCAGATCATCTTCGTGGTAGGGGACGCCCCAGCCGCCGCCGGGCGAGATCGCACTCGGCAGCCAGCCCATCTCGTTGTGGAGCGCCGCAATCAGATCGAGCACGGTTTCGAGCGCCGGCGCAATTGGCGCGACGTTGTGGAAGTGAGAGCCCTGGTGAAAGTGAATGCCCTCCACGGCCACGCCGGCGCATTGGCAAAGTGCAAGCGCTGCGCGCACCTCACGCGGGTCCATGCCGAATTTGCTGTCAACCTGCCCGGTCTGCCGGTAGGAGTGCGTATCAACGGCCACGCCCGGCCGCACGCGCAGCCACAGCGCAGGCAACGGCGCGCCGCCCGCCGCCGCCATAGCCAGCAATCGATGCAGCTCGGGCAGGTTGTCCACCACGATGACGGCAGCGCTTTCGACCGCGGCGCGCAGGTCCTCTGCGCTCTTGTTCACGCCATGGACGAGGAGCCGCTCGCTCGGGAAGGCCGCGGCGGCAGCAATGGCCAGTTCGCCTGCGCCAGTGCAATCGAGCCAGAGCCCCTGCTTTGCCGCCCACTGCGCCGTAGCCTTCATGAGCAGCGCCTTGCCCGCCAGCGTAATCTCGGCGGCGCCAGGGTAATGTGCGCGCAGCGCAGAACGGTAGGCAGCCACGCGTGCGTCGAGCGTCGCCTCATCAAAGAGGTAGAGCGGCGTGCCGTATTGCTCCGCCAGTGCAGCCACGTCGCAATCGGCAATCGTCAAAGCGGCGCGTCCCTCTGCGTCAACGCCGATTCGTATCGTATCCGGGAAAAGCTCCAGCCGCTCTTTAACCATGCAAATGCCCTCTTTGTGACGACGAAGTGATTTCGTGGCTGGGAGCTTCCAGCCCTCCGCTACGTGCGCCAGGCGATGCGCGCCCGCAGGTCACGTTTCCAGCGTGACGTCGTGCGCGCCGCAACGCAGACGCCCACGAAAAGCACCACCTGCCCTACAGAATCACCAATAGCACGCCCAAAAACGTGAGTCCGGCGCCAACCAGCGCCTCTGCGCTGGGCACCTCACCCAGCAGCAGCACGCCCCACAGAACGCCCAGACTCAACTCCTGCGTGGCCACCACGTTGACAACCGTCGCGCTCGTGCGCCGCAGCGCCCCATTGTAGAGGGTATGTCCTACGCCCAGCGGCAGCAACGCCAGCGCCAGCAGGCTTGCAACAACAGGCACCGTATAGCCCCCACGCGACCACGTGAGCAGCGCCACAGGCAGCGTCCACAGCGCCGCGAGCGTGTAGACCGAGCCGGCGTATGCAAAGAGCCCATGTGCGTGGCGCTGGCTGCGCCCTGCGAGGCTGTAGATGGCGAAGGTGACCGCACTCCCCAGCGCCAGCAGATCGCCCAGGGCCATGCGTCTGTCAATGCCGGCCATGCCGCCCGTCGAGGCGAAGCCTGTCAACACGGCAACGCCGGCCACGACGACAGCAATGCCGCCCCATTTGCGCGCCGAGAGCTGCTCGCCGCCCGTGAGCCAGCCAAAGAGCGCCACGAAGACCGGCGCCGTGTAGACCAGCGCAAGGCTGTGCGCAATCGTCGTGTATTGCAGCGACGCGATGTAGAAGAGGAAATGCAGCGCCGCCACCAGGCCGATGAGCGCAAAGAGGGGCAATGCGCTCCGGCCGGGTAGCGGCTGACCACGCAGCCGGGCTGCAGCAAGTACGGCAACACCCGCCACGAGTAGCCGCCAGAAGGTGGCCTCCCACGGGCCCACACCGCCCAGCGCCCAGCGGGTGAGCACAGGGCTCAGGCTAAAGAGCAGGACTGCACCGGATACCAAAAGCAGCCCCTGCCTGTGATCGGCAGCGGCTGCACGTCTTGCAACATCGCTCGGTGAATCGACTTCCGGAAGTGGTTGCGGCACTGAGCCGGGGAGGCTACAGGCCGCCTGAGAACGCCACCGCAACTGAGCCAACCACCATGCTCAGAATAACAAGCAGGCTGATGACGTAGAAGATCTTTTCGTTCCGCGACATCTTGCGCTTTTGTTGCGCCATGGGGAATGGCCTTTCCTATGCCCGCATGGGGCGTAAGTACATCGTGTCAGAAGCGTCGCCCCGCTGGAGCGTGAGAAACATTATACTAAGGCACACGCGCGACGCAAAACTTGCGCCAAAGTAATTGCGGGGTGGAGTGCGCAATGTGGCAACGGGGAACGGGGATCAGGGATCAGGGATCAGGCACAATGGTAAGCGGAGCGCTCCCCCATCGCTGTTCCCTTCCGGAGGATTCCGTTTTCATTGCAGCATCAATTCAGGCAATTCAGGGCAGCAGGCAATGCAGTCCCGTCACGCTTGCGGCCTCGCGGGAAGTGGCGCAACGTGGCCGCGCCACAAGTCCCAGTAAGGAACAAAGCCGTAATACCAGGCGAGCAGCGTTGCTACGCGCAACCCCTGCCAACCGTCGCGGTAGCCGTTCAGCACAATGAAGCGCCTGCGGAACTCGCGCAGCGGCTGCAGCACAAAGTTGTGTGGCCGGGGCCGAATACCACGCGCGGCCAGCATCTCCGCCTCGTAGCGGGCGTAGCTCTCCTGCTTGAGATGGAACTGATGCCATGACGCGTAGTTGTAGTGGACAAGCGGCTCGCGCAGCTTCTCCTCCGGCCCGTTCACCTGCACAATCTCGTGGACAGCGCGCTCGGCTGCATAGTGTGCGCCTTCACGCCGCATGAGCCGCAGCTGGTAGTCGGGATAGAAGCCGCCGCCACGCATCTCCTTGCCCACAATCATGTTGCGGCGGGGAATCCAGTAGCCGCACGCCTGCGGGTTGGCAAGCACACGCTGGATCTCATCGCGCAGCGCCGGCGTCACCCGCTCGTCGGCATCCACAAAGAGCACCCACTCGGCGTTGAGTGAATCGAGCGCCGCCTGGCGCTGGGCTGCATAGGAATCAAAGGGGCGCTCAACCACCTGGGCCCCCGCCAGATAGGCCAGCTGTGGCGTGCCGTCGGTGCTGCATGAGTCCCACACAATGACCGCGCCCGTCCACCCGAGCAGCGACTCCACGCACGCGGAGATATGGGGGGCTTCATTCTTTGTGAGGATGACCGCTACCAGCTGCTCCACTTCGATCTCCGCTTCCGGTTATGCAATCTTCGCGCTTTGCGCGCTGCGCCTTATCGCCTGGCGCGCCGCAATTTCGGCCCCTGCTGCGACACCGTCTGCGTTCCCTTGTGCAAAACGGGTGAACACGCGACGCGCACCAATCACCATAGCACAGCGCACCAGGAGACGAACCAAGGGCTCTGTACCGGCAGCAAAGTGCGCGCGATGCAGCCCATAGAAGCGGAGGCGGCTCCGCCACAGGCGCTCAAAGGAGTGCCAGCGCGTCTGCCGGCTGCTTTGGCCAGCCAGATGGACAACCTGTGCAGCCGGCACAGCAAAGACGCCCCAGCCGGCATCTGCGGCGCGCAGGCAAAGGTCCATCTCCTCGCAATACATGAAGAAGCCGTCATCCAGCCCGCCCACCTGCCGGAGCAGTTCGGCGCGCGCCATGAGCGCAGCGCCCAGCACAAAGTCGACGCGAAAAGGCGCTCCCGCCTGCCACAGCGCCTTGGCATAGCGCCCATTCAGACGGCTGTCATACACCGCGCGCCGCCACGCAAGCGGTCAAGCGGCAGCAAATCGAGCGCAACCTGTGCCACATTCGGGAATGTGAACGCCGCATCCTGAAAGGCACCGTCTTCGAAGCGCAAACCGGCCCCGCAAATGCCTGCATTGGGGTTGCGCTGCATGAAGCGCACAAGCTGCGCAGGTGCATCGGCCAAAATCCGCGTGTCGGGGTTGAGCAGCAGCACAAAATCGGGCGCTGCCACCGTGGGTGGCGCGGCCGATGCGCCTTCCACCAGACCCAGAAGTGCAAGCGCATGGTTGTTGCCACCTGTAAAACCCAGATTCCGCGCCAGCGCCTCAAGGTGCACCGTGGGGAACTCGGCAGCCACCATCGCTGCACTGCCGTCACTGCTGGCATTGTCGACGACGATGACAGTGGCCGACAGCCACTGCGCATCCGCCGCCAGCGAATCCAGCAGGGTGCGCAAGCAGTCGCGCAGCAGATCGCGCGTGTTGTAGCTGACGATTACGACGGCGAGCTGCGCTGCAACTTGATTCATCACACGTTGATCAACCCTTGACGCCGCTGCTGGTCGCGCTCTCCACGAAGAAGCGCTGCGCCAGAATGAAGATGATGAAGGGAGGCAGAATGGCCAGCGACGCACCCGCCAGGATCAAGTTGGGCGAATCGGCGGCACGGCCGCGCAGCACATTAAGCGCGAGTGTCATAACGTGATTCTGTTCGTTGCCTGTGTTGATCACAACCAGAGGCCAGAAGAACGAGTTCCACGCATAGAGGAATGTGAAGGTGGCCAGCGTCGCCAGCGCAGGCACACTCGCCGGCAGGAAGATGCGCCAAAGTATCTGAAAGCGGGACGCGCCGTCCAGCAGCGCCGCTTCTTCAATTTCCTTGGGCATGCTCATAAAGAACTGGCGCATGAGAAAGGTGCCATACGCCGTAAAGACCCACGGTATCACCAGCGCAGTCAGCCTGTCCACCCAGCCCACAATCACCATGAGTTGATAGAGTGGAATGATGAGCATGACAAAGGGAATCATAATCGTTCCCAGGTAAAGCAGAAAGATCAGGTCGCGGCCTGGAAAGCGCAGCCGGGCAAAGGCGTATCCTCCCAGAATTGAGGTGGCAATCTGCCCGATCATGACGAGCAATGTAACAAGCGCCGTATTGGAGAGGCTGCGGTCCAGGTTGCGCAGGCGAATTACATCCGTGTAGTTCTCGGGGTGCCAGGTAATCTTCTCGACCGGTTCGCTCAGGCGGACATTCTGGAAGGCCACTTCTTCAGGATTCTCGGGGTTGACAAAGCGTCCAACGGTCGTCTGTCCCGTCTGCACCATGGCAACCACGCTGCCGTCATCGGTCGTCACATCAAAGAGCGGCGTCTCCTTGCCCTCCCACGTTGCACTTTGTGGATCTGATTCACCGCCAGTAGGCGTCACCTCCGTCAACTGGCGGCGCACCTCGACTTCGGGATTCGCCGGATCGACAAAGATACCCACTCGGATGTTGCTTTCCACAAGTGCGAACTGTCGCGCCGGCCAGCGCCTTCGACCCAGAAGAGCGGCAGTTCCTCATCCGTGGGAGGCATGGCAACTGTGACACTGTCGCGCGGCAGCAGGCGCGGCGGATAGCGGAACGTATCCGACGGCAGCTTGAAGGAAGTTGTCAGCATGTAGACGAATGGGAAGATCATGACCAGGGCAAAGCCAATCAACACAATGTAGGCCAGCCCGTTTGTAAGCCATTCGCTCCAGCGGTGTGATCGCATCATGATCGCAGCCTATCCTTCCCCGTCGTTGCTGGCCTGGTTGCGGAACTGCACCAGCGTGACGGTAAATATCAGAACGAAGAGCACCCACGAGATGGCCGAGGCATAGCCTTGACGGAAATTCTGAAAGCCGCTGCGGTAGAGATAGGAGACCAGCGTCACAGTCGCGTTGTTTGGTCCTTCGGGCGGGTTCATCAGGATGAAGACCTGCTCAAAAAGCTGCAGGGCCAGAATGGTGGTCGTCGTCATCACGAAGAAGGTGGTGGGGCCAAGCAGCGGCACCGTCACGTGGCGGAACTTCGCCCAGCGCCCTGCTCCATCCACCGTTGCCGCCTCATAGAGTGATTTGGGAATGGTTTGCAGGCCGGCCAGAAAGAGCACGGTGTTGAAACCAATGCGCTGCCAGGCAAAGAGGATGACAATGGAAATGAGCGCGGTGCGCTGGTCGGAGAGCCATTTGATGGTGGGATCGGCGATTGCGAGGCCAAAGAGACCGTTCATGCCATTCACGCTGAGCGTGATGAAGTAGTTGATATAGCCAATTGTGGCGTTGTAGAGCCACTGCCACACGAGCGCTATGCCGACGACCGCTGCGATGCTGGGCAGGAAGTAGACGGCGCGAAAGAACTTCATGCCTGGCAGGCTGCTGTTGAGGATGTTGGCCAGCGCCAGCGCCGGCGCCACGCTGAGCGGCACAGCCAGCAGCGCAAAAAGCAATGTGTTGCGCAGTCCCAGCCAGAAGAGCTTGTCGGTTGCCCCAATCAGCCAGGAGTTGCCAAAGAGCGAAAAGCGCCAGACTTCGTCAAAGCGCGTAATGTCCAGCACCTGTGATGCCGGCTGTGTCGCCGATTCGAGGCTGCGGAAGGTAATGTTGAGAATGCGCGCGTAGTTGTCAAAACCCACCCAATCGGGTGTGTTGAAGGCATCGGAGTTGGTAAAGGAGAAGTAGAGCGAGAGCGCCAGCGGGCCGGCAAAGAAGATCAGGAAGCCAAGCAGATTGGGTGAGAGAAAGAGCCACCCGTTGAGCATCTCCTCGTGGCGTGCACGCGCGTTCATGGCGGTGGCAGCGGGTTCGCGCCACATGGCCCACAGCGCGAGCCCAAAGAGAGCCGCCCCAATCAGCAGCAGGAGCGGCAACGGCTCGCTGAGCTGGCGCAGTACGTAGAGCAGACCGGCGGGCAGCCGCACCATGAAGAGAAAGATAACGCCCGCAATCGCCATGATGATCGTGCCGGCGCGCCGCCACATCTGCTCTGTGCGCGGCGCATTCTCATAGCGATCGCCCACGGTGAGCACGAGATAGCCCAACAGAACGCCGCCGAGCGCAACCAGACCCCGGCCAAAATAGCCGGCCATGGCGTCGGTAAAGAGCAATATGTCCGTCACCTGCAAGAAGAAGAGCGTGCAGGCGAGAAACGCCAGATAGTCTTCGATCAGCGCAATGGTGCGCCCGCGGTGGCGCCGCGCGCGTATCTCTGCGGACGCAACCAGGCTGAGGAGGCCGGCAATCAGCGCCAGCGCTGCACCGGGCCAACGCCACCAGGTTGGATCTCCAAAGAAGGCCGGCCGTACAAGCAAGCCGAGCGCGACAGCAAGCGCCGCCACGCCGAAGACAATGCGCCAAAGCGCCAGGGGCTGGAGATAATCGCGCCTGACAAGCGGAGCGCTTGCCGCGAGGCTACTGCCGCAGCCATAGTGCCTCCCTGGAGGTGCGGATATGTGGAGCGGTGCTCACAGCTACGAATGGAGAGGGTTGGGCCAACTGCGGACTGGCGGCGAGGCGTTGCAGCAGGCCCACAAGACAGCAGGCGCCGGCCCCGCAATTACGTGCCTCGCGCCGGAGCAATGCCGGGGCGGTGAGGGCGAGCAGAGATGGCTCCACCGCTCCTCACCGCCCCAGCTGGTCACTCAATTACTGTGTGAAAACCTTGTTGGCTTCGTCACAAATCGTTGCGCCGAAGTCTTCAACGCTCTGCGAACCTGTCAGTACGGCCTGCACAGCCGGCCCCATAATGCGATCGTAATCAGGCCATGAGCCTGCCCACAGCGGGCCTTCGGCTGTGGGGTTGTCTGCCAGGCCGTTGAGGAAGGCCTGGTTGTTGGCCGGCGGTGTGAAAGTCAGGAAGGCATCCAGTGCTTCCTGGCTCACGCGGCTGGGGATATTGGCGCCGAGAGCGGCAATCTTGCCCTGCGTGTCGGCGGTCGTCAGCATCTGTACAAGCTCCCAGGCTTCCTGCGGGTGCTCAGTCTGGGCGTTTACAACATATGCGCCCCAGAAGAGCCAGTTGCCCTGTGAGCCACCCGGCCCACGTGGAAGTTCGACCACGTCCCAGTTGAAGTCAACTGTGCGAATGCCCGGCGTCCCCCAGCGGCCATTCTGGAACATGCCCAGTTTGCCGGCACGGAACGGGGGCTCGCTGTCTTCGCCATAGGGAACGGCAACGGCGGCATCCTGGTAGAGACCGCGCTCGAATTCGAGGCCGGCCAACGACTCGGGCGAATCGAGGTTGCATGCAGTACGATCTTCGTTAAAGAAGCCGCCGCCCGCAGCGTTAATCCAAACGCCGTAGGGGCCCCACCAGGCGTTCGCGCCATAACCAAAGATGTCGCTGCCCAGGTCATTGACCTTGGTGGCAACGTCGAGGAATGCGTCCCAGTCCCACTCGCCGTTGGCGGCGAGCTCACGCGGGTCCGGTGCACCGGCCTCATTAATCAGGTCCATGTTGAGATAGAGGGCGAAAGTGGAGACGTCACGCGGGAGGCCCCACAGGGCGCCGCTGTCGGCGCCGCTGGCACCGGACTCAGGATTGTAGGTCAGGAACTCCATGGGGCCCGGGTAGAAGTCGTCGGCCGCGAAGTCGGCCGTGGACGCAGCCAACTCATCCAGGTTGAGAATCAGGCCGCGGGTGGCAAAGTCGGCAATGTCGGTTCCCGGGATCCAGAAGACATCCGGGGCCGTTCCGGCCGCTATCTCGGTCTTGAGGACATCCTGGTAGGAGGAGGTCTCGCTGCCGCCGGGCTCATAGACGAGGCTCACGCCGTCCCACGCCGCGTCGAGCTCATCGCTTACGGCCTGATAGACGTCGATTTCCTCCTGGTTATCGGGGCGGGTGCGCCAGCGCAGGGTCACGTCACCGTCCGCCGGAGCGGCAGCTTCCTCGGCGGGAAGAGCCGTCGCCTCTGCCGGGGCGCTTGCCGCCGCATCAGGCGCAGTGGATGCAGCTGGCGCTGCCGGCGAGGCACACGCTCCGAGCAACAGGCCAATCACGGCCAACAGCCCCAATACCAATGAAAGTCGTTTACGCATATGGAAATCTCCTTGACTTGTGGCGCGTCATTGCTTCGCTGAACGACAAGAATAACCAAGACTCACACTTTGCGAGCGGTGGCGTTGATGGTACGCCAACGCTGTGCACAACGGATGGCCGGCGGAGCCGCCAGAACCGTGCTCACCAATAGGCAACCGCCAACAAAACTGCGGGAGAGTTACCGCGCGAGCGCACGAACAGGTACGCCGCGAATCAATTTATTCAGGGTGTGGATTTATTGCGCCAGTCTACCATAGTGGATTAGCGGTTGTCAACTGCCTTTTACAAGTTATATACGCTTGTGGTGCAAACGCTTTACGTCGTGCCTCATGCGCAGTGTCGGTCTTGCGGTCGATTCTTGATAAGCCCCGAAATTTGTAGACAGGGCTTCTCAAAAGTCAGGCTGAGGTGTGGCAAGCGCCAACAGCAACCTCACCCCCGGCCCCTCTCCAGAAATTGGAGAGGGGAGCAAAACAAGTGCGTCACGCCGGAGATGTGACCGATAACGGCGGCGCTGTGCTCCCCTCTCCAATTTCTGGAGAGGGGCCGGGGTGAGGTTGCTGTTGGCGCTTGCCACACCTCAGCCTGACTTTTGAGAAGCCCGAAATTTGTAGAACATATGTCTTGACAATTCAGAACACCCGTGCTAAACTGTGGCTCAACCGAAGGGCGCTCAGCGCCAGTACGAACAAAGGAAGCACAGACCATGGCTCTATCAAAGTCCAAGCCGCAGCGCCAGCGAATCCGGCATTGGCTCGCAAATTGGAGACGGCACGCCCGCAACCACTGACGCGGGCAAGTTGCCGCGCGTTGGAGACAACGCTGGCCGGCTTGAACAAACGATTTGGTGACGGTATTGTCATGAAGCTTGGTGACGCCTCCAAGCTCAATGTTGAGTCCATCCCTACAGGGAGTCTGAGCCTCGACATTGCACTGGGCGTCGGCGGCATTCCCAAGGGCCGCGTCATCGAAATCTACGGCCCCGAATCCTCGGGCAAAACCACGCTCTGCCTGCACGTGATCGCCGAAGCACAACGCCGCGGCGGCATCTGCGGCTTTGTTGACGTGGAGCACGCGCTCGACCCCTCCTACGCCGCACGCATTGGCGTAGACGTTAACAACCTCTACATCTCGCAGCCCGACACCGGCGAGCAGGCGCTTGAGATTGCCGAAGCGCTGGTGCGCTCGGGCGCAATGGATGTGGTGGTCGTCGACTCTGTGGCCGCGCTCGTGCCTCGCGCCGAAATTGAGGGCGAGATGGGCGACAGCCACGTCGGCCTGCAGGCACGCCTCATGAGTCAGGCGTTGCGCAAGCTAACGGGCGTCATCAAGTCCTCCGGCACCAGCATGATCTTCACCAACCAGCTGCGCCAGAAGATCGGCATCATGTTCGGCAATCCCGAAACCACCTCCGGCGGCATGGCGCTCAAGTTCTATGCCTCCGTGCGGCTGGACATTCGGCGCATTGAGTCGATCAAGCAGGGCACCGAGGTGGTGGGCAACCGCACACGCGTCACCGTCAAGAAGAACAAGGTGGCGCCTCCCTTCCGTGTGGCCGAATTCGACATTATGTACAACGAAGGCATCTCCACCGCCGGTGACTTGATTGACCTCGGCGTCAATATGGAGATCATCACCAAGCGTGGCGCCTTCTACTCCTATGGCGACCTGCGCCTGGGCCAGGGGCGCGAAGCCGCCAAGGCCTTTCTCGACCAGAATCCCGAACTCACCGGCGAGATTGACCGTGTGATCCGTGATGCTGTCGGCTTCGTGGCCAACCTCGAGGCCGTTGGCGAGGGCGAAGTCGAAGACCTGGGTGACGACGCCTCCGATGAGGCGCTCGCAGCGGGCCAGGCGATGGGCATTGGGCTCTTTGGCGGTGAAGAAGACAAGGTGGAAGCTGCCGCCTGACGGGGGCCGGGCCGCAACTCCACGGAATACTCCTTGTAGTGGACGGACAAACAGGGTTGGTAGCAGAGCGGGGGACCGGCAGCGTGGCCGGTCCCCCGCTCTGCGCGTCTGCGGAGCGCACGGGGCGCCGACTTTCGGGCAGCGGCGTGCGTGTCACCCTTGCCCGCGACCGCGCGACATGCTAGAATTGCCCCCAGCCGTGCTGCGCCCACGAGACGGCGCACGATAACGCGCGTGCGCCGCAGAAGCGCATACCGCTCACTTCCTGGACAGTGACGCCCGCCTTGACTCAAGCTCCCGTGGCCGAAAACATGGCCGATATCAGAGCATCCTCCGCGACGGCAGCGCCGCCGGCACAGCCGTGCGATGTGGCCGTGGTTATTCTCAACTACAACACCGCACCACTCCTGGCTGCGTGCCTGCAATCCGTCGCGGGCGCGCAGAATGTACGTGTGCAAGTCTGTGTGGTCGACAACGCCAGCAGCGATGGCAGCGCCGACATGGTGCGCACGGCATTCCCCCACGTGCATCTCATTGCCCACCATGCGAACGTCGGCTACAGCGCCGGCAACAACGCGGGTCTGCGCTGGTTCGGCTTTGCCGACGCCCAGCGGGATGTGGAATCGCTGCCTCGCTACGCGCTGCTGCTCAACCCCGACACAATCGTTCCGCCCCATGCATTCGCCGACATGGTGGCCTTCATGGATGCGAGGCCCGCCGCCGGCGCTGCGGGCCCACGCGTGCGCCGGCCCGATGGGTCGCTCGACCGGGCCTGCCGCCGCAGCTTTCCCACCCCCGAGGTCAGCTTCTACAGAATGACGGGGCTCTCGCGGCTCTTTCCACACAGCCGGCGCTTCAACGCCTACAACCTCGAATACCAGCCCGAGGATGCCGTGCATCCCGTTGATTCGGTGGTGGGGGCCTACATGCAGGTGCGACGCGAGGCGCTGCTGCAGGCAGGGCTGCTCGACGAGCGCTTCTTCATGTATGGCGAGGATTTGGATTGGGCCAAGCGCATCAAGGACGCCGGCTGGCAGGTCTGGTACAATGGGCAGACGCAGATCACCCATGTCAAGGAAGCGGCGAGCAGCCAGAGTGCCAAGGCGCGGATTGATTTCTACGAGGCGATGTGGCTTTTCTATGTCAAGCACTATCGCGCCACAACGAGTTTCCTGCTCGATTGGGTGATTCTGCTGGGCATTGTCGCCAAGGGCGGCGTGGATGTGGCTCGCCACTTGTGGCGCTTCTGCCGCCGCAGCGGGAGGAATTGAGACGCCGCACAGCGTCCTCGGCGCGCAGGAACGCAAGCAAACGCAACGAGTTTAGCTGGGCGTCTCCAGAGTATGCAACGCGTTTCGTAGCGGCGGCTTGCGCCGCCGATCACTGACAGCGCATGGCGTAATCGAGAACGGCGGCTGAGGCCGCCGCTGCCAGATGCACCAGTTTGAGCAATCCAGCCGAAGACGCGCCGTCCTGCTCAGCTGCCCTTAATCTGTTCAACGGAAGACCGTGAGCGCAAGCAAGGTACGCGCAAGCTCAAAACGCACCGCCTCCTCTCGGCGCAGCACCGCGCCTGGAGCGCCCGCGCCTGCCACCGGCGCATCCGCCAACGTGGCCACCGCCGGGGAAACGATCGACGATTTTCTGCTGCGCAGTGGCCACCGGCCGGGTCGGCTCAAGCGCACGCAGGCCGTCTTCATGGCGGCGATCTTCATCATCGACGTCGCCTCCGTCATTCTCTCCTACTACATCGGCTGGCTCATTCCGCATGCCAACCCGCAGAATGTTATTGGGCCCTTCATTGAGTTTTGGCCGCTGCCGGCTGTGCATCTTGGCGTCTTGCTGGCCACCTTCTTCTCGCGCCGCATGTACCAGCGCCGGCGGCCGATTAGCCATCTGGACGAAACGCTCAAGATCGCGCTCTACAACAGCTTCGCCACGCTCATCACGGTTGCGCTTCTTTCCCTCTTTGTGCCCGACTTCCGCTACCACCGGCAGATTGTCATCATTGCCTGGGGCATCAACATTGCGCTGCTCACAGCGTTGCGCACAATCCACGCCCAAGTGCAATGGGCCGTCCAGGCACGTGGCGTGGGCGATGACCGCGTGCTGATTGTGGGCGCAGGCGACATCGGCCAGTTGCTCCACAATCGCATTCAGCAGAATCCCAAGCTCGGCTTCCAGATTGTGGGCGTGGTGGACAACGCCCGCACCCAGCATCGCCAGTCGGGCATGGACGCGCCGCTGCTGGGCTCGCTGGCAGACATCCCGCGCATCATCGACAAGTACGCCATTGACGAAGTCTTCATTGGCCTGCCCGAAAGCAGCCACCAGGACCTGGTCAATATCATTAGCCTCTGCGAGCGCGAGAAGGTGGGCATCCGCGTCTTCCCCGACGTCTTCCAGATTATGGCGAGCGAGGTAACGATTGGCGATCTGGGCGGCCTGCCCTTGCTCACCATCCGTGACGTGGCGTTGCAGGGGTGGAAGGTCACCCTCAAGCGCGGCCTCGACCTGGTGGGCAGCGGTGTGGGCCTGGTGCTGCTGAGCCCTTTCATGCTCATGGCCGCGCTCTTCGTCAAGCTTGACAGCCCGGGCCCCGTCTTCTATGCGCAGGAGCGCATGGGGCTCGACGCCCGCCCCTTCAAAATCATCAAGTTCCGCACCATGCGCCAGGATGCCGAGATGGACGGCCCCGGCTGGACGACGCCCGACGACGTGCGCAAGACGCGCCTGGGCGCGTTCCTGCGCCGCTTCAACATCGACGAACTGCCGCAGCTCATCAACGTGTTGCTGGGCGACATGAGCCTCGTGGGGCCGCGGCCCGAGCGCCCCGTCTACGTGGAGCAGTTTCGCCAGAGCATTCCCCGCTACATGGACCGCCACCGCGAGAAGGCGGGGCTGACGGGCTGGGCGCAGGTCAACGGCCTGCGTGGCGACACGTCGATTGTCGAGCGCACGAAGTACGACCTCTGGTACATCGAGAACTGGTCGCTCTGGCTGGACATCAAGATCATCCTGCGCACGATCATGCAAACGCTCATGGGCACGAATCAGAACGCGTACTGAACGCCGGCGGCGCTTTGTGGCAAGCAACAAACAAAGATCGAGGCTTCCAACTCTGGAAGCCTCGATCTTTGTGTACGCTCACTCAGCCTTCGCTGAGGAAGGCGTCGAGATTGTCCAACATGCCGCCGTTGCCCTCGTCCATTGAGCTGTGGCCCGCCTTGAAGACGGCAATCTCCTGGGGGTTGGCGTTGATGGGGAAGCTGCGCATGACCAACCGCGACCCGTCGCCATTGTCTTCGAAGGTCATCTGAATGAGCATCTCCATAGGCCACTCGAGCATGGCCGGGTGGCGAGCAAGGCCCCCGTTGGCGTCCGAGAAGGAGTTGACGAAGGTGACGGACTCCTGCGGGACGATGTCGCGGTAGACGAAGCGCCCCCACATTGCGGCCCCGTTATTGGCACGCATCCCATAATGGAAGAGGCCACCGGGGCGCAGATCGAGCGCAACGTGCTCCATGGCAAGTCCCTTGGGACCCCACCACCGGGCAAGCTTGTCAGCCTGGGTGAAGGCCTCCCAGAGCTTTCTGCGGGGTACGGCAAAGTCACGTGTGATGACATACTCGGCATCGAGTGCAGGCATCACCGCAGCCAGCCGATCCCACCCCTCCGACTGCCCTTCCTCCATGCCGGAGGCGATCATGCCGTCACGGTCTTCCTGATTGTCGAAGAGCGCGTGCATGGTGAGCAGCGTCCCGCCGTCCATGGCTTTGAACGTGGCTGTTTCGAGAATGATGTGGCCGGCCATCGGCTCGTACTCAAAGGTGTAGACAAGCCGCTCTTCAGGGAGAATCTCTTTGTACTCGCCGCGGAAGGCATGTTCGCCGCCATCCGCGGCCGTCTGCACATAGCGCCACTTGCCGCCCACACGCAGCTCCATTGCGTCAACAACTGTCGTGTAGATGGCCGGTCCCCACCATTGGGGAATGAGCGCAGCGTCGGTGTGTGCACGCCAGAGCAGCGACGGCGGCGCAGCAAACCAGCGGGTAATGAGAATTTCGCGCTCCGATGGAAGCGTCAGTCTCTGTTTCGACTCCGGACTTATTGTCATTGTTCCCCCTCCAAAGAATAATCCGCACTCGTCATGGCCTTCTGAACAAGGCCCACGCTGCTACGCCGGGGTCCATCATTCATCTGATTCGCTTGCGTCCACCTCCTTCAAGAGCTGATCCAGCCGATCGAACCTCTCCTCCCACAGCGCACGATAGGGCTGCAGCCACACGTCCAATTCCCGCATTGGCTCGGGGCGCAGGTAGTAGAGCCTGCGCTGCCCATCGGGCTGGACGCCTACGACGCCCGCATCCTTGAGTACGCGCAGGTGCTTGGAAACGGCCGGCTGGCTCATGCCCAGCGCGTCGACGATTTCTCCGACGGCCAGCTGGCCGTCGCGCAGCAGTTCAACAATGCGCCTGCGATTCGGTTCGGCGAGGACCTCAAAGATTGTGCTCACGGACATATATTACCACTTGGTTATATACCTGTCAAGGCATATTCAAGAGACTCCAAGGCTTCTCAAAGGTCAGAATGAGGTGTGGCAAGCGCCAACAGCAACCTCACCCCCGGCCCCTCTCCAGAACATTGGAGAGGGGAGCAAAACAAGTGCGTCACGCCGGAGATGTGACCGATAACGGCGGCGCTGTGCTCCCCCTCTCCAATTTTCTGGAGAGGGGCCGGGGGTGAGGTTGCTGTTGGCGCTTGCCACACCTCAGCCTAACTTTTGAGAAGCCCTAAAGAAGTTCGGGGCTTTTTAAAGGTCGCCCGTACGCAACACGTAAGAATGCACGTGTTGGGTACGGGCGACCTTTGAAAAGCCCTGACGTGGGAAGTGTATGCTTGCGCCACGCGGCAGCAACTCAAGAACAGCCTGCGCAGATCACGCCTCTTGTGCAGCCGTACCCCAGGGCTTTATGAAGCGCTCAGGCTCAACGCCCAGCGCTTCGGCAATGCGTGTGATGTAGTTGAAGTATGCAATGACCTGGGTGGCATCATGAATGGCGCGGTCGTCATAGCCGTGGCCGCGCAGCGCATCGAGGTCGGCCGGGGACATCTGACGCTGGTGCAGCGTGAGCTTGACGGCGTAGGCGCAGAGCGCGCTGTCGGCGGCGCTGATGGGGGCGCTGCGCCGATCGGCTACAAGCGCATGGACCAGCGCATCAGCGGCTGCGTCATCCAGGGGATAACCTGCGGGGTCTGCGGCGATCTCGGCACGGAGATCGTGGGCGTGTGACTGTGTTCAGTAGACACAACCCACCGTAGCTGCCACGACCGTGGCGAGCATCTCGCGCTGGCCGCGGCTGAGGGGCGAGGATCCCATCATGATTGCGCCATATTGCTCCATGCTGGCCTTCATCGCGCGCGGGTTCAGGCTCATAATGCGCACGATGTTCCAGATGCGGCCGGCACGCTTGATTGCCTTGTCGTACTCCTGTTTGAGGAGTCCGGTGGCGTCACCGTCTGCGACCTGCTGAATCCAGGCCATCCTTGGCTCCAGTATGGGGCGAACAGGGGAAAAGAGAAGAGTACGCCCTGAGGGATTCGAACCCCCGACACCTGGTTCCGAAGACCAGTGCTCTATCCGCTGAGCTACGAGCGCACATAGACCACAGTTTAGCACACGGGGCGCAGCGCGTTGCGAAAGCGGGCGGCGTGAAGTCACGCCTCTGGCGTGACCTACGCGTGCCCCCACGATAGGCAACCGTGTAGCTGCGCAGGGCGTCCTCGGCGTCAAGCCCCTGCGCCTTCGCAATCGCCACGATCTGCCAAAGCGCGTGGCCAGGCTCTCCTCATCCAGCGCACCAAGCGCGGCCACAAGCTTGGCGTTTTCCTGGGCAAGCGCGGCTTTGTCCAGCAGCCCCGCTTTGTGCGCCTTCGATTGCAGCGCACGCGCCTTGGCCAACGCGGGCAACGCAGGCGGCACGCCATCCAGCGCATGCGCCGTAATGCCGCGCGCCGCCTTCTCCTGCACCTTGATCGCATCCCAGTTGCCAGCACGTCATCAACACCTTCGACGGCAGTCGCACCGAAGACATGGGGATGGCGACGAATCAGCTTGTGCACCACGTTCTCCATGGCATCGCCCAGCAGGAAACGCCCCTCCTCCGTCGCGATCTGCACCATCATCGTCGCGGTCAAATAGAGGTCGCCCAACTCCTCGATGATATGCGTCGTGTTGTCGTCGCCCTCCTGCTCGGCGTCGATGGCTTCGAGGACCTCGGCGCACTCGCTGAGCAGATCCTGCCGCAGCGAAGCAAGCGTCTGCGCGCGATCCCAGGGCAGCCATCGGGCGCGCGCAGGCGGGCCACAATCTCCTGCAAATCGTTGAAGGAGCGCCCGTCCCCCTGCGCAGGCAGAAACACGCTTGTCAGATGGTCAAAGTCGGGATAGCTGTCCAGTGCGTGCAGTGGCATTTGCGTCACACGTTGGTCGGCGGCACCCGCGGCCCGAATAATCGTAACGGGAAAGTCCGGCGCGTAGGCGTTGAGCAGGGTGAGCTTTGAGATCCGAAGCAAGCCACACGGCGTAGACCTGCGCAATCAGCAACGGCAGGTGGGGCTGGACGCGAGGATGGTGGTCCCGGGCGACGAGCATGGCATCCACCACCTCCGCGCCGTCCATCGGATCGACGCCGGCGGCCGCAAATGCGGGCTCAATAAAGCTTTGGCCGCCGACCACGTGGGTGGCCATGGCACCAGCGGCAGCGGCGTGCAGCAGGCGCGGTGTCGTCGCCTCGCCCACCCACGGGTCGCCCGGCACAGCGTATACCACGCCGCCAGGCAGCGCTGCCTGATCCAGCACACGCGCCACAATTGCGTCGTAGACCTGCGCAAAGTCGGCATGGGCCTCATAGAGGTCATCGCAGCTGCTTGTCGCGTCACCATTGGGCAGCTCCGGCACGCACGGGTGGCGCGCCGTGCGCAGGAGCACGCGCTGCGCCTGCGCCAGCGTCTGCCACGCCTCCAGCGAGAGCGCACCCAGCGGCCCAGGGCCAAGGCCCACAATGGTAAGTTGGGCGGCGGCGGGGCGCGCGCCATCCAGCCACGGCGCAGGCAGTGGGAGCGAAGGCATGGTCATTCTCCTTTGATAGTTCTCTTGATTCGCTGCCGGTGTGCGGAGGCGCTGCAATCAACCACGGCCGAAGGGGCGCACCTGCCACAGCCCTTCTATGAGGACCGTGATGAGCAGAGCCACGAGGACAAACGCGGGATCGAGCAGGCTGGCCGCGCTGAGCGCAAGCATGATGGTCAGCGCCAGCGCAAGCAGAATGCCCTGGCGCAGGGCGGCCTCAGGCGCCGGTTTTGCGCCCGGGTGGCGGCTGTTAACGCCCGCAATCGCAGGCCAGCGCTCGTGCAGCGCAAGTGCGCCTACGGTGCCCAGGCCCGCCACAAAAAGCAGAAGCGCCCCGAAAAGGCCCACAACCGCAGGCAAATTCAAAGCGCCCTCAGCCGTGTTGGGCGATACTGTGGCAAAGATATAGTAGAGTGCGGCCGCTCCGGCGATGGCAGCGATGGTGGCCCACGCGGCCGCTTGCGCACGAGTCATACGCGGCAGTGTATCATTGCTCTGCGCGCCGGCAAAATGGCAAATGGAGCGCTACAGCTCGTCGCCGCCGGCGCGCGCGCGCACGCTCATGCCGCCGTCGAGCAGCTGACTCACCCCATCCACACGCGCAAGGTGAATTGTGTTGTTGGTCAAATGCTCAAAGGTGTCGTCGTGGCTGATGACGAAGAGCTGGCGCAGCCCGCTGAAGGAGCGCAGCTGCGTGGCGAGGGCGTCACGCCGCGGCCCGTCAAGATTGGCGGTGGGTTCGTCAAAGAAGGCGACGCTAATGCCCGAGACGGTCTTGAGGAGAGCCAGCCGCACAGAAAGCGCAGCAATCATCTGCTCGCCGCCCGAGAGCGATGCAAATTCACGCGTGCGCCCATCCACCTCCAGCGAAATCCCGTAGTCGTCGCCCCATTTGAGCAGACGCGTATAGTCGCCCGTCAACTCGCCAAAGAGCTGCGCCGCGCTCAAACTCACCTGCTGGATAAGGTGCGCCGTTACGTAGGGCCCAGCCTGTTTGATGACATCGCGCAGCCGTTTGAGCGTTTTGCCCTGTTCATCCAGCGTGGCCACGGACGCCTGCGCGTCCCGCAGCTTTGCCTGCTCGCCCTGCAGGTCGGCAATTTGGCCGGCAAGTGTTGCAGCCTCACGCGCCAGCATGACCTCTGCATTGGCCAGGCTGCCCACCTCACCGTTGAGCCGGCCGCTTTCGCTTTGCGCACGCGTGTAGGCGCTGCCGTCAAAGCGCTGAGCCGCTTCGGTTGCCACCTGCTGGGCGGCGCTGAACGCCGTCTCGAGCGTTGCACATGCCTGCGCTGCGTGAGCCACCTCCGCGGCGTGCTGCTCTACCGTCGCGGCGCTCTGGCGGTTGCTCAGCACGGCCTGGTACGCTGCCAGGTGTGATTCCAGCGCCTCCTGTACGGCGGCGAGATCGGCATCAAGCGAAGCAAAGGCCTGCAGCATAACATCCAGCGCAGCGAGGGACTCCTGCGCCAGCGCCGCCTGCGCCTGGGCCTGCGCCAGCGCCGCTTCGACGTTGGCGCGCTTCTGTACTGTGGCGTGCGCGACGGCGATCTGCTGGCGGGGGTTGCCCAGTGCAAGCAGTTCAGCCTCGATTGTGCGCAATGTCTCGGGCGCTTCGGCAAGCTCGGCGCAGCGGGTCGTGCCGGCGGCGCACTGCGCGCGCAATTGCTCGACGCGCTTTGCCTGTTCCTCCACCGCTGCGGGCGTGGGCAGCTTGTGCAGTGCTGCCTCCTGCTTGCGGCGCAGCGCGTCAAGCGCGTCCAGCTCGCCCTGTAGCGCCGTCACGTTGTCGTTGGCGGCGCGCAGCAGCGGGCGCAGCCTCTCCATCTCCGCTTCGTTCTGTGCGAGCAGCTCCTTGCGATGCTCGGCGGTCAACGGACGCGAGCAAACGGGGCAGGTCGCACCCTGCACCTCGGCCAGCTTCTCGTTTTGCGCCTTGCACGCAAGCCCTTCGGCCATCCGGTTGCTGCGTTCGTCGTCGAGCTTGGCCTTCTGCTTGCCCAGACGCGTCAGTTCACCTTCAATCCGGGCGAGGTCCGCCTGGATGGTTGGTCGCGTGGCTGCGGCCGCCTGCACTGCCTCAAGATTCTTGATCTCCTGCGCAAGGCTGCGCTCGGCCTGCTGCAGCGCGCTCTGCGCCCCGCGCAGTTCTCCCTGCTGCGCCTGGGCGACCCCGCGCCGCTCCTCGAGAGCGCTCTGGCGCGCCGCCGGCACGGCCAGTGACGCAACGGTTGCCTCGGCTTTGGCAATCTGCGCAATCTGCTCCTCAGCCAGGCGCGCCTGCTCTTCCGCCAGGGCCAACGACGCCGCGACCCGGCCCTGCTGCAACTGGAGCTGCTGGCGCTCCTGCTGGCTGATGTCGAGCGATGCGCGCCGCTCCTGCGCCGCCACATAAAGGGTGTAGCCGGACTGGTTGGCATCGACGACGGCCCGCGCCGCCTGTGCTTCCTGCAGGCGCAATGCGGCCGCCTTGTGCACAGCCTGTTCAGTTGTCAGCGCACCGCGCGCCTGTTCCCGCGCCTGCTCGGCGGCGAGCAATGCCTCACGCTGCTGCCCGAGCGCTACCAGTTCGGCCTGCACCTGCAGCAAGCGCGCTCCGCGCAACGGCCAGCGCACTGGCTGTCGTGGCCCGCTCTGCGGCATTCGCACTCGCACGCTCCTCAAGTGCGGGCAGCGCCGCCAGTGCGCCCTCAAGGCGTGCAATCACCTGCTCTGCCTGGCTGCGCCGCCCCTCGAGCAGATTCACCGGCTCGCGCAGCCTGTCCCACGCGTCCTTGTACTCCTCCACCTGCAAGAGCGAATCGAAGACACCCTTGCGCTGCGACGGGCTGAGCAGAAACGCAGCGGTCAACGTACCTTGCGGCACGCCCACGGCGTCCTTGAAGAGGCGCGGCAGGTCGGCATTGGGCAGCAAGCCCATGTGGACGCAGAGAAAGCGCTCGACATCAGGGCCGCCCTCGGCAACCGTCGAGACGAGATCGGGGTCGTGGATAAAATGCTTGACGCCCGCGCCGCCAATGCGCCGCACCACTTCGTAGGTGCGGCCGTCATGATTGCTCTCAAAAACAACGGTCACGGAGCCCTGCTTGCAACCCTCGCGCAGAAACGCGCCTTGTGCATAGTCGAGGCTCGAGAAGAGCGCAAAGCCCACAGCCTCGAGCAGCGTGCTCTTGCCTGCGCCGTTGTGGCCCACGATCGCATTCACGCCTTCGGTGAACTCAATGCGCGCAAATTCATAGGACTTGATGTTCTCAAGTGTGATGCTAATAGATACGCATGGGCTATTCAGATGCCGCAGTGGTTGACGCGATTTGAGAAGTTAACGCGGCCGGAGAATCCGCAATCGTGCGCATCAGCGTGGCCAGTTCGTCAACGATGCGTTCGGGCGATTCGGGCACGTTGGCCATGTTCTTGAGGGTGATGGCGACATTGGCCCAGTCGCTGGGGCGCTCGGCAAACTGCTGCGTGGCGCCGAGCAGCTGCTCGAAAACGCTCCGCTCGACTTCTTCGCGCGGCCGGTCCTCCGCCGTCAGGATGGAGGAGCCGCGCTGCACTGTAAAGTTCTTCACCTGGACGTGTGCCGCGTCGAGCGTGGTGCGCGCCGCCTCGCCGATTGCGCGCAGGTCCAGCAGCGCCGGCTCAAAAGTGAGCATGCCGTCAAGGACCACGTCCACCATGGGTTTGGTCGCGCTGCTGATTGGGCCCGTGCCGGCGCGGCGCTTGGTAAATTCGGCGGTGCAGCCGATGAGCAGTGCATTCTGGTCGCGAAAGAGGTCAATCTTGATGGCGAAGCGAGCAAAGGGCCGGCGCTGCGGTCGAATCCGCGTGACGCTGACGCGTTCCGGCCCGGCCGGCCGCTCGGTGTCAACGTCCACCAGCAGCGCGGCGCGGTCATCCCACGCCCACTCGTTGGAGGCACAGGTCTCGAGGCTGCCCGGGTTAAAGAGCCAGTCATCCTTCGTAAAAGGCTTGTGAATGTGGCCGAGGGCCACGTAATCGACATGAGGGCGCAGCGAATGCCACTGCGGCAGCGTGGGGCTCAGCGCGTCGCCCGGCAGTTCGCCCAGCACCCCTGTGTGTGCGGCAAAGATCCGGAATACAACCCCTTCGCGCTCCTCTGGTGGCAGCGCATCGAAGGCCAATGCGCACATCTCCACGGCGGTTGGCGCGCCCGCACCCTTGTAGCCCAGTCCGTATACGCGCACGCCCGGGACAGGCTCGGCCCAGCCGCCGCTCCCCCTGTGCAGCGGTTCGAAGGTGGCCACGCCATTGTCGAATGTGGGCTGCAGCAGCGTAATCAGCCCACGCGCGCGCAGGAAGTCAAGCCAGCTTCCCTCCTCGCCATAGTAGGCCATCTCGTGGTTGCCTTCAATGGCAATACAGGGAATGCCCTTCTGTGCCAGCTGCTCCAGCCTGCGGAAGGCGTGGTCGAGGGTCTGCGCATCAATCGCACGCTTGTGAAAGAGGTCTCCGGCGATGAGGACAAAGTCCACCTCTTCCGCAATTGCGCGGTCAATGACTTCCTTGAAGGCAAAGGCAAAATCGTGGGCGCGAAAGCTTTCGTTGTACTGGCGAAAACCGAGGTGCACATCCGAAACGTGAAGAAAGCGAAAACGCATTTGCAGCCAATCCGTGCTAGTTCTGCCGTGTGCCAAGCGCCATATTCAGCACGAAGCTCACGAGTGAGACAATGATGCCGGCGATAAACATGCTGCCCCAGCCACCCCAGTCGATGACGCCCTCACCGAGCAGCGCCGTGCCCGAAGCCTGCAGGAGCCACAGGATGAACATGTTCATGACGAATGTGAAGAGCCCCAGCGTGAGCACATACGCGGGGCAGGTAATTACGCTGAGGATGGGCCGCACAAGCGCGTTCAGGAAGCCGAAGATGAGCGCGATGATGAGCAAATCTCCAAAGTCGGCCAGGGGGGCATTGAGGCTGTTTACGGGAATTGTGGCGCCAACGACGCGCGCCGCCAGCCACAGGGCAGCGGCGTTGATCAAAACTCTGACGATGAAGCGGATCATAGGTCCTCGGGGCTAGCGGAATGACTGAACAGGAATTGAAGCGACGGCAACCAAGCTCATGCCATCATGGAGACAAATCTCAACGCAAAGACGCAAGGTTGGCAAAGGAAAGGCAAGCAGGGCAAAGCAAACAACTGCCATCTGATGCGCGACGGGTCCTTTGAATTCCTGCTTGTCCATTGCGCCCTTTGCCCACCTGGCGCCCTTGCCTGGAAATTGCCGCTCTGACCTCTATCCGAGTTTAAAGCGTGGAGACGGCCAGGCGCAGCGTGAGCAGCGTGCGCTTGATTGCAAAACCGGCCTGCATGAGCGCATCGCGCGCCGCGTCGTGGTCGGCGGGAATCGAAATCACAACGGGCCAGGCAGGATAATCACCCAACGCGTTGAGCGCCCAATGGATGAGCGGCTGTT
The DNA here is from genome assembly GCA_963773745.1 of uncultured Chloroflexia bacterium. Lineage (GTDB taxonomy): Bacteria > Chloroflexota > Anaerolineae > Caldilineales > Caldilineaceae > UBA5069. Next base: position 73,127 of record CAVZCL010000012.1, read on the forward strand.
CGGTCTGGCCGTAGCTCTCGGGGCGCACCCACAGCTGCAACTTGTGCGGGCCACTCCAGCGCTGCGCCGTAACGACCATGGCGGCGTCAAAACGCGTTCCGGTGCGAAAGCAGCGCCGAAGAATGCGCCGCCGGCCGACGAATTCCCACGCCCACTCGCCCGCCTGCTGCTCGAAGGTTGACTCATAATCGCTGCGGCGCAGCGAACGCCACCACTGCGCTGATGCGCCCAACTGCGCATTCGCCAGGTTGTAGAGCTGCTCCCACTCGCTCGCCGAGAACGGCTCCATAGCGCCAACAGCCGGTTTGGCAACGCGGCCTGCGCGCTCGGCGCTCATTTCCGTCATGCCGCCCAGCGACTCAAAGTTCATATGGTCGTAGAGGGTGCGCGCGACGATGTTTTCGGCGTAGACCTGCAGCACGGCCCAGCGGCCGCCCTGTTCGCGAATGTGGCGGATGGCCTGCTCCATGAGGCGGCGCGAATAGCCTCTGCCACGAAACTCGCGCGCCACAGCCACGTTGGCAATCTGCCAGCGCGTGCCGTGCTTGTCGGCGCGCTGGACGGTGATGTTGCCGACGACCTTGCCATCCTCCACCCACACATAGCCGCCGAAGAAATCCTGGAAATCGCCGCCTGCCATGTTCAGTACGCCAAGAAAGCTGCCCATTCGGCTCATCATGCGCATTTCGCGCAGGGCGGCAGCGCCTCGCTCATCCAGCTCCTGTGCAAACGCGTCCGAGATGAGCTCGGCCACAGGGCGCAGGTCGCGCGCAAGCTCAAAGGGGCGAATGCCGCTTTGCACTGCTGCTGTGGCTGACCTTGACGCGCTCTGGATGACCGCCATGCTCTCGTCTCTCTGCACCCCAACTGCGGTTGGGCGGGCCGTCAAGCGTGCAACTGTGCCGGCCGGCTAGGCCGCAACGCGCACCAGCGCCGGCCGCAGGACGTGACCGCGCTGCTCGTATCCCACGCGCAAGGTAGAGATGATGTGGCCGCTGGGCACGCTCTCGCTGGGTTCGCTGGTCACGGCCTCGTGCAGCGTCGGGTCAAATGCACCGTCACTGGGAATCGGCTTGACGCCCTCATCCTCGAGCAATGCAAGCAGCTTGCGTTGAATCTGGCGGAAACCGTCCACCCATGCCGACTGTGTCTCATCGATTGTGGGAGGCACACCGTCGAAGGCGAGCGCAAGGTCATCGATGACGGGAATCAGCCTGCGGATTACATGCGTGCTGGCGCGCTCAATGGCTTCCGACGTCTGCTTCTCCTGGCGACGGCGCGCGTTCTGAAACTCAGCCGCGCTGCGCTGGAACTTGTCGTGGAGGTCGGCATAGCGCGCCGCCTCGTCTGCGAGCTCGGCCTGCATCTGCGCAATCACCTGCTCCGGTGTCGGCTCGGCAGGCGGGGCGCCGGATTTGCCGTCGAAAGTGGGCGAATCCCCCTCGCCACTGGCGGCTGTCGCTTCGGCAACAACTGCTTGCTCGTCACTTGCATTTTCGATCTTGTCTGGCGCATCATCGTTAGCGCCGTTCTGGCTCTTCTGCTTCTTGCTCATCTAGTTCGACTCACTTCCCAAAGGCGGGTGTATGGCGGGCTCGGCGCTGATTGCGCCCGGCCCGTAGGTTTCCTCGACAATCTCGCTCATCAATCCGGCCACAAAACGCACGGCCCCCACGCTACGATCATAGGCCATACGCATGGGGCCCACAATGCCCAGCAATCCGGTCGCCTGGTCGCCGGCGCCGTAACGCCCCAGCACCAGACCAATTTGCCGCAGCTCGGGCACGCGACCGTCACCCGCAATTACAACGCGCACGGTGTCGTCGGCAGTTCCCAGCGGAGCGCCCATTTGGCTGACGATCTGCTCAAGTAAAGATCGCTGCTCGAGCACCTGCACAATGTGACGCACGTCTTCACCCTCGGCAAACTCGGGCGCTTCGAGTACCTGCGCCAGCCCGTCGCGGTAAATCTGTCCGCTGGTTTCGCTCTCAATGCGCTGCATTATCTCCACCACCAGCATGGCCACCTGACGCGCAAAGGGCGGCAGCGAACTCATCAGGCTGCGCACCGCGGCCGTATCCAGCGATGTGAGCAGGTCATTGAGCTCATTGCTCGTCTTGCTCAGCTCAGCCTGCTCCGCCGGCTGGTCCAGATCCAGCAATTGCTGGTGAACCGCGCCATCGTGGAGAACGAGTACGAGCAGCACCTTGACGCCGTGAATGGCGACAAGCTCCATATGCTTGTAGCGGCTGCGCGCCGAGCGGGGCGCAGTGGCCAGCGCCGCGCTCTGCGAGGTGCGCGCCAGCGCAGCTGTGCTCACATGCAGCCACTGCTCCATGTCGCGCCGCGCCTCGCTGAACTCACCGCGAATGCGCGCTCGCTCAGCATGTGTAGGCTCGGCCTCCAGCATCAAGTGATGGACGAAGTAGCGATAGCCCGCCTCAGTGGGGACGCGCCCCGCACTTGTGTGGGGATGGCTGAGCAACCCGTCGGCCTCGAGCGCGGCCAGATCATTGCGAATGGTGGCAGCTGAAACGCCAAGCTGAGCGATCTGCGCGATTGTCTGGCTGCCCACTGGCTGGGCCGTGCGCACATACTCCTGAATGACCAGGCGCAACAGCCTGCGCCGGCGCTCGGGAATGGGATCGGAATCAACGTGCATCGTCATAATTGGCTGCGCGGCACCCTGTCGCCCTGCGCTCAATGCAAATGGGGCCTCGAGTGGCCCACCTCTATTATAGGCAAATCGAACAGGTGTGTCAATCGGCGCATCGATCGCTCAACTTTCTACCTATTGACAACGCGAGATGACCAATGCTATATTCGCTGTAGAACATTCGTTCTGTTTCGAGACCCCGCCCCCGCCTGCTTTCCTCCACACGCACCGCGCGCCGAGAGCGAAAGGAGCCAACCATGACCGAAAGACGCACACTCCAGGCGCAGGCCGCCACAATTGATGCCGTACTCAAGCGCCACCGTGTGCCCAGCCATGTGGGCAAGGCCCTCGAGACGCCGCGCACATTGCGCTTTGAGCTGATGGCGGAGGGCGCGGTGCAGGTCACGTCGGTGGTGGCGCTGGAAGGCGAGTTTGCGGCGGCGCTTGGAACGCGCGCGACCGCAGTACGCCGCAGCGCCGAGGGCGTCTGCGTGGAGGTTCCGCAGGCGCGCCAGCCCCTCAAGCTGCTGCCCCTTTGCGACAGGCTTGAGCAGGCGCCACCGCTGACCGCAATCCTGGGCGTCGACACAGAGGGCGCGCCGCTGCTCCTGCGCCTGCCCGCCGCCGAGGTGGGCAATGTGCTTGTAGCCGGCATGACGGGCGCAGGCAAAACGGCGCTTGTGCGCACCATGTTGGCATCGCTCGCTCTCTTCAATCGCCCCAGTGCGTGCCAGTTTGTGCTGGTTGATCCAAAGGCACGCGGCTTTGCCCCATTGCAGGGGCTGCCCAATGTGCTGGGCGAGCTCGTTTCATCGCCAGAGGATCTGCGCGATTGCCTGACGTGGCTCATGGGCGAGATCGAGCGGCGCTTGGCTGGTCAAATCAATACGCCTACGCTCGTGGTCGCAATCGATGAACTTGCCGATCTGATTCAGACCGGCGGCGGTAAAGTGGAAGCGATGCTGGCGCGCCTCTGTGCAGGAGGCCACGATGCCGGCATTCACCTGATTGCGTGCGCCCAGAAACCGACGGCGGAACTGATCGGCAGCGTTGTCAAGGCCAGCTTCAATGTACGCCTTGTGGGCGCAGTCGCCAGCCGCGAGGAGGCGCGTTATGCGACCGGCATCAACGACAGCGGGGCTGAGCGTCTCGAGGGCAAGGGCGACTTTGTGCTGGTTGCAGCCGGCCAGGCGCTGCGCTTTCAGGCCGCATGGGTTGGCCCCAAGGACCTTGCCCACGCCACGGTGCTGCTGCGCGAAGAGGCCCGCCCCACGCAATGGGCGCGCGCGGCAGCAACGGTGCGGGTGCAGCCACAGTTCGGCAGCCCGGAGGCCATGGCTGTAGAGCGTGGCTCACTTGAAAAGACCGACCCGGCGTTTGCGCTCTATCCCGAAGCGACGCGCAGCCTCTGGCAAAGCATCGTCGCCAAATTGATAGGCGACTAACAGGGAACCCCAAGGCGAGGGCGCGAAGACGCAAAGGCAGGAGAACAACGCGACAGTGTTGTTCTCCTTGCCTTTGCGTCTTCGCGCCCTCGCCTTGGGGTTCCCTGTTAGTAGGCCGACTTGCTGACCACCTCGCGCGGGGCCGCGTCGGCATCGCTGTCGTTGGGCATGGTCGCCCCATGCGTGTCGAAGTTGAAGGTGCAGCCCGCTGCCAGCACGTGCACCGTCGCGCCCAGCAGGCTGGCTGCCCGCTCCACGCCGCCGCCGAAGAGATCGGCATGGGCCACCTGCCCGCCGTCGACGACGAGCGCTGCACCCGCACCAAAGACCTCCATCACGGCATTCGGGTAGACAATGACGCCGGTCTCCTCGCCAATTCCCACACCGACGATGAAGGGGTTGTGCGCAACAACCGTAAGCAGGCGCGGCAGCGAGAGCGCTGCGCCTGCGGGCGCGGCATCAATGACCAGCCGGTTGAGAAGCCCCATCCCGGGCGCAAACTGGACAAGATCGCGGTGCAGCAGCGGCTGTGCCGTGCTTCCGCCGGCAAGGCTGCCATCCAGCGCACGCGAGCCCGTGAGCATATGCTGGCAGAGGATGGACGCGCCGCTCCCCAGCGCACAGATGACCTTGCTTTGCGCGTTCATGCGGCGCAGCACCTGCGCAACACTGGTGCCGCCCAGCACGCCCGCCATCTGCAGCGCGTCGCTGCCGGCCAGCAGCACTCCGGTTGCGTGTTCAACGCGCGCCGAAGCATCCAGCGCAAGCGCATCGGGGCGCGCGCTCAACTTGACCAGCACGACGGACTCGCTCTCCCACGCTTCAAAGAGCGCAGCCGCAGCTTGAGCCGCGCGCTGGCCCTCGTTGCCCACGCCAATGACGACGAGGCGTGAGCCATACGCACCCGCTTCATTCCAAAAACGCTGCAGCAGGCTTTCGGCAGAGGCGGTAGCACCCACTGCGCCTATGAAGAGTACGGGGCCGCGGGTATAGCCCGCAGGTACAGGTGACGGCAAGTCCGGCTCCTCTCAAAGCAGCCGCACGCGTGGCGGCTGAATCATTCATTTGCGTGGTGAAGCGCTTCAGCTTTACAGCGGCAGCGCCGACGGGCAAAGCGCATAGATTGAGCACTCTGCGCAGTTGGGCTTGCGCGCATCACAGCAGCGCCGCCCATGGAAGATGAGCAGGTGCGACAAATTCACCCACTCGTCCTGCGGGGCCAGCGCCATGAGATCCTTCTCGATCTTTTCTGGATCAGACTGGCTGGAGAGGCCAAGGCGGTTGCTCAGCCGCCGCACGTGCGTGTCGACGACCACGCCATCGGCCACGTCGTAGGCCACGCCCAGCACCACATTGGCTGTCTTGCGCGCCACGCCTGGCAGCGTAACCAGCTCCTCCATGGTGCGCGGCACCTCGCCGCCGTAGACGCTCACAATCCGCTGCGAGGCCTCCTGTATGCTCTTCGCCTTGTTGCGGAAGAAGCCGGTGGACTTGATGATCTCCTCCACCTCCGTGCGGTCAGCGGCGGCGAGCGCATCAGGCGTGGGGAAGCGGGCAAAGAGCGTCGGCGTCACCATATTGACGCGCACGTCGGTGCACTGTGCCGAGAGGATTGTAGCCACAAGCAGCTCGAAAGCGCTGCGATGGTCCAGCTCGCACGCAGCATCCGGATAGGTTTCATGCAGACGGCGCAGAATCTCGCCAATGCGTTCTGCTGCCGGAGCGAAATCGTCAGGATTCTGTTCCGGTGCGGCTGCCTTTGTGCCGGCCTTCTCTTTGGTGCTCCGTGCCATGGCGGTGAGGTTCCTTGCTCTATCTGATGATGCAGCGCCGCCGCGCGTGCGCATCTCGCAGCGGCGGCTTCAACTGCCGAACTGCCCAATCACGTGGCGTCATCGACAACGGCAGCAAGTGAAGACTGTCGAATTGATTCCGCATCAAGTGACTTGCTGGCGAGTGAGGGTCTTTGCCAAACGATTTGTCAACCTTCACAAGCAGCCGCTTCAAAACGGAGCGCGCACGATGGGGCGCACCATTCATGCGCTCTATGATAGCGGTGTCACCGGCTGGGCAGGCACGCGGTAGTCCGAATCGTCAATGCGCTGCCAGGGGTAGTGAATGAAGTCCTCGGTCGTCTCCACAAAGTAGTCAGGTTCGGCGTCGGGGAAGAGGCTGCTATCCTTCTTCCAGTGAATGACAGCCAGCTCGGGGTAACCGCCCGCCGCCTCAATCCGGCCCTTGACGGCCATGATGGTGCGCCCCTGAAACCAGAGGTTATCCACGATGAGAATCTTCTTGCCGTCGATAAGCGGGTCCGCCGGAAACTGCTGGAAGCGCGGCCAGCTCAGCTTGTTGCGCTGGCTGGGGTCATCCGGGAAGAGCACCGCAGCGGTGAGGACATCCTTCATCTTGAGCGCCTCGGCGATCATGCCGCCGGGAATGATGCCGCCACGAGTGATCACGACAAGCGAGTCGTAGGGGGTGTTGAGCTTGAAGATCAGATTTGTAACAAGCTCCTCAAGGTCAAACCAACTCAGGTAGATGTGCTTCATCGTAATCTCCGTAAGTAGGCGGCGCACAAGCGCCGTTGCGGTAGGCGCGTGCGTTGCGTAGCGGCGCTCTGTGCCGTTCGTCAATGTACCGTACGTCAATAGGTTTCGCGGTGCGTTCTGGCTGTACAGTCCGGCAGTTGCGTTTGACTGGTGAGCTGATACTGTGCGCGATTCTACAGGGCTGCGGCGCTCTGGTCAAAACGCTTGCGCACTGGCAGACGCAGACAGGGCGGGCCGGCATTGCCGCTGCGGCCGTATTCGCTGCAGGCAGCGCAGGCCTGCATGGGCCCATGCTCTGGTATAATCGGCGCACCAACTCTATCAGGAGAGATTTTGTGACATACAGCCGCCGCAGTGCCCTCCCCCTAATCTTCATCTTTGTCATCCTCGCCGCGGGCGCATTTGTGCCTGCGCCGGCTCGCGCGCAGGAGGCGCCGGCCGGCCAGATGGTGAGCGTTCTGCTCGAGCTTTCATCGCCATCGGCTGGAGAGGTCTACGTGGCAGCACTTGAAGCGGCCGAGGCCAATGCAGGCGATGCCGCGAGTGCGGCCACTGTGATGGCCGCAACCGCCGCAGCGCAGGCGCAGGTGGCGCAAGTGAACGCCGAGCAGCAGGCGCTTGCCGCCGCACTCGACGACATGGGCGCGACGACTCTCTACCGCGCCCAGCGGGTTTACAACGGCATTGCGGTCGTGGCGCCGGCCGAAAAGCTGGCGGCGCTCGCTTCCCTGCCCGGCGTGGCCGCCATCCACCCTCTGATTGCGAAAGAGCCCGAGAACAAGACCGGCATCCCAGCCGTTCACGCGCCGGAGCTCTGGGGCGGCAGCGCCGGACTGGCGCTCACCGGCAAGGGAATCCGCATTGGCATCATCGACACAGGTATCGACTACATCCACACCGATTTCGGCGGGTCGGGCACGAGCTACGCACGCAACGACCCCACGATCATTGGCGACGTGGAAGACTACCCCAGCGCCAAGGTAGTGGATGGCTACGACTTCGTCGGCGACACCTACAACGCCTCGCCGGGCGCCTCCTTCCAGCCTCTTCCCGAACCGGACCCGGACCCGATTGATTGCTATGGCCACGGCACCCATGTTGCGGGCACAGCCGGAGGCTACGGCGTTACCACAAGCGGCAAAACCTTCGACGGGCCGTTTGACGGCTCAACGCCCATTGACACCCTGCGCATTGGGCCGGGTGTTGCGCCCGAGGCACAACTGGTGGCGCTCAAGGTCTTTGGCTGTTTCGGCAGTTCGCTCGTGGTGGACAGCGCGATTGAGTGGGCGGTTGACCCCAATCAGGATGGCGATTTCGAGGATCACCTTGACGTCATCAACATGTCGCTTGGTTCGCCCTTTGGGGGCGATGACGATACGACAGCGATTGCTGCCGACCGCGCGGCACGGCTGGGGGTCATCGTCGTCGCTTCGGCGGGCAACAGCGGCAACGTCCACTTCTCCACGGGAAGCCCGGGCGCTGCCGACTACGCCATCAGTGTGGCAGCGACGTCGGTCACCAGCGCGCCGTTCTCCGAATCGCTTGCCGGCTTCTCGGCGCGCGGGCCGCGCAGCGACAGCACCCTCAAGCCGGATGTCGCCGCGCCGGGCGCCAATATCGTCTCGGCGCAAAATGGCTCGGGCTCGGAGTCCACGGTGCTCAGCGGCACCTCCATGGCAGCTCCTCACGTGGCCGGCGCGATGGCGTTACTGCGCCAGCTTCACCCCACGTGGCGCGTCGAAGAGCTCAAGGCGCTCATCATGAACACGGCAGTGCCCGTTATCGATGCCACCGCGGCGATTTCGCCTACAGAGGTTGCACCGGTCCGCATGGGCAGCGGACGGATTGGGTTGACTGCGGCTTCAAGGAGCAGCGTGGTCGCCTATAATGCGGACGCACCCGGCCTTGTCAATCTCTCCTTTGGCGCACCCGATGTACTGGGGAGCTACAGCGCGTTGACAAACGTTCGCTTGCGCAACCGCGGAAGCGCTGCACAATCTTACGATGTACGCTACACGTCCATTGCAGAGATGCCAGGCGTCGAAGTCAGCGCGCCGCTCACGGTGATTGTTCCTGCAGGCGGCACTGCGTCCCTGCCCGTAAACTTTGCCGCCAATGCCGCCAAAATGCGCAACAACAACTTCACCTTCGATGCTTCACCGTTCGCTTCGCAGGAGGCATGGCAGAGCGAGGAGAGCGGACTGCTCACCTTCTGGCCCTCACCCGCAACCTTCAGCGCTGCACTGCCCGGCGCAGGCGAGCCGATGCGACGCAGCGTGCGACGTTCATTCTGAACGTCGACACGCGCACGCTGGCGTATTCTCTGCCGGCGCCGGAGAGCGTCGACACGGTTACGACATATCGGCTCCAGCCTGGTACCCACGACAGCACTTCATTCGAGAGTGGCTATGTGCTCGCCACAAGCGCGAATGCTGGTGCGGAGTTCGCCTCCATCCAGGGATCGGTTGTTCTCGAAGAGGATGACATGCCGCTGCTCGCCGCGGGCGGGCTGGCGCTCCACGTCGAGCCCGGCGGCGACGCCCAGAGTGACGGTCAATCCCTCTGGTCGGCCGCGCTCGTTGCCGATACGCCGGTGCTGCGCCTCCCCGTCTACGCAGCGCCACGCCCCGTGGGCGACATGCGCGCCGCCCAGCCTGCGCTTGATTTCGGCAACACGCCCTCCGCCACGCGCACGCTGAAGCTGGAGGGTAGTGCGCTTGCCTACACCGAAACGCCCACGACCACACGCCCGCTTGTCTCCGTGCTCGAGCTGCACGCGCGCAGCCCACAAGCGCCGGCGTCAGAGACGCTGCCTACCCCGCCCGAGGTGGACATCAAATATATCGGCATCGGCAGCGATTACCTGGCCGTGGCCAATAAGGCCGACGCGCGCATCTTCTTTGCGCTTGCCACGTGGGCGCCCTGGTCCACCCCCAACGCGCTGCGTGTGGAGTTCTCCGTTGACACCAATGGGGATGGCACAGCCGACTACCGCGTCTACAATACAACGCTGCAGACCGCCATCGGTTTTTCGCGCTACGGTGATTCCTTCGTCGCCGTGGTCGAGGGTCGGGACGGGCTGGTCACAACCGGATCACCCATCAACGTCCTCTCACCGGGCGTTGTGCAGACGTCACCCTTCAACAGCGACGTGATGGTCTTCTCTGTGCCTGCGAAGGCGCTGGGGCTTTCGGCCACGGCGCCTGCCTTTGCGGCGCGCGTAGAGACAAGCCCCACCTTCTTTAACACACCGGTGCGGGGCGATACGGTGGAGGGGTTGTATTACAACATGGCGCTCCCGGGTTTGAACCTGACGAACGGCCAGGCGCAATCGCCCATCTTCACCGATGCGCCTGCAACGCAAATCAAGGTCGGCTTCAACCTCGTGGCCTATGCCCAATCCAGCGCCCGAGGGATTCTGCTGCTGCACCACCACAACGGCGGCCGCGCGCGCGCCGAAACGGTTGACGTCGACTACCGCTGGCCAACCGTAATCACCTTCCCCATCGTGGCGAACAATTAGCCACGGCGCAAAGGCGGGCAGACGTAAACGAGCCGTGGTTCAGTTACCCGAAGAGGAGCCGCCCGCAGCTGGTGCAGTAGGCGTCGTCGGCGTGGTTCTTGGCCGCATTGGCCACGCCTGTGGGCACGCGCATGTTGCACGCTGAGCACTGGTCGTTGACCACGGTGGCAATTGCCACACCGGCCTTGCGCTTGCGCAAATCCTCGTACAACGCTACATCCGCCGCCGGCAGTGACTCCACCAGGCGGCCGCGCTGCCCCTTTAGCTGCACGGCCTGGCGCTTGAGCTTCGTCTCTTCGGCCAGAAGCTCGCCCCGGCGCGTCTCCCATGCCGCCTCGAGCTTGCGCAGTGCCTCCGCCTGAGCGGTGCGTTGCGCAGTCAGCTCCTCCAAATGCAGGAGCGCCTCAACGCCGGCTTCCTCAACGCCAAGTCGCTGCCGGCGCAGCGCGTCAGCCGACGCCTGCAACGCCTGCAACTCCTTGGGGTCGCGTACCCGTCCGCCCATGAGCGTTGCCTCGGTGGCGGCAATCCGCTCGACGAGCCCTTGCTCGGCCAGCTCGGCGTCCATCTGCTTGGTCTGCCACAGGTGCAGTTCAGCGTCGGTGGCCGCAAGCGTCGCGCGTGCGTCAACCACCTCGGCCGGCTCCGCCAGCAGCTTCTGCAACTGCAGCAAGCGCCTGCGCAGCTTCTCCCAGTAGGTGTCAATCGTCTGCATGTCGTGAAGGCGCGCGATCTCTGTCAAGTTGAGGAGTCCTTGTTTGCGGCGCGCACGGCGGCCGGAGGCGGGGTCACACAGAGCGTAGCGGGCGTTGGCCAAAGCTGCGCCATATGGCTGCCCAAAGTATAGCATAGCCGCTGCGTCACCCCGACAGGTTGGCAGCACGTGCGTTGGCGGCTATACTCGGGCTTGATAGAAATTGGCCTTGGCCGACGGGCGGGCCTTGCAGAGACGAAAGGAATGGGCGATGTCCAGGTTGCCATCCAACCGTAGCGGACAGACCTTTGTCGAATACGCGCTAATCATCATCCTGCTGGCGATTGTGTTGCTGGCAATCCTGCTTATCCTGGGCGATGATTTGCGCACTTTCATCAATGACCTGCTGCTGACCTGGTTCCCATCGGGCCCAGTCATCCCCTGATCTGCTCAGATGAAAGCGCCAACTCCTGCGTTGCGGCCGGGTTAGCCGTCGCTACGCAGTCTGCCCAATGCGTTATGAGCAATCCTCGATGGCGCTTCCACTGAGACCCGCCACACCCACTCACCGCCTTCCACAGCATGAACATTGCGCCGCTGCACAAGGCCGCTCAATCCCTTGCCGATCTGCTCTTTCCGCTGCGCTGTGTCGGATGCGGACGCGCCGGATCCCTCTTCTGTGACGCGTGCGCACAGGCGGTTCCGCCCCTGCCCCAACCCCTGTGCCCGCACTGCGGACAGCCACAAGCGAGCGTGTTGCTTTGTGCGCCTTGCCGCGCCCTCGCCAACGATCCGATCACCATGGCGCGTGCCGCCGCCGCCTATTCCAGCCCATTGCGGCCGGCAATCCACGCCCTCAAATACGAGAATCAGCCACGGATCGCCCCACTGCTTGCGCGTTACCTGGTCGCGGCCTTCGCCCACGCCGAATGGCAGGGGGTGGCCATCGATGCCGTCGCACCTGTGCCGCTCCACGCCGAGCGGCTTGCGGCGCGCGGCTTCAACCAGTCGGAGCTGCTGGCGGCCGAATTCTGCCGGCGCACAGGGTTGCCACTGGCAACTCTTTGGCTGCAGCGCCACCGCGACACGCGCCCTCAGGTCGGCCTCAACCGCCACGAGCGCAGCCACAATGTTCACGACAGCTTTGTTGCCAGCGCCGCTGTGGCCCACAAACGGCTGCTCTTGATTGACGATGTCTACACCACGGGCGCAACGTTACGCGCCTGCGCAGCAGCAGCCCGCGCCGCGGGCGCACGCGACGTCTACGCGCTCACCCTCGCCCGCCCCTTGCTCCAGCCCCACGCCAGCGATCCGCTGCACATTTAGCGCGCCTGCAAGAAGATCCTCGACGCAAGGGCGCAAAGATGTTATGGAAAGCACAGGAGAGATAGAGTGACAGACCTTGACCTTGTTTTCCGATTCGTTCGATTGCCCCTGCACCTTTGAATCAACGAATTCGCCGCATTTTTGGGCCGCAGGCGCGCAAATGCGGCGGTTGACAGCGCCGCAATGGCCGTCTACAATTGGCGCATGGATGCCCTGTGCAATCCCTGCTCCACTTCTCCAACGCCCCGTAACTTCACCGGTCATTCGACCGACGCTTGTCCTGCAGCGCGTCCAACAAGCAGCTTTGCCCGCTTGCCTCTCGTGACCGGCGCACGTCTGCGCCACACCCTGCCCTATCTCCGCATTCGCATCTGCGTTTACTAAAGCGCCGGCGCTCGCGCGCCCGGCGCGCACGTCCCATCAACGGTTGTTCGAAGCGTCTGCCATTTGCGGGCAGCGCTCTTCTGATAGACTCCGATTGCCGACCCATGCAGAAAGGAGACTTGACCATGAAAGTGACTGTTCATGGCCGCAATGTCGAAATCACCGATTGGATTGAGGAGTATGTCGCCAAGAAAGTGGAGAGGCTCGAACGCTATCTGCCCCATCTGAACGAGGTGCGCACGGAAATCAGCCAGATGTCCGCCAAGTCGGCGGCCGACCGCTACACGGTGCAGATCACCATGTGGTCCAACGGGCAGATTCTGCGCGCCGAGGAGACCACAAGCGATATCTTCGCCTCAATAGACGCAGCGGTGGACAAGATTTCGCGCCAAATTGAGCGCTTCAAGGGTCGCGTGACCAACGAACGCCGTCGCGCCAGCGCATCGGTGGCGGCACAAAGTGAACTGGTGGCGGCTGCCGTTGCCGCCGCCGACACCGAGCCCGAGGAAGTCGTCGGGCAGATTATCCGGCGCAAGCGGTTTGTCATTCTGCCCATGGACGAACAGGAAGCCGTTGAGCAGATGGAGCTGCTTGGCCACGACTTCTTTGTCTACTTCAACCCCGAGAGCCGCGTCGCCAATGTGATCTACCGGCGCAAGGACGGCAATTACGGGCTGCTGGAGCCACAGATCGCCTAGCAAGCACGCAACGTGCTGCGAGCTTCACACCACAAAATTTGGAAACAGAGAGGGCGGCCCACTGCGGGCCGCCCTCTTTACTACGTCTTCGTTTGCGTATACACCGTCCCGATCCGCCCCACTCGCTATGCGAATGTGATGGAATTCCCCCGCCGCACCACCTGACCGGCGTACAGCCACGAGATCTGGCGCAACGCCAGCGCCTGATCAAAATCGTTGAGCGCCGAAACACCGTCAACCGGCGTCACCACGTGAAACCAGCGCAGCCCCGCCGAAGCAGCCGTGTGCAGGACGCAGATGCTGGCGACCGTCCCCACGATGACGAGGTGCTTGACGTCCCACACGCGCGTCAGGTAATGATCGAGCGCCGTGTCGTAGAAGCCATCGTAGCGGCTCTTCAGCAACACCAGGTCGTCCGCCTGCGGCGCAAGCTCGGAGACGATCTCCCAGCCCCACGTGCCGCGCCGGCAGTGCTCCGGCCAGATGGCCCATTCCTTGTCACCCTCAAAGTGGGTGTCCTGTGTGTATGCCACATGGACGTTCGCGGCGCGTGCGCGCGCCAGCAGGTCGGCAATTGCCGGCAGCGTGTCGAGCGCATCAGCCACAGGCAGCTGCCCATTCGGCTTCACAAAATCATTCTGCATATCAACCACGATGACTGCGCTTTGCGCTGCCGGCAGCTCAACATGCGTTGCAAGCGGAATTTCAGGCAGGGCGACCATTTCGCCCTCTACAAATGTCAGTGCCATGCGAGAACCTCCTGGCTGGAAATGTGCAATTGCCTGCGCACCATGATCGCACGAAACGGCGCTGGCCACAACCGCAGTTGCAGGGCTCTTCACTCAAGCAGGGCTCTTCACTCAAGCAGGTGTGCGCCAACCGCCAGCCATGCCTGCGACGGTGAGACGGGCAGCCGGTAGCGGCGGTAGGTGTTGCTGGCCGTTGCAAAGAAGAGTGACTGGACGTCATCCACCTCGTACTCGAGCTGGGCCATAAGGCGGCGCACCTGTCTGCGCACGCGCGCCTGCGTCCCGCCCTGTGCTGGATTAAGCGCACCGGCTTCGGTTGCGAGCAAGGCAACGCTGGGGGGCAGCGCGTTGCCCGGCCCATTCAGATCAACAAACCAGACCTCAAGCAACTGCTCAAGTGCGTCCACCTCACGCCCGCGCTTGAGAAGCAGATCGGCCAGGGCCATGCGGCGGTTGCGATAGTGCAGCCACTGCCCGCCGCGCGCCCACAGGTGAAGCTGGCGCGTCTGCTCCGCCCAATCCTCCGGCAGGGGACGTTTGGCGATACGGTCTGCATGGGAGCCTTCAAACAGGCCTGCCGCGGCACTTTGGGGATTGCCAGGTTGCGTATCGCCGGCAGCGCGAGGCGATGCATGCGTGCGCGAGAAGACGCGACGCAGCTTAAGAATGAAAGATGACACAGGCGAGACCCGTTTCAGCGATGAAGGCGACGATGATAAAGAGCGGGCACGGCGCAAAACCAGGGCGACGGAATGAAAGCGCGACTTTGAGAATCAACAGAGTGCGCGCCGGCCTATGCGTCCGGCGGCACAGCCGGGGGCGGCGTGTAGATCGGGTAGAGCTGGCGGTCCACAATGAGCCCCGAAGGGTCAAAGAGGAGCGCAGTTTCATCCTCCAGGTCGGCCCACGTTTCCCACGCAAAATTGCACGAGAAGTCGGGCGGTGGCGCATCCACCTTCGACCAGAAGCGCACGAGACCGCCCGGGCCAATGACGCCGCTGAGGAAGCAGATTTCGCCGCCATTCTCCGACTTGAGCTTCCAGTCCGTCAATGCAATCGCGCCCGTAGTGTCATTACGCAGCACGAAGTACTCGTTGATCCGGTCCACCTGCACAATTTTGATGGCGCCAATCGCGAAGGTAGGTACGGGCGTTGGCGTCAGCGTCGGCTCGCGCGGCGTGGGGATCGGCGTTGGCGACCAGTCGGGCGTAGGCGAGGGCACGGCGGCCAGCGGCAGCGAAGTCACCAGGGGCGCGTTGATGACGAAAAAACCGGGTATCCACTGCGTGCCGGCCACACGGAACCACTGGCCGTCGGGACTGGCCGCGTCAATCAGCAGCGCGGTATTTGCAGGCAAGTTGGCAACCACGGGAAACTCGAGCCCCGCACCGCCGTAGAGCGTAGCAGGCTGGTTCGTTGCCGGGCCGCTCTCTGCCACCCAAATGCCCACAGCGGCGGAAGCAGCCTGCGCTTCGGCCGCAGACAGCGCCGCTGACTGCGCCACATTGAGCGGGTCGGCCACGGCGCGTGCCCAGCCCTGGCGCACCACCTCAGCATTTACAAAGAGATCGTCATTCATCCTGTAGACGTAGCGCAACAGGCTGCCTCTGCTGTCGGTCGGCGTCACGTCTCGCGCAAGGCGCACGGGTTGCCCCTCTGCAATGCTCTGCGTCGCCTCGGCGGCCAGTTGCCCCAGCGGCGTATTCATGCGTGGAGACTCGACGCCAAGCAGCCGCACGAACTTCTCGACGCCGTCAATCAGCACACGCAGCGTGTCGCCGCTCACCACTTCGAGCACGACGCCTTCTTCCGGAGAGGGTGTCGGCGTGGCGCTGGGTACAGGCGTCGGCGGCACGGTGGGCGGCGCAACAATCACAATGGGCGTCGGCGTGTTGATGGCCGGAAGCTGCAGGAGTTCAATTGGCGTGGGCGTGGCGGTGGGCATGCGCCTACCGGCTGTGCCGCTGCAGCCGGAGAGCAGCAGTACAAGGCTCAGCGCAGCAGCCCAAAGCATGTGCGCGCCGCAGTGCGGTGCGCACGCAGAATCTGCACCAGAATGTGCTCGCGTGGAGATGCGCTTCATGGAGGATGTGGTCCTTGGCGTGGTCAACATCTGCGCCGGCCGCCCACCTGCTGGCGAGCCGCATGCTGGAGATGTCACCATTGTAGCACGCACGGCCACCTCCGGCTACCGCGCCAAACAGCGTACAGCTACACCACAATCTCGGGGGCCAGCGCACGCCATGCGTCGGCGGGCGGCAGCGGCATTTCATAGTTGCGGTAGGCACGGCCGCGCCACATCAGCAAAGCGATACTCAAGCTGCTGCCTGTCCATCTCCAGACGCACGCCCAGGCGGTTGACCCAGCGGGCCACAACCGGTGTCGACAGCCCTTGCGCCGGGCTGAAGGCCGCACTCTCGTAGATGCGGCGTGTGCCGGAGACACCCCAGGCGTCGCGCGGGCCGTTCAAGTCGAAATACCAGACCTCGAGATAGATTTCCAGTGCCTCGCGCAGGCGCGCCTGCTTGCGCCGGATTTCGGCCATCTCGAAGCGGGCGTTGCGGAAGAGCAGCCAGTTGCCGTCCAGCGCATATTGCGCCACCATGCGGTTGAGCTTGCGCCACTGCCCCTCGCCACTGGAATGCGCCCAGAACCAATTGTATCTGTTCTCTTCCTGCGCTTCGGCAGGGGTCGGCAGACGCATCCAGCGCGGCTGCGTAGCACGATTCTCATCGAGCGCGGCCACTTGGCGCGCCGTCACGAGCGCCGGGTGGCTCTCGCCGGGGCGGGCGCGCGCATAGTAGGTTTTGCCACAGCGGTCGCAGATGGCTTTGTACTTGGGGATGCTGGTCACAGGTGCGCGGCAGTAGGGGCAGGCAGGCGGCGCGTCGTGGCGCACGTGCGTTTGCGCCACGCGCTGCGCATTCACCGAGTGCCGTGCATGCAGCGGATTGGGCCGAACCGGTGCTGCCGTGGAACCTGCGGGCTGGCTTGGGGCAACGACAGGAGACCCGTCGCTGGAATGCGCGGCTGCGCTCCCCGCGAACAGGAACTTGAGAGGGCTCACGTCCCACACTCCCTTCTTGCAGCAGCGCACGGCGAACCCGGGCGGGCCCTCCTTGCACTCCTGCGGCGGCTGCGATGTTGGCGTCGATGACCACAATGTCGGCGGCTGGCGCTGCCGGACTGTGGCGCTGTGCTGAGTCTACTCACAATAGGGTGCGGCGTCAAGTCACAAAAAGCAGCGAGGCTTCCCCACGTGGGGAAGCCTCGCTGCTTTTGCTTGAGCGGAGAGGGAGGGATTTGAACCCTCGAGGGTGATAAGCCCTACTCGTTTTCGAGACGAGCGCACTCGGCCGGACTATGCGACCTCTCCACCGGCGATTTTAGCATAGGCAGGCGGCCGCTCCAAACGCACGCCCTCTCGAGCGGCGCGCAGCAAACGAAGAGCCTTGACGCCAAGTTGCAAAGGGAACGCAAAGAAATGCAGGAATCGAATCCTGCCAGAGCGGCGCCGAAATGAAATTTCCACCTCTGTACGCAGGAGAACGCAGAGTGACACGGATGATGGCGACGCTTGCGCTGTACGAATATCTAAAATCGGCGCTCATCCGCGTCCATTAAGCGTGGACTTCATTCGGGTATCGGTTTGCAACTTGTGTTGCTTTGCGCCGCTGCGAAATGCGTTTCAGAAGCGCGCCAACTCGCGCACAGCCTCTGCAATCATGTCGGCATTGGGGCGATAGGCATCCTCGAGGGGCGGGCTAAAGGGCACGGGCGTATCCAGCCCGCCCAGCCGGCGCACGGGTGCGTCAAGCCACTCAAAGGCCTGCTCGCCAATGAGCGCCGCAACCTCGGCGCCTACGCCCGCAAGGCGGTTGGCCGCGTGCACGACGAGCACTTTGCCGGTCTTGCGGGCGGTCGCCAGCAGCGCGTCAACATCCAGCGGCTTGAGGGTGCGCAGGTCGAGCACCTCAACGTCAATGCCTTCCTGCGCCAGGGCTTCGGCCGCCGCCAGCGCTTGGTGCACCATCGCGCCATAGCTGATGACGCTGACATCCCGACCGGCGCGTGCCATCGCGCGCCACGCCAATCGCCACGGGCGCATCGCCGGCAGGCACGTAGCCCTTGAGCGAGCGGTAGAGCGGCTTGCTCTCGAAATAGATGACCGGATTGTTGTCGCGCATGGCCGAAAGGAGCAGTCCCTTGGCGTCCGCAGGCGTCGCGGGGGCAACCACCTTGAGGCCGGGCGTATGCACGAACCACGCTTCGGGGTTCTGGCTGTGGAAGGGGCCAGAGCGCAGGCCGCCATCCGACGGCGCACGAATCACCCATGGCACCGCACCCCGCCAGCGATAGTGCGTGGTGGCCGCAAATTGCACAATGCTGTCGAATGCAGTGGAGATGAAATCGGCGAACTGCATCTCGATCACCGGTCGGAGGCCCATGAGCGCCATGCCCGTGGCTGCGGAGACGAAGCCAAGTTCGGCAAGTGGCATGTTCTTTACCCGCGCGCTGCCAAACTCCTCCTCAAAGCCCTTGGTCACTTTGAACGCGCCGCCAAAGGAGCCGCCAATATCCTCGCCCATGAGGATGACGTTCTCGTCGCGCGCCATCTCCTCGCGCAGCGCCTCGCTAATGGCCGCCAGATACGACATGACGCGCCCGGGCTCTTCTGCAGGCGCGCTGCCAAAGCCAAAGGTCTCACCGCCGGCTGCACGCTTAAGCTGCGCCATCGCTCACTTCTCCTCGCTTCACGGGCAGAGCGCCTCACCACTATCAGGCGCATAGGGGCACTCGGCAATCAGCACGCCCTCGCTGTTGCGCAGGCGTGCCACGTCGCCCCCGTTATTCCACACAGCACCGTTGCGCCCCCAATAGAGGTCGCCCGGGCCGTCGATGCCCGCCTTCACCCACACCTTGACGGCGCTGCCTGGCCCCAGCGCAAAGCCGCCGAAGGTGTACACGTTGGGCGTATTGGCATCATCGCTCAGCGTCCATCCTGAAAGGTCTGCAGCTTGGCCGCCATCATTCACCACCTCAACAAACTCCCCCTCCACATCGTCGCCCGGCGGGTCGTAGAGAATGCGGCTCATGTGGATGGCACCCTCGATTGTACCCGAAGGCGTAGTCGTGGGCGTGACGGTGGGTGTAATGCTGGCGGTTGGCTCGGGCGTTGGCGTGGCCGTCGCATCGGGGAGCGGCGTAGGCGTGGGTGCTTCGGCATCATTGAAGACAATCGGCAGGCGCAGCGCCCAGCTGAGCGCGCCTTCGGGATTGCAGGGCGCGACATCAATCGCATCCCAAAGGGCCTGGTATTGCTGGGCATATTGTCCCGCAAGTGATGCGCTTGCGATGACCAACGTGTTCTCGTTGTTGCCGTCGTTGCCTCCCGCCGTCCAGTTGAGCGAGCCGGTGACGATCACGGCCGCGGGCGCGTCAGCGTCAATCACCAGCAGCTTGTTGTGCATCAACCCGCGTGTGTTCTCGATCTTGATGGCCGCGCCGGCCGCACAGATGCGCTCATCATCCGCATAGGCGTTGCCCGCCGCCAGGCTGTCCCACAACCCGCGCACACGCACGCCGCGTGCCTGCGCAGCAATCAACGCATCGGCCAGTGCGTCGTCCGTGAATGTAAATATCGCGAAGTCAATTGAGCGCTCGGCACGATTCACAGCGTCAATGACCTGCACAATCGGGTCGTCCTGGGGCGCGAAGTAGACATGTGCGATGGCACCGGTCAAGGCTACGGAGTCCGTAATACTCGCCAGCTTTGCCGTGCCGAAGCTGCCGGCAAACATCTGGTCAAAGTCGGCCTGATAGCGCGCGGCCAGCGCCGGGCTGTCGATATCCAGTGCGTTGTTGTGGTTGAGTGTGATATCCGAATCGCTCATGTTCACCGAGCCGCTCCAGACCCAGCGCCCGTCCACAATGAAGTATTTGTTGTGCATGATGAGGCTTGTCTGCACCTCGGCAGGCGCAAGCGCATCGAATCCATCCTCGATTTCGGCCAGCGCCACCGTCGCTGTCGGCACCGTTCCGTCGACGACAACCGGGATGCCGGCCGCTTCGAGCGCATCGAAGTTGGGGCGTGAGCCGAGCGCGCCGCGCGCCTTGTTGTCGCCTACCACGCGCACTGCCACACCGCGCGCGTGCGCAGCCAGCAGCGCATCGCGCACTGAGTCACGGTTGAAATCATAGATGGCCACGTCAATTGAGGTCGTTGCGCTCGCCAGGCGATCCAGCAGCGCCTGCTCCAGCGGCGTCACCGTAGTTGTGATTACGGTGGCTGCCACGTTGTCGGTAAACCACGCGGCAATGGGCGGTGTTTGCGCAGCGGCCGGCCAGAAGCCCGCAACAAGCGCGCCCATCCACGTCGCCACCAGCAGCGCCGCCGTCGCAAAGCCACCTGTCCGTCTGCTCAATCGAATTTGCTTCATAGCCGTTATGCCTTGTTTGGCACAGCATATCCGCGGGTGGCAACCCGCGCAAACAGCAATCCCAGCCCACCAGCCCTGTTTGCACACATCTTTCTCTACGTTCTATAATGGGAGCCAACGCAGCCCCTCGCTGCGCCCCAGCGCACGTCGTTGACCATTGCAACTCATCGCCGCCGACAAGGAAACGACCTATGACGCCCCCCACGCGCGTGCATTGACCGTGAATTGCCACCTGACGCAACACTCGTTGCGGCCCAACTCTCTGTTCGCGAAAACCCCCAAAACGCACCCGTTGAACTCTCGGCTCGGGAACTGATGCCCGGCGTCCTTGTCAGCGAGTTGCAAATTGCCGCGCTCACAGGCAAGCTCTGGAAGCCCGGGCGCGTGCTGCGCGTGCGCTTTCTCGATGGCGACCCACGCATTGCTGAGCGCTGCATCCCCCTTGCCAGGACGTGGGAACAATTCGCCAACATCAAGTTCGAGTTCGGCAGTGACCCCAATGCCGAGATTCGCATCTCCTTCAAATATCGCGGCTCGTGGTCCTTTGTAGGCACCGACTGCCTGGCCGTTCCCCCCAATGAGCCGACTGTCAATTTTGGCTGGCTCGATCGCGACACGCCACAGGACGAGTACGCGCGCGTGGTGGTGCATGAGTTCGGCCACACTTTGGCCATGATCCACGAACATCAAAATCCCAGCGCGGCAATTCCCTGGAACAAAAAGGCAGTCTACGACTACTATCAGGGCGCGCCCAACTACTGGACGCACGAGCAGGTGGACATCAACGTCTTTACCCGCTACAGCGCCGACCTGACGAAGTTCAGCGACTTCGACGCCGCGTCCATCATGCTCTATCCCATCCCGGCGCAGTTCCTTACCGACCCTGCGTACGAAGTGGGCTGGAACAAAATCCCTTCAGATATCGACAAGAAGTATGCGGGCATCCTCTATCCCTTCAAGACCACGCCCATGCCCATCTTGCCCACGGACGGCCGCCGCGTCAACGCGTCGATCGGCGAGATGGGATCCATCGACAGCTTCCAGTTTAATGTCGATCGCTCCGGCACCTATCGCATTGAAACCTACGGCCGCATTGACACAGTGCTCAGTCTCTTTGGGCCGGACAATGACACACGCATGGTTGCCAAGGATGACGACGGCGGCCGCGGCCTCAGTTCGCGCATTCTGATAGCGCTGACGCCCGGGCGCTATACCGTGCGCGTGCGCCACTTTAGCCCACGCGGCACCGGCGCCTACGAAATCGGCGTCACCCGCGAGCCCGACCAGCCGGCGCTGCTGCGTTTTGGATAGGCCTTCGGGCATCGGGTGGTCGGGTTGTCGAGTGTCGGGAAAAGCGGCACGCCGAACCCGACCCCCCGCCACCTGACCAACCCATACCCGATACCTGGGCCACCCGATTTTCATACTTGCGCCGCGAACCTTGTTCCGCTACAATGTTTTCACAACTGAACACGTTGGCTGTCCCATCGTCGCTCCGGATTCCATCACACTCTTCATCGCAAGGACAACGCCACCATGACTGCCATCTGGGATTTTGTTGCAGGTGTATTTGGTTCAATTTCCACCATCCTCATGCTGCTGACACCCATCTTCGTCCTCGTCAGCGGCATCATCTCTCTCTTCTTTGGCCGCAAATTCTTCTGGGTGTTTGTCGCGGCCGTTGGCTTCCTGCTCGGCCTCTATATCAGTGATTTTGTTGTGCCCATGCTGCCTGCCGCGGTCGAACCGTTCAACGAGTTTGTCCGGCTTGCTGTCGCGCTCACCTTCGCCGGCGTGGCGCTGATTGTGCAGCGAGCCGGCACCATTGTCGTTGGCGCTGTGGCCACGGGCATTCTGGCCTGGTGGCTCGGCGGCCACTACGAAATGGCTGGCTGGTCGCAGTGGGCAATCGCCGCGCTTGGCGGCCTCATGGGCGGCGTGCTGCTCTACTTCGCGCTGGACTGGGCGCTGCTGGTGCTGACCGCACTCGCCGGTGGCCTCATCACCATCGCAGGCATGAGCCAGCTGAATGGGCTTCCCACTGCCTCGGGCCCCTGGTTCTACCTGGTGCTGCTCGTTGCGGGCATCTTCTACCAGCGGCGCGAACTGATGCAGGATCGACCAGCACGCGCATCGGCGCCTGTTGCCGCGCCAAAGGCGAAGCGCAGCTTGCGCCGCCGCAAAGCCAAGGCAGGCGGCGCGCTGACCGACGGCCAGCTCCAGCCGCTTGAAGTCGCAACAGTCGGCACACCTGTGCCTGCCCCGGTCGCGGCCATTGCACCCACCCCTCAGCCCATGGCAGCACCTGTTGCTGCGCCTGTAGCAGCCGCCGTCCAGCCCGCGCCCCAGGCTGCGCCAATTCCCAAGGCGTTTGTGGTCGTGCCGCTCACAACCAAGGGTGCGGCGCCCGCCCCTGTGGCCGCCGCCGATGTGACTGCTGCCAGCAAGCGCAAGCGCATGCACTTCAATCTCAAGCTCGCATGGCCGAAGCGCAAGACAGCAACGGCGCTGACCGAAGCCGAGCTGCAGCCGCTCGAGAAGCCCGTTGCGGAAGCGCCCGCCGTCGGGCTCGGCACGCCGACAGCCGGCAGCATCTACATGGGCACGAGCACCGGCGGCATCAACTATGCGCCTGCCCCCAAGCCCACCTATCAGGTCTACGGTTAGCCCAGGCCTGCTCGGCGCACGCATGTACAGTCGAAATGGCAGGGCGACCCACACGTCGTCCTGTCATTCTCTTTAGTCGGCGAATCCGCATGACACTTCTGCCGCTTCTCAACCATATCAACGACCTCAAGCGGCTGCCACGCATGGGCTGGTTACTGGCAGGCATTGCGCCGGTAGAGAGCGTGGCCGACCACGCCTTCGCGACCGCATTGGTTGCCCTCTCGCTGGCCGAGGCCGTGAACGCAGCGCTCGACAGCACGCAGTTGAGCGCGCCGCTGGAGATTGGGCGCGTCCTGCGTATTGCGCTCGTCCATGACCTTGCTGAGAGCCTTCTTACCGACCTGCCGCACCGTGCCACCGCGCTGCTAAGCGCCAACGCCAAACATGGCGCCGAGCGCACGGCCATGGCACAGATCATGGCGGATGTGCCCGACGGCGCAGCATGGATTGCGCTGTGGGAGGAATATGCGGCGGGAAGCAGCCCTGAGGCACGCCTCGTGCGCGACGCCGACAAGGTCGAACTCGCCCACCAGGCGCTTCGCTATACGCAAACAGGCGTACGTGGTCTCAACGAATTCGTTCACGCGCCTACGTTTTACTACGCGCAAGCAGCTGCACTACACGCAGAAATCGCAGACGCGTTTGCAGGCGGCCAGCGCATTAGAGCGCCCAAGGGGCGACTCGTAGCGGTGGCTGCAGGGGTGCCTCTTGACTGTGCGCACAGCGGCTTTCGAGGACATGGATCATTTGCTTGCAACTTGTTGCACGGCCCCAAATCAGGTATATTGGTGCCAGCACCGAAGCCGATACTCTCTCGACGTCATCGCAGCCACTGCGCTTTGGTTCCACTTGGAGGTAGTGCATCGTGACCACATCGCTCTCAGCTACTGCCCACGCGCGGTCGCGCCGCCTCGGCCGGTTGCGTATCCTCACCCTCGTCTCAATCCTGCTCATCCTATCGCAACTGCTTTTGGCCTGCGGCAACAAGCAGCAGGGCGCGGCGGGCGGCGTCGACACGCCCGACGCGCTCCCTACTGCAAATGACGCTGCGTCCACGCTTCTGCAGATGGCCGAAACCACCGTCGAGCCCGAGAAACTGGCCTTAACTGCCAACACCCAGCTCTCTGCCAAGGCCCCCATGGCCATTGCCGCGGCGGTGGACGACGGTCGACCGCTCGACCATACCACGAACATCCTCGTGCTTGGCAGCGATCGCCGCCCCGACACCCCCAACTGGCGCACAGACGTGATGATGATCGTCGCGCTGGATGAGACCAACGGGCGCGCAGGCGTCATTTCGATTCCGCGCGACATCTACATTGACGTCATTCCCGGCCATCAGCCCAACAAGATCAACGTGATCGACTATCTGGGCGAGAAGGACGAGCCAGGTGGCGGCGGCCCTGCCCTCTTCGCCTCGATTATCGAAGAGAAGATGGGCATCCACATTGACCACTGGGTGCGCTTCGACTTCGCCGGCTTCGTCAAACTTGTGGATGCGCTTGGCGGCGTTGAGGTGGACATTGATTGCGCCTACTACGATTACTTCTCGATTGAAGACGTTGTTCTGAATGTCAAGCCCGGCGTGCAGCGGCTAGGTGGCGACGAGGCGCTCGTCTATGTGCGCAGCCGCAAACTCGGCGGCGACCTCGATCGGGCGCGTCGCCAGCAGCGCTTCATCTGGGCCATCCGCAACCAGGTGCTCAACGAGAATATTCTCACAAAGCTCCCTGCGCTCTACAATGCCGTGAGTGATTCGGTGCAGACAGACATGGGCGTTGTCTCGGCCCTCAAGGTGGTGCGCTCCGCGATTGCGCTTGAGCGTGAGCAAATTACCGGCGAAGTCATTGGCTACCCGTTGGTGCAGCAGGGTTACGCCGGCAACATGTGGATCTTCAAGGCCGACTGGGAGGCCATTCGCAGCGAAGTGCAGAATGTCTTCGACCGCGAACCATTTATAGACACGAACACACTTGTGAAGTGCCCGTAGCAGAAGGCGCGCCATCGGGCGCGCCATTCGCCAGAACCGTCTACGCCAACGCAACTATCGCCGCCATCATCGCCGCCACCATCGCAGCCTCCCCATGGTCAAAATCATGTCGCGCCTAACCAGCTGGCCGGCACGTGCGCTCACGCTCGTGCTGCTGACCGCCCTGCTCATCGCCTGCAGCGCTCCCCCTGCCGAGGACGTTGCCCAACGTCGCATCTTCACACCGCTTGAAGCGCCGGCGGCCACAATCTCCGCCAACACGGCCACGGCTGCGCTTGCTGCGGCCAGCGGTCGTGCCATCGCAATCTCCTACCCCGCTTCGAGCGCCGCCGTCACCGACGCCTTCCCGCTGGCCGAGGTCAGCGCCGCACCCATGCCACCCGTTGCGCCTGCGCGCACGGGGCAAATGGTGACGGCGAAAGACATTATTCGCGCCCAGCAGCGTGCAGCCGCCGAGGCTGCCGCAGCCGCACTGGCGCCCCCCGCCGAAGCGGACCCCAACGCCCCGCGCGCGCTCGTCTCAACGGGTGGCGGTGACCCCTTCGACTGGACGACCTCTGAAAACTATCTGGTGCTTGGCACCGATCGGCGCGCTGAGGGAGGTTCCTGGCGCACGGATTCAATCATGGTCATCGGCATCGACCGCACCAAGGAGCGCGCCGCCGTCTTCAGCGTGCCGCGCGACCTCTACGTGCAGATTCCAGGCTACGGCTACGGCCGCATCAACCAGGCCGACTACATGGGCGAGCGGCGCACGCCCGAAGGCGGCGGCCCCGCGCTCGTCTCCTCCATCCTCGAGGATCAGCTGGGCATCAGCACGCAGCACTGGGTGCGCATTCAGATGGACGGCTTCGTCCAGTTTGTGGATGCCATGGGTGGCGTCGACATCTACCTCGACTGCCCCTTCTCCGAGCCGATTCTCAACCTCAACACGAACCGGTGGACGAACTTCACGCTGCCCGCGGGCCTCAACCATCTGGATGGGCAGGATGCCTACTGGTTTGCCCGCCTGCGCCTGCGCGAGACAGACATTGGCCGCTCGTCACGCCAGCGCGCAATCATCTGGGCACTGCGCGAGCAGATTCTGAGCACGAATGCAATCATGCGCCTGCCCCAACTCTACTCGGCCTTCCGCGACACCATCTCCACAGACCTGAGCCTCTTCGACATCATCGGTCTGGCGCAGTTTGGCGTCAGCCTCAAGCCCGAAAATGTGCGCGCCGGTGGCCTCACCCTGAAGGATCTGCAGAACTACACAACGGCGGGCGGCGCGCAGGTGCTCATCATTGCCAACCAGGCACACGTGCGCGATCTGGTTGCCAACGTGTGGGATGAGCCGGCCATGGCCGACGCCTACCGCTCGGATGGCTCTGCCTGTGACGGCGGCATTCCCATTCCCGCAGTCGAACCGACGCCCCTGCCGCAGACAGACAGCGTGCCCGAAAGCCAGCCAGCGCCGCAAAGCTACAAGGCGCCGCCGGCCGCTCCCCAGGGCGCGCTGGGCGCAGCCGCCGCTGCAGCCGCCGGCACCCTGGCAGACCCAAACGCAGAGCCCCTGCCCCTCACCGGCCCCATCGTGGATCCTGTCACAGGCGCGCTCTTTGACGCCGCCACGGGCTTCCCTCTCGATCCGTCTTCGGGATATCCCTTTGACCCGGTGACCGGCAAGCTGGTAGCGCCGGACAATGCGGGGCGCCAAACCGGGCCGTAAAGCAAGAGTCACGCTTCGGCAAAACAAGAGGGGGGCGGCTGTCAATTGACAGCCGCCCCCCTCTTTGCATTCAGCCTATGGGTCCGAACAATCGCGCATGAAGCCGCACTCCACGCAAGTGATTTTGCAGTGGCGTTTTGTTACGCCGCCACCGCAGAGCCAGCAGTAACCGTCCTCGTCCGCCGAGTAGCGGTAGACGAAGGCATCTGGTTGCGCCGGTGCGGCGGCAGCTGCACGAACGCTTGCCTCTTGCCGTATCACTTCGCCATGGGGCCCGTAGAAGGTGGACTCCCACCCTTCAAGCGCGCCATCCTTGTAGACGAAGCGCCCCGAAAAGAAGGCCTCCTGTTCGAGCCACGGCAGAAAGATGCGGTCGCCGGGCCACAACGGCAGTTCCAGCAGCTGTGCGTCAGGAATCCACGCCAGGTTGCCTTCAGGAGAATCGATCAGTTCACCGCTGAATATACGCGCAACATAGACGAAGGCAAGCCAGTCTTCATCCTGCGCAAAGGATGGGAAGGTGAGCAGGCCGCGCCATTCCAGGGCCTTGACGACCAGCCCACTCTCCTCGCGCACTTCACGCACGGCGCACATTTCGGGTGATTCACCCGCTTCGAGCTTGCCGCCAAGGCCATTCCACTTGCCCGCGTGCATGTCCTGCGCCTTCTTCACGCGGTGCAGCATGAGCGTGCGGCCGCCGCTGCGTACGTAGACCAGCGTTGCCACCTTCACGGCGCGGCGCTTCTGCGCACTTGCGAGCCGGCCATCATCAGCGGACATCCACCTCGACAGTCGTGGGGCCGCCACGCGAAATAACCGGGAATCCACGCCCCGTCAGCCACAGAGGTGAGCCGTTCTCGGTGACGCGCACAGCCACACTGTAAAACGCCTCCTCATCAATCGATGCACTGTCATAGGGCAGTGAGAAGCTCACCGGCCCGCCGGTGGAAGCCACCACTTCGCTCACTTCCGCCACCACCTCCGCGCCCGCACCCGATCCCTTGCGCAACTGCGCTGTGACAGTCGCGCCTGCCGGCAAGAGCGCTGCGTTGGCAGAGCGCACCACCCCTGTCACCGCGTCGGACCCTTCAGTCGCGTCAGCTCGTCGGTCAGTTCGCGTCAGGCGTGGCTGTCGGGGTATCGACTGGTACAGCCGTTGGTGCAGCCGTAGGGCGCGGGCCGGGCGTGGCGAAGCTGGGCTGGAATGTGCCCGCTTCAGCCGCCTCGAGCTCGATCTCGAGGTCAGTGCGCGGCCCGTCCGAACCGAGCAGAGGCGTCAGACCGGCTGCCTGCCAGATCACGTCACTGCCAACCACAATGCGCGCATCCAGCGCATAGACACCCAAATCCGTTGCGGCGTCCACCAGAACCGCCACATCAAAAGGAATGGGCGGCGGCCCTTCGCCCGCGTCAACCGACTGCTCGGCCACAAGCGTAAAGGGAGACGTGGAGACATCCAGCACCTGGACGAGGGCAACGGCGCCGGCGGGCAAGTCGTCATCTGTGGGCAGCTGCAGCGTGCCCAGCACAAGCAGATACTCGCCCTCTTCCAGCGGCGTCGCCTCCACGCCCTGCGGCGTTTCCACAACCGGGGGCTCAACCGCCGCTTCCGATGGCTCGGCCTCCGGCGTCGCCGTTGCCGTGGGCTCTTCGATCGGCTCCGCCTCTGCCGTGGCAGTCGCCGCAACCTCCGTCGCAGCGGCGGCTTCATCCGCAAGCTGCTGCAGCAGTTCCTCGGTGGCCGTCAGTTCAATGTTCGCACCGCTCATAATCGGCTCGTCGCCGTAGAGGACGGGCACGCCCACGCCGGTAAACCAGTTCATGGCCTCGACGAGAATGCGGGCTGTCAAGGTGTAGGGCTGCGTGCGGTCGATGACATCAATCGGATAGTAGAGCACCACGTCAAACGGCGGCGCACCTGCCTCGGGGAAGAAGAGTTGCTGCGCCGTCATCACGGGCACACCATCCTGCTCATAGTAGAGCTCGATGACGCCGTACGCATCAATCGGCAGAGCAATGTCCTCGCTGAAGGTCACCGTGCCGGTGATACTGCCCGTGAGCGGCGGCGGCGGCGGCTTTGAGGCGTCGACGTAGACGCTGGTCTCCGTCAGGCTATCGCGCAGCACCGGTTGCGGCGGCCGCTGCTTGTAAGGAATTTCGCCGTTGACCAGAACCGTCGCCTGAATGGTGTAGTCAGCGTCTGCCTGCACTTCATTGACCAGCGGCACGGCAAAGGGGACAGGGTTTTCGAGCCCGCCCGCGTCAATCATCAGGCGAGCAAATGGCTCGTCCGGCTGCGCAGTGTCCACAATCTCAATGAGAATCGTTGTGCCGGCTGCCACCGGCTCTACGGTACCCAGGTCGACCACGCCGCTCACCACTGCGCCGCGCGCAGCGGCCGCCACTGCACCCGTGCGCTCGTTGGCAAGGCGCAGCGCCAGTTCCAGATTGTCTGCCGGCGCGCCTGCGCTGAGCACATTCACGGGGTTCACCATGAGGTAGCGCACAAGGCCGTTTACGGTGACGCGCGCAGCCAGCCCATAAACGTTGCCGTCATTGAGCAGCGCAGGGTCGTAGTCAAGGCTGAAGGCAATCGGCTGGCGTGCGCCCCCGGCCGGAATGCGCTGGGTTGCCACCACCTGCAGGGGAGAACGCGAGCGATTGATGAGCTCGACCACAACCTCGGAGCCTTCAGGCAATGTTTCGCTGCCTGCGTAGACAACGCCGCCGCGCAGCACGCCCGGCGTCTGCGGCGTCGTCAGCACCTGCCCCTTCTGCAGCGTAACGTCCACACGGTCTGCCGGCGCGCCGAAGGTCAGCACCGGCTCCAATTGAGAGGAAGAGTAGAGGACATTGTCGCCATCGCGGATTGTCGCAATGACACCGTAGTGCTTGTCAGGGTCAATACCCTGTGCATCATACGCCAGGAGATAGGGATAGGGTGGCTGCCCGCCCCGCGTGACAAGCGTCTGCTCGGCGATTGGCAAGGTGGGTGCGTCCCGCTCGACCAGTTGTGCAACGACGCGTGCGCCCGATCGGAAGCTGATCCTGTGTGCGGATGTTGATCGCGCCGCCCAGGGTGCCGTCATAGCGCGAGGTGCCCGCAAGACTCTGGTTTGCGTTGACGGGCGCGCAGGCGGCCAGCAACAGTGCCACAAGCACGGTTGCAATGCGCACCCACGCAAGCTTTGGGCGAATCTCGAACATGGAAGGCTCCTTTCAGCCGCTTTCGGGGAGATCAGCAACGCGCCGACGGCGCGTGATTAGTGACTGGTGTGTACCGTTCTACCATAGTAGACGCAGCAGCGCTCACTTTGATGCGGCCGGTTACCCACTACTTGCCATGCAATCCGGCTGATTTGGCAGACAAAAAAAGCGGGAGGCCACATGGCCTCCCGCTTACAAACGCAGCTGCTGCCGCAAAGTGACTAAGGCACCTGCACAAGCATGACTTCAACGTCGCTGGTGGGCGCACCGCGGCTGATCACCGGGGTCATCGTGTTGCTGATCCAGGAGAGCTTGCCGTCAATCTCAATGCGTGCGCTCACACTGTAGGTGAAGCGATCATCGATCTGGGCCGGGTCGTAGGGAAGTGTGAAGGCAATCGGCACCTGCTCGCCAGTCGTCACGATAACCTGCTCGGAGATGAGCGTCGCCGCTACATCCTGGAGCGAAACATCTTGCAGCGTCACCCGAATCACAGCCCCCTCGGGCAGCGCAATGCGCTGCAAATAGGTGACTGTGCCCGTGACAGCGGCTTTACCAGCACCCTCATTCGTGGCCAGCATATCGGCGTTGTTGGTCAGCATCAGTTCGATTCCCTCGTTCGCGCCGCCCTGCGAAAGCGGGGTCGGTTCCATTGTCACGAAGATGGGCGTGCCGTCCTGCATGACGCGTGCCATCAGCCCATAGGCGCCATCCTCGTTCATTACGGGCGCAGGGATCGAGAATTCGAGCGGGAAGACACCGTCAATTTCGACCATGACATCCGTCGCAATCGGCGTCCAGTCGGTAAGGTCCAGCACGTCGATAACCACGTCTGTGCCTGCAGGCACACTCTCACCCGCATCGATCATCAGGCTACCCGTGATGTCTGCTGCTGCACCACCTGCCATGCTCTCGGCCTGGCTTTCCGGCTGGATCGGCACGCAAGCCGACAGTGCCAGCAGGGCGATTACGGCGACAAGCGCCATGAAGGTAAAGCGACTCTTCAACTGCATGGGGAGTTCTCCTTTTTCTGTTCATGCTCTGCGCTGCAAAAACCGCCGTCGCAGTCCATTCGTTCAGGTTGACGCACAAAACTCCTGACGGACAAGCAATCGCGATTGTTCCAGCCCCTTGTCCCAGCCCATTGTTCCCGGCGATCGCGAGTGACAAGCAAAACGCCCGGCCCACATAGGCCGGGCGTATAAGCATCTTCACGCGCAGGCTAGCCCACGGCGGGCGTTCGGCGGATGAGATCGTTCTCGAACTCCTCGTAGCGCGCGAGATTCGGATTCTCGGTGCGGCGCGCCAGCCGCACGGCTTCGGCGATGTTTTCGCGCGCCAGATTCAGGTCGGCTGTCGTCAGATACATCTGCGCCAGGTTGCCGCGCACGGTCGCCTCCATGGAGGTGTTGCCTGTCTCCTGCAGCAGCGGCAGCGACTCCTCAAGGCTCTGAATGCCGCGGTTGAGTTCGCCCTTGGCCTTGTAGATGCTGCCCAGCGTGACGAGTGTGGCGGCCTCACCGGCCACATTGCCGTCGGTCTTGCGCATGCGCAGCGCGTGCTTGCACTCGTCAATTGCCTGGCGATAGTCGCCAATCTGCCGGTGCACGTGCGCAAGATGATTGTGCGTGAGCGCCTCACCCGAGCGGTCGCCACGTGCCTTGAAGAGGGGCAGCGCCGCGTCGAAATACTCAAGCGCCTTGCGGCTGTCGCCCGTGCGCATGCTCAACATGCCCAGCGAGCCGAGCACAGTGGCTTCGGTCGACTTGTCATCCACCTCGCGGGCCAGCGGCAGCGCGGCTTCAAATGCATTGGTCGCATGCTGCTTTTCGCCTGCACCCACGTACAGAACGCCCAGGTTGTAAAGGGTGACGGCTTCGCCGGCCTTGTCACCCATGGCGCGGCGTGCCTCAAGCACCTGCGCAAAGACCTCCACCGCCTGCGGCCGTTCACCGCGGCCACTGTAGATGCCGCCGATTGCCGTCAACGCGGCCGCTTCCGTCGCCTTGTCGTTGAGCGCGCGCGCCAACTGCACTACCTGGCCATAGATCTCGATGGCCTGATCATGTTCGCCCTTGCCCTGTGTGATATAGGCAATGCGCTGCAGCAGCGTCATCTCACCCGTGCGATCACCGAGCGAGCGGCGGATTTCCAGCGCCTGGGTGTAGTGGTCAACGGCGTGCGCGCCATCAGCCATGCTCTGGTAGATGTTGCCCATGGTCGCAAGCGTGGCAGCCTCACCGGCGCGATCGCCTACGGCGCGGCGCACGGCCAGCGTCTGCGAGAGTGCACCGAGCGCGCGCGGCTTTTCACCCACCGCCAGAAACTCATTGGCAATCTGCGTCAGCGTGTTGGCCTCGGCGGTTTTGTCGCCCACAGCCTTGCTCAGTTCAAGCGCATGGAAGTAGGCGTCAAGCGCGCCACGGTGATTGCCCTCGGCGCGCTGCAGCTTGGCCACCAACGCCAGAATGCCGGCTTCGCCCTTGCGGTCACCCATGCTGCGCCGCAAATCCAGCGCATGGTCATAGGACTCAAGAGCGCGTGTGCCGTCGCCCTTGGCCACATAGGCGCGGCCGATGACATCCGTCACGGCGGCCTCGCCCATGCGGTTGCCCGTCTTCACGTAGATTTCGAGCGCCTTCTGATAGGCATCGAGCCCGCGGTCAGCGTCGTTGAGTGCGGTCAGCGATTCGCCAATGCGCACAAGCAGTTGCGCCTGCTCGCGCGCAGTGCTGACCGTGGGCAGCGCTTGCTGGGCAATATCGACAAAGGCCTGGTGCAGGCGCGCCTGATCTTCGGGCGAACCTTGTTTCATTTGCGCGACCGGGTTGCGCCCGTTGAGGGCAGTCGCGAGCAGATCCATCACTTTACCATCACTGTCGGCGCGCTTCAGGATACGGCTCCAAACGGCGAGCGGCGCGCCTGTAAGGTCAACATCCTGGAGATTTACGCCCGAGGCTGCCGCCAGCGCGCGTGCATCATCCGGGCGCTTGCAAAGGCGCGCGAGAGACTGGGCAACAGGATCCAAGGGTTGCGGCGTTGTCATAAGTTGGCTCCGGAGGGGTAGGATCAAATAGAGTACGCTTCGCGCCATTGTAGCACGCCCGCGCGCGGCGCAAAGCGCTTTGGTGCAAGCAAAGCGTATGCATTGTTCGCGTAGGGAAATTGTCGGCAGCACATCGGCTGCGCCTCAAAGCGGCGCTTTGAAGAGGCCGCAGCGAGCGCGCAGCTTTTCGGCTATGCGCACCCGAAGCGAAATAGCACTTTTGCGCACCGCAGAGCACTCAAGTGCCACCGTCATGGCATACACATCGTTCACCTTCGTATCTTGTCGGCACAACACAGGCTGAAGGTGAAGCCACCTGTGAAGGCGGCGTTACGCTGAAAGAAAACGGGTTTGGATACGGCATCGGGGATCGGGGAACGCCGCGCGTTCCCCAATCCCCGATGCCTGTACCCTATCTCGTCACTGCCTCTATCAAGCCTGCACCAGGTTTAGAACCAGCGCACCGTCAGTTGGGCATTGCCAGTGTGCTCGTAGTATTCCACGCGCACAGTGTGGTAGCCCGCCGCCAGATAGCGCGTAGCCGTGTGCGTGACGAGCGCGCCCTGGTCCACCCACGAGTCAATAATCAGCACATTGTCCACATAGACGCGCACGCCGTCATCGTTGATGGCTTGGAAGGTATAGGTCTTGCTGGAGGCGAAGTAGGGCCTGCCGGTCATCTCCAGGCTCCAGTTGTCGGGGCCGGTCCACGGCTCCGAGCTACTGCTCCAGTTGCGCGAGAACTGCGAATTCTCGCACGTAACGGCGCGCTGCGTAAAGCTGTTGCGGGAGAGCGAGTTGTACCAGAAAGCGGTCGACTGCCCCGCGCAGCTGAACTTCTGGACGAAGACGTCGTCGATGAAGGGCCCCTTGAGCTGCGTGCTGCCGTCGCTGTAGAAGTAGAAGCCAATCCACACGCTGCCATCGCCCAGCATGGAGCCGTAGCCGGGCACATTCTGGAAGTCAATCACGCCGGGCCGCCAGCCGGCGCTGTCGCCGCTCACCCAGTTGCCATAGAACGATGTGCCGTTCGGCGAGGCGAACCAGCCCAGCCAGTCGTAGTTGAGTTCCGTCTGGCTCCAATACTGGAAGGTCAGCGTCGCCTTGGCTGCATCGGCCAGGCTGAACGGGCCGTAGATCATCCATGTGCGCTGCATGGGTGCGTAGTTGCTGTAGGCAGGGTCCAGCGCATTGTTGGCGGGCCATGCGCTCCAGCCGCCGCGGTAGGGGCGAAAATCGTCGTCATCCCAATAGTAGGTGCCATTGAGCGTGCCGTTGGCATCGTAGGTCTTCCAGCCGGCAAAGGGCCACGGCACGGTCTCGAAGCCGTCATTCAGAATCGTGGTCCAGCCTTCGACAGCAGCCGCTTCAGCTTGCCCGTCCTTGAACTCGGGATCGGGCGGTGGGGGCGGTCCGATCGGCGGGCCATCGGGCGCAATCGTGGCCTTGGGTGGGGCGTCGAAGGTCGGCTCCTCGTCTACCTCAAGCGCACCGACGCGCACGATCTCTTCCGACACCAGTTCCCCGCCCGAACCTGTGACAATGGGCAGATAGATGGCGCTCTTCTCGCCGGCGTCTCCGCCCCCGCCATCCCCCCCGCCATCGTCTTGCGCAGCGGCAGGCGCAGCAACCGCACCAACCAGCAGCGCGCTCAACATGACTGCATACATCCATTTACGCATAGCCCTCTCCTTCTGCCAACGAAGAAAAATACGACCGTTCATCATCCACCGACGTCTACTACACGAATACAACAGCCGCGACGTAGCGGCGCGTGCAGGCCCCGCGCCGCATTATCCTCCAGGATTTTGTGCGCTCACTTGTTTTGACGTTGCAGGCAGCGATAATGTTGCGCCCGCCGAGGCCACTTTTGCGGCCAAGTTGTGCAAACATAACTTTGGTTAGCTTCGCACCGCACTGCCTTGGCGATATTCTCTCGCTAACGTCGCACTTGCTTTGCGTGACGGAGACTGAAGTGACTGAACGCATGAACACCACGAAAAGGAACACTGAATGAGCACCTTGAAACGCCCGTGGACAATCTGGCTGGTTGTGGCCATCTTCGCCTTTCTCGCACTCATGGCGCTGCCTGTGGGTTGGATGATGATTCGCTCGCCCCATGGCGATATCCTCGGCATGTCGGTCTCATGGATTGCAAGCACGCCTTTTCGCACGTGGCTCGTGCCCGGCCTCTTCCTTGCCGGCCTGATTGGGCTTGGCAGCCTCTGCGCGATCTACGGGCTGCTCATGCGGCCGGGCTGGCATTGGCCACAGCGCCTCAACCCAGTGCACGGGCTTCGCTGGGAATGGACCTTTGCGGCAGGTATGGGGCTGGGCGTGATGGTATGGATTGTCGTACAGGTAGCCGCCCTGCGCATGTACTTCTGGATGCAACCGCTGGTTTTCGGGTTGGGGCTTGCGATCCTGCTGCTCATGCTCGAACCTCACATGCGCTACTACTTCGCAGAGACGCAGCCGACCGTGGCGCGGCTCGAGGCAAATAACCGCGTCGTGTCGTAGGCAAAATTGCGCAACCGGATTGCGCAATCCGGTTGCGCCTTCACGGTGCGCCGCAGCGCTTGTGCTATACTCGAGCCATGACCGCCCCCCGCCTGGCCCGTTGGGGCCTCCCGCTTGCTGCGCTGCTCACACTGGCCGCCTATTTCGGACCGTGGGTTCCGCACCCGGCGGCCGGCCTTGTCGTCACCGGCCTCGACTTGGGCGAATACGTCAAGTTCCTGGTGCCCGTGCAAAGCGGCGCAGTCACTATCTGGCGCGAGGGCTTCTACCTGCCGTTGGTGACGGTGAGCGTTGCGCTTAGCCTCATGGCCTTTCGGCGTGAAATGGCATACCCCACGGCTGTGCGAGCGCTGCTGCTGGCGCTCGCCGCTGCGGCCGCGCTGAACATGCTGCCGCCGGCGTGGTCACCCGGCCTGCTGCTCACGCCTGAATTCCGCCTGCAATTCGGCGCCATCGTTCTCTGCATTGTGGCGCTGCTCGCCGGCCCATTGCTTGCACTCCTGCCGCGCCTGGTCCCGGCAGTCGTCATTCCTTTCCTGTCGGCCGCAACGCTCGTCATCTGCATCCTTCAGTTCAATCGCATACTCCCCGCCATCGAAGCGCTTTACAACCAGAGCATTGCTCGTGGCTGGGGCTTCTGGCTCATGCCGGTTGGCCTCGCACTCCTGGCCGCTTCGGCCATTGGGCTTCTGCTCTCCGCAGATTCCGCTGAAGAAAGCTCTACTTAAACTTAAATCACATGCAGAGTGGCAGTTTCAACGCAAGGGCGCAAGGGGGGCAAGGGCGCAAGGGAAAAGCGAGGCAGGGCGAAACGATCAGCCTCAGGCACCATGGCTGCATGCAGCATAGTAACTTGAGGCCGATCGCTTTCGCCTGTTTTGCTTTTCCCTTGCGCCCTTGCCCCCCTTGCGCCCTTGCGTTGAAACTGCCACTCTGCATGTGATTTGAGTTTAGAACGCAACCTCACACGGTGTAACCATCGCCTTTCCTGCCATCCGCCCTTTCATGGAACCGGCCTTACTGCCGGCGCCTGCGAGTTGCGCTTTTATGGTGCGCAGCCAATCCCCGTAGCGCCGTGCCCGTATTCACGAAAGGCTCTTCAAATATGGACCGCATATATGTCATGCAACTCGTGCAGTCGTATCAGTCTGGTGGAATGACGAGGCGCGAATTTGCCGCGCCGCGCAGCCATTGCCCTCGGCAGCGTTTCGATGGCGAGTGTGCTTGTGGCCGGCTGCACGCCGATCACGCCGGCCCCTGCGCCTGTCGTGGCAGGCGGGTCGACTGCGCCACCTGGGGACGCCCCCGTCGCAGGTGAAGACTTCGCGCCCGGTGCGGTTTCGTACCCGGGTCCTGACGGGAAGATGCTGTCAGGCTATCTGGCGTTACCTGCCGGCACTGAGCCGGCCCCAGGCGTGTTGGTGATTCAGGAGTGGTGGGGACTGAATGACCACATTCGAGACCTTGCCGACCGTTTTGCCGCTGCGGGCTATGTGGCCCTTGCGCCCGACCTCTACGACGGCGTGACGACCACGGAACCAAATGAAGCGCGCAAGCTCGTCATGGAATTGGACATGGCCGCCGCCGTCCAGGAGATTGGCGCTGCGGCAGACTTCATGCTGGCGCAGGACGCCGTTTCAACGGCCGGTGTGGGCATTGTGGGCTTCTGTATGGGAGGACGGCTTGCCCTCATGGCGGCACGCGCTCTGGATACCCTCTACGCCGCAGTTCCCTTCTACGGTTCGCCGTTGACGCCAGCGGAAGCGGCCGAAGTTACAGTGCCCATTCTCGGCCTGTACGGCAGCGCAGACAGCGGCATTGCCGAAGCCGACGTACGCGCCATGGAGGAGGCGCTGCAGAGCGCAGGCACCCCCGTGGAGATAGTCATCTATCCGGGCGCGCAACATGCGTTCTTCAACGACACGCGCCCGGAATCGTACGATGCCGCCGCCTCTGAAGATGCCTGGCAGCGCACGCTGGATTGGCTTGAGAGCTACGCGCAGTAGGGAAACTCCGGCAGGCAGACGTTCATGGCTTGTGCCCACAAGGCATGAACGTCTGCCTGCCCAGACTGTGGCTCTTACCTACTTGTTCACGCGCGCAAGGCGCCTGCGGCGACGTTCTGCACCGGCCGCAAAGGCGATGCGCTGCGCCTCCGTCTCCAGCAGCAGCGGCGGCACGGGCGTGGGCCGGCGGTCATCACCGAGCGCCACGTAGACGAACCAGGCGCTGTTCGTGTGCAGCCGCTCCCCCGTAAGCAGGTCTTCCGCCTCCACCTGCAGCGTCACCTCGATGCTGGTGCGCCCCACCCACGTGATCGCGCCATTGACCAGCAGCAACGTCCCCAGCAGCACCGGCTGGTGAAAATTGACGCTGTCAATCGTTACGGTGACGGCCGGACGGCGCGCATGGCGCGCAGCAATGATGCCGCCACACTCGTCGCAGAGCTTGAGGACGACGCCGCCATGCACGTTGCCCATGCTGTTGGCATGCTCCGGCTGCATGAACTGCGTCATTGTCAGTGCGCTCTCCGACGGCGCACGAGCCGGTAGATGCGCCTCCCCACCCTGTGCCTCAACCATGGATTTCCCGCTTCTGTTGGATGCTTGTGGCTCATGTTTTGTAGCAGCAGTCTCGACGCAAGGGCGCAAGGGAGACATGAGCATGCAATTTGCCGCGTGAGCATACTGCAGCCGTTGGCGCGAAGCAACCGGCGCACCCACCCATTTTGCAGCCGCGATTCTTTAAGGTGCGCGCCCCCGTTTGCAGCGTAACCGATCTTCCCTTGTGTCGTCATCACCTGTGGAGGATGTGGTCAAAGACGGGGGCCGATGACCACATCCACTGCAACCATGGTGCAGGGTCGGGATAGACCCGACCCTGCATCTTGCGCGTAACTCGGATGCGTTGACCGTTTTGCTACACGCAAATGGCCGTAAATCCGAATTTTGAGCGCATCTTCCATTTCGCAAGAAGTGTCGTATACTATGTTTGGCCAACGCCCTGAGATGGGGGCCGATGGGCATTGGTCTCTTGAAGGCGCAGCGTGTTTGTCCGGTTTACTCGGGGCGAGCACGCTGCGTTGCGTTTTGTGCCGTTGCGCATGATGGTGCAGCAGACGCATTTCTCATAGCAAGCGACCCCTGCCACCTTCACTCCAGGCCCTTCCTCTTCCCCAATGTCTTCTCTGCCTGCCGCCGCGTGCGTCCTCCGCCCGTTTGACCGTCCTCCTCTTGCGTGGAACGCAATCCAAACTGCTGTCGTTACTGGGCTGTCGTGACTGGTCAGTCGCTACTGGTCGGTGCAGCGGGTGCAGGTGCGCCCGTCCGCAGTCTTGAAAGATACAGGGGGAGTATGATGGCACGCAAGAGCAAGATAACGAACGAAGAGGCAGGGAAGAAGACAGGAACCGTTGCGAGCGAGACTGCGGGCATGAGCGTTGCCGAAGCAGGGCGCAAGGGCGGCCGCACCACAGCCAGCCGGCGCGGCTCTGCCTTCTACCGCGAGATCGGCCGCAAGGGTGGCATTGCCACCTCCGAGGCGCATGGCCCTGATTTCTACAGCACGATTGGGCGCAAAGGTGGCGAGACGCGCGCGCTGGATCCCGACGTTCGCAGCGGCGCACTGGGACGCAAGGGTGCGCAGGCTCGCTGGGGAGACGGCCAGCAGATGCCCGAATCGCCGGCGAGTGACTGATACCGCCATTAGCGCGAGATCTTTGGCGCAGATGCGGTGATATGGAAAGGATGCACAAGATATGGCTGAGAAGTCGAAAGACCGAGAATGGACAGAGGCCGAGCGCGACAAATTGGCGAGCGGCAAAATCAAGGGCGAGTTTGCGGGGCCAGACCAGAGCTATCCCATTGCCGGCCCCAATGATGTGGAGGACGCATGGGACCTGGCAGGCCACGCCGACGATCCCAACGAAGTGCGACGCAACGTCATCCGCATTGCCAAGGACAACGGCTGGGGCGATGCCCTTCCCGAAACCGCACATGACTGGATTCGGGAGCAGAGTGCGAACTCCTGAACTGAACCCGCTATCGCCTTACCGTTTCAACACAAAGGCGTACGGTGGGCAAGCACGCAAGGAAGAACCGTAACAGGAAAAGGCCATTCAATCGCAGCTCGGTGCATCAGGCGTACAAGAGCATGATCTCCTTCCAGTTTTGGCATTTCCTTGCGGCCTTGCCCGCCTTACGCCCTTGTATTGAAAGTGCGGGTTTCATCAAGGTATGACCTTGGTGACGTGCAATTGAGGCATAGCAACCTCGGAGCAAAGGAGCAAACATGACGCACCACACGAATCCCGAAAGCATTCAGCCGACCAGCGCGCAGCCCGAGCCCAGCCTCGTCGAGGATTACCCCATCAACGGCCCCAGCGACCTGCCCGGCGCGTGGGAGGCGGCTCTCTTGTCCAACAACCCCGATGAGGAACGCGACCGGATCGTGCGCCTTGCCTTCAACAATGGCTGGGAGGCATCGCTGCCCAAGGAAGCGCGAGAGTGGATTGACAGCCGCGATGGCACTGCCTTCTCGTCCGACCCCAAGCTGAATAACGTGGCCACAGGTACGGTGCTGGGCGCCGTCGTGGATGACTTGACCATTGACCCTGATGAGGACGATGACAGGACCATCCCTGCAGCCAACCTCGCCGCCATGCGCGGCGCATCACAGGGTACAGGCACCGGTTCGCCCTTCTAAAGCAATGCCGTCTGGGAAGCCGATGCATGGCAAGAGGCATGGCAAGAGGGAGCGGGGAATTTCGAGAACCGGGACACCGATTGCTGGAGTCTTCGCCGGTTTCTCTCCCCTGTGAGCAGCTGTTGCTTCTAGTGCGGCAGTTGTTGTAGCGTAATGGTTATTGTTGCATACTGGCGAGACAGCGCCGTAACGCAGGCCGGAACGCAGCCGGAAAGAACCGGGAAGAGCTAACGCAAGGCGGTTTTCATTCTCTGCTCCCTCGAAACGCGCTCTCAAGACTACTTGAGAGCGCGTTTTTTTGCGCGAATTGACTTTCATTTGCACCGCATGCGCCTTGCGGGTAGGCTATCGTTGCGCACCGTCGCCCTTGCCCTTCGTTTAATCACTGTACGCGCCGCCCACCATGCCGCCATCATTGCCGCCATCATCGCGCCGCAACGCCGCAGTCAATCCAGGCGTGTACTTCTGCTCATTCCGCTGGCGGCGCTTATGCTGCTCCTCTGTGCATTTGCGCCTCCTGCACTCATCGACAGCGACCATCGCCCCAGCGTGCGCGTGCACGGCGACTCCACGGATTTGACCGCGTTCAGCGCAGCCATTGCATCCGTATCGGCCCCTGCGATCCTCGTCTACGATTACGACGCAAACCGCACACTCTATGCGCTTGCTGCGGACACCCCCCGCGCCCGCAAGCCTTGCCAAACTCATGACCGCGCTGCTTGCCTTCGAGGCGGGCAATCTCGAGCGGCCCGTCACCATTCAGGGCATGGACTTGATTGGTGACGCCTCCATGGGGCTGCAGGCGGGCGAGGTGCTGACGCTGGAACAATTGCTGTGGGGATTGCTCATCCCCAGCGGCAACGACGCCGCCATGAGCATTGCTCGTGCGCTGGAGGGTGACCCGAACACCTTCGTGGAGACAATGAACGCTCGAGCAGCGGCGCTCGGCTTGACGGCCACCCACTTTGAGTCGCCCCACGGCCTCGACCGCGAGGGCCAAAGGTCCAGCGCACGGGACCTGCTGCGCATTGCCATGCTCGACTGGCAGCAGCCCCTCTTCCGCCAGATAGTCGCCACAGCATCCGCCGAAGTCGCCGGCCATCCGCTCAGAAGCACGAACGAGCTTCTCGGTGCGCTGGAGACCAATCCCAATGTGGAAGTCATCGGCGTCAAGACAGGCACGACCGACGCCGCCGGCCAATGTCTCATTGCTGCCTTTGCAGAAGGCGATCACGTGACATTTGTCGTCGTCATGGGCAGCGACGACCGCTTCGCTGACGTGCAGAAGATCTATGGCAGTATCCGTGCTCGCGTTGCCTGGCATCAGCCCGATGCCGCAGCCTTCGGCGCGCTCAACCGCATGCCCGGCGCAGAGGGCGCCACCCACTTTCTGGCGGGCAGCGGCGCGCCTGCGCTCCTCCTCGAAAGGTGGCAAATTCCGCTCCTGCACCCGGTGCGCATCCTGCAGCAAGGCGACCCAACCACGTGGGCCCGTGGTGCTGTGGTGGGCGCAATTGAATGGCGCGTAGGTGCGCAACTCCTCGCAACAGAGCAACTCGTGGTAAGATAGGGTCTACGCGCAGCGCGTCGATCGGGGCGCCTGCGCATTTCCTACTATTTTGTATGGCGCCCGTCGTGATGGACGCGCGCACAGGAGACTCCATGGCGGAAGAACGCCTGCACAAAGTAATGGCCGCGGCTGGATTTGGCAGCCGACGCGCCTGCGAACAAATGATCATTGAGGGGCACGTCCAGGTCGACGGCCGTACGGTCACCGAGGTCGGCGTCAAGGTGGACCCGGCGAACGTCACAATTCTCGTGGATGGCCAGACGCTCTCCATGCCGACGCGCCATATCTACATCAAGCTCAACAAGCCACGCGGCATTATCAGCGACATTGGCGGCGATACTGGCTCGCACCAATCGGTCGCCGCCCTGCTGCCCGAAGAGATGCGCCGCGTCTTCCCCGTGGGTCGGCTGGACCTGAACAGCGAGGGGTTGATTCTGCTGACGGATGATGGCGAACTTGCGCATCACCTGACGCACCCTTCCTTCGAGCATCCCAAGACCTACTATGTCCTGGTTGACGAACAGCCATCCATGACGACGCTGGAGACCTTGCGCACAGGCGTGCCGCTGCCCGAAGGGCGCAGCGCGCCGGCACGCGTGCGCACGGTGGATGGCTTGCCTGCCGAGCTCGTACTCGGCAAGGGGCCAACCAAGGGTGTCTGGCTGGAGATTACGCTGCGTGAAGGAAAGAAGCGGCAGATCCGCCACATGCTGGCCGCTGTCAATCACCCCGTGCTGCGGCTGGTGCGCTTTGGCATTGGCCCGCTGACCATGGGGCGCGTCAAGCCCGGTGAGTGGACAAAGCTCGGCGGCCGCGAAGCGGCGCAACTGCGCACCTTTGCGGGCCTTGCTCCCAATCTTGACATGGAAGACGAAGCCGAAGCAGAGCCGCAACGTGATCGGCGCGACAGCCGCGACAGCCGCGACAGCCGCGGCGGGCGCGCAGCAGGCGCGGCGGCAGGGGCAGCAGCAGCGCGCGGCGCAAGTCGCAGCACACGGCCTTATCCCTCGCGCGGTGGCGAACGCTCGGGTTCCGGCTCCAGCCGCCCCTATACACCGCGCAGCGGTTCCGGCAGTGGCAGCAGCGGCGAGCGTTCCGGCTCCGGATCAAGCCGCCCT
Organism: uncultured Chloroflexia bacterium; assembly: GCA_963773745.1. Lineage (GTDB taxonomy): Bacteria > Chloroflexota > Anaerolineae > Caldilineales > Caldilineaceae > UBA5069. The sequence goes on from CAVZCL010000012.1 coordinate 116,127, forward strand.
TACACGCCGCGCAGCGGTTCCAGCGCTGGGGGTGAACGGTCGGGTTCAAGCCGTCCGTACACGCCGCGCAGCGGCTCCAGCAGTGGCAGCAGCGAGCGTCCCGGCTCTGGCCGCCCTTACACACCGCGCGATGGCTCCGGCAGTGGCAGCAGCGACCGAACTGGTTCCAGCCGCCCCTATACGCCGCGCAGTGGCTCCAGCAGCGGTGGCGGTGAACGATCGGGATCGAGCTCTGGCCGCCCGTATACGCCACGAAGTGGTTCAAGCAGCGGTGGCGAGCGTTCGGGATCAAGTTCCGGTCGCCCCTACACACCACGCAGTGGTTCAAGCAGTGGCAGCAGTGAGCGCTCCGGATCAAGCCGACCGTACACGCCGCGCAGCGGTTCGAGGCAGCGGCGGTGAACGCTCCGGCTCTGGCTCCAATCGCCCCTACACGCCGCGCAGCGGTTCGAGCAGCGGCGGTGAACGCTCCGGCTCCAGTCGCCCGTACACGCCGCGCAGCGGTTCCGGCAGTGGCAGCAGCGGCGAACGCTCGGGTTCGAGTTCCGGGCGTCCATACACGCCACGCAGCGGTTCGGGCGGCGGTGGCGAACGGTCGGGTTCGAGCTCTGGGCGTCCGTACACACCGCGCAGCTCTTCGAGCAGCGGTGGCGAGCGTTCCGGTTCGAGTTCCAGCCGTCCGTACACGCCGCGCAGTGGCTCCAGTGGTGGCAGCAGCGACCGATCATCCAGTTCCGGCCGCCCATACACGCCGCGCAGCGGCTCCAGCAGTGGCGGTCGACCCACAGGCGGGCGCCCTGCCAGCGGCCGCCCCAGCAGCAACAGCCGGCCCAGCAGTAGCGGCCGACCGTATACCCCGCGCACGGACAGCGACAAGTCCGGCGGCAGCGGCCGCAAGAAGCGCGAAGAAGGCGACGAGTAGAAGTTCTCCATTGAATAACTGAAGGTTTGGGGGGTTGGAAAATTGCAGAGGCATCGCTGTCTCTATCAATTGTTCAACCCCCCAACCCTTCGCCGCCAGCCTTCCTGATTGGCTCCCCATGACGAGCAGAGCGCGTCCCACCATGATCGCCATCGATGGCCCCGCAGCCTCGGGCAAGAGCACCATTGGCCTTGCACTGGCGCAACGGCTGGGCTACGTCTTCTTCGACACAGGCATCATGTATCGCGCGGTGACGTGGGCGGCGGCCGAACGATCCCTCGCAGCCGACGACGAAGCGGCCAGCGGCGCGCTGGCCGAAACACTCGACATCGACATCCTCCCAGCAGGCGCCGCCATTGATGGACGCACCGCCACCGTTATGGTGGACGGCACGGACGTCACCTGGGCGCTGCGCACAGCCGCGGTCGACCGGAATGTGAGCGCCGTGAGCGCCCACGCTGCCGTGCGCGCCGCCCTCACCCGCCAGCAGCGGCAGGTTGGCCTGCGCTACAGCGAGGGCAGCGCCGAGCGGCCTGGCATCGTCATGGTAGGCCGCGACATTGGCACCGCCGTGCTGCCCGAAGCTCCCCTGAAAGTCTACCTGGACGCCAGCCCGCAGGAACGCGCACGTCGTCGCCACGCCGAACTTGCCGCACGCGGCCAGGATGTGCCCGTGGAGCAAATCCACGCCGAAATCCTCACGCGCGACGCGCTGGATTCGGGGCGAGCCGTTGCGCCCCTTCGCCCCGCCGCAGACGCCGTTCACATTGACACAACCGGCCTCACCCCCGAGGCCGTCGTCGAACGCATCCTGGCGTTGGTGGATGTGTCCGCACGTTGACACCCGACACCCAGTAGCCGACACCCGAGATCGGATACCCGCCATGTCCACCCTCACAACCTCCCAGCAACTCGACCTCTACTACTGGATGCGCCTGACGCGCACCTTTGACGATGTCATGGTTGCCCACTGGCAGCAGGGGCGCGGCATTGGCGGCAGCTTCAGCCAGCGCGGCCACGAGGCCATCAGCGTGGGCAGCGCCTACACGCTCACCGACGGGGACTTCATTGCCCCCATGCACCGCGACCTCGGCGCGTATCTGTTGCGCGGGATGACGCCGCGGCGCATATTTGGCAATCTGCTGGGGCGCGCCAACGGCGTGTCGGGCGGGCGCGATGCAAATCTGCACGGCATGGGCGACATGGATCTGAATATCGCCGGCTTCATCAGCCATCTGCCGCAGTCGCTGGGCGTCGCTGTGGGAGCGGCCATGGCCTTCACGCTGCGCGGGCTGCCCAACGTGGCCCTCACCTACACGGGCGATGGCGCCTCGAGCAGCGGCCTCTTCCATGAGGCGCTCAATCTGGCCGCGCTGGAGAACGCACCCGTGGTCATCATTGTGGAGAACAACCAGTACGCCTACTCTACGCACGTGGCGCAACAGATGCGCAATCCCAGCATAGCAGCGCGCGCCGCTGCCTATGCCATGCCGGGCGTGGAGGTGGATGGCAACGATGTAGAGGCGGTCTATGCCGTGACAGCCGAAGCAGTGGCGCGTGCGCGCAGCGGCGGCGGCCCCACGCTGATTGAAGCGAAAACCATGCGCATGCGTGGCCACGCCATCCACGATGGCGCCGAATATGTGCCCGCCGAACTGCTGGCCGCGTGGGAGAAGCGCGACCCGCTCGACCTGTACACGGCGCAGTTGCTGGCCGACGGCGTGGCCGACGCAGTAGAGCTTGACGAAATCCGCCAGCGCTGTGCTGTGGAAATTGCCGACGCGCTGGCCCTGGCCGAGGCCGACCCCCTGCCCGACCCAGCCACCATAAGCGACGGCGTCTACGCGCCCTAACAAAATTGCGGTACGCAGACGTTCATACATTGTGGGCACAACGCAGGATGAAAATGAGGGAGCCCCGTAGCGGAGGACCTCCCGGCCCTCGTTTTGGCGCCCACGCAATGCAGTGCGCGCAAAGTGAGGGCCGGGAGGCCCTCCGCTACGAAGTCAGCGGTATTTTCAGGGTAGAAACTGCAGAAGAAGCGGAAACGACAAGAAGCCTTGGCGCTTCTTGTCGTTTCCGCTTCTTCTGCAGTTTCTGCGTACCGGAATTTTGTTAGGGCGCGCCCACGTTGACGGTGATGCGGTCGATGTTGTTGTTGGCCACTGCGACATTCTGGTGGATGAGGCCCCCCCACCAGACGGTCGTCCCGACGGGCGGCACTTCGTCAATCACAATGCAGCCACTCACTTCGCCGCGATCGCCGGGCATGAGGTAATACTGCTCCTTGCCGTCAATCATGCGCATCTCCAGGTCTTCCTTGCGCCCCACCGCCCAACGATAGGGGAAGTCTATCCCCGTTGTGTCGAAGTTGATGCCAAAGCGCCAGACGCCCGCCTGCTGAAAGAAGGACTCATCCTCACGCGCAGCGAGCGTGTTTGAGTTCTCGGCGAACTTGTATTCCGCGCCGGGCCACGGCCCGCTGGTGCGGATGGGCACAGTCCCCTCATTGACCACAATCGCCGTGAAGCAGAGCTTGCCGTCGAGGGGCACCGCCACCACACGGTTGACCTCACCCTCCCAGTTAATCTCGCCGCCCGCCACGTCGGCGCGGGGCTTGCCCCCTTCTTCAATCACAAGGGGCCGCCGCACGGTGACAGCATTGCCGGCGGCATCGCGCGCCTCGGCCACAACCTCGTAGTTGCCATCGGGGGGCGGCTCGGCATTCAGGTCAACGCCCCCTTCATAGCGATAGTCGTGATAGCCGCGCTCGGTCGGCTTGGCCACGCCGGGCTGCTCGGCAATGAAGTAGCGCAGCTCCGGGTTCTCTGGATCAGTCACATAGACGAGCAGCGAATCCACATCCTCGCTCAGGTAGAACGAGGCGCTCACCCAGTCATCACGCAAACCGTCCTGATTGGGCTTGAAGACTTCCGGCACAACGGCGAAATTGTCGAGCGTGGGCAGGCTGGTGAGGCCGTCCTGCAGCGTAATTGTGCCGGTGATGAGACGCGCCTCGGCCCCATCTTCAGTGGCAGAGACAGTCCATGTATAGACGCCATCCGGCAGCACGTGGCTCTCCACCGTTTGCGGGCCGCCCTCGCCATCAATGATGTAGGGCTCATCAATCACGCCGCCCCATTGCAGGTTATAGTCGCCCGGGGCGCGTCTGCGTTCGTCGCGCAGCGTATAGCGCGTGCCGTCGGCGTCCTCGAAGAAGATACTCACATTCGCTGCGCGCCGCAGTGTGTAGTTGATGTCCGTGGCGTCGTCCGTGCCGTCGGCATTCGGGGAGATGACCGCCGGCGCGAAGCGCACGTCACGCAGCACGGGGCCGGGGGAAATGTCCAGATCACCGCATGCGCCAAGCAACAACAGCGCCATCGTTGCCATCCCCAGCAGTAACGCACGCACCTTCCGTAGTCGTTTCAGATCCAACCTGGTCCTCGCTTCGCATTCACTTGCCGCGCACTACAAACTGCGCCGGCACAATAATCCTCTTTAGTATTCCAGAGGCTCTACTCCAGCACCGGCGTTACGTTTTGCAGCTCCAGTGTGTCGCCGCCGGCCACTTGCAGGCGCGCCAGTGCTGGGTCGGCTGCATCATAGACGCCGAGCCGCAGCGTGTAGGCCCCCTCCACCGGCGCAGGGCCGAGCCATTCGGTCGCCGCGACACGCCCCATGACCACCGCGCCGGGCGGCCAGCGGAAGGTAGGGTCATTGTACCCCGCCAGCCGCCTGTCGGGTGGATGGGCAAGCACCTCACCCTGCACGTCGATTACTTCAAGCGCCATCTGATAGTCGCCATCGGCCGGTGCGCCAGGCAGCAGCGACCAAAAGAGCAGCAGGTCACCGTTGTCCAGCGAATGATAGCCTTCCAACCGTACGGCGTTGCCAAAGTCGGCGCGTACTGCCACAGAAACGGGCGGTGCGTCGGCGAACTTTTCGGGCGCAAGGCGCGAGAAACGGCGCAGCGAAAGCTGGTGAAAACGTGCGCTCGATCCCTTCTCGCGGCCTGCCAGTTCCAGTTGCGCCGCCACTACGCCATTGGGGTCCACCACCTCATCCTGCCAGCCAATGAGCCACGCGCCCGGCTTGCCGGCCGCATAGGCGCGCAGGGGCGGGGCGGTCGTCGCAAAGTCAAGCACCTCGTTAACGTCGAGCACGTCAATGTTGGGCAGGCGCAGCGGCGGCATGTCGGGCGCGTAGTAGGCCCACACGGGCCACGCATGGCCGCTCACAAGGATGACCCCCTCGGAGGGGTCGATGCGCGGGCGCAGGAAGGCGGCGACTTCGCGCCACTGCGCCTTGGCGAAGTTGGGGTTGAAGTACCAGTTGCCCGTCGCCCACGCAAAGGGCGTCAGCAGCAGCGCTGCGGCAGCGAGCGTCGCCACACGCCAGCCAACGCCCGGGCGCGCCGCCAGGTCATCCAGCAGAAAGGCCCAAACGAGGATAAGCCCGGGCAGGCCGAGCATCACGTAGCGCACATTGAACTTGGGCGCGAAGGCGGCCAGCAGCAGCGCCGCCGCGACTGGAATCACCAGCCAGATGGCGGCGAAGCGCAGTGCGGGCCGCTGCGCCGGCGTGCGCAGCGCAAGCGCAATGAAACCCGCCAGCGTCAGCACGAGGATTGCAGCGGCCCACGCCGCGGCCTGCGCCTCGGCCATGGATTCGCCGCCCACAAAGCGCGCCGCCACTGTCCGCAGCGCCTCGCCCAGCTTGAACGCCCCCTGCCAGTAGGATGCATCGACGCCAAAGCGGCGCACCACCACCAGCGCCCACGGCGCATACAGGATTGCGATCAGCACATGCGCCGCCGCGAAGCGGGCGAGGCCCTGGCGATGGCTGGCGTACTGGAGCAGCCACGCGACAGCCAGCGCTGCCATGAGGAAGAGCGCAAAGTAGTGCGTGTAAAGTGCCAGCGCCCCGAACACGCTGTAGCCAATCCAGCGCCTCCACGTCATGGGGCCAAAGAATGACGGCATGAGCAGTGGCGGCCGCGGCCAGCCCCAGCGCCATGAGCAGCGCGTACATGCGCGCTTCCTGAGCATAGTAGATGAGCAACGGGTGCACGGCGAAGAGCGCCGCGGCCAGCAGCGGCACTCGGCAGCGATCGGGCGTCCATGCGCGCGCCACACGAAAGATCAGCGGAACGCACAGCACGCCAAAGAAGAGCGATGGATAGCGCAGACTCCACTCGCTCCAGCCGGCGGCGCGCCCCCAGATGGAGACGACCGCATAGTAGAGCGGCGGCTGGATGTCGTTGGCAGTCCACGTTGCCTGTTGCGCCAACGGCAGGCGCGCCAGCCATGCCGTCACCCCTTCGTCATACCAGAGACTTTGCGCGCCAAGCCGGAAGGCACGCAGGGCAAAGGCAGTGAAGATAATGAGCAGGAGCGCAATGCGCACAGGTGCTGCGCGTGCGCACGCCGGGCTGCGCAGTCACGTCGGATTGGGTGGATTGCGCCTTGCTCACAGCCCGGCCTCGCGTGGAATCTCGCGTGCGCCATCTGCCGCGGCCATGTTCGTGGCTGCAGCGCCATCAACTTGCCCACGCGGCTCTGTGAGCGTGGCCAGCAGCGCCATGATCACTTCGCCTGCCATGGTCCACAGGCGCATGGCGAGTGCAGCCACAGTGACCACCGCCGGGTCCATGACGGAGGCCAGCAGAAGATAGAGCGCGCCCTCACGCACGCCAAAGCCGCTGGGTGTGATAAAGCTGAGGAAGCCCACGCAGTAGGCAATCGCATAGGCAACAATCAAATGGGGAGCCAGCGCCGCCATCTCCGCCCGGGTGAGCGCCGCCACACCAAAGGTAAGCGTCGCGAAGGTTGCGCCCCAAAGCAGCCAGTCAAACGCTGCAATGCCCAGGAATTGCGCCAGGCGCATGCGGCTGAGGCCTGCCTCCACCGCCGGCCGGCCAACCCTCACCAGCAGCCAGTTCAGCAGCACAATCAGCAGATTCGGCCAGGCGAGGAAGAGGGCCACGGGCAGCATGACCAACAGAATCAACAGCCAGCCGGCGTTACCCACAAAGTCGGTGAGCAAGCCCCAGTTACCCGTCACCCAAAAATAGACCGCCGCAATGGGCGCTGCCGCCAAAAGGATGATACCCTGATAGAGCGCTACGCTGGTGACGGTTACCTCTGGGCGCACCCCCTGTTGCTGCGCCTGCAGCGTCATGCTCAGCGGCTGCCAGACGTTGCCCGGGACATAGCGCACAACGGCGCTCTTGAACCAGATGCGCGCCGCACGGCTGTAGCCAATGCGCCCGCCCATGGTCGCCAGCAGCAAGCGCCAGAGCGCAATCTCCACCGCCCAACTGGCCAGCATGAAGAGTGCAGAGAGTGCCAGCCAGCCGCCGCTCACGTGCCACTGATAGGCGCGCAAAGCGGGCCATTCAGCGGCCAGCCACACCCCTATGAAGATTGAGGCAGCCAGCATCAGCAGCGGCTGCAGCCATTTTGCAAGTCGACGCACACGAAACTCCTGCAGGGGGCCGATGCGCCGCCCGCGGCATTACGCTACCATGCGCCACGCACTTTGGCGAAACCTTCTGGAGCGCCTGTACGTTCTATCTGCAACGAAGACGACGGAGCGGCGCATTGGACTCCTCCGGGTTGCAACGAACGACGCATTCGGTGCCGTTCACCTGTGGGGCCGGCGCTCCCGCCGTCGCAGTATGACATGAGAGGGGGACCCACCTTGACCACCGAAAACGAAGACACCCAAAATGAAGGCACCGGAAGTGGCACAAACGAGAACGAAGCCGACGGGCGTTACTGGTATGATTTCCCCCGCCCTGCAGTCGCTGTTGACATCGCGCTAACCGCCTTTCTTGAGCAGGACTTGAAAATCCTGCTGATTAAGCGACGCGCTGACCCCTTTGCCGGCCAATGGGCACTGCCGGGGGGCTTTGTCGAAATTGATGAACCACTGGAAGCTGCGGCACAGCGCGAACTGCGCGAAGAAACGGGCGTGCGCCCCGATCACCTTGAACAACTGCGCGCCTTTGGCAAACCCGATCGTGACCCGCGCGGGCGTATCATCAGCGTCGCCTTCATAGCGCTTGCTCGCCCTGAGACAGTGGGCAGCGGTTCTGTGCAGGCAGCGGACGACGCAGCCGACGCGCGTTGGTGGGCCCTCAATGAGCCGCCGCAATTGGCGTTTGACCATGACGAGGTGCTGGAGCATGCGCGCACGAGCCTGCGCCTGAGGATGGGGCGAGACAGCGTGGCGCAGTCGCTTCTACCCGCCGAATTCACCCTCTCCATGTTGCAGAAGTTGCATGAGAGCGTGTTTGACACGCGCCTGGACAAGCGCAACTTCCGCCGCAAGTACCTCGACAAAGGCATTCTTGTCCCCACGGGCAACTTCTCCACCGGCGAACATCGCCCTGCGCGCCTTTATCGCTTCACAATGGAGGCCGGCGGCAGCACATAACACAGGCCAACATGTGACGACGACCATTCCGTAGTGTAAACGCCGCACCTTCGACGTGATGGCGTCATTTGCATTTGCCGGCACAGGGGCTATACTTGCTTAGCAAGCGCGCCCTGCCGGTGCGCAACCAGCATTTCGGCTCGACTCGCAATCGGCTGCATCACACTTGGCTGAAGCGTCCTCCGGATACAACGTCAACCCTTTCCATCAAGCTGCCATCGCCGCCCTGGTTTGCCGTTCTGCACTGACGCCCTGCAGGTCGACCGAAAAGATATCTTAATGAGCAGGCACAATTATTCACGGCGTTCAAGACGCCGCATTACGCCGGCCCTGCTGATTATCGGCGCGATCGTCGCCGTTGCATTGATTGTCAACATTGTTCCGCGCGTCGTGTCGCTGTTCGACATCAGCAGAGCCTCGGCCGATACACTCGACCCCCCCGATCGCACCTCGATTGTGCGGTCCGATGTTGCGCGCCCAGCGTCCACGCAGTCTGGGTGCATGCTCCGAACACTCTGCCTTTGTGCCACGCGCCGATGCCTGGGCCTGCACCGTGGGCGATCAGACCTACGATCCCTGCTTTGAAGTTGAGAGCCTGGACGCGCCAAGTGCCATCGTCTGCGGCGCAGACAGCCTCTCCGGCGCACCCGGCTTCGTCGTCGCGGGTGCGCAGCCCCCGGCCACGCCCGTCGACGCATCACAAATCGACCCCGCAACTTTCGCCTCGCTGCGCGTAACGATTGACCTCATCGGTTCGCCGGTTACGCTGGTCAACGGCCAATTCTACGCGCCCAATGTGGAGCGCACGAATGGCAGCGTGCTGGTGGCGCAGAGCGGTCTGCGCGCCGACGGCGACCTCGATGCGGACGGCGACGCCGACGCCGCCGGGCTGCTCGTCGCCGATGCGGGTGACGGCCGCATGTTCATGTACCTCTATGCCGTACGCAATGACAATGGCAATCCAGTCTTTGCAGGCTCCGTTGAACTGGGCGACCGCGTCAAGGTGGATGCCCTCGACATCAGCGATGGGCAGATCAGGGTCGCCATGACCACCCACACGGGCGAGGACCCCGCATGCTGCCCCACGCTCGATGTGACCTACGCTTACAACCTAATGGACGGCGCACGCCTCGCCCAGTATGTCAACGGCTGGCGACTCGAGCTGCAGGGCGGCACCCAGTGCCGGCCGGTGGCGCCGCAGGCAACGACGACAGCCGCTGCACCCAGCGCCTATCAGTGCAGCGACGGCACGTGGCTGCGGGACGGCCTCATTCCGGGCCGCGTTTGGTATGCGCAGCGGATTGACTCCACGGTCAACGAGCCTGGCACTGCCTCGCTCTACGTGCCGGTTGTGCACATCTGGCAATAGCGCCGCACAGCTTTCGCTGACCACACCTTCTGCAAGTTGCCCATCACCCCTTGAATGCGTACAATCGCGTAGGCTTTGCGCCTGCGCAGGGCGGCTGCGCGCCCTTGGCGTGCTTGCTCTGCCAACGCGGCGCACGTTGCATCACAATCAGCACGGATCGCACCTGGTCCGAAAGGAATGAATTCAATGGCCACAACTTCCGATCTGCGACGCGGGCAACTGATCCGCTATAACGGGACACTTTATCGCGTCGTTGAGTACGAGCACATTAGCCCGGGCAACTGGCGCGCGTTTGTGCGCTTGCGCCTCAAGAACTTCGAGAACGGCAAGATTACGGAAGACCGCGTGCGCGCCGGCTCGGACATTGACATCATTACGACGGACTCACGCCCGGCGCAGTACCTCTACAACGACGGCACGAGCTACCATTTTATGGACAACGAGCACTTCGATCAGGTCTCGCTGCCCATGGAGGCGATTTCCGACACAATGCAGTACGTGAAGGAAAATGAAGAAGTCACGCTCCTCACGAGCGAGACGGGGCAGATTCTTGACGTGGAATTGCCCACCTTCGTCGTGCTGCGCGTCACCCAGGCCGATGCCTCTGTGCGCGGCGACACCGCGGGCAACGTGCTCAAGAAGGTGACCGTGGAGACCGGCGCAGTTATTGACGTGCCGGCCTTCGTCAAGGAGGATGACCTGCTGCGCATTGACACGCGCACGGGCGCCTATGTCGAGCGCGCCAAGGAAGAGTAGGCGCACGCCAACGCCGTTCACCACACATCCGCACCCCGCCCTGTCTTCAGGGTGGGGTTTTCTACACGAAAGGGCAGCCCAATGAAGAGCCTGCTCGACAAGCTCCACATTGCTGAAATGAATGCCGGCGCCTGCACCGGCCCCGACGGCTGGCTTTCCGACGCCGCTGGCGAAACCCTCATTTCGTACAACCCCACCACCGCCGAACCGATTGCCGCCGTTGCGCAGGCCACGCCCGCCACCTACGATCGCGTCGTGGACGCTGCGCAAGCTGCTTTCACCACCTGGCGCATGCTGCCGGCCCCCCGCCGCGGCCTCGTTGTGCGCGATCTGGGCGTTGCCCTGCGCGACTACGTCGAGCCCCTTGGCGAGCTTGTTTCGCTTGAAATGGGCAAGATTCGCGCCGAAGGCATTGGCGAAGTGCAGGAGATGATCGACATCTGCGATTTCGCCGTCGGCCTTTCACGCCAGCTTTACGGCCTCACCATGCACTCGGAGCGCCCAGCCCACCGCATGTACGAACAGTGGCATCCGCTGGGGCCCATTGGCATTATCAGCGCGTTCAATTTTCCCGTGGCCGTCTGGTCGTGGAATGCAGCGCTGGCGGCCGTCTGCGGCGACACGATGATCTGGAAGCCTTCACCAAGCGTGCCGCTTACGGCGATTGCCGTGCAGCACATTGCCAACGGCGTCGCTGCCGACCACGGCCTCGACGGCATCTTCAACCTGGTCATCGGCCCCAATGAGAGCGTGGGCGAGGCAATGGTCAACGACGCGCGCCTGCCGCTCATCTCTTTCACGGGCTCTGTACGTATCGGGCGCAGCGTTGCCCAGAAGGTTGCGGGCCGCCTCGGCCGCACCATCCTCGAGTTGGGCGGCAACAATGCCATCATCGTGGCAGCCGATGCGGACCTTGATATGGCCACGCGTGCGATCCTCTTTGGCGCAGTGGGCACGGCCGGCCAGCGCTGCACCTCCACGCGCCGCATCATCGCCCACAGCTCGATTGTGGAGGCGCTCTGCGATCGCCTCGTGCGCGCCTACGCCACCATCCCCATGGGCGATCCGCTCGACCCGGCCACGCTGCTGGGGCCGCTCGCCTCGGCCCGCGCCGTGGAGGCCTACACGGCCGCCGTCGAGCGCGCCCAGGCTGAAGGGGGCGCGCTGCTCTATGGCGGGCGCACGCGCACCGACGTGGGCCCCTGGTTCGTGGAGCCGACAATCATGCGCATGCCGCAGCAAACGCCGCTTGTGTGCGACGAAACCTTCGCCCCAATCCTCTACGTGCTGAGCTACGACACATTCGACGAGGCCATGGCGCTCCACAACGGCGTGCCGCAGGGGCTCTCGAGCGCGATCTTCACCGACTCCATGCGCAGCGCCGAGCAGTTCCTTAGCCACGCCGGCTCGGACTGCGGCATTGCCAACGTGAATATTGGCACCTCCGGTGCGGAGATTGGCGGCGCGTTTGGTGGCGAAAAGGAGACGGGCGGCGGGCGCGAGTCCGGCTCCGACGCCTGGAAGGCCTACATGCGCCGCCAAACCAACACAATCAACTGGGGCACGGACCTGCCGCTTGCGCAGGGGATCACCTTCGGGTAACCACGCACCTACGACGCAAAGGCGCAAAGACGCAGAGGAAGCGCAAAGAAGAGCAAAGCAAGAACGTCGCCTGAGAGGCTGTTCTTGCTTTGCTCTTCTTTGCTCTTCCTCTGCGTCTTTGCGCCTTTGCGTCGTAGCTAACTGTTACGGGTTCAGCGCGCGGATCACTTCGTCGTGGATGGCGCCGGCTGTGGCGACGGCGCTTGTGCCCGCGACCGGGTCATTGCCCTGCCAATCGGTAATGCGCCCACCCGCCCCCTCGATGATTGGGATCATGGCCATCAAATCCCACGGCGCCATGATCGGGTCGGCCATAATGTCTGCCCCGCCCGTTGCCACAAGGAAATAACCGTGGCAATCGCCCCACGTGCGATAACGCAGTACCCGGCGCGCCAGCGCGTCATAGGCCAGCGTGTTCTGGTAGCCATGCGTGGCTGTTGGGCTGGAGGTGAGCAGCAGCGCGTCCTCAATGCGGGCGCAGGGACGCACGCGCACCGGTTCGTCATTCAGCCAGGTGGTCGCGCCGTTGCCAATCAGCAAGTCGCCCGTCAGCGGGTGATGGATGACGCCCAGCACAGGCCGTCCCTCATAGAGCAGCGCGATCAGCGTGCCAAAGAGAAACGAATGGCTAATGAAATTCTTGGTGCCGTCAATTGGGTCCAGCACCCAGCGCCAGGGGGCCTCGGGCTGGTGCAGGCCGAACTCCTCGCCCAGGATGCCGTGTTCGGGGAAGCGCGCCTCAATCAGCGCGCGCATGGCCAGTTCCGCCTCGCGGTCGGCAATCGTCACCGGTGATTCGTCGGATTTCGTGTCGACGGCGTAGCCCGTGCGATAGTGGCGGCGAATGATGGCGCTGCTGGCCGCGGTGAGTTCCTTGCAAAAGGTGAAATACGCGATCGGTGTGGCGAGTGCAGAGATCATAGGTAGCGCTCGGGCATGAGATCTGGATCGAAATAAGGTTGGACGGCAACAAGCGCCTCGGCGTTCAGCAACTGCACACAATGGTACCAGCAGTTCCGGTCGAGCAGATTGCCATTGAACTGACGGCGTGTATCCTGCACGGCGAGCACCAGAGCAGCCTGTGCTTCGTCCAACCGCCCTGCGATGGCCAGCACCACCCCGTACACGTAATATGACACATCGTTGAACTCCGTGCCCTCGTCGATAAACTCCTGCACTTCGGCCAACAGCGCCAGGATGTCTCTTCCGGAGTAGCAGTTTGCAAGCACCCAATCAAGCATTTGAAACTCGTCGAAAGGACGTTCCTCTTCAATCAGATCAAGAAGCAGAATGTCGGCGACTTCCGTTTTACCCTGCGCACGCAGCGCAAGCGCTGTCCACAAAGCTTCGTTCGCTCGCTTGTCAGGCGCGTTTTTAAGCAACCGCAGCGCCAGGTTTGGACGACCTGCAACCACAAGAGCCTCATACATGCCGTTGGGGAAAACGGGACCTACGTCCTTGTTCTTGATGCGAGCGGCCTTGTCGTAAGCCACCATGGCGCGCTCAGCCAAACCCTCTTCGAGCAGCAATTCGGCTTCCAACCTGTGAAGCAATGAGACACCCTTGGGCGTTGACCAAGCGGGAAAAGGCGATGATGTGCCGCGTCGCCGCTCAATCCATTCGTGGGCGAGTTCGAACTGGTGATAGCGGACAAGCGTGAAGAAGCGCGTCGGCAGATCCATGAACATGGGTTCGTCCTGATCATCGATCAGGCTGCGAATGAGGTCGCCTGCCGCTCTGGATTCACCTAATTGATAGTGGCATTCGGCTTTGCGCATGATTGCGACCTCGTCAGGGTCGTCCGGCCCCTTGAGCCAGCCCTGTTCATCGAGCCATTCAAGCGCAAGCCGATAGTTGCCAACGACGGCGAGTGCTTCTATTACGGCATGCAGCGCGCGAACGCGCAAATGCCCCAACTTGTTGCCATTGGCTGCGCGTTCGTGCGCGCTTGTACGATCCAATTCGGTGAAGAGGAGCACCATGTCCTCAAAGCCGCCAACTGGGTCCGCCAGGATTTCGTCGTACGCGTCGTCAAACCGCGCCTGCATTGTGTCAAGGTTATTTCTCGCCACTGGTAGTCAATCACCTCCTACGCGTCAATCTCGCGCTTGACTGTATGCAGCAGTGTGTCGGCGCGCAGCTCGGGCAGGTTGTAGCATGCGCCACCCAGCGCAATGGCGAGCTTCTGCGCAAGGCCACGGTCAAAGGCAGCGTGCTCCATGTTGATGACGATGGAGCGCATGGCATGCTGCTCAAAGAGCTCGGCAATGCGGTTGGCTTCCTCCTGCGCAGGCATGCCGGTCATGCTCACGTTGCCCGCACCGTCTGTGAGGACAATCATCAGCGGGCGGATTTCGCCATCGCGCCGCTTGGCCGCCTCAAGCACCTGCCAGGCGAGGAAGAGACCGCTGCTCAGCGGCGTCTTGCCGCCCACGGGCAGGTCGCGCAGCGCCTTCTCCGCCAGCTCCACGCTGGAGGTGGGCGGCAGCACAAGGCGCGCCTTATCGCGCTGGAAGACAACCAGCCCAACCTGATCGCGCCGCTGGTAGGCATCGAGCAGCAGGCTGAAGATGGCCCCCTTGGTGGCCTCCATGCGCTCGCTTGCGGCCATGGACCACGAGGCATCGACCACAAAGAGGATGAGGTTGCCCGTGCGGCGCACGCGCACCTTGCGCTGCAGATCGCTGCGGCGCAGCTGGAGCGCAAGATCGTTGGTCGCCTCGGCCATCCGCTGCGATTGGTAGGGCGCGGCGGCGCGCAGCGTGGCGTCGAAGGCAATGTCCTGCGGGTTGCTGCCGGCCGGCCGTGCCTTGATGTAGCGGCCGCGCTTGCGCTCTGTGCGCGTGTACGAGCGCTTGCCGGCGCGCTCGCGCGTCATCTTGTCCAGCGGCGTGTCGAAGCGCTTGGTCTCGAATGTATCGCCGACTTTCACCGGCTTGCGTGCACCTTTGTCGTCTGCGGGCGATGAGCTCTGCTGGGGAGAGGCATCGGGTTCGGCCACGCCGCCCTCGCCTCCCTCCGGCGATTCGCTCAATTCTTGCTCATCGCCCTCGCTGCTTTTTTTTCGTCGGTGCTCCCAGCCCCTTCGCTTTCCTGCTGCTCGGCTTCATCGGGTACATTCTGCTCGGCCTCGGCACGTGCCTGGCGCATGTTCGTCTGCAGCTGCTCCGGATTCAGCACCGACTCCTGGAAGGGCTGCTTCTTCATGCGGTGGGGCAGCGCCAGCTCGGCGGCAAGCAGAATGTCCTTGTCCGTAATTTCGGTACGGCCATCGTAGGCGGCCTGGGCACGTGCCGTGCGCAGGATGACGATGTCGGCACGGTGGCCGTCCACACGGAACGATGCCGTCAGCGTGGCAATCGTGTAGAGGTCCTTGTCGGTATACTTGACCAGGGGGTACAGTTGTCGCGCCATAATGATGCGGTCGCATTCAGTCTGCTCCGCCGCTTCATAGGTGTCGGCAAAGAGCTCGGGGCTCTGCTCGAAGTTAATGCGGCGGCGCAGAATGTCGACGCGTGCGCGTGATTCGGTGAGCCCCACCACGTCGACGGCGTGCGCAAAGCGGTCGAGCAGCTGGGGGCGCAGGTCGCCCTCCTCGGGATTCATGGAGCCGACAAGCACGAAGCGCGCCGGGTGCTGGAAGGAGATGCCCTCGCGCTCGACCACGTTGACGCCCATGGCCGCGCTGTCGAGCAGCAGGTCGACCACATGGTCATCGAGCAGATTCACCTCGTCCACGTAGAGGACGCCCCGGTTGGCCGCAGCGAGCACGCCAGGCTCAAAGTGGCGTTCACCCTTTTGGATAGCCTTTTCGATGTCGAGTGTGCCAACCACGCGGTCTTCCGTGGCGCTCACTGGCAGGTCCACAAAGGGGGTGTTGATTTCGTGCGTCGGCAGCGCGCCAGAGGCCTGGTAGCGGTCGCGGCACTCGTCACAGAAGAGATCCGGCCGGTTGGGATCGCAATTGAAGCGGCAGAACTCCACCACATCAAGGGGGGGCAGCAGTGCGGCCAGCGCGTGCGCTGCCGTGGATTTGGCCGTGCCGCGTTCGCCACGGATGAGCACGCCGCCAATTTGCGGGTTGATGGCATTGAGGATGAGCGCTCGCTTCATGCGCTCTTGCCCCACAATGGCAGAGAATGGGTAGATCTGTCGCATCAGGTCATCTTTCCTTAGGATTCGTCGCGCAGGGCGCGCCGCTTGCGGCGCGCCGCTACACCCGTTGTGCAAAGTGTTGATCCATTATAGCGCAAGGTAAGGCATGTCCACAGATGCGCGGCCGTTGCAGGTCACGTCTCCGGCGTGACGCCAGTGTAGGTCACGTCTCCGGCGTGACGCAGCCCGCCGGGCTGAATCATTGAAATACGTTGAACGCTTTGTAAGGCCACGAAGTTCAGCCCTGCGGGCTGCGTCACGCCGGAGACGTGACCTGCAACGGCAGATATAACCAAATGTAGTGGCCCAACTTTGCAAGATACGCGAAACTTTTGGTGCAGCAGTGCGTACTGCTCTATGAAGGCGCCGAACGAATCCGTGGTACAGCGCCGGGCGTTCGGCCTGGAAGGAAAAGGCAACGTGGCACTCGTGGAAAGCATTGCACAGGAAACCGCCTGGTTGATGGCGGCCAAAGATGGCGATCGGCATTCGTTCAGCCTGCTGGTTGAGGCGTACTCGCGGCCGGTCTACAACCTGACCTACCGCATGCTCGGCAATCCCCAGGAGGCCGAGGATGCCGCACAGGAGACCTTCCTGCGCGCCTGGAGCCGGCTGGATCAATACGATGCGGCGCACAAGTTCAGCACCTGGGTCTTTTCAATTGCCAATCACCACTGCATTGACAGACTGCGCAAACGGCGCACGGTGCAGGTCTCGATTGACGACAACCCCGTGCTGCAGAACCTTGAAGGCGACGCGCCGGCCCCCGACGAAAGTGCGCTGCGCAGCGAGCACATGCGCGAAGTGCAGGCGCTCATGGCGCAACTTGAGCCCGACTACCGCACGCCGCTGGTGCTGCGCTATTGGGAAGACCTGAGCTACGAAGAGATTGCGGCCACGCTGGAGATTACAGTGCCCGCAGTCAAGAGCCGCCTCTTTCGGGCGCGCCAGCGCATGGCCGACCTGCTGGCGGCGCGTCAGCTCGCCACATCCACGCCGCCCAATGGGGGCGAGCGTAGTGTGCAGAAGAGTTCCGGGCGCAGCGCGCACGCCGTGGAATCGTCCCGTCTGGTGGCTGCGGCCGCCACCAATTGCTAACGCTGATCGATTCGAGAGTCAGGCTCTCCCTGGCACCAGTGAGGTAAAGAATGAGCGAGCTACAGATGACGCCGCCCATACACGAGAATGAACCAGCAACGCCTGTCGTCGCTGATGTGGTGGACGACGCGCACGCAGAAGCATTCGCGTTAATGTCAATGGCGCTGGACGGGCTGTTGGACGCCCAGGAGACTGAGCGCCTGGAGGCACTTATGAAAGAAAATGGAGGCTTGCGCGCAACGTGGCAGCAGTGGCAGAAGCTGGAATCGCTGCTCACCACCGTCGTGCGTGCCGAACCGGAGGCCGGCTTCGTCAATCGCTTTGAGGAGCGGCTGGTGGCGCGCGAACTGCGCGAACGGACCCGCCGCCGCAACCTGATTGGAGCAGCCGCGCTTACCGGTTGGGTGCTCTCCTTTGCAGCGCTCGTATTCGTGGGCTGGCTTTTGCTTTCCAACCAGTCGCAGTGGATGAACAGCTTCGTGCGGGAGCTGGTCTACTATCCCTCGGCTGCCATGATTTGGATTCGTGCGCTTCGCTCCTCGTGGAGCGCCACCGTCGGAGAACCACAATCGTTGGTCATGGCGCTCAGCTACATGGCAGGTGCGGCCGTCATGCTGAGCACGTGGCTCTGGTTTTTGCGCCGTACCACAGTTGAGGAGACAGCCTCATGAAGCAGCAACCGCACACAACCCGCACCACCGATCAGAATACAAAAAGTACACAATGTACGCAGGAGATTGGCTTGCATGATGGAGTAACACCCACCCGCGCTGCACGCATGCGCCGTCGTGAAGGCACATGGATCATCGTTCCCGCCGCGCTTGCGCTGGCGCTGATCCTCGTGCTCTCGCTGGGTCTGCGCAGCGCACGGGCACAGTCCGCTGCACCGGTTGCGCCTGCAGCACCTGCAGCGCCCAACGCCCTTCTTTCCTCAAATCAGTGGGTTAATAACGGCCCTGTACAGGTGGCCGGCCAGTCCTTCTTCGACGACCTCGACGTCAAGGCAGGCGAGGCGCTTGAGGGCGACGTCGTCGTATACAAGGGCGACGTCAACGTGCGCGCCGGCGGGCGCATCAACGGCGGCCTGGTTGCCTATGCGGGCGACGTGCGCATCGCATCCGGCGCCACTGTTACCGGCGATATCGTCGCCTGGGCGGGTGACGTCGTGATTGACGGCCGCGCCGAAAGCAACGTCTCGGCCTTCAGCGGCGACGTCCGCCTGGGCAGCTCTGCCTATGTGGGTGGCGATGTGAGCGTGCTGGCAGGCGACATCGATCGGCGTGAAGGTGCAACTGTAGCGGGCAACGCGCTCACCGGGCCGACTGCCGGCAAGTCCAATGGCTTGCTCGGGCTGAGCCCACAGCAATTCAGCGCACCCGCTGCGCCCAACGCACCGGTTGGACCGCAAGCGCCCGATGGCAGCGAGCAGAGCAACCGTGGCCGGACAGGCCCCTTTTCGTGGCTAATCGGCGCCTTCGTGCGCCTCTTGCTGGCAGCCATCTTCGCAATTCTGCTTACATTGGGCGCCATGCTGGCCTATACGCTCAAGCCGCAGGTCATTGACAGGACGGTCGAAGAGCTAGGCATCAACCCAACGCGCAGCTTTGCGCTGGGCATTACCGTCATGGGCGCGCTCTGGCTGACGACCTACTTGCTTGCACGCGCCTTCTGCTTTGCGCCGCTCTCAATTATCCCGGGCGCAGCTTCCTTTGCGCTGGGCGCTGTGGGCTTCACCGTGGCTGCGCGCTGGATGGGTCGTCGCCTTGCCGGCGGCAATGCGCCGGGCCAGGGCATGATCAGCGGGCAGCCCGCCGAGCGCCGACAAGTGCTCGAAGTGGCGATGGGCGGCCTGCTCATCGGCGTGGTCTTCCTCGCCTTCGGTGCGCTGATTGGCGGCATGTGGGGCCTTGCGCTCCTGCTGCCGGTTGCGCCGGGCGTGGGTGCATTCCTTAATCCGTGGTTTACCAAGTACCGCAATCGCACGCCGCAGGATTTGAGCAGCCCAGGGCGGACCGCATCTCCTGTCCCGCCCCCTGCGCCTGTTGCGCCGGCTGCACCGCCAGCGCCGCGCACGCCTCCTGCGCCTCGTTTCGCCCGTTGCGCCGCCTGTGGCGCCGGCGCCTCCGGTCCCGCCAACGCGTGACGAGCCGGATTCTGCGACGGTGCTTGAAGCGGTGCCAACACCAACTGCCCCTGCTGC
The DNA here is from genome assembly GCA_963773745.1 of uncultured Chloroflexia bacterium. Lineage (GTDB taxonomy): Bacteria > Chloroflexota > Anaerolineae > Caldilineales > Caldilineaceae > UBA5069. Next base: position 135,672 of record CAVZCL010000012.1, read on the forward strand.
GCCAGCGGGTGGGCTGGAAATCGGCGACCTGGTGGCGGCGGCCGACGCCGACGCCGAGCGCGCCGCTGCAGAAGCAGCCCAGGCTGCCGCTGAACGCGAGCGACAAGCCGCATCCATCGAATATGGCGGTGACGACTTCACCAAAATATCGGGCATTGGCCGCTCATGGGAGCGCAAGCTCAAGGCCGCCGGCGTCATGACCTATGGCCAGCTTGCTGCCTTGCCCATGGAATTGGTTGCCGCCATCCTCGGCGCTTCGCAGGAGGAGATTCTCGAGGACAAGATTCTCCAGCAGGCGGCAAGCTTGACTGCGCCCGGGGACTGACCGGCGCATTGGCAAATCGAAGATAACCGAGCGAGGCTTCCGATTCTGGAAGCCTCGCTCCGCGCCCAGCCGCGTTGCCGTTGTAGGTCACGTCTCCTGACGTGACGCAGCCCGCAGGGCTGAAGTTGTGAGCCAAATGTGACGAGCGCGCAGAGGTGTGCGCGTGTTCAGCCCTGCGGGCTGCGTCACGTCAGGAGACGTGACCTACAACGGCGCTCGCCTCAGGCCCTTCGTGCGCCCCGTCATCATGCCAATGCTGCGCCAGACGCGCAATCAGTGTAAAATCCACGGCTGGAAGTCCCGACAGCCCGCCTCGCGCACTGCGCCTTACGTGAAATTTGCGCTCCCATGGATGAACAAAACATTACGGCTGAGGCGCTCGTGGCAGCCATCACATGGAACGACCAGGGGCTCATCCCCGCCATTGTGCAGGACGCCACATCGAAACGCGTGTTGATGATGGCATGGATGAACGCAGAGAGCCTGCGCCGCACGCTTGCGAGCGGCGAGACGGTCTTCTGGAGCCGCAGCCGCCAGGCATTCTGGCACAAGGGCGAAAGCAGCGGTAACGTGCAGCGTGTCCGCTCCATCCAGGTTGATTGCGACGGCGACACACTGCTCATGCTTGTGGATGCGGCAGGCCCGGCCTGCCACACGGGAGCCGTCTCGTGCTTCTTCCGCCAACTTGCGCCCCACACAGAATCAGACAGGTGAATCATGCCCTCCACGCTCGAGACACTCTTCGCCACAATTGAAGCGCGCAAGGAGAGCCTCCCCGAAAGCTCCTACACAGCGCGCCTCTTTGCCATGGGCGAGAACGAAATCTGCAAGAAGATTGGTGAGGAAGCCGTTGAGGTGATCGTCGCCGCCAAGGGCGAAACCGAAGATCGCATCATCTACGAAATGGCCGATTGGGTCTACCATGCCATGGTCTTGCTCGCCTTGCGCGGGTTGACGTGGGACGAGGTTGAGGCCGAGTTGGCCCGCCGCTTCAAGTAGCCGTTGGGCGCGGCGCAACGCAGGTCGCGCGTGCTACAATATGGATGAAGTACGCGTAAGTGTGAGGCGTGCGCGCCCTTCGTGGCCGTCCGCCGGAAAGGAGCCTGGCCGTGAGCAGTACACTCGTCCACCCTGTTGCACCCGAGCAGGAACTTCCACCGCAACAGAAGCACTCCACCAACGGCGCACATGAGGCCGTGCCTGCGGCGCGCTTCGAGAGCGAAGCCCTGACCTTTGACGACGTGCTGCTCGTCCCGGGCTACACCGAAATGCTCCCTGCCGAAGTGGATATCAGTATCAAGCTCCACGAGCGGCTCCAGCTCTACATTCCGGTGCTAAGCGCCGCGATGGATACGGTGACCGAGAGCGAACTGGCGATTGCGCTGGCGCGCCAGGGCGGGCTGGGCGTCATCCACCGCAACCTTGACGTGGTGGCGCAGGCCGAGGAGGTCAACAAGGTCAAGCGCAGCGAAAGCGGCATGATTGTGGACCCGATAACGCTGCGCCCCGACGCCACGCTGGCCGACGCCGAAGCGCTCATGGCGCGCTACAAGATCAGCGGCGTGCCGATCACCGATGACTCGGGCCGGCTGGTGGGCATCCTCACCAACCGCGACGTGCGCTTTGCCACGGACGATCGTCGCCCCGTCAGCGACTACATGACGGTCAAGGGACTCGTCACCGCCAAGATCGGCACGACGCTGCTCGAGGCGCAGGAGATTCTCCACTACCACCGCATCGAGAAGCTGCCCCTGGTTGACGATACCTTCCACCTCAAGGGGCTGATCACCTACAAGGACATCCTCAAGAAGCAGGATTATCCCAACTCGGCCAAGGACGACCGCGGGCGGCTGCTCGTGGCCGCCGCCGTGGGCGTAGGCGAGCAGGGGCTTCAGCGCGCCGATGCAGTCATCGCCGCGGGCGCTGACGCGATTGCCATTGACACGGCGCACGGCCACAGCAAGAATGTGGTGGAGACGCTGCGTATCCTGCGCAAGCGCCACCCCAACATCCCCATTCTGGCGGGCAACGTCGTCACGGCTGAGGGCGTGCGCGCCCTTGCCGATGCAGGCGCAAGCGTCGTCAAGGTGGGCGTGGGCGCAGGTTCAATCTGCACCACGCGCATTGTCAGCGGCGCGGGCATGCCCCAGTTGACGGCCGTGAGCGAATGCGCCGCAGCCGGGCGCGCGATCGGCATTCCCGTGATTGCCGACGGCGGCATTCGCTTCAGCGGCGACATCACCAAGGCGATGGCCGCGGGCGCATCAGCCGTCATGCTGGGCAGCCTGCTGGCAGGCATGCACGAGAGCCCGGGCGAGGTGGTCATCCGCGAGGGGCGCTCCTTCAAGGAGTACCGCGGCATGGGCAGCCTGGGCGCCATGAAGGGGCGCGCCAACGACCGCTACCAGAGCGCTCAGTCGGACGTCTCTCCGGACGTCAGCGGCAAGGCTGTGCCCGAAGGGATCGAGGGGCAGGTTGCCTACAAGGGCATGCTGCGCGATTTCGTCTATCAACTCATGGGCGGCTTGCGCTCGGGCATGGGCTACGTGGGTGCGGAGAGCATTGCAGACCTGTGGGCCAAGGCGCGCTTTGTGCGCATTAGCAACGCCGGCGTGCTCGAGAGCCACCCGCACAGCATTACCATCACGAAGGAAGCACCCAACTACCAACTGCGCCCTGGCCGATAGGCGTAGTGCCGAGCCCGTCAGTCCGCAGGGCATTTACACAGACGACTCGCCACCGGCTGATCCCCAGCACTTGGTGGTTCCACACCGGCGCGCATGGTGCGCCCCCCATTTAGAGCGACGGAGAAGCAGCACATGAGCGTTACAGCAGTCGTGGGCGCGCAGTGGGGCGACGAAGGCAAGGGCCGCATTATCGACTTCCTGGCGCAGGAGGCCGACGTCGTTATCCGCTTTCAGGGGGGCGACAACGCGGGCCACACTGTGATCAACCAGTATGGCAAACACGCGCTGCACCTGATCCCCAGCGGCATCTTCAACCCTGTCACCGAGAACATCATTGGCTCTGGCTGCGTCGTCAACCCGCAGGCGCTGCTGCAGGAGATGGAGAGCCTGGCAGCCGCCAATGTGTCGCTCGACAACCTCTGGATCAGCACCCGCGCCCAGATGCTTATGCCCTACCACCGCACGCTTGATGAGCTTGAAGAAGCGGCGCGCGGCAAGGACACCATTGGCACCACCAAGCGCGGCATTGGCCCGGCTTACGCCGACAAAGCCACCCGCTCAGGGCTGCGCATGGGTGACCTGCTCCAGCCCGCATGGCTGCAGAGCCGCCTGGAAAGCGCGCTGCGTACGGTGAACCGCAAGATTGACGTGCTGGGCGGGGAGCCGGTGCACGCCGAGGCGCTTACCGCTCTCTGCAGAGAGTATGCCCACGCGCTGGGAAACCGCATTATCGACACTGTGCCAATGACACGCGCCGCCGTCGAACAGGGCCGCGCCATACTGCTCGAGGGGCAACTGGGCGTCATGCGCGACCTGGATCGGGGCATCTACCCCTATGTCACCAGCAGCAACCCAACGGCCTCCTATGCCACCGCCGGCGCAGGGCTGCCAGCACGCACGCTCGATCGAGTGATCGGCGTCGTCAAGGCATATAGCACCGCTGTCGGCGACGGCCCTTTTCCAGTAGAGCTCTTTGATGAAGATGGCGAGAAGCTGCGCGAGGTGGGCATCGAGTTCGGCGCAACCACTGGGCGCCCGCGCCGCTGTGGCTGGTTTGACGGCGTTGCCATCAATTACGCCGCGTGGCTCAACGGCATGACGGGGCTGGCCATCACCAAGCTGGATGTGCTCGACAACTTCGAGAGCATCAAGATTTGCGTGGGCTATCGTCTCGAGAATGGCACCGTGGTCAAGGACTCCATGCCCGACACGCCGGTGCTGGCCAACGCCTCGCCCGTGCTCGAGGAGTGGCCCGGCTGGGGTGTCTCCACCGCCGACTGCCGCTCGTGGGATGACCTGCCAAAGCCGGCGCGCGCCTACATCCATCGCCTGGCGGAGCTGGCCGGCGTCAAGGTCGACTACGTCTCCGTGGGCGCCGAGCGCGAGCAGATGTTTGCCGTATAGGATGGCGCAATCCCTGACATGCACCTCCGAAGCGAGGCTTCCAGAAGCGGAAGCCTCGCTTCATGATCCGGAGCCTCTCCAATGCTGCTGCAATTCGAAACCCAGCCCGCCACCTTCACTGCGCGCCCCAACCGCTACGTGGTGCATGCGCGCTTGGCAAATGGCGAGCACATCGTCGCCCACTGCGCCGACCCGGGCCGCCTGACGGAGCTGCTTCTCCCCGGCGTGCGCCTGCACGTGAGCGCGGCGCTTGGACCTGCACGGGCCGGCGCGCCACTCCGCAAGACAGCCTGGGACTTGCGCTTTGTTGAGCATCCTGACGATGGGCAACTGATCAGCCTCGACACGCGCGTGCCTAATGCCCTCTTTGCCGAGGGGCTGGCCGGCAGCTTCTTTCCCGAGATCTGCGCCGACTTCGCGTCGAGCTGAATTGCGGCGCGAGGTGCCGCTGCCTGCCCTGGCGCTCTCTCCCAAAGGCCGCAGCAAGGAACCGCACTCGCGCGCCGACTTTCGCCTTACGCTCAGCGATGGCAGCGTTACATGGATCGAAGTCAAGTCGGCGTCGCTGGTTGTGGATCGCATCGCTCGCTTTCCCGATGCCGTCACGGCGCGCGGGCGCAGGCACCTTCTCGAACTGGCGACGCTGGCGCAGGGCGGCACGCGCACGGCGGTCGTCTTCATTGTGCAGCGCCCCGACGCCGATGCGCTCGAGGCGCATCGCGCCACAGATCCGGCCTTTGCCCAAGCGCTTGACGCCGCGCACGCGGCCGGCGTGCTCATTCGGGCTGCAACCTGTCAGGTCTCCACCAGCGAAATATCGCTCGACCGCCATATACCTGTTCTGGTGGGCGCATGAATAGCGCAGTTCACAGCGACTGCTTGAATGGCGCCGCTCAGAAGTCCGCAGCACTCGTAGCAGGGGGCTTCCAGCCCTCCGGCTGTTGTAGGTCACGTCTCCCGGCGTGACGACCGCAGGTCCCGTCTCCTCACGTGACGCAGCGCGCAACACCATGCAGAGGCCCAAAACGGAGGGCTGGAAGCCCCCCGCTACGCATGCCGCAAACTGCGGTGGTTATCGTAGCGGCTGCTTCAGCTGCCGTTCTCGAGGACGCGGCGCGATCTCCACCTACGGCAGCTGAAGCAGCCGCTACGAACGACGACGCGCACTTCGGAGATGCACCACCGAAGCCGCCGCTACGAAAAAATCGCCTCGTCTGCATTGATCAGAACGCGCATCTGTGCTATACTTGGGACGTTATCTGGGGATGCAACGGTCTCGACGGGGCAGGATATCTCTGGACGGCAGGTCGTAGAGCGTCGGCTACGTAAAAATAGGCGCACTGCTACAAATGCCAACACAGGCAAAACCTTCAACTTCGGCTTCGCACAGGCCCCCGCGGCCCTCGCCGCCTAAGTTGGACTGATCCCCTCGAGGGATCACGGCCCACGGTGATGGTGCTCGCAGGTCCCGTGTACGCTGTAATCTACTGAGGAGTTGCGGTGGCTGAACGCCGATAAGGCCGCCTAAGACTATCGGCTCGCTGGAGACTGGCTTGTGTCGCACAGAGCCACTCCAGTCAAAACCAATTGAGCGACTAAACCTGTAGAAGTCCTTGGATGATTGTTTCGGACGCGGGTTCGACTCCCGCCATCTCCACCTTATACCCACCGCCAGCGGCCCGGACAATGTCCGGGCCGTTTTGGGGAGGGAATGACCCGGGCTCCATGAGCCACTTTGCCGGTGCGCACGCCTGCGCCACGTTCACCACCGTTCTCTGCTTATGAGCTCCATCTCCCGCAGGGGCTTTCTGCGCGCTGCCGCGCAAGCAGGCGGCGCGGCCTTCCTCACCGGCTGCGTGCGCCCGGCGCTCGCCAATGACAGCCCTGCGCGCCACCTCTTTGCCGATTTCTCCAGCGCCGTGGACAAGCCGCCTGTTGTGCTGCCAAGCACACAGCCCTACCCGCTGCCGGAAGCAAATCTCGATACGCAAATCGGCCAGATGCTGCTGGTTGGCTTTGGCGGGGCCTACCTTGCCCCCAATGCCGATGTACTGGAGGCGATTCGCTCCGGCAAGCTTGGCAGCGTCGTGCTCTTTGGCCACAACATCGTCAACGCTGAACAGGTACGCGCACTCACCGACACACTGCGCGCCGCCGCCACCATCCCGCTGCTCATCAGCGTCGACCAGGAGGGGGGCTACGTCAGCCGCCTGGGCCCCTGGTCGGGTATTACCCCCAACTACACCGAGCAGTATCTGGGTGAAGTGAACAACATCACCCTTACGACGGCGCAGGCAGCCAGCACGGCGATCGTCATGCGCAGGCTGGGCATCAACCTGAATCTCGCGCCCGTGGTGGACCTGAATCTCAACCCCTACAATCCGGTGATTGGCGGCGTGCAACGCAGCTACTCAAGCGACCCCGACATTGTGGCCGCGCACGCGGCAGCGGCAATTGACGCCCACCGCATCCGCGGCGTGGGCACCACGCTCAAGCACTTCCCTGGCCACGGCAGTTCCAGCGCCGACACGCACCTGGGCTTTGTGGACGTAACAGACACGTGGCAGACCGTTGAGCTGGCCCCCTACGTCAAACTGATCGCTGCCGGCAAGGTCGACGCCATCATGACGGCGCACATCTTCAACTCCACGCTGGACCCGGAACTGCCCGCTACGCTCTCGAAGCCGGTCATCACCGGCCTGCTGCGCGAGAAGATGGGCTACGACGGCGTGGTCATTAGCGACGACATGCGCATGCGCGCGATCTCCGACATCTACAGCCCCGAAGATGCGATGCTCAAGGTCATCAATGCGGGTGTAGACCTGATTGCGATTAGCAACAATATTCCCGGCAAGAGCGCTATTTCAGCGTCGGAAGCCTTTGGCATCATTCGCCGCCTGGTCGATGACGGGCAGATCAGCGAGGAGCGCATTGCCCAGTCCTACCGGCGCATCGTGCGCCTCAAGGCTGCGCTCAAGCTCGTGACGTTACCTGACGCATAGAGGATTCGAGCACGCAGCAACGGCGGTAAAACGGGAAGGGACATGAAACGCTTTGCGTTTCATGTCCCTTCCCGTTTTACCGCCGTTACTGCGTGCTCGAATTTTGGGCTCGCTATGCCGGCTTCTCCGATGAGCCGCCGGTGACGCCCTTCCACGCATCGTTCAATTGGTCGCCCGCCTGCCTGGCAAAGTCCTCGGTGGAGGTCGCTGCGCCGCTCAGGCTGGTGGCTGCCGTGCCGGCAAAGGGTTTAACGGCTTCGCCAAGCTGCTCCGCCAGCGCGTCAATTTGCCCTACGCCTGTCTTGGGCATGTTAACCGACGCCCCACCCGCAATGGGCTCCACAGTAATTGCAGCGCCCGTGCCTTCAAGCAGCGTGCGTGCAGCGGGCAAAACGCTGTCGGGCACAATCGCCGCCACGACCGATGAGCCCAGAGGCAAACCAGCACCAATTGCCTTGAGGCGGTCATCGGGAATGCCGGCATCGATCACCTTGGCTGCGCCGGCGCCAAGCAGCCCGCCAATGATCGCGCCCGATGTGCCACGGCCCAACAGGCCACCCAGCAGGCCGCCAATCAGGCCGCCGGCTGCAGCCGATGTGCCCACGCCCACGTCATTCTGTTCCTTGATGCTCAACTTGCCGTCATCTTCCTTGCGCACGATGGCTGTCTCTTCAATACCGAGGCCGGCAGCGCTCTTCGCCTCCTTCAACTGCGCCAGCACCTGCGCGGCTCGGTTTTCGTCGGGATAGGATGCAATCAGCAAATGTTTCGGTTCGCTGGCGGATGCTACTGGGTTGTCGCTCATGGTTCCTCCGTTGGCAAGGGTGTTGCCACCCGATGGCACGCATCAATTTATGGCGCATGGCCCATTTTTCGGCCTGTAGCCACCACCATTGTACGATCACCCGGGGTGGGGCGCAACCACTTGCACCTGCACTTCCAGGGCCAGTTCCAATGCCAGTTCCAATGGCAACTTCTGTGAAACGAGATTGCCACGAAAACTGAAGCGCGGCAAAGAGGGATCAGTGAACGGGAAGCACTTCGCCAGATCGTGATCCCCGATCCTGATCCCTCTTTGCCGCGCTTTGGACGCAATGGCAGCATCACTTCAGCTCCATTACGCGCGCCCCTGCTCTTCCTCTTCGTTAACCTTGTGCGAGAGCGTATCGCGTTGGTTTGGAGTCTCCGTTCTTTCGGTGTTGTGCGCGTGCTCGGGACGATCGCTGGGCGTTATGGTTGACGGCCGAGTAACCTGTGACTCGACCAGCCCGCTCGTGTCCATGTCTGCCATACCCTTGGTGCTGGCGCGTGTTGCCGCGTTGGAGCCGCCGCCATCTACACCCGCTTCTGCCGCCTCTTCGACGGTGTCGCCGGAATCGGCATAGCGACCGCCATTGGTCGCACCGCGCCCATAGACGCCGTATTCCTCACCGGGTTGCCCCTGGCCCACGCCTTCGCCCGCATTGGAGCCGCCTGTGGGGACGCCTGCGCTCCAGCCGAGGCCGGTGTTGTCTTTCGCCTCGTCTTCGGGCTTTTTTGATTCACTCATAGTGGCTCCCTCGTTTCATTGTGCACTTCAACGTCCGTTAGTGGCATGCGTGCCTGAATGGCACAAATGAAACGCCGGCCATCTGCTTGCCGTTCCCCGAGCCATAGGGCTGCCCAATGGCTCCGCAGCAGCACACAAGTGTGTGGGCACGCCCTGGCGGACAGGAGGCCGCCCGCCCCACGTGTCCGCATTCAAGAAATTACACCCCAAGCCGGAACGCGACTTGCCAAGCCCCTGTCACAATGTTATTCTTGCCGCATCAGGAGCCACTCCTGCCCTCAGCGCACTCTTGTCATTCCAAAACCGAATCTGCTCTTCCCTCCCCCTCGCTTATTTCGCGCGGTTCTGTCCTTGTACAGCCGTGCGCGTAGCGCGCATTCTCCCCCCAGCAGGCAGGCGGCTGTACGCAATGTTGAAGGGCTTTCTTGCAGATGCGAACTGATTCGTATACCCAATCAAGGAGATTGAACGATGAACTTCAGGCTTAGCGCACTCAAATCGGCAGATGCGAAACAAATTGAGTCTCTCTCAAAGGCCGGCGTCTCTACGACCGACAAACTGTTGGCCATGGCAAGTTCCCCCGACGATCGCAAGACGCTGGCCGAGAAGTCAGGTCTCGATCTCGCCAATGTGCTCGAATTTGCCAACCGCGCCGACCTCTCACGCGTAAAGGGGATTGGACCGGTCTTCTCGGACCTGCTCGAATACGCGGGCGTCGACACCGTGCTTGAACTCTCCAAGCGTGTGCCCGCCAACCTGCACGCCAAGCTCACCGAGATGGGCGCCACGCATCACACGAAGCGCACCCCGCGTCCCGACGAAGTGGAGAGCTGGGTGAGCCAGGCGAAGTCCATGCCGGCCAAATTGAAGTACTAGACCGGCTTTGTAGCGGCACGGTTCGGCCGTCTACCAGGTTAAAGACAACGGAGGAGGCAGCCCAAGGGCTGCCTCCTCCGTGTTGATTCTGCCGGCTTCCATGCGGCCTATAGCGCGCCTTGGGCGCTATCCTCGCCCATTGCATTGTCATCATCCTCGGCGTCCCCACGCTCCCAGTGTGTGGGCAGTTCAAAGGCGTCCATGCCTTTATCGCGCAGATAGCGCGCAAGCACCCCCGTGTAACCGTGCGTCACGCCCACGCGCTCGGCGCCGCTCTCTGCAACCGCGTCAAGCAGGCCATCCCAGTCGGCGTGATCCGAAAGCACAAAGCCACGGTCGACCGCACGCCGGCGGCGAGCACCACGCACAAGCATCCACCCCGAGGCAAAGGCCTCCGACGTGGCGCCGAATTGGCGCAGCCAGCCCGGCATGCCGCTGGCCGACGGCGGCGCAACCACCAGCGCCTGGCCACGGTGTGCGCGTGAGCTTTCGCTGCCGGCATAGAGCACTGGCGGCAAGTCTATGCCCTCGGCGCGATAGGGCGGCAGCATGCGCATGACTGCGCCGTGCGCAAGGATCGGTCCGATCGTCGGCTCCAGCCCCGCCAGCACGCGCTGCGCCTTGCCCAGCGCATAAGCGTAGAGCACACTGGTGCGGCCCGCCTGCTGATTGGCGCGCCACCACGCGTTAATCTCTGCGAAGAGCTCGCTTTGCGGTCGCCAGCGATAGATGGGCAGCGCAAAGGTCGATTCCGTGATGAAGCAATCGCAGCGCACGGGTTCCATGGGCGCGCACGTGGCATCAGGCTCGCGCTTGTAGTCGCCGCTCACCACCCACACTTCACCGCCCACCTCAATGCGCACCTGCGCAGAGCCAAGCAGATGGCCTGACGGGTGGAGCGAGACAATCGCGCCGCCAACCTGCAGCCGTTCGCCATAGGCAAGGCTATGCATGGTCGCCTCGTTGCCAAGGCGTATGCGCAGAACGCCCAGCCCGGGGCTGGCGCACAGATAGCGCGCCGAACCGGCGCGCGCGTGGTCGCCGTGCGCATGTGTTATCACCGCGCGCGCAACGGGCTGCCAGGGGTCTACATAGAAGTCGCCCGCCGCACAGTAAAGGCCGGCGGGCGTCGTCTTCAAGATCTCTTCTCGCATGGTTTTTGCGTACGTTCAACGTGCGCAGTGACAGTGCTCAATTGCGCGCTTACCGTGTGCGCCTGTGCGGCTATTGCGGCTACTGCGGCGTAATCGTAATGGTCGTCGTGCCCGAACTGACGGAGCCGCCCGACCCCGCACTCACCGCCTGTATGCCGTATTTGACGGCCTCAGCAGGTGCGCCGCTGGGAATGGTAAAACGCAATACGATATTTGCTGCGTTCCCTGGCCCCACGGATGTAATGGCAAGGTTGTTGGCGGCGCACACACCGTCGCCGCGGCAGAGGTTGGCGCTCCACGGCCCCAGTTCCACAATGCCCACAAGCAGGTTGTCGATCGTGTCGCCCGTATTCGTAACGACCAGCCCCACTTCATGGTCGCCGGGGCCGAGCGTCAGCTCGGGGCTGCCCTGCACATTGACGGCCACGCCCCAGTTAATGTCCGGCGTTGGTGACGGCGTTGGCGGCAAGGGCGTCCACGTGGGCGTAAAATCGGGCATGAGCGTAAAGGTCGGTGTCGGCCGCGGCGTATCTGTGGGAATGAGCATGGTGACCGTTGTGGTGTAGGTGCGCGCAACACCATCCGGCAGCACAACAACAAGGTGGTAGACCTCGAGGAGGTCGTTAACGCACTCTTCCTTCTGCCCGCGACCATCCACACCCTGGTTCTCGTAATAGACTTCGCGCACATTCTTGACGTCCCAGCTGACAATTGTGCAGCCGCCATCCGGGACGAGCTGCTGCGCCGGCCCAAAGACGATCACGGGCGTGCCTACGGGTGTCGGTGTGGGCGTTTCGGTCGGAATGGTCGTGGGCGTTTCAGGGGCGGGCGTGCTCGTGGGAATGTCGAAGACGGGTGTTGCCCGGCGCGTGGGCACGGCAAGCAGAATATTGGGCGGCTCTTCAGTGGAGAAAGGCGCCGCGGGCAGCAAGGCGGCAGGCTGTGGCTCCACAACAATCAGAGGAGGCTCATTTCCCGTCTGCAGAGGCGTGGCCGTCACAGCGGCCGGATAATTCTGCTGCTGCCCTGCGGCCGGCGGTGGTAAGGCTGCCGCCGGCGCTTGGGACGCATCAACCGGCTGCCCGACTGGCGCTTCTGCCACTGGCGCAGCGGCTGCAATCTGCGGCGCAACAGCCGTCATCACAATGTACTGGGGCGCAAGCGCTGTATCACCATTGGCCACCGCCTGCACCGAGCCGGCCTGCCGCTCGTCCAGGAAGCTCGCCACCTGCTGCCAGCCGGACCACGCCGCGAAGGCTGCGCCGCAGAGCATGACCGTGATGAAAATCACCGCCGTGCCCATCCAGGCCCAGCGCCGCCGCGAGCCTGCAAGTTCGTCAGCACCACCAATCGCCATGAGTTCCGGGCGCAGCTGATCCGACGCCAGCACACCGCCGGCGACTTCAGCTGCCGTGCCGGCGTCCACACGTCCGTGCGTTGCCATGGCCTGCGCGGCGCGGTAGCGCGGGCACAAACGACAACCGCCGGCCAGGCAGTAGGTGGCCTGGTCGGCAAGCAGGAGCATGTCGCGGTCATCCGCAGCCATGCACTTGTTCTCAAAGGACGGGTACTCGATGGGCGGACCAGGGTTGTTCTGATCGTCAAGCGTACCCAGAAGCGGGCAGGGTTGATGGGGCATTGGCTCGTTGCGATACGCTATCGGCAAGGGCAGGCTGGCCGGCTTGCACAGCTGCATTTACCCGTTAATCGTGCGTGCAGACGAATCTGCCAACGGCCGCAATGAGAGCCGCATAGGGTGTTTGGGCTCGCGTATTGTACTACAGTTCATGCCGCCCAACAACCATTCGCGCAAGCGCAAGTGCCTCGTTACGCGTGCGGATTTCGCCGGCTGCCTGCGCTTCTGCAATCTCGGCCAGGAGCGCGCCCAACAGTGGCCCGGGCGGCAAGCCCATCTCCAGCATGAGCCCGCGGCCGTCGATGAGTGGCTGGCGTGTGGGGCGCTCCACCCCTTCTTCGCTGTAGAGAAAAGTAAACATCTGCGCCTCGTGTAAAAGATAGGCGCGCCAGGCGTCGACGTCGATCTGCGCGTCGGTCGCCAACAGGTCGGCGAGCGCAAGAATGAGCACATCAACGCCCACGGGCTGATCGCTCATGCGCGGGCCGCTCTGCTGGAAGAAGCGATAGCGCGCCCGCCGGCTGATTTCGCTGTTGGGGAAGCTTGCGTGCAGATGATGCGGGCGCATGTGATTACGCGTGGCAGCCACAACCAATTCCACCTCACCGCGGCTGAAGCGCAGCGCCTCAATGCGCGCCTGCGCCAACTGCGCGCCCACCACCTCGTGCTCGAGAAAGCGGATGCGGTCTGCGCCATCGGCCTTGAGCTCCAGCGAGCGTGTGGCCGGCTTGCCCACATCATGCAGCAGCGCGTGCCACACAAGCCATTCGCCGCGCAGCCGCCCCGACGATTCAGCCATGGCAAAGTGCTTGCGCAGATAGAAGGTCCATGTATCGAGCGCCTGCGTTGCGAGCAGCACGCGCGCCGTGGTAACGGCGTCGAGCGGCGCGCGTGCTTTGCGTCCCAGAAGCCAGTCGCGCAGATACGCGGCAATCTGAACGGTGGTCAGCGTGTGCTGATAGACGTCCTTGTCGTGGGGCGGGCTCTGCTCAACGAACTCGGTGGCAGCGACCTCGGGCAGAACGATGGGCAGCAGCCCCGTTGTGTGCATCAGTTCCACGGCAGCCGCTGGGCGTGGCGAAGCCAGCATTTTCCAGAGCACGTCGCGCACCCGTTCCGGGCTCACCAAGCGTAGTGCGCCGGCCATGCGCAGCATCTGATCGAGCGTCGCATCTTCAATGGGGAAGTCAAGCTCAATGCTGAAGCGCACGGCGCGCAGCAGCCGCAGCGGGTCGTCGGCCAGGCTGGAGGGGCTGACGCGGCGGATTGTGCCCGAGGCCAGGTCTGCGGCGCCTGTGCCCACATCAATCAACTGGACAGGGAAGCCGCGCCGGTCGCCCGGCACAAGTGCGAAGGCCAAAGCGTTGACTGTGAAGTCACGGCTGCGCAGATCAGCGTCAATCGTTCCGCCGCGCAGCGCAGCTATGTCGCAAACAAGCGGTTCGACACCGGCGCTAAAGACAAGGCGCGCCACGTCGCGGCCTTCGTCCAGCGCATAGAAGGCCCAGCCCAGCCTGTCGGCCACACGGCGTGCCATGGGGATGGCCGAATGGGTCACGACAATGTCAAGGTCCACCAGCGACGCATCGCGCCCCAGCAACACGTCGCGCACGACGCCGCCGACGACCCAGGCAGGCTGCACCTCAAGCGCAATGGCCTCTGCAAGCGCAGCAAGGGGCGCGCGTGCGGGCTTCCACCACCGAACATCTTTCAACTCACTCATTGCTCCATTCTAGCAGGCGCTCATGTCCGCAACGAATCAAGGCGCAGGCGGGGTGCGCGGAATTGCCAATGGGGAATTGCCAATGGATGGTGCTTTTCGGCAACGTTACAGCAGACGGTACAGCATGACGGCTGCCCACATTTGGCAAAAATGGCTGCCGGCGAAATATAACCGCGGAAAATTGTAAACATCTGTTATAATGGAATTGTAACCTTGCACGAATTGATTAGATTTCGTGTATTCTTTGCAACTCCTCTGCTCCCTCATCCATACACGGCCTCTAATCGCGCGCCGTCCTACGCTTCCCCCACACATTGGAGTCTCGCAAAGTGAATCATTCCCCACAACGTGTGCCCTCACCCGTAACGCCATTCATTGGCAGGCGCGCTGAAGCGGCCCATTTGGCGCAATTGCTCAACCCTGCCACGGAGACGCGCCTTGTGACTGTTACAGGCCCGGGCGGCGTTGGCAAGTCACGCCTTGCCCTCGAGGTGGTGCGCATCGTAGGCGGGAAGTTTGCCGATGGCGTCTGGTTTGTCACGCTGGCGCATCTCACCAGTGCCGCGCAGATTCTGCCGCGCATCGCGCATGTGCTGGGCATCGAGAGTCGTCCTGACGGGGAAATGCTCGATACCATAGGCCAGTTCCTCGCGTCGCGTAATCTGCTGCTTGTGCTGGACAATTGCGAACACCTTGTGGATGAACTCGCGGTCGTTCTCAATACTTTGCTCCTGCAAACGCCCCACCTGCACGTGCTCTGCACCAGCCGCGAGGCAATTCACCTGCCCGGCGAGCAACGCATGCCATTGCGGCCCATGGAAACAGAGTGGCTGACTGACCGCGCCCAGCCCGCAGCGCTCTTTGAAGCCGACGTCGTACACCTTTTTGCCCAACGCGCCGCTGCTGTTGCACCGGCATTCAAGCTCAGCCTGGATAATATCGCGGCAGTTGCCACAATCTGCCGGCTGGTTGACGGTATCCCGCTTGCCGTGGAATTGGCTGCAACGCAGGTGCGCGTCTTTACGCCCCATGAGATTGCAGGGCGCCTTGAGAACGGCCTTGCCTTTCTGACCAACGGCAGGGCAACTGACGAACGCCACAGGACAATTGAGGGCGCAATCTCCTGGAGTGTGCAGTTGCTCGCTGCTGATGAGCGCCTCCTGTTCTATCGCCTCTCCATCTTCTCGGGTACGGCACCGCTCTCGGCCATTGAAGCGGTTTGCGCTGACGGCGAGCTGCCGCGCAGCGCAATCGCCGTCATTTTAACGCGCCTTGTCGACAAGTCCCTGGTGATGACCAGCTCCACCGGCAATCAGATGCGCTATGCGATGCTGGGCACGATCCAGCGTTTTGCCCGCAACAGCCTTTTGATGCAAGAGGAAGCCGCACTCCTCGCGCGCCGCCATGCACAATGGGTGTGGAACCTGGCGAGTGAAGGCAGTGACGGCATTTACACGAGCGAGTCACTGCAGTGGATGCGCCGTATTGAGGCCGAAGACGAGAACGTGCGCCAGGCCGTCGCTTTCGGCATTGAATCGGACCCGGAGCTCGCCGCCGATATCATCAGCAACCTGGCATGGTACTTCCTGTGGCGCAACCACATAAGCGATGCACGCGACTGCGCAGAGGCGCTGCTTAAGCAGCCAATCGTAGCGGAGTCGCCGCACGCGCGTGCCCGCCTCCTCTACACGCTCGCCACGGCCAGCGCGTGGTCCGGCGCACATGAGCAAGCGCTCGCACAGTTGACAGAGGCGCTTGCACTTGCCATCGCCACCGGCGACGAAGCGATGATCCCTCGCATCCGTCAGTATGCTGCGGCAGCTGCAATCCATAGTGGGCAGCTCGACCTTGCGCGTGAATTGCTTGACGAAATCGACGCGCGCACGGCAACCGGCCAGCCCAATCTGCCCGCGATAGCCCAGCTGTCGCTGCGCGGCATCGTTGAACGCGACGGCGGCAACATTGAGCGTTCCATCGAAATCATGGAGGAGGGCCTGCGCAAGCTGAGCGCCATCGGCGAGCCCTTTGTGCTTAGCTCACACGCGTTTGAAGCAGCGCGCACCCATCAGCTGCATGGCAACACGCAGCGCGCCGATACGCTTCTGCGCGAGTGCCATGAGCTAACGCTGCGCACACAGAACGCGCCGCTGCTTACCCGCACCTTCTTCGCCATGGCCGAGATTAGCCAGGATGGCGGCAATCTGCGCGAGGCGCTTGACTGGTTTGAGGCGGGTTTGGAGCATCTGCACGGACAGGGCGAGAAGCCGACGGAAGAGACGGTGCGCAGCCTCGCCTATATTGCCGGCGGCGCGTCAATCTGGTGCTTGAGTTCAAGCCTTTATGCAGCCGCGCACATTCCCTGGCCCCTCGTGAAAGCGCTTTCCACGGTTGTGGAAGGGCCCTATCGCCGCCAGATCGAATATGCGCGCGACTTTCTCGGCGAGGCCGATTTTGTACGCGCACGCAGGGAAGGCGTCTACTGGTCGGTGGACGACGCGCTGACGAAAGGCGTTGAAGCGCTGCGTGCAAGCCTCGTGCCAGGGCCCTCGCAAACAATTCCCGAACTTCAAATTCGCATGCTGGGCCACGGTGAGGTGCTGATCAACAATCGCGCCGTAACCATGAGCGAGTGGAAGTACACCATGGCGCGCGATCTGCTCTTCTACCTGATTGCACTGGGAGAACGCACGCGCGAACAGATTGTTGCCGACTTCTGGCCCGATGTCGACGCGGCCCGTGCGCGTAACCGGCTCAATGTCACGGTCCACTTTCTGCGCAAGGCGCTTGGGCCCAGGCGCTGGATTGCATTCGAGAGCAACCGCTATCGCTTCGATCCCGTGGGGCCCTACTCGTCTGATCTAGATGAGTTCTACAATGCCACTACGCTGGCGGCACGCATGGCTGCCACTCAACCCACGCAAGCGATTCTCGCGCTCGAACGTGCAGTTGCGCTGGTGCGCGGCGAGTTCCTTGCCGATGTGACTGAGGGCACGTGGCACCTTTCGCTGCGCTCCGCCATTCACAGGGATTATCTGACGGCGCTGATTGAGCTGGCGTCGATGCAGATCGACAACGGCTTCGCGCAAAATGCCGTCTACATCCTTAGCCTGGCTCTGCAACTCGAGCCCTTCTCGGAAGAGACCTACCGCTGCCTCATGCGCGCGCATTTGCTGCGGCGCGACCTTGTGCAGGTAATGCAGGTCTACCGCCACCTGTGCGAACTGCTGGAGGAGGAGTTTGGTGCGCCGCCGTCGAGCGAGACGGTGCGCCTCTACGAGGAAATTGCCAGCACCCTCCGCGACCAAACGGCCGATCTGCGCCATCAATTCTCGAATCCACTTCACGTGCTGGAAGACTCCTCAAGCGCGGTTTCTGCAGGTTAGCCGGCAAGAACGCATGCGCGTGCCACAATCCGGGCGAACATGCGCGGCATAAGTTCCACCTTTTGCACCATCGGGGCGCAACCGTTATGATCACCCCGACAGCGTGCACAATTGTGGCGCGCCGCCGGGCCGGCCCAGCGCATTGCAGCCAGTCTCAAAGCATGAAATCCATCGTCCAATCCATCGTCCAATCTACGTCCAATCCATTGGCAGGAGCAGCCATGTATACGGTCTATGACAATGACTCGGGTGCGGTTCTCGGCACAATGACCTCTGCACAGCTTGCTTTCCTCGCTGATCACCTGGAGGAAGAATCCACCGAAGACCGTGACTACTACATTATGTCGCCTACTGTGGACATGATGGAAGCCAACGGTGCGGATGCCGACCTCATCGCCCTCCTGCGCACGGGCATCGGCAGCCGTGATGGCGTCGAAATTCACTGGTCGCGCGTCGAATAATCTGCCGGCGCCCGGCTGCCTCGTCTTGCTTCGGCGCAAAATGGCCACCCCACCTATCGCCCTATGGTTCACCTGATTTTTGCCGCGCTCTTCCTTGTTGGCGCGCTGGCTGCTACCTTTGTGGCGGCACGCGACCAACTGCGCGCGCCCAAAGCAACGAGTGCCATGGTTGGCGTGGCGCTCGCGTGCGCGTCGGCCATCGCCATCATGGCAAAGGCGCCGCCGGACTTCTACTACAAGGGCAGCCTCGTGTTGGCGCTGGTGATTGCCACACTGAGCATGCTGATGATGGTCATTCAGAACACGCCACAGCTGGTGCGCGTGGGTGCGAATACCATCATCTATTTCATCCTCTGGCTGGGATTTCTGGTAACGACCGGCCGCGTGCTCTGGAGCATGCCCGGGCTGATTGGCTTCTTTGCCGGCTTTCTCGCATTTGGCGCGCTCTTCTTTGCCATCCGCACCAGGATTGCCTGGCTTTCCATCTCGGTCATTACCTACACCGTCAATGCCGCGCTGGTTGTCGGCGGGGCGGGCGCGCTGCTGGCCGTGCGTCCCGCGCTCTGGAGCCTCCTTGCACTTGTTGGCGCGATCCTCTACCTTGGCGCTGACGTTCTGAGCGCCTGGACTACGTGGCGCGCGCCGGTGCAGCGCTCAAGCATGTACCTTGCACTGCTGATCAGCGTTGGCGGCTTGCTGCTCGCCCTCTCCGTTTGGGGCGACAAACTGCTGCAGCTCTGGCCCCCGGGCTGACGCCGGCGCACAACTCCAAACCCATTCCGGCACGGAACCTTCCCTCCTCAAGACCGTTTACCATGCAGAGGACTGCCTGCATGGCAGCGCCCTTGGGTGCGGCCCAAAGAGGGAGGAATTGGATGGCAAATCAACCATTTGAACCACGCGAGGATCCGGACGCAAACGGGCCGGCGCTGACAAGCGCCGAAGCACTCGGCCCGCCGCCCCGCCGCTGGAACTGGCGCGTGATGGTCGTTATCTTCTTGATCGTGCTGCCGGTCATGTTTGGCATTTATCTTGCGTGGCAGGCCTTTTCGCCGCCGGATCCATCTGGCTTTGCGCAGCCGGCATTGGCGTTGTGGCTTTCCGTTGCTGCCTAGCAAATTCCACATGGCGCATCAGGTTGCGGCGGTGCACGGGCGCACGCACACAATGAACGGCTGCACGTGACACTGTGTGGCCCATCAGGAGACCCCACATGCTCAAGAACAGACTCCGCCTCTGCGGCGCGGCAGCACTGCTGCTGGCGCTCGTAGCGGGCTTGCTGCTGCCCGCGTCACACGCCGCCGCCCATCCTCTCTACACGGCGCTGCCCGATGGCTTCTACGAACAGCAGATTGTGGGCGGCCTGGTTGTGCCCACCTCCTTCGCCGTGGCACCCGACGGGCGCATCTTCATCACCGAAAAGAGTGGGCGCGTGCGCGTTGTCGCCGACGGCGAAATGCAGGAGCAGCCCTTCATTGACCTCAGCAACGAGGTTAACGATGCGGCCGACCGCGGCCTCATGGGCGTGGCGGTGCACCCCAACTGGCCGGCCAAGCCCTACATCTATCTCGCTTATACCTACGATCCCCCCGAGGCCAGGGGCTTTCCCGCCACCGGCGCGCGCGTCTCGCCGCGTGCTGCGCCTGCGCGCCTCTGCCGACAACCTCAATGTGCATGAGCCAGGCTCTGGCGCGGTCATTGTCGGGACAAACAGCACCTTCGCCAACATTGGCAACCCCGAAAAGGGCGACGAGTTTCCCTTCTCCTGCCTGGACGAAAACGGCATGTTCGTGCAGGACTGCATCCCAGCCGAAGGCACTGCCCACACAGTCGACTTCCTCAAGTTTGCCAAGGATGGTTCACTCTTTGTCAGCCTGGGCGATGGCATCGTCAACAGCAAGGGCAACTGGCGCGCGCAGGATGTGAACAGCCTGGCCGGCAAGATATTGCGTGTTGACCCGATGACTGGCGTTGGCTATGCGAATAATCCCTTCGCTGATGGGGACCTCACGGCGAACCGTGCCAAGGTCTACGCCCTGGGGCTGCGCAATCCCTTCCGCTTCACCTTCTCTCCCACCGGCGAGCTTTTCGTGGGTGAGGTGGGCAACAGTACGTGGGAGGAGATCAACCGCGGCGCACCGGGTGCAAACTTCGGCTGGCCCTGCTATGAAGGCGCGGAGCGCATGGCCGATTTCGCCATCTGCGATCCCCTCTTCTCCGGCGCTGCCGAGGTGACCCAGGGAATCTACATCTACCCTCACTCGACGACACCGCAGCGTGGCGCAGCGATTGGCGGCGACTTCTACACGGGCAAGCTCTATCCGCCGGAGTACCGTGGCGCCTATTTTTTCACCGACTTTAACGGCGGCGTCATCACCACGCTCACCTTTGACGGCGCCGGCGCCGTCACCGCGACCGACTTTGCCACCTCGGTGCCTGGCCCAATTCAGATTACCATGGGTCCCGATGGCAATTTGTGGATGCTCTACATTGCCACGGGCGAATTGGTGCGGCTGGGCTACCAGGATGCCGGCGCAGCCCCTGCTGCAACCGCTACGCCCAAGGCCACGCTCAAGGCCACGCCCGAAGCCGCAGCCGGCGCAGCGGTCACTGCAAGTGCGCCCCTCACCGAAAGCGTGGCCGCCACGGTGACACGCGCTGTCACGGCTGAGGCCGCTGCGACGGCTGTGCCTGCTGCGCACGGCTGCGGCCACGGCTACGCCGGCGCGGTCATCCGCCCTCAAGCCGGGCGCGGGCGCAGGCGAGATTACGCGCGAGCTCTGGCGCGATATCGAGGGCACCAAAGTGGCGGATCTGACGGGCAACGCCGCCTTCCCCGACGCGCCCACGGAGAGCGACACGCTGAGCGAACTCAAGGTTACGCTTGGCTTTGATAACGGGGGCCAGCGCATTCGTGGCTACCTTCACCCGCCTGTCTCAGGGCTGTACCGCTTCTGGATTGCTTCCGACGACGCCAGCGAGCTGCTGCTGAGCCTGGACGCCACGGCCGGCAGGGCGCGCGTCATTGCGTCGGTGCCCGAATGGTCGCCCGAAGAGCTGTGGGACAAGTACCCCGAGCAGGCCTCAACGCCCATTCCTGATTGCGGGACGGCGCTACTACATTGAGGTGCTGCACAAGCAGGGCACGCTGGCCGACAACCTGGCCGTCGCCTGGCAGCCCCCAAGGCCGAGTGCGCGATGATCATTGCCGGCGAGTATCTGTCGCCAATCAGAAGTAAAATACTGGTACGCGGAACGATGAAGCCGGAGCTGCAAGAAACGCGTTGCGTCTTCTGCAGCTTCCGTTCGATTCGCATGTTTCCGCGTACCAGTATTTGTCAAAACAGAACGGCCCACCGAGATCGGTGGGCCGCTTGCTGGCGGAGACGACGGGATTTGAACCCGCGACCTACGGCTTGACAGGCCGTTGTGCTAACCGCTACACCACGTCTCCACGCACTGCACACAGGTCGTGAGCGGTAAGCCGAAGATTATCATTCTCTCCTGAAGTTGTCAAACCGAATCACCGCTGATTGACGCTGAATCCCTCGCCCGCAGTGCCTTGATTGTCACGCGGCGACAGCAGGCAATTGCAACGGCAACTCCGCCCATTTGGGGCTGTCGCCCGCATGTTTGTAGTCGCGTTGCCAAAGCACGCGATCACCCTGCACAAGAAAGAGGCCAGGCATCTGGCGCGGGTCGCCCACAGGCTTGCCGGGGATGCTGCCTTTGGCAACGGCGCGAATCGAGCAGGTAAGGACGCCCAGGCTCATCATCTGCGAAGCCGTGCCTTGCTCCAGGCCAAAGGCGCGGTAGAGCGCGTAGGGCGGCGCGTCGGCCAGCGCATGCGCTTCGGGCCACATGGCGGCAAAGAATGCAGCACCCTCTTCGGGCGTGCCCATGTGCACAAAGAGGAGACGAGGGTAGTTGGAGCTTGCAGCGACCGCTGCACGCAAATCCTTGACGGACTCACGGCAAAAGTGTCAGCCAAAGTGGCGCAGGAAGACCAGCAGCGTGGGCGTCTCCCCCAGCACGTCAGCCACCGTCTGGCCGTCAATCCGGTTGCCTGCAGCGGGAAGCTGGAGGATGCTCGCGGGGATACTCTTCAAAAGGTCACGCCCTTTCCCAAATCTCGGCTCCCGGGCCGCTGAAGTACAATCAATCCGGCGATTGCACCTGCATTCTGCGCACGCCAGGGCACGCTCTGCCGTACCGCTGCTTACATTGTGCATATTATCTACAAACACTCGACATTCAGCCTGAAGGATCGCGACCCATGCCCGTCACCAGCCCAGCGCCCGACCTCATCATCCACAACGCCAACGTACTGACGATGGACCCTGCCTTCCCCACTGCGCAGGCAGTTGCCGTGCGCCACCATCGCATTATGGCGCTCGGCAGCGATGTTGAAGTGCTTGGCCTTGCCACGGCGCAGACGCGCATCGTTGACGGCGCCGGCGCCACGCTGCTGCCCGGCCTCGCCGACGCGCACATCCACTTTGCCGACTGGGGCCGCCAGCTTGGCGCGCTGCAGCTTGCCGATACCCGCTCCAAAAGCGAGATGCTTGCGCGCCTGGCTGGCTTTGCCGCGGACACGCCGGCGGGCGGCTGGATCGTCAGCCGTGGCTGGAATGAGTCACGCTGGGGTGAGGTCGACTTCCCCACTGCTGCCGACCTTGACAGGGTCACAGGCCCCGACCATCCCACGCTGCTCTATCGCAGCGACATGCACAGTGCCGTTGCAAACAGCGCAGCACTGCGTGCAGCCGCCATCGGCCCCTCCACACCCGACCCCGAAAACGGCTCGATTGACCGCACGACCTCCGGCGCAGCCACCGGCGTGCTGCGCGAGATGGCGACCTTCCTCGTGTGGCAGCAGGTGCCACCCGTTACCTTTACAGAGCGACTGGCCGCTATGCGCAACGCCACTGCAGCCATGCACCGCCTGGGCGTGACGGCCATCCACGACCAGCGTTACGGCGGCGGCATGGAGGGCGGCGAAGCACTGCGCGCCTTTCAGGCGCTGCGGCGCGCCGGTGAGCTTGACCTGCGCGTCAGTTGCAACGTCTCCGCCACCGACCTGGATCACATACAGGCGCTGGGTGTCGAGAGCGGCCTGGGTGACGACCGCCTGCGGCTGGGTCACGTCAAGCTCTTTGCCGACGGTTCGCTCGGCAGCCGCACTGCCTGGATGCTGGATCCCTTTGAGCAACTGGCGGGCGACAACGCCGACGCTGCGCCCAACAGCGGCGTGCTCGTTACGCCGCTCGATGCGATTGCCGACATCTTCAGGCGTAGCGCTGGCGGCTGGATTCCCGATCAGCATTCACGCGATTGGAGACCGCGCCAACCGCGAGGTGCTCGATCTCTTTGAGGAGCTCGTCTCCGCGGGGCCGCAGCCGGCCGTGCCCCACCGCATGGAGCACGTGCAGTTGATTGACCCGACCGACGCGCCCAGGCTGGCGCGCCTGGGCATTACGGCCAGCGTCCAGCCCATGCACGCGCTCGATGACATGGACACGGCCGACATGCTGTTGGGCCCTCGCGCCGCCCGCGCCTATCTCTTTGCAGATTTGCTGCACAGCGGCGCCGCGCCTTGCTTTTGGCAGCGATGCCCCCGTGGCCGACCCCAGCCCATGGCTCGGCCTGCACGCCGCAGTGGTGCGCACACGCACGGATCGCCTCGCCGGACCCGCCTGGTTTGGCGAGCAGCGCATCCCACTCATGGACGGCCTGCACGCCTACACAGTCGGTCCCGCCGAAGCGGCCGGCTGGGGAAAGACGATTGGCTCGATTGCGCTCGGACGGCGCGCGGATTTGGTGCTGCTCGACCGCGACCTGGCTGCGCTGGACGAAGATGCGCTGCGCGCAGGTGCGCTGGCCCAAACGCAGGTCCGCATGACGCTCTTTGACGGCGCAATTGTCTGGGAGGCGTGACGGGGAGCTTTCGGCCCTCTGTACGTTTGGCGCCGGAAATCCGACACCCCAGCAGAGGGGACAACTGTCCCGCGGTAATGGGTCAAATGTCCCTTGCTTTGTGACGCAGCGCGGCGTAGAGTAAGGTCATCGTTCAGGCACCGCAAAGATGCGCGCCGCTCGTCATGATTCGAGGACAAAGCACTACCATGGACATTCGCATTCACCGTGTTGACACCCCCCATCAGGCCGTTGCACATCTCGACCCGTGCGAGTGTGCCGACGAAGATACCATCGAGACGACCACCGAAGAGCTCGAGGCGTTCTATACCGTGCGCGCCATCCTGCGCCCCATTGTCGATTGCCGCCGCGTCGTTATGCGCGACTGCATCCGTGAGTGCAAAGTGCTGCTCGACGGCGACATCTACCGACCTATCTGCAAGTTCAACTTCCACCAGCCCGAAAAGAGCGTTGTCCTCTACAGCAGCGACGGCGCGGAGTTGATTCCCGTCCATGGCGGCAACGATCTCTACGAGTTCACGGAAGTCTTGCGTGCCGTGGTGACCTGGTACGAAAACGAGAAGCCCGCGAAGGCGCAGATACTCGAGAATGAGGTCATGGCCTGATACATCGATCACTGTCAGGCGCTTTACAGCGCCTGATCATGATGCAGCGACCTGCGGTGACGAGTAGAGTCGCTGGTACTCCCCAATACAAAGGACCCACCGTTGTCGGTGGGTCCATTTTTGTTGTATGCAAGGTGTCGGCGATTACGCCATATGCACGTCAGGCGTTGCGAGCACCGGCTCCTGCACTGGGCCTTGACCGGACGCCAACACGTCCGCAGGCGTGAGCGTGCGGAAGAGATGAATCAGGCGTGCGACGATGCCCGTCCAGCCGGTCTGGTGGCTGGCGCCAATGCCCGAGCCGTCGTCGCCGTTGAAGTACTCGTAAAAGAGGATCGCGTCGCGCCACTGCGGGTCATTCTGGAAGGTCTCTGCACCGCCAAAGACCGCCCTGCGCCCGTTTTCATCGGCGGTGAAAATGCTGATGAGACGGTCTGCAATCTCCTTGGCGGCATCAAAGAGTGTTGCCATCTTCCCCGAACCTGTAGGCAGCTCCACCTTGAAGTCGTCACCATAGTAGGCGTAATACTGAAGCAGGCCGCGAATAAGCAGCAGGTTTACAGGCATCCAGATGGGGCCGCGCCAGTTCGAGTTGCCCCCAAACATGCCGCTGTCGGACTCACCCGGCAGGTACTCCACACTGTACTGGGTCCCCGCCACGTCGACGGTGAATGGGTGATCCTTGTGATACTTGGAGAGGGCGCGGATGCCGTAGTCGCTGAGGAATTGCTCGGGATCAAGCAGTCGCTCGAGCACCCTGTGCAGGTTGGCCTCATTGAGCACAGAGAAGAGCCGCCGCCCGTTGACGCCCGGCTGCGCCAGCGGGTGGATGTTGGCGGCAAGCTCCGGTCGGCGGCTGATGAAATTGCGCGCCTGCACCACAATCGAAGGGAACTTGAGCACAGCGCTTTCTGGCACCACCGTCACCGCGGCCAGCGGCAGCAGCCCCACCATCGACTGCACCTTCATCCGCGTGGCACGGCCATCCGGCAGCACAAGCACGTCATAGAAGAAGCCGTCCGCCTCGTCCCACATCTCGTCCTTCTGGTCGCCCGGGCGGTTCATGTTGCCCGCAATCAGATAGAAATGTTGGATGAAGCGCAGGATGAAGTCCTCGTAGGCCGGATCTTCGTCTGCGATCTCCAGGGCAAGCTCGAGCATGTTCTGCGTAAAGAAGACCATCCATGCGGTGCCGTCGGCCTGCTCCAGCACGCCGCCCGTGGGTAGCGGCGAGCTGCGGTCGAAGATGCCGATGTTGTCGAGCCCCAGGAAGCCGCCGTTAAAGGCGTTGCGTCCCAACGGATCCTTGCGGTTGACCCACCACGAAAAGTTGAGCAGCAGACGGCTGAACGAACTCTTGAGTCGGCTGCGGTTGGCCCCGCCCTGGCTGCGATCGATTAGGTGATTGAAGAGAGTTGCAAACGCGTGCACCGGCGGATTCACATCACCGAAGTTCCATTCGTAGGCGGGGATTTGGCCGTTGGGGTGCAGGTACGAATCGCGCAGCATGAGATTCAACTGCGCCTGTGCAAAGTCCGGATCGACGAGCGAAAGTGCAATCGTGTGGAAGGCAAGGTCCCAGGCGGCATACCAGGGATACTCCCACTTGTCCGGCATGGAGATGATGTGCTCGTTGAGCATGTGGTACCAATCACGGTTGCGCGATTCGCCCGTGCCACCGCGGCAGGGGATTCGAGTCGTGCTCCTGAAGCCAGTGGTCAAGGTCAAAGAAGTAGTACTGCTTGCTCCAGAGCATCCCCGCCAGCGCCTGGCGCATGACAAGGGCCTCGTCGGCACTGGCCCGTTCCGGCGTCGCGCGGCGTAGAAGGCGTCGGCCTCGGTGTGGCGCTGCGCAAACGTGGCGACAAAGCTCTCGTCGAAGGGCGCAAAACCGGCCGGTCGCGTCGTCGTCAGGCGCAAACGCACTGTTGCGGACTGGCCCGCTTCGACATGTACAAGGAAGTGCGCAGCAGCCTTGGTGCCCTCGTGCGCCGGGTTCACCGCCTGTGCGTTGCCCGCCACAATGTACTCGTTGATGGCATCCTTCACATAGGGGCTGGTATTCTCCGTGCCAAAGACGCGCAGGTTGTTCGTCTCGTTGTTGGTAAAGAGCAACTCTTGCGCGCCTTCGGCATACAGATAGAAATTGCCAAGCGTCGCGTCTTCTGCCGCAATCGTCAGGACGCCATCAGGGCCATCAACCAGACGTAGCGCCGGCATTGATGATCCCTCCGGCAGGCCGCGCCACCAGTCGTTGCGGAACCAAAGATGCGGCAGCAGATGCAGATCCGCCGCTTCGGGGCCGCGGTTCGCAATTGAGATTGCAATGAGCACGTCATCGGGTGCGCCCTTGGCAAACTCCACGAAAACATCAAAATAGCGATTCTCGGCGAAGACGCCCGTATCAATCAGCTCATATTCAGGCTCCTGCCTGGAACGCGCACCGTTCGTCGTCACCAGATCAGCATAGGGAAACGGAAGCTGGGGATACTTGTAGAGGTATTTCATGTACGAGTGGGTCGGCGTGGAGTCGAGATAATAGTAGTACTCCTTGACGTCCTCGCCGTGGTTACCCTCGGAGTTGGCCAGGCCGAAGAGCCGCTCCTTGATGATGGGGTCCCGGCCGTTCCAGAGCGCGAGCGCCCAGCAAAGGCGCTGCTGATCATCGCAGAAGCCGGCAATGCCATCTTCGCCCCATTTGTATACGCGCGAGCGGGCCTGATCATGCGTAAAGTAATTCCAGGCGTTGCCGTTGTCGCTGTAGTCCTCGCGCACGGTGCCCCACTGCCGCTCGGACAAGTAGGGGCCCCACTGCTTCCACGCTGCCTTGCCCGCGGCGCTTGCAACCAGCCGAAGCTCCTCGGCGGTGCCTTCCACTTCGCCTTCGCTGCTCAAAATCTCACTCGTAACGCTATCGCTCATCGCCCACTCCTCCGGCCCTTGGCCGGCTTGTTGACAGTTCAGTATGGCAAGCAAGCTGCGCACTGCACCAAAAAGCCTTGTCCACGCTGGACGCACAGACAAGGCAAATTTCGGGTTGGTGTGTACTGTACGTGATTTGGCACGCGCCGCATGGATGCTTGAGACCCATCACGGGCGCGCTGCTCTCGTTACCCCGCAAAGACGCTAACGCCCCATGGCCCACCGCCAGGATCTGCCAATCAGCACCCACTGCCCCATGGCAAGCACAAACAAGAGGATGGTGGACGCAATTGCGCCCAGCGTTGTGTACCACGGCAGGTTGGCGCGCACCACATCCATGCCCTGCTGCGTGTTGGCAATCAGCTGCGCAGATTCGTTAAGCTGCGCCCGCGACGCATCAATGTCTTGCGATATCTGCGTGGTTGCGGCAATGATGCCTTCGCCATCGCTTTCGGCAATGCGCGTGCTCAGCTCTGCCATGCCGTCATGCACCTGCTGCAGCTGCGCGCCCACCACATCAAGCTGTGGCGTGAAAGTGGGCACATGAATGCCGGGCGTCCGATTGAGACCCACGAGGGTGGAATTGAAGGCCTGCATGGCGCTGTAGACGCCGCCCACAACCTCCTCCGTGTGGCGCACCGCCGGCGCGACATCATCAACCACTGTCGCCTGCAAAGCAACTGCTGCGGGGCTGTCGCCATTTGCAGCAATTTCCTCGGCCGAGGCGGTGATTTCGTCGATGGTGGCCTGCACGCCTCTCAACGTCTCGTCAACCGAGTCCAGACCGGTAACCGCAAGGCCCAGATAGTTTTCAGCGGAGAGCAGCAGCGCGTCGGCGCCCTCGTCCAGGGCGGATTTGCCAAACCATGTGCCAAGAATGCCGCCGGCAACGAGCAAAAAAACAACCACCGCCAGAATGAGCACGATCCAACCAAAGAAGCGTTTCACGCTGCAGGGTCTTCTTTCAGGCTTGTGGCTGCTCGTTGAGCATGGCGGGATCGACTGCACCCATGATGTTGAAGCCACCGTCCACAAAGAGCACCTCACCCGTGATGCTTTTGGCCCAGTCGCTCAGGAGGAAGCGCGCAGCGTCGCCCACATTGTCCTGCGTCACGTTGCCCAGCGGAGCCACTTGCCCCACCAGTTTGAGACTGTTGCGGAAGCCGCTGACACCCGAGGCGGCCAGCGTCTTGATCGGGCCGGCGCTGATTGCATTTACGCGAATGCGATCCTTGCCCAGGTCCCACGCCAGATAGCGCACGCTCGCCTCCAGCGCTGCCTTGGCCACCCCCATGACGTTGTAATTGGGCGTCACCTTCTCGGCCCCGTAATAGGTGAGCGTCACAATTGAACCGCCGTTGGGCATGAGCGGCCGCGCCCGGCGCGCAAGCGCAACCAGGCTGTAGACGGAGACATCCATGGCAATGCGGAAACCTTCGCGGCTGGTGTCGCTGAAGCGCCCGCCCAGTTCCTCGCGCGGTGCAAAGGCAATCGCGTGCACCAGAAAATCAAGCGTGCCGAAATGAGCGGCAATGTCGGTAAAGAGTGCGTCCACCGCGGCTTCATTTGTCACGTCGCACTCGCGCACGAACTTGCTGCCAATGCTTTCGGCCAGCGGATCGACACGCTTCTTGAGAATCTCGCCTGCGTAGCTGAAACCGAGTTCGGCCCCCTCCTCGTGCAGCGCCTGGCTAATGCCCCATGCGATGCTGTCCTTATTGGCCAACCCAAAGATCATGCCCTTCTTGCCAGTGAACAATCCCATGGTGCGCTCCTCACCCTCCGTAGTTTGCTGGTTCATCAAGTTGCAGCAGCGGCCTGTAGCTGCCATCTTTGGCTTGACTGAGTCACTACTGCCGGGGACAGACAATCCCTCGCGTACGATTTGGCCGTAAGGAACTATAACCAACGGCGGCCGCGTTTCGGAGGGAAACTTCACTGCCGGTCCACCCGTCTCGAGAAAAGCTTGCGAATTGTGCAAGCGCTTAACTTCCGCTTCGTGTACGCTACACCGACGTTAAGCCCACTTATAGGGAACTCAGCCGAAACTTGTCGAAAATCCACTTTACAACGCCCAAATGGTGTGCTATATTGATGCCAGAACTGCTCGATATCGCACTGCGGCTTGCCGCTTCGGGGGAAGTGCGAAATCGAGCAGTTTCTGTTTGCCCTTTTCTCACGTCCCCAGCCCCGACATCAATCCCTACTTCGCGTCTACGCGCAGGAACTTGCGCTTCCCAATCTGCAGCACCTGCTCGTGCGCAGAGGGCTCAATGCGCGCGTCCACCGCCTCAACGGTCGCACCATCAAGGCGCACGCCCCCCTGCTCAATCAGGCGGCGCGCCTCCCCTTTGCTCTTCACAATCCCAGTCTCCAGCAACAGGTCAACAAGCGCCGTTGGCGTCACAATGCGTGTGCTGGGGGCATCACTGGGCGCCGCGCCTTCATGCATCTTGCGCGCATCGTCGGCCGCCCGCTGCGCCTCATCGTCATCGTAGAAGATGCTCACAATTTCGCGCGCCAGCTTGTGCTTCAGGTCGCGCATCTCCAGCGCGCCCGATTCCACTGCGGCCATGTCGGCGTCAATGCTCGCCTGATCCCAGCGTGTGGCCAGCTCTGCATAGCTGCGCACGACGTTGTCCGGCAGATTCAGCACCTTGGTAAAGATGACGCCCGGCGTCTCATTGATCCCGATCGAGTTGCCGGTGGACTTGCTCATGCGCAGCGTGCCGTCGGTGCCCACCAAAATCGGCACAGTCAGCACAATCTGCGGGCGCATGCCGTGCGCCTCCATGAGCTTCCGTCCCGCCATGAGGTTGAAGAGTTGCTCGGTGCCACCGACCTGCACGTCGGTCTCCAGCGCCACTGCATCGTAGCCCTGCATCAGCGCGTAGAAGAACTCCTGCAGGCCAATTGCGTCGCCCTTGGCATAGCGCTTGGAGAAGTTGTCGCGCGCCAGAAACTGCTGCACTGTGAAGTTGCTTGCCAGCTGCACCACGTCGGCAAAGTCGAGCTTGCTCAGCCATTCATGGTTGTATTTGACGGTCGTCTTGTCGCGATCAAGCAGGCGGAAGACCTGCTCGGCATAGGTGCCCGCTTTGGCGACCGATTCGTCGAGCGACTGCTGCTTGCGCGCCGAATCCTTGTCGCTGGCGTCTCCCACCATGCCGGTGAAGGTGCCAATGAGAAAGGTGACGTCGTGGCCCAGATCCTGAAACTGGCGCAGCTTGCGCATGGTTAGCGTGTGGCCCAGATGCAGGTCCGGCGATGAGGGATCATAGCCGCAGTAGATGCGCAGCGGGCGGCCCGTGGTGTAGCTCTCCTGCAGCCGGTCGTGGAGTTCCTTCTCCATGCTGGCGAAGGTGCCTGCGTCACCAAAGTCGATGCCGCGCATGAGAATGCGCATCTGCTGCTCTACGGGTGGAAACGATGCCATACGGTCAGAACCTCGATTGGCTGGTGCAGCAACAACAGGCTGCGTCACGAAACGTGAAAAACCAGCCGCGACGCACGATCTTAATGCGCCGCGGCCTCTGAAGCACTCTTTGCGACTGCAACAATAGAACCCTACTTGCCAAGCGGGGTCGCGTCAACCACAGCGCCGAGGCCATTCACCTCCACCCGCCAGCGGCTTTGCGGCACGCAGTACGCATAGTTTTCGGATGATAACCTGAAGGTGTAGCTGTCGCCGTCGACTTGTGCCGTGCAGTGGAAGCTCTCGCTCCGCTCCCCTTCCTTGCGATCTTCGCCATCCGCGGCCCTGGCCAGCAGAGGCCACTGCGGCAGCAGATCGTCACCGCTCGCCGTCAGCGTGTCAACCACCACCCACGCGTTGCTCGTATAGGTGCACCTGGGCGCAAAAACCTGGTATTCGCAATCCTGAACAACGTTGCCGTAGCCTGTGCCTGTGTCCACTGTGTATGGCGTGCCGCAGACTTCGACAGCGCCCGGCACGGCTTCATCCAGCGTCTCGAAGAGCTCGTCGCTGCACGCGAGCAGCGTTGCGCCATCAGGCACATCGCTCCGCCAGGCGCGCTGCTCTACGGGCACAAAACCAAGCACCTCGATGGAGCGCTCCCACTCGCCACCCGTTACAACGGCTGTAAGGTCACTGGAGCGCGAGCTGAGCCATGCAAAGAGGCCGATTCCCACCACCAGCAGCGCACCCAGCGCCCAAATCCACCAGACTGCCGCAAAGCCCCGTTTGGCCGCCACCGGCTGGGGCATCCCTTGCGCCGCGCCGGCGCGCTGTTGGAGCGGCGCGCCGCATTTGGCGCACATGTGCGCGGCACCCGTGTTCTTTGCGCCGCAAACGTGGCACGAAACCTCGGCCGGCGCATCTGTTGCCAGTGCGCCAAGATTGGCGCCGGCTGCGCGCGCGGTTGCACCCTGGAGCGGTGCGTGGCACTGCACGCACGCACCTGCCGTGGCTGCGTTGCGCGCCCCGCAGAAGGGGCACTGCACGTCCGGACCGGCGGCCACCCGCGCTTTGACCTGCGCAGCTTCGGGATCATCCAGCCCAACAACCTTGCCCTGCGTCGGGGCCTCGAATTTGGCATTGGCCGGCTGCGGCGCGCCACAGCCCGGGCATACCATCGTCCGGCCGCCGCTGCGTGTGCCGCAGGTGGGGCAAGTCCATTCCAACTCGACGTATCCGACCTGCTTTGGTTTCGCCATGACACGGGGCTACTGGGTTGACGCTCGGCGAACCGTGCGCAGCTTTACTGATGACGCCAGTGTACGTTTGCCCGTGCCCTCTGTCAAAATGACCACCAGAGTCTGACAGCGCAGCGAGGGCACTGCGCATGGTACAATCCACCCATGAGCATCTCCGACTATGATCTGCACGACGGCGACGCGCAGCGGCCCGAATACGTAATCGAAGGCAACGCGTGGGACGATGCCGCGCCCTACCTTGTTCTGCGCGCCCTCGACGCCGACGCGCGCGAGGTGGGTGAGGACCCATTTACGGTCTACAGCGCGAGCCAGTCGGGCCAACCGCCGCGGCCGGCGCAAGCCGTGGCCACCCTTGCCGATGCATTTCGCGGCCCCGAGGCGCACGCGCGTGTGGATGCAGTCCGGCGCGCGCTTGCGGCCGCCGTGCAACAGTGGTGGCGCAGCAGCGCGCTGCCCAGCGATGCGCTGCTGCGCGACGGGCTGCTTGTGCTGGAGGCAGGCAGCGCGCTCGACGAAGCGCAGCGCACGTTGCTGGCGCGCACGGCATTGGCGCGCGGCCACGGTATCTTCACCGCCCTGCGCCACCAAACAGACCCTGAGCGTGTGGCAACACTCGTCCACGAGGCCATCATGGAGGGGGTGCTCACCCCAAACGGGCTGCGTGCACTGCTCGCCGACGAGGCGCTGGGGCCGCAGTGGGTGGCAGCGCTCTCGGTGGACCTGCGCGCCGACCTCGCGTCGCCTGCGACAGCCATGCGCGCCCAGGCTGCGCTTAACCTGATTGCCACGGCCTTCTGGCAGAATGCGCCCGCCCCCGTCGAGGCCAGCCTGGTGGTGGACGAAGCACCGCCCGGCCGCGCATGGGTGCGTTTTGTGGTGGCGGTGTTGCTGGTGGCATCTCTGGCGCTGCTCTGGTTTTGGCGCATGCGCGCGGCAGACTACGGTGACGTGATTCGCGTGGCCGCGGGCAGCTTTCTTGTGAGCAATGCACAAGGCGCGCTGGCCCAAATAACGCTCCCCGCATTTGTGATTGACCGGCATGAAGTCACCTTCGCTGAATACGGCAAGTGCGTGCGCAGCGGCGCGTGCACATGGAATGCGCCGGCCGGCGAAGACCCGCTCACAAATCCAGCACTGGCGCAATATCCCGTCACTGGCATTGATTGGGATGCTGCGCAGCGCTATTGCGCGCACCGCGCCATGCGGTTGCCGTCGGCGGCCGAGTGGGAAGTGGCCGCGGGATTTGCGCCGGCCACCAATCGCGCCTGGCGCTTTCCGTGGGGTGAGCCATGGGAGCCCGCTTTTGTGATTGGCGGCGCTGAGAACGGCTTCACGGCAACGACAGCGGTCGGCTCGCGCGCACCACAGGGCAACAGCCCGCTTGGCGCAGCGGACATGGCAGGCAACGCCGCTGAGTGGACCTCAACGCCGCCGGCGGATGCTCTGGACGAGGCCATCGTCAAGGGCGGCTCCTTCAAGGAGACCGCGGCTGACCTTCAGGTCACCGCATTCCAGCTGCTGCCCAAAACAACCACCGCACCGTGGCTCGGCTTTCGCTGCGCGGCCAACGCTGAATAAGATCGCGAGCACTCCCTCTCGAAGGCAGTTTCCCCACACCGGCAAACTATGCTATAATTTGGCGACTTTTTAACAAGCCTGCGGCAGAGCGCTGCCCACTGGCAGGCATTCTGCCCCCGATTTGAGGATTTGCCTGATGTCTCTGTCTGCAGAATCATCCGACCGCATCGATACCACCGACTACCCGCCCTCACCTGCGCACGGCGAGCACGGCCTTGAGCCGGAATCGCTGGCGCTGCTGGAGGAGCTTGCCTTTGCCGAGCGCATTGCGCGCGAAGCCGCAACCATCGTCAACACCTTCTACATTGGCTCGTCCGAGGTTCGCTACAAAACCGACGACGAACCTGTTACCGAGGCCGACCGCTCGGCCAACCTGCACATCCTGTCACGGCTGCAGTCGCGCTATCCAGATGACGGCGTGCTCTCCGAGGAGTCCAAGGACGACCTCAGTCGCCTCCAGCAAAAGCGCGTCTGGATCATCGATCCGCTCGACGGCACCAAGGAGTTCATCGCTCGCAATGGCGAGTTCTCCATCATGGTTGGCCTTTCGATTGACGGCAAACCTGTACTGGGCGTCGTCATGCAGCCTGCTACAGGGCTGCTCTATGCCGGTGCCCAGGGGCTGGGCGCATACCTGCTTGAGGATGGCGAGCGTGTCCCGCTCACCGTCAGTTCGGTCGATCAGATCAACCACATGGTGCTGGTCAGCAGCCGCAGCCACAGGCAGCAGATTGTCGACCGCATGCGCAAGGTCATGCGCATAAACACCG
Organism: uncultured Chloroflexia bacterium; assembly: GCA_963773745.1. Lineage (GTDB taxonomy): Bacteria > Chloroflexota > Anaerolineae > Caldilineales > Caldilineaceae > UBA5069. The sequence goes on from CAVZCL010000012.1 coordinate 170,361, forward strand.
AGCGCACGTCGGGCAGTGTGGGGCTCAAGGCGGGGCTGGTTGCGCGCCGGCTGGCCGACCTCTACGTCCACCCCAGCCCAGGCTGCAAGGAATGGGACTTGTGCGCGCCCCATGCGATTATTGAAGCGGCGGGTGGCCGCATGACAGACTGCTGGGGCAACCCGCTCCGCTACAACAAGCGCGACGTGCGCGGCCACAATGGCCTTGTGGCCAGCAACGGCGTCTGCCACGACGAAATTGTGGCGCATGTCGCCGCCGTGTGCGAAGAGTTCGGCTTTAACGAGGATGACGGCTTCTGGTAGTCGCCACTTTGCGCGATCTCGGCAAGCTATCTGCAAGCGGCGGTGACTCTTCGTCACCGCCGCTTGTTTTTTGCTAAAATGGCTAACCAAAGACAGTGGAGCTCTGTCGTCTGTGCGGGTAAATTGGCGATATCGAAACCGGCTACGTTTCACAGGGGGCTGACTGCAATGCCAAAGCTATTCAGGTGGATTGGGTTGGGCGCGGCCGCATACGCAGGGCTGCACTGGCTGGGCACACGCTGGGGCGCACGCGATGACGAAGTTGACGCCTCGCTGCCGGGTGACGATGTAATACCCCACCCGAACCTCGAGACGACACATGCCATTACGATTGCAGCGCCGCCGGAGGCGGTTTGGCCCTGGATTGCGCAGGGCGGCTATGGTCGGGGCGGCTGGTACAGTGACTCGTGGCTCGATCCGCTGGTGATCGGCGTGCTGCGTTTGATGACGCCCGCCGGCAAGCCGACGCCGACGCTGCCACCACCCAGCGCCGACAGGATACTCGCGGAATATCAAACACCCGCGCCGGGCGACATCATTCCCGACGGCCCGCCGGAGACCGCTTGGTTTCGCGTTGTCGCGGTTGAACCGAACAGCCACTATGTGCTCCACTCAACCACGCATATCGAATACCTGACCCCTGGGCCCCTGCAGGGCACACAGAGAGCGCTTCGGGGCGATTTCACCTGGGTCTTTGCGCTGAAGTCAATCAATGGCAACAGCACCCGCCTGCTGCTGCGCACACGTATGCATGCCACGCCCCGTTCCATGCTCAGGCTCATGCTGCCTTTCTTGCTGGCTGGCGATTTTGCACAGGCACGTGCAATTCTCAACGGCATCAAGGTGCGCGCCGAACGAAAACAGGCGGAACCACAAAGGGGGTAAAACGCGTCCCTGCTCACCGCCCTCGCGTTGCTGCCGTGCAGGACACGCATTTAGCCGCTCCGGCGTGATTTCCACGCCGGAGACGCGGACTGCAACCTCACCACCGGCCCCCTCACTGCTGAAAAGGGGAGAGAAGCGCACAACAGTTGCAGGGCGCCGCTCCTGGCGTAACGCCGTAGCTTTCTCCCCTCTCCGCATGGCTTTGCGTGATACACATCGCGTTTGAGAGTCGGTCCTCGCGCCGCTGCCGCACTCCCGCTTTCACGCACGGATAGACGAGCGCGCCGCCACCGTGCTACAATGGCCACGGCACACGCTGCCAGTGGGCGCGCCCACTGGCAGCTTGCCGGCCCTCCACCCGCTACAGCGCGGCCGGCCCTGCTTCATCCATCAACGCACCCATAATCACAAAACCACCTTCCCCCTTTCATCGTGCCGTCGCCCAACATCGCAGCACGCACAGCATAAGGCAACGAGGAGATCGTTATGCCGCGCCATCTTCTGGACAGTGAATTCATCTTCGGCATCCACGAACCTGGTGGTGAGAACCACATGCTCGAATTGGGGCGTCCCGGCTGGATTGTCTTCACCGAAGGGATTGGCGCGGACCCGAATGACATGAGCGGGCGCGATTACCGCCCCTGGACGGACAAGGGGCTGGGCGTGATCGTGCGCCTCAACAACGGCTACAGCCCGGCGGGGACAATCCCAAACCAAGCGCGCTACGCCGAATTTGCGGCGCGCTGCGCCAACTTTGTGAAGAACAGCCCCGGTTGCAAGATTTGGATTATCGGCAACGAGATGAATTTTGCAATTGAGCGCCCGGCGGCCTCTGCGCCCGCCTATGAGCGCCCAACGCAGCCGCCAAGCCCACTTCCTCCCGGCGAACCTTCAGCGCCGCCACCGGAGAGCGGCACCCCCGGCGGCAGCTGGCTGGACTGGTTCAAGCGCACGATTCGGCCCAGCGGCTCCGGCGCCCCCAACGGCCCTACCGAGCCTGTGGGCCACGACGCGCCATCCCGCTTCAACGTCATCAATGCGCCCGAGAGCGCTGCCCCCAAGCCTCTGCCCCCCAATGTTGATGCCGTCAGCGCCGATGCTGCCATGCTCTCCGACGGCGGCGGCGAAGTGATTACCCCCGAAATGTACGCACGTTGCTACAAGCTCTGCCGCGACCGCATTCAGGGCATGCAGGGCCACGGCACCGACAAGGTCGTCATTGGCGCAGTGGCCCCGTGGAACAATCAGACGCGCTACCCGGGCAACGAAAATGGTGACTGGGCCAAGTACTTCAAGGACATTCTGCTCGAGATTGGTGCGGACCACTGTGACGGCATCACAATCCACACATATACGCACGGACAGGACGCCAATCTCGTCACCGCTGAAGACAAGATGGCGGAGCCCTTCCAGAACCGCTACTACCACTTTCGCGCCTATCAGGACTTCATGCGCGCCGTGCCCACCACCATGCGCCACCTGCCTGTTTACCTCACGGAGACCGATCAGGACAACGAGTGGCTGGACCGCAACATCGCATGGGTGCAGCGCGCCTACGGTGAAATCAACTGGTGGAACCGGCAGACGGGCAACCAGCAGATTCATTGCTGCGTCCTCTATCGCTGGCCGAAGATTGACAAGTGGTACATTGAGGGCAAGCAAGGGGTTATCGACGATTTCCGCGAGTCGATGAAGGAAGCGTACAAATGGCAGCGCACGGCGGCGCCGCCGCTTGCGCTCAAAGTGGGCGACAAAGTGCGCACGAAGGATTGGCTCAACCTGCGCATAGCGCCGGCGGGCGCCGTAATCGCCCAGACGCCGGCACGCGCGCTGGCCCGGATCATCAATGGCGCTGCCACCCTTGCCGAGGGCGTTTACTGGTGGAAGGTGGAGACGCCGACGCTCGACGGCACAATGCAGCCGGGCTGGCTGGCGCAGGAGAGCCCGCAGGGGCTCACGCTGCTTGAGCGAACAAACGCTGAGACGCCGCCGGTGACGCCACCCGTTACGCCGCCGCCGGTCGAACCACCGATCAGCGGCGAACCGATCAAGGTCGGCTGCACCGCACGCACGCTGGACTTCGTGCGCCTGCGCAAGAGTGCCGGCCTTACGAACAAGCCGGCCGACGACGTTGTTGCCGAAGTGCCTGCCGGCACCAACTTCAAGGTGACGGATGGGCCGGCGACTGCTGATTCGCTGCGCTGGTGGTATCTGGAGAAAGGCGTCGTGCAGGGGCAGGAACTTGAGGGGTGGATGGCGGAAGCGGCCCCCAATGGCATCAAGCTGCTTGCGACTGTCGATGATGGCAAGGACAACGGTGGCGCGCCTGGGGACCCGGGCGACCCTGGGGGTGGCGAAGATGAGGGGCCGGTTGGCCCGCCGCCATTTGCCGTGGGCGATCGCATAATGACGGTCAACTTCGTCCGCTTCCGCAAGACGCCCGGCACGCTCTCAAAGCCGGCAGATGACGTGATCGCCGAGTTGCCCCCCAACCTGTTGGGCATTGTGCGCGGCGGCCCGCAGAATCTGGACGCCATGCGCTGGTGGGAGATTGAAATGCCGCTGGCCGGTGTGCAGCGCAAGGGTTGGGCAGGCGACCAGTCACCCGACGGCATCAAGCTGCTCGACAAAGCGCCGGCAACCGTGATACCGCCAACCGCATCCTTCGACTTCAAGGTCGGCGATCTGGTGCTGGCGCGCACCGCCGTCAATGTGCGCAAGACGCCCGGCATGTTGGGCAAGCCCGCCGATGACCTGCTGGGCTACTTTGACACGCGCTGCACACTCAACCTGATTGATGGGCCTCGGGAGGCCGACGGCGTGCGCTGGTGGCGCGTGGGCGGCATTACACAGGCGCGCGGTGAAACGCTTGGCTGGGTTGCGGAGAAGCTGCTCGACGGTACGCTGCTCATCGGCCCGCCTGCCACGCTGCCCGGAACGGAGATTCCCAACGCCGAGCGCAAGCTCTACCTCAATGCCCCTTTCGTGGGCAGCTTTGGCATTTCGCAGCTCTGGGGCGAGAATCCGCAAATCTACAGCCGCTTCACCTACGACGGCGTCTCGCTCAAGGGACACAACGGCATTGATTTCCTGACGCCGCTTGGCACGCCCCTGGCTGCAGTCGATGCGGGTGTTGTCGCCGACGCCATCTTTGGTGACCCGGGCGGCTTCGGCAATTACGTCAAGATCATCCATCGCTGGGGTGAGTCGCTCTATGCCCACATGGATACGATTTCGGTGACGAAGGGCAAGCAGGTGGAGAAGGGCGAAGTCTTCGGCACGTCGGGCAACACCGGTTTCAGCGGCGGCCCGCACCTGCACTTCGCAATTCGCATCAACCCGGTTGTGCGCACAGACGGCTGGGGTGGCTTCAACGACCCGCTGCCCTACATGCGCCCCGAGGACGTGCACATGCCCTCCTACGTCCTGCACGACGTCGTCCCCACGGACAGCGCCAGCCCCGATCCCGCCCCGCACGACTTTGCGCCGGGGATCGGCCCCGAAGTGCCGGGTGTCAGCCGGCCGTAGGGTGGTGCGACAACCTCACAACCTGCATCCTCGCCGCCGTGTCTGGCGGCGAGGTTTTTTGTCACTTTGCATAATCCTCTGCTATGGCGCATACTCTCTCAGCTGTGTATGTCCATATGCCACGAGAGCGGAAGGCTGTGTCCGGTGCCAGACCCTGGCCAGGCTGATCAGCGCAGTCCCCCACCTTCCGCTTCTAATGCGCGACATCTCCCACCCACAGCGCACAATTGAGCCGCCGAACGACCCACCGTGGAGAAATGCCCGATGGAATGCTCGTCCCGACCCAATGCCGCGCCCGCCACTCTCGTTCACTCCAACCGAAGCCACACCCGCCTGATTGTTGCCGTCTTGACCACGGTTGCCCTCGCAGTAGCCCTCGCTGGAACGTTCACCGCCAGCCTGCACGCGCAGGCGCCCGCTGAGACCGATGCACCCTTTGCCACAACCATCACCGTCGACACCTCCGCCGATCTGGACAGCAGCAGCCTTACCAAAACCTGCGCTTTCAGTTCAGGCGCAATTGCCGTTCCAGCGGTTGACGGCTGCACGCTGCGCCGCGCCATCATCGAGGCATCGCTACGACCGGCCGCGGACCGGCCGATTGCAATCAAGTTCAACCTTGCACCAGGCGATTCGGGCGCCAATCTTGAGGTGCCGGGCACGTGGACGCTCTCTGTAGACAAGGCGCTTCTGCTCAAGACGCCGACGATACTCGACCGAAACGGCAGCGTCACAATTGACGGGGCCACGCAGCCAGGCGGCCGCACCACAGGCCCCAAGATCATCATCAAAACCAAGGATGTCAGCCTTGAAGTGGACAGCGAAAACAATGTCATCCGCAACCTTTCGATCAAGGGCGGCGGCGTCATTTTCCTCAAGCGCGACGGCAACACCGTTGACAACGTGTGGATGGGGCTGACCGACGACGGCCAGCAAATTGCCTTCCGCACGCCCGGCGACCCAAAGCGCATGGCCGGAGGTGGCATCTTCATCCTGAATACGAGCAACAACAACACCGTCACCAATAACCACATTTCCGGCGCATTTGCACGTGCAATCAGCATTGACGGCGGCGACAACAACATCGTGCGCGACAACTTCATTGGCATGCGCGCCGACGGCACCGTGCCTGTCGTACCCACGCCGGCGCGCTGTCTGCGTTCGCTCAGCCTCGACCCGCAGAACTGGTATGGCGGCTGGGGTATTGACCTTTCAGGCACAGGTAACCAGATTCTCGACAACCGCATTGCCGGCCTGCATATTCTCCAAACGGCCAATTCGACGCCGCCCATTGCGCTTGAGATCTTTGGCTCTGGTCACGAAGTCCGGGGCAATGTTATCGGCGTGGACACAGCCGACTTCCGCGCCGGTGTCTGCGGGCAGGGCATCAAGGTGTCGGGAAGCAACACCGAGATTGTGGACAACGTAATCGTACGCAGCCGCCAGGGCTTTGAGGATGACCCGATGACGGCCATCCTGGCCAGCGACTCATCGCCCACCTTTGGACAAATTACTGTGCGGGGCAATCTTGTGGCCGACGGGCCGGGCAAGATTTACGCCTTTGGACCGCTGATTCCGCAGGCGCTGCAGCTCTTCAAACCGGCGCGCATTACCAAGATCGAAAATCTGAACGTCACAGGCAGTGCCGGTGTGGGCAGCCCATGCCCCAACTGCATCATCGACTTCTACAGCGACGACGAAGATGCCATTCAGGAGGCGTTGAACTACCTTGGCTCCGTAACGGCTAATGCGCAGGGCAATTTCGCCGTTACACTTGCAAGCCCCCTGCCATCTGGCACCGGTCTGCGGCTGAGCAGCACAACGCAGTCGGCGGGCATCATTGGCAGCACTGGGTGCGGGCACAACAACCGCCATATCGGAGCTCTACACCGCCGAATCCGTTGCGCCACCCCCGCCGCCGCCAAGTAGTGGCAAGCTCTTCCTGCCAATCATCCAGCAGTAGACAAGCAGCGCTGCTTATCGAGACTGTCAGAAGCCTCGCTTCCCCCGCGGAAGCGAGGCTTCTTTGTTGCCTATGCTATAATCGCGCCTGGTTTGTCATGCGATATACGTCCAGAGAGGATAATGCGATGGCAATGTATCACCTGAACTTGCCGACGGGACTTGAAGACGCTGTGGCGCTCACTCCGCTTGAATTTGAGCAACAAGTGCGCCTGATGGCTGCAATCAAGATGTTCGAGCTGGGCAAGCTATCCTCGGGCCACGCTGCCGAATTGGCGGACCTGACCCGTACACAGTTCTTTGAAATGTGCGCCATATATGGCGTGCCCGTGGTCAACTATCCGCCGGATGAACTTGATGGCGAACTGGCACTCCTCGAAAAATGGAACAAAGCGCAGTAGCAGACACGGGACCGATTATTGCGTTTGCCAAGATTGACCTGTTGGCGCTCTTGCCAAAAGTACTTGGGAAGGTCCTTGTACCCGTTCAGGTTGAACGCGAACTCCTGGCCCGCAAGAGTGAAGATGCCCGTCGCATTTCTATAGCACTTGGAATCAGCATTGACGTACGTTCTGTGGATTCGCCCGCCGACTTCGCTCTTCAGGCTACATCTCAGCTTGATGCTGGTGAGTCGGAGGCCATCCTTCTTGCACTGGAACTGCAGAACCTTCTCGTAATCGATGAAGTGCGCGGCAGGAGAGCAGCTGCAGGCTTGGGAATCCCCGTTGTCGGCACCGCAGGCGTGCTGATAGAAGCAAAACGGCGTGGGCTTATACCGGCTGTAGTGCCATATCTGGCAGAAATGAAACGGGCCGGCTACTGGCTTAGCGAGCCACTCATCCTACGGGCCGCTGCGCTCGCTGATGAGGGATAGCATAAGCCACATCACTCCGCGCCCGACGTGCTGTCAGAAGCCTCGCTTCCCCCGCGGAAGCGAGGCTTCCTTGTTGCCTATGCTATAATCGCGCACATCCTGCGGCCGCGGCCTTTGGCCGGCTGCGCTTGTGCGCGCGCCCAGGGAATTGACGCAACCGGCCGCCTGCCGCGGCGCGTTTCCATCGTTAATCACCGAATCTCGGCTTTCTACAGATATGCCCGACGTCCAACCCAACAACTCCAAATACGAATCCGATTTCCTCTTTGGCGTCCACGAGCCGGGCGGCGAGGAGTTGATGCTTGCCGCCGCCAAACCCGGCTGGATTGTCTTCACCGAGGCGGTGGGCCACGACGCTGAAGACACCTCGGGGCTTGACTTCACCACCTTTGCCAACGACGGCCTGGGCGTCATCTGTCGCATCAACCACGGCTATGAGCCCGAGGGCACGCTGCCGCACAGCAGCATGTATGAGCAGTTTGCGCGGCGCGTGGCCAATTTCGTCGACACGAGCCAGGGCTGCCACATCTGGGTCATCGGCAACGAAATGAACTATGCCGTGGAGCGCCCGGGCATTGTGATCGACTGGACGCGCCACCAGAGCAATCGCACGGGCCCGCCCGAAATTGCCGACCCCATGCGGCGCGGTCTCGCCGTGCGCTTCAATGTGCTGCCCGACCATTCCACCGAAATTCGCACAACGCGCGGCGCCATTGTAAGCCCGGGCGAAGTCATTACGCCCGAAATGTACGCGCGCTGTTACCGCCTCTGCCGCGAGGCCATTCACCGCCTGCCTGGCCACGAGCACGACCGTGTCATCGTGGGCGCCGTCTGCCCGTGGAACACGCAGACCATCTATCCAGGCAACCCGAACGGCGACTGGATCCTCTACTTCCGTCACATCCTCGAGCAGCTTGGGCCGGACAATTGCGACGGCTACGCGCTCCACGCCGCCACGCACGGCCCCGATCCGGCGTTACTCTCCAGCAGCCAGCGGCTGCCGCCGCCCTTCCAGGGCTACCACGAGGAGTTCCGCGTCTTCACCGACTTCATGGCGGCCGTGCCCACGGCGATGAAGCACTTGCCCGGCTATATTACGGAAATTGACCAGACGCAGCCCTGGGCCGACCGCAACGAGGGCTGGGTGCAGCGCGCCTACGCCGAAGTTGAGGCCTGGAATCATGCCCAGGAGATAGGCGGCAGCCCGCAGCGCGTGCGCTGTGCCGCGCTCTATCGCTGGCCACGCATTGACAAATGGTTCATTGAGGGCAAGGCGGGCGTCGTTGAGGACTTCGCCACAGCGTTGCAGGCGGACTACCGCTGGCGGCGCGACGAGGTGGTTGAAGAAGAGGCGGCTGTCGTTGTGGAGAGCGCCACCCAGGGCGCAACGAAAGGTGCAGCGCAGGGCGCACGCGGGAGCACGGCGCCGGGCGGCGAGAAGCTCGACCGCGCACCAACGGACCTTTCCAACCCGCCCACCACAAACAAGGGCAAGCGCAAGAACACGCGCAAGCGCAAGGAAGAACCGGCACGCCCTCGATATCGTATTGAATGGGTGGACGACGCCTTTCCGCCCAAGATGACGGTGGGCCAGGTCATTTCCGTGCCGATTACGCTGCGCAATACCGGCGCGCTCACCTGGCGCTGGAGCGGCGGCAACCCCTTCCGCCTGGGCTACCGCTACTTCCGCAACCGCAAGCTGATTGAGGTGGAAGCCGACCGCGATCTGCGCACCGACATTCCCCAGGATGTGCCGCCCGGGCAGGAGATTACGCTGGAGGCGCGCGTCGCCACGCCCAACGAACCGGGCAACTACACCCTGGAAATGGACCTGATCCACGAAGGCGTGACCTGGTTCAAGGAGCAGGAGTCGCCTGTCCTCACGCGCTGGCTCACAATTGAGGCGGCCAAGGTTAGCTCCTCTCCTGTCGCAGCGGGCGCTCGCAAGATCGGCGCGCAGGAGCCGGCGCTCAATCTGCCGGTGCCCCTCTTCACAGACGTTATCTCGCGCCTGCCGACGAGCAACAGCCCCTATGCGCGCCGCCGCCTGAACCAGATCAAACACATCGTCATCAGCAGCACGGGGGCCAACCCACGCCTGAGCCTGGATCGCATTGCGCGCGCGCACATTGCGGCCGGCTATCCGGGCATTGCGTACGACTTTGTGGTCGATGCGTCGGGGCAGGTCTTCCGCACGAGCGAACTGGAAAACGTGGCGCAGCCCGACCAGCGCTGGTCCGAGCAGGGCGTGAACATTGCACTGGCGGGCAACTTTTCTGGTGCAATTCCGGCGCTGCCGCAGCTCGATGCCACAGGCCGCCTCTGCTCGTGGCTGGCGCAGAACCTGGGGCTCGCGCCCGAGGCCATCGTCGGCCTGGGCGAGCTGACACAGAGCGACAACCCGGGGCCATCCTTCTACCGTGGGCCGGCATGGAAGGAGATGATCCAGCGCCAGGTGCAACTGCACATGGCGGCGCTGGGCATGGGCGCCGCCGACGCCGAGCGCGCGCACGAGGCAATTGCAACCGCCACGCGTCTTGAGGGCGAAACGCGCAACCTCAAGCTGCAGCTTGAGGACGCACTGCGCGCACAGGAATCGACGCAGGTCGAGAATATCGACCTGCGCGCACGCGTGGTTGAACTGCAGCAACAGCTCAATGTCCTCAGCGAAGGGGGCGTGCGCCAGCCGCGCACAATCAACGCCATCAACGAGCTACCGCGCGATGCACAGCGCTATCGCAAGCGCAGCGCCGAACAGATCCAGATGGTGGTCATCAGCCACACGGCCGCGCCCAGCAACACACCCCTTGCGCTGCTGGCGCAGGAACACCGGCGCGACTGGCCCGGGTTGCTCTTCGACTTCGTAATCGACCCGCTGGGCAGCATTGCGCAGACGCAGCCGCTGGATGAAGTCGTCGCGTCCGATGAGCCTTACCTGAGCCAGGGCATCAACATAGCCCTCGCCGGTGACTTCGAGGAAACAGTCCCCACACGTGCGCAGATCAACGCCGCCGGCACGCTCATTGCCTGGCTTCTGGATCGCTATCCCCAGCTTTCGCTCGACTCCATCAAGGGGCTGCGCGAGCTCACCAAGAGTAGTTCGCCAGGCCGCACCTGGGAAGAAGGCAAAGCCTGGCGCAATGACCTGGTGACTGCCGTGCGTCGCGCCGGCGGTATCGGGCGGCACGGCCCGTGACGACAGCGAATGGCGTGCGCGCGTGGCTGAACTCGAGCAGCGCGTCGAGCAGGCAACCCGCGCCACGGGCGTGCTGCAGGAGGTGCGCACGCGCCTTGAGGCTGAAACGCAGCGGCTGCAGAGCGAGCTCAACCAGAGCAAGCAGGCCACTGGTTTCGTTGTGCCCAAACCATCGTACAGCTCAATTGTCGATCAGTTGCCGCGCCACCCCACATTGCGCTACGAACGGCGCGCGCTCAGCCAGATTACGCACATTGCCGTGCACCACACGGCTGCCCCCTCCACATTGGGGCCGCTGCGCATTGCCGAACTGCACATTCAGGCCGACACGGCGCGCGGCAAGGAATCTTGGCCGGGGATTGGCTACCACTTCTTCATCCATGCGGACGGCACGGTGGAGCAGACACAACCGCTCGAGGCAGTTTGTTTCCATGTCTACCGCCACAACCACTACTCGGTGGGCGTTGTCTTCGCAGGCTCCTTTATGAATGGCAAGATTCCCACCTCGGCGCAACTGCGCTCGGGCGCGCATCTCATGGCATGGCTCATGCAGGAGTTGCACATACCGCTTGCGCGCATTTGGGGCCACCGCGAGTTCCCCGAGAACGTCACGGTTTGCCCTGGCAGCGAGTGGAACCAGGGCAATCGCTGGCGCGATCTGCTCTTCGAGCGCATTGAACAGGTGCAGGGGGGTGTGGGCGTCAAGTTGGTGCGCCACTACATGCTCTTCTGGCAGCGCCCCTTTCCGGGCGCAGTGGCGCGCAACGATCTGCAGGGCGCGCTGGCCTACATCAACCGCTTCCGCCCCACGGTGGGCTTCAGCGTGGAGGACGCGCGTAACGCCGAGTTCGTCACAATTGTGGGCGGCGAAGCAGGCGTGGCGCTGGAGGTCGACCGCGAACTGGCGGAACACGGCTGCCGCGTCGAGCGCATTGCCGGCGGCAGCGAAGAAGAAACGGCGCAAATGCTGGCCGACATGGCGCAGAGCGGCCGTCGCTTTGCCAGGTTTGATGTGGACTTTTGAGAAGGCGGAGCAGCGTGATCGGCAAGGCATGGCCGCGCCGGAAAACAGAGACGGTCATGCGTTGTGGGCACAACGCAGAATGAAATGTGGACGTCGCTCGTAGCGGAGGGCCTCCCGGCCCTCACTTTGCGGCCACTCGAAATGTGCGGTCACCAAAGCGAGGGGCAGGAGCCCCTCCGCTACGAAGTGCGCGGCTCTTTTGGGGTAGAGAAGCGGGACGGGTAGCGCAGGGGTCAGCCGGCACCCGACCTGTCTGGCCGTGAGTCGGCACGCAGGCTACCGCTAGTGCATGCGCCGCAGGCAATACCAGCGGGGCGCCGCACTGCGCAGCACGGGCGGCAGATTCACGTCTGTAGCCGGGTGATCCCAGAGCAGCGTCCAGTCGGGCGCAAAGGCCTCCTCAATTTCCGTCCGGCTCAGGCCGCGCGGCGCAGGGCCACGGAAAGCGGGCTTGAAGCTGAAGAGCAGCAGATGCGAACCAACATCGGTGATCTGCCGCAGCCCGGCCGCATAGGCGGCACGTTCGGCAGCGCCAAAGCTGTGAAAGCATCCGGCATCGAGACAAAGGCCAAAGCCGCTGCCCAGCCCCAGCGTCTCCATGCGCGTGACGTCGCCCTGCACCCAGCGAGGGCGTGTGCCTGCAACTGCGGCCCGCTCTGCTGCGATTTCCAATGCTTGTGCAACATAATCAACGCCGGTCACATCCCAGCCGTGCTCTGCCATGTAGATGGCCGCCGTGCCGCCGCCGCAGCCCAAATCCAGCGCTCGCCCGGGTGCAAGCGCGTTCGACCCTTCGACAAGCGCCTTGAGCTCATGTGGAGCGTCATTCTTGTCCCAGGGCTTGAAGCCCAGTGCATAGACCATGCGCCAGCGTGCGGCGCCGCGCCCGCCAGCAGGCGGCGCAGCGGCCTCATACTTCATCTTCTCGCTTGAAAGTTCTGATGCCATCATCTTCTCCTTGGCGTTTAGCCGAAGCAACGGTATAGTGATTGTAGTCACACTACACTCATTGGTGTCAGTATAGCGTTCATTGCGCGGAAAGTCAACAGCGTGGATCAACTCTCGTGGCGGCAGCAACAGGCGCTCGCTACACGCAACCACATCGTGGCAACCGCGCGCCGTCTCTTCGTGGCGCAGGGCTATGCCGCAACCTCAATTGAGGCCATTGCCGCAGTAGCCGGCGTGGCTGTGAGCACCATCTATGCGATTTTTCGCAACAAGCGCTCAATTTTGGGGGCAATTTGCGAGGTGTGGCTTGAGGAAGCGGAGATTCGGCCCCTCGTCGGTGCCGCGCTGCAGGAGCCGGAACCGCAGCGCCGCATGGCACTTGCCGCGCATTGGACGCGCCAGCAGTGGGAGCAGGGCAGCGAAATTGTGCCCCTCCTCAGCGCAGCTGCGCAGAGCGATGCCGACGTTGCCGAAATGCTCGCCGAATGGCAGAACGAAAAATCGCAGGCCATGGCGCCGTGTTGTGGATTCTCTGGCGGGTTCGCTGCGCAACGGTCTTGACGGCGCCTCGGCAAGCGCAATCTGTTTGACGCGCTGACGCTGCCCGAACTCTACAACGACCTCGTGCACCGTTCGGGCTGGTCGGCCAATGCGTATGAGCGTGGCTCGCAAGCACGCTTTCGGAGCAACTACTGGGCCGGAGCCGCATGGGCGAGTGAGCGCGATGCTACCATGACACCCTCAGCGCTGGGCGCCGCCTATCCCGTCACGCTCGCGGTCTTCGAAGGGCCACTGGACCTGCTTCTGCGCCTGATAGAGTCGCAGGAGCTCGAAATCAGCACGCTGAGCCTGGTGGCAGTGACCGATCAATACCTGCGCACGGTGGAAGCGATCGATGAGGTCGACCCGGGTGCGCTGGCCGATTTCCTGGTGGTGGCGTCGCGGCTCGTCTACATCAAGTCACGCAGCCTGCTGCCCCAGCCGCGCCCCGTCGACGAGGAAGAAGAGGAGGAAGAGCCGGCCGACGCGCTGGTGCGCCAGCTCATTGAGTACCGCCGCTTCAAGGAAGTCGCGGGCAACTGCGCGACGCGCGAGGAGCAACGGCTGCGCGTCTATGTGCGTACAGCGCCGCCGCCCGAACTGGAGCGCCGCCTTGAACTGGGCGAGCTGAGCCTTGACCACCTGGTGGCTGTGCTCGAGCGGGTGCTGGCGCGCGTCACCACGCAGCCTGTGCTGCCGCGCGTAAAGACCTACGCCGTCACCGTTGCCGAGCAGATTGTGATTGTGCGCGCCACGCTTGTTGCCGCCGGCCAGCCGCTGCGCTTCATTGATCTGCTCTCGGCGCAAACCAGCCGCCTCGAAGTGATTGTCACATTCCTGGCCGTGCTCGAACTGATCAAGCAGCATGAGATTCTGGCTGAGCAGCAGGATGCCTTTGCGGACATTACGCTGACCCATGTGGCGTAGCGGGGGCTTCCAGCCCGCCGGCAGTTGTAGGTCACGTCTCCTGACGTGACGCAGTACGCGACGCGATGCTGCGGCGCAAAACGGAGGGCTGGAAGCCCTCCGCTACAAGTGCCGCGCATTTCGGAGACGCACCAACTAGCTGGTGATCAGCTCATGGGCACAATGCCGCAAAAGAAAGGAGGGACGCCACTGCTGGCGTCCCTCCTTTTCCTATCCTGCGTGCTCTCGCTTATTCGGCGACGTACGAGGCAATCAGCGCGCCATCGGCCGTGCGCAACTCAAGCGTGTCACCCATAATGCTCCAGGTGGACGCTTCAGGCAGCATCTGCAGATACGCAGTCTCCTGCGCCATCTCGTCGGGGTTCTCGCAGGCCATCATCGTGGAGATGCCCGGCTCAATCGCGATCGTGTCGCCATCCACCGAATAGCCGAAGCTGTAGTTGTTGCAAGCCTGGCCGGTCAGCGTGCCATCCGCATTGAAGACGGCCGTAATCGTCGTGCCTTCAACCAGGCCGGTGACAGCCTCACGGCCGTTGTTCACCATCGTGGCGTTCCAGTTGGTGCCCACCAGCTCAACCGGCACCACTTCGCTGAACATGGCAAGTATGTTGCCGTCAGCGTCTGCAATCGTCAGGGCGCCCATTGCGGCTTCGTAGCTGGCCGCATTCTCGAGCATGGTAAAGAAGAGGGGCTCCACTTCGGCGCCCGGCCCCATGCATGCCATCATTGTGGAGGCAGCCGGCGAGAAGGTGATGCCGCTTTGGCCTTCCAGCGTGTAGCCGGCATTAAAGCGGTTGCAGCCGCCGGTGCCGGAGGCATTGCCGCCCTCAAAGGTAATTGTCGCCTCAGCGCCATCCGCCACAGGGGCGAGCACGCCGTCGGCGCCGGCAATGTCCGTGAGCTGCCAGGAAGTACCCTCAAGCACCGTGTTCACGCCATCCACCACGACGCTCTCTGCGCCGCTTTCCACAGCTTCACCGTCGCCGGCCGGGGCCGAAATCGGCACACAGGCCGACGCAAGCACCATCACCATCAGTACACCGACCATCATGACCAGCTTGTTGACCTTCATCATCGTTCCTTTCAAGTTCGATTCGGAGTTCAACCCACGATAACAAGCAACGGGTTGCTTAGGTGGGACGGGACGTGCCTGTGCTTTGTTCCCACATGGACGATTCTACTCCAGATTCAGCGACGATGCGTACCGGCGCTCCGGCTGCGTCAACATGACGCTTGACCTCCGCAATGCTCAGTTGCTTGAAGTGGAAGAGGCTCGCGGCCAGTGCCGCCGCCGCACCCCCCTCGAGCAGCGCCTCGGCAAAGTGCGCAGCCGTGCCCGCGCCGCCGGAGGCGATCACCGGTATCTTGACAGCACTCGCAACGCTGCGCGTGAGCGGAATGTCATAGCCGCGCTTGGTCCCGTCGCAATCCATTGAAGTGAGCAGGATTTCGCCGGCCCCGCGCGCTTCCGCCTCGCGTGCCCACGCAATCGCGTCCATGCCCGTGTTCTTGCGCCCGCCGGCTACAAAGACATCCCACCCTTCGCCACGCGCCGCAAGCTCCTCGCCCGTGCGGCGGCGCGCGTCTATCGCCACCACCACACACTGGCTGCCAAAGCGCGTCGCCGCTTCGCTGATGACCGCCGGGTTGTGCACCGCCGCGCTGTTGATGCTCACCTTGTCGGCGCCTGCCAACAGGATGTCGCGCATGTCCTCCACAGTACGAATGCCGCCGCCCACGGTGAAGGGAATGAAGACGCTGTCGGCCACGCGCCGCACCATGTCACGCACAATCGCACGCGCCTCATGGGTGGCAGTAATGTCGAGAAAGACCAGCTCATCGGCCCCCTCGCGGTCATAGACCAACGCCTGCGCGACTGGATCGCCCGCATCCACAAGGTCCACAAAATTGACGCCCTTGACGACGCGCCCGTTCTTTACGTCCAGACAGGGAATGATCCGTCGAGCCAGCATGTGTGCCTCTTCCATGTAGAATCCTTGTACGCAGAGAGGGCGGTAACAGCGGCAAGAACATGAAACATGGTACCATGTTTCATGTTCTTGCCGCTGTTACCGCCCTCTCTGCGTACCTGGTGTTTATTGCAGCTACAGCGTCACACCGTTGCTCAACCACGCCTGCGCGGCGTCGAGCGCCGGCAGCTGCTCGGGCGCGGTGTTCACCAGCAACTCCCACGCCTCGCCATAGTTTGCCCAGCGCGCCTCGCAGTGATTCATGTGGCCCAGCGACACTTCGCCCGGCCGCGGCGCACCCAGAAAGTACACAATGGTACGGTCAATGTCATATGAGCGAACGAAGCAGGTGTAGTTGAGCGTTGTGCTGCACTCCTCGTGCAAGCGCGCAAGCTTCAACCCGGTTTCGCCGGTAAACTCGCGTTGCGCCGCATCCAGGTCACTTTCACCCTTGGCCACGCGCCCACGCGGGAACTGCCACTGGTCGTGGAAGCAGTTGTAGATAAGCAGATATTCGGGCCCCTTATCAGTTTTGCGCACAGGGATGATGCCGGCGCTGCGGCGCGTGAGGGGCTCTCTGCCTACGGCGATGGCTCGCTCGAGCGTGAGTTTTCCTGTGTAGAGTGCCTGCCCCACAATCACGCCTTCAACGTTGTAGTGCTCATGCTCCTTGAGCAGCGCAATGTCGTCAATGCTGCCCACTCCGCCCGATGCGATGACCTTGAGGTCCGTCAGGTCGCCCAGGCGCGATGTCGTCTCCACGTCCACGCCGCTCAACATGCCGTCGCGGCCGATGTCGGTATAGAGCACCCGCTTCACGCCCAGGGCGGCCATCCTGTGGCCCAGCTCTACCACGTCTACGTCGCTGCTGCTCTTCCAGCCGTGCGTGGCCACCTTGCCGTCGCGTGCATCAATGCTGACCACAATGCGGTCAGCCCCCCACTTCGCAATCGCCGCGCTGACAAGCTGCGGGTCATTGACCGCCACCGTGCCCAGGACGACGCGGTCGGCCCCCAATTCCAGCGCCAGCGCGATGTCCTGCAGGCTGCGCAGGCCGCCGCCAAACTGAATGCGAATATCCACCGCCGCGCGAATTTCGCGCAGGCGGCGCAGGTTGATGGGCAGGCTCTCGGCCAGCCGCTCCTTTGTGCCCATGGGCGTATTGCCGCCCAACGGCACAACGCGCACACTGGTGGGGCCGTGCAGCAGATCAAGCTGCGCCTGCGTGGCCCCCAGCGCACCATCCAGGTTGACCACATGCAGCCACTCGGCGCCCGCGGCCGCCCACTGGCGCGCCATGGCAGCCGGGTCCTCGCCGAAGACAGTTTCGGCATTCGGGTCGCCTTGGCGCAGGCGCACGCAGCGACCGCCGCGCAAATCAATCGCAGGATAAATAATCATGCTCAGGGGTTTCCAGCCATTTGGCACAGATGGACATCAAGTCGGCGCTGTCGAGGAGCCATCCCATTGACCGCAATATCGCGCAAAAACGAGATGGTGAGCCACCCATTTCCTTTTGCAGCGCAGCTTCACTCTAGCACGTCGCCACTGAGGATTACGTAACTTCACTCCGATTCACCGCACAATAAAGCGAGGCTTCCGCTTTTGGAAGCCTCGCTTTGCTTGTTAGCTCGGAGACGTACCCTACGCGTTGCCTTGCACCATGCGCATGAAGTTGCGCAAGATGGCCAGGCCGACGACGTGGCTCTTTTCGGGGTGGGGCTGGATGCCCCAGGCGTTGCGGTGGCGCACGATGCTGGGGTAGACAATGCCGTAGTCGGTGGTGGCCAGCACGGCATCAGGAGTCGCAGCGTCGCAGTAGTAGGAGTGCGCGAAGTACGCGTAGGGGTTGGCGGGCAGGCCGTCGACGAGGGGGTCGCTGCGGCGCACGGTCAGCGCGTTCCAGCCAATTTGGGGAATGCGCAGCGTGTGGCCCACGGCGGAGGTGGGGTCCGCCATGGCTTCGGGGAAGCGGCGCACCTGGCCCGGGATGATATGCAGCCCCTCGTGCTGCCCCATCTCCTCGCTGCCGTCAAAGAGCAACTGCATACCTACGCAGATGCCCAGCAGCGGCAGCCCGTCCTGCACAGCCTCGAGCAGCGGCGCCTCAAAGCCCTGCTTGCGCAGGTTGTCGACGGAATCACCAAAGGCACCCTGACCAGGCAGCACCACGGCGCGCCACCGCGAGAAATCCGTCGGGCGGTCGACGATGTCCACCGTAATGCCCAGCGGTGCGGCGACCACGGCAAACGATTTGTAGACGCTGCGCAGGTTGCCCACGCCGTAGTCAATAATTGCGATCATGAATCAGCAAAGAGCCCCATTTGCTTCTCGTCCGGCTCAGGCGGCAGCGGCGTAACGGTAGCCGGCTCGAAGAGAAAGTCGCTGTGCGGAT
Source organism: uncultured Chloroflexia bacterium (assembly GCA_963773745.1). GTDB lineage: Bacteria > Chloroflexota > Anaerolineae > Caldilineales > Caldilineaceae > UBA5069. Next base: position 188,912 of record CAVZCL010000012.1, read on the forward strand.
TGTGCGCCTTGTAGCGGCGCAGCGCCAGCGCCCGGTTTTGCACGGCGTAGCAGTAGACGCAGCCGTGCGGGCACGTGTCATAATCGCCAATGTCGCGCGACTTGTAGCATTCACACGCCGGCCGCGTGCCCTTCGATCTTCGCCGCAATCGGCTTCTGCGCCAACACTTCCATGCGTGTGCGGTCAATGCAGTGGGCAATGCCCACGCCATCCACCTGCAACTCCGGCTGCGAGCAGAGCACAATCTGCATGCCGTTGGCGGCGGCAATGGGCGCAAGCTGGCTAAGCAACTCCTTCTTGCGCGCGTCGTCCACCTCGTGCAACTGGAAGCCATGCTCCCGCTCGGCGGCAGCAATGTTGGTGCGCGTCTTCTTGTACATCTGCACAAAGGAGACAACCACCTCGTCAGTTGCACCGCGTAGCTGTGTGGCGAGGCGGCCGAAGTTCTCCACATGCCACGCAAAGGGGGTGAGCGACGAGAGCACAATCGTGTCGTAGCGCCAGACGGCCACACGCGGGTGGTAGCGCTCGGCCACATAGCGCAGCGTGCGCACGGAGGCCTCGGCGTCGACCACCCGGCTCTCCAGCTCGCGCGGGTAGCCGTTGATGGTGTACTGCACCATGAAGGGCATCTCCCGCGCCTTCACCTCCTCCAGCGCAGGCAGGAAGGGCGCGAGGTTCTTCGTCCAGAAGACGAAGCCGTCCACATCGGCTGCGCAGCAGCGAGACGCGCGGCTGCTGCAGCGTGTTGTAGGGATTCACATAGCGGCAGTAGCCCGCCTCAAGGCGATTGCGAAACCATTCGCCATAGAAGGCCGGTATGTCGGTGCGGACGGAGGCGGAGACAAACATACGCTGTGACACGTGGCGCTCTTCGCGCCCGCTACTTCGTCAACGCCTGCGTAACACCCGCCCCGCTCAGCTCCAGCGTCTTCACCATCGCGGGGGGCCACTTCTTGCGGTTAATGGCAAGCGTTAGCTCGCGGATGCGCAGTTCGGCGTGCTCCACCTCCACCGGCGTCAGGTCGCCGCTCTGCGCCGCCTTGTCAAAGAGATCCTCGAACATGACGGTGAGGCGTCCGGTCGCATCCAGCCAGAGGCCGAGCAGCAGGCTGGGCGCAATCAGGCGCGTTTCGCGCCGCCGCCACGAGGCGCAAATGGGCGCATAGAAGCCCACAGCCTTCTTCGTCGTGTCAAAATACTTCTCCACAATCTGCTCCGACTCCTGCAGCCAGAAGCGGAACCAGACATAGCCCGGCCCCCCCACCACCCTGTTGCCAATGCGCTGCTCGGGCGCGCCCGGCTGCCAGGTGGCGCGCTCAACCAGCATCCCGGTGAGCCACTCGGTGCGGTAGTCGGTCATATCAGGGACGTTTTGCCACGCCCCGCTGGAGATGAATGTCAGTTTACGCGCCATGTGCCGTCGCGATCAGTAGTAGGCTAATTCGAGTTTATTGGTAGGGTATTTCAGCTTCCACGGCCACAGAATGGGCAAGCGCCGGCACGTGCTGCTGGCGCAGATAGAGGATGCCCACCACGAAGACCAGCGGGAAGATTATCGTCACGCCCAGCCCCACCTTGAGACCGAACTGCTCGGGGGCGAGACCGCTCGCGGCGCTCCATGCCAGCGCCCGCTGCGTGCCCTGCGCCACGTCCGAGGCGACGCCCGCGACCCACGGGCCAATTGCCGCGCCCACGTCGCCGAAGACCGCCAGAATGCCGAACATGACGGTGCCGCCGCGCGGAAACGCCGCTGCGCTCGCGCTGAAGGTGCCCGGCCACATCAGCGCGACCGTCAGGCCGGTGAGCGCGCAGCCCAGCAGCGCAAGCAGCGGGTTGGGCGCAAAAACAGTGACGGCGTAGCAGACCACACATGCAATGCCACTGACGAGCAACGCCTTCTGCAGGTTGATGCGGTGGCCCCAAAAGCCGTAGACAAGCCGCCCCGTACCCATAAAGGCCGCAAAGAGGAAGGGCCCCATGAGGTCGCCCACGAGCTTGGGCACCTGCAAGCCCTTCTCGGCAAAGAGCGACGACCATTGCGACATCGTCAGCTCGGAGGACAGCGCCGCAGACCATGAGCACCAGCGCAATCAGGAAGATGCGCGAGTTGAAGAGCGTGCCCGCCTTCATAAGCTCCTCATGGGGCGGGATGGGCATGAGCGGCACCTTGAGGAAGCGGAAGAGGTTGTAGATAGGCACCAGCGACCACATCACCGGCAGCAGATACCAGAGCTCGCTACCCAGCGCCCAGACAAGCAGCGTGGTGATCAACACAACGCCCATCTGCCCCCAGCAGTAGAAGGAGTGCAGCAGGCTCATGGCCGACGCCTTTGCATCACCGGGCAGCGACTCGACCACCGGGCTTACCATCACCTCGATGATGCCCCCGCCAATCGCATAGACAACGACCGCCGCCACAAGCCCCATGTAGGGCGTGGGGAAGATCTGCGGAAAGAGTGACAGCCCAATCAACCCCGCTGCGCTCATAACGTGCGCCAGCACCAGCACCTGCCGGTGACCCACACGGTCGGCGTAGCGAATGGTGACAATGTCGGCGGCAATCTGTACGCCAAAGTTGATGAGAATCAGCCGGCCAATTTGCTCAAACGAGATCGCGAACTGGTCCTGAAAGATGATAAAGAGCAAGGGCGCGAGGTTGTTGACAATCGCCTGCGTAATGTAGCCAATGTAGCAGGCGTAGAGCGTGTCTTTGTAGGTGTACTTCATGCGACCGTCTTCCAACTGTTCTTTGGTTGCGCCTCGACGGCCCCATGCACGCCCAACACCCGATCCAGGGCAATCCTACTTGGATTGCCCAGCTGCAACTTGCGTTGACAAGGCGGGTTTAACGACAGATCGCTTAGTACTTGCGCACGACGGCGCGGTACGCCTCGGGCATGCGGAACTGGATGAGCTGGCGCTCTTCGCGCACCTCGCGCACCGCGTCCAGGTCAATCGTGGCCACGGCATAGCCCTCCACGGGGTCGGCGAGGACGGAATAGACCTCGGCGCGGGGGCCAACCATGAGGCTGTCACCCTCGAAGGAGCGTGTCGGTTCCTGCCCAACGCGATTGGCAGCTGCCACGAAGATTGCGTTCTCGCAGGCGCGGCTGATCAAATGTGCGCGCCAGGAGTCGTGGTACTGCTTCTCCCAGTTGGCGCTCACCGTCACAAGCTCCGCACCGTCGAGCGTCAGCGCGCGCGCCGTCTCGGGGAAGACGAGGTCATCGCCCGCCGAGAGGCCAAAACGCCCCCAATCGGCCTCAACCGTGATGAAGCGAAAACCGTTGCGGTAGACTTGCCGCTCCTCGCCCAGCAGGTGCACCTTGTGGTAGGTGCCGGCCACATCGCCCTCGGGCGCAATGCAGATGAGGCTATTGTACAGGATGCTCTCGACTTTCTCCTTGACGACCATGCCAAAGACCACATGGCAGTTGAAGTCGCGCGCACGCTTGGCCAGATAGCCCACAGCGTGGCCGGGTACGCGCTCGGCCAGATCGGTGGCGCGCAAACCAAGCTCGCCGCCCGTATAGCTCAGCTCGGGGAAGACGACGAGGTGCGTCTCCTGCTCCGAGCAGATGCGCTCGATGTAGTCACCCATCTTGACGAGGTTCGCCTCGGGCTCGGCCAACTGGGGATCCATTTGCACGAGCGCGACTGTCACATTGCGGGCCATTGCCACTCCTGATTTGTTTGCTGGGGTTTGGTGCCAAATGCCAAGGAGGCCGATGATGGATCGGCCGCCGGCATCGAACATTTGTACGCTTTGGACGATTATAGCATAGAGGCGCGTTTTTCCCATGCGCGCATTGTGAATGGTGGCGCTTCATCTTTGGCGCGCAAATGGCAATCACACCCCCGGCCCCGCTCAACTCCGGCAATGCTGCCTGCGCCTGGCGGATTGCAGTGGCTTGGTGCGCGCCGCCGCCACAGGCTTTGCCCGCAGCGGTCCAGCGCAACCACACACCCGCAACGCGATGCGTCTCGTGCATAGCCACGCTGGAGACGGGTGCACAACAACAGCGTCACAACAGGAGATGTGACTCACAACCGCCACTGCGCCGGTTGCGCAAGCAAAACGCGCCCCGCCGCTTCGCATTCTGTGCGAACGTGCGGTAGACTGCTCCCGCAAAGGGTCAAACTTCGCACGCGCAGGCGCGCCGCGATACGCTCCGGTGCACTGTGTCCGTTGAGCGAACTGCAATGCTAAGGATGCTGCAATGAAATTGATTCGCGGATGGTTCGCGCACGCATGGATTACCCTGCTCGTCGCCGGGATTGTGATTGCGCTCGACCAGTGGTCCAAAATCTGGGTGCGCGCGAACCTGGAGAAATTCGAGTTTGTGCCCGTGCTGGGCAGCTTCTTTGGCTGGCAGCATGTGGACAACTTCGGCGCTTCGTTTGGCCTCTTTCAGGATGCGCGCATGGTGCTGACGATTGTAGCCGTCGTCGTAACCGTCGCCATTCTTGTCTACGTCAACTACATCCCGCGTGACCAAACCTTCATGCGCGTGCTGCTCGGCCTCATGGTGGGCGGCGCAGTGGGCAATCTGATCGACCGCGTCGTGCGTGGCTATGTCACCGACTTCATCGTCATGCGCATTCCCGATGTCTACGCCTGGCCCAATTTCAACATCGCCGACATGGCCGTGGTCACCGGCACCATCCTGCTCGCGATCTACATCATCTGGGAAGACACACGCAACGCCCGCGCCGCCAAATCCCAGGACCAGCCCAGCAACGACTAGCCCGCCGACCGCCGGTACAACCGAGTTCATCCACAGTGCGCGCTGCCTGGCAGCGCGCTGTCGCGTTTTGGCCCCACATGCCGGAATCGTTGGCAGAGCCATTTTCCCCAAACCGACAAGTCGGAGGAACTCATGCGTTTTGCCGCGTTTGACCTTGAAATTGCCAAGCAGACCCCTGCCGGTGATGGCGACCTGATGACCTACGCTCCGCTCGGCATTACCTGCGCAGCTGTGGCCATTGGCGGCGCGCCCGTGCGCTTCTGGCAGGCCGTTCCCCAATTGAGCCGAGCCCAGGCGTGCGATGTCGTGCACGATCTGCAGGCGTTGGTGGCCGACGGCTACACACTCCTTAGCTGGAATGGCTGCGCGTTCGATTTCCAGGTGTTGGCGCAGGAGTCGGGACTGGCGTCCGAGTGCGGAAAGCTTGCCCTCAACCACGTGGACTTCATGCTCATCGTCACCTACACCAAGGGCTACCGGCTTGGCCTTGAATCGGCGCTCAAGGGCGCAGGGCTGGCGGGCAAGAGCAAGCAGGTGCGCCTCGCCAATGGTACGGTTGTGAGCTTCTCGGGCGCGGAAGCGCCGGCGCGCTGGGCCGCGGGCGAATGTGAGGCCGTGCTGGGTTACCTCGAGCAGGATGTGGCGCAACTGCTCGCCCTGGGCGAAGTCGTTGTAAGGAAAAAGAGCCTCAACTGGACTTCCGGACGGGGCAACCCCATGTCGGTGCCGCTGCGCACAATCCCCACAGTGCGCGAGTGCAACACAATTCCCGTGCCCGACACGTCGTGGATGTCCGAGCCGCCCACCCGCGCCGAGTTCATCGCCTGGATTTACTAGTCCACCGACAACCCTATGCAAAGGCGCGGCGCAATGGAAACGCACAGAGAGGCAAAAGCAAGAAGTGAAGAGTGCCTTGCGCTTGCCTATATTTGTTCCTTTGCGCCTTCGGCGCCTTTGCGTCGGGCTGTGTGTTTTTGGCCTTTGCGTCACAGCAGATAGTTGCCACTCCTGCGCTATACTCATCGCATGGAAACAATCACTGTCTCTGACGAGACCCAGCCTGCGCAGCGCCTTGACCAGTATCTGACCGCCCACTTTACCGACAGGTCGCGCGCCGAAATCCAGCGCTGGATCAAGGAAGGGCGTGTCCACGTGGACGGCACGCGCGGCAAATCGGGCCTGCGCATGGAAGCGGGTATGACCATCGCGATCGATGTGCCCGATGCGCCGCCCCCCGCCGGCACGATTCTGGCCGAAGCAATCCCCGTCACAATCATCTACCAGGATGACGACCTGATCGTCGTGGACAAGCCGGCCGGGCTGGTGGTCCACCCGGCGCCCGGCCACGCCGACGGCACGCTGGTCAACGCCGTGCTCTACCATGTCCCCGAAATTGAGGGCGTGGGCGGCGCGCAGCGGCCCGGGATTGTGCACCGCCTCGACAAGGAAACCTCGGGGCTGATTGTGATTGCGCGCAACGAGCGCGCCCACCGCAACCTGCAGGCGCAGTTTGCCGAGCGCACCGTCTATAAAGAGTACATCGCAATGGTCGAGGGGGGCGTCGACCCGCCCGAGGGCATTATTAATGCGCCCGTGGGCCGCCATCCTGTGGATCGCAAGCGCCAGGCCGTGCTGCCTGCCAACAGCGAAGGGCATTCGACAGGCCGCGATGCCGTTACCGAGTACCACACAATCAACCGCTACCACGCCATTGCCCGCGGCGCAACGGGGCTGCAAACCTTCAGCCTGCTGCGCGTCATCCTGCACACGGGTCGTACGCACCAGATTCGCGTCCACCTTGCCTGGCGCCGCCACCCCGTGATCGGCGACACCCTCTACGGTCCCCGCACGCCGCGCCTGCCGCTGGACCGCCACTTTCTCCACGCGCACAAACTCACGCTGCGCCTGCCCTCCAGCGGCGAAGAGCGCACCTTTGTTTCGCCACTGCCGCTCGAGTTACAGGCACTCATCGACAAGTTTGAGACGCAGCCGTCCGAACTGAAAGAAGTGCCTTGACGCTGAGGCGCTGAGGGCGTTTCGCTGTCTCGCTACAAGTTTGCCGCTGCCCAGCCGTCAAACTCATCAAGCAGCGCGCGGCGCAGGTCGGGCGGTGCACCGCACACCTGGAATGCGTTGCGGCCTATGCGTGCCAGGTCTGCGCGTCCATAGCCGAATTCGCGCGCCAGCAACTCATACTCCTGCGTGAGCGAGGTGTTGAAGAGGGGCGGATCGTCGCTGTTGACCGTCACCAGCAGCCCCATGCGGTCGAGGTGCGGGAAGGGGTGCTCGGCTGCGCGCCGGTAGACATGCAGGCAGACATTGGAGGTGGGGTTGATCTCCAGCGGAATCTGCCGATCCTTGAGGAACTGGAGCAGTGCAGGGTCCTCCACCGCGCGCACGCCGTGGCCAATGCGGTCGGCACCCAGCGCATTAATTGCGCCCCAAACAGAGGACGCACCGACAGTCTCACCGGCGTGGGGCACGCTCAGCAGGCCCGCGTCCCTGGCGGCGCGAAAGGCGTGCGCAAAGGGCTCGGGAGGTGCGCCCACCTCAAAGCCCCCGAGTCCAAAGCCCACCACGCCGCGCGCCATGCCCGCAATGGCCTGGCGCAAAGTCTCGTCGGCCGGGAATGGGTCGTAGCTATCCGTATCGGGACGGAAGGAAACATTGCGCGGCACATCAAAGACCCAGCGCATCTCCACGCCAAAGTCGCGCTGCGCCTGTGCGCGGCCACTCTCCAGTCCATCCAGCAGCGCGTCGAAGGCAAGGCCCTTCTTCTGCAGATGCGTGTGCGTGAAGGGCGTCACCGTCAATTCACGGTAGCGGATGTTCTGCACGGCCATCTCTTCGCCACAGGCGTAAACAATCGTGGCAAAGTCCTCGGGCGTCGAGAGCAGTTGCGAAATGGTGAGATAAATCTGGATGAAGTGCGGAAAGTCCGTAAAGGTAAACCAGCGCTGGATGGCGTCGAGGTCGTCGACGGGCAGCAAATCCATGCGTTCGTGGCGCTTGGCCAGCAGTAGCAGCGTCTGCGGGCGGATGGATCCCTCAAGGTGAACGTGAACCTCCGCCTTGGGCATCGCGCCCACAAAGGCAGCCACTTCGGGGTCGAGTGGCAGGTCGGCGACAGGCTGGCTGTGCGCCATCGCAGTGTTGGAGTCGCTCACGCTGCAAGCCCCTGTAGCAAAAGAACAAGCCCTACAATGCCGATGAAGCCATGCAGGATTGTGGTCTGATAACGCAGCATCCATCCGTGCAACTTCTTCAGCGCCGGTTCTGCATCCTGCCCCTTAATGAGTGCGTAAAGAACCGGAACCGCGATAGTGAGGCTGGCCACAACGATAAACGTTGCCAGCGATGCAACTGTCCAGACGATGGGGCGCGGGCGCGAAAGCAGGATCAGCAGAAAAGCCAGCAGCAGTGCCACGTTCTTGACGTTGATGATCGCCATGAAGATCGCCATGCCAAAGGACTGAAGCGGGCCGAAACTGTCTGCGGCTTGCAGAACCATCGGCACCTCACTCTTCGGAGGCACGTTGCGGCTGCGCATAAAGGTGTAGATCACCCAAAGCAGAAGGCCGCCGCCGACAATCATCTGCGCAGTGGGCACCCACGGCCTCATGGAAGCCTGTTGATCCGGCCGCATTTGATGCCCAAAGGCAGCGACAATCCCGGTCAGCAGGGTCAGCCCAGCAAGCCACCCAACAAGAAACCAGCGCGCTCCTTTGCGATTTCCCTGCGCAAGCAACACCACAACAGCAATAATTGCAATCGGGCTCAATGAGATTCCAACGGCCAGGGGGAGAGAGTTTAGCAGGTCATTTAGCATGTGCACATCCGCATTGGTTCGGGGCAGCGCCACACGTCCGAAGCCGGAGGCGCTGGGGAGCAACAGAGCCAGGGCACCGTTGTTGATCTGCCACCGATTGTACGCCATGACGCCTCATAAACCATAGGCGCAGCGCATGGCCCAAGCCGATTGGAGGGAGGCGAGAACCAAGCCTACAGTCTGCAAATGGAGCGCGTGCTATACTCGAATCGTGGCTTCTGCGCGTGAATTGCACGCAACCGCAGAGATTTGTGTCGTCCCAAAAGATATCCTGCCGTGACTGCTCATCCCTCCAGTATTGACATTACGCAACGAAGTAGCGCCTTGCCCGCCCGCAAGGCGCGCCGCCGCGCGCGCCTGCGCCGAGCGCGCGCGCTCTTTCTGCAGGTCGTCGCGCTTTTCCTCGTGCTGCAAATCGCGGGCGCAAGCGCGTACTCGTGGAATGATACGGTTGACCTGCAAATGAGCCAGGCGACGGCGGGCCAGCGCTTCAACCTGCTCACGTGGGAGATTAACGCGCTGCGCGAAAAGGCCCGCGGCGTGTGGAGTGATCCCGCTGCCGGCCTGAGCGCCCGTGAAGGCAGCGACCTTGTGCGCGCCCACCTCGAAGATGCGCGCCTGCTGGCTCAACTTGATAGCCGCGCCGCAAGCCTGCGCGCAGAAGGCACGCGCGCCGCCGAAGAGCAACTGGGCTTCGTTCTCGCCAAGGCCGATGCGCTGCGCGCCCAGCAGGCCGAGAGACGCCCCGCCGCCGAAGCCGTGGTAGAGGCGCAGATCACGGACGTGATCAAGGAAGCAGGATTCGGGCTTGCAGGGCGCACGTGGCCGCCTGTACTCTTCACCTTTACCGAGTCGCCCAAGCAGCTAGTCGTCAGCCCGCGCACGCGCATTGTCTCGGGCTATTCGCGCACGCTCAATCCATCCATGAGCTTTGCCCAAAAGGAGCAAACCGAAGCCGAGGTCGAGGCCAACGGGCTGTGGAGCGCGTTCGTCACCGAAACGGGCGGCATGGGCGCATTTCCCACCATGGTCGTCCCCGACGCTTCACTCGAGTGGGTTCTCAGCACTGTTGCGCATGAGTGGGTGCACACCTATCTGGCCTTCTTCCCGTTGGGCTTCAACTACGGCATCACAGCCGAGAACCGCATTATCAACGAGACCGCAGCCGACGTCGTGGGTGACGAAATTGGGTTGCGCACACTGGCGAAGTACTACCCCGAACTGCTGCCCCCGCCCGCGCGAGATGACACGCCGCCGCTCCCCTATGCCGCCTACGATGCGCCGCGCTTCGACTTCAATGCCGCCATGGCCGAGACGCGCGCCGTTGCCGATACGCTCCTGCGCTATGGGCGCGTGGCCGATGCGGAGCAATACATGGAGTTGCGACGCCAATACTTTGTGGAGAATGGCTATGCCCTGCGCAAGTTGAACCAGGCGTGGTTTGCCTTCCACGGTTCGTACGGCACAGGCGCCGCCGCCGACATCCGCAGCCCCGATGCGCTTGCCCCGCGTGTGCTGGCACTGCGCGAAGCCACGGGCGACGCCCACACCTTCCTGCAGACAATCCGCTCGATTACCGATGCGGCGGGGCTTAACCGTTTGCTGGCGCAGTGGGGCGCTACGCCGCAATAGTTTCCGATCGACCGAAGCGAGGCTTTCAACGTCGAAAGCCTCGCTTCAACACACTCCAGGGATTATGCAACGCTTCACCAACTGTACATTGCCCTCGAACAGACAAACCGCACGAGCGAGAAGGTAGCTCTGCTCGAGCAGTACTTCCGCGTCACGCCGCCGGAGGACGCTGTTTGGGCGCTCCACTTCCTTACCGGCCGCAGCCGCGTGCGTGCCATCTCGGGCACGGCGCTGCGTACATGGGCCGCCGCGGCGTCGGATATCCCGCTCTGGCTCGTCGAGGAATCGTACGAGGCCGTGGGCGACCTCGCTGAGACAATCGCGCTGCTTACCGACCGCACGCACACCGGTGCGCCCTCGGAGTTGCCGCTGCATGCCATCGTGGACGAGCGCTATCTGCCCCTGCGTGGCATGGCGGAGGCGGAGCAGCGTGCGCTGGTTGAGCAAACATGGGCCGAATTGAGCACGCCGCAGCGCTTTGTCTGGCACAAGCTGATTACCGGCGGCTTCCGCGTGGGCGTGGGCAAGACGCTTGTCGTGCGCGCGCTGGCTGCGGCCGCCGCCATTCCCGCGCCGGAGATGGCGCATCGCCTCATGGGCGAGTGGCAGCCGACGGCCGCCGAGTACCTGCGCCTTACGTCGGCCGATTCGGCACCGGCGACCCGCAGCGCGCCCTACCCCTTCTACCTCGCCTATCAGCTCGATCAGGAGCCGGCCGCGCTCGGTAAAATTGGTGAATGGCAGATTGAGTGGAAGTGGGACGGCATCCGCGCCCAGTTGATCCACCGCGGTGACGACGTGCTGATTTGGACGCGCGGTGAGGAGCTGGTGACCGACGCCTATCCCGAAATTGAGGCCGTGGCGCGGTCGCTGCCCACAGGCACTGTGATTGACGGCGAAATACTTGCCTGGCGCGATGAGCAGGCACTCCCCTTCAATCTGCTGCAGCAGCGCCTTGGGCGCAAGGCGGTTACGGCGCGCGTCCTGCGCGAGGCGCCCGTCATCCTCATGGCCTATGACCTGCTCGAGTGGCAGGGCGAAGACATCCGCGCGCTGCCGCTGCAGGAACGCCGCGCCATTCTCGAGGAACTTATCGAGGGGTTGGCCGATGGCCTCAATCTGCGCCTCTCACCAATTGTGGACGTTCCCACGTGGGATGCCGCCACGACCCTGCGGGAAGAGTCGCGCAGCCGCGGCGCCGAAGGCTTCATGCTCAAGCGGCGCGACGCCCCCTATGGCGTTGGCCGCAAGAAGGGCGATTGGTGGAAGTGGAAGGTGGACCCCTATACGGTCGATGCCGTGCTCACCTATGCGCAGCCGGGCCACGGCAAGCGCGCCGGCCTCTTCACCGATTACACCTTTGGCTTGTGGAATCCGGCCACGGGCGAGCTGGCCACAATTGCCAAGGCCTACTCGGGGCTGACGGACGCCGAAATCCGCGAGGTGGATGCCTTTGTGCGCCGCAACACCACCGAACGCTTTGGCCCCGTGCGCGGCGTGAAGCCGGAGCTGGTCTTTGAGTTGGGCTTTGAGGGGATTCAGCGCTCGACGCGCCACAAGGCGGGTTTCGCCGTGCGCTTTCCGCGCATTCTGCGCTGGCGGCGCGACAAACGCCCCGAAGACGCCGACACGCTGGAAATGGTGCAGGCGCTGCTTGATGAGGCCTAAATGGACGCTGGCGCGTTTCGTAGCGGCGGCTTCAGCCGCCGTTCTCAAGGACGCGCTGCTCTCTCCACCTACGGCGGCTGAAGCCGCCGCTACGAAACGCGCCGGGGATTTCAACACTCCTCGTCAAACGCGGTGAGGATGTTGTTCAGCACGTAGCGCGTGAAGGCGGCGCTCTCCCCTTCGCCTGCGCCGCGCCCGTAGAGGACCATGCGCCCATTCATGGCAGAGACGACAAACCGGCCGTTGGCGGGGCCCGCAGCAGCTTCCACGGCGCGCAAGCCCCTGGTCGCTTCGTTCCAGCTGCCAAAAATGTAGACGCTCACCCAGGTCTTCGGCGCTTCGGTTTTCATGCCCACAACCGCCAGCGCGCCCACAGCCGCCGCCGCGACGATGGGGCGGCCGGAGACCAGTTCAATGCGCGTGCGCGCCGGAGAGAGCAGCCGCTGGAGCGACTGCAGCGATTGTGCGACAACGGGGTTTTGCGTAACGTCCGCCGGTTTTGTGGCCATGCGTCTGATTCGCGATCCACGCAGCCCTGCGCTGCGGATGTACCAAGTATACGTCAAGCGCCACCAGAGGAGCACCTAAGGTCACTTCTCCCGATGTGACGCCGTACCCTGCGCGATACGAGGATGCAAGGCCGGCGGGCGGAAGCTCCCCGCGACGCTCATCCTGCTGTCTGCGACATACGCACAGGTCCGTGCAGCTACGATCCAAATTAAAACGCTTTGCTCACCTATCCGAAAGCCTGCGACATTGAGAATATTCCTCTCTTGAATCCGTTCATCGCCAACTACTTTAGTGAGCGCGGCTGGTCTCCCTTCCCCTTCCAGGCAGAGACGTGGCAAGCGTATGCCGACGGCCAAAGCGGCCTCATCCACGCGCCCACCGGCATGGGCAAGACGATGGCCGTCTGGGGTGGCCCGCTCACCGAGTGGCTCGTGGAGCATCCTGACCCCATCGACTGGCCGGCCTTGCAGCCGCCACCGCTGCGCGTGCTCTGGATTACGCCGCTGCGTGCCCTTGCCACCGACACCTTCGACTCACTACGCGAATCGCTCGAGGCGATTGGCATTCCGTGGAGTTTGGAGTTGCGCACCGGCGACACGTCGTCGGCGGCCAAGCAACGCCAGCGCAAGCGGCTGCCCACGGCCCTCATCACCACGCCCGAGAGCATTAGCCTCCTCCTCTCCTACCCCGAAACTCGGAAGCTCATGGCCGGCCTCCAGTGCGTTGTGGTGGATGAGTGGCATGAGCTCATGGGCACAAAGCGGGGCACCCAGACCGAACTGGCCCTGGCGCGTCTGCGCGCGTGGAACCCGGCGCTGCGCATCTGGGGGCTCTCCGCCACGCTGGGCAATCTGGCAGAGGCGCGCGATGTGCTCCTCGCGGGCAAGGAGGAGACGCGCCTGATTACGGCTGACGTGGCCAAGGAGATTGTGGTGGAAACGCTCGTCCCCGCCACCATGGAGCGCTTTCCGTGGGCGGGACATATTGGCCTCAAGCTCCTGCCCGAGGTGCTCAACCTGCTGCGCAGCGCCGATTCGACCATCCTCTTCACCAATACGCGCGCCCAAACCGAAATCTGGTTCCAGGCGCTCATCGACCACGCCACCGATCTCATCGGCGCCACCGCCCTCCATCACGGCTCGCTCGAGCGCAGCTTGCGCGCCGAGGTGGAGGATCGCCTGCGCGATGGCCGCCTGCGCGTCGTCGTTTCCACCTCCAGCCTCGACCTCGGCGTCGATTTCTCGCCCGTCGATCAGGTGATCCAGGTTGGCAGCCCCAAGGGGATTGCCCGGCTGCTGCAGCGCGCAGGGCGCAGCGGCCATCGCCCGGGCGCGGCCAGCGTCATCCGCTGCGTACCCACGCACGCCTTTGAGCTGGTGGAATTTGCCGCCGTCAAGCGCGCGCTCCATGGCGCAGCCGACGGCCGCCCCGACGTTGAGGCGCGCACCCCAATGATCAAACCGCTGGATGTTCTCGTCCAGCATCTGGTGACGGTTGCGCTGGGTGGCGGCTTCCGCAGCGCTGAGCTGCTTGCAGAGGTGCGTACGAGTTGGGCCTACCGCACGCTGACCGACTTCGAATGGGACTGGGCGCTGGCTTTTGTTACCCACGGCGGCCTTGCGCTGGGCGCGTATGATCAATTCACGAAGGTCGTTGAGCATGAGGGGCTCTTCACCGTCGAGTCGCGCGAGATCGCACGCTTTCACCGCATGTCGATTGGCTCGATAACCAGCTCTGCCTCCATGAAGGTGGCATTTCTCAGGGGGCCGAGCCTGGGCACAATCGAGGAGTCATTCATCTCGCGCCTGCGCATGGGCGACCGCTTCATCTTCGCCGGGCGTGTGCTCGAGCTTGTGGCCGTGCGCGACATGACGGCCTGGGTGCGCAAGGCAACGACGCTGCGCGGGATTGTGCCGCGCTGGGCGGGCGGGCGCATGCCCCTTTCGACGCAACTGGCGGCGGCCGTACGCGCCGAACTCGACGCCGCCCGCCGCGGCATCTATGAGGGGCCCGAAATGCAGGCGATCCGGCCCCTGCTCGAGCTGCAGCAGCGCTGGTCACGCCTGCCTGAACCGGGTCTCGCTCCTCTTTGAGCGCACAAAGACAAGCGACGGCTACCACATCTTTCTCTTCCCGCTCGCAGGGCGGCTTGTGCATGAAGGGCTGGCGGCGCTGCTGGCCTACCGTATTGACGCGCGCGTCGCCGCGCACCATCAACGCCTTTGCCACCGACTACGGCGTCGAGTTGCTCTCGCCCACCCCCTTCAAGCAGGACGAAGCCGAATGGCGCACGACTGCTCTCGACCGAGAATCTGCTCGAGGACATCCTCGCCTGTGTCAACAGCTCCGAGCTCGCGCGCGAGGCAGTTTCGCGATATCGCGCGCATTGCCGGTCTCGTCTTCTCGGGCTACCCGGGCAGCGGCAAGAGCACGCGCCAATTCCAGGCCTCCAGCGGGATTCTCTTCGATGTCTTCACCCAGTATGATCCGCAGAACCTGCTCATTGCCCAGGCGCGCAGCGAAGTGCTGAATGACCAGCTTGAGGTTGCCCGCCTGCGCGTGCTGCTGGGTACGATTGCCACGCAGGCGCTCTGCTTCGTCGGACACGCGCCGGCTGACGCCACTTGCATTCCCGCTCTGGGCCGACAGCCTGCGGGCGCAGGAGGTGACGACCGAAAAGTGGGAGGATCGCATCAAGCGCATGGTCGTCCAGCTTGAGGATGCGGCAAACGCCCAATAGGCGCGTGCGCACGAAACATTCGTGCTATAATCCCGCCATGCACGACGTTACGCTGGGCCCCAACCTGCATGTGCAGCTCTTGCCCGAGCGTGCGCTCTTCTGGGCGGACGAGGCGACGCTCTTTGTGGCCGATCTGCATTTGGGCAAGGCGGACACCTTCCAGGCTTCCGGCATTCCCGTTCCGGCGGCGGTGACACAGTCGGATCTCGCGCGCCTGAGCGCCCTGCTGCATGCAACCAGCGCGCAGCGGCTTGTCATTCTGGGCGATTTCTTCCATGCCGCATCGAGCCAGTCGGCAGGCGTCGTGGCGCAACTGGGCAGTTGGCGCGCCGCGCATGCGGGCGTGGAGATGCTCCTTGTAACGGGCAATCATGACCTCCACGCGGGGCCACCCCCGGCGCAACTGGACATTCGGGCGTGCGGGATTGAAGCCACCATCGGGCCATTTGCCTGCATCCACGCGCCTTCGGCAGAGCCGGCCTACTACACGCTCTGCGGCCACATCCATCCGGCAGCCCTGTTGTCAGAGCGCGCTGGCAACCGTTCAGGCAGCCGCAGCGCCCGCCTGCCCTGCTTTCACGTCGGTCCTCGGCAGATGATTCTGCCTGCCTTCAGCCACTTTACAGGTGGCAAGGCGGTGGCCTGCCGCCCGGGCGATCGCATTTTCGTTACCACGGGCGAGGCGGTATTTGAGGCGGCGCAGCGGTGAGGGCGGCGTGCGTACAGACCACCGCGCCCCTCCCTTGCACACAGGGCGCGCATCTGTCACAATAACCCTGCTCGTTCACCCGCTACAGCACCTGCCCAGCGCGTTCACACGGAGCATTGCCATGGCCGAACACGACGAACTGCTTGAGCGCCTGCATGAAGGCGTGTTGCGCCTCTCGGACTCCAAACAGCGGCGGGTGACGCCGACCATTGACGACACCCCCGAGCGCACGCGCCAGGCCATCCGCACGCTGGCGCGCAGCCGCGTCAGCGCCATTTTGCGCCAACTGCGCGCGGCCCATGGGCTAACCTACGAGGAGATCCAGCAGCGCACGGGGCTCTCGCAACAGTTCCTCTTCGACGCTGAATTCAAGGAGCGCCGCCTTAACGTGGACCAACTGCGGCGGTTGGCCGATTGCTACGGCGCGAGCGTCAACGACATCCTCGGTGTCGACGTCGAGTAGCCCTTCGCCACTCTACCAGCCGGCCTTGGCCTGCGCTTTCACTCCTGCCACGCTTTGCTGACCGAGATGCAAGGAATTCCTCCATGCGCGTATTCAAACGCATTCTGCTCGTCGTCCTCCTGCTGCTTGTGGCCCTCGTTGGCTTTCTGGTGCTCTCTGTGCCGGCCGATGCGCTGCGCACACGCGGCAACATTGAAAACTACACGAATACCGTCATTGAGAACGCCGACGGCAGCGGGGTGAATGCGTGGGTTGCTCGCCCAGCCGGTGCTGCAAACGCAGACGAAACGCTGCCCGCCGTTATCATGATCCACGAGTTCTGGGGCATGCGCGAAGAGATTGTCGGCAAGGCCGAGGCGCTGGCGCAGGAGGGCTACGTTGTGGTCGCCCCCGACACCTATCGCGGGGCCACTACAAACTGGATCCCGCGCGCCATCTGGCTCTCGCTCACAACGCCCGACGATCGCGTGCACAGTGACCTGGACGCTGTCAATGCATGGCTTGCCCAGCAGCCCGATGTGGACCCCGCCAGGGTCGTTGTCATGGGCTTCTGCTATGGCGGCGGCAAGGCGCTCAGCTACAGCCTCACGGGGGCCAACGTTGCAGCCACAGGCGTCTTTTACGGATCGCTCATCTCCGAAGCGCAGCGCCTGGCACAATTACCCGGCCCCGTGCTCGGCATCTTCGGCGAGCTCGACACGCGCCCTTCGCCCGACGACGTACGCGCCTTCGAGGCCGGCCTCAAGGAGGCGGGCATTCCGCATGAGATCGCCATCTACCCGGGCGTTGGACACGCATTTGTAACAAGCATCGAGGCGATTCGCACAGATCCCACGCAGGCCGCCGCGTGGGATCAGTTCCTCTCCTGGCTGCGTGAGGTTACCGCATGACCCCTTTTCTTGAGGTCCACGCCGCCGTGGCCAAGGTGGGCAAATATGCCACAAGCGAGAGCGGCGACACTGTCGAACTGATCGAGCGCCCGCGCGGCGGCATGAGTCTCGTTATGGCCGATGGACAGCGCAGTGGGCGCAGCGCCAAGGCAATCAGCAACCTGGTTGTGCACAAGGCGATTGCGCTCCTCTCCGAAGGGGTGCGCGACGGCGCCGTGGCGCGTGCCACGCATGATGCGCTTCACGCCCAGCGCGGCGGACAGGTGAGCGCCGAGCTCGTTATGGTGAGCGTGGACCTCGTGACGCGCACGCTTGTGGTCAGTCGCAACAGCCGCTGCCCCAGCATCCTCCTGCGCGGTGGGGCGCTCGAATGGCTTGACGATTCGACGGACGCAGTCGGCGTGCACGTCAATACCAAGCCCTCGATTACGCAGTACGAGCTTGCGCCAGGTACGTCGGTGATTGTCTTCAGCGACGGCATTTGGGCAGCGGGCGCACGCACGGGTGAACGCATTGACCTGCCGTTGCTCCTCAAGCGGATTGCACCAGATGGCGATCTCTCTGCCGAGTGCATTGCAGACGGCGTGCTCGCCGAAGCGCTGCGCCTGGACCAGCAGCGCCCCCATGACGACGCGACCGTGGCCGTGATCACCGTGCGCGCGCAGGCCGATCTGAACCTTGTGCGAAGGCTTGTGCTGCGCTTCCCCATTGGCTAAAGCAGGCAGGGGGCGGAAAAAGCCCGTGGCCGCCCTGGAACCGCCGCCACGCACAGAGCGCGCACTGCCGATCATCAAGGTGGTGGGCGTGAGCGCGTCGGGGAAATCCACACTTGTGGCCGCGCTGCGCGTGGCGGGCTACGACGCGCGCCCCGTGAGCCAGGAGCACGCCAACGTGGCCGACCTCTGGCGCCGTCCGCAGCCGCCCAAGGCGCTCATCTATCTGCACGTATCGCTCGACGCGCAGCGTGCGCGGCGCGATGACGTGAGCTGGAGCGAACGCGCCCACGCCGACGAGTGTCTGCGGCTGCAACACGCGCGCGAACATGCCGATCTGGTCGTCGACACGTCGGCGCTCGCCGCAGCGACCGTGCTGGCAATCGCACTTGCCTGGCTCGCGTCACATCCAGTCAGGCACGCTGCATCGTCGCTGCCGCCCGTGGGCGCCACGGGCGCGCCCGTCCCAACCGAAGGGCCGCGCACGCGGCCTGCAATCTGAACGCGACCTGGAATGACCCGCAACTTGCGCATTATGACAGCCGTTACAGCTGCATTCTATGGTGGGCTGGGCGCGGGCGGCTCCTTCATTGGCCTCTTCCTGGAGGGGCTTGGCGCGAACTACTTTCAAGTTTCGCTCATCCTCACCCTCTTCATCACCACAACGATTGTCACCAGCGCCGTCGTCAGCCGCTATGCCGACAGGCTGGGCGCGCGGCGCGCCTGGCTGGCAGCGGGGATGGCGCTGCAGGCGCTTGGCTACGTGCTGGTCTCCTTCTCGGGTACGCTCGGCCAGGCGGCTGGCGCGCGCATTGTTGAGGGCATGGGTGCGGCAATCTACTCGGCCATAAGCCTCTCCATTGTGGGCGAACTACTCAGCAATTCGCCCAAGCGTGGGCGGCAAATGGGCGTATACCGCGGTATGGGCTCAATTGCATACGCCGTAGCTGCACTGGGCAGCGGTGTGCTTGCCGACCGTGCCGGCATCTCCGCGTCGATTCTCGTGGCGGGCGCACTCTCCGCAGTCGGCGCACTGCTCGCTCTGGCGCTGGAGCGTGGCCCGCACCCACGCCCAATCCTCACGACACCGCTCCAGGCGGTGGTCCAGGGCAACGACCTGCGCACCGGCCAAGCCAGCCGGACAGCGCTGCCGCGCATTTTCCTCGTTGGCGTGCTGCTGATCATGGCGGCGCTGGCGGCGTCGAGCGCCATGTTCCCGCTCTACCTCAACTCGCTGGGGCGTTCGCGTACTGCCATCGGCAGCCTCTGGTCGCTCACCGCAGTGCTGGAGTTTCCGGCCATGCTCTTGACCGGCATGATCTCGGACGCGGTTGGCCGCGCGCCGCTCCTGGCAGCCGGCGCCGTGGCGATAGCATTTGTCCAGCTCTTCTATATCGGGGCGGCGCGCTTCAGCTTTTCGGTCATCCTGGGCCAGATAACCCGCTCGTTCGGCTTTGCCAGCTTCACCGCCAATGCCATGAGCTTCACGGCGGACCTCTCGAGCGACGCGGATCGCGCCGCCAACAGCGGCCTCTTCACGTTGACGCAGAACACGGGGCAGCTTCTGGGCCTGCTCGTGGGCGGCGCACTGGCGCAACTTCTTGGCTTCGCCGCCCTCTTTGCTGCGTGCGCGCTGGCTGCTTCCGGCGCGGCCCTGGCCTTCTTCGTGCTCAGCCGGCGCACGCCACGCACCTCTCAGATGTAAGAAACGAGGTGCCCCGATTGGAGCACCTCGTCAGATCCGGTTTGCATGGCTGGCTGCGAGCAAAATTCCAGCGTGCGGCGCCCTGTGGCCATGATCATGTGCGCACTACGCGAGCGCGCGTTCACCTGCCCGCAGGCGCTCAATCCACTCTGCAAAAGCCCCAAGAAAAGCTTCATACTGAGCGCTCTTCTCTTCATCGTCAAGGTTGCCCTCTTCGTCGAAGAGTTCGGCACTTGGCCCAAAGAAGATCTCGGGCTTGCCCATCGTAACCGCCATCAACTCCACGAGAATCTGCCGCAGATGCATCTGGGCGCGCACTGTACCAAACGCGCCGGAGGACGCGCCGGTAATGGCAACCGGCTTGCCGATGAGGGGCGACTCGTCGCGTGGGCGACTGACCCAATCCAGCGCGTTCTTGAGCACGCCCGAAAGCGAGTGGTTATACTCGGGCGATGCAATCAGTACACCATCGGCGCGCGCAATCGCTGCCTTGAGCGCCCGCACGGCAGCGGGCTGTGGCGCGTGGTCGATATCGACGTTGTAGAGCGGGATGTCCTCCAGCGTTACGACCTCAAGCGTGCTCCGCGTGGGAAGCAAATCCTTGGCGGCGTACAGCAGCGCCGTGTTGTAGGAGGCATCTCGCAAGCTGCCGGAGATGGCAGTAATGTGTAGTCCAGTTTCATTGTTGTTCAAATCCAACCCCATTTCTGTGCATTCGTGGCAGGTGGGCAATCGTGATCCCACAAGTCGTTCATTATTGAACGATTATGGGCGAAAAATCGTTCCCCGTATGTGCGTCACGCCCATTCTTGACCGCCCGCTCGCCTATGGCTACAATGGTGCATAATCAACAACGATGCACCGGAGGAGTACCCGCCGCGCCGGCGCCAGAGAGATGCGGTCATTGGCTGCAAGCCGCATTCGCAGTGGCAGCGGGGAAGGTAGCCGGGAAGGTTGGCCGGGTGAAGCTCAGTAACCTGGTCCGGGTACGCCCGTTAGCGCGCAGAGAGGTGCGTGCGCGGCCACTTATGGCCCGCCGCGCGCACAAGCAAGGTGGCACCGCGGAGCTGCTCCGTCCTTGAGGACGTGGCGGCTTTTTTGTTTGTAACTGGAAATCGGAAAATCGTAATTGGCGAGTGCCGGCCTCACGCAGCTCCGCGCGATTGCCATTTCCCGCCTGCCAATTACCATCTGCATCTTCCATTTCACGATGAACATTCCCATTGCACCATCACACGAGGAACGGTCCCTCATGCCCGAAATGCCCAAGGCCTATTCACACCACGAAACCGAAGAGCGTCTCTATGCCTGGTGGCAGGCGCGCGGCTACTTTCGCCCCGAGCAGCAACTCGAATCAGGGCTGGCCGACCCCGCCGCTGCGTCATTCGTCATCTCCATGCCGCCGCCCAACGTGACCGGCATCCTGCATCTGGGCCATGGCATTACCAACGCCGTGGAGGACACACTCATCCGCTACCACCGCATGGCAGGCGCGCCCACGCTCTGGGTGCCTGGGAGCGACCACGCCGGCATTGCCACGCAGAACGTGGTGGAGCGCATGCTGGCGCAGCAGGGCACCACGCGCCATGACCTTGGCCGCGAGCGCTTTGTGGAGGAAGTGTGGGGCTGGAAGGACGAATACCACGGCCGCATTACCCAGCAGCAGCAGCGCATGGGCATCTCGTGCGATTGGGAGCGCGAGCGCTTTACGCTTGACGCCGGGCTGAGCGAGGCGGTGCTCGAAGCCTTCATTCGCCTCTACAACGAGGGGCTCATCTATCGCGGCAAGCGCCTTGTCAACTGGTGCCCCCGCTGCATGAGTGCAATCAGCGACCTCGAGGTGGATTATGAGGAAGAGCAGGGTCGCTTCTACACCTTCAAGTACATGCTCGAAGGAGGCAACGGCGCAGAGTTCCTTGAGGTGAGCACCACACGCCCCGAGACCATCCTCGGCGACACGGCCGTGGCTGTCCATCCGGATGACCCGCGCTACGCGCACCTCGTCGGGCGCACCGCGATTGTGCCCATGCTCGGCCGCCGCATTCCCGTGATTGCCGACCCCTACGTGGACATGGAGTTCGGCACGGGAGCGCTCAAGGTGACGCCGGGCCACGACCCCAACGACTACGAAATCGGCCAGCGCCACGGCCTTGAGATGATCAACATCCTCAATACCGACGCAATTCTGAACGAGGCGGCCGGCCCCTATGCGGGGCTGGATCGCTTTGACGCACGCAAGCGCTTGTGGGACGACATGCGCGCCGCCGGGCTCGTTGTGCGCGATGAAGAACGGCTGCACCAGGTGGGCCACTGCCAGCGCTGTGGCACGATTGTCGAGCCTCTGCTGAGCGAGCAGTGGTGGGTGAAGATGCAGCCCCTGGCAGAGCCGGCCATTGAGGCCGTGCGCACGGGCGCCATAGAGATCGTCCCCCAGCGCTTTGAGAAGACCTACTACCACTGGATGGAGAACATTCGCGACTGGTGCATCAGCCGCCAGCTTTGGTGGGGCCACCGTATTCCCATTTGGTACGGCCCGGAGGGGAGCGTCTTCGCGGCGCGCAGCGAGGCCGACGCGCAAGCGCAGGCCGCCGCGCAATTCGGCCGCGACGTCGCGCTGGAGCAAGACCCCGACGTGCTCGACACCTGGTTCAGCAGCGGCCTGTGGCCATTCAGCACCCTGGGCTGGCCGGCGCAGACCGACGACCTCGCCCGCTACTATCCCACCAGCGTGCTCGAGACGGGCTACGACATCCTCTTCTTCTGGGTGGCGCGCATGATCATGCTCGGCCTCAAGTTCACGGGCGAGGTCCCCTTCCGCACGGTCTATCTGCATGGCCTGATTCGCGACGAGAAGGGGCGCAAAATGAGCAAGTCGCTGGGCAACGCCCTGGACCCGCTCGACCTGATTCGCGACTACGGAGCCGACGCGCTGCGCTTTACGCTGCTCACGGCCTCCACGCCGGGCAACGACGCCAAGCTTGCCATCCAGCGCGTGGAGAGCAGCCGCAACTTCGCCAACAAGATCTGGAACGCCGCCCGCTTCGTCATCATGAACCTGGAGGGGCATGAACTGCCCCTGGACGACGACGACGTCAACGCGCGCGGCTTCGCCCTGCCCGCCGACGACCATCTCTCGCTTCCCGACCGCTGGATTCTCAGCCGGCTCGATACAGTGACCCACGACGTCTCCCGCCTCATTCAGGAGTGGCAACTGGGTGAAGCGGGGCGGCAGCTCTACGATTTCCTCTGGAGCGACTACTGCGACTGGTACATCGAGGCCTCCAAGGTGCGCATCTACGACGGCACGGCCGAGGAATCGCACGCCACGCGCCAGGTGCTCGCCTTCGTGCTCGAGCGCAGCCTGCGCCTGCTCCATCCCTTCATGCCCTTCGTCACCGAGGAGATCTGGCAGAGCCTGCCGGCCATTGCCCAGGTGACGCCGGAAGGGCGCGCGCTGATGGTTTCGCGCTGGCCCCATGCCGCCGGCCACGCAGATGCTCTGGCCGACGAAAACTTTGGCCGCATTCAGGAGGTCGTGCGCGCAATCCGCAATGCGCGCAGCGAGTATGACGTCGAGCCGGGCAAGCGCATTCCGGCGCACATTGCCGGCGGCGACCATGCCGCGCTGCTCACCGCCTCGCTGCCGCTGCTGGCGACGCTCGCGCGCATTGACAGCGCCGCTGCAGTCATCGCCACGGAGCTGCCGGCGCCCGACAAGGCAGTCACGCTCGCTACGAGTGGCGTCACAGTTTACCTGCCTCTGACGGGGCTCATCGACTTTGCCGCCGAGCGCCAGCGACTGAACAAGGAGATTGACAACATTGACAAACAGTTGCAGCGCATTGAGGGTCTGCTCGGCAACGCCGGCTTCACGGCCAAGGCGCCGCCGGAACTCATCGAGCGCGAGCGCGCCAAGATGGTGGAGTTGAGCGAGCGACGCGGCCAGCTTGCCGACCGCCTTGCCACGCTGCAGGATGCGTAGATCGGGGCACTCGTCGCGGCGGCTTCAGTAGTGCATCTCTGAAGTCCGCCGCGACGAAATCGGCGTAGCGCCGCACCCACACAACCGTGGCCATGGTGCAGGCTCGGTCACCTGGCGAATGCTGCGCGCAATACGCGCCGCGCGGCCTTGTGAAAGATGGCGCAAAGGCTACATACATTTACAATGCATTCGTCTATAGTACATCTACAGTACATACGGAACTTCGCTCCGTGCGGTTGGCCAGGCGCCGTACGGGCCGATTTACCTCCTGAAAATCGCCAGGGTTTTGACAAAATAAAAACGCGTGTGCTACACTCGCCGCAGTCTTTCAAGTACGATACCTGGCGGTTTTGTTCGCACCCCGTTGACCTGGTTGCCTTCTCCACACCGTAGGCAGACCAGTCCGAAGATAGAGTACGTAAGCGTCGCCATTATGAAGGTCTGTGGCAGAGAGTGACAGACCCCGCAGTCCCTCTTGGCGCGTAACGAGAATGAGAGGTATTTCGTGGCAGACAGCGATCGCGTTGCCGAACTGAAACGCAAGATGCAGGAGGCGGCGCTGCGCGCAAAGGCAGAAGCGGCCGCCAGTGAAGATACGGCAGCGCCGGCGCCCAAGGCTGCGCCCCAGGCCGCTGCTCCGGCGGCAGTGGTTGAGTCCGCGCCTGCTCAGGCCGAGGCTGCCGCTGCGCCGTCCGCGGCGACAGTTGTCGTATCAGAGGCGCCCGCAGCCGAAGTTGAGGCAGTGGCAGCGCCCGTCGAACCCACGCCGGCTGAAGCAGCTGCTTCAGTCGCTGCGGCGCCCCAGACAAAGGCGGTTGCGACCCCGGCAGCAGCCGCGACCAATGGCTCCAGCAATGGCGTCAATAGCAGCGCAAGCTATGGTGCGAACAGCGGCGCAGGCGCGCTTGACGACACCACCTACGTGCCGCAAGTCCTCAGCCCCGAAGAGCTTGCGCATCGCGACATGAACCGGCGCGAGTTCCTCACCTATGCGTGGGGCGGCGCGCTGCTGCTGGTGGCGGGGGCCACTGGCGTCGGTCTCTTCCAGTTCCTCTATCCCCGCTTCAAGGCGGGTGAATTTGGCGGTGAGTTCATCCTTGGCCCTGTCGCCGCCTTGCCCTCCACAGATGCCCCGCCTGAGGGCATCACCGCTGGCAAGTTTTGGCTGGTGAATACCACGGATGAGGGCGTCAAAGCACTCTACATGGTCTGCACGCACCTGGGCTGCCTCTATAAATGGGAGCCGTCGACAGTGCGCTTTGAATGCCCCTGCCACGGTTCAATGTTCTCACGCGAAGGCTACTACATTAAGGGCCCCGCACCACGCTCGCTGGACCGCTTTGAGACCTCCGAGGTGGGTGGAGAACTTGTTGTGGATACCGGCGCCAAAATCATTGGCTCGCCCGCAGGTGAATCGCCGGCTCGCGCCGAAGTTTAGGCCGGCACAGGTGCGCAGCGCAGCTGCACAGCGCGCAGGAGCAGCCACTGCCGGCTGCCGACACTGAGTCAGAACCGTTGCTCGGCGACGTTTCTTCCCGCTGCATGGAACAGTTGAGGAGAGCAGAAACATGGCTGTAAAGCCTGAAGTCGAGAAAAAAGGCTTCATGAGCTCGGTGTTGGGGCTGGTTGATGATACGTTTACGCGTGTCACAGCCGGTATCAGCCCAGGTGAAGTGCGCCGCATGTTGCGCGGCGAAGCCGCCTGGCCGCCCCAACCCGCGCCTCAAACCCCACAACGAAGCGTTCCTGCTCCACATCAAGCCCACCTATTACCACGAGAGCGTGACGCGCTTCACCCACACCTTCCGGCTTGGGCTGCTCTCCACGTACCTCTTCCTCTTCGAGACCATCACCGGTCTCATTCTGATGGTCTGGTACACGCCGTCGCCCAGCCAGGCGTACGTCGACATGATCCGCCTGCTGAGCAATGTGCCCTTCGGCCAGTTCATGCGCGACCTGCACCGCATTGGTGCAGAGCTGATGGTGGCGATCGTCACGCTGCATATGGTGCGCACCTATTTGACAGGCAGTTACAAGGCGCCGCGCCAGTTCACCTGGTTCACAGGCGTCATTCTGCTGGTGCTGACGCTCTTCCTCTCCTTCTCCGGCTATCTGCTGCCGTGGGACCAGTTGGCCTACTGGGCTGTCACCATCGGCACCTCCATGGCCGAAGCCGTACCGCCCGCGATCGTTGGCGAGACCGTCAACCTGCTCGCACGCGGCGCGCCGGACATCGGCGCCAATGGCTTGCTGCGCTTTTATCTGCTGCATGTTCTCTTCCTGCCGCTCATTCTTTTCCTCTTCTTCTTTGTGCACTACTACAAAGTTGTGCATTTCGGCATCAGCCTGCCGGCCAATGAAGAGGAAGTGGGCCAGGACACTGCCAACAAGATTCCCGCCGACCGACGCGTTTACTTCCTGCCCGACGTGCTGATTGATGAAGCTGTCTTCATTATCGGCTTCTCTGCGCTCATGGTGCTTGCGGTGGCGTTCTTCTTCTCGGCCCCGCTTGAGTCGATTGCCAATCCGCAGAGCACGCCGCTGCACACCGTGGCGCCCTGGTATTTCTACTGGCTCCAGGGCATGCTCAAGATTGCCGACAAGACGATTGCCGGCGTCATCCTGCCAGGTGTCCTGCTCGTCCTGCTGATTGCGATTCCCTACCTGGATCGCAATCCCAGCCGTCGCGCCAAGGATCGCCGCGTCGCCATCATCAGCGGCGTTGTCGCTGGCGTCGTCATGATCATCCTCAGCTGGATGGGCACACCGCAGTATGCAGTCCCCGCCGCCCCTGCGGTCGAGGTTGTGCAGGAGCTAATGCCTGAAGAAGGGGCCGGCCACGGTGCGCGAAATTGGCTATGCGCATGTGCCCGTTGGTCTCTTTGACTCACGCGTCCCTGCGAAGGGCAGACGAGCAGACGAGGAGTGGCTGCAGATTGTTGAGGAATTCAGTGCGTCATTGCAATTTCGACGCCGGCGAATCCCGAATTCAACAACGCCTGGGGCACCATCGAGGTTACCCAGGAGCAGCCGTCGCTGCGTACGCATTACGTGGGAAATCCACTGGGTTGACAGCGCAGGCGTCGAAGAGAACTTCAAGCGCCCCTTCTGGCTGCACGAGGAGTCGCTCTACTGGGAACAGTACGGGCGCAAGGATTTCTCCTGGCTCAACCGATGTGCAGGAGGGCGAGTAGACTCATGCATAAGCCATGGTACAGCTTTCTGTACGTCAAGTCGCCCATCGCCAAAATCTTTATGGGAGGCGCAGCGCTCCTGCTGACGCTTGCGCTCTTCGGCTTCACCTTCATCATTGAAGAGCCGCGCATGCAGGCGCAGACCGGCAACTGGAACGGTCGCAGATTGAGAAGGGCGCCGAGATCTTTGCCAACAACTGCACCAGTTGCCATGGTGTTGACGGCAAGGGGTTGCCCGGCGTAGCGCCCGCGCTGCACAGCAATTACTTCTTCACCCAGCGCCTTGCGGATGTCGGCTTTGCGGGCACGCTGCACGATTACATCGCTGGCACAGTGGCGGCCGGTCGACCGAGCAACAGCATCAGCCAGTGGGCGCAGATGATGCCCACATGGGGTGTGAACTACGGCGGTCCCTTACGCAACGACCAGGTGCAGGCAGTCACCGCATTCGTCATGAATTGGGAAGCGGACGCCCTGACGCAGACGCCAGACGAAGACCCATGGCAGCCCTTCCAGAATGCCAAGACCACCACGATTACCGGCACTGTCACGGCGGCCCCAGCCGGCGCGGTGGAAGGCCAGGTCCGTGCGCCTGAAGAGCTCTTCATCACCATGGGCTGCCAGGGCTGCCACAATCTTGAACAGGACCAGACGGAGAGCAACCGCGGCCCGATTGCCCCGAATCTGGGCAACCTCAACAAGGAAGCGCCCAACATGGTCGCCGGCCAGGATGCGCTGACCTACGTCATCAACAGCATTACGCACCCGAACGATTTCATTGTCCCGGGCTATGTGGCGGGTATCATGCCCCAGAACTTCCCCGACCGCATGTCGACGGAGGAAATTGAGGGCACTGGCGCAGTGGCTTCTGGACCAATCGGCAGCCAACTAGCGGGCATCCAATCCAAAAGCGCCCGCTTCGGCGGGCGCTTTTTGTATCCGCAACACATAGCACGCGGCGTTCTTCATGCTGAACTGTGAGGCTCGATAGCGACGCCGGATCCCGAGGAAGCACAATGAACAACCAGCCGCGACGTGGTTACAACCTGCTGGATGACCCCCTTTACTACGTAGCAATTGTCTTCTTCGCCGCGCTTGCCACTGCACTGCCCGCGCTGCTCGGCTCGCGGTGGTTCCTGGCATTCGCACAAACCGCTGCACTCTGGCTGATGCTGCTTGTGCCGCTGCGGCGCGACCGTGTGCGGCCTGCCGCAATTGTGCTGGCCATCTGGGTGGGCGTGCAGATTGTCACTGTCTTTGTATTGACGCTGATTGCGCCCAACGCACTCGAAAAGGCTGTGGGCGGCGGGTTTCTGTACCGTGAAGCGCTGCTCAATTGGCTCTACGCAGGCAGAATGCTGCCGCAGTCATGGTTCTCGCAGCCGCTGCTGCACTTGCTTGAGGTGGCAGGCATCACCCTTGGCTCGCTGGCCTCGGGTGGACTCGTGGGCGTCTGGTTCCTCGTGCGCACTGTGAACCAATTTGCCTTTGGGGCGGCTGCGCTCGTGGATTCGGCTGGCGGGCTGGCAGGCATGATGGCGGCGCTGCAGCCGTGGTACCTGCTGCGCATTGCAGGCTATGTGGGGCTGCTGCCCTTTTTCGCCCTGCCCGGCTTCACGGGCGATTGGCGCCCCTGGCGGAAGTCGGACGCACGCCGGCGGCTGCTGCTGGCTGGGGCGCCTTGCTCGTTGCGGGCTTGCTGCTCGAACTCTTCCTGCCGGCGCTCTGGGCGGGGTGGTTTGGTGCGTTGGCGGGATAATGCAGCCGACGAAAGGAATGCCGTGATGATACACGCATATTCAACGCAAGGGCGCGAGGTGAGCGGGGACACAAGGTGAAGACAAAACAGGAACAACGACATGCCGTCCGCTTCTGCACATGATGCGCATGACTGGAATATGCCGCCGTTTCCTGCTTTTGCTTTTCCTGGCGCCCGTGCCCACATTGCGCCCTTGCATTGAAAACAGAGAGCTAGCCACCTATCACTTTTCAGAATAGGAAAAGAGGAAGGTTCGTTACGCGGGCTTGATAGACTGTTGTTAGGAAACAAACATCTATCAAGGAGACCGACATGTCAACCAACCTTCGGCTGTATCATAAGGTATTGGAGCAGCTATGCCAATGGCGGCCAAAAGAAAACAGCCCGCGTTGCGCAACATGGCGTTGCTGATAAGTGGGCTCTACCTGGGCCGATCTTACAGTTGCCAGCGGTGGTACGGCATTGGCCAAGCCGCAGCAAAGAGTTAAGTCTGGTCAATCACCTGCGCCGCTTTCTGAACAACTCATTTGTGGATGTACGCACATGGTATCGTCCCGTGGCAGAGCAACTGCTACAGATCTTTGCCAACCAAGACATACGCCTGGTGATTGACTGCACTAAGGTTGGCTTCAACTTTCGCATGTTGACAATCGGAGTGGCTTGGCGTGGGCGCACCTTGCCCCTTTCCTGGAGCATTCACCGTGGCGACCGAGGCAACGTGACTGTGGATGCACAGTTGAAGTTGTTGCGCTACGTGTGCAGTCTCATACCGCACCATCCGAGCGTTTGCCTGCTCGGTGACAGCGGCTTTCCGACAGTTGTCCTCATACAGTGGCTCTGTCAGCACGGCTGGCACTTTGTGCTGCGTCAACAAGGACGCATTCTGGTCTCTGCGGACGGACAAGCCTGGGAGAGGATTCATGCCTTGACGGTGGCACCGGGTGAACGCGTGAAGTTGGCTGGTGCGCGTGACACGCACAAACAACGTCGGCTGGTTCTGGCTTGTTCTCCACTGGCAGAAAGGGCAAGAGGAGCCTTGGTATCTGCTCTCTGACCGCAAGGGGACACAAGCTTTGTTGCGCTTGTACCGCATCCGCATGTGGACAGAAGAGATGTACGGTGACTTCAAAGGTCACGGCTTTGACCTTGAGAGCACGCACCTCGACGATGAAGACCGCATTCCGCGTCTCGTCCTGGGCGTCTGCCTGACCTTTGTTTGGCTTATTTCTCTCGGCAGTTGGGTTGTCAAGAACGGTAAGCGCCACTTCGTTGACCGCAAAGACCGCCGTGACAAGAGCTATTTCCGTATCGGCTTGGATTGGCTCGCCCGCCGTTTACGTCTGGACGAACCTTTCCCTTATCCCTCCGCTCCCTATCCGTAATCAAAAGTGATAGGTGGCTAGAACAGAGAGTCCACAGCGGTTTCAGCCTAGTTGAGCGGCAGGACGACCGTAAAGACGGCGCTACCTACTCTCCGTTCGCAACAGCAATGCGCCCGCCGAGCAGCTGGGTGAGTTCCTTTGCCAGGGCCAGGCCGAGGCCCATGCCTCCGCTACGTCGCTGGCGCGACGGGGTCCGCTCGGTAGAATGGATCAAAAATGAGGGGCAAGTCCTCCGGCGCAATGCCTGGGCCGGCATCGCGCACGATAATCGCCACGCCATCCGCAGCCTCGTCAATCGTCACCACAACCTCTCCCCCGTCTGTGTAGGCAAGCACGTTCTCAAGCAAGTTGAGCACAACTTGGGTAAGGGTGTCAGCGTCGGTCGTCACCTTTGCCCGCTCTGGCCCCTCCAAACGCAGGAGAATCCCCTTGGCGTCGGCCTCTTCCTGTCACACGTCCGGCAGCGTGTGCAGCAAGGCCGCTATGTCCGTGGGGCGGCGCTCCGGCGGCAACGTAGTGCCGTCGGCACGGGCGAGCATGAGCAAGCGGCCGATTAGCTGGCTCGTGCGCTCTGCCTCTCCCTGAATGCGGAGCAGCGTCTCCTGATAGCTCTCGGGCGTGCGTGTGCGGCTCAAGGCGAGTTCCGCCTGGCCAAGAATAGCTGCAACAGGTGTGCGCAGCTCATGTGACGCATCGGCAGTGAAGCGCCGCTGGCACGCAAAGGCCTCTGCCAAGCGATCCAGCATTGCGTTGAAGTCCAGCGCCAGCGTGCGCACTTCATCCTTGGCGGCCGGAATGGGCAAGCGGCGGGCGAGCTGAGCGTACGCGGCGCTAACCTCCGATGCGCTGACTGTCATTTCGGTAAGGGGATGTAGCGCACGGCCGCGCCGCCAGCAGAGGTGCGGCCAGCCCGGCCCCAAGCAGCGCCAGCGGCGTGGCAAGCAGCAGGCTGCGGCGAATCTGCGCAAGCATGGCAACGATCTCAGTCGGTACAATGCCGATCTGTATGTAACCGAGATTTGCGTCTTCGCCCGCATACTCATCGGACGCGGCCCGCAGTGGGCGTGTGTAGACGCGCAGCGGTTGACTACTGTCCGCGCCACGCAAGGTGAACGCTACGGTACGGCCGCGCTGCGGCGGCGGCAACATGGCAACTTCGGCCGATCGCATTGCGCCCACACCGTCTGAGACGTTGCCCTGCGCATCCAGGAGGAGCGAGGGAGCACGCTCACCCGATCCAGCGGAACTCTGCTCCTCACGCTCGGTCAACCTGGGCCGCCCGCTCTCAAGCTCCACATGCTCCAGCGCCGAATCGCTCAGGCGCGCCAACTCGCTGTCCACCTGTGCGTTAAGGTGACGCAGCAGGTCGGTTGTCAGCACGGCCGCCAGCACAACGAAGGTGACGAGGAAAACCAGTACATTGACGAGCACAAGACGGGCACGTAGAGTGAGCACGCCTTAGCCCTCTGCCGTCATGCGATAGCCCACACCACGCACAGTGCGGAATCAGTGGCGCATGGCCGTCGTCGATCTTTCAGCACGATCACCGATATAGACATCCACAATGTTCAACTCGTTGAAGAAATCATAGCCCCACACATGTTCGCCGATCTGCGTGCGGCTTAGCGCCTGGCCGGGATGGAGCATGAGGGAACTCAGAGAGCGCGGAACTCCTTGCTAGTGAGCTCAACTTCCGCGCCGCCTCGCTGCGCAGTGCGAGTGAGTCGGTTCAGTGTCAGGTCGCCAAGCTGCACCGTGGCGGCGCTGCCCCGGGCGCGTGCCATTCCGCGTGCGTACACGCGCCGCAGCGCGGGCGGCTTCCTGATAGGCAAAGGGCTTGACAAGATAGTCATCTGCGTCGCCGCGGCGAACGCCGAGGCCGATCGGCTCGATCCCGGCTGGCGGATCAGCGACCTGAACATCCAACGGGCTGAGGTGCCCCCGGACAGCAACCCGGCGGAGCACCTGACCAGGGCCGCCCTCGACCTCCCCGAAGGATGGCCCGACGAATCGACCGACGCGCTGCTCGACCGGCTTGCAAGACTCGATCCGGCCGCGAGCCTGCCGCCCTCGCTGGCCGACGACCTGCTCCGGGAGGCCGCCCGCATCGCGCCCGCGGCCGAGAAGGCCCGGACCCTGGCGGAATCGGGGCGGGGGCGGTTCGACGTCATCTGCAAGGAGAACTTCCTGGAGACGGCCTTGCCCCACCTCCAGGATGCCGACTCGATCGGTCTGGCGATGCGGCTTGACGCCGAGTCCCGCCTGCTCAAGGGAGACGTCGACGATGCGCTGGAGGCGGCCGGAGCAATCCTCGGTTGCGTCCGGGCGATCGGCGACGAGCCGATGTCCAGCTCGCAAAACCAGCGGATGCGGCTGATCCGCGAGGCGATCGGCCTCGTTGCTCGGGTCCTGGCCTCAGGGGAGGCCAGCGACGCCGCCCTCCTCGCGTTACAAGGACAGCTCTCGGCGATGGCCTCGGAGCCGATCCTGCTGCTCGCCCTCCGCGCCGATCGCGCCCAGTTCGACGACCTGATGGCCAAACTCGCCGACGGCCGCGTTTCTCTCGATGACGACGCTGCCCCCCCCGGGACGGTCGAGCGGACCATGGTTTCGTACAACCGCGGCCGATTGCTCCACGCGTTCAACCAGGCGGTCGAGATCGCCAGGCATCCCGAAGACGAGCAGATCCCCCTCTGGAATGCCTGGATCACCGCGCTGGAGGAGCCCACCGACCCGATCACGGCTCGACTGAGCGCCTACTCGACGATGCTCCTGCTGACGACCGAGTCGCTCCCGAGGCACTGGTTCCGGACCCGAGCCTCGATCGCCGGCGCGATCGGCGCGATCGCTGCCGAGCGGTATCGACTCGCCAACGGCTCCTGGCCGGAGGACGCCGGGGCCCTCGAGCCGTTCTCGCCTGGCGGCTCGGTGCCGATCGACCCCTTCACCACCGAGCCGATCCTGCTCGGACGCCTTGACGACGGCCTCGTCGTCTACAGCACCGGACCCGACCAGGAGGACGACGACGGCGGCGTTCCCCGAACGGCCGCTCGACCTTTACGGCTATGATTACGGCGTTCGGCTCTACGACCCCGAGGCCCGGGGCAAACCCGCCGCAGCCGACTGAGGGCATCCCGGGGCGCGGTGGTTGCCGAGCCCCGGAAGCCCATCGGTGATCAATACTCGCGGTTCCGCTTCAGGCCGGGCTCGGGCTGGGGATACATGCCGTTGCCTTGCTTCTGGAGCGGGGCGGCGGCGTCGTAGGTGAGCTTGTCGACGTCGGGGGCGAACTCGTGGTCGTGGTTGAGCATCTCGTCGAAGGTGACGACCCGGCCGGTGTGGGCGGCCATGCGGCCCATCGCGGTGACGAGGCTGGCCTCGGCGCCTCGCTTGACCTCGTTGTAGGGCTGTCCTTGCGGATGGCGGCGATCAGGTGGTCCCACTCGAGCTGATAGGGGTTCGGCTCGGGCTGGGGATAGGCCCAGGTCGGCTCGCCCTTGCCGATGTTCTGGTCGGGGTAGATCCGGCACTTGGCCGGGGTGTGCGAGCTGGTCGAGATCACCGCCGAGCCCTTCGAGCCGTGGGCGTAGCTGGCGAACTCCTGGTGGCAGCGCGGGATGTTCCGGGTGTAGACGAACAGCTTGGTGCCGTCGCCGAAGGTGTACTCGACGAGTAGTTGTCGAAGTTCTGGTCGATCTTGTCGTCGCGGTAGCAGGCGGGCCCCCTGGGCCTGGGCCTCGACCGGCCAGGCGTCCTTCATCCAGCAGCACTCGTCGATGTTGTGGATCATGTAGTCCATGATCACGCCGCCGCTGGCCCACATGAAGCCGTGGAACTTGCTGGATCTGGTACATCAGCTCGCTGATGTCGTCCGGCTTCGGGTCGATCATGCCGCCGCCGCCGGCCTGGCGGTAGGACCGGAGGGTGATCAGGTCGCCGATCTCGCCGTCCTGGATGCGGTCGAACAGCTCCTGGCGGGCGTCGCAGTGGCGGCACATCAGGCCGACGCCGACCTTGAGGTTCTTCTCCTTGGCCTCCTCGCCCAGCTCGATCATCCGCCGGGTCGTCGGGCCGTCGACGGTGACCGGCTTCTCCATGAAGGTGTTGATGCCCTTGTCGATCGCGTAGCGTGAAGTGGACCAGCGGAAGGCCGGCGGGGTGGTCAGGATCACCACGTCGCCGGGGTCGAGGCAGTCCATCGCCTTCTGGTAGGCGTCGAAGCCGAGGAACCGGCGGTCCTCGGGCACGTCGATCTGGCTGGAGATACTTCTCCTCGAGGTACTTGTGCTGCTCGGCCAGCGGTCCTCGAAGACGTCGGCCATCGCCACCAGCTTGATCGGCCCGTTCTCGACCGACAGGGCGTTGGCCGCGGCGCCGGTGCCCCGGCCGCCGCAGCCGACCAGCGCCACCTTGATCGTGTTCTGCTCGCCGGCGTGCACCGACGGCACGACGACGCCCGCCAGGGCCGAGGCCGCCGCGGCGGCCCCGGTGTTCCGGAAGAAGGAGCGCCGCGACGGCTGCGGATTCGATGGCGTCATGGTCTGTTCCCCTCGCGCTGGAGTTCCGATCCGATCCGGTCAGACCCCCGGCCGCCGCGACCCGGAGCGGAGCGGATCGACCCGCTTGCCTGGGCGGTCGGAGGAGAATAAGGACCGCGACCCGGAGCCTGTCGGCCGAGGGTCACGTCTTCTCGTCATCCTAACCCACGCCGATTCGCGTCGAAACGACCAACCGCCCATCGCCCGGCTCAGCGGATCTCGACCAGCGAGAGGACGAAGGTCAGTTCCTTGCCCGCCAGCGGATGATTGGCGTCGAGCGTGACCGACTCGTCGCCGACGTCCGAGACGA
Source organism: uncultured Chloroflexia bacterium (assembly GCA_963773745.1). Taxonomy (GTDB): domain Bacteria; phylum Chloroflexota; class Anaerolineae; order Caldilineales; family Caldilineaceae; genus UBA5069. The sequence goes on from CAVZCL010000012.1 coordinate 223,687, forward strand.
CGACGACGGCCGTCTGGTCGCCGTTGCTCATCTGGAGTCGCTGGCCGACCTGCGGGTCGAGGTGGTCAGGGAACTGCGAGCGGGGCACGTCGAAGACCAGCTCCGACTTGTGGTCGCCGTAGGCCCGTTCCACCGGGATGGTGACCGTCCGCTCCTGGCCGGGTTCGAGGCCATCGACGGCCTCCTCGAAGCCGGGGATGACCTGGCTGGCCCCCAGGGTGAATTCCAGCGGGTCGCGACCCTGCGAGCTGTCGAAGACCGTCCCATCGGCCAGCCGACCCGTGTAGTGGACGAGGACCGTATTGCCGGACTGGGCCTGTGCCATGACGATGACTCCGTCGATCGGATTGCGAGACGGACTGCGTGCCGTTCGGCACAACATCTTCTTTACGAATAACGGATCGTCCCCGCCCCTGAAAACCCCGATTCGAGTCCCATATCCACATCCAGATGGCTTTTCGACGCGTTCTGCGGGGTCGCTCGGGGCGATCGGCACGCCGTCTGCGTCCGAGGTCGACTCTCTCACCGACCGCTCTTCTTTTCTTTGGGAGAGTCGGCCGACCACGGATTGATCGAGGGCACGACCATGACCGACACGCAGATTCAGCGGTTCCGCGACCGTCTCCTGGCGATGGACTCCCGGCTCCGGGGCGACCTCGACTCCCTGGAGGAGCGAGGCCCGGACCGGGACCGGAGGCGACTCCGGCGGCAACCTGTCGAACACACCGATGCACCTGGCCGACCTCGGGACCGCCGAGTACATGCAGGAACTCGACGCCACCCTCTACGAGAACGAGGAGCACCTCGACCGCGAGGTCGCCGACGCCCTGGGGCGGATCGAGGAGGGCTCCTTCGGCTCCTGCGAGCGCTGCGGCGAGTCGATCAAGCGAGAGCGGCTCGAAGCGATCCCGTACACCCGCTTCTGCCTCAACTGCGCCCGGGAGATCGAGGCCGGCTGAGCCGGTCAACCTCGACGCCGGCCGACCGGTCGCCGGGCTCGATCCCGAACGCCGCTCCATCGAGTCCGTCCCCGAGGGCGTCATCCCCGGCGCCGATCCGACCGCCCAGCACGCCGAGCTGAACAACACGACCGCCTCCGCCCACCAGGACGACCGCCACGCCAGCGGCACTCCTGGCGGCGGCTCCGCCGTCGGCGGCCTGGCCGGCACCAACACCGGCGAGGGGGATCCCGCCAACGCCGATCTCGAAGACGCCTCCGGGAGCGGCCAGTTCGACCAGGAGATCGCCTCCGACAAGGGCGGCACCGCTGACCGCTCCTCCCACCGTGTCCGCTCCTCCCGAGTCACCCGAGGTCGCAAGTAATCCGACAATCATCCCGCCTCGGACGTCCCTCCTGATCGCCGGGCGGATCGCTCCCAGCGATCCGCCCGCGAATTTTTTTCGTCCGGAGTGACTGAAATCGCCCGAACTTTCGATGTTATAGG